>NZ_CP189584.1:0-4468253 GCF_050156935.1 Pseudarthrobacter sp. P1 | reverse complement strand
ACACATTCGAGTTACTTTGCTCAGCATTTATTTTGCTTCAGCTTTTCAGTCGCTGCGATATTTAGAGCTTATTTCATTTGAAATGATTTGTCGAATCGGAATATTATGCCGCTCGTCACATCAAATTCATCTGAGTCCCATCCGCCACCCGTTCAGGGGGTTTGTCGGACGACAAAACCGCACCCTTCCGGGGATTTTTTGGAAGTTTGTCACCGCCGCATTCGGCACCCGATCCTTGGATCCGGCGGCCAGCCCTGCAGGCGACTCAGAAAACAATACACCGATGCCCGGGTGGGCGCAAATCGCGCCGCCCGGGCATCGGTGCACTCCCCCATTAAGGGGAAAAGGAAATATCAGCCGGCAACTTCCACCATGGCCAACGTCCGCTTGCCGCGGCGCATCAACAGGTACTTGCCGGCCAGCAGCTCGGAGCCGGCAATGACGGTGTCGGGGTCGGTGATCTTGGCATTGTTCACGTATGCCCCGCCCTCGCCGATGGTGCGGCGGGCCGCGGAGTTGCTCGCTGACAGACCCGAGGCAACCAGCAGGTCGACAATGCCCATGGCATCGGCGGACACGCTGGCCCGAGGCAGCTCGCGCGTGGCCGACTCCAGCGTGGTTGCGTCCAGTCCGGCGAGGTCACCCTGGCCGAACAGCGCCGCGGAGGCGTCGATGACCTTCTGTGCTGCCTCTTCGCCGTGCACCAGCGAGGTGACCAGGAATGCCAGCGTGCGCTGGGCCTGGCGGGCCTGCGGGCGCTCGGCCACCGCGGCAGCCTGCTCCTCGATCTCGGCCCGGCTGAGGAAGGTGAAGACCTTCAACCGGTCCACCGCATCGGCGTCGGTGGTGTTGAGCCAGAACTGGTACATCTCGAACGGGCTGCACATGGCGGCGTCGAGCCAGATGGCGTTGCCCTCGCTCTTGCCGAACTTGGTGCCGTCGGAGTTGGTGATCAGCGGGGTGCCCAGGGCGTGGACGCTCTTGCCCTCCACCTTGCGGATCAGCTCCGTGCCGCTGGTCAGGTTGCCCCACTGGTCCGAGCCGCCCTGCTGCAGGACGCAGTCGTAGGAGCGGAACAGCTCCAGGTAGTCCATGCCCTGCAGGATCTGGTAGCTGAACTCGGCGTAGCTGATGCCCTCGTCGGAGTTCAGCCGCGAGGCGACGATGTCCTTCTTGATCATGGTGCCCACGCGGTAGTACTTGCCGATGTCGCGGAGGAAGTCGATGGCGCTCATCGGAGCGGTCCAGTCCAGGTTGTTCACCATGCGTGCGGCGTTCTCGCCGTCGAAGGAGAGGAAGCGCTGCACCTGGCCCTGCAGGTAGCCCACCCACTCGGACACCGTTTCCTTGGTGTTCATGGTGCGCTCGGCAGTGGGGCGGGGATCGCCCACCAAACCGGTGGAGCCGCCCACCAGGCCCAGCGGCTTGTGGCCAGCCAGCTGGAGGCGGCGCATGGTCAGCAACTGGACCAGGTTCCCCAGGTGCAGGCTCGGCGCCGTCGGATCAAAACCACAGTAATAGGTGATCGGATCCCCGGCGAGCAGCTTTTCCAGCTCGGCCTCGTCCGTGGAGACCTGGACCAGGCCGCGCCACTTCAGTTCCTGCCAGATGTTGGCAAAGCTGGGATCGTTCGTTTGGGCTGTGATTTCTGTATGCGCTGACACGCCTTCAAAACTACCAGCCCACGGCGGAAAATCCCTTACGGCGACGGCGCCTGAGCCCCGATGCAGGGCCCAGACGCCGTCGTCGTTCCAGAGAAGCTAGGCCTCGATCCCGGCCGGCAGCGCGGTCGAGGTGATCAGGCGCAGGCGCTGGGTGGGTCGGGTCATGGACACGTACAGGTCCCCCACCCGGCCGGACGCGGCATGCAGCAGGGCCGAGGGCTCAAGGATCACGACGCCGTCGAACTCCAGGCCCTTGGCCTCGTGCGGGTCCATCACCACGATGTCCTGCTCCAGCGAACCGGCGCCATGGCCCACACGCCGGCCGTACACGGCCCTGACCGCTGCGGCAGTTGCCGCCACCTGGCTGTGGGTGGTGATGATGGCGAGCAGGCCACCGTCGAGCGCCGCCAATTCCTCGGGCAGCACCCGCACCAACGTCTGGAGCATCTCCGGGGCGCCAACACGGTCAATAACCGGACCCCAGCGGCCCTCGCGGACCGCCTTGGGCGCGGACACAACGGCACCGGCGGCATTGGCCATGCGCACGGCGGCCTCGGCAATCTGCGACGGCGTGCGGTAGTTCACTGTCAGCTCCTCCAGCGCCCAGCGGTCGCCCATGAAGGGCGAGAGGGCCTGCTGCCAGGAGGTGGCGCCCGAGGCCGAGCTGGTCTGGGCGATGTCCCCGACGATCGTGAAGGACTTCACCGGGCAGCGGCGCACCAGCAGGCGCCACTGCATGGGCGAGAGCTCCTGCGCCTCGTCCACCACGATGTGCCCGTAGGCCCAGCTGCGGTCGCCCATGGCGCGCTCGGCGCTGGTCATTGAGTTGTCGCGGACCTCGTTGTGGTCCACCAGTTCCTCGGCGGTGAGCACGCCGTCGACGCCGGAATCGGCCATCAGGGCCGTCATGTTGTCGATCGCGCGCTTGGCATTCTCGATGTCGCGCTTGTGCGCGGCGTCGTGGGCGGCCTCGTCGCGGCCACCCGTGGCATCCAGCTCGCCCAGGAGCTCGGCCGCCTCGTCGAGCAGCGGAACGTCGGATTCGGTCCACGCCGCGGCCACTGGCCGGCGCAGCAGTGCACGGTCGGCGTCGGAGAGCATCGGGGTGGAGTACGCCAGGATGTGGTCCTTGGCGAACAGCTCCGACACCAGCTTCTTGGCCGAGAGCGGCATCCAGCACAGGTTCAGTGCCACACGGACGTCGCGCGATTGGCGCACGTCCTCGGAGAGGTAGGAGCGGTCGGCGGTGTTGCCGGCGCCGGAGGCTTCGATGTGCTCGCGCAGTTGGTCCGTCAGTTCGCGGAGCAGGATCTTCACGAACGTGCCGCGGGCCTCGTTGTGGGTCTTGCCGGTGGCGCGGGCCTTGTCCCGGGCCCGGCGCACCTGCCGCACGGTGAGCACCAGGTTGGTGCCCTCCACGTTGAGCTTCATGTCCGAGGCGGGGATGCGCTGGCGGTTGGTGACGGCGTTGCGGATGACATCGGCCATGACCAGGCGGCCCTTGACCTCTGCCACCGCCGGATCCTCGTCCGCCGACGCCGCGATGCCGGGCATGAGCCGGCCCATGCTGGCCATGACCACGCCGGTCTCGCCCAGCGAGGGCAGCACGCGCTCGATGTACTTCATGAAGGCGCTCGAGGGGCCCACCAGCAGCACGCCGGCGGACTTGAGCCGGTCGCGGTGCGTGTAGAGCAGGTAGGCGGCGCGGTGCAGCGCCACCGCCGTCTTGCCTGTGCCGGGTCCGCCTTGGACCACCAGTGCGCCACTGAGGGGCGAACGGATGATGCGGTCCTGCTCGGCCTGGATGGTGCCGACGATGTCGCTCATCCGGCCGGTGCGCTTGGAGTTCAGGGCGGCCAGCAGCGCGCCCTCGCCCTGGAGGGTCTCGGACTCGGCCAGCATGGCGGAGTCCAAGACGTCATCCTCGATGGCCTTGACGTTGCGGCCCTGCAGGATCAGGTGGCGGCGGCGGCGCACGCCCTGGCGTTCAAAGGCCGTGGCCTGGTAGAAGGTGCCGGCCTCCGGTGCCCGCCAGTCGACCATCAGCTGCTGCAGGTCATCCGTGGACAACCCGATGCGGCCAATGTAGCGCTGCTCCCCGGAGTCCAGGTCCAGCCGGCCAAACGCCAACCGGTCATCCACGGCATTCAGCTGCGCCAAACGGTCCTCGTAGAGCGTGGCAAAGGCATCACGCTCGGAGCGGTTCTGGTGGGACCCCATCGACGTCGTACGGCGCACCTCCTCAAGCTGGTGCGTCTTTTCATCGCGCAGCTCATCCAGACGGTGGTACAAACCAGCTACATAGTCGCGTTCGTGGGCGAGTTCAGCATCATGCATTACTTACGGTCCCTTCGCAAAAGTCAGACCGTCCATTCTATAGCCATTTGGGTGAACTGAAACCCAACGGCGTTACGCCCGCGGCTGACCGGGCCGTGGCGGGATGCCCCGCGGCCCACCCTGTGTGCGGGGCGCCCGGGGCCGCCGGCGGCTAGACGAGCTGCAGCGAGTGGACCTCGACGCCCTCCAGCGCCGCCCGGCCTGCCAGCGCCTCCAGCTCCAGGACCACGCCGACGCCGGCGATCTGGACTCCGGAGCGCTCAAAGAGCCGGCGCGCGGCGGCCAGCGTGCCGCCGGTGGCCAGGACGTCGTCGAGGATCAACACACGGCTGCCGGCGGGAACGTCGCCCTGGTGCAGTTCGAGCGCGGCCTCGCCGTATTCCAGCGCGTACTTCTCGGTGAACACGGCCCGGGGCAGCTTCCCGGCCTTGCGCACGGTGATGACGCCCTTGCCTGTGGCGTAGGCGGCGGCAGCGGCGAGCAGGAATCCGCGCGCCTCCACGCCGGCCACGGCGTCGAACTGGCCGGCAAACGGCTCCACCAGCGCCTGGACCACGGCCTTGAGCGCCTGGCCGTCCGCGAACACCGGAGTCAGGTCCTTGAAGGAAATGCCGGGCTCCGGGTAGTCCTGCACGATCTCGCACAGGCGGGTCAGCATGGCCTCGATGCTCTCGGCGGGCGCGGTGTTTTGGGTGGCGGATTCAGGATTCACTCCCCCAGATTACCCGGCGCCAACGGGGTGCCCGGCGGGTGCGGAAACCGCTGCACGCCACCGTGCCCCGGCACTGCGCGGCCCACCGCCGAATGGCGAAAATGGACCGGTGGCCGATGTCACCAAAAATTCATTTTCCGCTGGGCCAAAAAATGGTTTCAGAAGGCCCAAAGAGGTGCTTAGATATCTCAGTGCAACACAACATCTCCCTCTCCGGACACGGTGTCCGGCTTGTGCCACTGCGGCGCCGCCACGCGGGCGAGCTCTTTGGCTTTATCGACTCCGAACTGTGGGCCGGAATGGCCTCCCCGCAGCCGGTGAGCAAACGCGCATTGGAGCGCCTGTTTGCCGCCCGCATCATGGATCCGTCCACCGTGCCCTTCGCGGTGCTGGACGATGAAACCGGTGCCCTGATGGGAACCACCAGCCTTTATGACTACGCGCCGGACCAAAGCCGGGTGGAAATCGGCATGACTTTCTTTGGCCGCCAGTTCTGGGGCACCCAGGTCAATGCCGCTTCCAAACACCTGCTGATGAACTTTGCGTTTGAGCAGTTGCGCGTCCACCGCATCACCCTGCGCTGCGACGTCCGCAACGTCCGCAGCGCCAACGCCATCCTGAAGCTGGGCGCCACCCACGAGGGTGTGCTCCGCGGCTACCGGCTGGCCCCGGACGGCACCCGGACCGATACCAGCGTCTTCTCGATCCTCACGGACGAGTGGCCGCTGGTGCACACCCGGCTGCTGGACCGCCTCGCCACCGGCTTGGTGCGGCAGCGGTCCTCCGTGGTGGCCTAGCAACCTCACTCCGTCCCGCTTCCGGGACGCCCAACTTCATCCAGGATGCCGGTCCCCACATGGGATGGCGCCACTATGGCGTCCCCAACGGGGAGCGGCGTCCTGCGTTCAGGACGAGGTCACGGGCGGGGTGCGGCGCTTGGGCACGGCCGGCTTGTAGGTGGACACAGTGGGATCGCCGTCGAGCCAGAACCGCCAGGGGTACTCCGGTGTACCGCCCGGAGGGGCCAGGCCGACGCGCGGGCCGGTGCGGATGGCTGCGTCCGGCGGGGATGCCGGCAACACGAGCGCCAGCTCGCCGCCCAGGACCGACATGCCGTAGTGCCGCCGGTCCAGGCCCAGAGCCGTGGCCAGCCGGGCCGGACCTTGTGCCAGGTCCTTGTCCGAGCGCGACGCCGGACGCCGTAGCCGGGCCAGTTCCAGGCCCTCCAGCACCTCGCCGGCCCGCAGCAGCACGCCGGTGGCGGTTCCCTCCGGGCCGCAGACCACATTGGCGCAATAGTGCATGCCGTAGGTGAAGTAGACGTAGAGGCGGCCGGGCGGGCCAAACATGGCGGCATTCCGGGCCGTTGGACCCCGGTAGCTGTGCGATCCGGGGTCGGGTGCGTCGGAATCGGCGGCGCCCAAATAGGCCTCCATTTCCGTCAGCCGCACCGTCACGGTCCCCTCCGGCGTGGTGTGGGACAGGGTGGCGCCCAGTAGGAGCGGCGCGACCTCCGTGGCCGGTCTGCCGAGGAGCTCGATCAAGTGCGCAGCGGCGTCCATGGCCCCACGCTACAACCCCATGTCCTCCCCCGGTCATGGCACGATGGCGGAATGGATGTTGCACTGGCCGTCCGAGGCCGCTTTGACCCGGGCATTTTCGCCTTTCTGGCAGCCCGCGCCGTCAACGGCGTGGAGGATGCCGGGCCCGCCCATTACGCCCGCGCCCTGGCCCTTCCCGGGGGACATGGCTGGTTCGCGGTGGACTGGGACGGGCACGGCCTCCACCTGCGCGCACAGGTAGAGGACGACGGCGACCTGCCGGAGCTCCGCCGCCGGGTGCGGCACCTGTTCAACCTCGATGCCGATCTGGACGCGGTTGACCAGGCCCTGGCCGCGGACCCGCTGCTCGCTCCCCGGGTGGCCGCTGTGCCCGGCATCCGGCTGCCGGGCTGCGTCGACCCGGGCGAAATCCTCATCCGGGCCATGATCGGCCAGCAAATCACCGTGGCGGCGGCCCGGAGCACGCTGCACCAGCTCGCGGTCCTGGGCACGCCGTCGTCCCTTCCCCACGGCGCCCTGGTTGGACTTTTCCCCAGCCCGCCACAGCTGGCCGAACGCGGCCGGGAGATCCTGCGCGGGCCGGCACGCCGGATCGACTCCGTCGTCTCGGTGGCCGGAATGCTGGCGGACGGCTCCCTCAAACTATCCATTGAGGACACCGTGGAGTCCTTGGCCGCCACGCTGATGCCCGTCGCCGGGATCGGCCCCTGGACGGTGGGCTACGTGGCCATGCGGGTGCTGGGTGCCCCCGATGTCTTCCTGCCCACCGATGCGGCGGTGCGCAACGGCTACGCCAGGCTCACCGCGGACGGTGCCAAGCCCACGCCGAAGGAGTTGCAGCGCGCCAGCGAGGCGTGGGCGCCCTGGCGGTCCTATGCCACCTTGCACCTGTGGCGGGCCGCCGCGGGGAACTGAGGGACCGATCTCCACGCGGCTGCGAGCGGCCTGTGGGCCCACGGTCGTGAGGGACCCGCTGCGAGCTTGCGAGCCGTGGGAGCGGCTGGGGAGGATCACCGGGGCCGTGGTTGGCCCTATTCCTTGGGCGTGGCGGCGTCGAAACGCAGCCCGGAGGATGCCTCCCCCTTCCATGGCTGCTTGGTGCGGCCCCTCCAAATATAGGTGGATCCGTCGTAGCCGCGTGCCAGTTGGTCGAGAACGCGGATGTTGATTCCGGAGCGCGTGATCTCCTCGTCGCAGATGTCCCGCACGCCGCCCATGACCAGGCCCTGTGCCGAGCGCACGGCGTTGATGTCGGTTTCGAGCAGACGGGCCTTGCGCAGCATGGGCTGCCCGCCGCCGTCCGCGTTGACCGCCACCAGGGGCGACCACGAGGGGGCAACGGGCGTGGCCAGACGCCAGATGAGGTCGTAGGGGTCGGCGGTTTCGGCCGCAGGCAGGCCAAACGCGGATCTGGTCCAGGGCCGGTCCACGCCCCGGCCGGCGGGCCCGAGGACGCGCGATTCAATGGACCACGCTAGATTGGCCCCCTCGTCCCGCTGGAGGGCCACTTCTTCCAGCGGCTCGGAGATGGCGGCGCCCAGCGCCGAGGGCAGCACCACCAGCAGCGGAACATCCCCTGCCCCGCCCCCGCCCACCGTGTCGGGCTGGAACATCCGGCCGGCGCCGTCCACGGCCTGCAGTCCGGCCGTACCGGCCACCGTTGCCACGCCAAAGGTGTCCCGGACAATGACCCAGTCCACCCGGGCAATGCATCCCACGGGCAGCTCCACCGGGACAATGAACCAGTCCGGGCTGTAGACCACGGCGAAATCAATGGCCAGCAGCCGGGCGAGATCCGTGGGCCCGGCGCTGGCATTGCCCAGGGCCACCGCCGCATCCTCAAATTCCCAGTACCTATCCGCCGGCATGCCGGGGTACCGCAGCGGGGCCGCCAGCATGGACCGGACCTGCTGCCCCGTGCAGCCCTCCCCCGAGGCATCGCCTGCATGCGGGCCACCCGCATCGGCCGCAGCCCCCAGCACCGCGCCCGGATCCTTGTCCAAATCCAGGGAATGCCAGGCCACCCCCGTGCCGTCGTATTCCATGGCCCGGAGCACGATTTCGGCGCCGCCGGCATCGTCCTCCGGCGACGCGGAAAAATCGTCCACCGGCAGCGGCGGCGCGCCAATGCTGAAGGCATATTCAAGCCTGTTGGACACCCACGACGACGTCCCGGCACCCCATTCGTCGGCAACGTCCACCCGCCACACGGCCACCGCCGCCGCCACCTGGGCCGGATCCGCCGCTCCGATGGCCTCCGTCGGCAACCCGGGCCCGTCCAGGAGCACCAGCACGCGAGCGCCGTCGAGCACTTTGCCGGCCAACAGCTTCTGGAACCGGGTCTCGTGGGGACCGGGCACCACCCCGTCCGGCATTGCGGCGCCGAAGACGGTCTCCGGTGCCACGGCCATCAACCGCACGGCAACATCGCCCACGCCGTACTCCTCCAGCCGCCGCCCAAACCCGCGGCCGGTCTGTACGGCGGCAAGCCACGGTGCCGTCGCGGCTCCGGGCCCACCTTCGGCGGCGGCCACGGTGAGCACCGGCTCGCGTTCCACCATTCGTTCCAAGGGGCCGTTGGCTTCGCCCAGCGGCATGCCCTCCCCCGTTCCGCCCTGCCCCGCGGCGCCGGTGCCTTCGGGCCGGAATCTGGTGAACCTGGACCAGCTGCTGGCAACGTCCACGGCCACGGGGGTGCCACCGTCGTCGCCGGTCAGCTCGCCCAGCTGCCATTGGCGCAGCAACAGCCACAGCGGGTCGGCAATGCCGGCGCTGAGCCCGGGCGCCAGGTCCATGGACCGGGCATGGGGTTCGATCCGCTTCCACGTCGTGAAACCGCTCATCACCAGGGCCCCTCAATCATCCGGTTCGCCATCAATTGGTGCAGCAGCCACACCCTGTCCTCCGTCAGTTTGTCCAACGGCACCAGGCCATCGCCGCCGTCATGGACGTAGGACAGGGGAAGGAATTGGGTGATGCCGGTGGGCGCCAGATCATCCAGATCCACCCCGCGCAGCCGCACCAGGTCCATGGTTTCCTGCAAGGTGCGCAGCAGCAATTGCCAGTCCCAGCCAGCCCCGGGGTTGGGGTGGACCGCCAGCAGCACGGTCTGTGGAGCGCGGGCGTTGGGTGCGTTGTAGTGGACGGCCAATCCCGTGGCCGCTGTGGGGGCCGGCAGGACCTCGGCCAGCTCATCGAGCACCAGCAGTTGGCGGGGAACACCCGGCGCGGCCCCGGTCCCGGCCAGGACAACATGGGTGTGCGGTTCTTCCGGGCGGACCCAGCGCCGCAGCGGATTCCCCGGCTCCGCCTTCGGCTCCAACGGTCCACCCAGCCAGGCCAGGTCCGGCGTGGGCGGCAGGTGGAAGGCGGCCAGGTCCGGCGGTGTCCGGCCGGAGGCTGCACCGAAGAGGCACAGATCGTCGAACCGGGCCATCGCCGGGCGGATCCTGGCCATCCGGCCCAGCCACCGTTCCAGGTCCCCGGCACCCACGGTGCCAACGGCCGCGGCCGGCATTGCCACCGCCAAGCTGGGCACGACGGCATCGCCGCCAAGCCGACGGGTGATCTTGGCCAGGGTGGACAGGGCCGTCATCGAAAGGGCGATGTTGTCCAGCGCGGCTTCCCACGTGTCTGCATCGACTGTTGGCACGGGCACCACCCCCGGGACAGTGGCGGTGGCGCTGTTGGGCTGGCCCTGCAGGATCAGCCGGAAGACATCCGCCCGCATGGATTCCGCGGCGCTCGCCGCTGCCAGGGCGCCGGCCGCACCAATGTGCCCTGCCGGTGCGGCTGCTTCGGCCGGGCCCGCATCGGGCGGGGCGGTCAAGGGGCCAGCGGTGCCGAGAATGCCCAGTGCCGCCAAGGGGCCAAGCAGGGCCGCATCCACGCTCCGGCCGGCCACCTCGCCGGCCCAGCCGCCGGGCCCGGCACCGGGGCCACCCAGGGCATCATGGATGGCGTCAACGGCGGCCTTGAGTTTGCGCACCTGGGCGGCGATGGCCCCGGTGATCGCGGCCAGCCCGGCCGGATCCGGCGGCGGCGGCGCCGGCACTGTGCCGACCTTGGCCCCCAGCTCCGACGCCGGTGGAAACCACACATCGGCCGGCTCGGCTGGACGGCCGGACGAAAGGACCTCCGCCGCCGCCCTGGCCAGTTCCAGCAATTCCGCCGACGCCGTGCAGCGGGCGGCGAGCGCCGGTGCCCCGCCGGGCAGCACCACGGATTCCGCCACCACGTCCAGGGCGCACAGCCCCAGGGAGTCCAGTGCAACGGGCTGCTCTGCTTGTCCGTCCGGCACCGGAAGGTGGACGGTGTGGGACGTTGCCGGCCCCAGGATGGACTGTGCCCACTGCTCGGCGGCCGGGGCCAGCAGGGCCCGTGGAGCGCCAGTGTTCCAGCCCTGTGCGTCGTTGCCGCCGGCATCGCCCGGCGCCGGCTCCATTGCCAGCATCAGTTTGTGGGTGATGGTGATGCCGCTGCGGGGTTCACCGGCCACCGTGACCTCGGGCGGGGTGCGGCCCTCGGCGATGGCGGTGAAGGTTGCCCCCGCGCTTTCGCTGCGTCCCGTGGCGATCTGGTGCACACCGTCGGCCACCAGCAGGTCCGCCACTGCTTCGACGGTCTGGTCCAGTTCCGCCAATGCCTCCGCCAGCCCCTCCCCGCCCGGCGCGGCCAGCAGGTCCGCCCTGGACTTCCACACTTGCAGGCCGTCCACCACCTCGGCCGGGACCACGCCGTCGTCGCCGGCCTCCGGATCGCCGGCCGGGCCGTCGGCGCGGCGCTGGGGAAACCGTTCCCGCAGTGTCGCGACAAGGGTGTGCCGGCCGCTCTGGTGCAGGGTCCGTTCCAGCCGGTATCCCAGCAACGCACCCAGCGGCTGGCCGTGGGACATGGCGGCGAGGACGTCCAGTCCCGTGCGGACCCGGTGGGAGGTCAGGTCCATCGAAGCCACCGAGCTTCCGTCCCCCCGATGTGCCACCTCGCCGGCCCGCAGGATGCCGGCAGTGACAGCCTGGGACAGCGAGGGTGCATGGACATACCCCACGTAGTCGCGCGGGTGGCGCAGCTCCGGCGCCTGGGGCAGACCGTGGCTCTCCAGATGCTGCCGCCACCGCTGCGGGCCGCCGCCGGCCAGGTCCGCGGCCGGGACTCCGGCGCCGTTGGCACCGGCCGGGGCGTCGGGCGCGGTCTGCGGACGGACATCCACCAGGACGCCCCATGAGCCCGCGTAGACCCCAAAGCGCTTGTCCGCCCGCAGGCTGTCCAGCCGGGCGGTGGCCAAGGAGGTGGCCCAGGCGTCCAGCCGGGTGCCGGCGCAGGAGAGGGTTTCGGACACCAGCCGGGTGTAGCCGTCGTCGTCAAGGTCGGTTCCCCCGGCCTCCGCCAGCACCCGCACGGCATCCCGGGTGCCGGCCAGGGTATTGATCGTGCCAAACGCGCCCAGGTCCGGCGCGAGCTCCTGGAGGTATCCTTCCAGGCTGTCCGTGGCCGTGAAGGCCAGTTCCGTGGCGGTCCGGTCCATCAGATGGTCCGGGAACTGGACGGCTTCGGTGGCCAGTTGGGACACCGGCCGGGTCCGGGCCAGGGCCCACGGCTCCTCGGCGGGGAGCGAGGATCCCACCAGTTCGGGCGACACCTGGGCCATGGACTGTGCCAGGGCCGGGCTGACGGCCTCCAACAGCCAGCCGCCATCGAGTTCGCCGGCCAGTGCCAGGGACCGTTCGGCCAGGATGTACAGCAGGTCCTCGGGGCGGTCGTGGGGTACAAGCATCTCCCAATGAAGCCGGTGGGACTGCTCCAACAGGCCGTACAGGTAGGTCGACGGCGATTCCCACCCGGTCCTGCCCGGGTCCGTGTGCGCGACCCAGGACCGCATGGTGTTGGCCCCATGGAGTGTCATGTCCTCGAAGTTGGTCCGCTTGAGCGTCTCGCCAAAGCTCAGGGCCACGAGCCGGCGGATGGCGGCCAGCCCGAGCACCCGGTCCAGCGACCCGCCTGCTTCGACGATGGCACGCAGGTCCGGATCCGGGCTGTCGGCGCCAAAATTGATGTTGATCGTGTTGACATAGCTGACCAGCAGGCCCGCCACGTCCCGGACCTGATAGGCGCCCTCGTGCGGAACGGGCGCCATGCTGAGGATGTTGTGCAGCACCGTGTCGGGGCTGCCGCTGCCCTCAAGCCGGGGCACGGAGCGGGCGGCACGGTCGAAATACCAGCGCACGGCGTCCAGCAGGCCCACCAAGGAGGTGGTCATCGGTGCATCGCCATACTGGGGCACCCAGCCCTCGCGGGCCATGACCGGCAGGAATCCATAGGGGTTGCTCCCCACCCGCAGGCCCGTGATGGGCCCGCCTGCCCGCACATAGGAACTGATGTGCTCGCGGGCAAAGATCATGGCCTCCTGCTGGCGGCGGCGCACCGCCCGTGCCGCAGGGCTGTCTTCGGCGCCCGTGTCGGTCCGGGTGGACAGCGTGCCGATGGCCTCGCCGAAGGCGACGGGGAACAGGGCCCTGCCCATGTTGCGGGCCAGCCATTGCTGTTTCCCACCGGCGCCGGGCATGGCCGAGGTGGCGCCGTCGGGGATGCCCAGCGCCGTTTCCAGGATCGACCCGTCTGCCGCACCGCCCTGAAGCGCCGTCACGGTGTCCGAGAGGGACTGGACCGCCGCAGCCGGTTCGGTGAGCCACCGGTATCCGGCATAGGGATCCGCCGCGGGCGGACGCTTGGCACCGGCACCGGCACCGGCCACAATGTTGGTGGGCATCCCCTGCTGCAGGAACGACGCCGCCGACTCGGCCGCATGGGTGCCGAGCAGTGCGGTGAGCTGCCCCGCGGTGTCCTCGGCCGATCCGCCCAGCACGCCCAGGACGTACAGCGAGTCCAGCCCTCCGGTGACGATGGCCGGATGTGCTCCAGAGGCCGCCTGGTCAACTGTTTCAAGGTCGATTTCCGCCGCCATGCCAATCCGCAGGGCGGCGTCGAAGTCGCTGATCCAGCGGAGCCCGTCGTCCGGGGCGAACAGGAGCGCCTCGCCGGGGTGGAACGAGGGAGACGAGCGGGTGGGCCCGGTCTGCAGGTCCCCGGCTGTGCGCTGGAGGTAGTGGGTGAACGCCGTCCGGCCCGCTGCCTCGCCGACCACCACCCAGGCATCGGGCAGCAGCCGGGCATGGGGCGCGGGCTCTGCAGCGGCGTCGTTGGCGGGCGGCAGCGCACCGTTCCGGGCAGCCAGGGCCGCCGGGACGGCCCGCTGCGCCCCCACGTGCTGGACCAGCACCTCCCAGGCACCCGTGCGCCGGTGCACGAACGCTTCCCCGTCCTCGCCGTCGAGCTGCTGCTGTGCTGCCCAGAACTCACGGGCCGCAGCGGCTTCGGCCGGGCCGAACCCAATGCCGGAGCCGGTGATGGAGATCCCGTCGGGATAGATGCGCACGCGCAGGGTGGCCACGGCGACGGCGGTGCCGTCGGCGGTGGTTCCGGGCCGTGTGCCGAACCGCGTTTCCAGCCGCAACGGCAACAGGGCGATGGGAACATCGCTGGCCAGGTCAGCAAAGAGTCCGGCCGGCGGCTGAATGGGTTCCATGCTGGCCCCTCTTTCTTTCTGGTGCGTTTCTGCTGCGGCTTCGACGGCGGCCTGCGGTGCCGTCCTGGTGGGTCCGGGTCAGATGTAGTCCGAGGCCCGCAGAAGCAGCCGGAACGGCCGCTGGAACAGGTTGGCCGCCAGGGCGGCGCTGTTGTCCGCCAGGGCCTGGCCCGGCTTCAGATGCACCGGCGCACCGGGCAGCGGGGCGGGAACGGGCGGCGGCAGCCCCTGCCATGACCAGTTGTCGCTGTTGCCGTACTCGCTGGACGGGTTCGCCTGGTTGCTTCCCGGGGCGGCGCCCTCCTGCTCATCGAGGCCAAAGCGGGGCTCGTTGTGCGGCTCCAGCAGCTGGATGTACCAGCTGTGCCTGGCATTGGCCGGATCGGTCCAAGCCAGCTCGGCAGGCGAGAGGTCCAGCCCGATGTAGCTGACGTCGCGGGCGAGGAATCCGTGGAAGAGCTCCTGCCGGGACTCCGTCGTGGTGAAGGCGTCGCCGGGCTGGTGGGGCGTGGGGAACCCCTTGACGGCGCTGATGACGGTGTTCGGATAGCGGCGCAGGAGGTCGCCCTTGAGCACCAGCACAATCATGTCCTTCCGGCCGGCCGCTGCCCCTGGCTGCGCGGCACCATGGCTGCCCAGCGGGCCGCCCCAGCGGTCCATGGCGGCGATGTCCTCGCCCGCGCCGGCCCAGAACTGCCGGAAACAGCTCCCGCGCAGATCCGTTGGATAGCGGCGCCAGAGCAGCTCCCGGGCCATTTCATGGTTGCTGCCGGCCAGGAACGATTCCACGAACTTCCAGTTGACTTCCAGCACTGACACCGAATTTTCCGGAAGCAGGCCCACCCCGCCCAAAATCCACGCTTCGTCCACCTTTTTCAGCCGTTCCACTGCCGGGGTGGGGAACACCGGTGCGGCCATGGCCGGGCTGAAGGGGTCGCCGAAGCGGCGGCGGACCAGCGACGGATCGAAGGTTGCGGCGTAGGCCAGCATGCCGGCATAGGTGGCCATCGGCTCCACCGAGGCAAGCAGACCAGCGGCAGTGCCGGGATCCAGCCCATTGACGGCCGGCAGGGCCACCCTGGCGTCCACGTCCACCAGGCCGTTTCCGCCGTCGCCCAGGGCCGCGATGAGATGGGCACTCGCCTCGGGGTCTTCGGCAAAGACGGCGCCCAGTTCCAGCCGGCCCACGCCGAGGGCGCTCTGGGCTGCAGTCTCCAATCCCAGAACGGCGGCGGCCTGGCCGGAGCGGGACTCCGGAATGTCCAGCGTCCGGGCCAGTGCCGTGGCATCGCGCGCGAAGCCGGCGCCGAGGTCCAGCCTTTCCGTGACCAGATCCGGGTTGAAGGCCAGCCCCATCTGGTCCGGCGTAAAGTCCCTGATTTGGACCATCTCCCGGTTGAACCCCGGGCCCTGCGCAGTCTCCAAGGGAACCAGCAGCCCCGCATCCACGTGCGCGTGGTCCACCTGCGCGTGGTCCACCTGCACCTCGTCCCCGAGTCCGTGGAGATCGAACGGGGAATGCGGCGTGTGCGCTGGCCCAAAGGGGTGCAGTCCCCCTTGCTCCAGCAGGCCGCCATGGACATCCAGTCCGGAGCCGGGGTGCCCGTGCACGGGATGGTGGGGCACGACGGCGGGCGGCGGGCTTGCCTCCTCTTGGACAACCACCGCCGACGCCAGCGAGTCCAGCAATTTGGGTATCTCCGAGGCCCGGTCCAGGTAGCCGGCGGCCGGTTCACCCAGTGATTCGGACAGCCGGGGCCCCAACCGGGCATCGTTGACCAGCTCCCGCAGTATCCCCGGATCCACTGCGTGCACACCCTCAAACCGCTGCGGCCTCAGCTGGGCCGCTCCCGTCTGCATCGCCGTGACCAAGGACCCCACGATCGCTGTGGTGGACGGCTGCACCGCGGCGTCGCGTGGAGCCCGCTGTGCGGCGCGGACAGCAAACCGGGCGGTCCGCAGGAAGGCCGGCGAGAGCACCACCGGGGCCACCACTGAAGCGTCAAGGGTGGCCCTGTAGGTCTGCGCCGGCGTCTGCAGATCGCGCAGCCGTCCGGCGGCGGGGGCCAGGAAGCGCAACGTTGCCTGTTGGTCCTGGCTGGCGATTTTGACGTGCAGCACCGTGGAGATGCTGGCGAACAGCGCGGACCAGCGGAGACGGTGGTTGGCGGCTTCCACGTCTTCAAGCTGGAGCCAGGCCTCCTTCATCAACCCCTCCTGGTCGAGCTGCACCGTCCGCGCACCCAGCCCGGCGGCGATCCGTTGGCAGGGGTCGACGTTGAGCTGCTCGATCCACCCCTGCCGGCTCCCCGGCGCGCCATCGACGTCGGCAAGCGCCACCTCGTCCACATGGTCGTCGCCGTCCACGGTGCGCACCTTGGCCGGCCATTGGCCGTACAGCGGCGGCCCCACCAGGGGATCGGCATCCGCAGCCCGCCCCACCTGGTTCAGCAGGGACTTCAGTACACTGTGCAACACCGCCGGCCGGCCGCCCGCCGGAAGCAGGTCCGGGGCCAGCTCCCCCGCGCCGGCCAGATGTTCCACCCGGGCAATGGCCGTGGGCACCGCGTGGACGCCGGGCCGGACGGCCCCGCCGAAGCCGTCCATGGGCGGCAGCTGCGCGGCCCGCGGTTCAATCGCCACCTGCCGGGCGCCCAGCTTTTCCATCACGCCGGCCGGCGCCCGGCGCAGCTTTCTCGCCAGCGTCTCGAAGTCCCCGGCCGGACCCGTGCGGAAGGTCCACGAATCGTAGACCGGCAGGGCGAGCCCCGTGGCCGGGACCCATTTGCGGGTTCCCGGCGGCTCGGCTCCCGCGGAAAGACCCAGTCCGGCGAGCCGGCCCAGCTCATAGGTTGGGACCAGCGCCGCCACGTAACTGGTGCCGGGGTCCAGCCGGGTGGGGCAGAGCACCCGTGAGCGGATGTTGGGCCCATAGCCGGCCAAGGAGGCCACCCAGTCCCTGGCCGTGTCCGGACCGTCGGCGCCGAAGACCTGCACATGCGCGAACGCCCAGGCGCCGGCCGGGTCCGGAACGTCCTCGGCCCGGCCCAGCGTGATCAAGGGACAGGGGATCCCGGGTTGCCTGCCCACGGTGGGTGCCCCGCCGGTTGTTGCGGGCAGCACGACCAACATCAGCCAGGGTTGGGCCCTGGTCCCATCGTCCGGCTCGGGGCTGAACATCCAGGGCAGGTCCGGATGCGCAAACTCGATGCCGGCCAGATAGTTCGGTTCAAGGTTTGCATCCCCGGGAACCGGATGGCGGCGGACAATCTGGGATGCGTCGACACCCACCACGTCCCCTGGCCCAAAGACGGCCATCGGTGCCGACGACGCCGGCACCGGGGCGGGCGCGGTGCCGGCCCCGGACACTTCGCTGGTGATGGTGAACGTCCGCCTCACGTGCAGGCGGCCATCGGGGTCCGGGGCAGCGGTGCCCGCGGCCAGGCCCCGCCGGGAGAACGGGATGAAGTGCAGCGGATGGGCCATCAGAATCCCAGCTCCCACACATTGGAGACCTGGACGCCGTCGGCCAACCCGCCCAGGAAGCTGTGCACCAGGGCCGCGTTTGAGTACGCTCCGGCGGCCAGGACCGATCCGCTGGCGGCGGTCCGGATGGCCAGCGAGTCCAGATCCGTCACGACGACGTCGCCGGGGTTGCGCTTGGCTGTCACGAACACCGGCCGCGGCGGCAGCTCCAGGGTCGGCAGCGCGGCCAGGGCGCCGTCGTCCAGCCGCGTGCGCAGCCGGGAGAAGAACGTATCCGCGTCCAGGATGCTGGTCTCGGGCACATTCGGGTCCCGGGCGGTGGTGGCTTGGCCGAGCCGCACCCCTGAGGGAACGGTGATGCCGGCGTCGGCGTCGGCATATCCGGAGGTGGACAGTTTCGCGTTGGCATCGAGTTCACGGAACTGCGACGGCGGGAACGGCGCCCGGGTGAACCTCGGTGCCGGCCCCGCCGGATCGCCGGCCAGCCGGAGGGTCAGCGGCTGCGGCAGGGGCCGCCCGTCCATCCGCTGGAGCTCCAGGTTGATCGGCACCGCATTCTGGACAAACGCCAGCTCCGACAAGGGGTGCACGGCCGCCGTGCCGGCGGTGGTGCGCGGATTCAGGTGGGCCACCGGCGGCACGGACCGGGACGCCACGCTCCAGTTGGCGGGCTCGGCCAGGGCCTGGGCCAGGACGGACGACGGCGCCCGGCCCGGTGGAAGCTCCGGTGCGGACCGCGGGCCCCAGGTGATTTCCGGAACATCGACGTCAACGTCGAAGAAGAGGATGGAGATGCTGGCATGGCCCCGGATGCGCCAGGGGGTCGGCCCGGAGAGGTGGCCGTCGAGGGTGATGCTGGCCACGGAGAAATCGGCGCAGTCAACGCTGACGTGGGCGGAGAAATCGGCCGTGAACCCGAACGGGTCAAAGATGACCAGGGCGTCGAAGGCAAACCCACCGGAGATGCCGAATCCGGCCACCTTGGCCTCCAGCTCCGCGGCGGCGCCAAACTGCACCGAATTGGTGGTGACGGCGAGGTAGGCCCCGAGCCGGGCCCGCAACATGGGCCCCGGCGAAATCTCCGTGCCGATCCGCCGCAGCCCCGACATCCCGGCCGGAGGCGTGAAGGCAGGATGGAATCCGCCGGCCGAGAAGGCGAACATCGGGTCCGAGCCGCCGCGGGTCTTGAGCATCATGTCCCCGGTGACCGGCAGCCCGACGATCACCGAGTCCACCAGCGATGCCCCCACGGTGAGCCCTTCGCTGTCGATGGTGCCCAGGATCATGGCCTCGAGCCGGATCAGTGCGGCATCCTCGAAGGGCAGCGCAATGACCACCCTGCCCACGATGACCACGCCCTCGTCGCTCACGAGGAACCCAATGGTGGCCGCAGCAATGGTGGGGGTCCCCCACCCGAGTTTCATCATGGGCCCCACCACGAACCCGTTGTCCTTGGCGGGAAATGCTCCGGCCAATGCGGGAAGCAGCCGCGGTGCATCGCTGACCGCGTTGCGGGGGAACAGCAGGGCCGACAACTCCCCCGAGCGCAGGGCCGCCTGCAGGGCCTGCGGATCCGGCCGCCGATTGATGCCCACCAACCCGCCGATGCCCACCAGGGTGAAGCCGAAGGAGAGTTGGATGGGCGGGGTGAATTCGGCGGCGAGCAGCACCAGCAGGGAAAAATGGTCCGTATCCAGGATGGCAAAACCGCTCACGGCCACCGGACCCATGCGCGCCTCCACGGCACCGCTCCAGACGCTGCCGTTCCGGCTAAGGTAGCCGCCTCCGCTGAATCCGGGCAGGCTCAGCTCCGCCCGCGCCCCGTCCGGGCCGGCTGCGGCGGGAGTCTGCAGCCGCAGGCCAAGGCGCCCGTCCTTCATGCTCATGGCCAGCGACGTCGACAACCGGATCTTTTCGACGGCCAGGCTGAGCCCCGGCAGTTCGACGGCGGCACAGGCCCACACGTCCAGGCTCACCGAACTGTTTCGTCCGTCCGGATGTCCGGCAACGTCAATTCCAGTTTCCAGTTCAGAGCTCATGTAAACCCCCGGAGTGTGTCCTGTGGTGCGGCGGGTGTGCGGGTGGATTGGGTCAGGCAGTCCCCAGACTGAACCGCGGGGCGGCCCCGGCTTGGAGCGACAGCCCCGGTGAGTAGTCCAGGGAGGGCAGGTCCAGCGCGGCGATGCCACCGAGGCCCTGGAGCAGTTCCTCGATCTTGGCCTTGGCCGTGATGCCGGGGCGGCCGGGGCTGCTCCGGTCCCCCAGCCCCAGATCGACGCGGTACAGGGCTGCTCCCGGTTCCCTGGACAGCGTGGCGTCCAAGGCCAGTGGTCCCAGGGAGAATTCGACGATGTCGTTGTTGATGCTCGGGACAGGCAGGGTCCAGAAGGCCTTCACGGCCAGGGTGCCGGTTTCCGCGGGAGCGGAGGCACTTTGTCCGAATTCCCAGTCCCATGCGCAGGCCGCCGTGGCACCGACGCTGATGGAGAGCGCATCCGCGGAGCCGAACGAAGCAGCCAGGGGGCCGGTGGCCCTCACATGCAGGCCATGTTTGGTTCCGGGGTCCCCGACGGCCACGGCCAGGACCAGCGTCTGGTTGGAACCGGTGGTGTATGTCAAAGCCACGGCCGGAGACCAGCCGGGCACCTGCACGGTCCCTACGCTCAGGTGTTCCCGATCAAGATCCCGGATGCGCAGGAAGGCAAAGACCAGCAACGTTTGCCAGTCGGGGTTCCGGGCAAAGTCCTCCAGCCGCTGGAGCAGATCCGCCGGAAGTTCCGCCGCCGCCTCGGCCAGCTCGCCGGCGCGCGCCCTGGCCTCGGTGAGGATGCCGCCCAGCTGGCTGGCTGCGCCCGAGGCCTCCTCGGCTGCAGCCTGGAGGATCTGCCCGGCCACCGTCCCGAGGGTGTCCGGCGACGCCGTGGCCATTGGCCCTCAGCCGCCCATGCCTAGACCAGCCCCGCAGCGGCCAGGGCGGCGGCCAGGGCAGCTCTGGTCATTGGACCAACAATGCCGTCGGCCGCCAGGCCATTCGCCGATTGGAAGGCCCGGATGGCGGCGGTGGTCTTGGGACCGCTGATGCCGTCCTGCGCCCCGGGGTCGTAGCCCAGTGCGATCAACGCCCCCTGGATCTCATAGACGGAGGACAGCGTCCCAAAGCCGCCCAGCCCTCCGCCGCCCCCTCCGCCGCCCCCTCCGCCGCCCCCTCCGCCGCCCCCTCCTCCGCCGCCCGAGGACGACGGCGGTGTGGCACCGTCCTGGTGGAACGTCACGGTGAAGACGTCGGTGGTGTTGGCCGTCGAGAGGAACAGGTTGAACAGGTCCACGCCCCGGTACACGCCGTTGGTGATCTCCACCAGTGCCAGGTGAAGGTGCGGGGATCCCGGTGCATCGACGACCCGGCCCAGCACCTGGCCGCGGGTGATCTGCGACCCTGCGGCCAGCCCGGCCGGAACGTCGTAGAAGTGCGTGTAGAAGGCGCCCATGCCATCGTTGTTGGACCGCATGAACAGCTGGGCTCCATAGACCTTGCCCGTGGACAGGCCAACGTTGGTGGTGTCCAGCTTGGTGACATGGCCGTCGAAGGCGGCATGGATCTCCGTCCCGCCGACGGCGCCCAGGTCCATGCCGTACTGGATGTACCACTCGGGCGGGACATGGCCGCCCTGGTTGGGGCCGCCGTAGGTTTGGGTGTACCCGGATTCAAAGGGGTTGCTCATGTCCAGATCAAACGCAGGCACGTCATCATCCTCCAGCGGTAGTATCGATGCCAATCTGGCCCAACGCGGCAGCCAGCGCCGCCCGGGTCAAGGGGCCGGCAATGCCATCGGCGGCCAATCCCTGGTCCGCCTGGAATTGCCGGATGGCCGCGGTGGTCCTGGGGCCGCTCAACCCGTCCACGGGGCCGGGATCGTAGCCAAGCGCCGTCAGCCCGGCCTGGATGCCGGCCAGCTGGGCCAGGTTCAGGACCGTTCCGGACGGTGGGTCCACCGGGCCTACGGGCGTGGGCGCACCGCCGGCGATCAGCAGCACCTCGGGGTCCAACCCCTGGGCCTCAACCCTGGCGGCGTTGAGGAAACACTGCTGGTCCAGGTTGTTGCGCGTGACGATGGTGCCCATTTCGGGGCTGAACCGGCACTCGGACGACGCCGATGGCCAATCGCGCTGCGCGGCGAAGCCCTGGAACTTGGGGAAGTTGAATGCCGGCCCCATCCCCCAGGACATGCTCAACAGCCCCAACTGGGCATCGGCGGGCCAGCTGTCAAAGTCCCCGAACGGGGCCCTGCCCTTCAAATAGGACTCCATCTGGTCCAGCCGTTGAAAGACGATCCTGTCAATCTCGGCATCGGTGATGGACAGGCTTGTCACCGGCGGCGCAAAATGTCCTCCACCCAGATGTGCCAGATCCATCCGCGACTTCACGGTGTCCCACTCGGCGGCGATTTCATCTTGGCCGGCGGCATCGCCGTCGCCGTTGCGGACCCAGGCAATGGCCCCGGCCGTGGCAAGCGAAGCGCTGCGCTCGGCGGCGGTCGGTGCGGTGAGCGGTTGTTTGGTGGAGTCGATCAAATTGCCGACTCCGGTGCTGACGTACCCCTTGACATCGAGGTACATGAAATGGACGCGGCCCTCAAGGGGTTTGTTGAATTCCAGCCAATAGTCTCTGACGCTGCTGCGCATGCTTCCCCCAGTATGGAAAGGTGCCCTGTGGCAGCCGTCCCGGCTGCCAGTTTGGGGCTGCACCGCCACGGCTTGGCATCGGTGCAGCGTCCCAGAAGCGTGCAAACAAATGTCCCCGGGGCAGCGTCAGAGGCTGCAGCAAAAGCTGGTGGAGCAGTCAGATCGGGTGGAGCGGGGATGACAAGCACCAGTGTGCGCCCGTTGCCGACAGGCCGTCAACAGCCTCGGGCCTGATGGTCGAGCCACGAAACCCCGTCGCACCGGGTTTCGACGAGATCAACCAGCGGACTCGGTGGTCGAGCCCGTCGAGACCTCCGGCAGACGACGGCGCAACCTGGGGACGCGGCCGCCGCAGGATTCAGGGCTGGTGGTGCACTCCGGACTTGCGTTCCTACCCGCCTACCGCCATGGCCAGAATGAACATTCCGGGAGATTTGGCGTCGGTCTGGGCGGGCAACTGCGGCAGCGTGACATACGCAACTGTTTTGGCGGGATCCAGCGTGACACCTGACTCGAAGATCGTCACCGTTCGACGGTCCTGGCCTGCTGGAATGTTGCGGTAGCCCATGGTGGCAAAGGCAGTGTTCCCGGCCGCCGCCTTGTTGTAGTAGAAGTCCCCTGCCGCCAGCGGGAAGTCCTGGCTGGATCCGTCCGTGTATGCCACCTTCCCGGCGCCGACAGGCGAGCCATTGATTCCGAAGAGCACGAATCCCAGGTGCGCACCGGAGGCGTGGACGGCAATGTTCTGGCCCTCGGTCCGTACAGCATTGGCTGTTCCGGGGGCGAAGTTGGGCCAGGTGTACGTTACAGCCGAGCCCTTGACCTGCGCCCCGGGGGCGATGCCCTTCGCTGCCTGAAGCGCCTGGGCGGAGAGGCTGGAGTTGCTGGCCGCCAGTTGTCCCGGCCCGGGCTTGGCGTCATCGGTGATTGCCACCCTGTTGAAGGCGCCGGCCAGATCGGAAAACAGCGGGCTCACCGTGAGATTCGTCGTCGTCTCATCCTTGGCCGAGCTACCGCGGAGCACGCGGGCCGTGAGCTGGTAGGCGGCAGGTGCGGCGTCCACCGCCGGGGTGACCAACCAGCTCAGCGGAACCGTATCGCCAAGTCGGGTATTAGCAGGGATCTGGTCTTCCAGCGCAGTGACGGTCCAGCCCTGTGGGGCGGCCAGCTCGGCTCGGACTCCGGCGGCGTTGGAATTTGACCACCAGCGCATTTCCGCGTTGACGCGGACTGCGGTCCCCGACGGGGCATTCAGCGTCTGTCCGGTAAATTCGACGGTGGCCGGCCTGGCGTTGTCCTTGATGCCGGGACCCTGGTAGGCGCCCACATTCGGAGCGCCGTCGCGGCTCACCGGGTTTCCGAAGAAGTCCCGCCCGCCGTTGTTTGCGACCACCGCTCCCGAGCCGAGCGCGGGAGAGCCGGTGCGCAGCCGGAAACCGTCCAAATCTCCGATGCCGCTGGGCGCATGGTCCGAATCCAGCAAGCCCGGGTCGCTGGCCAGTCCGCCAGGGTTCGTGCTTCCGTCAGCATTGGCCGGCAATTGGCCGACGCCGATCAGCGAGTTGTGGTCGAAACTGAGGCTGGGCCCGTGGTTGTCCACCGACATCGCCGTTCCCCGGTTGACCACCACGTTGTTCCGCCAGCTGATCTGGCGCCTGGTGCTGTTGTCGTCCTGCAGGAACTTCAAAGGTGTTGCGGCGTCGTTTACGATGGTGTTGTTGTAGATCTCCGTGTGCTGGATGTCGCCGGGGCATAGCTGGAAGAGGCGCGCGGCGTCGTTGTGGCTGATGTTGTAGCGCATGACTGTTCCGTGCGTGAAGGCGCCAGAGTAGGGGCAGAGCAGCAGCAGCCCGCCGGCGTTGTCGTGGCTGTAGTTGTACTCGAAGACAGTCCGCTGGGCTCCGCCGTCGGCGTCAAAGGACATGCCGTCGCGGGAATTTCCACCGCCGGAGACATCGTTGCCGGAGACGATGGTGTCGTCGGCATTGAAGGTCCAGATTCCGGCGTTGGCGGCCGCCGAACGGAGCTGGAACCCGGCCAGTGTGTTGTCCCGGACCACAGCCCCGGTGGTGGTGTCCAACTTGATGCCGTCGCCCGCGATGCTGCTGAGCCTATTTCCGCTGACGACGACGCCGGTGCTGGGGGTCCATGGCCCCAGACCCGTGTAGTCCTGGCCGCCAACCTCGGGGCGCTTGTTCCAGGTGGATTTGAAGTAGATACCCTCCCTGTCGACGTCGTAGATCTGGTTGTTGCTGATGCGCAGATCATTGTACCACGACGCTTTCGTGCCGCCCGTGACGGTGACTTGGATTCCCGAGGATCCCGTGAGTCCTTTGCTATCCCCGCCGCGCACGTCATGGATGGAAAGGTTCTGCAGCAGATATCCATTGCCCTGACCGAAGTCATTAAGGACCAAGCGCACGCCATTGCGTTCCGTGCCCGGGTTCGCCGCGTTGATGATTTCGAGGTCCTGAACGGTCACGTGCTCGATGTTTTCCAGCAGCACGGTGTCGTGGGAGCCTGCACCATCCAGCACAGGGAGCCGCCCTTTGCCATACGCTCCGATGACAACAGGCGCGCCCTGGCTTCCGGATCCGTGGGGCTTCAAGGTGCCGGTACAGGTTGAGCCTCGGCGGAAAAGCAGCTGGTCGCCTGGCGCCAATTGAGCGCCGTTGGCCTGGTCAAGGGATCCGAACGGCGTATCGGCGCTGCCGTTGCCGTCCACTTCACCGCAGCTGACGTAGTACTTCGCGCCTGCAGTTGTGCCCCCGGCCCCGTCCTGGCCAGCCATCGCCAGGGGCGCGCCGAGCAGCGCCAGGGGCGCGCCGAGCAGCGCCAGGGGCGCGCCGAGGAAGATGGCACTCAAGATAACGGAACCGCGGTGGAAGGTGCTTCTCAAGACTGTGAAGGACATGATCTTTCCTTCGTGAAAGGCGGGGTGATTCACACCACACTGGCGGAAAGCCCTTTCCAGCGTCAAGGAATGCGCACAGAAGCGAACAAAATGCCAAGCACCTCGACTGTCATTTTCTCGGCTGCACTGGCATCCGCGGATGTACGGGGGTTGCGCAGGAGGGTTCGAACAATGTCAATGGCTGTTGGATCACAGCTCCAACTGGCCGTTCCACGGTGGCGTTTTGGGATATGGGGTGAGGGCCGGGGCCTTCCGTCTCACAGTGTCCGTGGGGTGCCACTGAAGAACCCTAGGCTTTCCTTGCCCGACATCGGTTTGGGGCACCCCCACCGGACAGGCATGCCGCCGACCGCCTCCCGTCCCGCGGACTGCCGGACACCGGCCGGCCCAGGGGCTGGCCGCCCCCTGGCCCAGCCTGTACAGTCACCCGTGTCAGCCCTTCGGGCCGGGGTGCCCGGCTTGGTCCCGGAAGGAGTGCCCGTGCCATTGCCAGCGACAGACAAACGCGGACACCTGGCGCCCGGTGAGCAGATCGCAGGCCCGCCCCGCATCCCGCGGAGAAGGCCTGCCGCCGGATTGCTCATCGGCCTTGCCCTCGTTGCCCTGCTTTTCGTGGTTCGCTTGCTCTCCATTCCGGGTGCGGCCGGTGCTGGGATGGCCGATGCCGTACGCGACTTTGCCACGCTGTCCATCAGCGTGGTCATCGAGTCCCTGCCCTTTGTCTTCTTGGGCATCGTGCTCTCGATCGCCGTGCAGATCTGGCTCCCGGAGGGGCTGCTGCTGCGCCGGCTGCCGCGGAACCCCACACTGCGCCGGATGGTCCTCTCGCTGCTGGGCATGCTGCTGCCGGTGTGTGAATGCGGCAATGTCCCGCTGGCCCGTGGATTGATGGTCAAAGGTTTGACGGTGGCGGAGTCGATGACGTTCCTGTTCGCCGCGCCGATCCTGAACCCCATCACCATCATCACCACCCAGCAGGCCTTTGGCTGGGACAACAACATCCTCGCCGCCCGCATCCTGGCCGGGTTTGCCATCGCCAACCTGGTGGGCTGGATCTACAGCCGGCATCCGCGCCCCGAAGACCTGCTGACCACCCGGTTCCAGGCGGCCTGCGCCGTGGCCGACCGCTCCGGCGGGCAGCCGGGCAAGGCGGCGCGCAGTGCGCGGATGTTCGCTCAGGAGACCTCGGCGATGATGCCGGCGCTGTTCATTGGCGCCGCCCTGGCCGGGATCATCCAGGTGGCTGTATCCAGGGACGTACTGGTCGCCCTGGGCGGTGACCCGGTCTGGTCCGTACTGGCCCTGATGCTGCTGGCCTTCGTTGTGGCGATATGTTCCAACGTTGACGCCTTCTTCATCCTGTCCTTCGGTGCAACGTTCATGCCAGGGGGGATCGTGGCGTTCCTGGTGTTCGGTCCCATGATCGATGTGAAAATGCTCGCCCTGCTGCGCACCACCTTCACCGCCAAAACCCTGCTCCAAGTGAGCGTGCTGGTGGCATTGTGCGCCGCCGTGCTCGGATTGGCGGTCAACTATGTCCATTAGAGTGCTCGTGCGCCGCTGGCAGGGGGCGGCCCTGAGCCTGGTCGGCATCGTGGCCACGCTGTGGCTGGGCCTGACGGGCCAGCTCGCGCTCTACATCCATCCCCGGTACTTCGTCTTCACCGTGGTCATGGCAGTGATTGCCGTGGTCTTGGTCCTCGCCGCCTTTGCGCTGGGCCCTGCCGCTCCGGACGGGCACGGGCACGACCACGCCGAGGCAGGAACGGGCCGGTGGCGCTGGCTCTGGCCCGCCGGAAGCATCCTGACCATCGCCGCGGCGGTGGTGGGCCTGCTGGTCCTGCCGCCGTCGACCCTCACCACGGCAACCGTCAGCCAGCGCGGCCTCAACGGCTCCGCCTCGGCGCTGACGCAGAGCGAGGCGGGCAAGCTGGCCGGTGGGGACTATTCGGCGTTCACCGTCAGGGACTGGGCCTCGCTGCTCCGGACGGGCGCGGGCCAGGATTTCTTTGCCGGCAAAACCGCCACCGTCACCGGATTCGTCACCCCGGACAAGAACGATCCGGCCAATGTGTTCTTCGTGGCGCGCTTCGTGGTGACCTGCTGCGCCGTTGACGCCCAACCCATCGGCGTGCCCGTCTACCATCCGGGCTGGCAGAACGAGTACAAGACGGACAGCTGGGTGACCGCCACCAGCGCCTTCCACCCGAACCCCGATGCCACCAGCCGCGAGCCGATCGTGCTGATCCCCGATGTGATCACGCCCACCGCACAACCGGCCCAGCCCTATGTCTACTAAGACCTCCACCAAACCGGCCGCCAAGCCCCCGGCCAAGGCATCCGCCAAGCAAGCGGCTGCGGCGCGCCGGGCCGGGCGCAGCTTCGCACGTTCGCTTTATGGCACCATCGCCGTGTTAACCCTCCTGGCCGGCGCCCTCACCGTGGGGAACCTGGTGCAGCTGCCGCACCCCACCTCCGTCTCGACGCTGGAGCATGCCCCCGGAACGCGCTTTGCCATCTACACCCTGGAACGGAAGACCGGCCTCGACGGAGCAGGCCGGAAGGAGCCCGACACGATTCTGGGAGCAAACCTCTCCGGCGGCGCGGATGGCACGGTACTTGTCAGCGCCCCGCGTATCCAGGAATTTGCCGCCCTGCCCACCGCCCTGGCCGTGGCCACGCTCAATGACGACAACACCAGTTCCCTGGAGATCGTCCCCCTCGACGGCGGCGCCCCGCGGCTGGTCCCGCTGCCCCAGACTGGGAGTGTGGAGAACCTGCACGCGGCCGCATCCGGGAACCTGATCGGCTACACCTTCACCAGTTCACTGGCCACGGACCAGTACTGGAACGCACTCTTCGTGTACGACGCCGGGGACCCCGCCGCCACTCCGCGGGAGGTGCAGGGGATCAACGGTCCGGTCGCCGCGGCGGACTGGAGCTTTGCTCCCGGTTCCACCTCGCTGGTGGCGCGGACGGATGACCAGTCCATGTTCCTCCTTGACCCAACGAGCCCGGGCAAGGTCACCCCGTTGGGCTCGCACGGGGGTTTCCTCGGCTTCGTCCCCGGCACCGGGGACCTCGTCGTTTCCGACCGTGGACTGCACCTAGGCGTAGACCCGGTCCGGTACTCGACCATCCACCTCGCCACCGGGGCGGCCACACCACTCAGTCTCGCCCCCGGCGCCGGACCGGAGACCACCCAAGACGGAACAACAACGGCTGCCGTAGGCCAGCCCCTCCTACTGGATGGGGGCGGCCGGTACGCCCAGGTGGCGAGCACCTTCGACGCGGGGAAGGAAAGCTCCGTGGTCAACCTGGTCGACGGGAACGGCCCGCGCCCGCTCTACCGGCCCGACCCCGGGTGGTCGCGCATACTCAACGTCTGCCTCTCGCCCACGGGTGATGACCTCGCCATCGAAACAAGTGCCCCACAATACGTTGGCGACCAGTATCCGAAACGCGCCGCACCAACCTCCATGGAGACCGACATCGTTGATGCGAAGACCGGAGCCCTAGTGCGCACCCTTCCCGGGTTCCTCCCCAGCTGGTGCGGGTAGGTGCGGGCAGCGACAGGTGTTCGCGCGGCGTGGTCCCGGCGTATTCGGTGGGGCGGATCCCGCGCTCCTGCAGCCCGGGCACCAGATGCTTCACGATGTCGTCCCGTCCGCCCGGAACCAGCCAGGGCGAGATCTTGAAGCCGTCCACTGCGGCCGGGGACACGGCCGGCACACCGGGTCTCGACGAGCCCAACCGGCGTCGCGCGGACTAATGGGGTGCGGGCGAGGGCCAGGGCAGGAGGGTGGGAAGGTCGACGGCGTCGGCGGCGGCCTCGGCGCGCAGGGTGCCCATCGTGGGCGTGCGGCCGGCCAGCCAGGCGGCGATGTCGGTGATCATGCCCGAGATGGACACGGAGTGCTCCCCGTTGCCCAGGCTCAGCGGGGCCAGGCCCAGCGGGAGCAGCTTGAGCCGGGTGTTGGCCGGGACGCGGTCTGCAAGGAACGACAAAAGGTAGCGGCAGAATTCCTGCGACCAGGTCTCGGGGCCGCGGCCCACGCCCAGGTCCGCGAGGTGGATGACCAGTTCGCGCCACAGGGCCAGTGCGCCGTCGTAGGCCACACCGTCCCGGTAGGAGATGGGCAGCTGCCAGCCGGCGGCATCCAACGAGCCATAGAGGGACAAGACGCGCCCCAGGGCGGCTTCCAGATCGGCGCTGTGCTCGGCCGCGGTGTGACCGGCGGCCATCTCGATGGCCTGGTTGCGGCCCGCCTGGCCGCCGTCGTACATCTGGATCCGCTCCCCGCGCTTGGCGTACTCCACTTGGCGGGCGAAACCGTTGGCCACGCCGCACAGGTGGGCCAGCACGTGCCCGCGGGTCCAGCCCGGCAGCTCGGTGGCGGCGCGGACATCGGCGTCGGACAGGCCGGCGGCCTTCGTGCTCAGCGTGTCGGCGGCAGCGGCCAGCCGGTCCAGCAGGTCGGCGGTGGAAATCACTAGGGTGGAGGGCTCAGTCATGGCTCCACCCTAACGGAGCAGCAGCGCTTGTTGAAGGCACGGCAGTGCCGCCGTGCCTGCCAAGGCAGCCTCGGCGCTATTGGACGATGAGCTTGTCCACCAGGAAGGCGATCAGCGATCCGAAGGAGGCGTCGCCCTTGTAGGTGTTGCATTCGAGCGTCACCAGCTCGTTCTCTTCGGCGTTGACAGTGCCCTGCAGGGCCATGCAGATGCGGTCGCCGCCGTCGGAATACACTTCCAGCCTGTCAATCTCGACGTTGGCCTGGTGGAGGATCTTGCCGGACATGAACTGCGGGTCGGAATCGTGGTTGCGCACCATGGCCCGGCCCAGGACCACACAGGTGCCCGGGGCTGGAAGCTTGATCTTGACCAGAAGCGTGTCGTTGAAGCCGTTCAGGCCCACTGTGCCTTTGTTGGCGGCTGTGACAGCCAGTTCTGCACCCATCGGCGTCCCCTCATCCGCATGGACAGCGGCATCCCGCCATCGGGGCCGCATGGCAGAGCCTACGCCGCGCCGCCGCCGTTGGACAGGGGCCGGCACCTGCACCGCCGGAACGGCAACGGGACCCACCGGTGCGCAAGGGCATCGGTGGGGTCCCGTTGAGGGAAAGGCGTGCGTCAGCCGGCGAAGCCGCGCACCCCGTCCAGCTCGGCCTGCAGGGCCGCCAGCTGGGCCAGCACGGCCGACGGCGCGGTGCCGCCCTGCGCGCTGCGGCTGTTCAGCGAGCCCTCGGTGGAGAGCACCGTGCGGACCTCGGGCGTGAGGTGGTCCGAGATGGAGGCGTATTCGGCATCCGTCAGGTCCCACAGCTCCACGCCGCGGCCCTCGGCCAGCTTGACGGCCGAGCCGGAGAGCTCGTGCGCCTCGCGGAACGGCACGCCCTGGCGGACCAGCCATTCGGCGATGTCGGTGGCCAGGGCAAAGCCCTGCGGCGCCAGCGCCTCCATCCGCGCGGTGTTGAAGACCAGCGTGGCCATCATGCCCGAGACGGCCGGGAGCAGCAGCTCGAGGGTGTCGGCGGCGTCAAAGACGGGCTCCTTGTCCTCCTGCAGGTCCCGGTTGTACGCCAGCGGCAGACCCTTGAGCGTGGCCAGCAGCCCGGTGAGGTCGCCAATCAGGCGCCCCGCCTTGCCGCGGGCCAGCTCGGCCACATCCGGGTTCTTCTTCTGCGGCATGATCGAGGAGCCGGTGGAGTAGGCATCATCCAGAGTCACGAAGGAGAACTCCTTGGTGGCCCAGAGGATGACCTCCTCGCTGATCCGGGACAGGTCCACGCCAATCATGGCCGCGATCCAGGCGAACTCGGCGAAGACATCGCGCGAGGCGGTGCCGTCGATCGAGTTCCACACGGCGGAATCGAAGCCCAGATCCGCGGCCACCGCGTTGGGGTCCAGCCCCAGCGAGGAGCCGGCCAGGGCACCGGAGCCGTACGGCGACACCGCGGCGCGCTTGTCCCAGTCCACCAACCGCTGCACATCGCGCAGCAGGGCCCAGGCGTGGGCCAGCAGGTGGTGGCTGAGCAGCACCGGCTGGGCGTGCTGGAGGTGCGTGCGGCCGGGCATGGCCACGCCGTGGTGCGTCTGCGCCTGCGCCACCAGGGCGTCGACGACGGACAGCACACCGCGGGCGATGATCCGCGCGTGGTCGCGCAGGTACATCCGGCCCAGCGTGGCGATCTGGTCGTTGCGGGACCGGCCGGCGCGCAGCTTGCCGCCCAGGGCGGTGCCGGCTCGCTCGATCAGGCCGCGCTCCAGCGAACCATGCACGTCCTCATCGGACTCGGCGGCCACGTAGGCGCCGGACTTCACGTCCGCCGCCAGCGACTCCAGGGCCGCCAGCATGCCGGCGAGCTCGCCGTCGTCGAGCAGGCCCGCCTTGTGCAGCACCCGGGCGTGGGCCTGGGAGCCGGCGACGTCGTACAGCGCCAGCCGCCAGTCAAAGTGCGTGGACTTGCTCAGCGCGGCCAGTGCGTCGGCGGGGCCGCCGGCAAACCGGCCGCCCCAGAGGGCGCCCTCGTTGGTCCCCGAACGCTCCCCAACCTCGCTCCGCTCGGCTGGGGACCCCGGCGTCCGTGGGCCCATGTGGGTGTCAGCCACGTTACTTCCCCAGGACGCGCTGGTCGCGGGTGGAGGCGACCTTGGAGGACATGCCCCACAGCTCGATGAAGCCCTTGGCCTGCGACTGGTCGAACGTGTCGCCGGTGTCGTAGGTGGCCAGGTCGAAGTCGTACAGGGAGGTCTCGGAGCGGCGGCCGTTGACGATGGCCTGGCCACCGTGCAGGACCATGCGGATGTCGCCGGTGACGTGCGTCTGGGTGTCGGCGATGAAGGCATCCAGCGAACGCTTCAGCGGGGAGAACCACTGTCCGTCGTAGACCAGCTCGCTCCAGCGCTGGCCAACGGTGGCCTTGAAGCGGGCCTGCTCGCGCTCGATGGTGATGTCCTCGAGGTGCTTGTGCGCGGTGATCAGGGCCATGGCGCCCGGAGCCTCGTAGATTTCGCGGCTCTTGATGCCCACCAGGCGGTCCTCGACGACGTCGATGCGGCCCACACCCTGGGCGCCGGCGCGGCGGTTGAGCTCCTGGATGGCCTGCAGCGGGGAGACCTTCACGCCGTCGATGGCCACGGGGACGCCCTGGACGAAGGAGATGACGACCTCGTCCGGTGCCGGCGGGAACTCCGGGGTGGCGGTGTAGTCGTAGATGTCCTTGGTGGGGGCGTTCCAGATGTCCTCGAGGTAGCCCGTTTCCACGGCGCGGCCCCAGACGTTCTGGTCGATGGAGTACGGGTTCTTCTTGGTGGTCTCGATCGGCAGGCCGTTTTCCTCGGCGAAGGCGATGGCCTTGTCGCGGGTCAGGGCCAGGTCGCGGACCGGTGCGATGCACTTCAGGTCCGGGCCCAGGGTCTGGATGCCCACCTCGAAGCGGACCTGGTCGTTGCCCTTGCCGGTGCAGCCGTGGGCCACGGTGGTGGCGCCGAACTCGCGGGCGGCCTTGACCAGGTGCTTGACGATCACCGGGCGGGAGATGGCCGAGACCAGCGGGTAGTGGCCCTGGTAGAGGGCGTTGGCCGCCAGCGTGGGCATGCAGTACTCGTTGGCGAACTCGTCGCGGGCGTCGGCCACGTAGGCCTCGACGGCGCCACAGCCCAGCGCGCGCTGGCGGATGGTCTCCAGGGACTCCCCGCCCTGTCCGACGTCGACGGCGACGGCGATGACCTCGGCGCCGGTGGCTTCACCGATCCAGCCAATGGCTACGGAAGTATCAAGGCCACCGGAGTAGGCCAGAACAATGCGCTCAGTCACGAGAGGGCTCCTTATTTTCTGTCTTCGTCATCTTGTGTCGAAAGTTCGTTGTTATCGAGGATAGTGCATGAATATGCAGATCAACTAAAAAGTATTCAGTTGCCCGCGGCGGATTCAGCCGCAAAGTGCAGGAACCGCTCGGCGACGGCAGCGCCGCCGGCCAGGTCCCTTGTGACAAGCATGACAGTATCGTCGCCGGCAATGGTGCCCAGCACGGCCGGCATCACCGAATGGTCGATGGCCAGGGCCAGGAAATTGGCCGCGCCCGGCGGGGTGCGCAGCACCACGATGTTGCCCGAGGATTCCGCCGTCACCAGCAGCTCCCCGCACAGCCGGACCAGCCGGGTGTCCAGCAGCTCCTGCGAGACGGCGGTGTGCGGGGTCCTGTCGCCGCCCTCCCCCGGCACCGCGTACACCAGCCCGCCGTCCTCGCTGCGCACGCGCACGGCCCGCAGCTCCACCAGATCGCGGGAGAGCGTGGCCTGGCCGACGTGCAGGCCCTCGGCGGCCAAGAGGCTCGCCAGTTCGGCCTGCGACCGAACCTGCCGGGAGGTCAGCAGGGCCGTGATGCGGGCCAGCCGGGCCGTCTTGGTGGCCGGCATGGAGGCCCCGGGCGGCGGGCCTGCCGGGGCGGGCGCTGCGTTCATCGCCCGGCGCTTCCCCCGGCGGCCGCTTCCGCGGCGGACTGCTCTGCGCTCTGCTCTACGAGCCATACCATCAGGGCCTTCTGGGCGTGCAGGCGGTTCTCCGCCTCGTCCCAGACAACCGACTGCGGGCCGTCGATGACGGAGGCGGAAATCTCGTAGCCCCGGTAGGCCGGCAGGCAGTGCAGCACAATCGCCTCGGCGCCGGCGGCGGCCAGGGCGTCGTCGTCGAGCGAGTAGGCACGGAAGAGCTCCATCCGCGCTGCCTTCTCGTCCTCCTGGCCCATGGACACCCAGGTGTCGGTGGCCAGCACGTCGGCACCGGCGACGGCGGCAGCGGCGTCGGTGGTGATGAGCACCGATCCCCCGGTCTCGGCCGCGCGGTCCTGCGCGGCGGCAACGATCTCCGGCGCGGGCAGGTATCCCTCGGGGCCGGCGATGCGCACGTGCATGCCGGCGGTGACGCCGGCCAGCAGGTAGGAGTTGGCCATGTTGTTCGCGGCGTCGCCCAGGTACGTCATGGTCAGCCCGGCCAGCGTGCCCTTGTGCTCGCGGATGGTGAGCAGGTCCGCCAACAGCTGGCAGGGGTGGTAGTCGTCCGAGAGCGCGTTGATGACCGGCACGGCGGAGTTGGCGGCCATCTCCGCCAGGCCGGCCTGGCCGTAGGTGCGCCAGACGATGGTGGAGACCATGCGCTCGAGCACCTTGGCGGTGTCGGCGACGGACTCCTTGTGGCCGATCTGGGCCTCGCCCGGGTTGATGATCAGCGCATTGCCGCCCAAGTCCGCAATGCCCGTGGCGAAGGAGACGCGGGTGCGGGTGGAGGTCTTGTCGAAGATGACGGCGACGGTCTTCCGGCCCGCGCCGGTGCCGGCGAAGGTGTCCTTCGAGTACGGGGCCTTCTTCAGCGCGGCGGCGAGGTCCAGGACCTCTGTCTGCTCGGCCTGGGTGAGGTCGGTGTCGGTGAGGAAATGGCGGGTCATGATGCTGCTCCTTCGGCGGCCGCAATGGCAGTGCTGATGAGGGCCGGCAGGGCGGCCAGGAAGGTGTCGGCCTGCTCGGCCGTGAGGATCAGTGGCGGGGCCAGCCGGACGGTATTGGGCTTGGGCGCATTGACGATGAAGCCGGCGTCCAGCGCGGCAGTGACCACCTGCGCGGCCACGGGTTCGGCCAGGTCGAAGCCGATCAGCAGCCCGTGGGCGCGGACCTCCGTGACGCCGTCGACGGCGGCCAGGCCCTCGGCCAGGCGGGCGCCGACCCGGCGTACATTGCCCAGCACGTCCTGCGTTTCGATGACGTGCAGCGTGGCCAGGGCCGCGGCAGTGGCCACCGGGTTCCCGCCAAAGGTGGTGCCGTGCTGGCCCGCGGCGAGCAGCGCGGAGGCTTCCTCGCCAAAGGTCACCAGCGCCCCGATCGGGAAGCCGCCGCCCAGGCCCTTGGCCAGGGTCATGGCATCGGGCACGATGCCGCCGTCGCCCAGGCCGGCAAACCACTCGCCGGTGCGGCCGACGCCGGTCTGGACCTCGTCCAGGATCAGCAGGGCGCCGGCGTCGCGGGTGAGCTCCCGGGCCGCCTGCAGATACTCGGCGGACAGCGGACGCACGCCGGCCTCGCCCTGGATCGGCTCCAGGATGACGGCGGCCACGGTGGAGTCGACGGCGGCGCGCAGGGCCTCGATGTCGTTGAACGGCACGTGGATGACGCCGCCGGGCAGAGGCTCGAACTGCTCGCGGTAGGCCTGCTTGGCGGTCATCGCCAAAGCGCCCATGGTCCGCCCGTGGAAGGCGCCCTCGAGCGCCACGATGGTCTCCCGGGCCGGACCGCCGGCGGGGCTGTTCCGCTTCCCGTGCGAGCGGGCCAGCTTGAACGCGGCCTCGTTGGCCTCGGTGCCGGAGTTGGCAAAGAACACCTTGGAGCCGGCGGGCGCAGCGGAGAGGTGCAGCAGCTTCTCGGCCAGGGCAATCTGGGTGGGGCTGGTGAAGAAGTTGGAGACGTGGCCCAGCGTGGAAAGCTGGCTGGCGATCACCGAGCTGACGAACGGGTGGGCGTGGCCCAGCGCGTTGACGGCGATGCCACCGAGCAGGTCCAGGTATTCCTTGCCATCGGCGTCCCAGACCAGGGCGCCGGCGCCGCGGACCAGCACCCGCTGCGGGCTGCCAAAGACGCCCATCAGCGAGTGCGAGTAGCGGGCCAGCCACTGCTCCCCCGTGCCGGTGCCGGTGATGGCCTCGGTCTGGGCGGCGGGCACCGCAGGGACGTTGGCGGCGTTCTGGCTGCCGGCCTTGGAAGTGTTCTCAGTCATCAGTTGTCCTCGTCATCGGGTACCACCTGGGTGCCATTGCCCTCGGTGGTAATCAGTTCAAGCAGCATGGAGTGGGCGCTGCGGCCGTCCACAACGGCGGCACGGGCCACACCGCCGTCGACCGCCTTCAGGCAGGCACCCATCTTGGGGATCATGCCGGACTCCAGCGACGGGAGCATGGCCCGCAGCTCGGAGGCGCTCAGCGCGGAAATCAGCGAGGACTTGTCCGGCCAGTTGGCGTACAGGCCCTCGACGTCGGTCAGGATCACCAGCCGGGAGGCCTGCAGCGCCACGGCCAGGGCGGCCGCGGCGGTGTCGGCGTTCACGTTCAACACGGTTCCGGCGTTGCCCACCTCCGGGGCCACGGTGGAGATGACAGGGATCCGGCCGGCCTCCAGCAGGTCCAGGATGGAACCGGGGTTCACGCCCACCACCTCGCCCACCAGGCCCAGGTCCACCGGCTCGCCGTCGACCACGGTACCGGTGCGCTCGGCCTGCAGCAGGGCGCCGTCCTCGCCGGAGAGTCCGACGGCGTAGGGGCCGTGGGAGTTGATCAGGCCCACCAGCTCGCGGCCGACCTGGCCGGTGAGGACCATGCGGACCACCTCCATGGCCTCGGGCGTGGTGACGCGCAGGCCGCCCTTGAACTCGGACTCGATGCCGAGCCGGCCGAGCATGGAATTGATCTGCGGGCCGCCGCCGTGCACCACCACGGGGCGGATGCCCACGTGGTGCAGGAAGACGATGTCCTCGGCGAAGGCGCGGCGGAGTTCGTCATTGATCATGGCGTTGCCGCCGTACTTGACCACCACCACGGTTCCGGCAAACTGCTGGATCCACGGCAGCGCCTCGATCAGAATGGCGGCCTTGTCCTGCGCCGCAGCAACGGTGTTCATGTCCAATTCCTTAGGTTCAGATTCATGTGCAAGAGCCGGTGGTGGCTGGGTGCGCCAGGCGGGATATGGGGACCCCGCCCGCTTCGCGGACGCCCGAAGCCGCTCCCGGGCCCCCATATCCCGCCCGGCGCTAGTGCCGATCTGTCGCTCGGCGGCAGGGAGGGATTTTTCGTAGGCGACGTCAAGGGCCGCAGGCCGCCCAGCGGCCGTCGCGGCACAGTCGCCGGAAAAATCCCGGACTGCCGGCACCGTGGTGACCACGGCGCCGGTGCGCTAGGAGGAGTAGGCGCTGTTTTCTTCGACGTAGGCATGGGTCAGGTCGTTGGTCCAGATGGTGGCACGGGCGTCGCCGGACTTCAGGTCAATCTCCACCGTGACCTCGCGCGGCTTCAGGTCCACCAGGTCGCGGGAATCGCCGATCCCGCCGTTGCGGCAGATCTGCACCCCGTTGATGGAGACGTTGATCTGGTCCGGATCGAACACGGCGTCGGTGGTGCCCACCGAGGCGAGCACGCGGCCCCAGTTGGGGTCGTTGCCGAAGATGGCGGTCTTGAACAGGTTGGAGCGGGCCACGGCCCGGCCCACCACCTCCGCATCCTTCTCGCTGGCGGCGTTGAGCGTGGTGATCGCGATCTCGTGGCTGGCACCCTCGGCGTCGGCGATCAGTGCCCGGGCCAGGGTGTTGCAGACCTCGGTCAGGCCGGTGGTGAATTCCGCCATGTCCGGGTAGACCTCCGAGGCGCCGGAGGCCAGCAGGAGGACCGTGTCGTTGGTGGACATGCAGCCGTCGGAATCCGCCCGGTTGAAGCTGACGCGGACGGCGTCGCGCAGCGCGGCGTCCAACCCCTCCGGCTCCACCACGGCGTCGGTGGTGATGACCACCAGCATGGTGGCCAGGCCCGGGGCCAGCATGCCGGCGCCCTTGGCCATGCCGCCAATGGAGTAGCTGGCGGCGCCCTCCTCCGACGGCGCGGAGGTCCACACCGCCTGCTTGGAGACAGTGTCAGTGGTCATGATCGCGGCGGCCGCGGCAGCACCGCCGTCGGACGCCAGCGCCGCGGCGGCGGCCTCGATGCCCGGGAGCATCTTGTCCATCGGCAGCTGCTCGCCGATCAGGCCCGTGGAGCAGACGGCGACGTCGGTGGCGGAAATGCCCAGGACGTCGGCGGTCTTCTCGGCCGTGGTGTGCGTGTTCTGGAAGCCTTCGGGGCCGGTGCAGGCATTGGCGCCGCCGGAGTTGAGCAGCACGGCATCCACCCGGCCATCGCCGAGCACCTGGCGGGACCAGTGCACGGGCGCTGCGGCCACGCGGTTGGAGGTGAACACGGCGGCGGCGTTCTTCTGCGGCCCGTCGTTAACCACGAGGGCCAGGTCCGGGTTGCCGGACTTCTTCAGCCCGGCCGTGACGCCTGCGGCACGGAACCCCTTGGCGGTGGTGATGCTCATGGTGCAACTCCTTGGATGGTCAAGCCTGCGGTCTCGTCGAGGCCCAGGGCAATGTTCATGGACTGCACGGCGCCGCCGGCGGTTCCCTTGGTCAGGTTGTCGATGGCGCAGCAGACAATCACGCGGCCCACGTGGGCATCATAGGCCAGCTGGATGGCCACGTGGTTGGAGCCAAGCACCGACTTGGTGGTGGGCCACTGGCCCTCCGGCAGGACGTGGATGAAGGGCTCGTTCTCGTAGGCGTCCACCCAGATCGCCCGGATGTCGGCCGCGGCGGTGGGGCTGTCGCGCAGTTCCGCGGAGACCTTGGCGGTAGCGGTGGCCAGGATGCCCCGGCTCATCGGGGCCAGCGTGGGGGTGAAGGAGACGGTGACGTCCGCGCCGGCGACGGCGGAGAGGCCCTGCTCGATTTCGGGGGTGTGCCGGTGTCCGCCACCCACGCCGTAGGGGCTCATGGAGCCCATGACCTCGGAGCCGATCAGGTTGACCTTGGCGGCCTTGCCCGCCCCAGAGGTGCCCGAGGCGGCGACGATCACGACGTCGTCGGGCAGCAGGGCGCCGGCGGCAAAGCCGGGGGCCAGGGCCAGCAGCGAGCTGGTCGGGTAGCAGCCGGGGACGGCGATGCGCTTGGCGCCCACCAATTGTCCACGTGCGCCGGGGAGCTCGGGCAGGCCGTAGGGCCAGGTGCCGGCGTGGGCCGTGCCATAGAACTTCTCCCAGGCTGCGGAGTCCTCCAGCCGGTGGTCGGCACCGGCATCGATCACCAGCGTGCCGGCGGGCAGCGCGGCGGCGATGGCCGCCGAGGCGCCGTGCGGCAGGGCCAGGAAGACGACGTCGTGCCCGGCCAGGTTCTCCACCGAGGTGTCCTCGAGGATGCGGTCCGCCAGGGAGTGCAGGTGCGGCTGCAGCTCCCCCAGCCGGGACCCGGCATTGCTGTGGGCGGTGATGGCCCCTATGCTGACACCGGGATGGCTGGCCAGCAGGCGCAGGACCTCCCCGCCGGCGTAGCCGCTGGCCCCGGACACTGCTACAGAAATCGTCATGGCACCACTGTACAGCAGAAATATGCATCGTGACCGATAATTATTCATTCATGCTCCATGGCGTCGGCCCGCTCCGGATCTAGGATGGACAGCAACCACCGCCGTCGAGAATCCGGAGCCATGCCATGAGTGCAGTGCCAACGTCCAGCCTTGCCATTGTTGCCGCCGTCCCCGGCGGCCCGGAGGTGCTGGCCACCGCCTCGGTGCGCACGCCCTCCCCCGGCCCCGGCCAGCTGCTGGTCCGGGTGGCCGCCGCGGGCGTGAACTTCATCGAGACCTATGAGCGCACCGGGACCTACAACGTGCCGTTCCCCTTCACCCCGGGGTCGGAGGCGGCCGGGACCATTGTGGCCGTGGGCGAGGGCGTGGCGGACTTCGCGGTGGGCCAGCGCGTGGCCACCGCCGAGGGCCGTGCCACCTACGCCGAGTACGCCGTGGTCGATGCCGCGGCGGCACTGCCCGTGCCCGACGGCATACCGATCGACGTCGCGGCCGCCCTGCCGCTGCAGGGCATGACGGCCCACTACCTGATCAACTCCACCTTCAAGGTGGCGTCGGGCCACACCGTGCTGACCCACGCCGGCGCCGGCGGGGTGGGCCTGCTGCTCACCCAGCTGCTCAAGGCCCGCGGCGCCCGTGTTCTCACCACCGTCTCCTCCGATGCCAAGGAGGCGCTGGCCCGGGCCGCGGGCGCGGACGAGGTGCTGCGCTACGACGGCTTTGCCCCGGCGGTGCGGGAGCTGACCGGCGGGGTGGGCGTTGATGTGGTGTTCGACGGCGTCGGCAAGGACACCTTCGACGGCTCGCTGGCCGCGCTGCGCACCCGCGGCATGCTGGTGCTCTTTGGCGGCGCCTCCGGCCAGGTTCCGCCGTTCGAGCTGCAGCGGCTGAACGCCGGCGGCTCGCTGTTCGTCACCCGGCCCAAGCTCAAGGACCACCTGCTGGACGCGGCGGAGCGCCGCTGGCGGGCCGGCGAGCTCTTTGCCGCCGTCGCCGACGGAAGCCTGGATGTGCGGATCGGTGCCCGCTACCCGCTGGCCCGCGCCGCCGACGCCCACACGGACCTGCAGGCCCGCAAGACCACCGGCAAGGTCCTCCTGGTCCCCTAGCGCCCCAACTGGGTGACAGTTGTGTCACATTCCGGGGCCCGGAACGTGACACAACTGTCACCTAGTTGGGGCGGGCCGGACCCAGCCGGGCAAAGCGGCGCCGGGTCCGGAAGGCCAGCTGCGCCTCCTTTTCGGCCAGCTGGATGACCGGCCCGAGCTCGAAGCACGTCGTCTGGAGCCGGCGCACGGCCTTGAGGTTGCGGGCGTCGGGTTCGACGACGACCCGGTCCTTCGCGGGGTCGGCGAAGAGGAACCGGATCAGCACCGTGACCAGCCGCGGGGTGAAGTCCGGCAGGGGACGCGTCGCGGGAGCCAGCAGCAGGTGCATGCCAATGTCACCCTCGCGGGCCGGGTAGGCCTCCCCCACCGGGTCGTGCAGCGGCTCGTAGGTCTGGAACAGGGGGCTCGCCGTCCAGCAGCACCAGAAACGCATGGTGGGTCTCCAGCGAATCCAGGAATTGGTAGATGTCCAGCACGTCCTGGCGCGCGAGGGCCGTCATGCCCCAAAAGCGGCCCCGCTCCTGGCCGACCCAACGGTGCACCAGGTCGATGTCCTCATCCGGCACCAGCGCCACGATGCGCACCCGGCCCCACTCCCCGAGGTCCTCGGTATGGACGGCGGCCCTAGCCGCGAAACGGCTGTCTTCACGTGCTGCGGTGGTCATTCCTTCTCCTTGGTGAGCAGTGTCCAGTCGGTGGCGACGGGGAGGAGTCCGCCAGCGGCCCAGAGCGGCAGCTGGTCGGCAAAGTGCGGGTGCGCCGGGGTGCCGGCGGCGCCAAACGGCACGATCGACCGGCTGTTGGCGCGGTCGGCCAAATCCCAGACGTAGCGCGCCACCGGTCCGCGGAAGCTGCGGTCCTCAATTCCGGGCAGGCTTTCGGTGGAGAGCACGCAGCCGGTGTCTCCGGACAGGGGCAGCGTGGGCACGGTGCCGGCCAAGGGGCCCGGCAGCAGGTGCACGGGAAGCAGGGTGTGGCTCTCGCCCCAGACCGGTTCCCCGCCTCCGGCTGCCGCCCCGTCCAGCCTTGCCCCGTCCGAGGCGGTGCCGTCCAGGGCCGCCTCCTCCAGCGCAGCCGCGGCCTCCGCGGCCGGATCAATGCCCACCCCGGCGGCCCCGGCCAACAGCGTCTCAAGGGCGAAGCCCACGCGGGATGCAACATTGAGCCACGGCCCAAACAACGGCGCATAGCCGGGGGGACCCGCCAGCGGCGACAGGGCGGGATGGCCTGCCAGTCGCAGCACCAGCGCGGAGCGCCAGCACGCAAACAACCCGGCGCCTGTGCTGCGGGCCTCCATCCGGCCATCCCAGGCCAGGATCCGCGCCCGCAGCGCCCTGCCGCCGGGCCCCAAGCTCGGCCGGATCCACATCCTCCAGCAGCGCCCGGAAGGCGGACAGCGGGCCAAGGAGCGTATCGGTGTGGATGGACCGCATCGATTCCACGGTTTGACCGGCACCGGCCGTGTCCGCGAGCAGCGTCCCGATCCGGCGGGCGCGGTGCGCCGGCACGAATTCCATGCCGACATCCTCCCCGGCGGCTGCGCGGTCATTGGCGCTGACGGCAAAGCGGTCGACGGCGGTGGAGGGCAGCCGCACGTAGGCGCCGCTCCATTCAGGGCCGGCGTCGGCGGCCGGAACGGGCAGGCTGCGGTGGCGCCCGGAGCGTTCCGGGACCAGCCCGGCCAGGAAGTGCCGCACCTCCCCCGCGGTGTCGGCCACCAGCACGGAGTTGACCGGCTCCACCCAGGCGCCCAGCGCGGCCTCGACGTCCGCGGCGGTGCGGCTGCGCAGCAGCGGCTCGAACCCCAGCCGTCCCTCCACGCGCGCCGGGAAGCGCCGGCTCAACGCCCCGCCACCCGGCCCGCCGGCAACCACCGGGCCCCGCGCCGTCTCGACGGCCTCCACCTGGACAGGGGCCGCGCCGCGGGCCAGCACGGTCTCCATCCGGACGTCGGTGCGCTCCGGCCCGCGCGGCCCGCGCGCCCACACCTCGCCGTCGGCGCCGCACTTCAGCTCCTCCTCGAACAGATCCTGGTAATCCGCCATGGCGTTGGTGATGGCCCAGGCCGCGTGCCCCGTGTGGGCAAAATGCCCCAGTCCCGGCACCCCCGGAAAGGCCAGGCCGACGGCGTCGAACTCGGGGCAGGCCAGCCGGACCTGCTGGTACACCCCCGGCAGCTCCAGCAGCCGGTGCGGATCCCCGGCCAGCAACGGGAGCCCCGATTCGGTCGCGGAGCCGTGGACGGCACACGCATTGCTGCCGGAATAGACCGGCGCCTCGATGCTGAACAGCCCGACGGCGATTGGACCGAGGGTGCGGGCCACATGGGCCCGGAAGAGCTTGTTGGGGAAGGTCGAGAAGAGGATGTGCTGGGTGAGGAACACGCCCAGCGGCGTCCACGGCTGCCAGGGGGCGGGGGCGGTGCCGCTCAGGTCGAATTCGGGCCCGCCGCGCAATCCGGCCTCCAGGGCCGCATTGACCCCGTCAACCTAGCTGGCGCACCAGCGCTGCGTGTCCGGGTCAAGGTTGCCGTAGCAGCGCCGGGCCGTATCCTCCAGCCGCGACTGCCGGGCAAAGACGTCCCAGCCCAGGTGGTCCGGCCCGAGCATCGCGGCGGTCCGGCCCTCGGCGCGCCAACGCTCCAGCTCGATCTGCCAGGACCTGTCCGTGGCCGCGTTGAAGCCCTGCAGCCGGGCCAGGTCATCGGCGGATTCGGCCCACAGGTGCCCAATCCCCCAGTTGTCGCGGAAAATGGCCCCCCGTGGTGGGCGCGGGCGGGCGGCGGCGGCCGCCCGCCGGAACAGGCGGCCATGGCGGAACCATGACGTCCGGTTGCGGCCGTACACCTTTTGTTCACTTTCCTGCGGAATACTCTGGCAGTGACTGCGTTTGACCCGGCCCGGCCCGGACCCACTGCCCCCAACCCCTCGACGGTGGAAACCTTGTCCATGCCCGCACCGCTTTTTGCTCCGCAGCTTCCCGGGGCACCGGCCGGCGCCGAGCGGACGCTGGTGGACATTCTGGCGGCCACCGCTGCCCGATACCCCGACGCGACGGCGCTCGATGATGGCGCCCGCTCACTGAGCTACGCGGACCTCCTGGCCACGGTGCGCGACTACGCCGCCACGCTCGGCGCGGCAGGGTTGGGCGCCGGGGACAGGATTGGCATCCGCATTCCCTCGGGCACCGCGGAACTCTACATCGCCATCCTGGCCACCCTGGTGGTCGGTGCCGCCTACGTTCCGGTGGACGCCGACGATCCCGACGAGCGCGCCCGGCTGGTGTTTGGCGAGGCCGTGGTGGCGGCCGTGCTGACGGGCCGGACGGCGGCCAATGCCAGCGGCCTGGCCCTGGACGACGACGGCGTGCCGGCCGGCCGCGGCGGACCGGCCCGGACGCCCCGGCTCCCCGAGGGCGGCGACGACGCCTGGATCATCTTCACCTCCGGCTCCACCGGAACACCCAAGGGCGTGGCCGTTGCGCACCGCTCCGCTGCCGCCTTTGTGGACGCCGAGGCCCGGATCTTCCTGCCCGATGCCCCGATGGGGCCCGGCGACCGGGTGCTGGCCGGCCTGTCGGTGGCCTTCGACGCCTCCTGCGAGGAAATGTGGCTTGCCTGGCGGCACGGCGCGGCCCTGGTGCCGGCGCCGCGCGCGCTGGTGCGCACCGGCATGGACCTTGGACCCTGGCTGATCTCGCACGGCATTACGGTTGTCTCCACCGTGCCCACGCTGGCCGCGCTCTGGCCGGTGGAAGCGCTGGAATCGGTCCGCCTGCTCATTTTTGGCGGCGAGGCCTGCCCGCCGGAGCTGGCCGAGCGACTCGCCGTGGCGGACCGCGAGGTCTGGAACACCTACGGCCCCACCGAGGCCACGGTGGTGGCCTGTGCCGCGCCGCTGGGCGGCCCCGGGCCGGTACGGATCGGGTTGCCGCTGGCCGGTTGGGACCTGGCCGTGGTGGACGGCGACGGCGCCCCGGTGGCCGAGGGCGAGGTGGGCGAGCTGATCATTGGCGGCGTGGGCCTGGCCCGGTACCTGGATCCGGCGAAGGACGCCGAGAAGTATGCTCCGATGTCCGACTTCGGCTGGGAACGCGCCTACCGCAGCGGGGACCTGGTCCGGATGGAGAGCGCGGGCCTGGTATTCATGGGCCGCGCCGACGAGCAGGTCAAGCTGGGCGGGCGGCGCATCGAGCTGGGCGAGATCGACGCCGCCCTGCAGAACCTGCCCGGCGTCGCCGGAGCCGCGGCGGCGGTGCAGACAACAACAGCGGGAAACCAGGTGCTGGTGGGCTATCTGGTCCCGCAGGCCGGCGTCGCGGCCGACCTGGCCGCGTTCCGTGCACTGCTGGGCGAGCGCCTGCCCGCGCCATTGATCCCCCTGCTGACGCTCGCAGATTCCCTCCCCACCAAGACCAGCGGCAAGGTGGACCGGCATGCACTGCCCTGGCCGTTGACGGCGCCGGCGGGTGCGGCCGACGTCGACGGCGCGGCACTGCACCTTGAACCGTCGGCCCAATGGATCGTGGACCAGTGGAACGCCGTGCTGGGTGGCAACGCCGCCAGCCTGGATGCCGATTTCTTCGCCCAGGGCGGTGGTAGCCTGGCCGCGGCCCAGCTGGTGTCGGCCCTGCGCCGCCGCTACCCCACCATCACCGTGGCCGACGTCTACTCACATCCACGGGTGGGCGCCCTGGTGGAGCTGGCCAGGGCATCGGAGCCCGACGGCGAGCCCGCCCCGGAACCCGTCCGGAACGTCCGCCGGACGGCGCGCAAGTCCCAGGTCTTCCAGACCTTGATGGGGATTCCGCTGCACATTCTGGTGGGCATGCGCTGGCTGACGTACCTCTTGGCCATGAACAACCTGCTCGCAGCCTGGGATGTTTTCACCGGTGCGCCGACCGTTTCCTGGTGGTGGGTGCTGGCCAGCTGGGCGGTGTTCGTTTCCCCGCTGGGCCGGATGGGCATCTCCGTGATAGCCGCCCGGACCCTGCTGCGCGGCCTCAAACCGGGCACCTACCCGCGCTCCGGCCGGGTGCACCTGAAGCTGTGGCTGGCCGAAAAGATTGCCGACATGGCGGCCGCCGTCGGCCTGGCCAGCGCACCCTGGGTGCCCTATTACGCCCGGGCCCTCGGTGCCAAGATCGGCCGGAACGTGGACCTGCACTCCGTGCCGCCGGTGACGGGGATGATCCGGCTCGGCAGCGGTAGCTCGGTGGAGCCCGAGGTGGACCTCTCCGGCTGGTGGGTGGACGGCGATTCGGTGCACATTGGCACCATCTCGGTGGGCGCCAACGCCGTCGTCGGTGCCCGCAGCACGCTGATGCCCGGGACCAGGATTGGTGCCGGCGCCCAGGTGTCCGCCGGCTCCGCGGTGCTCGGCAAGGTCAAGCCCGGCCAGCAGGTGGCCGGCTCGCCGGCGGTCCGGGTCGGCAAGGCCAGCCACGAGTGGCCCGACGTCCCCGACAGCCGCAGAAATCTGGGCTTTGGCGCCTATGCCGCCGGTTCCGCCATCCTGGCGCTCATTCCGTTCGCGGCAGCGGGTGCCGCCGTCGCGGTCGTCGCCGCGGCGGTCTCCGGCACTCCCTCGCTCTCCGCGGCAGGACCGGCGCTTCTGTGGGCCGTTCCACTGGCGGCGCTGGTCTGGTTCTTCGGCACTATGGTGCTGGTGCTGGGCACTGTCCGGTTGCTGGGGATCGGGCTGAAGGAGGGCCACTACCCGGTCCGGAGCCGGATCGGCTGGCAGGTCTGGGCCACCGAGCGTGTGCTCGACATGGCGCGGGACCTGCTGTTCCCGATCTACGCCAGCCTGTTCACGCCCGTCTGGCTGCGGCTGCTGGGCGCCAAGATCGGCAAGAACGTGGAGGCCTCCACGGTGCTGCTGCTGCCGAAGATGACCACCGTGGGCGAGGGGGCCTTCCTGGCCGACGACACCATGATCGCCTCCTATGAATTGGGCGGCGGCTACATCCACATCGCCCCGGCCAAGGTGGGCAAACGCTCCTTCCTGGGCAACTCGGGCATGACGGCGGCCGGACGCAGCGTACCCAAAAACTCCCTGGTGGCGGTGCTCTCGGCCACCCCGGCCAAGGCCAAGGCAGGCACGTCCTGGCTGGGCAGCCCACCCGTGCGCCTGCGCCGGACCGCCGTCGCCTCGGACCAGTCGCTCACCTTCGCCCCTCCCCTGCGGCTGAAGGTGGCCCGGTCGATCTGGGAGCTGTGCCGCCTGGTGCCCATTGTGCTCACCGTCTCCCTGGCCGCCGCCGTGCTGTGGTCCTTCGACTTCCTGGCCGTCCACGAGAGCTACTGGCTGGCCGCGGCGCTGGCAGGCGTGGTGATGATGCTGGCCGGGGCCGTGGCCGCCGGCAGCGCCGTCGCCGCCAAATGGCTGCTGGTGGGCCGGATCCGCGCCGGCGAGCACCCGCTGTGGAGCTCGTTCATTTGGCGCAACGAGGTGGTGGACGCATTCATTGAAAGCGTGGGCGCCCCGTGGTTCGCCCGGGCCGCCTCCGGCACACCGGCGCTGGTCTGGTGGCTGCGCGCCCTCGGCGCCAAGATCGGCCACGGTGCCTGGTGCGAGAGCTATTGGCTGCCCGAGGCGGACCTGGTCACCCTGGGCGAAAGCTCCACCGTGAACCGCGGCTGCGTGGTCCAAACCCACCTCTTCCACGACCGGGTCATGGCCATGGACACGGTGGTGCTGGAGGACGGGGCCACCATCGGCCCACACGGAGTCATCCTGCCCGCCGCCAGCATCGCGCGCGGCGGCACGGTGGGCCCGGCATCGCTGGTGATGCGGGGCGAGCAGGTGCCCGCGGGCAGCTATTGGATGGGGAACCCGGTCAGTCCGTGGACCGGCCCCGGCCGGCCGTAGGCTAGGGGCATGGCCATCGCTTTTCCAGACCCCTACACCCCCGGCAGCGGCAGCGCCGGCTACACGGTCACGCACTACGACCTTGCGCTGGACTGCCGGCTCGCCAGCAACAGGCTCTCCGGCCGGGCGCTGATCTCGGCCAGGACGACGACGGCGCTGCCCACCTTGGCGCTGGACCTCGCCGGACTGCGGGCCACCAAGGTCTCCGTCAACGGGGCCAAGGCGGCCAAATTCGCCCAGCGCGGGTCCAAGCTGCACATCACGCCGGCGGCGGCGCTTGCGGCGGATGCCGATGTCATTCTGGACATCCGCTACGAGGGCAACCCCACACCGATCGCCAGTGTTTGGGGCGAACTCGGCTGGGAAGAGCTGGAGGACGGGGTCCTGGTGGCCGGCCAGCCCACAGGCGCGCCGTCGTGGTTCCCCTGCAACGACCACCCGGCGGACAAGGCCAGCTACCGGATCTCCATCAGCACCGACGCCGGGTACCGGGCCGTCTGCAATGGCGCACTGGTGTCCCACACCAGTAAATCAAGCCGCGACACGTGGGTGTACGAACAGTCGGAGCCGATGGCCAGCTACCTGGCGACGGTGCAGATTGGCCGCTATGTCCTCGCCGAACTGCCCGGCGGTGCCGGTGTACATTCAGGCGCCGGTGGACACCCCGCCGTCCCCATCCACATGGCCGTCCCCCGGCAACTCCTCGGTGCCGCGACCGCGGCCCTGGCCCACCAGCGGGCCATGATGGAGACCTTTGCCGAATGTTTTGGGCCCTACCCCTTTGGCAGCTACACGGTGGTTGTCACGGCCGATGAACTGGAGATTCCGCTGGAGTCCCAGAGCATCTCCGTCTTTGGCCGAAACCATTTGAAGCGAACCTGGGGGTGCCAGCGGCTGATTGCCCATGAGCTCTCGCACCAGTGGTTCGGCAATTCGCTGACGGCTGGCTCGTGGCGGGACATCTGGCTGCATGAAGGCTTTGCCTGCTATGCCGAGTGGCTGTGGTCCGAGGAGTCCGGGGCCGGCACCGCCGCCGCGCGCGCCCGCAGCGCCCACACCCTGTTGGCCGGGCTCCCGGCGGACCTGGCCATTGGCGACCCTGGCGCCGAGCACATGTTCGACGACCGCGTCTACAAGCGCGGGGCGCTGGCGCTGCACGCGCTGCGCACCGCCGTCGGCGATGCCTTGTTCTTCGCCCTGCTGCGCCGGTGGACGTCGGAGCGCCGCCACGGAACCGTGGACACCGCAGCGTTCACCGCGCTGGCCAACCAGGTGTGCGGGGACATGCTGGGATTCGATGCCACGGCCCTGCTGGAACCGTGGCTGCACCGGACAGAGCTGCCGGCGTTTCCGTCCCCGGCTGCCGCGCTGGTCTAGGGAGCCCTTTGAGGGGCGGCTCCCACACGGCGCCGGCAGCCTCGTTACGGACCAGGCCCTGTCCGCACTGTGCCGTCGGTCACAGTTCGACCCGCTGGGAACGCACCTTCACATAGGGTTAAGCCGCTGCCTCAACGACGAGGTGGCCGGAAAACAATCAAAGAAGGCAACGGCGCATGAGCTTTGAATCGCACTCCATGACCCTCAAGATCTGGGACCACGCAACGATCGACCACACACTGGAAACGGCCATCAGCCACGTTTCCGCCAGGGCGAACGCCCCGAAGGACCGGGTCAGGGTCACCCGGAGCGGTCCCAACCTGTTCACGGTCAGCGTGGCCGACGGCATGTCCGGCGACTAAGTGGCCCACATCGGGTAGAGCCTGCAGCCGGACCGGAAGTGCCGCCGCAACACCACGTTGCGGCGGCACTTCCGGTTTCGGAACAGGATTGAACAGTGCTCCCGTTCCCAACCACCAGCCACCGATCCGGCACCCGGCGTGCGGGCCGAGATCATCATGGTGAGCGGACCGGATGGCAGCGGAAGGATCGGCTGGCGGGGCAGAGCGGGTTGTCCCATTGTCCGCTGGGCGTGGAGTCCTTCCATGACGGACACCGCCACGCAGCCGGGAATGATTTCGATTCAGCATCGTGCGTGCCCGGTTCCAATCTCGGCGGGCCGCTCATGTTAATTTGGGCTTTCCGATGTCGGTCACATTTTTCTTTGGGGGAATAATGCGTTCAAAAACAAAGGCTGCCTTGTCGGCATTCGCCGTGGCGTCGCTGCTTGCAGTGGGTGGAGCCTCGGCGCATGCCGCGATGGACCACCCCGCACCCGCACCTGCCGTGTCTGAAACCGGTTCAGGGGATCCCAGCCACCCCGAGTGCTACGACGCAGCCAAGCTGAACGACCCGAGCGACTTCTGCTACCAGACCATGGGCCCGTGGAACAGCACGCTGGCCACCTTTGACGAGGTGCGCCAGCACGTCAGCATCGAGACGATGGTGGAGATGGGGCGGACGACCGCGCAAATACAGCGGTACTACCCCGACTACACACCAACGGCCAAGTAGGCTCCACCGGCAACCCGGCACATGCCGTCTGAAGATTGCCGTGCCCTGCGCACAAACCGCCCGACGGGGCCGCGAATTCTCAGGACCTCTTGAATTTGATTTGGCCCAGGTCGTTTGCGAGCACCAGCGATTGGTTATCCAGGGAGTACGCCATCGGCGTCTTCACGAAGGCAGTCGTCCAGGCCCGGTATTCGGCTGCCTGGCCAATGCATCCATCTGCCGATTGGACCATGCCAGCAACATCCGGCGTAACTACGCCGGCACCGATGGCGACAGGGACGTTGAGAACACCGCAGGGCATCCGAACCACCATTGCCAAGGACCCGTTCATGTGGCCAAAACTCGCGTGAAGTGGCATGGATGCAATCCAGGATAGGTCCTGCCCGGGGGCGCTGCCCTCGGCCGAGATGAATGCCTTGCACTCGAACGGCTCAGTGGCAACGCTTTCGCTGTATGCGGGATCAAGGCAGTCAAACGGAACATGGGTCGAGGGAACCGGACTGGGTCCGGACTGCGGAGCGGTGGCCCCGGCACACCCTGCAAGAGCTGCGGAACCCACAAGGAGAAGGGACACGACCACGCGATTCTTCATGGAACAGGCCTCCTCGCTGACCGTACGAATCTAACAGCAGGCGTCCGTAGGCCATAGGAATCCATTGAACTACCACCCAACCAGGGCACGAACCGCCTGGGCCACCTCGTTGGGGCCTCGTCGTCCTATCGCCACTACATGGGCTTCGAGCCGCGCTTCAGCCAGGATCCCATGGAGCTCCACGCTGCGATGCAGGTGCCAGGACAACTCCGCACTGTCGGGTTCGTGTCGGTTCCTGAGCCGCTCCTGAACGGCCTCAAGTGGCGCGTCCAGCCGGATCACCATCAGTTTCCCGCCACCCAGGGCAGCACGGTAGCGGTCCATCTCCGCCGGGTCCTCCAGCACTCCGGCCAGAATGAACCGCCGCACCCCCACCCCACGATAGTTTCCTGCGACGGATTGGAGGTTCCTGAGTTCCAGTTCGTGGTTGAACCGGTCAGTGGGAGGCGCGGGCCAGCTCCGCCGCAGCTGGTCAAGGTCGATCATGGCGTTGCCGATGCCGTCGTCGGCGAGGAGCCTGTGCAGGGTTTCGCCCGTGGTCGTCTTGCCGGCACCCACCGTGCCATTGAGGAAGACGCTCTCAAGTTCCATAGCCATCCAAAGAGTCTAGGCGGAAGGCCGGGTTCCTCCACTCGTCAAGCTGCCATCAGGGTCCTTGGCCGTCGTCGGGGGTTGTGAGAATGACGAGTTGCTGGGTTGCTCGGGTCATGGCGACATAGCGGTCGACCGCTCCTTCGATGCCTGTGCCGAACGCCTGCGGGTCGACGAGGATGCCGCTGCCTCGGATGGAGGTCGGCACGTTGGCGTCGGGGAGCACGGCCCTGACGACAGGCTCGGCTCCGCTATGACTCCGCGAACCCAGCTGCGATCCAACGGCCATGCGTGGCCAACAACCACAGCCAGCACAACGAGGGTTCTACCGGATTCTTATCGTTTGTGATTCAGTTCGTTCATGCCATCGCGATCCCCGAGAAGGCCGACAACGAGCCGGCCCTCTGTCAGCGCAAGCCCCGAGGTGAAGCGCAGGCTTAGGCGCATCTCTCACTTTGCGCTGCCCTTCATGCTGGTCTCGTTGGTCCTGATCTTCCTGCCCATAGACTCCGAGCCGTGGCTTTGGGTCAAGACCACCATCCTTCTTGTTGGGGCGATCATTTTTGGCATCTCTGTGACCCGATTCTCTTTGTGGCAACGGGACGAGTACTGGCGGGAACGCTGCAAAGACCCCAAGCATCCCGAACGCTTGCCCAACCTCCCATCCGAGTAACCACTTCTGCGGACCCTTTAGATGTGACGGGCGCGGAGGCCGGTAAAGGTTTGGGTTGTGCAACGCTGCAAGGCCGATTTCATCCGCTGTCCCGAAGGAACCCCCTATAATCCGCCGCCGGTCCAGGATCACGGCAGGCTGGAGCGCCGCCAAATCACCCGGAGTCCCTATCTCCACGCTCTACCAATAGTTCCCCCGCAACCACGCGCCATCCTTCGATCCCATCCCTCTTCTGCGGCGATACTGTCTACTTCCGGCCAGGGACGGGCGGCGGAGTCTGCCCCGGGATCAAGCCCCGAGGAGAACCTGCGGATCCGGTACCGGGACGGCCTTCCCATCGCTGCCGACGACGGGCGGGACTACCGGTGGCAGGGGCGGAACCAGCCAGCCAGGCAGATTGTGCGCGGCTTGGTCCGGGAGGGGAGGGACCTGCGCCTGGGTGGGGGCCGGCGACGACGGGGGTACGGAGGGATCCGCCCCTCCGGGAACCGCCGGGGGAACCACCGGAGCGCCGGGCTGTTCCGCGGGGTTCTGGGAAGGCACCACGGAAGGTGCCACGGCGGGCGGACCGTCCGGAGTCTGGTCGGCCGGTCCCGTGTGGTCCGGCTGGGGGGAGGCAGGATCGCTGTACTGGACCACGGTCTGGACAATTCCGGAAATGATCTGCTGGGCCACGCCGCGGAAATCCTCGCTCGCGGCAGCTGCCGCGCCTGCGCCCAGGCCCATCGCTGCCACGACGGTCAGTGAGATGACGGCGCTGCGGCGTCGTCGGCGTGGAGCGGGCCCGGGCATGGTTGACTCGCTGGACCGGGTGGGCACGCTCGACAGGTGCCGGGTCGGCTTGGCACTGGTGGTGGAAAGGAGCGCCTGCAGCTCGGCGGATGGCGCCGGTGCAACACCGGAGGCGAGGGAGCACAGCTCCCTCAAGACCTGCTTCAGCTCCGGCGCATCTCCCTGCCCGGATTCGAGCAGCAGGGTGTCCAGTGTAGACTCATCGGAGTCGTTGTGTCCGGTCACCTTCCTCTCCTTTCCAGTACGTCCGGTTGTTTCTTGAGCGTGGCCAGCGCCCGGCGCTGGAGCTGTTTGACCGCGCCCACTGACTTGGCCATGATGGCCGCCACCTGCTCCAACGGCAGGTCCGCGACAACCCGCAGCAGCAGAACTTCGCGCTGGTCGTTGTTGAGGACCTCCAGCAGGGACAGGACGCCCGCCCCCTGATGCGAATCAAGCGCCTGGTCCTCCGCAGAGTGGCTGGTCCGGCCGTCCAGCTCCAGCTGGTATTCGACCAGTGCCGGCGTTCTGTTCCGTCGCCGGTGGTGGTCCACCGACCTGGCGTGCACGATCGAGAAGATCAGGGTCTTCAACCCTGTGACGCCACCGCGGAGTCCGCCCACCAGTGGAAGGACAGTCAGGAAGACATCTTGGGTGACGGCTTCCGGATCATCCACGCCGCGGCCGCGCAAATAGCCGAGCACCGCCGGTGAGAATGCCTCGTAAATGCAGGCAAAAACGGATGGCTCCTGCTCTTGCCCAAGGGCCAACAGCATCTCATCGGTTAACAAATCTGCCACGTAGCGGTTGTCCTCCGCGGGCTCCGGTGCCCGGCGGTCACATGGACCGCCGGGCACCTAGGGGTTTCGGACGGAAAGCGGACTCGTGGCCCGCTTCCCGTCCGGCTTTCACAGGTCCTATGGGCGACCGGTCAGCTGGTGTACAGCATCGGTCACGGTCTGGCTGGGCAGGGTGGGGACATCGGCCTGGCCGGGCAGCGCCGGGGTGGTGGGCAGCGCAGGGGTGGTGGGCAATGCGGGCGTGGCCAACTTCGCGGCGGGGCTGGTTCCCGCTTCGGCGTGGGTCTCAGACTGTCCCGCGGCGGGGATGGAGGCGCAGTAGGCCACGATCTTCGTCGACCCCTTGGCGGAAGCGACCAGGGAGTTGTATGCGGACGATGCCGCGTCGAGGCCGCCTTCGGCGTAGGCGTCGCACAGTCCGCGGGCTGCCGTTGCAGCGGCGTCCAGGCCCACCGGAAGGTCGCCGGGGCTCGGTGCCGAGCTCGCCATTCCGGCAGCGGTCCCAGCGGCAGTTGCCGCCACGGAATCCGAAGCACTGGCGGACGCCGTGGACGATGCGTTTACGGACGACGCGCCAGCGGAAGAGGCGGGGGCCTGAGCACTGGCACTGGCAGAGCCTGCCGCGTGCGGGGCCGGTGCGCCGATGAGGTTGTGGGCGCCTTGCTGCACGGTGGTGGGCAGGATGTCAGCAAACGCTGCCGCACCCGTGCCGCCAACGGCGAGGGTGCCTGCTGCCAAGGTGGCGGCGGCGATCTTACTGGTGGCTAGGACGGTGAAGAAAGACATGGTACCTCCGGAAGGATTCTGGGCTGTGGACGTGTGGACCCTGGCCCACATCTTGGTATTCGCCAGCCGGGCCGGAAAAGTTACGCGGCCCCAAAGATTCCTTCAAATTCTTTTTCGTAGCTCCCGGCGAAGGGCTTGGTTGCCCGCGGAGGCAAAGGGAAGGGTCCGGCCGGGCACTGGACCGCCAGGCTGGACCCCTCAAAACCGTCGTCGGTGCTAGGACTGTGCTGAACAATTTGGGTGGTTTAAGGCGCGCCTGCTGGACTTCGGGTCCTGGTCCTTAAGACTGGATGCATGCAAGGAATTGAAGAGGCCCAGCGCGGGTATTTGGATGTGGAGGCGCTGGCCGGGGAGCTGTTGGCCCCGGGGAGTGCCTACGCGTTTCTGGCCGGGCACCGCTCGGAGCTTTTCCCGGACTCGATGATGGAGGACCTGTTTCCCTCCACCCGGGGCAGGCCCTCGATCCCGGCCGCGGTCATCGGCACCGTCCTGGTCCTGCAGGCCCTGGAGGGTCTCTCGGACCGGGCCGCCGCCGAAGCCTTGACCTTTGACCTGCGGTGGAAGGCCGCCTGCGGGTACGGGCTGACCGAGACCGCGTTCCATCCCACGGCGCTGGTGCATTGGCGCAACCGCCTGCGCGGCAGCAGCAACCCGCACCGCATCACCGAAGCCGTCGCCCAGGTCATCACCGCGACCGGTGTCCTCACCGGCCGGCACCGCCGGGCGGTGGATTCGACCGTGTTCGCCGATGCGGTGGCCCGGCAGGACACCATCACCCAGCTGATTGCCGTGATCCGCCGTTTCGGCAGGGCCATGGAGCACGGGGCCACGCTCATGGCGGTCCATGCCACCTCCTACGATTACTCGCACGTGGGCAAGCCGGACATCGCCTGGGACGACAAGGAAGCGAAGGACGCCCTGGTCTCGGGGCTGGTCACCGACGCCCTGGCCCTGCTTGGCGCGGTGGATCCCGACACCCTGGAAGAAGACTCGCCGCAGGCGCAGGCCTACGTGCTGCTGGCGTTGGTTTCGGGCCAGGACGTGGAGCCGGCCGAGGGTTCCGACGGCACCGACGGGCGGTGGCGGATCGCCCGGAAGGTCGCCCGGGACCGGATGGTCTCCATCGTGGATCCCGAGGCCAGGCACGCGCACAAGTCCCGCTCGGTGATGATGGACGGGTTCAAGGGACACATCATTGCCGAACCGGAAACCGGGCTCTACACCAGCGCCGTGATGACCCGGGCCGCCGGCCCCGGTTCCAGCGACGCGGAGGCCGGAATCGGGCTGGCCGCCGCCGATCCGACCATGAAGGATACGGAGGTTGACTACCAAATGCTTGGCGATTCGGCCTACGGCTCCGGGCCCATGCTCGAACACCTCGACGGGGCCGGGCACCAGGGGCTGGTCAAGCCCAGGCCGCTGCGCCCGGCAGTGCCCGGCGGCTACGACCTGGACGACTTCACCCACGACGAAGCAAAGAACACGCTCACCTGCCCCAAAGGTGAGGTGCGCACCATCAGCGCCAGAGGCAACGTGAACTTCGGCACCGCCTGCAAGGCCTGCCCGCTGCGGGAGAAATGCACCACGGCCAAGGGCGGGCGCAAGGTCGTCATCACCGTCCACACGCCCGCCAGCGCGCCCACCGGGCCGCCGCCCTCGAGCCCGGGTTCCGGCACGACTACCGGGCCCACCGGCCCCTGGTGGAACGGTCCATCGGCTGGCTGGTCGCCGGAGGCAACCGGGCCCTGAGATACCGGGGAGTTGAAAAGAACAACGCCTGGCTGCAGGTCCGCACCGCCGCGCTGAACCTCCGGCGACTCCTGAAACTGGGCCTCACCCGCCACAACGGGGCCTGGGCCCTGGGATAAGACCCGGAAAGGGCCCCCACCCCGGTCCTGGGCCAAATCCCAGCCGCGGGGAGCCACGAACGGAGGTACAAGGCCCGCAAAAATCACGAACCAGATCTCCGGCGATCAGAAAGGAGACCCCCAGCGGGCCGCCAAAGGCCCCGGAAAGGTGCGACAGCCAAACCCGCGGCCCCGAATTGCCCCTTGTTCAGCGCCCTCCTAGGGCGCGGAGTCCACGACCGAGGTTTGGATTGCCGTCCAGCCAACCGCGGTGCCCGCCGGCACCGGCCCTTGGGCAGCCGTCAGGACCTGGCGTTCACCAATCAACATCCCCGTGTCCGGGTCGATGATGATGTCCTGGCGGGTGTTGCGTTTGGGCTCGACCCGCCCGATGGCGATTCCGGTCCTGCCATTGAGCGTCGCCTGCTCATCGACAATCGTGATTCCGGGGATCAGCGCCGCAGCCTTGTAGAGGGCCGCCCGCAGGTCGGCCGGAACCCGGCCCGTCCGCAAAAGGTCGGCCATGAGGACCAGGGCCTCACCCTCGGGCGACGGGCCCTTGCCGCGGGCCTGCTGGTAGAACGCGTCCAGCAGCGCACGGGGATCTCGCGGCAGGGAAGCCGCGGTTGCCGCGACGTCCTCCTCCGGTGTGCCGTAGAACTTTCCGTCCACGCCGCGGAGCAGTTCGCCCGTTGGGCCGTTCCGCGTCATCTCCTCATAGTCGGCCAGCGCCTTTTCCTTGGACGCCTCGTCGAAGAAGGTGGTGGGCACACGCGCCGAACGGTTCCACACCCACTCATCGCTCCGGTTGGCCGGGATGTACTTCTCATCCGTCATGACATCCAGCCACGTCGCCTCTTTGCCCGCCGCGTCCACCATGGTGGTGCGGTACTGGGCGGTCGTGGCGATCTTCAGGTACTGGCCCGGCCCGACGACGGGATCGCTGGTCCTGATGGTGGCGGCCGCGGCGTTGTCCAGGACTTCGGCCGCCGACGCCGTCGCGACCGGTTGCTTTCCGTCGACGGCGACGACGTCGGCCACCACGATGGCGCCGACGAGCACCGCAGCCGCTGCCGACACCAGAAGTCCGCGGCGCAGCATGGTGCGCCGCCCTGCCTTGCTGGGGGTGGGGCCGGCCGTGGTCTCGGCGCCGATGTGTGCCATCAGCTTCTGCCTCCCCGGTGCCAGGATCTCCTCGGATGCGGCGCCGACGTCGTTACGGGTTGTGCGGAGCAGCTGCAAGTCGTCCATGATCCATCTCCATCTCGCCAAGGGGGCCGAGGCCCAATTCGTTCTTGAGCGCCTTGCGGGCGCGGTTCATGCGTGAACGCACGGTGCCGACCGGGACGCCCATGGCCAGGGCGATGCCCTCATAGGTCAGATCCGCCCAGGCATAGAGCAGGATGGTTTCCCGGTCGATGGCCGCCATGCTTTTCAGCTTCTTCGCGATCCGGCCAACCGTTGCCTGGGCGTCCACCTGCTCGGCGATCCGGCCCAGATCCTCGGCAGCCTCCTCGCGCAGTCCGGCCTTGGCCAGGACACGCAGGATCTTGGCCTCGGCGCGGTGGTGGCGGCGCAGCAGGTTGGTGGCGATGCCGAACAACCATGGTCTGGCATCCCCGATGCCGTTGTCGAAGGTGTTCCGCCGCTCGAAGGCGACGAGGAACGTCTCCGACATGACGTCGTCGGCGGCAAAGTCGCCGGCTCGTCGGGCCGCGTACCGGTAGATGGCTGAGGCATGTCTGTCATACAGCTCCCCAAAGACAAAGGGGCGCTCCAATGACCGCCTGATGATCTCGCTGTCTGTGTTCACACTATGTATTGCCCGCTGCCCGGAAAAGGGTTCACGGAGCTGTCCCCTCAGCTCGGCCCGGAATGGTGTCCATCAAAAGCCTAGCCACAGGAACACCGCGCCCACCCATCGGATCCATTGGGAGCCCTCCGCCGGCACCACGGGGTCTATTCGCTGCAGCGGATGCTTTCTGACCAGGCGGCCAAGGGGTAGCGTTCATCCCAGCCTGACTTCGGCCGGGACCGCCGACAGGAGTCCCACGGCGGGTTCCGGCCGGACACGCCACTGACGAGGGGACGCGAATCATGAAGCTCCGACCGACCCTGCGCGCAGCCACGGCGAGCGTGGGTGTGCTTGCAGCCGTGTCCGTATTTGCCCTTGTCGTCGGATGCACCCTGGTTGGCGTCCCCCTCAATCCAGGACCGCTACTGGCGGGCCTGCTGGTCGTCGCCGTGCTGGCCGCAGTGACCGTCTACCTAGGATTCAGGAAAGGTGCCTCCGGACTCGCCCGGTTCGTGGCAGCGGCGGAGACGCTGTGGGTTGTGGCTGCCGTTGGTGCCTGGCAGTTGCTCGGCACCGAAGGGGAACTTGTCAGTGCGAGCAAGTCGCCGGCCCTGGTCGATGCGATCCTGTGGCCCCTCGTGGCCATTTCCACTGCAGCGTTCATCGGCATGTCGATGGCGGCAGCCAGATTGCTCGCCCATCCCGGGATCCGGGTCCGGCCGTAGGGGTTCCAGCCCCCATTCGGCAGCACGGGCACATTGAGGATCGCCGGAGGCCTACTTCCCCGCGATGAGGTCGGTCAGCCGGCACCCGCGGATCCATGGCGCAGCTTCGGCGGCCTTCGAGCAACGAAGGCCGACGAAGCTGCGCTATCGTTTGTTCGGCCCGGTGCAGGCCTCGCCAGTGGGGCCGTTTCGTGCTGTGATGGTGGGCAAGTCGCCCGCGGCTTGGGCCGCCTGACCGGGGAGCCATCATGACCGACGTCGAAGACCGCATGCTGCCGGTGCTGGCCCACCGCCGATTCTGGAAAGATCTCTTTGTCATGGCCGGGCTCACGGCAGCCCTCAGTTGGGCAGCGGTTTTGGCGATGGTCCTGATCGGCGGCGGCACCGCAGCGATCCTGGCCCTGCTCGCCGTTCCCGCGGCCGCTGCGGCATGGATCTGCGTGGCCCAGCGCCGCACCAGGAAGCGTTCCGCGTCGGCCGGCCCGGAGCTGGAGTCCGCGGGGAAGCACCTCCGTCCGCCCCGGCAACCGCACGCAGGGCCGGGACGGTCCGCTGCCGTCCTGGCCGGCTTCACCGCGCTCCTGTGCTGGTTTGGCGGGTTTGCGGCCCTGGGCGGCAGCGGCAACGAGACGTTCATGGTGTTGACCGCCCTGCCTCTGGTGTCCACTCTCGTGGCCGCTGTCGCTTTCCGGCGGTGGAAAAACGCACTGTTGCACCGGGCCCCGTAGGAAGATTCAGACCCCGGGGCCGAATCGGCTTGCGTGGCCAGGCCAGGCCGGCCGCGCGGCGGCGTCCCGTGCCGTGCAGCGGCTGAGGTGGATGGTGATCCCTAGGCTGACGGCAATGCTCAACGCCAGCGCCACCATGCCCGAGATGGCTGCCACGTAATAGCTGGCGGGGTCATCGACCGAATCCACCACGGGCTCCATGTAGAACCAGATGGCCCCAGCCGCACTCACGCCGAGTACGCAGATCAAGGCTGTGGTTGTCCACGCCGCAATGATGAGCAGGCTTGCTTTCACGTAGTCCCCCAAACTGAATGCGGTCCATGGATGGCCGCTGCCGCGAGTCTACCCAGGCTCCGTACCGGCCTAGCTCCCCGATCCCTCGCCGGTGGCGAGGGCCAGCGCCGCGGCAAAGCCCGCCGGCAGACCCAGGGCCGCCGTGTCCAAGGCGTACAGCCGGATCCCGGGCGTCCCCCCATCCACGGGACCGGCGCCCCTCGCACGGAACAGGCCGAGCGTGTCGATGCCGGCCGGGTCCATTCGCAGCCCGCGGCCCAGCGCCTTGGCCACGGCTTCCTTGACGGCCCATGCCGAGGCCCGGGCTGCGGGCCGTTCGGACGCCGGCAACCGCAGAACCGCCGCCCGCTCGCCCGGGGTGAGGGCGACGTCGTCGAACCCGTCAAAACCGGCGGCGGCAACCTCCTGCAGGTCCACGCCCACGTCCACGCCACGGGCCAGCGTGCCGGCCAGCAGCGCCCATCCCCCGCTGCGGGACAGGCTCAGCCGCAGCCCGGTGGGGGCACCGCCGCGCCAGTATCCGGGCCGGCCGTGGTCCACCGTGCCACCGGCGCCGCAGTCGGGGCAGCCATAGACGGCGCGGAGCTCCGCCGGGTCCACCCCAAGCAGTCCGGCCGCAAACCGCCGCTGCGCAATCCTCCCGGCCACGAAGCGCCGGCGCAGGGCGGGCGTGCCAAAGGTGTCCGCGCGCAGGAGCTCCGCGGCGTCCAGCAGCCGTTCGCCGCCGTCGTCGACGCCGGACAACTCAACGGCCGCCAACCGCAGGCCCGGAATCCCGATGGCCACGGTCATTCACCCTCCTTCGCGGTGCGAGGTAGGCCTCCATGGGACAACTGTGGTGCAGCAGTTGCTGGAATGGAGCCCCATTCGAGCAAGTGCCGCACCACAGTTTCGGCGTTTAGACGATATGAGGTGAGGGCCGGGGCCTTCTGTTTCACAGCGTTCGTGGGTTGCCAGTGAACAACCCCTTGGCCTACCGGCCTTCGCAAGGGTTGCATGGGTAGTGCCACATGTGAATTTTGGGAGGTCCCGGCTATGTACGAGCATACGTTTATTGGGTTGGATGTTCACGCGGTTTCCGTCGCGGGATGTGCGCTGGCCCCCGATACCGGCGAGCTGGTCCAGGCGCAGATCCACTCCGACCCGGCGGTGGTGTTGGAGTGGATCCGCCGCTTCGCCCCGCCGGTGAAGGCCGTGTACGAGTCCGGGCCGACCGGGTATGTGCTGGCCCGGTTCCTGCGCGAGGCCGGCATCGACTGCGTGGTCGCGGCGTCCTCGAAGCTGCTGCGGGCCCCGGGCGACAAGGTCAAGACCGACAAGCGCGATGCCCGTCTGTTGGCCGAGATGCTCGCCGTGGGGTCCGTCACCGAGGTGCGGGTGCCGACGCGGGAACAGGAGGACCTGCGGGACCTCTCCCGGCTGCGGGCCACCGCGGCGAAGGACCTGGCCCATGCCCGCCAGCACGTGAACGCGATCCTGCTCCGCCACGGCATCCGGTACCGAAGGAGACGAAGTGGACGAAGGAGCACCTGCTGTGGCTGCACCGGCAGCGCTTTGACTCACCGGTGCTGCAGTTCACCTACGAGGCCGACGTTGAACAGGCCGAACTGCTCGCAGCGCATCTGAAGCGCATTGACCAACGCGTCGCCCAGACCGCCAAGGACTGCCAGTACACCGCGGTGGTTGAGGCGTTGATGTGCCTGCGCGGCATCCAGGTCACGACCGGGTTCGGGCTCGCCGTGGAGATCGGCGACTGGACCCGGTTCACCGGGGCCACCATCGGCTCCTACCTGGGGCTCGTGCCCAGCGAGCAGTCCTCGGGCCAATCCCGGCACCAGGGACCGATCACCAAGGCCGGCAGCAAATACGGGCGCAAACTCCTCATCGAGGCAGCCTGGCAGCACCGGCGCCCCTACGCCCGGCCCGGAGCCCGGCTGCTGGGCCAGCTGGACCTCGTTGCCCCGGCCACCTGGATCCGTGCCCTGGAAGGCAACCACCGCCTCCACCGCAAATGGGAGCAGTTTGATGCCCGCAAGAAACGCTCCGTCACAGCCAACACCGCGATCGCCAGGGAGCTCGCCGGCTGGTGCTGGTCCCTGGCCGCACCCCTGCAACCGGGGGAACGCATGAACGCGGCGTGAAGAACGTGCCCTCCGGGCAAGTGGCGGTCGTGACGTGGCAGCACTTTGGGGCCAACTCGGGACAGCGCTATGAGCAAACGGGCCACACCGTTGATGCTCGATCTTAGACAGCGATACGCCCCAGCCGAACAATCGTCATGCGGTACCCAATCCGCGCATATCAGCCTGACACTGCAGTCGAACACACGACTCGCCAGCACGACCGCCACACCCGGACGGCACCCAAGGAAGCGGCCCCCAACACCAACGCTGGGAGCCGCTCATCTCTGCCTCGGTGATGATGGTATTAGGCCGTTGGCCGGCGTGACTCGCCTCTTGACTGACACCCTTCGTGGTTGTCCTTCGTATGATCCGTCCGCCGGCCGATGGTCTGCACCAAACGCGTTGGCCAGGCGGACATGACTTAATAGGAGCTCGACCAGAAGTCCCATCACCGTCTTGTCTGCCCACCTGGCGAACGTGAGCCCGCACCGACGCTTCGCGAGAGTCAGAGGAGCCAGTTCCATCATGACAAACGAGGACATGAAAGTCATTGCCGGTGTCGATACCCACGCCGACACCCACCACGTCGCCCTGATCACGGAGTACGGTAAACACCTCGCCGACAGGAAGTTTTTGGCCGCCGGATCCGGCTACCGGGAAATCGCCGAATACATCACCCAATACGGCCCGGTCACCGCGGTCGGGGTCGAGGGCACCGGATCCTATGGGGCCGAATTGGCCCGCGTGCTGGCCAAGGATGGATTCATCGTCAAGGAGGTCAACCGGCCCAACCGTGCCCACCGGCGCCTGCACGGCAAGTCCGACCCGCTCGATGCCTACCAGGCCGCCGAATCGGTGCTGGCCGATCGTGGTGTCTCGACTCCGAAAACCCGCGACGGGTACGTGGAGGCCCTGCGGGTGCTGCGCACCGCGCGGACCAGCGCCCTGAAGGCACGCACCGCCGTGCTGACGCAGATCAGCGGTGTGCTGACCGCCGCTCCCGAGGCCGTGCGCGCCAAATACCGCGGCCAGACCAGCGAAGCGCGGGCCAAGGCCATGGCGATTTCCCGCCCCGCCGGGGATATCGCGAACCCCGCTGTCGCGACCGCCGTGACACTCAAACGCATGGGCGCCCGCTACCACTACCTCAACGCCGAAATCGACGAGACCGACGCCGAGCTGGCCCGCATCATCGCCGGCCACGCGCCGGCACTGCTTGAGATCAAGGGCGTCGGCACTGCCGTGGCCTCCCAGCTGCTGGTCACCATCGGCGACAACCCCGAACGCCTGACCAGCGAGGCCCAGTTCGCCGCGCTGACCGGCACCGCCCCGATCCCCGCGTCCTCGGGCAAGACGACCCGCCACCGGCTCTCCCGCGGCGGCGACAGGGCAGCGAACTCCGCGATCCACCGCATCGTGCTGGTGCGCATGTCCAAGGACCAGCGCACTCGGGATTATGTGGCCAAACGCACCGCGGATGGCAAAGCCAAGCTCGAGATCATGCGCTGCCTCAAACGCTACGTCGCCCGGGAAATCTACCGCGTCCTGCGCAACCCACGCCCAGCACCAGTCACCAATGACCTGCGCCCGCGCCGCCTCGCATTGCGCCTCACCCAGGCCCGGGCCGCCGGTGACCTGGGGGTCTGGACCACGGCCATTTCACGCATCGAACGAGGCAAATCCCGCGACGAAGAACTCATCAACCGCTACCGCGTCTGGCTGAACGAACAACCCCAAAAATAGCAATTGACAAAGATAGGAGCATCAAACCAACCTACATATCAGCGCTGGACGGCGCCAAAGCGCTCGGCGGCGACGGCGACGGCGGACTCGCGGGCCGCCGAGGCCTCGTCGGCCGTCAGCGTGCGGTCCGTGGCGCGGAAGCGCAGCCCGAACGCCAGCGACTTGCTGCCCTCCGGGATGGCCGTGCCCTGGTAGACGTCGAAGAGGGCGACCTCTTCGAGCAGCTCGCCGGCGCCCTCGCGCAGGGCCTCCAGCACGGACTCCGCGGGCGTCTCCGCCGGCACCACCAGGGCCACATCCTGCGTGGCGATGGGGTACGTGGAGATGTGCTTGGCCACGATGACGTCGGCGGCGGCCTCGAAGAGCGCGTCGGCGTTGATTTCCAGCGCCACGGAGCGGGCCGGCATGTCCAGCTCGGCTAGCAGTTTCGGGTGCAGCTCGCCGGCGTAGCCCACCAGTTCCCCGGTGCGCAGCGTGATCGCGGCGGCGCGGCCCGGGTGGAAGGCCTGGTGGGCGCCCTGGGACACCACCAGCTCCACGCCGAGGACGTCGCCGACCAGGCGCACGGTATCCAGCGCGTCGGCCCAGTCCCAGACGCGCGGGGCGTGGCCGGCGGCCGCCGGGGAATCCTTGCCCGTGAAGACGGCGGCGATGTGCAGCGGCTGGTGGGGAATGCCGTTGTACAGCCCGTCCAGCACGTCCTCGGCGGGCTTGGCGCCCAGCGGCGGAATGCTCGCGGTGCCCATCGGGCCCTCGGGCAGGAACACCGCTCCGGCCTCGAACAGCGCCAGGTTGCGGAAGCCGCGGGAGATGTTGCGCTTGGCGATCTCGACCAGGCCCGGCAGCACGGAGGTGCGCAGCCAGCCGTGCTCCTCGCTCAGCGGGTTGGCCAGCTTGACCGCCTGGCGTGCCGCCCCGGCCTGGGCCACGCCGAAGGTGTCGTTGGCGGCCTTGGTGGCGAACGGGTACGCCAGCACCTCGGTCAGCCCGGCGTCGGCCAGGGCCTGCAGCACCCGGCGGCGCTGCTGCTGGACCCGGCTCAGGCCGCGTCCGGGAGGCGCCACGGGGAGGGTGGCGGGGATCAGGTCGTAGCCCACCAGGCGGGCCACTTCCTCGCTGAGGTCCTCCGGCGTCGCCAGGTCGTTGCGCCAGCTCGGCGCCGTGACCCGGTAGCCGGCGTCGGTCTTCTCCACGGTGCCGCCCAGATCGGTCAGCGCCGTGGTGACCTGCTCGACGGTGAAGTCGATGCCGATGCGCGCGGAGGCAAAGCCCTCGGGCATGTCGATGACGACGGCGGCCGGTGCCGTGCCGACGTCGGTGGCGGTGGTGTCGGCGGTGCCGCCGGCCAGCTCCACGAGCAGGTCGACCACGCGCTGGGCGGCCTTGTCGGCCACCTGCCAGTCCACGCCGCGCTCGAAGCGCTTGGAGGCCTCGGAGGGCAGCTTATGCCGGCGGCGGGCGCGGGCAATGCTGACCTCGTCAAAGTGCGCGGCCTCGACCAGGACGTTGACGGTGGTGCCGGAGACCTCGGTGGAGGCGCCGCCCATCACGCCGGCGATGCCCAGGCCGCCGTTGGCGTCCGTGATCAGCAGATCCTCAACGTCCAGGGTGCGGACCTTGCCGTCGAGGGTTTCCAGCGTCTCGCCCGGGTTGGCGCGGCGCACCACGATCTCGCCGGAGAGCTTGTCCAGGTCGTAGCAGTGGTTCGGCTGGCCCAGCTCAAGCATCACGTAGTTGGAGATGTCCACGGCCAGCGAGATGGAGCGGATCCCGGCCAGGCGCAGGCGCGCGGACATCCACGGCGGGGTGGGCGCGGCTGGGTTGATGCCGCGCACGGTGCGGGCGACAAACCTGTCGCAGCCCGGCGTGCCGTAGATCGGGGCCTCGTCGGCCAGGCGCACCGGGTAGCCGGCACCGGTCGAAGGGGCCACGACGACGGCGTCGGCCGGGTCGGTGAACGCGGTGCCGGTGGCGTGCGCGTACTCGCGGGCGATGCCGCGGATGGAGAAGCAGTAGCTGCGGTCCGGGGTGACGTTGACTTCTGCGGCCTCGTCGTACAGGCCCAGCAGTTCCAGCGCGTCGGTGCCCAGCTCCGGGTCCAGGCCCAGGCTGCTGAGCACCAGGATGCCGTCGTGGTCCTCGCCGATGCCCAGCTCGCGCACAGAGGCAATCATGCCGGCGGAGACGTGGCCGTAGGTCTTGCGCGGGGAGATGTGGAAGTCGCCGGGCAGCACGGCGCCGGGCAGGGTGACAACCACCTTGTCCCCCACCACGAAGTTGTGCGCACCGCAGATGATGCCCTGCACGCCGGAGGGCTCGATGCCCTTGCCGGTGAGGGTCTGCTCGGCGCCCTCGGGCACCACGCGGACCTCGCACCAGTTGATGGTCTTGCCGTTGCTCTGCGGCTCCTTCACCAGCGAGAGCACCTGGCCCACCACGATGGGGCCCTTGAGCGCATCGGTGGGGCGGTGGACGTCTTCTTCTTCCAGACCAATCTTGACCAGTTCGGCCATGACGTCTTCGGCGGTTGCTTCCGCCGGCACCTGCGCATACTCGCGCAGCCAAGACAGGGGAATACGCATCCCTAGATCTCCATCCCAAAGTGTTCGCTGAAACGTACGTCGCCCTCGATCATGTCGCGCATGTCGCCCACCTCGTTGCGGAACATGAGGGTGCGCTCGATGCCCATGCCGAAGGCAAATCCTGAATATTCGTCCGGATCGATGCCGGCGGCGCGGAGCACGTTCGGGTTGACCATGCCGCAGCCGCCCCACTCGATCCACTGCGGGCCGCCCTTGGCGCCGGGGTGCCAGATGTCCAGCTCGGCGGAGGGCTCGGTGAACGGGAAGTAGTTCGGGCGCAGCCGGATGCTGGCCTCCTCGCCGAACATCTGCCGGGCAAAGTGCTCCAGCGTGCCGCGCAGGTCTGCCATGGACAGGCCCTTGTCGATGGCCAGGCCCTCGAACTGGTGGAACACCGGGGTGTGCGTGGCATCGAGCTCGTCGGTGCGGAACACCTTGCCCGGGCACAGGACGTAGATCGGCAGCTCGCGCTCGAGCATGGAGCGGACCTGCACCGGGGAGGTGTGGGTGCGCATCAGCAGGTGGGCCTCGGGCGGCTCCACGAAGAAGGTGTCCTGCATTTCGCGGGCCGGGTGGTCCGGCTTGAAGTTCAGCGCGTCAAAGTTGAACCACTCGGATTCCAGCTCCGGGCCCTCGGCGATTTCCCAGCCCATGCCCACAAAGATGTCGCTCACGCGCTCCTGCAGGGTGGAGAGCGGGTGCCGGGCACCGGCGCGGCGGCGGCGCGGGGCGGCCGTGACGTCCACGGTCTCCTCGATCAGGATGCGGGCGGCGTCCTCGGCCTCGAGGGCCTCGGTGCGGACCGCGATGGCCTTGTTTACGCGTCCGCGGGCGGCACCCATGAGCTTGCCGGCGGTGGCCTTCTGGTCCTTGGCGAGGTCCCGGATCCCGGCGTTGGCCAGGCTCAGCGGGGACTTCTCGCCGGTGTGGGCCAGACGGGCGGCCTTGAGCCCGTCCAGCGTGCTGGCGGCCTCGAGGGCGGCGAGCGCGGCGTCGACGGCGGCGTTGACGGCCGCCTCGTCGAGCGGGTCGATGGCGGCGATCGCTTCGGTGGCGGATTCCGGCTCGGCGGCCGCGTTCTGGTGATTGTCAGACATCTACAGTGTTTACCTATGCTCGTTCCGACGGCTACGGCGGGGTCTGTCCACCCGCCCGGTTCATTCTAGTGGAACTGCCCGCGCAGCCCGAACCCGTGCCGGTGGTAGCCTCGGGCCATGGATGATCGTGTGGGGACCTTCATAGACGACTTTTCCGCCGCCGTCCGGCTCGCCCAGGCGCACCAGCCGCCCGTCGAACACGGCGGGGCGCTGCTGGCGCGGCTGACGGAGCATCTGGGCCGGCCCGCGGCCTCCTTTCCCGTGGTGGTGGAGGAGGTGCCGGCGAACCGCCTGGCGGACCTGGACATCCTGATGTCTGCGGTCGCGGAGCAGGATGGAGGCCACGAGCTGCTGGGCGTGGGCGGCGGCGACCAGCGCCACCACTCCTCATTCAGCGACATCCTCCAGCAGGCCACCATGTATGCCGCCTTCCCGTTGGGCCAGCCCGACTTCGCCAATGTCGCCGTCGGCCCGGACACGCAGCGGCAGGTGGTGGCGCTGGGCATCTGGCTCTTCTCCCGCGGCGGCGTGCCGCTGGCCGTGATGCAGCGCGGCGCCAACCCGCGCTACGGCCGCGAGTCGGCGTCGCTGGAGGTGCTGGCCCCGCATCCGGAGGCGTCGGCGGAGCTGCTCGGCGCCGTCCGGCGCTCGCTGGAAAGCCAAAGCGTGATCAAGGGCCAGGTGGTGTCGCTGACGCCCAGCAGCTATGGCCCTTCCGGCGCCGGCGTCGGCTTCCACCACCGCCCGGCGCTGGATGCCTCCGAGGTGATCCTGCCCGGCGGGCTGCTGGAGCAGGTGGCGGCCCACACCGTGGGGATGGCCGCCCACCGCGGGACGCTGGCGGCGCTGGGCCAGCACCTCAAGCGCGGCATCCTGCTCTACGGGCCGCCGGGCACCGGCAAGACGCACACCGTGCGCTATCTGCTGGGCCAAAGCAGCGGCACCACCGCCATCCTGCTCTCCGGCAACACGCTGGCCTTCGTCGCGCAGGCGGCCGCGCTGGCCCGGGCCATGCAGCCCTCCCTGGTGGTGCTGGAGGACTGCGACCTGATTGCCGAGGACCGCAGTTTCGGCCATGGTCCCCAGCCGCTGCTCTTTGAGGTGCTGGAGGCGATGGACGGGCTCGACGACGACGCCGACGTCGCCTTTGTGCTCACCACCAACCGTCCCGACCTGCTCGAGCGGGCCCTGGCCCAGCGGCCCGGGCGGGTGGACCTCGCGGTGGAGATACCGCTCCCGGCCGAGGCGGAGCGCCGGGCCCTGCTGGCGCTCTACGCCCGGACCGTGGGTTTCTCCCCGCAGGCGCTGGACCGGGTGGCGCGGCGCACCGCGGGCACCACGGCGTCCTTTGCCCGCGAGCTGGTGCGCCGGACGGTCCTGGCGGCGGCGCTGGCCGGGCAGTCCCCCGCCGACGCCCATCTCGAGCAGGCGGTGGAGGACATGCTGGACGCCGGCCAGGCGCTCACCCGCAGCCTGCTGGGCAGCGGCTCCGGCGGCTAAAGGTGCGGCGCCCATTCCCTGCCGCCGGGCGGCGCATCGCCGCCGCCGTGCTGCTGGCCTGCGCCGGTGCGGCGGCAGCGGGCTGCGGCTACGTGCCGGGCACCGTGGAGCATTACCAGCCGCCGGCGGCGCCCCTTGTGGACGCCGTGGCCTGCCCCGGTCCGGTGCCCGCGAGCGGCAGCATTCCCGCGGGGTTTGAGCCGGTGTCGGCGGTGGTCTGCAGCGTCACGCCGGTGATGACGACGGGCCCGCAAGGGCTTAGGTCGGGATCTGTTGAAATCCACTATGCCGGTGATCTTGGGCCGCTGGTCGCAGCGGTCCGGGAGCCCAGCGACAGGTCCGCCGCCTGGGTGCCCTGCACAGAGGAACTGGTCACCCCGCCCGCCCTGTGGCTGCTGGATGTCTTCGGCCGGGCCATGCTGGCGGCCTGGCCCACGGACGTGTGCGGCAAGCCCAAACCCGGCATCGAGGCGGCATTGGGCACCCTGGCCGTCACCGAAACCATCAACCGGTGAACGGGTCCATGGTTCCCGCTCCGGGCCGGCCACCGTCCGGCTACGATGTTGGCATGGCGGGCGGCCGGCAGGTGGAGCGGGCGGATCCGGGGCCGGCGTGGGCGCCCGGGCTCCGGCGCCGTGCCGTGCTCCCCACGCTGGCCCTTGCCTCCTCCCATGCCTTGGCCGGCTGCCAATTCCTGCCCTGGACCGTGGAACACTACCTTCCGGCGCCGGCCGTGGTCCGGGACCGCGTTGACTCCGTGGCCTCGGCCCGGTTTGCGGTCAGCCCGCCGAATGCCACAGGCTCCCCCGCCCCCGAGGGCGGCAGCGTGCCGGAGGGTTTTGCTCCAGCGGCGGCCGTGCTGTGCAGCACGGCCGGTGGCCTCGTGGACGGACCTGGCGGCAAGGGGCGGGCGGTGGTCGAGGAGCGTCTCTCCGGGGACCTCGCGCCGCTGCTTGCGGCCCTGGCCGAACCCAGCGACCGGGCCAGGCCGGACCAGTCCTGCACCGCGGATCTGGAAATCGTGCCAACACTGTGGCTGGTGGATGCCCGGCGCCGGGCCATCATCGCCGAATGGCCCACCACCGGCTGCGGCAAGACCAAACCCGGCGTGCACCAGGCGCTGGCCGGGATGGCCACGGTGCAATCCACCACCCATCGGGTGGATCTGGTGGAGCCCGACCCCTGGCAGACTCCCCGGTCGACCACGGCTGCGCCATGACGGAGCGCCGGCAGCCGGAGCGGGTGGATCCACCGGGGCCCAGCGCGCCGTTGGTGTGGGGCCGCGTGCCGGCCGCCGGGCTGGGTCTGGCCCTCATCGTCGCCGCTACCGCCGCGTTGGCCGGATACCAGGTCCTGCCGTGGGCCGCCAAAGGCTACACTCCGCCGCCGGCCGCCCTCGTGGACCATGTTGACTGCCTGGCCACGGCCGGCGGCCCCGGGCTGGTGCCCGGGGCCAGCCATCCGCCGCAGCCGGTGGCCGGGAGCGTGCCGGAGGGATTCTTTCCGGTGTTGGTGGTCCTCTGCTCCGGGGTGTACGAGCTTGAGACCACTCCGGAGGGCCAGTGGTCCGTTCGCTCGGAGGACCACCTCGCAGGAGACCCTGGACCGTTGCTGGCGACCCTGGCCAGGCCCAGCGACCGGGCCAGGGAGGGCCAGGCCTGCACCGCCGACGGCGTCGTCGGGCCCACGATCTGGCTGATGGATGCCCGGGGGCGGGCCATGGTGGCCGCCAGGCCCAGCGACGTCTGCGGCAAGCCCAAACCGGGCGTCGGGCAGCTCCTGGCCACGATGCCCGTGGCCGAGTCCATCAAACACCGGCTCCAGCTGCTCCCCTCAGCCACGCCCAAGCCAGCGCCGGCGCCGATGCTTCCGCCGGCCACGCCCAAGCCAGCCCCATCCGCGCCGGGTGCTCCGGTGTCCATGCCCCCGTCCGGGGCGGTCACGCCGGCGTCGGTGGCGCCATGACCGGCAGCCCCGCGCCCGGCCGGCTCTCCACCGGCGAGCGCGTGCGCCAGCTGGCCAATCTGCTGAACCTCTCCACGCCGGCCGGCCTGCTGCTGGCGGCCGCCACGCGGACTGAGCTGCAGCAGGGGCCCGGCGGCCTGCTGCTGGGCACCGGGTACAAACCAACGCTGCCGCTGGCCGGGGCCTTCACGGTGGGCAATGTCATCCTCTACCGGGGAGAGCGGGCCTTCATCGATGCCCGGCCGGCCCTGCTGGCCCACGAGGGGGCCCACAGCACCCAGTATGCCCTGTGCCTGGGGCTGCCCTTCCTTCCGCTCTATGCTGCCTGCGCCCTGTTCTCGCTCTGGCGCACGGGGGATCCCGGCAGCCGCAATTTCTTTGAACGCCGCGCGGGGCTGCTGGCCGGCGGCTACCGCGAGCTTCCCACCCAGGCACGGTTCCGCCGTCGTCCGTCCACACCATCCATCCAAGGAGACATCTAGCCATGCAGACACCCCAGCAGCACCACCACCCGGACAGCATCACCGTGACGGGCCAAGGCAGCGTCCGCCAGGCGCCTGACGCGCTCAGCCTGAGCATTGGCGTGGAATCGCGGCGCGGCACCGTGGAGGCCGCCTACTCCGCGGCGGGCGAGGCGATGTCCGCCGTCGTCCGCCGGTTGTCGACCCTGAATGTGCCGGGTGCCAGGATGGCCACCTCCGCCATGAACATCCGGGCGGACACTACCTGGCAGGACGGCGTGGGCAATGTGGTGACGGGCTATGTGGGCAGCGGCTCGCTGGCCGTGGCACTGGACTTCGTCGACGGTGTGGAGAATGTGGTGGCCGCCGCGGTGCAGGCCGGCGGCGACGATCTGCGGCTCAACGGCCTCACCGCCTCCGTGCAGGACCCCGCCCAGGCGGCGGAGGCCGCGCGCACCCTGGCGTGGGAGGATGCCCTGCGCAAGGCCGGACAGCTGGCGGAGCTGGCCGGGCGGACGCTCGGGGTGGTGCGCAGCATCAGCGAGAGCACCCCGGCCGGTCCCGGACACCCCGGGCCGCTGGCGCGGGCGGCCCTGTCCATGGCGATGCCCATCGAGGCCGGTGAGAGCAGCATTGACGCCGCCCTCACCGTCACCTGGGAGCTGGGCTGACCGTCACCTCTGAGCCGCCCCCGCGGACCCGGCTAGGCCCAGGCCGCCAGGCCCGGGGTTGCCCCGGCCGCCAGCAGGAGCGCGGCATCCTCCGGCGTCTGAAGGGTGGCGCGGCCTTGGTGGGTCAGCACGATGCGCTGCCCCAGGTGTGCCACATCGGCCAGGATCTGGTCCCAGTGCCGGTACTGGACGTCGTGCCCCTCCCCGGGGTAGACCCGTTCCACCACCGCCCGCCCGCGGGTGGCCGCGGCCAGGGCCCGGCGCCAGCGCTGCATGTGGACCACCGGCACCAACGCGTCCTCACTCCCCCAATACAGAAAGACAGGACACGTTGCTGCCGACAGATCCGGCAGCGGGGTCCGCGAATACAGCTCGAAGGCCTGGGCCAGCCCCTGGGGTGCCACATCGCGGCCGCGGGCAAAGACGCCACGGGTGGCCTCCTCCACCACGGCATCGTCGAAGCCCGGGATGCGGTGGACCGGGCTCGCGGCCGGGAACTGCCACCAGGCCACGGGATCCGCGGCCACCTGCTCGGCGTCGAACCTGGCCCCCACGTCCGCCACCGGCTCGGAGTAGGCGCAGGCCAGGTGCAGGGAGCGCACCCGCCCCGGCTGTGCCGCCGCCACCCTGGCCGCGTAGGGCCCGCCGCCGGAGATCGCGATGATCGAAACTTGCCCGATCCCGAGCGAATCCAGCAGGGACCAGACATCAGCGGCATGCTCGGCAAAGCCCACCGCCGGGTCGAAGGGCGTCTGCCCCAGCCCGTTGCGCTCCACGGAGAGCACCCGGATGCCCAGCTGTTCGCGGAAGGACCGGGCGAACTCCATCAGCCCGAAGGCCCGCACGGTGGTTCCGGCGCCGCCGAAGAACAGCAGCGGCGTGCCCTCCGCGCTGCCCTCGTCGATGTAGTGCACCCGCCGTCCGGAGCCGACGACGGCGCTGCGCACCACCGGCCCGAGGCGATCGAAGCCCGTCTGCCGGACCTCCAGCGAGATCGTTTCGTGGGTCAATACGTCCATGGTGCAGTCCTCTCAGTCGTAGGTGTAGAAGCCGGCGCCGCTCTTGCGGCCCAGCCGTCCCGCATCCACCATCCGCATCAGCAAGGCCGGCGGCGCATAGTGCGGTTCCTTGAATTCGCCGTACAGCGAATTGGCCACGTGCAGCGTGGTGTCCAACCCCACCAGGTCGGCGAGCCGCAGCGGCCCCATCGGGTGGGCGCAGCCGGCCACCATGCCGGTGTCGATGTCCTCGGCGCTGGCATGCCCGGCCTCCAGCATGCGGATGGCCGAGAGCAGGTACGGCACCAGCAGGGCATTGACCACAAATCCGGCCCGGTCCTGGGCCAGGATCACCTGCTTGCCCAACCCCTCCGCAAAGCTGCGGGCCCGGGCCAGGGTGTCCGGGCTGGTCTGCAGCGAGCTGACCAGTTCCACCAGCGGCAGCACCGGCACGGGGTTGAAGAAGTGCACGCCCAGCACCTGCCCCGGCCGGCCGGTGGCCGCCGCGATCCGGCCGATCGGGATGGAGGAGGTGTTCGAAGCCAGGATGGCCTCCGGGTCCGCGACGGCGGCATCGATCCGGCGGAAGGCGTCCAGCTTCAGCTCCAGGACCTCCGGCACCGCCTCAATGACCAGCTGCCGGTCCGCGAAGGCCTCGATCCCGGTGCCGAAGCTGATCCGCGCCAGCACCTCGTCGCGGGCCGCGCTGTCCAGCCGGCCGGAGGCCACGGCGCGCTCCAGCGAGGCGGTGAGCCGCTTGCGGCCGGTGGCCACGGCGCCGTCGCTGGCTTCCACCACGACGACGCCGGCGCCGGAGCGCGCGCAGACCTCGGCGATGCCGGCTCCCATCAGCCCGCAGCCGAGCACGCCCACGCGCTCGATGGCGCCGCCCGCCGGAGCCCGCGTCATTGCGGACCCCCTGCCGGCCGGTTCAGCGCGGCGTAGGCGAGCTGCTCGATCAACAACGACGCCGACGCCGACGACTCGGCCGCGGCGTCGATGGCCGCCTTGGTCCAGGCCACAGCCATGGCCGGCTGGCCGGCCAGGAAGGCCGCCCGTTCCAGCGCCACGGACAGGGCCTCCCCGGCCGGAGCCACCTCGCGGACCAGGCCCAGCCGGCGGGCCTCGGCGGCGGGGAAGCGTTCGCCGAACAAGATGACCTCGCGGGCGATGGCCGGACCCACGGCTCGGACCAGCCGGGTCAGGCCGCCGGAGCTGGGCAGGATGCCCAGCCCGACCTCGGGCAGGCCGAAGCTTGCGCTCTCGTCGGCGATCCGGATGTCGCAGGCCAGCGCCAATTCGAAGCCCGCGCCCAGGCAGTAGCCGGAGACCGCCGCCACGGTGGGCTGCGGCAGCCGCGAGACCACTTCGTAGAGCGAGCCGCTCCCCCGGTAGTAGGCGGCGATCCGCTCCGGCGTCATCTCCGGCAGCTCGGAGGTGTCTGCACCGGCGGAAAAGGCCCGGGCGGAGCCAGCGAAGACGATGGCCCGGGCGGCGGCCACCGCCGGGGTGCGCAGCGCCTCCAGCAGGGCCTGCTCCAGGGCAGTGGAGAGCGCGTTGAGCTTGGCGGACCGGTTGAGCCGGAGCACTAGGGTGTGTCTCCTAATCAGTGGTTTTGCGGTTTGGCATGATTGATGGGTGCCTTCTCGCTATTCCGTGTTGTCCGATGCCCAGTGGGAGTCCATTGCCCCGTTGATGCCCGATTCGTCGGGGAAACCGGGCCGACCCTTCAACGACCACCGGCTGATGACCGAGGGCATCATCTACCGCTACCGGGCAGGGATCCCATGGCGTGATCTCCCTGCCTATTTCGGGTCGTGGAAGACCGTGTGGAAGCACCACCGCCGCAACGCCGCCAACGGGACCTGGGACAAGGTCCTGGCGGCGTTGCTGACCCGCGCGGACACGGCCGGGCTGATCAACTGGGAGGTCTCGATCGACTCCACGGTCAACCGTGCCCACCAGCACGGCACGAACCTGCCCCGCCACACAGGGGGACCTGTCGAATTACAGGAATCTGCTCGACGAGCCTGAGGACCATGCCATCGGCCGGTCCCGCGGCGGGCTGACCACCAAGATCCACGCCCTGGTGGATGGCAACATGCGTCCCCTGGTCCTGCTGCTGGGGCCGGGCCAGGGCGGGGACTCGCCGATGTTTGAGAACCTCATGGAGGCCCTGAAGGTAGAAAGGCCCGGTCCCGGCCGGGCCCGCACCCGCCCGGACCGGGCCATGGCCGACAAGGCCTATTCCTCCAAAGCAATCCGGGCGTACCTGCGCGGGCGGGGCATCGAGTGCGTTATCCCGGAAAAGGACGACCAGAAGGCCAACCGGAAACGCAAGGGCTCCGCCGGGGGACGCCCCGTCAGATACGACAGGGACGCCTACAAACGGCGCAATGTGGTCGAGCGCAGCTTCAACACCCTCAAGCAATGGCGGTCCCTGGCCACCCGCTACGACAAACTGGCCCTCACCTACCGCTCAGCGGCCGTCCTGCACGCCGTCGTCATCTGGAGCGCCGCATTGGGAGACACGCCCTAGGGTGTGTCTCCTAATCAGTGGTTTTGCGGTTTGGCATGATTGATGGGTGCTTCTCTCGCTATTCCGTGTTGTCCGATGCCCAGTGGGAGTCCATTGCCCCGTTGATGCCCGATTCGTCGGGGAAACCGGGCCGACCCTTCAACGACCACCGGCTGATGACCGAGGGCATCATCTACCGCTACCGGGCAGGGATCCCATGGCGTGATCTCCCTGCCTATTTCGGGTCGTGGAAGACCGTGTGGAAGCACCACCGCCGCAACGCCGCCAACGGGACCTGGGACAAGGTCCTGGCGGCGTTGCTGACCCGCGCGGACACGGCCGGGCTGATCAACTGGGAGGTCTCGATCGACTCCACGGTCAACCGTGCCCACCAGCACGGCACGAACCTGCCCCGCCACACAGGGGGACCTGTCGAATTACAGGAATCTGCTCGACGAGCCTGAGGACCATGCCATCGGCCGGTCCCGCGGCGGGCTGACCACCAAGATCCACGCCCTGGTGGATGGCAACATGCGTCCCCTGGTCCTGCTGCTGGGGCCGGGCCAGGGCGGGGACTCGCCGATGTTTGAGAACCTCATGGAGGCCCTGAAGGTAGAAAGGCCCGGTCCCGGCCGGGCCCGCACCCGCCCGGACCGGGCCATGGCCGACAAGGCCTATTCCTCCAAAGCAATCCGGGCGTACCTGCGCGGGCGGGGCATCGAGTGCGTTATCCCGGAAAAGGACGACCAGAAGGCCAACCGGAAACGCAAGGGCTCCGCCGGGGGACGCCCCGTCAGATACGACAGGGACGCCTACAAACGGCGCAATGTGGTCGAGCGCAGCTTCAACACCCTCAAGCAATGGCGGTCCCTGGCCACCCGCTACGACAAACTGGCCCTCACCTACCGCTCAGCGGCCGTCCTGCACGCCGTCGTCATCTGGAGCGCCGCATTGGGAGACACGCCCTAGCACGGGCCCATGCTCCTCCACCAGCACCAGCGGGCCGGTGCCCCCGGCGGGGCCGGCGCCCGCGGTGTCCAGCACCGCCGTCACGCCGGCACCGCGCCGGCGTAGTCCAGCAGCCCCTCGGCTCCGCGCTTGTTGATCTCGTTGCCGATGATGATGGTCTGGATCTCGGAGGTGCCCTCCCAGATGCGGTCCACGCGCAGCTCGCGCCACAGCCGCTCCACCGGGTTCTCGCGCATGTAGCCGCGGCCACCGAAGATCTGCAGCGCGTTGTCGACGCAGCGGTTGGAGGCCTCGGAGGCGCCGAGCTTGATGACGGCGGCCTTGGCGTTGAGCAGCTTGCGGTCCATGCCCTGGTCCGCCTCCCACGCCACCTGGTAGGTCAGCGCCCGGTTGGTCATGATGTCCACGGTGTTCTTGGCCAGCATGTTCTGGATCAGCTGGAAGTTGATGATCGGCTGGCCAAACTGCACGCGCTCCTTGGCGAACTCGGCCGCCAGCAAGGTGGCACGCTCGGCGGCACCGGTGGTGCGGGCGGCAATCATCAGCCGCTCCTCCACGAACCAGTCGCGGGTGAGCTCGTAGCCCTGGCCGATGGCGCCGAGGATCTTGTCGGCGCCCACGCGCACGTCCTCAAAGAGGAATTCCGGGTGCTCGTAGACGAAGGTGTGGGTGTAGCGCGGCGTGCGCTTGACGGAGACGCCGGGCAGGTCCTTGTCCACGATGAACATGGTGGGCGCACCGTCCACGCTGGCCAGGACCAGAAGAAAGTCGGCCGCATCGCCGACGGTGACAAAGAGCTTCTCGCCGTTGATCAGGTAGGAGTCCCCGTCCTTGACCGCCGTGGTCTGGATGTTCTGCGGGTCCGAGCCGGCCTCCGGCTCGGTGATGGCGACGGCGTCGCGGCGTTCGCCCCGGATCTCCGGCAGCAGGTACTCCTCGCGCTGGGCCGGGGTGCAGGCCTTGAGCGCGTTGGCCGGGCGCCACAGGGTGTCCCAGAGGGCGCCGGTGAGCTTTCCCACCTCCTCGGAGACGATGGCGTGCTCGAGCACGCTCAGGCCGGCGCCGCCCCACTCGGCGGGCATGTTGATGGCGGCCAGGCCGTGGTTGAGGATCAGCTGCTTGACCTTGGCATGCTGGTCCGCGCTGAGGCCGTTGTTCATTTCGCAGTCGAGCTCGTACTGCATCATTTCGTTCGTCCAGGAAATGGCGCGCTGCTTGAGCTCGATCTGGCGTGGTGTCATCCGGAAGTCCATGGGGTCCGCTTTCTCTGGGAGTGTTCGAGGTGGAAAGGAAAGGGTGGAGAAGGGGTGCCCGGCGGCTTAGCCGAGCACGATGCGGGCGTCCAGGGCCTGGGCGCCGCGGGGCGTGGCCGCCACCGGGTTGCATTCGATTTCCGCGATTTCCGGGTGCGCGGCGGCCAGTGCGGAGATCTGCGCGACGATCGCCGCGGCGGCGTCGACATCCACCGGGGCGCGGCCGCGGGCCCCGGTCAGCAGGGCCGCCCCGCGCAGCGAGAGCAGCATGTCCCTGGCCTGCGCCGCGGTGACGGGACCCAGGGCGCAGCGGACGTCCTTGAGGATCTCGGCGAAGACGCCGCCCAGGCCAACCAGCACCAGCGGGCCGAAGCGCGGATCGCGCCGCACGCCCACCAGCAGTTCGACGGCGCCGGAGAGATCGGCCATTTCCTCGACCGAGCACGACGGCGGTGCCAGCCGCTCCGCCATGCCGCGCCAGGCGGCGAGCAGCTCCGCCTCGTCGGCCAGGTTCAGGAGCACCCCGCCGCGGTCCGATTTGTGCTCATCCCCCAAGGCCTTGAGCACCAGCGGATAGCACATCCGTGCCGCGGCTTCGAGCAGCTCCTCCTCGGTGGCCACCTCGGCGGCACCGGCAAAGGGAACGCCCGCCGCCGCCAGCACCCGCCGCGAGGCGTAGTAGCCGGTGTCCTCCACCGGCCCGGCGGGCGCCGGCAGCTCCGGCACGCCGGTGGGCGGTTCGGCGTGCCGCCGGGCGAGCCGGCCCAGCGCCCAGGCCGCCTCCTCGATGCCGCGGTACACCGGCACCCCGCCCGCGCGCAGGGCATCGGCGCCGGCGGACTGCCAGTTCATCGTCTGCACGATCACCGTGCCGCCGGAGGCCGCCGTCGTGGCCGCCATCTCGCGGGCGGCCGCCACCTCGCGCTCGGCCAGCTCGGGGCCGTAGCTGCCGTAGCCGCCAAAGTAGCCGCTCATCAGGGTGGCGTCGACGTCGGCGCTGGCGGACAGGTGCGCCAGCACCCGGGGGAAGCACATGATGTCCTGCTCCCCGCCGCCGGCCACGTCCACCGGGTTGCTCACCGCGGCCGTGGGCGGCAGTTCCGCGGCCACCGCCGCCTGCAGCATTGGACCGAATTCGACGACGTCGAGCCCCTGCGCCGCGGCGCTGTCGCTGGCCACGGAGGCCTGGCCGCCGCCGTCGGCGAACACCGCCGTGCGCGACCCGCGCGGCACGGTGCTGCGCACCAGCGCCTGGAGCAGATGCGCCATCTGCGCCGGGGAGGACACCTGCTCGATGCCGGCGGCACGGCAGGCGGCCTCGACGACGACGCCGGAGGAGACCATGGCGCCGGTGTGGGACTTGGCATTGCGCACCGAGGCATCGGTGGCCCCCACCGTCAGCAGCACCACCGGTTTGCCGGCCTCCGCGGCCCGCTGGGCGGCCCGGGCAAAGCGGCGGCCGTCGCGGAAGTCCTCGCAGTACACCGCGATGGCGGCGGTGCCCTCGTGGTCGACATAGGCGTCGATCAGGTCCGCGGCCTCCAGGTCGGCCTGGTTGCCCAGGCTGGCAAAGCGGGACACGCCCAGGCCGTGGTCCACCAGCAGGGTGGCCAGCTCCAGGGCCAGGTTCCCGCTCTGCGAGATGACCCCGATGGTGCCCACCGGGAATTCGTTGGAGGCCAGCCTCAGGCCGCTACTGTGGTCCAGCACGCCCAGGCAGTTGGGCCCGAGCAGGCGGGCGCCGGCGGCGCGGACCTTGGCCGTGATGCGCTCCTGCAGCGCAAGGCCCGCAGCTCCCGCCTCGCCCAGGCCGGCGCTGATGCCCACGATCGCCTTGGCGCCGGCGGCGAGCGCATCGTCCACCGCCGCCTCGAAGCCGGCGGCCGGCACGGCGACCACGGCCAGCTCCACGGGGCTGCCGACGGCGCTGACGCTGGGCACCGTGGGGCGGCCCAGTACGGTGGGCCGCGTGTGGTTCACCAGATGCACGGGGATGTCCCCCTTGAGCGCCTGGACGGCAAGCCAGTTGCCGTACTTGCGGGTGTCGTCGCTGGCGCCGATGATCGCCACGGCATTGGGCGAAAAGAGCGCGTCCAGGGCCCCGGACTTGGCCGTGGCCGTGGCCGACGCGGCGGGCTCGATGGTGATGGTCATGGCAGCTCCTTTGCGGGGACGGGCCGGCCTGAGCCCCAGGCGTCGGCACCGCCGTCGATGGTGATGGTGGTTCCTGTGATGTAGCGGGCGGCGTCGGTGGCCAGAAAGGTGATGGCGCCGGCGACGTCGTCGGGCTGGCCCAGCCGGCCCAGCGGGACGCCCTGCTCCCATTCGGCACGGGCCTGCGCGGAGTACTGCTCCAGCCCCTCGCTGACGATGCTGCCCGGGGCCACGGCCACGGAGCGGATGCCGTAGCGGCTCCATTCCAGCGCCAGCCCGGAGGCCAGGTTTTCGACGGCGGCCCGGGCCGCCGTGGCGTGCACCATGCCGGGGATCCCCCGGTGCGGGGAGAAGGCCATAAAGACCAGCAGCCCGGAGCGCTGCGGGATCATGGCCCGCACGGCCACCTCGCGGGTGAGGTTCCAGACCGAATCCACGGAGAGCCGGTGCACGGCCCGCCAGCCGTTGAGCGTGATGTCCTCGGCCGGGGCCTGGAACTGGCCGCCGGCATTGTTGACCAGCACGTCGATCCGGCCGAACGCGGCCAGTGCCGCGTCCACCAATTCGCCGGCGGACTCGGGTTCGCGGATGTCGCCCGCCACCACCACGGCCTCGCTGCCGGCGGCGCGGACCAGCTCCGCCGTCTCCTTCAGCAGCACCTCGCGCCGTCCGGCGAGCACCAGCTTCGCGCCGCAGGCGGCCATGGCCAGCGCCGAGGCCCGGCCGATGCCCGTTCCGCCGCCGGTGACCAGCACCACCTTGCCGGCCAGCGCCGCCGGGTGGAAGCTCGGGGCCGCGCTCACAGCGACCTCACCGAGGCCAGCCCGGATCCGGCCAGCGGCAGCTCCGCGGTGCCGGCCGTGTGCAGGCCCTCGGCCAGCTGGAAGTTGGGCGTCGCGGCAATCAGCGAGCGGGTGTAGCCATGCTGGGGGTTGGCGAACACGCCCTCCACCTCTCCGAATTCGACGATCCGGCCGCGCTCGAGCACGGCCACCTGTTGGGCGATGTTGCGCACCAGGGCAATGTTGTGGGTGATGAACAGCAGGGTCAGCCCCATCTCGGCCTGCAGGGTGCGCAGCAGGTCCACCAGCGAGGACTGCACCGACACGTCCAGCGCGGAGGTGATCTCATCGCAGATCAGCACCTCCGGCTCCGTGGCCAGGGCCCGGGCGATGGCCACGCGTTGGCGCTCGCCACCGCTGAGCTGGTCCGGGTAGCGCCGGGCGTGGTCGGGGCGCAGCGAGGCCCGTTCCAGCGCCGTCGCCACGATTTCCCGGCCGTTGCGCACCTTCCCGCGCACCGCCGTGACCGGCTGCAGGATCAGCTCTTCGACCGTGCGGCGGGGGTTCAGCGACTCGTAGGGGTTCTGGAAGATGTACTGCACCCGGCGGCGCTGGTCCTTGGTGCGCTTGAAGCTGTCCGCGGCCAGCTGCTCGCCGTCCAGAGTGAGCCCGCCGGTGAAATTGTGGTGCAGCCCCGCGATGGCTCGGCTCAGCGTGGTCTTGCCGGAGCCGGATTCGCCCAGCAGGGCCACGCAGTCCCCGGCGTAGACGTCCAGGCTGATGTCCTCCAGCACAGTGTGGCTGCCGTAGCCGGCCTTCAGGCCGCTGATCTGCACCATCGGCCGCTCCCCCGCGTCCCGGGCCACGCGGACCGGGGCCGTGCGTGCGGGGACCACCGGCAGCGGCAGGTCGGCCTTGAAGCAGCGCACGGTGTGCCGCGGCCCCACCTCGGTGGCCGCCGGCGGCGCCGTCGTGCAGCCGTCGCCGGCCAGCGGGCAGCGCGGGGCAAAGGCGCAGCCCTGCGGCCGGGCCAGGGGTGAGGGCGCGTGCCCCGGAATGCCGATCATCGGACGCTTGGCGTCCAGGTCCGGCACGGCCAGCAGCAGCCGGCCGGTGTACGGGTGGCGGGAGTTGGCCAGCACCTCGGCGGTGGCGCCGATCTCCACGATCCGGCCCGAGTACATCACCACGATCCGGTCCGCCAGCTCGGCCACCACTGCCATGTCGTGGCTGATGTAGACGGCGGCGCAGTGGTAGGTCTGGCACATCTGGCGGACGGTGGCCAGCACGTGTGCTTGGGTGCTCACGTCCAGCCCGGTGGTCGGCTCGTCCATCACGATCAGCGCCGGCCGGGCGGTGAAGGCCATGGCGATGGCCACGCGCTGCTGCTGGCCGCCGGAGAGCTGGTGCGGATAGCGGGCCAGGAAGGCGTCGTCGTCGTCCAGCGCCACCTCGCGCAGCACCTCGCGGACCCGCTCCAGCACCTGGGCCGGCGGGCCGGCGAGGCATTCCTTGAGCTGGGTGCCGATGCGCAGCGCCGGGTTCAGCGCCGACGCCGGGGATTGGGGAATGTAGGCCACGGTCGTCCCGCGCAGCCGGCGCACCTCGCGCCAGTGCAGTCCGGCCAGCTCCTGGCCGGCGACGCTCACGCTGCCGCCACCGAGCTCGGTCCCCTCCTTGCAGTAGTTCAGCAGGGCCAGGCCCAGGGTGGTCTTGCCGGAGCCGGACTCGCCGACCACGCCCAGGATTTCGCCCGGACGCACCTCCAGCGAGAGCTCCTCGATGATCGCGGCCATCGAGGGGACTCCAACGATCTTCAGGTTGTCCACCACCAGGGTGGGTGCGGAGGTGCTCATGCGGTGACTCCTTCGTCGCTGCCGATGGCCGCCTTGGCCAGTCCGTCCGTGACCAGGTTGGTGCCCACGGTCAGCACCGCGATCGCGATGACGGGCAGCGCCACCGACCACGGCGAGACCGTCAGGGCGATCCGGTTTTCATTGATCATCAGGCCCCAGTCGGCGGCCGGGGGCTGCATGCCCAGGCCCAGGAAGCTCAGCCCCGCGACCAGCCCGATCGAGTAGGTCAGGCGCAGGCCGAACTCCACGGCCAGGGTGGAGCTGATGTTCGGGACGATCTCGCCCAGCACGATCCGCCAGCGCGGGATGCCGACGGATTCGGCCGCCTTCACAAAATCGCGTTCGACGACGGACATCGCCGCGCCGCGGACCACGCGCGCCACCCGGGGCAGATGCCCCATCCCGACCATCAGCACCAGCAGCCACAGCTGCGGGCCGATGATGGACAGGAACAGCAGCGCCAGCACAATCTGCGGGAAGGCCAGGGCCACGTCGCCGGTGCGCATCAGGGCCTCGTCCAGCCAGCCGCGCCGGTAGGCGGCAACCACGCCCACCACGGCACCGAGCCCCACGCCCAGGGCCGTGCCCAGCAGGGCCAGGACCATCAGGGTCTGCCCGCCGGCCAGGAAGCGCGAGAGCACGTCCCGGCCGAGGTTGTCGGTGCCGAACGGGCCGCCGATGCCGGCGGGAGAGAAGGGTGCGGCGACAAAGTCGGTGGGCGAATGCGGGGCCACCAACGGACCCAGGAAGGCCACGACCAGCACCAGGGCGCTCATCAGCAGGCCAACCCTGGTCCGGCGGGATTTCAGGGCCCGCCGCAACAGGCCCTGCTTGCGCGTGGTCCGCGGAGGTACCGCGGAGCGGTGGATGTCCGCGGTGGCGACGCCGTTGCTCATAGCGCTGTCCTGACTTTCGGGTTGGCGGCGAGGGTGACGACGTCGGCGAACAAGTTCACCACGACGTAGAAGAGGGCGATGATGATGGCCAGCGCCTGGACCACGGGCATGTCCCGGTTGGTCACGGCGTCGATCAGCTGGAAGCCGACGCCCGGGAAGCGGAAGAGGTATTCCACGATCACCACGCCGCCGATCAGCCAGGCGAGCTGCAGGGCGATGACCTGGGCCACCGGGCCGATGGCATTCGGCAGCGCGTGGCGCAGGATGACCGTCTGCTCGGGCAGGCCCTTCAGCCGCGCCTGCTGGACGTACTGGCTGTCCAGAACCTCCAGCATTGTGGCCCGCATGATCCGGATGACGTAGGGGCTGACGGCCAGCACCAGGGTCAGCACCGGCAGCACCAGCTGGGCGGGGTTGCTCCAGACCTGCTGTCCCGGGACCATCACAAAGACGGCGGGGAACAGGTGGAACAGCCCGGTGGAGAGCAGCAGCACCAGCAGCACGCCCACCACAAACTCCGGCAGCGAGGCCAGTACCAGCGTGACGACGCCGGTGACGTTGTCCACGGTGGTGTCCTTCTTCAGTGCGCTCCAGGTGCCGATGCCGATGGCCAGCGGGATGGCGATGACGGCCGAGCACAGCATCAGCACGGAGGAGTTGAGCAGCATCGGGGCCACCGCCGAGCCGACCGGCACGCCGCCGGCCAGCGAGGTGCCGAGATTGAAGGAGAGCAGGTTCCCCAACCAGCTGAAGTACTGCTCCGGCAGCGACCCGCCCAGGTGCAGCTGCTCGCGCAGCGCGGCGAGCCGTTCCGGGGTGGCCTCGCGGCCCAGGATGGCCTGGGCCGCGTCGCCGGGCAGTGCCTGCGTGGCCAGGAAGACCACCAGGGACACCACCCACAGGGTGAACAATCCGAAGAGCGAGCGCCGGAACAGCATCCGGCCCATGCCTCCGCGTTGTGCCTTCATCACTTGGCCAGCCATACGTTGCGGAACCCAAAGGAGGTCAGCGGGATGCCGCTCTTGTCCGGGGAGAGTCCGTTGACCGAGGAGCTGTAGGCATCAACGCTGTTCGGGAAGCCCCAGATGATGTAGCCGCCGCTGTCGAATTCGATCTGCTGGGCCGCCTTGATCAGCTCGCAGCGGGCCGTCTGGTCGGTGGTCGCCTGGGCCTTGGTGACCAGCTCGGACCAGGCCTTGTCATCCCAGTGCGTCTCGTTGTAGCTCGAATCGGCGAAGCCGGAGGTTGCGGACTGCGACAGGTAGTCACGGGTGAACCAGAAGTCCTGGGCAAACGTCCACTTCAGGTACTGGTCACCATAGAACTCGCCCGGGTCGACCTTCTTGACGTTGACAGTGACGCCGGCGGCCTTGGCCTGCTCCGCGAACACCTGGGCCGCCTCCACCAGGCCGGCGGCCACGGAGGAGGTCACGAGGTCGACGTGGAGGTTGCTCTTGCCGGCCTCGGCCAGCAGGGCCTTGGCCTTGGCAATGTCCTGGCTGCGCTGTGCGACGCCGGAGGGGTAGCACGCGTCCAGCGGGGCGTACATGTCGTTGCCCACCGTGCCATGGCCGCCCAGCACCTGGTCCACCATTTGCTGGCGGTCCACGATCAGGCGGAACGCCTCGCGCACCTTCGGGTCGTTGAAGGGCTCCTGGTCGACGCGCATGGTGAAGGGCAGCCAGGATCCGGTGGAGGATTCGAGCACCTTCATCGCCGGGTTGGCCTTGACCACGTTCACCTGGCCCAGCGGCAGCTGGTCGATGGCGTCCACCTGGCCGCCCAAAAGGGCGTTCACCCGGGCGGTGTCGTCCGGGAAGTCGATGATGGTGACCTTGTCCAGGTACGGCTGGCCGGGGCGCCAGTAGTTCGGGTTCTTGACGAACACGCTCTGCTGTCCGGGCGTGAAGCTTTCCAGCATGAACGGACCCGAGCTGACGGGCTTCTTCGGGTCGTAGCCGACCGGGACGATGCCGCTGGCGTACTGGGCCGCAATGTCGGGAAAGGTGGCGAACGGGGAGCTGAAGGTGAAGACTGCCGTCTGCGCATCCGTGGCCTTCAACTCATCGCCCTTGAGCGTGGCCAGCGAGGCGGAACCACCGGTGGGCGAGTTGGGATCGGTGATCCGTTTGAAGGTGAAGACGACGTCGTCGGCCGTGATCGGCTTGCCGTCACTGAACTTCAGTCCGGCGCGCAGATGGACCGTCCAGACCGTCGCGTCGGCGGACGGAGTGATCGAGTCGGCCAGGGACATCTGGATCTTGTGCTCATTGTCGAAGCTGGCCAGGGTGTCGTAGAGCTGGATGGCCCGGGCCTGGTCCGGGTGGGTGACGGGCGAGTGGGCGTCGAGCGAGTCCTTGGCCGAGCCGCCGACGATGCCCACGCGGAGGTTGCCACCGGGCTGGGGGGCGGAGGTGGCGGCTCCGGCCGGGCCGGCGGGCGCCCCGGAGGAACAAGCGGCCAGACCAAGGAGCGAGGCGCTCATGGCCAATGCTGTAACCAGGCGGAAACTCTTGAGTCGTCGTTGGACGGTCATCTGCTGTGCCTCCTGCGGCGGTGAAGGAAGTTGTGCGGGACTGCGACGCTGCTAACTGACGCATCGGTCATGGGGACAGCCTTGTGTTTGGCGTCACATCTGTCAAGCGTCGAACCCAGCCTCCGCAAAAAATCCCCGGATTGCAGGGAATTTTTCACCTGTAACAAACTTGCAGATGCGGAAACTGGCCGGCCCGTCGGATGGAAATTCTTCGTCATTTTCTGACTGACGCGTCAGTTGATGGCGTACGTTATAGTCATCGATACACGCTAGGTGTACGGGGAGGAACGTTGATGAGCGATACAACAGAACCGCGGGGTTCGGTGGCGCGGCGGAATGCCATCCTCGAGGCCGCATGGCAGCTCATGGCCGAGCGCGGCTACCACCACGTGCGGATCCAGGATGTGGCCAGGATCTGCGGCACCAGCACCGGCACTATCCATTACTACTTCCCCGGCAAGGACGACGTGCTCCGCGAGGCACTGCGCTATTGCGTGGACCAAGCCTTCGAACGCCAGGGAACCGTGCTGCGCCAGATCGACAACGCCCACAAACGGCTGCTGGCTCTGATTGAACTGCAACTGCCCGTGGGCGTCCAGGTCCGCAACGAGTGGTCCATCTGGCTGCAATTCTGGTCCGAAACCACCCTCAATCCTGCGCTGCGCCCCATCCACAGCGATTTCTACACGCGCTGGATGGACACGGTGGTCAGCATTGTCCGGCGCGGCCAGCGCCAGGGCATCTACCGCGACGTCGACGCCGTGGCGTTTGCCCGGCTGCTCACCTCCGCCACCGACGGGGCGGCCATCAAGATCCTCACCGGGGCACCGGAGATGACGGTGGACAATATGCGCAGCATGCTGGTCTCCATTGTGGAGAAGGAACTGACCATGGCGCCCAGCGTCGTCTGAACGGAGACCGGGTACATGGCGCCTGAATTGGATGCAGCGGTGGAGCCGGCCCGACTGGCGGAGCTGTGGCGCCCCCGGCTGGCCGGCTGGGACCGGCGCAGCATGGACCAGACCGACCTGCGCCGTGCGGCCGTCGCCATCACGGTGTACCCGGTGCACGGGGCCGCGCACTTCCTGATGATCAAGCGGGCCGCGCGCGGCTCCAATCCCGGCCAGTGGGCACTGCCCGGCGGCCGGATGGATCCGGGCGAGAGCGGCACCGAAACCGCCCTGCGCGAGCTCGCCGAGGAAACCGGTATCGCCGCCACCGAGGCCCAGGTGCTGGGCCTGCTGGATGATTTCCCCGCCAGCCGGGGCATCATCATCACCCCCGTCGTCGTCCTACTGGACACCGAGCAGCACCCGCGGCGGCACCCGGCCGAGGTGGCCTCGCTGCACCCGCTGCCCCTGTCGGCACTGACCGCCCCGGGCGTCCCGCGCTGGCAGGCGCGGCCCGGCGCCGAACCGCTCCTGCAGCTGCCGCTGCGCCAGGACATGCTGGTCCATGCCCCCACGGGGGCCATCCTCTACCAGTTTGCCGAGGTGGTCCTGCGCGGCGGGGCGGTGCGCGTGGCCGGACTCGCCGAGCCGTCGTTCACGGCCCGCTGACCAGTCCGGGCCCGCCGGGGGTCACACGGTGATCTCGCGCTTGAGGATCTTGCCCGTGGGGCCCTTGGGCAGGGCGTCCACGATCACCACGCGGCGCGGATACTTGTAGGCGGCCAGCCGGTCCTTCACGAAATCATGGATGCTGGCCGCGAGCGCCTCGGGATCGCCGGCGCCCTCGGCCCCGTCCTTGAGCGCCACCACCGCCACCACTTCCTCGCCCAGTACGTCGTCGGGCCGGCCCACCACCGCCGCCTCGGCCACGGCCGGGTGCTCGTAGAGGACCTCCTCCACCTCGCGCGGGTACACGTTGTAGCCGCCGCGCACGATCATGTCCTTCTTGCGGTCCACGATAAAGAACACCTTGTCCTCATCCATCCGGCCCAGATCCCCCGTGCGGAACCAGCCGTCCGGAATCGCCGCGGCCGTGGCCTCGGGGTTGTTCCAGTAGCCCTTCATCACGTACCCGCCGGCGACGGCGACCTCGCCCACCTCGCCGGCTGCGACGTCGTTCCCGTCCGGGTCAAGGATCCGCAGCTCGGCGCCGGGCACCACGGTGCCGATGGAGCCGGGCTTGCGGATGCCGTCCAGCTGGTTGAAGGAGACCACCGGGGAGGTCTCGCTGAGTCCGTAGCCCTCCAGCAGCGTGGCCCCGAAGACCCGCTCAAACTCGCGCAGCACCTCCAACGGCAGCGCCGAGCCGCCCGAGGCGGCCACCCGCAGGCTCGAGGTGTCAAATCCGTCCCGCCCCCGCGCGCGCAGCAGGGCCACGTACATGGTGGGCACGCCCTCGAAGATGGTCACCTTGTCCCGTTCGATGATCTCCAGCGCCTTTCCCGGGTCGAAGCGCGGCAGGATGGTCACCGTGGCCCCGCTCATGACAGCGGCGTTGAGCGCGCAGGTCTGGCCGAAGACGTGGAAGAACGGCAGGCCGCCGAAGATCACGTCGCCCTGCCCTATGTTGAACAGCTTCGTGGAGGCCTGGGCGTTGCTGCGCAGGTTTTCATGCGTGAGCTCGGCGCCCTTGGGCCGGCCCGTGGTGCCTGAGGTGTAGAGGATGACGGCGGTGTCGTCCGGGGCTGCCGGGGCCACCTCGGTTTGTGGTTCCTGCGCGGCCAGCAGGGCCAGAAACCCGGCATCGACCGGCACCACCTCCGCCCCGGCCGCCGCGGCACCGGCCGCCACCTCGGCCAGCACGCCGTCCCAGGCGAAGGCCAGCCGCGCGCCGGAGTCGGCCAGGTGGTACTCCACCTCCCGGGCCTTCAGCAGCGGGTTCAGCGGCACCACGATGGCTCCGTGGCGCAAGATGCCGTAGTAGATGGTCGGCATCTGGGGAATGTTGGGGCTGACCAGCGCCACCCGGTCCCCCGGCTGCACCCCCTTGCTGCGCAGCAGCCCCGCCACCTGGGCGCTGAGCGCATCCAGGGCGGCGTAGGACACCCGGACGTCGTCCATCTTGATGGCGGTGGTGCCGGCATGGGCTTGGGCAGACGCGGTGACGGTGCTGGCCAGATTGGTCATTCCGGGCTCCTTGGGTGGGCTGTGGTGGCACCAGCGTAACTGCGGGGCCAAGGTGGCGACCAACGCCACACCGCCTTGCGGCCCTTGACTCATTTTAGAACATATGTTCGAATTAGTCCATGCGGTGGAGCAGCCAGGAGCTAGGGCAGGACGTCTTCGAGGACGACGGCGGGGCCTCCCCGGGTGCCGGGTCCCCTGCCGCCACGCTGCCGCTGCTCCCCCTCGCCGGCCTGCTGCGCAGCGTCTCCACCCCGGACTTTGCCGGCATCACCTTCCACGAGGTCGCGGCCAAAAGCGCGCTGAACAAGGTCCCCGCGGGATCCACCATGCCATTCGAGTGGACCATCAACCCCTACCGGGGCTGCTCGCATGCCTGCGTGTACTGCTTTGCACGCAAGAGCCACACCTACCTGGACCTCGACGCCGGGGCGGACTTCGATTCCCAGCTGGTGGTCAAGGTGAATGTGGCCGAGGTGCTGCACCGCGAGGTCAACAAGCCCACCTGGCAGCGCCACCACGTCGCACTGGGCACCAACACCGATCCCTACCAGCGGGCCGAGGGCCGGTACAAGCTGATGCCGGGCATCATCGAGGCCCTCGCCGGATCCGGCACACCGTTTTCCATCCTCACCAAGGGGACCCTGCTGGCCCGAGACATACCGCTGCTGGCCGAGGCGTCCTCGGCGGTGTCGGTCGGCATGGGCATCTCGCTGGCGCTGACCGACGAGGCCCTGGCCCACGCCGTCGAACCCGGAACGCCGTCGCCGCGGGCCCGGCTGGCCCTGATCGCACGGCTGCGCGAGGCCGGGCTGCCCTGCGGCGTCATGGCCATGCCCATCCTGCCCTGGCTCACCGACGGCGACGGCGCCCTTGACTCGCTGTTTTCCTCCCTCGCCGCCGCCGGTGCCACGGGGGTCAGCGCAGGGGCACTGTATCTGCGCCCCGGCACCCGGGAATGGTTCATGGCCTGGCTGGCCCGCGACCATCCGGCACTGGTGGGACGCTACCGCAGGCTCTACGGCACCGGCGCCTACGCCGCCAAGGAGTACAGGCAGTGGCTGGCCGGGCGGGTGGCCTTCTTCAAGAAACGCCACGGCTTTGCCGGCAGCGCCGGGTTCATCCACGACGCCCGGGCGGAGGAGGCCCAGTACCCCGACGGCGCCCTCCCCGACATCCGCCGGATCGGCGCACCGGCACCGGCCGGCCGGCCCGGCTCAGACCTGCAGCCGGTGCTGTTCTAGGGTGTGTCTCCTAATCAGTGGTTTTGCGGTTTGGCATGATTGATGGGTGCCTTCTCGCTATTCCGTGTTGTCCGATGCCCAGTGGGAGTCCATTGCCCCGTTGATGCCCGATTCGTCGGGGAAACCGGGCCGACCCTTCAACGACCACCGGCTGATGACCGAGGGCATCATCTACCGCTACCGGGCAGGGATCCCATGGCGTGATCTCCCTGCCTATTTCGGGTCGTGGAAGACCGTGTGGAAGCACCACCGCCGCAACGCCGCCAACGGGACCTGGGACAAGGTCCTGGCGGCGTTGCTGACCCGCGCGGACACGGCCGGGCTGATCAACTGGGAGGTCTCGATCGACTCCACGGTCAACCGTGCCCACCAGCACGGCACGAACCTGCCCCGCCACACAGGGGGACCTGTCGAATTACAGGAATCTGCTCGACGAGCCTGAGGACCATGCCATCGGCCGGTCCCGCGGCGGGCTGACCACCAAGATCCACGCCCTGGTGGATGGCAACATGCGTCCCCTGGTCCTGCTGCTGGGGCCGGGCCAGGGCGGGGACTCGCCGATGTTTGAGAACCTCATGGAGGCCCTGAAGGTAGAAAGGCCCGGTCCCGGCCGGGCCCGCACCCGCCCGGACCGGGCCATGGCCGACAAGGCCTATTCCTCCAAAGCAATCCGGGCGTACCTGCGCGGGCGGGGCATCGAGTGCGTTATCCCGGAAAAGGACGACCAGAAGGCCAACCGGAAACGCAAGGGCTCCGCCGGGGGACGCCCCGTCAGATACGACAGGGACGCCTACAAACGGCGCAATGTGGTCGAGCGCAGCTTCAACACCCTCAAGCAATGGCGGTCCCTGGCCACCCGCTACGACAAACTGGCCCTCACCTACCGCTCAGCGGCCGTCCTGCACGCCGTCGTCATCTGGAGCGCCGCATTGGGAGACACGCCCTAGCGGCCACCGGTCCGCGAAGGGCCAATTGCCAGCCGGTGGCACAAATACGCAGGGCCGGGGCAGCTGGTGCTGCCCCGGCCCTGCGTATTTGTATGGCCCGCTGCTATCCGCTCTTGCGGCGGAATTCGCGCTTCTGCGATTCTGATCCATGCTGGTGGTTGATCTTGGCTCCCGTGGCAGCCTCCACCGTCGCATGGTGTTGGTTGTTTTTGCGGTCAAGTGCCTCGCGGAACTTTGCCTTCATTTCATCGCTGGCCGTGGTGCTGGCCTGCGCCGTGCTTGCTCCGTCGTGGTGATTGTCAGACGACGTCATCAAAACCTCCTGGATCGTGCGTGAGACTTCAGTCTGGCACAGGCCCCGGCGAATGGAACAGTATTAGTCCGCGGCGGACCGTGCAGCAGTGGCCGCCAGCACGGCATGCACGATCGGAAAGTCCGCCGGAATCCAGGGCAGTCCGAGCAGCCCGGCTCTGCCGTCCAGCGGCAGCCAGCGCAGCTCGTCATGGTCCTCCAGGGGCGCCGGCTCCCCCACCGTGACCTCGGCCAGCCACACGCGCATCGCCGCGGCGGTGTTCAACGGCCAGCCGGCCGCCGTCGTCCCTTCAACCTCGGCGCCCAGCCGGACCTCAACGCCCAGCTCTTCCGCCAGCTCCCGATGCAGCGCCTCCTCAAGGCCCTCCCCCGGCTCCACCTTGCCGCCGGGGAACTCCCACATGCCGGCAAAGGCCTCGGGCGCCGTGCGCCGGGCGGCCAGCAACATCCGCGGCCGCTCCAGCGAATCGACTATGGCTCCGCCAACTATTTGTTTCAGCTCATTCACCTGGCCAGTTTAGGGCGAACTAGACTGGATGGGTGGACGCCGTTGTCTGCGACGAGTATCAGCGTCTGCACAGACGGACCCTACCGAGAGCCTTGTATGCCACAGTCCCACACCCCCCTGTCCCCGCGCATGGTCACCTGGGCCATCATTTCCCTGGCCGTTGGCGGCTTCGGCATCGGCACCACCGAATTTGCGATGATGGGCCTGCTGCCCAACATCGCCGACGGTGTCCATGTCAGCATCCCCGAGGCCGGCCATCTGATCTCCAGCTATGCCCTCGGCGTGGTGGTCGGCGCACCACTGCTATCGGCCCTGGGGGCCAAGATTCCCCGCAAGACATTGGTGCTGGGACTCATGGTGCTCTTCACCCTGGGCAATCTGTCGTCCTTCTTCGCACCCGACTACGGCACCCTGCTGGTGACCCGGTTCATTGCCGGGCTGCCGCACGGCGCCTACTTCGGCGTCGCCGCCGTCATTGCGGCATCCCTGGTGGCGCCCACCAAGCGCGGCCACGCCATCTCGATGATCATGCTCGGCCTGTCCATTGCCAACGTCGTGGGCGTGCCGCTGGCCACCTTCATCGGCCAGCAGTACGGCTGGCGCCTGATGTTCGTGCTGGTGGCCATCATCGGCGTCCTCACGCTGGCCTGCATTGCCAAGTTTGTGCCAGCGCAAAAGGTGCACGCCGATGCCAGCATCCGGCGCGAGCTCAGCGCCCTCAAACGGATCCAGGTGTGGCTGGCCCTGCTGACGGGAATTGTGGGCTTCGGCGGCTTCTTCGCCGTCTACACCTACATCGCCAAGACCATGACGGTGGTGGCCGGCTTCGACGAGCATTTCCTCCCCGTCATCGTGGGCCTCTACGGCCTGGGCATGGTGGCCGGCAACATCGTGGGCGGGCGGCTGGCGGACAAGTCCGTGATGGGGAGCGTCTATGGCGTGATGTCATTCATCGCCGTGGTGCTGGTGGTTTACGGCCTCACCGCCAACATCCAGTGGATGGCCCTGGTGATGGCCTTCATCGTCGGAGCCGCGGGATCAATGCTGACCCCGGCCCTGCAGACCCGGCTGCTGGACGTTTCCCCGGGGGCGGCCTCGCTGGCCTCCTCGCTGAACCACTCGGCACTGAACATGGCCAACGCCCTCGGCGCCTTCCTGGGCGGGCTGGTCATCGCCGCCGGCTGGGGCTACGTGGCTCCGGCCTTCGTGGGCGCCGTGCTGGCGGTTCTGGGCCTGGCGATCGCGTTGGCCAGCGGCCTGCTCGACAAGCGCGGGACGGACAGCTGGACGGTGTCCCGGGTTGCCCTGCCTGCCCCTGTGGACGCCGGCTCCACGCCGCCGTCGCCGGTGCCGCAGCAGGCGCAGTCCGCACCGCTGGGATCCGCCACCGGGACCGCCGCGGGATTCCCGGTGCCGTCGCTGGCCGGCGGGGCCGGGGCGCAGCACGCGTCCGCGTCCTGGTCGCGGCCATCCTCCCGCCGCAGCGGCGGGGTGCAGCACGTGTCGCCGCGCCAGGCGTCGACGCCCTCCTTCACCGCGACGCCGGCAATGACCAGGGCGGCGATCGGGTCGGCCCACGACCAACCCAACAGGCTGTTCAGCAGCAGGCCCACCAGCAGCACCGCCGACAGGTAGGTGCACAGCAGGGTCTGCTTGGAATCCGCGACGGCGGAGCGGGAGCCCAGCTCCCGGCCCGCCCGGCGCTGGGCCCAGGAGAGCACCGGCATGACCGCCAGGCTGACCGCGGCCAAAATGATGCCGGCGCTCGAGTGCTCCGCCGCCCGGCCGCCCAGCAGTGAGCTCAGGGCATCGACGGCGACAAATGCCGCCAGCCCAAAGAAGCAGAAGGCGATGATCCGCAGGGCCGTCTTCTCCCGGGTCTCGGGATCGCGGGCGCTGAACTGCCAGGCCAGGGCGGCGGCGGATGACACCTCCACCACCGAATCCAGCCCGAACCCGATGAGCGCACTCGATGACGCACCGGCGCCTGCCGCGAGGGCGACGACGGCCTCGATGGCGTTGTAACTGATGGTGGCGCCCACGAACAGCCGGATCCGCCGGTTCAGCAGGAGGCGGCGCTCGGCGGTGGGGGCCGCGGCATCCACCAGGCTGGCACCGGACATCAGCAGCACCCGTCCTCGGCGGCGGAGGCGCAGTATTCGGGATCCACCGCCAGCACCACCGCCAGGAGGTCCGCCAGCGCGTGGCCGATCCTGGCATCCGCCAGCTCATAGCGCGTGCGGCGCCCCTCCGGAACGGCCACCACCAGCCCGCAGCCGCGCAGGCAGGCCAGATTGTTGGACAGGCTCTGCCGGCTGATGCCCAGCGCATCGGCCAGCTCCGACGGATAGCCCGGGGCATCGCGGAGCGTGAGCAGGATCCGCGCCCGTTTGGGGTCCGAGAGCGCGTGCCCGAAGCGGCCCAGCACAGCCGAGTGAGTTACAGTTTCCATATCCCTACTGTACACATTTTCGTGTATTCAGGAAATGTTGAACGATGGCGCAGATCCGGCGGGCTTGCACCGGCCAAGGCCGCGCCAACTGCGCCATCGATGCCCGGTCAGACCTCGATGGCGGGGGCCGCAGCCTTCGCCTCGGAGTAGATGTCCGGCTCGAGGTAGATGACCTTGGCAATCGGCACGGCCGCGCGCACGCGCTGTTCGGCACTGTCGATGGCCTCGGCAATATGGGCGGCGGTGTCGGCGCCGTCCACGGCGATCTTCGCCGCCACCAGCAGCTCCTCCGGGCCCAGGTGCAAGGTCTTCAGGTGGATGATGCGGCTGACGCCCGGGCCCACCAGCGCGGCCTCGATCGCCGCGACATCGTCTTTGGTGGCAGACTCGCCCAGCAGCAGCGACTTGGTCTCCACGGCCAGCACCACGGCGACGGCCACCAGCAGCAGGCCGATCAGGGCCGTGCCCGCGGCGTCCCACAGGCCGTTGCCCGTGGCGATGGTCATGGACACGCCGAACAGCGCGAAGACCAGACCCAGCAGGGCTGCGGCATCCTCCAGCAGGACCACCGGCAGTTCCGGGGCCTTGGATGTGCGGACAAACTGCACCCAGGTGCGCTTGCCGCGGGTGTGGTTGGACTCCTGGATGGCGGTGCGGAAGGAGAAGCCTTCCAGCACAATGGCACCGAGCAGCACGACAATCGGCACCCAGGCCCACTGCGGATCCAGGCCATGCGGGTCGTGCCACTTTTCGTAGGCCTCGAACAGGGCGAACAGGCCACCGACGCTGAAGAGCACAATCGAGACGATGAACGCATAGATGTAGCGCTCACGGCCGTAGCCAAAGGGGTGCTCCGGACTGGCCTGGCGGCGCGCCCGCTTGCCGCCCAGCAGGAGCAGCAGCTGGTTTCCCGAGTCCGCAACGGAGTGGATGGACTCCGCCAGCATCGACGACGACGCCGTCAGCAGGAAGGCCAGGAACTTGAGCACGGCGATGGACAGGTTGGCCGCGAACGCGGCCACAATCGCCTTGCTTCCTCCGGATGCAGACACGTGATTTCCCCTTAGTGATGGTGCACAGATTGCCGGCGGCCGGCTTGCGGCCGCCGCGGGTCCCCAGCGGGCCCCGGGGCACTACGCTACCGTGCGGCACGGCACGCCCCCAACAAACATCCAGTGCCAAAGGACCCTAGGCACCCCCATGGCCGCGGTGCTATCGTTCCAAAAATAGGGACAATCGAAGGAGGGATCATGGGAATCATTGGATGGATCATCCTTGGCCTCATAGTCGGAGCAATCGTCAAGGCCATCATGCCGGGCCGTGTCGGCGGCGGCTGGCCCACCAGCCTGGTGCTCGGCGTCGTCGGGGCCATCGTCGGCGGCTGGATCGGGGACTTGCTCTTCGGCGGCGGCCGCATGGAGTTCTGGAACATCGGTTCCTGGATTCTGGCCATTGTCGGCGGCCTGGTCGTGGCAGGCGTCTACGGTGCCATCACCGGCAGGAGCCACAGGTCGCATGCCTAGGCCGCAGCCTGCTGGCGTCCGACAGGACTGGACGGAAGGCCCCCACCGGATCAATCCGGCCGGGGCCTTCCCGCGTCCGGTGCCGTCCCCCCGCCCCGGGGGAACACGCGCCCCCGACCAGCTGCACCATAATGGTCAAGTGCCCATCGTGAAGTCCATTGCCCTCTTCGGCCTTGCCGCCGCCGCGGAAATCGGTGGCGCCTGGCTGGTCTGGAAGGCCGTGCGGGACTCAAGCCCGTGGTGGTGGGCGGCGCTGGGGGTGGTGGTCCTCGGTGCCTATGGGTTCATCGCCACGCTGCAGCCCGATGCCCACTTTGGCCGGATCCTTGCCGCCTACGGCGGAGTGTTTGTGGCCGGATCCCTGGTGTGGGGCATGGTCATGGATGGCTTCCGGCCCGACCGCTGGGACGTCATCGGCGCGCTCATCTGCCTCGCGGGCGTCGCTGTCATCATGTTCGCCCCGCGGCAGAGCTGAGCCCGGGCCAGGCTTAACGCAACCTGTGCGGCAGTAGTTGCTCCAACGATCGATCATTGGAGCAACTACTGCCACACAGGTTGGGCCGGGAAAGACCTAGCGGCGCTGGGCGCGGGCGCTGGCGTAGAGGCAGACGGTGGCGGCGGTGCCCAGGTTCAGGGACTCGGCGGACCCGTAGACGGGGACGGCCACGCGGTGGTCGGCCAACTCGAGCTCGGCGTCGGAGAGGCCCTGGGCCTCGTTGCCGAACAGCCACGCCGTCGGGGTTTCCAGCGCGTAGGCGGAATCGGGCACTTCCTGGTCAAAGCTGCGGGCGGCGCTCTCGTCCTGCAGAAGGTCAAGGTTCAAGTGGCCATAGCCATCGGCGGCCAGCACGCCCAGCCCGGCGGCCTTGCACCGTTCCACCAACTCTTCAACATCCGCGCCCAGCACCACGGGCAGGTGGAACAGGGAGCCGGCGGTGGAGCGCACCGACTTGGAGTTGTAGATGTCCACGCTGGAGGCGGTGAGGACGACGGCGTCGGCCCCGGCGGCGTCGGCGGCCCGCAGGACCGTGCCGGCGTTGCCGGGGTCCCGGACCTGGGCCAGGACGGCAATGAGCTTGGGCTTGGAGGCGAGCACTGCTTCAAGGGGCACGTCGACAAAGTTGCACACGGCTAGGATGCCCTGCGGCGTGACGGTGTCGGTCATGGCCTCGAGCACCAGCTCGCTGGCGATGCGGATGTGCAGGTGGCTGGCGCGGTCGTGGGCCAGGTCCATCATCTCCGGGTAGCGCTTGAGGCATTCCAGCGAGGCGTACACCTCGGTGACGATGGGGCTGCCGCCGGCGGTCATGGACTCGCGGTGCGCCAGGAGCGCCTCACGCACGGCCTGCGGGCCCTCGGCGAGAAACTGGCGGCGCTTTAAACGGGCCGAGCGCCCGGCCAGTTTGGCAACGTCCTTCACTCGATCTGCTCGAGGATTGGTCATTGCATCTACTGGCGGGCGCCCGGTTTCGTTCATGGTTGGACTGTAGCAGTCCGGTGCGCTCTAGCAGGAAATCGGATTCCCCGCTGGAGGCGCTGAAGCATTGTGCCCGAGGGCAGGAATGCTACTTGGCCACCGGCGCGGAGGTGTCCGCGGGCAGTGCAGCCTTGGCCAGCTTGACCAGACCCGCGAAAGCGGTGGCGTCATTGACGGCCAGGTCGGCCAGCATGCGACGGTCAACCTCGATCGCAGCGGCCTTCAGGCCCTGGATCAGACGGTTGTAGGTCAGGCCATTGGCGCGGGATGCAGCGTTGATGCGCTGGATCCAGAGGCGACGGAAGTCACCCTTGCGCTTGCGGCGGTCGCCGTAGCTGTAAACGAACGAGTGGAGCAGCTGCTCCTTGGCCTTGCGGTACAGGCGCGAACGCTGACCGCGGTAACCCTTTGCGCGCTCAAGAATAACCCGACGCTTCTTGTGGGCGTTTACCGCCCGCTTCACACGTGCCACGTGCGTACTCCTTCAAGTTCATATCCCAAGCCATGCATGCCTGAGAAGGCTTTAGTTGGTGGTTGCCACCATGCTGGTGGAACCTCCGAATGACTGGGAAATTAGATGCCGAGCATCTTGCGGATGTTGCGTGCATCGGCGGGAGCAACGGTCTTGTCTCCGGCCAGGCGACGCGTCAAGCGCGAGGACTTGTGCTCGAGGTAGTGGCGGCGGTTGGCCTGCTGGCGGCGCAGCTTGCCGGTACCGGTCAGCTTGAAGCGCTTCTTGGCACCACTGTGTGTCTTCATTTTCGGCATGAGGACCTGTCTCCTTACTCATCCACCGGCGCTGCCTGTGGTTCTTGGTGCAGCGACCGGTGAGGTCACTGGCGGGGGAACTTCACTAACCTGGAGGGCGGATGCCCTACTCGGCTGAGTCTTTTTTGGCCCGGACTGCGGGCTTGGGTGCTGCTGCAGGCCTGGCGGCGGGCTTGGCCATCGGCTTGGGCATCGGCACGGGCTTTGCAGCAACGGGCTTCGGTGCGGCCACCGGCTTGGCGGCCACAACGGGCCTGGCCTCGGCAACCTTGGGTGCCTCCACCTTGGGAGCGGCAACCTTCGGGGCCGCGACCTTGGGTGCCTCCACCTTCGGAGCCGCAACCTTGGGGACTTCGGCCTTCGGAGCCGCGGCAACCGGGGCTGCCTTTTCGACTACGACGGCGGGGGCCGGGGCTGCCTCGACAACCGGGGCTGCCTCTTCGGCAACGGCCGGAGCCTCAACGGGCGCCTCGACAACGGCCTCAACGGCAGTCTCGACGACGGCGGCCTCGGCGAGCTCCTCCAGGCTCAGGCCTGCGGGGAGCAGGTCGGCCAGGGACTGCGTCATCGGGGCCTTGTTGTCCCGGTCGACGTCGACCTTGGCCTTGCCGGTGGCAACGGCCTCGTTGTGGGCCTTGGCATCGGCACGCTGCTGGGCCCGGCGGGCTTCAGCCTTCGCCTCGGCCTTGTTCTTCAGCGGACCGATGACCATGACCATGTTGCGGCCGTCGATGCGGGGGCTGGACTCGATGGCCCCAACCTCGGCAACGTCTTCTGCAAACTTCTGCAGCAGGCGGATGCCCATTTCGGGGCGCTGCTGCTCACGGCCGCGGAACTGGATCATGGCCTTGACCTTGTCGCCGGCTCCGAGGAAGCGCAGCGCGTGGCCGGTCTTCGTCTCGTAGTCGTGCTTGTCGATCTTGAGGCGGAACCGGATTTCCTTCAGGACCGTGTTGGTCTGGTTCTTCCGGGCCTCACGGGCCTTGACAGCGGCTTCGTACTTGTACTTGCCGAAGTCCATCAGTTTGCACACCGGCGGCTTGGCCAGCGGTGCTACCTCAACAAGATCGAGGTCCGACTCGGCTGCCAGACGGAGGGCATCCTCAATGCGGACGATCCCAACCTGCTCACCTGCCGGTCCTACCAGCCGCACCTCGGGGACGCGGATGCGATCGTTGATTCGTGGCTCGCTAATGTGTAGCTCCTGTAGCTATTGGTACCTAAGGGTGACACCGGAAATAGAAGAAGGCCTCCGATTGCCGGTGCAATCGAAGGCCTCATGGATCGGTCCCGGCACATCCCAAGGATGCACCGCAGCACTCCCCACAAAGGGATGCCGCCCGACCTGGTACCCGCCCAACTCCGGATCTCCGGGCTGACGGGTGGGAGAGAACTCCGCTTGCTAACTGGACGATCGCCACCCTTGTGGTGCTGTCCGGGACAGCACACAAAAATAACGACATTCAGTCGGTCTATGACAAGCTTAGCAGTATGAGTACCCCCGATAGCAATCCAGCATCCACCACCTCCCGCCACAGCTTTGGCGAGGCCGCCGCAGAGCAGGAATCCGCCCAGGCCCAGACCGCGTCGGCCATGCGCGACATCGCCGAGGTTCCGGCCGTTGAGGTCATCACGACGGCGGCCGTCCACCTGATGAGCGCCGCCGCGGTCAAGTGCGGCCTGGCCGATGGTCCGGACGCCGGCGAGCTGAAGGATCTGGACGAGGCCCGCAAGCTGATCACCGCCCTGGCCGGCTTTGTCACGGCCGCCGCCCCGGAGATCGGCAGCCAGCACGCCGCCCCGCTGCGCGATGGCCTGCGCTCCCTGCAGCTGGCCTTCCGCGAGGCCTCCGAGTTCCCCGACGCACCGGGCAAGGGCCCGGGCGAGAAATTCACCGGAGCGGTGAACTAGCCCACGGTCCCGTGCAGGAACGGCCGCGGTTCCGCCCCACAGTTGGGGGCGGAACCGCGGCCGTTGTGCTTTGGGCGCCGGACTCGGAGTGCAGCCCGGGTGCCGGGGCCCTTGTGCGTTGGGCGCGGGACGTTGGGTGCCGGGGCGGGCGCAGCGCGGCAGCAGCCCCCGCGCGGGCGGCCGCCGCGCGGCCGGCCCTACTTGAGGGCGGCGACCGGAGCCGTCCGCCCGCGCAGGTTCCGCACCACCAGCCCGGCGACGGCCAGGGCGGCGGCAAAGATGCCGATGAAGGTGAACCCGGCCCAGGGACCGACGCCGTCGATCATGGCCCCGGCGACCGGCGAGCCGACGGCGTTGCCGAGCGTCATGGCCGAGCCGTACCAGCCCATGGCCTCGCCGCGGCGCTTCTCGGCCACCAGCGAGGCAATCAGTTCGGCGCTGGAGGTCAGGACGGGGGCGCACAGCAGTCCCGGCGGGATGGACAGCAGCGCCAGCGTCCAGGCGTCCGTGGCAAAGCCCATCGGGATGGTCAGCAGCGACATGGCCGCGAGCAGGATGAGCGGCGAGACCGGGCGGTGCAGGGCACCATAGATGACCCCACCCAGCACCGAGGCGCCGCACCAGAACACAAAGACCAGGCCCAGCTCGTCGATGTGCTCATGCAGGTTCAGCAGGGCCACCATGCCCACGTTGGTGCCGGAGAGCACCAGCCCCGTCCCCACCGATGCGCCCAGGACGGCCAGCACCGCGATGGTCACCCAGGCAAAGTTGTAGCGGGCCTTGGTGAACAACCGGCCCAGGTACGCGGTGGAGGCCGAGGACTGGCCGGCCATGGCCTCTACGGGCGCCAGCTCCTCATAGGAGTCCACCTCGCTGGCCACGTGGTCATCGTCCTCCTCGTCCTCTTGGGCGACGGCGCCGGGCTGCCCGCTGCGGGTGGGCGGGTTGAACCACATCAGGCACAGCCCCGCCAGCGCCGAGGATGCCCCGACGAGGATCAGGCCCGCCGTGGTGTTGATGGAGGTGGCCAGCAGCACGCCGGCGGCCGGGCCGATCATGAAGGTGATCTCGGCACCGATCGCGTCCAGCGCAAAGGCGGTGCGGCGCTGGCTGGTGGGCACCATGACGCCCAGGGACTGCCGGATCACGGAGAAGATGGGCACGGCGAAGGCGCCGCCCAGGGCGGCGGCCACGAGCAGGAGCTGGTAGTTCAGGAAGGGTGCCGAGCACCAGACCACCACTTCGGCAATGACCGAGGGGATGAGGGCACGGCGCAGGCCGACAAGGTCCACCTGGCGCCCGCGCCACGGCGCACCCAGGGCCATGCCCACGGTGACGGCGGCGGCCACGCCGCCGGCGGCCCCGTAGCCAAGGTCCATGGTGGAGACCACGTGCAGGGTCAGCACGACGCCGGCGGCGGCGTGCGGGATGCGCGCCACCATGGCCACCAGAATCAGGCGGAGGACGGGTCCCTGCCTGAGGACTTCAAGGTAGCGGGAAAAATTCACTAAGGCACTTCTCTCTCCACCGGCCCGCGGCGGCCACCAGGAGAGAGGAACGGCGCGGTTATCGGTGCTTCGGCGTGGCGGGCGGCTGTGCGCCCTTGAGACGGATCTGGATCGAATCAACGTTTTGGGCAAAACGCTCATTCCGGGACCAGTGGCCCTGCAGCTCCCCCAGGAGCTGTTGCACTGCATCCTGGTCCAGCCCCGGCGCCAGCGTCAGTTCAACCGCCAGCTCCGGGCCGGCGCCGCCGCCGGATACGGTCAGACCATTGGGATCCATAACATCCTCCCAGATGGTTTGTATTCCCGTCGAGGCCGAGCCGCCAATTTCCAGCAGTGCGGCATGGCCTGCCAGGTCCATGGATTCCTGCAGTGCGGCCGCCACGGCGGGGTCGGCGTAGCTGGGCAGCCACTCCTGCTGCTGGGCCAGAGCCCAGACGGCCGGGCGGCGCAGCACAAACGGCTGCGCGGACCCCGGATCCAGGACCATCAGGTCGGCCTGCTCGGACACCGCGGACAGCGCCGCCCGCGCGGCATACACTGCCACCGGCCGGGCCTCGGCATGCCAGGCGGCCAGGGCCGCGGTGGAGGTGAACACCGGCAGCGTGGTGCGCCCGTCCGGAGCCTGCAGGGTCACCAACGCCATATCGGATTCCTTGTCCGAGGCCAGACCGTTGGCTTCCACGGTGGCCTCGGCCAGCTGCGCCACGATGGGCACAAAGACGCGGACCTGGGCCAGGGCCGCCACCACGTCGGCCTCGGTGCCGGTGCCGGCGGCGAGGGCGGCCAGGGCCGCCGCATAGCCCGGGTCCCGGGTGCCGTCGTCGTCCTCAAAGTTGTGGTAGTCCTCGTCCTGCGGCAGATCGCGGCCGGACCACGGCTGGCCGGCCGAGTCGGTGGTCCCGCCCGCCCCGGCCAGGGCGGCGGCGATGTGGCCGGGGAGTTCGCGCTTGGGGTGTTCGTGCGGCACTGGCTTAGCGGCGTCCGGCGACGTCGAGGGCCTCGGGCAGGGTGAACTTGCCCGCGTACAGCGCCTTGCCCACGATGGCGCCCTCGACGCCGGCCGGGACCAGCTCGCGCAGCACGCGCAGGTCCTCGAGGCTGGAGATGCCACCGGAGGCGACCACGGGCTTGGAGGTCCGTGCGCACATTTCGCGCAGCAGTTCCACGTTCGGCCCGCGCAGGGTGCCGTCCTTGGTGACATCGGTGACCACATAGCGGGCGCAGCCGGCGTCCTCCAGGCGGGCCAGCACCTCCCAGAGGTCCCCGCCATCCTTGGTCCAGCCGCGGGCGGCCAGCGTGGTGCCGCGCACGTCCAAGCCGACGGCGATCTTGTCGCCGAAGCGCTCGATGGCGCGGGCGGTCCATTCCGGGTTCTCCAGCGCGGCGGTGCCGAGGTTGACGCGGGCGGCGCCAAGCTCCAGGGCCCCTTCCAGGGAGGCGTCGTCGCGGATGCCGCCGGAGAGCTCGACCTTGATGTTCAGGGCGCCAACCACCTCACGCAGCAGCGGCGCATTGGTGCCGCGGCCAAAGGCGGCGTCCAGGTCCACCAGGTGGACCCACTCGGCGCCGTCGTTCTGCCAGGCCAGGGCTGCATCCAGCGGCGAGCCGTAGCCGGTTTCGCTGCCGGCCTCACCCTGGACCAGGCGGACGGCCTGGCCGTCGACCACGTCGACGGCGGGCAGGAGTTCCAGAATCGGGGCGTTGGTGCTGGTCATGATGTCCTTTGGCGGTTCGGTTGGTGCAGTGTGGAACGGGAGAGGGGAGGAACAGAAGCGGGCGGGGCCCTAGGCGGCCGGAAGCGTCAGCAGGTACGCCGCCACCAGGGCCATGGCGGCCAGCAGGGCGAAGCTGATGGGGATCCAGCGCGGCTTCTTCTGCTGGAAGAACGTGTAGGCGCCGCCGATCAGCAGGCCGGCGAGCCCCATCAGAACCACCGACCACATCTAGGCGGCCGCCTTGCGCAGCGAGTCGACCCAGTTGCGCAGCAGGCGCGCCCCGGCGTCGCCGGACTTCTCCGGGTGGAACTGGGTGGCGCAGAGCGGTCCGTTCTCCACCGCGGCGATGAACGGTCCGCCGTGGTTGGACCAGGTGACGGCCGGCGGCTTCATCAGCGGCTGGACCACGTCGAAGTCCCAGGTCTGCACGCCGTAGGAGTGCACGAAGTAGAAACGCTCGTTTTCGACACCGGCAAAGAGCATGGAGCCCTCGGGCACGTCCACGGTGTTCCAGCCCATGTGCGGCACCACCTCGGCCTTGAGGGGTTCCACGACTCCGGGCCACTCCCCCATGCCGTCGGCGGCGATGCCGTGTTCCACGCCGGAATCGAAGAGGATCTGCAGGCCCACGCAGATGGCCAGCACCGGCCGGCCGCCGGCCACGCGGCGTCCGATCATGCGCAGGCCGTCCACGTCCTTGAGCTCCTTCATCACCGCGGCGAAGGCACCCACCCCGGGGACCACCAGGCCGTCGGCGTGCAGGACGTCCTCGGGCTTGGCGCTGAGCGTGACGTTGGCGCCGGCGCGCTCCAGGGCGCGGACGGCCGAGCGCACGTTGCCTGACCCGTAGTCCAACACCGTGACGGTGGGGCGGGTGTCCGCCGCACCGTCCGCGGCGCCGGCCGCGGCCGCGGTGGCGTCCTCTCCGGTGCTCACAGGCTGCCCTTGGTGGACGGGATCCCTGTGACGCGGGGATCGGGCTCGATGGCCGAGCGCAGGGCGCGGGCGAAGGCCTTGAACTGGGCCTCCACGATGTGGTGCGGGTCCCGGCCGGCGATGACGCTCATGTGCAGGCAGATCTGCGCGTGCAAGGTGATGGCCTCGAAGACGTGGCGGGTCAGCGATCCGGTGAAGTGGCCGCCGATCAGGTGGTATTCCTGCCCGGCGGGCTCGCCGCCGTGGACCAGGTAGGGGCGTCCGGAGACGTCGACGACGGCGTTGGCCAGGGCCTCGTCCAGCGGCACGGTGGCCTCGCCGAAGCGCCGGATGCCGGCCTTGTTGCCCAGGGCGATGCGCAGGGCCTCGCCGAAGGTGATGGCCACATCCTCCACCGTGTGGTGGGCGTCGATGTGGGTGTCGCCGGTGGCCTTGACGGTGAGGTCGATCAGCGAGTGCTTGGACAGCGCCGTGAGCATGTGGTCGTAGAACGGCACGGAGGTGTCAATGCTGGACACACCGGTGCCGTCCAGGTTGATCTCCACGAGCACGGAGGACTCGCTGGTGCTGCGTTCCAGGCGGGCGGTGCGGCCGGCGCTCTGCACGGTCTCGGTCATGAAAGAAGGTCCTTTGATTGCTGTGGCGGGGCAGGCGGGGGCGGCCTCAGGGTGCACACCGGTGGCGGTGCGCACCGCTGCGTCCCCTCCAGTCTAGAAGAGGGTGGGCCGTGGCGGGAAAGCGGGAGTCCTAGCCCTTGAGCAGGGACGCCAGCGAGTCAAGGAACACGGTGGTCTCCGCCTCGGTGCCGGCGGTGACGCGCAGATGTCCGGGGATGCCGACATCGCGGACCAGCACGCCGGCGTCCAGCAGGCCCTGCCAGATGGCGTGCGGGTTCTCCAATCCGCCGAAGAAGACGAAGTTGGAGTCCGACGGCGCCGGGTCCAGGCCCAGCGCGGCCAGCCCGGCGACGATGCGGTCGCGCTGGACCTTGATGTCCTCGACGTTGGCCAGCAGCGAATCGGAGTTGCGCAGCGCGGCGACGGCGGTGGCCTGGGTGATCGCGGAGAGGTGGTAGGGCAGGCGGACCAGGCGCAGGGCGTCGGTGACCTCCGGGGCGGCGGCCAGGTAGCCCAGGCGGGCGCCGGCCAGGGCAAAGGCCTTGCTCATGGTCCGGGACACCACCAGGCGCGGGCGGCCCGGCAGCAGGCTCAGCGCGCTGGGCGTGCCGTCGTGGGCGAACTCGGCATAGGCCTCGTCCACAATGATGATGGCCTGGCTGGCCTCGCCCGCCTCGTAGACTGCCTCCACGACGTCCAGCCCCAGGGCCGTTCCGGTGGGGTTGTTGGGCGAGCAGAGGAACACGATGTTCGGCGCAGCGGCGCGCACCTGTGCGGCGGCGTCCTCGGCGGTGAGGGAGAAATCATCCTTGCGCCGGCCCGCGGCATACGCCGTGCCGGTTCCGCTGGCCAGCAGCGGGTACATCGAGTAGGTGGGAGGGAAGCCCATCGCCGTGCGGCCGGGGCCGCCAAAGGCCTGCAACAGCTGCTGGAGGACCTCGTTGGAACCATTGGCGGCCCACAGGTTGTCCAGGGTCAGGCCGTGGCCCAGATAGGCGGCCAGCGCGGTGCGCAGTTCGGTGAATTCACGGTCCGGGTAGCGGTTGAGGCCCTCGAGCTGCTCGGCGACGGCCTTCAGGATGGCCTCGCGGGCATCGGCCGGAACGCCGTGCGTGTTCTCGTTCACATTCAGCAGGATGGGCACATCCAGCTGGGGGGCGCCGTACGGATGCTGCCCCCGGAGATCGTCTCGAAGGGGCAACTGGTTCAGGCGTTCTAGCTGGTTCACCCTTCCACTTTAAGTGCCACGGGCACAGGGGGCGAACCACGGGGCTCCGTGACCCTCTGTTACCGCCTCCGCCGGCCGCGCCGGGCCTGGAGCGGCATCCTGCGGAACCTGCCAGGAAGGTCAGGCAGCCTTGGGGACGAACAGGCGCTGGCCCGGCTGGACCACGGAGCTGGCGAGATCGTTCAGTTCGACAATGTCCGACACCACGTCGCGGGTGTCGCGGGAGGAATCCGCCGCCATGGCGATGGACCACAGCGTCTGGCCGGACAGCACAGTCACCGTGCTGGTGTAGTCCGGCGCCGGGCCGCCCACCGTGGCGGCCTTGGCGGGGGTGGTGAAGACGGCGGCCAGGGCCACCAGGGCGATGGCCACCAGGGCCAGCGGCATCCAGATCAGGACCAGGCGGCCCCGGCGGGTCAAGCGGAGCGGGGGAAGTTCGTTCGTGGAGCTCATGGCATTAAACCTTTCACTTCGGCAGACGTGCGCCCTGGGCCGTTCGAAACAACCGGGCCGAGAGCGGTGAAACAGATTCGAACATGTATTCGAATGCGTCTTGACCATTTTTAGCACTAATGGACGAAGCTTGCCAAGACTCGCTAGAACAAATGTTTGAAAAACTACCGGAGCTGTCCTACCGTTAAGGCAAGGGATTTACCGGATCGGTAGTAGTCGAACCAAGCAGTAGTCAAGCAGGCGCCACCGACACGAACTCCCCCACACCCAGTGGGTGGCCGCACCGGCCACCCACCAGTACCGACGCCGTCGCGGGAAGGACAGCACCATGCCGTCTCCGGAATTCATCCTCCACAGCGGGAATCCCGCCAGCCGGCACGGCCTCAAGGGCCTGACAGTGCGGCAGAAGAAGATCCTCGAGTGCATCCAGCGCTCCATCTCGGACAAGGGCTACCCGCCGTCCATGCGCGAGATCGGCGACGTCGTTGGCCTCGCCAGCCTCTCCAGCGTCACCCACCAGCTCAGCCAGCTGGAAAAGATGGGCTACCTGCGCCGGGACCCCAAGCGTCCGCGCGCCATGGAGGTGCTCATCCCGTTGACGCTGGACTACGGCCAGCCGCGGATCGAGGGCGTTCCGGCCCCCACCGAGCTGCGCGGGGCCAACGGGCTGAACATGGCCGAACTCAGCAGCGCCTCGGACACGGCATTGGTTCCGCTCGTCGGCCGGATCGCCGCCGGCGGACCCATCCTGGCCGACCAGGTCATCGAGGACGTCATGCCGCTGCCGCGCTCCCTGGTGGGCCACGGTGAGCTCTTCATGCTCAAGGTCTCCGGCGACTCCATGATCGACGCCGCCATCTGCGACGGCGACTGGGTGGTGGTGCGCCGGCAAAGCAACGCCCTCAACGGCGACATCGTGGCCGCCCTGCTCGACGACGAGGCCACGGTGAAGACCTTCCGGCAGCGCGACGGCCACACCTGGCTGCTGCCGCAGAACACCCGCTACGAGCCCATCCTGGGCGACCACGCCACCGTCATGGGCAAAGTGGTCTCCGTCCTGCGCAGCATCTAGCAAAAGACCCAGCCCACAACGCAGAAGCCCTGCGGCCGCACCGGCCGCAGGGGTTCTGCGTCTGCACCGGCAGGGCCTACCGCACCGCGCGCAGGGGCTTGGCGGCGCCGGCGAGCCACAGAGCCAGCAGGATCGGCGCCCCGATGGCCAGCAGGGCCAGGTTGATGCCGACGTGGTCGCCGAGGTAGCCCAGCAGCGGCGGGCCGGCGAGGAACGCGACATAGCCGATGGTGGAGACCACCGACACCCTGGCTGCGGCGTGCCGGGGATCATCGGCAGCGGCGGACATGCCCATGGGGAAGGCCAGCGCGGCCCCCATTCCCCACAGCGCGGCCCCCACCCCGGCCAGGACAAGGTTGCCGGCAAGGACGAACAGCACCAGGCCCACCGCCGCTGCCGCCATGCTGGCCCGCAGCACCGCCACGCGGCCGAACCTGTCAATGGCACGGCCGCCGAGGAAGCGCATCAAGGTCATTGCCGCCACGAACAGGGCAAAGAGCAGCGCCCCGGCGGACTCCGTGGCCCCCAAGCCATCCACGGCGGCCTTGGCGATCCAGTCGTTGCCCGCGCCCTCGGTGAGCGTGGCACCGAGCACCACGACGCCGATGAGCAGGGTGCGTCCGTCGCGCCAGGCGGAAGACCCCTTGGCCCGCGGCTGGCCGGCGCCGGCCGCATCCGGCACGGCTACCGGCACGCGGGGCAGGAACCAGCGCGGCGCGGTCAAGGTCAGGGCGACCACCACCACGGCAACCACCAGGAGATGCTCCGGCAGCCCGACGCCCAGGGTGGACAGACCCGCCCCGATCAGGGCGCCGACGAAGGCGCCGCCGCTGAAGGCCGCGTGGAACTGGGGCATGATGGTGCGCCCGAGCCGGTGCTCGACGCCGGCGCCCTCGATGTTCTGCGCCACATCCCACAGCCCGATCCCGATGCCGAAGAAGAACAACGCCGCGGCGGTGGCGGGCACGGAGCCGGCCATCAGCGACAGAGCGATGCCCGCGCACGCCGTGGCCGCGAGCAGCCCGCCGGTGCGGATGGTGTTCGCCGCACCGATCCGCCCGACCACCGCGCCGGCGGAGGGCAGTGCCAGCAGGGAGCCGACAGCGATGCAGAGCAGGAGGGTGCCCATCTGTCCGGAGCTTAGGCCCAGGGTCTGCGTGACGGCAGGGATGCGCGCTGCCCAGCTGGCAAACACGAGGCCGTTCAGTCCGAAGACCAGGAAGGTGGCCACGGATGCGGCCCGAACGTGGGTGTCCACGGTAATGGTCATAGTGGTGCAACTTCCACAAAGAGTCGTAGGGAGGTGGAGGCCGGGCCGGGAAGGTCCGGCAGCCAGCCGGGCCGGTGCGCCGCTGTGTACTTGGAACTACAGCCGGGCCCCGGTCGGGGTGGTGATGCGGGCAACCGCCTCCACCGTGCTGGCACGGTCGTGCGGTTCGGTGTCGAGGGCGGCATGGAGAAAGAGCCCCTCGATCAGGGCATCGAGCATCCGGCACGTGGCAGGGTCGAAGTGGCGGCCCAGGGCGTGCCTGCTCCGTGCCATCCAATCCCGGGTGATCTGGCGGAACGCCGGCTCGCGGGCGGCCAGCGTGTAGAGCTCCTGCGTGAGCACCAGGTCCCGCTGGCTGCCCAGCAGGTCCTGGTGGATCAGCTCGACGACGGCGGCCCTCGCGGCCCCGGCGTCGGCGGCGCGGCCCAGCCGGTCCTCGAACCCGTCGGCAACGGTATCCGCAAACCGCCCGAACGCCTCCGCCAGCAGTTCGTCCATGTTGGTGAAGTGGTAGGTCATGGAGCCAAGCGGCACACCGGCGTGCTCGGCAATCTTGCGGTGCGAGGACCCGGCAACACCCTGGGCGGCAATGACATCCAGGGCGGCATCGATGATCCTGTCCCGCCGGTCCGGATCGAAACGGCGTGACGCCACGGTGGTCAGATTTCCCGCACGATGCGGGCCGGGTTGCCCACCGCCACCACGTTCGCCGGAATGTCCCTCGTCACCACCGCCCCGGCACCGATCACCGAGTTGTCCCCGATGCTCACCCCGGGCAGAACTATCGCCCCGCCGCCGAGCCACACGTTGTCGCCGATGGCGATCGGCTGCGCGGCCTCCAGGCGGTCCCGCCGCGGTTGGGGTTCCACCGGGTGCGTGGGCGTCAGCAGCTGCACATTCGGGCCGATCTGGCAGTCCTCCCCGATGGTGATCGAGGCGACGTCCAAGGCGGTGAGGTTGTAGTTGATGAACGTGCGCGCCCCCACGGTGATGAACGATCCGTAGTCGACAAAGAGCGGCGGTTTGATGTGCGCATCCTCCCCCAGGGAGCCCAGCAGGTCCGCCAGGATGGGCCGCGCCGCGTCCGGGTCCTGGGCATAGGCCGCGGTGTACTGGCTTTGCAGGGCCACCGCACGCCGGGCCTCGCGTTCGCTGTCGGGGTCATCGGCGATGTACAGGTCCCCGGCGAGCATCCGCTCCCGGTTGGTGCGCGTGTCCCCGGCAAAGTAATCGGTCATGTGTACGATCGTACGCAAAGATGGCAAGGATGGAAAGAACGCCCGCCCGGTGGGGCCCGGCGGACATGCAAAAGGCCCTGCGGCCGCAATGGCTGCAGGGCCTTTATAGCTCGACAGTGCTATTCGGCCTTGGCCAACCGGCCCAGTGCATCCAGCACCAGCGCCCGGTCCGTCGTGGACCAGAACGGCGGCAGGGCCGCGCGCAGGAACCCGCCATAGCGGGCCGTGGCCAGGCGCGAGTCCAGCACTGCCACCACGCCCTTGTCGCCCGTGGAACGGATCAGCCGGCCCGCACCCTGGGCCAGCCGGATGGCGGCATGCGTGGCGGAAATGGACATGAAGCCATTGCCACCGGCCGCGGCCACGGCCCGCGTGCGGGCGGTCATCAGGGGATCGTCCGGGCGCGGGAACGGAATGCGGTCAATCACCACCAGCCGGCAGGAGCTGCCCTGCACGTCCACCCCCTGCCACAGCGACATCGTGCCGAACAGGCAGGTGTCGGGCTCGGCCTCAAACTGCTTCACCAGCGCCGCCATCGAGGACTCCCCCTGGCAGAGGATCTCCATGTCCAACCGCTCCCGCATCGCCGCCGCGGCGTCTTCGGCCGCTCGCCGCGAGGAGAACAGCGCCAGCGTGCCGCCGCCGGCCGCCGTGATCAGGGCCTCGAGTTCGTCCAATTGCTCCGGGGAGGTGCCCCGCCCCGGCTTTTCCAGATGCTTGGCCACGTAGAGCATGCCCTGTTTGGGGTAGTCGAACGGGGAGCCGACATCGGCGCCGGTCCACGACGGCGCACCCGCCCCCACCAGCCCGAGTCCACCGGCGGTGTGTTCGAACGCCGCGCCGATGGCCAGCGTGGCGGAGGTCAGCACCACTGTGTGGTCGGCGAAGAGCCCCTCGCGGAGCTTGCCGGCCACGCTCAGCGGCGCCACGTTCAGCAGCGCGGGCGAGGACTCGTCCGGGGCCTGGTAGCCCTGCTGCGGGTTGAACGTGCTCTGGCGCGAGACCCACACCACCTCGTGGGCCTCGGCGGCCGCCAGCATCCGCTCGCACAGTTCCAGGATCAGCGACAGGCGCGAGCGCGCGATCTGGCGTCCGCCGTCGGCCGGGTCGTTGCCCTCGGGTTTCGAGTCGGACAGTGCGGCGCGGGCGGCGTCGCGCAGCTGGTCCAGCGCCACCAGCTGTTCCTCGTTCAGGCCCTGCGGCAGCAGCCCCGACGGGGTGCCGGCCAGCGCCAGCTCCAGCGCGGCCGCGGACGTGGCGAGCGCCTCGACGGAGATTGCTGTGTGCTTGCGCGCGCTGGAGGCCGCCACCTGGACCATCTGGACCGAGAGCTGGCCGGTCACGGCACCCGTCACCCGGTCCTGGAGCTCATGGGCCTCGTCCACCACCACGACGTCGTACTCGGGCAGCACGGCCAGACCCTCAAAGGCGCTGATGGCCAGCATGGCGTGGTTGGTGACGATGACGTCCGCCTCGGCGCCGCGGGCGCGGGCCAGCTCGGAGAAGCAGGTCTCGGCGAGCGGGCATTTCTGCGCGCCCAGGCATTCCATGCTGGTCACCGACACCTGGCGCCAGGCGCGGTCGCTGACGCCGGGCATGAGCTCGTCGCGGTCACCGGTCTCGGTGTCCTCGGCCCACTCGCGCAGCCGGACCACTTCGCGGCCCAGCTGCGTGCCGGGGCCGGTGAGGGTGCCGGGCAGGTGCACCACGGAGGTGTCCTCGCCCAAGGAGAACAGCTGGCCGTCGCTGGGCTCCTCGGTGGGGAACCCGCCGTCGAGCTTGTGCCGGCAGACGTAGTTGCTGCGGCCCTTCACCAGGGCCACCTTCACCGGGCGCGGCAGCAGCGGGGCGATGGCCTCCAGCAGGCGCGGGAGGTCGCGGCTGACAATCTGCGCCTGCAGCGCCAACGTGGCAGTGGCCACCAGCGACGGCTTGTCGCTCTCGAGGGCATGGGCAATCAGCGGGATGAGGTAGGCCAGGGACTTGCCCGTGCCGGTGCCGGCCTGGACCAGCAGGTGGTCGCCCGTTTCAATGGAACGCACCACCTGCTTGACCATTTCGTGCTGGCCATCGCGGCGCTGGCCACCCATGGCGGCCACCGCCGCATCCAGCAGGCCGAGGGCGAAGTCCTCGCCCCCGGCCGCCTTGTTCTTTGACGCGGGATCAGCCATGGATGACAAACTGCTCCAGCTCGGCCGCCAGGCCCTCGCGCACCTTCACGGTGGCGTGGGTGCCGTCCGCGCCGTGCTCGACGCTGAGGATCTCGGCGTCGGACTGGTGCAGCCGGTTGAGCAGATCGCCGCGGTTGAAGGGGATCAGCAGCTCCAGCTGGACGCCCGGGCGCGGGATGGCGTCGCTGATGGCCTGCAGGAGCTCGTCGATTCCGGCGCCGGTGCGGGCGGAGACCACCACATGGCGCGGCTCCCTCTGGCGCAGCCGTTCGACCACAAAGGGATCGGCGGCGTCGGCCTTGTTGAGCACGATGATCTCCGGCACCTTGCGGGCGTCCACCTCGGCAAACACCGCACGGACGGCGGCAATCTGCCCCTCCGGATCCGGGTGCGCGGCGTCCACCACGTGCAGGATGAGGTCGGCGTCGGCCACCTCCTCCAGGGTGGAGCGGAAGGCCTCCACCAGCTGGGTGGGCAGCGAGCGGACAAAGCCCACCGTGTCCGCCAGCGTGTAGCCGAGGCCGTCGGCCGTCTCCGTCTTGCGCACGGTGGGGTCCAGCGTGGCGAACAGCGCGTTCTCCACCAGCACCCCGGCCTGGGTCAGCCGGTTCAGCAGCGAGGACTTGCCGGCGTTGGTGTAGCCGGCAATGGCCACCGACGGCACGGCGTTGCGCTTGCGGTTGGCACGCTTGGTCTCCCGGGCGGGCTTCATCGCGGCAATTTCGCGGCGCAGCTTCGCCATCCGGGTGCGGATCTTGCGGCGGTCCAGTTCCATCTTGGTTTCACCCGGACCGCGGGAGCCGATGCCGCCACCGGCGGCGCCCACGCGGCCGCCGGCCTGGCGGGACATGGACTCGCCCCAACCGCGCAGGCGCGGCAGCAGGTACTCCATCTGGGCCAGCTCCACCTGGGCCTTGCCCTCGCGGGACTTGGCGTGCTGGGCGAAGATGTCCAGGATCAGCGCGGTCCGGTCGATGACCTTGACCTTGACCACGTCCTCCAGGCTGCGGCGCTGGGAGGGCGAGAGTTCGCCGTCGACGACGACGGTGTCCGCGCCGGTGGCCGAGACGATATCCTTCAGTTCCAGGGCCTTGCCCGAGCCCAGGTAGGTGCCCGGATCCGGCTTCTGCCGGCGCTGCACCAACCCGTCCAGAACCTCGGACCCGGCGGTCTCGGCCAGGGCGGCCAGCTCGCGCAGCGAGTTCTCGGCATCGGCCAGCGTGCCCTCGGTCCACAGTCCGGCCAGCACCACGCGCTCCAGGCGCAGCTGGCGGTACTCGACCTCCGTGACGTCCTCAAGTTCGGTGGACAGGCCGGCCACGCGGCGCAGCGCGCGGCGTTCCTGCAGGTCCTCCTGCGCGCCGTCGAACAAGCCGTGCTCGAAGCCCCGGGTGGAGATGGCCTGGGCCTTGCCCACCACGTGGCTCCGGGTTTCGGGCATTGCCTGCGGATCCGCCGCCTCCGCGCGTTCGGCGGAGGTGCGGGCGGCATGGGCCGTGGCGCCGGCGTCCTTGGCCAGGATCCTGTCAATCACGGCCTGGATTTCCGCGGGGCTCAGATCGGCGGCATCGCCGGATGCGCCGGGCTGCGGGTCGCGGGGCTCGCCAGCTGCATGTGCGTTGGTCATATTCTCCTTCAGCGGGTTCTTCTTCCTATCGTAGTCGCGCGCACCGACGGCGGGCGTGGCGGAAGTGCCGTCGGGGGCGGTGGAAAAGGTGTGGTTCTCGAGCATGGGTGTCCTTGTCTGCGGCCCGCGGCGGCACCGCCCCACAGGTTGGGGAGGATGCGCTGGAGGGGACGGCGATCTCTGGTGGCGGATCTGCGCGGCAGATCATGGCATGTGGAGCGTTCCGGACGGCACGGAGGTTGCTCAACGTGGTCCGGGAGGGCTGGCACAATCACAGAGTCTTCATGCCTCCAGCTTAGCAGGCGCCCCGGCACAGACTTAGGCATGCCTTGATTCCGTTTCGGCCCCGGTGCCACTAATCTGGCAAGACTATGGCCTCCGAACATTACTTCAGCGCCCAGCCGTCCGTCCCGGAAAAACGCCGTCCCCTGAGCGTTGTGCTGGCCGGGGCCCCGCGGTCCCTGCAGACCTCCGGTGGCATCTTCAGCCCCGACAGCGTCGACAAGGGCACGGCCATCCTGCTGCACGAGGCGCCGCCGCCCTCCCCCACCGGAAACCTGCTGGACATTGGCTGCGGCTGGGGCCCGATCGCGCTCTCGCTGGCCCTGCGCGCCCCGCATGCCTCGGTCTACGCCGTAGACGTCAACGAACGCGCCCTGGGACTGACCCGCGACAACGCCGCAGCGCTGGGGTTGTCGAACGTCACGGCGTCCCTGCCCGACGCCGTCGACCCCGAGCTCAAGTTCAACACCATCTGGTCCAACCCGCCCATCCGCGTGGGCAAGGACGAACTCCACTCGCTGCTGCTGATGTGGCTGCCGCGGCTGGCACCGGGCGGCGCCGCCTACCTGGTGGTGCAGAAGAACCTGGGCTCGGATTCGCTCCAGCGCTGGCTCGACACCGAGCTGGCGGCGCAGTACCCCGAGCTGCACCTGAAGGTCAGCAGGGACAGCACCAACAAGGCCTTCCGCATCCTCAAGGTCGTCCGCCCGGCCCTGTAGCCCAACCCGGCCCAACTAGGTGACAGTTATCGCACAATTTCCTCGCGAAAGTGTGAGATAGCTGTCACCTGGTTTTTAGGCGATGGCGCCGCTGGCGACGATGACGGCCGGGCCGCTGAGCTCCACGTGCTCGGCGCCGCCGGCACCCGGGAAGAACTTCACGCCGACGACGCCGCCGGGCACGTTGACGCGCCAATCGTTCGGTGCCGTGTCGCCGGCCCAAAAGCGGGTGGCCGCCGCGGCCGCGCAGGCGCCCGTGCCGCAGGAAAGGGTCTCCCCCACGCCGCGCTCGTGCACGCGCATGGTGATCTCGGCGACGCCGTTGTGGACCAGCGGGTCCGACGGGACGGCGAATTCAACGTTGGTGCCGTGGGCCGGCACCGGGTCGACCACCGGCGCGTGGGCCAGGTCGGTCTCCGCCAGCTCGCCGGCGTGCGCCAGGGCCACCACCGTGTGCGGGTTGCCCATGCTGATCGAGACGGCCGGACGCGGCACGTCCAGCCCGCGGGCCGTGACGAGCGAATCCATGCCGCGCTCCCGGGCGGCCGCGGGGAAGATGAACTCCCACGGGCCCATGTCCACCGCGTAGCCCTCGGCCGTGCGGACGATCTTCTTCACGCCGCCGCGGGTGCCAATGGTCAGGGTCTCGCCGGGGGCCAGCGCCACCAGCCCCTGCTCGATCAGGAAGTGCACAAACACGCGCACGCCGTTGCCGCACATCTCCGAGAGCGAGCCGTCGCCGTTGCGGTAGTCCATGAACCATTCGGCCGCCGGTTCCTGTGCCAACAGGGCCGCACCCTCCGGCAGGTCCTTGGAGCGGACGGCGCGGATCAGGCCGTCGGCGCCGATGCCGCGGTGCCGATCACACAGGGCCGCCACCTGCTCCGGGCCAATGTGGTGCACGCCCTCGGGGTCGGCCACCAGCACAAAGTCGTTTCCGGTGCCGTGGCCCTTGGAAAAGGGCAGTCCGGACAGGGTCGACAGGGTGGGCGCATGCGTCAGGGCGGTCATGGGTTAAGCCTACGGCACCACGCCCCGGCCGCTGCCGGCGCCGGCAGCGGCACTGCCGGCGTTGGGGCGGCGTTGGGGCGGCGTCGGCGGGGCGCCCCGCGTCGCGGCCGGCGTCGTCCCTAGCGCTGCTCCCGGGTGGCCCGTTCGACGGCGGCCAGCGCGGCCGCGGGCAGGCCGGCGCCCAAGGCGTCCAGCCAGGTGACGCGCGGGTCGGCGCGGAACCAGGTGATCTGGCGGCGGGCGAACTGCCGGGTGGACACGATGGTCTCCTCGCTGGCCTGTGCCACGGTGCTCACGCCGTCGAGCACGCGCAGGAACTGCTGGTAGCCCAGGGCACGCTGGGCGGTGCGGCCCTCGCGCAGCCCGTGGGCCGCGAGCCGTTCAACCTCGGCCTCGAGCCCGGCGCCGACCATCGTGTGCACGCGCGCGGCCAGCCGCTGGTGCAGCTGGGCGCGGTCCAGGTCCAGGCCGATCTGCACGGCGGGCTGGAAGTACTCGCGCTCGGGCATGAAGGAACTGAAGGGCCGCCCGGTGAGCCGGTGCACCTCCAGGGCCCGGACCACGCGCTTGCCGTCGTTGATGCGCGCGGCGGAGAGCGGGTCCACGGCGGCCAGCCGGGCATGCAGGGCGGCAAAGCCCGCGGACTCCAGCTCGGCCTCCAGCTCAGTCCTGAGCGCCGCGTCGGTACCGGGAAACTCCAGCACGTCCAACGCGGCCCTGTTGTACAGCCCGGACCCGCCCACCAGGATAGGCACCCGGCCGCGCGAGCGGATGTCCGCCATCGCGGTGCGGGCCAGCTCCTGGAAGGCCGCCACGGTGGTGTCCTCGGTAACGTCCAGGAAGTCCATCAGATGGTGCGGGATGCCGCGGCGTTCGGCCATGGAAAGCTTGGCCGTGCCGATGTCCATGCCGCGGTAGAACTGCATGGAATCGGCGTTGATGACCTCCCCGTCCAGCGCCTGCGCCAACGCCAGGCCCAGCTCGGACTTGCCGGAGCCGGTGGGCCCGACGACGGCGATGACGGGCAGAGCCGCCGCGGGCACACCAAAGGCGGGACCGCCCGCTGTGCTCACTTCGTGCGGACGGGCAGCGCGGGCATGCCCAGGGACACGGCCTTCGTGGCCGCCGTGCCGGCCCCGGGCGTGGGCACGCCGCAGGACTCGGCCTGCGCACGGTCCCAGGCGTCGCCCGCGCGCGAGCGGCGCAGGCTGTAGTCCGCCACCGTGGCCGGGTCGGCCACGAGGTGGAAGGCGGCGGCCTCGGTGATGGTCACCGTGACCAGGTCGCCCGGGCGCGGGGCCGGTGCGCCGTCGGGCACGCTGAAGTGCACCAGACGCTGGTCCTGGGCGCGGCCGGTGAGGCGGTGCGTCTCGGCGGCCTTGCGGCCGGACTGGGCCGTCACCATGACCTCCACCGTCCGGCCCACCTGCTTGGCATTCTCTTCGGCGGCCATCCTGTCCTGCAGCGCGGTGAGGCGCTCAAAGCGTTCCTGCACCACCGCCTTGGGCAGCTGGTCCTCCAGCTCCGCGGCGGGAGTGCCGGGGCGCTTGGAGTACTGGAAGGTGAAGGCGGTGGCGAAGCGGGACTTCTCCACCACATCCAGGGTGGCCTGGAAATCCGCCTCGGTCTCGCCGGGGAAGCCGACGATGATGTCGGTGGAGATGGCAGCATGCGGCATCTTCTCGCGCACCTTGTCCAGGATGCCCAGGAACTTGGTCGAGCGGTAGGAGCGGCGCATGTCCTTGAGCACCTTGTCGGAGCCGGACTGCAGCGGCATGTGCAGCTGCGGCATCACGTTGGGGGTCTCGGCCATGGCGTCGATGACGTCGTCGGTGAAGGCGGCCGGGTGCGGGCTGGTGAAACGGACCCGCTCCAGGCCCTCGATGGCCCCGCAGGCGCGCAGCAGCTTGCTGAAGGCCAGCTTGTCGCCGAACTCCACGCCGTAGGAGTTCACGTTCTGGCCCAGCAGCGTGACCTCGATGGCGCCGTCGTCCACCAGCGCCTGGATCTCGGCGAGGATCTCGCCCGGACGGCGGTCGCGCTCCTTGCCGCGCAGCGAAGGGACGATGCAGAAGGTGCAGGTGTTGTTGCAGCCCACGGAGATGGACACCCAGCCCGAGTACACGGAATCGCGCTTGGTGGGCAGGGTGGAGGGGAAAACGTCCAGCGATTCCAGGATTTCCAGCTGGGCATCGCTGTTGTGGCGTGCCCGCTCCAGCAGGGTGGGCAGGGCGCCCACGTTGTGGGTGCCGAAGACGACGTCCACCCAGGGGGCCTTCTTCAGGATGGTGTCGCGGTCCTTCTGGGCCAGGCAGCCGCCCACGGCGATCTGCATGCCCGGGTTGGCCTCCTTGACCGGGCGCAGCATGCCCAGGTTGCCGTAGAGCTTGTTGTCGGCGTTCTCGCGCACGGCGCAGGTGTTGAAGACGACGACGTCGGCCTGCGCGGCGGACGGTGCGGACGACGAGCCGGCATCGGAGTTGCCCGCGTTGGCGTTGCCGGCATCGGCCACCAGCGGCACCAGCCCCGCGGCCTCCAGCAGTCCCGCCATGCGCTCGGAATCGTGCACGTTCATCTGGCAGCCGAAGGTGCGCACCTGGTAGGTGCGGGGGTGCTGCGGGGCGGCTGCGGGGGCGGAAGGATCTACGCCGTCAATGGTCAAGCTCATCCATCCAGCTTAAGACCTGCGGGCCGCTCCTCCGTAACCGGGTCCTCTCAGTACCAGCCGATGGCAACTTCGTGGTCCCAGGCGCTGCAGGGCGAGCCATAGCGGTTGGCGATGTAGCCCAGTCCCCAGGTGATCTGGGTGCGGTAGTTGGTCAGCCAGTCCGGGCCCGTCTCGCCGTACTTGCTCGGCAGCAGCGCCTGCGCGATGCCATAGGCGCCGCTGGAAGGGTTGGTGGCATTGGTCAGCCAGCTGGACTCCTGCGTCCAGAGCTTGACCAGGCATGGATACTGGTCCGCGCCCCAGCCATAGGCGGACAGCCGGGCGTTGGCGTAGGCCTTGGCCCCGGCCGGATCGTTGACGGAGTTGCCGGGGATGTTGGGCAGCAGGACCTCCACGGGGATGTAGCCATCGCCCGGATCCACCGGCGTCGAGCCCGAACCGCCACCGTTTCCGGAACCGCCCGAATTGCCACCGCCAGAGTTGCCGCCGCCCGACCCGGCGGCCGCGGCGGCCGCTGCTGCTGCCTCCTGGCGCGCCTTCTCGGCCGCCGCGGCCTTGGCCGCCTGGGCCGCCACATAGGTTGCCTGCGCCACCTGCCCCTGGCGGAACTGCTGCTCGACGGCGGCGCTGGTGTTCTTCAGCGACGCCAGCTGTTCGGTGAGCAGTGTGCTGTTCTTCTGCTCGATGGCCACCTGGGCCGCCATGGCATCCCGGGCCGAAACGGCGGAATCCAGGCTGGTCTTGGCCGCTGCGGCGAGCCTTTCGCGCTCCGCGCGGGCGGCCGACTGCTGGCTGGTCAGGGATTGGGCGACGGCGCGGGAGGCCTTGGCCTGGTTGTACAGGGCGCTGGTCTTCTCCCCCACGGCGTGCAGCAGGTCCAGACCCGCCAACCCGCCGTCCTTGCTGAGGGCCTCCATGCCGGAAAACAGGCCCATGCCTGTGCCGCCGGATTTGTAGGTTTGGGCCGCAAGCACACCGGCCTGCTTTTTCAGCTTGTCCACGTCCGCATTGGCGCGGTCCACCTGGGCGTTGAGGAGTTCTTCCTTGGTGGCCGCGGCATCCAGCGCCGCCTTGGTCCTGGCGTAGTCGGCGCCGGCGGCCACTGCCCTGTCGCCAAGCGCCGCGGATTGGGCACCCAGGCCATCGAGCAGGGAGTTGATCCGTTCCACCGCCGCGGCGGTGGAGGCCTCGCTGGTCTTGGCCGACTGGACGTCGGCCCAGCTCGGGTAGCCGCTGGGCGGAGCGTCGTCGTCCGCCGTGGCCGGAAGGGCCCCCAGCAGGGACATGGCAAGCAGCACGGTGGCGGCAAAGGAGCCGGCCACCACTGCCGGCCGCAGGGTGCGCAGAGGATTCACGTTGAGGGAGACCATATGCCGCCCAGCATAACCCGGGGCAGCGCGGCCGGCCAGCAGGCGGGCCTAGCCGGCCCCATCCAGCCAGGCATCCATTTCGGCATTGACAATCTGGAACGACAGCGACGGCGAATACCCCTTGCGGGCCAACATGCCCACCAGCCGGCGGACGTGCTTCTCCCGCTCCGCGCGTTCGCCCAGATCCATGCCGGGGCGCAGCTTGCGCCGGACCAGGGCGGCAGCGGCCGCGTGCTCATCCTCGTCGCTGAGCTGCTCCAGCGCCTCGGCGGCAAGGTCCGGGTCGATGCCCTTCTCGGACAATTCGCGCCCCAGGGCGCCGCGGGCCAAATGCCGCGTCTGCGCCCGGCTGCGCACCCACATCTGGGCGAACTCGGCGTCGTCGACCAGGCCCACGGCCTCGAAACGGTCCAGCACCTCCTCCACCACCTCGGCGGGGACGTGGCGTTCGGCCAGCTTCTGCGCCAGCTGATGCCGGCTCTTGGCGGAGCTGGTCAGCTGCCGCAGCACGATGGACCGTGCCACGGCAGCTGGGTCGGCGTCGGGATCCAGCTCGGGGGCCGGTCTGCGTCCCGTCATGGTCCGTGCCCCCGCCTAGAAGCCGTCAACGGCCTTGAGCTTGGGCGCCTTCTCCTCGGCGGGCTCGGCCACCACGCCAACACCCAGCTTGGCCTTGATCAGGCGCTCGAGCTCCTCGGCCAGTTCCGGGTTGTCCTTGAGGAACCGGCGGGAGTTCTCCATGCCCTGGCCCAGCTGGTCGCCGTCGTAGGTGTACCAGGAGCCGGACTTCTTGATGATGCCGTGTTCCACACCCATGTCGATGATGCCGCCCTCGCGGGAGATGCCCTGGCCATAGATGATGTCGAACTCGGCGATCTTGAAGGGCGGGGCCATCTTGTTCTTGACGATCTTGGCCTTGGTCCGGTTGCCGACGGACTCGGCACCTTCCTTCAGCGTCTGGATGCGGCGGACGTCGATGCGGATGGACGCGTAGAACTTCAGCGCCTTGCCGCCGGTGGTGGTTTCCGGGCTGCCGAAGAACACGCCGATCTTCTCGCGCAGCTGGTTGATGAAGATGGCGGTGGTCTTGGTCTGGCTCAACCGGCCGGTGATCTTGCGCAGCGCCTGGCTCATCAGGCGGGCCTGCAGACCCACGTGGCTGTCACCCATCTCGCCTTCGATTTCCGCACGCGGCACCAGGGCGGCGACGGAGTCGATGACCACGACGTCCAGCGAACCGGAGCCGATCAGCATGTCCATGATCTCCAGGGCCTGCTCGCCGGTGTCCGGCTGGGAAACCAGCAGTGCATCGACATCCACGCCCAGCTTGGCCGCGTAATCCGGGTCAAGGGCGTGCTCGGCGTCGATGAACGCGGCGATGCCGCCGGCCTTCTGCGCGTTGGCCACGGCGTGCAGGGCCACGGTGGTCTTACCGGAGGATTCCGGCCCGTAGATCTCCACCACGCGGCCGCGCGGCAGGCCGCCAATGCCCAGGGCCACATCCAGCGCGATGGACCCGGTGGGGATGACCTCGATCGGGGCACGGACTTCATCGCCCAGTCGCATGATGGAGCCCTTGCCGAACTGCTTGTCGATCTGCGCCAGAGCGGCTGCAAGCGCCTTTTCACGGTCTGCGGGAGCGGCCATGATTCACCTCGGTCTTTCATCTGCGCCAAAGCTGGCGGGCCGCGGATCCCGCCCCGGTGGGTGGGGTCTGCACGGCTGGTTGTTTGTATGCATATGACGCTACTGGAGGCCACCGACAAAATCAGCGGCACCGTACGTTTTGTGGACAACTTGGGTCCGCAACAGCGCTGACGGCCAAGGTCGTGCAGCTCTTCCAGCCTACATCGATCCGAATAAATATTCGAATGTTTTCCATCGGACCCTGACGGCGTGTTGCCCCGGTCTAGGCCTTGGGCGCCACATCCCGGCCCAGGCGCCGCTCCGGGGGCACGTCCTGGATCTCGCAGATGGCCAGCCACACCCGGCGCGGTTCCAGCCCGCTGCCAAGGGCGTCGACGGCGGTCCGCCCGCCCGCCGCGGAGAGCACCAAGTCACGGGCCAGCACCCGGGAATACCCGGCACCGAACTCGTCGTCCATCAATCGCCAAAAATCGCTCACACGCACCCTAGAAGTCTCTCACGGACGCCCGGCCCTAGAATTGGACCATGACCCTTCCCGCGACCGGAACCACCGCCGATGCCGGCGCCCAGCCCGGTGCCCAGCCAAATGCACAGGCGCTGCTGGCGCCCGAGGCCGAGGCCGCCATCGAAACGGTGGAGGCGCAGCTGAGCCTCATGTGGCGCCGCGGCCGCTCCATCAACCACAACCTGACCCGCAAGGTGCACCCGGAGCTTGAACCGGCCGCCTACGGACTGCTGACGGTGCTGATGGCCAATGGGGCCATGCGCCTGACGGATCTGGCGGCGTGCATTGGCGTGGGCAAGCCCTCCGTCAGCCGGCAGATTGCGTTCCTGGAGTCGATCGGGCTGGTCCGCAAGGAGGCGGACCCCTCGGACGGGCGGGCCCAGGCCATCCTGCTGACCGACCTCGGCCAGGGGCGCATGCGTTCGGTCAACACCGCGCGCAAGCAGGCCCTGCACGCGCGGCTGGCGGATTGGTCCACGGCCGAGCTGGAGCAGTTCGCCACGCTCATCGCCAAGCTGAACCACGACTACGAAAACGACTTTGGCCCCGGCGATGCCACCCACTCCCCGGCCGCGAAGCATGCGGCCCAGCACGCGGCCAAGCAGGTTGCCGGGTAGAACCTCCCGTTAACGCCCGACGGCGGCCGGCCACCCAAAGGTGGCGGCCGCCGTCGCGGTTTGGCTCGGTGGCGTTGGCTCGGTGACGTCCTAGACGGCGCTGGAGAGCATGCCCTTGCGCAGCTCCTCGGAGAGCTCCTCGCCCAGGTCGCGGCCGTAGCGGGCCGAGAATTCCTGCGGCACGGTGTCCGGCACGGCAACGCCCTCGGCAACGGCCAGACGGTCGCTGACCTCGCGCAGCATCATGGACAGGGGGACTTCCAGTGCGGAACAGATCGAAGACAGCAGCTCCGAGGAGGCTTCCTTCTGTCCACGCTCGACTTCGCTGAGGTAGCCCAGCGATACGCGTGCATTGTGTGAGACTTCACGGAGGGTACGGCCTTGACGCTGGCGGACATCCCGCAGAACGTCTCCAATTTCGTGGCGTAAAACCACCATCTTGCGCTCCTTCTGCTCGTGCTTAGCCTCATCTGCCAAACCCACATCCCGCCAGCGCACTACGCCGTTTACGGATACGGGTTGCTTCACCATCGGTATCGCCTTACTCCTCTTGACTCGTCGCCAGTGCCGGGGTTCCGGCATTGGTACGGCGCCTGTTGACCTCATCCTAGGACGGTTGGGGTTCCGGCGCTCACTATGACTAACTATTAGGTCATAACTTTTGTTCCCGGGCCGCTGCAACAACTTGGTCCAGCAGGGCCAGTGCCTCGTCGCACGCCTGCTGGCGCACGTGGGCCCGGTCCCCGGCAAAATGGTACTCGTAGGCCTGGGCGGCGCCGTCCAGCGCCACGCCAATGTAGACGTTTCCCACCGGTTTGCCGCCGTGCGGCTCCGGTCCGGCCACGCCCGTGGTGGAGATGCCCACCCGCGCCCCGGTCAGGCGGCAGATGCCCTCGGCCATCTGCACGGCCACCTGGGCGTCCACCGCGCCGTGGCTGAGCAGCCGCGCCGGGTCCACTCCCAGGATGTCCGTCTTAATGTGGTTTTGGTAGGCGATCACGCCGCCGAGCAGCATGCCCGACGCCCCGGCCGCCTGCACCAGCGTGGCCGCCACCATGCCGCCCGTGAGCGACTCCGCGGTGGCAACGGTGAGGTGGGCGGCGACGGCGTCGGCCACCAGGGTGGGCAGGTCGCGTTCCACCATCAGCGCTCCCGCTTTCCGGCCTGGCCGGCGCTTGGGTTCCGGCCGGCGGTCCGCAGGCGTGCGGCCTGGACGATGTAGTCGACACCCGTCACCAAGGTCACGGCCAGGGCCAGCAACATCACGGCCAGGGCCAGGATGGACAGCCAGCCGATGGCGGGCGTCCACGGCAAAAGGTAGATGAAGATGGCCACCGTCTGCAGCACCGTTTTGAGCTTGCCGCCGCGCGAGGCGGGGATGACGCCGTAGCGGATCACCACAAAACGCAGCAGCGTGATGCCGATTTCGCGCACCAACATCAGGATGGTCACCCACCACCACAGCTCCCCCGCCGCGGAGAGCAGAACCAGCGCCGAGCCAATGAGCAACTTGTCCGCGATGGGGTCCGCGATCTTGCCGAAGTTGGTGATCTGGCCGCGGCTGCGGGCAATGTCACCGTCCAGCTTGTCCGTGTAGATCGCCACCACAAAGGCGGCGACGGCGGCCCAGCGCCAGGGTCCGTAGTTTCCGTCATCGGCAACGAAGAACCAGATGAAGAACGGCACCAGCACAATGCGCAGCATGGTCAGGGCATTGGGCAGGTTCCACAGCTGTGCGGCCGGCGCGCTCGATTCACTCACCCCACAAGGCTACCGCCCGGTCAGCGACCAGGCGTCCTCACCGCCGTCGGCGTCGTCCCCGCCGTCGTAGTACTCCACGGCCTGGGCCCGGTTTGCCAGATCATCGGCCACCAGATCCACACCGTAGCCGTGGTTGGCGTTTGCGTTCTCCGCCAGGGCTGCCGTGGCGGCATCCGGCACCACCGGGTCACCCGGGGTGCCGGGGCCGTCGCCGCGGATGGCCGCGAGCGTGGCCGCCAGATCGTCCGGCTTGACCAGCACGTCGCGGGCCTTGGAGCCCTCGGAGGGGCCCACCACGCCGCGCGATTCCAGCAGGTCCATCAGGCGCCCGGCCTTGGCGAAGCCGACGCGGAGCTTGCGCTGGAGCATGGAGGTGGAGCCGAACTGCGTGGTGACCACCAGCTCCGTGGCCTGCAGCAGCACGTCCAGGTCGTCGCCAATGTCGTCGTCGATCTGCTTCTTGGGCGCCTCGACGGCCACATCCTCGCGGTAGGTGGCCTTCAGCTGGCCCTTCACATGCTCCACCACCTGGTGGATCTCCGTCTCGGTCACCCAGGCGCCCTGGACGCGCATCGCCTTGGAGGCACCCATCGGCAGGAACAGCGCGTCACCCTGGCCGATCAGCTTCTCGGCGCCGGGCTGGTCCAGGACCACGCGGGAGTCGGTGACGGAGGAGGTGGCGAAGGCCATGCGCGAGGGCACGTTGGCCTTGATCAGGCCTGTGACGACATCCACCGACGGGCGCTGGGTGGCCAGCACCAGGTGGATGCCTGCCGCACGGGCCAGCTGGGTGATGCGGACGATGGAATCCTCGACATCGCGCGGGGCCACCATCATCAGGTCGGCCAGCTCGTCCACGATCACCAGCAGGTACGGGTAGGGCTTGATGACGCGCTTGGAGCCCTCCGGCGGGTGCACCTTGCCGGCACGCACCGCCTTGTTGAAATCATCGATGTGCTTGAAGCCGAAGTTGGAGAGGTCGTCGTAGCGCGTGTCCATCTCGCGCACCACCCACTGCAGGGCCTCGGCGGCCTTCTTGGGGTTGGTGATGATCGGGGTGATCAGGTGCGGCACGCCCTCGTAGGCGGTCAGCTCCACGCGCTTGGGGTCAACCATCACCATCCGGACCTCGTCCGGGGTGGCCCGCATCAGGATGGAGGTGATCATCGAGTTCACGAAGGAGGACTTTCCGGCACCCGTGGCACCGGCCACCAACAGGTGCGGCATCTTGGCCAGGTTGGCCAGCACAAAGCCGCCCTCCACGTCCTTGCCCACGCCCATCACCATCGGGTGGTCGTTGCGGCGGGCGTTCTGGCTGCGCAGCACATCGCCCAACGAGACGGTTTCGCGGTCCGTGTTGGGGATCTCGATGCCAATGGCGCTCTTGCCCGGGATGGGGCTGAGGATGCGCACATCGGCGCTGGCGACGGCGTAGGAAATGTTCTTGGAGAGCTGCGTGACGCGCTCCACCTTGGTGCCGGAGCCCAGCTCGATCTCGTAGCGGGTCACCGTCGGGCCGCGGGAGAACCCCGTCACCTGGGCATCAACGTTGAACTGGTTCAGCGTGTCGGTCAGGGCGGCCACGACGGCGTCGTTGGCCTCGGAGCGCTCCTTGGGCGGGGTGCCGGGGGTCAGCAGGTCTTCGGCCGGCAGCGTGTAGGTGACGTCCCCGGCCAGCGTGAGCTGCTCGGTGCGCTGCGGGATGGGCGTGGGCGGAATGTGCGGCGCGGGCGGAACCGGGCGGGCCGGCACGGCGGGGACGGCGGCGCCCGCCGCCGGATCCACCACGGAGATGGCCTCCGTCACCGGCGCCAGCCCACCCCCGGTGGGCAGGCCCTGGCGGGCGCGGATCTTGTCCGCGGCGATCTCCGCCTGGGTGGGGCGGCGCACGCCCGGCGGCAGGCTGCTGGCGGCCGCGGCCTCGTCCGCGGCGGCGGCGTCAACGAGCGCCTGTTCGAAGGCCTCGTCGCCAAAGTAGCCGTCTAGGCCGGTGTCCTCGACGTCGTCGTCGTGCCGGCTGAAGAAGCCCTTGCCCTTCTGCCGCGGGGGGCGGGCGGCCTTGGCGGCCTTGGCCTCGGCCCGCTTGGCGTCGCGGTCGTAGAGGTAGCTCTGGTCATGGCCGTTGGCGCGCTGGTCCTCGGGCGCCTGGCCCATCAGCTGCTCGTACAGGGCGCGCAGGCGCTCCGGAATGTTGCGGAACGGGGTGGCGGTGAGGATCAGCAGCGAGACGAAGGCCAGCACCGACCAGATGGCCACGGCCAGCACCGGTGAGATGGAGGCGAACATGGCCGCGGCCAGCAGGCCCACCATGCCGCCGGCCGAGCTCACGGCGCCAAAGTCGCTGATGTCCGGCATCCCGCCGGCCACATGGGCCAGCGCCGAACCCGACAGGGCCAGCAGGCAGAAGCCGATGGCCACGCGGTTGTTGGCGCGCACATTGGAGGGCTGGCGGAACACGCGCACGGCGAAGAGCAGCAGCATGGGCGGCAGGATCACGGCGAACCAGCCGAACGTACCGGCAAAGACACCGTGCACGGCGTCGGACATCGGGCCGGAGAGCCCCCACCACTCGAACGTGGCAATCAGGATGCCCAGCAGGGCGAAGAACAGTCCGCTGCCGTCGCGGCGTTCGGCGGCGGGCATGCCGCTGACATCGGTGCCCATCCGTCGCACCACCCCGCCGAGCAGGTGGCCCATCCCCTGCCAGAAGCCTGCGACCATGCGCACCGGCCAGATGGGCTCCGGTTCCGGGGCCACGGGCAGCGCTTTGGTGCGCGTGCTTGTTTTTGGACGCGCGGAAGTGCCGGATGTTCGGGCGGAGGTGTTTCGTGTCGCCATACCGCTAGGTTACCGGTGGATGGGTGCAATCAGGCTGATTTGGGCCCCGACGGGCGGGCAGGCGTACCGTTCCGCGCACTCTCCGGGCCGAACCATGGGTAGCAGCAGCCCCAGCGCAGGGTTCGCCGTCAACGCTGCGCAGGACGGTGCGCGCGGCCGCCGAACGGGCGGTTCCGGGGCCTACACTGGTCCCTGCAGGGAACTCCACAGGCGTCGGGAGGCGGGCAGTGAAGATATTCCATTGGTGCTTCCAGGTCTTCTTCCTGCTGGCCTTCGTGGTGGCCCTGGCCGCGGGCGCAACCCTGGCGCTGCCGGGCACCGGGCTGGACGCCATCTGGGCGGCCAAACCGGAGGCCCACCGGCAGTTATTGCAGGCGGGGTGGGCCGTCCCGCTCCTCTTCGGCGTGCTGTCGGTGCTGCTGCTGGCCGCGGCCATCGGGCTCATCCGGCGCCGGCGGTGGGCGCCCTGGCTGGCCGGCGCCATCTTCGCCGTCAACGCCGTCGGGGACCTGGCCGATGGATTCTCCGGCCAGCCCGCTGCGTTCGCCGGGGCCGCTGTGGGTGCCGCATTGGCCGCCGTCGTGCTGGGCCGCCGCTTCCGCCGCCACCTCGCCACCCGCCCCTGACGGCACCCGGGGGCGGCCAACGCAAAAAAGCCACCGTTCCCCGGTTCTGCCACCGTTGGACGCAACGGTGGCAGAAACGGGAAACGGTGGCAGAAACGGGGAACGGTGGCAGAAGTTGCACCGCTGAAGAGGACTACGCCTCCAGGACCACCGGGATGATCATCGGGCGGCGGCGGAGCTTGCGGTTGACCCAGGTCCCGACCACGCGGCGCACCACCTGCTGGAGCTGGTGGGCCGTGTGGTCCTTGCTGGCCAGCACGGACTCTTCCAAGGCCTTGGCGATCTTGGGTTTGATCTCGTCGAAGACGGAATCGTCCTCGGCCACGCCGCGGGCGTGGATCTCCGGGCCGGAGACGATCGCCCCGGTGGCGCGGTTGACCACGGTGATGATGGAGATGAAGCCCTCATCGCCGAGGATCCGGCGGTCCTTCAGGTCGGCGTCGGTGATTTCGCCCACGCTGGAGCCGTCCACGTAGACAAAGCCGCACTCGACCTGGCCCACGATCTTGGCGACGCCCTTGGCCAGATCAACGACAGTGCCGTCGTCGGTCAGCAGCACATTGCCGGCCGGCACGCCGGAGGCCTCGGCCAGCTTGCCGTTGGCAATGAGGTGGCGGGTCTCCCCGTGCACCGGCATGACGTTCTTGGGCTCAAGGATGTTGTAGCAGTACAGCAGCTCGCCCGCTGCGGCGTGGCCGGAGACGTGCACCTTGGCGTTGCCCTTGTGGATCACGTCCGCGCCGAGCTTGAGCAGGCCGTTGATGATGCGGTAGACGGCGTTCTCGTTGCCCGGGATCAGCGACGACGCCAGGATGACGGTGTCACCGACGCCGACAACCACCTTGTGGTCGCCGTTGGCCATCCGGGACAGCGCTGCCATCGGCTCGCCCTGCGAACCGGTGGACATCAGCACCACCTTGTTGTCCGGCAGCTTGTCGATGTTCTTCAGGTCCACCAGCACGTTGTTGGGCACCTCGAGGTAGCCCAGCTTGGCGGCGATGGCCATGTTGCGGACCATCGAGCGGCCCACAAAGGCCACCTTGCGCCCGTGCAGTGCCGCGGCGGTGAGCACCTGCTGCACGCGGTGGACGTGCGAGGAGAAGCTGGCCACGATGATGCGCTTTTCGGCCTTGCCGAAGAGGAGGTCCAGCGTGGGCCCGATCTCCGCCTCGGCGGTGGTGAAGCCGGGAACATCGGCGTTGGTGGAGTCCACCATGAACAGGTCCACGCCCTCCTCGCCCAGACGGGCGAAGTGGCGCAGGTCGGTAATCCGGCCGTCCAGCGGCAGCTGGTCCATCTTGAAGTCGCCCGTGTGCAGCACAGTGCCGCCCTCGGTGCGGATGAACACGGCCAGCGCGTCCGGGATCGAGTGGTTCACGGCGATGAACTCGCACTGGAACGGACCGAAGTCCTCCACCTGGCCCTCTTCAACCGTCAGCGACCAGGGCTTGATCCGGTGCTCGGCCAGCTTGGCCTCCACCAGGGCAAGCGTGAGCTGGGAGCCCACCAGGGGGATGTCGTTGCGCAGGCGCAGCAGGTACGGCACGGCACCGATGTGGTCCTCGTGGCCGTGCGTGAGCACGACGGCGACGATGTCGTCCAGCCGGTCCTCGATGTAGGAGAAGTCGGGCAGGATCAGGTCAACGCCGGGCTGCGTCTCTTCGGGGAAGAGCACGCCGCAGTCGACAATGAGCAATTTGCCGTCGATTTCGAAGACGGCCATATTGCGGCCAATCTCGCCGAGACCGCCCAGCGGAACAATCCGCAGAGTACCCTTCGGCAGTTTCGGCGGGGTGCGCAGTCCGGGCACGGTCATTTGGGACATATTTAGAATTCCATTCCAGCTTCCGCAAGGTCAGCTTTGATGATGGCGATCTCGGCCGCGCCCGGTTCCACGAGGGGAAGCCGGACCACCGAGTTGGACAGGGTTCCCTGCCACTTAAGAATTAGCTTTGCCGCCACGGCACCCTGGATGTGGGTCATGACGGCGCGGACCACCGGGTCCAGTTCGAAGTGCAGCGTGCGCGCCGTGGCGAAGTCGCCGGCCGCGGCGGCGTCGACGAGGGCGCGGTACTTCCTGGTGGCCACGTGGGCGCTGACGCTGACGAGGCCGACGGCGCCTGCCGCCATCCAGGGCAGCAGCAGTCCGTCGTCGCCGGAGTAGACATCCAGGTCCGTGGCCGCCAGCACGCGGGTGGTGGCGGAGAAGTCCGCCTTGGCGTCCTTGAGGGCCCGGATCCGCGGGTGCGCGGCCAGCTTGATGATGGTTTCGGTCTCGATCGCCACACCGGCGCGTCCGGGGATGTCGTAGAGCATCACGGGCAGGTCGGTGGCATCCGCGATGGCCTCGAAGTGGGCCTGCAGGCCGGCCTGGGAGGGCTTGTTGTAGTACGGGGTCACCAGCAGCAGCCCGTCAACGCCCACCGCTGCGGCGCGCTGGGAGAGGCTGATGGAGTGGCGGGTGTCGTTGGTGCCGGTGCCGGCGATGACCTTGGCGCGGCCACCCACGGCCTCCACCACGGTGCGGAACATCTCGAGGTTTTCCTCGTCCGTCAGCGTGGAGGTTTCACCGGTGGTCCCGGTGACGACGAGGGAGTCGCAGCCGTCTTCGACAAGCTTGTTGGCCAGCTTCGCAGTCGCCTCATAATCCACTTCGCCGGTGGCGGTGAAGGGGGTGACCATCGCGATTGCGAGGGTTCCGAACGGGAGATTGCGAATGTCAGAGTCAGCCATGGATAAAACGTTACCTGCTTGCGGCGTGTTTGGCAGAACGGGGCGGCGCATGGGCCCGGCGAAATGCCTGTGCACGGGTCATATTCCCTGTCCGGGGCCAGGCCTACACTGTGAACATGGAGCCGGTGGGTACGGGGTTGCTGGGCATCCTGAAGGGAACGGCGGAGCACTCGAACGGCTCCGCCGCCGTCGTGCGCAAGGTGGTGGTCTCGGCCGCCATCGTGGCCAGCGGAGCCGCGGCCACGGTGGCCGGGGTGGCCCTGCTCTTCCGGGCCGAGGGCGAGATGGCGCGCCGGGCCGCCGGGGATCCGCTCGGGGACACCGGGCCGCTGGCTGACCGGGTGTATCATCCCACCTACGGGGAGCCCATCCGCCTGCTGCTGGCCGGGGACTCGCTGGCCGCCAGCTTGGGCGCCACCAAGCCGAAGGGCACCCTGGGGGCACGGCTGGCCAAGGGGCTGGCCAAGCACAGCTTCCACGCCGTCGACCTGCGCACCGTCGCGGTGGTGGGCAGCGTGTCCAGGGAGCTCGCGGGCCAGCTGGACGGCCTGCCGGCGGACTATGTGCCGGACATCGCGGTGATTGTGGTGGGCGGGAACGACATCATGCAACGGCTCCCCCAAGCGGAGTCGGTGGCCGCCCTCAAACATGCCGTGGAGCGGCTGCGCGCCCTGGGCACGGAGGTGGTGGTGGGCACCTGCCCCGACATGGGGATGCTGTCCACTGTGCCGCAGCCGCTGCGGGTGCTGGGCGGGCGCGCATCGCGGCATCTGGCCTCGGCCCAGTACAAGGCGGTGCTGGCCGCCGGCGGACGCCCGGTGGAGCTGGGCCGGGCCGTCAAACCGCACTTCCTGGCCGATCCGGCGGACATGTTCGCCGCGGACCATGTGCACCCCTCCTCGCTGGGCTACCGCCGGGCCTCGAAGGTGATGCTGCCGGCGGTCCTTGCCGCGCACGACCAGGCCGGGGGGCTGGCACTGCCGTGGAACCGCGCCACGGGGCGTAGCACGGGCACGGTCCAGCCGTGTCAGGTTCGGGCGCGCACCGCGCGTTGCAGGAACGGCACGACGGCGGCCAGCACCTCGTCGGCCGGGAACAGGGTGTTCCCGTGGTCGCGTCCGGGCAGTCCCACCAGCTGTGCGCCGGGAATGAGCTCCGCCGCTCGGCGGGAATCCTCCAGCCGTCTCGGGTCCCGGGTTCCAGCCATCAGCAAGGTGGGCAGGTCCAGTGCCGCCAGGACCGCCTCGTCCACCGGTTCCGAGCGGTCCGTCCGGCGGAAATAGGCCAGCAGCGCCGGGGCGTCGTTGGCCAGGAACGCCGCACGGGTCATCGCGTCCAGGGGTTTGCCGATCCGCGCCTCCCAGCCGGCCACGAAGCCGGGCATGCCGCCGGCCTCCAACGCATGGTCGTAGTCCGCAAAGAACAGCTCGCCAATGCTGCCCGCGGGGATCTTGTAGGTGCCGGCCAGCGAGGTGAAGGACAGCATCCGCGCGGGGGCGGCGGCGGCCAGTGCGAAGCCCAGCCGGGCACCCACCGAATAGCCCACATAGTGTGCGGCAGCCACCCCGGCGTCATCCAGCACCGCCAGGACGTCGGCGGCCATCCGGTCCATGCCGTAGGCGGCCTCCGCCAGCGGCTTGCCGGACCGGCCGTGGCCGCGCAGGTCCATGGTGATGACCCGGTAGTGCGCGGACAGGACCTTGGTGTAGCCGAAGCCGCGCCAGATCGCCTTGGACAGGGCGCTGCCGTGCACCATCAGCAACGGCGGGCCATGGCCCTTGGAGGTGTAGGACAGCTCAACGCCGTCGTGCGGATTCACCACGCTGCCGGAGGCAGGATAGACAGTGGCGGAATGCACTGAGTCGGGAAAAATGGATCCGGGTGCCATGGGCACCAGCCTAGACCCGCACGGCCGGCATGCCGGCAACCCGGCCGGACACGGAACCGTGCCTGGACGCCGCCAGCGCGGCGGCCAGCTGCGGGCCCAGGCGTGCGGCCATCATGGCGTAGCCGGCGTTGTCGGGGTGCAGCGTGTCGGGCATCCGGGCCTCGGCCTCATCGGGGCTGAACACGGCAGCGCCGTCCACGCAGCGGATCAACGTGTCGCCGCGCTCCTGCAGCAGCGCCACGGCATCGGCGGTGGCCCTCCGGTACTGGGACAGTGTCCAGCCCACGGCATTGACCACTTCCTCGCGCGGCACCGAGAGCATCGGGGTGATGACCACCAGCGGCGTGGCCGGGTGGGCGGCGCGGATGGCGGAGAGGAAGGCCAGGACGGCACCGGCGTAGGTGCGCTCGGAGAAGGTGGCGGCGTTGTAGCTGTTGATGCCCAGGCAGACGGAGACCAGGTCCGCTTCGGTGGCGGCCAGGGTGGCGGTGGCGGCGGCATCGAGCTGGCATTCGCCGGCCATCCCCAGGCTGGTCAGGTTCCAGCCGTAGCGGCGCGCCACCAGGGCCGGCCACGCTTCGGAGGGCCCCTCGGCCTGCTGGCAGTGCGTGAGGGAGCTGCCGTAGGTGGTCCAGCGGGGGCCGTCCTCGATGGCGGCCACGGCGTCGTCGTGGGTCAGCGAGACCTCCCTGACGCGGATGCCGCCAAATTGCGGCAGCCACAGCTCGACGGCGGATTCCGCCGGCAGGTCGGCCAGGACCACCTCGTGCCGCTGCTGGCCGGGGCCGGCCAGCCGGGCGGCCAGCTCGCCATTGACCAGCACGTCAAACGGGGAGGCATCGGCGGTGCAGTCGGCCTCGACCACCAGCGTGCCGCCGGAACTCTGCCACAGGGCACGCACACCGGCCGTCATCGCCGCACGGTTGGCGAGCCCGTCCGTGGACGGCGGCAGGAACGCGGCCGCATCCAGGCGCTGGAAGCTCTGCCATCCCTCCTCGTCGACGTCGACCTTGAACACGCCAGCCCAACGGGCAGTCACAGAAACCATGGGCCCTACTTTACCGGCAGGCCCGCCCGGTACAGGGCGATGGCATCGCGCATGGCCTTGCGGGCGCGGGTCCTGTCGCCGGAGGCATCGTAGGCGCAGGAGAGGCGGAACCAGCTGCGCCAGTCCTTGGGTGCCGCGTCCACCTCGGCGCGGTACTTGGCGAACTCGGCGTCGGCGGCCTCGCGGACAATCCGGCCGCCGGGGGTGCGCGGCAGTTCATCCACCGGCAACCCGTCCTCGGACTCGAGGATCCTGGCCAGCTTTTCCATCCGGGCACCAAACATCAGCTCCCGGACCAGGGCCCAGGCACCCACGAACGGCAGCACCAGATACGCCGCACCCAGCCCCTTGGCCGTCCAGTCTGCATCGCCGAGCAGCAGCACGGAGCGCTGCAGCATGACCACCAGGTAGAACACCAGGAGCAGCGTGATCAGGCCCACCCAAATTTTGGTCTTCGACATCGCCACCGCCTAGTTCCCGAGATCCAGGTAGCCGTCCAGGCCAACGGTCAGGCCCGGCCGGGAGCCCACGGTGCGCACGCCCAGCAGGACGCCGGGCATGAAGGACTCGTGGTTGAAGGAATCGTGGCGGATGGTCAGCTGCTCGCCCATGCTGCCCAGCAGCACCTCCTGGTGCGCCACCAGCCCGGCCAGGCGCACGCTGTGCACCGGAATGCCGTCCACGGAGGCGCCGCGGGCACCGTCCATGGCGGTCTCCGTCGCGTCCGGGGCCGCGGGGGTGCCGGCGGCGGCGCGGGCGGCGGCCACCAGCTGTGCGGTGCGCAGGGCGGTGCCGGAGGGGGCGTCCACCTTGTTGGGGTGGTGCAGTTCGATGATCTCCACCGAATCGAAGTACTTGGCGGCCTTGGCGGCAAAGCTGGTGGCCAACACCGAGCCGAGGGCGAAGTTGGGGGCGATGAGCACGCCGGTGTGCGGGTGCGCGGCCAGCAGCGTGGTGAGCGTGGCCAGGCGCTCGGCGTTCCAGCCGGTGGTGCCCACGACGGCGTGGATGTTGTGCTCCACGGCGAAGCTGACATTGGCCTCGGTGGAAGCGGGCACCGTCAGGTCAACGATCACGTCGGCCTTGGCGTCCAGCACCGTCTGCAGGGAGTCCCCGCGGCCCAGGGCAGCCACCAGTTCCAGATCGGGGGCATCACCCACCGCCTTCACGGCGGCCCTCCCCATCCGGCCATTGGCACCCAATACGGCAACGCGCAGCAATTCGCTCATGGACCAAGCCTACTGGGATCCCCCGGCGGTCCCGGACCCCACCCATTCCACTGTGCCGTCGGCAAAAAACTGTTCCTTCCAGATGGGCACCTCGGCTTTGATCCGCTCCACCAGGGTGGAGCAGACCTCAAAGGCCAGCCCGCGGTGCGCCGTGGCGACAGCGCACACCAGCGCGGCGTCGCCCACGGCCAGCGGGCCCACGCGGTGCGCCACCCACAGCCGGGCGCTGGCACCGGCCGGCACCAACGTGGCGACGACGTCGGCCGCCAGGTCCGAGATCACGCGCCCGGCCCCGGGGTGGGAGCTGTAGGACAGCGACGCCACGTCCTTGCCGCCGTCGTGGTTGCGGACGACGCCGCTGAAGGTCACCACGGCGCCGCAGTCCGGGGCGTCCACCGCGGCCATGGCCTCGGCCACGGAGATGGGCTCGGCGTTCAGGGATGCGTTGATGATGGTGGTGTGGGGTGTTTCAGTGCTCATGGCTGCCTTCCAATTGGTCGCACAGGTGTCCGATCAGCGGTTCCAACACCCGCAGGCCGTCCTTGATGCCGCCGGCGGACCCGGGCAGGTTCACGATCAGGGTCTTCCCCGCCGTGCCGGCATAGCCGCGGCTCAGCGCGGCCAGCGGGGTGGCGGCGGCCCCGGCGGCGCGGATGGCCTCCATGACGCCGGGAATCTGGCGCTCCAGCAGCGGCAGCGTCATTTCCGGTGTCAGGTCGTCCGCGCTCAGCCCGGTGCCGCCGGTGGTCAGGATGACCGAGGGCCCCACCGCCAGCAGCTCCCGCAGCGCCTCCGCCACTGCGGCGCCGTCGGAGACGACCCGGGCCGGAATGACGTGGAAGCCCTGCCCGGCCAGCCACTGCGAGAGCACCGGTGCGCTGGTGTCCTGGTAGATCCCGGCCGCGGCGCGGGTGGAGGAGACCACCACCCCTGCGGTCCGCTGCGCTGCGTGTGTGCTCACAGTTCCCAGTCCCCGCTCTTGCCGCCGCTCTTGGCCAGCACCTTGATCTCGGAGATCACCGCGTGCTTGTCCACGGCCTTGACCATGTCGTAGAGCGTCAGGGCGGCAACGCTGGCCGCGGTGAGGGCCTCCATCTCCACGCCTGTGACGCCGCGGGTCTTCACCAGCACCGTGACCAGCACGGCGTCGGCGCCCAGCTCAAAGTCCACCGTCACCTTGGACAGCGGCAGCGGATGGCACAACGGCACCAGCTCCGGGGTCTTTTTGGCGGCCATGATCCCGGCCACCCGGGCCACGGCCAGGGCGTCGCCCTTGGGCAGCCCGCCGGAGCCGAGCAGGGACAGCACCTCCGCCGTGCTGTGCAGGACCGCCTGGGCCCGGGCCACACGGGTGGTTTCCGGTTTGGCGGAGACATCCACCATGTGGGCCGTGCCGTCGGCGCGGACATGGGTGAGCTGGGGATCACTGGCGTTGGTCATAGAAGCCATACTTCCACTTTTGCCCCCGACTGGAGTTCGGTGACGCCGGCCGGGATCTGGATCAGGGCGTTGGCACCGGCCAGCGCACCGACCAGGTGCGACGACGGACCGCCCATCTCCGCCACGGAGCCCGGGGACTCGAAGCCGGGCGGCTCGTAGAGGCCGCGGCGCACCTGGTGCTTGCCGGCGGGCGAGTGCAGGGCGGTGCGCAGATGGGCCAGCACCACCGGCCGCGGCGCCGGCGCGCCCACCAGTTCGCCCAGGGCCGGGCGCAGGAACAGTTCGAAGGAGACCACCGAGCTGACGGGGTTCCCGGGGAAGCCCAGGTACGGCACCCCGCGGTAGCTGCCCAGGGCCTGCGGCCCGCCGGGCTGCATGGCCACGTGGCCAAAGTCCACGCCCTCGGCGGAGAGCGCCTGCTTGACCACCTCGAACGCCCCCGCGCTGATGCCCCCGGTGGAGAGGATCAGGTCGATGCCGCCGCGGTCCGCCTCCGCCGCCAGTTGGGCGTCCAGCAGGGCCAGGAAGTCATGCGGCCGGTCCGGGGCCGCGTCGGGGGCCACCACCTCCGCGCCAGCCTGCGCCAGCGCCGCGCGCAGCAGGATGGAATTGGCGTCGTAGATCTTTCCCGGCGGCAGCGGTACGCCGGGGGGCACCACCTCGTCGCCGGTGGTCAGCAGCAGCACGCGCGGACGGCGGCGCAGCGGCAGCTCGGCCAGCCCCAGGGCCGCGGCCAGGCCCAGCTGACGGCCCGTCAGCTGCGTGCCCGCGGCCATGGCGGTGGTGCCGGCCGGAATGTCGGAGCCCTCGTCGCGGACGAACCGGCCGGGGTGCGCGGCCGGCAGTGCCACCGTGTGCGGGCCGCCTCCGTCGTGGCTGGGAAAGAGCGGCGGCACCGCCTCCTCCACCGGGACCACGGCGTCGGCGCCCTCGGGCAGCATGGCGCCGGTCATGATGGGCGCAGCGGTTCCCCGCACCAGCGGGGGCGGCACCGAGCCGGCCGGGATGGACGCCGCCACGGCCAGGGTGCCCGGCACATCGGCGGAATGCACGGCGTAGCCGTCCATCTGCGAGTTGGCGAAGGGCGGCACCGCCCGGACCGCGCGGACATCCTCGCCCAGCACCCGGTCCAGTGCGTCCAGCAGGGGCGCGCTCCCGCCGCCGTCAAACGTCCCGGCGGGCCACGCATCGCGCAGCAGTTCCAGCACGGCGGCCCGGTGGGCGGCTACGGATCGGTGCATGGGCACTCCTTAGGGGTGGTGCGGCGGGCGGAAATGGTGCGGCGGGCGGTGCGGCTATCCCACCGTGAGCGTAATCGTGTGGAAGCCTGTGGCGCCATCCGGGGCCGGCTCCGCCCGGTCCTCGGTCTGCGGCACGCCCGCCCCGTCCGTGGCCCTGACCTGGAATTCGTGCCGGCCGGACCCGGGCGCAAGCTGGATGGACCACTGGACCCAGGTGTCGGCGTTGATGGCCGGGGCCAGCGCGGCGTCCTGCCACGGGCCGCGGTCCACCCGCAGCTGGACGGCGGAGATCCCCCGCTGCGGCGCCCAGGCCTCCCCGCCCAGGGCCACCGTGCCGGCGGCCACATGGTAGCCGTCGCGCGGCACGTCGATCCGGGACGCCGTCTTGATCGGCCCCAGGGCCGACCAGCCGCGCGGGGTCCAGTAGCCGGCGTCGTCGGCAAACCGGGTCGCCTTCAGCTCCGCCAGCCACTTGGTGGCCGAGACGTAGCCGTAGAGCCCGGGCACGATCAGCCGGGCCGGGAAGCCGTGCTCCAGCGGCAACGGCTCGCCGTTCATGCCGACGGCGATGATCGCCTCGCGCAGGTCGGTCATGGCCTCCAGCGGGGTGCCGGCGGTGAAGCCGTCAGTGCTGCGCGAGAGCACCATGTCGGCGCCGGGCTGCACGCCGGCCTCGGCCAGCAGCTCGCGGACCGGCCACCCCAGCCAGCGCGCATTGCCCACCAAGTCCCCGCCCACGTAGTTGGAGACGCAGGCGATGGTGGTGAAATGCTCCACCATCGGTTTCGCCAGCAGTGTGGCAAAGTCCAGTTCCAGCGGGTGGTCCACCATTCCGGTGACCTTCAGCGTCCAGCTGGAAGGGTCGACGGCGGGCACCACCAGGGCCGTGTCGATCCGGTAGAAATCCGCGTTCGGCGTCACCACGGGTTCCACGCCGGCCAGCTGGACCTGCGCGCCGGCGGGCACCGCCGCGGCGGGGCGGGTGGGCGCGGGCAGGGTGAGGGCCGCGCGCACAGTGGCGACGCCCACCGCCGCGCCGCGCAGGGCCGCGGCGGCCAGCCCGCCCACGGCGGCCAGCACGGAGCCGATGGCCACGGCCTGGAGGAAGGACCGGCGCGACGGCGGCGCGGCCGGACGGGCGGTTGGGCCCGCGCTTTGCGCGCCCGCTGCTCCGGCACCGCCGGGCCGCCGGTCCGCGCCGGGGTATTTGCCCAGCAGGTAGCCCTGCAGCACCACGCCCACGCCGGCCGCCACCACCGGCGCCGCCAGCGCGTCGGGCCTGAAGCCGGCGCGGGTGGCCACGGCTGCCACGCCCAGCGCCCCAAAAACGGCAATGCCGGCCATCCCCGCGTACCGGCGCCAACGCTCCAACAGCCCGAGGGCTGCGGCCGCGGCGGCCATGATGAGCAGCATGGTGGCCAGGAAGACGGCCTTGTCGGCGGTGCCGAAGAGCCCCACGGCCCAATCCTTGACGCCCGGCGGCATGGCATCGATGACGGCCGAGCCAACGGCCGTGACGGGCGACAGGGCCGGGCTGAACAGGGCAGCCACCAGCTCGCCGGCGGCCACTCCTACGGCCACCGCCACCAGGGCCGCCAAGGCCCACCACCGCCGCGCTGCCATGTTGCTCCAGACTTGTCCGCCGCTCCGGCACGCTGCAGCGGAGCCGGTGGTCCCACGCTACAAGGGTTAACGCCGGGCCGGCGCACGGTGTTCCATCCGGCGGCCCCACCGGTCCGCTTCATCTAGCGCGGCGGCCTACGCCAGCGGCAGGCATGTGGCGTAGCGTGGAGCAATGACAACCGTCCAGCTAGGCATGCCCGTAAGCGTGCCCGCCGCGGCACCGGCCGCGGGCACCGCACTGCTCCCCGCCGGGCACAGCCTCCAGGCCGGGCTGCTGGACCGCTTCGGGCGCCGTGCCACCGACATGCGGCTCTCCGTGACGGACAAGTGCAATCTGCGCTGCACCTACTGCATGCCGGAGAACGGCCTCGACTGGCTCAAGAAGGACAAGGTCCTCACCAGTGCCGAAATCATCCGGCTGGTGGGCCTGGGCGTGGACCGGCTGGGCGTGCGCGAACTCCGGCTCACCGGCGGGGAGCCCCTGGTCCGGCTGGATCTGGCGGACATCGTGGCGGGCCTGCGCGCCGCCCACCCCCAACTGCCCATCTCGCTGACCACCAACGGCGTCGGACTGGCCAAACGCGCCCAATCCCTGGCCGATGCCGGGCTGACCCGGATCAACATCTCCCTGGACACCCTGCACCCGGGGGCCTTTGCCGAGCTGACCCGCCGGCCCTTCCTGGACCAGGTGCTGGCCGGGATCGAGGCCGCCGACGCCGCGGGGCTGGGCCCGATCAAGATCAACGCGGTGCTGATGCGCGGGATCAACGACACCGGCGCGGCCGAGCTGCTGGCCTGGTGCCTGGAGCGCGGCTACGAGTTGCGCTTCATCGAGCAGATGCCCCTGGATGCGGACCACGGCTGGACGCGGGACGGCATGGTCACGGCTGCGGAGATCCGCGGCCTGCTGTCCACGGGTTTTGACCTCTCCCCCGATCCCCGGGAGCGCGACGGCGCCCCGGCCGAGCGCTTTGAGGTCCGCCGCCAGGGCACGGCCGCGGTGCTGGGCACCGTGGGCATCATCGCCTCGGTCACCGAGCCGTTCTGCGCCGATTGCCGCCGCACGCGCGTCACCGCCGAGGGCAAGGTGATGAGCTGCCTGTTCTCGCGCACCGAGGTGGACCTGCTGGGGCTGCTCCGCGCCGGGGACACCGCGGCCGACGACGACGCCGTGGCCGTGCGCTGGCAGGAGGCCATGTGGGCCAAGCCCCGGGCCCACGGCATGGACCATGTGGGCCTGGGCGCGGCGGACTTTGTCCAGCCCGACCGTTCCATGTCTGCGATTGGGGGCTAGATGCTGATCCGATACTTTGCCGCCGCCCGCGCCGCCACCGGCATGGACGAGGAAGCCATCGAGCTGCCCGGCACCCCCACGGTGGCGGACCTCCAGGCTGCGCTGGCCACACTGCATCCGGCCTCCGCCTCGGACCACACTCCCCCGCTGGCGGAGCTGCTCACCCGGTGCAGCTTCCTGCGCAATGAGATCGCCGTCCGGGACCTGGCCACCGTGCTTGACGCCTCCGACGTCGTCGACGTCCTGCCGCCGTTCGCCGGAGGCTGACACCCCGGCCCACTGGATCAAGTGAAAGGTTCGCCATGCACGGCTCCCTGAAATCTGCTGCGGGCACTGCCGCCCTGATCCTCGCCCTCGCCGGTTGCTCCCCGGCGTCCTCGCCCGACGGCGGCTCCCCCGGCCCGTCGTCGTCCAGCACGACGGCGGCCACCTCCGCCCTGCTGCCGTTCGACGCGGCGGCGCTCAAGGTGGCGTTTGAGTCCGGGGCCAAGGAACTGCTGGTGCCCGGCGCGGTGATGCTGCTGCGGACCCCGGCCGGCAGCCTGACCGCGGCCTATGGCGTGCGCGAGCTCGGCGGCACGGATCCCGTCACAGTGGACGACCACATCCGGGTCGGCTCCAACACCAAGACCTGGACGGGCACGGTCATCCTGCAGCTGGTGCAGGAGGGGAAGCTCAGGCTCAGCGATCCGGTGTCGAAGTACCGGCCGGACGTGCCCAACGGCGAGGCCATCACCATCGAGGAACTGATGGCGATGCGCAGCGGCCTGTACAACTATTCCGAGTCCCTGGAGCTGAACACCGCACTGGATGATGATCCGCAACGGGTTTGGACCCCGGCGGAGCTGTTGGCGTTGGCCTTTGCCCAGCCGCCGTACTTTGCCCCCGGGACGGACTACCACTACTCCAACACCAACACCGTCCTGCTGGGGCTGATCGCCGAGCAGCTGGACGGCAAACCCCTGGCCACCATCTTCCAGGACCGCCTCTTCACGCCCCTGCACATGGCGCAGACCCTGTTTCCGGCGAGCACAAACAACGACATCCCGGCTCCCCATCCACAGGGCTACATGTACAGCACCAACGTGCTCACCATGGACAACCCCGCGCTGCCTGAGGCGGACCAGCAGGCGGCCGCCGCGGGCACGCTCAAGCCCAACAACTACACCGGCGCCAACCCATCGTGGGCCTGGGCCGCCGGGGCCGGTATCTCGACCGCTGGGGACCTGGCCACCTGGGTGGAGGCCCTGGCCGGCGGCGGCCTGCTGGACGCCGCGCTGCAGAAGCTGCGGCTGGACTCCCCCGAGCCGGCCGGCACGGGCGGCGCCAAATACGGGCTGTCGATTGCCAAGTTTGGCGAGCTCTACGGCCACACCGGCGAGCTGCCGGGCTTCAACAGCTTCATGGGCAATGACCCGGCCAACCAGGTGACGCTGGTGGTCTGGACCAATCTGGCCCCCGCCGCCAACGGCCAGGACCCGGCAAGCACCATCGCCAAGAACCTCATCGGCAGTATCTACAAGTCTGCCGGATAGCAGCGCAGGCACCAACCGGCTACCACTTCGGCGGGAGGTCCGGCGGCGGGGCACCGGCGGTGGTCCCCAGCGCCAACGCCAGCAGGGCGGCCCGGCTGTGCACGCCGCACTTGGCAAAGATCGATTTGAACTGGTCCTGCACGGTGTACCGGGCAACACCCTGCCGCCGGGCCAACCCCGCGGTGTCCAGCCCGGTGGCGGCCAGCCGCAGGAGCTCGCGTTCACGGTGGGTGAAGGCAAAACTTCTGGCGAAGACGCCCAGCCTGGCCGCCGGCAGACACTGCTGGATGGTCGCCGCGATCGGCGGGACCGAGCTGGCCGGCGCCGCCGCCATCCGGGCCGCGCGCAGATCCGCCCAGATGCCGCCGCCCACCCGGACCCGGGACCAGGCCGGATGCGCATCCACACCGGATTCGGCCGCGAGCAGTTGGGCCGCAACATTGAGCACCTCGGCCGGGATGCCCGCATAGGGCTCGGGCCCGCGCTGGAGCAGGTCCAGCCACTGCACGGCGGAGCCGGTCTGCCCCAGCACCGCAAGGTCCTCGTCCAGGACCAGGACGGCCTGCGACGGCACGGCGGCGGGCGGCATCGTCCCGGACAACGTCGCGCCGGCCGTGAACTGGCGGGCCCGGCAGTCCCGCAGGGCGAGGGCCAGCGCCGGTGCCAGCGACGCCACAAAGACGGTATCGCCGTCGTCGAACGCGTTGGCATCGATGCGCCACAGATCCAGCCAGCCCCAGCAGCCCTGGCTCTGGGCGAACACCACCGAGAGCATGTCCGCAACGCCATGGCGCCGCAGCAGTGCATCCCACAACAGGCTGCGCCCGGGCACCCCGTCCGTGGCCGCCAGCAGGGTGGCGGCCGGCGTGGGGGCCTGCGCCAAGGCCGTCCACCGGTTCAGCGGTGTCAGGTACTTTAGCCGGATCAACAGGGGCAGCTCCTGCGGGCACGGGATCGCCGCCATGGGTGTGATCCCGACGGCGGAGGCCGGATCGGCCAGCGGCCAGACATAGGCGTCGAAGCCCACGGCCTTGCGGAGTTCACGCAGAACACCGGCGCGCAGCTCGTGCTCGTCCAGGCCCGCACGGCACAACCGCTCCACCTGGGCCCGACCGTTGGTGTGCGCCCAGCTGCCAGCCATGGCACCAGTATGGGCGCTCCCGGCTGCACCCGTCCCCGGCCGGCCTCCAGATTTATGGGATGGCGGCAGGCGCGGCCGCGGACCTAGCGTGGAGGCACCACCTCGGACGAAAGGGACGGGCGATGTACACCCTGCAGATAGAACACGGAATCAAGGACTTTCCCCTGTGGAAGGATGCCTTCGACCGGGACCCGCTGGACCGCGGCGCATCGGGCGTGCGTGCCTACCGGATCGAGTGCCCCACGAACCAGGACCACTACGTGGTGGTCGAACTGGACTTTGACACCCGGGACGCCGCCGCCGGCTTCCTGGCCCGGCTCCGGACCGAGGTCTGGAACCGGCCGGCCGCCTCCCCTGCGCTCGCCGGGGAACCCAGCACGCGGATTCTGAAGTTGATGGCGGCCGCGTAGCACGGACCGGGCTTGGTATTCTCGTCCCAGGCCGGTGCCATCCATCTCCCCGTGCGCCCTCGGCCGGGCCACCCTTGCCCGGCAGCTGCTCCTGGAGCGCTCGACGCTGGCCCCACTCGACGCCGTCGAGCAGCTGGCCGGGCTGCAGGCCCAGACGCCCCAGAGCTGGTACACCGGGCTGTGGACGCGCCTGCTGGACTTCGATGCTGCCGCGTTCGGCCGGCTGCTCGAGGACCGGGCCGTGGTCCGGATCGCACTCATGCGTTCCACCATCCACCTGGTGTCCGCCCGTGACGCCCTGGCCTTCCGCCCGCTGGTGCAGCCGGTGATCGAGCGCAGCACGCGCGGATCCTTCGCGCGGCAGTGGGCCGGGCTCGATCTTGATGCCGTGGCCGCTGCGGGGCGCGGGCTGATGGAGGCACAGCCGATGACCTTCGCCGAACTCGGCCGGGCGCTGCAGGAGCGGTGGCCGGAGCACAACCGTCTGGCGCTGGGACAGGCGGCGCGGTCCGCCTGGCGCTGGCACAGGTCCCGCCCCGCGGGGTGTGTCAGCGCAGCGGCGCGGTCCGCCACACCACCCTCGAGGCGTGGCTGGGGCGGTCCCTCGATGGGGCGATGAGCGTTGATGCCCTGGTGCTGCGCTATGTGGCGGCGTTCGGTCCCGCCACTGTCATGGACATCCAGGCGTGGTGCGGCCTGACCCGGTTGGGCGAGGTGGTGGAGGGGCTGCGGCCGGGGCTGCTGGTCTTCCGCAACGGGACCGGGCGGGAGCTCTTCGACCTGCCGGAGGCGCCGCGCCCCGCCGAGGACACGGCTGCGCCGGTGCGGTTCCTCTACGACTACGACAACCTGCTGCTCTCCCACGCAGACCGCAGCCGGTCATCACACATGACCTGCTGGAGCTGGGCTGGCGCTACGACGGCGCGCAGCCGAGCTGCCTGCTGGTGGACGGGAAGGTGGAGGCCACCTGGGGCATCGGGCGCAGCCGCGGCCACGCTGTGCTCACCATCGCTCCCCTGTCCCCGCTGGGGGCATCCGTCCGGGACGAGATCGCCCACGAGGGTGAAGCGCTCCTCGCGTTCCTGGCCGCCGGCGACGACGTCGACCTCCGGTTCGTGGACTGACCCCCGCCGCACTCGACAGGCTCAACCGCCGGGACGGGCTCAACCATCGATGGCGCAGCTAAGGCGGCCTTCGTTGGTCGAAGGCCGCCTTAGCTGCGCTATGGATTTGTGGGTGCCGCGGGGCTACAGTCCGAAGGTCTCGGTCTCCGCGAAGGGGCCGACGACGGTGATGGTGCGCGGGGCATCGGCCAGCTCGCGGGCCAGGGCCTGGACCTCGTCGCGGGTGACGGAGCGGATGCGGCCCAGGGTCTCGTCGATGTCGAGGAACTCGCCGGACACCAGCTCGGCACGGCCCAAGCGGGACATCCGGGAACCGGTGTCCTCCAGAGCCAGCACGATGCCGCCGGAGAGTTGCCCGATGGCCTTGGCCAGCTCGACGTCGGTGATGCCGCCGTCGGCGAGCTTTTCCAGCTCGGCGGTCAGCAGCGAGACCACCTGGCCCACCTTGGCAGGGGCGCAGCCGGCGTACATGCCGAAGTAGCCGGCGTCGGCGTAGGCGGAGGCGAAGGAGTACGTGGAGTAGACCAGGCCGCGCTTCTCGCGGATTTCCTGGAACAGGCGCGAGGACATGCCGCCACCGAGCACGGCATTGAGCACGCTCATGACAAAGCGGCGGGTGTCAGTGGCCACGATGGACGGGCAGCCCAGGATGATGTTGGCCTGCTCCACCTGGCGGTTGTAGACGTGCAGCCCGGCGGTGCCCTCGATCGCCACGGGGGTGGCGGAACGGCGGGCCACGGGGGTTGCGCCGTCGTCCAGCGGCCAGCCGGCGGTCTGCAGGGCGGACAGCACCCGGGCGCAGACGTCGTCGTGGTCCAGGCCGCCGGCGGCGGTGATGACCAAAGTCTCGGGCCGGTAGTGGCGCTGGTAGTGCTCCCAGACGGAGTCGCGCGGGACGGCCTTGATGGCCTCCGGCGTACCGCCAATGGGGCGGCCCAGGGCGTGTCCGCCCAGCACCGCCGCGACAAACTTTTCGTGCGCGACGTCGGTGGGGTCATCGCTGTCCATGGCGATTTCCTCAAGGATGACGTCGCGTTCCTGCTCCAGCTCGGCCGGATCAAGCACGGCGGAGGTGATCATGTCCGCGATGACGTCGATGGCCATGGCCAGATCGGAGTCCAGCACGCGGGCGTAGTAGCAGGTGCTTTCCTTGGCGGTGGCCGCATTGGACTCACCGCCCACCTCGTCAAAGGCCGAGGCGATTTCCAGCGCCGTGCGGCGCTTGGTGCCCTTGAACAGCAGGTGTTCAAGGAAGTGGGTGGATCCGTGTTGGCCCTCGGCTTCATCCCGAGAGCCAACACCGACCCAGAACCCAATTGTCGCGCTCCGCTGCCCAGGCATCGATTCGGTCAGGACCCGCACGCCCCCCGGCAGGACGGACCGGCGCACAGTGGCGCCGCCCGTCCCACCGGAGATCACAGCGGAGTCCACGGTAGCCGAACCATCAGTGGCGGCAGCGGTCAACGGCAAAAGGGTGATTGCCATGAATTACTCAGCGGCGCTTTCAGCAGATTCTTCTTCACCGGTGGTGGCGTCTTCGGCCACAACCGGGGAGAGGGACAGCTTTCCGCGGTCATCGATCTTGGTGATTTCCACCTGGATCTTCTGGCCGACCGAGACGATGTCGTCGACATTGTCCACGCGCTTGCCGTTGGCCAGCTTGCGCAGCTCGGAGATGTGCAGGAGGCCGTCCTTGCCCGGGGTCAGGGAGATGAAGGCACCGAAGGTGGTGGTCTTGACGACCGTACCCAGGTAGCGCTCACCGATCTCCGGGACCTGCGGGTTGGCGATGGCGTTGATCGCTGCACGGGCGGCGTCCGCGGACGGGCCGTTCGTGGCACCGATGTACACGGTTCCGTCATCCTCGATCGAGATGTCGGCTCCGGTGTCATCCTGGATCTGGTTGATCATCTTGCCCTTCGGGCCGATGACCTCGCCGATCTTGTCTACGGGGATCTTGACGGCGATGACGCGGGGGGCGAACTCGGAGAGCTCGTCCGGTACGTCGATCGCGGCGTTCAGGACACCGAGGATGTGCAGGCGGGCCTCGCGGGCCTGCTTCAGGGCTGCAGCCAGCACGGAGGCCGGGATGCCGTCGAGCTTGGTGTCCAGCTGGATGGCCGTGACGAACTCGGCGGTACCTGCAACCTTGAAGTCCATGTCGCCGAAGGCATCTTCGGCGCCGAGGATGTCGGTCAGGGCCGCGTAGCGGGTCTGGCCGTCAACTTCGTCGGACACGAGGCCCATGGCGATGCCGGCAACCGGAGCCTTCAGGGGCACACCTGCGTTGAGCAGCGACAGGGTCGAGGCGCAAACGGAACCCATGGAGGTGGAGCCGTTGGAGCTCAGAGCCTCGGATACCTGGCGGATCGCGTAGGGGAATTCCTCGCGGGACGGCAGAACCGGAACCAGGGCGCGCTCGGCGAGGGCACCGTGGCCAATTTCGCGGCGCTTCGGGGAGCCGACGCGGCCGGTCTCGCCGGTGGAGTACGGCGGGAAGTTGTAGTTGTGCATGTAGCGCTTGTGCGTCACGGGAGACAGCGAGTCGATCTGCTGCTCCATCTTGAGCATGTTCAGCGTGGTGACACCCATGATCTGGGTCTCGCCGCGCTCGAAGATGGCCGAACCGTGGACGCGCGGCAGAACCTCAACCTCGGCGGTGAGCTGGCGGATGTCCGTCAGGCCACGGCCATCGATGCGGACCTGCTCCTTGAGGATGCGCTGGCGCACAACGTGCTTGGTGACGGAGCGGAAGGCTGCGGAGAGCTCCTTCTCGCGTCCCTCGAAGGAAGCGGCCAGCGCGGAGATGGTCGTCTCCTTCAGGGCGTCGGAGGCGTTATCGCGGTCCTGCTTGTCGGCGATCGCGAAGACCTCGGCCAGCTTGGCGGCGGCAGCGTTGCTGACGGCCTCGTAGGCGTCGTCCTGGTAGTCCAGGAAGATCGGGAATTCGACGGTCGGCTTGGCGGCGCGGGCGGCCAGGTCGGCCTGGGCCTCGCACAGGGCCTTGATGAACGGCTTGGCAGCCTCAAGACCCTCGGCAACGATCTCTTCGGTCGGGGCCGTGTGGCCCTCTTCCTTGATCAGCTTCCAGGAGTTGTCGGTGGCCTCGGCCTCGACCATCATGATGGCAACGTCGTCGCCCGCGATGCGGCCGGCAACCACCATGTTGAAGACTGCGTTCTGCAGCTCGGAGTGCTTCGGGAAGGCAACCCACTGGGCACCGTTTCCGTCATTGACCAGGGCCACGCGCACGCCACCGATGGGGCCGGAGAACGGCAGACCGGAGAGCTGGGTGGACATGGAGGAGGCATTGATGGCCACCACGTCGTACAGGACGTCAGGGTTGATCGCCAGTACGGTGACGACGATCTGGACCTCGTTGCGCAGGCCCTTGACGAAGGCCGGGCGCAGCGGGCGGTCCATCAGGCGGCAGGCCAGGATGGCCTCCGTGGACGGGCGGCCTTCGCGGCGGAAGAAGCTGCCCGGGATGCGGCCGGCGGCGTACATGCGCTCTTCAACGTCAACCGTCAGCGGGAAGAAGTCGAAGCCCTCGCGCGGCTGCTTGCCGGCGGTGGTGGCGGAAAGCAGTGCGGTGTCCTCGTCGATGTACACCATCGCGGCACCGGCGGCCTGCTGGGCCAGACGGCCCGTCTCAAAGCGGATAACGCGCTTGCCATAACGGCCGTTGTCAATAACGGCTTCTGCGAACTGAATCTCGGGACCCTCCATAGAGAGTCACCTCCATTTCTGTGTATGTGTATCAAATCTTGTGGGAGTCGGAACGCATCAACCCAGGTACTCCACCGAATGGTGCCGTGAAGCCTGTACAACACCCGGTCTTCGATCGAGACCCACGGGCCTGGCACGGAGCCAATCCCGGAGATCACTACCGAGGACCGCGAATGCGCGTTGCGTGTCCTGTGGTGCTCCCGCTGCGGAGATGCAGCGTGGTGCCGCTGCCCTAGTGGGGCACAGCGCCGCGAAAGGCGGCCCCTCCGCAAAGGAGGGACCGCCCAACGGTCATGCTAGCGGCGCAGGCCGAGGCGCTCGATGAGCGTACGGTAGCGCGTGATGTCGGTCTTCTTCAGGTAGTCCAGCAGGCGGCGGCGACGGCCAACCAGCAGCAGCAGGCCGCGGCGGGTGTGGTGGTCGTGCTTGTGTGCCTTCAGGTGCTCCGTCAGGTCCAGGATGCGGCGGGACAGCATCGCGATCTGGACTTCCGGCGAACCGGTGTCGCCCTCGACGGTGGCGTAAGCCTTCATGATTTCTTGCTTTACAGCGGCGTCCAATGCCACAGGTAACTCCTTGAGTTGTGCCGCGTTGACATAAAGCTGTGGGCGGACGCGGCGAACCACTTCCGTACACAGTTAGATCCAGCCACCACGGACTGCAGCCGGATCCTCAGACCTAGTTTAGCCGCAGTGCCGCGCCTGTGTCGAAGTGGCCCGCCAGAATGGTGCGGCTCTGCTCCACATCCAGGCACATCTGCACCACCAAAGCCTCCGGGCCGGTGTAGGCCACCATGCCGCGCAGGCGCTGGACAAATTCCACCGTCACCTGCTGGCCGTACAGGTCGAACGCCTCCACGGGCTCCTCCGGGCGGTCGATGACGAAGGCCTCCACCTGGCGGCTGACGCCGTCGAACGTGGGGTTGGAGCCCACCGAGATGGCGGCCGGCCAGCGGGTGCCGGCGGCATCGGTGAGCCAGCCGGCGTAGATGCCGTCGTCCGGGATGATGCCGGTGGCGACCGGGGAGAGGTTGGCCGTGGGGAAGCCGAGGGCGCGTCCGCGGGCGGCGCCGTGGACCACCTCGCCGCGCATGTGGTGCGGGCGGCCCAGGACCTCGGCGGCGGTGGCAACGTCCCCGCGCATGAGCGCCTCGCGCACCCAGGTGGAGGACCAGCGCCGGTCCAGGCCCACCTCGTCGATGACGACGACGTCGAACCCGAGCTCTGCGCCCAGCGCCACCATGGTGGAGAGGTCGCCGGAGTTGTGCAGGCCAAAGCGGACATCGTGGCCGATCACCACGGTGCAGGCACCCAGGGCCTCGACGAACACCGTGCGGACAAATTCCTCCGGCGTGAGCGCCGCCAGGTCCAGGGTGTAGGCCATGACCAGCACGCCGTCGAGTCCGGTGGCGGCCATGGTCTCCAGCTTGTCCGGCAGGGACATGATCTGCGGCGGGGCGCTTTCGGGCCGGTGGATCTGGGCCGGGTGCGGATCAAAGGTGATGGCGACGGCGCGTGCGGCACGGGACGCCGCGGCGGCCACCACCTGGCCCAGCACCGCCTGGTGCCCCAGGTGGACGCCGTCGAAGTTTCCCAGCGTCACCACTGTGGGCCCATACCGGGCCGGGACCTCAGCCAATGAGTTCCAGATCTGCAACCGTCAACCTCGCCGTTGTGGGCCGGCGCCACCTGCGCCGGCCTGCCTTGAATCCAGGCCCCTGTGGGCCTGTGCCGTCCGCCCCACCGGGGTGCGGACCTCGTCTAAGATTACCCGTTGCCGGGTGCCGGACCCTGCCACGGTTCCTGTGGGCCGCGGGGGTCCCCGGCGGCCAGCGTCAGCACCCAGGCATCCGTGGGCGTGCCGCGGTCGTTGGCATAGCCGCGCAGCGCCCCCTCCAGCCGGAACCCGGTTTTCCAGGCCAGTTTGCGGCTGGCCCAGTTTGGCTCCAGCGCCAGCCAGTGCAGGTAGGCCAGGTTCTGCTGGGTGAAGGCATAGTCCGCCAGCAGTTCGACGGCGCGCACGGCCACACCCCTGCCCCGGTGGTCCGGCCCGATGTTGATGCCGACCTCGGCAGTGCCGGGCTTGGAACACTGCAGGTCAATGGTGCCCAGCAGCTGGTTGCCGTCCGCGGCCGCGACGGCGAAGGTGAGCACCTTGCCGCTGGTCCAGCCCGCCGGCACTGTGGTGCCGATGAAGCGGTGGGCGTCGGCCAGCACATAATCCAGCGGGACGCTGGTCCAGCGCACGGCCTCGGGGTCGCGGCAATTGCGCACCAGTGCCGGGGCATCGGCGGCCACCAGGGCACGCAGCGCCACTGTTCCGTCGCCGAGCACCGGCACCACCGGCCGCGGGTCAAGCGGCGGCAGGTCCGGCGCCGGCGCGCCCGGGCCGGATGTCATGCGGTGGTGGAGGCCGGCACGGCGGCGGTGCGGTGCCGGTACAGCCACCACAGGCCCAGGACGGGCAGCAGCAGCGGCACAAAGCCGTAGCCGGCCCCGTACATGCTCCAGACCGTGGCGCGCGGGAACGCTGCAGCGTCGAACAGGCTCAGGCTGCCCACCACCAGCACACCCACCAGTTCCACGAAGATGGCGCCCACGGCCACCTTGAACCACAAGGCGCCCTTGCGGGCCAGCGATACCGTGGCCACGATGTAGACCACTGCGGCGAAGGCGGAGAGCAGGTACGCCAGCGGCGCCTGCTCAAACGCGGTGGCAATCTGGAAGCCGGCGCGGGCCGTGGCCGCCAGGGCAAAGATGGCGTAGACGGCAATCAGGATCCGCCCAGGCCCGGACGAACGGCCCGAAGGGTCGGTGGAAGTGTGTGCGGTGTTCATCGTGGCGTCCCTCATGTTGCGATTGCCGTTCCATACCAAATCTGTGCCATCCGGGCCATCATCACCACCACTGTCACGCCGACGGCGCCCAGCACATAGTTGGACCAATGCGATCGTTCCAGAATGGCCCAGTAAAAGCCGGCGATCGGGATGGCCATGGCGGTGGCCAGGTAGCTCCAGAACTCCCATGCCTCGCCCACAATGGCGGCACCCCCGGCGGTGCGGATGATCGAGGCCACCAGGTACACCAGCAGGAACAGTTCCACCGCCGCCACCGAGAGCAGCGTGACATCGTTGGGCTTTTTGCGCATCACGGCCGCGCCGACGCAAATGATGGTGGAGGCCAGGCCAACGGTGAGCCCGGCAAAGAACCACAGGTCGAATCCCATGGGTCAGTCCTGCGCGTCGGGCGGGAAGACCAGCACGGGTTTGGCGTACTTGCCGGCGTCGGCCAGCAACGCCACCAGTGTGCCGTCAGGGGCGAAGGCCGCCGCGGGGTTCTCGACGGTGTGTTCGCGGGCCTCGCTGCTGGGGATCCGGCGGCCGAAGGAAATCTCCACGGCCTCCTCGGCGCTGAGCTCGCGCACGGGCATCAGTGCCCGGGCGGCGTCGGCGATGTCCAGCATGGAAAACTCTTCGGCCAGCTGCTCCAGCGTCTTGGCGTTCGCCAGCGTGTAGGGTCCGACGGCGGTGCGGCGCAGGGCGGTCAGGTGGCCGCCCACGCCCAGTCCGGCGCCCAGATCCCGGGCCAGGGCCCGGATGTAGGTGCCGGAGGAGCAGTCCACCGTGACGCGCAGGTCAAGGAACTCGCCGCCGTCGTGCGCCACCCGCTCGATGCCATGGAGCTCAAAGCGGTGGATGGTGACGGGCCGGGCGGCCAGCTTCACATCCTCGCCGGAGCGGACCCTGGCGTAGGCGCGTTCGCCGTTGACCTTGATGGCACTGACGCTGCTGGGCACCTGGGAAATGGGGCCGGTGAGCGCGGCGATGCCGGCGCGGATGGCGTCCTCGGGAACGGCCGCGGCATTGGCGGTCTCGATGGCCTCGCCCTCGGCGTCGTCGGTGATGGTCGACTGGCCCAGCCGGATGGTGGCCTCATACGTCTTGCTGGTGCCCACGATGTAGGTCAGCAGGCGCGTGGCCTTGTTGATGCCGACCACCAGGACACCCGTGGCCATGGGGTCCAGCGTTCCCGCGTGCCCCACCTTCCGGGTGCCGGCCAGCCTTCGCATCCGACCCACCACATCGTGGCTGGTCCATCCTTGCGGTTTGTCCACTACTACCAGTCCAGAAAGCACGCTTTCCAGTATATGGGTGGCGCGGGCCGCTCCCGCCCACCGGCCGCGGGGGCAGCCGCCAGTGGGCGGGCGCTGTGCCCCCAAACGCCGCCCGGACCGCGCTCAGACCGCGACGGCGGCGGAGCGGGCCAGGACCGTGCCGTCGGCGGCCAGCGCCTCCACCGCCACGCGGGCGGCGTTGGCCACGGCAAACTGCGTCTCGAACCCGCGGCGCGGCACCACGCCCTTGGCCGTCAGGCCGCCGTCGCCGTCGCTGCCGCCATCGCCGCCGCCGGTCAGGATCCGCCACGACGCCACCTCGGTGGCCCCGTTCCAGCTGGCGAACACCGCCATCGATGAGCCGTTGCCGGGCAGGACGCCCACGCTGGGGACCGTGCCGGGCGTGGCCGTCCACGGGAAGCGGTACACCCGGTAGGAGGCATTGCCCAGCCCAACGGTCTCGTAGATGGCCGTCCCGTCCGGGGTGAATTCGGTGGCCGCGGGATCCGCACCCCAGCCCACCAGGATGTTCCCATTGGGCAGCAGCTGGACATTGCCCTCGGCGTTCCCGCGATGGCCGGCATTGGCATACTCCGCCTTCAGCCCGGCCGTGCGTGCCGCCTCGTCGATGCTGAGGAACAGCCCGCGCGACGTGCCGGTGCTGCCCTGCGAATAGTGGCTGTCGAAGAGGCTGATCTCGGTGGCGGAGCGGCGCCGGGCATCATGCTGCCAGGCAAAGGCGGCGTTTGCCGCGACGGCAAAATCGCTCCGCTTGCCGCCGAGGCGCCAGAGGAGCGCTCCCGTGCTGCGGTCCAGCAGGTAGAGGGTGTGCGTATGCCGGGCGGAGACCAGCAGCGTTCCGCCGTCCTCGTCCACGGAGTTCACGTGGAACGGGTCGAACGCCTTCTCGGCGCTGGAGCCGTCCGCCGCCGCAGTGTCGCCCGGCGCGAGAAATGATTCGTCCAGCCCGACGGCGCCGACGGCGCTCCAGTCCAGCAGGACCTCCCCGGAACGCACCCTGACCTCCTGGACGTGGCAGTCGAACATGTAGCCGTCCGCCGGGCCGCCCACACCGCTCAGGTCCCGCCTGATGGTCGGGTAGGCGATGAGCAGGGCCGTGCCGGCGTCCGTCAGCCGGAATTCATGTAGATCGGCGGTGAGCCCGTTCCCCGCCTTGACCTGGGCCACGGTGCCGTAGGAGGTGTCCAGGATGGTGCCCATGCCCTCGCCGTGGCCGCCGGTGCCTGTCCCCTGCCAATATGTCAGCACCGGGCGTCCCTCAAAGTCCTGCACCCGCAGATCGGTGATGCCGACGCCGGTGGGCTCGATCCACACCGGGCGTCCCTCGTTGTCCATGATCAGGCCGCTGGAGCCGTGGCCCTGCGGCGCGGCGAACAGCAGTCCGCCGGCGGTGGACGACGCCGTCCAGCTGGTGGCGTGCGGGCTGGTCAGCTTCGTGCTGATGAACGTCCGGTCCAAGATAGCCGTGGTGGCAGTGGGTGCGGCCGACGCCGTCGGCGTGGCGGTCGGCGCCGCGGCGGATGCGGCCGGTTGTGCTGCCGCGGTGGGGACCATCCACCGGCCGGCCGCCGTCCCCAGCGCCATGGCCCCCGCACCCACCACGCCGGCGCCCAGCAGGAAACCGCGCCTGCTGACCGATCCGCGGATCCACGGCTGGTCTTCTACGTCTGCGGCCGGCTCCCGAGGGTCTGCAACCGCATTCTCCATCGATTCCATGTTCCATGCTAGGAACGCCAGCCTCGGATCAGTCCACGAGTTGGCCGGGTGTTGGCTGTGCAACCTCTGGACGGCACTGGGCAACGGGAATAGGGTGGAAAGGCACTCTGATGTGCCAGCCAGCCGCGCTCTGGGGGAACGCCACCCACTCTGGTCTCGAGCTTTTCACTCGCACGTGGAGACGAAAATGCACAGATCAATCCAATCGGCTGCCGCAGCGTTTGCCCTGGCCGCCACCATCGGTTTCGGGGCCGGCCCCGCCACGGCAGCCGCGCCGCAACACTCCCCGGACGGCGCCGCGACTCTCGCCTCGGGCCTGCTCTCCCCGCTGTCCCTGGCGGCGGGCAACGGCGGGACCGTCTACGTCGCCCAAAACTTTGGCGGCACGCTGACGGCCATCGATGGCCGTGGCGCCACCGGCACCATCTACCAAAGCCCCACTCCCGGCAGTGAGGTCGGCGCCGTCTCGGTGCACGACGGAACCCTCTACTTCTCCGACAATGCCGGAGTCAGCCCCACGTCTGGGGCCAGCACGGCCAAGCTGATGGCCATCTCCCGCCACGACGGAATGCGGACCATCACCGACCTGGCCCGGTACGAGGCCACCGAGAACCCTGATGCGGATGTGGCCTACGGCTTCCGCGACCTCGACACCGCCTGCCTCGCCCAGCTGCCGCCGGACATCCCCGGCGCCTACACCGGCACCGTGGACTCGCATGTGTATGCCACCGCCCCGGGCCGGCATGAACTCTTCGTCGCCGATGCCGGCGGCAACGACATCCTGGCCGTTGACCCGGACTCGGGTGATGTCCGCACTGTGGCCGTCCTGCCGCCGCAGCCCGCTGTGGTCACGGCCGAGGCCGTGGCCGCCCTCGGATTGCCGGCCTGCACGCTCAACCACCGGTACTACTTTGAACCTGTGCCCACCGATGTGGCGGTCGGCCCCGACGGGCTGCTGTACGTGAGCACGCTGCCCGGCGGGCCGGAAGGGCCGCAGCTGGGCGCCCGCGGGAAGATCTACTCCATCGACCCCTCCACCGGGTCCATCCACCGCGTGGTCTCCGGGCTGCTCTCCCCCACCGGCTTGGCCATCACCGGCAGCGGTGACATCTACGTGGCCGAACTCTTTGGCGACCGGATCTCCGTGGCAAGGGCCGGGGACGACACGGCGGAGCCGTTCCTGAGCCTGCCCCATCCCGCGGCCCTGGTCCTGAAAGGCAGCACTCTGTATGCCACGGTCGACGTCCTGCCGGCGGAGAACATGGCACCGAACGGAAGGGTGGTTGCCATCGGCCTTGACGATTGGCGCTAGGCCCCGCGGCCGGGACGCGCAAAGGCGCGGGTGCGGACCAATTGGTCCGCACCCGCGCCTTTGCGCTGGAGCGCGAGGCTACGCCTCGGTGTCGTCCTCGTCGTCGGCCCGCTTGTACGGGTCCGACTCGCCGGCGAACTCGGCACCCTCGCGGATCCTTGCCACCTTGGCGTCCTTGGCCTTGGCAACCTTCAGCAGGGCTTCCAGGTGGCTGGCGTTGACCGGGATCTCGTCCGCCACGAACTCCAGCGTCGGGGTCAGGCGGACGGTGATGTTCTTGCCCACCTCCTGGCGGAGCACGCCGCGGGCCTTCTCCAGGCCCACCTTGGCATCGGCCTGGGCCGTCTCGTCGCCAAAGACCGTGTAGTAGACGGTGGCATGCTGCAGGTCATTGGTCACACGCGCATCGGTCACCGTAATGCCCTCAACGCGCGGATCCTTGACCCGCTTGCGCAGCCCCTCGGCCACAACCACCTTGATACGCTGCGCCAACTTCGCAGCCCGGGCTGAATCAGCCATGAATTACTCCTAAAAATAAAGGGGGACGTCGACGGCGTTGTGAAACGACATCGTAAAGCGTCCAGGTTCGTTCCGCGAGACTAACGCGAGTCTACGACGGAGCCGGAGAGTTGTGGGGGCGCCCGGGAGTACGGTTGGAGCCGTCCCGACCCTCGCAAGCTCGGATCGGGGCCCTTGGCTCCGACCTTTCGGGCCTGCCGGAGCGTGGTGGCTCAGGACGCAAGTCCTGAGCTACCACGCGAAGGGGCGGGGCGCCCCCACAACTCGGAGGCACCCCGCCACTATGCATCAGGCTTAGACGCGCGGCTTCTCGCGCATCTCCCACGTCTCGATGATGTCTTCTGCCTGCAGGTCGTTGAACGAACCCAGACCGATACCACACTCGAAGTCCGTGCGGACCTCAGTGGCATCATCCTTGAAGCGCTTCAGCGAGTCAACCGTGAGGTTGTCGCCGATGACCTTGCCGCCACGCAGGACGCGTGCCTTGGTGTTGCGGCGGATGATGCCCGAGCGGACGATCGAGCCGGCGATGTTGCCGAACTTGGAAGAACGGAAGACCTCGCGGATTTCCGCGGTGCCCAGCTGGACTTCCTCGTACTCCGGCTTGAGCATGCCCTTCAGGGCCAGCTCGATGTCGTCGATCGCACCGTAGATGACCGAGTAGAAGCGCATGTCCACGCCCTCGCGGTCGGCCAGTTCGGCAACGCGCTCGGCCGGCTTGACGTTGAAGCCGATGATGATGGCATTGTCGACCGTGGCCAGGTTGACGTCGTTCTGCGTGATGGCACCCACGCCGCGGTGGATGACGCGCAGCTGCACGCCTTCGCCGACGTCGATCTTGAGCAGCGAGTCTTCCAGGGCCTCGACGGCACCGGACACGTCACCCTTGAGGATGAGGTTGAGGGTGTCAACCTTGCCCGCGGCAACGGCCTGGTCGAAGTCTTCCAGGCTGATGCGCTTGCGGCGCTTGGCCAGGGCGGCGTTGCGGTCGGCAGCCTCACGCTTTTCAGCGATCTGGCGGGCCGTACGCTCGTCACCCGTGACAAAGAAGGTGTCGCCTGCACGGGGCACGTTGGACAGACCCAGCACCTGCACCGGACGGGACGGGCCGGCCTCGGTGATGATGCTGCCGTCTTCGTCGAACATGGCACGGACGCGGCCGTGGGCCGTACCGGCCACGATCGTGTCGCCGACGCGGAGCGTACCGGACTGGACCAGGACGGTGGCCACGGAACCGCGGCCCTTGTCCAGGTTGGCCTCGATCGCGATGCCTCGGGCGTCCTTGTTCGGGTTGGCACGCATGTCCAGGGCGGCGTCTGCGGTCAGCAGCACTGCCTCGAGCAGCTCGTCGATGTTCAGGTTCTGGCGGGCAGAAACGTCGACGAACATGGTGTCGCCACCGTACTCTTCCGGAACCAATCCGTACTCGGTCAGCTGGCCGCGGATCTTCTCCGGGTTGGCGCCTTCCTTGTCGATCTTGTTCACCGCGACCACAATCGGCACACCGGCAGCCTGTGCGTGGTTGAGCGCCTCAACGGTCTGCGGCATGACGCCGTCGTCCGCTGCGACAACCAGCACGGCAATGTCGGTGACCTTGGCACCACGGGCACGCATGGCGGTGAACGCCTCGTGGCCGGGGGTGTCAATGAAGGTGATGCGGCGTTCGGTGCCTTCGTGCTCGTGGCTGATCTGGTAGGCACCGATGTGCTGGGTGATTCCACCGTGCTCGCCGGCCACAACATCGGAGTTGCGGATGGCATCGAGCAGGCGGGTCTTACCGTGGTCGACGTGGCCCATGACTGTGACAACCGGCGGGCGGACCTCGAGGTCCTCGTCGCCTTCGGCCTCAAGCTCGGCATCGAAGTCGATGTCGAAGGCGCTCAGGAGCTCGCGCTCCTCGTCCTCGGGGGACACAACCTGGACCTTGTAGCCCAGCTCGGTGCCCAGCAGTGCGAACGTGTCCTCGTCCAGGGACTGGGTGGCCGTAGCCATCTCGCCCAGGTGGAAGAGCACCGTCACCAATGCTGCGGGGTTTGCCTCGATCTTGTCGGCGAAGTCCGTGATGGAGGATCCACGGCGCAGACGGACGACGGTCTCGCCGTTGCCGCGGGGTACGCTCACGCCACCCAGCGACGGAGCACTCATCTGCTCCAGTTCCTGCCGCTTCGCCCGCTTGGACTTGCGCTGCTTGCCACGGCCTGCGCCGCCCTTGCCGAAGGCGCCCTGGGTGCCACCGCGTCCGCGGCCGCCCTTGCCAAAGCCACCACCAGCGGGTGCACCGGTGCCGCCACCGGCGCCGGGTGCTCCACCGGGTGCGCCGGGACGGCCGCGGCCCGGACCGCCGGGGCGGTCGTTGGCACGGCCGGGTGCTGCCGGACGCTCGGTGCGGTTGGGCATCATGCCCGGCGTGGGACGGGGCCCACCCGGACGCGGAGCGGCGGGACGGGGTCCACCCGCACCTGCTGCGGGACGGGGTCCACCGGAACCGGCGTCACCGGTGCGCGGGGCACCCGGACGCGGCATGCCCTGGGAGGGTGCAAAGGGGTTGTTGCCCGGACGGGGTGCGCCCGGACGTGACTGGCGATCGCCGTCGCCGCGCTCGGGGCGTCCGCCGGAGCGAGGCATCCCCTGGGAGGTGGCGAACGGGTTGTTGCCCGGACGGGGGCCGCCCGGACGTGCGCCGGTGGCCGGCTTGGCCGGAGCCGGTGCGGCGGGAGCCGGAGCTGCCGGACGTGCGCCGGGCTTGGCACCCGATGCTGCGGGAGCCGGTGCGGCCGGAGCCGCGGGAGCAGCAGCCACCGGAGCGGGAGCCACCGGAGCGGGAGCTGCCGGGGCGGGAGCCGCCGGAGCGGGTGCAGCCGGGGCGGGAGCCGCCGGAGCGGGTGCAGCGGGAGCCGGTGCGGCCGGAGCCGCGGGAGCAGCAGCCGCGGGAGCAGCAGCCACCGGAGCGGGAGCCGCCGGAGCCGCCGGAGCCGGAGCAGCCGGTGCCGCGGGAGCGGGGGCAGCCGGAACGGCAGCCTTGGGAGCCGGCGCCGAATTGGCGGCAGCCGGGAAAGCGTCGCGAAGCTTCTTCACAACGGGGGCCTCAATCGTGGAGGATGCGGAGCGAACGAATTCGCCCAGTTCCTGCAGCTTGGTGACTGCTTCTTTTGAGGTGATGCCGAGCTCTTTAGCGAGCTCGTGTACGCGGGCCTTGGCCACATTTCTCCTGTCTCGGCCCGCACCGGACAGGTACGAACCGTTTAATTCTTACGGCGACATTCCATGTCGGAACGCGCTGCTTCAGAGCACATGAAAATGCTCATCGGTGGGCACTCATCGCTGGGTACTCATCGGGTTTCCATCAGATTTCTGACCCGCTTTCAGGTTGGACAGTTCTACGGTTCGTGTACTGCGGCCTGTGCCTGGGAAAGCCGTGCAATGTACGCCTGAACATCCGCGCTGTCCGCCGCACCCGCAAGGGCGCGGCCGATGGCACGTTTCTTCAACGCCAGTGCGAGGCATTCCTCGGTGGGGTGCAGCCACGCACCCCGGCCAGGTAGCCGGCGCAAGGGATCGGCAACCGCGGATGTTCCATCCGTGGATGCGGTCTCCCTGACGATCCGCAGTAACGACAGCCGGGAGTCGGTGCGCCGACAGCCAATGCAGGTTCGCACCGGTTGGGCGGAAGCGGTGTTGCGTGTTGATGCTTCCACTTTTGGTGTTTTGCCTTTTTGGGGAGTCGACGGTCGCTAAACCCGGCCGTCTCCTATTCTAGCGCGACGGGTGCCCGGCTGCCTAAACTGCAGCGGCGGCCGCTGCGGCGGCATCGGAAACGATGTCAATGCGCCAGCCGGTCAGCTTGGCGGCGAGGCGGGCGTTCTGGCCCTCCTTGCCAATGGCCAGGGAGAGCTGGTAGTCGGGGACCACCACACGGGCGGAGCGGGCATCCGCATCCACCACCGTGACCGAGATCACCTTCGACGGCGACAGCGAGTTGGCGATGAACGTCGCCGGGTCCGCACTGTAGTCGACGATGTCGATCTTCTCATCGTTCAATTCAGTCATGACGGCGCGCACACGCGAGCCCATCTCGCCGATACAGGCACCCTTGGCATTGATGCCGGCCTGGTGCGCCACGACAGCGATCTTGGTGCGGTGTCCGGCCTCGCGGGCCAGCGCCACGATCTCCACGGAGCGGTCCGCGATTTCCGGCACTTCCAGTTCAAAGAGCTTCTTGACCAAGCCGGGGTGCGAACGGGACAACGTAATGGAGGGGCCCTTCAGGCCGCGGTGGACATCCACCACGAACGCGCGGACGCGGGTGCCGTGGCGGTAGTCCTCGCCGGGAACCTGCTCCGTGGGAGGCAGCAGCGCCTCCACGGCGCCAAGGTTGACCTGCACCATGTGCGGGTTGTGCCCCTGCTGGATCTGACCGGAGACCAGCTCGCCCTCCTTGCCCTTGAACTCGCCCAGGACGTTGTCATCCTCAACATCGCGCAGACGCTGGAGAATGATCTGCCGGGCGGTGCTGGCGGCAATGCGGCCAAAGCCGGCCGGAGTGTCGTCGAATTCGCCGACGGCAACGCCCTCGTCGTCGATCTCGGCGGCCCAGATGGTAACGTGGCCGCTCTTGCGGTCCAGCTCTGCACGGGCTGAGGCGATGGCTCCGGGCGACTTGTGGTACGCCACCAGCAGTGCCTGTTCGATGGTGGGGATCAGCAGATCCAGGGGGATCTCACGCTCACGCTCCAGCAGTCGCAGCGCGCTCATATCGATATCCATGTCAGCTTTCCTCTCCCTGGGCCCCGGCCGGACCAAATTCCAAATCAAGTTCTGCGTCATCCAGGTGGCTGAATTCAACCTCCACGGTGCCGCGGCGGATGGCATCGAAGCCGATCCGCAGGGGCTCGCCCTGCTTGGGCTTCATGCCCTTCTTCACTTCCAGTTCGGGAAGCAACAGCACGCCGTCGCCGTCCACCTCGAGCACACGCCCGGTGACGTTCTCCCCCGCCATGACATTGACCTTCACCATCCGGCCGAGCGAGCGGCGCCAATGCCGCGGCTCGGTCAACGGGCGGGAAATGCCGGGAGAGGAGACCTCAAGGTCATAGGGGCGGCCGTCGTCGCGGGGATCATTGTCCAGCACATCCGAGAGTTCCCGGGAAATCGCGCCGATCGCATCCAGGCCGACGCCGCCGGTCTCCGTGTCGGGCAGGTCGATGACCACTGCCACGGTCCGGTGCGATCCGGCCACGGTGACGCTCACATCTTCCAGGAACAGCCGATTGGCCTCCACCGTGGGATTGAGAAGTTCAAAGAGTCTCTGGGCTTCGGCTGTATGTGCGGTCTTCGCTGCCCCGCTGGGCCGCTCCGGCTTGTTCATTCCGCGCACGCCTCCCACTTAGATGATGTTGTAGGTAATAGCGTACCGAGTTTCTGGCTCCTGCGGTGAACGGGTTGTGTGATCCCGCCGCCGCCGCGGACGCCGCAGAATGGCCACATTCGGGCGCCTCGGCGAGTGCCCGCGTCCCCGCGGCGGGGCCGGTGTGCATGGCGCATCCCGCGCATGACATCATCAACTGTTGTGACTAAATCCCCCACCCCCGCGGAGAACAACCCTGCCCCTGCCGGCACCTCTGGCCCCGGAAAACCGGCTGCAGCCCGCCGGGGTGGTCCCCGCCGCGCCACCGCGCCCGCGGGGCCGCCGTCACGCGGCGCTGCCGCCGCGGCCCCGCCGGCCGCGACGGTGGACGCCAAGGATTCCCCCCGCAACCATGTGCCCGACGGCGTACCCACCGGCACGTCCGGCGCACCCTCGGCGGCTTCGGCCGGGAAGAAAATGGAGACGAACGTCACCGCAGATGCGGCCCTGAAGCCGTTTGGCGGGGCCGGCTCGGCCGTTGGCGGCGCCGGTGATGCCGGCTCCGGTGCCGGTGCCGGTGCCCACAATGCGGGGGCCGGTCCGGCGGCTGGCCCGGGGGCTGACGGCCCGGCGGCTGACGGCACCGCTGCACCCGCACCGGCTTCCGACGCCGGGCCGGCCCCCGACGCCGGCACAGCCGTTCCGGTCGATGGCCCTGCGGCAATGCAGGAAGCCCCGGCCGGCAAGCCGCTGCCCGAGGCCGAGCCGAACGAGGAGGCGAAGGCGGAGGGGAAGGCGGAGGGGAAGGAGGAGGCGAAGGAACCCGCCGGCGCCGGGCAGCCCACGGCCCAGCAGGAGGACGCCCCGGCCGTCGAGGACGAAGGCCCCGCCACGCCGGCATCCACCGAGCCGTCCGGCGCCGGTGCCGATCCGGAATCCGATGCCGCCAAGGTGCCGCAGGAGGGCGCCGGAGAGTCCTTGGAGCCGGCGCACGAATCTGCAGCGGATTCCGCGGCAACGCCGGCACCTGCGGCCGCCGAGACGCCGTCGCGCCGGGCCCTGCGCGCCGCGGAGCAGGCCCAGGGACAGGCGGGCGCCACAGCCCCCGGAAGTACCGGCAAACCCTCCGGACCGGCCATCATGCCCTTCCAGTCCGGGGAGCCCTACCAGCCGACGCTGCCCAAGCCCAAGGCCGCCCGCAAGCCCAAGCCCCGGCCCACGGCTGACCGCAAGCCGGCCCGGAGGGTCCGGAAGACCGTGGGGAAGGTGCTGCTGCTTGTACTGGCAGCAACCCTGGCCATCGCCGTAGCCATTGTGCTGCTCCACGCCCCCGGCCCCACGTCCGCCGCACCCTCGGCGACCGAGCTGGCACGGCACTCCGCGCTGGAGTCGGCCACGGTGCTGGCGGCCCAGGTGCAAACGGTGGCCGCCACAGCGGATCCGTCCCTTGCCACTGCGCTGTCGGACACGGCCGCATCATTGGCCGCGGACGTTGCAGCCCTGACCATCACCACCAGTGCGGCATCGGCCAGCCCCACCACAACCGCAGCCACGGTGCCGCAGGTTCCCGATCTGGCCCAGCTGGTGGCTGCGCTGGCGGCCAGCGCCAATGCCTCCCTGGATGCCGCCGGGACGGCCGACGGCGCGATGGGCCGCCTGCTTGCCTCGGTGGGAACCGGACAGCTGCTGCACGCCCGTGCCCTGGCCTCGGCCGCCGGGCTTGAGCTGCCGGCCTCGGCGCACCTGGTGCCGGCCACCGACCCCGCCACCACCGACGCCGGGATCCAGGCCACCGCGGCCTGTACCGCCACCCGCTCGCCGGCCCCGGGGGCAAGCGCCGACGCCGCACTGCTGGCGGCAGCGGCTGCCGAGCAGGAGGCGGTCTACGCCTACCAGGTCTCCGCCACCCGGCTGGACAGCCCGTCGGACAGCCAGGCGGTGGCCATCCTGGCCAGCCACGAACACGCCCTCGGCACGCTGTCGGCCGAGCTGGGACGGGCCTGCCTGGCCTTGCCCGCCACCGTACCCGGCTACCGGCTGGACCCGGCCTTCACCACCGCCCCGGCGGATGCGCTGGGCCGGCTGGAGTCGGAGCTCACCACTGTCTACGGCGGCCTGGCCGCACTCAGCGCACCCTCAGCGGCGCCGGACAGCGTGCGGCGCACCGCCGTCGCCGCCCTGGTCCGCTCGGCCCACAGCGCCGTCCTGTGGGGCCAAGGTGTGCCGGCGCTGCCCGGCATTGACGCTGCCACGGACTCCCCCACCCCGGTGCCCGCCGGCGGGTCGTAGCGGGCCCGCCGCGGCGAGGCATCCATGCAGGCTGGTGCCCGGCGCGCTGGGGTGGTTTGCTGGAACCATGACACCTGCCTCCCAGGTATCGCCCCACCGGGAAGAACCTCACACCACTGACACCGCGGCCCGCCTGAACTGGCTCCGCGCCGGCGTGCTGGGCGCCAATGACGGCATCGTCTCCGTTGCCGCCGTCGTGGTGGGCGTGGCCGGCGCAACCACCAGCACCGGTCCCATCCTCACCGCCGGAATGGCGGCCCTAGTGGGTGGAGCCATCTCCATGGCCCTGGGCGAGTACGTCTCCGTGAGCAGCCAGACGGACAGCCAGCGGTCCCTGATCGAGAAGGAGCGCCGCGAGCTGGCGGAGATGCCCCAGGAGGAACTGGCCGAGCTCACCGCCCTCTACGAGGCCCAGGGGCTCACGCCCCAGACCGCACGTCAGGTGGCCGTGGAGCTCACCGAGCACGATGCCCTGGCGGCCCACCTCTCGGCGGAGCTCCACATCGATGAGGACGACGTCGCCAGCCCTTGGCACGCCGCGGTGGCCTCCGCCATCGCCTTCACCCTGGGGGCGGTCCTGCCCATGCTGGCCATCCTGCTGCCTCCGGAACCGGTCCGGGTCCCTGTCACCTTCATCGCGGTCCTGGTGGCCTTGGGAGCCACCGGGTGGACCGGTGCAGCCATCGGTGGCGGATCCCGGCTGCGGGCCGCGTCACGGGTGGTCTTGGGCGGGGCACTGGCGCTCGCGGCAACTTTTGGAATCGGCTCCCTGATCGGGGGCAGCGGGCTGGTTGGCTAGCAGTATTCTGGAGCTGTGAGCGCCGTCGTCCCCATCCCCGCAGACCTGAAGAAGCGCTACGGCACAACCGCTGTGCGGCGTGCCTGGTTGGAGTCGCTGCCCGGCGTGGTGGACGCCAGCCTGCGGCGCTGGGAGCTGACGGTGGACCTCCCCGAGGGCAGGGAGCCCTGGAACGGCTATTCCGGCATTGTGGTGCCCGTGCTGACCCCCCTGGGCAGCCGGGCCGTGCTGAAGGTGGCGTTCCCCTACGACGAATCGCTGCTGGAACCGGCGGCATTGCGGCTGTGGAACGGCAGGGGTGCCGTGCGGCTGCTGGCCAGCGACGAGGCCAGCTGCTCGGCGCTGCTGGAACGGCTCGACGACGGCAGGTCGCTGATTTCGGCCCCGATGGACACCGCCGTGGAGGTGTGGGGGACGCTGCTGCGCAAACTCTCCATTGCCCCGGACGGGCGCCCCGAATGGTCCGCACTGCCCAGGATTGCCGATACGGCCGAGATCTGGAGCGACGATCTGCCGACGCGCTGGGAGGACCTGGGCCGGCCCTTCAGCCGTTGGATGCTGGAGGCCGCGCTGGAGGTCTGCCAGACGCGCGGGGCCGTCTCGCGGCGCAGCTCACGCGATGTCCTGGTCCACACGGACCTGCACTACATGAACATCCTGGGCCGGCCGGGCCGGACCGACTACGCCGCCATCGACCCGCAGCCCAGCGTTGGCGAGGCCGAATTCGCCGTGGCACCGTGCCTGTGGAACCGCATCGGCGATCTCTCCCGCACCGACCCGGCGGTGGCCCTGCGCGAACGCTGCGCCCAGTTGTGCGAGGCGGCGGGGCTGGACGCGGAGGTGGCGGTGCAATGGAGCATCGCCCGCGAGGTGGAAAACGCGCTCTGGTATTTTGCCAAGCCGGACCATGAGGGCGACGCACAGCGCTCCCTGTGGGTGGCCAGCACCCTGGCCGGAAAGACCTTGGCCGGGCTGCCCCAGGCGCATGCCCTGAAGGTCCTGACCTAGAAGAGCCCGGGCATGGAACGCCGCCGGGGCTGGCCGCTGGAGGCCTTGTCCGCCTAGCGTGCGAAGTTCGCGTTCCAGACGTCGTAGCCGAGCTTGATGATCAGCACGGCCACCACCACCAGGAACACCACGCGGATGAACGTGCTGCCCTGCTTCACCGCGGTCCGTGCGCCCAGATAGCCGCCGGCCATGTTGGCCAGCCCCAGCAGCAGGCCCAGGCCCCAGAGCACCGAGCCGTGCGGCAGGAAGAAGATGAGGGCGCCGAAATTGGTTGCCATGTTGACGATCTTCGCCTTGGCGCTGGCCTCCAGGAAGGCATAGCCCATCAGCGTCACCAGGGCGATGACCAAAAATGATCCGGTGCCGGGACCAATGAGTCCGTCGTAGAAGCCGATCACGCCGCCAATCAGGGACGCCAGCACATAGTGCCGGTGCCCCGAGTGTTTGAGCGCCGTCAGCTCCCCCACCTTGGGTTTGAGGGCCGTGAAGAGCGCGACGGCGATGAGCGCGGCCACGATGATGGGTTTGAAGACCGATTGCGGCAGGTTGGCCGCCAACACGGCGCCACCCAGGCTGCCGCCGAGGGCCACCAGGGCCGTGGGCAGCGCGGTTTTGAGGTCCGGGCCCACGCGGCGGTAGTACGTCACGGCACTGGTGGTGGTGCCGAAGATGGAGCCCATCTTGTTGGTGGCCAGTGCCTGCACCGGCGTGATTCCGGGGACCATGAGCATCACGGGCAGCTGGATCAGCCCACCGCCACCCACGACGGCGTCGATCCACCCCGCGCCAAACCCGGCAACCACCACCAGCAAGGCCGTGGCCAGCTGCAGGTCTTCAAGCCCGCTGATCATCGTCTGGTTCCTCTAGCTGGCTGCACAGGGGCGGCCTACGCCGGAGGCCGCCCCAGTGCCTACTTGGCGTGGTCCAGGATGTACTTGACGGCCTCGGCGACGGGAATGTTCTCCGCCTCGCCGGTGGCACGGTCCTTGATCTCCACGACGCCATCCACCAGGCCGCGGCCAACGGCCAGGATGGTGCGCACTCCCAGCAGCTCGGCGTCGCCGAACTTCACGCCCGGGGACACCTTGGGACGGTCATCGTAGATGACCTCCAGGCCCGCTGCCTCAAGCTCGTCGGTCAGTGCGGCTGCGGTGTCGAAGATTTCCTCGCCGCGGCCCACGGCCACCACGTGCACATCGGCCGGCGCCACGGCGGCGGGCCAGACCAGGCCCTTTTCGTCGTGGTTGGACTCGGCCAGGGCGGCCACTGCGCGGGTGACGCCAATGCCGTAGGAGCCCATGGTCACCACGGCCAGCTTGCCGTTGGCGTCGAGCACCTTCAGGTCCAGGGCCTGTGCGTACTTGCGGCCCAGCGCGAAAATGTGGCCCATTTCGATGCCGCGGGCCGCTTCCAGCGGGCCCGAGCCGTCCGGGGCCAGATCGCCCGCACGGACCTCGACCGACTCGATGACGCCGTCCCAGCCGAAGTCGCGCCCGGCGACCAGGTCGAAGACATGCTTGCCGGCCTCGTTGGCGCCCGTGATCCAGCTGGTGCCGGAGACCACGCGCGGGTCCACCAGGTACAGCAGGCCGGTGGAGCCCTCAGTGCCCAGCACGGCAGCATCGAGTGCCTGGCCCGGGCCGATGTAGCCCTTGACCAGACCCGGGTGCTTCTTGAGGTCCTCCTCGTTGGCGGCCTCGACGCCGATCTCGCCGCCGATTTCCAGGTGCGCGCCGATGTTGGCCTCGATGCGCTTGAGGTCCACGGCGCGGTCACCGGGCAGGCCGATGACCACCAGCCGGCGTTCGCCCATGGGCAGGTCCAGGGCCAGCACCACATTCTTGAGCGTGTCCGCGGCGGTCCAGGCGCCGCCGTCGCGCGGGGCGATCGCATTGGCCGCCGCCACCAGGGTGTCGATGGTGGGGGTGTCAGGGGTGTCCAGGACACGGGCGGCGGGCGCGTTGGTGAAGTCGATGTCGTCGGGCACCACGGTGCTGACGGCTTCAACGTTGGCCGCATAGCCGCCGGCGGAGCGGACAAAGGTGTCCTCGCCGATGGCCGTCGGGTGCAGGAATTCCTCGCTCTTGGAGCCGCCCATGGCACCGGCCGTGGCCGCCACCGGAACGATGTCCAGGCCCAGGCGCTCGAAGATGCGCAGGTAGGCGCCGCGGTGCGCGGCGTAGCTGGCGTCCAGGCCGTCGTCGTCGATGTCGAAGGAGTAGGAGTCCTTCATGATGAACTCGCGGCCGCGGAGCAGGCCGGCGCGCGGGCGGGCCTCGTCTCGGTACTTGTTCTGGATCTGGTAGATGCTCAGTGGCAGATCCTTGTAGGAGCTGTACAGATCCTTGACCAGGAGCGTGAACATTTCCTCATGCGTGGGGGCCAGCAGGTAGTCGGCGCCCTTGCGGTCCTTGAGGCGGAAGATGCCGTCGCCGTATTCGGTCCAGCGGTTGGTGGCCTCGTAGGGCTCCTTGGGCAGCAGCGCGGGGAAGTGGACTTCCTGGGCGCCAATCGCGTCCATCTCTTCGCGAATGATGGCCTCCACCTTACGCAGGACCCGCAGGCCCAGCGGCAGCCAGGTGTAGATTCCGGGGGCGGCGCGGCGGATGTAGCCGGCGCGCAGGAGCAGCCGGTGGCTGGCCACCTCGGCCTCGGCGGGGTCCTCGCGCAGGGTACGAAGGAACAGGGTGGAAAGGCGAAGAGCCACGCGTATTTTCCCTTTTCTTGAGCAGTTGGGGGCCAGCGGAGAAGCAAGGGCCACATCTAATCTACCGGTTCGCGTCTCCTGCCCGTGCCCGGGCACCCCCAAAAAACGCAGCAGGGGCCCGCATGCCGGTGTCCGGCGTGCGGGCCCCTGGCACGGGGCGTGGCCGGCTAGCCCTGCTTGCCCTCCAGCGCGACCAGCACGCCGGCAACGGCGAAGTACTTGTTGCTGCCGAGTTCGCGGATGGTCTTGATGCCCAGCAAATCCTTCAGCGCCGCCGCCTTCTCATCGGTGATGCCTGCCAGCGCGGACGGCGATGCATCCAGAATTTCTTTCAACGACTTGTCTTCAAAGCCCTTGTCCAGTGCCTTGGACAGGTCTACCGATACGGCCATCTTTTCGATTCCTCTCGACAAAACGCGCGGCTGCACTCCTGTGTTGCAACTCACCACCAACCTAAGCCCACGCCCCGCCCGCCACAAGGAAACCGCGCCGAAACAACACTGGGAACATGCTGGCAGTGGGCTCTGGACACCCTCCGCCGCCAGCCCTAGCTTTAATTCACCACGTGATGAATTCACCGGCCACCGAAGGGGTGCCCATGTCCCATGCAGCCGTTCCCAACTGGCCCGGCCCCAGGCTGCCTGGGCCCGCGGAGTCCACCATTCCGCCCAGCGTGGAGGTGGCCGGAGTGCACATCAGCCGCGGCAAGGCCACGGTGCTCCACGACGTCGGCTTCACCATCCCGGCCGGCCGGATCACCGGCCTGCTGGGCCCCTCCGGCAGCGGCAAGACGACGCTGATGCGGGCCATCGTGGGCGTGCAGCGGCTGGCCCGCGGCACCATCACGGTGCTGGGCCATCCCGCGGGCACCGAACTGCTGCGCCACCAGGTGGGGTATGTGACCCAGTCCCCCAGCGTGTACAAGGACCTGAGCGTGGAAGACAATGTGCGCTACTTCGGCGCCATGCACGGCAGGGGCCGGGCGGATGTCCGCGAGGCGCTGGACGCCGTCGGACTCTTAGACCTGGCACGGAGGCGCACCGAGGACCTCTCCGGCGGACAATCCAGCCGCGTGTCGCTGGCCTGCGCGCTGGTCTCGCACCCGCAGCTGCTGGTGCTGGACGAGCCCACCGTGGGGCTGGATCCGGTGCTGCGGGCCGATCTCTGGGCGCGGTTCCGGACCATGGCAGCGTCCGGCACCACGCTGCTTATCTCCAGCCATGTCATGGAGGAAGCCGGGCACTGCGATTCCCTGCTGCTGCTGCGCGACGGCGCACTGATGGCCCAGACCACACCGGACGAACTGCGCCGGCGCGGCCGCACCGACGATCTCGAGCTGGCCTTCCTGCACCTGATCCAACAGGCCGAGGCGGCCGCCGGATCCACTCCGGGAGGTGCGGCATGAATCCGCGGATGCTACTGGCCACCACCGAGCGTGTGCTGCGCCAGCTCGCTGGAGACCCGCGCAGCATTGCCCTGATCCTGGTGGTTCCGGCGGTGCTGCTGGCGGTGGTGTACTACCTCTTCGAGGGCGAGACGCGCCCGCCCGGGGTCCCGCGCACCTTCGACCGGGTGGGCCTGATGATGCTGGCCATCTTCCCGTTTGTGGTGATGTTCCTGGTCACCTCCATCACCATGCTGCGCGAACGCACCTCGGGCACCCTGGAGCGGCTGCTCACCACGCCCATCCACAAGGCGGACCTGCTCTTCGGCTACGCCCTGGCCTTCTCGCTGATGGCCGCGCTACAGTCGCTGGTGGCCACCGCCGTCGCCTATTGGGTGTTCGGCATGGACATCAAGGGCAACGCCGGGTGGGTGGTGCTGGTGGCGGTGGTCAACGCCGTGCTGGGCGTGGCGCTGGGCCTGCTGTGCTCGGCCTTTGCCCGCACGGAGTTCCAGGCCGTCCAGTTCATGCCCGTGGTGGTGGTGCCGCAGATCCTGCTCTGCGGACTGTTTGTGGCAAGGGACTCGATGAACTCGGCGCTGGAGGCAATCTCCAACGTGCTGCCGCTGAGCTATTCGGTGGATGCCCTTCAGGAGATCGCACGGCACACCGAGGCCACCTCGGCCATGGTGGCGGACCTGCTGGCCATGGCCGGGTTTGTGCTGGTGGCGCTGCTGCTGGCCTCGCTGACCCTGCGCCGGCAGAGCCGGTGAACGCCGTGCCCCGGCGGGGCCGGCGCAGCGGGACCGCAACCACCCGCGGGGCCATCGTGGACTCGGCGCGCCGGCTCTTCGCCGAGCATGGCTACGATGGCACCAGCCTGCGCGAGATTGCCCGCGCCGCCGGGGTGGATGCGGCCATGGTGCACCACTATTTCGCCGGCAAGGACGAGCTGTTCGGCGCCTGCATCGAGCTGCCGGCGGACCCCCGAGCGGTGCTCAAGGGGGTGGCGGCTCGGGACCCGGGCGACCGCGGCGAGGCGCTGGTGCTGGCCCTGCTGGGGGTGTGGGACTCCCCCGTCCAGCCCGCCCTGCTGGCTCTGCTCCGCGGCGTTGCCAGCTCCACCGGGCAGGCCGCGCTGCTGCGCGAGGTGCTCCTCAAACGGGTGGCCGCCGTCGTGCTTGCGGGTCTGGAGGACGACGACGCCGTCCTGCGGCTGCGCGCGTCGCTGCTGGCCAGCCAGCTGATGGGGTTGGTGATGGCCCGCTATCTCCTCAAGCTGGAACCGCTGGCCTCCGCCGGGCACGCGCAGATTGCCGCCCTGTTTGCCCCGGCCGTCCAGCGCTGCCTCACCGGGCCGCTGGACTGGCACCCGGTGGGAATCCACCCACCGGATGGCATAATCTAACGGACCGGGCGAGGGCTTGCTGCTGTGTGAGGGGGACGGCGACCGGACCATGACAGGGCTGCACCCACAATGCCCATGAAGCTGCGCGACCATCCGGCATTTGTCCGGTTCTGGCTTGCGTCCACCGTCTCGGACTTCGGGACGTACATCACGGGCTTGGCCCTGTCCGTTCTCATCTTGGTGTCGATGCGCGGCTCACCACTGGACCAGGGTCTGGTCAACGCCGCCAGATGGGCCCCTTATCTGCTCTTCGGCTTGCTGGCCGGCATCTGGATTGACGGGTTCCCGCGGCGGACGGTGCTCATTGCTGGGGATTTTGGCCGCGGACTGATTCTGGCGGCGCTGTGCACCCTCGCCATCCTGGGTCTTGCCACTGTTCCGGTATTGATGGTCATGATGTTCATCTTTGGGACGCTGGCCCTGACGCGCGATGCCGCCTACCAATCCTTCCTGCCGCAATTGGTGCCCAGAACACTCCTGACCCGAGCGAACGCCCGGCTCCAGCAGAGCGACACAGTGGCCCAGACGACTGGAAGCGCCGTGGCCGGCGGCCTGGTCGCCCTGCTGACCGCCGCCTTGGCACTGTTGATCGATGCACTCTCCTACGTCTTGTCCGGCATTGTCCTCTTGACGGTGCGCCAGCCACCAGCAGGCCAGGCGCCAACGCCAAACGGCCTGCGAATGCATCAGAGGGTTGCCGAGGGACTGCGCTGGGTCTATGGACATGCCCAACCTGGGCCGTTGGCGTGGAGCAGTCACATCTGGTTCATCGGCTCTGCCATCCTGGGCGCCGTTGTCCCGGCCCTCATCCTCAGGGAACTTCGGCTGGGCGCGCTGGGGCTGGGGTTCATTCTGGGCTGCGCAGGTGTGGGCGCCGTCATCGGAACCTCCGTCTCAACGCACCTCGGCAGCCGGTGGGGCACGGGCCGGGCAATGGTCGCCTCGCGGGTTCGCCGGCCGTGGCCATCGCCCTGCTGGCCCTGTCGCCGGCCGATGGCTGTCCACCCCACCGCAGCCATCCCCGGCTCTCCCGCGGTGTGGCCCGCCGACCCGTGGGCAGCATTCGTTCTGGCCGCTGCGGGGCAGTTCCTGTTCGGGCTGGCCATGGGCGTCGAAGGGCCGTTGGAGATGGGCTACCGCCAGGCGGTGACACCGGATCGGCTCATCGCCCGCATGAGCGCCACCATGCGGTCGGTGAACCGAGGCATGATCGTCATCGGAGCGCCCTTGGGCGGCCTGGTTGCCTCAGCAGTGGGCATCGGAACCGCGCTCTGGACCGCCGTGGCGTTCCTGCTGCTGGCAGCGCTGGTGCTTTTGCTCTCCACGTCCGCTCTGCCCGGATCGAAGACCAGCAACTCTCGGACGCCGACGCGCTCACTGCCTGACCCCGGCCCTGCGCCCTAGTTGCGGTCCAGGGCCGCCAGGGCATCCTCGGCCCAGGCCAGCCAGGCCGCCTCGAAGCTGATGCCGGCGGCCAGCACGGCGTGCTGCAGCAGCGTGGATGCGTCGTGCCCGGAACCGCCGCGGACGCCGGGAAAGTCCTTGTGCTCAATCTCCCGGTACACGTCCAGCTGCGCCCGGTGCAGGGCCATGTGCCGGACAAGTTCACCGCGCAGGTCAACCGTGCCCAGGACCGCGGCGGCCCGCAGGCGCACCATCAGTTCATCGCGCATGGGCCGTGGCGCCTGTTCCTGAAGGCTCCACCGTTCCAGCCCCTCCCGGCCGGCCGGCAGCACGGCGAAATGCCGCTGCCGGCCGCGCGTGGATTCCCGGTCCGAGGCCGCAACGAGCCCGGCCTCCTCCAGCTTCGCCAGCTCGCGGTAGATCTGCTGGTGCGTGGCGGACCAGAAGTAGCCGATGGACTTCTCAAAGCGGCGCGCCAATTCGGCCCCCGAACACGGCTTTTCCAGCAGGGACGTCAGGATCGCATGCGGCAGGCTCACGGCTACAGCCCCGCCGCCAGGCGCGTGCCCTGGTTGATGGCCCGCTTGGCATCCAGCTCGGCCGCCACGTCCGCGCCGCCGATCAGGTGCACACGGGCGCCGCCGGCGTCCAGCCCGGCCGCCAGTTCGCGGCGGGGATCCTGCCCGGTGCACAGGATCACCGTCTCCACGGCCAGGACGCTGTCCTTGCCGTCGACGCTCAGGTGTAGGCCGGCGTCGTCGATCCTGCGGTAGGTCACGCCGGGGACCATGGTGACGCCCTTGGCCTTGAGCTCGGTGCGGTGGATCCAGCCGGTAGTCTTGCCCAGTCCGGCGCCCACCTTGGACTCCTTGCGCTGGAGCAGGAACACCGTGCGGCCGGACTCCGGCGGCTGCGGACGGCGGATCCCGCCGGGGCCGCTGAAGGTCTCATCGATCCCCCACTCGCGGTAGAACTTCTCCGGCACCAGGGTGGCGCTCTCGCCATGGGCGGTGATGTATTCGGCGACGTCGAAGCCGATGCCGCCGGCGCCCAGGATGGCCACGGTGGCCCCCACCGGCTTCTTGTCGCGCAGCACATCAAGGTAGGTCAGCACCGAGGGATGGTCCAGGCCCTCGATCTCCGGCATGCGTGGGGTGACGCCGGTGGCGAGCACGACGTCGTCGAAGCCCTCCGCCAACAGCGACGCCGCGTCCGCCGGGGTGTCCAGGCGCAGGTCGATGCCGCGCAGCTGGACCTGGCCGCCAAAGTAGCGGATGGTTTCGTGGAACTCCTCCTTGCCGGGAATCTGCTTGGCGATGTTGAACTGGCCGCCCACCTCGGAGGCCGCCTCGAAGAGCGTGACGTGGTGCCCGCGCTCGGCGGCGGTCACGGCACAGGCAAGCCCGGCGGGCCCGGCGCCGACGACGGCGATCCGCTTGGGCACCGGCGCCGGCGTGATGACCAGCTCGGTCTCGTGGCAGGCGCGCGGATTGACCAGGCAGGAGGAGGTCTTGCCGACGAAGGTGTGGTCCAGGCAGGCCTGGTTGCAGCCGATGCAGGTGTTGATCTCCCGCGCGCGGCCGGCCTTGGCCTTGGCCAGGAAGTGCGGATCGGCCAGGAACGGGCGGGCCATCGAGACCATGTCCGCGTGCCCGGAGGCCAGCAGCCCTTCGGCCACCTCGGGGGTGTTGATCCGGTTCGTGGTGACCAGCGGGATGCCCACGCTGCCCATGACCTTTTGGGTGACCCAGGCAAAGCCGGCCCGCGGCACGGAGGTGGCGATGGTGGGGATCCGGGCCTCGTGCCAGCCGATGCCGGTGTTGATGATGGTGGCCCCCGCCGCCTCCACGGCCTGGGCCAGCGCGATGACCTCGGCCAGCGTGGAGCCGCCCTCCACCAGGTCCAGCATGGACAGCCGGTAGATGAGGATGAAGTTCTCCCCCACCCGCTCGCGGGTCCGGCGGACGATTTCCACCGGGAAGCGCATCCGGTTCTGGTAGCTGCCGCCCCATTCGTCCGCGCGCTGGTTGGTCCGGGCGGCCACGAACTCGTTGATCAGGTACCCCTCGGACCCCATGATCTCCACGCCATCGTACCCCGCGCCCTGGGCCAGGGCTGCGGCGTGGACAAAGTCCTCGATGGTCGATTCCACCTCGGCGCCGCTGAGCGGGTTCGGGACCAGCGGGCTGATGGGAGCCTGCAGGGCGCTCGGGGCCACGAGCCCCGGCTGGGCGGCATAGCGGCCAAAGTGCAGCAGCTGCAGGGCAATCTTGCTGCCCTCGGCATGCACGGCGTCGGTGATGGCCCGGTGCTGCCGGGCCTCGGCCGCGGTGCTGAGCTTGGCCCCGCCCTTCATCGGCCGGCCGGCGTCGTTGGGGGAAATGCCGCCGGTGACCATCAGCCCGACGCCGCCGCGCGCACGTTCGGCATAAAACGCGGCCATCCGCTCGAAACCGTTGGCGTGCTCCTCCAGCCCGACGTGCATCGACCCCATCAGGACGCGGTTGGGCAGCGTGGTGAAGCCCAGGTCCAGCGGGGCGAACAGGTTCGGGTATTGCTGGTCATTGGTCGGCTCTGACACCATGCACTCCTTTGCGCAACAAGTTGCACAAAGCGTATCCCATCCGCCAAGGGCTGTCTGCGCTCGCCAACTGTGTAGCAGCAGTTGCTGGAATGGACGGCCTAAGCAGCAGCTACTGCTACACAGATGAGGTCGGCGGCGGGGACGCCCGCGGGCCTAGAAGAGCACCGTGGCGAAGGTGCCCACCTGGGTGAAGCCGACGCGCTCGTAGACGGCCCGGGCACGGCTGTTGTAGTCGTTGACGTAGAGGCTGGTGACCGGGGCGAACTTGCGCGAGAGCAGCACGACGGCGGCCATGTAGCCGGCGCTCATGCCCAGCCCGCGGTAGGCAGGGTTCATCCACACACCCTGGACCTGGCTGGCAGCTGTGGAGACGGCGCCGAGGTCGGCCTTGAAGATGACCTCGCCGTCGTCGCCGCAATGGCTGAGCGAGTGCCCCGCCCGGATCAGGTCCTTGACCCGCCGGCGGTAGTGCTCGGCCCCGCCGAGGAAGGGCGAATAGCCCACCTCTTCCTCGAACATCGCCGCGGCGGCCGTGAGGATCTGCGGGAAGTCCTCCAGCAGGCTCGGAGCCAGCAGCTCGTTGGGGGCCACGGCCGGATCGCCGGCCAGGGACATCAGCGGCTGGTTGGCCCGGATCTCCAGTGCGTGGGCGCCGTCGGCCTCCAGCTCCCCAAACAGTGGCAGCACGGCCTCGGCCGGGCCAAAGATGGAGGCAAAGCTGCGCTGCGAGGCGGCCAGCCATTGGCCAAACGCGCGGGCATGGATCTCGGTGGCTCCCACCGGGACCACATTGGCGCCCACCCAACAGGCGGCCGCCAGGGCGCCGCCGTCGTCGGGAATGCCCAGCATCACCGCACCGGGAATGTTGGGCACGGCGGTGCCTGTGGCCTCCAGCTGGGAGGCCACAAAGACATTGGCGACGGGGTCCGCCGCCACGAGCAGCCGGAGCGCATCCGTGTCCGCATGGGACAGGATGCGCACCGGACTGCGCGCAAAGGTATTACGAGACAGTGACCACGGGGCCACCCTTGACAGCATCCTCGCCATCGGTTTCCCCCATTTCTTCGGCAATCCTCATCGCTTCTTCAATGAGTGTCTCAACAATCTGGTCCTCGGGAACAGTCTTGATGACTTGTCCCCTCACAAAGATCTGGCCCTTGCCATTGCCGGAGGCCACACCGAGGTCCGCCTCGCGGGCCTCGCCGGGTCCGTTCACCACGCAGCCCATGACTGCCACACGCAGCGGGATTTCCATGCCTTCCAAGCCCGCGGTGACCTGCTCGGCCAGCGTGTAGACGTCCACCTGGGCGCGTCCGCAGGAGGGGCAGGAGACGATTTCCAGCTTGCGCGGGCGCAGGTTCAGCGACTGCAGGATCTGGTTGCCCACCTTGATCTCCTCCACCGGCGGGGCGGAGAGGGAAACGCGGATGGTGTCGCCGATGCCCTTGGCCAGCAACGCGCCAAACGCGGTGGCGGACTTGATGGTGCCCTGGAAGGCCGGCCCGGCCTCGGTGACGCCCAGGTGCAGCGGCCAGTCGCCGCGCTCGGCCAGCAGCTCGTAGGCGCGCACCATGATCACCGGGTCGTTGTGCTTGACGGAGATCTTGAAGTCGTGGAAGCCGTGCTCCTCGAACAGGGAGGCCTCCCAGACGGCGGACTCCACCAGGGCCTCCGGGGTGGCCTTGCCGTACTTCTTCAGGATGGAGGGCTCCAGCGACCCGGCGTTCACGCCGATCCGGATGGAGGTGCCGTGGTCCTTGGCCGCGCGGGCGATTTCCTTGATCTGGTCATCGAACTTGCGGATGTTGCCCGGGTTCACGCGCACCGCGGCACAGCCGGCCTCGATGGCTGCGAAGACGTACTTCGGCTGGAAGTGGATGTCCGCAATGACAGGGATCTGGGACTTCTTGGCGATGATGGGAAGCGCCTCGGCATCGTCGGCGGAGGGGCAGGCCACGCGCACAATATCACAGCCCGACGCCGTCAGCTCAGCGATCTGCTGCAGCGTGGCGTTGATGTCAGTGGTGGGCGTGGTGGTCATGGACTGCACGCTGATGGGCGAGTCGGACCCTACGCCCACGGAACCCACTTTGATTTGCCGCGTCTTGCGCCGGGGGGCGAGGACGGGCGGGGGTGCTTCAGGCATTCCGAGGCTGACCGGGGTCAAAGTGTGCTCCTAGTGTTTCTGGTGGATTCCCGGCCCGCGGCGGACCCTGTGCCGCCCACGGAATTCTGCCGAAAGATCCTGCTCAATTGTAGGCTTTGGGGCGGCCCGGCCGGACATGGTCCGGCACGGGGCAGCCGGCTGCTTGGCCGGCTGCTTGACCAGCTACTTGACCAGTGCGGCCAGGTGCCCGATCACCGGGTTCCACTCGGTGATCTTGGCGCCGGCGATGCCGCCGGCAATGCTGAACGGGTCCTGGCTGAGGATCTGGTTCAGAGTGGACTCGTCCTCGGCCTGGAAGATCAGCAGCGCGCCGGCACCATCGCCAAACGGACCGGAGGCCAGCACATTGCCGGACTCCACCAGGGCGGACAGCCAGGCGCGGTGGGCCGGGCGGTGGTCATCGCGGATCTGGGCTTCTTCGGGGGCATAAACGTATTCGACGGCGTAAACACTCATGCAGCCAGCCTAGCGCCTCCACGGCTGGCGCCGCCGGGCCTGTGACGAGCGCATCAGCCCAACAGCAGCCATTTGGCCAGCGTGGCCACCCCCGCAGCCCACAGCATGGACGCAAAGGTGCCAATGATGAACCTCTCACTGGCCGCGGGCGTGTCCTTCAGTTCCGGGTAGCGCCCCAGCCCCTTGATGGCCACCACATACGCAATGGCCACCGGCTGGTCGGCGAGAATGCAGACGACGACGGCGATCCGCTCCAGCACGCCGATCACCAGGCCCCCGCGCAGCACGCCGGCGGGCAGGCCGGTGGACGCCTGGATTCCCCCGTCCCGGGGACTTGCGGGCTCCGCTGCTGGTTCCGGGGCTTCCAACTGGTCCTGGGGCTGGTCCACCGGCTCCGGCCCGTCGTCCGGCGGGGCCGCCCGGCCGGCTGCAGGGCCGGCGGACCGTTCGGCGGCCTGTTCCTGGGCATCGGCGGACCGGGCCAACCGCAGGATCCCTGCCGTCACGGGCCAACCGAGGAGGCCACCGGCCAGCACCGCCAGCACTATCCAGAGTGCGTCCATACCGAGCCTCCCTCCTGTGTGCTGGTGCCGCGGCGGTTTCCTGGGATCAGGCTAGCCCCGGGTGCGGACATCGGCGCGCAATTGGCCATTGGCCGCAGTTGTGGTCATGCGCTGTCGTTGAAACGGCAGCCGAAGACCGAAACGGCAGCGCCTAGTTGTCCGCCAGGTCCAGCAGGATCGCCGCCGCGTTCCGGCCACCCTGCTCCTCCCGCCACCCCGAACGCAGCACGGCCTTGCTGACGGCCTGGGCGGAGATCCCCAGCACCGCGGCGGCCTGCGCCTGGGTGCCGCGGAGACCCACGTGCAGCTGGTCCAGGACCCGCCATTCGGCCTCGGTCCGGCCGGCCACCAGGGCGCCCACCAGGACGAGCACGGCCTCCGCCGCAGAGGCCGCGGAGGCCGCGGGTGCCGCGGCGCGCGGTCCCGGCGCCGTGCGCGGTCCCGCAGGCCCCACCTCGACCGCCAGCGGGACGCGGTCGCCGGTCTTTTTGGCCCGGTCCACCGCACGCCGCGCGGCCACGAGGGCCCGGCCGCGGGCCTCGCGCGGGCTGGCCGGAAGGGGCGAGTCGATGGCGCCGATGCCGATGCCCACGTACCAGTGCCCGGTGCGCAGCGCGCGCAGGGCAACCTCGACGACGTCGCCGGCGCCCGCCAGGACCCCTTGGAGCTCGTCGCCGACCGAGCGCTCAAAGGGCAGCACCGGCTCCAGATCCGCCAACCGGGCCAGCAGGTCGGGGACGCGGTCGGGGCCGCTCTGGCTGGACCGCTGGTCGAGCGTCATGGCGAACATGTATCAACCATAAGTGGGTGATATTTAAAAATCAATCTTTTTTAGTTGATTCTTCTAAATCAACCAAAATGCACTGCCGTCAGGGGCGGTGCGGCTCCTCAAGGCCGGCCAGCACGGCCTCGGCAATGCCGCCCAGCGCCTGAAGCTGCTGCGCGGTAAGCGCGGTCAGCGCCGCCGGCCGCCCAGCGCCGCCAACCGCGGAAGCAGCGGTGCCTAGCCGAAGATGTTGACCGGCTTCACGATGTCCGCGTAGATCAGCAGGGCACCCATGACCATCAGGATCCCGGCCACCACATAGGTCACCGGCAGCATCTTGGCGATGTCGAACGCCCCCGGATCCTTGCGGCCAAAGAGCTTGGCCACCAGCCGGCGAGCCCCCTCGTAGAGGGCACCGAGTACGTGGCCGCCGTCGAGCGGCAGCAGCGGGATCAGGTTGAAGACGCACAGCGCCAGGTTCACCCCGCCGATCAGCCCGATCAGCGTGGCCAGCTTGGAGCTCACCGGCACGTCGTCCATGGCGGCCACCTCGCCGGCCACCCGGCCCACGCCCACCACGGAAATGGGGCCGTTGGGGTCGCGCGGAGCGCTGCTGAAGGCGGCCTGCGCCACGCCCACCAGGCGCTGGGGCAGGTTGAGCACGACGCCGGAAATCTGCACCATGCTGTTCCCGACGGCGGGCAGCACGGCGGTGATGGGCTGGCGGACCATGGCCGTGGTGGGGCCGACGCCGATGAAGCCAACGTCGGTGGTGGCGGCGTTGCCGGCGGCATCCTTGGCCGGCAGGCCGTTGGCGTCCACCACGGGGCGCGCGGTCAGCACGGGCGTGATGGTGGTGGTGATGCTGGTACCGTTGCGCTCCACGGTGAGCGGCACGGACTTGCCGGCGGAGGCGCGGATCCACTGCGTCAGCGTGCCCCAGTTGGGCACGGCCTTGCCGTCAAAGGCGGTGACGACGTCGCCCGGCTTCAGCCCGGCGGCCGCGGCCGGCGTCGGCGTGCAGTGCTCCAGGTTCGCCGGGGCGGCCTCGCCGGCCTTGACCTGGCAGGCGTTGACGTCGGCCAGCGTGGTGCTCGGCTGCGCGGCGCCGAAGCCCATCAGCAGCACGCCGGTCAGGACGACGCCGATGACGAGGTTCATGAACGGCCCGCCGAGCATGATGATGATCTTTTTCCACACCGGCAGCTTGTAGAACACCCGGTTCTCGTCCCCGGGTCCCACCTCCTCGTGCGCCAGGCTGCGGGCCTCTGTGGCCAGGGTCTGGAACATGCCGGTGCTGGAGGGCCGGACGGAGCCATCGGCCGGGTTGGGCGGGTACATGCCGATCATCGCCACGTAGCCGCCGGCCGGGATGGCCTTGAAGCCGTACTCCGTCTCACCCTTCCTGCGCGAGAACAGCGTGGGGCCAAAGCCGATCATGTACTTGGTCACCCGGACCTTGAACAGCTTGGCGGGCAGCAGGTGCCCCACCTCGTGCAGGGCGATCGACGCCGCGATGCCCACGGCCACGAAGGCCACGCCAAGGATGAACAGCAATACAGTCACAGTTGTCTTTTCTCGCTCACTGGATTTCTCGGTGGATCAGCCCTTAAGGGCTAAACGCTCGGTGGTGCGCGCACGTGCCCAGCCTTCAGCATCCAGCACAGAGTCTACGGTGAGCCGGGAGTCAGCCGAGTGTTCGCTGAGAACCTCCACCACCGTGTCCACGATGTCCAGGAAGCCGATCCGGCCCGCATGGAAGGCATGCACGGCCTCCTCGTTCGCGGCGTTGAAGACGGCCGGGAAGGTGCTCCCCTGCCTCGCTGCGTCCTTCGCGAGCCCGACGGCGGGGAACGCCTCGGTGTCCAGCGGCTCGAAGGTCCAGCTGGTGGCATGGGTCCAATCGCAGGCCAGGGCCGCGCCGGGCACCCGATCCGGCCAGCCGAGCCCCAGCGCAATGGGCAGCCGCATGTCCGGCGGCGAGCACTGGGCCATGGTGGAGCCGTCGGTGAACTGGACCATGGAATGGACCACCGACTGCGGGTGGACCACGACGTCGATCCGCTCCAGCGGGACGTCGAAGAGCAGGTGCGCCTCGATGACCTCCAGGCCCTTGTTCACCAGGGACGCGGAATTCGTGGTGACCATCAGGCCCATGTCCCAGGTGGGGTGATTGAGCGCCTCGGCCGGGGTGACGGTGGCCAGCTGGGCCCGGGTCCGGCCGCGGAACGGTCCGCCCGAGGCCGTCAGCACCAGCCGGTCCACCTCCGCCGCGCTGCCCGAGCGCAGCGCCTGCGCCAGCGCCGAATGTTCGGAGTCCACCGGCACCAGCTGCCCGGGGGCCGCCGCACCCTTGACCAGCGCGCCGCCAACGATCAGCGATTCCTTGTTGGCCAGGGCCAGCAGCGCCCCGGAGTCAAGCGCGGCCAGCGTCGGGGCCAGGCCGATGGAGCCGGTGATGCCGTTGAGCACCACGTCCGCCCGGCCGCCGCCGCCCGCCCAGCCCGCGATCGCGGTGGAGGCGTCCGGGCCCACAAAGATCTCCGGCGCGTAGCCGGCGAGCCCGGACGCCGCTGCCAGCTCCGCAATCAACGCCCGCAGCGCGCCGGCGTCGCCGCCGGCCATGCCCACGGCCTCGGCCCGGGTGTGGACGGCCTGCCGGGCCAGCAGTTCGGGGTTGCCGCCGCCGGCACTGAGCGCCGTGACCACGAAGCGCTCGCTCCCGTCGGCCAGCCGGGCGCGGTCGATGACATCGATGGCCTGGGTGCCGATGGACCCGGTGGAGCCCAGCAGGATGACCCTGCGGGTGGCGGCGGACGGCTGGGCGTGGCGCGAATTCTGCATGCCCCCAGTATCCCGCACCCCTGCACCCAACTGGGTGACAGCTATCGCACGTTCCAGGCCCGGAAGTGTGCGATAAGCGTCACCCAGTTGGGCGCGGCGGGGGACCTGTGGAAAACGTCAGCAGCATGAACGCGAAATTGCCATGATGGGCCATGCGCAGACTCCCGCCTCTACCCTCCGCTCTGGCGTCGGCACCGTTCACTGTTGCGGATGCACTGGCCAGCGGCGTCCCCTACGATCATCTGAGGCACCGGCAGATCCTCCATCTGTCCCGCGGCATTGCCAGGGTCGGCCCTCCGGACGACGACGGCCTTCCGTTGGCCTTGCTCGCCCGCCCATACAGCCGGGTCACCGGGTACTCTGCCGTCTCCCATGCCACGGCCTTCCGGATCTGGGCGCTGCCTGGGTTCTTGCCCGGTGCGGACGAAGACACCATCCATGTGGCGCGCCAGTCGCCGCATGGGATTCCCCGCCGCCGCGGCGCCACGGGCCACCGCCTGCAGTTCTTTGACGACGAGGTCGAATGCCTCGACGGACTGTGGATTACGACAAGGGTGCGGACATGGCTGGACTGTGCGCGGCGGATGACAGTGGACGAGCTCACCGTGGCCGCAGACCACCTGTTGCGGAGCCCGCGGCCGGAATTCGAGGGCCGCAGCCAACCGTATGCTCTGCCCGGCGACTTGGCCGGCATCCTGGACCGCCATTGGGGAACGCCGGGCATCCGCAAGGCACGGCTGGCTCTGGAACAGGCCCGGATCGGCAGCGACTCGGCGCCGGAAACACGACTCCGGCTCGCCGTCGTCCGTGCCGGGCTGCCCGAACCGGAGCTCAACGTCCCCGTCACGCTGGCCGGGGACGTCACGCGCATTCCGGACGAGTCATTCCCCGGATTCAAGGTGGCCGTGGAATATGAAGGCTCGCACCACTCGGATCCCAACCAGGTGGAGCGGGACATCGCCCGCGAGGAAGACTTCGCTTCGGCGGGCTGGATCCAGGTGAGGATCTCGAAACGGCACATGAAGAACGAAGCTAGCACCGCCGTCAAGAAGGTCCGGGACGCACTATGGCTGTGCGGCTGGCGCCCTCCCCGTCCCAACTAGGTGACAGTTATCTCACGTTCCGCCACCCCGGAGTGTGCGATAACTGTCACTCAGTTGGGCAGGGCGGCGCGGCGGAGGGTTTCCCGGGCGTGTTTGAGGATGGGGCCGTCGATCATCCGGCCCTGGTAGGCGAACACCCCGGTGCCGGCGGCTGCGGCGGCATTGAGGAGATCGTGGGCGGCATTGACCTGCTCCGGCGAGGGCACATAGGCCGCGCGGATGGCGGCCACCTGGCTCGGGTGGATGCAGGCGGTGGCGGCGAATCCGGAGGCGACGGCGTCCGCGGCCTCCGCGGCCAGCCCGTCCAGGTCCGGGATGTCGATGTAGACGGCGTCGATGGCGGCCTTGCCGTAGGCGCCGGCGGCCAGCAGCACCTGCGAGCGCGCGTGCATGGCCACGGCCCGGTAGGCGCCGTCGGCATGCCGGCTGGATGTCCCGCCGAGCGAGGCCACCAGGTCCTCGGCGCCCCACATCAGGGCCACCACGTTGTGCAGGCGGGCCAGCGCCGGAGCGGCGAGCACGCCGCGGGCCGTTTCGCAGAGCGCAATGATGTCGAATCCGGGGTGGGCCTCGATGGCGTCGGGGCTTTCGGCCTTGGCCACCATGATGGTCCGGTAGGGTGTCTGCCTCAGGGCGGCCAGGTCCAGCCGGCCCTCCGCGGTGTCCAGCGGGTTGATGCGCACGATGGTCCGGGCGGGGTCCAGCGGCGTGTCCACCAGGTGCCCGCGGGCCGCCGCCTTGGCCTCGGGGGCGACGGCGTCCTCCAGGTCCAGGATGACGGCGTCGGCGCGGTCGGCGGCCTTGGCGTAGCGCTCGGGGCGGTCGGCCGGGCAGAACAGCAGGGACGGGCCCAGGGGGAAAGCGCGCGGTGTCGCGGACAAGCGGTGCTCCTTCGAAAGGTCTGGCGGGGCGGTTAGAGCGGGGGCGGCTTCCTGGCCGGTTGCCGGGCCGACTCCGCATTGAGCCACATGAGGCAGCTGCGGGTGGCCGTCCCCACCACCACACCGTCCTGGTTGCGGCCGGTGTGGGCCATTGTGACAATACCCTGCCCGGGCCGCGAGGAGGAGGGCCGCTTGGCCGTCACCACCGTCTCCGTGTACAAGGTGTCGCCGTGGAAGAGCGGATGGGGAAAGGCGACGTCGGTCAGGCCCAGCTGGGCGATGATGGTGCCCTGGGTCAGCTGGGTGACGGACTGCCCCACCATCGTGGCGAGCGTCATCATCGAGTTGACCAGCCGCTGGCCAAAGGGTTGCCCCGCGCTCCAGGCGGCATCCAGGTGCAGGCCCTGGGTGTTCATCGTGAGCGTGGTGAAGAGGACGTTGTCCGCCTCGGTCATGGTGCGCCCGGGCCGGTGCGCGTACACCACGTCCATCTCGAGTTCGTCAAAGTAGAGCCCGCGCTGGGTGACGACCTTGGGTGTGCTCATACATCGTCCTCGTTGTGCCATTCGATCTTCAGCTCGGCACCGGTGGCGGCCTTGACCTGGTCCGCCGTGACGCCGGGGGCCACCTCGCGCAGCACCAGCCCGTCCTCGGTGACGTCGATGACGGCCAGGTCAGTGATGATCCTGTCCACGCAGGCCTTGCCGGTGAGCGGCAGGGTGCAGCGGGTGAGGATCTTGGGGTTGCCCTCCCGGTCCGTGTGCTCCATCATCACGATCAGCCGCTTGGCGCCGAACACCAGGTCCATCGCGCCGCCCATGCCCTTGACCATCTTGCCGGGGATCATCCAGTTGGCGAGGTCGCCGTTCTCGGCCACCTCCATGGCGCCCAGCACGGCCACGTCCACGTGCCCGCCGCGGACCATGCCAAAGGAGGTGGCGGAATCGAAGAACGCCGCGCCCTTGTTCACGGTGACGGTTTCCTTGCCGGCGTTGATCAGGTCGGGGTCGACGTCGGCCTCCAGCGGGTAGGGGCCGGTGCCCAGGATCCCGTTCTCGGAGTGCAGCACCACCTCGACGCCGGCCGGGATGTAGTTGGGGATGAGCGTGGGCATGCCGATGCCCAGGTTCACATACTGGCCGTTCTTGAGCTCCGCGGCCACGCGGGCGGCGAGCTCGTTGCGGGTCAGTGCCATGGCTATTCCCCTTCCCCTGTCTGGGTGCTGGCGGGAGCCTCGATGGGGGCCCCGCCCGCTTCGCGGACGCCCGAAGCCGCTCCCGGTCCCCCATCGAGGCTCCCGCCGTCTGGCTTGGCGACGGTGACGGTGCGCTTCTCGATGCGCTTCTCGGCGTCCGGGGATCCGGCCGGCACATGCACCACGCGCTGGACAAAGATGCCCGGCACATGGACATGCTCGGGGTCCAGCTCCCCCGGCTCCACCAGCTCCTCCACCTCGGCGATGGTGATCTTCCCCGCCATCGCGCACAGCGGGTTGAAGTTCATCGCCGTGGCATGGAAGACCAGGTTGCCATGCTTGTCCCCGCGCAGGGCGTGCACCAGGGCAAAGTCAGGCGTCAGGGATTCCTCCAGCACGTAGTCCGCGCCCCGGAAGGCGCGCACCTCCTTCGCCGGGGAGGCAATGGCCACCTGGCCCGCGCCGTCGTACCTGCGCGGCAGGCCACCCTCGCTCACCTGCGTCCCGACCCCGGCCGAGGTGAAGAAGGCGGGAATCCCGGCCCCGCCGGCGCGCAGCTTCTCGGCCAGCGTGCCCTGCGGGGTCAATTCCACCTCGAGCTCGCCGGCCAGGAATTGGCGGGCAAATTCCTTGTTCTCCCCCACGTAGGAGGAGATGGTGCGCCGGATCCGGCCGTCGGAGAGCAGGATCCCCAGGCCCCAGTCGTCCACGCCGCAATTGTTGCTGATGGTCTCCAGGTCCTTGGTGCCCTGCCGGTGCAGGGCGTTGATCAGGGCCACGGGGATGCCGCAGAGGCCAAAGCCCCCCACCGCCAGCGACGCCCCGTCGGGGATGTCGGCGACGGCAGCGGCGGCCGATCCAACCACTTTGTTGATCACAAGTCGATCCTCTCGTTGTGGTGCCGTTCTTCCGCTACAGGCCCAGATCCCGGGCAATGAGCATGAGCTGAACCTCCGTGGTGCCCTCCCCCACCTCCAGGATCTTCGAGTCGCGGTAGTGCCGCGAGACGGTGAAATCGTTGATGAACCCGTAGCCGCCAAAGACCTGCGTCGCATCGCGGGCGTTGTCCATGGCGGCCTCGCCTGCGACCATCTTAGCGATGGCCGCCTGCGTCTTGAACGGCTTTCCGGCCAGCATTCTCGCGGCGGCATCGTAGTAGGCCAGCCGGGCGGTGTGGGCCCGTGCCTGCATCCGGGCAATCTTGAACGCAATGGCCTGGTATTTGCCGATCATGTTGCCGAAGGCGTGCCGTTCGGTGGCGTACCGCACGGACTCGTCCACGCAGCCCTGGGCGGCGCCGACGGCGAGCGCGGCGATGGCGATGCGGCCCTCGTCCAGGATGGAGAGGAAGTTGGCGTACCCGCGGCCGCGCACGCCCAGCAGGTTGGCCTCGGGCACGTGGACGTCCTGCAGGGTCAGCGGATGCGTGTCGGAGGCGTTCCAGCCCACCTTGTTGTACGCTTTCTCCGCCGTGAAGCCGGGGGTGTTGGTCGGCACCAGCAGGGTGGAGATCTCCTTCTTCACCGTCCCGTCAGCCCGCTCGCTGGTCCCGGTGACGGCCGTGACGGTGACCAGTTTGGTGATGTCGGTGCCGGAGTTGGTGATGAACTCCTTGTTGCCGTTGATGACCCATTGGCCGTTGGCCAGCTCCGCATGGGTCTTGGTGCCACCGGCGTCGGACCCCGCCTCCGGTTCGGTCAGGCCGAAGCCGGCGAGCGCCTTGCCCGAGGCGAGCAGGGGCAGCCACTCCTCCTTCTGGGCATCGGTGCCGAAGCGGTGGATCGGCATGGCGCCCAGGGAGACGCCGGCCTCCAGCGTGATGGCCACCGATTGGTCCACCCGGCCCAGCTGCTCCAGGGCCAAGGCCAGCGCAAAGTAGTCCCCGCCCTGGCCGCCGTGTTCCTCCGGGAACGGGAGGCCAAAGAGGCCCATCTCCGCCATCTGGGCGACCACCTCGTAGGGGAAGCTGTGCTCCGCATCGTGCTTGGCGCTGACCGGGGCCACCACATTGTCGGCAAAATCCCGGACGGCGTCGCTGAGGTCCTGGTAGTCCTCGCTGAGTTCAAAGTTGGGCATGGCGCATGGCTCCTTCGGTGCCGGCCGGGGCGTCGGTGCCCTCGGCCGTGTCGGTCTCTGCCACCGGGTTCCCGGTGGGGTGGATGGTGGCGACAATCTGGCGGGCTTTGACCAGGTCGCCGGGTTTGACGCTCAGGTGGACGATGCCGGCCACCGCGGCGGTGAGCTGGTGCTCCATCTTCATGGCCTCCACGGCCAGGAGCACCGTGCCGGGCACGACGGCGTCTCCCGAGGAGACGTTGACGCTCACCACCGTGCCGGGCATGGGCGAGGCCACCTGCGGATCGGCCGCGCCCTCGGGGCGGGCCAACCCGGCGAGCATGGCCGCCGTGCGCTCGCTCCGGGAGGGCCGGCGCAGGGCGGTGGAGCGGCCCCCGCTGCCCACCCACAGCACGCCATCGCCGAAGGCGAAGTGCATCCGGGTGGCGGCGTCGTCGAACTCCACCAGCGCCCCGCTCCCGCCCCCGGGGTCCGCGGTGAGCCGGACGGTGTGCACGGCCGGGTCGCCGGCCAGCACGGCCCGTGCGGCCAGCGAGCCGCCAGTGGCGGTTGCCTTGGTGAGCGCCACCGTGGCCGGCGGCCAGGCACCGCCCGCGGCGGCGTCGGGCTCCAGCCGGACCGCAACGCGCCGGTGCTCCCCCAGCCGCCAGCCGGTGGCCGAGTGCCAGGGGCTCCCCGCAGTGGTGAGCTGCCCGGCGGAACGGTGCCCGGCGGCGGAGCCTTGTCCTCCGACGCCTTGCCGGCCGGAACCCTGCCCGGCGGAGGGTTCCCCGTCGGGCCGGTGGTGCAGCCACAGCGCGGCGGCCGCCAGCAGCTCCGGCCCCGGGGCCTGGAAGACCATGGCGGGCAGCTTGCGCTCGATCAGCGTGGTGTCCAGCGCCCCGGCCTGGACGTCGGCGTCGGCCAGCAACAGCCGCAGGTACTCGATGTTGGTGCCCAGGCCCAGCACGGTGGTGCCAGCGAGCGCGCGGTCCAGCCGGGCCAGTGCCTGCGCACGGTCCGTTCCCCAGGCGATGACCTTGGCCAGCATGGGGTCGTAGTCCGAGCCGACCTCCAAGCCCGCCACCAGCGCCGAGTCCACCCGGATGCCTTCGCCCACCGGTTCGGCCAAGGCGAGCACCGTCCCGGCCGTGGGCAGGAAGCCATTCTCCGGGTCCTCGGCATAGAGCCGGGCCTCGACGGCGTGGCCGGTCAGGCGAATGTCCTCCTGGAGCAGGGCCAGCGGCTCCCCGGCGGCGATGCGCACCTGCCACTGCACCAGGTCGATCCCCGTGACCATCTCCGTCACCGGGTGCTCCACCTGGAGGCGGGTGTTCATCTCCATGAAGAAGAACTCGTCCGGGGCGGCGTCGGAGACCAGGAATTCCACCGTGCCGGCACCGCTGTAGCCCACGCTGCGGGCGGCGTTGCAGGCGGCCGCCCCGATCCGGGCACGAATGGCCGGGCCATCTTCGACCCGGTCCAGCAGCGGCGACGGCGCCTCCTCGATCACCTTCTGGTGCCGGCGCTGCAGCGAGCATTCGCGCTCGCCCAGATGCACCACATGGCCGTGGTTGTCCGCGAGGATCTGGACCTCGATGTGCCGCGGGCTGGCGATCAGCCGCTCCAGGAACAGGGTGTCGTCGCCAAAGGCGCTGGCGGCCACCCGGCGGGCGGTGGCCAGGGCCGCGGGCAGCTCGGCCGCGGACAGCACGGCCGCCATCCCCTTGCCCCCGCCGCCGGCGGAGGGTTTGATCAGCAGCGGGTAGCCCACCGAGGCCGCGGCGTCGATCAGCTCGGCGTCGCTGAGCCCCGGGCGGGCAATCCCCGGTACCACGGGGACGTCGTAGCCCGAGACGTGGTTCTTGGCCCGGATCTTGTCCCCCATCAGCTCCAGGGCGCGCACCCCGGGGCCGATGAAGGCGATGCCCTCGGTCTCCAGGGCCCGGGCGAAGTCCAGGTTTTCGGAGAGGAAGCCGTAGCCGGGGTGCACCGCCTGGGCACCGGAGGACTTCACGGCGGCCAGGATGGCGTCGATGTCCAGGTAGCTGCGCGCTGCGGCGGCCGGGCCGATCCGCACGGCCGCGTCGGCCAGGCGCACGTGGCGGGCACCGGCGTCGGCGTCGGAATAGACGGCCACGGAGCGGATGCCCATGGCCTTGAGGGTGGCGATGACGCGGCAGGCAATCTCGCCGCGGTTGGCCACCAGCACTGTGGAGAAGGGAAGGGTCATCGCGCTCACATCCTGAACAGGCCGAAGGAGGTCTCCGGCAGCGGGGCCCGGGCGCAGACGTCCAGGGCCAGGCCCAGCACCGTCCGCGTGTCCGCGGGGTCGATCACGCCGTCGTCCCACAACCGGGCCGTCGAATAGTAGGGGCTGCCCTGGTCCTCGTACTGGGCCTTGATCGGGGCCTTGAAGGCCTCCTCCTCGGCGGCGGACCATTCCCCGCCGGCGCCCTCGATCTGCTCGCGCTTGACCGTGGCCAGCACCGCCGAGGCCTGGTTGCCGCCCATCACCGAAATCCGGCTGGCTGGCCACATCCACAAAAAGCGCGGGCCGTAGGCGCGCCCGCACATGGAGTAGTTGCCGGCGCCGAACGAGCCGCCCACCACCACCGTCAGCTTGGGCACCCGGGCGGTGGCGACGGCCGTGACCATCTTCGCGCCGTTCTTGGCGATGCCGCCCCGCTCGTAGTCCTTGCCCACCATGAAGCCGGAGAGGTTCTGCAGAAAGATGAGCGGGATGCCGCGCTGGTCGCACAGCTCGATGAAATGCGCGCCCTTGAGCGCCGATTCGCTGAAGAGCACGCCGTTGTTGGCCACGATCCCCACCGGGTGGCCGTGCAGCCGGCCAAAGCCGGTCACCAGCGTGGTGCCGTAGTCCTTCTTGAACTCGTGGAAGCGGCTGCCGTCCAGCAGCCGGGCGATGATCTCCCGCGCGTCGTAGGGCGTGTTCAAATCCGCCGGCACCGCGCCGTAGATCTCCGCGGGCTCGACGGCGGGATCCTCGGCGGGCAGCACGTCCCAGGCCGGGGCGGCCGGGGCCGGCAGTGTGACGACGATGTCGCGGACAATCGCCAGCGCATGGGCGTCGTTTTCCGCCAGATGGTCCACCACGCCGGAGATCCTGGCGTGCACCTCGCCGCCGCCGAGCTCCTCCGCCGTGACGACCTCGCCGATGGCAGCCTTCACCAGCGGCGGGCCGCCGAGGAAGATGGTGCCCTGGTTGCGCACAATCACCGTCTCGTCGCTCATCGCCGGCACGTAGGCGCCGCCGGCCGTGCACGAGCCCATCACGGAGGCGATCTGCGGGATCTTGGCCGCCGAGAGCTTGGCCTGGTTGTAGAAGATCCGGCCGAAGTGCTCCTTGTCCGGGAAGACCTCGTCCTGCTTGGGCAGGAACGCGCCACCGGAGTCCACCAGGTAGATGCACGGCAGCCGGTTCTCCAGCGCGATCTCCTGCGCCCGCAGGTGCTTCTTCACCGTCATCGGATAGTACGTGCCGCCCTTGACGGTGGCGTCGTTGGAGATCACCAGCACCGCCCGGCCGTGGATGAGGCCGATCCCGGCGATCACCCCGGCACCCGGCGAGTCGTCGCCGTACATTCCGTTGGCGGCCAGCGGTGCGATCTCCAGGAACGGGCTGCCCTCATCGAGCAGCGCATCCACCCGCTCGCGCGGCAGCAGCTTCCCGCGGGCCACGTGGCGTTCCCGCGAGCGCTCCGGCCCGCCCAGCGCGGTCTGCGCCAGCCGCTGCCGCAGCCCGGCCGCCAGCTCCCGCTGCGCCCGCTCATTGGCCGCGAAGGATTCACTCCCCGCGTCCACCCGGCTTTGCAAAGTCTCCATTGACCCCTGCCCCAATTCCCTTGCCATATTCCCGGTCCACAATGTTCCGGGAGTACTTTGGTTAGTGGTGACTAACTGGGATTTAGGTTAGTCTGTCTAAACTGTGATGTCCAACACAAGGGATGGAATGAGCCAGGAATTGCCCACACGGCGCAGCGAGGCCAAGGCCAGCCGGCGCCGGGCCATGCTCGACGCCGCCGCGGCGCTCTTTGCCCAACGCGGCTTCAGCCGGGTCTCCATCGAGGATCTGGGTGCCGCCGCCGGCGTCAGTGGACCGGCGGTCTACCGCCACTTCAGCGGCAAGCAGGCCCTGCTCGGCGCCCTGCTGGTCGATGTCAGCGAGGAATTGCTGGCCGGCGGGCGCACCGTGCTGGCTGGCACGGACGACGACGGCGCCGCGCTGCGGTCACTGATCACCTTCCACGTGGACTTCGCCCTGGCCAACACCGACGTCATCCGTGTCCAGGACCGCGATCTGGACAACCTCTCCCCCGCCGACCACAAACAGGTGCGCACGCTCCAGCGCAGCTACGTGGAGCTGTGGGTGGACCTGCTCGGCCGGCTGGATCCGGCCACCGACCCCGCGGCCCTGCGCATCAAGGCCCACGCGGTGTTTGGCCTGATCAATTCCACCCCGCACAGCCTGCAGATGCACGGCCGCCGGATTGGGGCCAAGGCGGCCCGGCCGGTGCTGGAGCAGATGGCCTGGGCTTCGCTGGCCGCACCGGCCTGCTGACTGGACCCGGCCGCCTGCTCCGCCCGGCCGCCTGGGCCCGTACATGGCGAAAGCGCCAGCCGGGGCTGGCGCTTTCGCCAAGGGACAACGGCCTAGTGGGCCGCAGCGCCGCCGTGGTCATGTCCGGCATGCATGTGCATGCTCGGCTGGAGGGCCATGCCGGCTGCGACGAGGGCAAGCGCCCCGCCGATCCATGACGTCCATGCTGCACCCATATGGCCGGAGTATTGGCCGATCCATGGGGAGATGAACAGAAGGGCGCCAAGCGCAAGCTGGACCCATTCGGCCACCGGCATTCCGGGCGACATCAGGTTCCAGACTCCACAAACAATCAGAAGAACGCCGCACCCGACCATGAGAAGCGTCGATGCGCCGGCCTGGGCCGTCCACATCGTTGACAATGCGGCGTAGAGGCCGACAATCACGGCTACCCAATCCTGCCAGCGGTTCCACCTCTTCATTGCTACCAACCTCCTTGGTAATCCCTGGTAGTTGGCTCCCAAGTGGGGGTCACTTCAAACTATAGGCACCCGCAAGAGGGCGGTCAATGGCCCGGCTTCGGGGCACCAACCCCCCGCTGACCTGCGGAAACACTGCCCGGCACGGCGGTTTCGGGCCCGCCGGCCGGCCATTTCCAGCCACCGCCGATGCGCACCGCACCCCGAACCCGCCGGCCCCATCACCGCCCGGGTTCCCGACCCAGCCAAAATACGGAAGCGGCGTGATGCTCGACGGGCTAGACCATGGCCAGCACGATGCCCGGATCGGCCAGGACGGCGCCGATGTCGGCCAGGAACTTGGAGCCCTGCTCGCCGTCCACCAGCCGGTGGTCGAAGGACAGGCTCAGGGTCATGACCTGGCGCAGCGCCACCTCGCCCCGGTACTCCCAGGGCTGCCGGCGCACCGCCCCCATGGCCACAATCGCCGCCTCGCCCGGATTCAGGATGGGCGTGCCGGCGTCGATCCCGAACACGCCGATGTTGGTGATCGAAATGGTCCCCCCGGACAGCGCCGCCGGGGTGGTCTTGCCGGCCCGCGCCGTCTCGGTGAGCTCGGAGAGGGCCATCGAGAGCTGGCGCAGGTCAAGCGCGTGCGCGTCCTTGATGTTGGGCACCATGAGCCCGCGCGGGGTGGCCGCGGCGATGCCCAGGTTCACATAGTTCATCGTGACGATCTGCCCATTGGCCCCGTCCCAGCGCGAATTCACGCTGGGCTGCCGCGCGGCCGCGAGGCACAGCGCCTTGGCCACCAGCGTCAACGGAGTCAGTTTGAGGCCGGCGAAATCGCGGCGCGCCTTCAGCCGTTCCAGCAGCTCCATGCTGGCCGTGACGTCCACGGTGAGGAACTCGGTGACGTGCGGCGCGGTGAACGCGCTGGCCACCATGGCCGCGGCGGTGCTTGCGCACGCCCTTGATCTCCGTCCGCTCCTCGCGCGGTTTGCCGGCAAACGACGACGACGGTCCGGCGGCTGGGCTGCCCGGGCCTGCGGCGGCGGGGCCTGCCGGTGCTTCCGGAACCACCGGCGCAGACGGGCCGGCCACGCCGGCCTTGGCGGCCAGCACGTCCTCGCGGACAATCAGCCCATGGTCACCGGAGCCGGCCACCGCGGTGAGGTCGATGCCGAGGTCGCGGGCCAGCTTGCGCACCGGCGGCGTGGACCGCGGGCGCTCGAAGGAGGATCCGGGGACCGCGATGGTGGTGGAGACCGCCGAAATGGTCTCGACGCGCTCGACCAGCGGGGCGGACGCGGCCGCCGGGGCGGCACCGATGCGGCGGCGGCGCACGGGTCGGCCGGACTTCTCCGGATCGGCCCCGTAGCCCACCAGGGTGGGGACGCGCTTGGCCTCGGGCTCGGGGTTTCGGCGGGGCTCGGGGTTTCGGCTCCCCACCCGCCCCCCAACCTCGCTGCGCTCGGCCGGGGGCCCCTGCGGGCGTGGCCCCAGCTCAACCGCCGAAGGGGCGGACTCGTCCAACACGTCGAAGGAGACGATCGTTTCACCCACCTGGACCACCGTGCCCGGCGCCTCATGCAGCCGGGCGATCACGCCGTCGTACGGGCTGGGCAGCTCCACCACTGCCTTGGCGGTCTCGACCTCGGCAATCACCTGGTTCAGCACCACAGTGTCCCCCTCGGCCACATGCCAGGAGACGATCTCCGATTCGGTCAGGCCCTCGCCCAGGTCCGGCAGTTTGAATTCCTTGATCATCGTCATCCTTCCAGTCCGCTCAGCGAGTTGGGGCGGCCCAGGACACGGTCAACACCGTCGAGGATCCTGTCGAGGTCAGGCAAGTGGTGTTTCTCCAATTTTGAGGCGGGATAGGGAATGTCGAAGCCGGTCACGCGGACCGGGGCGGCCTCGAGGAAGTTGAAGCAGCGTTCGGTGATGCTGGCGGCGATCTCCGCACCCAGCCCGCCGGACTGCGCCGCCTCGTGGGTGATGACCAGCCGGCCGGTGCGCCGCACGGAGGCCTCGACGGCGGCAAAGTCGATGGGTGCCAGCGAGCGCAGGTCGATCACCTCCAGGGAGATGCCCTCGTCCGCGGCGGCCGCGGCGGCATCCAGCGCAGTGGGCACCAGCGGCCCATAGGTGACCAGCGTGGCGTCGCTGCCGGCGGCCACGGTCCGGGCACTCTCCATGGACAGCTCCCGGGCCAGATCCCCGCCCTCGGTGACCTCGCCCTTGGTGTGGTACCGGCGCTTGGGCTCGAAGTAGAGCACGGGGTCGTCGCTGGCGATGGCCTGGCGGATCATCGTGTAGGCGTCCTGCGGGTTGGACACGGCCACCACGCGCAGCCCGGAGGTGTGCGTGAAGTACGCCTCGGGCGATTCCGAGTGGTGTTCCGGGGAGCCAATGCCGCCGCCAAAGGGGACGCGGATGGTGATGGGCATCTTCACCCGGCCCTGGGTGCGGTAGTGCAGCTTGGCCACCTGGCAGACGATCTGGTCGAAGGCCGGGTAGATGAAGCCGTCGAACTGGATCTCGCAGACGGGCCGGTAGCCGCGGTAGGCGAGTCCGACGGCGGTGCCCATGATCGCGGCCTCGGCCAGCGGGGTGTCGATCACCCGGTGCGGGCCAAAGTCCTTTTGCAGTCCGTCGGTGATGCGGAAGACGCCGCCGAGCTTGCCGATGTCCTCCCCCATCAGGACCACCTTGGGATCGTCCTCCATCGCCTTGCGCAGGCCGGCGTTGATGGCGCGGCTGAAGGTCATGGTGCCCATTAGATGTTCTCCTCTGCGCTGCCGCCGGCGAATCCGGCCAGATACCGGCCGTAGTTCCCGGCCTGGCGTTCCAGCCAGGAATTGGGGGTGCTGTAGACGTGGGCGAAGACCGCCTCGGGGCCAGGATCCGCCAGGCCCAGGCAGCCGGCACGCAGTTCGCGGGCGACGTCGTCGGCCTTGGCCGCGATCGCTTCCTCGCGGGCGGCGTCCAGCACGCCGCGGGACTCCAGCAGGGTGGCCAGGCGCGCGATGGGATCCTTGGCGCGCCAGTCCTCGAGTTCGTTGGCATCGCGGTAGCGGGTGGGGTCGTCCGCCGTCGTGTGCGGTCCCATCCGGTAGGTGACGGCCTCGATGAAGCTGGGGCCGCCGCCCGCACGGGCCCGGGCCAGCGCCCACCGGGTGGCGGCCAGCACGGCCAGCACGTCGTTGCCGTCCACGCGCAGACTCGGGATGCCGAAGCCGGCGGCGCGGCCGGCCAGCGGGATGTGCGATTGCAGGCCCGCGGGCTCGGAAATGGCCCAATGGTTGTTCTGGCAGAAGAAGATCACCGGTACCTGGAAGCTGGCCGCGAAGACCAGTGCCTCGCTGACATCGCCCTCGCTGGTGGCGCCGTCGCCGAAGTACGCGATGGCGGCCGAATCCGCGCCGTCCTGCTGGATTCCCAGCGCATAGCCGGTGGCGTGCAGGGTCTGGGCGCCGATGATGATCTGCGGCGTGGCCATGTTGATCTCGTACGGATCCCAGCCGGAGGAGGCATTGCCGCGCCAGACCCGGATCAGGTCCGTCAGGTCCACGCCGCGGCAGTAGGCCACACCGTTTTCGCGGTAGCTGGAGAAGACGAAATCGTCGGTGCGCAGGGCCCGGGCCGAGCCGATCTGGGCGGCCTCCTGGCCCAGCAGCGGCGGCCACAGTGCCAGCTCGCCCTGGCGCTGGAGCGCCGTGGCCTCGATGTCAATCCTCCGGATCACCACCATGTCCTCGTAGAGCTTCACGAGATCCTCATCGCGCACATCCTCAACCCACGGATCCAGCTCCGGATGCTCTACGCGTGTGCCGTGCTCGGTAATGAGTTGGATGGTCTCCAGCCCCGGACCCCCGCTGTGGTCCCCGCCGTTGCGCTTCATTGCACGCCCCTTCGCATGTGGTTGCCGCCGGGCCGCAGACCTTGTGGATCCGCGCACCCCGCGTGGTGGGTGGGCTTGTGGCCCCGCACCATGGAACAGGCACCATTGCCTGCGTCTACTGTGACGATACTCACAGAGCCTGCCCCGTACAACCGATGCGCAAATAATTGAGCACGGTGCACGGTTTGGCCGGGTTCGGCCGTGCTAACGTTGCGCACTATGCAACCTCTGGATGGCACCGACGCCCGGATCCTGTTGGCCATGCGGGACGATCCCCGGCAAACGGTGATCGCCCTGGCCCAGACGCTGGGGCTTTCCCGCAACACCGTCCAGGCCCGGATGGCGGCGCTGGAGAAGAAGCATGCGTTCCTCTCCTTTGACCACCGGATCAACCCCGTGGCGCTGGGCTATCCGCTCACGGCCTTCATCTCCGTGCACGTGCAGCAGCAAAAGCTGGGGCAGATTGCGCACGACCTCGCCGCCATTCCGGAGGTGTTGGAGGCCCATGGCCTCAGCGGCCGGGCCGATCTCCTGGTCCGGGTGGCCTCCACCGGCGCCGAGGACCTCTTCCGCATCAACGGCAAGATCCTGGCGTGCGACGGCGTCGAGCGCACCGAGACGTCCCTGGCGATGGGCGAACTGGTGCCGTTCCGGATGGGTCCGCTGCTGGAAAAGGGTCCGCAGCCGCGCACCTGAACCCCGGCAACGGTGCCGCTCAGAACCCCTTGGCGGCCAGCCAGTCCAGGGCCTCCCCCGCCACGTCCTGCCATCCGCTGTCGATGGTCAGCGAGTGCCCCCGCCCGTCAAACAGGTGGTGTTCGGTGACGGAGGACGGGTTGTCCGCATAGAGCATGTAGGTCTGCCAGGTGACAAGCTGGGGCACCGTGTGGTCCTTGGTGCCGGCTGTCAGCAGCAGCGGACCCCGCACGGCCTTGTGGGTGTCCACCGCTGCGGGCGAATTCCGCGTGAAGTTGGCGGTGGCGTCCTCAAAAAGCGGCCGCCCGGGCCCCGGGATGGTCCACTTCGCATGGAGGTCGTTGGATTCCTCCTCGCTGAGCGTGTTGCCGAAGCTGTAGTGGAACTGCTTGGCGGTCAGTGACACCGTCTTCTTGCGGTTCGACGGGTTGGCGAGCACCGGGAAGACGGTCCGCAGCTCCGAGAACGGCAGGGCCGTCACCCCCTTGATCGGCGCGGAATCGATCGCAATGGCGGCCGCGGCGAAGCCGTTCGCCAGCAGCTCCTGGGCGATCAGTCCGCCAAAGGAATGCCCAATGACCACCGGCTTCCCCTTCAGCCCGCCAATGATGTCCGCATAGTGGCTGAAGATGGCCTCGATCCCGACATCGTTGAGGGCTTCAGGTGCCGAGCGCGTGGCCTCGACCGTCTCAGCGTCGCCGGGCCAGCCCGGCGCACTGGCGGAGTAGCCCCGGCTGGTGAACAGCTCCACCCATGGATCCCAGGAACTGGCGTGCAGCCAGAGGCCGTGGATGAACAGGACGGGCTGGGGGGCTGGCAGATCATTCTCGGACATGGTTTCTTCCCTTTCAAGATGGGAGGCCGCTGGTTCCAGTGTGCGGCGGCCTTGAGGGCTTGGCCATGGGGCGCCGGAAAATTTCCCCCAACCCATCCAATCCAAACCCCGCACGGCTCCGAATAATGCTCGAGGGTTCCTCCAGGGACTCCTGACATTGAGGACGGGCCACAGGCCCCTGTCCTTTGGCTAAGGAAGGCTTGGTTTCGATGCGTACTTCACCCAACAAACTGCTTGCCACTGTTTTCGGCGCTGTCTACCTTTTGGTGGGCGTGCTTGGCTTCTTCGTCACCAGCGGGATCGGCTTCTTCGCCTCCGAGGGCGCCAACCTGATCGTCTTCGCGGTCAACCCGCTGCACAACATCATCCACCTGCTCATCGGTGCCGCGCTGCTGTCCGCCGGGCTCAAGTCCGTGGCGGCCTCCAAGGCGGTCAACACCACCGTGGGTGGCGTCTACCTGCTGGTGGGCATCGTGGGCCTGTTCCTGATCGGCAGCTCGCTGAACATCATTGCCCTGAACGGTGCCGACAACGTGCTGCACCTGGCCAGCGCCGTGGTCCTGCTGGGCGTGGGCCTCTCGCAGGACAAGGTCCCGGCCGTCAACACGGCGCACCGGATGGCCTGACATGAATGCCGGCACAGGCCATGCCGCACGGCGGGCCGGGGACGGGACACCCGTCCCCGGCCGGCCCGCCGGCACGGCGGGCGTTGCGGCCGCGGCCAGCCCCGCGGCCGCAACGGCCGGCGGCAGAGGAACCGGCAGCGCCGGCGTGAAGGTGCCGGTGCTGCCGGTGACCGTCTGCCTCTACACGGGGCTGGCGGGGTTGGGCACCGCCGCCCTGGCCTCGGCGCTGGCGTCGAGCCTGCTGGTCCGGGCCGGCAGCCTGGCCGGAACGGCCGCCGTGCCGGTCTGGGCCGGTGGGGTGGCCTCCATCGTGTGGGCCATGGCCGTGCTGGCGTTCTCCGTGGCTTCGCTGCGGACGGGCCGGCCGGTATGGCCGCGGACCGCGACCAGTGCTTTCACCGTGGCGGCGGCGGTCCATCTTGCCACGGTGCTGGCCGGCCTCTGGCTGGGGCCCGCCGCGGAACGGACCTTTGACCTCAACGCTGCCTGCGCCGTCGTGCTTGAACTATCGATCGTTGCGGGCATCGGCTGGCTGGGGCGGCACGGGACGGAGCGCGCCGGCACGGAGCCCGCCGGCGGCTCCCCGGACGTGCCCGCGGCGCCGCCGGCGGGACGGCTGCTGGCCGCCCTGTTTGCGGCCTCCGTGCTGGTGGCCGCCGTCACCACCCCCGGCCTGGCCGCCTCGACCGCCGGCCACTCGGCGGTCCCGCACGGCGGCCACCACAGCACCGGGACAACCGGGCCAACCGTCCCTGGCACACTCCCGATCCCGGCCCACCAGCACTGACCAGCCGGCACTGGTCCGCCAGGACAGCGCCAGCACGCAGACAGGACGCAGACAGGCCCCGGCCCCGCCATTGCGGCGGGAACCGGGGCCTGTCGTCGTCGAGCTTGTCTGCGCCGGGCTTGTCTGCGCCGGGCCGTGGTGCGCGGCCTAGTGCGGTGCCGCCTTCTCGGCGCCGATGCCCGTCAGCGAGCGCACCTCCATCTCGGCCGCCTTGGCCGGGCTTTCCAGGCCCTTGTCCAGCACCGTGCCCAGCCAGCCCAGGAAGAAGGCCACCGGGATGGAGACCAGGCCGGGGTTGGCGAGCGGGAACCAGGCGAAGCTGGCGCCGGGGATCATGGCCTTGGGGCCGCCGGAGACCACTGGGGAGAAGGCAATCAGGATGATCGCCACGGCCAGCCCGCCGTACATGCTCCACAGCGCGCCCTGGGTGGTGAAGCGCTTCCAGAACAGCGAGTACAAGATGGTGGGCAGGTTGGCGCTGGCGGCGACGGCGAAGGCCAGGGCCACCAGGAAGGCCACGTTCTGCCCGTTGGCCAGGATGCCGCCGCCGATGGCCACGACGCCGATCACAATCACCGTGCGCCGGGCCACCTTGACCTCGGTCTTGGGGTCCGCCTTGCCCTTGGCGATCACGTTGGCGTAGATGTCATGGGCAAAGGACGCGGCCGCGGTGATGGTCAGTCCGGCCACCACCGCCAAGATCGTGGCGAAGGCGACGGCGGAGATGAAGCCCAGCAGCACGGGTCCGCCGATGACGAAGGCCAGCAGCGGGGCCGCGGCATTGACGCCGCCGGGGGCCGCCAGGATCTCCTTGGCGCCGATCAGTGCGCCGGCGCCGTAGCCGAGCACCAGGGTGAACAGGTAGAAGATGCCAATCAGCCAGATGGCCCAGACCACCGACTTGCGGGCCTCCTTGGCCGTGGGCACGGTGTAGAAGCGCATCAACACGTGCGGCAGGGCCGCCGTGCCCAGCACCAGGGCCAGCGCCAGCGAAATGAAGTCCAGCTTGGACGTGCCGGTGGCGCCATACTGCTTGCCCGGATTCAGCAGGGCCGCCCCGCCGTCGCCGGCCTTGGCCACCGCCGCATCCATCAGGGTGGAGAGGTTGAAGCCGTGCATGGCCAGCACGATGATGGTCATCGCCGCGGCGCCGACAATCAGCAGGCCCGCCTTGATGATCTGCACCCAGGTGGTGCCCTTCATGCCGCCGATCAGCACGTAGACAATCATGAGGCCGCCGACGACGGTGATCACCACTGCCTGGCCGAGCGTGTCCTTGCTGTCCAGGCCAAGGAGCAGCGACACCAGGCCACCGGCTCCGGCCATCTGGGCCAGCAGGTAGAAGAAGCAGACCACCAGCGTGGTGGTGGCCGCGGCAATGCGCACCGGGCGCTGCTTCAGCCGGAACGAGAGCACATCGGCCATGGTGAACTTGCCGGTGTTGCGCAGCAGCTCCGCCACCAGCAGCAGGGCCACCAGCCAGGCCACCAGGAAGCCAATGGAGTACATGAAGCCGTCATAGCCGTTGACGGCGATGGCCCCGGTAATGCCTAGGAAGGACGCCGCCGAGAGGTAGTCGCCGGCGATGGCCGTGCCATTCTGCCCGCCGGAGAAGGAGCGCCCGGCCGCGTAGTAGTCCGCCGCAGTCTTGTTGTTGCGGCTGGCCCGGAAGACCACCACCAGGGTGATGGCGACGAACGCGGCAAAGATCAGGATGTTGATCCAGGACGTGTCCTTCATCTGCGTCGCGAGCCCTGCCATCGGCACCGCGTGCGGAACAGCCATGTATGCGCCCATGCTCAGGCACCTTCCTTGCTCAGGGTGGGGTCCTCGAGCCGGTGCCGGAGGGCGGTGGCCTCGGGGTCCAGCTTCCGGTTGGCGTAGCTGACGTACCAGGTGGTGATGGCGAAGGTGCTGACAAATTGCAGCAGGCCAAGGATCAGGCCGATGTTGATGCTCCCGATGACCTTGGTGGACATGAAATCGTGGGCGTAGTCGGCCAGCAGCACGTACAGGAAGTACCAGAGCAGGAAGCCGAGGGCCAGGGGAAAGACAAAGCTGCGGTGCTTGCGGCGGAGACTCTGGAACTCCTTGGTGGCCTGGACCTCTTCAAAGTCCACCTCCGGTTGGTTATTCCCGTCCGCGGGTTGGGCTGCAGTGCCCATCATTCCTCCTCATTGAGTGGTGTGATGCATCCCACTATTGGCCCGGGGGCGGCCCGGGGGCAGGCCCACCCCGGCCGCCGTCGCTCAACGGCAGGATCGCTGCGCCGAATGGCGCCTGCGGGCAGCCGCTAGTGTTGTGCCCATGCCCGATTCCGCCATAGTGCTCACCGCCGCGGCCGCCGTCGTGCTGGCCTCCCTGGCCCTGGTTGTGGCGCTGGGCCACAAGCTCTCCCGCTCGCACCCGGAACTCGGCACTGACGCCGAGCGGGCCACCTACACCACGCTGCATCTGGCCACCGTGGCCGGCGGACATCTGCGCAACGGGCTGGAGCCGGCCGGCGCGGCCAAGGCGGCCAAGGCACTGCGCAGCATGCTGCACTGCGGCGCCCTGGCCCTGACGGACGAGTCGCGGCTGCTGGCCTGGGATGCGTCGTCGCCGCGGCGCGCGGCCCCCGACGGCGTCCGGGCGGACCGCCGGACGGACCGCGCGGACGCCGTGCTGAGGCTGGCCCGGGCCACCCTGTCGGGCGGGCGCACCCGCGTATCGGTGCTCGACGCCGGAATGCTGGCCGCCCTGGGCGTGGCGGATCCGGAGCTCAAGGCGGTGGTGGCCTCCCCCATCCGGGTCGACGCGCGGGTGGTGGGCGCCGTGCTGGCGTTCACCAAGGCGCCCAGCGCCGGCATGGTCCGGGCCGCCAACGAGGTGGCCGCCTGGGTGGCCGCGCAGATCCAGCTGGCCGAGCTGGGCGCCAGCCGCACGCTGCTCATGGAGGCCGAGGTCCGGGCCTTGCGCGCCCAGATCAGCCCGCATTTCATCTACAACTCGCTGAACGCCATCGCCTCCTTCATCAACACCGATCCGGCCCGGGCCAGGGAGCTGGTGGTGGAATTTGCGGACTTCACCCGCTATTCCTTCCGCCGGCACGGGGACTTCACCACCCTGGCCGAGGAGCTGCGCTGCATCGACAGGTACCTGCTGCTGGAGCGGGCACGCTTTGGCGACCGGCTCCAGGTGAACCTGCAGATTGCCCCCGAGGTGCTCGCCACGGTGATCCCGTTCCTGTCCCTGCAGCCGCTGGTCGAAAATGCCGTCCGGCACGGGCTGGAGGCCAAGGAGGGCGTGGGGCACCTGAAGATCGCGGCCCGGGACCGCGGATCCATGGCCGAGGTGTCCATCGAGGACGACGGCGTGGGGATCGATCCCGACCAGTTGCGCGCCGTGCTGGCCGGGCACCGCGACGGGGACCATGTGGGGCTGCGCAACGTCGATGCCCGGCTGCGCCAGGTCTACGGGGATGATTTCGGCCTGGTAATCGACACCGCGCCCGGCGCCGGCACGCTGATCACCATGCGCGTGCCCAAGTCCCAGCCTGGCCACGATGCGTGAGCCGCGTCACTAGACTAAGGCCATGATCTCTGTCCTCGTGGTAGACGACGAAGTCCCGGCTGTTGAGGAGCTTGCCTTCCTGCTGGGCCAGGACGGACGGATCGGCACCATCCACCGGGCCGCCAGCGGCCGGGCCGCCCTGGCGGTCCTGGAGCAGCACGAGGTGGACGCCATCTTCCTGGACATCCACATGCCGGGCCTGTCCGGGCTGGCACTGGCCCGCGGCATCGCCGCCCGGCCCAGCCCGCCCGCCGTCGTCTTCGTCACGGCGGACGAGGACTGCGCCCTGGAGGCCTTTGAACTGGCGGCCATCGACTATCTGCTCAAGCCCGTCCGCACCCAGCGGCTGGCCGCCACGGTGGGCCGCATCGCCGAACAGGCGGCCTCTCCCGCAGCCGCGGCGCCCGAGCTCATCACCGTGGAAAAGGGCGGCACCAGCCGCATCATCCGCCTCGACGAGGTCCGCTTCGTCCAGGCCCAGGGCGACTACGCCCGGCTGCACACCACGGAGTCCAGCTACCTGGTCCGCATCCCGCTGGCCGAGCTGGAGCAGCGCTGGGCCGGCGCGGGCTTCCTGCGCATCCACCGTTCCTACCTGGCCTGCATGCCCTTTGTGGATGCCCTCCGGCTGGGTGCCGCGCGGCCCACGGTGTCGGTGGCCGGCACCGAGCTGCCCGTCAGCCGGCGGCACCTGCCCGCCCTGCGCGAGCGCATCGCCGCCACCAAGGTCAGGCCGCAGCTGTGAGCCCCCGCGGCCAGGACGCCGTGCGGCCACTGGACCCGCCCGTCGGGCTGCCCGGCACCGCCGGGAAGCTCGATGCGGAGGCGGCCCCGGCGGGATGCCCTCCGGCGCAGCCCGTGCGGGTGCGGGTGGTGGCACCGCGCCGGCAGGCCAACTCCTCCGCCGCCGGCACCTCCGTGCTGCAGGAGGTGGCCGAACAGTCCCCGGTGGGCGAGGTGTTTGTGCGTTCCCTGATCCGGTCCCAGCTGCGGCTGGCGGCCGTGGTGGCGGTCGGCTTTGGCCTGGTGCTGCTGGCCTGCTGGCTGCTGGTGCAGCTGGCGCCGGCCCTGGTGGAGCTGCGCGTGGTGGGCATCCCCCTGCCGTGGCTGGTGCTGGGGGCCGGGATCTACCCGGTGATCGGCCTGTGCGCCTGGCTGTATGTGCGCGCGGCGTCGCGGAACGAGGCCAGGTACCGCGATCTGGTGGGCGATAAATGAACGCCGGTGCCGGGTTCGCCGCGCTGGCGGCCGTGGCCGTGGCTACGGCGCTGATCGGCTTCTACGGCCTGCGGATCTCCCGCACCACCAGCGATTTCTACGTGGCCTCCCGGACCGTGAAGCCGTGGCTGAATGCCTCCGCCATTGGCGGTGAATACCTCTCCGCCGCCAGCTTCTTGGGCATCGCCGGGCTGATCATGGTTACCGGCCTGGACGCGCTCTGGTTCCCCATCGGCTACACCGCCGGCTACCTGATGCTGCTGTTGTTTGTCGCCGCCCCGCTGCGCCGCTGCGGGGCGTACACCATCCCCGATTTCGCCCAGGCCCGGCTGGACTCCAAACCCGCCCGCTCGGTCACCAGCGTGCTGGTGGTGGTGGTCGGCTGGTTCTACATCGTGCCTCAGCTGCACGGCGCCTCCCTGACCATCAGGACCACCACGGGGCTGCCCGCCTGGGTGGGCGCTGCCGCCGTCGTCGTGATTGTGGTGGCCACGGTGGCCACCGGCGGGATGCGCTCCATCACCTTCGTCCAGGCGTTCCAGTACTGGCTCAAGCTCACCGCGCTGGCCGTGCCCGCCGTCTTTCTCCTGCTCCAGCTGGCCGGGCCGGGGGCACCGGTGCCCGCCGCGGAGGCCACCGCTCTGGTGTGGGGCAACACGGGCGCTTCGCCCTACCGGACCCTGTCGCTGTTGGCCGCGCTGCTGTTCGGCACGCTCGGGCTGCCGCATGTGCTGGTGCGCTTCTACACCAACCCCGACGGTGCGGCGGCCCGGCGAACGACGCAGATGGTGCTGGGCCTGCTCGGGCTGTTCTACCTCTTCCCCACCATCTTCGGACTGCTGGGCCGGTTGTTCCTGCCGGAGCTGGTGGCCCAGGGCGCGGCCGATGCCACGGTGCTGCTGCTGCCGGGGCGGCTCATGGGCGGGGCCGGCGGCCAGCTGCTCTCCGCCCTGGTGATTGCCGGCGCGTTTGCCGCGTTCCTGTCCACCACGTCGGGGCTGGTGGTCTCCCTTGCCGGGGTCATCAGCCAGGACCTGCTCGGTGGTGGCGTGCGCGGCTTCCGGCTGGCCGCCGCCGTCTCCGCCGTGGTGCCGCTCGCCGTGGCGCTGGGCACGGATTCGCTGGCGCTGGCCGGCAGCGTGGGGCTGGTGTTCGCCTTCACGGCATCCACGGTGTGCCCGCTGTTGTTGCTGGGGATCTGGTGGCGCGGGCTGACCGACGCCGGGGCCATCGCCGGCATGTTGGCCGGCGCCGTGATGTGCGGCGGCGCCATTGTGCTCGGCGGCCGGATGCATGCGGCGGATCCGGGCTACGAGCTGCTGGCCCAGCCGGCGGCGTGGACGGTGCCGGCCGCCTTTGCCGTGATGGTGCTGGTCTCCCTGGCCACGCCGGGGCGCCGGAACGCCGGGGTCGCCCGGTTCATGACCCGGCTGCATGTGCCCGAGCGCCCGCTGGCCGTGGACAAGCCCCGCTGACCTCCGCGAACCGTCATTTGTGGGCAGTCCGGCGGCCCAACACTGCCCACAACTGCCGGTTCGGCGGGTGTAGATGGCTGCGAGCCGTGGGAGCGGGTGGGGATCAGTCGATGGCTGCCATGAGTTCGATGACGCGGTCGAGGAAGGCATCCACCTGGGCCTCGTCGTAGCCGGCGTCGCCCTTGGCCGGGGGAAAGACCGCCCGGCGGATCACGTCCACGCTCAGCGGCATGTCTTCCTCAAAGTACTTCAGCAGATCGACGCACAACGCATCGACGCCGTCGGTGGAGTAGCTGGCCGCTTTGCCCTTGGCACGGCGGAAGCGTTCGCCGTCGGGCCGGTGCAGGCGCCCGCGGAGCACGGAGGCAATTTTGCCGATCTCCAGCAGCCAGGCGTCCTCGCCCTTGGCCGCAATGAGTTCGTCGCGCTCACGCTGGACAAAGACGTCCTCGAGCCGGTCCAGGGCCGCATCCACGGCATGGGCCTCGTAGCCGCCCTTGGCCGGGTCGAAGGACACCGCGCGGACCTCGTACGAGGTCAGGGCCTTCTGCGAGGTGTCTGCGGACGTGTAGAAGTCCCGGGCACGGCTGAGGAACTGGTCCACCTGCTTGACGTTGTAGCCGTAGTCCTTGCTGCCTACGCGCGCAAACGGGGCCTCGGTGCGATCGGTCTCTTCCACGGTTACAGTCATTCCTTGCTGGTTTTCCTCTACTGTCATGCGGCGGGGCACGGTAGCCGTCCGCCAATGCTGCATTCATCCTACGTTGAGTGCCTCCGATTCCGGGAAGCTAGAACCGCCCCAGAGCGGTGAAAATCGCGAACGCCACGGGAGCGGCGAACAGCAGGGAATCAAGCCTGTCCATCACGCCGCCATGGCCGGGCAGGATATTGCTCATGTCCTTCACGCCAAGCTCGCGTTTGACCATGGATTCGGCGAAGTCGCCGCTGGTGCCGGCGAGCACCAGGCCCACGGCCAGGGCCAGACCCACCCACCAATGCTCCTGGAGCACAAACACGGTGGCCAGGATGGACACGACCACGGCCCCGCCCATGGATCCGGCAAAACCTTCCCAGGATTTCTTCGGGCTGATCTTCGGCGCCATCGGGTGCTTGCCGAACAGGACCCCCACCAGATAGCCAAAGGTATCGTTGGCCACCACCAGCAGGAGCATGATCACCACCTGCAGGACCCCGGGGTTGATATGAGCCAGGTCCAGCGTGGGCCCCAGCGTGGGAGCGGCGCCGTCGCGGATCATCAGGAACACAAAGCTGAGCATGAACGGGATCCAGGCCAGCGCAAAGACACCGGCAAAGATGCTCTTGATCGCCCCGGGCGCCGGGTCCACGCTGCGCCACAGCATGGTGGCCGCGGCGCTGGCGGTGAAGGCGAACAGCAGCCCCTCCGCACCGGAAAAATATGCCGCGGACGGCATGGCGATGGTTCCGATCATCACCGGCACCATCGGCGCGGCGATGCCGCGCTGGCCCATGGCCCGCGTCACCTCCCACACACCCAGCCCGGCAAAGGCCGTGGCAAAGACCAGGAAGGCCAGCGGGTAGAACAGCAGGCCGCCAAGCACGACCACAAACAGCGCGACGCCGACGCCGAGGGCGGCCGGAAGGTTCCGGCCCGCCTTGGGCGTGTGCTTGCTGGTGTCCTCCACAGCTCCCGGCAATGCAGGGACGGACAGTGCCGAAACAGGCAGTGCTGGAACGGACAGTGCGGGAACGGGCCGGGGTGCCGCAGGAACAGCAGCCCCTGCCGGGGTCCCGGCCGGCCCGCCGGAAGATCGCCTCGGCGAAGCGTTGGCCGCGCCCCCGGCGGCGGTGTCCACCGGTTCGGTGTCGGGCATGGCCCCCAGGGCCGCACCCGCAGGCCTTGCCGCGGCAACAGCCGCCGTCGCCGGATCCTGCGCAACCACCGGGACCGGCATCGGGACGATCGACAGGGTGCCCGTCTTGAGCCCCTGCGAGCGTTCGGCGTCCCTCAGGGCTCGCCGTGTGGCATATATGGGCGCCGGACCACCGGTTCCGGATGGAACGGTACCGGTCGTTGGTGCCCCATCCTCACCTGTGCCAGCCGCCGAAGGCTGGGCATTGCTCATTAGACCTCGAGCAGCTCGGCTTCCTTGCGCTTGAGGAGCTCGTCGATGTTCTCGGTGTGGGACTTGGTCATGGCGTCCAGTTCCTTTTCGGCCCGGGCGCCTTCGTCCTCGCCGGCGTCGCCGGCCTTGACGATGCGGTCCAGCTCATCCTTGGCCTTGCGGCGGATGTTGCGCACGGAGATCTTGGCGTCCTCGCCCTTGCCGCGGACGATCTTGACGTAGTCCTTGCGGCGCTGCTCGGTCAGCTCCGGCATGATCACGCGGATCACTGTGCCGTCGTTGGAGGGGTTGGCGCCCACCTCGGAGTTCGAGAGCGCGCGTTCGATGTCCCCGAGCGCGGTGCGGTCGAACGGGGTGATGAGCAGGGTGCGGGCCTCCGGCACGGCAAAGGATGCCAGCTGCTGCAGCGGCGTGGGGGCACCGTAGTACTCCACCATCACCTTGGCGAACAGGGACGGGTTGGCGCGGCCGGTGCGGACAGCGGCGAAGTCCTCTTTGGCTACCTCAATGGCCTTGTCCATCTTTTCCTCGGCCTCGAGCAAAGTATCTTCGATCACGTGTCTCTCCCTCGCAAATGCGTCAATCGTTGGTTGGTCGGCGGCGCCGTGCGCTGCGCAGCTCCACAGTTCATCCTATCGTGGCCGCGCAGCGCCGCAGCACCGCAAAAACTGGTCCCTACGGGGTGACCAGGGTGCCCAGCTTCTCGCCCAGGATGGCGCCGGCGACGTTGCCCTCGCCCTCCATCCCGAACACGAGCATGGTGACGTTGTTGTCCTTGCATAGGCTGAACGCCGTCTGGTCCATGACGCGGATATCGCGCGCCATGGCCTCGTCGTAGGTCAGGGCATCCAGCTTGACGGCCGACGGATCCTTCTTCGGGTCGGCCGTGTAGACACCGTCGACGCCGTTCTTGGCCATCAGGACGACGTCGGCGTGGACTTCCAGCGCACGCTGGGCGGCCACGGTGTCGGTGGAGAAGTAGGGCAGGCCGGCGCCGGCACCGAAGATGACCACGCGGCCCTTCTCGAGGTGGCGGATGGCGCGGCGCGGAATGTAGGCCTCGGCCACCTGGCCCATGGTGATGGCGGACTGCACGCGGGTCTCCACGCCTGCCTGCTCCAGGAAGTCCTGCAGCGCCAGGCAGTTCATCACGGTGCCCAGCATGCCCATGTAGTCAGCGCGCGAGCGGTCCATGCCGGAGGCGGAGAGCTCGGCGCCGCGGAAGAAGTTGCCGCCGCCCACCACGATGGCCACCTCCACGGTGTCCACGGTGCGGGCGATCTGTTCGGCGATGTTGCGGACGGTGACCGGATCGACGCCCAGTTTGCCGCCGCCAAAGACCTCGCCGGAAAGCTTCAGGAGCACACGACGGCGGTGCCCTCCCGCCGACGGGTGGGCAGCGGTCTCGGCGGAGTGAAGGGTTTCAGGTGTGGTGGTGGTCATGTCGCCTTCCATTGGCACAGCGGCCATTAATTCCATTATCTGCTGCCCCCGAAGGGGCCAGCCACAAAGATCTTAGCTTTGTTGGCATGAAAAAGGGGCGGCCACCGTAGGTGGCCACCCCATCTCGTTATATTTTCTAGGCTAGTGCTTAGGCTCCAACGCGGAAGCGGGCGAAGGCGGTGGCCTTCACGCCGGCTTCTTCGAGGACCTGGGCAACGCTCTTCTTGGCGTCCTTGGCGAATGCCTGGTCAACCAGGACACCCTCCTTGAAGAAGCCGGTCAGGCGGCCTTCAACGATCTTGGTCAGCGCGGCTTCGGGCTTGCCCTCGGCGCGTGCGGTCTCGTCGGCAATGCGGCGCTCGCTCTCGACCAGTTCGGCCGGAACTTCCTCACGGGTGAGGTAGGTCGGTGCGTAGGCGGCGATGTGCACGGCGATGTCGTGGGCGGCCTCGGCGGCAGCGTTCCCCTCACCGTCAACAGCGAACAGCACGCCAACCTGGGCCGGGAGGTCCTTGGAGGTCTTGTGCAGGTAAGCGTCAACCGAGGCACCCTCAACGCGGGCCACGCGGCGGACGGCAACCTTCTCGCCCAGCAGTGCGCCGGCCTCGATGACCAGCTCGGAGAGCGGCTTGCCGTCGACGTCGGCTGCCAGCAGCGTCTCGACGTCGGAGGCGCCGGAAGCCAGGGCGGCGGCCAGAACCTTGTTGGAGAAGTCGATGAACGGGGCAGCCTTGGCCACGAAGTCGGTCTCGCAGTTGACCTCAACCATGACGCCAACTCCATCGTTGACCGAAGCGGCAACGAGGCCCTCGGCGGTGGAGCGGCCTTCACGCTTGGTGGCGCCCTTGAGGCCCTTGATGCGAATGAGCTCCATCGCCTTGTCGGCGTCGCCATTTGCCTCGTCGAGAGCCTTCTTGACGTCCATCATGCCAGCGCCAGTGCGCTCGCGCAGAGCCTTGATATCAGCAGCGGTGTAGTTCGCCATGTGAACCCCTCAGTGTAGATTTTGTCAGTTTTACCACTGGTCACTCGCCACTGGCAGGACCGCTCTGCCCCGATGGGCGGCGCTCCTGCCAGTGGTGAGTCATCTCAGTGTCTGCGTATCCGGTGAACGGAACGCTAAGAGAAAGTTTTTTACTTCTCGGTTTCGGTCTCGACGGCCGGAGCCTCGGTTGCAACCTCGGCAGCGGCCTCGACCGGAGCCTCAACAGCAGCCTCGACAACGGTCTCGACGGGAGCCTCAACAGCAGTCTCGACGGCGGAGTCGGTCACCAGGAGCTCGCGCTCCCACTCGGCCAGCGGCTCGGCCGGAGCCTCTTCGTTGCCCGTGGCCTTGTTGTTGCGGGCGATCAGGCCCTCAGCAATGGCGTCGGCAACGACGCGGGTCAGCAGGTGGACGGAGCGGATGGCGTCGTCGTTGCCCGGGATCGGGAAGTCGACCTCGTCGGGATCGCAGTTGGTGTCCAGGATGGCCACAACGGGGATGTTGAGCTTCTTGGCCTCGTCAATGGCGAGGTGCTCCTTCTTGGTGTCAACAACCCACAGCACGGACGGTGCCTTGGTCAGGTTGCGGATACCGCCCAGGTTGGTCTGCAGCTTGGTGAGCTCGCGCTTGAGCAGCAGCAGTTCCTTCTTGGTGTGGCCGGAGGAGGCAACGTCCTCGAAGTTGATCTCTTCGAGTTCCTTCATGCGCTGGATACGCTTGGCAACGGTCTGGAAGTTGGTGAGCATACCGCCCAACCAGCGCTGGTTCACGTAGGGCTGGCCCACGCGGGTGGCCTGGTCGGCAATGGCTTCCTGAGCCTGCTTCTTGGTACCGACGAACAGCACGGTGCCGCCGTGGGCAACGGTGGCCTTGACGAACTCGTAGGCGCGGTCGATGTAGGACAGCGACTGCTGCAGGTCGATGATGTAGATGCCGTTGCGCTCGGTGAAGATGAAGCGCTTCATCTTCGGGTTCCAACGACGGGTCTGGTGTCCAAAGTGGACGCCGCTGTCAAGCAGCTGGCGCATGGTTACGACGGGCATGCCGGCGCTCCTTCATGTTTACGGTTGTTAGCCTTCTTGTCCCGGCGGAAGGTTCCACCGGGCTGTGCTCCTGGCACCCATTGCTCTGCTCAACCGAATGAACGGACCGAAGAGGGGCAATCCTTCTGCGTCCAACCTTGGGTGAAGGCCGTTCGTCGGAAACGAATCGGCCAAAACAAGGAGGAGCATCCGGGGGGGGTGCGCGTAGTCAGCTTGCTCAGCAAACTGCTCCACCAATGTTACTACACCGGCCCGGCCGCGGCGGACACGGAGGGGAAGGCCGCCGGGCCCCACGCGGCACTGGCCGCCACACTGCCGTTGGGCCCGGGCGCCGGGCTGCCGCGGGTCCCGACAACGCGCCTGCTGCAGCGCCCGCACGTGACCCGCCGCGGTGCCCTCGCCAGTCCCGCCGGGGCCCTGCACAGGCGCCCCCACCCCACAGGCCCTCCACTTTCGGTGGCGCAGTCCCGCAGCAGTCCGCCCCTGGGTCCAGGCTGGCTGGATGGACAGGCCCCGACGCACCCATCGACGCATTCCCCCGCTGCTGGCGGCACTGTGCTGCCTCCTGCTGCTGGCGGCCACACAACTGGGTCCGCAGCCGCCGGACGCGGCAGCGGCCAGGGCCCCGTCGTGGACCTGGCCGCTGGCGCCGCGCCCAGCCGTCGTCCACCCCTTCGCCCCGCCGGCCAAACCCTGGCTGTCCGGGCACCGGGGCGTTGACCTGGCCGCACCCCAGGGCAGCACCGTACTTGCGCCGGCCGACGGCATCGTGGTGTTCAGCGGCTGGGTGGTTGACCGGGGCGTGCTGACCCTCCGCCATGCCAACGGGCTGCTGGGCAGCTTCGAGCCCGTGGACAGCCCACTGGAGCCCGGCACGGAGGTGGCGGCCGGGGCACAGCTGGGCACCCTGGCCGGCCGAACGCACTGCGGGCCGGGCCCGCCCGGGCCGGGCAGCTGCCTGCACTGGGGCGTCCGGCGCGGGGAGGAGTACATCAATCCCCTGCAGTTCGTGCTGGATCTGCGGCCCTCGATACTGCTCCCCCTCACCCGCTGACGCCGCCCAACTAGGTGACAGCTATCGCACAAAAATCGCCTCGGAACGTGAGATAACTGTCACCCAGTTGGGCGGCGGGCGGAGGAAGGATCAGAGGATCGCGGAGACCCCGGTGATCGCCCGGCCGGTGACGAGGGTGTTGATCTCGTAGGTGCCCTCGTAGGAGTAGATGGCCTCGGCATCGGCAAAGATCTTGGCCATCTCGTAGTCGGTGACAATGCCGTTGCCGCCCAGGATGCCGCGGCCCAGCGCCACTGACTCGCGCATGCGGGCCGTGGTGAAGGCCTTGGCCAGGGCGGACTGCTCGTCCTTGGCGGCGCCGGCATCCTCGAGCTGGGCCAGGCGCACCATCATGCCGGTGCAGGCGACCACATTGCCCAGGATCTTCACCAGCTGGTCCTGCACCAGCTGGAAGGAGGCCAGCGGGCGGCCAAACTGGTGGCGCTCGACGGCGTAGCGCCGGGCGACGTCGAACGCGGCCAGCTGCTGGCCCACGGCCTGCCAGGCCACGCCCAGCCGGCTGACCTTGAGCACCTTGTTGGTGTCGCGGAAGGAGTTGCCGCCGGCCAGCTTGAAGGCGTCGGGAACGACGACGTTGTCCAGCGTGATGTCCGCGTTCTGCACCGTGCGCAGCGCAATCTTGTTCTCGATCTTGGTGGCACTGTAGCCCTCGGCGGTGGTGTCCACCAGAAAGGCCTTGACCTGGTTGTCCTCCACATCGCGGGCGAAGACCACCACCCAGTCGGCAAATGTGGCGTTGCCGATCCAGCGCTTGGCCCCGTTGAGGATCCAGTTGCCGCCGTCGCGCTTGGCCGTGGTGCGGGTGCCACCGGCCACGTCGGAGCCGCCCAGCGGCTCGGTCAGCGCGAACGCGCCGATCTTCTTCATGGCGTAGATGTCGGGGAGCCAGGCGGCCTGCTGCTCCGCGGAGGCCAGCAGTTCGATGGCGGCGGTAAACAGGCCGTCGTGGACGCCCAGGAACGTGGCGATGGAGGAATCGGCGCGGGTGAACTCGGCCTGCATCAGGCCGGCGAACAGGCTGGAGTGGCCCTGCCGGCGGATGGGGCTCATGACATCCAGCGCGGCGAGCTTGGGGATCAGCTCCATCGGGAATTCGGCGCGGTTCCAGGCGTCCACCGCGATCGGCTTGACCTCTTTGGCCAGGAAGTCGCGGATTTCCTGCAGGCGCTCCCGCTCCGTCTCGGTGAGCAGCTGCTCAAACCCGTAGAAATCACCGTCGGCGTAGGGCAGGTTGTTGGGGTCGATGGCGGCCTTGGCCATGGGAAGCTCCTTCGCTCGATATGTTACTCATGAGTAACTTACCCGAGAGTAACAAAGCTGGCAACGGCCGGGACGCAGCAGGACCCCGGAACCAATGCGGTTCCGGGGTCCTGCTGCATTGCTGGACTGCCAAGGTAGGGCTACTCGGACTTGAACCGAGGACCTTAGAATTATGAGTTCCGCGCTCTAACCAGCTGAGCTATAGCCCCATGTCCGGGCGCGGACCGGATGCAAACACTTCACCGGGGAACCGCGCCCAGACCATCCTAAACGGTTTGGCTACAGAGCGTGGTCCTCGTAGCTGCCGCCGCGGTAGATGTCTTCGAAGGTGTCCAGCGTCTTCTGGATCCCGTGCCGGGCCACCATGGCGTGGCTGGCCGCACCCATCGCCGCCCGGTCCTCGGGCGAGAGGCGCAGGATCTTGGTGATCTTAGCCGCCAGGTCGTCGCTGTCCATCGGGGTGAAGAGGTGGCCGTTGACGCCCTCGTCCACCAGGTGCGGCAGGGCCATGGCGTTGGCCAGCACCACGGGGGTGGAGGCGCTCATGGCCTCCAGGCTGACCAGGGACTGCAGTTCGGCAGTGCCGGGCATGGCGAACACATCGGCCTGGATGTAGGCCTTGCGCAGCTCCTCGTCGCTGACCAGGCCGAAGAATTTCACTCGGCCGGACAGGCCCAGGCGCTCGGTCTGCTCCTTGAGCGCGTTCTTGACCTCGCCGCCGCCCACGATCTCCAGGTGCACGTTCAGGTCCGCCGGGACCTTGGCGATGGCGTCGATCAAGACATCGATGTGCTTTTCCTCGGCCAACCGGCCGGCAAAGAGCACTGTGGGGTTGGCATGGCGCTCGATGTCCTCGCCCGGGGCCAGCTCGTAGTTGCCGGCGTCGATCCCGTTGGAGAGCGGGAGCACCTTGGGCAGGAAGGCGTGCTGGTGCATGGCCTTGGCCGCCAGCGGCGTGGGCGTGGTGACGACGTCGGCGCGGCCCATGACCTTGCCCATGTCCCGCCAGGAGACCTTGCCGATGATGTTCTTGAACCACTGAGGGAAGGGCAGGAACGGGTTCAGGTTCTCCGGCATGAAGTGGTTGGTGGCCACGATGCGGATGCCGCGGCGCTGGGCCTCGTAGACCACGTGCTCGCCGATCATGTAGTGGCTCTGCACATGCACCACGTCGGGGTTGATCTCGTCGAAGATGGCCGCGATGTCCTTCTTGATCTCCCACGGCAGGGAGACACGGAAGTACTCGTGCGTGGGCACGGAGCGCGAGCGCAGCCGGTGCACAGTGGCCTCGTCGCGCTGCTCGGTGTACTTCGCCCCGCTGTCGGGGCGGCAGGCGGCCACGTGCACGTGGTGCCCGCGGGCCGTCATGCCCTTGGCGAGGCGGTAGCAGAACTGCGCCGCACCGTTGATGTGGGGCGGGTAGGTGTCCGCGGCAATGAGGATGGTCAGCGGCTTGGTCTTGGCCCGGGTGGACGACGACGGCGTCCCGGCGGTTGCGGTGCCGGCGGCGGCCTGAACCGCCTCTGCCGAGTCGGGACTCTGGGTGGATGTCACTGAAAATACTCCTGGTGGCTTCTCACGCAGCCGGCGGTGGCCGGAGCGTTCGCGCAGGCAACCGTTGGGGTTCCCTCCGCCGTCGTGCAGCTGAATGCTGTGGCATGGCGCCGCGCCGCTGTGCGGACACTAGCTCCGGTCGGTTTTCTTCAAATCCTTGGCGGATTCGTTCTTCCTTTTGACCACGTCCGGGTGGTGCCGCGAGAGCGCAACGACTCCCACGATAGCAAGCAAAGCGGCCCCGGCCATGGCAATGGCCACCACCGCGGGGACATCGGGACGCAGCTCACCGAGGATGGTGATGCCGATCCCGATGCCGATGATGGGGTCGACCACCGTCAGTCCGGCGATCACCAGATCGGGTGGACCGCTGGCGTAGGCGCTCTGCACAAACCAGCTGCCCAACCCCCCGGCGGCGGCGATGGCGATGATGGAATACCACTGGATGTTCAGCAGGTAGAGCCCGTTGGGGTCGAAGAACTGCTTGGAGATGATGCGGGTCAGCACGGCCACGAAGCCGAACAGGACGCCGGCGCCGAGGATGTAGAAGAAGGCCCTGATGTGGAGGCGCCAGAGCACCAGCACCGTGCCGAAAACCAGGATGACGCCGGCGAGCAGCATCACCACGGTCAGCTCCTCCTCCACCGTGACATGGGTGTTTTCGCTGACCACATTGACCGCCAGCAGCACGAAGAGGGCGCTGCCGGTGACGCAGCAGGTGATGGCCACAACGGTGGCGCGGTTGAGCCGGATGCCCTGGTCCTTGGAATTGACGATGGTGGTGATCACCAGGGCTATCGCACCGATCGGCTGGACCACCGTGAGGGTGCCCAGCGTCAGTGCCACCACGTTCAGGCCCATGCCTGCCATCAGCAGCACCAGCCCCAGGACCCAGCGCGGGTTGCGCAGCAGCCGAAGGAATCCGTTGCTGCCCAGGGCCAGGCCGCCGGTGTTGGCTTGGACGGCACTGCCCTGCCGCTGGGCCCCGAAGGCCAGGAAGAAGGCGCCGGCCACGGCACAGGCCACGGCAATCCACATCACGCGGGGTTCCCCCGATCGGCCGGCCGCTGGCCGGCGGTCTTTGCCGCTTGCTCGGCGCGGTGCTTGCGCACGATGGCCCAGAAGTAGTTGTAGGCCGCCACCAGGTGGCCGACGACGCCGATGGCCAGGAAGACCCAGGCGATGGACCAAAGCACATTGGGTGTCCCGTCCAGCACCTCGGCCAGCAGCAGCAGCGGGGTGCCCACCAACAGGGCGGCGGTGCGGATCTTGCCCACCCGGCTCACGGGCAGGTCGGGGTGCCAGTGGAAGAAGGCCAGCGAGGCCGCCAGCAAGACGGCGTCGGGTACCACCAGCACGGCCAGCAGCCACCAGGGCGCGACACCGGCCAGCACCAGCGTCACGGCCACCGTCACCAGGGCCACGCGGTCCGCCAGCGGGTCGAGCACCCGGCCGAGCTCGGTGGCCTGGTTGAAGCGCCGGGCCACATAGCCGTCGATCCAGTCGGTGCCGCCCATCAGGGCCAGGACCAGCACGCCCCAGCCGTATTCATGCCGTGCCAGGACCAGCCAGACGAACAGGGGCACGCCCAGGAAGCGCACCACGGTAATCAGGTTGGGGATGGTGAGGATCCTGCCGCCGCCGGTGGGCACCTGGCCCGGGCGCGTTCCCGCTCCGAAAAGCCTCATTCCTCCCCCTTTCCGCATCTGTCCCTGTGTGCCTGCCCCTGCCGCCGGTGGCGGTCGGCCCCCTGTGGTCGGGCTATTTCTTCAACAACTTTCGCAGCAGGAGGACCAGGGCGGTGCCGGACACGGCCAGGATGCCCAGCGGCAGCCAGCGGTTCCTGGCCTCGGTGACCACCACATCGACCAGCGGTGCGGCGGAGTGGGCGGCCGAACTGACGCGGGACGTGGCTTCCGCGCGGAGGGCGGAGGCCAGGGCGGCGGTTTGGGTCTTGACGTTGGCCTTGGCCATGATGTCTTCGCGCAGCGCCAGCAGGTGGGCGCGGCGGGTGGTGGTGCGGGCCAGCAGTTCGGCCACGTTGGGGGTGGGGCCGTTTTCGGCGGCCTTGGACTCGTGCTCGGCCTTGGCCCGGTCGGCCGCGGCCCGCTTTTCGGCCTTGCGGGCGGCACGTTCTTCCTTGGTCGGCTCCGGTGCCACGAGCGTGGCCGGGTCGAAGCCGCGGCCCTCCTTGGCAATGCCCAGGTCATGCCGGATTCCGCGCCAGGCGTCCTCGGGAATAAGCGGCATCGTCTTCTTCAGCTTCCGGACGCCGATGAGCCCGCAGACCGCCGCCACCACGAGGAAGAGCGCCGACACCAGCAGGGCCGAGAGCCACAGCGGCATCACGGTGGCCAGGCCGGCGATGGCGGCCACCACCAGCGCCGTCACCAGCAGGCACGCAAACACCAGGGCCCCGCCGAGGAACCCGGAGGCCACGCCCACCTTGACACCCTTGCGCTTGAACTCGGCCTTGGCCAACTCCAGTTCGTCGTTGAGCTGCCGCGGCACCAGCCGGCCGGCGGTCTTCAGCGCGGCAACCAGGGAATCCTCTCCGGCCCATGATGTGCCGCCTCTGGCCTCTGGCCCGCCGCGCCCTGCACCGCTCATCGATACCGCCTCCATCGCTAGGATCCTGCGTGCGGTGGACCTGCGGCCTCCGCGTGGCTGCCGGGCGGACCCGGCACACTGCTGGTCTCAAAATTACCATTGACCCCACGGGTGTGGACCGTCCACGGGGCCGCCCGCGCAACAGTGGCGCGAATCACATTGCGGCACGGCTTTTGGCCGAGGTCATGCCTTACGCCGCGGCGCCGGCTCCCCCTACGATGGAGGGACGGGGGCAACCATTCCGCGCCGCCGTCCCTCATTCTTTCGACAGGACCGCCCGTTGACCTCCCACGCCACCCCCGGTGACGCCCTCAGCCGCAAGCAAAAACTGGTCTACGTCTTCATTCTGGGGCTGTTGACCGCACTCGGTCCGTTCACGGTTGACCTGTACCTGCCCGCCTTCCCGGTGATCTCCCATGAGATGAACGTCAGTGCCACGGCAGTGCAGCTGACCCTCACCGCCACCACCATCGGCTTCGCCCTCGGCCAGCTGCTGATGGGGCCGATGAGCGACAAGGTCGGGCGCCGCATTCCCCTCATTGTGGCAACGGCGGTCCACGTCGGCGCGTCCCTGGGCGCGGCAATGTCCACGGACATCACCATGCTGGGCGTGTTCCGCGTCCTGCAGGGCATCGGCGCCGCGGGTGGCGGCGTGGTGGCGATGGCCATGATCCGGGACCTCTTTGCCGGCTACCAGCTGGTGCGCATGTTCTCCCGGATGTCCCTGGTCAACGGTATGGCCCCGATCCTGGCACCCATCATCGGATCCCAGCTGCTGGGCATCATGGATTGGCCCGGCATCTTCTACTTCCTGGCCATCTACGGCTTCGTCGTGGTATTGGCGGCGGCCTTCTTCATCATCGAGACCCTCCCCCGCGAGAGCCGCCAGGCCTCCGACGTCAAGCAGATCCACCGCTACAAGGCGGTGTTCAGCGACAGGATATTTGTCGGCACCTTGCTGATCGGCGGCCTGAACTTCGCGGCCCTGTTCACCTACCTCTCGGCGTCCACCTTCCTGTTCCAGACCACCTATGGCTTCACTCCGCAGCAGTACGGCCTGCTCTTTGGCATCAACTCCCTGGGTGTGGTGGCCGGCGTCCAGGTTGCGGCCCGGTTGATGCGCCACATGGGCCCGCAGTGGGTGATGGCGATGGCCACCGTGGTGCAGCTGCTGGCGGCCGTGGCCATGATTGTGCTGGACCAGTTCCACGCCGGGCTGTGGGGCGTGGCCATTCCGCTGTGGTTCTTCATCATGGCCACCGGCTTCATGTTCCCCTCCATCCAGGTCCAGGCCCTGGCCCGGCACGGTGCGCAGGCCGGCACCGCCGCCTCGCTGCTGGGCGCCGTCACGTTCGGCTTTGCCGGTCTGATCACCCCCGTCGTCGGCCTGTTCGGCGTCGGCAGCGCCACCCCGATGGCCGCCGTCATGGCGGGCTGCGTGGGGCTGGGTATGCTGTGCCTATGGCTGATCGTCCGGCCCAGAACTGTGCCCGCCCTCTAGGGATCGCCCGGCCCCCGCGCCGGACGGTTCCCGGGCCCTACACGTGCCAAGGGGAGTGACGTGTCCAGTCCGACGGCGGCGGCGCCGCACCAGCCCGCCGCGCCCCTGCTGGCCCGCCTGGCGGTGCTGCGCAAGCTGCCGCTGACCCTGTCCATTGTGGCCATCCTCTGGATCGCCGCGCTGGCCACCGGATCCCTGCCCCACGGCCCCGGCGAGGACGTGCTGGCCGGCGTGGGCATCGACGTCAGTGAGGGCACCGGCACTTGGTGGTCCTGGTTCACCTCCGGCTTCTTCGCCACCTCCCTGCTGGACTATGCCTTTGGCACGCTGGTGGTGCTGGCCGCCGTCGGCGTGGCCGAGCGGATGGCCGGGCCGGTGGCCACCGCCGCCGCCTACGTGGCCGGTTCGGCCGCCAGCGCGCTTTTGCTGAGCCTGCTGGTGCTGCTGGGCATTGCCAGCAACGACGAATGGCTCCAGTACCTGGGCAGCGACTATGTCGTGGGCCCGTATGGCGGCGCGGCGGCGGCCCTGGGCCTGGCCACGGCCCGGATGGAGCCCTTGTGGCGCCGGCGTGTGCAGACCTGGCTGCTGGCGGCCACCGTCATGTTCACCCTCTATGTGGGCGTGGCCCAGACCATCCAGGCCCTGGCCGGGGCCCTGCTGGGGCTGGCCGCGGGCGCGCTGGCGTACTCGGCCGGGGCCCGGCGGCGCTGGAGAGCCTCGCGCTACCGCTCCACGGTGCGCGAGTCCCGCTTCCTGCTCGGCACGGTGGTGGGCGTCTTTGCCCTGGGCTCCCTGCTCAGCCAGCTGCTGGGCGCGCTCTCCGTGGGCCCGATGTCCTTCAGCGCCCTGATCATGGTCCAGGCCAGCCCCGGCACAGACGAGCTCAAAGAGATCTGCAATTCCGACGCCGCGTGCATGTCCCTGCAGAGCGCCGTCGGCGTCGCCAGTGCCGGCGCCGCCATCTTCTCCGTGGTCCCGGTCCTGCTGTTTCTGCTCTGCGCCGAGGGGCTGCGCCGCGGCCGCCGTCTGGCGTTCGTGGCGGTGCTGGGCATCTGCGGATACCTGATGCTCGTCATGGTGGCAGACCTTCTCCTCTTCCTGGCCGATCCGGCAACCACCGTGGATATCCAGCTCTACGGGCTGCTCTCGCTGTACGTGGGCGCCGTCTTTGTGGGCCCGCTCATCATCGTGGTCCTGTTGCTGTGGCACCGGGCCAAGTTCACCGTGTTTTCGGCCCCCGAGAGCTACCGTCGCCTCTACCGCAGCACGGGCATCGCCGCCGCCACCACGGTGGCGCTCTACTGCATCTTCTGGTTTGCCGAGGGCAACCTCGCCCGCTCCAGCCTGTGGACCCTGCTGGGCCAGCTGGCGCACATCCTGATCCCGTTCCCGGTGCCGTTCGCCACCGAACTGCCCGCTGGACTCGGGAGCACCATCATCTACGCGGTGGGCGGCGTAGTGGTCTGGCTGGTGGTGCTGGTGGCCCTCTGGCGCAGCCTGGCCGGGCTGGCGGCACTGGAGGACGACGGCGCCGCGGACCGGGAGCGGGCCCGGATCCTGGTGCGGCGCGGCGGCGGATCGCTGTCCTGGATGGCGCTGTGGGAGAACAACAACTACTGGTTCACCCCGGATGGCCGGGCCGGACTCGCCTACCAGGTGCACAACGGGGTGGCCCTGACAGTGGCCGACCCCTTTGGGGAGCCCGACGCCGTGCCGGGCGCCGCCGTCGGCTTCGTGGCCCATTGTGCCCAGCTGGGCGTGGCCCCATGCTTCTATTCGGCCACCGGGGCGCTGGTGGGCCCGCTGGACGGCTACGGCTTCCGGACCCTGGCCGTGGCCGAGGAAACGCTGCTGGCCATCGACGCCATGACCTTCAAGGGCAAGGAATGGCAGAACGTGCGCACCGCCCTGAACCGGGCGGAGAAGCTGGGCATCAAGGACCTGTGGGCCAGCTATGCCCAGCTGCCGCCCGGCATCCGCGCCCAGCTGGCCGAAATTTCCGCCGAATGGGTCTCGGACAAAGCACTGCCGGAAATGGGCTTTACGCTCGGCGGGCTGGAACATCTCAAGGACGACGCCGTGTTGTGCTGCGTGGCCGTGGACGACGACGGACTGGTCCACGGGGTGACCAGCTGGCTGCCGGTCTTCGACCAGGGCACGCCGGCCGGCTGGACGCTCGATTTCATGCGCCGCCGCGCCACGGGGTTCAAGGGCGTGATGGAGTTCCTGATCGCCTCCGCCGCCACCCATTTCAGGGCCACCGTTCCCACGATCTCGCTCTCCGGCTCACCGCTGGCCACGGCGGGGCAGGCCAAGGACGACGGCGACCACAGCACCCTGGACAAGGTGCTGGCCCAGCTCGGCGACGCCTTGGAGCCGATGTACGGGTTCAAGTCGCTGGCCGCCTTCAAGTCCCGCTTCCAGCCCGTGCACCGCACGCTGTACCTGTACTACCAGGATCCGCTGGCACTGCCGGCCATCGGCCTGGCCGTCTCCAATGCCTACCTGCCCGGGCTCTCCGCCCGGCAGAGCGCCTCGCTGCTGCGCCGGCTGATCGGGCGGGAATCGTGAGCACCGCCGCCGGATCGGCGGACCCGGCTCCGGGGACGGGCCGCGTGGTGGTGGATGTGGTGCGGCTGCTGGGCGAACTGGCCATGATCGCCATCGCGCTGGCCTCGATCACCAACGACGCCCTGGACGACATCGAGGTGCTGGGGCTGTGGTGCGTCGCGGGCTTTGTCTACGCCGCCGCCAACACCATCGGCGTCGCCTTCGGCGCGCGGCTGGCCGGTAACGGCCGCCGGCTCAACCGCGTCCACCGGCCCCTGTGGGGACTGCGTGCCGCGGCGATCGCCGGCACCATCTGTTCGAGCATGTTCGGCCTTTACGCCGCCACGGCGGTGCTCGTGGCCCGCACCGACGATGATCCTGACCATGCCACAGTGCTGACGGTCATCGGGGTGGCCGCCATGCTGCTCTCCTGGGGATTCCTGCACTGGGGGTTCGCCCGGATCTACATGCACGCCCACTACCGCCGGCCGGGGCGGCCGATGCTGCGCTTCCCGGAAACCGAGGCGCCGGTGCTGGCCGATTTTGTCTACTTTTCCTACACCGTGGGGACGTCCTTTGCCGTCTCCGATGTCAGCACCCTGCGCACCAAGGTGCGCTGGACCATCGTGTTCCACTCGGTGCTCAGCTTCTTCTTCAATGGCCTCATTGTGGTCCTGGCCCTGAACACCATCATGAACCTGGGGCACTGACCCCAGCAACCGAAGATCCCAGCAACCGAAGGAGAGCGAATGCCCAAGGCAATCCTTGACACAGTCGTCAGCGACGGCCCGGTCCTGTGGCTGGGCTTCGGCGTTTTCGCCGTCGTCTTCGCGGTGCTGTTCCTGCGCCCGTCCACACGTTGGACCGTGCGGGCGCTGGCCGCCGTCGCCGCCGGGGCCCTGGTGGGGGCGGCGGCGATCTGGCTGCTGGACGGCGTCGTCGACGCTTTCAAGGTCCCCCTCCCCCGCCTTGCCTGGTTCTGGGGCGTGCTTGGGACGGCAGCGCTGGGCCTGGCCGCGGCCAACTTCCGCGGCGTGCCGCGCTGGCGCACGGTGGTGGCCATCGTGGCAGTACCGGTGTTTGCGCTGGTCGCGGCCCTGGGCGTCAACGCCGGGTTCGGGCTCAACAAGACCCTGGGCTCGGTGCTGGGCATCTCCACCGAGGACACCATCGATCTGCGCCCGCCCACTGCCAGCACCGCCCCGGACGGGCCGCTCTACCAGCACTGGAGCGCACCGGCGGGGATGCCGGCCAAGGGGACCACCGGGGTCAAGGACATTCCGGCCACGGTCTCCGGCTTCGTGGCCCGCCCCGCCGGGATCTACCTCCCGCCGGCGGCTCTGGTGGAGCACCCGCCCAAGCTGCCATTCATGGTGCTGATGATGGGCCAGCCCGGCGCGCCCGACCCGCAGTATGTGGCGGGCGTGCTGGACGCCTTTGCCGCCTCGCACCAGGGCCTGGCGCCCATCGTGGTGGTGGCCGACCAGATCGGCCCGGACATGGACGACACCCTCTGCCTGGACACGGCCCGGTTCGGCAAGGTCGAGACCTACATCAACACCGACGTGGCCACGTGGGCCAAGGCCAACCTGAACATCCTCACCGACCGGGCGCATTGGGTGGTGGGCGGCTATTCGAGCGGCGGCCAGTGTGCGCTCTCGTTTGCCATCAAGCACCCGCAGCTGTGGGGCAATCTGCTGGACATTTCCGGGGAGCTCTTCCCCGGGGCGGAGGATCCTGCGGACAACCTGGCCACCATCTTCGGCGGCGACCAGAGTGCCTACGATGCCCAGAAGCCGCTGGCCTTGATGGCCGGCAAGACCTTCGACACCACAGCCGTCTTCACCGCCGGCGACCAGGACACCGTCTATGCCCGGGCCGCCGCGGAGGTTGCCGCGGCGGCCAAGGCCGCCGGCATGGCCACCACGCTCTCGCTGGTCCCGGGGGCGGGCCATGGCGGCGAGGCCCTGACGGAGGGGCTCCACGACGGTTTTGGGGTGCTCTACCCCAGGTTGGGGCTCTCACCGCGGGGGTAGGGTTGGCCAATGAGTTCCAAGCCAATCCACCGCAACGGCCGCGGACTGTTTGTGGGCCTCCTGCTCGGGGCCGTGCTGGGCGCGGTGCTCGGCGGATTCTTCGGCAACCGCCTCATCCCGGCGCTGATCGGCGCCGCCGTGCTGGGGGCCGCCATGTACCGGATAAACCCCGGCGGCAAATAGCCGCTCCCCCTCTGGGAAGCGGCGCGTCCACGGGATAAAATTGTGCCGTGGCCAAATGGCAGGATCCCCAGCCCATTCCCGCCGCGTGGCAACGCTGCGACGGCGGCATTCTGGCGCTCTGGTGGGACCGGCTGGTCGCGACCACCAGCGCGGAATCGGCGTCGCTCTACGCCGCGGGGCTCTTCGCCGAGGACCGGCGCCGGCCCATTGCGCAGTGGTTCAACCCCGCGCTCAACGCCGCCCTGCTGGTGGCCCCGGAATCCTCGCCGGAATGGCCGATACAACGCTTCGGCATCTTCTACGCCCCGCCCGGCGCGGGCATCGTCCGGGTCCATTCGGCGGCCCATGAATGGCTCCCGCGGACCCCGCGCCAGCACCCCACCGAGGACGACGCATTCATCGGCGCCATTGCCGAGGCCGAACGCTTCCTCCAGGCCGAGATGAGCTTCGTCTAGGCCCCTGTTTGGACCCCTGCGGGAGCAACTGGGTGGGCCCACGGTTGCGAGGGCCCCGCCGCGAGCCTGCGAGCCGCGGGAGCAACTGGGTGGGTCCACGGTTGCGAGGGCCCCGCCGCGAGCCTGCGAGCCGCGGGAGCAACTGGGGCGCACTAATCGTCCGTTTCGCGCCCGTTTTGTGCAGTTTCTGCGCCTTGGTTGGGGGGACGGGCCAGGCGGAGCCGGAGAAGCCGGTACACGATGCCCACACCAAACATGGCCAGTCCCGCCAGTACGGAGCCCGGCGGCAGCGTGGCGGCCAGCACCACGCAGAGCACCGCCCCGAGCACGGCCAGCACCCGCGGGTAGCGCCGGTGTTCGGGTGTTTGGGCCAGCGCCGCCAGATTGGCCACGAGGTAGTACACCAGCACGCCAAAGGAGGAGAATCCGATGGCGCCGCGCAGATCGGCCACCAGGATGACGGCGCAGATCAGCACGGCCAACGCCACCTCCGCCCCGTGCGGGACGTGGAAGCGCGGGTGCACGGCCGCCAGGGCCGGCGGCAGGTCCGCTTCCCGGGCCATGGCCATGACGGTGCGGCCCAGCCCTGCCAGCAGCCCCAGCAGGGCCCCCAGCGCTGCCAGGGCGGCCCCTGCGGCCACCACTGGCCCCGCCCAGGGCCATGGGCCCGCCGCGGCGTAGAGCACGACGGCGATCCCCAGGGCCGCCAGGATGGCGCGCGGGATGGTTTTGGCCGGGTCCTTGACCTCCTCGCCCATGGTGGCGATGCGGGCGTAGCCGGCGAAGGCGAAGAACAGCAGGCCGGCCGATTGCAGGATGCCGTACCAGCCGTGGGCCACCAATCCCTCCCCCAGCAGGCGCGGCATCGACGCCGTGCCGGCGGCCCAGCCCGCGGCAACCGCCACGGCCAGGGCAGCCAGCACGGCCACCACCAGGATGCGGGCCAGCCGCGCGGTGCGGGTGATGCCGCGGTAGTTGACGGCGGCCAGCGCGGTGACGGCCGCAATGGCTACCGGGCGCTCCCAACCGGCCGGGGCCACATAGGCGGCGAAGGTCATCGCCATGGCGGCGCTGCTGGCGGACTTGCCGAGCACAAACCCCCAGCCCGCCACGAATCCCGGCCACGGACCCAGCCGCTGGCGGCCGTACAGGTAGGTGCCGCGGGAGGACGGATATTGGGCCGCCAACGAGGCGGAGGAAGTGGCGTTGCAGAGGGCCGCGACGGCGGCCAGGGCCAGTCCCAGCAGCAGCCCGGAACCGGCGGCCGCCGCGGCGGGGGCAAAGGCGGCAAACACGCCGGCCCCGACCATGGAGGCCAGGCCCAGGACGACGGCGTCGGCCGTGCCAAGCCTTCGGCCCAGGGCCGGCTGTTGGTTCACGGGGTGCACTGTTCCATTCTGGGGCGTACGGCGCAGGAAAAGAAAAAACCCCGCCCCGTGTTTCCACGGGACGGGGTTTATCTGCTCCCCCGGCTGGACTTGAACCAGCAACCCTTCGATTAACAGTCGAATGCTCTGCCAATTGAGCTACAGGGGAAAGCACGCATAAAGCCTATTGGCTCCCCCGGCTGGACTTGAACCAGCAACCCTTCGATTAACAGTCGAATGCTCTGCCAATTGAGCTACAGGGGAATGCGCAGGAACAACACTAACAAAGCTTTGCCCAGTTGTGAAATCGAGGCCCAACGGGTGCCAAAAACCCCGGGATTCCGGGGTTTTTCTCAGTCCCCCCGAAGGCTGCGGCGGCTGATCTCAAGCTCCATGAGCTCGCGCTGGAGCTGCTGGTAGGCCACCGGATCGGCCTGCGGATCCATTCTTTGCAAGGCACCCATGCGCTGCGCTTTCAGCCGCGTGATTTGCATCTCAAAAAGTCCCCGCAAAATGTCGCGGCAGTAATTGCGCAAGGTATCCCGATTTGAGGCCGGCAGCGGCGTCACGGCAAGTTCGGAGATCAGCGGTTGCAGCGCCTCGGGCAATTGCTGGCGGACCTGCTCCAGCCACTGCGACGGCACGCCCCCGGCCTCGCCGGTGGCGCAGATGGCCTGGTGCACGGCACCGAAGGCGGGCACGGCAAACTCCGAGCCGGCAAAATTGCGCCAGTCGCTGTCGGTCAGCAGGCCGGGCTGCTGGACCACCACTTCCAGGGCCTCGCGCTCCAACCGGACGACGGGGTCCTTGGGGTCCGGGCGGGCGTAGAGGGGCTCCGCCGGCTCCGGCGCGTGCACCTCGTACGGCGGCGCGTGGCGGCCCTGCGGGGCCTGGCCGCGCTGGGCAGGACCGGACTGGGCAGGACCGGACTGGGCCTGGCCGGCGCCGGCCTGGGCCGGACCGGCGCCGGCCTGGCCCTGGGTGCGCTGGCCCTGGCCGCCGTGCCCGGCACTCCCCGGCGCGCTGCCGTGTCCGGCTCCCGGGTGCCCGCTTCCCGGGTGTCCGCTGCCCGGGTGTCCCGCACCGCCGGCCGCGGCGCCCTGGGGGCTCGCCAGCCGGCGCGCGGCACCGTTGACGGCACGCAGCACCTCATTGGGGTCCGCGATGCCCAGCCAGCCGGCCAGCTCCTGGCTGTAGCCCATCCGGGTGGATCCGTCGCGGATGGCAGCCACCACGGGCGCGGAGGCACGCAGGCCCGAGACCCGGCCCTCCACGGTGTCCAGATCGAACTTGGCCAGTGTGGAGCGGATGGCGAATTCAAACAGCGGCCGCCGGGACTTGATCAGGTTGTGCACGGCGTCGTCGCCGTGGCGCTGGCGCAGCTCGCAGGGGTCCGCGCCGGAGGGCTCCACCGCCACATACGTCTGGGCAATGAAGCGCTGGTCCTCGTGGAAGGCCTTCAGCGCTGCCTTCTGGCCGGCGGCGTCGCCGTCGAACGTGAACACCACCTCGCCTCCCGAACCGTCGTCGGAGAGCAGCCGGCGGGCCACCTTGATGTGGTCCGCACCAAAAGCGGTGCCGCAGGTGGCGACGGCGGTGTCCACGCCGGCCAGGTGGCAGGCCATGACGTCCGTGTAGCCCTCCACCACCACCAGCTGGCGCTTGGCGGCGATGTTCCGCTTGGCCAGATCGATGCCATAGAGGACATTGGACTTCTTGTAGAGCGTGGTCTCCGGGGTGTTCAGGTACTTCGGGCCCTGGTCGTCCTCGAAGAGCTTGCGCGCGCCAAAGCCGATGGTGTCCCCGGCAATGTCGCGGATGGGCCAGATGAGCCGGCCACGGAAGCGGTCGTAGATACGGTCCTGGCCTCCTCCGGATGCCCCGCCCGAGAACATGCCCGTGAGCTTGAGCTCTTCCTGCGTGAAGCCCTTGCCGGTGAGGTGCTTGAGCAGCGCGTCCCAGCCCTGCGGGGCAAAGCCGACGCCAAAGTGTTCGGCGGCGGAGCGCTCGAAGCCGCGCTCCGCCAGGAACTGGCGGCCGGCCGCGGCGGCGGGCGTCAGCAGCTGGTCGCGGAAGAATTCGCCGGCAATCTTGTGGGCGTCCAGTAGGCGCTGGCGGCGGCCCACCTCCTCGCGGCGCGGGCCGGTGCCCCCGTCCTCGTAGTGCAGCTCAAAGCCGATCCGGGAGGCGAGCTTTTCCACGGCCTCGGAGAAGGAGATGTGGTCCATCTTCTGGATGAAGGAGATGACGTCGCCGCTCTCCTGGCAGCCAAAGCAGTGGAAAAAGCCCATCTGCGGGCGCACGTGGAAGGAGGGGCTGCGCTCGTCATGGAAGGGGCACAGGCCCTTGTAGGAGCCGATCCCGGCGGATTTGAGCGTGACGTAGCCGTCCACCACCTCTTTGAGGTCGGTGCGGGTGCGCACTTCGTCGATGTCTTCGCGTTTGATCAGCCCTGCCACGGATCCAGCTTACGGGACAGGGAGGCCCCACAGCGGTGTCCAGAATCACCAGCGGTCCGGGCGCTTTTCGCCGGATCCGCCGCTCCCCCGTCGGTAAAATTGAGGTGCCCCCGATGGCGCGGACACCTCCTGGCAACCGATTGAGGGTGCCACGATTTTTCTTTCAATTTCGACTCACAAGGGGCTTCCCATGCTTACGCTTTCCCAGCGCCACCACGTAGGACACGACATCCTCCTGGCCCGCCACGGCAGCGCCATCACCTCCATGCGGCTGGACCGGGCCAACGGCCGGGTCGTGGCCCAGCTGGCGGACGGCAGCCACGACACGGCGCCCAATCACATCGACCCGCAGCTGGCCATTCCCGCCTTCATCACCGGCTCCGACACCATGGACCGCCAGCTGCTGGCGTATGTCATCATCGGCTTAGTCACGCTCATGGTCACGGTGTACGCCGCCTCGATGGCGTACCTGTCCACGCTCGACGCCGGCCAGCTGGGGTTCCTGGTCGACTCCATGACGAACTACCCGGCCAACTAGCACCTAAGCACCGGGCCCGCACCGGCCCGCACCCGCAGCCTTGGCGGTGGCTTGGGCTGGGGATCGGCCTGCGGCAGCCCCTAGATGAGCGTGCGGTACGTTCCCACCAGCCGTTCGTGCAGGGCCAGGGCGGAGCCGTCGGTCAGCGACGCCACCTGGTCCACCACCACCCGCAGCCGGGCGCCGTCGTCCTCCGCCTGCCGCCAATCGGCGGCAAACATGGTCTCCAGGTGCTGCTCGCCGCTGGCGCTGAGCACCGCAACTAGCTCGTTGAGGACATCCTGCTGGCGCTGGTAGATGGGCTGGCGGTGGTCGGTGGTCATCACAAAGGTGGTGGCCAGGCCCTTCATCACGGCGATCTCCTCCACCGTCCCCTCGGGCACGATCACGTCCGCCGCGTAGCGCGTCAGCGGGTCCGGACCGTAGATCGCCCGGGTGGCGTCCAGCGCGCTCTGGCAGAAGCGGCCGATGAGCTGGCTGGTCATGTTCTTCAGCGCCGCCATGGAGGCACGGCTGCCGTCCGCGTGGCGAACCCACACGGCGGTGGCCTCCAGCCGGGCCAACGCGGCGTCGATGGCCGCGGGATCCGTGCGCGGCAGGTACCACTGCTGGGTGTAGCCCACCACGCGGCTGCGCTGGTCCGCGCTGTCCAGCCATTTGAGCTGGAAGTGCCCGGCCACGATGGCGTCCTCGACGTCGTGCACCGAATAGGAGATGTCGTCCGCCAGGTCCATCACCTGCGCCTCGACGCAGGGTTTGCCGGCCGGCGCGGCGCTGCGGAGCCAGTCAAAGACCGGCAGATCGTCCTGGTAGGTGCCGAACTTGCTCGTACGGTGCCCGTGGAGCAGCGGCGCGTCAGGGGCCGACCACGGGTATTTGCACGCCGCATCCAGGGAGGCGCGGCTCAGGTTCAGCCCGGCCGGTCCGCCGTCGGGCGCAATCACCTTGGGCTCCAGCCGGGTCAGCAGCCGCAGCGTCTGGGCGTTGCCCTCGAAGCCGCCGATGCCGTGGGCGATCTCGTGCAGGACGGACTCCCCGTTGTGGCCAAAGGGCGGGTGGCCGAGGTCGTGCGAGAGGCAGGCGGTGTCCACCACGTCCGGGTCGCAGCCCAGCGCATGGCCCAGCTCGCGGCCCACCTGCGCCACCTCCAGGGAGTGCGTGAGCCGGGTGCGGACAAAATCATCCGCGTCGGGGGCCACCACCTGGGTCTTGGCGCCGAGCCGGCGCAGCGCGGAGGAATGCAGCACGCGCGCCCTGTCCCGCTCGAACGGCGTGCGGTAGCTGCTCTTGGGCGCTTCCTGGACCCAGCGCTCGGCATCATGGTCCGTGTACCGCCCGGAAACGGGTTCTGAGCCTGGGGATAGTTCGGAGCTGGACATGCCCTAAGTCTAGGGGGAAGGTGCGACGGCGGGGCGAGATCCCTGTCCGGGTCTCGACCCTAGCCGCCGGAGTTGTCCACCTCGGCGGCGGCGATTTCGAGCTGCTGGGCGGCGCTGACGCAACGCTCGTTCAGCCACCCCTCGGGCAGGGCGGTGCGCTTGGGGGTGCCCGCGCGCCCGCGCGGGCCCTCGGCGTCCACGCCCGGGTACGGGGCGTCCGGATCCAGCTGGTCCAGCAGCTCGCGCAGCACCTCCAGCGTGGGCACGGTGGCCAGCTTGGCGCGCAGCTCCCCGCCCACCACATAGCCCTTGAAGTACCAGGCCATGTGCTTGCGGATGTCGCGCAGCGCCTTGTTCTCGTCGTCGAACGTGTCGATCAGCAGCTCGGCGTGCCGGTAGACGGCGTCGGAGACCTCCTTCAGGCCCGGGCGGTGGCGCTTGTCGCTGCCCTCGAAGGCGGCCATCAGGTCCCCGAAGAGCCACGGGCGGCCCTGGCAGCCGCGGCCCACCACCACACCGTCGACGCCGGTCTTCCGGACCATGGCGATGGCGTCCTCGGCACTCCAGATGTCCCCGTTGCCCAGCACCGGGATGTCCGGCAGGGCCTCGCGCAGGCGGGCGATCGCGTCCCAGTCGGCCTTGCCGGAGTAGAACTCGCTGGCCGTGCGGCCGTGCAGCGCGACGGCGGCCACACCGGCGTCGCGGGCAATCCGGCCGGCTTCGAGGTAGGTCAGGTGGTCATCGTCGATGCCCTTGCGCATCTTGATGGTCAAGGGAATGTTGCCCTTGGAGGCCTCGCGCACAGCGGTGTTGACGATCGAGGCGAACAGGTCCGTCTTCCACGGCAGGGCCGCGCCGCCACCCTTGCGCGTAACCTTGGCCACCGGGCAGCCAAAGTTGAGGTCGATGTGGTCCGCACGGTCCTCCTCGACCAGCATCCGCACCGCACGTCCCACCGTCACCGGGTCGGTGGTGTACAGCTGGACGGAACGGACCTTCTCGTCGTCGTCGTGGCTGATGATGCGCATCGACTCCGGGGTGCGCTCCACCAGGGCGCGGGAGGTGACCATTTCCGAAACGAAGACGCCGCCGCCGTGTTCGCGGCAGAGCCGGCGGAACGCGGTGTTGGTGATGCCGGCCATCGGGGCGAGGACCACCGGAGTGTCCACGGTGATGTTGCCCAGCTTCAGGGGCGGGAGTTCGAGGCGGGTGGTGCTGGTGGGGATGTCTGCAATGCTCACCCATCAATTCTCTCAAAGCCGGGCAAATCGGCAGCGCGGGGGCGCCCTGCTGGTAAACTGACCAGCCAGTACAGCACCGCCCCTGCCCTACCAACGTAAGGACCAGCATGCCACGCATCTCGGGAACCAAGCGGGCCATTTTGGACGCGGCACTGGAGCTCGGCGCCCAGCACGGCATCTCGGGCACCACCATGGACGAAGTGGCCGAGCGCGCCGGCGTCGCCAAGGGCAGCGTCTACTACAACTTCTCCTCCAAGGACAAGCTGTTTGAGGAACTGCTGACGTCTGGCATTTCCCGGCTGGCCGTGGTGCTGCGCGAGTCCCGCCTGTCCACGGGCGGCTGGGGGTCGGTGGAGGCCATGGTCGCGACCATGTTGGAGCTCATCCGGGACAACCGCGCCCTCGCCAAGCTGATGGCCGCGGAGATCTTCCGTACGGACCGGGCCTGGCAGCATTCCACCCTAACCCTGCGCCGCGAGGTCCTGAGCGAGTTCGTGGCGGCCATCGTGCCATTGAACCCGCAGCCCAGCGACGAGGGCCTGGACCTGATGATGGCCTCCTCCGTCTTCGGCGCCGCGCTGATGGGCGGGCTGGAGTGGCTCGTCTTCAGCCCGGAGCGCCCCGTGGCCGAGGTGGCCGGGGCCATCCTCTTTCCGTTCACCGGCGCCCTGGCCCGCTGACCTCCGCGCCGGCCGCCGCCGAGGCGTGTTTGACGGACCGGCGGCTGCCGGTGGCCTTGACCACGGCCACGGCGACGGCGGTGGTCACCGGAATGGCCAGCACCAGTCCGATGGACCCGACCAGGATGCGCACCACCTCCTCCGCCAGTTCCACACCGGTGAGCGCGTCCAGCAGCGGCCGGTCGTAGAGCGAGACCAGGATCAGCACAGGCAGGGCACTGCCGGCGTAAGCGAAGGCGATGGTGTACACCGTGGAGGCGATGTGGTCCCGGCCGATCCGCAGGGCCGAGGTGAACAACGTGCGCGCACTGGTCTGCGGGGCCAGCTCGTACAGCTCCCACACGGCCGAGGACTGCGTGATGGTCACGTCGTTGAGCACCCCCAGCCCGGAGATGATCAGCCCGCACAGGATCATCCCCGACAGGCTCATCCCCGGCACCAGGGTCATCAGGGTGTAGCTGTTGTGCTCGGCGGTGCCGGTGAGCGCCGCCGCGTCGGTGGCCCAGGCGGCCAGGGAGGCGGTGATGCCCAGGCCAAAGAGCGTCCCGAGCAGCGCGGTGGAGGTCCGCGCCGAGAAGCCGTGGGCGAAATACAGCACGCCAAACATGATCACCGTGGCACCCACCAGGCCCACCAGCAGCGGCGGCTTCCCCTCCACCAAGGCCGGCAGCATGAACGCGGCCAACACCCCGAACGCCGCGCCCAGGCCAATGAGCGCCCGCAAGCCCCGCCAGCGCACCACGGCGATGACGACGACGGCGTACAGCAGGGCCAGCAGGCCGATCGGAGCCGTGCGGACAAAGTCCATAAAGACGTACTGCGGGCCCATGGCCGTAGCGGGATTGGCGGCCGCCAGCCCGGACAGGTTGAGATAGCGGATGGTGTCCCCCGCCTTGACCCCGCGGCTTTGCACGATCTCCGGGGTGATGACCACCGGCACGATGCCCGCACCGCCGCCGCCCACCGTGTAGGCGATGAAGCAGTCCTGGCCCGGGGCGGCGGCACCGCTGCCCGGGCAGGCCTCGGTGGCCGTCCGCTGCACCGTGCCGGTGTCGATGCTGGCACCCGCCGCGGCGGTGTACGGACTGGGGACGTTCTTTGCTGCTGAGCCGCCGTCGGGCCAGAGCAGCACCATGGCCACCACGGCCAGGAGGGCCAGCGGCGCCAGCACGGCCGTGAGCAGGATGTTGGCGCGTCGCCGGGACGCAGCCAGCGCCCGATCTTCGGCCCGGCCCAGCGGGGGTGCGTCGGCAAGCATGTGGGAATGGGAATGGCTCAACGCGGACCTCTGATGCTTCGCAGGAAGGGGGTTAAAACGGTTGCGGTGGACGATGATGCCGCTTGGATCGCTCCGGAACGGCACCAGCGTCCACCTCAACTCCGGTCAGGACTCGCCGACCACCAGTGTCTCGGTGCCGCGGACGGTGGCCGCACCCGCCTCGATCAGCGGCTCGACGACGGCGGCCAGGGCCACCATGGACTCGTCCAGTTCCAGCACCACCGGGTACTGGTGGGCAATCAGCGCCAGCATGTCCAGCACGGCCGCGGCGGCATCCTCGGGAGCCAGCGCGGGGTCGTGGCCCAGGAACACATCCGTCGGAGCGTCCTGCGCACCCTGCGTGTAGCTGACGGCAAATGCCTGCACCTTGCCCTTCTTGGACGGTGCCACGGTGCCTCCGAACGCACTCTCCGGGGCAGCACGGAGCACCAGGGCCCCGTGCGCACCGGTGAGGTCGTCCAGGAACAACCGCTGCACGGTGCCCACGGACAGCGGACCGGTGGGGTCCCAGGCGTGCACGGCCTCGTAGTACCGGCCGACGACGTCGGTCAGCTCCACCGAGCCCGTGGCCAGGTCCTGCACGCGCTCGGTGGCCTCGGCCTCCGTGCCCTCGCCGAACACCGGCAGCCGCAGGGTCCCCGGCGACACGGCCACCACGCGGCTGCGCTGCAGCGGGGCCAGGCCCGCGGCGGCCGCAAACGCAGCCCCCGCGGATCCCGGCTCCACCTTGGAGCGCAGCGCCGTCGTACCGATGAGTCCGGCAGCCTTGGCCGCGGCGGCCTCGGCACGCAGCATCGCCAGCAGCGTGGCAGCCACACCGGCGCCGCGGTGGTCGCGGACCACCTCCACATACGCCCAGAGGCGTTCGGCGTGCAGCGCGGTGGAGTACACCACACCGGCGGCCACGGCGATGCCCTGGTCCTCGGCAACGATGGTGCGCCGCCACGGCCCGGCATCCTGGGACGGTGCCAGGGCGCCGCGGAAGGCTCCGGCCTGGACGGTCTCCGGGTCGCCCCAGATCTCGTTCAGCGCCAGGTCGTCCCCCTCGCGCCAGGGGCGGTAGGTCAACTCGGCCATCGGTGCCTAGGCGCCGATCAGACGGGCGGCCAGGTAGCCCTCCACCTTGTCCAGGGAGACGCGCTCCTGGGCCATGGTGTCGCGCTCGCGGATGGTGACGGCCTGGTCCTCGAGGGTGTCGAAGTCCACCGTGATGCAGAACGGCGTGCCGATCTCATCCTGGCGGCGGTAACGGCGGCCGATGGCACCGGCGTCGTCGAAATCGATGTTCCAGTGCTTGCGCAAGGAGGCGGCCAGGTCGCGGGCCTTCGGGGACAGGTCCTCATTGCGGCTCAGCGGCAGCACGGCGGCCTTGACCGGGGACAGGCGCGGGTCAAGCCGGAGCACGGTGCGCTTGTCCACGCCGCCCTTGGCGTTGGGGGCCTCGTCCTCGACGTACGCGTCCACCAGGAAGGCCATCATGGAGCGGGTCAGGCCGAAGGAGGGCTCGATCACGTAGGGGGTGAAACGCTCGCCCGAGGCCTGGTTGAAGTAGCTCAGCTCCGTGCCGGAGGCGGTGGAGTGGCTGGTCAGGTCGAAGTCCGTGCGGTTGGCGATGCCCATGAGCTCGCCCCACTCGGAGCCCTGGAAGCCGAAGCGGTACTCGACGTCGATGGTGCCGGCGGAGTAGTGCGCGCGGTCCTGCTCGGGAACGTCGAACTTGCGCAGGTTGTCCGGGTTGATGCCTAGGTCCACAAACCAGTCCCAGCAGGAGTCCACCCAGTGCTTGAACCACTCGTCGGCGTCGGCCGGGGCAGTGAAGAACTCGATCTCCATCTGCTCGAACTCGCGGGTGCGGAAGATGAAGTTGCCGGGCGTGATCTCGTTGCGGAACGCCTTGCCGATCTGGCCGATGCCGAACGGCGGCTTCTTGCGCGAGGTGGTGAGCACGTTGTTGAAGTTCACAAAGATGCCCTGGGCGGTTTCCGGGCGCATGTAGTGCAGGCCGGTCTCGTTGTCCACGGGGCCCAGGAAGGTCTTCATCAGGCCGGAGAAGTTCTGCGGCTCGGTCCAGTTGCCGTCCTGGCCGGTCTCCGGGTCCTTGATGTCCGCCAAGCCGTTCTCCGGCGGGCGGCCATGCTTGGCCGTGTAGGCCTCGATCAGGTGGTCGGCACGGTAGCGCTTGTGCGTGTGCAGTGACTCCACCAGCGGGTCGGTGAAGGTGGCCACGTGGCCGGAGGCTTCCCAGACGGCCTTGGGCAGGATGACGGAGGAATCCAGGCCCACCATGTCCTCGCGTCCGCGGACGAACGTCTGCCACCACTGGCGCTTGATGTTTTCCTTCAGCTCCACGCCGAGGGGCCCGTAGTCCCACGCCGAACGCGAACCGCCGTAAATCTCACCCGCCTGGAAGACGAAGCCGCGGCGCTTGGCCAGCGAAATGATGGGGTCGAGTGAAGACTTGTTTGCCATGGTGGCGGTGTCCCTTTCTAGGAGCGTCGCGGGGCCGCTGGGTGCGGTCCGCCTCGCGGTCCGGTCAGTGCCCGGGGCGCGGGAATTCCTCCGTGCGGAGGCTCCTCCCCTAGCCTACCGGGAACCTGCGCCCGCGCTCGGTGGCAGCAGGATGCAGGTGGGGCTGCCGATGGCGAAGCGCTGGACTGGTTCGGCACCGGGCAGGCCGGCGCCGTCGAGGGCGAAAACGCTGATCTCGTCCGAGAGCTGGTTGGCCACGTAGAGCAGGGACCGGCCGACGGCGAAGTGCCGGGGCCAGTTGCCGCCGCAGTCCACCTCGGCCACCAGGTGCGGTTCGGTGCCGGAGATGTCGACGACGGCGATGGTGTTCCGGCCGCGGATAGCGGCGTACAGCAGGGTGCCGCCGGTATTGGCCTGCAGGTGCGAGGGGTAGCGCTCGGCACCGGCGTCGACCGCCGGGTTGGCGGCGTCGTACAGCGCCATGCTGCCCGCCCGGGTCCAGGCACCGTTCTCCTCCCGGGTGAACCGGTGCAGCTGCGCATCGAGCTCGCCGGCGACCCACAGCGTCTCTGTTGGGTGCCTGCCCGCCGCCTGGAGGACCACATGCCGGGGTCCGGTCCCCGCGGGCAGCTGGGCACTGCGCAGCAGGGTGTGCGGGATCTGGGCCAGGTACTCGTCCACCCGGTCGGCTCCGAGGTCAGCCACCAGCACCGTTCCCCACCCGGTGGGCACCACCTGGTGGGCGTGCGACCCCTCCTGCCGGTCCGCCACCGGGCCGCTGCCGGGGTTGGCGAGCAGCACCGAGACCGGGCCGGGAAGTTTGTCCACCCCGGGCAGCACCGCCACCGTGCCCGAGGAGTAGTTGGCCACCCACACCGAGCCGTCAACCACGCCCAGGTGGCAGGGATCACTGCCGGAGGTCGGCGTGCGCCAGCGCAACGTGAGGGTACCGGGGTCCAGCGCGGCGAGGGTCCCGTCGTCGAGCTCCTCCACGGCATACAGCACACCGCGGCCACCGGAAGAGGACGTGGACGCCAGGAACGACGGGTTCCGCAGGCCTGTGCCGGCCAGCTCCACGCCCGCGATCAGTCCGTCCGCCGCGAGCGCCAGGCGGGACACACCCGTTCCCGTGCCGCTGCCAGGCTCGGTGTAGCTGCCTACCAAGGCGTGGGTCATGTAGTTACCTTCCAATGGATTTCAGGACCACCCGGGGCCAGGGCAGCGTGGCTACAACAATGGCGGCCAGGGTCAACAGCGTACCCAGCACCGTGGCCAGCGCAACCTGCGACCCCGGGACCGGCAGCACAATGTCCAAGGCGAGGGAACCCAGCAGCTGCCCGGCGATGATGCCCAGTCCGGTGAGCAGCACGCCGAGGCTGCGCACCAAAAGAGCTGTAACACCAACATAGATGCAGCCCAAAGGCCCACCCAGGTAGTACCACCACTCCCCCGGCAGCGGGTTGCCCGCCCCGGCCACATAGGCTTTGACAAGCCAGGCAATCAACAGCACCGCCGTGCCGGAAACCAAGTTGACCAGCGTGGCGGTGATGGGCGTCCCGTAGTGCAGCGTCTGGGTACCGTTCATGGCCTGCTGGAAGCTCACCAGGAACCCTGCCGCCATGGGGAGCAGCAGCGGCAGAAGCAGGGATCCGACGTCGAAGCCGGCCCCCAAGCGCGGCGAGACGGCCCAGGCGACGGCGGCAATGGTCAGCACCACGCCCAGGACGCGCATGCCGTTGATCCGCTTCTTGCCCGCCGGACCAATGCCCAGCCGGTCCACCAGCAGCCCGCTCACGGTCTGCCCCGTAACGGTGGCCACGGTGAACAGCGCCACGCCCAGAAGGGAAATGGTCAGGCCCTGGCTCAGGACGAAGATCGCCCCAATCGCCCCGGCCAGCAGGTACCAGCGCGGAAACTTCCGGGCACGGATCACCGGCAGCATGGCCGCCTGCCCGGCGCGGCCGCGCGGCAGCAGCAACGAGGCGGCAATCATGACCGCCAAACCCACGACGAAGCTGACCAGTGCGGCGGCCAGACCGTCGTCGAGCGTGGCGCCCAAGGCCCCGTTGACCCGGCCCTGGACCGGGATGGCAATTCCCGCCGCCACGGCCAACGGCACACCCAGCAGAGGGCTCATTTGGTGGTGGGCTGCGGTCGCGGCCTTGTTCTGCGGCATCATGGGTGTATGAGCTCCAACGAAATTATCGATATTGAAATCCGCGACGACGTCATCCGCCTGGGCCAGTTGCTGAAGTTGGCGTCTCTGGTCGAGGACGGCGTGGAAGCGACCGACCTGATTAAGAACGGCCTGGTCAAGGTCAACGGCGAGATTGACGAGCGCCGCGGCCGCCAGCTGCGTGCCGGTGACACCGTCACCGTCAACGGTGAAACAGTGCGGATCACCGTCCGCGGCTGACCGTCAGGTTGCCGTCTGATTGCCGCGGCCGGTTGACCGCGGCTGGCCGTGCTGGGCCTACTTGGCCAGCACGGTCATCTGCAGGAATTCCTTCACATGCGCCATTTCCTGGGCGTTGATGCCGTGCCAGATCCCCGTGTAGAGGACCTTTGTCAGCTTCGAATGGTCCCGCAGCCACTTGTTGGTGAACTCGATGGAAGCCTCCGGAATCACCGGATCGGCCTGGTCGCGGCCCCAGAACACGGGCAGCTTCGCCTCGCCCAGCGCCGCGTCCTGGAAGAACGCGTCGCCCTCGGCGTCCACGGCAAAACCTGAAAGCCCGACGACGGCGGCAAAGTCCGCCGGACGGTGCCGGGCCAGCGACGTCGCCATGCACATGCCCTGCGAGAAGCCCAGCAGCGTCACCGAGCTGTGGTTGCCCTTGACCGAATCGATCCACGCAGCGATCTCCTCCGTGGACGTTTTCACGCTGTCCAGCGAGTAGCTGATGTCCGTGCGCAGCGGGAACCAGGCAAATCCCGGTCCTGCCTGCTCGCCGGCGCGCACCGAGGCAATGGTGAAGTCGTCGGGCAGCATGTCGGCCAGGCCCATCAGGTCGGCCTCATTGGAGCCGTAGCCGTGCAGCAGCACCAGCAGCGGCGTGCCCTTCCGCTCGGCCTCGGGCTTGGACCAAAGGACGGTGGGCTGGGCTTCCGTGGAGGTAAAAGTCATGGATCCATCTTTTCATGCCCGGACCGCGCCGCCGGCCGGGCATGTCGAGACCGCACCGCCAGTCAAGCCAGCCTCGGTGATCGTCCCCGGCCGCTCACCCGGCCCGCCAGCTCGCCGCTGGGCCCTCGCGGCCGGAGGCCCAAGGCCGCGCGCGGCCGTGCGGAGATCGGGCTGCGGGCGGCCCCTGGCCGGCCGGTAGGGCCCGGTAGCCGGGCGACGCCGGGACCTCCCGCGCCCGGCGGCGGTGGTGTCCGTCATCCCGGCGGTGCCCCGGCGTGGTGGTACCCGTTGCGCAGGGGCCGGCGGAGCGGGTCGATGGATGGGGGCGGGGTGAACCAGGGGATGCCGTGCACGGACTCGACCGCCCAGCCGGTGTGGTGGATGAGGTGGTGGTGGTAGGAACACAGCAGCACGCAGTTCTCCACCGAGGTGTCCCCGCCCTGGGACCGGTAGACGATGTGGTGCGCGTCGGTCCACTGCGGGGGCCGGTCGCAGCCCGGGAACGCGCAGCCCCGGTCCCGGATGAGCAGCGCCCTGCGGATGTGGGGCGGGACGAGGCGCTGGGACCGGCCCACGTCCAGGATCTCGCCCTCCGCGCCGAGCACGGCCGGGATGATCCCGGCGTCGCAGGCCGCCGTGCGGATCGCGGCGGCCGGGATCGGGCCGCTGTGCGGGACGGCGGCGCTGCCGGGACCGGCGGCGAGCTCGGCCAGGGTCACGGTGATGAACAGTTGCGGGCGCAGGCCCCCGTTGTCCGGGAGGGTGCCGGTGCGGGTGGCGAGGCGGACGCAGTCCAGCAGGGCGTGCAGCAGCAGCTGGGGCCGGGGCCGCTGCCCGGCCAGCAGTTTCCGGGCCACGTGCGGGTCGACGCCGGCCGGGTCGGCGGATTCCAGCACCGCCTCGGCATCCCCGGCCGGGGCGGAACTGCCGGCGCCCAGGTTCCCAGGTTCCCAGGTTCCCAGGATCACCGAACACGTCCGGGCTGGTATCCCCGCCCAAGGCAGGGGCCCCGGAGCCGCCGGCGCCGGGATGGATGTCCGGGGTGCTGCGTCGCGGGCTGCCTGACCCGTCCGCGCCGGTGGCTCCGGCCGCTGCCGTCCCCGCCGCCGGGCCCGGTTCCGGCCCCGGCCATGCCGTCCGAAGCGCCCGAGGCGCCCTGTGGCGGGCCTCCGGCGCCATCGTCCCCGGCGGCAGAGGCTGCGGATGCGGCACCGGTGCCGGTGGCCCAGGCCGGCGGCGCGCCCTGCCCGGGCACGGCCACGGCGTCGAAGGCTCCGCCGGCCAGGATCCCGGCGGTGCCGCGCGGGTTGGTGCCGGTGCCCATCACGGCCATCAGCTCCTCATACGACAGCTGGGTCAGGTGCCCGTCGAAACGGACCATGCCGCGCCGCGGCGCCCCGAAGTGGATGCCCTCCTTGGCCAGCAGTTCGGCCTCGGTGGGTTCCTGCCCGTCCGGGTCCAGGTGGGCCAGGATGCGCCGGGCGCCCCGGGCCAGGAAGTCCGGGGACTCCGTGGCGGCGGTGGTGGCCAGCGACGCCTCGACCGCGTCCACCTCCGCGGCGCCGATCCGTCCGCCGGCGGCCAGGCGGGAGGCCTCGGCCACGGCCCGGGAAGCCACCAGCGCGTTCTCCAGCGAACAGTTCCCGGCCAGGAACGCGGCACCGAGCACCGGCTGCTTCGGCGGGGCCACGGTTTGGCTGATCGGATCGACGGCGGGCACGAACGCCGCGGCCAGGGCGAGCCGCCTGGCCGCCTCGGCCCCGGAGATGGCCAGGGCGTCCCGGAGCATTGCCACCGGGGTCGCGGCCCCGGTGTCCCGGTACCGGCCGGCGAGGGTGCGGACGGCGAGCTCGCCGGCGCAGCGGACCTTGAGCGCGTCCAGGTGCCGGGAGAGGGTTTCCAGCTGGCCGGCCAGGACGGCCAGCTCCAAATCGGGCAGGGCGGCCAGGGCGAGCGGGTCCGGCCCGCAGCCGGCACCGGGCTTGGCGCCATCGGTGCCGGACGCATTGGCTTCGCCGGAGGTCTGCGCGGCCGCGGCGTGGGCAAGTGTGATGATCCGGCGCAGATGCCCGCCCGGTGCCTGCCCCGCCCGGGCGGGGGAAAACGCCGTGATGCCCATGCACTAATTCTAGTGAACTGGACATGGGTCGAACATGGTTTCGATTAAAAGGGGACAAGGTCGTCCCCGGCACCCCCTGTGCAGGAAACCACCGCCGGCGGGCCGGGACAAAACGGCCCGTGTCCCACCCCGCGGCCAGCCTTCCTGGATGAGTGAGTCCGAATTCCCTCATCGGTCGTGCGCGATCAGTGACCGCTTGCGGGCTCGCCGGTCCGCAAGTTGCGCCAGAGCCAGTTGCGAGCTCGCTCCCACCGGGCCCGAGGACCTGTTTGGCAACGATGGCCTGGAACGGCTGGAACTGGTCTTGACGAGCTTCGACGACGGCGTTGCCGCGGATCTGCCCCGGGCTATCCTGGCCTAAGTTACCAATCGGTAGCAAGATGGACGGGTGACGGAAATGCAGACCCCTGAGACCAACACGGCCAACACGGCCAACACGGCCAACACGCTGGTGAACCACACCCATCCTTGGACCCGCTACGTGGCCATGGGCGATTCGTTCACGGAGGGCATCGGCGATCCCGAGCCGGCCAGCCCGGGCGGACACCGCGGCTGGGCCGACCGGCTGGCCGAGGAACTCAGCCGCACGCAGCCGGATTTTGCCTATGCCAATCTGGCCATCCGCGGGCGGCTGCTGGGCCAGATCCTGGCGGAGCAGCTCGAACCGGCGCTGGCGCTGCGGCCGAATTTGATCAGCATTTCCGCCGGAGGCAACGACCTCCTGCGCCCCGGCTCGGACCCGGATGCCCTGGCCGAGCAGCTGGACGCCGCCGTGGGCAGGATGGCCGACGCCGGGGCAACCGTGCTGCTGTTCAACGGCCCCGACATCCGTGACACTCCGGTGCTGGGCATGATCCGTGGCCGCGTGGCCATCTACAACGAGAACCTGCGGACCATCGCCAACCGCCACGACGCAGTCGTCGCCGATATGTGGTCGCTGCGGGCGCTGGTGGACCCACAGATGTGGGCCGAGGACCGGCTCCATTTCTCGGCCCTCGGCCACCACACCATTGCAACCATGGCTTTGAACGCCCTCAACGTCCCGCACACTCTTGAAGCTTTGGCCCCCGGTTCGCTGCCGGTCCGCCCGTGGCGCGAGGCCCGGGCAGAGGATCTGGTCTGGGCGCGCGAGTTCCTGGTGCCGTGGGTACTGCGCCGTGTCCGCCACCAGTCATCCGGCGACGGCATCTCCGCCAAACGCCCCACGCCCGGACCGGTGTTCGGGCCCGGCATGCCCGCCGGCTCCGGCGAGTAGCGCGTCCGGACGACACATGGGCGGACAAAACTCGCTGGTGGCTTCCAGCTGGCGGGCGTAGCCTCGAGCCAACGGCGGTTTCGGGAGGTGTGCCATGGGTCCGACGGCGATACTGGGGCTTCCACTGGCCTATGCCATCGGCCAGCCCGGCTCCAGCTGGGTCCCGCTGCTCTTGGTGGCCCTGGCCGTGGTGCTGCGCCTGGTGGGCCGCGCCAACCGGCGCAATGTCCGCCGGCACGGCGGCCCCTCTGCCGGGACCTGGAACCGGCAGCCCGGCCCGGGCGTGCAGCCGCCGGATGTGCGGACGTTCGACGCCGGCTACCGGCCCCCGCCGGCGGACTTCGAGCCGCTTGGTCCGGAACAGCCCCTCGCCTACGGCCCAGAGGCACCGGACGTGCCCGGCCCGGCCCCGGCACCCCGGGCGCACGCAGGCGATCGGCTCGCCGCAGGAAAGGGACTCAAGGCCAGGCTGGACGCTCTGGATGCCCGGTGCCGCACCGGAAGCATCACTGCCGAACAGTACGCCGCTGCCCGCGAGGAGATGTTCCGGAACCACTGAGCAGCGTTGGGAACAATCCCGCCCGTTGCACAGCCATGTCACAGGCAACGTTCATCGCGGCCCAATGCAGCGGACAGAACCTTGAGCCATGTCCGTCACCAGTTCCACGCACAAACCCCCTGCACACGCACCAGCAAGGCATCCGGCCACGATTCCGGCAGCACACCGCCAACCAGCCGCACCCGCCGCTGTTCCCGCCCCGCGCCGCCCGATACATGCACGGGCTGGGTGCCCGGTGCTGGACATCGCCATTCCGGTGTTCAACGAGGAAGCCAGCGTGGAGGGCTGCCTGCACCGGCTGCACCACCACCTCAGCACCGAGTTTTCGCAGACATTTTGCATAACCGTGGCAGACAATGCCAGCACCGACTCCACGCTGGCCGTTGCCGAACGTGTGGCACGTGAACTCCCCGGAATCAGGGTGGTCCACCTGGACGAGAAGGGCCGGGGCAATGCGCTGCGCACCGTCTGGCTGGGCTCCCCCTCCCCCGTACTGGCATACATGGACGTGGACCTTTCCACCGATCTGGCTGCGCTGGTGCCGCTGGTGTCGGCGCTGCTGAGCGGGCATTCGGACCTGGCCATTGGAACCCGTCTGGCCTACGGCGCCCAGGTGGTCCGGGGGCCCAAGCGCGAGTTCATCTCGCGCTCCTACAACATCCTGCTGCACTCAACACTGGGCGCCCATTTTTCCGATGCCCAGTGCGGCTTCAAGGCGATCCGCGCGGACGTGGCAGCGGCCCTCTTGCCGCACACGCTGGACAACGCCTGGTTCTTCGACACCGAGCTACTGGTCCTGGCCGAACGGTGCGGGCTGCGCGTGCTGGAAATCCCGGTGGACTGGGTGGATGACCCGCAGTCGTCGGTGGACATCCTCCCCACCGCGATGGCCGACCTCAGGGGCATGGTGCGCCTGGGCCGGGACATGGTTTCGGGGCGGATTCCCGTGCCGGAGCTGCGGGCGGCGCTGGGCCGCGGTCCGCTGGCAGGTGCGCCTGCGGGTCCGCCTGCGTGGGCGCCGGATCGTTCGCCGGGCGGGCAGGGTGGGCCCGTCTCCAGACCCCTTTTCCACCAGTTGGTGCGTTTCGGTGCCATCGGCGCAGCGTCGACCCTCGTGTACCTCCTGCTGTTTGTCGCCGGCCGCACGTTCCTGGACGCGCAGCTGGCCAATTTCGCGGCCCTGCTCATCTCCGCAGTCGCCAACACCGCGGCCAACCGCCGGTTCACGTTCGGCATCCGCGGCGGGACGGCCGCGCGGGCGCATTTTGAAGGCATGCTCGTCTTTGGGATTGGCTTGGCGCTGACCTCGGGTTCCCTCGCCGCACTGCACGCCCTGGGCGAGCCCGGCCGGACCGTTGAAGTCCTCTCCGTCGTCGCCGCCAACCTCGCGGCCACCATTATCCGCTTCCTGCTGTTTAGGCATTGGGTCTGGTCTTCAGACCCCGCAAACGGCCGCACGACGCCAAAGGAGCCTGACGTGCCATCGTTCCTGGCCACCCCTGCCCATCCCACCCCCGGACAGCTTCCCTCCCCGACGGGGTCCGGTCCTTCGAACGACGGCGGTCCGCGCCGCCGTCGTCTGGCCCGCCTTGCGTTCGGCAACCAGGCGCGGTGGATCCGGCCCTCCGCGGCGGCAATGCTGGTGGGAACAGCGCTGCTGTACCTGTGGAACATTACGATCTCCGGCTACGGCAACAGCTTCTACGCCGCTGCCGTCCAGGCAGGTACAAAGAATTGGACGGCTCTGCTCTTTGGCTCGTTGGATGCCGGCAACGCCATTACGGTGGACAAGCCGCCGGCGTCCCTGTGGATCCCCGCGCTGCTGGGGCGGGTCTTCGGCTTCTCCTCGGCCACAGTGCTGGTGCCGCAGGCGCTGATGGGAGTTGCCGCCGTCGGGCTTCTCTATGCGGCGGTGAAGCGCACGGGTGGGGCGGCGGCTGGCCTGATCGCCGGCTGCGCCTTGGCCCTGACGCCCGTGGCGGCCCTGATGTTCAGGTTCGACAACCCCGACGCCCTACTGTCCCTGTTACTGGTGCTGGCGGCCTATGCCACGCTTCGGGCCATCGAAAAACCCGGGTGGACATGGCTTGCCGTGGCGGGAGCGGTGATTGGGCTGGCGTTTCTGGCCAAGATGCTGCAGGGGTTTGTGATTGTGCCGGCACTGGCGCTGGCCTACTTCTGGGCGGCGCCCGTGGGGTGGGGCAGGCGTCTGGCGCATCTTGGAGCGGCCGCGGCGGGGATTGTGCTGGTGGCGGGCAGCTACGTTGCCCTGTTCCAGCTCACCCCGGCCGGCCAACGGCCCTACATGGCCGGTTCAAGGACCAACAGTTTCCTTGAACTCACCTTCGGCTACAACGGCCTGGCCCGGATTCTGGGCAACGACGGCGGGCCGGGCGGCGGCGTCCGCTCCGGCGTGGACTTCGGCGGCGCTGCCCCGGGCGGATTCGGCGGCGCACCTGCCGGTGGTTTCGGCGGCGCGGGCGGAGGCGGCTCGGCGTTCGGCGGCAGCCCCGGGATCCTGCGCATGTTCGGCAACACCTTTGGCGGCGAGGTCTCGTGGCTGCTGCCGGCGGCTCTGATCTTGCTGGCCGCCCTGCTGTGGACCACCCGGCGCGAGCACCGCAGTTCCCTGCTGCGTGCATCGGCCATTCTCTGGGGCGGCTGGCTAGTGCTCACGGCAGGCATCTTCAGCTTCATGTCCGGCACCATCCACCCCTACTATGCGGTGGCCCTGGCCCCGGCCATCGCCGCGTTGGTGGGCCTGGGCAGCGTCCAGTTGTGGCGCCGTCGTTCGCACTGGGCCGCCCGCTCCACCCTTGCCCTCGTGGTCCTGGCGTCGGCCCTGTGGTCCGCCGTCCTGCTCAGCCGCGATGCCTCGTTCCTTCCCTGGCTCAAATATGCCGCCGTGGCCCTGGGCATCCTCAGCGCTGCGGGCCTGGCGTTCCGGGTGGACCGGTTCAAGCGGGCCACCGCCGCCCTGGCCATCACGTCCATCCTGGCTGCGGGTCTGGGCAGCACGGCCTGGAGCCTGGCCACGGTGGGCGTCGGGCACACCGGGGCCATCCCCACGTCCGGGCCGGCATCCGCCGCCTCCTTTGGCGGCGGGCCGGGCGGGTTGGCGGGCGCCGCCTGGCGGTTCAGGGATGGTGTGGATGCATCCGGAACACGGCCCGGGAACGGCGGACGGGTGCAGCCATCAGGCGGTGGTGCGGGTGCCGGCGACCTCGCACCGCAGCCCGGCAGGACCACGGGCGGAGCAGGTGCCGGTGGATTCCTGGGCGACGTGGCAAATGCCCAGCTCACCGCGTTGTCGTCCTCGACCACCACAAAATGGTCCGCCATCGTTTCGGGGTCCTCCGAGGCCGCATCGCTTGAACTCGCCAGCAACACTGCCGTGATTGCGCTGGGCGGTTTCAGCGGCACGGATCCGTACCCCACCCTTGCGCAGTTCCAGGACATGGTGGCCAACGGCCAAGTCAGCTACTTCATCTCCGGCGGCATGGGCGCCGGGCGCATGCCATTCGGCGGCGGTTCCTCCGCAGGAACGGGCGCGGGCAGCGTAGCGGCATGGGTTGCCGCCAACTTCACGGCGCAGACGGTGGGCAGCACGACCGTCTACAAACTGGCCAGGTAGCCTCGCTCGACCAGCGAAACCCTGCGGCGCGACGGTCCACCCCCTCCAGGACACCGGAGTGGCGCCGTCCCGGATAGCATTGGACGTCGCCGGTGCAGTTGGGTGTCCCGGTTAGAGTTCCAGGGCGGTTCGGGCTGGCAAGCTCGACGACCGAACCCGCCTGTGCCCGTGCCCGCTAGGGACCCGCAGCCGGGTCTCGACGAGTTCGACCAGCGGCCTGGTCGAGCTCGTTGAGACCCAGCCATGACTACAACGGGAAGAAGCTCTTCCGCAGCAGGGCGCCGAGCTGGGCGGTCTCGGTCAGGAAACCGTCGTGGCCGATGGCGGAGTCGATGCTGTGCACCTCAACATCCCCGGGCAGCGCCGCCGCCAGGGCGTCCGACTGCTCGGGGAAGTACAGCCTGTCGCTCGTCACCGAGGCCACCAGGAACTCCACCTCGGACGCCGCCGCCAGGGCAGCCTCCAGCGAACCCCGGCCGCGGCCGACGTCATGGCTCATCAGGGCCTCGGTGATCGCGATGTAGCTGTTGGCGTCGAACCGGCCCACCAACTTGCGCGCCTGGTGGTCCAGGTAGCTCTCCACCTGGTACCGCTCCCCCGCCAGGCCAGACGGTGCCGCCAGCCGCGAAGGCCCCACGGGGTTTTCGCCGTCCTGGGCGGTGCGGCCGAAACGGACGGCCATCTCCTCCTCGGACCGGTAGCTGATGTGCGCAATCCGCCGGGCAATGCCCAGGCCCGCCGTCGGCGCGGTGCCGTCGTAGTAGTCCCCGCCGGCAAAGTGCGCATCGGCACGGATCGCCAGCACCTGCACCTGGGCGAGGGCGATCTGCTCGGCCGTGCTGGCCGCGCAGGAGGCAATCACGGCACAGCGCTGAACCCTCTCGGGCAGAGTCGCCGCCCATTCCAGCGCGCGTGCCCCGCCCATGGATCCGCCCACCACCGCGTACCAGGACGCAATGCCGAGCAGGTCCGCCAGCCGTGCCTCCGCCGCAACGGAATCGCGCAGCGTGGTGAACGGGAAGCGGGAGCCGTAGGGGGTGCCGTCCGCGGCAATCGAGGACGGTCCGGTGGTGCCGTAGCAGCCGCCGAGGATGTTGGCCGAGACCACAAAGTACCGCTCCGTGTCGATCACCCGGCCCGGACCAACCAGCCCCTCCCACCAGCCGTCCTCCTCCGTGGCGCCGCGGCTGACGTGCGTGCTGCCGGTCAGCGCGTGCTGGATGAGGACGGCGTTGGAGGCATCCGCGTTGAGCGTTCCCCAGGTTTCGAACGCGAGCGTGACATCCTCCAGGGTGCCGCCGGCTTCGAGCTCCAGCGCACCCACGGGGGCATAGCGGAGCTCGCCGTCGGACGACGGCCCGGCATGGGCCAGCGAGGCCCCGCTCAGGCCGTCGTCGCCGAGGAGCTCCGGCTCGGAAGAATACACGCGAAAGATTCCCAGGGTTTCGGCGGAAACGCTCACGCGCTCTTGGCGGCCCGGAAGCCGGCTTCGAGGTCCGCGATGATGTCCGCGACGTTTTCGATGCCGACGGAGAGGCGCACCAGTCCGGGGCGGACGCCGGCGGCCAGCTGCTGCTCGGGGCTGAGCTGGGCGTGCGTGGTGGAGGCCGGGTGGATGACAAGCGAGCGGACGTCGCCGATGTTGGCAACATGCGAGTGCAGTTCCAGCCCGTCGACAAAGCGCTTGCCCGCCTCTTCGCCGCCCTTGATGTCGAAGGCGATAACGGCGCCAGTGCCCTTGGGGCCATACTTGCGGCCGCGCTCGTACCAGGGGCTGGACGGCAGGCCGGCGTAGGCCACGGCCTCCACATCGGCATTCTTTTCCAGCCAGTCGGCGACGGCGCGGGCGTTCTCCACGTGCCGCTCCACGCGCAGGCTCAAGGTCTCCAGACCCTGCGCGATGAGGAAGGCGTTGAAGGGGGCGACGGCGGAGCCGAGGTCGCGCAGCAGCTGGACGCGCGCCTTGAGGATGTAGGAGAGATTGGCACCGAGTGCACCGTCGGCACCCAGGTCGCGGCCGTAGACCAGGCCGTTGTAGCTCTCGTCGGGGGTGTTGAAGCCGGGGAACTTCTCCGGGTCCTTCGTGTAGTCGAACGTGCCGCCGTCGACAATCACGCCGGCAATGGCGCTGCCGTGGCCGCCCAGGTACTTCGTGGCGGAGTGGATCACGACGTCGGCGCCCCACTCGAGCGGGCGGATCAGGTACGGCGTGGCCAGGGTGTTGTCCACCAGCAGCGGTACGCCGGCCTCGTGGGCCACGGCGCTGATGCCCTCGATGTCCAGCACGTCCTGGCGCGGGTTGGAGACGACCTCGCCAAAGAACAGCTTGGTGTTGGGGCGGACGGCGTTGCGCCAGTCATCCAGGTTGTCCGGGTCGGCCACGAAGGTGACCTCGACGCCGAACTTCTTCAGCGTCTGGGCGAACAGGTTGTAGGTTCCGCCATAGATGCTGGGGCTGGAGACGATGTGGTCCCCGGCCTCGGCAATGTTGAGCACCGCAAAGGTCGTCGCAGCTTGGCCGGAGGAGAGCAGCAGAGCCGCAAGGCCGCCCTCAAGGCTGGCGATCCGCTGCTCCACCGCGTCCTGGGTGGGGTTGCCGATGCGTGTGTAGATGGGTTCCAGTTCGGCGAGCGCGAAGCGGTTGGCCGCACTCTCTGCACTGGGGAAGACGAACGACGTCGTCTGGTAGATGGGCAGGGCACGGGCGCCGGTGGTGGCGTCGGGCTGCTGGCCTACGTGGATCTGACGGGTTTCAAATGACCAACCGGTGCTCACAAGGGGCTCCTCATGCTCTGGGGCCTTCAGGGTGCACCGGTGGCCCACCGCCACGGGAGGCCCCGGCCGGTGGGCCAGGATGCACCTGTAGCCCGCGCTTGCCCTGGACCGATTGGCCAAGGCCAGGTCTTCACCCGGGGCACCCCACCGCGGAGGAGGGTTGCCGGCCAGCGAGCCGGGGCTTGTCGCTGACACTCATGACCTACGTTCAGTGTGGGAGAGGCCCGCGGCGGGACGCAAGAATGTGACGTTTATATGACAGTGCCTATGTGGTGGCGTCATCCAGCCGGAGCGACAGGGAGATCCGCTTGCGCGCCGGATCCACATCGAGCACCTTGACCTTGACGACGTCGCCGGACTTCACCACCTCGCGCGGGTCGGCGATCCGCCGGGTGCTCATGGCGGAGATGTGGACCAGGCCGTCCTGGTGCACGCCGATGTCCACGAACGCCCCGAACGCTGCCACGTTGGACACCGTCCCCTCCAGCACCATGCCGGCGCGCAGATCGGTGATCTTCTCCACCCCCTCGGCAAAGGTGGCGGTGGCGAAGCGCGGGCGCGGGTCCCGGCCCGGCTTGGGCAGCTCCGCCAGGATATCCGCCACCGTGGGCAGGCCGAAGCTGCCGTCCACAAAGCGGGCCGGGTCCAGGGCGGCGACGGCGGCCGCACCGGCACCCGGTGCCTTGGCTCCGGCCGCGGCAAGCACCTTCCTGGCCACGGGGTAGGCCTCGGGGTGGATGCTGGTGGCATCCAGCGGCTCCGCTCCGCCGGTGATGCGCAGGAAGCCGGCGCACTGTTCAAACGCCTTCGCGCCCAGCCGCGGCACCTTCTTCAACGCCGCGCGGCTGGCGAACGGCCCGTGCTCGTTGCGGTAGGCCACAATGTTCTCGCTCAGCAGCGGGCCCACGCCCGCCACCCGGGCCAGCAGCGCCGGGGAGGCCGTGTTCACGTCCACACCGACGGCGTTCACGCAGTCCTCGACGACGGCGTCCAGGGCGCGGTCCAGCCGGGCCGGGGTGAGGTCGTGCTGGTACTGCCCCACGCCGATGGATTTGGGCTCAATCTTCACCAGCTCGGCCAGCGGGTCCTGCAGCCGGCGGGCGATCGAGACGGCGCCGCGCAGCGAGACGTCCATGCCGGGCAGCTCCGCGGAGGCCAGCGCCGAGGCGGAGTAGACGCTGGCCCCGGCCTCCGAGACCACCACCTTGGCCGGCGCTGCGCCGTCGCGCTTCTTCAGCTCGGCCAGCAACTGGGCGGCCAGCTTGTCCGTCTCCCGGGAGGCGGTGCCGTTGCCGATCGCCACCAGCTCCACCTGGTGCTTGTGAGACAGCGCCACCAGCGTCGCCAGGGACTCGTCCCAACGCTTGGCCGGGACGTGCGGGTAGATGGTGTCGGTGGCCACCACCTGGCCGGTGCCGTCCACCACCGCCACCTTCACTCCCGTGCGCAGGCCCGGGTCCAGGCCGAGGGTGGCCCGGTTGCCGGCCGGCGCTGCCAGCAGCACATCTCGCAGGTTCGCGGCGAAGACCTGAACCGCCTCCTCCTCGGCGGCGGCAAAGAGCTTGCCACGGGCTTCGGTGGCCAGCCGGGCCAGCAGCCGGGTCCGCCAGGCGGCCTCCACCGTGCCCTGCAGCCAGCCGTCGGCGGCCCGGCCGCGGTGGGCAATGCCCAGGGACCGGGCAACGGCGCGTTCGTACCAGCCGCGCGCCTGCTCCAGGGCCTCGGCGTCGCGGGGATCGGCCTCGGCAATCTCCAGCGCCAGGGCGCCGTCGGCCTCGCCGCGCAGCAGTGCCAGCACCCGGTGGCCGGGCAGCCGGTGCAGGGGTTGGACGAAATCGGCGTAGTCCTTGAACATGGCGGCGTCCTTGCCGGCGTCCGGACCGGGGGCGCCGGCGGCCTTGCCGGTCTTGGCCTTGGAGCGCAGCCGGCCGCCGTTCCAGAGCCGCTCGCGCAGGGCGGCGGCCAGCTCGGTGTCCTGCCCGGCGCGCTCCACCAGAATGGCGCGGGCCCCGGCAAGGGCAGCGGCGGCGTCGGCAACGCCATGACCGGCGTTGCGGTACCCGGCCGCCGTGGCCTCGGGGTCGCGGCGGGGATCGGCCAGCAGGGCGTCGGCCAGCGGCTCCAGCCCGGCCTCGCGGGCGATCGCGGCCTTGGTCCGCCGGGTGGATTTGAAGGGGAAGTAGAGCTCCTCAAGCTCGGTCTTGGTGGCCGCGGCCAGCACCGCCGCGCGCAGCGCCGGGACCAGCTTGCCGGCCGTCTCGATGCCCTCCAGCACGGTGCGGCGCCGTTCCTCGAGTTCGCGCAGGTAGCGCAGCCGCTCCGCCAGCGTGCGCAGCTGGGCATCGTCCAGCGTGCCCGTGGCCTCCTTGCGGTACCGGGCGATGAACGGCACCGTGGCGCCGCCGTCGAGCAGGCCGACGGCGGCGCGCACCTGGCTGGCCGTGACGCCGAGTTCCGCGGCGAGCGCTGCCTCGATCCGGGCCTCGGTGCCGGTTCCCGCGGGGGCTCCCGCAGTGGCCGGCTTGGGGCCGGGGGCACCCTTGGCGGGCACTAAGGGGGACGGGGCCGGGGCTGCGGGGAGGGAAGTCACAGTGCCATTCTGCCGCACCGGCGGGGCCCGCGCCCCGGCGGCACCACGGCTTCACCACCGGCGGCACGGCCGGGCCGTCCGGCACCGCCGTCGTCTACCATGGCAGGGCGAATACTGCCATTGATCTGACGTCCCATGACGATAAGGCGGCCCTAAGTCGAGACGCACCTCACAAAGTGCCAAGATGATGCCATGCGCATGGATCATGTTTCTTACGCCTGTGAATCAGATGGACTGGCAGCCACGGCTGGCCGGATTGCCGAAGCCCTCGGGGTCGAAGCGGTGCGTGGTGGGGTGCACCCGCGCTTCGGCACCCGCAATATGATCATCCCCCTCACGGACCACCACTATGTGGAGGTCGTGGAGTGCCTGGACCACCCGGCGTCGGACAAGGCGCCCTTCGGCCAGGCCGTGCGGGCCCGCTCGGCTGCCGGTGGCGGCTGGATGGGCTGGTGCGTGGCGGTGGACGATCTGGCACCCTTCGAGGAGCGCCTGGGCCGCAGTGCCGTCCCCGGCAACCGCAAGTTCCCCGACGGCCAGGAGTTGATCTGGCAGCAGATCGGCATCAAGGGCCTCATTGCGGACCCGCAGGTGCCCTACATGCTCAAGTGGGAGGGCAACCCTGCCCTGCATCCCTCGCTGGCCCGGAAGACCAATGTCCGGCTGGCCTCGCTGACCATCGCCGGCAGCGCCGAGCGCGTCACCGAATGGCTGGGCGAGCCCGTGGAGCAGCCGCTGGAGGATGTCACGGTGGAGTGGGTCGCCCCGCGCGGCACCCCCGGCATCATGAGCGTCACCTTTGACACCCCCAACGGCCCGGTCACCATCTGACCTCCGGCCCCAATGCAACTGGGTGGCAGTTGTTGCAGTTCTCAGCGTCGAGAGCTGCAACAACTGCCACCCAGTTTTCGTTTAACCCTCGTTTAGCCGAAGCCCAGCAGCGGGCCGGCGGTGAAGGCGGCGATGTCCAGCAGGGCGTGCGCCACCACCAGCGGGGCCAGCCGGCCGAAGCGCTTGTAGACCCAGCAGAACACCAGGCCCATGGCAAAGTTGCCCAGGAACGGGCCAAACCCCTGGTACAGGTGGTAGCTGCCGCGCAGCAGCGAACTGGCCAGCACCGCCGCCCAGGGCCCCCAGCCGAAGCGCTCCAGCCGGTTCAGCAGATAGCCGACGACGATGACCTCCTCCACCAGCGCGTGCCGGATGGCCGAGAGCACCAGCACCGGAATGGTCCACCAGTAGGCGTCCAGCGCGCTGGGAATGATCTCGGTGGTCACACCCAAGGCCCGGCCCAGCGCATAGAGCCCCAGCGAGGGCAGCCCCATCGCCAGCATCAGCCCGATCCCCCACAGCACGTCCCGCACCGGCCGGTCCGCCGTGAAGCCCAGGACTCGGAAGGCGGATTTGCCCGGCTGCCACAGGAAGTAGAGCACCAATGCCACCGGAACCAGGGCAAAGCCAATGTCCAGCAACTGGTAGAGGAGGTCAAACACCTCGCGGCTGCTGCGCTCGGGGTTCAGCGTGGACGTGGCCTGGGCCAACGGCCCGCGGGTGGCCTTGTCCAGCAGCTGCACCACCGAATACACGGCCGATTGCCCCAGCGACAGGCCGAGCACAATCCACAGCTGCGCCCGCAGCCGGGCGGTGTGCCGGGGGCGGGAATCGGCCACGGGCTTGGCCAGGGATCCAGTCATGGGGTCCATTCTGCCGGGCAATGCTGGGGATTGCGCGAAAGCACGGCACCACGACGGCGGCGGGCGGCACGGCGCGCACCGCCGCCGTCGTCCCCGGCACTAGGATTGGCGTCCATGAGCGCCCCCCGCCAGATCATCATGGTCCGCCACGGACAATCCGCGGCCAACGTGGACCAGACACTGTACAACCGCGTCCCCGACTACCGGATCCCCCTGACGGAGCTGGGCGTGGAGCAGGCCACGGCGGCGGGTGAGCGCATCCGGCGCCAGCTGGACGGACAAAAGGTCTGCATCTATGTCTCCCCCTACCTGCGGGCCTACCAGACCCTGGAGGCCCTGAAGCTCGGAGACCTGGTGGAGCGGGTCATTGAGGAGCCGCGGCTGCGCGAGCAGGACTGGGCCAACTTCCAGAACCCTGCGGACATTGCGGACCAGCGCGAGCTCCGCAACGCCTACGGGCATTTTTTCTACCGCTTCCGCGACGGCGAATCCGGTTCCGATGTCTACGACCGCGTCTCCTCCTTCATGGAGACGCTGTACAGGCATTGGAACAAATCCGCCTACGCCCCCAACACGCTGCTGGTGACGCACGGGCTGACCATGCGGCTGTTCTGCATGCGCTGGTTCCACTGGTCCGTGGAGTATTTTGAATCGCTCAACAACCCCGGCAACGCCGAGGTCCGCACGCTGCTGCGGCAGGGGCAGCGCTACGCGCTGGACACCGCCTTCGACCAGTGGTCCCTTACCCCCATGAGCCAGACGGTACTGGACGCCCCCCACAGGGACTGGTGACCGCAACCGGCGGCCAGGCTGGCCTGGCGGCACCGGCTATTACGTCATAATCCTCTAGCGTAATTGGCGCAGCGGCGGGAAGTAAGGATAGCCTTGGCTTCGGCATGGAGAATTCTCCGTGCCATTTGTTCCCAGAAGCCGGAGCCTTTAGCGTGCTTGCAACCTTGGTGATTGGCCTGCGTGAAGGTCTGGAAGCCGCACTGATCGTCGGCATGATCGCCGCCTTCCTGCGCCGCAACGGGGCATCCCTGGTTCCCATGTGGATCGGCGTCGGCGCCGCGGCATTCCTTAGCGCCGCCGTCGGGCTGGTCCTGGAACTGGTCTCCGCGGGACTGCCGCAGGCCCAGCAGGAGGGCATGGAATCGGTGATCGGCCTCGCGGCCGTGGGCATCGTGACCTTCATGATCCTGTGGATGGCGAAGAATGCCCGCGGCATGAAGTCCGCCGTGGAGGTGCACGCATCCAGCGCCCTGGGCGGCGGATCCGCGCTCGCGCTGGCCGGCATGGCCTTTTTGGCGGTGCTGCGCGAGGGCGTGGAGACGGCAGTGTTCCTGGTGGCGGCCTTCCAATCCTCGCTCGATCCCCTCCAGGCCGGTGCCGGCGCCGTGCTGGGCCTGGTGCTGGCCACCGCAGCCGGCTATGGCCTGTACCGCGGCGGGGTGAAGATCAATCTGGCCAAGTTCTTCAAGGGCACCGGCATCTTCCTGATCTTCGTGGCCGCCGGCCTGGTGATGAAATCGCTCCGCACCGCGCACGAGGCCGGCTGGATCACGCTCGGCCGGGGTTCCACTGTCTCGCTGGCCTGGCTGGCACCCAATGGTTCCTGGCAGGCGGCCCTGCTGACCGGCGTCTTAGGCATCCCCTCGGATCCGCGCGTCATAGAGGTCCTGGGCTGGCTGCTCTATCTGGTGCCCATGCTGGCCTTCATCGTGCTTCCGCGCCGCTTCCGCCCCGCCCGGACCCCGCGCGCCAAGCTGGCCGCCGCCGGCGCCCTCGCGGCTGCCGCAGCGGCCCTGGCCATTGCCGCCCCGCTGGTGGCCGCGCCGGCGCTCTCGCTCGCGGATGCGGGCACGACGGCGGTGCTGGACTCCAGCTCCAAGCCGTACGGCACGCTGTCCGTGGCACCCGGCGGCGTGCTCACGCTGGCGTCCGATGCCGGCGGCCGCACCTACGACCTCTCCGGCGCCTGGCAGCGCTCCGTCGGCCACCTCGGAACCACAGCAACCGAATATGTACTGCCCATCCAGCCCGCCTTGGCAGAACCGGCCAGCCTCGGCCCGGTGGAACTGGCCAAGCTCAACGGCGGCCGGCTCCCCGTGGGCATCAGCGCCCAGAACAACCCCGGTCCCTACGACGCCGTCTGGAACCATACAGGCGAGCTGACCGTCTGGATTGCCGGCACCACGGTGCTCAATGCCGCCAGCACGGCCACCAGCACCGTCACCCTCAGCGGCGGCGGGCTGGGCACCGCCCGGACCGTGGTGCTGCCCGGCCAGGATGCCTGGGCCGTAGCACCGGATGCCTCCGCCGCCACCGCCCAGGCGCTCGCCCGGGCCGCTGCGGCCCGCAACGAACTGCCGCTGTGGCAGCTCTGGCTCCCCTCCGCGCTGGCTGCGGCCGCATTGGTGCTGGCCGTCTCGGCCGTGCGTCGGCGCCGCGCGGACGCAGCCGCGGCATCCGCACCCGCGGCTCCGGCACCGCGAACCCAAACGGCGCCCGCCGCCGTCGACGGTTCCGGGCCGCCGGCCCCGGCCCGCACCACTGCCCACAGCACGCCGTAGCGAACCCTCATGACGGACGCCACGCACCGGGCGGCCCAAGCCTTTCCCTTCCCCCGTTTCCCCTCCCCCTCCCCCGCAACGATTGCCCCGGATCCACCCGGCAAGTGAAGGACCATCGATGAATTTCTCCTCCCGCAAGCGGACCACCGCATTGCTCGTTGCCAGCCCCGCTGTCCTGGCATTGGCCCTGGCCGGTTGCTCGGGCCCCGCTGCCGAAAGCCAGGCCACTGGCTCAGCCGGCGGCAGCGCACCCGTCAGCAACGGCACGGCCACGGTCAAGCTGTCGGTGCAGCAGGTTGGCGGCAAGGACCAGTGCGTCCCCGACTTCAACCAGGCCCCGGCCGGTCCCGTCACCTTCCAGGTCTCCAACAAGGACGCCTCCGGCGTGAGCGAGGTGGAACTGCTCAGCGACAAGCGGATCCTGGGCGAGCGCGAAAACGTGATTCCCGGCCTGAAGTCCGTCAGCTTCACCGTCACGCTCACCGGTGGCAGCTACCAGCTCTACTGCCCCGGAGCGGGCACCGAATACCTGCCCTTCACCGTCACGGGCACCAGCACGGCCACTGCCTCCAGCGATGTGGCGGACCAGCTCACGGCCGGCACCGCCGGGTACGCCGGCTACGTTTCCGGCCAGGTGGACTCCCTGGTGGATGCCGTTGCCGCACTGAAGATCGCCGTCGACTCCGGCGATGTGGCGGCCAGCCAGAAGGCCTATGCGGCCGCCCGCCCGTTCTACGAGCGCATCGAGCCGGTTGCCGAGAGCTTCCCGGACCTGGATCCGGCCCTGGACCTCCGCGTGGCCGACGTCGAGCCCGGCACGCCCTGGACCGGCTTCCACCCGCTGGAGAAGGACCTGTTCGAGTCCAAGGCCATCACCGAGTCCACCAAGGCGCTGGCCGCCGGGCTGGTGGAAAACATCGGCAAGCTCAAGGAGGCCACCACGGGCCTGGGGTACAAAGCCGAGGAGCTCGCCAACGGCGCCAGCGGCCTGCTGGAGGAGGTCCAGTCCTCCAAGATCACCGGCGAGGAGGAGGCCTACTCCAAGCTGGACCTGCTGGACTTCGCCGCCAACGTCGAGGGCTCGCAGCAGGCCTTTGAATACCTCAAGCCCGCCCTGGTCGGGATCGATGCCGATCTGGCCAAGACCATCTCCGCCCAGTTCGACACCGTCACCGCGGCCCTGGACTCCTACAAGGACGCCGGCTCGCTGGGCGGCTGGAAGCCCTACACCGAGGCGCTGAAGGCCTCGGATGCGGCCAAGCTGACCGCACTGATCCAGGCCCTGCAGGATCCGCTCTCGAAGATTGCCGCGAAGGTTGCGACGGCCTAGATGAGCGTCCCGCAGAACCAGAACGACGGCGTGTCCCCCGCCACCGGGGCGGCATCGCCCGAGGACCCTGCCACCGAAAGCGCCGGCGGTTGCCCCATGGGTGCCGGCGGCGGGGTGTCCCGGCGCAAATTCTTTGGCAGCACCGCCGGCACTGCAGTCCTTGCGGCGGCGGCAGGCGTTGTTGCCGGCGCAGGCGCCGGGATGGCGGGGGCCAACGCACTCGCCGGAGCCCAGGAACCGGCCCAACCGGGCATCTCCGCCCTTTCCGCCATGCAGTCACAGCTCGCGTACCCGTTCTATGGACCGCACCAGGGCGGCATTTCAACGCCGCCGCAGGACCATCTGGTGTTCATGTCCTTCGACCTGACCACCACCAGCCGCACTGACCTGCAGCTGGTGCTGGCCAAGTGGAGTGCGGCCATGGCCGAGATGACCGCCGGCAAGCCCGTGGGTGCCACGGAGCCGGGCCGCGAGCAGGCTGTGCCCGTGGACACCGGCGAGGCCAATGGCATGGGGCCGCAGGGGCTGACCCTGACGCTCGGCTTCGGCCCGTCCCTCTTTGACGCCCGTTTTGGGCTGGAATCGTTCAAGCCTGCCAACTTTGCTCAGCTGCCGGCCATGGCCGGTGAGTCGCTGCAGCCCGGGCTGACCGGTGGCGACCTGTGCATCCAGGCCTGCGCGTACGATCCCTAGGTGGCCTACCATGCGGTCCGCAACCTGGCCCGGATGGCACGCACGCAGGTCAAGACGCGCTGGACGGTGCTGGGCTTTGGCCGCGCGTCGGCCGGGGCCAACCAGCAGACCCCGCGCAACCTGATGGGTTTCAAGGACGGCACCCGCAACATCACGACGGATGAGGACAGGGCCGCACATGTCTGGGCCGGGGCAGAAACCGGGCAGTCCTGGATGAACGGCGGCACCTACCTGGTGGCCCGCAAGATCCACATGCTGATCGAGACCTGGGATTCGGACGCCATCGGGGACCAGCAGAGCATCTTCGGCCGCACCAAGAACGAGGGTGCCCCGCTCTCCGGCAAGGCCGAGCATGACGTCCCGGATTTCGCGGCCACCGGCAGCGAAGGGAAGCCTGCCATCGAGGCGGACTCGCACATTGCACTGGCGGCCCATGAGAACAACGCAGGCACCAAGATCCTGCGCCGCGGCTACAACTTCACCGACGGTTTGGACAGCGTGGGCCGGCTGGATGCGGGGCTGATGTTCCTGAGCTTCCAGAAGGATCCGGCGCAATTTGTGGCCCTGCAGCGCAAGCTGGGTTCCTCGGACCGGCTCAACGAGTACATCCGACACGTGGGCTCCGCCGTCTTCGCCGTCCCGGCGGGGCTCCCCGCGGCCGGGCACTACTACGGCCAGGAGTTCTTCGCCTAAACGAGGCCATCTGTCCCGCACTTATCGCACGCTTGGGCGTCCAAGCGTGCGATAAGTGCGGGACAGATGCGGGTTGAAGCATTGACGGGCCTTGGTGGTCTGGCTACTATTCCGAATAGCAAGAATTTTGTTTTGCATTATGGAAACCATGCACCGACCGGCCCCTCTTTCGCCGGCGGCCTGCGTCCGATGCACCCACCCCTTACGACCCCTCCGGGAGACATCCATGACCACCCAACTCGCACCGGGCCAGAGCGCCCCCTCCTTTGAACTCACCGACGCCACGGGATCCACCGTTGCCCTGTCGGATTTCCAGGGGAGGAATGTCGTGGTGTATTTCTATCCCAAGGCCGCGACCCCCGGATGCACCACCGAGGCCTGCGATTTCCGCGACAACCTGGCCAGCTTAAAATCGGCCGGCTATTCGGTCCTGGGCATCTCCCCGGATCCGGCCTCTTCCCTTCAGTCGTTCATCGCGGACCATGGCCTCAACTTCCCGCTGCTGTCGGACGAGGGCAGCGCCGTCGCCAACATCTACGGAGCCTGGGGCGAGAAGGTCGTTGACGGCAAGACGGTGGAGGGCGTCCTTCGCACCACGGTGGTCATCGACGGCAACGGCCAGGTCGTCTCCTCGGAGTACAACGTCGCCGCAGCAGGCCACGTACGCCGCCTGCGCGATTCCCTGGGCCTGTCCTAGGCCCCGCCGGCACCGCGCCAAAAACCGCTCCTGCGGCCTCCACTTCCGGGTGGGGGCCGCAGTTTTGTGTCCCGGTTTGCGCCCCGGATTTGCGCGTCCCAGCCCCCTGGAATTGCGCTTTTGGCAGGTCGCGGTAAATTAGCCCTTGACAAGTGAAAAGTGATGCGATTCACTATTACACATACTGAAATAACAGTTCCACGATACGAAACGTTGACCAGCCAGAGTCAGCCGAGTTTTCAGACCGGCCGTTCCGTATAGCCCACGCCGTGGATGCCAGTATCTGTCGCAAGGAACACCATGTTGCTTGAACAATGCAACGAGGCCGTGCGTGCGGAGCTGGAAGATGTGCTCCGACCCTGTCTCGATATCCAACGCTGGATCGACGAGATCATCGATGCCCGCCCCTATGAGAGCCGGGAAGCACTTCTCGACTCCGCCAGAATCGCAGCGGATCCCTTCACGATCCCTGAGATTGAATCGGCACTGTCGCACCACCCCCGGATCGGCGAGAAGGCCGCCGGAACCACCAAGGAAGCCCAACTCTCGACGTCGGAGCAGTCCCGGGTCACGGGGGAGGATCCAGCCATTTTGGCGGCCATCGCCGAGGGCAATCTGGCCTACGAGTCCAGGTTTGGCCGGGTCTTCCTGATCCGGGCGGCCGGACGCAGTGCCCGGGACATCCTTGGCTCGCTCACCCAGCGGCTCAACAACTCCCCCGAGGCGGAAATGGCCACCGTGGCGCAGCAGCTGCGCGAGATCGCGCTGCTCCGCCTTGAAGGAGCGCTGGCCGCATGAGTGTTTCACATGTCACCACGCACATCCTGGACACCTCCTCCGGCAAGCCCGCGGACCACGTCGCTGTGGAGCTTTTCGCCGCCGACGGCACCGCCTGGACGCATCTTGCCGCAGGTGTGACAAATGCGGCCGGCCGGATCCCTGACCTGGGACCGGAGGTGCTGGCGCCGGGGAACTACCAGCTGCGTTTTGGCACCGGCGCCTACTTTGCCCGGACCTCCACCGAGACCTTCTTTCCCGAAGTCGTGCTGACCTTCACGGTTGCAGCCGGCGAGGACCACTACCACGTCCCCCTGCTGCTGAGCCCCTTCTCCTACTCCACCTACCGAGGCAACTAACCATGAGCGAAAACAGCAAGATCATCCTGGGCGCCAACCAGTACGGCAAGGCCGAAGTCCGCCTGGTCAAGGTCACCCGCGACACGGACCGCCACGAGATCGAGGACCTCAACGTCACCTCGCAGCTGCGCGGCGACTTCGCCGAAGCGCACCTCACGGGCGACAACGCGCACGTGGTGGCAACCGACACCCAAAAGAACACCGTCTATGCCCTGGCCCGCGAGGGCGTGGGCTCGCCGGAGGCATTCCTGCTCCGCCTGGCCGAGCACTTCACGTCCAGCTTTGACTGGGTGTCCGGCGGGCGCTGGGCGGCCGAACAGTACAGCTGGGACCGCATCCAGGCCAACGGCATCGGCCATGAGCACTCGTTCGTGCGCAACGGCCAGGAAATCCGCACCGCGGTGCTGGTGGTCGACGGCGAGAACAAGCACCTGATTGCCGGCCTCAAGGACCTGACGGTCCTCAAGACCACCCAGTCCGGTTTTGTCGGCTACCCGAAGGACAAGTACACCACCTTGGCCGAAACGACCGACCGCATCCTGGCCACGGATGTGTCGGCCCGGTGGCGGTTCAACACCACCGAGGTCGACTTCAACAAGTCCTACTCAGATGTGAAGGCACTGCTCCTGGAAGCGTTCACCGGGGGATACTCCCACGCCCTGCAGCAGACGCTGTTCGAGATGGGCCAGAAGGTCCTGTTGGCGCACCCGGAGATCGATGAGATCAAGTTCTCCATGCCCAACAAGCACCACTTCCTGGTGGACCTGTCGCCGTTTGGCCTCGACAACCCGAACGAGGTCTTCTTTGCCGCGGACCGGCCCTACGGCCTGATCGAGGCCACTGTGCTGCGCGAGGATGCCAGCGGCGCCGGCAACGCCTGGGACGGCATCGCCGGCTTCTGCTAGAAGCCATGCTCCGGTGGCCGCCCGCCCTGCGACGGGCGGCCACCGGCCCATCACACCACCCAGCAGTACCGGGTCCGCCGCCGCCGGCGCACCCAAGGACAAGGAGGTCCTCAAAAATGCCTAAAACCCCCCGCACCACCACCGGTGCCCGCGCCGTGAACACCCACCGCCCCGAAGACGAACGCCTGGGAATCGGCGCCAGTTTCGCCTACGGCTTCCAGCACGTCCTGACCATGTACGGCGGCATCATCGCCGTTCCCCTCATCGTTGGCCAGGCGGCAGGCCTGTCCTCCGCCGACGTCGGACTCCTCATTGCGGCCTGCCTGTTCATGGGCGGCCTCGCCACCTTGCTCCAGACCATCGGCATCCCGTTCTTTGGTTCCCAGCTGCCGCTGGTCCAGGGCGTTTCCTTTGCCGGCGTCGCCACCATGGTGGCCATCCTCAACGGCGGCGGCGGGCTGCCGACCGTGTTCGGTGCGGTGATCGCGGCGTCCGTGATCGGGCTGCTGATTACCCCGGTGTTCTCCAAGATCATCCGGTTCTTTCCACCCGTGGTCACCGGCACTGTCATCACCGTCATCGGCCTGTCCCTGATGCCGGTGGCCGCCAACTGGGCCATGGGCGGCAACAGCAAGGCCCCCACGTACGGCAGCGTCGGCAACATTGGCCTGGCCGCCGCCACCCTGGCGATTGTGCTGCTGCTGAGCAAGGTGGGCAGTTCCACCATCTCCCGCCTGTCCATCCTGCTGGCCATGATCATCGGCACGGTGGTTGCCACCATCTTTGGGATGGCCGATTTCTCCAAGGTTGCGACGGGGCCCGTCTTTGAGTTCCCCACCCCCTTCCATTTCGGCCTGCCCGTGTTCGACCTCGCGGCCATCATCTCGATGGTCATCGTCATCCTCGTGACCCTGGTGGAAACGTCGGCGGACATCCTGGCCGTGGGATCGATCATCGGCACCAAGGTCGATTCACGCCGGCTCGGCGACGGCCTGCGCGCGGACATGATCTCCAGCACCGTGGCTCCCCTCTTCGGGTCCTTCACGCAGAGCGCCTTCGCCCAGAACGTGGGGTTGGTGGCCGTCACGGGGGTCAAGAGCCGCTTTGTGGTCTCGGCCGGGGGCGTGATCCTGGTGTTGCTGGGGCTGCTGCCGGTGCTGGGGCGCGTGGTGGCGGCTGTGCCGACGTCGGTGCTGGGCGGAGCAGGCCTGGTGCTCTTTGGCACTGTCGCGGCCAGCGGCATCCGTACGCTGTCCACGGTCAACTACAAGAACAACATGAACCTGATCATCGTGGCCACCTCGATTGCCTTCGGCATGATCCCGATCGCCGCGCCCACGTTCTACGACAAGTTCCCGAGCTGGTTTGGCACCATTTTCCACTCAGGCATCAGCTCGGCCGCGATCATGGCCATCCTTCTCAATGTCCTCTTCAACCATCTGAAGGCGGGGAACCCGGAGAACCCATCGGTTTTTGCCGCCGGCACCGACAGGCACGTCACCGCAGAAGTCCTCGAATGCCTCCGGCATGGGGACCGGTGCGAGGACGGCAAGCTGGTCGACGCCGACGGCAAGGAAATACGTGTCGTGGACTCTCCGTCCACGGCGCACTAGAACCAGGAGTCGAAGACTGGTTCTGCATTGGGGCGGTGCCCCCTCCCCATCTGGGCCGATCGGGGAGGGGACGCCGTCCCACTGTTTTTTGCCGTTTTGCCCCCGGAACCTGGGCGCTATCCCCGGCCGACGAAGGGCATGCCCGAAGCCAGGATCTGGATGCTGCCAATGGTGGCCGACGGCGGCAGGGAGGCCATCATCAACACCACCTTGGCAGCCTCCGCCACGGGAAACGTCGGTTCAACCATCCGCCGGCCGTCCGCCTGCAGGGCGCCCGTCCTGACCCCAAGTTCACTCATGATTTCGGTGGCCGTATTGCCTATGTCGATCTGTCCGCACCTGATGCCATAGGCACGGCCATCCAGGTCAAGGCTCTTGGTCAGGCCGGAAATGGCGTGCTTGCTCACGGTATAGGCCACCGAAAGCGGGCGCGGTGAATGGGCCGAGATGGATCCGTTGTTGATGATAAGCCCGCCCTGGGGTGTTTGGGCCCGCATCTGGCGGAATGCCGCGCGGGCGCACAGCATGGCTCCGGTGAGGTTGACCGCCAGGGTGCCCTCCCACTCCGCCAGGCTCACTTCATCGAGGGAGGCCATCGGCCCAAAGACGCCGGCGTTGTTGAACAGGACGTCCAACCGGCCAAACCGCTGCGACACCTCGTTGAAGAGGTTCTCCACCGCCGCTTCAACGGCGACGTCGGTCGGGATGCACACGGCGTTCGGGTGCTCCCCCGCCGTGGCCGCCAGCGCATCCGGGCGCCGCCCGGCCAGGGCCACCTGGTATCCATCATCCAACAGTGCACGGGCCACGGCCCGTCCGATGCCTGATCCGGCTCCGGTCACAATGGCCCTTCGAGCCCCACCATCCAATGCCATACCGCTCAACTCCTCAGTTGCGACTTTCGCGCAGCGCCTTATTTGACGTAACATCTGCTAAATGAAAGTTTTCTTCCATATAATGAAATCATAGCCGTCCCACTGGCGTGACAGCCGAGGGACACCGGTCCATGGACCTCATCCTAAGGACATGGCCCGGAACGCGACCCACCTTGGTCCGGTCGTGAACCATCCATGGGGACCTTGACGACAAATCTAAAGACCCCACAAGCATGAAAGGCCGGATGTGTACCTCTCTGGAGACTCAACACAAATCCTCACCCAACTCACCAGCTATGCCCCCGACACTGACCCCGTCGAAACGGACGAGTGGCAGCAGTCCCTGGATGCGTTGATCCAGGAACGCGGCACCGAGCGTGCCCAATTCATCATGCGCTCGCTGCTCCAGCGCGCCGGGGCCCAGTCGGTGGGCGTTCCGATGGTCACCACCACGGACTACGTCAACACGATCCCGGCCGACCAGGAACCCCAGTTCCCCGGCAACGAGGAAATCGAACGCAAGTACCGGACCTGGCTGCGCTGGAACGCCGCGGTCATGGTCCACCGCGCCCAGGCTCCCGGCATCGGGGTCGGCGGCCACATCTCCACCTACGCCGGGGCCGCGACCCTGTACGAGGTCGGCTTCAACCACTTCTTCCGCGGCAAGGACCACCCCGGCGGCGGGGACCAGGTCTTCTTCCAGGGCCACGCGTCCCCGGGCATGTACGCCCGCGCGTTCATGGAGGGCCGCCTGTCCGAGGAGGACCTGGACGGGTTCCGGCAGGAAAAGTCGAAGGCCGGCCACGCGCTCTCCTCCTACCCGCACCCGCGCCTGATGCCCACGTTCTGGGAATTCCCGACCGTGTCGATGGGCATCGGCCCGATGAACGCGATCTACCAGGCCCAGTCCAACCGGTACCTGCACCACCGCGGCATCAAGGACACCTCCGACCAGCAGGTCTGGGCGTTTTTGGGCGACGGGGAAATGGACGAGCCCGAATCCCGCGGCCTGCTCCAGCTCGCCGCGAACGACAAGCTCGACAACCTGAACTTCGTGATCAACTGCAACCTCCAGCGCCTGGACGGGCCGGTGCGCGGCAACGGCAAGATCGTCCAGGAACTGGAGGCCTTCTTCCGCGGCGCCGGCTGGAACGTCATCAAGGTCCTCTGGGGCCGCGAATGGGACGCGCTGCTCGCCAAGGACGAGGACGGGTCGCTGGTGAAGGTCATGAACACCACCGTCGACGGGGACTACCAGACCTACAAGGCCGAGTCCGGCGGGTTCGTCCGCGAGCACTTCTTCGGCCAGACCCCGGCGACCAAGGACCTCGTCGCGGATTTGTCCGATGACCAGATCTGGAATTTGAAGCGCGGCGGGCACGACTACAACAAGGTCTACGCCGCCTACAAGGCCGCGACCGAGTTCAAGGGCAAGCCCACCGTGATCCTGGCCCACACGGTCAAGGGCTACGGCCTGGGCACCCACTTCGAGGCCCGCAACGCCACGCACCAGATGAAGAAGCTCACCTTGCAGGATTTGAAGGACTTCCGCGACCTGCTGCGCCTGCCGATCTCCGACGAGGTCCTGGAAAAGGACCCGTACCGGCCCCCGTACTACCACCCCGGCATGGACGCCCCGGAGATCAAGTACCTGATGGAGCGCCGGGCGGCGCTGGGCGGGTTCGTGCCCGAACGCCGCTCCACCCACGCCCCGGTCACGCTGCCGGCGGAGAAGTCCTACGAGATGGCCAACCGCGGCTCGGGCAAGCAGCAGGCCGCCACGACCATGGCGTTCGTGCGCCTGCTCAAGGACCTGATGCGCGACAAGGACTTCGGCAACCGGATCGTGCCGATCATCCCGGACGAGGCGCGCACCTTCGGCATCGACGCGTTCTTCCCGACCGCGAAGATCTACAACCCGAACGGGCAGAACTACCTCTCCGTGGACCGGGACCTGGTCCTGGCCTACAAGGAATCCATCTCGGGGCAGATCGTGCACGCCGGCATCAACGAGGCCGGCTCGGTGGCCGCGTTCACCGCCGCGGGCACCGCCTACGCCACGCACGGGCAGCCGCTGATCCCGATCTACGTGTTCTACTCGATGTTCGGCTTCCAGCGCACCGGGGACTCGTTCTGGGCCGCCGCGGACCAGATGACCCGCGGGTTCATCATCGGCGCGACCGCCGGCCGGACCACCCTGACCGGGGAGGGGCTCCAGCACGCGGACGGGCACTCCCCGATCCTGGCCGCGACGAACCCGGCCGTGGTCTCCTACGACCCGGCGTACGGGTACGAGATCGGGGTCATCATGAAGGCCGGCCTGGAGCGCATGTACGGGCCCGACTCCACGGACCCGAACGTGATGTACTACCTCACCGTGTACAACGAGCCCATCACCCAGCCGGCCGCGCCGGCCGAGATCGACGTCGAGGGCATCACCCGCGGCATCTACCTGCTCGCCCCGGCCACGGTCGACGGGCCGCGCACCCAGCTGCTCGCCTCGGGCGTGTCGGTGCCGTGGGCGCTGGAGGCCCAGCGGATCCTGGCCGCCGACTGGGGCGTGTCCGCGGACGTGTGGTCGGTGACGTCCTGGACGGAACTGCGCCGCGACGGCCTGGCCGCCGAGGAGGACGCGTTCCTGAACCCGGGCGCCCCGGCACGGGTCCCGTACATCACCGCAAAGCTCGCCGGCGCGACCGGGCCCGTGGTCGCGGTGACCGACTACATGAAGGCCGTCCCGGACCAGGTCCGCCAGTTCGTGCCCAACGAGTTCGCGACCCTGGGCGCTGACGGGTTCGGGTTCTCCGACACCCGCCAGGCCGCACGCCGGTTTTTCAAGATCGACACGCACTCCATCGTGGTCCGGGCCCTGGAAATGCTCGCCCGCCGCGGCGAGGTCGACGCGGGCGCACCCGCGGCGGCGATCGAGAAGTACCGCCTGCACGACGTGAACGCCGGCACCACCGGCTCCGCCGGCGGCGACAGCTAGCAGCCCTATGGTGCAGCAAGGACGGCGGCGGAACCACGGTTCCGCCGCCGTCCTTGCGTTTAACCGGGTTCCCCCGGGGGTTGAACGGAGCTACGAGAGGCAGCAGGGTTCCCTGGCCGAGCGAAGCGAGGCTAGGGCTGGCGAACGGGAGCCGAAACCCGGTGCGACGGGCGTGTCCCCGGCCCCCACCGCCGGGCGCGGGAGGTCCCGGCTGCGCACGACCACCGGTGGTTGAGCCCGAAACCACCGGCGGCGGGGTCTCGGCAAGCTCGACCAGCGGGTGGGCTGCGCGCGGGAGGCCTCGGCTGCTCCCGACCAACGAAACCGGCGGGGGTGGGAAGCGCCGTCAGCCGGCGGCATTCCTTGCGTCCTGCAGGCCCAGGTAGATCTTGTCGCGGGCCAGCGGGAGCTCCGTGTAGCGCACCCCCGTGGCGTTGCGGATGGCGTTCGCCAGCGCCGGGGCCACCGGGTTGAAGGGACTTTCACTCATCGATTTGGCACCCAGCGGGCCCAGCGCGTCGCTGGTGGCGGCAAAATAGACCTCGCTGCGGGGCACGTCGGCAAAAGTGGGGATGTGGTACTGGCGCAGGATGTCCGTTTCCACTTTCCCGCCCGGCCCCACCCGGACCTCCTCGTAGAGGGCCGCGCCCAAGGCCTGGGCAATGCCACCCTCGATCTGCCCGCGGCATTGCCGGGGGTTGACCACCACTCCGGCGTCGGCGGCCTGCACGCTTTGCAGGATGCGCAGCTCCCCCGTCCCGGTGTTGACGGCCACATGGAAGCCGTGCACATTGAACGCCACGGACCGCGGGGTTCCGTCCCACCGTCCTTCGGCAGCCAGCTCGACGCCGTGGTCCCGCGCGCTGGCAAACAGCTCCGCCAGGGCCACCGGTGTCCCGGCGCAGAGCACGGCCCCGGGTTGGAGGGCACAGTCGGCCCTGGCGGCACCGCTGTGCCGGGCGGAAAAGTCAAGAATCCGCCCGGCCAGGTCCTCGGCGGCAAGCAGCGTAGCCTTGCCGGCCACCACCGTGCCGGCGGAGCCAAAGGCCCCCGTGTCGTGGTCCGTCAGGTCCGTGTCGGATTGCCTGATCTGGACCAGGTCCGTGCTGCTGTTCAGGGCTGTGGCCGCCAACTGGGCGTGCACCGTCGTCGTGCCATTGCCAAATTCCGCTGTGCCCACGCTGGCAGTGAAGCGGCCGTCCGGCAACAGCGAAATCCTGGTGTGGGCAAAGTGCCCCCGCGGGGGCACGGTGTCGATCATCGACAGCGCCGTGCCGGTGCCGAAGGCCCAGTCGGGGCCAAGCTCTGCCAGGCCAAATTCCCCTGTCCCGGCCAGTCGGTAGCGTTCCTTGCCGCGTTCAAGCGCATCGGCCACCAGGTCCACGCATTGGTCCAGCCCGTAGCTGCCGTAGAGCACGTCCTCTTCGGGTTCCGGGTGGGCGGACAGCATGGGGTCGCCCCGCCTGACCATGTTGCGGCGGCGGAATTCCATCGGATCCATGCCCAGCTGCGCAGCGAGTTCGTCGATGGCGGATTCAACGGCAAAGATCATTTGGCTCAGCCCATAGCCCCGGAAGGCTCCGGACGGGATGGTGTTGGTGTAGACGGCCCGGGCATCAATCTTCTTGTTCGCACACAGGTAGACGGCCAGCGATTCGCTGCAGCCGTGGAACATCACCCCGGGCGCATGGTTGCCGTAGGCCCCGGTGTTGACCACCACGTCCACCGCCAACGCGGTCAACGTGCCGTCGCGCCGGGCACCGGCCTTGAGCCGGATCGTAAACGGGTGGCGGGTGGTGGAACCGGTGAACTGCTCGGTGCGGGTGTATTCCAGCTGCACCGGCCGGCGCAGTGCCAGCGCCGCCAGCGCCACAATGTCCTCGGTCAGCATCTCCTGCTTGCCGCCAAATCCGCCGCCCACCCGGGCGGCGACAACCCGAACGTCCTCGGCGCGGAGCCCAAAGACGCGGCACAGTGCGCGGCGGGTCAGGAACGGCGTCTGGGTGGACGAGCGCACCACCAGCCTGCCGCCGTCGTCGAACGAGGCGATGCAGGCATGGGTTTCCAGCGCGACATGCTGCACCCGCTGGGTTCGGTAGGTGCCCTCATGGACCACGTCGGCGGCCAGGAATCCCGCGGCCACGTCACCGAGTTCGGAGTGGAGCTCGGCCACCACGTTCGTGCCGGGGCTGGCAATCCGCGACACCACGGCGTCCTTGTCCCCGTGCACAGCGGGTGCCCCGGGGCGCAGCGCCTCCAGCGGATCGATCACGGCGGGCAGCAGCTCATAGTCCACCCGCACCGCGCGGACGCCGGCCTCGGCCTCGTGGACCGAATCGGCGACGACGGCGGCAACCCGCTGGCCGATGTGCCGCACCACCCGGTCGAGCACCAGGGTGTCGTCCGGGTCATCGGTGTACAGCTCGTGCTGGGCGGTGGAAAAGTGCTGCTGCGGGGAATCCTCGTAGGTATAGACCGCGCGGACCCCCGGCAGGCGCAGCGCGTCGGAGATGTCGATGGCGGCGATCCTGGCGTGCGGGTGCGGGGAACGCAGCAGCTTCATGTGCAGCAGGCCGGGGAGCTCGTCCGCGGGGACGTCCAGCGTATAGCGGGCGGTGCCGGTGACCACGGCGCGGCCGGCAGGTGCGCCAACGTTGTCGCCCACTTGGCGGCTCTGCGGAGCGGATTCGGTGGAAACACCGCAGACGGCGTCCGAGATTGCCCGGTAGCCCGTGCAGCGGCACAGGTTCCCCTTCAGGTTCCGCGGCAGGTTCTCCTTCTGGGCGTCGTCGAAGGTCACGGCCGTCATCAGCATGCCGGCGGTGCAGAATCCACATTGGAAGCCCTGGGCCGCCAGGAACTGCTCCTGCATCGGATGCAGTGCCTCGCCGTCGGCCAAACCCTCCACCGTGGTTACCGTCCGGCCCTCGGCGCGCACGGCGGGATAGATGCAGCTGTGCACCGGCGCCCCGTCAACATGTACGGTGCAGGCACCGCAGTCGCCGCCGTCGCACCCTTTCTTGACGCCAAACATGCCCTGCTCCCGCAGGAAGGTGCGCAGGCATTGGCCCGGGCGTGGCTCGGCCGTGTGCCGGGCACCGTTGATTTCCATGGTCATGGTTTCTTGCCTCCCCGGGACGGTGCTCCGCCCAGTGGTTCATCGGATAGTTCGCCGAGCAGCTCGGCACGTATTTCCTCGGCCAGCCGGTAGGTCATGTCGCGGCGCCACCGCGGAAGTCCGTGGATGTCGTCGTGGTAGAGCCCCTCGGGGATGGCGGCGTCCAGTGCCCCGGCCAGGGCCGACCGGTCCGGCCGTCCCCCGAGGGTGCCCTGTCCGTCAAAACTTTGCCCGCCAAAGCGCAGCTGAACCGGCCGCTTGGTCGACGCCGTCACGGTCAGCACCAGGGCGCCGTCGGCGTCCAGCCGCCCGATCAGCAGCACCCCGGACCGGCCCAGGTTGCTCAGGGAGAGCCGGCGGAAGGCGGTCCGTGCCCTGAGGGAGGCCGCCGGCAAGGCAATGCTCCGCAGCAATTCCCCGGGCAACAGGGCGGTGCATCCATCGCCCACCACTAGGTCCGCCACGGGCAGCTCCCGCACTCCCCCTCCCGGGGACAGAATGGTGGCGGTACCGTCCAGGGCGGCACACAGGGAGATCATCGGGCCGGCGGGCAGGGCGGTGCAGATGTTGCCGCCCACCGTTGACATGTTCCAGATCTTGAAGGATGCCACGAAGGAGTCGCAGCAGGTGCGCACCAACTCCAGCGCGGGCCACTCTTCCAGCACGCCCTCCCTGGCCGGCAGGTCGTAGAGTTCGGCAATGGTCGCCGTGGCGGCCAGCTCAATACCGCCGGCAGTGGTGGTGATGGCGGGCCAGCCGGCGGAACTGATGTCCAGCAGGCGGCGCAGCACCACGCTGCCATAGGAAAACAGCACCGTCCCGCCGGCCAGCCAGGCATCGCCCTCGTGCCACTCGTTGGGATCGGCGGTGGCCACCACCGCCTCAATGGTGTTCATGTCCATGGGTGCCTCCTAGGCCAGTGCCAGCGCGGCTGGGTGGATGGCGCCGACGCCGTTCCGCAGGGATTTCCGGTGCGCCGGCAGGCGCCGGGCGGCCACGATCTCGGCCAGGATGGACACGGCCACCTCCGCCGGCGAAACGGCCCCCAGGTCCAAGCCGATGGGTGAATGCAGCCGCTCCAGGGACCCTGGATCCATACCAGCCGCCAGCAGTGCCTCGACGCGGTGCTGGTGGCTGCGGCGGGAGCCCATGGCGCCCACATAGGCGAGGTCGAGGTCCAGCGCGGTTGCCAGCAACGGGACGTCGAACTTCGGGTCGTGGCTGAGAATGCACACCACCGTGCGTCCGTCGATCCGTCCGGCCAGCGCCTCGCGCTGCAGGTACCGGTCCGGCCACTCGACAGCCACTTCCTCCGCGCCCAGGAAGCGAGTCTGTCCGGCAAAGACCGGCCGGGCGTCGCAGATCGTGACGTGGTAGCCCAGCAGCTGGGCGCCCGGCAGCAGTTCCGCGCCGAAGTCGTTCGCACCGAAGACCAGCAGCCGCGGCGCCGGAAGCAGGCTTTCCACCAGAAGCGCCGGCGACGCACCATCGTGCTCCGGGGTCTCGGGCGCCACCGTCACCACTCCGGTCAGCCCGGCACGGACCATGGCCTGGACATGCACCGCGGCACGCTGGCCCATGTCCCGACCGGTTCCGGTTCCGGTTCCGGTTCCGGTTCCGGCCCCGGTCCCCGGGCCGGAACCCAGAAGACCCGCCAGCCCGCCGGCGAGATCACCGGTCTTCACGGCCAGGGGGTTGGGAACGGCCAGCAGGCCGGCGGCGGCACCCGGGCGCGCACCGCCGTCGGACAACCGGCGCACCAATGCGACACCGTTCCCGGCGGCGGCCAGCTCCGCGGCACGCCCGGCCGCCTGGAACAAGCGAGCCATGGCATCGTGCCCATAGGGCTGGATATGGACGTCAAGGCCTCCGCCGCAGGTCAGGCCCACGGCAAAGGCGTCCTCGGCGCTGTAGCCAAAGTATTCGCGCCGCGTGCGGCCATCGGCCAGCGAATCCAGGGCCGCCTCGACGACGGCGCCCTCCACGCAGCCGCCGGAGAGCGATCCCAGCACGTCGCCGTTGGCCGAGACCAGCATGGATGTACCCACGGGCCGCGGTGTTGAGCCCTCGGTGGCCACGATGGTGGCCACGGCGCACGAGCCGGCAGCTTCCGCTGTGGCCCGCCAGGCCGGTAGTGATTCCAAGAGATTGTGCATTTGTTCCTCCTTACCGTCCACCGGCGCCCCGCGGGAATCCCGCAGGGCTCCGGAGGACGGTCCAAGCTTTCTTAGTGGCCAAGCAATGCGCTGATCGGACCGCGGGCAAAGTAGAACACGAAGCCTGCCGCCACGACCCACATCAGCGGATGGATCTTGCGTGCCTTCCCGGATGCGGCCCTGACAAGTGTCCAGCTGATGAAGCCGACGCCGATGCCGTTGGCGATCGAGTACGACAGTGGCATGGTCACGATGCACAGGAACGAGGGCAGGGCCACGGAGAACTTGGTGAAGTTGATCTCGCGGATCTGCGCCATCATCATGGCTCCCACCACCACCAGGGCGGCAGCTGCCACCTCCAGCGGCACCACCGACGTCAGCGGGGTGAGGAACATGGCACCGAGGAACAGCACACCGGTGACCACTGAGGCCAGTCCGGTCCGGGCTCCCTCGCCGATGCCGGCGGCGGAATCGACGTAGACGGTGTTGGAAGATCCCGAGGTGGCGCCGCCCACCACTGCCCCGAAGCCTTCGACGATGAAGGCAGCCTTCAGGCGCGGAAAGGTTCCGTCCTTGTGGGCGATCCCGGCGCTCTTGGCCAGGCCGGTCATGGTCCCCATGGCGTCAAAGAAGTTGGTGAACACCAGGGTGAAGACGAGCATCGTGGCGGACAGCACGCCGATCCGCCCGAACGACCCAAGGAGGTCGAAATGGCCCACCAGGGACAGGTCCGGCATGGACACCAGCTGGCCGGAGAGCACCGGAGTGTTCAAATGCCAGCCGGCAGGATTGTCCTTGCCGGCCACGCCCAGGTGCAGAGCGGCCTCAACGAAGGCGGCCAAGGCCGTGGTGGCCACAATGCCGATGAGCAGACCGCCCTGGATCTTGCGGGCCACCAGGATTCCCATCAGCAACAGCCCCACCACGAAGATGAGCGTGGGAATGGTGGTGATGGAGCCATCGGTGCCCAGCTGCACCGGCGGCCCGCCCAGCGTGGGGCGGATGAAGCCGGAGTCGACAAAGCCGATGAAGGCAATGAACAATCCGATGCCCACCGTGATGGCGGCCTTGAGCTCGCGCGGCACCGCACGGAAGATGGCGGTGCGCGCACCGGTGATCCCGAAGAGCACGATCAGGATTCCATTGATGACCACCAGCCCCATGGCCTCCGGCCACGTGACCTCGTGGATGATGGACACGGCCAGGAAGGAGTTGATGCCCAGCCCGGCGGCCAGGCCGAAGGGCAGGTTGGCAATGAGGCCGAAGATGATGGTCATCAGCCCGGCGGTCAGCGCGGTGACGGCACCAACCTGGGGAGCCGACAACCAGCCGCCGGCAACATCCGTCGGGGCGGTGTCCGGGCTGAATCCGCCCAGGATCAGCGGATTGAGGATGACGATGTACGCCATCGTGAAGAAGGTGACGAGGCCGCCCCGGAATTCACGGGCCACAGTGGAGCCGCGCTTCGTGATCTGGAAGAACGCGTCGAGCCGCGGGTACTTGACCGGCGGTGATGGTGCCGTGGAGGGCACCGGTGCGGAAATCTCGCTAGATTTTGCCAGGAGAGTCATTCCGTCCACCGCCCCTAGTAATCGATCCGGGTGTCGAGGGAATTCCAGGTGGTGAACGGCTCCAGCACATCTGCGGCGGCCAACGGCAGCTTCGCCACGGGCATCGGGCGCTGCTCGACCGGGGTGTCGTAGTAGTCGTAGAAGACGGCATCATCGAAGCCCGAGCGGGCAGCGTCATAGCGGTCGGCCGCAAAATAGACGTCCCCGACGCGGGCCCACAGTGCGGAGGCGAGGCACATCGGGCACGGTTCGCAGCTGGTGTACAGCGTGGCGCCGCTCAGGTCAAAGGTGCCCAACTGGGCACAGGCGGTGCGGATGGCCGTGACCTCGGCATGGGCGGTGGGATCGTTGCTGGCCGTGACGCGGTTGACGCCGTCAAAGACCTGTCCGTCCGCCGTGACGACGACGGCGCCAAAGGGCCCGCCGTTGTTGAGGACGTTTGCCGTGGCCAAATCGATGGCCCGGGCCAGATGCGCCTGGCCGTGGAAGGTGGGATTCATGGCGGATTCCTTGCTTCGGGGGGCAACCAGCCACATGAGAGACCCGAGGAACCCGGGCACTTGATCGACCGATTGCCACTTAGACTTGAAAGGTTAAGTTGCGCCTGGTAGATAACTCCCCGCCATTGGGGTGCCCGCCTTGGCATGTGATGAGACTAACATTTCTGCGCAGAGGGGGCAATGGGGCGTGGAAATTTAATTTCGGATGGTGAAATCCGAGACGGCCTTGACGGGCGCCGACATCTGCCCTAAGTTGACGAGTGGCCAATGCAATCGGCCGGACCTGGATCAGCAGACAGGGAGAAACTGAGCTGGCACCCGAGGGTGCCGGCTCTTTTTGTGGGAACCGGACCTTTGGGAACACCCCCATCCCCTCAGCAAAGGATTCCGTATGTCCAACACAGCCCCCTCGCCCACAACCCGGCAGCCCACTCCCGCTGGGCACCGGCTCTGGATCAAGAATCCATTGGCCGCATTCACCGCCAACGGCCTGGACGCCTCGGGCGGACTCGTGGTCAGCGGCGGGCGGATCGCCGAGGTTGTCGGTGCCGGCAAGCAACCCCTGGCGCCCTGGGATGAGACCTTTGACGCCGGCAACCATGTCCTGACCCCGGGGCTGGTCAACACCCACCACCACTTCTACCAAACCTTGACCCGAGCGTGGTCCCCGGTCGCCAACGCCGAGTTGTTCCCCTGGCTGCAAAACCTGTATCCGGTCTGGGCCCGGCTGACGCCACGGGACCTCGAGCTGGCCACCACCGCAGCACTGGCCGAGTTGCTGCTCTCCGGCTGCACCACAGCGGCCGACCACCACTACCTCTTTCCCCAGGGGCTGGAGGACGCCATCGACATCCAGGTCGAGGTGGTGCGCCGCCTGGGCATGCGGGCGACGCTCACCCGCGGATCCATGTCCCTGGGCCAGAACGACGGCGGCCTGCCCCCGCAGTCGACCGTACAGAGCACCGAGGCAATCCTCGAAGACAGCGAACGGCTGATCGGCCGCTACCACGAGCGCGGTGAGGGAGCCACCATCCAGATTGCGCTGGCGCCCTGCTCGCCGTTCTCCGTCACGCGCGAGGCCATGGTGGCCAGCGCCGAAATGGCGGAGAAGCATGACGTGCGGCTCCACACCCACCTGGCCGAAACCTTGGACGAGGAAGACTTCTGCCTGGAGAGGTTCGGGCTGCGCACCGTGGACTATCTGGACAGCGTTGGCTGGCTCACGGAACGGACCTGGCTGGGCCACGGCATCCACTTCAATGATGCCGAGATCGCCCGGCTGGGGGCCGCCGGCACCGCCGTTGCGCATTGCCCGACGTCGAACATGCGGCTGGCCTCCGGCACCGCCCGCGTGCTGGAACTGGAAGCCGCCGGCGTGCCGGTGGGGCTGGGAGTTGATGGCTCGGCGTCCAACGACGCCTCAAACATGATCCTGGAGGCGCGGCAGGCGTTGTACCTGCAGCGCCTGCGCTACGGCGCGGCCGCCGTGACGTGCGAGCGTGCCCTGGGCTGGGCCACCAAGGGCTCGGCCCGGGTGCTGGGCCGCAGCGACCTGGGCGAATTGGCCCCGGGCAAGCAGGCTGACCTGGCCATGTTCCGGTTGGACGAGCTGCGCTTTTCCGGCAGCCACGACCCGATTGCCGCCTTGCTGCTGTGCGGTGCAGACAAGGCCGACCGGGTGATGGTGGGCGGCGTGTGGCGGGTGAAGGACGGTGCCATTGAGGGGCTGGACCTGGCCGGTCTCATTTCCAAGCACAGCCAGGCCGCCCGGCGGCTGGTCGCCGGCTGAGCGGCGCCGTCGGGCTCCACGCCGGTGGCGTGGGGCCTGACGGCTGGCCTCCCAGGGCCCGTCCCGAGCCGTTGATACCCGTTGCTTCGCAGGGGATCGTGTGGCAGCCTCGAAGTGATCCCGCCGCCGGGACGACGACGGGCGACAGCGAAGGAGCACGGCATGGGACTGATCCATATCGACCTGTTCACCACGCTCGACGGCGTCGCGCAGGCGCCCGGCGGGCCGGCGGAAGACCCCGACGACGGTTTCGCGTTCGGCGGCTGGCAGGCGCCCCTCATCGACGAGGTCGTCGGGGAGCAGATCGACGCCGGGATGGCGGGGATGGACGCGCTGCTGCTGGGGCGCCGGACCTACGACATTTTCGCCGCGTACTGGCCGCACGCGAACGGGGACATCGCGCGGCTGTTCAACCGGCTCCCGAAATACGTGGCCTCGCGCCAGACGCCCACCCTCGAGTGGGCCGGCTCCACACTGCTCGGTCCCGATCTCGCCGCTGCCGTGCGCGAGCTGCGCGAGAAGCACGAGAACATCCACGTCATCGGCAGTCTCGACTTCGTGCAGACCCTGTTCGCCGAGCGGCTCTTCGACCGGCTCACGCTCTGGGTGTATCCGATCCTCCTCGGCGGCGGAAAGAAGGTCTTCGCCAACGGGGTCGTTCCGACGAACCTCAGGCTCATCGAGCCGGTCGTCGCCTCACCGAAGGGCGCGGTGCGCCAGCGCTACGCGCTCACCGATGGCACCCCTGGCGTCGGCGACATGTCGGCCATCGACCAGGAGGGCTAGCGGTGCGTGGTTGGGTTGGTCCCGCTGCCGGCACCAACCCAACCAAGCACTGCTTAGGAGGCCTGGTCCTCGTAGTCCAATGCGGCAGCCACCTGGTTGGCCGCGGCCCGCAGCAGCGGAATGGCCCGCTCGGCAAAGGAATCGTCCACCCGGGACACCGGTCCGGACACGGAGATTGCCGTCGGCGTGGGGGCCCCGGGGATCCCCATCGCATAGCACCGCACACCGATTTCCTGCTCGTTGTCGTCAATGGAGTAGCCACGCTCGCGGATCTTCCGCAGATCCACCAGCAGGTCCTCGACATTGCCGATGCTCTTCGCGGTGGGGGTCGGCATGCCTGCCCGGGCCACGATTCCGCGGACCGTCTCATCATCAAGCTGGGCCAGGATCGCCTTGCCCACGCCGGATGCGTGGGTGTGGACCCGGCGCCCTACCTCGGTGAACATGCGCATGGAGTGCGCCGAGGGGACCTGGGCAATGTAGACCACCATGTCGCCGTCGAGCATGGCCATGTTCGAGGTTTCACCCAGCGCCTTGACCAGCGACGTCAATTGCGGCCGGGCCAGGGCACCGAGCTGCCGGCTGGCGCCGTCACCAATGCGGATCAGGCGCGGGCCCAGGGCATAGCGGCGGTTGGGCAGCTGCCGTGCATAGCCCAGCGACACCAGGGTGCGCAGCAGCCGGTGGATGGTGGGCAGGGGCAGATCGGTGGAGCTGGCCAGTTCCGAGAGCGTGACCTCACCGCCGGCATCCGTGATCAACTCCAACAGCTCGAAGACACGCTCCACCGATTGGACTCCGCCAGCCGTTTTTCCAGCCATTGCCTTGATCTCCTGTTTGCTCTGCGTGAAGATTTTTATCCACATCGTGAAAAGTGGACCTCATCCCCAAGATATACCACGTGCCCAACCCGCTGGCGAGCGGCCGTCATGAAGTGCTTGTATTTCCACCAGATAGATAATAATATCCATAATACGAAAACTAACGCCCACGATCCGGTGTCCACCGGGTCACAAGGAGGAACATCAATGGCGATACCCAGCCCCGGCAATTCGATCACCCTGCGCGTTGAAGCGCCCTCGAGTTTCACGGCCACCAGCGAAATCACCGCCGCCGTCGCCAACGCCGGCGCCCTGATCACCGCCCTGGACGTCACCGAGTCCCACCAGGACCGCATCGTCGTGGACGTCACCTGCAACACCTCCAGCGAGGCCCACGCGGAGACGATCAAGGACGCCCTGAACGCCCTGGCGGGCGTGCACGTGCGCAAGGTCTCCGACCGCACCTTCCTGATGCACCTGGGCGGCAAGCTCGAGGTCGTGCCCAAGGTCGCCCTGCGCAACCGCGACGACCTCTCCCGCGCCTACACCCCCGGCGTGGCCCGCGTCTGCATGGCCATCGCCGAAAACCCCGAGGACGCCCGCCGGCTGACCATCAAGCGCAACACCGTCGCCGTGGTCACCGACGGCTCCGCCGTGCTGGGCCTGGGCAACATCGGCCCGGCCGCGGCCCTGCCGGTGATGGAGGGCAAGGCGGCCCTGTTCAAGCAGTTCGCCAACGTCGACGCCTGGCCGGTCTGCCTGGACACCCAGGACACCGAGGAAATCATCATGATCGTCAAGGCCATCGCCCCGGTCTACGGCGGCATCAACCTCGAGGACATCGCCGCCCCGCGCTGCTTCGAGATCGAGGCCCGGCTGCGCGCCGAACTGGACATCCCGGTCTTCCACGACGACCAGCACGGCACCGCCATCGTCACCCTCGCCGCCCTGGTCAACGCCCTGCGCGTGGTCGAGAAGAAAATCGCCGACGTGAAGATCGTCGTCGCCGGGGTCGGCGCCGCCGGCAACGCCATCATCCAGCTCCTGCTCGCCCAGGGCGCCGTGAACGTCGTCGCCTGCGGGCGCACCGGGGCGATCAACCGCGACGAAACCTACACCGACGCGCACCGGACCTGGCTGGCCGAGCACACCAACCCGGAGAACTTCACCGGCTCCCTGCACGACGCCGTCGCCGGCGCTGACGTCTTCATCGGCGTTTCGGGCCCCAACGTGCTCGGCGAGGCGCAGGTCGCCTCGATGGCCAAGGACTCGATCATCTTCGCGATGGCCAACCCGACCCCCGAGGTCGACCCGGCGATCGCGGCCAAGTACGCCGCCGTCGTGGCCACCGGCCGCAGCGACTTCCCGAACCAGATCAACAACGTCCTGGCCTTCCCGGGCCTGTTCCGCGGCCTGCTCGACGCCGGCGTTTCGGACATCACCCCGGAAATGCTCGTCGCCGCGGCCGAGGCCATCGCCAACCGCGTCGGGGACGGGGAGCTCAACGCCTCCTTCATCATCCCCAGCGTCTTTGACCCGCACGTGGCCGGCGACGTCGCCGAGGCCATCATCGGCGTCGTCCACGCCGCCCGCGACGCCCACGCCCACGCCCACGCCAACTAGGAAGGACATCCACCATGGCCCTCACACTGCCCAGCCCCGCACCCCACGAGCGTGCGGACGAAATCCTCACCCCCGAGGCTCTGGCGTTCATTGAAGCACTGCACCGCCGCTTCAACCCGACCCGCACCGAGCGCCTGGCCGCCCGCCGGGTCCGCCGCGAAGAGGTCGCCAAGACCGGCCGCCTGGACTTCCTGCCCGAAACCGCCGATATCCGTGCCGGCGACTGGAAGGTTGCCGAAGCACCGGCCGCGCTGCGGGACCGCCGTGTCGAGATGACCGGCCCCGCCACGCCCACCAAGATGGCCATCAACGCCCTGAACTCCGGGGCCAAGGTCTGGCTGGCTGACATGGAAGATGCCAGCACGCCGACGTGGCACAACGTCATCGACAGCGTCCTGAACCTCAAGGGCGCCGCCCTGGGCGAACTCTCCTACACCTCCCCGGAGGGCAAGGAGTACCGTCTGCGCACCGACGCGCCGCTTGCCACGGTGGTGGCCCGCCCGCGCGGCTGGCACATGGAGGAGCGCAATGTCCTCATCGACGGCGAGCCTGCTGCCGCCGGTTTGGTGGACTTCGGTCTGGTCTTCTTCCACACCGCCAAGGTCCGCCTGGCCAACGGCGAGGGCCCGTACTTCTACCTGCCCAAGATGGAGAGCCACCTCGAGGCCCGCCTGTGGAACGACGTCTTCGTCTTCGCCCAGGACTACCTCGGCATCGAACAGGGCAGCGTCCGCGCCACGGTGCTGATCGAAACCATTCCGGCCGCCTTCGAGATGGACGAAATCCTTTTCGAATTGCGCGACCATGCCTCGGGCCTGAACGCCGGCCGCTGGGACTACCTGTTCAGCATCATCAAGTACTTCCGCGATGCCGGCAAGCAGTTTGTCCTGCCGGACCGCGCCACGGTGGCCATGACGGCTCCGTTCATGCGCGCCTACACCGAACTGCTGGTCAAGACCTGCCACGCCCGCGGCGCCTTTGCCATGGGCGGCATGGCTGCCGTCATCCCCAACCGGCGCGAGCCCGACGTCACCGCTGCGGCCTTCGCCAAGGTCAAGGCCGACAAGACCCGCGAGGCCAACGACGGCTTCGACGGCTCGTGGGTGGCCCACCCCGATCTGGTTCCGGTCTGCCAGGAAGTGTTCGACGCCGTCCTGGGCACGAACCCGAACCAGTTGGGCAAGCAGCGCCCCGAGGTCACCGTCACGGCGGAGGACCTGCTGGACGTGGCCTCGGCCGACGGCACCGTGACGGAGGCGGGCCTGCACCTGAACCTCTATGTTGCCGTTGCCTACACCGCCGTCTGGCTGTCCGGAAACGGCGCCGTTGCCATCCACAACCTCATGGAGGATGCGGCCACGGCCGAAATCTCCCGGTCCCAGGTGTGGCAGCAGATCCGCAACCAGGTGGTGCTGGAGGACACCGGCAACACCGTCACCCGCGAGCTGGTCACCGCCGCACTGGCCCTGGAGACCGAGAAGCTGCGCGGCGAGGTGGGCGATGAGATGTTCGCACGCTACTACAAGCCCGCCAGCGAACTCATCGCCGAGATCACGCTCTCCGAGGACTACACGGACTTCCTGACCACCCCGGCCTACGAGCTGGTGGGCTAGGACATGGCCATCACGCCTTCCCTTGATCCGGCGGATCTGAAGTTCATCGACGAATCGCTGGCCGGCACCGACCAGCTGTTGGAGCGCGGCTACCCGGGCGACGACGGCAGCCGCCAGCCGATCCACACCGTCTATGTGGCGGCCGACCGGTTCAACACCGGCGTTGCCCAGCAGTGGGGCGCCGATGCGCAGGCCACCGCGGACGCCCATGGCGGCCTGGACCGTCTCGCATCCCTGTTGGGGTTCGACGACGAGCTGGCCGGACAGATCACCTCCCGCGTGGCGTCCAAGCTGGCGAGCGAGCCCATCGAGGACCTGCGGCTGGACTTTGAAGACGGCTTCGGCGACCGCGGCGACGCCGTGGAGGACGCGGCGGCGGTTGCCGCCGCCGAACAGGTCAGCCTGGCCGTGGCCGCCGGCACCGCGCCGCCGTTCATCGGCATTCGCTTCAAGTGCTTCGAGGCCCCCACCCGGGACCGCGGGCTGCGCACGCTGGACCTCTTTGTCTCCACGCTGGCCAACGCCGGCGAACTCCCCGAGGGCCTGGTCCTCACCCTGCCCAAGGTCACCACGGTGGCCCAGGTCAAGGCGATGGACTTCGCCGTCGGCCGCCTGGAGCAGATCCATGGGCTTCCCGCCGGACGGCTCCGCTTCGAGGTGCAGGTCGAGACCCCGCAGCTGATCCTCGGCCCGGAGGGCACCTCCCCCGTGGCCCAGCTGCCGCATGTGGTGCCGGGGCGGATCTCCGCGCTGCACTACGGAACCTACGACTACAGCGCCTCGCTGCAGATCTCCGCCGAGTACCAGTCGATGGAACACCCGGTGGCAGATTTCGCCAAGGAGGTCATGCAGCTTGCCGTGGCCGGCACGGGCATCCGCCTCTCCGACGGCTCCACCAATGTCATCCCCCTGGGCGATGGCATCGAGGACGCCTGGAAGCTGCACGGCCGCCTGGTCCGCCGCTCGCTCGAACGCGGCTACTACCAGGGCTGGGACCTGCACCAGGCGCAGCTGCCGACGCGCTACCTGGCCACCTATGCCTTCTACCGCCAAGGCCTGCCGGCCGCGGCGGCCCGGCTTTCCAACTACGTGGCCCGTGTGGAAGGCAGCGTCATGGACGAGCCCGCCACCGCACGCGCCCTCGCGGCATTCGTCCTCCGCGGCGTCCAGTGCGGCGCCGTCGGAACCGACGAGGTCCACACCCTCACCGGCCTGGGCTACCAGGAGCTGGCTGCCCTGGCGCACCCGCGGCTGGCACACTCCACTTCTAAGTAAGGATCCAATGATGGGCAAGTACTACTACCCTCAAGGCGGCCTGCCGCCGCAGACCCACCTCACCACGGAGCGGGCCATCGTCACGGAGGCCTACACGGTCATTCCCAAGGGCGTTATGACCGACATCGTGACCAGCACCCTGCCGGGTTTCTCCAACACCCGCTCCTGGATCCTGGCCCGCCCGATCTCCGGGTTTGCCACCACGTTCTCGCAGCTGATCGTGGAGATCGGCCCCGGCGGCGGTGCCCCCAGGGCCGAGTTCGAAGCAGGCGTCGAAGGCGTCGTCTTCGTCACCAAGGGCAAGGTCAACCTGACCCTCGACGGCGAACTTCACCAGCTTGAGGAAGGCGGCTACGCCTACCTGGCCGCCGGTGCCACCTGGGGCCTGGAAAACGTCTCGGATGACATCGTCTCCTTCCAATGGATCCGCAAGGCCTACGAGCGGCTTGAGGGTTACGAGGCAAAGTCCTTCGTCACCAGTGACGCCGAAGCGGAACCCACCGCGATGCCGGACACCGACGGCGCCTGGAAGACCACCCGCTTCACGGATTCTTCCGACCTGGCCCACGACATGCAGGTGAACATTGTGACGTTCCAGCCGGGCGGGGTCATCCCGTTCCCGGAGACCCACGTCATGGAGCACGGCCTGTACGTCTTGGAGGGCAAGGCGATGTACCTGCTCAACAACGACTGGGTTGAGGTGGAGGCCGGCGACTTCATGTGGCTGCGCGCCTTCTGCCCGCAGGCCTGCTACGCCGGTGGTCCCGGCGAGTTCCGTTACTTGCTGTACAAGGACATGAACCGCCAGATCCGCCTCACCTAGGACCTGCCCAAAAACAGCACGACACACCTCTTCCACAACACGGCGCCGCCCCAGCTTTCCAAGCTGGGGCGGCGCCGTGTTTGCTGGCTCGAAGTTTTCCGACACGGGGTTGACGGAGCTGGCCGCCCAATCTAGTATTTTCATTAGGCAGAAGATACTTTCCATAATATGAAATATGAAAACCCGGGTCCGGCCCCGCACCTCTCCCACACAGAGCAGGCCAGACCCAAGGAAGGAACCCCCATGAGTTACACCGTGAATTGCTCCATCCTCCTCACCGAGCTCCCCCTGCTCGAACGCCCGGCGGCAGCAAAGGCCGCAGGCTTCGACGCCGTGGAGTTCTGGTGGCCCTTCGCCGGTTCCGTGCCGACCGACAAGGATGTGAACGCCTTTGAACAGGCCATCACCGATGCCGGCGTGCAGCTGACCGGACTCAACTTCAACGCGGGCGACATGCCCGCCGGCGACCGGGGCCTGGTGTCCTGGACGGGCCGCTCCTCCGAGTTCACCGACAACATCGCCGTTGTCGCTGGCATCGGCGAGCGTCTGGGCTGCAAGGCCTTCAACGCGCTGTACGGAAACCGCCTGGAGGGCTCCACCGCGGCCGAGCAGGACGAGCTGGCAGTGGCGAACCTCGTTGCCGCCGCCGAAGGCGTGGCCCGCATCGGTGGCACAGTGCTCCTGGAGCCCGTCTCCGGAACCCCGGCCTACCCGTTGAAGACGGCCCAGGACGCCCTGGCCGTCATCGCCAAGACCCAGGCCGCCGGCGTGGACAATGTGAAGCTGCTGGCCGACTTCTACCACCTCGCCGTCAACGGCGACGACGTGGCCGTCGTCATCGAAAACCACGCCAAGGACTTCGGCCACATCCAGATTGCCGACAACCCCGGACGCGGGGCGCCGGGCACCGGCGAACTCCCGCTGGGCGAATGGATTGCCCGCAGCCGCGAGCTTGGCTATAACGGCTATATCGGCCTCGAATACAAGGCCCCGGCCGCGGAAGCCTTCACCTGGGCCATCCGCCAGCGCAGCACCAGCCAGGCCTAGAACCTCTCCCATCTCCCCCCCACTTTCTCCCAAAGGACACATCATGGCGAACGTTGCAGTAATCGGTCTCGGAATCATGGGCCTTCCCATGGCCACCAACCTGGTCAAGGCAGGCCACACGGTCAGCGGCTACAACCGCAGCCAGGAGGCCATCGACAAGCTGGCCGCCGCGGGTGGCCGTGGTGCCACCAGCATTGCCGACGCCATCAAGGACGCCGACGTCGTCATCACCATGGTTCCGGACTCCCCCGATGTCGAGGCCGTTGTCCACGGCCCCGAGGGCGTCTTCGCCAACGCCAAGCCCGGCACCCTGTGGATCGATGCCAGCAGCATCCGCCCCGATGTCGCCAAGCGCCTGGCCGAGGACGCCAAGGCCGCGGGCATCCGGGCCCTTGACGCACCGGTCTCCGGTGGCGAGCAGGGCGCCATTGACGCCGTCCTCTCCATCATGGTTGGTGGCGAGGCCGCCGACTTCGACGCAGCGCAGCCGGTGCTGACCTCGGTAGGCAAGACCATCGTCCACGTTGGCCCGGCCGGCTCCGGCCAGACCGTCAAGGCGGCCAACCAGCTCATCGTCGCCGTCAACATCCAGGTCCTCGGCGAGGCCATCGCCTTCCTCGAGGCCTACGGCGTGGACACCGACGCAGCATTGAAGGTCCTCGGCGGCGGCCTGGCCGGCTCCAAGGTCCTTGACCAGAAGGGCCAGAAGATGCTGGACCGCAACTTCGACCCCGGTTTCCGCCTGGCCCTGCACCACAAGGACCTCGGCATCGTGACCGCCGCGGCCCGCGAGGCCAATGTCGCCGTCCCGCTCGGCGCCGTCGTCGCGCAGCTTGTCGCCGCCACCGTGAACCAGGGCGACGGCGGACTGGACCACTCGGGCCTCTTCAAGCAGGTCCTGCAGCTGAGCGGCCGCAAGTAGACCACACCAGCCGGTTTCGGCCAGCTGGCTCTCTTGGTCTCGACAAGCTCGACCACCGGGTTCCAGGCCCGACCACGGATTTTGCACCACTCAAAACTTTTTAGGAGTACACCATGACCAAGATGCGCACCGTAGACGCTGCCGTCCTCATTCTGGAAAAGGAGGGCGCCACCGAGGCGTTCGGCCTGCCCGGAGCAGCCATCAACCCGTTCTACTCCGCCATGCGCGAGCACGGCGGCATCAACCACACGCTGGCCCGCCACGTTGAGGGCGCCAGCCACATGGCCGACGGCTACACCCGCTCCGCCGACGGCAACATCGGCATCTGCATCGGCACCTCCGGCCCCGCCGGCACCGACATGATCACGGGCCTGTACGCCTCGTGGGCCGACTCCGTGCCGATCCTGTGCATCACCGGCCAGGCGCCGGTGGCCAAGCTGCACAAGGAGGACTTCCAGGCCGTGGACATCGAGTCCATCGCCAAGCCCGTGACCAAGCTGGCCATGACCATCCTGGAGCCGGGCCAGATCCCCGGCGCCTTCGCCAAGGCCTTCCAGCTGATGCGCTCCGGCCGTCCCGGCCCGGTCCTGCTGGACCTGCCCTTCGACGTCCAGATGGCCGAGATCGAGTTCGACATCGACGCCTACGAGCCCCTCCCCGTGGAGAAGACCCGGGCCTCCGAGCGCGCCCTGGAAAAGGCCCTGGACATGCTGACGGCCGCCAAGCACCCGCTGATCGTCGCCGGTGGCGGCATCATCAACGCCGGCGCCTCCGCACAGCTGGTGGAACTGGCCGAACTGCTCAACGTCCCGGTCATCCCGACCCTGATGGGCTGGGGCACCATCCCGGACGACCACGTGCTGATGGCCGGCATGGTGGGCCTGCAGACCTCGCACCGCTACGGCAACGAGACCATGCTCGCCTCGGACTTCGTCATCGGCATCGGCAACCGCTGGGCCAACCGCCACACCGGCGGCCTGGACACCTACACGGCCGGGCGCAAGTTCGTGCACATCGACATCGAGCCCACGCAGATCGGCCGCGTGTTCTCCCCGGACCTGGGCATCACCTCCGACGCCGGCATCGCCCTGGACGGGCTGATCGCCCTGGCCAAGGCCCGCAAGGGGGCCGGCACGCTGCCGGACTACTCCGGCTGGGTGGCCGAGTGCACCGAGCGCAAGGGCTCCCTGCAGCGCAAGACCCACTTCGAGAACGTGCCGATCAAGCCGCAGCGCGTGTACGAAGAGATGAACAAGGCCTTCGGCAAGGAAACCACCTACGTCTCCACCATCGGCCTGTCCCAGATCGCCGGCGCCCAGCTGCTGCACGTGTTCGGCCCGCGCCGGTGGATCAATGCCGGCCAGGCCGGCCCGCTGGGCTGGACCGTTCCGGCAGCCCTGGGCGTGGTGCGCGGCAAGCCCGGCGAGACAGTGGTGGCCCTCTCCGGCGACTACGACTTCCAGTTCATGATCGAGGAACTGGCCGTGGGCGCGCAGTTCAACCTGCCCTACATCCACGTGGTGGTGAACAACTCCTACCTGGGCCTGATCCGCCAGTCCCAGCGCGGGTTCAAGATGGAGCAGAACGTCTCCCTGGCGTTCGAGAACATCAACTCCCCCGAGACCAACGGCTACGGCGTGGACCACGTCAAGGTGGCCGAGGGCCTGGGCTGCAAGGCCATCCGCGTGGAGAACCCCGATGACCTCGCTGCCGCGTTCGACAAGGCCCAGGCCTGGATGAGCGAGTTCCGCGTCCCGGTGATCGTGGAGGTCATCCTGGAAAAGGTGACCAACATTTCCATGGGCACCGAGCTGACCAACGTCACCGAGTTCGAGGACCTGGCCGAGAAGCACCAGGATGCTCCCACCGCCCTGATCGCCCTGCTGGACTAGAAGGTAAAGCCGAATGCGCATCATCGTTGCTCCCGACAAATTCAAAGGCTCGCTGTCTGCACCCGAGGTTTGCCAGTACCTGGAGATTGGACTCAAGACCGTCCTGGCGGATGTCACGGTGGAGCGCATTCCGGTGGCCGACGGCGGCGAGGGAACCCTCGACGCCGCCTTGGGAAGCGGCTTCACCCGCCGCACCGTCACGGTCTCCGGTCCCACCGGAAAACCCCTGGCCGCGGACTTTGCCGTCCGCGGCCGGGAGGCCGTGATTGAAATGGCCCTCGCCTCCGGCCTCGATGTCCTGCCGGAAGGCCGGCTGGAGCCGCTGCGCTCCACCAGCCGCGGCACCGGGGAGTTGATCCTGGCCGCACTGGATGAAGGCTGCACCACCATCACCTTGGGTGTCGGCGGAAGCGCCTGCACGGATGGCGGCGCCGGACTGATCAGCGCCCTGGGTGCCCGGCTGCTGGATTGCGACGGCCGGCGGCTCGCCGACGGCGGCGGGCACCTCGACCGGCTGTGGGACCTCGACCTCAGCGGCCTGGACAAGCGCCTGGCCAGCACAACGTTTGTCCTGGCCAGCGATGTCGACAACCCGCTGCTGGGGCCCGAGGGCGCCGCCGCCATCTTCGGCCCGCAAAAGGGGGCCTCGCCGGCTGACATCGAACGCCTGGAAAAGGGGCTCGAGCGCCTCTACCGGGGTGTCTCCAACCATGTGGGCTCCGACGGCGTGCTGCACATGGAAGCCCCCGGATCCGGGGCGGCAGGTGGCGTGGGTTACGCCGCCCTGGCCGTCCTGGGGGCGCAGCGCCGGCCCGGCATCGACGTCATTCTCGACTTCACCGCGTTGCCGGAACGCCTGGGCCGGGCGGACCTCGTCATCACGGGCGAGGGCAGCCTCGACGCGCAAAGCCTGGGCGGCAAGGCCCCCCTGGGCGTGGCGCAGAGCGCGACGGCGGCCAACGTTCCCGTCGTCGCCGTCTGTGGGCGGACCACCCTCACCGGTGAGCAGCTGTCGGCGGCCGGCTTCCGTGCCGTCTTCGCGCTGACCGCGATCGAACCGAACGTCGAGGTCTGCATGGCCGAGGCCGGCAGGCTCCTCATTGAGGTGGGTTCCAGGATCGGGACGGACTTGGCCGCGTTGACCCGGAAGACCCAACCAACCAGCGTCTAACGGTTGAACCAACGGCGGCCGTGCTGCTTGGCAGGTCAATGATCTGCCAAGCAGCACGGCCGCTTTTTCGTGCCCGGGGGTTTGCCACCACAATGCCGAATGTCCCCGGGGAAACTCCCCGGGGACATTCGGCATTGTGGCTGTGGCGGCTTAGAGGTTCAACGCCTCGGTGAAGTCGCCGCCCTCGAGCCGCCCCTTGAGGGTCTGCAGGAACCGTCCGGCGTCGGCACCGTCGACGATCCTGTGGTCATAGGTCAGGGACAGGTACACCATGGAGCGGAACGCGATGGTGTCCTGCCCGTAGTCGTCGGTCACCACCACGGCGCGCTTGACGATGGCCCCGGTGCCCAGGATGCCGACCTGCGGCTGGTTGATGATCGGGGTGTCGAACAGGGCCCCCACGGAGCCGATGTTGGTCAGGCTGAAGGTGCCGCCCGAGAGTTCATGGGCACCAATCTTCCCGCTGCGGGCCCGCTGGGCCACATCGGCAATGCCCTTGGACAGCCCGTCCAGCTTCATCTCCCCCGCACCGAAGACCACGGGAACCAGGAGGCCCTTGTCCGTGTCCACGGCGACGGCCAGGTGCTGGTCGTGGTGGTAGGTGATCTCCTGGCGGCCCTCGTCGTAGGAGGCGTTGAGCACCGGGTGCTGCGCCAGACCCTCGACGACGGCGAGGGCGAAGAACGGCAGGAACGTCAGCTTGGCGCCGTGGGCCTTCTGGAAGGCGTCCTTGGACCGGGTGCGCAGCGATGCGATGCGGGTCATGTCCACCTCGATGACCTGGGTGAGCTGGGTCGAGGTGTCCAGCGACTGGCGCATCCGCTCGGCGATGATCTGCCGGATCCGCGGTGCCTTCACCGTGGTGCCGCGCAGCGACGCGGGGTCTGCTGCGCCCTTGGGTGCTGCCGGGGCCGGGGCCTGGACCGGGGCCTGTGCGGGGGCCGGGGCAGCTGCCGCAGGCACCGGGACGGCCACGGATGCCGCAGCGGCAGCCGGCACGGCGGTGTGCGTTCCGCCCACATCCGAGAGGGTGATGCGTCCGCCGGGCCCTGAGGCCACCACTGCCGCCAGATCAAGGCCGGCCTGACGGGCAAGCTTGCGGGCCAGCGGGGTCGCGTACGGCGCGTGGCGGTCCGTCCGTGCCGGTGCCACTGCTGCGGCGGCTGAAACAGCCGGAGCGGCGGCGGGGGCGGCAGCGACGGGCTGCCCCGCCTCCCTGTCTTCGACTACAGGGAGGGGGGAATCTGTGGGCGCCGTGGCCTCTTCAATCCGGGCCAGCGAAGCACCGATCTCGGCCACTGCGTCTTCCTTGATGAGGATCTCGGCCAGCCGGCCGGCCCAGGGAGAGGGGATTTCCGTGTCCACCTTGTCCGTGGACACCTCAAGCAGCGGCTCATCCACCTCGACAATGTCGCCAACGTCTTTGAGCCAGCGCGTGATGGTTCCTTCGGTGACGCTTTCACCCAGTTCGGGAAGGACAACAAGTCCAGGCATAGGGGCCTCATTCTGTGCAGGTGGGAAGGAGCTCCGCGTCCGCGGACTGCCACGGCCCTCCGTCATTGGAGCACCGTGCCGCGGTGTTGAACCACGGGCCTGCACGTCATCGCGGACCGCTGCAGGCGGGCTGCAGCGTGGTCCATCCCTGTTGTGAAACCATTCTACGTCAGATTTTGGATAAATGTTTCCACTTAGTGGAATATGAAGAACGATATTTGGCCGATCTCCGCCATGGGCACCCCTGACCCAGTTCCTGCAGCACACACGAAAACCGGCGCCAACGGATCTCCGTTGGCGCCGGTTTTCGTGTGTGCTGCAGTCAGTCCATGCAGCGGCCGTGTTGGTGTTTAGATTTCGCCGCGGCGCAGGAGCTTGCCGGTGGGCGTTTCGCCATCGATGAGCCCGCCACGCAGGTAGGTCTGGCGGACGACACCGGAGAGCGGCTTGCCGGCGTACGGCGTGATCGGGTTCTTGTGCTTGAGCTTGGTGACGTCCACGACAAACGCATCGTCGGCGGCGAAGACGGCCAGGTCGGCGTCGAAGCCCAGGGCCAGCTGGCCCTTGCGGTGCAGGCCGGCCAGCTCCGCCGGACGCTTCGACATCCAGTTCAGGACCTTTTCGAGGGCGATGCCGCGCTGGCGTGCCTCGGTCCAGATCAGGGACAGGCCAAGCTGCAGCGAAGAGACGCCACCCCACGCTACGGCGAAGTCGCCGTTTTCCAGGTCCTTGAGGTCCAGGGTGCTCGGCGAGTGGTCGGTGACGATGCAGTCGATGAGCCCGTCCTCAAGCCCCTTCCAGAGCTTTTCGCGGTTGCTGGCCTCACGGATGGGCGGGCAGCACTTGAAGGCGGTGGCGCCGTTGGGGATCTCCTCGGAGGTCAGTGTCAGGTAGTGCGGACACGTTTCCACCGTCAGGTGGACGCCGTCGGCCTTGGCCGATTCGATCATCGGCAGCGCGTCGGAGGAGGACAGGTGCAGGATGTGGGCGCGGGCACCGGTCCAGCGGGCCCGCTCGATGACCTCTGCAATGGCAATGTTCTCGGCACCGCGGGGGCGCGAGTGCAGGAACTTGTCGTAGTGGTCGCCCCCGGCGGAGGGGGCCCTGTCGATCGCACGGGAATCTTCGGCGTGGACGATCATGACGGAGTCGAAGGTCTTCAGCTCGGCCATGTCCTCCTCCATCTCATCCGCTTCCAGATGGGGGAATTCATCCACGCCGGAGTGGAGCAGGAAGCACTTGAACCCGAAGACGCCCTCGTCGTGGAGGCTGCGCAGGTCGCCCTTGTTGCCCGGGATCGCGCCGCCCCAGAAGCCGACGTCGACAAACGCCTGGTCCTTGGCCGCTGCCCGCTTGAGCTGCAGGGCCTCGACATTGGTGGTGGGCGGAATGCTGTTCAGCGGCATGTCGATGATCGTCGTCACGCCACCGGCAGCTGCGGCACGGGTGGCGGAGGCGAAGCCCTCCCACTCGGTGCGGCCGGGCTCGTTGACGTGGACGTGCGTGTCCACCAGGCCGGGGATCAACGTTTCGTCGTCGGCCAGTTCGATGATCTGGGCGCCTGCCAGGCCGTTGCCCAACGGTTCAATCGCAGCAATCAACCCGTCACGCACCCCCACCTCGCGGGCGACAATGCCCGCTGTGGTGAGTATGCGCTGGCCCCGAAAGACCAGGTCAAACTGGGGCTTGGATGATTCAGGCATTTAACTTTTCCCTTGTTCGGATTGCGCGGACGGCCTGCCGCCGGCAACCGGCGGCAGGCCCACGCAATGACGTGAATGAATTTTGTTGTCTGTACTACAGAGTCTAGGAAGCGAGCGGACCGGAGGTCACTGGCCAGCCGATGACTTTTTTGGGCCTCGGCGTGGCATAGGTGCGGACCTTGGAGGTCGAGAGCCCCATCCGCACCAGGGATTCGGCAATGGTGACGGCGGCAGCGACGCCATCGACCACTGGCACACCCGTCCTGGCGCGGACCTGGTCGTCCAGGCCGGCCATGCCGCCGCAGCCCAGGACGATGACTTCGGCTTTGTCATCATTGACAGCCTTTTCCGCCTGGTCAACGATGGCCTGCACTGCCCGTTCCGGCTCTTCTTCGAGCTCCAGAACGGCCATGCCGCTGGCCCGCACCGAGGCGCACCGGGCGTCGAGTCCTGCCAGTTTGAGCCGGTCCTCGATCAGGGGGACGGCCCGGTCAAGGGTGGTCACCACCGAGTACTTGTAGCCCAGGAACATCGCGGTGCTGGCTGCCGCCTCCGTGATGTCCACGACGGGGACGTCCAGGAGCTCCTGGAGCCCCTCACGCCCGTGTTCCCCGTACCCGGCCTGGATGACGGCGTCGAACGGTTCGGGGTAGGAGAGCACCTTGTCCATCACCGCGATGGCGGCCAGGTAGCTCTCAAAGTTTCCCTCGCAGGATTCGGCGCCGAAGTTCGGTGTCAGTCCCACGATTTCCGTGCCGGGCGATGCCACAGCCCTGGCCTGGGCCGCGATGGAGTCGGTCATGGATTGCGTGGTGTTGACGTTGAGAACGAGGATGCGCATGTCTTCTTCTTTGCTCTGGTCGTGGGTGTCGGGGGTGGGCCGGTTAGTGGACGCTGGGGACGGCGATCGGCTCGCCGGAGACGTCCTGGAAGGTGCGCTTGCGGTCCGCGATGGCGTAGTAGACCACCGCGGCGATGCCGGCGGCGAAGAACCAGGAGAAGGAGGACAGGGACACCAGGGCCGGGACGAAGGCGATCAGCAGCGAGATCGCCGCGGCGATCGCGAAGGCGGTGATGGCGCGCGGGTTGAACCCGTTCTTGTAGAAGTACGCGCCGGTCTTCTGCTCGGTGTACAGCTCGGGGACGTTGACGCGGGCCTTGCGGATCAGCCAGTAGTCGGCCATGATCACCCCGAACAGCGGGCCCAGCAGGGCGCCGAGGCCGCCGAGGAAGTACACGATGACCACCGGGTTGTTGTACAGGTTCCAGGGCAGGATGACCAGGCCGATCAGGGCGCTGATCAGGCCCGCGCGGCGGAAGTTCAGCTTCTTCGGGAACAGGTTGGTCAGGGCGTAGATCGGGGCGACGAAGTTGGCCATCAGGTTCACCGCGACGGTGAGCACCAGCAGCGCCAGGGCCGCCAGGACCAGCAGGAGCGTGTTCGGGATGGTCTGGACGATGTCCGAGGGGCTGGAGATGACCTGGCCGTTGATCTTGAACTGGGCCCCGGCCAGGACCACGACGATGGAGCCGAAGAGCAGCATGTTGATCGGGATGCCCCAGAAGTTGCCCTTGACGATCGACTTGCGGGTCGTGGAGGAGCGGGTGAAGTCGCAGAAGTTCAGCACGAACGTGGCGTAGATGGACACCCACAGGGCGCCGCCGGCGAAGATCTCCCGCCACATGTCCCCGCCCTGAAGGGCGTGGTCGGTGGACCAGGCGATGGAGGCGCCGGCCTGGAAGAACATCCACACGGCCAGGGCGATCATGGTGACCAGGATGATGGGGCCGGCGAAGGCCTCGTACTTGCGGATCATGTCCATCCCGTAGGAGACGATGAACACCTGCAGGATCCACAGCGCGATGAACGTGATCCAGCCCAGCGAGGACAGGCCCAGGATCGAGTTGGTGTCCATGGATGCCAGGGACGGGACCAGGGCGATGAGCAGCACGCGCAGCACCAGGGAGGCCAGGTAGGTCTGGATGCCGAACCAGGCGATCGCGACCGCGCCGCGGATCAGGGCCGGGATCTGGGCGCCGTGGATGCCGAAGGAGATCCGGCTCATCACCGGGAACGGGACGCCGGTCTTGTGGCCCATGAAGCCGGAGAAGTTCAACAGCCCGAACAACAGCACCGCGCCCACGCCCAGGGCCAGCAGGATCTGCCAGCCGCCCAGGCCCAGCGCGAACAGGCCCAGCGCGAAGCCGTAGTTGCCCAGCGAGTGCACGTCGTTGGCCCACAGGGTGAAGATGCTGTAGGAGGTCCAGCGGCGCCCGGCGGCCTGGGTCGGGGCCAGGTCCTGGTTGTACAGCTGCGGGCTGGTCGGGGGCAGGTTCGCGGCCAGCGCCCCGGCCGGCGGCGCGTGCAGGATGTGGTCGGCGTGATCGCGGTGCTGGTGGTGGTGCCTGCCGTCGTCATGGTGCGATTCCGCGACCGCTTCTGTGAGAGGCGAGCTCTCCGGAGTGAGTGTCATGGTGGGGGCCGATCTCTAGTTCCGCTCCTCAATGTGAGGTTGAACACAACTGTAGATAGGTTCCGATGTTTTCGCAATAGGAGATTTGATTTCCACAATACGGAAACTGGAGATTTGACTTCCGCCGTCCGGATCTGCGTGGCATTCGATGCACGCAAGCCCCGGATCCTGCTGCCCCGCGGACCCGGCGCCCGGCAGGGGTGGGCCGGGACGCAAAAAATCCCGCATATGACGCTGCAGCAAAAGCGTCATATGCGGGATTTGGCAGCGCAGGCTGCGGGCAGTCCCCTGTGGAACTACTGGGCCGGTGCCACCAGGACATCGATGCCGCTGTCGGCAAAGGCCGCCAGCTGGGCTTCGGTCACACCGGAGTCGGTGATGAGCTTGTGGAAGCGGTACCCCTCCATGGTGGCGAACGCGCGCTGGCCGATCTTGGAGGAGTCGGCCAGCATGTAGGCCTCCGTGGCGCGGCGGGCCATCAGCGAATTCACCGTGGCCTCGCCCTCGTCGTTGATGGTGGGGCCTACGCCGGGCTCGATGCCGTTGACGCCGATGAACGCGAAGTCCAGCGCCACCTTCTGCAGGATGATGTCGGTGTACGGGCCCACCAGCTCGTATGAGCGCGGATTCACGATGCCGCCGGTGACCATGATCTTGAAGTTCGGGCGCACCACCAGCTGGGCCGCGATGTTGATGGCGTTGGTGACCACCGTCAGCGTCGGCCGGTTGGAGGGCTCCATCAGATCCGCACGGGTGGAGAGCACCTGGGCCAGCGCCGTGGATGTGGTGCCGCCGCACAGTCCGATGACGGCGCCCTTGGGGATCAACGCACTGGCCGCCAGTGCGATCTGGTGCTTCTGCTCCGCATGGTCGTCACGGTTGTAGCGGCCGGGCAGGTCATAGGCCACCGAACCGGCCGTGGCCCCGCCGCGGGTGCGGCTGAGCAGGCGCTCGTTGGCCAGCGAATCCAGGTCCCGGCGGGCCGTGGCCGGCGAGACGCCCAGCTTGGTGACAATGTCATCCACCTCAACCGAGCCGGCGCCGGCCAGCAAGTCCAGGATGGCCGCCAGGCGTTCGGTGCGGTTCACGAGGCCTCCACCGGTGACAGATCCGTGGCGAGCGCGAAGAGCTGGAGCAGTCGCGCCACCTCGGGCACCAGGGCGGCCCGGCCCGCGCCGAGGTACTTGCGGGAGTCGACGACGGCGGGGTTGGCGTCCAGGTACTCGCGCACCCCGCGGGTGAAGAAGCCGTTCAGGTGCGTGGAGACGTTGATCTTGGTCATGCCCGCGGTGATCGCGGCCACGATGTTCGCATCCGAGACGCCGGAGGAGCCGTGCAGCACCAGCGGCACGTCCAGCGCTGCCTTCAGCGCCGCGATCCGCTCCAGGTTCAGCGCGGCGGAACGCTCGGTCATGGCGTGCGAGGAGCCCACGGCCACAGCCAGGGCGTCGACGCCCGTCGCGGCCACGAAGGCGGCGGCCTCGGCGGGGTCGGTCAGCACGCCCGGAGCGTGCGCCCCGTCCTTGCCGCCCACCTTGCCCAGCTCGGCCTCGATGTAGACACCGCGCTCGTGGGCATACTTGGCCACGCAGGCCGTGGCCTCAACGTTTTGCTCGTACTCGAAGTGCGCGCCGTCGTACATGATGGAGCCAAAGCCCAGGTCCACGGCCTGGCGGGCCAGGGCCTCGTCCTCGGCGTGGTCCAGGTGCACAGCCACGGGAACGCTGGCCTTGCGGGCTGCGGCGAGGGTGGCCAGGGCCACCGGCTCCAGGCCGCCGTGGAACTTGGCGCAGTTCTCGGAGATCTGCAGGATCACCGGCAGGCCGGCTGCCTCGGCGCCGGCCACCAGCGCCTCCACCGTTTCCAGGTGGATCACGTTGAATGCGCCCTGGCCGGTGCCCGCTGCTGCTGCTGCGTCCATCAATTCACGGGTGGGGGTCAATGCCATCGGGAAATCCTTTTGAGTCGGTGCGTCTGGAAACAATCTTCGGGTCGAACAACGCCGTCGCCGGCGTCAGTGGTGCGTCACGATCAGCTGCTCCGCCAAGGTGGGGTGCTCGGGGGAAATTTCCCCGGCCCCGGGCATCAGCACGGCGGCGGCGCTCCAGGCCGTGGCCGCGCGCAGCATGTCCTCCAGCGATCCGGTGCCGGTGGCAAGCACGGCGGCGGCCGCACTGACGGCGGCGTCCCCGGCCCCGGTGGGGTTCCCGGCCAGCGGCGCCGGGAGCTTGGCCTGGATGTAGTGGCCGGGGTCGGCGGCGTCGAAGGCGAGCATGCCCTCCTCCCCCACGCTGACCAGCACGCGCCGGGCACCGAGTTCCATCAGCTTCCGGGCCGCGGTGGGCAGGTCCGTCTCGCCGACGGCCTCCATGAGCTCGTGGTTGTTCGGCTTGAGCAGGTCCGCGCCGGCGCGGGCGGCGGCCAGGATCCCCTCCCCCGAGGTGTCAATGACGGCAGGGATGCCGGCGTTGTGCGCCAGCGCCACCAGGGCCGGGTAGAAGTCCGCCGGGGCGTTCTCCGGCAGGCTGCCCGAGCCCACCAGCACGCCGGCCCCGTCCAGGGATTCGACGACGGCGGCGGCCAAGGCGCGCCAGCTGGCGGCCGCCAGCGCGTGGCCCGCCTCGTTGAAGATGCTGGTCTCGCCGTTCACCGTGTCCACCAGGGCGATGGTGCGGCGGGTCTGCGCCTCCACCTCCACCAGGCGGTGCGGCACGCCGCTGGCGGCCAGGTCGGCGCGGAACTGCTCGCCCGCGGCCCCGCCCACGGTGGCGATGGCGAGTGTGGCATAGCCCTGCTGGTGCGCCACGCGGGAGACATTGATGCCCTTGCCGCCGGCGCGGTTCAGCGGCGCCGGAACCCGGTGCGAGGAACCAAGTTTCACGCCGTCCACCCAGTAGGTGACGTCCACGGCCGGATTGGGGGTCACAGTGACCACCCTCCCGTGCGCGGGGACGGACGCGGCGGGCGCCGCCTCAACCTCGGCCGCGACGGATAGGTCCGGGGCCGATGCCATCTCGATGCTGCCCATCATGCACCTGCCAGCATCTCGCGGGCCTTCAGCGCTGAGCCGATCAGGCCCGCATTCTGGCCCAGTTCCGCGTGCACCAGCCGGGGCCGGCGGTGGAAGGTCAGCAGTGCGTCAATCCCGGCGGCCAGCGGCTCGAACAGCGCCGGTCCCGCCATGGAGAGCCCGCCGCCCAGCACCACTGTCTCGGTGCCCAGCATGGAGACGCATTGGGCCAGGCTGAAGGCCAGCGCGTCCACACCACGGGTCCAGGCCGCGGCGGCCGCGGCATCGCCGGCGGCGGCACGGTCCAGCACGTCCCGGGCACCGTTGACGGCGGTGCCGGTGGCCTCCTGGTAGGCAAGGGCGATGGCGCGGGCGGAGCCGACGGATTCCAGGATGGCCAGCGGGCCCTCCGGGGTGGGGACGAGGGCATGGCCGAGTTCGCCGGCGTAGCCCGCGCCCCGGACGCGGTGGCCATCGCACACCACGGCGCCGGCGATGCCGGTGCCGATCACCATGACCACGACGTTGGATTCACCGCGGGCCGCACCGATCTTCAGCTCCGCCTCGCCGGCCATGGCGACGTCGTGGCCAAACGCAACGGGCAGGCCGAGGCGCTCGGTAAGCCTGGCGGTGAAGGGGTAGTCCTTCCAGCCCAGGTTGGCCGAATAGATGCCAACCCCCGTGGCCTCGTCCACCAGGCCGGGCACCGTGACGCCGATGGCGGCCACGGGCGAGTCGGGGTGGTTGGCCTGGTAGTCGGCCGTCAGTTCAACAATCCGCTCCACAATGGCGTCGGCGGTGCTCACGGACGCCGCCCCCTGCTCGATGCCGGGCGTGGGCAGGCGCTGCAGATCCCGGATCTCGATGGCCCCGGGGGCAATGGGCCCGGCCAGCAGACCCACCTTCATGTCCGTTCCGCCAACGTCAAAGGCCAGCACGGTGGGTGCGGCGGCTCCGCCGCCGGCATCGGGGGCAGGCGACTCGGAGGTCCGGGTCAACATGTTCATCAATATCCTCATAGCGGTTGGCCAGCTCCGGCGCGGAAAGAGCGCACGGCCCGAAGGGCTGGACGGGGGGGCTGGACGGGTCGGTCGGCGCACCTTTTTCTGATTGAAATCCTACCATTTGGTGATCGCTTATGACGGATATATGCAATAAATGATCAACTTCGATCCAGCAACCATCTGCGCCCCCAAGCCGGAGGCGGGCAGCCTATATCTGCACCCCGTTGACAAAATTGAATCTTTTTACCCATGGTTGTAATTTCTGTCACACCGGTGTCATAGTCAACGTGTTATCCATAACAATTGCCTGTTCCGCCGCGGCACGCTGTCGCCGGAACATGTGCACCCCACGGCACGAAGGACATCGCATGACCACCCAGCACACCAGAAAACCCCCGTGGCGCGGCGCCTCATTCCAGCGGGTGGCAGCCTGTGCGGCAACAGCCTCCCTGGTCGCCGCACTGAGCGTCGGAACCGGCGCTGTAGCCGCCGACGCCGCACCCGATGTGTCCGGAACGCCCGTGGCACCGGGCCAATACACGCTCCTCGGCACGGATTCGCAATCGCCGGCCTATCCGGCACCGCCCGCCCTGGACGGAACAGCCGCCGGTGCCTTCGACAACGACTACGCCTCGCAGTGGACCGTGGCCTACAAGATGGTCAACGACGCCGGCGTGGCCGACCCCATGCCGCACTGGATCTCCTGGGATGTGGGCGGATCGTTCACCCTGACGGGCCTGGACTACTCCGTCAAGAACCAGGCCAACGGACCCGTGAAGAACTTCAAGGTCTTCGCCACCACTGACCGCAGCATTGCCACCGACCCCGCCGGCGATTGGGGTGCGCCGGTGGCAACCGGCAGCTTTGCCCAGCCAACCAGCCAGACGGCCGTCCAGACTGTCCTCTTCGACAGCCCGGTCAAGGCCCGCTATGTGAAGTTTGAGGCCGACAGCGCCGTCAACGGCAGCACCAATGCCTCGGCGTCGGAGCTGCGCGTGCGCGCCGTGGGCGACACCACGCCCCAACCTGTGCCGCCGGCACCTCCCGCCGATCCGGCCACGCCCGTGAAGATCAGCAACGGAAAGGGCCTGGATGTGCTGGTGGGCAAGGAATTCCCGCAGGTCATCTCCTACACCCTGGACGGCAAATCGCTCTCCGGCCAGGCGGACCTGCTCAAGGACTTCGCCATCAACGGCACAAACCACACCGCCACCACCACCGCGAGCGCGGCGAAGGATTCGGCCAGCTACACCTCCACGTTCGCGGACTTCCCCAACCTGTCCATCGAATCCTCGATCACCGTCACCAAGAACAACACCGTCGACTTTGCCGTCACCAAGATCTCCGGCAGCGCGGCCGCCACGGTGGACCACCTCGCCATCCCCAACCAGTCCCTCGTCTCGGTCGATTCCGGGGATGCCCGGGCCCAGTTGGCCCGCACCAGGATCTCCAGCGATTCGACCACCACGGCGGACCAGTTCGTGCCGGTGATCGGCACGTCAACGCCGGATGCGGCCCCGGTCGGCACACCGTATGGTTTTGTCAGCAACTCCGCACTCTCGGCCGGCCTGTTGACCAACGCCACGGACGACTCCGCACAGGACAGCAACACCAACTGGAACAGCCGGTTGCAGTCGCAGATCCTCGACGCCGGCAACGGCGCCAAGCGCGCCGCGCTGTCCACCGGCACCTACACGTACGCCGCGGCCGGTGCCACGGATTCCCGCGTGCAGTTCTATGCCCTGCCCAAGACCACAGTGGTGCTCTCCGCCGACGCCAACGGCGACGGCAAGGCCACCTGGGAAGATGGCGCCATCGCGTTCCGTGCCGCGATGGCGGCGCCGCTGGGCTCGGACCGCGTCCCCGAGCGGGTGGTCCAGCACATCCCGTTCAACTTCGCCTCCGAGGCAACCAACCCGTTCCTGAAGACCCTGGACAACGTCAAGCGGATCTCGATGTCCACCGACGATCTGGGCCAGTGGGTGCTGGAAAAGGGCTACGCCAACGAGGGCCATGACTCCGCCCATCCGGACTATGGCGGAGACTACAACACCCGCGCCGGTGGACTGGCCGAGCTGAACACGCTGACCAGCACCGGGGCCAAGTTCAATGCCGATGTCGCCGTCCATGTGAACGTCACCGAGGCCTACCCGCAGGCCCAGAGCTTCAGCGAGGGCATGATCTCGGGCCAGGTCAACGGCTGGGACTGGCTGAACCAGTCGTACCACATCGACCAGCGCACGGACCTTGGCACGGGCGCCATCCTGGACCGCTTCGCCCAGCTCCGCAAGGAGGCGCCCGGCATCAAGACCGTGTACATCGATGCCTACTATTCCAGCGGCTGGCTGGCCGACCAACTGGCCGCGCAGCTGCGCACGATGGGCTTCGAGGTGGCCTCGGAATGGGCCTGCAAGTTTGAGGGCAACTCCGTCTGGTCCCATTGGGCCAACGACAAGAACTATGGCGGCGCCACCAACAAGGGCATCAACTCCAACATTGTCCGGTTCATCTCCAACGCGGACCGCGACGTCTGGAACACCGATCCCCTGCTGGGCGGAACCCAGATCAAGGAATTTGAGGGCTGGACCGGCCAGAACGATTGGAATACGTTCTACAGCAACATTTTCACCTCCAACCTGCCCACCAAATTCATCCAGCACTTCGACGTCACCAACTGGAACTTCGGCACGTCGGCCACCCTGACCGGCGGCGTCGGAATCACCATGGTGGACGGCCAGCGCCAGATCACCATGGGCAACGCCGTGGTCCTGAAGGGCGGCACGTACCTGCTGCCCTGGCAGGACGCGAAGAACAATGGCCAGACCACCTCGCCGGCCAAGGCCGACAAGATGTACTTCTACTCGGCGGACGGGGGCACCAGTACGTTCACGCTGACCAGCCAGTTCGCCAAGACCCGCAACTTCGACCTCTACAAGCTCACCGACCAGGGCCGGGTCAAGGTCTCGGACATCACCGCCGCCAACGGCACCGTGACGCTGACCGGCGACAAGGGCACCCCCTACGTGCTGGCACCCAACGGGGACAAGCCCGTCAACAAGGACGCCGACTACGGAGACGGATCCCCCGTGGCCGACCCTGGGTTCAACGCCGGAAACCTCATGGGCTGGAATCCGACCGGTGGCGCCGCCATCTCGCGCACCGCGGCGGGCGACAACATCGCGGTCCTGGGCACGTCGTCGTCGGCCATTTCCCAAACCATCAAGAAACTGGACAAGGGCAAGAAGTACACGCTCAGCGCCAACGTTGACATTGCGGCCGGCAACCGCCGTGCCGTTACGCTGGCCGTCAGCGGCAAGGATCTGGCCGCGTCCAACACCTTCGACATCACCCCAGCCGAGAACACTGTGGCAGCGGATGCGAAGGCTGGCACGAATTCACAGCGCGCCTCGGTGGCGTTCACCGTGCCCGCCAACGGCAAGGTGGACGTATCCATCGGTGCCGTGGCCGGGTCCGCCGCCGTCACCCTCGACGATGTCCGCATCATGGAGGATACGACGACGCCGGTGGCCGGAACCAGCGGCAACATCGTCGCATCCGCCAACTTTGAAGGCAACCAGCCCGGCTGGGGACCCTTCGTGAAGGGCGGCGCCGGCGGGGTCACCGATCCGCGCACCAGCATCAGCAACCTCCACCCCCCTACTCGCAGAAGGAATGGAAGAACACCTACCGCCCGTACAGCACGGGCACGCTCACCGGCCAGGCGGTGGATGACGTGCTCAACGGCAACAACTCGCTCAAATCGCATGAGGAAAACACCGGCCTGGTGTACCGGACGGTGCCGGCTACGGTGCCGTTCACGGCCGGCCACTCCTACAAGGTTGAGTTCAAGTACCAGACCAACATTGCCGGCCAATGGCAGTGGGTGACGGGCTCGGACACTCTCTCCGGGGGTACTGCCGGCGGCACCGTGGCGTCCAAGGACCTCAAGGCCGAGGCCATGGCCCCGGCACTGGACACCGCCAGCTACTCGCGGACGTTCACGGCCGGGTGCGGCGACAACTGGGTGGGCCTGCGCAAGACCGGCGGGGCCAACGGTGCCGATTTCGTGCTGGACGACTTCACCGTCACGGACCTGGGTGCCGTCAGCGGCGGCGCGGCCTGTGCCGCGGTGGCCGGTCCGGCCAACGCGGACCTCAACCCGGGCACCACCAACAGCTACACCACCACGTTCACCAACAATGAGGCCACCGATGCCACGAACGTGGCCATGTCGCTGGGCACGCTGCCGGATGGCTGGACCGCCCAGGTCGCAGCCAAGGACGCCAACCTGGTGGGCACGGTCAAGCCCGGCGCCACGGCAACCACCCGCTGGATCATCACCACCCCGGCCGCCGCGGCCGGAAGCACCACGCTGATCCATCCGGCGGCCAGCTATTTCAACAACTGCGGCACCAAGACCGTGGACTCCGATTCAAACCTGCGGGTCGGAACCCAGGCCATCGTGCCCACGTCGTCCATGACGGCCACGGCGGACTCGCAGAACCTTGATTCGGGTCCGGGCGAGGGTCCCGTCGGGAATGTCCTGGACGGAGACCTGGGCAGCATTTGGCACACCCAGTACGATCCCTCGATCACCGGCTACCCGCACTGGGTGCAGCTCTCGTTTGACGGTGAGTACACCGTGGGCGGGTTTGGCTACCAGGGCCGCCAGAGCGGCGGCCAGAACGGCAAGGTCAAGGGCTACACGGTCTTCACCTCCGGGGACGGCACCACCTGGACCCAGGTGGCCACGGGGAACCTGGCCGATACGGCGGCGATGCAGACCATCACCTTCGCGCCCGTGCAGGCCAGGTACGTGAAGTTCCAGGCGAACAGCGCCATCAACGGCCAGGCGTTTGCAGCCGCAGCGGAAATGCGGGTCTACGGCAGTTCGCCGGCCACGGCGGCCGGGTTCGCCCCGTCGCCGCGGCCGGCCGACACGGCCTGCACACCGTAGAAGCATCCCGCTAGCGCACCCGTAGGACAGGGGCGGCTGCGCAATCCCGAAATCCGGGATTGCGCAGCCGCTTTCGTGGTGGAGCCCTGCCGCGCGTCCCCGGGTCAGAGGGCGCCGGGTCAGAGGGCGCGCACGCCCCGGCGCCAGACGGCGTGGGTCAGCGGCATGCCCGGCCGGTAGGCCAGATGGGTTGCCGAGGGGGCGTTCAGCAGGTGCAGGTCGGCCCGGTGCCCGACGGCGATGGACCCGACGGCCCGCTGCCCGTCCGCATCCACACCGCGTTCACGGCCCAGGGCCAGCGCCCCGCCGTAGGTGGCGGCCCGGACCGCCTGTTCCACGCTGAGCCCCATCTGCAGCACCGCCGTGGCCACGTTGAAGGCCATGGAGGAGGTGTAGGAGGTGCCGGGATTGCAGTTGGAGGCGATGGCCACCTGCACGCCGGCGTCGAGCAGGCGCTTGGCCGGGGCCAGCGGGGCCCGGGTGGACAGGTCGCAGGCGGGCAGCACCGTGGCGACGGTGCCGCGCGTGCCCGTGCCCGCGTCCCAGCCGGCCCAGCTGGCCGCGAGCGCCTCGACGTCGCCGTCGTCCAGGAAGTTCACGTGGTCCACGCTGGCCGCACCGAACTCCACCGCCAGCCGGACCCCGGGACCGGGGCCGAGCTGGTTGCCGTGCACGCGCAGGCCCAGGCCCGCGGCGGCACAGGCGGCCAGCACCCGCCGGCTCTGCTCCTCGGTGAAGGCGCCCCGCTCGCAGAAGACGTCGGCCCAGCCGGCGAAGGGCAGCACGGCCGCCAGCATGGGTCCGCAGACCAGGTCCGTGTACTCCTCGGCATCCATGCCGGCCGGCACCAGGTGGGCGCCCAGATAGGTCACCTGGTCCGCCACGGCGCCGGCAATCCGCGCACTCCGCCCCTCCTGCTCCACGGTGAGACCGTAGCCGGTCTTGGTCTCAAGATAGGTGGTGCCCCCGGCGACGGCCTCGGCCACGCGGCCCTGCGCCAGCGCCGTGAGCTCGGCGTCGCTGGCGGCCCGGGTGGCCGCCGTCGTGACGCCGATCCCCCCGGCGCTGTAGCTCTCCCCGGCCATCCGCGCCTCGAATTCGCTGGTGCGGTCGCCGGCAAAGACCAGGTGGGTGTGCGAATCCACCCAGCCCGGCAGCACGGCCCGGCCCTGGGCATCCACCACCGTGTCCGCAGCCGGGGCGGCGGCGGCGTCGCCGATCCACGCAATCCGCTCCCCCTCCAGCACGACGGCGGCCTGGCGGCGGGTTCCGTGCGCGGCATCCTGGGTCATCAATTCGCCAATGTTGGTGATCAATTCGCTCATCCACCCAGCGTATGCCGCTCCCCTGCCGCCGGACGCGTGTCCGAAAGCGAAGGCGTCTGTGCTTCCGGACAGTTGCCGCTTCCGGCGGACCTGCCCCATCATTGACAGTGTGACTGCCGTATCCCTGCTGGCCTTTGCCGGCCTTTGCCTCGTCCTTGCCGTAACCCCCGGGCCCGACACCTTCCTGGTGCTCCGGATCGCCCTGAACCGCCCCAGCGCGGCCATTGCCGCGGCCGCCGGGTCCTCGCTGTCGGCGATCCTCTGGGCGGCCCTGGTGGGCGTGGGGCTGGCGGCCATCCTGGAACAGTCCGCCGAGGTTTTCCGCTGGCTGAAGATTGCCGGCGGCCTGTACCTGCTGTACCTGGGCATCTCCTCCTTCCTGCGGGCGCGCAGGGCCGGGGCGCAGGCGGCCGCGGGCGAGGAACGCAAGCCGCTGCGGTACAGCCATTGGGCGGGCTTCGGCTCCGGCGCGCTCTCCACCATCCTCAACCCCAAGGTGGGCCTGTTCTACCTGGCCGTGGTGCCGCAGTTCATTCCGCACGGCGGCAACACCATGGCCACGGCCCTGGTGCTCGGCACCATCCTGGCCGCCATTGCCTTCGGCTACTTGGCCATTGTCACGGCGCTGGCGGCCAAGGCCAACCAATGGCTGCGCCGGCCCAAGGTCTCCACCGTCTTTGAGCGCGCCACCTCCGGCGTCCTGGCCGCGCTCGGCCTGGGCGTCATCGCCTCCAGCGCCGCCAGCTAGCCTGCGGCCGGGGTTGCGCCCGGATGCGCCGGGCGCGTTCCACGCCGGTGGCCGGGCACGTGGTTCTCTGCCACGATGGCCCTATGGAATGCGACGTACTGATCATCGGCGGCGGTATCGCCGGATTGTCCCTGGCCGGGCGGCTGGCCGCCTCGGCCTCGGTGGTGCTGGTCGAGGCCGAGGAGACGCTGGCCTACCACGCTTCGTCCCGGTCCGCCCGGCAGCTGCAGCCCAGCTACGGGCCCGATCCAATCCGGGTGCTGACGCGCCGGACCATCGCGTCCGTCCAGCAGATTTCCGCGGGGCTGGGCACACCCATCCTCCGGCCGCGGCCGGAGGTCATCATCGGCACCGCCGCCCAGATCTCCGCCCTGATGGCGGGCAACCCCGTGCTGCAGCCGCTGGACCATGCCGAAGCGCTGCGGCTGAGCCCGGACCTGCGCCCCGAATCCTTTGCGGCGGCCTGCCTGGACGGATCGGCCCTGGAGGTCGATGTGCCGGCGCTGCTGGAGTTCTACCGTTCCGCCGCCGTGGCCGCGGGCGCGCTCATCCTCACCGGGGCCCCCGTGCACACGGCCTCGCGGACGGCCCGCGGCTGGACCGTGGGTGCCGGTGGGCAGGGCATCGACGCACGCACCGTGGTCAATGCGGCCGGGGCCTGGGCCGATCCGGTGGCAGTGGTTTTCGGCGTCTCCACGCTGGGGCTGACGCCGCACCGGCGCAGCGCCGCCCTGCTGCGCACCACCACCCCGGTGGACCCGCATGGAGTGATGGTGGCCGCGGCCGACGATTCCTTCTACTACCGCCCCGACGGCGAGCATCTGCTGGTTTCGCCATGCGAATCGGTGCCCAGCACGGCGCAGGATGCGCAGGTGCTGCCCGGGGACATCGAGGCCCTCCTCCACCGGCTGGCGGGCGTGACGAGCCTGGGGTTCGAGAGCGTCGAGCGGGCCTGGACCGGGCTGCGCACCTCCCCCAAGGACGGGCTGCCGGTGGCCGGATTCGATGCCGAGGCGCCGGGATTCTTCTGGCTGGCCGGGCAGGGCGGCTACGGGATCCAGACCTCGGCCGCCCTGGCGGACCTGGCCGCTGAGCTGGTCCTGCGCGGTTTGGAACCCGACCGCGCGGCCATGCCGTTGGACGCCGTGGACCGCGCGCTGGCCGCCGCCCTCAGCCCGCTGCGCTAGCGGTCCCGCTGCTGCAGCCGGGGGGCTGGACGTAACACGGTTGACGCCGGAAACTGGTACTGGATCGGCCCATCGGGGCCGGACCAGGTAGCTTCCGGCTTAGCCGGGCCGGGTGGCGCATTTGCGCACCCACGGCCCGTGCCCGCGTCCGGCCCAAGAGGCGAGGGGGGTACGACGATGACCGATATTGCCGCCGACCGCGACATCTACATCGGGGGTCCGGAGGAACCGGTGACGGTGGAGGTGGTCCAGAGTGCCAGCGCGGCGACGGCTGCGCGGCTGCTTGCCCGTGGGGACCTGGTCAGGCATCGCGGCCGTTACGCCCTGGCCAACGCCGCGCTGACCCCGCACCAGGCCATGGTGGAAGACCTGTTGTTCATCCGCCGCGCCCTGGATGCGGCCGGCATCGGATATTTGTTGGTGCGCGGCAATGACGAGCGCCCGGTCCTGGCCGTGTCCTGGACGGACCGCCGGCAGCTGCGCGAGTCGCTGGCCGCCGCCTGCCAGGATGAACCGTTTTACGCCAAGACCGTCGACGTGAAGAAGCCCGTGCTGGGCCTGGTGGCCGACGGCACCCTTGCGGACACTCCCAAGGCGCGGATCTTCCGGATCTTCCGGCCGCGCCTGGTGCCCGGCAGCGGCCTGGCCTTCGGTGCCGCCGCCGGAATCCAGCTGGAATTGTGGTCCTTTGCCGCGGCGGAGATCACATTGCCGATTGAAAATTCGCTGACCCGGCGCACCATTCCCGCCCGGGACGCCGTGCGGGGCACGGTGGAACGCTATGGCCTGCACTGGCCGACCATCGAGAACATGTTCTCCGACCACGCCACCGACATCACTTTTGACATCGACCTTGTGTTCTCCTGGGTCGATGGCTCCGACCCGGCGTGGCTGGCCGGGGTCAAAGGGCAAATGCGCCACGTCCAGCTGGGCCAGGGCGATGACCATGAGGCACGGTTCCGCCAGATTGAGGAGCTCCGGTACGCGCTGCGGTCCGTCTACCTTTTCGCGCCATGGATCCGGCGCATCTTTGTCGCCACCGATTCGCCCCGGCCCGCGTGGCTGGCCGAGCACCCCTCGGTCACCCTGGTGCGCAGTGCGGACTTCTTCACCGATCCCTCCGTGCTGCCCACCTACAATTCCATGGCCGTCGAAAGCCAACTGCACCACATCGAGGGCCTCGCCGAGCACTTCCTCTATTTCAACGACGATGTGTTCTTCGGCCGCCCCGTGAGCCCGGACATGTTCTTCTCCCCGGGCGGCATCACCCGCTTCGTCGAGGCAACCACCCGGATCGGGCTCGGTGGCACCGACCCGAAGCGCAGCGGCTTCGAGAACGCGGCCCGGGTCAACCGGCGCCTGCTCTACGAGCGCTTTGGCCGGATCACCACCCGGCATCTGGCCCACGCACCCACCGCGCTGCGCCGCAGCGTCCTTGCGGAGATGGAGCGCGAGTTCTCCGAAGAGTTCACCCAGACGGCCGCCAGCACCTTCCGCGCGAGCACCAACATCTCCGTCACCTGCTCGCTCTACCACTACTACGCCCTGGTCACCGGCCGCGCAGTGCTCCAGGAGATGGCCAAGGTCAAATATGTGGACACCACCAAACGGGCGGCCCTGCGGGAGATGGAGGTGTTGCTTCGACGGCGCAACATGGACTTCTTTTGCCTCAACGACGGCAGCTTTCCCGAAATCGATGACGACCTGCGCACCACGGCCGTCACCGACTTCATGAAGGCGTATTTCCCCATCCCGGCCCCCTGGGAAAACGACTCGGCCTTGACCTAGGCGTACTAGGGCGTGTCTCCCAATGCGGCGCTCCAGATGACGACGGCGTGCAGGACGGCCGCTGAGCGGTAGGTGAGGGCCAGTTTGTCGTAGCGGGTGGCCAGGGACCGCCATTGCTTGAGGGTGTTGAAGCTGCGCTCGACCACATTGCGCCGTTTGTAGGCGTCCCTGTCGTATCTGACGGGGCGTCCCCCGGCGGAGCCCTTGCGTTTCCGGTTGGCCTTCTGGTCGTCCTTTTCCGGGATAACGCACTCGATGCCCCGCCCGCGCAGGTACGCCCGGATTGCTTTGGAGGAATAGGCCTTGTCGGCCATGGCCCGGTCCGGGCGGGTGCGGGCCCGGCCGGGACCGGGCCTTTCTACCTTCAGGGCCTCCATGAGGTTCTCAAACATCGGCGAGTCCCCGCCCTGGCCCGGCCCCAGCAGCAGGACCAGGGGACGCATGTTGCCATCCACCAGGGCGTGGATCTTGGTGGTCAGCCCGCCGCGGGACCGGCCGATGGCATGGTCCTCAGGCTCGTCGAGCAGATTCCTGTAATTCGACAGGTCCCCCTGTGTGGCGGGGCAGGTTCGTGCCGTGCTGGTGGGCACGGTTGACCGTGGAGTCGATCGAGACCTCCCAGTTGATCAGCCCGGCCGTGTCCGCGCGGGTCAGCAACGCCGCCAGGACCTTGTCCCAGGTCCCGTTGGCGGCGTTGCGGCGGTGGTGCTTCCACACGGTCTTCCACGACCCGAAATAGGCAGGGAGATCACGCCATGGGATCCCTGCCCGGTAGCGGTAGATGATGCCCTCGGTCATCAGCCGGTGGTCGTTGAAGGGTCGGCCCGGTTTCCCCGACGAATCGGGCATCAACGGGGCAATGGACTCCCACTGGGCATCGGACAACACGGAATAGCGAGAAGGCACCCATCAATCATGCCAAACCGCAAAACCACTGATTAGGAGACACACCCTAGGACTGTGCTGAACAATTTGGGTGGTTTAAGGCGCGCCTGCTGGACTTCGGGTCCTGGTCCTTAAGACTGGATGCATGCAAGGAATTGAAGAGGCCCAGCGCGGGTATTTGGATGTGGAGGCGCTGGCCGGGGAGCTGTTGGCCCCGGGGAGTGCCTACGCGTTTCTGGCCGGGCACCGCTCGGAGCTTTTCCCGGACTCGATGATGGAGGACCTGTTTCCCTCCACCCGGGGCAGGCCCTCGATCCCGGCCGCGGTCATCGGCACCGTCCTGGTCCTGCAGGCCCTGGAGGGTCTCTCGGACCGGGCCGCCGCCGAAGCCTTGACCTTTGACCTGCGGTGGAAGGCCGCCTGCGGGTACGGGCTGACCGAGACCGCGTTCCATCCCACGGCGCTGGTGCATTGGCGCAACCGCCTGCGCGGCAGCAGCAACCCGCACCGCATCACCGAAGCCGTCGCCCAGGTCATCACCGCGACCGGTGTCCTCACCGGCCGGCACCGCCGGGCGGTGGATTCGACCGTGTTCGCCGATGCGGTGGCCCGGCAGGACACCATCACCCAGCTGATTGCCGTGATCCGCCGTTTCGGCAGGGCCATGGAGCACGGGGCCACGCTCATGGCGGTCCATGCCACCTCCTACGATTACTCGCACGTGGGCAAGCCGGACATCGCCTGGGACGACAAGGAAGCGAAGGACGCCCTGGTCTCGGGGCTGGTCACCGACGCCCTGGCCCTGCTTGGCGCGGTGGATCCCGACACCCTGGAAGAAGACTCGCCGCAGGCGCAGGCCTACGTGCTGCTGGCGTTGGTTTCGGGCCAGGACGTGGAGCCGGCCGAGGGTTCCGACGGCACCGACGGGCGGTGGCGGATCGCCCGGAAGGTCGCCCGGGACCGGATGGTCTCCATCGTGGATCCCGAGGCCAGGCACGCGCACAAGTCCCGCTCGGTGATGATGGACGGGTTCAAGGGACACATCATTGCCGAACCGGAAACCGGGCTCTACACCAGCGCCGTGATGACCCGGGCCGCCGGCCCCGGTTCCAGCGACGCGGAGGCCGGAATCGGGCTGGCCGCCGCCGATCCGACCATGAAGGATACGGAGGTTGACTACCAAATGCTTGGCGATTCGGCCTACGGCTCCGGGCCCATGCTCGAACACCTCGACGGGGCCGGGCACCAGGGGCTGGTCAAGCCCAGGCCGCTGCGCCCGGCAGTGCCCGGCGGCTACGACCTGGACGACTTCACCCACGACGAAGCAAAGAACACGCTCACCTGCCCCAAAGGTGAGGTGCGCACCATCAGCGCCAGAGGCAACGTGAACTTCGGCACCGCCTGCAAGGCCTGCCCGCTGCGGGAGAAATGCACCACGGCCAAGGGCGGGCGCAAGGTCGTCATCACCGTCCACCACGCCCGCCAGCGCGCCCACCGGGCCGCCGCCCTCGAGCCCGGGTTCCGGCACGACTACCGGGCCCACCGGCCCCTGGTGGAACGGTCCATCGGCTGGCTGGTCGCCGGAGGCAACCGGGCCCTGAGATACCGGGGAGTTGAAAAGAACAACGCCTGGCTGCAGGTCCGCACCGCCGCGCTGAACCTCCGGCGACTCCTGAAACTGGGCCTCACCCGCCACAACGGGGCCTGGGCCCTGGGATAAGACCCGGAAAGGGCCCCCACCCCGGTCCTGGGCCAAATCCCAGCCGCGGGGAGCCACGAACGGAGGTACAAGGCCCGCAAAAATCACGAACCAGATCTCCGGCGATCAGAAAGGAGACCCCCAGCGGGCCGCCAAAGGCCCCGGAAAGGTGCGACAGCCAAACCCGCGGCCCCGAATTGCCCCTTGTTCAGCGCCCTCCTAGGCCGCCAGGGAGGCCCGGCCGGCCACAAAGGCACGCACGCAGGTCTCAACGTCCTCGGGACTGTGCGCGGCGGAGAGTTGCACGCGGATGCGCGCGGCACCGCGGGGCACCACCGGGAAGCTGAACGCCGTGACATACACGCCGTGGCGGAGCATCTCGTCGGCCACCTGGGCGGCCACGACGGCGTCGCCGAACATCACCGGGACAATGGCGTGTTCGCCGTCCAGCAGCTCGAAGCCCTCCTCGGTCATCCGGCGGCGGAACAGCGCGGCGTTCTCGAAGAGCCTGGTGCGCAGCTCGGCGGAGCCGGCCACGAGGTCGAGGGCCTTCATGGTGGCGGCCACGATGGCCGGGGCCAGCGAGTTGGAGAACAGGTACGGGCGGGCCTTCTGGCGCAGCATGGCGACGATCTCGCCGCGGCCGGCCACGTAGCCGCCGGACGCGCCGCCCAGGGCCTTGCCGAAGGTGCCGGTGTAGATGTCCACGCGGTCCGAAACGCCGGCGTGCTCCGGGGTGCCGGCGCCGGTGGCGCCCATGAAGCCCACGGCGTGGGAATCGTCCACCATGACCAGGGCGCCGTACTTGTCGGCGAGGTCGCAGATGGCCGCCAGCGGGGCCAGGTAGCCGTCCATCGAGAACACGCCGTCGGTGACGATCACCGTGCGGCGGGCGCCGGCGCCGTCGTTCATCTGGGCTGCGGCCTGCAGCTGCGTCTCCAGGTCGGCCATGTCCTGGTTGGCGTAGCGGAAGCGCGCGGCCTTGCACAGGCGGATGCCGTCGATGATGGAGGCATGGTTCAGCGCATCGGAAATGATGGCGTCGGCCGGGCCGAACAGCGACTCGAAGACGCCGCCGTTGGCATCGAAGCAGGAGGAGAACAAGATGGTGTCCTCGGTGCCCAGGAACTCCGAGACACGCTTCTCCAGTGCCAGGTGCGTGTCCTGGGTGCCGCAGATGAAGCGGACAGAGGCCATGCCGAAGCCGCGCTCGTCCATGGCGGTCTTGGCGGCCTCGATGATCTCCGGGTGGTCGGCCAGGCCCAGGTAGTTGTTGGCGCAGAAGTTCAGCACCGCGGCGGGCGCTGCATCCAGCGGACCGGCCATGATGTGGCTGGACTGGGCCGTGGTGATCTGGCGCTCGGCCTTGAACAGGCCGGCGGTGCGCAGCTCGTCCAGTTCGGTGGCCAGCTGGTCTTTCATGGAGGTGTACATGGGGTTCCTTAGGCGTTCGCTGCGGCAGTGGAATCGGCGGAGGTGTGGAAGACGGTCCAGTCCAGGACCACCTTGCCACCGACGCCGGAGCGGGCGGCGGCGAAGCCGGCCTCCCATTCGGTGGCGGGCAGGACATCGGTGACCACGGAGGCGATGGCGTGGTGCAGCACCGGGTTGGAGGAGAGCATGGCGCTCATCGCGTACCAGGTCTCGAACATCTCGCGGCCGTAGATGCCCTTGAGCGTGAGCATGTGGGTGACCACCTTGCCCCAGTTGATGTCGATGGACTGGCTCGGCAGGCCCAGCATCGCGATGCGGCCACCGTGGTTCATGTTGTCGATCATTTCCGGCAGCGCGGTGGGGTGGCCGGACATTTCCATGCCGATGTCGAAGCCCTCGCGCATGCCCAGCTCGCGCTGGGCGTCCTTCAGGCGGGTGGTGGCGACGTTGACGGCCAGGTCCGCGCCCATCTGCTCGGCCAGCTTCAGGCGGGGCTCGGAGACGTCGGTGATGACAATCTTGCGGGCGCCGGCGTGGCGGGCGACGGCGATGGCCATCAGGCCGATGGGGCCGGCCCCGGTGATCAGCACGTCCTCGCCCACCAGGCCGAAGCTCAGGGCGGTGTGGACGGCATTGCCGAAGGGGTCGAAGATGGCGCCCAGTTCCGGCGTCACGCTCTCGTCGTGGTGGACCCAGACGTTGGTTTCGGGGATGACCACGTACTCTGCGAAGGCGCCGTCGCGCTGGACGCCCACGGAGAGGGTGTTGATGCACATCTGGCGGCGGCCGGCGCGGCAGTTGCGGCAGATGCCGCAGACCACGTGGCCCTCGCCGGAGACCTTGTCGCCCACCTTGACGTCGCGGACGTCCTTGCCGATTTCGACCACCTCGCCGTAGAACTCGTGGCCCGCGATCAGCGGGGCGTTGATGGTGGCGGCCGCCCAGGCGTCCCAGGACTGGATGTGCAGGTCGGTGCCGCATATGCCGGTGGTGTGGACGCGGATCTTCACGTCGGTGGGGCCGGCCTCGGGCTCGGGCCGCTCAACCAGTTCGAAACCTTCGTGCGGTCCGGATTTGTACAGAGCCTTCATGGGTCCGTCCTTGTCAATGGTGGCTTGCAGGGGATTAGCTGTCTCCATTAGAGCCAGCAAAACCATTTAGCACAACCGGAAATTCCTCCATCAACGATTTAGCAAATGCTTAATGGTAGTGTGGCGCCATGGAACTCCACCAGCTGCAGATGCTCCGCGAACTCGGCGAGCTGGGCAGCGTCAAGGCCGTGGCCGAGACCCTGTCCGTGACGCCGTCGGCCGTGTCCCAGCAGCTCTCGCTGCTCCAGCGCGGCGTGGACACCCCGCTCACGCGCAAGGAGGGGCGGAACCTGGTGCTCACCGAGGCCGGCGCGGTGCTGGCCGAGGCCGGCGCCGGGGTGCTGGACGCGATGGCGCACGCCAGGGCTGCCATCGGCGCGTACCAGCACGATCCCACCGGAGCGGTCACCATCAGCGGCTTCCACAGCGCGGGCCAGGCACTCTTCGCGCCGTTGGTGCGTGCGCTGGGTGAGATGGCGCGGGCCGACGGCGGCACCGGCACGCCGCGCGTGCTGCTCTCCGACGAGGACGTGGCCCAGCACGATTTCCCGGCCCTGGCCGCCCGCTACGACCTGGTGCTGGCGCACCGGATGGACCACAGCCCGCCCTGGCCCACGCCGCAGGTCCAGGTGTTGCCGCTGGCGCACGAGCCCCTCGATGTGGCGCTGGCCGCGGACCACCCGCTGGCCGCACTGGACGCCCTGTCCCCCGCCGACGTCGTCGACCAGCCCTGGGTGACCAGCCGCGCCGGCTACTCGCCCGACGACGTGCTGGCGGCCATCGCCGCGGTGGCCAGCCGGCCCGTCACGGTGGTGCACCGGATCAACGACTACTCCACGGTGGCCGCGCTGGTGTCCACGGGCGAGGTGATCGGCCTGCTCCCGCGCTACACCTCCAGCACGTCGCTGGCCCCGGCCGGGGCACCGGCCGTCGTGCTGCGCCCGCTGACGGGCATCAGCACCAAGCGCCGGATCGACATCCTGGCCCGGCCCGAAAGCCTCAAACGCACCTCGGTGGTGCTGGTGGCCCAGGCGCTCCAGCGCGTCATGGCGGACCTGACCGGCTAACGGGCATTGCCACCCCTTGTCTTTCGCCGGGGCAGCTGCAATTCTGGCAAGTGTCCCCCTTCCCGCCCTGCCGCGCGGCCACAAGGGCGGCACCGGCGAAGGAGGCGGAAATGGTCCCATCCCAGGTCATCGTCCTTGGCGGCGGTTTCGCCGGCATGGCCGCGGCGGAGCACCTCGGCCGCAAGGGCATCGACGTGCTGCTGATCGACAAGAACAACTACCACCAGTTCCAGCCCCTGCTCTACCAGGTGGCGACGGCGCAGCTCGGGGCCTCGGTGGTGGCGCGGTCGCTGCGCTCCATCTTCCGCGGGAACAAACACGTCAGGGTGCTCACGGCGGAAGCCACGGCCATCGACCCGGCCGCGCGCACCGTCACCGTGGCCGACGGCACCGTCCACCAGGCCCAGGTCCTGGTGATCGCCTCCGGAGCCGAGGCGAACTTTTTCAATACGCCCGGCGTCGAACGGTACGCCTACCCGCTGTATTCGGTCCAGGACGCCGTCCGGCTGGGCGCCAAGCTCTTTGCGGAGCTCGACGACGCCGATGCCGCGGCGGACGAGTCCGGCGGCGTTCCGGTGGTGGTGGTCGGCGGCGGCCCGACCGGCGTCGAAACCGCCGGTGCCATCGCGGAGGCCTTCAAATACAGCGTCCCGGGCTATTTCTCCGCGGGGCTGGCCGAGCGCTGCAGCGTGCACCTGGTGGATCTGCTGCCCACGGTGTTGGCACCCTTCTCCAAGAAGTCGCAAAGCTACGCCAAGGCCCGGCTGGCCAAGGTGGGCGTCCAGCTGCGTCTGGGGGTCGGCGTCAGCGAGGTGACCCCTGACTCGGTGACCCTCGCGGACGGGACGCAGATCGCCACGCGGATTGTTATCTGGGCCGGCGGGCTGAAGGCGGGCGCGCTGGTGGCGGGCGTGGGGCTGCCGCAGGGGCGCGGCGGACGGATCGACGCGGCCACGGACCTGACCGTTCCCGGCTTCGACGGCGTGTATGTGCTCGGCGATTGCGCCAACCTCACCGACGCCGCCGGGCACGCGCTGCCGCAGCTCGGATCGGTGGCACAGCAGTCCGGCAAGTGGGCCGCCCGCAACATCCACGCCGACCTCACCGGCGGCCAGCGCGAACCGTTCCACTACCTCGACAAGGGTGTCATGGCCATGGTGGGCCGCGGGGGCGCCGTCGCCGAACTGGGTGCCAAACGGTTCCAGATGCAGGGGCCGGTGGCCTTCCTGGCCTGGCTGGCCGTCCATGCGGCCTTGCTCTCGGGCACGGCGCAGCGGGCCAGTGCCATCGGCCACTGGGCCGTCGGCTATCTGACCCACCGCCGCACGCAGATCATGGTCGAGCGGCCCGACCGTTAAGTAGCGGGGGTCTCGCTGGTCGAGCCCGTCGAGACCCCCGCACCCGACGGCGGCGGCCGGGGACACGGCCGCCTCACCGGGTTTCGGCTCCCGTTCGCCAGCCACCCTAACCTCGCTTCGCTCGGCCAGGGAACCCTGCTGCCTCTCGTAGCTCCGCTCAACCAGCGGGACCCGCCGCCGGCTACTGCGGAATGCGTGCGGGCTGGCCGGCGTTGAAGTACTCCACCCATTCGGCCGGCAGTGCCGGGACCTCCAGGGCCCCGCCGTCCCCGCGCAGCGAGGCCGTGGCCAGCACACCGGCCGCGACGGAGGCACGCGCCGCCACCGGGGAGGTCGCCGTGGCCCCGCCCTCGCGGGCGAAGCGCAGGAATTCGGCGATCAGCAGCGGGTCCGCCCCGCCGTGGCCGCCCTCGCCGTCCAGGATCTCGATTTCCGCATCCGGTGCAACGAACCCGGCGGAGCTGCGCGTGGTCCAGACCTTGATGGTGTCGCCCGGGCCGTCGCCGAAGTTCTCGATCCGGCCCCTGGTGCCGATGACGGTGTAGTTGCGCCAGTAGTCGGGGGTGAAGTGGCACTGCTGGTAGGAGGCCAGCACCCCGTTGTCCAGGACCATCTGCATCATCGAGATGTCCTCGACGTCGATGACCTCGGCCAGGTCGGTCTGCGCCGCCGGCGGCCAGTTCTGAAGCGAGAACCAGTCGCCCATGCGGCGGTCGGTGTTGTCGCGGCGGCTGGTGACATCGCCGTACACGGCCAGGTCCCCGATCGCGGAGACCCGGCGGGTGTAGCCGCCGGCGAGCCAGTGGATCACGTCGATGTCGTGGGCGCCCTTTTGCAGCAGCAGACTGGTGGTGTTGGCGCGCTGGGCGTGCCAGTCCTTGAAGTAGTAGTCCCCGCCGTTGCCCACGAAGTGCCGGCACCAGACCGCCTTGACCTCCCCGATGGTGCCGGCCTGGATCAGTTCGCGCATCTGGACCACCACGGGCATGTGGCGCATGTTGTGCCCCACGTACAGCCGGGTGCCCGTCTCGTAGGCGGTGGCCAGGATGGCGTCGGCCGCCGCCAGGGTCACATCCAGCGGCTTCTCGCAGAAGGTGGGGATGCCGGCGCGCAGGGTCTGCACGGCGACCTCGGCGTGCCGGTTGTCCGGGGTCAGCACCAGCACGGCGTCCAGGCCGGCGGCCAGCAGCTCCTCCAGCGAGTCCGTCACCACCGCGGTGGGGATCTTCGCCGCGGCGTCGGCCCGGCCGCGCCCGCTCAGATCGCACACCATCACGACGGCCGAGCCCTCGCCCGGGCGGTGGGCGTGCTTCCACAGGCTGGCGCGCAGGCCGAACCCGACGATTCCAACTTTAAGGTCCATTGAACTTTTCCTGACTTGCTAAGTGGTGGGGCCCGGGCGCAGGGCCACGGGCTGGATGGGTTGCTGGTTGAGGTGCGCAGCGATCCCCTGATTGACCAGCTCGCGGACGCGCCGGTAGTGCAGGGGGTCGTAGCTGAAGCCGTCCATGGCCAGGCGTCCGCCGGAGCCATTGGTATTGATGAGGTCCAGGACCGCGTCCCGGCCGGCCAGGCGGGCCAACAGGTCAAAGGCCCGGTAGTCGGACATGGCCTGGGCGAAGACCTTGTAGCGGATCGATTCCCAGGGTTCCCAGTCGGGGCCCGGGTAGACCATAAAGGCGTCGCCGCCCGGGAACCCGCCGCCGGCACAGGTGTCGGCGAACGGGTCCACGGGCCTGGTCGAGTGGACCGAGTTGTAGAAGTTGAAGCCCCAGTGCAGGAAGCCGCTGAAGCCAAAGGCAAAGAGCTGGTGCCCCAGGACCCTGTTGCGCACCGAGGGCATGGAGATGAAGCGGTTGGCCACATCCTTGTCCTGGGCCACGCAGTAGTAGACCCACAGGTCCTCCACGCCCGCCGCCAGAAAGGGCTCGACGGCGTCGGACGCCACGATCGGTTTGGTCACCGCGCCGCTGCTGTAGAAGCCGAAGTCGCTGAGCGCATCGGCCACCCGCACGCCCTCGAGCAGATCCGCCACGGCGGCCTTGGCCCGCTGGTAGCTCGCCAACGCCTCAGCCCCGGAGGGCTCGTCCGAGATGTGGAAGAACACCCGGTCCAGGGACCAATGCTCCGCCAGGACGTCCCGCAGCGCGGGCAGCAGGGCCGCCATCAGCTCCCGGTAGGCCGGGGACGTTGCGGACACGTCCCAGCCAAAGCGGCGCTCCTCCCCGTGCAGGGTGTGGACATAGATGGCAGGCGTCCAGGCGGCGCCCCACTGCGTGAACAGGTGGGCGATCTCCAGATACTTGATGCCGTGCCTGGCGCAGATCTCCATCCAGCGCAGCAGCGGGGCAAAGTCGAAACTGTAGCGCCCGCCGTCGTCGTGGATCCCCACCAGCTGGGTCGGCAGGCGGTACCCGCCCACGGCTGTGTCCAGCGGCGGCGTCCACGTGGGCGTCAACAGCGAGTTGGCACCCATCCGGGCCGCCGAGGCGACGAACCGGTCGATGATGTCCCAGTGGGCCTCGCTGAAGACCGGCACCCCGTAGTGGGAGGCCAGCCCGTCGCAGTGGAACCAGTGCGCGTTCACGATGCCCAGTTCCGGGGCTGCCACGGCGACGACGGTGATCCGGACGGTCGTGCCGAACAGGATCCGGCCCGACGCATCGGCCACCGCCACGGCGACGTCGTGCGCCCCGGCGTGCTCCGCCGTCGGCACGTGGACATCGATCCACGCCGCGGTCCAGTGGCCGTAGAGGGGCTGGATGAGCCCATCCGTGGCTGGCCGCAGCACGTCCGGGTAGAGCCCTGGCGCACCGCGGTCGTAGCCGCCGTCGTGCCCGGGGAACGCCGCCAGCGCCACCGGCACCAGGTCAACCTGGTGCAGGGTGGCGAACGCTGCCGCCGTGCCGGCCACGGAGACCGTGACCGGGGCGAAGGATCGGAAGCCATGCTCCACCGGGGGCCGGATGGCCAGCTGGAAGGAGGCGGTCTCCCCCACCAGGACGGAGAGCGGGATGGCGGCGTCAAACGGCCGCGGATCGGCGTCGGGGTAGACCTTTTCCAGGGAGTCGGTGAGCGCAAACGACCAGCCGTGCTCCATCCTGCTGTGGTTAGCCATTTGACCCCACCTTCCTACTTCAGCCCAGAGCGGCCGATTCCTGCCATGACCTTCTTCTGCATCGCAATGAACAGAATGAGGATGGGGGCCATCGCCATCAGCGATGCGGCCATCAGGATCGGGTAGTTGTTGGCGTGCTCGCCCTGCAGGTTGGCCAGGCCAACGCTCAGCGGGGCACTGTCCTGCGTGGAGGCGATGACCAGCGGCCAGAGCAGGTCGTTCCAGGACCAAAGGACAGTGATGATCACCAGGGCCCAGACGCCGTTGGCCGCCAGCGGCAGCATGATCTTGGTGAAGACCTGGAACGGGTTGGCCCCGTCCAGGCGTGCCGCGTCCTCCAGCTCATCGGGCAGGCCCATGAAGAACTGGCGCATCAAAAAGACGCCGAAGGCGCTGAACAGGCCCGGTGCCACGATGCCGGCAATGGTGTTCAGCCAGCCGAGGTTCTGCACGATCTGGAACTGCGGAATCAGGAACAGCTGGCCGGGCACCATCAGGATGGAGAGGATGATGCCCAGGATGACGCCGCGGCCCTTGAAGCGCATGCGGGCAAAGGCGTACCCGGCCAGCGCGCACAGGATGACCTGGGCCAGCACGCGGATCACGGTGATCAGGATCGACACCCGCAGCGAGGAACCGAAGTTCATCGCGGTGAAGACGTCGGCAAAGTTGTGCCACTGGATCTCCGACGGCCAGAAGGTGGGAGGAGTGCTCTGCACCTCGGCGTTGGTGGAGATGGACATGACGACCTGGTAGATCAGCGGCGCAATCATCAGCAGGCCGCCGAAGCCGAGCACCAGATGGGCGGCGGCGTTGCGGCCGCGCTTCACCGGCCGGCTGGTGCGGATGGCTGCCTCAGACATAGTTGACCCACTTCTTCTGGACACGGAATTGGATGGCCGTCAGGGCGGCGATGATGAGCAGGATCAGGATGCCGATGGCGGCGGCGTAGCCCTTGTCGTTCTCCAGGAAGGCGTGGTTGTAGAAGATGTACACCAGGCTCTGCGTCTGCGGCATGGCTAGGTTGGACTTGCCCATCATCACGTAGAGCAGGTCGAAGAGCTGGAATCCGCTGATCACCGTCACCACCGAGACGAAGAAGATGCTCGGGGTCAGCAGCGGCACGGTGATGGAAAAGAACTGGCGCAGGCGCGAGGCCCCGTCCATTTCGGCCGCCTCGTAGATCTCCCGCGGAATCTCCCGCAGACCGGCACCGATGATGATCAGGTTGAAGCCCAGCGACATCCACAGGCCCACCGTCGCGACGGCCACCAGGGCGAAGCCCGGCGTCGAGGTCCAGTACGGGCCCTGGATGCCGAACAGGCTCAGGAACCAGTTGATCGGACCGAAGTCGCCGTTGAAGATCAGCCGCCAGACGATGCCGACGGCGGCCGGCATGGTGATGTACGGGATGAAGTAGAGCGTGCGGTAGAAGCCGGCGAACTTCAGCCCCGGGCTCTCCATCAAGGCCGAAAGCACGACGGCGATCGGGATGCCGGCCAATACGATCACCGTGTAGATGATCGTATTGAGCAGCGACTGCGGAATGGAGGAATCCGAGAACATCTTGATGTAGTTCTCCAGGCCAATGAACTTGGCCCCGCCAAAAACGCCCCACTTGGTGAAGCTGTAGAAGAAGGTCTGGATGATCGGCCAGATGTAGAACAGCGTGATGCCAAAAACGGTGGGCAGGATGAACAGCCACGGCCAGAAGCCGTCACCGCGTGCCACCATCCGGCGCCGCACGGGTGCCGGCTTCTGTCCGGGGCCGGCCTCGGGGGCGGCCTTTACTGCGGTTGTTGGAGTGCTCATGATTCGGCTGACAACGCATCGTTCATCTTGGTTGCCAATGCCTTGGCAATGTCGGCCACCGGCTTGGTGCCCGCGAAGGCCTGCGGGAGCAGCTCGCCCTCAAGGCTGTTCCAGGCGCTGGTGTTCTTGGAAATCGGGTAGGGCGAGGCCGTCTGGGCGGCGTCCAGGAAGACCTGGAGGCCGGCGCCGGGAACGGAATCGACCCAGGCCTGCTGGGTGCCGTTGAAGGCGGGGATCACGGTGGCCGTCTCGGCCTGGATCTCGGCGGCTTCCTTGGTGCCCAGGAAGGCAACGAAGGCGCGGGCCGCATCGGGGTTCTTGGCGTTGGCCGGGATGACGTTGGCCAGGCCGTGGATGACGCCCTGGTTGCTGGTCGGCCCCTTCGGGAGGGCGACGACGCCCATGTCCTCGCCCAGCGCCTCGTGGGTGGGGCGGACGATGTAGGAAGCGTCCATCAGCAGCGCCAGCTTGCGGGAGGTGAACATGTCGGTGGCGAGCGTGTCCGTCAGCTGCTGCATGTTCGGAGAGACGCCGGAGTCGATGACATCGCGCCAGAACTGCAGGCCAACAATGGAGCCGGGCTCGTCGTATCCGCTCTTCTTGCCGTCGGCGGAGACGATGGAGCCGCCGGCACCCAGGATGGTGTTGTAGAAGCTGGTCTGGCCACCGGTCAGGTCGCCGGAGAAGCCGTAGACGCCCTTGCCTTCGTAGAACTTGGAGATCTTGGCGCCATTGGTCTTCAGGTCATCCCAGGTCCAGTCTGCGGTGGGCTCGGCCACGCCGGCTTCCTTGAGCATGGCCTTGTTGTAGAACAGGGCAATGGTGTCAAAGTCCTTCGGCACACCGTAGAGCTTGCCGCCCACCGTGTACAGGTCCACCAGGGCCTTGGGGTAGTTGGACGTGTCCACGGCCTTGGCCGCGGTCAAACCGTCCAGCGGCAGCAGCTGGTTGTTCTCGGCGTAGAGCTTGATCTTGGGGCCGTTCATCCAGAAGACATCCGGCAGGGAATCGCTGGAGGCCAGGGTCTGGATCTTGGTCCAGTAGGCCGAGCCCTTGGAGGGGGTCACATCGATGTTGATCTTGATGTTGGGGTAGACGGCGTTGAACTTGTCAACGATCTTCTGCATTGCCGGCTTCTGCGAGGCATCCCAGATGGCGTACGTCAGCGTAGCGCTCAGGTCCTTGGCCGGGGCCGTGTAGGGCGCAGCGGCCGCGCCGCCGGTTGCTGCTCCACCGCTGCAGGCTGCGAGCGTTGCCGTTGCGGCGCCCAGGGCGGCCAGCGAAAGGAACGAACGTCGATTCAGATGGGTCATGGGGATTCCTTCATAGTGTCTGTGGAGCCGCTGAGGGTGCCGGTGGAAGCCATCCGGCCACCCATTCAGCTTTATGCGGTGAACAAAATCACACCATGTTAATCGATTAAGCGCAAGGCCGCGAGTGATCATTTCTGAAAATAATCTGTACTGGCCCGTCACTTAGGTGCATGGCAACGGGGCCCGCGGCGTGCGCGGCAGGGGCCGGCAAGGCCGCCCCACGGCAGCCAAAAAACCCGTGGTTAGGCGGAATTGCGCAGGATCAGTTGCCACGGGAACTCCAGCACCGTGGCCGGGCCCCCCGGGTTGGCTGCCCGTTCGACCAGGAACTCGGCCAGGGCATCAAAAAAACCCAGCGGACCCACGGTTGTCAGCGACGGCACCATGTCCTCGCCCTCGGTGGTGTTGCCGATCCCCACCACCTCGACGTCCTCCGGGACGCGCAGCTGGAGCCGCTGGGCGGCATGGATGGCACCGATGGCCGCATAGTCGGTGGTCGCGTAGATGGCCGTGGGACGGTCCGGATTCAGCAGGAGCCTGGTGGCGGCCTCGACGGCGCTGAGGGCGTCCTTGCGGTACGTGGCCACATAGTCCTCGCGGAAGGGCAGACCGGCACGCTGAAGGCCCGCGGTGTACGCATCGAAGCGGATGGAGCGCGTGGTGGGCGAATGCACCCTCGAGGTCAGCACGGCCACGCGGCTGTGCTTGGCGCAGAGGTGGTCCACCGCCTGCTGGCACGACTCTCCCGCCAGCGAGCGGACGACGTCGAACCCGTTCGGTTCCAGCGTCTCGCTGAAGACCACCAGGCGCTGGCGCTGCGCGGCCAGGGCCAGCAGCTCGGCGTCGCCCTCGCGGTCCGCGGCGTCGATGAACGTCACGTCGGCATTCTGCCGGCGAAGGGCCACCCGCCAGTCAGTGTCGGCCAGGATCATTGGCGTAATGCCCCGTGCCGCGGCGGCTGCCCCCACCGCCCGGCTCACGTCCAGCGACCAGGGGTCCGAAATCATGGTCAGCGAGAGCATCATCAGGTCCGTCTTGCCGGTGCGGATGGTCCGGGCGGCCTGGTTGGGCCGGTACCCCAGCGCCCGGGCTGCCTCCTGCACGCGCAGGGCCGTCGCGGGGGAAACCCCTGACCCGGCGGCGTTGCCGTTGCGGCCGGAGAGGACATAGGACACCGTGGCCGTGGAGACTCCTGCGGCCTGGGCGACCGACTTGATGGTGGGTCGTCGGTGTCCGCTTTCGGTCATGGTCCGGCTTTCAGGAGAAGGGTGGGGCAGCATTGGCATCATACCGAAGGCGAGCGGATTCCGGCCGCTGCGGGACCCGGATGGCGGCGGCCCGCGGCGCCCGGTATCCTAGGCCAAACCGGTCCCCGCCCCAGGAGTGAAGCATGTCCAGCTGTTGCAGTCCCGACGGACGGCCGTCCGAACACGGCCACGCCACCGCCCCGGCGCAGCCTGGGACCTTCAATCTGGCGGTGCCCGCGCCCCGAGCCGCAGCGGATGCCGGGCATGCGGACGTGGCCATTCCCGCCGGCACCTTTGCCATGGGAGACCCCTTCGACGAGGGCTACGCGGCCGACGGCGAGACGCCCGTCCACCACGTCTCCCTTGACGCGTTCCGGGTGGACACCACCACCGTCACCAACGCGGCGTTTGCGGCCTTCGTGGACGCCACCGGGTACCGGACGGAATCGGAATCCTTTGGCACGTCCGCCGTCTTCCACCTGGCCGTGGCCGCGGACCGATCGGACATCCTGGGCGCCGTGCACGGCACGCCATGGTGGCTGAATGTGCGCGGCGCGGACTGGGCCCATCCGGCCGGCGGACGCTCGTCGTGGGAGGAGCTGGCGGACCACCCGGTGGTGCAGGTCTCGCACAACGATGCACTGGCGTACTGCGCCTGGACCGGGCGCGCGCTACCCACCGAGGCGCAGTGGGAGTATGCCGCCCGCGGCGGACTGGAGCAGGCCCGCTACCCCTGGGGCAACGAGCTCCACGGCGTGGCGGACGATGGCTCCGCGGTGCACCACTGCAACATCTGGCAGGGCACCTTCCCCACCGAAAACACACTCGACGACCGCTTCCTCAGCACGGCGCCGGCCCGCTCCTTCGAGCCCAACGGCTACGGGATGTACCAGACCTCCGGCAATGTGTGGGAGTGGTGTGCGGACTGGTTCCTGCCCAAGTACTACAAGACCTGCGCCGCCGCCGGCACGGTGGAAAACCCCGCCGGGCCCTCCATTGGCCGCGGGCGCGTGATGCGCGGCGGCTCGTACCTGTGCCACGACTCCTATTGCAACAGGTACCGGCTGGCGGCGCGCAGCTCCAACTCCCCCGATTCCGCCAGCGGCAACCTCGGCTTCCGCACCGTCGCCCTGCCCTGACCCGCCTGGGAGCAACTGGGGCGCACCAACTGCTGAAAACCACGCGATTTTCGACAGTTGGTGCGCCCCAGTTGGGTGGGTGGAGCGCGACGGCGGTCAGCGCACCGTGTCGTGCTCGGTTTCCGGGTGCAGTGCGGGCTCGGCCTCCGGGCCGCCGTGAACGCTTTGTCCGGCGTCGGCCGGCTTGTTGATGAAGAAGGCGGCCACGACGGCGAAGAGTGAAACCACCGCGCCCATCAGGAAGGCCAGCCGCACTCCCCCGGCCGCGGCGGCGTCAGCGCTGCCCGAGCCGGCCAGCACGTGCGTCTGTGCGGCCATGATGGTCACGAACAGGGCGGCGCCGGCAGCCCCGGCAACCTGCTGGACGGTGCCCACGATGGCGCTGCCATGCGAGTACAGGTGCGGCGGCAGGGCCCCCAGACCCACGGTGAACAGCGGGGTGAAGACCATGGCCAGACCCAGGCTGAGCACCAGATGCGCAGCCAGGATCAGGTAGGCGGGCGTGGAGTCGCTCACCAGCGTCAGGCTCCACAGGGCCACGCTGACGACGATGGAGCCGGGCACCAGCAGCGGCCGCGGCCCCACCTTGTCGTAGAGCCGGCCCACAAAAGGTGCGGCCAGGCCCATGAGGAGGCCGCCCGGGAGCACCAGCAGGCCGGTGGAGAGCGCATCCAGGTGCAGCACGTTCTGCAGGTAGATCGGCAGCACGATGATGGTGCCGAAGAGGGCCATCATGGACACCGCCATCATCACGATGGACAGCGTGAAGATCCGCTGGTGGAAGGTTCGCAGATCCAGCAGCGCGTGGTCCTTCTTCTGCAGCCGCAGCTGGCGCAGCACGAAGGCCACCAGGCCCAGTGCGCCCACGCCCAGGGAGATCAGCATGGGCAAGGCGCTGCCCGCGGCACCCACCTGGGACAGCCCGTAGACCAGTCCGCCAAAGCCAAACGCCGCCAGGATGACGGAGGGGACATCCAGCGGAGCCGTGCCGGCGATGCCGACATTGGCCACCTGGCGCATGCCCACCACCAGCATGGCCAGGGCAATGGGCAGTACAAAGATGAACATCCAGCGCCAGGACAGGAAGTTCAGGATCACCCCGGAAATGGTGGGGCCGATGGCCGGCGCCACGGAGATGATGATGGAGATGTTGCCCATCACCTTGCCGCGGTGCGCCGGCGGGACCAGCTGCAGCACGGTGGTCATCAGCAGCGGCAGCATGATGGCGGTGCCCCCGGCCTGGACCACCCGGCCCAGCAGCAGCACGCCGAATCCGGGCGCAGCGGCGGCGATGAGCGTCCCGGCGCTGAAGAGCACCATGGCCGCGGTGAAGATGGGCCGGGTCTGGAAGCGCTGGAGCAGGTAGCCGGTGATCGGAATGACCACGGCCATGGTGAGCATGAAGGCGGTGGAGACCCACTGGACGGTGGGCGCATCCACATGGAGGTCGGCCATCAGGTGCGGCAGCGCCACGCTCATGATGGTCTCGTTCAGGATCACCACGAAGGTGGCGGCCAGCAGCAAGTAGATCACCCGCGGGGTGCGGGCCTGCGCCTGGATGCCGGCGGAATGTTGATGGTCAAGGTGGTTTTCAGCCACGGGAGCCCCCGAAAAGTGTGTGAAGAGAGTCACTTGGTACAAGGCGCGGAATGCCGGGATTATTTCGCCGCCGGGACAAGGGCCAAAATAGTGGCGTCGTCGGCCACCTCGCCGATGCGCCCCTGCTCGCGGCGGAGCTCCACCATCAGCTCCAGGGCGCCGAGCGGAGTGGCCACGCGGTCCAGGAACTCCGCGGGCGAGGCCACCAGGCCGAGGTCGACGGCGCGCCAGGCGCCGTCGGTGGCCAGCACCATTAGCGCGGGGCGGGGCAGCTGCACCACATGGGCATGGTCGGCGGCCTCGGGCTCACGCCGGGCCACCCAGAGGTTGCCGGGGGTGTTCCGCCGCTCGCGGTCCTTGCCGAGCACGAGCAGGCGGTCCTGCGGATCCACCGGCCCGCCGGGCACCGTGGCCGCATCCACCGCAGCATCGGCATCCTGTGCCATCACGAGCTCCGTGCGGCCATCCTCGAGGCGGACCAGCACGCGGCAGTCGGCCAGGCTGGCGACCTCCACGCCGTCCTCGTTCAGCCGGACGACGGACACGGCGGCACTGGGGAAGCGGACGCGCTCCTGACCCACCATCGCCATGCCAATGGCATCCACGCCAGCCAGCGCAGAGGCCAGCCGGGCGCGGACGCCAACAAAGCCTTCAGGCGCGGGCAGGGGCTGGGCCAGGAGCACGGACAGGGTCTGGGCCAGCCACTGCGGATCCGAGGCTGCCGGCAGCCCCAACGGCTCCAGCAGCGTGGTGGCGCCGTCGACCACCCAGGCGGTGTCCCCGGCAAAGCCGCAAGTGTCCTCCTGGACATGGGCATCGCCCTCAAACTGCACCCGCGCGCGGATCTCCCAGCTGTACGTCATGGTTTCATCCTGCCAGAAGACAAAACTGTGGCGCGGCACTTGCTCGAATAACGCTCTATTCCAGCAAGTGCCGCGCCACAGTTGAAGGGGTGGAGTTAGCCTTCGACGCCGAGCGTCTTGAGGATGAGCTCGCGGACGCGGCCGGCGTCGGCCTGTCCCTTGGTCACCTTCATGACGCCACCGACGATGGCGCCAACGGCCTGGATCTTGCCGGCACGGATCTTGTCCGCGACGTCGGGCTGGGCCGCCAGCGCGGTGTCGATGGCAGCCTGCAGGGCGCCGTCGTCGGAGACCACGGCCAGGCCGCGCTTCTCCACCACCTCACCCGGGGTGCCCTCGCCGGCGAGCACGCCGTCCAGGACCTCGCGGGCCAGCTTGTCGTTGATCTTCCCGGAGGTGATCAGCGCGTCGAGTTCAACCACGACGGCGGGCGTGACGCCCAGGGCCACCGGATCGACGTCGGCCAGCTTGGCGCGGCGGGCGATCTCGCCCATCCACCACTTGCGGGCGGCGGCGGCGGAGGCACCGGCTGCCACCGTCTCTTCGATCTCATCCATCACACCGGCGTTGACGACGTCGCGGAATTCCAGGTCGGAGTAGCCCCAGTCGGCCTGCAGGCGCTTGCGGCGCTCGGCCGGCGGCTCGGGCAGGCGCGAACGCAGTTCCTCGACCCACTCGGGCGTGGAGACGATGGGCACCAGGTCCGGCTCGGGGAAGTAGCGGTAGTCGTCGGCGTCGGACTTGGGACGGCCGGAGGTGGTGGACTTGGTGTCCTCGTGCCAGTGGCGCGTCTCCTGCGTGATGGTTCCGCCGCCGTTGAGCACGGCGGCGTGGCGCTGGATCTCGTAACGCACGGCGTGCTCGACGGCGCGCAGCGAGTTCACGTTCTTGGTCTCGGTGCGCGTGCCGAACTTCTCGCGGCCGTACGGGCGCAGCGAGACGTTGGCGTCGCAGCGGACGTTGCCGCGCTCCATCTTGGCATCGGAGACGCCCAGGTTCTTCACGATCTCGCGCACCGCAGCCACGTAGGCCTTGGCGAGCTCGGGGGCCCGCGAACCGGCACCCTGGATCGGCTTGGTGACAATCTCCACCAGTGGCACGCCGGCGCGGTTGTAGTCCACCAGGGAGAAATCGGCGCCCTGGATGCGGCCGGTGGCGCCACCCATGTGGGTCAGCTTGCCGGCGTCCTCCTCCATGTGCGCGCGTTCGATCTCCACGTGGAAGACGGTGCCGTCCTCCAGCTCGACGTCCAGCCAGCCGTCGTACGCGATCGGGTCCTCGTACTGGGAGGTCTGGAAGTTCTTCGGGGTGTCCGGGTAGAAGTACTGCTTCCGGGCGAAGGTGCAGGACTCGGCGATCTTGCAGTTCAGCGCCAGGCCGATCAGGATCGAGGACTCCACGGCCTTCTTGTTCACCACGGGCAGGACGCCGGGCAGGCCCAGGTCCACCTCGTTGACGTTCGTGTTGGGTTCGTCGCCAAACACGTTCGGGGCGGAGGAGAACATCTTGGTGGCGGTGTTCAGCTCCACGTGGACCTCGAAGCCCAAAACGGGATCGAACTTCTCCATGGCCTCTTCGAAGCTCAGGGTTGCGTCAGTGATCATTTACTTCACCTCTCCGGAGGTCGCAGCGGTGGAGGCCAGCGTGGGGGCCTGGTCCAGGATGGGGCCGCCCCACTGGGCTTCAAGCATCGATTCCAGCACGGCACCCACGCGGTACAGGCGGGCGTCCTCGCGGGCCGGGGCCAGCAGCTGGATGCCCACGGGCAGTCCGTCCTCGTCGGCCAGGCCGCCGGGCAGGGTCAGGCCGGGCACGCCGGCCATGTTGGCCGGGATGGTGGCGATGTCGTTGAGGTACATCGCCAGCGGGTCGTTGAGCTTCTCGCCCAGCTTGAACGCCGTCACCGGCGACGTCGGGGAGATCAGCACGTCGACCTGGGCGAACGCGGCGGCGAAGTCGCGCTGGATCAGCGTGCGCACCTTCTGTGCCGAGCCGTAGTAGGCGTCGTAGTAGCCGGCGCTCAGGGCGTAGGTGCCCAGGATGATGCGGCGCTTGACCTCGTCGCCAAAGCCGGCGGCACGGGTGGCACCCATGACGCGCTCAATGGTCAGCGGTCCGTCCTTGGGCAGCGTGCGGGCGCCGAAGCGGACGCCGTCGAACTTGGCCAGGTTGGAGGAGGCCTCCGAGGGCATGATCAGGTAGTAGGCACCCAGGGCGTAGCCGAAGTTGGGGCAGGAGACCTCAACGATTTCCGCGCCGGCGCTGCGCAGCAGCTCCAGGGACTCGTTGAAGCGGTTCTCCACGCCGGGCTGGAAGCCCTCGCCGTGCAGTTCCTTGATGATGCCGATCTTCATGCCCGCCACGTTGCCCAGCCGGGCAGCGGCCACCAGGCCGGTGGACGGGTCGGTCAGCGACGTCGAGTCGAAGGGATCGTGCCCGCCGATGACTTCCTGCAGCAGGGCCGAGTCCAGCACCGTGCGGGAGACGGGGCCGATCTGGTCCAGGGAGGAGGCCATGGCGATGGCGCCGTAGCGCGAGACCGCACCATAGGTGGGCTTCACGCCCACTGTGCCGGTGACGGCGCCGGGCTGGCGGATGGAGCCACCGGTGTCGGTGCCCAGGGCCAGCGGGGCCTCAAAGGCGGCGACGGCGGCAGCGGAGCCACCGCCGGAGCCGCCGGGGATGCGGTCCAGGTCCCACGGGTTGCGGGTGGGGCCGTAGGCGGAGTGCTCCGTGGAGGAGCCCATGGCGAACTCGTCCAGGTTGGTCTTGCCGAGCATCGGCATGCGTGCGGCGCGCAGCTTCTTCACGACCGTGGCGTCGTAGGGGCTCATCCAGCCCTGGAGGATCTTCGAGCCGGCGGTGGTGGGCTGGCCCTTGGTGACGATGAGGTCCTTGACGGCGATCGGCACACCGGCCAGCTCGTGGAGCTCCTCGCCGGCGGCGCGGCGGGCGTCGACGTCAGCGGCCACGGCCAGCGCCTCGGCGGTGTTGACGTGCAGGAACGCGTTGATGCCGCGCTCACCGCCGTCGACGTCGGCAATGCGCTCCAGGTGCGCCTGGACGACCTCCACGGAGGAGACCTCCTTGGCGGCCAGCTTGGCGGCCAGGTCGGCCGCGCTGGAACGGATCAGTTCGTGGGAGCTCATGGGCTAGTCCTCTTCCAGAATCGCGGGCACCTTGAAGCGGCCACCCTCGGCGTCGGGGGCACCGGAGAGCGCCTCTTCGGCACTCAGCACGTGGCCCACCACGTCTTCGCGGAGCACGTTGGTCAGCGGAATCGGGTGGGAGGTGGCCGGAACATCGTCCCCGGCGGCCTCGCTCACGGATTTCACTGAGTCCACAATGACGGCCAGTTCGCCAGCCATGCGGTCCAGTTCGGTCTCACTCATCTCAATGTGAGCCAGTTGCGCCAGATGCGCCACGTCGTCACGGTTGATCGCAGCCATGGATCTCCCCTGCAGAAAGTTAAATTGTTTCGCCTCCAAGCTTAGTCGCCCCCGCACATGGACGACGACGGCGGGCGGCCGGGTGCACCATGGCTGGCACAGGGCTCGCAGCCAAGGCAAAAGCCGTCCCGGTCCCGGGTGGCTGGCAGGCAAGGGCACCGCCTCATGGGACGCAAGGGCCGGGCTGAACGCCAACACAAGCCGCGCAGCCCAACCGCCTACGGCGCCACCGCCCTCACATTGTCCAGCAGCACAGTGATCGGGGCATTGTTGGCACTGCTGGAAAGATACGTCGTCAGCCCAACGCCGCCCGCCGCCTGCAGAGCCGCCGTCGTGTCAGTCACGGAGCGCTGCTGGCCGTTGCCCTGTTCAGCGACAGGTCCACAGCCCCCGAGGAGGTCACGTGGGCCTTGGCATTGTATTCTCCGGATCCCGCAATCCTTCGTCCGACAACCGTGAGATACAGGCCGGAACCGGAGGCGGGTTTGTCGCTCCCAAGCTCAAGGTAGATGTCGGTGGCCGAGGAACTGACAGAACCCAGATAGGCGCGATTGGTCGAACCTGCACTGGCGATGCGCACGCGGCCTGTACCGCTGGCCACGGAATAATTGCTCGTGCTGCCCGTCACGGTCCAGGGACCACCCGTGTCCGCGGTGCCGAGACCATTGCTGACCGTCCTGCTGAACGTGTCTTGGGCAAACGGCGCGGTGCCGGCCGTTGTGGTGACGCTCTGGGTTGCCGCGTCCGTGGCACCGCCGTTGTCAGTGACAGTCAGGGTGACGTTGTAGCTGCCGGGGGCGGCGTAGGGGTGCGACGGCGAAGGGCCGGTGCCGCTGGTGCCGTCGCCGAAGTCCCAGGCATAGCTGGCTATGGTGCCGTCGGGATCTGTGGACGCCGAAGAGTCGAATGCACAGGTGAGATTGGCACAGGACGAGGTGAAGGACGCGGTCGGCGGCACATTGTCCCCCGCCGAAGCGATCCTGAAGGCATCCGTGAACGCGCCGTCGGTGGCGACGAATCCGGCGTCCAAGGTGGTGGCGGTGAACCTCATATCCAGCAGGCCGTGGCTTGGATTAAGGTTGAGGCCGGAATAGGCGGCGAAGTACGGTGTTTCCGGATCTGCGGTATTGACGTCGCGCAGGCCCACGCCACCCGTCCCGAGGGTTGTAAAGACGGAGCCCGCTCCCTTGGCCAGGGAATTGTCCCCGTCCCGCACGCAGGATGAGTTGTAGACGTCGGGCTGAAGCCCCGTGCATCCGGCTGCTACCGAAAGCTGCTTGCTGCGCTGATACATATGTTCATGTCCGTTCAGGACAAGGTCCACTTTCTTGCTGAGCAGCAGGTTGGTGATGTCGGAGCCTGTGACGCAGCCGTATACGCCGATCGAGATGCACGGCATGTGCATGGCCACACTACCCAGGGAATGGACGCGGACCGGGCTCCGTCGATTGCTGCTGCTGTCCAGTCATAGCGAGGGGTGCCAACGGAGTAGTCCCAGGTACCGCCTGTATACGGAATTCCCGGCGAGATAAAGACAAAACGTGCCAATGGATTCTGTTGCGGGACATCGACGTAGTATTGCCGCGCGTAGGTTCCCACCGCCCCGGGAAGCTGGTTCGGCAAGCAAGCGGCAAAATCATTGATGTTTCCGTTCTGTCCACTGCTTTCGTGGTTGCCCGATACCAGCTGGAACGGGAAGCCCGCGCCGGTGCGGGAGGTGACGAAATCGCACCAGGACTGCTCTGCTCCGGTGGCGCCGTAGGAAAGGTCGCCCAGGGCCAGGTGCAGGTCCGGTTTGAGCTGTCCGATTCGTGAGATGACACCGGCGGCTGCGGGTGAGTTGGAATAGTCGCCCGCCGCTGTGACGTGCAGTTCTCCCGGAACGGCGGGGATGACGGCGGCTTCGGCAGCCTCAATTCCCCCGGGCAGCAGTTGGGCCATCGCGGGACTTAACGCCACAGAGCCCCCTAGGACAAGGGCGGCGCTCGTAATCGACACCGTGGCGAGATGCCAAAACGTGGCGATATGGGCTCTTGCTGGTCTCTTCGTTGCACTCACGGCACGCTTCTCCATCCACCGTTCCGAACAAAGATCCGGCGCCAGAGCCCGGTTCGGGCCGTGGCCGTGCAGACCCCGTAGATGGCTCGATGATTTCAACGCTCATGCTGCCCCCCCTCAGGAATTGCTGTGAACGGCATCGCCAGTGGCGTGCTGGTCGAACCATAGGTCGAGACCCCCTTCGGATGCCCGAGTATGCGCTACTGATCTATTCCGCCGTCTTGCCCGTCCTACTCACATTGGTACGTGCGCATGCCTTGGGCACCGCATGGCGGCCAGGGCAAAAAGTAAGGGTGCAGGATCCCATCACTGGGATCCTGCACCCTTGGCAAAACTGCTTTAACGCTAGCCCTCGACGAGCATCACTATGGTGTCCGGGCGGACGCCGTCGAACTTCATCGCCTCGGCGCCGGCCTCGGACTCCAGCATTTGCCCGAACGCCTCCATGTCGGGGATCTCGGCGATGAGGCCGACCCGGTTGGACTTCGCCCGATCGACGAAGGTCCGGGCCGTGATGCCCATCGGACCAAAGATTTCCTCCCGCCGCGGTGAAGCGAGCCAGTGCTCCACGTCGTCGACTTCGTGGAAGATCATGATTGTTGCCATCGTTGCCTCTGCTTTCTGCAAGGAGCGCCGGGAGCCGTGCCGGGGAACCGCGCGAGGACATCCCGATCATGCCGAACGTACCATTGCCGCCCAAGGCCGCGATAGGGGTCCCCCATCAGCCCGCCGCAGCGGGCGTCAGCTAGCGCTGGGCGACGAGTTCGATTTCGACCTTCATGGCGGGGTCCAGGAACGGCAGTACGTGGACGAGGGCCATCGTGGGGCGGATCTCGCCAAAGACCTCGCCGTGCGCGCGGCCGGCCTCTTCCCAGGCGCTGATGTCCGTCAGGTAGATCTTGGACTGCACGACGTCGGCAAAGGAGAAGCCCGCCTCGGCCAGCACGGCCTCGAGTTTGGTCAGGATGTAGGCGCTCTGGTCGTAGAAACCATCTCCGACGACGGTGCCGTCCGGGCCCGCGGCCGAGGTGGCGGAAATGTACAGGGTGTCATTGACCTGCACCGCGCGGGAGTAGCCAAGGGTCTTTTCCCAGCTGGAGCCGGAGCCGAAGAGGGTGCGCATGAAGCATTCCTTTTGTCAGGGGATTGTCAGGGGTGGGCACCCCGGACAGGATGCCGGCTACAACTCTAGGCGGTAGACCACGAGCATGATGTCTGTGCCCTCAACCGGCCAGTCACGTTCCGACATACGGCCAAAGCCCATCTTGTCGTACAGCCGGCGGGCACTGGTCCAGTGGCCTCCGGTGGTCAGCGCGACGGCGTTGACGCCCTCAAGGCCGCGGGCGCGCTCGATGATGGTCTCCACCATGGCCTTGCCGGCACCGCTGCGCTGGACGGCGGGGTCCACCACCAGCATCCGGAACTCGAGCTCGTCCTCGCGGGCAATGTCCGCCCACTCGTCGCCCGCCACGGCCAGGGTCACCGAGCCGATCACCTCGCCGCCGCGCTCGGCCACCAGGATCGGGGCGGTGCGCGCACGGTCGGCCACCTGCTGGATCTGGAGCATGTAGGGGTGGTCGGCGCTGGGGAAGTACCCGGCGCTCATGTACGCATCAACAGTGATCCGGGCGATGTCGCTGTAGTCTGCCTCGACGGCGGGACGAACGGTGATGGCGTTGCTCATGGGGCGTGGAAATCCGTCGGGCTAGGGAACAAAAGGAAAATCGGCGCGAAAATGCCGCCTATCCATTCTCCCCTATGCCGCAAGCCCGCCATGCCGAAAGCGCCACCGCCGGGCAGTCTGGTTGCTCACAGCCGCCCGTGGTCCACTGAGCTAGGAGCGTGGGTCAGTAGTCGATTTTGCCGATTTTTTGTGTTGAGAACCCACAAGAAATGCGGCTTATTTGGCGCAAAATGGCCTCAGGTTTGGAGCATTCATCAACGAGTCTCCATTACTGACCCACGCTCCTAGTGCCATTCGGGCTCCGCCGACCCATAGCCGTGGGCGGGCACGTCAAAGCGGAAGTCCAGGCCGGAGAGGGCCAGGGCCGGGGGCAGGCGGGTGCCCGGGCCCCACGCCGTCGACTCCGCCAGCCCCGGATGCTCCGAGCGGTCCGGCGTGCTGCCCGGTGCGCTGCCCGCCGTGGACAGCAGGTCGACGGCGGTGCGCGCCAGCGACAGCCGCGCACTGCGCACCCGTCCCAGCAGCCGGTCCGTCCAGGCCTCGACGGCGGCCGCGGCCGCCAGGTATCCGGTGGCATGGTCCAGGGCCTGCACCGGCAGCGGATGCGGGGCCAGCGAGCCAAAGTAGGCCATCCCCGCGTGCGAGATGCCGCAGCTCATCTGAACCAGGGAATCAAAGCCGCGCCGGTGCGCCCAGGGGCCGGTCCAGCCGTAGGCGTCCAGCCCCACGGCGGCCAGCCACGGGTACCGGGCGGCGAGCGCCGCCTCCCCCAGGCCCAGGCGCTCCAGGGCATCGGAACGGTAGCCGTGGATCAGGATGTCGGCCGTGCCCAGCAGCCGGTGCAGGGCGGCCAGGCCCTCGGGCGTGCGCAGGTCCAGCCTGGCGCAGTGCTTGCCGACGGTCATTTCCGCCTCGATGGCCGGCTCCGACCACCACGGCGGGTCGATCCGCAGCACTTGCGCCCCCAGGCTGGCCAGGAACCGGGTGGCCACCGGGCCGGCGATCACGCGGGTCAAATCCAGCACGCGCACCCCGGCCAGCGGCCGTTGGGGTGTGCCGCGCTCTCCCGCGACCCCCACGCCGCGGCCCCTGTACTCCGGCACGGAACGCCAACTCCCCCAGGCCACCAGGGGCTCGGCGGCGACGGCGGCGCCCTGCGGATGCCGCAGCCAGGCGGCGTGGGTGCGCATCAATGCCGCACAGCCGTTGGCAGCCACCACCGCCCCTTCCAGCTCCTCGCCCGTCCAGCCGCGCACGGCGGCTGCCACGGTGTCCCGGGACACCACGGCCGTATCCGGGATCCCCAGCACGGCCAGGGCGGCGGCACGGTGGTGCGGGGCATTGGTGTGCAGTCTGATCCAGCCGTCCGCGCAGACGTAGTCCCCGGCGAGGGCATCCCAGACCGGGGGCAGCTCCCAGCCCACCGGAGCAAAGGAGAGCCCAAACCAGAGCGAGGCCAGCGAACGGTCCACGGTGGCCGCCGGCCGGGCGCCACCGAGATGCTCCACCAGGTCTGCCACCGCCTCGCCCGCCGCGGCCAGCGAGGCCACGGCCAGGCCCGTGACGTCAAAGGCCGAGGGCAGCGTGCCGGAGCCGGTGCTCTGCACGCCGTCGGGGACAGTGAAGGCGCCGGCCAGGCTGATGAGCTTCATGGGCCGAGAGTACGCCGCGCGGCCCCGGCGCGCATCCATTGCGGGCGGCCGGTTGGATGCCGGCGCCTAGACGTGGGCCTCCCCGGGCCGCAGCAGGCCGTCCGGCTCGAAGGCCAACAGCCCGGCCAGGTCCACCGAGGGCTGGATGTCCAGCTCGCGGCGCAGGAGCTCACGGTACTCGGTGAAGCTGCGCAGCGCCATCGCCCTGTTGCCCAGCTTCAGATGGCTCCGGATGATGATGGCCTGGGCGCTTTCGCGCAGCGGTTCAATGGCGGCCGCGAGGCTGGCCGTATCCAGCGCCCGGCAGGCGTCGCCCTGGGCCAGGGAACGGCCCGCCATGGCCTCCATGGCCGCCAGCTTGCGCTGCTGGAGGCGCTCCTGTTCAAAGACGATCCAATCGTCGTACCAGCCGGGCAGCAGATTGGCCCGGTACAGCACCTCCGTCGAGTCGGGGGGCGCCTCGCCGCCGGATTCTTCGATGGCCGTTATCAGCGCCCCGATCCGGTGGTAGTCCACCGTGACGTGCGGGGCCAGGAAGATCGAGTCATGCGTGCTGCACAGGAATGCCGGCAGTTGGTGGCAGACGTTGAACACGGCGGCCCGGAGGCTGGACGCCGCCTGCGCTTCGGGGCTGAAGGGCCACAGAATTCCCGCCATCACGTGCCGCGGCCGTGCCCCCAGTATGGTCAGAGCCGTGATGAGCCGCTGTTGCCTCAACCCAATGTCAACGCTTTGTCCATCACGGGTGAGTTGCCAACAGCCCAGCAGTTTCAGATCCCACGCCGGTGGAGGGTGTGCATCCATCTCTGCCCCCAGAGTATGCATTCAAAGTCAGCGATATTCAATAATTACCAGGTGCGGAAGTGCCATGGCGGGCCCCAAAAGCGACCCGTCCCCCCGCAGCCAGCATGACCTTGCCCGCCAGGCTTGTCAATGGAAAACTGCTTGGGCACCAACAACGCCCAGGGCTCAGCGGCGCACCATGTACTGGCTGCCGTCGGCGTTGCGCCACAGGTAGCCATGGTCCACCAATGCCCGGCGCAGCATGGGGACATCGTCGGTGACGGTGGCGAGCAGGCGGTTGATGTCCACCTCGGACAGGACGTCTTCGCCGGGGAGCAGCCGTTCGGCCAGATGGGCCAGCACTTCCTCCCGCGCGGCGGGGCCGGCGGGCAGGCGGGTCAGCATGCCTGCGGCGAAATATTTCTCCACACCCTCGGGCCGGGGCGTGGCGCCCGACTCGAGCAGAGCGGCGAATATCCCTTCGGCCACCGCATTGTCCTGCGGGTCGAGCAGACCGGCCTCGGCCAGCCGGGACAGCTCCGTCTCCGTCGCACCCACGTCTGCGCCCAGCACGGCGCCGGCGTAGACTTCCCGGAGCCGGGCGTTGGCCAGGGCGGCCACCACGGGCTGCCAGGGCATGGTCATGGCGTGAAGGTCCCGGCCATCGAAGGGATGGAGGCGGCCGTCCACGAGCCCAACGTCTCGGTGTGCGGCGGAAGCCCGTTCAGGGCCGAGCTCAGCGAAGGCCGGCGAACCCAGGCACCGGCCTCCTCGGCGATCAGCGCCCCGGCGGCGAAATCGTGCTCGAAGAGGCCATACTCCAGGTAGGCGTCCAGCCCGCCGTCGGCCACGGCGCACAGCTCCAGGGCGGCCGAGCCAAGCCGGCGGAAGTCGCCAAACTGGTCCAGCCGGGCGTTGAGTTCGCCGATCAGGCGGGCCCGGATCTCGGGGCTGTAGGTCAGCGAGGTGGCCAGCAGCTTGCCGTTGCGCTGCTGGGTGGGGCCATCGAGCCGGCGGGTGGACGCCACACCGTTCGGTGCCGTCTCGCGCAGCCAGGCGCCCCCGCCGCGGGAGGCATAGTAGACGCGGTGCAGGGCCGGGGCGGCGACGACGCCGGCCAGCCACTCGCCGTCGGGCCCGGCAACGGCCACGGAGGTGCAGTAGTAGGCGATGTTGCGGATGAAGTTCATGGTGCCGTCCAGCGGATCCACGCTCCACCGGTAGCCGGAATCCTGCTCGGAGACGGCGGGCGCCAGCTCTTCCCCGGTGATGGTGTCGTGCGGGCGGGCGGTGCCAATGACGCTGCGCACCGCATGCTCAGCCTTGGTGTCGAAGGCCGTCAGCAGGTCCGCATCCGAGTACTTTTCGGTGGCGGCAAAGACGGCCGGGTCCCGTCCGGCCAGGACAGCGGCACCGGCATCCGCGGCGCGCAGGGCGATTTCAAGCAGCTCGTCGATGTCCGGTGTGCTCATGCGTTGTCCTCCATGGGTTCAGGTTCAGGTTCAGGTTCAAGTTCATCTGCGGGTTCGGAGGCGGCGGGGCCGTTGGCCATCAGCTCGCGGAATCCGTCCTCGTCCAGGATCTTCAGCCCCAGCGACTCGGCCTTGTCCCGCTTGGTGCCGGCGTTTTCCCCGGCCACCACATAGGAGGTGTTCTTGGAGACCGAGCCCGCCGCCTTGCCGCCGCGGCTGATGATGGCCTCCTTGGCCTCGTCCCGGCTGAAGTTGGGCAGCGTGCCTGTGACCACGATGGTCAGCCCCTCAAGGGTCCGCGGGGTGCTGGCGTCCACCTCGTCGGCCATCCGCACGCCGGACTCGGCCCACTTGCGCACAATCTCCGCGTGCCAGTCCACCTCGAACCATTCCACCAGCGCCGCGGCGATGGTGGGCCCGACGCCGTCGACCTCCGCCAACCGTTCCTGGCTGGCGGCACGGATGGCGTCCATCGAGCCAAACGCCGTCGCCAGGGCACGGGAGGCGGTCGGGCCCACATGGCGGATGGACAGGGCCACCAGCACGCGCCAGAGCGGCTGGGCTTTCGCCTTCGCCAGCTCCTCGTAGAGCTTTTCGGTGGTCTTGGTGGGGACCGAGGGCTTCTTGGGGGTGGCCTTGGTGTAGAAGTACGGCACCTGCTGGAAGCGGCCGGTGCCCTCGCCCTTGGTGCGGATCTCCCGCCACACCACCACCTCGGACAGGTCGATGTCCTTGACCGAGAAGATGTCCGCCTCGTTGGACAGCGGACCCGGGCCCGCCGGGGCGATGGTGCCGCCGTTGTCCGCCGGATCCGGTCCGGGACCGTTGGTGAGTGCCACGGCGGCCTCATCGCCGAGGGCCTCGATGTCGAAGGCGCCGCGCCCGGCCAGGTGGGCCACGCGCTCGGTCACCTGAATGGGGCAGGATTTGGCGTTGGGGCAGCGGATGTCGACGTCGCCCTCCTTGGCCGGTGCCAGCTCCGTGCCGCAGGAGGGACACTCGGTGGGCATCACGAATTCGCGCAGCTCACCCTCGCGGCCCTCGCGCAGCGCCATGACCGGACCCACGATCTCCGGGATCACGTCCCCGGCCTTGCGCAGCACCACCATGTCGCCGATCAGCACGCCCTTGGCCTTGACCACGTCCTGGTTGTGCAGCGTCGCCCGGGCCACGGTGGACCCCGCCACCTTGACCGGTTCCAGCACCCCGAACGGGGTCACCCGTCCGGTGCGCCCCACCTGGACCTGGATGTCCAGCAGCTTCGTGTGGACCTCCTCCGGCGGGTATTTGTAGGCCACGGCCCAGCGCGGCACGCGGGAGGTGTTGCCGAGCGCGCGCTGGGTGGCAAAGTCGTCCACCTTGACCACGATGCCGTCGATCTCGTGGATGAGGTCGTGGCGGTGCTCGCCAAAGTGCGCGATGAACTCCAGCACGTCCTCATAGCGCTCAAGCACCTTGAAGTAGGGGCTGGTGGGCATGCCCCATTCCTTGAGCTGGGCATAGGTCTCGGACTGGCTGGTGGTCTGAAGCCCCTCGCGCGCGCCGATGCCGTGGACGTACATGCTCAGCGGCCGCTTGGCCGTCTCGGCCGGATCCTTCTGGCGCAGGCTGCCGGCCGCGGAGTTGCGCGGGTTGGCAAAGGGGGCCTTGCCGGCTGCCACCATCGTGGCGTTGAGCTCCTCGAAATCCTTGGAGGCAATGAAGACCTCGCCGCGGATCTCCACCTCGGCGGGGAAATTGCTCCCGCGCAGCTGCTGCGGGATGTCCTTGATGGTGGCCACGTTGTGGGTGATGTCCTCGCCCGTGGTGCCGTCGCCGCGGGTCGCGGCCCGGACCAGCACGCCGTCGCGGTAGAGCAGGTTCACGGCCAGGCCGTCGATCTTCAGCTCGGTCAGCCACTTGGGCGGCTCGCCACCCTGCTTCTCCACGGAGGCCTGGGCACGCTGCACCCAGACATCCAGCTCGTCGAGGCTGAAGACATCCTCCAGCGAGTACATCCGCGCCAGATGGTCGACGGCGGCAAAGGCGGCCGAGACGTCCCCGCCCACCTCCTGGGTGGGGGAATCATTGGTGACCAGTTCCGGGTGCAAGGCCTCCAGCTTTTCCAGCTCGCGGTAGAGCTCGTCGAACTCGGCGTCCGAGACCTCGGGGGCGTCGTCGTTGTAGTAGGCCGCGCGGTACCGGCGCACACGCTCCGCCAGCTCCTGGTGGCGTGCGCGCAGCTCCTCGCTGGGCACCGGGTTACTCTGCTCTTGAATCGATACGCTGCTCACGCATCCATCATGCCGTACGCGGCCGACACCCAACCACGCACCCCGCGGCCGGACGCCGGATCGGGGCCAGTAACGCCGCAGTCATGCGCCCATCACGGCCCTGTCACTGGCCCGTCACACCGGGATCACGCGGTGCGGACTAGGGTTGGCCAATCCCCGCCGGTGCCGGACCCCCAACGCCGGGCAGGCTGGCGCCGGACCGGAACGAACGCGAAAGGAACGGACAATGGCTGTGCAAGCAATGGGGCCGAGCTACGCGGGCGGCACCCAGCCAGTGGTCAAGGGCGGGTACTCGGTGCTGTACCTCCCCGATGTCAACAACAGGGAACTGATTGCCCAGGGTGAGGCACCCGTCTTCTACTACATCCCCAACATCGTGAGGATGGCCCGCAAGAATGGACCCGATGCCGGCGACTACCTGTTCAACCTGATCCGGTTCGCGGGCACCGGCGGTGCAGGGGTCATCGGCGGCGGCGGTGACGTTGCCGGCGGCGTAGTGACGTTTTCGGTCACCGGCGCGCTGCCGGACAGCGTGCGGACCCAGTCCGAAAGCGAAATCACGGCCCGGTTCAAGGACAGCGAGGACGTCTTCTGGGGAATCAAGAACAGCCGCAAACCGCCCATGTTCCGCCCGGCCATCATCACCTCCAGCACCACCTCCGTCTCCAACATCGCCCCGACCACCCGAGGCTTCCCGGTGTTGGGGACCGCGACCCGCGACGGCAAGACGGTCAGCGAGTACCAGTACTTCGGCATGCCGGGCAGCCGGGCCGGCGCCCGGCCCATGCCCGGTGAAGCGCGCGACGGCGAGGCACCGCCTGCGGGTCCGGTGACCCAACCCGACGGCGCTCCGCCGGTGCTCACCAATGGCTCAGGCAACAACCTGGATCCGTTCTACTGGCAGATGTACGGCGAAGGCGCCGGATCCATCGACCCCACCGGCACCCATGCCTACTCCGGACTTGTGGGAAAGTACCCGGCGGCCATCCTCTGGGAGGCCTTCCACGGCACCGCATCCCCGCTGATCGTGGTCCAGAACTACAAGCTCAAGGTCTGGTCCCCCGTGTGCACGCTGTCCATCACGGGAAATTGGGACAAGGTCTTTAGCCACTTCTCCGCCGCCGCCTCCGGCCGCTACCTCTGGGCGTCCGCGGACCTCAAGACCGAGTTCAACAACATGCGGACCAATGGCACCGTCGTCGTCGATCTCAAGGTGGACACCACTTTGCCCGGCGCCGACGCCATCGCCAAGCGGCTGGATGAGAAGAGCAACCTCGTCTACGAGAAGTTCATGGAACAGGCCAAGAAGATGATCTTCGACCCACCCCAGCCCCAGGTCGAGGCCGCCCAGGCCTCCTCGTCCGGCGGGAGCATCTTCAGCCCCTGGGGTGCCGGTCTGGCCCTGAAGTACCGCCGGGACACCACCAACCTCACGCTCAACTACACCGAAACCCAGCAGTTCGCCTACCTGCAGGACCACACCATTTCCAGTTCCCTGGCCGGCATGTACGACGAGATGAAGGCCGATCCGGACGCCGAGCGCAAGTACTTCCTGACCGTCTACCTGGACGATTGGCCCCGCCGGCTCGCCCGGGTCTGCCACCCGGTGGCGTCCTGGGGCGACGGCACAGTGGCGCAGCTCGCCATCCAGGTGGGCTACCCGAACACCAAGGGCGAAATCAACTGGGAGGGCACCAGCTTCAGCGGTCCCGGCGGCGCGGACAGCAGCTGGAAGTACCAGACCGCGCAGAAGATCGCCTCCGATGTCCAGAACGCCCCGGCGGGGTGGAAGCCGGACCTGACCTTCGTCAAGCGCCAGGTCTTCCTGAACGAGCCGCCCAGCGAACTCGCGGACCAGTACAAGCGTGTGCAGATCCAGAAGAACGTCATCACCATTGACCCGGAGCCCAACGGCACCCTGATCAATGACACCACCTTGGAGGTGCGGGCCGACAGTGCGGGCCGCCTCGCCGTGGGGCCGATCGAGCTCGGCGTGGTCCTCACCGACGACACCCAGCTGGTGGAGGCGGAGTTCGAGGCCGTGGATCCGGACAGCGGGGACTCCGTTGGCATTGATTCGGTGCGTTTCCGCTGGTCCCGGGCTGACTACGGCGAGGACCGGACCTGGACCATCTTCACCGGGGACCCGGGCTTCCGTCCGTTCTACCGGTACCGGGTCTCGGTCACCGTCAAGGGAACCCTCTTCGAACCCGGCCGCGCCTGGTCCGGCCCGTGGACGCGGTCCAGTGGCAACGGTCCGTTGCTGATCGACGTCCCCCGCCCGGATTCCCCTGGCGTGGTCACCCGCGCGGTGCCCGACGATCGGATCCGGCTGCTGCGCGAGCTGGTGACCCGGGAGGCCGCCGCGGCCGCCGGCGGCGGCGGCGATGGAGCCAAACCGGCCGGCGGGGCCAAATCCGGCCCGCCGGCCCCGGAGGGCCTCGACGCCCCCGAGCGCCCCGACGCCAACGCTCCGCGGACGTACCTAGACTACAAACTCTAGAATCCCTCACGAACTCCGAATCCGGGAGGTCCGGCATGGGCATCAAGCTCGCGCTGCGGCGCGATGCCGGCGGGGAACCGCTGGTGTCGGCAACCTTTGTGCTGGTGCACGCCCCCGCCCCGGACGAGCGGCTCGGCCCGCTGGTGGACCGGGCGGTGCTGGCGCTTGATCTGGCGGTGGAAGCGGACGGCGGCGGTGTCCCCGCCGCCGCGGCGGTGACCTTCAGCCTGTTGGACCACGGAGCCGCCCCGACTCCGGGCCCTGAGCCGGAGCTGGCTCCGGGCCCGGCGGACGGTGCCGGCCCCGGGGCCGCAGGTGCCGGGATTGGAGCCGCCGGTGCCGGGATTGGAGCCGCCGGTGCCGGACCGGCCACGCTGGCCAGCCAGCGTGTCACCGGTCCGTTCGGGCACGGCGCCCTGTCGGCGACGCTGGACGGAGGGGCCGCGGCCGCGCTGCTGGAGGCCCTGGTGGGCAGCTCCGACCGGTTCGAGCTGGCGGCTGCGGTGGAAACGGCCCACACCGTTTCCGAAACGGCCACCGTCCAGGTCCGGCTCGGCCTGCTCTGGAGCCATCTGGACAAGGCGGCCGATGAGTCCAGGCTCTTCACCCGCGTGGACCTGGCGAACTACCTGCCGGGGCTCCTTTCCGCCGGGGCCGTGGTTGCCGGCGGGCACAGTGCCGGCGGACCCGTGCTGGACGCGGTCCTGAAGCTGGCGCGTTTTGTCCTCGAACCGGTGGCACCCGCTGGCGGACCCGTTCCCGGGTCCGCCGCCGGCCCCTCCCCCGACTCCGGACCGCTGTACCGGCTGGCCAGCCAATCACCGGGGAATATGGACGTCCAGACGCGGCTGGACACCGTGGCACCCGTGGACGGGGTGCTGGCGGCCACGGTGAATCTGGCCGAGCTCGTCAACCCCGCCATCGCCCACGACCGGGCCCGCTTTCTCCATCTGGTCAGCAGCGGTGGTGGCAGATTGGACGCCGTCCTGCCTGCCCGCACCACCCGGGCCGCACGGGGACCCGGCGCCGCCACCCTCGGGTTCATCGCGACCGGCAACCGGATTCTTTCGGTGGGTGCGGCCCTCGGTTCCACCCGCCCGGCCATGGCAACCGCGCTGCTGAACCATGCGGTTGTTGCCGCCCAGCCCCTCACCCACCATCTTGCGGATCTGGAGCTGGTGGACACCACGGGGTTGCAGCGCCCGGGGCCTGTCGCCAACAACGGCGCGGCCGGGATCTGGAAAGACCGCTGGAACGATGTCTTCTGGTACGCCCCCGAATACGTACTGGTGCTCCCTGACCCGGCCGCTCCGGCGGAGCAGAGTCCGTTCACGTTCGATGTGGAACCGGCCGGGGGCCACGCCCTGGACGGTTCCACCGGGATCACCGCCACCATCACCGTAGCCCTGCGTCCCCAGCGCTCCGCGGCGACAGTGGCCGAATGGGAGGCCGCCGGGAAGCCGGAACTGCGCGCAGTCTCTCTCACCGGGTTCACCCTCTCGCTGGGCATCCCCTTCCGCGACGAGCACGGAGCCACCCAAAGCGAGCAGGTGACGGCGGATTCCTTCGAGGTGCAGCCCGGCGATGGTGGCCTCCTGACGGCGCGCTTCCGACTCCTGGACAACTGGGCGCGGCTGGCCTACGGCGCCCTGTCGGTTCCGGACTTCCAGGCCCAGCCGGCATTTGTGAGCGTGATAGCCGGCTTTGAAGGTTGGCGCCTGTCCTTGGGCACCGGGCCCATCATTTTCGGCCTGGACAAGACCCTATCGCTGAGCGGCACCTCGGCCGCGACCCGTGCCGCTCCCCTGCAGCTGCACGGAACCCTCCTGGCCAATGCCTCGGTGCACCCGCCCTGGCAACTTAACGCCGAGATCATTGCCCAGTGGTGGCGCAACTCCTACTCGTGGAGCCAGTTCGCCTCGGTGCGCAGCACGCCGATCTCCGTGCCCTGCGCGGAGTACGGCATCCTCTACCGTGAGGCAACCGGCACCGGGCTGGCGGCCATCGGCTGCCGGCCGGCCCTGCAGTTGGGCCAGACGGAATACCGCACCTACCAGGAGATCACCGTCAATGCCGCCGCCGGCCGGGCGAAAGTCTACCGTTCGCTGCGCAGTCCGGGCCGGTTCCTGGTGGTGCCCCTGCGGTACTGCGTGGGGCGCTACGGCCCGGACCATCCGGACCGCGCCTACCGGCCCCGGCTGCTGCTGCACAGCACCATCGATGTGGACAACCCCACCAACATCCGCTGTGTGCTGGCGGCCTGCCTGGAACCGGATCTGCCGCCGTTTGTCCGCTCGGCCATTGGCGCCGAGCTGAAATCCGTTGCCGCAGCCCCGGTCCTGGAGTATCTTCCCGATACCGGTGCCGAACCGGAATTGCGGTGGGCCTCGCCGTCGGACTCAACCATCAACGCCGTGCCGACGGCGACGGGATTCGACGTCGTCATTTCCACCGATATTGCCGGCTTCCTGGTCCTGAAGTCCCTGTTGGAGCGCGATGGGCTGCGGGGTTCGGTGTCCGCGGTGCTCCCCGGGAGCGTGCGCATTGGCAGTGCCTTGGAGATCGGCCTGGCCTCGGTGGCCGGCCCCTTCCAGGCCGGACCCATCGAGGCCACCGGACGGCCGGACGGAAAGTTCGAGCTGTCCAACCGCACGGGCCAGCGCCTGGCCGTCACGGGCCTGGCCGTTGCCGGCGTGCAGACCTCCACATTGTCATCCATGCTCGAACCGCAGGCATCCGTGACCGTGGACGGCCCCGCGGCCGGGGGATTCGACGTCATGTATGAAGCGGACCAGTCTGCCGAAAAACTTGACGAAATCCGGGCCTACATCGAAGACCTGGACCTGGGCATCACGTTCGTCGCCGTGGATGATCCGGCGTCTGCCGGGCTGGCCGGGTGGGAAATCCAGACGTCCATGCTCGGCCGCCCCGACCCCGCGCCGCTGCTCCTCAGTTCCGGCGTCCGGGAAGCCGAGCGGCGCTATGTGCTTCCGCTGACCGACTTCGCCGGCGATCCGCAGCTGCAGTACACGGTGGTTGCGATCGGCACCGACGGAACGCGCACCGCCGCCGCCCCGGTCAGCTGGCCGGTGCGGTCCCAGGGCGTTCTTATTCCAATCCGGCGGCCCGTCTGAGCCGCCGGCCCACCCCGCAGCGTTTGCTGCATCAAGAGAAAGGACAGGGATAGTGGCTGGATACTCGCTGCACATAGGGCTTAACGGAGTAGATCCGGACGCCTACAACGGGTGGGACGGAGCCCTGAGCGGTTGCGTCAACGATGCCAACTCCATGGCGGCGCTCGCCTCGGACCAAGGTTTCTCCACCACCTCGTTGATCACCGAACAGGCCACCTCGCAGGCCATCATCGGCGAAATCAGCCTCCTCGCCCAACAGGCCGTGGCCGGGGACATCTGCCTGATCACCTACTCCGGCCACGGCGGCCAGGTCGACGACAACAATGGCGACGAGCCGGACAACCAGGACGAAACATGGGTTGCCTACGACCGCCAGATTGTCGACGACGAGCTCTACCAGATGTGGTCCCAGTTCGCCGCCGGCGTGCGGATTTTGGTCTGCTCGGACAGCTGCCACAGCGGCACTGTGGTGCGGATGCTCATCAACAAGGGGTGCCGGCAGGGATTGCTGGACCAGGCGAGGTCCATGCCCAAAGACATGGCGAATCCGGTCAAGGTCTCGGAGGGCCTGCCCAGGGCGCTGCCCCTGTGGGTCCAGACTGCCGACAATGTCAAGCGCCGCGGCACCTACCAGTTTGTCCAGGCCCTCAGCGGAGCGAAGTCGGATTCCGATGTCCAGGCCTGCGTTCTCCTGCTGGCCGGCTGCCAGGACTCACAGCTCTCCTATGACGGCCCGGTCAACGGCCAGTTCACCGGCGCGCTGTTGCAGGCATGGGGCAACGGCTCCTTCCAGGGCGACTACACCGCCTTCCACCGGTCGATTCTGGACAAGATGCCCCCGGACCAGGTCCCGAATCTGTACACGGCTGGCGCCGTGGACCCGGGCTTCACGGGCCAGCGGCCGTTCTGCATCACGCCCGCCCCCTCTGGCGGGAACGGTCCGGTCGTCCCCGACAACGGCAACCCGGCCACGCCCGCAACGCCGACAACGCCCGCGACGCGCCCGACCATCCGCCGCGGGTCCACCGGCGAGCATGTCACCTATCTCCAGCAGCGCCTGTCGGATTTGGGCTACCGGCTGAGCATCGACGGCATCTTTGGCCCAGGCACCGAATCCGCCGTGCGCTCCTTCCAGCGCGCCAACGCGCTGACCGCAGACGGGATCGTCGGCCCGCTGACCTGGGCAGCCCTCGGGTAGGCGCGGCAGAAACCCCGGTGAGCAGGACACTGGTACAGGGTCCCGGCGCCGTGCCGTCAGGGGCCCGGAACGCCGTCGAAACGCAGCGAGATGCCATCGCCCAGGTCGGCGATGTCGCCGTCGAGCACGATGGCCCGCTCCCCCTGCGCCAGCCGCCGCGGCTCCTCGCCGGGCCGGGCCAGCCAGGTGCCGTTGGTGGCCCGCAGGTCCACCAGCAGTACATCCGCGCCGTCCTGGCGGATTTCCGCATGCGAGCGCGAGACACTGCCGCCGGCGCTGTAGACCTGGACCAGCCGCGGCATGACCTCCCCGACCACCTGCGCCACGGAGGGCTGGCGGCCAATGACCAGCGGGTGGTCCAGTTCGATGACCTGCCCCGTGGAAATGTGCACACGGACGGGGGCCATGCCGCGGACGGCGGGCACCTTGGGCAACGACGGCGCAATGGCCGGGCGCGGCGGGAGGATGGCGGTGCGCCCGGTGGGGCGGGTGCCACTGTGGTCCGGAGCAACGACGGCGGGGCCGGCGTTCTGGCTGCCTCCGTCCGGGTCACTTCCGTCCTGGCCGCCTCGGGCCTCCGGCTCCGGGCCGGCGCCGGAGGTCGCATCGGATGTTGGATCAGGTGTTGGAGCGGCCGCCGCAGCGGGGGTCGCATCGGCCGCATCCGGGGTTGGCTCCGGGGTTGGATCGTCCGCCGCCCCGGGGGCCGCATCGGCGGAGGTGTCCTCCACCGGCCCGGCAGGCGCCGGACCGGCAGGCACTGCCGCCGGGTCCGCCCGGTTGGCCAGGTGCCGGGCACGCACCGCGCCCACCCGCACGATTCCGCCTTCCAGCGGCAGCCAGTCCAGCCCGTCGGCAGCGGCGCCGCCGCCGTCCGGCCAGACGTCGTCGTCCGGCCGGGCATCGGCGTCCGGGGCCAGGACCAGGTCCAGCACGTCGGGCACGGGCAGCGAGCGCTCGCTCCACGTGGCCACGTCCAGGCCGGTCATCTCGGTGCTGGCGCCGTCGTGCTCCAGCCGCAGCGACAGCGGTCCGCGCACGATGGCGTGCAGCCGCCCGGCCAGGACCACCAGGCCAAAGGACGGCATGCGCGTCGGGTTGCCGCCAAAGGCGGCCGTGACGGCCTCGAGGATGGCATCGATGCCGGCTCCGGACCCCGTGGCGTCCCACAACCGCTCCACAATGTCCGGGCCCGTGCCGGCCGGAAGCAGCAGAACAGTGCCGTTGCGGACAATGCCCAGCCAGGCACCCTGCCGGTAACTGGTGCTAAGCATGGGCGCTCCCGCCATTCGTTGCCTCCGCGGTCGGTGGGTGGTCCGGTCCGTCACCGGCCGCCGGCGTGGTGGCCGCATCCACCACTATCACTGTGATGTTGTCCCGGCCGCCGGCCGCGACGGCCGCCGCCACCAGTGCCTCCGCGGCGTCCTGGGGGTCGTGGACGCTCGCCAGGATGCGGCCGATCTGCCCGTCACCCACCTCGCCGGTCAGCCCGTCGGAGCAGACCAGGATCCGGTCCCCGGCATGGACCGGCATGGTCCAGAAATCCGGGTCGGAGTCCCCGCCGGTGCCCAGCGCGCGGGTGATCACGTGCCGGCGCGGGTGCACCAGCGCCTCGTCCGGAGTGATATATCCTGCATCCACCAGTTCCTGGACCTCCGAGTGGTCAATGCTGACCTGGGCCAGGCCGCCGGCGCCCAGCCGGTAGGTGCGGGAGTCGCCGACGTTGAAGACCAGCCACTGGGCCACTCCCGCGGCTTCGGTCAACACCACGCCCGAGACGGTGGTCCCGGCGCGGGAATTGGCCTTTGCCCTGATCCGCGCATCGGCCTCGCGCACGGCACGGAGCAGGTCCGCCGCCGTGGCATGCCGGGTTCCGGGAGCCAGCTCCGCAGCCGTGCCAAGGACCTGGATGCACTCGCGGCTGGCGACCTCCCCGGCCTCGTGGCCGCCCATCCCGTCCGCCACCGCAAAGAGCGGGTCCGCAGCGATGAAGGCGTCTTCGTTCAGTTCCCGGCGCAGGCCGCGGTCGGTGGCGCTGCCCCAGGCCAGGCGGATGTCCGCGGCAGCTGCGCCGGCGGCCGGCGGTTCCATGCCCTCCGGTGCACCGGAGGAGATCATCGCCGTCCCTCGCGGGCGTGGGGCCGGACCGCATCTGGGTGTGGCAGGCCGCGTGTCTCGGATACAGGACAGCCGGCGTCTCCGGCCAGCTGCAGGCTCTCAGTCATTCCCACATCGTATAGTGCGCAAAAGCCGTCCGTGGCGGCCAACCGGTGGCCTTTGGACGCACTACCGCCAATGTGGTAGGACCGCAGCGGCGGACCCGGGCCTAGTCCACCACCAGGCCGCGGCCCGTGCCCCGGGCCAGCAAGACGGGGTGGATGGCGCCGAATCCGCGCACCTCCTGCACCTCCTGCGGGATGAGCACAAAGCGCTCGTCCTCGGCCAGGGAGGCGGCCGTGGCCGCGTCGATCAGTACGGTTCCGGGCTGCGCCAGGGAGGTCAGCCGGGCGGCCAGGTTCACCGTGGGGCCGTAGATGTCGCCCAGCCGGGAGAGCACCCGCCCCCACACCATGGACACGCGGGCCTGCGGCAGGAACTCGTCCGCCGCCATGGCCTCGGCCAGCGCCAGGGAAATCTCCGCCCCTGCCACCGGCGTCTCGCAGTTGAACAGGACCTCATCGCCCACGGTCTTCACCAGCCGCCCGCCGCCGACGGAAATGATCTCGGAGCAAATGGTTTCAAAGCGCGTGACCAGTCTGGCCAGCGTCTTCTCGTTCATTCGGCGGGACAGCGAGGTGTAGCTGACGAGGTCGGCAAAGCCCACGGCCCGGGCCAGCGGCAGCGGAGCGTCGTCCTCGGCGCCGTCGCGCCCCTCGGCGCTGGCCTCCAGGCCAGCCTGCGCGCGTACGGCCAGGCGCTGGACGCCGGCGTTGAGCTGGCGGCGGTAGGAGTAGATGAGCACCTTTTCCAGCGAGTCGATCAGCTGCGGAAGCTCGGAGACCACGGCGCGGCGGGCGGCGGCGTCGCTGACGCCGTGCTCGGCCACCAGGTCCTCCACCAAGGCCTCGATCTGCCAAACCACCATGCGGTCGGTCATCTGGCCGATGGAGCGGGTGATGGAAATGGCCGCCTCCTCGGTGACCACGTTGGTGCGCACCAGGTCCACCACCGTGGTGAGGGCCTCCTGGTCGCGCTCGGTGAACGCCACGTCGTCGTCGCCCAGGTTGGGGAAGCCCATGGCGCGCCAAATCTTGCGCGCCGAGAGCAGCGAGACACCCGCGCCCGCGGCAACCTCGCGCCGGCGCAGCTTGCGCTCCCCGCCCAGGAGCTCGGTTTCCAGGGCCTTGATGTCCGCCCGGGTGGCCGGGACCAGGGGAAGGTCCGCCTGCTGGTCAGTGTCCTCCATGCGCCATTCCCTCCCATCCTGTGTCGTCAATTTCATCAGCGTAGACCCGCTGCGGTTCCGTCGGTGCCAGGGCCGAGTGCGGCAGTTCGCCGATGGCCTCGAGCGTGTAATTGCTGAAGGCGGCCACCTCCGGCACATTCTTGATGCTCGCCGCGCCGTCAAAGCCCATGTCCAAGGCTATAGTCCCGGAGCGCCACAGCCGTGCCAGCAGCGATTGCCGGGAGCCGAGGTTGCGCACGGTGGCCAGCGGGTAGTCGAACCGGGTCCGCCGCAGCCAGCCGCCACGGACCACGATCCGCCGGCTGGTGAGCGTGTACCGGGTGCCCAGCCAGGCCAGGTAGCGGCGCAGCGGATAGAACAGCAGCACCATCGCGGCCAGCGCCAGCACGACGACGACGGCTGGCTCGCGCAGCGCCGGGGCATTGGGTGCCCAGCGCTGGTAGTGCCCGCTCTCCAGCCAGGCCATCACCAGCCCGACCAGGGAGGGCAGCAGCACCGCGACGGCGGCCGGGAAGAGCAGCACGCCCGCGTGCGGCCGGGTGGTGGCGATGACCTGCTCTCCGGGGGCCAGCCAGCTACGCATACCCGCCACCGCCGTCGCGGCGCAGGTGCACCACGTCGCCGGCGGACACGGTGTGGGTGGTGCCGGCGGCATCGGTGAGCAGCAGGGCGCCGTCGGCATCCAGGCCGACGGCGGTGCCGCGCAGCACACCACCGCCGGGGAGCTCCGCACGCACGGTGGCGCCGAGGGTGGCCATCCGTGCGGTGGCCAGGGCACGCACCGAGGATCCGCCCTCGAGCGGCGCGGAGGCGTCCCCCGCCACAGCGCAGAACTGCCGGTACAGTCCGGCAAAGCCGTTCAGGAAGGCGGGCAGCAGCACGCCGCGGTCCAGCGTGGCGGCGCCCTCAAGAGCCAGCGAGGTGGCGGTCTCCACCGGGAGGTCCGCGCGGGCCTGGGCCACGTTGGTGCCAATGCCGACCACGACGGCCGGGACCATGCCCAACACATCACCCAGGGATGCTCCGGCGGCCGGGACCATCTGGGCCAGCAGCCCGCTGAGCTTGCGGCCGTTGAGCACGACGTCGTTGGGCCATTTGAGTGCCGGTTCAGTGCCGGTGAGCTTGCGCAGGGCATCCACCAGGGCAATGGCGGCCAGCACGGAGAGCCAGCCGTAGGCGCGTGCCGGCAGGGCGGCGCCGCCGTGCGTGGGGCGCAGCAGGATGGAGGAGACCATGGAGGTGCCGGCAGGGGCGCTCCAGCTGCGGTCCAGGCGGCCGCGGCCGGTGGTCTGGCTGTCGGCCAGCAGCACGGAGAGGTCCGGCCAGGCGGCGGGGTCTGCGGCGGCCGCGGCCACCAGGTCGGCATTGGTGGAGCCCGTCTCGGCCACGACCTCGACGCGGGCATAGCCGCCGCCGGGGGCCGCAAGCGCTGCACGTAGGCTGGACGCATCCAAGGGGGGCAGCGCGCTGGTCATGGAACGATCTTATCGGCACTGGCTGGGCTGCACCTGACCGTGCCGGGCGCGGGCGGGACCGGACGGGGCAAACTGCAGCGCCGCCGAGATACTTTCGGCATGAAATTGTAGGTTTCCTACACAGGCACGTGCCGAAAACGTCACTAGACTGTGAAAGAAGGCGCATTCTTTGTGTCTTTCCTACTTAACTGCGCCGCTCCTGCCCCCAGCAGCGGCGCAGCGCATGACCACGCTGGACAGAGAACGATGCTGGATAGTGACCAATGACCAGACAAGCGAGCGAAGAGAACCCATGAGCCACGATCTTTCGACAACCGCGGGCAAGATCGCGGATTTCCGCGACCGTCTGACTCAGGCCGCCCAGCCCTCCGGCCCCGAGGCCGTAGAGAAGCAGCACGCCCGCGGCAAGCACACCGCCCGCGAGCGCATCGACCTGCTGTTGGACGAGGGGTCCTTCGTGGAGTTCGACGCGCTGGCCGTGCACCGCTCCACCGCGTTCGGCATGGAGGCGAAGAAGCCCCTGGGCGACGGCGTGGTCTCGGGCTACGGCACAGTGGACGGGCGCCTGGTGGCCATCTACAGCCAGGACTTCAGCGTCTACGGTGGCTCGCTGAGCCAGGTCAACGGCGAGAAGATCGTCAAGGTCCAGGAATTTGCGCTGCGCAACGGCTGCCCCGTGGTGGGCATCAACGACGGCGGCGGCGCCCGCATCCAGGAGGGCGTGGCCTCGCTGGCCATGTTCGCGGACATCTTCCGCAACAACGTCCATGCCTCCGGCGTGGTCCCGCAGATTTCCCTCATCATGGGCCCGTGCGCCGGCGGCGCCGCCTACTCCCCCGCCCTGACCGACTACGTGGTCATGGTGGACAAGACCTCGCACATGTTCATCACCGGCCCCGACGTCATCAAGACCGTCACCGGCGAGGACGTGGACATGGAGACCCTTGGTGGCGCACGCCAGCACAACACCACCACCGGCACCTCCACCTACCTGGCCAGCGACGAGGCGGACGCCATCGAGTTTGTCCGCGAGCTGCTGGACTTCCTGCCCTCCAACAACCTGGCCGAGGCCCCGGTGGCCGAGCACGAGCAGGAGCTGGAGCTCGACGACGCCGACCTGGCCCTGGATGCGCTGATCCCGGACTCCGCCAACCACCCGTACGACATGCGCAAGGTCGTCGAGAAGATTGTCGACGACGGCCACTTCCTGGAGATGCAGGCGCTCTACGCCCCGAACGTGATGATCGGCTACGGCCGCATCGAGGGCCACACCGTGGGCATCGTGGCCAACCAGCCCATGCAGTTTGCCGGCACGCTGGACATCTCCGCCTCGGAGAAGGCCGCCCGCTTTGTCCGGCACTGCGACGCCTTCAACATCCCCATCATCACCTTGGTGGATGTGCCCGGCTTCCTGCCCGGCAAGGACCAGGAGTTCCAGGGCATCATCCGCCGCGGCGCCAAGCTGCTCTACGCCTACGCCGAGGCCACCGTGCCCAAGCTGACGGTCATCACCCGCAAGGCCTACGGCGGAGCGTACATCGTGATGGGCTCCAAGAAGCTCGGCGCCGACCTGAACCTGGCGTGGCCCACGGCGCAGATCGGCGTGATGGGTGCCCAGGGCGCCGTCAACATCCTCTACCGCCGCGACCTGGCCGCCGTGGCGGCCGACGGCGGCGACGTCGAGGCCCGCCGCGCGGAGATCGTCCGAGGCTACGAGGAAGAGCTGCTCAACCCGTACCAGGCCGCCGAGCTGGGCTACGTGGATGCCGTCATCGCCCCCTCCGACACCCGGATCCAGCTGATCAAGGGCCTGCGCGCCCTGCGCGACAAGCGCGCCAGCCTGCCCGCCAAGAAGCACGGGAACATCCCGCTGTGATCCCCGAACGCTCCCAGACCTCGCAAGTCCCCAGCCCCTCCCCGAGCTCGCAAGCTCACTCAGGGCCCCTCGGGGCAGTGGGCCCTCGCTCCGGGTCCCTCGCGTCCGGGGGCCCAGCCATGGACAATCCGGTGGTCTCGACAAGCTCGGCCGCCGGGGCTCCGCTGCTCACCGTCACCAAGGGGAACCCGACGCCGGAGGAGCTGGCGGCGCTGACCGCCGTCGTGCTCTCCCTGCAGGTCGCTGCCGAGGAGGCCCCGGCCACGCCGGCCACCCGCGCCTGGGTCCGCCGGGCGCAGCTGAACCTGGGGCCCAAGCCCGGCCCCGGAGCCTGGCGCCGCGGCCGCATCTAGCCCGGTGTGAAAGCAGTGCTTCATAAACGGCGGTGCGGGCGGTAGGCTCGGGCGGGTGACTAACGCAACAGTGAAACCCACCCGCACACAGACCGCCATCGATGCCGTTGCCGATGCCTACACGGACACGCTCATGGCATTGGACCCCGGCTTCGCCACCACCCTTGGCATGCCCGGGCATGAAACCGAGTACCGCGACTACTCCCCCGCCGGCCACGACGCCTTCGCCGCCGCCGCACGCGCCACGCTGGAGCAGCTGGCCGCGCTGGAGCCGGCCGACGACGTCGACAAGGTCACCCTGCACGCCATGCGCGAGCGCCTGGGCCTGGACCTGGAGCAGCACGGCACCGGCTGGCCGCTGGCCGAGCTGAACAACATTGCCTCCCCCTCGCAGGACATCCGGGCCATCTTTGACCTGATGCCCACCGCCACCGAGCAGCAGTGGGCCCACATCGCCGGCCGGATGGCCAATGTACCGGGGGCCATCGAGGGCTACATCGCCTCGCTGCGTGCCGGCGCCGCCCGGTCCCTGGTGGCCGCGCGCCGCCAGGTGGACATCGTAATGGAGCAGTGCGCACGGCACGGGGCCACCGACGGCTTCTTCACCTCTTTCGCCAAGAACGCCCGCCTGTCGGCGGACAATTCCGGCGGCGCCCAGCTCTCCGCCGAACTCATGGCCACCCTTGCCGCCGCGGCCGAGGCCGCCCGCGCCGCCTACGGCTCGCTGGTGTCCTTCCTGGCGGATGAGTTGCGGGACCAGGCCCCGGAGAAGGACGCCGTCGGCCGCGAGCGCTACGCCCTGGCCTCGCGCGAATTCCTCGGCTCCGCCGTCGATCTGGAGGAGACCTACGCCTGGGGCGTGGCCGAGCTGGACCGCATCATCGCCGAGCAGGAGGCCGTGGCGGAGCTGATCAAGCCCGGCGCCGGCATCGCCGAGGCCAAGGCCGCGCTGAACGCCGATCCGGCGCGCCAGCTCAAGGGCACCGATGCCCTGCAGGCCTGGATGCAGCGGCTCTCGGACAAGGCCGTGGCCGAACTGGCCGGCGAGCAGTTCGATATCCCGGAGATCATGCGCACGCTCGAATGCATGATCGCCCCCACCCAGGACGGCGGCATCTACTACTCCGGCCCCTCGGACGACTTCTCCCGGCCGGGGCGGATGTGGTGGTCCGTGCCCGAGGGCGAGGACTCCTTCGCCACCTGGTCCGAGACCACCACCGTCTACCACGAGGGCGTGCCGGGCCACCACCTGCAGGTGGCCACCGCCGTCTACCAGAGCGGGCTGTTGAACAACTGGCGCCGCAATGCCTGCTGGGTCTCCGGCCACGGCGAGGGCTGGGCCCTGTACGCCGAGCGCCTGATGGACCAGCTGGGCTACCTCTCCGACCCCGGCGACAAGATGGGCATGCTGGACGGGCAGCGGATGCGCGCGGCCCGCGTGGTCTTCGACATCGGCGTGCACCTGGAACTTGAGATGCCGGCCCGCTGGGGCACCGGCGCCTGGACCCCCGAGGCCGGCTTCGGGTTCCTGAAGGAGAACGTGGACACCTCCGCCGGGCAGCTGGACTTCGAGTTCACCCGCTACCTCGGCTGGCCGGGGCAGGCGCCGTCGTACAAGATCGGCCAGCGTCTCTGGGAGGAGATCCGCGATGCCCGTGCGGCCGCCGACGGCGCGGACTTTGACCTGAAGGCCTTCCACACCCAGGCGCTGAACCTCGGCTCGGTGGGCCTGGACACGCTGCGCCTGGCGCTGCTGGGCTAGCCAGACCCGGGCAGGGGCCGCCTTTTGGGGGCGGCCCCTACCCGTCCCCGGATCCGGGCAGGAACCGTGCGTTGCGGATCTGCGATGGACCGAACTCCATGCGCAGCGGCGCCACCTCCACGGCCGTGGCCGGATAGGCGCCCGGACGTCCGACGGCGACATGCGGCGTCCAGCGGGGGTACCTGTAGCCCAGGGCACGGGAGCCGAGGATGAAGTCGTCCACATTGTCCACCAGCAGTCCATCAAGCAGCCCGTGCAGGCCCTCGACCAGGGACACCTGGAAGTCGCGCACCGGCCCGGGCACAGCCACCTCCAGCCCGTACACTCCCCCGCCGCCGAGCACGACCAACCTCCCGGCACTGCCGGAAAAGGGCTCCAGGACGGGCAGCCCCCGAAGCCAGGCAACGGTCGCTTCGCTGGCCCGGGCGGCACTGGTGGTGCCCCGGGTCCAGACCTCGACGTCCCGGGCGAAATCCGCCAGGACGCCGATGTGCAGCAACGTCAGGTGCAGCCCAACGGGCCGGCGCAGCGCACGGACGAAGCGGCCCAGCCCCTCGTAGTCGGCAGGGCCGGAGCCAATGCCGAGCACCGGCATCTCCACGGTGATGCGCGGGGCCAGCGCCCGCGATACCACGGCTGCCTGGGCGGACGCCGGCGACGGTGCCCGCAGCCGCGCGGAGCGTTGTTTCGCCATCCCTTGATTATCCGTTTAATGGCCTGATAGTGTGCAGCACCTTTCACGGGAAATTCCCAGCTGTCACAAAGCGACACACTGATTCTGCCCTGCCCGGGCCGCGGCCCTAGCTTGGACGTATGACATCCTCCACCTCCGTTTCCGCGAAGGCCAGACTGCCCAAGTGGGCCAGCTCCTTCGGCGTCCAGATTGTTGCCGCCCTGGCCCTGGGCCTCGTGCTGGGCCTCGTGGCCAAGTCCCTGGGCGGCGACGCCAAGAACCCCAACGGCCTGACCGCCACACTGACCACCATCGGCTCCAGCTATGTCTCGCTGCTGCAGGCCGCAGTGGTCCCGCTGATCTTCACCGCCGTGGTGTCCTCCATCGCCAACCTGCGCCAGGTCACCAACGCCGCGCGGCTGGCCTGGAACACCCTGCTCTGGTTCGCCATCACCTCCCTGGTCTCGGTGCTGATCGGCATTGGCCTGGGTGTCATCTTCCAGCCCGGCGCCGGCACCGGCCAGGCCACCCCGAAGGAATACACCGGCAAGTCCGGTGACTGGTGGGCCTTCCTGACCGGCCTGTTCCCGAAGAACTTCCTGGGCCTGGGCGCCAGCTCCACCGTGGCCGACGGCGGCGCCGTCACCACCTCCGTGTCCTTCAATGTGCTCCAGATCCTGGTCATCGCCATCGTGGTCGGCATCGCCGCCCTGAAGGTGGGCAAGGCCGCCGAGCCGTTCCTGGCCCTGAACTCCTCCGCGCTGGCGGTCATCCAGAAGGTCCTCTGGTGGATCATCCGCATCGCCCCGATCGGCACGGTGGGCCTGATCGGCAAGGCCGTGGCCACCTACGGCTGGGACACCATCGGCTCGCTGGGCAAGTTCACCGTCGCCATCTACGTGGGCCTGGCCCTGGTGCTCTTCGTGGTCTACCCCATCCTGGCCCGCGTCCACGGCCTGTCCGTGAAGCAGTACTTCTCCGGTGTCTGGCCCGCCGTCCAGCTGGCCTTCGTCTCCCGCTCCTCGATCGGCACCCTGCCGCTGACCCAGCGCGTGACCGAACGCAACCTGGGCGTCCCCCGCGCCTACGCCTCCTTCGCCGTGCCGCTGGGCGCCACCACCAAGATGGACGGCTGCGCCGCGATCTATCCGGCCGTCGCCGCCATCTTCGTGGCCCAGTTCTTCGGCATCAACCTTGACTTCAGCCAGTACCTGCTGATCGTCCTGGTCTCCGTGCTCGGTTCGGCCGCCACGGCCGGCACCACCGGCGCCGTCGTCATGCTCACCCTGACGCTCTCCACCCTGGGCCTGCCGCTGGCCGGCGTGGGCCTGCTGCTGGCCATCGACCCCATCCTGGACATGGGCCGCACCGCTGTGAACGTGGCCGGCCAGGCGCTGGTTCCGGCCATCGTGGCCAAGCGCCAGGGCATCCTGGACCTGGACCTGTACAACGCGCCGCGCACCGGCACCCCGTTCGCGGACGACGCCGATGGCGGCACCGATGGCGACGGCACTGACGGCACGGCCGTTGGCACCGCCTCCGCGCAGGACGACGGCGACGCCGTGGATCCGCGCGGCAAGGACCTCGTCAACGCCTAGCGTTCTGCGCACCACACGGGCCCGCCGGGCCGGCCGCAAGGCTGGACCGGCGGGCTCCTGCATTTAAGGTCTGCATTAAGGTCGCCAGAAAACTTGCACACAGTGCAAACTTGCACTTAGTGTAAGCACGTGACTCCGCTTGAAGATGGCGCGCCCTCGCGCCGCGAACTGAACAAGGCCGCCACCCGCGAGGCCATCGCCAACGCCGCCCTGGCGCTGCTGCGTGCCAGGGACATCGGCGATTTCACCGTCGACGACGTCGCCACGGCGGCGGGCGTGTCGCGGCGGACGTTTTTCAACTACTTCCCCTCCGTCGAGGCCGCGATTGCCAGCTTCACGGAGAACTACCTGGACCTGCTGCTGGCCGAACTGGTGGGCCGGCCCGCCGATGAGCCCGTGCTGGAATCCGCGCAGTACGCGCTGGAGGCCGTGGGCAGCCCCCACGACCTGGCCATGCTGGCGCAGACCTGCGGGCTGACCCAGAGCCCGCAGCTCGCGCGCTTCCAGCTCGAGGCCTGGGACAAGTGCAGCACCAAGATCACCGCCATGGCCATGGACCGCTTTGGCGCCCAGGCGGACGAGCTCTACATCCACACCCTGGTGGGTGCCGTCGTCGGGGGCTGCCGTGCCGCCGTCGAGGTCTGGCACCGCCGCCATGGCGCCGACACCAGCCCGCGGTCCCTGGACGACCTCCGCCAACTCCTCATCGACGCCGTCGGGCATCTGCGCCGCGGTTTCGACAGCTGACCCCGACCCACCCACGAACGGATACGCACACATGGCACTTCTGCTCTACCGGCTCGGCCGGTTCTCCACCCGGCGGCCCTGGCTGGTCATCGCGGCCTGGGCCATCATTGTCGCCCTGGTGGGCGGTTCCGCGGCTCTCTTCCACGGCCAGATGTCCAACAGCTTCCAGATCCCCGGCACCGAAACCCAGCAGATGGCTGACAAGCTCAAGGCCGATCTGCCCTCCTCCTCCGGCGGCACGGGCACAGTGGTGTTCACCACCGGCAACGGCACGGCCTTTACGCCGGCCCAGAAGGACGCCGTCACTGCGGCGCTGACTGATGTCAAGGGCGTGGCGAACGTCCGCGGCGTGGTGGACCCCTTCACCACCCAGGCCACGCTCGACGGCGCGGCGGGCCAGATCGCCGGCGGCAAGGCCCAGCTGGCCGCCGGCCAGGCCAAGATGGACGTCTCCAAGGCCCAGCTCGACGCCGGGAACGCGGACCTCGCAGCCAAGGGTGCCGCACTGGACGGCGCCGCCGCAGCGGGGGCCCCGCAGGCGCAGATTGACGCCGGCCGCGCCCAGCTGGCAGCGGGCCGGGCCCAGCTTGACGCCGGGATGGCCGAGTACAACGCCGGCGCGGCGACGCTGGCGGCGAAGTCGGCCGCCCTGGTCCAGGCCGAGCGCACCGCCGAGGCCTCCAGCGGCATCCGGTTTGTCTCCGCCAACGGCCAGGCCGCCGTGGCGCAGGTGCAGTTCGACATCTCCATCAATGCCGTCACCCCCGCCGTCCGCACCGAGGTCCAGGACGTGTTGGCCAAGGCCTCGGCCTCCGGCGTGCAGGTCTACTTCAGCAAGGACATCACCGAGGACGTTTCCTCCCTGTTCGGCGTTGCCGAGGCCGTGGGCATCGCGGTGGCCGCACTGGTGCTGATCATCATGCTCGGGACGCTGATTGCGGCCGGCCTGCCCCTGCTGATGGCCGTCATTGGCGTGGGGGTGGGCGTGGGCGGCACCTTTGCCCTCACCGGCGCCATCGAAATGTCCTCCATCTCCCCCATGCTCGCCCTGATGCTGGGGCTGGCCGTGGGCATCGACTACTCCCTGTTCATTGTGAACCGGCACCGCCAACAGCTGCTGGCCGGCATGGAACTTCGCGAATCCATCGCCAAGGCCACCGGCACCAGCGGCAACGCCGTGCTCTTTGCCGGCCTGACGGTGGTGATCGCCCTGGCTGCCCTGTCCGTGACAGGCATCCCGTTCCTGAGCGTGCTGGGCCTCGCCGCTGCCGCAACGGTGGCCATCGCGGTGCTCATTGCCCTGACCCTGACACCGGCCCTGCTGACCCTGATCGGCCGCCGGCTGGTGTCCAGGCGCGCCTGGGCCAAGAATGCCGCCCACCATGCCACGCACACCGCTGCCCAGGACGAGGCCGCTGCGGCGGACCATGCCGGCCGCGGCTGGGGCGGATTGGTCACGCGCTTCTCCATCCCGGCGGTGGTCGCCTCCGTGCTGGTGCTGGGCGTGCTGGCCATTCCCGCAGCCGGCCTTCGCCTGGCCCTGCCCGACGGCGGCTCCGAGCCCGTGGATTCGAGCGCCTTCAAGGCCTACTCCATCACCGGGGAGAACTTCGGCGCCGGCATGAACGGCCCCATCATTGTGGTGGCCTCGCTGCCGGCCGGGCTGGACCAGGACGGCGCCGCAGCCAAGAACCTGGACATTGCCGATCTCCTCCGTGCGGTCCCCAACGTCAAGGCCGCCCTCCCGGTGGCCACCAGCGCGGACTTCCGCACCGCCGTCATCCAGGTGATCCCGGCCGAAGGCCCCGCCAGCGCCAGCACCGTCACTGTGGTTGCCGACCTGCGCGCCGAGGGCGCCGACATCACGGCCAAGACCGGCGCCGGCATTGGCCTCACCGGCCAGACGGCGGCCAACGTGGACGTCTCCAGCAAGCTGGGCGCCGCACTGCCCGCCTACCTGGCCATCGTCGTCGGGCTCTCCTTGATCCTGCTGATCCTGGTGTTCCGTTCCATCCTGGTGCCGCTGCTGGCCACCGCCGGCTTCCTGCTCTCCCTGGCCGCGGCCTTTGGCGGCGTGGTCGCGGTGTACCAGTGGGGCTGGCTCGGCGGCGTGTTCGACGTTGCCAACCCCGGCGCGGTGCTCAGCTTCCTGCCCATCATCGTCATTGGCGTGCTGTTCGGCCTGGCCATGGACTACCAGGTGTTCATCGCCTCCGGGATGCGCGAGGCCTACGTCCACGGGCAGAGCGCCAAGACGGCCGTGCGCACCGGCTTCAGCCATGCGGCCCCGGTGGTGACTGCCGCCGCGATCATCATGACCAGCGTGTTTGCCGGCTTCATCTTCAGCCACCTGACCATGGTCCGCCCGATGGGCTTCGCCCTGGCCTTCGGCGTCCTCCTGGACGCCTTTGTGGTCCGGATGACCCTCATCCCGGCCGCCATGCACCTGCTGGGCCGCAGTGCCTGGTGGATCCCGGCCTGGCTGGAGCGGATCCTGCCCGATGTCGACGTCGAGGGCGCCAAGCTGGCCACCCTCGGCGATGACGGCGCCGGCCTCGGCGCCGATTCCGACCCGGAGCCCGAGCTGGAGGGCGCCGGGCGGTAGCCCGGCATCGATGGCGCAGATGCCGCGGCCTTCGCACCCCGAAGGACGCGGCATCTGCGCTTTCGTTTCGGGCCCGCCGCGCCGGGCATAGACTGTGGCCTATGCCACGAAGTCTTGTGCTTGAGTCATGGGAACGGTCATTGGTGCTGCTGTCATCGCCCGATGTTGCGCTGCCCCCGGTGGTCTGGGACAACGCCGAGCTCGCCCAGATCCGCGGCGCCCACCCGCTGGCCGCCATCCTGCCCGTCATTTCCAAGCTGCTGGTTCAACCGAGCCTGGGTACGGGGCTGCTGGTGGCCGTGGGCGACGAGCACGGACGGCTGCTCTGGGTCGAGGGCGATTCCGGTGCCATGCGGGCCGCGGAGGGCATCGGCTTTGCCTCCGGCACCGACTGGTCCGAGGGTGCCGTGGGCACCAGCGCCCCTGGCACGGCACTGGTGCTGGGCCGCAGCCTGCAGATCTCCGGCACCGAACATTTCAGCCCCTCCGTCCACCCGTGGAGCTGCACGGCGGTGCCCCTGCATGATCCCGATTCCGGCGGCATCCTGGGCGTTGTCGACATCACCGGCGGCGCGGAGGCGGCTGCCGGCCACACCCTGCATCTGGTGGAGGCCGCCGTGGCCGCGGCCGAGGCCCACCTGCGCATCCAGCGCCTGGAACGCCGCGCCGAGGCCCCGCGCCGGAACCGGCCGGCCGGATCCACACCGGCGCCGGCGAAGCCGTTGTACCGCGACAGCCTGCAGATCCTGGGGCGCGAGACGGGGCTGCTGCACGTCAATGGCCGGGAGGTCCCCCTCAGCGAGCGCCACGCGGAGATCCTCGCGGTCCTGGCGCTGCATCCGCAGGGCCTCAGCGCCGAGGAGCTCGCGGCCATGGTCTACCCGAATGAGGTCTCCACCATCACTGTGCGCGCTGAAATGGTGCGCCTGCGCCGGATCCTGCACAAGCACGGCAACACCCTGGTCCCCCAATCGCGGCCCTACCGGCTGTCGGCGCCGTTGGTGGTGGACGCCGCCCAGGTGCTCAGCTACCTGGACCGCGGCGCGCACCGGCTGGCCCTGGGCATCTACCGCGGCCAGGTCCTTCCGCACTCCGATGCCCCGGCCCTGACCGAATTGCGGCACCGGACCAGCGCGCTGCTCCGGGATGCCATCCTCGGGGACGCGAGCGCCGACGTCGTGCTGGCCTACCTGGCGCTGCCCGAGGCGCACGACGACGCCGAGGCCTGGGCCACGGCCCTGCGCCTGCTGCCGCCGCGCTCGCCCCGGCGCGCCGCCGTCGTGGCCCATCTGGAGGGTTTGGCCTGACTGCAACGTTGCTGCAACCTGCGCGCACCTAGTCTTCTGGGCAAGGACGACGACGTCCCGGTGAACGCGCGAGGAGCAAGAACAATGACCGTTTATGCACAGCCCGGCCAGCCCGGTTCCAAGGTCACCTTCAAGGACCGCTATGAGAACTACATCGGCGGCGAATGGGTGGCCCCGGTCAAGGGCCAGTACTTCGAAAACATCACCCCCGTGACGGGCAAGGCTTTTTGCGAGGTGGCCCGGGGCACGGCCGAGGACATTGAGCTGGCGCTGGACGCCGCCCACAAGATTGCCCCCTCCTGGGGCAAGACCTCGGTGGCCCAGCGTGCGGCCGTCCTGAACCAGATTGCCGACCGGATCGACGCCAACCTGGAGCTGCTGGCCGTGGCCGAGTCCTGGGACAACGGCAAGCCCATCCGCGAGACCCTCAACGCCGACATCCCGCTGGCGGCGGACCACTTCCGCTACTTCGCCGCCGCCGTCCGCGCCCAGGAGGGCCGCCTCTCCCAGCTCGACGACGACACCACCGCCTACCACTACCACGAGCCGCTCGGCGTCGTCGGGCAGATCATCCCCTGGAACTTCCCGATCCTGATGGCCGTCTGGAAGCTGGCGCCCGCGCTGGCCGCCGGCAACGCCGTCGTGCTCAAGCCGGCCGAGCAGACGCCGGCCTCCATCCTGGTGCTGATGGAGCTCATCGGCGACCTGCTGCCGGCCGGCGTGCTCAACGTGGTCAACGGCTTTGGCGTCGAGGCGGGCAAGCCGCTGGCCTCCTCGCCGCGGATCCGCAAGATCGCCTTCACCGGCGAGACCACCACGGGCCGGCTGATCAGCCAGTACGCCTCCCAGAACCTCATCCCGGTGACCTTGGAGCTGGGCGGCAAGAGCCCCAACATCTTCTTCGCCGACGTGGCCGACGCCGACGACGCCTTCTACGACAAGGCGCAGGAGGGCTTCACGCTCTTCGCGTTCAACCAGGGCGAGGTCTGCACCTGCCCCTCGCGCGCACTGGTCCAGGACTCCATCTACGATTCCTTCATGGCCGACGCCGTGGCCCGCACCGAGAAGATCATCCAGGGCAACCCGCTGGACACCGATACCCAGCTCGGCGCCCAGGCCTCCAACGACCAGCTGGAGAAGATCCTCTCCTACATCGAGATCGGCAAGGCCGAGGGCGCCAAGGTCCTCACCGGCGGCGCCCGGGCCGAGCTGCCCGGCGACCTGGCCGGCGGCTACTACGTCCAGCCCACCATCTTCGAGGGCACCAACAACATGCGCATCTTCCAGGAGGAAATCTTCGGACCCGTTGTCTCGGTGACCCGCTTCAACGACTACCCCGACGCCCTGCACATCGCCAACGACACCCTCTACGGCCTCGGCGCCGGCGTGTGGAGCCGCAACGGCAACGTCGCCTACCGGGCCGGCCGTGAGATCCAGGCCGGCCGGGTCTGGGTGAACAACTACCACGCGTACCCCGCAGGAGCGGCGTTTGGCGGCTACAAGTCCTCCGGCATCGGCCGCGAGAACCACTCCATGATGCTGGACCACTACCAGCAGACCAAGAACCTGCTGGTCAGCTACAACGAAAACAAGCTCGGGTTCTTCTAAACCATGTCCACCACATTGGATGCGGCCGTGGTGCTGCCCGGGGAGACGCATTCCCGGGTGGCACTCACGGCCGCCGCCGTGGACCTGCTGGACCTCTTGTGGGGGCGGCACGGCCCGCTGATGTTCCACCAGTCCGGCGGCTGCTGCGACGGCTCCTCCCCCATGTGTTTCCCGGCGGGCGAATTCATCACGGGCAGCTCGGATGTGCTGCTGGGGACCTTTGGGCTGCCCGGGCCAGCGGGCACCGCTGCCCGGCCGCTGGACTTCTGGATGTCCACCGAGCAGTTCGCCTATTGGAGCCACACGCACCTGACGGTGGATGTGGTGCCCGGGCGCGGCAGCGGCTTCTCCGTGGAGGCACCCGAAGGGGTGCGCTTCCTGATCCGGTCCCGCCTGGTGGAGGGCTTCATCGCAGGCTGACCGGTAGGCTCGGTCCATGACTGAAACCACCGCGCCGCTGCTGATCCTGGCCTCCGCCTCCCCCGCCCGCACCAAGCTCCTCACCGACGCCGGGGTGGAGCACCAGGTGGTGGTCTCCGATGTCGACGAGGACGCCGTCGCCGCCCGCTACGGCGTCTTGGATCCGCACGACACGGCCCTGCTGCTGGCCCGCGCCAAGGCCGAGGCCGTGGCCGCCTTGGACGAGGCCGACGGCGCCGTGGTGCTGGGCTGCGATTCCGTGTTCGAGTTCGACGGCGTGGCCTACGGCAAGCCATGGGAGCCCGAAGTGGCACGCGAACGCTGGCTCAAGATGCGCGGCCGCTCGGGCGTGCTGCACACCGGGCATTGGCTGGTGGACGGGCGCGACGGCGGCAGCGGCGCCACCGTGGGCGCCGTCGCCTCCGCGGAGGTCTACTTCGAGAACATCACCGATGCCGAACTGGACTCCTACATTGCCACCGGCGAGCCTCTGGCGGTGGCCGGCGGCTTCACCATTGACGGCCTCGCCAGCGCCTTCGTGCACCGTGTCGACGGTGACCCGCACGCCGTCATCGGCCTGTCCATTTCCACCCTGCGCTCCCTGCTGGAGCACACCGGACTGTCCATTACGGACCTCTGGGCCTGACCCCGCTTTCGGTGGTCGAGCGGGGGCCGACTGCCGCGAGGGGCCCGCAGCGAGCCTGCGCGCTGTCGGAGCGGCTGGGGACCGAGACCTCCCGCACCCGACCACGGCACCGTTTTGTAGGAACCCTCCAAAAACCAGGCCACCTACACGCCGAATCAGCATGGTGCATGGGCCAATACCTCACAAACACGCTAGGCTCGCAGGAAGAATAGAAGGAGTCCTTCGTGAGCAATTCACAATCCGCCGGTGCAGTGTCCTCCGGTGCACAGACCGCCACCATGACCAAGGTGCTCGTTGCCAACCGCGGGGAAATTGCGGTGCGCATCATCCGTGCCGCACGCGACGAGGGGCTTGCCTCCGTTGCCGTGTACGCCGAGCCGGACCGCGATGCCCTGCACGTGCGCCTGGCCGACGAGGCCTTTGCCCTTGGCGGCAACACCGCTGCGGAGTCGTACCTGCTGATCGAGAAGATCCTTGAGGCCGCTGCGGCCTCCGGCGCCGACGCCGTGCACCCCGGCTATGGATTCCTGGCCGAAAACGCCGAGTTTGCCCAGCGCGTGATCGACGCCGGCCTGGTCTGGATCGGTCCGTCGCCGTCGGCCATTGCCTCCCTGGGTGACAAGGTGCAGGCCCGCCACATTGCCGAAAAGGTGGGTGCTCCGCAGGTGCCGGGCACCAAGGACCCCGTGGCCTCCGCCCAGGAGGTGCTGGACTTCGCCGACGAGTTCGGCCTGCCGCTGGCCATCAAGGCCGCCTACGGCGGCGGTGGCCGCGGCATCAAGGTGGTCCGCGACCGCGACGAGATCCCCGAGGCCTACGAGTCGGCCGTCCGCGAGGCCGTGGCCGCGTTTGGCCGCGGCGAGTGCTTTGTGGAGCGGTTCCTTGACTCCCCCCGGCACGTGGAAACCCAGTGCCTGGCCGATGCCTTCGGCGACGTCGTCGTCATCTCCACGCGCGACTGCTCGCTGCAGCGCCGCAACCAGAAGCTGGTGGAGGAGGCCCCCGCGCCGTTCCTCTCCGCCGAGCAGAACACCCGCCTGTACGAGTCCTCCAAGGCCATCCTGAAGGAGGCCAAGTACCAGGGCGCCGGCACCTGCGAGTTCCTTGTGGGCACCGATGGCACCATCTCCTTCCTGGAGGTCAACACCCGTCTGCAGGTGGAGCACACCATCTCCGAGGAGGTCTCCGGGATCGATCTGGTCCGCGAGCAGTTCCGGCTGGCCCGCGGCGAGGCCCTGGGCTACACGGACCCGGAAATCCGCGGCCACTCCTTCGAATTCCGCATCAACGGCGAGGATCCGGGCCGCGGCTTCATGCCCGCCCCCGGCGTCGTCGAATCCCTGAAGCTGCCCACCGGCCCCGGCGTCCGCGTCGATTCCGGCATCGAGGCCGGCGAGGTCATCGGCGGCAACTTCGATTCCATGCTGGCCAAGCTGATCGTCACCGGCGCCACGCGCGAGCAGGCGCTGCAGCGCTCCGGCCGGGCCCTGGCGGAAATGGAGATCGGCGGCATGCCCACCGTGCTCCCGTTCCACCGCGCCGTCGTCGCCGATCCCGCCTTCGCCCCGGCGGACGGCACCCCGTTCACCGTGCACACGCGCTGGATAGAGACCGAGTTCAACAACACCATCGCCCCGTTCAACCTCGCGGGCGCCGCGGGGGCCGAGGACGCCGGTGAGCGCCAGCGCATCACCGTCGAGGTGGGCGGCAAGCGCCTGGAGGTGGTGCTGCCCGCAGCCCTGGCCGTCGCCAGCGGCCGCACCGGCGTGGCCAACGGCAAGTCCAAGGCCAAGAAGGCCAGCCGGCGCGCAGGCTCCGGCCCGGCCGCGGCCAATGGCAACGACCTCACCTCCCCGATGCAGGGCACCATCGTCAAGGTGGCAGTGTCCGACGGCGACATCGTGGCCGAGGGCGACCTGGTGGTGGTGCTGGAGGCCATGAAGATGGAACAGCCGTTGACGGCACACCGCGCCGGCACCATCCGCGGCCTCAGCGCCGCCGCCGGCGACACCGTCTCCGCCGGGGCCGTCCTGGCCTCCATCGAGGACTAGGCACCAGCTGCATAAAAGAACCGCGTCCCTCCGCCTTGGCAGAGGGACGCGGTTCATCTATGTGCGGACGGCGGGCTACTTGACGTTGTCGTTGTAGCTGAGGTCCTTGGTTTCCTTCATCAGGAACAGGGCGATCAGCGTCAGGACGGCCATGGAGCTCAGGTAAATGCCCACCAGGACGGTGCTGCCGTGGGCGCTCTGCCAGAGGGCGACGGCGATGAACGGCGCCACTGCCGCACCCAGGATGGATGAGACGTTGTAGCTGACCGCCGAGCCCGTGTAGCGGACGTTGGTCGGGAACAGCTCGGGCAGCAGGGCTCCCATGGGCCCGAACGTCAGGCCCATCAGGGTGAAGCCGATGATCAGCAGGCCCAGGACGCCCACGGTGCCGCCGGCAAAGAGCGGCACAAAGGCAAAGCCGAAGACGAAGATCCCCAGCGTGACCCAGAGGAGGGTCTTGCGGCGGCCGTACTTCTCCGCGAGCGGGCCCGCCACCAGGGTGAAGACGCCGAAGAAGGCAACGCCCACAATGAGCATGATCAGGAAATCGTTGCGGCCGTAGCCCAGGCCCGGAGCAAAGGAATCGATGGCGGACTGGCCCATCGGCTTGCCGGCCTTGGCCGCGGCCGCCTTGGCGGCGTCCAAGGTTGCCGGGGCCGTGCCGTAGGTCAGGGTGAACGTGGTCATCAGGTAGAAGAGCACATAGGTGGCCAACATGATGAACGTGCCCAGGATCAGCGGGCGCCAGCTGGTCTTGAAGACCCGGCCCACGGGCAGCTTGGAAACTTCGCCGGCCTCGACAACCTTCTGGAAGGCCGGGGATTCGACCAGTTTCAGGCGGACGTAGAGGCCAATGATCACCATCACCGCGCTGAGCAGGAACGGAATGCGCCAGCCCCAGGACATGAACTGCTCCGCGGAAAGCGTCAGGTTCAGGACGAGGAACAGACCGTTGGCAATGATAAAGCCAATGGGGGCGCCCATCTGCGGGAAGGTTCCGTAGATGGCGCGCTTGTTGGCCGGCGCATTTTCCCCGGCAAGCAGCGCCGCACCACTCCATTCCCCACCCAGGGCCAGACCTTGGGCAAAGCGCAGGAGCACCAGCAAGGCCGGGGCCCAGAAGATCCAGCCGGAAACCTGCGCGGTGGGCAGGCAGCCGATGAGGAAGGTCGCGATACCCATGGTCAGCAGCGAGGCCACCAACGTGGCCTTGCGCCCCACCTTGTCGCCAAAGTGGCCGAAGAGGATGGAGCCCACCGGACGTGCCACGAACGCCACACCAAAGATGGCGAAGGAGCTCAGCAGCTGCGTGGCGGTGTCCGCAGTGGGGAAGAAGAGCTTGGGGAACACCAGCACGGCGGCAGTGGCATAGACATAGAAGTCGTAGAACTCAATGGTGGTGCCGATCAGGCTGGCCACAACCACCCGCCCGCGGGTATTGGCCTTGGGAACGGCGGAGTTTGGATCAGCCTTGGTGGTGCTCATGGGCCCGGCTTTCGCAAAGGGGCCGGAGGCACCAGACGGCCCCCGGCGGTGGATGGTGATCCTTCAACCCTATGCCCAACCGTCCGTTCAGTGGATAAACCGTCCCACCATGTGGACAAACGTTTCGGTTCCTGCACTCGTGGTGCATCCTTCCTCCGCCTCACCGCGGGCCGGTTGATCCGGATAGGCAAATGTCACACCGCGTTTACAACCGGCGTCAGTGCGCGAAACGGGGACTTCCTACCGTTAAGTCATCAGCATCCATCCCGTGGAGGAACCCATGACGAATGACAGCATCCAGGCACCTGCCGGCCGGGCCACTGCCCCGGCCTCCGTCCTGACCCGTGCCCCCGGCCGCTGGCTGGCCGGGTGGGACGCCGAAAACACCACCCAGTGGGAGGGCGAGGGCCGCCCAATCGCCCGCCGGAACCTTGCCTGGTCCATCGCCTGCGAGTTCCTGGGCTTTGTGATCTGGCAGCTCTGGAGCGTGGTGGTGGTCTTCCTGCCGGCGGCCGGGTTCCACTACTCCTCCTCCGAGCTCTTCTGGCTGATCTCGATGCCGTCCCTGGTGGGCGCCACACTGCGCATCCCGTACACCTTCATGGTGGCCAAATTCGGCGGCCGCAACTGGACCATCATCTCGGTGCTGCTCCTGCTGCTGCCGGCCACCGGCCTGGCCCTGTGCGTGGGCAACCCGCAGACCTCCTTCGGCACCATGCTGGCAGTGGCCGCCCTGGCCGGTGTGGGCGGCGGCAACTTCGCCAGCTCGATGGCCAACATCACCTTCTTCTTCCCGGCCCGCGAAAAGGGTTGGGCGCTGGGCCTGAACGCCGCCGGTGGAAACCTCGGTGCCGCCGTCGCCCAGCTGGCCGTGCCGCTGGTCGTCACCGGCCTGGCCGCCGGCGCCGTGAACCTGCCGCTGGCCGGCTGGATGTGGGTTCCACTGATCCTGCTGGCCGCCGTGGGTGCCTGGAAGTTCATGGACAACATCACCGCCGCCAAGTCCGACGTCGCCGGCTCGCTGGCCGCACTGCGCGAACCGCACCTGTGGATCCTAGCCCTGCTGTACATCGGCACCTTCGGTTCCTTCATCGGCTTCTCCAGCGTCTTCCCCAAGCTGCTCGTTGACACCTTCGGCGCCGGCACCGGCTTCAAGCTGGGCTACGCCACCTTGTCGCTGGCCTTTCTGGGTGCACTCGTGGGCTCGCTGGCCCGCCCGTACGGCGGCCGGCTGGCCGACCGTTGGGGCGGCGCCCGGGTGACGGTGGCCTGCTTCGCCCTGCTGGCCCTGGTCACGCTGGTCCAGGTGTGGACCCTGCCGCTGCACAGCTTCCCGCTGTTCCTGGGCCTGTTCCTGGTGCTGTTCGCCGCCGCCGGTGCGGGCAACGGTTCCACCTACCGGATGATCCCGGTGGTCTTTGCCCTGCGGTCCGGAACGCACGACGGCGGCTCCGGAGTCAGCGCCGGCCGCAAGTCGGCCGCGGCGCTGGGCCTGATCTCCGCCATCGGCGCCTACGGCGGCTTCCTGGTCCCGCAGCTGCTGAACGCCTCGAAGACGTCCACCGGCGGCTACGCCGGTGCGTTCTACGGCTTCGTGGCCTGCTACCTGCTCCTGATGGGCCTGACCTGGTTCGCCTATCTGCGCCGCTCCTCGAACACCGGACTGCGTGGGGTCTGACATGCCCACCGCCACAGCAACTGCCACGCACTGCCCCTACTGTGCCCTGCAATGCGCCATGACCCTGACGCCCGCCGCCTCGACAGAGGCATCGGGGCCGGCGGCGTCGGGGCCGGCGGGGGTTCCGGAGGTGGGCGGACGCGATTTCCCCACCAACCGGGGCGGCCTGTGCCGCAAGGGCTGGACGTCGGCATCGCTGCTGCGGCACCCGGAACGCCTCACCGAGCCGCTGCTCCGCGGCGCCGACGGCGTGCACCGGCCCATTTCCTGGGACGAAGCACTGGAGCTGTTGGCCGGGCGGGTGCGCAGCATCCGCGCGGCCCACGGCGCCGACGCCGTCGGCGTCTTTGGCGGCGGCGGACTGACCAACGAGAAGGCCTACCAGCTGGGCAAGTTTGCCCGGCTGGCACTGGGCACCTCCAGGATCGACTACAACGGCCGGTTCTGCATGTCCTCCGCCGCGGCGGCCGGCAACCGCGCGTTTGGCATGGACCGTGGGCTGCCGTTCCCGGTGGAGGACCTGGACTCCGCTGCCACCATTGTGCTGCTGGGCTCCAATGTGGCCGAGACCATGCCGCCCTTCGTCCAGCACCTGGCCGGGGCGCGGGCGGCCGGCGGGCTGCTGGTGGTGGATCCGCGGCGCAGCGCCACCGCCGAATTCACCGCCAACGGAGCCGGCCTGCACCTGCAGCCGGTGCCCGGCACGGACCTGGCCCTGCTGCTCGGGCTGGCCCATCTGGTCATCGCCGAGGGCCTGGCCGACACGGAATACATCGCCGCCCGGACCAGCGGCTATGACGCGCTGGCCCGCAGTGTGGCCGCCTGGTGGCCCGAGCGCACGGCCGCCGTGACGGGCGTGCCCGTGCCGGTGCTGCGCGACGCCGTGGCCCGGCTGTCCGCCGGCGCCCGCGGGGCTGGCTGCTACATCCTCAGCGGCCGCGGCGTGGAACAGCATGTGGACGGCACCGACACCGCGACGGCGGCCATCAACCTGGCCCTGCTGCTGGGGCTGCCCGGCTCCGCCAACAGCGGCTACGGCACCCTCACCGGCCAGGGCAACGGGCAGGGCGGGCGCGAGCACGGCCAGAAGGCGGACCAGCTGCCCGGCTACCGCAAGATCACCGACCCCGCGGCCCGCGCCCACATGGCCATGGTTTGGGGCGTGCCCGAGTCCAGCATCCCCGGCCCCGGGCTCCCCGCCGTCGAACTCCTGGCCTCCATGGGCGCCCCCGGCGGCATCAAGATGCTGATGGTGCACGGGGCCAACGTGGCCGTCTCCGCCCCCGACGCCGGCGCCGTGATCAAGGGCCTGCGGAGCCTGGACTTCCTGGTGGTCTGCGATTTCTTCCTCTCCGAGACCGCCGCCGAGGCCCACTTGGTGCTGCCGGTGGCCCAGTGGGCCGAGGAGGAGGGCACCTTGACCAATCTGGAGGGCCGGGTGATCCGCCGCCGCGCCGCCCTCACTCCCCCGCCCGGCGTGCGCACCGAGCTGTGGATCATGGCCGAACTCGCCCGGCTGCTGGCGGCCCCGTCCACGTTCAGCGCCGAGCCGGAGACGGTCTTCGAGGAGCTGCGGCGCGCGTCCGCCGGCGGGCTGGCCGACTACTCCGGGATCGACTATGCACTGCTGGACTCCGGAGCGGCGGCCTACTGGCCCTACCCCGCCGGAAGCACCGGCACCCCCCGACTGTTCCTGGACAGCTTCCCGCGTGCCGACGGCCGCGCCGCCTTCACCGCCGTCGCGCCGCAGGCCCCGGCCGAGGAGCGCTTCGCCGGAGCCACGCTGGCGCTGGCCACCGGGCGGCTGCTGGAGCACTACCAGTCCGGTGCACAGACCCGCCGGGTGGCCGAGCTGGCCGCGGCGCAGCCCGAATCCAGGCTGCTGATCCACCCCGCCACCGCCGCCGCCCGCGGCATCACCGACGGCGCTGACGTGGAGATCGGGAACGCCCGCGGAACCGTGCAGGCCCGCGCGCAGCTGAGCACCGGCATCCGGCCCGACACCGTGTTCCTGCCGTTCCATTTCCCGGGCCGGCACAGCGCCAACCTGCTCACCCAGGCGGCCACCGACCCCATCTCCGGCATGCCGGAATTCAAGACAAGCACCGTGCTGGTGCGCGCAGCCAACCCCCAGGAGGAGCCATGAACGAGAACGCACCCCGCGCGGTGGTGGTGGGCTTCGGCCCGGTGGCGGCCCGTCTGGTGGAAGAGCTGCTCCCCGCCGTCGCGGCCGGGACCCTGAACGTCACTGTGCTCGGCGCCGAGCCGGAGCCCGCCTACAACCGGGTGCTGGTGGCCGATCTGGGCGTCGGCCGCACCAACCTGGGGGCCATCACGCTGGCCGATCCGCACCAGCTGCGCGCCGCCGGCGTGGACGTCCGGCTGGGCACCGGCGTGCGCCGGGTGGACCGGGCCAGCCGCCGGGTGCTGCTGGCCGACGGCGGCAGCGTCGGGTACCGCTGGCTGGTGTTCGCCACGGGCTCGGCCGCCGTGGTCCCCAACCTCACCGGGCTGAACCCGGACCCGCTGGCCGATGCCGGATGGACCGGCGCTCCGCTGCCCGCCGGCGTCACCTCCTTGCGGGACGTGCGCGACGCCGCCGTGCTGCGCGCCGCCGTCGAGGCGCAGGCCCGCGTGGTGGTGCTGGGCGGCGGCATCCTGGGCCTGGAGACGGCGCTGGCCGCGGCCGAGGAGGGCGCGCAGGTGACAGTGGTGCACCACGGCAGCCACCTGATGGGCCGCAGCCTGGACCGGGCCGGCGGCTCGCTGCTGGCCGCCACGCTGCGCCGGCGCGGCGTCCGGGTGGCGGGCAACGCCCGCTCCACCGGCGTTGAACTGGCCGGCGCTGGGCATTCCTTCTCCGCACTGCTGCTGGAGGGCGGCAGTGCCATCGACGGCGATCTGCTGGTCCTTTCCTGCGGCGTGCGGGCCCGCACCTCGCTGGCCTCCGGTGCCGGCCTGGCCACGGGCCGCGGCATCCTGGTGGACCACGGGCTGCGCGCCCACCACGATCCCGACGTCTTTGCCGTGGGCGACTGCGCGGAGGTCCGCTGCCTGGACACGGCGTGCCTGCCCTGCCGCGGCGCCACCGGACCGTCCGGGCTGATCGGGCCGGGCTGGCGCCAGGCCGAGTTTGCCGCCGGGGCGCTGCTGGCCGAGGCCGCGGCGGGGGCCTCTGCCGGCACCGGATCCGCCGGTGCGGCGGTGCCCGCACGGCTGGCTGCGGAAAAGGAATCGGTCATCCTGCTCAAGGCCCGCGGCGTGGACCTGGCCGCCGCCGGCACCGTGTCCGCGGACCCGTGGGACGAGGAGCTGCCCGAGCCCCACGCGGTCCCCGCCCGCAAGCCGCTGATGGTCTCGCAGTGGTCGGACCCCGGGCACGGCCGCTACGTGAAGATGAGCACCCGGGCCGGGGTGCTGGAGGGCTTTGTCTGCGTCGGCATGCCGCGCACCGCCGCCGAGCTGGTGCTGCTCTTTGAACGCGGCTCCGAACTCCCCGCGGACAGGTCCTCGCTGCTGCGCCTGGATGGGCCGGAGCAGCTGGTGGACACGGGTGCCGCGTCCGGCCCGTCCGGCCCCGAGGACACCGTCTGCCGCTGTGCCGGGGTGACCTGCGGAACCATCACTGACGCCGTCGAGTCCGGCTGCGGCACCGTGCCCGAGGTCTCCGCCGCCACCCGCGCCGGCACCGGCTGCGGGGGCTGCCACGACACCATCCGCGGCCTCATCGAACGCCACTTCGCCCCCGCCGCCGCCTAAAGAGCGCCGGTCCAGCTTCGCTGGTCGAGCGTGTCGAGACCTCCCGGGCACCGCTCCGGGACGCACAACTGCATCCATGACGCCGGTTCCCTTCTGGGACATGACTACGACTGCGTCATGAACGGAATTCGGCGTCAGCGGCACCCGGGGACACGCCCGGCGCACCGCTGGTCGAGCTTGCCGAGACCACCCGTGGCGCCGGAGCGAAGTCCGCTTCCGCTTTGTCCTGTCTTTTCCGGACGGCTGGCGCTAGTGTCTTGGTTCAACGGCGCCGTCCTGCCAGCCGCCGTCGACCCGGAGGCCAGGAGGCACCATGGCGGACGCACCCGTGAGCGTGGTTGTGGTGGACGATCATCCATTCTTCCGCGACGGCGTCAAGCGCGGACTCGCCCAGAGCCCCCTGATCCAGGTGGTGGGCGAGGCCGGCAACGGGGTGGAGGCCCTGGCCCTGCTGCGCACCGAGCGGCCCGCCGTCGCCGTGGTGGACTACCAGATGCCCCAGCTGGACGGGGTGGGTCTGGTCCGAGCCCTCGTTGACGAGCACCTGCCCACCCGGGTGCTGCTGCTGTCGGCCTTCACGGACAGCACGGTGGTCTACAAGGCCATGGAGGAGGGAGCCGCGGGATACCTCTCCAAGGATGCGCCCCGCACGGAGATCGTCGATGCCGTGCTGAAGATTGCCCGCGGCCAGACGGTGCTGCCACCGGAACTCGCCGGCGCCCTGGTGGCACAGATCCGGCTGCGCGCCGCCCCGGACGTGCCCGTGCTGAGCGAGCGAGAGCTGCAGGTTCTCCAGGGGTTTGCCCGCGGCCTGTCCATCCCGCAGCTGGGCGCCGAGTTGTTTCTCGGCGCGAGCACCGTCAAGACCTACACGGCACGGCTGTACGAGAAACTCGGCGTCTCCGACCGCGCCCAAGCGGTGGCGGAGGCCATGCGGCGCGGCCTGCTGGACTGATGGCCAGCCCCGCCGTTGCCGATGTGCTCCTCGCGCATGCCCGGAGTGGTGTGCAAATCCAGCTGGTCCTGCGGGTGGTCCTGGTGGCCTTCGTGCTGCTCACCCTGGTTTTGGTGCCGCCGGCCAATGACAGCACGGCCTGCTTTGTGGCCGCCGGCGGCTATGCCCTCTTCACCGCCGCCGTCGCCGGCTGGGTCTGGCGCGGCGGTCCGACGGCGGTCCGGCTCGCCTGGGTGGCACTGTTTGCCGACGTGGCGCTGCTGGGCTCGCTGTCCCTCCTCACCGGCCTGGCGTCGGAGCAGAGCTGGACGGCGGATGTGCTGGCCAACGGCCTGTTCCTGATCCCGGTGCTGGCCGCCAGCCAGCTGCGGCCGGGCGTGTGCACCGCCGTGGTGGTGCCCACTGTTCTGGTCTATCTCGGGACGAACATCGCCACCCGGAACGCGAACGACGAGCCCTGGGAGTCGGTGGCCCTGCGCACCCTGGTGATCGCCGGTCTGGCCGCGGGCTGCAGTGCCCTCTCGCGCGTCCAGCGCTCCCGCGTGCTGACCATCGCTTCTCTGGTGGAAAGCCGCACGGAACTGCTGGCCGACCTGCTGGGCATCGAGGGCAGGGAACGGCGGGCCCTGGCCGAGGACCTGCACGACGGCGCGCTGCAGTACATCCTCGCCGCCCGGCAGGATCTGCACGACGCCCGGGGACCGGACGGAGTCGAGGCCCTTGAGCGGATTGAGCATGCCCTGGACCAATCGTCGCGGCTGCTGCGCTCCACCGTCACCGAGCTGCATCCGGCCGTGCTGGCCCAGTCCGGCCTTGCCGGTGCCGTGGCCTCGCTGGCCCGCGGCGCACGGGCCCGCGGCGGGTTTGCCGCCGACGTCGATACGGCCGGCTGGCCGGAGGGGCTGCGGACCAGTATCGACGCCCTCCTGTATGCCGCCGCCAGGGAGTTGGTGGGCAACATCGTCAAGCATGCCGGAGCCACCCAGGTCACGGTGGTGCTCTCCCTGAGCGGTGGGCAGGCCCGGCTGGACATCGCCGACGACGGCTGCGGCCTGGAACCGGACGCTCGCCCCCGCCGGCTGGGCGAAGGCCACATTGGCCTGGCCTCCCAGCGGGCCCGGCTCCAGGCCGCGGGCGGCCGCTTCGACGTCGCACCACTGGAACCGCACGGCACGGTTGTCAGCATCGCGGTGCCGGTGCTCTGAACCGGCGCGGCCCGCCAAAAACAGGCCTTGTCCCCCGATTGGCGGACGGAATGCGTCCACCCACCGGCGCCCCGGAGTCACCCGCCGGATCCACCAATCGGCTGGCAGCAGGGGTGCACGGATTCGGCGAATCTTGATTCATACCCGCAGAACAGCGGCCACGATCAAGGAGAAACCGATGACGACAGCACCCCAGGACCCGAAGAATGACAACACCGCAACCCCGCAGGGCAAGGGCCGCCCGGCTCCCCGGCGTCCGCGGAAGCGCGGCCGGCGTGTGCTGCTCGCCGCCATGGCCCCGCTGCTGCTCGGAGCCCTCGTCCTGACCCCGGCTGCCGCCAATGCCGCCACGCCGGCCACCCCCGTCGCCGAGGACAAGGAGACATCGATGACGGCGGCGTCGGGCACCATGGCCGCGTCGTACACCCGCGGATTCAATGTCCACAACCTGACGAGTGAGCCCATCACCGTCTCGAAGCTGGAGCTGAACGCCGGCTTCCCGGGTGGCCGCCCGGACGTAGGGCACGTCCTGCAGCCGGGCCACAGCGACCGCTGGGAGTTGGAATGGCTGTTTGCCTCCAACTGGAACTCAGCCACCGTTTCCTACAATCTGGGCAACGGCACCGAGGCCCGGCTCGGGATGCGAATCGATCCCCTCATCGGGGTGCCGAGCTTCCCCTTCTCCAGTGCCGGCGGCAACTTCGAACTGAAATTCAGCGGCACCGACGCCTACATCCTCAACGCGCCGGGGACCGTTCGGGACATCCCCGCATCGCTGGCGCAGGCCCAGGCCCAAGTGCTCAAGGACCTGTGCATGAAGTCCAGTGCCGCCACGTGCAAGTTCACCGCAACGAAACAGGAAAAGATCCAGGGCCCCGAGCACCAGGTGGGCCATACCTACAACAACCCCACCAACATGACCTCCCGCAAGACCGTCTCGGGCCAGGACACCGTCGGGGTGAGCGACAGTTTGGGTGTTGGGGTCAAGGTCGGCACCACGCTGTTCGGCGTCATCGATGCGGAGATCAGCGCCCAGTACAACCACGAGTGGACCAAGCAGCACACGTTCAGCGAGTCGGTCGAGGCGGACGTGCCGCCGTTCGGATCGGTCTGGCTCTCGGCCTCGGAACCGATGATCCGCGATACGGGCAACTTCACCATCACCATGGGCAACACCACCTGGCACCTGAAGGACGTCTACTTCGACAGCCCCGATGCCTCCGGCCATGGCTCCTGGACGCTGCACGGCCCCGAGGGCACGACCGTCGTGTCGCAGCAGCCGGGATCCGCGCCCGTCGAAGTGCGCTAGCGGGGCCCGGGGTTTCGGCTCCGCCCGCCGGTCGAGCGAAGCCGAGACCCCGGCCGAGGCCGACGGGCTCAACCAGCGGGTGGGTGGAACCATGCGGTGGCCCGCTCGCGGAAGACTCCCGGGGGCAGGGCCGCGGCACCGGCGGGGAGGGCCGCCAGCAGCGGGATATCGAGAGTGTCGAAGTGCGCCCGGTTGCCGCGTTCGACGGCGTCCGGGTGCTGCGGCCACGCACCGATCACCAGACCCAGCACCGGGAGCCGGCGCCGCTCCAGAGCCTCCAGCGTCAGCGCGGCATGGTTGAGCGTGCCCAGTGCACTGCGGGCCACCAGTACGACGGCGGCCCGCGGCGCCAGCGCACCGGCCAGGTCAGCCAGGGTGTGCCCCTCCCCGTCCAACTCCACCAGCAACCCGCCCGCACCCTCCACCAGCACATGGTCGTGCGCGGCGGCCAGTGCATCGATCCGCCGCACATGGTCTTCAAGCGCCGGCAGCGGTACGCCGTCGAGCGCAGCGGCGGGCACCGGGGCCATCGGCTCGGTCAGCCGGATGCCCTCGTGGACGCCGCCAATGCCGGCCAGCCGGCCGACCTCCCCGGCATCCCCGGGCTCATCCCCGGCGACGCCCGTCTGGACCGGTTTGTAGACGGCCACGTGCCGTCCCGCAGTTTCCAGCGCGGCCGCGAGTGCCGCCGTCGCCACCGTCTTGCCCACGTCCGTGTCGGTGCCGGTGACCACCAGGATCCGCGGCGCACCCGCCAATCCACCGCCCAGGCCACCGCCCCGTCCCGCAGCCAGCCCCTTGGCCACGGGCATCTGGGCGCTACGCATCCGCGCCTGCAGCCACGTGCACCGTGAGCGGGGCCTGGAAGGAAAGCAGCCGCAACCACGCCGGATCCGGCCCCGCCGGCACCACGCCCGGCAGGGCCCGGGCGGTTTCGTGCAGCACCAGCCGGGTTTCGAGTTCGGCCAATTTGGCGCCCAGGCAGCGGTGCAGCCCATGGCCGAAGGCCAGCGCATAGTCGGTGGGGCGGGCATCACTGGGGTGGTGGCCGCTGAGTTCGAGCAGGATCTCCGCCCCCGCGGGAAGGTCAACCCCGTCCAGCACCGTCGGGTGGGCGGTGGCGCGCCGCCAGGTGTGCACGGAGGATTCCGCGGCCAGGACCCCCCGGACAATGCTGCCCGCCGCGGCCTCGTCCTCGCCGGCCACGGCCCAGAGGGCACGGTCGGCGAGCGCCCGGTGCATGGTGGTGGCCATCAGCTGCGAGGTGGTCTCCTGGCCGGCGATGGCCAGGAAGTAGCCCAGCGAGCAGATCTCCGCCGTCGACAATCCGGCGGCATCGAGCACGCCAAAGAGGGAGGTGCTCCCCCGGCTGGCCAGCACCGTGCCGCGCAGCCAGCCGTAGAACTCCGCCGCACTGTGGGCCAGCACCAACTGCCTCTCCTCGTCCGGCCAGCCCCAGAAGAGCTCCAGCGAGTCCCTGCTCCAGCGCTTGAAGAGGTCCAGGTCCGGGCAGTCGACGCCGATCAGGTCAACCATGATGAGCGGCGGGATGTGCTTGGCAATGGCATCGGCCAGATCCACCGGGCCATCCACCAGGGCGGCCGCGACGGCGCGTGCCCGCTCCCGGGTGAGCTCGCGGACGCGTGGTCCGATGGCGGCCACCGTGGCGGGCGTGAAGAAGCCGGCCACCAGGGAGCGCACGCTCCGGTGCTGGGTCCCCGTGGCCGAGGCCAGGATGGGCGGCAGGGCAAAGCGTTCCCTGGCGAGGATCCGCCGCGCCGCCGGGCTGAGCGGCACCACGGCCGTGAGCGCGTTGGTGGGCAGGAAATCCTCCACCCGGCGCAGCACCTCGCGCACCATGGAGGGCTCGGAGACAACGTGGTAGTTCATGCCGCCCCGCCTCTGCTGGTTACGGCCGGCTCATCCGCGAGCGCGGCCGAGACCAACGCTGCCGCATGCCGCATCTGCTCCGCGGACAGGTCGGCCCGGGCCGTGAGCCGGAGCCGGGACACGCCGTCGGGCACGCTCGGCGGGCGGAAGCAGCCCACCAGCAGACCCTGGTCCTGCAGCCGCGAGGCGATGGCCAGGGCCCGTTCGGGGCGCCCCACCTTGATGGATTGGACGGCGCCCGCCGCCGCCTCCGTTCCGCAGCCGGCAGCCAGCAGCGCGGCATTGCGGGACACCGCTGCCACACGGTCCGGCTCCTCGCCGATGATCCGGCAGGCCGCCGCCGCAGCGGCCGCAGCCGCCGGGGCCAGCCCGGTGTCGAAGATGAACGTGCGGGCCGTGTTCACCAGATGCCGGCGCAGCAGCGCGGACCCCAGCACCGCTCCGCCCTGCGCCCCGAGCGCCTTGGACAGCGTGGCCGTGACCACGACGCCGTCGCGCCCGGCCAGCCCGGCGGCATGCACGCTGCCCGCACCAGCGCCGGTGACGCCGATCCCGTGGGCCTCGTCCACCACCAGCAGGGCGTCAAACTGCGCGCAGAGCCGCGCGGCCTCCACCAGCGGTGCCGCGTCGCCCAGCACCGAATAGACGGATTCGAGCACGACAACGGCCCGCGGCTGGGTGCGTGCGGACAGCAAGGTGCGCAGCTGCGCCAGATCCGAGTGCGCGCAGCTGGCCACCTCGGCGCGGGACAGCCGGGCGGCGTCGATCAGCGAGGCGTGGATGTGTTCGTCCAGAACGATGAGGGTGCCGGGTCCGCCAAGCGCACCCAGCAAGCCAAGATTGGCGGCGTATCCGCTGGAGAAGGACAGGGCGGATTCGGCTCCGGTTAGGGCGCAGAGCTCCGACTCAAGTTCCAGGTGGACGGCGGAGGTGCCGGTGACCACCCGCGAGGCCCGGGCTCCGGTGCCGTGGCGGTGGATGGCGGCGATGGCGGCCGCGGCCAGCCGGGGATCGGTGGACAGACCCAGGTAGTCGTTGGAGGCCAGGTCCAGCAGCGGGCTGCGGCCGGTGCCGCCGCGGACTGCATCGCCGCGGACCAGGCCGCGAGTGATCCGGACACGTTCGCGCCCCTGGAGCCACTCGGTCATGGCGCCCATCAGCCGTGCACCGCCGCGATGGCGGCCACCATGCCGGCGCCGATGGCGGCGATGTCCGAGCCGCTGCTGACATACGGCGGCATCGCATAGACCAGGTCGCGGAAGGGGCGCAGCCAGACGCCGTGCTCCAGCCCGGCGCGCGTCACGGCAACCACATCCACGGCCCGTTCCAGCTGGACGACGCCGGTGGCCCCCAGCACCCGGACGTCCCGCACCGAGGACAGCGACGACGCCGGTGCCAGCGCGGCGGCCAGCCCCCGTTCCACCCGGGCCACCTGTCCCTGCCAGTCGGCGGCCGCCAGCAGGTCCAGCGACGCAGCGGCGACGGCGCAGGCCAGCGGATTGGCCATGAAGGTGGGCCCGTGCAGCAGCGCCCGGAACTCCGAGGTTGTAATCGCGGACGCCACCTCGGCGCTGCACAGCATGGCTGCCAGGCTCAGATAGCCGCCCGTGAGAGCCTTGCCCACGCACAGAATGTCCGGCCGCATGCCAGCCCACTCGGTGGCAAAGAGCCTGCCGGTTCGGCCAAAGCCAGTGGCGATCTCATCCCCAATGAGCAGCAGTCCGTGCTCGCTGGCCACCCGGCGCAGGGCCCGCAGGCAGTCAGGGGCGTAGATGTGCATCCCGCCGGCACCCTGCAGCACCGGCTCAACGATGATGCCCGCCAGCGAGCCCTCGTGTCGGGACGCTGCGGCCTCCATGGCCTCGATCCAGGCGGCCACCTCGGCGTCGTCGGACACCAGCACGCCGTCCACCAGCGTGGCGGCCGGCGGGCGCGGCAGGAACTCGTGTTCCGCCACCAGCCCGGGGAACGCGCTGTGCATGCCGTCCACGGGGTCGCAGACGCCCATGGCACCGATGGTGTCCCCGTGGTAGCCGCCGCGCAGGGCCAGGAAGCGCTGGCGGCGCGGCCGCCCCACCGCGGCCTGGTACTGCACGGCCAGCTTCAGCGCCACCTCCACCGAGACGGAGCCGGAGTCCGCGAAGAACACATGCGGGAGCGTGCCGCCGGCAAGCTCCACCAGCTTCTCCGCCAGCCGGACCGCGGGTTCGTGGGTCAGGCCGCCAAACATCACGTGGCTGAAGCGGCCGATCTGCTCGCGCAACGCTTCATCCAGCACCGGGTTGCGGTAGCCGTGCACCATCGCCCACCACGAGGACATGGCGTCGACGACGTCGTAGCGGGCGCCGTCGGGCCCCTCCAATTCCAGCCGCACGCCCGAGGCTCCATGCACTGTGTAGGGAGCCGGCCCGTCCAAGGGCGCATAGGGGTGCCAGAGCAGCCCGGCGTCCCGCGGGGCCAGGCTCGTGCTGCTGGGCATACCGGTGCCGCCGGGAATGGTGAGGGTGGCGGTGCTACGCATTGGGCGCAACTGCGGTGCCGGCGCCGCGGCGGCGGATGGTGACGGCGTCGGCTGGCACGCCCGTGCCGGCAGCCGCCTCGGAGGATGCCGCGCCCGGGTCGGAACAGCCTGCGTCGGCACAGCACGAACCGGCGCACCCCTGCCCGGCCCGGTCCGGGCCGGTGCCTGCGTCTGCGCAGCCCGACGCCCCGGCGGCAGCACCGCCGTCGGCGCCCAGCACCACCAGCCCGGCGTCGGCGATCATCGCCAAATCAGCGGCAGCCTCCTGGCCCTCGCTGGTGAGGTAGTCGCCCAGGAACAGCGAGTTGGCAATCTGCAGCGCCAGCGGCTGGAGCGAGCGCAGGTGCATTTCGCGCCCGCCGGCCATCCGCAGCTCGGCCGCCGGGCAGGCCAGCCGGACCAGGGCCAGGATGCGGATGCACCGGGCCGGGGTCAGCAGCCAGGTGTCCGCCAGCGGCGTGCCGTCAAAGGGCATCAGGAAGTTGACCGGAATGGAATCGCTGCCCAGCTCCCGCAGGGCAAACACCGCCTCCACCAGCTGCTCGTCACTCTCCCCCATGCCGACAATCAGCCCGGAACACGGCGACAGCCCGGCGGATTTGGCATGCTCAACGGTCGCAATGCGGTCAGAGTATTCGTGGCTGGTGCAGATCTGGGCATAGTTGGACTCGCTGGTGTTCAGATTGTGGTTGTAGGCGTCCACCCCGGCATCCCGCAGCTTGCCGGCCTGGCCGTCCTTCAGTATCCCCAGGCAGGCGCACACCTCCACCTGCGGGTAGCTCTCCTTCAGCTCGCCCACGATGCCCGCGACACGGTCCACGTCCCGGTCGCTGGGGCCGCGGCCGCTGGCCACCAGGCACACCCGGGAGGCGCCGGCGGCGATGCCGCTGCTGGCCTGCTCCACGGCCTCGGCGGGCTTGAGCCAGCTGTACTTGAGGATCTGCGCGGCCGAGCCCAGGCGCTGGGAGCAGTAGCCGCAGTCCTCGGGGCACAGGCCGGACTTCAGGTTCACCAGGTAGTTCACCTTGACCGTGTTGCCGAAGTGGGCCCGGCGCAGGCTCGACGCCGCCGCGGCCAGGGACATCAGCTCGCCGTCGGCGGAGCGCAACACCGCCAGGGCCTCGGCCTCCGTGAGGGTGCCGCCGCCGAGCTGGCGGCGGGCCAGGGCGGCGAAATCAAGGGCGCCCGGCTCGGAGGTGGTGGCGTCGGAATTATTGAACACTGTTTTATTGAACACTGTGCAAGTATCTTGGGGGTCTGGGGTGTTGTCAATCGTGGGGCAGAATGGGACCGGTTCCACAGAAGGGGGAAGGCATGCTCTCACGGGCACAAATCGTCGATACCGCGTTCGGCATTCTTTCCAGCTACGGCCTGGCCGACCTCTCCATGCGCAGGCTCGCCCGCGACCTCGGCGTCCAGCCCGGGGCGCTCTACTGGCACGTGAAAAACAAGCAGGAGCTGCTGGGCGTTCTGGCGTCGCGGATCCTCGATCCGCTCGACGGTTCGGAGGCGGACGTGCGCCGCAGTGCCGCGGACATCCGCACCGCACTGCTGGCGGTCCGCGACGGGGCCGACGTCGTCGCCCTCGCCCAGGCGCTGGACCCGAACTCGCTGGTCCCCCTCCGCCGGCTGGGCACCCTGCTGGCCGAGGGTGGGCTCGACGGGCGCGCCGCCGCCTGGGGTGCGCGCACCCTGGCGCACTACATTCTGGGGTCGGTGGCCGAGGAACAGACCCACGCCGAGCTCTTCAAGGCCGGGCTGCTGGACCCCGCCGGCAGCGGCGGCTCGGACACCGCACACTCCCCCGAGGACGCCTTCCTCTTCGGCATCGACACCATCCTCCGCGGCCTGCACGCGGCGTAGCCCCGTCCGCCGGGAGCGGCTGGGACCCGGGACCTCCCGGAACCGACGGCGCCAGCCTCGCTGGTCGAGCGAAGCCGAGACCTCCCGCGCCCGACGGCGGCCGGGGACACCACCAGCCCACCGGGTTTCGGCTCCCGTTCGCCAGTTTCCCTAACCTCGCTTCGCTCGGCCAGGGGACCCTGCTGTCTCTCTTGGCTGCGCTCAACCAGCGCGTGCAAACCGCGGTGATCGGCCGCCCAGTGCGCGCAGCCGGTGCCGGGCCGGTTCCTCGACGTACCTGAACAGCAGATGGGTGGCCAGGGCGATGCCGGCCAGGCACGCCGCCGCGAGCAGGTTAGTTGCCAGCGGACCGGCGCCATGGAGCCAGTCCCTGTTTAGCCAGTAGAAGAGGTAGATGAAGAACATGTGGACCAGGTACAGGCTGTAGGAGCAGCGCCCGCTGTACTGCAGCCAGCGCGCGGACAGCGCCGCGCGGACCCGTCCGCGGGCCAGGCTGAGCAGGGCGATCAGCAGCGGGAAGGCCAGCACGGCCAGCCGTCCCGGACCCGGTTTTCCGGCCGCGGCCAGGAAGACCGCGACGGCGGCTCCGGCCAGCACGGCGCCGGGCCCGGCCAGGGCCGGGTTGAAGTTCATCCGGTCCGCGTTCCGTGCCGCGATGCAACCGAAAGCACCGGCGGTGAAGCAGCAGGCGATCCGCAGCAGCCACTCATACGGCTGGGGCCCGCCGGTGGCGATGGGCAGGTCCTCACCCCAGAGGGCCGTCGGCACCAGGACCAGCACCGAGGCGGCCAGCGCCGCCAGCGGATGCAGCCGGCGCAGCCTGAAGAGGACCACCGCCAGCAGCGGAAACGCCAGGTAGGCCAGCCATTCGGCGCTGACCGTCCAGCCAGGGCCGAACCAGCTGGCGCCATCGGTACCCGGCTGGAACCAGAGATGGACCATCAGCAGCTGCCTGGCCATCCCCCACGGCGACAGATCCGGAGCCTGGGTCTGCAGCGACCAGGCCCCTACGGGGTGCTGTCCGGCCCCATACGCGAACCACAGGCCCAGCACCCCCACCACCAGTGCGAACGCCGGCCACATCCGGGCGAACCGGGCCCAGACAAAGTCCCCGGCCGCACGCCAGCGGAACCGAGGGCCCAGCCGGTCCAGATAGGTGTAGGTGATGATGAAGCCGCTGAGCACAAAAAACACGTCCACGCCCAGGTCGCCGTTGGCAATGACGGGACGGAACAGCTCATAGATGGGGGCCAGGAAGGTGTGCCGCATGGCTTGGAGATGGAAGAGCACCACCCACAGCGCCGCAACGAAACGCAGTGCGGTCAGCGTCCCGATATCAGGCCGGGACCGCTCCAGCTCCGTCTTAGCGCTTTTCGACCGGGAACGCTCCGCCCCGGCGCTATCCGGTCCGGCGTTCCCTGGGATCGGATTCCCAGGGGTGGCGTGACGCGGAGGCGAGATGAGAGAAACCATTCAATCCACCATAGCCGAGGCTGCTGACCGGAGTCAGGGAGAAACCTGGGTGGCTTGTGGATAAGTGGAAAATGGCCACGCCAAGTCGCACTCTGTCAGACAAAAGTGGTGTTGTCAGCGGGGAGGGAACAACTTAGAATCGGCGCATGGCCCCGTATGCAGGGGACGGCTTCAGAACCCTTTCCCATCGGACGTAAAGCACGCCTGAATAGGGTTTGCGTTCTGGACATAGACAGAACAGGAACGACTAATGAGTAAGTATCTGTTCCAAGCCAACTACGTGGGTGAAGGTATCAAGGGTCTGATGCACGAGGGCGGCTCCAAGCGCCGTGAAGCCGTCGCCCAGGCCTTGGTGTCGGTTGGCGGCTCGCTTGACAGCTTCTACTATGCCTTCGGCGAGACCGACGTCCTGGGGGTCTTTGACCTGCCGGACCAGGCCAGCGCCGCGGCCCTCTCGCTCATGGTCAATTCCAGCGGAGCCGTAAGCCTGCGCCTGACCCCGCTCATGACGCCCGAGGACCTTGACGAGGCGGCCAAAAAGACACCGTCGTACCGGCCGCCGGGACAGTGAGCCAGGGGAGGGTCTTTTGGTGGCCATGAAAGTCCCTTTCGTCGTCCACTAAGGCACATGCATGCCGGCTAGCGGGTGCTCTTACATAGACGGCGATGGATGCGTGGTGGCCCATCGGCGCCTCGCCGTGCGGGCTGGTTTCCGCCGTGATCATCGCGGCCACCGTGGGCGGCTGCCGTCCGGCACAAGTCCCTCCACGCGCGTCGAACAGTCATGAGCACGTTCAAACCCGCGGATTGGTGGGACCGGCTTTTTGCCATCGGCACCATCGCCAAGGGACTCGACGGGGTGCTCGAACTCATCGGTGGGATTCTGTTGCTCCTGGTCACTCCGGCGGAGCTGCAGCACCTGGTGGCCGTGCTGACCCAGCACGAACTCTCCGAAGACCCCCATGACTTCATCGCTTCGTACCTGCTGCACAGCGCCGCGGGGCTGACGGGCAGCGCCGTGCTGTTCGGTGCCGTCTATCTTCTCGTCCATGGGCTGGTCAAGGTTGTCCTGGTCATTGCGCTGCTGCGCAACAAACTCTGGGCCTACCCTGGATGATTGCCGTCCTGATCGCTTTCATCGCCTACCAGGGGTACAAAATCGTTCTGGCCCCAACGGCCGGACTGGCCATCCTGACGGTCTTTGACATCCTCATCGTGTTTTTGACCTGGCACGAATATCGGCGCCAGCGCCAACACCGTCGAAACGGGCGCCATCCAGTGCCAAGCGCGCGAGGGGACGGCCATGGCGCCTGAGGTCTCCGCGGCCCTGGGTTTCGGCTCCCGTTCGCCAGCTTCCCTAACCTCGCTTCGCTCGGCCAGGGAACCCTGCTGTCTCTCTTAGCTGCGCTCAACCAGCGCATCGCTGGTCGAGCCTGGGGCCACGCCGGCGAGGGACCCAACGCGAGCTTGCAAGCGTTGGGAGCGGGTGGGGAGCGAGACCACCGAAAGCGGGGCCCTACTGGTGCACGTGCAGGCGGCGGGCGGCCTCGGAGATCGAGCCGGTCAGCGACGGGTACACCGTGAACGTGTTCGCCACATCATCCACGTGCAGCTTCTGCGAGATGGCCAGCGCGATCGGGAAGATCAGCTCGGAGGCGCCGGCACCGACGACGACGCCGCCAATCACCGTGCCGGACCCCTTGTGCGCGATGATCTTCACGAAGCCGTCCTTTAAGTTGCGCATCTTGGCCCGGGCGTTCGTGTTCAGCGAAAGCTTCACCACATCGCCCTGGTACCTGCCCGACGCCACGTCCGCCTCGGAGACGCCCACGGAGGCAATCTCCGGGGAGGTGAAGATGTTGGAGGAGACCTGGGTCAGCTTCAGCGGGTTGACGCCGTCGCCCAACAGGTGCGCCACCGCGATCCGGCCCTGCATGGCGGCCACGGAGGCGAGCGCGAAAATGCCCGTGCAGTCACCGGCGGCGTAGACGTTGTGCATGCTGGTGCGCGACACGCCGTCGACCTTGATGTGGCCGCTGGGGGTCAGGGCCACGCCCGCGGCCTCCAGGCCAATGTCGGTGGTGTTCGGAATGGAGCCCACGCACACCAGGCAATGGGTTCCGGTGACCGTGCGGCCGTCGGAGAGGGTGACGACGACGCCGTCGTCCGTGCGCTCCACGGACTCGGCGCGGGAGCGGGAGAGCACCGTCATGCCGCGGCGTTCAAAGACGTCCTCCAGCACCTGGGCGGCGTCGGTGTCCTCGCCGGGCAGGACCTGGTCGCGGCTGGAGATCAGGGTGACCTTGGAACCGAGGCCGTTGTAGGCGGAGGCGAACTCGGCGCCGGTGACGCCCGAGCCCACCACGATCAGTTCCTTGGGCAGTTCCTGCAGGTTGTAGATCTGCGCCCAGTTCAGGATCCGCTCGCCGTCGGGCTGGGCGGTGGCCAGCTCGCGCGGGTGGGCGCCCACGGCCAGCAAGATGGCGTCGGCCTTGACGATCTCGGAGGTTTCGCCGCGGTCCACCTCGATGGTGCGGTTATCCAGCATGCGCCCGTTGCCGATGATGATCTTCACGCCCAGGCGCTCCAGGGCCGCGCGGATGTCGGCGGACTGCTCCCTGGCCAGCTCCAGCACGCGCTCGTTGACCTGCTTGAGGTCCGCGCGCATCAACGGCTGGCAATCGGTGCCGTCGACGTCGAACTTCACGCCCAGATCCGAAGCATCCACCATCCGGGTCATGGTGTCGGCGGTGGCGATGAGGGTCTTGGAGGGCACGACGTCGGTCAGCACGGCCGAGCCGCCCAATCCGGCACGCTCGATGACCGTCACCGACGCCCCGAGGGACGCCGCCACCATGGCAGCTTCATAGCCGCCCGGACCCCCGCCCAGGATGGCGAGGCTGGGAACGGCAAAGGTCGAGGCAAGATCATGTTGGCTAGTCACAATTGATCATTCTCGCCTATCGCGGCCCCGCCACCAAGCCGGTAGGTTGTTCTCGTGAACACATCTGAGAGCGCCACCTCCCGCCATGCCGCCCCGGAGGCGGATCCCTTCGAGCGGGCCCGCGCGGCCGCGGCCTACATCGCACAGGCCACCGGCGTCGAACGCCATGACGTGGCCCTGGTGCTCGGCTCCGGCTGGGGCGAGGCGGCCGAGCTGATCGGTGAGACCACCGCCACACTGGCCTCGACCGACATCCCGGGCTTTTCCGCCCCCGCCGTCGAGGGCCACGTGGGCACCATCCGCTCGGTGCTGACGCCCTCCGGCAAGCGCGCCCTGGTGCTGGGCGCCCGCACCCACTTCTACGAGGGCAAGGGCGTGCGCGCCGTCGTCCACGGTGTGCGCACCGCCGCCGCCGCCGGGGCCAAGACGCTGGTGCTGACCAACGGCTGCGGCGGACTGAACACGGCGTGGACGCCCGGCACGCCGGTGCTGATCAGCGACCACATCAACCTCACCGCCAGCTCGCCCCTGGAGGGTGCCACGTTCGTGGACCTCACCGACCTTTACTCCTCCCGGCTGCGCGCCCTGGCCCGCGAGGTGGACCCCACGCTGGACGAGGGCGTCTACGCCCAGTTCACCGGCCCGCACTACGAGACCCCCGCCGAGGTGCAGTACGCCAAGCGGATCGGCGCGGACCTGGTGGGCATGTCCACAGCACTGGAGGCCATCGCCGCCCGGCACGCCGGGATGGAGGTCTTCGGCATCTCGCTGGTGACCAACCTGGCCGCCGGCATCAGCCCCGTTCCGCTGAGCCACCAGGAGGTGCTGGAGGCCGGCGCCGCCGCCGGTCCGCGCATCTCCAAACTGCTCGCGGACATCATCGCCAAGCTCTAGGTTGCTGCCATGATCGTCGACGACGGCGCCCTGGCCGCCCTGTTCGACACCGCCGCCCGCTGGGCCGACGCCGACCCCGATCCGGCGACGGCGGCTTCACTGCGGACACTGCTGGCCCGCGCCGCCGGGACCGGCGGCATGGCCGGCCTGGACGCCGACGACGATTTCGGGGGCGACACCGCTGCGGCCGCCGAAGCCGCAGCGGCCCGGCGGGAATTGGCGGACGCCTTCGACGGCACGCTGGAGTTCGGCACCGCCGGACTGCGCGCGGCCCTGGGCCCGGGCTCCAACCGGATGAACCGCGTGGTGGTGCGCCGTGCGGCGGCGGGGCTCGCCGCGTTCCTGCTCGAATCCGCTGCCACGGCTGCACAGGGCGCGTACGCGCCCCGCGCCGTGGTGGGCTACGACGCCCGCCACAACTCGGACATCTTTGCCGCCGAGACGGCAGCCATCTTCACCGCGGCCGGCATCGACACGTTCCTGCTGCCGGCGGCCCTCCCCACCCCCGTGCTGGCCTATGCGGTCAGGGCGCTGGATGCGGAAGCCGGCGTGATGGTCACGGCCAGCCACAACCCGCCGGCCGACAACGGCTACAAGGTCTACCTCGGCGGTCGGGCCGTGGCGGAGTCCGGCCGTGGCGCACAGATCGTGGCGCCCTACGACGCCCTGATCGCGGCGAAGATTGCCGCCGTCGGGCCGCTGGAAAGCATCGCCCTGGCCGGGGCCGGCTGGACGGTGCTCAGCGGCGGGTTTGTCGAGGGGTACAGCACCGCCGTCGGCGCCCTGGCCCAGCCGGAGGCCTTCCCGGCGCGCGGGCTGAAGATTGTGCTGACCCCCATGCACGGGGTGGGTGGCGAAACCGCCCGCGGCGTGCTCCGTGGGGCGGGCTTCAACAACGTCGAGCTGGTCACCGCCCAGGCCGAGCCCGACCCAAATTTCCCCACCGTGTCCTTTCCCAATCCGGAGGAACCCGGGGCCCTGGACCTGGCGCTGGAAACCGCGGGCCGGGTGCACGCGGACATCGTGCTGGCGAACGACCCCGACGCGGACCGCGCCGCCGTCGCCGCCGTCGACCCGGCCACCGGTGAGTGGCGGATGCTCCGCGGCGACGAGGTGGGGGCCCTGCTGGGCGCCCATGTGGTGGCCAGGCGCACCGCTGCCGGCCTTGCGCCCGAGGGCGTGATGGCAAATTCGATCGTCTCCTCGCGGCTGCTGGCCCGCATTGCCGCGGCGCACGGCTACCGGCACGAGACGACACTCACGGGTTTCAAGTGGATCGCCCGCGTCCCCGGTCTGGTGTACGGCTACGAGGAGGCACTGGGCTATTGCGTGGCACCGGATCTGGTCCGGGACAAGGACGGCATTTCCGCGGCCCTGCTCATCGCCGAAATGGCCGCCGATGCCCATGCCGGAGGCCGCACGCTCTTCAGCACGCTGGACGAGATGGCGCTGGAGCACGGGCTGCACGCCAGCGACCAGTTGAGCGTGCGCGTGGACAATCTGGCCCTGCTCGGGGACATGATGGCACGGCTGCGCCACAACCCGCCGGCGTCCTTTGGCGGCTCCGCCGTCGAGCACTCCACGGACCTGGCCACCGGCTCGGCCGAGCTCCCACCCACCGACGGCCTGCTGTACCTGAGCGCTGACGGCAGCCGGGTGATCATCCGCCCCAGCGGCACCGAGCCCAAGCTCAAGTGCTACCTGGAGGCCATCATCGACGTCGACGGGCCCGCGGACCTGGACGCCGCCCGCGGACGTGCCCGGGCGGCGCTGGACGCCATCCTCGCCGACGTCCGCACCGTCTTGGAGCTGTAGCCAGGACGCCCAACTGCACCGTCGACGCCCATCCCCGTCCAGGACGGCGCCACTCCGGTGTCCTGGACGGGGTGGACCGTCGCGCCACGGGATTCCGGTGGTCGACCGAGCGAGGAACGAGCGCGTGGAGACCCCTGCACCGTAGGGCTGGAGCACGACGGCGTCCACAGCCGGGCGGGAACGGCACCCGGGGTGCGGCTGTCGTGGGCAGCATGGGTGGATGACCATGCCCTACTTGATTCTCTGCAGCGACCTTGATTCCGTCGGCCAGGACGCGCGCCGGCTCTCCCGCGAGGCCGCCGCGGGACGTCTTGTCCGCATCCGCCGCGGTGCCTACGTGGCGCGCGGGCAGTGGGACGCCGCCAGCGCCCGTGAAAGGTACGGCACGCGCGTGTTGGCCTACAACCGGACCACCGCCGTCCAGCCAGTCTTCGCCTTGGAAACCGCGGCCGTGGCGTGGGGTCTGTGGCTGGTGGGCACGCCCACCGAGCTGCATCTGCGCACGCAGTTTTCCGGTGGCGGCCGGTCCACCCGCGGGATCCGGCGCCATCTGCTGCCGCTGGATGCGGAGGCCGAGCCGCTGGGCGAACTGCTGGTGCTGCCCAAGGCGCACACAGCTGTGGAACTCGCCGCCAGGCTGCCGTTCGCCAAGGCCGTCGCCGTGGTGGACTCCAGCCGGCGAGCCCTGCGGGAACCGGCCGCAGATCCGCGCTTGGGCCCGGGCTGGGCAGCCGAGTCGTTGCTGGGCGATCCCGTCCAGCCGGCGGAACTCCAGGCTCTGGCGGAACAGCTGCCCAGCGCAGCCATGGTCCGGCGGGCCCTGCGCGTGGTTGAATTCAGCACGCATCTGGCCGAATCAGCCGGCGAGTCCATCAGCCGCGCCACCATCCACATCCTCGGCTTCCCCGCCCCGGAGCTCCAGTGCAAGTTCACGCTGGGCAACGGGGAGCGGACCCGCTCCGATTTCCACTGGCCGCGCCACCGGCTGGTGGGGGAATTCGACGGGCATGGCAAATACGTGCGGCCCGACTGGGGCGGTGGATTGTCAACGGCCGACCGCCTGATTGCCGAAAAGAAACGTGAAGATGGCATCCGCGCCCTGGGATTCGGTTTTGCCCGCTGGGATTGGAAGGAGTTGAACCAGCCGCCCGTCCTGGCCCGCATCCTCTCCGACGCCGGCCTCCCCCAAGGCAGCGGCCGCCGTCGAGCCTCATGACACCCAACTGCACCCAGGACGCCCATCCCCGTCCAGGATGGCGCCACTACGGCGTCCTGGACGGGGACCGGCGTCGTGCGGCGTCGGACCGGAGTCCTACAGGGCAACCTCGACGAATCCGTCCACCACGCGGGCGGGATGAGCGGGCAGCGCGGGTCCGGGGCCGCTGAGGCACTCCCCCGTCTCAAGGGCATAGACCTCCTTGTGCAGCGGGGAGGAAATGGTGCGGTGCGCCCCGCGCGAGCCCACAATGCCGCGGGCCATCACACAGGCGTCGTCGGCGGCGGGGTCGGCCTGGTCCACGGCAAACACCGTGGCCGCGTCCACCCGGAACAGGGCTATCTGCCGCCCGGCCACCAGTGCGGCCTCGCCCCACAGCTCCTCCAGCTCCGCCAACGGGCAGATGCGGTGCCAGGCCAGCGTGGTGGTGGCCCCCGCGCCGGCCGGATCCGTGGCCGGATCCGTGCCGCGGCGTTCAATGACAGCAGTCATGGTGTTCTCCCTTTTTCCTTGCACCGGTGCGGTCCCCCGCACGGTGCGCCGGCTCAACAATGTCTCCACCGACCACGCTAAAACGGCCCTGTTTCCCATGGATGCTCGCCAGATGTCGGGCACGTAAAACCCGCCTCACAGCCCCCGTTACACCGGCGTGACACAGAAGTTAAGCCCCCGAAACATAAGCGAAACGGTGCGGATACGGCGCCCTTCTAGGCTGGAACGAGAGCCCGCTGGAACCCCGGCGGAGCACAGGAGCACAGCAGATCGCAACGAAAGGGCCGCCATGAGCCGTTCGATGGAGTGGACCACCAGCCCCCGCACGATTGTCGTCGCCGGCGGAGGCCCCGCCGCGCACCGTTTTGTGGAAGCGATGCATGCCCGCGGTCTGGAGGGCTGGAACATCACCGTGCTGGCCGAAGAGCCGCACCTCCCCTACGACCGCGTGGCCCTCAGCCAGGCCCTGATCAATGATGTGGACCTCACCCTCGGCAAGGCCGACATGTGGGAGCACCCGGCCCTTGAACTGCGCACCGGCGCCCGTGCCGTGAAGGTCGACGCCACGGCCCGCACCGTCCACACCGCCGACGGCGCCAGCCACCCCTACGACCACCTGGTGCTCGCCACCGGCTCCGACGCCGCCCGGCTGCCCATCCCCGGCGCCGAGCACAGCCACGTGTACCGAACCGTGGAGGATGTCACCTTCCTGCGCGCCGAGGTCGCCCGGCTGGCGGAGGAGCTGGGCCGCACCGTCAATGCTGCGGTGATCGGCGGCGGGCTGCTCGGCCTGGAGGCCGCGGCCGGCCTGGCCCAGCTCGGCGCCGACTCCACCGTGATCAATGGCTCCCCGTGGCTGATGAACACCCAGCTGGACCAGGGTGCCGGACAGGCGCTGGGCCGGCTGGTGGAGGCCAAGGGGCTGGCCGTCAGCGGCGGCGTGTTCCCCTCCAGCATCCAGACCGACGACGCCGGCCGCGTCACCGGGGTGCTGATGGCCGACGAGAACGTCATCCCCACCGATCTGGTGGTGGTGGCCATCGGCGTGCGGCCCCGCGACGAGCTGGCCCGTGCCGCCGACGGCGAGGAGCAGGTCTTCGAGCTCGGCCCGCGCGGCGGCGTGGTGATCGGCGACGACTGCGCCACCGGCGTTGAGAACGTCTGGGCCATTGGCGAGGTGGCCAACTTTGGCGGCATGTGCCTGGGCCTGGTGGCTCCGGCCAACACCATGGCCGAGATCGTGGCGGACCGGCTGCACGGTGGCGACGCCACCTTCCCCGGCTTCGACACCGCCACCAAGCTCAAGCTCTCCGGCGTCGACGTGGCCAGCTTTGGCGATGCCTTCGCCAAGACCGAGCACAGCCTCGAGGTGGTCTACGCGGACCCCGCCCGCGGCGTCTACCAGAAGATCGTCACCTCCTCCGATGCCAAGACCCTCCTCGGCGGCATCTTCGTCGGCGACGCCTCCCCGTACACCAGCCTGCGCCCGCTGCTGGGCCGCGAGCTGCCCGCCGAGCCCGGCGCCTTCCTTTCGGCGGCCGGCGGCGGCGACGCCCCGGAAACCGAGCTGCCCGATGACGCAACCCTGTGCTCCTGCAACAACGTCACTGCCGGAAGCATCCGCGACGCCATCAACGGCTGCGGTGCCTGCGATGGCCAGGAGCCGGTGCGCGAACTCGGCGAGCTGAAGGGCTGCACCCGGGCCGGCACCTCCTGTGGATCCTGCGTCCCGCTGCTGAAGAAGCTGCTGGAGGGCGAGCTCACCAAGAGCGGCATCGAGGTCTCCAAGGCCCTCTGCGAGCACTTCGAGATGTCCCGCGCGGAGCTCTTCGAGGCCGTCCGGGCCCTGGAACTGTCCGACTTCGAGGACATCCTGGCCCGCTTCGGCACCGGCGCCGGCTGCGACATCTGCAAGCCGACCATCGCCAACATCCTCGCCAGCCAGCGCAGCGAGTACGTGCTCGACGCCGGCCGCGGCACCCTGCAGGACACCAACGACCGCGCCCTGGCCAACATGCAAAAGGACGGCACGTACTCCGTGGTCCCGCGCATCCCGGGCGGGGAGATCACCCCGGACAAGCTGGCCGTCATCGCCAAGGTGGCCCAGGACTACGGGCTGTACACCAAGATCACCGGCGGCCAGCGGATCGACCTCTTCGGCGCCCGGCTGGAGCAGCTGCCGGAGATCTGGACCATCCTGGTGGAGGCCGGGTTCGAATCCGGCCAGGCCTACGGCAAGAGCCTGCGCACGGTGAAGTCCTGCGTCGGCTCCACCTGGTGCCGCTTCGGTGTGCAGGACTCCGTGGCCATGGCCATCAACCTGGAGCTGCGCTACCGCGGCCTGCGCAGCCCGCACAAGCTCAAGCTGGGTGTCTCCGGCTGTGCCCGCGAATGCGCCGAGGCCCGCGGCAAGGATGTCGGCGTGATCGCGACGGCGGACGGCTGGAACCTCTATGTCGGCGGCAACGGCGGGGCCACCCCGGCGCACGCGCAGCTGCTGGCCAAGGACCTGGACGATGACACGCTCATCCGCTACATCGACCGCTACCTGATGTACTACATCCGCACCGCCGACCGCCTCCAGCGCACCGCCCGCTGGCAGGAGGAGCTCCAGGGCGGGCTGGACCATGTGGTGGACGTGGTGGTCAACGACTCCCTCGGCATCGCCGCGGACCTGGAGGAGGCCATGGCCTCCCACGTGGGCAACTACGAGGACGAATGGGCCGCCACACTGAACGATCCCGAGCGGCTGCGCCGGTTCCGGACGTTCGTCAACGCCCCCGGGGAGGCGGACGATTCCATCGCCTTTGTCCCCGAGCGCGGCCAGATCCGCCCGGCCACCCCGGCCGAGAAGGTCAGCCTCGGCACCACCATCCCCGTCCGAAGCGGCGCGTAGCCGCGCCGAATCAGCGACTTACAAGCAGAGAGCAGGACCACCATGGAACTCACCGCAGACCTTGCCGGAGCCGCCGTCCTGGTGACGGGCAACGCAGTCGCCGCCCGCCGCGTCGTGCGCCGCTACCGCGCCGCCGGTGCCGTTGTCAGCACCATCGACTGCCCGGCGCACTTCCGCACCTCCGCCCTCGATGAGGTGCTGCTGGTGGCCGCAGTGGACGACGGCGACGCCGGCTGGGAGCCGTTGCGCGCGGCCTGCCGGCTGCACTCGGTGATGCTGGTCCGCGAACCCGCCGCCCTGCCCGGCCACCACGTCACCCTGGTGGGTGGCGGCCCGGGTCCGGTGGACCTGCTCACCGAACGCGCCAAGGACGCGCTGCGGGAGGCCGACGTCGTCTACTACGACCGGCTGGGTCCGGTGGCCGGGCTGGAGGAGCTGGCCCCCGGCGCACTGCTGGTGGATGTCGGCAAGACGCCGGGCCACCACAAGATCCTGCAGCAGGAGATCGAGGCGCTGCTGGTCTCCACCGCCCGCTCCGGTGCCCGCGTGGTGCGCCTGAAGGGCGGGGACCCGTTTGTCTTTGGCCGCGGTGCGGAGGAGATGGCCGCCTGCGCCGCCGCCGGCGTGCGGGTGGACGTCGTGCCCGGGGTCAGCAGCGCCATCGCCGTGCCCGGCGCCGCCGGGATCCCGGTGACGCACCGCGGCACCAGCCACATCTTCACGGTGGTCTCAGGCCACGCCCCGCTCACCGACGCCGAGTTGTCGGGCCTGGCCGGCCTGGGCGGCACCATCGTGGTGCTCATGGGCGTGGGCACCTTGTCCCAGCTGGCTGCCGGTCTGCAGCGGGCCGGGATGCGCGCCGACATGCCGGCGGCCGTGGTGGAACGCGGCTTCCGCCCCGGCCAGCGCACCACCGTGGCCACGCTGGGCACCCTGGCCCAGGCCGCCGCGCTGTGCTCCAACCCGGCCGTGCTGGTCATCGGCGAGGTGGTGGACATCGGTTCCCGGGCCGCTGCCCACGCCGAGGTGGACGCGCTGGCCGCGGCCCTGCTGAAGCCATGAGCGAGCCACTGCTGGACGGGTTCCGCGTGGGCGTCACCGCCCACCGCCGCTCCCGTGACCTGATCGAGGCGCTGGAACGCCGGGGCGCGCAGGTGCTGCATGCCCCGGCCCTACGGATCGCCCCGATGGAGGAGGACCAGGCCCTGGTGGAGGACACCCGGGCCATCATTGCCGCCCGCCCCGACATCCTGGTGGCCACCACCGCCTACGGGATGCGGCGCTGGTGCGAGAGCGCCGACGCCGCCGGGCTGGGCGAATCCCTGCTCGCGGCGCTGGAGGTCTGCCGGATCTTTGTCCGCGGCCCCAAGGCCCGCGGCGCGGTGCGTGCCGCCGGGCTCAACGACGCCGCCATCAGCTCCGATGAAACCACCGCCACGCTGGTGGACATGCTGCTCGCGGAGGGGGTGGCGGGCAAGACGGTGGCCGTCCAGCTGCACGGCTACGTGGACGCGGCCTCGCTGGAGCGGCTGCGCGCAGCCGGCGCCACGGTGCTCACCGTGGCCCCCTACCGCTGGGCCGTGCCGGAAGAGGCCGACGGCACGGACAAGCTGCCCGGGCTGATCGAGGCCGCCTGCGCGCTGGAGCTGGACGTGGTGGTCTTCACCAGCGCCCCCGCCGTGGAGGCGCTCTTTGCCGCGGCCGCGGACATGGGCCGGCTGCCGGACCTGCTGGAGGCCTTCGGCACGGGCGTGGCCACGGCCGCCGTCGGGCCCGTCACGGCCGCTCCGCTGCGCGAGGCCGGCGTGGAACCCCTGGTGCCCGAGCGCTACCGGATGGGGGCGCTCATCCGGCTGGTCTGCGAACACCTCTCGCGCAACCACGTGCAGTCCATCGGCACCCCGCTGGGCCTGGTGGAGATGCGCGGGCGCTCGCTGCGGATCGACGGCCAACCGGTGCCCCTGGCCCCGGCCCCGCTGATGCTGATGCGGGCCCTGATGGGCGCCGGCGGCGGAGTGCTCAGCCGCGACAACCTGGCCAGCCTGCTGGACCTGGCCGGGGCGGCGCACGCCCTGGACATGACCGTCAGCCGGCTCCGCGCCGCCCTGCCGGACGCGGCCCTGGTGGAGACGGTGGTGAAACGGGGGTACCGGCTCAAGGTCCTTGAGCGCGCTCATGTGGCACCATGAGAGCAACTATTCCTACAGGAAGGGACCACCATGAGCGAGCAGGCCGGAATCGCCGCCTACATCGACCACACGCTGCTCAAGCCCGAGGCCGGCGAGGAGGAGATCCTGAAGGTCTGCGCCGAGGCGGCCCAGTACCACTTCAAGTCGGTCTGCGTGAACCCCGTGTGGGTCAAGACGGTGCACCGCGCCCTGCGCGGCACCGGCGTGCTGACATGCTCGGTGATCGGCTTCCCGCTGGGTGCCACCAACACCGATGTGAAGGTCTTCGAAGCGCGTGGTGCCACGCTCGACGGCGCCGACGAGATCGACATGGTCATCAACATCGCCGCCGCCCGCGCCCTGGACAAGGGCACGCTGGTGGATGACATCGCCGCCGTCGCCGAGGTGGTGCACGCCGGAGATGCCATCCTGAAGGTGATCATCGAGACCTCGCTGCTCACCGACGAGGCCAAGGTGCTGGCCTGCCAGGCGGCCGTGGAGGCCGGGGCGGACTACGTCAAGACCTCCACCGGCTTCAACGGCGGCGGCGCCACCGTTGAGGACGTCGCCCTGATGCGCGCCACGGTGGGCCCGGACCTCGGGGTCAAGGCCTCCGGCGGGGTGCGTTCCTACGCCGATGCGCGGGCCATGATCGACGCCGGCGCCACCCGCATCGGGGCCAGCTCCGGCATCGCCATCGTCAATGGTGGCACGGGCACCAGTTCATACTAAGATCGAAGGCAAAACCCGTGCCGGCGCGACCGGCCACCCGAGCAACCAGCCCAGCATGCCGTTCCGCGGCTCCGGGCAAGGAGGAACCATGTCCAACGGTGGATACCAGCGAGAGAACAACCTGGCCCAGACGGTCATTCTCTTCATCATTTTCCTTGCCCTGTTCACCGGCGGCCTCTTCGCGTTCTCCTTCCTGAGCCTGGAGAACGTCTGGCCCGGGGCCATCGCCATCGGCCTGTGCTTCCTCTCGTTCTGGATCCCGCAGACGTTCATGGGCCGCTCGGACTCCGGCGCGCGCCGCCACAGGTAGCAGCCACGCGAAAGCCCCCGGAGCGCCAGGCTCCGGGGGCTTTCGCGTACCCGGGCCGGGCGCTGGCGTACCGTCCTGCGCAGCGCCGGCGTCCCGCCCTGCGCAGGAGCTGCTCCTGCGCAGGGCGAGTGCCCAACGCTGCGCAGGACGGTCCGCCCCCGGGCCGGCTACGTGGTGAAGATGGCTTCCAGCACGTTCTCGGCCCAGGCGAGGACCTCGGCGTCGGCCAAGTCCCGCCCGCCGATCCGCGCCGTCTTGGGCTTGGGGATGAGCACGGCGTCCAGGGCCGGCTTCACCATGGAGCCGGGGTACATCCGCACCAGGCGCATCTGCTTGGATTCGGGCAGGTCCGCCGGGGCGAACTTGATGAAGTTCCCCTGCATCGCCACATCCGTCAGCCCGGCCGCGCGGGCGTGGACCTTGAAGCGCGCGACGGCGATCAGGTTCACCGCCGCGGCCGGCGGCTCGCCGTAGCGGTCCACCAGCTCCGCCAGCACCTCGTCGATCTGCTCGTGCGTAATGGCGGCGGCCAGCTTGCGGTAGGCCTCCAGCCGCAGCCGCTCCCCCGGCACGTAGTCGTGCGGCAGGTGCGCGTTGACCGGCAGCTCGATCTTCATCTCCGCCGGGCGCTCCTCGGCGTCGCCGCGGTATTCGGCCACGGCCTCGCCCACCAGGCGGATGTACAGGTCGAAGCCCACCCCCTGGATATGCCCGGACTGCTCCCCGCCCAGCAGGTTGCCGGCGCCGCGGATTTCCAGGTCCTTCATGGCCAGCGCCATGCCGGCGCCGAGCTCGTTGTGCGCGGCCACGGCCTTGAGCCGTTCCAGCGCCACCTCGCCCAATGGCTTGTCGAAGGGGTAGAGGAAGTAGGCGTAGGCCCGCTCGCGGCCGCGGCCCACGCGCCCGCGCAGCTGGTGCAGCTGGGAGAGCCCGTAGTTGTCCGCGCGGTCCACGATCAGGGTGTTGGCGTTGGAGATGTCCAGGCCCGTCTCGATGATGGTGGTGCAGACCAGCACGTCAAAGCGCTTCTCCCAGAAGTCCACGATGATCTGCTCCAGCTTGGACTCGCTCATCTGCCCATGCGCCACGGCCACGCGGGCCTCGGGCACCAGCTGCTGGAGGTGCGCGGCCGTGGCGTCGATGGAGGAGACCCGGTTGTGCACAAAAAACACCTGGCCCTCGCGCATCAGCTCGCGGCGGATCGCGGCGGAGGCCTGCTTGTCCGTGTAGGCGCCCACATAGGTCAGCACCGGGTGCCGCTCCTCCGGCGGGGTGGCCAGCGTGGAGGTTTCGCGGATGCCCGTCAGGGACATCTCCAGCGTGCGCGGAATCGGGGTGGCGCTCATGGCCAGGACGTCCACATTGGTGCGCATCTTCTTCAGCGCCTCCTTGTGCTCCACGCCAAAGCGCTGCTCCTCATCCACAATCACCAGGCCCAGATCCTTGAATTCGAAGTCCTTGGACAGCAGCCGGTGCGTGCCAATGATGACGTCCACGGCGCCGGTCCGCACGCCGTCGACCGTCTCCTTGGATTCCTTGGCACTCTGGAAGCGGCTCAACGGCTTGACCCGCACGGGAAAACCGGAGAAGCGCTCGGTGAACGTCTCGTAGTGCTGCTGGGCCAGCAGCGTGGTGGGCACCAGCACGGCCACCTGCTTGCCGTCCTGCACCGCCTTGAACGCCGCCCGGACGGCGATCTCCGTCTTGCCGTAGCCGACGTCGCCGGAGACCAGCCGGTCCATGGGGATTTCCTTCTCCATGTCCGCCTTGACCTCGTTGATGGTGGTCAGCTGGTCCGGCGTCTCCACATACGGGAACGCCTCCTCCAGCTCGCGCTGCCACGGCGTGTCGGGGCTGAAGGCGTGCCCGCGGCTGGCCATCCGCGCCGAGTACAGCCGGATGAGCTCGCCGGCAATCTCCTTGACGGCCTTGCGCGCCTTGGACTTGGTGGCCGCCCAGTCCGAGCCGCCCATCTTGCTCAGCGCCGGGGCGTCGCCGCCCACATAGGCGGTGACCTGGTCCAGCTGGTCGGTGGGGACAAAGAGCCTGTCCCCCGGGGCACCGCGCTTGGAGGGCGCGTATTCCACCACCAGATATTCGCGCAGGCCGACACCCCCGCTGGTTGAGCTTGCCGAAACCCCCGCCACCTTGCGCTGGATGAGCTCCACAAACTTGCCCACGCCGTGCTGCTCGTGGACCACAAAGTCCCCGGCACGCAGTTGTAGCGGGTCCACGGCGTTGCGCCGCTTGGAGGGCATCTTGCGCATGTCCCGGGTGCCGCTGGCCGAGGAGCGGCCCAGCAGGTCCGCCTCGGTCAGCAGGCCCAGTTTGAGCCCCTCGAAGACAAAGCCACGCCCGACGGCGGCAGTGGTCACCTCGATGATGCCCGGCTCCGGCTCCTTGTCCAGCGAGTCCACCCGTGCGGCGGGGATGTTGGCGTCGTGGAACAGCTCGGCCAACCGCTGGGCCGGGCCGGGTCCGTCGGTGGCCACGACAATCCGCCACCGGTCCTTCACATGCGAGCCGATGAATTCCATCATCTCGGCCACATCGCCCTGGTAGCCGCGCGGTTCTCGGGCGGGCAGGTTCACGACGTCGATGTCGGGCAGGGTCTCATCGTCCGCGGTGAAGGAGGTGACGGACCACCAGGCCACCCCATGGTCCTGCGCCGCGGCGCGGGTCTCCCCCAGCGACTTGAACGACGCCGCGGCGAGGTCGATGCCGTGCGCGGCCAGATCCAGCGGCGCCGCACCGCCGTCGGACGCGGTCGCCCAGGCGGCCTCGAGGAACTCCTCGTTGGTGGATTCGAGGTCGTGGGCGCGGGCGCGCACCCGTTCGGGTTCCATCACCACGGCAATGGACCCGGCCGGGAAGTGCGAGGTCAGCGGCACCATGGCATCCACCAGCGCCGGGGCCAGGGACTCCATGCCCTCCACCGCGATGCCACCGGCGATCTTCTCCAGCATCGCCTCGGCCGCGGGCATGGACCCCCGCAGTTTGGCCGCGCGGCTCATGACCGAGGCCGTGATGAGGATTTCCCGGCAGGGCGGGGCGTAGAGCGTGCTGGGGTGTTTGATCTCGCCCGTGACGGAGGTCAGCGAGCGCTGGTCGGCCACGGCAAACCAGCGCATCGACTCGACCTCGTCGCCAAAGAACTCCACCCGGATGGGGTGGTCCTCGGTGGGCGGGAAGACGTCCAGGATGCCGCCGCGGACGGCAAACTCGCCGCGGTGCGTCACCATGTCCACGCGGGCGTAGGCGGCGTCCGACAGGCGCTTCACCAGAAGAGTGAAGGGCACCTCGTCGCCCACCTTCACCTCCACCGGCGCCAGTTCGCCCAGCCCGGCCACCAGCGGCTGAAGCACGGCGCGGATGGGTGCGACGACGACGGCCAGCGGAGTGGCGCCGGCGTACTCCTCGGGATGGCTGAGCCGGCGCAGCACCGCCAGGCGCCGGCCCACGGTGTCCGAGCGCGGCGAGAGCCTCTCGTGCGGCAGCGTTTCCCAGCTCGGGAACTCCGCGACGGCATCGGCGGGCAGGTAGGAACGCAGGGCGGCGGCCAGGTCCTCGGCTTCGCGGCCGGTGGCCGTGACGGCCAACACCACGGGGCGGCGCCCCTTGGCGGCCGGCAGCGTGGCCAGCCCGTCCACCATCTCGGCCAGCAGCACGGGGCGCAGGCCGGCCGGGGCGCCGAACTGCAGGTCCTCGCTGCGCTGGCCGGGCGCGGTGGCGGCATTGCGGCGGACCCGGGCGAAGGAAGGGTCGGCCGCAAGGGCGGTGCGCAGTCCATCAAGGCTCATGGGGTGGCTCTCTCCTGGCGGGATCTGCCGTCCGAGGGCGGCGTGAAAACAGCACGAAAGCCCGAAATTCGCGTGGAATCCCGGGACCATCCCAGCTTACCTGCCAGTCCGGGGCCGCCGTCCAGCGTGTCCGCCACTCCCAGCGCCACCTTGTATCCTGAGATCTGCCCACCACGTGCAATACCGGCCCGTACACCGGGCCACACCGGAGGAACCATGGCGCTGAGCGCATCAACCACCCTGCCCGCATCCGTCCAGCGGATCACCGATGTCTTCACCGATGAGGACTTCATCCGCCACACCAGCCAGACGGTCGGCGGCGACCTGACATCCTTCGAGGTCAGCGGCCCCACCACTGCGGCGTTCAACACCAAGACCGTGCGCACCCTGCCCACCGACCGGCTGCCGGACATTGCCCGCAAGTTTGTCGGCGCCTCCCTCACCGTGACCCAGCTGGAGGAGTGGAACGCCCCGGCCGCCGACGGTTCCCGCGAGGCCACCGTGAAGCTCACCGTCGCCGGCGCCCCGTTGGAGGTCACGGCCGTGCAGCGCCTGGTGGCCGACGGTGAGAACAGCCGCGTGGAGCTCTCCGGAGATGTCAAGTCTTCCATCCCGTTCCTCGGCGCGAAGATCGCCTCCGCCGCCGAGCCCATGATCGGCAAGGCACTGAACATCCAGGCCACCCTGGCCAAGGGCTGGTTGGAAGACCACCCGGCCTAGTCCCCGGCGGCTCCCTGACCTCGCTTCGCTCGGTCCGGGTCCCTCGCCACCGTGGGCCCACCCGCCCGCTCCCAAATCTCGCTGCGCTCGGTCCGGGGCCCTTGCGAGCGTGGGCCCACCCTGCACCACTTCGTCCGAGATCCGCACCGCTACTACTGGAGTTTCCATGCAGCTGCCCACCGCCCTTTCCGTCCTGCTGATCCTGGCAGGCCTCTGGTCCCTGATCGTCTGGCCGCCCTTTCTGCGCCGCGTCCTGAAGGACCCGCGCGCCAAGGACGCCTCGGGCAAGGCCACGCGCTTCCTGATGGTGCACTTCATGCTGGTCAGCATCTCGATGATCCTGGGTCTGGCCACCGCCGTCATCGGCCTCCGCGCCCTGATCAGCTAGTTCAAGCTGCCCGAGTAGCGCGGCGCACTCCACTCGAGTGGTCCCCTGCCAAGACAGGTATCCGACCACTCTGTGTGGTTCGGCCGCGGCGTCTTAGGTTGGGGCCATGAAACTGAACATTTGGCAAATAATCCATGGCTTTGTTGAGCGGAACATCATTGCCGATGACCCCCAACCTGCCCGTTCCCAGCTGGACCAATTGGACCTGCCCCTAGCCCCAATACCGTTCACTTAGGTCCCTTCTGTTAATCTTTCGGGATGGCACGCAGTGGATGGGTGGCGCCCGAGGGTCCGGAGCGGTTGAGCGACCACGTCTCGATCGGTGTGTTGACGCGGGTGTTCCCGCCGGATGTGGTGGATGCGGTGATTGAGCGGACCGGGGCCGCCGAGCAGCGGACCCGGCTGCTGCCCTCGCGGCTGATGGTCTACTACATGATGTCCTGGCGCTGTTTTCCTCCGGGTCCTACGAGGAGGCCATGCGGTCCCTGCTGGCCGGGATGGAATGGATCACGGGGCGCTTCCGCCACTGGCAGATGCCGACGAAGGCGGCGATCTTCAAGGCCCGCACCCGGCTGGGCTCCACCGTAATGGCCGAACTGTTCGCCGAGACCGCCCAGCCGTTCGCGGCACCCGGCGGGCCCGGCTTCTACAAACACTGGCGCCTGGTGTCCGTGGACGGGACCACCCTGGACCTGGCGGACACGCCCGCCACCGAGCGCGCGTACGGCCGGCCGGGCACGGCGACGGAGCCCAGGAGCGCCTACCCGCAGGCACGGGTGCTCGGCCTGGTTGAATGCGGCACGCACGCGGTGATCGGGGCCGTGGTTTCCGGTTTCGCCACGTCCGAGCACGACCTGCATCCGGGACTGCTCCACCGGCTGGAGGCGGACATGCTGGCCATGGCCGACCGCGGGTTCTTCTCCTACACGGCCTGGAAGGACGGTGCCGCAACCGGTGCGGCCCTGCTGTGGCGGGTCAAGGCCAATGCCGTGCTGCCCGTGCTGGAGGAACTGCCCGACGGCTCCTACCTTTCCACGGTCTACGCGGGCCCCAAGGCCCGGCGGAACACCACGGACCCGATCCGGGTGCGGGCCATCGAATACACCGTCACCACGGGAGAGCAGGTGAGCGAGTTCCGCCTCATCACCACGATCCTGGACCCGGCCGCCGCGCCCGCGGAGGACTTACCCGAGTCCTACGCCAAATGCTGGGAAATCGGGTCCTGCTTCGATGAACTCAAAACCCACCTGCGCGGGCCCGGGACCGTGCTGCGCTCAAGAACCCCCGACGGGGTCCTGCAGGAAATCTACGGCCACCTCTGCGTGCACTATGCCATCCGGTCCCTCATCGGCGGCGTTGCCCACCACCTCGACGAGGACCCCCTGCGGATCTCCTTCGCGCGCACCCTCCGGGCGGCCAGGCGTTCCCTCGCCGCGCGCCCGGCCTTTCCCCCTGAGCGGCTGGCCGGGGCCTTCACCGTGTTCTGCCGGGAAGTCCTAGCCGAACTCCTGCCCCCGCGCAGGCCAAGAATCTACCCCCGCGTGATCAAACGGAAGATGTCCAGCTGGCCGCTCAAGCGAACACCAAAAAATCATAAGTAAACGGCATTGCATCTAGTGTCCGAAACGTTCCCGCGGACCTGACCGGCTTCCACCATTAGGTTGCCTATTTGTTGCCGGCAGAACACCGCCGTATTTCACTGGCTTCTATGACGCAATGTAAGGCCACTACACAGCTGAAAATTGTAGACTCCGGGTGACCCGTTCATGTTTTGGCTAGGAGACATTATGCACAGTGGTACAAACTTCAGACAGAGGGACGCCAACCGCGAGGTCCGCCAACGGCGCAACAGAGTCATCAGCTATGTCGCGTTGTTCATGCTGGCCATCGTGTCCTTCTCCCTTGCCGGGTATGCGCTGATGAAGTAGACGCTGTTATTGCGCGTGGTCGAAGGCACTTAGCCCCGATACCGTTTACTTAGAGGTTGCGCCAATAGGTCAGGGCCGGCGTTTGGGTCGTGCGTCCCAGCGGTGGGTGGTCCAGGCCTGGCGGATGAGCCTCCGGACGATGATGACGGTGTTGGCCAGGGCGATGAATGCCTCGATCACCCGGATGTGCCGTTCGGTGCAGATGGCCAGCTTCGAAGAAGCCCCGGTTGTGCCAGGAGTTGGTGCGTTCCACGACCCAGCGGGCGGTGTTCTGGATAGGTGCCGGGACGCCTCTGGCCGCGATGTGCGCCTCGCAGCCGAGCTCGTCCAGCAGATCGCGGGTGACGTTGGAGTCGTAGCCGGCATCCAGGTGCACCCGGATACGCTGGGGCAGGTGGAACCCGAACCGGCCCAGCCTTTCCAGGGTCGGGCGCAGCAGGGGCGAGTCGTGGCGGTTCGCCCCGGCCACGACCGTCCCTAGCGGGATGCCCGCACCATCGGTGAGCGCGGAGCGCTTGGTGCCCTGTTTGCCGCGGTCCGCCGGGGACCGGCCGGCGGCCTCGCCGCCGCAGGGAGCCTTGACCAGGCACCCGTCCACGACCAGGTCCTCCAGTTCCAGGCCGCAGTGCCGGTCGTAGGCGTCCAGGCTGGTCTGCTCCAGGGCGGTGAAGATCCCCACCGCAATCCATTCGTCCCTGCGGCGGCCGATGGTGGTGGCCGAGCAGGTGCTGTCGGCGATCTTCTCGTACGCGGCACCGAGCACGCGGACCTGGACCAGTTTGTCGAACACGACCCGGTCCGGCACCCGGGGCCGGTGGCATCCCAGCGGGTGGGTGTCTGCGGCCGGCGGGGTCAGTGCTTCGAATGGGGCCCGGAAGGGTCCGATGATGGATGATGGGACGGCAGGCACAGGCACTCCTGGAAAACGACGAATCTAGACAATCCGTGGTTAACGGGTCCTGTGCCTGTCCTATTTCACCGCCGCACCCACCTATTGGCGCAACCTCTTAGCTTGTTATTTAACCTTTGGTGGGTTTGCCGATCGGTTGGACGGCTGCTTTGACGCGATTTTTACGTCCTTTGGGGCGTCCCGGACCAGGGCGTATGGGTTTCGGCTCTCTGGCGGGATGGACTGCCGTCAGACAGATTCGCCGATAGCCTGCCCGCACCCGCGCGGGGGTCAGCATCGTTGTGGCAAGTGGTTTCTGCCAGGGCAACCGGTGATCAGCGGCCAGGGGTCTGGCGAGTCTGAGCTGAGTGTGGGCGGCGATGATGAGCCAGGTCCACCGGTCAGCTGCCGCCGGGTCTCGCAGGCGTGGCCTGGTCCAGCCCAGCGCCTGCTTCATGAAGCGGAAAGTGTGCTCGAGATCGAAACGCCGGATGACCATCGACCACCAGTGATCGAGTTCGGTCCCGCTGTCCGGGACGGGCTTGGAAACCCACAGCCACACCGGTTTCGGGTCACGGTTACCGGGGAGGTACTCCACCCGGAGACCAACGACGGTGCCCTCCATGACGGGCAGCTGACCTTCATGGGCCTTCCAGCCGCCACGGGAATCGATCTTCGGGTGCATCCTCGCAAACGCACTGGCTTCCACGTGCCCGTACCTGGGGGTGTCGTTGCCGGTGACGACCGCGGGTTCAGGGTGGGTGGCCGCATCGCGCAGCACGAGTTTCGTCCCGTGCCGGGGCGGACGCCCTTTCGTGGGGCCTTGGCGTGTGCCTGCCGGGGCGTAGAACACCCGATCCGATCGCAGCCTGCCGATCAGGATCACCGGCAGATCATCCAGGAGCCAGGCCAGGCGGACGACGTCATAGCCGGCGTCCATCACGATCAGCACCTCAGGGTCGCCCTCCCGGTAGTGCCCTGCCCGGGTGAGTTCTTCGACGACGGTGCGCAGCTGGCCGGCCGTCGCCGCCGTGGCATCTTCACCAGGGCGGATCCGTACAGCATCCAGCAGGGCTGTCCACGAAGAAGCACCTGATTCGAGGGCACAGACGAAAGAGTATGGCCAGCCCGGGATCATTTGTGCCTGACCGTGTCCCCGGGCATAGGTGTGGCAGAATGACCGTTCCGCGCTGGTGGCCGCGTCCGGCCTGAGCCAGTTCGACACGTCCACAGCCAGCACGAGACGCCCACGCCCATCGGGGCCGAGGATCCTGGGGAGTGTTCCGGTGCAGGTCAGTGAGCGAAGCCCGCCGGCATCGATCACCCCGGAGTTCAGTGCGTCGTAGAGGGCGCCGTGACCACGTGGATGCTCAGCCTCGAGTGAGAGGTGCGCGAGATCATTCACCGGGGAACCGGTGCAAGCGACCGCGTCGGTGAGCTCGAAGAGAGCCTCACTCCGGCGGGTCAGACACGAGTACAGGCCGGTCCGAAACCGGTCAAGATACCGCGAACTGCCGTCGAGTAGCGGTGAGGGGGCTGTGTCCTTGATAATCATCATGCGGCCGCCGTTTCATTTGCTTCCTTGCCTGATAACAAGAAGCATCAGAGACGACGGCCGCCTTGGTCCCATCGACACGCCGCACGAGACAACACATCGCAGTCGGCGCCACCCACGAAGGTTAAATAACAAGCTAAGTTGGCTTGGGTTTCCGTTTGAGTGGCCGGTCTGACATCTTGCGTTTGATGACATGGGGGGTGTCCCTATGTTCTTCGTCAAGGGGTGGGACGGTTTTTCTTGCGGAGATGGTGTGGCCGGTGTCGGGCACGGGTGGGTGGCCGGCGGGGTTTGGCCGCCGGCTGATGCCTGGGGCTTCTCAGACTGTCGTGGGGCTCGGTGCGTCGTAGAGCGTGCCGTCGCGGAGCATGGCGAACAGGACGTCGCAGCGCCTGCGTGCGAGGGCGATGAGGGCCTGGTTGTGCCGTTTGCCTTCGGCGCGTTTCCGGTCGTAGTACGCCCGTGAGAGCGGGTCCTTGAGCGCGGCGAACGCGGAGAGGAAGAAGGCCCGTTTTAGGCTCTTGGTGCCCTTCTTGGAGGGGTGGTCGCCGCGGATCGAGGTCCCGGAACGCCACGTCACCGGGGCCAGGCCGGCGTAGGAGGCGAGGTGGCCGGCGGTCTTGAATTCCTTGCCCGCAACTTCGGTGATGATGCGGGCAAGGAATTCAAGACCGCCGGAATGGAGGTCAGGACGGCGTGAAGAGGGTGGGCCTCCACGAGTGCCTCGACCTGGGTGAGGATCTCCTCCCGGGAGGTGCGCAACTGCTTGAGCATCGCGGCGAGCTGGGGCAGGACGATGCCGGCGGCATTGGTGCCGGCGACCACGACGGTCTGCTCGCCCAGCGCCGTGAACACCTCGGCGGCCCAGCCCTTCCCTGCCCGTGGCGCGTGGCGTGACAGGAGTGCCGTGACCCGGGCGTGGCCTGCCTTGCGCAGCGTGGCCGGAGTCGGGTACTTGGCCAGCAGTTCGGCCATGGCGGGGTGGTCCAGATGGGGGCCCACGGCCCGTTCCAGGGCCGGATGGACCTGTGTCAGTAGGCCGCGGATCCGGTTGGAGGTCGCTGTGGCCTGCTTGGCCAGATCGTCGTCAAAGCCGCACAGCATCGACAACTCCGCGGCCTGTTCATCGGCGACGACAATGGAGCGCAGAGTGGGCGGCAGGGACCGGGCGGCTTCGGCAATGATGGCCGCGTCCCGGGCGTCGGTTTTGGCCTCGCCGGGGTGCAGGTCCGCGATGCGCCGCATTGCCAGGCCCGGGAGGTACCCGACCAGGATGCCTTCTGCCTGGGCCACCGCGGCAGGCAGGGCGCCGATGGTGGAGGGCTGGTCCACGACCAGCAGCACGGTGCCTTTCTTGGCCACCGAACGGATGATGGCCTGTAGTTTTGCCTCGTCCTGGGGCAGTGCCCGGTCGAGAAGTTTCCTGCCGGCACGGTCGATGGCGACGGCGTGGTGGGTGCTCTTGCCAACATCAACACCAATGAAGATATCGACGAGTTCATGGTCTCTGATCAACGCAAACCTCCCAGAATTTGTGTCATTCAATTTGGTGTTGGCATGTCCTGCGGCGGCAAGGCCCGGCATCTTGGGTTACGGCTGACCTACGCGATGATTCGTTGCGCTGGTCCGGTCCCCATTAGCGATCCCCTGGCGCCTATCAGAACCCGGTGGCAACACCCCCCCGGATCATTGATGACTGGGGGACTTAATCATGCCGGGACTGACAGGCCAACAACCCCAATTCTTACTCGGTTAAGGGGCTGCTAAAAGGGTAACGGGTGCTGCGTTGTCGGCGCGGTGGCAGGAGGTCGTGGAGGATTTCCCGGCAGAAGAAGGCGAAGGCTTCGGCCAGCCGCTCAGGGGGAAAGGCCGGGCGCGCGGCGAGGGAACGCCTGGCCGCCCGGAGGGTGCGCGCGAAGGAGATCCGCAGGGGGTCCTCGTCGAGGTGGTGGGCAACGCCGCCGATGAGGGACCGGATGGCATAGTGCACGCAGAGGTGGCCGTAGATTTCCTGCAGGACCCCGTCGGGGGTTCTTGAGCGCAGCACGGTCCCGGGCCCGCGCAGGTGGGTTTTGAGTTCATCGAAGCAGGACCCGATTTCCCAGCGTTTGGCGTAGGCTTCGGCCAGGTAGTCCTTTGCCGGTGCCGCGTGCTGGCTGAACCTGTAGGAGGGCTGGTGGCGGATCTTCCGCCAGGCCGCCCTGGCCGGGCAGTCCTTCGCCAACCCCGAAGAGATCGAAACGGCCAACCGGCTGGCCACCGCCTGGCTCAACGCCCGTGCCAAACCCTGGATCTGGGGACGGCCCGCCACGCCGCCCCGGACTCTCCGCCGCCGCTTTATTTACCTCCTTTGAGGAACCCAGCACTAGGTGGCAGCGCCCTTGAGCACTTGCGTAACCGTGCGGACGGGGATGCCCTTGGCGGAGAGATAGTCGATCGCGCCTTGAAAGACGCCCTGCGTCACTTGGACGCTGTCTGTGGGTGTGCCTGTCGTGATGTCGTGAAAGAGTAGGTTCAGCCACGACCCGTTGCTCTGGGCTCGGTCTACTAGTAGATCGTCGTGGCTAAGGTGCGCAGTTGGAGGGATGATGTTCCTGGCGGGTTCTTCCCCGACCGCCCGCCGGGAGCGAGACCACGATGTCCAGGACGAAGTCGCGGCCGGTGGCGCTCAGCCCGGCGGAGCGGCAGCTGCTGACGGCTCTGACCCGCACGGGCTCGCATCCGGCCCAGCAGGTTCGCCGGGCCAGGATCCTGCTCGAGCTGGACGAGAACAGCCCCGGCCGCCACGGGCCGGTTCCCGCCCAGACGGTGGTGGCCGAGCGGGCCGGCGTTGCCGTTGACACGGTCGTTAAGGTCTCCAAGGCCTACGCCGACCGGGGCGGCGACGTCGTCGCCACGATCACCCGGAAGAAGCGGGCCACGCCGCCGGTGGAACCGACCGTCACCGGCGAGGTCGAAGCCCGCCTGATCGCGCTGGCCTGTTCCGCCCCTCCCGAGGGCAAGGACCGGTGGAGCCTGCGCCTGCTCGAGAAGCACGTCGCGCTCATCGAGGACATCCCCGACCTGGACCACTCCACCATCGGGCGGGTCTTAAAAACGGAACTTCGCCCCCACCTGAAACAGTGCTGGACCATCCCGCCGCACGCCAACGGGGAGTTCGCCGCCCGGATGGAAGACGTCCTGGACATCTACGCCACGCCCTTCGACCCGGATCGGCCGGTGGTGTGCATGGACGAGAAGCCCTACCAGCTCCTCGCCCACGCCCGGGACCCGATCCCGGCCGCGCCCGGGCGCGACCGCAAGGAGGACTCGGAGTACGTCCGGTGCGGGACGTGTTCGATCTTCGTGTGGGTCGAGCCCCTGGCCGGCTGGCGGCACGTGGACGCCCAATCCCGCCGCACCATGCTCGACTGGGCCCACCAGGTCGAGCGCCTGCTCACCGTCGACTACCCCGACGCCGGGAAGGTCGTGCTGGTGATGGACAACCTCAACACCCACACGATCGGCTCGCTCTACGAGACGTTCGCACCGGCCAAGGCCCACGCCCTGGCCCAGCGACTCGAGATCCACCACACCCCCAAGCACGGGTCCTGGCTGAACATCGCCGAGATCGAACTCTCCGCCCTCACCCGCCAATGCCTGGACAGGCGCATCGACGACCTCGACGTACTTAACCACGAACTGGCCGCCTGGCAAGCCAGCACCAACGCCGACCAGCGGCAGGTGAACTGGCACTTCACCACCAGCGACGCCCGCACCAAGCTCCGCCACCTATACCCCGAATATTAGAGACGACGATCTACTAGTGCCTTAATGTCGTCCAGAGATGTGCTGCTGTTGATACTCCGCGCCCGGCATGTCAAAGCCCCTCCGGGCGGGAGGGTTTCGAGGTGCCGGCTGTTTACCGTCCGGGCGTAGCTGAAGTACTTTGCCGTGGCGTCCATAACGCTGGCGTTGAAGTGCCCTAGAGGGTAGGCAAACAGGTCTCGGCCTTGGAAGTTGTTATCCACTAGCCCGGGGTTTTCATCAGGGTTGGGCTGAGGGGTGTGTTTAAGACACGAAAAGGTGCTCTGACAAGGGAAAATAGGGGTGTCTACGCCGTTATTTCCGTGTCTTGAAGGAGCACCTTTTCGATGCATCAGCCTACCAAGGTCTTCCCGTCCCTCCCGGTCACTTTCACCGGCCAGTCGCTGGTCTCCCATGCCGGGGGACGGATCCTGACCTCATTCATCGACGCCCTCGGGTTCCGGGACCTGTGCGAGGACCGGCTCGGGCAGTTCGTCCCCGCGATGGCCTCACACCGGCCCGGGAGGCTGCTCGGGTCGCTGGCGGTGATGCTCGCCGCCGGCGGCGAGCACGCCTCGGACCTGGACATCCTGCGCGCCCAGCCCGGCGTGTTCGGCAACGTGCCCTCGAACGCAACAGTCTCCCGGTTCTTCGAACGCACCGTGAAGAACCCGGACGTCTTCGATTACGGCTTTTCGACCCTGGCCAAGGAACTGCGGACCCGGGCATGGGAAGCCGCAGGAGACCGCAGCCCGGCGGTGAAGGCGACGGCCGCGGACCCGCTGCTCATCGACCTCGACGCCACCTTGGTGACCTCGCACTCGGACAAGGAACAGGCCACCGGAAACTACAAGGGCGGGTTCGGATTCGCCCCGTTCACCGCCAGCCTCGATTACGGTGCCGGCAGCGGCACCGGGGAGGAACTCGCGGTACTGTTGCGTCACGGCGGGGCCACGGCGAACAACGCCGAGGACCACATCCGCATCTTCGAGGCCGCCATCGCCGTCCTGCCCGACTCCCTCTACGGTGGGACCGGGGAACTGGACGGGGAGAAGATCCTGGTCCGCACCGACAGCGCCGGCGCGTCCCGGAAGTTCCTCTGGTACCTGCATTCGCGGGGCGTGCAGTTCTCCGCCTCGTACCCGGTGCCGGTCGGCAAGGCCCACATGATCGACTGGATCAACGACAAGAAATACTGGCAACCGGCCCTGGACCAGGACGGGGTCGAACGCGATGACGCCTGGGTCATCAACGCCACGCAGGTGATCCCGCTCGATGACTACCCGCCGGGGACGAAGATCTTCCTGCGCGCCGAACCGCTGCACCCCGGCGCGACACCGACCCTGCTCGACATCGACGGTCACCGTGTGACAGCGTTTCTGACGAACTCCCCGCGCTGGCACGGACCTTTTCTGGATGCCCGGCACCGGGCCCGCGGCCGGGCCGAGAACCGCATCAAAACCCTAAAGAACACCGGGCTCGGAAAGCTCCCCTTCTTCGATTTCGCTGCCAACCAGGCCTGGGCCAACCTCGCGGTCCTGGCCGCGAACCTGGTCTCCTGGCTCCAGCTCACCGCCCTGCCCGACGGCCACAAAGCACGGGGCTGGGACATCAAACGCTGGCGCTACCGGCTCTTCGCCACCGCCGGGAAAATCATCACCCGCGCCCGCCGGAACCACCTGCTGCTGCCCGCCGCCGCGCCGGAGCAACCCCTGATCAGCGCCCTGCTCGAAGCCATTGAACGGATCGCCGCAGCCGCGAACCGCCCCGCGGTCCTCCTGCGGGCCTGACACCGCAACCCCCCGTCAACCAACGAGCAGGAAAGAAGAACACCAACGGGAACAGTGGAAGCCCGCGCACAGCCCGGCGCCCCCGGGTCCATCAGCCACACCCGAAATCCGATTCAGCCCGCCGGGACGGCAAAACCCGCACCCAACGCCCCGACCGCCGTCCGATGAAAAATCCGGGCTAGCCATTGTTTCGTTAACCGAAGCTCTTCGTCCAGGGTTTCCGGGGACAGGGCGTCGAACCCGGCGTTGTGGCTGTCCGCAGTCCACGCATGACCTGCGACTTCGCCGCCGCTATATTCTTCTATACGGTGCAAGTGGTCGAGCGTGAGGCGGTCAGGCTGCCCTACTAGATCTACGATGGCGTGCACTGTCGGCGCGTAACCGAACTTGTCCATGTAGGCGGTGGCGTAAGTGTGTTGTGATCCCCAGCAGTCGTCTAGGCCGATGGACACGACGCCGTTGGGGAACGCTGCGGGTCGCTCGGCCTGCGCCACGATGGCCTGCACCTGGACCTTGACCAGTTGCCCGGTGTTGTCATCCACGGCGACAATGCGTAGGTCGGTGATGTTGGCTCTATTGGGGGCACCGGCGGAGTAGGACGGGTACCAAGGCAGGGTCACCCATGACCAGCGTCCTTCCGGTGTTATCTCGGAATTGGCTCCTGTGATGGAAGCCTGGACCTGGATTTGCAAGTTCTTGGCGAAGCCTGAGGACCCGGCCACCATGGTTAGCCGGGACAAGTGGGCTGAGTTGGTGACCTTGACTAGGATGGCGAACACTTTGCCGGTCATGTTCAGGCCGGACACGGCACCGGATTTCGACAAGGTGGCTGTAGCTCCGGCGCCGTTGGTCACGATGTACGCGGACTGGGATCCCAGCACGTAGTCCGTGGTGTCGTCGTAGTTGAAGTTGGAAGCGCTGGACTGGGTAAAGCCGTGGCCGGGCTGGAATGTAGCCAGCATCGCCCGCTGCGGGTTCGTGAAGCGTGGGGCCGTGGCGGGACGAACGAGATATGACTCAACGTCCAAGGACTGCACCACGGCAGGTCTGGAACCGGCGGCTGAGGCTGCCGGTGCTGGGGATAGGAAGGCGAAGGCGCCGCTGGTGGCAGCTGCTGCAGCACCCAGCTGGAAAAGGGACCGCCGGTTAACTCCGGGGAAGTCAGAGGTGCGGGGCGCCGTGGCTGGCCCAGTTTGTTCGCTCACTGTATGCCGTCCAATCGGGTGTCGGTTCTGATACCAGACAGTAAAGCTGCAGACATCACCGGGTTCACGAGTGGTGAATACCTGTCTCTCCTTGCACCTCACCTGCCTTTCGCGCCTCACTGTTGAGGGGCTACTCACCATTCACTCTCGGGGACAGACCTTGCTACTTGGGCGTCCTATTGACTGGCGCCATGACTTCGAGGGGAAGACCAAACAGGGCGCATCTTTCGAGTAGTACTTCGTTAGGTGTCGCCGTAGCGTTGATGGCATGGATGTGAACGGGTTGGCGGCGGTACGGACCGGGCTGGAGGACTTCGCCACGGACGTCTTTGCCCCGCTTGCCCGGACCGGCCAGCGGGCGAAGGGCCGGCTGTATCTGCAGGGGCTGATGCTGGACGGGCGGCGCAAATCGATGCAGCCAATGGGCGAACGCCTCGGCATCGACTACCAGCAGCTCCAACAGTTCATCTCCTCCTCGTCCTGGGCGGTGGAACCGGTCCGGCGCCGGCTCGCGGCCCTGGCGGTGGCAGCGGTCCGGCCGGAGGCCCGGGTGGTTGATGACACCGGGTTCGCCAAGGACGGCCCCGCCTCCCCGTGCGTGGCCCGGCAGTACTCGGGCACGCTGGGGAAGATCGGCAACTGCCAGATCGGGGTCAGCGTGCATGCCGCCACGGACGCCGCGTCCTGCCCGCTGGATTGGCGGCTGTTCGTGCCCGAAGCCTGGGACGATACCTGCGCCGACACCAACGCGGATGCCGAAAGGACCGCGGACCGGCGGTTCCGGGCAAAAGTCCCCGACACGGTCAGACACCGCCCCAAATGGGAGCTGGCGCTGGAAATGGTCGACGAGCTGGCCGTTGGGGGGGCAGGTGCCGCCGGCGCTCGTCGCCGACGCCGGCTACGGGGTGACCACCGCGTTCCGGCTGGGCCTCGCCGGCAGGGGCATCCCGTACGTGCTGGCGGTCAAGGGATCCACCACCGCCCACCGGTACCGCGGTCGGCCCGGTTCACTGCGGGATCTCGCCGTGGCGGCCGGGCGCCGGCGGCTGCACCGGCTCACCTGGCGCCATGGCACCGGGCCCGGCGCGGGAAACCGGACGGCGGCCATGGCCTCGCGGTTCCTGGCCCTGCGCGTCCGCCCGGCCAACCGGGACATCCCGTTGAACCCCGACGGGTCCCTCCCCGAGGCGTGGCTGCTCTGCGAATGGCCGCGGCACGAACCGGCACCGACCGACTATTGGCTCTCGGACCTGCCCGCCCAAGCCGGCCAGCCCGTCCAGACCGGAGGCGTTGAACCGGACCAGCCACCGGCGCACCGTCTGCTCGTGGCATCCCAGCTGCTCGGCGATCGCCGGGACCCGCAGCCCGGACCAGCCCATGCTGATGATCCGGCCGTGCCGGATCCAGTCGGCGGGACGTGGCGGGCCCGGCCAGCCTGCAGACCGTCTTTTCCTCGGCCGCATCCGCGGGCGGCCGCGCGCGCAGGATCCTTGGCATGCGGCCCGCCTCCTAGTGGTGTGTCTCCAAAATAGTTAATGACTTTGGGTTTAGGCTGGGATCATGTCGAATCCAGCACCCGCCCTGGCCCTTACCGACGCCCAGCGCACCGTCCTGGAAGCGCTGGCCGCATCCCAGGTGGCCTCCCACCGGGAGGTGCAGCGGGCGCAGGTTCTGCTGATGGCCGCCGAGGGCCTGGCCAACGAGTGGATCGCCCGGGTGGTGGGCATCACCCCGGGCACGGTGCGCTCCTGGCGTACCCGCTTCGCCGAGGAAGGCCTGACCAAGCTCGGGAAGGTGCGTGGCGGGCGGGGACGCAAACCGGTGATCCCGCAGTCGACGATCGACGAAATCGTTGAGCTGACACAGAACTCAAAGCCTGAGGGACACACGCATTGGTCGGTGCGCACCATGGCCGCGAAGACCGGGGTCTCCCCGGCGCAGGTGCAACGCATCTGGTCTGCCCGCGGGTTGAAACCGCATCTGGTGAAGACCTTCAAACTCTCCACGGACCCGAAGTTCGAGGAAAAGCTCATCGACGTGTGCGGACTGTATTTGAACCCACCGGAGAACGCGATCGTGTTCTGCATGGACGAGAAGACCTCCATCCAGGCCCTGGACCGCTCCCAGCCGTCGTTGCCGATGACCAGGGGGCGGGCCGGGACGATGACCCACGACTACAAGCGCAACGGAACCACCACGCTCTTCGCGGCCCTGGAGGTCGCAACCGGAAAGGTCATCGGCTCCTGCGTTCCCAAGCACCGCCACGATGAATTCCTGGTGTTCCTGAAAACCATTGAAAAGGAAGTCCCGGCCGGCCTTCAGATCCACCTGGTCATCGACAACTACGCGACGCACAAGCATGCGAACGTGAAGGCGTGGCTGGCCAAACACCCACGGTTCCACCTGCATTTCACCCCGACCTCATCCTCGTGGTTGAACCTGGTGGAGCGGTGGTTCAGGGAGTTGACGGAGAAGGCGCTACGCCGTGGGGTCTTTCATTCAGTGCCTGATTTGATTGCGAAGATCGAGGAATACATCGAGGTGAACAATGCCGACCCGAAGCCTTTGGTGTGGACCGCGGATGCGGAGTCGATCCTGGAAAAAGTGGCTCGTGGCCGGGTTGCGCTCCAAGCCGTCAAGCAAAACTGAGACACTACACTAGCATTCGAAGCGGCTTACTTTCAATCTACGCTTCCAAAGAGGAACCCAGCATTGGTAGGGCAGTGACGTTCATGCTGTATTGCCGCCGCCTATCTTGCGCCTATTTGTGTCCGTCTCGTAGCCAGGCTCACCTTTGGCGAGTACCGGGTTGGCGGTCCAGCCTGCGGCGTTGTCCCAGCGAACCTGATTCCTGTTTGCCATTAGGCTGCGCTCCCGCCGTCGAGATTGAATGTTGTTGTGTAGAGCGAAGTGGAACTGCCGCCGTCGATCAGCAGCGTGCCCAGTGGGGCAAAGGTGGCCTTATGTACCGTTGGGCCTGGCCTCCATCATCGAGCGAGCCGACATGGGCTCTGACCCATGGAACCCAGACCGGTAGACTGGAACCATTGGTGTGCCGGGAAGTCTGGTCGGCGTGGACATTGTCGTGTCCGCACGCGCCCAGTGAAAAGAGCCGCCTCATGGCAACTCCTGCACCCCGCCCCCGCATCCTCCGCCGCGGAAGCTACCCGGAATTCGCCCGCGTCACCGAAATCCTGCGCAAGGAAACGGTCGGCGGGGCCCTCCTGCTGCTTGCCACCGTCATCGCCCTCGTCTGGGCCAACTCCCCCGCCTCGGGAAGCTACTTTGCCCTGCGGGATTTCACCCTGGGGCCCGAGTCACTGCACCTGAACCTCAGCCTGGGCGGTTGGGCGGCGGACGGCCTGCTGGCCATCTTCTTCTTTGTCGCAGGGCTGGAACTCAAGCGGGAATTCGTGGCCGGGGATCTGCGCAATCCGAGCCGGGCCGTGGTGCCGGTGGCCGCGGCGGTGGGCGGCGTTCTACTGCCGGCCCTGTTTTACGTGCTGGTCAACCTCTCCTCCGGAGCCGAGGTGCTGCGCGGCTGGGCCATCCCCACCGCCACTGACATCGCCTTCGCACTGGCCGTCCTGGCCGTGATCGGCAGCCATCTGCCCTCGGCCCTGCGCACCTTCCTGCTCACCCTGGCCGTGGTGGATGACCTGATCGCCATTGCCATCATCGCCATCTTCTACCCCGGAGAGCTCCACCTGGAACTGTTCGCCCTGGCCCTCCTGCCGCTGGCGGTGTTCACCCTGCTGGTCCAGAAGCGGATCCGCAGCTGGTACCTGCTGCTGCCCCTGGCCCTCGCGGTGTGGGCACTGGTGCACGCTTCCGGCATCCACGCCACTGTAGCGGGGGTGCTGCTGGGCTTCGCCGTGCCGGTGCTGCGCCGTGACCGCACGCCGGAAAACGGCCCGGGGCTGGCCGAGCGCTTTGAACACCGCATCCGGCCCATCTCCGCCGGTGTGGCCGTGCCGCTCTTCGCCTTCTTCTCCGCCGGCGTCGCCCTGGGCGGCGGCGCCGGGCTGTCGGCCGCCCTCACCGACACCGTGGCCATCGGCATCGTGGTGGCGCTGGTGGCGGGCAAGGCGCTGGGCGTCTTCGGTGCCACGTACCTGGTCACCAAGACCACCCGCGCCACCCTCGATGCCGGGCTGGCCTGGATCGACGTGGCCGGGCTGGCCTTGCTGGCCGGCGTCGGGTTCACCGTTTCCCTGTTGATCAGCGAGCTCGCCTTTGGCGAGGGCAGCGCCCACAACGACCATGCCAAGGTGGCGATCCTGGCCGGCTCGCTGCTGTCGGCGCTGCTCGCCACGGTGGTGCTGCGGGCCCGCAACCGCCACTACCGCGCCATCGAGGAGCAGGAACAGCGCGACGACGACGGTGACGGCGTCCCGGACGTCTTCCAGGAAGACCGCTCCTAAGGGACCACGCGTTGGCGCAGCAGACCGGTCATCGTATCGGCAGCCACCGGCCTGCTGAAGAAATACCCCTGCCCCAGCCGGCAGCCGAGCAGGCGGAGCATCTCGGCCTGCTCGGACGTCTCGATGCCCTCGGCCACAACATCGAGCTTTGCGGCCTTGATCAGCATCAGGATGGCAGCCACAAACTCGCGCTGCTGGGGATCCGCGGCCACGTCCCTGATCAGCGACATGTCGATCTTGGCCGTGTCCACAGGCAGGCTGCGCAGATAGCTGATCGAGGAATAGCCGGTGCCGAAATCGTCTATTTCCAGCCCCACGCCCACCTTGCGCAGGGAATCCAGGATCCGAGAGGACTCCGCCGAGGCCGTGACCACGGCGTTTTCGGTGATCTCCAGGGCCAACCGGGCGGGGGAAACATTATGCTCCCGCAGGAGGCTGCGCAGCTCGGGAACCAGCTCGCGGCGTTGCAGTTCCCCCGGGGAGAGGTTGACGTGCAGCTTGAAGCCGGACAGCAATTCCACATCCGGTTCCCACTGGCGCAATTGGACGATGGCCTGGCCGAGGACCCACTGTCCCAGGGCCACCAACAGGCCGCCCTCCTCGGCTGCGGGAAGGAACACGCCGGGCTGCAGCCGCCCCCACCGGGGGTGGTCCCACCGGACCAGGGCCTCCGCCCCGACGATGGCACCCGTCTCCAGCTCCACCACCGGCTGGTAGTGCAGTTCCAACCCATTGTGGCCAATGGCCTGGCGCAGGTCGGCAATCATTTGGACCCGCTGGGAGGCAGTTTCCACCATGGCGGGGACAAACACCTCGATCCGCCCCCGGGCCCTGTCCGCGGCGTAGTTCATGGCCAGCATGGCATCCCTGATTTGGTCCTCGGGGTCCAAGGCATCCTCATCGAGCCGGATCCCGATGGAAGCCTCAAGCCAAAGCCTGTTGGTGCCCACCAAGATGGACTGGTGCAGCCTTTCCAGGATCCGCACGGCCAGGATAAAGGCCGCTTCCGGATCCCGTTTGTCCACAAGGATGGCAAATTCGGAGTTGCTCAACCGCGCAATCACATCGTTTTCGGAGATGAGTTCGCGCAGCGTGTCCGCGGCGGCAATCAGCACCGCATCCCCTTGGGCGCGCCCCAGTTTCTCATTCCCCAGCTTCAATCCGCTGAGGCCCACCACCACCAGGGTTGGCCCCGGCAATCTCCCGTCCGGGACGGCCGTTGCCGCCGCGATGGCCGCAATCAGCGCCTGGCGGTTCCTGGCGCCCGTCAGCATGTCCGAGCCAGCCAGCAGGTCCACCTCGGCCCGCGACCTGTCCAGTTCGCCCTGCAATTGGGCGTAGTGCTGCTCGGCGTTCTCTTTGCGGGATTCCAGCCGGTGGGCCAAACCATCCAGGGAGGAGATTAACTCGTCCATGGCCTCGCTGCCGGCGTGCGGGACGGGAGATTCAAACCGTACCGAGAGGTCCCCCGCAGACAAGCGCGCAATGGCTTCCCTGAGGATTTCGCTGTTGTCCATCACCGGCCACCAATCGATTGGATATTGGAGGCCACGCCCGAGGCGGGATCGTCGGCACCTGAGTTCTCTTGGCCGCGGCGCTCCGTTTTACGCCGGTACATGTCCCGGTCCGCCGCGGTGACCAGCTCCTCGACGGCAACATTTCCCGGAGACGAACAGGCCAGGCCAACACTGGCACTCGGCCTGAATTTGTGCCCGGCAATGACCAGCGGGGAGGCAATCTCGGTTTCCAGCCGCTGGCGGATCCGCTCGGCATCGCTGGTGTCGGCCACGGCTGACAGAATCACCACGAATTCATCGCCGCCCACGCGGGCCACAGTGTCTTCCTCCCGCAGCAGGGTCCGGATGCGCTGCGAGAGCACCACCAGCAGCCGGTTGCCGGCATCGTGGCCCAGCGAATCATTGATCCCTTTCATGCCATCCACATCGATGTAGAGAATGGCCAGCCCGCTGTCCCTGCTGCGGTGGGACCCGGCGGCCGCCAGCGCATCCTGAAAGGCCCGGTAGTTCAACAGCCCGGTGAGCTCGTCCGTGGCTGCCTGGATTTCAAGTTCCGCCATGCCGTGGTTGACACGCAGGGTGGCACTGGCCATGTGGGTCAGCCCGTGGAGTATTTGTTCCTCCAGCAGCGTGAAGGACTCCAGGGTGCGGGTCCGTGTGATGACGATGTATTCCCCATGCCCGTCGGGGAACTCTATCTGCGATCCCAGCTGTCCGGAGCGCGGCGGGTCATCCTGGATGACCACGGCCTCGCCGGGAATCGCCATGGAAGTGAAGGTCCGCAGCCGTTCGGCCGGGGCCGGCGCCTCACGCCACGGCAGGTCCTTCGCCGCGTCCAGCACCACGTTGAGCTTGAGCCGTGTCTGCCGCAGCGTGGCCCGCAGGGTGAGGATGTGCACCAGCAGGCAGATCATGATCAGGTAGCTCACGCTGCCTGCCGGGAGGTCGGTTCCGGGGATCTTCATCCCGCGCGTGCTGAAGTTGTACGCCGCCATACTCATGAGCGAAAAGCCCACATTGATGAGCCACACTGTGGCCAAGCGGGACCACCGGATCGGGCTGGCCCCTGGGGCACCGGTCCGGCGGGTGCCCATGGCGGTATTGGCCTGGCTCAGTCCAACATAAACCGAGATGTACACGGTGATGGCCAGAACCACGCCAAGGCTTTCCCCCGTGCGGGTGTTCGGAAACAGGTCCACGGTGGCCAGGAACGCCACCACGGCCAGGGAGTCGACGCCGGTCCACAGCGCCGCGGACTTGGGCGGGCGGCGCAGAAAGATCTGATAGGCCGCGGACGCCACTGTCCACATGGCCAGGGTCAGCACCGGGCCGTGGCCATAGTTCAGGAACGTCAGAACGGACACCGCAACACCCAGGTGGACGGCGTTCGTGCCGGAGTTCAGCTGGACCAGGAACGGCGACACGGTGACCAGGGCGCCCAGGCCCAGCAGCAGGCCGGCCCAGGCGCCAAAGAGCTCCTGCCAGCTGGCCGCCACCGCCCACAGACCGGCACCCGCGCCGAGCAGAACGACGACGGCGAGAAAGGCCCGGTGCCAGGGTGATCCCGGCGGCTGCCACGCGGGGGCCGGATCGGCCAAGGGCGGGGCCCAATTCCGCATGACGCTCAAAGGCGATGCCTCACTACGCACTGATCCTCCACACAATCGCGGGTTTGCCCCAAGGGGTGATTGCAGACTTCTACTTCGATGCTGTGCCCTGAAGAAGCAGGGTGATCTCGTCATTCGAGAGTTTCAGCCAGCCCGAATCCGTGGCTCCCTGCAGAGCGGCTTCCGGGCTGTCGGCCTGGATCCACCATTTGGCTTCGAACACATGCCCATCAAGCATCACGCGGTCGCCCTTGTGGTAGACGGTCGTGGCCGACCAGTCCGGGAAGGCGCCGGCAGGAACCACCACGTCGGGCTTGGGCTTGTCCCCCGGCAGCACCGGGCCGATGAGCTTCCACGGCGTTTGGGCTCCCTCGTGCACCGGATCGTTGGGCACATCTGCCCTGGTCCACCACTTGGCCTCGTAGACATTGCCCTGCCAGACAACCCTGTCGGATTGCACATAGGTGGCCACTGCCGACCAGATCGGATACGGGCTTGTTGCAGGGTTGTCCACCACTGCCGTGGCCGTGGCGGTTGACAACCCGGCGGGGGTGGACGCCGTGGTGGCCCTCAATTCCATGCCGCCACCGAGCACTTGAGCGAAGCTGGCATCGCCCTGGGCAATGCCGCTGCAGGCGTCAGACACCACCGCCAGGCTGGCGTAGTTGGGGCTGCACTCGGCATCCCGGTTCAGCGACCACATGGACATCCGGCCGATGCCCTTGTCCCGGGCAAAGACACTGAGCCCGTGGGCGTCGGCCAAGGTGAAGACGTCGGCCACAACATCATTCTGGCCGATCATGGGGGTCAACCCCAGCTTGCGCCACAGCGTCTGCTCACCCAATTGCTGGTGTGCAGCCGCATACACCGTCCCCAACTGCGCATGGGTTGCCTCCGCGGCCGCGGTGGACGCCTGGAGCATCGACTGCCCGGCAGCGCGGCTCGCCCCATAGTCCATGGTCATGATGTTGACTCCCGCCAGCTCCACGCCGACGGCCAGCATTTGTCCGACGGCGGAGGTCCCGTCAGGGGTCAGCCCCGTGGGCGCCACGGGAAGGGTGAGCCAGATCTCCAGGTTCTTTCCTGCCGCGTGGCGGTCCTTCTGGAGGCTGGCCATGGCCTTCGCCTGCCGTGCGACGGCAGCCTTGTCCCCCAAGGCGGCGCCTTCGACATCCAGATCGATGGACGCCAGATCGTAACGGTCAACCACGCTGGCATAGGCCTTCTGCAGGCGGGCGTCGTCTGTGCATGCACTGGACAGCTCGTGGTTGGCGAGCCCGCCGAAGGACACGGCGATGTTGCCGCCAAGCTGCCGCAGGCGGGCAATCCGCCGGTCCAGGTCCAAGTCCGCGGCGGCCGCATCCAGACCGTAGGCGGCCCCCCACGAGGGCTGGCACCCGTCCTTGGCATCGGCAACGATGAAGGACAGGACCACTGACTTGGTATCGGCGCCAACCGGTTGTTCAAATGCATACCGGGGCGTGGCGGTAACGTCCACGTATCCGGCAAAGCCCGACGGCGCGGCTGCCGCCGCTTGGGCGTCCGCGTACGTCCGCCAGCCGACGATGCCGGCAGCTGCCGCAACCGCTACAACCAGCAGCAAGACGGAAAGCCGAACCCAGGACAGCTTGCGCCCCGGAAAGCGATTCGACATATGGCCCCTCTGTTCGATGCGGCCGGCACGGCCAATGGTTTAGCATGCCATCGATTACTATAAGGGCAATCGAGAGGCGCTCCCGATTATGGCAGGCCACCTGTCCAACCGGTTATCGGGTCAATGGAGCCCAATTCACACTCAGTGGGGAAATATGACGGACCAGTTGGTTGCATCGTCTGATGCCTTGGGGGACGCGGAGCAACTCCCCTTGGGCAGCATCCAGGCCGCGGGGCGCAGACGGCAATGGGGCTCGGAACGGCGTTCGGAACCGTTGGCCATCGTCCATCCAACCCCCTCCGCCCGCAAGATCATGCTTGGCCGGCTGGCAATTCTGGTCACGGTTGGATCCTGGATTTTTTACATCATATCAACCATTCTCAAAGGATTGGTTGACAACCCGAACTCCGGATTCCGTTTCGGATTCGAGTCGCTTTCCTACCTCATCGTCGTAACCTTCCTGACTTTTTCGGCGCTGATGTACCTCGTGGCCCGCCAAGGCGCCCTCCATCGTTTCAAGGAACACCGCCGGGTCCCCCGTGGCGAGCTGGATGGGCACTTTGCCAATTACGCCGAGGCCGTCACAGTATTGGTCCCGTCCTACGCCGAGGAACCGCATGTAGTCCGCGCCACGTTGTGGTCCGCGGCGCTGCAGGAATTCCCGGACCTGCGCGTGGTGCTGCTGCTGGATGATCCACCCTTTCCGTCGGACCAGGGCGTGCTGCGGCGGCTGGAGGAAACCCGGGCCTTGGCCGGAGCGATCGCCGGCGCGTTGGAGACACCCGCGACCCGTGCCAATGCGGCACTGGCCGCCTTCCGGAACCGCCGGGAACACGACGTCGACGCCGATTCCACCGCGGAGCTTCCGGACCTGATCTCCGAATACGAGGCCGCCGTCGAGTGGATTGAGGCCATGGCGGAGGCCGAAGCAGTGGAAGACCATGTGGACGAGTTCTTCGTTGACCTGGTCCTGATGGGTCTGGCCCGTGAACTGCGGTTGGTGTTGCTGGGCCTGAACGCCGCCAAGGCCCAAAAAACCGCGCCCACGCCGGAGCGGATGGAGCAGCTCTACCTCCGCCTGACCTGGGTTTTCAATGCCACCCTGGATACCTTCGAACGCAAGAAGTACGCCAGCTTGTCCCATGAGGCAAACAAGGCCATGAACCTCAATGCGTACATCTCCCTGATGGGAAAGCGCTGGAACAGGGAGGAGACTGCAGGCCGGATGGTGCTGCGCCCGGCCGGAGCGCCCCACGGCGGTGATCTGGTGGTGCCGGACAGCATGTATCTGCTGACCCTTGATGCGGACTCCCTGCTGCTGCGCGACTACTGCCTGCGGCTGGTCTACTTCCTCGAGTCTGCCGGCAACGAGCGTGTGGCCGTGACCCAGACACCGTATTCGTCGTTTCGCGGGGCACCCACCCGCATCGAGCGCATCGCCGGTGCAACAACTGACATCCAGCACATCCTGCACCAGGGCATGACCTACTACGGAGCCACCTTCTGGGTGGGCGCCAATGCCATCATCCGCAAGTGCGCACTGGAGGACATTGTTGAGGTGGAGTCCGTCGGTGGGTTCGAGGTGCGCACCTACATCCAGGACCGGACGGTCATCGAGGACACGGAGTCCAGCATTGACCTGGGCACGCACGGCTGGACCCTGAGCAACTACCCCGAACGGTTGAGCTACAGCGCCACCCCGCCAGACTTTGGTTCCCTCGTGGTGCAGCGGCGCCGGTGGGCCAACGGTGGCCTGTTAATCCTGCCCAAACTGTGGAACCAGCTCTCCCGGCGGCGCAGCCAACGGGAGAGGATCCTCTTCCGCGAGGTGCTGCTCCGGGTGAACTACATGGCCTCGATCACCTGGGCCAGCGTCGGGCTGCTGTTCCTGCTGGCCTACCCCTATGACAGCCGGCTGCTCAGCCCCGCCGTCTTTGTGGCGGCACTTCCATACTTCCTGTGCATGGGCATCGACCTTCGCGATTGCGGCCACCGGTTCAGCGACATCTTCCGGATCTACGGATTCAACCTCATCCTGCTGCCGGTCAATCTTGCCGGCGTCCTGAAATCGCTCCAGCAGGGGCTGACAGGTGACAAGATCCCGTTTGTCCGCACCCCAAAGGTAAAGAACCGTACCGCTGCACCTGCCATCTACGTGCTGATCCCCTACGGTGTCGTCGCGTTCTCGGTGCTCACCATCTGGCGGGACTTCCAACAGGGAAACTGGGGCAACGTCGCCTTCGCCACCCTGAATGCCGTGCTGGCAGCGGGCTGCATCCGGGCGTACATCGGCCTGCGGAACTCGGCGGTGGATGTCTTCCTTGGCGCTCTGAACTGGCTCTATGTCACACCGAAATCAAAGGTGGCAGCACCGTCCGTGGTGGTGCCCAAAACCGCCGAGGAAGTGGATTGGGAATCAATCCTCTACCACGGCGACCGACGGCTCAACAGGGATCTCCGCGGCGGCACCGACCGCCGTCGACGGATCTCCCTGCGCTGAACTTAGGAGGACTGGACCAGCGCTGCCGGCGACCGGAAGGTGTCCAGCCACTCGTTGAGGGCAGGACCAAGGTCTTCCCGCTCGGAGGCGATGGTGAAAACGGCCTTGAGGTAGCTGAGTTTGTCGCCGGTATCAAAGCGGCGGCCACGGAAGATCACGCCAAACACCCCGGAGCCTTCACCCTCGGCCGTGGCCAGAGTCTGCAGCGCGTCCGTGAGCTGGATTTCCCCGCCCCGTCCTTCCCCGGTTTCCGCCAGCACGTCAAATACGCGCGGGTGGAGCACGTAGCGGCCAATTACGGCCAGGTTTGACGGAGCCTCGTCCACGGAGGGTTTCTCCACCAGGCCATGGACGCGCACATAGCCACCCTCTGTCTGGGGAACAACGTCTGCACAGCCATAGGCGCTGATCTGGGATGGCTCCACCTCCATCAGGGCCACCACGGAACCGCCGGTCTCGGCCTGGACCCGGGCCATCTCCCGCAGAACCTCGTCCTGCTCGTCAATCAGGTCATCGCCCAAGAGCACTGCGAAGGGCTCATTGCCTACGTGGCTCTTGGCCCGAAGAACCGCATGCCCCAGTCCCTTCGGATCGCCCTGTCGGACGTAGTGGATGTCCGCCAGCGACGACGCTTCACGGACAGCGGCCAGCCGGGCGTGATCACCCTTGACCTCAAGAGCCTGCTCAATGAAGGGCACCCGGTCAAAGTGGTCCTCCAAGGCACGCTTGTTGCGTCCCGTGATCATCAGAACGTCGGAAATCCCGGCGCGGACAGCTTCCTCCACCACATACTGGATGGCCGGTTTGTCCACCACAGGAAGCATTTCCTTGGGCATCGCCTTGGTGGCCGGCAGGAAGCGTGTGCCCAACCCTGCTACTGGAATGACTGCCTTGCGCATGGGTGTCCCCTTGGTGAGAAAAATGATGTTCCGATCCGATGCTAATGCGACTGGCAAACCATCCTGAATTCCGGGTCGGTAATAATGGCCGCACGCACTAGGCTCGGAAGGTGCCAAACGAACACCCACACAGCCGCCTGCAGCTCGCCAACCGCACCGCAGCCTGGCTGCTTGGCGGCTACCTGGCGGCTCTGGCCCTGATTGCCTTTTGGCCCTCGCCCGTAGATCGGCCCGCGTCTGGCCAACTCAATGGCCTGCTGGCAGCATTGCAGCGCCATGGTTTCCCCGTGTGGGTCGACTACAGCTTCGTCGAGGGATTGGCCAACGTCCTCCTTTTCATCCCGATGGGTCTGCTCGCGGCCTGGCTCCTGCCACGCGGCAAATGGTGGCAGGCAATTGTCGTCGGGCTGGTGGCTTCAAATCTTATCGAAATGGGCCAGCTCCTCTTCCTCGGCGGACGGGTAGCTTCCGTGCACGACATCATGGTCAACACCTTGGGCACCATCATTGGCGCCGGTGCCGTAGCGGCGCATCGCTACAATGCCGAGCTCAACAAATGGGTCCGGACTGCCCTAGGCTCATTCCATGACCGCTGACGCACCCTTCCGGATCCTGGTTGTCTGCACAGGAAACATCTGCCGCTCGCCCATGGCGGAACGGCTGCTCGCGGCCGGTCTGGACAAATTGGCGCCGAGGCAGTTTGCCATCACCAGCGCCGGCACCCAGGCCATGGTGGATTGGAACATGGTTCCCCAGGTCCAGGGCCTACTGCGGGTCTTCGGGGCTGATCCCGAGCACTTTGCTGCCAGGCTCTTGACGCCGCAGATCCTTAAGGACCAAGATTTGGTGCTGACCATGACCCGCGCGCACCGCAGCCGGGTGGTGGAGCTGGCCCCGTCCCTTCTTCTGAAGACTTTCACCCTCCGAGAGCTGGCCCGGCTGCTGCCGGGCGTGCAGGTTGATGCACCCACTCCCGCCGAGCGGTGGCGTGCAGCCCTGCGGCCCGCCGCACGTCTGCGTTCCCGGGCTCCCGGCTCACCCGGTGACGACGACGTCGTGGACCCCTATGGCCGTGGCGATGCCACCTACCAGGAGATGTCCCACCAGCTGGCGCCAGCTGTTCGCACCCTTTTGTCGTGGGAGGCGACGTCACAATTGCACAGCCACGGCATATGACTTGGCCAAATCAATCCAATGCACTTCACAACGGCTAGAATTATGAAAAATGGCGTGCCGGACCGTGATCTGGGGACCTCCCTGAACTGCGGCCGCAATAGCACTAACACGGGGGAACCTACTCTTGGAAGTACGCGAATACCTTCGCATTCTGCGTCGTAACTGGATCATCATTGTGGCGCTCTGCATGGTCGGCCTTCTGGGCGCGGGCACAGCCTCAGTGCTTAGCAAGCCTGTTTATACTGCCGAGACCAAGCTCTTTGTGGCCACCCAAACTTCGGGAACTGCCCAAGACCTTAACCTGGGCAACACGTTCATCCAAGCACGGGTGGCGTCCTACGTGCAGACGGCAACCACGCCCACAGTATTGCAGCCCGTCATTGACACTCTTGGTCTCAACCTTTCGGCGGAACAGCTTGCCGCCAAGGTCAAGGCATCCTCGGACCTGAAAACCGTCCTCCTTTCTATTTCCGTCGACGATGGTTCACCGGTCCAGGCTGCGGCTATTGCCCAGGCCGTGGCCAATAGCCTCATTGCAGCCGTGGATGTGCTCGAGAAACCACGGGACGGCGGGGTCTCCCCCGTCCGGGTCTCGGTGGTGACGCCGGCCACTGCTCCTGCAATTCCCTCTGCGCCCAACGTTAAGACCAACCTCGCCCTGGGACTCGTCGTGGGGTTGGCTTTAGGCATCGGTGTGGCCCTCCTTCGAACCACCTTGGACAACCGCGTCCGCAGCGAGAGTGATATCCACAGGCTCACGGATGCACCGGTTCTGGGAGGCATCGCTTTTGACCAAGATGCCACCAAGAGCCCCCTCATCACACAGATCTCGGTGCAGAGCCCGCGGGCGGAATCGTTCCGCCAGTTGCGGACCAACCTTCAATTTGCCCATGTGAGCCACACCAGCAGGACACTGTTGTTCACCTCATCCCTTCCGGGTGAGGGTAAGAGCACCACTGCCACCAACCTCGCCATCTCCATGGCACAGGCAGGCCAATCGGTGGCTTTGATCGATGCCGATCTTCGTCGCCCGATGGTCTCCGAGTACCTGGGTCTTGAGGGCAATGCCGGTCTCACCACTGCATTAGTTGGCGATGCGGATGTTGAGGATCTTCTTCAGCCGTGGGGTGAGCATGGGCTCCACGTCCTGACGTCTGGCATGATTCCGCCCAATCCCAGTGAATTGTTGGGATCGGAGGCCATGAAGAAACTCATCGCCCGCCTGGAACAGATGTTTGATGCCGTGGTTATCGACGCACCGCCTCTCTTGCCTGTCACCGATGCTGCCGTATTGGCTCAGCATGTGGGCGGGGTGGTGATGGTGGTCGGCTGCCACAAGGCCCGCCAACCTGAGGTGACCAAGTCTCTCGGGACGCTCGAATTGGTTAATGCGGATGTTTTGGGCATTGTTCTGAACCGCGTCCCTGTCAAGGGGCCGGACGCCTACGCCTACAGCTACTACAGCTACGACAGCGTTCCCGCAGCCAGCAGCAGCCGGGCCAAGAAGTCCTCGCAGCCGTCCCGTCATAGTGTTTTCAAGGCTTCCGCAGGGTCACCACATGAGTTTGAACAGGTGCTGCATGGCCAGCGAATGGCGGAGCCCAACCATTTTCCCGTAAAGAAACCGTAGACCACTCGGAACAGTTGCGCTGCGCTGTTTCACCACACTTGCCAAATGGCAACACTCGCAGGGGGAACAATTGAATTCCGGGGGAAACTGGCGCGCCAGATATGTCCGCAGAATAGGTTTTGTGGACGCCATGGTGGTTGTCTGGTCAGTAGTGGGCGCCCATCTGATCCGCTTCGGCGGAGAAAGCGGCGGCGGTGTCACAGCGGGGTCATTCACTGCTTCATATGTGACGCTCACCATACTTCTGCCATGCATCTGGTGGCTCATGTTGGCGGCTTGGGGAAGCCGGGAATCCAGGGTTCTCGGTTCAGGCATCGATGAATACAAACGCGTCTTTGCCTCCAGCCTGTGGCTCTTTGGATTCCTTGCCATTTTTTCGTATGCCGCCCAGCTCGATTTGGCCCGAGGCTACGTTGGCATCGCTTTCCCTTTCGGTGTGGCCGGGCTGCTGGCAGGCCGGTGGATCCTGCGCCAACATTTAGGTCTTGAACGGATCAAAGGTGGCAGCTCATCTAGGTTGCTCGTGGTGGGTGGACCTGGCGCTGCGGCCCATCTGATTGAGGCACTCCGGCGCTACCCACAGGCCGGTTACAACCCGGTTGCGGCCTATTTGGCCGGCCACCCGGACGGTTCCAGCGGCATCGCGAATTTGGGTGTTCCTGTAGCGGGCCATGAGCCAACCGTGGAAGGCATCATGAGTGCCGTCCGCAGCTCGGATGCAGACACGGTGGCCATTTCGGCCGGTGTCCAGCTACATCCGATGACCATGAGGCACTTGGGCTGGGAATTGGCTGCCTCAAACATTTCACTCATCGTGGCGCCGGCCTTGACGGATATCGCCGGTCCTAGAATCCACACACAACCCGTTGCGGGGCTGCCGCTCATCCATGTCACCACGCCCAAGCTGGAGGGTGGCAAACGGGTTGCCAAACGCCTGTTCGACATCTGCACTTCGAGCCTGATGCTCGCGGTCTTTTCCCCAGCGATGCTCTTGATTGCGCTCTGGATCAGGCTGGACAGCACCGGACCCGTGTTTTTCCGGCAGCAGCGCATTGGAATTCTGGGCGAACCCTTCATCATGTACAAGTTCCGTTCGATGTCCACTGACGCCGAGGAACGGTTGGACGAGCTTAGCGCCCTGAATGAAGGGAACGGAATTCTCTTCAAGCTCAGAGTGGATCCCCGGGTGACTCGCGCAGGGGCATTTCTGCGCAAGTTCAGTTTGGACGAACTTCCCCAACTCCTCAACGTTCTTTCAGGTTCCATGAGCCTGGTGGGGCCGCGTCCACCCCTGGCGTCCGAGGTGGACTCCTATGAGGAGCACGTCCGCCGCAGGCTCTTGGTAAAGCCTGGCCTCACGGGCCTGTGGCAGGTCAGCGGCAGGTCCAACTTGTCGTGGCAGGATTCGGTGCGGCTGGACCTCTATTACGTGGAAAACTGGTCGATGGCCGGCGATTTTGTGATTCTTTTCCGCACGGCGCGGGCCGTACTCAAGCGTGATGGCGCTTACTGAAACCCCTTTACACCAGAATCGTCAAGAAAAGGCTTCAACTATGCAGATCTCAGTTATTGGTTGCGGATACCTCGGGGCCGTCCATGCGGCGTGCATGGCCAAATTGGGCCATGACGTGGTGGGCATCGACGTTGACGAACGCAAAATTGCGGAGCTTTCCGCTGCCAAGGCCCCGTTCTTTGAACCCGGTTTGGAGGCATTGCTCCACGACGTCCAGTCCACCGGCCGTTTGACCTTCACAGCCGACATGTCGGCTGCCGCCGGAAGCGATGTTCATTTCATCTGCGTGGGAACGCCCCAGAAGAAGGGCGAAAACGGTGCAGACATGCGCTACGTCGATGCCGCTTTGGAGGGTCTGCTCCCCTATCTGAAGTCCGGCGACATAGTGGTCGGTAAGTCGACGGTGCCGGTTGGAACCGCTGCCCGGCTGGCCGAACTTGTTTCGGAACACCAGCCGGATGCCCACCTGGCCTGGAATCCCGAGTTCCTGCGCGAGGGGCACGCAGTCAAGGACACGCTGAGCCCGGACCGATTTGTCTATGGGGTTCCGGATGCGTTGGAGGACCACCCCGCTGTGGTGGCCCTTGATGAGGTCTATGCCACGCCCCTCGGTTCAGGAACCGCTCGTCTGGTAGCGGACTATGCTACTGCAGAACTGGTCAAGGCCGCGGCAAACTCCTTCCTGGCCACTAAGATTTCCTTCATCAATGCCATGGCCGAAGTGTGCGAGGCAGCAGGTGCCGACGTTACCCTGCTTGCCGATGCTATCGGCATGGATGACCGCATTGGACGAAAGTTCCTCAATGCTGGTATCGGTTTTGGCGGCGGCTGCCTGCCTAAAGACATCCGGGCCTTTATGGCCCGCGCCGGCGAACTAGGGGCCGACCAGGCGCTGACTTTCCTTCGTGAAGTTGATGCGATCAATATGCGGCGACGAACCCGGGTGGTCGAGCTAACCCGTGAACTCTGCGAGGGAAGTCTGCTCGGAAAGAGGATTTCTGTCCTGGGAGCTGCTTTCAAACCGGAAAGCGATGATGTCCGCGACTCTCCTGCATTGAGCGTAGCCGCACAGCTTCAGCTTCAAGGGGCTGTGGTCACCGTTACCGACCCAGAGGCTCTTGCCAATGCAGCCAAGCGGTTTCCGGAGCTCAACTTTGATGGCTCTCTGGACTCCTGCGTGAGCAATGCTGACGCTGTGCTGCTCCTAACGGAGTGGAAGGAATACCGGGACCTGGATCCCCACATTCTCGCCAGCCAAGTAGCCGCCACCCGAATACTTGATGGACGCAATGTACTCGACCCGGCCAAGTGGCGGGCTGCCGGCTGGACTTACCGTGGGCTCGGGCGTCCCTAAGAATGTCCAGTGAAGAACCGTCCATGGATTCAGCTCAACCAGCTCAACGTCGACGGACTCGGCAGCCGGACAAGCGCAGTTCACAGCGCCGAGTTCGGGTCCTCTTCCTCAGCGCTGGAGCCTTTTTCCTGCTGATTGCCGTTGGTTCCACTGCATGGATTGGATTCCGTGCTGGGCAGATCAAAGACCATCTTGATGCCACCACACACCTTCTCCCCCAGCTTCAGGCCGATCTGGTGTCAAATGACTCTGCAGCGGCGTCGGTTACCTTGGAGTCACTCAAGGAACACACAGCGAGCGCCCGCTCGGCCAGCACTGACCCGGTGTGGAAGGCTGCCAGTTCGCTGCCGTGGATTGGTCGCGATCTTTCCGCGACATCCGAGGTTGCCATCACTGCGGACGATATCGTCAATCTGGCCGCAGCACCCATGGTTGGCACCCTTGGCTCCCTGGACTGGAAGACCCTGGTACCCGCGAACGGTGCCATCAGCCTTGATCCGCTGAAGAAGGCAACACCCAGCGTCATGGCCGCGGCCAACACAGTGCAGCTCTCCTATGATCGGCTGGCTGACATCGATTCGAGTGCGTTGCTTCCCCAAATTGCTACGCCACTGAACACGGCCAAAGCGCAGCTGAATGACGTACGGCAGATTCTCAATACGGCTTCGAGCGCCGCCCAGTTGGTCCCTTCCATGATGGGAGCAGACGGCCCACGGAACTACTTGCTCCTTGTTCAAAACAATGCGGAAATCCGAGCAACCGGCGGCATTCCCGGGGCACTGGCTGTCATCCAAGCGGACAACGGCAAGATCAAGTTGGTAGGGCAAGGCACCGCCAATGACCTTGGTCGTTTTAGCCCAACAATCAAAGTCGATGGAGCCCAGGAAACCATCTATACCGACCGCCTGGGGATGTACATGCAGGACGTCAACCTGACTCCGGACTTCCCCACGGCGGCCAGAACAGCCCAGGCCATGTGGCAACAACGTAACCCGGGCCAGAGCATCGATGGCGTCATTTCACTGGATCCTGTGGTCCTATCGATGATCCTCCAGGCCACCGGTCCAGTGGATGTTTCGTCGTCGCTCTCCGATGCGGCCACTGCCGCGGGCCTCTCAAGCAGGCTCACGGTGGAGAATACCGTCACGACACTCCTTTCGGATGTCTATTCCAAAATAAAGGTTCCTGCACAGCAGGACGCCTATTTTGCCGAGGTGGCCAAGCAAGTATTTGACGCCGTAGCCGCGGGCAAGGGATCAAGCGAGGACCTCGTGAAGCAACTCGGCGCAGGCGTCAAAGAGGGCAGGGTGCTCGTCTGGTCCGCGCATCCAGCAGAACAGCAAATTCTGGTGTCGCAATCCATCGGTGGAGCGATTTCCGGCCCCAGCGTTGCGCCAGCCGGTTTCGCCGTGTATTTCAATGACGGCACCGGCGCAAAAATGGACTTTTACGTCAAACGGACTGTCCAGCTGGTGCAGCGTTGCAACAGTGGAGGCTATGCGCAGTACACGACTAGGATCACGCTGATCAATATGGCCCCATCGGATGCCGCAACATCATTGCCGGCCTACGTAACGGGCGCCGGCACATTCGGTGTCGAGCCGGGACATATTGCGACAAACATCGTCGCCTATGGCCCCACCCTGGCTCGGGTGCAACAAGCCCGCGTCGACGGAACAACGGTGGGTCTCGGATCGTACAAGCACGCGGATCGTCCAGTGGGCGTAGTGCGGGTGGACTTAGCTCCTGGACAGAGCACAACCGTGGAAATCGATTTCTCCAAGGTTGTCCAGTCGAGTCCACCCGAACTAAAAGTGACTCCTACTGTTCAGAATGTAAAAGAAGTCGTCTTGCCGCAGCAGGCGGCGTCAGCCTGTTCTTCGAGCAATACCGACAAGTGATGTACATCACCGTCGCTCTAAGGTCGCGCAAATATTCGTTGTGTAACATTTCCGCGCCTCATTATCCATGATGGATATCCACTGATACTCTGCTATTGGATCGCAGTCTCACTGGGGGCACTAGCGGCCACATCGACTACGTCAGAAATATGGGGAACTGCCATGAAGAAATCACTCGCCGCGATCACCCTTGCCGGCATGCTCACTTTGTCCGCGGGTGTTGCATCCGCGCAGGCCGCGCCGTACCCTGCGCCGCCGTCATCCACCGTTTCCTCCGGGACCGTCACGCCTGGAGGCTCCGTAGTGTTCAGCGCTTCCGGGTTCACTCCGGGTGAATCAATCACCATCACTGTCGTCTTTGGCGGGCCGACGGCCGCTGGAGTGGTGGGCGGCCACGGTGGAGCCTCCATGTCCGTCCCGATGATCATCAAATCTGCTGACATCGTCACAAAGGCCACGGCAGCGGCCGATGGCAGCTTCTCGACAAACATAACCCTCACAGACACCGGTACTTACACATTGACCGCAACGGGCGATATTTCCGGGGTCACCGCGTCCCAGGTTGTCCGAGTTGTAGCTGCTACGGGAGACAACGGCTCCGGCACGGGAACGTCCGGCAATGGAGCCGTCGCGGATGATTCCAACAATGATCTGGCCTCAACGGGTTTTGATACTAGTGTCCTGGTCTGGTCCTTGGTTGGTGCCGGCGCATTGGCTGCCGGCGCCGCAACTGTTGTGGTTTCCCGTCGTCGCAGTCGCCAGAATGCTGACGCCTAAGCCCCACATCTGAAACGAGAAGGCTCGGAACCCAATGGTTCCGAGCCTTCTTCCTATACTCCGCCGTTTACGGACCACCACCTGTTGATGACCACTCCACGATTTGTGGAGAGTTGAGACAATTTCATGTCTCGATGAGTGAGGGAATAATCATTGGGCCCAAGCTTTTCATCCCATCCATTCAATCTAAGATCGGATGGATGGGATGTCGGTGGGTCGAAATTGGCCTCCATGAATCTTCAGGTGGTCGGCTTATGGACTGCTGAGAGTGCGGTGCACCTCCTGTTTCGGAACTCCGCTCAGGTTACCTGAGCTTGTCCCATACAGTTGCGAAAATGGGGACGTGTTGTTTTCTTTGAACCAGACACACTAACCAATCACAGGACCACTTACATGGTCCAAGGCATCCATCGGCTAAATATGAACGCCCCCACCCGCCGTAATTGCACAGGCTTCACTACTGTCCACGGCAACCACGATTGGCGCAAGCCGTGAACTGACCCCGTGATTTGCCCAAGGCCGCTGGCTCCGGCCACGAACATTGCCCTCCACGTCATATCAGCCCACGAGGGCCAACACGAAAATCCGCGAACGAAGCCTAGACGGTAACTCGTGGCAACAAGTGTGAGAAAACTTCAGAATGATCATGGATTCGCTCATTAGACAGCCAGGGTCCCGATTCATGCCAGTAGCGTCCGGACGACTGCGGATGGCACATCCAAGCGACTTGGACCCAACACCGACGTACTTCGAGAGAACGGAACACAAGCACGAAGATTATCTTGGTCCACCTCAACAAGATATAATGAGTCCTGTCGGCAAATATGCTCGGCGGAGTCCAGACAGCTTTTAGACAGCGCGATGGCGGATTAGCGGTTTCTTAGGCAACCCAGAAGGATGAGTAATTTGAATCTTCCAATTCGATGAAAATGAGTGAATCTAGCCTCGAAAATAAATATAAAAATCGGTTCGATAAAAAATTGCGTGCCGAAATAATAAACCCGCTTTCCGCCAAACCAAGACTGCTTGCTTCCAAATCGGTTGGATCAATTCGAGGTCCCTTCACCGCAAGATTATCTCTTATTGTGGTACTCATCGGCAGCAGCGGCGCTTTTCAAGTCTTTATACCAAGCGGCGGCGGATCAACTTTTGCATTGGCGCCTCTAATCATAGCAAGTTGGCTAATGGTGACGCATTTCATGTCGCCAACGTACTCAAGAGTAGCCAACTGGCTTAATGCAGCACCACTTGTTCTCCTCTGCGCAATGCCAGTCCTAAGTTTCATATGGTCCATAGACGGCAGAAAAACCATAAACGTTGCTGTTGTCTTGATCATCTTCGGAATTTTGGCCATGGCAGTATCACGTGATCTGACACTTGAGCAAAGAATATCGACAGCAAGCAAGACACTCGGTTTTCTAATTTTCGTTTCCTTGGTAACAGTCGTACTCTTGCCGCAGTACGGCATAGATCACGATGACAGAGCAATAGCATGGCGCGGAATCTTCCTAAATAAAAATTCATTCGGCCGTGTTGCCGCAATCGAACTCCTATTCTGCATTTTTCTTAGTATGAAAAGCACCGGCAAAGCAAGGCTCGGTTGGTTGACAGTAGCAGCATCTTGTTCTTGGATCATGTTCCAATCAGATAGCCAAACTGCATTTGTTGCTGCGACTCTGGCAACAGTAGCAACTTTCATTGTTTCTTTTTCAAAGTTAAAAATCAAGTTCCCGAGAATTTTCTCCCTTGCCTGGCTCTCTGGCTATTTGTTTGTGTCAATTTCGATACCAATAGTTGGGCCGATAGCTGCTCAATATGTCTCTCGGGATCCTACACTCACTGGACGCACTGTGTTGTGGGATCTTGTGGATGAATTTTCGAATCAGCGGCCAACTCTCGGTTGGGGCTTTGGAACTGTATGGCAGACTGACGGTGGAATTGGCAACATTATTTCAACGGCTTTGACATTTATCCCCGGCAGCGCGCACAACGGCCTGCTCGATCTTCGCATTCAAATAGGATACATCGGCATAGTCTCTGTCATGCTAGGCCTCTGGCTCATATTCTATCGAGCAATAAAGTTTGGTTCCAATGATGGTCGACTCCCGTGGATTATTGGCTATGCAACCCTCTACTTTGTTATGGATCTCACGGAATCAACGCTTTTCTTTGGTCTCACGTGGTTCCTAATGTGGATATTATTCTGCCCGGATCGGGCTACAGTGAGGAATGATTTATGAAGAGAGTAATAATTTCGGCATATGCTTGCAAGTTTGGCGAAGGAAGTGAGCCGGGGGCAGGATACCTGTGGACCCTTGCCGCCAGCAGGTCATTCCAAATTGAACTTGTCACCCGGCCACTTGACCAGGAAACCAGGCATCGCCTTCTTGAAGCCGGCGTAACTGTTCACGAAATTCCTATTAGACACAATTCGAAGCGACCGCAGGTCTCCTACGTCAAATGGCTAATATTTGCTCAGCGTAGAATGATCGAAATCAATAAACAGCTGCGAGTCGACCTAGTCCATCATGTCACGTATGCTACAGATTGGTTGCCCTCTCCAAAACTCCATAATACCCCACTCATTTGGGGTCCCGTGGGAGGAACGACTGGGCTTCCCAAGGGATTGGCGCATCTTTATTCACGAAGACTTCGTCAAAAAGAAAGACTTCGATCAGTTGTCACCAATGCAGTGAGAGCTTGGACCAGAATTTGGGCTCGGCTCAATGTATCGCTGGTATTAGCTCAGAATCGAGATACAGCCCGGCAGTACCGACATGTTAATGGCACTCAAATACGAGCGAATTGTGTATTGGAGATGACAACGCCAGAATCGAATGTGTCTGAAAGAGATGCCAAGTCTGTTGCTATTGTGGGACGACTTATAGAAATGAAAGGCGTCCATATCGCGCTGGAGGCTTTAGCCACGGATTGCCTAAATGACTGGACTATTCATATAGTCGGCGATGGGCCAATGAGGTTGCAGCTAGAGGAAAAGGCAGCAGACCTTGGCCTTGGAGGTAGGGCGCTATTTCACGGTCATGTCGAACGAAAAAAGGTACTCGAGATTCTCTCGGCGGTTCGATGTTCGCTGCTTCTTTCCACTCATGATGCCGCCGGCTGGTCCGCAGCCGAGTCGATAGCCGTCGGAACGCCAGTCGTGACCTGGTCACACGGCGGACCGGCAGAACTAGTCGAGCAGGCGTCGTGTGGAGTCGTTGTTCAGAGTCAGACTGCTAGCGTTGACGCTGTAGCTTCTGCGATACTCGCCACCGAACCTCATGCCGTTGGTTCATTGCAAATGTTCGAATTTGATGGCCTCATCAAAGACATCCGGGACTGGTATGACTGTGCAACAGAGTGATCGCTTGAGGAATGTCCTAATGTTGCATGCGAATTATAGGCAACCCGGCGGTGAGGAAAACAGCTTTGAGGCAGAGTCTCAGTTGATTGAAAGTTTAGGCTTTCGTATCACTCGACTTATGGTTGACAACGAGGGAATGACTCACGGTCCACTTTCCGCTCTTGAATCAGTCTTTAGCGTGAAGAATTTTCTGGCCGTATTTCGAACGATAAGTCGGGAGAAACCTGCCTTCGTGTATGCAAATAACCTTTGGCCGGGACTTTCAAGCTCCCCTATCGCGGCGGCTCGAATCTTGGGAATCCCGGTTCTTCAGGCCGTGCGTAACTATCGCCTTGTTTGCCCATCCGCGAAATTGGACAATGATGGAGCTTGCATTGAGTGTGGTAGTCAGATTTTTCCCTTCTCGTGTATCAAGAATGGCTGCTACAACAATAGTTCGGTGCAGAGCCTGGTCACATTCCTTTCCGCATTCATAAATCGTTTGATAGTTCTCCGTTGGAATAGACATCGCTATCTTGCGACGAGTAATAAGACGCGCGACCTCATGATCCGCAATGGAATACCAGCTGACAGAATTAATACTCGTCCGAACTTCCTGTTTAATCCTCCGACACCATCTTTCGCCCCCGGCGAAGGCGCCATATATGTAGGACGCCTCACCAAAGAAAAAGGTATCCTAAACCTCCTCTCTGAGTGGCCGGCCCACTCCAATTCCCTCAAACTGACAATTGTCGGTGACGGGCCTCTCAGGGAGAAAGTACTGGACTATTGTGGGCTTAATCCGAACCTCAAATGGATAGGGTCTCAGGACCAGGAAGTGGTTTCGGACCTCGTAAAATCGAGTGCCCTTGCTATTGTGCCGTCTGTGTGGGCAGAGCCCTTCGGTCGGGTTGCAATTGAGGCGATGTCAGTTGGCACCCCTGTTGTTTGCACAGTTGGAGGCACGCTTGCCGATATAGTTGGCGATTCAGGCATTATTCTTCCGTCTTTGAGTGCCGAATCAATTATGGAAATACTTGAAGTGGCAGATTCCCCTGGAAGGCTGATCGAGCTCCGGCGGAAATCCTATGAGCGATTTTGTAAAGGTTTCACAATTGATGCATCCCGGGAGAATCTCGTCACACAATTACGCGAGGTCAGTCAGTGTTGAGATCAATCCGCTCGGGAACGTTCATCCTTGATCAAGCGACTTCAAGTATCATCTCTTTCCTTTTGATGACCACATTGGCCAAGACGGGTGGCACGCATCTTGTCGGTACGGTGGCGGTGCTGCAGTCGATCCTACTCATCGCCCTTACAGTTGCCAGGTCTTTAAGCCTCGATGTTTGGGCATCCCGTGGTGCTCGGAGTGAGGAACGAAAATCTGCTACTGCCACGGCATTACTATTTCCAATACTTTCCGCGGCAGTCCTCGGTCCCGTCATATGGTTAATGGGTGCCGAACAAACAACAGTTATGCTGTATTGGCTGGCTGTACCCGCAGTACTGGTCCTTGACACAGTACGAGTCCTATTACTGCACGCCGACAAAAGCTGGCTATCGCTAGTCTGTCAACTGGTGACTTTGAGCGGGCTGGTGATTGCTGCAATTGTTGCCAATGACCCGGCAGTAAGTATGGGGATATACACAACGGGAGTGATATTTTCATGTATTGTTGGGTTCACTGGCTTGAGAATGATGCCCCCTTTGCCATCCCCAAAATATGCCGTGCAACATAAACAACGATCGCTACCATTTTTAGCAGAAGTCTCTATGGGTTCAATTGTCCAGCAAATTCTTTTGCTTTTGCTGGCTGGATTATCTTCGATACAGACAGTGGGAGAAATTCGACTGGCCCAAACGATGCTGGGACCTATGTCGATAATCCATGCGGGGATATCACCGCAAATCCTCAGACGATTGGGTCAAAAGCAGGACTCGACTGTCAGTGAAATTACGCGTTCCGGTATCAAGTCGGGTTGGATCTTGGCGTCGATTTCCTTTTTTGGGGTAATCGCCTTGGTAATTGTTTTGAATATTAAGGTCTCTGCTTCAACAATTTTGGTTCATATCGTTGGGGCCGCCGGAAGTGGAATTTCTCCCGTGATTATTGCGTGCGGACTGGCATTAGCCTTTAATGGCGTTGTATTGGGAACCGGTGTTGCGGCTAGAGTGGTTGGACTGACGACGCGCCTTAACAAGACTCGTGTATTTGTCATTCCAATTCAGATCGCCATTATTTGTTTTGCTGCACTCTCTAATGTTCCATTCGTTGCTGCCGCCGGATTCGCGCTGACGGCGATCATTACCGCGCTGATTTCAATTTGGGTGCTCCGGACCGACAGCAAAGCACCGTCTCAAGTCGTGCGGCTAACGCCATAATCCAGCTCAAGACTGGGTACTTCTAATTCATAAACTTCAAGGACAATCTAAGGAGCAGAATGCCATCGAAAATAGTGATTGCAATCCTAACCTACCGACGGGAGAAACAGCTTGCTCTTTGTGTTTCGAGCGTAATTGATTCCATTAAAAGTGTCGATCATTCTGTGACAATATTGATCGGGGATAATGATCTTTTTCCCTCAGTTCAAGAATATGGTCATGGTGAAGATTTACGCAGAATTCACCTCCGGAAGGGAGCCATCGCTCCGGGGCGCCAAGAACTACTTTTGCTTGCACGTCGCTTGGGGTTTGACTATATTGTATTTGTCGACGATGATGAAATTGTTTCCATCGATTGGCTTCGTCTTCTTTTGGATACCGCAATCGCGTATGATTGCGCAGGAGTTACTGGTCCGGTCTCTCCCATTGGACTACCTGATGGAGAGCTCCCTCTCCATATTAGGGCTCGGCGATTGACGGGAAATCGCATGGATACGGCCGGAGCTGGTAATCTTCTGCTCAAACTTGACCGTATTGTGAACATAGATTTCAATATTGATTGGCCTATGCGTGGGGGCGAGGATACTGACTTCACGTATCGTATTACGAAGAGTGGGAAGGAAATCATCTGGTGTGATGAGGCTGAGGTATTTGAGCCAGTTGATATTTCTCGACGCTCTGTATTTTGGCTCGTCAATCGCTACTTCAATAACGGAAGAGTATTGCACTCAGTGTTCCGTGATTCACGTACAATGACTTCACCCGTGGGTGTCATTAAGAGACTTTGCTATGCCAGTTTTATATTGATCATGTTACCCGGGACGGTGTTTTCTCCACGGATAACGAGATTCATCTTGGATAAGAGTATTCGAAATTTTGGCTTTGTCTTCCAAGCATTCAACAACTTTTGGCCATTTCGTAAATTGGCCAGCCACGGCCCGTCCTCCAGGACTCAGGATTCCTGACGCGTCGGTGCAGCCGACGGTTTGGCGGGTTCGTTGATTTTCCGGTGTTTCCGCGTGAGGCAGGGCTCAGGACTCCGGGACATGGTGAGATTTCGGTTGTGGGGTTTTAGTGGCTCTTCGTGGTTCATGGTGAAATCCACTATTGCGATCAATGATCTGCCGTCGTTCTGGCGGCGCTTCTGGGCATAATGCGTGCCGTGTAATTCGCGCCATTGATGAAGCCGCGGCCGGTCCGTTTGATGTGCTTGATACTGGTGTTGTTGGCTTCGACCTTTCCGGTGGTGGCGCCGGTGACGATGAGGACCCCGATTTCCTTCCACCACCGGCAGACCGTGCGCCAGAGCCTGGTCGTCTCAGCCTGATTGGATTCCTTCACGAGCTGCTCAAGGTGGTCCTTCGCGACCGTGGCGTCCGCCAGGGATCCGGTGCGCAGCAGGTACCGGAGCTGCTCCTTCACCTCCCAGGCGGCCTTGAGCCTGCCGGTCGGATCGTCCATGATGAAGACACCGTCGAGCCGGGGGCCGCCTTGTCGGAGAGCGTCGCACCGGCACGCAGGAGCAGCATCCGGTGCGTCCACGCCGGATCCACAGCCCGGCCGCGCCGGCCCCGCACCTGCTGGGAGAGGTGCTGGCGGACCTCGGTGAGGACCTGGTTGGCGAGTTGGATCAGATGGAAATGATCAACGGAAACGGCCGTCCTGGGCAGCCACATCCGCACTTGGCGGCCGTGCTGTACGTTGACGGGCATGTGCGCGCCTACCAAGGACGGAAGAAGATCGGGAAGGTCCACTCAACACGGTTGAAGTTCCCGACCCCGGCCACGGAGGAGACATGGGTCCCCGACTCCCACGGCGCCCCGGTGTTCATGGTGATGGCAGCGCCCGGGACTGCCCTGACCAAGGAACTGCGCACCCTGCTGCCCACCTTGCGGGACATTATCGGGGACGAGAGGGCGGTGCTGGTCTGCTTTGACCGCGGTGGATGGTCCGCGGCCCTCTTCCACCACATGCAGGGGCACGGTTTTGATGTGCTGACCTAGCGCAAAGGCCACGCACCACAGATCCCGGAAGACAGCTTCCACCCCGTCACCCATGTTGACGAGCATGGGGAAACCCGCACCTGGGCGGCGGCAGACACCCTGGTCGAGCTGCCCCTGGCGGCCACCGCCACGACCGGGGAAGTGTTTGCGATGCGCCAAGTCAGCCGGATCGTGCCCGCCCGCGGCGGGGGGCACGCGCCAGATCCACATCCTCACCACCAACCACCACATGGGCGCCGGGGAGGTGATCCACCGGATGGGATCCCGGCGGCGGCAGGAGAACCAGTTCCGCTCCGCCCGGATCCACTTCGACCTGGACTCCCACGACGCCTATGCCAGCGGGGACGACGACCTGGAACGGTCCCGTGCCGAACCCTGCTAAAAAGACCGCATATCAAAAAGTGTTGGCCACCCGGGCCCACCGCCGCCAGGTCCTCGCAGACACCGACGCCACCATGCTGGCAATGAAGACTCCTCACACCGGGACCGGAGACATCACGGTCACCAATGCCATGCACAACGCCGCCACCGCACCGCTGTTCGCCGCGGAGACCGCGCTTGAGGCCGCCGAACAAACCCACCGGAACATCCCGGCCAGATTGCCGCTCGGCGAACTCGCCCTGGACAGTAGGTCCTGGACACACAGACGAAACTGCTCACGCATGCAATCCGGATGGTCGCGTTCAACACCATGATGGCCCTGGCCCGGGAAGTGCGCACGAACACCGGATACGCCCGCGCCGCCCAGGAAGCCCACACCCTTCTCCGGCAAGCACTCACCAGCAGCGGTGACATCGACAACACCGTCCCCGGCCACCTGACCATCCGGCTCGACCCGCTCCCCACCAGGCGGGCCACGGCGGCGATCGCGGAACTCCGCGAACACCTCACCAGCACTGAAACCCGCTACCCCGGCACCGACCTGGTCCTGCGCTACACCATCAAATCGACGGAACCAGCTCCCATAGACTAAATCGTCCGGTCAAAAGCCCTGGGTCCGGGTGCTGCCTGCCCTCGATGGTCTTGGTGTTGGCCTGCAGACTGAATCCCTCCTGGCGTAACAGGTCAGCGACCGTGACCGTGTCCGCGCCGACCCGGTGACCCTGCGCGGTCAACTCCGCAGCCAGGGCGCGGGTCGACTTCGTCGTCCAGCGCAGCGGCGACATCGGGTCGCCCCGCTCATCCGGCTCCACCAGCACCAGCAAAGCCGGCAGCAGCCCGGAATCCAGATCCGACAACCGCTTACGGCCTCCGCCAAACCGCCGTGTCCGCCCCAGCGGTTCCTTGCCGGCCCCAGATCGGATACCCCACGCGACACCGTGTTCTCCGCGACCCCAGCGGCCCGGGCCACCGCCCGTATCCCGCCACGCCCGAGCGTCCGTGCCTCGGCACCCAGGGTGAGTCGTCGCTGCCGCTCGTCCAGATGCGGAAAGAACGCCTCAAACTTCGCCGCCAGCGCCTGCTCGGTCTCCACGGGCATGGCCATGGCCATGCCACATCTAACACCGCCCCAGACCCGAACCGCTACTTGTTTATCTGCAGTTCCTATCTCCCCGGCATTGCGGCTAGCCCTAGCCTGACGACTACTTGGAATTGTGGCTCCTGGAACTAAGTACTCGGCGGATGTCTGACGGCTACTTGGAATTGTGGTTCCTAGAACTGAGTACTCACAAGTTCGATATTCAAGTGCTAGCCACTCGTGTATCGGCCAAACCATGTCAATAGCCTCGAGGAGTCAACGCAGGGAACAATCCTGGAGGTAGAAGTGGCTATCAAGACATTCGGACAGGCATTCAGTCGTCGATCACTTTTGAATCTCGGAGCAGTATTGTCAACGAGCACGGGGGCTGCTGTGCTGGCAATTCAGAATGCCGGCCCGGCTCACGCGGCACCTAACATAGCGACACCACTCACAACGTCGGCCACCGTAGACTCGGCACTCTTTGGGGCTCGCCGCCGCGGCATACCACTACGAAACTGGGACGATCTGGACTCTTGGACGCGCATTGAGGGAGGCTGCACGCTGACCGTTGAAACAGACGACCCTGACGAGCCCAAACGTATGAAGCTGGTTACGGCTGTCGGTGGTCCGGCTGTCGTTGGGGCCTCTATTACATTCACTGTGCGCAAAGGCGGCGGCGTTGCCATCCGAATCAAACGGAACCTGAACCGTAACTGCTCAGCTGGTTTCGTGAGCGAGGGGCCGGTTTAGCTAATGGCGGGTTGCCAGGGGTTGCCGTTGTGGAGCGTGGTCATCGCGGCGAACGCTGATTGGCCTTGTTTGGCGGCGGTGGAGAAGTAGGAGCGCAGCCGGCAGAACGCTTCGGCGCCGGCCATGGTGCGCAGCCCGCCGGAGACCTTCATCTTGATCTTCAGGGGCCGGATGTCACGCTCGGAGCCGTTGTTGGTGAAGGGGACCCGCAGGTCGGTGGCGAAGCGCAGCACCTCCTCGCGATGGCCGTCGAGGCGGTCGAGCAGGTTCACGTGTTTGGGCCGTTTCGTGGCGTGCTTGCCCGGGAAGAACTCGGGGTTTGCCGCCCACCCGGCCTTGATGAGGGCTTCGTATCTTCGCTGGTACTTTGCCACCAGGGCCGCGGCGAAGCCGGTCCCGCCAGCCTCCCGGGCACGGTGGGCGACACGATTGATCTCCTCCAGCAACCGCTCAATGGGCACGGCCCAGCCTTCCTGCCCGGGCACTTCGGACGCTGCCACCAGCTCACGTCCCAAATGGGCCCCGCACACCGCATGGGTGACATCCAGGCGCCAGTAGGGTGCGAAGAAATCCGTGACCAGCACCGTACCCGGTGCCAGAGCCGTCAGCACGCCGGCTTCCTCCATCGCCGCGTATCCGCGCTTGGGGGAAACCGTGTACCGGGTCAGTGTCTCGGTGCGGGCCGCATGCACCCAGACCAGTTTCCCGTCCACCCGGATCCCCGTCTCATCGGCACCAAGCACGTCCGCCGCAGACAATCCCCGGACCAGGGCCTCATCGAACCCGTCCAGGCCAGCGGCCGCCTCCGCCTGCCAGCTGACCAGGGATCCCTGGCTGACCGGTGCCCCGACCAGATCACTTATCAATTCGGCGGTGCGCTTCAGCGGCAGGTGCTGGACGGTGAGCAGGTAGACGCCCAGGGCCCGGACCCGGGGCCCGTACTGCGCCGGCGCACCGACCCCAGCCGGAACATCCGCCATCGTCACGTGCCCACACGAACACCGCAGGTGCCGGATCCGGTGCTCGGTGATCCACACCGTGATCGGGGGCAGGTCAAAGACCTGCCGGGATTCACTGGAGGCCACCGGTGCCCCCGCCAATGACTCCCCGCACACGCCACACACCGCCGGGACATGGATCAAAACCTCATCCGGGGCCGTGACCTGTTTGAGGGTGTGGCCCTTGTGGCCAGGCTGGCCGCCCGGAGACCGATCGGTTTGTTGCCGGCGCGAACGCGGGCCAGGCTTCTCATAACCTTCACTGCTCGGGGGCTTGGAGGAATTCCGTGGCGACTGGCCCAACCGGGCCCGCAGCTCGGCGTTCTCCACCCGCAGTGCCTCGATCAGGCGCGACTGCTCCGCGACCACCAACCGCAACGACGCAAGCTGATCGAGCAATTCTGTATACGACGGATCCCCGGACACAACAACAGCCTGAACCCAACCTCGATCATGTCAACGAGGCGCGCCGTCAATCGCCAAAACCACCTGAGTGGTTACCCTGAACCTCCAGTCTTTGCAGGTCACTCTTGTAACCGGACCATATTCTCGACCCAAGACTTTTCACACCGACACCGGGACAAGCCCCGTTCCAGTAGGTCAATGGTACGACATGGTCATTCCGGCCGCTTTCTTCGCCAGATATGGCGATCCAGGCGCTGACATGAACTGGTGCAACGAACTTCAGATCAAAGCTTTCCCGGCCAGCGGACAGTCGGCCACACTCGAATTCGCTGAACCGCGAGTCATCCAGGGCGACGGAACACCACGTGTCATTTGGGCATTCGACGACGGCCGCTCCGATCAGTATTCGCTGGCTTTCCCCATACTCAGTGCCGCCGGTTACGTAGGTACGATCGCAGTCGAGCACAACAATGTGGGCGGCCCCAACAGGATGAGTGTGGCACAGTACAACGAGGTTTACAGTGCCGGCTGGGAATTTATTGCGCACCACACATCCCAAATCCCGCTGATGACAGACTCAGCCGCCGAGAATGTATTCAGAGCAGCCCGTGAATGGGCACAGGTGAATAACTTTCTGCGTGGAATCTCTCACTGGGTTTGGCCTGGTGGCGTTTGGGACGCGCTTAAAGATAAGATGGCCGCCCGCTATTTTCTCACGCGCAGAAAGGTCAGCCCAATGTTTAACACCATTGTTCCTGGTGTTTTCGATCCCAGTGACCCGTCGTGCTATTACATCACGCAGACTCGGCCGCTCAGCGATGCTAAAGCGTACATTGATCGCGCGGTCACGTTTGGAAATACGATTCATTTCGTCTTCCATTCCCTAACGACGGGCGTTCCAACCGCACCCGAGGACTGGACAGTCGCGGACTTTCAAGCACTCGTCACCTATGCCAAGTCCAAGGGTCTCATCAGCACAAGCTATGACGAAACCTTTGGCATATCCGGATAGGGCTAACATCTGGGCGACTGTAAGGTCTTTTGTGAGTGGGCCGCGTCTTAGATGTGAGAAGAACTGGAAGCGGCTGTCAAAGGCTGAGAACTCCTGTTAAGCCAGATGGTATCTAACCCGGGGTTTTCATCAGGGTTGGGCTGAGGGGTGTGTTTAAGACACGAAAAGGTGCTCTGACAAGGGAAAATAGGGGTGTCTACGCCGTTATTTCCGTGTCTTGAAGGAGCACCTTTTCGATGCATCAGCCTACCAAGGTCTTCCCGTCCCTCCCGGTCACTTTCACCGGCCAGTCGCTGGTCTCCCATGCCGGGGGACGGATCCTGACCTCATTCATCGACGCCCTCGGGTTCCGGGACCTGTGCGAGGACCGGCTCGGGCAGTTCGTCCCCGCGATGGCCTCACACCGGCCCGGGAGGCTGCTCGGGTCGCTGGCGGTGATGCTCGCCGCCGGCGGCGAGCACGCCTCGGACCTGGACATCCTGCGCGCCCAGCCCGGCGTGTTCGGCAACGTGCCCTCGAACGCAACAGTCTCCCGGTTCTTCGAACGCACCGTGAAGAACCCGGACGTCTTCGATTACGGCTTTTCGACCCTGGCCAAGGAACTGCGGACCCGGGCATGGGAAGCCGCAGGAGACCGCAGCCCGGCGGTGAAGGCGACGGCCGCGGACCCGCTGCTCATCGACCTCGACGCCACCTTGGTGACCTCGCACTCGGACAAGGAACAGGCCACCGGAAACTACAAGGGCGGGTTCGGATTCGCCCCGTTCACCGCCAGCCTCGATTACGGTGCCGGCAGCGGCACCGGGGAGGAACTCGCGGTACTGTTGCGTCACGGCGGGGCCACGGCGAACAACGCCGAGGACCACATCCGCATCTTCGAGGCCGCCATCGCCGTCCTGCCCGACTCCCTCTACGGTGGGACCGGGGAACTGGACGGGGAGAAGATCCTGGTCCGCACCGACAGCGCCGGCGCGTCCCGGAAGTTCCTCTGGTACCTGCATTCGCGGGGCGTGCAGTTCTCCGCCTCGTACCCGGTGCCGGTCGGCAAGGCCCACATGATCGACTGGATCAACGACAAGAAATACTGGCAACCGGCCCTGGACCAGGACGGGGTCGAACGCGATGACGCCTGGGTCATCAACGCCACGCAGGTGATCCCGCTCGATGACTACCCGCCGGGGACGAAGATCTTCCTGCGCGCCGAACCGCTGCACCCCGGCGCGACACCGACCCTGCTCGACATCGACGGTCACCGTGTGACAGCGTTTCTGACGAACTCCCCGCGCTGGCACGGACCTTTTCTGGATGCCCGGCACCGGGCCCGCGGCCGGGCCGAGAACCGCATCAAAACCCTAAAGAACACCGGGCTCGGAAAGCTCCCCTTCTTCGATTTCGCTGCCAACCAGGCCTGGGCCAACCTCGCGGTCCTGGCCGCGAACCTGGTCTCCTGGCTCCAGCTCACCGCCCTGCCCGACGGCCACAAAGCACGGGGCTGGGACATCAAACGCTGGCGCTACCGGCTCTTCGCCACCGCCGGGAAAATCATCACCCGCGCCCGCCGGAACCACCTGCTGCTGCCCGCCGCCGCGCCGGAGCAACCCCTGATCAGCGCCCTGCTCGAAGCCATTGAACGGATCGCCGCAGCCGCGAACCGCCCCGCGGTCCTCCTGCGGGCCTGACACCGCAACCCCCCGTCAACCAACGAGCAGGAAAGAAGAACACCAACGGGAACAGTGGAAGCCCGCGCACAGCCCGGCGCCCCCGGGTCCATCAGCCACACCCGAAATCCGATTCAGCCCGCCGGGACGGCAAAACCCGCACCCAACGCCCCGACCGCCGTCCGATGAAAAATCCGGGCTAAGCCGCTGGATTGTCAGGAGTTCTCGCATGCCATCTTCTCACCTTGCCGTGTTCATCGACGGATTCGCCTCGCCGGGCAGGGTGGAAGTTGATCCCGGCACAGTCCTTGCCGCCTTGTGAGGGACTGCCCAATCCCGGAATTTGTCAAGGTGAATGAGGCCAGTGGGAGTTAGGCGGCTACTTTTGTGTCGTTTTTCTCGGCTGGTTTGTTGATCCAGGCAGTGTCGGGGATGGCAAGGATTTTGGGGTCGCTATTTGTGGTGAATCGTTCGGGTGTTTTTGCCCGTGCGGCGGCCAAGGTTTTCGCGCGTTCAAGGACTTTGCCGGCGGCCAGTCCGTAGTGGACGTCTGCCGGGGTGTTAAGCCCGATTCCGGTATGGCAATGGGTGTGGTTGTACCCCTCGACGAAGGAGTCCATGAAGACCCTGGCGTCGGTCAGGGAACCGAAGCGTTCCGGGAACACGGGAGCGAACTTCAGCGACTTGAACCAGGCCTCACTGTACGGGTTATCGTTGCTGACGCGGGGCCGTGAATGGGACCGGGTGACCTCCAGGTCCGAGAGCAGTGCGGCGACTGTCTTGGACGTCATGGAGGTGCCCCGGTCCGCGTGCACGACCTGCGGGACGCCATGGATTCGAAAGATTTCCTTCATCATTTCCACGGCCAACACCCCGGATTCGGTGGCGTGCACGTGCGCTCCGACGATGAACCTCGAATGGATGTCCACCATCATGTAGCAGTCGAAATACTTTCCCCTGACGGGGCCGGCAAGCTTGGTGATATCCCACGTGCTATGCCGATATCGGCATAGCACGTGTTATGCCGAGGTTCTCGTTATGCCGATATTGGTGCCAGAATCCCGGGTTCTTGCGGCGGTTGGGACCTAACTATCGGCATAATCAGAGCGCCTCAAGGAAGGCCATGACGGAGTCCGAAGGCCGGTAGCGGCCTGCGGCAGCTGCCGCAGGCGGGGCCACTTTCGCGATCGCGTTCTCTTTGAGAGTCATGTCGGCATGGATGTAAATGTTGGTTGTGGAAATCTGCTCGTGACCTAGGACTGTGCTGAACAATTTGGGTGGTTTAAGGCGCGCCTGCTGGACTTCGGGTCCTGGTCCTTAAGACTGGATGCATGCAAGGAATTGAAGAGGCCCAGCGCGGGTATTTGGATGTGGAGGCGCTGGCCGGGGAGCTGTTGGCCCCGGGGAGTGCCTACGCGTTTCTGGCCGGGCACCGCTCGGAGCTTTTCCCGGACTCGATGATGGAGGACCTGTTTCCCTCCACCCGGGGCAGGCCCTCGATCCCGGCCGCGGTCATCGGCACCGTCCTGGTCCTGCAGGCCCTGGAGGGTCTCTCGGACCGGGCCGCCGCCGAAGCCTTGACCTTTGACCTGCGGTGGAAGGCCGCCTGCGGGTACGGGCTGACCGAGACCGCGTTCCATCCCACGGCGCTGGTGCATTGGCGCAACCGCCTGCGCGGCAGCAGCAACCCGCACCGCATCACCGAAGCCGTCGCCCAGGTCATCACCGCGACCGGTGTCCTCACCGGCCGGCACCGCCGGGCGGTGGATTCGACCGTGTTCGCCGATGCGGTGGCCCGGCAGGACACCATCACCCAGCTGATTGCCGTGATCCGCCGTTTCGGCAGGGCCATGGAGCACGGGGCCACGCTCATGGCGGTCCATGCCACCTCCTACGATTACTCGCACGTGGGCAAGCCGGACATCGCCTGGGACGACAAGGAAGCGAAGGACGCCCTGGTCTCGGGGCTGGTCACCGACGCCCTGGCCCTGCTTGGCGCGGTGGATCCCGACACCCTGGAAGAAGACTCGCCGCAGGCGCAGGCCTACGTGCTGCTGGCGTTGGTTTCGGGCCAGGACGTGGAGCCGGCCGAGGGTTCCGACGGCACCGACGGGCGGTGGCGGATCGCCCGGAAGGTCGCCCGGGACCGGATGGTCTCCATCGTGGATCCCGAGGCCAGGCACGCGCACAAGTCCCGCTCGGTGATGATGGACGGGTTCAAGGGACACATCATTGCCGAACCGGAAACCGGGCTCTACACCAGCGCCGTGATGACCCGGGCCGCCGGCCCCGGTTCCAGCGACGCGGAGGCCGGAATCGGGCTGGCCGCCGCCGATCCGACCATGAAGGATACGGAGGTTGACTACCAAATGCTTGGCGATTCGGCCTACGGCTCCGGGCCCATGCTCGAACACCTCGACGGGGCCGGGCACCAGGGGCTGGTCAAGCCCAGGCCGCTGCGCCCGGCAGTGCCCGGCGGCTACGACCTGGACGACTTCACCCACGACGAAGCAAAGAACACGCTCACCTGCCCCAAAGGTGAGGTGCGCACCATCAGCGCCAGAGGCAACGTGAACTTCGGCACCGCCTGCAAGGCCTGCCCGCTGCGGGAGAAATGCACCACGGCCAAGGGCGGGCGCAAGGTCGTCATCACCGTCCACCACGCCCGCCAGCGCGCCCACCGGGCCGCCGCCCTCGAGCCCGGGTTCCGGCACGACTACCGGGCCCACCGGCCCCTGGTGGAACGGTCCATCGGCTGGCTGGTCGCCGGAGGCAACCGGGCCCTGAGATACCGGGGCGTGGAAAAGAACAACGCCTGGCTGCAGGTCCGCACCGCCGCGCTGAACCTCCGGCGACTCCTGAAACTGGGCCTCACCCGCCACAACGGGGCCTGGGCCCTGGGATAAGACCCGGAAAGGGCCCCCACCCCGGTCCTGGGCCAAATCCCAGCCGCGGGGAGCCACGAACGGAGGTACAAGGCCCGCAAAAATCACGAACCAGATCTCCGGCGATCAGAAAGGAGACCCCCAGCGGGCCGCCAAAGGCCCCGGAAAGGTGCGACAGCCAAACCCGCGGCCCCGAATTGCCCCTTGTTCAGCGCCCTCCTAGGCACAGTGCGATTACAGTGGTGTCAACGCCGGCTTGGAGCAGTCTCATCGCTGAAGTATGTCGCAGTGTATGAGCGGTTACCCGCTTGCCATTCAGGGATGGGCACGAGGCCGCTGCGGTAGTCACCGTGACGCGGATTCGCTGTTCGATCGCGTCCCGACTGAGTCGGCGCCCGGTCGTAGTCGTGAATAACGGGGCATCGGCGGGACCGCCGTGTTCCTCGATCCAACTACCCAGGATCACCAACACAGGTGGTAGCAAGGGAGTCCGGCGTTCCTTGCGGCCCTTGCCCAGGCAATGGACGTGTGGACCGGTTCCGGCATGGATGTCCACTATGTTCAGCCCGATCAGTTCACTGACGCGTAGCCCTGTCTGGATCGCCAGGCTGAATAGGGCATGGTCGCGCCGCCCGGTTCTGCTCTCTTGGTTGCAAGCTGCCAACAATGCGTCGGCTTCGCCCTGTTCGAGCCAAGAGACAATGTTGCGTTGGATTCTCGCGGTCGGAATCGCCAGAACCCGCTGGATCACCGCTGCATGCTCTGGATGGCGCAATGCGGCATAGGTGAACAGCGAATGGATCCCGGCAAAGCGGGCGTTTCTGGTGCGGATGCTGTTTCCCCGAACCGTTTCCAGATAGGTGAGGAACCCGGTAATGGTGCCTGCGTCCAGGTCACTGATCGCTAACACCGAGGGCGTCTTGCCCGTCTGGTCCTGAACGTGGGCAAGCAGCAGTTTGAAGGTATCCCGGTAGGAGGCAATCGTGTTCGGGCTGGCTTGGCGCTGGGTCATCAGCCGATCGGTGAAGAAGGCCTGCAGCAACGGGGCAAGGGAAGTCATGGCGTATCCTGCCTTCGAGTGTCGGCAGTGGTGAGCCGGGCGGCCGCGTAAGCCAATAGTTCAGGGACTGCGCTCAGGTACCAGTAGGTGTTGGCCGGGTCGGTGTGCCCCAGATAGGTCGATAAGGCAGGCATCATGGCCGCGACGTCGACTCCTTCGCGATACCAACCCAGCAAAGTGTTCACGGCAAAGGCGTGCCTCAGATCATGCATTCTGGGATGGAGCCGATGGGTATGTATCCCGGCTGCAGTGGTTGCCTGATAGAAGGCTTTCAATGCACTGTGGTATCGCAATCGTTCCCCGTCACGGTTGATGAAAAACGGTGAACTATCAGCACGCGACCGTTGCTCATATTCATTGCGCCATGAGGCATACCGCACCAAGGCGGCAGTGGTGCTCTCATGCAGTGGCACCAATCGAGGATGCCGGGACTTACCGCTACTGACCACCAATATTCCGGCGTTAAGGTCAGCGTCATCGCGGTCCATGCCCAGTGCTTCACCGACCCTGAGCCCGGTGGCGGCGAGCAATCCAAACAGCGTGGGGTAGGTGCGTGCCCGATCCTCGAGGGCCAGGAGCCCCGCGGCTTCAATCAGAGCGGAGGTTTCGGCGCTGGTATAGATATGCGGTGCCGATCGGCGGACCGGGCTGGTGAAGATTCCCTGGGCCGGGACCTCATGGGTGGGGTCCAGTGCATGCATGTAGGTGGCGAACCCTCGCACGGCCGTGAGTCTTCTTGACGCTCGGGCCGCGGGATTTTTCGTCCCCTCGGGTGGGTTATCTGCCCATGTGACGGCATTGGCGGTGGTGATCGTCGTGATGCCTTCAGCGCTCAGATGGGTCGTGTACTGACCCAAGAGGTGCTCGGCCCCTGCAAGGGTAGCCCCTAATTGGCGGCGCAACCGCAGATAGTCGGCCACCTGTTCCTCCCACCTGTTCATGGCTGGCTCCCGTCCTCCGGCCAGGGCTGGGCCAAGGTGCGCAGCCTGGTTACATCGACGCGAGCGTAATTTGTGGTGGTGGCCGGGTCATCGTGACGAAGGACCTGACCGATCGCGGCCAGTGGCACGTGGGCACCAACCATCGCTTCACCCAATGAATGTCGCAGCCTGTGAGGACCAAAAGGCTCCATGCCAGCACGTGTGCAGGCGCGGTTGACGATCGCCCATACGGCGGGAGAACTGAGTCGGCGCCAGGGGGCTTTGACCGTGCAGAACACCTCAGGCAGATCCGGCATTGCCGGGCGGGCATGGAGCAGATAATCGACCACAGCCTCCCCCACCTCGGCAGGCAGTGGTAGCCGTTCGTCTTTGGCCCCTTTGCCGCGGACCAGGAATTCACCATGACGCCAGTCGATGTCATCCAGGCGTAGCCCAGCCACTTCACCGGCGCGCAGGCCCAAACGCGCGAGCATGATAATCACCGCATATTCACGTTTCCCTACTGCGGTGTTCCTGTCACACCCACTGATCAGGCACTGGATCTTCTCCGGACTCACGCCAATCGGCAGTAGCGAGGGCTGCGGCAACCTGACCGCCAGGGTCGCCCCCGTCAGGTCCTGGTCCATCACACCGACCAGGAAGCAGAAGCGCAGGAACGAGCGCAACACGTAGCCGAATTTTTTCACCGAAACCGGCTTCCTGCCTTCACCCTCGCCCAGCAGAGCCCGGGTGACATCACCCGCGCTCAGTGTGGCCACGCCTCCTGGTGGGGTGTAGCCGTTGAGGAACCGGCGCACCCGGGACACTTGCGCCTGGACGGAAATCTCTTTCAGCCGCCGCTCACTGCGTAGGTATTCCTCGAATCGGACCAGCAACACTGAATCCTGGACTGCCCGTGGCGCAGCTACGTCCGCGGTGATCGTTCCCGATGTGACTAACCAGTTCAGCAGCGGGCGCAGGGCGCGGTGGGTGAAGAGCGCGGTATGCGATGCCCGCCGCTCAAGGATGAACAACTCAACGAGCTCCACCGTGAGATGCGATACGACTAGGCCTTTGGTGTTGAGCCAGCTGCTCAAATGCGCCATCAGGCGCAGCTGGGCGTCCCTTGAGATAGGAACAAATCCCAGCCGGATCAACTCAGATTCGAACCCCTCGACGTACGTTTCCAATGGACCACTGACGTGCACCATGACGCTGTTTCCTTGTCTCTTGAAAGAATGGGAAACAAGTCGATCATGATCCGATGATTATGCCGACAGGCGAGCCCCGGCCGCCGCAAGAACCCGGGATTCTGGCACCAATATCGGCATAACGAGAACCTCGGCATAACAGGAGTAGACCTGTCCGGGGGCGGTCGCGACCAGCTCGGGGATGGCCCGGGCCGGGTGGCGTGCCTGTCGGCGGCGTTCCTTGACCTGCCGGTTCTCTTCCAGGACGCGGTAGAACGTGGAGATTGAGCACAAATAGATGCCTTCATCCAGGAGTCGGGCGTAGATCTGCACCGGCGGCAGGTCCACGAACCGCTCCGAGTTCGCGGTGGCCAGGATGTGGGCGCGCTCGGCCGCTGAGAGCTTGTTTGCCGGGGCCGGGGCCGGCGCGGGATCTGCCGCCGGTGTCCGGGGTTTGCGGGTCGCCGTGGCCCTGGAGACACCGGCAATCACGGCTGCTTCCCGGGTGGGGATGTCCGCCCGGGTCAGGGCGGTATAGGCGCCCATCAGGGTTTCCTGTACCAGGGCTGCTGCTCCGCGCTCTCGGAGATGTCCTCCAAAAGCTGTCGTGCTTTTTCCATGATGGACAACGCAGCCTCAGTCCGTGCCAGCTTGCGTTCACTCACCTCCAGCTGCCGACGCAGACGCCCGATTTCCGCCTGCTCAGCAGTGGGCTTGCCGATCTTCTCGCCAGGCTTTTTGCCCTCGAGGACGCCGGCGTCGCGGAGCTTGCGCCACTCGGTGATCCGCGAGGAATACAGGCCCTCGGCGCGCAGGTATGCCCCGCCGCCGGTGCCGTCGTCACAGGCCCGCTGGTAGGCATCCAAGTACGCCAATTTTTGTGCCGGCGTGAACGACCTACGAGGGGTCGGGCCACCGGATCTGGGGCCAATATTGCTCATGGACCCATTCTCCCGCGGCGGGGAAATTGTGGAGATAGACATCAGTGGTGATCCTGGTTCTCGCCCTACGAATTAGACGAAGTTGCTGTGAGCTGCTGGCCTCACCCAACCCTGACACGTAGGGTCCTCGCCGGAAACGCGGAGTCAGACACCGTTTCGCGCACCTGCTGGTCATCATGGTGTGGCTCAGCCCTGGCTTGGGCAACGTCGCTGGTGGAGATGGCCGAATGGGCGGCAGATACGGCATTGGGCCAGCTCGCCACCCCGGGCATCGGCACCCCACATGCGACCACGCTGGGCCGCGCCCTTGAACGACTCGATGCGGACCTGCTGGACCGCCTTGCCGGCGCCTGGGCCCAGGCAGCCACGACGGTGACGGCGGGGGCCAGTGATGGGAAAGAGGTCCGCGGCGCCAAGAACGGCGGCGGCGCGCAGCAGAACATTGCCGAGAAACACAACGAGATCACCCATTTCAAGCCCCTGATGGACGGCATCAAGAACCTGAAGTGCGTCACCATCACGGCCGACGCCCTCCACTCGCAGCGCGAGCACGCCCACTACCTGCACGGGCGCGGCGCCCATTACGTGCGCAGCGCGGAGGCCAACCAGCCCAAGAAGCTCCACGACCAGCTGCGCTCCCTGCCGTGGAACCGCGTCAGGGCCGGACACAAGCCCCAGGGCTCCGGTCATGGTCTGGTGGCGGGTTTGGAAGTTCGTTGACTTTCGGGGGTTTTGAGCGGCTTGGGGGATGTTAATTTTACCTGTTTTGCGATAAAACAGAGTTAGTATTTTATCGTCTATCGAGGGGTGAAATGATGGTTTTCATGACTGCTCAACGTCCCCTGCCGGTGGCGATGGATCCTGTTGCCGTGCCGGTGGGCTTGGCGGTGTCCTTGGTGGAGAACGACCGGGGCGGGGAAGTCTATATCCGCGGGCAGCTCTGTGACGTGTGGGATGCCGAAGATGCTGCGGCACGCCGGTGGGCGGCAGTGAAATTGGTGCGTCTGGGCGCGGCCTCGCAGGCGCAGATCGCGGCAGCTTTCGGAGTTTCCTCGGTGGCGGTGTGGAAATGGGTCCAGCTGGCAGCCACCGGTGGTGTTACCGCCCTGGTGGCGGAGAAGAAAGGCCCCAAGCGCCCCTCCCAGCTGGTCACTGCCACGATCGAGCGCATCGTGGCCCTACGCGCACAAAACCAGTCACTGCGGACCATCGGCGAGACGGTGGGAGTCTCCGAGTTCAGTGTCCGCCGCGCCCTGAAACTCGTTGCCGGGCAGGGCGCCAACGCCGCGGAAACACCCGCCGCCGGTGAACCTGAAACCCAGGAACCAACACCAGCACAGCAGCCTGAACTGCCGCTCCGGCCGGCCCCGGCACCCCGCGCTGCGGAGCGTGCCGCCGCCGGCTTGCCCGGGTGCGCGGTCCCGGTGTTTGCCCCGGCAGCACACATCCGGCATGCCGGGCTGTTCTTGGCCTTCCCCGCCTTGGAAACCACCGGCCTGCTCTCCTGCGCGAAGGATGTCTACGGGTCCTTGCCGAATGGTTTCTACGGCCTGGAAACGATCCTGATCGATAGCGTGCTCCGGGCCTTGGCCGGGGAAGCCCGGGCCGAGGGCGCGACGCGTTTTGACCCGGAAGAACTTGGGCGGGTGTTGGGATTGGACCGGGCCCCGGAAGTGAAAACCATCCGCCGCCGGATCAGCCACCTCGCCGAGACGGGCAAAGCCGCCGAACTGATCGCCGCCCTGGCCGCCCACCACCTGGCCGGCACGGGCCCGGGCGGGGACAACCTGGCCGCGGTCCTCTATGTTGACGGGCATGTGCGCGCCTACCAGGGACGCAAGAAGATCGGAAAGCGGTACTCCACGAGGTTGAAGTTCCCGGTCCCTGCGACCGAGGAAACCTGGGTCACCGGCGCCCACGGCGCCCCCGTGTTCGTCGTCATGGCCGCCCCCGGTGCATCCCTTGCCGCGGAACTGCGCGACCTCCTACCCGAACTACGTATAGCGGTGGGTGACGAGCGGCGGGTGCTGGTTGGTTTTGACCGCGGCGGCCGGTCACCGGCCTTGTTCAAACACATGGACGCTTCGGGTTTTGATGTGCTGACCTGGCGCAAAGGCGCCACGGAAGACATCAAGGAAGAGCTGTTCGCCGAGGTGTCCCACACCCACGATCATGGTGAAGAGAAGACCTGGAAAGTGGCTGACACGCTCGTTGACCTTCCCCTGAACGCCACCAGGACGACCGGGGAGGTCTTCCAGATCCGCCAGCTCAGCCGGGTTGTGGCCACCACCGGCGGGGGCACGAGGCAAATCCACATCCTCACCACCGATCGCGGCCTTCCCGCCGGGGAGGTGGTGTATCGGATGGGGAATCGGTGGCGTCAGGAGAACCAGTTCCGTTACGCCCGCATGCACTTCGACCTTGACTCCCACGACTCCTACGCCAGCACCGAGGACGACGAGGACCGGATGGTGCCGAACCTGGCCAAGGCCAAGGCGTACCAAAAAGTCGTTGCCGCCAGGAATGCCCATGCCGAGGCCGCCGCCATCGCCGATATCAACCTGTTGGAGCTGAAAACCCCGCCAGAAGGAAGCAAGGAACTGATCGTCACGGTCACCAGTGCCATGCACAACCAGGCCATGGCACCGCTCCGGGAAGCGGAGAACGCGCTGATCGCCGCCGAGAAGGCCCACAAGGGAATCCCTGCCACGCTCCGCCTCGGAGAACTGAACCCGGGCCAGCAGGTCCTGGATACCGAGGTGAAGCTGATCCATACCGGCATCCGGATGGCCGCCTACAACACCGCGATGACCATCGCGAGGGAGATCCGCACCAACACCGGCTACCGGCGCGCCACCCAGGAAGCCCACACCCTCATGCGCCAACTGTTCAACCAGTCCGGCGACATCGACCCCACCACCCCCGGCCACCTCACCATCAGACTGGATCCGCTGCCAACCAAGGCCAAGACCGCGGCCGCCGCCGAGTTGTGCGAGCACCTCACCGCCACCGAAACCCGCTACCCCGGCACCGATCTCATCCTCAAATACACCATCAAAAACCGGGCTCAATCCTAAAAGCATTAAATCGCCATGACCGGAGTCCTGAGACCGGAAAGACCGCCAACGGACACGAGATTGAACACACCATCAAGTGCGTCAGCCTGGCCAATGGGATCAACTTCCTGCACGCCGCCCGAGCAGGCCGGATCACCCGCAAGTCCCGTCCCCTCGGGGCCCGGAAATGGTCGGCCGAGACCGTCTACAGCGTCACCTCACTGGACTCGGTTGCCGGAAGGCCGGCCCACATCGACGCCCTGGCACGTGGCCACTGGGCCATCGAAAACGGGCTCAACTGGCGCCGGGACGTCACGTACCGCCAGGGACCTCAGCCAGATCCTAAAGGGCAACGCACCCCGCGTCATGGCCTCCCTGCGCAACATCCCCATCACCATCCTGCAGCTCCACGGAGAAACAAATCTCGACAGGGCAACCCGAGGGGCCCGCAACTACCCGCACCGCGCCCTCAACCTCGCCGGTCTCACTACCACCTAAACAACTTTTCATACGCCCTGGCATCGGCCCTGGCCGCCGCACCTACCGGACAAAATCATCCACCACACTTGGAAACGACAAGTCCGATATCTTGATGCGGAACGCATCACAAATTGCCGATATTCTTTCGATCTCAAATTATTCTGGTAAGTCGCATTTGAATCAAGAACGGATCAAGCAATTTCGGATATAAGGGCGCGTAAAATAAATGACCGCACAAATTCATCATCCGATTGAATCTAAGATCTAGGTGAAAATGTTAAAAAAGTTGTCGCCGATCAGAATATTTAGAAATCTCTTTCAACTATACAAAAGAATATTATCGATTCGACTTTGATTAATCATTCCTTACTGCCCTTTCGAAAGAAAGTTGACCTTATGAATTGCAGGTTTCCAATGAGATATCTGCGCCAGAGACGCCTTGGTTCCTTGATGAGTCGAAAGAACCATTCGAGTCCTACAGCACGCATCCACGCGGGCGCTTGCGGCAGCGTTCCGGCGGAAAAATCGAACGCGGCACCGATTGCTACCGAAACAGCAGCCACGGTGCCAGCAAGACGCAAAACTTCGAAATCTTGTTTTGGAGTCCCAAGCCCTACCCACACAATATGAGCACCGGATTCCCGGATTTCTCGGTCCTGTATTTCCAACTCATTTTCTGACAGCTTACGGAATGGCGGACTTATTGTTCCAACTATTTCAATATCCGGAAACATTTTTTTCAAATTGGTCTCCAGCAATGACAGGACTTGTGGTGTTGAGCCCAGGAGGAAATGACGCACATTTCGCTCAAGACCTAATTCCATGACGTCCAAGAAAAGCTGGGGTCCACGAACTTGAATTAGCGGTGTCTTGTGACCTTTGATTCGCGATGCCCAACCCAGCGGCTTGCCATCAGGAAAGTTCAGCGCCTGATCGGACAATGCATTACGATATCCTTCATCCATATCAGCCAAGGCAATTGTGTAGGCGTTTGCCAAATGGACATGGGCTGAAGTCACATTTGGATCTAGGGCCAGTTCAATTAATCCCCCGGCAGCGTCACGCGGTGACGCGCTGATAAAATTGATGCTCCCAATACGATGTCGAATTGAAAATCGTTCTCGATTAGCCAATTGTAAACCTTCAGTTCTTTATAAATTAGAGTCGTTGCTCGCAATCAACTTGATCAGTATAACCAAGACCGCTACTTCGCCCTGTCATGCAATCAGTTCCAGCCGTAGCCATCATACTGGCCGTTTGATAGCTAACAAGCCGAACTATACATTCAAGCCGGAGCCTGTGGGTTTCATGAGGGTGGCGCCTGCGGGGTGTGTTTAACCGACGAAAGGTGTTTCCCAGCCGGGAAAATAGTGTTGTTGACGCACTGTTCCACCGGCTGAAAGAAGCACCTATCTGAGGTCCAAGAATACCGAGTTTTCCCTGCCCTTCCCGTCGCCACGACCGGCCAGGCGCTTCTCTCCCACGCCGGACTGGACGTGGTCACCTCGTTCGTTGACGCGCTGGGGTTCCGCGACGTGTGCCAGGACCGGCTAGGCCAGTTCGTCCCCACCAGTGCCCGGCACCGGCCCGGCACGATCCTGGGCTCGTTGGCGGTGATGCTCGCCGGCGGCGACCACGTCTCCGATCTCGACGTCCTGCGCGCCGGTGCCGGCGTGTTCGGCACGGTTGCCTCGAACGCGACCATCTCATGGTTCATGGGGCGCACCGTGGCCAAGCCGGACCGCTTCGACTACGGGTTCGCCCCCTTTGTTGCCAGCGTCGACGACGGCGCTGGCCACGGCACCGGGGAGATCCTGGCAGCCCTCGCCATGACCTCATCTCCTGGCTGCAACTCACTGCCCTGCTCACCAGGCACCCTGCCCGCGGGTGGGATGTGAAACGGTGGCGGTACCGGCTCTACGCCGCCGTCGGGAAACTCACCACCAGGGCCCACCGGACCTGGCTGCTGATCCCCGACAAGGCCCCCCGAAGCCGGCACGACCACCGTTCTCCGGGAAGCCATCGCCGGTTTGGACTCCAGCCTCCGGAAACAGGCCCCGATGCTGGTCTGAAAAACCCTCCGCCGGCCTCTGCCACCACCGACCACGGGCCTTCGGACACCGTGGAACCGACGCCCACCCAGCGACACCAGGCCCATCGAGCGCGCCCCGAAACCCAAAAATCAGGCTGGCCGGGAATCAAACCCGGATCCGGCCGTCACTCTGGCCATCATGAAAAATCCGGGCTATGGCGGTGGCTTGAAACGTTGGCGGTGTTGGCTCATGCCGCCTGTGCGCTGTCGTGCAGGCCCCAGCGGTGGCCCTTTTCGCTGCGGGCCCGGGCGCGTTCGCGGCGCTGGGCCTCAAAACGTCGGGATGGCGGGCGTGGGCTTTGCGCCAGCGCAGGTGCCCGCGCAGCCGCCGGGTCTGCACCACATGGTCGGGGTGGTTGGAGTTGGCCAGGGTGAACTGGCGCAGCACCCCGACGTGCGCCCCGGTCGGGTTCGCCCCGGACGCGTAAGTCGCGGTATTGCACAGCTCGACGGCATGGGCCGCGGCCCAGCGGCGGATCCCCGGGGTGCCATGGGCCGAGAGGAGCGTCCAGGACCACCTGCACCGTTGGTTCTGGCACGAATTTCGTGAATGGTGACGGATTGGCGCTGCGGTGGGATCGTTGCGAGAGTGTGTGGAATTGCTGCGGGTGGTGTTCCCGCATTGGGACAGGGTGCTGGTCGAGCAGGTGCGCCGGGTGGAGGGGACGGTGAGGGTGTCGGCCCGGACCCGCGTGGACAGTTCGTTCCTGTGCCCGGACTGCGGGATGTTGTCGCAGCGGGCGCATAGCCGCTACCGGCGCCTGATCGCGGATACCGCCGTGGGCGGGCAGCCGGTGGCCACCGGGTTGTCGGTGCGGCGCCTGTTCTGCGACGGGGCGGACTGCCCCCGGCGTACTTTCTCCGAGCAGGTCACAAGCATGACTACCCACTATGGGCGGCGCACCCCGGTACTGGTGAAGGTGCTCCAGGCTGTCGGCCTGGCCCTGGCCGGGCGGGCCGGGCCTGGCCCACCGCCGTCCTGGGCGCCACGGCGAGCAGGACGGCCCTGCTCCGTCTGGTGCTGCTGCTGCCCGCCCCACTCCGGCCGGCGCGCCAAGCGTGCTGGGGGTGGACGACTTCGCGCTGCGCAAACGCGAGGTCTACGGCACGGTCCTGGTGGACTGCGGCTCCCGCCGTCCCGTTGACCTGTTGCCGGACCGGCAGTCCAGCACATTCGCCGGCTGGCAGGGTGAGCACCCTGGCGCGCAGGTCATCTGCCGCGACCGGGCCGGCGCCCACGCGCCAGGGCGCCCGCGCCGGAGCGCCGGAAGCGGTGCAGGCCGCCGACCGCTGGCACCTGTGGCACAACCCGGGAGAGCACGTGGAAAAGGAAGTCGCCCGGCACCGGTGGTGCCTGCCCGGCCCCGCCGCGCAGCAAGTCCCCGATGACTGTCAAAAGCCTCCCAGAGAGCTCGGCGAGGATGCCGCCGACGCCCACGCCGCCAGCCATGTCCTTTCCCAGTGGACGCTCGGGCGCTACCGGCGTGTGCACGAGCTCCTCGGACAGGGAAACAGCATGCAGGCAGCCGCCCGTGAGCTTGGCCTGGCCTACAACACGGTGCGCAAGTATGCGCGCGCCGACAGCGCGAACACGCTGAGCGCGTTCTGGGCCTGCCGGAGGACGATCCTCGATGTCTACAAGCCCTACCTGCACCAGCGGTTGAGCGAAGGCCCGGCCAGCACCGCCGAATTGCACCGGCAGATCACTACGAGGGGCTACCGGGGCAGCTATGGCACGGTATTGGTCTACCTGCGCACGCTCCGCGCCACCGGAATCGTCCCCTCGCCGGGCCCTGCGCCGCCGACAGTACGGCAAGTGGCCGGCTGGATCATGACTGATCCCGACACGCTGGGCAAGAACGAGCGGGACCGGCTCAGAGCCATACTGGCCAACTGCCCGGAGCTGGAGTCCACCACCGCGCATGTACGCGGATTCGCCGCCATGCTCACCGAGCTGCACGGCGACCGGCTCCGGGGCTGGCTGGGCAAGGCCTGCACCGACACCCTGCCTAGCCTGCACTCCTTCGCCAACGGTATCGACAGTGACCGGGACGCGGTCATCGCCGGGCTGACACTGCCCTACAGCTCCGGCGTCGTTGAAGGACACATCAACTTCGATCAAAATGATCAAACGTCAGATGTTCGGCCGGGCGGGCCTCCAGCTCCTCAGGCAGAGAGTCCTGCTCTCATGACCGCGACCACAACCGATTCACGAAATTCGTGCCAGAACCGCACCGTTTGCCCATCGGGGCACGCCGCCCGGATGCTTTTTGAGGGCGGCAAGGCTGTTCACGGCGCCCTCGTGCCGGTGGTTGATGCCCCACAAGGTGTCAGCTCCCACCGGGTAGCAGCCGTGGAAATACGTCACACCCTCGGTGCGGTGGTAGGTCGCCGGCAACCGGTCGGGCCGGCCCTGCCGGGCCCACCCGGTCCCGCCGGTGGGCCGGATGCCCAGCGGACCGAATTCGTCGATGGCGAAGACGCTCTCGGGATGGTGTCCGGGCACGTCCTCGATCCTCTCGAGCTTGGCTTCACGGTCCGGGTCGGTGGAGTCCTTCCAGGTCTTGGTGTGCTGGAACGTGATGCGGTGCCGGTGCGGCAGGATACGCAGGGCCTCGCGGCCAATCCGGACCGGCCGGTCCGGGCGTTCGCCCAAATACCCGGCCAGCTTCCGGATCGACCGCCGGGTGAACGGTGCCCCCAGCTTCCGCGGGCGGGTGCTGGCCGTCGCGGCAACGAAGTCCTCGTCGCCGGAACCGAGCAGGCGGGGACGGCCTCCCGCCCGCTCAGGGTCCAGGCAGTCCAACCCGATCTCGTTGAAGCGGCGGATCACCGCCCGGACGGTGTCCTCGTCGGCGGCGAGCAGACGGGCGGTGACCGGAACCGAATTCCCGCCCGCCGAGGCAAGAACGATCTGTCGCCCGCCGCCACCGGACCATGCTCCAGACCTGTTTCGGCTCGCCACGACGCACGATCCGCTGCAGCCGTTGACCTTCTGCCGGACTGAGCCGGCGCACTTTCACACGATCAGCCACGCCACCAGAGTGGCACGTTCCCAACCCGGGCAACCTTTCCGGTCAAAGCACTAGATGAAGCCCGGCCGACATGAAGGGCCCGAATGGAGTCCCATGCACTATGTTTGTCGTGACTAAACTTGTCCTTGCGCGAATGACCGCGCGCGACTACCACCAGGGGGATCTGCGTTGACCAAGCGCGCTTTGATTACAGGAATTACAGGCCAGGACGGCTCCTACTTGGCAGAGCTGCTGCTCAAGAAGGGTTACGAAGTCCACGGCCTCATCCGCCGGGCCTCTACGTTCAACACCGCACGGATCGATCACCTCTACGTTGACGCCCATGATCCGTCGGCCAAGCTGTTCCTGCACTACGGCGACCTGAGTGACGGCGCACGTCTGGTGACTCTGCTGGCGGAAATCAACCCCGACGAGGTCTACAACCTGGCCGCACAGTCCCACGTCCGGGTGTCCTTCGACGAGCCGGAGCACACGGCCGACACCACCGGCGTGGGCACCGTCCGTCTGCTGGAAGCAGTGCGGATGTCCGGAATCAAGACAAAGTTCTACCAGGCCTCCACCTCCGAAATGTTCGGTGCCACGCCGCCGCCGCAGGGCGAGGACACCCCGTTCTACCCACGCTCCCCCTACGGTGCCGCCAAGGTCTACAGCTACTGGATCACCAAGAACTACCGCGAGGCCTACGGTATGTACGCCGTCAACGGCATCCTGTTCAACCACGAGTCCCCCCGGCGTGGCGAGACCTTCGTGACCCGCAAGATCACCCGTGCCGTGGCCGCCATCAAGGCTGGCAAGCAGAACGAGCTCTACATGGGCAACCTGGATGCCGTCCGTGACTGGGGCTATGCGGCAGAGTACGTCGAAGGCATGTGGCGCATGCTCCAGGCCGACGAGCCCGAGGACTTTGTGCTGGCCACCGGCGTGGGCTACACGGTCAAGGACTTCCTGCAGGTTGCCTTCGACCACGTTGGCCTGAACTGGGAGAACCACGTCAAGTTCGACGAGCGCTACCTGCGGCCCACCGAAGTGGACGCCCTGATCGGCGATCCCTCCAAGGCCCACGCGAAGCTGGGCTGGAAGACCACCGTGGAGACGCCGGAACTGGCCCGCATCATGGTGGACGCCGACATCCAGGCTCTGAAGCACTCCGGCAACCACTGGGTTGACGCCGTTGACCTGGCCAGCTGGAACGCCTAGCCATGGACGTTGACTTCACACCCGGTCCGCTGGACCGCGACGCAACGTTCTACGTGGCCGGCCACCGCGGGCTGGTCGGTTCCGGCATCTGGCGCCGGCTCGAGGAGAACGGCTTCACCAACCTGGTGGGCCGGACCTCCGCCGAGCTGGACCTCAAGGACCGCGACGCCACCTTCGCGTTCTTCGCCGAGGCCAAGCCGCGCTACGTGGTCCTTGCCGCCGCAAAGGTGGGCGGGATCCTGGCCAACAGCACCTTCCCGGTGGACTTCCTCAGCGACAACCTGCGCATCCAGGTCAACGTCCTGGACGCGGCCCGCGAACACGGTGTGGAACGGCTGCTGTTCCTGGGCTCCTCCTGCATCTACCCCAAGCTGGCGGAGCAGCCCATCCGGGAAGACTCCCTGCTGACGGGGCATCTGGAACCGACCAACGATGCCTACGCCATTGCCAAGATTGCCGGCATCCTGCAGATCCAGGCGGTCCGCCGCCAATACGGGCTGCCGTGGATTTCCGCGATGCCCACCAACCTGTACGGCCCCGGAGACAACTTCTCCCCCACCGGCTCGCACGTCCTCCCGGCGCTAATCCGCCGCTATGACGAGGCTGTCAAGAACGGGACGGAATTGGTGACGAATTGGGGCACGGGCGATCCCCGCCGCGAGTTCCTGCACGTCGATGACATGGCCGCTGCCTGCCTGCACCTGATGGAAAACTACGACGGTCCCGACCAGGTCAACGTGGGCACCGGCACCGATGTCACCATCAAGGAACTGGCCGGCATTGTGGCTGACGCCGTCGGCTACACCGGTGAAATGGATTGGGACACGTCCAAGCCGGACGGCACGCCCCAGAAGCTGCTGGACGTCTCCAAGCTGGCGGAAGCCGGCTGGCGGTCCAGCATCAACCTGGAGGACGGCATCCGCAACACCGTCCCGTGGTACCGCACCCACATCGACACCATCCGCGAATAGCGCCTCCATTCGCTTGGAAACATGAAGCCCCGGTTAACGGAAACAATCCGTTAACCGGGGCTTTGTTTTATGACGGCTATTGCAGAGGTATTCGTATTTTGGCACGTATTATGAATTAGTGATTACCACAGAGAACACCACCATTGACCTTTCGGAATCCTTCAAGGCCTATGACGTCCGCGGCATCGTGGGCGAAACCATCACCGCCACCTCGGTCAAGGCGGTGGGTGCCGCCTTCGTGGATGTCCTGGGGCTGTCCGGGGAGCGCGTGCTGGTGGGCGGGGACATGCGCCCCTCCTCCCCGACTTCGCCGCGGCTTTGCCGCCGGCGCCACCGCCCGCGGCGCGGAGGTGGTGCTGCTGGATTTGATCTCCACCGATGAGCTCTACTTCGCCTGCGGCTCGATGGACGCCGCCGGCGTGGTCTTCACCGCCAGCCACAACCCGGCCGAGTACAACGGCATCAAGATGGCCAAGGCCGGTGCCGTGCCGCTGTCCTCCGAGACCGGGCTGGAGGACATCCGGGCCCTGGCCCAGACCTACCTCGACGAGGGTCTCCCCGACACGGAGGCTGCGGGCATCCGCCCCGGGGCGATCGGCGTGCACGACGTGTTGAAGGACTACGCGCAGTACCTGCGCTCCCTGGTGGACCTCTCCGGCTCCCGCCCGCTGAAGATCGTCGTGGACGCCGGCAACGGCATGGCCGGCATGACCACCCCCGCCGTGCTGGGCGGCACGCTGCTCCCGGCCCTGCCGTTGGAGATCGTGCCGCTCTACTTCGAGCTCGACGGTTCCTTCCCGAACCACCCGGCCAACCCGCTGGAACCGGAAAACCTGCGCGACCTCCAGGCCGCCGTCGTCGCCCATGGCGCGGACATCGGCCTGGCGTTCGACGGCGACGCGGACCGCTGCTTTGTCATCGACGAGCTCGGCGCCCCCCTCTCCCCCTCCGCCGTGACGGCCCTGGTGGCCCGGCGCGAGATCGCCCGGGCGAAGGCCGCCGGCGAGGAGACCCCCGTGGTCATCCACAACCTGATCACCTCCCGCGCCGTGCCGGAGCTGGTCACCGCCGATGGCGGCCGCCCGGTCCGCACCCGTGTGGGCCACTCCTTCATCAAGGCCGTCATGGCCGAGGAGGGCGCCGTCTTTGGCGGCGAGCACTCCGCGCACTACTACTTCCGCGACTTCTACAACGCGGACACCGGCATGCTGGCCGCCATGCACGTCCTGGCCGCCCTGGGCGAGCAGGACGGCCCGCTGTCCGGGCTCGGCCGCGAATACGAGCCCTACATCTCCTCCGGCGAGATCAACTCCAAGCTGGCCGATGTCCCCGCCGCCGTGGGCCGCGTCCGCGCGGCCTACGCGCGCGAGGGCGTGAGCGTGGACGAGATGGACGGGCTGACGTTCGCCGCCGACAACGGCGACTGGTGGTTCAACCTGCGCGCCTCCAACACCGAGCCGTTCCTGCGCCTGAACGCCGAGGCCGTGGACGCCCCCACCATGGTGGAGCTCCGCGACGCCGTGCTGGGACTTGTGCGGGTGGCGGGGTAGGGGGTCTCGGCTCCGCTCGACCAGAGGGGCGGGGCGGCCGGAAGCGGCTTTAGCTGCGTCTAACGTAGCTTTCCAATAATTTGGCCGCTGTCTGCTGTCCGCACTGCCCCAAGGAGGGCAGCACCTGGCATGCCCTGGGAAGGCTGCCTTGGCGCAGGAACTGGATCAGCTCGTCTGTCTGCTTTTCCAGACGCACTGCACCCACCATGTGGCTTGACGTGCACACGCTCAGGGCCGCATCCATGGCGTCATCCAGATCTTCCGCCTGCACGGCATCGGACAACCTCTGAAACCGGCCGGCCCACATGTCTACATAGTTGCTGACAAAGCCACGGCACAGCGCGGTTTCGCCGCCGAGTGAGTCCTCCAGGGAATGCAGCTGGGCCAAACTCACCAACGGGGGGCGCCGATGTGTCATGACGTGTTTTCCCTCCGTCCCGTACCGACTTTTAGAGCTCAACTGTAGTTCCGCGTCAGCAACAAACGGCCGGATTCCAGGCGAAATTGACCGTATCCTGCCGGAATCTTGAGGTTCCATAACGATCTTGAGCATTGAGGAATTCTTGCGCCATTCTTCCGCGGATCTTCCAGATTTTGCGCGCCATTTCATGAGAAGCGTGCCGGATAGTTAGACCCATCGGCAGGAAAACCGCCGGGAAAAACTTGAACAAGGGTCTCACAATGAACAAGATGGTCAAAGGCGCAATTGCAACCGGCGTAGGCGTCATCCTCCTGGTAGGCGGCGGCGGAACGCTGGCTACCTGGAACCAGGCACAGAGCGCAACGATGGGTTCGGTGGTTTCGGGTGATCTGAACCTGGTAGCCAGCAACGGCAAGTGGACCAACGCGGCCGGCACCGTCATCGCCGACATTTCCACCTACAAGGTGGTTCCCGGTGATGTCCTGACCTACGCGCAGGATGTGACTGTGACGCTGACGGGTGACCTGATGAAGGCCAAACTGGCTGTCACCAGCGGCGGGGCCGACAGCACTACGGCGCCCTTCGGCAGCTCCGTGGTTGTTGGTGCCACAACGCTGACCAAGCTCACCTCCAGCGGTCCCCAGGTTCTCCCCACGGACGTGCTGGCCCCGGCCGACTCAGGCCTGGTGAAAGCGTCCACCACCTTCACGTTCAAGACGTCCACCACCGGCCGCACCGCGACCAACGCAAGCTACAACCTCGGCGGCATCGGCTACGCGCTGGTGCAGCAGGCACCCGCCACCGCAGACGCGCTGGTGCAGCAGGCACCCGCCACCGCAAACGCTCTGTAGCCGAGGCAGCCGGACCCCAAACGGGAACGGCCGAGCCACCGTTCGAAGACCCCGGTGGTGTGCCGGCCATGGCCGGCGCACCACCACCCCGTGCGGAGATGTCATGCGTAGTTCCCGAATGATGAAGGCGGCCGGCCTGGTCCTGGCCGCAGTCCTCCTTGGGCTCCTGGCCGTTCAGGGCAGCTACGCCCTCTGGAACAATGCGGTCAGTGCCAATGCAGGAACCGTACAGGCAGCGGACTTCCGGGTCAGCCTGACCGACACCCAGACCAACAACACCACCGACATGACGCTCTCTGACGGGGCTGCCGCCGCCATCGCACTCACGACGACGCCAGCCGGCGTCGTCGTCCCCGGACAGGCCGCCTACGCCGGGGTCCAGCTGGGAAACGTCACCAACGCCGGCGGGGACTTCACCATCCGGGCCGCCATCGGCTCCACGCCCGGCAAAACCGATAACGGAAGCGGGCTGGCGGGCTACTTGAGCGTCAAGGCAGCGGCCGCAGCGGCCCTGGACCAGTGTTCCAGTGCCGCCCTGTACACCTCGGCGCTCACCACCGACCTCCCTGCCCTGAATATCGCCAAGGGCGCTACCGGGGTGTTTTGCTTCCAAGTCACCCTCAGCGCGGCCACACCTGCCGGCCTGGCAGGGAGCACCGCCGGTGTCACCATTCCCATCGTCGTCACACAGCAATAGAAAAGAAACGCCATGACCGCCACCACGACAGCCACCATTGCGGCCGAGTCCGCCACCGCGGAGACCGCCCCCACCACGGCACGTCCTTGGCTGCGACTGATGGGCCGCAGCGTGGGGTTCCTGTTGTTCATTGTTGCGGCTCTGGCTGCCTTGGTCCTGGTGGTGGCTCCGCTTGCCACCGGCTCCCAGACCTACACTGTCTTGACCAATTCCATGGCTCCGAAATATGCGCCCGGAACGTTCCTGGTGGTCAAGCCCACGCCTTTTGCCGATCTACGGGTGGGGGACATCATCACGTACCAAATCGAGTCCGGCAAGCCAGCGGTGATCAGCCACCGGATCATCTCGGTGGGAACTACGCAGTCCGGGGAGCAGGTGTTCGCCACCAAGGGTGACAACAACTCCCTGGCCGACGCCGAACCCGTTCACGCACCACAGGTCAGGGGCAAACTGCTTTACGCCGTTCCCTTTGTAGGATTCGTGGCCAACACCGTGGGCCAAACGAACCGTGGCATGATCATCCCCATTGTGGCGGCCGGCTTGATTGGCTTTGGCGCCTTCAGCACCATCCAGGGTGTCCGGGCAAAGAAGGACTCCAAGAAGGAATCCGGACCAACGCCATGAACCCCGTCCGGCCAGGCCGGCGCACAAAGGTCCACCTCCGGCAAACGGCGGCCGTGCTGGCCGGAGGCATCCTGACGGCGGTACTGGCCGGCCTGGCGGCGACGCCTGCCGCTGCCGACGACGGACCGGCCATGCAATTGAGCAGCGACGGCATTCACTTCACCAGCAGCCAGGAACCGGCCGTCTTCCCGGATCTTGCAGGGCTGGTGCCCGGGGAAACCCGGCCCGGGACCGTCTGGGTCCGCAATGCCGGCGCCGATCCGGCGGCTTTCGACCTTGCCGTGAGATCGGGTGCGGGAAGCGCCGTCCTGACCAATTCCCTGGAGCTCCTGGCCGGGTCGCCAGGCCATGCCGCCGTCACTGTGCCACTGGCGGGTCCCGGACAGTGCCGGAATGTTCTTCAGGGCTGGGTGCTGGCTGCAGGCGAGACGCTGCGGATAGACCTTGCCCTCGGATTGGTATTGGCGGCCACCAACGCAACACGGCGTGAATCGGCCGGCGTCGAACTGATCTTCCTTGTGCAGGGGCTGGGCGGCGGTGCGGCCGTCTCCGCTTGCAGCACGCCCAGCGAGCCATCCGGCGTCGGCCACCAGGGAAACCTGGAAATGAGCAGGGCTCTGCAAAGTAATGTGGTGGGCAACGACCAGCGGCCCACTCAGCTGTTGGCCTTCTCCGGTGTCCTGTTCTTGTTCGTAGCGATAGCCAAGCGGAGACGCAATCCATGAAACGCCAGACACCCCCGGTCCGTGTTCCGGAAGTGAACCACAACGCTCGGGGGTGGGTGCAGCGGCTCCGTGTCCTGCCGGGGTTCAAGGCATCCGTGGTGGCGTTTGTGGTGACAGTGATTGTCGGCGGCGGGACTGCTGCCGCCGTGGCCAACTGGCAGCAGAGCGCCACGGCAACCATCGCCATCACGGCCGGCTCCGCACCCACACCGCCGCCGTTGTCCGGAAATGTGGTGGCCGCCCCGGTGCTCGCCGTGCGGCCGGGCGCCATCAACGCAAACAAGATTACGTGCGCGTCGGTGAAGAACCAGGCGTCACTGCATGAAAAGGATTCGGACTTTATCTTCATGTGGCCCGCGGCGGCCAATTCAACGGCTTACACAGTGACGTTGTCCTTTGCGGGCACGGGCTATTCCTACATCTCCAGCCAATCCGTTACGGCTGCCTCCGCGACGTTTACGCTGGTGCGCAACCTTCCGGCTGCCTATGGCCTTTACATCCTCCGCATCCAGCCCACCAACGGCGGCAATACCGGGGACGCTGTTTACAGGAGCTACGCATACGCGCAGAACGACTCCACCAACTGCTACTACGCCTCCCCCGGGCCGTCGCCGCTGGGCACCGCCAGCCCCACCGCGCAGCCCGCAGTGCGGGGCGCCACCACGTCCACCATCGCGGTCAACTGGCCGGCAGCAGCCGGCACCACCAGCTATGTGGTCACCGTGAAGTCCAAGACTTCCAGCTACGGCACGGAATTCACCACCAGCAGCCGCTCAACCACCCTGACGTTCCCGCAGGCGGCCCGCAATGCCTACGGAAATCCGGTCAATCCCGGGGACGTGTCTGCGCCGTACTACGGCGACTACACCTTCCGGATCCAGCCGATGAACGGTTCCATCGCCGGGGACCCCACCTACAAGGTGGTCCGCTACTACTTCTGGAGCGATTCGATGGGTGACTAGGCTTCGGCCGGTTGGGGTACGCAGCCCGGCAGGACAATCCTCATGGTGGTGCCTACATTGCGTTCACTGCGGATGCCAATGGTTCCGCCGTGCTTGGCGACGATTGACCTGGTGATCCGAAGGCCGAGGCCGAGGCCGGGAATGGAACGCTGCAGGGCCGGTTCGGCGCGGAAGAACTTCTTGAACGCCTCTGCCTGCTCGGTGCTGTTCATGCCCATGCCGGTGTCTTCCACCTCGCACAGGAGGTCGCCGCCGTCGGCCCAGGCACGCACGGTGACCGTTCCGCCGTCGGGCGAGTACTTGATGGCGTTCGACACGAGGTTGTCCAGCACCTGGCCGATCCGAACGGGATCCACCACGGCAGGAATGCTTGAAAGCGCTTGGTGCACCAGTTGCACATCATTGATTGCCGCGGCCGGGCTCGCCGATGCCAGGCTGTCCACGATCAGGCCAGCCACGTCGGTCAGCGATCTCTCCACCGTCAGGGAATCCGTGGTGAGCAGATCGGAGACCAGCCCGCTCAACCGTTCGGCGTTGCGCTCGGCCACCTCCAGGTACTTCACCAGAGGCCCGGGAAGAAGCTCCGGTTCATCCAGGGCGAGGCCCAGGTAGCCCTGGATGGACGTCAAGGGGGTGCGGAACTCGTGGGAGACGTTGGCAACAAAATCATCCTTGGCGGCCAGGGCGGCAAGCATGTCCGTGTTGTCATGGAACGCGACGACGGCGCCATCGTAGCTGCCGTCGTCGTCCTTCATGGTGCGCGCCGTGGTTGAAAATGCCCGGGCCTTGTCCCCGGAGCCGATCCAGATCTGGTAATTGGTAAAGGATTCGCCCTTGACAGCGCGGCGGACGGGACGCTCCTCGGCGCCCAGCGGGGTAGCTTTGTCCCTTGCAAAGACCAGCAGGTCCTTCTCCTCTGGATCCGCCAGATGCTCCGGAACGGCCAAACGGTGGACGGCCTGCTGGGTGGAATTTATCAACTGGTCATGTCCGTGGGCGTCCACCACCACCAGGCCCACGGCAACCGTGTCCAGGACGGTGGCAAGAAGCTGTTCGCGGTGGCGGCTGGCATTCAGGGCGGCGCGCAGTTGGTTGTCCTTGGCCATGACCCGCTGGCGCTGGCAGTCCATGCTCAACGTCAAGGTCACCACCGCAACGGCAAACCCGGCCATCATGAAGGGAAAGAGCAGCGGCTTGGCCAAGAGCTCCACACTCAGCGGGGCAGAGGAAACAAAAAGGGGCGTCCACACGATGAGCAGAGTGCCCAGAGCGCTGCTGGCAATTGCCGTCTTGCGGGCCAGGCCGGAGGCCGAGAGCCAAAAGACGGGAAAGAGCATCAGCAATCCGGCCGACGTTGCGTATTGCAGGCTGCCCTGGCGGGTAAAGCCAACAGCCACAAAATCCAGGTACGGAATGACCAGAAAGGTGGGATGCGGGAGCCTGTCCCACGGGACTGCAACGCACAGGACCAGGATGGCGGCATGCATCCACAGGCCCATGGCGAAGATGGGATCAGCAAAAACACTTGGGTAGATGGCCGCGGCATGGGCCACCATCAAGATGACTGTCATGCTGAGCGGCGCTTGGGTGAGAATTACCTTGGCGCGCAAAGAGCGCTCGTAAAAATGACGGCGAATCAGTCTGTCAGCTGCGGTTTCAGTCAAGGAACTTCCATCTTGGGACGCGCGCCGACGGACTGCTTGTGGCGCGGAATTTCATTGAGGCCTATAGGGGCTCCGGACAATGCTCAGGGCCGTAGACAATGATGATGTCATACTGTTCAAATGCGTGCGGTTGTGTGCGTCAATTCCTGCCAATTATGGGCAGCAGGTCTCTTTGTGGTGAGGGTAGTTATGGACAGTTCTCGTGTTGCCGTGGTTATTGAGGACGACCAGGATATTCGTGAACTTATCAAAGTGGTTCTGGACCAGTCCGGTTTTGAGGTCCACACGGTAAGCAACGGAGCGGCGGGGGTCGCGGCCGTGCGTGACCACAGTCCATCGGTGGTCACCCTTGACCTTGGCCTGCCGGACATCGACGGTTTTGAAGTGGCCCGCCGCATCCGGCTCTTCAGTGACTGCTACGTCATCATGCTCACGGCACGGGCCGACGAACTGGACACTCTCCTGGGCCTTGAGACCGGGGCCGACGACTACCTGACCAAGCCCTTCCGCCCCCGCGAACTCCGCGCCCGTGTGGGCGCCATGCTCCGCCGTCCCCGGGTTTCCCCGGGCGACCCTGTGCGTGCCGGCGCGGTTGTCGGTTCCTCTCCGGCTGTTGGCTTAGCTCCGGTTGAGGGTATTGCTCCCGGCGTGGCGAGCGTTCCGGAAGCCGGTCAGCACCAACCCGTGGTCCACTCCGGGCTGTCCCTCAACTGGGCCACCCGCACCGCGGAGCTTGACGGGACGGAAATGGACCTGACCCGCACTGAATTCGACCTGCTGCTGGCCATGATGGAAAGCGGCAAGCTGGTCCGTTCCAAGGCCGATCTTGTGCGCCACCTGCGCGGTGAAGCGTATGACGTGGGCAGCTACATCAACGACTCGGACGAACGAACCATCGAAGTGCACATGGCCAATCTGCGCCGGAAGCTCGGTGACGACCCCCGCTCGCCGCGGTGGATCAAAACGGTTCGCGGCATCGGGTACCAGTTGACCCAATAGGGCATCGGATCTCCACGCGGCCGGAAGGACCTGCGTAGGGGACGAGTAAGTGCGGGGCGGATTAGAGTATGCTGCGCGGCAAGTGCAGTACGCACCACGCTAGGACGTGTCGGAGGGCAGGTCTAGCGTGGTGGGTATGGACGCGAACAATCTTGAACGGGTATGGCACGGAAGCCACCGCTTCACGAAACCCGCGGTGTGGCAGTCCTACCTCGCCGTGGCGATCGTGGGGATCCTCACCAGCTTCATGCTGATGGTGGCGGTCCTCCCCTAATCCGCCGATGCGGGAGTGCTCGCCTGGGCCAGCGCTCCCTCGGCGGCCACCCACGCCAACATGGCACATTTGACCCGGGCGGGGAATCTGGACACCCCGCCCAGCGCGGCGGCGTCGCCGAGCACCTCTTCGTCGGCGGCCAGGGCACCCCGGGAGCGCATCACCTCGCGGAACTGGTCAATGGTGTCGCGCAGTTCCTGCACGGGCATGCCCGTGGCCAGCTCGGCCAGGATGGACGCCGAGGCCATCGAGATGGAACACCCTTCGCCGAGCCAGTGGATCGACTCCACGGTGTTGCCGTCCACGCTCAGGCGCAGGGTGATCTCATCCCCGCAGACCGGATTGAGCTGGTGGACCTGGCCGCAGCCGGGCGTATAGGAGTTCTCCGCCGCGGCCTCCGCGGACAGGTCCGAGCCGCTGCGGAGCTTGGCGTGGTCCAGGATGATCTCCTGGTACATCGCGTCCATGGCGCTGTTGTGTTGCATGGGGCTCACTTTCCTGTTCCGGCGTGGGTTCCGGCGTCGACGCGGAAGTAGGGGCGGATCTGCGCCACCGCCTCCAGCAGGGCATCGACGTCGTCGGTGGTGTTGTAGAGGTAGGTGCTGGCGCGGGTGGAGGCGCTCAGCCCCAGGCGGCGGTGCAGCGGCTGGGCGCAGTGGTGCCCCACCCGCACCGCGATGCCCGCGGCGTCCAGGTACTGCCCGACGTCGTGCGCGTGCACGCCGGCCACGTCAAAGGCGGCCAGCCCCGTGCGCTCCACGCCCGCCTTGGGGCCCAGCACCCGGACACCGTCAATGGCGGCCAACCCGGCCACCAGGCGCTGGCCCAGGCTGGCCTCCCAGGCGTGGATGCGGTCCATCCCCGTCTCGTCGAGATAGTTCACGGCTGCAGCCAACGCCACGGCCTGGGATACGGGCTGGGTGCCGGCCTCGAAGCGGGCCGGGGCGTCCAGGTATTGGGCGCGCTCCATGGTGACGGTGGTGATCATCGATCCGCCGGTCAAAAACGGCGGCATCGCGTTGAGCAGCTCCGAGCGGCCGTAGACGGCGCCGATGCCGGTGGGGGCCAGCATCTTGTGGCCGGAGAAGACAGCAAAGTCCACATCCAGGGCCTTCACATCCAGCGGCAGGTGCGGGGCGCTCTGGCAGGCATCCAGCACCACCAGCGCACCCACCTCGCGGGCCATGGCGACCAGCACCGGCACGGGGTTGATGGCGCCGAGCACGTTGGAGGCATGGGTGAAGGCCAGGACCCTGGTCCGCGGGCCGATCAGGGCGGCGGCTTCCTCCAGCCGGAGGGCGCCGTCGTCGTCGATGGGGATGTATTTCAGCGCCGCCCCCGTGCGCCGGCACAGTTCCTGCCACGGGATCAGGTTGGCGTGGTGCTCCATCTCGGTGACCACCACCTCATCCCCCGGGCCCAGGGCAAAGCGCGCGGCGCCGGCACCAAGGTCGCCGGTGCTGGCGTTGGAGAAGGAGTACGCCAGCAGATTCAGCCCCGAGGTGGCGTTGGAGGTCCAAATGAGCTCGTCGTCGTTGGCCCCGACAAATTTGGCCACCGTGGAACGGGCATCCTCGAAGGCCTCGGTGGCATCGGTGGCCAGCGAGTGGGCACCGCGGTGCACCGCGGCGTTGCGTCGTTCGTAGAATTCCTGCTCGGATTCCATGACGCTGACCGGGTTTTGCGAGGTGGCGCCGGAGTCCAGATAGACCAGGTCGCGCCCGGACATCTGCTGCCCCAGGACCGGAAAATCGTTGCGGATCCGGCGCACCTGGGCGTTGTCCAAGGGTCCGGAATCATGTACGGCGTCCACGTGTGATGCTCCTTAATGTGCCCGCAACATCCACAGGAAATTCGTGGCTGGTTGGGTGCCTACCACCAGTTTAGGCTCGACCGGCTTCCGTTACCCAAACGTGATTAATGTAGGATTGCTTCCAGTAGCACCACCGATGCCGGCATCTTCTGGGGAGAAAACCGTGCGGCAACGGGCCTTCGAGGGCCCGGTGGTGCACCGACATGACGCAACCGAAGCCATCACGGCTGACCGGTTGTCGGCGAGGCAGGTCTCCACTGTTTCCGTGTGCCTTGCATGCCCATGCCCCCAAACAGATTTGCTTATAAACCATGAAACGTCTCAGCACTGTGCTCATCACCGTGTTTGTCCTGGTATTCGGCGGAATGGCCACCATTTCCGCTGCCAACGCTGCCAACCCGTCCCACTCATCCAACGCGTCCAACAACTGCCGCTGGGATTCCCACCGGAAGAATTGCGACAAGCCGACCGCGACGCCCACCCCGGCCCAGCCCTCGGCGACCGCGACCAAGACCACCTCCGCCGCCAAGCCGTCGGCCACGCCCACGGCCGCCGCCAAGCCGTCGACGGCAGCTCCTGCCGCTCCCGCACCGGCACCCGCTGCCCCGGCCCCGGCCGCCAAGCCGGCTCCTGCCCCGGCTCCCCCGGCGTTGGCGTTGGCTCCCGTGCCGGCCCCGGCCGCGGGCAACTACCCGCTGCACACCAACATTGTCAGCACCACCTTCTGGGTGGGCGAGATCTTCAACGCCAGCCTCGCTGACGGTTCGCAGGTCTGCTCCACGTACAGCAGCCAGTGGGCCTTCGCCCACACCGGCATCAACAAGGGCACCGTCCCCTCCACTGCCGACGGTTGCGCCGGCAGCATTGTCGGTGGCTGCGATGGCGTCGCCACCGGCTCCGGCAACAGCTTCAAGTGCACCACCGAGCGCCGCGATGCCTCCAACGGCTACTTCCCCAAGACCGCGCCCAAGCCCTTGGAGAACCCGTTCTATCTGGACCTGCCCTACGATGACCTGAACGACCCGACCGCCTTCGCCACCCGCTGCTCGACCATCCCGTGGGCCAAGGCGGACAACGCCGCCACCGGCAAGGACAACTGCACGAACGGCGCGTACAGCTACATGAAGAACCGTTGGGTCCAGCTGACCGGCCCCAACGGCAAGACCTGCTACGGCCAGATCCAGGACGCGGGGCCCTCCAGCGGCGCGCTCTACCACGATGCCGGCTACGTCTTCGGCAGCAACAACGCCCGCCCGGCGAACAAGCAGTTCTCGGCCGATGCGTCCCAGGGCGCCGGCGCCGACGTCTCCCCGGCACTGAACGGCTGCCTCGGATTTGCCGAGCTGGACGGCAGCAACGACCACGTCTCCTGGCGTTTCGTGGACCGCGCCAATGTTCCGGCCGGTCCGTGGCTGAACGTCGTGACCACCTCCGGCGTGAAGAACTAGCACCGTCAGGAGCTAGGGTGTGTCTCCTAATCAGTGGTTTTGCGGTTTGGCATGATTGATGGGTGCCTTCTCGCTATTCCGTGTTGTCCGATGCCCAGTGGGAGTCCATTGCCCCGTTGATGCCCGATTCGTCGGGGAAACCGGGCCGACCCTTCAACGACCACCGGCTGATGACCGAGGGCATCATCTACCGCTACCGGGCAGGGATCCCATGGCGTGATCTCCCTGCCTATTTCGGGTCGTGGAAGACCGTGTGGAAGCACCACCGCCGCAACGCCGCCAACGGGACCTGGGACAAGGTCCTGGCGGCGTTGCTGACCCGCGCGGACACGGCCGGGCTGATCAACTGGGAGGTCTCGATCGACTCCACGGTCAACCGTGCCCACCAGCACGGCACGAACCTGCCCCGCCACACAGGGGGACCTGTCGAATTACAGGAATCTGCTCGACGAGCCTGAGGACCATGCCATCGGCCGGTCCCGCGGCGGGCTGACCACCAAGATCCACGCCCTGGTGGATGGCAACATGCGTCCCCTGGTCCTGCTGCTGGGGCCGGGCCAGGGCGGGGACTCGCCGATGTTTGAGAACCTCATGGAGGCCCTGAAGGTAGAAAGGCCCGGTCCCGGCCGGGCCCGCACCCGCCCGGACCGGGCCATGGCCGACAAGGCCTATTCCTCCAAAGCAATCCGGGCGTACCTGCGCGGGCGGGGCATCGAGTGCGTTATCCCGGAAAAGGACGACCAGAAGGCCAACCGGAAACGCAAGGGCTCCGCCGGGGGACGCCCCGTCAGATACGACAGGGACGCCTACAAACGGCGCAATGTGGTCGAGCGCAGCTTCAACACCCTCAAGCAATGGCGGTCCCTGGCCACCCGCTACGACAAACTGGCCCTCACCTACCGCTCAGCGGCCGTCCTGCACGCCGTCGTCATCTGGAGCGCCGCATTGGGAGACACGCCCTAGCACCACTGGGGATTTGATCCCTTAACACCCTGCGGGGCGGAACCGGCAACGGTTCCGCCCCGCAGGCTTTTAAGCCAGCTTCACACTGTGCTGCGCTGGACCCGTCTGGTGGGGCTGGTCCAGGCGCCGGAAGACGTGGCGGAGAACGCCGCCGGCAGGGCCCGCAGGCAAATGGCCGCGTCCACAATCCGCATGAACGGGAACAGCGGCGCCATCAGCAGCAGGGACGGTTTGCGCAGCGAGAACACCGCCAGAAGCGTGAGCAGCAGATCCGGCAGGAAGACCCCGATCAGCACATCCTGCGGCCGCAGGAACCCGGCGACGATGGCCAGCCCCGTGTTGTGGTCGCCGGCCGCGACGGCCGCCGCGGCCACCAGTGAGAGCAGGAACGCCGGGATGAGCAGCACGAAGAACAGCGAGCTGGCCACCAGCTCAACAATGTAGATGCCCAGCACCAGCCAGAACCTAGACAACTGTCCCTTGTGCCGGCGCACCGTCTGCCAGAAACCCAGCTGCCAGCGCCGCACCTGCCTGATGTAGTCGGCAAAGGTGTCCGGATCCTGGGTGTAGGCGACGGCGGCGCCCGGGTGGAAGGCGATCCGCCCCAACTTCTGCGCATGGACCTCAAAGGTCATGTTGAAATCCTCGATCACCAGCCCCAAGGCCAGGATGTTGATCTTCTCCAGCGCCGTGGTCCGGTACATGCTGGCGAAGCCCGGCACGATGGAGACGACGTTGGCACCGCGCGCGGCCTGCCCGTACTTGAGCAGCAGCTGGACCACGATGTAGAGCCGTTCGCGGTAGTTGACCAGGAACCGGCCCAGCCAGGTGGGCGCGGGCGGATCCATGATGGATTTGGCCCGGCCGGCCACGGCCACGACGCTGGGGTCGTCAAAGAGCGGCAGCCCCGTGGTCAGGTAGTCGGGCGTCGGCCGTGTGTCGGCGTCGAGCACCATCACCACCTTGAACCGGCGGCAGAGCTCAAAATACTCGATGCCCGCCGCCAGCGCCCCGGCCTTGCCCTTGTTGCGTTCCAGTTCGAGGACGCGCACACCGGCCGCCCGGGCGATGGACGCCGTCTCGTCCGTGGATTTGTCGTCGATGACGTGGATGTTGTGCAGCGGCACCAGCACCGCCACGGTGCGGATGGTCTCGGTGATGACCATGGCCTCGTTGTGGGCGGCAATCAGCACCGCCACGGACCACGGCTTGATCCGCATGCCGCGGGACCGGTGGCGGGCCATTTCCTCCGGCGTCAGGAAGGGCTTTTCCGCCAGCGGAACATCCAGGTAGTCGCCCACGGAGCGGAACGGGTTCAGGGTGCCGGCATGGTGCACCTTGAACTGCCGCACCGCGGCAACGGCCCGCACGCATTGCTCGGTGGCCAGCCGCATCAGGCCGGCCACCGTCCAGAACACGGTGCTTAATCCCAGCACCAGCACGATATAGAAGAGGATCATGGCTTCGGGGCTCCTACGGTGTCATACATCGCGTAGTCATCGGTCTTCAGGGTGCCCGTGGCGAAGAGGTTGAGCCCGAAGCTGATGGCCGTGGCTCCTGCCGGCAGGGCAGGGGTGGTGAAGACGGCCTGCGTGTACGTTGCCGTGGCCGCAAGCCACGGGCTGGACGTCCAGTACACCCAGGCACCTGCCGCGTTGCGGTAGTAGAGGGCAAATTGTGTTGATGTGGTGGAGGTGTACCAGACCCGCAGCGAATAGGTGTGGCCCGCTATCGCCGGTGGGGCGCAGGCACCGGTGTCCATGGTGGGCAGCAGCTTCGCGTCACCGGAGGTGTAGGCGCTCACCACCAGCTGCTCGGCCTTGGTGCCCGTGTGCGAGGACGCCACGGTGGAGTAGGCGGCGGTGTTGGTGCCGAACCCGGCGGTCTGGAAGCACTGCGGTGTGGCGCCGCCGGCCGTTTCAAGGCTGGCGTTCTTCACCAGGTTGGTTCCCGGTGCCGGCGGCGGAGGTGGAGGCAGCGTGGCGACGTCGAACATCTCATAGTCATCCGTCGTGAGGGTGCCGTTGGCGAACAGGTTCAGGCCGAAGCTGATCCCCGAGGCCCCGGCGGGCAGCGCCGGGGTGGTCCAGGTGGCCTTGGTGTACGAGCTGGACGCACCAAACCAGGGGCTTGAGGTCCAATAGGTCCACGATCCCAGGCCGGTCCTGTAGTACAGCACGAACTGGGTGGATACATTCGAGGTGTACCAGGCGCCGAGCTGGTAGGTGTGCCCCGGGGTGGCCGTGGGCGAACAGCCGCCCAGGTCAAGGGCCGGCAGCCATTTGGCATCGCCGTTCTGGTAGCCGGTCATCACCAGTTTTTCCGCGCTGGTCCCGGTGTGCCCGGGCGTGACCCGGGTGAAGGCGTAGGTGTTGGTTCCGTAGGCTCCGGCCTGCCAGCATTGCGGCACGCCCCCCACCAACGTCTCAAGGCCGGGGTTGCGGACCAGGTTGCCCGTCCCCTGCGGCGGCACCGGCGGACCATTCACCAGGGCCTTGGCGGTTCCGCCGATCACCTGGTTGACGGTCTTGACCGAGGTGGTGGTGGGCCGTGCCTTGAGCCACTTGGCAAATTGGCTGAACAGGGTGGGGGTGATGTTCAGCGGGTCGGCACTGGTGGCGGCAATGTGGTGGAAGGTGAGTTCAATCCATCCGCCGGCGGGCTCTGCCTTGGTCACCACGCTTTGCAGGTCCGCCAGCGTCCAGGTGTTGTCCACCTCGTCGGGGGCCTGGATCATGTAGGGGTTGGCCGGCGGGATGGTCTCGGCGAGTGCGCAGCCCTGGCAGCCGAAGCGGGTCTGGATGTCGCCCAGGCCGCGGGCGCTGTTGTAGCCGCAGTTCTTCGCGATGGTCTGCACGGCGGCGTTTTCCGCGGCGAAGGGGTAGGCAAAGCTGGTGGTGGTGAAGCCCCACTTGGACAGATTGACGCGGTCGTTGCAGATCTGCCGGGTGGCCTCATCGGCGGGCAGCGTGGTGAGGTCGGGGTGGGTGACCGTGTGGCCGCCAATTTCATGCCCGGCACTCTTCATCGTGTTGAGGTTGGCCACCGTCAGGTAGCCGGGGTTGTTGACGAACCCGGAGGTGATGTAGAACGTGCCCTTGAGCCCGAGCTGGGTCAGGGTGTTGGCGGCGGCCAGCTGGTCGGCATTGCCGTCGTCGAAACTCAAGGAGACGACCGTCGGTGGAAGTGCCGCCTGGGCCGGTGGCGCCGCCACGACGGCGGTCCCGGCCGCGAGCGCGAAGACGACCAACGCCGTCGCCCCCGCCCGCAATAGTTGCAGGACCCGGGTGCGCCCCGGCTCGCTTTCGGGTGTGGTCTTCATAGTTTCAGCTCGGTTCGTCGTTAGGGGTGTGCGGGATTCCGTAGGCTCCTAGTGCGGTGCCGTGGTGGCAGATGCCGTGGTGGCGGCATCGGTCATGAAGTAGTCGTCTGTGGTCAAAGTGCCGTTGTCGAACAAGTTCAGGCCAAAGCTGAGGGCGACCGCGTCGGCCGGCACGGGCGGCGTGCGCCAGCGGGCCTGGCTGAAGGTGTCCGCCGGGGCCAGCCACGGGCTGGCCGTCCAGTAGGTCCAGCTGCCGTCGGCCCGGCGGAAGTAGAGCTCGAATTGGGTGGATTCAGTGGCGGTGTACCAGGCGCTGAGGTCATAACTGTGGCCGGGCAGCACCGTCGGTGCGCAGGCGCCCAGGTCGAGGGCGGGCAGCACCTTGGCATCGCCGTTCTTGTAGCCGGCCATCTCAAGCCGGGCGGCCGTGCCGCCATTGTGCCCGGGAACGATGGTGAAGGTGGGCGAATTGGCACCGTAGGGCGACATCCGCCAGCATTGCGGCAGTCCCCATTGGCCGGGTGTTTCCAGCCCGGGGTTGGCCAGCGCGTTCTCCCCCGGGGCTGCCGGCGCGGGGACGGGCCCCGCCACCACGGGCTGGGCCACCCCGCCCACCACCTCGTGGACGGTGCGGACAAAGGTGGCGCCCCCCGTGGTCAAATCGGCCAGCCAGGCGCAGAAGGCGTCAAAGACCGCCGGCGTCACGGAGCGTGAGCCCCCGGCGTCGTCCACCGCGTGGAACACCAATTGCAGCCAGCCGCCCGCCACCTCGGCGTTGGACACGGAGGCCTTCAGATCCGCCAGGGACCAGGCGGCACCGACCTCGGAGGTGGCACGGGTGTTGAACAGGTCCGCCGGGCGCGCCGCCTCGGCCGGCGCACAGCCGGAGCAGTCCACGGCGGTGGCCACAGTGCCCATTCCCCGGGCACTGTTGTAGCCGCAGCCGGCCACGATGGCCTCGGTTTCCGCGGTAATGGTGGGGAACGAGTAGGAGAAGGAGGTGGCCTTGAACCCCCAGGCGGCCAGATTGACCCTGTCGTTGCAGACTTGCCGCACGGCTTCGTCCGGCGGCATCGAGGCCAGATCGGCCAGCGACAGCGTGTGGCCGCCGATCTCGTGACCGTCCGTGGCCAGCTGCTGGATGTCGGGGCGGGTCATGTAGCCCGGCTGCCCGACGAATCCGCTGTTGAGAAAGAACGTGCCGTGCAGGGCGTATTTGTCCAGGATGGCGGCGGCGGCCAGCTGGTCGTTGCTGCCCTCGTCAAAGGTCAGGCTCACACTGGTCAGCGGCGTCCCCGGGGGCGGGGTGCGGGTGGCGCGGGCGACGGCGGTGGGCCCGGCGTCGGGCGCTTCGGCCAGGGCCGTGGATCCCATCGGCGGCATCAGGGCCGCGCCGGCGGCCACCAGGGCCATGGCGGAAAACCATCCGGCCGCCGCGCGCCGGGTGCGCAGCAGCTGGGTCCGGTGCGGACCGGCGTGGAAGAGGTCGGCCAGCCGTGCGCGGGGCGCACGTCCGGTTCGGTCCTGGCTATTGTTCATGCCGACCCTCCCGCCGCACGTACAAGGGACCGGTGACGACTGGGGGAAAGCCTTGGTCTCAAAGGCTTATTCGTCACCGGTCCCCGCTTGTGCGCCACGGGCCTAACGGCCCGGGCAAGCTCAAATACAGCACCTCCAGATGCCCACGAACACTGAATATCCACTACGAGACCCGTTTTCTCCCCCGGCAGCTTGCCACCGACTGATAACCACAGCGTAGGGAGCCGGTCCGCACCCCACACGAGTATGCCCTACCCGTCTTTTCGGCCGCGGGCCCGGAGGCGGGCGCTGCACCACTTGCCACTACTTGGTCCGCTACTCGCAAACTCCGCAGCGCCCACTCGGCGCACCCGTGGGCATAGAATGCCCACACATGGACCGTCCCGACGGCGCACGGCACGAGAGTGCAGGGGGTGATTGGCATCAGCGCAGACAGCCAGTCCCCCGGTGCGCCGCTGGGCCGGCGCCAGCTGCGCCTCCAGCACCAACGCTTTGGGCCGCTGCCCGGGCCGGATCTGCAGGAGCGGCGGCACAAGCGGCGGATCCGCGGCGCCATCGCCGCGGTGCTCGTGCTGGCACTTGCGGCCCTGTCCGTCTGGATCATCCAGCGGGACGCCGCCATCAAGGCCGGCGCATGGTTTGCCGGCTACGTGGACGTGACGGTGCTGCCGGCCTACGCCTTTGACGAGCCGGTGGACGACGCCCACAAGAACGTGGTGCTGGCCTTCGTCGTGGCCGATGCCGGCGATCCCTGCACACCGCGCTGGGGGCTGGACTACAGCCTGGACGATGCGCAGGCCCAGCTGGGCCTCCAGAGCCGCATCCAGACCCTCCGCGGGCACGGCGGAGACGCCGCGGTGTCCTTCGGTGGATCCGTGAACACCGAGCTGGCCAATGCCTGCACCGATCCGGACCGGCTGCTGGCGGCCTACCGCGAGGTGGTCCAGCGCTATGCGCTGAGCGTGGTGGATTTCGACATCGAGGCGGCCAATTTGGTTGATCTGGGCGCCAGTTTCCGCCGGGCGGCAGTGGTGGCCGCCCTGCAGCGCGAACGGGCCGCTGCGGGCCACCCGCTGGGCGTCTGGCTGACGCTGCCCGTCTCACCGCGGGGGCTCACGGACGAGGGCACCACCGCCGTCTCAGCGATGATCGAGGCCGGTGTGGAGCTGTCCGGCGTGAACCTGATGACCATGAACTACGGAGCCAGCCGGAGCCCCAGCCAGACCATGGCGCAGGCCTCCGAATCGGCGGCCACCGCCGCCCAGTCCCAGCTGAGCATCATCTACCAGCGCCTCGGCAAGAGCCTGGACTCCCCGGCGGTCTGGGCCAAGATCGGGCTCACGCCGATGGTCGGGGCCAACGATGTGCCCGGCGATCTCTTCGGCCTGGACGCGGCCGCCGCCCTGCATGCCTTTGCGCTGGCCCGCGGCACGGCCCGCGTCTCCATGTGGTCGCTGAACCGGGACGGTCCCTGCACGGGAGCCCCAGCCAGCGGCAGCGGCGGCGCCAGCCATGTCTGCTCCGGCGCCCCGGACCCGGCCGGCGCCTTCAGCAGCGTGCTCGGCGGCGCCCTCAGGGGCAGCATGCGGTAGGTGGGCCTGCCTCGGCGTCCACTCCGTGGCTCACTCCTGGATCACTGCGTGGCTCACTGCCGGACGGGGCTGGTCGTCACGATTTTCAGCCAGGGACCGTCCGGCACATCGGCCCGGTCCACAAATTGCCAGTCGACCTTGTCGTCCTGCCCGTTCAGCTCCTTGAAGCCGAGGCAGCCGTTCAGGGCCGGCGAGACATCCATGCCGGCACCGTTGAAGTTCTTGTTCGCCGGGCGCGCATCGTCGGAGCCGAACACATAGGCCGCGTCGTGGTACTGGCCCGGCCCGGCGTCCTCGATCTGGCCGTAGCAGACGGCCGATCCCAGCCGTATCCGCACCCACCTGTTCTTCATGTAGCTGACGCTGCGCTCCGTGGCCTGCCGGGCGTAGGCCGCCTCGTTGGCCCAGGGCACCACCGTGGCCCGCTGGGCAAAGGCCTTGGGATCGTTGATGTCATCGAACGGCAGATCCAGGTAGAAGGGGTTTTCCTTCGGGGTCATGGACGAGGGCATGAAGCCGTTGGCCGCCGTGCGCTTCTCCGTCTCGCAGGCGGGTGACAATACGCCGTCGCAGCCACCGTAGCTGCTCTCCCATTGCCCGTCGTAGGTGGAATACACCTGGGAGCCGTCCGAGGCCTTGGCGTCGAAGACCTCCCCCACCCAGAAGGTGGTGGAGACGATGCCGGTGTGCCACGGATACTTTCCGGCGGCCGTGGTGAGCGACGGTGTCGGCGCGGGCCCCGGCCCGCAGGCGGCGAGCGCCAGCACCGCCACAACGGATGCCGCCGCACCCTGCACCCAGGGCCGGCGGCCTTTTTCTCCGCTGGACACGCCAGTCCTACCCGGCGGCCACGGCGGCCGCACGGGGCTGTGACGCCCGCCCTCCGGCGCCGAGCCGGAACTCGGCCGCCACATTGAGAATGATCTCATCCAGTGTGGTCTTGGGCTCGAACCCCACCAGCGCCCGCGAGCGGGAGTTGTCGGGCACCCGGCGGCGCATGTCCTCATAGCCCTCAGCATAGGCCTCCTCGTAGGGCACCAGCGTGATCGTGCTGGGGCTTTCCAACAGCTCGACGATCCGCTGGGCCAACGTCATGATGGAGATCTCGTGGCTGCCGCCAAGGTTGTAGGCGTTGCCGTAGGCCGCAGGTTCCGCGGAGATGCGGGTGATGGCCGGGACGATGTCCCCGACATAGGAGAAGCAGCGCGTCTGCAGGCCGTCGCCGTAGACCGTCACCGGTTCCCCGGACAGGGCCTGGCGGATCAGCCGGGGCACCACCATGCCGTACCGGCCGCGCTGCCGCGGCCCCACGGTGTTGAAGAGCCGCACGATCGCCACGTGCAGGCCAAACTCGCGCCAGTACGAATGGGCAAAGGCCTCGTCGATGCCCTTGGCCGCGGCGTAGGTCCAGCGGGACTTCAGGGCGGACCCGAGGATCCTGTCCGATTCCTCGTTCAGGCTGTCGGAGGCGTTCTTGCCGTAGACCTCGCTGGTGGAGGCCAGCAGCAGGCTGGCCCCGGCGTCGAGCACGGCGTCCAGCACCACCTCCGTGCCGTGGATGTTGGTGCGCAGGCTCTCAAGCGGGTGCTCCACAATGAGGTTCACGCCCACCGCGGCGGCCAAGTGGAAGACCCGGTCCGCGCCGCGCACCAGCGAGTCCACGGCGCGCCTGTCCAGAATGTTCCCCTCCGTGAAGGTGAAGCGGGGATTCTTGAGCACGGGCGCCAGATTTTCGATTCGGCCGGTGGAGAGGTTGTCCAGAACCGCTACGTCGTCCCCAGCCGCCAGCAAATGCTCAACCAGGTGGCTGCCGATGAAGCCGGCCCCTCCGGTGATTGCACTTTTCATGGTTGTCTCCTTCTCGCACCCCGGCTGGCTACAGCCGGATCAGGTTGGCTGCGTTGGGCAGCCTGTAGGTGGTGTCGAGCACCACTGGCACGTCGTCAAGCCAGCTCAGGTCGACGCCGGTGTGCCGGGTGTGCACGATGACCAGATCCGGCTTCCAGGCGGCCGGGTCCTCCAGCGAGGACAACTGTCCACCGCTTCCGTCCGGTGCCGTGGGGCACCAGTGGTCGTAGTACGCCACCTGGGCGTCCTCGGACCGCAACGCCTCGATGATCTCCAGGGCCGGCGATTCGCGCAGGTCCTCGACATCGGGCTTGTAGGCCACTCCCACAATCAGCACCCGCGCGGCGCTGATGCCGTGGTCACGGTCCGAGAGGATCCGGCGGGCCCGCTCCACCACCTGGTGCGGCCGGGCGGCGATGCCGGCCATGGCGCTTTCGATGACGGGCGTGGCCAGCCGGGCCTTGCGCAGCTGCCAGAGCAGGTAGTGCGGATCGCAGGGAATGCAGTGTCCGCCCACGCCGGGGCCGGGGATGAACGGCATGAAGCCGTACGGCTTGGTTGCCGCGGCATTGATGACATCCATGACCTCGATGTGCATCGCCTGGCAGATGTCCGCGAACTCGTTGGCCAGGGCGATGTTGACGGCACGGAAGGTGTTCTCCACCAGTTTGGTCATCTCCGCCGCATCGGCGCTGGGCACCACGTGGACCAGCTTGGTGCTGGCCTGCAGCAGTTCCGCGGCGGCCCGGCCGCAGGCCTCCGTCACGCCTCCCACCACCCGCGGCACGTCCTCATGGGAGTACTCATCCACGCCGGGGTTGATCCGCTCGGGCGAGAACGCCACGAACACATTCTTGCCGGGCACCAGGCCGCGGGCCGCCAGCGGCAGCGCCAGCATGTCGCGGGTGCTGCCCACGTAGGTGGTCGAGGTCAGCATGAGCAGCTGCCCCGGCACGGCGAACTCAACCACCGAGGCGCACGCCGCGCGCAGGATGCCCAGGTCGGGCACCAGGTACGGGTCCACCGGGGTGGGGACGCAGACGATCACCGCGGCGGCCTTGGCCAGCAGGGACAGGTCCGTGCTGATCACGAAGTTGGGGTCCTCCAGGGCAGCGCCCAGGCGGGCCCTGTCCGACCCCAGCAGGTCCGCCTGCTGCGAGCGGATGGTGGCCAACCGGCCTTCCGAGACGTCCAATCCGACCACCTTGCGGCCGGAGGCGTTGATGGCCAGGGCCGTGGGCAGGCCGACATAGCCCAATCCCACAATGGCCACGTCAAAACTGAAACCCGAGCCGTGCGCTGTTCGCGTCGTCTGGGAAATGCCGTCCTCTTCAGCCCACCCCATGGGTTCAATGCCGGCGTGCACGGGCGGGCTTGCCATCAACCCCGCCTTGCGGGCCTTGATCCTAGTATTCGGTGCCATGAGCGTCTCTCCTCCCTTAATAACGATGCTTCGACGCAGACAAGGAGCCGGCGGCGCCGCTGTGGAACCTCGGTCTCAGAAGGTCCATAAAGCGTGGCCGCCGGCTCGTTTGAGGGGGTGCGCGCCATTGGCGCGAACCCAACCGCCTGGTGGCGGCCCTTATATTGAATGAGCTTTGAGCCAGCTCGTACATGCATCAAAAGAGACCCAACTTCAACCCCTGCCGGCCGATTTCAACCAACAACCTCAGCGTAAGGATGGCCCGCTGCAATGACGCGAGTGGCTTCTACCCGTCTTTGTCCGGGGATTCCACGCAGATAGAGTGCGGTACGCGCTCCTGGACCACGCACTACTCGCATGGATACTTGGAAGCGCCGGCATCAGCCCGCGGACAGCCGTGTGGGCCCGGCGCAACTTGCGCCGGACCCACGCGATGGCCCGTCCCCCTCAGTGCTGCCAGACGTCGTAGGCGCCCCCGGCCAGCTCATCCCGGTGGGCGATGCCCAGCTTGGCAAACATCCGGTACAGGTGGCCCTCCACCGTCCGCAGGGACAGGGAGAGCTCGACGGCGATGTCGCGGTTGCTGGCGCCCCGGTGGACCAGTTCGGCGATCTCCGCCTCGCGGCGCGTCAAGCGCACGACGGCCCCGGCCCCGTCCGCGGCGCTGGAGGCGGCCGCCTCGCCCAGATGGCCCAGTGCCGCGGTGCGCCGCTTGAGCGCACGGACGGCGTCGTGGATGCGGCCACGGTCCCCGCGCCGTTCCAGGATGGCCACGGCCGCCGCCGCACATTTGGCGGCCGGAAGGTCCCTGCCCTCGGTGGCGGCGTCGTCGCCCAGACGCATCAGGGCGGCTGCGTCGCGGGCCGTCAGCGCCGTGGCAAACGCGAGCGAGAATTCCGCCGCCCGGCCCTCGCTCCCGGCGGCCAGTTCGGCCAGCCGCGGCGCTACGGAGGTGTCCCCGGCATGGATGGCCAACGTCAGGATGTCCATTTCGGCCGCCACGGCGCCGCAGTCCCCGGCCTCCGTGGCCAGCTCCAGCAGCTCGGCGGCCGCCGCGGGGTGGCCCGGCAGCACGGCGCGGGCGGCCGCGGCGTAGGCGCTGGAGAGCACGGCGGTGAGCCGCCCGCGCGCCGGATCGCAGGCCGCAAAGCCTTGGACATACGCCGCCGCAGCATCCAGCTGGCCCAGCGTCGCCGCCGCATATGCCGCCGCGGCCAGCGCCATGGGCAGGTCGTTGCCGGGATCGGACTCCCGCAGCCCCTCCACCGCGGCACCCAGCAGTCCCAGCGCGGCGGCAATGTTCCCCTGGGCCAGGTCGCCGAGCCCCTGCGCCAGGTGGAAGGATCCGCCATAGTAGAGCAGGGACGCGTGCTGGCTCTCCACGAACGACTCCACGTACCGGGCCCGGACCTCGAATTCGCCGGCGTTGAGCAGGGCCAACAGGTAGCGGCGGAGCACAAATTCGCTGTGGTGGGCCAGCGTTTCGCCACCGGAGCCCAGCAGGTCCAGGGCGTCATTGACCACCTGGATAGCTGTCAGCGGCCGGCCGGTGACAGCCAGCACCTCGGCCAACAGGGCCCCGGCCAGGATGCGGTTCTCGGCGTCACCCCGCGCGCCCTCCCACAGGGATCTCAGCTCCGCCTCGGCACCGTGGTAGTCCCCGCCGGCATGGGCGGCCTGGATGGCCAGCAGCCGGCAGCCCACCAGGTGGTGGTCGGCGCCGGCCGCGTCCAGGGCACCGGCGGCCAGCAGACGCGGCACCGCCGCCGACCACGCCTCGGCAACGGCGGCCACCGCCACCTGCCCGCGCCCCAAGCGCAGGGCGATGGTGCCGCGCAGCAGGGCCGCGGCCCGGACCGTGGCGGGACGGCCGTCCGTCTCCACCACCGAGGCCAGGGCCGCCGCGGCCGAACGATCGTCGCCGCGGCACATATGCGCCCGGGCCAGCTCGACTTTCGCGGCCCCGGCCAGCGCCGGATCGCTGACAGCACTGGCCGCGGCGTCGACAAAGTCCGGCAGGAACAGCCGGTTGCCGACCACCGCCGCGGCCAGGATGTCCTCATCGGGGATCTGCACGCCCCACTCCAGTGCCCAATCCACGTAGCGCAGCAGCCCGCCGGTGGTGGCGGGGCGCGCATCCATCATCGAGATGATCCGGCGCCGGATGGCCATGCTGCGTGCCGTGGGCACCAGCGAGCGGATGACCTCCCCCACCAGCGGCTGGACCAGGCGGACGGTGCGTCCGGCATCGGCGGCCACCTGGATGAACTGTGCCTCCTCCAGATGGTCCACCGCGGAGCTCTCCACACAGCGCTGCAACACGGCCAGCTCGATCGATTCGGCCAGGGCAATGGCCTCCAGCGCATCACGCTGGGCCACGCTCAGCAACAAGACCTGGTTGCGGACCAGGTCCCGCAGGCGCAGGGTGAACCCGGCAGGCTCGGCCACCAACAGCCAGAGTTCGTTGCGCTGCAGGAGCGCACCCGTGCCGCGGGCATGGTCCAGAAGTTCGCGCAGATACATCGGGTTTCCGCCGGCGGTCCGGCCCAGCAGGGCCGCGGCGCTGGGCATCACGGGAGAGCCCAGGATGCTTCGGCACAGCTGCTCCGACTGGGCCGCATCCAGCGGCTCAAGCTCAAAGCGCTCCAGCAGGCCGTCCGCCGACATCTGCACCAGCTCGGCCGGCGGCGGCGGAAAGGTCCGGCACAGGAAGACCAGCTTCGCCGCCCCGGCAGCGGCCAGGGCGGCTATGGCCGCGGCGCTGGCGTCGTCCAGGTACTGGGCGTCGTCCACCACCACCACGGCCGGGGCGCCGTCGCGCTCACCGCCGCGCAGGGTCGCCATCAGGGCACGCACCACCGCCGTCGGGGTGCCCGTCAGGCCGGGGGTCAGGCCCGTCAGCAGCGGGGCCAGCGCGCCGTAGGGGACGGAGGCCAGCGCCGGGGAGGCGAAGGTGTAGAACGGGCGGATGCGCCCGCCGGCCTGGGCCAGCACATGCCGGACCAGGGCCGTCTTGCCCATCCCCGCCTCGCCCAGCACCAGGGCGCCGTGGCCGTCGGTGTCCAGCAGCGTGTCCAGCACCGCCGCGGCCACCCCCTCGCGTCCCAGCAGCGCCCCGGCCACAGTGGTTTCCGTTGTCATTGGTCCTCCCCCGCTACTCCGAGCGCAAAGGACAGTTCCGAACGCTCGGCGATCCGCAACTTCGAAAAGATTTGGTACAGGTGGCCCTCGACGGTCCGCACGGAGATGTGCAGGGTCCGGGCAATGTCCTTGTTGGCGGACCCGACGGCGGCAAGCGTGCCGATCTGGATTTCGCGACGGGTCAACGGGAGGGCCGCCGCTGCGCCGGGATGGGTGCCCCCGGCACGGCGCCGGGCGCCCTCCAGCAGGGCCCGCAGCCGGCGGATCCTGTTCTTCTCCAAGACTCCGGGGGCCAGCGCCAGGGCCGCCTCCGCCGCGTCAATGGCGAAGCCGTCGTTGCCCAGTTGCACCGCCTGGGCCGCGGCCTGGGCCAGCTGCGCCGGGTCCTGCTCCAGCAGCCCGCGGGCGTATGCGGCGCAGACCTGGGCATAGCCGCCGTCGTACCCGCCGGCCCGCTCCAGCAGCTCCAGCAGCTCCCCCGCGGCATCCGTGCTCCCCAGCCGGATGGCCAGGCTCAGCGACACCACTGCGGCGCTGCCGCGGCCCGCGGCGGCGTCCTCGGCGGCCAGTTCCCGCAGCTCGCGTGCGGGGCCGTCCGCGCCGAGGGCCTTGCCCCGGGCCATCAGGCAGAAATAGGCGCCCAGCCGTTCCACCACCCACTCGCCGGTGCCGGTGTACCGCTCCTTGGCCGCCAGATGCTCCATGGCCTCGGCCGGCCGTCCGCTGGTGGCGCAGGCGTAGGCATAGGCCGCATGGGCCAGGCCCAGGGCGCCGCCGGCATCGTGCACCTTCAACTGGCTGATGGCCGGTTCCAGCAGGGCCAGGCACTCCGGACCCCAGCCGCGCAGCGCCACCAGCACGGCCTGTGGCAGCTCGGTGGAGTTGTATAGGTCAAAGAGCGATGCCGTGTCCAGGGATTCCTCATCCCGGCGCATCAGCGCCGCGGCCTCGTCCCAGCGGCCGGCCAGCAGATAGCTGTAGTAGATGCGCCCATGGGCGGCCAGCATGACCTCCACGGGCACCAGCGGTGGGTTGTACCGGGCCAGCAGGGTGTCCGCCAGGGTGCCGGCGGCGACGGCGGCACCCTGGACCGCCAGCAACTGGCACAGATGGCTGCCGGCCAGCAGGCGGAAGCACGGGGCGTGGGCGGCCGAATCCGCGTAGAACGCTTCCAATGACTGCACCAGCTCCGGCGTCCCCGCCCCCGTCCAGGCCGCCGCACCGGCTTCGGCGAGCACCAGCGCCTCGCGCAGGAGTCCGGCGTCGGCCCCCTCCGGCACCACCGTGGGATCCCCCGCCGAGGGGTAGAGTTCGCCACGAACCTTCGCCAGGATGGCTGCGGCCGCCGGCCAGCCATCGGGCCGGGTCAGCAGCACGGACGTCTCGGCCAGCATCAGCCCCGCCCAGTCGGCCAGGCCGGGCTCCGGATGTTGGAGGGCCTGGTAGGAGCGCAGCACGGACAGTGCCTCCGTGGGCCGTCCGAGCGTCATCAGGGCCCGGATCCGTTCCGTGGCCACCGCCGTGTCGGCGCCGGCTCCGATGGTCTCCACCAGGCGCAGGGCCAGCCGGGCATCGAGGTTGTTGTTGGCCAGCCGGGCCGCCGCCAGGGCCGTGTCCCGGCCCAGCGGTGCGCCGCAATCCAGCGTCCAGCGTGCACAGGCCAGCTCCACCTCGTGCACGCCGGGCACACCCCGGGCAGCGGTGCCGTCCGCAGCGGCCAGAACCTGGAGCCGGAGCTCGTTGCTGCGGCCCTCGGGCACATGGGCACGGACGGTGGCGGCGAACAGCTGGTTGTCCAGATGGACCGACTTCGCGGCATCGATGCGCAGCAGGCCTGCCTCCTCCAGCCCATCCACCTCCTGCGCCCCGGCCACCGCCAGCAGCGCGCCCAGCGGCAGCGCCTCCGCGAGGGCCACAATCTCCACCACGCGCCGCCCGGGCGGGTCCAGCCGTGCCAGCGTGGTGGCGAAGAGTTCCATCGCCGGGGATCCGTGCTGCAGCTTTTCCTCCGCGAGCACCCAGACGCCGTCGCGCAGCAGCATGGCCCCTGCCTCGTGCAGGGTGCCGGCCAGGGTGCGCAGGAACAAGGGATTGCCCCCGCTGGAAGTCCAGAGCACGCGGGCCACCTGCCGGGACACCGTGGCCCCCAGCCCGGCCTGCATCCACGCCAGGGCCTCCGCGAAGCCCAGCGGCGCCACGGTGAACTCACGGACCAGTCCGTCCTTGGCCAGATCCGCAAGTTCGCGCGGCAGATGGACGGCATCGGCGCAGGTGAGCAGCAAACGGACGGTTCCGGACCGGGCGAGCTGGGCCATGACGACGGCGGACAATTCGTCCAGTTCACTGGCATTGTCCACGTAGAGGCAGATGCCGCGGCCCGCGGCCCGCTCCTGGAGCAATGCCATCAGCCCTGCCAGCACATGGACCGGGTGGTTGATGGTTTCCGGATCCAGCTCGCTCAACAGCACCGTCAGGGCGCCGTAGGGCTGGGTCGCCAGTGCCGGGCTGACCCGCAGCCCCATCACCAGCAGCTCCGCCCGCAGTTCCTTGAGCGCCTGGTTGGCCAAATACGTCTTGCCCACACCTGAGGGGCCGCTCAGGAGGACACCCGCGGACCCTGGACCCGGGGGCGCGTCGACCCCCCGGAGTGACTGGGCAATCTGCCCCACTGCCGTGGCATGGCCGGTGAAGGGCCAATGCACCTCGACGGACTTCACGGCAGCCACCCACGCTGCCGCGAATCGATCCCCGGTGCCGAACTCCAGACTGGTTGCAACATGGCTGAGACCTTTGCATTCATGCTTCTGACTGTGAGTCCACGGTAGCGAGAGTGTTTTCCCCTGACACGAGTACCTACTACTCGTTTTTGCGGACAGCACTACGTGGAAATGCGTCAGTCCACGCCCAGATCAGACCTGCTGCCCCCGGGATTCGACGGCAGCGGCCAGCTGGCCGCGTGCCGTAATACCCAATTTGGTGTAGCAGCGGTACAAGTGTCCCTCGACCGTGCGGACCGAAAGATGCAGTGCCCCGGCGATTTCCTTGTCACCCAACCCCGCCAGCACCAGGTCCACCACCTCGCGTTCGCGCCGCGTGAGCAGCGCGGATGCGGGGCGCGGCGCCGCATCCTCGGCCCCGTCCCAGTCGGCCCCGGTGGCTTCACGGCACTGCGCCAGCAGCTCGCGCACACGAGGCACCATTTCGCGGTCGTGGTTGCGGCCCATCAGGGCCAGCGCCCCCTCGTAGCAGGGCACCGCGGCACCGTAGATGCCGGCCTCGCGCAGGGCGTCGCCGGCGCGCAGATAGTGCGGCACATCCCCCGCCTGCAGGGCCCAGCCGTATTTTGCCAGGGCCGCGGCCCAGCCGCCCTCGGTGCGGCCGGCCAGCTCGGTGAACCGCTCCAGCCGGCTCCTCTCGCCCAGGCCCACGGCCAGTTCCAACGCATGCAATTCCAGGAAGGCGGCATGCTGGACCGCCGCGGCATCGGCGCTGGCCAGCAATGCGGCAATCCCGCTGCCGTCCCCACGCAGCAGTTCCAGCCCCGCATTGAAGTAGTCCCGGGCATTGGAGGTCACCAGATACATCCCGGCCTTGGTCCAGTCCAGGTATTCGGCCATCAGCGATTCGGCCGTCTCGCGCTGTCCCAGGGCGGCCGCGGCATAGAAGGCCAGGGCCGCACATAGGGACATCATCTGTTCCGGATCGCTTTCGCGCAGCGCTTCCAACCCTGCCATGAGGATCGGTTGCGCCCGGGCCAGGTTGCCCTGCCGCACGGCCATGTACCCGATGCCGACGTGGATGGAGCCGCTGAAGGACACCATCGCCGCGCCCGAGGACAGGAAGTACTCGTCCATCAAGGTCTGGGCCGCGGCCCATTCCCCGGCGCTGAGGCAGCAGGCAAGATGGCGGACCAAAATGAACTCGGGCAGGAAGAAGACGCTTTGCCCCTCCGGCTGGACAATCGCGAAGGCCTCCATCGCGCGTGCCACCCCGGCCAACGGCCGGCCCATCGCGCACTGCCGTTCGGCGTCGAGCGCCAGGACCAGTGCGCGGGTCAACAACTGGCCCTGCCCCGGTTCGGCCGGAGCCGCAGCCAGCAGTTTCTCCGCCAGCGGGCCCATCGTGGCGTAGTCCCCCGTCATCGAAGCGGCCAGCAGGTCAAGGACGGAGCTGCGGGTGGCCGTGGCCGCCAACGCCTGCGCCGCCGCGGCCTCATCGCCGGCATCCCGGGCGCGCTGGGATTCGTGCTGTCCCCAGGCCCGCAGCGCTGCGGCATCGGCGCTGATGTCCGCCACCGGATGCCCCAGCGCGGTGCGGACGGCGGCCCGCAGCAGGGAATGGAACATCATCGAGTCAAGGTCCGGCACGTGCCCCGCGGCAGGTTCCAGCAATTCGGCAGCCTGGGCGTAGTGGCCCATGTTGAAGTGTGCCCGTGCCATGATCGCAGCCCGCCGGCCGTTCAACGCCGGATCCCGCACGGCGGCGGCGATGCGCAGGGCCGTTTCGTTGCGGAAGATTTTGCACGCCAGCTCCGCTGCGCGCACCAGCAGGGCGTCCTCAACGTCGGTGCCGCACTCCAGCGACCACGCCACAAAGCGCAGCAGCGCCGCAGGTTCGTCGGGGTGCACCACCATGGTGGCCAGAAACCGCCGGTGCAGGTCCATGGAGCGGGAGGCGGGTACGGTGCGGCGCAGGACCGCGCCATACAGCGGGTTGACCAGGCCCAGGGCGGTCCCCGTGCGGCCGCCGCGCTGCACCAGCCGTTCGTCCAGAAGTTCGGCCAGTGGCTCCTCGCCCAACAGGGACACCACCTGGGCCTGTTCGACCGGTTCGGCGAGCGCAATCAGGTTCAGCACCTCGCGGGCCGGGGCGCTGAGCCGGCGCAATTGCATGGCAACCACATCGGCCGCCTCCAGCGGCGTCCCGCCGTACCCCGCGGAGGTCAGCAGCCAGACGCCGTTGCGCTGGAGCAAGGCACCGCTGCGGCGGAACTCCGCGAGCAGTGTCTTGACCATCAGCGGATTCCCGCCGGAGGCCGCCCACAAACTCCTGCTGGTGCTGGCCATCACCGTCCCGCCCAGCACCAGCGTGCACAATTCATGCACCTGGGCCGGCCCGAGCGGCTGCAGGTCAAAACGCTCGGCCCATCCCTCATCCCACAGCCGGACCAGCGGGTCCGGCAGTCCCGGCCGGGGTTTGCTGGTGGCCACCACCTTGGCCCACTCGGCGCGGACCAGTTCGGTGATGATCTCGGCCGAGGCGTCATCGAGCACCTGGGCGTCGTCAACGAGGACCAGGGCCGGGCGGTGCGCGGCCGCCGCCGGGCCCAGCCGCTCCCAGAGGGCACGGAGCACCAGCACCCGGGTCAGGTTGCCGCCCCGGACGTCCGCCAAATAGGGGGCCAGTGCGCCATAGGGCACGGCGGCCAGGGCAGGTGTGGCATGGACGGCAAGCACAGTGGTTCCGGTTGGGGCCCGCTCGCCCAGCCGGGCCAGCAGGGACGAAGCGCCCAGCCCATAGTCCGCCAGGACAAAGACCGCCCGGCATTCGGCCCCCTCGAGCATGCCCTCGATGGTGGCCACCACGGCATTGTGGTCGATCCACGGCTCGCGCGGCGCAGCCAACCCGGGCATGGCCCGGGCGCTGCCGGATTCAGAATCGCTGGGGTCCATCGATGTCGCTCCTGGATGAAATCCCCAGTTTCGTGAATATTTGGTAGAGGTGCCCCTCAATGGTGCGCACGGAGACATCCAGGGCGGCCGCGATGTCGCGGTTGCTCAGACCCTCGCCGGCCATCTTGGCAATCTGGCGTTCACGGCCGGTCAGCTCCGGCCCGTGCGTGTGCGGCGCGAGCGGCAGCAGCGGCAAGGTGGCGGCCAGCTCCTCCAGCCGGGCCTGGGCCTCGCGCCAGCCGGCACCTGGATGCACCCCTCTGTCAATGTCCGTCGCCAGCACCAGGGCCCGCGACTCCACCGCATCCAGCCCCAGGGCGCGGGCGGCATCGGCCGCTTCCAGCAGGGTCGCGGCGTTCTTGGTCCGGCTGCCGGAGGCCATCAGGACATTGATGCGGGCCATGCCGCCCTGCCGCCGGGCGCTGATCTCCTCAAGCAGGGCAAATTCCTCGTCCGTGCCGTGGACGGTGGCGCCAAACAGGGACGTCGAGGCCGCCGTGATCCTGCCCTTGGCGAGGTCTACCCGGGCGGATTCGATGAGTTTCTGCTTGGCCCCGGGCTCCTGGAGCCAGCGCCGGGCCATCAGGTTGCAGAACTCGGCCATCGACCTCACCACCCATTCCCGCGGCGGGCTGCACTCGGCGGCCAGGTCCAGATGGCGCCGGGCCGCGGCGGCGTCGCCGAGCTGGGCATAGGCGAAGGCGAGGGCGGAGTCGGCGAACGCGGAGTCCGGCAGGTTGTCGCGGACATCGAGCTGTGCCTTGGCCCCGTGCAGCAGGCCCAGCGCCAGCTTGCCGTGGCCGGCGTAGAGGTAGCCCACGCCCAGGGCCAGTTCGGCGGCACCACCGCCATACCGCATGGCGCCCGGGACCTCGTCCAGCACCTGGCGCAGGGCGGACGTGCAGGCGCGCCAATCCCCCGAGAACAGCCGCCCCAGGTAGAGGCCCTCGCGGCACTCGGCGCGCATGCTCAGCGCGATGCCCGCCGCGTCGGCCTCGGCCGCCACGTCCAGGGACAGCGTGACGGCGTCCAGTTCGCGGCCCGTCATGGCCCAGGCCACCGAGAGCAGGGCGCCGCAATTGAGCCGGAAACCATGGTCGGTGCCGGACAGGTAGGCCTTTTCCAGGCCATCGACGACCTCGGCGAACTCGCCCTGGTGGACCTTGAGGGCATAACCGGCCAGCTTGAGCTGGTCCGCGCCGTCGCGCAGATCACCGCCGTCGCCGGCGCGTGCCGCCATGGCCTCCTCCGCCCCGGCCAGGGCCTGCTCGATCAGGCCGGTTCCCTCCGGCAGGTACAGCAACACCCTGCACAGTTGGACCATGTAGGCGCCGTAGTCGACGGCGCTGACCGCAGCCAGCTGCTCGGCGCTCGCCTCGCGGAGGGCGGCCAGGGCGGCCCGTGGATCGGCGAGCACCAGGTGCGCCCAGCTGCGCTGCTGGCACGCCGCCACCCACTGCGGATCCGCGGGCGTGATGGTCCCGGCGCAGCGCAGCGCCAAGGACGGGTCGAACAGGCCAAGGGCCAACCGGGCGGCCTCCAGCGCCACGGCCGGGTCAAGCGGGCCGCCGCCGTCGATGGTCCACAGCGCAAACGTCAGCAGATCCTCCATGGCCAGACTGCCCGGGTCGGGCCCCACCATGGCGGAAATGCGCCGATGCAACGCCCGCCGCCGGGTCTCGTCCATCCAGCCCAAAAGCACTGTGCCGAGGTAGTCGTCCGCCAGCGACACCCAGCGCCTGTCGTTGCGTTCAATGGCCAGATACCCGGATTCCTCAAGCCAGGCCATCATCTCCGGACCCCACAGGTCCGCCAGCACCGCCAGCGGGCTCCGGCGCAGGATGGCCATCTCCTCCAGGGCCTCGCGCACACCGGCGGGTTCGCGCGCCAGCCGGGCCTGGACGAGCTCGGCGAGGGCATCGGCCGAGGCCACTGTGACAGGGCCGCGCAGGGCCCAGACGTTCTCGTTCAGGTGCAGGTTGTCCGAGCGCAGCTGCTCGGTCACCATGGCCTGGAGCACCAGCGGATTGCCGTGGCTGGCGGCATGGAGGCCGCTCACAGCCGTGGCCGAGACGGTGTGGCCCAGCGTCCCGGTGAGCAGCTCCAGCACCTCGGGGCGGGAGAAGTCCGGCAGGTGCACATGGGCCATCATGTGGTCCTTCAACCGCCAGGCCAGATCCTCGGGCAGATCACCCAGCTGGCGCACCAGCACCAGCACCTTGGCATGGCCGCCCAGCATCAGGTGCATCAGGACGGCGGTGCTCATGTCGTCCATGGCGGGGAGGTCGTCGACCACGACCAGCGTGGGCTTGCCGGCGGCGTCGGTGCGGATCAGCTCGCTGATGGCACTGACAATTGCCCCGGGCGAGGCCATCGCCTCGGGCGCCAACCGGGCCAGCAGGAAGTCTAGCTGGCCGAACGGAACGGCCGCGCTGGCCACTTTTCCGTAGAGGTGCAGGGTTCGGTTCTTACGGACCAACCGCCGTTCGACGGCGCGGGCGAGCGTGGTCTTTCCGGTGCCGGCGCCGCCGCTGATGACGACGCCCTCGACGACCCCGGAGCCCAGCTGCGCCGCCACGGCGTCCACCGCGTCCTGGCGGACCACCGACGACCATCGCGCCCTGGCAGCCGCACCCATCGGGTGGGGCTCGCCCCGCACGTCGATGGCGTCTGCCGGTATGCGTTCTGCTCCGTCGAGGGACCCGCTCACTAATTACCCCCGGACACGGTCAAGCGGCTGGAATGTGCGTACATTTCACCATACCGCCATCATGGCCCCGCCAGTAGGGAGCTGCGCCGTGTCACTCGGCGACGGCTAGCGCACCTGTCCGTGGAATTTCTGCTGCGCTGCCACCAGTCCATCGGTGATCAGCAGCTCGGTGGCGTCCGCGGCATCGCCGATGAGGAAGGGCAGTTCCTTGGCCTCCGGAGCGGAAAAATCCTTCAACACGTGGTCGGCAGCATCCTGGCGCCCCGGAGGCCGCCCGACGCCGGCGCGGACGCGGTAGTAGTCCTTGGTGCCCAGTGTCTTGGACATGTCGCGCAGGCCGTTGTGGCCGCCCTCGCCGCCGCCAAGCTTGAGTTTGATGGTGTCGAACGGGATGTCGATCTCGTCATGGACGGCTATGACATGGTCCGCGTCGACGTCGAAGAACTTGGCCAGCGCCGCCGTCGGGCCACCCGTAAGGTTCATGAAGGTCAGCGACTTCGCCAGAATGAGTTTGGGGCCGCCAATGCCCAACCGGCCCTCGGCCACCAGGGCGCGGGCCTTGTGGGTCTTGAAGGAGGAGCCCACGCGCGATGCCAGCTCCTCGACCACCATGTAGCCAATATTGTGTCTGTTGCGGCTGTAGCCGGGCCCGGGATTCCCGAGCCCGACTACAAGCCAGGTGTTGCCCATCAAGGTGGAGACTACTCTGCAGCAGCTTCTTCGGCGACAGCAGCGGCCTCGTTGAAGTTCACGATCAGGGTCTCGGCGTCGGCCAGCAGGGTGGAGCCGGTCGGCAGCACCAGGTCGGAAGCGTGGATGCGCTCGCCGGCCTTGCGGCCCTCGATGGAAACCTCAACGTGAACCGGCACGTGGGTGGCCTCGGCCTCGAGGGAGATGTGGTTGGCTTCCTGGCTCACAACGGTGCCGGAAGCGGCTTCGCCCACGAGGACGACGGGGATCTCAACGGTGACCTTTTCGCCCTTGACGACGGTCAGCAGGTCGATGTGCTCGATGATCTGCAGCAGCGGGTCGCGCTGGATGTCCTTGACCAGGGCGAGGTGCTCTTCGCCGGCAACGTTCAGGGTCAGCAGGGCGTTGGAGGCACGCACGGCGCGGGTGGTCTCGCGCTCCGGCAGAACGATGTGGATGGGCTCTTCGCCGTGGCCGTAGATGACGGCGGGGATCTGGTTGGCGCGGCGGGCGCGGCGGGCAGCGCCCTTGCCGAATTCGGTGCGCAGTTCAGCGGCAAGCTTGATGTCAGTCATGGAAAAACTCCTTCAGGGGGTGGGATTCGGCTTTGGACTTGAGGCCTGGCCACGAACCGCCACGTTGCCGTGAAGGAGTTGCAGACCCAGTCGATGACGGAACGCCGCGTGGTGCGGCACTCCCTCGCCAAGGTTTCGCTTTTAACGATACCAGCCCCCGCCGTCCACAGGGACCGCGGGGGCTGGTTCAGCAATTGCCTGGCGTCAGGCCTGGCCGTCGAAGAGGCTCGTCACGGAGCCGTCCTCGAAGACCTCCTTGATGGCCCGGGCGATCAGCGGGGCGATCGAGAGCACCGTCAGGGTGCTGAAGCGCTTGGCGGCCGGGATCGGCAGCGTGTTGGTGACCACCACTTCGCGGGCGCCGCACTCGGCCAGGCGCTGGGCGGCCGGGTCGGAGAACACGGCGTGCGTGGCGGCGATGATGACATCCTTGGCCCCGGCGTCCTTGAGCACGCGCACGGCGCCGGCGATGGTTCCACCGGTGTCGATCATGTCATCGATCAGCACGCAGGTGCGGCCCTCGATCTGGCCCACCACCGTCTTGGAGACGGCCTGGTTGGGCACGGTGAGGTCGCGGGACTTGTGCACGAAGGCCAACGGGGCGCCGCCCAGGCGCTCGGCCCACTGCTCGGCCACGCGGACGCGGCCGGTGTCCGGGGAGACCACCGTGATGTTGTCGGCCTCGACGCGGGTGCGGATGTAGTCGGCCAGCAGCGGGATGGCGAACAGGTGGTCCACGGGGCCGTCGAAGAAGCCCTGGATCTGCGCGGTGTGCAGGTCAACGCTCATGATGCGGTCCGCGCCGGAGGTCTTGTAGAGGTCCGCCACCAGGCGCGCCGAGATGGGCTCGCGGCCGCGGCCCTTCTTGTCTTGGCGGGCATACGGGTAAAACGGGGAGACCACAGTGATCCGGCGGGCCGAGGCACGCTTGAAGGAGTCGCACATGATCAGCTGTTCCATGAGCCAGTTGTTCAGCGGCGCCGGGTGCGACTGGATGATGAAGACGTCCTTGCCGCGGACGCTTTCAGGGGAACGAACGTAGATCTCACCATTGGCGAAATCGTAGGCGGACATCGGCAGCAGCTCGGTTTCGAGCTCCCTGGCCACCTCCTCCGCCAGTTCGGGGTGCGCGCGGCCGGACGCCAACACCAATTTCTTGTCGACGTTATGGCTGAGTTCGCTCATGGGATCACTTTCTCGCTGTGTGCTGTGCTGCGGGCTGGTAAGGAGGGGATTGCGGAGGTGGGCGTCAGGCGCCGGAGATGTCCGCGGTGGCCGAAGCCTGGGCCAGCTCGGCCGAGATGGATCCGGGCCGGTTGGCCTCGACCCAGCCGGGGACGTTGCGCTGGGCGGCGACGTTGAGCGTCAGGGCGCCGGCTGGAACGTCCTTGCGGATGACGGCCCCGGCGCCGGAGTAGGCGCCGTCGCCGATCTCGACGGGTGCCACGAAGACGGTGTTCGACCCCGTCCGCACGCCCGAGCCGATCTTGGTCCGGTGCTTGTTCACGCCGTCGTAGTTGGCGGTGATGTTGCCGCAACCGATGTTGGTGTCCTCGCCGATCTCCGCGTCCCCCGCGTAGCCGAGGTGCGAGAGCTTGGAGCCGCGGCCGATGGTGACGTTCTTGGTCTCGTAGAAGGCGCCGATCTTCCCGTCCGCACCCAGCACGGTGCCGGCCCGCAGGTAGGTGAACGGTCCCACGCTGGCCCCCTCGCCGATGATCGCGCCGGAGCCGTGCGTGCGCGTGACGTGGGCGCCCTCACCGATCGCCACGTCGGTGAGCGAGCTGTCCGGCCCGACGACGGCGTCGCGCGCCACGGTGGTGGCGCCGTGCAGCTGGGTGCCGGGCAGGATGGTGACATCCTCCGCCAGGACCACTGTGGAGTCGATCCAGGTGGTGGCGGGATCCACGACCGTCACGCCGGCGCGCATCCACCCCTCCACGGTGCGGCGGTTGTGCTCGGCGCCCAGGGCAGCCAGCTGGACGCGGTCGTTGGCGCCCTCCACCTGCCAGCGGTCCTCGGTCACGACGGCGGCCACGCGGCCCCCGGCGGCCCGGGCGATGGAGAGGACGTCCGTCAGGTACATCTCGCCCTGGGCGTTGTTGACGGTGACCTGGCCCAGCGCGGTGCGCAGCACGGCGGCGTCGAAGGCGTAGATGCCGGAGTTGATTTCGCGGATTTCACGCTCGGCGTCGGTGGCGTCCTTGTGCTCGCGGATGCCGGCCACGGTGCCGTCGGCTTCGCGCAGGATGCGGCCATACCCGGCGGCGTCCGCCAGCACGGCGGTGAGCACCGTCACGGCGTTGGCGTCCCCCTCGTGCGTGGCCACCAGCTCTTCGAGCAGTTCCGTGGTCAGCAGCGGCACATCGCCGTAGGTGACCACCACCGTGCCGGCCACGGGGGCCTCGGCGTCCAGGGCGTCCAGCGCGGCCTGGACCGCGCGCCCGGTGCCGGGAACCTCGTCCTGGTCAACGATCAGTGCGGAGGCGTCCAGCGCGGCAAGGTGGGCGGCGACGAGGTCGCGCTCATGGCGGACCACCACGGCCAACCGCTCCGGGGCGAGCCCGCGGGCCGCTGCCAGCGCGTGGCCGACCATGGAGATGCCGCCGAGTTCATGCAGGATTTTGGGGGTCCGGGACTTCATCCGGGTTCCGGCTCCGGCGGCCAGCACCACGACGGCGGCTGGCTGGGCGGATGCGGAGGTGGCGGAACTGGCGTCTTGGGGGCTCACTAAGTGGCACTCCTACCCGGACAAGGTCCGTGATTTAACTGAGCAAGGGCTATGCCAATGTTACCTGCACTCGGCCCCCACCCGTGTTCCGCCCATAGGACTCGAACCTATACTCCACAGCTCCAAAGGCTGGGGTGCTGCCATTACACCAGGGCGGACCGTGCCACGCCCAAGGACGTTCGCACGAGTACCAAGTGTGCCACGCGGCCCCGCCCTCGCGCGACTTGGCCACGATTTGGCCGCGACTTGGCCGCGATTTGGCCCGATTGGCCCGGTTGCGTGGCCCGCTCCGGGCCGTCCTGCGCAGCGCTGAGCTCCAACTGTGCGCAGGAGCTGCTCCTGCGCACAGTTGGCCGCCAACGCCGCGCAGGAGGGTCCGCCAGCTGCCCTGCACAGGGCAGCTGGCGGGGGTTGCGGCCCCCAACCGCGGCGGCAAGGCCCCGACCGCCGCCGCTGTGGCAGCACGATGTGGTGCATGGCAACCTTTGGGAGCACCACGTTTGACCCGACACTAAGCGTTCTGCAGTCACTTGGCGCTGCCGCACGCCGCATGGATCTGTTGGCAGCGGGCGTATCCCGCCGCCGTCTGGCTGCGGCTGTGGCCGAGGGCCGCGTGGTCTTGGCCGGCCATGGGGTTTATTATGCACTGCCCGGTGCCGACCCGATGGCCATCCATTTGGCCACACACCAAGGAGTCAAAGCCTGTTTCAGCGTGGCGGCAGCCCGTGGCCTCTGGTGCATCAGGGACCCCGAGACACCCCACATTGCCGTTGCACATGGCCGCTCGGTGCCCGGCTGCGTGGTGCACCGCCACAAAGGGCCGCTGGGACTTCTGGACGTGCTGCGGCAGTGCATCCGCTGCGGTACGGAAGTCGAAGCGCTGGCGGTGGTGGAATCCGCCGTCGTCCTGAAGGAAACCAGCATTTCCACCCTGCGGGCGGCGTTTACCGGCCTCGGCGGTGCCGCGGGCCGGCGCATTCTGGACATGCTGGATCCACAGTCAATGTCCATCATCGAGACAGTGGCCCGCTACCACTTGCGCCGTGCCGGCTACAGCGTCCACAGCCAGGTAGCGGTGCGCGGCATGGGGCATTTGGACCTGATGGTCGAAGGCATTTTGGGGATCGAACTGGACGGGGAGGCCTACCACAACAACGCGAAAGCATTTGAGGAGGACCTCCGGCGCGGCAATGTGCTGGTCATCCGCGGCATCCCCACCCTGCGGATCACGGGCGCCATGGTGCTGTTCCATCCCGAGGTGATGCTGGGGTGGGTGCGCGCGGCACTGGAAACGTACCGTTCTGCGCAGGGTTAACGCGCAACCATGCGCAGGAGCTGCTCCTGCGCAGCGCCAGCGGCCAACGCTGCGCAGGACGGTACGGGCAGGGCCGCTACTCGAGGATTTCGGAGGCCTCGAGCCACTCCATCTCGAGCTCTTCCTTCTCCCCCGCGACGTCCGCGAGCTTGCGGTTGAGCTCGCCCAGCGCCTCGTAGTCGCCCACCTTGGACTCCATCTGCGCATGCAGCTTGGTTTCCTGCTGGGCGAGCTTGCCGAGCTGGCGCTCAATCCGGTTCAGATCTTTGCGGGCATCGCGCTTCTGCGCCTCGGTGGGACCGGATGCGGTGCCGGCCGCACCGGAGGACGCTCCCGCCGGAGACCCCGACGGCGTCGAGGACTGCCCGGAAAGGGTGGCCTCGCGCAGTTCCAGGTACTGGTCCACACCCAGGGGCAGGCCGCGGATCTTGCCATCGCCCAAGAGCGCCATCTGGTGGTCGGTGGCGCGTTCGAGCAGGTAACGGTCGTGGCTGACCACCACCAGCGTGCCGGGCCAGCCGTCCAGCACGTCCTCGACGGCGGCCAGCGTGTCGGTGTCCAAGTCGTTGGTGGGCTCATCGAGCATCAGCACGTTCGGCTCGCCCACCAGCAGCCGCAACAGCTGCAGCCGCCGGCGCTCGCCGCCGGAGAGGTCCTTGACCAGGGTCCATTGCTTTTCCTTGGTGAAGCCCAGCTGCTCCACCAGCTGGCCCGCGGTGAGCTCGCGCCCGCCCACGGCAAAGCTGCGCTTCTCGCGTTCGATGACCTCCAGCACGCGCAGCTCCAGGACGTCGTCGAGCTCCGTGACCTCCTGGCTGAGCACAGCGGTCTGGACGGTCTTGCCGCGCTTGACCTTGCCGGAGGTGGGGGCGATTTCGCCGTTGAGCAGGCGCAGCAGGGTGGTCTTGCCGGCGCCGTTGACGCCCACCAGGCCCAGCCGCTCCCCCGGTGCCAGGCGCAGGGTGATGTTGTTGAAGAGTTCCTTGGAACTGCCGTCCTCCGCGGTGTAGGCGAGCGAGACGTTTTCCAGGTCCAGCACGTCCTTGCCCAGGCGCGCGGTGGCCATCTTGCTCAGCGAGACGCTGTCGCGGGGCTCCGGGACGTCGGCAATGAGGTCGTTGGCGGCCTCGATGCGGAACTTCGGCTTGGCCGTGCGGGCCGGGGCGCCGCGGCGCAGCCAGGCCAGCTCCTTCTTGACCAGCTGGACGCGCTTGCTCTCCATCACCGAGGCCGAGCGGTCGCGCTCGGCCCGGGCCAGCACGTAGGCGGCGTATCCGCCGTCGAACATGTCCACCATGGCATCGTGGACCTCCCACGTCCGGCTGCAGACCTCGTCGAGGAACCAGCGGTCGTGGGTGACGACGACGAACGCACCCTCGTTGGCGCGCCAACGGGCCTTCAGGTGCCGGGCCAGCCAGGCCACACCCTCCACGTCGAGGTGGTTGGTGGGCTCGTCGAGCATAATGACGTCGTCGTCGCCGATCAGCAGCTTGGCCAGCGCCACACGGCGCTTCTGCCCGCCGGAGAGCGCGTGGACGTTGGCGTGCCAATCGACCTCGCCCACCAGCCCGCCCATGACCTCGCGGATCTTGGGGTTGGAGGCCCACTCGTGGTCGGCGGCGTCGCCCACGATGGCCTCGCCCACGGTCAGGTCCGCGTCCAGGACATCGGATTGGTCCAGGTAGCCCACCGTGACGCCGCCGCGGACCGTCACCCGGCCCGAATCGGAGGTTTGGCGCCCGGCCAGCAGGCGCATCAGGGTGGACTTGCCGTCACCGTTGCGGCCCACAATGCCAATGCGGTCGCCCTCTTCCAGGCCCAGCGTCACCCCATCGAGGACGGTGCGGGTTGCAAAGGCGACGGAGAGGTTTTCTCCGCCCAAAAGGTGGGCCACAGTGGACTGCTTTCACTAAAAATTGGGGGCGTTCCATCGTACCCCGCGCCCCGGGACGGCCTTAATGCCTGATGTCCGAGACGATCTTGGCCCCGTGCACCGGACCGTGCACCGCCAGCGCGTTGTAGCCGGCGCCAGCCAGCCGCGCGGCCAGCTCCAGCGCGTGGTCCTCGTCCGCGGCCAGCATGGCCACGGTGGGTCCCGAGCCGGAGACGACGCCGGCCAACGCACCCAGGCGCACGCCGTCGGCCAGGACGTCCGCCAGCTGCGGGGCCAGCGAAATGGAGGCCGGTTGGAGGTCGTTCACCAGGGCCTTGGCCAGCGCGGGGGCGTCGGAGGCGCGCAGCGCGGACAGCACGGCGGGGTCCACCGCCTCGGGCACCGCCGGGTCGGCACCGGAGGCCGCGCGCAGCCGGTCCAGGGCACCGAAGACCGCCGGTGTGGACAGCCCGAAGTCAGCCTGGACCAGCACCCAATGCAGCGCGGCCGGGGCCAGCGCCGGGTTGAGCCGGTCCCCCACCCCGAGCCCGATCGCGGCGCCGCCGAGCAGGCCGAAGGGCACATCGGCGCCGAGTTCGGCGGCCAGGTGGGAGAGCTCCTCGCGGGAGAGCCCGCTGTTCCAGAGCGCATCGCAGGCCAGCAGGGTGGCGGCGGCGTCGGCCGACCCGCCGCCCATGCCACCGGACACGGGGACGCGCTTGGTGATGTCCAGGTGCACGCCGCAGGCCCGCTCGCTGACCTCCGCCAGCAGGGTGGCGGCCTTGACCACCAGGTTCCGGCCGTCCAGCGGGACGCCGGCGGCCAGGCCCGGGACGGAGTTGGAGTTGATGCTGAGCGTGATGTCCGACGGCGCGGTGCCAGGTTTGGAGGTGGCGGTGATTTCCTCGTACAGCGACACGGCCAGGTACAGGCTCGCCACCGAATGGTAGCCGTCCGGGCGCAGCGGACCGGCACGGAAGGAGACGTTGATCTTGCCCGGGGCCTTGACCCGGACGGTGCGCGCGCCGGCGGCGGAGGTGCTCATGGCATCCAAGCTACGCCGCCGCTACGCCGTCAGGGGGATCTTGGCCTCGGCAATCCGGGCAAAGGCGGCCACATCGATCACTTCACCGCGGGCGCTGGGGTCAACCCCCGCCTCGCGCAGGCAGCGCTCCGCCTCGGCCGGGCTGCCGGCCCAACCGGCCAGGGCGGCGCGCAGGGTCTTGCGGCGCTGGGCAAAGGCGGCGTCGATCACGGCAAAGACCTCTTCGCGGCTGGCCCGGGTCACCGGCGGCTCGTGCCGGGTGAAACCGACCAGCCCGGAAGAGATCTTCGGTGCGGGCCAGAAGACGTTCATGCCGATCACGCCGGCCTTGCGCATCTGCGAGTACCAGGCCGCCTTGACCGAGGGGACGCCGTAGGTCTTGGAGCCGGGGCCCGCGGCCATCCGGTCAGCAACCTCGTCCTGGACCATCACCAATCCGTGCTGCAGCGACGGGAAGCGCTCCAGCAGGTGCAGCACCACGGGCACGGCCACGTTGTACGGCAGATTGGCCACCAGTGCGGTGGGGACCCGGGGCAGCTCGGTGACGCGCATGGCATCGGCGAGCACCACGTCCAGGTTGGCGGCCTTCTCCGGCCGGAAGTCGGCAATGGTGCTGGGCAGCTTGGCGGCCAGCACGGGGTCGATCTCCACCGCCACCACGTGCGCGGCGGCGTCGAGCAGGCCCAGCGTCAGCGAGCCCAGCCCGGGGCCGACCTCCAGCACCGTCTCCTGGGGGTCGACCCTGGCCGCGGCCACGATCCGGCGGATCGTGTTGCCGTCGATCACAAAGTTCTGGCCCAGGGTCTTGGTGGGCCGCACGCCAATCTCCTCGGCCAACCGGCGGATTTCGGTGGCGCCAAGAAGCGCTTGGGGCGTGGGGGTGGATTGGGGTTCAGTCACCAGCCAATCGTAGCGACTATTCCTAACCGGCGGCGTGGGCACAGCCCCACGGGCCCAGGCCGGCCTTGGCGTAGTAGGTGTTGGCGACGGCGATCTGCTGGGCGCGGCTGGCAAGGTCGGCGCGCGGGGCGTAGGTTCCGCCACCGTTGGCCATCCAGGAGCCGATGTCGAACTGCAGGCCGCCGTAGTAGCCGTTGCCGCTGTTGATGGACCAGTTGCCGCCGGACTCACACGCGGCGATCCGGTCCCACATGGCGTCATTCGCCGTGGCGGGAGGCGTGGCGCCGGTGTTGCCACCGGCCGGGGCGGCTACGGGGCGGTCCTTGCCGCCCACCGTGATCTGCTCGGCCACAGGCTCGGCCGTGACCTTCTTCTCGGTCTCGGTCCGGCTGACCTCGCGGCCGTCAATGCTGACGACGGCGTAGCTGGTCACCACTGTGCCGGCCACACCGGCTTTGGTGGTCTTCGCCTGGTCCTTGAACAGGGCCGGGTCCACCGTCTTCTCCGTGGTGAACGGCACGGCGGTGGTCACGGAATCGGTGCCACCGGCAGCCACACGGGACACCTTGATGACCATGTTGGTCACCACCGTGGCGTCGGCGGGCTGGGAGAGCATGTCGTTGGCGCCCACCGTGATGCCGGCGGCGGAGAGCACTTCCTGGACGGTTCCCGCCGTCGTCGTGGAGTCAACGCTCTTGCCGTCGGCCAGGATCTTGACCGTCTTGGGGGTGGTGATGTCGATGACGTCGGAGCTGGCCAGCGTCATGTCCACGGGCCGTGAAATGGAGGCGTTGGCCGAGATGCCGAGCTGGTTGACCAGCTCCCCCACCTTGGCGGTGGTGGTCTGGACCACAGTCTTGGCCCCGTCGAGATTGACTTTGATCTGCTTGGACGTGTTGACGGTGATGACCGTCCCGTTCTCCACTGTGGAGCCAAGTGCGGGGCTGACCTCGTCAGCGGACTTGACGTCGACGCTGGCCCGGGACAGAACCTCCCCGACGGAGCCACCGAATGTTTGCACCGAGTGTGCCTGTCCATCCACCAGAACGGTGACGGACTTGTTGGCGCCAATGAAAGCCACCAGCCCCAGAACCAATGCAACCAGGACCACTGCCTGGGTGCCGATCTTCGCCAGACTCGGCCTGCCATCCGTTGTGAAGAAGTTGTTCACTTGAACCCGTAACTACTAGAGCATCCGGGCACGGGGAATTGCGCGCGATTCGGCCGCGGCGATCCCAGGAGATGATCCATGGTCCGCGGGCCGGCACGTGCGCCGCCACACGTGGCAATGCCGGCGCAAGCCGCCAAAAACGGTGCGCGCATGCCAGTGAAATTATCCGTTGGCCTTCCCCGACCCCGGCTAATAGTTCCTCAGCGTAACCTAATCGTGACCATTAAGACAAGGGTTGGTAACGGCGCGTCAACTGGAAACCGGCCCCAAAAACCGCTAGGCAGGGTCTTGACAGACCGCCCCGCGCTAGTCCCAGGAGCCGTAGACGGCGAGTGTATTCGCGTTCAATTGGGCGCCCAGATCCGCCAGCTCACGGCCCAGCAGCGCCGCCATCGAACGCACGGTGTAGGGCACCATGTAGCTCGCATTGGGGCGGCCACGGTGCGGGTGCGGTGTGAGATATGGCGCATCCGTTTCCACCAGGACCAGTGCCGGATCGGCCACCAGCAGGGCCTCGCGCAGATTCTGCGCATTTTTGAAGGTCACGGTTCCGGCGAAGGACATGTACCAGCCGTTGTCGTTGCAGATCCGGGCCAGTTTCGCATCGCCGGAGAAGCAATGGAACACCACCTTTTCCGGGAGGCGTTCGGTGCCCAGCACGGCCACCACGTCATCGTGGGCATCACGGTCGTGGATCTGCAGCGCCAGCGAGCGCCGGGCGGCAATTTCGATGTGCCGGCGGAAGGAATGGTGCTGGTCCGCCACGCCGTCGGCGCCGGTGCGGAAATAGTCCAGCCCGGTCTCGCCGATGGCGCGGATGCGCGGATGTGCGGCCAGCGCGTCGATCTCCGCCAGGGCGGCCTCGAGGGCGCCGGCACGGGCCAGATCCGGGGCGTCGTTGGGGTGGATCGCCACGGCGCCGAGCAGGCGCGGATCAAGGTCGACGGCGGCCGCGGTGAAGCGCGAGGTCGCCAGGTCGCAGCCCACCTGGACGGCGCCGGCCACACCCACGGCCTCGGCTGCATCCAGTGCATCCTTCAGCGCCACATGCGCCGCCACGCCGTCGGAATCCGGCAGGTCAAAGTGCGTGTGGTTGTCGTACACCGGCACGGGCAGCGGCTCGGGGGCCGGCGGGAAATGCGGGGATTCATCGCGGCGGTATGGGCGGGGAATCTGGTGGCTGCACATAGCCATCCACTGTAGCGAGCCGCCACGGCCGCCACAGGCACCCCTGCGGGGAAATGCTAGTAACGTGGGTCACAACCCGCTGGTCCGGGGTGGGGCGGAGCGTGCCGCCACGGACCCGTCCGCCGCGCGCGAAAGGCCACCGATGGAACCACAGGACAGCACAGCCCTCAGGGCTGCAACCAACACCATGTCCGGCATGGGCCGCGAACACTTTGGCCAGATCAGCGCGCGCATCCTGGCCGCCGTGAACACCGTCATCGACGGCAAGGCCGAGGCCGCGGAACTTGCCTTGACGGTGCTGCTGGCCCAGGGCCACCTGCTGGTGGAGGATGTCCCGGGCGTGGGCAAGACGATGCTGGCCAAGACCCTGGCCCGGACCATCGACTGCAGCACCAGCCGCATCCAGTTCACCCCGGATCTGCTGCCCTCCGACGTCACGGGCGTCTCCATCTACAACCAGTCCACCGCCAGCTTCGAGTTCCGCCCCGGCGCCGTGTTTGCCAACATCGTCATCGGCGACGAGATCAACCGGGCCTCGGCCAAGACGCAGTCTGCGCTGCTGGAGTGCATGGAGGAGCACCAGGTCACGGTGGATGGCACCTCGCACCATCTGCGCGAGCCCTTCATGGTGGTGGCCACGCAGAACCCCATTGAAATGGAGGGCACCTACCCGCTGCCGGAGGCCCAGCGCGACCGGTTCATGGCCCGCATCTCCATGGGCTATCCGGATGCGGCGGCGGAAATGGCCATGCTCTCCACCCACCAGTCCGTCTCGCCGCTGGATGCCGTGGTGCCGGTGGCGACCGCCGCTCAGGTGGCAGCGATGATTGCCCTGGTCCAATCAACCTTCGTCTCCTCGGCCGTCAAGGAATACACCGTGGCGCTGGGCCGGGCCAGCCGCGAGAGCAAGCACCTGCGCCTGGGCGCCAGCCCGCGCGCGCTGCTGCAGCTGCTGCGGGCGGCCAAGGCCCATGCCACCTTGGCGGGGCGGGACTTCGTGCTCCCCGACGACATCCGCGCCTTGGCCGAACCGGTGCTGGCGCACCGGATCATCGTGGACCGGCGGGCCGCCAGCGCCGGTGCCACCGCCGCCTCCGTGGTGGCCGAGCTGGTCGCGGGGCTGCCGGTGGCGGCAGGTCCGGCCGGCCGCAACGGCACCTCTCCCGGCCGGCGGTAGCCCGTGGCCAGCTGGCTGCCGCACAGGTTCTTCCGCCCCCGGGGCTGGGCCATGTTGGCCGCCGGGCTGCTGGCGCTGCTGTGTGCGCAGGTGATGGGCCGGCGCGATCTCCTCACGCTGGGCATCTTCTTGCTGCTGCTGCCGCTGCTGGCCGCCGCCGGGCTGCGGCTGCTGCGCCCGGGCTTTAGGATCGCGCGCACCTTTGCCCCCGATCTGGTGGAGGCCGGCACGACGACGACGGTGGGCCTGTCCGTGCAGGGCAGCCGGCACGGCGGCGGCCGGATTGAAATGCGCGAGAAGCTGCCGGCCCGCTTCGGCCCGGCACCCACCTTTCTGTATCCCAGCCGCGGCAGTGGAGACGGCCCCAGCCGCTACGCGTACCATCTGGTCTCGGCCCAGCGCGGCCAGTTCCGCATCGGCCCCGCGAGCGCCGAGTTTTCGGACCCCTTCAACCTGACCATCCTGCGCCAGGACGTCGATGCCGGGTCGCTGCTGACAGTGGCCCCGGCCGCCGTCGCCCTGGGCACCAGCTCGCTGACCGGCGGCCTGGGACTGGACGGCATGACGGCCACCCGCCAGCGGGCCAACCCGAGCGACGACGACGTGATGACGCGCGAGTACCGGTACGGGGACCCGTTGCGGCGGGTGCACTGGCCGGCCACCGCCCGGCATGGGCAGCTGATGGTGCGCCAGGAGGAATCCGTGACCACGCCGGAGGCCACCCTGGTCCTTGACCAGCGCACCGGCTCCTTTGCCGGCGGCCTGTCCGGGGTCTTCGGCCTGGCCGGGCACGACGCGGTCCACCCCGAATTGGCCACCAGCGAGGCCTTTGAATGGGCGGTGGTGGCCGCCATGTCCATCTGCACGCACCTGATCGAGCGGAACTATTCGGTGCGGGTGCTCGATGCCTACGCCCAGCCGGGCTTCCTGCACTCCCGCTCGGCACCGTCCCGGCACGAGGAGGTCTTTGAAGGATCCGCCGGGCTGGCGGCCATCGCCGCGTCCCTGGCGGCGCTCGAGCTGGTCCACCCGCCGGTGGCCGGCTCCGGCCGGCAGCTGCCCGTGGCCGGCGAGCCCTTGGCCCAGAAGCTCTCCCACACCCGCCGGCGCGGGCCGGTGGTGGCCCTGCTGGGCCAGCTCGGCCCGGCCGAGGCAACAGCACTGGCCCCGGTGGCCGAGCACGGCGAGGGCGCGGTGGCGATCCTGGTGTGCGAGCACCCGGCGCGGGCCGGGGAATCGGTGGCGGTGCTGCGGCGCGCCGGCTGGCATGCCCTGGCGGTCTCGCCCCAGGCAGAGCTGGCCGAGGTGTGGGCCATGGCCCAGGAGGCTTCTTCCGGGGTCGGTGGCCATGCTGCTGGGCGTGCCGATGGCCGTGCCGGTGGGCGTGCTGATGGCCTCCGGCCGTGGGTGCTCCCGTGAGCGCCCGCGGGCGCGTCCGCGCCGGAGCGGCCCGCACCCGGGTCGGCGCCGGACCGTGGGCGCTGTCCGGCGGCATCCTCGCCGCCATCATGGGCGCCGCACTGTCCATCAACGGGGTGTTGTTGGGCTGGGGCTGGTTCCCGCAGTCCTTCCTGACCGTGGCCGCCGTCCTCGGGACCACGGCCCTGGCCAGGAGCCTGCGGCTGCCGCCCGTGCTGGTCCCCGTGGCCGGTGCGGCCGTGCTGGCCATGTCCTTGGTGTTCCAGTTCTTCCGCGACACCGCCCACCTTGGTGTGCTGCCCAGCCGGCGGACGTTTGAGGTGCTGGCGCCGCTGCTCCGCGACACCTCGGATCTGGTCCTGGGCGGTTCGGTTCCCCTGCCGGCGGAGCCCGGGCTGCTCCTGCTCTGCTGCACCGGGCTGGGGCTGCTGGCCCTGCTGATGGATCTGCTGGCCGTGTCGCTGGCTTTCCCCGCCATCAGCGGCGTGGCACTGCTGGGCGTGGTCTTTGTGCCGGCCCTGTTCAAGCCGGACAGCATTGGCCTGCCCGCGTTCGCCGCCGCCGGCGCCGGCTACCTGCTGGTGCTGGGGCTGGCCCAGTGGTACGCCCCGCACGGGACGTTCCGGCCGGCCGGCGCCAGCGCCCCCGCCAGCCAGGTGCGCCGCGCGCTGGGGCTCGGTGGCGCCGCCGTGGCCGCTCTGCTGGTGGTGCCGGCCCTCATTCCGGGTTTCACCGCCGGCACGTTCCCGCAGGGGGCCAGGCTGACGGCGTTTGGCCAAGTCAGCGGGGTGAACCCGATGGTGACGTTGGGGAACGACCTGCGCAGCCCCTCCGGGGGCGGCCAGCTCTTCTACGCCACCGATGCCTTCACTCCGCTCTACCTGCGCTCCAGCACACTGGAGGACTTCAGCGGGGCGTCGTGGGGCCCTGCGCTGCGCAACGACAACCGCAGGCTGGGCCCCGGCAGCATCTTCGACCCGTACGCCAGCGCCCCCGGCGTGCCCACCATCACCACCACCACGCAGATCAGCTCCCCCGATTTTTCCAGCCCCTGGCTGCCACTGCCGTACGCCCCGCAGCGCGTCAACGGGCTCTCCGGCCGCTGGACCTGGGATCCGGAAACCCTGACGGTTTTGGCCCTGGACACCACCTCGCTCGGGCAGGACTACACCACCGTCTCGGTCATGCCCCAGCTGAGCCGGGAGGCCCTCTCCGCCGTCGACATCCCGCCGCGCTCCAGCCTGGACCCGCTGTTCCGGGCCATTCCGCCGGGTACGCCCGACCTCATCAAAGAGACGTCCCTGGCCGTCACCGGCACGGCCCCCACCCTGTACGACAAGGCCATGGCCATCCAGGACTATCTGCGTGGACCGGCCTTCACCTACAGCGAGCAGACCCCGCTGCGCGAGGGCTATGACGGCAGCGGCATTGACGTCGTGGCCAGGTTCCTCCAGGTGAAGAGCGGCTACTGCATCCATTTCTCCGCGGCGATGGCGATCATGGCCCGCGAGGCCGGCATCCCCGCCCGGATCGCCGTGGGCTACGCGCCGGGGCGCCCCACGGGCAAGCAGGTCACCGTCAACGGCGCGGAATTGAACCAATACATGGTGGACGGCCACGACGCCCATGCCTGGCCGGAGCTCTACTTCGAGGGCCTGGGCTGGGTGCCCTTCGAGCCCACGCCCTCGCGCGGGGCGGTGCCCACCTATGCCCGCGACCAGACCGCCCCCGGGTCCCCCGCACAGAACAATGACGATTCCCTGAACCCCGGGATTGCGCTACCGGGAGCAACTTCCACTCCGGCGGCCAGCCCCCAGGCCGGCCCCGGCGCCGGCACGGCGGAGGACGGCGGGGCCTTCTGGCTGGCCACCGGGGCAGCGGGCGGCTCGCTGGCCGCCCTGGCGCTGTGCGCGGCACCGTGGCTGCTGCGCACAGCGCGGCGGCGCCGCCGGCTGGCCATCCTGCGCCGGGCCGGCGGCGGGTCCGCGCCGCCGGGAGTGGCGGCGTGGCAGGAATTGGCGGACACCGCCGTCGACTACGGCTTCCGCCTGGACCCGGCCGACACGCCACGCACCCTGGCCGCCCGGCTGCTGGCCAGCGAGGTGCTGGCCAGCGAGGTGCTGGCCCCCGCGGCGGGCACCCACGGCGGCGGGCCGCGGGCCGCGGAATCCCCCGCCACCACAGCGGCGGCCGTGGCCACGCTGCTCGATGCCTGCGAGCGGGCGCAGTACGGCCCGCCGGGCGGTCCGGCACCGGGCGCGGCGCTCGAACCGGCGCTGGCCGCCGTCCGTGCCGCCTGCGCCCGCCGGGCGAGCGCTCCGGTGCGCTGGCGCGCCGTGCTGGCGCCGCCGTCGTTGTTCAACCGGTCCCGCGCCCTGCCCGCGCCGCCCGCTTCCCCGCCCCTTTCCCCGCCGGCTGCCCCGCCCGCGGGGGCCCGGGAGCGCCGTATCCTGCGTTAAACCAAAACCGCGCCCTGCGAAGGGGCGCGGTTAAGGTGTGGCTGCGTGCATCCTGTGGCGGGAGGCCTCGTGCTACATATTGTGCGGCGACGGCATGCCGATGTACTGGGTGTACTGGTACTCGGAAATGCCCTCCAGGCTGCCTTCGCGGCCCAGGCCGGACTGCTTCACGCCGCCAAACGGAGCGGCGGCGTTGGAGATGACGCCCGCGTTCAGGCCCATCATGCCCACCTCGATCCGCTCGGCCATGCGCAGGCCGCGGTTGAGGTCCTTGGTGAACACGTAGGAAGCCAGTCCGTACTCGGTGTCGTTGGCCAGGGCGACTGCCTCGTCCTCGCTCTTGAACGTCACGATCGGGGCCACCGGGCCGAAGATCTCCTCGGAAAGGATCCGGGCACCGGGCTCCACGCCCTTCAGGACGGTGGGCTGGTAGAAGTAACCGGGACCGTCCACCGGTGCGCCGCCCGTGACGGCTGTGGCGCCGTCGGCCAGGGCGTCGGCAACCAGGGAGTGGACCTTGGCGCGGCTCTTGGCATCGATCAGCGGACCGACCTTGGTGCTGGGCTCGGTGCCGCGGCCGGTGGTCATGGCGGCCATCTTCGCGGCGAACTTCTCGGCAAACTCGTCGGCCACGGACTCGTGGACGATGAAGCGGTTGGCGGCGGTGCAAGCCTCGCCCATGTTGCGCAGCTTGGCGGCCATGGCGCCCTCGACGGCGGCGTCCATGTCGGCGTCCTCGAAGACCAGGAACGGGGCGTTGCCGCCGAGCTCCATGGAAGTGCGCAGCACGTTGGTGGAGGCATCGGCCAGCAGGCGGCGGCCCACAGTGGTGGAGCCGGTGAAGGAGAGCTTGCGCAGGCGCGTGTCCTGGATCAGCGGCCCCGTCACCTCGCCGGCAGTGGAGGTGGCGATGACGTTCAGCACGCCGGCGGGCAGGCCGGCATCCAGCATGACCTGGGCGAACAGCTGGCTGGTCAGCGGCGTCAGGTTGGCGGGCTTGAGCACCATGGTGCAGCCGGCGGCCACCGCGGGGGCGATCTTGCGCGTGGCCATGGCCAGCGGGAAGTTCCAGGGGGTGATCAGCAGGCACGGGCCCACCGGCTTCTTCTGCACCAGCAGGCGGGTGGTGCCCTCCGGGGAGGAGGAGTAGCGGCCGAAGGAGCGCACGGCCTCCTCGGAGAACCAGCGCAGGAACTCGGCGCCGTAGGTGACCTCGCCGCGGGCCTCGGCCAGCGGCTTGCCCATTTCCAGGGTCATCAGCAGGGCGAAGTCGTCGGCACGGGCAATGACCATGTCGAACGCGCGGCGCAGGATCTCCGCACGCTCGCGCGGGGCCGTGGCAGCCCAGGAATCCTGCGCGGCAACGGCGGCGTCCAGGGCGGCCTTGCCGTCCTCGGGGCCGGCGTCGGCGATGGACAGGAGCACCTCGCCCGTGGCCGGGTCCTCGACGTCGAAGGTCTTGCCGGATGCGGCGGCACGCCATTCACCGTTGATAAGCAGCCCCGTCGGAATGCTGGCCAGCAGGGTGCGCTCGCGCTCCTGCAGTTCGGTGGCGGTGGTGACAGTCATGATGACTCCTTCGTCGCGGCATGGGCGTCCTGCAAATGCGGGCGGGCCCTGTGGGTTGTTCTGCCCTTCACGGTAGTTCTGGGCGAGGCAGGGTGTCTACGCATGCGCGCACTACTGGACGGGCCTTTCACTGTGCAGATGCACAGCGCGCCGCTGGCGCCGTCAGCGGCTTTACCGCGCGGCCAGGACTGCGCTGTAGAGCTCGCGCTTGCTGACGCGCACTTCCTGTGCAACGAGGGCGACGGCCTCCTTGAGCCGGACCCCCTGGCCCACCAGCTCGTTGACAGCGGCGACGTGGTCCTCGGGCTTGGACGGTGCAGCGGCGGGGGCACCGGCCACGACGACGGCGATTTCGCCGCGGATCTCGGTGGCTTCGGCCCATTCGAGGAGCTCACGCAGCGGTCCGCGCAGCACTTCCTCATAGGTCTTGGTGAGTTCGCGGGCCACGGCCGCGCGGCGGTCCGGGCCGAAGGCATGGTCGAGGGCGCGCAGCATGACTTCAAGGCGGTGCGGCGCCTCGAAGAACACCATGGTGCGGCGCTCGGCGGCCAGTTCGGCCAGCCGGCCGGACCGCTCCCCCGATTTCCGGGGCAGGAACCCCTCAAAGCAAAAGCGGTCCGTCGGCAGGCCGGAGAGTGCCAGCGCCGTCAGCACCGCGGACGGGCCGGGGGCGGCTGTGACGCGCACCCCTGCGGCCACGGCGGCCTCCACCAGGCGGTAGCCGGGGTCGGAGACGGCGGGCATGCCGGCGTCGGTGACCATCAGCAGCGTCTTGCCGGATTGGACCTGCTCCAGCAGGTCGGCGGTGCGGGCGGCTTCGTTGTGTTCGTGGTAACTGACCACCCGGCCGGTGACCGTGACGCCCAGGGCTGTCACCAGACGGTGCAGGCGCCGGGTGTCCTCGGCCGCCACAATGTCCGCCGCGCCAAGCCACTCAATGAGCCGGGCCGAGGCATCGCCCATGTTGCCGATCGGCGTCGCCGCGAGCACGATGCAGCCGCCCGTCCCGGACATCGCCTTGACCGAGCCAGCCACAAACGGCTCGTCCACAGCGTCCGTCGAAAGGCCCTCGCCATTCGTGTCGGCGTCTGCGGCCACTGCATCTTCGCTCTGGGCGTCTTGCCAGTCCTCGTTGTCCATATCCCAAGCGTAGTGGCGCCACCGGCCCGCGCGGGCACGGCGGGCACAGCCACACTGGGTAGCATTGGCAAGGTGAGCCCGAATGTGACCGACTCCTCAGCCCCGGCCCTCGCGCCGCCGCTGGGCACCCCGCCCGCTGCACGCTGGCTCAAAGACCCGGCTGAGGCCTTCACCGCCCCGGCCCTGAAGCTCCGGCTGCAGGGAGCCAGGTCCTCATGGCGGGACACCCCGGTGTCGTTGCGGCTCTGGTTCTGGCTGGCACCGCTGCTCACGGCCGCCATCGGCGGCGTGCTGCGCTTCGTCCGGCTCGGGGAACCGGGCTCCCTCGTGTTCGACGAGACCTATTACATCAAGGACGCCTACTCCTATCTGCAGAGCGGGTACGAGCGCAATTGGGCGGAGAAGGCGAACGAGAAGTTTGTCACAGGCGATTTCAGCGCCCTCGAGAACTCCGCCGAATATGTGGTCCACCCACCCGTGGGCAAGTGGATGATCGCCTTTGGCATGTGGCTCTTTGGCCCGTCCAGCACTTTCGGCTGGCGCTTCACGGCCGCGCTGGTGGGCACACTCTCCATCCTGATGATCGCGCTGATCGCCCAAAAGATGTTCCGCTCCACGATTCTTGGCGCAGTGGCCGGTCTGCTGTTCGCCGTCGACGGCCATGCCATTGTGCAGTCGCGCACCTCCCTGCTGGACATCTTTGTCATGTTTTGGGCACTGGCCTCCTTTGGGGCCCTGCTGCTGGACCGTGATGATGGACGACGGCGGCTGGCCACCCGGTTGGCTGCCCTGGCCACCCGCGGCGCCAACGGACGGGTGCCCCGGGGTGCACTGCTCTATGGCCCGTGGCTGGGCTTCAGGCCCTGGCGGCTGGTGGCCGGCATCACCCTTGGCCTGTGCATCGGCACCAAATGGTCCGGCCTGTTCTATCTGGCGGCCTTCGGCATCCTGACGGTGCTGTGGGACATGAGTTCCCGGCGCATTGCCGGCATCAAGTTCTGGGTGGCCGGTGCCATCGTCAAGGACGGTGTACTCGCGTTCGTGTCCCTGGTCCCGGTCGCCTCTGCCACGTACCTGGCCAGCTGGACCGGCTGGTTCATGTCCTCCGATGCCTACGACCGCCAATGGGCCGCCACCAATCCCGGCGGGCCATGGTCCTGGGTGCCGGATTCGTTGCGCTCGCTCTGGCACTACCACTCCACTGCGTACTCGTTCCACACCGGGTTGGGGTCCGACCACCCCTACAAGGCCAACGCCTGGTCCTGGTTTGTCATGGGCCGCCCCACCTCCTTCTACACCGACTACCCGAAGAACGGCGAGCGCGGCTGCACCGTGGACAGCTGCGCCGCGGTGGTCTCTTCGGTGGGCAACCCCATCATCTGGTGGTCCGCCGCCGCGGCCATCTTGTTCCTTGTGGTCTTCTGGATTGCCAGGCGCGACTGGCGTGCCGGGGCCATTCTGGCCGGTTTTGCCGCCGGGTACCTGCCATGGCTGCTCTACCCGAACCGGACCATCTTCTTCTTCTACGCCATTGCCTATGAGCCGTTCCTGATTCTGGCCCTGGTCATGGTGCTTGGACTCGTGCTGGGCAAAACCACCGACCCTCCGTGGCGCCGCCAACAGGGCGCCCTCTGGGTAGGCATCTTTCTGGTGCTGGTCCTGGCGGTGAGCGCGTACTTCTACCCCATCTGGACGGCGGAATTGATCCCGTACGAGGACTGGAAGAACCACATGTGGATGCCCAGCTGGATCTAGGCAGACGGTGCGGTCTGCGGGCCACTGACGTGGCCTGACTGGGCGAAGCGCCGCCGAATCCCTGACTCCCGGTGGTGTCCCCGGCCTCGCTGACGCCGTTTCCCGTCCAGGACGCCGTAGTGGTCATGTCCTGGACGGGAAACGGGGTCATGGATGCAATTGTGCGTCATGGATGGATGCTCCGTGCCTTGCGGCGGTGGGCCCCCGCTCGACCACCGAACCCGGCGGACGGTGCCAGGTTGGCCGAAGCCAAGCACTACACGGCGGCTGCAGCCCGGCGGCCGGCGCGGGCCGACCGACTGGAGGCGTTGCGGCGGCCCTTGGTGGGCCAGGTCAGCGCCATGGTCAGCGTGGAAGCCACCAGCATCACAACGCCAATCACGAGCCCGGCGTCCTCCCAGAACTGGCCCGGGAAGAGGCGGATCAGTGTGTCATCGAGGTAGAAGGTCCACGTGCCTTCCTTGAAGAAGATCTGGTGGAAGTCGGAGAAGAACGTCTCCCAACCCATGAAGGCCAACACCCCGAGTGCGATGACCAGGACCAATGTCGCCACCGAGCCGGCAAAGAGCCCGCGGCGCACACCGCCCGTGCTGCGGCGCAGCAGGTAGATGATGGCGATGACCATGCCGATGGCCAGAACGGCCCCGACGATGAAGGCCATCGAGATGACCGACTTTACGTCGGCCATGTGGGTGACTTCGCCGGTTGCAAAGAGCGGCTTTCCAGCGGCGTTGACCAGACCGCCAAGGTAGCGCGGACCGGCAAAGTTCACCAGGTAGTCGACGGCGTACGAACCGTACGTCATGCGGTCCTCGGTGCTGAAGCCAAAGGAATCGGCCGGGAATCCGGGCCGGTGGTACTCCGCCCAGAGGAACAGGGGCGTATTGACCAGCCGGATGGCCGCGACCAGCAGGACCACGGGATAGAACACGGCCAGCAGAACCTGCATGACGCGCGGGAGCACCGGCTTGGATGCCGCGGCGAGGTCGCGTTCGGCCGATCGGGCATCCACTTCCTCCTGGGGCGGGCGGATCTGCAGCATGCTGGTGGGCAACGGCTCGTTGAACACCCCCGCGTCGTCGGTCCCGGAGGCCCCGGCGGTGCTGGGTGCGGCGGCGCTGTGCGTGGAAGGGCTGCCGAAATCGTCCAGCTCGGGGTCAAGTGCCAGCTGGGCGGGAAGCGTCCGCGCCGGGCGCATCGGCGGCTCGCGGCCGTCGTCGTCGGCCAGGTCCGTCCGGGTGGGTTCAGGGCCCGCGGCGTCCGCCGGGGCAAGATCCTGGGCAGGGCCCGCGGCGTCCGCCGGGGCAAGATCCTGGGCAGGGCCCGCGGCGTCCGCCGGGGCAAGATCCTGGGCAGGGCCCGCGGCGTCCGCCGGGACAAGATCCGGGGCGGCGCCCGCGGCATCCGCCGGGACAAGATCCGGGGCGGCGCCCGCGGCATCCGCCGGGGCGGGCCCAGCGGATGCGCCGTCCGCACCAGTGGCATCCGACGGCTGCCCGGCAGCGGGCGTCATCCAATCGAACGCGGGCTCGTCGCCGTGCTCCGCTGCGGCCAGCGCCGCGGCAAGATCGGTGGTGGGCAGATCCGCACGGCGCGGGGCAGCCTTCTTGTTGGTCTCGGGGCCTGGCGTCTGGTTCTCACTCACTTGCGTAGCGTACCCGGCGGCGCCGGCACGCGGGGCGTGCCACCCCGGCCCGTAACCAAGTTGTCATGGACTAGCTCGCAACGGCGACGGCACCGGCGTCGTCGGCATCCAGATCCCCGCGTTCCCCTGCCCGATAGGCCCGCCCGCCCAGCACCAGCGTGTAGGTCCAATAGGCGGCCAACACCAGCGCACCGATGGAGACCTTGGCCCAGACCGGCAGTCCGCTCGGCGTCACGAACCCCTCCACCAGCCCGGAGGCCAGCAGGACAAACACCAGGCCCACGGCCACCGTCACCAGCGCACGGCCTTCCATGGCCAAGGCGTCCAGCCGGCTGTGCGGGCCTGGCCGGACCCAGGCGTAGAAGATCCTCAGCCCGGCCGCGGCGGCAATGAAGACCGCCGTGAGTTCCATCAGCCCGTGCGGGAGGATGTAGCTGAAGAAGACGTCACCGCGGTCGTAGGCAAACATCACCCCGCCGGTGATCCCCACGCCTTGGGCATTGGAGAAGATGATGTAGGGGACAAAAACCCCTGTGATGCCCAGCGCCACGCACATGGCGGCGATCCAGGCATTGTGGGTCCACACCTGGCTGGCAAAAGACGCCGCCGGATTGTTGGAGTAGTAGTCCACGAAGTCGTGCTCCACCAGCTGCTTGAGGCGCAGATCGCCACCCAGGGCCGCCAGCACCTCCGGATTGCCGCCGGCCCAGACGCCAAAGAGCAGCGCCAGCACGGTGAACGCCGCCCCGACGGACAGGGTCAGCCAGCGCAGCCGGTAGAAGGCGGCGGGCAGCGAGATGGCAAAGAAGCGGGCCAGATCGGCAAAGGCATTGGACTTGGCGCCGGTGAAGCGGGTCCGGGCGCGGGCCAGCGTCCCCGACAGCGAGGCCGAGAGCGCCCCCTCCTGGGCGACGGAGAGGACCAGGGACAGGTGCCCGGAGGTGCTCTGGTACAGCCGCAGGAGCTCGTCCGCCTCGGCGCCGGAAAGGCTCCGCTGGGCGGCCAGCGCATCCAGGCGCTTCCACTGCGGTGCGTGTACGTCGGAGAAGGCGTCCAGATCCACGTGCCCAGCTTAACCCCTGGGCAGCGGGGCCCCGGCCAGGCCAAGCCAGACAGGCCAGGCGGGCCGGACCGCCAGCCCGCCAGGGTGCTGGCTACACTTTAGCCATGAGCGCCATCATCACCGGGGAAGCCGTCACGCTGGTGCTGCGCCCTGCCTCCTTTGCCGCCCGCGCCGTCGGCGCGCTGATCGACATGGTGGCCACCTTGCTGGTGGGGCTGCTCCTGGTCCTGGGCCTGGGCGCGGTGCCTGACCTGTTCGATGCCGCCGCCGGGCAGGTCCTGGTGCTGGTGGTGCTGGTGCTGCTGTTCGTGGGCGTGCCGGTGGCCGTGGAGACGGTGAGCCGGGGCAAGTCGCTGGGAAAGTTCGCCATGGGCCTGCGGATTGTGCGCGACGACGGCGGAGCCATCCGCTTCCGGCATGCACTGATCCGCGGCCTGCTGGGCGTGTTTGAGATCTATATGATGCTCGGCTCGGTCGCCTTCCTGGCCAGCATCTTCAACGACCGCTCCAAGCGGTTGGGCGACATGCTGGCCGGCACGTATGCGGTGCGCGAGCGGGTGCCGGCACCGGAACCGCTGGTGGTTCAGACGCCGGAGCATCTGCAGCGCTGGGCCGTCCTGGCGGACATGGGGCGGATGCCCGATGGACTGTCACGGCGCATCGCCCAATTGCTGCGCCAAGGCAGCCAGATGACGCCGCCCTCGCGCGATGCCCTGGCCGCGGCGCTGGCCACGGAGGCCGCGGCGTTCGTCTCGCCCCCGCCGCCGTCGGGCACCCTTGCGGCAGCCTTCCTGGCGGCCATCACCTCCGAGCGCCGCGACCGCGACCGGCGCAGCCTCACGGCGGCGCAGGAACGTGCGGACAATCTGGGCCGGCGGCTCTACCGGATGCCGTTCTCCGGCGAGTAGGCCGCACCCCGCCGGCGGGCGGTGCCCGGGTGCAGCACCGGTCAGCGCGAGGCGTACTCCGCGAACGGGATGTTCCAGTCGCCAAAGCCGTCGGTGGGGGCAATGGTGTAGTTGGGGCTGTTGATGACCCGGACCAGGTCACCCATGCCCATGTTCCCGAAGACCCACGACGCGCCGGCGGCGTCCATGCCGATGCAGCCGTGCGAGAGGTTCAGCTGCCCGATGTACGGGACGGCGGAATCGGTGGCCTGGTGGATGAACTCGCCGCTGGGCGTCAGCCGCGTGGCGTATTCCACGTCCACTTCGCCGTAGTTGGCCGGATCGCCCGGCTGCAGGCCGATGGTGGAGGCCACGAAGTGGGCGTAGCGCTGCTTGTCGTTCAGGACCACCAGGTAGCCGGAGGCGGACGGGAAGCGCTCGTCGCCCATGGTGACCAGGAAGTGCTGGGCCAGGACGTCGTTGATGTAGACGTCGGCCACGTAGTTGGCGGCGTCGGCCACCATTTCCACCTTGTCCCCGATGGGGATGGTGGCGGTCTTGTTGAAGTTGCCGATCTGGCCGTTGCCGAAGTCAACTCCGAAGAGCTTCATGTCCACGGTGATGGTGCTGTTGGCGGTCCAGAAGGTCTCGGCGCGGAAGCGGACCATCGTGTCCGAGTACCAGCGGAAGGCACCCACCTGGCCGGTGGAGGTGGTGATGGAGATGGCCTTCTCCACCGCCTCCTTGTTCACCACCGGCTCCGAGAAGGTGATCTGGATGGGCTGTCCGACGCCGACTTTGTGGGCGCCGGAGGGGTACAGGGCGGCGTCGGCCTCGTGGCTGGCCGGCACGGTGGCAAAGGTGCTGGTCTTGTGCTCGATGGTCCCGGCGCCGTCCTTGACGGCGTAGGACAGGGCGTAGGAGGCGTTGAAGCCAATGCTGCCGGTGGCGCTCCAGCTGCCGCCGTCGGCGCTGAGGGAGCCATCGACGGCGGAGCCGGAGGTCTTGTCCGTCAGGACGACGTTGGAGAGGGTGCCGTTGGTGGCCGTAACGGACACCGGGGCGGAGGGGTTCACTCCGGTGGCGCCGTCGGCGGGCAGCACCGCCACGGAAACGGGCAGCGCCGGCTTGGGGGTGGCGCTGGGCGTGGCGGTGGTGGACGAAGGCGCGGGGGAAACCGCCGTCGATGCCGAACCGTTCCAGTTGCCCGCTGTCGCGGCACCCACTCCGCCCGCTGCGATCAGTGCGCACACGATCGAAACCAGCCAGATCTTCAAGCCCTTGCGGCTGCGTTTGACCACTTCTGAACCCTGCACTGCTTGTGACTCCTGCACTGCTCTCCCCACGGTGTTGCCATCCCTTGGCACCTGCTCGCGGCCATGTTGGCCGCCACTTCATTTTACGCCATGGCACCGGTCGCCCCGACTGCCGGACGCCAACGCTAGCGGCGCAGATATTCCAGCTGGGCGGCCATGGAGGCAAGTGCCGCCGGGCGCAGGGCCGCCGGCACATCGGCATAGACGACGTCGGCCGCGGCCTGGGCCGAAGCGTCCGGGCCCAGCGTGGCCAGGGCCGCCCGGACCTCGTCCAGCCTCTCGAGCCGGTGGGTGCGGTACGCCTGCGCCGCCAGTGCGACGTCGGCCAGCACGGGACCGTGCGCGGGAAGTCCCGCGGCGCCGGTGAACCCGGCCAGCACGGACAACGAGTGGAGGTAGTCGGCCACGTTCCCGTCCGGGTGGGCGATGATGGAGCTGCCGCGGCCCAGCACAGTGTCCCCGGTCAGCACCGCACCGGCCGGGCCGTCGCCGGGCAGCCAAAAGCACAGCGAATCCCCAGTGTGTCCGGGCGTGGCGAGGACCTGGATCCGAAGGCCTGCGGCCTCGATCCACTCCCCCGCCGCCAGCGGCTCCCCGCCGAGGCAGAAGGCAGGGTCCGCGGCGCGCACCGGAGCGCCTGTGAGGGCATGGAGGCGGGCGCTGCCGGCGGTGTGGTCCAGGTGGTGGTGGGTGAGAAGCACCAGTTCCACCGTGCCCGACGCCGCCAGGGCCACCAGGTGGTCCTCCTCCAGCGGACCCGGGTCGACCAGCACCACGGAGGCTGAGCCGGGCGCGGCCAGGGCATAGCTGTTGGTCCCGTCCAGCGTCATCGGGCCCGGGTTGGAGGCCAGCAGGCAGCGGGCCAAGGCGCTCGCCGTGCTCCAGCGCCCCGCCCCGGTGGTGCCGGCCGACCCGGCCGGACTCGTTGCGTCCATCCCCGCTACATCCATCCCAGCCGGGTCCGTTCCCTAGTAGCGGTAGTGGTCCGGCTTGTACGGGCCGGCCACGTCCAGGTCAAGATACTCGGCCTGCTCCTTGGACAGCTCCGTGAGCTCGATGCCCAGGGCATCCAGGTGCAGCCGTGCCACCTTCTCGTCCAGGATCTTCGGCAGCACGTAGACCTGCTTCTGGTACTCCCCCGAGCCGTGCTTGGTGAAGATTTCGAGCTGCGCGATGGTCTGGTTGGCGAAGGAATTGCTCATCACGAAGGACGGATGGCCGGTGGCGTTGCCCAGGTTCAGCAGGCGGCCCTCGGAGAGCACGATGATGGAGCGCTCGGCATCGGTGCCGGCGTCAAAGACCCACTCGTGCACCTGCGGCTTGATCTCGACCTTCACAACGCCCGGCACGGCGGCCAGGCCGGCCATGTCCATCTCGTTGTCGAAGTGGCCGATGTTGCCCACGATGGCCTTGTTCTTCATGCCCAGCATGTGCTCGGCCATGATGATGCCCTTGCCGCCGGTGGTGGTGATGAAGATGTCCCCGCTGGCCAGCACCGATTCCAGCTTGGCCACCTGGTAGCCGTCCATCGCGGCCTGCAGGGCGCAGATGGGGTCGATTTCGGTCACGATCACCCGCGAGCCCTGGCCGCGCAGCGCCTCGGCCGCGCCCTTGCCGACGTCGCCGTAGCCGCAGACGACGGCGACCTTGCCGCCCATCAGGACGTCAGTGGCGCGGTTGATGCCGTCCGGCAGCGAGTGCCGGATGCCGTACTTGTTGTCGAACTTGCTCTTGGTGACGGAATCGTTGACGTTGATCGCCGGGAAGAGCAGCGTGCCGGCTTCAGCCAGCTGGTACAGGCGGTGCACGCCGGTGGTGGTCTCCTCGGTGACGCCCAGGATCTGCCCGCCGATGCGCGTCCACTTCTGCGGGTCTTCGGCGAGGGAGGCGCGCAGCACGTCAAGGAAGATGCGTCCCTCCTCGGATTCGTCCGCGGCCGTGGCCGGCACGGCGCCGGCGGCCTCGAACTCCACGCCCTTGTGCACCAACATAGTGGCGTCGCCGCCGTCGTCGAGGATCATGTTCGGGCCCAAAGCGGGGTTCTCCGCGGCACCGGGCCAGGTGAGGATCTGCTGCGCCGTCCACCAGTATTCCTCAAGCGTCTCGCCCTTCCAGGCGAAGACGGGGACGCCCTGCGGGTCCGCCGGGGTGCCCTTGCCGACGACGACGGCTGCCGCCGCCTCGTCCTGGGTGGAGAAGATGTTGCAGGAGGCCCAGCGGACCTCGGCCCCCAGCGCCGTCAGCGTCTCGATCAGCACCGCCGTCTGCACGGTCATGTGCAGCGACCCGGCGATCCGGGCGCCCTTCAGCGGCTGGCTGGGGCCGAATTCTGCCCGCAGGCTCATCAGTCCCGGCATTTCATGCTCGGCCAGGCGGATCTGGTGGCGCCCGGCGGCGGCCAGGGAAATATCGGCAATCTTAAAGTCAAACGGGGCGTTTGTGGTCATCGCACGATCCTTCGGTAGGGCTGGAAGCTAGGGGGTAGCGTCCCCAACGGGCGCGCCACCGTGCTGGCCGGGGCGCAGCAGCAACGGAATGCCGTCGGCCACCGCGTAGCGCAGCGGTTCCCCGCCGGGGCCGTTCGCGGTGCTGACAAGGACATCGCCGTCCTGCACAAGCGTGGACCCTGTCACGGGGCAGCGCAAAACGGCCAGAAGGTCCTCGGTGATGTTCGGCATGGGGCTCCTTGGAAGAACTGTGGAAGTAAGCGGGTCAGTCGCGCAGGATGCGCAGGTGGCTGCGCCGGGTGGGCAGGGCGCCCGGCTGTGCCGGGATTCCGGCCGGTGGTTCCAGCGTGGCCTTGGTTTCACGCTGGAGCAGGGGCGAATCCGGGGCGTTGTTAGCTGCCTCCCGGACGGCGTCGGCCAGCGCCAGGAGATCGTCGGGCCCGGGGGCCGGCGGCGTGGAGGGCATGGCCAGCCGCAGGACCTCCCACCCCAGCGGGACGGTCAGCCGGCCGGCATGGGTGGCGCACAAATCGTAACAATGCGGTTCGGCATAGGTGGCCAGCGGACCGAGCACAGCAGTGGAGTCCGCGTAGACATAGGTCAACGTCGCCACAGCCGGTTCCCGGCAGGCTGATCGCGAACACTGGCGTATATTTCCCACGATTGACAAGATTACCCGCCCCTCCCCGCAAACAGCAGCCAACCCGCCGCCATTGCTGCAGGCACGCCGCGCGGGGCATAGAGTCTTTGGATATGAACACGCAGCCGTCAGAGCCAGGATTCACGGTCTCATTGGACGCCCAGTTCCCCGACGGCGTCCCCCCATCGGGGGTGCCCACCAAGGGGTTCCGCGCCCGGCGGCGCAACCGGCACGGCCGGGGCATGCGCGGCGAGCTCATGCTCCCGGCCCTGCCGGGGTCGCAGACGCGCAGCGAAAAGTTTGACGCCCTGGTGGTGGATTCGGCGGAGCGGCTGTCCGAGCTGTGGCCCGATGGCCTGGCCGATACCGAGTTCCTGGTGGAGGAAATCCCCGACGCCCTCGAGTCCCTGATGGGCACCTCGGAACGGGTCCCGCTGGGCCGCTACGGCGCCGCCGGGCCCGAAGGCCCGGCCAGCGTCACCATTTTCCGCCGTCCGGTGGAGTCCCTCGTGGACACGCCCGGGCAGCTGCGGGATCTGGTCCACGAGGTCATCATCGAACAGGTGGCGGGACTGCTGAACATGTCCCCGGAAGCCGTGGATCCGCTCTACCGCAAGTTCCGCGGCCACTAGGCTGGGCCCACGCCTGCAGGGTTCCCTGGCCGTGGGCCCACTGCCGAGAGGGACCCGCTGCGAGCTTGCGAGCAGTGGGAGCGGCTGGGGACGGAGCGAGGTTAGGGGGCGGGTGGGGACTAGGGCGTGTCTCCCAATGCGGCGCTCCAGATGACGACGGCGTGCAGGACGGCCGCTGAGCGGTAGGTGAGGGCCAGTTTGTCGTAGCGGGTGGCCAGGGACCGCCATTGCTTGAGGGTGTTGAAGCTGCGCTCGACCACATTGCGCCGTTTGTAGGCGTCCCTGTCGTATCTGACGGGGCGTCCCCCGGCGGAGCCCTTGCGTTTCCGGTTGGCCTTCTGGTCGTCCTTTTCCGGGATAACGCACTCGATGCCCCGCCCGCGCAGGTACGCCCGGATTGCTTTGGAGGAATAGGCCTTGTCGGCCATGGCCCGGTCCGGGCGGGTGCGGGCCCGGCCGGGACCGGGCCTTTCTACCTTCAGGGCCTCCATGAGGTTCTCAAACATCGGCGAGTCCCCGCCCTGGCCCGGCCCCAGCAGCAGGACCAGGGGACGCATGTTGCCATCCACCAGGGCGTGGATCTTGGTGGTCAGCCCGCCGCGGGACCGGCCGATGGCATGGTCCTCAGGCTCGTCGAGCAGATTCCTGTAATTCGACAGGTCCCCCTGTGTGGCGGGGCAGGTTCGTGCCGTGCTGGTGGGCACGGTTGACCGTGGAGTCGATCGAGACCTCCCAGTTGATCAGCCCGGCCGTGTCCGCGCGGGTCAGCAACGCCGCCAGGACCTTGTCCCAGGTCCCGTTGGCGGCGTTGCGGCGGTGGTGCTTCCACACGGTCTTCCACGACCCGAAATAGGCAGGGAGATCACGCCATGGGATCCCTGCCCGGTAGCGGTAGATGATGCCCTCGGTCATCAGCCGGTGGTCGTTGAAGGGTCGGCCCGGTTTCCCCGACGAATCGGGCATCAACGGGGCAATGGACTCCCACTGGGCATCGGACAACACGGAATAGCGAGAAGGCACCCATCAATCATGCCAAACCGCAAAACCACTGATTAGGAGACACACCCTAGTAGCCGAGCAGGACCTTGAGCGTCTGGGCCGAGGCGCCCTCGCGGGGAATGCCCAGCACGGAGACCATCGAGCCTGAACTGGAGACAAGCTGTGCGCCATAGACGGAATCGCCGGTGGCCGAGAGCACAAACGCTGCCACGGGGCCCCCTGCCACATCCCGCGGGTCCACGGTGACGGTCTTGCCGCCGTCGACGTCGATGGTCTTCGGCGACAGCGCTGCGCCCCCGGCGGAGACGGGCGTGAGGTTGACCTTGGCCTGGCCCGCTGGCGCCGCGAACGTCAGCTTGGAGTCCAGGCCGCGCGGCAGGACCAGCAGCTGGCCATCACCCAGCCTCGCCGCCGCGGCGGTGAAGGCCACATCGACGGGCTCGCCCTCCTTGCTGGCCGCGGACACCTTGGCCGAAGCGGTGAAGGAGGCGTCCGCGCTGATGTCCAGCGTGTAGTCCCCCGCCGGCAGGCCGGAGAGGTCAAGGGCTGTGGCGGCACCGGCCCGGGCCGTGAACACACCGCCGTTGGGCAGCGCCTGCTGGCCCGTGGCACCAAGGACCTTGACCTGCACAACCGCATCCTTGGCCCCGGGCACAGTGACCTGCAGCGACGGCGCGGCGTCGGCGTAACCGCTCTGGCCGCTGATCCGGCCGGCAAGCCCCGGATCCCCCAGCCGCACGCCCGGCACCACTTGGCGCAGCGCCGGTGCGTTCGCCGGCGCCAGGAATTCGACCCCGCCGGGGGTGAGCCCGCGCAGCACCGATTGCTGGACAAAGGCCGCCACCGGACCGCCGGTGCTCTTCAGGTGCAGGGACAGTTGCTCCTCGCCGGCGGCCAGGCCGGCCAGCACCACGGCACGGGTGCTGCCCGGGGCCACCAGCAGGCCCTTGGCTCCGGCGGCCTGGAGGGGGCCGCTGGTGGTGAAGAGGTCAAGGCTGACGGTGGCCGGCGTCTGGGAGGCGTTGGAAATGTTCAGCACCGCGGTGCGGCCCACAGTGGTGCTGGCGCCGGCGATCCAGAGATCGTTGCCGGGGGTTTGGCAGGCTGCGGCGGCCAGGCCGCGCAGATCGCCGTCATCGTTCTTGGCGGCGAACACGGCGGCCGCCGGGGCACGGCGGTTCTGGGCGGGATCGGCCAGCAGCACACTGGGCGCCACGGCGGACAGCGGACCGGCCACCTTCGCCGTCCAGCCGCCCTCGGGCTGGGCCGTGGCGGTTGACGTGGACGTGGTGCCCGCGGAGAGAGTGGCCAGCGGGGCACCCCCGGCCAGCGGGGCCACGACGCCGGCGCCAAAGGAGCCGCCGGCGCTGCCCAGCAGCAGGGCGGAGACGGTGGAACTGGCCGTCGACGAATCCGGGCTGAACTGCGGGTCGGTCCCCGCGTCGGAGCCGGTCAGCAGCTGGGTGGGACCCGGGCAGACGGCCACGTTCTGGCCCACGGGCAGCACGGTGGGGGGCAGCTCGGCAGTGCCCGCGGCGGAGACCGCCGGCACCAGCACCGAGCCGGCCACGACGGCACCGGCAAGGATCGCCGTGCCGGCACCGGCGGCCACGCTGAGCCACACCCGTTTCCGGCGCGGCGGGCGCCGGCCGCTGGTGGATGCGGCGCCGGGGCCGGTGCCGCTGTCATCGCGCGCTGTGTCAGCCACGGTCGCCTGCCTTCTGCAAAGTGTTGATGTCCGCCGGTGCGGGTTCCTGATCCGGCGCGGGCGCCGGTGCGGGCGCCGGTGCGGGCGCCGGTGCGGGCGCCAGCGCGGGCTGCGCGGCGGCAGGCACCCGGCGGGCCGGCGGGCGGCGGCGCCGGGTCCGGGTCCGGGTGGGAATGGCCAGCAGGACCGTCAGCCCCAGCACCACGGCGGCGGCCGCATCGAAGGCCCAGCCCCAGGGCTGGTCGTAGCGGATCTCCAGGGTTCCCCCGGCCTCCGGCAGCGCGAAGGACTGTGCCCAACCCGTGCCGTTCGGTTCGATCTTCCGGCCGTCCAGCCGGGCGGACCAGCCCGCATCGGCACGCTCGGCCAACAGCACCGAGCGCCCGGCGGGGCCGGCCGGCACGACGGACGTGGAACCCAGGCCATCGGACGGCAGGAATGCTGTGACGGCACCCCGGGCATCCACCAGGCGGATGCGGGAGATGGTCTCGGTGCCGACGGCGGCCAGCGGCGTAACACGCCACAGCCAGCCGGCGTCGGTCGGCCCCACGGTCGCCAGGCCGGGCACGGCCTCGATCTGGCCGGCCAGCAGCTCCGCGGCCGTATCGCCGCGCTGCAGCACCACGAAGCCAACGCCCAGCTCGGTCAGGCCGGGGCGGGGATCCACACCGGAGCCGGCCATGATGGCGGCAACGGCGTCGCGGACCACGGCCGTGGCCGGGTCGACGGGCCGCAGGGTCTCCTTGCCCGGCGCGCCCTGGATGCCGGCGGCGGAGGCAATGGTGGAGAGGGAGTCGAGGGTGGTTCCGGCGCCGCGCATCAGGGCCGCGTTCACGGAGGAATCGGCGTTCAGGCTCAGCACCAACGTCCGGCTGGCCTCTGGCCCATTGCCGCGGTCGGCGGCGGTGGCCGGCAGCGTGCTGGGCAGGCTGGGCGCAATGAGCATCGGAGCGCCAAAGGCACCCGGTGCAACGGCACCCGAGGAATGGGCCTGCACGCTCCACATGGCCAGGCTGGCCAGCGGTGAGAGCAGCAGCAGCGCACCGAGCAGGGCCGCGGCGGCACGGGTGGGCCGGCGGCGCCCCGTGGTCCCCCCGGCGGAGGCGGCACGGGCCATCAGGGCGTCGATTCCCAGCACGGCGGCGCAGACCAGGGCCAGGAACACCACGGAGACGAACGGTCCGCTGAACGGGGTCAGCAGGGCGTCGGCGGCCAGGGCGGTGGCGGCGAAGGAGCTGAAGTACCCGCCAACGAGCCCCAGCACGGCCATCAGCCACAGGCCTCGGACCAGGGCCGGGCTGCGCGTGGGCAGCACCAGGGCCAGCACGGCCAGCAGCAGCACGGGGCCGCCAATGAGCACCAGCGCGGCCAGCGACCACCAGATGCCGGACGGGCCAAAGCCATCCAGCGCGGCGATGCCGGATCCGGCACCGAGTTCCAGCGGATAGCCCAGCAGCTGCTGCCACAGCGGCGCCGTGGCGCCGGCCAAGGGCACGCCGGGATCGCCCAGCAGCGCGCGGGGGTTATCGAGTGCGGAAAACACCATCGGGGCCGCCAGCGCCAGGCTGGGCAGCAGGGACCACCAGAGCGTTTTGCTGCGCCGGCCCAGCAGCACAGTGGCCAGCAGCACGCCGACGGCGGCGACAACCAACAGGCTCGGCGCGGAGGCCGTCACGATGGCCAGGCCCAGTCCCGCCGCGGCCGCAGCGGTCCAGGACGGAACGCCCTGGGTGCCGGGCTTGGCGGGCGAACCGGGGACCGGGGCCGCGGCACCCGCGGCGCGGATGAGCCCCAGCACCACCCACGGGAGCACCACGTGGGCCAACAGGGCACCGAGCCGGCCCTGGTTGAGGGAGACGAGGAGCACGGGGGCACCGGCCCACAGCAGGGCGGCGGCCGCGCGCGGTGCGCCGCGCCGGGTCAGGGCACCGGCGGCAAGCCAGGCGCCCAATCCGGCCAGCGGCAGCGCCAGCACCAGCAGCCAGGCCACCGCGATCGAACCATTGCCCAGGCCGGCGCCGGCCAGCAGCCACAGCACCAGGCCAAAGGGGTCACCATGCCCGGGCAGGCCGGCGCCGAGGGAGACCCACCAGCCGGTGGCGTGCGAAAGGATGACACCCATGTCCGCGGAGAGCGGAAGCAGGGCGCCGCCGGCCACGGCGGAGGCAGTCGTGAACCGGCCCAGGGCCGCCAGCGCCACCACGAGCAGGGCAATCACGACGGCGGCCCCGCCGGCGGCGGCGGAAATGCGGGAGCGGGTGGCCAGGGCCGCGAAGTCGTCGTGGGCATCGCCACTGGGCTCGGCCGGCAGGGTTGCATCGTGCGGGGCGCCGTCGTGCGGGGCGCCGTCGTGCGGGGCCAGGGACCCGGCACCGCCGTCCGGCCCGGCGCCGGCCGCGTGGGCCTCGGCAACCGAGCGGCGGTGCGACCAGATGTCCCGGCGCCGGGTCTGCAGCCCCCTGATGACCGAGCGCGGGTGGACCCGGGTGCGGGCCGCCTGGGCCCGTCCGCGGGCCACGGCACCGGGGCGCAACAGAGCGGCGCAGCTGGCCACCAGCATGGACAAACCGTGGCCGGGCTCCTTGAGCAACAGCGAGGCCACGAAGCGGAACAGCCCGCCGAGGAAGGCTCCCGCGGCCTGGAACGGCTGCTGCCACCAGGGTGAATGCTTCAGGCGCAGGTGCACGGCGGCCTTGTGGGCGGCCGCGGCGGTGCCCAGGGCATGGGGCCGGTGGGCCACATGGAACATCCGTGCCGCGGGCACCACCACCACGCGGTGGCCGGCCAGCCGGTTGCGCCAGCAGAAATCAAGATCGTCGCCGGCACCGGGCAGGGCGGGGTCAAAGCCGCCCAGCTGGTCCCAGACGTCACGGCGCACCAGCATGCCGGCGGAATTGACGGCAAACATGTCGCTGCGGGTGTCGTACTGGCCCTGGTCCTGCTCGTCCAGGTCGATCAATGCCACACGGTCGGCCCAGCGGCTCGCGGACAGGCCAACATCCACCAGACGGCGCGGCTCGTCCCAGTCCAGCTGCTTGCAGCCGGCCACTGTCACCGACGGGGCGCGCTCGACCGCGCTGAGCAGCTCGGCCAGGGCATCCGGGGCGGGGGCGGCGTCGTCATGCAGCAGCCACAGCCATTCGCCGTCGCCCGCGGATGCGCCGGAGTGCGCCACGGCGGCGGCCACTGCCGCGCCGAAACCACCGCGCAAACCCGGCAGGCTGGGCACCCGGCCCTTGCCCAGTGCCCTCTCCAGCAGTTCCAGCGATCCATCGCTGGAGCCGGTGTCCACCGCCACCACCTTGTCCGCGGGGCGGGTTTGTGCGGACAGGGCCGCAAGGACTCGGGGAAGATAGCTGCTGCCGTTGTGCGCAATGACAATGGCAGTAACTTTTACTGCATCAAGAATTAGACCGCTCGCTTCCGTAGCCGGCGGCGTTCACGCTCGGACAATCCGCCCCAAATCCCAAAACGCTCGTCATTCGAGAGCGCGTACTCCAGGCACTGGGCACGGACGTTGCACGCACCGCACACCTTCTTGGCGTCCCGGGTGGAACCGCCCTTTTCGGGGAAGAAGGCCTCGGGATCCGTCTGCGCACACAGCGCATCGGTCTGCCAGCCCAGTTCCCCTTCGTCTGAGAAATCATCATTGCCCGGGCGCAAGCCAATCCAGACCGGGATGGCCATCGGCGCGGGCGCGAGAGCCAACAGCTCCATGGGCGGATCCAGGACATCGTCGTCCTCCGCGCCTATGCCGGCAGCCTCATGGGCAGCGAGGAATGCCGTGGCCGCCTCCTCCAGGGTTTCCTGGGCACTGCGGTTATAGGACTGGGCTGCATCGGGATCCGCTGGATCCACATACCAGTCCGCTGGCACGCCACGGGCGCGAAGATGGGCCGAAGCCGCTTCAGCCACCCGCGAATCGCCGGCCAGAAAATCTACACTCAGCTCAGCTTTCCCCATAACGTCCTCCTGAATGTTTTCGCTCCGGCCTGTCCGTTTTCCAACGACCGCCCGGAGCGAGAGCCGTGATGGCCCGTCGTGCACCTAATTACATAGGTGTAAGACACGATTGGTCAAGCGGGCCGGGATCATATCCAGCATTCCCCCGCGCGCCGCGCCGCGCCACGCCGCGCAATTTGGTGTCGGCACCGTCACAATCCGGCCCGGAACGCACCCTTGCCTGAAAATTCCCTGAGAATTCAGGCGAGAAGCCTGTCACATTGATGACAGAGTGCCACGTCACAGTGGCGAGGATCACAAGCGGACGCGTCGGGCCCGCAAGGTGGGAGGATTCTGTGTATGGCTACCGCACCCTCCTCCCCCGCCGAACTGCTCGCCGCCCTGCGCAAGGTAGACCCCACCTCGCCCCGGCTCACCTGGTATGGGCCCTCGGGAGAGCGCGTGGAACTCTCCGGCAAGGTGCTGGACAACTGGGTCGCCAAGACCGCCAACCTGCTCTGCGACGAGCTGGACGTGGAGCCCGGCTCGGTCATCAGGCTGGATCTGCCGCCGCACTGGCGCAGCCTGTGCTGGGCGCTGGCCGGCTGGGCCGCCGGCGCCACGGTGGATCTGGGCGCCGGGCTGCCCGCCGACGTCGTGGCAACGGCCACGCCCGAGGACGCCGTCCAGGCGCCCGGGGCCCAGGGTGCGCTGGTGGCCGCCGTGGCGCTGCCGGCCCTGCAGATGCGCTGGTTGGGCGAACTGCCCGACGGCGCACTGGACTATGCCTCGGACGTGCGGGCGCACGGGGATGTATTCACCGCATTCTCGGAGCCCGATGGGCACACACTGGCCGTGGCCACCGCGGACGGGCACACCAGCTATGCGGATCTGCTGGGGTCCTATGCGCTCGACGCCGGCGCCGGCCGGGTCCTGCTGCGCGCACAGGACGGGCTGGATGCCGTGTTGCGCGCGGCGCTGGGCAGCTGGGCGGCCGGCGGTTCCATCGTGCTGCTGCACCCGGACGTCGAGGCCACCGAGCGTCTGGTGGAATCCGAACGGATCACCAAAGGCTAGCGGGGTGCCCTCTCCTAGCGGGGCTTCAAGTCCTCGAGCGGCGCCTTGTCCTCGCGGGGCGCCCTGTCCTGGAGGATCTCGTGGTCGTGGGCGAATGCCGGATCGGCGTCGAGCTCCTCGGTGAAGACCCAGAAGCGGTAGGCAAAGAAGCGGAAGATGGTGCCCAGCACCAGTCCCACCACGGAGCCGGCGACAAAGTCCGCATAGGCGGAGGTGTAGCCGAGCATCCAGTGCGAAACATAGACGCAGCCGGCGGCGATGGCGATGCCCACGCCGTTCATCACGGCAAAGAGGACCACCTCGCGCACAACGTTGGCGCGGCGGCGGTGCCGGAAGGTCCAGTAGCGGTTTGCCACCCAGGAGAACAGGGTGGCAACAACTGCGGAGATGATCTTGGCCCGCGTGGGGTGCCCGCCCATGGGGCCGCTGAGGAGCCACAGGTAGATGCTCGTGTCGATGACGAAAGCAACACCGCCGACCACACCGAATTTGGCGACTTCGCGCCAAAACAGTCCTGCAAGGCCGCGTGCTCGGGCCATGACTGTCTGCAACAATTTTCCTCCACGGTGGGTCTACGGCATTCCGGCCAGAGATATCGGCCAACATCCAATTCTAGGCCGGAAGTCTGGACGCCCGGTGCGAACTTCCTGCAATCTGGCCGCCAATGGCCCGCAGGCCCCGGTCCTTGGCCCGCTGTTCGGTAGTCTTGGGCTGTGACTTTTCCTGTAATCGGCGTTGTTGGCGGCGGGCAGCTGGCCCGCATGATGGCCCCTGCCGCCGTAGCCCTTGGTTTTGAACTCCGTGTCCTGGCGGAAGCCCCCGACGTTTCAGCGGTCTCCGCCGTGGCCCAGGCACCGGTGGGCGACTACCGGGATCTGGACACGCTGCGCCGCTTTGCCCGGGGTGTGGACGTCTTGACCTTCGACCACGAGCATGTGCCCACCGAGCATCTGCAGACCCTGATCGCGGAGGGCGTCAATGTCCAGCCGCGCCCGGATGCCCTCATCAATGCCCAGGACAAGCTGGTCATGCGGGCGGCCATCGCCAAGCTCGGCCTGCCCAACCCGGCCTGGGCCGCGGTGTCCTCCGTGGCGGACATTGTGGCCTTTGGCGATGCCAACGGCTGGCCGGTGGTGCTGAAGATGCCGCGCGGCGGCTACGACGGCAAGGGCGTGAAGATGCTCGACGACGCCGCCGAGGCCGCCGCTGCGGCCGACTGGTTCACCGCCATGTCGCCGCTGCTGGTGGAGGCCAAGGTGGCTTTCAGCCGCGAACTTTCCGCGCTGGTGGCCCGCACCCCGGGCGGCGAGGCCAAGGCCTGGCCGGTGGCCGAGTCCATCCAGGTCGACGGCGTGTGCGATGAGGTCATTGCCCCGGCCCCGGGCCTGCCGGCCGATGTCGAGGCCGCGGCCGAGGCCGCCGCGCTGCGCATTGCCGAGGCCTTCGGCGTCACCGGCGTCATGGCCGCGGAGCTCTTCGAGACGCCCGGCGCCGGCGCCGGCTACCTGGTCAACGAGCTCGCCATGCGCCCGCACAACACCGGGCACTGGACCATGGACGGATCCGTCACCGGCCAGTTCGAGCAGCACCTGCGCGCCGTACTGGACCTGCCGCTGGGCGCCACCGGCGCACTCGGGGACATCGTGGTCATGAAGAACTTCCTGGGCGGGGCCAATGCGGACCTGTTCAGCGCCTACCCCGCGGCCCTCGCCGCGGAGCCCACCGTCAAGGTGCACAGCTACGGCAAGTCCGTGCGCCCGGGCCGCAAGATTGGCCACGTCAACGTAGTGGGCAGTGCCGGGGACACCGTGGACGACGTCCGCGCCCGCGCCACCACAGTGGCCTCCATCATCCGCGACGGGGCCGCCCCCGCCGCCAGCACCAGCACCCGGGAGGGGCAGCGATGAGCAGCCAGAGCACCGGCCCGATTGTGGGCATTGTCATGGGGTCCGATTCCGATTGGCCCGTCATGGAGGCCGCCGCCGAGGCGCTGGCCGAGTTCGGCATCCCCTTTGAGGCCGACGTCGTTTCCGCGCACCGGATGCCCACGGAAATGATCTCCTACGGCCAGGCGGCCGCAGACCGCGGTATCCGCGTCATCATCGCCGGCGCCGGCGGCGCCGCCCACCTGCCGGGCATGCTCGCCTCCGTGACCACGCTTCCCGTCATTGGGGTTCCCGTGCCGCTGAAGACGCTCGACGGCATGGACTCCCTGCTCTCCATCGTCCAGATGCCCGCCGGCGTCCCGGTGGCCACCGTCTCCATCGGCGGGGCCCGCAACGCCGGCCTGCTGGCCGTGCGCATCCTGGCCTCCGGCACCGATGGACTCGCGGCCTCGCTGGGCGCCCGGCTGGCGGACTTCGCCCAGGGCCTGAACGACACCGCCAGCGCCAAGGGCGCCTCGCTGCGGGCCAAGGTGGCCCAGGTCTTCCCCCAGACCGTGCCGGCCACCGGGACCTCGGCAGAGGTCGGCTAGGCGCACCCGTGAGCATCAGCAGTCCCAAGGTTTCCCAGGCGTCGGACAGGCCACCGCTCCTGACCGACCCCGTGTGCTTCCCGCAATCGGCCCCCGCGCCGATGCGGACCAAGCGGGCCTTTGTGCTGCTGTTCATGACCCTGCTGGTGCCCGGCAGCGCCCAGATCGTGGCCGGCGACCGGCGGCTGGGCCGGCTGGCGCTGCGTACCACACTGGCTTGCTGGCTGGCGCTGGCGGCCGCCGTCGTGCTGGCCATCGTGGACCGCGAGGCACTGCTGAACCTGTTCACCAACCCGCTTTCCTCGCTGCTGGCCATCGTGCTGCTGGCCGCGGTGGCGCTGGGCTGGGCCACGATGTTCATCAACACGCTGCGGATCATCCGCCCGGTGCTGTTGGCGCCGGGCATGCGCGCCGTCGTCGGCGGCACTCTGGCGGTGCTGATGGTGCTCACGAGCGGTTCCCTGGGCTACACGGCCTACCTGGTCAACTCCGGCCGCAACGCCATCAATTCCATCTTCAGCGCCGGTGGCCCGAACATGACACCGGTGGATGGTCGCTACAACTTCCTGATCATGGGCGGGGACGCCGGCGCCGACCGCACCGGCCGCCGGCCGGACAGCATCATCGTGGTCAGCGTGGACGCCAAGACCGGCGCCGCCGTGACCATCAGCATCCCCCGCAACCTGCAGAACGCCCAGTTCTCGGCGAATTCGCCGCTGCACAGCGTCTACCCCGACGGCTACAACTGCGGTGACAACTGCATCATCAACTTCCTCTACACCGACGTCACCAACAACCACGCGGACCTCTACCCCAAGGCAGCAGATCCGGGTGCCGAGGCCATGATGGACGCCGCCGGCGGCACTCTGGGGCTTGAGATCCAAGGCTATGTGCTCATCGACATGGCAGGCTTCTCCGAGCTGATCGATGCGCTCGGCGGGGTGAAGATCAATGCCGGCGGCTGGGTGCCCATCAGCGGCGACGACGTCTACGGCAACGGCAACCACCTGCCGCCCACCGGCTGGATTGCCCCGGGTGAACAGACCCTCGATGGCTACCATGCGCTCTGGTATGCCCGCTCGCGCCAGTGGGTGCTCGAATATGCGCGCAGCCAGCGCCAGCAGTGCATCCAGGCCGCCCTGCTCAAGCAGATGGACCCCGCCACGGTGCTGACCAAGTTCGATGCCCTCGCCTCCGCCGGCCAGAAAGTCATCGAGTCCGACCTGCCAGCCGGCCAGTTGGGCAGCTTTGTCTCCCTGGCACTCAAGAGCAAGGCGCACCCGCTGGAGCGCCTCACCATCGGTCCGCCGGACTTTGACCTGAACTTCTCCACCTACCCGGACTTCAATGTCATCCACAGCCGGGTCAAGGCACTCATCGATGCCGCCTCCGGCACCCCGGCTGCACCTCCCGCCCCGGCGGCACCGGGCACGGCGGCGGACACGGGAACGGCAGCCGGCACCCCTGCGGCGCCCACCACACCTCCCGCCCCCGCCGCACCGGCTCCGGACGTCTCCGAGGACTACCTGCAGCAACTGGCAGTCAACGGCGATGATGCAACGCTGGAAGCACTGCTCGCCAACAATGGCAGCTGCACCGCCGGCTAGTTTTTGCACCACGGTTTACATTCATTCCCCGCAAGGACGGTACATGTTTTCCCTCACCAATACGCTCCGCCCCTATGCCTGGGGTTCCACCCACGCAATTTCCTCCTTGCTGGGCACGGAACCCTCCGGCGGCCCCGAGGCCGAGCTCTGGCTTGGTGCCCACCCCGATTCACCGTCCCTGGCGCAGCTGCCCGACGGCGGCACCTTGGCGCTGGATGCCCTCATTTCCGCCGACCCCGAGGGCATGCTCGGGGGTGCCAGCCGTGCGGCCTTTGGCGACCGGCTGCCCTTCCTGGCCAAGGTGCTGGCCGCCGAGACCCCCCTCTCGTTGCAGGTGCACCCCACCCTGGCGCGGGCCCGGGAGGCCTTCGCCGCCGAGGAGGCCGCCGGCGTCGACCGCACGGCGCCCCACCGGAACTACAAGGACGACAACCACAAGCCGGAGCTGCTCTTTGCGCTGACCGATTTTGAGGCGCTCTGCGGCTTCCGGGGCGCCCAGCAGTCCCGGGCCATTTTTGCCCATCTTGCCGCCGCCTTTGAGCTGGTGGCCGAAACCATCCCCCCGGTCCTGGCGGATGTCATCGAGGACCTCTCCGGTGCCGATGAACCAGCGGCGATCCGGGCTGCCTTCCAGTGCCTGATCGCGGGCGGCCCGGATGTGTCCGCAGCCGTCGCCGCGACCGCCACGCTCCTTCGCTCCGGTGCACCGATGGCCCCGTACCAAACCGAGCTGTCCACCCTCGTCAACCTCAACGGCGCCTACCCCGGGGATCCGGGCGTGCTCCTCTCGCTGCTGCTGAACCGGGTCTCGCTCAAGCCCGGCGAGGCCATGTACCTGGCCCCCGGCAATGTCCACGCCTACCTGCACGGACTGGGCGTGGAGGTCATGGCCTCCAGCGACAATGTGCTGCGCGGCGGGCTGACGCCCAAGCATGTGGATGTGCCCGAGCTGCTGGCCACCGTCGATTTCCAGGCCCTGCCCGTTCCGCTGCTCGACGCGGCGGAGACGGAGCTGGGCCAGCAGATCTGGGCGCCGCCCTTTGCGGAGTTCCAGCTCCAGCGCATCGAGCTGGCCCCCGGCGCGGAGCCCGTGCCGCTGGCCCAGAACGGGCCACTGCTGGTGCTCGCGGTGGCCGGATCCGTGCTGCTCGATTCCCCGCGCGGGGACATGGTGCTGGACCGCGGCGGCAGCGTCTTTGTGCCGTCCTCGGAAGAGCCCGTCCTGGTGCACCCGCACACCCCGGGCCCGGGCGGCGAGGCCGGCACCGCCGTCGTCTTCGCCGTCACCGTGTCCGGGCTGCAGGAAGCCTAGGCGCCCGCACCAACGAAACCAACGAAGGAAGGGACCGCCCGCGGGCGGTCCCTTCCTGGTTAAAACCGGTGTCGGCGCAGAGCTAGTGTAGTGTCTCAGTTTTGCTTGACGGCTTGGAGCGCAACCCGGCCACGAGCCACTTTTTCCAGGATCGACTCCGCATCCGCGGTCCACACCAAAGGCTTCGGGTCGGCATTGTTCACCTCGATGTATTCCTCGATCTTCGCAATCAAATCAGGCACTGAATGAAAGACCCCACGGCGTAGCGCCTTCTCCGTCAACTCCCTGAACCACCGCTCCACCAGGTTCAACCACGAGGATGAGGTCGGGGTGAAATGCAGGTGGAACCGTGGGTGTTTGGCCAGCCACGCCTTCACGTTCGCATGCTTGTGCGTCGCGTAGTTGTCGATGACCAGGTGGATCTGAAGGCCGGCCGGGACTTCCTTTTCAATGGTTTTCAGGAACACCAGGAATTCATCGTGGCGGTGCTTGGGAACGCAGGAGCCGATGACCTTTCCGGTTGCGACCTCCAGGGCCGCGAAGAGCGTGGTGGTTCCGTTGCGCTTGTAGTCGTGGGTCATCGTCCCGGCCCGCCCCCTGGTCATCGGCAACGACGGCTGGGAGCGGTCCAGGGCCTGGATGGAGGTCTTCTCGTCCATGCAGAACACGATCGCGTTCTCCGGTGGGTTCAAATACAGTCCGCACACGTCGATGAGCTTTTCCTCGAACTTCGGGTCCGTGGAGAGTTTGAAGGTCTTCACCAGATGCGGTTTCAACCCGCGGGCAGACCAGATGCGTTGCACCTGCGCCGGGGAGACCCCGGTCTTCGCGGCCATGGTGCGCACCGACCAATGCGTGTGTCCCTCAGGCTTTGAGTTCTGTGTCAGCTCAACGATTTCGTCGATCGTCGACTGCGGGATCACCGGTTTGCGTCCCCGCCCGCCACGCACCTTCCCGAGCTTGGTCAGGCCTTCCTCGGCGAAGCGGGTACGCCAGGAGCGCACCGTGCCCGGGGTGATGCCCACCACCCGGGCGATCCACTCGTTGGCCAGGCCCTCGGCGGCCATCAGCAGAACCTGCGCCCGCTGCACCTCCCGGTGGGAGGCCACCTGGGATGCGGCCAGCGCTTCCAGGACGGTGCGCTGGGCGTCGGTAAGGGCCAGGGCGGGTGCTGGATTCGACATGATCCCAGCCTAAACCCAAAGTCATTAACTATTTCGGAGACACACCACTAGCGCTTGAGCAGGCCGCGGATCTTCCGCAGCACCTTCTTGGCCAGCGGCAGCGCTTTGGTGTACAGCGGGTAGAGCGGGGAAAGCGGCTTGTCCCAGCTGCCCACCAGCAGGTTCTCGTGCTTGCCAAACATCTTCTTGAACTCGGAGATGCCGTCGTTCAGCAGGCCGTCCAGGTCGTAGCGGAGCACGCCGCGCTCCTGCATGCGCTGGATGGAGAACCACTTCAGGGCGTAGTTGACGTTGAGCTTCTGGCCCTCCACCGTGGCACCGGAGTAGATCTCGAACGACGTCGTGGCGCTGGCCACGTGCCACAGGAAGGCCACCAGGCGGCCCTCGAAGTAGGCGCCGTGGATCTCGGAGGCAGCACCGTAGTTGTCGTGCACCTCGGCGTAGTAGGCGTCCTCGTGCAGGCCAAAGCCCGCGCGCTCGGCCGTGGCGCGGTAGATCGCCATGACCTCCGGGAGTTCGCTGCGCGCCACGACGCGGTAGTCGAGGTCATCGCGGGTGGCCTTGCGGATGTTCTGCCGGTGCTTCTTGTGCATCGCGGCCAGGAGCTCGTCCGGGGTCTGGGCCAGGTCCAGGATCAGCGTGCGCGGGATCAGGATCTGGTTCTCGCTGTGCACGAAGCCCGCGGCCTCCAGCGCCTGCACGGGCGATCCGGCGTCGCCGGCCTCCCAGTCCGGTTCCACGCTGAGCACCACGGAGCCGTGGGCGCCCTTGACGTAGCCGGCGACGGCGTCAAGCACCTCGGTGATCCGCTCCGCCGGCGCCTGCGGGCCGCGCGGAATGTAGGCCAGCGACTTGAACGGGAACGGCAGCGTGCGCAGCAGCACCTGGGCCAGCCCGACGATGGCGCCGGCCTCGGTGACCAGCACGCGCTCCACCTTCCAGCCATGGTTGGCCTTCGTCTGGCCCCATCCCCACAGCTGGAGGGGGTGCCCGTGGGTGGCCTCCACGGCCCCATCCCAACGCGCCCGGTCAGTGCACTGCTCAACGCTCAAAGTCATGCCCTAACCCTATCGGGCCAACAAGTGCCACCAAACCGCGGCCCAGAGGCGGCAATGCGACGGCCCGGGAAACAAACGCGGCCCTGCCGCCCCGGTGGCAGAGTCACCGGGGCGGCAGGGCCGTTGGCGTGCGTTGGCTACCGAGGCGGCGGGGCCGTCATTTTTCGTAGCCGGCATCAAGGGACCTGAGGCCGCCTGCGGCCTGGGGTCCCAGCCGGCGGAAAAATGGCGGACTGCCGCCGGACCCAGCCACGGGGTCGCGACAAGCTCGACCAGCGGGGGTTAGGAGACGCGGGCGTACTGCTCCCACTTCTGGGCCTGGTGCTCGCCCTCGACGAAGCGGATGGTGCCCGACTTGGAGCGCATCACGATGGACTGCGTCAGGACGCGTCCCTTGTCGTAGCGCACGCCGCGCAGCAGGTCGCCGTCGGTGATGCCGGTGGCGGCAAAGTAGCAGTTGTCGCTGGTGACCAGGTCATTGGTGGAGAGCACGCGGTCCAGGTCGTGGCCGGCGTCGAGCGCCTTCTGCTTCTCGTCGTCGCTGGAGGGCCACAGGCGGCCCTGGATGACGCCGCCCAGGGTCTTGATGGCACAAGCGGCCACGATGCCCTCGGGGGTGCCGCCGATGCCCATCAGCGCATCCACGCCGGTGCCCGAACGGGCCGCGGCGATGGCGCCGGCAACATCGCCGTCCATGATCATCTTGGTGCGGGCGCCGGCGTCGCGGATCTGCTGCACCAGCGAGCGGTGGCGGTCGCGCTCGAGCACCATGACGGTGAGCTGGTTGACCTTGACGCCCTTGGCCTTGGCGATCAGGTGCAGGTTCTGCTTGACCGGCAGGCGCAGGTCCACCATGTCGGCGGCCTCGGGCCCGGTGACCAGCTTCTCCATGTAGAAGACGGCGGAGGGGTCGTACATGCTGCCGCGCTCGGCCACGGCCAGCACGGCCAGGGCGTTGTTGATGCCCAGGGCGGTCAGGCGGGTGCCATCGATCGGGTCGACTGCCACATCGCACTCCGGGCCGGTGCCGTCGCCGACGTGTTCGCCGTTGAACAACATGGGGGCCTCGTCCTTTTCGCCCTCGCCGATCACCACGACGCCGTTGAAGTGGACGGTGGACAGGAGCGAACGCATGGCGTCAACGGCCGCGCCGTCGGCCTTGTTCTTGTCACCGAAGCCGACCCAGTGCCCACCGGCGATGGCTGCCGCCTCGGTGACACGGACCAGTTCCAGCGCGAGGTTGCGGTCCGGCTCGTCGTCGCCGACGGCCAGTGCCGGGGAAAGTGTGGAGTACTGTACATCAGATGTGTTCTCGGTCACTGAATTCCTCATCATCGAGTTGGCAGGGCCATGGGCGTTCCCACGTTCATCCCTTGGGGGTGCGCTTTCCTACTGGTTCGATTATAGGTCGGCGCCCTCCGCGGATGAGATGTGACCTCCGCCATGGTGTGATCGGTCCCGGGATGCGGGATCATGGATAGGTGAGCCATACACCAGAAACCGGAACCTCCACCGAGGCACCCCGGCAGGAACCCTCCGCCGCACCCGCACCGGTCAAGCCCGTGATTGCGGCCGCGGCGGCCAAGCGCGCCAATGCCTCGGTCATCGGCATGATCATGGCCCTGGCGGTCTCGCTGGCCGTGGTGGTCCCCGTAGTTTTTCTTAACGCACAGCAGAAAGAGGGATCGTACCGCCAGCCGGTGGTGGTCTCCGAGGTGGCGGGACAGGCGAAGGACGCCGCGGGTTTTTTGCCCGCAGCCCCGGTGCTGCCCGAGGGCTGGAGCGTGAACTACGCACGCTGGAGGAGCGCCGGAGCGGACACCCTGGCCTTTTGGGACGTCGGCTACGTGACGCCCAAGATGGCCTTCATCTCCCTGAAGCAGACGTCCGCGGCAAACCCCACCTGGCTGTTCCAGCAGGCGAAGGAGGCCCCGGTGACAGGTGAGCGCACGGTGGCCGGCACCTCGTGGCAGCTGCGCGACAAGGCCGGCAGCGACAAGAGCCTGATCGCCACCGTTGCGGACGGCACCACCGTAATCTTGACCGGCGGCGCCAGCCTGGACGAATTTGACGTCCTGGCCAAGGCGACCATGACCACCGTCGGCTCCGCTGGAGCCGGGAAATGAGCGGCCCCTTGGCACATGCACTGACTCCGGCCCAGGCCTGGGAGAAATTGATGGACGGCAATGCCCGGTTCGTGGCAGGCACCTCCTCGCACCCCAACCAGGACGCCCCGCGCCGGTCCTCGCTGGCCAACGAGCAGAACCCCTTCGCCGTCATCTTCGGCTGTTCGGATTCCCGCCTGGCCGCGGAGATCATCTTTGACCTGGGCCTGGGCGACGCCTTCGTGGTCCGCACCGCCGGCCACGTCATCGACAACACGGTGCTGGGCTCGCTGGAATACAGCGTCAGCAACCTGGGCGTGCCGTTGATTGTGGTCCTGGGCCACGACAGCTGCGGCGCCGTGACGGCCACCAAGGCCGCCGTCGCCACCGGCGAGATGCCCGTCGGCTTCATCCGCGACCTGGTGGAGCGGATCACGCCCTCGGTCCTGACCTCGCTGCGCCACGAGCACGAGGACGTCAACGACATGGTGGAGGAGCACGTGAAGCAGACGGTGTCCCGGCTGGTGGAGAACTCCCCCATCATTGCCAACGCCGTCGCCGCCCGGAAGGCCGCCGTCGTCGGCCTGACCTACCGGCTCATCGAGGGCCGGGCGGACCTGGTCTCGCACATCGGCGCCGTGACGCCCGAATAGGTTTTCCCGCCCGGTTTCTGCACTGGCGCGCACCGGCGTTATGGTAGAAATCATGACTGACATTGCCGCGGCCACCGCACAAGAGTTCCGGATCGAACACGACACGATGGGTGAGGTCCGGGTTCCGGTCAATGCCCGCTACAGCGCCCAGACGCAGCGCGCCGTGGAGAACTTCCCGATCTCCGGCACCACGCTCGAGCGCGCCCACATCGAGGCCCTCGCCCGCATCAAGAAGGCAGCCGCCACCGCCAACGCGGAGCTGGGAGTGCTCGACGGCGAGCTCGCCCGCGCCATTGAGGCCGCTGCGGACCTGGTCGCCGGGGGCGACTACGACGGCGACTTCCCGATCGACATCTTCCAGACCGGTTCCGGAACGTCCTCGAACATGAACACCAACGAGGTCATCGCCTCGCTGGCCAACGAGGCCCTCGCCGAAGCCGGGAGCGAGAAGCGCGTCCACCCGAACGACCACGTGAACGCCTCGCAGTCCTCCAACGACGTCTTCCCGACCTCCGTCCACGTGGCCGCCACCTCCGCGCTGATCAATGACCTGATCCCCGCGCTGGATTACCTCGCGGCCTCGCTGGAGCGCAAGGCAGCCGAGTTCGCCACAGTGGTGAAGTCCGGCCGCACGCACCTCATGGACGCCACCCCCGTCACCCTCGGCCAGGAGTTCGGCGGCTACGCCGCCCAGGTCCGCTACGGCATCGAGCGCATCAACGCCTCCCTGCCGCGCGTGGCAGAGGTCCCCCTCGGCGGCACCGCCGTCGGCACCGGCATCAACACCCCGGCCGGCTTCCCGCAGCGCGTGATCGCCCTGCTGGCCGCCGACACCGGCCTGCCGCTGACCGAGGCGCGCAACCACTTCGAGGCCCAGGCCAACCGCGACGGCCTGATCGAGGCCTCCGGCCAGCTGCGCAACATCGCCTACTCGTTCATGAAGATCAACAACGATCTGCGCTGGATGGGCTCGGGCCCCAATACGGGCCTGGGCGAGATCGCGATCCCGGACCTGCAGCCGGGCTCCTCCATCATGCCGGGCAAGGTCAACCCGGTCATCTGCGAGGCAGCCATCATGGTCGCCGCCCAGGTGATCGGCAATGACACCACCATTGCCCTGTCCTCCACCAACGGCGCCTTCGAGCTGAACGTCGGCATCCCGGTGATGGCCGCCAACCTGCTGGAGTCCATCCGCCTGCTGGCCAACACCTCCCGCGTGATGGCCGACAAGATGATCGACGGCCTGACCGCCAACGTCGAGCGCGCCCGCTTCCTGGCCGAGGCCTCCCCCTCGATCGTGACGCCGCTGAACAAGTACATCGGCTACGAGAACGCCGCCAAGATCGCCAAGCACGCGGTCAAGGAGGGCCTGACCATCCGCGAGACGGTCATCGCCCTGGGCTTCCTGGAGCGCGGCGAGGTCACCGAGGAGCAGCTGGACACCGCCCTGGACGTCATGTCCATGACGCGCCCGCCCCAGTAGCACCAAGGCCTCCGGGGCGCAGACCCGGCCCGGCGCAGGCATCGAAAGCCCGCGGCCCGTCCCCACCTTGGGGACGGGCCGCGGGCTTTCTGCGTCAGTGACAAACGTCACCCACACTTAAGTTTGCACTCTTGATTAAATAGTGCAAACTTTTACTTTGTGACTGAAAGTGCAAAGATCGACGGCGGCAGTGGACTGCGCGAGCGCAAGCGTGCCGCGACGCGCGCCGCCATCACCGCCACGGCCCGCCGCTTCACGGCGCGTTCCGGCCTGGCCGGCTTCACCATCGAGGCGTTGTGCGAGGAGGTTGGCATTTCCCGCCGGACCTTCTTCAACTACTTCCCCAGCAAGGAAGACGCCATCATCGGGCACATGCTGGACGATTTCCCTGACGAGCAGCTCCAGGCCTTCCTCACCGGAGCCGACAAGTCCTCCACGGCGGCCGGCGGCGTGCTCTCGGCCAATCTGCTCCAGGACCTGTTCGAGGTGACCTGTTCGGTGGCCGAACACGGCGACTTCGACAAGGCCGAGGTGGCGGAACTGGTGGCCGTCATCAAGGTGGAGCCCCAGCTGCTGCTGAAAATGATGGGCACAGCCGAAGGCCGCGAGGCCGAGTTTGCCGCCCTCATTGCCCAGCGCGAGGGGCTGCCCGCCGACCACCCGGCGGCGGTCATGGTCACCACGCTTTTTGGCGTGATCTCACGCAAAACCAGTGAGAAGTTCTTCTCCGAATCAAACACCCTCAGCTACCGCGCCATCATGAGCGGCTACATCACGGCAGCGCAAGGCCTCTTTTCCCTCCCGTTCACCTCCACCGAAGGAACTCCATGAGTACCGCGACCGCGGCCCAACCGCTGCTGCTGACCAAACGGCGGATCTGGATCATTTTCTCTGCGCTGATCGCGGGAATGCTCCTCTCCAGCCTCGACCAGACCATCGTCTCCACCGCCATGCCCACCATCGTGGGCAAGCTCGGCGGCGTCGAGCACCAGACCTGGATCACCACCGCCTACCTGCTGGCCACCACCATCGTGATGCCCATCTACGGCAAGTTCGGCGACGTGCTGGGCCGGCGCAATCTGTTCCTGTTCGCCATCGCCCTGTTCACCCTGGCATCGGTGGGCTGTGCCTTTGCCACGGATTTCTGGGGCTTCGTGGTGTTCCGCTCCCTGCAGGGCCTTGGCGGCGGCGGTCTGATGATCCTCTCCCAGGCCATCATTGCCGACATAGTGCCGGCCAATGAGCGCGGCAAGTACATGGGCCCGCTCGGCGCCATCTTCGGCCTCTCCGCCGTCGCCGGCCCGCTGCTGGGCGGCTACTTTGTGGACCACCTGACCTGGGAATGGGCCTTCTACATCAACATCCCCGTCGGCATCATCGCCTTCGCCATCGCCTACTTCACGCTGACCCTGCCGAACAAGAAGGCCACCAAGCGCATCGACATCCCCGGCGTGGTGCTGCTCTCCACCGCCACCACGGCACTGATCTTCTTCACCGACTTTGGCGGCAAGAAGGACTTCGGCTGGGGCGCCTGGCAGACCTGGGCCTTTGGCGCCCTGCTGCTGGCCGCCGTCGTCGGCTTCATCCTGGCCGAACGCAAGGCCGAGGACCCGATCATCCCGCTGTCGCTGTTCAAGAACCCGATCTTCATCAACTCCACCGCCATCGGCTTTGTGCTGGGCATGGGCATGTTCGCCGCCCTGGCGTTCGTCCCGACGTTCCTGCAGATGTCCTCCGGCACCTCGGCGGCCGAATCCGGCCTGCTGATGCTGCCCATGATGGTGGGCCTGATGGGTACGTCCATCTACTCCGGCATCATGATGTCCAAGACCGGCAAGTACAAGATCTTCCCGATCATCGGCGCCGTGCTGACCATCGCCACCATGCTGTGGATGACGTCCCTGACCGCGGAGACCCCCGTCTGGGTCATCTGCGCCCAGCTGTTCGTCTTCGGCGCCGGCCTGGGCTTCATCATGCAGGTGGTGGTCCTGGTGGTCCAGAACTCCGTGCCCGCGGAGCAGATCGGCACCGCGACCAGCACCAACAACTACTTCCGCGAGGTGGGTTCGGCCCTGGGCGTGGCCATCTTCGGTGCCATGTTCACCTCACGGCTCTCGGAGTCCCTCAAGGGTGTCTTCACCGGTGCCGGCGCCAATGCCGAGCAGGCGCAGAACTCCACGGCAACGCTGGATCCGCAGATGCTGGCCCAGCTTCCGGCCGCGATCAAGAACGGCATCATCACCGCCTATGCCGATTCGCTGGCACCGGTGTTCTGGTACCTGATCCCGTTCATGGTCATCGCCCTGGTGCTGGCCCTGACGATGAAGGTCATCCCGCTCTCCGATACGGCCGGCATGGTAGCCCGCGGCGAGGCCATTGGCGGCGAAGAGGCCGAGGCCCTGGAAGCGGCCCAGCTGGCCGCCGGCAAGGACAAGGCCTCCGTCTAGTCCCACCCAACTGTGGCGCAGCACTTGCTCGAATAACGTCTGAAACGAGCAAATGCTGCGCCACAGTTGCATTCAGGCCCGGGCGAAGTGCGTGGTGCCCTCGAAGGCGAGCGCCTGGTCGATGCTCTTGCGGTGCCCGGGGCGCAGCGGCGGCAGCGCATCGAGGGCGAACCAGCCCACGGCCAGGGATTCGTCGTCGTTCACCCGGGTCTGCCCGCCAACATACCGGCAGCGGAAGACGATGCTCAGGAAATCGCACACGTCCCCGTTCGGGAACTCCACCGGGCCGACGACGTCGACGGCGACCAGGCCCTCCACCTCGGCCACCACCGCCGTCTCCTCGAAGATTTCCCGCAGCAACCCGGGGGCGGGCTCCTCCCCCGGTTCCAGCATCCCGGTGATGAGCGCCCATTCGCCCGTGTCGGCCCGCTGGCCCAGCAGGACGCGGCCGGCGTCGTCGAACACGACGCCCTTCACCCCGGGCAGCCAGAGCGGGTCGTGGCCGATCTTGGCGCGGAGGTTCAGGACAAAGTCGGGTGCAGGCATGGCACAAGCCTATGCGGTTGGTTCCACGGGATCAGGGCACCAGCAGCAGGGCGCCCCAGGCGGCGGCGATCATGAAGGGGCCGAAAGCGATCTGGGTCTCGCCGTTGCCCCGCCGGGTGGCCAGCAGCACCAAGCCCCACACCCCGCCTAGCAGGAACGCCCCGACCGTGCCCGCCAGCACCGCCGGCCAGCCCGCGAAGCCCAGGTACAGCCCCAGCACGGCCGACAGCTTCACATCGCCCAGGCCCATGCCGGCGGGGTAGACCAGCCGCAGGAGCACATAGAGGCCAAACATCGCCGCGAAGCCGAGCACAGTGCGCAGCATTGTGGAGCCGTCGAGCAGGAACAGCCCCGCCGCCAACAACAGGACGGCGGCCGCCACAAAGCTGGGGAAGACCAGCCGGTTGGGCAGCCTGTGGGTCCGGATGTCGATGATGCTCAGCCGCACCGACACCGGCAGGAAAAAACACAGCGCCGCCAGCACCGCCAGATAGGCCGGAATGCTGGTCCCCCACAACTCGCCCATGCGCATGATCATGGCTGTGATGCTACGTCAGAATCGGATCGGCCCCGGGAACGCGGCGTAAAGTGTGGACATGGAACCCACCGCAACGCAGTGGCGTAACTTGTGCAGGTCCTCGCCGTGGAAATGGCAGAGCCTGCGCTTCCGGCTGCACCGGCGCCCGGCCGCCGCCGATGCCGGCCAGAACCCGCCGCCGGTGGCCTGCTGGCTGCGCCGCCCCGGCGCGCTGCGCGTGGAGCTGCTGGACGGCACGTTGCTGCAGAGCAGCACCGAGATCAACGATTCCCGGGACGGGCTGTTCATCAGCGGCAACCGCAAGCCCTGGTACCTGCCGCCGCACCTAGTGACGCCGGTGTACGACGGCGACGGCCTGGTCAGGCGCCGCCCCGAGGCCGCCTACGGGGACCCGGTGTTCGGCACGCCGCGCTTCGCGGCCCTGCTGGATCCGGTGGAGCTGGCCGGCAACGCCCCGGTGCCGATGGACTTCCCCTTCGCCAATGTGGCCGAGCCCGGTCCCATCACGGTGGTGGAGCACGAGGGGCGCCCGGCCTGGGAAACCATCGCCACACCGAATGCCACCTACCGCCCGGCCAGCGCCGGCCACCCCCTGCTCTATCCCGGGCGCACGTTGGTGCGGATCGACGCCGGCACGGGCGTCTGCGTGGCCAGCGAGTCCCTGGACGGGGACAGTGCCGGCGCCGGCCACTGGCTGGTGATCGCCGGCGTCGACGAGTACATGCTCGACGACCTCTTCCTGGGGACCAGCTTTGGCCTGACGGACGTCCGGGCCCACATCCCGTGGGATGTGGGCCCGGACGCCTAGCGCACTCCCGGTGCTAGATCTCGGCGCCCTCCAGCAGCTCCGTGACCAGGGCCGCGATCGGCGAGCGCTCCGAGCGGGTGAGGGTCACGTGGCCAAAGAGCGGGTGCCCCTTGAGCGTTTCGACGACGGCGGCAATGCCGTCGTGACGGCCCACGCGCAGGTTGTCGCGCTGGGCGACGTCGTGGGTCAGCACGATCTTGGAGTTCTGCCCGATCCGGCTCATCACCGTCAGCAGCACGTTCTTCTCCAGCGACTGGGCCTCGTCCACGATCACGAAGGAATCGTGCAGCGAGCGGCCGCGGATGTGGGTCAGCGGCAGGACCTCCAGCATGCCCCGGTCCATGACCTCCTCGATCACGGCCTGCGAGACCAGCGCGCCGAGCGTGTCGAAGACCGCCTGGGCCCACGGGTTCATCTTTTCGCTCTCGGAGCCGGGCAGGTAGCCCAGCTCCTGGCCGCCGACGGCGTAGAGCGGGCGGAAGACCACCACCTTGCGGTGCTCGTTGCGCTCCAGCACGGCCTCCAGCCCCGCACACAGGGCCAGCGCGGACTTGCCCGTGCCCGCGCGGCCGCCGAGGGAGACGATGCCCACCTCGGGGTCCATCAGCAGGTCCAGGGCCAGGCGCTGTTCGGCCGATCGGCCGTGCAGGCCAAAGATCTCCCTGTCCCCCTTGACCAGGCGCACCGACTTGTCGGCCCCCACCCGGCCCAGGGCGGAGCCCCGGTTGGAGAGGAGCACCAGACCGGTGTTGGTGGGCAGTTCGGCGGCGGCCGGGACGAACACCGGCTCGTGGTTGTAGAGGCCCTGGATCTCCTCTTCGGTGACATCGACCTCGGCCACTCCGGTCCAGCCGGAATCCTTGACCAGTTCGTTGCGGTACTCGTCCGCGGCCAGGCCCATCGCGGAGGCCTTCACGCGCATCGGCAGGTCCTTGGAGACCACCGTGACGTTGCGGCCCTCGTTGGCCAGGTTCTTGGCCACGGCCAGGATGCGGCTGTCGTTGCCGCCGTCGCGGAACCCCGCCGGCAGCACGTCCGATGACACGTGGTTCAATTCCACCGTCAGGGTTCCGCCGTCGGTCCCGAGCGGGATGGGGTGGTCGAGGCCACCGTGCTCCACCCGCAGATCGTCCAGCAGGCGCAGGGCCTTGCGGGCGAAGTAGCCCAGTTCAGGATCGTGGCGCTTGCCCTCGAGCTCGGTGATGACCACCACCGGCACAATCACCTCGTGTTCGGCGAAGTGCAGAATGGCCCGCGGATCGGAGAGCAGCACCGAGGTGTCCACCACGTAGCTGCGCGTGGTGTTGGCTGCCGCGGATCCGCCGGTCTTGAGATTCTTTGCCACATCGACTCCAGCCCCGGGTGCTCGCACCCGGCATCAATAGGGTGGGGACGGGCGGCCCGGAGGCCGCGCGCGGCCCCCGCTCCCTGGTGCACGGTCTGTGCGTCAAAGCTGGCCTCCCGACCGGAAGGCTTGGTGCCCTCCGATACTGCCCACGCTACGCCTGTGGATTTCACCGTGCCGCCATCCACGCCTGGCGTGTCGGTTAACGCCGAGTGAAGACTCGGCGGCGCACCGCCGCCGCCCCAGGCCTCAGTCCGTGGCGGCGATCCGATGCTGCACCAGCATCGCCAGCCCAACCCCCGCAACCGCCACCCAGAGGGCGTCAAGGCCAAGCAGGTGGTAGCCAAAACCGCCCATCACGCTGCCGGCCGACAGGGCCGCCCAGAGCAGAAAGTAGCGGAGCCATCCCCACTTTTCCCCGCCGGCGAGGGCCGCGGCGAGCCCCTGCCCCAGCTTGACCAAAGTCCCCGTCATGTACGTGAGCCCAATGCTGACTTCGCCGCCGCGTTCAAAGACCACGTTCTCCGCGCCCATGGCAAAAGCCATCATGGGCGGAACGAGCGGCACCCACAGCCCGGCGTCGAACATCACCACGGCGAGCACCAGGACGATCGCCACCAGGGACAGGACGGCCATGCGCTTGAGCCGCGGCACCCGCCTGCGCAGCAGCGACGCGCAGAGGACCCCGGCCAGGAAGGCGGCAACGAGCCCAAAGGCCAGGACGAAACCGTGGACGGACCCTTGCGCCAGCTGGGCACCGGCACGGGTCGAGTTGCCGCTCATGAAGGAGACGAAAAAACCGCCCAGATGTATGAAGCCAACGGCATCGACCAGGCCCGCCACCGCGGCCAGTCCACAGGCAAGGGCTATTTCGCGGCGGGGATGGTGTCGCACCGGCTGTTTCTACGTGCCGAACCGGCGGCTGCGGCCGGCAAAGTCGCGCAGCGCGCGCAGGAAATCGATCTTGCGGAAGGCCGGCCAGAGGGCCTCGCAGAAGTAGAACTCGCTGTAGGCGCTCTGCCACATCAGGAAGCCGGAGAGGCGCTGTTCACCGGAGGTGCGGATGACCAGGTCCGGGTCCGGCTGGCCGCGGGTGTACAGGAAGCGGGAGATGTCATCGACGGTCAGGGTGCCGGCCACCTCGGCCATCGTGCGGCCCTGGGCGTCGGCCTCAAGCAGCAGCTCGGAGACGGCGTCGACAATCTCCCGGCGCCCACCGTAGCCGATGGCCAGGTTGACATGGATGCGCTCCTGGGCCGGGACGCGGGCCGTCAGGGTGGAGAGGCGGTGGGCCAGGTAGTCCGGCAGCAGCTCCGGGGCCCCCATGGCGTGGACGCTGATGTCGGCGTCGGCGTCCAGCACGTCCAGCGTGTGGGCGATGATGGCCATGAGCTCGTCCAGTTCCTCGCTGGAGCGGCCCATATTGTCCGTGGAGAGCATGTAGAGCGTGACCACCTTGATGCCCAGCTCCTGGCACCAGCCCAGGAACTCGAGGATCTTGTCCGCGCCTGCCTGGTGGCCCTGCCGGGTGGGGGCGTTGAACTGCCTGGCCCAGCGGCGGTTGCCGTCCACCATGACCCCGATGTGGTTGGGGACCTTGTCATGCTCCAGGGCGCGGGCCAGCCGGCGCTCGTAATAGCCATACAGGAGTCCGGGCAGCTTCACGGGCGAAGAGGAAAGCGCCATCACGGTCACCCGGCTTCCATGGGTCAGGGCCGAACGGCCACACTGTGTCTACCCGCTCTACGTTACCCGCTAGGATGCCTCTATGAGTGCCACCGCGCAGCCCGAGGCCAAGCCCAGCTGGCGGGGATGGCTGCACGCCGGAGCCACGCCGCTTGCCCTGCTGGGCGGCGTGCTGCTGGTCCTGCTCGCCCCCACCACCACGGGCAAGGTGTCCTCGGCCATCTATGCCGCCACCGGTGTGCTGCTGTTCGGCACCAGCGCGCTGTACCACCGCGGCAACTGGGCCCCACGCACCAAGATGCTGCTCAAGCGCGCCGACCATGCCAACATCATGCTGGTCATCGCCGGCTCCTATACCCCGTTGTCGGCGATGCTGCTGCCCACCCCGACGGCGGAGCTGCTGCTCTGGCTGATCTGGTGCGGGGCCGTGGCCGGCATCGCCTTCCGGGTCCTCTGGGTGGCGGCACCGCGCTGGCTCTATGTCCCGGTCTACGTGCTGCTGGGCCTGGCGGCGTTGTTCTTCCTGCCGCAGTTCTGGGCCGCCAGCGTCCCGGCCACGGTGCTCATCGTCCTGGGCGGCGTGTTGTACATTGCCGGGGCCCTCATCTACGGCATCAAACGGCCCAACTTCAGCCGGGCGCACTTCGGCTTCCACGAGCTCTTCCATGCCTTCACCCTTGCCGGCTTCGCCGCGCACTATGCCGCCATCGTGATAGCTGTCCTGCACCAGCGCCCGTCCTAGCCGACTGTGCCGGAATGCTTCAGCGCTTCGAGGACGGCCGGCAGGAGCTGGTCCTTCCTGCCCCACACCGGGTCGAAGATTTCGACGTACCAGGAATCGGCAAGCGCCAGGGCCAGCGTTTCGTTCGTTTCGTCCGACCAGTCCTGGAATTGGGCGGCTTCAACGGGACTCTCACTGGAACCGAGGACAGTGGCCACTTCGCCGTCGCGGATCGTCACGGGGATGGAGGACCTGTTCGTCTCGCCCGGCGCGTGGCCCACCGTGACGAGCTCGCCACGGGTTGAGAGTTCCAGCAGGCGGGACGCCGTTGCTGCGCTGCAATAGCCGGTGACGTACCCGCGCTGCGCCGTTCCAGCATCGGTCCGCAGGCCCGGTTGGGATTCCTTGGTGAAAAACCCGTTCCGGTTGATCGCTGCCAGCTCCGCGGCAATGGGCCCGGTTTCCTCATCAAAGGACGCAGCGAATGTACCGGGCTGGTAGTGGCTCTGTCCCTCAAGCCACCGTGCTGTCAGTTCCCCGGCAGCCTCGATGGTGGTGGCCTGGCGCCAGACTCCGCGGTCAGCCAGGAGCCGGCCATGGGCGTCGCGGTCAGTTGTGGTTTCCTTCATCCCCGGATGCTACCGCCCCGCCACGGGCAGGCCACAGCAGCAGCGACACGGCAGTACACATCCACCACGGGGCCGCGAACGCTGAGGCGGTCCTAGTCGGCAGGTCCGGCCTTCAGCTCCGCCAGCAAGTCCGCCACGGTTCCCACGGGGCGCCGGCACACCATGCCCCGGCAGACGTAGGCGAGCGGACCGCCGTCGGGCGCGGGACCCCGGCCCGCCAGCAGCGGTGGCGCGGCAGCCTCGTCAGCTGCCCCGGAGTCCGTCCAGCCGACGGCCAGGACCAGCCCGGGCGACGGCGACAACGCAGCTGCGCGGACCAGGGCCCGGGTGGTGGGCGTGTCCGGGCCCAGCACTGCCACCTCGAGCGGGCCGGCCAGCAGGGCCTCGGCCACGGACAGCGCGCCGCCGGCCACGCGCGGGGCGCGGCGGGCCAGCGCCGGCACCCCGGAGACGATGCCCTCGGCCATCGCCCGGTGCCGGGTGGAGCCGCTGTACGCCGCGTACGACACCAGGGCCTGGGCAAAGACCGAGGCGGCGCTGGCGGTGGCGTCGTCAAAGGGGTCCGCCTCCAGTGCTCCGCCCGCCGCGTTGTGCAGCGGACCGGCCTCGTCCGGGGCCGAGCGGAGCACGCCGCCGGCCGCAAACCTGGCATCGGCGGCGTCCAGCAGGATTTCGGCCCGGGCATACCAGCGCCCGTCCGCCGTCGCCGAATAGAGCGCCAGGAAACCCTCGGCGCAGCAGGCATAGTCCTCCAGCAGGCCGGCGATGCCGCGGGCCGCACCATCGTGCGAGACCCGGCGCAGCACCGTGCCGTCCCAATGGACCCGCCACAGATAATCCGCGGCGGCGACGGCGGCCGCCAGCAGGGCGGGATCCTCCAGCATGGTGGAGGCCTCGGCCAGGGCGCCGATGGCCATGCCGTTCCAGCCGGCCACCACCTTCTCGTCGCGGGCCGGCTGCGGCCGCGCCGCGCGGTGCGCCCGCAGGGCCGGGGCCAGCGCGTCCCAGCGGCGGCGCTCGGCGGCATCGAGGGAGCGGCCGGGGTGCAGCGGCGCACCCTCCCCGGCCCCGGCGTCGTCGGCCAAGACGGCTGCCCCGGCGGCCGGCACGTTCATCAGCCGGGCGGCCCAGCGGCCCTCGCCGGGAAGCCCGGCCGTGGCGGCCACGGCTTCAAGTTCCCCGGCCGTCCACAGATATGTGGCGCCCTCGCGGTGCTCGCCGTCCACCACGGTGTCCGCGTCCAGCGAGGAGGCAAAGGCGCCGCCCTCCAGCCGCAGGGCCGCCAGCAGCCATTCCGCCGTGCCGGCCACCACCCGGCGGGCATCCGCGTGCCCGAAGTCCGCGTGCCCCAAGTCCGCCGCCGCGGGGAGCCTGAGCCAATGGGCGTAGGCGCGCAGCAGCCCGGCGTTGTCGTAGAGCATCTTTTCAAAGTGCGGCAGCGACCAGTCCGCCGTGACCGAATACCTGGCGAAGCCGCCGCCGAGCTGGTCGTAGAGGGCGGAGTTGGCCATCGCGGACAGCGTGCCGGCGGCCAGCCGGCGGGCGGTCCCGCTGCTGGAGCCGGACCAGGCGCCGGCGGCGTGCCGGAGCAGGAACGCCAGGGCCGGCGTCGGCGGGAACTTGGGGGCGCCGCCAAAACCGCCGTGGTGCGGGTCCTCGGCGGTGGCCAGGCCAACCACGGCGCCGGCCAGCACGCCGGCGTCGACGGGAAACCCGCCGGCGGCCACCGTCACCACCGGAGCCGCCGCGGCACTCCCCAGCATCCCGGCCAGGGCGCCGGCGCTCTCCTCCACCTGGTCCCGGCGCTGTGTCCAGGCCTCCACCACGGCCTCGAGCACCTGGCGGAAGGAGGGCCGCCCGGGCTGCGGCGACGGCGGGAAGTAGGTGCCGGCGTGGAAGGCCCGGCCGTCGGGGGCCAGGAAGACGCTCATCGGCCAGCCACCCTGGCCACTGATGGCCTGGGTGGCGGCCATGTAGACGGCGTCCACATCGGGGCGTTCCTCGCGGTCCACCTTCACCGCGACGAAATGCGCGTTCAGGTACTCGGCGACGGAGCCGTCCTCAAAGGACTCGTGCGCCATGACGTGGCACCAGTGGCAGGCCGCATAGCCAATCGACAGGAACACCGGGACGTCGCGCTGCGCCGCGGCCGCAAAGGCGGCGGCGGAAAACGGGCGCCAGTGCACGGGATTGTGCGCATGCTGGCGCAGATAGGCCGACGGCTCGCCGGCCAGCAGGTTACCGCGCTCAGCCGCGCTTTGCGGGTCCGGTTCCATCGCCCGCACCGGCACCGTTGGCGCCGTCGTCGTTCGGCGGGTTGCCCGTGGCCTCGTCAAGGTCCTCGGCGTCCGGGCCGTGGCTGCCGCCCACCTGGACCTGCTCGCGGTACCGCACGCGGCGGATGCGCTTGACCATGTCGCGGATCAGGAAAAACATGACGACCACGATGGAGAAGGTGATGATGAAGCCCAGGAATCCCGGGCTCACCTGGTCCGGATCCAGCCCGGGGCGCAGCGTGCCGTCATCCGACGGCGTGGCGGTGGCGAACTGCAAAATCGTTGAATGCACAGTCAATCTTTCGTTTATCCCCGTGGCAGGAAATTCCCTCTTGGCAGGCGCTGCGGGGTGCCCGGAACGGATCCGGGCACACCACTATCTATCGTAGGCCAGCGAAGAGGTCGTGTTCGGGCATGGCGGTCTCCACCCGGGACTCGATCAGCGAGTAGTCCTCCCAGGGCCACACCGTGCGCTGCAGCTCGGCGGAGACGGCGAAGAAGAAGCCCTCCGGGTCCACCTGGGTGGCATGGGCGCGCAGCGCTGCCTCGCGGTGTTCGAAGTAGTCCCCGCAATCCACCTGCGTGGTGGTCGGATGGCCACTGATGGGCGGGATGTTGCCGTCGGCGTCGTGCTCCAGCCACGCCGCCAACCGCTCCGCATAGGGCGACTGGATGCCCGCGGCCTCGAGTGCAAAGTGCAGGGCCCGGAAGCGCTGCGGGTTGAAGGCAAGGTCATAGTAGAGCTTCGACGGCGCCCACGGCTCCCCGGTGCCCGGGTACCTTTCCGGATCCCCCGCGGCGTTGAAGGCCTCCACCGCCACCTTGTGGGCCATGATGTGGTCGGGGTGCGGATAGCCGCCGTTCTCGTCGTAGGAGACGATCACCTGCGGTTTGTAGCGGCGCACCAGGCGCACCAGCGGCTCCGCGGCAATCTCCAGCGGCGTCAGCGCAAAGCAGCCGGCCGGCAGCGGCGGCAGCGGGTCTCCCTCCGGCAGGCCGGAATCGGTGAAGCCGAGCCAGCGGTGCTCGATGCCCAGGGTCGCGGCGGCGCGGGCCATCTCCAGCCGGCGGGCCCCACCCATGTCGCGGGCGGAGTGCGGATCGCCCTCCATCGCGGGGTTTTGGATGCCGCCGCGCTCGCCACCGGTGCAGGTGGCCACCATCACGCCGATGCCGGCCGCCACATAGCTGGCCATGGTGGCGGCACCCTTGGACGCCTCATCATCGGGATGGGCGTGCACAGCAAGCAGGCGCAGGCCCCCGTCCGGGAGCCCCTCATTGACGGCCATCGGGCTTACCTTCCGATCTGGATGAAGACATCCGCAACAAAAAATGAACGATAAACTGGAGAAGTCCGGATCCGCCGTGTGCGGATCAAAAGAACACCGCGGCACATCCGGCGCCGCACCACGACCAAAGTGGACTTCTGTGACTGCTTCCGATTCCCCAGCAACTACCAGCGTAGCCAATCGCTACGGCACGCCCAAGCGGGCACTGTCCAGGAAAGCAAAAACCGTCCTGGCGGCCGTTGGCGCCGTGCTGGTGCTGGCCTTTGTGGCCTGGCTGGCCCTGGGCCGCGGAACCCCCCCGGTCGACAGCAAACTGGTGGGCTATTCGGTGGTGGACGGCACGCTGACCGAGGTGGACCTGCAGGTCACCAAGGACCCCGGTGCCACGGCGCGCTGCGCCGTCAAGGCCATGAACGATGCCTATGCGGTGGTGGGCTGGGACGTGGTCACCATCGGCCCCAACGGCACCGGCGAGGGCACCAACAACGGCCGCACGACGGCGGCACGGGCCATGGTCCGCACCGACTCCCCCGCCGTCACGGGAGTCATCGACAACTGCTGGCTGGCCACGGCGCCGTAGCGGTGCGCGGCCCCGGCGCCGCCCCAGTGTTGGGATAACCGCCGTTGTTGCTTACACTGGTCTAATACCTTCGCCCCGCTTGGTAGGCTCCAGCAGCCGCCCCGGCGGGGTCTTTGCTTGTCAGTACCTCTCAAGGAGAACCGAGTGTCTACCACGAACAGCGCCCCCGCTGCCTGGCTCACCCAGGAAGCCTTCGATCGCCTGACGATCGAACTGGAACACCTCTCCGGCCCCGGCCGCGCCGAGATCGTGAAGAAGATCGAACAGGCGCGCTCCGAGGGCGACCTGAAGGAAAACGGCGGCTACCACGCGGCCAAGGACGAGCAGGGCAAGATCGAGGCCCGCATCCGCCAGCTGACAGCGCTGCTGCGCGACGCCCACGTGGGCGAGGCCCCGGCCGACGACGGCATCGTGGAGCCGGGCATGCTGGTGGTCGCCACCATCGCCGGGGACGAGACCACGTTCCTGCTCGGCAGCCGCGAGGTGGCCGGCGACACCGACCTGGACGTCTTCTCCGAGAAGTCCCCGCTGGGTGCCGCCATCCAGGGCCACAAGGCCGGCGACGTCCTGCGCTACACGGCCCCCAACGGCCGCGAGATCCCGGTGGAGATCATCTCCGCCAAGCCGTACACAGGCTAGAACCACTGCCCAACCCAACTGCGCGGGCCCCTCAACGAGCTCGCGAGTTGTGGGAGCAACTGGGGCGCAGCAACTGCATGAAATCCGCGGATTTCCAGCAGTTGCTGCGCCCCAGTTGTGTCTAGTGCACCACGATCGGCTGGAAGCCCTCGGCGCGCAGCGCGGTGAGCACCAGCTCGCAGTGCTCGTGCCCCTTGGTCTCCAGGTTCACCGTGATGGAGACGTCGCCCATCGAGATGGAGCCGCCCACGCGGGTGTGGTCCACGCCCGTGACGTTGGCATCGTTCTCGGCGATGATCCGCGAGATGGTGGCCAGCGAGCCCGGACGGTCGTCCAGCATCATCCGCACGGTCATGAACCGGCCCGCGGCGGCCAGACCGCGCTGGATCACCTTGAGCATCAGCATGGGGTCGATGTTGCCGCCGGAGAGGATCACCGCCGTCGTGCCGGGGTTCTCGATCTTGCCCTCCATCAGGGCTGCGACGCCGACGGCGCCGGCGGGCTCCACCACCAGCTTGGCGCGCTCGAGCATGAACACCAGGGCGCGGGCCAGGGCATCCTCGCTGACCGTGACGACGTCGTCCACCAGCTCGCGGATGATGGAGAACGGCAGCTGTCCCGGGCGGCCCACGGCAATGCCGTCGGCCATGGTGGAAACCTTCTTCAGCGGCACCAGGGCGTCGGCGGCCAGCGAGGGCGGGTAGGCGGCGGCGTTTTCCGCCTGCACACCGATGATTCGGATCTCCCGGCCCAGCTCCTTGGCCCGGGTCTTGATGGCCACCGCGACACCGGCCAGCAGGCCACCGCCGCCCACGCCCATCAGGACGGTGTCCACGTTGGGGATCTGGTCCAGGATTTCCAGGCCGACGGTGCCCTGCCCGGCCACCACGTCCACGTTGTCGAAAGGGTGCACAAACACGGCGCCCGACTCGTCGGCGAAGCGCTGCGCCTCGGCCAGGGACTCGTCCACATTGTGCCCGTGCAGCACCACCTCGGCGCCGTGGCTGCGGGTGGCGGCCAGCTTGGGCAGGGCCACGCCGAGGGGCATGTAGATGCGGGCCTTGATGCCCAGACTCTTGGCCGCGACGGCAACACCCTGGGCGTGGTTTCCGGCCGAGGCCGCCACCACGCCGCGGGCGCGCTCTTCGGCAGTCAGCTTGGCCATGCGGACGTAGGCACCGCGGACCTTGAAGGAGCCGGCGCGCTGCAGGTTTTCGCACTTGAAGAAGACCTCGCCCCCGCAGATTGCACCCAGTGCCCGCGAACTCTCAATGGGGGTCACCGCGGTAATGCCCACCAGCAGCTCCGCGGCTGCCTCGACGTCGTGGAGCGTTACGGGGAGTTCACTGAGGGCATTCACTTAGGTGGTCTCTTTCTGGTTGGACTGCTGCACGGATCCGGAAGGACCGGCAGGTTCGGGGGAGGGCGACGGGGCGCCGGTGGGGCGCAGGCCCATCGGCAGGGGGGCGGCGTCGAGCGGCTCCTCCCAGCCGCGGGCGGCAATGTAGCGGATGGCCGCATTGGCAACGGCCAGCAGCGGCACGGCGAAGAGCGCCCCCGGGATGCCCGCGATGCCCGAGCCGGCGGCCACGGCCAGGATCACGGCCACCGGGTGCAGGGACACGGCCCGGCCCATCACGAGCGGCTGGAGCAGGTGGCTCTCGGCCTGCTGGACGGCCAGCACAATGGCCAGCATGATCAGCGCGTTGACCCAGCCGTTGGCCACCAGGGCCAGCAGTACGGCCACGACGCCCGTGACCAGGGCACCGATGACGGGAATGAAGGAGCCCAGCAGCACCAGGATGGCCAGCGGCAGGGCCAGCGGGACGCCGATGATGGCGGCACCGGCACCAATGCCGACGGCATCGACGCAAGCGACAAAGAGTTGGATGCGCACGTAGTTGACCATGGAGCCCCAGCCGCGGTGGCCGGCCCCGTCGACGGCGCGGCGTGCCTTCCTCGGCAGCAGGCCGACCAGGAAGGTCCAGATGCGCTCCCCCTCCAGCAGGAAGAAGATCAGGATGAACAGGGTCAGCAGCAGCCCGGCGGCAAAGTGGCCGGCGCTGGTGCCAAAGGTCAGGGCGCTGCTGAGGATGGAGCTGCTGTTCTTCTGCAGGGCATCGATGGCGTCGTTGACATAGACGCTGATCTGGTCCGCGCTCAGCTGCAGCGGGCCCTCGGAGAGCCAGCGCAGCACCTGGTCCAGACCGCCCAGCGCCTCCTCGCGCAGGTCCCCGAAGCCGGCCACCATTTGACGGCCCACCAGGAACAGCGCACCGACCACGCCGGCCAGCACGCCCAGCTCGATGATGGCAACGGCCAGGCCGCGGTGCAGGCCGCGGCGCACCAGCCAGTTCACCATCGGACGCAGCAGGCCCGCCAGCAGCGCGGCCACCATGATGGGGATGACAAGCAGGCTGACCTTGCCCAGCAGCCACAGGATGCCGCCGCCCACCAGCAGAACCAGCCCCAGGCGCCAGGCCCAGGCCGCGGCAACGCGCAGGCCGTAGGGCACGTCCGCTCCGTCGTCGGTGGGCGCTGGAGCGTTCCGATCAGAGGCGAGTTTCATGTGTCAATGATTCCCCACCACGGAAAAATACTGAAACCGGGTCCAGCATGAGGGCGCACGGGACCGCACCGCGGGGTACCCCGGGGTGCCCCAGAGGCGGGCCAGGGGCGCCCCTGGGCGCGTCTGGGCGCGTCAGAGGCGGGCGCCGATCCCCCAGCGCATGGTGGCCGCCTCGCCCGGCGCCAGCCAGCGCAGGCCCTCGCCGGAGTTGAAGGCGTTGGCCGGGCCGGTCATCGGCTCCACCGCGACGGCGCAGTCCCGCCCGGGGAACTGGTCGGTGATGAAGACGTGCACATAGGGGGCGCTCTCGTCCTGCCAGAGCCACACGGCGCGCCCGTCGGGTGCCGTGAGCGTGCTGGTGGCGAGCCCGCCGTCGTACGCCAGCGCCGTGAACGAGCTGTCCAGCGCCAGCGAGCCCGCCCGGCGCCCGGCGCGCAGGTCGGTGTCGCCGGAGACGGGCACCGTGCCGGTGGGGATCAGCCGGTCATTGGCCGTGAGCGTGGCCGACGCCGGGATCGTGACGGTGAGCTCGGCCGTGGGCACTCCGGCCAGCCGCAGGTAGGGGTGCGCGCCGAGCACAAAGGGCGCCGGCTCGGCGGAATCGTTGATGAGCGTCTGCTCCACCGCCAGTTCCAGCGCCTCCGTGAGGGTGTAGCGCACGCGGTGCCGGAGCAGGAACGGGTAGCCGTGCTGCGGGTGGATGGCGGCCTCCAGCAGCACGTGGTGCTCCGAGGACTCCAGCGCCGCGTACGGGGCGTTGCGCAGCAGGCCGTGGATGGCGTTGTGCCGGGGAACCTCGGTGATGTCCAGCTGCTGCGGGGCACCGTGGAGCAGCCAGCGGCCGCCGTCCACCCGGTTGGCGAAGGGCGCCAGCGTGATGCCCGTCGCGCCCGGGGCAATCTCGCGGTCCGCATAGCTCTCGGTCAGGGCCACGCCGTCGCGGGCAAACGAGCGCAGGCCGGCGGCCAGGGAGACGATCGTGGCGGTGGCACCGCCGCGGGCCAGGGTGTACTGGGCGCCGGTGGCGCAGGGCAGGGCGGTGGCGGGTGAGGCGGTTTCCATGCCACCACGGTACAACTTTTGGCCCGCCCCTCCGTGCATGGTCCGCCCAGCGGACGATTGCTGCCGTCCGGAACGGCAGCATCGGCCAATCCCGGGCAAACACTGGCGCCGCACCCCCCCTCCTGTTATATTTTGTTTGAAACTATTCGAATTTGATACCCTGTGGAGCCGGCCGCCGCCGCCCGCGGGAGCCGGCCAGAGAGGGAGATCGACATGTTGGCACCCGAGCGCCAGTCCCGCATCCTGAGGGAACTCCAGCACCATGAGGCCGTCCGCGTGGCGGAACTGGCCACCGCGCTCGGGGTCAGCGAAATGACCGTCCGCCGCGACATCGAGGCCCTGGACACCTCCGGGCTGGCGCGCAAGATCCACGGCGGGGCCACCCGGCTGGCCCGGCTCAGCGCCGTCGAGCCCGGCTTCATCTCCAACGCCGGCCGCGAGCCCGAGGCCAAGACCGCCATCGCCGCGGCCGCCCTGGTCCTGCTGGAACCGGGCATGACAGTTGCCCTGACCGGCGGCACCACCACGTACCATCTGGCCACGCTGCTGCACCAGATCGACAACCTCACAGTGGTGACCAACTCCCTGAAGGTGGCGGAGGTCCTGCACCAACACCAGGGCGAGGCCGGGACCACCGTGATCGTCACCGGCGGCGAGCGCACGCCGTCGGAGGCGCTGGTGGGCCCCGTGGCCCGGGCCTCGATCGAGCGGCTGAACACTGACATCTGCTTCATGGGCGTGCACGGCATCGACGCCGCGCGCGGACTGACCAGCCCCAATCTGCAGGAGGCGGACACCAACAGCGCGTTTGTGCACGCCACGAGCCTGCTGGTGGTGCTGGCGGACCACAGCAAGTTCAATGTCCGCTCGCTGGCCTCCGTGGCGCCGCTCGCCGACGTGGACACGATCATTACCGACGACGGCGTGGACGCCTCCACGCTGGCCCTGTTCCGGCCGCTGGTAAGCCACCTTGTGGTGGCCCCGGCCCCGGTGCCCCTCCCGACCCTGATTGGCGGACAAGCCCGATGACCACAGCAACCAGCACCAAGCTGGCCGATGGCCGTGAATTGATCTACTTCGACGACGGCGCCGCCAAGGACCACAGCGCCGCGGACACCCGCCCGTTGGAGCCGCGCTCGGTGGCCGACACCGGGCAGATCCGCTTCGACGCCCTGACCGGGGACTGGGTGGCCGTCGCCGCGCACCGGCAGAGCCGCACCTATCTGCCCCCGGCGGACCAGTGCCCGCTGTGCCCCACCACCGGCGGCAACCTCTCCGAGATCCCCGGCGCCGACTACGACGTCGCCGTCTTTGAAAACCGCTTCCCGTCGCTGGGTCCGGCCACCGGACCGGCACCCGAACACCCGGTGTGGGGCACGCACGGCACCGCCTTTGGCCGCTGCGAGGTGGTGGCCTTCGAATCCGAGCACACCGGCTCCTTCGCCACGCTTTCGGACCAACGCGCCCGGACCGTCATTGACGCCTGGGCCCACCGGACCGAGGCATTGAGTGCCATCGAGGGCATCAAGCAGGTGTTCCCGTTCGAGAACCGCGGCCAGGAGATCGGCGTCACCCTGCACCACCCGCATGGGCAGATCTACGCCTACCCGTACATCACCCCGCGCGCGATGGTGATGGCCCAGGCCGCCCGGACGTTCTACGACGGCGCCGACGGAACCGCCACGCTGGCCGGGTCCATCCTCGACGCCGAACGCAGCAGCGGGGACCGGATGATCCTTGAGGGCGAGAACTTCAGCGCCTATGTGCCCTTTGCCGCGCACATGCCGCTGGAAATCCACCTGACCCCGCACCGCCACGTGGCGGACATTGCCGCGCTGACCGGCGAGGAGCGCGACGAGCTGGCAACCATGTACCTGGACCTGCTGCGCCGGCTGGACAACCTCTACGACACCCCCACCCCGTACATCGCCGCCTGGCACCAGGCCCCGGTGGATGCCTTCTACCGCCCGGCCGGCCGGCTGCACCTGCAGCTGACCTCCCCGCGCCGGGCCGCGGACAAGCTGAAGTTCCTGGCCGGCTCCGAGGCCGCGATGGGCGCCTTTATCAACGACACCACCCCGGAGCAGACGGCCGCCGTGCTGCGCCGGACCTCCGCCGCACAGAAAGTCCTCACCGCATGAGCACCGCCCTGACCCCCGCCGAACTCACCGCCGCCTTCACCGACCACTTCGGAGCGGCCCCCGACGGTATCTGGACCGCCCCGGGCCGGGTGAACCTCATCGGCGAGCACACCGACTACAACGAGGGCTTTGTGCTGCCCTTCGCCATCGACCGCACGGCCAATGTGGCCATCCGGCTCCGCGGCGACAGCACCGCCCGGCTCCTCTCCAGCTACGGCGACCAGGGCGTGGCCACCGTGGACCTGGACACGCTCTCGCACGAGGCCATGTCCGGCTGGACCGCCTACCCGCTGGGCGTGGTGTGGGTGCTGCGCCAGCAGGGCGTGGCCGTGGGCGGCTTCGACCTGTACCTGGACTCCACCGTCCCCACCGGGGCCGGGCTGTCCTCCTCCGCCGCCATCGAGTGCGCCGTGGCCACCGCCTTCAACGATCTCCTGGACGCCGGGCTCTCCGCCGAGGAGCTGGTGCTGGTGGGCCAGCGCGCCGAGAACGAGGTGGTGGGCGCCCCCACGGGCATCCTTGACCAGTCCGCTTCGCTGCTCGCCACCGACGGCCATGCCGTGTTCCTGGACTGCCGCACGCAGGAGGCCAAGCTGGTGCCGCTGGACCTCGCCGCCGCGTCCCTGCTGGTGCTCGTCGTCGACACCAAGGTCAGCCACGCCCACGCCACCGGCGGCTACGCGGCCCGCCGCGCCTCCTGCGAACTCGGTGCCGAGGTGCTGGGGGTCGCGGCCCTGCGCGACGTCGACGACGAGGACCTGGCCGAAGCCGCCGGCCTGCTCGACCCCGAGACCTTCCGCCGCGTGCGGCACATCGTCACCGAGGACGCCCGTGTGCTCCAGACGGTGGCGGTGCTCGACGACGGCGGCCCCGCCGCCATCGGTGCGCTGCTGCTGGCCAGCCACGCCTCCATGCGGGACGACTTCGAGATCTCCTGCCCGGAGCTGGACCTGGCCGTGGACACCGCCATGGCCCACGGCGCCCTGGGCGCCCGGATGACCGGCGGCGGCTTCGGCGGCTCGGCCATCGCGCTCATCCCGGCCGCGGCCGAGGCAGCCGTGCGCGCCGCCGTCACAGCGGCCTTCGCGTCCGCCGGATTCACGGCCCCGGACATCTTCGCGGTCTCCCCCGCCGACGGCGCCCGCCGCCTCGCGTAGCGGAACCAACTGAGTGGGCCCACGGTTGCGCGGGCCCCGCAACGAGCCTGCGAGTTGTGGAACCAACTGAGGCGCAGCAACTGCAGAGAATCCGCGGATTCCGTGCAGTTGCTGCGCCTCAGTTTTTGATCTGGTGCGTTTGGCCGTGCTAGTCGTTGCCGCGCAGGATCGCGATCAACCGGATGATCTCGATGTACAGCCAGACCAGCGTCACGGTCAGGCCGAACGCCGCCGTCCAGGAGTACTTGGCCGGCAGGCCGTTCTGCACGCCTTGGGCGATGGAGGTGAAGTCCATCACCAGGGAGAAGGCGGCCAGGCCGATGGCCAGCAGGCCCAGGATCAGGCCGAACGGGATGTTGGTGCCCGGGATGTCCATCGAGTTGACGCCCCAGGGGCTGTTGGTGACGTTGAAGACCATCAGGCCGAAGTTGATCAGCGAGAACACCGCGTAGCCGCCCAGGGCGATCATGAAGAACTTGGTGGCCTTCGGGGTGGCACGGAGCTTGCCGCTCTTGAACAGCACCAGCGTGACGGCAAAGACGGACAGCGTGCCCAGCACGGCCTGCACCACGATGCCCGGGTAGACCGATTCCAGCGACCGGCTCAGCCCGCCCAGGAACATGCCCTCGGCGGCCGCGTAGACCAGGATCAGGGCCGGGGACGGCTGCTTCTTGAAGGAGTTCACCAGGCCCAGCACCAGGCCCACGATCATGCCCGGAATGGTCAGGATCGGCACGATCCATCCAGCCGCGGCGCCCACCAGCACCAGGGCCAGCGTGGCAACCGTCTTCATGATGACATCGTCAAAGGTCATCCGGCCGGTCTGGGCCGGACCCGCCGACGGGGCGTTGTAGAGGTCCTGGAGCTGCTGGGACGAGAGCTGCGCCTGGGACCCCATGGTGGACGTCCCCGCGCCCAAATACCCCTGGTTTGCCAGCTGGCCGTGCGGGCCGGGCTGGTCCTTGAAATATTTATTGTTGGCAAATACCGGGTTTCCACCGTTGGCCATGATGCAAGTCCTCCAGATTAGGGGGCAAGTGATGTTCTTTACCCTAACAAGTAGACGAACAGTGTCCACGTTTGGTTCCCTGGCCGGAAATGGTGGCGCCGTATCCTATCCGCCGGGACACGTCCACTGTACCGTGGGCCCATGACAACGAACTCTTGGTCCCTGAGGGGACGCGCGGCCCGCCTTGGTGCCGTCGCCGCAGTATCGATGGGGCTCGTGGCCGGTGCCGTTGCGGCACCGGCCACGGCTGCCAGCACCAGCGGCAACGGAAAATCGCCTGCCGCTGCGGCCAATTCGGTCAAATACACCGCGCTGGGGGACTCCTTTACCGCAGGGTCCGGGGCCGGCAACGAAGCGGGGCTGTGCCGGCGCAGTCCGCAGGCGTATGCCCCGGTGGACGCCGCCGCTCTGGGCGTCCAGCTCCGCGGAAACCTGGGCTGCTTCGGGGCCACAACCGCCGATGTCCAGGCCACGCAGGTTCCCTCGATGTCCCCGGCAACTGACGTTGCCACCCTCACGGTGGGAGGCAACGACGTCGGCTCGGGCCTGGTCACCGCGGCCTGTCTGCCGGATCCGGCCACTGTGGCGTGCCAGAGTGCGCTCCAGGCCGCGGAAGTGTCGATGGCGGCGCTGCCCGGCAAGCTCACCGCGTTGTTTGACTCCATCAGGGGGCAGGCCAAGCACGCCAGGATCATTGTGGTGGGCTACCCACACCTGTTTGAACCTGCCACCATGGCCGCCCTGGGCTATCCGGAATCGCTGGTGCAGGCAGCCAACGCCGTCAACACGGCCACGGACCGGCTCAACCTCGTCCTGGCCAGAACCGCTGACGCCGACGGTGCCACGTTCATCGATGTGACGGGAACCTTCGCTGGGCATGGCTACCCGTCGGCGGCCCAGTGGATCAACTTCGGTTCCGACCCAACGTACTTCGGCAACCTCCACCCCAACGCCCTGGGCCAAAGCCTGGGCTATGCCGCGGCGGTGAAGAACGCCATCAGCGCGGGGTAGGCCGCCGCCCTTCCGGTGGTGCCCCAGCAGGGACTCGAACCCTGACTGAACAGATTTTAAGTCTGGTGCCTCTGCCATTGGGCTACTGGGGCGCGCCGGCCCCAAGGCGCGGATCGCTAGTCAAGACTACGTCAGAGGCACGATAGTGCGGAAAATGCGTCAGAGGTTGTTGAACGGTGCCGCATAGCGGAAGGGGCCGCGGATGCCGGAGTGGAAGGAGGCCAGCGGCAGCGCCATGAAGTTCTCGCCCCAGGCCAGATCCGGAGCCTGGATGCCCAGCGAGGACGCCGGCACAAAGCCAAACCGCGGATAGTACTCCGTGCTGCCCAGCAGCAGGATGGCCGGCTCCCCCTCGGCCTCGGCCCCGGCGATGACGGCCTCCATCAGCGCGATGCCCACGCCCTCGCGCTGGGCGTCGGGGCTGACCGCCAGCGGCCCCAGCCCCACGGCCCGGAAGCCGTCGATCCAGCCGCGGGTGCAGATGACGTGCCCGTCCACGCGGCCGTCGCGTTCGGCCACCAGGGACAGTGCGGGCAGGTAGTCCGCGCCGTCAAAGAGCTGAGCCAGCAGCCCCACCTCCGCCGGCTCCCCCGCGCCGCCGGCGGCCCCGTCCGCGCCGCTGCCGGCCGGGGCGGCGAAGGCCTCGGCCACCAGTTCAAAGATGCGCGGACGGTCTGCGGGCTGCTCATGGCGGACGATCATGGAACAACAGTAGGCGCGGGCGCCCCCGCAGGAAAGACCGGCGGCGGGCCGGAAAAGCGGTGTGCGCGGAAAGTTCCACGGCCGAAACACGACGGCGCCCGCCCCCGGCAAAGGGGACGGGCGCCGTCGGGCGCTTGGAGGAAGCGGCGGTGCTACTTGGCGTCGGCCGAGACGGACGCCTTGGCCTCGACGGCGGGCGCCGGGGCGGCCGCGGGCTTCGGGGCCGGGGTGGCTGCGGCCACGAAGGCGGCGCGCGGCTGGTCCAGGTCGATCAGCTGGGTGGTGTCGCGGCCGGCGAACAGCGCCACGAACCAGTCCATCAGGACGCGGAACTTGCGCTCCACGGTGGGCATGGCCAGGCCGTGGTAGCCGCGGTGCGCGACCCAGGCCGGCCAGCCCTTGAGGTGGATGCCCAGGATCTTGGCGACACCCTTCCACTGGCCGAAGCCGGCAACGGCACCGAGGTTGGCGTGCTTGTAGTCAACCAGCGGCTTGTTGAAGCGGCTGGCCCACAGGTTCTTGGCAAGGCGCTTGGCCTGGCGCAGGGCGTGCTGGGCGTTGGGCACGCAGGTGCCGTCCGGCAGGCCACCGGTGAGGTCCGGCACGGCGGCGACGTCGCCGGCGGCCCAGGCGTTCTCGATCGGGCCGAACTCGCCGGTGATGCGCAGGTCGGCGCCGGTCTGGACGCGGCCGCGGGCCTCGATCGGGAAGTCCGTGGAGCGGACCATCGGGTTGGCCATGACGCCGGCGCACCAGATGAGGGTGTCGACGTCGAACTCGCCGGCGGAGGACTTGTCGGCCATGTTGATCAGCTGGAGGTGGTTGTTCTCCGCGTTGGCCAGCGAGGTGTTCAGCAGGACCTCGATGTTGCGGCTGCGCAGGTGCTCGACAACCCACTCGGCCTGCTTCTCGGTGACCTCGGGCATGATCCGGCCCATGGCCTCGACCAGCACGAAGCGCAGTTCGGAGGCGTCGACGCGGCCGTTGAACTTGACGGCGGCGCGGGCCATGTCCTCGAGCTCGGTGATGGTCTCGATGCCGGCAAAGCCGCCGCCGACGACGACGAACGTCAGGGCGCGCTTGCGCAGGGCCGGGTCGGCCTCGGACGCGGCGGCCTCGATGCGGGAGAGGACCTGGTTGCGCAGCGCAACGGCCTCTTCGATGGTCTTCAGGCCGATGCCGTTCTCGGCCAGGCCCTTGATCGGGAAGGTGCGGGTGACGGCACCGGCGGCCATGACGACGTCGAAGTAGGGCAGCTCGAAGTTCTCGCCACCGTCGGCCGGGGCAATCACGGCGGTCCGGTTGGCGTGGTCGATGCTGGTGACACGGCCCTGGATGAGCTCGGTGTGCTTGAGGTGCTTGCGGTGCGAGACGACGGCGTGGCGTGCCTCGATGTTGCCACCGGCAACCTCGGGCAGGAACGGCTGGTACGTCATGTACGGCAGGGGGTCAACGAGAGTGACGATGCCGCCGGAATTCGCGATCTTCTTCTGCAGCTTCAGTGCAACGTAGAGGCCGACGTAGCCGCCGCCGACTACGAGAACTCGCGGACGATCCTGATACTTGGGTGTGAGTGCCATGGCTTAATCGTACAAGAGTTTGTGAAAACATTCACTAGCGCCCGCCATGTGACCTCCCGGACCGCAACAGCGCTACTTTCCGCGGTCCAAATGCTTGTGATGGTGTATGCGCGGCGGCTCCGTTCCGGTGGCAGGTATGGCAGGCACCATGCCGGTGGCCGGGCCCTCCGGAGCGGGCCGCCGGCGCGCCACCAGCAGGTGGATGGCGCCGCCGCCGGCGATGGCCAGCAGCAGTGCCAAGAAACCGAGGACCAGTACCATCGGGAGCCGGCTGTCCAGGTCTGCGGCGGCCAGCGCGGCGGGCACCGTGGGGTCCGCCAACGTGGGCTGGGCCTCGGCCGCCGGGGCGCTGGTGTGCGGTGCGTCGGTGGCCGCCGGGCTCTCCGCCCCGCCCCGCCGGTGGATGGTGATCCAGGTGGCCATGCTGCCCAGCGGGTTGGCCGTGACCAGGGGGACGTTGGCCGACACGGCAGCCTCGGCATCGAGCTTGCCGTAGCCGTAGATGGCATTCGGGATGGGGTCCCCGGCCGGCTTGGCCGTGCTGATGATCCGGTTGATGACCTGGGCAGCAGACATCTCGGGGTACTTCGAGCGGATCAAGGCGGCCACGCCGGCCACGATCGGGGCCGCACCGCTGGTGCCGCTCCAGCGCGCATAGCCGCCGCCGGGGAGTCCGCCGGCCAGATTCTCGGCCGGGGCGCTGACGCCGATGCTGATGCCCTGGCTGGAGGAATCCTGGCTGGCGTTGCCGTCGGCGTCCAGCCCGCCCACGGCCAGCACGCCCGGGATGGTCGCCGGGGCGCCCACCTGCTCGCTGCCCGTCTTGCGGTTTCCGGCCGCGGCGACAATCACTACGTCCTTTTGCTCGGCGTAGAGGAAGGCATCGTCCCAGCTCTGCGGCCAGGAGGTGGAGCTGCTGCCCAGGGACATGTTGATGACCTTGGCCCCGTTGTCCACGGCCCAGCGCACCGCGGCGGGGATCTGTTCGTCGATGCTCTTGCCGCCGGGGTTGGGGCTGCCCAGCCAGACGGAGGCCGACAGCAGCTGGGCCTCCGGGGCCACGCCGACGACGCCGTCGGGCCCGGCACCCGCGGACTCGGCCGGCGCGGGCGAGGGGCTCGGCGTGCCGTGGCCGCGGCCGGCCAGCATCGTGGCCACGAGGGTGCCGTGCTCCGGCTCGGCGCCGACGCCCTTCTCCCCGCTGCTGCCGCCGGCACCGGAAAGGTCCGTGCCGCCGGCGACGGCGCCCGCGAGGTCCGGGTGGGAGGCATCCACACCGCTGTCGATCACGGCCACCGTGACGCCGGCACCCTTGGAGACCTGCCAGGCCTTGGTGATGCCGTAGGCGTCCAGCCAGTACTCGCGGTTGCGGATGTCGTCGGCGTGCGCCGCGGGAGCCCCGCCGAGGGCTCCGGCCAACGTGCCGGCGGCCAGCAGCAGGGCCAGCAGCGCGGCCGCGGCGGACCGGCGCCGCCTAGGGAGCGCGGGCATCAGGACTCGATCCCCAGCGCGATGCCATCCAGAATGTCGTGTTCGCTGGCGGTGGCCTCGGCCACACGGCCGGCGGTCAGCTCGCCCAGCCGTTCCAGCACGGTGCGCCAGATCAGCGCGCCGGCACCAATGACGTCCACGCGGCCCGGGTGCATGAAGCCCAGGGCGGCGCGCTCGGCGCGGCTCATTGACAGCAACTCGGTGCAGGCCGCGGCCACTGCCGCGGTGTCCAGGGTGGCGCCGTGGATCCGTGCGGGATCGTAGGCGGCCAGTCCCAGCGCCTGGGCCGTGATGGTGGTGATGGACCCCGCCACGCCCACCACGCGGTCCGCGGAGCCCAGCGGGACGGTGCCCAGCACGGCGTCCAGGTGGGCATCCACCTCGGCCCGGGCGGCGTCGATCTGAGCCGCGGTGGGCGGATCCGAACGCAGGTGCCGTTCGGTGAAGCGTACGCAGCCCATGTCGGTGCTGATGGCCGCCGTGACGCCGGCGCCGGTGCCGAGCACAAATTCGGTGCTGCCGCCGCCCAGGTCCACCACCAGCACGGACGCGGAGTCCATGCCCGGGAGCACGCTGGCGGCACCGGCGAAGGACAGTCCGGCCTCCTCGGCGCCGCTGACCACCTCCGGCTCCACGCCCAGCCGGGCCCGGATGCCGTCGACAAACACGTCCCGGTTGCCGGCATCGCGCGTGGCGCTGGTGGCCACAAAGCGCACCTTTTCGGCCCCGTGGCGGCGGATCAGCTCCGCATAGTCGTCCGTGGCCGCAAAGGTGCGCTCCAGCGCCTCCGGGGCCAGCATGCCCGTGGCATCCACTCCCGCACCGAGGCGCACCACGCGCATTTCACGGTGCACATCCACCAACCGCCCCTCACGCCGGTCGGCAATGAGCAGACGGATGGAGTTGGTTCCGCAGTCGATGGCTGCAACGCGCATGGTGCTCCTTGTAAAAATGGGGCCCGGTAAGGGTCGGGCCTGCCGGCGGCCGGGGCCGGTTCGATCAGGACTGGGTCTGGTTCAGGTGCTTGACGTGCCGGCTGAGGTCCTTGTCCGGAACCGGAGCCGTGTCATCCCAGGCACCTGCGCAGTAGCAGCGCTCCCGCGTCCACCACTCGCCGATGGCCTCGATGGCCTCGTCGCCCAGCGGGTTGACGCCGGGGCCGGCGGCCAGGGCATGGCCCACCAGCACATGCAGGCACTTCACGCGCGTGGGCATGCCGCCGGCGGAGATGCCGTCGATCTCCGGCACGGGACCGGTGCCGGCACGCTCGCCGATCTCGCGGCGGGCCCGCAGGTAGGCCTCGTGGGCGCCGGCGTAGGCGGCGGCGAGGGCATCGTCGGTGCCCAGCCTCTCGGTCATCTCGTTCATCATCCCGGCCGCCTCGAGCCGGGAGACGGCGGCGGTGATGACCGGGTGCGTCAGGTAGTACGTGGTGGGGAACGGGATCCCGTTGCTCAGCCGCGGAGCCGTGGCGGCCACCAGCGGGTTGCCGCAGACGCAGCGGGCGGGGATTTCCACCACATCGCGGACCGGGCGGTTCAACTGGCGGCTGAGGGTGTCCAGGTCATGTTGGGAGGGCTCGCGGCCCGGTGTTGCTGGGGATGCTGATGTGCTCACCGGCGTCCTTCCTTCTGGTGTCAATTCTTCGTGGTCTTCTGTCACTGCGGGTTCTTAGGGTGCGGCGGACCGTTTGATGGATTCCCAGAGCCCGTCCACCCACGGCAGGCTGGTGCCGCCCGGGCTTTGGCCGGCCCCGGTCCCGGCCGCCCCGTCCGTGGGCTCGGAGTTCTCCGGCGTGGCCGATCCGCCCGAGCCGTCGTAGACCCAGTAGCCGGTCTCCCCCGGCATCATCATGTTGACCCGTTCGCGGGCCTGCTGCTTGACATAGGCCGGATCATCCCAGCGGCCCAGCTGGGTGGTGAGATCGGACTGCACCTTCTCGCGGGCCGCAATGTCCGCCTTCAGGGCCGAAATTTCCGCCCGCTGCTGCAGAAACGTGTGCACGGCCGGCGCGAGCAGGACGGTGATGGTCACCAGCACGACGGCGAGGGCCAGCAGGCGTCCGGAGAACGCCCGTGCGGGGACCGGAACCGGGCCGGACTCGACGGAGCCATGCCCACCGGCGCCCTTGGCGGCGTTCCTGGCCCAGCCGAAGCGGGTGCGGGCGGTCGTGCCCGGAGAGGTCCTGGTGCCCGTGGCGCCGGCGGTCCGGGCAGCCGCGCGCCGGGCGGCTGCGGCGTCGGGATTGCCGGCGGGTGGATTGCCGGCGGGTGGATTGCCAGCGTCGGGCTTGGGGGTGCGGCCACGGGCACCGGGGGCGGCGATGCTTGCGTCAGGCTGCGCCGGGGCCGTTCCGGCGTGGCCCTCTTCCGTCCCGGCGGCTTGCTGTGCCCGGGGCATCCTGGGGCGGCGGGTGGCCATGGTTCTCCTGGGTGGTGCGCTGGTGCGGCTCCCCGCCCGGGAGGGCGGGGGCCGTACCGGTGACTGGCTAAGGTGTACCTTTCACCTTAGCCAGTCGGTGGCGCTTACTTGGCGGTGAAACGCGGGAAGGCGCTCAAACCGGCGTAGCGTGCGGCGTCGTCGAGCTCTTCCTCGATGCGCAGCAGCTGGTTGTACTTGGCCACGCGCTCGGAGCGGGCCGGGGCACCGGTCTTGATCTGGCCGGCGTTGGTGGCCACGCAGATGTCCGCGATGGTGGTGTCCTCGGTCTCGCCGGAGCGGTGCGAGGTGATGGTGGTGTAGCCGGCGCGCTGGGCCATGGACACGGCGTCCAGGGTCTCGGTCAGCGAGCCGATCTGGTTGACCTTCACCAGCAGCGAGTTGGCCGTCTTGGCGTCGATGCCGCGCTGCAGGCGCTCCGGGTTGGTGACGAAGAGGTCATCGCCCACGAGCTGGACCTTGTCGCCGATGGCGTCGGTGAGGGTCTTCCAGCCTTCCCAGTCGTCCTCGTCCAGCGGGTCCTCGATGGAGACCAGCGGGTAGTCGGCAACGAGCTCGGCGTAGTAGGCGCTCATCTCGGCGGCGGAGAGGGCCTTGCCCTCGAACTGGTAGGCACCGTCCTTGTAGAACTCGGAGGAGGCAACGTCCAGGGCCAGGGCGATGTCCTTGCCCGGGGTGTAGCCGGCGCGCTTGATGGCCTCGGTGATGAGGTCCAGTGCCGCGCGGTTGGAGGGCAGGTTCGGGGCGAAGCCGCCCTCGTCGCCCAGGCCGGTGGAGAGGCCCTTTTCCTGCAGGACGGACTTGAGGTTGTGGTAGACCTCAACGCCCCAGCGCAGGCCCTCGGAGAAGGTGGAGGCACCGAGCGGAACAACCATGAATTCCTGGATGTCGACGTCGGAGTCGGCGTGGGAGCCACCGTTGAGGATGTTCATCAGCGGCACGGGCAGCACGTGGGCGTTGGGGCCGCCGAGGTAGCGGTACAGCGGCAGGTCGGCCGAGGTGGCGGCGGCGCTGGCCACGGCCAGGGAGACGCCCAGGATGGCGTTGGCGCCCAGCACGGACTTGTTGGCGGTGCCGTCGAGCTCGAGCATGGTGGCGTCGATCAGGCGCTGGTCCGTGGCCTCGAAGCCGATCAGGGCCGGGGCGATGGTGTCGATGACGGCGTCGACGGCCTGCAGGACACCCTTGCCCTGGTAGCGGTCCTTCTCGCCGTCGCGGCGCTCCACTGCTTCAAAGGCACCCGTGGAGGCGCCGGAGGGTACTGCTGCACGGCCAACGGAACCGTCGCTGAGTCCGACCTCGACCTCAACCGTCGGGTTGCCGCGGGAATCAAGGATTTCACGTGCGTGAATGGCGTCAATAATGGCCACGAATGGCTCCTAATCTGAGCTGTCTAGCGGATGAAGGGTGACCTCGCTGTCCCCTTAAGACTAGCGGGTCGGCGCTGCAGGGCCGCTTTTGCGACTTTCCGCCCGGGGGTATTGACGCTCCGAAAGATAGCGATATATCGTTGACATATCGCGATAGTAAAGCGCGAGTGGGTCACCGACCCCAGGGGATCGCGCCGGCGTGAGAGTTCCGCCCACCTCTTCCCGCCGATCGGCACCCGGCAATCGCCACCCGAATTCCCCGAAGAAGGAACCACCATGAACACCTTTGATCCAACCTCCCGCTCCCGCGGACGCGGTCCGGACGGTCCGGCCGGGCGCCGGCACCACGACCCCCGGATGCCCGGCGGCGAGGGATCCTTTGACGGCCCCGGCGACGAGGGGCCGCGCGCTGCGCATGGCCGCGGCCGTGGCTCCCGCGGTTTCGGCGGCGGCTTCGGCCAAGGCTTCGGTCCCGGTTTCGGCGGCGGCTTCGGCCCGGGATTTGGCCCCGGCTTCGGCATCTTTGGCCCGGCGGGCCGCGTCCGCAAGGGCAATGTCCGCAGCGCCATCCTGTCCCTGCTGGCCCAGCATTCCTACAACGGCTACGGGCTGATCAAGGCCATCGCCATCCACACCGACGGCGCCTGGCGGCCCAGCCCGGGCTCGATCTACCCGGCGCTGGCCGCCCTGCAGGCCGATGGGCTGATCGAGGCCTCCGGCGAGGGCCGGCGGACCGAGTTTGGCCTCACCGACGCCGGCCGCGAGTACGTGGCCACGCATCCGGAGGAAATGGCCCAGGTCTGGGCGGGTGTGAGCCAGGAGGCCGGCGCCGGCGCGGACCTGCGAGCCAGCATCGGCAAGCTGATGGGCGCCGTGCACCAGATCAGCGCCGACGGCACCGAGGACCAGCTCCGCACGGCCACGGCGGCCCTGGACGAGGCCCGCCGCACCATCTACAAGCTGCTCTCGGAGTAGGTGCCCGGTCCCCGGGGACGCCGTTTCCCGTTCAGGATGCAACCGTGGCGCCGTCCTGGACGGGAACCGGCGTCGCAATCGTTTCCCCGCCCGGGAAACCCGGTCAGCCGTCCCCGGTGTGGAATTGGCGGACGGCGGTGCGCAGGGCGCGCTCGGCGTCGAGCCCGTGGGCCCGGGCGGAGCGGACGACGGCGAACAGCAGCTCGCCGAGCTCGGCCTCGGTTTGCGGCGTCCTACCGACCGGAACGCCAGCAGCGCCGGCGGTGCCCGTGGCCGTGCCGGCGATGGCAGGGCCGGCAGCGCCGGTGCCTGTCGCAAGGGCGGCAGTTCCAGCGGCGCCGAATCCATCGTCCAGTCCGGCCAGTCCGGCCCGTTCCAGGGTCTTGGCGGCCAGCGCCAGCGCGGGCATGGCGGCCGGCAGCGTACCAAAAACGGACGCCCGGGTGTCCGCCAGCGCGGCGTCCGCTGCGGGGACGCCCCGTTCGGCGGATTTGGCGGCGGCGTAGCTGCGCTCGATTTCCGCGATGCTCTCCGGAAAACTCTCCCGCAGCGTGCCGTCGGGGCGGAAAACGTGGGAGTTGCGGCGGATGAGTTTGGCCCGCAGGTGCTCCGCCACATCAGCCAGTGCGAAAGTGCCGGCCTCCTCCTGCAGCCGGGCATGCAGCAGCACCTGGTACAGGATGTCCGCCAGCTCGCCCTTGAGTTCGCCGGCGTCGGGGGCTCCGGCCCCGTCCTCCACCACCTCGGTGAGTTCGTAGGCCTCCTCGATCAGGTAGGCCAGCAGGGATTCGTGGGTCAACGCCGCGGTCCACGCGCAGTGCTCGCGCAGCGCCGCCACCACCTGGACCAGACGGTCCACCGCGGCCCCGGGGGTGGCTGCCCCCGGGGCCGCGGCGGCCGGACTAGGCCTCGGGCTCATCGCCCTCGAGGAAGTCCCCGTACACGTCCGCGATGTAGTCCGCCAGGGCCTCGCGGGCCTCGAGCGGGATGAAAGCGGCCTCGACGGCGTTCAGCGTCAGTTCCAGGAAGTCCTCCAGGTCGTAGCCGAAGGTGTCTGCCAGCAACTCGAACTCGCCGGAGAGCGTCACGCCGCTCATCAGCCGGTTGTCGGTGTTCACCGTGACGCGGAAGCCCGTCTGGTAGAGCAGGTCGAACGGGTGGTCCTCCACTGTGTCGCCAAAGCCGGCGATGGCCCCGGTCTGCAGGTTGGAGGACGGGCAGAGCTCCAGCGCGATGGCGCGGTCGCGGACCCAGGAGGCCAGCGTGCCGAGGGTAACCATGTGCACCGACTCGCCGTCCTGATCCTCATCCTCGACCACAATGTCCTCGGCGATGCGCACGCCGTGGCCCAGGCGCAGCGCGCGGCCGTGCACCAGCGCGTCCTGGATGCTCTCCAGTCCGGCGGCCTCCCCCGCGTGGACGGTGGCCGGGAAGTTGTTCTCGGCCAGGTAGGTGAAGGCGTCCTTGAAGCGGGAGGCCAGGAAGCCGTCCTCGGCGCCGGCAATGTCGAAGCCGACGGCACCCTTGTCGCGGTGGCGGACGGCCAACTCCGCGATCTCCTGGCCGCGGTCCGCGTGGCGCATGGCCGTGATGAGCTGGCCCACCTGGATGTGCCGGCCGGACTCCTCCACCGCCGCGATGCCCTCCTCGATGCCCGCCTGGACGGCCTCGACGGCCTCATCCAAGCTCAGGCCCTGGGTGAGGTGCTGTTCCGGTGCCCAGCGCACCTCGCCGTAGATGACGCCGTCGTCGGCCAGGTCCTCCACGAATTCCCGGGCCACACGGGCCAGTCCCTCGCGGGTCTGCATGACGGCGATGGTGTGGTCGAAGGTCTCCAGGTAGCGCACCAGCGAGCCCGAGTCGGCCGACTCCTGGAACCACTGGCGCAGCGCCTCCGGCTCGGTGGCGGGCAGCTCGTGGCCGGCCGCTGCGGCCAGTTCAATGATGGTGGACGGGCGCAGGCCGCCGTCCAGGTGGTCGTGCAGGGACACCTTCGGCAAGGCACGGAAATCGATGGACGTGGGCGCGGATTCAGTGGAAAGTTCAGTCACAACCCCCACTCTAGGGACGCACCCGCAGCGGCGCTAGTTCCCCGCGGAGGGTCCCGCGGAGGAATCGGCGCTGGCATCCGGCCCGCCGGTGGCAAGGCCGGCGGAGACGGGCAGTGCCGCCGGCGCCGCCAGTGCGACGCGGCCGCGGGCCCGGCGGTCCAGCCAGCCGTGCAGCCATTTCATCGCGTGGTCCACCGCGAAACCCATGACGATGGCGAACACAATGGCAATGCCAATGCCCGTCAGCGGGTTGTCGTGCAGGAAGTGGAAGCTGCCGGACAGGCTGCCAATGGCCACGCCGTAGGCCGACCAGGTGAAGGCGGCGATGAAGTCCAGCACAAAGAACCGGCGCCAGGAGAACCCGGTGGCCCCGGCGGTGAAGTTCACCGCGATGCGCCCCACGGGGATGTAACGGGCCGTAAAGACCAGCACCGCGCCGCGTTTGTTCAGCTCGTGTTTGGCCCAGTCGAAGGCCTTCGCGGCACGGGGGCGCCGCATCCATTTGAAGCGGGTGGTGCCGAGCTTGCGGCCCATGAAGTAGGCGATGTTGTCGCCGAGGATGGCCCCCACGGCACCGCCAAGCAGCAGCAGCCACACGTTGGGCAGGCCGTTCTGGATGGAGATGGCGGACAGGGCCACAATGGCCGTCTCGCTGGGAAGGAAGAGGAAGAATCCATCGATCAGGCAGAAGAGCGTGACCATCGGAACAACCCACCACTGATTGGCGGAGTGGGTGATCAACTCGTTGAGCTGATGCATGATGTGAAAGAAGTCCACGTGGGACGATTCCTCTCCTGGGGCCGATGTCAATATCAGTGTCCCATGCGCCCCGCACCGGCACCATCACCCCCGCGGCCGATCATTGGACGGCCCGTGTCCACCCCTGGTATGACGGCGGCGCCGGTCCCCAGCGGGGCCGGCGCCGACGTCACATTCCGGATTCCAGACCGTGCGGTTCAGGCGATGCGGTCGATGATCAGCCGCTGGGCCGGCCGCGAGCCCTCCGGGGCGATGGTGGCGGCATGCTCCAGCGCCTCCTTGGCCCGGGCGAACTTCTCCGGGGTGTCCGTCAGCAGCGTCATCAGCGGCTCCCCCGCGCGGACCAGGGCGCCGGGCTTGGCATGCATCTGCACCCCCGCCCCGGCCTGGACCACATCCTCCTTGCGGGCCCGGCCGGCCCCCAGCCGCCAGGCGGCCACGCCCACGGCCAGCGCATCCAGGCCCACCAACACGCCGTCGGCGGGGGCGTAGATGGTTTCGGATTCCCGTGCCACGGGCAGCGCCGCCTCCGGATCGCCGCCCTGGGCGGAGATCATCCGCTTCCACACGTCCATCGCCCGGCCGTCGCGCAGCGCGGCGGCGGGGTCGGCATCGTGCACGCCGGCCGCAGCCAGCATCTCCTGCGCCAGCGCCACGGTGAGTTCGACGACGTCGGCCGGGCCGCCGCCGGCGAGCACCTCCACCGATTCCGCCACCTCGATGGCGTTGCCGGCAGTGAGCCCCAGCGGGGTGTCCATGTTGGTCAGCAGCGCCACGGTGTTCACGCCGGCGTCGGTGCCCAGCGCGACCATGGTCCGGGCGAGCTCGCGGGCCTGTTCCGCATCCTTCATGAAGGCACCGGAGCCGACCTTCACATCCAGCACCAGGGCCCCCGTGCCCTCGGCAATCTTCTTGCTCATGATCGAGGAGGCGATCAGCGGGATCGCCTCCACGGTTCCGGTGACGTCGCGCAGGGCGTAGAGCTTCTTGTCCGCCGGCGCCAGCGAGGACCCGGCGGCGCATATCACCGCACCCACCTCGCCGAGCTGGCGCATCATCTGGGCATTGCTGAGGTCCGCGCGCCAGCCGGGGATGGACTCCAGCTTGTCCAGCGTGCCGCCGGTGTGGCCCAGCCCGCGGCCCGAGAGTTGCGGGACGGCGACACCGAACACCGCCACCAGGGGCGCCAGCGGCAGGGTGATCTTGTCCCCCACCCCGCCGGTGGAGTGCTTGTCCGTGGTGGCCATGGCCGCGCCCGCCGGGGTGCGCAGGGACGAGAAGTCCATCCGCTCCCCCGAATTGATCATGGCCGAGGTCCACCAGGAGATCTCCTGCCGGGTCATGCCGTTGAGCAGGATGGCCATGTTCAGCGCGGCCATCTGCTCGTCCGCAATGGCGCCGCGGGTGTAGGCGTCGATGGTCCAGTCGATCTGGGCCTGGCTGAAGGTGCCGTGGTCGCGCTTGGTGCGGATCATGTCCACGGCGTCGAACTGTTCTGCCGGAGCGCTCATGGATTGTCCTTACAAGTGTTCGGGACCGAAGGCATCGGGCAGCACCTCGTCCATGGTCCGCACCCCGTGGCTGGTCATCAGGACCATGCCCGGCGCGCGGAATTCATACAGCAGCTGGCGGCAGCGCCCGCACGGCATCAGCACCGCGCCGGCGCCGTCCACGCAGTAGAAGGCGGCAATCTTGCCGCCGCCGCCCATCTGCAGCGCACCGACCATCGTGCACTCGGCGCACAGGGTCAGCCCGTAGCTGGCGTTCTCCACATTGCAGCCGCTGACGATCCGCCCGTCGTCCAGCAGCGCCGCGGCCCCCACGGGGAAGGAGGAATAGGGTGCGTAGGCGCGCCCCATGGCATCCTGCGCGTGCCGCGCCAACAGCTCCCAATCAACCTCTGCCATGGCGTCAGCCCTTCACGTAGGGTTCGCCGTCGGCGGCCGGGGCCTTGGCCCGCCCGACAAAGCCGGAGACGGCCAGAATGGTCAGCGCATACGGCAGCATGGCCAGGAACTGCCCGTCGATCGGGGTGCCGGCGAGGGAGAGGATGCTTTGCAGGTTGCCGGCGACACCGAACAGCAGGGCCGCCAGGGCCGCGCCGATCGGGTTCCAGCGGCCAAAGATCAATGCCGCCAGGGCGATGAAGCCCAGGCCGCCGGTCATGTCCCTGCTGAAGCTGCTCACGGCCACCAGGGTGAAGGATGCCCCGCCGATGCCGGCGACGGCGCCGCCGGCGAGCACGTTCAGGAACCGGGTCCGGTTGACGTTGATGCCCACGGTGTCGGCGGCCTTGGGGTGCTCGCCCACCGCGCGCACGCGCAGCCCCCAGCGGGTGCGGAACAGTCCGTACCAGATGCCTACCACCAGCACCAGCAGCGGGATGGGCAGGTCCGGCAGATGCGCCGGCTGGTTGTAGATGGTGGCCCCGTTGACCTTCGTCTTCATGATCTTCTCGAACAGGAAGCCGGTCAGGCCGGAGACCAGCACATTGAGCACCACGCCCACGATGATCTGGTTGACCAGGTACTTGATGCTGAAGACCGCCAGCAGGGCGGCCACCAGGACACCGGCGACGGCGGCCGCCAGCAGTCCGGCGAAGGCGTTGTTGGTCATCGAGGAGACCAGGGCGGCGGTGAAGGCACCGGCCAGCAGCTGGCCTTCGATGGCAATGTTCACCACGCCGGCCCGCTCGCCCAGCACGCCCGAGAGCGAGCCGAACACCAGCGGCGTGGTGATCAGCATGGCGCCGGTGAACAATCCCACCACCGTGATGTTCTGGGTTTTGGTGCCGCCGATGATCCACACCAGCAGGCCAATGACAAACACCACCGTGAACGCCATGGTGACCCATTTGGCCGGGCGCCCGATGTTCTTCGTCTGCAGGTACACCTGCACGGCAAGGGCCGCGTACGCCAGGGCGGCGATCCAGCCGGACACCTTCACCGGCAGCACCAGGTTGGGCACCTGCCAGGCGTCGTTGTCCTGGGAGAGGCGGAACGTGGCGTGCCCGTCGGGGCCCAGGATGCCAAAGACCAGGACGGCGAACGCGGCCAGGACACCGAGCAGGATGGGCACACGCCAACTGCGCACGGCCAGCTGGTCCGTGGAGATGGCCTTTTCCACTGTTGGGGCGCTCATGCGCGTGCTCCTTCAGTCTTGGCGGTCTTGATCCGGAACATGGCCCGGATGAGCGGCGGCGCGGCGATGAACAGCACGATCAGCGACTGGACCACCAGGACGATGTCGATGGAGACGTTGGCGTTGACGGCCATCGAGGTGCCGCCGGCCTTGAAGGCACCAAAGAGCAGGGCGGCGAAGAACGTCCCCCAGGGGGTGGACCGGCCCAGCAGTGCCACGGTGATGGCATCAAAGCCGATGCTCCCGGCAATGTCGGCATCAAGCGACTTTGAGGTTCCGGACAGTTGGGCAACGCCGGCGAGTCCGGAGAGTGCACCGGAGATGAGCATGACCAGGATGTAGCCGCGGGAGACCAGCATGCCGGCGGTCTGGGCGGCGCTGGGGTTGGCACCGATGGCACGGAACTCAAAGCCCAGCGTGGAGCGGTTGAGCAGCCAGGCCACGGCCAGCACCGCCAGTACCGCCAGGATAAAGCCGGCATGCAGCCGGAAGTTCGGGCCAAGCAGCAGCGGGAACAGCGCGGAATCGTGCATGGGCGGGCTGATCGGGTTGGTGCTGCCCGGGGCCTTGAGCTGGTTCTTGAGCAGGTACAGCACCAGCGAGGCGGCAATGTAGTTGAGCATGATGGTCACGATGACCTCGTGCGCGCCGGTCTTGGCCTTGAGCGCACCGGCAATGCCGCCCCAAATGGCGCCGCCCACCGCGCCGGCGATGATGACAGCCAGCAGGTGGATGACCGGGGGCAGATCCATGCCGAAGCCCACGGCGCCGGCAAAGACCGCACCCATGATGATCTGGCCCTTGGCGCCAATGTTGAACAGCCCCGCCCGGAACGCCAGGGTGACGGCCAGTCCGGACAGGATCAACGGCGTGGCAAAGGTCAGGGTCTCGAAGATGCCCAGCTGGCCCAGCCAGTTGCGCGCCGTGGGATCGTAGGTGGCGCCCCGCCACAGGGCGCCGTACGCCTGCGAGACCGCCTCCCAGGCGGCCGAGAAGAAGTCTCCCGGCCGGCCAAAAAAGTACCCCGACGCCGCGGTGACGCGCACATCGGTGAAGGCGATCAGCAATCCGCCAATGACCAGGGCAACCACGACGGCGAGCACCGAGACCACAGCGCTGCCGCTCATGATCTCGCGGACAATCCGCCGGCCCTCCCGCTCGGGCCCGGGCGCCTTGGCCGCCTCCTTGACATCCACGCCGCTCATGCGGGTTCTCCTTCTTCAGTGCTTGGGTCCCGCTCTGTGCTGGTCCCACCTGCGGCGGGGGTATCCGCCGCGGCGAGGTGGGCGGCGGCGTCGTCGGCATTCAGCCCGGCCATCATCAGGCCCAGCAGCTCCCGCGAGGACTTGCCGGGGACAATGCCCATCAGCTTCCCCGCGTAGAGCACGGCGATGCGGTCCGCCAGTTCCAGCACCTCGTCCAGTTCGGTGGAGACGATGATGACGGGGGTGCCGGCGTCGCGCTCGGCCACGATGCGTTTGTGCAGGAACTCGATGGACCCCACGTCCACCCCGCGGGTGGGCTGGGAGGCGATGAAGAGCTTCAGCGGCCGGGAGAGCTCGCGGGCCAGCACCACCTTTTGCTGGTTTCCGCCGGACAGGGTGCCCACCTGGTCCTGCGCGGACTGGGTGCGGACATCGAATTCGGCCACCTTGGCCTCGGCGTTCCTGGCGATGGCGGCCCGGTTCAGGGTGCCGCGGCAGGAAAACTCCTTCGTGCCGTACAGGTCAAGGACCAGGTTTTCGGCGTTGGAGAAGCTCTCCACCAGGCCGTCCACCTGCCGGTCCTCGGGCACAAAGCCGACGCCGGCGTCGAGCACGGCGCGCACGCCCTTACCCACCAGTTCCTTGCCCTCGAGGGTGATGGAGCCCTGCACATGCTTGTGCAGCCCCAGCACCGCCTCCGTCAGTTCCGTCTGGCCATTGCCCTGCACACCGGCCACGGCGAGGATCTCGCCCTTGGCCACGGCGAAGGTGAGATCGTCCACCAGCGCCGCTCCGGCGTCGTTGGAAACCGTCAGGTTGGCCACCTTGAAGGTGGCCTCGCCGGGGACGGCGTCGGCCTTGTCCAAGGTCAGGCTGACCGCGCGGCCCACCATCATGGCGGCCAAGTCGGTGGTGGAGGCGGACGGTTCCGCACTGCCCACCACCTTGCCGCGGCGGATCACCGTGATGCGGTCGCTGACGGCCTTGACCTCGCGCAGCTTGTGCGAAATGAACACGATCGAGGTGCCGGCGGCCTTGAGCTGGCCCATGATGTCCATGAGCTCGTCCGTTTCCTGCGGGGTGAGCACGGCGGTGGGCTCATCCAGGATCAGGATCTTGGCGTTGCGCACCAGCGCCTTGATGATTTCCACGCGCTGCTGCACGCCCACGGGGAGGTCCTCCACCAGGGCGTCCGGATCCACGTGGAACCCGTAGCGGGCGGAGATGTCGCGGATCTTCCGCCGGGTCTGCTCCAGGTCCAGGACACCGCCAAACTTCACCGCCTCCCCGCCCAGGGCCACGTTCTCGGCCACGGTGAAGACGGGCACCAGCATTAAGTGCTGGTGCACCATGCCAATGCCGGCGGCCATGGCATCGGAGGGGCCGCTGAGCTTGAGCGGTGTACCGTCGATGAGGATTTCACCGGAGGTGGGCTGGTAGAGGCCGTACAGGACGTTCATCAGGGTGGATTTGCCGGCGCCGTTTTCGCCGAGCAGGGAATGGATTTCACCCGATTCAACCACCAGGTCAATGTGGTCGTTGGCCACCAGAGCGCCAAAGCTCTTGGTGATGCCCTTGAGTTCCAGTTTCAAGAGATCAACCCGTCTTGTTTGAAAGTGTCGGACGCCGTCATGCTGGCTGTGCGGTCAGCCTAGCGTGACGATCGTCCGGGGAGCAGAGTGCGGCGGACAAATATGCCCTAAACCGCCATGCGCCGCCCCCGCAGTGTGGCTGCAGGGGCGGCGCACGGTTCAGCGACGCAGAGCGCAATCGCCGACGCTATTTGGGGCTGGCTGCCGATTCGACCTTCAGTGCACCGGAGATGATGTCCTTCTTGATGGTGTCCAGCTCGGCCTTGGTGTCGGCGCTGACGGAGGCGTCAAGATCGTGGAACGGTGCCAGCTGCACGCCGTCGTTCGCCAGGGTGCCGATGTAGGGGGCGGGATCGAACTTGCCGGCCTTGTCGTCCTTGACGATGGTTTCCACGGCCTCGCCCATGGTCTTGATGACGGAGGTCAGCAGGACCGACTTGTAGGCCGGGGCGGTCAGGAAGCCGTCGGAGTCGACCCAGACCAGCTTGACGGACTTGCCCGCGGCGTTGGCGGCCAGCACGGCGTCGCCAGCTCCCTTGCCCAGCGGACCGGCCACCGGCATGACGACGTCGGCGCCGTCGCCGATCAGGTTGTTGGTGGCCTTGGTGCCTTCCTGGACCACCTCAAAGGTGTTGGTGAAGACGCCCTGCTGGCTCGCCTTGTCCCAGCCCAGCACCTGGACGGAAGCGCCCTTCTGCTTGTTGAAGTAGGCCACGCCGTCGGCAAAACCGTCCATGAAGATGGTCACGGTGGGGATGTTGACGCCACCGAAGGTGCCCACCTTGCCGGTCTTGGACTGCGACGCGGCCACATAGCCGGCCATGAACGCGGCCTGGGCCGTGTCGTAGACAACGGGCTTGACGTTGGGCAGCTTGATGGAGTTGTCGTCAATGATGGCGAAGTGCGCCTTGGGATCGGCGGTGGCCACCTTGGTGGTGGCGTCGGCGAGCAGGAAGCCCACGGTGAAGGTGAGGTTGCAGCCGGCATTGGCCATCTGGTTCAGGTTGGGCTCAAAGTCGGCCGTGGAGCTGGACTCGGCCTGCTTCATCTGGATGCCCAGGTCCGTGACGGTCTTCTTCAGGCCCTCGTAGGAGGACTGGTTGAAGGACTGGTCGTCGAATCCACCGGAGTCCGAGACGATGCAGCCGAGGTAGCTGCTCGCCGTGCCCGTGCCCGAACCCGTCGGCGCAGGCGGGGCGCCACAGCCGCTGAGCAGCAGAGCGGTTGCGCCGAGGGCGATGGTTCCTAGGGTGGCGCCGCGCTTGGCGTTGCTGCGCAGAGAGTTCTTCAAGGTTCCTCCAAAGACAGAGCTAGACGCCCGCAGCCAGGAGCGGCCCGGCCAGGGCCACGATGCCTCGACGGGTCGTGACGATAGAAACACCCTCATCGCAGCTGCTACCCGCTGGTAGGCAGTTGCTAGCATCACAGGTCTATCGTTGGAAATTCGTTACACAGTGCGGCGCAACGGGGGCCGGGGCGCGGCCACCTGGCCATGCCCCGGCCCCCGTTGCGCCGGCCCCTGGACCGGGGCCGGCGCGCCCGGTCAGCCCAGGGTGAGGATCATCTTGCCGGTGTTGGCCCCGCGCAGCAGGTCGATGAAGGCCGCCGGGGCGTTTTCCAGCCCGTGGACCACCGTCTCGTCGAAGGTGATGATCCCCGCGGCCAGCCAGCCGGCCATCGCCGCCGAGAACTCCGGGGCCAGCTGCTGGTAGGAGCCCACCAGGAACCCGCGCAGCGTCAGCTGCTTGCCGATCGCCGCCGCCAGGTTCCGGGGTCCGACCGGGGCCTCGGTGCTGTTGTACTGGCTGATGGCACCGCACATGGCGATCCGGCCGTGGCGGTTCATCAGCCCAATGGCCGCCTCCAACTGCTCGCCGCCGACGTTGTCGAAGTAGACGTCGATGCCCTCGCTCTCCCCCAGCGCCGCCTGGAGCAGGTCCTTGGCGGCGCCGTCGTGGTAGTTGAAGGCGGCATCGAAGCCGAGCTCCAGCAGCCGTTCCACCTTCTCGGGCGAGCCGGCGCTGCCGATCACCCGGGCGGCGCCGAGGTTCTTGGCGATCTGGCCCACCAGCGAGCCCACGGCACCGGCGGCACCGGAGACGAACACGGTGTCCCCGGATTTGAAGGCCGCCACCTGGGTCAGGCCGGCGTACGCCGTCAGTCCCGTCATGCCCAGGGCGCCGAGGAAGGCGGTGGGTGCGGCCAGCGTGGGGTCGACCTTGGTGCTCGCCGCGGCCGGCAGCACGGCGTAGTCGCGCCAGCCCAGGGAATGCACGACGACGTCGCCAACGACGCGTTCGGGGCTGCGGGAGGCGATGACCTCGCCCACGGCACCGCCGTCGAGCGGGGCGTCGAGGGCGAACGGCGCGCTGTAGGACTTTGTGTCGTTCATCCGGCCGCGCATGTACGGGTCAACGCTCATGGCCACGTTGCGGACCAGGATCTGCCCCTCGGCCAGCTCGGGCAGGGTGGATTCGGCCAGCCGGAAGTCCTCCGGCACGGGCCAGCCGTGCGGGCGCGAGGCGAGCTGGATCTCGCGGGTGCTGGTGGGCAGGGTGCTGGAAACGGAGCTCATGCGGCTGCCCCCACCAGGTTGAGCTGGACGTCGATGTTGCCGCGCGTGGCGTTGGAGTACGGGCACACCTGGTGCGCGGCCTCGATCAGCGCTTCGGCAGCGGTGCCGTCCAGGGCCGGCAGGGCGATGTCCATCCGGACGCCGATGCCGTAGCCGCCGGTGGCATTCGCCCCGAGGTCAACCTCGGCCGTGACGGTGGAGCCGGAGACGTCGGCCTTGGCGCGGCGTGCCACCACGCGCAGGGCGGAGTGGAAGCAGGCCGCGTAGCCGGCGGCGAAGAGCTGCTCCGGGTTGGTGCCGTGGCCGTCGCCGCCGAGCTCGGTGGGCGAGGCCAGCGTGACGGCCAGCTTGCCGTCGCTGCTGCGGGCGGTGCCGTCGCGGCCGTCGCCGGTGGCGGTGGCCGTGGCGGTGTAGAGAACCTTCATGAGTCTTCCTTTGGTTGGTCAGACAGTGGTTGGGAAACCCGGCGGGGCACGGTGGTGCGTGCCGGGACGATGTGGTGCCGGCGCCGTGTCTAGTGGCCGGCGGCGCTGTGCAGCGCCGCGGTGACCTTGGCCAGGGTGGCGTTGAATGCGGCCAGCTCGTCCGGGGACAGTCCGGCTGCGTCGGCCAGCGCCGACGGCACGGAGGTGGCCCGCGCACGCAGGGCGGCGCCGTCGGCCGTCAGGTGGATTTCCACCCGGCGCTCGTCGGCCGCGCTGCGGCGGCGCTCCAGGAGCCCGGCGGCCTCCATCCGCTTCAGCAGCGGGGACAGCGTGCCGGAGTCAAGGCCCAGGGCCTCCCCCAGCTCGCCGACGGCGGCGCCGTCGCCCTCCCACAGCAGCATCAGCACCAGGTACTGCGGATAGGTCACGCCCAGCTGCTCCAGCAGCGGCCGGTACACCGCCGTGGCGGCGCGCGAGGCCGAATACAGCGCAAAGCACACCTGCTTTTTCAGAGCCTGCCGTTCAGTCATGGATCAACTGTAGCCCACAATTAGATTGCGCACAACTTACATCCCAAAAGAAAACCCAACTGGGGCGCTGTAACTGCACGGAATCCGCGGATTCCGTGCAGTTACAGCGCCCCAGTTGGGTTTCAGGGTTGGGCTAGACGTCGCGGATAGCGCGCAGGGCGGCGGCGCCGAGGACCTTGATGCCGTGGGCCAGGGCACGTTCGTCCACGATGTAGTCGCCGCGGTGCAGGTCGTATTCCTCCCCGCCGGGCACATGCGTGCCCAGGCGCATCAGCGCACCGGGGATGTCCTGCATGAACCAGGCGAAGTCCTCACCGCCCATGGACTGGGGGGCCAGCACGACGGCGTTGTCGCCCAGTTCGGCGCGGGCCGCCGCCTCGATCAGTGCCGTCTCGTGCTCGGAGTTGACCACCGGCGGCACGCCGCGGATGTGCTCGAGATGGACGTCGACGCCATAGGGCGCTGCCACCTGCTGGACCACATCGTCCAGGAGTTCGCCGGCGGCGTGCCAGGCATCGCGGTCCAGGCAGCGCATGGTGCCGGCCATGGCGCCGCTGCCCGGAATGGCATTCGGGGCGGAGCCGGCGCTGATCTGGCCCCAAACCATGGAGACGCCGCTGCGCACATCCACGCGGCGGGAGAGCACGGCGGGGACGTTGATCGCGATCTGCGCCAGCGCGAAGACCAGGTCCTCGGTCAGGTGCGGCCGGGAGGTGTGGCCGCCGCGGCCGGACAGCTCGATCCGGATGGTGTCCGAGGCGCTGGTGATCGGGCCGATGCGGGTGCCGATCTTGCCGACCTCCACGCGCGGATCGCAGTGCAGGGCCATGATGCGCGGCACGCCCTCCAACGCCCCCTGCTCAATGCAGGACAGCGCGCCGCCGGGCATGGTCTCCTCGGCGGGCTGGAAAATGATCCGGATGGTGGCGCCCAGCGGCGCATCCTCATGCATCGCTGCCAGCACCAGGGCGATGCCCATCATGGCCGCCGTGTGGATGTCGTGGCCACAGCCGTGCGTCACGCCGTGGTTGCGCGAGGCGTAGGGCAGCCCGGTCTCCTCGATGATCGGCAGGGCGTCGATGTCCCCGCGCAGCGCGGTGGCGATCGGACCATCGCCGACGTCGACAATGACGCCCGTGCCCTCGAGGCGGCGCGGCTTCAGCCCGGCATCCACCAGCCGGTCGTAGATCTTGGTGGTGGTCCGGTACTCCTGGAACGACAGCTCCGGATGGGCATGCAGATCCCGGCGGAACTCGATCATCTCCGCCAGCAAGGGCTCCAGCCAGGGGCCAATCAGGCGGGTGGGCTCGGATTCCTGTGAGTAATTTCGCACACACCAAACTTTAGCGAGGAAGCGGCCGCGGGCCGGTATTGGTGGCCCGCGGTTACGCCGCCAATGCCGGTGCCTGCCGCAAAGGGGCTACAGTACGTCCGTTTCGCCCTTGGCCTTGAGGTGGTCGACGGCGGCCTTCACGCGCTGGGCGTGCGCGGTGGTGGTCACCAGCAGGGCGTCCGGGGTGTCCACAATGACAACGTCCTGGATGCCGATCAGGGCGATGACGCGCTTGGTGTCGCTGACCACGATGCCGGAGGCGGACTCGGTGAAGACGCGCGCGCCCTCGCCCAGGACCGTGACGTCGTCGACCTCGCTGGCGCTGTTCAGCCGGCCGATGGCGGCGAAGTCTCCGACGTCGTCCCAGCTGAAGGTGCCGGGGATGACTGCCACATCGCCGGCGTCGGCGGCGGGCTCGGCCACCGCGTAGTCGATGGCGATCTTGGGCAGCGACGGCCAGATGGCGGCCATGACAACGTCGCGCTCCGGGGTGTCCCAGGCCTGGGCAATCTTCACCAGACCGGCGTAGAGCTCGGGTTCGTTGGCCGAGAAGTGCTTGAGCAGCAGGGCCACCGGGGCCACGAACATGCCGGCGTTCCAGTTGTATTGGCCGCTGGCCAGGTATTCCTCGGCCACGGCCAGGCTGGGCTTTTCGACAAATTCGACGACGGCGTGTGCGCTCGGCGCGCCGTCGACGGCCAGCGGCTCGCCCGTGCGGATGTAGCCGAACCCGGTGGAGGGGTGGGTGGGCTTGATCCCGATGGTGACGATCTTGCCGGTGGCCGCGGTGTAGATGGCCTCGCGGACGGCGGCCTGGAAGGCGGTGTCGGGGCTGATCACCTGGTCGGCGGCAAAGGAGCCCATGATGATCTCCGGGTCGCGCTGGTAGAGGATGGCGGCGGCCAGGCCAATGGCGGCGGCGGAATCCTTCGGCTCGCTTTCGAGCACCAGATCGGTGTCCTTGACCTCGGGCAGCTGGCGGCAGACGGCCTCTTTGTGGGCCTCACCGGTGACCATCAGGATGCGCTCATGGGCCAGCGGTTCCAGCCGGTCGTAGGTGGCGCGCAACAGTGTGCTGCCGGAATTGGTCAGATCGTGCAGGAATTTGGGGGCGGCCGCCCGGGACAGTGGCCACAGCCGCGTGCCCACTCCGCCGGCGGGAATGACCGCGTAGAAACGTTCCAGGGGGGTGGCCTCGGGAGTGTGCGCAGATCCTGCTGCTTGAGTATTCATCATTTCCACTCTATCCAATGGACACACCGGGCCGGACCTTGTGTCCGCGTGCGGCGTGGGGCACCTCACCAGCGGCGCCGGCGCCGGCCTCCATTCCGTCCGGCACGGGCGTTTCCGCCCAACTTTTAGGCCCTCTATGCAGCGGAATATAGGGCGGATTTGCACCGATGTGACCCGCCCCACGGAGAAAGGAGCGCCTAAGTTGAATATGCTGTGAGCGAAGCCTAAGTTTAGGCTTGAGCTACGAGTGCTCTCGTTGTGTCCGTAACCACTGCGTGGAACCACGCTAGCGCCACAACGATGCAGGAAGGTTTATTCAGTGCCGACAAAACCAGCTGGCACTCTGTACCGCGGCCGAGAAGGCATGTGGTCCTGGGTGGGACACCGAGTTACCGGTGTAGTGATTTTCTTTTTCTTGTTGGTGCACGTCCTGGACACCTCATTGGTGCGCGTGTCCCCCGAGGCGTACACAGCAGTTATTGGGGCATATAAAAACCCCGTCATGGGATTGGGCGAGGCCGGCCTGGTGGCGGCCATCGTCTTCCACGCCTTCAACGGCCTGCGCATCATCGCGGTCGACTTCTGGAAGAGCGGTCCCAAGTACCAGCGCCAGATGCTCTGGGGCGTCCTGATCCTCTGGGCCCTGACCATGGTGCCCTTCCTGATCCGCCACCTCTCCATTGTCTTTTCTGCAATCACAGGGGGGCACTAGCCATGAGCGCCAACTCCATCGCCGCACCTCGCAGCGGCAAGGTCAAGTACAACCGCAACAAGGGCTCGGGCTCCAACTTCGAGATGGCCGCCTGGCTGTTCATGCGCCTCTCCGGCGTCGTGCTGGTGGTGCTGATCTTCGGCCACCTGTTCGTGAACCTCATGGTGGGCGACGGCATCCATGCCATCGACTTCGGCTTTGTGGCCGGCAAGTGGGCCAGCCCCTTCTGGCAGGTCTGGGACCTGGCCATGCTCTGGCTGGCCATCCTGCACGGCACCAACGGCGTGCGCACCATCATCAATGACTACGCCGAGCGCGACGGCACCCGCATGACGCTCAAGACGGTGCTCTACATCGCCTCCGCCGTGATCATTGTCCTGGGCACCCTGGTGATCTTCACCTTTGATCCGTGCCCCCTGGACGCCAGCGGCGTCCCGCTGCCGGGCGGATTCTGCCAGGCACCGTAGCCCCCCCGAGGCAACCACAGTTTTTTTGAGCAGTTTGAGAGAAAGAGCATCCAGTATGCAGGTCCATAAATACGACGTCGTGATCGTCGGGGCCGGTGGCGCAGGCATGCGTGCCGCCATCGAGTCCGGCCAGCGCGCACGCACAGCTGTATTGACCAAGCTCTACCCCACCCGTTCACACACCGGCGCAGCCCAGGGTGGCATGTGCGCCGCGCTGGCGAACGTGGAGGAAGACAACTGGGAGTGGCACACCTTTGACACCGTCAAGGGTGGCGACTACCTGGTGGACCAGGACGCCGCGGAGGTGATGGCCAAGGAGGCCATCGACGCCGTGCTGGACCTGGAGAAGATGGGCCTGCCGTTCAACCGCACGCCCGAAGGCCGCATCGACCAGCGCCGCTTCGGTGGCCACACCCGCGACCACGGCAAGGCGCCCGTGCGCCGCGCCTGCTACGCCGCGGACCGCACCGGCCACATGATCCTGCAGACCTTGTACCAAAACTGCGTCAAGCACCAGGTCGAGTTCTACAACGAGTACTACGTGTTGGACCTCCTCACCGTCGAGGAAGAGGCCACCCGCGAGGACGGCACCACCTACCTGCAAAAGCGCGTGGCCGGCGTCGTCTCCTACGACCTCGCCTCCGGCGAGCTGCATGTCTTCCAGGCCAAGAGCGTCATCTTCGCCTCCGGTGGAGCCGGCAAGGTCTTCAAGACCACCTCCAACGCCCACACCCTCACCGGTGACGGCATGGGCATCGCCTTCCGCCGCGGCATCCCCCTGGAAGACATGGAGTTCTTCCAGTTCCACCCGACCGGTCTGGCCGGCCTGGGCATCCTGCTCTCCGAGGCCGCCCGCGGCGAGGGCGCGATCCTGCGCAACTCCGAGGGTGAGCGCTTCATGGAGCGCTACGCCCCCACCATCAAGGACCTGGCCCCGCGCGACATCGTGGCCCGTTCCATGGCGAACGAGGTCCGCGAAGGCCGCGGCTGCGGTCCGAACAAGGACTATGTCCTGCTCGACCTCACGCACCTGGAGCCGGCGCACATCGACGCCAAGCTCCCGGACATCACCGAGTTCGCCCGCACCTACCTGGGTGTGGAGCCGTACACGGAGCCGGTCCCGGTCTTCCCGACGGCGCACTACGCCATGGGCGGCATCCCCACCAACATCACCACCGAGGTCCTCCAGGACAACGACACGGTGATCCCGGGCCTGTTCGCGGCCGGCGAGGTGGCCTGCGTGTCGGTGCACGGCTCCAACCGCCTGGGCACCAACTCGCTGCTGGACATCAACGTCTTTGGCAAGCGCGCCGGCATTGCCGCCGCCGAGTACGCCCTGGGCGCGGACTACGTCGAGCTGCCCGAGGATCCCGAGAACTACACCAACGCCCTGCTGGAGCACGTGCGCACCTCCGACGGCGGTGAGAAGGTCGCTGCCATCCGCAAGGAGCTGCAGGACACCATGGATGCCAACATGCAGGTGTTCCGCACGGCCGACTCCCTGAACCAGGTGCTGGGCGACATTGCCTCCCTCGAGGAGCGCTACACCCGCATCACCGTCCAGGACAAGGGCAAGCGCTTCAACCTGGACCTGCTGGAGGCCGTTGAACTGGGCTTCCTGCTGGAACTGGCCAAGGTCATGACAGTTGCCGCCCTGCACCGCGAGGAGTCGCGTGGCGGCCACTACCGCGAGGACTTCCCGGACCGCGACGATGCGAAGTTCATGAAGCATTCCATGGCCTACAAGGATGATGCGGTGACAGCCGCCGGTTCCGCGGAGAACGTCGCCGGCATCCGTTTGGGCACCAAGCCCGTTGTCTTTACGCGCTACGAGCCGATGGTGAGGAAGTACTAATGAGCCCCGTGGAAACAGCAGAAACTGCTCCCGAGCCGGCGTCGAAGATTGAGCTGCCCGCCCACCTTGGCGGCGGTGGCGGCGAGATCCCCACGTTCAACATCACCTTGCGCGTGCGCCGGTACAACCCCGAGGTTTCCGAGGAAGCCAAGTGGGAGGACTACGAGCTGACCATGTACGGCACGGACCGTGTCCTGGATGCCCTGCACAAGATCAAGTGGGACCACGACGGTTCGCTGTCCTTCCGACGCTCCTGCGCCCACGGCGTGTGCGGCTCCGATGCCATGCGCATCAACGGCCGCAACCGTCTGGCCTGCAAGACGCTGCTGAAGGATCTGGACACGAAGAAGCCGATCACCGTCGAGCCCATCAAGGGTCTGCCGGTCGAGAAGGACCTCATCGTCGACATGGAGCCCTTCTTCCAGTCCTACCGCGAGATCATGCCGTTCCTGATCAACAAGGGCCACGAGCCCACGAAGGAACGACTGCAGTCCGCCGAGCAGCGCGAACGCTTCGATGACACCACCAAGTGCATCCTCTGCGCCGCCTGCACCTCCTCCTGCCCGGTGTTCTGGACCGACGGCCAGTACTTCGGCCCGGCCGCCATCGTGAACGCCCACCGCTTCATCTTCGATTCCCGCGATGATGCCGGCGACATGCGCCTGGAGATCCTCAACGACAAGGAAGGCGTCTGGCGCTGCCGGACCACCTTCAACTGCACCGAAGCATGCCCCCGCGGCATCCAGGTGACCCAGGCCATCGCCGAGGTCAAGCAGGCCATCCTCAGCCGCCGCATCTAGTACGCAACTGGGCAAAGAGTACGACGGCGCCGGAGGCGGAGGATTCCTCCGCCTCCGGCGCCGTCGTCGTTTAATCACTGTGGCGCGGTAGTTGCTCGAATGACGCCTCATTCGAGCAACTACCGCGCCACAGTTGGCTGGCTAGCGCGCGATGGTCCGGGCCCGCCCGGGGCGGGGACGGCTGTGTGCCAGGGCCGCGGCGTCCGACTCCCCGACGGCGGCCCAGGCGGCCGCGCCCAGATAGGCCTGGCTGAGGAAGTTGAACCAGAGCAGCAGGCCGATGACGACGGCGAATGGGGCCAGCACCGGGTTGGCGCCGGCGCGGGCCAACAACAGGCCGCTGAGCAGCTGCAGGACGGTGGCCGCGGCCCCCGCCAGCCCCGTGGCCTGCCAAAAGGCGGCCCGGGAGATCTCCAGCCGCGCCGCCAGGGAAAACAGGATGGCGGCGGTGCACCAGTTCAGCACCGCGGCGGCCAGGACGCCCAGCCCGTAGCCCAGCGGCGCGGCCGCACCGCCGTCGAACCCCGCCAGCTCCGCCACCGTGTCAAGGGCCACGCCCAGCAGCAGCGTGAGGGCGGCGCTGAGCAGCAGCGCCACGGCGAGCAGGAGCAGGACACCGAGGTCCACCGCCTTGGCCACGAACGGATTGCGCCGCAGCGGCGCCAGCCCGAACATGGACCGCAGCCCGTCGCGCACCGCACCGATCCAGCCCATCGAGGCCACCACGCCCACGGCGAGTGCGATGGCGGCCGTCCAGCCCAGCCCGGCCGGGTCGAGCAGGCTGGCCGGATCCACCAGCCCCTCCCGCCCACCCACGGCCAGCAGGCCGGGAACGGTGGTGGAAATGTTGGAGACCACGGCGTCCAGCAGCCGCTGGTTGGTGCGCAGCGCCAGCGCCGCCACGGAGAATCCGGTGGTCAGCAGCGAGGTGATGGAGAAGAACATGGCCATGCCAATGCCCGAGGCCAGCAGTGGGCCGAGGCGCAGGTTGTAGTGGTTGAGGGCGCGCAGCGGGCGCACTGTGTTGGCCCGGGCGGATTGGAATTCCCACCAGGCCATTCCCTTGGCCAGGCGGCCGCCCAGGCCGGCGCCGCTTGCGCCGCCTGCGCCGTCCGCGGCGCGGCGGGCCCGGCCGTAGGCGCGCTGTTTGGCCAGCACGCCGCGGCGAAGCCCGGCCCGGTCAGTCGGTGCCGGGGCCTGGTCAGTCGGTGCCGGGGCCTGTGCCGTCGGTGCCGGCATTGATGCCGTCCCTGCCGGGGGCCTGATCCGCGCCGCCAAAGCTAAGCTCTTCCTTCAATTGCCATACCCCAGAACTATCATGCTCGTACAGCCCCATGCCCGTGACACGGAATTCTGCGCGGTAATCCTTGAGCTTGCGCTGGGCCAGATCCATCCCCGCCTCGGAGATGTCGTGGGCCACAGTGATGTGCGGGTGGAACTCGAAGGGCAGGTCCCGGGCCAGCGGGCCGGCCTGCAGTCTGGTGTGCAGCTCCACGCACTCCTGGTAGCCGTCCTCCACCTTCAGGTACACCACCGGGGAGACGGGCCGGAAGGATTCGGTGCCGCGCAGGGTCACCGTGAAGGGCCGCTGCGTGCGGGCCACGGCCCGGACGTGCTCGGTGGTGTCGTCCCACCCGTCGGCCGGGGTGGTGGTGACCAACGTGATGTGCGCCGGGATCACGGCCGCCATCGCGTCCCCGAACGAGAGCCGCCACGCGGTGATCTCGCTGGCGAGCGGCTCCTCGAGCGCCACCACCACGCCAACGCACACCGTACCGCCGTCGGCGGTCCGGGGTGTTGGGGTGGTGCTGGCGTCGGTGCACATGGGCTTTAGCGGCTGCCGGGCCGGGCCAGGAAGCCCATCTTGGCATAGACGTTGTCCATGGTGGCGGAGGCAATGGTGCGGGCGCGCTCGGCGCCGCGGGCCAGCAGCCTGTCCAGCTCGGCCGGGTCCGCCATGAGCTCGTTGGTCCGGTCCCGGAGCGGGGTCACGAAGTCCACCATGACCTCGGCCAGGTCCACCTTCAGGTGCCCGTACATCTTGCCCACGTAGGCCTCCTCCAGCTCGGCGATGGAGCGGCCGGTCAGCGTGGAGTAGATGGTGAGCAGGTTGGACACGCCCGGCTTGGCCTCGGCGTCGAAGCGGATCTCGGTGCCGGCGTCGGTCACCGCTGACTTGATCCGCTTGGCCGCGATCTTGGGGTCTTCCAGCAACTGGATGATGCCGTTGGGCGATTCCCCGGTCTTGGACATCTTGGCCGTGGGGTTCTGCAGATCGTAGATCTTGGCCGTTTCCTTCAAGATGGTGGCCTCGGGCACGGTGAAGGTCTCGCCGAAGCGGGTGTTGAAGCGGTGCGCCAGGGTGCGCGTCAGCTCCAGGTGCTGGCGCTGGTCCTCGCCCACCGGCACCAGGTCGGCCTGGTAGAGCAGGATGTCCGCGGCCATCAGCGTCGGGTAGGCAAAGAGCCCCAGCGTGGCGGCGTCGGAGCCGGTCTTGGCGGTCTTGTCCTTGAACTGGGTCATCCGGGCGGCCTCGCCGTAGCCGGTGATGCAGTTCAGCGCCCAGGCCAGCTCGGCGTGCTCGGGCACATGGGACTGCACAAAGAAGATGGCCTTTTCCGGATCGATGCCGGCGGCAATGTACTGCGCCGCGACGGTCCGGGTCCGGGTGGCCAGGGCGGCCGGGTCGAAGTCCACCGTGATGGCGTGCATGTCCGGGATGAAGAACACGGCATCGTATGACTCCTGCATGCCCACCCACTGCCGCACCGCGCCAATGTAGTTTCCCAGGTGCAGGGAATCGGCGGTGGGCTTGGCTCCGGAGAGGATCCGTTGGCGTGCGGCAGTCATGGAAGGGTGCTTTCAGTCAGGAGGTGGAAAAGACGGTGGCTAATTGGCCGGCGACAACCGGTAGTCGACCACCAGCGGGGCGTGGTCGGAGAAGCGGGTGTCCCAGGTCTCGGCCCGGTCGACGACGGCGGACACGGCGGCGCCGGCCAGCGCCGGGTTGGCCATGTGGTAGTCGATGCGCCAACCGGTGTTGTTGTCGAACGCCGCTCCGCGCCAGGACCACCAGGTGTACGGCCCCTCGACCTCGCCGGCCAGCTGGCGGGCGACATCCATGTAGCCGATCTCCTCGCCAAAGAAGCGGTCGAAGTAGGCACGTTCCTCGGGCAGGAAGCCGGCGCGCTTGACGTTGCCCTTCCAGTTCTTGATGTCCAAGGTGGTGTGGCCGACGTTGAGGTCGCCCACCACCAGGGCATAGTCGCTCGCCGCGGCCATCGCGGGCAGGCGGGTGGCCATGGTGTCCAGGAAGCGGTACTTGTCCACCTGTTTGGGCGTGTCCACCTCGCCGGAGTGCACATAGGCGCTGACCACTGTGAGGGTCTTGGCGGCGCCGTCGCCGTTCTTGACCAGATAGTCCGCCTCGACCCAGCGGCCGGAGGTGGCGAAGTAGTCCTCGCCGATGCCCACCCGGGTGGCGGTGGGCTGCAGGCGGTCCTTGCGGGTGGCGATGGCGGCGCCGGCACGGCCCTTGGCCTCGGCCTCGGCGTGCAGGATGTGCCAGTCCTCGCCCAGGAACTCGTGCACGATGGCATCGGGCGCCCGGACCTCCTGCAGGCACAGGATGTCGACGTCGCGCGCCGCAAGCCACTGGGCCATGCCGCGCTTGTAGGCGGCGCGAATGCCGTTGACGTTGACGGATGCAATCCGCAAATGACCGTTCTGGGTAGCCATGCTCACCTGTTCCACCTTACCGTGTTGCCACGCGCCATCCGTGCCCGTCGGGAGGACGCCGGGCCGGGCCAAACTCTTGTGCCGGGCGTGCCAGCACACCAGCCAACGCTAGTCGATGACGACGCCGGCGATGGTCTCGCCGCCGTCGTTGCGCGGCGTTTCTCCCGTGCCGGGCGCGTCGCCGTCCTTTTTGATCATGCCGCGGCCATTGTGTGCGGTGATCTGGATGGTCTCCAGGGCACGGTCCACCATGCCGGCGTCCTTGCCCAGCTGCTCGGCGATGACGCCCGCCTGGACCTGGATGATCTTGAAGCTGTGGTCCAGCTTGAGGTCGCGGACCGACGCGGCACCGTCGTCGATCAGCGTGGTGCCCTGCCCAGCCGGGGCCGCGGCACTGCTGGCCTGGGCCAGCTGGGCCTGTGCCAGGCGCACCTGCTCGGCACCGAAGCGCGCGGCCTTGTGCACGCCGATGTAGACGAACGTGGACAACGCCAGCCAGCCCAGGGCCACGACGGCGATGAACCAGCCCAGCACCGAGTTGTTGTTGGCGGCCAGAACCAGCGCCACCAGGAACACCACGGCCAGGACCAGGGTGCCCAGTCCGGTGAAGCGTGCGGGCTTGGAGGATTTGCCGGTGCCAAGAGAAGTCATGGCCCCATTCTCTCAAACGCAGGGCCGCCCGCAACGCGCTTCCACCAGCGGCGAACGCCCTACTTCAGGAACAATTTCCGCAGCCGCGCCGTGGTCAGCACCAGGCCCAGCACGATCATCACGGCGTAGTACGCCACGTGGCCGAGCATGCCCAGGCTGAGGATCCCGGCGCTGAGCCCGCGCAGCAGTTCCACCCCATGCCACAGTGGCATCGCCTGGATGAGCCACTGGATGGGACCGGGGTAGACGGTGAGCGGATAGAACGTAGCGGAGAACAGGAACATCGGCAGCATCACGAAGTTGATCCAGTCCATCTGCTGGAACGTCTTCATGAACGAGGTGATGGCCATCCCGAAGCTGGCAAAGCCGAAGGCGATCACCACCGAGGCCGGGATCATCAGCAGCGCCCAGGGCGTGGTGATCAGTCCCATCATCCCCATGACGGCGGTGAAGCCGGTGGCGTAGAGCAGCCCGCGCAGCAGGGCCAGGAAGATCTCCCCCAGCGCCACGTCCAGCGGGCCCAGGGAGGTGTAGAGCATGCCTTGGTACAGCTTGGCGAAGTTCATCTTGAAGAAGACGTTCCAGGTGGAGTCGTAGACTGCCCCGTTCATCGCGGAGGTGGCCAACAGCGCCGGGGCGATGTAGGCCGCATAGCTGATCGGGGCGCCGTCGGGCCCCGCCACGGAACCCACCAGCGCGCCCAGCCCGATCCCCATCGAGAGCAGGAACAGCACCGGCTCGAAGAAGCCGCTGAGCATCACCAGCGCGTTGGTGCTCTTGGTGGCCATCAGACCACGGGAAATCACGGCCCGCGCATTGCCGGAGTACAGCCCGGCCAGCGGCCTGCGCCGGGTAGACCCCTCCCGCAGCTGCGCCTGGGACGTCTGCACGGCGCTCATGCTCCCATTCTCCGGGCAAAGATCCGCCGGGCCAGCACCGCGCCGGCCACCGACGTCGCGAGCATGTAGGCCAGGTGCAGCAGGCTCAGCCAGAGGGGCTCGGCGTAGCCGTAGCTGAGCACGCGGCCCAGCTCGGTGGCGTGCCACAGCGGGCTCAGCCAGCCGATCCACTGCAGGAACCAGGGCAGCGTGGCCAGCGGAAAGAACGTGCCGGAAAACAGGAACAGCGGGGTGACTAGAAAGCGCTGGACGGCGGCAAACTGGCCCGAGTCCTTGGCCAGCGTGGACACGTACGCCATCAGCGGCAGGCCGAACGCGAGCGCACACAGCGTGGCGGTGAAGATGCTCAGCCAGGCCCATGGACCCGGCGCGGCGCCAAAAAGCACAACAATGCCAAAATAAATGGCCGTGGGCACCAGGATGCGGATGGTCACCCCGATGATGTGGCCGCCGGCAATCTGCCCGGGCGCGAGCGGGGAGGCGTGCGGACCGTAAAACGTCCGGCGCCATTTGAAGCCATCCATGATGGGGAACATGAATTCCCCGGTGGCGCTCATCATGGCCGCGGAGGCCACCAGCGCCGGCGCCAGGAAGGCCAGGTAGCCGACGCCGCCGAAGGATCCGGCGCCGTTGGCGTTGATCAGCGCCGCCATCCCCACCCCCATGGCAAAGAGGTAGGCCAGCGGCGTGCCGATGCTGTACAGCAGCACGCTCACCGCATAGGCGCGCATCACCTTCAGGGTGTGCTCGGCGAAGTACCAGGAGCCCAGCCGGCGGGCCCGGGCGGCGGATTCCGCCGGGGTCAGCGGGACGGGAAGGACGACAGCGGCCCCGGGTGCCGCACCGTCCGGGGTGCCGGTGCCCGGGGCGCCGGTGCCCGCGGGGCGCGGGACGCTAGTCAACGAGGCTCCTTCCGGTCAGGCGCAGGAAGACGTCCTCCAGCGAGGAGCGCCGCACCAGCGAGGTCAGCGGCGCGAGCCCGCGCTCGGTGACGCGCTCCAGGGCGCGTTCGCCGTCGCCGGTGTAGATCAGCACCCGGTCCGGCAGCGTCTCCACGCGCTCGCCGATCCCGCCGAGCTCCCCGGCCACCGTGGCGTTGCGATCCGAGCCGAAGCGCAGCTCCAGCACCTCGCGGGTGGAGTACTGGCGGATCAGCGCCGCCGGGGAGCCCTCGGCCATGATCTTGCCCTTGTCCACCACCACGAGCCTGTCGCAGAGCTGCTCGGCCTCGTCCATGTAGTGCGTGGTGAGGATCAGCGTGGTGCCCGCCTCCTTGAGCCGGAACAGCCGGTCCCAGAGGATGTGGCGCGCCTGCGGGTCCAGGCCCGTGGTGGGCTCGTCCAGCAGCAGGATCTTGGGATCGTTCACCAAAGAGCGCGCGATCGTCAGGCGCCGCTTCATGCCGCCGGAGAGGTCGTCCACTTTGGCGTTGGCCTTCTCGGTCAGCTGCGCAAACTCCAGCAGCTCGTCCGCCTTGGACCGCAAATAGCTCATCGGCAGGCCGAAGTAGCGCCCGTACACGATCAGGTTGTCCCGGACCTTGAGCTCCTCGTCCAGGTTGTCCTGCTGCGGCACCACGCCCAGATGGGCGCGCACCTCCGGGCCGTGCTGTTCCGGATCCAGTCCCATGATGCTCAGCGTGCCGCCGGAGCGCTGGGAGACGCCGCCGATCATCCGCATGGTGGTGGATTTGCCGGCGCCGTTGGGCCCCAGCAGGCCAAAGGACTCCCCCGCCGGGACGTCAAAGGAAATGTTGTCGACGGCGGTGAAGTCCCCATAGCGCTTGGTCAGGTTGTGGGCCGAGATGACATAGGGCGGGGCGGCGGATCCGCGGGTTTGGAGGGACACCCGGACTAGGCTAGTACAAGCCTTCGATTCCTAGAAGGGGTTTCCCTAATCCATTTCCCACTTCATCTGTGCGACAGTAGTTGTCGCTCTGGGGCCCCAGAAGGACAACTACTGTCGCACAGATTCAGGTCTGCGGGACGTAGGTGGAGCGCGGGGCTATTTCTTGTGGTCCGCGCGGAGCACTTCCAGCCGTGCGCGGTACTCGGTCTCGTCGATCTCGCCCCGGGCGTAGCGTTCGCGCAGCACGGATTCGGCACCCTGGTTCTGGTGCCACTCGTGGTTGCGCCGCCAGCCGCGCCGGCCGAAGAAGAGAAACAAGCCGATGATGATCAGCCAGAACAGTGGAAACAGCAGGAACCAGGGGCCCGGCCAGCCGTAGCCCATGGGTCCGTGGGCAAGCGCCTGCGCGCTGCCGGCCGACAATGCGGTGATGGTGGTCAACATGGTCTTTTCCGTACCTTTCGATATGGGCCGGCTCTCGGCCACATCTCCAGTAGAGGCTTGTGCCGCCGGAACCGCGTCCGCCGCCGGGAGTCACTTGCCAAGACCGGGCTACTCCCCCGGGAGGCCCTGCTGCTGCACCGTTCCAGTGCGTCAGGGGTTCCAGCGCCTCAGGGGTTCCAGCGCGGGCGCACCAGCCCCGACTCGTAGGCCAGCACCACCAGCTGGGCCCTGTCCCGCACGGCCAGCTTGGTCATGATCCGGCTGACGTGGGTCTTGGCCGTCAGCGGGGTGATGAACAGCCGCGCGGCGATCTCGGCGTTGTTCAGGCCCTCCCCCACCAGCGCCAGCACCTCGCGCTCGCGGCCGGTGATCTCCGCCAGCCCGGGCGGCGGGGGTCCCTCCGTGAACGGCCGCACGGTGGCCACGGCCATCGCGGCCATCATCCGCCGGGTCACGGACGGGCTGAGCAGGGCATCGCCGTCGTGCACCACCTTGATGGCGCGGATGAGTTCGGCCGGTTCGGTGTCCTTGACCAGGAAGCCGGAGGCACCGGCCCGGACCGCGGCCAGGATGTACTCGTCCAGCTCAAAGGTGGTCAGGATGATGATCCGGGTGCCGGCCAGCGCCGGGTCCGCCAGGATGGCCGTGCTGGCCTGCAGCCCGTCGCCGCCGGGCATCCGGATGTCCATCAGGACGACGTCGGGACGGTGCGTCCGGGCCAAGGCGACGGCGTCCTGGCCGGTGCCGCACTGGGCCACCACCTCCATGTCCGGCTCGGCGTCCAGGAGGGCCTTGAAGCCGGCACGGATCAGGGTCTGGTCATCCGCCAGCAGGATCCGGATCATGATGGTCCTCCGTGTGTTCCGCCCGGCATTCCGGCCGGCAGCGGGATGTGCAGGCGCACCCCCGTGCCGGGATCGAGCGCGAGCAGCTCCAGCGTGCCGCCGGCGCCCGCCGCCCGTTCGCGCATGCCGCGCAGCCCGTTGCCCTCGACCGCCGCGCCCAGCCCGGCGCCGTCGTCGTCGATGTCCACGCGCAACCCCTGCTTCGTGCGGACCAGCCGAACGCGCACGTGGGCCGCGCCCGAATGCCGCACGGCGTTGGTCAGGGCTTCCTGGACCACTCGGTACACGGCGCCCTCCTGCGCTTCGGTGAGCCCGGCCGGCGTGCCCGTCCGCTCCAGCGAGACCTCCATGCCGCCGCGCCGGGCCTCGGCCACCAGCGCGGGGATCCGTTCCAGCCGCAGCGACGGGGTCAGCGGTGCCTCCTCCCGGAGCACGCCCAGAAGCTGGCGCACCTCGTCGAGGGAATCCTTGCTGGCGGTCTTGATGGCCTCCAGCGCCGGTTTCAGGGCCGAGGGATCGCGCTCGGCCAGGTGCAGGGCCACGGCGGCCTGGACGTTGATGGAGGAGAGCGAGTGGGCGACGACGTCGTGGATGTCGCGGGCCAGTGCCAGCCGGTACTCGTCCCGGGAGCGCTGCTCGTGCTCCAACCGGCGGCGGTGGAACTCGGCCATCCGCTCCCGGCGCACCCGCACGCCCTCGCCCAGCAGCACCAGGACCACCAGCCACGCGCAGACGGCGGCGGCCCGGACGGCGGCGGTTTCGCTGCCCGCCAGGACCCCCGCGGCGGCCACCGCCAACACTGCGGCACCGGCGGCGGACCAGGTGAAGGCCCGGCGCCCGGCGGCGGAGGCAAAGAGAATGGCCAGCCCCAGGGCCAGCACCACCGGGCCCCAGGGGTAGCCGCGGGCAAAGTACAGCCCCGTGACCAGCAGCGATCCGGCCAGCATGGCCTCCGGCGCCCGGCGGCGCAGCAGCAGCAGTGCGGGGCCGGCCAACAGCAGCGCGTAGGCCAGCAGGTCCAGGCGCTCGGCGCCCGGCTGGTGGACTGCGGCAAAACGGGTCCCCACCAGGGCGATGATGGCCACCAGGACTGCCACCAGGTAGGTGGGCGGGCCGTGCCGCGGACGTCTCATGGACGCCAGCGTAACCCCGCCCGCCGCCGTCGCGCGTCCCCTCTCCAGCGCACGAGGGCCTACTCCCCGGGGAGTAGAGACAACTGTGTGACAGCAAACGTCCCCATGACGCGTCATGGGGACGTTTGCTGTCACACAGATGCAGTCTGGCTAGAGGCCGGCGGCCCGTTCGGCGGATTCGACGACGTTGGCCAGCAGCATCGCGCGGGTCATCGGACCCACGCCGCCCGGGTTGGGCGAGAGCCAGCTGGCGACCTCGGCGGCCGCGGGCTCCACGTCACCGGTGACCACGGCCTTGCCGTTGCCATCGTCGACGCGGGAGACGCCGACGTCGAGCACAATGGCGCCCGGCTTCAGGTCCGCCGCCTTGATCATGTGCGCCTGGCCGGCCGCGGCGATCACGACGTCGGCCTGGCGCAGTTCCGCCGCCAGGTCCCGGGTGCCCGTGTGGGCCAGGATGACCGTGGCGTTGATGTCGCGGCGGGTCAGCAGCAGCCCGATCGGGCGGCCGATGGTCACGCCGCGGCCGACCACCAGGACGCGCTTGCCGGCCAGGGAGATCCCGTGGCGTTCCAGCAGCACCACACAGCCCTTGGGCGTGCACGGCAGCGGGGACGCCATCGGCTTGTTGACGTTGGCCACCAGGCGGCCCAGGTTCATCGGGTGCAGTCCGTCGGCATCCTTGTCCGGGTCCATGGCTTCGAGCACCACGTTCTGGTCAATGTGCGCCGGCAGCGGCAGCTGGACAATGTAGCCCGTGCACTCCGCGTTGGCATTGAGCTCGGCGATGACCGCCAGAAGTTCATCCTGCGTGGTGGCCTCGGGCAGGTCGCGGCGGATGGACGTGATGCCCACCTCGGCGCAGTCCTTGTGCTTGCCGCCCACATACCACTTGGAGCCGGGGTCCTCCCCTACCAGGATGGTTCCCAGTCCGGGGGTGACTCCACGGGCGGCCAGGACCGCCACGCGCTCCTTGAGCTCGGCCTTGATGGCAGCGGCTGTGGCCTTGCCGTCAAGAACCTGCGCAATGGTTGGTTCAGACATGCTGGCTACCACTGCTCCTGGCCGGGGTACAGCTCGAAGTCGCTGGCCAGCTTGTCCACGCGGGCACGCAGGGCCTCGACGTCGGTGGCGGCACCGGCCTTCAGTGCGGCGGCGATGATCTCGGCAACTTCGGTGAACTCCGCGGCACCGAAGCCACGGGTGGCCAGGGCGGGGGTGCCGATGCGCAGGCCGGAGGTGACCATCGGCGGGCGCGGGTCGAACGGCACCGCGTTGCGGTTGACGGTGATGCCCACGGAGTGCAGGAGGTCCTCGGCCTGCTGGCCGTCCAGGGCGGAGTTGCGCAGGTCAACGAGCACCAGGTGCACATCGGTGCCACCGGTCAGCACGGACACGCCGGCCTCGGCAACATCGGCGGCGTTAAGGCGCTCGGCGATGATCTTGGCGCCTTCCAGGACACGCTCCTGGCGCTCCTTGAATTCCTCGGAACCGGCAACCTTGAAGGCCACGGCCTTGGCGGCGATGACGTGCATGAGCGGGCCGCCCTGCTGTCCCGGGAAGACGGCGGAGTTGAGCTTCTTGGCCCATTCCTGCTTGGCCAGGATCACACCGGAGCGCGGGCCGGCCAGCGTCTTGTGCACCGTGGAGGTGACGACGTCGGAGTACGGGACCGGGGACGGGTGCAGGCCCGCGGCGACCAGGCCGGCGAAGTGTGCCATGTCGGTCCAGAGCAGCGCCCCCACCTCGTCGGCGATGGAGCGGAAGGCGGCGAAGTCCAGGTGGCGCGGGTAGGCGGACCAGCCGGCGATGATGACCTGGGGCTTCTCGGCGATGGCCTGCTCGCGCAGCTTGTCCATGTCGATGCGGAAGTTGTCCTGCTCCACCTGGTAGGCGGCGACGTTGTAGAGCTTGCCGGAGAAGTTCAGCTTCATGCCGTGGGTCAGGTGGCCACCGTGGGCCAGGGACAGGCCCAGGATCTTGTCGCCGGGGGTGATCATGGCGGCGAGCGCTGCGGCGTTGGCCTGGGCGCCGGAGTGCGGCTGGACGTTGGCGTACTCGGCGCCGAAGAGGGCCTTGACCCGCTCGATGGCGAGGTTCTCGGCGACGTCGACGAACTCGCAGCCGCCGTAGTAGCGGCGGCCCGGGTAGCCCTCGGCGTACTTGTTGGTCAGCACGGAGCCCTGGGCCTCGAGCACGGCGCGGGGCGCGAAGTTCTCCGAGGCGATCATTTCAAGGGTTCCGCGCTGGCGGCCGAGCTCGTCGCGCAGCACGGCGGCAATTTCCGGATCCAGCTCTGCGAGCGGAAGATTGGTCACAGTTTGGGTGGGGTTAGCAGACACTACAGACTCCTGGATGGGGTTTTGAAACTACTACTTGTCAGGCTATCGGTTGGACGGCTGCCCTTCACAGCGCGCGACAACACGCCGTAATGCGGCTGTCCAACAGTTCCTTGTGCGACCCTCGGCCCAGGCGTACGATCCGTGGTCTTCCCTGGTGCTGCTCCCCGGTGGTGTCCCACCTAACGCCAGTTGCAACGCCTTTAACTCTATTACAGCCCCCGCGGGCGCAGTGACCGGCCGGCCCCCGGTAACGTTGGGCGGGTGATCGAGAACGCAGCTGCCCCAGCCCCCACCGGATTTGTCCTGACCCTCTCCTGCGCGGACCGGCCCGGGATCGTCCATGCCGTCTCCGGATCGCTGCTGGAGGCCGGCTGCAACATCACCGATTCCCAGCAGTACGGGAACCCCGCCACCGGGACCTTCTTCATGCGCGTGGCGGTGGAGACGGCGACGACGTTCACCCAGTTGCGCGCGCACCTGGAGCCGGTGGCCGCTGCCTTTGGGCTCAAGTGGGAACTGCACCGCGCCGGTGCGCCGGTGCGCACGCTGATCCTGGCCTCCAAGGCCGCGCACTGCCTCAACGACCTGCTGTTCCTGCAGCGTTCGGGCACGCTGCCCATCGAGATCCCCGCGATCGTCTCCAACCACAAGGACCTGGCCGAGCTGGCGGCGTTCTACAGCATCCCGTTCTACTACATCCCCGTCACCCCCGCGACGAAGCAGGAGGCGGAGGACGCGCTGCGCGAACTCGTGGAGGAGCACGACGTCGAACTCGTGGTCCTGGCCCGCTACATGCAGGTGCTCTCGGATTCGCTCTGCACCGACCTGGCCGGCAAGGCCATCAACATCCACCACTCCTTCCTGCCCTCCTTCAAGGGCGCCAAGCCGTACCACCAGGCCCATGCCCGCGGCGTGAAGATCATCGGCGCCACCGCCCACTACGTCACCGCCGCCCTGGATGAGGGGCCCATCATCGAGCAGGAAGTGATCCGCGTGGACCACGGCCATTCGGCCGAGCAGTTCGTTGCCATGGGCCGCGACGTGGAGGCGCGCACGCTGGCCCAGGCCGTGCAGTGGCACGCCGAGCACCGGGTGCTGCTGGACGGCACCCGCACCGTCGTCTTCAAGTAAAGGGTTGAGGGACCCGCAGACCGGAGCGGGCGCCGGCGCTAGGATCGGTGCATGAGCCTGCAGATCCCCTTCGGGGACCACACCCCCGCCGTTGACCCCACCACCTTCCTCGCGCCCAACGCCACCCTCATCGGCGATGTGGTGCTGGGCGCTGACTCGAGCGCCTTCTACGGCGTGGTGGTCCGGGCCGACACCGCCGCCATCCGCGTCGGCACCGGCACCAACCTCCAGGACAATGTGGTGCTGCATGCGGACCCCGGCTTCCCCACCACCGTCGGCAACGGGGTCAGCGTGGGGCACGGGGCCGTGGTCCACGGCTGCACCGTGGAGGACGACTGCCTGATCGGCATGGGCGCCACGGTGATGAACGGTGCCGTCATCGGCGCCGGATCGCTGGTGGCTGGCGGCGCAGTGGTCCTGGAGGGTTCCATCATTCCGCCCGGTTCCCTGGTGGCGGGGGTCCCGGCCAAGGTGCGCCGCGCCCTGGGCCCGGAAGAGATCGACGGCGTGCGCAGCAACGCCAGCCGCTACGTCGCCCTCGCGGCCGAACACAGGGCAATCCACACCTCCGCCTGACCCTGGCGCCGGCCCTGGCTTGGACCCCGGAGGCCGGCCGCCCGCGCCAGGCAATTGGGGTCAATCGGTGGGTCACAAGGCGTCCAGCTTGCGTTAACTTATTGACGACAAGCCACCTACTAGTGCAATGTACTTTCTATGGCCACCGACGTCTCATCCGCGAAGAAGATCTCACTCGGGAAACCCGGATCGCAATCGGCGCTTCGGCAGCTCAACCGGGCACGCATCACCGAAGCCTTGGCCACCGGCGGCCCCGCCACCCAGGCCGAACTCTCGCGCATCACGGGCCTGTCCACGGCCACCGTGTCCAACATCGTCAAGAGCATGGCCACCGATGACCTCGTGACGGTGCGCCCCACCACCAGTTCGGGGCGCCGCGCCCTGTCGATCACCTTGAACACCCAGGGTGCCGTTGCCATCGGCATCGACTTCGGCCGCACCCACGTCCGCGTGGTGCTGGCGAACATTGGGCACCAAATCGTCGCCGAGGAATCCGCGCCACTCCCCCTCGGGCACCATGCCGAGGAGGGCATCAGCACCGCCGCCGCCCTGTTGGAACGGTTGCTGGTGGAAGCGAAGATTCCGCGCCGGTCCATTGTCGGAGCGGGTGCCGGAATTCCCGGGCCCATCGACAGCCGCACCGGCACGGTTGTCCAGGGCGCCATCCTGCCCGAATGGGTGGGCATCAACCTGCTGGACAGATTGGAAGAGGCGCTGGATCTTCCGGTTTTCGTGGACAATGACGCCAATTTGGGTGCACTGGCCCAGGTGACCTGGGGACCCCACGCGGGGGTCGGCAATCTAATGTTCCTCAAGATCGGCAGCGGCATCGGGGCCGGGCTGATCCTCAATGGCGCTCCGTACTACGGCTTCGTCGGCGTGACGGGGGAAATCGGCCACGCCACCATCAATGAACACGGCCTGGTCTGCCGCTGCGGAAACCGCGGCTGCCTGGAGACCGTGGCGACGACGGCGATCATGATCGAGCTGCTCAGCCGGGGCGCCCCCGAACCCATCGGCACCACCGAGATCGTCGCCCAGGCGCTGGCGCGGGACTCGGCGACCCTGCGGGTCATCGAGGACGCCGGCATGGCCATTGGGCGCGCCATCGGCAATGTGGCCAACCTGATCAACCCCGAAGTCATAGTCGTCGGCGGCCCATTGGCCGAGCTGGGCGACATCTTCCTGGACCCGATCCGGCGCGGCCTGCTCCGCCACACGGTGCCTGTGGTGGGCGAAAGCACCACGCTGGTGATGTCCTCCATGGGCGACCGCGCCGAGGCCCTCGGCGCGGCGTCGCTGGTGTTCCGGCAACAGGGGATCCGCAGAAGTTAATCATCTCGTTATCTAGTTGTTGCGTTCAAGACTTGACGCCAACGCTCCAACTCGCGTTTACTTTTTTCAGGCCCGGAGTTGTGCAAGTCACAGCACCTGCGCCGAAAGCTCCGGCGGCACCCCGCCAGACAACGAAGTCAGTTTTGGAGGCGAAGTACCCCATGACGTCCAGCCACCCAGTGATTCTGGAGATGCGTTCGATCACCAAGGAGTTCCCCGGGGTCAAGGCCTTGGCCGATGTATCCCTGGCCGTCCGGGCCGAGGAGATCCACGCCATTTGCGGCGAGAACGGCGCCGGCAAGTCCACCCTGATGAAGGTCCTCTCCGGCGTGTACCCCTACGGCACCTACACGGGCGACATCGTCTACCAGGGCCAGGTCTGCGAATTCAAGGACATCAGGGCCAGCGAGGCCGCGGGGATCGTCATCATCCACCAGGAGCTGGCGCTGATCCCCGAACTGTCCATCACGGAAAACATTTTCCTCGGCAACGAGCCCACCCGCTTCGGGGTGATCAATTGGACCGAGGCCCGCAAACGGACCATCGAGCTGATGGCCAGGGTCGGCCTCAGCGACGACCCTGACACCCCCGTGAAGGAGATCGGCGTCGGCAAGCAGCAGCTGGTCGAAATCGCCAAGGCCCTGAACAAGTCCGTGAAACTGCTCATCCTCGACGAACCCACGGCCGCCCTGAACGAATCGGATTCCCAGCACCTGCTGGATCTGATCCGCGGCCTGAAGAGCAAGGGCATCAGCTCCATCATGATCTCCCACAAACTCAACGAGATCGAAGCCGTGGCGGACTCCATCACCATCATCCGCGACGGGAAGACGATCGAGACCCTCGACGTCGAGGCCGACGGCGTCGACGAGGACCGGATCATCAAGGGCATGGTGGGGCGGACCCTGGAATCGCGCTTCCCGGACCACGAGCCAAAGATCGGCGAGGTCTTCTTCGAGGTGAAGAACTGGAACGTCGCGCACCCGGCCATCGCGGACCGGATGGTCTGCAAGAACTCCAGCTTCAACGTCCGCCGCGGCGAGATTGTCGGCTTCGCCGGGCTGATGGGTGCCGGCCGCACCGAGCTGGCCCGGTCGGTTTTCGGGCGGTCCTATGGAAACTTCATCTCCGGCCAGATCGTCAAGGACGGCAAGGAGGTCGCGCTGAAAACCGTGCCCCAGGCCATCCACCACGGCCTGGGCTACGTCACCGAGGACCGCAAGTCGCTCGGGCTGAACCTGCTCGACGACATCAAGACCACCACGGTGTCCGCCGCGCTGGAGAAGATCTCCAAAAACACGGTGGTGGACGTGAACCGCGAATACGCAGTGGCGGAGGAATACCGGCGCCAGCTGCGCACCAAGGCGCCCAGCGTGGACGAGGGTGTGGCCAAGCTCTCCGGCGGAAACCAGCAGAAGGTGGTGCTGGCCAAATGGATGTTCACCGATCCGGACCTGCTGATCCTGGACGAGCCGACGCGAGGCATCGACGTCGGGGCCAAATACGAGATCTACGGCATCATCCAGCAGCTGGCCAACCAGGGCAAGGGCGTCATCGTCATCTCCTCGGAGCTGCCGGAACTGCTGGGCCTCTCCGACCGGATCTACACCATCTTTGAGGGCGCCATCACCGGGGTGCTGGACAAGGACGAGGCCAACCAGGAAAGCCTCATGAAATTGATGACCGCGGCCAAGAAAACCGCCTGAACGCTTCGAAGATAGAGGACCAAAACAATGAACGCGCTCAAACAGCTCTTTGGCGGCAACACCCGGCAATTCGGCATGATCTTTGCCCTGATCGCCTTGGTTGTCTTTTTCCAGATCCTCACGGGCGGACTGACCCTGACTCCGGACAATGTGATCAACCTGTTCAATGGCAACGCCTACATCCTGATATTGGCCATCGGCATGGTGCTGGTCATCATCGCCGGACACATCGACCTGTCCGTCGGCTCCATCGCGGCCTTTGTCGGCATCGTCGTGGCCATCACCATGCGGGACTGGCATCTGCCCTGGTTTGTCGGCATCCTCCTGGGCCTGGTGCTGGGCGCCCTGATTGGTGCGTGGCAGGGGTTTTGGGTGGCCTATGTCGGCATCCCGGCCTTCATCGTCACCCTGGCCGGCATGCTGCTCTTCCGCGGCGCCAACCAGTTTGTCGGCAAGTCCAACACCATCCCGGTGCCCAAGGACTTCCAATTCATTGGCGCCGGCTACCTGCCCGAAATCGGACCTGACACGGGCTACAACAACCTCACCCTGCTGATCGGTGTGGTCATGGTCGCCGCGATCATCTGGGGCGAGATCCGGTCCCGGAGGAACGCCATCTTCCTGGGCGCCGAGGTGGCCCCGCGCTGGGTGTCCGTGACCAAGCTGGTGCTGCTCTCCGCTGCCGTGCTCTACGCCACCTACCTGTTCGCCACGGGGCGCCCGGGCACTTCCTTCCCCGTCCCCGGCCTGATCCTGGGCGTGCTGGTGCTGGTGTACGGCTTCATCTCCGCCAAGACCGTCGTCGGCCGCCACATCTACGCCGTCGGTGGCAACCGGCACGCGGCCGAGCTCTCCGGTGTGAAGAGCCGGCGGGTCAACTTCCTGGTCATGATGAACATGGCCGTGCTGGCGGGCCTGGCGGGCATGATCTTCGTGGGCCGGTCCAACGCCTCCGGACCCTTCGACGGCGTGGGCTGGGAGCTGGACGCCATCGCGGCCGTCTTCATCGGCGGCGCCGCCGTCACCGGTGGTGTGGGCACCGTCGTCGGCTCCGTGATCGGTGGCCTGGTGATGGCCGTGCTGAACAACGGCCTGCAGCTGCTGGGCATCGGCGCCGACGCCACCCAGATCATCAAGGGCCTGGTCCTGCTCGCCGCCGTCGCCTTCGACGTCTACAACAAGACCCAGGGCAAGAAGTCCCTGATCGGCATGATCATGAAGAGCTTCGGCACCCGGCCCGAGGTCGAAACGGCCGACACCAAAGATGTCATTTCCGTCCCCTCCGAGCCCTAGCAATCCGCTGCAGATGCACCATTCCCACCTTGGAAGAAAGTGAAAATCAATGTTGACGTTCAATAAATCGGTGAAGTCGCTTGCTGTCATTGCCGCCGTATCCGCCCTGGCCCTGACCGGCTGCGGGCGCGCGGAGACCCCCGCCGGCACCTCCGGGGCAGCCGGCGGGTTTGCCCAGGATGCCGAGATCGGCGTGGCCCTGCCGCAGAAGACCAGCGAAAACTGGGTCCTGGCCGAGGGGCTGTTCAACGACGGGCTGAAGAGCGCAGGTTTCAAGGCCGACGTCCAGTTCGCCAACGGCGGTGTCTCGGACCAGCAGAACCAGATCAGCTCCATGGTCACCAAGGGCGCCAAGGTCATCATCGTCGGTGCCATTGACGGTGCCCAGCTGGGCACCCAGCTCAAGCAGGCCAAGGATGCCGGCGCCACGGTCATTGCCTACGACCGGCTGCTGCTGAACACCGAAAACGTTGACTACTACGTGGCGTACGACAACTACAAGGTGGGCCAGCTGCAGGGCCAGGCGCTTCTGGACGGAATGAAGGGCAAGAAGGACTCCGGTCCGTACAACATCGAGCTCTTTGCCGGCTCCCCGGACGATGCCAACGCCAAGGTCTTCTTTGACGGCGCCATGAACGTCCTCCAGCCGAAGATCGACGACGGGACCCTGAAGGTTGTCTCGGGCCAGAAGACCTTCGAGCAGGCCGTCACCCAGGGCTGGAAGGCCGAGAACGCCCAGAAGCGCATGGACACGTTGCTGGCCGGCAGCTACGGCTCCGCCGAGCTGGATGGCGTCCTCTCCCCCAACGACACCCTGGCCCGCGCCATCCTCACCTCGGTGAAGGCCGCCGGGAAGCCGATCCCGATCGTCACCGGCCAGGATTCCGAGGTTGAGTCCGTCAAGTCCATCATGGCCGGCGAGCAGTACTCCACCATCAACAAGGACACCACCGCCCTGGTCAAGCACGCCATCCAGATGGTGAAGGACCTGCAGGCCGGCAAGACCCCGGAGATCAACGACCCCAAGTCCTACAACAATGGCGTCAAGGTGGTTCCGGCCTACCTGCTGGTTCCGCAGATCGTCACCAAGGCCAACGCTGCCGAGCAGTACAAGAATGACAAGGTGCTTGGCCCGCTGACCAAGTAGCGCCAGCGTTCCACAGACAAGTCAGAGGGCCCGGATCGTTTCCACGATCCGGGCCCTTGCGCATTATCCCGTGAACGGCCTAGAACCGGATCGCGTCGATCACCTTGATCCGGATGGCCACCAGGGCCGGAATGGCGCCGGCGAGCGCGCCCACCAACACGGCGGCCCCCAGCCCCAGCAGCGCGGCCTCGAGCGGGAATGCCGGGTACTCGCTGAGCCCGGGCGCCAGCTGGTGCTGGACCCACGGGTTTTTGACGACGGCGATGGCCGCCATGACGCCGACGGCGCCGGCCACGGTGGTGGCCACCACCGATTCCATCAGCACCCCGGCAAAGATCCGCCCGGAGGTGGCGCCAAAGCTGCGCCGGATGCCGATCTCGCGCACCCTGTACCGCACCGTCACCATGGAGATGTTCAACAGGCCGATGGCCCCCAGCAGCAGCACCAGCACGGCGATGCCGCCGATCACCAGCTGGACCTGCCCGAAGGGGTCCCCGTACGCGGCGAAGTCGCTGCGGTTCACCTGCAGGCCCATGCCGGGCAGGGCCGTCTGCAGGTCCGCAGCGATGGCGGCGCTGAGCATCCCGGCCATGGCCGGCGGCACCCACATCCGGTATTCGGTGGGCCGCTGGCCGCCGCCACCGGTGATCCCGCTGAGTTCGGCGCCCTTAGCGAGCATGAAGGCCGCCGGGCCCATGCCCGGATACTGGTCGCGCACCACCCCAATGACGACGGCGGCGTATTCCCTGTCCCCGCGCACCGTGGCGCGCGGGGAGGTGGCCAGGTCGGGGCGTCCCATGAAGGAGTAGAAGGCCTCGTTGACCACCAGCGCCGGGGCCAGCCGGTCGCCGTCGTCGTCGGCAAACCACGCACCCGCCACCGGCTCCACCCGGTGGATCACACCATAGGCGGGGTCCACCACGCTGACGTCCACGCTCTGCACACCGCGGGCAAACTGGAAGCTGCCGCTGGCGTGCCCCACCCGGGTGGCGTAGCCGATGCCGTAGCGTTCGACGACGGAGCCGAAGGCGGCGTCAAGCTTGGCGGTGTCGCTGGCCGAGCCGGGATTGGCATAGATGCTCAGGCTCGCCTCCCGGCCGCCGTTGCGCTCGGAGTCAGCCCGCATGGATTCGCGGACCAGCTCCCCCACCCCCACCACCGAGGCCAGGGCCGCGACCGAGACAGCCACCCCCACCAGGGCCAGCAGGATGCGGGTCTTGTGGATCCGCAGCTCGGAGAAGGCCTCCACCAGTGCGGAGATGAACCCGCTCATGCGCCCACCACCGCAGCTGTGGCCGCGGGGGCCAGGACGCCCTGGTCCAGGGCGTACCGGGTCCGGGCGCGGGCGGCGACATTGGGGTCGTGGGTGATGGCCACCAGCGCGGCGCCCGACTCGGCGGCCACGCTCTCCAGCAGTTCCATGACATGCAGGCCCGTCTCCACGTCCAGTGCGCCGGTGGGCTCGTCGGCCAGGATCAGCCGGGGGCGGCGCACCAGCGCACGGGCAATGGCCACCCGCTGCTGCTCGCCGCCGGAGAGCATGTGCTGTGCGGTGTCGGCCCGGCCGGCCAGGCCCACCCGGTCCAGCATCTCCATGGCGAGCTCGTTGCGGCGCCAGAAATCGCGGCCCCTGGCATAGAGCAGCGGCATGGCCACGTTTTCCAGTGCAGTGCGGCCGGGCAGCAGGTTGAACTGCTGGAAGACGAAGCCCACCGAGGCCCCGCGCAGCCGGGCCCGGGCGTTGGAGCGCAGGCTGGACACCGGGCGGCCGGCGAAGTCCAGCCGCCCGCTGGTGGGCACATCCAGCAGGCCCAGCAGGTTCAGCAGTGTGGACTTTCCGCAGCCGGACCGCCCCACAATGGCCACATGGTCCCCGGCCGAGACCCGCAGGGTCACGCCGCGGAGAATGTGCAGCTCTTCGTCGTCGGGCAGCAGCACGGTGCGGGTGACGTCCGCCAGCTCGAGAAGGACCTCGCCCGGTTCCCGGTCCAGGGTGCCGGTGCTCATCCGCCCATCCCTCCACCGTAGGCGGGCATCCCCGGCTGGCCAACGGCGGGCGCACCCGGCACGAATTCCAGCACGGATTCGCCCTCGGCGAGGCCCTGGGTGACTTCCACCCGGGCGCCGTCGTTCAGCCCCAGCGACACGGTGCGCTGTTCGGGCGCGCCGGCCACCGATTGGACCCACACCACGCCCTCGCTGACGCTGCCCTTGACGGCGGTGAGCGGAACCGTGAGCACATTGCTGGCCTCGCCAGCGCTGACTGTCACGGTGGCCCCGAGCCCGGCAAAGACAGGGGTGTCCGCCGGAACGGCGCAGGTGACGGTGCCCGTGGTGGTGCCGCTGGGGCCGGCCGCGCCGCCGTCGGACGCCTGCCCCATGCCGGGCCCCGCCGCAGCCAGCGGCGCCGACAATCCGCCGGTGGTGGTGCCGGCACCCGAGACGGCACCCGTGCCGGCGTCGGCGTTCCGGGTCTTGACGTCCACGCAGTCGAAGGCACCCGGACCGCCGGTGACGAAACCCTTGGCCGTGCTGGGCCGGCCCAGAAGCCGGTACTGCGCCGCGGCATCCAGCGGCGCGCTGATGGTGAAGGTGCCGGTGGCCACCGTCGCCGCGGCATCGCCCACGCCCACCTGTTGGTTGAGCAGCAGCGGCAGCGTCGCGAGCGTCCCGGCCACCGGGGCCAGCACATCCGTGTAGCTGTACACCGGGGCGGCGGGGGCGGCAGGCTCCTCTCCGGCGGGCGGCCGCACGGCGGCACCGGCCTCGGGCACCACCTCGGAACGGATCTGGAGCAGCCTGTCGCCCTTGGCGACGGCGTCCCCGGCGGCGGCGAACAGGTAGACCACCTTGCCGGCCGCCGTGGCCTTGGCCGTCACGTCCGGATCGCTGGCCACAGTGCCCTTGAGCTCCAGGGTGTTCACCACTGTGCCCAGGGCCACCGGCACCGCCGGCGAGGCCAGGCCCGCCCGGGGCACCAGCGGTGCGGCCTCCTGCTGGAGCCCGTCAATGAAGGCCATCTTGACCAGGGCCGCGGCAATCACGGCAAAGACCAGCAGCCAGGCCACCGGAAAAACAATTCGTCTAAGAATTCTCATATCCACTCTTTCGCATACTTCCCCACAGGCAGCGGTCCCCCCATGGACATTGCAGCCACTATACCGCGTATCTATGTATGGCCCGTGCAGGGCGCACCGGCCCGACATCTTCGCCGCGGCGCCGCGTGCCGGTGGCAGAATGTGCGCATGACTGAACCCCGCCACATCATCAGGCCCAGCTGGTACACCAGCGACAATCCCGACACCCTGTCCGCCACCGGCACCGCCCTGCGCTGGGGTGTGGTGGCCACCGGCGGCATTGCCCACGCGGTGACGGCGGATCTGGCGCTGCTGGAGGATGTGGTCCTGCAGGCCGTAAGTTCGCGCACCCGGGCCAAGGCGGAGGAATTCGCGGCACAGTTCGGCTTTGCCGCCTCCTACTACGACGGCGGAACCGACGGCGCCGGCCCGGCCGGCTACGAGCAGCTGGTCCAGGACCCGGACGTGGACGTGGTCTACATCGCCACCCCGCACGCCCAGCACTACCAGGTGGCCAAGGCCGCGCTGGAGGCCGGCAAGCACGTGTTGTGCGAGAAGGCCTTGACCATCAATGCCGCGGAGGCACGCGCGCTGGTGGAGCTGGCCCGTGCCCGCGGAGTGTTCCTCATGGAGGCGGTCTGGGCCCGGTTTGTGCCGGGCATCCAGCGCGCCCTGGACATCATCGCCTCGGGCGAGATCGGCACGGTGCGCTGGGTCCGGGCGGACCTCGGCTTCCCGGCACCGGAGGACCTCAGCGCCAGGATCTGGGCCCCGGCCGACGGCGGCGGCGCCCTGCTGGACCTGACCGTGTACCCGCTGCTCTGGGCCTGGGGTGCGCTGGGCGCGCCCACCGCCGTCCACGCCACCGGCACGGTGACGGACTTTGGCGTGGACAGCCAGAACGCCCTGACACTGGACTACGACGGCGGTGCGCAGGCCCAGCTGATGAGCTACCTGAGCTCCTTTGGCCCCCGCGCGGCAGTGGTCTCCGGCATCAAGGGCATGATCGAAACCGTGGGCTCGGTGAACAACCCCCGGACCATCCGGATCACGACCGGCTGGGACACCAGCCGCGAGGAGTCCTTCGAGGAGCCCGGCAACGGGTACACCTACCAGCTGCGCGAGGTCACCCGCTGCATCCAGTCCGGGCTGCTGGAAAGCCCCACCATGCCGCTGGCCGATTCCGTGGCCATCATGGACCTGTTCGACGGCGTGCGCGCCCAGCTGGGCGTGGTCTACGCCAACGACCAGGTGCCGCCGGCCTAGGGTGTGTCTCCTAATCAGTGGTTTTGCGGTTTGGCATGATTGATGGGTGCCTTCTCGCTATTCCGTGTTGTCCGATGCCCAGTGGGAGTCCATTGCCCCGTTGATGCCCGATTCGTCGGGGAAACCGGGCCGACCCTTCAACGACCACCGGCTGATGACCGAGGGCATCATCTACCGCTACCGGGCAGGGATCCCATGGCGTGATCTCCCTGCCTATTTCGGGTCGTGGAAGACCGTGTGGAAGCACCACCGCCGCAACGCCGCCAACGGGACCTGGGACAAGGTCCTGGCGGCGTTGCTGACCCGCGCGGACACGGCCGGGCTGATCAACTGGGAGGTCTCGATCGACTCCACGGTCAACCGTGCCCACCAGCACGGCACGAACCTGCCCCGCCACACAGGGGGACCTGTCGAATTACAGGAATCTGCTCGACGAGCCTGAGGACCATGCCATCGGCCGGTCCCGCGGCGGGCTGACCACCAAGATCCACGCCCTGGTGGATGGCAACATGCGTCCCCTGGTCCTGCTGCTGGGGCCGGGCCAGGGCGGGGACTCGCCGATGTTTGAGAACCTCATGGAGGCCCTGAAGGTAGAAAGGCCCGGTCCCGGCCGGGCCCGCACCCGCCCGGACCGGGCCATGGCCGACAAGGCCTATTCCTCCAAAGCAATCCGGGCGTACCTGCGCGGGCGGGGCATCGAGTGCGTTATCCCGGAAAAGGACGACCAGAAGGCCAACCGGAAACGCAAGGGCTCCGCCGGGGGACGCCCCGTCAGATACGACAGGGACGCCTACAAACGGCGCAATGTGGTCGAGCGCAGCTTCAACACCCTCAAGCAATGGCGGTCCCTGGCCACCCGCTACGACAAACTGGCCCTCACCTACCGCTCAGCGGCCGTCCTGCACGCCGTCGTCATCTGGAGCGCCGCATTGGGAGACACGCCCTAAGTGTCTCCCCGGCGGCCAACGACGGCGGCCGTCCAGGACGCACAACTGCATCCATGACGCCGCTTCCCGTTCATGACACGACCACTACTGCGTCCTGAACGGGACTCGACGTCGGCGGCACCCGGGGACACTCCCGTCCCACCGGGTTTCGGCTCCGCTCCAGCGGCGGGTCAGCCGGCGCCCAGGTAGGCCTCCTTGATGGCCGGGTTGACCAGCAGCTCCTTGCCGGTGCCGCTGTGCGTGATGGAGCCCGTCTCCAGGACAAAGGCACGGTCGGCCCGGGCCAGGGCCTGGTTGGCGTTCTGCTCCACCAGCAGCACGGTGGTGCCCTGCTTGTTGATCTCGGTGATGATCTTGAAGATCTGCCGGATGAACTGCGGGGCCAGGCCCATGGAGGGCTCGTCCAGCAGCAGCAGCTTCGGGCTGGACATCAGGGCGCGCCCGATGGCCAGCATCTGCTGCTCGCCGCCGCTCATGGTGCCGCCGTACTGCTTCTGGCGCTCGAGCAGGCGCGGGAACAGGTCAAAGACCCGCTCCAGGTCCGCCGGCACGCCGGACTTGTCCCTGCGCCCGAAGGTGCCCATGTCCAGGTTTTCCATGACCGTCATGCCCGGGAAAATGCCGCGCCCCTCGGGCGCCTGGGAGATCCCCTGCACCACGCGGATGTGCGCCTTCATCTTGGTGATGTCCTCGCCGGCAAACTCAATGGAGCCGGCGGAGGGGTTCAGCAGGCCCGAGATGGTTTTCATCGTGGTGGTCTTGCCCGCACCGTTGGCACCAATAAGGGAGACAATCTCCCCCTCGTTGACGGTGAAGGACAGGTCCTTGATGGCCTGGATCCGGCCGTAGTGGACGGAGATGTTCTTCAGCTCAAGCAACGTCATCTTCGGGCTCCCCTAGGTAGGCGGCAACCACGCGCGGATCCGCGCGGATGGCTGCCGGAACGGCGTCGGCAATCTTCTTGCCGAACTCCAACACCACAATGCGGTCCGTGACCCCCATGACCAGCTTCATGTCGTGCTCAATGAGCAGCACGGTGTAGCCGTCGGCGCGGATGGTGCGGATCAACTCCATCAGCTCCTCCTTCTCCGCCGGGTTGAAGCCGGCGGCCGGCTCATCGAGGCAGAGCACCTTGGGGTCGGTGGCCAGGGCGCGGGCAATCTCCAGCCGCCGCTGGTGGCCGTAGGAGAGATGCCGGGAGAGGGTGGCGGCATGGTCTGCCACCCCCACGAATTCCAGCAGCGCCATGCCGCGCTCAATGGCGCTCTTCTCCTCCCTCACGTGCGTGGGCAGGCGCAGCAGCGCCCCGCCCACACTGGTCCGGTGCCGGGCATCGAGCCCCACCACCACGTTTTCCAGCGCCGTCATCTCGCCAAAGAGCCGGATGTTCTGGAAGGTGCGGGCCAGGCCCATGCGGGTGATCTTGTGCTGCTTCAGCCCGCCGATGGAGGTGCCCTCCAGCAGGATCTTGCCGCTGGTGGGCTTGTAGACGCCCGTCATGGCATTGAAGCAGGTGGTCTTGCCGGCACCGTTGGGGCCGATCAGGCCCAGGATCTCGCCGCGCTTGATGTCGAAGGAGATGTTGTCCAGGGCGGTGAGGCCACCAAACTTGATGGTCAGGTTCTGCACCTGGACCAGGCTGTCGCCCACATTCACGGCGATCTCCCGGTCCGGGGCAACGGCCTGGGCCACGTCGAGGTCGATGCCCGCCTCCGCCATCACCGCCTCATCGATCTCCGAGGCGGTGCCAGCGGCCGTGTCCGGTGCACCCTCCGGTGCGCTCCGGGGTGCATCCGACGGTTCCATGTTGCTCATGCTCCTGCCTCCGTCTGCGGTCCGGTGCCCGCTCCCGTGCCGGCCGACGGCGCCGGTCCCGCGTGTTTGCCGGTGGCCGCCGTGGCCGCGCGGTTGTAGGCCATCCGGCCATAGGCCAGCAGCCGTTGGCGGGCCGGCAGCAGGCCCTGGGACCGGAAGATCATGATCAGGACCAGGGCGATGCCGAAGATCAGGTACTTGTACTCCGCGATCGCCGTGAAGCGCAGCGGAATGTAGCTGACCAGCGCGCCGCCGAGGATGGCACCGACCTTGTTGCCCGCGCCGCCCAGCACCACGGCGGCGACAAACAGGATGGAGGTGACGACGTCGAACTTCTGGTTGTTCACGAAGCCCACCTGGCCGGCAAACAGGGCCCCGGAGAGCCCGCCCACGCCGGCGCCGATGGCGAACGCCCAGACCTTGTACTTGAAGGTGGGGACGCCCATGATTTCGGCGGCGTCCTCGTCCTCGCGGATGGCGATCCAGGCCCGGCCCACGCGGCTGCGTTCCAGGTTGCCGGCCAGCAGGAGCACGACGATCAACACCGTCAACACCAGCCAGTACCAGGGCGTGCCGTTCGAGTTCGAGAAGATCGGGGTGCCGTCGGCCTCAGTGCCGGGCGGGTGGCCCACGTTCTGGAAACCGACCTGGCCGGCCATGGCCGGGATGATGGTGGCCAGGATGCGGACGATTTCACCAAAGCCGAGGGTCACGATGGCCAGGTAGTCGCCGCGCAGCCGCAGCGTCGGCACGCCGAGGACCACACCGAAGAACATGGTCACGGCCATGGCCACCGGGATGGTCCACAGGTACGGGATCTTCAGGAACGTCGAGTCCGGGCTGGTCAGCATGGCCGCGGTGTAGGAGCCGACGGCGAAGAAGGCCACATAGCCCAGGTCAAGCAGGCCGGCGTAGCCGATCACCACGTTCAGCCCGACGGCGATCAGGGCGAACCGGGCCATGTCGAAGCAGGCCAGGGCAAAGTTGTTGCCCGGTTCGGTGGAGATCAGCGGCGGGTTGATGACCGGCAGCAGGTAGGCCAGGACAACGATGATCGCCAGCCAGGCCCATTGCTGCTGGCGCGGCAGCGCATTCCACCGGGAGCCGAAGGACTTGAGCGCACCGCCGTTCTTTTGGGCGTCGATGCTGGCCCCGGGGCCCGTCGTTTCCGCCTCGCGGTCCTGCGCCGCCTGGCCGGCCTTGGCGCCCGGCAGCGGGGTGGGTCCATCTACCATGCTCATGCTTTGCTCCTTCCAAGGGACGTGCCCAGGATGCCCTCGGGCCGCACCAGCAGCACCAGGACCAGGACCACGAAGGCCACAACGTCCGTCCACTGCGAGCTGCCGAGGAGGATCTGGCCGTAGTTGCCGATCAGGCCCAGCAGCAGGCCGCCCAGCAGGGCGCCGCGGACGTTGCCGATGCCGCCGAGGACGGCGGCCGCGAAGGCCTTGACACCCAGGACGAAACCGCCGCTGTACTGCACACCGGAGGGGATCTTCATGACGTAGAACAGGGCCGCGGCCCCGGCCAGCACACCGCCGATGATGAAGGTGGTAATGATGATGCGTTCCTTGTTCACACCCATCAGGGTGGCCGTGTCCGGGGACTGGGCCACGGCGCGGATGCCGCGCCCGGTGCGGGACTTGCTGATGAACTGGTCGGTGGCGATCATCATGACCACTGCCGCCAGCACGATGACCAGCTGCTGGGAGTCGATGACGGTGCCAAAGACCTCAAAGATGGGCTTGGGCCGGAACATGGTCAGGGCAACCTCGGGGTTGGGGCCGCGCCAGACGAAGATCGAGTACTGGATGGTGAAGGAGACGCCGATGGCGGTGATCAGGTAGACCAGCCGGGGCGCGTTGCGCCGGCGCAGCGGGCGGTACGCCACCCGCTCCACGATGAAGGCCGTCAGCGCCGAGGCCAGCATCGCCACGATCAGGGCCAAGACCAGGTTGAGCACGATGGACCAGATGTCCAGGTTGGGCACGGACGGGCCGAAGCCCAGGAAGCTCAGCGTGAAGAACACGCCGTAGCAGCCCATGATGAAGACTTCCGAGTGGGCAAAGTTGATCAGGTTCAGCACGCCGTAGACGAGCGTGTACCCCAGCGCCACGAGGGCGTAGATGGCTCCGAAGGTCAACCCGTCAAAGGTTGCGCTCCAGAAGTTTTGGATCAGCGACGGTACGTCGAAATTGATCCAGCTGTTGTCCGTTGGTAGGGACATTGCGAGTGCACTAAGCATGGTCACATCCTGAACGGTTCAAGGACCTCGATGATGCCCCGTCCGGGTTCTGGCCGGGGCAGCGGGGATATAGAGCTGTTGATGGCGGAAACCAGAAAAAATGCTGTGGGGCACCAACCGCGCGCCCCACAGCATCCCTTCATTGGTTTCTACTCGCCGATCGCACCGATGGGAAGGATCTTGCCGTTTTCGACCTTGTAGCCGTACACGGTGGGAGCCTGGAGTTCGCCCTTGTCATCCCACTTGTAGTGCTTGCTCAGTCCATCCTTGTCGTAGGTCTTGACCCAGTCCTTCAGGGCCGCGCGGTCCTGCTTGCCGGCGTCGATGCCCGCGAGCAGCACCGTGGCGGCGTCGTAGCCCTCGATGGAGTACGTGCCGGGCTCGGCGTTGGCCAGCGCCTTGTACGCGGACTCGAACGTCGGGATCAGCTCACCGGGGATGCAGGGGCAGGTGAAGTACGCGTTGGAGGAGGCGTCGCCGGCCAGCTTGATGAACTGGTCATCCTTCACGCCGTCGGGGCCGACAAACGTGCCGGTGAAGCCCTTGCCCACCAGCTGCTGGTCGAAGGGTGCACCCTCGGCGTAGTAGCCGGAATAGAAGACGGCGTCGACCTTGGCGTTCATGATCTTGGAGATCACGGCGGAGAAGTCCTTCTGGCCCGTGGTGATCTTGTCAGTGCCGGCCAGTGCGCCGCCCAGGGCCGCCGAGGTGGCGGTGCCCAGGCCGATGCCGTAGTCCGAGTCGTCCTGGACCAGGTAGACCTTCTTGGCCTCGAGCTTGCCAGTGAGGAACTTGGCGGCGGCCGGGCCCTGCACGGCGTCGTTGCCCAGGCCACGGAAGAAGGTGGTCCAGCCGTTGGACGTCAGCGTGGGGTTGGTGGCCGACGGGGTGATGTGGACCAGGCCCTTCTGTTCGAAGATGTTGCCTGTTGCCTTGGATTCGCCGGAGAACGGGAGGCCGACGACGCCGATGATGTCCGCTTCGCTCACCAGCTGGGTGACAGGGCCGGTGGCCTTGTTCGGGTCGCCTTCGGTGTCGAACTTCTTGAACTGCACCTGGCAGCCCGGGTTGGCCTCGTTGTGCTGGTTGATGGCCAGCTGGATGCCGTTGTAGATGTTGATGCCCAGCTGGGCGTTGGAGCCGGTTTCGGCGCCGGCGTAGGCCAGCGTGGTGGTGGAGGGGCAGGTGCCCTTGCCATCACCGGCCGGCAGGGCGGCGTCGGCTGGGGTATCGATTTTGGTCAGTGCGGGGATATTGACCTTGTTGGCATTCGCGGTAGTCTGCCCGCCCGTGGACGCCTGGTTGGCGCACGAGGCGAGCAGCATGCCAAGGGTGGCTGCTGTGGCCAGGGTGGTAAGGACTTTCTTTCGGTACATGGAGTCTGCCTTCCGAGCGCATCTTTGGCGCTGGGACCGCGTTGTCCCAGCGCTTGTTCCGAATTACGTTCCCTGAGACTACCTGCACGAATGTGGCATGCAACACATATTGATACATAAAGATCAGATAACGAACACGGCCGCTTCGGATCTATTGGCCCGCTTTGCGCGTTAAGCGCCCACAGCGGTGCGCCGCCCACTTTCGTGGGCCGCGCACCGCTGTCGGACGGGAGAGCTTAGGCCAGGGTGGCCAGCACACCGTTCAGCGTGGCCGAGGGCCGCATGATGTCCGAGGCCTTGGCCTCGTCCGGGCGGTAGTAGCCGCCGATGTCCACGGGCGAGCCCTGGACGGTGAGCAGCTCGGCCGTGATGGCCTCCTCGTTGGCGGAGAGGGCCTCGGCGATGGCGGCGAAGTCGCCGGCCAGCTCGGCGTCGGCACTCTGCGCAGCCAGCTCCTGGGCCCAGTACTTGGCCAGGAAGAAGTGGCTGCCGCGGTTGTCGAGCTCGCCCGCCTTGCGCTTGGGGGACTTGTCGTCCAGCAGGAAGGTTCCCGTGGCGCGGTCCAGCGTGTCGGCCAGCACCTGGGCGCGGGCGTTGCCGGTGGTGGTGGCCAGGTGCTCGAAGGAGACGGCCAGGGCCAGGAACTCGCCCAGGGAATCCCAGCGCAGGTGGTTTTCCTTCAGCAGCTGGGAGACGTGCTTCGGAGCGGAGCCGCCGGCGCCGGTCTCGAACAGTCCGCCACCGTTGATCAGCGGAACCACGGAGAGCATCTTGGCGCTGGTGCCCAGCTCCAGGATCGGGAACAGGTCCGTCAGGTAGTCGCGCAGCACGTTGCCGGAGACGGAGATGGTGTCCTCGCCGCGGCGGATGCGCTCCAGGGTGAAGGCGGTGGCCCTCTCCGGGGACATGATCTCGATCGCCAGGCCCTCGGTGTCGTGCTCGAGCAGGTACGCCTTGACCTTGGCGATCAGGTTGGCGTCGTGCGCGCGGTCCTCGTCAAGCCAGAAGATGGCAGGGGTGGCGGAGGCGCGGGCACGGGTGACGGCCAGCTTGACCCAGTCGCGGATCGGCAGGTCCTTGGTCTGGCAGGCGCGCCAGATGTCCCCGGCGGAGACCTCGTGGGAGATCAGCACCTTGCCGGCGCCGTCGAGCACCTGGACGGTGCCGGCGGACGCGATTTCAAAGGTCTTGTCGTGGCTGCCGTATTCCTCGGCGGCCTGGGCCATCAGGCCCACGTTGGGAACGGTGCCCATGGTGGTGGGGTCGAAGGCGCCGTTGGCGCGGCAATCGTCGATGACCACCTGGTACACGCCGGCGTAGCAGCTGTCCGGAATGACGGCCAGGGTGTCGGCCTCCTCGCCGCTGGGGCCCCACATGTGGCCGGAGGTGCGGATCATGGCCGGCATCGAGGCGTCAACGATGATGTCGCTGGGCACGTGCAGGCCGGTGATGCCCTTGTCGGAATCGACCATGGCCAGGGCGGGGCCCTCGGCGTAGCCCTTCGCGATGGCGGCCTCGACGCCGGTGCGGACGTCCTCGGCCAGGTTGGGCAGGCCGGCAATGATGGAGGCCAAGCCGTTGTTCGCGCTCAGGCCCGCGGCGGCCAGCGCGTCGCCGTAGTTGGCGAACAGCTCCGGGAAGTAGGCCTTGACCACGTGGCCGAAGATGATGGGGTCTGAGACCTTCATCATGGTGGCCTTCAGGTGCGCGGAGAAGAGGATGCCCTCGTCCTTGGCGCGGGCAATCTGGGCGGCCAGGAAGGTGTCCAGGGCGGCGGCACGCAGCACGGTGCCATCCACCACCTCGCCGGCCAGGACCGGGAAGTAGTCCTTCAGGACCGAGACGGTGCCGTCCTCGGCGACGAACTCGATCTTGATCTTGTCGTCGGCGGGAATCACCACGGACTTCTCGTTGGAGCGGAAGTCGCCGGCACCCATGGTGGCCACGTTGGTCTTGGAGTCCGCGGACCAGGCCCCCATGGTGTGCGGGTTCTTGCGGGCGTAGTTCTTCACCGACAGCGGGGCGCGGCGGTCCGAGTTTCCCTCGCGCAGCACCGGGTTGACGGCGCTGCCCTTGATCTTGTCGTAGCGGGCGCGGATGTCCTTGTCCTCGTCCGTGGAGGGGTCATCCGGGTAGTCCGGGAGGGCGTAGCCCTGGCCCTGGAGCTCTGCGATGGCGGCCTTCAGCTGCGGAATGGAGGCGCTGATGTTGGGCAGCTTGATGATGTTGGCTTCGGGCGTCTTGGCCAAAGCGCCCAGCTCGGCCAGAGCGTCGTCGACGCGCTGGTCCTCGCGCAGGTGGTCCCCGAAGGCGGAAATGATCCGGCCGGAGAGGGAGATGTCGCGGGTTTCCACTTCCACACCAGCGGTCGATGCGTATGCCTGGATGACCGGCAGCAGCGAATAGGTTGCCAGCATCGGCGCTTCATCGGTGTGGGTATAGATAATCTTGGCCATTGGTGCGGCGTCTCCTAAGAATCTCTGCGGATTCACGACGGATTTCTTCGCAAATCGTGTGTTATCTCAACGGGTCTAACTTACCCGACGCGCCGCCTGCGCCCGTCTTTGCGACGGGCCCAACCACGGCGGCCGGGGGCCTTGGGTGCCCGCCCCGGCATCCGGCGCGGGCACCCATGGGCTTCCTAGGGGAATTCCTAGTGGAAGAAGTGGCGTGCGCCGGTGAAGTACATCGTGATGCCGGCGGCGTTGGCCGCGGCGATGACCTCTTCGTCGCGCACCGAGCCGCCGGGCTGGACAACAGCCTTCACGCCGGCATCCAGGAGGATCTGCAGGCCGTCGGCGAAGGGGAAGAACGCGTCCGAGGAGGCCACGGCACCGAAGGAGCGCTTGGCGGAGACGGAACCTTCGGCCGCGCCGGAGGCACCGCCCGGTGCGTCGGCACCCTCGACGGCCACACCGAGGGTGTTGGCGCGCTCGACGGCCAGCTTGCAGGAGTCAACGCGGTTGACCTGGCCCATGCCGATGCCCACTGCGGCACCGTTGCTGGCCAGTAGGATGGCATTGGACTTGGCGGCGCGGACGGCCGTCCAGGCAAACACGAGGTCGGCCAGCGTGGCGGCGTCGGCGGCCTCGCCGGCGGCCAGCGTCCAGTTGGCGGGGTTGTCGCCGTCGGCGTCCACCTTGTCGCTGACCTGCACCAGCGCGCCGCCGGAGACCTGGCGGACTTCGGCCGGGTAGCGGCCATAGCCCTCCGGCAGGGCCAGCAGGCGGATGTTCTTCTTCTTGGACAGGATCTCCACGGCCTCCGGCTCAAAGCTCGGGGCGATGACCACCTCGGTGAAGATGTCCTTCACCGTCGCGGCCATGGCGGCGGTGACCGGGCGGTTGGCGGCGATCACGCCACCGAAGGCGGAGAGCGGGTCACAGGCGTGCGCCTTGGCGTGGGCGTCCGCAATCGGGTCCACGGCGTCCGGGGAGGCCACTGCCACACCGCACGGGTTGGCGTGCTTGATGATGGCGACGGCCGGGGCGTCGAAGTCGAAGGCGGCGCGCAGGGCGGCGTCGGCGTCGACGTAGTTGTTGTAGCTCATGGCCTTGCCGTGCAGCTGGTCGGCCTGGGCAATGCCCGCCGGGGCGGCCTTGTCCACGTAGAGGGCGGCCTGCTGGTGCGGGTTCTCGCCGTAGCGCAGCACCTCGGAGCGCTCCAGGGCCATGCCGGTGTAGGCGGGCCAGTCGATGACGCCGTCGCCGTCCTCGTCCAGGAACTGGCTGGCGGTCCAGGTGGCCACGGCGGTGTCGTAGCTGGCGGTGTGGGCGAAGGCCTTGGCGGCCAGGCGGCGGCGGGTCTTCAGGTCGAAACCACCGGCGGCGGCGGCCGCAACGACGTCGGCGTAGCTGGCCGGGTCAACCACGATGGCGACGGCGGCGTGGTTCTTCGCGGCCGAACGCACCATGGCGGGGCCACCGATGTCGATCTGCTCGACGACGTCGTCCATGGCGGCGCCGGAGCGGACCGTCTCCACGAACGGGTAGAGGTTCACCACCACCAGGTCGAAGGCCTCGATCTCCATGGACGCCAGGGTCTCCATGTGGGCCGGGACGCGGCGGTCGGCCAGGATGCCGCCGTGCACGCGCGGGTGCAGCGTCTTGACGCGGCCATCCAGCATTTCCGGGGACCCGGTGACTTCTTCGACTTCCTGGACCGGAATGCCCGCGGCGGCAATCTTCTTGGCCGTCGAACCGGTGGACACGATGCGGACACCGGCGGCGTGCAGGCCCGCGGCCAGCTCCTCCAACCCGGTCTTGTCGTACACCGAGATAAGGGCCCGGCGGATGGGAACACGATCGAAGTGTGAGTTGCTCACGGAAAATCTCCAGGGGTTGGTCGAAGAAGGCGACATTTCAAGTTTAGGCCACTGCCTCGCCGGTAGGCTGTCCCTATGACTGCACGTGAGACAGCCCACATCCAGACACGTCCCGATGTTCCCGAGCAGCTGCTCCGGCTGGTGAATTCGGTGATCTGGCCGGGCTTTGTGGGCACCACCGTCCCGGTCTGGCTCGCCCAGGCGCTCTCGGACGGACTGGCCGGAGTGGTCTATTTCAGCCACAACATCGACCCCGAGTCCCGCACCCAGCTGCCGGCCCTTTCCGCCGCGATCCGCGCCGCGAACCCCGCCGCCGTGATCGGCGTGGACGAGGAGGGCGGCAATGTCACCCGGCTGCAGGCCCGGGACGGGTCCACCGTGCCCGGTGCCGCCGTGTTGGGGGCGCTCGACGACGTTACAGTGAGCGAGGCGGCCGGCCGGGACCTCGGGCTGCTCTGCCACGCGGGCGGCATCAACCTGGCCCTTGCCCCGGTGGCCGACGTGAACACCAACCCGCTCAACCCCGTCATCGGCGTGCGGGCCTTTGGCGCCGACACCGCCCTGGTCAGCCGGCACACCGCGGCGGTGGTCCGCGGCATCCAGTCCACCGGCGTGGGCGCCTGCGCCAAGCACTACCCCGGACACGGGGACACGGTGGCCGATTCCCACCTTGACACCGCGCGGCTGGAACTGGGCATGGACGAGATCGCCGCGGCCCACCTGCCCCCGTTCGCCGCCGCCTTCGAGGCCGGCGTGGCGTCCGTGATGAGCGCGCACATCATCATCCCGGAGCTGGGCGAGGCCCCGGCCACGCTGAACCCCGCCGTGGGCGCACTGCTGCGCTCCAGCGGCTTCACCGGGCTCCAGATCACCGATGCCCTGGACATGGCGGCCATCCGCGCCACCGTCGGACCGGGCGAGGGGGCGGTGCTGGCCATGCTGGCCGGCGCCGACCTGCTGTGCGTCGGCAACCCGCTCAACGACTACAGCAGCGGCGGCAACGATTTCGACTGCTATGTCCAGGTCCGCGACGCCCTCATCGCCGCCGCGGGCAGCGGCCGGCTGTCCGCCGGGGTCCTCACCCGGGCCGCCGAACGCGTGGCGGCCTTTGCGCAATGGTCCGCCGCCCACTGGGAGGCCACCGGCGCCACCGCCGGATCGCCCTTCCGCTGGGTCGACGACGCCGAGCGCGCCTGCACGGTCTCGGCCACGCACGGCCCGGCCACGCTGCCGCCCGGCAGCACCGACGTCGTCGTGCTGGACGCGCGCACCGAGCACAACATGGCCGCCGGGCCCACCGCCAACTTCTTTGCCACCGCGCTTGAGGCCAGCGTCACCGTGCACCTGCTCGGCCCCGGGGACCTCACCGCCGCCCTGCCGGCCGGGCTGCCCGTGGTGGCCATCGCCGATGCGCTGGCCAGCCCCGGCCAGCAGGCGGTCCTGGCCGACGTCGCGGCGGCGGCCAAGGCGGCAGGGGTCCCCGCGATCTGCATCAATGCCGGCCTGGCGCCGGCCCCCGGCCAGCTCGCTCCGCTGAGCACCATCCACTGCCACGGCTCCAGCCGGGTCAGCGCCGCGGCCGTGGCCCGGCTGCTGCTGGCCGGCGCGTAGCCGCGACACCACGCGCCCACACCTACGGAAGGCACCATGAACGGCACCGACACCAACGCGGCACTGCGCAGCCAGCTGGGCACGCTCGTCACCGAATCCGCCAACGACCGGTACCCCGATCTGGCCGCGCTGGACACTCTGGCGCTGGCCACCGCGATGAACGGCGAGGACAGTACAGTGCCCGCCGCCGTGTCCCTGGTGGTTCCGGCCATCGCCGCCGCGATCGACGAGATTGCGGTCCGGATGGCCCGCGGCGGCCGGCTCATCTACGCCGGCGCCGGAACCCCGGGCCGGCTGGGCATCCTGGATGCCAGCGAGTGTCCGCCCACCTTTGGCACCGACCCCTCCACCGTGGTGGGCGTCATCGCCGGCGGCAGCGCGGCCATCGGCTCGGCGGTGGAGAACGCCGAGGACGACGAGGACGCCGGTGCCGCCGACATGGCCGCGCTGGCGTTGGGCCCGGACGATTCCGTGGTGGGCATCTCCGCCTCGGGCCGCACGCCCTATGTACTGGCCGCCGTCGCCGCCGCCCGGGCCGCCGGGGCCTACACCGTGGGCTTCGCCTGCAACGCCGGCTCCCCGCTGGGCGCCGCCGCAGACATCGCCATCGAGACGGAGGTGGGCCCCGAGTTCCTCTCCGGCTCCACCCGGCTGAAGTCCGGCACCGCACAGAAGCTGGTGCTGAACATGATCAGCACCATCACCATGGTCCGGCTGGGCAAGACGTACAAGAACGTGATGGTGGACCTGCGCGCCACCAACGACAAGCTGCGCGCCCGCAGCGAACGCACCGTTCTCCGCGCCACCGGCACGGACCCGGCCACCGCGGCGGCGGCCCTGGCCAGCGTCGACGGCTCGGTGAAGGCCGCCATCCTGGTGGTTCTGACCGGGCTCTCCCCCGCGGCCGCGGCCACTGTGCTGGCGTCCCACGGCGGGCACCTGTCCAAGGCCATCGCCCACCCGGACAGCTAGCATGGCGGCCCGCGGCGCGGCGCAGCGGATCGAGGGCATCCTCTCGGCCGCGGTGGCCGGCGGCGTGGCGCCGTCGGCCGTGTGCGCCGTGGCCCTGCACGGCGAGCGGCTGCCGGTGGTCGCCGTGGGCGATGCCGTGCGCTACGCGGCCGCGGGCGCCGATCCGGCCGGCGACGCCGTGCTGCCTGCCGCCGAGCGGGTTCCGGCCACCCCGGAGACCCTGTACGACCTGGCCTCCGTCACCAAGCTCTTCACCACCATCGCGGCCCTGGCCCTGGTGGACGGCGGCACACTGGCGCTGGACGAGCCGGTGGGCGCCTGGCTCCCGGCCTACCGGAGCGGGGCGAAGGCCAGCGTGACGCTGCGGCATCTGCTGACCCACACCGCGGGCCTGCCGGCCGAATGGGACGGCTGGCGGGCCCCGCTGGCCGCCGGCGCGCCCGTGGGCAGGGCCGCTCTGGTGGCCGATCTGCTCTCCACACCGCTGGAGTCCACACCGGGGACCCGGTTTTCCTATTCCTGCACGGGTTTCAACACCGTCATGGCGCTGGCCGAGGCCGCCACGCCGCAGCCCTGGGCGGCCCGGGTCCGGGCGCGCGTGCTGGATCCATTGGGCACCGGCGCCATCACCGGCACGCCCTCGGCTCAAGCCTGCGCGGCCACCGAGGACATGCCCGGACTGGGCCGCGGCATGGTGTGCGGAGTGGTCCACGACGAGGCCGCCTGGCAGCTGGGCGGGGTGAGCGGGAACGCCGGGCTGTTCGCCAGCGCGCCGGCGCTGCTGGACTTTACCGAGGCCCTGCGCACCGGGCTGGACGGCATCCTCTCCCCCGCGCTGGCGGAGCAGATGTGGGAGAACCAGCTGCCGCGGGTGCTGGGCCCGTCATGGCGGGCGGGCGCACCGGGCTGGCATCAGGGGCTGGGCCTGCGCATCGGCCAGCTGGACTGGATGGGAAAGCACGGCGGGCAGGGCCGCGGCCATGGCGGATTCACGGGCACCTCGCTGCTGGTGGACCGCGCGGCCGGCTCCAGCGCCGTCGTGCTGGCCAACCGGGTGCACCCGAACCGCGGCCGCTCCGACGCAACGGCCCTGCGCGTCCAAGTCTCCGAGGCCGTCCGGGAGCTGTCCCGGGGCCGATAATGGAGTGCAGGCACAGCACCCACGGAGGCACCCCATGACCACCAGCACCACACTTCCCAGTGGCGACGCCGTCGTCCAGGACCTGCCGTGGCGCTGGCGCGTCCAGGGCAGCATCTTCCTCATCGGTGGCCTGGGCTTCATGTTCGATGCCTGGGATGTGACCCTGAACGGTTTCCTCATCCCGCTGCTGTCCAAGGAATGGCACCTCGACGCCGGCGGTGCCGCCTGGGTGGGCACCTCCAACCTGATCGGCATGGCCATCGGCGCGTTCGCCTGGGGCTCGATTGCGGACCAGATCGGCCGCAAGAAGGCCTTCACCCTGACGCTGCTGGTCTTCTCCCTCTTCACCGTGCTCGGGGCGGCAGCACCGGACTATGTGTGGTTCTACATCTTCCGCTTCGTTGCCGGCTTCGGGCTGGGCGGCTGCATCCCCGTGGACTACGCACTGGTGGGCGAGTTCACCCCGCGCCGGCACCGCGGCCGGGTCCTGACGGTGATGGATGCGTGGTGGCCCATCGGCGCCTCGCTGTGCGGGCTGGTCTCCGCTGCGCTCATCTCGGCCACCGGCAATTGGCGCGCGCTGATGCTGGTGATGGTGCTGCCGGCGCTGCTGGTCTTCTGGGTGCGGCGCTCCGTGCCGGAGTCCCCGCTCTACCTGGTGCGCGCCGGGCGGCCCGAGGAGGCGGCCCAGGTCATCAATTCCCTCATCCGCCGCACCGGGGCCACCGTGGGCGGCTGGCGGCTGCCGCTGGTCAGCGAAGCCCCCAAACTCTCCCTCGGCAAGGTCACAGTGCAGCTGGCGCAGCTGTGGCGCTACAACTGGCGGACCACCGCCGTGGCCTGGTCGCTGTTCCTGACCATCCTGCTGGTCTACTACGGGGCGCTGACGTGGATGCCTGCCATTCTGGTCTCCACCGGCTTTGGCGAGGCCAAGGCATTCATGGCCACCGCGGGCATGACGGGCATCGGGCTGGTGGGCGTGGTGCTGGCGGCGCTGCTGGTGGAGCGGGTGGGCCGCAAATGGCTGCTGGCCATCACCGCTCCGCTGTCCGCTGCGTCGCTGGTGGTCTTCGCCCTGGTGCTGGACGCCCCCGCCGCGGCGCAGGCCTGGCTGCTGGTGTTTGGCCTGCTCATCCAGGTGGCCATCCCGGTGCTCTACACCTACGTCTCGGAGCTCTACCCCACCGAGCTGCGCGGCACGGGCTTTGGCTGGGCCTCCACCATTTCCCGGGTGGGCGCCGGGCTGGTCCCCCTGATCTTCGGTTCGCTGCTGTGGCCGGTGCTGGGACTGCCGCTGACCTTCGCCCTCACGGGGCTGCTGGTGGTGCTGGCGGTCATCGCGATGGCCGTCGCCGCGCCGGAGACCAAGGGGATCCGGCTGGATTGATCCGCTAGCCCGCCTCGCCCGGAATGGCAGCGTCAGGGGTGTGGGCCACGGAGAGCATCGTCCACTTGCCGTGGGCGTACTTCGCCTCGACGGTCATCAGCGTGGAAGCCGCCACATATGGCACCGACGCCGTGGTGGAGCCATCCTTGGCGTACGTGGTGGAGGCGTCGGAGCGGTAGTCCAGTACGGCCTTCACCACGCCGCCGTCCGTGGCGTCCGCCGGGTAGATGTTCAGCACCTTGGGCTGGCCTCCCTGCATCCAGCCGCCATCCTTGTACAGCGTGGCCAGTGCGGCCGACTGCTCAGTGCAATACACGCAGGCGGGGTCGGAGAGCGCCCTGAGCGGCGCGTCATCGCCGGTCTGCAGCAGGTAGTTCTGGACGTCGAACCAGTAGAAGGTGAAGGCCTTCAGCCCGTCGACGCCGTCCTTGTCCATGCCCGTGAACGGGGTGGGTACGGGGATGTTGCGGGCGGCGGCGGTGGCCGAGGCGGCCGTCGGTGCGGCGGCAGCGGCGGCGCTGGACCCGGCAGCCGCCGTCGTGCTCCCCGCCCTCAGGACGGGGCCGCCCAAAGGACGGGGCCCGTCAGTTGAAGGGCGCGGCCAGGTCCTTGAGCACGGAGATCAGCAGGGTGCGCTCGGCGACCTTGATGCGCTCGTGCAGCGACTCCTCGGTGTCCGAGTCCAGGACCTCCACGGCCGTCTGGGCGATGATGGGGCCGGTGTCCACGCCGGCGTCGGCAAAGTGCACCGTGCAACCGGTGACCTTGACGCCGTATGCCATGGCATCGCGGACGCCGTGCGCGCCGGGGAAGGCGGGCAGCAGGGCCGGGTGCGTGTTGACGTAGCGGCCCGGGAAGGCGTCGATGAAGCTCGGCGCCACGATCCGCATGAAGCCCGAGGACACCACGTAGTCCGGCGTGTAGGCCTGGACGGCGGCCAGCAGGGCGGCATCCCACTCGCCGCGGGTGGCGAAGTCCTTGAAGTCCACCACGAAGGTCTCCAGCCCGGCGTCGGCGGAGCGGGCGATGCCGGCGGTGCCGGGCCGGTCCGCGCCGACGGCGGCAATCTCGACGGGCAGCTCCCCGGTGGCGGCGGCGTCAATGACGGACTGGAGGTTGGAGCCGGTGCCGGAGACAAGAACAACAATGCGCATGGAACAACCTTAGGCGAGCGGGCGGGCCCGGCCCTATTCGCCGCTTCTGCCGGCCCTGCGGGCAGCGGCGCCCGGGGTGGTGGCCGGCTGCGGCTCGCGTTCCAGCCACGGCCCCAGCGCGGAGCCCACGACGACGCCGATCCCCACCTCGGCGGCCACCCAGAGCCCGGTGGTGAGGAAGTCCGGGCCAAGGTCCGTCAGGCGGCCAATGCCCGCCGAGCCGTGCGACAGCCATGCCAGCGCACCGGCAAAGATGCCCGCGGCGGAGCCGACGACGGCGCCGAGCACCAGCGTCGAGGCCGGTGCGGTGAACCAGCGGTGCTTGACCTTGATGGAGAGCCACTCGTCAAAGTGGTTCTCCCCCGCACGCAGGAACCACCAGCCGCCCAGCACGCCAGCAAGCACGGGCAGCACCATGGCCACCACACCCCAGGACAGCTCGCCCACCGGAAGGGCGCCCAGCACGGGGATGGCAGGTATCGGCGCGACGACGGTGCCCAGCGGCCCCACCGTGGATCCGGTGCCGAGCGCAAAGCCGGCGCCCGAGGCCCAGGACAGCGTCCAGATGGCCAGGTTGGGGATGAAACCGAGCTGGGCGACGGTCAATACCGCACCGCCGAGCGCGCCGGAGCGCAGACCCTGGAAGACGGCGGCGATGTCGGCCCAATGCAGGGCCAGGTTCACGGCCAGCAGCACGGCGGAGAGCGCCAGCGCCGCGGCAGCGGCGACAAAACCGGCCCGCACGGCCGCCCACAAATACGAACCGGCCCAGCGCGAATGCTGGCTGGTGGCCGCAATCCAGTCCACCGCCTCGACGCCGATCAGCCGGCCCCAGGCGCCGGCCTCGCGCCGCGCTCCGACTACCAGCCCCAGCCCCACCGGGACCAGCGGCACCACAGTGGACAGGGCCAGGCTGGCCTCGACGCCGGGGGCACTGCAGACAAACGCCGTCGCGAGCCCCACCCCGGCGTAGATGGCCAGTGCACCCAGCAGGGCCTGCCAGAGCTGGTCGGTGTAGGAGGCGCGGGCCAGCCGCCGCCCGGCGCGCCAGGACAGCAGGAAGGGAATGAGGGTCAGGCCCAGCGGGACCAGGCTCAGGGTGCCGCTTTGCAGCGTGGCCGAGCTGGGGCCGTCGTTGGTGGTCAGGTGCAGCGGCACGCCGTGGATGACCAACCAGGCCTGGCCGGCAAGCCGCGCCAGCGTGGACAGGGACTTGTCGGCAAAGCCGTCAGCCCACCACACGCCCAACAACGGGACAATCACCAACAGGGCGGAGACCAGTGCGGCCCCCGCGCTCTCCACCATGCCCTGCAGCCACAGCGGCATTGGCAGTCCGCCGCTAGTGTCTGCTTTCTTTTTCATCGTCTCCAATGGTGCCATGGCTGGCTGTGCAACACCGGCTGCAACGCCGGGCCGGGCGGGGGTGGAACGCACCTCCACCGCCACTGCGGGCCTGGTACGGGCCCGGAAACGGGCGCTTGGGGGGCAAAACAAAGGCAGGACCGGCGCAATGCCGGCCCTGCCTTCGTCCAGGATCTAATGAATTAGATGGCCTGGATGTTTACTGCCTGCGGTCCCTTGGGGCCCTGCTCGACATCGAAGGAAACCTTCTGGTTCTCTTCGAGGGAGCGGTAGCCGCTGGAGTTGATTGCGGAGTAGTGAGCGAAAACATCCTGGCTCTGGTCATCCGGGGAGATGAAGCCGAAGCCCTTTTCGGAGTTGAACCACTTGACGGTACCTGTTGCCATTATTCTTTTCCTTCTGAAGTTGGAGATTCCGCCCGACCGTCGGGCCTCCAGTTACGGTGTCCTGTCCGCTATCTTCAGAAAAGCGGCGTCCCTTTAGGGGGTCGTCGCTTCAACCTCGAAATGCGCAACACTACAACTAACGCCAGTATACATAAATCGCATCCCGGTGCCAGCCCTAAAAGAGATAGCCGTCACTGCGTGTCGTGACGAAGGCCACATCGCCTCCTTTGCGGCCGCTTCCGCACCCATTTGCGGCCAGGATCCGCCACCGAGGGGCCTGCGCGGATTCCCGCGGTCCAGCTGTGCCGGGGCGGGCACGACGGCGGATTTCGGCTCCGCCGCCATGTTCCGGCCCGTTTGCCAACTGTTTGATGATTGTTAGCGGAACGGCCGGGGCACCATTGGCGCAGACGCGCGGGCCAAGCAGCATTCACCGCGGATGGATTCCCTTGCTTCGGGGCCGGGGCCGGAGTAGTGTCCGTGCCACCTGAACTCGATGAGTGGACTGCCATGGCAATGACTCAGAAGGCCTCGATCCCCCGCCGTGTGGTTTCGGATGTCAAGACCCGCATGCGCCGATTGCGGCCGGACATGATTCCCCGCAGGCATCTGGCCTTTGTTCTGGGATGCTGGGCTGCAACCGTCGTCTTAGTGGCCATCGTCGTCTTCGGGGATCCGTCCTCGATTCTCAGGCCGCAGCAAACTGCCGACGGCGACCCAGTCGCGGGGTTTGAAGCGCCCCTCTGGTTCCGCCTCGCCTTGTCCGCCGTCGTTGGGGTCCTGGCCGTCACGGGTGTCGTCGTGATGACCATGGCCCGCACCGCACGGATCCCCCGGGCGCGCCGGTCCCGGGTGCTTCCCGAGGCGGTCCTGGCAATAGTCGCAGGGTTTCCGGCACTGGCCATGGCCGCCGACCGAGCGACAGTGTTCGCTATCGGTGCAACAGCGCTGTTCGTTTTCGTCGAGGTCCTGGTCCACCTCATGTGGGAGGGGAAGGGAGCAGCGGCCGCACCACCCGTCGGGGTCGTGGTTGCCCTGCCGTGGTTGCTGATGTTCGCCTACCAATTCACGCCTTTGCCGGGGACCAGCAGCTGGTCATGGCTCGCCATTTTCTGGTTCGCGGCCACGTTCGCTGCGTTCGGAACGTACTACGGGATTGTTAAGGCCTCGGAATCGCGCGTCCGGCTGGTCAGGCAGCGACAGCGCCGCAGGCTGCCCCCGGGCGTCGTTCTGGCAGTGGTGCTGGCGGCAGCCGCAGTGCTGGCGCTCCGGTTCACCGTGGCGCGCGGCATTTTCAGCGAGTACGACGGCCGGATCTGGGATCCATGGCACAAACTGCCCATGTCGTGGATCCACGCCGCGGCGGTGGCCTCCCTGCTGGCCTTCATCGCCGTCCGCTCGGCCCGCCGTCCACTCATCCGGCGCGGTGTCCGCAGGGTTTCCTCCGCCATTTCGGTGGCCGGCATTCTCCAGCTCGCGCTCTCATGGATCGCGGTGGTCGTGGGGATGGCAGTGACAGCTGTCTCCGGCGCCAGCTACCTTCCCGATGGCTGGGTCGACTGGTACCCATTAATCCAGCTCGCCATCCTGGTCTCGCTGGGCATCGTGGTGTTGTGGCCGCGGTTCCATGGCACGGCGGGCCAGTGGATCGCCCTTTCAACCGTCCTATACCTTGTACCCGTGCTCGTGCTGGTTGTCTTCGATTCGGCGTTGCCGCCTTGGTACAGCATTGCGACGGCGGTCCAAATCACCCTGCTGCTGACCGTCATCGCCACGGTCTTGGCGCTGGGTGCCTGTGTCTACCCCAGATGGCGGATTGATTCCAACGTGGTCCTTGGCCTTGCCGTGGTTCCATTGGTCGTCATCCATGCCGGCATGCTGCTCCCGGCCGCGTGGAGCGGGGCGGCACGATTCCTCATGGTTGCACTGGCCTTGGCGTCGCTCCTGCTGTTCATGCCACCGGTGGCGGCAGACCCGCATCGGCGGTCGCTCGATTTGCTCAAGGCATCCGGCGCACTCCTGCTTGGTCTGACCGTCTACGTCTTGGCCTTGTCCTGGTTTCAGTTCACCGACGAATCGTTCACCACCCTTGGCACGCTGTGGTTGAGCGTTACAGTCATCGCTGCACTGACCTTCCGGTCCGTGCCTGTCGAGCAGCCGTGGGCGCCCGCCATCGAGAACACCTCATTGTTTGATGGTGAATAGGGCAATTGCCCCGACGCTGCCGGATCCTTGCCCCGATACTGTCCGGAAGGCCCGGCCCCCGCATTTTGATTATGGGGAGCCACCATTGACGCGCACGCCAATTCTGGACAATTTGGCCCACCGGGTAATGGCAGCAGCGCGGCCCTCAACTACCAGTCCATTGCACTTATGGAGCTGCGTATCTGCGAAATGATTGACGCGAAAGTCGGTGGGCGCACTCTCATTAAGTTGCACAGGCAATCCGAGGGAAGATCACCGAGACCGGTGGTCGAGCCTGTCGAGACCAGGCACGGCGGTGGCTGAAACCTTAGGCGGTGCCGGTGCCCAGCATTTTGGCAACCTTTTCCTCCAGGGCCGCGACGCTGGCATCGGGGAGCACCAGCACTCCGTCCAGCTCGCGCTTGAGCCGCTGGTAGGCGGTGGACCGCTCGGCGGGGGTGGCGCCGTCGTCCCCGGCCAGGGCGGCCAGGGTGCGGGCGGTGGCCAGCCGGGCGCGCTCGGGCTCGTTGTAGGCGCTGTCCTTGACGCGGCGGGCCTCGCGTTCGGCGACGTCGAAGGCCACGTCATAGGCGTTCACGGCCGAGCGGTATTCGTCCAGCCTGGCCCGCGTGGACATCTGTGCGGGATCGTCCGGGCGGAGGGCATCGGCGTCGCGCTTGGCCCGCAGGAAGGCCACCGTCAGCGGCTGGCGGACGTCAGTCATCATCGGGAAGTCGATCAGCTTGGCCACGTCCAGCTCGTAGTCCAGCCAGCGGGCGTTGACGCCGTCGTGCCGGTCCACCAGGGCCTGGACCTCCGCCACCTTGGCCGAGTCCACCGCGTCGGCCTGCTGCTGCACGCCGGCCAGCTGGTTGCGGACCGCCAGCAGCTCCAGCCTGCGCTGGTGGCGGCGCTCGGCGGCCTTGGACCAGGCCCGCCCCCAGCCGCCGGCAATGCCGGCCAGCGGAAAGACCAACCACCAATAATGGGACAGGAAATCGAAGAAGGGCTGCACCCACCCATCGTCGCACCACCTCCGCCCCGGCTCAACGCAACCGCGCCGCACCGACGGGCCGGGACTGTGCAAGAATCGCTCTAGAGGTTTCCATGAACACCACACCGGGCCCGCGCCGGGCCAGCAAGCACCAGATCGCAGACATCGGCCGCCGCCGACTGCTGATGGCCCTTGGCGCCGCGGCCGTGGTGACAGCCTTCCGGGCCAACATCGCCGCCGACTACCAGCTCACCGAGGACAAGTCCTTCAAGGTGGTCACGCCGCCGAACCCGGGCAACGACGCCGCCGCCGCGCGGCATCCCGGCTCGGCCTGGTACCTGCTGGGCGGCTTCCGGGTGTCCAACCGGACCGCGGCGCGGAAGCTTGCGGCCCTGCAGGGGGCGATGAACGAGCGGGCGCCGGCGTCGTACATCGGCTATTCCAACGAGGGCATCGACGTAGCCCAGCTCTTCATTGCCATCCGGGCCGATGCCTACGCCCGCAAGATCACCACCGCCTACCTCTACGGCGACAGCTTTGGCGGGATGGTGGCAGCGGTGCTGGCCCCGCTGCTGGAGCAGAATGGCATCCATGTGCGGATGATGGTGCTGGCCTCTGCCCCCAGCAATGTGGCCCAGGTGAAGGATCCGGGCAAGGAATACATCGCCCTCGCCGGGGTGGTGGTGCCCTACATGGGCGTGGTGGGCCGGCTGGCCGCCGGGGTGTGGAGCGGGCTGGCCAACCCGAACGGGGAGGACATGTACCAGGCGGCGCGCTCCGGCGTGGCCCAGCAGCTGGACCCGACGCACAGTTCGCTGATCCTGGCCACCACCCAGGCCACCTTCCTGCAGGCCTTCCCGGCCCAGTTCGACGGCGGGGTCTCCCCCGCGACAGAGGTCGGGCTGCTCTACGATCCCGAGGACTTCATCGTGGACGCGGCCGCCGCGATCCGCGGCTGGCGGGTGCTGCTGCCGGCCAACACGGCCTTCCAATACGATGTGCCGCACACCGGCCATGCCAGCCCCGAGTTCAACTCCGAGACCTACAGCACGGCCCTGCGCGTGCTGCAGGATGCCCTGGCCCCCCTGCCGGGCATCCCGCAGCCGCGCCGGCGGTATTTCTAGGCGGTATTTCTAGGCTGTACGCCTGGTGGCCGGGGACCCGCCGTCGTCCGTGATGGGCGCACCGTCCGGGCCCACGGCCTCCAGGCCGCCGGTGATGAGCAGCTCACCCTCGGCGATGGACTCGGGCAGGATGTCCCGCTCAATGCGCGTGGCCAGCGGCTTCTCCACCAGGAAGCACAGGAGCACGACGGCGATGAGCACCAGCGGCACCATGTACAGGAACACCGGCACCAGGGCGTCGTTGTAGGAGGAGATGATGGGCATCCGCACGGCGTCGGGCATGGCCTTCACCAGGGACGGCGTGAGCGAGTTCAACCCGCCCGACGACGGCGCCCCCGGGGTCTGCGGCAGCCGCTCGGCCAGCAGCGTGGTCAGCCGCGAGACAAACAGGGAGCCCACGATGGCCGAGCCCAGCGATGCGCCCACCTGGCGGAAGAAGTTGTTGCCGGCGGTGGCCGTGCCCACCTGGGTGATGGGGAAGGAATTCTGCACGATCAGGATGAAGATCTGCATGGTCATGCCCAGCCCCAGGCCCATCAGCGCCAGGTATGAGCAGAGGATCCAGACGGGGGTGTCGGGGGTCATCGTGGACAGCAGCGCCAGGGCGCCGGCCACGATGGTGGTGCCGGTGATGGGCAGCCACTTGTACCGCCCGGTCCGGCTCACCAGGATGCCCGAGACGATGGAGGTGACCAGCAGGGCCGCCATCATCGGGATCATCATGAATCCGGCCAGGGTGGCGTTGACGCCCGTGACCATCTGCAGGTAGGTGGGCAGGTAGCCGATGGCGCCGAACATGGCCACACCGGTGATCAGTCCGGCCAGCGTGGCCAGGTTGAAGTTGCGGTCCTTGAACAGATGCAGCGGCATGATCGGCTCGGCGGCCCGGCGCTCCACCAGGACGAAGAGCACGCCCGCCACAATGGTGCCGGCAATCAGCGCGATGATCTGCACCGAATCCCAGGCGTACTGGGTGCCGCCCCAGGTGGTGAACAGCACCAGGGCGGTGGTGGCGATGGCCAGCAGGCCCATGCCCGCGATGTCCAGCCGCGGTTTGGCGTTGGTGCCCTGGGGCAGGTGCAGGAAGAGCACGGCGGCCAGGATGGCCAGTGCGCCCAGCGGCAGGTTCATCCAGAAGGCCCAGCGCCAGCCGATGCTCTCGGTGAACCAGCCGCCCAGCAGCGGGCCGGCCACCGAGGACAGCGCGAAGACGCCACCCATGACGCCCATGTACTTCCCGCGCTGCCGGGCCGGAATGACGTCGGCAATGATGGCCTGCGAGAGCAGCATCAGCCCGCCGCCGCCCAGCCCCTGGACCGCGCGGCCGATGATCAGCTCGGTCATGTTCTGGGACAGGCCGCCGATGACGGAGCCCACCAGGAAGATGCTGATGGCAAAGATGAACAGGCCCTTGCGGCCGATCAGGTCGCCGAGCTTGCCGTAGATGGGCAGCATGATGGTGGCGGCCAGGATGTACGACGTCGTCACCCAGAGCATGTGCTCGACGCCGTTGAGCTCGCCCACGATGGTGGGCAGGGCGGTGCTGAAGATGGTCTGGTCCAGCGAGGCCAGCAGCATGGCCACCAACAGGCCGGCAAACACCAGCAGGATGCTGCGCTTGTCCACGTCGGGGGCCGCCTGCGCCGGCGGCTGTGGTGCATTGCTTGTCATGGGAGTCTTTCCGGGAATGGTTGTTCAGAGCACTTACCGATCGGTTAGCAGTCTACTTACCTACCGGTAAGTAAGCAATCGGGTATGCTGGAACCACCTATTTGACTTGCGGAAAGAACGAGCCACCATGAGCGTCACGCAGGGCCACACGGCGGGCCTGAGCACCAAGGAGCGGATCCCGCTGGTGGCGTTGGAGCTGTTTGCCGGGCGCGGCTACGAGGCCACGTCCATGCGCGAGATTGCCGAACAGCTGAACATCACCAAGGCCGCGCTCTACTACCACTTCAGCAGCAAGGAAGACATTGTCCGGGCCGTGGTGGAGTCCACCATGGACCAGATCACCGCGCTGGCCCAATGGGCCGCGGACCAGGAGGTCACGCCGGCCCTGCGCCGGGACATCCTGGAGCGCTGGGGCGTCATTCTCCAGGCGCACGGGGTGGCGATGTTCCGCTTCATGATGGCCAACAAGGCGCTGATCCACGGCATCCGCCCGGACAAGGCGGGCATGTCCGGCCAGGTGGACATCCTGACCGGGCTCATCACACCGCCCAATGCCAGCGTCGAAGACAGGCTCCGCGTCAAGATGGCGCTCATGTCCGTCACGATGGTCGGCATGGTCTCCGAAGGCGTGGAGGCCACGGACGTGGAAATCCTTGATGCGGCCCGGCGGATCGCCCTCTCGATGCTGCCCGCCGGCATCCTGGAAAACTGAGCGCACGCCCCCCGGTTGGAGCCCGGGGGCGCGGTGCGCCCAACGCCCGCGCTGCCTAACGCCCGGTGATCTGTGCCAGCAGCTGCTCGAACGGCAGCGACTCCATCTTTTCGGCCTCGCGCGCGCTGCGCTTGGCCTTGTGGTCGGGCACCCCGGCGGCGCCGCCGTCGGGCGTCCCGGCAGTCCGGCCTGGGGCGATGGCGGTGGCCAGCTCCCCCGCGGCCTGGGCGATCCGGCGGTCAAGGCCGCCCGTGCCGGCCTCGCCCTGGCCCCAGTCCTCCGGCGAGGCATAGACGCCGGTGGGCATGGTGCGGGCGCGCAGGTAGCTGAAGAGCGGGCGGATGGCCATCTCCAGGACCAGCGAGTGCCGGGACGAGCCGCCGGTGGCACCGAAGAGCACGGGCATGCCGTCGAGCATCTTGGGGTCCAGCACGTCGAAGAAGGATTTGAACAGGCCGCTGTAGGAGGCGCTGAAGGTGGGCGTGACGGCAATCAGGGCATCGGCGTCGGCCAGGCGCGCAATGACGTCCGCCAGCGCCGGGCCGGCATAGCCGGTGACCAGGTTGTTCGCAATCTCCCCCGCGTAGTCGCGCAGTTCGACGACGTCGATCTCCACCGTGGTGCCGAGCTGTTCCAGCTGGCCCTTGGTGGCAAGGGCCAGCTGGTCGGCCAGCATGCGCGTGGACGACGGAACGCCGAGTCCGGCCGAAACTACCAGGATCTTGCGCTGCATTGTGGGCTCCCTACGAGGTGGCATGTATTCATGCGTTTGCATCTATACACTCCAACCCGCGGGTCTGCCCGAATATTCCCTAGTCCTTCGTGGACGCTGCGCCGGCGCCCAGCGAGTGGTGCGCAATGACCGGATGCGGGCCGGTGAAGCCCTCGCGGCCGTGCGCGATCTCCAGGATCCGGTGCTTGGACAGCTTCCAGCCGAGCATCAGCAGCGGCACGATGACCACGATGGACCCCACGGTCCAGGTGCCCACCGGGGCATCGAAGGCCATCAGGACCAGCACGCTCACCAGGAAGACCAGCGTCAGGTAGCCGGTGTAGGGGGCGCCGAACATCCGGAACGCCGGGCGCACCAGCAGGCCCTTCTTGGCCAGCCGGTGCAGCGCCAGCTGGCAGAGCACGATGGTGCCCCAGGAGCTGATGATGCCCAGCGAGGCCACGTTGAGCACAATCTCGAAGGCACTGGCCGGCAGCACCGCGTTCAGCACCACACCAAGCACGGCGACGCTGGCAGTCAGGGCGATGCCGCCGTAAGGGACGCCGTTCTTGTTCATCCGGGCGGCAAACCTCGGCGCCGAGCCGGACATGGCCATGGAGCGCAGGATGCGTCCGGTGGAATAGAGCCCGGCGTTCAGCGAGGACATCGCGGCGGTGAGGACCACCAGGTTCATGATGGCGTCCACGCCATCGACCCCGATGGAGCCAAAGAACGTCACGAACGGGCTCTCCCCGGCCTTGTACGCGGTGTACGGCAGCAGCAGCGAGAGCAGGATCAGCGAGCCGACGTAGAAGACGCCGATCCGGATGACCACCGTGTTGATCGCCTTGGGCATGATCTTTTCCGGGTTCTCCGTCTCGCCGGCCGCGGTGCCGATGAGCTCGATGGAAGCGTAGGCGAACACGACGCCCTGCATCACCAGCACCACGGGCAGCAGCCCGTTGGGGAGGATGCCGCCGTGGTCGGCAAGGAGGCTGAAGCCCACCTGCTGGCCGGGCACCGGGGTGCCAAAAATGACAAAGAACAGCCCGATGGCGAGGAAGGCCACCAGCGCCACCACCTTGATCAGGGCGAACCAGAATTCCATCTCGCCGAACACCTTCACCGAGACCAGGTTCAGCCCCAGTACCACCAGCAGGGCCGCCAGGGCCCACACCCACTGCGGCACGGAACCGATCCAAGGCACGTATTTGGCGAAGAAGTGCATATAGAGGGCAATGGCGGTGATGTCCACGATGGCCGTCATGGCCCAGTTCAGCCAGTACAGCCAGCCGGAGACGAACGCCGCCTTCTCGCCGAAGAACTCGCGGGCATAGGAGACAAAGGAGCCCGACGACGGGCGGTGCAGCACCAGCTCGCCCAGGGCCCGCAGGATCAGGAAGGCAAAGAAGCCGCAGAGCGCGTAGCTGAGCACCAGGCCGGGCCCGGCGGTGGCCAGCCGGCCGCCGGCGCCCATGAACAGGCCCGTGCCGATGGCCCCGCCAATGGCAATCATCTGGATCTGCCGGGCCTTGAGGCCCTTGTGGTAGCCGGCATCCTCGGCGGTCAGGGACGGGTCAGGGATGTCCTGGACCAGGTCGGAAGTCTCGGGTTGTGACGGGTGCTGCATGGTGGTTCCTTTCAACTGGCCCACTGGCGCCCCCTTGCGCCACCGGGCCTTAGTCGGAGAGATTTGCCAGACGTTCGGGCGAAAGCAGTTCGTTGAGTTCCTCGGGGCTGAGCAGGCTGTGCTCGAGCACCAGTTCGGCCACGCCGCGGCCCGTCTGCTGGGCCTGAAGTGCAATGGCCGTGGCCGCGGCGTAGCCCAGCCGCGGGTTGAGCGCCGTGGCCAGCCCGATGGACTGCCCCACGCTCAGGCGCAGCTTCTCGACGTTGGCCGTGATGCCGCGGACGCAGCGCTCCGCCAGTGTCAGGCAGGCCGCCTCGAGGTGGAGGATGCTGCCCGTGAGGGAGTGCACGATGATCGGTTCAAAGGCGTTGAGCTGCAGCTGCCCGCCCTCGGCGGCCATGGTGATGGTGACGTCGTTGCCGATCACCTCGTAGGCCACCTGGTTCACCACCTCCGGGATGACCGGGTTGACCTTGCCGGGCATGATCGATGACCCGGACTGGACGGGCGGCAGGTTGATTGATTTCGCCCAGCCGGCCCGCGGGCCGGAGGATAGCAGGCGCAGATCGTTGCAGATCTTGGACAGCTTCACGGCGATGCGCTTGAGCACGCCGGAGAGCTGGACGAACGAGCCCACGTCCTGGGTGGCCTCGATCAGGTCCAGGGCCGTCACCAGCGGCAGGCCGCTGATCTGGGCCAGGTGGCGGCAGGCCACCTGCGCGTAGCCGGCCGGGGCGTTGAGCCCGGTGCCGATCGCCGTGGCGCCCAGGTTGATTTCGTGGACCAGCTGCGCGGCCTCCGCCAGGCGTGCCCGGTCCTCGCCGATCATGACGGCGTAGGTGCCGAATTCCTGGCCCAGGGTCATGGGCACGGCGTCCTGGAGCTGGGTGCGGCCCATCTTCACGACATCGCGGAATTCGGTGGACTTGGCGGCGAAGGCCTCGGCCAGCACGGCCATCGCGGCCCCCAGCGCCTGGACGGCAAAGATGGTGCCCACCTTGGCCGCCGTCGGGTAGACGTCGTTGGTGGACTGGCTCAGGTTCACATGGTCGTTCGGGTGCAGGTGCCCGTAGTCGCCCTTGGCATGGCCGAGGATTTCCAGCGCACGGTTGGCAATGACCTCGTTGGCGTTCATGTTCGAGGAGGTCCCGGCACCGCCCTGGATCACGTCCACCACGAACTCTCCGTGCAGCTTGCCGTCCATGATCTCCTGGCAGGCGGCCACGATGGCCCCGCCGCGGACGGGATCGAGCAGTCCGAGCTCCTGGTTGGACAAGGCGGCGGCCATCTTCACCATGGCCAGGCCGCGGATGAGGTTGGTGTTGCTGGAGAGCTGCTGCCCGGTGATGGGGAAGTTCTCCACCGCCCGCAGCGTGTGGACGCCCCAATAGGCGTCCGCCGGGACATCCCTGTCCCCCAGCAGATCGTGTTCGCGCCGCGTCGCGGTCTCAGTCATGGTGCTCCTCGCCCAGGTGTGCCGTTGGTCCGTTGGTGTGTGGGAGCACCACCAGTGCTCCCACGGGATGTCCGCCGCCCAGGACGGGCGCCGTGGCGATCCCCGCCAGCGCCGCGGCGTCCACGCCCAGCCGGCGCAGCAGTTCCAGCGTGATGGGCATGCGCGCCCTGTCCCCGCCGTCGGCGATCTTGACCACCAGCGCCCGCCCGTCGGGCAGGCCCACGGCCTGGATGCCCTCGAAACCGTCCTTGGCCAGCAGCCCCGGGACGGCCCGCATCAGGGCCGTAACGTCGCGGCCCTCGCCGGCCACATTCTCCGGGAACGAGGCCATGGCCGCCGCCACGCGCGCCTCGGCGCTGCCGGGGGCCGCGCCGGCGATGGCGGCGTAGGCGCGGGCCATGCCGGCCAGCGTCACGGCGTAGACGGGGGTGCCGCAGCCGTCGGTGCTGGCATGGGTGAGGCGCTCCCCCGCCAGCTCCTCGACGACGTCGTGGACCAGGCGCTGGAGTGGATGGTGCGGTTCCAGGTAGCCGGCCAGCGGCCAGCCGTTGAGCGCACAGGTGGCCAGCATCGCGGCGTGCTTGCCGGAGCAGTTCTGCGCCAGCACGGTGGGCACGCCGCCGGCCCGCAGCCAGGCCTCGCGCTCGGCCGTACCATAGGGCAGATCCGGCTGGTTGGCCATGGCGGAGGCATCCAGCCCGTGCCGGGCCAGGATCTCCTGGGCGCCGTCCACGTGGACGGCGGCGCCGGAGTGGCTGGCGGCTGCCAGGGCCAGCAGCGGCGCCGGCAGGTCCAGGCCCGCGCGCAGCATGGACACCGCCTGCAGCGGCTTGAGCGAGGACCGGGGGTAGTACAGCGCACCGGGGTCGCCGGCCGAGCGCAGGGTTCCGCCGTCGGCGTCCACGGCAATGTAGGAGCCGTAGTGGACGCTTTCCACCATCCCCGAGCGCACCTGCGCCACCAGCGGCACATGCCGGGGCACCCGCAGTGCACCGTCGAGCCAGGCGGCGGCCGGGTGGGTGGTGGTGCCGGGTCCTGCGGCGTCAGTGCCGGGCATGCGCGGCCTTCCTTTCGTTGGTTCCAAAAATCTCTGCCAGCGCGTGGGCCACCTGGCCCAGATGCTCCCCCATGGCCGTGGCAGCGGCGGCAGCGTCGCCGCCCTCAATGGCGGCCAGGATCGCCAGATGCTCCTTGTCGGAATAGTGCTGGCGGCCCGTCATCAGGTTGATGGTTTCGGACTGGCTGGCCAGCCCGTCGCGGATGTCCGCAAGCACCCGTTCAAAGACCTCGTTGCCGCTGGCACGGGCAACGGCGGCGTGGAAGGAGGCGTCCAGGGCCACCCACAGCTGCGGATCGTCCTCGTGGACCATGGCGTCCAGGATGCCGTGCAGCGAATCGAGGTCCTCGCCGGTGCGGCGCGTGGCGGCCAACTCCGCGGCCGGGACCTCGATGTGCGGGCGTGCCTCCATCAAGGCCCGGGCGGAGAACCGGCCCAGGGCAAGGTCGCCGGAGGCGCGGTCGGAGACCACAAAGGTGCCCTTGCCCGTCTTGGTTTCCGTCAGCCCGAGGGCCTGGCAGGAGCGCAGCGCCTCGCGCAGCACCGACCGGCTCACCCCGTATTGGGCGGCGAGGGCGGTCTCGGCGGCCAGCTTCCCGCCCACGGGGATGTGCCCTCCCTCGATGGCGGAGCGGAGCGAGTCCAGCACCGCTTCGGCCGCGCTGACGCGTTGGATCGGGGCATGCTGGGCTGTCCAGCTGTCTGACAGGTTCACGGAAAGAACTATGTCATGGCTCACAGTGGCTGTCAATGCATCCGGCGCCAGGCCTCCCCGCCCATGCGCGAACCGTCACTTGTGGGCAGTCCGGGGCGTCCGGATTGGCCACAAGTGACGGTTCGCGGGGGCGGGGGCGGGAATCAGTGCATGCTGAACTGGTACTGCGGCGGGACGGGCTCGCCGGGGCAGACTTCCTTCCAGAGCTCGGTGATGGAGTTCTCCCCCTCGCGCAGGTCAGGCACCTCGAGCCCGGCGCGCAGCATCGATGCCGCCCGCTCCGGAGCCCCGGACCGCGCATGGGCCAGCGCCGCCAGGAACCGGATCCGGCCCAGCTCGGCCACCGCCGCGGGGGCACCGGCCACCAGCTCCAAGGCACCGGGCGCCTGCGAGCGCGCGATGTGTTCAGCCATGGCCTCCGCCAGCAGCCAGCGGTTGCCCGGCTCCGCCGCACAGCCCTCGCGCAGCAGGGCCAGGCCGCCGTCGACAGTTGGTTCCTCATCCACGGCGCCGCTGCCCTCCTCGTCCCCGCCATCGGCGAGCGAGAGCAGGGCCAGGCCCAGCCCGCGCAGGGCCAGCGCCCGGCTGGGTCCGGAGAGCCGGGCGGCGGCATCGGTGCGCGAGGTGGCACCCTCGAGGGCGTGCCGGTAGGTGGCGGCCGCCCAGCCGACGTCGCCGGCCGCGTGCGCCATCACGGCGAGGTGGAAGACGGCCTCCGCGCTGGGCTCCACGGGAGCATCGGCCAGCCACTCCGGGGCCATCAGCGCCCTGACCCAGTCCTTGCCGCGGACGTAGCTCGCAGCGCCGGTGAAATGCTCCTCCGCGGTCTCCGCCTGGAGCAGGCCGGCCCAAGGCCGCTGCAGCTCCGTCATGGTCTCCGGCGCAAAGGGCGTCCCGGTGGTGTTGATCCAGGTCGTCGCTGCGGCCTCGCGGCGGATGGTCTCCAGCGCGCCCCACCCGCTGCCTGCCACCAGCAGCGGCCCGGGTGCCACGTCCGCCCAGCGGCCGGCGTCGGCCAGTGCCCGCTCCACGGTGCGTGCGTCCACCAATGCTGCCACCCGCTCCTCGCCGTGGGCCACTGCCGCGTCCCAGTCCGGCGAATGCGCCGCGGCGGGATCCAGGGCGGCATTGCCGTAGGCCTCCACCCACTGCCAGCTGGCTTCAGCGGGCATCGGCACATGCTCAAACTGGGTCTGGGCCAGGCCCGCCTGGATCTCGGCGTACCTGCCACCCTCCGGGCTGAGCCAGTCCTGCCAGCGGTGCCCGCCCACGCTCTCGCCCCAGACAAAGAGCTTGCGTCCACGCAGCCGGTCCGAGGACACCAGTGCCAGCCCGTCGCCGTCGGCGTCGGCCATGGCGATCCAGCGGCGCTGCTCCTGGTGCAGGTCGAAGAAGAAGTCGGCGGCGGCCTTGTTGCGCATCGGCCAGCTGGCGTCGAGCCCATGGAACGACGTCGGGCGGACGCGCGTCATGCTGCCGTCGTAGTCGGTGGCGTACGCCTCCCGTGCGGGCGCGACCACGCGGCTGCCGGGCGTCTGCGGGACGGCGGCGTTGGTCCACCAGTACATGGGCACCTCCGCGGCGTTGGGGTTGCGGATGCGCACGGCCACGAAGACCACGGGCGAGTCCGCCGGCAGCCAGGCGTCGATCTGGAAGACCACCTCGCGGAGCCTGTCGAACTCCCACATCCGCAGCACCTGCTGCCCCTGAGGCGTCGTCACCACGGCCGTGTGCAGGGGTGTGCAGGTGGTGGGCGAATGGCCGCGCGTGCCGATGTTGTACTCGATCCCACCGGCGAACCAGGCGTTGCGCAGGGCCAGGTTGGCGAACTGGATCCTGTCCTGGGTGTGCAGCAGCTCCTTGCCGCTGGCCTTGTCCACCAGCTCCCAGAGCCGCCCGCCCAGCTCGGGCAGGAACACCGCCCTGATCCTGCTGTTTTCCAGCACGACGGCGGTGAGCTCGGTGGGACGGGTGGCCCGGCCGTAGGCATCCTGGAGCTGGTACGGGTAGATGTTGCGGGCCTTGCCGTAGCGGGCCCCGGCAACGATCTGCGGCGGGATGTCCCCTCCCACCCGGTAGGGCGGCTCGAGCAGGGGCTCCACGGCGGGAAGCGGGGATTCGGCGCCGAGCCCGGCCATCGCCAGGGTCCGCCGTTCCACGCTCAGCGTGGAGGTCCCTGCAAGGCTCGTGGCGGGGGCTGTGGCATTGTTCATGCGGAGGTTCCAATCACTAGCAGCAATCCGCGCTGCGGCCGAACAGTGATGTGCTCCTTTGGAGCATAGCGCCGGCCAGCCTGGAAGTCGTGTATGGGCGGGGCATCCCTTTCGGCGCTGGCCAGTTGCGCGTAGCCCGGAGAGAACTCCAGCTGCACATCCACCTCTGTGCCGGCCCAGCTGGCAAGCGCCACCACGAGCCCGGCAGGGGTCAGCCAGCTGGTGGCCAGCACCTCAGGGTGGCTGGTCCGCACCGGGGCGTTGGCCGCCCACCAACCCACCATGTCCGCCTCGGCCAGGCGGTGGTTGGCCCAGAAGTCCCACAGCGGCCGGTTGTCCACCCGCGGGGCGCGCCCCGTCATGGCGAAGACCATGCCCCGCCAGGGGTTGCCGCCGCCTTCAAGCATCTCCCCCATCAACCCGAAGGGAATCCCGGAGACCTCCACCAGCCAGTAGGCGGCGCTGGCGGCGTCGTAGTCAAAGTACTCGCCCAGCCACAGCCTGTCCGTGTAGGGCAGCAGTTCCAGGTACAGATTGGCCGAGGAGGCCAGCCCGTCCTTGGCGTTGAACTGGTTGGCCGAATGGATATCCACCTCCGGCTGCGCACAGTGGCGCGCCAGCACCTTGCGGACGCGCTTCATGGTGTGCCGGTCATAGGCAATGTCATCCAGGTAGACGCCGTCCAGCCCGGTGCGCCGGAGAAGCTGGTCCAGCCCGTGGATGTAGGCGTTCTGCCAGCGCGACTCCCCCGCGGTGACGACGGCGATGTCGTCCACATTGGGCGCGTACCAGGCCGAGACGTAGCCCGCCGGGGCATGCTCCTGGAGCCAGATGTGGCCGGCACCCGCGCCGCCGGTCTGCGCACCGTCGGGGAAGATCTCCCCGCCCAGCTGGAGCAGGGGCAGCACCTCGGGGCTGTGCGCGGTGAGCTCACGGACGGTGTTGTAGACCTTGACCTTCAGACCCAGCCCGTGTGCCGACTCCGTGTAGGCCGCCAGCGTGTCAGCGCTGAGCAGCGGATCGTTGATGTACGGGGCCAGCGCGGTGGCGTGGTGGATGTTGACCACCGTGGCGCCGGCTTCCTTGATCTGCTCCGGCGTCCCCGCACCATGGAAGTATCGATTGCCAGGTGGCGGGCGGGTTCGATCGGCTTGAACGGCGTCAGCAGCAGCCGGAAGCCGAAGTCCAGCTGCCCGCCGGGCGCCAGGCTGCGCGGCCCGCTGAAGGCTTCCAGCTCCACCGTCTGGCCCACAGTGCGCAGGCTGATGCCGCCACGGACATCGCCACCGGCCCGGTTGGCCCAGCTGCGCGGTTCCAGCAGGGGCTTTTGGGTGTAGAAGTTGGTGTTCAGCGGCCGCTCGTAGGAATCGTCCCGCAGCGCCAATTGCATCCCGATGTTGGCATCGCCGAGCCAGAGCGCGTCCTGGTTCTTCTCGGCCACGTTCCACCGCCAGTCCAGCTCCTGCGGACGCAGCCCGCCGGGCACGCCCAGCCCCATCGCATAGGGAACCGCGGCGGACTCCAGCGGCAGGGCCAGCCGGACGTCGTCGAGCCGCACGTGCTCGGGGCCGGCGTTGGCGAGCCGCAGCGAGAAGCCGGCGGCGCCGTCGGCCTCCAGCTCCCCTTCCAGCACCAGTTCCAGCGGCGAGTCCGGGCTGGTCCACCGGCAGGTCCAGGCCACGGAGGCCGGGCCGTTGACGGTGAATTCCAGCGGCGAATGCTCCCAGGCGATGCCCTCCAGAAAGGCCATGGGGGCGGCCAGCAGGGTCCGCTCCGGGCCGTCGGTGCCCGTGACAGCCGGGGTGAAGGTGGATCCGAGCTGGGCGGGCAGGCCATTGGGGGCCAGTTCCATGGTCCGGCCCAGAATGCCCAACGTGCGGGATTCGCGCGTCAGTTCGACGGCGGTGAAGGGTGCCACCAACCCGTGGTCCTGGGCCAGCGTGGAATCCAGCCAGGCCAGCCGGCGCAACAGCCGCGGATCGCCAAAGCCGCCAGCCAGGATATCCGGGTCCGGCACCTCGGCGACCGCCAGCTCAACCTCGACGGCGGAGCCCGGGACGCCGTCGGCCGAGACGGTGATGGTGGCCCGGACGGTGGTCCCGGCCGAGGCGGCGGGAAGATGCAGCGGGATGTACAGCGCCTGCACCTCGCCGGCTGGCACTGCCAATGACTTGGACAGGGGACGGCCCAGCCGGTCAGTTCCGGTGGTGTTCAGGCAGTGGCCGGTGGCATCGGCGGAGTCCACTGTGACGGCCACGCCGTCGAGGTCCACCCGGGCGTACAGGCCCAGCTGCACCACATAGTCCTCGCCGGGCAGCGCCGTGTCCGCCAGCCCGGCGGACGGGCCCCCGATGGCCCAGTGCGCGGGCAGCTGCCGGCGCATCGAGATCGGATGCCGCCGGTCCTCGGCGAAGAGCAGAAACGGCTCCCCCTCGTGGGCGCCGTGCAGGGCTTCCATTTCGGCGGCGGTGGCGGTGAAGTTCATCGGGGCGAACGAATCCCACTCGCTGGCGGCCTCGTAGCGGATGGCCACCGCCGGCGGCAGCACCGAGTTCCCCGCGGCGGCCTCCTGGTCCCAGATGCTGGAGGCATTGCGGTCCACCCAAGCCGGATCCGCCGTCGGCCGGTGCGGCAGGTAGGCGGCCTGCGGATAGTGGGCGTGGCCGCCCATGGCGTAGGGCAGGTAGTGGAAGTAGTAGCTGCCGGCGCCGTCAATGGGCTCAAAGGTGAACTCTCCGCTTTGCGCTGTCCGTGCTCCGGCAACGACGTTGCGCACGCGCCGGCCGGAGGCGGCGGAGGTGACAATCACGTCCACCGACGCGGGGTCCGCATCCTGGCGGCGCCACGGCAGCACCACCGTGGCCGCTGCGGCGTCCGGCGCTTCCACCACCATCCGGTGGTTGCCGTAGAGGAGCTTGTCCCACTCCCCGGTTCCGCAGTCGAGGTCGGGATGCAGGCGCGGACTGGTGGCGGTTGCCGGGTGCGGCATGGAAGATCAGCTCCAGGTGGATCGACAGTGGTCCACCCATGCTTGCGTGAAATTTTGTGATTGCAAAGCATCATTACGAATCACAATCACTCGCATTCGGTTCCGCGACCGTCCCGCCGCCGGAATCCATTGACTCCCCTGGACCACGGGTTTAGCGTCGGGATTAGCGGGGCATTCGTCTCGTTTCTGCGAATCTCCCCGTGCGCCCACGGCGCATGTCGCTTGGGCGCGGGCGCCAGCAAGGAGAATCCAATGTCTTGGGAAATGACCGGCGGTGGACCGTGCCGCGCAGGAAGCTGACGCCGGCAGCCGGTGCGCATCCGCGCGCCACGCTGGCCGGGGTTGACCTGCGCGAGGCCGCTCTGGTGGCCGTGCTGCTGGCACTCGCGGCCGTGAGCTGGGTGTTCACGGCCGCGCGGATGGACGGCATGGACATGGGGAGCTGGACGGACCCCGGGTCCCTGGGCTTCTTCACCACGACGTGGGTGGTGATGCTGGCGGCGATGATGTTTCCCTCCGTGGCGCCCATGGTCGTCGCCTACGCCCGGATCCTGCGGCACCGCCGCGAGTCGGGGCGGCAGGCGCCGGCGGGCGGCACGGCCGTGTTCGTGGCCGCCTACGTGGCCACCTGGACGGCCTATGGCCTCGTGTCCTTTGCCCTCTATGGGGTGGCGGCGTCGCTCTTTCCCGGCGCGCTGGCCCCCAACCAAGGCGGCCGCTACCTGGCCGCCGGGGTGATTTTCGCGGCCGCCCTCTACCAGCTCACGCCTGCCAAGGACGTGTGCCTGGTGAAGTGCCGGACGCCGATGGACTTCATCCTGCACCGCATGCGCAACGGGTATGGCGGCGCCTTGCGGATGGGGGTCGAGCATGGAGCCTGGTGCGTGGGCTGCTGCTGGGCGCTGATGGTGGCCCTGTTTGCGCTCGGTGTGATGAGCGTCGGCTGGATGGCTGTCGTGGGGGCGTTCATCGCCGTCGAAAAGATGCTCCCATGGAAGCGGCTGGCCAACCGCGCCGTCGCGCTCGCGCTGGCCGCGATCGCCGTCGGCGTCGCCCTGGCACCGGCGGCCCTGCCAGCCATGGCAGCCATGGCACCGTAGGCGGGCCGCGCGGACAAAAAATGCGCGGTCCCTACTGGTCCAGGTGCGTGGGGCCGAACATCTTCAGCAGCACGTCAACCACGACGACGTTGGGGCCGTCCGCGGCGAAGCCCTCGCGCAGGGCCTCCCCCACCTTGTCGGCCGGAACACGCTTGGCCGGAACGCCGAAGGACTCGGCCAGCTTCACGAAGTCCGGGCGGGACAGCTCGGTGTGCGTGGCCTTGCCGAAGGCGCCCACCATGTACTCGCGCAGGATGCCGTAGCCGCCGTCGTCGACAATCAGCCAGGTGACGGGCGCATTGTGCTGGCGGGCGGTGGCCAGCTCGGCAATGGAGTACATCGAGGAGCCGTCGCCGGAGACGGCCAGCACGCGGGCGTTCTTGCCCTGGCTTTGCAGGCCCAGGGCGCCGCCGATGGCGGCCGGGAAGCCGTAGCCGAGGCCGCCGGCACCCTGCGCCGAGTGGAACTGTCCCTGGCGCGAATCCCAGCAGCTCCAGCCCCAGTAGGCGGAGATGGTCATGTCCCAGAAGGTCTGCATGTCCGCCGGGACGGCCTCGCGGATGTCCGCCATGAACCTGCGCTCCAGAGCGAGGTCCTGGCTGTCCAGCCGCGCCGCAACCTTCGCCAGGGTTTCCTTGACCAGCGTCTGCGGGGTGGCACCGTGCCAGTTGGCGCGCTCGCCATGTGGCTCCGTGAGCGCCGCGTCCAGCGCGGACAGGGCCTGGCCGGCGTCGGCACGGATGCCCAGCGCCGGACGGTTGGATTCCAGCACCCGCGGCTCGGCGTCGATCTGGATGATCCGCCCGCGCGGCTCCATGGTGAAGTAGTTGCTGGTCACCTCGCCGAGCGAGGAGCCCACGACCACCAGCACATCGGCGTCCTCCAGGACGTCCGTGACGTGGCGGTCCTCCACCCAGGACTGCAGCGAGAGCTCGTGGTTCCACGGGAACGCGCCGTTGCCGCCGGGGGTGCAGACCACCGGGGCATTGAGCTTCTCGGCGACGGCGAGCAGCTGGGCCTCGGCCTTGCCGCGGCGGGTGCCGCCACCGGCGATGATGGCCGGGCGCTCGGCCGCGGAGAGCCACTTGACGGCCTCGCGGATCAGTTCCACCCGCGGCGGGTTGTCGAACGGCTCGGCGAGCGCGTCCTCCACCATCGGCACCATGATCGGATCCAGCAGCACGTTCTGCGGGATCTCCAGCCACACCGGGCCGGCCGGCGAGGACACGGCCTCGGTCCAGGCGTCCTGGATGGCCGAGGGAATGCCCGAGGCGTGCTGGATCAGGCGCTGGCTCTTGGTGACGTTGGCCGCGGAGGCCTTCTGGTCGTCCAGCTGGTGGAGCATGCCCTTGCGGCGGGCGCCCAGGCCCTCCAGCGGGATCTGGCTGGCCACCACGATCATCGGCACGCCGGTGGCGTAGGCCTCCTGCAGGCCGGCCAGCGCCGTCAGGGCGCCGGGGCCGGTGGAGAGGAACAGCACGCCCACCTCACCGGTGGCGCGGGAGTACCCGTCCGCGGCGAAGGCCGAGTTGTTCTCCACACGGGAGGAGACAAAGTGCAGCTCCGAGCGGCTCAGGGCATCGAACAGGCCCAGCGCGTGCTGGCCGGGGATGCCGAAGACGGTGCGGGCACCCAGGGCGGCGAGGGTCTCCACCACCAGGTCGCCACCGTTGCGCTCGGCGGTGTCCGCAGGGGCCTCCGGCCGCGAGGGGTCCCCGGCCGAGCTTGCGAGGGTGGGGAGCGGCTGGGGACTCACTTGGTTCCCCCCGCGGAGAATCCTGCGGGGACCCGGGCGGGCTCGGCGTCGAGCGCCTGGGCGGCATAGCCGTTCGGGGCGCCGAAGCGGTCGCCCTCCATGGCCTTGTCGGCCAGCAGGGTCAGCAGCTCGTAGCCCACGTGGCTGGCGGCGACGCCGGTGATCTCGGCGTGGTCGTAGGCCGGGGCCACCTCCACGATGTCAGCACCGATGAGGTTCATGCCGCGGAAGCCGCGGATGATCTCCAGCAGCTCGCGGCTGGAGATGCCGCCGGCCTCGGGGGTGCCGGTGCCGGGGGCGTGCGCCGGGTCCAGGACGTCGATGTCCACGGAGATGTACAGCGGGCGGTTGCCGATCCGGTCGCGGATCTTGGCCACCGTCTCCAGCACGCCCTGGTAGTAGACGTCGGCGCTGGTGACGATGCCGAAGCCGAAGCGGTGGTCGTCGTCCAGGTCCTTCTTGCCGTACAGCGGGCCGCGGGTGCCGACGTGGCTGATGGCCTCGGTGTCCAGGATGCCCTCTTCGACGGCGCGGCGGAACGGGGTGCCGTGCGTGTACTCGGCGCCGAAGTAGGTGTCCCAGGTGTCCAGGTGCGCGTCGAAGTGCAGCATGGCCACGGGCGCGCCGGCGCGCTCGGCGGCGGCGCGCAGCAGCGGCAGGGAGATGGTGTGGTCGCCACCGAGGGTCAGCAGCTTGGCGCCGCCGGCCGTCAGGTCCAGGGCGTTCTCCTGGATGGTCTCGATGGCCTCGTTGATGTTGAAGGGGTTCACGGCCATGTCGCCGGCGTCGGCCACCTGGATGTTCTCAAACGGGGACACGTCCCAGGCCGGGTTGTACGGGCGCAGCAGGCGCGAGGCCTCGCGGACGTGGTTGGCGCCAAAGCGTGCGCCGGGGCGGTAGGACACACCCGAGTCAAAGGGAACGCCGACGACGGCAACGTCGGCCTTGGCGACCTGGTCCAGGCGCGGCAGGCGGGCATAGGTGGCAGCGCCCGCGTAGCGCGGAATCCGTGCGGAGTCGATCGGACCAAGGATCCCGTTGGTTTCGATGCGAAGCTCTTTCATGAACGTCCTCTTTTCGTACACAATGTTGACCAGGTCACAGCCGGGCGAATGTGTTCCATCGTACAACCGTTGTTGCCTAATGTGAACCAAAAGTTTTTCCAGCATCACCTCGCACCTCCCTAGACCCACTCCGCAACAGAACAGTCCGGCCGTAAAGATTTCATCAAGACCCCCTCCACGGGGCACCCGCCACTGCTACGCTCCGTAAGCCAATACGCCACCCATCCCTCGAGGCCATCGTGACCACCATGCAGCACCCGCCCGCCATGCCAGGCAAACTCGGCAAGCCGAAGGGCCGGGCCGCGTTCAAGGCCTGGCTGCTGGAGGGGATGCCGGAATCCGCCGGCAAACGGCAAGGCCCGCACGGGCAGCCCACCGCCGAGCACAAGCCAACGTCCTGGTGGCGGGTCATGTGCCTGACCGGCCTAGACTACTTCTCCACCCTCGGCTACCAGCCGGCCATCGCCGCCCTTGCCGCGGGCGTGCTGGCGCCGCTGGCCACCATCGTGCTGGTCATCGTCACCCTCGTCGGCGCACTGCCCGTCTACCGGCGGGTGGCCAGCGAGAGCCCCCGGGGCGAGGGCTCCATCGCCATGCTGGAGAAGCTGCTCCCGCGCTGGTGGGGAAAGATCTTTGTCCTGGCCCTGCTGGGCTTTGCCGCCACGGACTTCATGATCACCATTACGCTCTCCGCGGCGGATGCCTCGGCCCACCTGATCGAAAACCCGTTTGCCCCCGATTTCCTGCAGGGCCAGAACATCGCCATCACGCTGGTCCTGGTGGTCATGCTCGGCGCCGTCTTCCTGCGCGGCTTCAAGGAGGCCATCGGCGTCGCCGTGGTGCTGGTGGCGGCATTCCTGGCACTGAACGCCGTGGTCGTCGTCGTCGCGCTGTTCCACGTGTCCACCAGCCCGCTGGCCGTCACGGATTGGTGGACGGCCCTGACCACCCAGCACGGCAACCCAATCATGGTGGTGGCCATCGCCCTGCTGGTCTTCCCCCGCCTGGCCCTGGGCCTGTCCGGCTTTGAAACCGGCGTCGCCGTGATGCCGCAGATCAAGGGCCGTCCCGGGGACACCGAGGCCAACCCGGCCGGACGCATTGCCGGGGCACACAAGCTGCTGACCACCGCGGCACTGATCATGAGCACGTTTCTGATCACCTCCAGTCTGGCCACCACCGTGCTGATTCCGGCCGCCGAGTTCCAGCCCGGCGGCAAGGCGGACGGCCGCGCGCTGGCCTTCCTGGCGCACGAACTGCTCGGGGAGGGGTTCGGCACCGTCTACGATGTGAGCACCATTGCCATCCTCTGGTTCGCCGGGGCCTCGGCCATGGCCGGCCTGTTGAACCTGGTCCCGCGCTACTTGCCGCGCTTCGGCATGGCGCCGGCCTGGGCCCGGGCCGTGCGCCCGCTGGTGCTGGTCTTCACCGTCATCGCCATCATCATCACCATCATCTTCAAGGCCGACGTCAACGCCCAGGGCGGCGCCTACGCCACGGGTGTGCTGGTCCTGATCACCTCGGCCTCCATCGCCGTCACGCTCTCGGCCCGGCGCAAGGGCCAGCGCGCCCAGACGCTGGGCTTTGGCACCGTCTCGGTGGCGTTCGTCTACACGACGGTGGCCAACTCGATCGAGCGCCCGGACGGGTTGAAGATCGCGGGTTTGTTCATTCTGGGCATCCTGGTGGTCAGCTTCATGTCCCGCGTGCGCCGGTCCTTTGAACTGCGCGCCACCCACATCCAGCTGGACCGGGCCGCCATGGACTTCATGGCAGACATCCCGGAGGATACGCTGCGGATCATCTCCCACGACCCCAAGACCTCCGACGCCGGTGCCTACCGCCGCAAGGTGGACCACGCGGCCTCCGTCAGCCAGATCGGCGATCCGCGGGACGTGGTGTTCCTGGAGGTCATCGTGGACGATTCCTCGGACTTTGAAACGGCCCTGGAGGTCAACGGCGTGCTCCACCACGGCTACCGGGTGCTTCAGGTCCACGCCTCCAATGTGCCCAACACGGTGGCCGCGGTACTGCTGCACATCCGCGACAAGACCGAGCTCATGCCGCACATCTACTTCCGCTGGACGGAGGGCAACCCCATCGCCAACCTGCTGAAGTTCCTGTTCTTTGGCGAGGGTGAGATCGCCCCCGTCACGCGCGAGGTGCTGCGCGAGGCCGAGCCGGACCTGGCCAAGCGCCCCTGGGTGCACGTGGGCTAGCTTGGTCACCCCAGCCGCTGCGGCGGACCCGGCCAAGCGCCCCTGCGTGCAAGTGGGTGCACGTGGGCTAGCTTGGTCACCCCAGCCGCTGCGGCGGACCCGGCCAAGCGCCCCTGCATGCAAGTGGGTGCACGTGGGCTAGCTTGGTCACCCCAGCCGCTGCGGCGGACCCGGCCAAGCGCCCCTGCGTGCAAGTGGGTGCACGTGGGCTAGCTTGGTCACCCCAGCCGCTGCGGCGGACCCGGCCAAGCGCCCCTGCGTGCAAGTGGGTGCACGTGGGCTAGGGCAGCCGCTTCAGGGCCAGGGCCAGCCGCGGGCACAGCGCGACGGCGTCCCGGGCGCCGTCGAGCTCCTCCCACACCAGCGGAACGTCCGTCCGCTCCCCCGGGTCCGCACCGCGCGCCACCGGATAGCCCCACTCGTCCCGCGCCAGGACGCCGGGCAGCAGTTCCGCACACAGGCCCCGGCCCTCGCACGCCGTCCAGTCAATGTGGAGCAGCCCCGCCGGACGGCCGGCCGTCACCGGAGCCTCCGGCCGGTGGCGCTGCAGTGCCCGGCCAGGTGGGCAGCGGCCCGGGCCCAGCACCTGCAGCACGCCCGCGCCGGGGTGGGCGGCGTCCAAGTCCGTCCCGGCGGGCGAAAGCCGCAGCTCCCCCGGGTGGACCCAGCGGCCGTGGAATCCTCCCACCAGCACCGCGCTGTTGGCCGCTGCGCCGGCCGTGCCCAGCACGTCCCGCAGCGGGGTGCCGCCGGCAATCTCATAGACCCTGGGTTGGGGGACGTCGCCGCACACCGTCACCAGCCGGGTGCCGGGATCGGCATCGGTGCCGAGCAGGCGGAACCAGAGCGCCCCGAAGCGGGCAATCAGCCCGATGTGGGCCAGGGTTTCCACATTGTGCACCAGAGTGGGTCCGCCCCGGACGCCGCTCTGGCTCATCCGCGCCGTCTTGTCCCGAGGCAGCGCCGGACCGCCGCCGACCGCCCGGACGACGGCGCTGGCCTCCCCCGCGACAAAGGTCTCCGGCGCCTCCACCAGGCGGATGCCCCGCGCATCGGGCCGTTCGGCCAGCGCCGCGGAGACGGCCGGAAGGTTTTCGGCATTCGTATACACATAGAGCGCCGAGGCGGCCAAGGCAGCGGCGGCCGCAAGCAGTCCGTCGATCACCAGATGCGGCGCATTCTGCAGCAGCGTACGGTCCTTGAAACTGCCGGGTTCCCCCTCGGCACCGTTGGCCACCACCGCCACCGGACCTCTCCGGCGCCCGCGGCCGGCCGTCCCGGCGGCGCTCCCTGCGGCGCCCCCGGTGGCCGCCAGTTTGCGCCACGCGGCGAAGGCCGCTCCGCCGCGGCCGGTCAGGCGTCGGGCACGGCGCTGGCAATGGTGCTCATGGGGTTCCTCCCTGGCGAAGCTTGGCCGATTCGGTGAACAGGCCCGACGCGCGCCACGCCACGGCCGCGGCCACCACCGCCGCGGAGCCGATCCCGGCGGCCAGGAACCAGCCGCTGGTGCCCTCGGTGCCGTTGCCGATGGCGTGGGCCAGCGCGAGCGGCCACATGGCGTAGACCAGCCAATGGACCACCCGGAACATCCGCGCGCCGAGCCGCCGCCGCAACAAGCTGGTGGCCACGATGGCCAGCAGCAGGTCCAGGGCCACGGTGCCCAGCCCCTGCCAGAGCGGCCGGTAGGCGCCCAGGAAGGGGACGGCGGCGTCGACCGGGTTGAGCTGGGCGTACGAGTCAAGCATCAGCGACACCACGTGGAGCAGCAGGAATCCGCTGGCCAGCAGGGCGACGTTGCGGTGCACGAGGGCCACGGCAAACCGTGGCAGGCCGGCCAGCGGCCGCCCGGAGCGGGTCAGGATGCCCAGCAGGACGGAGACGGTCAACAGGCCCAGGGAAAGGAATCCGCTGGCCCGGCCAAATGCCCACAGTGCCTCATCCATGTGCACCCACCGGCCGTTGCTCCCCGCGCGGCCAGGCTCCGGTGCGCACCGTCCGGCGCTGCTGGTCCACCAGCCGGGCGCTGGCGCCCAGGGTGTCCAGCCAGCCGGCGGCCGCGTGCCCGCGGACGATGGCCGCCGTGCTCAGCGCGTTGGCCCGCAGGCAGGTCGGGGCCGCCACGGTGGCGCTGCGCCACACGGTCTGCGCCGGCAGGCCGAAGCGCGGATCCAGGATGTGGTGGACGGTGCGTCCGCCGCGCTGCCAGCGCCGTTTGGCGGTGCTGGAGGTGGCCAGTGCGTGCCCCGGCGCCAGGGAGATCCGCTGGCCCGGATCGCCGTCGGTGTCCTGCACCAGGATCTGCCAGCGGCCCTCCGGCGCCGGGCCGGCCGTGGCGATGTCCCCGCCCAGGCTGACCAGGACCCCGCAGCCCAGCGTGCTGGCCACGCTCTCCGCGGCCAGGTCCGCGGCCACGGCCTTGGCGGTGGCTCCGAGGTCCAGGAGCAGGTCGGCGGGCACGGTGAGCACACCGCCGGCCAGGCCGATCCGCTGCCAGCCCGGTGTCCTGGGCGCCCGTCCGCCGGTGGGGAGCGCACCGGCCGGCAGGCCCGGGGCCGGCGCAGGCGCAAACGGGTCGATGCGCAGGATGTCGCGGTCGTAGCCCAGGGCCACCAGGTCGTGGCCGAGCGTGGGGTCGACGTCGCCGTCCGTCCAGGCCGCGGCCAGCAGCGCCCGCTCCACGAGCCGCGCCAGCAGCGGGCTGGCGCAGGCGCCGGCCGGCAGCCGGGGTGCCAGGCGCGCGAGCTCGGAATCGGGGCGGAACCTGCTGCACGCGGCATCGACGGCGTCTATGGTGGTGCGGACGAGCCCGGCGGCCTCGCCCAGCAGGCGGGCATCGGTCACCACGACGGACGCCGCCAGCCCCCAGCCGGTCCAGTTTTGCGTTGTTTCCATCTCAGGACCCCGCGGACCGGCCGTGCACGGCGCCGCCGGTGCCCGGCAGGACGGCGGAGGAGCCCGGATCGCTGGGCTGCGTGGCGGAGGTTGAGCCGTCCTCCGAGGAGCCGGACCCCGTGTCCGGCGAGGAGGACGACGGCGTCGAAGAGGTGGACGGCGCCGGGGATGCCGTGGTGGGGATGGCGGCGTAGATGGCCGCGCCGGCAATCCCGGCCACACCAAGGCTGCCCAGCGCCACCGCCGTCGTCACCCCCGCGGCGATCCTCTTGCCGGTTGTGCGTGCATCCATGTCCTGCCCCTTGCCTTTGTGCCAAAGCACCCTAGGCAATCAATGATCCGCAGGCTTCCTATGCGGAGCCTTTGAATCAGGCAGGCACCGGCTGAGACAGCGCCGGGGGCCTCAGCCGCCCGTGCCGGAGGCGGCCGGGACCAGGATCCACAGCGCCTCCACCGGCTGGTCCGTCTCGTTGACCCAGGTGTGCGGCTCGCGGCCCGGGAAGGACAGCGTGTCGCCGGTGTGGAGGTCGTACGTGGCGTTGGTCATGCGCAAGGTCAGGCGGCCGCTGATGATGTGCAGGACGTCCACATCGCAGTCCACCGCGTAAAGCTCGGATTCGCCGCTGCCGTGCGGGTCAATGGTCGCGCTGAGGATCTGCAGCCGGCGTTCGGAGCGGGCCGTCAGCAGCCGCTCCACGATGCCCTCACCGCCGAGGGAGATCCTGGGCCCCTCGTCCCTGCGGCACAGGTGGGTTTCCGGAACGGCAAAGAGGTCGCCGACGGCGATGGAGAGGACCTGGCAGAGCGTCACCAGCGAGGCGATGGAGGGTGAGGTGAGGTCCCGTTCGACCCGGCTCAGGAAGCCCTTGGTGAGCCCCGTCGCGTCTGCGACGTGCTCTATCGTCAACCGCTGGGCCTGGCGTGCCGCGCGCAGCCGCGAGCCGATCGCCACCGGGGCGGCACTGGGTTCAACGGGGAGCGCTTTCATGGGACACCTTTTTTCTCAGCAAGATCGTGCCTGAGTGACTTTACACACCTTGGCCGCCCTTGTTTGGCCACGGTCCCCCAGCATGCGGAACCCAACGGGTTCCGGGTTGCCGATTGACTGTAACCGTGATCACAGCATAGCCTAGAAGGCAACAGATGTTGCCTGTGAGGCAAATCTCATTGGGGAATCCCGTCCACATCACTTGCACTTGGAGTTCATCTCATGGCACTGAACATTGCCATTGTCGCCATCTACCTGGTGGCCATGCTGGCCTTCGGCTGGTGGGGCAAGTCCCGCACTAAGAACAACAGCGACTTCCTAGTGGCCGGCCGCCGCCTGGGTCCGTTCCTCTACACCGGCACCATGGCCGCCGTCGTCCTCGGTGGCGCATCCACCGTTGGTGGTGTGGGCTTGGGCTACAAGTTCGGCATCTCCGGCATGTGGCTGGTGGTCGCCATCGGCGTCGGCGTCCTGCTGCTGAGCCTGCTCTTCGCCGGCACCATCCAGAAGCTGAAGATCTACACGGTCTCCCAGATGCTGAGCCTGCGCTACGGCCAGGAGGCCACCAAGACCTCCGGCATCGTCATGCTGGCCTACACGCTGATGCTGTGCGCCACCTCCACCGGCGCCTACGCCACCATCTTCGTCGTGCTGTTCGGCTGGGAGCGCTGGCTGGCCATCGCCGTCGGCGGCGCCATCGTGCTGGTCTACTCCACCATCGGCGGCATGTGGTCCATCACCCTGGCCGACCAGGTCCAGTTCGTCATCAAGACCGTCGGCGTCTTCTTCCTGATGCTGCCGTTCGCCCTCAATGCGGCCGGCGGCCTGGACGGCATCCGCGCCCGCGTCGACGCCTCGTTCTTCCAGCTCGACGGCATCGGCATCCAGACCATCATCACGTATTTCGTGGTCTACACCCTGGGCCTGCTGATCGGCCAGGACATCTGGCAGCGCGTCTTCACCGCCAAGAACCCCACGGTGGCCCGCTGGGGCGGCTCCACCGCCGGCATCTACTGCATCCTCTACGGTGTGGCCGGCGCGCTGATTGGCCTGGCCGCCCGCGTGGCCCTGCCCGACATTGACGTGGCCACCCTGGGCAAGGACGTTGTCTATGCCGAGGTTGCCACGCACATCCTGCCGATCGGCATCGGCGGCATCGTCATGGCCGCTGCCGTGGCTGCGATGATGTCCACTGCTTCCGGCGCCCTGATCGCCGCCGCCACCGTGGCCCGCGCCGACGTCGTCCCGTTTGTGGCCAGCTGGTTCGGCAAGACCATCGACACCTCCGACACCGACAACCCCGAGCACGACGTCAAGGCCAACCGCTACTGGGTGCTGGGCCTGGGCGTGGTCGCGGTGCTGATCGCCATGATCACCCAGGACGTCGTCGTCGCCTTGACCATTGCCTACGACATCCTGGTGGGCGGTCTGCTGGTCGCCATCCTCGGTGGCTTGGTCTGGAAGCGCGGCACCGGCATCGGCGCGGCCTGGTCCATGGCTGTCGGCTGTGTTCTGACCCTGACCCTGCTGATCCTCTACTCCACGGGGGCCATCCCGAGCGCCGACGGCGTCTACGCCAACGAGCCCATCTACTACGGTCTGGCCGCCTCCCTGGTGGTCTACATCGTGGTCTCGCTGTCCACCAAGCCCACCCCCGCAGCCATCCGCACGGCCTGGGATGCCCGCGTGGCCGGCGCCAAGCTGGACGAGGTGCCCGAGGGCGCCGCATCGTCAGCCAACTAGGCTCCACCGCACTACACCTGCACTACATCGCCGACGGCGGTCGGGTTGCGTCATATGGCGCAGCCCGGCCGCCGTTGTAGTTGGCTTGGGTTTAGGCTGGTTCCAGCTTCAAGAGATGCGGTGCCAAGCTCCGACTGGCCGCACACCAACCCCATGTTCGCGGGTGGTTCGGATGAGGAAGCGGTCCGCGCCCGGCCCAAGACACACCGGCGCGGTCAAGAGCACCGACCGAAGGCTGTCCGCCATGGCCCGCACCATCCCCTCCCTTGCCGCCCCGTCCGCCGCCTCCGCGCCCGCGGGCGTCCGGACCCTGCCCGCGGTCGACGCCTTGTTGGGCACCGTCGAATTCCGGCTGGGCCGCTCCTGGTGCCGCTGGTGGTGCACCGACCCCGCCGCCCTGGGCGCCGCCCTGGACCGCGCCGTCGCCCCGCCCCGCTGGCACGCTGCGTCCGCAACCCTCGCCGTCGCCGTCGCCGCCACGGGCCGGCGCTCCGGCGTCGAGCTGCATTTCCGCCTCCACCCCGCCCGTACGCCCAACTAGGGCGCACTTATCGTCGAAAAACGCGCTGTTTTCGACGATAAATGCGCCCTAGTTGGGCTATGAAGCCAGGCGGCGCAGCTTCTCCAAGGACGTGCCCCAGCCCTTGACCGAATCGTCGAAGTCGAAGGACTCCGTCGCGAAGTGCTGCACGATGGTCATCCGGGTCCGGCCGTCCACGTCCTCGAAGGTGATCTTCATGGTGATCTCGAACGGGAACATTTCCGAGGCCGGCTCATGCAGTTCCAGGCGCGACGGCGGCTCCACCGCGGTGAAGCGGGCCACCGCCGGGAACTCGCCGCTGCCGTCGTCCATCACCATGCTGGCCTTCCAGAAGCCGCCGACGACGGCCTCGATCGCCACGCTGTCGCGCGGGGTGTGCAGATGCTCCGGGCCCCACCACTGCGCCAGCTGGTCCGGATCCGTCCAGGCCTCGAACAACACCTCGCGCGGTGCGTCAAAGAACCGCACGATGGTCAGCGTGGTGCCGTCCACCACCATGGATTCGCCCTCGCGGGCCAGTGTGTCAACGGTGTTTTCTGCGGTGCTCATTTCAATCGCTCCCTTTGGATTCGCTTGACGTGTTCATCCAGCCGGTCCAGGCTGCTGTCCCAGAACCGACGGTATTTCTCCATATAGGCGGCCACTTCCCGCAGCGGCTCGGCCGAGAGCCTGCTGGTGCGCCACTGGGCGCTTTTGCTTCGGGTGATCAGTCCGGCCCCCTCGAGCACCTTCAGGTGCCGGGAGATGGCGGGCAGTGAAATCTCGAATGGTTCGGCCAGCTCACCGACCGTGGCCTCCCCCTCGCTCAGCCGGGCCAGGATGGCCCGCCGGGTGGGGTCCGCCAGTGCGGCGAAGATCAGGCTGAGCTGGTCGGTGGCCATGTACGTATTTCACCAATCTGTTAATTAACCGCTGTGTTAAATATGATCCTCCGTGCGGGCGCTGTCAAGACCCCGGTTTCGGCAGGCCCAACCACCGGGGACAAGCCCAACCAACGGAGCGGGAATTTCGCCGGGCCGAAATCCAGCGGACAGGTTTACCGTCCAGTATTCAACCCGCCAACGGGCTACAGTGATGGCTGACCAGAGGAGATCCACCGTGCTGGAACGCACCCCTACGCCCGCCGACATCAAGCGTTGGCGCCAATATCTGGCGGACGAGCGGGCCGAGGCCGCCGTCTACCGCGACCTCGCCAAGCGGCGAGACGGCGAGGAGCAGCAGATCCTGCTGGCCCTGGCCGAGGCCGAGGGCCGCCATGAACAGCATTGGCTGAACCTGCTGGGCGAGCATGCCGACACTGCTGCGCACCCCTCGTTCCGCAACCGCCTGGTGGGCCTGCTGGCGCGCCGCTTTGGCTCGGTCTTTGTGCTGGCCCTGGCCCAGCGCGCCGAGTCCCGCTCCCCCTACGCCACCGACGCCGACGCCACCGATGCCATGGCCGCCGACGAGGCGATCCATGAGGAGGTGGTCCGCGGCCTGGCCACTCGGGGCCGCAACAGACTCTCGGGCAGCTTCCGCGCCGCCGTCTTTGGCGCCAATGACGGACTGGTCTCCAACCTGTCCCTGGTCATGGGCATGGCGGCCACCGGCGTCGATTCCAAGGTGGTGCTCTTCAGCGGCGTCGCGGGCCTGCTGGCCGGCGCCCTCTCCATGGGGGCAGGGGAGTTTGTTTCGGTCCGCTCGCAGCGCGAACTTCTGGACGCCTCCATGCCGACCCAGGTCACGCTGACCGCAGCTCCCCGGCTGGACCTCGAACACAACGAGCTCATCCTGGTCTATCTGGCCCGCGGCATGTCCCGGGAGGCGGCCGAGCACCGCGCCGCCGAGCGGATGGGCCAGTTCACCTGCGATTGCGACCCCAGCCTGTCGCTGCAGCCGGAGGAGTTCCAGGAGGCCAACGGGCACGAGACCCTGGGCACCGCGTGGGGTGCGGCCGCCGCCAGCTTCTGCTTCTTTGCCTCCGGCGCCATCATCCCCATCATTCCGTTCATCTTCGGCATGACGGGCCTCGGCGCCCTGGTGCTGGCCGCCGCGCTGGTGGGCCTGGCCCTGCTGGGCACCGGCGCCGTCGTCGGGCTCCTCTCCGGTGCCTCGCCGCTGTGGCGCGGCCTGCGCCAGCTGGCCATCGGCTTCGGCGCCGCCACCGCCACCTACGTGCTGGGCCTGGCCTTCGGCTCAGTGGTGGGCTAGCGGGCATCCGGGACGTCCGTTCCCGCCTGCGACGGCGCCGGTTGCCCATCCTGGACGGGGACGGGCGTCGCCGGTGCAATAGAGGAACCGACGATGGCGGCTGCCGGACCCACAGGTCCGGCAGCCGCCGCCGGTTCCCACGATGCCCGGTCAGCGCCGGGCGGGCTTCACCGCCACCACCGGGCCGTCCGCCTCCAGCAGGACCTCCTGGGCCGTGCTGCCCCAGAGGATCTTCCCCACCGGGGAGCGCCGGCGCAGGCCGATCACGATCATCGAGGCTTCGTCCTCCTCGGCGGTGCGCACCAGCTCCTCGGCCGGTGAACGGCCCCGCTGCGGCTGGCGGATCTCGTGCTCGACGCCGGAATCCGCCAGCAGCCGCGCCGCCCCCGCCAGGGCCGCCCCGGCGGCGATCGAGGCGTCGCCGGCCAGGGCGTCCCCGCGCGAGGCGTTGACCACTATCAGCCGTTCGCCGCGCAGGCTCGCCTCGTGGATGCCGCGCTCCAGGGCGGCGGCACCCTCCGGGGTGGGCAGATATCCGACGATGACGGGCATGGCCGTGTCCCCGCAGCTCAGCGCCGGCTGGCGGCGAACGTGGCGGCGGCGCTGTGCACCCGGGCCGGGCGCATGCTCACGCCGGCGTCCGGGAAGCCGGCAATCTCCACCCGGCCCATCTGGTGCACCTCGGCGACAGTCTCCGCCGTGTGCCGGGCAATCTCGGCCAGCGTGGCGACCCACATGCCCTCCATGCCGCGGACCCGCTCGATCAGCCGCTCCAGGGCCACGGCCTTGGACGGCCGGCCGGAGATGAAGGGATGATTGGTCAGCACAAAACAGCTGCCCTGGGCGTGGTGGGCCTCGGCCTCCAGCGTCCACATCTCCTGCACCTTGGCGGGACTCTCAATCACGCCGCTGCCCGTCACGCCGGGGTAGAACGCATACTGCTCCCAATCGTCCAACGTCCAGTCGACGGGGATCTCCACGATGTCCCGGGCATCCCCCTCGGCGACGGAGAGCCGGTAGGGCGCATCGCCGTCGAGCAGGGAGGAATCGTAGAGGAAGCCCCGGTCCGCCAGCAGCTTGGGCGTGTGCCAGTTCAACTCCCACCAGGGGGCGCGGAAGCCCACCGGCCGGATGCCCGCCACCCGCTCCAAGGCGTCCAGGCCGCGGTCCAGGTAGCGTGCCTCGGTGGCCGCATCGATGCCCTGCATCTGCTCGTGCAGGTAGCCGTGGTGCGCCACCTCGTGCCCGCCGTCGACAATCCGGCGCACCGTGTCCGGGTAGGATTCGGCCGTGAAGCCGGGGATGAAGAACGTGCCCTTGATGCCCTGCCGGTCCAGGATCTGCAGCAGCCGCGGGATGGCGACGCGCGGGCCGTAGGACTGGTGGCTCATCAGCGACATCCGCTTGGTAGATGAGGGGTCGTGGGCCAGGATGCAGGACTCGGCATCGACATCAAAGGTGAACGAGGCTGCGGCCCGATGGCCCTCCGGCCAGGTGATGGGGTGGACTGCGTCGGGGAATGCGTTAGGCGTCATGGCTCTCCAGTAAAGGATCGGTGGTGGTGGCGGGCTAGTCGTTGACCAGGCTGCGCTGCGCGGGTGCCGGTGTGGGGTCCGACGGCGCTGCGGGTGCCGCAGGTGCCTGCGGTTCAACCGCCGGCACACCCTGCACGGCCTCCGTGGCGTACCGGGCATGGACCCGCGGACCCAGAACGGCGTAAACGGCGGCGGCCACCAGCCCACCGGCCAGCCAGGACAGGTCCACCCCGCCCATGGCGGTGGCGATGGGGCCCTGCATGATCGGCAGCACGCCGAACATGAACAGCCAGGTGGCGAAGATGCCCGTCAGCAGGGCGGTCAGCCCGGCCCAGTTGAAGGCCGGCAGCCGGCGGGTGTCCACGCCGTCAAAGAGCCGGTCGACGGCGACGGGCATGCGCTTGTCCACCCAGAAGTAGTGCACCAGCATGATGCCGCCCCAGGCGGCCACCCAGGCCACCAGGCCGCCCAGCCAGGTGCTCAGTGCGGAGGCGAAGTCCTCCTGCAGGATGAAAAAGACCACTCCGGCCAGGGCCAGGAAGCCCACGAACAGGTTCAGGGACCGGCGCTTGGCCTTGATGTCCAGGGCCTGGGCCGCCACGGAGAAGGTGTAGATGTTCAAGATGTTGGTGGCAATCGGTCCGTGCAGGACCAGGAAGAGCACCGGGACGGCGAGGACACCGAAGTTGTCCACGATCAGGTGGCCGGGATCGGCCGTGCCGCTCTTGGTGGCCAGGCTGGCACCGAGGATGCCCAGCCAGACGACGGGCAGGAACTGGCCGAAGACGGAGGCCAGGTAGACCTTGCGGCGCGGCACCGAACGGCTGACGAAGCGCGAGTAGTCGGCGGCGTAGGTGAACCAGGTGATGCCCCAGCCGATGCCGATCACAGTCATGACGGTGGTCATCGCCGCGATCCGGGCGCCGCCCTCAAGCACGGCCCCGGGAGGGCCAGCGTAGCTCCAGTCGATGTTCATGCCGAACCAGGCGACGGCGGACATGGCCACCAGGACGACGATGGTCGGCGGGACGGTCCAGCGCTCGAAGGCGGCAATGGCCTTGTAGCCAAACCAGGCGATGGTCACTTGGGCGGCCATGATCAGGCCGGCCACCAGGACCTTGGGGCCCACATTGTCCGCGTCAGGATCCACCATGCCCAGCTTGCCCAGCAGGGCCATCACCAGGTCCAGGATGATCCAAGTGTTCACGGCGCACCAGCCGATGCCCAAGACGGCCTGGATGGCGCTGGGCAGGTAGTTGCCGCGGCGGCCAAAGACGGCCCGCGCCAGCACCATGCCGGTGGCCCCGGTGCGCTGCCCCAACAGCACGAAGAGGCCAAAGAGGGCCATGCCGATCAGGTTGCCGACCACCAGGACGATGACGGTGTCGGCAAATCCAAGCCCCAGCTGCACACCCAGGGCCCCCAGAACCCAGTTGATTGGAGCAAGGTTGGCGCCGGCCCAGATCCAGAACTGGCCCGACACACTGCGCGTCCGGGACGATTCTGGAATGGCTTGAAGGTTCTGTTCAACATCGCTGGCCGACTGCGTTGTCGGGGTCGGCGCTCCTGCGTGGGGGGCTGCGGTGGGGGATGCCGCGGCGTGGTTGTTTCTCATGGAAAACCTCCGGGATTGAGGGAACCCCTCAAGAGTATGTAGCCCTCATCACATTCAACAAGATACGATGTGTCAATCAAATCGGGAGAAAAGTAGGCACATTGTCATGGCATTGACCTTGCGTGAGGTTCTGGCCCACCCCACCATGGCGGCCGGGGACCCCCTGCTCCATGCGGAGACCGAGGCGATGGCGGAGGTGGCCGTCCGCTGGGTGCACTCCTCCGAGGTGCTCAACATCGCCCCGCTGCTGCGCGGCGGGGAACTGCTGCTCACCGGCGGCGAGGCCCTGGCCACCGCCTCCGCGGCCGAGCGGCGGCACTACATCGAATCCCTGGCCGAGCGCGGCATTGCCGCCCTGGCCGTGGAAACCGGCGGGTCGCTGGCCGTGATGCCGCCCGAGGCCATCGAGGCCGCGCGGGAGTGTGCGCTGGCCCTGATCGAGCTGCGCCGGGTGGTTCCCTTTGTCGCCGTCGCCGAGGCCATCAACTCCACCCTGGTCAGCGAGTCGGTGGCGCGGCTGCAGCGCTCGGACGCCATTTCGCATGCGCTGGCCCTGGAGTTCGCCAACGGCGGGTCGCTGGCCGAACTGGTGGCCATCCTGGCCCGGGAGCTGCCCGCGGAGGTTGCCCTCGTGGACGGTTCCGGCGCGGTGATGGCCGCGGCGGGCGGCGAGGCCGACGGCGACAGCCTGCCCACGGCGAGAGCCACCCACCCGGCGCCGCTGGAATTCGATGTTCCGGTGCGCGGGGTGGTGGGTGCGGTGCTCAGGTTGGCGGTGGACGACGGCACCGACAGCGACCTCGCCGCCGTCGTGGGCGGGCGCGGCATCGATGTGCTCTCGCTGGCCCTGCTGAAATACCAGGCGCCCACGCTGCGGGAGGTGGGCGGGGCCGAGCTCATCCGCGCGGTCCTGACCGGGGAATCCGGCACCCGGCTGGTGCAGCTGGCCGGTGCGGCCGGACTGGACCCGGACGCGCCGCTGTGCGTGGTGGTCGGCCAGCAGCTGGGCGCCGGCGGCCGGCCGGGGGCGGTGGAGAAGCTGCTGGCCTCCCGCGCGGCACGGGTGGTGCTGCACGCGGACCAGCGGGAGGTGGTGGCCGTGGTGGCCCTGGACCCCACGGCGGTCCGCGCCTCGCGGGCGGCCGTCATGGCGGACCTGTCCGCCGGGCCGGCGGAGCTGGCGCTGGCGTTTGCCGTGGGGCCGGCGGCCTATTCGGTGGTGCAGGCTCCCCGGTCGCTGCGCGAGGCGCGGATGAGCCTGTCGGTGCTCCCGGCCACACTCGAGCGCGGCATGGTGGTCGACGCCGAGGCGCTGGCCGTGGAGCGGCTGGCCGCCCGGGTGGCGGAGCCGGAGCTCGGGCGCGAGTTTGTCACGGAGCTGATTGGCGAGCTCATCGACCATGACGCCGCGCGCGGATCAAAGCTGGTGGAGACCTTGGGCATGTGGCTGCGCTGTGGCTGCAACACCGCCGAGACCGCGCGGGAGCTGCACCTGGAGCGGCAGTCACTGCACAACAGGCTGGCGCGGATCTTCACGCTGACCGGCGGCGATCCACGCGGCACCGGCAGGCTGGCCGGCCTGGCGGTCGCCGTGCGGATCGCCGCCCAACTCGAGTTCAACGCAGGACGATAGTCCTGTTCCCCTGCAGGATCACCCGGCCCTCGCAATGCCAGCGCACGGCATTGCTGAGCGCCTTGCACTCGGTGTCGCGGCCGGCGGCCACCAGGTCGTCGGGGCCAAAGGTGTGGTCCACCTCCACCACCTGCTGGGCAATGATGGGCCCTTCGTCAAGTTCCGCGTTGACGTAGTGCGCCGTGGCACCGACGGTCTTGACCCCACGGGCGTAGGCCTGGTGGTAGGGCTTGGCCCCCTTGAAGCTGGGCAGGAACGAGTGGTGGATGTTGATCGCCCGTCCGTCCAGCTTGCGCGTGAGGGAATCGCTGAGCACCTGCATGTAGCGCGCCAGGACCACCAGCTCGACGTCGTAGTCCTCGATGAGCTCCAGCAGCCGGGCCTCCGCCGCGGGCTTGGTGCCGGCAGTGACCGGTACATGGAAGAACGGGATGCCGTGCCACTCCACCAGGCTCTGGTGGTCGCGGTGGTTGGAGACGACGGCGACCACCTCCACCGGCAGCTCCCCCACCCGGGCGCGGAAGAGCAGGTCATTGAGGCAGTGCTCAAACTTGGAGACCATGATCAGCACCCGCCGCCGGGCCCCGTGGCGCTCCAGCTGCCAGGTCATGCCGTACTCCTGCGCCAGCGGCGCGAATTCCGCCCGCAGCGTCTCCACCGTCGAACCGTCCCCGGTGGAGGCGAAGTGGACGCGCATGAAGAAGTGCCCGGCGTCGTCGGCGGCCTCCGGTCCGTGGGGCAGGTGGGCCCGGTCGCCGAATTGCTTGTTGTCGATGATGTCGCAGCCGTGCTCCAGCAGGAAGCCGGAGACGGCGTGGACGATGCCCGGGGTTTCCGCGCAGTCCAGGGTCAGGACATGCTCAACAGTGGTCTGCGGCTGGGACGGGGATGACTGTTGGTGTGTGGTCAGTGTCATGGCTCAGCACTCGATCACATTCACGGCCAGGCCTCCGCGGGAGGTTTCCTTGTACTTGGTCTTCATGTCCGCTCCTGTCTCGCGCATCGTTTTGATGGCCTTGTCGAGGGAAACCTTGTGGCTTCCGTCCCCATGCAGCGCCAGCCGGGCGGCGTTGATCGCCTTGACGCTGGCAATGGCGTTGCGTTCGATGCAGGGAATCTGCACCAGCCCGCCCACGGGATCGCAGGTCAGGCCCAGATTGTGTTCAATGCCCACCTCGGCGGCGTTCTCCACCTGGGCCGGTGTGCCGCCGAGGAGCTCGCAGAGCCCGGCGGCGGCCATCGAACAGGCCGAGCCCACCTCGCCCTGGCAGCCCACCTCGGCACCGGAGATCGAGGCGTTGATCTTGAACAGGATCCCGACGGCGGCCGCCGTGAGCAGGAAGCGCACGACGCCGTCGTCGTTGGCCCCCGGCACGAACTTTTGGTAGAAGTGCAGCACCGCCGGAATGATGCCGGCGGCGCCGTTGGTCGGGGCCGTGACGATCCGGCCGCCCGCGGCGTTTTCCTCGTTGACCGCCAGGGCAAACAGGTTCACCCATTCCATGGCGCGCAGCGGATCGGAGGCGTCCTCGGGCCCGCCGAGCGTGGCAAAGAGCGCCGGCGCGCGGCGGACCACGTTCAGCCCGCCGGGCAGGATGCCCTCGGCGGCGCAGCCGTTGGCCACGCACTCCTGCATCACGGCCCAGATGCCCAGCAGCTTGGCGCGCAGCTCGGCCTCCGTGTGCCAGACCATCTCGTTGGCCATCATGACCGCGGAGATGGAGAGCTGCTCCGCGGCGCAGATGGCCAGCAGCTCGTTCGCCGTCGTGAACGGGTACGGCAGCACCGTCTCGTCCAGAATCACCTTGTCGGCCCCGGCGGCCTGCTCGTCCACGACAAAGCCGCCGCCCACCGAGTAGTAGCTGCGCTCGCGCAGCACCGTGCCGGCGTGGTCCAGGGCACGGAACGTCATGCCGTTGGGGTGCGCCGGCAAGGACTTGCGCCGGTGCAGCAGCACGTCCTCGTCGAAGTTGAAGTCGATGGCGCGCTCCCCCGCCAGCAGCAGCCGCGCATCGAGCGCGGCCGCCGCCACCTGGTCGTCCGCCGTGTGGGTGTCCACTGTTTCCGGGTCCTGTCCCTGCAGCCCCAGCACCACGGCCTTGTCCGAGCCGTGGCCGCGGCCGGTGGCGCCCAGGGAGCCGAAGAGCTCCGCCTGGACGCGCACCGTGGCCGCGAGGTCGCCGGAGCCGGCCAGGCCCTCGGCGAACCGCTTCGCCGCCCGCATCGGGCCCACCGTATGGGAGGAGGAGGGCCCGATGCCGACGGAGAACAGGTCCAGCACGCTCAGCGCCATTACTGGTCCTCGGTGGAGGCAAACTCGCGCATGCCGTCCAGCAGCCAGCGGCCCAGGAAGTCGGCGAAGGAGGCCCGCGGGAAGATCCGGAAGGTGGCCTCGTCCACCTTCCAGAGCATGGTGGGGATGTGGCCGATCTCGGTGGCCAGCGCCGTGCCGGCGGCGAAGGAGCGCGGGTGCAGGTCCAGCGCGCAGCTCTTCTCCAACACGGCACGGGCGCTGGGTCCGGCGAGTTCGAACGTGGTCCGGTTGGCGGAGAGGTCCACCACCTGGCCGGCGCCGTCGGCGAGCGCATCCAGCAGGGCCGAGAGCACGCCGTCGTGGGCCTGCTCCGGTGCCGCCACCAGGAACTCCGCCGGGCCCAGCCACAGGGTGGCCAGCCCCGCGGGGCCGGACACCACGGCGCCGCAGGCGGTCGGCAGCCCGCCGGTGGCGGCGGCGATCCGCGCCCCGGCCGCGGAGGCCGGGTCGACCCGGACGCCCACCATGGTCAGGAAGGGCACCTCCTTCAGCGACACCCCGTGGCCGCCGGCCACGGTTCCGCGGGCAAAGTCCTCCCACAGGTGGGCGGCCGGGCTGCGGCGCAGCGCACGGACTCCTGCGGTTGCCTCTTGTGCAGTCATTGCTTCACCCATCACGGCGCTTCCCTTCGGCATCAAAAAGTACAGTTTCTCCAACAACTACGGGGACCAGCTCGTCCCCCACCGCGGCCACCATTTCCTCACCGATCCGGTTGCGGCCGTTCTTGATCAGGGCCAGGCCAAAGGACCGGCCCAGCGCGGCGCTGTGGTAGCTCGAGGTGACGAAGCCCTGCATCGGGACGGGCCCGTAGGCGGAGTTGACGGCTACCCCCTTCTCCACCAGCTGGGTGCCCTCCGGAAGGCGGATGGATCCGTCCACCGGGAGCACGCTGACCAGGTGCTTGCGGTCCGTGCGGGCCGCATCGGCACGCTGGTAGGAGCGCTTGCCGATGAAGTCCTTGACCTTGGACACCACCCAGTCCATGCCGGCATCCGCCGGGGTGACGGTCCCGTCGGTGTCCTGCCCAACGATCGGGTAGCCCTTCTCGGCACGGAGCACGTGCATGGTTTCGGTGCCGTACGGGGTGATGTTGAATTCGGCCCCCGCGGCCGCCACGGACTCCCAGAGGGTGAGGCCATACCAGGCCGGCACGTTGATTTCGTAGGCCAGCTCGCCGGAGAAGGAAATCCGGCAGACGCGGGCCGCCACGCCGGAGCCCAGCACCGTCTCGCGGAAGGCCATGAACGGGAAGGCGTCGTTGCCGAGGTCCAGTTCCGGGGCCAGCTTGGCCAGCACCGCGCGGGACTTGGGCCCGACGACGGCGATGGTGGTCCACTGCTCCGTCACCGAGGTGCAGTGCACATCCAGCTCGGGCCATTCGGTCTGCAGCCATTCCTCCAGCCAGTCCAGCACCTTGGCGGCGCCGCCGGTGGTGGTGGTCATGAAGTAGCGCTCGTCGTCCAGGCGCAGGGTCACGCCGTCGTCGAAGATCATCCCGTCCGGGGTGCACATGACGCCGTACCGGGCGGAGCCGGGGGCCAGCTTCTTGAAGGCGTTGGTGTAGATCCGGTTCAGGAACTCCCCGGCATCCTTGCCGCGGATTTCGATCTTGCCCAGCGTGGTGGCGTCCATGAAGCCCACGGACTCGCGCACGGCGGCGCATTCGCGCAGCACCGCGGCGTCCATGTCCTCCCCCGGCGCCGGGTAGTACCAGGGCCGCTTCCACTGGCCGACGTCCTCGAAGAGCGCACCCTGGGCCACGTGCCAGGGGTGGATGGAGGTCCGGCGCGCCGGGTCGAAGAGGTCCCCGCGCTCCCGGCCCGCCAGGGCCGCGAAGGCCACCGGGGTGAAGGGCGCACGGTAGGTGGTGGTGCCAATCTCGCCGATCCCGCGCCCGTCTCCAGTCTCGCCCCCGGCGGATCCGCCCGCGGAGAACTTCAGCGCCGCGGCGATCACGCCGATGGCGTTCACCCCGGAGGTCTTGCCCTGGTCGTTGGCGGTGCTGATGGAGGTGTAGCGCTTGATGTGCTCCACCGAGCGCATGCCGGCCCCGGTGGAGCGGATCACATCGGCCACGCTCTGGTCGCGCTGGAAGTCCACGTAGTGCTCGTGCCAATCGGCCGGGGTGCCCTGCTGGCCGGGGACCAGCCACAGCGGCCGGGTCGGGGCCAAGGCCCTGGCACCGGTGGCCGGGCGGGCTGCGGCGGCCGTTGCGGCGGCAACTGCCGCGGCGGTGGCGAACCCGGCATCCACGGCGGCGGTTGAGCCGGCGGAAATGCCCTCGGCCACGGCGTCGGCGAGCGCGTAGCTGCCGCGGGCCGCGCCGATGACGGCCTGGTCCTTGACCACGCTGCTGGGCACGAAGCCCGCCAGCTCCTCGTCCCAGCGCAGCTTGCCCTGGCGCTGGGAGTGCAGGTGGACCACCGGGCTCCAGCCGCCGGAGACGGCCAGCAGATCGGCGGCGATCTCCTCGGCCTCGCCGGTGAGCTGGCCCTCGGCATCCAGGCCGCTGACCGTCACGCCGTCCAGCCGGGTGTCCCCCGAGGTGTTGACGACGGCGCTGGCGGTGAGAACGCGGACGTCTTCGCCCAGGGCCGCGGCCAGTGGGGAGAGTTCCGGGCGGGAGTCCACGACGGCGGCCACCTCGACGCCGGCGGCCAGCAGGTCCGCGGCCAATGCGTAGGCGCTGTCGTTGGTGGTGGCGATGACCACCTTGGAGCCGGCGGCGACGCCGTAGCGGTTGAGGTAGGTGCGGGCGGCCGAGGCGAGCATGATGCCCGGGCGGTCGTTGTTCTCGAACACGATCGGGCGCTCGTGGGCGCCGGTGGCCAGGACCACCTGGCGGGCGCGGATGTGCCAGATGCGCTGCCGGGACACGCCGTCGGCGGCCGGGCTGGACAGGTGGTCGGTGCGGTTCTCGACGGCGATGAAGTAATTGGCGTCGTAGGAGCCGAAGGCGGTGGTGCGGTTGAGCACGGTGCCCTCGGCCGCGGAGACCAGCTCCGCCTCGACGTCGGCCAGCCAGTCCAGGGCCGGCACGCCCTCCACCACGTCGCCGCTGCCGGAGAGCAGCGAGCCGCCCAGCTCGGGCTGGTCGTCGAGAAGGATGACCCGGGCGCCGGTGCGCACGGCCTCGCGGGCCGCAGCCAGGCCGGCGGGGCCGCCGCCCACCACCAGGACATCGGTGTGCACGTACTTCTTGTCGTACACCGCCTTGTCCTCGGTGGGGTCCAGCTTGCCCAGGCCGGAGAGGAACTCGACGTTGAGCCCTTCCACCAGGGCCACGGCCGTGGCCGGCAGCATGGATTCGGCGGCGTGGCCCGGGAAACGGCTGGCGATCTTGACCAGCGCGTTGGACTCCTCCACGCCGGCGGAGATAATGCCGCGGGGGCGGTCCTCGTAGAGCGAGTTGCCCACCTCGATGCGGCCGTTGGCCAGCAGTGCGGAGGCGATGGTGTCCCCCGGGTGTCCGGTGTACTCGGCGCCGTCGACGGTGAACCGCCAGCTGATGCTGCGGTCGATCCGTCCGCCGGCGGGGAGGCGGCCCGGCGTCTGGTTGTCCTGGGAGGTCATCGCTGCGCTCCTTCCTGATCGGTGGTGTTGGTGGTTTTCCCTGCGGAGAGCTGGCCCGCGGGGCGCTCCCCCATCTTGTAGATGGCGTGGATCTCGTAGCTCACGGTGTCCCGGAGCATGTTGAACCACTGCCGGCAGCCGGTGCTGTGCACCCAACGCTCGGCAAAGGTTCCCTTGGTGTTGTCGCGGTAAAACAGGTACTCGGCCCAAGCCCGGTCGTCGAGCTCCTCCGGGTGTTCGGGGTAGGCGATGTGCGCCTGTCCGCCGTAGTGGAACTCGGTTTCGTCGCGCGGCCCGCAATTGGGGCATTCGATCAACAGCATTGTCTTCCTCCTTCTAGTGCGCGACGGCGGCGGCGCCGTGCTCGTCGATCAGGGCGCCGGTCTCGAAGCGTTCCAGCGAGAACGGCTTGTTCAGCTCGTGCGGTGTGCCGGTGGCGATGGTGTGCGCAAAGGTGAGCCCGGCGGCGGGGGTGCCCTTGAAGCCGCCGGTGCCCCAGCCACAGTTCACGAACATGTTCTCCACCGGCGTGGTGCCCACGATCGGGGAGGCGTCCATGGTGGTGTCCACGATGCCGCCCCAGGTGCGCAGCACATGGGCCCGGGCAAAGATCGGGAAGAGCTCGACGGCGGCCGCCATCTGCTCCTCGATCACGTGGAAGGAGCCGCGCTGGCCGTAGCCGTTGTAGGAGTCGACGCCGGCGCCCATCACCAGCTCGCCCTTGTGGGCCTGGGAGACGTAGACGTGGACGTGGTTGGACATGACCACCGTGGGGTGGACCGGCTCGTGCAGTTCCGAGACCAGCGCCTGCAGCGGGTGGGACTGGATCGGGAGGCGGAAGCCGGCCATCTCGGCCAGCACCGAGCTGTGCCCGGCGGCGCACAGGCCCACCTTTTCGGTGTTGATGGTGCCGCGGTTGGTCTTGACGCCCGTGACGCGGTTTCCGTCCTTGATGAAGCCGGTGACCTCGCAGTTCTGGATGATGTCCACGCCCAGCTCGTCGCATTTGCGGGCGAACGCCCAGGCCACGTGGTCGTGCTTGGCGATGCCGGCGCGCGGCTGGTACGTGGCGCCCATCACCGGGTAGCGGATGTTGTCGCTGATGTTCAGGATGGGGCACAGTTCCTTGACCTGCGCCGGGTCCAGCCATTCGGCGTCGACGCCGTTGAGCTTGTTGGCGCCCACCCGGCGGACGCTTTCACGCACGTCGCCCAGGGTGTGGGCCAGGTTCATCACGCCGCGCTGGCTGAACAGGAAGTCGTATTCCAGTTCCTCGGGCAGGATCTCCCAGAGCTTGAGCGCGTGCTCGTAGATGGCCGCGCTCTCGTCCCAAAGGTAGTTGGAGCGGATGATGGTGGTGTTGCGGGCCATGTTGCCCCCGGCCAGCCAACCCTTTTCCAGCACCGCGATGTTGGTCATGCCATGGTTCTTGGCCAGGAAGTAGGCGGTGGCCAGGCCGTGCCCGCCGCCGCCGACAATCACGGCGTCGTAGGAGGACTTGGGCTCCGGGTTCCGCCAGAGGAAGTCGGGGTGTTCGGGAAGCTGCTGGGTGCTCACTGCTGGGCTCCGATCAGGATTTCGTTGCCGGTGATGGCGGACAGGTGGGGGTAGAGCGGGAACTTCCCGGCCAGCACGCTGACGCGGTCGCGCAGCAGCACGGCCAGCTCCTCGCTGAGCTCTTCCTTCAGCGCGGTGGCGATGATGTCGGCCACCTCGGTGAATTCGGCGCGGCCAAAGCCGCGGGTGGCCAGGGCCGGGGTGCCGATGCGCAGTCCGGAGGAGACCATCGGCGGACGCGGGTCAAAGGGCACGGCGTTGCGGTTGACGGTGATGCCGATCCGGTGCAGCCGGTCCTCGCCCTGCTGGCCGTCCAGTTCGGAGTGCCGCAGGTCAACGAGCACCAGGTGCACATCCGTGCCACCGTTGACCACGGAGATGCCGGCGGCGTTGACGTCGTCGGCCAGCAACCGCTCGGCCAGGATCTTGGCGCCTTCGAGGGTGCGCTCCTGGCGTTCCCTGAACTCGGGCGAGGCGGCAATCTTGAAGGCCACGGCCTTGGCGGCGATCACATGCTCCAGCGGACCGCCCTGCTGGCCGGGGAAGACGGCGCTGTTGATCTTGCGGGCCAGCGATTCCTTGCTCAGGATGACGCCGCCGCGCGGGCCGCCCAGCGTCTTGTGCGTCGTGGTGGTGACGACGTCGGCGTACGGCACAGGGTTCGGGTGCAGGCCCGCGGCCACCAGGCCGGCAAAGTGGGCCATGTCCACCATCAGGTAGGCACCCACCAGGTCCGCGATCCGGCGGAACTCGGCGAAGTCGAGCTGGCGGGAGTAGGCGGACCAGCCAGCCACAATCAGCTTGGGCCGGTGTTCGAGCGCCAGCGCCTCCACCTCGGCCATGTCCACCAGCATGTCCGTCTCGCTGACGTGGTACGGCACCACGTTGTAGAGCTTGCCGGAGAAGTTGATCCGCATGCCGTGCGTTAGGTGGCCGCCGTGGGCCAGGGCCAGGCCCAGGATGGTGTCGCCGGGCTCCAGCAGGGCAAACATGGCGGCGGCGTTGGCCTGGGCGCCGGAGTGCGGCTGGACGTTGGCGGCTTCGGCACCGAAGAGCGCTTTGACGCGGTCGATGGCCAGCTGCTCGATGACGTCCACGTGCTCGCAACCGCCGTAGTAGCGCTTGCCGGGGTAGCCCTCGGCGTACTTGTTGGTCAGCACCGAGCCCTGGGCTTCCATGACGGCGGCCGGGGCGAAGTTTTCCGACGCGATCATCTCCAGCGTCGATTGCTGGCGGAGCAGTTCCTTGGTGATGGCTGCATCGACATCGGCGTCGACGCTGGCCAGTGAGTCATCAAGAGTGGCAGTCATTGGTCTTCCTTCAGATTGGTCGCATCCAGTGCAACGTGGTTGCAGTGAATGCAACTGTAGAACCTGATGGGGTGGCGGTCAAGAGGTGATGGCAATCACAATCAACCAAATCGTTCGCTTCGCAAAGTTTCCCGAAATAAGGGGATTAATGCCTTGACGGTGATCCACGCCACACATAATCTGGTGCAACAGCGTTGCGATAGATGCAACCCAAACAATCTTGGTGGATCTGATGAAAAATGAAACACCCTCAGTTGGCGTTCCCGCCGCCGTGGCAGCGTCGCCGCGGGACCAGGCAACCATGAGCGGCCAACCGCGCCCCAACACCGGCGACGGCATCGGCAAGGACACCCGCCGCCGCGTCATCACGGCAAGCTTCATCGGCAACTTCGTCGAATGGTTCGACTACGCCGTGTACGGATACCTCGCGGCTACCATCGCCGGAGCATTCTTCCCCACGGCCGACAAGCAGTCGGGACTGCTGCTGACCTTCGGCGTCTTCGCCATCTCCTTCTTCGTCCGGCCGCTGGGCGGATTCGTCTGGGGCCAGATCGGCGACAAGCTCGGCCGCAAGAACGCCCTGTCCCTGTCGATCCTGATCATGTCCGCTGCCACCTTCGCCATCGCGCTGATCCCCGGCTACAACACCATCGGCATGTGGGCCCCGATCCTGCTGCTGCTGGTCCGCGTGGTCCAGGGCTTCTCGGCCGCCGGCGAGTACGCCGGCGCCTCCGCCTTCCTGGTGGAGTACGCCCCGGCCAACCGCCGCGGCCTCTACGCCGCCGTCGTGCCCGCCAGCACCGCAGCGGGCCTGCTGCTGGGCTCGCTGCTGGCGGCCATCCTCTCCATCACCCTGACCGCCGACCAGATGCAGGACTGGGGCTGGCGCCTGCCGTTCCTGCTGGCGGCCCCGATGGGCCTCATTGGCCGCTACATCCGGACCAAGCTGGAGGACACCCCGGCCTTCCGCGCCCTGACCGACGAGGACAAGGCCATTAAGGCACCCGTGGCCGCGCTGTTCCGCAACCACTGGAAGTCGCTGCTGCTGGCAGTGGGCGCGGTGCTGCTGAACGCCGTCGGCTTCTACGTGATCCTCAGCTACATGCCTACGTACCTCAGCTCGGAGCTGGGCTTCGGTGCCACGGAATCCTTCGCGGCCACCACCATCGCCCTGCTGACCTACATCGGCTTCATCTTCCTCACCGGCATGGCCTCGGACAGGTACGGCCGCAAGAAGGTGCTGATCACCGCCTCCGTCCTGTTCATCGTGTTGACGGTTCCGGCGTTCATGCTGCTGGACACCGGGAACTTCCTGGTGATCGTACTGGTCCAGATCCTGCTCGGCGGCATGCTCACGCTCAACGACGGCACCCTGCCCAGCTTCCTGGCCGAGCTCTTCCCCACCCGGGTCCGCTACAGCGGCTTTGCCGTCAGCTTCAACCTCTCCAACGCCCTCTTCGGCGGCACCGCGCCCTTCGTGGCCACGCTGCTGATCGGCATGTCAGGATCCAAGCTGGCCCCCGGCTGGTACCTGATGGCGGCCGCCGTCGTTTCCCTCATCGCGGTGCTCTGCGCCAGGGAAACGTCCAAGGACCCGCTCAAGGCGCACTAGCCGCCCCGTTTTCACCGCTTTTCCCTTCCGCACGACCATCACCTCTAAAGGAGACACCATGAGCATCACCACCCCCGACACCGCCACCTCCGTCACAGAGCTGGAGCGCCTGAAGGTCCTCCACAATGGCGAAAAAGTGGAGCTGACCTTCTCCGACGCCGAGTTTGAGCGCCGCCTGGCCGGCCTCCGGGAGATCATGGCAGCAAAGGAGCTGGACGCCGTCGTCCTGACCAGCTACCACTCGATCAAGTACTACTCCGACTTCCTGTTCACCTACTTCGGCCGTTCCTACGCCATGGTGGTCACCAAGGACGACACCGTCACCGTCACCGCCAACATCGACGCCGGCATGCCGTGGCGCCGCAGCTTTGGCGACAACCTGGTCTACACGGACTGGCGCCGGGACAACTACATCTTTGCCATCCAGGAAAGCCTGCGCACCCGCGGCATCAACGCCCGCCGTCTCGGCGTCGAGGATGACTCGCTGCCCACGGACAACCGCAACAAGATCCAGGCCGCCTTCCCGGGTGCCACGCTGGTGGATGTGGCCCAGGCCGCCATGCGCCAGCGCATGATCAAGTCCGCCGAGGAAATCGCCGTCATCAAGCACGGCGCCCGCATCGGCGACCTCGGCGGCGAGGCCATCCGCAACGCCATCACCGCCGGCATCACCGAGTACGAGGTGGCCCTGATCGGCACCGAGGCCATGGTGCACGAGATTGCGCGCACTTTCCCCAACTCCGAGATCCGCGACACCTGGGTCTGGTTCCAGTCCGGCCTGAACACCGACGGTGCCCACAACTGGGCCACCACCCGCAAGATCCAGGAGCACGACATCCTCTCGCTCAACTGCTTCCCGATGACGAGCGGCTACTACACGGCCCTGGAGCGGACGCTGTTCTACGGCGAACCAGATGCCCGTTCGCTGGAACTGTGGAACATCAACGTCGAGGTCCACCAGCGCGGCCTGGAACTGATCAAGCCCGGCGCCGTCTGCAAGGACATCGCCGCCGAGCTGAACGAGATCTACGTGGGCCACGGCCTGCTGGCCAACCGCACCTTCGGCTACGGCCACTCCTTCGGCGTCCTGAGCCACTACTACGGCCGCGAGGCCGGGCTGGAGCTGCGCGAGGACATCGACACCGTGCTGGAGCCAGGCATGGTGGTTTCCATGGAGCCGATGATCACGGTGCTCGATGGCCAGCCGGGCGCCGGCGGCTACCGCGAGCACGACATCCTGGTGGTGGGCGAGGACGGCGCGGAGAACATCACCAAGTTCCCGTTCGGCCCGGAATACAACATCATCGGAGCCTGACCCCGGCCGGTGCGGCGCCACGGAGCCCGTGGCGCCGCACCGGGCCCCGATACGGAAATATAGTGAGCACTATGAGCCCTGCAGCCAAAACCGAGTCCAGCGACAGCACCACCGACGCCCGCGGCACCTCCGTCATTGTCAACGCCATCGCCGTGCTGCGCTGCTTTTCCGCTGCCGAACCGATGCTGGGCGTGACGGACATTGCCTCAAGGGTGGGGCTGCACAAGAGCACCGTCTCGCGCATCCTGGCCACGCTGGAGGCGGAGGAGCTGGTGGAGCGGGACGTGGACTCCCGCCGGTTCAAACTGGGCCTGGGGCTGATCGCCGTCGCCGGCCCCCTGCTGGCCGAGCTGGAGGAGCGCAAGGTGGCCTACCCCGTGCTCCGCCAGCTGACCGAGCGCACCGGCGAAACCAGCGCCCTGATGGTCTGGCACGGCACCGAATCCATGTGCGTGGAGCAGATCGCCAGCCCCAAGCAGGTCAAGCACACCGCCCCGCTGGGCGCCCGCTACCACGACGCCATGAGCGCCTCCGTCCAGGTGTTCCTGGCCACCGAGCCGGAGGAACGCGTGCGCGCCCTCATGCACAGCGGCACGATCACCTACCCCGGCCTGGACGAGACCAGCCTGGAGGGCTACCTGATCCGGCTGCAGGACGCCGCCCGCCGCGGCTACGCCACCAACTACGGGGAATCCTCCATGGACGAGGTGGGCGTCGCCGCCCCCGTCTACGACCACCGCGGCGACGTCGTAGCCGCCGTGCTGATCCCGGCGCCGCGCTTCCGGGTCTCCCCCGAAACGCTGCAGGCGCTGGGCGAGGCCTGCGCCGGTGCCGCGCGGCTGGTCACGGCCCGGCTGGGCGGGGCCTCGCCCCGGGCCTGACGGCTGCGGCTGGACTGCAGGTGCCGGCTAAAATGCCTCGCAGGGCAGCGCCCACGGGGTACAGGTGACGATGCCGGTCCCGAGGTGCGGTGCCGCATCACCCGGAATCCCGTTGAGCGGGGCAATGCCTGACCAGTAGATCAAGGCTCCCTCGCCGGGGTTGTGGAAATCGTGGTACGCCACAGCGCGGACGAAGTAACCGGTATAGCTTCCCGTCAGGGTGAACGCGCCGCATCCGGTCGCCTCGGTAGCCATCTCCATGACATTGAACCAGCCAGTGGAGTTGTCCGGGCTCAATTGAACAAACGCAGGCAGGTTTGCATAGGCGCTCCCGTCCGCGTTCACGAAACAAAAACTGCCACCGGATGACGCGTTTGCAGGTGGAGCGATGGCAACGGTCCCAAGAATGACCATCGCCAGGGAGATCAATGCCGTGGTGATTTTGCGTCTCATTGTGCACTTCTTCCGTCATGGACGGCGCCCACGGCCAATGCGCTTTAGATCCGCTGTGCGGGTTGCGGTTGTGCCCGGCCAGCACGATATCGGCGGTCAAGAATGATTTCCGGAATTGCTGCCCCGGGCAGAACCAAGGCATTGCGCAGTGAACGAGCCATAGAAGGTGGCCCCGGATTGTTCCGCGCAGGGGCCGGTTGGGCTGGTGCCTGCACCTGGCAGGTGTTTTGCGCCCAGATGAGTGACTTCGACCGTGGGTGGCGGGCATTGCCATTGCCCACAACCAAGATGCCCCCGGGACGAGTGATGCAGGATCATTCTAGGCCCGCGCTGGACGGGGCAGCAATGGGCCCGCCCGCCAAGGCTGGCCAAAAGTTGCCAGACCCGCAGCGCCCGCAGCGCATCCTCGACGCTGTCCACGCACTGGATCCGCCCGGCCATGGCGCGCCCCGGAGGCCTTGCATACAATACCCCCAGGGGGTATATTGGTGTTGTTGTCAGTGAAGCAGTTTGTCCCGGCCGATGATCCTTCCGGCCGCCACTGCCGTTCAACCCGCAACGCACACACCACCTCGTTCAAAGGACTCACCCGACATGTGCGGAACCGACACCCGTAAAGACCTCACCCTGACCCCCGCCGCGGAAACCTCCTGCGCCTGCTGCTCCACCGGGGCAACAACCGCCGCACCGGCCGATGCAACCGGCACGGCCTACGGGCTGGACGGACTGACCTGCGGGCATTGCGTCCAGACCGTCGAGACGGCCGTCTCGGCCGTTGCCGGCGTGGAATCGGCCAGCATCGACCTGGTCGCAGGCGGCACCTCAACGCTGACCGTCTCCGGCACGGCGGACCCGGCGGCGGTCCGCGCCGCGGTTGCCGCGGCCGGCTACGCCGTCACAGGAAACTAGAAACCCTCCAACCAGCCCCGGCAGGGAGAGCCATGGAAGAGCACAGCAACGGACACGGCCACCCAAGCGTGGCACACGCCCCGGCCGCCGGCCTCCACGGACCGGCCCCCGCCATGGACCATGCAGCCATGGGGCACGGCGGCATGGACCACGATGACCATGCCGTCCACAGCCAGGGCCAGCATGCCGGGCACAGCACCGCCATGTTCAAGAACCGTTTCTGGCTGACACTGGCGCTCTCCGTCCCCGTGGTGTATTTCAGCCCCATGGCCGGGCACCTTTTGGGCTACGCCCCGCCTCGGTTCGCCGGGGCCGCGTGGATTCCGCCGTTGCTGGGCACCGTCATCTTCGCGTACGGCGGGCAGCCGTTCCTGCGGGGCGGGTGGCAGGAACTCAAGTCCCGGCAGCCGGGGATGATGCTGCTGATTTCCATGGCCATCAGTGTGGCGTTCATCGCGTCCTGGGTGACGAGCCTGGGCATCGGCGGGTTTGATCTGGATTTCTGGTGGGAGCTGGCGCTGCTGGTGGCCATCATGCTGCTGGGGCATTGGATTGAAATGCGGGCCCTGGGCTCGGCCCGCGGCGCCCTGGACGCCCTGGCGGCGCTGCTGCCCGATGAAGCCGAACGTGTCATCGACGGCGGCACCGAGACCGTCAGCGTCGCCGAACTGGCCGCCGGCGACCTTGTCCTGGTCCGTCCGGGGGCCAGGATGCCCGCCGACGGCGAGATCACCGACGGATCCGCGGAGGTGGACGAGTCGATGATCACCGGCGAATCCAAAACGGTCCCCCGCACCGTCGGGGATCCGGTGGTGGCCGGGACGGTCGCCACCGACGGCTCCCTCCGGGTCAAGGTGACGGCCGTGGGCGGCGACACCGCACTGGCCGGCATCCAGCGTCTGGTCGCCGAGGCACAGTCCTCCACCTCGCGCGCCCAGGCCCTGGCCGACCGGGCGGCGGCGTTCCTGTTCTACTTCGCCTCTGGGGCGGGCCTTATCACGTTCATCGTCTGGTCGCTGCTGGGCAGTGTCCCCGACGCCGTGACCCGGACGGTGACGGTCCTGGTCATCGCCTGCCCGCATGCCCTCGGCCTGGCGATCCCGCTGGTGATCGCCATTTCCACCGAGCGGGCGGCCCGGGCCGGGGTGCTGATCAAGGACCGGATGGCCCTGGAGCGGATGCGCACCATCGACGTCGTCCTGTTCGACAAGACCGGGACCCTGACCAGGGGCGAACCGGCCGTCACCGGCGTGGTGGCCGTCGAGGGCGTGACAACCGATGAGCTGCTGGCCCTGGCCGGCGCCGTCGAGTCCGACAGCGAACACCCCGTGGCCCGCGCCATCCTGGCCGCCGCCCGCCACACCGGCAGCCCGGCCTTGGAAGCCACGGACTTCCGGTCACTGACCGGCCGCGGCGTCCGGGCCACCGTCGGCGGATCCAACGTCGCCGTGGGCGGGCCGGCCCTGCTCACTGAGCTCCAGCTGGCCGAGCCGGAGCCCATCAGCGCGTCGACGACGGCGTGGATGGACCGGGGCGCGGCCGTGCTGCACGTGATCCGGGATGGGGCCGTGATCGGCGCCGTTGCGCTGGAGGACGAGGTCCGCGACGAATCCAGGCAGGCCGTCCAGGCACTCCAGCGCCGGGGCATCGCGGTGGCGATGATCACCGGCGACGCCCGCCAGGTCGCCGCCGCCGTGGCCGCCGAACTGCACATCGATGAGGTCTTCGCCGAGGTCCTGCCCCAGGACAAGGACCAGAAGGTCGCCGAGCTGCAGGCCCGCGGCCTGAAGGTCGCCATGGTCGGCGACGGCGTCAACGACGCACCCGCCCTGGCCCGGGCCGAGGTCGGCATTGCGATTGGGGCAGGAACGGACGTGGCGATGGAATCGGCGGGGGTGGTGCTGGCCGGCAACGACCCCCGGGCCGTCCTGTCGACGGTGGACCTGTCCCGGGCCAGCTACCGCAAGATGTGGCAGAACCTGGTGTGGGCCACCGGCTACAACATCATTTCCGTCCCGCTGGCCGCCGGCGTGCTGGCCTTCGCCGGCGTCGTGCTCTCCCCCGCGGCCGGGGCCGTCCTCATGTCCGCCTCCACCATCGTGGTGGCCCTGAACGCCCAGCTCCTGCGGCGCCTCACACTCAACCCGGCCGACGTGCACTGACACCGGCCCTGTGCGTGCCCGGAGCATGCACCGGTAGAATGCACACCAACCCCACCCACGGAAAGGACCCGTCGATGCGCAGCACCCTTGAGATGCCCGGCATCGGATCCTTCCTGCGGTGGGCCGGCCTCCTGGCGGCCGTGCTGGCCATCATTGGCGGGCTTCTGGGCATGCACGTCATGGGCGGGGCCCAGATGGTGTCGATGGGACCGGCGGCCATGGGAAGCCCGGCCACCGCGCCCGACATGGCCGTGCCACCCCCGTCGCTGCGCACCACACGTCGGCCGAAACCCCTGCAGCCGGCCCGGCCAAGCCGGACCAGAACCAGTCTCCGGCCATGTGCGGCTGCTCTCCCGCCTGTCCCGGTTCGATGGACCTGCACGGGGCATGCGTCCCCTCGGTGGCTCCGGCCACCCCGGCCCCCCCGCTCCCCGGCACATTCACCCGCGTCTCCGCCTGGACGGCCTTCACCGGCACGCCCAGTCCCAACACCCGGGGCCGGGCGCCCGACGGCCCGTCACTGGCCCAGCTCTCGATCAGCCGAACATAAACCGATGCCCGGGCCGCCACCTTGTGGCAGGCCCCCATCGACACGCACCCCAAACAGGGAGTGCCGGCTACCTATCGAGACCCTTTTTAGTGAAGGACTGTTCCCTATGAAGAAATTTCTGCCCCTCTCCGCCACCGCTGCTGCGGCCATGATCGCCCTGGCCGGGTGCTCCACAAGCACTGATGGTGGTTCCATGCCGGGCATGACCACGGCGGCTCAACCACCTCCAGCACCCAGGCACCCGTTAGCGGCGGGGACCACAATTCCGCCGACACGATGTTCGCCCAGGCCATGATCCCGCATCACGCCCAGGCGGTGGAGATGAGCGACATCATGCTCGCCAAGACCGGCCTCGACGCGAAAATCACCACCCTGGCCAAGGACATCAAGGCCGCCCAAGGCCCGGAAATCCGAAAGATGACCGGCTGGCTCACCGGCTGGTCCGAGCCCACCGCCATGGCCGGCAACCACGGCATGAACGGCATGATGACCGGCGCCGATATGGACAAACTCACAGCAGCGCAGGGCACCGGGGCAAGCAAGCTGTTCCTCTCCCAGATGATCGCCCACCACGAAGGCGCCGTCGAGATGGCGAAGTCCGAGGCCACCGGCGGCAAGAACGCCGACGCCCTCGCCCTGGCCAAGAGCATCGCCTCCAGCCAGGAATCCGAAATCAAGGACATGAAGGCCCTGCTGGCCACCCTCTAGCAGCCGGCCCCTTCCCCCAGTGGTGGTGGCCCGGACCCGTGCCGGGCCACCGCCCCTCCTTCGCCATCCTCTTTTGGAGTACCCCGTGACATCCCGCACCCCCATTTTCCCTACCCGCAAAGCATCCGCCGTGGCCCTGCTGGCCCTGCCCCTCGTGCTGGCCGGATGCTCCACAGGCGCACCCGCCGCCGACCCCTCCCCCGCAGCCACCGGCGGGCATGTCCACGGCATCAGCGTCGACCCAATGTCCACCAGGATCCTGCTGGCCACCCATGACGGGCTCTTTGACGCCACTTCCAAGGCCCCGGTCAAAATCAGCGACACCATTGACCTGATGGGCTTCACCCCCACGGGCGACCCCACCGTCTTCTACGCCTCCGGCCACCCGGGCCCCGGCTCAACCCTGCCCAACCCGGCCGGGCTCATCCGCTCCACCGACTCCGGGAAAACGTGGGCGCCGGTCTCCCGGCAGGGCCAGTCCGACTTCCACGCCCTGACCTCCACCAACACCGGCCTCGTCGCCTACGACGGCACCCTGCTCACCAGCCCCGACGGCACCACCTGGACACCCGCGACGGCGGCCTTCACCCCGGCCGTCCTCGCCGGCAGCCCCACCACCACGGTTGTGCTGGCGACCACCCAAAACGGCCTGCAACGCTCCACTGACGGCGGCAAGACCTGGCAGTCCAACTCCGCGGCGCCGCTCATGCAGTTCGCCGCCTTCGCCGCCTCGGCGGACAAGGCCGCGATAGTGGCCGCCGGAGTGGCCCCGGACGGGACCGTGTACGTCTCCACCGATGCGGGCGTGGGCTGGGTGCAGACGGGACGGATCAGCGGCCAGGTCAACGCCATCACCGCCATGGAGGGAACGCCCGGCAAACCCTGGATCTGGGCCTCCACCACCACCGGCGTCCAGGTCTCCACCGACGGCGGCGCGACCTTCCGCCCCGCCACTCCCTAGCCCCATGACCATCGGAGAGTTCTTCGCCACCACCGTCACCTCCGGCGCCCTGCTCGGAGCCATTCCACTGGCCCTGATCGCCGGCATCGTGTCCTTCCTCTCGCCGTGCATACTGCCCCTCGTGCCGGGCTACCTCGGCTATGTCTCCGGGCTCACCGACCCGGACCAGCCACGGAACCGGCGCCGCGTGCTAACCGGTGTGGCCCTGTTTGTCTTGGGATTCGGCGCCGTGTTCACCCTCTACGGGGCGGCCTTTGGACTCATCGGGTCATGGCTCGTGCGCTGGCAGGACCCGCTCATGCGCGGGTTGGGGGTCATCGTGATCGCGATGGGGCTGGTGCTGCTGGGAAAATTCTCCTGGCTGCAGCAAACGCGCAAAATCCCGTTGACCCGCCGCACCGGGCTCGCCGGCGCACCCCTGCTGGGGATCGTGTTCGGCCTGGGCTGGACACCGTGCATGGGCCCGACGCTCAGCGCCGTCCTGGCGCTGAGCGTGACGAGCGGAAATGCCTGGCGCGGGGCCCTGCTGGCCTTCATCTACTGCCTGGGCCTGGGCATCCCCTTTGCCCTGGCCGCCCTGGGCCTGGGCTGGGTCACCCGGGTTCTCTCGGTCGTCCGCCGCCACATCCGCACCGTCAACGTTGCCGGCGCCTCCCTGCTGATCATCCTGGGGCTCACCATGGTCAGCGGCCTCTGGATCCAATGGATCTACCAGGTGCAAAACCTCGCCGGCACCTTCACCACCCCCGTCTAACCCACCACACGCCAAGGAAACAGCAGATGACCCTCCAACTCAACAGACGCTCTTTCATGGGGCTTTCCGTCGCGGCCACGGCCACGGCGGCCCTCGCCGCCTGCACCCCGGCCACCGCACCGGCCCGGCCGAAGCGGATCCTGCCCGGGGACCCACTCGTCGCCGACTACGAATCCAAACGCCCCTCCACCGGTGCCGGCGTCCGACAGGACCTCGCCCCGGCACCCTTCACCACCACCCTGGCCGGCAAGACCATCACCACGTGGGGCTACAACGGCGCCCTCGTCGCGCCGACGATCCGCGCCCAGGCGGGAGACCTCCTCGACGTCACCGTCGCCAATGGGCTCCCGGAGGCCACCAGCATCCACTGGCACGGACTCGCCCTGCGCAACGACGCCGACGGCGTCCCGGGCCTCACCCAGGACCCGATCGCCGCAGGCCAGGACTATCCCTACAGTTTCAAGCTGCCGCACCCGGGCACGTACTGGTACCACTCGCACGTGGAAATGCAGCGCGAACGCGCCCTCTACGGCGCCCTCATCGTCCAGGACCCGCAGGAGACCCTCGCCTACGACCGGGACTGGGTGATCGTGCTCGACGACTGGCTCGACGGCGTCACCGGAACCCCGGATGAGGTCCTGCAGGAGCTGTCCAAGGGCATGGGCAGCATGGGAGGCATGAACCACGGCGGTGGCGGAGGCGGCATGGTGATGGGGCACATGCTCATGGGCGCCACCAGCGACTTCCTCGGCGGTGACGCCGGCGACGTCGCCTACCCCCTCCACCTCTTCAACGGACGTGACCCGGAGGACCCCGAGACGATTACGGCCGCGGCAGGGGAACGGATCAGGCTGCGCATCATCAATGCCGCCGGCGACACCGCCTACCGGGTCGGGGTCCCCGGCCAGCAACTGACCCTGACCCACACCGACGGCTTCCCCGTCCAACACGCCGATGTCGACGCCGTCGTGCTGGGGATGGGCGAACGCATCGACGCACTCCTGACCGTCCGCGACGGCTACACCCCGGTGCTGGCCCTGGCCGAGGGGAAGGGCCAGATAAGCTTCGGCCTGGTCTCCACCGGCACCGGAACGGCACCGGCGAAGGCGGCCCTGCCCACCACCCTGACGGGAAATGTGGTCGACGGGGGCCAGCTGCGCGCGGACCCGTCCGTGAACCTGCCCGCCAGAACACCGGACCGTACCCATGAGGTGCACCTGACCGGGGGGATGGACCAGTACGACTGGGGCATCAACGGCCACCGCTTCGACATGGCCAAACCCCTCGAGAACACCTTCGACCTGAAGGTGGGCGAACGGGTGGAGGTGAAGTTCATCAACGACACCGACATGTGGCATCCGATGCACATCCACGGCCACACGTTCCAGGTCGGGGACGGCGGGGCGCGCAAGGACACCGTCATCGTCCGGCCCCGGCAGAGCGTCACCGTCCAGTTCGACGCCGACAACCCCGGCCAGTGGCTCTTCCATTGCCACAACGCCTACCATGCCGAACGCGGCATGATGGGCGTCCTCTCCTACATCAGCTAAGGCAGGCCCTTCATGAACCACCCCACCGTGACGGAACTCTTCCTTCCCTCCCCGACGGTCAGCGCCCTCCAGCTCGGCCCCCTGACCCTGCGTTTCTACGCCCTGTGCATTATTGCCGGGATCGTTCTGGCCGTCTGGCTCGCCGGCCGTCGGCTGACCGCCAGGGGCGGGCGCCCCGGGGCGATCCTGGACGTCACCCTCTGGGCGGTGCCCTTCGGCATCGCCGGCGGACGGATCTACCATGTCATCACCGACCCGGAGCTGTATTTCCTGCCCGGCAGAAACCCGTGGGATGCGCTGAAGATCTGGGACGGCGGGCTGGGGATCTGGGGTGCCGTGGCCCTGGGCCTGGTCGGGGCGTACATCGGCTGCCGCCGCCACGGCGTCCCCTTCACGGCACTCATCGATTCCGCCGCCCCGGGCCTGCTCCTCGCCCAGGGGCTGGGACGGTGGGGCAACTGGTTCAACAATGAACTCTACGGCGACCCGAGCACGCTTCCATGGAAGCTGCAGATCCACCAGATGGACTTCACCACCGGGCGGGCCGTCACGGACGCCACGGGCGCACCGGTCGTCCTGGGCTACTTCCAGCCCACCTTCCTCTACGAATCCCTCTGGTGCCTGGCAGCGGCCGCGCTCCTGCTCTTCCTGGACCGCAGATTCCGGCTCGGGGCCGGATCCGTCTTCGCCCTCTACGTCATCTTCTACACGTCCGGCCGGTTCGTCTTTGAGCTGCTGCGCTCGGACTATGCCAACACCATCCTGGGCCTGCGGGTGAACACCTGGGTCTCCGCGCTGCTGCTGCTCGCCGGCCTGGCCGCATACCTGCTGCTGCGCCGGCGGGAACGCTCGTCCGCGACACCGGACAGACCGCGCCCCGAACCCCGCCTCATCCCTGAAAGGAACTCCGAATGAGCAAGAAGTCCAACGACCGGCGCACCGAACGCCAGGCCATCCTCGACGCCGTCTACGCCGGCCACCGCGCCAAACAACGCAAATGGAACCTCCTCGTCTATGGCGGCTTTGGGCTGTTGGTGGCCGCCATCATCACCATCGTGGCCGTTGTTGTCACCGGATCGATCCAACAACGCAATGCCGTCTCCGAGGCGGCCAAGCAACCGATCGCCGGCGTCGCCACCTACAGCAACCTCTCCCGCAACCACGTCCAGACCCTGGTGACCTACCCACAGCAGCCGGGGGTCGGCGGCGACCACTCCCCGACCTGGACCAACTGCGGCATCTACACCGACCCGGTCAACGAAGACCGGGCCGTCCACTCCCTGGAACACGGCGCCGTCTGGATCACCTACAAACCCGGGCTCCCCCAACCAGGGGTGGACACTCTCACCGCCCTGGCCAAGGGAAATCCGTACGTCCTGCTCAGCCCCAACGCCGCCCAGCAGGCACCGGTCACCGTCACGGCCTGGGGCACCCAGCTGGGCCTGCAGGACCCGGCCGACGCCCGCCTCCCCGCCTTCATCAAGGCCTACGCCCAGGGGCCCCAAACCCCCGAACCCGGGGCAGCCTGCTCCGGCGGCGCCAACGGCTGACCGGCATCCCCACCACACCCCACCAACCGCCCAGGGAGGCACCAGGAACACCAACGAATCCGACCACGAGGCAGCGAAAAGCCACCGCCGTCGCCGCCGGCTGATCCGGGCAGGCCAGGCGCTCATGGCCGCCAGCGCCCTGGTCGCCCTCTCGCACTGGATCACCCACCTCGCACCCAACGGCCAGGGACCGAGCATTGCGGCCGACATCTTCATCGGCTACCCCACCGGGGCTGCGCTGATCCTCATCGGCGCCATCATGGCCGGCCAGACGGCCAAAGGGAAACGCTGACCATGCCACCTTGGGACGTGGTGGCCACTTCGTGGACCCTGAACTGGGCCGCCCTGGCGATCCTTCTTCCTGCCGCCGTCCTGTACGCCCGCGGTCTGGCCGCGACCCGGCGTCTGGGCCTGGGCTGGCCGGTCTGGCGGACGTTGGCGTTCTACGTTCTGGGGCTGGGGAGTTTCGCCGCCCTCAGCTTCGGCTTAACCGGTGTCTACAGCCACGACCCGCGGTGGGCCTTCACCCTGAAAGTCACCTGCTGCCTGTTCGTGGTTCCGCCGCTGGTCGGCATCGGCAAACCGTTGACCCTGGCCCGGCAAACCCTGGGCCCTGCCGGTGCGGCACGGCTGGAGGTGTCTCTGGGGTGCCGGCCGATGAGGTGTTGATGGTGCTGGTTCCGGTCGTCGGGCTACTGATGACGGTGCCGATCATCGAAGGCGGCGTCGCCGGGGCCGTCAGCGCCCTGATCGTGATCGAATTCATCTACGTCTTCATCGAGCTGTTGGTCGATGCGGTGCCGGGGGTGCTGATGCGCATGAGCCCCCAGATCTTCGACGGCGCCATCCAGGCCCTGGCCAACCATCCCGCCTGGATGCCGACCCCCTTGCGGGACCAGCAGCTGGCCGGGGACCTACTCTGGTTGCTGGAGGAACTCAACCGTGCCCACCTCGCCCGGTGCGGTGGTGCCCAAGGCCGGGTCTGACAGCGAAAACCAGACCCCCGTCCACTGGCCCGGCGCATCGGCCTCCCGCTGTCCCGAAAACCAGCCGATAGCGTGTTGGAGGTGTTGCTGCGCACCGGCATTGCAGCTGCGGCGGTGATGGCGCTCATCGTCGCCGCTGCCACCCTGCTGCGCATCCGAACCCGGACACGCGCGGAACAGGATGGGCCGGCCGCGGCCCGCCAAGCCCCTCCCCCGCAACCGGTTCGTAGGCCCTTGCCGCCCGCCGGATCGCCGGTGCCGGGCCGGTGGCGGTTGTCAGGGGGCCGGTGCTCCGACCGTGTCGTAGAGGGCGTAATCGTCGGTGGTCAGTGTCCCGTTTTGGAAGAGGTTGAGTCCGAAGCTGATGGCCGTGGCGCCGGCCGGCAGGGCCGGGGTCGTCCACACCGCGTGGGCGTAGGCGGCCGTTGAAGCGAACCACGGGCTCGACGTCCAGTACGTCCAGGTGCCGTTGGCGGCCCGGTAGTAGAGCGCAAATTGCGTCGGCACGGTGGAGGTGTACCAGGTGCGCAGCGAGTAGGTGTGCCCGGGAATTCCCGCCGGCGAGCAACTTCCGTTGTCCATGGTCGGCAGGAGTTTGGCGTCACCGTTGGCGTAGCCGGTGACCGTTAGCTTCTCGGCCTTCGTGCCGGTGTGCGCTGCGGAGCTGGCACTGAAGACGGGGGTGTTGGTCCCGTATCCTCCGGCCTGCCAGCATTGCGGCAGGGCGTTGGTTCCGGCCGTTTCCAGGCTCGGGTTCAAGACGAGGTTGGTGCCCGGCGCCGGCGGAGGCGGCGGCGGGATCGTTGCCGCGTCGTACATGGTGTAGTCGTCGGTGGTGAGGGTGCCGTTGCTGACCACGTTCAGCCCAAAACTGACCGCACTGGCCCCGGCGGGAAGTGCGGGTGTGGTCCAGGAGGCTTGCCGGTAGGCCGTGGCCGAGGTAAAGAACGGGCTCGCCGTCCAGTAGGTCCAGGACCCCAGGCCGGTGCGGTAGTAGACCTCGATCTGCGTCGGCACGCTCGACTTGTACCAGGCGGACAGGGCGTAGGCGTGTCCGGGCGTGGCGCTGGGGGAACACCCGCCCAGGTCCAAGGCAGGCAGCCATTTGGCGTCGCCGCTGGCATATCCGGCCATGGTCAGCACCGCAGCCCTGGTTCCGGTGCGCCCCGGCGAAACCGTGGTGAAGGTGGGCGTGTTGGTGCCGTAGGCGCCGTTCTGCCAGCACTGCGGCACACCGTTGGCCAGGGTTTCCATTCCGGGGTTCGCGATCAGGTTGCTGCCCGCCGTCTTAGGCGGCACGGCCGGGCCGGAGACGACGGGCTTGACCGTGCCGCCGATGACCTGGTCCACCGTCTTGACCACGGTCGTGGCGGGGCGTGTCTTCAGCCACGCGGCAAACTGCCCAAAGAGTGTGGGCGAGATGATGAGCGGGTCCGTTCCTCCGGTGCCGATGTGGTGGAAGGTCAGCTGGACCCAGCCACCGCCCGTTTCGGCCTGGGTGACGGTTTTTTGCAGGTCCGCCAGCGTCCAGGTGTTGTCCACCTCGTCGGGGGCCTGTGTCAGGTAGGGATCGGCCGGGGGGATGGTTTCGGCCAGGTCGCAGCCGGCGCAGCCGAAGCGGGTTTGGATGTCTCCGAGGCCGCGGGCGCTGTTGAACCCGCAGTTCTTCACGATCGTCTCCGTCGCGGCGGTCAGGGAGGCAAAGGGGTAGGCGAAGCTGGTGACGCGGAAGCCCCAGTTGGTCAGGTTGACCCGGTCGTTGCAGATCTGCCGTGTTGCTTCATCGGCCGGCAGGGTGGCCAGGTCCGCGTGGGTCACCGTGTGCCCGGCGATTTCGTTCCCGTCGGCGGCCAGGGTTTTCAGATTGGCCACCGTCATGTACCCGGGCTGGTTGATGTACCCGGAGGGCGTGTAGAAGGTGCCGTGCAGACCATAGGTTTTCATGATGGCGGCCGCGGCCATCTGGTCCCCGTCGCCGTCGTCAAAGGTCAGGGTCACTGTGGTCGGGGCGGCGGCCCGGGCCGGGGCCCCGGTGGCGACGATGAAGAAGCCCATCAGGAGCAGGGCGACCAGGGAGGCCACCCATCGGGTTCCCCGGCCGGGCCGGTCCGGAGCCGTCGGTGCGCTACTCTTTGGCCCGTGGGGCGCCGTCTTCTTCTGAACCATGTGAGACCAGCCTCCTGGAACGTCCTGCCTGTTGCCGGGGCCGCGGATTCACGGCACCCGGCACCTGCGCCAATGCGCTGACACAACACCGCGCGCCTTGCCCCCCGGCTTCCATGGACGCTACAGAAAGCGGAGGCGCCAGGGCTTGAGTGTGGGGTACCCGCTTCTGGCCGCGGAGTACCCGGTATGATGCCGGAGCTACTTGGTTCGTCCGTGGGGTGGCGGAACGGGGTCGGCCACCCGATGGGCCAATGTCACCACCGTCGCCCCGAGGCTGGATGAAGGTGCGGCCCCATGTCCCCAGGGGATACCCGGCGGCGTCGACAGCCATGCAAGGGGCGGAGTGCGATGCCCTGCGCCAGGGACGGGAGGGTGTTGGGGCCGCTCACGCGGCGGCCACACGGGGGAGGCTACTTTCCGGACACCACGGGGCGTCGCCTCCACGGCGGAACGATCAGCAGTGAGACCACGGCGGCGAGCACGACGACGCTGGCGAAGATCGCGGCCAGATGCGCCGGGAGGGGGCCGTCGTCGTACATCGTCACCCCAACGGCGAGCAAGGCCACGGCCATCGCCACGACCGCCACGGCGTGCTGGCGGCGCAATCCAACCAGCAGCAACACAGCCGGCACGGCGTACCAGATGAGGCTCGCGACGCCCATTGCGTTGATCTGATCGATCATGACGCCGGTGCCCGGAAGGCCTCCAACCAGCGGGCGGTAGAACATGGCGCCGCAGTGCCAGGCCAGCCCGATCACCCCCATGGCGGCCACGATGGCCTCAGCCACCGAAAGGGGCGCTGCCGCCCGGCGAAGGGGCAAACCCGGCACCAGGCGCCGCAGAACCAGGAGGGCGGCGACGGTCGCAGCGAGACTGGCAACAAAGGCGACGGGCATGCAGCCAGCCTACCGAGTGGACGGCTGCCGGCGGGCCCACCGGTGGATTCACGGCCGTCCGGGCGAAGTAGCGCAGGTCGGGTCCCCGGATGGTTTCAGCGCTGCGCGGCGGGCAAACATCTCGGGGAGGATCCTCTATCCCGGGCAGCCGCCGAGCGGTCCATGCCCTGCGGCGATTCGCGGACGCCAGGATTCGGCCCGAATCACCACCGGACATCGGGCGCTCGACGAGCCGGTGCCAGGGAAGATGACCACAGGTATGGCCGCCGGTTCGCCCTTCAGCGGGTTTGCCGTCCGAACCGGCGCAGCCGCAACGAGTTCGCCACCACCAAAACGGAGCTGGCGGCCATCGCGGCGCCGGCGATCATCGGGTTCAGCAGGCCCAGGGCGGCGACGGGAATGCCGATGGCGTTGTAGAAGAACGCCCAGAACAGATTGGTCTTGATGGTTGCCAGGGTCTTCCGTGACAATTCGATGGCGGTGGCCACCTGGCCCAGGTCGTTCCCCATGACCGTCAGGTCCGCGGCCTCGATGGCCACATCGGTGCCAGAGCCCATGGCGATGCCCAGGTCCGCCTGGGCAAGGGCGGCGGCATCGTTCACGCCGTCGCCGGCCATGGCCACCGTGGCCCCTTCCGTCTGCAGCCGCTTGACGGCCTCCACCTTGCCCTCGGGCAGGACCTCGGCGAAGACATCCTGGGCCGCTATGCCGACGGCCGCGGCCACCTGGGCTGCCACCGCCGCGTTGTCGCCGGTGAGCAGGATCGGGCGCAGACCCAGCGCCTGCAACCGGGCGATGGCTGCGCGGGAGCCGTCCTTGATGGTGTCTTCCAAACTGATGATGCCCACGGGCCGGCCGTCGACGGCCACCCAAATCGCCGTCGCCCCGGTATTCTGCTCCTCTTCCAGGGCCGCCTGGTGGGCCGCGGTGAGGGCGATGCCGTTCCCGGTCAGCCAGCCGGCCCGGCCGGCCAACACAGTCTGTCCGTCAACCGTTCCGCGAACCCCGCCGCCGGGGGCGGACTCGAAGTCCGACACCGGTGCAAGGCCCGGACCGGACTTCGCGGCGTGGGCGATCGCTTGGGCAATGGGGTGCTCGCTGGCGGCCTCCACGGCCCCGGCCAGGCGGAGCACCTCAATCGCGTCAAGGGTGTCCAGGGGGCGGGTGCGGGCGACGGCGAGCTTGCCGGTGGTGACCGTTCCGGTCTTGTCCAGCAGGATCGTGTCCACCGTTCGGGTGTCCTCCAGGACCTGGGGTCCCTTGATGAGGATGCCCAGTTGGGCGCCGCGCCCGGTGCCGGTCAACAGGCCCACGGGGGTGGCCAGGCCCAGGGCGCAGGGGCAGGCGATGACCAGGACGGCGACGGCGGCGGTGAAGGCGTCCTGCACGTTGCCGGTGGTCAGCAGCCACAGGAGGAAGGTGAGCAGGGAGATCCCGATCACGATGGGGACAAAGACGGCGCTGACCCGGTCCGCCAGGCGGGCAATCGGGGCCTTGCCCGACTGGGCCTGGCTGACCAGCCGCCCCATCTGGGCCAGCGTGGTTTCACTTCCCACCCGGGTGGCTTTCACGAGCAGCCGCCCGGAGGTGTTGAGGGTGGCTCCGGTGACCGTGTCATCGACGTCCACGTCCACGGGCAGCGATTCCCCGGTGATGAGCGAGGCGTCGATGGCCGAGCGGCCCTCGACGACGAATCCGTCGGTGGCGATCTTTTCGCCGGGCCGGACGACAAAGACATCCCCGTGGACCAGCTCATCGACGGGGATTTTCACCTCGGATCCCCCACGGATCACCGTGGCGTCCTTGGCCCCCAGGCGCAGGAGTGCCTTGAGCGCGTCCCCGGCCCGTGCCTTGGCGTTCGCTTCCAAATAGCGGCCCAGCAGGAGGAAGGTGGTGACGACGGCGGCGACCTCAAAGTAGAGTTCGGCGTGCCCGCCCATCCCCGGATGGGCCGTCATGGTGGGGTTGGTGGCCAGCATGACGGCCGAGAAGAGGTAGGCGGCGATGACGCCCAGGGACACCAGCGTGTCCATGGTGGATGCCAGGTGGCGGGCGTTGATGCCTGCGGCCCGGTGGAACGGCCACGCGGACCAGGTCACCACGGGCAGGGCCAGGACGCCGACCACCCAGCCCCAGTGGGGAAACTGCAGGGCAGGAAACATGGAGATCAGGAACACCGGGGCGCTCAACACCACGGCCAGAACCAGCCGCGGCCGCAGCGCCGCGGCGGTTCCTCCGTGGTTCGTGTGGTCATGGCTGTCGGCACCCGGCACTGCGTCCGGGTCCTGGCCGCCCTGCATGGCGTGTACGTGGCCGGACATGTCGGAGGTGCGGGTGTCGAGGCCGGGCGACGGTACGGGTTTGAGCCGGGCCTTGTAGCCGGTGGCGTTGACCGTGTCGATGACCTGCTGGTCGGAAATTCCTTCAGGGACACTGACCTGGGCTGATTCCAGCGGCAGGTTCACCGAGGCCTGGACGCCGTCGAGTTTGCCGAGCTTCCGCTCCACCCGGCCGACACAGGATGCGCAGGTCATGCCTTCGATGTCGAGCTCAATCACATGGGTGGAGGGCTGGCGCAGCAACTCTTCGGTGCTCATGGATGCTTCCTTCGGTGGTGGGTGTGGTCTAGGCGTCGTTGGATACGACGAGGTACCCGGCTTCGGCGACGGCCTCCCCGATCTCTTCGGGCGGGATCGTCAGGTGCGAGGTGATGGTGGCGGTGGAAATACCGCCCACATTCAGCTCGACGGCGACTGCTTCGACCCCTTTGAGGGATTCGAGCTCTTCGGTGACCGAGGCAACACAATGGCCGCAGTGCATGCCGGAAATGCTGACGGTGGTGTTCATGGTGGTTTCTCCCAATTTTCGGTGCGGTGGTCTAGCGCAGGAGCCGGCCGATGGCGTCGGTGGCTTCCTTGACTTTGTCCTGGACAATGGCCGGGTCGCCGCTGGCATCGGACTGGCGGGCGGCGCCGACGACACAATGGGCGATGTGGTCCTCGACCAGACCGAGGCTGACCGCGTGGAGCGCCTTGTTGACTGCGGCCACCTGGGTGAGGATGTCGATGCAGTACTTGTCCTCGTCCACCATGCGGGCGATTCCGCGCACCTGCCCCTCGATGCGCTTCAGGCGGCGCAGGTAGGCGTCCTTGTCGGTGGTGTAGCCGTGATCGATGTGTTCATCAACCATTTCGCTCATCATGGCTCCTCTCTGTGACTGAAGCTAACAATATACCCCCGTGGGGTATAAGGCCAGTACCCCCCGGGGGTATGCGGATCCACGTTGGCCACACGGGAAACCAGCCCGCGGGCCCGTCGCACCGACCGGACTTCCAGGTGCCGCACCCCACCCCGCTGCCGGGGAAACGCGTTCGCGGTGCGGCGGCGCCATCAAGCCGGTCTCCCAGGATGGGCCTGCCACAGGGGCCACCCGCGCCCGCCCCTGCCTGTCAAGCGCCATCCCTGCCAGAGAATCCGGTCCAGCCCTTCGACAGGAACCGCGCCCGCGGCCTGGCGAAGAACAGGTCAGGGGCGCCCGGCGCCCCTGGGCAGGGGACATCCGCGACACTCAGCGGTGGATTGCGGCTCTCGTGGTTGAGAACCAGCCCATGCGTGCCCCTGTCTCGGGCCTTGGGGGCGAAAGGGCGGGAAACTGCGGGATGCCCACGGTTCAGCCCTTTGATCGAAGGCCATCGAGCGTGAGGTGGACGAGGCGCTGCACGGCCGCCGTCGACGTCGATTCCGCGGCCGCTGCGAGGGCGTGGAGGCAGTAGTTTGCGAGTTCCTCGGGTGTCAGGTCATTGCGGATGGCGCCGGTTTCGGCGGCGCGGCGCAGCACGTCCTGGATAAAGGCGTCTTGGCGTTGCCGGGCACCTTCGTGGTGCATGGTCGCGGCCATGGCCGAGCCGCGGTGCTCGTAGGTCATCATGGCGTGCATGTGGAGCACCGCCTCCAACTGGTGGCCCGCATCTCCTCCCGCGTGCGTGACTGCGGCGAGGTGTTCGAGGTGGCCGGCAATCTGGCGGTCGTGTTGGGCGTGAAGGATTGCTTCGACATTCGGAAAGTACTTGTAGAGGGTCGCGCGCCCGATGCCGGCCATCTGGGCGACGTGCGACATGGTCAGGGACAGCAGCCCCTGCTCGGACACCAAGGCCGCCGCGGTGTCCAGGATTGCCTCCCGCACCGCACCGCGGTGCGCCTCAATAGTCTCATTCCATAGCTTCGGCACCATCCAAGTATACGAGACGACGACGTCACGACACTCCGTCTTGATTAAGACAGAGTGTCTCGATAACGTGGACTCGGCATCGTAAATACCACCCATGGCAGAAGAGGAAACCTACATGACCGACGTGCCCCCCGGCCGCGACCCCAAGGATGACGCCATTCCCGACACCGGAGTGGGGCGCGGTCGCGGAGCGCCCATCGGCACACCACGGTGGGTAAAGGTGTTTGGCATCATCGCCGCCGTCCTGATCCTTTTGTTTGTCATCAACCACCTGGCCGGCGGCGGCATAGGGAGCCACACGCCGTGATGACCATGACGCCCCGCCTCCGCAAGGCCGTGCTCACCGCGCATGTGACGTCCTCGGTTGGCTGGTTCGGCGCGGTCGCTGCATTCCTGGCTCTCGCCGTTGCCGGCCTGGCCAGCCCGGATGCCCAGGTGGTGCGGGCCGCGTATCTTGCGACGGAGATGACCGGCTGGTTTGTCATTGTCCCTTTGGCGCTCGCTTCGTTGCTTACCGGGGTTGTCTCATCGCTGGGGACCACCTGGGGCCTATTCCGGCACTATTGGGTTCTGATAAAGCTACTGATAACGGTCCTGGCCACTGCCGTTTTGCTGGTGCACATGGGCCCCATTAGCGGGCTTGCAGACGCTGCGGCAGCCACGGCATTATCCAGCACCAGTCTTCGCGGGCTGAGGATCCAAGTCGTGGTCCAGGCCGGTGCCGCACTGCTGGTGTTGCTCGTGGCCACGACGCTGTCGCTGTACAAACCGCGGGGCATGACCGGGTATGGGCAACGAAAGCAGTACGGAAGCCTCCAAGCCGCCGTCGACGAGGGACGGGCAGGTCAGCGGCGCGCCAACCCCAAAAGGAGAATCCAATGAATGGTCACGGCAGCCCGGGCAGCGAAACCGCCGCCCAAACCGTTGGCATGATCGCTGCCCTTTCCTACATCGACGGCGCCGGCTTCCATGGCATCGACATGGCCCTTGGCTCGGCATCGCCCACGATCGACCCATCGTGGTCCGGGCACGCCCACAACGCGCTCATCGCGGTCGCTGCCGTTTTCTGGCCAGAGGAACTCCAGCCACAGGCAACACAGTTTGCCAACGCCGCCGGGCGGTTAGCCATCGCGTTGGAGGCGGGCGAGACGAGCGCTGCCGTTCTCCCCGCCCGAGAAGTCCACGCAGCGTGGCATACCCTAAGCAGCGTGGGATGGAACCACCTGGCCAAGACCGCCGGGATCCATGGGGAAGGCGACACGGACCGACATCAGCATCCGCATCAGGAGACGTAAAGAACTTCACGTTCTTCCGTGCCGGTAGGCAATTGTCGCTTGCCTTAAGGGCAGCTCTTCCCGACCGGAATGGTGATGGTTTGGGACCCGGCATCGGTTCGGATGGTCAACGGAACGCATGCGGGAGCTGTGAGCCAAAAACCTCCCGGGTAGACGAGCCAGTTGGCATCTGGGTGTTGCCCGGACGAGCAACCAGGCACATGCAAGGTGGTGGCCAGCACGGCGGTACCGGCCGCCGTTGCATCGGCTGAGTCCCCGGATCTGATCGGATCCACGCAGTTGAACGTCTGTATCGGATCGGCATTGAACGGGGTGATCTCCGTTCCCTCTCCGGAGAGAGCACTGGACGTAGCGCCGGCCGATGGCGTGGCATCAGGCGTGCCCGTTGGCGTGCACGCCGGAGTGGTGCATACAACGACGGCGTACAACACGACAAGGCTAGCCCGCGCGTTCGAGGCATTGTTTGTATTGCCCACCCGACGCGTACCGGCACGCTACGCCCGCGGCGGGCACTCCTCAACGGACGGAGCCACGGTTCTGGCCTGCGGGAGCAGATCCGAGGTCAATGCCCTGCCACCGTGCCGAGGAACACCTGCGCGGCTCGGGAGGCGGATGTTGGATTGAACGGGTGCCATCCAAAATCCTCATATGTCACACGGGCGGTGATTCCGAAGAACAGTTGCGGTGCGCTCGTTGCCTTCCCATGCTTTCAATCCGAATCCACCCTTACCGGTATGCCGTAGGAACCGGAAAGGGCTGCCGAGCAGGCGGACTCCGACTACCTGGCCGGACTTTCACTCAGTCCGGCCAGGCCCAGACGCAGGCTTGCCATCGGGCCAAAGGCCGGGCAGTCCTTGCCGAATGGCCTCGTCAATGCCGGGTGCACCGTGATGCTGCGCGCCGGAAGACCAGTGCCGGATTTGTCGCTGCCGGTCATAGTCACGTCCAACGCCTCCTCAGTCAGCTCCGGTAGCGACACGTTGCCCACCAGCGTCCCATCCGGAGTCGGCGAGGCAGTGCACGGCTCCTCCTGGCCGGACTGGCACGGGGATGGAAGCGCGAGACTCCCCGGAACCAGCGCCAGAGTCTCCTGCGTGCAGGTTCCGGCCTGGCAGGCCCGGACCGCCAGGGAACCGACCTGCGGCGCAAGGTCGGCACCCACTACGACCGTTATTCCACGGAAGGTCGCGATGGCCGGACACACCGGGCCGGGCGCGCAGCCAGCCAGGACGGGGACCAGCGCCAACGCAACAGCGGCCAGCCAAATCCTGAACATACGCCAGCCTAGACATCGCCTATCCGCACAGGCAAGTCTCAATTCGGTGCCGGATGTTTTTCGCGAAGGTCCTGACAGGACTCTGCTCCTCTTTCAGGCTTATCCAACGGACTCGGCTCTTCGGAACTGAGACCGCCTTTCGGCAGCGCCGGATACCCTGTGACTGTTGACTTCGGTGGGAGGCTAAATCACAGCTTCGTTTGGCGGTCCTTTGGTCCCGTGGGGCAGCGGCCGGCAATGCCGTCACGCAAAAAACGAATGGGGAAGCGGGTTCCTACGATTCCGGGCTGCCGGAGGATTTCCGCATTACAAATGTTGTTCCACCAGAATCGTGTCCGGCCAGACTCCGGCGTAGGGCCCGTAGGCCATGCGGGCGATGTGTTCGCGATGGCCGATCCGCCGGTAGCCGGCCTTTTCGTAGAGAGCCACGCTGGGCAGATTTTCGGGGAAGAAGATGGACGATTGAATGGTCCAGTATCCGCGGTCCCGCGCCCGCTCCGCCCGGCCGCGCAGCACGGTGAGGCCGACGCACCGGCCGGCGGCGTCAGGCTGGCGATAACCGGATACAACGAACGGCCCGGCGTAAGGTTTCAAAGGTTCACCCCGCCCTGGCCACCACCGGGCCTACCGGCCCGGCCGGCGAGACGGTGCATTGCTCGCGCGAAACCCTTGACCGGTGGATCCGGGCTCGGTCCTGGCGCTGGCCGCGATGTTGAAGATTGAGCTCCCGCGCCGCACCGCGGCCCAGGTCAGGCGGATCATGGTAGGGACCCTCGCCGACGCCCCGTCCGAGTCGACGCTGCTGGGCCACTTCCGCTCCCGACTCCGATGCTGGCCAAGTGGTTGTAGGTGCTCGTGATCCCGGCCCGCAAGGGCGAAGACCCTCGTCCCGGGCCCGGTTCTTCTGACCCCTGCGGCAGATCATCGAATCGATCAACGACGCCCTCAGGACCAGCCGGGCCGGCCGTCGTTCACTGATCGCCTGCAACCAGTGCCACCCTTGGAATTGCTCGTCGGGGCAGTGTCGCTGGCCTAGTACGTGATCAAAACCACCGAGGAAGCAACGAATTGCACCTTGGGCTGGCTGCCGGATGGAAATGGACTGTGTGCATTCGGGGCGTATGCCGGAATTGACGTCACAGCATGCGTCCCCGACTCTATGGACCAAAGATGGCTGCCTTCCTCTTCCAACAGATTCAAGGTCCCCGCGAGAGATTCATCGAGCATGGACTGGAGGGCCATCATCGCTTCGGCGATGGTGTCATACCCATCGGTGGCGACGACAAGGGATTGGGTTTTCGTCATGATGATTGGCTTTCGATGAGCCCAGGCGAACACGTCGCGTGAGCGTGGTGATCTATGTGAAGGCGTGCTTTTAAGCCATCGCTGTAGCGGCAACCGCCGGCACCGGGGAACTCCGTCCCGCGGGCCAGGCATCAAGGGCCACCGAAATCGATGGTTGGCCGCGTACCGGACAGTCTCCGCGTCGAGCAGCGGTCGACTTAGGCGGATTGAACCGGCCGGTTTCTTGCAGACCGCTTGTCTATGTCCGGCTGATGGAGAGCTGAACGATCGACGGCGTTACTGGCGTCGTTGCCCTTTCGAGGGCCGCCGGAGAAAAAGAGGAGTGGAGGTCCGGCACGAGCCGGCCCGAGGTGGCGGTGTTCACGACGTGCAGAACCACGGCTGGGGCGCGCACTGTTCCTCGATCCCTGTGAACGAGGACGCTATGGGCGCAGCCGTCATCCCCAAGGGGCGATGACGCCGGGTGTTCCGCGTGAAATACGACCGTGGCCTGCATGTTCGGGTTGGGTACCGCGCCGGTGTCCGGCTGCGGAAACGAATCACTGATGAGTGCATGGTGCACGTGGGAAGCGTTCGTCGGGGCGTTGCTTTCTACGCCATGACCCGTATGTCCGGAGGCGTGCGACCCCCCCCCAAGACAAGTCGAAACCAGCCCGGCGAAAAGAAGTACTAAGGCAAGTACGGCGGAGATCGCCTGCCAGGGCATCAAGGTGCCAGGCTTGCTGTAGCTCCTCACGTGCAAGGCCAAGTTCGCTCCGCTCTGTTCAAGTGAGACCAGCCTACCCGAGCGCTGAGGCAGTGGACCGCTGCCCCGGCCCCTAGACCCGCAGCGCCCGCACCGCATCCTCCACGCTGTCCACGCACTGGATCCGCCCGGCCATGGCGCGCCCCGCAGCCAGCCTGGACAGCAGCGGCCACACCGGCAGCACCCGTTCCCAGTGGTCCCGGCCCACCAGCACCATCGGTGCCACTGCCGCGTCGGCGGCGTAGTAGTTCTCGCAGCCGTCCTGGAAGATTTCCTGCACCGTCCCCGCAGCGCCGGGCAGGAAGACGATCCCGCCGCCGCAGCGCTCCAGCAGCATGGCCTCGCGGATTGAATTGGCAAAGAACTTCGCGATATGGGTCGCAAATGAATTGGGCGGCTCGTGGCCGTAGAACCAGGTGGGGATGCCCAGGTTGGTGCGCCCGGCCGGGTAGCGCGCCAGCACCGCGTCCGCCGCGCGCGCCCAGGCGGACACCGAGGGCCTGAACCCCGGGACCGGGGCCAGCCTGTCCAGCGCCCACTCCAGCGCGGCGTCGTCCTCGTCCGCCAGGTACGCGCCCAGGTTGGCCGCCTCCATGGCTCCCGGGCCGCCGCCCGTGGCCACCACGCACCCCTGCCGCGCCAGCAGCCGGCCCAGGCCGGCCGCCGTCGCATAGTCCCCGCTCCCCCGCGCCGAGGCGTGCCCGCCCATCATGCCCACCACCGGAGCCCCGGACAACGCGCCGTCCTGCAGCGCCTCGTCGAGGGCATCGGAGATGGCGTGGTCATGCATGGCGGTGGCCAGCGTGGCATCCAGCGAACGCTCCCGTGCGGCCTGCAGCGCCCACTGGTAGATCCGCGCGTCGGGCGTCTTCTCGTAGGCGCGGGTCGCGATGCCCTGGTACAGCTCGGCCCCGGTGTAGAGCCGGCCGCGGTAGGGATTGAAGGGGATGTCCGGCAGCCGCGGAAAGAGCAGGGCGCCGCGGGAGCGCAGGGTGTCGTCCACCCCCTCGGCAAAGGTGCAGCCCATGAAGATAGCCCCGGCCGCGGCCAGCCCGAGCAATGCCGTGGTCCGCCCACGCAGGTCCACCGATTGGACGTGCCAGCCATGCATGGAGACGGCGCCGCCGGACACCAGGGCATCAAAGCGCGCCAGATCGTCGACGTCGACGTTGCGCCTGCGCGGGGCCAGGGAAGGGGTCACGGCACCAGCCTAGGGCCGGCCGGCCAGGTGGGCATCCAGTTTCGCCAGGGTGCGCTCGATGCCCGCAGCATTGCGGCTCCGGTAGCGCAGCAGGCGCATGACAAAGCGGAGCCGGCTTTGGCGCGCGTCCCACTCCTCCGTCACCAAGGTGCCACCGTCGGCCGGCTGGAGGATGTAGCGCCAGATGTGCTTGCCGAAGTGCTGCCAGGCGATCCGGCGCCCCTCTTCGAACTCGACCACGGTGTTGAGGATCTTGTAGTCCACGGCCATGTTCATCTCCATGCCGAACCGGGCGCCAAGCGACAGCCGGGCCGGGCCGCCGGGCTGCTCGCCCTGGACAGTGCCGGAGCCGTCGATCACCGAATGCATGGCGGGCACGGCCAGCAGCTCGAAGATCTCCTCGGCGGGGGCGGCGATGAAGCGTTGTTCGGACACAAAATCGGGATCATTCATCCCGCTAGCCTAGTCCCGGGCGGCCGGCCACAGCTGCAGGGAAATCCACACCCGGAACGCCGGGAACGGGGGTACAGTGCCAAGGGCAGGGCCAAAGGTGGTCCTGCCCTTCGGAATTGGATCAAGAATGTTGGATCGATAGAACGGCGGTGGTGTTGTGTCCTGGACACAGGTATCGGACGCGGCGCAATTCAATGCGGCCCTGGCCTCGGGCGCGACGGAGATTGAGGTCTCCGGAACGCTGCAGGGCATGCCCTCGCTGACGCTCCCGCCCGGGGTCTCCCTGCGGGGTGGGGAACTGGTCTTTGGGGCCAAGGGCCTGCGGCTGACCAGCAACAACACGCTGGCGGACACCACCGTGCGGACGTCGGCGCAGGAGCTGGCCATCTACAACGATCCCACCGTGGCGGATCTGGGCACCATCCGGCTAAAGAATGTCACAGCCCACGGGCAGGTCTACCTCACGGCCGAGGGCAGCATCCGGGCCGGCCGGGTGGAGGCCGACGGCGTCCACGTGGCCGAGGCGGACACCCGCGGCCGGGTGGACCGGCCCACAGGGTTCGGCGTCGAGGCACTGCAGGGCGCCTTCACGCTGTGGAACCGGCAGCCGGACACCGCCGTCGCCCTCACGGCGCGGCTGGAGAACATTTCCGCCGGCAGCGACGGCGCCCCGGTGCGCGGCGGCGGCGTGTTTGTCGGCGGGCACGGGGACAAGGCGGGCAAGGCCGACGGCGGCACGGTCGCCGTGGAGCTGCTCTCCACCGGAGACGTGTTCTCCGACGGCGGCATCGCCCCCGGTACGCCGGATGTGATCAGCGGCGGCGTCTTCGTCATCAGCGGCGCCCACGCCGCGGCGGTGGTGAACCTCGGAACCACCACCACCTACGGCCAGAACGACATGGTGCTGGACAACTGGGGAGCGGTGGGACACTGGACGGCCAAGGCCGCCGTCACCTCGCACGGCCCCAGCGGCATCGGCTTCGTCAATTTTGGCGACATCGGCGTGCTCACGGTGGAGGCGCCCATCGAGACCACCGGTCTGGGAGCCCGCGGATTCAACGTGTACGACGGCTCCCTGCGGGCGGCCACCTTTGAGTCCATCACCACCCGCGGCGACGGCTCGGTCGGCATCCAGGTCAGCCGCGAACTGCCCTCCCTCACAGTGACCGGCAGCCTCTCCACCTCCGGCGGCACCGGCGAAAGCCTGGTCAAGGGGGTGCTGATGCCGCTGTCGGCGATCGCCCTGAGCGTGAAGCCCACGGGCAGCATCGGCTCGGTGGACATCGGCGGGAACGCCGCCACCGCCGGCGATTCCCTGGCCACGGTGGATCTGGAGGGCCCCGTGGGCACGCTGGCCGTGGGCGGGAAGATCATCGCCCACGGTGCCGGCGCCACGGCGGTGCGGATCGCCGGCCAGAGCGGGCCCGACCTCAGCGGTCTGCGGCTCGAGGCCCCACGCGGGAAAGCCATCACCAAGGTCTGACGGGGAGCACCTGCGGGACGCCCTCAACTGGGGCGCAGTAACTGCACAAAATCTGCGAATTCCATGCAGTTGCTGCGCCCCAGTTAGGGGCCAGGGAGAACGACGGCGGCCCGACGGTGGCCGAGCTCGTCCGGAGCAGGTGCGGGAGGAGTGCGCAACCAAACCCAGTTCAGTCCCACCAGAAATCCCAGGCCGGCGCGCCAAGGAGCCTGCGTGCGTAGTCCCCTTCGCTGATCGGCGGCCGATAGTCCTGGGGATAGAAATTGTCAGGACACAACAAATAGTGCTCTGTGGCCAGCGCCCGGGCAGCAGCAGGGGTTGTCGGTGGGCGGCCGATGAGCAGTGTCAGGGTGGCCTCGCCCAGCTGATACAACACGGCACCGAACCGCTCCTCCCACGACCCCAATACGGCGGAAATCTCTCGGCCACCCAGGAAATAGTTGCACGCACCCGTCCAGCCCACGAGACCGGGGACAGCAGCCGGACTGGTCGTCGGGACCAACAGCAGGCCCGCCTCAGGACCGGGGTATCCGGCGCCCCAGTGCTCCGACCGCTCCAACCGGATGCTTTCGAGGCTCCCTGCAGGTGCCTGGGCGGGCGGTATCCCCGGGTAGGGTGTCCGCTTTTCGGGCAGCGGCTCACCTGTATCAGCATCGACCAGGGCCATCCCGTCCCAGCACCGCTGGAGCACGTTGGCCGCCTCTCCGCCATGGTCCCTGCTTGGCGGCGAGGGCGCGTATGCAGCATCTGGATCCCCGCACCGCCGCGTGGGCCCGCCGATCACGGGCCAAAGTCCGGTCTGCGGAAAGGCGCGCGCGAATTCGAGCCACCGGGCCGGGGCATCATCTCAGGCGACGCCGCTGTACCAGCCGAAATGCGGCAGGAGCTTGCTCATCTGCTGCCGACCTTGCGCGTCAGTGTAGGGGTACGGCTCGGGCCGGACGCGGCGGCCAGCCGGAAGTGCCACCCCTGCGATCTCTGTTTCACCGTCACAGGGCAGCGTCCCGGCCGCGTGCGCCCGGACACTGATTGCCACATTCTCCATCCCCAGGGCGGGGCCGGCTGCTGGTTCTCCATGTTTGTCCATGCCCCGATGATGGCAAACCAGCCCATCCCGGCATAGGTCACCGCAGCCGATTGTGGACAACTTTCGGGAATCGCGCAACTGGGGCGCAGCAACTGCACGAAATCCGCGGATTCCGTGCAGTTGCTGCGCCCCAGTTGAGGGACGGGGGGAACGACGGCGGCCCGCCACCTTTCACTCGAGAGGTGGCGGGCCGCCGGGCGTTGCGGTGGAGCAGTTGCTACAGGGCTGCGAAAACCTCGCGCAGCAGGGTGGCGGTCTCGGACGGCGTCTTGCCGACCTTCACGCCGGCGGCCTCGAGGGCTTCCTTCTTGGCCTGTGCCGTACCGGCGGAGCCGGAGACGATGGCGCCGGCGTGGCCCATGGTCTTGCCCTCCGGTGCGGTGAAGCCTGCCACGTAGCCGACAACCGGCTTGGTGACGTGTGCCTTGATATAGTCGGCGGCGCGCTCTTCGGCGTCGCCACCGATCTCGCCGATCATCACAATCGCCTTGGTCTCCGGGTCTGCCTCGAAGGCGGCCAGAGCGTCGATGTGGGTGGTGCCGATGACGGGGTCGCCACCGATGCCGATGGCGGTGGAGAAGCCCAGGTCGCGCAGCTCGAACATCATCTGGTAGGTCAGGGTGCCGGACTTGGAGACCAAGCCGATCGGGCCCTTGCCCGTGATGTTGTTCGGGGTGATGCCAACCAGTGCCTCGCCCGGGGTGATGATGCCGGGGCAGTTCGGGCCGATGATGCGGGTGATCTGCTTGCCGTCGGCGTCAACCTTGGACTGGGCCAGGGCCCAGAACTCGGCGGAGTCCTGTACGGGCACGCCTTCGGTGATGACGACAACCAGCGGCACGCCGGCCTCGATGGCCTCAACCACTGCGGCCTTGGTGAATGCCGGCGGCACGAAGACGATGGAGACGTCGGCGCCGGTCTTTTCGACGGCCTCGACGACGGTGCCGTAGACGGGCAGTTCAACGGCGCCGTGGACAACGGTGGTGCCGGCCTTGCGGGCGTTCACGCCACCGACAACCTGGGTGCCGGCCTTGAGCATCAGGGCGGTGTGCTTGGTGCCCTCGCCGCCGGTGATGCCCTGGACGATGACCTTGGAGTCCTTGTTCAGAAAAATAGACATAGTGGAAGTCCTCGCTTTACTTAGCAGCGTGGGCGAGTTCGGCGGCCTTGTCGGCGCCCTCGTCCATGGTGGCGGCCAGGGTGACCAGCGGGTGGTTTGCCTCGTTGAGGATCTTGCGGCCCTCTTCGACGTTGTTGCCGTCGAGGCGGACAACCAGCGGCTTGTTGGCGGCGGAGCCCAGCTCGGCCAGCGCGCCGACGATGCCCTTGGCAACGGCGTCGCAGGCGGTGATTCCACCGAAGACGTTCACGAACACGCTCTTGACCTGGGGGTCGTTGAGGATGACGTCCAGACCGGCGGCCATGACCTCGGCGGATGCTCCACCGCCGATGTCCAGGAAGTTGGCGGGCTTGACGTTGCCGTGGTTTTCACCGGCGTAGGCAACAACATCCAGCGTGGACATGACCAGGCCGGCCCCGTTGCCGATGATGCCCACCTCGCCGTCCAGCTTGACGTAGTTCAGGTCTGCGGCCTTGGCCTTGGCTTCCAGCGGGTCGGCTGCAGCCTTGTCCTCGAGCTCGACGTGGTGCGGGTGGCGGAAGTCGGCGTTCTCGTCGAGCGAGACCTTGCCGTCCAGGGCCACGATGTCGCCGGCGCCGGTGCGGACCAGCGGGTTGACCTCAACCAGGGTGGCGTCTTCCTTCTTGAAGACGTCCCACAGCTTGATGATCGCGGCGGCAACCTTGGGGGCCAGTTCGGCGGAGAAGCCTGCGGCGGCGACGATCTCGTCGGCCTTGGCTGCGTCGATGCCCACGGCCGGGTCGACGGCGATGCGGGCTAGAGCCTCGGGACGCTCAACGGCGAGCTCCTCGATCTCCATGCCACCCTCCACCGAGCACATCGCCAGGTAGTTGCGGTTGGCGCGGTCCAGCAGGACGGAGAAGTAGAACTCTTCAGCAATGTCGGCGCCCTGGGCGATCATGACAGTGTTGACGGTGTGGCCCTTGATGTCCATGCCGAGGATTGCCGAGGCGTGTTCAAACGCCTCATCCGCGGTCTTGGCCACCTTGACGCCGCCGGCCTTGCCGCGGCCACCAACCTTTACCTGTGCCTTGACGACAGTGACGCCGCCAATCTTCTCGGCTGCTGCCTTTGCTTCTTCAGGAGTGTGCGCGATGATGCCGGCCAGCACGGGAACCCCGTGTGCCTCAAACATGTCGCGCGCCTGGTATTCAAACAGGTCCACGGGTTTGTGTCCTTCTACGTCGAAGTAGTGTTCTTTTCCAGTCCTATGGACTGCGGTGCACAGGCCTGCCTGTTGCAAGAAAAAGCAGGACCCAATACCCCAAGGGGAACTTTAGTGCAGAGGGGGGAACCCCCTGACACAGACTACCGGTTTAGTGAATAACCCCACATATGCTGGCCAGCAGGCGCCGGGGCGGTTATGGCCGGGGCCGGGGCTACGTGCCCACCTTGACCACGGGGGCCAGGCGCAGCAGCAGGCGCTTCTCGCCGATGTCGAAGCGGACCGTGGCCACCGCCTTGTCGCCTGCACCCTCCACGGCCACCACCGTGCCGTTGCCAAAGCTGGTGTGGTTCAGTTTGTCGCCGACCACCACGGAAATCACGTCCTTCTTCGGCTTCGCCGCGCCCGCCACGGTGCGGGTGGAGAGGCTTGGCGGCAGCTCGCCGGTGTCCCGGCCGCCGACGGCGGAGCCCGCGCCCCAGAACGATCCCCCGTACCGGCTGCTGCCGAAGTTGCCGCCGCCAAACGAGCCAACGGGAGCCACCTTGGCGCTGCCCTCGCGCTTCCAATCGATCAGCTCCGCCGGCACCTCGTCGATGAACTGGCTGGCGGGGTTGTACTGGCTTTGGCCCCACAGGCTGCGCACCTCGGAGCGGGTCAGGTACAGCCGCTTGCGGGCACGGGTCAGGCCCACATAGGCCAGCCGGCGCTCCTCCGCCAGCTCGGCGGGGTCGGTGGCGGAGCGGGCATGCGGGAACAACCCGTGCTCCATGCCGGTCAGGAACACCACGGGAAACTCCAGCCCCTTGGCGGTGTGCAGCGTCATCAGGGTCACCACGCCCAGGCGCCTGGCCTCGGCGACGGCGGCGGCTGCGTCAGCACTGGACCCTTCGGGAGCGTCGGGGATCTGGTCGGCATCGGCCACCAGGGAGACCTGCTCCAGGAATTCGGCCAGCGTCCCTTCCGGATTGTCGCGCTCGAACTCGCGCAGCACCGCCACCAGTTCGGCCAGGTTTTCCACCCGGGATTCGTCCTGCGGATCCGAGCTGGCGCGCAGCCCGGCCAGGTAGCCGGTCTGCTCCAGCACGGCCTCCAGCGCCGCGACAGGGCCCGAGCCGGCGGCCACCTCGGCGAGGCTGTCCATCATGGCCACAAACTGGTTCACCGCGTTCAGCGAGCGCGTGGCCATCCCCGGCGCCTCCTCGGCGCGGTGCAGGGCCGCCATGAAGCTGCTCCGCTCGCGTTCGGCCAACGCGGCCACGGCCCCCTCGGCCCGCTCGCCGATGCCGCGCTTGGGTTCGTTGAGGATCCGGCGCACGTTGACGTCGTCGTCGGGGTTGGAGAGCACGCGCAGGTAGGCCAGCGCATCCTTGATTTCCTTGCGCTCGTAGAAGCGCGTGCCGCCCACCACCCGGTAGGGCAGGCCCACGCGGACCAGCACGTCCTCGATGGAACGGGACTGGGCGTTGGTGCGGTAGAAGATGGCGACGTCTCCGGGGCGCAGATCCCCCTCGTCCTGGAGCCTGTCGATCTCCTCGGCGATGAAACGCGCTTCCTCGTGCTCGTTCTCGGCCACAAAGCCGATGATCTTCTCGCCGTCGCCCTCCGCGGTCCACAGGCGCTTCTCCGGCCGGTTGGGGTTGCGGGAGATGACGGCGTTGGCGGCGCTGAGGATGGTCTGGGTGGAGCGGTAGTTCTGCTCCAGCTTGATGGTGCGGGCGTTGGGATAGTCCTTGGCGAATTCCACAATGTTGCGGATATCCGCGCCGCGGAAGGCGTAGATGGACTGGTCGGAATCGCCCACCACCGTCAGTTCGGCCGGGGCGATGCCGGTGGTCGCTTGGGTTGAGCCTGTCGAAACCGTCGAAACCGCGTCCGTCCCGACGATCTCCTTCACCAGCGCGTACTGGGCGTGGTTGGTGTCCTGGTATTCGTCCACCAGCACATGGCGGAAGCGGCGCCGGTAGGACTCGGCCACCCCGGGGAAGGCGCGGAACATGTAGACCGTCTGGGCGATGAGGTCGTCAAAGTCCATGGCATTGGCCTGGCGCAGGCGCTGGGTGTACCCGCTGTAGACGCCTGCTACGGCGGCCTCGAACGGATCGCTGTGGTTGGCGGAGGAGGAGTAGTCGTCCGCGTCGATGAGCTCGTTCTTCAACGCGGAGATCTTGTGTTGGATCGCCTTGGGCGCAAAGCGCTTGGGGTCCACATCCAGGCCCTTGGCCACCAGCGTGACGAGGCGCAGCGAGTCGGCGGAATCGTAGATGGAGAAACTGGAATTCATCCCGATGGTGGACGCCTCCCGCCGCAGGATACGCACGCAGGAGGAGTGGAAGGTGGAGATCCACATGTTCTTCGCCGGCTCCCCCACCAGGGCGCCAATGCGCTCGCGCATCTCCGCGGCCGCCTTGTTGGTAAAGGTGATGGCCAGGATCTCCCCCGGATGGGCGCGCCTGGTCGCCAGCAGATACGCGATCCTGTTGCTGAGCACGCGCGTCTTGCCCGAACCGGCGCCTGCCACAATCAGCAGCGGCGAACCGGCGTGTTTGACGGCCTCTTCCTGCTGCGGGTTGAGCCCCGACAGCAGCTCTTCGGCGCCGGGCAGGGCAGGCGTGGGCGGACTCTGGCGGGGGGCGGAGTAAGGGTCAAACAACATATCCATGGTCCTCCAAGTCTAGTTGCCGCCACCAACACCGGCCCGTGGCAGGGCTTTGGGCGCCGTCACCGGGCCAGGGCACCGCTGCGCAGGGCGAGCGCCAGTTCGCCGACGGCGTTGGGCGGCCCGGCCAGGAACCAGTCCAGTCCGTTGACGCGCACGACGGCGGTGTCCCCGCCCACCGCCCGGACCAGGGCCTTGCCCGGCAGCCAGTCCCAGGGCGGGCAGCTGTGCTGGAACCAGCAGCCAAGCTGGCCCGCGGCCACCCGCGCCAGGTCGCAGGAGCCGGAGCCAAGCATCCGCAGCGTGGCGGGCAGGACGGCGGCCGCCGTCCACGGCGCCCCGGCGCGGGGATCCGCCAACCAGCCGGGGTGGATGTAGGTGCCGGCGCTGATGCCGGCCAGGGACGCGTCCCCCATGGTGTCGATCGGCTTGCCGTTCAGTGTGGCAGGGACGCCGTGCCCACCCAGCCAGAGCAGGTCCTCCTGCGGCTGGTAGACGGCACCCAGCAGCACCGCGGCGTCGGCCAGCGGCCCTCCCTCCGGTCCGCCACCGTCGGGGGCGCCGTCCGGCCCGCCGCCGTCCGGGGCACCGTCCGGCCCGCCGCCATCAGCTCCGTCCGGTGCGCCGTCGGGCGGCAGCTCCACCAGCGCCAGCGCCGTGCACCAGTAGCTGGAACCCGAGAGGAAGTTGTAGGTGCCGTCCACCGGGTCGATCACCCAGGCCCGCCCACTGGTGCCCTCGTGGCTGGCGCCCTCCTCGCCCAAGATCCCGTCCTCCGGTCGGGCGCGGCGCAGCTGGCCCACCAGCCAGGCCTCCGCGGCCAGGTCGGCCGCCGTCACGACGTCGGAAACGGAGGTTTTCCGTTCCCCCGCCAGCCCTTCGGTGCGCATGCGCAGCGCCAGGGCGCCGGCGTGCCGGAGCAGCGCCGAGGCCAGTTGGTCATCGGGAAGTCGGGGATCCAGGTCGTCGGCCACGGAACCACCCTAGCGAACCGGCTCGGGGGCGGACGCGGGGCACAGGTGGGGCGGCGATAATGGGAGCATGTCGAAAACCCCAGCACAGCGCGCGGCCAAACACGGCGACAAGGCCGTCCCCGCCGGCCGGGCCGCCGCGGCCAACCCCTACGCCCCACGCAACCCCGCCACGAACCCCGGCAATGCCAACCTGCTGGTGATCGCCGGCGTGGTGGCCAGCGCGTTCCTGTTCTGGTACTTCCACCTGCTCACGCTGGTGCAGATGACGGACCTCTCCAACGGGCTGGCCATGCCGGATTCACTGCTGGGCGGTTTCGGCGTCGAGCACGTGGCGGCCCTGCGTGCGGCCATGAACGCCGATGCCCTGGGCCAGCTGGAGTACGTGCACAAGACGGCCGGCACCCTGTTCCCGCTGGTCTTCGCCTTCAGCTGGCTGGTCCTTATTGCCGTCAACGTGGCCAGAAAGCCGCTGCGCTGGGCGTTGTGGGCGGCCCCGCTGCTGTTCGCCGTCGTCCAGCTCTGGGCCAATGTGGCCGTGGGCGCCATGCTCACCGCACCCGCCGTGGATGCCGGGCAGGTGGGCCTGGCCAGCATCCTGGTGGTGTCCTCCTGGATCCTGCTGGTCCTCTCGGTGCTGGCCGGCGGCTTTGCGCTCTATACGGGGCGCAAGCGCAAGGACGCGCCGGGCGCATAGGATCGAGGTGTCCACGCGGTGCCCCGCGCACCCGGTAAGGTGGATACCGCAACCGCATGGAGCCCTCGGATTTCCGGTTCCGGCGGTGGCAGGCGTGAGTAGCTCAGCAGGATAGAGCGTCCCTCTCCTAAAGGGAAGGTCGCGGGTTCGAATCCCGCCTCGCGCACAGATCCAACCGTTTCAGCGAAGGGTCCCGGTGCTTCCTCGCCGGGACCCTTCGCCGTCCGGGACGCCCTAGACTTGGCGGGTGAGGGAATCGTTGAAAGTGTCAGCCGTGTGCGTGTTCGACGACGACGGCCGGTTGTTGACAGTGCGCAAGGCCGGCACCACCAAGTTCATGCACCCGGGCGGCAAGCCCGAGCCCGGCGAGAGCGCCGCGCAGGCCGCCGTCCGCGAGCTGCGCGAGGAGGTCGGCATCGAGCTGGCCGTGGAGGATCTGGTGCTGCTCGGCGTCTGGCACGGCGAGGCCGCCAACGAGGCCGCCACGGACATCGAGGCCACCGTCTTCACCGCCCCCGGCGCCTGGACCGCCACGCCGGCGGCCGAGATCGCCCAGCTGCGCTGGATGGCCCTCGATGCCGGGGCCGGGCACGATGACTTGGCCCCGCTGCTTACAGACTTTGTCCTGCCCGCACTGCTGGCAGACTAGAGGCTCCTGCACCACCCCCGGCCGTTGGCACGGGGCCTGTCCAAACCTGCCCCGAGGGGAATGGAAGAAAATGCTGGACCTTGCGACGATGCGGATCGTCTTTGCCATCCTCACCTTCGCCATGTTGGTCCTGTTCTATCTGGACACCTACCGCCGCACCTCGGCCCCGTATTGCGCATGGTGGTGCGGAACCGTCGCGGCGTTCAACCTCAACGCTCTGCTGCAGCTGGTGGCCTCCACCGGTGGCCAGGGATGGGCCAGGCACCTCGGCAACGGCATCCTCGTGCTCGGTGCGGCATTCATCTGGGCCGGATCACGCTCGCTGGCGGGGCGCCAGGTCGGCTGGCGGCACTGGGCTCCGGCCCCGGTGCTTGCCGGCGTGGCCGCCCTGGCCACCACCAATGACGGCCCCACGTCCACCGAATCGGTCATCATTGCGCTGGTCGGTGCGGGATTTGGCCTGGGTGCCGTCGAATTGCTCCGGGTATGGTCCGACAGCAGGGTCGGCTCCCGTCCGCTGGCCGTGGCCTCCGCGGCCTGCGCCGTCTATTTCCTGGTCCGTGCCCCGGTCCAGGCAATCCTGGGCCCCGAGGCGCTGGTTGCCGTCACGGTGTTCGGCCCGGGAGTCGGGACCCTGCTCTCGATGCTCATGCTCATCGTGGTGACTTCAAGCATGGCCTCGCTCAGCAGCGAGCAGCACCTCCAGCTGCTCAAGGCGCAGGCTGCCCAGGATGGCCTGACCGGACTGCTGACGCGCACCGAGTTCCTCAAGCAGGCCCAAGTGCAGCTGCATGCCGCCGCGGAAGCCGGTACGCCCGCAACACTGGTCATGGCCGATCTGGACCATTTCAAGAGCATCAACGACACCCTGGGGCACGGGGCCGGGGACCAGGTGATCACGGCCTTTGCCGATGCCTGCCGGGGATCCGTGCGCTCCACCGACCTTATCGGGCGGTACGGCGGGGAGGAATTCATGCTGCTGGTGAGGGGCGTGGACGCGGAGGGTGCAACACGCATCGCCGATGGCATCAATCAGGGGTTGGCGGCATCGCCCGCGCTGGCCGCCATGGCCGTTGCGCCGACGGCAAGCTTCGGCATCGTCAGCACCTCTGACGCCAAAGAGCCTGTCGAGTCGCTGGTCCGGCGTGCCGATGTGGCGCTCTACCGGGCGAAGGCCGCGGGCCGCAACCGCGCCGTCGTCGCCACCTGGTAGGCGCAGGGCAGACCTAGTCCTGCGGAGCGGCGTCGGACACGGCGGCCACGGCCTGGGCAAACTGGGTCTGGTGCAGCTCGGCGTAGCGGCCGCCCGCGGCAAGCAGGTCCTGGTGCGTGCCGCGCTCCACAATCTGCCCGCCCTCCACCACCAAGATGGCGTCGGCGGCACGGATCGTGGAGAGCCGGTGGGCGATGACGACGGCGGTGCGCCCCTGCAGAGCCTCCGCCAAGGCAGCTTGGACCGCTGCCTCGTTGGTGGAGTCCAGCGCCGCCGTCGCCTCATCCAGGATCACCACGGCCGGCTGCACCAGCAGCAGGCGGGCGATGGTCAGGCGCTGGCGTTCGCCGCCGGAGAGCCGGTAGCCGCGCTCCCCCACCACCGTGTCCAAGCCATCGGGAAGGGCGGCGGCAAAGTCCTGCAGCCGGGCCCGGTGCAGCACATCCCAGATCTCCTCATCCGTGGCATCCGGCTTGGCCAGGCGCAGGTTGGAGCGGATGGTCTCGTGGAACAGGTGCCCGTCCTGGGTGACCATGCCGATGCTGGCGCGCAGCGAATCGAAGGTCACGTCCCGTACGTCCACCCCGGCAATGCGGATGGTGCCCGAGTCGACGTCGTACAGCCGGGAGAGCAGCTGGGCGATGGTGGATTTGCCGGCGCCGGAGGAGCCCACCAGGGCGATGGTCTGCCCGGGCTCGGCGCGGAAGCTGATCCCGTGCAGGATCTCGTCCCCGCCCCGGCTGTCCAGCACCGCCACGTCCTCCAGCGAGGCCAGCGACACCTTCTCCGCGGAGGGGTAGGCAAAGCGGACGTCGTCGAACTCGATCCCGACCGCACCCGTGGGCAGGGCCCGCGCACCGGGGGCCTCCTGGATGAGCGGCTTCAGGTCCAGGATTTCAAAGACGCGGTCAAAGCTGACCAGGGCGCTCATGATGTCCACACGGGCGTTGGCCAGCGCTGTCAGCGGCGCGTACAGCCGGGTCAGCAGCAGGGCCAGCACGACGACGTCGCCGGGCGCCAGCTGGCCCGCGATGGCGAAATAGCCGCCCAGCCCGTAGACCAGCGCCAGGGCCAGGGAGGAGACCAGCATCAGGGCGGTGAAGAAGACGAACTGCATGATGGCTGTCTTGACGCCGATGTCGCGCACCCGGGAGGCCCGGGCGGAGAACTCGCGCGACTCGTCGGCCGGGCGGCCAAAGAGCTTCACCAGTGTGGCGCCGGGGGCGGAGAACCGCTCGGTCATCTGGGTGCTCATGTCCGCGTTCAGGTTGGCCGCCTCGCGGCGCAACCCGGCCAGCCGGGAGCCAAAGCGCCGGGCCGGGATGAGGAAGATGGGCAGCAGCACCAGGGCCAGCACCGTGACCACCCAGGAGGTGTTGAGCATGACCACCAGCGTCAGCACCAGCGCCACCACATTGGAGACAATGCCGGACAGGGTGCCGCTGAAGGCCTGCTGGGCGCCGATGACGTCGCTGTTGAGCCGGCTGACCAACGCACCCGTGCGCGTCCGGGTGAAGAAGGCAATCGGCATCTTCTGCACGTGGTTGAACACGGCCGTGCGCAGGTCCAGGATGACGCCCTCGCCCAGGTTGGAGGAGAGCCAGCGGATCACCAGGCTCAGCCCGGCGTCCAACACCGCCACCAGCGCGATCAGCAGCGCCAGGTTGATGACCACCTGCACATCGGATTTGGCCACGATGGCGTCTACCACGCGCCCGGCCAGCACCGGGGTGGCCACGGCCAGCACGGCGGAGGCCACTGACAGCACCACGAACACGGCCAGCTTGCGGGCGTAGGGCTGGGCAAAGGCCAGGGTGCGCCGTACGGTGTCCTTGGAGATCGCGTTGCTGCTCTTGTCCGAGCGCATCGAACTCCACAGCGAGCTCCACGCTGCGCCTTCCATGCTCATCGAGCGGTCCTCCAAACTAGGGGCCGGCAGCTGCGCCGGCCATAGGTACCAAGACTACGCGCGGGGAGCGACGGCGGGATCCGCGCGGCGGACCGGGCGCGGAACCCGGCGGCCCGGCGCGTGGTCCGGTGCGGACCAGCGCGCAGGCGCGGGACCGGCGCGGACCAGCGCGCAGGGGGTCCGGTTGGGTACATTTGAGGCATGGCGCGCACGGTGGAGGAGATCAGGTCGGAGGGGGTCCAGCTGGCCGGCGGGCCCCGGGCCATCCTGCTCCAGATCGCCCACCCGGCCGTCGGCCGCGGTGTGGCCGAGCACAGCACCTTTGCCGAGCGGCCCCTTGAGCGCCTCGAGGCCACCCTGACGTACGTCTACGCAGCGGCCCACGGCACCGAGGCGCAGATCGCCGAGGTCCGCCGCCGTGTCAACCGGGCCCATGCCCGGGTCCGCGGCGCGGAGTCCGGCGACGGCCGCGCACCGGCCTACAGCGCCTACGATCCGGCCCTGCAGCTGTGGGTTGCCGCCACGCTCTACCAAACGGCCGTGACGGTGGAAGAGGCCATCTTCGGCCCCTTGGATGAGGCGACGGCGGAGCTGCTGTACCAGCGCTACGCGGCTCTGGGCACGGTCCTGCAGATGCCGTCCGGGCTCTGGCCGTGCGACAGGGCCGCCTTCGGCGCCTATTGGGACACCCAGCTGGAGACCCTGAAGGTCAGCGACGAGGCCCGGTCCGTGGCGCATGATCTCCTGCACCCGGCCGCCGGCCCGCTCTGGCTCCGGCTGGCCATGCCCACGGCCCGCCTGCTCACCACCGGCCTGCTGCCGCAGCCGCTGCGCGAGCAGTTTGGCCTCCCATTCGGCCCCGCCCGGGCGCGCCGGTACCACCGGCTCCTGCGCGCCACCGCCGCCGTCTATCCGCGGCTGCCGCGCCGGCTCCGCTTCGGGCTCAAGAACCACTACCTGCGCCGGCTCCAACCCACCTAGCCGCCGCAGACACCACCATCGGCACCCACGCCGGAGCCTGTGGGTCAAATCACCACCTTCACAATTGCGTCATACTTGGAAATAGAAGTGCCGCACCGCGGCGTTGTGGCTGGTAGTCTCGCTCCCACTGCCGCCGCCGCGATCCGGCGTCGGCCCTGCCGCTCTACCAAAGGACACCCGATGAACCGCCGCCGTTTTGGACTTGTTGGAATGCTTGCCGCCGCCTCGATCGCACTGGCCGCATGCTCCGGCGGCACCGGGTCCACGGCGACGGGCGGGGACACCTCGCTCTCGGATGTGAAGAGCAAGGGCGAAATCGTCTTCGCCACCGAGGGCACCTACAAGCCCTTCAGCTTCCACGAGGGCGGCGCCGGCGCGCTCACCGGCTACGACGTCGAGGTGGCCCAGGCCGTGGCCGGCAAGCTGGGCGTGAAGGCAACCTTCCAGGAGACCCAGTGGGACGGTATCTTTGCCGGCCTGGAGGCCAAGCGCTTTGACGCCATTGCCAACCAGGTCACCATCAATGCCGACCGCACGGCCAAGTACGATTTTTCCACCCCGTACACCGTCTCCGCGGGCGTGATAGTGGTCAAGGACTCGAATGACTCGATCAAGTCCTTCGCCGACCTCAAGGGCAAGACCACCGCACAGTCGCTGACCAGCAACTGGTACACGCTGGCCACCCAGAGCGGCGCGAATGTCCAGGCCGTGGAGGGTTGGGCCCAAGGCGTTGCCCTGGTCCAGCAGGACCGGGTGGATGCCATCGTCAATGACAAGCTGACCTGGCTGGACTACAACAAGAACACCCCCAACTCCGGCCTGAAGGTCGCCGCCACCACCACCGACACCTCGCAGAGCGCCATCGCCTTCCGCAAGGGCTCCACCGAACTGGTGTCCGCCGTCGACAAGGCCCTGGCCGAGCTGGCAGCGGACGGCACTCTGGCGGCCCTTTCCGAGAAGTACTTCGGCGCCGACGTCAGCAAGTAGCCCCTGTCCCGCACGTCCCAACGGGCCCCGGGAATCGGGGTTAGGGTGAACCATGAATCTTGATCTGGCTCTTCGGTCTCTGGGCCCGATGCTGCTGGAGGCTGTCCGGGGAACCATTCCCCTGACCTTGATCTCCTTTGCGCTGGGTCTGCTGATGGCCCTGCTGATCGCCCTGATGCGCATCAGCGGCAACCGCATCCTCGCCGCCGTCGCGCGCGTCTACGTCTCCATCATCCGCGGCACCCCGCTGCTGGTGCAGCTCTTTGTCATCTTCTACGGGCTCCCCTCGCTGGGGATCAAGCTGGATCCGTGGCCGAGCGCCGTCATCGCCTTCTCCCTGAATGTGGGCGGGTATGCGGCGGAGATCATCCGTGCCGCCATCCTCTCCGTCCCGCGCGGCCAGTGGGAGGCCGGGCACACCATCGGCATGTCCCGCGGCCAGACGCTGCTGCGGATCATCCTGCCGCAGGCGGCAAGGGTGTCGGTGCCGCCGCTGTCCAACACCTTCATTTCCCTGGTCAAGGACACCTCGCTGGCCTCGCTGATCCTGGTGACGGAGCTGTTCCGCGCCGCGCAGCAGGTGGCGGCGTTCAGCCAGGAGTTCATGCTGCTGTATCTGGAGGCGGCCCTGATCTACTGGGTGATCTGCCTGGGCCTCTCCACCCTCCAGTCCATGCTTGAAAAGAGGTTGGACCGCTATGTCGCCCACTGATTCCTCAACAGGCTCCACCGCTCCGGCTGGCTCCGCCAACGAGGCACCGGTCCTGAGCGTCCGTGGTCTGAAGAAGTCCTTCGGCACCAACACCGTGCTCCGTGGCATCGATCTGGATGTACCGCGCGGCTCGGTGGTGGCCCTGATCGGGCCCTCCGGTTCGGGCAAGACGACGATTCTGCGCTCGCTCAACGGGCTGGAGATCCCCGATGCTGGGACCGTTGCCGTTGCCGGCGACGACGGCGGCGGCAGTGCCGGCAGCGAGCGTCCGCCGCTGGCCGTCGATTTTGCCGCCAAGGTGGGCACCAAGACGATCGCGGCGCTGCGCGACCGCAGCGCCATGGTCTTCCAGCACTACAACCTCTTTCCGCACATGACGGTGCTGCAAAACGTCACGGAGGGGCCCATCCAAGTGCACAAGCGCCCCCGGGCCGAGGCGCAAGCGGAGGCGGAAAAGCTGCTGGACCGGGTGGGCCTGCTGGAGAAGAAGGACGCCTACCCCTTTGAGCTCTCCGGCGGTCAGCAGCAGCGGGTGGGCATCGTCCGCGCGCTGGCACTGAAGCCGCAGCTGCTCCTCTTCGACGAGCCCACCTCCGCCCTGGATCCGGAGCTGGTGGGCGATGTTCTGGAGGTCATCAAGGAACTCGCCGATGAGGGCTGGACGATGGTGATGGTCACCCATGAGCTGGCGTTTGCCCGGCAGACGGCCGATGAGGTCATCTTTATGGACGGCGGCGTCGTCGTCGAACGCGGCCCCGCCCAGGAGGTGCTGCGCGTGCCCAAGGAGGAGCGGACCCAGCAGTTTGTCCGCCGGCTTCTGCACGAGTTCTAGTGCGGTGTCTCAGTTTTCCTTGACGGATTGACGTGCAACGCGGCCGCGGGCGGCTTTTTCCAGGATTGATTCAGCGCTGGCCGTCCAGACCAGCGGCCGGGATCGGTGTTGTTCACCGCAATGTATTCCTCGATCGCCGCGGTCAGGTCCGGGACGGAGGGGAAGACCCCGCGGCCCAGTGCCTTCTCCGTCAGCTCCCGGAACCGGCGTTCGGCCAGGTTCAGCCAGGAGGACGAGGCCGCGGTGTTCTGCAGGTGGAACCGCGGGTGCTTTTCCAGGCCGTTGGGAACCTGTGTGTCGATGGTCTTCAGGAACCCGAGGAACCCGCCATGGCGGTGCTGGGGAACACAGGAACCGATGACCTTGCCGGTGGCGACCTCCAAGGCAGCGAAGAGCGTGGTGGTTCCGTTGCGTTTGTAGTCGTGGGTCATTGTTTCCCCGCGGCCCTTCTTCATCGGCAGCGAGGGTTGGGAGCGGTCCAGGGCCTGGATGGAGGTCTTTTCGTCCAGGCAGAGCACGATCGCGTTTTCGGGTGGCTTCAGAGACAGCCCGCACACATCGATGAGATTCTCCTGGAACTTCGGGTCGGTGGAGAGCTTGAAGGTCTTCACCAGGTGCGGTTTCAACCCACGGGCGGCCCAGATGCGTTGCACGTGGGCCGGGGAGACTCCGACCTGCGCGGCCATGGTGCGCACCGACCAGTGGGTGTGCCCTTCGGGCTTTGAGTTCTGCGTCAGCTCAACGATTTCGTCGATCCTCGACTGCGGGACCACGGGTTTGCGGCCCCGTCCGGCACGCACCTTGCCAAGCCTGGACAGGCCTGGACAGGCCTTCCTCGGCAAACCGGGCACGCCAGGAGCGCACCGTGACCGGGGCAATGCCCACGAACCGGGCAATCCACTCGTTGGCCAGACCTTCGGAGGCCATCAAAGGACCCGGGCCCGCTGCACCTCGCGATGGGACGCGATCTGGGATGCGGCCAGCGCTTCCAGGACGGTGCGCTGGGCGTCGGTGGGGGCCAGGGCCGGTACCGGGTTCGACCTGAACCCAGTCCCGTCCACAAGAAGCCATCTATTTTGGAGACACGCTCTGGTAGGCCATGGATAGCGGGTCGTGGCAACTGGCGGCCCAGGCCCCCGCCATCGCATAGACGGCCTCGATCTGGCCGTGGGCCAGGATCCTGGGACCGATGGCCCCGGGATCCTGGCCCACCTGCTGCCCCCACGTCGCCTGCGTGTCTGCGTGTCTGCGTGTCTGCGTGTCTGCCCCAGGATCGTGAAACGGGCGGCCTCGAAATGCCAGGCCCGTGGCAGCAACCCGACCGGCACGGGCGCCAGGCCCCATAGGCATCGATATCCTGGCCGGAGACATTCCCTTGACAACGGCCCGCAGAATCCCACTACACGGCATGGGCACTAGAACTCGCCCCAACCCGCGGCCACTGTGGCCCCATGGGGGACCGTCCCCGCGGAAGGGGGCCCTCATGGCCGATGTTTGGCTTTTGACATCCACCCAGGATTTGGTGGCCGCACGGCATATCGAATTGATCTGCCTTGGCACAGGCAGCATGGCCCGGAGCCTGAACGTGGTGGCCGGAGGCGCGTTGCTGCTGGTCACCACGTTTTCGGACGTGGTGCCGGGAGTTTCCCCCGAGTCCAAGCGGAGCTACCAGGAGAGCGCTGCCCGCGTCGCACGGACCAGCCTGCCGGTGGCCCTGAACGATGCCTGGCATGCCGCGGGCACGTCCAACGTGCCGCAGCTGGTGGACTACGACCATGCCAGTGGCAAATGGCGGATCGCCAAGCTGGGGGCATAACGGCGGCGCATGATCCCGCCCCAACTGAGTGGCAGTTATCGCACGTTTCGAGGTCAAAAACGTGACGTAGCTGCCACTCAGTTGGGCTAGAGGGCGAACCTGAGGGTCAGCAGCTGGAACGGCCGCAGCACCAGCTGTGCATGGTCCGGGCCAAGGTCGACGCCGGCAGGCACGGCCGCCGGGTCCTCCAGCAGGTCCACCACCGTGACCACGGAGACCGGGAAGTTGGCGCCGATCCGCCCCGCGGAGCGCTCGCCCAGCGATTCGTACAGCCGCACGATGACATCGCCGGAGCCGTCCTCGGCCAGCTTCACGGCCTCCACCACCAGCGCCGGGTTGGACACGGAGACCAGCGGCTCCACGGCGGTGGACCCGCGGACCACGCGCGGGGCCAGGTTGGTCCGGTATCCCTCCTCCACGGCGTCGGCAATGGAGGCCCCGGGACGGATGGCCACCACCAGTTCATGGCGGCCCAGGTCGGCAAAGGGGTCCGGGCTCTTGGGCGCGCGCAGCAGCGAAAGCCGCACCGTCGTCGTCGTGCCGCCATCCTCGGAGCGGACGGCGCGAGTGACGTCGTGCCCGTACGTGGAGCCGTTGGCGATGGCCACGCCGTAGCCGGGCTCGGCCACGTGGATCCAGCGGTGCGCGCAGACCTCGAACTTGGCCGCCTCCCAAGAGGTGTTGGTGTGCGTGGGCCGCTGGAGATGGCCGAACTGGGTCTCCGCGGAGGACACGGCGGCCCGTACGTCCAGCCCGAAACCCAGCTTGAGCAGCTTCTGGCTCTCCTGCCAGTCCACGATGGTGGTGATCTCCAGCGACGGCGCACCGGCGGCCAGCCTGATCCGCTGGCGCACCGGGGAGCTCCCCACCAGCCTCTCCACCACGACGACGGCGCTGTGGTCCCCGGCTGCGCCGGCACGTTCCAGCGCCACCGAGCGCGCGATGCCGGCGCGGACGGTGTCGTGCCGGTAGAACTCGTCAATGTCCCAGGCATCCCAGGCGTTGGGGGTGTCGCGGTGCAGCTGAAGCAGGTTGCCGACGGAACCGGGGGCGATGGCCTCGCGGCCCGAGGCGTGGTCCAGCAGCGAGGCCAGCAGTCCGTTGGCGTCCAGCACGGCGCGGATGACGCCGTTGTCCAGCACCCAGCCGCCGTCGAGCGCCTCGGCACTGACCTCCTCCGGCCCGGCGGCGGACACCGGCCCGGCACCGAGCGCCGGCACCCCGGCGCGCGGGTGCGGGGCGGCGTTGAAGAGCAGCTCCGCGTCCCCCGCCCCCGCGGTTCCCCCTGCTAGCGCGGATGTGGCGGCGGCGATGATGGCCTCCAGGCCGCGCTCGACGGCGGCGTAGTTGCGTTCGGCGTCCTGGTAGACCCAGGCGATGGAGCTGCCGGGCAGGATGTCGTGGAATTGCTGCAGCAGGACCAGCCGCCAGAGCCGCTTGAGCTCCGCCGCCGGATAGGCGGCACCGGTGCGGACGGTGGCCGTGGCGGCCCAGAGCTCCGCCTCGCGCAGCAGGTGCTCGCTGCGGCGGTTGCCCTTCTTGGTGTTCGCCTGGCTGGTGTAGGTGCCGCGGTGCAGCTCCAGGTAGAGCTCGCCCAGCCACACCGGCGGCGCCGCATATTCGGCCTGGGCCTGGGCAAAGAACTGGGCGGAGGTGCCGATGCTGACGGTGGGCGAACCCTCCAGGTCCGCCGCCCGGTGCGCTGCGGCGACCATTTCGCGGGTGGGGCCGCCACCGCCGTCGCCGTAGCCAAAGGGCACCAGGGACATCGTGCCGCGGCCGTGCTCGCGGTAGTTGCGCTGCGCATGGGCCAGCTGCCGGGCGTCCAGATCCGAGTTGTACGTGTCCACCGGCGGGAAATGGGTGAAGATCCGGGTGCCGTCGATGCCCTCCCAAAGGAAGGTGTGGTGCGGGAACCTGTTGGCCTGGTTCCAGGAGATCTTCTGGGTCAGGAACCACTCCATGCCCGCCGCCGCGGCAATCTGCGGCAGGGCGCCGGAGTAGCCGAAGCTGTCCGGCAGCCAGGTCTCCCGGCAGTCCACGCCCAGCTCGCTTCGAAAGAAGCTCTTTCCCTCCAGGAATTGCCGGGCCATGGCCTCCCCGCCGGGCATATTGGTGTCCGATTCCACCCACATGCCGCCCACCGGCACAAACTGCCCGGCGGCGGCCTTGGCCCGGATCCGGGCGAACAGGTCCGCGTAGTGCTCCTGCATCCACGCCAGCTGCTGGGCGGAGGAGCAGGAAAAGACAAAGTCGGGGTGCTGGTCCATCAATGCCAGGACGTTGGAGAAGGTGCGCGCGCATTTGCGGATGGTCTCGCGCACCGGCCACAGCCAGGCCGAATCGATGTGCGCATGACCGGTGGCCACCAGTGCATGGGCCGAGGCGTGGGCCGGGCTGGCCAGCGCCGGCGCCAGGGCTTGCCGGCCGGACGCGGCGGTGCCGGCGACGTCGTCGGGGTCCATCCGGTCCATCATGGCCTCCAGCGCGCGCAGCAGCCCGTGGCGGCGGGGCTCCTCCATGGGGAGCTCGTGCATGAGCCCGCGCAGCGTCTGGACGTCCTGGCGCAGCTCCCACACCTCGGTGTCCAGCTGGGCCACGGTGATGGTCCCCAGCCGGTAGGCCGGCACGTCCCCCGCGGTGGCGCGGTCCCCCAGCGGGTTGGGGGCAAAGGAGAAGCCCTGCGCCACGTCCGGGTTGCCGGCGGCCTCCACGTAGAAGTCCAACCGTCCGTCCACCGTCCCCAGCAGGTCCACGGGCACGTGCCTGGTGCGCGGCGAGACGGCTTTGGCGATGGTGCCGTCCAGCCGCCAGGCCAGGCCCTCGCACTGGAAACCGGGGGCCTCGGCGGTGAAGCCCAGCTCCACCAACACCTCCAGCGGCCCGGCACCGGCGTCGTACTCCCCGGGCAGGGCGCCGGTGATGTGCAGCCAGGTGGTGGACCATGGCGCACCCCACGGATCGCCGGCCGCGGCGGGCGTGAACTCCTGCGCCACCGCCTCGGCAAAGAGCACCGGCTCCCCCGGCGCGTCCCACCGGGTGGCGGCCAGCGGCCACTGGCGGCGGTAGATGGCCGGATCCAGGCGTTCGTACACGAAGCGGTCCAGCCGGGCCTCGGTCAGCAGGCGGTCATCATGCACGGGCGTCTCCTCGCACGGTCCGCGACAGTGCAGGCCCGCCGCAGCTCCACCCTAGTGTGGGTGCCCGGCGGGGACAACGACGGTGACGCCCCGCGGCGGCCGGGCGCCACCGGGCCGCCCGCCGACGTCGGGCGGCGTCCAGTCAGGCGCCGGAGCCCGTGCCGCCGATCCGCTCCGGGTGGCTGTAGACATTCATCGAGGCGCCGCGGCTGAACCCCACCAGCGTCACGCCAGACTCGATCGCCAGTTCAACGGCCAGCGACGACGGCGCGCTCACCGCTGCCAGCACGGGCACGCCCGCCATGGCCGCCTTCTGCACCAGTTCAAAGGAAGCCCGGCCTGAGACCTGCAGCACTGTATTGTGCAGCGGCAGCCGCCCGTCGCGCAGGGCCGCGCCCAGCACCTTGTCCACGGCATTGTGCCGGCCCACGTCTTCGCGCAGGTAGAGCAGCCTGCCGTCGGCGCCGTACAGACCGGCGGCGTGCACCCCGCCGGTCTTCTCAAAGAGCTTCTGGCCGCTGCGCAGCTCATCCGGCAGTCCGGCCAGCAGCCCGGCGGCCACCATCGGCGTGTCGCCGGCCGGGGCCACGGGGTGCCGGGAGGCCTTGCGGACCGCGTCGATCGAGGCGGTGCCGCAGATGCCGCAGGAGCTGGTGGTGTAGACGTTACGGGCGGCGGCCGTGTCCGGCAGGGCGACGTCGGGGCGCAGCTGGGCCTCCACCACGTTGAAGGTCTGCAGGCCGTTTTCATCCTCGCCGGCGCAGAACCGCTCCGAGATGAGCTGCCCGGGTTCCCAGATGACGCCCTCGGAGAGCAGGAAGCCGGCCACCAGGTCGAAGTCGTCACCCGGCGTGCGCATTGTGACGCTGAAGGGCCCGTGCCCCAGCCGGATCTCCAGTGGTTCCTCCACCGCAAGCTGCTCCTCGCGCGTCACGGTGCGCACCTGCTTTGGCGATTCCGCATCCGACGCGGTAAACCTGATCTTGAGCGCGCGAACGCGCATGCTGAGCCGTCCCATGATTCCTCCGGGTGAGTCTGATTGTCTAGGATCAGCGTAGAGCTTCAATGGCGAAGGGAACCCATCATGGCCTCCAAGGCACCGCAGAACAATATCGACGAGCAGAATCTGCACGTTGGCAAGGTCAAGTCCAAGGCGGTGGGCATCCCCGGCATTATGCATGCCATGGCCATCTCGCTGGAACAGATGGGGCCGGTGCGCACGGCCCAAACCCTGCTGAAAATCAACCAGAAGGACGGCTTCGACTGCCCCGGCTGTGCCTGGCCCGAGGAGGAGAAGCGGCATGCCGCCGAGTTCTGTGAAAACGGGGCCAAGGCGGTTGCCGAGGAGGCCACCCGGCGGCGCGTCCCGCCGTCGTTCTTCGCCGAGCACTCCGTGGCGTCCCTGCTGTGGCGCGACGACTACTGGCTGGGGCAGCAGGGCCGGCTGACGGACCCGATGTTCTTGGCCGACGGCGCGGAGCACTATGCGCCGGTGTCCTGGGATTTTGCGCTGGACCTGCTGGCCAGCGCTCTCTTGGGTCTCGCCGATCCCAACGAGGCCATCTTCTACACCTCCGGCCGGACGTCCAACGAGGCCGCCTTCGTCTACCAGCTGCTGGTGCGCGGGCTGGGCACCAACAACCTGCCGGACTGTTCGAACATGTGCCACGAATCCTCCGGCTCGGCCCTGACCGAGACCATCGGCATCGGCAAGGGCTCCGTCTCGCTGGCGGACATCCACAACGCCGAGCTGATCATCATCGCCGGGCAGAACCCCGGCACCAACCACCCGCGGATGCTCAGTGCGCTGGAGAAGGCCAAGCAGAACGGCGCTGCCATCGTCAGCGTCAATCCGCTGCCGGAGGCCGGGCTGATGAACTTTGAAAACCCGCAAACCCCGCGCGGCCTGGTGGGCGGCGGCACCGCGCTGACGGACGATTTCCTGCAGATCCGCCTCGGCGGGGACCAGGCGCTGTTCCAGGGGCTGGGCAAGTTCCTGCTCGAGGAGCACCGCCGCCCCGGCGGCACCTGGGAAGGCCGGGTGCTGGACACCCCCTTCATCGAGGCGTACACCACCGGGCTGCACGAGTGCCTGGACCAGCTGGCCGCCGTGTCCTGGGACGAGATTGTGCTGGCAACGGGCCTGGAGCTGGAGCAGATCCATGCCACCGGCCGGCGCCTGCTGGAGTCCAAGGCCACGGTGGTCTGCTGGGCCATGGGCCTGACCCAGCACAAGCACTCCGTGGCCACGCTGCGCGATGTGGTGAACCTGCTGCTGCTCCAGGGCAACATTGGCAAGCCCGGCGCCGGCGTCTGCCCGGTCCGCGGCCACTCCAACGTCCAGGGAGACCGGACCATGGGGATCTTCGAGCGGATGCCCGCAGCCTTCCACGACGCCCTCGATGCCGAGTTCAGGTTTGCCTCCCCGCGCGCCCACGGCTACGACACCGTGGCCGCCATCGGGGCCATGCGCGACGGCGCAGCCCGGGTCTTTGTGGGCATGGGCGGCAACTTTGCCCGCGCCACCCCCGACACCTCCGTCACCGAGGCCGCCCTGCGCAAGCTGGACTTGACGGTGCAGATCTCCACCAAGCTGAACCGCTCGCACCTGGTCACCGGGCGGCAGGCCCTGATCCTGCCCACCCTGGGCCGCACGGAGCGGGACACCCAGTCCGGCGGCGACCAGCGGGTCACGGTGGAGGACTCCATGAGCGCAGTGCATGCCTCCCGCGGCCGGCTGGCCCCGGCGTCGGCGTCGCTGATGTCCGAGGTGGCCATCGTCTGCGCGCTGGCCGCTCGCCTGTTCACCGGCGACGACGGCGGTGCGCGCCCCGGCGCCCCGGTGGCCGACTGGGACGCGATGGCCGCGGACTACGGCCGGGTGCGGGCGCACATTGCCGCCGTGGTGCCCGGCTTTGGCGGCTTCGAGGAGAAGATCGCCAAGCCCGCCGGCTTCATCCTGCCGCACGGCCCGCGCGATGGGCGCACCTTCGACACGCCCAGCGGCAAGGCGGTCTTCACGGCCAACCCGCTGGAATACCCCAAGGTGCCGGCGGGCCGGCTGCTGCTGCAGACCCTGCGCTCGCACGACCAATACAACACCACCATCTACGGCAAGGACGACCGCTACCGCGGCATTTACGGCGGCCGCCGCGTGGTGCTGGTGAACGCGGCGGACCTGGCCACGCTGGGCATCGCCGACGGCGCGATGGTGGACCTGGTCTCGGAATGGACCGACGGCGTGGACCGCCGGGCGCCGGGCTTCCGCGCCGTGGCCTACTCCACCCCGGTGGGCTGCGCGGCGGCCTACTACCCGGAGACCAACGTCCTGGTGCCGCTGGATTCCACCGCCGATGTCAGCGGCACGCCGACGTCGAAGTCCGTGGTCATTCGCCTCGAGCCGGCCGCGGGTTAGGCTGAAGGCGTCCGGTGGTTGGGCCCGAAGGTCTCGCGAGCCCAGCCACCGGGCTTCCACGCTCTCGCTGGTTGAGCCTGTCGAAACCCGGTGAGACGGCCGTGCCCCCGGCCGAGGCTGACGCCGAATTCCGTTCATGACGCAGTCGTGGTCATGTCCCAGAAGGGAATCGGCGTCATGGATGCAGTTGTGCGTCCTGGAGAGGTGCCCCGGGAGGTCTCGACAAGCACCGGCCACCGGACCCGGCGGCTACTTCCAGGGCAGCGGGATGGCCCGGACCATTTCGCCCATCTTCGCCCCGTGCGGCGGCACCAGCATCACGCCGTCGGCCGCGGCCAGCCCGCGCATCATCGCCGAGTCGCTGTGCGCAGTGGGCGAGGCCAGCCCATAGACCAGCCGGTACGGCATCAGCCGCGTGGGTCCGGCGTATTCCTTGATCGGCGTCCCGCAGGCCACCTCCAAAGTGGCCGGGGCCGGTCGGCTGCCCAGCCGGGCCAGCAGCGGCGCCCCTACGGTCAGCAGCCCGATCATGGCCGCCAGCGGATTGCCCGGCAGCCCCACCACGAAGCGGCCGTCCGGCAGCTCCGCCAGCAGGGTGGGGTGCCCCGGGCGCATGGCGATGCTCTCGATCAGGAACGTCCCGCCCATGGTGGCGATGGCCTCGCGGAGGAAATCCGCGCGCGAGTGGCCGGTGGCACCGGTGGTGACAAGCACGTCGGCCGGGTCCTGGGCGGAATCCTCCAGTGCGGCCAGCACCGAGGCGAGCGAGTCGGCGGCGCGCTGCTGGCCCACCACCGCGCCGCCCAACAGGGTGACGACGGCGCCGAGCTGGGGCGAGAACGCGTCGCGGACCTCCCCGGCGGCCGGGATGCCGGATTCCACCACCTCGTCGCCGGTGAACACCAGCTTCACGGCGGGCCGGCCCAGCACCTGCAGTTCGTCGAGCCCGCCCAAGGCCGCCAGTGCGAGGTGTGCCGGGTTCAGCGTGGTCCCGGCCTTGACCAGCACCTCGTCCCGGGCGGCCTCCTGGGCCGCCGGGCGGATGTGGACGCCGTTCTTTGGCTCCCCCGGCCGGGCCGCGGCGCCGCGCACCAGCACCGGCAGGCCGTCGTCGTCCGTGGACAGCTCGCCCCACTCACTGCGCAGCACGGCCTTGGCCCCGGGCGGAATGTTTCCTCCCGTGACGATCGGGCTGGCCTGGCCCGCGACCAGCGCGGCCCCGGGCTCGGCCAGGATCCACGGCGGGCTTCCGGCCACGGCCCAGCCATCCATCGCGGAGGACGCATAGTGCGGCATGTCGTGGGCGGCCACGGCGTCGGCGGCCAGGATCCGGCCCAGCCCCTGGGCCAGCGGCACGGCGTGGGCAGGCAGCGGCGCCGTGCAGTCGAAGGCGCGGGCCCGCGCCTCGTCCCAACTGCGCGGCAGCCGCACCGCCTCCCCCGCACCCTCGATGCCGGGGACCTCCCCCACTACGCCGGTTCTCCGGATTCCGCCTCGGCCAGCGCCCGCGCCATGTCGATGGCCGAACGGATGGCCAGGTCCGCGGTGGACTCTCCGTGGCCGGCGGCGAGGCCCGCCGCCAGCCCCGCCACGAAGGTGGTCAGCGGGGCGGCCGGGCGGACCACGCGGTGCGCAGCCACGGCGGCCAGCGACAGGATGGCGTCGGCATCGATCTCGATGTCGGAGATTTCAAACGCCTGCACCAATGTGTGCAGCCAATCGCTAAGGACCTCGTCCTGGCTTTTCATGTGGATCCTCCCGGTGCGGCTCAGATGGTGCCGGGCTCGGTGGCCCGGTGCGGGCCAACGCCCAGTTGTGCGGCATCGGCCCAGGTATCGACGTCGGCCGTGCTGGCTGCCGGAACGATAACCCGTGCCAGCGGCAGCCCGGCCGCTTCAAGACTAGCAACCAAGGGGTGCACCGGGGCGTTTTCGAGACCCCGCGTTGCCCGCAGATCCGCCAGCGCCGCGCCGAGCCCGGCGGCCGGATAGACGGCGGCCAGCGGCTGGTCGCGCCCGGCGTCCACCGCGATGGCCCCCGCCGCCTCCGGATGGTCCGCGAGCCAGCCGGACAGTGCCTCCAGCGCACCGGCGATGCCGGGCATGTCGCACGCCAGCACCACCACGCGTGCACCGGGTTCCCGGTCCTGCGGCGGCAGCGCAGCCAGGCCCGCCGCGATGGCGGCCGCCGGTCCGGCGAACGGCGGATCCTCGCGCACCAGCAGGGCGCCCGGGACGGTTTCCAGCAGCGCCGCGGCCTCTGCCTCGGGGCCGACGACGGCCATGGGCACGCGGCAGCCCGGCCTCTCCAGCACCGACCGCACGGCGGCCACCGTGCGGGCCAACAGCGCCTCGCCGTCGTACTCCAGTGCCGCCTTGGACACCCCGCCCAACCGGGAGGACCGCCCCCCGGCCAGCACAATTGCGCTCTGCGCCACCGCCAACCCCGCCATCATTCCCCTTCCAACCACGCGAACAAGCACTTGCGGATAGTGTTGGGCCCCCACACTAGCCGCAAGCGCTTGTTCGGCGGAGTGGAAGGGGCGTTAAACGCGCGCAGCCCCCACCTGGACAGTGGGGGCTGGTGCGGTGCGATCGGACCTAGTGGCCGATGGCGATGAAGACCGGGCCGGAACCCAGGTAGGCGCTTGCCACGGCGGTGGTGCCACCGTTGAAGCCGCCGTGCACGGCCTGGCCGTTGCCAACGTATACGGCGATGTGCGGGACACCGGCGCCGGCGTTGCCGTAGTAGATCAGGTCGCCCGGCTGTGCCTCGGCGGCGGAGACGGTGCGGCCCAGGGACAGGTAGCCGGCCGGCCAGCCGTGGTAGAAGATGCCTGCGGCAGCAAGGGAGTTGCTGGCCAGCGCGGTGCAGTCCTGCATGACACCCAGCTGGGAGTACGCAGCAGCGGCGATCGTGGCGCCAACACCGCTGGCAACAATGGGAGCCGTGCCGGTGCCCGGGGTGCCGTTGGAGGCGGCCGGAGCAGCGGCCAGCGCGGCGCCGGGGCCCTGTACGGTGGCGACGTCGTTGCTCTTGACCTCGACGACGGGCTTGACAACCTCGGGGGCCGGGGTGGAGCTCACGGCCGGGCTGGCGAAGGAGATCTTCACGGTGGAGGCCGCGGTGACGGCCTCGGCAGCCTCGGTGTTGACGTTCAGGGTGGAGGTTGCGTCAGCAGTGCGCTCCACGGTGGGTTCGGCCGCGTTGGCGGCGATTCCGGAGGTCAGGACCAGTCCGGAAGCGGCAGCGATGACAGCTGCCTGGCGGCCTACGCCACCTGCGTTGTTGCTAACAGCCTTGGCAATGACTGAGATCGAGCTGGTCTTGGTGACCTCGGCGCGGTGCCGTGCAATCGGTGCACGAGTCGTCATGTAATGCTCTCTTTCGATGTCCTCAAGCTGGAGGGGGTTCAGCTTTCTGGTGTTTCGGGCTCGGCGGAAGATTGGGCGGCCCGCCGGCCCGCCTGTGCAAGTTACGGGAGGGTGTAGAAAACGCTGGTTCCAGTGGCCGACGCCGGCAGGAGCAAGGTGCCCTGGCTCGGGTTCAGCGCGCTGATGACCATGCCGTTGCCGACGTAGATGCCGACGTGGACGCCGCCGTTCTGGACCACCAGGTCACCCGGCTGCGGGTTGGCGGTGGGAACCATGACGCTCCACTGGTTGACGCGCGGGATGGAGATGCCGGCCTGGGCGTAGGCCCACTGGACAAATCCGGAGCAGTCCCAGCCGCCCGGGCTGGTGCCGCCCCAAACGTAGGGGGAACCGATGCCGGCGTAGGCGGCAGCGGCAACGCCGGCCTGTCCCGCGCCGACCATGGCGGCCGGAGCCGCAGCGGCCGCAGCAGGCACGGTGGCGGCAGCGGGCGCAGTGGCGGGTGCGGCAGCCGGAGCGGCGGCCTCTACGGTGTCGGCCTTGGCTGCCACCTGGGCAACCACGGGGGCTGCCACCAGCTCCGAGGAGACCTCGGTGCGGGCAAAAGAAACAGCCGCGGTGGCGGGGACCGTTACGGGGGTCTCGGCAACCTGGACGGCTGAGGAAGTTTCGGTGCTCACGGGGCCGGATTCGGCGGCCTGGGCAGGGAGGCCAATGCTGACGATGAGGCCGGAGGCGGCTGCAACGACAGCGGCCTGGCGGCCAAAGGTCCCGGCATTGGACGAGACTGCTTTAGAAATAGCCGCAAGCGGGTTCACGCTTGCAGAGGGCGCACGGTGGCGCCCAAGGACGGTGTTTGAAGACACGACTAGAGCCTCTCCCAATGCCTGCGAGGTAAGCTGTCGGATTCGGATGGGAGTCACCCGGCCGCTCCACATTCCCATCGGTTGACCCGTGGAATGCTTCGCGGCTTCACCCCAAGGGCTTCTTTGGAAAGAAGCCCGAAATTGGTTCCCCCGCCTCTGCCAGACGAATGTTGCGAACGGACCGCAGGTGGTGGCAGAGCTAGGCAATCCACGTGCGGGCGCCCCCTTTTATTGGAAGGAGGCGCACTTACGACGGTACAGGAGTTTCAAATCAATGTCACGTTAAGATCACGGAACATTGTGGAAATCGTGATCTTCCGCCTCTAGCTTTTTAGAGCCAACCGAGCGGGTCGACGGTCTTGCCATCGATCATCACTTCGAAGTGCAGGTGGCAGCCGGTGGAGGCTCCCGTGGTGCCGCTGAGGGCCAGTTCCTGGCCGCGGGTGAGCTTCTGGCCCACCTTGACCTCAATGGAGGAGAGGTGGTTGTACGTGCTGGAGAGCCCGTTGCCATGGTCAATCACCACGCGGTTTCCGCCGCCATAGGGGTGCCAGCCGGCAAAGGTCACGGTGCCGCCGGCGGCAGCGTGGACGGGCGTGCCACAGGCGATGGCGAAGTCCTGGCCGGTGTGCTCTTCGCCCAGCTGGCCGGTGAGCGGGTTCACGCGGGCACCGAAGCCCGACGTGGGGGTCAGCGAGTCCAGCGGAGCGCCAAGGGTTCCCTTGGCGGCCGCGGGCGTGACCTTGGCGGCGGTGGCAGTCAGGGTCTGGTGCAACTTGCCGTCGGCGTCCAGCGAGCTGCCCACGGACGGGCGGGAGAAGGAGACGGATGCGGCGGAGTCTGCTGTCACCATGGCCGCTTCTGCGGCCACAGAGCCGGTGCCTTCGGTGGCCAAGGCCGGGGTTGTGCCGGGGACCGTGACGGCCAGGGCCAGTCCCGTCACGGCCAGCGCAATGCCGACCTTCTGGCCGGCGCCGGTGGCGACGGCCAGGTCCGAGAGCTGGCGGGCGGTGCCGCCGAGGCCGCGGTGGCGGGTGCGCTGTTCGGCGCGGATTGCATCGCGGCGGCTAAGCGTGCTGGCCGCCGCGGGTGCCGCCATAACAAGGTCGACGGCGGAGGGCGTGGCGGGCAGGTTGCCGCCGGCGCGGCGTCGGCCGTGCTGTTTCTCGATGGACAAGTTTCTAAGCCTCTCTTGTACACCTGCGGAGTTAGCTGTCGGATTCGAGTCAGAGACTTGCGTCAACTCGGCCCGGCGCAACGCCCGCACAGGGCACAGGCACCTGAAGGAAGGGATGCATCTGTGCAGATCGTGCGGCCGCCGTGAACGGACTTCACCCCAAGGCCACGGTCAATACCGCAGCCGGAAAAGTGGTTCCTCCGCCCTGCCTGTCAAGGATGTAAGCCACTCTCCGCAGGCAAGGCTCGGCGCCGGAGAATGTAACGCTTTGGTATCAGCGTCTGGTAACCACTATACGTGAATCGGATCAGACCGTGACCTGCTTGTTACCTAAGCTGTGGAGAACTGGTGGGTTGTCCGATATCCAGTGTGCGTTAGCCGACCGTCACAAAGACGTGGCCGGCAACTTCCGGCGGGAGCTCCAAGGCACCTTCGATGCCCGGCACGCGGACGGAAATGTACTCGCCCACCTGCTCCAGGGAAATCTTCGCCCCGGGGCGCATGCCACCCTCGTCCAGCTGGGTCAGCAGCTCCGGTTCCACCTGGATACGCTCGGACAAGCGGGCGATGCGGACACTGCTGCCAGCGGTGTAGTTTTCCATGACATCGATCAGGTTCACGACGCCGTCGGTGAAGGACGCCGGGGCCGGCCCGCCCAGCTCTTCCAGGCCGGGGATCGGGTTGCCGTACGGGGATTCCGCGGGGTGGCCGAGCAGGTCAAAGAGCCGCTGTTCCACGCGCTCGCTCATCACGTGCTCCCACCGGCAGGCCTCGTCATGGACGTAGGCCCAATCCAGGCCGATGACATCGGAGAGCAGCCGTTCGGCCAGGCGGTGCTTGCGCATCACCTTGGTGGCCTTGTCGCGGCCCAGCGCGGTCAGCTCCAGGTGCCTGTCGCCGGAAACCACCACCAGGCCATCGCGCTCCATCCGCCCGACGGTCTGGGAGACGGTGGGCCCCGAGTGGTGCAGACGCTCGGCAATGCGCGCCCGCAGCGCAACAATGTTCTCTTCTTCGAGCTCCAAAATGGTCCGAAGGTACATTTCCGTTGTGTCGATCAGGTCCGTCATGTCAACACCCTCCTGGCGTTTGAAGTTCAGTGGGTGGCCTTGGTCACAGATGCCGCGGTTCACCGTTGGCGCTGCTGGCGCACGCCCCCACCCATCCTACGTTCGTATTACGCCGGTTAGTTCTCAGCGCACGTCTGCGGCAGAATTGTCCATAGCCTCCGGGCCGCCACCCACCGCCAATTTCTTTGGAGCCACTTGTGAGCGAATCCACTGCCCTGACCATTCCCGCAGATTTGCTGCCCGCGGACGGACGGTTCGGTGCCGGCCCGTCCAAGGTCCGCGCAGAGCAGGTGGAGGCACTTGCCGCCGCCGGCCGCAACCTCCTGGGCACCTCCCACCGCCAGGCGCCCGTGAAGAACCTCGTGGGCGAGGTCCGCAGCGGCCTGAGCCAGTTCTTCAAGGCCCCCGAAGGCTACGAAGTCATCTTGGGCGTGGGCGGTTCCACCGCATTCTGGGACATCGCCAGCTTTGGCCTGGTGGAGAAGAAGGCCCAGCACCTGAGCTTCGGCGAGTTTGGCTCCAAGTTTGCCTCCGCCACCAACAAGGCCCCGTTCATTGAGGCCTCCTCCATCATCACCTCCGAGCCCGGCACCCGCCCGGTGTCGGTGGCCGAGGCCGGCGTGGACGTCTACGCCTGGCCGCAGAACGAGACCTCCACCGGCGTTGCCGCCCCGGTCAAGCGCGTTGACGGCGCCGACGACGATGCGCTGGTGGTCATCGATGCCACCTCCGCCGCCGGCGGCCTGCACGTGGACATCGACCAGGCCGATGTGTACTACTTTGCCCCGCAGAAGAACTTCGCCTCCGACGGCGGCCTGTGGCTGGGCCTGTTCTCCCCCGCCGCGCTGGAGCGTGCCGCCCGCATCAAGGCCAGCGGCCGCTGGATCCCGGACTTCCTGGACCTGCAGACGGCCATTGACAACTCCAAGCTGAACCAGACCTACAACACGCCCGCGCTGTCCACGCTGGTGTCGCTGAATTCCCAGGTGAAGTGGCTCAACGACAACGGCGGCCTTGACTTCGCCAGCGCCCGCACCGCCGATTCCGCCGGCCGCCTGTACTCCTGGGCCGAGTCCTCCGCCGTTGCGACGCCGTTCGTCGCCGATCCGGCCGACCGCTCCAACGTGATCGTCACCATCGACTTCGACGAGGGCGTCGACGCCGCCAAGGTGGCCAAGGTGCTGCGCGCCAACGGCATTGTGGACGTGGAGCCCTACCGCAAGCTCGGCCGCAACCAGCTGCGCGTGGCCACCTTCGTGGCCATCGACCCCGAGGATGTCACGGCGCTGACCCGCTGCATCGACTACGTGATTGAAAACCTCTAGCGGCCCCGGACGTTAGCACCCCTGCCGTGGGCGCCCCTCGATCTTCGAGGGGCGCCCACGGCGTTTTAACCCGAGCCTGCCACAGCGCCTCCCGCCCGGTTGCCGCGGGTCTCCCCCGGGCCAAATTAGCGCCGATCCGGCCGCTTTCCACGGGGCCTTCCCTGGCTGTGGGGCGTAAAATTCACAGGGTAGGAGGTGCCAAAATGACACTCGTATTAAGCAAAGCCACAACAGTCCTGCCAGTCGATGATCTAGCCCGCGCCCACGGTTTCTACACCGAAACCCTTGGACTCCCGCACCATGGCATGGCAAGTGACGGAAGCGATCTGTTCGGCAATGAAGGCGGCCCCATGCTGCAATTGATGCCGACCACCGACGGCATGCACTCGGAGCACACCGCCATCAGTTTCGAAGTACCGGATGTGGAGGCCGCAGTTGCGGAAATGAGCGCCCACGGCGTGAAGTTCCAGGACTACGACCTGCCCGACCTGAAGACCGAAAACCACATCTGCACCACCGATTCGGAAAAGTGCGCCTGGTTCATGGACACGGAGAACAACATCCTGTGCATCCATGAAACCCTGGGCGTCGGAGCGGAGTACAGCCTCTAGGGGTTCCCGCTGCGGCAAAGCTGCCGCAAGCGCCGGCCGGGGGATGGAAGTCCTCCGGCCGGCGCTTGCGGCGCGGGCAGCCGCCCGGCCGTCAGGCCAGGTTCGTGAGGGCCGTTTCGATGGCGCGGTGGAACGTGGGGTACGCGTAGATCATCCGCCTCAGCGTGGCGAGCGGAATCCGCGCGTGCACCGCCAGCACCAGGGCCGAGAGCACTTCGCCGCCCGACGGGCCGGCCGCCGTCGCCCCCACCAGAACGCCCTGTTCCGCGTCGGCCACCAGCTTGATGAACCCTTGGTTTCCCGCCTTGTGGATCCAGCCCCGGGAGGAGGACGGCAGGTCGGTGCTGCCCACCAGAACCTGCAACCCCTTTTCGCGCGCCTGGGATTCGGTCATTCCCACGGAGCCGATTTCCGGATCCGTGAAGGTCACCCGGGGCACGGCGTGGTACTCGGCACCGCCGCGGTCCAGGCCAAGGATGTGGCCCGCCGCAATGGATGCCTGGTACATCGACATGTGGGTGAAAGCGCCCTTGCCCGCCACGTCGCCGATGGCGTACACGCCGTCGGCGATCTGCAGGAAGGCATCCACCTCGGGAAACCGGGCGGCCGGGTCAAGGCCCAGGACTTCAATGCCCGTGGAAGCCAGGTTGGATGTTCTGCCGGTGGCCACCAGCAGCCGTTCCGCGGCCAGGCTGTGCCCGTCGACGACGGCGGTGAACATGGCGCCGTCGTGGTCCACCCGGTCAATGTGCGCCCCGGCAAGGACAGTGATGCCCTCCTCCCGCAGCACTCCGGCCAGCAATTCGCCGGCTTCCGGTTCCTCCGGCGGGAGCAGCCCGGGGGCAGCCTCGAGCACGGTGGTGCGCGTGCCGAAGCGGGCGAAGGCCTGGGCCAGCTCCGATCCGATGGCCCCGCCGCCAATGACCATCAGCGATGCGGGCGCCGCCGTGGCGGCCACCGCATCCCGGTTGGTCCAATAGGGGGTGGCGGCCAGACCGGGGATCGGCGGAATCGAAGGCTCCGTGCCCGGGTTGAGCACAATGGCCCGCCGCGCCGTGATGCTCGCGCCGTCCACCACCAGCGTCCGGGGCCCGGACAGCCGGCCGCGGCCGCGGACCAGGCGCACGCCCTTGTCCGCAAGTCGCTTGGCCGCCACTGCGTCGTTCCAATCGTCCGTTGCCTCGGAGCGGATCCGCTCCGCCACCGGGGTCCAGTCGGGGCTGACAACGGCGTCCCCGGCCAGGGAGTGCACCCTGCGGGCCTCGGCGAGTGTGCCGGCGGCGCGGACGATCATCTTGCTCGGGATGCAGCCGTAGTAGGGGCACTCGCCGCCCACCAGCCGCGATTCGACCCCGACAACGCTCAGCCCTGCTTCGGCCAGTTCCCCGGCCAAGGCCTCGCCGCCGGGGCCGAGCCCCACCACCACAACATCTGCCAGATCAGTCATCGCAACGCCTTCCGTAGTGCTTGGTGGCCTATTTGGTGATGCCCTTGTCCTTGAGCCACTGGGCGGCTGCGTCCTTGGGATCCATCTTGGCGTCGCCGCTGACCATCCGGTTCAGGCTGATCAGATCATCGGTGGTCAACACCTTCGAGACGTTGTTGAGCGCCGTCTTGGCGGTGTCGGAGATCTTGTCCGATTTCACCAGCGGCAGCACCTGCTGGGCCAGCCAGTTGTTCTTCGGATCAGCCAGGACCACCAGCTTGTTGTCCGCGATGGCCGGGGTCGTGGTGTAGATGTCGGCCACCTGGACATCGTTGTTCAGCAGCGCCTTGAGCGTCAGCGGACCGCCGCTGTCGCCGATGGGCGTGAACGTGCCGGGCACGCAGTTGTATTTCGCCGCGAGCCCGGGCAGGCCGTAGGGGCGCGTGCGGAACTCCGGCGGGGCGCCCAGGGCAATCTCGCCGCAGACCTTGGCCAGATCGTCGATGGTCTTCAGGCTGCCGTATTTGGCTGCCGTGGCCTCGGTGACCACCATGGCGTCCTTGTCCTGGGCCTCGGCGGCATCCAGAACGCCCAAGCCGGCGGGCAGCTTGCCGGGCAGGGCCTTGAGGATGCCCTCCGGATCCGTCACCGTGTTGGCGGGATCGACGTAGCCCAGCAGGTTGCCGCTGTAATCGGGCACCAGGTCAACGGATCCGTCCTGGACCGCTTTGAGGTAGATCTCCCGGGAACCGATGTTGAGTTTGGTGGTGGCGCTGACCCCGGCGGCCGTCAGCGCACCGGCATAGATCTCCGCAATGGTGGCGCTTTCGGGGAAATCGGCCGAGCCGACGACAACGGCGCCGCCGGAGGAGGCCGCGGTGCCCGTGGCGGTGCTCAACGGGCTGCCGCCGCAGGCCGTCGTGGCCAGAACGAGCGACGCTCCAACGGCCAGGCCAACGAATGTCCGGCGGGGAAGGATGCTGCCGGGCAGGAAACGCTTCTTGTCCATCATGGTTCTCCTCCTAGTGCGCTGGCAGTGAGCCTTTCGCTGCCAGTGGGTGGTTCTGCCGGCAGGTGCCGGACATCCTTGAGCCCGGGTGAAACCGCGGCCCGCTGCAGTCCCGCCAGCACCAGGTCGATGCCGATGGCGATCACGGCGATGACGGCGGCGCCGCCGAGCACCTGTCCGTAGTCCTGGACGGCCAGCCCGTCAATGATGAAACGGCCCAGACCCCCAAGGCTGATATAGGCCACCACCGCCACGGTGGCGATGACTTGCAGGACAGCGGCCCGGATGCCACCGAGCATCACTGCCAGTCCGTTGGGCACTTCAACCCGGAACAGGATCTGCAGCTCCGTCATGCCAATGCCCCGCGCCGCATCCACCGTGTCCCGGCTGACCGAGGAAATCCCCGCGTAGGTGCCGGCCAGGATGGGCGGCACGGCCAACAGGACAAGCGCCCAGAGGGGCGGCATGAGGGAGAGCGTGCTGCTGGCCATGAGGACGAAGAGGGTCATGACGCCCAGGGTCGGCAGTGCCCGCAATACACCGGCCAGTGCAATGGCCACCACCCTCCCCCGGCCCGTGTGGCCCACGTAGAAGCCCAGGGGAAGTGCAATGGCCAAGGCAATGGCCAGGGTCAGCCCGGTGTACCCCAAATGCTCCACGGTCCGGGCGGGGATGCCCAGCGGTCCCTGCCAACTGGCCGGGTTGGACAGCCATTGGAAGCCCTGGACGAACGGGCTATTGCTGGTGTAGCCGCCGGGCATCCCTGCGCCACTCATGCGGCGCCGCCTGCGGCCGCGGTTCCGGTGGCCGCCGCAGCTGCCCGCGGGGAGCGAAGCCAAGGCGTGAGCAGCCGTTGCAGGAGGACCAAAATGGCGTCCAGGACCAGGGCCAGCAGCAACGTGCCCGCGATGCCCACTACGATCTCCGTCATGAAGTCCCGCCTCAAACCATCGGTGAACAGGAAGCCCAGGCTGGGGATCCCCAGCAGCGCCCCGACAGTGACCAGCGAGACGTTGCTGACCGAGATGACGCGAAGGCCGGCAAAAAGCACCGGGACGGACAGCGGCAGGTCCACGGACAGGAAGCGTTGGAGGGGTTTGAAACCCATCGCCACGGCCGCCTGGCGGATGCCGTCGTCCACGGAATTGAGCGCATCCACGGTGGACCGGACCAGCAATGCGACAGCATAGATGGTCAGCGCCACAATGATGTTGGCGAGGTCCAGGATCCGGGTGCCCAGGATGCTGGGCAGAATGACAAACAGCGCCAAGGATGGAACGGTGTACAGCACCGACCCGGCTGTCAGCAGGACCCCTCCGGCAGTTTTGTTGAGCCGGGCCAGCTGGGCCAGGGGAATGGCGATGAGGACGCTGAGCACCAGCGGGACAACCGCCTGGAGCAGGTGGTACCCGGCGAGGTCGAGCACGTAGCCAAGGTTTGCGTTGAGCCAGACCATCAGGCACCGCCCTCGCGCAATTGCCGGCCTGCCTCAATCACGGCCAAAACCTCAGCCGCTGTGACAACCCCACGGAGCGCGCCGTCGTCGTCCACGGCCACGCCCAGACCCGCGGGCGAGGACAGTGCCGCATCCAGGGCACCGCGCAGCGATTCCCCGTCGCGGAAAAGCGAGCCGCCGGGAACCAGCCCGGTGGCCCGCGCCGGCGGCAGCCAGCCCATGGGGCGGTTCCGGGCGTCCACGGCCAAGGTCCACCCGTCGGAGTTGCCGGCCATGGAGTGCGGAAGCGCCGGGTCCAGAACCACTGTGTCAACCGGGCGGATGGGCACGCCCGCGCCGCTGCTGAAGGACAGGTGCCGAAAGCCCCTGTCCCGGCCCACGAACGCCGCGACAAAGTCATCCACCGGGGCCCGCAGGATTTCCTCCGGAGACGCGTACTGGGCCAACCGGCCACCGGTGGCGAAAACCGCCACCTTGTCGCCCAGCAGCGTGGCCTCGTCGATGTCGTGGGTGACAAAAACAATCGTCTTGGCTAGGTCCCGCTGCAGCCGCAGGAGTTCTTGCTGCAACTCCGCCCGGACCACGGGATCCACGGCACTGAAGGGTTCATCCATCAGGAGCACCGGCGGATCGGCGGCCAGGGCGCGGGCCACGCCCACACGCTGTTGCTGGCCACCGGAGAGCTGCGCAGGATAGCGCTTGCCCATGGCTGCGGAGAGGCCAACCACCTCCAGCAGCTCCGCGGCACGGCGTCTGGCCTGAGACCGGGGCACCCGGTTGAGCCGCAGCACGGTGGCCACATTGTCATTGACCGTCCGGTGCGGCAACAGCCCGGCGGACTGCATGACGTAGCCCATGGAACGGCGCAGCGCGGCTGCAGGGACGGTGCTGACGTCGCGGCCGTCCACGGTGATGGCCCCGCCGCTGGGTTCAACCATGCGGTTGATCATCCGCAGCGAGGTGGTCTTTCCGCAGCCCGATGGCCCAACGAAGACGGTGATCTTGCCGCGTTCGATGCCCATGCTCAGCCCGTCAACGGCGGGCGGGTTGCCCTGGTACGTCTTGCTGACGCCTTTGAACTCGATCATGGTGGCAGCGGCCGCCGCACCGCCCAGGCGTGCCGGAGCGGTGGCCGAATCGGTCTCCGGCAAGTCACGTACAGCCATCATTCGATCCTCTCTGTTGGCAGAACGGTTGGCAGAACAGGCCGTCCCCCCTGCATTCGTTGCCCTGGCCGCCGGCGGATTGGATGCCCGGCACCCATTGGTTGGTTGGAACGCCCACCATGCGGCCCGGACCGTCACAAGGGGCCGGAGTCCCCACGCCTAAGCTTGCGCCAGCCTCCGGCTTTGTTGTTGGCAATGATCTGGCCCAGCATGGCCGCCAGTGCGGGTGCGTTGATTTTCTCGTCCCTGCGGTAGGACACTGTCCGTGCCGTCTTGTTCCCGTGCCCGGCGGTGATGATTCCCTCCGGATCGGGCACCATGGCACCGTCGTAGAGGAACACATTAACGTGGTCCTTCGCCGCCAACAAGGCGCAGATGTTGCCTTGCAGGACAAAGTAGGGCCGGTCCGTCCGCTTGATGGTTTCCACCACACCAGCGTCCACCGCATGGACCAGGTCCCGCACCTCGGCGCAAATCCCGCGCTGCCAGTCCGGCAGGGCGGCGATGTACGCGTCAACACGTGGGTCTGCCAAATACGTCATGTGCAACCGCCCTCGGCCGAGATCATCCCAGTGCCCCTATCCTATGCTCATGCCGCGGACACACCATGGGAACGGCCGCCAACGCACCTTAAACGCGGAATCCCCCTGTTGCCAGGGGGATTCCGCAGTGCACGAAGCAGGGTGTGAAGCCTAGGCGCCGCCGTCGCTGTCTTCGGCATCGCTCTCGGCGTCCTCGGACTCGTCGTCGTCGGCCTCGTCGTCGGCCTCGTCGTCGGCCTCGTCGTCGGCCTCGTCGTCGGCCTCGTCGTCGGCCTCGTCGTCCAGGGCGGGCACGGTGTCGATCTCGGGCAGTGCGGCCTCCTCTGCCTCCTCCAATGCCTCGGCGTCCTCGGGGCGCACGCGTGCGGCCCACGGCACCCACTCCGGCGCCAGCACGGAGTCCTCGGTGGGCAGCAGGCCCACCTCGTTGACAGTGACCGTCTTGGCGCGCGAGACCCGGGCCAGCACGGCAAACCAGGTCCACCCGCTGTAGCCGGACATGGTGCACTCGAACAGATGGGTCACCACCCGCTCGCCCTCGCTGCGCGCACCCAGGTGGGCGCCGATCGCCGCGTCGGCGGCAATGGTGCGCACCGCCTCGCGGGCGGGCCCGACGGCGTCGGCCAGGAAGGCATCAGGCTTGCCGACGCGCCACACGGGCACGCCAGGGCGGCCGGCGGGACGCTTGGGGGTGCGCTTCGCGGTGGTCCGCTGGGCGGCTGGGGTGGAATCTGCGGCAGTCAAAGGGGATCCTTCTCTATGCGTCGAAGTTGTCGGCAACCTTGCGCAACGCAGCAGCAATCTTGCTGGCGTCGCCTTCCGGGTACTTGCCGTTGGTGAGCGATCCCACGGAACGCTCCAGCAGGCTGACCAGGTCCTGCACGATGGGGGCCAGGTCCTTGGCGGACATCCGCTTGGCCTTGGCCACGGAGGGCGCCTTGTCCAGGATGCGCGCGGCCATCGCCTGGGCGCCCTTGCGGCCGTCGGCTACGCCGAACTCCATCCGGGTGCCGACCTTGATCTCCCCGGCGTCGGCCGGCAGCGCGTTGGCGTGCAGGAAGACTTCCTTGCCGTCGTCGGTGGTGAGGAAGCCGAAGCCCTTTTCGTTGTCGTACCACTTAACTTTGCCGGTTGGCACTTGCTTACCTCGCCTGTCTATCGGGAACCATAGCCTGCGTGCGCGCGCTGCCTGATGGGCGCAACAGCATGGACCATGCTGGTCTGTTGCCTCTAGATTAGCGTGTTGGCGCGGCAGGGGCGGCTTTGTGCCGCTGCTGTCCGCTGTTAGCGTTAAGTCCATGACAAACACGGGCCGCCCGGCCCCAACCCGCGTCCAAGACTCCGCACAGCCGCCCGCCGGACCCCGGAATCCGCCGCGTGGAAACCCCCGCGGCTGGGCCGTTTTTGCCGCCGCCGCGACGGTCCTCGCCGTCGTGTCCGTGGGCTCGCTCGCGGCGCTGCTGCTGTTGAAGCTGGCCGGGGCGGACACCTGGTCCGGGCTGGTCTGGATCCCCATGGTCGGGCTGCCCGTGGCCTTTGTGATGCTGGGGAGCTCCGTGCTGCGGGCCATCGTCCGGCGCCGCAGCGTCTGAGCGCACCGCCCCGAGCCGCCGGAGAGAGTAGCGTGGCCCAGTGCCCTCCCTCAAGGTATTGACCACGGCCCTGGCCGCCCGCAGCGATGATTCCCTGCGCGCCCTGCTGGCGGTGCGCCCGGACCTGGCCGCTCCGCCCACCCCGGATTTTGCCGCGCTGGCCGCCCGTGCGTCCAGCCGCGCCAGCATGTCCCGGGCCCTGGACGGCCTCTGCGCTCCGGCGCTGCAGGTGCTGGAGGCCCTCCATCTGGACACGGACGAGGACACCGGCGTCGCGGCGGGCGCCGCGGACCTGGCCGGCTACCTCCAAGGCGGCACGGTGGCTGTGGTGCAGTCCATCCTCGCCGAGCTCGCCGCCCGTGCGTTGATCTATCCGTGGCCCCAAGACGCGGACCCGGGCATGCTGCCGCAGTACCTGCCGGTGTCCAGCCTCAAGGACGTCATCGGCGCCCACCCGGCCGGGCTGGGCCGGCGCTACAGCGGTTTTGCGCGCAGCAACCCGGCCTGGGGCGCCGCGCTGGTGGCTGTCGCGGCGGACCTGCGAAGCCACGGCACGGACATTGCCCCGGCCGGCACCCCCGCCGAGGCCGCCGCCGCCCTGGCCGGCTGGGTGGGCCAATTCGCCGTCCTGGACCAGCTGCTGCTGGGCGCACCGGACGCCACGGCCGCCCTGCTGGCCCGCTTCGCCACAGGCCCCATCGGCAGCGTCCCGGCCGGCGTGCGCGGCCCGGCACTGCTGCGGGCCAGCCTGGACGACGACGGCGGGACCGCCCTGGGCTGGCTGGTGGCCCGCGGGCTGCTGGTCCCGATCGATGGCGAGCACGTGGAGCTGCCGGCGGAGGTATCCCGGCTGGTGCGCGGCGGGTACCTGGTGGCCGACTTCGCCCCCGAACCGCCGGCCGTCCCCACCCCGCACACCCGCCTCACGGTGCGGGAGAACGCCTCGCTGGGTTCCATTGCCGAGCTCCTGCGCACCATGACGGCGCTGCTGGCCGAGGTCGCCGCGGTCCCGGTGGCCACGCTGCGCACCGGCGGGGTGGGCGTGCGCGAGGTCCGCAGGCTCGCCGCGGCCCTGCGCGTGGACGCCGCCGCGGCCACCTTCCACCTTGAACTGGCCGCCATGGCGGCGCTGGTGGTGCTCGACGTCGATACCTCGGCGTGGGTGGCGCATCCCGCCGGCTGGCTGTCGCGGCCGCGCCCGCAGCAGTGGCTGTGGCTGGCCAGCGCCTGGCTGGGGGCGGACCGGGCCCCGGCGCTGGTAGGCACCAGCAGCGGCATCCGCTCCGCCGGCGGGGCCAGCATCAACGCCCTGGCCGCCGAGGCCCAGCGCCCCGAGGCCCCGGCCCTGCGCCGCCGGGTGCTCGCCGCCATGGCCGAGCTGGCCGTCTCCGGCGGCCCCGAGGGCACCGCGCCGGTGCTGGAGCCGGCGGCCGTGATGGCCCGCTTCAGGTGGCACCACCCGCGGATGGCGCGCCGGGCGGCCAGGCTGCTGCCCGGGTTCCTCGCCGAGGCCGAGCTGTTGGGCCTGACGGGGGCCGGCGCCCTCACCCCGGCGGGCAGCGCCGTCGCGCACCAACGCTGGGAGGCGGCGCTGGCGCAGCTGGCTGGCGCCCTGCCCGAGGCCTTGGAGCATGTGCTCCTGCAGGCGGACCTCACGGCCGTCGCACCGGGCTACCTCTCCCCCGCGCTGGCCGCCGAGCTGGCGCTGCTGGCCGACGCCGAGGGCCAGGGTCCGGCCACCATCTACCGATTCAGCGTGGCCTCCATCCGCCGGGCCCTGGATGCCGGCCGCACCGGGGCGGGCATTGCCGCCTTCCTCGCCGGCCACTCGGCCACCCCCGTGCCACAGCCCCTGGAGTACCTCCTCCGGGACACCGCCGCCCGGCACGGGGCGCTCAAGGTGGGCACGGCGTCGAGCTTTGTCACCAGCGACGACGACGGCCTGCTGGCGGACCTCCCGGCCCAGCCGGCCTTCGCCGCGCTCGGGCTGCGGCTGCTGGCGCCCACCGTGGCCGTCGCCTCGGCCGGTGCACGGGAACTCTCCGCCGCCCTGGCGGCCGCAGGCCTGGCCCCGGCCATGCTCGACCCCGCGGAGGCGGTGCTCTCGGTCCGCCGTCCGGCCGGGCACCCCGCGCCGGCGGGCCTGGCCCCCTATGAGCGCGCCGTCCCCGACGGCGGCGACGGCGTGGAGGCGGCCCTGGCGCTGCTGCGCAGCCGGCCGGCGTGGGCACCGCACGGCGCGGAGGCCGCTCCGGCCCTGGTGCTGGAGACGCTGGCGCAGGCCATCCGGCGCAAGGTGGCGGTCCGGATGTCGGTGGTGGACGGTTCCAGCAATGCCGAGGATCTCGCCGTGTTCCCGCTCTCGCTCTCCGGCGGGCGGGTGCGGACCTTCGACGCCGGGCGGGAGAGCGAGCGCGTGTTCTCCATCCACCGGATCATGGATGTGGAAGTTGTGGAAACGGACCCCGGGGAGGCACAGCATGGCTGATGGACCGCTGATCGTGCAGAGCGACAAGACCATCCTGCTGGAGGTGGACCACCCGCAGGCCACCGAGGCACGGCATGCCATTGCGGCCTTTGCCGAGCTGGAACGGGCACCGGAGCACATGCACAGCTACCGGCTCACGCCGTTGGGCCTGTGGAATGCGCGCGCCGCCGGGATCGACGCCGAGAAGGTGCTGGACACGCTGCTGATGTACTCGCGCTTCCCGGTGCCGCACTCCCTGCTGGTCGACGTCGAAGAGACCATGTCCCGCTACGGCCGGCTGCGGCTGGAAAAGGACCCGATCCACGGCCTGGTCATGCGCACCGACGATTACTACGTGCTCGAGGAGGTGGTCCGGGCCAAGAAGATCGAACCCCTGCTGGGGCCGCGGATCGATCCCCTGACGGTGGTGGTGCATTCCTCCCAGCGCGGGGCCCTGAAGCAGCTGCTGCTCAAGATCGGCTGGCCCGCGGAGGATGCGGCCGGCTTTGTCGACGGCACCCCGCACCCCATCGCCCTGCGCGAGGAGGGCTGGTCCCTGCGCCCATACCAGCACCTTGCGGTGGAGAACTTCTGGGCGGGCGGCTCCGGCGTCGTCGTGCTCCCCTGCGGCGCCGGCAAGACGCTGGTGGGAGCGGCGGCCATGGCCGTCTCCTCCACCACCACGCTGATCCTGGTCACCAACACCGTCTCGGCCCGCCAGTGGAAGGACGAACTGCTCAAACGGACCTCGCTGACCGAGGCCGAGATCGGGGAGTACTCCGGCGCGGTGAAGGAGGTCCGGCCCGTCACCATTGCCACCTACCAGGTGCTCACCGCCCGCCGCGGCGGCCTCTACCCCCACCTTGAACTGCTCGACGCCAACGACTGGGGCCTGATCGTCTACGACGAGGTCCACCTGCTGCCGGCCCCGGTCTTCCGCATGACGGCGGACCTGCAGGCGCGCCGCCGGCTGGGGCTGACGGCCACGCTAGTGCGCGAGGACGGCCGCGAGGGCGAGGTCTTCTCGCTGATCGGGCCCAAACGCTACGACGCCCCGTGGAAGGACATCGAGGCCCAGGGCTACATCGCCCCGGCCGACTGCGTGGAGGTCCGGGTGGACCTGCCGCGCGACGAGCGGATGGCCTACGCCATGGCCGAGGACGCCGACAAGTACCGCCTGTGCGCCACCAGCGAGACCAAGACCAAGGTGGTGGAGGCGCTGGTGGCCGCGCACCGCGGCGAGCAGCTGCTGGTGATCGGCCAGTACATCGACCAGCTGGACGAGATCGCGGAGCGGCTGGATGCGCCGGTGATCAAGGGCGAGACCAAGGTCAAGGAACGCCAGCGGCTCTTTGAAGCCTTCCGCCGCGGCGAGATCCACACCCTGGTGGTGTCCAAGGTGGCCAACTTCTCCATCGACCTGCCGGAGGCCTCCGTGGCCATCCAGGTTTCGGGCTCCTTCGGCTCGCGCCAGGAGGAGGCCCAACGCCTGGGCCGGCTCCTGCGGCCCAAGGCGGACGGCCGCGCCGCCCGCTTCTACACGCTGGTTTCCCGGGACACTTTGGACGCCGATTTTGCCGCCAAACGCCAGCGGTTCCTGGCCGAACAGGGCTATGCGTACAGGATCCTCGATGCCAAGGACATTGCCGGCGCACTGGAGTAAGATCGGCACCAAACCAGCATCTGGAGGCCATCATGGGCGTCGAAGAATCAGTGGTCAAGCACTACAGCAGCGGCAACCTGGAGGAGCAAATCCTGGCCGCCCTGCGCACTGGCGGCAAGGATCCCGCGCATCTGCATCCCGATGACCTGACAGGCCTCGACCAGCTGCACACTGGCGGACTGGAAGCCGCACTGGACATTGCCCGCGGCGCCGGCATCAACGGCAGCAGCCACGTGCTGGACGTCGGCTGCGGGATGGGCGGCCCGGCCCGCGTCTATGCCCATGCTTTTGGCGCCACTGTGCAGGGAATCGACCTCACCCCGGAGTATGTCGACGTGGCCACCTCCCTGTCCGCGCGGGTGGGCCTGGACCACCAGGTCTCCTTCGGTGTCGGCAACGCCGCCTCGCTCCCCTTTGAGGATGCCAGCTTTGACATTGCCACCATGCTGCACGTGGGCATGAACATCCGCGACAAGGACCGGGTCTTTGCCGAGGTGGCCCGCGTCCTGCGCTCCGGTGGCGTCTTCGCCATCTACGACATCATGAAGATGGGCGGCGAGGACCCCGAGTTCCCGCTCCCGTGGTCCAGTGAGCCCGCGACGTCCTTTGTCCAGCCGCCCATGGCCTACTCTGATGCGCTGGGGCAGGCCGGCCTGGAGGTGGATTCCGAGCGCAGCCGCAGGGAGTTCGGCATCAGCTTCCTCGAGCACGGCAGGGCCGCCGGTGCAGCGGGTCCATTTGGCGGCAACCTCACCATGCAAGGCCCGGACGGACTTGTCCGCTTTGGCAATCTGCTGGCGGCCTTCAACGCCGGGATCCTCGCCCCGGTGGAAATCTTCAGCCACAAGCCCTGAGTCCCGCGCCGGCGAGTGGACTTGAGGCGATTCCTCCTTGATTCATCCCCCCGCGCCCTTGGAGACTGGAGGTGGGCCGGCCCGGCCCGGGCCGCCGCAGTGCGGATGCGCCCGATCCCCCACTGCAAAGGACCCCCCCAATGCCCCCGCGCGATGGCGCCGCCGCACGCCGCCCCAACATCATTGTCATTGTGTCCGATGACCATGGCTACGCCGACAGGTCCGCGCTGGGCACCCGGGACGATGTCTCCACACCTGCCTTGGACAGGCTCGCGGCCCAGGGGGCCAGCTATGCCAACGCCTACGTCACGGCACCCATCTGTTCGCCGTCTCGGGCCGGACTGGCGGCGGGCTCCTACCAGCAGCGGTGGGGCGCTTTTTGGTTCAATGATTCCGAGATCGGCCCCGCCGAGGTCCCCACCATGGCCGAACTGCTGCGTGCCGAGGGGTACGCCACCGGGTACTTCGGGAAGGTCCACTACGGCACCGAGCACTCCGGCGACAGGGGCACCCCGCCGCAGCACGGCTACGACGAATCCTTCTACGGCCTGGCCGGCGAATCGATGGGGCGGCTGAACTACCTCCACCACTCCGAAGCAGCCGTGGACTCCTACGGCGAGGCCGCCTTCCCGATGGCCGTCCAGCCCCTGTGGGAGGACGGCGAACCGGCCGAACTGGAGGGGTTCCTGACGGATGAGATCGGTGCCCGGGCCCGTACGTTCATCTCCGACCACGCGGGGGAACCGTTCCTGGCCACAGTGGCCTTCAACGCCGTCCACAACTTCTGCTGGCAGCTGCCGCCGGAGGAGCTGGCCAAGCGCGGCCTGCCGGCCTACGAGGATTGGAATCCGGGCGAGAGCGAGTACCTGGACTGGTACGACGGCGCCATCAGCCCTCATCTGGAGAACGGCCGGGCGTACTACCTGGCCCAGCTGGAGCTGATGGACGCCCAGATCGGGCAGATCCTTGACCACCTCGATGAGCTGGGCCTGGCCGAGGACACACTGGTTGTCTACACCACCGACAACGGCGGTTCCACCTGCAACTACGGGGTCAACGAGCCCCTCCGCGGCACCAAATACACCCTGTGGGAGGGCGGCATCCGGGTGCCGTTCCTGGCCCGGTGGAGCGGGCGGATCCCCGCCGGCGCCGTGCGCGGGGGCCTGGCCAGTTCCATGGACATCCTGCCCACGGCGCTGGCCGCAGCCGGTGCCGATCCGCAGGCCTACGGCCACGTAGATGGCCTAGACCTGATGGCCGGATTTGGGGCCGACGACGACGGCGATTCCGGCAGCGGGTCCGGACACGAGACGCTGCACTGGGACTGCGGCTGGCAGTGGGCGGTTCGCCGCGGCGACTGGAAGTTGTCATTTGTCGACGCCACCTCCCCGGTGCCCGATTCAATCCGGAGGGTGGAGCATGCCGATCCCGGCAGCGGATTCTTCCTGGCCAACCTGGCCCGGGATGAATCCGAGACCACCAACCTGGCCGCCCTGGAACCTTCCGTCGTGGCGGAGCTGACAGCCCTCCACGAGCAGTGGCGGACAGCCATCGACGCCGGAGTTTCGCCCGTTTCCGTCTGATCCAGTCCGGCGGCCCGCCTCCCCGGCGCTGACGTCGTCGTCGAACCACCACCAACCGAAGGAGCCACGTGGCCAGCACGGACCCAACCCGGCCCAACATCGTCTTTGTCCTCAGCGACGACCAGGGTCCATGGGCCCTGGGCTGCGCCGGCAATGACGAGATCCACACGCCGAATCTGGACGCCCTGGCCGCCGCCGGCACCCGGCTGGAGAACTTCTTCTGCGTCTCCCCCGTCTGCTCCCCCGCCCGTGCCAGCCTCATGACCGGGCAGATCCCTTCCCGGCACGGCGTCCACGACTACCTCACCGGCGTCGAGGTCGGCCCGCAGGCACCCGACTACCTCGCCGGCCAGGCTCTGTTTACGGATGTCCTTGCCGAGAACGGCTACCGGCTGGGGCTCTCGGGCAAGTGGCATCTGGGCGCCAACGATGCCCCGCGCCACGGCTTTGTCCACTGGTACGGGCTGGAGGGCGGCGGCAGCCCCTACCTCCGCTCCACCATGTACCGCAACGGCGAGGCCGAACAGGTCACCGAGTATCTGACGGACGCCATCACCGAGGACGCGCTGGGGTTCCTGGAGGCCGAGGCGCCACGGGAGGAGCCGTTCTTCCTGGCCGTTAACTACACGGCACCGCACAAGCCCTGGAAGGGCCAGCACCCTCCCGAGTTCGAGGCGTTGTACGATGACTGTGTCTTCGACAGCTGCCCGCAGGAACCGGCGCACCCGTGGCAGCCCACGGTGGACGGCGTCGCCATCGGCGGCGAGCCCGATGTCCGGGCGGCGCTGGTGGGCTACTTCGCCGCCGTCAGCGCCATGGATGCCGCCATCGGCCGCATCCGCACCCAGCTGGGCAGCCTGGGGCTGGACTCCAACACCCTGATCGTCTTCAGCAGCGACAACGGCTTCAACTGCGGCCACCACGGCATCTGGGGCAAGGGCAACGGCACGTTCCCGCAGAATATGTACGATTCCTCCGTCAAGGTGCCCGCCATCTTCCACCTGCCGGGCCGGGTCGCCGCCGGGCAGGTCCGCTCGGAACTGCTGAGCGCCTACGATGTGGCGGCGACGCTGCTGGAGCTGGCCGGGCTGGACCCGGCACCCTTCGAAACGGGGCCGGGATCCTCGTTCGCTCCCCTGCTGGCCGACGGGACCCCGGCCGACGGCGGATCACGCGCATCGTACGCCGTCGTGGTCTATGACGAGTACGGCCCCGTGCGGATGATCCGCACCGCCGAGTGGAAGTATGTGCACCGGTATCCGCATGGACCCCACGAGCTCTACGACCTGGCCGGGGACCCGGGCGAGCGGCACAATCTGGTGGGAGATCCGTTGTGTGCGGAACGCCTCGGGGATCTGCGCGCCCAGCTCGATGTCTGGTTCCGCCACCACGGCGTGCCCGCCTTCGACGGAGCCGCGCTTCCGGTGGCCGGCGCCGGCCAACACCACCCCCTCGGTGCCGATCCGATCGGTGCCTTCACCGGGCCGAATTGGGACGGCATCTAGAGAGGTTTAAGCGTGGGGTTCCCGGCCGGTGATTGGTGGGGTATGCCGGTTGTATGAGGTATCCCGATGGTGGCGGGCTGACCGCCGATGAACGGGCCCGGCGTGAGCGGTTACGGCTCGCCGCGGCCGAATTGATCCAGTCCGTGGCGACCGGCCGGGAGGTGACCCGGATGTCGGTGAGCCGGTGGCGGCCGGTCCTGGCCACCGGCGGCAGGGCGGCCTTGGCCTCGAAGGTGGCAGGCGGCGCCCACTGCGGGCTTACTCCGGACCAGCTACGCGAACTCAAGCAGGTCCTGGACGCCGGCCCGGGCGTACAGGGGTGGGACGAGGACCAATGCTGGACGCTGGCCCGGATCGCCGAGGTGATCCGCCGTTTGTTCGATGCCGGCTACACCCGGGCCGGGACCGGCCTGCTGCTGCACCGGGCCGGCTGGAGCGTGCAGGTGCCAACCCGGCGGGCCGCCGAGCGCGACGAGGCGAAGATTGCCGCCTGGAAGGAGCAGCAGTGGCCGGTCCTCAAAGCACCGCGGCGGACCTGGGTGCCTGGCTTTGCTTCGAGGATGAGGCCGGCCAGGGGCTGAGGCCGCCGAAGGGACGCACCTGGGGCCGGCGCGGGACCACGCCCGTGGTGAAGGTGACCGCCGCAGGCACCAAGCGGGTCTCGCTGGCCGGCCTGGTCTGCACCAGGGGCGGCTGTTCTGGCGCACCCACGTCCACCGGGGTCCGGCCAAGGGACGGCGCAAGGGCTTCGCCGAAGCCGGCTACGCCCGGCTCCTGGACGCGGGACACCGGCGGCTCGGCGGCTCGGCGGCTCGGCGGCCCGGCGGCCCGGCGGCCCGGCGGCCCGGCGGCCCGGCGGCCCGATCGTGCTGGTCTGCGACAACAACACCCACACCAGCGCCGCGATGCGCCGGCTGGCAGCGGCACGGCAGTGGCTGACCGTCTGCCAGTTTCGGCCCCACGCGCCCGAATTCAACCCGGTGGAAGCCGTGTGGTCCCACCTGAAGCGGTCCCTGGCCCACCTCGTCAAATGCGGCATCGACCGGCTCGCCGCCCTGGTGAGGTCCCGGCTCCGGCACATCCAGCACCGGCCCGGCCTGCTCGACGGGTTCATCACCAAAACCGGCCTCAACTTCACGCCAGTAACGCCCGTCCTTAAACCCCTCTACACTAGTTTTCGATACGGGCGGCGCCTAGCACGATGTGCGCGGCGGCTGCGCGGTAACGACATCTATGACGGCCCCGCATCCTTATGTCCATGCGCAGCGGAGCCGCCAAACTAAGCTGATCGGCGCCGCAGCGGCAAGCGGATCTTCTGACCATCGGAGTCCGACGCGCTAAGTGAGGGCCACACAAATTCATCTCAGAAAGCCACCCACGCAATACAAACGCCGCAATCTTCCAATTACCCCTTTATTGCTTGTCAAGCGTTGTCATTGACTTCAACAACGCAGTGGACGGCATCGGCGCCGCCACGCGGGCATCGAAAGGGCATTGAATGAACATCGCACTCACCCGACGCCAGCTGTTGCAAGGCGGCGTCGCCGCCTCGCTCCTGACGGCCCTGGGAGCCGGCTTCGCACCCCTGGCCCAGGCCGCCACCACCGCCACGGATGCTGATCTGTTGGCGCTGCGCGAACGCTGGGTGGACCAGACCACCGGCCGCACGGTGGTCTCGGCTTCGGACCCGGATTTCGCCGCGGCCCTGTCGCGGCTCGACACCGCGGTCGCCGCTTCACTGGCGCTGCTGGTCCCCGGCGCCGCCCGGACCAAGGTCTTCTCCGACACCGATTTCGCCGTCGACGCCCAGATCGTCACGGTCTACAAGCGGCTGGCGCAGATGGCCACGGCCTGGGCCACGCCGGGCTCGCGTTACCTCGGCGATGAGGCCCTGTTGGCCGACATCCGCGCCGGGCTGGCGGACGGCCACCGGCTGGTCTACAACACCGGGCAGGCCGAGTACGGCAACTGGTGGTCCTGGGAGATCGGCACGCCGAAGGCTCTGACGGACACGATGGCCATCCTCGGGGACAAGCTCGACGCTACCGAGATCGCCAACTACTGCGCTGCCATCGACCACTTCATCCCGGACCCGACGATGCAGTTCCCGGACAGCCGCGGCAAGATCCTCTCCGATGGTGCCAACCGGGTGGACATCTGCCAGGCGATCATCATCCGCTCGATCGTGGGCCAGGACACCCAGCGGCTGTCCGCAGCGATCGCCGCACTCAGCCCGGTGTGGCAGTACGTCACCACGGGCAACGGCTTCTTCGCCGACGGCTCCTTTGTCCAGCACTCGACCATCGGCTACACCGGCACGTATGGCGTCGTCCTGCTTGGCGGCCTGGCGAAGCTGTTCTCGCTTCTGGGCGGCTCGCCCCACGCCGTCGCCGATCCTTCGCGCAGCATCCTCTTCGACGCCGTCGAGGGTTCCTTTGCCCCGTTCATCCACGACGGCGCCATGATGGACTCCGTGCGTGGCCGGGCCATCTCCCGCGCCCAGGAGCGCAGCTACGAGGACGGCGCGATGGCCATCGAGGCGATCCTGTGGCTGGCCCGTGCCGTGGATTCCGCCACCACCGCCCGTTGGAGCTCGCTGTGCGGGGGCTGGATCGAGCGGAGCACCTACAAGAGCCCGACCGAGGGAGCCACGATCCCCCGCACCGCCCTGCTCAAGGAACTGCTGTCCGCCGGCGCAGCCGCGGCACCGGAACCGCTGGGGCACAAGTTCTTTGCCGGCATGGACCGCTCCGTCTACCGGTCCGAGGGCTGGGCGGTGGCGCTGGGGCTCTCCAGCCGCCGGATGACCTGGTACGAATGCGGCAACGGCGAGAACAACACCGGCTACCACACTGGCTCCGGCCTGACCTATCTGTACACCGGCGACGGCGGCCACTTCGACGACGACTTCTGGCCGACGGCGAACTTGAACCGCCTGCCCGGCACCACCGTCGACACCACGCCGCTCAAGCCCAAGGTGGAGGGCGAGTGGGGTGCCAAGACGCCGCAGAATGAGTGGACGGGCGGCGCCACGCTGGAGGACTACGGCGTGGTCGGCATGCATCTGGTGGCCCCGGGCGGCACCGGCATGAAGGCGCGCAAGTCCTGGTTCTTCCTGCCGGACATGGTGGTGGCGCTCGGCTCGGACATCCGCACCAACAGCGGGAAGAGCGTCGAGAGCATCATCGAACACCGCAACCTCGGTGCCACGGGCGGCAATGCGCTGGTGGTCGACGGCACCGCGGTCCAGACCGAGGCCGGTGCCCCCAGCGTCCACACCAACCCCCAGTGGGCGCATCTGGACGGGGTGGCCGGCTACTTGTTCCTCGACGGCGGGCCTGTCACGGCCCTGCGCGAAAACCGCACGGGATCGTGGAAGGCCATCAACACCGGCGGCACGGCGGCAACCACCACCCGCCAGTACGCCACGCTGCTGGTGGACCACGGGGCCAGCCCCGCGCAGGGAGGCTACGCCTATGCCGTGCTGCCCGGCGCCACCGCGGAAACGACAGCCAAGGCCTCGGCGAAGGACAGGCCCACGGTGCTGCGCAACGACGCAGCGGCCCAGGGCATCGCCTCGGGCAAGCTGACGGCCGCCACGTTCTGGCAACCGGCCACGGTGGGCAGCATCGCCGCCGGCGGTCCCGCCTGCGTGCTGGCCTGGCAGACGCCCGGCGTGCTGAAGCTGGCCGTGTCGGACCCCACGCAGAGCGCCGCCTCGGTGGTTCTGACCATTACGGGCACGAAGTTCACCCGCGTGGACGCCGGCTCCGGGGCCACCCTGGTCCGCGCCGCCAACGGCGACGTCGTCGTCACCATCCCGACGGCGGGGCTGGCCGGGGCCACCGTTGAGCTGAAGCTGCACAAGTAGCCAGTGGGCACAGGGAAGGGGGCCAGTTCATTGAACTGGCCCCCTTCCCTGTGCCCGATGGCGGACTGCCGGGTCCGGGGCAACACCCCGGGCCCGGCGAATCGCCTACGCCGGAACGGCCAGCGCCACCGCCTCGCCGCGGGCGGCCGACTCGTAGGACTGCAGCACCAGCTCCACCACGTGGCGGGCATGGGCCGTGCTGACAGCCGGCTGGCCGCCCGCCACGACTGAGGCGAAGTCGGCCAGCTGTGCGGTGAAGGCCGTCTGGATGTCCGACGGCGAGGACTCGTGGATCTGCGTGGTGACGCCGTCGCGCCTGACAAAGGTGCCTGTGCGCGGATCCGCACTGACCAGCCCGTGCTCGCACACCACCATGATCTCGTCGAGGTGCCGGGGCGCGTCCGAGGCAATGAAGATGCGCACCTGGACCCCGTTGGCCAGCTCAAGCTCCATGGCGCCGTCGGTCTCCACGGGCGAGCCAAAACGGTTGCGGTTAGTGGCCGAAATCGATGCCGCGCGGGCTCCGCCCATCCACAGGCTCCGGTCCAGACAGTGGGCGCCGATGTTGATGAACGCGCCGCCTCCGGAGACCTCCCTATCGAAGAACCAGGCCGAGCGGTGGCCGGGGCGGTAGTCGGTGCTGCGGTAGTCGTGGATCATCAGCACCTGACCCATCTCCCCCGTAGCCAACGCCTGCGCCATGGCGGTCTTCTCGGGAAGGAAATGCTGGATCTGCCCGATGACCAAGACGACGCCGAAACGTTCGCAGGCATCCTCCATCAGCTGGCAGTCGGCCAGGGTGGTCGCCATGGGCTTCTCCACCAGTACATGGATGCCGGAGGCGGCTGCCGCCAGCACCATTTCCGTGTGCAGGCTGTGCGGAGTGTTGACGACGACGGCGTCCACCAGGCCGCTGGCCAGCAGCTCCCGGTAGTCGGTGAAGACGGCGGCTCCCCACTCGGCCGCAACGGCGGCGGCCCGCTCCAGGTTCAGATCGCAGACAGCCGTCAGTGTCATGCCCTCAATGCTGGCTGCCCCCTGCGCATGCAAGGGGGCCACCGCCCCGGCACCGATGATTCCTATCCGCATTCCCATTCCCTTTTCTGTAGTGGTTCTTTAGTCAGTGCTTATCAAGCCGGTGCTTGCCAGCTCGGTGCTCGTCAGATCGGTGCTTGCCCGGCCAGTGGCCTGCAGCAGCCGGGCGCCGCACGATTCCCGCACTACGAGTCCGGGCCGCAGCCGCACCTGGTGCAGCGGGCATTCGGTGCCCTCCACCAGCCTGCGCAGCATGATTTCAGCTGCCATCCTGCCCATCCGGTGCTTGGCTGGGGCCACGGCTGTCAACGGCACCTCGGCCACATCGGCCAGTTCGTCGTCGTACGAGACGAGCGCCAAATCCTCGGGGATCCGCACCCCGGCCCGCCGCGCGGCGGCCTCCAGGAGGGCCGCCTCCCGGTCGCCGAACACCAGGGCCGCTGTGGCTCCCACTTCGCGCAGGGCCGCCAGCATGCCCTCGGCCGCGCCGTCCTCCCATTCCAGCTTGGTCCGCCGGACGATCTGCGGGGCAAACCCCATGTCCGCTGCGGCGCGCTCGTAGCCGGCCACGATGGCAGGCTCCGTGGGGGTGTTGGTGCGCGTCAGCAGCGCAATCCGCCCATGCCCGAGGGCCCGCAGATGGGCCACCGCGTCGTAGGCCCCGCCCTGGTGGTCGGAGCAGACATGCTCGCTGCGGTCCCCCGGGCCCAGGTCCGTGAGGCTGCGTTCCAGCAGGATCACCGGCACACCCAGCCCCATCAGTTCCGCCACCCGGCGGCTTGGTTCGGGGATGCCCGTCAGCGTGGGCACCAGAATCAATCCGTCGACGCCGGAGCCCAGCAGGAAGTCGATGCTGGCGTCCTCGCGTTCCGGCTGGTAGTTGTACGTGGACAGTTGCAGGCTCACATCCGCTGCCGACAACGTTTGTTCGATGCCCTGCAGAACCCGGGGGTAGTACAACTGGGTGTCGGGCAGCAGCACCCCCACGGTGAACCGCGAGCGCCGTCGGACCGGCTGCGGCGGCGCGACAAAGCTGCCGGCCCCCTGCCGCCTAACCACCAGCCCGGATTCAACCAGCTCGTCGAAGGCACGACGCACGGTGGTCAGGGACAACCCCGTCCCGCTGGCCAGCTGGGCTTCCGTTGGAAGCTTGGCACCCACCGCCCACGTGCCGGCGAGGATGCCCCGACGAAGCTCGTCGGCCAGAGATTGGAATTTGAGATCCTTTGACACCGTGTCCCTGATGCGGCGCGTTGCACCTGTTGCTGCCACGACCCCTCCTCTGCGCGGATTGTGCTCCGGGAACCGAGTATCCCGGGTTGAAAAGAAATGAATAAAGGACTATTCCAAAAGAATTCCCACTACCTGTCCACCATGCCACCGCCAAATCGCTGGAACAACAGTGCGATGCGGAACGTAGGAAGAAGCCGCAGCGCGAAATGCGGGTCAATCCTGCGAAATGTTCACCAGATACTCCTTGATTCCTCTCTTTCAGTACTGTTTGAGTCGTGGGACACAGCCGCCACGGCGGCGCAGAGACTCTTGGCAAACAAGAACTTAGATACAGCCCAACGACTTAACAGAGGTGGCTTCATGAATTCCAAGTCCCGCATTGTGCAGGCACTGGCCGTTCTGGCCGGCGCTTCACTGGCCCTGACCGCCTGTGGACAGGGTTCGGCCAGCACGGCGCCAACCGAGGGCGGTACATTGACGTACTGGTCCATGTGGAAGGACGGCGAGCCGCAGCAGAAGGTGATTGCCGCGGCGATCGCCGATTTTGAGCAGCAGACGGGCGCGACCGTCAAGGTGCAGTGGCAGGGCCGTTCCAACACCGAGAAGCTCGTGCCGGCCCTGAACACCAACAATGTGCCAGACATCGTGGACGGCCCCTACGCCAAGCTGGCGCCCGTGCTGGGCGACACCGGGCAGGCCCTGTCACTGGGCGCCGCCTACGACACCGTGGTGGAAGGCAAGAAGGTTTCCGAACTCATTCCGGCCAAGTACACCTCCATCAGCAACATCAAGGGCGAGGACGGGACTCCCTGGATGCTGCCGTACAGCCTCAGCTCGGACGCCATCTGGTTTGATGCGGCCAAGCACCCGGAGCTGGTGGCCAACCCGCCGGCCGATTGGGATGCCTTCATCGCTGAGCTGGCCAAGCTCAAGGCCTCCGGCGCTGCACCCCTGGCCGCCGACGGCGATGTGGCCGGGTACAACTCGTTGTGGTTCACCACGGCCCTGATCCGGGCCGAGGGTCCGGGGTCCTTCAAGACGATCGCCAGTGACAAGACCGGGGCTGGCTGGGATTCGCCGGCGGCCCTCACCGCGGCGAAGAAGGTCGAGGAGATCGCCAAGGGCGGCTACCTGATCCCCGGCTACGATGCCAGCAAGTGGCCGGCCCAACAGCAGGTGTGGGCCAGCGGCAAGGCCTCACTGATCCTCAACGGCTCCTGGCTGCCCACCGAGACCGGCACTTACGCCGCCGAGGGTTTCCAGTACTCCTCCTTCCCGTTCCCCGCCATCGATGGCAAGCCCACCTCGGTCCGCGCGGACTTTGTCGGCTGGGCCGTGCCGAAGAAGGCCAAGAGCCCCGAGCTGGCCCAGCAGCTGGCCACCTTCATGCTGCACAAGAAGTACCAGGACGACTACGGCACCAAGGCCAAGGTGCTGCCGATCCGGGCCGATGCCGCCTTCTCCCCGCAGATGGACTCGGTCAAGAAGTCCTTGGACAGCGCCACCTCCGTGTACCAGCAGAACGACGGCGTGACGTTCCCGGGTTACGTGGAGAAGGTGTTCTGGCCGATCGATGACCAGCTGTTCCTGGGCAAGATCTCCGCGGCGGAATTCGTCGCCAAGATGAAGGATGCCCAAATCCAGTACTGGAAGGACAACGGCTGATGAGCACGGCCACCAACACCCGGCGCGCCGCCTCTTCCATGGCGGCCCGCCGCCCCGAGACCGGCGGAAGCACCATGGACCGCCAGCGCCGCAAACTGCTGCTGCCCTTCGTGGGCCCGGCGTTCATCTTCTACACGGCTCTGTTCATCGTCCCTGCCATTGGAGCCGCCTGGATCAGCCTGCACAAATGGGCCGGCAGCGGTCCCATGACCTTCGTGGGCATTGAGAACTACCTGAAGGTGTTCAGGGACCCGCTGTTTATGAAGTCCTTTGGCAACACCCTGCTGCTGCTCTTCGTGGTGGGCGCTGCCATCTTCATCCTGGCCTTCGCCATGACGCTGGTGCTGCGGGACATGGCCGGGAAGAAGATTGTGCGTTCGGTGATCTTCTTCCCGCACCTGATCAATGCCCTGGTCTTTGGCGTACTGGCCGGATTCATCTTCAACCCCGGCGGCATCGTGAACACCCTGCTGGCACCGTTCGGTGTGGACAATCCACCGGCGTGGTTGGCCCAGGACAACATCTTTCCGCTCATCATGGCCACGCTGGTGGCCACCACTACCGGCTACTTCACCACCATCTTGATGGCCGGTGTGGACCGCATTCCGCCATACTACTACGAGGACTGCGCCCTGGCCGGGGCCACCCCGTTCCAGCGGCTGCGCTATGTGATCTTGCCGCTGACGTGGGATGTGTTCGGCACCTGCGCGGTGTTGTGGACCATCTCTTCGATCAAGATCTTCGAGATCATCTGGGTCTTCGGTGGCAGCAGCGGCGCCGGCATCCCGCCGACGCAGAGCTGGACCACGGCCGTCTACACCTATGTGACAGCCTTCTCCGGCCAGTCGACACCGGCCTACGGGGCGGCGACGGCGTCGGCCATCATCTCGCTGGCCCTCGTCTCGGTGCTCGTCGTCGTGCTGCGCCGGGCCATGCGCCGCGACGCCGTCGAATTCTAAGGATCATCATGACAACTCTGACCAAACACAAGCCGCCGGCACCCGCTCCCCGTAGCCGGCCCGCCAATCGCCGCGGCACCAGCCCCGCGCTGCGGGCGGAGCGCAGTGTCGCCCGCAGCATCGGCGTCGTACTCCTGTGGGGCGTCGTCGCCATCAGCATTGGCATGCTGGTGTGGATGCTGCTGCAGGCCTTCCGCGACACCCGCGCCATCCTCAGCAACCCGTGGGGCATGCCCGAGTCCTTGGACATGGTGAACTTTGTCCGGGCCTGGACGGCCAGCGATTTCGCCACGGCGACGTTCAACAGCGTCGTCACCACCGGCGTGTCCTCGTTCCTGACCGTGGCCATCGCGGCCCCGGCGGCGTACTACCTCAGCCGGGTGGAAAGCCGTCTGACCGGGGCGCTGAGCCTGTACTTCATCCTCGGACTGGGCATTCCGGCGCAGGTGATCCTGATTCCGCTGTTCGTGATGCTGAATGAAGCGCACCTCACCGACAGCCTGTTCGGCCTGAATCTGGTGTACATCGGCGTGTCGATGCCATTCACCGTGTTCCTGCTGACGGCGTTCTTCCGCAGCCTGCCGCTGGAGATGGAGGAGGCGGCCGCCTTGGACGGCGCCTCGGCGCTGCGGACCTTTGTGCAGATCACGCTGCCGCTGGCCAAGGGTGGCATCCTGACCGCCTTCGTCCTGCAGGTGGTCAGCCACTGGAACGAAACACTGCTCGCCTTGACCCTGATCCAATCCACCGAAAAGTACACGCTGCCGATCGCGCTGATCTCCTTTGTCCAGCAGCAGACGTACTCCGGAGCGGACTGGGGCGGGCTCTTCGCCGGCCTGTGCATCGTGGTGCTGCCCATGCTGATCGTCTACGTCTGGCTCGGCCACCACCTCACGGAGGGGCTGACCCTGGGCATGGGCAAATGAGCAGGACCAATCTGCTCTTTGTCCTGGCGGACCAGTTCCGGGCCATGTGCCTGGACACGCCCGGCGACGGCGGCGACCCCGTGTCGACGCCGTCGCTGGACGCCCTCGTGGCGCAGGGGACCTCCCTGCGCCACGCTGTCAGCAACTACCCCGTCTGCAGCCCGCACCGGGCGATGCTCATGACCGGTCAGTATCCGCACCAGAACCACGTGACCCACAATGTGAACTCGCTGACGGCGGCCTGGGGCGTGGGCCTGCGCGCCGACGCGCCGTCATGGGCCCGGGTGCTGCGCGCCGCCGGCTACCGGACGGGCTACATCGGCAAGTGGCATCTGCAGGCCCCGGCCCCCGAGGACGCCGTCCACGGCGAAGGCATCCTGGAGGACGGACGCTATTGGGACGCCTATTCGCCCCCGGAATGCCGGCACGGCTTTGATTATTGGTACTCCTACGGCTGCTGCGACCAGCATCTGACGCCGCATTACTGGACCGGGGGTGCGCCGCGGGAGCAGCGCATCGACATCCAGGGCTGGTCCGCGGCCCACGAGACGGACGTGGCCATCAACTTCCTCGACGACGTTCTGGGCAACAGTCTGGACGACGACGGCCATGCGCCGTTCGCGCTCGTCGTCTCCTACAATCCGCCGCACCAGCCCTTCGACCAGCTGCCCGACGCCTGGGATCAACGCTATGGGGACCTTGGGGCCGACGAGCTGCTGCCGCGGCCCAATGTGGACCTGGACAGCGACGCCGGCCGGGAGGCGGCGCGGATCGCACCCCTGTACTTCGCCGCCGTCGCCGGCATCGACGCCCAAGTCGGGCGGCTGCTGGATGCGCTGGCGGACCGCGGCCTGGCCGAGGACACCCTCGTGGTCTTCACCTCCGACCACGGCCAGCAGATGGGCAGCCACCAACTGCTGTACAAGAACGTCCCGCATGAGGAGTCCATGCGGATCCCCTTCGTCCTGCGCTGGCCCGGCAGGATCCCCGCCGGGCCCAATGCAACGGTGCTCTCCAGCGTGGACACCGGCCCCACCCTGCTCGGGCTGATGGGTCTGGCGGACGGCATCCCCGCCGCCATGCAGGGCACCAACCGGGCCGCCTCGCTGCTGGACCCGGACGCTGCCGATGCCGACGCCGGGGCCCTCTACTTCCACTACCCCCACGACCCCGCTTCCCCCAGCCTGCGCGGCTTCCGGACCGCCGGCTGGAAGATTGTGGCCACCCACTCCCCCGCCACCGGCACCACAGTGGAGTGCTTCGACCTGGACGCCGACCCGTATGAGCTTCATCCGCTCACCGACGGACGCACCGTGGCGAAACGGGCAGCCCGCCTGGTGGCGGAGCTAGGGACGGTCGGCGATGACTGGGCAGGCCTGCCCGGGATTCGGCGGCTCGCCGCGGACTTGGTGGCCGCGGTGGACCCGGCGGCCCTGCGATGAGCGCCGCCGGCGCCCCCGCGCAGAACATTCTGCTGGTCATGGCCGACCAGTTCTCTGCCCACGTGCTGGAACACCGCGATGGCACGGACGGGCACTTCGCCACCCCCAACCTCGACCGTCTGGTTGGCGAATCGGTCGTGTTCCCGCAGGCCTACACCAGCTTTCCGCTGTGCGTTCCGGCCCGCAGCTCCATGGTCACCGGCCGCTATCCGCACCAATTGGGCATCACGGGCAACGACCACTCCGTCCACAACCAACCCGGGCAGGGGGCAGAGAGCTTGGGCCATTGGTTCGCCGCCCATGGCTACGACTGCGCCTACGCGGGCAAGTGGCATGCCCCGCAGCCCAGTGCCGGCGTCCTGGACGGCTTCGATCCGATCCACGCTTTCGGCGACGTGGGGCTTGTCGAAGCCTGCACCGGGTGGCTCGCGGGGCGGACCACCGAGAGGCCCTTCCTGCTGGTGGCCTCCTTCGACGACCCCCACACGATCTGTGAATACGCCCGCCGCCAGCCGCTCCCCTATGGAAACGTCCCGCCGTCGGACGTCCGCTCGGCCCCACCCTTGCCGGCCAACCACCACCGGGCCGCCTACGCGCCCGAGGCCCCGGTGGAGGAGCGGCGCCGCGCCTCCACCGTCTACGGAACCCTCGAGTATGGCCCCGATGATTGGCGCAGGTACCGGCAGGCCTACGCCGCCCTGGTGGCCCGCGTGGATGGGCAGATCGGGGCCTTGCTGGACGCCGTCGAGGGGACGGACACGGCCGTCGTTTTCCTCAGCGACCACGGCGACGGCGATGCCTCGCACGGCTGGAACCAGAAGACCTCACTGATCCAGGAGTCCATCCGCGTTCCGCTGCTCATCCGCTCCGCCCGCGAAAGCCCGCGCCGGATCGGCCATCCCGTCCCGGCGGCGCTGGCCCTGCTGCCAACCCTGTGCCACGTAGCCGGAATCGATGCTCCTCCCCGGCTGCCGGAGGGCAGCATGCTCACCGACGAACCGTCGCCGGTGGTGGTCCAAACGCGGTTCGCCGGTGGGCCTGGCCCGGAAACCACGGGCCGGAGCCTGCTCTCCGGTGCGTTCAAGTACACCGTCTACAGCTGGGGGCGGCACCGCGAACAGTTGCACGATCTGGCCCAGGATCCCGGTGAACAGCGGAACCTGGCGGTGGAAGCCGCCTACGACGAGGTGCTGGAGGAAATGCGCTGCGCGCTGCTGGCGTGGTGTCTGGAGACGGGCGACGACGGCTTCCTCAAACGGCTCATCCTGCCGGCCGCTGTGGACCCCGCCGTCCGGGCCGGCATCTTTGCCGTGCCGTACTAGGTCCCGCTAGAGGGGATGCCAAGGCCGGCACTGCCGGCCTTGGCATCCCCGGTCTTTGACGGTTCGCTGAGGTGGATGGCGAGCACGATGAGCCCCGCGATGGGCACCAGCAGCCAGAACACCTCACCCCACTGGCGACCGGCATCGCGCAGCCGGCGGACCATGGCCGCCAATGTGGGCAGGAGGACGACGACGGACCACGCCGACGCGAGGCTGGAGCCGATGGCGATCATGCCGTCCGCCGTCGCAATGTTCAAGGCACCGAGGGCGCTGCCCACCAGGGCGGCAAAGAGCGCGAACCACCAGAATTCCGGCCGTGTTGCCCGTCCGTCAAAGTCCGCGTATTTGCGCAAGGCCGTGGCGATCGCGCGGCCGAAGGTGACAGGTGGCTGGGCTGGTGCCTGGTTCATGGGGACACAGCACCGAACCCTGCGCGGGCTACGCAGCGGGAGGGGCATGGCCCTGCGCGGCACCCGTTTGCGCTCCGGCCGGGGGCCATTGCTATGCACGGTTCAGGCCCGCACCAGCCTTGGTGCCTGAGGGCCTTCCAAGCTCGCAAGAGGAGAGGCTGTGGCCAGCCATAGTATGTGCGCCGACCCAGGCCGGGCCCTCTTGCACCGCCCCCGCCCCCTCTAGGCCGAACCTCCCGTTCCGCCGCCCAGGCCCGGGCCCGCTCCAAGACGCCGCAGCATCGGCTCCCGGACCACACATCCCCCGGGACACCGCCGTCGTTGCGGTGCTGCCGTTGCCGTGCCCCGCCGCGATCCGGCGGGCCGGCCACCAGATCGGAGCCTGCCCATGACCATCGTTGACAACGGCCTGTACGTCGCAGGACGGCGCACGGAAACCCCACCAATCTGCTGGAAACCTACGAGGCGATGCATGCCGGCGACGGCATGGCCTGGATCGGCTTGTACCGCCCGGAGCCGGCGGCCATCCGCTCCGTGGCGGCCGAGTTCGACCTGCACCACCTTGCCGTCGAGGACGCACTCTCCGGACACCAGCGCTCCAAGCTCGAACGCTATGGCGACACCCTGTTTCTGGTGCTGCGCCCGGCCCGGTACCTTGACGCGGACGAGGTGGTGGAGTTCGGCGAACTGCACATCTTGATGGGCAAGGACTCTGTGGTGACCATCCGCCACGCCGAATCCCCCAATCTGGCCCGCGTCCGGCTGCGGCTGGAGGCCACCCCGGAGCTGCTGGCCAAGGGCCCGGAGGCCGTCCTGTACGCCATCCTGGACGAGGTGGTGGATGAGGACGAGCCCGTCATTGCGGGGCTGCAGAACGACATCGATGAGATCGAGGACCAGCTCTTCGACAGCGACTACAAGGGCGATCTGTCCCGGCGCATCTACGAGCTCTCCCGTGAGGTCATCAACTTCCAGCGCACCGTCCAACCGCTGGGCGACATGCTCCAGGGCCTGCAGCGCGGCTCGCTGAAGTACCGGGTGGACATCGAACTGCAGCGCTCCCTGCGCGATGTGCAGGACCATCTGCTGCGGGTCACGGACCGGGCCAACAGCTTCCGCACCCTGCTGGAAACCGCCATCAACGTCCACGCCACGCTCGTGACGCAGCGGCACAACGATGAGCTGCGGCACATGACGGTGACCAGCATTGCGCAGAACGTGGAGACCAAGAAGATTTCCTCCTGGGCCGCCATCCTGTTCGCTCCGACGTTGGTGGGCACCGTCTACGGCAAGAACTTAGCTGCCATGCCCGAGCTCCATTGGGAGTTCGGCTACCCTTTTGCGATCGGCTTGATGGTCGTGCTGGGCGTGGGGCTGTACGCGGTGTTCAAGCGCCGGCGCTGGCTCTAGAAGCCGGCACCCCGGATCACGGCGGCAATTCCGGTGAGGCCCAGCCTGTCGGCATTCTCCAGCGCCGTGCGCCCCTGGGGGTCGCGGATGCCCGGGTCTGCCCCGGCGGCCAGCAGCAGGGACACCACCTGCTGCTGGTTGGGCCCGCCGTCGTTGAGCAGCACGGCCTCCTGCATGGCCGTCCAGCCCAGGTTGTTGACGTGGTTGACGGGCACGCCGGCGGCGATGAGGATCCGCACGGTCTCCACATGCCCGTGCTCGCTGGCCGGGATCAGGGCCGTGCCGCCGTAGCGGTTAGTGCTCGCGACGTCGGCGCCATGGGCCAGCGTCAGGGCCAGCACCTCGTTGTACCCCTCCGCCCCGGCGTAGAGGAACGCCGAGTCCTGGATCGCATCCTTGGTGTTGACGTTGCCGCCGGCCTCGATGAGCCCGCGCACGCGGGCGGCGTCGTTGGCCTTGGCGGCCAGGATGAGGTCAGTGTCCAGTGCCATCTGTTCCTCTTTCGTCAGCGGGGTGGGCGCGGGCGCCGTCGGTGTGGCGGCCGGAGCCGACGACGGCGGCTGCAGCGGCTCCGTGGTCACCGGCTGGGACCCGGATGCCGACGACGTCGCCGACACCGTGGCTGTCCCTCCGGCACCGGTCGCCGGCCCGTCCGATGGAGCGCAGCCTGCCAACAGCAGCAGCCCTGCCACGGCAGCGGAAAGCGCACGCGCCAGGTGCCGAAAGGAGCCCATGGAACCGAGCCTACTTGGCCGCGGCGGCCAGCGCCGCAACACCGGCAGCGGCGCAGGCCTCATCCAGCGCGCCGTCCGGGGCGCCGCCGACGCCGATGCCGGCCACCGAGACACCGTTGACCTTCAGCGGCACGCCGCCGGCCAGGAACAACGTGCCGGGCAGATCAGCGATGCCCGGCCCGTTGCCGTTGATGCGCTTGGCCAGCTCACTGGTGGGTGCGCCGAACGCGGCGGCGGTGTAGGCCTTCCGCTTCGCGGCCTCGATGGTGTGCTCGGCGGCGTTGTCGCCGCGCAGCAGGGCCTGGAGGGTGCCGAAGCGGTCCACCAGCGCCACTGTCACAAACCCGAGCTTGTCCGCCTGGCACTTGTCCATGGCCGCACCCACGGCGGCGGCCGAGGCCTTGACCGTGATCCGGTTCTGGGCCACCACCGTTTCAGGGACCGGGGCAATGTCAACGGTGGCGCTGGAGCGGGTGGCCAGTTCCGGCGCCAGGGCCGCGTTGGCGGCCACTGTGGCCCCGCCGGTGGTCAGCAGGGCGGCTGCGGATGCGGCGGCAAAGATCTTGGTGGACTTCTTCACGGGGGTCTCCTGGGGTGGTGGATCGATGGCGGAAATGCTTGCTCCTCCATGCTGGCCGGGCGGACACCGCCGCAGCATCGGGCGTTAGGCTGCCGCTGCCTCGGCCGTTGGGCTCCCGGCATCAGCCAAATGGCTGAGCCGCCAACAACGGCGCGGGCCCTAGGGTGTGTCTCCTAATCAGTGGTTTTGCGGTTTGGCATGATTGATGGGTGCCTTCTCGCTATTCCGTGTTGTCCGATGCCCAGTGGGAGTCCATTGCCCCGTTGATGCCCGATTCGTCGGGGAAACCGGGCCGACCCTTCAACGACCACCGGCTGATGACCGAGGGCATCATCTACCGCTACCGGGCAGGGATCCCATGGCGTGATCTCCCTGCCTATTTCGGGTCGTGGAAGACCGTGTGGAAGCACCACCGCCGCAACGCCGCCAACGGGACCTGGGACAAGGTCCTGGCGGCGTTGCTGACCCGCGCGGACACGGCCGGGCTGATCAACTGGGAGGTCTCGATCGACTCCACGGTCAACCGTGCCCACCAGCACGGCACGAACCTGCCCCGCCACACAGGGGGACCTGTCGAATTACAGGAATCTGCTCGACGAGCCTGAGGACCATGCCATCGGCCGGTCCCGCGGCGGGCTGACCACCAAGATCCACGCCCTGGTGGATGGCAACATGCGTCCCCTGGTCCTGCTGCTGGGGCCGGGCCAGGGCGGGGACTCGCCGATGTTTGAGAACCTCATGGAGGCCCTGAAGGTAGAAAGGCCCGGTCCCGGCCGGGCCCGCACCCGCCCGGACCGGGCCATGGCCGACAAGGCCTATTCCTCCAAAGCAATCCGGGCGTACCTGCGCGGGCGGGGCATCGAGTGCGTTATCCCGGAAAAGGACGACCAGAAGGCCAACCGGAAACGCAAGGGCTCCGCCGGGGGACGCCCCGTCAGATACGACAGGGACGCCTACAAACGGCGCAATGTGGTCGAGCGCAGCTTCAACACCCTCAAGCAATGGCGGTCCCTGGCCACCCGCTACGACAAACTGGCCCTCACCTACCGCTCAGCGGCCGTCCTGCACGCCGTCGTCATCTGGAGCGCCGCATTGGGAGACACGCCCTAGCATGGTGGGAGATGCTTTTCGACCCCTGGACGGACCCCACATGACTGCCGATTCCACCGCGCCCCCGGCGCCGCGCCCGGCGCTGGGCCGGATCGACGCCGTCGTCCATTTCGGCTTCGCGGTGCTCATGGTGGCCTCCGGGGTGCGCTATGCCATGCGGCACAGCCCCGCGGACAACCTCGGGGTGCTGGTGCTCGCCGTCGCCGTCACGGCCCTCTACATCCTCATCGCCGCCCTCGCCCGGCACCGCGAACCGCACCTTGGCGCGATGCTGGTGCTCGTGGCGGCCTGGGCGGCCCTGGTGCTGATGGCCCCCAGCTTTGCCTGGTGCTCGTTCGCCGTGTACTTCCTGTGCCGCGCCGCCTTCAGCGGAGCGGTGGCCTATGTGGCGGCGGGGGCCACCACACTGTCCACCGCCGCCGGCCTGTTCCGGCTCAGCGGGGCCACTGACATCGCGATGCTGCTGGGACCCGTGGCGGTAGGTGTGCTGCTGACGGTTGTCTACGACCGGATTGAAGCCGACGCCCGCATCCAGCGCCAGCTCCACGCACAGGTCCAGCTGGCGCAGCAACGGCTGCTGGCCAGCGAGCGCGCGGCCGGGGCCGCCGGGGAGTGCGAGCGCGTCTCCCGTGAAATCCACGACACCGTCACCCAGGGCCTGGCCTCGAACATCCTGCTGTTGGAGGCCGCGCTGCGCTCGTGGCCCGCCCCGGCCGCGCGGGAGGACATCCGCCAGGCCAGTGCCTTGCTGCGCGGGAACCTGGCCGACACCCGCAGCCTGGTCCATGAGCTCTCCACCCCCGCCGCCGACGGACAGCCCCTCCCGCAGGCCCTGCTCACCGCGGCCTCGGCCTACGTGGACGGCGTCCGGCTCCAGGTCACCGGCCAGGAGCGCCCGGTTCCCCTGGACGTGCGGCATGTGCTGCTGCGGGTCACCCAGAGCGCCTGCGCCAACATCAAACTGCACGCCGGCGCCGGCAACGTCAGCCTGACCCTCGGCTATCTGCCGGACGCCCTCACGCTGGACATCTACGACGACGGCCGCGGCTTCGACCCGGCCGCGGTGCCGCCGCCCAGCCAGGACGGCGGCTACGGGCTGCGTGCCATGCGCCAGCGCGTGGAGCAGCTGGCCGGCGTGTTCTCGGTGGAGAGCACCCCCGGCGAGGGCACCATCATCGCCGCCCAGATTCCGCTGCCACCCTTGGAGGACACCCCATGACCACTATCCGGATCCTGCTGGTGGACGACCATCTGGTGGTCCGCACCGGGCTGAAGGCGCTGCTGGACACCCAGCCGGACCTGGACGTCGTGGCCGAGGCGGGCTCGGGCGAGGAGGCCCTGGTTGCCGTGGAGCAGTGGTCCCCGGACGTGGTCATCATGGACCTGGCGATGGGGCCGGGCATGGACGGCATCGAGGCCATCAAGGTGCTGCGCCGGCGCAATTCCCGCCAACCCATCCTGGTCTTCACCACCTACGATTCGGATGCCGACATTGTCCGCGCCGTCGATGCCGGGGCCATGGGCTATCTGCTCAAGGACGCCGCTCCGGAGGAGATCTTCGCCGCCGTCCGCGGTGCAGTTGCCGGCCGCAGCCACATGAGCGCCCCCGTGGCCTCGCGCCTGTTCGCGCAATTGCGCAATCCCGACGCCGTGCTGACGCCGCGGGAGGCCGAACTGCTTGCGCTGCTGACCCAGGGACTGGGCAACCGCGAGCTGGGCCAGCGGCTCTTCATCTCCGAAGCCACGGTCAAGACCCATCTGGCCCACATCTACGCCAAGCTCGGCGTCGAAACCCGGGCCGCGGCCATCGCCACGGCCATCCGCCGGGAAGGCATGCGCTGAGGACCGCCGGGCCCGCCCGAGGCCGGCCGGGGTGCCCCGGAGTCCGGTTTCTGGCTGTACGCAGGGTGCCCGCTGGGCGTACGCTGACAGAGCACTCACAAGGTACACCCAGCTAATTCCCAGCCAGTGGTCGGAGACTGAAATGGTGAAAAAGACAGGACCCGAAGCCAAGCTGCTCGTTGTTGACGATGAGCCAAACATCCGCGAGCTGCTCTGCACCTCCCTCCGGTTCGCCGGTTTCGACGTCGTGGCCGCCGGCACCGGCCATGAGGCCCTGGCGGCCGCGGAGGAGCACAACCCCGACCTGGCCGTGCTGGATGTGATGCTGCCGGACATGGACGGGTTCACCGTCACCCGGCGGCTGCGCGCCGCCGGCCGGCATTTCCCGGTCCTGTTCCTGACCGCCCGCGACGACACCGAGGACAAGGTCACCGGCCTGACCGTCGGCGGGGACGACTACGTCACCAAGCCGTTCAGCCTGGACGAGGTGGTGGCCCGCATCCGTGCGGTGCTGCGCCGCACCCAGCAGGTGGACGACGACGACGCCGTCATCCGGGTCGATGACCTGGAGCTCGACGACGACGCCCACGAGGTCCGCCGGGCCGGCACCACAGTGGAGCTCTCCCCCACCGAATTCAAGCTGCTGCGCTACCTGATGCTCAACCCCAACCGCGTGCTGTCCAAGGCCCAGATCCTTGACCACGTGTGGGAATACGACTTCAACGGCGACGCCTCCATTGTGGAGTCCTATATCTCCTACCTGCGCCGCAAGGTGGACATCGATCCCTCGCTGCCTGCACTGATCCAGACCAAGCGCGGCGTGGGCTACGTGCTGCGGACGGCCGAAAAGCGCTAGAGCCTTGATTCAAACCTGGAAGAACGCCTCGCTGCGCTCACAGCTGGTTGCCATCATCAGCGCCCTGCTGACGGTCTCGCTGCTGGCGCTGGGCGCAACGACGTTCCTGCTGCTGCACTCCTTCCTGGAGGACCAGATGGACGCGCAGCTGCAGACCTTCCAGAAGTCCATCGGCACGGTCGGCACGGTGAACGCGGAAAACACCGGTGCCAACCCCATCGGCTTCGACTACTACGTGGGCTACTTCTATCCGGACGGCGAGCTGGTGGACCAGAACCGGTCGGGCCAGGACCAGCCGATGATGCCGCTGCTCACCATGAACCAGGCCACGGCCCGGGCCACCCAGCCGTTCACCGTCCCCAGCTCGGACGGCAGCGACCCCTGGCGGCTCATTGTGGTCTCGCCCTCCAGGATTGTTGTCACCAGCAAGGACGGGGCGCCCACCTACTTCACCGGCTACGTCGTCATCGGCCTGCCCTATGACTCGCTGAACGTGACCATGGAGCGCCTGGCCGTGGTGATCGCCGGCGTCGCCGTTCTGGCCGTCACGCTGGGCACCATGATCGCCTACTGGACGGTGACGCGGTCCTTCCGCCCGCTCGCCCGGGTGGAGAAGACGGCGGCGGCCATTGCCGCCGGAGACCTGTCGCGCCGCGTCCACATCGAGAATCCCTCCACCGAGGTGGGTAGGCTGTCGGGGTCGCTGAACGCCATGCTGGCGCACATCGAGTCCGCCTTTGCCGCGCGGACCGCCTCCGAAACACGCATGCGCCGCTTTGTCGCCGATGCCTCGCACGAGCTGCGCACCCCGCTGGTGACCATCCGCGGCTATTCCGAGCTGTACCGGCACGGGGCCCTGGAGTCCACGGAGGATGTCGGGAAGGCCATGGGCCGGATCGAGAGCGAGGCCAAGCGGATGGGCGAGCTGGTGGAGGACCTGCTCCTGCTGGCCCGCATCGACGAGCAGCGCCCGCTCCAGCGCAAACCCGTGGACCTGCTCTTGTTGGGCCACGATGCCGTGGTGGACGCGCGCGCCATTGCCGGGGACCGGACCATCACCTTGCTGGGGCTCGACGGCGGCCAGGGCACCAGCGCCCCCATCCTGGGCGACGAGGCCAAGCTGCGCCAGGTGGTGGCCAACCTGATGGGTAATTGCCTGCGCTACACCCCCGAGGGCAGCCCGCTGGAGATTCAGGTGGGCACGCGGACCGAATCCGGCCGGCAGGTGTCGGTGCTGTCCATCCGCGACCATGGGCCCGGCATCTCCGAGGCCGAGGCCCCGCGCGTCTTTGAACGCTTCTACCGGGCCGACACATCGCGCAACCGGGACACCGGCGGCAGCGGGCTGGGGCTGGCCATTGTGGCGGCCATTGTCGCGGCCCACAGCGGGACGGTCAGACTGGAGGAGACCAACGGCGGCGGAGCCACCATGGTCATCACGCTCCCCTTCCATGCCGTTCCGGGCACCGACGGCGGATCTGGCGAGGGCGAAGCCGATGCCGATGCGGATGCCGAGCAAACCGACGGCGCGGATGCGGCCGCCGAAGGCCAGGACTCCTCCACAGGCGCGGCCGAAGGGTCCTCCACGCACACCTGAGCCGCGGGCACGGGCGCGGGTGCGGCATGGGTCCTAGCGTGGAAGACGTCAACACGCCAGCTCCAGGAGGAACACCATGGCACAGTTCAACGTCAATTCCGATGACCTCGCCCTGAAGAACCAGGCCGTCCACGGCTCCGTCGACCGCATCCGCGCCGAGGTGGATGCCATGGCGCGGAACTTGGCGGACCTGCAGTCCACCTGGACCGGAGCGGCGTCCACCAACTTCCAGGTGCTGGTGAATGAGTGGCGCGCCACCCAACTCCGGGTGGAGGCGTCGCTGGAGGGCATCAATGCCGCCCTCGGCACGGCGGCCAGCCAGTACGCCCAGGCCGAGGATGCCAACACCCGGCTCTTCTCCGCCCGCTAGGCTGGGGCGTAGAGCTCGCCGACGGGCACCTCGACTTCGAGCCTGTTGGCGGGCCCGGGCAGCGGGCAGGCCCACGCCTCGTTGTACGCGCACGATGGATTGTAGGCAAAGTTGAAGTCCAGCACGAACTCCTGGCCCGCCGGGGTTTCGCGGACACCGTGGAAGGCGCCCTTGTTGGTGTCCAGCAGGTAGCGTCCGGCACCGTAGCTGCCGCCGGGCTTCCCGGCCGTGGCGTCGCGGAACGGCAGGAACAGGCCTCCGCCATAGCTGCACAGCCGCCACAGCGCCAGGGTGCCCAGGTCCGGGACGTTAAGGGTGCCCAGGCGCACGAACGGGACAATGCCGTCCGTTCCGGTCTGGACGTTCAGCTCCTCGCCCGCACCATGGGGAGACAATGGCGCGTACTTCCGGAAGCCGGGATCGTACGGGGCGGTCCGCAGGCCCGCAAAGTCCGCCTTCATCTCTTCGGTCAGCGCGGAGGCGGGGTGCGTAAGGAACATCCGGAGGCGTTCGCGCTGCCACCATGCATGGGCCTCGGCCGGATCGGTGGCAGCCATCGTCCGGACAATGTCGTAGAGGGCAAAGGTGCGCAGGCGCCAGTCGGCAATGTCGACGGCGGAAATCGCCCCTGCAACGTCATCGGTCGCGTCAAAGTCTTCAATGGCCATGCCCCCAGCCTAGACCCGGCTCCCGCCGGCAACGGCAAAGTGGCTGGTCCGGGCGGCAACGCACCCGGACCAGCCACCGGTTTGGCCTGCAGGCCGGAACCGGCCTAGATGTCTAGGCCTCCGGCGTGCCCTGGTGGAAGCGCAGGCGCCATTGGCCCTCCAGCAGCCGCCAGAGCGAGCTGCGCAGCGCGGTCCCCCGGTGGTCGGTGCTGCGGTAGGTCAGCAGCGCCGTGGCGGGGTCCAGCAGGTCCACAGCGAGCACGTCCATGGATGGCGCCTTGGCTGCGCCCTGGTCCATGGACGCCAGCACGGCGTCACGGGTCCACATGCGTCCGGAGGCGCCGATCTCCTCAAAGTCGGGGTGCAGCAGCACGGCAACGCGGCTGACATCCGCCCGGACCGAGGGCGTCAGGAGCTCGCGCTCCAGAGCCACCACGGCGTCGACGGCGGTGCCGCCGGCGGGTGCGAATTCCTCCTCCAGGGAGGAAAAGAGGTCCGGCTGCTCGTGGCCCGGCAGCTCGAAGGGCGCTGCCGCTGCCGGCAGGGCGGCCGCAGCGTTGCCGGCCACGGGCGCGGACGCTGCCGCAGCGGGCTCCTTGGCCTCGGCCGTGGCCGCTCCGCCCGCCGGGGTGTTCGGGAAGCCGGGGCCGCGGGGCGGCTGGCGCTTGGCCTGGTAGGCCGTCGCGGCGGCACGGGCCTTGTCGTCGGCGGCCTCGTTGAGGTCGTGGCCGGCGTGGCCCTTGACCCACTCAAAGGTGTAGTTGCGGCCCACGATGGCGGCGTCGATGTCCTTGAGCAGGTCCAGGTTCAGGACGGGCTTGCCATCGGCCTTGCGCCAGCCCTTGCGCTTCCAGCCCGGCATCCATTTGGTGATGCAGTTGATCACGTACTGGCTGTCGCACAGGATCCGCAGCGGCTCGGCGGCAACGTGCTCGGTGGCCCGGAACAGGTCCAGCACGGCCATGAGCTCGCCCTGGTTGTTGGTGCCGTGCGGCCAGCCGCCGGCCTGCCAGCAGTTCTCGTCCACATACCAGGCCCAGCCTGCGGGTCCCGGATTTCCCAGCGCGGAACCATCCGCAGCAGCAACAATCGTCATGCACCAATACTTTCACGCGCGGGCACCGGATTTTCCGCCGGCCTCGGGTTCCGGACAGGGCCGGGGATTGACAGGCCAGGAAATTGATGCCGATCCGTTTCACCATTGTCCCCGAATCTTGCTTGTCTATGGTCCTCCGGCGGCAGACGCTGAATGCACCACGGCACGCGGCACGCGTGGACGGAGGGTGCCTTGGGCTGCACGGCCGTGGAGTCCGCCGCGTACGGCGGACGATTTCCACCCGCAATCAGTTGAGCAAGCAGGATGCAAAATGCGCATCAATCTCCGGGCAGCGTGGGGACGGCTGCGCCATCATTCTACCTCCCGCGCGGCGATCCCCGCGGGCGGGACCTTGTCCCCATCGCCGCGGACCAGGGCGCAGCCGAAGGGTCGGCCCACATTGATGGGGGCGAAGGCCGCCCTTGCTGCCCTGGTGCTGGCCGCCGGCCTGGGGCTGGTATCCCCGGCCATTGCCTCGGCGGCCCCCACCTGCGGGCTCGTCTGGGGTTCGCAGGCCAAGTCGAACGCCGCTACGGTGCCGGGCCCAAGCCAGGATCCGATCACCAATATCCGGGCCGGACGCCATGGCTGCTTTGACCGCTTGGTGGTCGACGTCAACGGCGTGGCCCCGGCGTACAACGTGCGCTATGTCGACGACGTGACACAGGACGGGTCCGGCTCCATCGTTCCGCTGCGGGGGCGCGCCTCCCTCCAGGTGAGCGTTCTGGCGCCGGCCCACGACAGCAACTACCAGCCGACCTACACCCCGGCGGACAGGAACGAGGCGGCGGACGTCTCCGGCTTCCGGACCTTCCGCCAGGTGGCCTTCCTCGGCAGCTTTGAGGCCGTGACCCAGATCGGTCTGGGCGTCCGTGCCCGGCTGCCGTTCCGGGTCTCCACCCTGGCCGGCCCGGGTGAAGGGTCGCGGCTGGTGATCGATGTGGCGCACCGCTGGTGAGACCGGCGGGGCGCCGGGCAGGCGCTTAAAGCAGCGGCGGCGGTGCCACAGTTCCCCGTGCAGGGAACCGTGGCACCGCCGCCGTCCAAACAGCCAGCCGACTGCCCTACGGAGTGTGGGTGGGCCCACAACCTCGAGGGCCCCCAATACGGGCTCGCTAGCGAGCTTTGGGGAGAGGTTGGGTGGGCCCACAACCTCGAGGGCCCCCAATACGGGCTCGCTAGCGAGCCCGTATTGGGGAGAGGTTGGGGACTAGAAGCCGCCCATGCCGCCCATGTCGTCGCCGCCGCCGGCCGGAGCCGACTTCTGCGGCTTGTCGGCCACAACAGCTTCGGTGGTCAGGAACAGACCGGCAATGGAGGCCGCGTTCTGCAGTGCAGAGCGGGTCACCTTTACCGGGTCGTTGACGCCGGCAGCCAGCAGGTCTTCGTACTGGCCGGTGGCGGCGTTCAGGCCGTGGCCTGCGGGCAGGCCGCGGACCTTGTCCACCACAACGCCGGGCTCGAGGCCGGCGTTGAAGGCGATCTGCTTCAGCGGAGCGTCGATGGCAACGCGGACGATGTTCGCGCCGGTGGCCTCGTCACCCGTGAGGTTCAGGTTGGCGAATGCCTTCACGCCGGCCTGGATCAGGGCCACGCCACCGCCGGGGACGATGCCCTCTTCAACGGCTGCCTTGGCATTGCGGACTGCGTCCTCGATGCGGTGCTTGCGCTCCTTGAGCTCAACCTCGGTTGCGGCACCGGCCTTGATGACTGCAACGCCGCCGGCCAGCTTGGCCAGGCGCTCCTGCAGCTTCTCGCGGTCGTAGTCGGAATCGGAGTTCTCGATCTCGGCGCGGATCTGGGCCACGCGGCCGGCGATGGCGTCGGCGTCGCCGGCACCTTCGACGATGGTGGTCTCGTCCTTGGTCACAACAACCTTGCGGGCCTTGCCCAGCAGCTCAAGGGTGGTGTTCTCCAGCTTCAGGCCAACTTCCTCGGCGATGACCTGGCCACCGGTGAGGATGGCGATGTCGGCCAGCTGGGCCTTGCGGCGGTCGCCGAAGCCCGGAGCCTTGACGGCGACGGACTTGAAGGTGCCGCGGATCTTGTTCACGATCAGCGTGGCCAGGGCCTCGCCCTCGATGTCCTCGGCGATGATCAGCAGCGGCTTGTTGGACTGCATGACCTTCTCCAGAACTGCAACGAGGTCCTTCACGTTGGAGATCTTGGAGTTGACGATCAGGATGTAGGCGTCCTCGAGGACGGTTTCCTGGCGCTCGGCGTCGGTGACGAAGTAGGCGGAGATGTACCCCTTGTCGAAGCGCATGCCCTCGGTGAGCTCAAGCTCCAGGCCGAAGGTGTTGGACTCCTCGACGGTGATAACACCTTCCTTGCCAACCTTGTCCAGGGCCTCGGCAATGAGGTTGCCGATCTCGGTGTCGCCGGCGGAGATGGAAGCCGTGGCTGCGATCTCTTCCTTGGTCTCGATCTCCTTGGCGTTGGCCAGCAGCTCGGCGATGACGGCCGCGGTGGCCTTCTCGATGCCGCGCTTGAGGCTCAGCGGGTCGGCTCCGGCTGCAACGTTGCGCAGGCCTTCCTTGACCAGGGCCTGTGCCAGAACCGTAGCGGTCGTGGTGCCGTCGCCGGCCACGTCGTCGGTCTTCTTGGCAACTTCCTTGACCAGCTCGGCACCGATCTTCTCGAACGGGTCCTCCAGCTCGATCTCCTTGGCGATGGACACACCATCGTTGGTGATCGTGGGGGCGCCCCACTTCTTTTCGAGAACGACGTTGCGGCCACGCGGGCCCAGGGTGACCTTGACGGCGTCGGCGAGGATGTTCAATCCGCGCTCAAGGCCGCGGCGTGCCTCTTCATCGAATGCAATGATCTTGGCCATGGAGGCTTCAGTCCTTTCGGGACAGTCATTTTGGACTCAGTTTCCGAACTGTGGCGCCCGCGACGGACGGGCTGCATTGGACGGCGATCTCTGTACGCCGGCCAACTCACCCTCACCACACCGGAAGTGTGTTCACTGCTGCTGGTGGAGACAAAACTGGCAGTCTCCACCACAGAGTGCTAACTCAATAATTAGCACTCGGCACCCCAGAGTGCAAACAATTGGACGCCACATCTGCTTCTGGTGAAACCGGCGACGCTTCCGCAGGGGCCGTCCATGCCCTAGCGTTGGCCATGAAATATTCCATTGCACGCATTTAGTGGGGCACGTGGATGGTGCCCGCACACATGAACCGGAGGCGCACCTTGAGCGAAATCCCCACCCCCGAACCCGCGGCCACGCCGCAGCCGCCGGTCGTTCCGCAGCCGCCGCCCGCTCCGCCAGCCGATCCCACCCAGTACGCGGCCCCGCCGGCGCCACCCATTGGCCCGGCACAGCACCCGGCACAGTACCCGGCCCCGCCGGCCCCGCCGCTCTACAACCAGGCGCCTTACAACCAGGCGCCGTACGGCCAGCCCGGCCCCTACGCCGCCCCCTATGGGGCCCCGGCGGAGCAGAAGTCCAAGATCGCGGCCGGCCTGCTGGGCATTTTCCTCGGCGGCCTGGGCATCCACAACTTCTACCTCGGCTTCACCACGAAGGCCGTCATCCAGCTGCTGATCAGTGTGCTGTCCGTGGGCACCCTCGCCATCGTCAGCTCCATCTGGGGCCTGATCGAGGGCATCCTGATCCTCACCGGCTCGGAAAACTTCCGCAGGGACGCCAGGGGCATCCCGCTGCGCGACTAGCTCCAACGCACGCTGCCCCGCAGCCGGTGCCCGCTTGAGCCATCAAGCGGGCACCGGCTGCGGGGCAGCTGCTGTGCGTTCGGGGGCTTACTGGGCCCCGGGGCCCAGCACCACGGCCAGCGGAATGGCCAGCTCGGCCAGCTCGGCCGTGCGGGGGATGCCCAGCAGCTGGGCCAGCGCTTCTGCGTTCGCCTTCTGGGCCGGAACGCTGTAGAACACCACCGAGCTGGGCTGTATTGCGCCCGTCCAGTTGGCGGTCTGGTTCACGCCCCAGCCGGCGCTGGAGATGATCCCGCTGTACTTCGCGGCCAGCCCGGAGATGCCGGAGGCGTTGAAGACCTGGACGGGGACGCTCTTGTCCACCGCGGCCGGCGGCTCGGTGGGCCCCGGGGATGCGGACTCGGAGGCCGGCACCGACGGCGTTTCACTGGCCGGCGGATTCTCGGTGGGAGCCGCTCCGGTCGTGGCCGTATCCGTCGTGGCCACGGCCGCGGGGGGAACGTTGCCGCTCCCGCCGATGCCCAGCCTCGGGAGCACAAAGAAGGCTGCCAGCCCCACGATCAAGGCCAGGACACCAAAGGCCATCAGCGGAAACAGGCTGTTTCGTGCCGGGGCGATGGACGTGCGGTGGACTCCGTGGCGTGAGGAATTTTCCGGGATCTTGTCGAATTCGTCCCGAGGGTAGGTGCTCATGTGGCGGCGGTGTCCTTGTGGTGTTGTGGCAACGGGTGGCGTCAGCTGCCCAGGCGGCGGGCCGTGCGGGCCTGCTGGCGCGACGTACGTAGTCTACGCAATCTCTTCACCAACATGGGATCGTGGGCCAGGGCAGCCTCGGTGTCGATCAGCGCGTTGAGGATCTGGTAGTAGTGCGTCGCGGAGATGTCGAAGAGTTCGCGGATGGCCTGTTCCTTGGCCCCCGCATACTTCCACCATTGCCGTTCCAGGGCCAGCATCTGGGCATCGCGCTCGCTCAGACCCCAGGCTCCGGCGGTGTCCTGGGCGGCGTCTGCGGCCGGCTCGGCGGAGGGAGCGTGGAGCTCGTGCGCAGCCTGTTCGGCGTCGGACATGCCTTGGTTCCTTCCACGACTTACAAAAATGGCCAGTCTCTCCATGCTAGTTCCCATTCACAGGCTTGTCATTTGGCGACCAGCCCGGAAGACCTCACGGAAGACGCCCCGGCGGGCCCGGCGTGGCGAACAATGGAGGGATGGACAACCAGCCCGCGCTCTTTGACGCCCCCGAATCCCCGCATGCGGCCCGCACCGCGGCACAAGACCATGCGGCCCTGGAGCGGCTGGCCGCCGATCCCCTGTCCTTCATGGCCCCGGACTGGGCCGCGGCCATGTCCGGGGTGGAGCCCCAGCTGCGCGCCCTGGGCGCGTTCCTGCGGCGCGAGCACGACGGCGGCACCGGCTTCCTGCCCCGCCCCGCCAACGTGCTGCGCGCCTTTTCCCACCCGCTGGACGGGGTCAAGGTGCTCATCACCGGCCAGGACCCCTATCCCACCCCGGGGCACGCCGTCGGGCTCTCCTTTAGCGTGGACCCGGCCACCCGGCCGCTGCCGCGCAGCCTGGCCAACATCTACAAGGAACTGCAGGCCGACTTGGGGATCGCTCCGGCGCAGCACGGGGACCTCTCGGCTTGGGCTGAGCGGGGCGTACTGCTGCTCAACAGGGTCCTGACCGTCTCCCCCGGTGCCGCGGGATCGCACCGGGGCAAGGGCTGGGAACAGGTCACCGATGCCGCCATCGCCGCCCTGGCTGCCAGGGACAGGCCGGCCGTGGCCGTGCTCTGGGGCAACGATGCCCTCAAGCTCCGCCCCCAGCTCGGCCGCGCGGACATCGTGGCCTCCGCCCATCCCAGCCCGCTTTCGGCCTCGCGCGGCTTCTTCGGGTCGCGCCCCTTCAGCCGGACCAACGAGTTGCTGGCGGCCCGGCGCCTCGCGCCGGTCGACTGGGAATTGCCGGCGGCGCTAAAGTAGTTAGGGTGCCCTCACCTGGGCGCCCCGCGAACGGCCGGCCCCGCCGGCACCCAAGGAGCCTCCCCGTGACTGTTGCCCCCGCCGTGAAGCCTCGCCCGCAATCGACCCTGGTGGTGCTGCGCACCGAGTGGCCCAGCGCCCATATGGTGCGCGTGGTGGCCGGCGGCGACGGGTTTGGCACGTTTACGCCCAAGGACTTCACCGACATGTACGTGAAGATCCATTTCCCGCACCCCGGCGTCGCGTACCAAGAGCCGCTGGACGTGTTTGCCCTGCGCGAGCACATGCCGCGCGAGCAGTGGCCCGCCACCCGGACCTATTCCATCCGCTGGCTGGACCTGGCGGCGCGCGAACTCGCCATCGACTTTGTGGTGCACGGCGACGAGGGGTTGGCCGGGCCCTGGGCCGCCAACGCCAAGCCCGGCGACAGGCTCATCATTTCCGGTCCGGGCGCCGGCTACAAGCCCAATCCGGAGGCGGACTGGTACCTGTACGCGGGCGACGACGCCGCCATCCCCGCCATTGCCTCCTGCCTCGAGGCCCTGCCGGCCGGCGCCGTCGGGCGCACCTACCTGGAGGTCGACGAGGAGGCCGACATCCAGGACATCAAGGCCCCCGCCGGAATGCAGATCGAGTGGCTGTTCCGCCGCGGCCAGCCGGCGGGCACCGCCACGCTGCTGGCCGAGGCCGTGGCCGGTGCGCCGTGGGAACTGGGCCGGGTGGACGTCTTCGCCCATGGCGAGCGTGAATACATGAAGGCCCTGCGCGATGTCCTCTTCAAGGGCCAGGGACTGGAGCGCTCCCAGGTGTCCCTGTCGGGGTACTGGGCCTACGGGCGCACCGAGGACTACTTCCAGGCGGAAAAGAAGGAACCCATCGGCCAGATCCTGGCCCCGGCCTAGGAATCCCGCCGCACCGCTTTCCCGGCGGCAGCAGGGCCCCGGGGAAAGCGGTGCCCGGGAAACCTGCGGGCAATCGGCGCGAAACATGGTCGCGCTAGCGTGGCCGTGGATGCTCCCCGGACGGCCGGTGGAGCGTGCATGCCGGTGTCGCCAATGCCCGCCATGGTGCCATGGCGGGACCAGGGAGAATGTCCACAACCATGGTGGAAAAGTTTCAACGCTACGTCCGCAGCGGACTGGTGCGCAGCCGGTCCTCGCTGGGCCAGGCCCTGCTCATGGCGTTGTGCGCGGTCCTCGCCTATCTCTTTGCCGAACGCGTCCTGGGCCACCCGGCCCCGATCTTCACGGCAACCTCGGCCCTGATTGCCCTGCAGTTCTCCTCGGACCTGCGCAGCCGCCGTGTCCTGGAGGTGGCCATCGGCTGCACCCTCGGTGTCGCCGGCGGCGGGTTGTTTACGCTGCTGCTGGGCCAGGGCCCTGCCCAGTCGGTCCTGATCGTCTTCGCCTTTGTGGTGGTCGCCCGGTTTCTGGACAAGGGCGCCGTCTTCGCCACCCAGATGGCCATCCAGGCGGTGCTGGCGTCCATGCGCGGCACCACACTGGAGGGCATCCTGGACACAAGCATCGATGCCGCGGTGGGCGGCGGCTGCGCGCTGCTGTTCACCGCCCTGGCACCGCTGGGGCGGCACGGGTTGCCCCGCCAGGCCATCGCCGGTCTGGCCGGCGAACTCTCGGCCGTGCTGCGCCAGTGCGCGGCGGCGCTGGAGGCCAACGATTCGACGCTGGCCTGGCACGCCCTGGTCCGCGCGCGCAGCAGCCAGTCGGCCATCAATGAAACGGCCGCCGTCCTGGCCAGGGCCCATGAGGCAGCCATCCTGTCCCCGTTCCGGCGGCGGGCCGGCATGGACCTCCTCCTGGCGGCCGCCGGCAAATTGGATCTGGGGCTGCGCAACAGCAGGGTCTTCTCCCGGCGGCTGACCTACGCCATCAACAATGCAGCCCTGTCCGAGGCGGCCGCCGGCGGGCTGGCCGGTTTCCTGGCCGTGCTGGCCGGGCAGGTGGGAGCGCTGGCCGATGCCTTCGCCGAGGCCGACGCAGGGCGCCGGGACGCCCGGCTGGCCCGGTGCCGCGGGTCCCTTGTCCAGTTGGCCGGACGGCTCGCGCCCGGGGATTTCGGCGCGACAACCCTGGAGGGGCAGGCCCTCATCGTGGTCCTGCGGCCGCTGCTGGTGGACGTGATGGAGGCGGCGGGAAGCTCCCACGGAAGCGCCGAGGCGGCCCTGCCCCGGATCTCCGATCCCGTGGGGCGGTGAACCGCACCGGCGCGGGCCCTGGCAGCGGCGCGGGTCCTAGCGGCGGCGGTTGCGGCGGTTCTTGCCGCCCTTCTGCCCGGTCAGCGGCCGGGCGATGTTGTCGCCCAGCACCACCCCGGCCGCCACCGCCAGGATGGTGGTCAGCGCATTGAAGATGCCGATGGCACCCTCGGCGGACTGGTCGGGGGTGATGGTCAGGACAAACATGGCCCGGAAAATGGACAGCCCGGTGAGCAGGAACAAGATGGACGGCACGGCCACCACCAGCGCCGGCGCACCCATCCGCAGGGCCACCACGCGGGCCACGAGGCCAATCACCACGGCCGCGACGGCCGGGGCGAAGCGCCCGCCCAGCCCGGCGTTGGTGGTCGCGAAGTAGACCACGTAGCCCAGCAGCCCCACCATCGTCGTCGGCAGGACCAGCCGCAGGGAGGTCTGCTCGGCGATGCAGATGGCCACGGTGGCCACCGCCACCAGCGGCAGCAGCGCCGCCAGCGGCAGGCTCCCCGTCAGGGGTTCGGCGACATCCAGCCGTTCGGTGCCGAAGACCGCCCCGCAGACCAGCGCGACGGCGATGCCGGACACGATGGCGCCAAAGGTCAGGAAGGCGGACAGGAACCGCCCGGCCGCCGTGACGGGGAAGCCGTTGATGGCGTCCTGGACCGCCGAGACCAGCCGCCCGGTCGGCAGCAGCAGCAGGATTCCGCCCGCCACCACCAGGGCAGGCGTCAGCGGAACCTTCAGCAGCAGGCAGGTGATGGCGACGGCGGTGACCACAAAGGAACTGGTGCCCACCACGAAGAAGTCCGGCACCCGCCAGCGGCCCAGCGTGCGGGCAATGCCCCCGACCAGCAGGCTGCTCAGGAAGGCCACCAGCGCACCGGCCCAGGTGCCGCCGATCACGGCCACCACCGCGGCGGCGAAGATGGCCTCGGCCAGCACCACCAGCCAGCGCGGGAACGGCTTGGGGCTGCGGACGATCTCGTCCAGCCGCTTGGTGGCGGCGTCGCGGGTCACGCCGCCGGAGACGATGCCCGTCACCAGCTCGTGGATCTTGGCCAGGCCGGCGTAGTTGTCGGTCCACGACCGCACCACGCGCAGCAGCGTAATGGGGGTGGCGTCCTTCTTGGCATAGTTGATCACCACCGACTGGTTGGTGATGTCCACCTCGATGTTGCGCAGGCCCATGGCGGCCGTCACGGCAATCATCGAGGTCTCCACCTCCAGGGCACCGGCGCCGTAGCGGAACATGGTCTCGGCCAGATGCAGGGCAAAGTCCATGGTCTTGCGGGCGGAGGGGTCCACCCCGCCCACCTGGATGGTGGGGTTGGCATAGGGGCTTCCCGCCAACCGGTCCACGATGTTCATCGGCGCCGTGGGCGGCGCCTCGCCCTGGACCAGCCGGCGCAGGACCCGGCGGGCGGCAAAGCTGGGCCGCATCGGGCCTTCGATGCGGGCGGCCACCACGGCGGCTCCGACGGCCGGGGTGGCCGGCTGCACCGGCTCCGGCGCGCGGACCAGAGTCCCGTCCGGCTCCGGCGCACGGGCGCGAGCCCCGGCGGGCTTCCCGGCCTGCGGCGCGCGGCCGGGGACCGGCACCACCGGGATCATGCCAACCCGCGGTTCCGCTGCCGGCCTGTCCGCTGCTTCCTCGCTCATGTGCCCTTCTTTGGCGGCCCGCCTGGCGCGCCGCCGTCGTCGCTGGATTCGGCTTAGTAGAACTGGTGGCCGGTGCGGCGGCTGTACAGCTGGCGGAAGATCCGTTCGCCGGCCGCCATCCACACCTTGTACTTCAGCGGGCGCAGCGCCAGGTCGTAGCAGCCCACGAAGTCCGTCACGGTCTTGGTGAAGCTGGTCTTGAACAGCCCCAGGCCGTGGTGCGGGTGGGTGGGGTCCTTCAGCCGGGCGGCCGGCGGGGCACCGCAGAAGTCGTACTCCACCGCGCCCAGGGCCTTCATGTCGCCGATGGCCTGCCACTGCACCAGGTGGGAGTCACCGTACTGGGAGCGGTTCTGCAGGGATCCGCCGTCCTTGTACGTGGCCTTGCGGCCGTAGTTGATGACGAACGCGCCCACCGCGGGGCGGCCGTCCTCGTAGACGAAGTACAGGTGGCCCTGGCCGCGGCTGGTGAACTCGTGCCAGAACGAGCGGTAGTAGGCGTATTCGCGCAGCTGGTTGGTGCTCTTGGCCGCCAGCGTGCCCTGCATCAACTCGAACATGGTGCGCAGGTTCGCCTCGTTCGCCTCCACGGGAACCACCTCCACGCCCTCGCGGATGGCCCGGCGGACGGCGTTGCGGCCGCGCGAATGCAGGTTGCGCAGCAGCTGGTTCTCCTCCGGGGAGATGTCCAGGATGGCGGTGTTGTCGTTGGGCTGCAGGTCGAAGGTCTTGACCAGCCCGGCGCCGGTGAGCACGGCGCGGGCCGCCTCGGAGTCCACGATGTCCGGCTCGATCTTGAGCATGAACACGTTGAGCATGTCGCGGCGGACAAACCCGCGGACGGCGGCCACCATGCCCGGCACATCCTCGACGGCGGCGGCGTCGGGCCCCTTGATCAGGTACCAGAGCCGGCCCAGCACCGGAAACGTCTTTTCCAGGACCAGGTTGTAGCTGGTCCAAGCCGGCCCCTCGATGGCCAGGTACTGCGGCTTCCAGCCGTAGTTTGCCTTGACGGCGGCGAAGGCCTCTGACTGGAGGATGTTGCCGCCATTGGGGTTGGCGGTCACATGCGCATCCCAGTTGGCGATCTCGGCGGGAGTGGCAAACCTGGCGGTGAATTCTGGCAAGAGACCCTCAATTACGTTGCTGCTTACGTCCTGGTCCAAGTCTAGCGGGCGGCACCTGTGCATCCGCTGAAGGCCCAGGGCCGCGCGGTTCACAGCCCACGCACAGCAAGGCCAAAGCAAAGCCACGGCGGGTGCCCAGACGATGGAGACGATGGGACGCCGCCCGGCGCCCAAGGGATGTATCGGAGCCTGAATATGAGTGTCATAGCCCGCAGCGTGGGCAATGCGTTGCGAAACAAGGTGCGCACCGGCGCCGTCGTGGTCATTTTGGCCGTGGCGATCGGTCTCGCGCTGTCCATGCTGGTGGCCAACCAGGCGGTGGCCGCCAAGGTCAGCTCGCTCAAGGCCTCCGTCGGCAACAACCTGACGGTCAACCCCGCCGGGGCGCGCGGCGGCCAGGGTGGTGGCGAGCCCCTGACGGCCGCGGACGTCACCAAGGCCGCCGCCGTGGCCCACGTCAGCGACGTCACGGGTTCGCTGTCGGCCCGGCTCAGCAACGCGGCGGCCAGCACCACCACCGGAACGGCCGACGCCGGTGCCGCACCGGGCGGGCCCGGCGGCTTCGGTGCCGGCGGCACCACCAGCCTCACCTCCGCGGTTGACCCGGGCACGCTGGGCAACCGGGCGAACAGCTCCGGATCCGCAACGTCGGGCACCGGCAGCACCGCCCGGCGCACCTTCACCATCCCGATAGAGGCCACCGGCATCTCAGGCACCCTCAATGCCAGCGGCGAGGCCATCAACATCACCGACGGCGCCGCCCTGAGCGACTTCGCCGCCACCTCAACGCAGGCCCTGGTGGGCACCACGCTGGCCACCAAGAACTCCCTGCAGGTGGGCTCCACGTTCACCGTCCAGGACCGGACCGTGACGGTGGCGGGCATCTTCGACGCCGGCACCGCCTTCGACAACAACACCATCTTCCTGCCGCTGGCCGCCACCCAGACACTGCTGGACCAGGCCGGGGAGATCAGCACCATGACCGTCACGGTGGACAGCATCGACAACGTCGAGGCCACCAAGACCGCCCTCGCGAATGCCCTGGGCAGCACCCGGGTGGATGTCAGCTCCGGCGGCCAGAACCTTGAATCGGCCGTCAGCTCGCTGTCCACGGTGCAGAACATCTCGCTGATCGGTTTCATCGCCGCCCTGGTCACGGCCGGGCTGATCGTCCTGCTGATCATGATCATGGTGGTCCGCGAGCGCCGCCGGGAGATCGGCGTGCTCAAGGCCATCGGCGCCTCCAACCGCACCATCGGCGTGCAGTTCGTCATCGAGGCCCTGGTCCTGGTGGTCATGGGCTCGGTGGGGGGCGCCGCCGTCGCGGCCTTCAGCTCCAATTCGATCGTCAGCGCCCTGGTGGCCGGGAACACCGCCAGCACGACGGCGGGCACCCGGGCGCGCGGCACCGGCGGCGCCGCCTCCCAGTTCGCCGGACAGGCCGCCGCCGGCGGGTTGCCGGGCGGTGGCCAGTTTGGCGGCGGGCGCGGCGCCTTCGCCGGCGCCAGCCAGCTGATCGGCACCATCAACACCTCCGTCGGCTGGCAGACGCTGGTTGTCGGCGTGGTCGGCATCCTGCTCATTGCCGCCGTCGGCGCCCTGGTCCCGGCCCTGCTGACCGCCAAGGTCCGCCCCATCGAAGTTCTGCGAGGAGAGTAAGCCATGTTGGATGTCAGAGACGTCGTCAAGGCGTTCAAAGCCGGCGACCACACCATCAAGCCCGTGAACGGCATTTCGTTCAGCATCGAGCAGGGCACCTTTGCCGCCATCCTGGGCAAGAGCGGCAGTGGCAAGAGCACCCTGCTGTCCTTGCTGGGGGCGCTGGACAAGGCCACCTCGGGGGATGTGGTGGTGGATGGGGTGAACATTTCCACGCTGCCCGATGCCAAACTCACCGCCTACCGGCGCGATGACATCGGTTTCGTCTTCCAGGCCTACAACCTGATCCCCAACCTCTCCGCCAAGGACAACGTGATGCTGCCGATGGAGTTCGCCGGGCTGCCCCGCGCCGAGCGGAGCGCCCGCGCCGCGGAGCTGCTGAACCAGGTGGGGCTGGAGGATGAGATGCACGACCGCAAGGCCAACCGGCTCTCCGGCGGCATGCAGCAGCGCGTCTCCATTGCCCGGGCCCTGGCCAACAACCCCAAGCTGGTCCTCGCCGACGAGCCCACGGGCAACCTGGACGATGAGACCGGCGAGCTCATCATCGACCTGCTGCGCAACCTCTCGCACCAGAAGAACACCACCATCCTGGTGGTCACGCACGACCATGCCCTGGCGGCCAAGACGGACCGCAAGTTCCGCCTGGCCCGCGGCAAGATCACCGAGGAGGCAACCGCGCCCCGCTAGGAACGCATGGATGCTTGAGGCAAGGGCGCGGCGGGTGCCGGGGACGCAAGTCCCCCGGCACCCGCCGCGCCCTTTGCCGTGCAGGCCCGCCCCTCCGACGCCATGGGCGCCGCAGACCCGCCGCGGAACAAATACCCACCCATTGGAAATCCGATTCCCATTGAGTGGGAATCTCCCCTAGCTGGCTGTAATTTCAGACACTAATGTCGCCTGCATGGTTGAAACACATGGCGGCTCGGTGAAGGGCGAAGCAAATTCCTCCCGGTCCATCGAGATCCTGCTCCAATTCGCATCGGCGCAGGCGCTGACCGCCGCCCAAATCTCAACCCGCACGGGCATTCCCGCCAGTGCCGTCTACCGGCACCTCGCGGTCCTGCTCCAGTCCGGCCTGGTGGCAACGGCAAACAACCGGGGCCAGTTCTCCGCCGGCCCGGAGACGCTGCGGCTGGCCGCACACTTCCGGCAGGAATCAATCGTGCGAAGCCACGTCAGCTCCGCGCTGCAGCAGCTCTGTGATGAAACCCAGGAATTGGCCGCCTACCTGGTGGTCAGCGGCATGCAGGCCCTGTGCGTCGACGCCGTCGAAGGCCCGCAAATGCTGCGTTGCAGCTACTCCCCCGGCCGGTCGCAGCCGCTGTACCGCGGCGCAAGCGCCATGGCGTTGCTCGCCCATCTGTCCCCCGAACGGCGCTCCGGCATCATCAGCGCGCTGGCCTTGGACACCGCCGGGGAAGACGCCCTGCGCCAGGAGCTGGCGATCGTGGCACACCGCGGATTCGCCCTGAGCAATGGCGCCGTTGACGCCGGCGTGTGGGGTGTCAGCTTCCCCGTCTTTGACTCGTCCGGGCAACTCGTCGGCACCGTGAGCTCCATGGCGCCCTCGGCCCGGGCCATCCGGAATGAAAAGCGGCTCATCGCGCTCACCCACTCCACCGCCGTTCTCCTCAACCAAGCAGACAAAGGAATTTGATGACCACCGACCTCAGTCCCCAACCGTGGACGGGCCGCGACGACGGGCCCGGCCCGGAACACAGGCGGTGGCACCATGCCGTCAACGACTCGCTCGCCGACCCCCTGCGCCGCGCCGGCCGGGCGGGCATTGCCGTGCTCGGCTTCCGCAGCGATGAGGGCGTGCGCCGGAACAAGGGCCGCATCGGCGCGTTCGATGCCCCGGCCGTGATCCGCTCCGCCCTTGCCCCGTTGGCGGCCCCGGCGGATTTCGCGGTCCAGGACCTGGGCGATGTCTCGGTGGCCACCGGCGACCTGGACGCGGGCCAAGCCAACCTGGGCCGCGCCATTGCCGCGGCGCTGGCCGGCGGCCAGCTGCCCATCGTCCTGGGCGGCGGCCACGAAACCGCCTTCGGCAGCTACCTCGGGCTGCGCGCCGGCACCACGCTGGAGAACAAGCGGCTGGGCATCATTAACCTCGACGCCCACTTTGACCTGCGCTCGGACCCCATCCCGTCCTCCGGCACCCCGTTCCGGCAGATTGCCGCGGCCGAACGTGCCGCGGGCCACGGCTTCACGTACCGGGTCGTTGGCATCAGTGCCGCCAACAACACGCTGGAGCTCTTCCAGACGGCCAGCGAGCTGGGGGTGGAATACCTGGCGGACGAGGACTGCGGCAGCACCAGGCTGGAGCAGGTCACCGACTTCGTCGCGGCGTTCATCAACGACGTCGACGCCGTCTACCTGACCATCGACCTTGACGTCCTCCCCGCCTATGTGGCCCCCGGCGTCAGTGCGCCGGCCGCGCTCGGGGTGCCATTCGACGTCGTGCTGGCCGTCTGCAAACAGCTGGCCCGCTCCCCCAAGCTCATCCTCGTTGACGTCGTCGAACTCAATCCGCGCTTCGACATCGACAACAGAACCGCACGTACCGCCGCCCGGCTCATCCAGGCCATCGCGGACGAGCACACCACGCTCCTGCGGGAGCCCTCTGCCGAACCGGCAATTGCGAACCATCATCGAATTGAGCTCCCGTGAAAAGACTGTTCACCCGCTACCGTTTCTGGGCCATCGTGGCCGCCTTTGTCCTGGGCATCACCGGCGCTGCCGCCCAGGCGGCGACGGCGGCCACCACGCCACCGGCCGCCCCTGCCACCACGTCCGCGAAGCTTGCTGACCTGCAATCCGGAAAGGTGGCCCTGCGGGTTGGCACCGACGCCACGTTCCCGCCCTTCGAGTTCACCGACGCCAACGGCGAGAAGATGGGCTTCGACGTCGATCTGGTCCGGGCGCTGGCGGCCAAGGCCGGCATCAAGAACGTCGAGTTCACCCAGATGCCGTTCGGCAACATCGTTCCGGCGTTGCAGGCAAACCAGATCGACCTCGGCGCATCGGCCATCTACATCAGTGCCGAACGCGCCAAGGCCATCGACTTCTCCGACGTCTACTACCCCGGCGGCCTGTCCATCTTCGTGGCCGATTCCAACACGGCCATCAACTCGCTCGCCGACCTGGCCGGCAAGAAGGTCGCGGTCCAGGTGGGCACCAAGTCCGTGGCCTGGCTGGAGCAAAACCAGCCCAAGGCGGAGCTGGTGCAGGTCCAGACCAACGACCAGATGTTCACGTCCGTGAAGCTGGGCCAGGCCGACGCCGTGGTCACCGGACAGCCGGGCGGGCGCTACTTCATCCACCAGCAGGGCGGCCTGAAGCAGGTGGGCGACCGCCTGACGAATGAGAACTACGGGTACGCGTTCCAAAAGGGGGACACCGACATCAAGGACGCCTTCAACAAGGCGCTCACGGACCTGAAGGGCGACGGCGGCTACGACAAGCTCACGGAGCAGTGGTTCGGCGATGTGGCCTCGGCCTCCACCGAGCCGGCGAAAGCCCACAGCCTGATCAACATCTCCTCCATCACCAACTCGGCCGACCAGCTCTGGCGCGGCCTGGTCACAACGATGGAAATCATCGGCATGTCGCTGGTCCTGAGCCTGGGCTTTGGCATGTTGGGCGGTTTCGCGAAGCTCTCCAAGATCCTGCCCCTGCGCTGGCTGGGCACCGCGTACGTCTCGGTCATCCGCGGCACCCCGTTCATCGTCCAGCTGTTCCTGATCTACTTCGGCCTCCCCCAGCTGGGCGTGCAGCTGCAGCCCATGGTGGCCGGTGTCCTGGCGCTGGGCCTGTACAGCGGCTCGTATGTCACGGAGATTTTCCGCGGTGCCGTCCAGTCCGTGGACAAGGGCCAGATGGAAGCGGCCCGCTCGTGCGGCATGAGTTCCGCCGCTGCCCTGCGGCACGTAATCATCCCGCAGGCCTTCCTGCGCATGCTGCCGCCGCTGGGCAACGAGTTTGTCTCGCTGACCAAGAACTCGGCCCTGGTGTCCTTCGTGACCATCAGCGAATTGTTCCTGGTGGGCCAGTCGATCATCTCCCGCACCTTTGACGCCCTGACCGTGTACCTGTTCATCGGGTTGGTCTACTACATCCTCACGAACATCATCGGGTTTGTGGCAAACACCCTTGAGAAGAAACTGGCGGTTTACATCTAATGGCACTGCTCCACACCACGGCGATCACCAAGACGTTTGGCACGCTCAAGGTCCTCAACGGCATCGACTTCTCCATCGAACCCGGCGAGGTGGTGGCCGTCATCGGTCCCAGCGGCGGCGGCAAGTCAACGTTCCTGCGCTGCCTGAACCTGCTGGAAACCCCCACCTCCGGCCATGTCATCTTCGACGGCGAGGACCTGCTGGCCCCGGACGTCGACCTGGACCGGCTCCGCGCCCGCATGGGCATGGTGTTCCAGCAGTTCAACCTGTTCCACAACATGACGGCACTGAAGAACATCATGCTCCCGCAGATGAACGTGCTGGGCACCAGCAAGGCCGACGCCGAGAAGCACGCGCTGGAGCTGTTGGAGAAGGTGGGCATGACGCACCGCGCCCACGCCTACCCCAGCCAGCTCTCCGGCGGCCAGAAGCAGCGCATCGCCATTGCCCGCGCCGTCGCCATGAGCCCGAAGCTGATGCTCTTCGATGAGCCCACCAGCGCCCTGGACCCGGAGGTCGTCAACGACGTCCTGGGCGTCATGGCCGATCTGGCGCAGCAGGGCATGACCATGGTGGTGGTGACGCACGAGATGGGCTTCGCCCGCAAGGTCGCCGACCGCGTGGTCTTCGTCGACGGCGGCGTCATCGCCGCGGACATGCCGCCGGAGGAGTTCTTCTCCGACACCAATGAGAACCCCCGGGTGCGGGACTTCCTGAACAAGGTCCTCTAGGGTGTGTCTCCTAATCAGTGGTTTTGCGGTTTGGCATGATTGATGGGTGCCTTCTCGCTATTCCGTGTTGTCCGATGCCCAGTGGGAGTCCATTGCCCCGTTGATGCCCGATTCGTCGGGGAAACCGGGCCGACCCTTCAACGACCACCGGCTGATGACCGAGGGCATCATCTACCGCTACCGGGCAGGGATCCCATGGCGTGATCTCCCTGCCTATTTCGGGTCGTGGAAGACCGTGTGGAAGCACCACCGCCGCAACGCCGCCAACGGGACCTGGGACAAGGTCCTGGCGGCGTTGCTGACCCGCGCGGACACGGCCGGGCTGATCAACTGGGAGGTCTCGATCGACTCCACGGTCAACCGTGCCCACCAGCACGGCACGAACCTGCCCCGCCACACAGGGGGACCTGTCGAATTACAGGAATCTGCTCGACGAGCCTGAGGACCATGCCATCGGCCGGTCCCGCGGCGGGCTGACCACCAAGATCCACGCCCTGGTGGATGGCAACATGCGTCCCCTGGTCCTGCTGCTGGGGCCGGGCCAGGGCGGGGACTCGCCGATGTTTGAGAACCTCATGGAGGCCCTGAAGGTAGAAAGGCCCGGTCCCGGCCGGGCCCGCACCCGCCCGGACCGGGCCATGGCCGACAAGGCCTATTCCTCCAAAGCAATCCGGGCGTACCTGCGCGGGCGGGGCATCGAGTGCGTTATCCCGGAAAAGGACGACCAGAAGGCCAACCGGAAACGCAAGGGCTCCGCCGGGGGACGCCCCGTCAGATACGACAGGGACGCCTACAAACGGCGCAATGTGGTCGAGCGCAGCTTCAACACCCTCAAGCAATGGCGGTCCCTGGCCACCCGCTACGACAAACTGGCCCTCACCTACCGCTCAGCGGCCGTCCTGCACGCCGTCGTCATCTGGAGCGCCGCATTGGGAGACACGCCCTAGCACCCGCGGCCCGTGCCTTGGGCGCGATGCCCACCCAAGGCACGGGCCGCCGCCGGTCACTGCCGGTAACCTTCCACCTTGTCGGCAGGGCGCAGCTTGGCTTCATCCGGGTTGGCACCGGCACGGATCTTGGCGTCGCGCTGGCGCAACAGATCCCAGCACTGGTCCAGCTGGACCTCGATAGTGTGGAGCTCCTGGCTGCGGGCCTCCGATGCGCCCTGGGACGGTGCCTGCTCCCGGAGGAGCTGCTCCTTTTCCACGAGTTCCTGGATCCGGTGGTGTATCTGCTGCCCATCCATTGCTGGCCCCCTGGCCTGGTTCGTTTGCCTGATTCCTTGCGTCCTGCACGCCGGACCACGCCGGCGGAACTATCCACTGCCCGCTACCACGCTAGTGAGTCAGGGCCGGGGTTGCCATAGCCACAACGGCGGGATGGTCCGGCAGCTGCCGGACCATCCCGCCGGCTTTGGTGCATTTCACCCTGGCACGGTGAATCATGGTGCCAATTGCCCTGCCGCACGGCTGCCGGTCCAGCCTAGGCTGGAGATCCACGTTTCCACGCTCACAGGGGAGTTTCGATGCGCATTGCCGTTCTGCAGGCCGCCAGCACCGTGCTGGACATTGCGGCCAATCTGGCGGTGGTGGATGCCGCGGCCGAGCGCGCCGCGGCGGCGGGCGCGGACGTCCTGCTGACACCTGAACTCTTTCCCACCGGCTACGCCCCGGCGGCCGTGGCTGCGGCCTTCACCCCGGCGCTGGCGGCCCGGATCGACGCCGGCGCCGCCGCCATCGCGGCCCGGCACTCGGTGGCCGTGGCCTACAGCCGCCCCGTCCCGGCCCCGGGCGGCGGCTGGCACATCGGTGCGGTGCTGCTGGACGGCGCCGGCGCCGAGATCCTGCGCTACGCCAAGGTCCACCTCTTTGGCGCAGAGGAGCGGGCCGCCTTTGCCCCGGCCGCCGCGGCGCCCGGCGTCGTGGAGCTGGCAGGACTGCACGTGGGCCTGCTGGTCTGCTACGACGCCGAGTTCCCCGAGTCCGTGCGGGCGCTGGCTGCGGCCGGCGCCGACGCCGTCCTGGTCCCCACCGCCCTGGCCGCGGGGTTCAACGACGTTCCCCAGATCCTGCTGCGCGCCCGCGCGCTGGAGAGCCAGGTGGCCCTGGCCTACGCCAACCAGGTGGGCACGGCGCCGGTGGCCGGCGGCGGCACGCTGGCCCTGGGCGGCGGCAGCATCATCGCCGGGCCCGACGGGCGCCTGCTGGCCCAGGCCGCCACGGCACCGGTGCCCGGGCAGGGCTTTGAACTGCTCCTCGCCGACGTCGGCGCCGAAGACATTGCCCGCGCCCGGGACCAGGTCCCCTATCTGCGCGATCGGCGCCCGGACCTCTACGCGGACTGGGCCGCGGCGTCCGGGTCCACGGCAAAGATCCCCGGGTCAAGGAAGCGCATGGCAATCAGCAGCTCCGCCCGCGTCCCGGCGTCGGCGAGGTCCTTGCCCAGCATTTCGCCGGCCTGACCCACCAGCCGGCGCACGCTGTTGCGGTGCAGGCCCAGCGCCTTGGCGGCCGCATCCCAGCTGCCGTTTTCCTCCAGCCAACCCTTGAGCACGCGCAGCACGCCGCGGGCCTTCCCGTCCCCCGGAGCCAGCAGCGGCCCCAGCAGTTGGGCGGCCAGCATGGCCCCGGCGTCGCGGCCCAGCAGGCCCTCCACCGACCAGGCCATGGTGTCCACCCGGATGCTGCGCCCGGAGCTGCGCACCTGCGCCCGCATGGCGGTGGCCCGCTGGTGCGCGGCGGCCAGCTCGGCGGGCTCGACGGCGTCGGAGATGGCCAGCAGCCAGCCGTTGCGCTCGGCCTCGGCGATGGCGGCGTCGTCCACCTTGAGCCGGGTGACGGCGCTGAAGCCGAAGTCGGTCAGCTCCACCAGCCTGGTGTCGAAGATCCGACGCCACTGCAGCAGCTCCCGGCCCGGCTCCTCCGCGGCGGTGCGCGCGGACGCCGTCGCATCGGCCCGGATGCCCTGGACCACCCGCAGTGCCGCCGCCCGGGAGGAGGAGGTGCACTGCGCCAGCAGGTCCTTGGCCGGCCCGCCGCCCCGGGCGATGGCGGACAGCGCCGTCGCCGGGTGCAACAGCAGTGCGGTGGCCAGCTGGCCCGGCGCCAGTGCCCCGCCGGTGCGCTGGCGGCTCAGGGCCTCCAGCAGTCCCACCGCGACCTCCACGATGTTCCGCTCCACCGGGCCCGGGCGCTCGGCCATGCCGATCACCAGGGCGCCGATGTTGGCGTCCCGGGCGCTGCGCAGCGGATAGCCCGTGACGGCGGCGGAGGACGGCTCCGCAAAGGAGTCCACCTCGATCCGCGGCCCGGATCCGGCGAACAGCTTCGCCAGCAGCGGCTCCAACCGGTCCGGTTCGGCCGGGACCAGCCCCGGCGCGGCGGCCCGGTGCCGCGGGCGCCCGTCGGCGCCGGCCAGCACCGCCCACAGCGGGACCTGCCGGGCCAGCACCTCCAGCACTTGGCCCTCCGGCCGGTCCGACAGGGCGCCGCGCAGCAGCGCCCGGGTGGCCTCGGAGATCCGGCGCAGGGCGCGCATGTTCTGGGTCTCCAGCAGCCGGGCGTAGAGCATGCCCAGTGCGGCAAACGGCACCCGTTCGGGCACGCGCAGCAGCATCAGCCCGTGCCGCCGGCAGGCGTCCACCACCGCATCGGGCACATCGTCGAAGTAGGGCCGGATGCCAAAGCCGAGGGCACAGACCTTGGCCTCCACCAGCCGGCGGACGTAGCCGTCCACGCGCTCCGGAGAGCCGCCGTCGCCGACAAACTGCAGCCCGGCGGTCAGGATGATCTCACCCTCCAGCAGGTACGGGGTGGGGTCCTCCAGCTCGCTGGGCTCCATCCAGCCCACGGTGATGTCGGCGGCGTGCTCCAGTCCATCGCCGTCCACCACCAGCTCCGGCCCGTCCGGCAGGCTCGCCAGGAAGTCCCCCAGCGTCACCCGTCCCAGCGATCCCGGCAGTCCGCCGTCGTGCGTCTGCCCCTGTGCCAGGCTCACGCGCGGCCCGCCACGGGCAGGAAGGTCCGCGGCAGCCGGGGCGCGATCCGGTTGATGATCTCATCGCCGTGGCTGCCGATCGCCTCGCCCCACTCGTCGGCACTGGCTGCACCGGCGGCCGGGTCGCCAAAGAGCTGCGCCATATCGCCCGGGCGGATGCCCCGCGGATCCGGCCCCAAATCAACCATGAACTGGTCCATGCACACCTTTCCCATCACGCGCACTCGCGCTCCGGCCACCGTCACGATGCCGCGGCCGCTGATGTCCTTGGGGATGCCGTCGGCATAGCCCAGAGGGATCAGCCCAAGATAGCGCGTTTCGTGCGTGATGGCCTTGTGCTCGTAGCTGACGCCGGTGCCGGCCGGGACCTTCTTGACCATCACCAGCGGCGCCGTGGCACTCAGCGCCGGGCGCAGCCCAAAGTCCGCCGGATCCAGGTGGTCCGCGGGCGAGAGCCCGTACATGGCCAGTCCGGCCCGCACCATGTCGAAGTGGTATTCGGGCCGGGCGAGCAAATTGGCCGAGCTGGCCACGTGCCGCAGCTCCGGCTCCAGCCCGGCGGCGCGGGCCTGGCCGACGGCGGCCTCGTAGCCGGCGACGGCGGCCGCGTTGCCCGGGTGGACGGGCACGTCGGCCCAGGCCAGGTGCGTCCAGATCCCGCGCACGCCCACCCCGCCGGGGCCCGCCGTGCGCTCGGCCGCGGCCGCTGCCTCCACCAGCTTCGCCCACTCGTCCGGCCGGGCTCCGCCGCGGCTGAGTCCGCTGTCCAGTTCCAGGTGGATCTGTGCCCGGGTGCCGCGCTCCTTGGCAATGGCCGCCACCGCCTCGAGGGCCTCGATGCTGCCCACGGAGACGTCGATGGAGTTCTCCACGGCCGCGCGGATGGTGCCGCTGTCGCTCGAGGCCAGGTACAGCCAGGCGAGGATGGGGGCGGTGATGCCAGCCTGGCGCAGCGCCACGGCCTCCGCCAGCTGGGCGGTGCCCAGCCAGCCGGCACCGGCATCCAGCGCCGTCCGGGAAACCTCCACGAGCCCGTGGCCGTAGGCGTTGCCCTTGACCACCGCCATGAACCCGGCCCCCGGCGAGTGCTTGCGCAGGATCCCGACATTGTCAGCGATGGCCTTCAGATCCACGGTGATCTGGCCGGCCTGTGGCCGGCCGGACATGGCCGGCGTGTGTGCAAAATGTCTCATGGTTGATCAGTGTAGGTCATTTTATCCTCACATGTAACCGGCATCACATGGCAGAGTTGGTTGCACGGAGACCCGGCCACCGGGCCTCCCACCCCGCCCCGGCGGGCCCCACAGCACGAATGGAGGTCAATGATGACCCAGCAGATACGTCTGAACGATCAGCCCCTCAGCCTGACCGGGCAGCTCCTGCGGCGCAAGCCGCTCGGCCAAATGATCCAGGAAGCCGGCACGTCCACCCACGGCCCGTCGCTGCGCCGCAGCCTGGGCGTCTGGCAGCTGACGATGATCAGCGTCGGCGCCACGCTCGGCACCGGAATCTTTGTCATCCTCGGCTCCTCCGTCCCGCTGGCCGGACCCGCCATCTGGATCTCCTTCCTCGTGGCAGGCTTCGCCGCGCTGCTCTCGGCCATCTCCTACGCCGAAATGGCCGGGGCCGTGCCGGTCTCCGGCTCCAGCTACTCCTACAGCTACGCCACCATGGGCGAGGGCATCGCCTGGATCTGCGGCTGGTGCCTGGTGCTCGAATACGCCGTCTCCGTGGCCGCCGTCGCCGTCGGTTCCGGGGAATACGTCAACGAGACCCTCAGCGCCTTCGGACTGTCCCTGCCAGCCGCCATCACCGCCCCGCCCGGGACCGACGGCGGCCTGCTGAACGTGCCCGCCCTCGCCATCGTGCTCCTGGCCATGGTGCTGCTGGTCCGCGGCGCCAAGGAAAGCGCCTGGGTCAACACCATCATGGTGACGGTCAAGATCGCCGTGCTGCTGATGTTCTGCATCATCGCGTTCACGGCCTTCAACGGCCACCACTTCGACACCCTGATGCCGATGGGCATGGCCGGCATGTCCGCCGCCGCCTCCCGGCTGTTCTTCTCCTACATCGGCTTCGACGCCGCCTCCACCGCCGGCGAGGAGGCCAAGAACCCGCAGCGGGACCTGCCGCGCGCCATCATCGCCTCCATGGTCATCATCACCTCCATCTACATCCTGGTGGCGGTCGCCGCCATCGGTGCCCGGGAATGGAGCTGGTTCGACGGCACCGAGGCCGCGCTGGTGCAGATCCTGCAGGAAATCACCGGCAACCCCTGGCTGGCCCTGGTCTTCTCCATCGGCGCCGTCCTGGCCATCGCCAGCATCGTGCTGACGGTGCTGTACGGCCAGACCCGCATCCTGATGTCCATGTCCCGCGACGGACTGGTGCCCAAGGTCTTTGGCCGCGTCTCCCCCAAGACGGGCACCCCCGTGGCCGGGACGCTGATCGTGGGCACCGCCGTCGCCATCACCGCCGGCCTGGTGCCGCTGGGCGCCCTCGCCGACGCCACCAGCATCGGCACGCTCTTCGCCTTTGCCCTGGTGAACCTCTCCGTCATCTACCTGCGCCGCAGCCGGCCCACCCTCAAGCGCACCTTCCGCGTGCCGCTGTACCCCATCACCCCCATCCTGGGCACCCTCATGTGCATCTACCTGATGGCCAACCTCGGCGCCACCACCTGGTGGGTCTTTGGGGTCTGGATGCTGGTGGGCATCGCCGCCTACTTCGGCTACGGCCGGCGCAACTCCCGCGTGGCGGCACTGAGCCAGGCCGACTACACCACGCTCTCCGACGCCGAACCCGACGCCATCGAACCGGCCGCCGAGCCGGCGAGCGCCGAGCCCGTCCGCGCCTGATCCGCACGCCACCACCCCTCCAACTGAAAGCACGCACGCCATGTCACAAGCCACCGACCTGCTCGCCGAACCACGCCAGGCCATGCCCGAGTCCGCGCCGATCACCATGCTGAACCCGGACTTCCCCTTCAGCTACGACCACTACCTGGCCAATCCGGCCGGGCTGGGCACCGTGCCGGAGCACCTCTACGGCACCGAGGTGGCCGTGGTGGGTGCCGGGCTGTCCGGCCTCGTCGCCGCCTACGAGCTGATGAAGCTGGGGCTCAAGCCGGTCATCTACGAGCCGGGGTCCATTGGGGGCCGGCTCAAGACGGAGTCCTTCCCCGGTGCCCCCGACGTCGTCGCGGACCTGGGCGGCATGCGCTTCCCCGTTTCGGGGCGGGCCTTCTACCACTACGTGGACCTGCTGGGCCTGGCCACGGAGGAGTTCCCCAACCCGCTGGCCGGCCCCACCTCCAGCACCGTGATCGAGCTGGCCGGGGAGAAGCACTACGCCGAAAAGGCCGAGGATCTGCCGGACTTCTTCCGCGAGGTCGCCGACGCCTGGAAGGCCGCGCTGCGCGAGCACGCCTCCTTCGATGAGATGCAGGCGGCCATCCGGAGCCGGGACACCGCCCGGATCAAGGAACTGTGGAACGCCATGCTGCCCGAGTTCGACGAGCAGACGTTCTACGGCTTCGTCGCTGCGAGCCGTTCCTTCCGCACGGCCGGCTTTGCCCACCGCGAGGCCTTCGGCCAGGTGGGCTTTGGCACCGGCGGCTGGGACACCGATTTTCCCAATACCATCCTGGAAATCCTCCGCGTGGTCTACACCGACGCCGACGACGCGCACCGCGGCATCGTGGGCGGGGCCCAGCGGCTGCCCGAGGCCTTGTGGGAGCACGCGCCGGCGGACGCCGCCTTCTGGCCGGCCGGCACCTCGCTGAAATCCCTGCACAAGGGCAGCCCGCGCGGCGCCGTCGCCAGCATCACCCGCGGCGCACCCACTGAGTCCAATCCGGCCGGGGACATCGTGCTCACCGACCGCTGGGGACACAGCGCGTCCTACCCCACCGCCGTCGTGACCTGCCAGACCTGGCTGCTCTCCACCCGGATCCACACCGATGAGGCCCTGTTCCCGGCCGGGCTGTGGACGGCCATTGAGCGCAACCACTACATGCAGTCCTCCAAGACCTTTGTCATGGTGGACCGGCCGTTCTGGAAGGACCGCGACCCGGTGACCGGCCAGGAGGTGCTCAGCATGACGCTGACGGACCGGCTGCCGCGCGCCACCTACCTGCTGGACAACGGCCCGGACAAGCCCGCCGTCATCCTGCTCTCCTACACCTGGAACGACGACGCCCTGAAGTGGCTCTCGCTCGATGCCGACGAGCGGGTGCGCCTGATGCTGCATTCCCTCGCCCAGATCTACCCCGGCGTGGACATCGCCTCGCACATCGTGGGCGAGCCGATCACCGTCTCCTGGGAGGCGGACCCGAACTTCATGGGTGCCTTCAAGGCCAATCTGCCCGGCCACTACCGCTACCAGCAGCGCCTGTTCAGCCACTTCAAGCAGGACTCGCTGCCGGCGTCCCAGCGCGGCATCTTCCTGGCCGGCGACGACGTCTCCTTCACCGCCGGCTGGGCCGAGGGTGCCGTCAGCACCGGGCTCAACGCCGTGTGGGGTGTGCTCACGCACCTGGGCGGCAGTTCCGCCCCGGCCAACCCGGGGCCCGGGGACCTGCTGGCGGAGCTGGGCCCGATCGAGCTGGCCTAGCTTCCAGGCCAAGCACGACGGCGGCACGCACCAGCGCGGGGTCCGTGGGCTTCCCGGATCAACAATCTGCTGACCGCTCTGATGGCTGCCGCCCTGGCCGGAGTGGTCCTTGGCTGGCGGGCGGTGGCGGGCCCGCTTCCCTTGGTGGCGTTCTCCGCCCAGCGGTCCCGCCGGACGGCTGCTCGGATCCATGCTGACCCACCCCATCGGTGCCTTGGCGTTTGCCATGGTCTAGAAACTCCCCCTACCGGGATGACTCTGGACGGCCTATCGTGGTGCTGACATAGCACGAGGAAAGGAACGACGATGTTCACCCTGCAGATCAGCTATCCGGTCCGGGACTACGGGGCTTTTAAGAAAGTATTCGACACTGATCCCGCAGGCCGCGCCGCCTCGGGCGCCCGGTCTGTCCGCCTGCTCCGGGATACAGCCGACCAGAACAGTGTGGTCGTGCACCTTGACTTCGACACCAAGGACGCTGCGGGCGTCTTTCTGGAACAGCTGCGCAGCCAGGTGTGGGACAAACCCGAGGTGATAGGGGATCTGATGACGGCATCGCCAACAGCGAGGATTCTGGAAGAGGTGGCCCGCGAGGGTCAGGGCGCGGGCTGACCGCTTCGAATCCGGTGGCCCCCTCCTCGGCAGGATGAGTTGGCCGCAACTTCATACGGAAGTCGCGCAAAGCAGCGGGCCGGCGATCCCTCAGAGCCAGAAAGCCGGCAGGCCCCGGAGTAGTCTCGTTCCAATGCCGTCCGGGAGGAACCAGCATGGCCAGAAACGAGCACAAGGACGTCCATAAAAAGGACCCCGGCCCGCTGGTCTTCTGGTTGCAGCAGCCAGAAGACCAGGACTATCCGGCGGCCGCGCAGTACCTGGCGCTGCTGGCGGACGACGGCGGCGTGGCGGCCACCGTCCAAGCGCTGCGGGATGCCCCCGTCACCCACCAATTGGCCAAGGACATTCTGCGCGCCGCGGGGCTGGCGCTGCTGCCGCGGGACAACCCGCATGTTGCCTCGGACCTGGCCAAGATTGCCGCCGGCCACAAGCTCTCCCCTGTGTTGCTGGTCCGCGGCAACATGGCCGCCGGCGTCCCGGCCCACATCGCCGATGGCTACCACCGCGTTTGCGCCAGCTACTACACCGACGAGAACACCGACATCCCCATCAAACTTGCGCCCCTTTCCGCCCAAGGGGATGGAAGCACCCGGTGACCTTTCTCTCGCTGGCCCTTGTCGCCGTCGTCGCCCTGGCAGGTCCCCTGCTGGCGATGCCGGCAACGTGGCGCCTGCCCGTGGTCCTCGGCGAGCTTCTCGCCGGCGTCGTGATTGGGCAAAGCGGCCTGTCGCTGGTGGATCCGCACGATTCCTCGTTCGTCCTGCTGGCGGACATTGGTTTCGCCCTGATCATGTTTGTCGCGGGCACCCACGTTCCCTTCCGGGATGCCGCCATCCGCTCGGCCCTGGGGCGCGGCGGGGTGCGGGCAGGCCTGGCCGCCGTGCTGTCCGCCGGCCTGGGAACCGCCATTGCCTGGGCGTTCGGCACGGCCCACGCCCCGATGTATGTGGTGCTGATTGCCTCGTCCTCGGCCGCGTTGATCCTGCCGATCATCGATTCCCTGCGGCTGGGCGGACCAGAGGTGCTGGCCATGACGGCGCAGGTGGCCATTGCGGACATCGCCGCCATTGTGGCTCTGCCGCTGGCGATCAATCCCGCCAATGCGGGGCCCGCCGCACTGGGCGCCGCCCTGGTGGCCGGCTGCGCCGTCGGACTGTTCTTTGTACTGCGCTGGCTGGAAGGCGCCGGGATCCGCGGCCGGGTCCACCGGCTCTCCGAGCGGCGCAAGTTTGCCCTCGAGCTGCGGATCCAGCTGGCCATCCTCTTCGGACTGGCTGGGCTGGCCACCCTGGGACATGTATCGATCATGCTCGCCGGGTTCTCGTTCGGCCTCACCGTCGCTGCCGTCGGCGAGCCCCGCCGGCTGGCCCGGCAGCTGTTTGCCTTGACCGAGGGGTTTTTGGGGCCGCTGTTCTTTGTCTGGCTGGGTGCCTCGCTGAACCTGCGCGACCTCGGCAGCCACCCGCAGATGGTCCTGCTGGGGCTGTGCCTGGGCGCCGGAACCATGGTGGCCCACGGCGCCCTGCGCATCATCGGCATGCCGATGTCGCTGGGGGTGCTCTCCTGCGCGCAGCTGGGCGTGCCGGTCGCAGCGGCCACCATCGGCACCCAGCAGGGCCTGCTCCTCCCCGGTGAAGCGGCGGCCCTGATCCTTGGTGCGCTGGTGACGATCGCCGCCAGCACCCTGGCCGGTTCACGGGCGGCCAGGTCATTTGAACTGCCGGCCAGCCCCGCGGGTCCCGCGGGGCTGGCCGGTCCGGCGGCCGGGAACCGGCCGGCCGCCGCGTAGCTGTACTTCAAACGGAGCCGGTCAGCGCCCCTGGAGGTGGATGTCCGCCGAGTCCTTGTCCGAGGCGAGCTCGTTCTGGAACGATGCGTAGCGGGCCAGATGCGCGGGGCGCCGGCGCAGGATGAACCAGGCGACGCCGAGCACGATGAACCAGAGCGGTGTGGCCAGCAGCGCCAGCAGCGTGTCCGGCTGGGTGGTCAGCGCCCAGAGCACAAAGCCAAAGAACGCGAAGACCACCCACACCATGGGGATGCCGCCGGGCATCTTGAACCTGGACGCGTCATGGAGCTGCGGGCGGCGCCGGCGGAAGGCGAGGTAGCTGGCCAGGATGATCGACCAGACGAAGACGAAGCAGACCGCTGACACGGTGGTCACCATGTCGAAGGCCTTGCCGATGTCCTGTCCGGCGTACATCAGCACGACGCCGGAGAGCAGCAGCACACAGGAGAGGAAGAGGGCGTTGCGGGGCACCTTGCGGCCGGACAGGCCGCTGAAGAGGGCCGGTGCGTCGCCCTCCTGGGCCAGGCCGTAGACCATACGGGAGGTGGAGTAGATGCCTGAGTTGGCCGAGGACATCGCTGAGCTGAGCACCACCAAGTTGACCACCGTGGCGGCGGCCCCCAAACCGGCCAGCGAGAACATGGCGATGAAGGGGCTGTGTCCGGCGGCGAACTGGGTCCACGGGATGACCGACATCAAGATGATGAGGGCGCCCACGTAGAAGAGCAGCACGCGCACCGGGATGGAGTTGATGGCCTTGGGCAGGTTCTTCTCCGGGTCCTTGGCCTCCGCCGCGGTGGTGCCCACCAGCTCGATGCCCACGAAGGCGAACACGGCAATCTGGAAACCGGCCACAAAGCCCATGAACTCGTTGGGGAAGAAGCCACCATGGCTCCACAGGTTGGTGAAGCTGGCCGGTCCGGCCTCGGAGGAGAATCCGCTGAAGATCATGAACAGGCCCACCACGATCAGGGCCGCGATGGCGATGATCTTGATCAGGGCGAACCAGAATTCGGTCTCGCCGAAGGCCTTCACGGTGGTCAGGTTCAGCAGCAGCAGGATGGCGATGGTGGCCAGCCCCGGGATCCACAGGGGCAGCCCCGGCCAGAGTTCCTTGGTGTACCCGGCGATGGCGATCACGTCGGCGATGCCGGTGATCACCCAGCAGAACCAGTAGGTCCACCCCGTGAAGAAGCCTGCCCAGGGGCCCAGCAGGTCCGCGGCGAAGTCGCTGAAGGATTTGTAGTGCAGGTTGCTCAGCAGCAGCTCGCCCATCGCCCGCATGACAAAGAACAGCATGAAGCCGATGATCATGTAGACGAAGATGACCGAGGGGCCGGCCGCCGAAATGGTTTTTCCCGAGCCCATGAACAGGCCGGTGCCAATGGCGCCGCCAATGGCGATCAGCTGGATGTGGCGGTTGGACAGCGAGCGGGACAGGTGCGGGCCGGCGTCTGCGGTGGTGGATCCGGCGCTATCCGGCAGGGCTGTCGTTTGCTTTGGCATGGGGCTTCTTTCTCATCAGGAAAGGCTGGTCTTGTGGACCATGGTGCGGCAGGGCTGTTTTCTTGTGCTGCGGATCTGCCAGCCGCAGCGACAGCACAACATGGACCGTCGTCGGCGACGGACAATGTGCGGTGTTTCGTAGCGCAACCAGCTGGCGGGGTCAGGGCCCATCGGGGCCGTCCGCTCGGGGAATTGCGTCGAAGTTTTGGTCGTAGGCCAGCAGTGGCAGCTGGCGGGGTCAGGGCCGGCACGTGTCGTTCGGCGGCTCCCGGATCAGTGTGGAGTGCGTCACACAAAAATGTCAAGCCGAGCCCCCGCGCCCCAAATCCTCCAGGCAATGGCTAAATCGCCCCCACTAAGGTTTTTTGCCCGCCGCCCGGATTGCGTGTAATCTGTGTCCTGAATCACCAACAACTGAACATGCCTTTTGAACCGTGGCGGGAGAGTCCTCCAGCCAACCAGCCGGCAGGCGCCGTAGGAGCAAATCCTCCCCAGGAATCTCTCAGGCCCCCGTACCGCCACGGCGAGGCAACTCTGGAAAGTAGTCAGGCGCCAGCCCGGACTCACCGACGGTGCAAGCGGACTTTGGTCCGCGGAAACTCTCAGGTCCAATACAGAGCGGGGAGGAACCCGGTCCACTCCGGCGCATTCGGCGCCGGCCATACCTTGGAGTTCCCCTTGACAGTTCAAGCAACCCCCGCCGCATTCGTTGACCGCCACATTGGTGCGCGCCGCCAGGCCGACATCGACACCATGCTCAAGTCCATCGGCTACGACACCCTCGAATCCCTCGTGGACACGGCCGTTCCCGGCGACATCCGCCAGGACGCTCCCCTGGCGCTGCAGCGGGCCCTCAGCGAGGTTGAGGTGCTGGCCGAACTCCGTGAGTTGGCTGCCAAGAACGTCACAGCCGTGCAGATGATCGGCCAGGGCTACTTCGACACCGTCACTCCCCCGGTGATCCGCCGCAACATCCTCGAATCCCCGGCCTGGTACACGGCCTACACCCCCTACCAGCCCGAGATCTCCCAGGGCCGGCTTGAGGCGCTGCTGAACTTCCAGACCATGGTCCAGGACCTGGTGGGCCTGCCGATCGCCAATGCCTCCCTGCTGGATGAAGCCACCGCCGTGGCCGAGGCCGTGCTGCTGATGCGCCGGGCCAACAAGTCCAAGCCCGCCACCGACGGCAAGACCGTCCTGGACGCCGACCTGCTGCCGCAGACCATCGCCATCGTCCGCGGCCGCGCCGAGGCCCTCGGCTTCGAGGTGGAGATCGCCGACCTGTCCCTGGGCCTGCCCGACGGCGACATCAACGGCGTCGTGCTCCAGCAGCCCGGCGTCTCCGGCCGCGTCTTCGACCACGCGCCCGTCATTGCCGCCGCCAAGGAACGCGGTGCACTGGTCACGGTGGCCGCCGACCTGCTCGCCCTGACCCTGATCACCCCTCCCGGCGAGCAGGGCGCCGACATCGCCGTCGGCTCCACCCAGCGCTTTGGCGTGCCGCTGTTCTTCGGCGGTCCGCACGCGGCCTACATGGCCGTCCGCCAGGGCCTGGAGCGCTCCCTGCCCGGCCGCCTCGTCGGTGTGTCCAAGGATTCCGCCGGCATTCCGGCCTACCGCCTGGCCCTGCAGACCCGCGAGCAGCACATCCGCCGCGAGAAGGCCACCTCCAACATCTGCACCGCGCAGGCGCTGCTGGCCATCGTCTCCTCCATGTACGCCGTCTACCACGGCCCCGAGGGACTGAAGGCGATCGCCGAGACCGTCCACGGCCACGCCCGCACGCTGGCGGCGGCCCTGTCCGCCTCCGGCATCGAGGTCCTGCACAACTCCTTCTTTGACACGCTCACCGTCCGCGTCCCGGGCCGGGCCAATGCCATTGTTGGCCTGGCCGAGGTGCGCGGCATCAACCTGCGCGCCATCGACGCCGACCACGTGGGCATCTCCGTGGACGAGACGACGACGACGGACATCGTCGCCCGCGTGGCCGGCGCCTTTGGCGCCTCCGCCGCAGGCGACGGCGTGGACACCGGCGCGGCCACGTTCGGCCTCGATGCCGGTGTGGAGCGCACCACCGACTACCTCCAGCACCCGGTGTTCAACACCCACCGCTCCGAAACCCAGCTGCTGCGCTACATCCGCAAGCTCAGCGACCGCGACCTGGCACTGGACCGCACCATGATCCCGCTGGGCTCGTGCACCATGAAGCTGAACGCCACGGCCGAGATGGAGGCCATCTCCTGGCCGGAGTTCGCGTCCATCCACCCGTTCGCCCCCGATTCCCAGACCGAGGGCTGGCGCGAGCTGATCTCCGGCCTCGAGGCCGATCTGGCCGAGATCACCGGCTACGACCAGGTTTCGCTGCAGCCCAACGCCGGTTCCCAGGGCGAGCTCGCCGGCCTGCTGGCCATCCGCGGCTACCACCACTCCCGCGGCGAATCCCAGCGCACCGTCTGCCTCATCCCTGCCTCGGCGCATGGCACCAACGCCGCCTCCGCCGTATTGGCCGGCATGAAGGTGGTCGTGGTGGCCACCGCGCCCGACGGCACCATCGACCATGCGGACCTCAAGGCCAAGATCGAGGCCCACAAGGACGTCCTCTCCGCCATCATGATCACCTACCCGTCCACGCACGGCGTGTACGACGCCGATGTGCGCGAGGTCTGCGACTCCGTGCACGCCGCCGGCGGCCAGGTGTACATCGACGGCGCCAACCTCAACGCCCTGGTGGGCGTGGCCCAGCCGGGCAAGTTCGGCGGCGACGTCAGCCACCTGAACCTGCACAAGACCTTCTGCATCCCGCACGGCGGTGGCGGCCCCGGCGTCGGCCCGGTCGCGGCCAAGGCGCACCTGGCTCCGTTCATGCCCGGCGACGCCACGTCCTGGACCGAGGGTGGGGACGTGCCGATCTCGGCGTCGCGCTTCGGCTCCGCCGGCGTGCTGCCGATCTCCTGGGCCTATGTGAAGCTGATGGGCGGTTCCGGGCTGACCGAGGCCACCAAGTCCGCCCTGCTGGCAGCGAACTACATCGCCTCCCGGCTCAACGAGCACTTCCCCGTCCTCTACACCGGCGCCGGGGACCTCGTGGCGCACGAGTGCATCCTGGACCTGCGCGAGCTGACGGCCGCGACGGGCGTCACCGCCGAGGACGTGGCCAAGCGCCTGATCGACTACGGCTTCCACGCCCCCACCTTGGCGTTCCCCGTGGCGGGCACGCTGATGGTGGAGCCGACCGAATCCGAGGACCTGGCGGAGATCGACCGGTTCATCGCGGCCATGGTCACCATCCGGGCCGAGATCGACCAGGTCGCCAACGGCGACTTCACTGTGGAGCAGAGCCCGCTGCGCAACGCCCCGCACACCGCGGCCGCCGTCGTCGATTCCGGCTGGGAGCGCAGCTACCCGCGCGAGCAGGCCGTCTTCCCGGTGGCGGCCCTGCGCCAGGACAAGTACTTCCCGCCGGTGGGCCGGATCGACGGCGCAGCCGGCGACCGCAACCTCGTCTGCTCCTGCCCTCCCATCTCCGAGTTCGAGAACTAAGGAACCCTTCAATGACTGAGAACTACACCGCGCTCTACGAAGAGCACAAGAAGCTCGACGCCTCCTTCACCGATTTCGGTGGCTGGCAGATGCCCCTGAAGTACTCCTCCGAGCTGGCCGAGCACCACGCCGTCCGCCAGTCGGCCGGACTGTTCGACCTCTCCCACATGGGCGAGGTCTGGGTCAGCGGCCCGGCGGCGTCCGCGTTCCTGGACTACGCCCTGGCGGGCAAGATCTCCGCCATGAGCGTGGGCAAGGCCAAGTACTCGCTGATCTGCCAAGAGGACGGCGGCATCATCGACGACCTCATCGTGTACCGCCGTCCGGCCACGGATGAAGGCACAGACAAGTTCCTGGTGGTGCCCAATGCCGGCAACGCCCCCGTGGTGGCCGCCGCCCTCACCGTGCGCGCCGCGGCGTTCGACGTCGTCGTGGAGGATGCCTCCGCCGAGACCTCGCTGATCGCCGTGCAGGGCCCCAAGGCCGAGGAGATCCTGCTGCGCCTGGTGCCGGCCCAGGCGCACGCCCTGGTCACCGGGCTGAAGTACTACGCCGCCGTCGAGGTCCCCTTCACGTTCGGCGGGCGCACCGCCGAACTGCTGCTCGCCCGCACCGGCTACACCGGCGAGGACGGCTTCGAGATCTTCGTGGCCAACGACCATGCGGCAGCCCTCTGGCAAGAGATCGCGGCCGTGGCGCACGACGGCGAACTCGTGCCGGCCGGCCTGGCCTGCCGCGACTCGCTGCGCCTGGAGGCCGGCATGCCGCTCTACGGCAACGAACTCTCCCGCGAGGGCAACGCCTACGCCGCCGGCCTGGGCCCCGTCGTGTCGCTGGCCAAGGAGAGCGATTTCGTAGGCCGCGCCGCACTGGAGGCCGCCAAGGCCGCCGGCGAGGGCGAGACCACCGGGCGCAAGCTGGTGGGCCTGAAGGGCCTGGGCCGCCGCGCCGGCCGCAGCCACTACCCGGTGCTGAAGGACGGCGTCGTCGTCGGCGAGGTGACCTCCGGCCAGCCCAGCCCGACGCTCGGCTTCCCCGTGGCCCTGGCCTACGTCGACGTCGAGCACGCAGCCCTGGGCACCGCCCTGGACGTCGACCTGCGCGGCAAGGCCGAGCCCTTCGAGGTCATTGCCCTGCCGTTCTACAAGCGCCAAAAGTAACGTCCGCCCCACCAGACCCGAAGGAAGCAAAGATGGCACAAGTAGCACCCGAACTGCAGTACTCCGAAGAGCATGAGTGGGTGGCCAATGAGGCCGGCAATCTCGTCTCGATCGGCATCTCCGCCGTCGCCACGGACGCCCTGGGCGACATCGTCTACGTCGACCTGCCCGAGGTCGGCACCGCCGTCACGGCCGGGGAGACCTGCGGCGAGGTGGAATCCACCAAGTCCGTTTCCGATCTCTATTCCCCCGTCACCGGCGAGGTCACCGAGGTGAACACCGCCGTCGTCGAGGATCCGGCCCTGATCAACTCCGACCCCTACGGCGCCGGTTGGCTGTTCAAGGTGGCCGCCGAATCCCACGGCCCGCTGCTCTCCGCGGTGGACTACGCTGCCAAGAACGGCGGCGAGCTGTGAGCGCGGCAAGCGCCACCACGGCGTTCGAGCAGGTCGTCTCCCCCAGCCTCGACGCGCAGCTGTCCGAGCTGGATCCGGAAATCGCGGTGCAGATCGACAACGAGCTGGCCCGCCAGCGCTCCGGCCTGGAGATGATCGCCTCCGAGAACCACACCGCCACAGCGGTGATGCAGGCCCAGGGCTCGGTGCTGACCAACAAGTACGCCGAGGGCTACCCCGGCCGGCGCTACTATGGCGGCTGCGAGCACGTGGATGTCGTCGAACAGCTGGCCATCGACCGGGTCAAGGCCCTCTTCGGCGCCGCCTACGCAAACGTCCAGCCGCACTCCGGCGCCCAGGCCAACGCCTCGGTGATGCACGCGCTGATCAAGCCGGGCGACACCATCATGGGCCTGAACCTGGCCCACGGCGGACACCTGACGCACGGCATGAAGATCAACTTCTCGGGCAAGCTCTACAACGTCATCCCGTACCAGGTGCGCGAGGACACCCACCGCGTCGACATGGCCGAGGTGGAGCGCCTGGCGCTGGAGCACAAGCCGGCACTGATCGTGGCCGGCTGGTCCGCCTACGCCCGCCAGCTGGACTTCGCCGAGTTCCGCCGGATCGCAGACCTGGTGGGCGCCTACCTGATGGTGGACATGGCCCACTTTGCCGGTCTGGTGGCCGCGGGCCTGCACCCGAACCCTGTGCCGCATGCCCACGTCACCACCTCCACCACGCACAAGACCCTGGCCGGTCCGCGCGGCGGCATCATCCTGAGCAACGACGCCGACATCGCCAAGAAGATCAACTCGGCGGTGTTCCCCGGCCAGCAGGGCGGTCCGCTTGAGCACGTGATCGCCGGCAAGGCCGTGGCCTTCAAGATCGCGGCCTCCGCGGAATTCGCCGAGCGCCAGCAGCGCGTGCTCGACGGCGCCCGGATCCTGGCCGAGCGCCTCATCCAGCCGGACGTCGCCGCCAAGGGCATCTCCGTCATCTCCGGCGGCACCGACGTGCACCTGGTGCTGGTGGACCTGCGCAATTGCGAGCTGGACGGCCAGCAGGCCGAGGACCGCCTGGCCGCGATCGACATCACCGTCAACCGCAACGCCGTTCCGTTCGACCCGCGCCCGCCGATGGTCACCTCTGGCCTGCGCATCGGCACCCCGGCGCTGGCCACCCGTGGTTTCGGCGAGGCGGCCTTCACGGAGGTTGCCGATATCATTGCTGAGGCCCTGACGGCCGACGCCGATGCCGACCTTTCCGGTCTGCGGACCCGGGTTGAGGCCCTGGCCGGCGCCCATCCGCTCTACCCCGCCGTGCCGGCCCTCTCGGGCCGGCCCAGCTAGGGTCCACCCTCCTGCGCCGGACGCCGCCACCCGCGGCGGCCCGGCGCAGGACGCCCGGGATGGGCGCACCCCACCACCGTGCGCCCATCCTTTCCGGCAGGACAATCTGCCGGACCATTGCTTTTGCACGTAAGGAACACCCCATGGCAGTCGGAGTCTTTGACCTCTTTTCGATAGGCATCGGACCGTCCAGTTCGCACACGGTGGGCCCCATGCGCGCCGCCGCCGTGTTCGCCGAGGAGCTCCGCACCGGCGGAACCCTGGGCCGGGCGGCAAGCCTGCGGGTGGACCTCTACGGCTCGCTCGCCGCCACCGGGCACGGACACGGCACCATGACCGCCGTGCTCCTGGGCCTGGAGGGCTACTACCCCGAGCTCATCCTCCCCGACGAGGTGGAGGAACGCCTGGCCATCATTGCCGACACCGGAACGCTGCGGCTGGCCGGCGAGGTTGAGCTGCCCTACGCGGTCAAGGACATAGTCCTGCACCCGCTCACGGTGCTGCCCCGCCACACCAATGGCATGAAGTTTGCCGTCTCCGACGCCGCCGGAACCGTCCTGCACCAGGCCACCTTCTTCTCCGTTGGCGGCGGGTTCATTGTCCGCGAGGGCAGCGAGGACAGCGCCATGGCCGAGCTGGAGGACTCCATCCAAGAGCTGCCGCTGCCCTTCCGCACCGCCGCGGAGCTGCTGGCCCACTGCACCGCCAACTCACTGAACTTCAGCGGTGTCATGCTCGAGAACGAAAAGAGCCTCCGCCCCGAAGCCGAGATCCGCAGCTCCCTGCTGCACATCCGCGACGTCATGGAGGAGTGCAAGAACTCCTCGCTCAAGCGCACTGGGCTGCTGCCGGGCGGGCTGAACGTCCGCCGCCGGGCACCCGATTGGCACGCCCGCCTGCGCTCCGAGGATCCGGACCGCGATCCGAAGTTCTGGCAGGAATGGGTCAACCTGGTGGCCCTGGCCGTCAACGAGGAAAATGCCTCCGGCGGGCGCGTGGTCACCGCTCCCACCAACGGCGCCGCCGGCATCATTCCGGCAGTCATGTTCTATGCCACCCACTACACACCGGGCATCGCCGAGGCCGGCCAGGACGCCGTCGACGACGTCGTGGTCAAGTTCCTGCTCGCCGCCGGCGCCGTCGGCGTGCTCTACAAGGAGCAGGCCTCCATCTCCGGGGCCGAGGTGGGTTGCCAGGGCGAGGTGGGCTCGGCGTCGTCGATGGCCGCCGCCGGCCTGGCCGAGGTCATGGGCGGCACTCCGGAGCAGGTGGAGAACGCCGCGGAGATCGCGATGGAGCACAACCTGGGCCTGACCTGCGATCCCATCGGCGGGCTGGTGCAGATCCCTTGCATCGAGCGCAACGCCATTGCCGCGGCCAAGGCCATCAACGCCGCCAAGATGGCGCTCTGGGGCGACGGCACCCACCGGGTTTCCCTCGATGAGGTCATTGTCACCATGCGCGAAACCGGCAAGGACATGAGTTCCAAATACAAGGAGACCGCCCTGGGCGGCCTCGCCGTGAATGTGGTGGCGTGCTGATGCCTGCCGCCACCCCCGCAGAAGGAGCAGCACTGTGACGCTGGCACCCGAAGGCCGCAAGATGCTGCGCATCGAAGCGCGCAACGCCGCCACCCCGGTCGAGCGCAAACCCGACTGGATCAAGGCCAAGGTCTCCATGGGCCCGGAATACATCGCCATGAAGAACCTGGTCAAAAAGGAGGGCCTGCACACCGTCTGCGAGGAGGCGGGCTGCCCGAACATCTTCGAATGCTGGGAGGACCGCGAGGCGACGTTTTTGATCGGCGGCTCCGAATGCACCCGCCGCTGCGACTTCTGCCAGATCGACACCGGCAAACCCTCCCCCATCGACCGGTTCGAACCCACCAAGGTCGCCCGCTCCGTGGTGAAGATGAACCTGCGCTACGCCACCGTCACCGGCGTCGCCCGCGACGACCTCGCCGACGAGGGCACCTGGCTGTACGCCGAAACCGTGCGGAAAATCCACGAACTGAACCCCAACACCGGCGTCGAGCTGCTCATCCCGGACTTCTCCGGCAACCCCGAGCACATCGCCGCGATCTGCGACTCCGCCCCGGAGGTGTTCGCGCACAACGTGGAGACCGTGCCCCGGATCTTCAAGCGGATCCGCCCCGCGTTCCGCTACGACCGCTCCCTGGACGTTCTCACCCAGGGCCGGGACCACGGCATGGTCACCAAGTCCAACCTGATCCTGGGCATGGGCGAAACCCGGGCGGAGATCTCCGAGGCCCTCGCGGACCTGCACGGGGCCGGCTGCGACCTTCTCACCATCACCCAGTACCTGCGCCCCTCCGAACGGCACCTGCCCGTGGACCGGTGGGTCAAGCCCCAGGAGTTCGTCGAGCTCGCCGCCGAGGCCGAGGAGCTGGGCTTCCTGGGCGTCATGTCCGGACCCCTCGTGCGCTCCTCCTACCGGGCCGGCCGGCTCTGGGCCACCGCGATGCGCAAGAAGGGCCGCGACATCCCCGCCCACCTGGCCCACATCGCCGAGGGCATTCAGGACTCCGGCACCACCCGCCAGGAGGCCGCCACCCTCCTCGCCGGACACTAACCCCCGACAAGCAGAGGCCAGCCATGTTCGATTCGCGCGTCGAGATCATCCCCGCCAATGGCATCGCCGCAATGGTGTCGCGGCACCTGCCGACGTCCACGACACTGACCATCACGTGCCTGCCCGCCCACGGCATTGAACGGACCATGGCGGCCGCCCTCGAGCTCGCGGACCTGGGCTACGCCGTCGTCCCGCACCTCGCCGCGCGGGCGGTGGCGGACAAGGGGCAGCTGCGCAACCTGCTGGCCGACTGCGCCACCGCCGGGATCACCGAGGTCTTCACCATCAGCGGCGACGCCCCGCGTGCCGCCGGGCCCTACGCATCCAGCACGCCGTTAATGGCGGACATCGCCGAGCTGAGCGCCGGCAGCATGAAAATGGGGGTGGCGGGATACCCGGAGGGGCACCCCGCCACCCACGGCGTCCAGCTGCTCGATGAGCTGTTGGCCAAGCAGGAGCTGGCCTCCCGCGTGGTCACGCAGATGTGCTTTTCGGCCGAGGCCATCAACAACTACGCGGGGCTGCTGCGCCGCGAGGGCGTCCGGTTGCCGGTCTGGGCCGGTGTGGCCGGCGCCGTGCCGCGCACCAAACTCCTGGCGCTGGCCGGCAAGATCGGCGTCGGCACCTCGCTGCGCTTCCTGAGCACCAAGGGGTCCTTCGCCCGGCACATGCTCGGCGGCGAGCGCTACCAGCCGGATGCCCTCATCGACGGGCTCGCCCCCACCCACATCGCCGGACTGCACCTCTACAGCTTCAACTCCCTCGCGGCCCTGCCCGCGGCACTCGGGCCGGCGACCGCCCACGCCGGCTGACTGAGGCAGCTGCCGGGCTGCATCAAGTCCGGCGGCGGAGCGGGCCCCACAGTCACTGCCCCGCCAGGGCAGCGATGAATCCACCCACGAAGGAATCCCCCACACCGATGGTGGCCGGCGCGGCGGAGTCCAGGGCGAAGGCGGGAAGGCACCGCACCGCCGGGCCCAGCCGGGCCTCGATGTCCGCGCCGAACCGGGCACCGGCCGGATTGACCGGCAGCAGGCCCACCGCTTCGTGGTCCTGGACGGTGAAACCGTCGCCATGGCGGAAGCGGGTGCTCGCCATGGTGATGCCGCCCTGCAGGCCCCGTTCATAGGCCACGGCATCGAGCAGATCCACCTCCCGGTCCAGGTGGTGGTGCATGTCGTCCTCGTTCATGCTGTAGACATCCACCATGTCCGCCATGGCGTCGCGCACCCGGCCGGCATAGGCCGGGACGTGGAAGCCCGCATCTTCGTAGAGGACGGTGGCGTCCCCGGGCAGTGCCGCCACCAGTTGCGCACGTTCGCGCAACCGGCTCTGAAGAATGGCCTCGTCCTTGACCACGTTCAGCCACGAGACCAGGAAGACCCCGGCCGTGTCCAGGACGGACCCCAGCTGCCCGCTGAGCACCATCTCGGTGTTGGGCGGATCGTTGGTGAAGATGACCCGGTTCGGGTGCGGCGTCGTGAGGTCGATGCCGCCGGCCCGCACCCGACGGCGAAACCCGGGGACACCCCCGGCCCACCGGATTTCGACAAGCTCGATCACCGGTCCCCGGCGGCCGGGCGTGATCCGTTAGTGCTCCGGAAACAGTTCCAGCTGGTACAGCGTGGCAGACGCTGCCGGGTGGCCCGCCACTCGCACCCGGTAGTGCCGGAAGCGGTCGGCATCCGGGACAGACGGGACAAGGAACGGGCGCGTCTGTCGCTCCCACCGGAAGGTTTCACCGCGGCGGCGCTCGACGGCGGTCCACTCGTGGCCGTCCGCCGAGCCCTGCAGATCCCAGCCGGAAAGGGCGGGCCCGGCCGTGATGGTGTACAGGGGCACCGCCGCCGGCTGGCGCAGGGCGTAGCCCACCCAGTCGCCGCCGTGGAGGCGGACTCCCGTGGCCGACGAGTCGTCGAAGGCCAGGTGCGCATCCGGCACGCTGGCCGTGGCGGCCCCGGCCGGGGTGGTGAGGTCCGACGCCGGCACAGCTTGCGAGCCCGGCGCACTCAACGACGGCGGGGCCAGCTCGGGCGAGGACCCCCAGCCGGAGGGCTCGGGCCCCATCACGAACTCCAGCGTGGCGCCATCGGCCAGCGTGGCGTGGTCGATGAACGGGCTCTCCCAGGCAACCCCGTTGACGGCCACCGACTGGATGTAGACGTTCTCCCGGGCATTGTTCGTCGCGCGGATGGTGATGGTCTTGCCCCCGGCCAGCGTGACGGTGGCCTCGCCGTACAGGGGCGAGGTGAGGATGAACCCCCCGGAGGCCAGGCTGAGCGGATAGAAGCCGAGCGCGGCAAACACGTACCAAGCGGACATCTCGCCGTTGTCCTCGTCCCCTGGATACCCCTGGCCAATCTCGCTGCCGGTAAACAGCCGGCCGACGGCCTCGCGGGTGATGGCCTGCATCTTGTGCGGGGCATCGGTGAAGGCATACATGAACGGGGCATGGTGGGCCGGCTGGTTGGAGATGCCGAACATGCCCATCCGGATGTTCCGGGCCTCGACCATCTCGTGGATGACGGCCCAATACGAGCCCCGGAATTCCTCGCGCGCCGTTTCAGGAGTGCTGAAGTACTCGTCCAGCTTTGCCTCCAGCCCGGCCCGGCCGCCATACAACCCGGCGAGGCCGGCGCCGTCGTGCGGCACGCTGAAGGCCATGCCCCAGGCGTTGGTCTCGGTGTAGTCGTGCCCCCACACACGCGGGTCGAACGTCTCCGGCGTGTGCCGGAACGTGCCGTCACTGTCCCGACCCTGGAAAAAGCCAACGCTCGGGTCAAAGAGCAGCTTGTAGCCCAGCGCCCGGTTGGCGAAATAGGCCGCGTTGGCCGCGTATTCGCTGCGGCGCGGGTCGTCCTCGCCGCTGCGGTCGAGCATCACTTCCGAGAACTGCGCGATGCCAAAGTCGCTGATGGCATTCTCCAGCGACCAGGACATGGCCTCATCCGTGCTGGTGGGGATGTAGCCGGTGAAGATACCGAGGCCCAGGCCCTTGCGCCCTGTCGCCGAGGCATCGGAGGGGACTGTTGCATTGCGCAAGGCAGAGTCGTACGCCTGTTCCAGGTCAAAGCCGCCCACCCCGTTGCGCGCGGCGTCAGCAAAGACCAGGTCGCTGCTGGTGCCCACCATGCAGTCCGCGTAGCCTGGGGCCGACCACCGCGGCGTCCAGCCGCCCTCGCGGTAGTGCTCCACAAAGCCGTCCAGCATCCGCCCGGCCTGGTCTGGATCGAGCAGGCACAGCGCCGGCCATTCGGTCCGGTAGGTGTCCCAGAATCCGTTGTTGACGTAAATGCGGCCGGCCCGGACCGGCGCCCCGGTGGCCTCGGCGCCATGCTTGGCTGCCGGCCGCAGGAAGCTGGCGTACTGCCACTGCGGGTCCTGGGCTGTCCCGGCGTTTTCGCTGGCCGAGTTGGGGTACAGGAACATCCGGTACAGGTTCGAATACAGCGTGGCCAGCTGGTCCGCACTGGCGCCGGCCACCTGGACGGCGCCCAGCTTCTCGTCCCACAGATCCTGGGCCAGCGCGGCGATGGCGTCCACGCCAACCCCATCCGGGATTTCAAGCTCCAGGCTGTGCCGCGCCATCGCGACGCTGATGAAGGACGTGGCGACCTTGAAGTTCACGGTCCGGTCCGCGTCCAGCCGGAAGCGCAGGTAGCCGGACACGTTGGCATGGGCGCCGGCAAACTTCCCGAAGCCGTCCAGCGGGCGGTCCGCCGTGGCGTAGAAGTACATCCGCAGCGCCGTCGATCCGCTGCTGCCGTCCACATAGCCGCTCAGCACGGGCCGGCCCGCGGCGTCCATGCCGATCACCAGGGATCCGTTGTCGTCCAGCTGGTCGATGAGCAGCGTGGCATCGTCGCCCGGATACACAAAGCGCAGGGCGGCGGCGTGGTCGGTGGGCGCGGCCTCGGCCACCAGGCCGTTGTCGAAGCGGACACGGTAGCGGTGCGCCTTGGCGTCCTCGTTGCCGTGCCGGAAGGCCAGGGCCCGGGCGGCCGGGGCAGGGTCGGGCGTGCCCTCCGTGGTGCCGGGCATGAACTGCAGGACGCTGTAGTCGTTCATCCACGGGCTGGGCTGGTGGGAGATGCTCAGGGCCTGCAGCGCACTGGTTCCGGGGGCGACGTCGTGCTGGTGGTAGGCGTAGACCCACTGGGTGGTCCGCGCTTCGGTGGCCGGGGTGATGAAGTTGAACCCGTAGGGAACGGCCGTCGCCGGGAGGGCGTTGCCGCGGGAGAGGGCACCGGAGGAATGGGTGCCGCGGGTGGAACGCACATGGTCGGAGGGCCGCAGGCCGGCGTCCGGCAGGGCGTCCACCGTGCGGATCACGACGTCGTCGATCCAGCCCGCAAGCGAGGTGTCGGCCAGGCCCTTGGGTACGTGCACCGCGGCCTCGATGGCGACCACCGTCCGCCCGGCCAGTGCGGACAGGTCCACGCGGCGGATGTTCCACTGGTCCGGCACCACCGTCTTGGCCGCACCCTGCGCCTGCGCGGAGACGCCAAAACCGTACTGGTCGCACAGGGCCGTCCCGGAGAGCCGGCTGCCGTCGTCAAGGAGAAGGTCGACGGCGGCCGCGCAGGCACCGTAGCCGCCGGCCGGATCCGCGTCGTTGCCGGCAAACGCCGGGAACACCACATAGGACAGCGTGCTGCCTGCCACGATCGGCGTCGACACCGCCCGCAGCGTGGCCCGCCGCACCGATCCCGCCGCGGCCGCCAGCTCGTGGGCGCCCATGGCGTACTTCCACGGCGACGAGGTGCGGAATCCGGAGTCCGCGCGCGAGCTGGGGGCGAAATGAGGGCCGCGGTGGGGCAGCAGTTCCATGCAAGTTCCTAGCCTGTAGCAGTGGTGGCGGCCCATCGGCGGACCTGTGACCTACGTCATCAACCATCCTAAACTAAAGCGCTTAAGTTAAGTGGTGCCACTCCCCTGCGGCGCAGGTGTTGCGGGTGTCAGTTGAGGGCCCGGGTCCCCGCCGGCAGGGCGCCGTCGTTCAAGAGAACCAGGGCCGCGTCCGCCAGGGCGGTCAGCGCCACACGCTGGGTCCAGGGCCCGTAGGAGATCCGGGCAACGCCGAGCTCCTGCAGCCTGGACGGGGCCAGGGAACCAGGGACGTTGATGACGCTGACCTTCTGACGGCCGATGCCCTCGACCAGGGCGGCCACCGTCGGCTCGTCCAGCTTTCCCGGCACGAAAACGCAGGCCGCCCCGGCATCCAGGAATGCCCGCCCGCGTTCGATGGCGTCGGCCAGGACGTCCTTGGGGTCCCGGTCCGCTCCCTTGCGGAACGCATCGGTGCGGGCGTTGAGGAAAAAGTCGATCCCCTCGGCCGCTCCGGCCCTGACGGCGTCGCCCATCTGCGCCACCGCGTCGGCCAGCGGGCGCATCTGGTCCTCGATGTTGGCCCCGACAATGCCGACCCCGATGGCACGCCGGACGGTCTCACCGGGGTTGCCGTAGCCGGCCTCCAGATCCGCACTGACGGGCAGGTCGGTGGCGGCGGCGATGCGGCCGACCGCCTCGATCATGAGTTCGACGGGTATGTTCTCCCCGTCCGGATAACCAAGGGACGCAGAGATTGAGTGCGACGCCGTGGCCAGGGCCGTGGTGCCCGGCAGATCGGCGATGACCCGGGCCGTGGCCACATCCCAGACGTTGATGAGCTGGAGGACGTCCGGGGACTGGTGCAGGCGCAGGAATTCGGCGGCTTTGGCTGCAAGGGCAGTGCTTTGATCGGTCATGGCGCCAGCCTAGCCCGGGGGCCCAGCCGGCAACACCCTTCCACCCCAGGGATGCGGGGATGGCGCCGTCCGGCCGGGCCCGGCCCAACGGATCTACGGCTGGGGCGTTCCGTATTCGCCGTCGCTCACGTGCTCGCCCCATTCGGTCTCGGGGCCGTCCTGCCCGTCGGCGAGGGACTCCCACATCGCCAGGTGCGACATGAAATGCTCGGGTGCGGCGCCGTGCCAGTGCCATTCGCCCGGCGGCGTGTAGACCGTGTCGCCGGGGCGCATTTCGACGACGGCGCCTCCGCGGGCCTGGACCAGCCCCTGGCCGTCGGTCACATGGAGGGTCTGGCCGTTTGCATGGCGGTGCCACGCCGTGCGGGCACCGGGGGCAAACCTGACGATGTTCACGCGCAGCCTCGAGGGCGCAACGCCGGCGGCGATGACGTCGAAGTGGACATCGCCGGTGAACATTCCGCCCGGGCCCTTGGTGGAGGGGGTCTTGGGGATGAGGTGCATTTCTATTCCTTCTGTGAAGCGGCGGCCGATGCGGCGCTCGCCGGGTGTTCGTTGGGTTGGTCTTGGGTGCTCGCCCAGCTGGCCAGGAGCTTCAAGGCATCGGGCACTTGGCGCCCCCGCTGCTGCCGTGTAGACGAGGAGTGTGAGGCCTGGATCGGAGGGGAACTCCATGGCCTCGAAGTTGAGTTCGAGGTCGCCGACGATCGGGTGGTGGAGCCGCTTGAAGCCGGTGCGGTGGAAGCGCACATTGTGCGCGGCCCAGCGTTGCCGGAAATCCTCGCTGCGGGTGGACAGTTCGCCGATGAGGTCGGTGAGGGCCTTGTCGTACGGGTTCTTTCCCGCTTCCGACCGGAGCATCGCGGCGATGTCGTCGGAGGCACGGTCCCAGTCGGGAAAGAACGTCTTGGCGGCCGGGTCGAGGTAGACGAAACGGGCGGTGTTCGGTGGTTGGTGCGGGTCGGCGAGCATGGGCGCGTACAGCGCACGGGCCATCCGGTTCGCGGCCAGCAGGTCGTGCCGTGCATTGCGGAGCCAGGCGGGGGCGTCCGGGATCGCCTCAAGCATCTGCAGGATCGGCTGGCGCACCTGCTTGGGTGCCGCCGGCCGCCGCCGTGCCGGCGGCACCGCGACGGATTTGCGGGCCAGGTCGAACAGGTGGTCATGCTCGGCGTCGTCCAATTGCAGCGCCCGGGCGAGGGCCTCGAGCACACTGTCCGACACGCCCGCCAGATTGCCCCGTTCCATCCGCACGTAGTAGTCGATGCTGACGCCGGGGAGGAGGCAGACCTCTTCGCGGCGCAGCCCTTTCACCCGGCGGTTCCCGCCATAGGCCGGCAGGCCGGCCTGCTCGGGGGTGATCGTGGCACGGCGAGTGGTCAGGAACTCGCGGATCTCATTTCGGTGGTCCATGCGGTCAACGGTACGCCGGGCCGCGCAGCGGAGGGAGGCCCTGCCATTACCTGTACCAGCGGCCACTCCCACCCGCGGCGCAGCCCACCTTCAATGGAAGGACCGGCCCGGGCGCAGACCCCCGGCGCCGGGATCGACTTCCCACATTGAGGACTAAACACCATGCGAGCAACCTATATGTACGGAGCCGGCGACGTTCGGATCGTGACCGTCCCGGATCCGGTGCTGCAACACCCCTCCGATGCCATCGTGCGCGTCGTGAATGCGTGCATCTGCGGCAGCGACCTGCACCCGTACCACCAGCTGCCGGCCAGCGCCGAGGGGACCTCGATGGGCCACGAGTTCATCGGCGTCGTCGAGGAGGTGGGTTCGGCTGTCGCCACCCTGGCCAAGGGCGACTTCGTCATCGCCCCGTTCGCCTGGTCCGACGGAACCTGCGAGTTCTGCCGCGAGGGGCTGCAGACCTCGTGCCTGCACGGCGGCTTCTGGAACGGGATCGGCGGCGGCCAGGCCGAGGCCGTGCGTGTGCCGCTGGCCGACGGCACCCTTGTCAAGGTCCCGGGAGGTGAGGATCCGGCTCTGCTGCCGTCCCTGCTGACGCTCTCGGATGTGCTGGGCACCGGCTACCACGCCGCCAAGAGCGCGGGCGTGAATCCGCGGACCACCGTCACGGTGGTCGGTGACGGCGCTGTGGGGCTGATGGCCGTCCTGTCGGCCAAACGGCTCGGCGCCGAACGCATCATCCTCATGGGCCGCCACCGGGACCGCACCGACCTCGGAGTCGAGTTTGGCGCCACCGACGTCGTCGCCGAGCGCGGCGCCGAAGGCATCGCGAAGGTCCGCGAACTGACCGGCGGTCATGGCACCCACACGGTGCTTGAGGCCGTCGGGTTCCGGGAGGCCTACCAGCAGGCGGTCGGCGTCGTGCGCCCGGGAGGAGTGATCAGCCGCGTCGGCGTGCCCCAGTACGAGGAAGCCCCCATCGGGTTCGGCAGCCTCTTCGGGCCCAACATCACCCTCACCGGCGGCCCCGCGCCCGTGCGCGCCTACATCGACGAGCTGATGTCCGACGTGCTCGACGGCACCATCGAGCCCGGCAAGGTCTTCGACCGCACCATCGGCCTCGACGAGGTGCCCGACGGCTACCGCGCCATGGACAGCCGCGAGGCGCTCAAGGTCCTCGTCCGGCCCTAAGGCAGTACGACGGCGGGCGGCGGAGTTCCGCCGCCGCAATCCACCCCAACCCAAGGAGACGCGTGCCACGCACTTCCGCCGCCGCCCCCGCCAAGACCGGCGCCATCCTGGCGATCATCCTCGCCAGCTACTTCATGATCCTGCTCGACAACTCGATCATTTTCACGGGGCTGCCGAGCATCCAGTCGGCCATGGACTTGTCGGCAACCGGCCTGGCCTGGGTGCAGGACGCGTACACGCTCGTCTTCGGCGGCTTGCTGCTCCTCGGGGCCCGCGCCGGCGACCTACTCGGCCGCCGCCGCGTCTTTCTCGCGGGGCTTGCCATCTTTGCCACTGCCTCGCTGCTGATCGGTCTGGCCCCGGACGGCGGGTGGCTGATCGGCGCCCGTGCGCTGCAAGGCGTCGGTGCAGCCATCGTTGCCCCCTCGTCGTTGTCCCTGCTGACTGCGAGCTTCCCGCCGGGCCGCGAGCGCACGCGGGCCGTAGCCTGGTACGGGGCCACCGCCGGCATCGGGGCCAGCCTCGGACTGGTCCTCGGCGGCGCCCTCGCCCACTGGATCTCCTGGTGCGCCGGATTCTTTCTCAACGTGCCCATCGGCATCGCCATGATCGTCCTGGCGCCCCGGTACCTGCCCGAGTCCCTGCGCGCCGTGGGACGGTTCGACGTCGTCGGCGCCATCACCGCAACACTGGGCATGGGTGCCGTCGTCTTCGGGATCATCAGCTCGGCCGACGCCGGCTGGGGTTCGCCGGCGACCATCGCCGCCATTGCCGCCGGCGCCGTGCTGCTCACGCTCTTTGTGCTCAACGAGCGGCGGGCCACGCATCCGATCATGCCGCTGCGGCTTTTCACAAGTGGCGAACGCACCGGCGCCTACACCGCCCGCATGCTCTATATGGGTGCCATGATCGGGTTCTTCTACTTCACCACACAGTTCCTCCAGGAAGTCCTCGGATACAACCCGCTCCAGGCCGGCATGGCCTTCTTCCCGATGACAGTGGTCAATTTCGCCGTCGCCATGGCCATTCCGCGGCTGACGGCACGGTTTGGGAACGCGGCGCTGCTCGCCATCGGCGTCGCCGTGACGCTTGCCGGCATGGTGTGGCTGAGCCGGATCGACGCCGGCAGCCTCTACCTGACCGCCGTTGCACTGCCCATGGTGCTGCTCGGCATCGGCCAGGGCCTCGCCTTCGCACCCCTCACCTCGGCCGGCATCGCCGGCGCCACCGCCCGGGACGCCGGGGCCGCCTCCGGGCTGGTCAACACCGCCCACCAGCTCGGCAGCAGCCTCGGCCTCGGCATCCTCGTCACCGCCGCGGGTGCAACGGCAACCGGGGGCAGCACCACACAGGTTGCCGTCGCCGGCCACGTCGGCAACGCCCTGACCGCCGGCAGTGTCCTGCTCGCTCTGTGCCTGGCCGTCTCGCTCGCCCTGATCGTGCCCGCCGAGACCGCTGCCCGGCGCGCGGGGAAGGAATCCGCCAAAACCGTTCAGACCAAAGACGACGCCGCCCTTGGCAAAAGTGGCAGTGTAGGGGTTGGGGGCCAATAGGAGGCGGAAGTGCCGTGATCATCCGTGGTGCAGGGCCGGAGAACACTTCGCGCGGGCCCGAAGCCGCAGCGGCTGCCCCCTTGGCCAACCAGCACCCATGGCACCGCTACGTCGCGCTCGGGGACTCCCTCACCGAGGGGCTGGGCGATCCAGATCCCGGAAGCGTGGGCGGGCACCGGGGCTGGGCGGACCGCACCGCGGAGGAACTCGGCGCCAGGCAGAATGGTTTCTCCTATGCCAACCTGGCCGTTCGCGGCCTGCTGCTGGAACAGGTAATCGACTGCCAGCTTGCCCCGGCCATGGCCTTGAAGCCGGATCTGGTGTCCTTCCAGGCCGGCGGCAACGACATCATCCATCCCGGCAGCGACCCGGACAAGATGGCGGCAATGCTTGACCCGGCCATCGCAGTGTTGGCGTCGGGCGGAGCAACAGTGGTCCTCTTCGTTGGGCCCGATTCCGGACGGTCAACTGTCCTGGGGCGGTTCCGGGCCAAGATTGCCATCTTCAACGAGAACCTGCGCACCATTGCGGCACAGCACGATGCCGTGGTGGCCGACATGTGGGCCCTGTCCCGGTTGGCCGATCCGCAAATGTGGGACGAAGACCGGCTGCACCTGTCCGCGCTGGGGCACCACACCGTTGCCGTCATGGTCCTGGACGCATTGAACGTGGACCATTCCCTGCAGCCGCTTTTCCCCCTTCCCCTTCCTCCGCAAGGCTGGCGCCAGGCCAGGACGGAGGACCTGGCCTGGACCCGCGACTACCTGGTGCCATGGGTCCTCCGCGGAATCGCCCGCCACCCCATCAGCGGCGGCGTGGCGCCCAAGAGGCCGGACCCGGGGCCAATTTTCGGGTCCGAGATGGGGCCGCGCTAGCCGTCTTCGCCGTTGGCCCATCGGAGTGACCTTCGCCACTTTCCGCCGGTGCAGGCAACAAAAGTGCTGGCACAGCTTGCCTCCGGGCCGCCGATCGCACAGACTGGGGGTGGATCCGCGAGACGTACAACGCTCCCGATCCAGCCCGCCGGACACCACGGCCGGCCGCCGCCCCATCACAGCATGCCGGGCACCCCACCGAACCACAGCTTCCTCCCCAGCCCTGCATGCCCCTTCCCGGCACCCGTTGTCCATCCCCATTCCGACGCCGGCACCTCCGGCAGACCACCCCAATGGAGACCACGATGATCAAGCACCATTCCGACCTCGTCCTGGAAATCACCGCCCACGATCCGGACACCATCGAAAACGACCTGAACACCGCCGAGGCCATCGCCCGCGCACGTGCCATGCAGGACCGCCGGCACGGCATCCTGGTCACCCGGCACGACTGCACCAGCTACACCGTCGCCGTCAGCCGCGACGTCCCCTACGGAGAGACGCACGAACGGCGCGACAAACCAGACCCCGCATAGCCGGCTGGCGCCATCGATGCGGGCGCACATCCGGACGCAGCGGCGGCCGCACCACACCGGTGCGGCCGCCGTCGTGCGCGGTAGCGGGCATGCGCTCAGCCGTCGGCCTCCGCAATGGCACGCTTGATCACCGGATCGTTGCGGGTGATCACGAAGTAGATGATTCCGGCAATGACCACACCGACAAACCAGGAGTACGGGCCCAGGCCGCCGCCACCGGGCAGGATGTTCTGGAGGCCCGGAGTCAGGGCCACGATGCCGGCAATGATTGCGGCCGGGATAAACGCCGCCAACGCCTTCGGGTTCCAGCCGCGCGTGTAGACATACAGGCCCTGGGGGTCCTCATGGTACAGATCGGAAATCTTGATCCGCTGGTGGCGGACCCGGAAAAAGTCGGTGAACAGGACGCCGAACAGCGGGCCGAGCAACGCGCCCAGACCGCCCAGGAAATAGGTGATCACCACGGGGCTGTTGAACAGGTTCCACGGCAGAATCACGATGGCCAGCACTGCGCTGATCAACCCGCCCCGGCGGAACGAAATCAGCCGCGGAGCCAGGTTGGCAAGGTCGTAGGACGCCGAGACGAAGTTTGCCACCACGTTGATGCCGATGGTGGCAACAACGAAGGTCACCGCTCCAATGATCGTTATCCACGGGTTGTTGATCGCCTTGATGATCGTCACCGGATCCGTGATGACCTTGAACATGTCCTCGCCCTGGTACTGGTCATCGGTAAAGTACGACGCCGCACCCGCCGTCACCACCACGGTGACCAGTGCGAAGGCAATGAAGTTCACCGGCAGGCCCCAAAAGTTCCCCACCAGGATGGTCCTCCGGTTCGGGGCGAACCTGGAAAAGTCGCAGAAGTTGAGCAGCAGCGCGGCGAAGTACGTCACGGTCAGGGCCGTGGCGGCAAGGAACTGGCTCAGGACCGCGGGGCCCTGCAACGGTTCGACGCCGGGGATCGCCAGGCTGAACCTGCTGCCGGCCTGGGACACGATATAGATGGCCAAGGCCAGCATCGCAACCCAAATCGCCGGTCCGGCCCAGTCCTGGAACCGGCGCACGGTTTCCATCCCACGGCGGATCACCAGCAGCTGCACCGCCCAGAGCACCAGGAACGCCAGCCAGCCGATCGGGGTCAACCCGAGGATGTCCACCGTGCCGCGGGCATTCAGGTACGCGAGCTCCGGCCAGATCGAGAACACCAGCACCAGGACCGCCTGCGAGGCCAGCCAGGTCTGGATGCCGTACCAGGCAATGGCGATCAAGGCCCGGATCAAAGCGGCAAGGTTTGCACCAAACAGCCCGAAGGAGATCCTCGCCAGCACCGGATACGGGACACCTGTCTTTTGCCCCGCCGTACCGGCGAAATTCATCAGGAAATAGACAATGAAAATTCCCAGCACCAAGGCCAGGAAAACCTGCCAGCCCACCAAGCCCGTGATGAACAGGCCGGCAGCAAAGGTATAGCCGGCAATGCTGTGGACATCGCACATCCACAGGGCAAACAGGCTCCGGACATTCCACTTGCGCTCCCGCGCCGGGGCAAGGTCTTCATTCCAGAGCCGGTCGCTGACAACGCGCCCCTCCGAGTGGATCCTTCGAATTTCGGGATGATGGCCATGTTCAGTCAGGTCTGGAGTTCCGCGTGGTCCTTCAACCGGGCCGCTCATAATCCCTCCGAAAACTAAATTCCAAATAGTGGAATGTGCATTTTATGAAGTGGGAAAATTGATATGACATGCGTCACATACGCACATAATACTCCGGTTCATTCAACATGGCCGGGCCGGGAAGATCACGCCGAAGCGGCGCCTAATCAGCCACCAGCGCCAGCATCCGCGCACCGGTTGGCGTGCCCGGCACCGGGGCGTACATCACCAGGTGCAGTTCCGGCGCGTCCGAGGGCACCAGGCGGTGCTGCTCAAAGACCAGCTCACCGACGACGGGATGCAGGAACACCCGTTGTCGGGAGGCAAACCGCTCCACCCCGCGGTCGGCCCAGAGCTGGGCGAACTCCGGGCTGGCCTCACCCAACCGGTTGATCAGCGCGGCGTGGGCGGCCGATCCGAGCCGGGCCCCTGCCTCGGCCCGGAACTCGGCAACAAAGTGCCGTGAGGTTTCTTCCCAGTCGGGCAGCATTTCGCGCAGGTGCGGGTCCGTAAAGATCAACCACAGCAGGTTCCTGTCGGCCGGGTCCACGGAAGCGATCCGTGAATACAGGCCGGCGTAGGCGCGGTTCCAGCCGGCGATCCCCCAGTCCGGGGCCACGGCGAAGGCCGGGAAGTCGAGGGAGTCAAGCAGGCGCTGAAGGTGCGCGGGGGCCTGCTCGATGATGGCGACCTCCGCGGCCGGAACGGGAGCATAGCCGCCCATCGCCAGCAGGTACGACCTCTCGGCGCCGGTCAGGCCAAGCACCCGCGAGATGGCCTCGAGCACCTGCCGGGAGGCATTGATCTCCCGGCCCTGTTCGAGCCAGGTGTACCAGGTGACGCTGACCGCGGAAAAGGAAGCCACCTCTTCACGGCGCAGGCCCAGGGTTCGGTTGCGTCCGATGGGCCCCAACCCCAGCTCCGCGCGGACAAGGCTCCCGCGCCTGTCCCGCAGGAACTGCCCCAGCTCCCGCCTGCGCTCATCACTCATTCGACTAAATCTAGCACTGCCACTACTAGTATCAGGAGCGTCTTCCACCCCCGGCGCTTGGGCTGGTTGACTGGTGCCATGCCTCCTCTTCGTTCACGCACAGTCACCCACGGCCGCAACATGGTCGGCGCACGCGCCCTGCTCCGCGCCGCCGGCGTCAAGGGTTCCGACTTCGGAAAGCCGATCATCGCCGTCGCCAACAGCTTCACCGAATTCGTCCCCGGGCATACCCACCTCCAGCCGGTCGGGCGCATCGTCTCCGACGCCATCATCGAGGCCGGCGGCATCCCGCGCGAGTTCAACACGATCGCCGTCGACGACGGCATTGCCATGGGCCACGGCGGCATGCTCTACTCGCTGCCCTCGCGCGACCTGATCGCCGACTCGGTCGAGTACATGGTCAACGCCCACTGCGCCGATGCGCTGATCTGCATCTCCAATTGCGACAAGATCACCCCCGGCATGATGATGGCCGCCATGCGCCTGAACATCCCCACCGTCTTCGTCAGCGGCGGACCAATGGAGGGCGGCACCGCCGTCCTGGTCGATGGCACGGTGCGCAAGCGCCTGAACCTGATCTCCGCCATTGCCGACGCCGTCAATGATTCTGTCTCCGACGAGGACCTGCTCCGCATCGAGGAGGCGTCGTGCCCCACCTGCGGTTCCTGTTCGGGCATGTTTACCGCGAACTCGATGAACTGCCTGACCGAGGCGTTGGGCCTCTCCCTGCCCGGCAACGGCACCACGCTGGCCACCCACACCGCCCGCCGCGACCTCTACCAGGATGCCGGCAAGGCGATTGTCGACATCACCAACGCCCACTACTTCGGCGACGACGACTCCGTCCTTCCGCGGGCGATCGCCGGCCGGGCGGCGTTTGAGAACGCGATGACGATGGACATTGCCATGGGAGGGTCCTCGAACACCATCCTGCACCTGCTCGCAGCAGCCCAGGAAGCCGAGCTTGACTTCACCCTGGAGGACATCGATGAGATCTCCCGCCGCACCCCCTGCCTGACCAAGGTTGCCCCTAACGGCGACTACCTGGTGGAGGACGTGCACCGCGCCGGCGGCATCCCCGCCATCCTGGGCGAGCTGGACCGCGGCGGCCGGCTCAACCACGACGTCCGCTCCGTGCACAGCGAAGACCTGCGCTCCTGGCTGGACGACTGGGACATCCGCGGAGGCAAGGCGACGGACACCGCCGTCGAGCTGTTCCATGCCGCCCCCGGCTGCGTGCGCTCCGCCGAGGCATTCTCCCAGTCCGAGCGCTGGGACACCCTGGACTTGGACGCACAGAACGGCTGCATCCACTCCATGGAACACGCGCACTCGGTTGAGGGCGGCCTGGCCGTGCTCCGCGGCAACATCTCGGTCGACGGCTGCGTGGTGAAGACCGCCGGCGTGGACGAATCGATCTTCCAGTTCTCCGGCCCGGCCGTGGTCTTCGAATCGCAGGACGATGCGGTCGAGGCCATCCTGAGCAAGCAGATCGTCGCCGGCGACGTCGTCGTGATTCGCTACGAAGGACCGCGCGGCGGCCCGGGCATGCAGGAAATGCTGTACCCGACGTCGTTCCTGAAGGGTCTCGGGCTGGGGGCGAAGTGCGCCCTCATCACCGACGGCCGGTTCTCCGGCGGCACGTCCGGGCTGTCGATCGGCCATGTCTCCCCGGAGGCTGCCGCGGGCGGAAACATCGCGCTCGTCGAGAACGGGGACACGATTTCCATCGACATTCCCGCCCGCTCCATCACCGTGGAGGTGTCCGACGACGAGCTTGGCCGCCGCCGCGCACTGCTGGAGGCGACCACCGGCTACCGGCCCCGCAACCGCGAGCGCGCCGTCTCCCCCGCACTGCGTGCGTACGCGGCCTTCGCTCTGTCGGCAGACAAGGGAGCGGTGCGCCACGTGCCGCTGGAGCCCCTGCCGGTTGCCACCCTGGTCTAGCCTGCCGCAGCCCCTGCCTTTGACCCACCAAAAGCCGCCCGAACCTCTGGCTCGCATCCAGAGGTTCGGGCGGCTTTTCCGCATCGGTCGCACTCGCCCGTTGCATTGCCATGGCGGTGTATTCCAAGCACAGATGCTCGGAGGCCGTTGCGGCAACGAAGCTTCATTCGAATCCAGTCACAATTCCCTAGAGAATCGGCCGGATTCCAAGGGAATCCACACCTGATCAGTTTCGTCAAGAAGAATGGCAGTCTTGCAACGCAAAGGCCCCGATCCCTTGCTATTGCTGGGAACCGGGGCCTTTCGGGTGGAGCCCCCTGCCGGATTCGAACCGGCGACCCCCTGTTTACAAGACAGGTGCTCTGGCCAACTGAGCTAAGGAGGCGTGCACCGCGTGCCATGCGGCCCCCAGGCCACAGACACGCACTTTCGGCGCTAGACAAGGGTAGCTCAGGCATGCACCGATCACGAAAACAGGCCGGGCCCGCAGCGAATGCTGCGGGCCCGGCCTGTGGTGCAAAGGGACGATCTACTTCTTGGCGTCCACGATGGCAGTGGCGAAGGCGCCGAAGTCGCCGGTGCTCCACTGCTGGCCGTCCACAAACACGGTGGGCGTGCCGTTGACGCCGTGGGCGGTGGCGCTGGCGGTGGTGTACGCAACGAACGGGCGGTAGGTCTTGGCGTCCACGCAACCGCTGATGTCCGCCCCGGCGTCGGAGGCGATCTTCTTCAGCTGGTCGTTGGTCAGGCCGGGGCCGTTCTCGGCGGGCTGCTGGGCAAAGGCGCCATGCAGGAAGGCCGAGTACTTCTCGGGCACGGAGTTGGCCACGCAGGCGGCCGCGGCGGCGGCGCGGGAGGAGTAGTTGGTGGTGGAGTACTGGTCCAGCAGGCCGGTGGAACGGTACTCCACGGTGGCCTTGCCGGCGTCCTGCCAGGTCTTCAGCTGGGCGCCGAAGCTGTCCTCGAAGGCCTTGCAGTGCGGGCAGAGCAGGTCGATGTAGGCCACGATCTGCACGGGCTTGCCGTCGCCAGAGTTGGCAATGCCAATGGCGGACAGGTCGGTGGCCGCGGTGGGCGCAGCGGTCGGGGCCGGCGGCAGGGTGCCCTTGTCCACAGTGCCCGCGGCGGCTGCCGGAGGAACCACGGCGTTGTCCTTGCCCAGGACCACGCCGCCGTAGGCGTTGGCGTTGGCCGGGACCGGACCGGCGGCCGGGATGGGCTCGGCGTTCTTCTGCGCCTGGACGATGAAGAGGGCGGCGATGACTACTACGGCCACGGCGGCAAGCAGTACGCCGCCACGGATCAGCCAGCTGTTGCGCTTCTCCTTTTTGGCCTGCGCCTCGCGGATTACGCGGGCCTGTTCGCGGGCCTTGGCTGTGCGTTCGGCTTTGGACAGCCGTGAGTCGTCGTTCATTGGCTCGTTGTTCCTCGTCGTAGTAGGCGCGGCATCTGGACCGCGCGGCGGCATCGGGTTCAGTCTAGGTGAGAAACCTTGAAGCAACCTTGTGGCCGCACCACATGCCTGCACGCCCGCGGGGGAACGGTTACGCTGGGACAAAGGATCCATCAGTGGTGGGAGTCACGCTTGTCCAGTCCCCTTACGCGGCCGATCCAGATCGTCCGCCCCAATGTGGACCGCCCGCTCGCCGCGCGCGGCCCCTACGACTTTGTCGTGGTCTCCAACCGCCTGCCCGTGGACCGGGTCACCGACGACGACGGCGTCCAGGGCTGGCGGCGTTCCCCCGGCGGGCTGGTCACGGCACTGGCCCCGGTGATGGAGGGGCACGACGGCGCCTGGGTGGGCTGGCACGGCGCTCCCGGCGAGACGCTGGAACCCTTCGACAACCAGAACATGCATCTGGTCCCCGTCCCGTTGTCGGAGGAAGAAGTTGAGCTGTACTACGAGGGCTTTGCCAACAGCACCCTCTGGCCGCTCTACCATGACGTCATTGCCCCGCCCGAGTTCCACCGCACGTGGTGGGACGCCTACCACCAGGTCAACCTGCGCTTTGGCGAGGCCGTGGCCGCCGTCGCCGCGGAGGGCGCCACCGTGTGGGTCCAGGACTACCAGCTGCAGCTGGTCCCCCAGTACCTGCGCGAGCTCCGGCCGGACCTGGTGATTGGCTTCTTCAACCACATCCCGTTCCCCTCCCCCGAGATCTTTGCCCAGATGCCCTGGCGCCAGTCGATCCTGGAGGGGCTCCTGGGCGCTGACCTGATCGGCTTCCAGCGCCCCAGCGACACCGCCAATTTCCTGCGCTGCACCCGCCGCTTCCTGGGCGCCACGGTCAAGGCCCGGCATGTAAACCTGGAAACCGCCAGCGGCGGCGCGCGCCGTAGCTCCCGGGCCGAGCCGTTCCCCATCTCCATCGATGTCGGCCGCATCCAGGAGCTGGCGGTCCGCCCGGACGTCATTGCCCGCGCCAAGCAGATCCGCGAAGACCTGGGCAACCCGAAGACCATCCTGCTGGGCGTGGACCGGCTGGACTACACCAAGGGCATCACGCACCGGCTCAAGGCCTACGGCGAGCTGCTGCACGACGGCTCCCTGAAGGTGGAGGACGCCGCACTGATCCAGGTGGCCAGCCCCAGCCGCGAGCGCGTGGAAAGCTACCGGCTGCTGCGCGAGGAGGTGGACGGCATGGTGGGCCGGATCAACGGCCAGTTCGACACCATGCAGAACACCGCCATCCGCTACCTGCACCACAGCTACCCGGTGGAGGAGATGGTGGCGCTGTACCTGGCCGCCGACGTCATGCTGGTCACCGCCCTGCGCGACGGCATGAACCTGGTGGCCAAGGAGTATGTGGCCTCCCGCGTGGACAGCACGGGCGCCCTGGTGCTCAGCGAATTCACCGGTGCCGCGGACCAGCTCAAGGCCGCCCTGCAGGTGAATCCGCACGACATCGACGGGCTCAAGGAGACCATCGTGAAGGCCGTCAACCTCAGCCGGTCCGAGTCCGGCCGGCGGATGCGCTCCATGCGCCGGCAGGTGCTGGACCACGATGTCCAGCGCTGGTCCAGGGACTTCCTGGCCACGCTGGCCCAGAGCGCGGCCAAGGGTGGGGCGCACCTGCCGTGACAGCGGACCGGGAGCTACCCGCCGGGCTGCACAGCGCCGTCGTGCGCCTTGCCGCTGCAGAGCACCTGCTGGTGGCCTTGGACTTTGACGGCACCATGTCACCGCTGGTGCCGCGGCCCCAGGACGCCCGACCGCTGCCGGAGTCGGCCTCGGCATTGGCCGCACTGGCCGCACTGCCGGGCACGACGACGGCGCTGATCTCCGGGCGGGCCTTGGCCAGCCTGCGCCTGGTCGCCGGCCCGACGACGGACACACTGCTGGTGGGCAGCCACGGTGCGGAGGTCTGGCTGGGGCCCGGTGCCGAGCCCTTGGCGCTGGACGCGGCCCAGGCGGCGGCGTTGCACCAAACGGTCCAGATCATGGAGGCGGTGGCTGCCGCGCACCCAGGCACCACCGTCGAATACAAGCCGGCCGGCGCCGTCCTGCACACCCGGCAGACGGACGAGTCCACCGGTGACGCCGCCGTTGCCGCCGCGCGGGGCCTGCTGGCCGCACTGCCCGGGGTCTTCCTCTCCGACGGCAAGCGCGTGCTGGAGGCCGCCGTGGTCCATGCCGACAAGGGCCAGGGGCTGGCGCTGCTTAAGGAGGCGGCCGGCGCCACGGCCGTGTTCTTTGCCGGCGACGACGTCACCGACGAACATGCCTTTGCCGCCCTGGGGCCCGCCGACGTCGGCGTCAAGGTCGGCCCCGGAGACACGGCGGCGGGCTTCCGCATTCCCTCCCCCGCCGGACTGCCCCCGGTACTGGAGCTGCTCCTGGACGAACGCAGCCACCGCTAGCCGAAGACGAGTTCTGGTATACCAAAATAGAGAAAATGCGCACAATGTTGGCAATTTAGCGTTAGTATTGCCATATTTGGGATACAAAATACTCCTTCAGCGGCGAAAGGCCCATTCATGGCATCCACGATTCTCCGGCAGGTGCGCCCGTGGGGCGGCCAGTCCAGCGACGTCACCCTGGCCGACGGCCGCATCGCCGCCGTCGCCCCGCACGACCCGGCCACCGTGGCCGACGCCTCGGCCACGGTGGTCCAGGGGCGGGATCGGCTGCTGCTGCCCTCCTTCTCCGACGTGCACGTGCACCTCGACTCCACCCGCCTGGGCCTGCCCTTCCGCGAACACACCGGCGCCCCGGGCGTCTGGGGCATGATGATGAACGACCGCAACAACTGGCGCAACGCCGAGGCCTCCATGGGCGAACGCACCGAGACCACCCTGCGCATGATGATCGAACGCGGCACCACCCGGGTCCGCGGCTTCGCCCAGGTGGACATGGACTGCGGATTGGAGCGTTTTGAGGCCGTGGCCGCCGCCCGGGAGACCCACAAGGACCGCGCCGAGGTCAAGATCATCGCCTTCCCGCAGGCCGGCCTGCTGCTGGAGGACGGCACCGCGGCCCTGATGGAGGAGGCGCTGAAGAACGGCGCCGACGTCATGGGCGGCATCGATCCCTGCACCCTGGACCGGGACCCCGTGCGCCATCTGGACGTCCTCTTTGGGCTGGCGGAGAAGTACCAGGTGCCCATCGACGTCCACCTGCACGAACCCGGCGAGCTGGGCCACTTCAGCGCCGAGCTCATTGCCGAGCGCACCAAGGCGTTGGGCATGCAGGGCAACGTCACCATCTCGCACGGCTACCCGCTCTGGGGTGTCAGCGAGGCGCACACCCGCCGGCTGATCGAGACCTGGGCCGAGCTGGACATTTCCACCGCGACAGTCGCGCCCGGGGGCCGCCACCAGCTGCCGCTGGCCGAGCTGGCCGCGGCCGGCGTCCGGGTGGGCCTGGGCGAGGACGGCCAGCGCGACTACTGGTCCCCGTACGGCAACGCGGACATGCTGGACCGCACCTGGCAGCTGGCCTTCGCCAACGGCTTCCGCGCGGACGAACTGCTCGAGCACGCCCTGGCCGTGGCCACCGTGGGCGGCGCCTCCATCCTGGACCCCGGCGCCACGCGCCTGGCCTCGACGGCGGACCGCCCGGGCACCGCCGTCGGCGACCCCGCCGAGCTGGTGCTGGTGGCGGCCGAATGCGTCAGCGCCGCGGTCATGGACCGCCCGGCCGACCGCACGGTGATCCACCAGGGCCGTGTGGTGGCGGACCAGCTCCGGCTGGTCTAGGCACCACCGCACCGGGCGGGGCCGCCATGCGGGCGGCCCCGCCCGTTCGCTTATGCTGGCAGTGGGCACGCGCCGACCGCCCGCAGTGGAGGAAACAGACCCATGGACCATCCGGACCCCGACGCCGGCCCGCAGCCGCACCGCTCGCTCGCCGACCAGACCTATCTGCGCATCAGCGACAAGATCATCCGCGGCGAGTATGCCGCGGGCCACCGGCTGCGTGAACGCGAGATCTCGGAGGACCTGGCGGTCTCCCGGATCCCGATCCGGGAGGCCCTGCCCCAGCTGGAAGCGGACGGGTTCATTGCCACCTTCCCCCGGCGCGGCGCCGTCGTGCGCGGTTTCACGCTCAAGGACGTGGAGGAACTGTTCGACGTCCGGCTGAATCTGGAGGTCTTTGCCGCGCGCAAGGCCGCCGAATCCGTCGCCGCCGGCGGCGCCTCCCCGCGGCTGGCCGAGCTGATGGACCGGACCAAAGCGGCCATGCTGGCCGACGACGTCCCGGCGATCGCTGCCGCCAACACCGCCTTCCATGCCGAGATCATCGCCATGAGCGACAACTCGCTGCTCGACACGGCCATGCGCCCGGTGCTGGGGCGGCTGCGGCGGCTGTTCGCGCTCACCAGCGACAGGGACCCCCAGGCCCAGTACACCGAGCATCTGGCCCTGTCCGCGGCCATCCGTGCGGGAAAACCGGACCTGGCCGCAGCGCTGGCCTATGCGCACATCGAGCTGGGCCGCGAGCCCTCGCTGGCCCAGCTGGCGGCGCGGATCCCCGCGTCGTAGGGCCATTCTGGCCGTCCAGCATGTGGACGGCCGGAGCAAATGTGACGAAGCGCACCCCGCGGTATGCCATACTTCTAACTGTTGGCCTCACCGCCAACCACAACTGAATACTCACCATTCACAACGGATCGTTCGGCACGTACCTGCCGATGAAGGGATTGATCAACTGTGGCTACAGTTACTTTTGACAACGCAACGCGTCTTTACCCGGGCACCGACAAGCCCGCTGTTGACAAGCTCAACATTGAAATCGCCGATGGCGAATTCCTCGTCCTCGTTGGCCCCTCCGGCTGTGGCAAGTCCACCTCCCTGCGCATGCTCGCAGGCCTGGAAGACGTCAACGCCGGCCGCATCCTCATTGGCGACCGCGACGTCACCGACGTTCCGCCGAAGGACCGCGACATCGCAATGGTCTTCCAGAACTACGCGCTGTACCCGCACATGTCCGTCGCCGACAACATGGGCTTCGCCCTGAAGATCGCCGGCGTTTCCAAGGAAGAGCGCGCCACCCGCGTCCGGGAAGCCGCAAAGCTGCTGGACCTGGAAGCGTACCTGGACCGCAAGCCCAAGGCCCTCTCCGGTGGCCAGCGCCAGCGCGTTGCCATGGGCCGCGCCATCGTGCGCAACCCGCAGGTCTTCCTCATGGATGAGCCGCTCTCCAACCTCGATGCCAAGCTGCGCGTGCAGACCCGCACCCAGATCGCCTCGCTGACCCGCCGTCTGGGCGTCACCACCGTCTACGTGACCCACGACCAGGTCGAGGCCATGACCATGGGTGACCGCGTGGCAGTGCTGAAGGACGGCCTGCTGATGCAGGTTGACACCCCGCGCAACCTCTACGACACGCCCAAGAACGTCTTCGTGGCCGGCTTCATCGGCTCCCCCGCCATGAACCTGCTCGAGCTGCCCGTCGTCGACGGCGGCGTGAAGTTCGGCGGCGCCGTCTACCCCGTGCCGCGCGATGTCCTCGAAGCTGCCCACGGCTCCACCGTCACGCTGGGTGTCCGCCCGGAGGACCTGGAACTCGTTGGCGCCGGCGACGGCATGGCCGTTGAGGCCGACGTCGTTGAAGAGCTCGGTGCCGACGCTTACGTGTACGGCCACACCTCCATCGATGGCGCCGACCGCGACATCGTGGTCCGTGTCGACGGCCGCCGTCCCCCGCTCAAGGGCGACAAGATCTACGTCCGTCCGCAGGTTGGCCACGTCCACCTGTTCGACGCCACGTCCGGTCTGCGTCTGGGCTAGTCCCCACCGGATTGCGCGGGTGACTCCGCTGGTCACGCTTGCCGGGACCACACGAGTCACCCGCGCTTTCCCTTTTAAGAAAGAATGAGGCCATGACTGAACCCAGCGGCGCCCAGTGGACCGATGAACCCACGGATTTTGACCAGCACGGCAAGCTGCCCCGCGTGGGCACCACCACCGCTGCCCCGGCGTCGGTGCTCGGTTCACTGAACATCACCGCGGCCTCGGCCGATCCCGGGCTGCTGGACCTGCCCTGGCACATCCGGCTGGAGGACTGGCCGGCGGAGAACCTGGCGGCCCTGCCCCGCGGCATCTCCCGCCACGTGGTGCGCTTTGCCCACCTGGATGGCTCCGTGATCGCCATCAAGGAAACCTCCGAGCACGTGGCCCGCCACGAGTACCATATGCTGCGCAAACTGGCCCGGCTGGACGTGCCCTGCGTGGAGCCGGTCGCCGTCATCACCGGCCGCACCACCCCGACGGGCGCACCACTGGACCCGGTGCTGGTCACCCGTCACCTGAAGTTCTCGCTGCCCTACCGGGCCCTGTTCTCGCAGAAGCTGCGCCGCGACACCCTGACCCGCCTGATCGACGCGCAGGCCCTGCTGCTGGTCCGGCTGCACCTGATCGGTTTCTACTGGGGCGATGTCTCCCTGTCCAACACGCTCTTCCGCCGCGATGCCGGTGCCTTTGCGGCCTACCTGGTGGACGCCGAAACCGGCGAGCTTTACCCGGACCTCTCCACCGGCCAGCGCGAGTACGATCTGGAGATTGCCCGGGTCAACATCGCCGGGGAACTCATGGACCTGCTCGAGGGCGGCCTGATCGAGGAAAAGGTGGACCCCGTGGCCACCAGCGAGCTCATCATGGAGAGCTACCGCCGGCTCTGGAAAGAACTCACGGAGAAGGAATCCTTCGAACTCGGCGAACGGTGGCGCGTGGGCGCCCGCATCCGCCGGCTCAACGAGCTGGGCTTCGATGTGGAGGAATACGCCATCAAGACCACCCCGGACGGTTCCACCATCCAGCTCCAACCCAAGGTGGTCGACGCCGGCCACCACCAGCGCCGGCTGTTGCGCCTGACCGGCATCGATGCCCAGGAAAACCAGGCCCGCAGGCTGCTGAACGAGATGGATTCCTTCCGGGCGGACACCAACCCGGACCTGGACGAGGAGATCAGCGCCCACTCCTGGGTGAGCTCCATCTTCGAGCCGATCGTCCGCGCCATCCCGCGCGAGCTCGGCGGCAAGCTGGAACCGGCGGAGGTGGTCCACGAGGTGCTGGAGCACCGCTGGTACATGTCCCAGGCCCAGGACCGCAACACACCCTTGTCGGAGGCGCTGCAGAGCTACATCGACACCATCCTGCGCCACCGCCGGGACGAGGCCGCCATCATGCTCACGGCCGACACCGCCACCATGGCAATTCTAGAGGGCGGCGTCCTCACCGAATCCGAGGACGACTAGGGTGTGTCTCCTAATCAGTGGTTTTGCGGTTTGGCATGATTGATGGGTGCCTTCTCGCTATTCCGTGTTGTCCGATGCCCAGTGGGAGTCCATTGCCCCGTTGATGCCCGATTCGTCGGGGAAACCGGGCCGACCCTTCAACGACCACCGGCTGATGACCGAGGGCATCATCTACCGCTACCGGGCAGGGATCCCATGGCGTGATCTCCCTGCCTATTTCGGGTCGTGGAAGACCGTGTGGAAGCACCACCGCCGCAACGCCGCCAACGGGACCTGGGACAAGGTCCTGGCGGCGTTGCTGACCCGCGCGGACACGGCCGGGCTGATCAACTGGGAGGTCTCGATCGACTCCACGGTCAACCGTGCCCACCAGCACGGCACGAACCTGCCCCGCCACACAGGGGGACCTGTCGAATTACAGGAATCTGCTCGACGAGCCTGAGGACCATGCCATCGGCCGGTCCCGCGGCGGGCTGACCACCAAGATCCACGCCCTGGTGGATGGCAACATGCGTCCCCTGGTCCTGCTGCTGGGGCCGGGCCAGGGCGGGGACTCGCCGATGTTTGAGAACCTCATGGAGGCCCTGAAGGTAGAAAGGCCCGGTCCCGGCCGGGCCCGCACCCGCCCGGACCGGGCCATGGCCGACAAGGCCTATTCCTCCAAAGCAATCCGGGCGTACCTGCGCGGGCGGGGCATCGAGTGCGTTATCCCGGAAAAGGACGACCAGAAGGCCAACCGGAAACGCAAGGGCTCCGCCGGGGGACGCCCCGTCAGATACGACAGGGACGCCTACAAACGGCGCAATGTGGTCGAGCGCAGCTTCAACACCCTCAAGCAATGGCGGTCCCTGGCCACCCGCTACGACAAACTGGCCCTCACCTACCGCTCAGCGGCCGTCCTGCACGCCGTCGTCATCTGGAGCGCCGCATTGGGAGACACACCCTAGCAGCCCCGCGAGACCTCGCTGGTCGAGCGGAGCCGAGACCCCGCACCGCCATGGAACTCGAACCATGACACCCAACTGCACCCGTGACGCCCAACCCCCTCCGGGACGGCACCACTCCGGTGTCCTGGACGGGGTGGACCGTCGCGGCGCGCTGGGTGCGGCTGGGAGCCGGGACCGCCGCGCGCGAGGCCTAGTGGCGGCCCGCGCTCTCCTTGTTCAGGGCATACACCGTGTACATGCCGCCGCCAATGACAGCGGCCGAAAGCAGCACCAGCAGCCAGGTCATGACCCCGCCGCTGGTGGAGGCAGTCTGGACATCGGTGAGGCTCGTCGAACCCCCGGACGGCTTGTCGGTGGCGGCGTCGCTGACCGTTGCCTTGGGGCTCGCCGTATAGGTGGGCCAGGCCGATTCGCTGGGGCTGTCCGAGGTGGTGGGCTCGTCCGTGGCAGTCTCTTCCGCGGCCGGGGTGGGTTCATCCGGCACCACTGTGGCGGTTGGCTGCGGTGCAGGCACCGTCGCCGGAGCCGGGGCCGGCTCCACCGGCTCCAGGCTCGGCTGGGGCGCAGCGGTGGTGGGTGCCGCGGGAGCGGTGGTTTCTGCAGGCTGAGTCACCACGGCGGGGGCGGTGGCGGAGGGCTTGTCATCGGCATGGGCCGCACTGGACACCGACAGGGCGCCAACCGATCCCAAAAGGACAAGGGCCAGGGCCGAGAGCCCCGTCGCGGCGGCAGAACGAATGCGCGAATTCAATGCAAAACTCCGAGTATTTGGCGGGCTCCACCACGGGGGCGGAATTTTCCTCCCCGTGGCATCCTCCCGTGGCGTTGTGAATAATGCAAGTCAGGCCGGAGCGGAAATGGCCTTGCCCGGGTTGAGGACATGGGCCGGATCGAACAGGTCCTTGAGCCGGCGCTGGAGCTCCAACACCTCTTCGCGCTGTTCCAACGGCAGCCAGCGGAGCTTGTACTGGCCCACGCCGTGCTCGCCCGTAATGGTGCCACCGAGCTCCAACGCCTTTTCAATGGACTCGTCCAGGGCACGGTTGAGGGCGGCCACGGACCGGGCATCCTGGCTCTCCACATAGAACGTCGGGTGCAGGTTGCCGTCGCCGGCATGGGCGATGACGCGCACGCCCACACCGTGGCGCGCGGCCATTTCCTCCAGTGCGCTCACGTAGTGGACCAGCTGCGAGCGCGGCACGGCCACGTCCTCCCCCACCGTGATCTCCGAGTCCACATCCATGCCGCGGCTGTGCCGGCGCAGGTCCACCAGCCGCGCCGCCTCGTCGGAGTGCTCCTGGTTGACGCTGCCGCCGAGTGCGGTCAGCTCTGCCGTCGCGATCTCCACTTCCTGGGCGGCGGCCAGTCCGTCGAACTGGGCCAGGAGCAGCGCCGTGCCGCGGCTGGCCAAGTCCGAGCCGTTGCGAAAGTCCAGTTCCTGCAGGGACGGGCCATCCATCAGTTCCAGGATGCACGGCTGGACGCGGGCCTTGCCCAGAGCCAGCACGCCCCTGGCTGCGGCCTGGACGGTGGGGAAGAAGACGGCCAGGGTCCGGATGTCCATGGGCAGGTATTTCAGCCGCACGGTGATGCCCACCACGATGCCCAGTGTCCCCTCGGAGCCGACGAACAGGCTGGTGAGGTCGTAGCCGGCCACGCCCTTGAACGTGCGGTGCCCGGTGTGGATGAGCTGCCCGTCCGCCAGCACCACGTCCAGGGCCAGCACGGCGTCGCGGGTGACCCCATATTTGGCGCAGCGCAGACCGCCGGCGTTCGTGGCCACGTTGCCGCCGATGGTGGACGTCTTGTAGCTGGCCGGGTCCGGCGCGTACATCAGGCCGTGCTCGGCCACGGCGTCGTTCAGGTCGGCGTTGACGACGCCGGGCTCCACCCGGGCAATTTCGTCCTCGGCGTTGATCTCCAGGATGCGGTCCATCCGCTCCAGGCTCAGGATGATGCTGCCGGTGGTGGCATGCGCCCCGCCGGAGACCCCTGTGCCGGCACCGCGGGCGATCACGGGTACGCCGTGCGCTGCGGCGATGCGGACCACCGCCTGCACGTCCGCCACGGATCCGGCCCAGACCACCGCCAGGGGCTCGGCGTAGTCCGTCACGGGCCCCTGGTCGACGGCGTAGGCGGCGCGCACACCGGCGTCGACGCTCAGCTGCTCCGGTGCCAGCGCCGCCCCCAGGTCCTGCACAAATGCCGCGTTGGTGGTGTTGTGTGGCGCCACAGTAGGTCCAATCCCGTCGATCCTGGCGGCCGCGCAACTGCCCCGGCCGCTGGGTATCAGTCTAGGCAACAGCCGGTGCCCCACAGAAACCCTGGCGGGTTCACGGCGGGACGCCGGCCGTCATCCCGCGTGGTTTGGCGCCGGGCTGCCGGGAAGGCGCCAGATGTACGCACCGGGCCGGATCCCCCGAGCACACCCCCGCCGTCGGCCGCTGCCCACGACCACTCCCCCGTCGCGAAGAGCGGTGCCCCGGCGATGGCGGCCAGAGCGGCGCCGAAGAGCACCGCGGCGTCAAAGCGGATGCCCGAAAACGCACTCCTGGCGGCCACAACGTGCAGCGAGCCCGCCGCCGGCGGACGCGTCATGTTCGTGGGGCAGGGCCGCCAACTGCCCGTAGGCCGCGCGCAGGTCCGTGGCGATCCGTTCCGGGTCCTCCCACGGCATCGGCGTCCGGGAAAACTCCCCGTTGGTCCCCCGCAGGCCAAACTCGTCGCCGGCAAAGACCACGGGGATGCCCGGCAGCGTGAAGGCCGTGGCCGCACCCACGAGCTGGCCGCCGTGGAGCATCACGCTGGCGGCGCGGGCCGTGTCATGGGTGTTGAGCGCGTTCATATTCGACGAGCGGACGCGCCAGCTGAAGGCACCGGCCAGATCCTGTCCTGGTGCGTGGCCAGAAAGACCTCCGCCGGGATCCGGTTGGGACCATCCAGCGGCGGGCCGAAGAAGTCCACGCCGCGGGCATCGCCGGCGAGCCATTGCCACAGCGGCCGGGTGAAGTTGGAGTACGTCATGGCCCCCTGCTAGCCGGAACCGTCGGCGTCGGGGCCGGCGTCGCTGGTGGGCTCCCCCAGCAGCAGGGCGTCGGGATTGACCGCCACCACGCGGTCCCGGATCAACGTGGCCACCTCATGGTTCACGTCCTGCGCGCCCAGGCGCCCCGCCATGTTGCCCACGTCGAGCCGCCAGCCGTCCAGGTTGAAGGGTGGTTTGAGCCAATGTGCCACCACCGAGTCCTCGCCCGTGGTATAGGCTTCGCACAGTCCGGCCGAGGCCCAGTTGAATTTGGGCAGCGAGGGCACGCCCCGCCATGACTCGTAGCTGCTGTAGTCCGGGCTGAAGTGGTAGTAGCCAGCCTCGGGCGCCGCGGGATCGGTGAGCGCGCGCTGGAACCATTCATGGCTGCTGACGGAATGGTTGGCCGTGAGGTCACCCCCCACCTTCATGCCGCGGGCGTGGGCGGCCGCCACCAGGTCGATCAGGGCCGCATCGCCGCCCAGCAGCGGATCCACGCCTTCGAAGGTGGCGGCGTCGTAGCGGTGGTTGGACCCGGCGGGGAAGAACGGGGTCAGGTAGACGATGGCGCAGTGTGCACATCGGCGTCCGCGGACTGGGCAAACCTGTCGGGGACGATCTGGTACATCACCGACCGGTGCACCCAGTCCGGTTCCGCGGCGAGTGCACTCAGCCTGAAGTCCGCGTAGTCGGAGACATCGCGGTTGTGCAGGCCGGCGTTGTTCAGCCACCAGTATTCGCACCGGCCGCACTCCGAGGCCGCTTCGAAGAGGAAACGGTATTTGGCCACGGGGTTGGCCACCAGCATGGCGGCCTCCCACCACGTCCAACCGTCGGCCTCGCCCAAACGGGCCGCCTCGTCGTAGCGAGGCTCGCCGTCCTGCACGGAGCGCACCCAGACGCGCTGGACCCGACCGCTGACAATGTACCGCTGCAAAAACAGGAAGAGCGCCATGACCGGGACCGCGGCCAGGACAGCGCCCGCGGAGAACACGCCCCAATTCTTGGATTTGGTGTCCGCCACAAAGGAATACAGTCCCACGGCCAGCGTTTGGCTCTCCGGCTCGGTGAGCACCACACTAGTGTGGTGTCTCAGTTTTGTTTGGTGGCTTGAAGTGCGACGCGGCCGCGGTTGACTTTTTCAAGGATGGATTCGGCGGTCGCGGTCCAGATCAGCGGCTTGGGGTTTTCGTTGTTGGCGCGGATGTAGTCCTCGATTTTTTCGATGAGGTCCGGCACGGAGTGGAAGACTCCGCGGCGCAGGGCCTTCTCCGTCAGGTCCCGGAACCAGCCTTCGACCAGGTTCAGCCAGGACGAGGACGTCGGTGTGAAGTGCAGGTGGAACCGCGGATGCTTCTGGAGCCAGGCCTTGACGTTGGCATGCTTGTGGGTCGCGTAGTTGTCGATGATCAGATGGATCTCCAAGCCCTTCGGGACTTCCTTCTCAAGGGTCTTCAGGAAATCAAGGAATTCATTGTGGCGGTGCTTGGGCACGCACGTTCCCAGCACCTTGCCCGTGGCGACCTCCAGGGCGGCGAAGAGCGTGGTGGTCCCGTTGCGCTTGTAGTCGTGTGTCATGGTTTCCCCGCGGCCCTTGACCATGGGCAGGGACGGCTGGGTGCGGTCCAGGGCCTGGATGGAAGTCTTCTCGTCCATGCACAGCACGATCGCGTTCTCCGGCGGGTTCAGGTACAGCCCGCACACGTCAATGAGCTTCTCGTCGAAGTTCGGATCGTTGGAGGGCTTGAACGTCTTGACCAGGTGGGGCTTGAGCCCCCGGGCGGCCCAGATCCGCTGCACCTGGGCCGGGGAGACACCGACGCGGGCGGCCATGGAACGCACCGACCAGTGTGTTTCCGCCGCCGGCCTGGTGTTCTGCGTCAGCCACACGATCTCGGCGATCTTCGCTTCCGGGATCACCGGCTTCCGGCCGCGCCCGGCACGCACCGCACCGAACTTCACCAGCCCGTCCTGGGCAAAGCGGGCACGCCAGGCACGCACCGTGCCCGGGTTCACGCCCACCACCCGGGCAATCCACTCATTGGCCAGACCCTCGGACGCCATCAGCAGCACCTGCGCCCGCTGCACCTCCCGGTGCGAGGCAACCTGCGACCTGGACAGGGCCGCCAGGACCTCGCGCTGGACGTCACCAAGGGCCAATGCGGGGGCGTGATTCGACATGACCCAAGCTTAACACCCAAGCCATGAACTATTTTGGAGACACTACACTAGCAATGACAAATTCGCTGGAAATGCCGATGAACGCCAGCAATCCGACGACGGCCAAGATGGGCGTCACCAGGTGCAGCTGGCTGCCCAGCCCCAGCCACGGGACGACGTCGGAAATCCCGCTGAGCAGCAGGAAGATTGCGACGACGGCGAGCAGCTGCGGGAACATCTCCAGCAGCAGCGACAGCAGCCCCACGCGTCGGCCCGTGAACCGCATCCGCGAAAACGCGTAGGCGGCCATGGCCCCCAGGAAGACGGTGGCCGCGCTGGTCACCAGGCCAATGACCATCGTGTTGATGAACCAGCGGCCAAAAGGCCGGCTGGCATCGCTGAACAGTTTGGTGAAGTTGCCGGCGTCGATCTGGCTGAAGAGTGCGTTGGACACCACCAGCGTGCCATTGGAATTCAGCGCCGCGGAGAGGATGTACAACAGCGGGAAGACGGCAAAAATGCTCACCAGCGCGCCCACCAGGTGCCGCCAGCCCTTGTCCTTGAACCAGGCGCCGAAGCGGCGGCGGGGCCGGGACGGAAGAACCGCCGTCGTCGTGGCCTGCACAGCCACGGTGGTCTGGGTGCTCATGAGTTCACGTCCTCCAGCGCTTTGGTCTTCTTGAAGCTGACCGCGAAACCGTGGCCACGATGAGAAAGATGATGATTGCCACGGCGCTGGCCAAGCCGTAGTCGCCGCTGCCCTGGCCAAACGCCACCGTGTACACCAGCGTGACCAGGATGTTGGTCGAGCCGATGTCACGGCTGGTGTCGGTGAAACGCGGACCGCCGCCGGTGAGTATGTAGATGACGTTGAAGTTGTTGAAGTTGAAGGCGAAGGAGGCGATCAGCAGGGCTGCAATGGACACCAGGAGCCAGGGCTCCTGACATCACGATTTAATTCCTGAGAGCCGCGGGCTCAGGACTCCGGTCATGGCGATTTAATGCTTTTAGGATTGAGCCCGGTTTTTGATGGTGTATTTGAGGATGAGATCGGTGCCGGGGTAGCGGGTTTCGGTGGCGGTGAGGTGCTCGCACAACTCGGCGGCGGCCGCGGTCTTGGCCTTGGTTGGCAGCGGATCCAGTCTGATGGTGAGGTGGCCGGGGGTGGTGGGGTCGATGTCGCCGGACTGGTTGAACAGTTGGCGCATGAGGGTGTGGGCTTCCTGGGTGGCGCGCCGGTAGCCGGTGTTGGTGCGGATCTCCCTCGCGATGGTCATCGCGGTGTTGTAGGCGGCCATCCGGATGCCGGTATGGATCAGCTTCACCTCGGTATCCAGGACCTGCTGGCCCGGGTTGAGTTCTCCGAGGCGGAGCGTGGCAGGGATTCCCTTGTGGGCCTTCTCGGCTGCGATCAGCGCGTTCTCCGCTTCCCGGAGTGGTGCCATGGCCTGGTTGTGCATGGCACTGGTGACCGTGACGATCAGTTCCTTGCTTCCTTCTGGCGGGGTTTTCAGCTCCAACAGGTTGATATCGGCGATGGCGGCGGCCTCGGCATGGGCATTCCTGGCGGCAACGACTTTTTGGTACGCCTTGGCCTTGGCCAGGTTCGGCACCATCCGGTCCTCGTCGTCCTCGGTGCTGGCGTAGGAGTCGTGGGAGTCAAGGTCGAAGTGCATGCGGGCGTAACGGAACTGGTTCTCCTGCCGCCACCGGTTCCCCATCCGATACACCACCTCCCCGGCGGGAAGGCCGCGATCGGTGGTGAGGATGTGGATTTGCCTCGTGCCCCCGCCGGTGGTGGCCACAACCCGGCTGAGCTGGCGGATCTGGAAGACCTCCCCGGTCGTCCTGGTGGCGTTCAGGGGAAGGTCAACGAGCGTGTCAGCCACTTTCCAGGTCTTCTCTTCACCATGATCGTGGGTGTGGGACACCTCGGCGAACAGCTCTTCCTTGATGTCTTCCGTGGCGCCTTTGCGCCAGGTCAGCACATCAAAACCCGAAGCGTCCATGTGTTTGAACAAGGCCGGTGACCGGCCGCCGCGGTCAAAACCAACCAGCACCCGCCGCTCGTCACCCACCGCTATACGTAGTTCGGGTAGGAGGTCGCGCAGTTCCGCGGCAAGGGATGCACCGGGGGCGGCCATGACGACGAACACGGGGGCGCCGTGGGCGCCGGTGACCCAGGTTTCCTCGGTCGCAGGGACCGGGAACTTCAACCTCGTGGAGTACCGCTTTCCGATCTTCTTGCGTCCCTGGTAGGCGCGCACATGCCCGTCAACATAGAGGACCGCGGCCAGGTTGTCCCCGCCCGGGCCCGTGCCGGCCAGGTGGTGGGCGGCCAGGGCGGCGATCAGTTCGGCGGCTTTGCCCGTCTCGGCGAGGTGGCTGATCCGGCGGCGGATGGTTTTCACTTCCGGGGCCCGGTCCAATCCCAACACCCGCCCAAGTTCTTCCGGGTCAAAACGCGTCGCGCCCTCGGCCCGGGCTTCCCCGGCCAAGGCCCGGAGCACGCTATCGATCAGGATCGTTTCCAGGCCGTAGAAACCATTCGGCAAGGACCCGTAGACATCCTTCGCGCAGGAGAGCAGGCCGGTGGTTTCCAAGGCGGGGAAGGCCAAGAACAGCCCGGCATGCCGGATGTGTGCTGCCGGGGCAAACACCGGGACCGCGCACCCGGGCAAGCCGGCGGCGGCACGCTCCGCAGCGCGGGGTGCCGGGGCCGGCCGGAGCGGCAGTTCAGGCTGCTGTGCTGGTGTTGGTTCCTGGGTTTCAGGTTCACCGGCGGCGGGTGTTTCCGCGGCGTTGGCGCCCTGCCCGGCAACGAGTTTCAGGGCGCGGCGGACACTGAACTCGGAGACTCCCACCGTCTCGCCGATGGTCCGCAGTGACTGGTTTTGTGCGCGTAGGGCCACGATGCGCTCGATCGTGGCAGTGACCAGCTGGGAGGGGCGCTTGGGGCCTTTCTTCTCCGCCACCAGGGCGGTAACACCACCGGTGGCTGCCAGCTGGACCCATTTCCACACCGCCACCGAGGAAACTCCGAAAGCTGCCGCGATCTGCGCCTGCGAGGCCGCGCCCAGACGCACCAATTTCACTGCCGCCCACCGGCGTGCCGCAGCATCTTCGGCATCCCACACGTCACAGAGCTGCCCGCGGATATAGACTTCCCCGCCCCGGTCGTTCTCCACCAAGGACACCGCCAAGCCCACCGGCACGGCAACAGGATCCATCGCCACCGGCAGGGGACGTTGAGCAGTCATGAAAACCATCATTTCACCCCTCGATAGACGATAAAATACTAACTCTGTTTTATCGCAAAACAGGTAAAATTAACATCCCCCAAGCCGCTCAAAACCCCCGAAAGTCAACGAACTTCCAAACCCGCCACCAGACCATGACCGGAGCCCTGGGGCTTTGTTTTGATGGCGTATTTGAGGGTGAGGTTGGTGCCGGGGTAGCTGGTTTTGGTGCTGGTGAGGTGGGCGCAGAGTTCGGCGGCGGCCGCGGTTTTGGCTGTGGTCGGCAGCGGGTCCAGTCTGATGGTGAGGTGGCCGGGCTCGGTGGTGTCGATGTCTCCCGTCTGGTTGAACATTTGGCGCATGAGGGCGTGGGCTTCCTGGGTGGCGCGCCGGTAGCCGGTGTTGGTGCGGATCTCCCTGGCGATGGTCATTGCGGTGTTGTAGGCGGCCATCCGGATGCCGGTGTGGATCAGTTTCGTCTCGGTGTCGAGTACTTGCTGGCCCGGGTTCAGCTCCCCGAGGCGGAGCTTCGCCGGAATCTTCTTGTGGGCCTTCTCGGCTGCGATCAGCGCGTTCTCCGCTTCCCAGAGCGGTGCCATGGCGCGGTTGTGCATGGCACTGGTGATCGTGACGGCCAGTTCCTTGGAGCCTTCTGCCGGGGTTTTCAGTGCCATCAGGTTGATGTCGGCGATGGCGGCGGCCTCGGTATGGGCATTCCGGGCGGTCACGACTTTCTGGTACGCCTTGGCCTTGGCCGGGTTCGGCACCGTCCGGTCTTCGTTGTCCTCGGTGCTGGTGTAGGAGTCGTGGGAGTCCAGCTCGAAGTGTATGCGGGCGTAACGGAACTGGTTCTCCTGCCGCCACCGGTTCCCCATCAGATACACGACCTCCCCGGACGGCAGGTCGTGGTCGGTGGTGAGGATGTGGATTTGCCTCGTGCCGCCGCCGGCGGCGGGCACGATCCGGCTGATCTGGCGCATCCCAAAGACCTCCCCGCTGCTTTTGGTCGTGGCCAGGGGCAGGTCAACGAGCGTGTCAGCCACCGACCAGTTCTTCTCCTGCCCATGCTCGTCGGTGTGGGACACCTCGGTGAACAGCTTCTCTTCGATGTCTTTGATGGTGCCTTTGCGCCAGGTCAGCACATCAAAACCAGCCGCATCCATGTGTTTGAACAAGGCCGGGGACCAGCCGCCCCGGTCAAAGCCGGCCAGCACCCGCCGCCCGTCGCCCACGGCGGTGCGGAGTTCGAGCAGGAGGTCGCGGAGTTCAGCGGCCAGGGACGCACCGGGCTGTGCCATGACGACGAAGACGGGGGAACCGTGGGCGTCGGTGACCCAGGTTTCCTCGGTCGCCGGGACCGGGAACTTGAGCCGGGTGGAGTAGATTTTCCCGATCTTCTTCGTGCCCTGGTAGGCGCGCACATGCCCGTCAACGTAGAGGACCGCGGCCAGGTCCTCACCGCCCGGACCGGTGCCGGCCAGGTGGTGGGCTGCCAGGGCTGCGATCAGTTCCGGGGCCTTGCCCGTCTCGGCGAGCTGGCTGATCCGCCGGCGGATGGTTTTCACTTCCGGGGCACGATCCAACCCCAACACCCGCCCAAGCTCCACGGGGTCGAAGCGGGTCGCGCCCTCGGCCCGGGCCTCCCCGGCCAACGCCCTCAGCACACCATCGATCAGGACGGTATCGAGCCCGTAGAAACCCTTCGGCAACGCCCCGTACACCTCCTTCGCGCAGGAGAGCAGCCCGGTGCTTTCCAATGCCGGGAACGCCAGAAACAAGCCGGCATGCCGAACATGGGCGGCCGGGGAAAACGCCGGGGATGCGCCCTCAAGCAAGCCGGCGGCGGCACGCTCCGCCGTGCGGGACACAGGGGCCGGAAGGAGCGGCAGCTCAGGCTGCTGTGAACCGCACTGGGTTTGGTGGAGACTCCAACCTCACAGGGAGAATAGAGTCATGGCCAGTGGCAAGAAGTTTGACGAGGAAACCAAGGCCCGTGTGGTGCGCCTGTACCTGGAGCGACGGGGCGAAATGCCTGCCGAGTCAGGGGCTGCTTCGAGGCGGCATGTCAGTGGGTTGGTGGGGATCAGCGAGCAGTCCATGAGGCCCTGGATTGCCCAGCATGAGATCGAAAACGGCACCCGGGCCGGGTCAACAATCGCCGAAAGCGAAGAGGTCAAGAAGCTGCGCCGGGAGAACGCCGAACTGCGCCGGGCCAATTCCATTTTGAAGGCGGCCTCGGCTTTCTTCGCGGCCGAGATCGACCGGCCACACACCAGATAGTTGCCTTCATTGCGGCCCACAAGGGGCGTAAAGACACCAAAGGCCTGCGATGGGGCGTCGAACCAATCTGCACCGTGCTCACCGAGCACGGCTGCAAAATTGCCCCCTCGACCTACTACGCGGCGACCCGCCGCGGCCCGTCCAAACGGGCGGTCTCGGACCAGTTGATGACCGACGTCATCCAGACCATTCATGCCGCCAATTTCTCAGTGTATGGAGTGCATAAAATGTGGAAGAAACTCCTCCGTGACGGCCACCGTGTCGGCCGCGACCAGGTCGCCCGGCTCATGCGCCGTGCCGGGTTGTACGGGGTGTTGCGCGGCGGGCGCAAGACGTTCACCACGCGCCGGGACGACACGGCGGCCCGGTTCCCGGACCGGGTCAACCGCCGCTGGGACACAGGCGTCCCGGACCGGATCTGGGTCGCCGATTTCACGTACGTATGGACCTACGCAGGGTTCTGTTATGTGTCGTTCGTCACGGATGCCGCATCGCGGCGGATCCTGGGCTGGAAGGTCTCCACGTCCAAGGAGACGGTCTTGGTCACCGACGCCCTGGCGCAGGCGCTCTCGGTGCGCAGGAGGACGCTGACGGGGTTCACCCCGGAGGGGCTCATCCACCACTCGGATGCCGGCAGCCAGTACACCTCCGTGATGCTCACGGACCAGCTCGCCGCCGCCGGGATGGCAGGCTCCATCGGCACCGTGGGTGACGCGTACGACAACGCCCTGATGGAGTCAACAATCGGTCTGTACAAGACCGAGCTGATCGACCGGAACAGGCGCACGACATGGAAATCATGCCAGCAGGTCGAGACCGAAACGGCGCGCTGGGTCACCTGGTACAACTCCGAACGGTTGCATACCGGGATCGGCGACATCCCGCCAATGGAATATGAAACCAACCATCAAAAAGCGTGTATTCTGTCATCGCAGACTGCATAAACCGAGTCTCTACAAAACCCAGTGCGGTTCATCCTGCCGCCACCTGGCCCCCATCCGGTAGACCGCCTCCCCGGCCGGCAGGTCGTGATCGGTGGTGAGGATGTGGATCTGCCGGGTGGCGCCGCCGGCCGTTGGAACGGTGCGGGTGATCTGGCGGGTTTGGAAGACTTCCCCGGTGGTTTTGCTGCCGGCCAGGGGCAGGTCCACGAGCGTGTCAGCGACCGGCCAGGACCGGGTTTCACCGTGCCCGTCCGTGTGGGACACCTCGGTGAACAGGGACGCGTCGATGTCTTCTGTTTTGCCTTTCCGCCAGGTCAGCACGTCAAAACCCTGGGCAGCCATGTGCGCGAAGAGGGCCGGGGACCAGCCGCCGCGGTCAAAGCCCACGAGCACCCGGCGGGAATCGCCAATGATGGTGCGCAGTTCGGGGAGGATGCGGCGCAGCTCGCTGGCCAGGGAGGCGCCGGGGTCGGCCATAACCAACAAGACCGGGGAGCCGTGGGCGTCACTGACCCAGGTTTCCTCGGTCGCCGGGACCGGGAACTTCAACCGGGTCGAGTAGAGCTTGCCGATCTTTTTCGTGCCCTGGTAGGCGCGCACATGCCCATCAACATACAACACGGCGGCGAGGTTCTCCCCGCCGGGGCCGGCCGCGTGCAGGTGGTGGGCGGCCAGGGCGGCAATCAGTTCGGCGGCTTTGCCTGTTTCGGCGAGCCGGCCGATTTTGCGGCGGATGGTCTTTACTTCCGGGGCGCGGTCCAATCCGAGGATCCGGCCCAAATCCTGGGGGGTGAAGCGGGTCGCGCCCTCGGCGCGGGCCTGCCCGGCCAGGGCACGGAGCACCGCGTCGATGAGGATGGTGTCCAGCCCGTAGAAACCGTTCGGCAAGGCCCCCAGTGTTTCCCGTGCACAGGCGAGCAGGCCGGAGCGTTCCAGGGCCGGGAAGGCCAGGAACAACCCGGCATGCGGGATGCGGGCCGCCGGGGCAAACACCGGGGCAGCGCACCCGGGCACGCCCGCGGCGGCACGCTCCACGGAACGGGCCACCGGTGCCGGCAGGACCGGCAGTTCCGCGGCAACGGGCGCCGGTGCCGGTTCCGGTTCCCCAGTGGGTGTTTGCGCGGCTTCGGCCCCCTGCCCGGCGGCGAGTTTCAGGGCCCGGCGGACACTGAACTCGGAGACGCCGACCGCATCGCCGACGGCCTGCTGGGACAGGCCGGTGCCGCGCAGTTCCACGATGCGGGCGATGACGTCGCCGCTGAGCCGGGATGCCTTTTTGGGGCCTTTCTTTTCCGGAACGAGGGACACGATGCCGCCGGCGGCCAGCAATTGTCCCCACAGCCACACCATTCCGGGAGTGACCTCGAAAGCGGCGGCGACCTCACCCACCGGAGCGGCCTTCATCTGCGCCAGCTTCACCGCCGCCCACCGGCGTGCGGCCTCATCGCCGGCATCCCAGGAAAACACCACCTGGCCGTGGAGGTAAACGGCACCGCCGCCGGCACCATCGCGTTCCAGGGAACCAGCCAATCCCAGGGGCGCGGCATCCAGGACCATCGCCACGGGAAGGGGAGGCTGGGTAGTCACGACACCCATCATTCCACCCTTCCAATCGATACGGATTCTTGAATCTATTATATCGAATATCGGTAGGGAATTAACAGCCCTTCACCGACCAAGAACCCCGAAAAATCAACAAACCCGCAAACCCGTCACCCGACCATGACCGGAGTCCTGAGGCTGCCGGCTGTGAACCGGCTGCACGGGGCGTGTTTCTGCGCACAGCCACCGCCCGCCGGGCGGCCCGACCATGCTCCGGCTGCTGCCGGGCGTGGCGGGGCGCGGCCTTTCCGTGGGGTTCGGCGCCGCGCCCCCGGCCCGTGCGGCCGGTCCCGGGGATCCGGGCCACGCACCGTGCGCCGCGCCCCCGCCCCCAAAACGGGTGTTAAATGCGGGCAGGCCCCGCACCAACGGTGCGGGGCCTGCCCTAATGGGTGTCCGGCGGCGTCCTACTCTCCCACACCCTCACGAGTGCAGTACCATCGGCGCTGTGGGCCTTAGCTTCCGGGTTCGGAATGGGACCGGGCGTTTCCCCCACGCTGTGACCGCCGTAACTCTACCTCCACACACCACACCCTGGCCTTTTCAGGCGGGGTGGTGCGGGAAAACCAGGGAAACGTGTGTCGTTTCATTCATTTATCACCCGTGCCGGGGCTTCCGAGGGGAAACCCGTGGCGGGTGTTCGTCCCCCGCGCAACAACGGAAGTTGTTGGCCGGGAACCACATAGTGGACGCAAGCATGCAGTGACCTCCACACCCTTAGGTGGTAAACCCCTTTTGAAGAACGGGTTCACCCAGGTGTGGGGTGGTGTAAGTTATCGGCCTATTAGTACCGGTCAGCTTCACGAGTCGTTAGTCCTCGCTTCCACATCCGGCCTATCAACCCAGTGGTCTGGCTGGGGGCCTCTCGAACCAAAGTTCATGGAAATCTCATCTCGAAGCGAGCTTCCCGCTTAGATGCTTTCAGCGGTTATCCCATCCGAACGTAGCTAATCAGCGGTGCACTTGGCAGTACAACTGACACACCAGAGGTTCGTCCGTCCCGGTCCTCTCGTACTAAGGACAGCCCTTCTCAAATTTCCTGCGCGCGCAGCGGATAGGGACCGAACTGTCTCACGACGTTCTAAACCCAGCTCGCGTACCGCTTTAATGGGCGAACAGCCCAACCCTTGGGACCTACTCCAGCCCCAGGATGCGACGAGCCGACATCGAGGTGCCAAACCATGCCGTCGATATGGACTCTTGGGCAAGATCAGCCTGTTATCCCCGAGGTACCTTTTATCCGTTGAGCGACGGCCATTCCACAATGTGCCGCCGGATCACTAGTCCCGACTTTCGTCCCTGCTCGAGCTGTCGCTCTCACAGTCAAGCTCCCTTGTGCACTTACACTCGACACCTGATTGCCAACCAGGCTGAGGGAACCTTTGGGCGCCTCCGTTACTCTTTAGGAGGCAACCGCCCCAGTTAAACTACCCATCAGGCACTGTCCCTGACCCGGATTACGGGCCGAAGTTAGATGTCCAAAGTGACCAGAGTGGTATTTCAACGATGACTCCACACCAACTGGCGTTGGCGCTTCACAGTCTCCCACCTATCCTACACAAGCCACTCCGAACACCAATACCAAACTATAGTAAAGGTCTCGGGGTCTTTCCGTCCTGCTGCGCGTAACGAGCATCTTTACTCGTACTGCAATTTCGCCGAGTTTATGGTTGAGACAGCGGGGAAGTCGTTACTCCATTCGTGCAGGTCGGAACTTACCCGACAAGGAATTTCGCTACCTTAGGATGGTTATAGTTACCACCGCCGTTTACTGGGGCTTAAATTCTCAGCTTCGCCTTGCGGCTAACCGGTCCTCTTAACCTTCCAGCACCGGGCAGGAGTCAGTCCGTATACATCGTCTTGCGACTTCGCACGGACCTGTGTTTTTAGTAAACTCGCTTCCCCCTGGTCTCTGCGGCCCCGATCCCCTCCCCACCGCGCGGGTGGTTCAAGGTTGGGGCCCCCTTCTCCCGAAGTTACGGGGGCATTTTGCCGAGTTCCTTAACCATAATTCTCTCGATCGCCTTAGTATTCTCTACCTGATCACCTGTGTCGGTTTGGGGTACGGGCGGCTAAAACCTCGCGCCGATGCTTTTCTAGGCAGCATAGGATCACCGAATCCCCCTTGACGGGGGTCCCATCAGATCTCAGGCATTTAAAGGGCCGCGGATTTGCCTACGGCCCGCCCTACATCCTTAGACCGGGACAACCATCGCCCGGCTCGGCTACCTTCCTGCGTCACACCTGTTAATACGCTTGCCTCCCGGGATCTTCTCCCGCGCTCCACCAAAACCCTTCCACCACAAGGGTGTCCGGGCAGGCTTCGGGCGGTGAGTGTCCCCCGCTTGGCATGGGCGGTTTTTCGCCGGTACGGGAATATCAACCCGTTGTCCATCGACTACGCCTGTCGGCCTCGCCTTAGGTCCCGACTTACCCAGGGCAGATTAGCTTGACCCTGGAACCCTTGATCATTCGGCGGACGGGTTTCTCACCCGTCTTTCGCTACTCATGCCTGCATTCTCACTCGTGTGGGCTCCACCGCTGGTTTACACCGCGACTTCACTGCCCACACGACGCTCCCCTACCACTCCCGGCGGCTGAACCACGAAGGCTTGCCTGGTACCGGAAATCCACAACTTCGGCGGTGTACTTGAGCCCCGCTACATTGTCGGCGCGGAATCACTTGACCAGTGAGCTATTACGCACTCTTTTAAGGATGGCTGCTTCTAAGCCAACCTCCTGGTTGTCTTCGCAATCCCACATCCTTTCCCACTTAGCACACGCTTAGGGGCCTTAGTTGGTGGTCTGGGCTGTTTCCCTCTCGACTATGAAGCTTATCCCCCACAGTCTCACTGCTGCGCTCTCACTTGCCGGCATTCGGAGTTTGGCTGACGTCAGTAACCTTGTAGGGCCCATCGGCCATCCAGTAGCTCTACCTCCGGCAAGAAACACGCAACGCTGCACCTAAATGCATTTCGGGGAGAACCAGCTATCACGAAGTTTGATTGGCCTTTCACCCCTACCCACAGCTCATCCCCTCCATTTTCAACTGAAGTGGGTTCGGTCCTCCACGACGTCTTACCGTCGCTTCAACCTGGCCATGGGTAGATCACTTCGCTTCGGGTCTAGATCACGCCACTCACTCGCCCTATTCAGACTCGCTTTCGCTACGGCTTCCCCACACGGGTTAACCTCGCGACGTAACACTAACTCGCAGGCTCATTCTTCAAAAGGCACGCCATCACAGGAACCAAGCCTGCTCTGACGGTTTGTAAGCACACGGTTTCAGGTACTATTTCACTCCCCTCCCGGGGTACTTTTCACCTTTCCCTCACGGTACTTGTCCGCTATCGGTCATTAGGTAGTATTTAGGCTTATCAGGTGGTCCTGACAGATTCGCACGGGATTTCTCGGGCCCCGTGCTACTTGGGATGCTTCCCAGGCGGTGTAACAAGCATTTCGGTTACGGGACTCGCACCCTCTCCGGTCGGCCTTTCAAGACCGTTCACCTATGCCTACACTCTCACCTCACCAGTCCGGCAGAACTGGAATGGAAAGTCCCACAACCCCGACCATGCAACGCCCGCCGGCTATCACACATGGACCGGTTTAGCCTCGTCCGCGTTCGCTCGCCACTACTGACGGAATCACTGTTGTTTTCTCTTCCTGTGGGTACTGAGATGTTTCACTTCCCCACGTTCCCTCCACATGCCCTATGTGTTCAGGCATGGGTCACCACGTCACCTTGCGGCGCGTGGCGGGGTTTCCCCATTCGGACATCCTCGGATCACCGTTCGGTTATCAACTCCCCGAGGCTTATCGCAGATTCCTACGTCCTTCATCGGCTCCTAATGCCAAGGCATCCACCGTGTGCCCTTAAAAACTTGACCACTAGATCACAGAATTCAATATAATATTTCGAGAGAACCATGAAAACAGACACACCCAAGGGCGTGCCAGATCCAGGTTCATCAACTCATAAGAAATTGCTTCCTTTATAAGATGCTCGCGTCCACTATGTAGTTCTCAACCAACAACCCCGTCACACACCACACCCCGGAACCAACACCACCCTTTCGGGCGTGCCGGCGGACCCCGGGGACGGGGTCGTGTGCGGGAAACCAAGCCAACCAGCCAACCGGTGATGCCTAAGCACCAACGGTTCCTGTTGCCTCAGGACCCAACAGTGTGCCAAACGATCCCCCCACGAAGAAGGCCGGTCACGCTCCGTTCCAGGACACCCCACGCAAGCGTGCGGACATCCGTACTTGGAAAACCGGCCAAACCCGCCAGGGGTCTGTTCCATTGAAATTCCACCCGTGAGCACCCACCGAGAAACAATCGTTCTCGCAATGGGCTTTGCTTCCTCACAGCGACAGGACACCATGCGGTGGTGCACCGTCGCGTGCTTGGTGCTCCTTAGAAAGGAGGTGATCCAGCCGCACCTTCCGGTACGGCTACCTTGTTACGACTTAGTCCCAATCGCCGGTCCCACCTTCGACAGCTCCCTCCCACAAGGGGTTAGGCCACCGGCTTCGGGTGTTACCAACTTTCGTGACTTGACGGGCGGTGTGTACAAGGCCCGGGAACGTATTCACCGCAGCGTTGCTGATCTGCGATTACTAGCGACTCCGACTTCATGGGGTCGAGTTGCAGACCCCAATCCGAACTGAGACCGGCTTTTTGGGATTAGCTCCACCTCACAGTATCGCAACCCTTTGTACCGGCCATTGTAGCATGCGTGAAGCCCAAGACATAAGGGGCATGATGATTTGACGTCGTCCCCACCTTCCTCCGAGTTGACCCCGGCAGTCTCCCATGAGTCCCCGGCATAACCCGCTGGCAACATGGAACGAGGGTTGCGCTCGTTGCGGGACTTAACCCAACATCTCACGACACGAGCTGACGACAACCATGCACCACCTGTAAACCGACCGCAAGCGGGGCGCCTGTTTCCAGGCGTTTCCGGTTCATGTCAAGCCTTGGTAAGGTTCTTCGCGTTGCATCGAATTAATCCGCATGCTCCGCCGCTTGTGCGGGCCCCCGTCAATTCCTTTGAGTTTTAGCCTTGCGGCCGTACTCCCCAGGCGGGGCACTTAATGCGTTAGCTACGGCGCGGAAAACGTGGAATGTCCCCCACACCTAGTGCCCAACGTTTACGGCATGGACTACCAGGGTATCTAATCCTGTTCGCTCCCCATGCTTTCGCTCCTCAGCGTCAGTTAATGCCCAGAGACCTGCCTTCGCCATCGGTGTTCCTCCTGATATCTGCGCATTTCACCGCTACACCAGGAATTCCAGTCTCCCCTACATCACTCTAGTCTGCCCGTACCCACCGCAGATCCGGGGTTGAGCCCCGGACTTTCACGGCAGACGCGACAAACCGCCTACGAGCTCTTTACGCCCAATAATTCCGGATAACGCTTGCGCCCTACGTATTACCGCGGCTGCTGGCACGTAGTTAGCCGGCGCTTCTTCTGCAGGTACCGTCACTTTCGCTTCTTCCCTACTGAAAGAGGTTTACAACCCGAAGGCCGTCATCCCTCACGCGGCGTCGCTGCATCAGGCTTTCGCCCATTGTGCAATATTCCCCACTGCTGCCTCCCGTAGGAGTCTGGGCCGTGTCTCAGTCCCAGTGTGGCCGGTCACCCTCTCAGGCCGGCTACCCGTCGTCGCCTTGGTGGGCCATTACCCCACCAACAAGCTGATAGGCCGCGAGTCCATCCAAAACCGCACAAGGCTTTCCACCCCCCGCCATGCGGAGGAGGGTAAATATCCGGTATTAGACCCGGTTTCCCAGGCTTATCCCAGAGTTAAGGGCAGGTTACTCACGTGTTACTCACCCGTTCGCCACTAATCACCCCCGCAAGCGGGGGGCCATCGTTCGACTTGCATGTGTTAAGCACGCCGCCAGCGTTCATCCTGAGCCAGGATCAAACTCTCCATAAATGTTTTTACAGACACACCCCGGACCGCCGGAAAAGGGCGGACACACGGTGCACTAAATTTGAAACCGGCTGTTCGGGCCGCCACCACCACGGGGGTGGGATGGACGGGCCCGTTCAACCAATCAATGATTCATTGGTATCAATAAAACTTGGCACACTATTGAGTTCTCAAACAACAGGAGCTTCCGGCCAACACGCACCTGCAGGAAACCGGTGGTTTCCGCGGCGATCAGTGCCGGAGCAACTTTCCAACCCTACCCGATCCGCCCCCGGCAAGCAAACCAACCAATGATCCATCGGTTGAAAACTCCGGGCGCGGCGGACCGCCGGATATTCCACCGGACGGTCGCAAGGGGGGTTTTTCGTTTCCCCGGCGTCCGGGGCAACTCGAAATACATTACACGCCTTTGCGGCCCCGCGCAAATCCGGGGCGCACCGGGCGGGCGCCCGGCCGGGAACGGCCGGCCCACAAGGCACCGGCGGCCACCAATGCACAGCCTCATCCGCGAGAGGCTCGACCAGACGGGGCCCATTGGCTACCGTAGCCAGATGAGAATCAAGATGTGCAGTATCCATGTCACCGAGCCCGCCTCCGCCCATGCTTTCTATACCGAGACACTCGGCTTCGAAACCCTCATGGCCATGCCTGAGTACAACCTCTTCATCGTCAAATCCCCGACGGCCGGCGAAGGAACTGGCCTGTTGCTGGAGCCAAGTGACAATCCGATTGCCTCCGCCTACCGTGAGGGCCTCCACAGCCAGGGGATTCCCTGCATTGTCTTCGGCGTTTCGGACGTGCAGGGAGAGTATGAGCGGCTCAACGCCGCCGGTGTCGTCTTTACGGCAAGCCCGGCGCCGGATCCAACAGGAGCAGTGTCCGCGGTGTTCGACGATAGCTTTGGCAACCTGGTACAGCTGCACCAAGACTAGAGAAGCCGCATGGCTCCGCTGAACTCTGGGAGCCATGCGGCGGCTGCACTCCTTTCCACCGATGAACCGCATCCAGGAAGCGCCCTGCTGGCTGGCACGGCGGACCACTCTGGATCCCCTGCTCGAGCGGCGAACGATCCGCCAGCTTCCTCAGGGGAGTCCGAAGAAACCTGAGCACAATGCCCGCGGAAGCATTTTCGCGAGTGGCAACGATGGTTCGGGCACCGTTCCCCGTACTGTCCGCCGCCAAAGTATCCATTTGCCTCTGCTGGTCAATATGGCCGCGTTGCAATGGGGCCAACGGCGGCGGCACCACATGCGCGACCGGCTGCAATCGGGCAATGACCAACGACTTGTCTAGGTTGGGGCTCTCTGCTTCGGAGAGCCAGATCAGGGAGGTTCGAGGTTTCCGCTCCTCGGACCGCCTGCGCCCCGAGACCCTTCCTGGTCGGTCTCCTTCCCCTTAGTGTTGGTGTCGGCGTTGCGGGAGTGCAGCGTGCTGTTGGCCGGGGTTCTGGGCGTGTTGTTCTTTCGGGAGCGGTTCAGCGTCCGCCGGGCGGCCCTGTCGGTGGTGGCGGTGGCGGGGATTGCCGTGCTCCAGCTCGGGTAGCCGCTGCAATGTGGCCGGTCAGCCACGAAGACCGCGCACCGCCGATGGCGGTGCGCGGTCTTTCCGTGGAATTCGGCACAGTGCCGGCCCGTGGCGGCCGGAGTGCCGGGCCGCGCGGTGCCGGGCCCATCCCCTCGGCCCACGGCCCGGGTGGGCTTAGCCCGCACCCCATGTCTGCGCACCGGGCTGCGCAGTCCCTGGGCCGGACGCTGCGCAGGAGCAGCTCCTGCCCTCTACGTCAGGCTGGTTGTGAGTCATTCTTTTCTTGTTGATTGAAGGAGCCAGCCATGTCAGGTATTACGCAGGGATATACCCGTGATGAGATTCGTGGGTTCGTGCATGAGTATTATCTTCAGCCGCATGGAAAGAGGAAGGCGTGGCTTGATTCGAAGTCACTGACGGTGTGGACGTTTCGGCAGTGGCGCACGATGGTGTTCGAGGGCGACCTCGACCGGACCCTTGTTCCAAGGGACGATGGGGGCATGACACGCAAGAATGGCGAGAGGTCCGCGTTTGAGAAGATGCGTGCCAGGGAGATCGCCGAGCACCAATCCGATATCTCGAAGCTCGAGAAGCGTATTGCCGAGCTGGAGGGCACGAATGAGGCCCTGGGAAAAGCTATCGGGCTCTTGCACGAGTTGAGCGTGCCAGAGCCCGAGACGAAACAGGCGAACGATCCGAAAAGTTCATAGACGCAGAGAACCGTCTTGTGCGGTCTCTGACGAAGCTCACGGGCTCGCAGCGGCAAGCCCTCGAACTGGCCGGCGTGTCGCGTTCGACGTGGCATTACCGGCAGAATCCCCGCGAGCGGGTCCAGGACCCGCTCCGGCAGTCCGAGCGCGCCTACCAGTGTCGCATCAGCACCGCGGATCGTGACCGGATCAGCGGGTGCATCATGGAAGGCTGGGCCGGCCAGGTCTCCGTTGACCACTCCTTCGCGGTGGCCTGGGACGCCGGGGTGATGCTCGCTTCCCGCCGCACGTGGTGGCGTATCGCGACGGAGATCGAGGACCAGATGCTCCGGCCCACCATCCCCACCAAGGCCGAGAACAAACGCCGCCCGCGGGAGAAGCCGGTCGTGAAGGCCACCGGCCCGGGCCAGGTCTGCTCGTGGGACATCACCGATCTCTACTCGCCCTGGCGGGGAAAGGCGTTCAAGGCCGACTCGGTCCTTGATATCTACTCCCGTGAGATGGTTGCCTGGCGGGTCGAGGAACGAGAAGCCGACCACCTCGCCGTGGAGATGTTCGAAGCCGCCATCGACCGTCACGGCGCACCGCAGATCGTCCACGCCGATTCGGGGCCTGCCATGCGATCAAACCTGCTCCGCGATGCCCTCACCACCCACGGCGTGGAGCTATCCCACAACCGGCCCTATGTCTCCAATGACAACCCCTTCAGCGAGTCGGGGTTCCGGACGATGAAGTACAGGCCGGGCTATCCGCGCGTCTTCACCGAAGTCGAGACCGCCAGGGCCTACCTCGCCGACTACGTGCCCTGGTACAACACCAAACACAAGCACTCAGGCATTGCACTCTTCTCCCCTTCACAAGTGCACAACGGGACCTGGAAAGATGTCTGGAAAACACGCGACCACGCGCTCCAGGACTACTACGGGAAACACCCCGAACGATTCCGCCAGCGACCCACCACCCCAGCCCCAGCCGGACACGTCGGCATCAACCTCCCCAACCTCCCCGACACAAAAACCACCAAACAACCAACCAAGCGACTCCACACAGCTTGACAATTTTCGCTCCGCACTGTTTCAGTCGGCCATTGCGCAAGCGGTACGTCCGGAGCGGCAACGGGCCCAGCAGGGGCTGGTGGTGGCCGGATACGTTGTCGGAAGAGCCGGTTAACCACGAAGACCGCGTCCTGCCGATGGCGGAGCGCGGTCTTTCCGTGGGATTCGACACAATGTGGCCGGCTGGGCGGCGGCAAGAGTGCCGGGGCCGCACCCTCCAGGGCGCCAACTCCGGCGCGGTGCCGGGCTGTCAAGGGCCATGAGCTTCTGCCCACCAGCGGCCACTTCTTCTGCCCGCCCAGGCGAGTTCTAGCGATCGTCGCAACATCCCCGAAAATCCGGGAGTTGCAACACCCATGGAATCACCATCAAAAAATAGTTCTTCCTTAAGGAAAAAGTCTCCGTCGACGAAGGAACCGGCGTCTATGGCCGGGGCGCCGGGGAAGCGTCCCCAGCAGTCCTATACCCGTGCGCAAAGACAGGATTTCCTTTCCGCCGTGGAGCGCCTGGGAACTGTCGCCGAGGCGGCTCAGGAACTCGGCATTAACCGGAGCACGTGCCAGAAGTGGGCGAACGCTGTCCGGATCAGGCGTCAACGCCAGTACACCCCGGCCGAGAAGGAACAGTTCCATGCCGTCCTTGACCGGACCGGCAGCATCGTGGCGACAGCCAGGGAACTGGGGCTGAACATCAGCACCGCGCACACCTGGGCCGGCAGGGTCAATCCTGCCGGGAGAAAACCACGGGCCACGAGAACCGTGAAGACCGATCCCGCGCAACGCCACCCACCTGCGGTGGTTGAGGAGTTCCTCAGCGTGCTGCGCGAAATCGGCAGCGTCAGTGCGGCAGCGAAGCAGCTGGGCCTGAACCGCTCCACCTGCTCCAACTGGGCGATCGATGCCGGCATGGCCTCCAAATGTCTGCGGCGCCCATCGGAGAAACAGCTTCACTACCTGCGCTTGCGCCAAGAAGGAGCCGGCCGGAGGGACGCCGCCCTCGCCGTTGGTGCCAGCAAACAGAGCTCCTACAACTGGGACCGGCAACAGGCTGCCAAGGACACGGCGGCTGCCGAGGGCCATACTGTGGATCTGCCGTATAAACAGGAAGTGACAGTATCGTTTGCGGAACCTTCGGCCCCTGCAGCGGCGCCGGAGCCGCCAGCCCCAGCGACGGCGGAGCCAGTATCCGCTCCGGTGGCTTTGGAGGCCCTGGAGCAGTCCGTCAGCGCCCGCTACCTGTCCCTGCCCGAACGGGAGAGGATCGCGGACTTGCGCTCCCGGGGATCCTCGATGCAGGCGATCGGCAGGGCGTTGGGCCGCTCCGTGGGCACCATCAGCCGCGAGATCAAACGCAACAGCCACCCGGTGCTCGGCTACCGGCCCTACGGCGCCCACCGCACCGCCACGGCGGCCCGGGCACGCCCCAAGGACAGTAAGCTGGCAGAACCCGGGGAACTGCACGACTACGTAAAAACCAGGCTCCTCACACGCTGGTCCCCGCAACAGATTTCGAAGCTGCTGATCAAGGACTTTCCCGAGGACGGGCAGATGCGCGTGAGCCACGAAACGATCTACCAGGCCCTCTACCTGCAGGCCGGCGGCGGACTCAAACGCGAGGTCAAGGAGGCCCTGCGCACCGGGCGGACCCGCCGCAAGCAGCACAGGAATCCCGAAGAACGCACCCATCGTTTCCGGGACCCGATGGTCAACATTTCCGAACGCCCCGCCCGAGGTCCAAGACCGCGCCGTCCCGGGCCATTGGGAAGGGGATCTGGTGCGCCACGAGGCGCTGTTTTACCGAGCGGAGGTGGAAGACCTTCGCCTTTGTGCTGTCGCAGCAGCATGAAGAAGCTGGGGGCAGCCTGACCCGAGGAAACACCGGGAAGGGTGGAGAGCAGCCCCGACAACGCCGGGACGGTCCAGTACTACCGAATGGGTCGGGTCCGGCAAGCAAGGCAGGAAGGTGTACGAGAGGAACCAGTGCTAAAAGCTTCTCAAGTCTCCCGCCAGCTCAAATTCGGTGGATATGGGCTGGCCTGCGATGCGCACCGCCCCCTCATTACGGGACGGGAACTTGGATGTCGGTTAAGATCGCTGGCATCCGAGGCCACGGTGAAGGCCTGCGGCGTAGCCGTGGCGATATCGCAGGGGCATAGCTGGGCGCCTAACCTGCCACTCGGTAAACAGTGAACGTGGGAACCATCGTGCATCTCCCGTGATCGTAGGCCCATCCAGGGTCACGGTTTCGGGTGGGCGTGTTGTCCGTCGATCGGCGCGCGATGGGGCGGAGGGGCCGTAGTAGTCCGAGCGGGGGAAAGCCTCGTACATGGCGAAGGGCCCCAGCGGATATGACGCAGTAGTTACTGCAAGGAACGCGAGGCATTGGTGAATACCGATGAACCGCGTTGGGCTGACCTCGATGAGGCGACCGTGCGGGTACGTGCGATGCAGACGAAACTGCACCACTGGGCGGTCAGTGACCCTGACCGTCTGTTCGACGATGTGTTCAACCTCGTCTACGACCGGGATTTCCTCACCGTTGCGTGGGGCCGGGTCAAAGGAAACAAGGGTGCCCGAACGGCCGGTGTTGACCGGCGCATTCCGGCCCTGATCGGTGCTGGTGCCGAAACCGTGGAGTTTTTGGATGAGGTCAGGGAGCTGTTGAAGTCCCGGGCCTTTCTTCCGTTGCCGGTGAGGGAACGCTTGATCCCCAAACCGGGAAGCACGAAGCTTCGGCGGCTCGGCATTCCCACCGCGAGGGACCGGGTGGTTCAGGCATCCTTGGCATTGGTGATGGAACCGATCTTCGAGGCGGACTTCAAACCGGTCAGTTACGGTTTCCCCCCGGACGACGGGCTCAGGATGCGATTGCCGAAATACACGCCATGGGCACCCGTCATTATCACTGGGTGTTTGAGGCCGATATCCAGGCATGCTTTGACGAGCTGAAACACTCGGCAGTCATTGCCGAGGTGCGCAAGCGCGTCACTGACAAGCGCGTTCTGACCCTGATCGGCAGGTTCCTCAAGGCAGGCATCATGTCCGCCGAGGGGAAGATCAGGGAATCCAGCACCGGGACCCCGCAGGGAGGAAACATTTCCCCGCTTCTGGCCAATATCGCCTTGACGGTACTGGATAAGCATTTCTGCGACCTATGGGATGCCCATGGCACCCCATATCGCAGGGAAGCGCACCGGAAACGGGGCGGGGCCACGTACCGGATCATCCGCTACGCGGATGACTTCGTGATCATGGTCGCCGGTACCCAAGCCCATGCGGAAGCCCTCTGGGACGAGGTTGCGGAGGTTATCGCCCCGTTGGGGTTGAAGATTTCCGTCGCAAAGTCCCGGGTCTGCCATGTGGATGAGGGGTTCGACTTTCTTGGTTTTCACATCCAGCGAAGACTAAAGAAAGGAACCCGGAAGATGAGTGTCTACACCTATCCGTCGAAGAAGTCGTTATTGACGATTCTCGGAAAGGTGCGGGCGCTGACACGTCGAGCGGAACATCCATCGCTGGACGTCCTGCTCCGCCGGCTCAATCAGGTGGTGCGGGGCTGGTGCAACTATTTCCGCCATGGGGTTTCGAAGGCGACCTTCGGCTACCTCGATGCGTTCATTTGGCATCGGGTGACCCAGTGGATTCGCAAACGGCACCCGGGCATTACTTGGCGGGAACTCTACCGGCGCTTTCTGACAGGAAGGCCCGGGAACCAGCCGCAGGCCGAGGGAATTACCATGTTCGACACCGCGACGGTACCGGTGACACGGTACCGGTGGCGGGCACACAATATCCCGACGCCGTGGGCATCCAGTGTTGTTGGTTGAGTGGCTATCCGTGGAGCGCCGGATGCGATGAGAGTCGCACGTCCGGTGCGGAGGGCGGGTCGGAGAAACGAGCCGGGAGCAATTCCGGTGTCGCGCTCCGGCCCGACCCTACGTGACCGGAGCTTACAACCAGTCGGCGATCGCAACGCTGGTGGAACGCACCACGCGCTACGTGATGCTGGTGCACCTGCCGGTGGACCACACCGCCGAATCGGTCCGCGACGGGCTGATCAAGACCATGGGACCCTGCCGGCGCACCTGCGCGGATCCCTCATCTGGGACCAAGGCGCCGAAATGGCCAAACACAAGACCTTCAGCCTTGCCACCGACATGGACGTCTACTTCTGCGACCCCGGCAGCCCCTGGCAACGCGGATCCAACGAGAACACGAACGGGCTGCTGCGACAGTGCTTCCCCAAGGGCACCGACCTGTTCGCCTACGGGCCCGAGGACCTCGAGCACGTCGCCCAGGAACTCAACGCCCGACCACGCAAAACACTCGACTGGGACACCCCGGCCGAGCGTCTACGTGATCTACTGGTAGCCAGCTGACCTCGGGTGTTGCAACGACCCCTGGAATTCAAGCCAGTGGGCAGTTACATGGCCGCCTATGGGCAGTTTGCCATGGCCGCTAACACCGGGCTGCCTGCTCCGGGCTGCCGGCTGCGGCAGGTTGCGCGGGGCGTGTTTCTGCGCACAGTTCCCGTCCGTGTCTCCGCCCAACCGTGCGCCGGCTGCTGCCGGGCGTGGCGGCATGGCGCGTGCGGACCGTGTCGCGGGCTCCCGACGCGCACCCGACAGGCAGGACAGCCTGCGGCGGCTGCAGCGCGACAGTGCGGCCCAGTGCCGGAGATGCCTGACGGCTGCCCGTGGATCCGGGGCGGGGTCAAGACAAGTTACGTGGAGTGAACGGCATGCCAGGCAGCAAACCGTACCGCCAATGGCGGTGCGCGAATTTTGTATGGGGTTCGGCACGGTTCCCGTCCGTCGGGCGGCCCCGGTGGCGGTGGCGGCGATTGCCGTGCTCCAGCCAGGGAAGCCGCTGCAATGTGGCTGGTCAGCCACGAAGGCCGCGCCCCGCCGATGGCGGAGCGCGGTCTTTCCGTGGGATTCAACACAGTGTTGGCCGGCCGGGCGGCGGCAAAAGTGCCAGGGCCGCACCCTCCAGGGCGCCAACACCGGTGGTGTGCCGGGCTGCGGCGGGCTGCGCGGGGCGTGTTTGTGCGCACAGTTCCCGTCCGTCTCTCCGCCCAACCGTGCGCTTGCTGCCGGGAGTGGCGGCAAGGCGTCTGCGGACCGTGTTGCCGGAATCCCGGGAGGGGGCCGGGCGTGCCGGAATCACCGCCCCCGGCCCCCAAAACGGGTGTTAAATGCGGGCAGGCCCCGCACCAACGGTGCGGGGCCTGCCCTAATGGGTGTCCGGCGGCGTCCTACTCTCCCACACCCTCACGAGTGCAGTACCATCGGCGCTGTGGGCCTTAGCTTCCGGGTTCGGAATGGGACCGGGCGTTTCCCCCACGCTGTGACCGCCGTAACTCTACCTCCACACACCACACCCTGGCCTTTTCAGGCGGGGTGGTGCGGGAAAACCAGGGAAACGTGTGTCGTTTCATTCATTTATCACCCGTGCCGGGGCTTCCGAGGGGAAACCCGTGGCGGGTGTTCGTCCCCCGCGCAACAACGGAAGTTGTTGGCCGGGAACCACATAGTGGACGCAAGCATGCAGTGACCTCCACACCCTTAGGTGGTAAACCCCTTTTGAAGAACGGGTTCACCCAGGTGTGGGGTGGTGTAAGTTATCGGCCTATTAGTACCGGTCAGCTTCACGAGTCGTTAGTCCTCGCTTCCACATCCGGCCTATCAACCCAGTGGTCTGGCTGGGGGCCTCTCGAACCAAAGTTCATGGAAATCTCATCTCGAAGCGAGCTTCCCGCTTAGATGCTTTCAGCGGTTATCCCATCCGAACGTAGCTAATCAGCGGTGCACTTGGCAGTACAACTGACACACCAGAGGTTCGTCCGTCCCGGTCCTCTCGTACTAAGGACAGCCCTTCTCAAATTTCCTGCGCGCGCAGCGGATAGGGACCGAACTGTCTCACGACGTTCTAAACCCAGCTCGCGTACCGCTTTAATGGGCGAACAGCCCAACCCTTGGGACCTACTCCAGCCCCAGGATGCGACGAGCCGACATCGAGGTGCCAAACCATGCCGTCGATATGGACTCTTGGGCAAGATCAGCCTGTTATCCCCGAGGTACCTTTTATCCGTTGAGCGACGGCCATTCCACAATGTGCCGCCGGATCACTAGTCCCGACTTTCGTCCCTGCTCGAGCTGTCGCTCTCACAGTCAAGCTCCCTTGTGCACTTACACTCGACACCTGATTGCCAACCAGGCTGAGGGAACCTTTGGGCGCCTCCGTTACTCTTTAGGAGGCAACCGCCCCAGTTAAACTACCCATCAGGCACTGTCCCTGACCCGGATTACGGGCCGAAGTTAGATGTCCAAAGTGACCAGAGTGGTATTTCAACGATGACTCCACACCAACTGGCGTTGGCGCTTCACAGTCTCCCACCTATCCTACACAAGCCACTCCGAACACCAATACCAAACTATAGTAAAGGTCTCGGGGTCTTTCCGTCCTGCTGCGCGTAACGAGCATCTTTACTCGTACTGCAATTTCGCCGAGTTTATGGTTGAGACAGCGGGGAAGTCGTTACTCCATTCGTGCAGGTCGGAACTTACCCGACAAGGAATTTCGCTACCTTAGGATGGTTATAGTTACCACCGCCGTTTACTGGGGCTTAAATTCTCAGCTTCGCCTTGCGGCTAACCGGTCCTCTTAACCTTCCAGCACCGGGCAGGAGTCAGTCCGTATACATCGTCTTGCGACTTCGCACGGACCTGTGTTTTTAGTAAACAGTCGCTTCCCCCTGGTCTCTGCGGCCCCGATCCCCTCCCCACCGCGCGGGTGGTTCAAGGTTGGGGCCCCCTTCTCCCGAAGTTACGGGGGCATTTTGCCGAGTTCCTTAACCATAATTCTCTCGATCGCCTTAGTATTCTCTACCTGATCACCTGTGTCGGTTTGGGGTACGGGCGGCTAAAACCTCGCGCCGATGCTTTTCTAGGCAGCATAGGATCACCGAATCCCCCCTTGACGGGGGTCCCATCAGATCTCAGGCATTTAAGGGCCGCGGATTTGCCTACGGCCCGCCCTACATCCTTAGACCGGGACAACCATCGCCCGGCTCGGCTACCTTCCTGCGTCACACCTGTTAATACGCTTGCCTCCCGGGATCTTCTCCCGCGCTCCACCAAAACCCTTCCACCACAAGGGTGTCCCCGGGCAGGCTTCGGGCGGTGAGTGTCCCCCGCTTGGCATGGGCGGTTTTTCGCCGGTACGGGAATATCAACCCGTTGTCCATCGACTACGCCTGTCGGCCTCGCCTTAGGTCCCGACTTACCCAGGGCAGATTAGCTTGACCCTGGAACCCTTGATCATTCGGCGGACGGGTTTCTCACCCGTCTTTCGCTACTCATGCCTGCATTCTCACTCGTGTGGGCTCCACCGCTGGTTTACACCGCGACTTCACTGCCCACACGACGCTCCCCTACCACTCCCGGCGGCTGAACCACGAAGGCTTGCCTGGTACCGGAAATCCACAACTTCGGCGGTGTACTTGAGCCCCGCTACATTGTCGGCGCGGAATCACTTGACCAGTGAGCTATTACGCACTCTTTTAAGGATGGCTGCTTCTAAGCCAACCTCCTGGTTGTCTTCGCAATCCCACATCCTTTCCCACTTAGCACACGCTTAGGGGCCTTAGTTGGTGGTCTGGGCTGTTTCCCTCTCGACTATGAAGCTTATCCCCCACAGTCTCACTGCTGCGCTCTCACTTGCCGGCATTCGGAGTTTGGCTGACGTCAGTAACCTTGTAGGGCCCATCGGCCATCCAGTAGCTCTACCTCCGGCAAGAAACACGCAACGCTGCACCTAAATGCATTTCGGGGAGAACCAGCTATCACGAAGTTTGATTGGCCTTTCACCCCTACCCACAGCTCATCCCCTCCATTTTCAACTGAAGTGGGTTCGGTCCTCCACGACGTCTTACCGTCGCTTCAACCTGGCCATGGGTAGATCACTTCGCTTCGGGTCTAGATCACGCCACTCACTCGCCCTATTCAGACTCGCTTTCGCTACGGCTTCCCCACACGGGTTAACCTCGCGACGTAACACTAACTCGCAGGCTCATTCTTCAAAAGGCACGCCATCACAGGAACCAAGCCTGCTCTGACGGTTTGTAAGCACACGGTTTCAGGTACTATTTCACTCCCCTCCCGGGGTACTTTTCACCTTTCCCTCACGGTACTTGTCCGCTATCGGTCATTAGGTAGTATTTAGGCTTATCAGGTGGTCCTGACAGATTCGCACGGGATTTCTCGGGCCCCGTGCTACTTGGGATGCTTCCCAGGCGGTGTAACAAGCATTTCGGTTACGGGACTCGCACCCTCTCCGGTCGGCCTTTCAAGACCGTTCACCTATGCCTACACTCTCACCTCACCAGTCCGGCAGAACTGGAATGGAAAGTCCCACAACCCCGACCATGCAACGCCCGCCGGCTATCACACATGGACCGGTTTAGCCTCGTCCGCGTTCGCTCGCCACTACTGACGGAATCACTGTTGTTTTCTCTTCCTGTGGGTACTGAGATGTTTCACTTCCCCACGTTCCCTCCACATGCCCTATGTGTTCAGGCATGGGTCACCACGTCACCTTGCGGCGCGTGGCGGGGTTTCCCCATTCGGACATCCTCGGATCACCGTTCGGTTATCAACTCCCCGAGGCTTATCGCAGATTCCTACGTCCTTCATCGGCTCCTAATGCCAAGGCATCCACCGTGTGCCCTTAAAAACTTGACCACTTAGATCACAGAATTCAATATAATATTTCGAGAGAACCATGAAAACAGACACACCCAAGGGCGTGCCAGATCCAGGTTCATCAACTCATAAGAAATTGCTTCCTTTATAAGATGCTCGCGTCCACTATGTAGTTCTCAACCAACAACCCCGTCACACACCACACCCCGGAACCAACACCACCCTTTCGGGCGTGCCGGCGGACCCCGGGGACGGGGTCGTGTGCGGGAAACCAAGCCAACCAGCCAACCGGTGATGCCTAAGCACCAACGGTTCCTGTTGCCTCAGGACCCAACAGTGTGCCAAACGATCCCCCCACGAAGAAGGCCGGTCACGCTCCGTTCCAGGACACCCCACGCAAGCGTGCGGACATCCGTACTTGGAAAACCGGCCAAACCCGCCAGGGGTCTGTTCCATTGAAATTCCACCCGTGAGCACCCACCGAGAAACAATCGTTCTCGCAATGGGCTTTGCTTCCTCACAGCGACAGGACACCATGCGGTGCACCGTCGCGTGCTTGGTGCTCCTTAGAAAGGAGGTGATCCAGCCGCACCTTCCGGTACGGCTACCTTGTTACGACTTAGTCCCAATCGCCGGTCCCACCTTCGACAGCTCCCTCCCACAAGGGGTTAGGCCACCGGCTTCGGGTGTTACCAACTTTCGTGACTTGACGGGCGGTGTGTACAAGGCCCGGGAACGTATTCACCGCAGCGTTGCTGATCTGCGATTACTAGCGACTCCGACTTCATGGGGTCGAGTTGCAGACCCCAATCCGAACTGAGACCGGCTTTTTGGGATTAGCTCCACCTCACAGTATCGCAACCCTTTGTACCGGCCATTGTAGCATGCGTGAAGCCCAAGACATAAGGGGCATGATGATTTGACGTCGTCCCCACCTTCCTCCGAGTTGACCCCGGCAGTCTCCCATGAGTCCCCGGCATAACCCGCTGGCAACATGGAACGAGGGTTGCGCTCGTTGCGGGACTTAACCCAACATCTCACGACACGAGCTGACGACAACCATGCACCACCTGTAAACCGACCGCAAGCGGGGCGCCTGTTTCCAGGCGTTTCCGGTTCATGTCAAGCCTTGGTAAGGTTCTTCGCGTTGCATCGAATTAATCCGCATGCTCCGCCGCTTGTGCGGGCCCCCGTCAATTCCTTTGAGTTTTAGCCTTGCGGCCGTACTCCCCAGGCGGGGCACTTAATGCGTTAGCTACGGCGCGGAAAACGTGGAATGTCCCCCACACCTAGTGCCCAACGTTTACGGCATGGACTACCAGGGTATCTAATCCTGTTCGCTCCCCATGCTTTCGCTCCTCAGCGTCAGTTAATGCCCAGAGACCTGCCTTCGCCATCGGTGTTCCTCCTGATATCTGCGCATTTCACCGCTACACCAGGAATTCCAGTCTCCCCTACATCACTCTAGTCTGCCCGTACCCACCGCAGATCCGGGGTTGAGCCCCGGACTTTCACGGCAGACGCGACAAACCGCCTACGAGCTCTTTACGCCCAATAATTCCGGATAACGCTTGCGCCCTACGTATTACCGCGGCTGCTGGCACGTAGTTAGCCGGCGCTTCTTCTGCAGGTACCGTCACTTTCGCTTCTTCCCTACTGAAAGAGGTTTACAACCCGAAGGCCGTCATCCCTCACGCGGCGTCGCTGCATCAGGCTTTCGCCCATTGTGCAATATTCCCCACTGCTGCCTCCCGTAGGAGTCTGGGCCGTGTCTCAGTCCCAGTGTGGCCGGTCACCCTCTCAGGCCGGCTACCCGTCGTCGCCTTGGTGGGCCATTACCCCACCAACAAGCTGATAGGCCGCGAGTCCATCCAAAACCGCACAAGGCTTTCCACCCCCCGCCATGCGGAGGAGGGTAAATATCCGGTATTAGACCCGGTTTCCCAGGCTTATCCCAGAGTTAAGGGCAGGTTACTCACGTGTTACTCACCCGTTCGCCACTAATCACCCCCGCAAGCGGGGGGCCATCGTTCGACTTGCATGTGTTAAGCACGCCGCCAGCGTTCATCCTGAGCCAGGATCAAACTCTCCATAAATGTTTTTACAGACACACCCCGGACCGCCGGAAAAGGGCGGACACACGGTGCACTAAATTTGAAACCGGCTGTTCGGGCCGCCACCACCACGGGGGTGGGATGGACGGGCCCGTTCAACCAATCAATGATTCATTGGTATCAATAAAACTTGGCACACTATTGAGTTCTCAAACAACAGGAGCTTCCGGCCAACACGCACCTGCAGGAAACCGGTGGTTTCCGCGGCGATCAGTGCCGGAGCAACTTTCCAACCCTACCCGATCCGCCCCCGGCAAGCAAACCAACCAATGATCCATCGGTTGAAAACTCCGGGCGCGGCGGACCGCCGGATATTCCACCGGACGGTCGCAAGGGGGGTTTTTCGTTTCCCCGGCGTCCGGGGCAACTCGAAATACATTACACGCCTTTGCGGCCCCGCGCAAATCCGGGGCGCACCGGGCGGGTGCTAGGACTGTGCTGAACAATTTGGGTGGTTTAAGGCGCGCCTGCTGGACTTCGGGTCCTGGTCCTTAAGACTGGATGCATGCAAGGAATTGAAGAGGCCCAGCGCGGGTATTTGGATGTGGAGGCGCTGGCCGGGGAGCTGTTGGCCCCGGGGAGTGCCTACGCGTTTCTGGCCGGGCACCGCTCGGAGCTTTTCCCGGACTCGATGATGGAGGACCTGTTTCCCTCCACCCGGGGCAGGCCCTCGATCCCGGCCGCGGTCATCGGCACCGTCCTGGTCCTGCAGGCCCTGGAGGGTCTCTCGGACCGGGCCGCCGCCGAAGCCTTGACCTTTGACCTGCGGTGGAAGGCCGCCTGCGGGTACGGGCTGACCGAGACCGCGTTCCATCCCACGGCGCTGGTGCATTGGCGCAACCGCCTGCGCGGCAGCAGCAACCCGCACCGCATCACCGAAGCCGTCGCCCAGGTCATCACCGCGACCGGTGTCCTCACCGGCCGGCACCGCCGGGCGGTGGATTCGACCGTGTTCGCCGATGCGGTGGCCCGGCAGGACACCATCACCCAGCTGATTGCCGTGATCCGCCGTTTCGGCAGGGCCATGGAGCACGGGGCCACGCTCATGGCGGTCCATGCCACCTCCTACGATTACTCGCACGTGGGCAAGCCGGACATCGCCTGGGACGACAAGGAAGCGAAGGACGCCCTGGTCTCGGGGCTGGTCACCGACGCCCTGGCCCTGCTTGGCGCGGTGGATCCCGACACCCTGGAAGAAGACTCGCCGCAGGCGCAGGCCTACGTGCTGCTGGCGTTGGTTTCGGGCCAGGACGTGGAGCCGGCCGAGGGTTCCGACGGCACCGACGGGCGGTGGCGGATCGCCCGGAAGGTCGCCCGGGACCGGATGGTCTCCATCGTGGATCCCGAGGCCAGGCACGCGCACAAGTCCCGCTCGGTGATGATGGACGGGTTCAAGGGACACATCATTGCCGAACCGGAAACCGGGCTCTACACCAGCGCCGTGATGACCCGGGCCGCCGGCCCCGGTTCCAGCGACGCGGAGGCCGGAATCGGGCTGGCCGCCGCCGATCCGACCATGAAGGATACGGAGGTTGACTACCAAATGCTTGGCGATTCGGCCTACGGCTCCGGGCCCATGCTCGAACACCTCGACGGGGCCGGGCACCAGGGGCTGGTCAAGCCCAGGCCGCTGCGCCCGGCAGTGCCCGGCGGCTACGACCTGGACGACTTCACCCACGACGAAGCAAAGAACACGCTCACCTGCCCCAAAGGTGAGGTGCGCACCATCAGCGCCAGAGGCAACGTGAACTTCGGCACCGCCTGCAAGGCCTGCCCGCTGCGGGAGAAATGCACCACGGCCAAGGGCGGGCGCAAGGTCGTCATCACCGTCCACCACGCACGGCAGCGCGCCCACCGGGCCGCCGCCCTCGAGCCCGGGTTCCGGCACGACTACCGGGCCCACCGGCCCCTGGTGGAACGGTCCATCGGCTGGCTGGTCGCCGGAGGCAACCGGGCCCTGAGATACCGGGGCGTGGAAAAGAACAACGCCTGGCTGCAGGTCCGCACCGCCGCGCTGAACCTCCGGCGACTCCTGAAACTGGGCCTCACCCGCCACAACGGGGCCTGGGCCCTGGGATAAGACCCGGAAAGGGCCCCCACCCCGGTCCTGGGCCAAATCCCAGCCGCGGGGAGCCACGAACGGAGGTACAAGGCCCGCAAAAATCACGAACCAGATCTCCGGCGATCAGAAAGGAGACCCCCAGCGGGCCGCCAAAGGCCCCGGAAAGGTGCGACAGCCAAACCCGCGGCCCCGAATTGCCCCTTGTTCAGCGCCCTCCTAGGGGCCGTTGCTAGGCTTCGAGTCCTTGAAGCAGCAGCCCATCCGACGCCTTGGCCCGTCCCCCGGTAAGGCGTGGAGAGTCCACATGGAGAACGCCATGACTGAAACATACGACCTCTTGAATATCGATTCACTCCTCAGCGCGGACGAGCTGGCGCTGCGGGACACTGTCCGGGCCTTCGTGGACAGGCGGATCCGTCCACACATCGCCGGCTGGTACGAACAAGCGGTCTTCCCCGTCGAAATCATCAAGGAGCTTGCCGAGCTCAACCTGTTGGGCATGAACCTGCCGGGATATGGCTGTCCCGGCCGCACCGCCGTCGACTACGGGCTGGCGGCCTTGGAGTTGGAGGCCGGCGATTCCGGCCTGCGCACCTTCGTCTCTGTGCAGGGTTCGCTCGCCATGGGTGCCATCCACAAGCACGGCTCCGAGGAACAGAAGAACCGGTGGCTTCCCCGCATGGCCGCGGGCGACGTCGTCGGCTGTTTTGGCCTGACAGAGCCCACCGCCGGCTCGGATCCGGGCAGCATGAAGACCTTTGCCCGCCGCGACGGCGCTGGTTGGGTGCTTACCGGCACCAAACGCTGGATCGGTCTGGCCACGATCGCGCAGATTGCCATCATCTGGGCCATGACCGACGACGGTGTCCGCGGATTCATCGTGCCCACCGGCTCCCCCGGCTTCTCGGCCACGACAATCGGCCCCAAGCTCTCCATGCGTGCCTCCATCCAATGCGACATCGTCCTGGATGAGGTCCGGCTTCCGGCCGATGCCGTGCTGCCGCACGCCCGGGGACTGCGAGGACCGTTCGAATGCCTGACCGAGGCCCGCTACGGCATCATCTGGGGTGCCATGGGGGCAGCGCGCGACAGCTACGAAACGGTGGTGAAGTATTCTCAGGAACGCCTCCAGTTCGACAAGCCGCTGGCGGGCTACCAGCTCACGCAGGAAAAGCTGGTCAACATGGCGCTGGAGATCAACAAGGGCATGCTGCTTGCCGTGCAGATCGGCCGGCTAAAGGACGCCGGCCGGCTCAAACCACACCAGATTTCAGTGGGCAAGCTCAACAACTGCCGTGAGGCCATCCAGATCTGCCGCGATGCACGCTCCATGCTCGGCGGCAACGGCATCACCCTGGACTACTCCCCGCTGCGCCATGCCAACAACTTGGAGTCAGTGCGCACCTATGAGGGCACCGATGAGATCCACACCCTGATCCTGGGGCAGCACATCACCGGGATTGCTGCCTTCCGCTGAGGCGCCTGCACCAACGGTTGCAGCTCCCCCGGCCCCACCGACGGCAGGGGCTATTGGCCCAGTCCGCCTCCATGGCTAAAGGCCGCGATGATGTTGATGACTGCGGGGCCCAGGATGATGATGAACAGCGTAGGGAAGATGAAGAACAGCAGCGGGAACAGCACCAGCACCGGCAGCTTCATGGCTTTTTCCTCCGCCCGTTGCCGGCGCTTGATCCGCATCTGTTGCGCCTGGGTCCGCAGCACCTTGGCAATGCCGATACCGTAAGTATCAGCCTGCACCACGGCCCGGACAAAGCTTTTCAGCTCCGCCACAGTGGTGCGGTCGGCCAGGGCCTGGTAGGAGTCGCGGCGGGCTCGGCCCATCTGCATGTCCTGCAGCGTACGGACCAGTTCCTCGGCCATAGGTCCCTTCCCGTTGGTACCGGCCCGGGCCATGGCGCTTTCAAAGCCCAAGCCGGCCTCCACCGAGATCAGCATCTGGTCCAAGGTGTCCGGCAGTTCCTGTTGGATGGCCTTTTGCCGTTCCTGGGCTTTGCTCATCACCAGGAGGTCGGGAATGAAATAGCACAGGGCTGTCAAAAACAGGGCCACCAGCACCATCGGAGCTCCAGGTTTAATGGCGATAATCAGCGCTCCCACTGCCGCGCCGGCCAGCGCCAGCAAGGGCTTGGCCACCAGCAGCCGGGACAGGGGCATGGTGGCCGGGCGTCCGGCACGGGCCAGCAGCCGATCCAGCTTGGCCGTGTATCCGTCCGGCGTAAACCTGCGTGCCAGCTCCAATGCACTCCTGTTGCCGGAAACGGCCACAGACTGCCCGGATTGGCTGCCACGGTTGAGGTTGCTGCGGATGACCAGCCGGGATTTGGTATCCACGCTGATAAAGGACCAGACGAGATAGCCCACCGGCAGGACAACTGCCGCGATGAGAATCCAGGAAAGAGCAGTCATGTGCTTTCACCCTCTCAAAACTTGATCTGGACGATTTTGCGCAGCCACAGGCTGCCAATGACCATCATGATGGCGCCAGCTCCGAGCATTAACCAACCCACCACATTGGTGGTAAGGACTGCCAGATACTTCGGGTTGGCCACCATCAGCATCAGGCCGATGCCAAACGGCAGCGCAAGCAAGATGATGGCGGACATCCGGCCCTCCGCGCTCAGCGCCTTGACCTGGGCCTTGATCTGGCCACGCTCGCGGATGGTTTCGCCCACATGGTCAAGAACCTCCGCCAAGTCCCCGCCCACCTCGCGGTTGATCTGGATCGCTTGCCCGATCCACGCGAAATCATCGCTTTTCATGCGGGCCGCTGTGTCCGCTAGCGAAGCCTCGAGGTTCCTGCCAATCCTGACCTCGTTGACGATACGGGCAAATTCCTCCGACGACGGGGTCTCGGCCTCCTGCGCTGCCGCATCGATGGATGACATCACGCTGTGGCCGGCGCGCAGGCCGCCGGAGATGAGCAGCAGATTGTCGCCCAGCTGCTCGTCAAACTTGACCCGGCGGCGGTCCGCCAGCAGAGCCAAATAGGCCCAAGCCACCAACGGGGCCACTATCGCAAGTACCACGGCGAGCCCTGGCCCGCCGAGCAGCAGGCCCACCAACCCGGCGACGGCGGCGGCGGCGATGACCATGATCAGGAAGTTGGACGGCGGCATCCGCAGCCCGGCGTCCTCCAGTTTTGAGCGGCTGTACGGGCCACCACCCACGGTCCTGTCCAGCACGGCGACGGTGGAGTCGGTGAGGCTGCCCAGCGCAGTCTTGCTGGTGTCCCCGAAGGGGCGGCGGCGCCCCACTGGGACGGCGGTCCGTCGCGGTTTGAAGACCACCAGCAGGGCCACCAGCAGAGCGCCAAAACAGAGGGCAAAACCGGCAATGGGAACAATGGTGGGCATGGCTACCGCCTCCCGGTGAGCAGCGGCTGCGAAGCAAAGACACGGGGCGAGACGGTGATGCCGAGCTCGGCAAAATGGTCGACGAAGCGCGGCAGGACACCTGTGGGCACCGGCTTGCCCAGAAACCTTCCGTTCCTGTCCACGCCGGCGGAGTAGTCGAACACGAACGCGTCCTGCAGCGTGACGACGTCGCCCTCCATGCCCTGCACCTCGGTAATGTGCGTGACACGCCGTGTGCCGTCGCGGAGCCGGCTCAGGTGAACGATCAGGTTGATGGCGGAGGCAATCTGCTCGCGTACGGCGCGCAGCGGGAGGTCCATGCCGGCCATCAGCACCAGGGTTTCCAGACGGGCAATGGCGTCCCGGGGCGAATTGGCGTGGACGGTGGAAATGGATCCGTCGTGGCCGGTGTTCATGGCCTGGAGCATGTCCAGCGCCTCGCCGCCACGGACCTCGCCCACCACAATCCGGTCCGGCCGCATGCGCAACGAGTTCCGCAGGAGGTCACGGATGGAAACCTCGCCCCGGCCCTCAATATTGGCCGGCCGGCTTTCCAGCCGCACCACATGTGCCTGCTGCAGCTGCAGTTCCACGGCATCCTCAATGGTGACAATCCGGTCCTCGGCGGGGAGGAACCCCGAGAGGACATTGAGCAGCGTGGTCTTTCCGGTGCCGGTGCCGCCGGTGACCAGGATGTTCAGCCGGGCCTTCACGCAGGCATCTAGCAGCTCTGCCATTTCGGGGGTCAACGTGCCAAAGTCGGCCAGGTTTTGCACCGTCAGGGGCACCCGGCTGAACTTGCGGATAGTGAGTGACGGGCCGTTGACGGCTAGCGGAGGGATGATCGCATTGACGCGCGAGCCGTCTTCCAGCCGAGCATCCACCATGGGGGAGGACTCGTCAATTCTCCGTCCCACCTTGGAGACGATCCGCTCGATCACGCGGCGCAGGTGGTCCTCGGTGGCGAACTTTGAGTCAGTGAGGGTCAGCTGACCGGCCTGCTCCACATAGATCTGGTCTGCCTTGTTGACCATGATTTCCGTGACCGAGTCATCATCAAGGAAGCGCTGCAGCGGGCCGTAGCCGAGCACATCGTCCCCGATTTCGCGGATCAGCCGGCGCCTTTCCTCCGGGGTCAGTGGAACCTGCTCCTCGTCAATGACCTGGCTGAGTTCTTCCCGGGCGGATTTACGCAAGTCATCTTCGGATAGGTGTGGATCCGTCAGTCGCCCGCCCATCCGCTCAAAGAGGGCCTCGCCGGCGCGCTGCTTCAGGCCGGCCAAGGCCGTCCCGCCCGCACTCGACGTCGCTGTCTCGGCCGTGGCGGTGAGCGGAATTACAGGAACTGAGGGGACGGTGAACCCCGCCGACTCGCTAGCCGGGCTGTTGCCCCTGGCCGCATTCAATCGTGCTGAGAGGTTCATGCCACTACCGCCCGTCGATGGAGTTTCTTGTGTACCTGGGTGCCCCAATCGGGCTCAAAGCGCGCCACCAGCCGGCGCAGGTTCTTGGTGGCTGCATTCCGCACGCCCTCCTGGAGCAGCGGGACGCCCTTGTTGGTGGCGAACGGCATGGCCGCGGAATGCGGGATCACGACATCGACAGGAACACGAATAGTGGCCTCGACGTCCTGGATGTTCAGGCCGGCGTGCCGGTTGGCGAAGTTGAGCACCACATGGCGTCCCTGCGGGAGCAGGCCGAGCTCGTTGAGAATGCCGAGCCCGGTGCGCAGCCCCTTGACGCTGGGAATGTCCATGCCCACCACCCAGACGGCATCCGTGGCATGTTCCAGCGTGGCCAATGCATGCTCGCCCAGACCGGGGGCCGTATCGACCACCACGTACTTGAATTCGGTGGCAAGTTGGGCGATCAAATGGCGCACATGGTCTGCCGTGACCAGATCCGCTTCATTGGGATTCCGCGGCGCGCACAGTGCGTACACTCCCCCGGAGTGTACTGTCAGGAACGCCTTGAGCACCATGGCGTCATGCGCCGCCGCACCCGTCACCGCGTCCAGCAACGTGTGCTCCGGATCCAGCGACAGCCCGGAGGCAACGTCACCGAACTGGAGGTCCAGGTCAACTATCACCACGCCCATGGGGGCCACCTTGCCCAGCCCCATCGCCAGATTGGTCGCGATGGTGGTCTTCCCGACGCCGCCCTTGGGGGACATGACGGCAATGACCCGTCCGGTCTCATGCTCGGAGTTTCCCTGCACTGTCAAACCCCGGCGCCGGCCGGCGGCGGACAGGCAGGCCCGTTCAAGCATGACCCGGATGGTGGCGGTATCCGCGCTCGGACTGACAATGTCCCTCACCCCGGAACGCATGGCGGTCAGGACCAGGTCCGCCGAAGTGTCAGCGGCCAGGATCACGCTGATTTCCGGGAACTGGAGATCGACGACGGTGGCCAGTTTGAGCGCCTCATCGGTGGACACCCCGGGACCGAGGATGATGACCTCTGCAGGCTCTGCCGGGTCTTGGCGGACGATGTCCTGCGGCGCGCCGTTGATGGCGGATTCCGGTAGCGATTGGACAGATCCATGCAGCCCTCCGGACACTGCCGCGCGGACGCGCTGCTCAAAGTCGGCGGCCGTGGTGATGATGATGAAGCGGCTCATTTCAGCACACCATCCTTGAGCAGGGCATCCACACCGGCGGTGCTGGAATCGGCGTTCTCCTTGGAGAGGTAGATCTTGCCGAATTCGATGCCGTGGACGGTCTGCACGGTATCGGCTCCCGATTGGGCCAGCGTGATGTAGATGCTTCCACCGGAGCTGGGCTGCTGGCTGGACCCCGCTGATTTGTCTGCCGTGCCGGTTCCTGTGCCCACCTTGGTGACCAGCACCTTGTGGAATTGCAGCTTGGTGGCCGGGTTGTCCGCCGTGCCGGTTCCTGTGCCCGAGTTGTAGGAGATGAAGACACCCACGGTGTCTCCGGCCTGCAGCGCTCCGCCGAGGACCCGCTCCGGTTCCAGTTTGAGCGTGACTTCCTCAAGCCCCTTGGGCACGTCCACCTGGTCGGGCGCAGAGAGACTGCCCGGATCCACTAGTCGGGAGGACAGCAATTGCTCGCCCGGGACCAGCGCCACGCCAGCAACCTTTCCACTGAAGGTCGACAGATCTGTGACGGCACCGTCCGCGACGGCCGCCTGAGGAACGGATTGGGCCTTGACCAGCGTTGTGAGCTGGTCAAGCGTGGTGCCAGCCGCGATGGGCTGTTGGACCACCAACACCTCCACCGGGTTCATCCCGGCTTGGGCTCGGTGGTCTGCGGCTTGGACGTAGGTAGCAAGGAGGACAGCACCCACAATGGCTAGCACCAGTGCGGCAACGCCCCCCAGCAGGCGTGTTTTCACTTTTGACTCCTAAATCACTTGATCAGTTGGACGGTAGTAGCACCCAGATCCGGTCCGCCGGGTGTGAACCCAGCGTCCAGCGACACGTACTTGACGAACTTCCCAATGATGCCCCGACAGCTTCGGGTGCAATTGTTGGACGCATTGCCGCTGTTGCGGAAGGACAATGGGGGGCTGTTGTCTCCACCGGAGAATTTCCAGCCCATCACTTGGAATGCGGAGAACCCGCGGATGTGGAACGTGGCATTCGACCCATTGCCATCGGCCTGGTCATACACCGGCAGAAGTACGATGGCCGGCTGACCGGCTTCGATTTTCGCTTTCCAGCCATTGAGCACGTCGTCACAGTTACTGGGCGGGTTGTTCCCCGTGTCACCCCCAACGGTGCCACCGTAGGCATTGATATTGATGGAGGCTTGGCATTTTCCGGGGTCCTGGTCCAGCCAGCCGAAGCCGCCAGGCAGGATCTGCCCCGAGGTTCCACGCTTGCATTCATGGCCCTCATCGGTCTTGTGGGACTGCAGAAGTTGGACTTCACCGCTCAGCACAAATTGGCAGTCCGAAAACGTGAGCGGAAAGGCAGCTGGCCCCGCCGAAGGTCCACCCCATGAGGCGGTGGCCTCGGCGCCGATATTCGTTGTGCTGATGCCAAAGATGTTGGCAAAGGCGAGACGAATGAAGTCGTTGCCGGCGTCGTCCTTGCTTGACGTAACCACTTCGACGCTGCCGGGCTGCGGAAACGTCACGCTGTTGGTCTTGGCGGCGCCGTCGTTTGCATTTGAGTTGGCCAGTGCACCGGCGGTGGCCTGGTAGTCACCGCAGCTGCCCTTGGCACAGTTGTTGGCCACGGCCAGTGCGGCGGCGTCCGCACCGTTTTGCAGCTGGCCCCGTTCGGCATACATCATGCCGATATCCACAGAGATTGCCCCAAAACCCAGCAGCGCCACCATCAGGATAGCCACTATCACTGCTGCCGCCCCGCGTTCATTGTCTGTTTTGTGCCTGAACAGCCTCATCCGCCGCATTGCATAACCCCCACTCCGGTGATTTTCGGCCCAGCAATGGGCAGATAGCCCGTCAGCCAGTTCAGTTGGTTAACTACCGTGACGGTCACCGCGGACCCTGAGGCGCATGCCCCTGCAGCGCCGCCATTGGCCTGCTTGTACTCGATGGAGACAGTCGTGCCGGCAGGCAGGCCAGGCGCGGCATCCAGCGCAGTGGTTTTGGCGGTATCGGCAGAAAAGTAAATAGACGGGTAATTTACCGCCACGTAGCGGGCACCTTCGCGCGCCGCCTGGCTTGCGGAAATCTGGACGTTGTACGCCCGTCCAAACTCCATGATGCCCATGACCAGTAGCAGCAGCACCGGCAACAGGAGCGCGAATTCCACTGCCGCGGCACCCCGCTCCGAATCCTTGCACTTCATGACAATCCCTCCGGTTGGAAAGCAGTGGAGGCGGCCCCAGACAAGCCTGGTGCCGCCTCCACGGTGGCCTGCGGTGGGTGCTACTTGGTCAGCTTGAGGTTGGTGTTGACGACTCCGAATATGGTGTTGAGGTTGGTGCCGATCAGGGCGACAGCGCCGATGATGGCAACCGCGATCAGCGAGACCATGATGCCGTACTCAACGGCGGTGGCACCCTTCTCCTCGTCGGTGAACCGGTTCTTGACGCCGGCGACGAAAGAGAGCATTGAGACCATGAAAGTGTTCATTTTCGTATTCCTTTTTCTTTGGAAGCGACATGACTCGAAATTCTTTTGCATCCCCCGGATTTAGGTTCCGTCGAACTTCGATAAACAATATTTACCGGGCGCCGGCACCACCGGGCAACGGTCCGCAACACTCTACTTGTTTGGGTGGCCACTCCACTTTCGGATGGCACCACCTGCATGGCCGGGGCTACCCGAACAGCAAGGGCAGAATGACGACCCCTGAGTGGGGACCCAAACAGCACGGCGGGCAGGTACCCCAAGCCCCAGGGCTCCTGCAAAGTCGTTTAGCTGGTAGTGAGGCCGGCGAGTTTTAGGGCGCGGAGCGGGTAGTTGCGGGCGGCCCGTGTGGCTTTGGCGAGGTTGGTTTCTCCTTCCAGTCGCAGGATGCTGATGGCAGTGTTGCGCAGGGAGGCCATTACCCTGGGGGCGTTGCCTCTCCTGACCTGGCTGTGGTCCTCACGGTAGAGAACGTCCCTTCTCCAATGGAGGCCGTTTTCGATGGCCCAGTGGCCGCGGACCAGGGCGCCGATGTGGGCCGGTTTTCCGGCTGCCGGTTTGAGCGACGTGACTATGTAGACGGTCTCCGTGTTCCACTTCCGGGCCCCTATCGGCCGGGACTTTCTGGTGATTTGTCCGGCTTGGGCGGCGTGGGGGAAGTTGATCCCGCCGGCCAGACCGACGCACTTGATGGTGCGTTCGATCTCGCGGCCATTGGCGGTCTCCAGTGTCTTGCTCCCTGACCGGATCCGGTTCCAGGGCAGGGAGCGAAGCTGGTCGTGGAGCTTGGGTTGGTTGGCTTTGACGGTGAGTACAAAGTGGGCGCCACGCCCGTGCAGGTAGACGGCGTGCTCACGCTGGGTGTGGAGGGCGTCCGCTGTGACGATGACACCCGTCAGCTCTTTCACGCCCTCCAACAGTGGCTTGAAATAGGTGATCTCGTTGTGCTTCTCGGCTACGTTCTGCTGCATCAGGACGGCGCCGGTTCCCTGGTCGATGCCAGAGAGCAGATGGACCCGTGTGCCTCCGCCATTCTTGGCGCCGCGGACTTCCTTCCCGTCGATGGCCACAGCCGTCACGGTCGCGGCAGCTTGCACCCAGCTCCCCGCCAACCGGTCCAGCAAGTCCGCATCGAGGCGTTCAAGGACCCGGCCCAGCGTCGTCGCGTGCGGGGTACCAATCCCCAAGACGGCCAGCTGGTCCCGCGCTGTGTCGGCAGCCCATTCAGCCATCTCCACCAACGATGTTGCCCCAGCCAACACCGAACAGACCATGATGACCAGCAAGTGGGCGAAACGGTGCCGCACCCCGCGTTTCTTCCGCGGATCCGGCAACCCGCACAAGGCGGCCAGAACAGCTCCAGGATCGATTTCCACTGGTCCCATCCGGGCGAATTCGTCATGGAACAGGGCAAGGTGGGAAGATGGCACGAGAGAACTCCTGGCAACATGTGGGACTGAACAATCACATGCTTAACAGGGGTTCTCGCCTTTTAACAGTGTTATCTCGCAGGACATCGGTAACAGTTCTGCCTCACGACATCGGTGACACAACAGTGCTCCTTGGTGGTGACACTTCACCCCACCTTTTAACCTCGGCAAGCACACAGCCCGCCTCTGGCACGAAGGCCAACGGCGGGCTGCTGAACTGGATTGTGTGAAAAATGATCCAGTTGAACCGACGATACGCCTGGCCATCGCCCGATGGCCAGAAGACGCACCCAGAGGAGCTGTCACAGCGTTTTGCACCGAGAACCACATCAGCCGCAAAACGTTCTACCAAATCCTCAAACGAGCCCGCACCGAAGGACAAGCAGCCGCACTCGAACCCCGTTCCCGCCGCCCGAAGACCTCGCCCAACGCCACCACCGAAACCCTCAAAGACCAAGCCGTCGCCATGCGCAAGTCCATGGAAGACGCAGGCTGGGACCACGGTCCGATCAGCGTGCACGACCAAATGCGCAAGCTTGGCATGCAAACCCCCTCGATTGCGTCCCTGGCCAGGATCTTCAGCGAACGCGGCCTTGTCACCCCGGCCCCGCAGAAGCGTCCCCGCTCCTCCTACCGTTCCTTCCGCTATCCGATGCCCAACGCCTGCTGGCAGCTCGATGCTACCGAGTACGTGGTGGAAGGCGGTCGCAAATGCGTGATCTTCCAGCTGCTCGATGACCATTCCCGCCTGGCCGTGGCCTCGTTAGTGGCAAGGACGGAGAACGGTCCGGACGCGGTGAAGGTCTTCCGCATGGGTGTCGCCGCCCACGGAATACCACAGCGCCTGCTCAGTGACAATGGCGAGGCCCTGAACCCCATCCGTCGGGGCGTGATCAGCGAACTGGTCGCGTACGCCAACAGTCTCGGCGTTGCCACGATTACCGGCAAGCCGTATAAGCCCACGACTCAGGGGAAGAATGAGCGCTTTCATTCGACGCTGTTCAAGTGGTTGAAGAAGCAACCTTTCGCCAAGGACCTGGCCGAACTGCAGGCGCAGGTTGAGGTCTTTGACCAGGCCTACAATACGCAGCGCGGCCATCAGGCCTTGGAGGATCGGATGACACCGCAGGAGGCGTGGGATGCCACACCGGTCGCTGAGCCCCTCGCACCCGGGGAATGGATGAAGCACAGCACCACGCCTCCTCCGGGCGTCGGCGAAGCCGTCCTGGCCGTATGGCCCAGTGAAGAGCAATCGCCACCGCCGCAGGACGGTTCAACCCCGGAGCCGGCCAAACTTAGTGCCACGCTGCGCACCGAGCACATGGAGGCGACCGGCAGTCAGCTGATGCGGGTCAATAAGAACAGGTGCCTGCGGGTTGCGGGTGTGGAGCTCTATTTGGGCAAGCTACTACGCAGCGCCATGGTGAAAGTCGTCTGGGATCAGGCGGAGTTGATGGTGATCTCGATGGAGGGTGAATTGATCACGAAATATGACTATCCGTTCCCAGACGGCGTCACGTATCTGAGCTTGAAGCATGCCATTGCAATGTTCCAGAACCCGCCGGAAATGGGGTAAGTGTCACCGATGTCTTGAGACACCGAGTGCTACCGATGTACTGGTGCAGAACTGTCACCGGTGTCTTGAGACATCACACTCGCCTTTTAACAGCCCCGCCCGCGTCGTCTCACATCTTAAGACCCAAGCCGCCCATCAAAGACTTTGCAGGAGCCCTGCCCCAAGCCCATGGACGGACCACACGGGATGGCGGGTTCAAGCCCTACGAATCCGCGGAACATCAGGGCCACACCCGCCACGACCCTCATGTTGATACCAGTGAGCAGCGCCAGTGTGACCGGCCCCAGCCGAAGGTCACTTAGGTACCGTCCAAGTAGTATGGCAAGCGTCACATCACCCATGCCCCGTTTTCGCGGAGAAAACACCACCAAACCAGGCAGCACATGAAACCCACCATGGCCCCGATCCTGGCAACCGGATGATTTCCCCGGCTCCCGTGCAACGCGGCACCGGCAAACAGCAGTGCCATGCCGATGAGCAAAGCCGAAAAATAAGCGCATTGCGCAGAATTTGGTTTTAAATATCGACACGTGAAATCACCATTTCCGCTGGGCAGGGAAAGAATGCGCGTTGGTTCCGGTGTGTCGTTGTTCTCCGGCGGGCAGCGGCGCGGGGCGGGTTTTGCCCTGGTGACCGGGTTGTGCATCGCGGCGTATTCGCTGATCGACGGGGTGGGGGTGCGGCTGTCCGGTTCCCCGTTGGGCTATGCCATGTGGCTGTTTGCCCTCCAGGGGGTCGTGGTGCCGGCCATCTGCTGGTTGCGTGCGCCGGACGGCCGGGTGCTGGCCGGGGAGGTGGGCCGCTGGTGGCGCCTGGGGTTGCTGGGAGGGCTGTTGTCGCTGGTGGCCTACGCCATGGTGGTGTGGGCGCAGGGCCTGGCCCCGTTGGCGTTGGTGTCGGCGTTGCGGGAGTGCAGTGTGCTGTTGGCCGGGGTTCTGGGTGTGTTGTTCTTTCGGGAGCGGTTCAGCGTCCGCCGGGCGGCCCTGTCGGTGGTGGCGGTGGCGGGGATTGCCGTGCTCCAGCTCGGGTAGCCGCTGCAATGTGGCCGGTCAGCCACGAAGGCCGCGCCCCGCCGATGGCGGTGCGCGGTCTTTCCGTGGGATTCGGCACAGTGCCGGCCCGTGGCGGCCGGAGTGCCGGGCCGCGCGGTGCCGGGCCCATCCCCTCGGCCCACGGCCCGGGTGCGGTGCCGGCCTGCCTGCGCCGGGTTGCCGGCTGCGGCGGGCTGCGCGGGGCGTGTTTCTGCACACAGCCACCGGCTGCCTTGGCGGTGGTGGCGGTGGCGGCGGTGGCGGGGATTGCCGTGCTCCAGCTCGGGTAGCCGCCGGGACGTGGCCGGTAAAACACGAAAAGACCGCGCACCGCCGATGGCGGTGCGCGGTCTTTTCGTGGGGTTCGGCACAGTGCCGGCCCGTGCCGGCCCCGGCAGGACTCCGCAGTGCCGGGCTGCCGGGCTGCCGGGCTGCCGGCGCCAGGCTCAGGACTCGGGACATCACGATTTAATTCCCCGGAGCCGGGGCCTTCGTTTTGATGGCGTATTTGAGGATGAGGCCGGTGCCGGGGTAGCGGGTTTCGGTGCCGGTGAGGTGTTCGCAGAGTTCCGCAAGGGCCCTGGTCGCCCTGGCTGTTGGCAGCGGGTCCAAGGTGATTGTCAGCTGGCCGGGGATGGTGGGGTCGATGTCGCCGGATTGGCTGAAGGCGTGGCGGATGAGGGCGTGGGCTTCGTCGGCGGCGCGTTTGTAGCCGGTGTTCGTGCGGATTTCCCGGGCGAGGGACATCATCGTGTTGTAGGCGGCCATGCGGATTCCGTGGTGGATGAGTTTCGTCCCGGTGTCCGCCACCTGCTGGCCGGGGGCAGGTCCCCGAGCCGGACCCTGGCAGGAAGGGACTTGTGGGCGGCTTCCACGGCGTCGAGGGCTGCTTCGGCCTCCCAGCGGGGTGCCTCGATCGCATTGACCATGGCATTGGTGAGAATGAGGCCGGTCGTTCCCGGTGGCGGGGTGTGCAGGGTGAGCAATGCCGCGTCGGTGTCGGCGGCAATGTCGGTGAAGTGCTTCTTCGCGGCCACAACCCGTTGGTACGCCGTGGCCTTGGCGGGGTTGGGCACCATCCGGTCCGGGTCATCGTCCACTGACGTGTAGGAATCGTGCGAGTCCAGGTCGAAGTGCATGCGGGCGTAGCGGAACTGGTTCTCCTGCCGCCACCTGGCCCCCATCCGGTAGACCGCCTCCCCGGCCGGCAGGTCGTGATCGGTGGTGAGGATGTGGATCTGCCGGGTGGCGCCGCCGGCCGTTGGAACGGTGCGGGTGATCTGGCGGGTTTGGAAGACTTCCCCGGTGGTTTTGCTGCCGGCCAGGGGCAGGTCCACGAGCGTGTCAGCGACCGGCCAGGACCGGGTTTCACCGTGCCCGTCCGTGTGGGACACCTCGGTGAACAGGGACGCGTCGATGTCTTCTGTTTTGCCTTTCCGCCAGGTCAGCACGTCAAAACCCTGGGCAGCCATGTGCGCGAAGAGGGCCGGGGACCAGCCGCCGCGGTCAAAGCCCACGAGCACCCGGCGGGAATCGCCAATGATGGTGCGCAGTTCGGGGAGGATGCGGCGCAGCTCGCTGGCCAGGGAGGCGCCGGGGTCGGCCATAACCAACAAGACCGGGGAGCCGTGGGCGTCACTGACCCAGGTTTCCTCGGTCGCCGGGACCGGGAACTTCAACCGGGTCGAGTAGAGCTTGCCGATCTTTTTCGTGCCCTGGTAGGCGCGCACATGCCCATCAACATACAACACGGCGGCGAGGTTCTCCCCGCCGGGGCCGGCCGCGTGCAGGTGGTGGGCGGCCAGGGCGGCAATCAGTTCGGCGGCTTTGCCTGTTTCGGCGAGCCGGCCGATTTTGCGGCGGATGGTCTTTACTTCCGGGGCGCGGTCCAATCCGAGGATCCGGCCCAAATCCTGGGGGGTGAAGCGGGTCGCGCCCTCGGCGCGGGCCTGCCCGGCCAGGGCACGGAGCACCGCGTCGATGAGGATGGTGTCCAGCCCGTAGAAACCGTTCGGCAAGGCCCCCAGTGTTTCCCGTGCACAGGCGAGCAGGCCGGAGCGTTCCAGGGCCGGGAAGGCCAGGTGTGTGTGATCGACTATCTGTAGGCCGTTTCAGCCGAGAATATGGGCCACGTTGGTGGCTCGTTTCAGGCCAAAAGAGCGGTAAGAATCAGGCCAGTCATTTCATCCCGGAATCAGGTTTCGGGGGCTGGTTTGGAGATAGAGATCACCCGGTGGTTCGGGCCCCGCCTTGAGTGTCAGGGACATGGGCCCGCCACCCCCAGATAGGTTCCTTACGGCGCTGCCATTGCGAAGCGTATGCGCCGGAAGGGCTGGAAAGCAGATGACGGTACCCATGTCCGTACAAGAAAATATCAGACGACTCGACTCCCAGGGAGTCCCCGTGCGGGAGATCGCCCGCAGGCTGGGAGTCAGCCGGACCTCGGCGGCCAAGTACGCCGAGCAGCAGGACTTCTCCCCGGCGCCGCCGGCACCGCTGGCCAGGCCGGGTGCCTCGGTCCTGGCCGGGTTCGAGCACATCATTGAGCGGTGGCTCATCGAGGATGCGCGCCGGAACCGCAAGCAGCGGCACACGGTCAAGCGGATCTTTGACAGGCTCGTGGAAGAGCATGGGTTCACCGGCACCTATTCACCGGTCCAGCGGCACGTGAAGAAATGGTTGGCCGCCAACCGGCAGCCCGGCGAGGGGTTCACCGAACTGGTCTGGCCTGCCGGCACCGTGCAGGTCGACTTCGGTCAGGCCGAGGCCATCATTGCCGGGATCCGGCAGGTCCTGCACATCCTCGTGGTGACCTTCCCGTTCTCGAACATGCGCTTCGTCCAGGCATACCGCGGCGAGACCGCTGAATGCGTTGCCCACGGGCTGCGGACCGTGTTCGAGCACATTCGGGCTGCGCCGCGGCACATGGTCTTTGACAACGCGACGGGCATCGGAAACCGGGTGGGAACCAGGGTGACCGAGACGAAGCTGTTTGGCGCCTTCAAACTCCATTACCGGTCCCAGTCCCGCTATTGCAATCCATACTCGGGCCACGAGAAGGGCAACGTGGAGAACGCGGTGGGGTTCCTGCGCCGGAACTTCATGGTCCCCGAGCCGGAGGCCGCCACCTTGGAGGGGCTCAACAAGGTCCTCATGGCGCGCTGCGATGCGTTGGCCACCACAGTGCACTACCGCAAGGGCCTGCCCCTGGGTGAGCTGTTCGCCCAGGACGTGGCCGCCTCCATGGAACTGCCGGGGATCGGTTTCGATGCCGTGCGCTACGAATCGCGCAAGGCCGACAAGACCGGGAACCTGCTCATTGACGGGAACACGTACGCCGCCGGGCCCGTCTTCCACGGGCGGATGCTCACGGTGGGGTTGGGACACGACGTGGTGCAGATCCTTGACGAGCATTCCGAACCCGTCCGCACGTTCCCACGCGTCTTCGGGAAGCAGGCCGAGACGGTCTTCGACCCGGCTTCCCTGGTGCCGCTGCTCGTGACGAAGCCCGGGGCGTGGTCCCATTCCCCGCTGCGGGCCCTGGTCACCGACCCCGTGCGTGACTGGCTGGACAAAGCCACCGCCACCGGGCGGCGCCGCCTGTTCAACGCCGTGGACGCCGCCTCGTCGGCGGCGGGATTCGATGCCGCGGTGGCCGCTGCCGACACCCTGATCCAGCGCGGGGATGCACCGGACATGGCCATGCTGGGCATGCTGGCCCGCCGTCTGGCTGACGGCACCGAACCGCCGGCAGCCAACGTGGATCTGAGTGTCTATGACACCTTCACCACCCTGAACACCACCACCGGAGAAGTCGCATGAACCCGATCACCGTCCAAGACATCCTCGAAGCGGGCAAGCATGCCTCGCTGACCGGCAGCGTGTTGACCGAATGGGCCGAGAAGGGCACCCCGAAACAACGCGAATACCTCCACGAGGTCCTGCTGGCCGAGCACGAATCCCGGCAGGAGTCACGCCGCCAACGATTGCTGAAGGCAGCGAGGCTGCCGGCCATGAAAACACTCACCGGGTTCGACTACGGCAGTGTCCGGTTCCCGGAGGACTACGGCCGCGAACCCCTCGAATCCCTGGATTTCATCAACCGGGCCCAGGACCTGGTCCTCTACGGGGACGTCGGCACGGGCAAGACCCACATGGCCACCGCCCTGGTGGCCGCAGCCTGCCGGCAGGGCATCCAGGCCAGGTTCTTCACGACCTCCGCCCTGGTCATGATGCTGCGCCGCGCCAAGGACGAAGACCGCCTCGACAAGGAACTGGCCGCCCTGGCCAAGAACCAGCTCCTGGCGATTGACGAACTGGGCTACCTGCCGATCGATACCGAAGGGGCCAGGCTTCTCTTCCAGGTGATCGCTGACGGGTATGAAAAACGCAGCCTGATCATCACCACAAATTTGGAGTTTTCCCGCTGGGGAACAGTGTTCGGGGACGACAACATGGCCGCCGCCGTCATCGACCGGCTGGTCCACCACGGACGGCTTCTGCAATTCCGCGGCGAGTCCTACCGGGTCAAAAATGCCCTCATGAAATAGCCAACCGCTGAAATGGACCAGAAACGGGCCGAGGTGGCCTAATTCTTAGCGCTGAAACGGCCTACTTAGACTTGACGAAACACACCAGGAACAACCCGGCATGCGGGATGCGGGCCGCCGGGGCAAACACCGGGGCAGCGCACCCGGGCACGCCCGCGGCGGCACGCTCCACGGAACGGGCCACCGGTGCCGGCAGGACCGGCAGTTCCGCGGCAACGGGCGCCGGTGCCGGTTCCGGTTCCCCAGTGGGTGTTTGCGCGGCTTCGGCCCCCTGCCCGGCGGCGAGTTTCAGGGCCCGGCGGACACTGAACTCGGAGACGCCGACCGCATCGCCGACGGCCTGCTGGGACAGGCCGGTGCCGCGCAGTTCCACGATGCGGGCGATGACGTCGCCGCTGAGCCGGGATGCCTTTTTGGGGCCTTTCTTTTCCGGAACGAGGGACACGATGCCGCCGGCGGCCAGCAATTGTCCCCACAGCCACACCATTCCGGGAGTGACCTCGAAAGCGGCGGCGACCTCACCCACCGGAGCGGCCTTCATCTGCGCCAGCTTCACCGCCGCCCACCGGCGTGCGGCCTCATCGCCGGCATCCCAGGAAAACACCACCTGGCCGTGGAGGTAAACGGCACCGCCGCCGGCACCATCGCGTTCCAGGGAACCAGCCAATCCCAGGGGCGCGGCATCCAGGACCATCGCCACGGGAAGGGGAGGCTGGGTAGTCACGACACCCATCATTCCACCCTTCCAATCGATACGGATTCTTGAATCTATTATATCGAATATCGGTAGGGAATTAACAGCCCTTCACCGACCAAGAACCCCGAAAAATCAACAAACCCGCAAACCCGTCACCCGACCATGACCGGAGTCCTGAGGCTGCCGGCTGTGAACCGGCTGCACGGGGCGTGTTTCTGCGCACAGCCACCGCCCGCCGGGCGGCCCGACCATGCTCCGGCTGCTGCCGGGCGTGGCGGGGCGCGGCCTTTCCGTGGGGTTCGGCGCCGCGCCCCCGGCCCGTGCGGCCGGTCCCGGGGATCCGGGCCACGCACCGTGCGCCGCGCCCCCGCCCCCAAAACGGGTGTTAAATGCGGGCAGGCCCCGCACCAACGGTGCGGGGCCTGCCCTAATGGGTGTCCGGCGGCGTCCTACTCTCCCACACCCTCACGAGTGCAGTACCATCGGCGCTGTGGGCCTTAGCTTCCGGGTTCGGAATGGGACCGGGCGTTTCCCCCACGCTGTGACCGCCGTAACTCTACCTCCACACACCACACCCTGGCCTTTTCAGGCGGGGTGGTGCGGGAAAACCAGGGAAACGTGTGTCGTTTCATTCATTTATCACCCGTGCCGGGGCTTCCGAGGGGAAACCCGTGGCGGGTGTTCGTCCCCCGCGCAACAACGGAAGTTGTTGGCCGGGAACCACATAGTGGACGCAAGCATGCAGTGACCTCCACACCCTTAGGTGGTAAACCCCTTTTGAAGAACGGGTTCACCCAGGTGTGGGGTGGTGTAAGTTATCGGCCTATTAGTACCGGTCAGCTTCACGAGTCGTTAGTCCTCGCTTCCACATCCGGCCTATCAACCCAGTGGTCTGGCTGGGGGCCTCTCGAACCAAAGTTCATGGAAATCTCATCTCGAAGCGAGCTTCCCGCTTAGATGCTTTCAGCGGTTATCCCATCCGAACGTAGCTAATCAGCGGTGCACTTGGCAGTACAACTGACACACCAGAGGTTCGTCCGTCCCGGTCCTCTCGTACTAAGGACGCCCTTCTCAAATTTCCTGCGCGCGCAGCGGATAGGGACCGAACTGTCTCACGACGTTCTAAACCCAGCTCGCGTACCGCTTTAATGGGCGAACAGCCCAACCCTTGGGACCTACTCCAGCCCCAGGATGCGACGAGCCGACATCGAGGTGCCAAACCATGCCGTCGATATGGACTCTTGGGCAAGATCAGCCTGTTATCCCCGAGGTACCTTTTATCCGTTGAGCGACGGCCATTCCACAATGTGCCGCCGGATCACTAGTCCCGACTTTCGTCCCTGCTCGAGCTGTCGCTCTCACAGTCAAGCTCCCTTGTGCACTTACACTCGACACCTGATTGCCAACCAGGCTGAGGGAACCTTTGGGCGCCTCCGTTACTCTTTAGGAGGCAACCGCCCCAGTTAAACTACCCATCAGGCACTGTCCCTGACCCGGATTACGGGCCGAAGTTAGATGTCCAAAGTGACCAGAGTGGTATTTCAACGATGACTCCACACCAACTGGCGTTGGCGCTTCACAGTCTCCCACCTATCCTACACAAGCCACTCCGAACACCAATACCAAACTATAGTAAAGGTCTCGGGGTCTTTCCGTCCTGCTGCGCGTAACGAGCATCTTTACTCGTACTGCAATTTCGCCGAGTTTATGGTTGAGACAGCGGGGAAGTCGTTACTCCATTCGTGCAGGTCGGAACTTACCCGACAAGGAATTTCGCTACCTTAGGATGGTTATAGTTACCACCGCCGTTTACTGGGGCTTAAATTCTCAGCTTCGCCTTGCGGCTAACCGGTCCTCTTAACCTTCCAGCACCGGGCAGGAGTCAGTCCGTATACATCGTCTTGCGACTTCGCACGGACCTGTGTTTTTAGTAAACAGTCGCTTCCCCCTGGTCTCTGCGGCCCCGATCCCCTCCCCACCGCGCGGGTGGTTCAAGGTTGGGGCCCCCTTCTCCCGAAGTTACGGGGGCATTTTGCCGAGTTCCTTAACCATAATTCTCTCGATCGATCGCCTTAGTATTCTCTACCTGATCACCTGTGTCGGTTTGGGGTACGGGCGGCTAAAACCTCGCGCCGATGCTTTTCTAGGCAGCATAGGATCACCGAATCCCCCCTTGACGGGGGTCCCATCAGATCTCAGGCATTTAAGGGCCGCGGATTTGCCTACGGCCCGCCCTACATCCTTAGACCGGGACAACCATCGCCCGGCTCGGCTACCTTCCTGCGTCACACCTGTTAATACGCTTGCCTCCCGGGATCTTCTCCCGCGCTCCACCAAAACCCTTCCACCACAAGGGTGTCCGGGCAGGCTTCGGGCGGTGAGTGTCCCCCGCTTGGCATGGGCGGTTTTTCGCCGGTACGGGAATATCAACCCGTTGTCCATCGACTACGCCTGTCGGCCTCGCCTTAGGTCCCGACTTACCCAGGGCAGATTAGCTTGACCCTGGAACCCTTGATCATTCGGCGGACGGGTTTCTCACCCGTCTTTCGCTACTCATGCCTGCATTCTCACTCGTGTGGGCTCCACCGCTGGTTTACACCGCGACTTCACTGCCCACACGACGCTCCCCTACCACTCCCGGCGGCTGAACCACGAAGGCTTGCCTGGTACCGGAAATCCACAACTTCGGCGGTGTACTTGAGCCCCGCTACATTGTCGGCGCGGAATCACTTGACCAGTGAGCTATTACGCACTCTTTTAAGGATGGCTGCTTCTAAGCCAACCTCCTGGTTGTCTTCGCAATCCCACATCCTTTCCCACTTAGCACACGCTTAGGGGCCTTAGTTGGTGGTCTGGGCTGTTTCCCTCTCGACTATGAAGCTTATCCCCCACAGTCTCACTGCTGCGCTCTCACTTGCCGGCATTCGGAGTTTGGCTGACGTCAGTAACCTTGTAGGGCCCATCGGCCATCCAGTAGCTCTACCTCCGGCAAGAAACACGCAACGCTGCACCTAAATGCATTTCGGGGAGAACCAGCTATCACGAAGTTTGATTGGCCTTTCACCCCTACCCACAGCTCATCCCCTCCATTTTCAACTGAAGTGGGTTCGGTCCTCCACGACGTCTTACCGTCGCTTCAACCTGGCCATGGGTAGATCACTTCGCTTCGGGTCTAGATCACGCCACTCACTCGCCCTATTCAGACTCGCTTTCGCTACGGCTTCCCCACACGGGTTAACCTCGCGACGTAACACTAACTCGCAGGCTCATTCTTCAAAAGGCACGCCATCACAGGAACCAAGCCTGCTCTGACGGTTTGTAAGCACACGGTTTCAGGTACTATTTCACTCCCCTCCCGGGGTACTTTTCACCTTTCCCTCACGGTACTTGTCCGCTATCGGTCATTAGGTAGTATTTAGGCTTATCAGGTGGTCCTGACAGATTCGCACGGGATTTCTCGGGCCCCGTGCTACTTGGGATGCTTCCCAGGCGGTGTAACAAGCATTTCGGTTACGGGACTCGCACCCTCTCCGGTCGGCCTTTCAAGACCGTTCACCTATGCCTACACTCTCACCTCACCAGTCCGGCAGAACTGGAATGGAAAGTCCCACAACCCCGACCATGCAACGCCCGCCGGCTATCACACATGGACCGGTTTAGCCTCGTCCGCGTTCGCTCGCCACTACTGACGGAATCACTGTTGTTTTCTCTTCCTGTGGGTACTGAGATGTTTCACTTCCCCACGTTCCCTCCACATGCCCTATGTGTTCAGGCATGGGTCACCACGTCACCTTGCGGCGCGTGGCGGGGTTTCCCCATTCGGACATCCTCGGATCACCGTTCGGTTATCAACTCCCCGAGGCTTATCGCAGATTCCTACGTCCTTCATCGGCTCCTAATGCCAAGGCATCCACCGTGTGCCCTTAAAAACTTGACCACTTAGATCACAGAATTCAATATAATATTTCGAGAGAACCATGAAAACAGACACACCCAAGGGCGTGCCAGATCCAGGTTCATCAACTCATAAGAAATTGCTTCCTTTATAAGATGCTCGCGTCCACTATGTAGTTCTCAACCAACAACCCCGTCACACACCACACCCCGGAACCAACACCACCCTTTCGGGCGTGCCGGCGGACCCCGGGGACGGGGTCGTGTGCGGGAAACCAAGCCAACCAGCCAACCGGTGATGCCTAAGCACCAACGGTTCCTGTTGCCTCAGGACCCAACAGTGTGCCAAACGATCCCCCCACGAAGAAGGCCGGTCACGCTCCGTTCCAGGACACCCCACGCAAGCGTGCGGACATCCGTACTTGGAAAACCGGCCAAACCCGCCAGGGGTCTGTTCCATTGAAATTCCACCCGTGAGCACCCACCGAGAAACAATCGTTCTCGCAATGGGCTTTGCTTCCTCACAGCGACAGGACACCATGCGGTGCACCGTCGCGTGCTTGGTGCTCCTTAGAAAGGAGGTGATCCAGCCGCACCTTCCGGTACGGCTACCTTGTTACGACTTAGTCCCAATCGCCGGTCCCACCTTCGACAGCTCCCTCCCACAAGGGGTTGGCCACCGGCTTCGGGTGTTACCAACTTTCGTGACTTGACGGGCGGTGTGTACAAGGCCCGGGAACGTATTCACCGCAGCGTTGCTGATCTGCGATTACTAGCGACTCCGACTTCATGGGGTCGAGTTGCAGACCCCAATCCGAACTGAGACCGGCTTTTTGGGATTAGCTCCACCTCACAGTATCGCAACCCTTTGTACCGGCCATTGTAGCATGCGTGAAGCCCAAGACATAAGGGGCATGATGATTTGACGTCGTCCCCACCTTCCTCCGAGTTGACCCCGGCAGTCTCCCATGAGTCCCCGGCATAACCCGCTGGCAACATGGAACGAGGGTTGCGCTCGTTGCGGGACTTAACCCAACATCTCACGACACGAGCTGACGACAACCATGCACCACCTGTAAACCGACCGCAAGCGGGGCGCCTGTTTCCAGGCGTTTCCGGTTCATGTCAAGCCTTGGTAAGGTTCTTCGCGTTGCATCGAATTAATCCGCATGCTCCGCCGCTTGTGCGGGCCCCCGTCAATTCCTTTGAGTTTTAGCCTTGCGGCCGTACTCCCCAGGCGGGGCACTTAATGCGTTAGCTACGGCGCGGAAAACGTGGAATGTCCCCCACACCTAGTGCCCAACGTTTACGGCATGGACTACCAGGGTATCTAATCCTGTTCGCTCCCCATGCTTTCGCTCCTCAGCGTCAGTTAATGCCCAGAGACCTGCCTTCGCCATCGGTGTTCCTCCTGATATCTGCGCATTTCACCGCTACACCAGGAATTCCAGTCTCCCCTACATCACTCTAGTCTGCCCGTACCCACCGCAGATCCGGGGTTGAGCCCCGGACTTTCACGGCAGACGCGACAAACCGCCTACGAGCTCTTTACGCCCAATAATTCCGGATAACGCTTGCGCCCTACGTATTACCGCGGCTGCTGGCACGTAGTTAGCCGGCGCTTCTTCTGCAGGTACCGTCACTTTCGCTTCTTCCCTACTGAAAGAGGTTTACAACCCGAAGGCCGTCATCCCTCACGCGGCGTCGCTGCATCAGGCTTTCGCCCATTGTGCAATATTCCCCACTGCTGCCTCCCGTAGGAGTCTGGGCCGTGTCTCAGTCCCAGTGTGGCCGGTCACCCTCTCAGGCCGGCTACCCGTCGTCGCCTTGGTGGGCCATTACCCCACCAACAAGCTGATAGGCCGCGAGTCCATCCAAAACCGCACAAGGCTTTCCACCCCCCGCCATGCGGAGGAGGGTAAATATCCGGTATTAGACCCGGTTTCCCAGGCTTATCCCAGAGTTAAAGGGCAGGTTACTCACGTGTTACTCACCCGTTCGCCACTAATCACCCCCGCAAGCGGGGGCCATCGTTCGACTTGCATGTGTTAAGCACGCCGCCAGCGTTCATCCTGAGCCAGGATCAAACTCTCCATAAATGTTTTTACAGACACACCCCGGACCGCCGGAAAAGGGCGGACACACGGTGCACTAAATTTGAAACCGGCTGTTCGGGCCGCCACCACCACGGGGGTGGGATGGACGGGCCCGTTCAACCAATCAATGATTCATTGGTATCAATAAAACTTGGCACACTATTGAGTTCTCAAACAACAGGAGCTTCCGGCCAACACGCACCTGCAGGAAACCGGTGGTTTCCGCGGCGATCAGTGCCGGAGCAACTTTCCAAAGTTACCGGATCGACTTCCAGGAAGTCAAATCCAGATTCTCCATCCCTCTGCGGCGAGAAGCCGCGGGGCGCACAAATCGGCTGTTCAGAGCTTCATCATGGTGGATTGTTCCCGCCAAACTGTTCGCTCGGCGGGTTACTAACTCTAGCACCGATCAGCGGGAGAAACAAAGCGGGGGCGGGGAAGGTCCCAGTGGACCCGCCCCGCCCCGCCGTCGTGCGGATTATGCGGCTACTTGCGCCGCTTCCCCGCAGCTGCCTTCGGCACAAAGTACAGCGCGCCCAGCGGCGGCAGGTTGACCGCGGCCGAGGCCGGCTGGCCGTCCCAGTCCTTCTTGGTGGCGGTGACGGATCCGCCATTGCCCACACCGGAGCCGCCAAACTTGGCGTCGTCGGTGTTCAGCAGCTCGGTCCACTCCCCCACAGATGGCAGCCCCAGGCGGTAGTCGAGGTGCGGATTGCCACCGAAGTTGATGACGGCCACCAGCGGCTTGCCCTCGCTGTCCCAACGGATGAAGGAGAGCACGTTGTGCTCGGTATCCCCGCCGTTGATCCAGGTGAAGCCTTCGTGCGTGTTGTCCAAGTCGCTGAGCGCCGGCGTGGACCGGTAGGTCTCGTTCAGGGACTTGACCAGCAGCTGGACGCCGTGGTGGTCGGGCATGTCGGCCAGCCACCAGTCCAGTCCGTGGGCCTCGCTCCATTCGGATTCCTGGCCAAACTCGGTGCCCATGAAGATCAGGGCCTTGCCCGGATGCGCCCACTGGAACGCCAGGTAGGCGCGGAGGTTGGCCAGCTGGCGCCAGCGGTCCCCGGGCATCTTGCGCAGCATGGACCCCTTGCCGTGCACCACCTCGTCATGGCTGATGGGCAGCAGGAAGTTCTCCGTGAAGGCGTACACCATGGAGAAGGTGATCTGGTTGTGGTGCCAGCCGCGGTTGACCGGGTCCTCGGCCATGTAGGTCAGGGAATCGTGCATCCAGCCCATGTTCCACTTGAGCCCGAAGCCCAGGCCGCCGTCGCTGGTGGGCGCCGTGACGCCGGGGAACGCGGTGGATTCCTCGGCAATGGTGATGGCGCCGGGGTTGCGCTTGTAGACGGTGGCGTTCATTTCCTGCAGGAAGGACATGGCCTCGAGGTTTTCGCGCCCGCCGTGCCGGTTGGGGCTCCACTGGCCATCCTCACGGGAGTAGTCCAGATACAGCATGGACGCCACGGCATCAACGCGCAGCCCATCGATGTGGAACTCCTCCAGCCAGTAGAGGGCATTGGCCACCAGGAAGTTGCGGACCTCGTTGCGGCCGAAATCGAAGATGAGCGTGCCCCAGTCCGGGTGCTCGCCCAGCCTCGGGTCCGCGTGCTCGTACAGGGCCTGGCCGTCAAACTGGGCCAGCGCCCACTCATCCTTGGGGAAGTGGGCCGGAACCCAGTCCATGATGACGCCGATGCCGGCCTGGTGCAGGGAATCCACCAGGAAGCGGAACTCGTCCGGGTGGCCAAAGCGCGAGGTGGGCGCAAAGTAGGAGGTGACCTGGTAGCCCCAGGATCCGCCGAAGGGGTGTTCGGCCACGGGCATCAGCTCCACATGGGTGAAGCCCATCCACTTCACATAGTCGACCAGCTCGCGGGCCAGCTCCGTGTAGCTCAGGCCCATCTTCCACGAGCCCAGGTGGACCTCGTAGACGCTCATGGGTGCGTTCTGCGGATCCTTGGCCGCCCGCGCCGCCATCCATTCCTGGTCGGTGAAGGCGTAGTTGGATTCGACCACGCGCGAGGCCGTCAGCGGCGGCACCTGGGTGCCGTAGGCCATGGGGTCGGCCTTTTCCACCCAGCCACCGTGGCCGGCACGGATCTCGAACTTGTAGCAGGCGCCGACCTCGGCGTCGGGGATGAACAGTTCCCAGATGCCCGAGGAACCCAACGAACGCATGGCGTGCTGGCGGCCGTCCCAATTGTTGAAATCACCCTTGACCCGCACGGCCTGTGCGTTGGGGGCCCAGACGGCGAAGCTGACGCCGCGGACATCGCCCAGGCTGGAGTGGTAGCGCTGGACGTGGGCACCGAGCACCGTCCACAGGGTCTCGTGCCGGCCCTCGGAAATCAGGTGCAGATCGATCTCGCCCACGGTGGGCAGGTAGCGGTACGGGTCATCCACCGTCAGGGCCGGGGCGCCGGCGTAGGACACCTCAAGCCGGTAGTCCGGCACATGGCCGGGCACGGCGGCGGGCAGCACGGCGGTGAAGATGCCGCCGGACTCGTGGACCATGGGCACGCGCACATCGTCGGCCAGCAGCACGACGACGGACTCGGCCAGGTGGCGCAGCGTGCGGATGGTGACGGCGCCGTCGTCGCCCAGATGGGCACCCAACACGGAATGGGGTGCGTAGTAGGTGCCCTCCGACACGCTTGCCAAGACCGCCGGATCAACCGGACGTGGCGCGGTGGTGGAATTGGAACCCATGGATGCACTCTTTTCAGTAGATGTGAGCGCTGCGCGCACGGCCGCGAGGGGTACATGGACCCACCCCGGCCGATGGCGCTGCTCGTAGACAACCTCGTATAACGCCTTGTCCAGCCACAATGCCACAAACAACTCCGATGCCATGTCAACGGCACCGTTTTGTGAAGTGGCATAGCCCTTCAGGAAAGCCTCGCCCGCACGCTGGGCCCAGCCTGTGGCCCCACCGGCGGTAGCCTCGGCGTAGTCGAAGGAACGCAGCATACCCACCACGTCGCGCAGCGGCAGATCGGGCTGGTTGCGCTGCTCCACGGGCCGCAGCGGCTCGCCCTCAAAGTCCAGCAGCTGCCAGGCGCCGGCGCCCGGGGTGCCGTCGGGCCCGGGGGCGGCCAGCAGCTGGCCGAGGTGGAGGTCGCCGTGGATGCGCTGCAGGGCCGGCATCGCGGCCGAGGTGCGCAGCGCGGTGATGGCCGCTTCCAGTTGCGGGCCATACGGTCCGACAAGGCTGCCGCATTCCGCCCAGGCCCAGTGCAGCCGGGCCGCGATGGCCTCCACCTCCGCCCGCCACTGGCCGGCATCGGGGGCGTGGGTGCCCAGACCCGCGGCGAGGGCCCGGTGCACGCGCCCGGTGGCGGCGCCGATGGCCCGGGCCTGTGCACTGAAGTCGGTTCCGGCCGCGGCGCTGGCCAGCGCCAGGTCCCAGCCGCCGGCGGCATCGGGCACCAGGGCGTGCACGGTGCACAGGCTTCCGGATTCGGTTCCGATGCCGGCGCTCCACCGGCCCGACGCCGACCCCAGCAGGGCCGGTGAGTCCACGTTGCCGGCCGCGGAGAGGGCCCGGCCCACTTCTACCTCGGGGTTGGTGCCGGGCTGGAGCACGCGGAAGAACTTGATGATCAGCGGCAGGTCTCCGCCGGGGACGAGCACCGAGGTGTTGGTCTGCTCCCCCGCGAAGACCCGGATCGCCGGCACGCCCCCGGGCCGGGGGCGCTGCGCAGCGCCGGGACGGCCTCGGCGGTGGACTGCCCGGCCGGATCGGAGCCGGCGGCGATAGTGTCCAGCCAGGCGCCGATGAAGGCGGGGTCGTGCACGCCGTCGTACACGTACGCCGCGCCCGGCCCTGTGTCCGGTCCGGCCGCGCCGGACGTAGGCAGGCCGGACGTAGGCAGGCCGGACGCGGCCAGGCCGGCCCAGTCCAGGCCGGCCGCACGGCCGATCAGGCCCTCCGCCGCGTCCGGCAAGGGTTCCCTCCGGATGCTCAGCGGCAGCTGCAGGTGCACGGTGCGGCCCCCGGCGTCGACGGCCAGCAGCAGGATCCCCAGCCGGGCCCCGCCGCTGGGGTCCACCAGCCCGATGGTGCCCACGGCGCGCAGGTGCACGCCGGCACCGCCGGCCGCGCCGCCGTCGTCGATCCCGGCATCCACGGCACTGTGATCCACGCTGGGCCCGTGCAGCGGGTACCAGCGTTGGGCAGGCAGCCACGCGGCGAGCAGTTCGGAAAGCGACGGTGCGGCGGGTCCGGTCATAGTGAGGTCACGCCCCCGGCGGGAACCACGGCCATCGCCATGGTTTGCGGTGAGGATGGGTTGGAGCCTGCGCTGCGCAGCCGCAGCCAGAAGAAATCGTAGGATCCCAAGGTCAGCACCAGCCTGCCGTCGGCGCCAACGGCCGGGAACGCCGTCCCGCCGAAGACATCGCGCAGGCCGCGCCCGGCCAGTTCCGGCAGGAACAGCTCGGTCGCGGCGGGGTGCTGGGAGAGATTGAAGACGCACAGCAGCGTTTCGGGCTGCTCGCTCTCCGGATTGTCCTCGGGCAGCACCCGCAGGAAGGCCAGCACCGATTCCGCGCTCGCCTCCACCTGCTGGTAGTCGCCCAGGCCAAAGGCCGGGTGCGCCTTGCGGGTGGCCAGCACCCGCCGGTTCCAGTGCAGCAGGGAGCTGGCGTGGGCCATCTGCGACTCCACGTTGACGTGGTTGTAGTGGTAGACCAGCGATTGGACCACCGGCAGGTAGAGCTTGCCCGGATCCGCCGTCGAAAAGCCCGCGTTGCGGTCCGGGTTCCACTGCATGGGTGTGCGGGAGGCGTCCCTGTCGTCGAGCCAGATGTTGTCGCCCATGCCGATCTCGTCCCCGTAGTACAGGAACGGGCTGCCCGGCAGCGCGAGCAGCAGGGCATTGATCATTTCCAGCTCGGCCCGCGAGTTGTCCAACAGCGGCGCCAGGCGCCGCCGGATGCCGATGTTGGCCCGCATCCGCGAGTCCGGCGCGTACCAGCCCAGCATGGCCTCGCGTTCGGCGGCGGTGACCATTTCCAGGGTCAGCTCATCGTGGTTGCGCAGGAACGTGCCCCACTGCGCCCCGCGCGGAATGGCCGGGGTGTGCTTCATGGTCTCGATGATGGGCGCGGCCTTCTGGTCGCGCAGCGCGTAGTACAGCCGCGGCATGATCGGGAAGTGGAAGGCCATGTGGCATTCCGGCTCCTCGTCCGTACCGAAGTACTCCACCACCTCATGCGGGGGCTGGTTGGCCTCGGCCACGATGATGCGGCCGGGGTATTTCTCCTCCACCATGGCCCGCAGCTCGCGCAGGAACGCATGCGTGGCGGGCAGGTTTTCGCAGTTGGTGCCCTCCTCCTCGAAGAGGTACGGGATGGCGTCCGCGCGGAAACCGTCGATGCCCTGGTCTAGCCAGAATTGCACGACAGCGAAGATGGCCTGGACCACCTTGGGGTTCTCAAAGTTCAAATCCGGCTGGTGCGAGAAGAACCGGTGCCAGAAGAACTGCCGGCGCACGGAGTCGAAGCTCCAGTTGGACTCCTCCGTGTCCACGAAGATGATGCGGGCATCCGTGTACTTCTGGTCCGTGTCGCTCCAGACGTAAAAGTCGCCGTAGGGGCCCTCCGGGTCCTCCCGCGAGGCCAGGAACCAGGGGTGCTGGTCGGAGGTGTGGTTCAGTGGCAGGTCGATGATGACGCGCACACCCCGGGCGTGGGCCTCGGCCACCAGCCGCTTGAAATCGCCGATGGTGCCGAACTCGTCCAGCACTGCGTGGTAGTCGCGGATGTCGTAGCCGCCGTCGCGCAGCGGAGAATCAAAGAACGGCGGAAGCCACAGGCAGTCCACGCCCAGCCACTGCAGGTAGTCCAGCCGCTCGATCAGCCCGGAAAAGTCCCCGGAGCCGTCCCCATTGGCATCGGCAAAGCCGCGCACCATGACCTCGTAGAAGACGGCCTTGCGGTACCAATGGGGATCGTGCTGCAGGCCCGGGGCATTGAGGTTGAACTGCTGTCCACTGCCTGCCGGGCTGAAGGGCACTGTTATCTCCTCACGTGCACGATGTGGGCCGGTTCCTGGTGGGCGTCGAGCCGGAAGTAGTTCTCACTCCCCCAGTTCCACACCTCCCCGGTGAGAAGATCCTCGACGACGAAGCTGCCGTCCGCGTTGAAGTGCTCCAGTTCCAGGGCGGGCAGGTCCAAGGTGATGGTGCCCTGCCTGGCGCTGTGCGGATCGACATTGACCACCACGATGATGGTGTCCTTGTAGGCCCGCCGCTGCGCGGTGGCCGGGACGTTCTTGTGCTTGCTGAACACCAGCGTGGCCGGGTCCGAGGAGTGGTGCAGGGTGAGGTTCTCCAGGTCCAGCAGCGCCGGGTGGGCCCGCCGGATGTTGTTCAGGGCGGTGATGTACGGCGCCAGCGAACGGCCGGAGGCCTCGGCCGCCGCAAAGTTGCGCTCCTTGTACTCGTACTTCTCGTTGTCGATGTACTCCTCGGCCCCCGGACGGGCCACATGTTCGCACAGTTCGAAGCCGGCGTACATGCCCCACAGCGGACTGCCCATGGCCGCGACCACGGCGCGGATCTTGAACGCCGCCGGGCCGCCGTACTGGAGGTATTCGGTGAGGATGTCGGGGGTGTTGACAAAGAAGTTGGGCCGGAAGTACGACGGCGAGACCGTGCTGACGTGCTGCAGGTACTCCCCCAGCTCCTCCTTGGTGTTGCGCCAGGTGAAGTAGCTGTAGGACTGCTGGAAGCCGGCCCGGCCCAGGGCTGCCATCATGGCCGGCCGGGTGAAGGCCTCGGCCAGGAACACCACGTCCGGGTGCGCGGCGTTGACGGTGCCGATGAGCCATTCCCAGAACCACACCGGCTTGGTGTGCGGGTTGTCCACGCGGAAGATCTTCACGCCGTGGCCGATCCACAGCTCGACGATCCGCAGGACCTCCGCGCTCAGCCCGGCGGGATCGTTGTCGAAGTTCAGCGGGTAGATGTCCTGGTACTTCTTGGGCGGGTTCTCGGCGTAGGCGATGGTCCCGTCCACCCGGGTGGTGAACCACTCCGGGTGCGAGGTGGCCCAGGGGTGGTCCGGGGCGCACTGCAGCGCCAGGTCCAGCGCCACCTCCAGGCCCACCGCGGCGGCCTTGGCCACAAAGGCGTCGAAATCGGCAAAGCTGCCCAGGTCCGGGTGGATGGCGTCATGTCCGCCCTCGGCCGAGCCGATGGCCCACGGCGAGCCCGGGTCCGCGGGCCCTGCCACCAGGGTGTTGTTGGGGCCCTTGCGGTTGATGGTGCCGATCGGGTGGATGGGCGGAAGGTAGATGACGTCGAAGCCCATGGCGGCGACGGCGCCCAGCCGGTGCGCGGCGGTGCGGAAGTTGCCGCTGGTCCACTCACCTGTATCGGGCTGGCGCATGGCGCCCTCGGAGCGCGGGAAGAATTCGTACCAGGCGCCGCGGCCGGCCGCGTCTCGCTCGACGTTGATCGGGTAGGCGGGGCTGGCCGTCACGAGGTCGCGCACGGGGTGGCGCTCGACGGCGGCGCGCACCGCGGCGCTCGTGCCAGCACCCAGGCGGGCAGGGATGGACTGGGCGGAATCGGCAAGCGCGCCGGCGGCGGCGGAGAGCAGCTGGGCGTCCTCCGGGCTGCGGGCGGGGTCGGCCGACGCCGCGGACAGCACGGCCGCGCCCTCGGCCAGCATGACCTCCACATCCACGCCGGCCTCGATCTTGACGGTGGCGTTGTGCTCCCAGGTGCCGTAGACATCGCACCAGCCCTCCACGTGGAAGCTCCACAGGCCCGGGGCCGTGGGGGTGAGCGTTCCCGTCCAACCATCGGTGCCGGCCCCGGCCGCGGCAAGCCGCGTGCGCTGGACCTCGGTGCCGGAAGGATCGGTCAGGACGGCGCTGACGCCGAGCAGGTCGTGGCCCTCGCGGAACACGGTGGCGCCAACGCGCAGGTCGGCGCCGGGCACCGCCTTGGCCGGCACGGCGCCGTTGTCCACCACGGGGAAGACGCCGGTGATCGGGATCCGGCCCACGCGCAGCCCCTCCCGGGGATCGGACGGGGCGGCCTTGGTGCGGGCCGCCGGGGCGGGTCGGGCGGTGGTGTTTGCCTGGGAGGTAGTCACACCCTAGACGTTAGCGAGAACGGGCGCCGATTCATAAGGCCCGCGTTGTATTACAGTCCGTGGCGCCGCGCCACGGGGCACGGATCCGCGCCGTGGCGCGGGAGCCCGTGAAATTTACCGTTTGGTAACCAAGCGCTGGAGGAAAGACGTTTCTTCTGCGCTAGTGTGGCGCAGATGAAGGCGATCCGTAGATTCACCGTCCGCACCGTTCTGCCCGAGCCCATCGCGCCGTTGTCCCGTTTGGCAACCAACCTGCGCTGGTCCTGGCACCTGCCCACCCGCGAGCTCTTTGCTTCCCTGAACCCGGCCATCTGGGCCGAAAGCGGCGAGGACCCGGTCACCTTCCTGGGCACCGTGAGCCGCGAGCAGCTCCAGCAGCTGGCCGGCGACCCCGCCGTCGTCGAACGGGTCCGTGCCGCCGACGAGAATCTCAACCATTACCTCCAGTCCCCGCGCTGGTACCAGACGCTGGGCGAGGAAGCGCCGGAGTGCATTGCGTACTTCTCCCCCGAATTCGGCATCACGGAGGTGCTGCCGCAGTACTCCGGCGGTCTGGGCATCCTGGCCGGCGACCACCTCAAGGCCGCATCCGACCTCGGCGTGCCGCTCATCGGCGTCGGGCTGCTGTACCAGGCCGGGTATTTCAAGCAGTCCCTCTCCCGCGACGCCTGGCAGCAGGAGACCTACCCGCTGCTGGACCCGGACGGACTGCCGCTGACGCTGCTGCGCGAGGCCGACGATTCCCCGGCCCAGGTGTCCCTGCCGCTGCCGGACGGGCGCCGGCTGCTCGCGTACATCTGGCGTGCCGATGTGGGCCGGGTGCCGCTGCTGCTCCTTGATTCCAATGTGCCCGGCAACGACGACGCCGCCCGCGCCATCACCGACAGGCTCTATGGCGGCGGTGGCGACCACCGCCTGCTCCAGGAACTGCTGCTGGGCATGGGCGGGGTCAAGGCGCTGCGCGTCTTCGCCCGCCTCACCGGCGGTCCGGCACCGGAGGTGTTCCACACCAACGAGGGCCATGCCGGCTTCCTGGGCATCGAACGCATCCGTGAGCTCATGGACCCGGCCGTCACGGCCTACCCGCTGGACTGGGACCAGGCGCTGACGGCCGGCCGGGCCTCGACGGTGTTCACCACCCACACCCCTGTGCCCGCGGGCATCGACCGGTTCCCGCGCGCCCTGGTCAAGCACTTCTTCGATGCCGGTCTGGCCCCGGGCGTACCGCTGGAGAAGGTGCTGGCGCTGGGCGGCGAGAACTACGACGGCGGGGATCCCGCCATGTTCAACATGGCCGTCATGGGGCTGCGGCTGGCCCAGCGGGCCAACGGCGTCGCCAAGCTGCACGGCGTGGTGTCCCGCGAGATGTTCTCCGGGCTGTGGCCGGGCTTCGACCACGAAGACGTGCCCATCGGCTCCGTGACCAACGGCGTGCACGTGCCCACCTGGGTGGACCCCAAGGTCAGCGCCCTGGCCGCCGAACGGCTGGGCCATGACGTGCTCGCCGGCCCCGATTGGGCCAAGGTGTACGACATCAGCGACGAGGACGTGTGGGACCTGCGCCGGCAGATGCGCCTGGCCCTGGTGGAGGATGCCCGCAAGCGCCTGCGCGCGGCGTGGAAGAAGCGCGGCGCCTCCGACGCGGAGCTGGCCTGGACGGACAACGTGCTGGACCCCGACGTGCTCACCATCGGCTTTGCCCGCCGTGTGCCCACGTACAAGCGACTGACCCTGATGCTGCGTGATCCCGCCCGGCTCAAGCGCCTGCTGCTGGATGAGGACCACCCGATCCAGCTGGTGATCGCCGGCAAGTCCCACCCGGCCGACGACGCCGGCAAGAAGATGATCCAGGATCTGGTCCGCTTCACCGACGATCCCGAGGTGCGGCACCGGATTGTCTTCCTGCCCAACTACGACATCGCCATGGCCCGCACGCTGTTCCCCGGCTGCGACGTCTGGCTGAACAACCCGCTGCGCCCCCTGGAGGCCTGCGGCACCTCGGGCATGAAGGCCGCCATCAACGGCTCGCTCAACCTGTCCGTGATGGACGGCTGGTGGGACGAGCTCTACGACGGCGAGAATGGCTGGGCGATCCCCACGGCCAACAACGGCGCCAGCCCCCAGGAGCGTGACGACATCGAGTCGGCGGCGCTCTACGAGCTGCTGGAGACCCAGGTGGCGCCGCGCTTCTACGGCGACACCGTGGCCGACAGCGCCGGTGCTGCCGGACCATCCCTGCCCGCCCCGGGCGGTGTGCCCACGCACTGGATCTCGATGATCAAGCACACGCTCGCCCACCTGGGCCCGGCGGTCTCCGCCGAGCGCATGGTGCAGGACTACGTCACCCGGCTGTACCGCCCGGCAGCGGAGTCCGGCCGCAGTGCCCGTGCGGACGGCTACGCCGAGGCCAAATCGCTGGCGGCCTGGATCGGCAGCGTGCGCACCGGCTGGCCGCGGGTGGCCGTGGACCATGTCGACTCGGTGGGCGTCACGGACGATCCCCAGATTGGCGATGCGATCCAGGTGCAGGCCTATGTGGCCCTGGGCTCCCTGAGCCCCGACGACGTCAGCGTGGAGGTGGCCTACGGCCGCGCGCTGGACAACGACGAGCTCAGCGAGACCACCCTGGCGCCGCTGGCACCGGTGCGCGATCTGGGCAACGGCCGCCACCTGTTCGAGGCCGGTGTGCTCATCGACCGCTCGGGCAGCTTCGGCTACACCGTGCGCGTGCTGCCCAAGCACCCGGCACTCGCGTCCGCGGCCGAACTGGGCCTCATCGTCAACGCCTGACCCGCAATACATTGGAGGCGGTGCCGGACACTCCGGCACCGCCTTTGGCGTGTCCGGCACCTGCGGCGTGTGTTCCGGGTGCCTTCGGCAGCCCGCCCGGGGCAAATGCTCCGGGTTGCCGGGCCGTTGCGCCCCGTGAGGGCGGGGAAATCCGCCGGAAATGCCGTTCCTGCTCTAATCGAATGACTCGACGAGTGGGGGGGACAATGCCAGAACTTTTTGGCCCATATTTCCAAGCTCCGGGACATGCCCGGGCGTTTGACGAAATGTTTGAACCGGACGCCGGCGTCCGCGCGGCCTATGGGCAGGTTGCGGCGGCGCTGGGCGGGCTGTCGCTGGCGGACGTGGCCGCACGGGCCGATTCCATGGCCCGGACCTTCCTGGACCGTGGCGTCACCTTTGACTTCGCCGGGGAGGAACGGCCCTTTCCCCTGGACATCGTGCCGCGGATCATTGCCGCGGATGAATGGGACGTGCTCGAACGCGGCGTCGCCCAGCGCGTGCGCACCCTTGATGCCTTCCTGGCCGACGTCTACGGCGCCATGGGGGTGGTCGCCGACGGCGTCATTCCCCGTGGGCTGGTGACCTCCAGCGCCCACTTCCACCGTGCCGTGCACGGTTTCGAACCTGCCGGTGGCGTCAGGGTCCATGTGTCAGGGATCGACGTCGTCCGCGACGCAGCGGGCACCTTCCGGGTGCTGGAGGACAACGTCCGCGTCCCCTCGGGTGTCAGCTATGTGCTGGAGAACCGGCGGGCCATGGCCAAGGGCCTCCCCGAGGCCTTCGGCCACCAGCTGGTCCGCCCCGTGGAGGAGTATCCCCGCCGGTTGCTCGCGGCGCTGCGCAAGACGGCCCCCTCCGGCGCGCAGGACCCCACCGTCGTCGTGCTTACACCCGGGGTGTTCAACAGCGCCTACTTCGAGCACGCGCTGCTGGCCGCTCTGATGGGTGTTGAGCTGGTCGAGGGCCGGGACCTCATCTGCCGGGCAAACCGCGTCTACATGCGCACCACCGGCGGTGAGCGCCGGGTGGATGTGGTCTACAAGCGCATCGACGACGAGTTCCTGGATCCGCTGCATTTCCGCTCCGATTCCATGCTGGGGTGTCCGGGCCTGGTGAATGCGGCCAGGGCGGGCGGGGTGACCATCGCCAATGCCGTGGGCAACGGTGTGGCCGACGACAAGCTGGTCTATACATACCTGCCCGATCTGATCCGGTATTACCTGGGCGAGGAGCCGATCATCGCCAATGTCGACACCTTCCGGCTGGAGGATCGGGCCTCGTTCGAGCACGTGATGGACCGGCTGGACGAACTGGTGGTCAAACCGGTGGACGGCTCCGGCGGCAAGGGCCTGGTGATCGGCCCCGATGCGTCCAGGGCGGAACTGGAGGCGCTCCGGGCGCGGCTGGTGGCCGACCCCCGCGGCTGGATCGCCCAACCGGTGGTCCAGCTCTCCACCGTCCCCACGCTCAACGGCGCCGGCTTCGGCCCCCGCCATGTTGACCTGCGCCCGTTTGCCGTCAACGACGGCGACGACGTCTGGGTCCTGCCCGGCGGCCTGACCCGGGTGGCGCTCAAGGAGGGCTCCCTGATCGTCAATTCCAGCCAGGGCGGCGGCTCCAAGGACACCTGGGTGCTGGCCGGTGCCGCCCCCGCCACGGCCCCGGGCCCGTCCCGCCCGGCCCGGGCCGCCACCGAGCGCGTCTCGGTCTGGCCCGTGGAAAGCACCTGGCGCGGCCAGCAGGCCAGGGCGGCGCAGCAATGACTCCCGCCACGGGCCCCACCCCCGTCCACACCGTTTCCAGGAGGTAGCATCCGATGCTCAGCCGCATTGCCGAATCCCTGTTTTGGATTGGCCGCTATGTCGAACGCGCCGACGGCACCGCCAGGATCCTCGATGTCCATCTGGAACGGCTCAACCACCTGCCGGCCGATGAACAGCGCTGCGCCGCCGGCGAGCTGCTGGCCGTCATGGGCGTCGCCGCGGGGAGCTCCGGCGCGGGCCTGGAGGGGCTGCTGCACACCCTGGCCTACGACAAGGACAGCGCGTTCTCCATCACCGGTTCGCTGGGTGCCGCGCGCGAGAACGCCCGCCGCGCCCGCGAGACGGTGTCCTCGAGCCTGTGGGAGGCCTTGAACACCACGTACTACGGGGTCGCCGAGCACCGGCAGGACATCGTGGGCACCTATGCGTTCTGCAATTGGGTCCGTGGCAGGACGGCCATGGTCAGCGGGCTGGCCGACACCACCGTCAGCCACGATGAGGGGTGGTTGTTCCTGGTCCTGGGCCGCTCGCTGGAACGCGCCGACATGAGCGCACGCATGCTCTCCACCAGCGATGTCTTCCCCGCGGGCACCACCTGGGTGAACATGCTCCGCTGTGCCGGGGCCTACGAGTCATTCCTGCGGACCGGCCGGGCCGCCTTTGGCGACCAGCATGCCGCCGAATTCCTGCTGATGGACCGGCTGTTCCCGCGTTCGGTGGTGTACGCCCTGCGCGACGCCGAGGAGTGCCTGGCCAAACTCGATCCCTCCGCGCAGCGGGTGGGGTTCCTCAACGACGCCCGCCGGATCGTGGGGCAGGCGCGGACCTTCCTGGAGTTCCACCGCACCGACAATCTGCTGCCGGAGCTGCCCGAACACATGGAACGGGTCCAGGAGGCCGTGGCGCAGGCGTCCGATGCAATTTCGCGCAAGTACTTCAACCAGAGTGTCGATCTGGAATGGGTGGGAGAGGTTTCATGACCAGGCTCAAGATTGTCCACACGACCCGCTTCCTGTACAACACCGAGGTCCGGATCTCCTACAACGAGGCCCGGATGACTCCGCTGGCCGAGCCGTCCCAGGTGCTGCTGGAGGCCTCGCTGCAGGTGTCCCCGCCGCAGGCCTCCATCAGCAACTTCCGGGACTATTGGGGCACCCGGGTGGCGGCCTTTGACATGCAGGCTCCCCATGACCGGCTGGAGGTCCGTGCGGCCACCACCGTGGAGGTCCACCGTGCGCAGGAGAGAAGCGGGGGCAGCTCCGGGTGGGATGCCCTTGCCGCTGCCGGGGCCCGTGACCGGTTCAGCGACTGGATCCCCCAATCCGCGCTCAGCGGCCCCGGCGAGGAGGTCTCCGCCATTGTTGCCGATGCCACCCGGGGCATGGACCCGCAGGCCACCGCCCGGGCGGTCTTCGAGTGGATGCGCGGGGAGATGGCCTATGTCAAGGGAACGACGGGGGTCACCACCAACGCCGCCGAGGCGTGGCTGCTGCGCCAGGGCGTCTGCCAGGACCTGGCCCATCTGGCCATCGGCGCGCTCCGGTCCCGCGGCATTCCGGCCCGCTACGTCTCCGGCTACCTGCACCCGCTCCCCTTGGCGCCCATCGGCGAGAGCGTGGCGGGCGAATCGCACGCCTGGCTCGAATGGTGGGACGGAGAATGGCGCAGCTGGGACCCCACCAACCACACGCCCGCCGGCAATTTCCACGTCAGCGTGGCCCGCGGACGGGACTACAGCGACGTGCCGCCGTTGAAGGGCATCCTCTCCGGCGGCGGGGGCTCCACGCTGGAGGTCGGCGTGGACCTGACGCGGCTGGCGTAGCAGCACGTCGCCGGGTGCGGGCAGCCGGCGCAGCCGGCGGCGGGACGGGGCACGTCGCCGGCTCAGGCCTGGTTGAACCGGACCGTGTTGCCGGACGGGTCCCGGAACGCGCAGTCCCGCGGGCCCCACGGCTGGTCGATGGGCTCCTGCAGCACCTCGGCGCCGGCGGCCCGGAGGGTTTCGAACGTGGTGTCTAGATCGTCCGTGCCAAAGACAAGCATGGGCATGACGCCCTTGATGAGCAGCTCCTGGATGGCGTCCCCGTCGGCCTGGGAGCGGCCGGCGTGCGGCGGGGAAAGGACAATCTCAAGATCGGGCTGGGCAGCGCTGCCGAGGGTGACCCAGCGGTGCCCGTCCGAGCCGACGTCGTTCCGGACCTCCAAGCCAAGGGCGTCGCGGTAGAAGGCGAGGGACTCGTCCAGATCGTTAACGGTGACGTGTGCGTACTTCAGTGAAATGTTCATAACAGCAACACTATTGAGGCTGCGGCGGCCGTGCTTCTTCAATCCTGCTCATTGTTGCCCGCGCGGTGCGGGCGGGCCGGGTGTGCGCCTTGGCGATGCACGACGGCATGGCCTTCACGGCATCGTGTTCGCGGGCCCGGTAGGCGCTCGGTGTCATGCCGACGATCTCGGTGAAGCGTGAGCTGAAGGAACCCAGCGAGGTGCAACCGACCTCCATGCAGGCATCGGTCACGCTCATCCCGGCGCGCAGCAGGGCCATGGCCCGCTCGATCCGCCGCGTCATGAGGTAGTTGTACGGTGTTTCGCTGTACGCGGCCTTGAATTGGCGGGAGAAGTGCGCCGGGGACATGAGGGCGCCGGCGGCCATGGTGGGCACATCAAGGGGCCGGGCGTACTCACGGTCGATCAGGTCGCGGGCCCGGCGCAGGTGGGCAAGGTTGGCCAGTTCCTGCAGTGTCATGCCGCCATTCTAGATCAGCTCTGGATCAGCGGCGGGACAGCCGCCGGTAGATCCGGATGCTGTTGGCCGCGACCCGGACGGTCCCGCCGCGCGGGTTCCGGCCTTCGCCCGGCCCGGTGCCCTGCCCGGTGCCTTGCCAGAAGCTGTTGGCGGCCTCCGGCTCAGGAACAGCGGTGTCGAACACAAAGGTCCACTCGCCGGCCGCGGCCGTGCCGTCCTCGGTCCCGTCCACGTCGGGGAGCCGGAACTCCACTTCCGCGGGGGAGGCATTGAACAACAACAGGCCGTCGAGCAGTCCGCCGGGCGCACCGATGAGCATTTGCAGGACCCGGCCCCGCGGATCGCTCCAGCGCTCCGGCGTCATGGGTGCCCCGTCCACGCCGCACCAGCGCAGATAGGCGTCGGTGTCAGGGGTCTGGTAGCTGGCGGGCTGGCTGGACAGGAAGGCCCGGCGGATCCGCACCAGCGACCGCGTGGCCGCCAGCATGGTCCGGGCGCCCGCATCCAGGGACCAGTCAAGCCAGGTGATCTCGTTGTCCTGGCAATAGGCATTGTTGTTCCCGCGCTGGGAACGGCCCAGCTCATCGCCGGCGGTGATCATCGGCACGCCGCGCGAGAGCAGCAGCGTGGCCATGAGGTTCCGCGCCGACTGGCTGCGGGCCGCCGTGATGGCCGGATCCGTGGTGGGGCCCTCGACGCCGTGGTTCCAGCTGCGGTTGTCGCTGTTGCCGTCCCGGTTGTCCTCGCCGTTGGCCTCGTTGTGCTTGGTGTTGTAGGCGGTGAGGTCGGCCAGGGTGAAGCCGTCGTGGGCGGTGATGAAGTTGATGCTGTCCAGCGGGCTGCGGCCCGAGGGCCCGAACAGCGCCGCGGACCCGGAGAGGGCGTCGGCAAGTGCCGACACCGGGCCGCCGTTGCCGCCCGCCCGCAGCGCGGCCTGGTCGCTGAGCCAGAACCGGCGCGCATAGTCGCGGAAGTGGTCGTTCCAGTCCGCCCAGCCGCGCGGGAAGCGGCCCGTCTGCCAGCCGCCGTAGCCCAGATCCCAGGGCTCGGCGATGAGCTTGGTGCCGCGCAGTGCCGGATCCTTGGCCGCCTCCAGCAGGAAGGGGTGCTGCGGGTCGAATTCATGGGAGCCATCCCGGCTCAGCGAGACGGCCAGGTCAAAGCGGAACCCATCGATCCGGAACTCCTCCACCCAGTAGCGCATGGAGTCCAGGACCATGTCCCGCACCCGCTCCTTGGAGGTGTCCAGGGTGTTCCCGCACCCCGTGGTGTCAATGTAGGCGCCGTTGGCGTTGCGGTAGTAGACATCCTCCGCCAGGCCGCGCCAGCTCAGCGCCGGGGCAGCGGCGGAGCCCTCCGCGGTGTGGTTGTAGACGACGTCCAGGATGACTTCGATGCCGGCGTCGTGCAGCAGCTTGACCATGCCCTTGAGCTCGGCCTGGACCGCCTGCGGTCCGGCGGCCTGGGCCGCTGCCGTGGCATAGGAGGCCTGCGGGGCAAAGTAGCCCAGCGTGTTGTAGCCCCAGTAGTTGGCCAACCTGTCCTCGAGAAGGTGCGGCTCATCCAGATGGAAGTGGATGGGCAGCAGCTGGACGGAGGTGACGCCGACGTCGCGCAGGTGGGCGATCATGGTCGGGTGCGCCATGCCCGCATAGGTGCCGCGCAGCTCCTGGGGGATGTCCGGATGGAGCATGGACTGGCCGCGCACATGGGCCTCGTAGTAGATGGCGTCGCGCGGCGGGATGCGGGGGTGGAGGTCCAGCCCCCAATCGAAGCCGCCGTCCATCCGGACCGAGGCGTACAGCGGCGCCTCGGCGCTCCCGTAGTTCTCGATGTACCGCCCGTAGGGGTCCAGGAGCAGCTGCTCCGTCCCCGGGTCCGCCACCGCCGTGCCGCTGTAGGCGTAGCGGCTGCCGACCGGGATGCCCCGCACGACGCCGTGGTGCACGCCGTCGTCCTTGCCGGCCAATGCCACCGATACCCAGGGCTGGCCCGGGGCCTGCCAATGCAGGACCGCCTGGGCCAGGTCCGGGGCATAGACGGCGGCATTGACGGTGCCGGCGTCCACTGCGGCCACCGCGCCCCGGCGCGGGGTGCTGAGCCCCAGCGGCGTGGGCCGCGAGAGTACGGAACTCCGCGTGGAGGCCGCGTTGGACACCGTGAGCGACATGCTAGACCCCTGTGGAACGCTGCTTGGAGATCTCGTACAGGCTGATGCCGACGGCCATGGATGCGTTCAGGGACTCCATCGCCGAGTCGATCGGGATGGAGACGATCTGGTCGCAGTTCTCGCGCACCAGGCGGGAGAGGCCCTTGCCCTCGGAACCAACCACGATACAGATGGGTTCGGTGGCCAGCTCAAGGGCCGGCAGGGAGACGTCGCCGTCGCCGTCCAGGCCTAGCACGTAGATGCCCATGTCCTTGAACGCACCCAGCGCGCGGTTCAGGTTGGGGGCCTTGGCCACCGGCACGCGCACTGCGGCACCGGCGCTGGTCTTCCAGGCCGATGCCGTGACGCCAACGCTGCGGCGCTCGGGCACGATCACGGCATGGCCGGCGAAGGCGGAGACGGAACGGATGATGGCGCCAAGGTTGCGGGGATCGGTGATGCCGTCCAGCGCAACGAAGAGCGGGGCGTTGTTGATGTACCCCTTCTTCCACTTGGCGATGGTCTCCTGGGCCAGGTCCACGGCGTCCTGGTACTCGTACGGCGGGATCTGCAGCACCAGGCCCTGGTGGACGGCGTCCTCGGTCATCCGGTCCAGTTCGGGCTTGTGCGTTTCCATCAGTGGAATGCCGCGCTCGGCGGCCAGCTTCAGGGATTCTCGGACGCGGTCGTCCATTTCGATGCGCACGGCCACGTGCAGGGCCTTGGCCGGGATGCCGGCGCGCAGGGCCTCCACCACGGAGTTGCGGCCGGTGACCATTTCCTCGGTGGCACGGCCCTTGGGGCCGCTGCGGCCGCGGCCGGTGCCGCCGGTGCGCCCGCCGTCGCCGTGCTTGGCAGCGGAGCGCTCGGCCAGCTCCTTGTTCTTGAACGCCTTGTGGTAGGTGCGCTCGGATGCCTTGGGGGTGGGACCCTTGCCTGCCAGTGCCTTGCGGCCCAGCCCACCGGTGCCCTTGCTGGGGCCCTTCTTGAGCTTGCGCACGGCGCCGGGGCGAGAACTGTTGGCCATCTTGAAACCCTTACGGTTGATACGGGGACTTGGTGTGGACCCCAAAAACAAGTGAACTGCGCTTAGCAACTTTTGTCAGCGTCGGGCGGGGAACATTCTTGCCCGCAGAATCAGTTTACGTGGCGGCGCCAAATTCTTCGCCCACCCCGGCGTGTGACATTGCTTGCGCTCCGCGCACAACAACGCACACCGCGGCGGTCCCGCCGGCTCCGGCTGTTCCGGCGCCTTAGCCCTTGCGCAGCGACCAGCTGGACCCGGCGGCCGAATCGGCAATCTCCACTCCGGCCGCGGCCAGGGCGTCACGGATGGCATCGGAGGCCGCCCAATCCTTGGCGTCGCGGGCCGCGGTGCGGGCCGCCAGCTGGGCGGTGACCAGGGAATCCAGGGCGGCCAGGGCCGCCTGGGCGGAGCCGCCGTCGGGCTCCCTCCACGGCGCCTGCAGCGGATTGATGCCCAGGGCACCCGTCATCACGTAGACGTCGCGGAATGCACTGGCCAGGGCCTCGGCATCGCCGGCGGCCAGGGCGGTGTTGCCCCGGCGCACGGCGTCGTGCACCACGGCCAGGGCCGCCGGCACATTGAGGTCGTCATCCATGGCGGCCTCGAAGGCCTCCGGTGCGCCGGCCAGCGTGGCCGGAACCGCGTCCGGGCCCAGCCTCTCCGCCGCGTTGGCCAGGAAGCCCTCGATGCGTTCGACGGCGGCCGCGGCCTCGGCCAACGACTCGGGGCGGTAGTCCAGCACGGAGCGGTAGTTCGCCTGGCCCAGGTAGTAGCGCACCACCAGTCCCTTGGCGGCGGCCATCAGCTCGGCCGGGCCCACGGTGTTGCCGATGGACTTGCTCATCTTCTCGCCACCGTAGGTGACCATGCCGTTGTGCAGCCAGAAATTGGCAAAGCCGTTGCCGGCGGCCTGCGACTGGGCCATCTCGTTCTCGTGGTGCGGGAAGCGCAGGTCCAGGCCGCCGCCGTGGATGTCGAACGCACTGCCCAGGTATTTGCCGACCATGGCCGAGCATTCCAGGTGCCAGCCGGGCCGGCCGGCGCCCCACGGGCTGGGCCAGGCCGCCGTCTCCGGCTCGCCGGCCTTGTGGCCCTTCCAGAGGGCAAAGTCGCGGGCATCCTTCTTGCCGCGCGGATCCGCGTCCGGGGCGGCCTGCATGTCGTCAATCTTCTGCCGGGTCAGCGAGCCGTAGGCGGGCCAGGACCGCACGTCGAAGTAGACGTCGCCGGAATCGTCCAGCGCCGGGTAGGCATGGCCGGCGTCGATCAGCGTCTGGATGAGCGCATGCATTTCCGGAATGTGGCCGGTGGCGCGGGGCTCGTAGGTGGGCTTCTGCACGCCCAGGGCGTCGTAGGCGTCCTCGAAGGACTGCTCGAAACGGTAGGCCAGCGCCCACCACTGCTCGCCGTTGGCCGCGGCCTTGTCCAGGATCTTGTCGTCGATGTCCGTCACGTTGCGCACCACCGTGACAATCAGGCCGCGGTAGCGCAGCCAGCGGGTCAGCTGGTCAAAGGCAATGGCCGAGCGGACATGGCCGATGTGCGGCTCGCCCTGCACCGTGGCACCGCAGTAGTACAGCGAGGCCTTGCCCGCTTCCAGCGGAATGAACGGGCGGACGTCGGCGGTGGCGGAATCATAAAAGCGCAGGGTCACCGCTCCAGATTAGCCCACGGCGTCCGCGGCGGGCCGTTGGATGACCAGTGCCGTGGCAATGGCGGCAATGCCCTCGCCCCGGCCGGTGAACCCCAGGGCATCGCTGGTGGTGGCGCTGACTGACACGGGCGCCCCGGCGGCCTCGCTCAGCGCGGCCTCGGCCTCCGCGCGGCGCGGGCTGAACTTGGGCCGGTTGCCCACAAACTGGACGGCGATGTTGCCGATCTCAAACCCGGCGGCCCGCACAATCCGGGCCGCCTCGGCCAGCAGCACCACACCGTGGGCGCCCTTGAATTCAGGGCGGTCCGTGCCAAAGTGCGTGCCCAGGTCCCCCACCCCGGCGGCGGAGAACAGGGCGTCGGCCGCGGCGTGGGCCACGGGATCGCCGTCGGAATGGCCCGCGAGCCCGCGCTCGCCCTCCCAGTGGAGGCCGGCCAACCAGAGCGGTGCCGGGGCATCCACGGGGGCGTATGCGTGGACATCGACCCCGATGCCCGTGCGCGGCAGCATCATCCTTCGATCCACCGCGGTGCCAGCGGCCCCTGCAGCATGGCCTCGGCCAGCAAGAGGTCGGTCGGGGTGGTGATCTTGAGGCTGTGCGGGGACCCGTGCACCACGTAGACCGGCTCGCCCAGGGCCTCGACCAGCATGGCGTCGTCGGTGATGGCGGCGTACTCCGCCGCGCTCATCCCGGCCGCGCCCTCATGCGCCCGGCGCAGCGTCGCCAGGTCAAAGCCCTGCGGGGTCTGGATGGCGCGCAGCTGGCTGCGGCCCGGCGTGCCGGAGACGCGTTCGACGGCGGGCTCCCCCGGGGCGGTGGGCGTGACGGTCTTGACGGTGTCCACCACGGCCAGGGCCGGGATCACAGCCAGGGCACCGGCGGCCAGGGATTTGACCACGCGGTGGTAGACCTCCACGGGCGTGAGCGGACGGGCGGCGTCGTGGATCAGCACGGCCGTGGTGCCGGGCGCGATGGCGGCCAGCGCGGCGGCCACGGACTCGGCGCGGGTGCCGCCGCCGTCGACGACGACGATCTCCGGGCCCTGCGCGCCGGCGGCCTCGGCCGACAGGGACCCGCAGATCCCCCGCAGGATCTCATCGTCGGCCGGAATGGCCACGGCAATCTGGCTGGCCACACCGGAGGCCAGGATGCCACGCAGGCTGTGGACCAGCATCGGCTCGCCGCCGAGCGGAACGCGGGCCTTGGGCACGCCATGGCCCAGACGCTCGCCGGAGCCGGCGGCCACCACCACCACTGCAATCTTCATCTGCACCGATTCATTCATGCCCCAAGGGTATCCCCGGGCAGAAAAAAACCCCGGCACCACATCGGTGCCGGGGCCGGCCCGCAGTTGCGGGCGGAATTCTTCGCGGGGGTGCGGCCTTATGAGGCCAGCACCTCGTCCAGCACGGTGGCTGCCTTTTCCTCGTCCGTCTTCTCCGCCAGGGCGAGCTCGGAGATCAGGATCTGGCGGGCCTTGGCCAGCATGCGCTTCTCGCCTGCGGAGAGGCCGCGGTCGTGGTCGCGGCGCCAGAGGTCGCGGACAACCTCGGCAACCTTGATGACGTCGCCGGACGCCAGCTTCTCCAGGTTCGCCTTGTAGCGGCGCGACCAGTTGGTGGGCTCTTCCGTGAACTCGGCGCGCAGCACGTCAAAGACATGCTCCAGGCCTTCCTTGCCCACAACGTCGCGGACCCCGACAAGGTCCACGTTTTCCGCCGGTACTTCAATGGTTAGGTCACCCTGGGCCACCTTGAGCTTGAGATACATCTTCTCTTCGCCCCGGATGGTGCGCATCTTGATTTCTTCAATCTTGGCTGCGCCGTGGTGGGGGTAAACTACTGTCTCGCCGACCTCAAAAAGCATGTGGATTCTCCCTTTCCCGGTTTCCAGTTTACCACGGAGTACGGGCCCGTCCGTTGAGTTTTCGCAGGTCAGGGGCCACTACAGCTACGCCATGAGCGCAATGTGGACGCCGGATGACATTCCGGCGACCCCTTGACGAAACCTCCGCGAGGTGCACCTCCCGTCCACCGTGCGTCGCATGCGCATGCCCCGAAACATGCTTTTGAGTCAAGTGCGGATAAGCTGGGGGGAGAAAATTGCTTTGCTTTTCCATGAGGAGTCATTGACGTGAAACTTGCCGCCGGCATCCGGGGAACCACTCGAGTACAGCGCATCAGCCTGATCGCGGCCATCGGCCTGGGGGCCCTTTCCGCCACCGGCTGCAGCTACATCAACCCGCAGAGCACCACCATGCACATCTCGCCGTCCGACGGCGTGCGCACGGATCTGGGCAAGCTGGAGCTGCGCAACATCCTGGTGGCCTCCAATGGCAAGGACGAGCCCGGCCGTGTCCTGGGCGCCGTGTTCAACACCTCCACCTCCCCGATCACGCTGACCATCAGCGGCGCCGCCGGGTCCCAGACCCAGCTGGTGGTCGCCCCGGGCGTTCCGTCCTACCTGACCGGCGAGTCCGACGCCGCCATCCTGGACACCGTGTCCGCCACGCCGGGCACGATGGAGTCCCTGAAGCTGACGCAGACGGGCCCGGGCGAGCAGACCCTGGAGTTCAGCGTTCCCGTGGTGGATGGCACGCTGGAGGACTACAAGCACCTGGTGCCGACCAGCACCCCCACCGGGACCGCCGTCCCCACCGAGACGGCCAGTCCGTCCGCCACGGCGACGGAAACCTCGCACAGCTAGGCTCCGCACCGCGCATGCAGAAGGGCCCCGCTCCTGGATCCAGGAGCGGGGCCCTTCTGCATGCGCGGTGCGGCCTTGGCGGCCGCGGCCGGCTACGGCTCGAACTTGTAGCCCAGCCCGCGCACCGTGACCAGGTGCGCCGGGGCCGAGGGATCGGGCTCGATCTTGGAGCGCAGCCGCTTGACATGCACATCCAGCGTCTTGGTGTCGCCCACATAGTCCGATCCCCAGACACGGTCGATCAGCTGCCCGCGGGTGAGCACCCGGCCGGAATTGCGCAGCAGCATTTCAAGCAGTTCAAACTCCTTCAGCGGGAAAGAGACCTGCTCGCCGCGGACGCTGACCACGTGGCGCTCCACATCCATCCGGACCGGACCGGCCTGGACGGTGGCTGCCATCAGTTCCTCGGGCTCGCCCTGGCGGCGCAGGACGGCACGGATCCGGGCCACCAGTTCGCGCGAGGAATACGGCTTGGTGACGTAGTCGTCCGCGCCGAGCTCCAGCCCCACCACCTTGTCGATCTCCGAGTCCTTGGCGGTCAGCATGATCACCGGCACGCCGGAGCGCTGGCGCAGCTGGCGGCAGACCTCCGTGCCGGACTGGCCCGGCAGCTGCAGGTCCAGCAGCACCAGGTCTGCACCGCTGCGGTCGAACTCGGTGATGGCGTCCAGCCCGTTGTCCACCACCTCCACCTCAAACCCTTCCTTGCCCAGCAAGTAGGACAGCGGGTCCGAGATGGACTCTTCGTCTTCAACAATCAAAATGCGGCTCACGCAGTGGCTCCTCGATGTTCCTGACCAATGTAATTCTCCGCCTGTGGACCCTTCGCCGCACCGGTTCCAAGACCGGCGTCGTCCTGGCCGTCCTCCATCTGCGGCAGCCGGACGGTGAACGTGGACCCCTTGCCCGGCTGGGACCACAATGTCACCTCGCCACCGTGGTTGGCGACGATGTGCTTCACGATGCTCAATCCAAGCCCGGTGCCGCCGGTATGCCGGGAGCGCGCGGCGTCCACCCGGTAGAAGCGCTCAAAGACGCGTTCCTGGTCCGTGGGGCTCATGCCGTCGCCCTGGTCCGAAACGGACACCGTCACCAGGCCGTCAGCGGCCCGCAGCCCGATGCCCACCTGGGTGTTCTCCGGGCTGTAGCGGATGGCGTTGTCGATCAGGTTCCGGAACACCGTCACCAGCTGGCTGGCGTCGCCGAAGACCGGGGCGTCCACATTGCTGCCCACCACCAGGGTGATGTTCTTGCTTTCGGCCGGCAGCCGGGAACGGTCGACGGCGTCGGCGATGGCTGTATTGAGGTTGACGGCGGCACCGGCCTGGACGACGTCGGTGCCCTGCAGCCGGGAGAGTTCGATGATGTCCTGGACCAGGGCCGCCAGCCGGGCGGATTCCTTCTGCATGCGCCGGGCGAAGCGGCGCACGGCGGCCTCGTCGTCGGGGGACGATTCGACGGCCTCCGCCAGCAGGGAAATGGCACCCACCGGCGTCTTGAGTTCATGGGAGACGTTGGCGACAAAGTCGTTGCGGACGGCTTCGGTGCGGGCAATCTCGGTGCGGTCGTCGGCCAGCAGCAGGATGTACTCCTGGCCCAGCGGCGCCACCCGGACGGCAATCACCAGTGTGCCCTGGCCCAGCGGACCGCGCGGCAGTTCCATCTGGCGTTCCTCGATGACACCGTCGCGGCGCACCCGCGCCGTGAGCTCGCGCAGCTGCTGGTGCACCACGGTGTGCCCTCGCACCAGGCCAAAGGCATAGGCGCCGGGGCTGGCCCGGACCACGCCGTCGGTCCCGTCCACCACAATGAAGGCGCGTCCGACGACGGAGAGCACCTCGGCCGCGCCATCGGGCAGCGTCGGTTCGACAACGTCCACGGCCTCCCGGCGCTGGCGCTCGCTGGCGCTGAAGGCGAGCATGCCGGAAACACCAAGCGCCAGGCCAATCAGGCCGGCCACGACAGCCATCAGCAGGGGGTCCACACTCATAGCTTATGCTCAATGCAGGGCCCACTTTGGCCCTTTCGGGCGGGGTGGGGCGGCGTTCAACAAACGTTCACCTTGCGGTGCTGGTCCGTTCATCTGGGGCTGGAAAACTGGCCCCATAGCTATGGCACGAGGCCGTGGCGTTCGTGCATTGAGCCACGTGACCGATTACGAGTACGCGCAATTGCGGCTCACACCGAAAGGACGCCCTGTGCGCAAAGTCTTCCAGGCCGAACTCCACCAGATCGGCGAGGAGCTCATCGAGATCTCCGCGCTGGTCACCGATGCCATGGAAAAGTCCGCCCGGGCCTTCGCCGGGGCCGACGTCGAGCTGGCCCAGGATGTGATCGCCGCCGACGCGCGGATCGATTTCCTGCAGAACGATCTGGACGAGCGTGCCATCGACGTCCTGGCCCTGCAGGGCCCGGTGGCCAGCGACCTGCGCATGATTGTCGGCTCGCTGCGGATGAGCGCCTCGCTGGAGCGGATGGGCGACCTGGCCCGCCACGTGTCCCAGCTGGCCCGCCTGCGCTACCCCTCCACCGTCATTCCCGCGGTCCTCAAGCCCACCTTTGACGAGCTGGCCGAGCTGGACATCCTCATCGCCCGCAAGGTCACCGAGCTGCTGGAGAACCGCGAGCTCGCCGACGTCGTGGACATCCAGACGGCCAAGGCGCGCATCAATGTCCTGCACGCGAGCGTGTTCAAGGCCATCGCCGCCCCGGAATGGAAGGAATCCGCCGCCACCACCGTGGACGTGACCCTGGCCAGCCGCTACTTCGAGCGCTTCGGCGACCACGGCGTCTCCGTGGCCCGCAAGGTCTCCTACCTGGTCACCGGCCAGTGGCAGCCCGAGGGTTTCATGGCCTAGGCCTTCATCCGTGCAACAGAAAACGCTCCCATACCGCGGTATGGGAGCGTTTTCTGTTGCACAGTTTGGCTGGGGCTACTTCTTGCCCTGGTTGGCCACGGCCTGGATGGAGGCGGCTGCGGCCTCGGGGTCCAGGTAGGTGCCGCCGCGGGTGATCGGGGCGAAGTTCTCGTCCAGCTCGTAGACCAGCGGGATGCCGGTGGGGATGTTCAGTGAGGCGATGTCCTCGTCGGAGATGCCGTCCAGGTGCTTGACCAGGGCGCGCAGGGAGTTGCCGTGGGCGGTGACCAGCACGGTCTTGCCGGCCTTCAGGTCTTCCTTGATGTCCGATTCCCAGTACGGGAGCAGGCGGACCAGGACGTCTTTGAGGCACTCGGTGCGCGGCACGGCGTCGCCGAGGTCCGCATAGCGGGGATCGCCCACCTGGGAGAACTCGCTGTCGTCGGCCAGGGCCGGCGGCGGGGTGTCGTAGCTGCGGCGCCACTCCATGAACTGCTCTTCGCCGAACTCAGCCAGCGTCTGGGCCTTGTCCTTGCCCTGCAGGGCGCCGTAGTGGCGCTCGTTCAGGCGCCAGTCGCGCTTGACGTCGATCCAGCCGCGGTCAGCCGCTTCCAGTGCCAGGTTGGCCGTGTTGATGGCGCGCTTGAGGCGGGACGTGTACAGGATGTCCGGCAGCACGTCGTGCTCCACCAGGAGCTCGCCGCCGCGGACGGCCTCCCCGCGGCCCGTCTCGTTCAGGTCAACATCCACCCAACCGGTGAACAGGTTCTTGGCGTTCCAGTCGCTGTGGCCGTGGCGCAGCAGAATCAGCTTGTAAGTCATACGGCCATCCTATCCAACGCCCCTCGGCCCTCCCGCGTGCATGCCGAATTGCTACGGAGCCGACCGGGGTCAGGGAGGCGCGGCACCGGAGCCGAAACGGGGCCCGGGAGCGGCTTCGGGCGCCCGCGATGGGGCCACGGCGGCGAGGGCCCCGGCGCGAGCTTGCGAGCTGCGGGAGCAGCTGGGGACGGGCGGGGTCCCCGTTTCGGCGTAGGTGCAAGTGCACCGATAAACTTGACCACGTGGTGCAACGGGCAGAGCGGGTCAGACGGGGCGGGAACGCCGGGCGGCCCGTCGGCAACATCACCCGCGGCACCACCAACCCCAACCGTCTGCGCCGCGTCGACCGCTGGCTCGCTGGCCCGCAGTCCTGGCGGCTGCGCACCGAGGACGCACCCCTGGTCATCGACCTGGGCTACGGCGCCTCCCCCACCACCGCCGTCGAACTCTACGGGCGCCTGGCCAAGGTCTGCCCCACGGTCCGCGTGGCCGGCGTCGAGATCGAGCCCGAGCGGGTGCGCATCGCCAAGGCGTTGGAGCACCCGGGCCTGAGCTTCCACGTGGGCGGCTTTGAGGTCCCCGTGCCCGGCAACCCCGTCATGGTGCGCGCCTTCAATGTGCTGCGCCAGTACGAGGAGGCGGATGTGGCGGCCATCTGGGCGCTGGTGTGCTCGCGGCTGTCCACCCACGGCATCTTCGTGGACGGCACCTGCGATGAGATAGGCCGGCGCAGCACCTGGGTGGCGTTGGACCGCGGCGGCCCGCTGTCGCTGACGCTGTCCCTGCGCTTTGGCGGCTTCGAGCTGCCCTCCGAGGTGGCCGAGCGGCTGCCCAAGGCACTGATCCACCACAACGTCCCGGGCGAAAGGATCCACACCTTCCTGCAGGCGCTGGACGCCAAATGGCTGGCCGCAGCCCCCCTGGCGTCGTTCGGCAACCGGCAGCGCTGGGTGGAATCGGTCAAAAGGATGCGCGACGACGGCTGGCCCGTCCAGGCCGGCCCGGCGCGGTGGCGGCTGGGCGAGGTCAGCGTGGACTGGTCCGCCGTCGCACCCTAGGGTGCCGGCCAGCTCCGTTTTCCCACCCCTGGCCGCGGTGCACCGCTGCGCTACCGAAGCCCTCGGATGCCCTTGCAGACCACAAACGCCCAGCCGAGAATCCCGGTGAGGCAGAGCCGCTCGGCGAGTCCAAGCAGCCCCAGCGCAAATCCACCGCTCAGTCCCAGCCACAGGAGCCCGGCTGACGCCAACGATGCGAAAACCACTCCCGCGGGCGCCACTGGCGCCAGTCCGGGGCTGGTGCGGAGCCAGGGCGTGAGCACCAGAACGGCCGACAAGGCGGCAGCAAATCCCGCTCCGGCCACCCAGAGGTGCACGAGTCCACCGGTGGTGTGGTCCCCGGAACCGATCCCGCCGCCCGCGGCGATATCGGTGGGGAAGAACGCCAAGGTGGCCGAGGACGCCGCCGCACCGGCGAGAAGGACCATCCCGGTCCGCCGCGGCCCGGTCACCGGGCCCGTCCCGCCGATGGCCGCCACCATGCACAGGGTGGTGGCCGCCCGGCCGAGGAAGTTCAGGCCCATGATCCAGCCGAACCGGCCCACCGCGAGATTGCTTTCCGCCTCGTGGACAGCGCTGTAATGCGGTGGCAGCAGCTGCAGGACGGCGTCGACGACGACGTAGGCAACGACTCCACCCACGGCGGCCGTGGCGTACCGCCGTCGACCGCCAACTGAGCTGGCCAGCGTCAGGGGTCTACCAGGGGCCGTACGGGCCCTGGTTGCGGTTGCCGCCGCGGCGCACCTGTGCCAGTGCGGGGCGGACATCGGCCAGGTAGACGGCGGCCGCCGTGGCGGCGGCCAGGTCCAGGAGCAGCGTGAAGCCCATGCCGCCGCCGCGCGGTGAGAGCGTGAGCAGATAGAGCACACCCACCAGCACCGACCCTCCGGTCAGCAGCGACCAAAATTGCTTGGTCCGCTTGTAGGCGCGTTCAAAGTCCGCCGGGGTGGCACGCAGGCAGTCGGCGAGCGCCCAGAGCTGGATGCCGAGGGCCACCAGGCCCAACAGGCCCGTCAGTGCATATTGGAGCAGGAGGATGATCACCCCTCAAGACTAGCCGGTGGCGCCCCGCCGCAGGGCCTGTTCCAGGTCGGCCCACAGATCCTCGATGTTTTCGATGCCCACGCTCAGGCGCAACAGGTTCTCCGGCACCGAGGTGGGCTCGTTGGCGTGCCGGCGGCGGCGCTCGATCAGCGACTCCACACCGCCCAGCGAGGTGGCGGGCGTCCAGATCCGCAGCGCCTCCACCACTGCCTCGGCGGCCGCGGCACCGCCGGAGACCTCGATGCCCAGGATCGAGCCGAAGCCGTGCATCTGGTCCTTGGCGCGCTGGTGTCCGGGATCGCTGTCCAGGCCCGGGTAGCGGACGGCGTCGACGCCGCCGTGCGCCTCCAGCCGGCGGGCCAGCTCGCCGGCCGTGGCCTGCGAGCGCTCCACCCGCAGGGCCAGGGTGCGCAGCCCGCGCAGGGCCAGCCAGGCCTCGAACGGGCCGGCGATGGCGCCGTGGATGGAGCGGTGGTGGTGCAGCGTGGCGCGCAGTTCCGCGTTGGAGGTGGTCAGCGAGCCGAGCACGACGTCGGAGTGGCCGGCCAGGTATTTGGTCACCGAGTGCAGGACGATGTCGCTGCCGAGCTCCAGCGGCTTTTGCACCAGCGGGGTGGAGAAGGTGTTGTCCGTGACCACCAGTGCACCCACGGCCTTGGCCGAGCGGGCCAGCACGCGCAGGTCCGCCACCTCCAGCATCGGGTTGGTGGGGCTCTCCAGCCAGAGCATGCTCGCCGCGCGCTCCCCCGCGCCGGTCAGGGCGGAGATGACCTCGTCGGTGTCGGCGATGTCCACGGTGCGCAGGACGAACAGCCCCTTGGCCGCGAGCTCCTGTGCCATCACCAGCGCACCCTGGTAGGAATGCGTGGGCATCACCAGCACGCCCTTCACCGGGACCAGCGACAGTGCCGCGGACACGGCGGCCAGGCCGGAGCCGAACACGAGCGAGGGCACGGTGGCGCCCTCCAGGGCGGAGATGGCCTCCTCGAGCGGATCCCAGGTGGGGTTGGAATAGCGGCCGTAGGCGCGGTCACCATCCACCACTGTGCCTGTCCCCACGAAGGTGGAGGAGAGCACGATGGGCGGATTCACCGGCGCATCATGGACGCGCTCCGGGCGCCCGGCGGACACCACCAGGGTTTCCGGGCTGAGGTCGGACGGGTGCGGGTGCGTCGGGCTCATGAGCCCACAGTAGCCCGCAGGCCCGGGCCTGGCGCAAAACCATGACGGCGGCGGAGACGGTGCGTCCGGCATCGCCGTCGGAGGTTGTCGGTAGGCTAGTGAGTGTGACTTCCCCTCTCCAGCAGCACCGCCCCGGCCTCTTTCTTGCCTTTGAGGGCGGCGACGGTGCCGGAAAATCCACCCAGGCCGCGCTGCTGGCCGAGGCACTGGCTGCCCAGGGCCGCACCGTGCTGCGCACCCGCGAGCCCGGCGGCACGCCCATCGGGGAAAAGCTGCGCTCGCTGGTGCTGGACCACGGGCACGGCACCATTGATGCCCGCTGCGAGGCGTTGATCTTTGCCGCCGCCCGCGCCGCGCACGGGGACCAGGTCATTGCCCCCGCACTGGCCCGCGGCGACGTGGTCCTCACCGACAGGTACATCGATTCCTCCGTGGCCTACCAGGGGGTGGGCCGCGGCCTGGGCGCCGAGCGCATCAGCGCGCTGAACGAGTGGGCCACCGGCGGACTGTGGCCGGACCTGACCATAGTGCTGGACGTGGACCCGGAAGAGGGCCGCGTGCGCCGCACCGCCGGCGACGCGGCCGAGGACCGGCTGGAATCGGAGCCGGACGAGTTCCACCTGAGCATCCGGGCGGCCTTCCTCGACGCCGCGGCGGCCCATCCAGGGCGCTACCTGGTGCTCAACGCCCGGCTGTCCATCCAGGAACTGGCCGCCCAGATCCTTGACCGCGTGCGGATGCTGCTGCCTTGAGCGTCTGGGACGATCTCCAGGGCCAGGAGCCGGTGGTGGAGCAGCTGCGCCGCGCCGCCTCCTCGGATGCCCCCACCCATGCCTGGCTGGTGACGGGTCCGCCCGGCTCCGGCCGGTCCAATGCCGCCAAGGCCTTTGCCGCGGCGCTGGTCTGCGAGCGCCCGGAGCTCGCCGAACGCGGCTGCGGCGAATGCCACGCCTGCCACACCACGCTGGCCGGCACCAACGCGGACGTCGCGTTCATCGCCACCGAAAAGACCACCATCACCATCGCCGAGGCCCGCGAGCTGGTGACCAAGGCCCAGGACCGGCCCTCGTCCTCACGCTGGCGGGTGATCATCGTGGGCGATGCGGACCGCATGGCCGAGCGCACCACCAATGTGCTGCTGAAGGCCATCGAGGAGCCGCCGCCGCGCACCATCTGGATCCTGTGCGCCCCCAGCCCGGCGGACGTCCTGGTGACCATCCGCTCCCGCTGCCGCGCCGTCGGCCTGCGCGTGCCGCCGGTGGCCGACGTGGCGGCCCTGCTGGTGCGCCGTGACGGCGTCGACCCCCGGATGGCGGACCTGGCCGCCCGCGCCGCGCAGAGCCACGTGGGCATCGCCCGCCGGCTGGCCCGCGACGAGGGCGCCCGCACCCGGCGCCAGGAGATCGTGAAGCTCCCGCTGACCCTGGTGGACGTCACGGCCGCGGTGCGCGCCGCGGCGGCCCTGGTGGAGCTGGCCACCGCGGAGGCCAATTCCTCCAACGAGGAGCGCGACGCCGCCGAGAAGGAATCCCTGCTGCGCTCCCTCGGGGCGCCGCAGACGGGCACCCTGCCGCCGTCGATGCGCTCCCAGGTCCGGGCCCTGGAGGAGGACCAGAAGCGCCGCTCCAAGCGCTCCATCACCGACACCCTGGACCGCGCACTGACGGACCTGCTCTCCTTCTACCGGGACGCACTGGTGCTCCAGCTCTCCCGCGCCGGGGGCGACGCCGTCGAGCTGGTCAACGAGTCCCTCCGCACGGAGCTGGCGCACTTTGCCGCCCGGTCCACGCCGGAAACCACCCTGGCCCGGATGGACGCCGTGAACACGGTCCGCCGGCGCATCACCACCACCAATGTCGCCCCGCTGCTGGCCCTTGAGGCCATGGCGGTCAGCCTGCTGTAGCCCGCCTCTGGCATCCGGCCGTGGCACCACAAGGAGAAAACCTATGAGCGTTGTCCACCACCAGGGCCGACGGCGGCGCCCGCGCGCGCTGGCAGCCGCTGCCGCCGCCGTGGCTCTGGCCATGCTGCTGTCCTCCTGCTCGGTGCTGTTCCCGCAGACCGCCGACCGGGGGGCCACCGCCGAGGCGGCAGTGATTGGCAACGTCCCGGCGGAGCTGGCGGGCTTCTACGCCCAGCCTGTCACCTGGACCACGTGCGAGAAATCGTTCCAGTGCGCCACCATCAAGGTTCCGCTGGACTATGCCCAGGCCGGCGGCGAGTCCATCAAACTGGCCGTCATCCGGTTGGCCGCCAGCGGCAAGAAGCTGGGATCCATGGTGGTCAACCCCGGTGGGCCCGGCGCCTCCGGCTATGACATGGTCAAGGACGGCGCCAAGACCTACTTCACGGACAAGATCCGCGCCGCGTACGACGTCGTGGGCTTCGACCCCCGCGGCGTGCAGCGCTCGGCACCCGTCACCTGCATCGGCGACGCCGCGCGGGACAAGGAGCGCCAGGAGTCCCTGAACCTGGACAACGACGCCGATCTGGCCCGCGACGAGGCCCAAACCAAGGACGACATCGCGGCCTGCGTGAAGAACACCGGCCCGGTGCTGGCCCACATCGACACTGTCAGCTCCGCCAAGGACATGGACATCCTCCGTGCCATCGTGGGAGACGCCAAGCTGAACTACATGGGCTACTCCTACGGCACCAAGCTGGGCGCCACCTATGCCGGACTCTTCCCGGCGAAGGTGGGCAAGTTCTCCCTGGACGGCGCGCTGGACCCGACCCTGTCCATCGAGGACGTATCCATGGGCCAGGCCAAGGGCTTTGAGCTGGCCATCCATGCCTGGGCCGCTCACTGCCTCGCCACGGCCGGCTGCCCCGTCAGCGGCACCCCCGAGCAGGCCGTCCAGCAGGTCCGCGACCTCAACGCCGTCTATGCGGACAACCCGCAGCGCACCAAGGACGGCCGGGTGCTGACCGAGAGCGAGTTCACCGGTGTGCTGGCCTTCGCCATGTACTCCACGGACCTCTGGGATCTGCTCTCGCAGGCCCTGGCCAGCGCCTTCAAGGGCGATTCCAACGCCATGATGGTCCTCGCCGACTACTCCGCGGAGCGCGGCGAGGACGGCAAATACAAGTCCAACACCGCCTTCGCGTTCAACGCCGTCAATTGCCTGGACTACCCGATGGTGACGGATGTGGCCGCCATGCGCGCCGACTCCGCGGCCCTGCAGGCCGCCTCCCCCACCTTTGGCAAGCTGCTGGGCTATACGGGGCTGCTGTGCAAGGACTGGCCGTACAAGCCGGTGGGCGCCCCGGCCAAGATCACCGCCGACGGCGCTGCCCCCATCCTGGTCATCGGCACCACCCGCGACCCGGCCACCCCCTATGACTGGGCGGTGGCCCTGAGCAGCCAGCTGAGCTCGGGTGTGCTGGTCACCTGGGACGGCGATGGGCACACGGCCTACGGCCGCTCGAACAAGTGCATCTCCGACGCCGTCGACGGCTATTTTGTGGACGGTGTGGTGCCCGCCAAGGGCCTGCGCTGCTAGAAACACCGCCCATTCGGGTTGCGGCACCACTTTCGAAGACGATCCCCGCCAGCGAACATGCGGCCGCATGTTCGCTGGCGGGGATCGTCTTCATTTGCCCGGCAGGCGATCTCCAGACCGCCCGATTTTGACTTGGCCGCGGCCTCCATTAGAGTTTTATCTTGCGTTGAAGGTACGGCTCCGAAAGGGGCCGCCGGACGGCGCATGCCTCCATAGCTCAGTCGGTAGAGCGTTTCACTCGTAATGAAAAGGTCATCAGTTCGATTCTGATTGGAGGCTCCGGCCTGAAGCCCCTTCGCCCTTGTGGCGGAGGGGCTTTTTCGTGCCCGGATCCGGTGGGGCCGCGCCCGTTCCCACTCGTTGACTTGTCCAGCGGACATCCCGTACCGTCCAAGCCACTGACAACGTTGTCATCCCACGGGAGCGGCACGCGCAATGAAGGGCGGAACACGTTTTGAGGAAACACACGACGCACCACATGGGGTTCAGGGCAAGACCTGCGGTGGCCGGGGCAGCCCTGGCGGGAATGCTGCTGGCGGCCAGTCTGGCGGCGGCACCGGCGATGGCCGGCCCGCCGGCACCGGCGACACCCCCGGCCGGCAGTGGCCAGGAGCAATACCGGCCGGCCATCCACTTCTCGCCGCAGCAGAATTGGATGAACGATCCCAACGGCCTGGTCTACTACCAGGGCCAGTACCACCTGTTCTTCCAGCACAACCCCTTCGGCACCACCTGGGGCAACATGTCCTGGGGCCATGCAACCTCGCCGGATCTGGTGCACTGGACCGAGCAGCCGCTGGCCATCGCCACCGACATGGCGCAGGACATCTTCTCCGGCAGCGTCGTGGTGGACACGACCAACAGCAGCGGCTTCGGCACGGCGGAGAATCCGCCGCTGGTGGCCGTGTTCACCAGCGCCTACAAGGATGCCTCGCCGCTGCACGGCCTGCAGGCGCAGTCCCTGGCCTACAGCGTGGACGGCGGCCAGAGCTGGACCAAGTACGCCAACAACCCTGTCCTGAACCGGAATTCCGCCAACTTCCGCGATCCGAAGGTGTTCTGGTACGGCGATGCCGCCACCGGGTACTGGGTGATGGCGGCCGTGGAGGCCCAGGACCACAAGGTGCTGCTCTACAAGTCCAGCAACCTCAAGGACTGGACGGAACTGAGCGAATTTGGCCCCGCCAACGCCACCGGCGGCCAGTGGGAATGTCCGGACCTCTTCCCGCTCGCCGTGGACGGTGACCCGAACAACGTCAAGTGGGTCATGGTGGTCAACATCAATCCCGGTGGCGTGGCCGGCGGCTCGGCCGGCCAGTACTTCGTGGGCACCTTTGACGGCACCACCTTCACCTCCGACACCACCAAGGCTCTGGACTCCGTGCCGGCGGGGACGCCCCTGTTCGGCTTCGACGGCGGCAGCTACGACGGGTGGACCACCGCCAACGAGCCCGGGAATTGGAAGGACGGCCCGTTCGCCGGGGCCCCGGCCACGGGCGCCCTGCCCGGCCAGAGTCCCGTCACCGGGTTCCACGGCACCGGGCTGGTCAATTCCTTCAACGATGGCGACTGGCCGCTGGGGTCCATGGCCTCGCCCACGTTTACGGTCAGCGACGACTACCTGAACTTCCTCGTGGGCGGCGGCAACCATCCGCGCGTCTCGGACAAGCTGGACAACACTCCCCCGGCCGGGGAGCTGCTCTTCAATGGATTTGAGGGGCCGGACGGCAGCACCCTGGCCGATTCCGGCTGGACCGGGACGGGGGACCTCACGCCCAACTACCAGCCGGCCAGCACCGGTGGCGACTTTGTGATTGGCGCCAAGCGCATCAACACATTTGACACCGGCGGGTCCCCCTCCGATGACCGCACCGGAACCCTGACCTCCCCGGCCTTCACCATCTCCAAGAACTACATGTCCATGCTGGTGGGCGGCGGCAACCGGCCGGCCGGCTCGGACCAGGTCCTGGCCGCCCAGCTGCTGGTCAACGGCGTGCCCGTCCGCTCGCTCGCCGGCGACGAGAACGGCGCGCTGAACTGGAAGGGCTGGGACGTGTCGGAGTTTGCCGGGCAGGCGGCCCAGCTCCGCATCGTGGACACCGCCACCGGCGGATGGGGCCACCTCACACTGGACCACGCCATGCTGACCGACGCGCCGGCCGTGCCGCGCTCCGACGAGGAGTCGGTGAACCTGGTGGTCGACGGGAAGGTGGTCCGCTCCACCACGGGCAGCAACAGCGAACAGCTGGATTGGGCGTCCTGGGACGTGAAGGAGTTCCGCGGCCGGGCGGCATCCATCACCGTGGTGGACAACAACCGCTCCGGCTGGGGCCACATCCTGGCGGACCAGTTCACCGCCAGCCCGGCCGCCGCCACCACCCGGTTGCAGTCCTACGACTGGCTGGACTGGGGCAAGGACTACTACGCCTCCGTCTCCTTCGCCAACGCCCCGGACAACAAGCGCATCATGCTCGGCTGGATGAACAATTGGGACTACGCCAACACCATCCCCACCAGCACGTGGCGCAGTTCGATGGCGCTGCCACGCGAGGTGTCCCTGGCCCAGACCGCCAATGGCCCGCGGCTGGTTCAAAAGCCGGTCGCCCAGGTGGACCAGCTGGCCGGCAAGGTGGCCTACCGCACGGGCGCGGAATCCATCCCCGCGGGGACAAAGGATCTGCCGGCCAAGGCGTGGGGCAGCGTGGCCAAGATCGAGGCCACCTTCAACCCCGGCACCGCCGCCCGCTCCGGCGTGAAGGTCTTCGGCGACGGCACTTCCGCCACCACTGTTGGCTACGACGCCCGCACGCACAAGGTGTTCATCGACCGGACCAACTCCGGCAACACGGCCTTCAGCCCGGCCTTTGCCTCCGTGGACTCGGCACCTGCCACCCCGGATGCCCAAGGCAACGTCACCCTAACGCTGTATCTGGACCGCGCGTCGGTCGAGGTCTTTGCCCAGGGCGGGGCGGCCACGCTCACGGACCAGGTGTTCCCGAACGCCGGCGCCACCCGCGTCTCGCTCTTCGCCGACGGCGGCACCGCCCGGCTGAAGTCCCTGACCGTCACGCCGCTGGACGCCGCCATGTTCCTGCCGGCATTCACCACCACTGCCGCACCCGCCATCAAGGGCGAGGCCAAGGTGGGCAGGACGCTCAAGGCCGATGCCGGTGACTGGCAGCCCAAGGCCAAGGACACTTCGTACCAGTGGCTGGCCGACGGCGTGGAGATTGCCGGGGCGACGGAAAAGTCCTTCGCGCCAACGACCGCACAGCTCGGGCAGCGGATCAGCGTCCGGGCCACCGGTTCCGCCCCCGGCGTGATGCCCGCAATGCTCTCCTCCACCGAGACGGCGGCAGTGCTGCCGAAGAAGTAGCGCAGGCCCGTGGCCGGTGCCGGACCACCGGGCGGTTGCGCCGGTCCGGCACCGGCCACGGGCCTGCCACGGGCCTATCCGGGGTGGCCCCGGCCCGGCCGCGGAACCGTCCTACTCGGCTTCGGTGAGCCAGGTCAGGACGGACCCCTCGCCCTCGATCAGCTCCGCCAGTTCGTCATTGAAGACCTTGCCGTAATCGGCCGTGATGTGCTCGCTGAACGCGGCATCATCGGCGTAGACCTCGAAGACAAAGTACTCGTTCGGGGCGGCTTCGCGCGTGTAGGGCAGGAAGAGGACGTTGCCGGGCTCGTTGCGGACCTGCTCGGTGAGCGTGCACATCATCTCGGCCACGCGCGCCTCGCAGCCGGGCTTGACGGTGAATTCGGCGTACAGGGTTTTGGCCATGGGGGCTCCTTGGGATTTCTCGGTTGGTTGGCGGATCAGAGTGCCGCGGCGGCCGGGATCTGCAGCAGCGCGCCCTGGCTGCGGCAGGTCGCCGCCGCGACCAGCATGGCCGATTCCAGCAGTTCCGCCCAGGCCAGGCTGCCCTCGGGCACGCCGCCGTCGAGCAGGGCGCGGACGGTGGCGGACAGCGTGGCGTCGCCGGCGCCCATGGTGTCCACGACGGTGCCGGGCAGCGACGCGATCGGGGCGCTGATCCGTGCGCCCCCTGCGGTGGCAATGAAGGCCCCATTGCGGCCGGCCGTGGCCAGCACGGTGCCCGCCCCGGCGTCCAGCAGCTCGCGCACCAGGGTGTCGAGGTCCGCGGAGCCCAGCAGCGGCGCGTCCTCGTCGCTGACCTTGGCCAGCAGGGAACGTGCTGCCAGCGTGCGGAAGTTGCGGCTGAACAGGTCCTTGTCCACCAGCAGCCCCGGGCGCGGGTTGGGGTCGACCACCAAACGCTGGCGGGAACGGGCGACGGCGGCGGCCAGGGCGCTGTACTGCGCCTGGTTGTCGAAGGGGAAGGAGCTCACCACCACCACGTCCGCGGCGTCCAGCGCCTGCTGCTCCGCGGCGCCGATCCGGATCCCGCGGTCGATGGCCTCCCGGTTGAAGAAATAGGAGGGCTCGCCGTTGATGCGTACGGACACGGCCCGAGCCGTTCTCTCCCCCACGGTCCGCAGCAGCGGCGCCACCCCGTGGTCGGTGAGGAAGGCGCGGATGCGGCCGCCGTCGTCGTCCGCCCCCACGGTGCCAATAAAGGTGGCGTCCACGCCCAAGCGGGCCAGGCCCACCGCCACATTGAGGCCGGCACCGCCCACAAAACTGGCGGAACCATCCTCCGCCTGGATCTCGTCAATCAGGGCATCGCCGATGACAACTGCTGTGTTGGCCATTCAAGTCCTCGCTAGGGGTTCAGGTAGGTGGCACCGCCACGGTGGCGGTGCCGAGGGAAAACTACTGGTTGGAGTGGATTTCGCCGGAGCCGCGGGCAATGAGTTCGGTGGGCACAATGTAGGTGCGCGGCTCGCTCCGGTCACCGTCGATCCTGGCCAGGATCCGTTCCGCGGCCAGCGCACCGATCCGGTCCGGATGCTGGGCGATCACTGTGACTCCGGGATCAAGCAGATCCGCCAACGGAAAATCGTCAAAGCCCACCAAGGCCACACGTTTGCTTGCGCCGGCCTCCCGCAGTGCCCGCAGGACGCCAAAGGTCACCAGGTTTTGGCTGGCGAAGATGGCAGTGGGCGGGTTGTCCGACGCGAGGAGTTCCACAACGGCCTGTCGGGCCGCGTTTTCGTCATGGCAGCCCGACCGGATGGGCACATCCACCGTGGCGACCCCGGCCCTGCCCAGTTCTTCCAAGAAGCCGCGACGGCGTTCCCGGGCGGTCTGGATGTCCGTGCGGTCACCAAGGAACGCGATGTTGCGGTGGCCGTGGGCGATCAGGTGCCTGGTGGCCGCCGCAGCACCCTCGGCGTTGTCGACTACGATAGCGTCGGCGTCAATGCCCATGGGCTCGCGGTCGATGAAGACCAGAGGCATGTTCCGGGCCAGCTCCGGCGCCAAATAGGCCTGGCTTCGGGCAATGGTGGTGAGGATCAGCCCATCCACGCGGCGGCGCATGAAGGCCGAAACCAGCTTGCGCTCCCGTTCGGCGTCATCGTCCAGGCTCGCCGCAAAGACCGCTATCCCCCGCTCGGCCAGCGCGTCTTCGAGCGCACGGTGGATTTCCGCACTGAACGGGTTGGACACGGAGGGCAGCAGCAGGCCAATGGACGCCGTAGCACGGCCGGTGCGGCGCAGGCTGCCGGCCGCCATATCCAGTTCGTAGTTCAATTGCTCGGTGGCCCGCAGGACGCGTTGGCGCGTGTCCTCGGAAACGCCCGGCTCGTCATTCATGACCCGAGAGACGGTCTTGATGCCCACGCCGGCGAGGGAGGCCACATGTTTCATGGTGGGCCGCCCGGCTGCGGGGGCCCGTTGATCACGATTAGACAACGTTGTCACGTCTTGATGCTCCTTATTTGCAATTACTCTTGACTCTATCGAGTGAGCTGCGTTACACATAATATGACAACGTTGTCAGCGTGACAACCAGAGCTTCGAATCACAGGAGATTCAATGCCCAGCACCACGAGTTCCAAGAATGCCACCCGCTTTTTCGCCCTCGGCACGGCCCTGACATTGGGCGCCCTTGCCCTCACCTCCTGCAGCGGGGGATCCACCGCCACCGGATCCACCGGCGGATCAGGCGAGAAGATCGGCGTTTCGCTGATCGTCAAGACCACCACCAACCCGTATTTCGTTTCCATGGAGGACGGTGCCAAGAAGGCCGCCGACGCCAACGGCGTGGATCTGCATCTGGCCGCGGGCAAGTCCGACGGCGACGAGGACACCCAGATCCAGGCCATCGAGAACGCCATCTCCAAGGGCGACAAGGGCATTCTGATCACCCCCAACGGCCCCTCGGTGGTTGATGCCATCAAGAAGGCCCGCGACGCCGGCCTGTACGTCATTGCCCTGGACACCGCACCGGACCCCACCTCCGCCGTCGACATCACCTTTGCCACGGACAACTTCGCCGCCGGCAAGCAGATCGGCCAATGGACCGCCGCCCAGCTGGACGGCAAGAAGGCCACCATCGCCCTCGTTGACCTGTTCGATGACAAGGTGGTCTCGGTGGACTACAACCGCGACCAGGGCTTCCTGACCGGGCTGGGCATTGACACGGCCGACAAGACCAAGAACGGCGACGAGGCCAAGACGGGCAAGTACACCGGAGGCAAGGGCGGCGACTACGAGATTGTCGGCAACCAGGCCTCCCAGGGCGCCGAAGACGGCGGCCGCACGGCCATGGAAACCCTGCTGTCCAAGAACCCGGACATCAACGTCGTCTACACCATCAACGAGCCCGCCGCCGCCGGCGCCTTCGAGGCCCTCAAGGCCGCAGGCAAGGACAAGGGCGTGCTGGTTGTCTCCATCGACGGCGGCTGCTCCGGCGTCAACAACGTCAAGGCCGGCGTCATCGGCGCCACCGCCCAGCAGTACCCCATCAAGATGGCGGACCTGGGCGTCAAGGCCATCGTCGACCTCGCCAAGACCGGCAAGAAGCCCAGCACCTCCGACGGCCTGGACTTCTTCAACACCGGCTCGGCCCTGGTGACGGACACCCCCGTCAGCGGGCTCGAGAGCATCGACACCACCGCCGCCTCCCAGCTCTGCTGGGGCAAGTAACCCCTGCCCCGGCTTTAGCCGCAGAGCGGCCGCAACGATCCAACCAAGGCCGCCCTGCGCACCAGATTTAGGCGATCATCACCATGAGCAAAAGATCAGAACACAGAAGTTCAGGAGCAACAGTGACCCAGCAACACACCGCAGGACCCCCTGCCACAGCCGGCGTGGACCTGGCCGAGGAATTCCTTGACCGCCAGACCCCGTTGAGCCGGATCCGCAACATCCTCCACCGCTACCCGGCCATGAGCCCGGCACTCGTGCTGCTGGTGGCAGTGGTGGTCTTCGGACTCCTCAACGACAGGTTCCTGCGGGTGGAGAACCTCTCACTCATCACCCAGCAGGTGGCCGTCGTCGGCACCCTGGCGGTGGCCCAGACCGTCATCATCCTCACCGCCGGCATCGACCTCTCCGTGGGCGCCGTCATGGTGCTGGCCTCCATGGTGATGGCACAGCTGGCGGTCAACAATGGCGTGCCGGCCCTGCTGGCCCTCGTCGGCGGGCTCTTCATCGGGCTGGCTGCGGGAGCGCTGAACGGCTTCCTCGTCACCAAGCTGCGGCTCCCACCGTTCATCGTCACGCTGGGAACCCTCAACATCTTCGTCGCCCTGACGCTGCTTTACTCCAACGGCGCCACGGTTCGCGGAACGGCCATGCCAGGCCTGCTGACCTGGACAGGCGGGACCTTCCCCATCGGCGGCGTACGGATTTCCATCGGCGTGGTCCTGATGCTGCTGCTCTACATTGTTGTCGCCTTCATCCTGGGCAAGACCGCCTGGGGCCGCCACGTCTACGCCGTGGGCGATGACAAGGAAGCCGCCCGCCTGGCCGGCATCCCGGTCAGCCGCGTCCTGATGAGCGTCTATCTGGTGGCCGGCGCGGTCCTGGCCATCGGCGCCTGGATCCAGATCGGCCGGACCAACGCCGCCAGCCCCAACGCGGGACTGGATTTGAACCTGGACTCCATCACCGCCGTCGTCATCGGCGGAACCAGCCTCTTTGGCGGCCGCGGCTCCATCTGGGGCTCGCTGCTGGGCGCGCTGATTGTCGGCGTGTTCCGCAACGGGCTGGCCCTGGCCGGGCTGGACGTGTTGTACCAAACACTCGCGGTGGGCATCCTCATCGTGCTCGCTGTCTCGATCGACCAGTGGATCCGAAAGGTCAAGTCATGACTGCCACGCAGATGAATTCCCCTGTGGCGGAGACCCGCCAGCCCATCCTGCAGGCGAAGAACCTGGTCAAGACCTTTGGCCGGGTGGTGGGGCTCGACGGCGTCAGCCTGGACCTCTACCCCGGCGAAGTGCTGGCCGTCATTGGCGACAACGGCGCCGGCAAATCCACGCTGATCAAATGCCTCACCGGTGCCGAGATCCCCGACTCCGGCGACCTCTACGTCTCCGGCCAGCAGGTCCATTTCAAGCGCCCGCAGGACGCACGCGTCCACGGCATCGAGACCGTGTACCAGAACCTGGCCGTCTCCCCGGCCCTGGATGTGGCATCCAACCTGTTCCTGGGCCGGGAGGAGCGACTGCCCGGTCTGCTCGGATCGGTGTTGCGGATGCTGGACACCAAGGGCATGCGCGCCAAGGCCCGCGAGGAACTGAACCGGCTGGGCATCTCCACGCTCCAGGACGTCACCGTCCCGGTGGAGAACCTCTCCGGCGGCCAGCGCCAGGCGGTGGCCGTGGCCCGCGCCGCGGCCTTCGGCTCCAAGGTGGTGGTGCTCGACGAGCCCACCGCGGCCCTGGGTGTGCGCGAGTCCAACCAGGTGCTGCAGCTGGTCCGCGATCTGCGCGACCGCGGCCTGCCGGTGATCCTGATCAGCCACAACATGCCGCATGTCTTTGATGTGGCGGACCGGATCCACATCCAGCGCCTGGGCAAGTGCGCGGCCACCATCACGCCGCAGTCGCACTCCATGACTGACGCCGTCGCCATCATGACGGGTGCGGCCACCGCCTAGATCCTTGGCAGGAAATGCCACCGCTCCCGGTTCTGCCACCTGTCTACCGGTGGCAGAACCGGGAGCGGTGGCATTTTCCGGCTCTCGGCCCGGTTCGGGCCTAGATGGCGCCGCCGGCGGCACCGGGTGCCGTCGAGTCCTGGCCGTTGTCCCCGACCGTCTCGCGGGCAATGTAGTTCTCGATGTCGAACAGGTTGTCCGCGCGCTCGGCGATGTTCAGCAGCGTGGTCATGGACGCCACCTCTTCGACCTGCTCCTTGAGGAACCAGAGCATGAACTGCTCGCCCAGCGGATCCCCCTCGGTGCGGGCGGCACGGAACAGGTCTTCAATGTTCTGGGTGACCTGCTTCTCCTGGGCCAACGCCAGCGCGATGGGCTCGGTGACGGAGCTGAAATCGTTGCGCACGGGGGCGATGCCCGGAATGGCCACGGGCAGGCCGCGGTCCAGCATGTACTGGACCATCATCATGGCGTGGTTGCGCTCCTCGAGCGACTGCTGGTAGAAGTGCCGGGCCAGCTGCGGCAGATCGAGGCCGTCGAAGTACACGGCGACGGCGATGTACTGCTGGGAGGCCGCAAACTCGTTGGCGACCTGGGTGGACAGAAGCTCGGTGAAGGTGGGGGTGCTCATGGCTTGAGCCTAGGCAGGCGCCGCGGAGACGGGCAAGTGTTGTATGCCTTGCCTACCTGTGCCCAGCCTTGCCTATCCCCGCCGGCCGATCCCGCCGGGCCGGGCCTCAGGCGCCCCGGTCCGCCAGCAACGCGGCCGCGTGCTCCACGTGTTCATGGACCGCCAGGACCCGGCGCTCGACGGCGGTGATCTCCCCCATGCCCAGGCGCACCATGGCCACGGCCTCGGCCGCGGTGGCCAGGGCGTTGCCGCTGCGGGAGAGTTCCCGGTGCACCTCGTTCAACCAGGCCCCCTCGCTGGCGGGGATGTCCGTGCCGGTGCTCGGCGCCACGGCCTGTGCGGCCACGGCCACGGCGCGGACCGCGGGGAGCAGATCCGCCAAGCCGTTGGCCAGGGGCACCATCGCGTCGTAGACCTCCGGGTCCTCGATGCCCTCAAGCATCTGGTGGAAGCGGTCCAGCCCGCGCCCGAAGCGGTCGTGGGCCCGGCGCCACACACCGACGCCCAGCTCGGCGTCGTCCTTGCGGCCCTGCCGGGCGGCGGAAAGGAACCCCATGGAACCGGCGCTCTAGAGGTACTGGCCGGGCGTGCGCCCGGAAGAATCGCCGTCGCCGGCCTTGGGCGGGCGGGCTCCGGCGGGGGCGCGCTGCGGCTCGCCGTTCTCGCCCACAATCACGCCCGGGGCAATCACCGTACCGGGCGGCAGCTGGCGCAATTGCAGCTGCGCTGCCGTGCGCTGGTTGGCCACGGCCTGCGCCGCGATGGCGGTCTGGATGCCGTGGAAGAGGCCCTCCAGCCAGCCCACCAGCTGGGCCTGCGCGATGCGCAGCTCGGCATCCGACGGCGTGATGCTGTCGGAGAAGGGCAGCGAGATCCGGTGCAGCTCGGCCACCAGCTCCGGGGCCAGACCGTCCTCCAGCTCCGCGATGGAGCGCTGGTGGATTTCGGCCAGCCGCGAGCGTGCGGCGTCGTCCAGCGGCGCGCTCTTGACCTCGTCCAGCAGCTGCTTGACCATGGTGCCGATGCGCATCACCTTGGCCGGCTGGTCCACCAGATCCACCACGTCCGGGTGGTGCGGCTTGGCGCCGTTCTTGGCGCCGATCTTGGCGCCATTGTCGAGCGTCTTGCCTTCCACCGGAACATCCGCGTCCTCACTCATAGCCCCATAATGCCACACGGAGTGCCCCCGCCGCCGTGGCGAACGGACGCCGCGATGGCGGGCCACCGGCCCACCCCTCAGGCCAGTGTTCCGCGCCGCGGAAGTGGCATTTTGCCGCGGGTCAGCAGCCAGGCGGCCCCGGCGCCCACCAGCGGCACGGCCAGGGCCAGCGCGCCCAGCTGGAGCCAGGGCAGCACGATCGGCATGCCCCGCTGCTGGAGGAGCACGACGGCGGTGGGCAGGGCCCCGGCCCCGATCCCCAGGACGGTGCCCAGCCAGGCGGTGAGCAGGGTCTGGGCGGCGGAGAGCGATTTGCGAAGGCCCGGGCCGGCCCCCACCCCGGCCAGGACCGCGTGGTCCGCCCGGCCGTCCGCCAGCGCCAGCCCCGCCGTGATGCCCGCGGCGCTGAGGGTGACCAGCGCCCCCGCGGCCACCGCCAGCCACAGCGTCACGGCGACGCCGGCGCTGTCCCCGCCCGTCTCCACGCGGAAGGACAGGTACGGCCCGTAGAACTCGGCGAGCGCCGAGGACACCTGGTCGTTAAGGGCAGCCGGCGGCGCCTTGTCCACCTCCACCAGCAGGGCCACGTCCGCCACATCCATCCCCGCCGCCGCGGCCGTCGCGGGAGAGATGACCCCGTAGAAGGGGAGCGCCTTGCCGGGTTCCTCCACCAGCGCATCGAGCACCCGGGTGGTTTGCGGTTCCCACTCCGGCATGAACGTCCGCGCGGGGCCCTGCACCAGCGGTTGGCGGATGTCATAGCTGATCAACGTTGCGGTCCCGGCGCCGGTCTCGGCGAGGAAGGTTTTGTTGGTGGCCACCATGCCCCCGCGCGCCAGCATGGCCAGGGCCGCCTCGCCGGGCGCCCGGCCCAACAGTGCCGCCAGCTCGGGGGCGCCGCCCACCACAATGGGCGGGATCTGGGACCCGGGCCTGCCGGCGCCCAGGGAGCCGGTGCAGCGCCAGTCTGCCAGATCCGCCGGCTTGCCGTCCGGTGCCTGCACGCAGCGGTTCCCCGCGGGGGTTTGGAGCATGTACGCCGTGCAGTCCGGCGTGGTTCCGATCCCCTCCCTGTTGTCCTCGCCGCCGAGGCAGTGCGGCGTGGCGGCGGCGCGGAGCACCAAGGTGCCGGTCCCGGTGCCGAGTTCGCGGCGCAGCAGCCCCGCCACTGCCGCCGGGTCCAGCTCTTTGACGTCGTAGTTTTGTCCCGGCCCGGGACCCCGGACCATGGGCTGGAGCGGCAGGGCGGTCTGGTTGGGGTTGTAGGCCCAGGCGTAGTCCTGGCTCGATTGCTCCCCCGCGCTGGCGGCGCCGACCATCAGGGCGCTCGCCAATGTGGCCGCGGCCAGCACCGCCGCCACCGCGGGGGGGGTGCGCGTGTTGTTCCGGGCGGCGTCGCGGGCGGCCAGGCGCAGGGGCACCGGAAGCCACCCCGTGCGGGCGGTCGCGAACGCAATGATGCGCGAGGCCAGCAGCACCAGCCCCAGCACCAGGCACGCGGCCCCGCCCACGGCCAGGACATTGCTGGGCACCACCCACTCCTCGGCCGCGCCGGTTTGGCGGGTCGCCAGGGCGGCAGCGGCGCTGGCCGCCAATGCCACGGCGGCGGCAGCCACCAGGGCCAGCCCCAGCCGGGCGGGCCACCTGGCCGGCCGGTGGGCGCCCCGTCCCGCGGCCAATGCCCCGGCCGCGGCCGCCTTGGCCACGGCGCGGGCGGGGACCAACGCCGCAAGGTAGCCCGCACCGGCTCCGACCAGCACCAGGGCCAGGGCGGCGGGCCACTGCGGGTGGAGGCCGGCAAAGGCGGCGCGGCCCGCGGCCAAGAGCACCACGCCCGACGCCGCCGCCAGGCCAACGGCGGCGCCCACGGCCCCGCCCGCCGCACCAAGCCACACACCCGAGGATGTCACCACGGCCCGCAAGGTCGCCGACTCCGCGCCGGAGGCCGCCAGCAGGGCCAGATCCCGGTGCTGTTTCCGGGCACCCACGGCAAACGCGGCCCCCGCCAGCAGAACCACCTCCAGCAAGGCAAGGACTCCGGCCAGAGCCCCAAACGACAGGTACGTCTGTGCCCGGTAGCTGGAGTAGCCGCCGGTGCCCAGCCCCGCCGCCGCCCCCAGCTCGGTGTCCGCGGGCGGGTCCAGCAGAACGTGGCGCGAGGTGACGTCGATGCCGCGGGCGTTGAACCCGCGCACCTGGGCCCACTCCACGGGCGCCGGACCCACCAGATACACGTCCGTGTCCACGGTGGCGGCACCCGCCGCGGGAAGTTGGTCCGCGGCAAGGTAGAGGACCGAGCCGCTGTCGGCCGTCTGCAGGTCCCGCACCGTGCCCACCAGCACAAAGGTGCCCGCCGCCGTCGCCAGCTCGTTCCCGAGTTCCTTGCGGAACCGCTCCAGCACCCCCGGCGAGGCCAGCGCCTCGGAGCTGGCGGCCGGTCCGCGGCCGGACAGCAGCGCCATCCGCCCGTCGAAGGCGGGGTCGAGGACGTCCGCGGCGACGGCGGCCAGCGGCACCTGGGCCCGGCCGGCGGTGGCGGTGGTTTGGAAGCGCGCGTACGGCAGGGCCCGGTACCCCGCCGGCACGGCGTCCACGGGCCGGGTGGCCACAAAGTCCGGATCGGGGGTGTGGTCGGTGCTCGTGAAGGCGTCCCCGGCAACGTTCTGGAGGCCGTGCGCATTGCTCGAATGCATGTCGCCCAGCCGGGCCTGGGTCTGGCCCAGCGCACGCACCACGGCCTCGGCCGGGGTGGGCAGCATGCTTTGGGCCAGCGTGGCCGCTCCGGAAAAGGCGGCGATGGGCAGGGCAATCAGGGCCATGACCAGCGCGGAGCGCCCGCGGTGCGCGCGGATGTCCCGCCAGGCCAACCTCAGGGCCAGCGCGGCGCGGTGCCGGCGGCCGCCGGGGACGGGCCCGAGGCCAAGCGCCACCTAGAGGCCCGCGCCGGCCAGCAGGACGGACGGATCCGTGGCGGTCCGGGTCTGGTCCACGATGCGCCCATCCTTGAGGAAGACCACCCGGTCCGCCCAGGCGGCGTGGCGCGCCTCGTGCGTCACCAGCACGACGGCGGCACCCTCGTCGGCACGGCCGCGCAGCACCTCCAGGATGCCGTCGCCGGTGGCCGAATCCAGGGCACCGGTGGGCTCGTCCGCCAGGATCAGCCGCCGCTCCCCCACGATGGCGCGGGCGATCGCCACGCGCTGCTGCTGGCCGCCGGACATCTCGTCCATGAACCGGTCCGCCAGCTCCGCGATCCCCACCTGCCGCAGCGCGTCCTTGGCCTGCCGGCGCGCCTTCTTGGCGGCAATCCCGTCCAGTTCCCGGGGCAGTGCAACATTTTCCGCGGCGGTCAGCGAGGGCACCAGATTGAAGTCCTGGAACACATAGCCCACCGCCCGGCGGCGCAGCCGGGCGAGCTCGTTGAGGCTGAGCCCGCCCAGCGGCGTGCCCTCCACAAACACCTCGCCGGCGTTGGGCAGGTCCAGCCCGCCGGCCAGTGCCAGCAGGGAGGATTTCCCCGACCCCGACGGGCCCATGACGGCGACGAACTCGCCGGCGTTGACCGTCAGGCTCACACTGCGCAGGGCCGCCACGGACGTTGCACCGTGGCCGTGCGTGCGGCTGACCCGCTCAAGCTGGAGCACCTGGCCGCTCATGCCCGGACCCCTTTCCGGGCGGCGGCGGGCGCTCCGGCGGCCGCGCCCGGGGGCACGGCCGGGGCCGGCAGCTTGGCCAGGGCCACCATCCGGGACTCGCAGTGGTCCAGCCAGCGGATCTCCGCCTCGGTGGCAAAGATCAGCGAATCCAGGACCAGCAGCCAGGCGGTGTCCCCCGGCGCCGGACGCACCCCTGCCTCGGCCGCCGGGCTGGCGCGGCGCGAGCGCGTGTAGTCCTGCAGCGACGTCATCGAGGCGCTGCGCTGGGCCGCGATGACGGCGGAGACGTCCACCCCGGGCAGCGTCACGGCCAGGGCCAGTTTGATCGCCAGTTCATTGCGCGGCGGGTGGCTCTGGTGCACGGGCTGGGCGAACCAGCCCTCCACCTCCGCGGCGCCGGCTGCGGTGATGGAGTAGATGACGTGGCCCTCGCCGTCGTCGCCGTCGTTTTGCACCAGGCCGTCGCGTTCCAGCCGGTCCAGCGTGGTGTAGACCTGCCCGATGTTCAGCGGCCAGGTGGCCCCGGTGCGCTCCTCGAATTCGCTGCGCAGCTGGTAGCCGTAGCGCGGCGCATCCTGCAGGAGGGCCAGCAGGGAGTGGCGGATGGACATGGCAGCTCCTGGAAGTCATGGCCGCGAATGTCCCCCAATTGGCCATTCGCGGCGGCGGTATGGATACCGCGTATGTTCAAGCTACATACGCGGTATCCATAATGCAAGTGCGATGGCTCCGTGCCTGTGGCTCTGGACAGGCGCGCCATCCGGGGGCCAGTGTTGAGCCAACATCCTTTGAACGAAGGAGAAGGAGCCATGGCCACAGCAGTGGTGGCCGGCGGCGGACCGGCGGGCATCATGTGCGCCCTGCTGCTGGCCCGGGCCGGCGTCGAGGTCACTGTGCTGGAGAAGCACTCCGATTTCCTGCGCGATTTCCGCGGCGACACCGTCCACGCCTCCACCATCCGGCTGCTGGACGAGCTCGGATTGGGGACGGAATTCCGGGCGCTGCCGCAGAGCCGGCTGGCCAACTTCGCCCTCCCGGACCCGAGCGGCGGCACGGTGGTGCTGGGCGATTTCGGCACCCTGCCGGCTCCCTACAACTACGTGGCGCTGGTCCCGCAGTGGGACCTGCTCACCTTGCTGGTGGCCGCCTGCCAGCGCGAGAGCGGGTTCAGCCTCCGAATGGACACCGAGGCCACCGGGCTGCTGCACGGGGCCGACGGCGCCGTCACCGGCGTCGCCTTCCGCACGCGCGAGGGCGGCTCGGGTGAACTGCACGCCGACCTCACGCTGGCCTGCGACGGCCGCGGATCGGCGCTGCGGGCGGCCGCCGGGCTGGCTCCCCGGGAGTACCCCGTACCCTTCGACACCTGGTGGTTCCGGCTCTCCCGGGCCGACGGGGACAGCAGCCTGATCGCCAGCCTCATCCCGCAATTCCGCGGTGCGGAGATCCTGCTCAGCCTCACCCGCACCAGCTATTTCCAGATCGCCTATCTGGCGCCCAAGGGGGACGACGCGCGGCTGCGGGCCGAGGGCGTGGAGCGCTTCCGGGCGCGGATCGCGGCCATGCGTCCGGACCTGGCCGACCGGGTGGGGGAAATCCGCTCCATGGACGACCTCCACATGCTGGACGTGAAGCTGAACCGGCTGGACCGCTGGTACCTGCCCGGGCTGCTGATCCTCGGCGACGCGGCGCACGCCATGTCCCCGGCCGGCGGCGTGGGCATCAACCTGGCCATCCAGGACGCCGTCGCCGCGGCCGCCCGCGTGGCGCTACCACTGCTGGCGGGCACGCTGGCAGAGAGCGACCTGGCCGCCGTGCAGAAGCGCCGATGGCTTCCCACGGTGGTCATCCAGTGGGGGCAGCGGCTCCTGCACCGGTTGGTCTTTGTCCCGGCGCTGTCCGGCAAGCGTTCCGGCGCGCCGCGGCTGGCCCTGTGGCTGGGCCGCCACGTGCCCGTCTTCCGGCGGATCCCGGCACGACTGATCGCCTTCGGCCCGCGTCCCGAGCACGCCCCGGAATTCGCCCGGCGACCCCAGCAGACCGCGGGCGCTTAGACGAGCAGCAGGATCTTCCCCACGTGTGCGCCGGAATCAAAGTACCGGTGCGCCTCGGCGGCCTGGGCCAGCGGGAAGGTCTTGTCCACCACCGTGTGGATCGCCCCGGAGGTCAGCAGCGGCCAGACATGCTCGCGCACGGCGTCCATGATGGCGCCCTTCTCGGACACCGGGCGCCCGCGCAGGGTGGTGCCGATGATGGCGGCGCGCTTGGACAGCAGCGTGCCCAGGTCCAGCTCCGCCGTCGCACCCCCCTGCAGGCCGATGATCACCAGCCGGCCGTACATGGCCAGGGCGTCCACATTGCGCTGGAGGTACTTGGCGCCCACTACGTCCAGGATCACGTCGGCGCCGTGGCCGCCGGTCTGCCGGCGCAGCTCCTCGACAAAATCCGCCTCGTTGTAGTTGATGGCGATGTCGGCACCCAGGTAGCCGGTGAGCGTGCCTACCTTCTCGTCAGTGGAGGCTGTGGCCGCGACCCGGGCCCCCATGGCCTTGGCCAGCTGCACGGCCATGGCGCCGATCCCGCCGGTCCCGCCGTGGATCAGCACCGTCTCACCGGGCTGCAGCTGCGCCGTCATGAAGAGGTTGGAGTAGACGGTGGCGGCCACCTCGGGCAGGGCGGCGGCGGTGACCACGTCCACGCCGTCGGGGATCCGCAGCACCTGTTCGGCGGGCACCGCCACCTGCGCGGCGTAACCGCCGCCGGTCAGCAGGGCCACCACCTTGTCGCCCTTGGAGAACGGCCGGGCCACGTTGGGGCCAAAGCCGGCGATCCTGCCGGAGACCTCAAGGCCCAGGATGGGCGAGGCACCCTCGGGCGGCGGGTAGTAGCCGCGGCGCTGCTGGACGTCGGCCCTGTTGAGCCCGGCGGCGACGACGTCGATAAGCACCTCGCCGGGGCCCGGCACCGGGGCGGGGACATCGGCCAGCTGCAGGACGTCCGGACCGCCGAAATCCGTGGTGACGATTGCCTTCATTGTTGCCTTCCGCAGATATCGACCCATGGCACGGCGCCTTTTGTGGCTGGCCGTACCGTATGAAACACTACAAGGGTATGGAAGGTTGTCCGAGCGGCCGATGGAGCTGGTCTTGAAAACCAGTGTGCGGTGACCCCGTACCGCGAGTTCGAATCTCGCACCTTCCGCCACCAGGCAATGGCCGGGACGCCCGCGGGCGTCCCGGCCATTGTTGTCTGCGGGCATCCCGTGCGGGGCGTGAACCCTAGGGCATTGCCTGGTAGTTCAGATAGCCGCCGTCGGTGCCGGTAAAGGTGAAGCCGCTCTGCTCGTACAACAACCGGGCCGGATTGTCCCGGTGCACGCCCAGCAGCAGCCGCGCCGCGCCGCGGGCGCCGGCGTCGGGCATCCACAGGTAGTAGCCCACGGGTTCGCCGGCAACCTCCACAATGGCCGCCCGCTCCAGGTTGTCCACCCAGAGCTGCAGATTCCGGTCCAGGGCATTGGTCCAGCCGGCCTCGGCAGCGGGCTCGATTTCACGGATGTAGCTGCGTTCGCCGCGGAGGATGAAGGGCAGATCCGCCGCCGTCGCCGGGCGCAGTGTGGGGCCGGCCGGAGGGCCGGCCAAAGGGCCGTTCGGTGCCTCGTCCATCAGGCCAGCACGCGCTCGGCGATGGCGTCGGCGTCGCGCAGGGTGCGGTCGCCGCTGCGGTACACCGGGCCGGATTCGGCGGCGATCGCCGTCCCCCACTGCACGGCCGAGAGCTGCAGCCCGATCACAAACAGGTTCTCCACCGTGTGGCCGTTGGCATCGCGGGGCCGGTAGGGCGGGGCCGTGACGTCCAGCCCGGTGGTGGCAACGGCCTCGCCGTCGGCGGCGATCATCACCCGCGGGCGCACGAGTCCGTCGTCGAGCAGGCCCTCCAGCAGCGCCGAGTGGTTGGCCAGGACCCGGTTGGCCGGGGCCAGCGCCTCCACCAGGTGGTGGGCCCGCCACGGCTCGCCGTGCACCCAGGGCGAATCCGCGCGGAACTGGCCGTCCTCGACGCTGAACACCGGGTCCGGGCCAATGAAGCGGACGACACCGGCGCGCACCAGGGCGGCCAGCTGCTCCATGCGCAGGGCGGGCGGCCCGCTGGCCAGGCCCTCGACAAAGGCCTCGAACCAGCCGCGCAGCTCACCCAGCCAGGATTCCTCGGTGATGCCGCCGTCGGCCACCAGCGACTTCACCACGGCGCGGCCGGCGTTCAGGGCGCCGATGGCCATCTTGACGGGATCGTCCTCGCCGCGGGCGGACCCGGCGGCGTCGGCGCGCAGATACTCCAGCACGGCGGCGTCCAGCTCGTCATGGCTGGCGAAGCTGCGGCCGGCGAACGGCCGGGCCAGGCCCAACAGGTCCAGCCGGTGTCCGGGGGCCACGCACTCGGCCACCAGTGCGGCCAGGGCGCGCTCCCAGGACCGGCCCGGCAGCCCATCCACGGCGGCCTCCAGCGACAGCACGGCGGCCAGCCGGTCCAGGAAATCCACGGCCAGGATGGCCCCGGGCAGGGTCCGCGCCAGCGTGCTGTAGTACGCCCAGACGGCGTCGCGGTGCAGCAGCGGCCAGACATCGTGGTCAAAGCCGGCGGTGGCGCCCATGGCGCGCAGCCCGGCGACGGCGTCCTCGCTCAGGAAGCGCAGCCGCACGCTGGCCGGGTAGTAGCGCTCCAGCTCGGCCTTGGCCCGGTACGGGGCGCCGCGCCGCGAGGCCGCCAGGATCAACGGTTCCCGGCCGGACTTCACGTACCGCACGGCATCGCCGGGAGCATCGCCGGTGTCTTCAAAGTGCCCGCCGCGGCCCTCGGTCAGCTGGCCGAGCACGTCGAAGAAGTTCAACCCCATGCCGCGCACCAGCACGTGCTCGCGGTGCGGCAGCCCGTCCCACTGGACATCGTTGGGGATGGCGGGCGGCCAGTAGTTCAATCCGGTGGCGCGGGCCTTGTCGGCAACGCGCTGGGCCGTGTCGCTCAGCCGCGCGGGCAGGTGCCCCAGGGCCAGCACCACGGAATCGGCCTCCAGCGTCTCCCCCGTTTGGAGTGCGACGGCGAACCCGGGGTTGCGGCGGGCCACATGCCGGGCGGTGGTGGCGTGGACCCGCACCTCCACGCCCTCGGGCAGGTTGTCCAGCAGCCGGTTGAAGGTCCAGCGCAGGTAGCGGCCGTACAGGGCGCGGCTGGGGAAGCCGGTGGATTCCAGGCCGGCCAGCTCGGCCCGGTCGCCGTCGCTGAGCTCCGGCGAGGGGTCCTCGCGCTGGCCGCGGCGCCAGGCGTCGAAGCTGCCGCCGGCGAGCGCGGGGGCCTCCGGGGCGTGGCCGGGGATCAGCGTCGGGAAGAAGGCTTGGGTGTTCATCAGGTAGAGCCGGGACTGGTCCGTGCGCCACACATGCCCGGGCCCGGCCGGGTAGGGGTCCACCAGGTCAATCGCCAGCCCACCGCCCATGCCGCGCGCCTGCCGGGCCAGCAACCGCTCCAACACGGAGGTGCCGCGGGGGCCGGCCCCCACAATGACCACCGTACGTTTGCCTGCATCACCCATTCTCTGAGCTTAACCGACGGGTGGCCCCGCGGCCCGGTGCCTAGGATGAAAGGATGACGTCCAGCACCGATTCCGCCACCGCCCAGCCCGCCACCGACTCCACGCCGTCCGGACCGTCCGCGCCGTCCGGAGGCCTGGCCCCCGAACCGGCGGACGAGTTCCTCTGGCTGGAGGACATCTACGGCACCGAGGCCCTGGACTGGGTCCGCGCGCGCAACGACAGCACCGACGCCGTCCTGCTGACCGACGGCTACCGCGCGCTGGAGGCCTCCGTGCTGGAGGTGCTCGATTCCAAGGACAAGATCCCCATGGTCTCCAAGCGCGGGGACTGGTACTACAACTTCTGGCGGGACGAGGCGAACCCGCGCGGGCTGTGGCGCCGCACCGACTGGGACAGCTACCTCGCCGGCGACCCGGCCTGGGACGTGCTGCTCGACGTCGATGCCCTGTGCGCCGCGGAGGGCACCGAATGGGTGTGGGCCGGCGCCAGCGTGCTGCGCCCGGCCCAGGGCCAGGAATACCGGCTGGCGATGGTGGCGCTCTCCCCCGACGGCGGCGATGCCGCGGCCCACCGCGAGTTCGACCTGTCCACCAAGGCCTTTGTGCCCGGCGGCTTCGCGGTCCCCGCGGCCAAGACCCGGCTGGACTGGCTGGACGAGGACACCCTGTACGTCGCCACGGACTTTGGCCCGGGCACGCTGACCACCTCCTCCTACCCGCGCAGCTCGCGGATCCTGCGCCGTGGCCAGGATCTGGCCGACGCGGAGCCGTACTTCGAGGTGCCGGCGGACCACCTCAGCGGCGGCGCCATCCACGACAGCACCCCCGGCTTCGAGCGGGACGTGGCCTACGACATCCTGGACTTCTACGCCAGCCGCTCCTACCTGCGCGTGGGCGCCGAGTGGGTGCACATCCCTGTCCCCGACGACGTCAACGTCTCCCTGCACCGGCAGTGGCTGGTGCTGCGCCCGCGCACCGACTGGGAGCTCGACGGCGCCGTCCACCCGGCCGGGTCCCTGCTGGCCGCGCCGTTGGAGGCCTTCCTGGCCGGCGAGCGCACCCTGCACACGCTCTTCACCCCGGATGCGCACACCGCCCTGCAGTCCTGGAGCTGGACGGAGAACTACCTCCTGCTGAACCTGCTGCGCGACGTCTCCTCCGCCATCCTGGTCCTGGACCCCGCCGCGGGCTGGGCCGCCACGGAGCTGGACGCCTGCCCGCCGCTGCACTCGGTGGACGCCTACGCCGTGGACGACGAGGACGGCGACGACTACTGGCTCATCGCCACCGGCTTCCTGACGCCGTCCTCGGTGTACCGCGGAACGCTCTCCCCCGGTGCATCGGGCAACGCTCCGGCGGAGCTGGTGCGGCGCTCGCCGTCGTTCTTCGACGCTGACCCGTACGAGGTCCAGCAGCACTTCGCCGTCTCCGCCGACGGCACGCGCGTGCCCTACTTCCAGATCGCGTCCAAGGACCTGGTGCTCGACGGCGGCAACCCCACGCTGCTCAGCGGGTACGGCGGCTTCGAGACTTCACTGGCCCCGCGCTACAGCGGCGCCACCGGCCGCACCTGGCTGGAGCGCCGCGCCGCCGTCGAGGGCCGCGAGCGCGGCGGCGTCTACGTGGTGGCCAACATCCGCGGCGGCGGCGAATACGGCCCCGGCTGGCATCGGGCCGCCCTGCAGGAAAACCGGCACCGCGCCTACGAGGACTTCGCCGCCGTCGCCGCGGACCTTTCCCGCCGCGGCGTGAGCAGCCGCGCGCATCTGGGCTGCGAGGGGCGCAGCAATGGCGGCCTGCTGGTGGGCAATATGCTCACCAGCTATCCGGAGCTCTTCGGCGCCGTCTCCTGCGGCGTGCCGCTGCTGGACATGCGCCGCTACACCAAGCTCTCCGCCGGGTACTCGTGGATCGCCGAGTACGGCAACCCTGACCTGCCCGAGCACTGGGAGTTCGTGCAGACGTTCTCGCCGTACCACCTGCTGCGCGACGGCGTGGACTACCCGGCCGCGTTCATCTGGACCGCCACGTCGGACGACCGCGTGGGGCCGGTGCAGGCGCGCAAGATGGCCGCACGGATGGAGGCCATGGGCGTGCCCGGGCTGTGGTTCTACGAGTCGCTGGAGGGCGGGCACGCCGGCGCCACGGACAACCGGCAGGGCGCCCGGCTGCACTCGGCGTCGCACGAATTCCTCTGGCGGGTGCTGGCCGGAAGCGGTGCCTGAGCAGCAATGCCGCCGGCCGGGGCGCCACAGAACATGGCCGTCCACCGCCGTTTTGCTTTGTGCACCGGTTTCTAGATAATCTATGGAAGCTGGTTTCGGGCTTCTACCGGAACCAGCACCTGGAGACGTGCCAGAGCGGCCGAATGGGCTTCACTGCTAATGAAGTGTGGGGCACAACTCCACCGGGGGTTCAAATCCCCCCGTCTCCGCGTCCGGCCCCCTCTTCGGAGGGGGCCTTTTGCGTACCCGGGAAACGCCGCTGGTTGAGCCTGCCGAAACCCGGCACGACGAGCGTGTCCCCAGCCACCGCGTCCGGAGGCCTTCCCCGCCGAACGGTTCTGGCCGAGGATGGAGCCACGCAACCAGACTGGAGCGGGGACCTCATGAGACTGCTGCACCCGAGGCCGGGGAACCCCTGGCCGCACGACATGGTCATTTCCGTGGACGAGGGCCCTTTCCATATCTGCCAGCTGCTGTACATCCGCAGCGCCTGGGGCATCGCCGACGACGTCGATGTGCCCGCCTTGGACCCGGTGCCGGATCCCGGCACGTCCGCCCCGCCGGCCACAGCCAGCCTGGACGAATGGAGCGCCCGCTGGGCCGTGGCGTGGCAGCGTGCCTGGGACTGGTACGGGATCCCGGAACCAAGGCCGTGGCGCCCTGACCACCTTCCGACGCAGGAGCTGATGCGTTCGTTGTCGGTCCCCGGCCAGCCGCTGCATCCCCTGGTCCCGCCCTTCTGGCAGGCGGAGTACGGCGATGCGGGCATTGACAGGGACGCCTACGGACCGTGGCAGAATTCCCTGCACCCCATCCCCGAGCCCCACCGTGTGGAGGAAACCCCCGAGCGCCTGTCCCTGCCCGCGCTGATCGAGGCGTGGCGGGGTGGGCTGGACACCGTCGTCACGCTGCCCTACCGCGGCTTCTACGCCCGGCGCATCACCCGCCGGCATCTGGCGGTGTCCACGGCGACCCGCCTCGACCCGGAAATGTACAGCCGCGCCCTGGGCACCCTTTCCGGCGGTTGAGCGGAGCTTGCGGAGCCGAAACCCCGTGAGACGAGCGCATACCTGACCAGCGCCGCCGGCCGTCGGGGTCTCGCTCGACCACCGAAACCACCGGGACGACGCGCCTGCACCATGAACAAACATCAGACCAATAAACTTGTCCCATGGCCGTCACCGATGAAGCAATCCACAAGATCAAAGAGATGATCCTCGCCGGCGAGCTCTCGGCCGGGGACCGGCTGCCGCCGGAGAAGGAGCTCAGCGAGAAGCTGGGCCTGTCCCGCAGTTCGCTGCGCGAGGCCGTCAAGGCCCTGGAGATCATCCGGGTCCTGGATGTGCGCCGCGGCGACGGCACCTACGTCACCAGCCTGGAGCCGGCGCTGCTGACGGAGGCCGTGTCCTTCATCGTGGACCTGCACCAGGACAAGTCGGTGCTGGAGATCTTCGAGGTCCGCCGCATCCTGGAGCCGGCCGCCGCCGCCATGGCCGCCCGCCACATCACCCCGGAGCAGCTGGCCGCCCTGCGCAGATCCATGGCCGACGTCGGCGAGGACACCAGCGTAGAGGAACTGGTCAACCACGATCTGGTGTTCCATGGCCAGATCGCCGCGGCGGCCGAGAACTCCTACCTGGCCAGCCTGCTCGATGGACTCTCCTCCAACACCGTGCGGGCCCGCATCTGGCGCGGACTGACGCAGGAAAAGGCCGTCTCCCGCACCCTCTCCGAGCACGCGGCCATCGCGGATGCGCTTGAGCGCGGCGATGCGGACCTGGCCCGGGCCCTGCTGACGGTGCACATCTCCGGCGTCGAGCAGTGGCTCCGCCAGGCCCTATAGAGAACAGATCCCCGCGGCACGGTCCAGCGGCCATGGCCACCGCACCCCCAGCACCTACCAGTTCGCCTGCGCATAGACGAGGCGGGCCGTTCCGGACCAGATCTGGACCGCTTCGGCGCCGCTGAGCGAGTCGATCAACGTCGCCAGGACGGCGTGGGTCTGCCCGTGCGGGGCGCCCAGCAGGCTGACCGGCCAGTCTCCGCCGTACATCAGCCGCCCGGGGCCGAAGACCTCCAGCGCGAGGTCCCAGATGCGGGCCAGCGCGTCGGCCTCATACGGGCGCCCGGCCTGGTGCAGCCCAGAGACCTTGGCGACGGCGTTGGGCAGGTCGGCAAAGCGGCGCAGCTGCGCGGCCCAGGCGGCAAAGTCCGCCGGCTCCACCGGCGGCTTGGCCAGATGGTCGACCACCACGCACAGCCCCTCCAGCTCCGCAGCCAGGTCCACGGTGTCGGCCAGATGCCCGGGCCAGGCATTGGGGACGTCGAACGGGACCCCCGCGCGGGCCAGCAGGGCCAGCGATTCGCGGACCTCCGGCAGGGCCAGGAACCCCGTCCGGGGGTCGTCGTGGACCAAGTGCCGGATGCCGGCGAAGGCCGGACGCTCCAGGAGCAAATCCAACGCGCCGGCCGCGGCGGCCGGGTCGTCCAGCGGGATCCAGCCCACGACGCCGGCTATCCACGGATTGGCCTGAGCCGCCGCGAGCATGGACTCGGTGTCGGCCGCTGAGTCCTCGGCCTGGACCAGGATGGCCCGGGTGATGCCAACGGCCGACAGCTCGGTCCAGGCCTCGGCGGCGTCAAAGCTTTGGTACAGCACGCCATGCTCCGGCCCCAACCACGCATAGCGGCCCGGCTCGAGCCGCCACAGGTGCAGGTGGGCGTCCACCCGCTCCCCGGGTGCTGGCACGGCGGCCGTCGCAGCGTCCGGCACGGAGGCCGGAACGGCACCGGGCTGGTTCACGCACAGACCTCGGCGGGCAGCAGGCCGCGGGCGACGAGCGCCTCCCATAGTTCGTCCGGGACGGTGGCTGCCATGCGCTCGGCCGTCTGGCTGATCTGTTCCGGCGTGGCAGCGCCGACGACGACGGTGCGCACGGCGGGGTGCCGCAAGCTGAACTTCAGTGCCGCCGTCGGCAGGTCCACACCGAATTCATTGCAGCAGGCGGCGAGCGCGCGGGCCTTGTCCAGGATGGCGGCCGGGGCCGGCACGTAGTTGTAGTGAGCATCGGCCGGCACCACGGGGCGGGCCAGCAGGCCCGAGTTGTAGACGCCGACATTGGCAACACCCACGCCGTGCTCCTCGCAGAGCGGCAGGAGCTCGGCCAGGGCCGGCTGCTCCAGCAGCGTGTAGCGGCCGGCCAGCATGACCAGGTCCAGGTCCGCCCCGCGGATGCAGGCGGCCAGAGCGTCGGCGGAGTTGGCCCCCACACCGATTTGGGTGATGAGCCCCTCGGCACGCAGCTTCTCCAGCGCCGGCAGGGCCTGGGAAATGCCGGCCTGGAGGTCGTAGACGTCCGGATCGTGCAGGTAGGCGATGTCGATGGAATCCAGGCCCAGGCGCTCCAACGAGTCCTCGATGCTGCGCCGGATGCCCGCCTCGCTGGGATCCCAGCGGCGCACCGTGTCGGCCGGAACCGCAAAGCCCTCCGCGTCCAGGGCACCGCTGGGATTTGCGCTGGGCACCAGCACGCGGCCCACCTTGGTGGAGATGGCAAATTCGCCGCGCGGCTTGGTGGCCAGCACGGCGCCCAGCCGCCGCTCGGACAGGCCCAGGCCATAGTGCGGGGCGGTGTCGAAGTAGCGGATGCCCGCGTCCCAGGCCGCCTCGACGGTGGCCGCTGCCATCTCATCGGAAACGGCGCGGTACAGGTTGCCGATGCCGGCGGCGCCGAATCCCAGCGTTGTCAGTTCCGTCATGGCAGTTCCCACACCTTCGCTAGGCCCAGATCGTTGCCCGAATAGTCGTCTTCAACTTCCAAGAGCTCGCTCATGAGCGCCTGCCAGGCGATGTTCACCGGATGGGTGGCGAGTTCCTTGCGCATGGCGCTGTAGTCCGCCACCTCCACCAGGTGGAACAGCTCGCGCCCGCTGCGCCAGATCCGCCAGTTGGCCACGCCCGCCGCGCGCAGCGCGGCATCCAGCTCGTCGCTGATCCGCGCGTGCACGGCGTCGTACTCCGCCTCCTTGCCCGGTTTGAGCCGGGTGTGCAGGGCAATGGTCTGGGCCATCTCTTAGTCTCCTTCGGTCAGGAAAAGTTCAACCACCGGCACCGCGGCATTGGGCCGCTGCACCGGCAGGGTCAGGGTGAGGGTGCCGGGCGCCTGGCCGGCCTGGGTCATGTTGCCGGCCTGCTGGTGCGGGTCCAGCTCCACCATGCGGATCTCGGAGGCGTCGTTGAGCAGTTGGGCATAGGCCACCTTGCCGGCCAGGCCCGCCAGGTGGACGTGCTGGAACGGCCAGGCGAACAGGTGCAGATAGAGCCGGTTGCCCCGGCGCGTGTAGCGGCAGTCCGGCGGGGGCACCAGGTCGACGGCGCCCGCGCCATGGATGGACCGGGCATGGACCCGCATCCACTCCCCCATCCCGGCCAGTGCCTCGCCCGCGCGGGGGTCGATCTCGCCGCGTGCGGTGGGGCCCACGTTCAGGAGCAGGTTGCCGTCCTTGGCGACGCCGTCGATGAGCATGCGCACCAGCTGGTCGGCGGATTTGTAGTCCAGGTTGTCCCTGTCATACCCCCAGCTGCCGTTGAGCGTCTGGCAGGCCTCCCAGGGCACTTCCCTGCCGCCGGAGAGCACCGGGCCGGCGGGCTGGTACTGCTCCGGGGTGGCAAAATCGCCCGGCAGGTCCAGCCTGTCGTTCACCACGATGCCCGGCTGCAGTCCGCGCACCAGAGCCAGCAGCTCCTCCGAGCCCCAGTCCGCCCTGCCCTTGCCGGGGAACTGCTGGGCGTACTCGCCCTCGGAGTAGGAAAAGTCGAAGAACAGGTAGTCGATCTGGCCGTAGTTGGTCAGCAGCTCGCGCACCTGGCCGTGCAGATAGGCCCGGTAGCGGGCCATGTCGCGGCCCTCGTTCAGGGCCGCCGCCTCGGGGTTGCCGCGCTCGGGGTGCACGGCGTCGATGGTGAAGTCCGGGTGGTGCCAGTCGATCAGCGAGTAGTACAGGCCCACCTTCAGCCCCGCCTCGCGCAGCGCCTCGACATAGGGTTCAATCAGATCGGCGCCGCAGGGGGTGTTGGTGGCCTTGTAGTCCGTCAGGGCCGAATCCCACAGGCAGAAGCCCTCGTGGTGCTTGGCCGTGAGGACCACGTATTTCATCCCGGCCGCCTTGGCCGCCCGGGCCCACTCGCGCGGATCGTAGAGGTCCGGCTCAAAGCGCTCGAAGTATTTGGCGTAGTCGGGGACGGAGATCCGTTCCCGGTTCATCACCCACTCGTGCCGCGCGGGCAGGGAGTACAGGCCCCAGTGGACAAACATGCCCAGCCGCGCCTGGGTGAACCAGGGTGCGTGGTCAATCGTTGCCGTCATCAGTGAACCTTAGGCCGGGATGCCGGCCAGGGCGTCCTCGCGCCAGGCGGCACCGTGCGGGAAGCTGTATTCCTCAATCGAGGCCGCATGCATTTCATTGCCCGCACCCGGCGCCAGCGGCGGCCAGTAGCAGCCGTCGTGGACGTCGATGGGGGTGACGAAGTGCTCATGCAGGTGGTCCACAAATTCAATCATGCGATCCTCCTTGGTGCCCGACACCGCCACGAAGTCGAACATGGACAGGTGCTGCACGGCCTCGCACAGGCCCACGCCGCCGGCATGCGGGCAGACCCGGACGCCGAACTTGGCGGCCAACAGCAGGATCGCCACGTTTTCGTTGACGCCTGCCACGCGCGCGGCGTCGATCTGCAGCACCTCCAAGGACTTCGCCTGGAGCATCTGCTTGAACACGACGCGGTTCTGCACGTGTTCCCCGGTGGCCACCGGGATCGGCGCCACACCGCGGGCAATGGCCGCATGGCCCAGGATGTCGTCGGGGCTGGTGGGCTCCTCGATCCAGGCAATGTCGAACGGCGCCAGGTGCTTCATCCACTCGATGGCGGCGTCCACGTCCCAGCGCTGGTTGGCATCCACGGCAATCTTGATGTCGGGCCCGACGGCGGCGCGGGCGGCGCGCACCCGGCGGATGTCGTCCGCCAGATCGGCGCCGACCTTGAGCTTGATCTGCTTGAATCCGTCGGCCACCGCCTCGTGCGCCAACCGTGTCAGCTTCTCGTCCGAGTAGCCCAGCCAGCCCGGCGTCGTCGTGTAGCCCGGGTAGCCCTCGGCCAGCAGGGTGGCCTGGCGCTCGGCGCGGCCCGGCACGGCGGCACGCAGGATCTCCAGCGCCTGCTCGGGGGTGAGGGCGTCGGAGAGGTAGCGGAAGTCCACCAGCTCCACCAGTTCCTCGGGGCTCATGGAACCCAGCAGCTGCCACAGCGGCAGCCCGGCCCGCTTGGATTTCAGGTCCCACAGGGCATTGACGACGGCGCCGATGGCCATGTGCATGACGCCCTTCTCCGGGCCGAGCCAGCGCAGCTGCGAATCGTTGATGAGCTCCTTGTAGGTGGCGCCCATGTTAGCCAGCAGCTCCTCCACATTGCGGCCCATCAGGTACGGGGCCAGCGCGGTGATCGCCGCCGTCTCGACGTCGTTGCCGCGGCCGATGGTGAAGACGAAGCCGTGGCCCTCCAGGCCGTCCTCGGCGTCGGTGCGGATGCGCAGGTATGCGGCGGAATAGTCCGGGTCCGGGTTCATGGCATCCGAGCCGTCCAGGTGGCGCGATGTTGGAAAACGAACGTCACTGGTCTCGACAGCGATGACTGTACTCACTGGATGGCTCCCTGGGGTTTGGTGTCGGCACGGTGCACTGCCGCGGCAGCCACCAACTCCCTCAAGATAAACATCCGATGTTTCACTTGTCAATGACGGGTTGTGGCCTAGAATTGGGGGTAAAGTGACGTCAAAGCTCAGATGTTATCCGAGCCGAGCCACACCGGACCACCAGTACACCGCCGTATGAATCGGTTGAAAGGGGCTTCCCCATGAAGATTGCACAGCTCGGAGCGCCGGGGAGCGAGACCCCCGCCGTCTTCGCCCAAGACGCCACCGGCACGGAGCGCGCCTACGACGCCAGCTCCGTAACCGCCAGCATTGACGGAGCCTTCCTGGCCGGCGGCGGCATTGCCGCCCTGCGCGCCGCCCTTGAAGCGGGCACCCTGCCGGTGCTTGAGGGTGCCGAATCCCTGCGCCAGGGCAGCCCCATCGCCCGGCCCAACAACGTCGTCTGCATCGGCATGAACTACGCCGCGCACGCCGCCGAGTCCGGCGCGCTGCCGCCCACGATCCCGGTGGTGTTCCTCAAGCCGAACAACACGGTGGCCGGCCCGTTCGACGCCGCCCCCATCCCGCCGCGCAGCGCCAAGTACGACTGGGAGGTGGAGCTGGGCATCGTGATCGGCTCCGAACTCAGCTACGCCGCCTCCCTGGCGGAGGCCGCGGCCGCCGTCGCCGGCTATGTGGTCGCCAACGACCTCTCCGAGCGCGAATACCAGCTCCCCGGCGCCGCCGGCCAGTGGACCAAGGGCAAGTCCCTGCCCAAGTCCACCCCGCTGGGCCCGTGGCTGGTGCCGGCCACCGACGTCGACGCCGGCAACCTGCGCCTGCGCAGCTGGGTCAACGGCGAGCCCCGCCAGGATTCCAACACCGCTGACCTGATCTTCGACGTCCCCACGATCGTCCACCACCTGAGCCAGTACATGGTGCTCGAGCCCGGCGACGTCATCCTCACCGGCACCCCCGAGGGCGTGGCGCTCTCCGGCCGCTTCCCGTACATCCAGGACGGCGACGTCGTCGAGGTCGAAATCGAGGGTCTGGGCCGCCAGCGCCAGGAATTTTTCCGCGCCGGCGCCGGACTGGCCGCCGCAGCAGCAACAGCTACCGGCCAGGAGGCCTAGATGACCACGGAAATGAACTCGCTCACCGCCATCGTCACCGGCGGCGCGTCCGGCATCGGCGCGGCCATCGCGGCCAGGCTGCAGGGCATGGGCGCCTCGGTGGCCGTGCTGGACCTCAACCCGTCGAACCTCCCCGAGGGCCAGCTCGGCCTGGTCTGCGACGTCTCCGACGACGCGTCCATCCGCGCCGCCGTCGACGCCGTCGCCGAGCAGCTGGGCGGCATCGACATCGTGGTGAACAACGCAGGAATCGGCGCCAAGGGCACCGTGGAGGACAACGGCGACGAGGAGTGGCACCGCGTGTGGGACATCAACGTGGTGGGCATGGTGCGCCTGAGCCGCGCCGCGCTGCCGCACCTGCGCCGGTCCACGGCCGCCGCCATCGTGAACACCTGCTCCATTGCCGCCACCGCGGGCCTGCCCCAGCGCGCGCTGTACAGCGCCACCAAGGGCGCCGTGCTCTCGCTGACCCAGGCCATGGCCGCGGACCACCTGCGCGAGGGCATCCGCGTCAACTGCGTCAACCCGGGCACCGCCGACACCCCGTGGGTCGGCCGGCTGCTCGATTCGGCCGACGACCCTGCCGCCGAGCGCGCCGCCCTGAACGCCCGCCAGCCGCACGGCCGGCTGGTCAGTGCGGACGAGGTGGCAGGGGCGGTGGCCTACCTGGCCAGCCCGCTTTCGGGCTCCACCACCGGCACGTCCATCGCCGTCGACGGCGGCATGCAGGCCCTGCGCCTGCGCCCCGCCGGCCAGTAGGTCCGGACCGGGCAGCGTCTCCACGCGCTCCTCAGGGCGCGCTTGGTCGACCACCGAACGGCCTCGGTGATCGACCAAGGCCGTCCGCGGCCGCGTGGAGGCGAAGCGACACGGGTCGGTGTTAGCCCGCTTGTGCCAATACCAGCGGGAGGACCTGGCCGGCGCCGGCGTGGCGCAGGGCGCGGCCGGCGATGGTCAGGGTCCAGCGGCTGTCCACGAGATCGTCGATCAGCAGCACCGGGCGGCCGGCCGCCTCCTGCAGGGCCGCGGCCAGGGCCTCCCCCACCACCACGCGGTCCCAGACGCCGGCCAGCCGGTAGGCGCTGTTGCCGCCGCGCTGCCCGGACGGGCCGCCAAACGCCAGCTCCAACTCGCCCAGATACGGCAGCTGCCCCACCGACGCAATGCCCTCCGCCAGCGAACGCACCAATTGGGGCTTGCTGCGCGAGGGCATCGACACCACTGCCGCCGGGCGGCCCTCGCCGCTCCAGCCGCCAACACCCCAATCCCGCAGCACCGCCACGCAGGCCTGCAGCATCCCCGGATCGATCGGGGCATCCGGCGCCTCGGCGGCGAAGAGCGTCCGCAGCGCCGTGCCCCAGCCCAGATCCGTCATGCGGGCCAGCACACGCCCGCCGCCGCTGAGCTCGCCGGCCCCCAGCTTGCCCTTCACCGGCACGCCCAGGCGGTCCATGCCCGTGGGCCACTGGAGCCGCGGCTCCAACAGCAGCCCGGCCCGGCTGAGGGTTTCCCCCGCCACGGCCACGGCCGCGCCGTCGACGGCATCGGAGAACCAGCGCCCGGCACAGTTGTCGCAGCGCCCGCACGGGGCGGCCGTCTCATCGTCCAGCGCGGCGGCCAGGAACTCCATCCGGCAGCCGCCCATGCGCTCATAGTCGATCATCGAGTCCTGCTCGTCCACCCGGGCCTGGGCAATCCGCCCGTAGCGCTCGGCGTCGTACACCCACGGCCGGCCGGTGGACAGCCAGCCGCCCCCCACCCGCTCCACGGCGCCGTCGACGGCCAGCACCTTCAGCAGCAGCTCCAGCGGGGTGCGGCGCAGGTCCACCCGCGCCTCCAGCGCGATCGTGGAGAGCGCCTTGCCGGCGTCGGCCAGCGTTTGGAGCACGGCGGCGGCCTTTTCCTGGGACGGCATGGACGCGGTGGCGAAGTACGCCCAGATGTCCTTGTCCTCGCGCCCGGGCATCAGCAGGACATCGGCGTTGGCCGAGCCACGGCCCGCACGGCCCACCTGCTGGTAGTAGGCCACCGGCGACGACGGCGCGCCCAGGTGGATCACGAAGCCCAGGTCCGGCTTGTCGAACCCCATGCCCAGGGCGCTGGTGGCCACGAGCGCCTTGACCTGGTTGTCCTTGAGCTGCTGTTCGGCGGATTCGCGGTCCATCGGGTCCGTGCGGCCGGTGTAGCTGAGCACCTTGTGCCCGGCGGAGGCCAGCAGCCGCGCGGTGTCCTCCGCCGCGGACACCGTCAGCGTGTAGATGATGCCGCTGCCGGGCAGGTCCGAAAGGTGCGTGAGCAGCCAGCCGAGCCGGTCGCGGGAATCGGAGAGCCGGAGCACGCCCAGGCGCAGGGATTCGCGGGCCAGCGCGCCGCGGATGGTGAAGACGCCGGCACCGAGCTGTTCCTCGATGTCCGCCACCACGCGGGAGTTGGCGGTGGCGGTGGTGGCCAGCACCGGGACGGTGCCGGGCAGCTGCGCGATGAGGTCCGCGATGCGCCGGTAGTCGGGGCGGAAATCGTGGCCCCAATCGGAAATGCAGTGGGCCTCGTCGATCACCAGCAGCCCGGTGCGCCGGATCAGCGCCGGCAGCTGGTTTTCGCGGAAGGCCGGGTTGGTCAGCCGCTCCGGGGAGACAAGGAGCACATCCACCTCGTCCGCCTCCAGGGCTTCGCGCACCAGATCCCACTCGGTGGCGTTCGCGGAGTTGATCGCCATGGCCCGCACACCGGCGCGCTCGGCGGCGGCCACCTGGTCGCGCATCAGTGCCAGCAGCGGGGAGACGATCAGCGTGGGACCGGCGCCGCGGGCACGCAGCAGCAGGGAGGAGACAAAGTACACGGCGGACTTGCCCCAGCCGGTGCGCTGGACCACCAGGGCCCGCTTGCCGCCGTCGACCAGGGCCTCGATGGCCTCGAACTGGCCGTCATGGAAGCTGGCATCCTCCCGGCCCACCAGGCGGCGCAGCACGTCCAGGGCCTGGCCGTAGGTGGAGGTTGTGTCGGTGGCGTTCTGGGTGGTGGCAGCAGGCTGGGTCATCCATCCAGTATCCCAGCCGGGGCTGACACCCACCCGAGCGTCGCCGGGTCTGTGGATAACCCCCGGTACGATGGAGGGTGTGAGCAGCTCAGAGAACACCACCATTGACCTTTCGGAATCCTTCAAGGCCTATGACGTCCGCGGCATCGTGGGCGAAACCATCACCGCCACCTCGGTCAAGGCCGTGGGTGCCGCCTTCGTGGATGTCCTGGGGCTGTCCGGGGAGCGCGTGCTGGTGGGCGGGGACATGCGCCCCTCCTCCCCCGACTTCGCCGCGGCCTTTGCCGCCGGCGCCACCGCCCGCGGCGCGGAGGTGGTGCTGCTGGATTTGATCTCCACCGATGAGCTCTACTTCGCCTGCGGCTCGATGGACGCCGCCGGCGTGGTCTTCACCGCCAGCCACAACCCGGCCGAGTACAACGGCATCAAGATGGCCAAGGCCGGTGCCGTGCCGCTGTCCTCCGAGACCGGGCTGGAGGACATCCGGGCCCTGGCCCAGACCTACCTCGACGAGGGTCTCCCCGACACGGAGGCTGCGGGCATCCGCCCCGGGGCGATCGGCGTGCACGACGTGTTGAAGGACTACGCGCAGTACCTGCGCTCCCTGGTGGACCTCTCCGGCTCCCGCCCGCTGAAGATCGTCGTGGACGCCGGCAACGGCATGGCCGGCATGACCACCCCCGCCGTGCTGGGCGGCACGCTGCTCCCGGCCCTGCCGTTGGAGATCGTGCCGCTCTACTTCGAGCTCGACGGTTCCTTCCCGAACCACCCGGCCAACCCGCTGGAACCGGAAAACCTGCGCGACCTCCAGGCCGCCGTCGTCGCCCATGGCGCGGACATCGGCCTGGCGTTCGACGGCGACGCGGACCGCTGCTTTGTCATCGACGAGCTCGGCGCCCCCCTCTCCCCCTCCGCCGTGACGGCCCTGGTGGCCCGGCGCGAGATCGCCCGGGCGAAGGCCGCCGGCGAGGAGACCCCCGTGGTCATCCACAACCTGATCACCTCCCGCGCCGTGCCGGAGCTGGTCACCGCCGATGGCGGCCGCCCGGTCCGCACCCGTGTGGGCCACTCCTTCATCAAGGCCGTCATGGCCGAGGAGGGCGCCGTCTTTGGCGGCGAGCACTCCGCGCACTACTACTTCCGCGACTTCTACAACGCGGACACCGGCATGCTGGCCGCCATGCACGTCCTGGCCGCCCTGGGCGAGCAGGACGGCCCGCTGTCCGGGCTCGGCCGCGAATACGAGCCCTACATCTCCTCCGGCGAGATCAACTCCAAGCTGGCCGATGTCCCCGCCGCCGTGGGCCGCGTCCGCGCGGCCTACGCGCGCGAGGGCGTGAGCGTGGACGAGATGGACGGGCTGACGTTCGCCGCCGACAACGGCGACTGGTGGTTCAACCTGCGCGCCTCCAACACCGAGCCGTTCCTGCGCCTGAACGCCGAGGCCGTGGACGCCCCCACCATGGTGGAGCTCCGCGACGCCGTGCTGGCCCTTGTCCGCGCCTAGACATTGACACCGAAAGAAGAAAACACCATGACTGAGCCGGCCCCGCAGACCGAGCTGACCGAAGAACTCATCCAGGAGGACCTGAACAAGCTGGTGGGCACCGCCCTCGCCCTGGCCCAGGAGCAGCTGGAGGAGCACGGCGCCTTCCTGCCCGTGGCACTGGTGGTGGCCGAGGACGGCGAAGTCCGGCTGGTGGCCGTGGGCCCCAGCGCGGACCCCTCCGCGGACAACGTCGACGGCGGGGACCCGGAGCTGGATGCCGACGAGATGATCGCCGACCTGTACGAGATCCTGCGCCAGCAGCGCGGGAGCAACCGCGCCGCCGCCGTCGTCTGCGACATCCACCTGCCGGACGAGTCCACCGACGCCATCCACGTGGTGGCCGAGCACAGCGCCGGCGTCTCCATCGCCGCTGTGCAGTCGTACACGCCCTCCGAGGATGGCGCCTGGACCTTCGCCGACCCCATCTGGGAGCCCGGCGAGAAGCTCGTTTGGCAGTGACGCCTCCTCCGTCGGGAAAGCTGGGCGGCTGATCCATGCGCATCAATGCCTTTTCCGATGTGTGCCTGCGCGTGCTCATGGTGCTGTGCGCGGACCCGGGTGCGGAGCTGCTGACCACCAAGGACATCGCCGGTGCCGTGGGCACGCCGTACAACCACGTCAGCAAGGCCGTGCTCAAGCTGGGCAACCTCGGCCTGGTCGACGCCGTCCGGGGCCGGGCCGGGGGTGTGCGGATCAACGCCGCCGGACTCACCGTGACCGTCGGCAGCGTGCTGCGGGCCCTCGACGAACGCGAGGATGTGGCCGAATGCCACGCGGCCAATGGCGACTGTCCACTGATCGGCGGCTGCGGGCTGCGCGGGGCGCTGGGACGGGCCCGCGAGGCGTTCTATGCCGAGCTTGACCCGGTTGCCGTCTCCAGCCTCGCCCGGCCGCGCCGCTCCGGCCCCGTGGCCGTGACATTGGCCACACGGCCGGCCGGCTGACCCCGCCGCTTCAACACTTTTTCTACGAAGTGTAGAAGTTTGGATTTAAATGCGCATTTTAAATGCTACTTTGGAGGAACCGAGCAACTTCCAGCCAAGGAGTACCGATGCTTTCCGAGAAGTCCCGCCCCACCATCGAGGCCACACTGCCGCTCGTCGGAGCGCGCCTGGGCGCCATCACACCGAATTTCTACCGCCGCCTGTTTGCGGCCCACCCGGAGCTGTTGGACGGACTGTTCAGCCGGGCGAACCAGAACAACGGGGAGCAGCAGAAGGCCCTGGCCGGCTCCATTGCGGCCTTTGCCGGCGCACTGGTGGCCAACCCCGACCTGGTCCCCGAGGCCATGCTGAGCCGCATCGCCAACAAGCACACCTCGCTGGGCATCACCGCCGACCAGTACCAGATTGTCTACACGCACCTCTTTGCCGCCATTGCCGAGGAGCTCGCCGACGTCATCACCGCCGAGATCGCCGAGGCCTGGACGGAGGTCTACTGGCTGATGGCCAACGCGCTCATCGCCATCGAGCAGGGCCTGTACGCACGCCAAGCCAACGACAAGATGTGGACGCCGTGGACGGTGGTGGAAAAGAACCCGGCCGGCACCGGCAGCATGACGTTCGTGCTGGAACCGGCCGACGATACCCCTGCCACGGCCGCGCTACCCGGCCAGTTTGTGACCGTCAAGGTCGCGCTGTCCGACGGTCTGCGCCAGTGCCGCCAGTACACGCTCTCCGCCGACGCGGAGTCCACCGGCCGGCGCGTCTTCACCACCAAGCTGGACGACGGCGGCGAGGTCTCCCCCGCGCTGCACCGCAGCGTGGCCGTGGGCGATGTCCTGGAACTGTCCAACCCGTACGGCGATGTCACCCTCGACGACGGCGACGGACCGCTGGTCTTCGCGACCGCCGGCATCGGCTGCACGCCCTCGGCCTCGGCCCTGCGCTCGCTGGCCGGCAAGGACTCGGACCGCGAGGTCATGGTGCTGCATGCGGAGAAGAACCTTGCGGCCTGGGCCCTGCGCGAGCAGATGAGCGCCGACATCCGCAGCCTCGACGGCGCCAGCCTGCGGCTCTGGCTGGAGGAGCCGGCCCTTGATCCGCAGGAGACCCCCGGGAGCCTGCACCACGGGTTCATGTCCCTGCAGGACCTCCAGCTGCCCGCCGGCGCATCGGTGTATGTCTGCGGCCCGTTGCCGTTCATGAAGAAGATCCGCAGCGAGGCCCTCGGCGCCGGCATTCCCGCCGCGAACATCCACTACGAGGTGTTCGGCCCGGACCTGTGGCTGGTCGGAACCAACTAGCCACAATCGCCCCCAACTAGGTGACAGTTATCGCACGTTCCAAGGCCCGGAACGTGCGATAACTGTCACCTAGTGGTGTGTCTCCAAAATAGTTAATGACTTTGGGTTTAGGCTGGGATCATGTCGAATCCAGCACCCGCCCTGGCCCTTACCGACGCCCAGCGCACCGTCCTGGAAGCGCTGGCCGCATCCCAGGTGGCCTCCCACCGGGAGGTGCAGCGGGCGCAGGTTCTGCTGATGGCCGCCGAGGGCCTGGCCAACGAGTGGATCGCCCGGGTGGTGGGCATCACCCCGGGCACGGTGCGCTCCTGGCGTACCCGCTTCGCCGAGGAAGGCCTGACCAAGCTCGGGAAGGTGCGTGGCGGGCGGGGACGCAAACCGGTGATCCCGCAGTCGACGATCGACGAAATCGTTGAGCTGACACAGAACTCAAAGCCTGAGGGACACACGCATTGGTCGGTGCGCACCATGGCCGCGAAGACCGGGGTCTCCCCGGCGCAGGTGCAACGCATCTGGTCTGCCCGCGGGTTGAAACCGCATCTGGTGAAGACCTTCAAACTCTCCACGGACCCGAAGTTCGAGGAAAAGCTCATCGACGTGTGCGGACTGTATTTGAACCCACCGGAGAACGCGATCGTGTTCTGCATGGACGAGAAGACCTCCATCCAGGCCCTGGACCGCTCCCAGCCGTCGTTGCCGATGACCAGGGGGCGGGCCGGGACGATGACCCACGACTACAAGCGCAACGGAACCACCACGTCTCTTCGCGGCCCTGGAGGTCGCAACCGGAAAGGTCATCGGCTCCTGCGTTCCCAAGCACCGCCACGATGAATTCCTGGTGTTCCTGAAAACCATTGAAAAGGAAGTCCCGGCCGGCCTTCAGATCCACCTGGTCATCGACAACTACGCGACGCACAAGCATGCGAACGTGAAGGCGTGGCTGGCCAAACACCCACGGTTCCACCTGCATTTCACCCCGACCTCATCCTCGTGGTTGAACCTGGTGGAGCGGTGGTTCAGGGAGTTGACGGAGAAGGCGCTACGCCGTGGGGTCTTTCATTCAGTGCCTGATTTGATTGCGAAGATCGAGGAATACATCGAGGTGAACAATGCCGACCCGAAGCCTTTGGTGTGGACCGCGGATGCGGAGTCGATCCTGGAAAAAGTGGCTCGTGGCCGGGTTGCGCTCCAAGCCGTCAAGCAAAACTGAGACACTACACTAGTTGGGGACGGCGAGGGCCAATATAGCCAAGGGGTCGTTCACAGGCGACCCACGGACGCTGTGAATGAGAAGGCTCCGGCCCGCACGTCATATCTCCAGCCACGCAAGAGGGCGGCGGCGGAACCAAAGGTTCCGCCGCCGCCTCTTAGTGGTCTAGACCGGTATGGGGAGTGGTCAGCCCAGGCGGGTCTTGAGGCCCTCGAGCTCGTTGAGCAGCTCCGCCGGCAGCGAGCTGCCGAAGCGACGGTACCACTCGTCAATGCTGTCCAGCTCCGCTTCCCACTCGGTCGCGTCCACCTTGACGGCCTCGGCGACGTCGGCCTCGGTCATGTCCAGGCCGCTGATGTCCAGCGAACCGGGGGCGGGGACAAAGCCGATGGGCGTCTCCACGGCCTCGGCGGTGCCCTCGATGCGCTCGATGGCCCACTTGAGCACGCGGGAGTTGTCGCCGAATCCGGGCCAGGCGAAGGAGCCATCGGCCTTGCGGCGGAACCAGTTCACCAGGAAGATCTTCGGCAGCTTCTCCTGGTCCGCATTCTTGCTCAGCGCGATCCAGTGCTTGAGGTAGTCGCCGGCGTCGTAGCCGATGAACGGCAGCATGGCCATCGGGTCGCGGCGCACCACGCCGACGGCGCCCGCGGCGGCAGCCGTGGTCTCAGAGGACAGCGTGGACCCCATGAAGATGCCATTGGTCCAGTCGCGGGACTGCGTGACCAGCGGAATGGTGGTCTTGCGGCGTCCGCCGAACAGGATGGCCGAGATCGGCACACCTTCGGGGTCGGTGTACTCGTCGGCGATCATGTCGATCTGGTCGATCGGCGTGCAGAAGCGCGAGTTCGGGTGCGCGGCCGGCTCGCCGGACTCGGGAGTCCAGGACTCGCCCTGCCAGTCGGTCAGGTGCGCGGGCACGTCCTCGGTCATGCCCTCCCACCACACGCCGCCGTCGTCGGTCAGGGCGACGTTGGTGAAGATGGAATTGCCCTTGGCGATGGCGCGCATGGCGTTCGGGTTGGTGTGCCAGCCCGTGCCCGGGGCCACGCCAAACAGGCCCGACTCCGGGTTGATGGCGCGCAACTGGCCGGCCTCGTCGAAGCGCAGCCAGGTGATGTCGTCGCCCAACGTCTCCACCTTCCAGCCGTCAATGGTCGGGTCGAGGAGGGCCAGGTTGGTCTTGCCGCAGGCGGAAGGGAACGCCGCGGAGACGTAGTAGGTCTTCTGGGCCGGGGAGGTCAGCTTCAGGATGAGCATGTGCTCGGCCAGCCAGCCCTCGTCGTGCGCCATCACCGAGGCGATGCGCAGGGCGTAGCACTTCTTGCCCAGCAGCGCGTTGCCGCCGTAGCCGGAGCCAAAGGAGTAGATGGAGCGCGCCTCGGGGAAGTGCACGATCCACTTCTCGTCGCTGCACGGCCAGGCGACGTCGGCCTGGACGTCCTCGAGCGGCATGCCCACGGAGTGCAGGGCGGGGACGTAGAAGGCATCCAGCTCCTCCATCCGGCGCAGCACATCGGTGCCGATGCGGGCCATGATGCGCATGGAGGCCACCACGTAGGCACTGTCGGTGATCTCGACGCCGAACTTGGGGTCCTTGGCGTCAAGGTGGCCCATCACGAACGGGATGACGTACATGGTGCGGCCGCGCATGGAGCCGGCAAAGAGCCCGTCCAGCTTGGCCTTCATCAGGGCCGGTTCCATCCAGTTGTTGGTGAAGCCGGCGTCGCGCTCGTTCTTGGAGCAGATGAACGTCTGCTCCTCGACACGTGCGACATCCTTGGGGTCCGAGAACGCCGCGAAGGAATTGGGGAACTGGTCGTCATTGAGCTTCACCAGCGTGCCGGCCGCCACCAGGGCGTCCGTCAGGGCGCGGTTTTCCGCCTCGGAACCGTCCACCCAGTGGATGGAATCCGGCTGGGTCAGCGTCGCAACCTCGGCAACCCAGGCTGCCAGACGGCGGTGCGTGGTCGGTGCATGGTCGACTATCTGCTGCGCTGATGCGTGGCCCATTGTGTTTCCCTTCAGTGGGTCAGGTGGTGTGTTTCAAATGTAGGGGCGTCTTGCGGCGATTTCTCGGGCCAGGAGATAGGATCTCCCCGGTGGGCGCCGGTCGAAAACACCGGAATTCCGCCGATTATCCGCTTCATCGTGTCCAAATTATGTGATCTATCTCACGTAGACCGGTCTAGTGTGGCCGGGCTCACGCGGCACCGGATTTGTCCTGCCGGGCGAATCGGGTTAGAGTTATTTCCGGCTTGAGAGCCAAAAGCAAAACAAAATATGCGTGCGTAGCTCAACGGATAGAGCATCTGACTACGGATCAGAAGGTTGGGGGTTCGAATCCCTTCGCGCGCACTTGCCGGAAAAGCCCGCTGGATCGAAAGATCAGGCGGGCTTTTTCGTTGCGCCAGGGGCGCGCATCCTGGGCGGACATGGCGTCCTTCGGAGACTGGTGGAAAACGGCGGGCGAAAAATACGCTACAGTTGTTCCCGGCCCAAAAAGCCGAAAACAAAATATGCGTGCGTAGCTCAACGGATAGAGCATCTGACTACGGATCAGAAGGTTGGGGGTTCGAATCCCTTCGCGCGCACTTGCCGGAAAAGCCCGCTGGATCGAAAGATCAGGCGGGCTTTTTCGTTGCGCAGCGTACCGTCCTGCGCAGGGTCCGGCCTCGACTGTGCGCAGGGGATGCTCCTGCGCACTCTTCAGGGCCACCGCTGCGCAACACGGTACGGTACGGAGCGGGCAGCCCACGGCTCAGAGGGCCTTGGCCCAGGTCTGGCGGGACACCTCCACCACCGAGGCGGCGCCGCCGTCGTCCAGCGACGTATAGCTGTAGGCGCTCGGCTCCCCCACCGGCAGCCAGCCGCGGGAGGCGTAGAGCCGCGCGGCCGCGGCATTTGAGGTGTCGACCTCCAGCACCAGCAGCTCGGCACCCGATGCGGCCGCCAGCTCCTCCACGGCGGCCACCAGCGCGGCACCCAGGCCGCGGCGGCGCCATGGGGGGTCCACCCGCAGATCGCGCAGCACGAGGGCCGCCGGCCAGGCCGCGGACTCCCCCGCGGCAGCCAGCACCACGGAGCCGCATTCGTGCGCACCGCGGACGGCCCGGAGCACGGTGGAGCCCTGTGCGTCCCGCTCGGCGGCAATCCGCATCCCCTCCATGGCACCCATGGTTCCACGGCGGGGCACAAAAAACGCCGCCGCCATGCGTGGACATGGCGGCGGCGTTGGCAGCCGGCGTCCGGCGCGGGGCCGGCCGTTGCTGTTGGCGTCCGGCGCGGGGCCGGGCACGCTGGGGGCGGCTGGCGCTACGGCGCGCCAACCACCTCGGTGATGCGGCGGCGGATGCCATCGAAGTGGCGGGCCAGCAGCTCGGAGGCGAGCGCCTTGTCCTTGGCCTTCACGGCCTCAAAGATGGCACGGTGCGTGGCGGCGGTGCCCACCAGGTCGGCGTCGCCGGCACCGATCTCCGTGTGGATCTTGCGGTAGACCTTCCAGAAGACGGTCATCAGGTTCATCAAGAGGTCGTTGGCCAGCGGCTCGAAGAGCAGCGAGTGGAACTCGGCGTCGGCCTCGGTGAACATCTCCCCCTGCTGGGCCAGCGTCTCCATCTTGACCACGGCGGCCTCGATGCCGGCCAGCTGCCCGGGCGTGATGACGGCGATGGAACTGCCGATCAGCCCCGACTCCAGCGCCTGCCGGATGTCCACCAGCTGCTGGGCCTCCAGGCCCTGGTGGCGCAGCGACAGCCGGCCGCGAAAGGTCAGACCATCGGCCATGGCGTCAAAGTTGCTCGGGGCGACGAACATGCCGAATCCGTGGCGGATCTCGATGACACCCAGCGCCTGGAGCACCTTGAGGGATTCGCGCAGCGTGTTGCGCCCGACGCCCAGGGCCAGCGAGAGTTCGCTCTCGGTGGGCAGCGGATCGCCGGCTTCGAGCTCACGGTCAAGGATGAGCTCCATGATGTCCGACTGCAGGGCCCTCAAACGGGCCTGGGCACTGAAGCGTGCCTGCGGTGCGGCTGTCGATGCTGTCATCGGTACTCCTTAGTGGGCTGCGTGCCTGGGAAAATTCGGGCCTTGCGGGCCCGGGGGCAACACACACGCGCGGTGTAAAGTTGCCCCAAGAATCCGGTCCGCAAAAAACGTGATCTAGCACATATGATATCGGATGTCCCACGACTAATATAGATGTGGCGCACCCGCCGCTCCCCGACAATTCGGGCCAGGGGTACCTCTGGAGGTTACTCCCCAGTAAACCTGTCACACGGTGTCGTGTGCTTGTGTACTCCGTAACCGATTCGCAACCTGAAATCCGCTTGACCAAACACTGTGATCCCTCTTACAGTTCTACTACAAGCATCGGACGTCCTACATCCGATAACCAACTTACGAAATGGTGAGTCCCACAATGAGCAACACTCTTGAGAACCTGCCTTTGATCAAGGATGCGTCCCGCCGCAACTTCCTGAAGATTGCCGGCGTCCTTGGTACTGCGACGGCCTTTGCCGGAACGCTTGCCGCCTGTGGCTCTTCGTCGACGTCGACGACGACCACTGCCGCCTCTGCCGCTGCCGTCAACAAAGACCTGACCATCGAGGCAGGCATCTCCTACTCGTTGTCCACCGGTTTCGACCCGATGTCTTCCTCGGGCGCCACTCCGCTGGCCGCTAACCTCCACATCTTTGAGGGTCTGGTGGAACTCCACCCGGCCACCCGCGAGCCCTACAACGCGCTGGCTGCTTCGGACCCCAAGAAGATTGACGACCTCACCTACCAGGTCACCCTCCGCGACGGCGCCATGTTCCACGACGGCACCCCGGTCACCACCGATGACGTTGTCTACTCCTTCACCCGCGTGATGGACCCGGCCAACAAGGCCCTGTTCGCCCAGTTCATCTTCTTCCTCGACTCCGTCACCGCCGTTGACGCCAAGACCGTCGAGTTCAAGCTGAAGACCGCTTTCGCCGGATTCGGCCCGCGCATCTCCGTGGTCAAGGTTGTCCCGAAGGCCATCGCCTCCGCCGACCAGAAGGCCTTCGACGCCAAGCCGATCGGCACCGGCCCGTACAAGTTCGTCTCCGCCGCCAAGGACGACAAGATCGTCTTCGAGCGCAACGACGCCTACAACGGCCCCAAGCCGGCCCTAGCCAAGAGCATGACCTGGTTCCTGCTCTCCGACGCCGCCGCCCGCGTCACCGCCGTCCAGTCCGGCCGTGTCCAGGCCATCGAGGATGTCCCCTACTTGGACGTCGACTCGCTCAAGTCCAAGGTGAACGTCGAAGCCGTCCAGTCCTTCGGCCTGATGTTCCTGATGTTCAACCTCTCCAAGGCCCCCTTCGACAAGAAGGAAGTCCGCCAGGCACTGCACTACGCCCTGGACAAGGAAACCATCATCAAGACGGCGCTGCTGGGCAACGCCACGGCCGCCTCCTCCTACTTCCAGCCGACGCACCCGTCGTACCAGAAGGCCGGCACCGTCTACGGTTTCGATGCAGACAAGGCCAAGTCCCTGCTCTCAGGCGCCGGCGTCTCGGGCCTGTCCCTGACGCTGACCACCACTGACACCGCCTGGGTCAAGGATGTCGCCCCGCTGATCAAGAAGAACTGGGACGCCATTGGCGTAAACACCACGCTGGAGTCACTGGCCTCCTCCGCCGTCTACGGTCCGGACAAGGTTGGCGGCCTGAAGTACGACGTCGTTGCCGCCCCCGGCGACCCCTCCGTCTTCGGCAACGACGCTGACATCCTGCTCAGCTGGTTCTACCGCGGCGCCACCTGGGCCAAGAACCGCTTCGCCTGGAGCGACACCGCAGAGTACGCAACCGTCCAGACCAAGATGGATGCGGCCATTGCTGCCACCGGAGATGCCCAGAAGGCCCTCTACAAGGAGATCGTGGACATCATCGCCGAGCAGGTGCCGCTGTACCCGATCTTCCACCGCAAGCTGCCGTCCGCTTGGGACTCCAAGAAGCTGTCCGGCTTCGCGCCGCTGCCGACCACGGGCCTGAGCTTCGTGGGCGTGGGACGCTCCGCATAGCACGCACCGCTACACACAGACCAGGGGGGCTGTGGCCACCCGGCCACGGCCCCTCTGGCCTAACATCACAAAGCCTATGACGCAGCACACACTGCTAATAGAACCGGAGAAGTAAATTGGTAATGTTTTTGCGACTGCTGGGACGCAGACTCGCAGCACTTCCGCTGATGATCCTGGGTGTCACCCTGTTGGTCTTCGTGGTGCTGCAGTTCGCCCCAGGCGACCGTGCCGTAGCAGCCTTGGGCGAAGGAGCTTCCCCCGAGGCACTCGAGCAGTTCAGAGTTGAGAACGGGCTCAATGACCCGTTGTTCCTGCAGTATTTCAGGTACCTGGCCAAGCTGGTCACGCTGAACTTCGGCAACACCCTGCCCCCGCAGAAGCCCATCACCGAGGTTATTGCTTCTGCCTTTCCGCTGACGCTCCAGCTCACCTTCCTGGGTGTCCTGATCGCCGTCGTCCTGTCCCTGGCTTTCGGTGTGCTGGCCGCACTGTACCGCGACACCTGGGTCGACCAGCTGGTGCGCATCTTCTCGATCGCCGCCATCGCTACCCCGTCCTTCTGGCTCGGCATCCTGCTCATCCAGTGGTTCGCCCTGGGCACTGACTCGATCTTCCCCTCCGGCGGCCTGACCGACCCGGCCGAAGGCTTCGGCGGCTGGCTGCGCTCCATGGCGCTGCCCGCGCTGGCCCTTGCGATTCCTGTCTCCGCCTCGCTGATCCGCGTGGTGCGCACCTCGATGGTGGAGGAGCTGGACCGCGACTACGTCCGCACCGCCGTCGGCAACGGCGTCCCGTACAGCACAGTGGTTTCCCGCAACGTGCTGCGCAACGCCCTGGTCACCCCGGTGACGGTGCTGGGCCTGCGCGTTGGCTACCTGCTCGGCGGCGCCGTCGTGATTGAAATGATCTTCTCCCTGCCCGGCATGGGACAGCAGATCCTCAACGGCATCACCAACAAGGACACCAACCTCGTCCAGGGTGTTGTCCTGGTCATCTCCGTGACCTTCGTCTTGGTCAACATCCTGGTTGACCTCTTGTACCTGCTCATCAACCCCCGAATCAGGACGGTCTAAGTCATGCGCAGCAAACTTGCCGAACGGTTGAGCGCCCCCGGATTGCGGTTCAAGGCCCTGGCCCTGGGATCGAAACTTGCCCTGCTCTTCCTGCTTTTCATCATCATCGTGGCAATCTTCGCCCCCCTGATCGCCCCGCATGACCCCCTGGCCTCGGACATTCCGGCCCAGGCCCCGGGCGCCGACCACTGGTTCGGCACCGACCGCATTGGCCGCGACGTCTTCTCCCGCCTGATCTACGGTGCCCGCGCATCGCTGATGATCGGCCTGGGCGCCGTGGCACTGGCCATCGTTGCCGGCGCCATCCTTGGCTCCATCGCCGCCACCGCCTCCAAGGGCGTGGCCGAGGTCATCATGCGCCTCATGGACATCCTGATGGCGTTCCCGGGCATCGCCCTGGCCGCCGTGCTGCTGGCCTCCTTCGGCAACTCGGTCCCCGTGATCATCATTGCCATCGCCATCATCTACACCCCGCAGATTGCCCGCGTGGTCCGCGCCAACGTGCTCTCCCAGTACGGCGAGGACTACGTCCGTGCCGAAAAGGTCATGGGCGCCAGCGTTCCCTACATCCTGCTCAAGCACATTGTCCGCAACACCGCCGCTCCGGTGCTGGTGTTCGCCACGGTGATGGTGGCCGACGCCATCATCCTGGAGGCCTCGCTGTCCTTCCTGGGCGCCGGCATCCAGGACCCGGACCCGTCCTGGGGCAACGTGATCTCCTACGGCCGCAACCTGGTCCTCTCCGGCGGCTGGTGGGCCACCACCTTTGCCGGTCTGACCATCCTGCTCACCGTGTTGGCGCTGAACATCCTGGCCGAGGGCCTGACCGATGCCATGGTCAACCCGAAGCTACGCAAGGCCCCCAAGGTCAGCGACGACGACGGCTCCGCCGCCGCCATTGCCGCCAAGGGCGTTGACACCGAGATCGGCACGTCCCCGACGGCCGTCTCCACGGTGGAATCGCACGAGCTGGACCGCTTGGACACTCCTTTGCACTCCGAGCTGGACGACGCCGAAGCCGCAGCCAGTGCCGTCAAGGACCCGGTGCTGGCCTCGGCCAACCCGTTCGCCCTGCTGGACCACGAGCTGACGCTGCTGCGCGACATCGAGGCCAAGCGGACCGACCGCCTGCCGCAGGTTGGCGCCACTGCCCGCAACGTGCTGGAGGTCAAGAACCTCTCCATCCGCTTCCCGGAGCGCTTTGGCGAGACCCCCATCGTGGACAACGTCTCCTTCACCGTCCGCGAGGGCGAGACCATGGGCCTGGTGGGCGAGTCCGGCTGTGGCAAGTCCATCTCCTCCCTGGCCATCATGGGCCTGCTGCCCAAGACGGCCAAGGTCACCGGTTCCATCAAGTTTGACGGCAAGGAACTGCTGGACCCCGAAACCGAGCACAGCAACGTCAAGGCCTACGAGGGCCTGCGCGGCGAGCAGATTGCCATGGTCTACCAGGACGCGCTCAGCTCGCTGAACCCGTCCATGCTGATCAAGGACCAGATGCTGCAGCTGACCAAGCGCGGCGGCCGCAAGACCCCCGCCGAGCTGCTGGAAATGGTCAAGCTGGACCCGGTCCGCACGCTCAAAAGCTACCCGCACGAGCTCTCCGGCGGACAGCGCCAGCGCGTGCTGATCGCCATGGCGCTCTCCCGCTCGCCCAAGATCGTGGTGGCCGATGAGCCGACGACGGCGCTGGACGTCACCGTCCAGAAGCAGGTGGTCGACCTGCTCAACGAGCTGCGCGACCAGCTGGGCTTCGCGATGGTGTTCGTCAGCCACGACCTGGCCCTGGTGGCCTCGCTGGCCCACCGCATCACCGTCATGTACGCCGGACAAGTGGTGGAATCGGCACAGGCTTCCGAGCTTTTGCAGAACCCCACCCACGAGTACACCCGCGGCCTGCTGGGCGCAGTGCTCTCGATCGAGGCCGACGCCGCGCGTCTGCACCAGATCCCCGGCACCGTCCCGTCTCCGCGGGAATTCGCGACCGGAGACCGGTTCGCCAGCCGCTCGCTGCGCCCGGACTCCGATCCGAACCAGAAGCTGGCGTTCGTCAAGCTTGGCGGCGCCAGCGAGGGCACGGACCACTACTGGGCCAGCCACCTCAAGGAAGACGCCCTTGCAGTTGCCGGGACAACCGCAGTTGCTGGAACAGCAGCCGCCGGCACAGCGAATGAAAACCAGGTAGGTGCCAAATGAGCAATGCAACCACCCCCGTCATTGAGCTGAAGGACCTCCACGTCCACCACCGGACCCGGTCCGGCGGCCTGTTCAAGCCGAACTACGTCAAGGCCGTCAACGGCGTCGACTTCTCCGTCAACCGCGGCGAAACCGTCGGCATCGTCGGCGAGTCGGGTTGCGGCAAGTCCACCCTGGCCTCGGTGCTGGTGGGCCTGCAGACGCCCACCTCCGGCCAGGTGCTCTTCCACGGCAAGCCCGCCATCAAGCGCAACGCCGCCATGCGCAAGGAATTCGGCCGTTCCGTCTCCGTGGTCTTCCAGGACCCGGCGACGGCGCTGAACCCGCGCATGACCATCCAGGACATCCTCACGGACCCCCTGCAGGTCCACGGCATTGGCACCGCGGCCTCCCGCGCGGCCAAGGTCAAGGAACTGCTGTCCCTGGTCGGCCTGCCGCAGTCCGCGGCCGAGGTCACGCCGTCGCAGGTCTCCGGTGGCCAGCGCCAGCGTGTGGCCATTGCCCGCGCACTGGCCCTGGGCCCGGACCTGATCGTGGCCGATGAGCCGACCTCGGCGCTGGACGTCTCCGTCCGCGCCCAGGTGCTCAACCTGCTCTCGGACCTGAAGAAGGAACTGAACCTGGGCATGGTGTTCATCTCCCACGACATCCAGACCGTCAAGTACGTCTCGGACCGCATCTGCGTCATGTACTACGGCCAGATCGTCGAAGAGGGCTCCGCGGAGCAGATCTTCGCGCACCCCAGCAACGACTACACCAAAAAGCTGCTGGGCGCGGCGCCGTCGCTCCTGCACATCTAGCCTTCCCCCCGCAAGATTTTCACCTAACAATCAATAATTTGGAGAACACTGTGACCACCGTCGCTTCCCGTTTCCAGGGCGTCATCCCGCCCGTCGTCACCCCCCGCACCGCCGAAGGCGCCATCGACGTCCCGTCGCTGGAGAACGTCACCAAGCACCTGCTCGACGGCGGCGTCAGCGGCCTGTTCGTGCTGGGTTCCTCCGGCGAGGTCACCCACATGACCAATGCCGAGCGCGACCTCGTTGTGCAGACCGTGGCCGGCGTGAACGCCGGCCAGGTGCCGGTGATCGTGGGCGCCGTTGAGCAGACCACCAACCGCGTGATCGAAGAAGCCAAGCGCGTCATCGCCCTGGGTGCCGACTCCATCGTCGCCACCAGCCTGTACTACGCCATCTCCAACGCCCAGGAGAACGGCACCCACTTCCGCTCCATCGCCGCCGCCGTCGACGTTCCCGTCTTCGCCTACGACGTCCCGGTCCGCACCCACTTCAAGCTGCCCACCGACCTGTTGGTCGAACTGGGCCGCGAGGGCGTCATTGCCGGTGTGAAGGACTCCTCGGGCGACGACGTCTCCTTCCGCCAGCTGCTGCTGGCCGCCAAGGACATCCCCAACTTCGACATCTTCACCGGCCACGAAGTGGTTGTTGACGGTGCCATGCTGGGCGGTGCCCAGGGTGTTGTTCCGGGTCTGGGCAACGTTGACCCGGCCGGCTACAAGCGCCTCTACGACGCCGCTGTGGCCGGCGACTGGGCCAAGGCCGCAGCCGAGCAGGACCGCCTGGCCGATGTCTTCGAGATCGTCTACACCCCCAAGGCCGGCCGCATGTCCGGCAACGCCGCGGGCCTGGGCGCCTTCAAGACCGCTCTGCAGCTGATGGGCGTCATCAAGACGAACGTCATGAGCGCGCCGATGCTGTCCCTGGATGAGGACGAGACCGCTGCGGTCAAGGTCATCCTGGAGCGCAACGGCCTGATCTAAGGCTCTTTCCTGGGTGGCGGTGCTTGCGCACCGTTTTGCCGGCGCTTAGACACGGCCGGTGTGTCGCTTGCTCGCAGAGCTCGCGGCGCGCCACACGCGTCCGCGATGCGCACCTACGCAAAACGGTGACTCCAGCACCGCCGCCGGGGATGGAATCTTAGGCTTGGGCCTCGGGCTTCTTCATTGCTTCTTTTTTGACCGCAACTCTCTTTTGAGGAATGGCATGCAGTACGTAATTGGTATAGATCTGGGCGGGACTAAGACGGCGGCGGGGGTGGTTGCCGCTGACGGCACGGTGCTCTACTCGGGCCAGACGCCGACGCTGAACCGCGCTGGCGGGGAGGCCATCTTGGATGCCACGGCCGCGCTGGCCACCTCGCTGCGTGCCCAGGCGGCGGCGGACGGCATTGAAGTCTCCGCCATTGGTATGGGCTCGGCGGGTGTGATCGACGCCGAGGCGGGCACGGTCATTTCCGCCACCGATGCCATCCTGGGCTGGACGGGTACGGACATCTTCACCGGGCTGACGCAGCGCACCGGGCTGGACGTTTCGGTGGTGAACGATGTGCACGCGCACGCCCTCGGCGAGGCCTGGCTGGGCGCCGCGGCCGGCACGTCCTCCTCGCTTCTGGTGGCCTTCGGCACCGGCGTCGGCGGCAGCTTTGTGCTCAACGGCCACCCGGTGCTGGGCCACCGCTTTGTCGGCGGGCACGTGGGCCACTTCGCCTCCCCCTACGCCTACCACGACGGCGTTGCGCTGGACTGCTCCTGCGGCCACGCGGGGCATGTGGAGGCCATCGCCTCCGGCCCCGCCATCCACGCCAGCTTCCTGCGCTTTGGCGGCTCCGCCGCCGTCCCGGACACCCGTGCCGTCTTTGACCTGGCGCGCGGCGGCGATGCCACGGCCCGCAAGGCCATTGGGGTCGGGGCCGGCGCGGCGGGCCAGGCCGTGGGCGGCATGGTCAACATCCTTGACCCGGCGGTGGTGGTGGTCTCCGGCGGGTTGGCCGACGCCGGCGAGCTCTGGTGGGGCGCCATGGAGCGCGCCCTGCGCCAGGAGCTGCTGGCCCCGCTGGCCGATGTCCCGGTGCTGCGCGCGACGCTGGGCAACACCGCCGCCATTGTCGGCGCAGCCAGCCTGGTCTTCAACTAGTTCCCCCCAGACCCTTCCCCGCCAGACCACCCCACCAAGGAGTTCCCGTGACGCTGAAACTGACCACCCTCGATTCCCTTGCCGGCCAGCTGGTTGTCTCGGCCCAGGCGTACCCCGGCGAGCCCATGCGCGACCCCCGCACCACCGCCCAGGTGGCGGCCTCGGCCGTGATCGGCGGCGCCGCGGGCATCCGCGTCCAGGGCATTGCGGACATCCAGTTCACCCGGGCCGCCGTGGAGGTCCCGGTGATCGGCCTGTGGAAGGACGGCCACGACGGCGTCTTCATCACCCCCACGCTGCGCCACGCCCTGGCCTGCGCCAACGCCGGCGCCCACATGGTGGCCATTGACGGCACCCGCCGCCCGCGACCGGACGGCTTGACCCTGCAGGAGACCATCGCCGGCATCCATGCCGGATCCAACGCCCTGGTCATGGCCGATTGCGGCTCCTTAGACGATGCCGTGGCCGCCGTGGAGGCCGGCGCGGACATCATCGGCACCACCCTGGCCGGCTACACCGGCGAACGCGAGAAGACCCACGGCCCGGACCTGGAGCTGCTGGCGGCCATCGCCGCCGTCAACCTGGGCAAGCCGCTCATCGCCGAGGGCCGCATCCACACCCCGGCCCAGGCCCGCGCCGCGCTGGACGCCGGCGCGTTCGCCGTCGTCGTCGGCACCGCCATCACGCACCCGGCCACCATCACCGGCTGGTTCAAGGACGCCATCACGGCCTAGGGCTGTTGCACGCGGCCCGGATTCCGGACGCCGCAGGATCGCGGGCGGGGCACCACCAGGGTGCCTCGCCCCGATCCGTTTATGGACGTATGCTCCAGTCATGGCGGAGCCGCTGGAAGTGGACGTAGTGGTGTTGGGTGCCGGCACGGCCGGCATGGCGGTGGCCGCCGCCCTGGCCCGGGGCGGGGTGTCCGTGGCCGTGGTCGAATCGGGGTTGGCCGGCGGGGCCGCGGCCTACTGGGCCGACACCCCCCTGCATGCCCTCCGCGGACCGGGGGCCGTGCTGCTCGCGGCCCAATCCACACCCGGCGCGGCCCAGGCCGTCACCTCCACCCTGAACGCGGCCGCCACGCTGGCCCGCCGCACCGACCTCACCGGCCACTGGCAGGATTCCGCCGCCACCGCCGTGCTGGAGTCCGCCGGGGTGGCGCTGTTGCGCGGCCGGGGGCGGATCAGCGCGGCGCGCACCGTCTCCGTGGCCAGGCTCGACGGCGCCAGCCAGGACCTGCACGCCGCCCTGGCCGTGGTGCTTGCCACCGGATCGGTGCCCGACGCCCCCGGCCCCGCCGCGGCGGCCGCCGGCCCGCTGTGCTGGGGAACCAGGGCGGCCCTGTCGGCACCGGCGCTGCCCCGGCGGCTGGGGGTGCTGGGCGCCGGGCCGAATGCCTCAGCGGTGGCGCAGGCCTTTGCCCGGCTGGGCACCGGCGTCACGGTGCTGGCGCCGGAGGGCCTGCTGCCGGGCTGGCCCGGACCGGCCGTCGCCCTGGTGGGCGCCTTGCTGCGGGCCGACGGCGTCCAGCTCTGGAACGGGGTGGGCCTGGCCGCGGCCAGCCTGGCCGAGGGCGGACTGGTCCTGTCCCTGGACAATGGCCATTCCCTGCGCTGCGATGCCCTGCTCGTGGACACCGTGCGCCGGCCCGCCGTGCACGGCATCGGCCTGGAACGGCTGGGGCTGGTGGGCGCCCCGCTGGACGGATCCGGGCTGGCCGGCGGCACCGATTGGCTGTACTGCGCAGGCGACGCCGCCGCGGATCCGCTCGCGGATTCTGCGGCGGCGTTCAGCACCCCGTGGGCCCTTGAGCAGGCCCGGCGGACGGCCGATGCCATCCTGGCGCGTGCCGGCGGCGCCGATGCCGCGGCCGTCCCGGAGGCGCTGGGCGTCCAGATGGTCTTCACCGATCCTCCGCTCGCGGCCACCGGCATGGCGCTGGCCGCGGCGCTTGAGGCCGGGTTCTCCGCCGTCGAATCCGCCGGAACCGCCGAGGCCGATTCCGGGCAGGTGCCGGCGAAGGAAGCGGTCTGGGGTTCACTGGTGGTGGACGCGGACACCGGCCTGCTGCTGGGTGCGGCCTTTGCCGGGAGCCATGCCGGGGACCTGGCCCAGCTGGCCGCCGTCGGCATCGTGGGGCGGATTCCGGTGCCGACGCTGCTGCTCGCGCTGCCGCCCGCGCCCTCCGCGGCCCGGCTGTGGCAGCAGCTGCTCCGCGGTTTTGGTCTGTGACACTCGCCTCGATAGTTTTACACTGACCAGTCAGTTTGATATCTTTGGGGCAAGCCCACACCAGCAAAAGGATTCCCGCGTGCTTTCAACTGCACAAGTTCACGTCAACGGCCGGCACCACACTCTGCTCCCCGCCACCACGTTGGCGGCCGAACGCGGCCGGCTGCTGCTGGTGCAGGCCGATGGCCAGGACCGCCGGACGGCGCTGGCGCTTGCCCTGAGCGGCCGCCTGAAGCCCTCCTCCGGAACTGTGGCCCTGGGCCACGACGGCAACATCGCTCGGCTGCGGCGGCGCAGCGCCATCATCGATTCGCCCAACGTCAACGAGCCCGAGCGGCACCTGAGCGTCCGCAGCCTGGTGGCCGAGGACCTGGCCATGGTGCCGCGGAAGTTCCGCGACCGCACCCGCCCCACGGCGTGGCTGGTGCGCCAGGGGCACACGGATCTGGTGGGCAAGTGGGTGGAGGAGCTGGACAGCTCCACCATGCTGGAACTGCTGGTGGAGCTGGCACTGGCCAATCCGGAGGTGGAACTGGTGGTGGTGGATTCACCCGACCGGCACACCGTCGATGACTCCCGCTGGCTGCCCTTCCTGGCGCGCCTGGCCGAGGGCGCGGACCTGGCCGGCCGGGAACTGCTGGTGGTCGCCGTCGTCGGCCGCATCCCGGACGCGTGGGACGGCGCCGTGGCCCACGCCGGCGACGCACCCCCGGAACCCGAGCCCGGGGAAGAGCCGGAGCCCGACGCCGGACCCGACCCTGCCGCAGAACCCGAGCCGGCGGCCGCCGTCGCGCCCGAACCGCCGGCCCTGCACGACTCCCCCGACTCCCCTGACACCACCGAACAGCAGGAACGCTGATGACCGTACTGCGCCTGGCGCTTTCCGAACTCAAGAGGATGACCGGCGGGCTGCTGCCCAAGCTGACCATCGTTGCCCTCACCATGGTCCCGCTGCTCTACGGCGCGGTGTACCTCTACGCCAACTGGGACCCCTACTCCAACCTTGACCAGCTCAAGGCAGCCGTGGTGGTCCAGGACCAGGGCGCCACCACCAGCGACGGCAAGCACCTGCAGGTGGGCCAGGACGTGGCGCAGACGCTGATCGACGGCAGGAAGTTCGATTGGACCAGGGTGGACTCCCCGGACGCCGCCAACCAGGGGGTGGAGAGTGGGCAGTATGCCTTTGCCCTGGTGATTCCGGCGGATTTCTCCGCCAATCTGGCCTCGCCCGCGGACTTTGACTCCGCCACCCAGGCCATCATGAGCGTCACCACCAACGATGCCAACAACTACCTGCTGACCAACATTGTGGACAAGGTGACCACCCAGGTCCACGAGTCAGTGGCGCAGCAGGTGGGGATGCAGACCGCCGATGCCCTGCTCAGCGGCTATGGCACCATCCACGGCAAGCTGGCCGCCGCCGCGGACGGCGCACAGCAACTGGCGGACGGGGCGGCCACGCTCAAGGGCGGGACCGCAACCCTGCACCAGGGGACGTCGTCGCTGGTTGCAGGTGCGGACCAGCTGGTGGACGGCTCCGTGCAGCTCTCCGCCGGTGCCCACAAGCTCGCCGACGGCGCCTCCACCCTCAGCGGCGGGCTGGGCCAGCTCAAGAGCCAGACCTCCACCCTGCCCGCCGACACCGCAGCCCTGTCCAAGGGCGCCGCGCAGGTGGCCGCCGGCAATGCCTCGCTGAACACGAAGGTGCAGGGCACCGTCGGCACCCTGGCGCAGTTGGACACGGCGGCCGGGGCGGCCATCACCGACAGGCTGGCCCAGCTGGTGGCCGGCAACGTCATCACCCAGGTCCAGTCGGACCAGATCCAGGCCGCGGTCAGCAGCGCCGGAGCCAGCCCCAGCATGGCGGCCCTGAAGAACACCATTGCCACCGACTCCGCCGACATCGCCCGGCTGGCCGCCGGCTCCCAGGCCGTCGCCGACGGTGCCGCGAAACTGGCGGGCGCGACGCCCACGCTGACCGGGGCCATCGGCCAGGCCAACGACGGCGCGGCCCAGCTGGCCAGCGGCGCCGGCACGCTCGCGGCCGGGCAGGACAAGGCGCTCGACGGGGCCAACCAGCTCGATGCCGGGGCCAGGAAGCTCGACGGCGGCGCCGGCCAGCTCAGCGACGGTGCCACCAAGCTCGCCGACGGAGCCGGCGAGCTCGCCACGCAGCTGGGCGCCGGCGCCGCCTCGGTGCCGAATCCGTCCGACGAAGCCAAGAACACCGCCTCCTCGGTCATTTCGGACCCCATCAAGGTGAACTCGCTCTCGCAGGCCACGGCCGCCAGCTACGGGGCCGGCCTGGCGCCGTTCTTCCTGGTCCTGGCCCTGTGGATCGGGGCGTTCATGCTGGTCCAGGCGATGCGCCCGCTGACCAAGCGCGCGCTGGCCTCGAACGCTCCGTCCTGGAAGATCGCCGTCGGCGGCTGGCTGCCGTTCATGGTGGTGGCCTCCGGACAGGCCCTGCTGCTCTACGCCGTCGTGCACTTTGGCCTGGGACTTGAACCCAGCCACCCCTGGCTGACGCTGGGGCTGCTGCTGCTGGCGGCGGTGGCCTTCACGGCCCTGATCCAGGGGATCGTGGCGCTGATGGGCACGCCGGGCAAGTTTGTGGTGCTGATCCTGCTGGTGTTCCAGCTGGTGGCCTCGGGCGGCACGTTCCCGTGGCAGACCACGCCGGAACCCCTGCACATCCTCCACCAGATCCTGCCCATGGGGCATGTCGTGGAGGGCATGCGGCACCTGATCTACGGTGCGGAACTGGCACCGTTGGCGCCCATTGCCTTGGGGCTGGTGGGCTACACGCTGCTGGGCCTGCTGTTCTCGCTGCTGGCCGTCAACAAGCACAAGTTCTGGACGCTGAAGACGCTCCAGCCCGAGATCGAGGTCTAGCGCGGGATGTGGAAGTGGGTGGCCCGGGCGTCCTGGCCATCCAGTTCCCCCCACGTCTTGGTGTGCTCAAAGACGGCGAACGCGCTGGTCGGGTACCGGGACGCCATTTCCATGTAGGCGTCCTCGTCCGAGTCCCGCGAGGCCAGGCGCAGCGCCAGGTCCTGCACGCCGGGCAGGTGGCTGATGACCATGAGCGTCTGGACGGTGTCCGGCACATGGTTGATGACCGAGAGCATCGTCGTGGCGCTGGTGGCGTACAACCGCTCCTCCAGCTTGGGCGTGGGCGCCTTGTCCCCCAGCTGCTGGCAGACCCAGGTGCAGGTCTGCCGGGTGCGCAGGGAGGACGAACACAGGATGAAGTCCGGGACGATCCCCTGTTCCAGCAGCCACTTGCCGGCGAGCGGTGCCTCGTGGTGGCCGCGCTGGGCCAGCGGCCTGTCGTGGTCCCCCACACCCAACGGGTAGGCCGCCTTGGCGTGGCGCATCAGGATCAGCCGTTTCACGTGGTGTTCGCTCATAGCCCCAGTCTAGTGAGGGTACGTAAAAAGCCGGTCCGCTGCGGGGAATCCCGCCGCGGACCGGCTTTTTGGCACGTCGGTGCAGGTCTGCCTAGATGGAGTATTCCGGGGCGGCCCAGACCACAACTTCGGGGTGCTCGTAGAAGCGGTAGCCCTCGCCGCGCACGGTGCGGACCGTGTTGGCCAGGCGTCCCAGCTTCGAGCGGAGACGGCGGATGTGGACGTCGATGGTGCGCTCGTTGGGGACCTCGTCGGCATTGCTCCACAGACCCTCAAGGAGCTCGTCGCGGCCCACGGTGCGGGTGCCGTTTTCCACCAGGTAGTTGAGCAGCTCGAATTCCTTGAACGTCAGGTTCAGCGTTTCGCCGTCGAGGTGGACCTCACGGCGGGCCAGGTCGATCAACACGCCGGACGGGCGCGGTTCCTGTGCGGCGGCCAGACGTGCGGATTCCTGGCGCTGGCGTGCGGCCACCGTGGGATCGCCAAAGGTGGAGCGGACGACATCGAGCGGGGAACCGGGGGCATCTGCCGGGGCAATGGCAACGGCGGCGTAGCTCTGGGCCTGCGGCACCAGGGACTGGGCGTAGGCCCGGATGTCCTGGGCCAGCTTGGCCAGCGAGGTGCCGGCCGCTGCGGCCGTGTCCTCGTCCACGCCGACATAGAGAACGAATCCGCGGGCCACATTGTCCTGGCCAACGCTGCGGAGGGTGTCGCCGCTGGCCACCACCGGAGTGGGGGCGGTCATCGGGGACGCGGAGTTCTGGGGCACGGCACGCAGATGGGCGTGGCCGGCGGCCGCCTCGTGCTCAAAGCCATAGCCGCGGGCGGCGGCGGGGGCGGCAAAGGAGGGGCGTGGGGCGAAAGGCTGGCGGGAGCCGGCGCTGCCGGCCAATGCTGCGGCCTTGTTGGCGTTGCGAACAGAAATGTGGACGTATCCGGATGCTACAGACATTGAACTACCTAAGGTGTATGACCGTTGTCACGGCGCGAATGTAACTTCGTGCTCTGGGTATCAGAACTTGGTGCCCTGCACAGGGCGGGCCAGATGGGCCGAACTGCCTGAACTCTGGGGTGTTGAGTTAGGGCCGCATTCGACAACAGCACACGAAAGATCCCCCGGGCTTGCCCCGATGGTTCGCTGCGACTGCAGATGCCTTTGAGTTGGTGTTCACAGAACGAGTTTCCTACGTAATAAAGGCAACACGCAAGTAACAATGGGTCGAAATGTCCACATCGTGAGACTGCTGCTGCAAGTGTGATGAACCTAACATCATGTTCTTCGTCTCAGTGAGGCGGCAAAAGGGGACATCGGCCGAATTTTAGAAAACAAAAACCTTGTTCCGAATGAATTTCTTCGATTGGATCGGCATCTAGGCCATTTGCGTTCGATCCGGATTTACCCCTCAATTTGCCCCCTTGCATTGGACCCCGGGCAGCACTCAGGGAACATTCAGGTTTGCCCGATATACGTCCAGCATTCGGACAATCCGTCCAGCGTTGGCCGTGACGTCCATGCCGGGCGCCGGTTGGAGAGTGTCCGGCCGCCCGATTCAAACAGCGCGTGCGCCGCCGGGCACCCAGACAACGGGGCAACAAAACACAGCAAGCTCACAGACTCTTCCCAGCAGAGACCTGCAGCAATGGCGCACAGTGGAGTCATGGCTGATTCACGCTCCTTCACCCGCAACCTGCCCGCCCTCGCCCACCCGGACGGCTCCCCCATCCGGGCCCTCGTGGTCGATGACGAGCCGAGCCTTGCCGATCTGGTCCGGATGGGGCTGGGCATGGCAGGCTGGGAGGTGGAGGTTGCCTACGACGCCACCGCTGCGTTGAAGGCTGCCCGCGCGGACCGGCCGGATGTACTGGTTCTGGACGTCATGCTGCCGGGCATGGACGGATTCGAACTGCTGGCCAAGATCCGCACCTTCTACCCCGACATTCCCGCACTGTTCCTGACGGCCCGGGACGCTGTGGAGGACCGGGTCACCGGTCTGGCCGCGGGCGGGGACGACTACGTCACCAAGCCGTTCAGCATGGAAGAGGTGCTGCTGCGCCTGCACCGGATTGTGCAGCGCTCCGGCGTGGCCGCCGCAGATTCCGCAGTGCTGTCGGTGGGCGATCTGACCTTGGACCAGGACACCCGTGAAGTTGTCCGGGGCGGCACCGAGATCCCGCTGACCACCACGCAATTTGAGCTGCTGCGCTACCTGATGGAGAACCCGCGCCACGTGCTGAGCAAGTCCCAGATCCTGGACCGCGTCTGGAACTACGATTTCGGCGGACAGGCCAACATCGTGGAGCTCTACATTTCCTACCTGCGCAAGAAGATCGACGTCGGCCGCCCGCCCATGATCCACACCGTCCGTGGCGCGGGGTACGTCATCAAGCCGGCGCAGTGAGGGCCTTCCACCCCTCCACCTGGCATCTGCGGACCAAATTTGTCGCGGCCACCATGGTGCTGCTGACCGCCATCTGCGCGGTGGTGGGCATGGTCAGCTACACGGCCGTCCAGCTCTCGCTCGACAGCCAGCTCGACGCCGCCCTGGCCTCTGCATCGCACCGGGCCGCGGCCTTTGGCGGCGCCGGTTCCTCCGGTGGCAGCACCGGGTCGGGCACGCCGCGGCCCAATCCGCTCGATGCCCGGGGAACCGGCGTGGGCACCTTTACCGCGCGGCTGGCCGCCGACGGCACAGTGGCGAGCGCCGGCATTCTCTCGGTGGGGACGGCGCAGCCGCAGATCACCAACGATGATGCCAGGATCCTGGCGGAGCTGGCCGTGCCGGTGCCTACGGACGGGCAGCCGCCGGTGCAGCCCGCCATGAACCCGGTGGACCGGACCCTGTCGATCGGCGACTACCGGCTCGCCGCCGTCGGCCTCTCCACCGGCGAGACCATCGTGACCGGCCTGCCGTTGGAGGCCCAGCACAACACCCTGGTCGCCCTGCTGCGGACCATTGTGGTGGTCTCGGCGGCCGGGTTGCTGGCGCTGGGACTCGTGGGGACGATCATCATCCGGCGGACCCTGCGCCCGCTGGAGGAGTTGTCGGCCGTTGCCACCCGCGTGTCCAAGCTGCAGCTGGACGCCGGCGAGGTGGCCCTGGCCGAGCGCGTGCCCCCCGCCGCCGCCAACCCGGCCACGGAGGTGGGGAACGTGGGCCACGCCTTCAACAACATGCTGGACAACGTCGCCAACGCGCTGGAGGCCCGCCAGCGCAGCGAGATGCAGGTGCGCCGCTTCGTGGCCGATGCCAGCCACGAGCTCCGCACCCCCCTGACGGCCATCCGCGGCTACACCGAACTGCTGCGGATCAGTGAAGACCTCACGCCCGACGGCGGCAAATCGCTGGAGCGGGTGGAACAGCACAGCGCACGGATGGCGCGGCTCGTGGAGGACCTGCTGCTGCTGGCGCGGCTGGACGAGGGGCGTGCCCCGCAGCGGGCACCCATGGATCTGACCGAGGTCCTGGTGGAGACGGTGAGCGATGTCCAGGTCGCGGCGCCCGGACACCGCTGGGAGCTGGACCTTCCGGAGGATCCGGTGGTGGTCCAGGCCGACGCCGAGCAGCTGCGGGCGCTGCTGCTGAACCTGCTCAGCAACGCGCACAAACACACGCCGCCCGGCACCACCGTCGTGGCCGGCATGCGGCAATCGCCCGGCGGATCGGTGGTGGTCACCGTGTCCGACAACGGCCCGGGTGTTCCGGAGGCGTTCCAGGACAAGGCCTTCGACCGCTTTGCGCGGGCCGATTCCGCGCGCTCGGGGGCGGTACCCAGCACGGGCCTGGGCCTGGCGATCGTGCAGGCCATCGCGCAGGCCCACGGCGCCCGGATCAGCCTGTCCAGCCGGCCGGGGTTCACCCGGTTCTCGCTGGAGCTGCCGGCATCCTAGACCACCCGCCCGGACAGTGCGGTTAGTGGTGCAGCGCCCGCCGGAGCGAGAGCGGTGCGTAGTGCCGCACCTGCTCGCGGACCTGGTCGCGCAGCCGCACCTCGTTGCGCCGGTTCATCAGCACCAGGGCCCAGGCACCGGCGGCGAGGGCCACCGCTGCGCCGATCCCCAGCGACCACCGGGCACCGAACTCGCTGCCGATCCAGCCCACCAGCGGGGCGCCGATGGGCGTGCCGCCCTGCAGGACCACCATGTACACGGCCAGCACGCGCCCGCGCATGGCCGGATCGGTGGAGAGCTGCACGGTGGTGTTGGCGGCGTTCATGAAGGTCAGCGCGGCCAGCCCCAACGGGATCAGGGCCAGCGCGTACAGCCAGTAGCTGGGCATCGAGGCGGCGATGGCGGCAAAGACGCCAAAGGCCAGCACGCCGCCCAGCACGTAGAGCATCCGGGTGTTCTTGCGCCGCGCGGCCAGCAGCGCCGCGGCGAGCGTGCCCACGGCCATGATGGAGCCAAGCATCCCGTACTCCCCCGCGCCCTTGTGGAACACCTCGGTGGCCATCAGGGCGTTGGTGAGCTGGAAGTTCATGCCGAAGGTGCCCACCAGGAACACCAGCACCATGATCATCATCAGGTCCGGGCGCTGGCGGATGTAGGCCAGCCCCTCGCGGATCTGGCCCTTGCCGCGCGGGGCCTTGGCCACCGGGTGCAGTTCCTCGGGCCGCATCCGCAGCAGGGAGACCAGCACCGCGGCAAAGCTTGCCGCGTTGACCAGGAAGGCCGGGCCGGTGCCCAGCCAGGCGATGACCAGGCCGGCGACGCCGGGGCCGGCCAGCCGGGCCAGGTTGAAGGAGGCACTGTTGAGGGCGACGGCGTTGGGCACGTCGCGGGTCTCCACCACCTCCGACACAAAGGCCTGCCGGGCCGGTGCGTCGAAGGCACTGGCGACGCCAAGGGCCAGCGCAAGGGCGTAGACCTGCCAGAGCACTGCGGTGTCGGTGACCACCAGCAGGCCCAGCACCAGAGCGCACAGGCCCATGGTGGTTTGGGTCATCAGCAGCAGCTTGCGCTTGTCCATCCGGTCCGCCAGCAGGCCGGCATAGGGTCCCAGGAAGATGATCGGCAGGAACTGCAGCCCGGTGGTGATGCCGACGGCGGTGCCGGAGTTGTTGGTCAGCACGGTCAGGACCAGCCAGTCCTGGGCCACCCGCTGCATCCAGGTGCCAATGTTGGAAACCAATGCCCCGCCCACCCAGAGCCGGTAGTTGTATACCTTCAGGGCACGGAACATGGTGCTCATTTTGCGCTCATCTCCGCAAGGATCGCGGCCGCGCGGCGCAGGACGGCGCGGTCTTCCGAGCTGAGTTTGGCCACCCGTTTGGCCAGCCATTCGGTGCGTTTGGTGCGGGCCGCGCTGTGTGCGGCCGTCCCGGCGTCGGCGATCCACACCAGTACCTGGCGGCCGTCCGTCGGATGCGCCACGCGCTCCACGAAGCCCGAGGCCTCAAGCGAATTCACAATCCGGGTCATGGACGGGGCGGAGATGTTTTCCCGCTCGGCCAGCGCCCGCAGGGTCATGGGGCCGCGGGCCACGGCGGCCAGCACCGAATACTGCCCGGGGGAAAGCGTTTCGGAACTGGCCTCTGCCCGGAGCCGGCGCGAGGTGCGCATGATGGCAATCCGAAGCTCCACCGGGAGCGGCCCGGGAGCGGGGTTTTTGGTTGTGCTCTTGGCGGAATTTCGCGCCGTGGTTTCTGCAATTTTTGATGCTGGTGTGTGTGCCATGAAAGTCATCTACCTGTAGCTGCGTTGCGTATCACTCGTGTTTTGTGTAGTTCCCATCCTAGATCCTTAGCAATGCTAAGTAAATGTTCGGCTGGTCACAGGGGTGTCTTGCCGTTACCAAAGCGTGACTATGAGCCAGTCGGTCTGTACAGTGGGTAGTGTGCCGACTGCAGCCAACAGGCTGCCTGGCATCCCCGGACGGTTCGCCGAGCTCTGCCGCCGCCCGAGGCCCGTTCAATCTTTGGCAGAGACGGGGGACCCACGATTTGCGGGCCTCCACCACTGGAAGCCCTTGGGGTTAAGCCGCGCCTTGCGCGCGGCCGGATGCTCTCCATCCGAACCCGACAGCTCACCTCGCAGGCGTTGAGAGAGGCTAATCCGCATGTCCAAGAACCCACAGCACGGCCGCCGCCGTGCCCAGCCGGCGCACAAAGAGTCGCTGGCACTGCAGCTGTGGAACGCAGCACCCAAGCCCACCGCCGCCGGACAGCGCATGGCCGCTGTCGCCGTCGCGGGCGCCCTCCTGGTGGGTGCAGGTCTGGCCGAGGCGCCCGGGGAGCAGGCCACGGCCGCGGGCCTGAACACTCCGCTGTCCGCCGATGAGGCCCTGGTCGACGCCCCGGTGGCAGCGGACAGCAGCGTTGCGGTGTCCTTTACCCGCCCCGCCGTGGCGTCCAGCAGTGCAAACACCACCAACGTCCCGGACATCAAGGGCAATGCCAGCTCGGTGGTCCCCGTGGGAGCCAACGGCGGGGCGGTCAACGACCCCGCCGGCGCCCAGGCCTTCGCGGCCTCCAAGCTTGCCGACTTTGGCTGGGGCCAGGACCAGATGAAGTGCCTGATTCCGCTGTGGAACCGTGAGTCCGACTGGACCACCACTGCCGAGAACTCCTCCAGCCTGGCCTACGGCATCGCCCAGTCGCTGCCGGCCTCCAAGATGGACTCCGTGGGCACCGACTGGCGCACCAACTACCAGACCCAGATCACCTGGGGCATGGGCTATATCAAGAACCGTTATGGCAACCCGTGCGGCGCCTGGGGGCACGAAACCTCCATCGGCTGGTACTAGGCCACCCCGCTGGACCAACCCGCGGACCGCTGGACGAGGAAGGGCCGGACGCTGCAGCGTCCGGCCCTTCCTCGTCCAGCAACAGATTCTTTAGTCCACCACGCCATAGAGGCGGTCGCCGGCGTCGCCCAGGCCGGGAACGATGTAGGAGTTCTCGTCCAGCTTCTCGTCGATCGAGGCCAGCACGATGGTGACGTTCTTGCCCTCGAGCTCCTGGCGCAGGATCTCAAGACCCTCCGGGGCGGCCAGCAGGCAGATGCAGGTAATGTCCGCAGCTCCCCGGGCAAAGAGGAACTTGATGGCCTCGCGCAGCGTTCCGCCGGTGGCCAGCATGGGGTCCAGCACGTAGACCTGGCGGCCGGTCAGGTTGTCCGGGAGGCGCTCGGCGTAGGTGATCGCTTCGAGTGTCTCCTCGTTGCGGGCCATGCCCAGGAAGCCGACCTCCGCCGTCGGGAGCAGGCGGACCATGCCTTCGAGCATGCCCAACCCGGCGCGCAGGATGGGGACCACCAACGGGGTGGGCTTCACCAGACCGGTGCCCACGGTGGAGGTGACGGGGGTTTCAATGTTCACGGGTTCAACGCGCACCTCGCGGGTGGCCTCGTAGGCCAGCAGGGTGACGAGCTCCTCCGTCAGCTGCCGGAAGACCGGCGACGGGGTGTTCTTGTCCCTAAGAACCGTGAGTTTGTGGGCTACAAGCGGGTGGTCCGCAACGATGACGCGCATAGATAAAAGCTACCATTGAGCCGTGCCGACTATCCCGGAAACCCGCCAACACGAGTCCATCCCCACACCCAGCAGCCACCTTGAGTGGATGGACCTGGCGCTGGCTCAGGCCCGCGGGGCGCTGGCGACGGCGGACGTTCCCATTGGCGCCCTCGTGATTGGGCCCGACGGCGCGGTGCTTGGCACCGGGCGCAACGAACGCGAGGCGCACGGGGACCCCACGGCACACGCCGAGGTGGTGGCCATCCGCCAGGCGGCGGCCGCCCTGGGCGAGTGGCGGCTGGCCGGCTGCACACTGGTGGTCACCCTGGAACCGTGCACCATGTGTGCCGGGGCCATCGTGCTGGCCCGGGTGCCGCGGGTGGTCTTTGGCGCCTGGGACGAGAAGGCCGGGGCCGCCGGCAGCGTGTTCGATGTGCTGCGCGAGCGCCGGCTCAACCACTGGGTGGAGGTCTTCCCCGGCGTCCGCCAGGACGAGTGCGCCGCCCTGCTGAAGGACTTCTTCGCCAGCCACCGCGCCGACTGACCGGAATCCGCCAGCGCCAAGGCCGGCCACCGATCAGAGGGGAAGCGGCCGGTTCTCCACGACGCTCTTCATGACGAGCGTCGAGCTCAGGCGCTGGACGCCGGGCAGGGTGGAGATGCGGTCGTCATAGAGCTGCTGGAAGGCAGGCAGGTCGCGGGCGATGACCTGCAGCAGGTAGTCGGGGTCGCCGAAAAGCCGTTGGGCCCGCAGGACGTTGGGGATGGCCGCCACCGCCTGTTCAAACGCATCAACGGTGCCGCGGGCCGCGTCGCGCATGGTGACAAAGACCAGGGCGTCGAAGCCAAGGCCCAGTGCAGTGGCGTCCAGCTGCGCGCGGTATCCGCTGATCGCAGCGGACTGCTCCAACGCGCGCAGCCGGCGGTGGCACGGCGAGAGGCTCAGTCCGACACGCTCGGCGAGGTCCGTCAGCGACAGCCGGCCGTCGCCTTGGAGCTCCGCAAGAATTTTCCGGTCTATTTTATCTATGCGGAAGATTCTTCCCCATCCAGCGCCTTGGGCGGAAGAAGTTGGAAGCACATTCCGGGCCGGCTTCACTAGGCTTTTTCTGGCGGGACATTCGGTGACTCCGGGGGTCCGCCACAAGTCAAGGAGAAGCGATGGCATTGGGCACCATCGCGGCGTTCTGGGCCGTATCGTTCCTGTTCGTGCTGGCCCCGGGAGCCGACTAGGCCTACGCGATCTCGGCCGGGCTCCGGCACAGGTCGGTGGTCCCGGCGGTGGCCGGGCTGCTGTCCGGGCACCTGGCGGCCACCGCCGTCGTCGCCGCCGGGGTGGGCGTGCTGGTGGCCAACCAACCGGTGGTGCTGACCGTACTGGCCGTCGCCGGTGCGGCGTATCTGGTCTGGCTGGGGATCGGCATGCTGAGGAACCCCGCGGTCCCGCACGCCGGGGCGGACCAACCCTCCGGCTCGTGGCTGCGCCAGGCGCTGAAGGGCGCGGGGATCAGCGGGCTGAACCCGAAGGTCTTCCTGCTGTTCCTGGCGCTGCTGCCGCAGTTCACCAACCCCCACGCCGGGTGGCCGGCCGCCGGGCAGATCGTGGCCCTCGGGCTGGTCCACGTGGCCAGCTGCGCCGTCGTCTACACCGGGGTGGGTGCCGGGGCCCGCGTGGTGCTGCGCACCCGGCCCACGGCCGCCCGGACCGTAACCCGGATCTCCGGCATCGCGATGGTGGCGATCGGCGTGGTCCTGCTGGTGGAACAGCTCATGCACCGGTGACCGGTCGCCGCCCGGATACATCGACAGACCATTGGCAAGAACCCAGGAGTGAACCATGACCGAACAGCCCGCCCCCTACGGTGGCGCAACAGTTGAGACCGCACGGGCCCGCACACGGGTCCGGATTCCCCACCTGCGGCAGATGAAGGAACGCGGCGAGAAGTGGGCCATGCTCACCGCGTACGACATGTACACCGCGGCGGCCTTTGACGGGGCCGGCATCCCGGTGCTCTTGGTCGGGGATTCCGCCTCGAACAACGTCTTCGGCAACGAGACCTCACTGCCGGTGAGCGTGGACGAGCTCATCCCGCTGGTACGGGCGGTGGCCCGTTCGGCCCGCCACGCGCTGGTCATCGCGGACCTGCCCTTCGGCTCCTACCAGGGCTCCCCGGAGCAGGAGTTCCACACGGCTGTCCGGTTCATGAAGGAGGCGAATGCCCATGCGGTGAAGCTCGAGGGTGGGGCGGAGATGGCGCCGCAGGTTGCGCTGCTCACCCGCGCCGGCATTCCGGTGATGGCCCACATTGGCTTCACCCCGCAGTCCGAGCACACCCTCGCCGGATACCGCGTCCAAGGCCGCGGCGCCGACGCCCAGCGGCTGGTTGCCGATGCGAAGGCGCTCGAGGCCGCGGGCGCGTTTGCCGTGCTGATCGAGATGGTGCCCGCGGACACCGCCACCGAGATCACCAAGACCCTGGCCATCCCGACCGTCGGCATCGGCGCCGGGAACGGCTGCGACGCGCAGGTGCTGGTGTGGCAGGACATGGCCGGTCTGCGCACCGGACGGCTTCCCCGCTTCGTGAAGCAGTACGCCGAGGTGCACACCGTGCTGACCAACGCTGCCCGGAACTACGCGGCCGACGTCGCGGCGGGAACCTTTCCCGGGCCGGAACACAGCTTCTAGCGCGCCGCGCCCGCCAGCTCCCGCTCGCGGGCGCGCAGCCGGCGCAGCATCCGGGCGTCGTCAAAGCCCACGGCGGCGGCCGCCGCCTCCACGGTGCTGCCGTGCTGGATCAGCGCGTCCGCCTCCTCCAGCCGCAGCAGCTGCTGGTAGCGCAGCGGCGAGAGCTGCACGGCCTCGCTGAAGGCGCGGGTCAGCGTGCGGGCGCTGACTCCCACCTCCCGCGCCACCTCGGCCAGCGGCAGCCGTTCGCGGAAACGCTCGTCGAGCACGTCCTGCGCATGGTGGACCACATCGCTGAGATGCCCCCGGTGCCGCAAAATGGCGCTTTGCTGCGGCGCCGTGCCGTTGCGCCGCGTGTACATCACCATGCCACGCGCCACCCTGGCCGCCACCGCCGGACCCTCCTGCTGGGCCACGATGTGCAGCGCCAGGTCGATGCCGCTGGCAATGCCGGCCGAGGTGAGGACGCGGCCGTCCTCGGTGAACAGGACGTCCGCCACCACATGGGCCCGCGGGAACCGGGCGGCCAGCCCGCGCTGGAGATCGTGGTGCGTGGTGCAGCGCCGCCCGTCCAGCAGTCCGGCCAGGCCCAGCGAGACGGCGCCGGAGCACACGCTGGCCACCCGGCCGCCGTCGTCGTAGTGGCCTCTGATCCGCTCCAGCGACGCCGGGCCCAGCCGGGCGGCGGCCTCCACCGTGGGGGCGCGCCCGCCGGGCACCAGCACGATGTCGCCCCGGTCCAGGGCCGGCCAGAGGGGCGACGGCGCCAGCGGCAGGCCCTGGGCGGAGACGATCGCTCCGGGGGCGTCGGCGACAAAGTGCAGCGTGAACTTCGCCCCCAAGTGGGCGGCGTCGCCGAACACCTGGGCCGGTCCGGCCAGGTCCAGCAGGTGCACGGTGTCCAGCACGGGAATGACGATGGCGGTCATATCAGGTCACTCTACGCCGATGGCCTCGTCCACGGTGCGGATCGTCGCGAAGCGGCCGGCCAGCGCGTAGCAGGTGCGCGCCACGATGTCCTCCGCCGCCAGCGTGCGCGGGTCCGCCATGATCTCCGCCAGGCCGCGCCCCGCCGGCGCGTCCCAATGTTCGATGGGCATGGTGGCCGTCGCATCCACCACAAAATCGACCGTGTAGCCAAAGTCGCTGGCCACCCGGCTGGTGGTCTCCACGCACTGCTCGGTGCGGATGCCGCAGACGGTGAGCCCGGTGATGCCGCGCTCCACCAGATACCGCTGCAGGCCCGTGGTGTTGAAGGCATTGTGCGCGGTCTTGGTGAACAGGGCCTCGCCCGGGCCGGGTTCCAGCGGGGCCATCGGCACGTTGAAGCCGCTCACGGCGTCGAACACGTTGCCCGTTCCGGGCTCGTTGTGGATGATCCAGACGACGGCGTCGCCGGCTGCGCGGAAGTGGTCCACCAGCCGGCCCACCTGGCCGACGACGCCGGGGTTGGAGACCGCGTTCCAATTCTCACGCTGGCGGAAGGATTCTTGGACGTCAATGACAAGGAGTGCTTTCATAGCGCCAACGCTACGGAGGTTCCGCCGCGTCCGGGAGGGCTTTCCGGGCCATGTACCGGACGGATCCGGCCAACTGATGGCCTGCTACCCGGCGGCGTCCAAGGCGTCGATCCGCTTCTGCCTGCTCGCCGGGGAATCCAGGGAGAAGGAGCGGAAATCGCCCAGATCCTCGCGGATGAAGTCCTCCACCTCGATGATGCGGGCCTTCACGGCCGCTGTGGTGCCGCCTAACGCCCAGTGCGCAATGCGTTCCTTGCTGGGGTCGTACTGCCACAGCCCGATGATCCTTCCCCGGTCCAGAATCGGATGGTCCGGCAGGTCGGCCTGGAGGGCCAGGGTGGAGTCCAGCACCTTCTTCCCCTGGTCCGCGGGGTCCAGAAGATCGGTTGAATTGCGGCGCAGCAGCACCAGTGAATCGGATCCGGCCAGCAGCTGGACCTGCTCGTCCTCCGGCGCGCGGAAGTCCGCCAACGCCTCGACGTCGGCCGGGAGCATCCACAGCCCATGGGCCTCCACGGCCCCGGCGTCCGCGAGCGCGGCCTTGGTCTGGGCCACGGTGAAGGCGGTGAACCACTGCGTCTGCTTCAGGGTGGCCCCTCCGGTCCAGGCAAGGTACCTCTCCATCAACCGTGCCCGGGCCTGCTCGTCGCTGAGGCCGCTGGGAGGGAGGTCCCAGGACGTATAGGTGTAGCGCTGCTGGTCCAGCCGGCCGTTTACCGGCACGCGGCGGATGCGGCCATCGGCCTGCAGCAGACCCAACGCCGTGGGCAGCGTGGTGGAGGCGCCCTTCTTCTTGCCCTCCTCCCCCAGGCTCCGCACGGTGCCGCCCAAGGCATCCTTGAGCTCCTTCGGGTCCAGCGGGCCGCTCGTCTGGAGAACGGCGAGCGTCTGCTCCTCCAGCGCGGCGATCTCCGCCGTCGCCACCCCCAGCCGTTCCAGCACCTTGGCGGTGGCTCCGGCGGCGCCGGCACCGAGCTGGAGCCCCCAACCGAAGTCCTCGGCGCCTAGTACGTAGGTGCAGCCGCGGGCGGTGGGAAGTTCATGGATGCGCAGGGCCGCAACATCGGCGTCCACCTGCTCCCGGCGGATGCCGGCCCGGGCAAAGAGCGTCAGGTACGGGTTGGCCCCGCCCACCGAGCGCGCCCAGCCCGCGGCACCGAACACCCGCGCCGCGTCGGCTCCTGCCAGCGATCCATCCAGCCCCTGCTTGTGCCAGGCCCAGGCCCGGAATTTGGCAATGTCCATCTCTGCGTCCATGGCACCATCCTGCATCAGCCCCGGCTGCGGCGGTCTCATTTTGGGATCAGCGCCCAGTGTCCGGTAAGGTAATCGAGTTGGTGACGTGTCCGAGCGGCCGAAGGTGCAACACTCGAAATGTTGTTTAGGTGAGAGCCTAACGTGGGTTCAAATCCCACCGTCACCGCCACATGCAACGGGCGTCTGCCTTGTTGGGAAACCAGCGAGGCAGACGCCCTTTGTCATTTCCGGCGGACCGTTCTGCGCAGAGTTTCGAGCCAACAGTGCGCAGAAGCTGCTGCTGCGCATTGTCTGCGGCAAACTCTGCGCAGAACGGTACGCCACAGCTATCCATGCCTGGCGCCATCCCCGCCTTGCGGCGTCCCGGAGAGGCGAGCACACTTGGGTTACATCAGCTTTCCGTCCAGGCCTCACTTCCGGTTGGTCGAGTTGCGCCGTGAACCGCTTCGATAATCATCTGCCAACCACGTTCAGCGTTCGGCACCAAGACCGACGCGGAACAAATCACCTCGGAACCAGTCGAAGAAGATGATTGGCGTGAAACGCAAGAGGCAGACGCCATTGCGGGCGTTGCTCGCGGGGCTGGCTTTGATCCTGACGGCGTTGTCCATCGTCGTTCCGGCATCATCCGCCGCGGCCTATCACGAGGTAACAACAGGCAACTGGCCGGGATCCGTGGTCGGCTACCAGGCCCAGGGCCTGCACTACGATGCATGCGGCGGCTATCCCTCGGTGTGCTTCAACCCGCAGATTTGGGTTCCGGCCCCCTATGCCTATCGGTCACCGGCGTCGAACGGGGCCCAGACGGTTACATTTCTGACCACTCTCTCCAGCTGGAACGGGACCGGCTGGGTCCAGATCGCCAACCGAAGCGCCAGCCTGCCGTTGGCCGACGGACAGCCCGGCCTCTACCTCCAAACCTCCGATTTCAAGATCTACGGCAAGGGCTCATTCCAGATAGCCACGATCGTTGAATGGCGGGACGCCTGGACCGCCCAGGTCTATGGGACCAGGGTGCTCGCCTACGACCAGGCGGGCGATTACACGTGCGTCGGACGGTTCACCGCCTTCTGCGACGCCACGGCGGGCTATGTGTATCTGCGCTCTCCGATGTAGCCGGGGACGCACGGCTGCCGAGGATGCTGCCACTTAGCGCGGGTGGATCTCCGTCGAACCGAAATTTCCACCGTCCGCGTTAGTGAAGGCAGTTGCCGGTGGGGCCGGCGTGCTGCCCCGGCTCCGCGCTGCGGCCCGGAGGAAGAGTCCGACGGCGGCCAGGCCAAGGCCCACGAGCAGGAACGATGGGCCGGCGGCCGCGGCCACGCTTGGCCAGGGCTGGAGGGACATGCTGGCGCCATTGTTGTGGACGGCACCGGGGGCGAGGGACCCGGTGAAGATCCGGGGCGCAAAGACCAGCACGGCACCAACCACTGCCAACACCGCGGCAACAACCCAGGCGGTGGGGGCGTGCCAGGCATAGCCGGATGCAGTGGCACCGGGCCCGGCATCCGGCCCGGGGGCGCTGCCGCCGTCGCCGTCGGCGTCGGCGTCCAGCACCCGGCCAGCCGCATCGAGCGCGAAGATCTCGACCCGGGGTTCGGGCTGCCGGCGGCTCAGGGCCGACGCCTTTTCACCGTGGCGAGCAGGCCAGCCACAATGGCCAGCCCCGGGGTCAGCAGGCCCGGCGCCGCAAAGGGCAGCAGCACGGGCCATTCCGGCCGCCAGGACCCGCCGCCCCGGAACCGGCCGGCCGACGACTCGGATGCCATGGCCAGGATGGCCTCCGCGAAGATGTTCTGGGCGAAGAGGAAGATGGTTGCGCCGGCCAGCAGCACCAACGCCAGTGCCCAGAGGCCGCCGCGCAGTCGGGAGGCCTGCACCGGCACGCGGTGCGCGCGGACGAACAGCAGCCCGGCCGCAATGCCGAAGCCAACGGTGAGGAACACCGGCGACACCATCCACAGCAGGGGCCCCCAGGCCGGCAACGGAACGTCCGCTTGGTTCGGCGAGGGCGCGTCCAGGGCGCCGGGCACCAGGTAGACGGCGGCCAGGCAGAAAACGCCCGCGGCCAGGGACAGCGCGGCCAGCACGGCGAGCGCAAGGACCGGCGGGCCGCCACGCGCCGGAACAGGTGGACCGGCGTCGGGCGCTGCCTCCGGTGCTGCGCCGTCAAAGGATGTGTCGCCGTCAAAGGCCGGCAGAACGACGGTGTCGTCCATGGACTCCGGGAGTGGGTGCCCCATAGCTGCATCTTTCGTACCTGTAGGCAGGGGCCGCCATCGCACAACCGCCCCCACGCGTTGTTTCCGCCAAGCCTAGCGCTCGAGGGGCCCCGGCTGAGCGGAGCGACGCTGGGGAGAGCGCTAGGCGCTAGCGCGGACCCGGGCCGTTGCCCGCCCGCGACCCGGGCTCTGACCCGGACATATATGACGGCGGCGGGACGGCCGCGTTCGGTAGAATGGGGCAGATTGTGCCGGCGGAAAGGAGCATCGTGCCACAGCACGCATCGCCCTTCCGACTGCTGCGCTCGGCGGCCATTGGCGCCACCATCCTGTCCCTGGCCGCGGCCGCCCACGTGCTGGCCGGCGGCATGCTGCCGGATCCGCTGATCCTCGCCGCCCTGGCGGCACTGACCGGTCTGGTGTCCACCGTGGCCACGCGGATCCGCGTCTCGCTGCCCGCCATGCTGGGCCTGCTCGGGGCCGGCCAGCTCGCCTTGCACCAGGGTTTTGACCTGCTCTCCGGCGGCACCGGGCCCAGCGTGCCGATGCCGGCGCTGCACGACCATTCGCTTTCCGCGGCGGCCCAGACGGCCGCCGCCTTCCAGCAGGCCACCGCCGCAGGCATGGCCGGACCGGCGATGTCCGCCACCACCATGGCGGACCACGGCGGCGGCTTCGCGATGACCGCGGCCCATGCCCTGGCCACTGTTGCCACCGCCGTCGTGCTCGCCCGGGGCGAGGCCGCACTCTGGGCCCTGGCCCAGTGGCTGCGTCCGCTGCTCACCCCGGCCGCCGACGTCGTCCGTCCCTTGCCGCTGGCCCATGCGCTCCCGGTGCCGGGCACCGTTGCCGTGCCGCGGCCCTGGCGGTACCTGCGCAGCCACAGCCGGCGGGGCCCACCGGCCGCCGCAGCCCTTTTCGCCTAGCACCCTTCCGGACGGATCCGCAGGGGTGCCTTCAGCCATACCCCTCATTTTCCGCACGCTTTTGTGCACCCGAAAGGCAATCCCATGACCCGCACGACGCTGCACCGCGCCCTCAAGACCACCCTGGCCCTTGGTGCCACCGGCTCACTGATGGCCCTTGGCCTGGGCGCCGCTTCCGCCCACGTCGAGGCCGACCCGACCTCCACCGCCGCCAATTCCTACTCGCTGGTCAGCTTCAGCATCGGACACGGCTGCAGCGGCTCCCCCACCACCTCCGTGGCAATCACCCTCCCCACGGAGCTGAACGACGCCACCCCCACGGTGAACGCCAACTGGACCATCTCCAAGACCACGCAGAAGCTCGACGCCCCGGTGACGCAGGCCAATGGCAGCACCATCACCGAGCGGACCAGCCAAATCATCTACACGGCCAAGACGCCGCTGGATGCGCACCAGCGCGATGTCCTCACGCTCTCCCTGAAGGTGCCCGACGCCGCAGGCAAGACGCTCTACTTCCCCACGCTGCAGAGCTGTGAGACCGGGGAAACCAACTGGGCCGACATCGCCGCGGCGGGCCAGGACCCCGAGACCCTCAAGGCACCGGCCCCCAGCCTGGCTGTGACGGCCGCGGCCGCCGACGCCGATGCACACGGTGCCGCCCACGCCGACGGCGGTGCCGAGGCCGCCGGTGCCGAGCCCGCCGCATCGGCCGGGGCCAGCCAGGCACCGGGCTGGATCGGGCTCGGTGCCGGCCTGCTGGGCCTGGCGATGGGTGGCGTGGCGCTGGTGCGCACGCGCAAGACCGCCAAGTAGCCACACCCTTGTAGTGTCCGGCCCGCATCCCGGGCCGGACACCGCAATTGTTGCAATTTGGGTGCGGGCCCGCGCCAGAATTGACGCGGGCACCCGAGCACTAGAGGCTGGGACCATGAACTTCACCGGACGGTCCCGCACCCGCCTCTCCGCTACGCTGTCCGCCGCGGCAGTGGCTGCCCTTGCCTTGGCGCTGAGCGCCTGCGGCGGCAATGTCCCCGCCAGCCAGACCACTGCAGCGCCGGGCACCACCTCCCCGGAGACTTCCAGCGCCGCGGCCGAGACCACCAGTGCCCCGGCCAGCACTCCAGCCGGCACTCCAGCCAGCACCAGCGCAGCCGACGCGCTCTGCAGCGCAGCCATGCTCTCGGGTGCGCTGGATGACTCCGGCGGCGGCGCGGCCGGCAGCATCTACATCAAGCTGATCGTGAAGAACACCACCGGCACGACCTGCGTGCTGGACGGCTACCCGGGCGTCTCGCTCGTGGGCGAGGGCAACGGAACCCAGCTCGGTGCCGCGGCCGAGCGGGACGCGGCAGCGCCGTCGTCGGGCCCCATCCAGCTGGCCGCGGGAGCCTCGGCCACCGCCGTGCTGCGCTATACACAGGCCGGAAACTACCAGAACTGCCAGCAGGTGCCCGCCGAGGGCCTGCGCATCTACCCGCCCAGTGCCACCGATGCCCTCTACATTGCGCACCCGCTCACGGCCTGCAGCAACGAGGACATCAAGCTGCTGACCATCGGGGCGTTCCAGGCCGGGACGTTCCAGCCCTAGGGTTCAAGCTGGCGCCGGCGGGCCGCTCCGGCGGGCCGGTCCGGCGTCAGCGGGCGCGCGAATCCTCGTCGTCGTCCTGCAGGAAGTCCAGTACATCGATGTCTTCGTGCTGCCGGGCCCGGCGCCGGCCGTGCCGGAGCAGGTGCAGCCGGCTGCTGGCGAAGGCGCAGACCACGGCGGCCAGCGCGTGCATCAGCCCGCCCCAGACCGAGGCCGAAACCATGGCAGCCAGCAGTCCGGCCGCGGCCGAAGCAGCACCGGCGGTGACAATCACGCGCGCCCGTTCCAGGTTTCCGTAGTAGACCAGGCTGCCGGCCAGTGCCAGCCACGGGCCGCAGCCGTTCAGGAACGGAAGCATGGCGCCTAGGACGACGCCGGCCAGCGCCGCCGCGCCCAGGTAGAGGTATTTGCGGCCTTCGGCCGGCCACGCGGAGGGGTTCTTCCACAACCAGAGGGCCGATCCTGCGCCCCACGCCAGGGACGCGAAGACAAAGTACCGCGGTGCTGCGCCGTAGGTGCTGTTGCCGACCAGTTCAACGGCCGCGCCCAGAAGGAACACTAGGGACAGACCGAGCATGGGGAACCAGTTGTTCCCCACATGCCGCGAGACCACGGCCCCTCCATCTCCGCTGTGTGCACCTTGCCGCGCAAAAATTCCGCACGGTGCGTACGGGAAACGGCAAAGGCAGCATTGCCATTTGTACCGCCAGATTACAACGAATGCGCGGGGCCATGTTCCGGGCACACCGGACGCGGGCAAATGTCACACCGTTGCGGCATGATGGAGCCGTGCCGCCAAAGAAAACCGCGGGCCGGCAAGCCCCGTCCGGCCCCGCCGTCGGGTCCTCCCCGATGGCCCAGTTCACCGCGCCCACCCGGGCCTGGTTCACTGGCGCCTTCGCCTCCCCCACCCCCGCGCAGGCCGGTGCCTGGGCGGCGATTTCCGCCGGATCGCACTCGCTGGTGGTGGCCCCCACGGGGTCCGGCAAGACGCTGGCCGCCTTCCTCTGGGCGCTGGACCGGCTGATCGCCGCGGAGCCCGGCCAGGCGCCGTCGGACGCCACCACCGGGCCCGGCGGCGTTGCCGACGGCGGCACCCGGGTGCTCTACATTTCGCCGCTGAAGGCCTTGGGCGTGGACGTGGAACGGAACCTGCGCGCCCCGCTGATCGGCATCACCCAGACGGCCAAGGGCATGGGTCTGCCGGCGCCGCATATCAGCGTGGGCGTGCGGTCCGGTGACACCCCGGCCGGCGAGCGCCGGCGGCTGCTCAGCCACCCGCCGGACATCCTGATCACGACGCCGGAATCGCTGTTCCTGATGCTGACCTCCAAGGCGCGCGAGACCCTGGCGGGCGTGCACACGGTGATTGTGGACGAGGTCCATGCCGTGGCGGGCACCAAGCGCGGCGCGCACCTGGCCGTCTCGCTGGAGCGGCTCGATGCCCTGCTGGAGCGTCCGGCGCAGCGGATCGGGCTGTCCGCCACCGTGGAGCCGCGGGAGACGGTGGCCCGGTTCCTGGCCGGGTCCGCGCCTGTTGCCATTGTGGCCCCGGCCAGCACCAAGAATTGGAACCTGACCGTCACGGTGCCGGTGGAGGACATGACGGAGCTGCCCGCCCAGGCTTCCGCGCACGACCTCGGCCCGGCCTCCGGGCTGGCCCCCAATGCCTCCATCTGGCCGCATGTGGAGGAGAAGATTGTCGACCACGTGCTGGCCAACAATTCCACCATTGTCTTCGCCAACTCCCGCCGGTTGGCCGAGCGGCTGACCGGCCGGCTGAACGAGATCTACACCGGGCGGCTGACCCTGGCCGCCGGAGACGGGAACCCGGAGGGTGGCGACGGCGCCAGTGGCGGCCCGTCCGGCACCTCCGGTCCCAATGCTGCCGGCGCCAGGGCTGGCGGAGGTCCCGCTCCCGCCCGGCTGCCTGCCCAGATGATGGCCCAGGCCGGGTCCACCGCCGGCGCGGAGCTGGTGCTGGCCAAGGCCCACCACGGTTCCGTTTCCAAGGAACAGCGCGCCCTGATCGAGGACGACCTCAAGTCCGGCCGGCTGCGCTGCGTGGTGGCGACGTCGTCCCTGGAACTGGGCATCGACATGGGGGCCGTGGACCTGGTGGTCCAGGTGGAATCCCCGCCGTCGGTGGCCAGCGGCCTCCAGCGCGTGGGCCGCGCCGGGCACCAGGTGGGCGAAGTCTCCCAGGGCGTGCTGTTCCCCAAGCATCGGGCAGACCTGCTGCATTCGGCTGTCACAGTGGAACGGATGCTGGCCGGGCAGATCGAGCCGCTGTACATCCCCGCCAACCCGCTGGACATCCTGGCCCAGCAGACGGTGGCCGCGGCGGCGCTGGGCAGCATCGACGTCGAGGAATGGTTCGACACCGTGCGGCGCAGCGCCCCCTTCGCCGCGCTCCCCCGCTCCGCCTTTGACGCCACCCTGGACCTGCTCGCCGGGCGCTACCCCTCGGACGAGTTTGCCGAGCTGCGCCCGCGCATCATCTGGGACCGTGTCGCCGGCACGCTCACCGGCCGGCCCGGGGCCCAGCGGCTGGCCGTCACCTCCGGCGGCACCATCCCGGACCGCGGCCTTTTTGGCGTCTACATCATCGGCACCGAGACGGAGGGTGCTCCGACCACCGGGCGGCAGGGCGGCCGGCGCGTGGGCGAGCTGGACGAGGAAATGGTCTACGAGTCACGGGTGGGGGACGTTTTCGCCCTGGGCGCCACCAGCTGGCGGATCGAGGACATCACGCACGACCGGGTGCTGGTCTCCCCCGCCTTTGGCCAGCCGGGCAAGCTGCCGTTCTGGAAGGGCGATTCCCTCGGCCGGCCCGTGGAGCTGGGCCGGGCCGTGGGTGCCTTCACCCGGGAACTCAGCGCCGCCCCGCGCGAGGCCGCGCTCCAACGCTGCGAGGCCACCGGATTGGATGCCTGGGCCGCCAACAACCTGCTCAGCTACCTGTCGGAGCAGCAGGAGGCCACCGCCGTCGTGCCCAGCGACAAAGTGCTCCTGGTGGAGCGCTTCCACGACGAGCTGGGCGATTGGCGCGTGGTCCTGCACAGCCCCTTCGGCATGCCCGTCCATGCGCCGTGGGCGCTGGCCGTGGCGGCGCGGCTGCACGAGCGGTACGGCATGGACGGCTCGGCCATGGCCTCCGACGACGGCATTGTGCTGCGCGTGCCCATGATGGACGACGAGCCGCCGGGCGCTGACCTGTTCCTCTTCGATCCGGCCGAGCTGGACGGCATCGTCACCGCGGAGGTGGGCGGTTCGGCCCTCTTTGCCAGCCGGTTCCGTGAATGTGCGGCCCGCGCCCTGCTGTTGCCGCGGCAGAATCCGGGCAAGCGTTCCCCGCTGTGGCAGCAGCGCCAACGCTCGGCGCAGCTGCTGGACGTGGCGCGGAAATATCCATCCTTCCCGATCGTGCTGGAGACGGTCCGCGAATGCCTGCAGGACGTCTACGACCTCCCGGCGCTGAAGGAGATCGCCGCGTCCATCGAGCGGCGCGAGCTGCGCGTGGTCGAGACCACCACAGCGCAGCCCTCGCCCTTTGCCCGCTCGCTGCTCTTTGGCTACGTGGCCTCCTTCCTCTACGAGGGCGATTCCCCGCTGGCCGAGCGCCGCGCGGCGGCACTGTCGCTGGATCCATCGCTGCTCAACGAACTGCTGGGCCGGGCCGAGCTGCGCGAACTCCTGGACCCCAAGGTCATCGCCGCGACCGAGGCGGAGCTGCAGCGGCTGGCCCCGGACCGGCTGGCACGCGGACTGGAGGGCGTGGCGGACCTGCTGCGCCTGCTCGGCCCGCTGACGGTGGCGGAGGTGGCTGCCCGGCTGGAGCGCGGCGCCGGTGTGGGCGACGGGCCCGGCACCGATGTTCGGGGGCACGACGACGGCGGAGCCACCCTGGCTGCCCACGCCGACCTGGCGTCCGGGCACCTTCAAGCGCTGGTGCGGACCAACCGGGCCCTGCGGGTGAACATGGCCGGGGAGGAGCGCTTTGCCGCGGTGGAGGATGCCGCCCGGCTGCGCGATGCCCTGGGCATCCCGCTGCCCATGGGCATCCCGCTGGCCTTTATCGAGCCCGTCGCCGATCCGCTGGGCGACCTATTGGGCCGCTATGCCCGCACCCATGGACCCTTCACCGCGGCAGAGGCCGCCGTCCGGCTGGGACTCGGTGCCGCCGTCGTCGTCAGCGGGCTGGCCCGGCTGGCCGCGGATGGGCGGATTTCGGAGGGCGAGTTTTTGCCCGCCGGCTTCCCGGCTTCGCAAGCTCAGCTGGGGGCCCTCGCCGGCGTGGGCCCATCCACCGGCTCCCCCACCGGCCCACCGGCCGGTGCGCTGAAGTCCCAGAGCGAGTGGTGCGATGTCGAGGTGCTGCGCAGGCTGCGCCGCCGCTCGCTGGCCGCGCTGCGGGCCGAGGTGGAGCCGGTGGACCCGGCGACGTTCGGCCGCTTCCTGCCCGCCTGGCAGCACGTCACTGCCGCCGGCGGCCCGGCCGCGCGGGGCACGGCGGCGCTGCGCGGCCTGGACGGGCTGCTCACCGTGGTGGACCAGCTGGCCGGCGTGCCGATCCCCGCCTCCGCGTGGGAGCCGCTGGTGCTGGCCTCGCGCGTGGCCGACTACCGACCGGCCATGCTGGATGAGCTCACGGCGGGCGGGGAGATCCTGTTCTCCGGAAACGGCTCGCTGCCCGGAAACGACGGCTGGCTGTCCCTGCACGTGGCCGAGTCGGCCCCGCTAACGCTGACTCCCGTGCCGGGCTTTGAACCCACCGAATTGCAGGGCCGGCTGTTGGCCCAGCTCAACGGCGGCGGCGCGTACTTCTTCCACCAGCTGCGCGAGCTGGCGGCGGACCCCACCGGCACTGCGCTGCCCTCCGACGACGAGCTCACGGCGGCCCTCTGGGAGCTGCTCTGGGCCGGCCGGATCAGCAACGACACCTTTGCCCCCGTCCGCTCCCTGATTGCGGGCGGACACACCGCGCACCGCCAGCGCCCCAGCGCACCAAGGCTGCGCCCGGCCGGACGCTATGGCCGGCTGGGCCGCGCCCCGGGACTGGCCGGCGGCGCACCCCGCGGCGCACCGCCGCTGGGGGCCGGGCGCTGGAGCCTGCTGCCGGCGCCGGAGGAGCACACCACGCTGCGCACCCATGCGCTGGCAGAGCTCCTGCTGGACAGGTACGGCGTGATCACCCGCGGCTCCGTCATGAGCGAGGGCATCCCCGGCGGGTTCGGGCTCATGTACAAGGTGCTGGCCCGGCTGGAGGAGGGCGGCAAGTGCCGCCGCGGCTACTTCATCGAGCATCTGGGTGCGGCCCAGTTTGCCGTGCCCGCCACGGTGGACCGGCTGCGCTCCTTCAGCGAGGACGCCGCGCTCAACCCGGCACCGCCGCAGGCACTGGCGCTGGCGGCCACGGACCCGGCCAACCCCTACGGCGCCGCCCTCGCCTGGCCGGCGCTCGACGTCGGGCACCGGCCCGGCCGCAAGGCGGGTGCGCTGGTGGTGCTGGTCGACGGCGCCCTGGCGCTGTACGTGGAGCGCGGCGGCAAGACGCTGCTCGCCTTCACCGCGGATGACGACGGCGTGGCGCTGGCCGCCCGCGCCCTGGTGTCGGTGGTGCAGCGCGGTGCCGTGGACAAGCTGGCCATCGAGAAGGTCAACGGCGCAGACATCCTGGGCACCCCGCTGGCCCGGGCCCTGGTGGAGGCCGGCGCCTACACCACCCCGCGCGGATTGCGGATCCGTGCCTGAGGGCGACACCGTCTGGCGGCAGGCCAAGCTGCTGCGCGGAGCCCTGGCCGGACGGGTGCTGACGGGCTGCGATCTGCGCGTTCCGGCCTTCGCCACCGTCGACTTCACCGGCAGCACAGTGGACCGCGTGGAGTCCCGGGGCAAGCACCTGCTGGTCTTTGTCGCCGGGCAGGTGGTCCATTCGCACCTGTCCGTGGAAGGGATCTGGGAGGTGTACCCGCCCGTCTCGCGCGGCGGCCGGCCCGTGCGCTGGCGCCGGCCGGCCCACACGGCCCGGGCCGTGCTGTCCACGGCGGTGGGCACCGCCGTGGGCTTCTCGCTGGGACTGCTGGAGGTGCTGCCGGAGAGTGGGCTGGCGGACGCCGTCGGGCATCTGGGTCCTGACCTGCTGGGCCCGGACTGGGATGCTGCCGAGGCGCTGCGCCGGCTGCTGGCGGCGCAGGAGCGGCCCGTGGGGCTGGCCCTGCTGGACCAGCGGAACCTGGCCGGGGTCGGCAACATCTACCGCAACGAGCTCTGCTTCCTGGCCCGCGTCCACCCGGACACGCCCACCGGCCAGGTGCCGGACCTGCCGCGGCTGGTGGACCTGGCGAAGCGGCTGCTGGAGGCCAACAAGGACAGGCCCCAGCGCTCCACCACGGGCGGGCCGGCGACGGGCGATGCCGCGGCGTGGGTCTACGGCCTGGCCGGCAAGCCCTGCAAGCGCTGCGGGTCGATCATCCGCCACGGCACCCAGGCGAATCCGGCGTTTCCGGCCCGGCAGCCCCGGGACCTCTACTTCTGCCCCAGCTGCCAGCCCCTCCTCTGACCCGCTGCGGACCCTACCCGGACAACCCCCAAACCATTTGTCGAACCAGCACTTGGGGACAGTGTTGTTGCCCGGGACTGTCCCCAACTGCTTGTTCGCGGAGGGTTTCGAACGGTTCAGGCCTGCAGGCGCGAGCGCAGCCCCGCGATCAGGATCTCGAGCCCAAAGTTGAAGGCGTCCTCGCCGCGCTGCTGCGCCGGGCCTGCATGGCCGAGCGCGCGTTTGAGCGTGGGGAACCCGTCCGACGGCGGTGCCCACACCACCTCCGGGGCGGCCAGGTCCAGGGCGGCGCCGAGGGCAAAGCTGTCGATGGTGGACAGGGCCGAGACCACGTCCTTGCCGCGGAATCCGGCCTCCTCAAGGCCAGCGCCAGTTCCTCGTACATGCCGATGACGTCGGTGTCCTGCACGGTTTGCAGCACCAGCAGCGGCACCAGCCGGGGATGCCGGGCAAAGGCATCGCGGTAGGCACGGATCAAAGTCCGCAGCACGGCATCCCACCCCTGTCCGTCCATCGGCGGCCGGGCCTTCTCGGCGATGATCCGCCCGCGCATCAGCTCCAGGATCTCCTCCCGGCCGCTGACATGGCTGTAGATCGAAGACTGGCTGACGCCGATCCGGCGCGCCAGCTTGGGCAGGCTGAAATCGCCGCTCTCGTCGACCAGGTCAAGGGCAGCCCTGACGAGTGCATCGACGGATATCAGCGGAACGAGCGGGCGGGCCATGGGGTGTCTCCAATCAGCGGCTAGGTACGACACTAGGAGATTGCGCCGATAGGTGCCACCGGCCGCCGGTGCCGGCCATGGCCCGTCGGAGCAATCTCCTAGCTTCCGATGGCTCTGGAGAGGACGGCGATTTTCCGTCCGGCGGCGTCGCGGATTTCGATGCTTGCCACGTCCTCGATGCTGACCGGCGTTGCCCCGGTGACCTTGGCCTGGCCCTGGGCTGTGGCGCTCCAGCTGGCCGCCCGGTCGTAGCTGCCGGACTTGTCCTTGACCCAGAGGGAGAGGATCCCCCGGGCAGGCAGGCTGTGCCCGTCCAGTGCCAGCTCGGTCCCCCAGGCCTTCTTCACCAGACCCAGCTGCACCTGGGGTCCGGAGGCGGTGCTGGTGGTGAAACTTTCCTCAGGCTTCGGGTGCGCGGTGACAGACGGCCCGGCCACTAGGCCGATGGCCAGGAATGCCGCGGCGACACCGGAAACCAGTGCCGCAGCGCGCCACCGGGCCCGACGGCGACGGGCGGCCAGCTTTTCCATGAGCGTCCCCATGCTGGCCTGCCCGGCCCGGTCCGGGGAATCCGCCTGTTCCGTGGAGCCACCCTGGGCCTGGGAGGCCAGGCCGGCCGGTGTGCTTCGCGAGGCAATGGCTGCCTCCGCCGGCACGGCATCAAGGAATCCGGACAGGCTTTCCAATGATTCCAACTCGCCCACGCAGCGGGGGCACAGTGCCAGATGCAGTTCGAACAGCGCCAGCTCCCGCGGCTCCAGGCCGCCGAGAATGTAGGCTCCCACGAGGTGGTGCAGGGCCGCGTGGTCTGCCGGGTCTGCGGTCACGGTTTCGCTCCCATCTCATCCAGAACGGCCCGGAGGGCCTTGAGCGCGTAGAAGGCCCTCGACTTGACAGTTCCTGCCGGGATGTTGAGCTCTCCGGCGGCCTGGACCGCGGTCAGGCGGCGGTAATGCAGGGCGATCACAACATCGCGGTGCTCGGCACTGAGCCGGCCCAGGGCTTCCTCCATCAGAACCTTCGTCAGCAACCCATCCACATGCTCAACGGTAACCGCCATCTGCTCCAGGTCCTCAGTCTGTGTTTGTTGCGGCCGGCGCTGCTGTCGCCGGAAATTATCGATGACGATGTTTCTGGCCGTCCGGAAAAGGTAACTGCGCGTGCTGGTGGTGATCCTGGGAGCCTGTTGCCAGATGCGCAGAATGGTTTCCTGCACGACGTCTTCGGCCTGGTCCGGGCTTGATGCTATTCCCATGACAAAGCGCCGAAGCACCGGCGCATGGTCCCTGTAGATCTCTGCGACTATCTCATCATCCAATGGCATGGACACCCCTGACCTCATCATGGAACAGCCCCCATCGTGGAGCAGAGCTACCCGGTAAGACGCCGGATGGTCCCGAAAGGTTCAGTCGACAAAATTCATGGCACCAGTTGAACCATCCCCACCATTCTCGGCGTCTTAGCGCACAGCGGCGTACCCGCGCCGTGCCAACCCACCGCAACGACCCGCTGGCAATAACCCGGTGTCTTTGTTTTAGTAGAGGAGCCATATTTCATGACTAAGCGATTGAGCACTGCCATGGCGGTGCTGTCCCTTACCGTTCTGGCCCTGACCGGCTGCGGCACCTCAGCAACAACATCCAGCGGAACAATGTCAGCCCCGGCCGCTGCCGGCGCCAATTCGGCGCCCGCTGCCAGTGCCGCCCCGGCGGATCTGGCCACCGCCACGACAGTGCCCGGGAACATCGTCGTCAACGGCAAGGGGATGTCCGTCTACGTTTTCGACAAGGACGTCAAAGACTCCGGAAAAAGCGCCTGCACAGGGGCCTGCCAGACGATTTGGCCCGCGGTGACCGCCGGTTCCGGCACACCGGTGGTAGAGGGCGTGAGTGGAAAGATCGGTGTCATCACGACAGACACCGGGACCAAGCAGGTCACACTCAACGGAATGCCCCTGTACCTGTTCGCCGACGACGCCACCCCCGGCGATGTTAAGGGCCAGGGCTTCAACAAGATCTGGTGGGTCATCAGCCCGGCAGGGGAAAAGATCAGCACCCCCGCCGCCTAGCCTTGATCCAATAGGCGGCACGACAGCTGCCGGCGTGGCGGTGCGATAGAGCAGGCGCCCACCCCTTTGGGGTGGGCGCCTGCTGCGTGTGCCGGACCGGATCGGGTTCGACCCCTAGCCAGAAATTTCCCGCAAGGTATTGTGCCGCGGGTCACAGGACCCCATACCAATCGAAAGCCTTTCGGTTAACTAGGCCCACGACTCCCCTCCCTAAGGTTCCACCCATGTCAGACATCGAAACACGCCCGCCGTCCGCGGACGCGGAGGATGGCCTCAAGCGCAATGCCCTCGGCACCGGCGGATCGCCTTCCTCATCATCTCCGCCGCCGCACCGCTGACCGTCATGGCCGGCGTCGCCCCCGTGGCGATCTCCATCGGCGGCATCGGCGCCCCCATGGGCTACCTGATCGCCGGCGCCGTCCTGATGCTCTTTGCCGTCGGGTTCATGGCCATGACCCGCCACGTCAAGGCCGCCGGCGGCTTCTACACCTACATCACCCTTGCCATGGGCAAGACGGTGGGCCTGGCCTCGGCCATCCTGGCGATCGTCTCCTACAACTGCCTGCAGATCGGCGTCTACGGGCTCTTCGCCGTGCAGACCCAGGCCATGCTCCAGGTGCTCTTCGGCGTGGATGTGCCTTGGCCGGTGGTGGCGCTGGCCGCCGTCGCCGCCGTCTGGTTCCTGGGCTACCGCGGGATCGACGTCGGGGCCAAGGTCCTGGGCGTGCTGCTGGTCGCCGAGACGGCCATCCTAGCCATCATGGGTGCCGGCATCCTGGCCCGCGGCGGCGCCCACGGCATCAGCACCTCCTCCTTCGCCCCCGAGCACGCCTTCAACCCCGGCGTGCTGGCCATCCTCGGCATCTGCTTTGCGGCCTTCATGGGCTTCGAATCCACCCTGCTGTACCGGCGCGAGGCCCGCGACCCCGACAAGTCCGTGCCCCGGGCCACGTTCATCGCCGTCGGCTTCATGTCCGTCTTCTACGCCTTCATCGTCTGGACGGTGGTGCAGGCCTACGGCGACGTCGACGTCGTCGAGGCCGCGGGGCAGCTGGCCGGCGGGATGTTCTTCGAGACCATCAGCCACTATGTTGGCCCGTGGGCCGAGGTGGTGATGTACGTGCTGATCGTGACCAGCGTCTACGCCTCCCAGCTCGCCTTCCACAATGCGATCAACCGCTACGTCTACATGCTGGCCCGCGACGGCGTCCTGCCAGCATTCCTGGGCAGAACCCACCCGAAGTACAAGTCCCCGCACCTGGCCGGGCAGCTGCAGACGGCACTGGCCGCCGTCGTCATTATCATCTGCGCCGTGCTGGGCGCCGATCCCTACAAGCAGCTGCTGATCTGGGTGAACACGCCCGGAATCTTCGGGATCGGGGGGCTGCAGGGCCTGGTCTCGGTGGCAGCATTCATCTACCTGCGCCGGAACCCCGCGGCCATCACCCACAAGCTGCTCGTGCCGCTGAGCATGGTCTCCGCTGTGCTGCTCTTCGGGGTGGTCGCGCTGATCGGGATCAACATCGAGCTGCTGACCTTCGCCGACGCCCTGACCAACGCCATCCTGCTGCTGGTGGCCCCCGCCGTCTTTGCTGCCGGCCTGCTCATCGCCCGCCGGCTGCGCACCGCCCGTCCGCACGTTTTTGCCAAGATTGGAAGCTTTGAATCCCATGACGACTGACCTCATCCTCCTCGCCGAGACCATCCACACGCTCGACGGCGGCCCGGCACCGATCCAGGCCGTGGCGGTCCGGGACGGCCTGGTGGCCGCCGTGGGCAGCCGCGCCGACGCCGCCGGCTGGCGCGGGCCGGCCACGCAGGTGCTCGACCTCGGTGCCGCCACCCTCACCCCGGGGCTGGTGGACTGCCACATCCACCCGGTCTTCGGCCTGGAACTGACCGCCGGCTGCGACCTCTCCGGGGCCGGGTCGCTGGCCGAGGTGCGCGCCCTCCTGCGGGCGCAGGCCTCCGGGGCGGACGGCTGGCTACGCGCGTGGGGCCTGGACCCCAATGTGTTCGGCACCGCTGCGGTGCACCGGAACGCGATCGACGACGCCGTCGGCGGCCGCCCGGCCCTGGTCCGGCTCTTCGACGGGCACTGCGCACTGGCCAGCGCCAAGGCCCTGGAACTGGCGGGCATCACCGGCCCGCGCGCCTTCGACCAGACGGCCGAGGTGGTCTGCGACGACGGCGGCGTGCCCACGGGGCTGCTGCTGGAGGCAGCGGCCATAGAGCTGGTGCAGCGGGTCATGCCCAAGGAACCACTGGCCGACCGCAAGGGCCGGCTGGCGGCGCTGCTGGCGCGCTTTGCCGCCGCCGGCCTGACCGGCGGCCACGTCATGGACCTCAGCGACGGCTCGCTGGAGCTCTACCAGGCATTGGAGGACGACGGCGCGCTGCCGCTGCGGCTGCGCTGCGCCCCGTGGTGCATGCCCGGCAGCGGCGAGGCCGAGTGGGAGCGGCTGGCGCAGCAGACGCGCCTTGCCGGGAGGCGGTGGTCGGTGGATGCCATCAAGCTGTTCGTGGATGGGACCATCGACAACGGCACCGCCTGGCTGCACCGGCCTGACGCGTATGGCGCGTCAACGTCCGCGTTTTGGCCGCGCCCGGCGGAATACACCGCGGCGGTGCACTACTTCGCCGCCCGCGGCATCCCCACCGCCACCCATGCCATCGGCGATGCGGGCGTGGCCCATGTGCTGGATGCGCTGGAGTCCCTGCCCGCGGGCTCCGGCACCGCCGTCCACCGGATCGAGCACATCGAGACGGTGCCGGATGCCCTCGTCGAGCGGTTCAAACGGCTGGGTGTGGCGGCCAGCATGCAGCCGACCCACTGCACGCACTACTCGCGCGCTGACCACAGCGACAACTGGTCCACCCGGCTGGGCACCGAGCGTGCCAACCGGGCCTGGCGCGGCCGGGACCTGCGCGATGCCGGCGTGGTGCTGGGGCTTGGCTCGGACTGGCCCATCGCCCCCTTCGAGCCGCTGCCGATCCTGGCGGACGCCCAATTGCGCCGCCGCTCCGGACACCCGGACCAGGCACCCATCGCCCCCGGCCAGGCGCTCACGGCGCTGCAGGGGTACACCTCCCATGCCGCGCGCGCCGCCGGCCAATGGGACGTGTCGGGGTCCATCACGGTGGGCATGCGCGCCGACTTCACTGTCTTTGAGCTGGATCCGCTGACCGCCGCCCCGGACGAACTGGCCGCCAGCGCCGTGCTGGGGACGTTCGTGGACGGCAAGATCCAGTCCATGCTCGACCGCGTGGGCTAGACGTCCGGTGGTCTCGGCGGGCTCGTCCAGCGGGCCCGCCGAGACCTCCCGCACCGCTGGTCGAGCCTGGGCCCACAGCCGCAGGGGTCCCCGACCGAGCTTGCGAGGCCGGGGACCGGCTGGGGAGCGAGACCCGGCCCACCCCACCAGGTTTCGGCAAGCCCAACCAACGGGGATTCCGCTGGTTGAGCCCACCGGTACGCTTGATAGGTGATGAAATCTCCCCTCCCCGTGCGCAACGGAGTCAACGCCACCCGGATGCGCATGCCGGACGAGGGCCCGTGGGACACCGCCATGGCCTATGTTTTGGACCGGTTCAACCACGTTGATCGGGACGGCATCATCGACCGGTTTGTCCGCGGCGAGGTCAAGGCACTCGGCGGGGATGTGGTCACTCCCAAGACCCCGCTGAACGAGCACACCTTCATTTGGTACTACCGCGAACTGCCCGTGGAGGACCGGCTCCCGGTGGAGCTGAGCGTGCTGCACCAGGACGATGATCTGGTGGTGGTCGACAAGCCGCACTTCCTGCCCACCACCCCCGGCGGCATGTACGTCCAGGAATCGGCCTTGGTCCGCCTGCGGGTGCTGCTGGACCTGCCGGACCTGGTGCCGATCCACCGCCTGGACCGCATGACGGCCGGCGTGCTGCTGTTTTCCGCCAACCCGGAAACCCGCGGCGACTACCAGCTGCTCTTTGAGAAGCGCCAGGTCCAGAAGACCTATGAGGCGGTGGCCGGCGTGCGCGAGGACCTGGAGTTCCCGCTGACCGTGCGCAGCCGGATGGTCAAGTCCCGCACCTACCTTCTGGCCCAGGAGGTGGAGGGCGAGCCCAACGCCGAGACCCTGATCGAGCTGGAGGACACCGCCATGGGCCCCGACGGCGCCGTCGGGCTTTACAAGCTTTCCCCGCACACCGGCAAGACGCACCAGCTGCGCGTGCACCTGGCCGCGCAGGGCATCGGGATCATGAACGATCCCTTCTACCCCGTGCTGCACGAGCAGGCGCCGGACGACTACACCAAGCCGCTGCAGCTGCTGGCCAAGAGCATCGAATTCACCGATCCCCTGACCCACCGCCCCGTCCGCTACGACTCGGCGCTCAAGCTCGGCGGCTTCCCGGGCTAAACGCCACAGGTTCAGTCATCCGCGCCCAGTAGACCGGCGGCGGATGACCGGATCCGCAGCGCCGGACCGGGCCGCTCAGCCCAGCGGCATCCATTTGCCGCGGTTGCGGCGCAGCACGCTGAGCCGGCCCGCCACGGCGACGGCGTCGACCTCCTCGCGCATGCCGGCACCGGCATGGAGCGCCTGGCGGTTCTCGGCCCCGTACTCGCTGGCTTCCACCATGAAGCGCACGGTGATGCGCGGAATGCCGGCCACCAGGTCAAGCTGGTTGGCCTCCACCACATGGATGGATCCGACGGCGGCCACGGCGGCGTCCATCACGGCCTCCGGGGCGTTGCCCGGGCGCAGGCCCATGATCTGCAGCTGGGCGCGGAATGAGGGCATCCGCTCAGCCCATTGGCGAGGTGTGCAGCTGCGGCAGGGCCCGCACCAGCGCCGCCAGTTCGGGGACCTCCACGGCCTGGGCCAGCGCCCGTTCCAGCGTCTCGTCGTGGACCGGACGGGCACCCTCCAGCAGTTCGACGCCGGCCGCCGTGAGTTCGGTGTAGATCCCGCGGCGGTCGTCCGCGCAGAGGATGCGGATCAGCAGTCCGCGATCCTCCAGCCGGTTCACCAGCCGCGTGGTGGCACTGGGGCTCAGGGCCGTGGCGCGGGCCAGCTGCTGCATGCGCATGTGCCAGCCGTCCTGCCGGCTCAGGGCATCGAGCACCGTGAACTCCACCACTGACAGCTTCGCGCTGGACTGCAGCGAGCGCTCAAGTTCGGTCTCGATCAGGCCGTGCAGGGCGGCCAGCGTCCGCCAGCCCTTGGCCCGGATTTCCACCGCGTCGTCCTTGATGCCCATCAGGGGCCCCTTTCGCTGCACCGTGCCCCAAGAAGGCACGCCAAATAATTAGTTGCTTGCGCTCTATAGTTGCGTGTGCAACAATAAATAACGCGCCTGCAACTACTAGCTTACGCACCCTACCTGCTTCGGTACAGTTTCCAAGGAGTAATCCCATGCCCATTGGCCTCATAGCCCTCGCACTCGGCGGCTTCGGCATCGGCCTGACCGAGTTCATCATCATGGGCCTCATGCCCGAGGTGGCCGCGGCGTTCAATGTCAGCGAGGCCACGGCCGGCGCGCTGATCTCCGGCTACGCCCTGGCCGTCGTCGTCGGCGCGCTGCTTGTCACCGCTGCCGTCACCCGGCTGCCGCGCAAACCCGTCCTCGCCGGACTGCTGGTCCTGTTCATCATCGGCAACCTGCTCTGCGCCGTGGCGCCGGACTACCCGCTGATGATGGTCGGCCGCGTCATCGCCGCCCTGTGCCATGGTGCATTCTTTGGCATCGGCTCCGTGGTGGCCGCCGACATGGTGGCACCGGAGAAGAAGGGCGCGGCCATCGCCATCATGTTCACCGGGCTGACCGCCGCCAACGTCCTGGGCGTCCCCTTCGGCACCCTGCTGGGCCAGGCCGCAGGATGGCGCTCCACCTTCTGGGCCATCACCGCCGTCGGCGTCGTGGCACTCATTGGCGTCCTGGCGCTGGTGCCCGCCACGGGGCACGGCGCCGCGGGCCCCCAGGGCCTGCGCGGTGAGCTGCGCGCCTTCAAATCCAGCCAGGTGTGGCTGTCCATTGCCGTCACCGTCCTGGGCTACGGCGGCATGTTCGGCGCCTTCACCTACATCGCCTACACGCTCACCGACGTCAGCGGCTTCTCCGCCGGGGCCGTGCCGTGGCTGCTGGTCCTCTTCGGCGTCGGACTGTTCATCGGCAACACCATCGGCGGCAAGGCGGCCGACCGCAACGTCGACGCCACCTTGCTCATTGTCCTGGCCGTGTTGAGCGTGGTGCTGGTCGCCTTCGCCCTGACGGCGCAGAACCAGATCCTGACCATCGCCTCGTTGCTGCTGATGGGCGGCTTCGGTTTCGCCACCGTGCCCGGGCTGCAGATGCGCGTGATGAAGTACGCCTCCTCGGCCCCAACCCTGGCGTCGGGCGCCAACATCGGCGCCTTCAACGTCGGCAACGCCCTGGGCGCGTGGCTGGGAGGCCTCACCATCTCCGCGGGCCTGGGCTACACCTCCCCCATCTGGGCCGGCGCCGGCATCACCGTCCTGGGGCTGGCCGTGATGGCCGTCGCCGCCGCCCGGGCCAGGAAACTGCCGACGACGGCGGACGCGGCACCTGCCGCCGTCGGGTCCACTCCCGAGGCCGTCGCAGCGGTCCGCTGACCAACCTTTCAATCCCCTCTTACAAGGAGCAGCCATGACCGGCATTCCCACCATCACCTTGAACAACGGCGTCGCCATGCCGCAGATCGACTTTGGCGTCTTCCAGGTCCCCGACGAGGAGACCACGGCCGCCGTCGCCGCGGCGCTCGACGCCGGCTACCGCAGCATCGACACGGCAGCGATCTACGGCAACGAGGCGGGGACGGGGCGGGCCATTGCGGAATCCGGCATCGCCCGGGAGGACCTGTTCATCACCTCCAAGCTGTGGAACGCGGACCAGGGCTACGAGGAAACGCTGGCGGCCTTCGATGCCAGCCTGGCCACGCTGGGCCTGGACTATCTTGACCTCTACCTGATCCACTGGCCGGCCCCGGCGCAGAACAAGTACCTCGAGTCCTGGCGCGCACTGGAGACGCTCCACGCGGACGGCCGGGTGCGGGCCATCGGCGTCTCCAACTTCCTGCCCGAGCACCTGCAGCCGATCCTAGATGCGGGCACAGTGGTGCCGGCCGTCAACCAGATCGAACTGCACCCGGCGCTGCAGCAGCGTGGTGTTGAGGCCTTCAATGCGGCCCACGGCATTGCCACGGAGGCCTGGAGCCCGCTGGCGCAGGGCGCTGTGCTGGGCGAGGAGACGGTGCGGGCGATCGCCGCGGCCCACGATGTCACGCCGGCCCAGGTGATCCTGCGCTGGCACCTGCAGCAGGGCCCCATCATCATCCCGAAGTCCGTCGCACCGGCCCGGATCCGGCAGAATCTGGACATCCTGGGCTTCGAGCTCACGGACGCGGAGCTCGACGCCGTCGACGCCCTGGAGCGCGACGGCCGCACCGGCCCGCACCCCGCCGAGTTCAACGGCTAAGCCGGATCTCCACGCGGCCGCGCACGGCCTGGGTCGATCACCGAGACCGGTGGGGACCGAGACCCGGGAACGCGAGAGGGCCCATGATGCGCACGCACCATGGGCCCTTTAGTCGTCGGAAATCTAGCCGGTGTTGCGCAGGCCGGCGGCCACACCGTTGATGGTGATCAGCATGGCGCGCTGCAGGCGCTCGTCCCCCTCGGAATTGGCGATGGTCGCGTCCTTCTCGCGGACGCGGCGCAGCAGCTCCACCTGCAGGTAGGAGATCGGGTCCAGGTACTGGTCGCGGACCGAGAGCGCACGCTTGAGCGTGGGCTGGTTGTCCAGCAGCTCGGCCTCGCCGGTGAGCTTCTGCACCTCCGCCACGGTGAGCTCGTACTCCGCGCGGATCACGGCGAACAGGTGCTGCAGCTCCGCCGGCACCAGCGTGGCCACGTAGTGCGCGGCGATGTCCATGTCCGTCTTGGCCAGCGTCATCTCCACGTTGGAAAGCACGGAGCTGAAGAAGTTCCACTTCTCCAGCATCTGCGCCAGGGCCCCGTCGTGCCCGGCCTCCCGGGCCGCCTTCAGGCCGGAGCCGACGCCGAACCAGCCGGGCACGATCTGCCGGGACTGGGTCCAGCCAAACACCCACGGGATGGCGCGCAGGCCGCCCAGGCCGGCGCCGGAGTCGGGGCGCTTGGACGGGCGGGAGCCGATGTTCAGGCTGCCCAGCTGCTCCACCGGGGTGGAGGCCAGGAAGTACGCCGGCAGATCATCGTGGTCGATCAGTGCACGGTACCGGGCAAAGGCGGCGTCGGAGATGGTCTCCATGACCGCGCCGTAGGTTTCCAGCTCGCTGGCGGAATGCCGCGGGGTGCGGTGCAGGGCCGAACCCTGCATCACCGCGGCCAGCGACAGCTCAAGGTTTTCGCGCGCCAGCTCGGGCAGCGAGTACTTGTCCGAGATGACCTCGCCCTGCTCGGTGAACTTGATGGCGCCTTCCAGCACCCCGTTCGGCTGCGCCAGGATGGCGTCGTAGGTCGGTCCGCCACCGCGGCCCACCGAGCCGCCGCGGCCGTGGAACAGCCGCACGCTCACGCCGTGCTTGGCGGCGACGTCGCGCAGCTTGCGCTGGGTCTTGTGGATCTCCCACTGGGAGGTCAGCACACCGGATTCCTTGTTGGAGTCCGAGTAGCCGAGCATGATTTCCTGCACGTCCCCGCGCAGGCGCACCAGCTCGCGGTAGGTGGGGTCCGAGAGCAGCTGGTCCACGATGTCGGCGGAGGCGCGGAGTTCGTCCACGGTCTCCAGCAGCGGCGCGAAGCCGATCTTGGCGTAGCGCTCCTCGCCCTGCAGGGACACCAGTCCGGCCTCGCGGGCCAGCACGGCCGGGGCCAGCACGTCGTCGGCTCCGCGGGTCATGGAAATGATGTACGTCTCGATGACGTCGGGGCCGTAGATGCGCAGGGCGCGGCGGACCTCGCGGAAGACGTCGTAGGTGCCGTTCGCGGCGCCGTCGAGCTTGATCGGGTGCCCGGACAGCGGGCGGCGGGAGGCCAGCTCGCCGCTGAGCACGCGCAGGCGCTCCTCGCGGGAGAGGTCGGCATAGGGAATTTCCAGCTCGCCCAGGCGGTCCAGCAGCTGCCCGACGGCGTCGTGGTGGTAGTCGGCGTGCTCGCGGATGTCCAGCGTGGCCAGGTGCAGTCCGTAGGAGGAGATCGCGCGGCGGACCGAGGCCAGCGCGCCGTCGGCCACCAGGGCCGCGGAGTTGTTGCGCAGCGAACGCTCCAGCAGCTCCAGGTCCTCGACGAGCTCGCCGGTGGTGGCGTAGTCGCGGCCGTCCTCGTGGTAGCTGTCCACGGCCACGCGCTTGCGGGTGTTGAGCAGCTTGGCCTTGATGCAGGTCAGCTTCAGCCGGTACGGTTCCTGGGCGTTGAGCTCCAGCACCCGCTTTTCGATGCCCGGCAGGTTCTTCAGGTCCACGTCGATGGATTCCAGCAGCTCGGCGTCGGCACCGGCCAGCGCGGAGGAGTTGGAGAGCGTGGAGATGAGTTCATCCACCAGGGCGATGCTGATCTTCACGGCGTTCTGGTTCTGCAGGATCAGCACCTCGCGGGTGACCTGCGGGGTCACGTTCGGGTTGCCGTCGCGGTCGCCACCGATCCAGGAGCCAAAGCGCAGCGGCGCGGTGCCGGAGGGCAGCGTGACGCCGTGTTCGCCCAGCAGCTCGGCCAGCTCGGTGAGCATCCCGGGCATGGCGTCGGTGAGGATGGTGTTCAGGTAGTAGATCGCGTTGCGGGCCTCGTCCATCGGCGTGGGCCGGACCTGGCGCAGCTCGTCGGTCTGCCACATCTGGTCGATGATCTCGGCCAGCGCGCGGTCCTGCCGGCGGCGGGCGGAGGAGCCCTCCTCGGTGTCGGTGGCCAGGATGTCGGAGAGCTTGCGGATCTTGTCCAGCACGGAGCGGCGCGAGGCCTCGGTGGGGTGCGCGGTGAAGATGGGGCGCACGTCGAGCTCGTTCACCACGTCCTGGAGCACCTGCGGGCCGGCCTGCTCGGCAATGTCGGAGACGGCCTTGGCCAGCCAGCCCTCGGAGTCCTTGCGGGTGCGCAGCCCGCGGACGCGGTTGACCTGTTCGGCGGCGTTGGCCAGGTGGAAGTAGAAGGCAAAGGCGCGCACCAGGTCGGTGGCCTGCTCCAGCGGCAGGGAGGCGAGCAGTTCGCGGACCTGCTCGGCGACGTCGTGCGCGGTCCAGGGCCCGGTGCCGGTCTCCCCGCGGGCGGCCTCCTTGGACTCCTTGGTGAGCAGGCGCACCTGCTCCACCATGTCCAGCAGTTCGGGGCCGTGCTGGCGGACCAGGGATTCGCCCAGCAGGGTGCTGACGCGGCGGACATCGCGGCGCAGCTCGGCATCGAGGGAGGCGGCCAGCTCGGCGGCGGCGCTGGCCTCCGGAGGCAGGCCTGCAGCAGGCGTTGGCACAGTGGAGCTCATGACGCAGAAGTCCTTACGGTCAGGTTTTTCTGGGGTGCTCGTATGCGGCATTGGATACATAGCGTCTAAACGATGCCCGGGCACCAAAGAGTCCCGGTCTTGGTAGGGATCCTACCGAGCGCCGGGAGCCAGTGGAAATCTGTCTCAGATAGTGAGGGGGCCCCGCGGCCGCACATCCCGGGGTTCGGGGATCCGCCGCAGCACCGCCGCCAGTGCGCCGGCATGGGCCTCGGCACGGGCAACGCTGGCCGCCGAATAGCGTCCCGCGGCATCGAGCAGGTTCAGGCAGCCCAGGAAGCGCCCCCGGTGGACGACGACGGCGTTGAGGGCCGCCGTCAGCTCCAGGGCCGCCAGGACGCCGTGGTGTTCAAAGGAATCGGAGTTCACGGCCGATTCGTCCTCGGCCAGGTAGGACTCGTGGTTGTCCACACAACGCCGCAGCCACTCCGCACCCAGGACGCGGGAGATCCCGCCCACGGCGTAGACCTCCGGCAGGGAGGAATGCACGCGCACCAGGTCCCGGCTGCCCCCGCGCCACAGCGAGACTGTCACCAGCCTGGCCCCGAGCTCCCCCGCGGCGGCGCCGGCGATCCGGGCCAGCTCCGCGCCGGCGCCGGGCGGGAGCGCAAGCGCGGCATGGTCTTCAACAACGTGCAGCTGATCGCTCACGGGACGGCCTCCAGGACGCTGGGGTGGGGGTGGACCTTGGCGGCCCGGTTGAGCAGGACCACGCCGGCGAGCGCAATGGCGCCGCCCACGATCGAGGGCACGCTGGGCACCTCGCCGAGGAGCAGCCAGCCCAGCAGCAGTGAAAACACCGGGATCACGAACAGCAGCGAGCCGCCGGCCGCCACGCTGGTCGCGGCGAGGGAGACGTTCCAGAAGCCGTACGCCAGCGCGGTGCTGACCACCACCAGGACCACCAGGGCCAGCCAGAAGCCGGGCCCGGCGCCGGACGGCCCGGCCAGGGGCGGCAGCGCGTGCGCCGTCGGCAGGGTGCAGAGACCGCCCGCCAGGCTGCCCCAGAAGACCACCTCCGCGGCACCGAGCCGGCGGAAGAGCGGCTGCTGGACAATCAGGAAGACGGAGAGCAGCAGCGCCGCGGCCAGGATGTAGAGGGCGTCGGCATTGAAGCCGGCCGGCCCGCCGTCGCCGAGCGTGACCACCGCGACGCCGGCCACGGCCACGGCCATGCCCAGATAGCCCCGGCGCGTGGTCCGCTCCCGCAGCACCACGTAGCCCAGCGCGAAGGCGAACACGGGCGAGAGGTTCAGCAGCAGGCTGGTGGTTCCGGCGGGGACGGTTTCCTGGCCCAGGTTCAGCAGCAGCCCGTAGGCGGCGTAGCCCAGCAGGCCGGCGGCGAGCATCCGGGGCGCATCGCGGGCACCCAGCCGCAGGCGCTGGCGCCGCAGCAGCAGGTAGAGCCCGACGACGGCGGCGGAGCTCAGGAAGCGCAGCGGCGTGAGCGATTGGGGGTCGAGCACCTTCAAGGTTTCCCGGGTGGCCACATAGGTGGGCGCGGAAGCCAAAACCATGAGCACATCAGGCCGGCGAAGCCATCGCCACACGGGCGCCACCTTTCGATTGGGCCGGAATGGACGAACCGGCCAGGAAATCTTCCGCCCATCTATTGATGTCCGGAAGAAGTTATTCGTACACTACAACAATTAGATCGTTCGGAGTAGCAAAAGACGCGAAGGATGTGGACGCTCATATGGGTGGATCATTGCAAGCCTTGCCCGGACGGGTGCTGTCCCGAAGAAGCCTCCTGCTGGGCACCGCGGCGGCCGTGCTGGCCCCCGCCCTGCTGGGCGGCTGCGCGCTGGCCCCCAACCCCGGCGCCATGGGCCCGCCGCGCCAGGCGGCGGCCGCCCCGGGCGGCACCCTGCGCATCGCCCGGCCGCCGGCGTCGAAGGCCGAGACCCTCGACCCGGCCAGCTCGCTCTCCGCCTATGAGTACCTGGGTGCGCTGTACAACCGGCTGGTCAAGCTCTCCGCCACCGGGGAGATCCTGTCGGACCTGGCGGCGTCGTGGGAGCAGACGCCCGACGCGATGACCTGGACGTTCACGCTGCGGGACGACGCCAGCTGGCACAACGGCCTGCCCTTCACCTCCGCCGACGTGGCCTACAGCATCGCGCACATCCTGGACCCGGCCACCAAGTCCCCGCAGGCCGGCGTGCTGTCCCCGTTTGTCGGGCCCGCCTCCATCAGCACCCCCACGGCACGGACGGTGGTCTTCGCCCTGACCTCCCCCAATGCCGAGTTTGCCAGCCTGCTCACGGGCTACAACTGCTACATCATCCCGGCGGGATCGGCGGCCACCATCGGCAAGACCGGCGTCGGGACGGGCCCGTTCATGCTGCGTTCCTTCACCGCGGCCGGCCCCGGCTCCGTGGTGCGCAACCCGCACTACTTCGGCCAGACGGCCACGCTGGACGCCATCGAGTTCTCCTCCATCGCTGACACGCAGGCCCGGGTGAACGCCCTGCTGGCGGGCCAGGTGGACCTGGTGTCCCAGACCAACCTGGACTACGCCACCGCCCGCATGGTCTCCACCTCCCGGGTCGCCACGGTGTCGGCGGTCAAGAACGCCCAGTGGTACCCGGTGCCGATGCTCAACACCAGCGAGCAGTTCCGCAATCCGCTGGTGCGCCAGGCCATGGCCCATGCCTACGATCCCGACCTGGTCATGAAGCTGGCGGTCCAGGGCTACGGCACCGTGGCGCACAACAATCCCGTGCCGCCCACGCAGGCATACTACCTGGACTACGGGCTGGAGCACGACCCCGAGAAGTCCAAGTCCCTGCTGAAGCAGGCCGGCTTCGACTCCTTTGACGTGCCGATCTACACCTCCACCTACGATCCCGTGCTGACCCCGCTGGCCCTGGCCCTGCAGGGCTCCATGAAGGACGCCAACATCAACCTCACGGTGACCAATGCGTCGGCGGATTCCTACTACTCGGAAATCTGGATGCAGAAGCCGTTGATGACCACCTACTGGTACACCGGCCGGCCCATCGACCAGCTGCTGGGCCAGATCTTCTCCACCGGCTCCTCCTACAACGAGACCGCCTACGCCAACCCGGTCTTCGACCAGACGCTCGCCACCGCCCGCGCCACCGTTGACGATGCCAAGCGCAAGACGCTCTACCAGGATGCGCAAAGGATCCTGGTGGACGACGGCGGCTCCCTCACCCCCTTCTTCTCCGACCGACTGGTCGGAATCAGCCAGAAGGTGGTCAATTACACCGAATTCGGTTTCGAGTTCGACTACATCAACATTGGATTTGAGGGGGGACGATGATTTCACTCTTCGCCAAACGCGTGGGCTGGTCAGTGGTGACTGTCCTGCTGTCCACGATCCTGGTGTTCACCGCCATCCAGTCCCTGCCGGGCGACGCGGCCACCCAGATCCTGGGCCAGAACGCGACGCCGGAGGCCGTGGCCACGCTGCGCAGCCAGCTGGGCCTGGACGAGCCGGCCATCGCACGGTTCTTCCACTGGCTCGGCGGCGCCTTCACCGGCGATTTCGGCACGTCCCTGCTGGACGGCAAGAGCGTCGGGGCCGAGGTGGGGCGGGCGTTGCTGAACACCTCCCTGCTGGCCGCCGTCACCATCCTGGTGGGCATCACGCTCTCCGTGGTGCTGGGCCTGCTGGCCGGCCTGTTCCGGGACAAGTGGCCCGACGCCGCCATCTCCACGCTGGCCCTGATCGGGATGAGCGTGCCGGAGTTTGTGGTGGCCACAGTGCTTGTACTGCTCTTCTCCATCTACATCCCGCTCTTCCCGGCCGTGGTAGTGGCGGGGCAGGATGCCAGCCTGGCCGAGCTTTTGCCCTCCGTCTGGCTGCCGGCGGCGGCGCTGGTCTGTGCGCTTAGCGCCTACATCATCCGGATGATGCGCACCTCCGTCATTGACGTGATGGACAGCGATTTTGTCCTCACCGCCAGGCTCAAGGGCAACTCCACCCCGCGGCTGGTGTTCAAGCACATCCTGCCCAGCGCCATGCTGCCCACGCTCAACGTCATCGCCATGAACATCGCCTGGCTGATCGGCGGCGTCGTGGTGGTGGAGAGCATCTTCAACTACCCCGGCATCGGCACCCTGATGATCCGCTCCGTGCAGACGCGGGACCTGCCGACCATCCTGATGATCACGGTGCTCAGCGCCCTGACCTACGTTCTGTGCAATCTGCTGGCCGATCTGGCCGCCCACCTGCTCAATCCCCGGCTGCGGTTCCCAAGGAGCGCAAAATGACCACATTGACAGCACGCCCCGCCCCGGCCCCCGCGGCCCCGGGTACCCTGCGCCGGGTGGTCCGGTCGGTGCTCCGCTCGCGGATGGCAACGTTCGGTTTCGCCCTGGTGTTCCTGCACATCATCCTCGCCCTGCTGGCCCCGGCACTGACCCCCTTCAACCCCACCGCCAACGACGCCATGGTGCCGCTGGAGAACCCGGGCGGGGCCCACCTGCTCGGCACCGACGCGCTGGGCCGGGACATCCTGGCCCGCACGCTCTTTGGCGGCCAGTACGCACTGGCCATCAGCTTCAGCGCCACGGCCATCGCCGTGGTGCTCGGCTCCACCATCGCCGGGATCGCCGCCTTCAAGGGCGGGATCGTGGACGATGCCATCTCCCGGGTCCTCGACTCGATCCTGGCGGTGCCGGCCATCCTGTCCATGCTGGTCATCGTCGCGGTGTTCGGCTCCGGGCCGTGGGTGATCATCCTGGCCGTGGTGGTGGTCTACACCGGCGGCGTGACCCGGATTGTGCGTGCCGCCGCCATGGACGTGATGCCGCGCGATTACATCACGGCCGCCAGGGCCCGCGGCGAGGGCATGTTTTCCATCCTGGCGCGCGAGGTGTTCCCCAACGTCCTGGACATCATCCTGGTCGAATTCGCCATGCGGGCCTCCTGGGCGGTCCTGCTGATCAGCTCGCTGTCCTTCCTGGGCTTCGGCGCCAACCCGCCAACGCCCGACTGGGGGCTGATGGTGGCCGAAAACCGCAATCTGATGGCAGTGGTCCCCTGGGCCACGCTGTCCCCGATCGTTGCCTTGGCAACGCTGATCGTGGGGCTCAACCTCGCCGCCGACGGCCTGGCGAAGAGCTTTGGTGTCGACCGAATGAAGGAAGTGCTGGGCTAATGCGCGATCCCATTGTCAACATCAACAACCTGAGCGTCTCCTACACCTCCGGCGGCCTGAAGGTGGACGTCCTGAAGGGCATCACCCTGCGGCTGGACCGCGGCCGCGTGCTCGGGCTCGTGGGTGAATCCGGCTCCGGAAAATCCACCCTCGCCGGCACGTTCCTGGGTTCGCTGCGCAGCGGCTCGTTCATCTCCTCCGGCTCCGTGGCGGTGGCGGGGCAGGACGTGTTTTCGCTTCCGGCGCCGGCCCTGCGCCAGCTGCGCCGCACCGACGTCGCGATGGTGCCGCAGAACGCGGGCAGCGCGCTGACCCCCACCATGCGCATCGTGGACCAGATCGCCGAGGCCCTGCGCAGCCCGGAGCTGGACCGCGCCGCCAAGCGGGCCCGGGCCGAGGAGCTGCTGCGCCTGGTCCGGCTGCCCAACCCGGCGCAGGCGCTGGGCAAATACCCGCACCAGTTCTCCGGCGGCCAGCAGCAGCGCATCGGCATTGCCATGGCCGTGGCCGCCAACCCGGCACTGCTGGTGCTCGACGAGCCCACCACCGGACTGGACGTGGTGACCCAGGCGGCCATCCTGGACCTGCTCACCGACCTGGCCCGGACGCTGGACATGTCCATGGTGCTGGTCAGCCATGACCTGGGCGTCATCGACAAGATGTGCACCGACATCGCCGTGCTCCGCGACGGCCGGATTGTGGAGGCCGGGGCCACCCGCGCGGTGCTGGCCGCGCCGCAGCACCCCTACACCCAGGGCCTTCTCGCCAGCGTGCCGCGCGTGGACACCCCCGGGATTCCGCCGAGCATGGACCACGCGGCCATCGACGCCGGGGTCCAGCCCGCCGGGTCCCGGGAGGTCTACGTGCGGGCGGCGCCGTCGGGCACGCCCACCGTGCTGGCGGTCCGCGACCTCACCATCGACTACCGCCGCCGGCCCGTCCCGGGCACCGGCCCCACCGTCCAGGGCGTCAGCTTCGACGTCCATGCCTCCGAGATCGTGGCGCTGGTGGGCGAATCCGGGTCCGGCAAGTCCACCATCGCCAACGCCATCGCCGGCCTGCAGCGGACCGAGGCCGGCACCATGGCCCTCTCGGGCGGCCGCGACCTGGCCCGCACGGTGTCCGAACGGCCCAAGGGGCTGCGCCAGGCCGTGCAGCTGATCTTCCAGAACGCCGACACCTCGCTGAACCCGCGCAAGACCGTGCGGGCCGCCATTGCGCGGCCGCTGAAGCTCTTCGGCGTCCAACGGACCACCGTGGAGCAGTCCCTCGCCGAGGTGGACCTGCCGGCCGGCTTTGCCCAGCGGCTGCCGGGACAGCTCTCCGGCGGACAGCGCCAGCGCGTGGGCATTGCCCGCGCCATCGCCGCCGGGCCGTCCCTGGTGCTGGCGGACGAGATCGTCTCCGCCCTGGACGTTTCCGTGCAGTCCTCCATCCTGCGGCTGATGGACACCATGAGCAGGGAAAAGGGCATCGGCTTCCTGTTCATCACCCACGACCTCGCCGTGGTGCGGGCCGTGGCGGACCGCGTGGTGGTGCTGTACCTGGGCCGCGTGGTCGAGGAGGGGACGGTGGAAGCCATCTTCTCCGAAACCTCCCACCCGTACACCCGGCTACTGCTGGACTCGGTGATCGAGCTCGGCGACGACCACGACGCCAAGCCGCGCAACGCCAGGGACGAGATCCCGGCCGCACCGCCGGAGCACGGCTGCCCCTACGCCAGCCGCTGCCCGCTGGTCCGCGACGCCTGCCGCACCGAGGCGCCGCCGGCCATCCGCGTCAGCGCGGGGCACCAGATCATGTGCCACGCCGACATCTCCGAACTCAGCCCCAGCGCCCTCGCCCGCTAAGAAAAGGACAACAGTGAAGATCCGCACCGAGTTCCCCCACCGCACCACCGTTCTGGAGAATGTGTCCATTCCCATGAGCGACGGCGTGCGGCTGGCCGCCACCATCTGGCTGCCCGAGGACGCCGGGGCCAACCCGGTCCCGGCCTTGCTGGAATACCTCCCCTACCGGCGCAGCGACTGGACCGCACCGCGGGATGCGCAGCGCCACCCCTGGTACGCCGGACACGGCTACGCCTCGGTGCGCGTGGACATGCGCGGCTGCGGCGACTCCGAGGGCGTGATGCTGGACGAGTACCACCGGCAGGAGCAGGCCGACGGCGTGGAGGTCATCGAATGGCTGGCCGCGCAGCCGTGGTGCAGCGGCAACGTGGGCATGTTCGGCATCTCCTGGGGCGGCTTCAACGCCCTCCAGCTCGCCGCCGAGCAGCCCGAGGCGTTGAAGGCCATTGTCACGGTGTGCTCCACGGATGACCGCTACGCCGACGACGTCCACTACTACGGCGGCGCCATGCTGGGCATCGACATGACCTCCTGGGCCGGCACCATGCTCGCCTTCCAGTGCCGGCCGCCGTCGCCGTGGAACGTGGGCGGGAACTGGGAGACGCTGTGGAAGGAGCGGCTCGAGGCGCTCCAGCCGTTCTCCGAGATCTGGCTGGACCACCAGGAGCGCGACGACTACTGGCGCCACGGCTCCGTCTGCGAGGACTATTCCAAGATCACCGCCGCCGTGCTGGCCGTGGGCGGCTGGGCCGATCCATACCGCAACACCGTGTTCCGGCTGCTGGAAAACCTCCAGTCCCCCGTCCAGGGGCTGGTGGGCCCGTGGTCGCACCAGTACCCGGACATTGCCCGCACGCCCGGCCCCACCATCGGCTTCCTGCAGGAGACCCTGCGCTGGTGGGACCACTGGCTCAAGGGCAAGGACACGGCCATCATGGACGAGCCCGCCCTGCGCGCCTACCACCAGGACTCCGTCCGCCCGGCCACCCACTACCCCGAGCGGGCCGGAACCTGGGTGGGATTGGACGGCTGGCCCTCGCCGGCGGTGGGCAGCCGCAGCTTCAACCTGGCCACCGGCCTGCGCAGCCTCGCCACCGGTGCGGACTCCCTGGCGGTGGTGGACACCGAACAGCACAACGGCGTCGACGCCGCCCGCTGGTTCCCGTTCGGCAACCTCTCCGACCTGCCGCCGGACCAGCGCGCCGAGGACGGCCGCTCGGTGGTCTTCCAGACGCCGGCCCTGGAACGGGACATCAACCTGCTCGGTTATGCCCGGCTGAAGCTGCGCGTGGCCAGCAGCACGGCGCGCGCCAATGTCTTCGCCCGGCTCTGCGATGTGGCCCCGGATGGCTCCTCCACGCTCATCACCCGCGGGGCCATCAACCTGGCCCGGCGCAACGGCATGGACCGCGCGGACGAGCTGGTGCCCGGCGAGTTTGTCGACGCGGACATCCAATTCACCAGCATGGGCTGGCAGGTTCCGGCGGGCCACAGCCTCCGGCTGGCCCTGTCCACCACCTACTGGCCGTGGATCTGGCCGCACGGCGAACAGGGCAGCATCACCGTGGATGCGGCGCACAGCACGCTGCTCCTGGACGACCTCGACCCGGCGGTGGTGGGCGCGCTGACCATCGAGTTCGAGGAGCCCGAGCAGTCGGCCCCGCTGGACATCCGCCCCGGCCCTGCCCTGCCGCCACGCCCGGAGCGCGAGGTGCACTACGAACCGGCGTCCCAGACCTGGACGCTGACCGTTGACCCCAACTACGGCGGAAACCGGATCTACCCCGACGGGCTGAAGTTCGGCGAGGACGCCACGGAGCGGTACACCATCTCCGGCAACGATCCGCTCAGCGCCCGCGCCGAGTCCGAGTGGACGGTCACCATGGAGCGCGGGGACTGGGCGGTGCGGATCCAGACGCATGCCACGGTGACGGCCACCAAGGAGCACTATGTCCTGCACAACACAGTCAAAACCTACAAGGGCGACGAACTATTCTTTGAGAGAACCTTCGAAAAGAACATCGCCCGGACCAGCGCTTAATCCCAGGAAAGCGAGCAACTCCGACATGACACAGGCCGCCCAGGACCATGTGGACAGGCCGCGGGCCAAGCGGGCCGGCGAGCGCCAGCGCCATCCCACGGAGGTCCGCCGCCAGCTGGTGGTCGACGCCGCCCGGGACCTGATCGCGGACAAGGGCCTGTTCGGCGTGCAGATCCGGGACATCTCCGCGGCCGCCGGGGTGTCCCCGGGTACCATCACCTACCACTTCAAGGGCCTGGACGAGGTGCTGATGGAGGTGGTCAAGGCGGAAACTGCCAGCTTCTACGTCCCGCTGCAGGAGGGTGCACGCGGCACCGGCGATCCGGCCGCGGAGCTGCTGTACTTCCTCCGCGGCCTGTTCGGCTCGGACGTGGACGCGCGCCGGCACTGGCTGATCTGGTTCGACTTCTGGGCCGCCGCCACCCGCGACGAGCTCTACGGCCAGTGGATGACGGACCACTACGGCGCTTGGCGCGAGGCCCTGCGGGACATCACCGCCAAGGGCGTCGAGGACGGCGTGTTCACCTGCAGCGACCCGCTGCGCTTTGCCACCGAAACGGCGGCCATGGTGGATGGTCTGGCCGTGCAGTGCTACGCCCGCAATCCGGCCATTTCGGTGGAGACGTCGCGGGAACTGCTGGTCAGCTTCGTCCAGCGGGAGCTGGGCCTGGCCTAGGCGTCCAGGGGCGTTTCATGGGCCGTTTCCCGCGGTAGGGAGGCGATGTCGAACAGGGCGCGGCGCAGCTCGCGGTAGCGTTCGGCGCCCAAGGCTTCGGACCACCGCTCTTCGGTCTCGGCGATGATCTGCAGCGAGAGGTCGACGGCGGCACGGCCCGGCTGTGCCAGCACCACTATCTTGGCGCGTTTGTCGGCCGGGTCGCCGGCGAGGCCAACATAGCCCTCATGTTCCAGGTACTTCATGAATTGGCCGATTCCGGCCTTGGTGATGCTGGCGCGCTCGGCCAACTCGGTCAAGCGGATTCCTTCCGGCGGGATCAGCGACATCACCCGGTAGTGCGAGGGCCGCAGGCCCGGGATGGACCGGGCGTTGATCGTTGACCTCAAGGTCCCGAAGGCGCCGGCCAGAAGGTCTGCGATGTGCGGCAGGGAATCTGCGGGAGCGTGGTCATTGACGCCAGTCATAAAGCAACTTTACCATTTAGTTAGTAAAGCTGATTTACCAGTTGCGGTCGGCTCGGCCGCGGCCCTTTCCGTCAAAGGGGTGCACCATGCAGGCCGCCATACTCGAGAACATGGATGCACTCGGTGCCGCCTCCGTGGACGCCGGCAAGCTGGCGTCCATCGCAGCCGCCGCCCTGGGCATGCCGGCGGTGGAGCTCCTTTCGGCCAGCGCCGCGGAGATCACGTTTCCGATGTTCAACATGACCACCGGGGGCCTCTGGCGGGTCGAGGGAACCGCCCGCCCCGGATCCACCGGCAGCCGCGAGGCAATTCCCTTCAGCGCTGTCGTCAAGCTGGTCCAGTCCCCGCTGCTGTGGAGCGGCATCGGGGCGGTCCCGCCCCACGTCCGGGACGGCCTGGCGCACCATTACCGGTGGCGCACGGAGGCCGAGGTCTATGCGTCGGGGTTGGCCGACGCCATGCCCGACGGCGGCCGGCTTCCCAAGCTGTACAGCATTGAAGAATTGGATGGGCAGCGCACCGCGATCTGGCTGGAGGACGTGTCCGAATGCCCCGGCGCCGGGTGGACCGACGCCCGGTTCCGCGACGCCGCCAGGCTGCTCGGCAGGTTGGCAGGAAGCGCCGCCGTGCGGGAGCTCGGCCCGGCTGTTTCCGCGGCACGGGACGCAGACAGGCTGCGGTTCTACCTGGAGGGAGTCGGCGCGATGGTCTTCATCCCAGGCATCCGGGGCGAAGACCTGTGGCGGGTCCCGGCCGTAGCCGACGCCGCAGACCCGCAACTGATTGCCGGGCTCCGCTCGCTCACCGACCGGGCCGGCGGACTCATGGAGGAGATCATCGCCCTTCCGGCCCTGCCCGCGCACGGCGACGCCAGCCCGCAGAACCTGCTGGTCGAGAGCACCGCAGAGGGCCGGGGCGGATCCACCAGCTTCGCCGTCATTGACTGGGGCCTGTACGGAGTGGCCTGTGCCGGTTTTGACCTGGGCCAGTTGCTGGCCGGCTGGGTCAACCAGGGCGCCATGGGCGGGGAGGAACTGTACCGCCTGGAGCCGCTCTCCCTCACGGCCTATTGCGAGGGTCTGGCCGATTCCGGCACCGACGTCGCGGAAGCCACCGTGCGCCGCGGGCACGCGGCATCCATGGCCCTCTTCGCCGGACTGCAGGCCGTGGCCACCCAGCGCCTGGCCGAACCCGACTCGGCGGAATTGCGCACCCTCGTGGCCGGACGGGTGGAGATGGCCCGCTTCGTGCTGGACCTCCTGGAGTCAACGGCTCCACGGTGAGCGGCCCTGCGGCCGCTGTCAGGGCTCGTCCCGTAACCGCAGGCACGGCTCTCCCTCCGCTTGGCGGAGGGTGCCTCCCGATTCGATCGCCTTGCAATGAAACGAGAAAGCCATGAAACGCACCATTCTGCTCCGCGTGGCCTCCGCCCTGGTCGCAGCCGCCGCGCTGGCCGGGACCGTGGCAGGCCCGGCCGGGGCCGCCACCGCCCCGGCGGCCACCGCCCCGGGACCGAAGATCGTGGCCGTGACGGTCCCCCTCACCGGGACCATCGCCTCCGGTGCCGGCAGCCTGACCATCAAGGGCAACGTCGCCCTCGTCATCCAGCCGGTGGATCCGGTCCTGCCGCAGGATCCAATCCGGCCGGTCCGGGTGCTCACCGCTGTCGTGGTCCGCGCGGCCAACGCGGCGGTCAGCTGCCAGGCCGTGGGTGCCCAGCTGTTCTCCCTCACCGCCACGACGGCCCCGTTCGTCGGGCACTACGCGTTCCAGCCGCTGGATCCGGTCCGCCCGCGGGACGGCGGCGCCTGCCGCGCCCTGGGGCAGCTGTCGATCGACTACAAGCTGACCGTCAATGCCAACGGCACCATCACCGGGGCCACCGCCGTCGCCCTCGACTCCGAATAGCGCAACAGCCCGCGGGAAGGCCCGGCCGCCGGCCGCTAGCCCTGGGTCTGGGCCGCCTGGTAGGCGGCGTGGATCTTTTCCCAGGCCGGGTAGAAATCGTCCCACCAATGCGGCCAGTCCACGCTCTTGCCCTCCAGCGCCTCCTGCAGGTGGTCCAGATGGCAATGCCAGCCGGCCAGGCTCATCAGCACCACCTCCTCCGGGGCGTGCACGGCATTGGTGAACACCAGCCGGGTACCGCCGTCGGACGCCCCGCCGGAGAGCGGCACCACCTCGGCGCGGATCACCCCGTGCATGGCGTTGGAGATTTCCAGCAGCCGCCCCGGCTCGGCGGCCAGCACCTTGCCGTTCCACCAGTCCAGCTCGTTGCCCTCGCCCATGTCCTTGCCGTTGAGCCACTTCAGGTCAAAGGAGGACCCCGTGCGGGCGGTGCCGCGGGTGCGGGCCCACCACAATTCCGTCAGGGCCGGGTCCGTCAGCATGGCCCAGACCTGCTCCGCCGGGAACGCGTACTCGCGGACAAACACCAGCACCGTGGTGCCGTCGCCGCGGCGGTCCGCGTCGCCGAGCGGGTGGCGGGCCATGTCCGTGTTCAGTTCGGTGCTCATGCCTCCATCCTGCCGCATGCACCGGCGTCCGTGCACGGAATACCAAACCCGTCCGGGTGGTTGACTGGAAGGAGCGCACCCGCCGCCACCCGGGCCACCGGGACCTTCCGCCGAAGGAGCACCATGACCTCCACCGAATCCGCCGCAGCCGCCCTCACCGAGCGCTGGAACCGTTTCCGCACCGGGCGCAACGCCGCCCTGGCCGCCGAGCACGGTTGGCTGACCCTCACCTCCTTCCAGTGGCTGCCCGCCACGCCGGGGCCGCTGGAGCTGGTCGCCGGGCTCTGGAGCACGGACGGCACGACGGCGGTGCTCACCGCCGGCGCGGACGACGGACTTGAGCTTGTGGAAACCGGGGAGCCGGTGGCCGGCACCATCGAGGCCACGCTGGCCGACGAGGAATCCCTGATGTGGGTCCGGCACGGGAGCATCGTGGTGGAGCTGGCCATGCGCGCCGGCCGCTATGCCATTCGCACCCGCGACGCCCAGTCCCCGCTGTACACCGAGTTCACCGAAGTCCCGGTCTTTGGCTACAACCAGATGCTGGTGGTGGAGGGCCGCTATGAGCCCTTCGCCGAGCCGCGCACAGTGGCCATCGGCACCGCCAACCCCGAGGTGCCCGGCACCGCCGTCGTGGTGGGCGAGGTGGTCTTGGACCTGGCCGGCACCACGTACCGGCTGGCCGCGGAGGAGGGCAAGCTGGGCTCGCTGGTCATCACGTTCCACGACGACACCAATGGCGACATCACCGACGGCTGGCGCAAGCTGGAGCTGACCCGGCCCCGCCCGGACGGCACGGTGGTGGTCGATTTCAACCGCACCATCAACTACCCCAGCGCCTTCACCGACTACGGCACCTGCCCCATGCCCGTGCCCGGAAACCGCATCGAGGCCCCCATCGAGGCCGGGGAAAAGCTGCCGGAGTAGCCGCGCACAGGTTCTTGTCGGAGGCTCCCGGTAAGGTCAGGAGATTGGCGGGCGGGCTGCAGAGCCCGGTCGCCACAGGGTGCTGCCATGGCACCCGCGGCACGTGCCACACCATCTCCAACCACTGAAGGACTCCCTGCCATGATGGGCGCCCACCATGCAGCCTGCGGCGCCGCCGCCTGGGTTGCACTCACCACCCAATTCGATATCCCCCTGTCCGCGCTCCACCAGACACTCCCCCAGGTGCCCGAGCACCTCGTCCTTGGGCTGGGGCTGATCGACGTCACCCCGATGGGTGTGATCACCGGGGCCCTGGTCACCGCCGGAGCCGCACTGCTGCCCGACGCCGACCACCACAACGCCACCATCGCCCATTCGCTCCCACCTCTGTCGAACGCGCTGTGCAGCGGCATCGGCAAGGTGGCCGGCGGGCACCGCCACGGCACCCACTCCATTATCGGCATGGCAGCCTTTGCCGCGGTGGCCTGGCTGGCCGGGCTGTGGACCATGGAGGTGGCCGGGTTTGGCACCGTCTTCCCGGGCGCCGGGCTGCTGTCGGTGCTGCTGGTCTCCTTCGCTGTGAAGGTGCTGGCGTTCATCCCGGATTCGATGCAGAAATGCCCGTGGGCCTACGGGCTGGCCACGGGGCTGTTCATCATGTTCTTTGCCCCGCAGATGCAGGGCTGGTTTCCGGTGGCCATGACAGTGGGAGTGGCCGTCCACATCCTGGGCGACATGCTCACCACCGGCGGCTGCAACCTGCTGTGGCCCATCACCATCAAACCGCCGAAATTCTGGCGCAAGATCCCCATCCTGTCTTGGATCTGGCGGCCCAGCGGACACTTGGCCTTCCCGGTGCTGGGCAATGCAGGGTCCTGGCGCGAGTGGATGCTGCTGGTGCCCGTGGCCGCCTATGCGATGGGCGGCCTGGGCATGGCCGTTTTCGGCATGGGCAAAACCGGAATCCGGGCCCTGGCAAGCTCCGTGGGGCTGCTCTAGACGAGCCGCGCCGGCAGCCGCCACGCCCTGGAAGTCCCTCACGTGATGGCCGACACCCCGGTGATGGCGCGGCCGGCGATCAGCGTGTTGATCTCCTGCGAGCCCTCGTAGGTGTAGATCGCCTCGGCGTCGGCGAAGATCTTGGCCATCTTGTAGTCCGTGACGATCCCGTTGCCGCCCAGGATGGAGCGCCCGTGCGCCACGGATTCGCGCATCCGCTCGGTGGTGAAGGCCTTGGCCAGCGCCACCTGGGCCATCACCGCGCCGGGCTCCTCGTCCTGCAGCTGGGCGATCCGCACCATCATCCCCAGCGAGGCGGTGGCGTTGCCGAGCATCTGCACCAGCTGCCGCTGGATGAGCTGGAAACGGGCCAGCGGGCGGCCGAACTGTTCGCGTTCGACGGCGTACGCCCGGGCGACGTCGAACGCACCCAGCTGCTGGCCCACCGCCTGCCAGGCCACCATGATGCGCGAGCCGCGCAGCAGCACATTGGTGTCGGAGAAGGAGCCGATGGAGGCGAACCTGTCCCGCTCCGCCACGCGCACATCCGCCAGCAGGATGTGCGCGTTCTGCACCGTGCGCAGCGCGATCTTGTGCTCGATCTTGGTGCGGGTGACGCCGGGCAGGTTGGCGTCAAGGATGAAGCCGCGGATCTGCCCGGTCTCGGCGTCCTTGGCCCAGAGCAGCATGTAGTCGCAGAACGTCCCGTTGCCGATCCAGCGCTTGGCGCCGTTGAGCACCCAGTGCACGGCGCCGTCGGCCGCCACCACCTTGGTGGCGGTGGTGGCCATGCCGCCGGCCACGTCCGAGCCGTGGTCCGGCTCGGTGAGCGCAAATGCCCCGGTGGTCCGCAGCGCCAGGGCATCGGGCAGCAGGCGTTCCTTCTGCTCCGCGGAGCCGAAATCGTGCAGGGCCTGGACAAAGAGGTCGTGGTGGACCAGGAAGAAGGTGGCCAGCGAGGTGTCCACCCTGGTCATTTCCGCCACCACCAGGCCGGCGAACAGGGAGGAGAACGCGCGCCGGTCCGGGCCGGAAAGCTCCAGCGCGGCCAGCTTGGGCAGGATGTGCGAGGGGAATTCCGCTTCATCCCACCAGCCGGTGGCATAGGGCTCCACCTCGGTGGCCAGGAACTCACGCAGCTGCGCCAGCTTGTCCCGCTCGGGGGCACTGAGCAGGCGCTCGTAGGAGTAGAAATCCGCCGAGGGCAGCGAGTCCAGGGCTGCCGTCATTTGGGCTGCATCCGGATGGCGCCGTCGAGGCGGATCGTCTCGCCGTTGAGCATGGCGTTGGAAACGATGTGCTCCACCAGCGCGGCGTACTCGTCCGGCTTGCCGAGCCGGGAGGGGTGCGGCACCTGGGCGCCGAGCGAATCCTGGATGTCCTGCGGCAGGCCGGCCAGCATGGGGGTCTCGAAGATGCCGGGGGCAATGGCCATCACGCGGATCAGCGAGCGGGCCAGTTCGCGCGCCACCGGCAGCGTCATGGCGGCCACTGCCCCCTTGGAGGCGGCGTAGGCGGGCTGGCCGACCTGGCCGTCAAAGGCTGCCACCGAGGCGGTGTTGATGATGACGCCGCGCTCCGGGCCGAACTCCCCGGCCAACGGCTCGGTGGCGACGATGGCCTCCGCGGCCAGCCGGAGCACGTTGAAGGTGCCCACCAGGTTGATCTGGATGACCTTGTTGAAGGCCTCCAGCGGCAGCACGCCGTCGCGTCCCAGCACCTTGCCGGGGGTGGCGACGCCGGCGCAGTTGACCACGATGCGCAGCGGGCCCAGGCTCCCGGCGGCGGCGACGGCGGTCTTGACCTGGGCCTCGTTGGTGACGTCGGCGGGGACGAAGAGCGCGCGTCCGCCCAGCTCGGCGGCCAGTTCGGCGCCGTGGGACTGCGGCAGGTCCACCAGCACGACGCCGGCGCCGGCCGCGTGCAGCCGGCGCGCCGTCGCGGCGCCCAGTCCTGAGGCACCCCCGGTAATGAGGGCAACTGACTTCGAAATCTCCACGCATCCTCCTCGTTGAGGGCCATGCACCGACAAGTGTTAATGAAGCCTAACTGAATCGGGCGTCGGCGGGTACCGTCCGCCGCCAGGGTGCGCGGCCGGGCGGCGGCGTAACCTTGAAGTCATGGACAACGGGCACAGCGTCTGGGCGGCGCGGGCCGACGCCGCGGCCGCAGCGGTGGACACCCTGTACGGGCACCGGCTGCTCGGGCTGCCGGGCACCTGGATCGCCGCGGTGGCGCACCCCGCCCCGGCCGCCCGCTGGCCCTGGTCCGAGTGGCACTACTGGTGGCAGGCACAGTACCTGGATGTCTTGGTGGACGCCGCCGCCCGGTGCGGCGCGGACACCGGCACCGCACCGGCGCCCGGCCTGGGCCGGATCCGCGCCCTGCTGCGCACCATCCGGCTGCGCAACTTTGCCCGCTTCCGCAACGGCTATTTCGACGACATGGCCTGGCTGGCACTGGCCGCCGGCCGGGCCGGTGCCCTGGCCCGCGGGGAGGCCGGTCCGGGGTTCCGCGGCGCGCGCCGGGCCCATGCCGTGCTGGGCCGCCGGCTGGCCGCCGGGCACAGCGAGCGGCTGGGCGGGGGCATCTACTGGTCCACCGCCCGGGACTACAAGAACACGCCCGCCAACGGCCCGGCCGCGCTGTACTTTGCCCGCGCCGGGTCCACGGCCACGGCGCGCTCCCTGGTGGACTGGCTGCGCACCGAGCTCTTCGATCCCGTCCAGGGCCTGTACCTGGATGGGGTCCACCCCGTGGGCGAAGACCCGCTCGGCGGCAAGCACGACGGCACCGGTGGCGGCCAGGAGTGGGGCCGGGAGGTGGAGCGGACCATCTACAGCTACAACCAGGGGCCCGTCCTCGGCGCTCTGCTGGAGCTCGGCGGGCCGGCGTACCTGGGGCAGGCCGCGGAGCTGGTGGGCGCCATTGCCCGGGAGCTGACCGTCGACGGCGGTCCGGGGGCCGGGCGGCCGCTGGTTCTGCACGGCGCCGGCGACGGCGGCCTCTTCACCGGCATCCTGCTGCGGTATCTGGCACTCGCCGCCATCCATCCCCAGCTCCCGCCCGGCACCCGCAAGACCGCGGCGGAGCTGGTCCTCGACACCGCCCTGGCACTCTGGGCCGCCCGCCGGCCGGAGCCGTTCCTGGCCTTCCCCCAGGACACAGGCGCGCCCGCCGCCGACAGCTTTGCGCAGGCGGATGCCGTCGGGCTGTCCTCGCAGCTGCAGGCCTGGATGGCCTTCGAAGCGGCCGCCGCCGTGGCCGTGGATTCGGCGGCCGATTCGGTTGCCACGGGCAAATAGCCAAAGGAAATGTGCCGTAATTGATGTGATACTGCTCACAAAATGGATAATTTGGGCCGGAAATTAGGAATGCCTAACCTACAGTTCTTTCTGTGAGCCAGCTGTGCTTTCCTGGCCCGCCCCTACTTCCCCGCCGAAAGGTCCACCCTCGTGAAGCAGTACTTCAAGCCGGCCGCCGCCCTGGCCGCCGCCACCGCCGCAGTGCTGGCACTCTCCGCCTGCGGCAGCAGCGCCCCGGCCACGTCGACGTCGCCGGCCCCGTCCTCCGCCAGCGCCGAGGGCATCACCGTCTACAACGCCCAGCACGAGTCCCTGACCCAGGCCTGGGTTGACGCGTTCACCAAGGAAACCGGCATCAAGGTGACCCTGCGCAACGGCGACGACACCGAGCTGGGCAACCAGATCAAGGCCGAGGGCAAGAACTCCCCCGCGGACGTCTTCCTGACCGAGAATTCCCCGGCAATGGCGCTGGTGGAGAACGCCGGCCTGTTCGCCGACGTCGACAAGGACACCGTCGCCCAGGTGCCGGCCGAGTACCGCCCCTCCACCAACAAGTGGACCGGCATCGCCGCCCGCAGCACGGTGTTTGCCTACAACACCACCAAGCTCACCGAGGACCAGCTGCCCAAGTCCATCATGGACCTGGCCACCGACAGCTGGAAGGGCCGCTGGGCGGCATCGCCCTCCGGCGCCGACTTCCAGGCCATTGTCTCGGCCATGCTGGAGCTCAAGGGCGAGGACGCCACGCTGTCCTGGCTGAAGTCCATGAAGGAGAACTCCAAGGCCTACAAGGGCAACTCCACCGCCATGAAGGCCGTCAATGCCGGCGAGGTGGAGGGTGCCATCATCTACCACTACTACTACTTCGGCGACCAGGCCAAGACCGGCGAGAACTCCAAGAACGTGGCCCTGCACTACTTCAAGAACCAGGACCCGGGGGCGTTCGTCTCCATCTCCGGCGGCGGCGTGCTGGCCTCCAGCAACCACCAGTCCGAGGCACAGCAGTTCCTGAAGTTCATCACGGGCAAGGCCGGCCAGGACGTGCTGCGCACCGGCGAATCCTTTGAGTACCCCGTTGGCAGCGGCGTTGAAGCCAACCCCAAGCTGACCCCGCTGAAGGACCTGCAGGCCCCCAAGGTTGACCCGGCCAAGCTGAACAGCCCCAAGGTCTCCGAGCTGATGACCGCGGCAGGACTACTGTAGTCATAGTGAAAAGTTCGACGACGGCCCGGCGGCTCCCTGCCGCGGGGCGGATTCCAGCGGGGGGACGGGGCATGCGCTCCGGCCCCCGCTGGCCGTCGTCGTGCTCTGCGCCGCGATTGCCCTCTTTGCCCTCATCCCGCTGGGGTATGTGGTCCAGATGACCATCGCCGCCGGTTGGGACACCATCGCCGCGCTGGTCTTCCGGCCCAAGGTCGGCGAGCTGCTGGCCAACACCGTGGGCCTGATCGCCGTCACCGTGCCATTGTGCGTGGTGCTGGGGGTCGGCGCCGCCTGGCTGGTGGAACGGACCACGCTGCGCGGGCACAAGTTCTGGGCCATCGCGCTGGCGGCGCCGCTGGCCATCCCGGCGTTCGTAAACAGCTACGCCTGGGTCAGTGCCATCCCTTCCATCGGAGGCCTGTGGGGCGGTGTGCTGATCGCCACGCTCTCCTACTTCCCGCTGGTGTACATCCCGGCGGCCGCCACGCTCAGCCGGCTGGACCCCGCCCTGGAGCAGTCCGCCGCCTCGCTGGGCCTAGGTGCCTGGCCGAGCTTCTTCCGCGTGGTGCTGCCGCAGCTGCGCCTGGCCATGGCGGGCGGGGCCCTGCTGGTTTCGCTGCACCTGCTGGCCGAATACGGCGCCTTTGCGATGATCCAGTTCGACACCTTCACCACCGCCATCTACTCGCAGTACCAATCCACCTTCAACGGAGCCGCGGCCAATATGCTCGCCTCCGTCCTGGTGGTGATGTGCCTGGTGCTGCTGCTGGCCGAGACCCGCTCCCGAGGCTCTGCCCGCTACGCGCGCATTGGTTCCGGAACCCAGTCCGCCTCCACTCGACTGGGCCTGCACGGCTGGCAGCTGCCGGCCCAGCTGGGGCTGGCGGCCCTGGTGGCCCTGGCCGCGGGCGTGCCGCTGTTCCACGTGGTCCGCTGGCTGGTGGGCGGCGGCGCCGCGGTATGGGGCCGGCCCGAGCTGGTGTCCTCCATTGCCCAGACCTTGGGCTATGGGTTGGCCGGCGCCCTTGCGACAACGGTGCTGGCCTTCCCGCTGGCCTATCTGGTGGTGCGGCACCCGGGCTGGTTTGCCAAGGTTTTGGAGGGATCAAACTACATCAGCTCCTCCATGCCGGGCATTGTGGTGGCTCTGGCCTTTGTCACCATCACCGTCCACAGCTTCCCGGCCATCTACCAAACCTCCTTTGTGCTGGTTGCGGCATATGTCCTGCTGTTCATGCCCCGCTCCCTGGTGAATCTGCGTGCGGGCCTGGCCCAGGCGCCACGCCAGCTGGACGAGGCGGCCCGGGCCCTGGGCAAGCCGCCGTTCATCGCGTTCCTGCGCGTCACGCTGCGCCTGAGCGCCCCAGCCGCCGCCGGCGGCGCCGCCCTGGTCTTCCTGGGCATCACCAACGAGCTCACCGCCACGCTGCTGCTCTCCCCGAACGGGACGACGACGCTGGCCACCGAATTCTGGGCTCTCTCCAGCGAGATCGACTATGCCGGTGCGGCCCCCTATGCCCTGCTGATGATCCTGCTCTCGGCCCCCATGACCTATCTCCTGTTTGTGCAATCCAAGAAAGCGGCCGGCAAGTGACCCATTCGCAGCTCCCCGCCCCGCGGCCGGAATACGCCGACGGCCAGCGCATCTCCGCCGCCATTGCCGCCAGCACCGACACGCACCTGCAGGTCTCCGGCGCCACCAAGTCCTTCGAGGGCACCGCGGTGCTCAAGGGCGTGGACATCTCCGTCTCCAAGGGCAGCACCACCGCCATCGTGGGCCCGTCCGGCTCCGGCAAGACCACGCTGCTGCGCCTGATCGCCGGCTTCGAGGCGCCCGACGGCGGCACCATCGCACTGAACGGCACCCCGGTGGCCGGCGGCGGGGCCTGGGTTCCGGCGCACAAGCGCCAAGTGGGCTACGTGGCCCAGGACGGCGCGCTGTTCCCGCACCTAAGCGTCGGCGCCAACGTCGCCTTCGGGCTGGCCAAGCGCGGCAAGGCCGCCCGGGACAGGGTGGCGGAGCTGCTGGAGATGGTCTCGATGGATCCGGCCTATGCCAGCCGGCACCCGCACGAGCTCTCCGGCGGTCAGCAGCAGCGGGTGGCTCTGGCCCGCGCCCTGGCCCGGGAACCGGAACTGATGCTGCTGGACGAGCCCTTCAGCGCCCTGGACGCCGGGCTGCGCGCCGCGACCCGGCGCACCGTGGCCGCCACGCTGGCCCGGGCCCGCGTCACCACCATCCTGGTCACGCACGACCAGGCCGAGGCCCTGTCCTTCGCGGACCAGGTGGCCGTCATGCGCGATGGCCGGCTGGCCCAGATCGGCAACCCGTTTGTGGTCTACACCCGCCCCGCGGACCGCGAGACGGCGGAATTCCTGGGCGACGCCGTGATCCTCGAGGCGTGGCTGGAGGGCTCGCTGGCCCTCTGCTCACTGGGCGGGATCGCCGTCCGCCGCCCGCCCGCCCAGGGCCTGGTGCAGCTGATGCTCCGCCCCGAACAGATCCGCATCGCCCCCGACGGCCCCATCCGCGGCACGGTGGTGGAGACGGACTACTTCGGCCCGGAGACCACTGTGCGCATCAAGCTGCATCCGCTGGCCGTAGACCCCACCCGGCCGGTGGACCCGCACCAGCCCAAGGGCGGGGAAGTCATCACCATCCGGCACTGGAACGCCGGCCTGGCCCGGATGGGCACCGAGCTGAGCCTGCGCGTGGTGGGCGAGGGCGTCGCGTTCCCCTACGCCTGAGAAACCCCGGTGGTCAAGCTGGGCCCCCGGCCGCGCGGGACCCTCAGCGAGCTTGCGAGCTGTGGGAGCGGCTGGGGAACGAGACCCGGGTCCACCGCGGCCGGCGCGCATCCACCAGCACCACCACACCCAGCATCGCCGTGCCCAGGAACACCGAAGCCAGCACGTCGGTGGGCCAGTGGTAGCCCAGGTAGACCCGGCTGAGGGCCACCAGTGGGATGAGCACGACGGCGGCGGCCGCCAGAGCCCTCCGGCGCCACGCGGTGGACCGCCGGGACAGCATGAGGTAGGCGAGCACCAGCAGGAACACAGTGGCACCGAATGTATGCCCCGAGGGGAATGAATAGGCATCGTCGGGCCCCATGAGCATCTGCGGCGTGGGCGGGCGGCTGCGGGCCAGCAGGTGCTTGATGGTCCAGGACACCGCCACCGTGGACGCCATGGCTGCCATCAGCAGGCCCGGCCGCCACACTTCCCTCCGCACCAACGCCCAGATGGCGGCGAAGCCGATGCCAATGACCGTCAGCCAGGTGGGCGAGGAGACGGTGGTGATGGCCTCCAGCACGGTCGTGGCTGCCGGGGTCCGGGCATCCACCAGCCATTGGTGCAGACCAGGGTCCAGCAGCGCCAGCCCGGAGCCGGAGCCGACCATCACGGCCACCGCGGCAAACAACACGCTTCCCAGTGCCAGCGGCAGGCCCGCGGACAGACCCCGCGGGGGACGCCGTCGTGTGCGGGCGGGCGGGGCTGTGAGGCGTTCGGAAGTCATCCATCCATCGTCCACTGCACTGCTGGACGATTCCTGACCGGTCCCTGACCGTAAGCTGAATGCCGACTGTGGCCTGTGTCAGTCCTTGGGGCGGCGCTTCTGCGGGTAGGGCGTCTCACCGCGGGAGAGCATGTCCACGAAGCCGGCGATCTTCTTCGCCCGGGCCGCGGCGGTGCGCACCGTGCCCACCCGGTAGATCAGCGCGTAGCGGTTGGTGGCCGTCAACACCTCGAACATCGCCGTGGCCCGTGCGTTTGCGGCAATCGCCGCGGCCAGATCCTCCGGCACCTCGGCGGTTCCCTGGCCCGCGTACGCCGCCTCCCAGCGCCCGTCGGCCTTCGCCGCGTCCACGGCGGCCTGCCCGGCCGGGCACATCAGCCCGGCGCTCTGCAACCTGGCGACATGTTCAACATTGTTCTTTGACCATTTGCTCCGCTGCGTGCGCGGGGTGAACCGCCTCAGGTGGCTGCCCTCGTCCCGGCTGCCCGCCACCCCGTCGATCCAGCCGAAGCACAGCGCCTCGTCCAGCGCCGCGGCATAGTCCAGCTTCGTGACGGTTCCACCCTTCTTGTGCAGCACCAGCCGCACGCCCGGGCTGTCCGCATGGTGCCGGCCAAGCCAGGCGCGCCACGCCGGCGCATCGGGGAGCAGCAGTTCGGGAAGTTGGTCCGCCATGCGCCCAAGCCTAGCGCTCGAGGGGCCCCGGCGGAGCGGAGCGACGCTGGGCAGAGCGCTGGGCGCTAGCGCTCGAGGGACCCCGGCGGAGCGGCGCTGGTGAGGGCGGTAGGCGGTACCGTTGGCGTGGCCCGGCGAGCGTGGGGCCGCAACTTCCGGTACAACTGGAGTATGAGCGTTCGCACCCCCGACCCCATGCCAGGCTGGCTCTCCGACGACGACCTCTACGAGGCGCGCAGCCGGCTGCCCATGCTCTACGTCGAGGCGGTGCCCGTCCGGCTGGACCCGCTGGGCTATGTCAGCGAGGTGGGATTGCTGCTCCAGGCCGACGACGACGGCACCATGGTCCGCTCGCTGGTCTCGGGCCGCGTGCTCTACCGCGAGACGGTCCGGGCCGCGCTGCTGCGCCATCTGGAGAAGGATCTGGGGCCCCTCGCCCTGCCGCAGCTGCCCATCAGCCCCGTGCCGTTCACCGTGGCCGAGTACTTCCCCTCCCCCTCGCAGACCGGCTTCACGGACGAACGCCAGCACGCCGTCGCCCTGGCCTATGTCATCCCGGTGACCGGCGAGTGCACCCCCCGCCAGGATGCCCTGGAGCTGACCTGGATGACGCCGGCGGAGGTCCTCGGCCCGGGTGTCCAACAGGAATTTGTCGGCGGCCGCGGCGAGCTGCTGCGCCAGGCCCTCGCCTTCGCCGGATACAACGGTTAGCCCCATGGACGCTGATCCGTTGGAAAGCCTGGTCCCCGGCGCCGGCATCACCACCCCGGCCGGTGAAGAGGTGCTGGTCACGGCCGTGCACTGGGAGCGCGATGACTATGGCCAGCCCGCGCTGGCCGTCGTGGAGTACGACGGCGGCAGCGTGCGGATAGCGGCCGGCACGCATGCCGCAGTGCTTGCCGGTGCGGCGGCATCCGACACCCTGTCCCCGGACGGCGTCGCGGTGAAGCCGCGGCCCGCCGTCGCCCCCAAGGCCCCGCCGGCCACCGATCCGGCCGTGCTGGACGCGGTGCTGGCTGCCGCGGCCTCCGCCCACGGTGCGCACGATACGGTGCAGCGGCTGGCCGCCCGGCTGGCCAAAGGCCTGAACCCGCGGTCCGGGGCCAACCTCGCCGATGCCCGGGACCTGGCGCAGGTGCTCTTCGTCCGGCTGGACGATCCCGCCAATGCCCGCGCCATCGCCAGCCTCTTGACGGATCTGCCCTACGACGGAACCCCTGGCCGGTGGGCCTCCATCGAGCACGCCCTGTCGCTGCTGCACTACATGGTCCGCACCGAGGAGCCGCTGCTGGCCGAGCAGCTCTCCTACGCGGTGCGCGCCCCGGAGCGGTTGGAGCTGGATGCGTTCCGGGCCAAAACCAGCGCCGAGGTCCGCCAGCGCACGCTCAACGCCCCCAATTTGTACGACAAGGAAATCCTTCGTGCCGTGGACTCCGGGGACAAGTCCGCCGAGCTGGAATGGCGGGAGCTGCGGCTGAACGTGCTGCTGCACCTGCTGGCCCACGGCGGCTCCCAGACCATGCCTGACGCTGAGCTTGAGCGGCGCATCGCGGCCGAGCTGGAGGCGCTGCGGGCCGGCTGGGCCCACCGGGAGACGCCCGGCCCGGCAGCCGCCGTCGTCCGTCCCTAGCCGCGCCCCCGGCGGCCGGGGTACATTCAAGTCATGGCCAGCATCCAGATATCGGTCCACGTCAACGCCGACGCCGAACAGGTGTGGCGGCTATTGCGCGAGCCCGCGCTGATCGCCCAATGGCACGGCTGGGAGATGGACGGGCTGGCGGAGGAGATCCGGGAGATCTACTACGGCGACGTCACCGAGGGCGCCAACCACCTGCGCCTTGAGCTGGGCATGGGCGATGTCTTTGCGCTTGAACCCGTGGCGGACGGCACCGTGCTGACCATGTCGCGCGGGCGTGCCACCGGCGAGTGGGAGAAGTACGACGCCGACATCTCCGAGGGCTGGCAGATGTTCATCCAGCAGCTCCGGTTCATGGCCGAGCACCATCCGCACACTCCGCGGCGCACGGTCTATGCCGACGGCCAGACCACCGCGGCCACCACCATCTGGGAGGCCCTGGGCATCGACATCGGCTGGCTGCCGGAGCCGGGCGAGGACTACGAGGCAACGCTCACCACCGGGCAGCGGATCAGCGGCAAGGTCTGGTACCGCACCGACACCCAGCTCGGGCTCACCGTGAAGGACTACGCCGAGCACGGCGACGGGCTGCTGATCCTCGCCGAACAGGCCCCGCTGGAGGGCATCCGCGAACACCAAGGGGCGCTGCTGATCGCCTCCACCTACGGGCTGGGTGCCGCCGCGCTGGACTCCGTCGGCTCGCACTGGGATTCCTTCATGGAGACGCGCTACCCGCTCAGCTAAGCCGGCGTCCGGAAACCGGCCACCGGCCGGCCGTCAGGCCACCGGCGTATCCGGGCGCTGCGTGGCAATCCTGGCCACCTTGGGGTCGTTTTCGTCGGCGCCGTAGTCCTGGGCATGGGTGATGTCCTTGCCGTCGGGGAGCTTCATGGCCCGGAACACCAGGGTCAGCAGCACCGACACGATCGCGTTCACCGCAAACGCGACGACGGCAATGTAGACCGTGACGGTGGTGCCCGGAATGGCGGCAATGGAGCCGCCAAAGTGCGCATGCGTCACCGGGTTGACCACGTTGTACGCGGCCACCGTGCCGTAGATGATGCCTGCCGCCCAGCCGGCAAACAGGGCCCAGCGGTGGAACCAGCGCGTGTAGAGGCCCGCGACAATGGCCGGAAAGGTCTGCAGGATCCAGATGCCGCCCAGCAACTGCATGTTGATGGCGGCGGACTGGTCCATGGCAATGACAAAGACCAGCGCACCGAACTTGACCAGCAGGGACATCAGCTTGGACACCTTGGCCTCCTGGCGGGGAGTGGCGTCGGGGCGGAACAGGTCCCGGTAGATGTTGCGGGTGAACAGGTTGGCCGCCGCAATGGACATGATCGCGGCCGGAACCAGCGCACCCACGGCAATGGCGGCCAGCGCCACCCCGGCGAACCAGGACGGAAAGTGGTCCAGGAACAGCTGGGGCACCACCAGCTGCGGATTCACCGTTTTGCCATCCAGCTCGGTGGGTTTGGTGCCCGCGGCAATCGCCACGTAGCCCAGCAGCGCCAGGAAGCCCAGCACCAGGGAGTACAGCGGCAGCACCGCGGCGTTCTTCCGGATGGTGTTGCGGCTCTTGGTGGCCAGCACGCCGGTGATGGAATGCGGGTACATGAACAATGCCATGGCCGATCCCAGCGCCAGCGTCCAATAGGCGGAGTAGCCGGCCGCGCCGGGAATGAAGACGCCCGTCGCCGCGCCCGTGGCGGGGTTGGGCGTGCCCAGCTTGGCCTGCGCCGCACCGAAGATCTGCTCCCAGCCGCCCAGCTTGGCGGGCAGGTAGATGATGGCGACAATGACCGCCAGGTAGATCAGCACGTCCTTGACCACGGCGATCATGGCCGGGGCCCGCAGGCCGGAGGTGTAGGTGTAGGCGGCCAGCACCACAAATGCGATGATCAGCGGCAGGTCATTGAGGAACCAGTTCTCCGCGCTGCCCACCCCCAGCACCGTCAGCACGGCCTTGATGCCCACCAGCTGCAGGGCAATGTACGGCATGGTGGCCACGATGCCCGTCACAGCGATCGCCAGCGACAACGGCCTGCTGCCGTAGCGCCCGCCGACAAAATCGGCGGTGGTGACAAAGCCGTGCCGGTGCGAGACGGACCAGAGCCGGCTCATCAGCAGGAACACGATCGGGTAGAGCACCACGGTGTAGGGCACGGCAAAGAAGCCGCTGACCGCACCGGTGGCCCACATGGCTGCCGGCACGGCCACAAAGGTGTATGCCGTGTAGAGGTCGCCGCCGAGCAGGAACCAGGTGATCCAGGCCCCGAATTTGCGCCCGCCCAGGCCCCACTCGTCCAGCGTGTGCAGGCCCTCCTTGGAACCGCCGCGCCAGCGTGCCGCGTAGAAGCCCAAAACCCCCACCAGGACAAAGAGCACGACGACGACGGTCAGCGCCACGGCGTTGACGGCCCGGGTTGCACCCTCGGCCAGGACCACGGCGGCCGGTGCGGCGCTCACTTGGCCCCACCGCCGTCGCCGGTCCCTGGCTGCGCGCCGGTTCCGGTCTTCAGCACCTCGCGCCGGCGCCGGTCCTCCCTGGTCATCAGCAGGTAGCAGATGCCGATGAGGGCCGCATCAATGGGCACCCAGAGCATCTGGTACCAGTAGAAGAACGGCATCCCGCCCAGATGCGGATCGGCATGGGCGTAGAGGGGCACAATGAGCGGGACAATGATGCCAATGGCCAGCAGTATGCCGCTCACGGCATAGGGTCCGCTGCGTGCCGGACCTCTGGTTGGACTTTCGCTTTGACTATCGGTGCCGGACATCTGCAGCTCCTGATCTCGATGACCCGTCAAAATGCTCCGTATTTAGCCTAATGACCGGACGGTCGGGAAAGGAGGCCTCCGGGGGTACATTTTTTCCTTGGGGCGCCGGCTGGCAAGATGGACCAATGCCCGCCGCCGAATCCAGCTCCGCCAAGCAGTCCGAATTTTCCTTCTCCGTCAAGACGCGTCTGGGCGAAAGCTGCAACCCCACCCAGGCGGCGGAGGAAGCCAACGGGGGCGCATTCCTGGGCCGCACCGGCGTGATCACCACACCGCACGGCACCATCTCCACCCCCGCCTTCATCGCCGTCGGCACCAAGGCCACTGTCAAGTCCGTGCTGCCCGAAGCCATGGCCGAACTGGGCGCCCAGGCACTGCTGTCCAACGCCTACCACCTGTACCTGCAGCCCGGCGCCGACGTGCTGGACGCGGCCGGCGGGCTCGGCAAATTCATGAACTGGTCCGGCCCCACCTTCACCGACAGCGGCGGCTTCCAGGTGATGAGCCTGGGCTCGGGCTTCAAGAAGGTGATCAGCATGGCCGCCATCGAGGGTTCCGAGGAGGCTGGCAGCGATGATCGTGTGGCCGTGGGCAAGGAGCGTCTGGCGCACATCGACGACGACGGCGTCTGGTTCAAGTCCCACCTGAACGGGGACAAGCACCGCTTCACCCCCGAGGTGTCGATGCAGGTCCAGCACCAGATCGGCGCGGACATCATGTTCGCCTTCGACGAGCTCACCACGCTGATGAACTCCCGGGCATACCAGGAGATGTCGCTGGAGCGCACCCGGCTCTGGGCCGAACGCTGCATCACCGAGCACTTCCGCCTCACCGGGGAACGCGCCGCCAAGCCGTACCAGGCCCTCTTCGGCGTCATCCAGGGCGCCCAGTACGAAGACCTGCGCCGCAAGGCCTGCCGCGACCTGGGCGCCATGGACTTCGACGGCTTCGGCCTGGGCGGGGCGCTGGAGAAGGAGAATCTGGGCACCATCGTGCGCTGGTGCGCCGAGGAGCTGCCGGAAGACAAGCCGCGCCACCTGCTGGGCATTTCCGAGCCGGACGACATCTTCACCGCCATCGAGAACGGGGCCGACACTTTCGACTGCGTCTCCCCCACCCGGGTGGCCCGTTCCTCGGCATTTTACACCCCCGACGGCCGGCTGAACCTCTCCAATGCCCGCTTCAAGCGCGATTTCGCCCCGATGGTGGATACCTGCGACTGCTACGCCTGCGCCAACTACTCCCGCGCCTACATCCACCACCTCTTCCGCGCCAAGGAGATGGTGGCCGCCACACTGGTGTCCATCCACAACGAGCGCTTCGTGGTGAAGATGGTCGACGATGCCCGTCTGGCCATCGAGGACGGCACCTTCTTCGAGTTCAAGGCCGAAACCCTGCGCCGCTACTACCCCGCCACGTAGCCCCGGCCCGGCCCGCCGCGGGCAGAAGAAAAAGGGCGCACGCCTCCCGGACGGGAAGGCATGCGCCCCTTGTCCGCCGGAGCTCTCGATCGAGCCGGCTCCGGGCGGACCTGTACTTAGGCCAGCACGCTCAGCTTGGAGCTGCTGCGGCCGAACAGGGCGTTGTCGGCAGAGAGGCGGCCCGGGCCAACCAGCGCCACGGCCAGCGCCGCCGCAGCCAGCAGGAGCACCATCTCAAAGCCACCGGCCTCGACGAAGACGCCTGCGGAGGCGTGGACCAGGACAAGGGCGCCGATCATGTCCAGGACCAGCAGGGCCGCAATCGGGCGGGTCAGCAGGCCCAGGACCAGGGCGATGCCGCCGGCGAGTTCCAGCGTGGCCACGATGGGGGCCACCAGGTCCGCGGCGGGGACACCCATCTGGGCAAAGGCGCCCCGGGTGCCGGCGATGGTGAACTGGCTGTATTTCTGCCAGCCATGGGCGGCAAAGAGGAAGCCAACGACAACGCGGAGGACGGTGCGGGCGGTCGTGGTCAGTGCGGGATTATTCATGGGATTCTCACCGTTTGGGGCAGATGGCGGGCCGACAGGAACAGGCGGCGGGCATCAGTACGTTGACGCTTCAACTAAAGTGTCCCAGAGATTAACTTGAAGTGTCAACCATGGGTGCCACAGAGGGCCCGGGAGCGGTCAGACGCCGTAGCTGGGTTCGCGGCGCTTGATCCAACCGATCACCAACGTGGTCACGGGCACCAGGATATACTGCACGGCCGTCTTGTAGAGGAAGCCCACCACCACGTAGTTGGCGAACATGCCAAAGTCGGTGATGCCAATGACCGGGGCGGCAATGGTGCAGAAGATCAGCGTGTCCACGAACTCGCCGACCCCGGAGGAGCCCATCAGCCGCATCCACAGCCGGCGCTCGCCCTGGCGTGCCTTCAGGCGAACCATGATCTGGGAGTTGATCAGCTGCCCGGCCAGGAATGCCAGCAGGCTGGCCAGCACGATCTGCGGGACCGGGCCCAGGGCGCCCTCCAGCGCGGACTGCTTGGCTGCACCGTACTCGTCGGTGAATCCGGGCAACGCGATGATCACCCAGTAGGTCAACGAGGCAAAGATGGACAAGGCAAACGTCGTCAGAATGGCCTTGCGGGCCACCTTGAAGCCGAACACCTCCGAGATGACATCGCCCAGGATGTAGGCAAACGGGAACAGGAAGAATCCGCCGTCGGTGATGATGGGGCCGAATTGGACGCCCTTGGCGGCACCGATGTTGGACAGGATGACGATGACGGCCATGAACGCCAGCAGGATGGCGAAATGCGGGCTGCCGACGGCGGCAAACTTGGCGGCCGCCCGGCCGCCGGCGCTCGGTGCGGCCGGTTGGGCGGAGGTGTTGTTTTGCAGTTCAGGCATGGGAGCGAGTCTCAAATCTTCTTCTAGTGGTTCGCATCCGCACCGGTGTGCCGGCGGGAGCTGTATTAGCACTGGACCCGTCTGCACCCGGGCCAACGCCAATTCTCCCATGAAGCCCACAGCGGGGCACGGGCCGGCGCCGGAGGCGGTGCATAAGGGGCGCTGCGCGACGGGCAAAACAAATCTGCGCAACACCTTTGACAAGCTAGTCATCAGCCACAATGGTAGAGACGGGCATCACTTCCACGCCGTGGTGGCCCCCTTCGGCCACCGGGACTCAGCCCGGAGGCCGGACATCACCGCATTGCCTGGTTCTGGCGGCCCCGCGCACAGGGCATCTGGCCGGGCGATCCTGCACGAGGAGATCGATGAGCAAGCAGCACCATCGCGCCAGAACACGCATCCTGGCGACGTTGACAGGGTTGGCCCTGGCCGCCACCGCAGCAGGAACCGCCGTCGCCGATGACTCGTCCGACGCCCTGCCGCTGGCCCAGGGATTCAGCAGGACAACTGTGCCGTTGAGTCTGGCTCCGGCGCAAAAGTTTGGCGGAAACCTGGCCAACGCCACCGGCGCCATCTCGGTCTTTGTCCAGTTCCAGGGCGAGGGTGCCTTTGACGCCACCCAGCCGCAATCCGTCAAGGACGATCCCACCGCCACCACGGTGGATGCCTCGGCCTCGGTCAAGGCGATCCGGGCCGGCATCGAGTCGACGGCGGATTCCGTCACCTCCGCGGCCGCCGGCACCAAGCTGTACACCACCACCAACACGATTCCGGGCGCGGGCATCACCGCCGATGCCGCGAGCATCCGAGAGCTGGCCAAGCGGGCCGACATCGTCAAGATCACCCCCATTGTGCCCAAGCATTATGAAAACGGCAGCACGGACATCGACACCAAGGTGCTCAGCGCCTGGACGCAAAACCATGCCACGGGTGCCAAGGCCACGATTGCCGTGATCGACACCGGCATCGATTACACGCACACCGACTTTGGCGGCCCCGGCACGGCTGCGGCGTATGCCACGGCCAAGGCCTCCGGCACGCTGGTTCCGGGCACCTACGATGCCACCAAGTTTGTGGGCGGCTACGACCTCGTGGGCGATTCCTACAATGCCGACCCCGCGGCCGGCCCCGGCTACCAGCCGGTCCCGGCACCGGACGCGAACCCGCTGGACTGCACGGCCGCCGGGCACGGCACGCACGTCGCGGGCACCGCGGCAGGGTACGGCGTCAACGCCAACGGCACCACCTTCACCGGCGACTATGGAACCCTGGACGAAGCCGCGGTGAACGCGATGCGGATCGGCCCAGGTTCGGCCCCGAAGGCAAAGCTGGTGGCGCTGCGCGTCTTCGGCTGCGCCGGCTCCTCCGATGTGGTGGGCAACGCCCTGGACAAGGTGCTGGACCCCAACGGCGACGGCGTTTTTGACGACCGCGCCAACATCGTGAACATGTCCCTCGGCTCCGACGGCTCCCCCACCGACGACCCCGAGAACGCCATTGTGGACAACCTGACCAAGCAGGGCGTGCTGTCCGTGGTGGCCTCCGGCAACGCCGGTGACACCTACGACGTCGGCGGCTCGCCGGGCAATGCCAAGACCTCCCTGACGGTGGCCAACAGCGTCGGTTCCAAGGCCGCCGTGGACCGGATCGATGTCCTGGCCCCTGCCGACAAGGTGGGCTCCGTGGCCGGACAGTACTCGGACTCGTTCAATTACTCCGCACCCACCGTCACCCCCGCCCGGCTGACGGGCACTGTCCAGTTTGTCCCCGGCGTGGACCAGAGCGGCTGCAGCGCCCTGACCCCCGAGCAGGCGGCCGCCGTCGCCGGCAAGTGGGCCATGTTCAGTTGGGACGACAACGACGCCACCCGCGTCTGCGGCTCGGCAGTCCGTTTCAACAACGCCCAGGCGGCCGGAGCGGTGGGCGTCGTCTTCACGTCCCAGCGCACCGTATTTGAGGCCGGGATCGCCGGCAACGCCACCATTCCCGGCGTGCAGTTCAACAAGGCCGCCACGGATGCCCTGACGGCTGCCGCCAAGGCAGGAACCTTGCAGATCAAGCTGGACCCCACCTGGAAGGGCACCGCCAGTGCTGCCACCGGCGCCCTTGACACGCTGAACTCCAGTTCCTCCCGCGGCGTCCACGGCTCCAACGGGATCGTCAAGCCCGACGTCGCCGCACCGGGAACATCGATTGCTTCGGCGGGCGTCGGTTCGGGCAGCGGTGTGGCCGTCAAGAGCGGCACGTCGATGGCCACCCCGCACGTGGCCGGCATCGCGGCGCTGCTCTACTCCGCGGCCGTCGATGCGGGGGGAAAGAAATCGCCCATCGCGATCAAGGCCACCATCATGAACACCGCCAACGTGGACGTGCTGGCCAACGGTGTCCCCTACGGCCCCAACCGCGTGGGTTCCGGCCGGGTGAACGCCGCTGACGCGATGAACGCCCAGGTGCTGGCCTATGCCGCGGACGATTCCGACCTGGTGAGCGTCAACTTCGGCGTGGTGGAGGTCGGCAGCAAGCCGGTCAGCATCGACAAGAAGATCACGTTGAAGAACCGCGGGCCGGCTGCCACCTATGCGGCCAGCTACCTGCCCGCAACAACCATGCCGGGCGTCGCCTACACGGTGTCGCCGTCGTCGGTGGTGGTGCCGGCGAACGGCACCGCCAAGGTCACGGTGACCATGTCCATCGCCGATCCCAAGGCATTGGCCAAGACGCTGGATCCGACCATGAGCGCCACCATGCTGGGCCTGCCGCGGCAGTTCCTGGCCGACGCCTCGGGCCGCGTGCAGTTCGCCTCCGCCGGCAAGCCGACGCTGAGGGTGCCCGTCTACACCGCGCCCAAGCCGGTCTCCGACATGAGCGCCGGCAGCATCTCCTTCTCCAGCACAGCCACCACGACGACGGCGAAGCTCACCGGCCGCGGCGTCAACCAGGGCACCGGAGCGGCGAACTACACCTCGATTGTGGCCCCGTTTGTGCTCGGCGCCACGAGCGCCGAACTGCCGGCAACCGACAAGGCACCGCTAACCAACAAGTCCATGGACCTGCAGTACGTGGGCGCCTCGACCACCGTCCCGGCCATCGCCCAGGCGGGCGGCGACGTGGCGGCGGGCGGCATGCTGAACTTCGGCATCGCCACCTACGGCAATTGGGCGGCACTGTTGTCGGCCACGGCGTTCGGTGTGGAAATCGACACCACCGGCGACGGCAACCCCGATTTCGTGGTGCAGACGGGGATGCAGACGAACCTTGACGCCATCGTTGTCACCACGTACTCCATGGCCACGGGAAAGCCGGTTGACATGGAGTTCGCCAACGGCGTCTTCGGCAACACCGACACCAACACCTTCGACACCAACGTCCTGTCCCTGCCGGTCTGGGCCGGCGCGCTGGGCCTGGACCTGACCAAGCCGGCACCCATCAGCTACAAGGTGGTCAGCTACAGCCAGTACAACTTCAACGCCGCCAACGTCAACATCCCGGTCGTGGAAGAGACGGCCGCCATCCCGTTCGACGTCGTGGCGCCCGCGCTGTGGTTCAACGGCAACGGTGCGTCGGGACTGTTTGTGGATGCCCCCGGCACGGCCCTGCAGGTCAACCGCGCAGCCGGTGCCACGGATGCCAGGGCCCTGTTCCTGCACCTGCACAACGCCACCGGCGCGAAGGCGCAGGTGGTCTCCGCTACCGTTGACGGCGGCAACGGCAACGGAAACGGGAACGGGAACGGTGGCGGGCCTGGCAAAGGAGATGGCCCAGGGAACGGAAACGGTGGCGGGCCTGCCAAAGGAGATGGCCCAGGGAACGGAAACGGTGGCGGGCCTGCCAAAGGAGATGGCCAAGGAAACGGGAACGGCAACGGCAACGGCTAGCCACGGTTCACTGGCCAAGGACACCGCCACCGCGCCACCGGCCGATGCCGCAACTGGTGGCGCGGATGCCAACGCCAAGCTGGACGCCACCGGTGGCGTCGGAATGATGCCGTTGCTCATCTTTGGCTCCGCGCTGGTGCTGCTGGTTGCCGCGGCACTGGTCATCGTGGCCGGCCGCCGCAGGGCAGCCCGCCACTAGGCACGGCCAAGCACTGCAGCACCCACGGCGAAAGGCCGCCCCGGGAAATTCCCGGGGCGGCCTTTCGCCGCCGTCAACGCAACGGCCAGTCCCGTAAAATTGGCCGAACCCGGTGCCTACAAACGTGAGGATCCCCATGGCCACGCAGCCCAAAAAGTCCAAGAACTCCAACACCGGCAAGCACCGGCCGGGAAACCCGGCGCTGCGGGACGGAGCGCCAACGGTGGCGTCCTTGGACGAGGTGCGTGCCGATCGTGCGTTTGCCCGGGTTGTGCCGGCTTTAGCCCGCTGGGCCGCCCAACAGGACGGCCCGGGGGAAAACGTCAAGAACCTGCTGGAGAGGCTGCAACGCTTCTTCTCCCTCTACGCCGATTTCGCGACGGAGCTGGACCTCACCGCACTGGAGCCGGCAGCCGTGGCCGATCTCCTGCGCAGTGCGGATGACTTCAGCCCGGAAGCAGGCGTTGCCTTCGGGGAGACCCTGCACACCTACGTCCACTTCCTCATCGATACGGACGCGTGGACGGGCGGCCCCGCGGCGTTGGACGACATCCACCGCCTGGCCGAGCGGGGACCGGATGATGCGCCCCAGGACGTCCTGCCCGACGTCGTCGTTCCCGAGCTGACGGACGAACAGGCCCGGGCGGGCGTGGAAGCGCTGCCCTTCTGGCAGCGGGCCCGCGCGCTGCTGGGGTGGATCGGGGACGGCAAAGAGGTCACCACGACGGGAGTCCTGCGGCTGAAGGACATCCAGCCGGCGGCCTCGTGCGTGGGCGTCGAGGCCGCCGGCAGCCGGAGAATGGGCGCGGATGGCAAGGATCCGTCCGGACTCCGCACCGTGAACTCCATGCTCGACGTCCCCGGGCTGATGGACTATTGGGTGGCGCTTGAGGCCGTCGGGCTGATCGCTGTATCGGCCACGCGCGTTCGGCCCACCATGGACACGATCGCCGCCTTGGCCGATCCCCACGGGGCCAACCCCAGCCTGCCCGTGCGGCTCGCCAGGGTCCTGGCCGCCTACTTCTACCTCGAGATCGTGATGGGGGAATCCGGCTCGGTGTTCCATGCCGAGTTCCAGCCGCTGGCCATGGCACTGTTCCTTGCAGCGGCATCCGACTCGCCGCCACAGACGGATGATGTGTTCGCATCCTTGGCGGGGGAACCCATGGGCGAACTTTGGTCCACACTGCTGCGCGGGGAGCTGGAATCCTGGGCCGAGGACGGCTTGGTGTCGGTGGGCGAGCGGATTGTGATTCCGGACGTGCTGCGCCAGGCGATGGCCGATGTCGTGGACTTGGCGACATCAACTGCCGCCGGCAGGGACCGGCGCGCCCCCTCTCAGGCCACGTACCAGCTGAAGATCCAGCTCGATGGCATCAGGCCGCCTATCTGGCGGCGGATCGAGGTGCCGGCGGAGTTGCGGTTGGATGAACTGCACGAGATCATCCAAAGCAGCTTCAACTGGGAGGATTACCACCTGCACCGGTTCCGCCACACCGAGTGGGGCGGAACCACCTATGGACCGTTTGACCCGGACGAGGACCACTGGGGCGAGCCGCCTGTTGACGAGACCGGCGTTGCGCTCACGGAGGTTCTCCCCCTGGAAAAGAGCAAACTGAAGTACGTTTACGACTTCGGCGACAACTGGGCCCACACCATCACACTGGAAAAGGTCCTGCCCGCGGCACCCGCCGGTGAGCTGCCACGCTGCACGGGCGGTCGCGGCATGGCCCCGCAGGAGGACTCCGGCGGCCCATGGGGGTGGATGGACATCGTGGGCGCCGCCAACGACCCCCGGCACCAAGAACATGGACACTACCGCGACTGGGTGGGGTTGAATGAGGGCGGGGAGCTGGATCTGGCGGCGTTCGATTTCCGTGCAGTCGACCAGGAACTCGAAGCCTTCCGCTACTGACGCTCGCGGTACCGCCGCACGCGCATCCGCGTTCCACATGCGGCGGAACAGAACGTCCGGTTCCGCTTCCGGCTGCTGTCCACAAAAGACGTGACACAGCCGGGGGCGGAGCACTCGCATACCCGTTCAATCAACCCCGTCGCGTACAGCTCCATCGCCGCCAGAACCAGCACGGCAGCAAGCTCCCCTGCAAAACCGTCCGTCGCGGATCTGAAATGGAGGCCGCCGCCGTCGCCAAGCGCGGGCGTGATGGCGTGCTTTCGGGCGAGCTCGTCGAGAATGCGCCGTCCCTTAGCAAGATCGCGGCCCAACACGGCAGGGGCCAGCTCGTCCCGCAACCGGCGGACAGGCCGCAGGTCGGAAATGGTGGGATGGGAGCGTGCGGAGTGGCCTGCGATCCGCTTCAAATCGCCGACCTCGTACAAGAGTTCCGGCCACGGATCCACGGCCCGGGTGTCCAGAAGTGCCATGAGCACGTCGATGGAGGTCATGGCACCAGCATAAATATGTAACGCACGATTGATAGTCGAGTGCGTTACATATTTTAAGGACCCCATATGCTTGCGCCGTCGCCGTCGGACGGCCGCTAGACTCCTCGATCAGCCCGCCTCGGTATCCTTGTGCAATGGCCCACGATTCCGCTCCCGAGATCAGCCTCGCCTCGATGCGTTCCCTCGTCGGCGTGGTGGCCCACTCGCTCGGGCTGCAGTACTCGCAGGAGAATCGCGTGAGCGACATCCTGTGGGCACCCCAGCAACTCGAGCTCACCGGGACGGTGCGCGGGGCCGGTGCAGTGACGTACCGCACCGTGGTGGTTCTTGCCGCAGGTTCCGGCGGTTTGGAACCGGTCGCCGCGCTGTGCACCTGCCCCATGGGGATGAATTGCAAGCATGCCGTGGCGCTCGTGTGCGCCTCCAATGCGGTGTCCAAGGGCATACTGAACATCAGGCCGCCGGCCAAGCGCCCGAGCCCGTGGCAGCGCCAGCTCGACACCATCCTGGCCAAAGCCGGCACGGTGGAAGCCCCCGCCCCGCTCGGGGTCCAGCTCGAGCTCGTTGATGCGGGCCGGTCACGGAAGTCCCCGGGCATCCGGCTCGGCGCCCGGCCTGTCATGCTCAACGCCAAGGGACGCTGGATCTATGCCAACTTGCGCTGGGACACCTTCCACTCATCCAACTACCGGGCCTATTACTACGGCTACGCGCGGCAGAGCGAGTCATTCAGCGACGCGCAGAACCGGTGGATGCAGGACTTCCGTTCGCTCAATGACGGCGGCGGCTACGGCAGCGTGCCGACCCTCTACATGGACGATTTCTCCAGCCCGCTGCTCTGGGAACTGCTGGCCCGGGCCGAAGCCGCCGACATTGTCCTGCGGGCCGCCGGGCCGTCGTCAACGGTCACGATCCACTCGCCGGTGAGCCTGGGCATCGATGTGCAGGAGGCCAACGGAAAGCTGCGCCTGCTGCCGCAGCTCCAGGGTGGGGATCTGACCGGGGAATCCGCGACGATCCATCCCTTCGGCGACCCGGGCCACGGCCTGATGTGGTGGGACGGTTCCGCCGAAACGCCCCTGCGCGAACGCAACATCCACCTGGCCCCCACCGCGGAGCCCATCGGCGACCTGATGTTGGGCCTGCTCGGCAGAGGTAAGCCATTGGAAATCCCGCGCAACGGGCGGGCTGGCTTCACCACCGACTACCTGCCACAACTGGCCCGCAGAGTCCGGTTGTCCTCCCAAGATGGCGCGGTCGACGTCCCCGGGCAGCTGCCGCCCCGGTTGCGGCTCACCGCCGGGCATGCCCTCATTGCCGGCACCCGGCGGAACCCCGGCACCGCGGCGCTGCAGCTTTCCTGGAGCTGGGACTACATCAGCAATGGGCAGCCCACCAACACCGTGCTGCTCGACGACGGCCACGGCTACCGGGACCAGGGCTCGGAGGCGGGGCTGCTGCGCGAGGTCTCGGCGGTCCTCGCGCATTTCCCCGCCGTCTGGAGCCAGTCGTTCCCGGACCCCTTGCGCGCCTTCGCGGGCAGCACCGATCCCGTCCAGCTGGTTGGCATGGACGCAGCCCGTTTCACCACCGATGCCCTGCCCTTGCTCGCGGCCATGGAACGGGTGGACGTCGATGTTCAGGGTGAGTCCCCGGACTACCTGGAGCTCACCGACGCCCCAGCCATCACCGTCACCGCCGCAGACACCGAGACCCCCGACTGGTTCGATCTGGGCGTCAGCGTCAGCCTCGGCGGCAGGGCGGTGCCCTTCAACCAGCTGTTCCTGGCACTCGTGCGCGGCGAAGATTACCTGCTGATGGAGAACGGCAACTTCTTCGCGCTGGACCAGCCGGAATTCCAGCAGCTGCGGCGGCTCATCGAGGAGGCTCGGTCGCTGCAGGACCGCGACGCCGACGGCCTGCGCATCAGCCGCCACCAGGCCTCGCTCTGGGATGACTTCGTCGAGCTCGCCGGCACCGCCGAGCAGTCCGAGTCATGGGGCCGCTCGGTCGGCGGCCTGCTGGACCTCAGTTCGATTCCGCGCCCCGGGCTGCCGGAGGACCTCGATGCCACGCTCCGCCCCTACCAGCTCGAGGGTTTCCAGTGGCTCGCCTTCCTCTACAGCCATGGCCTCGGCGGGGTGCTGGCCGACGACATGGGCCTGGGCAAGACGCTGCAGACGTTGGCCCTGATCTGTCACGCCCGGGAGGGTGCCCGGGCCGCCGGGGATGCCCACCGGCCGTTCCTCGTTGTCGCACCAACCTCGGTGGTGCCGAACTGGGCAGCCGAGTCCCGGCGGTTCGCCCCGTCCCTGCGGACCGTCGCGGTCACCGAAACGCTCAAGCGCACAGGCATTCCCCTGGCCGACATGCACGACGACGTCGACGTCGTCGTCCTTTCGTACGCGCTGTTCCGGCTCGACCACGAGGCCTACGCCGAACACGAGTGGGCCGGGCTGGTGCTCGACGAGGCACAGTTCGTGAAGAACCCGGCCACCAAAGCCAGCCAGCAGGCGCGCGCCTTCCCCGCCCCGTTCAAGCTGGCCATCACCGGCACACCGATGGAGAACAACCTGATGGAATTGTGGTCCATGTTCGCGATCACCTCCCCGGGCTTGTTCCCCTCGGCCCAGCGTTTCGAGGACTACTACCGCAAGCCCATCGAGAAGGACGCCGACGACGCCAAGCTGGCCCAGCTGCGCCGCCGCATCCGCCCGCTGATCATGCGCCGCACCAAGGAACTCGTGGCCGCCGACCTGCCGCCGAAACAGGAACAGGTGCTGGAACTGGCGCTCTCCCCGAAGCACCGGACCATCTACCAGCGCCACCTGCAACGCGAACGCCAGAAGGTGCTGGGCCTGCTCGATGACATGGACAAGAACCGGTTCCAGATCTTCCGCTCGCTGACCATGCTCCGCTAGCTGAGCCTGGACGCCTCGCTGGTCGACGAGCAGTACGCAGGGGTGCCCTCGAGCAAACTCGATGCCCTTTTGGAACAACTGGCGGACGTCGTCGCCGAGGGGCACCGGGCCCTGGTCTTCAGCCAGTTCACATCCTTCCTGGCCAAGGCCGCTGAGCGGTTGGACGCGGCGGGGATCGAGCACGCCTATCTGGACGGCAAAACCCGGGGGAGGGCCAAGGCGATCGAGAAGTTCACCCATGGCACCGCGCCGGTGTTCCTGATCAGCCTGAAGGCCGGCGGATTCGGGCTGAACCTCACCCGGGCCGATTACTGCTTCCTGCTGGACCCGTGGTGGAACCCGGCCAGCGAGAACCAGGCCGTCGACCGCGCCCACCGCATCGGCCAGACCCGCCATGTGATGGTGTACCGGATGGTAGCCAAGGACACCATCGAGGAGAAGGTCATGGCGCTGAAGGCAAAGAAGGCCAAACTCTTCTCGGCCGTCCTCGACGACGGCGCAATGTTCTCCTCGGCGCTCAGCGCCGAGGATGTACGTTCACTATTCGAGGGCTGAGGATCCGCCACCCGCACCACCGGGTGCGCCGGCACCGGGACGGCGGGCGCACGTGGCTACCGTTGTGCGTGCGCCTGCAGGAAGCTGTAGACCTCGGTCTCGTCCACCCCCGGGAAGGCGCCGGGCGGCATGGCGGCCAGCAGGTGCGAGTTGGCGCGCGTGCTGGGCCAGGCATGGCCCGCCCACAGGGCCGAGAGGTCCGCCGGGGGCCGCCGGCAGCAGGACTCGTCCGGGCACTTGGACTGGGACCGCTCGGTGGTGTCCCGGCCGCGGAACCACTTGACGTGCGCATATGGCACGCCGATGCTCAGCGAGTACTCCCCCGAGGAATGGCGTTCGGTGCGGGCGGTGCACCAAAACGTGCCGACGGCGGTGTCCGTGTACTGGTTGAACGCACGGAACTTGTCCGGCACGTCAAAGACCACGCGTGAGGTCCAGTGCCGGCAGACCGGCTGGCCCTCGATGGCGCCGGTGTGGTCGGCGGGGAAGTTGACGCCGTCGTTCTCATAGGCCTTGTGGATGATGCCGCTCTCGTGCACCTTCTGGAAGTGCGTGGTGATGCCCAGGTGTTCGGTGGCCAGGTTGGTGAAGCGGTGCGCGGCTGTCTCGTAGGAGACGGCAAAGGCGTCGCGGATGTCCTCGATGGCCAGTTCCTTGGCTGCCTTGGCCTCCTTGAGGAAGTCCACCGTGGCATGCTCGGGCATCAGCAGGGCCGCGGCAAAGTAGTTGGTGTAGACCCGCTGGCGGAGGAAATCCGCGTAGTCGCGCGGGGGCTGGTGGCCCAGCACGTAGTGCCCCAGGGCCTGCAGCAGCACCGAACGGGGGTCGTGGTCCGCCCGCTGGCCGTGCGTGAGGTAAATTCGGCGGTTCTTCAAATCCGTCACCGACCGGGTGGAATGCGGCAGATCGCCCACGTAGTGCAGGTCGAAACCGAGGTGTTCGGCGATGTCCGCGGCCACGTGGTGGGACAGCGGACCGCGGTTGTGGCCCACCGCCTTGAGCAGGTCTTGGGCCTGGGATTCGATGTCCGGGTAATAGTTGTTCCGCGCCCGCATTTCGGAGCGGATTTCGGTGTTGGCCCGGCGCGCCTCCTCGGGGGTTGCGGACTGCTCGTCCAGCCGGCGTTCGAGCTCATGCTGCAGCCCCACCAGGGACTCCAGCACCTCCAGCGAAAGCCGCGAGCTGACGCGGACTTTGGGCAGTCCCAGCGACTGGTAGAGCGGCCCGCGCTGGGCCCGCTCCAGCTCGATTTCCAGCGCGGCCCGGCGGCTGGGCGGCTCGTCCCCGAGCAGCGCATCGATGGTCACGCCGAAGGCCTTGGCCAGGTTCTGCAGCATGCCCAGTTTGGGCTCGCGCTTGCCGTTTTCGATGAGCGAGAGCTGGCTTGGGGCTGTGCCGACGGCGGCCCCCAGACCGTCCAGCGTCAGCCCTGCCGCCTTGCGCAGGTGGCGCACGCGCCGGCCCAGGCTGATGACGTCCAGGCCGCCGTCGTTGCGGGTGTTGGTGCCGGCCGCCGCGCCGCGTCCGGGGAGATTCCATCCAGCAGATTCCATTTCTTGACCATACGCGAAGAACTGCGTTTCTTTCCAGCATTTACCCCTAGAAAGCGCATTGCGAAGTCCTGAATAGTGGGATTTACGAAGAACAGCCGATCTCGACAGGCTCGACCACCGAGCAGCGCCAAACCGGCACAATGGCAAAGGAGCCCACCATGACTGCAGCATTCGACCCCGCACAGACGCCGAAGCAGGCCACCGCTGAGGCCATGGCCGCCCTGGAGCTCGAGTGGTCCGCCAACCCCCGTTGGGAAGGCACGCAGCGCGACTACACCGCCGCCGACGTCCTCAAGCTGCGCGGCCGGGTCACCGAGGAGCAGACACTGGCCCGCCGCGGTGCGGAGAAGCTCTGGGACCAGCTCCGCAACGCCGGCCCCGAGGACTACACCCACGCTTTGGGCGCCCTCACCGGCAACCAGGCCGTGCAGCAGGTCAAGGCGGGGCTGAAGGCCATCTACCTCTCCGGCTGGCAGGTTGCCGCCGATGCCAACACCTCCGGCAACACCTACCCTGACCAGTCGCTCTACCCCGTCAATTCCGTCCCCGCCGTGGTTCGCCGCATCAACAACGCGCTGCTCCGTGCGGACCAGATCGAGTTCTCCGAGGGAGTGCAGAGCGTGGAGGATTGGCTGGTGCCGATCGTGGCCGACGCCGAGGCCGGCTTTGGCGGTCCGCTGAATGCCTACGAACTCATGAAGTCCATGATTGCCGCCGGCGCGGCGGGCGTGCACTGGGAGGACCAGCTGGCCTCCGAAAAGAAGTGCGGCCACCTCGGCGGCAAGGTCCTCATCCCGACCTCGCAGCACGTCCGCACGCTCAATGCGGCCCGGCTGGCGGCCGACGTCGCCGGCGTCCCGTCCGTGATCGTGGCCCGCACCGACGCCGAGGCGGCCACCCTGATCACCTCCGACGTCGACGAGCGCGACAAGCCGTTTGTCACCGGCGAGCGCACGGCCGAGGGCTTCTACAACGTGCGAAACGGCCTGGAGCCCTGCATCGCCCGCGGCCTGGCCTACGCCCCGTATGCTGACCTGATCTGGATGGAGACCGGCACCCCGGACCTGGAGCTGGCCAAGAAGTTTTCCGAGGCCATCCGCAGCGAGTACCCGGACCAGATGCTCGCCTACAACTGCTCGCCGTCGTTCAATTGGAAAAAGCACCTCGACGACGCCACCATTGCCAAGTTCCAGCGTGAACTCGGCGCCATGGGCTTCAAGTTCCAGTTCATCACCCTGGCGGGCTTCCACGCCCTGAACTACTCGATGTTTGACCTTGCCCATGGTTACGCCCGCAACGGCATGAGCGCCTACGTCGAACTGCAGGAGCGCGAATTTGGCTCCGAAAACCGCGGCTACACCGCAACCAAGCACCAGCGCGAAGTGGGCACAGGCTACTTCGACTTGGTGGCGACAGCCCTGAACCCGAACAGCGGCACCCTCGCATTGGCTGGTTCCACCGAAGCCCAGCAGTTCCACTAACAACTTTCTCAACTGAGTAACAGTAGATGCTCCCAAACACGGTTTTAGGGACATCTACTGTTACACAGTTGACCAGACTTGGAGACGCTCCCATGAACTCGACCAACAGCCTCAATGGCTTCACCTTCAACGGCATCACGCTGACCTCCACGCCCATCCACCGCCAGGACGAGATCCTAACCCCGGAGGCGCTGGACTTCATCGCCGCCCTTCACCGCGCCACGGAAAACCGGCGCCAGGAACTCCTGCAGCACCGCCAGGCCAGCCGCCAGCAGATCGCCAGCGGCTCCGACCCCCGCTTCCTGCGCGAAACCTCTCCCATCCGCGAGGACCCGAACTGGCGGGTCGCCCCGCCGGCCCCGGGGTTGGAGGACCGCCGCGTGGAGATCACCGGCCCGGTGGACCGCAAGATGGCCATCAATGCCCTCAACTCCGGCGCCAAGGTGTGGCTGGCGGATATGGAGGATTCCTCCACCCCCACCTGGGGCAATGTCATCCGCGGCCAGCTCAACCTGGTCGACGCCCTGGAGCGCCGGATCGATTTCACCACCCCGGAGGGCAAGGAATACCGCCTCCGCGCGGCCGCTGACCTGCCCACCATCGTGGTCCGGCCCCGCGGCTGGCACCTGCCGGAGAAGCACCTGCTGGTCAACGGCAAGCCGATGGCCGGCGGCATCGTGGACTTTGGCCTGTACTTCTTCCACAACGCCCGGCGCCTGCTCGCCCAGGGCAAGGGGCCGTACTTCTACCTGCCGAAGATCGAAAACCACCTGGAGGCCCGCCTCTGGAACGACATCTTCATCCTGGCCCAGGACCTGCTGGGCATCCCGCAGGGCACCATCCGCGCCACGGTGCTGATCGAGACCATCACCGCCGCGTTCGAGATGGAGGAGATCCTCTACGAGCTGCGCGACCACGCCGCGGGCCTGAACGCCGGCCGCTGGGACTACCTGTTCTCCGTGATCAAGAACTTCCGCACCCGTGGCCCGCGCTTTGTGCTCCCGGACCGCAACCAGATCACCATGACGGCACCATTCATGCGCGCCTACACCGAGCAGCTGGTTCGTGCCTGCCACCGCCGCGGTGCCATGGCCATCGGCGGCATGGCGGCGTTCATCCCCAGCCGCCGCGATCCGGAGGTCAACGCCATTGCCATGGAGAAGGTGCGTGCAGACAAGACCCGCGAGGCCAACGACGGCTTTGACGGCTCCTGGGTAGCCCACCCGGACCTGGTCCCGGTCGCCATGGAGGTCTTCAACGCCACCCTCGGCGAGCGCCCCAACCAGCTGGAACGGCTGCGCGAGGACGTGGTTCCGGATGACCGCGCGCTGCTGGACATTGCCGCCACCGAGGGGCTGATCACCGAGGCCGGCATCCGCTCCAACATCTGGGTGGGCATCCAGTACATCGAGTCCTGGCTCCGCGGCCACGGCGCCGTCGCGCTGAACAACCTGATGGAGGACGCCGCCACCGCGGAGATCTCCCGCTCGCAGATCTGGCAGTGGATCTATGCCCAGGCCATCACGGACGACGGCGAACTGGTCACCGCCGAGTCGGTGGCCGAGCTGGTCGAGGAGGAGTTCGCCAAGATGCCGCGCTTTGACGAGGACAGGTTCGACGACGCCCGGGAGATCTTCGAGGAGGTGGCCTTGGGCACGGTGTTCCCGGCCTTCCTCACGATCCCGGCCTACGCCCGGTTCCTGCGCGAATCGACCGACCGCGACGAGGAGACCGGCGCCCGGCGCGAACTGGCCGGCGCCGCCGCGTAGCTGCACCACCGCTGGTCGAGCTCGTCGAGACCGCTGGTCGACCTGGTCGAGACCCGGCGCAGGAACGATTGGCTGGCCCACCCACGTGCATGCCACAGCACCCCCGAAATCCGGGGCGGGAGGGCCAGCCATTTTCCTGTGCGCTCCGCCACCCCGCCCCCTGCGGCGGAATACGGGCCGCGGGTGCGGTGTTGGCGCAAGTATGAAGATTGAGATCTGGTCCGACGTGGCCTGCCCCTGGTGCTACATCGGCAAGCGCCGGTTTGAGTCCGCCCTGAACGAGTTCGCACACAAGGATGCCGTCGAGGTGGCGTGGAAGAGCTTCCAGCTCGATCCCAGCATCCCCGAGCACTTCCACGGCAGCGAGGTCGAGTACCTGGCCGAGCGCAAGGGCATGGATCCGGCCCAGGTGCGCTCCATGATGGGCCACGTGGCCGACGCCGCCGCGGGCGAGGGCCTGGACTACAAGTTTGACGACCTGGTGGTGGCCAACAGCTTCAATGCCCACCAGCTCCTGCACCTGGCCAAGGCCCATGGCAAGGGCGACGCCGTCAAGGAGGCCCTGCTGTCGGGCCACTTCGAGCAGGGCGAGAACATCGGCAGCCGCGACTACCTGGTCCGCACCGGTGTCTCCGCCGGCCTGGACGCCACCGAGATCAACGCAGCCCTGGACACGGACAAGTACGCCGACGACGTCCGCGCCGACTTTGCCGAGGGCCAGTCCCTGGGCGTCAGCGGCGTCCCGTTCTTCGTGATCGACCGCAAGTACGGCATCTCCGGCGCCCAGCCGGCCGAGCTCTTCAGCCAAGCACTGAACGAGGCCTGGGCCGAGGCCAACCCGCTGACGCTGATGGGCGCCGGCGATGGGTCCAACGGTGGCGAATCCTGCGGCCCGGACGGCTGCGCCCTCTAGCTCTCCCGCCAAACTGTCCCGCACTTATCGCCCGCTTGAGCCCTCAAGCGGGCGATAAGTGCGGGACAGTTTTCGTTAAACCGTGGCTTGGAGGGTTGCTTCGATGAGTTCGGAGGAGAGCACATGCTGGGTGACCATCTGACTGGCGCCCAGGATGGCCGCCTGGTCCCCGGCCTTGGACAGGCCGATGCGCAGATGGGACGTGGCCAGCGGCAGCGAGCGCTGGTAGACGATTTCGCGCACACCGGCCATGAGGTGCTCGCCGCCCTGGCCAAGGCTGCCGCCGATGACGATCATCGAGGGATTGAGCAGGTTCACGCAGGTGGCCAGCACCGTGCCCAGGTCACGCCCGGCCTGCCGCAGTGCCTGGATGGCTTCCACATTGCCCTCCGCCACCAGCCGCAGAATGTCCGCGCTGTTCTCCGCGTGAACTCCGACGGCGGCGAGCCCGTGGGCAATCGCCGGGGCGGAGGCCAGGGCTTCGAGGCAGCCGTAGTTGCCGCACCGGCACAGCACGTCGTCGCCGCGGGGAACGCGGACGTGGCCCAGGTCCCCGGCCGTGCCGTTGGCACCGCGCTGGAGTTCGCCGCTGCTGATGATCCCCGCGCCAATGCCTGTGGCGACTTTTATGAAGAGAAAGTTACGGTGTTCGGGCCAGTGCGCGGTGCGCTCGCCCAGCGCCATGATGTTGACGTCGTTGTCCACCAGGACGGGGACGGGCTGCCAGCGCTGCATGTATGCGACCACGTTGTAGCCGTCCCAGCCGGGCATGATCGGAGGCTTGACCGGGGTTCCCGTGGCGTGTTCCACCGGCCCCGGGACACCGATGCCGATGCCCGCCAGATCGCCGGGTTCGCGGCCGCTGCCGGCCAGCAGCTCCTGGCCCTGTTCCACCACCCGGCGCAGCACCACCTCCGGCCCCGCTGCAACCTCCTGCGCCACCCGCCGCTGGCCCAGCACCGTGCCGTTCAGGTCCGTCAGGGCAACGCTCAAGTGCGTGGCGCCGATGTCGACGGCCAGGACCACCCGTGCGGCGGGGTTGAAGGCAAACCTCGACGGCGGCCGTCCGCCGCTGGAGGTGGCCTCGCCGGCCGGTCCCACCAGCCCCGAGAGCATCAGGGAGTCGATCCGCGCCGCCACCGTTGACCGCGCCAGCCCTGTGTTCAGGGCCAGCTCCGCCCGGGTCCGGGCCTTGCCGTCGCGGAGCAGCTGGAACAATTCGCCGGCGCGGGCAAAAGTGCCAGTGCTGTCCTGGGAGGAGGTTCCATGTCCGGTGCCTTGGGTCATGCATCCAGTGATAGCACGAATGGTTATGCGTGTCACGCCAGAAAAAGGTTGTCGACCTTCTTTCAACTTTTGCTTGACGTTCGACATAAGTGTCATTACCTTGAGTTGTGAGCCGCATCACTCCCACGGAATCCCCTCCCCGGCCGAGAAGCGCTCAACGATGAGAAGAGGTAGTTGCACGTTGTCCAACAATCACTTGCCGCCAGCCAAGCCCCTGGGTGTAGGCATCCTCGGTGCCGGGCCTGTCACACAGGCCATCCACCTGCCGGCCCTGGCCCGGCTCAGCGGGCTCCTCGAGGTCCGCCACATCATGGACGTTGACCCCGCCGTCGCCGAATCCGTGGCCGCCCGTGTGGGTGCTGCCTCCTCCTCCAGCATGGACGCCCTGCTGGCCGACCCCGCCGTCGACGTCATTGCCATCTGCAGCCCGCACCAGTTCCACGCCGAGCAGGTGATCGCCAGCTGCCTAGCCGGAAAGAAGGCCGTCCTGTGCGAAAAGCCGTTCGCTCTGGACGCCCAGCAAGCCTCCCGGATCGCCAAAGTCTCCGCGAAGACCGGCGTTCCGATTCTCGTCGGCGCCATGCACACCTTTGACCCGGGCTGGCTGGCAGCGGAGAACGCCTGGGGCGATTTGCCCAGCACCGCGCACACCATCCGATCCTCCATCGTGCTCCCGCCGAACAGCCGGTTCGAGGACTTCGCCACTCAGATCCTCACCCGCCCGGCCGCAGGATCGCCCGACTACTCGGACCTCGAGGTGGTCAAGGGGATGCTGCGCGGCGGCGTGATGGGCCTGGCCATCCATGACCTCCCGCTGGTGCGGCGGTTCCTGCCCGCGTTCGACGACGTCGAGGTCCGCCATGCCGAGATCGTCCAGCCCTTCGGCTACACCATCTCGCTGAAAGCCGGGGACCGCAGCATCGAACTGCGGGCCGCAATGACTCGGACATGGCAGCCCGAGTGGGTCTTCGAGGCCATCGGCGACGACGCCGCCCTGCACATTGAGTTCAGCCCCTCCTATGTCCAGGCCGGTTCCGCCACGGCCCGGATCACCCGCGGCGGCGCCACCACCGTCTACGGGCCCTACGGCCACAACGGCTACGAGGGCGAGTGGCACAAACTGGCCGAGCTGGCCAACGGCACCGGGGAGGTCCCCTCGGCCGAAGCCCTGATCAACGACCTCACCTTTGCCCTGGACATCGCGGACGGAACCGCCGCCGCGGCCACGGCCGCCGCCGCACTTCCCGAGAAGGTGCACGCATGAGCCCGCTGCTGAGCGTCAATGCCAGCCCGACGGCGGAGGCCACCTGCGCCGTCGGCTCCATTCTCGCCTCCCTGCCCGTCTCCCTGGTGCCCGGTGGCGCCGACGCCGACATCCGCGCCATTTCCGGCCGGCCCGGCTGGACCACTGAGGCCCTCACCGCCATCGCCGGCGGGGCCCGGGGCCTGGTGGTGGTCGAGCCCGCCCCCGAAGACACCGCAGCCCTCGCCTCCGCCGCGGAAACCGCGGGCGTCTCCGTGGTCCTTGACCACCGCTGGGCGTCCAACGCCGCAGTGGACAACGCCGCCGCAGCGGCGCTGGAAGTTGCCGGCGAGGCAGCCCTGCTGGACTCCGTCGCCGTCGCCCCGCCGCACACCGATCCGGAACTGCTCCTCGGGGAGCATCTGGCCCTTCTCTTCCGCATCACCGGCGACGTCCAGGAGCTGCGCATCATCGCGCGCGGCCCCCGCAGCTACACCGTGGCCGGCCGGCTGCCCAACGGGGCGCCGGTGTCGCTGCAGGGCATCCTCACCCGGGCACTGCCCGGCGGTGTCCGCCTGGACCTGCTCACGGCCGACGGCGGCGTCAAGATCGCGGTGCCCGATCCGGACACCGCGCGTCCGGCCGAGGCCACCGTGACCACCGCCTCCGGCGCCACCACGCTGCCCACGATCTTTGAATCGGCCCACCGCACCAGCTGGCGCCGCCTGGCCGGTGCCGTGGAGGCAGCGGCCCCGACTCCCGATCTGGCGGATTTCAACCGCCTCGCCTCCGCACTCATCCGGCTCCGCCGGCACTAACCCGTTTCCATCCACGAAGTTCTGCACCTCTCTTTTGTTCTACAACTCACTGTCGAGCTAGACACCGGCCCGGCGCCCTGGGCGCCCGCCGGTTCCTGAAAGGAATTGCAATGACCTCCACCCTTTCCGCCGCAACCCCCGGCTTCTCCCGGCGCGGCTTCCTCGGGCTGGCCGCTGCGGCCGCCACCGTTCCCCTGCTGGCCGCCTGCGGCGGCGGCTCTGCCTCCGCCGGCGCCGGCGGCAGCGCCGTCAAGTTCTGGGACATGCCGTGGGCCGCACCGGCCTACAACGACGCCGCCAAGAAGATTGCTGAAAGCTACGCACCCACCGGCAGCAACCTCAAGGCCAGCTACCAGACCATCCAGTGGAACAACTTCTACCAGACGTTTTCCTCGGCCATCGCCTCCAAGACCGGCCCTGCCGTCAGCACGGGCGGCGGCTTCCAGGCCTTCCAGTTCGAACAGCAGGGGCAAATCGCCTACGCCGACAAGGTGGTCGACGAGTTCAAGAAGAACGGCATGTTCGACGACTTCCTGCCGGGCGTCCTCGAACCGTTCAAGACCGACAAGGGCTACGTTGCCATTCCGTGGCAGCTGGACATGCGCGTGATGTGGTACCGAAAGTCGCTCTTCGAGCAGGCCGGCGTCGACGTCCCCACGGACTGGTCCTCGCTGCTTGAGGCGGGCAAGGCGCTGAAGACCATCGGCGCCGTCGGCTTTGCAACGGGTGCGGGCGCGGGCAATTTCCTGGGCAACCACGCGGCAATCATGATGATGGTCAACAACGGCGGCGGGGTGTTCACCAAGGACGGTGAACTCGACGTGATGAACGATCGCAACGTTGAAGCCGTCGAGTTCCTGCTCGAATTGGTGTCCAACGGGATCATCGACCCGGCCGCAGTGAGCTACACGGGCGACAACCTCAACGCACAGTGGAAGGACAAAAAGGCGGCGTACGGCCTCACCGTCGCAGGCCTTCCGGCGCGCATCGGGGATACGACGGGCGAGCTCCTCGTCGCCAGCCCGCTCGCGGGCCCCCACGGCGACAAGGCCACGATTGTGTTCCCGAACAACATCATGATGTACAAGAACACCCCGTCGCAGGAGTCCTCCGAGGCCTTCCTGGTCGCCTACATGGGGCAGCTGAAGGACCTGTGGCAGCAGAAGCTGATGAATGCGCTGCCGGTGTTCAAGTCCATCACCGAGCTGCCCGAGTTCACCTCCGATCCCAACAACGTCAAGATCGTCAAGGAATGGCAGCCGATCGCCAAGACCTTCGCGGCGCAGGGCAGCACCCTCAATGCCGGCCTCGCCGTCCTTGACGGTGGCCAGGCCATCAACCAGTTCACCCAGACCATCCTCACCGGCAAGACCGACGCCAAGTCCGCGCTGCAGGCGTTCAAGTCGGGCCTCGAATCCACGATGAAGAAGTAAGCGGATCCTTCGATGGCACTGACCACAACACAGACCGGCCTGAGCCGGGCCCGGCGGGGCGTTGCCCCCGGCGGCCCCGGCAAGCCCAACCCCGCCAACCGCAAGAGCAAACTCAGTGCACAGACCCGACGAACGTTCTTCTGGCTCCTGCTGCCCTCGATCGTCCTGCTCATCCTGATCAACGGCTACCCGCTCATCTACGCCGGCGTCCAGGCCACCCATGACGGCTCCCTCATCGAGACCGGGAACTTCGTCGGAGTGGACAACTTCGCCTCCGTCGTGGCCTCCGAAGCCTTCTGGAAGGCGGCCCGCTTCACGCTGCTGTTCACGATCGTCGGCGTCTTCGGATCCTGGGCTGTTGGCCTTGGCCTGGCCCTGCTGCTGCGCACCAAGATTCCCGCCGGCGGACTCTTCAAGGTCCTCCTGCTGCTGCCCTGGGTGGTGCCGATCGTGGTGTCCTCCACCGCCTGGAACTGGCTGGTGGGCACGCCCGACAGCCTCATCCCGTCCCTCTTCCGCAACCTCGGCCTGGGCACACCGCTCTTCCTGGCGGACCCGACGCTCGCGGCCGTCACCGTCATGGTGTTCAAGGTGTGGGTCAGCTTCCCGTTCATGATGATGATGACCTCCGCCGCCCTGGCCTCCGTGGACGGCACCGTCTATGAAGCCGCCAGCATGGACGGCGCCAGCCGCTGGCAGCAGTTCAGCCAGATCACGCTTCCGCTGACCGCGCGCTCCACCTACATCAGCTGGATCCTCATGACGATCTTCTGCGTGAACGACTTCCCCACCATTTACCTGCTCACCGGCGGCGGACCCGTGGATGCCACCACCTCCCTCGTGGTACTGGCGTACCGGACCGTCTTCCAGGACTTCCAGACCGGGCCGGGCGTCGCGATCGCCTTCCTCATGACCATCACATTGGTTGTCGTGTCGGTCCTCCTGTACCGCCAGATCCGAAAGTCGAGCGTCGAATAATGAGTGCAGCACTTCACACCCACGCCCAGTCCGGCCCCGCGCTCGGAGTCGCCGGCACCGGCAAGCAGAACCGCGCCCTCTCGGATGCGGGCCTGCGCGGCCGCTGGTGGCGCTTCACCCTGATCCTGGCCATCACCGCCGTCGTGCTCGTGCCCATCACGGTCACCGTGGTGCTCGCATTTACTCCCAGCCCCACCAGCACGGCCACGGGCTTCACCCTGGAGAACTTCGGCAACGTCTTCTCCCAGACCCTTGCATCCACTTGGCTGTCCAACAGCCTCATCACCACCCTCAGCACGGTGGTCGTGTCCGTCGCCGTGGCCGCCCCTGCCGGCTATGTCCTCTCCCGCGGCCGCAGCAAGGCGGTCTCGGGCTACTCCCTGCTCTTGTTCGTCATGCAGTCGCTGCCCATCATCACCTCGGTGGTGCCGCTGTTCATCCTGTTCGCCGGCCTGGGGCTCGTGGACAACCTCATGGGCCTGACCATCATCTACGTCGGCTCGACCATGACCGTGGCCACCTGGATGATGGCCGCCTACTTCGATTCCATCCCCATCAGCCTGGAAGAAGCATCCTGGATCGACGGCTGCTCCGTCTTCGGCAGCTTCACCAAGGTGGTGCTCCGCAACTCCCTTCCAGGCATCCTCTCCACCGCGATCTTCGCCTTCCTGCTGGCCTGGAACGACTACCTGGTGGCCATCGTGTTCCTGCGCTCCTCGGAAATCTTCACCCTGCCCATGGGCGTGCAATCCTTCTTCCAGCAGAACCAAACGGACTGGACCTCCGTCATGGCCCTGGCCGTGGTCATGATGCTCCCGCCCATCGTCGTCTTCGCCGGCCTCAACAAGTACTTCAGCGTCGGCGGCATCGGCGGATCGCTCGCCGGCCGCTGACACATCCCTTCCCCCACGTTCAACAACCCAACGTTCCACCCGAATTCAGTTTCAATCGGCATTCAAAGGAGAAAACCCATGACGTATTCGATCCAGCTCTACACCCTGCGCAACGCCATCTCGGAGGATCTGGCCGGCACCATCGCCAAGGTGGCCGAGATCGGCTTCACCCAGGTTGAGCCGTACAACTTTGTGGCCACCGCCGCCGAACTGGGCGCCGCCCTGAAGGAGAACGGCCTGACCGCCCCCTCCGGCCATGCACCGCTGCTGAGCCAGGACCAGGACGAAATCTTCGCCGCAGCCAAAAATCTGGGCATCAAGACCGTCATCGACCCCTACCTGCCGGCCGAGCACTGGCAGAACGCCCAGGACATCGCCTCCACCGCCGCCAAGCTCAACGCCGCCGCCAAGAAGGGCGCCGAATACGGCATCCGCGTCGGTTACCACAACCATGCCTGGGAGCTGGAGGCCACCATCGAGGGCACCACAGCGCTGGAGTACTTCGAGTCCCTGCTGGACCCGGAGCTCGTCCTGGAGGTTGACACCTACTGGGCCGCCGTCGGCGGCCAGAACCCCGTCGAGCTGCTCGCCCGGCTGGGCGAGCGCGTGAAGTTCATCCACATCAAGGACGGCCCCATCAATACCGACACCAAGGCCCAGCAGCCGGCCGGCCAAGGCAGCATCCCCGTCTTCGACGTCATCGCCGCCGCAACCTCGCTCGAGGTGGGCGTGGTCGAGTTCGACGACTACGCCGGGGACATCTTCGAGGGCATCGCCGCCAGCCTGGCCTACCTGCAGACCGCCACCGCCACCGCCGGAGCACAGCCATGAGCGCCGCAGCAGCCACGGGCCGGGGCCCGGTCGGCGTCGCCGTCATCGGCGCGGGAAACATCTCCAAGCAGTACCTGGACAACCTCACGACGTTCCCGGACCTGAAGGTCCACGTCATCGCGGACCTCTTCGAGGACGCCGCCGCCGCCCGCGCGGCCGAGTACGGCATCCCCGCCTCCGGTGGGGTTGACGCCGCGCTGAACCACCCCGACGTCGAGATCATCGTCAACCTGACCATCCCCGCGGCCCACGTGGAGGTGGCCACCGCCGCCGTCAACGCCGGCAAGCACGTCTGGAGCGAGAAGCCGTTCTCGCTGGACCGCGAAAGCGGGCTGGGCCTGCTCAAGGCGGCCGACGCCGCCGGCGTCCGGCTGGGCTGTGCACCCGACACCTTCCTGGGTGCCGGGCTGCAGACCGCCCGCCGGCTCATCGAATCCGGCGCCATCGGCACCCCGCTCACGGCTCGCACGGTGTTCCAGACGCCCGGCCCGGAGTCCTGGCACCCGAACCCGGCGTTCCTCTTCCAAAAGGGAGCCGGTCCGCTCTTCGACATGGCGCCGTACTACCTGACGGCCCTCATCCAGTCCTTCGGCCCCATTGCCCGTGTGGCCGCCGTCGGCTCGGCGTCGCGCGCCACCCGGGTGGTCGGCTCCGGCCCCAAGGCCGGGGAGGAGTTCGACGTCGAGGTCCCCACGCACGTCAGCGCCATCGCCGAGTTTGAGTCCGGTGCCTCCTCGCACAGCGTCTACAGCTTCGAATCCCCCCGCTTGGAGATGGGGTTTGTCGAGATCACCGGCACCGAGGCCACCCTCTCGCTGCCGGACCCGAACTATTTCGACGGCGACCTCCGCCTCTGGCGGGCCGGCGACGAGGAGTGGACTCTCATCCCGGCCACCGGTCCGGCCAACGGGCGCGGCATGGGCGTGCTGGACATGGCCCGCTCCCTCCGGGCCGGCGTCCCGCACCGCGCGCAGGGCCAGCTTGCCTACCATGTCCTGGACGCCATGGTCTCGATCTCCGAATCCATCGACACCGGCACGTTCATCACCGTCGACAGCACCGCAACCGTTTCCCCCGCCCTCCCCGAGGACTGGGACCCGGCAGCCTCTACCCTCTAGGACGCATCCATGGAATCCGCAGCACACCCCACCAACTCCACGCCCGAAGCCGGCAGCGGGGCCCCACGCGATGCTGGTGTCGATGCCAACCGCCCGCTGGGCGTTGCCGCCATCGGCTACGCCTTCATGGGCAAGGCGCACTCCAACGCGTGGCGCAACGTGGGCAGTTTCTTTGATGTCCCGGCCTTCGAGCAGAAGGTGTTGGTGGGACGGAATGCGGATGAGGTGGCCGAGGCCGCCCGGCTCTACGGCTGGGCGGAATCGGCCACCGATTGGCGGGACGTGATTGCCCGCGACGACATCGACATCGTGGACATCTGCGCCCCGGGCTGGCTGCACGCCGAGATCGCCATTGCCGCCCTGGCGGCGGGCAAGCATGTGCTGGTGGAGAAGCCGCTGGCCAACACCCTCGCCGAGGCCCAGGCGATGGTGGCCGCGGCCCAGGCGGCCCGCACCCGGGGAGTCCAGTCCATGGTGGGCTTCACCTACCGCCGTGTTCCGGCCCTTACCCTGGCCCGGGACCTCATTGCCGAGGGCAGGCTGGGTACGGTCCGGCAGGTGCGCGCGGCGTATCTGCAGGACTGGCTGGCCGATGAGAAGACCCCGATGACCTGGCGGCTGCGCAAGGAAACCGCCGGCTCCGGCGCCTTGGGCGACACAGCTTCGCACGCCGTCGACCAGGTCCAGTACCTGCTCGGCGACACCGTCACCGAGGTCTCCGGCCGGCTGCACACCTTCATTTCCGAACGTCCCGGCCCGCAGGGTCCGGAGCCTGTCACGGTCGACGACGCCGCCTGGGCCACGTTGACCATGTCCGGCGGCGCCGTGGCCAGCGTGGAAGTCTCCCGCGTGGCGCTGGGTCGCAAGAACTCCCTCCAGATCGAGGTTTTCGGCACGGCCGGCAGCCTGCGCTTCGACCTGGAAAACCCCAACGAGCTCTACTTCCTGGACGGAACTGTGCCCGTGCGCGAGCAGGGCTTCTCCCGCATCCTGGTCACCGAGCCGGAACACCCCTACCTGGCAGCATGGTGGCCGCAGGGCCATGTCATCGGGTGGGAACACGCCTTCACGCATCAAGCGCGCGATTTCCTGTCCGCCATCGCCACCGGGACCGCGCCGTCGCCCTCCTTTGAGGAGGGCCTCTCCGTCCAGCGCGTGCTGGCCGGCATCGAAGAATCAGCCGCGGCCAAGAGCGCCGTCGTCACCGTTACAGCAAGCTAACCTCCAATTCCTAAGGATCCATCCATGCCCCGCCCGTACACGCTGTTCACCGGCCAGTGGGCCGACCTCCCCTTCGAAGAAGTGGCCGCACTGGCCGCCGGCTGGGGCTACGACGGCCTGGAGATCGCCTGCTCCGGGGACCACCTGGACCCCTGGCGCTGGGACGAACCCGGCTACGTTTCCGGCAAGCTCGCGGTGCTGGAACGGCACGGCCTGAAGGTTTGGGCCATTTCCAACCACCTCACCGGCCAGGCCGTCTGCGACAACCCCATCGACTTCCGCCACCAGGCAATCGTGGGCTCCACGGTATGGGGCGACGGCGACCCCGAGGGCGTGCGCACCCGCGCCGCCGAGGAAATGAAGGCCACCGCCCGCCTCGCCCGGGCCCTGGGCGTGGACACCGTGGTCGGGTTCACCGGCTCCTCCATCTGGCAGTACGTGGCCATGTTCCCGCCCGTGCCCGAAGCCGTGATCGACGCCGGCTACCAGGACTTTGCCGACCGCTGGAACCCCATCCTGGACGTCTTTGACGAATGCGGCGTCCGCTTCGCCCACGAGGTCCACCCCTCCGAAATCGCCTACGACTACTGGACCACCGTGCGCACTCTGGAGGCCATCGGCCACCGGAAGGCGTTTGGGCTGAACTGGGACCCGTCGCACTTCATGTGGCAGGGCATCGACCCGGTCTCCTTCATCTGGGACTTCAAGGACCGGATCTACCACGTGGACTGCAAGGACACCAAGGTCCGCATGACCGGCCGCAACACCGTGATGGGCTCGCACCTGCCCTGGGGCGATCCGCGCCGCGGCTGGGACTTCGTCTCCGCCGGACGCGGGGACGTGCCCTGGGAATCATCGTTCCGTGCGCTCACGGCCATCGGCTACGAGGGCCCCATCTCCGTCGAGTGGGAGGACGCCGGCATGGACCGCCTCCACGGCGCACCGGAGGCCCTGGCCGCGCTGAAGAAGTTCGACTTCCCGGCCTCGCAGACCTCCTTCGACGCCGCCTTCTCCAACCAGACCTGACGCCGCCGGTGGTCGAGCGAGGGGCCCACGGCCGCGAGGGACCCGCAGCGAGCTTGCGAGCTGTGGGAGCGGCTGGGGACCGAGACCTCCCGCGCCCGACGGCGGCACCCGGCGACACCGTCGGCCCACCATGATTTCGGCTCCGCAAGCTCCGCTCAATCACCGGCCCCCGAAGGAGCCTCTCCATGCCAACAACCCCCGAAACGACATTCATGCCGCGAGCGCTGATGCCCGGCCAGCGCTGCGAAGTCTGGATCGCGTCGGTCACCGGGGAATCCACGCTGGTGTACGCGACCGACGATATCCTCCTGGAGGCACCGAACTGGACCCTCTACGGCGGCTCACTCGTCCTCAACGGGGACGGGAAGCTGTGGACCCTGTCTATTGCCGGGAAAGAGTTGGCGCAGGTCCCCCTCACAGGCGTCCCGGACCTGAACAACGACCATGTGCTGGCACCCGATGGCAGCGACATCTACCTCTCAGCGAACGACGGCCACATCTACCGTGCGGCGCTCAGCGGTGGCCAGGCCGTTCGCATCACCAAAGACGACGGTTGCTTCCATTTCCTCCATGGCGTCAGCCCGGACGGCGGTGAGCTCGCCTACGTCGGAATCGGTGCCGGCGACTTCACCCAGCCGGGCAAACTCATGAGGATCCCGGCCGACGGTGGCGCCACCACCGAGCTGAATGTCGACGGGCACTGCGACGGGCCCGAGTACTCTCCTGACGGTGATTGGCTGTACTTCAACACCGAGGCCTTCACCGGCCAGCCGGGCCATGCCCAACTTGCCAGGCTTCACACCTCCAACAGCGGCTCGGCGGAACAACTCCTTCAGAGTGAAACCGTCGACTGGTTCCCCCATCTCTCCCCCGACGGAGCGTTGGCCAGCTACATCCGTTTCCCGGCTGGCACGATGGGCCACCCCGCTGACCTGGCGGTCGACGTCGTGCTTGTCTCTACCAGCGACTGGGCCGCACCACTGCATGTGTGGCCCCTCTTCGGTGGGCAAGGTACCCTCAACGTCAACAGCTGGGCGCCCGATTCCACCGGGTTCGCGTACGTTGCATATCCGTTTAGAGTTTCCGAAACTACAAAGGACTGACGTGACCAACCATCCCAATGGCACTTCCGACGGACGAATCCGCTGGGGAATCCTCGGCACTGGCTTCATCGCGGGTCTGCAGACACAGGACCTGATCGAGAACGGTTTCACGGTTCAGTCCGTGGGTTCGCGCACCTTGGAATCGAGCACGGCGTTCGGTGAGAAGTACAGCATTCCGAGCGCACATGGCAGCTATGAAGCACTGGTTGCGGACCCGGACGTGGACGTCGTGTACGTTGCCACGCCACACCCGTTCCACCATGCGAACGCACTGCTCGCGCTCAATGCCGGGAAGCACGTGCTGGTGGAGAAGGCGTTCACCATCAACGCCCGCCAAGCGCAGGAGATCGTTGAACTTGCCGAGGCAAAGGGCCTTGTAGCTCTGGAGGCCATGTGGAGCCGTTTCCTCCCGCACATGATCCGCCTCCGCGAAATCATCGGGGAAGGCACACTCGGCGAGGTCCGCAAGGTGATGGCCAGCCACAACCAGAACCTCCCCAAGGATCCTGCGCACCGGTTGAATGATCCCGGGTTGGGTGGCGGCGCGTTGCTGGACCTCGGCGTCTACCCCGTCTCCTTTGCCTTTGACATCTTCGGCGCTCCGGAAACCATCCGGGCCAGCGCCGCCATGACGGCAACGGGCGTGGACCGCCAGACCGCTGCGATCTTCGAATACGCAAACGGGCAGCAGGCCATCCTGGACTGTCAACTGGATGCGGCCGGACCCAACCGGGCCGTGGTCATCGGGACGGAAGGGTGGATCGAGATCGAGGCCACGTGGTACGCCCCAACGCCCTTCACGGTCTTCGATGTCGACGGAAAGGTCCTGGAGAGGTTCGATCAGCCGGTGAACAGCAGGGGGATGCAGTTCCAGGCGGCAGAGATGGAACGCCTGGTCAAGGAGGGCGCCACCACGGGCACCATCCTCCCGCCACGCGAGAGCATTGCTGTCATGGCCGCCATGGATGAGATCCGCCGCCAGATCGGGCTCAGCTACGCGGCCGACACCGCGTCGCAAGACAATGGCAGCGGCAATGGCAATGACTGAAATCCCCTCACCGCGGATCACCGAACTGCGCCAACACGAAGACGAACTGGTTTTCCCGAGCTTTGACCACCATGACGCCTGGCGCCTCGGCTCGCTCATCGCCAACCGCGCCATTGCCGACGGTCATGGAGTAGCGATTGATATCCGTCGCCACAACATAGTGCTGTTCCGCTGCGTGCTGCCGGGGGCCACTTCCGACCAAGAGGAATGGATCCGCCGCAAATCGGCAACCACCCTGCGCTTCGAACACAGCACGGCCCTCCTTGCTGAGCAGTTCAAGGACTTCGATCCGACACAGGATGGTTGGCTCACTCCCCAGGACTACACCTTGGCGGGTGGCTCCTTCCCGATCCGAGTGCATGGGGCAGGCGTTATCGGAGCCGTCACTGTTTCCGGATTGACTTCCGATGAGGATCATCAGCTGGTTGTGCATTCAATCAGGAGCTACCTGGCGACAGAAGTGGCGTGAGCATCGAGGGCTGAATCGACGACTTCTTCACCATCAACTTGGTCCGAGCCCCAACGCGCCGGACCGCGGGAGAACCCCACAACCAGACTTTGAGGAATACCCATTGAAGCAAGAGCCCTCTGACATCGCAGCGCCAGCACGGATGGCGCCGCAAGTGTCGAATCCGCAGCGGATCCCGTGGGGTGGACTGCTGGTTCTGGCGGCCATTGGCTTCACGGCTGTCACCACCGAGCTGCTGCCGTCCGGGCTGCTGCCGCAGATCAGCCGCGACCTGGGCGTGGAGGAATCCGCCGTCGGCTCGCTGACGGCCGCCTACGCCGCCGTCATTGTCTTCACCGCACTCCCCCTGTCCCGGTTCCTTTCGGGCCGGGTCCCGCGCAGGGTCCTGCTGATCGCCACGGTCCTGGCGTTCGCCCTGAGCAACGTCCTGCTGGCCCTGGCCCCAAACCTTGCCCTGGCCGTGGGTGCACGGCTGCTCGGCGGCGTGGCCCACGGGCTGCTCTGGTCCACCATGGCCCCCTACGTGGCCCGGATCGTTCCGGCCCGCTCCGTGGGCAAAGCCATGGCCATCGTCTTCAGCGGCAACAGCATCGCCCTGGCCATCGGCGCCCCGATCGGGACCCTGATGGGCACGGCGCTGACTTGGCGCACTTCCTTCCTGGTCCTGGCCGGGATCGCGGCAATCCTGGCCCTGCTGGCGGCGTACCTGCTGCCGGCCGTTCCCCGCAATGCCGGCCATTCCACCCCATCCCTGCGCGGTGCACTGGCACAACCCGGAGTCATCGCCGTCGCCACGGCCTGGCCCCTGCTGCTGCTGGCCCACTTCACCCTTTTCACCTACATCGCCCCCTTTCTCCACGCCACGGGTCTGCCCGACGCCGCGACAGGCATCTCCCTGTCGGTGGTGGGAGCGTCAGGCCTGGCCGGGATCTGGATTGCCGGGCTCACCGCCGACTCCCGGCCGCGGCGCTCCGTGCTGGCCACCATTGCGGTCCTGGTGGCCGCCTTCGCCCTCCTGCCCGTGCTGGGCGGCACCTGGGCGGGCAACCTGGTCCTGATGGCCGTCTGGGGAACAGCCTTCGGCGCGATCGGCATCTACAACCAGGCAGCGATCCTGCGCGCAGGCGGCGAACACCGCGACGCCGCCAATGGCTTGACAGTTGTCACCATCCAGCTCGGAATCTCCATCGGTGCCGTCTACGGCGCCCTCGCACTCACCGCCGCCGGTGCCCTGCTCGTGCCGCTGGCCGCTGCCATCCCGGCGGCGGCCGCCCTCGCCATTGCCATCGCCAGCCGCCGCAACGGCTACCCCGCCGGACCCCGCGAAAAGCGGCAGCCACCCGTTTAGGAAGATCGCCCCGGATGTACGGCTCGGCTCACCCGGCTGCGCGGTTGGCGGAGAACAGCGCAGGGGCCGGTGTTCCGTCCGCCAGGTCCGCCAGTACGCGGCCGATGGCGGGCGTGAACTTGAACCCGTGTCCGGAGAATCCGGCACCAACCACCACGGGGCCGAACCTGTCCAGGATGAAGTCCCCGGTGTCGGTGGACGTATAGGTGCAGCTGATGGGCGCGCAGGCGTCCGCGTCTACACCCGGCAACCACTCGCGGACGTAGCGGCGGAGCTCTTCAAGCTGGACGGGTTCGGGAGTGAAATCGCGGGCATCCGGGTCAACCACGGGACCGACACCGTGCCAGCCGACCTTTACTCCTTCGCCGGGGGTGAGCATGCCGTAGGTCGGGCTGTACCAGTAGGAATCGGCGGCGGACCCTGGGTCTGGGGTGTGGTTGAAACTTGGCCAGTCGTGCGACGGATCCAACGGCAGGAAGTGGGCCGGCTGCTCCTGCGTGACAACAAGCCGGGGAAGCTGGGCAAGTCCGGCCAGGATCTTCTGGCTCCACGCACCAGCGGTGACGATGGCACGCTTGGCGCGGTACTCCTCGGTGTCGGTGAGGACCGCCACCGAGTCCTCGCCCAAGACGGCGATGTCGCGGACGGGGGTTGCATAGTGGAACTGCGCCCCACGGGCTTCGGCCGACATCCGCATGGCGGCCAGTGCGTCGGCGGCCCGCACCCGCCCCGACTCCGGCACGTACAGGACCTCACTGCGGAAGCGCATACCTCCCCACCGGGCCGCGGCTTCCCCCGGTGACAGGAATTCGCTGCGGATGCCGAAGGACTCGTGGGCACTGCGGATGCGCCCCAGCGGCGCAGGATCACCGTGGTTGGCCAGCCCCACCAGGTCCAGCAGCTGGATACCGGATTCGGCCGCAAGGTCGTCCCACATCGTGCGGGCCTCTGCCACAAGGTTGAGATACTCGGCCTTGTCGTAGGCGAGATTGAAGTTCCGGGTCGCCCCGTGGGAGGCACCCAGGTGATGGCCGGCGTCGAACTGCTCGAGCAGAACCACGGATTGTCCCCGCCGGGCGATGCTCAACGCGGCGGCCGAGCCCATCGCTCCGCCACCAACCACAACAACATCCACGTGGGTCACCATGGGCCCGCCTCCGATCTCGGTCCACCCAGCGCGGAACCGTCACACCCAATGCTTCCATGTCGGGAGGAAGACGCGCATCCGCCGCCTCGGCGCCGGCCCTTCCGGACCGCCGCCGGTGGGGTTATGTTGGTTGGAGCCGCAGACCGAGTGAATCGTCATCGGAGGCGCCATGCCCATCGTGCTGCACACCCCAGAAAACCAGGCCGGAAATTCCCGGGCCCTCCCATTGGCAAAAATCCGGCGGGGCTGGACCGGACGGATTCTGGTTGTCCTTGCCGCCGCGCATTTGGCCGCGGGATTGCTCCCGCTGGCGGCCGCTTCGGCCGGAACAGCCGCGCTGGCGGAGCCCGCGGCACTGGCTTGGCCCGCGGCCGAGGCGCCCCACCCCTCGGTGAAGGCCGTCGACTCGGCCAATGCCATCACCGATCCTGGCTGGTTTACCCGGGCGTACGCTGACGGCTTCCGCCTCTACGTGGCGCAATCAACCCAATGGACCAGCTGCGCGCCGTGGGACCACCTCCAGCCACAGCTGAAGATGGCCCTCGACGCCGGGCTGAAGATCGCCGTCTACACCCGCGACCCGCGCTGCTGGCAGGCCGGCATTGCCGCCGCGGGCCCCTACGCCAGCCGGCTGCAGTTCTTTGCCCTGGATGTGGAAACCGGCGGCGTTGCCGTGACGCGTGGAATGGTCGACGGCGTGGCCGCCACCGGAGTCCGGCCGGTCATCTACACCGGCGCCACCATGTGGCCCACCCTGCAGGGCGCCTCGGCCAACAGCTTCCCGGACATACCGCTCTGGGACACCGACACCTCGGTCTTCCCGTTTAGCGGCTGGGCACCGGACTATCTGGCCCCCACCCCGATCCCCTACGGCGGCTGGAACACCCCCACCACCATGCGCATCGCCAGCCAGCAGCAGTTCGAATTCAACTACAACGGCGTCGCCGTCGACCTGAACTCCTTCGATGTCAGCTTCCTGAAGGTGCCGTAGGGAGGTGCCGGTCCTCGCCGGACGAGGACCGGCGGAAAACCGGCGTCTCATGTGACGGCCGTCCTAACGACGTCCTATGTCCCCCGGGTTACCGTGGTAGAGGTGACTGCCCAGTGATTGCTGTCCGATCGCATCACGTTTGTGGCTCCGCACACCAAAGATCGTTAGGTTTTCCGTTATTTTTCCGCGCCTTGCCACGGCCCCTGCCCGCCGCCGTCCATTCGCCAAAATTGCCGCCCTCACGGCTACGCTGGCCGTAGCGGTGGGTGCATTTTCCGTGGCCGGCGCGGTGGCAACCAGCCCCAGCGTCGCACCCGGCACGGCGTCCGCCGTCGCACCTTTGGACCGCAGCCTGGCCGGCATCGCCACCGCCGTGCCGCAGCCCGCGGCCCCTGCCGAGATGGACGGAGCAGCCACAGTGGACGAGACCACCCCCGCCGCGCCCGCATCCATTGCCGCGCCGCAGCTGGCCGCGCAGGGAACCGTGGACACCACCCTGTCTGGTTCGGTCAAGGCCATCGACTCGGCCAACCCCATCACGGACCCCGCGTGGTTTGCCCAGGCCTATGCCGATGGCTTCCGCCTCTACGTCATGCACGCGGTCATGTGGGACAGCTGCACGCCGTGGGAGCGCACCGCACCCCAGCTGAAGATGGCCCTCGACGCCGGACTGAAGATCGCCATCTACACCCGCGATCCGCGCTGCTGGCAGGCCGGCATCGACGCCGCGGGCCCCTACGCCAGCCGGTTGCAGTTCTTCGCCCTCGACGTGGAGAACGGCGGTGTGCCCGTCACCCGTGCCATGGTCGACGGCGTTGCCGCCACCGGTGTCCGGCCCATCATCTACAGCGGTTCCGGCATGTGGGACGGCCTGCAGGGTGCCACGGCCAACAGCTTCTCCGACGTGCCCCTCTGGGACACCGACACCTCGGTCTTCCCCTTTACCGGCTGGCAGCCCGACCATCTGTCCCCGGCACCCGTCGCCTACGGCGGTTGGAATGCCCCCGGCACCATGCGCATCGCCAGCCAGCAGCTTTTCGAGTTCAACTACCACGGCGTGGCGATTGACCTGAACTCCTTCGATGCCGGCTTCCTGACGGTGCCGTAGTACCACTTTTCCCTGTTCGACGGCGGCACCGGGCTAGACTCGCTTCCAGCATGAGTACTCCCGGATTCCTCCCCAAGAACGCGCCCGCCTCCGTCCGCATCGACGCCTGGCTGTGGGCCATCCGCGTCTACAAGACCCGGTCCGCCGCCACTGCCGCCTGCCGCGCCGGGCATGTGCGGCTCAACGACAACCCCGCCAAGGCCGCCCAGTCGGTGGTTTCCGGGGACACCATCCGCGTGCGCGAGTCAGGCTGGGAGCGGATCCTGGAGGTGCGGGTGCTGATTGCCAAGCGCGTCGGCGCGGAGGCCGCGGCCCGCTGTTTCACCGACCACACACCCCCGCGCCCCGTGCTGCCCGCGCTCGGACTCCCCCAGCGCGACCGCGGTGCCGGCCGCCCCACCAAGAAGGACCGCCGCGAGATGGACAGGCTCCGCGGGGACTGACGGCCCGGCTGGCCGGGCCCGTCCGGTGATCGAGTTCGTCGAGATCCCGGCCCACCCCGCTGGTTGAGCGAAGCGGAGCCGAAACCCGGCGCGACGGGCGTGTTCCCGGCCGCCGCCGCCATGGTCTTGAAACTACTATGGGCACCGCTAGCCGCGTATTCAAACCAAGGGCCTCAACCGGCCATCGCCGGCCAACTTAAGCCAGATGCCGCGCCATTCAGGTCGGGGCATGGCTCCTTTAACCGGTGATGAAGCCTCTGACGGAGTCATATTCAAGGCCGGTGTTGAAGTCGTTGAACTTCGGGTTTTTGGAGCTCCATCCTCGTAAGGTGTAGCTGCCGTCCGGCTGACCTAGGAAGCCGGACATAACGTCAGGGTCCCAGGAGCTGTTGTCGTAGACGACGGCGATGTAGCCGAACCCTTCCGTCTCCCAGTCCGCCGGGACGCCGTTCGCTGCCAGGTAGCCGTCGAGCCTGCCCACAAGGTAGAGCATGTGCGGGTAGGTTCGGCTGCCCTGCAGTTCGGAGGCGGGGATGGGTTCTCCTCCGACGAAGGGGGCTGATGCGGGTGGCCTGGCTGCGTCGAGTTCCGACAGGGTCATCTCGGTCGTGCCCGGGGTTGTTGCTGCGGGAACCTCCGGAGCAATCGCTTCGGTTGCTTCCCGCGTGCTGGTGTCGGCGGGCGCGCCGGTCGGTGCGTTTGCGCCCACCCCGGTGTCAATCTTTGGAGGATTCTGGTTCCCGACAGTGCATGTGAGTATTTAACGCTTTGAGCACCACTCGATCGTGCGGTTCAGCACCACGGATCGTGCGGGAGAGCACCAGCGGTCGTGTGGCCCAGCACCACTGGCGCTCCCGGTCACGGATTACGCGGTGGCGAAGGCGGTGGGTTCCCCATCCAGCCGGCTCACCGGGTTCTCCGGCGTAGTAGTCACCGCTCCGGATATAGCAGCCATCGTCACCCTCGGGTTCATGCGGCGAGGACGGGGCGCTGCGGGCATCTACCCTGCGAACTCAAAGCCGATGGTGATTTCGGGATCGACGCTTGCGATGATTCCGGAGTAGAACACCTTGGCCTGCTCTTTCAGCGCTGCTGCGTTTTGGGTGATGTACTTCTGCTTGTTCTCGTCGCTGAGAATGTTGTTGATCATGCGAGTTTGAACGGCTGGCGGTGCCAGCCAGCTAAGCGCGTTGTTGCTCTCGAGGGGGTCCTCGAACACGGGATCGTCAAAGCCGATGCCAATAAATTGAGGGATGGTCACCCGAAACGACTCTGGGCCGGTGGGTTCGATCTTCACCTGTGACCCATCGATGCCTAATTTTGCGTCGAACTTGTACTGGATCAGCGTCGTTTTCTCGCTCGCGGGTATGGCCACGCCGAGAATCTCGCCATTGCTTTCGTGCCTCGCGACACCCTCGATGTGAAGGCTCAGCAAGGCGACCTCTTGCACGCGCGTGACGGACTGAACCACCTGCGAATCGCGTTCGTTCGAGGTGCTGGTGAACAGCGAACTGAGAGCGAGAGCGTTGAGTCCACCGAATGCGAAAGCGGCGCCCGTTCCCGCGACAACCAGGACGGTGATCAGCAGGAGAGGCCAGAGCAGAACCCTTGCTTTGAAAAAGATCATGACGATTCAGTCTCCAGTTTCGTTCGACGTCGAAACGCCCTCGGAATTCCGCGGTGTGGAACGGCCACAACAGATCGCCGCGTCAAGTCCCCTAGAACCATATACGTAAGCAAGAGCTGGCCGATTATGGAGCGCCCCACCGGCCCTGGAGATGCGGCTGCGAGCCGATGCGCACCGAACCACAGAGAGGGCGATGTCCACCGAGACGCAACACCTACGATCTCCCGGCACGCATCGTTCAATACGACCTCACCCTCGCCCTCGCGCAGGTGGGAGATCACCCCGGTCTTCGAATTGTCCGGCACCAGGCGCGACGCTTCCGCCCAAGAAAGCGAACATTGATGTGTGGGCGCGCAACCACGACTCGAGCCGCATATCCGGGGTCGCTTCTACGAGCGCATACCGGCTGGCCGGCAGGCACGCGACAAACAAATACACTTTGACATCTCACCCGCGCTCGGATCCAAAAGCTGCATCGTGGATCCGGACCAGTCGACCTCGATGTTGCGGCCGGCGTTGTGGCTGACACGCGAGGTCGCCCCTGAAACAGCGGCGTGCTCGCCATAAAGGCGGCAGAACCGGTCATACTCATCGTCGCCTGCGCCATCGAAGACGCGTCGACATACGCCTGATGGAGGAGCTTCAACGTCGGTGTGCTCCCGAGGCCAGTCCGGCTGTGCGAACATGGACTCGCGGACGCCGCGGCCGGAAAACAACGCCGAATGTAACTCGGCCTCCGACATTTCCGCGACCTCGTCCCAGCCGAGACCGGGTGTTAGCGGCCATGGCAAACTGCCCATAGGCGGCCACGTAACTGCCCACTGAGGGCGAGTTCTAGCGATCGTCGCAACATCCCCGAAAATCCGGGAGTTGCAACACCCATGGAATCACCATCAAAAAATAGTTCTTCCTTAAGGAAAAAGTCTCCGTCGACGAAGGAACCGGCGTCTATGGCCGGGGCGCCGGGGAAGCGTCCCCAGCAGTCCTATACCCGTGCGCAAAGACAGGATTTCCTTTCCGCCGTGGAGCGCCTGGGAACTGTCGCCGAGGCGGCTCAGGAACTCGGCATTAACCGGAGCACGTGCCAGAAGTGGGCGAACGCTGTCCGGATCAGGCGTCAACGCCAGTACACCCCGGCCGAGAAGGAACAGTTCCATGCCGTCCTTGACCGGACCGGCAGCATCGTGGCGACAGCCAGGGAACTGGGGCTGAACATCAGCACCGCGCACACCTGGGCCGGCAGGGTCAATCCTGCCGGGAGAAAACCACGGGCCACGAGAACCGTGAAGACCGATCCCGCGCAACGCCACCCACCTGCGGTGGTTGAGGAGTTCCTCAGCGTGCTGCGCGAAATCGGCAGCGTCAGTGCGGCAGCGAAGCAGCTGGGCCTGAACCGCTCCACCTGCTCGAACTGGGCGATCGATGCCGGCATGGCCTCCAAATGTCTGCGGCGCCCATCGGAGAAACAGCTTCACTACCTGCGCTTGCGCCAAGAAGGAGCCGGCCGGACCATCCCGCACCGGTCGGGGGGCGGCTGACCGTCGAAGCCTGACTAGTCCTGCAGGTGCCAGGCCAGGCCACGGTCCTGTTTGAAGACGTCAAGCCTGTGGTTGAGCAGGTCCTTGTCGAACTGCGTCGGATCGAGGACCTCTCCGTGCCCCAGGCCCAGCCACCGGCGAATCTCCCGGTGCCCCGCGGCCGTGGGATCGTTGGCCGTGCGCACCTTGGCCGACCAACCGTAGGTTCCACCACTGTCCTCCCGGGGTCCGGCGCCCGAGCCGGCCGTGCAGCGGGGCAGCATGCCGCCGTCGTACTCGCCCAGCACCTTCTGGACGGTGACCCGGTGGTCCCAGCAGTCGCCATAATCGTAGGTGTATGCCAGGCCCTGCCCGGCGCCGGAGAGGACGGATCCGATGGTCGCAGCCGCCTCGTCCAGAAAGGGTTCGTCCCACTCGTATTCGTCGTCGTCGGGGCCGTAGACCGTGCCGCCGGGGCCGCCCACGCGGAACTCGTGCAGGTGCCTGTCCTCCCAGCCGAAGCAGAGCTGGATGGTGTGGTGGAGCTCGGCCAGGGTCATATCCGCCGAGACCAGGATCCGCCGCCCGACGGCAGGGTGCGCGTCCTCGAGTTCGATCTTGAGCTGGTAAACGGACGACGGCGGCCGCCGGTTCAGTTCCCTGTCCACCCGCCACAGCTCGGGCAGGTTGGCGCCGGCAAACGCCGCGGCAACGCAGGGGGCCAGCACCGTCGGCACCACGAGCAATGCCCCGATGTCCAGCAGGCCGAGCTCCGCCATCCGTTCGAAGGCGTGCAGGGCCGAGGTGAACACCAGACACGTCCCAAAATCCTCGTTTTCCGCCTCGGCCATTGCCGCGCGGATCTTGTCCATGATGGGCGGTTGGGCGGTGGTGGCGGCCAGCAAGGCGGCCATTTGGTAGGCGCCGCGGGCATATTCTACGGAGGACACCGCCTCGTGCGGGAGGACCATGGTCTGGAGGAACTCGGCCACGAAGCATTTCTGGGCCAGCAACGTTTCGCGGGGATCCCCGCCCATGAACGCGGCCGCCGCGTCCGAGAGGCGGACCCGGGTGGCGCCGACCTCGATGAACCCTGCCGCGGACAGGGCAAACCAGATGTCGGCCAGCAGCGGGAGCTTGGACATGGTCTTGACCTCGTGGGGCCCGGCGTAGTCGTCCTTCCAGAACCCCTGGTGGTGGGCAGCACTGTGTCGGGACACGCCCACGGCGTCCAATCCGACGCAGGCGGCGGCCCCTGGATGTCCGCCAGCCGGATCTGTCCCGTGCCGGTGACCTGCCGCCCGGCCCCCACCCAGTGCAGCAATTCCCTGGCGTACTCGACCAGCGGCAGCCCGGCGAAGAACTCCAGTTCCGCCTCCGCGCCGGGGTGCTGCGCCATGGCGCGGGTGCCCCGGGAATTTTGTCCGGCCTCCAGCATTCCCTTGGCCGTGTCCAGCTGCCCCGCGGTGCCCGTCCAAGCGCCGGTGTCCCCCAGAAAGTCCACGAAACAGCGCATGGCGGCGTAGACGATCAGGTCCTGGTCAGCGCCGCGGCCGCCCGCGAGGACGTCGTCCAGCGCTGTGGCCAGCGCGCCGGCCTCGAAACCGGTGAAGTCCGGGGCTGCGTTCTTGGCGAAGTAGCTGGCGGCAACCTCGCGGGCGATGGCCAGGAACGCCACGGCCACGGGACCCGAATCGGCCGCCTGGGCGGCCAGCCACTCCACAAAGGCCGGGGCAAGGGAGTCGATGGCACGGCCTGCCCTGAGCCCACTGGCCGAGCGGCCCGCCGAGCGGCCGCCGCCCGCGCCTTGCGCCGTCGTCGTTTTCTTGCCCATGTTCCGGCCCCTCCACCGTTGTCCGTTGCCACGGACTCTACCGGGTCTGGGTCTGACAGGCTCGACCGGCGGCGATGGGCTCGACGGGCGGCGGGACGGCTCGACCGGCGGCGGAGCAGATCAAACTGCGCGTCGCCGTCCACCCGGCTGGCTGGGTCACGGCAATCCTTCGCCGAGGTTGTCGGCGCCAGCATCTAGCATTGTCCTGATGGCCATAAGGCGATGGAAGTGGAACCGATGGACTACTTTGCGATCAACGCTCTGCGCGAGAACCACGCAGGCTGGTCTCTCCTGCGCGCGCAGAATGCCCCGCTGGCCCTGACGTTCTTCATGGCAGCCTTCACAACGACCAACCAGCGCAATCTGGGACGCCCGGAATTGGTTGATGTGCTCGAAGACGTGCTCTTTGCCCTGCGGGACTCCCTGGGAGAGGACAAATTCCCGCGGACCGCAGCGGACTACCTTGACGACTGGGCGGCCCCGGAGAAGGCCTGGCTGCGCAAGTTCTATGCCGACAACCGGGATGATCCCGTCTATGACCTCACGGCCGCGGCCGAGGATGTGATCCACTGGGTGGAGTCGCTGCGGGGCCGCGACTTTGTGCCAACCCAGTCGCGGCTCTCCAGCATCTTCACCCTGCTCAAAGCCCTGGTCCACGGCACGGAGACGGATCCGGAAGCCCGGTTGGCAGAGCTGGGCCGCCAGCGCGATGCCATCGATGCGCAGATAGAGCAGATCCGCGCCGGCAACATACCCGTGATGAGCGCTCCGGAGGCCGTGGACCACTTCCGCCAGCTGACCACGCAGGCAAAAGACCTTTTGGCGGACTTTCGCGAGGTCGAGCAAAACTTCCGGAAGCTGGACCGCAACCTCCGCGAGAAAATCTCCACGTGGGACGGCAGCCAGGGCGATCTCCTCGAATCAATCTTCTCCACCCAGCAGGACATCACCGGCTCGTTGCAGGGGCGCACCTTCCAAGGTTTCTGGGACTATCTGATGTCACCGCAGCTGCGGGCCGACCTTGGCGACCTCCTGGAACGGGCCACACAGATCGAGGCCCTGGCAGGGCTGGAGAACGTTGGCGCCATCACCACCATGCAGGCCGATTGGCTCCCCGCCGTGGAACAGACCCAGGCCACCGTCAGGGCGCTTTCGGCCCAGATCCGGCGCCTTCTGGATGACAAGGTGTTCCTGGAAAACAAGCGCATCATGCAATTGATCCGCAGCATCGAGTCCCATTCGCTGGCAGTGCGCTCCTCACCGCCGTCGGACCTGCTCACGTCGCTCCCCGGCCAGGGAGTCGACGTCGTGCTTCCCTTTGAGCGCCCCTTATACGAGCCCAGCGCCCAAGTGGCCATCAACGACGTCGTCTCCGTCTCCGAGGACCTGGATGTTGATGCGGATGCCCTCTTTGGCCAGTTCCACGTGGACCAGCAACGGCTGAAGGGCAATGTCGAGGCCGTGCTGGCCGACGCCGAACAGGCCACATTGGCGGACATCACCGACGCCTTTCCGCTCAGCCAAGGGCTGGCCGAGCTGGTGGGCTATTTCCAGCTGGCCTCGGATTCCCCCTGGGCTACCATCAGTGCCGAGCATCCGCAGAACCATGCGTGGACCCTGCCGGACGGCAGCCTCCGCGAGGCAACAGTCGACCAAATCATCTTCGTGAGGCCAACATGAGCACCGATCCCATCGACTTCCGGGACGGTCCGTCCGTCCTAGGGCGTGTCTCCCAATGCGGCGCTCCAGATGACGACGGCGTGCAGGACGGCCGCTGAGCGGTAGGTGAGGGCCAGTTTGTCGTAGCGGGTGGCCAGGGACCGCCATTGCTTGAGGGTGTTGAAGCTGCGCTCGACCACATTGCGCCGTTTGTAGGCGTCCCTGTCGTATCTGACGGGGCGTCCCCCGGCGGAGCCCTTGCGTTTCCGGTTGGCCTTCTGGTCGTCCTTTTCCGGGATAACGCACTCGATGCCCCGCCCGCGCAGGTACGCCCGGATTGCTTTGGAGGAATAGGCCTTGTCGGCCATGGCCCGGTCCGGGCGGGTGCGGGCCCGGCCGGGACCGGGCCTTTCTACCTTCAGGGCCTCCATGAGGTTCTCAAACATCGGCGAGTCCCCGCCCTGGCCCGGCCCCAGCAGCAGGACCAGGGGACGCATGTTGCCATCCACCAGGGCGTGGATCTTGGTGGTCAGCCCGCCGCGGGACCGGCCGATGGCATGGTCCTCAGGCTCGTCGAGCAGATTCCTGTAATTCGACAGGTCCCCCTGTGTGGCGGGGCAGGTTCGTGCCGTGCTGGTGGGCACGGTTGACCGTGGAGTCGATCGAGACCTCCCAGTTGATCAGCCCGGCCGTGTCCGCGCGGGTCAGCAACGCCGCCAGGACCTTGTCCCAGGTCCCGTTGGCGGCGTTGCGGCGGTGGTGCTTCCACACGGTCTTCCACGACCCGAAATAGGCAGGGAGATCACGCCATGGGATCCCTGCCCGGTAGCGGTAGATGATGCCCTCGGTCATCAGCCGGTGGTCGTTGAAGGGTCGGCCCGGTTTCCCCGACGAATCGGGCATCAACGGGGCAATGGACTCCCACTGGGCATCGGACAACACGGAATAGCGAGAAGGCACCCATCAATCATGCCAAACCGCAAAACCACTGATTAGGAGACACACCCTAGCCCCGCCCGCGGACGAGCTGCCCCTGGTCATTACCAAGCTGTTCAAGGGCGTCCTCTACCGGGAAGCGGATGAGAAGATCTGGCAGGCGCTCAGCGAGTTGTCGGCCCAGGCACGGGACTACGTGGCGGTTCTGGAGCTCGAGTTGGTGCTCGATGAGGCAGAGGGCTATGCGTTCCTCCGCTCAAGTGCGGGTGCCGATTCAACCCTGCCGCGCCTGGTCCCCCGGCGCCAGCTGACGTTCAATGTGAGCCTGCTGCTGGCCTTGCTGCGGGCCAGGCTGGCCGAATTTGACCAGGAGAACGCGGAGACCCGGCTGATCATGACGGAGACGCAGATCCGCGACATGGTCTCCGTCTTCCTGCCGGAATCCAGCAATGAGGCACGCCTCATGGACCAGCTTGCCGCCAACATCAAGAAGGTGGCCGAGCTTGGTTTCCTGCGCAAGTTGCGCGGCCAGGACCAAACCTATGAGGTGGCCCGTATTCTCAAAGCCTATGTGGACGCCCAATGGCTCGAAGAGTTCGACGCGCGGCTCTCCGACTACCGCACGTCGTTGGAAGGTGGCACAGCATGAGCATCCAATCGCAGCCGGGATTGTTCAGCCTCGACGAGATCGGCACGGAGGAAGCCAACACCACGGAAACTACCAACGACGGCGGCCGGCAGCCCGGTTTCCGGCTGCACCGCCTGGAGCTGCTCAACTGGGGCACCTTCAACGGCAGTGTTCGCACCTTCCGGCTCGACGGCGAAAACAGTCTGCTGACCGGCGATATTGGCTCGGGAAAGTCCACCGTGGTGGACGCCGTCACCACCCTGTTGCTGCCGGCGAACAAGATCGAATACAACAAGGCTGCCGGGGCGCAGAAACGCGAACGCAGCCTCATGTCCTATGTGCGCGGCCACCACAAGAGTGCACGAAGCAGCACCGGCGAACATTCGCGGCCGGTGGCGTTGCGTGGACCGGGGACCTACACCGTGGTCCTTGGCGTCTTCCACAATGCAGTGTTGGACAAGTCCGTCACCCTGGCCATCACCCTGTGGGCCACCCAGGAAGCCGGTACGCCCAACCGGTTCTACTCCATTGCCGAGGGTGAACAGTCGATCCTCGGGGATTTCTCCGACTTCGGCCAGGACACGGCCAAGCTGAAGCGCCGGCTGCGCACCGCCGGGGTCCAGGTGTTTGACGCCTTTGAGAAATACTCGTCCGCCTTCAAGCGCCACTTTGGCATTGGCTCGGCCCAGGCCATGGATCTCTTCCACCGCACGGTGTCGATGAAGCAGGTGGAGAACATCACCCACTTTGTCCGCACCAACATGCTGGATGAGGATGACGTCGAGTCGCGGATCAAGAACCTGCTGCACCACTTCGATGACCTGAAAAAGGCCCACGAAGCCGTCCAACGCGCGAAGGACCAGATCCGGCTGCTGGAACCGATCCGTGACAACGCCGGGCGCCACAGCAGCCTGTCGGTGGAGGAATCCGCATGCCGCGGCCAGCGTGACCAGCTGGGGCCGTGGTTTGCGGCCCGGCGGCTGGCACTGAGCGAAGACCACCTGGTGGAACTCCAGCGCACGGCTGCACGGCTGGACACGGACCGTGAATCCCTGTCCGCCGAGGCCGGGCAGGTCAATCTGGAGCTGTCCGAGCTGCGCGATGACATCCGGACCAGCGGCGGCGGACGCTTGGCCACGATCGACGCCGAACTGGCCAGGCTGGCCGTCGAATCCAAAACCCAGCGCAGCCGTTTCGAGACGTATGCCGCAGCCGCGCAGGCGCTGGGCCTGCACGTCCCCGAAGACCGCGTGCTCTTTGATGCCAATGCCAGCCAGCTGCAGGCCGTAGAGGAACGGCTGGCGGCTGCCGGATCCGACCTTCAGGAACGCCGGACAGGGTTGGACCGGCAGCGCGCGGAGGCAAAAGAACTGGCCCAGCAGCTGGGCACGGAACTCAAGAGCCTGCAGGGACGGCAAAACCTGCTCCCGGACACCTTGATCCGGCTTCGCCAGCAGCTGTGCAAGGGCACCGGAATCGCCGAGGAGCAGCTGCCATTCGCCGGCGAGCTGTTGCGTGTGCGCGAATCCGAGGGCGCCTGGGAAGGCGCGGCCGAACGCACCCTGCACGGCTTTGCCCTCTCCCTGCTGGTGACGGCAAACCACTACGAGGCGGTCAGCGGCTGGGTGGATGGCAACAACCTGCGCGCCAGGCTGGTGTACCTGAAGGTGGGCGAACCGCCCGCGGCGCGCCAACCAGCGGCCGGGAGCCTGGCAAGCAAGATCCTGATCAAGCCGGGAACTTCATTCCGGGATTTCCTGCTCGACGAGCTGGCGGGACGCTTCGACCACCATTGCTGCGACAACCTGGCGGAATTCCGCCGCCATCCCAAAGCCCTGACCCTCAACGGCCAGCTCAAGGGCGGCCGTGGGCGGCATGAGAAGGATGACCGGCGCGATCTGAGGGACCGCAGCCACTACGTCCTCGGGTGGGACAACCACGACAAGATCGCCCGGCTGCGCACGGCCCTGGACGAGGCTGAAGGCCGGTTGACCACTGCCATCGCGGCGATGGGACGTGCCGATGCCGAGCTGGGCGAGCTCGGCCGCTCGCAGCGGCAGCTGGGCACGGTGGGCGCGGTGAAGAGTTTCTCAGAGCTGGGCTGGCAGCTGACTGCACGCAGCATTGAGGCGCTGGCCGAGGAGAAGACTTTGCTGGAATCCTCCAGCGACGTCCTGCGCGAGCTCACCGCCAGGGAGGCCCAAACACTTGTTCGGCTGAACCGTTTAATGGACAAGCTCGCTACGCTGCAGGAGCGCATTGGCCGCAATGCCAATGCGTCCGAGCAAATAGAGGAACAGATTGAAAACTGCCGGCAGTCACTTGCCGAGGCCCCGCTGACGGACGACGCCGGCTTGCTGGTCCAGCTGGACAGGCTCACCTCGGCGGCGCTGGAGACCGAAGTGCTCACCTACAAGAACACGGACAAGATCGAGAGCCGTGTTCGAACCGAGCTCACCCACACCATCGATGCCCTCAACAAGCAGGTGATCCGCTCCGCCGAAACCACCGTCCGGCAAATGGCGGAGTTCCGCAACAAGTATCCGGCCCAGACAACGGACATCGATGCCTCACTGGAGGCCGCAGGTGAATTCAACACGCTCCTGGCACAGCTGGTGGACAACGACCTGCCCCGGTTTGCCGAGCACTTCAAGGAATCCCTAACCCAAAACACCATCAACGAGATCGTGGCCTTCAACGCCTTCCTCGATGCCCGGCGGCAGGACATCATCTCCCGCATCGGTGAAATCAATGCCTCGCTGGCCCGGATTGAATACAACCCCGGCCGGCACATCCAGTTGGAGCACCAATCGGCCTCGGACCCGGATGTCCGTGAGTTCGGCATCGAGCTGCGGGCATGCTCCGAAGGGACAATCGGCGCCCAGGAGCAGTACTCCGAACAGAAATTCCTGCAGGTGGAAAAGCTGGTGGAACGGTTCCGCGGCCGGACGGGCCTGACCGCACTGGATGAACGGTGGACGGCCAAGGTCACGGATGTCCGCAACTGGTTCACGTTCTCCGCCTCGGAGCGCTGGACCGAAACGGGCGAGGAGCACGAGCACTTCACGGACTCCGGCGGAAAATCCGGCGGCCAAAAGGAGAAGCTTGCCTACACCATCCTGGCCGCCGCGCTGGCGTTCCAGTTTGGCCTGGCGGCCGGTCCGGGCACCGGCGGCAACCGGAGCTTCCGATTCGTGGTCATAGACGAGGCGTTTGGGCGCGGATCCGACGAATCCGCCCGCTACGGACTGGAACTCTTCCAACGCATGAAACTGCAATTGCTGATTGTCACGCCGCTGCAGAAAATCCATGTCATAGAACCGTTCGTGGCCAATGTCGGGTTTGTGGCCAACCGGAGCGGCGACGACTCCCAGCTGCGCAATATGACCATCCACGAGTACCGGGCGGAGCGCGAGCGCCGTGAGCACTAGTGCCCCTGCGGCCCCGTGGACCACTGTCGGCGAGCTTCGGGGCCAGGTGCGCAAGGCGTGGACCACGGGCGATCTGCTGCGGGAGCTGCTCTCGCCCAGCGGAGCGTACCCCCGCCGTCGCACGCTGAAGCATCCCACGGCGGCGCAGCTGCGCGACCACTACCCGGAAGTAGGCGCGTGGGCCGCGGATCTGGCTGCGGGCGCCCAGGGGAAGGCCGGCTACTCGCTGGAGTACGTGACCATCGGCCGGAACACGGCGGGGGCCAACCAGGTGCCAGCCGCCGCGGTGTTCGCCACCGTCCAGGACGAAATCGCGTTTGCCGGGATGCGGGAGGCTGCCGCCACGTTTGGGCGGCTTGCGGCGCAGCTTTCCGGGATGGACCCATTGCTGGGCGGGTGGGCGCAGCGGCATCCACTCAAGCTGGTCGAGCTGGCGGGCCGGGCGCTAACGGCCGGCAGCGTGGCTCAGTGGCTGGTGCAAAACCCGGCGCCGGGGATCTATCTGCGGCAGCTCTCCCTTCCCGGCGTCCACACCAAATTTGTGGAGGCACACCGGCGGGTCATCGACCAGATGGTGGCGGTGCTGGCACCCGGGCGGGCCACCGATGGCGCGGACTTTGTTGCGCGGCACGGATTTGTGCCCAAACCCGAGCTCGTCCGGTTCCGCCTGCTGGATCCAGGCATGGCACCATTTGGGCGCGCACATGACGTGAGCGTGACCGCCGAGGCCTTTGCCACCCTGGAGCTGGGCGTCCGGCACGTGGTGGCAACCGAGAACCTCACGAATTTCCTGGCCCTTCCACCGGTGCCGGGCACGCTGGCCCTCTATGGCGGCGGCTATGGATTCGCCGCCCTGGCGGATGCGGCCTGGTTGAGCCACTGTGGTGTGCACTATTGGGGAGACCTGGACACGCATGGGTACAGGATTCTGGACCAGCTGCGCGCCGTCCACCCCCATGTGCAAAGCCTGATGATGGACGAGCAAACACTCCTGGCACACCGGGACTTCTGGGGTGCCGATTCCAGCCAGTCCACGGCCATGCTGACGAGGTTGGAGCCGGCCGAGTCTTTGGTGTACAACCGCCTGTGCCGCAACGAGTACGCCGCCGCGGTGCGGCTTGAGCAGGAACACGTGCGGTGGGACTATGCCATTGGGAAAATCCTGGAAGCCTGCGCTCGGCCTTTGCCGGAAGCCGGGCCTACGCACCCGCCGGGTTCCCGGCCAACAGGTTCCGCGTAAAGGAAAGCACTTCTGCCTGCAGTCCGGGGTGGGCCCGCGGGTCCGGCACCTCGCGGGCTGCGAACGCTTCCATCTCCTCCAACGCCGCGGCCACTTGCGGTGCGGTGCCACGCAGCCCCCACGACTCCGCTTCCGCCGCCAAGTCTGCGGCCGTGGTCTGATCGTGCGGATAGACGCCGTTGATGGACAATGCCATGCGCCCGTCGTTGCGCTGGTGGCGCATTGGCACCATGTCGTACGCCGGCGCGAGGGTGGCACGCCCATCGGGAAAGTGCAGCATTGCGATGTTCTTGGCGTGCATGTCAACATTCCCCAGGGCCACCGCAACCACGGTTTGCCTCAGCAACCGTTCCATGGACCCGGTGTCACCGTTCTTCGCGAAGACGGCCGCGACCCTCGCCAGGCTGACCTTGCCGCCGAATTCCTGGTACTTCTCATTGGCATGCGCCCCGAGGACCTGGTTCATGTCCTCCTGGTGGATCCTGCCCAATGTCGGGTCCGGCGATCTGTCGAACCGTTCGATGACCAGGGCGGGGACCTCGCCAAACTCCGCCAACCACGTGGCCCCGCCCGCCAACCCGAGCGAGCGGGCGGCCCTGGCCCCATACTCTTCGTCAAAGACCACCGTAGGGTACTCCCTGGATGCAGGTTTCACGATGTGCGTGGACGGGAAGCCGTCCAGCACGCGGTGCCAAGCTCCCGCCACCCGTGCCAGCACGATCTTGTCCTGGACCCCGGCCAGCGACGTCTTGCCCGTCAGGGGGTTGTTGCCGAGGGGCGCTGCCGCCGTGTCCAGCAACAAGGCACCAATTTCCGTGTCCGTGACAGCCTTGGTCCGCGGGCGTCGCGGCTCGCCCGGACGCGAAGGGTCATAGATCTGGACGGCTCCAGCCACGTCCCTGCCATAGTGGGCCAACAGGCCGAGAACGTCGTGTTCCCGTACGCCAGCTTGGGCCGCGAGATTCACCAGGATCCGCCCCTCGGGGAGCAATTCGCCGAAGAAATTGCGGCGCCGGTTCGCCCGGCTGCGGTTCGCCACGGCGGAGAGCGGCACCGATTCCGACACCACCGTGCTGCCGAGCCCGAATTCGTCCACTGCCGCCGGCTCGGCGTGGAAGTCAAAGGTCCGCCAATCCGGTCCCGACAGCCAGCCGACCAACTGGCCGTACAGTTCCACGCGCAGCGCGGTCATGGCTCCCGCCCTATGCCGGAGCCTGGCAGACCACCACCGGCATCGCGGGGGTCATCTATTTCGGCAACCAGCCGGACTCCCGTGGCGCGCAGCATGTCGAACAGCCGCTCGGTGAAGATCCCGGGCTTGCCTTGTTCCATTTCCCACACATACTTCTGGCTTATCCCCAGCTGTTCGGCAAGTTGGCGCTGGGTCAGTCCATGAAGCAACCGCCCCTGCTGCAGCATGCCGCCCAAGGATTCGGCATTTCGAACTTCGCCCCGCAGCACCATGTCAACCCTGCAATCGTCCGCCCTGTTCCGCCACCCCTTGTGACGTCAATATCAACGTCACAGTACTTGACGTTGATATTGACGTCAACGCGTCTGACGTCAATATCAACGTCAAAACAGTTGGATCAGGCTCTATCCACACCACTGCCACCGGGAACGGCGGACAGGGCAGGCGACCACCGGCGACACGCAACTTTTACTGACGTTTTGCCGGTAAAGTGTCTATATGCCTCGAATTGCTGCACAAACCAACGCGGAACAGCGCGAACAGACGCAGCGGAAAATCCTCGACGCGTTTGGCGACCTGCTCTTCACCCATGGCCTGCCCGGCCTGACCATGACCGACGTCGCCCGCCGCGCCGGCGTGGGCCGCACGGCCGTGTACAACTACTTTGCGGACCTCGAACAGCTGCTGGTGGCCTATGCGCTGGATGAAACCGGCCGGTTCCTGAACGACCTCAAGACAGAGCTGGCCGGACTGGACAACCCCGTGGACCGGCTGGCCGTCTACGTCCGCTCGCAGATCCAGGACCTGGCCCGCCGGCACCTGCCGCCGGGCCCGGCGATGCGTTCGGTCCTCTCCTCCGATTCCTTCCAGCGGCTGGCCGTGCACGTGGGCGAGCTGAATACGCTGCTGCAGGACATCCTGCGCGACGGCATGGACCAGCGCTACCTGCCCGCCGGTGACATCGACGCGCTGGCCCAGCTGGTCCACGCTTCGCTGACGGCCAGCGCCTCGCGCGGCCGCGACGCCGCCGACGAGGACCTGGAGGAGAAGATTGGCATCACCGTCCGCTTCATCCAAGCCGGCGTGGGTGCCGCGTTCGACGACGACGGCCGTCCGCTCAAGCTGGACTGACCGGCGCTACGGCGCCGGGACCGCAGGCGCCGGAGCCGCGGGCGCCGGAACGGAACCTGGCGCCGTCGTCGTGGCCGACGGCGTGGGGCTGAAGCGCGGGCAGGACAGCTGCCCCGGCGTCTGGTCCACCAATGGCGGCGCCACCAGATCCGTGTAGGAGCTGGTCAGGTAGATGTCCACAGTGGCGTCGGAGCGGTCGTCCTGGACGTAGTCGGTGCCGGCGCCGGCTACATTGCGCTGCAGGTTGAAGGCCGCTCCCTGCCCCTTGGTCCCGGAGACCACCACCGCCGTGCCGCGGTAGTTGGTGGCCTTGTTCTTCACGCTATCCACCAGATAGCCGCGCTGCGCCAGCTGGTCCGCCACACCGGTGGCCAGCCCCTCGCGTCGGGTGCTGTTGTAGACATTCACGTGGACGGTGCCGTTCGCCGGATAGTCGAAGGTGCCCGTGGGGCAGTGCGGGGTGGGTGCCGCGGTGCTGTCACCGGCAAAGATTTTCAGCTGGCCGCGCGAGACCAGAACGGCCAGCACGACGGCGGCGACCAGCACGGCGGCCAGCACTGTCAGGGTGATTCCGTGCACCAGCTGGTGGCGGAAGCGGACCGGATTCTCGACGGCGTCGTCGGGGTCATCGGGAAACGCCTCTTTGAGCTGGCGGGCACCGATGACGTGGTGGCCGTTGAAGACAGTGATGTCGGTGGAGTGTTTGAGCGCCTGGCGTTGCTCAAACTTGGCATCCTTAACGGCCTGTTCGGCAGCCCTGGCCGCGGCCCGCTCATCCTTGGCCTGTTGCCTGTGCAGGTCCTTGGGCGACAGACGGGGCTTGGGCGGGATGCGGGGCGGGATGCCCGGGGTGCCTTCAGTCATCAATCACCAACACACGGGCATGCAAAATGGTGCGCTGGTGCAGGGCGGTGCGGACGGCCCGGTGCAGCCCGTCCTCCAGATACAAGGTGTCCCGCCACTGGACCACATGCGGGAAGAGGTCGCCGAAGAACGTGGAGTCCTCAGCCAACAGCGCCTCGAGGTCGAGGGTGGCCTTGGTGGTCACCAGGTCCGCCAGACGCACCTGCCGGGGCGGCACGGACGCCCAGTCCTTGGGCGTCAAGTAGCCATGGTCCGGGTAGGGCCGTCTGTCGCCCACTGCTTTGAAGATCACCTACCCAGAGTAGAGACATGCCACGGGCGTTGGGCGGTAGGAGGGCCCGCGCGCCGGGACGTGTTGCCAAAAGGTTACCCAGACCCGGCCGTGCGACTTCATGGGCGGGCAATGCGCGCGCAGGTTTGGGATCATGGAGCCATGACCATGCTGACCCCACCCCTTGCCCTGCTCCTCGACGTCGACGGCCCCATCGCCAGCCCCGTGACCCGGCAGGTGCCCGCGGGCATCATCGCCGACCTTCTGGCCCTGGTGGCCTGCGGCATTCCGGTGGTGTTCAACACCGGCCGCTCGGACGCATTCATCAAGGAGCAGGTGATGGAGCCGATGCTGGCCGTGGGCCTGCCGGCCGGATCCGTGGTGCACGCCATTTGTGAAAAGGGCGCCGTCTGGTTCTCGTTCACGCCCGACGGCGCCGGCCCGGTCCACGTCGATGCGACGCTGGCCATGCCCGCGGCCTATGGCGATGACATCCGCCGGCTGGTGGCCGAGGACTACGCCGCACACATGTTCTTCGACGAGACCAAGCGCGCCATGGTCTCCGTGGAGCAGCATGTGGATGTGTCCAATGCCGGCTATCTGTCCGAGCAGACGCTGTTCGACGCCGATGCCATGGCGATCATGGCCCGGCACGATCTGGGCGTGGTGCGCCTGGACCACCATGTGCCCGGCAGCGACGACACCGTCGACTACCGGGTGGATCCGACCATCATTTCCACGGACATCGAATCCATCCGCGTCGGCAAGGACCTGGGCGCCAGCCGCGCCGTCGAACTGCTGGCCGCGCAGGGCATCACGCCAAAGGCCTGGCGGACCATGGGCGATTCCCGCACGGACTACGCCATGGCCGATTGGCTGCACCACCAGGACCACGACGTGAAGCATGTGGATGTCCGCCCGGCCGACGGCGTACCGGAGAAGCCGTACATGGTCCTGACAGCGGCCGATCTGGACCTGGGCCCCGAGGTGATCCACGACGACGCCGGCGGCGCCTTCCTGCACGCCTGGCTGGAAGCCGTCAGCTGACACAACTGGGGCGCAGCAACTGCCCCCCAGTTGGGCTGGGCGGTGCCCGGTGGGTCAGGCGAGGGCGGACTCGATGGCGGTGGCGAGCTCGGCCGCCTCGGGCTCGACCTTCGAGGCAAAGCGGACCAGCACGGCGCCGTCGGGCCCCACCAGGAACTTTTCAAAGTTCCACTCGATGGGTTCCCCGGCACCGGCCAGGGCGGCGTAGAGCGGGTGCCGGTCGGCGCCGTTGACGTCCGTCTTGGCCGTGAGCGGGAAGGTGACGCCGAAGTTGCGGCGGCAGAACTCGCCGATCTCCTCGTCCGTGCCCGGCTCCTGGCCGCCAAACTGGTTGCAGGGGACGCCCAGGATCTCGAACCCGCGGTCCTTGAACCGGGTGTACAGGGCTTCCAGTCCGTCGTACTGGCGGGTGAAGCCGCAGGCCGAGGCGACGTTCACCACCAAAACGGCTTTGCCGGCAAAGCGGCCGAAGTCGGTCTCCGTGCCATCGTTCAGGGACAGGGGGATGCTGTGCATCGTTGCAGTAGTCACGGTGCCGAGTCTATCCGGCACTGCCGAGGCGCTGGCGAGCCGTGTTACGCCCCGCGCCGACCTTGACGTGCCCGGCGGCCTCGGCGAGGCCAAAGAGCGGCATGTTCGCGTAGATGCACTCGCGGTCCGCGGCACGCACCACATAGGTCTCGTGCCACACCCCGACGTCGCCGCTGGCGCCGATCTCCTTCATGAACGCCCGCCAGGGTGCCGCATGCGGCGCCTTGGGGTCGGCGGCGAAGGCACGCAGATGCTCCGGCGACTTCCAGTACGACACCAGCACCGTGGTGCGGCCGAACCAGTTCTGGAAGCCCAGCATGCCGGCCTCCGGGTGCTGGGCCAGATGCCTGAGCATCCGCGGCATGGCCGCCGCCACCGTGGCCCAACGGCGAACCTGCCAGGGCTTGTTGATGCGCATGCCAATCAGAAAGACCGTCACGTCCTCGCCGTCGGCCGGGACGGTGTAGCGGCCCGGAAACACCTGTGCTGCCATGGAAACCTCCTGCGGTGCCGACACCCGGAGTCCGGGGCCAGCTGGCGGACCACCGATTGAAAACGGTGTTATAAAACAGTGTTATGCAATAATCCATCTATGGCAAGACCTAAAACGCACGACGACGACCTCCGCCGCCAGCTGCTGGAGCGCACCGCGGCCACCGTGCACGCCTACGGCGTGGACACCTTGTCCATGCGCCAGCTCGCCGCCGACGCCGGCACCTCCACCAGCGCCGTCTACACCCTCTTTGGCGGCAAGGAACAGCTGCTGGAGGCCGTGGTGGTGGCGAGCTTCAGCTCGTTCACGGCGGCGCAGAATGCGGTGGCCGCGGGGTTCATGGACGGACCCGCCGCCGGCGAGCTGGCCGCGCTGGGCCGCGAATACCGGCGCTGGGCACTAGCCAATCCGGTGCTGTTCTCGCTGATGTTCAGCGGCGCGCTCAACGCCTATGTACGCTCGCCCGAGACCCTGGCCTGCGCGGCGGATGGACTGGCCCCGCTGATGGATGCCGTCCGGCGCGGACAGGCTTCGGGCGCCCTGCGCGGCGAGCCGGCCGAGCTCATCGCCACCTCGTTGTGGGGCATCGTGCACGGGCTGGCCAGCCTGGAACTGGCCGGCATGGGTCCGGACGGGACGGACTGGAATCCCGTCTACGAGGCCGCGCTGGCGGCGTCCATCCGCGGCTGGCGCACCTGACGCCCGGGAGTGCCAGGCGCATCCGCCTCCCCAGGTTGCGGCGCTGCACCGTGCCACGCCCCGGCGCAGGGGGCTAGGCTGTGGGGCACGGCGGCAAAGGCAGCGAAGGAGCACCATGGCGGAGAATCCAGCGGACGGCACGGCAGAGGCCTGGCCGAAGGGCGTCGCGGCGATCACGCTCTTTGTCGATGACCTTGAGGCGGCCAAGGGCTTCTACCGGGAGGTGTTCGGGCTGCCGGTGGCGTTCGAGGATCCCGACTCCGCTGTCTTCAGCTTCGGCAACCTGCTGGTCAACCTGCTGGCCAGTCCTGCCGCTATTGACCTCATCGGGCCGGCCGCGGTTGCCGGTGCCGACGCGGGGGCGCGCATCCAGCTGACCATTGAGGTGCCTGACGTTGATGCAACGTGCGCCGAACTGGCCCGGCGCGGCGTCCAACTGCTCAACGGCCCGATGGACCGGCCGTGGGGTATCCGGACAGCCAGCTTCCAGGACCCCGGCGGCCACATCTGGGAAATCGCCCACTGAGAGTCGGTCCGCCCGGCCGCCCGCGCGGGACAATAGGCCATGGCGAACTTCGCACAGACCTTCCGGGCCGAGCTGCGGCGCACGCTGACGGGCAGCCCGGACGGCACGCCGGACTGGGTGCCCAGGCTGGCCGACGGCACCGACGCCGGGTACTTCCTGCCGGGCTCGGCCACCTGGGCCGTCCACGGCGCCATGCCCACCATCGTGGCGGGCATCCGGGCGCTGCTGATGCAGGCCCTGCACCCCGGCGCGCTGGCCGGCGTCTACGACCATTCCCGGTTCCGCGAGGATCCGCTCGGCCGCCTCGCCAGCACCATCCGCTGGATCTTCACCGTGACCTACGGCTCCACGGACGCCGCCCGGGAGGCCACGGGGCGCGTGCAGCAGCTGCACCGGCTTGTCCACGGAAGCTACGTTGACGGGCACGGCGTCGAGCGGGCATATTCCGCCGCCGACCCCGAGCTCCTGAGCTGGGTCCATGCCGCCTTCACCGATGCGTTCCTGGGCGCACACCACATCTGGGGCGGCCCGATCCCCGGCGGGCCGGATGCCTATGTGCACGAATGGGCCCAGGCCGGGCGGCTCATGGTCGTGGCAGATCCCCCGGAGACCGAGTCCGAGCTGCGCCGGATGCTCGATTCCTGGTACGACGGCGGGGCACTCCGGGCCGACGCGCGGGTCGCCGAGGTGGTGGCCCTGCTCAGGCATCCACCGCTGCATCCATTGCTGCGGCCAGGCTACGCCGTGCTCTTTGCCGCCGCCGTCAGCTCGCTGGAACCGAAACACCGGGAGCTGCTGGGGCTGCGGACGGCACATCTGGGACCAGTGCCGCTGCCCGCCAGAACCGCCGCCCGGGTGGCCCTGGCGGTCATCCACCGCACGCTGGGCCGGGTGGGCCCCAGCGAAACGGCGGCGCGGGCCCGGCTGGCGCGCCTGGGCGTGGGCTAGTTGTTGCGGCCGCGCGCGGCCACCGGCCAGACATCCTCCAGCACGCCCTCGCGCAGCACCACCAGCTCATCGGCCAGGTTCACGGCCGCGCATACGTGGTTCGGAATGGCGCGCAGGATGCTGCCGCGGGCCGGCACCGCCGCCCCCTCGGGGAAGACCACCGTGGCGTGGTGCTCGGACAGTGCGGTGATGCGGGCCTCGGGATGCTCCAGGATGCGCCCGCAACCAGTGGCCCAGGCCGGCTGGTCGGCCCCCAAAACCTTGGAGCCGGCGTCGAGGATCACGGTGTTGCCGGAGCTGCTGACTACGGTGGCCACCGCCGACAGCGCGACGTCCTCGAAGGTGCAGCTGCCCAGCTCCACCTGCTGGGCATCATTGAAGACGTAGACACCGGGGCGGATCTCGGTCAGCACCGAGGAATCGGCGCCGGCCACCGTGGGCGTGGATCCGCCGCTGATGACGGCGGCGGACAGCCCGGCTCGGGTGAGGGCCGCCGCCGCTGTGGCCAGGGCGGCCGCCTCGTCCGCCGCAGCCTGCGGCCGCTTGCCCGGCCCGTAGCCGTGCCCGGGGAAGGTGAAGACGCCGACGACGTCGAGGCCCGCGGCCTGGGCGGCCAGCGCCACCTCGGCAGCGTCGGCGGGCTGGACGCCGCTGCGGTGGTGGCCGCTGTCGACCTCCACGACGGCGCGGACGCCGCTGCCGGCCACGGCGCGTCCCAGCTCCCGGGCGCTTTCCGCCGAGTCGATGCCAAGGCTCAGCGTGGCGCGTCCGGCGAGCGCGCGGATCCGGGCAGCCCGGGCCCCGGTCACCCACAGCGGGTAGGCCAGGAACAGGTCGGTGCAGCCGGCGTCGGCGAACACCTCCGCCTCCCCCAGTGTGGCGACCGTCAGCCCGACGGCGCCCAGCTCCAGCTGCTTGCGGGCGATCTGGGGCACCTTGTGTGTCTTGGCGTGCGGACGGAGGGACAGCCCGGCGTCGGCGGCGTGTTTGGCCATCGCGGCCAGGTTCCGTTCCATGATCCCCGCCTCCACGGCAAGGAAGGGTGTGGAGGGCAGGCCTGCGGCAAAGGTGGTTTCATGCATGGATCCATGGTGCCACCCTTGCCGCCGGGCTGTCCTCCCGGGGCATCTTTCCGGGGCGGCCGGAAGCCGTTAGTTCAGCCCTGCATCCCAGAACGGGTAGTCGGTGTAGCCGGCGGCCCCGTCGCCATAGAACGTGGATGCATCCGGCTCGTTCAGGTGCAGGTCCCCGGCCCAGCGGCGGGCCAGGTCCGGGTTGGCGATGGCCAGCCGGCCCACCACCACCGCATCGGCGTGGCCACCATCCACCAGCGACAGTGCCTCCTCGCGGCTGGTGACGGTGGAGAATCCGGTGTTCAGCAGCACGGGGCCGCCGAACCGGGCGCGCAGCCCCTGCACCAGGCCCTCCAGCGGCGCCTTGTGCAGGACGCTCAGGTAGGCCAGGTCCAGCGGTGCCAGCTCGTCCATCAGCGCGCCATAGGTGGCCGCCACGTCGGCCGGATCGGTCTCCAGCGCGCCCTGGATGTTGTGCTCTGGGGAAATGCGGATGCCCACCCGGCTGGAGCCGATGGCCGCGGCGACGGCACGGGCCACTTCGCCCACAAAGCGGGCGCGGTTCACCGGCGTGCCGCCGTAGCTGTCGGTCCGCTGGTTGGCGGCGGGCGAGAGGAATTCATGCAACAGGTAACCGTTGGCCCCGTGCAGCTCGACGCCGTCGAACCCGGCTTCGATGGCCGCGCGGGCGGCCGCGGCAAACTCCGCCACGATGCCCGGCAGTTCAGCCGCCTCCAGGGCACGGGGCACGGGGAAGGGCTGCTTGCCGTCGTAGGTGCGGGTCTCACCGTCGATGGCGATGGCGCTGGGGGCAACCACCTGGTGGCCGCCGGTGGTGCTCTCGTGGCTCACCCGGCCGCCGTGCATCAACTGGGCGAAGATCCGCCCACCGGCATCGTGCACGGCGTGGGTGACCTTTTTCCAGCCGGCCACCTGCTCCGGCGTTACCAGGCCGGGCTGCCCCGGGAAGGCGCGGCCGGCAGGGCTGGGATACGTGCCCTCGCTGACAATGAGGCCAAGGCTGGCGCGCTGGGCGTAGTGTTCGGCCACCAAGGGGCCGGGAACACCATTGCGGCCGGACCGGACTCGGGTCAAGGGTGCCATTACGAGGCGGTTGGGGATTTCGATGCCGCCGAGGGCGAGCGGGGAGAAAAGCTTCAAGGGTGCCTCTTTCACAGGGATTCAGGTTCCCTTGGCGCAACCCGTTGCCCCGGGCACATATTCCCTGGGGCTCCCTTGTTCGCTCCGCTCACCGGGGCCCTCGCCCTCAGGGGCCCACCCAAGTGACTTCCTTGGCGGCTCCGCTCACAGGGGGCCCTCGCTTGTGGGCCCATCCGGGCGCTGCCGGGCATCCAACCCCGGGTCCGGGCAAAGCAAAAGCGGCCCCGACCGTAAGGTCGGAGCCGCTTCCAGTTGCGCGGAGGATGGGGGATTTGAACCCCCGAGGGCGTTAACCCAACACGCGTTCCAGGCGTGCGCCATAGGCCGCTAGGCGAATCCTCCAGGCTGCCGTGGCGAACACGGCAGGTTCAAGAGTACCTGACACTTGGCCCAAACAACGAATCGGCCAAAACCCCGGGCCTGCGCACACCCGGGCATCGGATCCTGCCGCGCACGAAACATGCCAGGCGCCGCCGTCGGGCGCGCTCTCTGGCACCGGGGCAAGTGCACACCGGAGGCGCCTGGTTGATGGATTGTGCCGCCCGCCCCCGGATTCAGGCCGACGGCCCGGCCGTCAGGAAGTTGTGGACGTCGAAGTACGAGACCTCCGGCTCGACGATGCCGAGTTCGGCGGTGATGGGCCCCAGCTGGTCCTGGTAGAACGCGTCCGCCACTTCCCGCGACTCCCAGACGTCCGTGATGCGGACCCCGCCGTCGGTGGCTGCGACCCAGTGGAACAGCCCGCCGGGCGAACCCGCACCCTCCGCGGCGAACTGCGCACGCTTGAGGACCTCGTCGTACTGGTCCAGCGTGCCGCCGGCAAAATCCATAACTACTGCAATGGCCATGGTGACCTCCCATAGAGGCGGCAGGCGAAGATTTCGGTGCCAATCCAACGCTAGACCCGGCCAAAAACACGGTCAATAGAGCATCGGGACGGGCGCAATGGGGCATGGCACCCCGTTTTTGGGCATGAAATTTTGGGCATGAAATAAGGGTGGCCGGACCCCGTTCAAGCCCAACCACCCTTATTTCATTTCGGTCCTCTGGAAGGCAGACCGTTCCTACACCCGATGTCCGCGCGAGGCGGCCATCGACCGTTAGAACCCCAAGCCGTGCTCCCGCGGGCCGGGGTCCTGCCACGACTTTACAACATTGTCACAGCCACATGACAGCCGTGTGGCGGAAATGTCGCCGCCGTGTCGCGGCCCGGTGGCAAAGATCCCTGGGACTCTGCTGAACTACGGGCTATTTGAGTGGCCGGTTCGGGCTTTTTGGCGCTTGAGCCGGCCACGTGGCCGTTGTCGGCGGGTGTCCGGCGGTCTGGTTTTCACGTGTTTGGGGGCGTTGGCGGGGCCGTTGAAGTCGGGCGGGGCCATGGTGGCGGGTGCTTGACGGGTCAGGGTCTTCCCCTGACAGGGTTAGGCGATGGTCCAGGCCCCGTTTTCGTTGGTGAGCCCCAGTTTCAGGAGTCGTTTGAGGTTCAGTCCCGCAACACGGAACCGGATCCAGGCATGGTTTTTCTGGGTGCCGCGGTATCGCAGGCGCCGGTTGTTGTTGGCGACGAGCCAGGCTATGGATCGTTCGATCAGGGGCCGGTATTGCCGGTAGTCCTGCTGGAAGCCTGGTTCCCGGGCCGCGGCCCGGCGGGCCCGTTGCCGGCCGTGGTGTTCGGTGGTGACAAGTTTGCGGCCCTTCTTGGCCTTCGTGCACTGCGGACGCAGCGGGCAGCCGTTGCATTCAGAACCGAAGTTCACGTTGCCTTTGGGGCTGATCTTGCGGACCAAACCGTTCGGGCACGTCAGGGTCCCCTTCTCGGGGTCGTAAGCGAAATCATCAAGGATGTATCCGCCCGCAACGGCGGGGCGCAGAGGCATGGGTTTCACCAGCGCCTGGTGCCCGGCCTCTTCCAGGTGTTCGAGCATGGCGCCGGAACCATGCGCCCAGTCCCCGAGCACCTGATACCCGGCGCCTTCATCCATGGACGGGTCGGCGGCCAGCAATTCCTGGCCGGCATCCCCGTCGCTGGAACCGTCCCCGGCGGCTTTCGTGACCGCGGCGTTGGTGATCAGCCCGGTTTCGGGTTCCCCCGCAATGTGGGCCTTGTATCCATCGCGCAGGACCGACCGGGACTTGTGCGCGTGCCGCGCTTCCGGGTCGACGATGGAAATGATCCGGTCCTTGGCCACCCTCCTGGCGATCCGCCAGCGCCCGTCCGTGCCGTCCGAGCCTTCGGCCGGTTCCACGTCCTGCCCGGCAACGAGCGCCAGCAACGCATACGTCTCCGCGGCCGGGCCCTCCAGCCCTTCCGGGTCCACGGCGCCCAACAATGCCAGCGCGTCCGTCACCAGTACGGAAATCAGGGCGTTCTTCGCTTCCCTGCCGTCCCAGGCAATATCGGGCTTCCCGACCCTGGTGTAGTCATACCCGGGAGCGTGGACCGCGAGCAGGCTCTTGCCATCCGGGATATCCCGGCCGAAACGGCGGATCACGGCAATCAACTGCGTAATCGTGTCCTGCCGCGCCACCGCATCATCCAGGACCGTGGAATCCACGGCCCGACGGTGCCGACCATTCAACACACCGGTCCCCGTGATGACCTCAAAGACGGCTCCGGTGATCCGGTGCGGACGCCCGCTCGCGGCCAACCGTTTGCGCCAATACGTCAACGTCGACGGGTGAAACGCGGCCTCGTTGAGCCCGTACCCGCACGCAGCCTTCCACCGCAGATCAAAGGTCAGCGCCTCGGCCGTTCCCCGGTCCGAGAGCCCCTCCAACGCCTGATGAACCAGCACCGAACCGATCACGGGCGCCGGGATCGACGGCCGGCCCCTCGATGACGTGAAAAGGTCCTCCATCATCGAATCCGGGAACAACCGGTTCCGGTGTTCAGCCAAAAACGCGGAGGCACTGCCCGGGCCAACGGCTCCCCGGCCAGTGCCTCCACAGCCAAAAATCCGCGCTGGGCGTCCTCAATTCCTTGCATCCCACCAGTCTTAACGACCAGCCCCGCAAGTCCAGCAGGCGCGCCTTGAACCACCCCCAATCTGTTCAGCAGTTTCCTAGGAGGCGCCGGCCCGCATGGCGAGAATGGCTGTGACAAAGCCCGCCAGCATGAAAGTGGCCGTCAGGATCCACAGGATCAGCTGCTGGCCACCGTGGCGGTGGGCCCGCTGGGCATTGACGGTGGAGAAAACCTCAATGCGCGACAACGTCAGGAAGAGGGTGAGAAAGCCAGCCACCCAGAAGATCCACTCGAAAACCCCATACACCCTCATCAGTCCAGTCCTTCCACTCAACGGCGCGGGGGCCAGAGCGTCTGGCGTGGGCCCGCAGCCCCTGTAGAAACCGCTCTATAGCGCCGAACGTACCACCGGAGGCAGGCACTTGGAAGAGTTCGACGGCGCCGCTGTCCGGCACCCCCGCGATGGCCCGGCGGAGCCCGCCGCCGGACCCGGTTCGGGGCACGGCCGAGAATCGGGTAAGCTGTTTTCCGGCCCCTCATGTGGCGTCATCCTGTGAACTCCCCCAGGACCGGAAGGTAGCAAGGGTAAGCGGGCTCTGGCGGGTGCATGAGGGGTCTTTTATTTTTTCCAGGCCCGCTGGACTGACCACCAGGCCGGCCCCAGCGCAGACCTGCAGAATGTCCTACGCACCAGATAGGGTTAAATCTGTGACAGCACCTACAGCTCTTTACCGCCGCTACCGCCCCGATTCCTTCGCGGACGTCATCGGCCAGGAGCACGTCACCGAGCCGCTGATGGCCGCGCTGGAAAAGAACCGCGTCAACCACGCCTACCTGTTCTCAGGTCCGCGCGGCTGCGGCAAGACCACCTCCGCCCGCATCCTGGCCCGCTGTCTGAACTGCGCGCAGGGCCCCACCGCCATCCCGTGCGGCGTCTGCGACAGCTGCGTTGAGCTGGCCCGCGGCGGCTCCGGCTCGCTCGATGTCATCGAGATCGACGCCGCCAGCCACGGTGGTGTGGACGATGCCCGCGATCTGCGCGAGCGCGCCACCTTTGCCCCGGTCCGCGACCGCTACAAGATCTTCATCATTGACGAGGCCCACATGGTCACGTCGGCTGGCTTCAATGCGCTGCTGAAGATCGTCGAAGAGCCGCCGGAACACATCAAGTTCATCTTTGCCACCACCGAGCCGGACAAGGTCATTGGCACCATCCGCTCCCGCACGCACCACTACCCCTTCCGGCTGGTGCCGCCGGAGCCGCTGATGGCGTACCTGGGACAGCTGTGCGAGGCCGAAAACGTACCCGTGGCCCCCGGTGTGCTGTCACTGGTGATCCGCGCCGGCGGCGGTTCCGTGCGCGATTCCCTTTCCGTGCTGGACCAGCTGATGGCCGGTGCCGGAGCGGCCGGGCTGGACTACGAGCTCGCCGTGTCCCTGCTGGGCTACACCCACGCCTCGCTGCTGGACGACGTCGTTGAGGCCCTGGCCGCGTCCGACGCCGGCACGGTCTTCAAATCCGTGGACCGCGTGGTCCAGACCGGGCACGATCCCCGCCGTTTTGTCGAGGATCTGCTGGAGCGTTTCCGCGACCTCATCATCGTCCAGGCCATGCCGGAGAGTGCCCATGCCATTTTGCGCGGCATGCCGGAGGACCAGATTGCCCGCCTGCAGACGCAGGCCACCCAGCTGGGTGCCGCGGAGCTCTCGCGCGCCGCGGATGTCACCAATGCGGCCCTGAACGAGATGACGGGCGCCACCTCCCCGCGCCTGCACCTTGAATTGCTGGGCGCCCGGCTCCTGCTGCCCGGCGCGGACCACAGCGCCCGCGGCGTGGCCGCGCGGCTGGACCAGGTGGAGCGCCGGCTTAACTACGGCGGCGCCCCGGCGGGTGCCGTTGCGGGCGGCCCGGCCGATGCCTTCGCCGCCGGACCCGCCGCGACAGGCACGACGCCGGAGCCCGGCTTTACCGGGGCCGACCCCTTTGGCGCTCCCTCCGGAGCCCCCTCCGGCACTCACTCCGGTGGAGGCCTCGCCGCCGTCCGCGCGCAGTTGGCCAAGGGCAGGGAAGCAGCCGGTCCCGCCGATGCAGCCCCTGCACCCGTCCAGGACACCACGGCCGCCGCGGTGGAGGACAAGGCCGCAGCGTCCGCCGGCCGGACGTCCACTCCCCCGGCGCCACCCGCCCACGAACAGCCTGCGGCCGCGGAGCAGCCGGCAGGGCAGCACCCGCAGGAGGGTACCCCCCAGCAGGCGGACGCCCGGGCGGATGCCCCCGAGCTCGATTCCTGGGGCCTGCCCGTTGCCGCACCGCAGCAGAAGGGCACACCCGCACAGCAGGCGTCTCCGGCACCGCAGCAGCCCGCACAGGCCGACGCGGCACCGCCGGAGCGGCGGCCCGCTACGGTCGAGAAGGCGCCGCAGCGGCCCGCGACGGCCGACGCGGCACTGCCGGACCGCCAGCCCGCCGGCACCCCGTTGGTGCCCTCTGTTGATGGACGTGTCGATGGACGTGTCGATGGACCGTCCGCAGCCACGGCGCCGGTACAGCCGTCCGGGGAACCCCTGTCCACCGGTGCAGACCGGGCGGACGCTGCCGCCGCACCTGCTACCGGGAAGCCCGACCAGGGCGGGACTCCCCGGGGTGCTGCACCCGGCGCCGGCGCACCGGTTCCCTCTGTTCCGCATGGAGGGACGGCCGAGTCAGCTGCCGTCGGCGCTCCGCGTGGCGGCCAGGGCATCGAGATGATCCGCCGTGCCTGGCCCGAGATCCTGGCCGCTGTCAGCCAGCTGCGGCGCGGCACCTGGGCCATGCTGTCCCAGCACGTCTCCCCCGCCTCATACGACGGCCAGACGCTGGTTTTACGCTTCAGCACCCAGGGCATCATCGATTCCTTCGGCGCCGGTGGCCATGTGCAGGTTCTGGCCCAGGGCATCAACTCGGTCCTCGGCATCACCTGCGCTTTGGTTCCGGTGGTTGGCGACGGTCCGGCCCCCGGCGGGGGCGCTGAGCCCAGCCCAAAAGCACCGGCTAATCCCGCCCGCCCTGCCACAGGTGGCTCCGGCCCTGCAGGCATGAAGGCTGCCGCCCCAGCGGCGCCCCGCACCACCCAGGCGCAGCCGGCGGCACAGGCACAGGCACCGACAGGGGCACAGGCAGTTTCAGGGGCACGCCACGGCGGCCCGGCAACGGGACCGGCGCCGACGGAGACTCAGGCACATCCGGGCGCTCATCACGCCGGACTGGCGCCGGTCTCGGTGCCGCCGGTGGATCCATCGTCCGCGCCCGCCGTCCACGGGCCGGCACAACGCGCCGGTGGCGGCGGCATCGCCGCCCCCATGCCCGCTGCCCCGGCGCCCGGCGCTGCCGCGCCCTCTGCCCCGACGCCCGGGGGCACCGCCATGCCCTCCGCCGCTGCGCCCCGGACACAGCCCCAGTCGTCCCCCGCGGCGTCCACGGGCAGCGCCCTGGGAGCGGGCACGGTGCGCGCCGGAACCCCGACGGCGGCCGCCCTCCGCCCGGAAGCGGTGAACGCTGCTCCGCACGGCTCGGCACAGGCACCGGCACCCTCGGCGCAGGCCAGCCCGGCGGAAGGCAGCCCGGCACAGGCCAGCCCGGCGGAAGGCAGCCCGGCACAGGCCAGCCCGGCGGAAGGCAGCCCGGCGCAGGCACGTGCCGCAGCGCCTGCCGTCGTTCCTGCCGCCGCTGCCGCGCTCAAGCGCGCCGCCGGCCCAGCACGCTCGGCCCAGTCCGCGGCGCAATCCACTGCGCCGGCCCGTTCGTCCGTCGAAGAGGACCGCTCCGCCGGAAAAACCTCCCGGGTCACCGGCTGGGATGCCGTGCCGGAGCCGCCAGCCGACCTTGACGAACCGCCGTTCCCGGACGAGCCCCCCTATCCCGACGAGCCGCCCTACCCGGACGAGCCCCCGATGCCCGAATGGGACGCACCGCGCGGCCCGCAACAGGGATCGGCGCGCGGCCAGCAGGACCGTGGCGCCGTCCGGCAGCCGCCGGCAGCCGCCCAGATTCCTGCCGCACCAGCTGCCCGGAACCCATCATCGACCCAGCCCCCGTCCGCCCGGCAGACGCCGGTCGTCCCGACAGCGACCGTCCCGGCACCGGTTCCGGCCGCGGAACAGGCATCAACCCCGGCCGCCGGACCGGCCAAGCCGCTTTCCGCCAGGCAGGCGGGCTTTGCCGCGGCCGCCGCCCACGGTGCTGCCGGCGCGCCCGGCGCTTCCATGGTGCAGGACGTTCCCGTCGCTCCGCTGCCGCGCATCGCCGAGCCCGCGTGGGGCAACGCCGCCAACGCACCGGACTGGGCCAAGCCCGCGGTGCCGTCGTCGCCGTCGTCGCCCCAGACCGCGCCGGCGGCCAAGGCCGTCGAGGCAACGGACGAGCCCGCACCTGCCCCGCGCAAGGGAAAGATGAGCCTCTACGAACGGCTCAGCAACAGTCCCGAGGCCCAGGCCGCCCGCGCCGTCCCCGTCGAGGCGGCAGTAAACTTGCCGTATGTGGAGGACGTCCCCAGCGCCGACGACGTCACCATCGAGGAGTCGGGCGTGATCGGCCGGGCCGCGGTGGAACGGATCCTCGGCGGGAAGCTGATCGAGGAGCGTCCGCTCAACGGCCAGTAGCCCCACACACTGTGCAGCCGCCGGCCCCGCGGCATTGAACACGGGGCCATCGAAGCACTGCGGCATGACCACAACAGATGAAGAGGCAAGGGTGTACGAGGGAGCAGTTCAGGAGCTCATTGACGAGCTGGGGCGCCTGCCGGGGATCGGCCCGAAATCCGCCCAACGACTGGCATTCCACATCCTCGAAGCGGACATGGAGGACATGAAGCGGCTGGTGTCGGCCATTGTCACGGTGAAGGAACGGGTGAAGTTCTGCACCATCTGCGGCAACGTTTCCGAGCAGGAACATTGCAACATCTGCCGTGATCCGCGCCGCGACCCCACCGTCATCTGCGTGGTGGAGGAGTCCAAGGACGTGATCGCGGTGGAGCGCACGCGCTCGTTCAAGGGCCGATACCACGTGCTGGGCGGGGCCATCAATCCGATCGCCGGCATCGGCCCGGACCAGCTGCGCATCCGCGAACTCCTGACCCGGCTCAACGACAGCCAGATCCAGGAAATCATCATCGCCACGGACCCCAACCTGGAGGGCGAGGCCACGGCGACGTACCTGGCCCGCATGCTCAAGACCATCGGCATCGCCGTGACCCGGCTGGCATCGGGACTGCCCGTGGGCGGCGACCTCGAATACGCCGACGAGGTCACCCTCGGCCGGGCCTTCGAAGGCCGCCGCAACGCCCTGACGTAGCAGACGCGGGACGCGGTTTCGGTGGTTGAGCTTGGGCCCACGCCCGCAGGGTCCCCTGGCCGAGCGCAGCGAGGTTAGGGAGCGGGTGGGGAGCGAAACCACCGGCGGTACCGGGGACCCGCCCTACGCCACGCGGGTGCCCTTGGAGAGTTTCCGCGCCGGCGTGCGCAGGGACTGCCGGCCCAGCCACATCAGGCCGCCGGCCACCAGCACCTGCAGGCCCAACCCCAGCGGCCACAGCGGCACTGTCTGCGCCAGGTAGTCCGGATGCACCTTGCCATTGGCGCAGGTGGTGGTGGCCTCGGGTCCGGCAATGGCGTAGCGCGCACCCTGGCTGATGCCTTCAAGGAAGCCCATGCCGCCCAACGGGGTGTTGGGCTGGTTGCGGTCCGGGTAGGGGATGGCGTCGGCCACCACCACATACGGGTTCATCGCCAGCAGCCACGCCACGGTGTCGGTGCGCACCACGGGGACTTCCCGCAGCGGCCCGGAGCAGGTGTAGTTCCCGGCCTCGGGCGTGTACTCCTCCGAGTACGAGTACTGCGGTGTGTTGGCCGTCACCGTGCCCCGGGCCAGCCAGGTCCCCAGTCCGAAGGCGATCAGCGTCCCCACCACCAACGCCGCGACGGCCAGGTAGGTGACCACGATGGAAAACAGCGGCCGGTTGGCCAGGGCGGAAATGCCCACGCCGATGCCGCAGACCACGGCCAGTTCCAGGGCCAGCATGCCCAGCGCCACGAGGATGTGCGCGGCGGTCATCTTGCCCAACAGCACGCCGATGAGCAGGAACGGGGTGCTGGTGGCCAGGAACGCCAGCGACACCACCCAGGACGCCAGGAACTTTCCCCAGAGCAATTGCCCGGGGGTGAGCAGTGTGACCTGCAGGATGGCCAGCGTGCCGGCGGACCTGTCCCCGTTGACGGCGTTGGCGGAAAAGGCCGGCGCCACCAGCAGCCCGAAGAGCAGCACAAAGGCCAGCACGATCTCAAAGATCAGCGAGCCGGGGCCGTCGTCGCGCACCACCTTGTCGCCATAGGAGCGGTCGTACGGCCGGGAGGCGCTCCATCCCGCCCAGGACAGGAGGGTCACGGCCGCTGTCACCAGCAGCCAGATGCCCAGCATGATGTACCAGCCGCGCGAGCGCAGCCGCTGCGCCAATTCGAGCCGGAGCACGACGCCGATCGGGCGGAGGTAGTTGTCCGCGGGCAGCCCGCGCGCGGGGTCCGTGGCGCCGGACGGGCCGGGGACTTCATGGATCGTGGTCATCGCTGCTCCGCTTCCAGGCTCAGGTAGGTTGCCTCCAGCGCACCGCTGGCAGGAGCAAAGCTGGTGACCTCCACGCCGGCGCCGACCAAATCCCGCAGCAACCGTGCGGCGTCGGCCTCGGTGCCCAGCATCAAGGTGACGGCGGCCCGGCGGCTTGGCTCGATCCGGAAGACCAGCCCGAGCCCGGCCAGCGCCACGGCCAGCCCCTCCGGGTCGACGGCGGAGATGGCGTAGCGCCGGCCCTGCGCGGCGGCGGTGTGCACGGTCTGCGCCAGCACCGACCGGCCCTGGTTGACGAAGACGGCGCCATCGACAATCTCGTCCAGCTCGGCCAGCACGTGGGAGGAGACCACCACGGCCTTGCCCTCCGCGGCCAGCGTGCGCAGGATGTGGCGCAGCTGGATGCGCGACCCGGGGTCCAGTCCGGAGGCCGGCTCATCGAGCAGCAGGACCTCGGGGTTGTGGACCAGCGCCCGGGCCAAGGAGAGCCGCTGCTGCTGCCCGCGGGAGAGCACCCTGGCCGGCTGGTTGGCGAACGCCTCAAGGTTCACCAGCGCCAGCAGCTCGGAGACCCGGGCGGCCAGGGCCGCGGCGGGCATCCGGTACAGCCTGCCCATGATGGTGAGGATTTCGCGGACCGTGAGGGATTCCCACACACCCAGCGTGTCCGGCATCCAGCCGATGCGCATCCGTGCCGCCGCCGGGTGGGCGGCAGGGTCGATGCCCATGATGCGGACGGTGCCGGTGTCCGGGGCCAGCAGCGAGGCCATGATCAGCAGCAGTGTGGTCTTGCCCGCCCCGTTGGGGCCGATCAATGCCGTCACGGCACCGGCCGGCGCGCTGAAATCCATATGGTCAATCGCCTGGACATCGCCAAATCTGCGCGATATCCCGGTGGCGACCAAGGCGCCTCCTGCGGCGGGCTCCACACCTTGTTCCGGCGTCGTTGACATCTTTCTTCCCTTCCCCCAATGGGCGCACGATGGCGCCCTTACGGTCATCCTAGGTGCGTGCCACGGGCCAATCCAGCACGGCACGGCACCACTTTGGACGCCCGCGTCCGTCATGTGGACACCCAAATTGAGTGCACGCGACCCACCGGGGATAAACTGACCCCACCTGCCCGCGCGCCGACGTTGACGCCTGGCCCCATCGGCCCCAGGACGATTCACCACCGGTTCTGGCGCCCGGGCAGCTGTTGAACCGCCCGAAGCCGTCCAGAAACAAAAGCACTAGTCTGCGTTAGGTTAGCCAATGAGTGTGCACGCATGAGCCTGATCGTTCAAAAATATGGCGGGTCCTCCGTGGCCGACGCCGCCGGCATTAAGCGGGTTGCGCAGCGCGTCGTCGCCACGCAGGCGGCCGGCAATGAAGTCGTCGTCGTCGTGTCCGCCATGGGCGACACCACCGACGAGCTCCTGGACCTTGCCGCCGAGGTGGCCGAGGCGCCGCCCGCCCGCGAGCTGGACATGCTGATGACCGCCGGCGAGCGCATTTCCATGGCGCTGCTGGCGATGGCCATCAATTCCCAGGGTGCCGTGGCGCAGTCCTTCACCGGCAGCCAGGCCGGCATGATCACCGACGGCATCCACGGCAAGGCGCGCATCATCGATGTCGACCCGTACCGTGTGCGCACGGCGCTGGACAAGGGCAACATCGCCATCGTTGCCGGTTTCCAGGGCATGAGCCGCGCCACGCACGAGATCACCACCATGGGCCGCGGCGGCTCCGACACCACCGCCGTCGCCCTGGCCGCTGCCTTGGACGCGGATGTGTGCGAGATCTACACCGACGTCGACGGCGTCTACACCGCGGATCCGCGGGTGGTGCCCAGCGCGCAGAAGATCAACAAGATTTCCAGCGAGGAAATGCTGGAGATGGCCGCCTCGGGCGCCAAGATCCTGCACCTGCGCTGCGTGGAATACGCGCGCCGCTTCGGGATGCCCATCCACGTGCGGTCCTCGTTCACCGACAATGAAGGGACCTGGGTCCTGCCCAGCCCGGACGACAAAATCAAGTTCTCAGAGGGAGTTGCTTTGGAGCAGCCAATCATCTCCGGCGTGGCGCACGACCGGTCCGAAGGCAAGGTCACTGTTGTAGGCGTTCCGGACATTCCGGGCAAGGCGGCGGAAATCTTCGGCATCATCGCCGGCGCCCACTCCAACATCGACATGATTGTCCAGAACATCTCCACCCACGGCTCGGGGCGGACGGACATCTCCTTCACCCTGCCGATGGTGGAAGGCGCCGAGGCCCTGGCCGCGCTGCGTTCGGCCCAGGACACCGTGGGCTTCGAGGACCTGATCTACGACGACCAGATCGGCAAGCTGTCCCTGATCGGTGCAGGCATGCGCTCCAACCCGGGCGTCTCCTACCGCTTCTTCAAGGCGCTCTCCGACGCCGGGGTCAACATCGACCTCATCTCCACCTCGGAGATCCGCATCTCCGTGGTGACCCGCGCCGACCTGCTGGACGCCGCCGTGCGTGCCGTGCACCAGGCGTTTGAGCTCGACGGCGATGACGAGGCCACCGTGTACGGCGGCACCGGGCGCTGACGCCGCCCTAAAAGTTAAAAGCCGGGGGCCGGCCGACGCAGTGCGTCGGCCGGCCCCCGGCTTTTAATGCAGCGGGTGGGGTCAGTTGCCCGTGCCATCCTTGCGGACCGCGTAGTGCTCGCCGTTGGAACCAATTTCAGTCTCGAACTGGGCCAGATCCTCTTCGGAGGCCTTCTCGAAATCGTCGTGCTTGTGGTTCACGGGAATGTCACTGTCCGCCCTGTCGGCCTGGCCGAAAACATGCGAGAACTTGCCGGTGGCCTTCATGAACTTCTCAACGAACGGTTCATCGTGCGACATCTTCAACACCTCCCTCCTGCGGCAGCGGATGGCTGCCCGATTACGCTCATTTTACGCCGCGGGCAGCCAAAGGGAATGGCTCAGCGCAGCGAGCGGTCCTCGGGGTTCTTGGGCACCAGATAGGTGCTGCCGTCCGGGCGGATGACGGTTTCCCACTGCTGGGCCGCGGACTCCTGCTGGGCCAGCAGGCGCTTGTTTTCCTCGGTCATCTCGTGGTCCAGGGAGCTGGAGAAGGCAGGGCCAAAAATGGTTCGGAGCTTGTTGGTGGTCCGCATGAATTTCTGCACAAATGGTTCGCCGGACATAGGGTCCTCACTCTTTCCAAGGGGCGGCGCCCGCGCGCCAGGTCTCCACTACAGGGTACACTCATTGTTAGTGCACTAACTAATCTGGGTGCGCTCCCAACGAAAGGTCCGGTCCCCCATGGACAGCAACATGGACGATCTGCTGCTCGAGCGCCAGCTGTGCTTTGCCCTCAGCGTGGCCTCGCGCGCCGTGGTGGGCGCCTACAGGCCGGTGCTGTCCGCCCTGGGCCTGACCCATCCGCAGTACCTGGTGATGCTGGCGCTGTGGGAGCAGAGCCCGCGCACGGTCAAGGACATCAGCGCGGCCCTGATGCTGGAACCGGCCACTCTCTCCCCCCTGCTGAAACGGCTGGAGGCCGCGGGCATGCTGGTCCGGCGCCGGTCCGTGGCGGACGAGCGGGCCCTGGACGTGGACCTGACGGACCATGGCCGGGCCCTGTACCGCCAGGCCCTGGCCGTCCCCGGCACCATGATGGAACGCCTGGGCCTCAACCGGGCCCAAGCGCAGGCCCTGCACGGGTCCATGATGGAGCTGATCGCCAGCGCCGCGAACGCACCGGACGCCGCTGGACGATAATGGAGGGATGACCTCCTCCGCCTCGACCTCCGCGCAACCGCAGACCACCCGGCAGCCTGCGCCAGCGGTGCTGCTGCCGCAGCAGTGGCTGGACCGGCAGGCCGCGCACCAGCGCCGGGTGGACGGCTATGCCACCCCCTATCTGGCGCGGCGTTCGGCCGGGAAGAAGCACCCGGTGGAGGACTTCCTCTTCACCTACTACAACCACAAGCCCGGCCAGCTGCGCCGCTGGCATCCCGGCGCGGGCACGCTGCTGGTGGGCGGGGAGGCGCTCGAACGCCTCGGCTGGAAGCACTACCGCGCCGCCACCGCCGACGAGCTGGCCGCGGCAGGGCTGTCCGCCGGCACTCCCGCCGTCGCCGTGGATGCCGACGCCTTCGCCGCCGACCGGGCCGCGGCCATTGACTTTGCCCGGATCATCCTCGCCGGCACCGCCGCCCGGCCGGCCCAGTTTGGCTGCTTTGGCCTGCACGAGTGGGCCATGGTCTACCGGCAGGATGCGCACGACATCCGCCACGAGTACCTGGAACTCCGGCTGGGGTCCGGGGGCACCGATGCCGTGGTGGAGGAGAACAAGATCCGCTGCACGCACTTTGACGCGTTCCGGTTCTACACCCCCGACGCCGGGCCGCTGAACGAACTCGCACCCACCCGCGAGACGCAGCGGCAGCTGGAGCAACCCGGCTGCCTGCATGCCAACATGGACCTTTACAAGTGGGCCTACAAGCTCTCCCCCGCGCTGCCGAGCGAGCTGCTGATGGATTGTTTTGAACTTTCCTTCCGGATCCGGGCGATGGACATGCGGGCTTCACCCTATGATCTTGAGCAATGGGGCTATCCGCCCATTCCCATCGAGACGGCCGAGGGCAAGGCCGCGTATGTGGGGCACCAGCGCCGGTTCGCCGGCGAGTCGGCCCTGCTGCGCACCCGGCTGCTGGCCGCCGTCGACGCCCTGCCGCCCGCCGCTTAGGAGCCCACCGTGCACCCGTCCCGCACCGCCGCGATCCTCCTGCTCACCGGGGCCATTGCCCTGCTCACCGCCTGCGGCGGCGGACCCTCGGGCCCCGGCACCAGCCCGGGCACGACACCGGCCACGTCGACGCCGGCGCCATCCACGCCGTCGGGTACGACGGCTCCGTCCACGCCCACCGGCACGCCGCTGCCGGGCCAGACGGCCGCCCTGGCCATCAGCGTCAGGGCCACTCCGGACACCGCGGCCAAGGAGTTTGTGCTCAACTGCCAGGGCCCGACGTCGCTCCCCGGTTCCACGGCGGCCGATCCGGACGCGGCCTGCGCCGCCGTGGACGCCAATGGCGGCGCAGCCTTCGCCCCGCCCAGCGGTCCGCCGCCGGTGTGCACCCAGCAGTACGGCGGACCGGCCACCGCCACCATCACGGGCACCTTTGGCGGCAAGGCCGTCACTGCGGACTTCAGCCAGACGGACGGCTGCAAGATCTCCGCATGGAATTCGCTGGCCCCGGTGTTCGGCAGCCCCGCCGGCAGCAGCTGACCAAGCATCTGTGTTACAGAAAACGCCCCGAAACCACTGGTTTCGGGGCGTTTTCTGTAACACAGATGCAAGCGGGTGGTGGGCCCACGGCCGCAGGGTTCCTTGGGCGAGGGTGCGGGGCGCGGGTGCGGGTGGGGACTACTTGCCGGGCGTCACCTGGAACGAGCCCCAGGACAGCTGGTTTCCGGCGGAATCAAGCACCACCAGGTTGTCCTTGCCGTTCTTGGTGCCGGCCGGCAGCGTGAACGTGACGGTGTTGTTCCGGTCGGGCTGGAACCAGCCGATGCGGTAGCTGTGCTGGTTCAGGTACACGTAGTACCACTGGCCGTAGACCACATTGTGGATGGCCACGGTGTCGCCGACGCTGTACTTGCCGGTGCCCAGGCCCAGATCCACCGGAGGCTGGCCCTTGAGGTTGTCGCGGGAGAGCTCCGGGTCGGCGGCGGGCTTCGCCGGCAGGACGCGCAGGGCGACGGCGGCCGCCGACAGGTCCGCAGTGGCGGTCTTGGCGCCATTCTTGGCCGTGGCGGCCAGCGCGACGCCGGGCACCTGCGCTGCGGCGAGGTCGGCGGCGGTCAGCGCATAGGTGGAGGCGGCGGATGCCGTGGCCCCCACCGCAAGCGAGGCCTGCGACAGGGAGATGCCCGGTGCGGACACCTCGGCCAGCGGCACGTTGCCGGTGTTTTCAACACCGTACGTATAGGTGATGGTGTCGCCGAGGGTGGCGTAGCCGTCGCCGTCGACGTCGTTCCAGACGGCCGTGGCCGTGCCGGCCAGGCGCGGGGTGCGGACCATCAGGTCAACCTCGTCGCCGGTGATGGCGTAGTTCGCCGTGGTGGCACCGGTGCCGGTGACCTGCCAGGTGGCGGCCGGGACGAAGAAGCCCTGGGCCGCCTCGTCGGCGGTCACGGTGTGCTTGGGCGTGCCGCAGTCGTAGCCCGCCCAGACGGCCAGCGTCATGAAGCGGCAGTTGCCGCCGCCGTCGGCCGGGACGAACGGCTTGAAGCTGCCGGTCTGCGGCACCACCGATTCGGTGATGTTGCCCAGGCTGGTGACGGTGAACTTGTACGGCACAGCATCCCCGGCCGCGTACGGGGCGGCGGCCAGGTCGCGGCCGGCGTCGTTGCGCTGGCCCTTGATGTCAGCGCCCACGATGGTCGCGGTGGAGCCGCCGGTGATGGTCACCTTGGCCGGCGCCGACACGGAACGCGCACCGGCAACCACCTTGGCGGCAATGTTGGCGGTTCCGGCCTTGGCGTAGGCGGGGATCGTCACCGGGACGCTGACGGTGACAGCGCCACCGGCGGGAACGCTCGGCACGGCAACGGAGCCAAAGGTCCAGCCGGGCAGCGCAGCGAACGTCGCCGTCGCGCCTTCCAACGCGGATTCGCCGGTGTTGCCGACGGTCAGCTCGGCGTTGACGGTGGCGCCGTTGTCGCCCGTGATGGCCGCAGCCGCCACGCTGGCGCCGCAGTACACGTCCAGCCATTCGGCGTTGAACTTGCCGAAGGTGATCTTGTTGGCATCACCCTCATAGAGCACGCCGAAGGTGCCGTCGGAGAGCGCGGTCACGGTGGAGTAGCTCATGGTTCCGGACTTGAACTGCTTGCCGGCGGACCAGGTGGTGCCGTTGTCGCAGGAGTAGCGGATGGTGCCGTTGGAGCGACTGGAGGAGCTGTTCGCGTTGGAAAAGAGCAGCATCTTTGCCGCTGCGGAGTTCTCCGCGGCGTCCGGGTACATGCGGGTGATGCCGGCGTTGTTGGTGGGGTCGACCAGGGCTGCATCGTAGGTGGCGGGGCCGTAGGTGGCGCCGCCGTCGGTGGAGATGGCGATGCGGCGGCCATGGCCGCCGGCGTTGTCGCGCGAATTGAGCATAACGCGGCCGTCGGAAAGCTCGACCACCTTGTTCTCGTCCATGCCGGTGCCGACAAAGGCACCGCGCTGCCAGGTCTTGCCGTGGTCGTCGGAGTAGAGGCTGTAGGCCTGGATGGCCGTGGTGTTGTCCCCCTGGCGCACGGTGCCGGCGTACTGCTGGATGAGGCGGCCCTTGTAGGCGCCGTACTTGAGCTGGATGCCCTCGCCGGAGGAGGCGAAGAAGCCCTTCACGCCGCCCACGCCGCTGACGCCGTTGACGGTGGTCCCGGCGGGCTTGGCGACATCGGTGACCAGCGGGCCGTCAAAGGCGGCGTACGTGGACCCGGCGGCATAGTTCTGCGGCGTGGGCAGGGACGGCTGGTTGGCCGGGTCGGTGGACCAGGTCAGGCCGCCGTCGGTGGAGACGGACACCTCGGCGCCGATGGCCTGGCGGTCGGCGTCATCGGTGGCCCACGAACTCCCGGCGAAGCCCTGGTCCTTGGAGTAGACATGGAAGTTGAAGACGGTGCCCGTCTCCTTGTCCACCACATAGGAGGGGTCGGAGAAGCCGTAGCGCAGCGTGCCGGCGGCGGCCAGCTGGCCGCGGGCAATGTAGGTGGGGGCGCCCCAGGTGGCGCCGTTGTCCGTGCTGCGACGCTGGACGATGGAGTTCGCCGACGGCGAGTCGCCGCCGTCGGGACGGCCGTCGTAGGCGGCCAGCAGGACGCCGTTCCCCAGATCGGCCAGGGCCGGGATCCGGTAGAAGGGCGCAAGGGTGGAACTGACGGCATTGTCGCCATTGGCGGCCAATGCTTGTTGGGCGTAGCTGGGGGCCGCGGGGGTTTCCGCAGCCATGGCCGGTGCCAGCATCGTTGCCAGCAGGCCCGCGGTCAATGCGCCGGCGGCCGAGGCCTTGGCGGCGCCGCTCCAGCGGCGTCGGGTGTTCGGGGACGTCATCCGGTTCCTTTCAGTGCGGCCCTGAGCGGCCGCATTGCCGAGCCACATCTGCTCGATCATGAGCGGACCGGGGTCCCTTTGATCATCAGACATGGAATGTCCTACCTATCATAGGGTGAGTTGGGTCACTTGTGTAGTACATTTCACACCACGTCCGTGGCCGCGCCCACGTCCGGCCCTGGCGGGGCCCAGCCGGCGCAGGAACCCTGCGGCGCCCCCTTCCCCGGTCCGCCGGGTTGCGAACACTCGGTAGAATGGAAGGGCAAGCTCGCGGAGCGCCTGTGTCATGTGGTTCTTGGATCCCCAAAGACGGCGTGAGACGGCAATTCCGCGGCCAACCCCTCTCTTCACATCAGGAGTTCCCGGATGCCCCGGATCGTTGTCGATGTCATGCTCAAACCCGAAATCCTTGACCCGCAGGGGAAGGCCATTGTCGGTGCCCTCCCCCGCCTGGGCTTCACCGAGTTCTCCGCCGTCCGCCAGGGCAAGCGCTTTGAACTGACAGTGGACGGCGAGGTGACCGACGAAATCCTGGCCAAGGCCCGCGAGGCCGCCGAGAAGATGCTCTCCAACCCCGTCATCGAGGACGTCGTGAACGTCGAAGTGGTGGCTGACTAGCCATGACTGAAACCCCCTTGATTGGTTCCCTGGCCTCCGGCGCACCCCGCGCCGAGCTCAGCGGAGCCCGCATCGGCGTTGTCACGTTCCCGGGCACCCTTGACGACCGCGACGCCGCCCGCGCGGTGCGCCTCTCCGGCGCCACCGCCGTCGAGCTCTGGCATGCGGACACCGAGCTGGCCGACGTCGACGCCGTCGTGATCCCCGGCGGCTTCTCCTACGGCGACTACCTGCGCGCCGGCGCCATCTCCCGCTTCGCCCCGCTGATGACGCGCATCGTCGACGCCGCCAACTCCGACGCCAAGCTGCCCGTGCTGGGCATTTGCAATGGCTTCCAGATCCTCACCGAGGCCCACCTGCTGCCCGGCTCGATGATCAAGAACGACCACCTGAAGTTCCTGTGCCGCGACCAGGTGCTGCGCGTGGAGAACAACACCACCGCGTGGACCAACGCGTACGCAGCCGGGCAGGAAATCACCGTCCCGCTGAAGAACCAGGACGGCCAGTACATCGCCGACGAGAAGACCCTCGACGCCCTTGAGGCCGAGGGCCGGGTGGCGTTCCGCTATGTCGGCATGAACCCGAACGGCTCCCGCCGCGACATCGCCGGCATCACGAACGCCGCGGGCAACGTGGTGGGCCTCATGCCGCACCCGGAGCACGCAATTGAACACGGCTACGGCCCGGACCACACCGGCACGGACGGACTGGGCTTCTTCACCTCGGTCCTGAACACGCTTCTGGGAGGCAAATAAATGTCCGAGATCTCGCTCCCCACCGGCCCCCTTGCCTCGCAAGCTCGGCCAGGTAACCCTGCCGGCGTGGGCCCAAGCTCGACCACCGAGTCCGCCAAGAAGTTCAACATCGACACCGTCGCAAACGCCGCAGTCACCCCGGACGTCGAGCTGCCCTGGGCCGAGCTGGGCCTGAAGCAGAACGAGTTCGACGACGTCGTGAAGGTGCTGGGCCGCCGCCCCACCGGCGCCGAGCTGGCCATGTACTCCGTGATGTGGAGCGAGCACTGCTCCTACAAGTCCTCCAAGAACCACCTGCGCCAGTTCGGCTCCAAGGTGACGGAGGAGATGAAGAAGGACATGCTGGTGGGCATCGGCGAAAACGCCGGCGTGACCAACCTGGGCGACGGCTGGGCCGTGACGTTCAAGATCGAGTCCCACAATTCGCCGTCGTTCGTGGAGCCCTACCAGGGTGCCGCCACCGGCATTGGCGGCATTGTCCGCGACATCATCTCCATGGGCGCCCGCCCGGTGGCCGTGATGGATCCGCTGCGTTTCGGCGCCATCGACCACCCGGACACCGCCCGCGTCATGCACGGTGCGGTGGCTGGCATCGGCGGCTACGGCAACTCCCTGGGCCTGCCGAACATCGGCGGCGAGATGGTCTTCGACGCCATCTACCAGGGCAACCCGCTGGTCAACGCGCTGGCCGTGGGCGTCATGCGCCACGAGGACATCCGCTTGGCCAACGCCTCCGGCAAGGGCAACAAGGTGGTGCTGTTCGGTGCCCGCACCGGCGGCGACGGCATTGGCGGCGCCTCGGTGCTGGCCTCGGAGTCGTTCGACGACACCAAGCCCTCCAAGCGCCCCGCCGTCCAGGTGGGCGACCCCTTCGCCGAGAAAGTGCTCATCGAGTGCTGCCTGGAACTGTTCAAGGGCTCCCTCGTTGAGGGCATCCAGGACCTGGGCGCCGCAGGCATTTCCTGCGCCACCTCTGAGCTGGCCTCCAACGGCGACGGCGGCATGGAAGTTGAGCTGACCTCCGTCCTGCTGCGCGACCCCACCCTGACCCCGGGCGAAATCCTGATGTCGGAGTCGCAGGAACGCATGATGGCCGTTGTCACGCCGGAGAACATTGCCGCGTTCGAGGCCGTCATGGACAAGTGGGCCGTGGAGTACTCCTGGCTGGGCGAGGTCACCGACACCGGCCGCCTGATCATCACGTGGGAAGGCGAGGTCATTGTCGACGTCGACCCGCGCACCGTGGCCCACGACGGCCCGGTCTACGACCGCCCGTACGCCCGCCCCGAGTGGCAGGATGCCCTGCAGGCCGATGCCTTCACCGGCAGCGTCCACGACGGCGGCCGTCCGGCCGACGCCGAGGGGATCAAGGCCGCCGTGCTGGAGCTCATCGCTTCCCCGAACATGTGCTCCAAGGACTGGATCACCAACCAGTACGACCGCTACGTGGGTGGCAACACCGCCATGGCGTTCCCGGATGATGCCGGTGTGGTCCGCGTGGACGAGGAAACCGGCCTGGGCGTTGCCCTGGCCACCGACGCCAACGGCCGCTACACCTTCCTGGACCCGTACCACGGCGCACAGCTGGCGCTGGCCGAGGCCTACCGCAACGTCGCCACCTCCGGCGCCGTGCCCATGGCCGTCAGCGACTGCCTGAACTTCGGCTCCCCCGAGGATCCGGACGTCATGTGGCAGCTGGCCGAGTCCATCCGCGGCCTGTCCGACGCCTGCATGGAGCTGGGCATCCCGGTCACCGGCGGCAACGTCTCGCTGTACAACCAGACCGGCACCACGCCCATCCACCCCTCCCCCGTGGTGGCTGTGCTGGGCAAGCTGGACGACGTCGCCCGCCGCACCCCCTCGGGCTGGAAGGAAGACGGCCAGGCCATCTACCTGCTGGGCGCGACGGCGGCCGAGCTGGACGGTTCCGAGTGGGCCAACATGCGCGGACACTTGGGCGGACTCCCGCCCAAGGTCGACCTCGCCGCCGAGCGCGCACTGGGCGAGATCCTGATCAACGCCTCCCGCGACGGCATGGTGGACGCCGCGCACGACCTCTCCGAGGGTGGCCTCGCGGCAGCCCTGGTGGAGTCCGCGCTGCGCTTCAACACCGGCGCCCGGATCGCCCTGGACGAGGTGGCACAGCGCGACGGCGTGGATGCGTTCACGCTGCTGTTCTCCGAGTCCCAGGCCCGTGCCTTGGTCTCCGTGCCGCGTTCCGAGGAAATCCGCTTCACCGACATGTGCACGGCCCGGAACTTCCCGGCCGCCCGCATCGGCGTGGTGGATGCCGCCTCCGGCTCCCTGGACCTGCAGGGCCAGTTCAGCGCACCGCTGGATGAGCTCCGCGAGGCACACGAGGCCACGCTGCCGAAGTACTTCGGCTAGGATCCCCCGCTCCACATCTGAGCCCGTTTCTTAGGTTCCGCCACCGTTCTACCGGTGGCGGAACCTAAGAAACGGGCTCACTTTTCGTCCGCGGCCGCCTGCGCCTCGTCCAGGGCCTGGCGGGCGTACTCCTGCTGCTCCGCCGTGCCCACCTCCAGTGCGGCCGCCAGCGCCCCGCGGAACGCCGCGACGGCGCCGTCGTCGTCCCCGGCGTCGCGCAGGGACCAGCCCCGGTTGTTGAGCAGCCCCACGCGCCAGCGGGCCGTCCGGCGCACCTGCTCCGGGTTGCCGGTGGCGGCGTCGACGGCGGCCAGCCCGGCGGCCGTCCAGTGCGCGCTGCGCTCCGTGTCCGCGATGGCCAGCATGTGCAGGGCGTCCACCTGCAGGAAGTGCAGGCCATTTGCGTGGGCCAGGGCCGCGGCCAGTTCAAAATGCGCAATGGCCGCTGCGCCATGGCCGGAGGAATTGAACAGCCGGCCGCGTTCCAGCTCGATCCGCACGGCCACCACGGGTTCGTGCGGCGCCACGGCATCCAGCACCGCCGCCGCCTCACCGAACCTCCCCTGCAGGCCCAGCGCGCGGGCCAGCTGCGTGGCCAGCTCCGCGGCGTCGGCGGGGGCCATGCCGTCGGCATCCATGGCGGCCCGGAACCGCGCCTCGGATCCTGCCGCGTCGGAGAAGTCCCAGAGCTTGTCCAGGGACAGTTGGTCAAACATGGCGGCGCGCCTTTCGCGAATCGGCCACCAGCGACTTCGCGGCAGCCAGGTAGGACTTGGTGACGAACTGTTGGGTCAGCCTGGTGACGGGCGCGCCCAGCGTGAAGACCAGCCCGGCGGGGCGGCTGAACGCCAGCAGGCGGAAGTGCACGGCACCGTCGGCGGCCAGGGTGGCCACGAAGGCCTCCTCGCCGCGGGCCGGGTGCCCGGGCAGCGTGCCGTAGCCAAAGCCCGCCAGTGCAGGCTCCCCCGCGGCGCGGGGCCCGGCGCCGGCGTCCACGCGGGTGCCGTCAGTACCGCCGCCGGCCTCGGTCCAGACCACCTCGCAGGGCACCGGGAGCCGGAGCAGCCCCACGCCGAAGCCGCTGACCACCCGTCCGCCCACCCGGGCCCGGGCCTCGGCGCGGACGGTGAGGCCGGCCCGACGCTGGATCTCCCAGCCCAGGATGCCCTCCGCCAAGGCCCGGAAGTCCTCGGGCCCCGTGCCCACGCGGAGCACGATGTCCACGCCGCGGTAGCCCGGCGGCCAGTGGATGTCTCCGGTGGGCGCGGTGGCCAAGGCGTGCGTGAGGCCGATCTGCGGATAGGTCAGTGCGGCGCGCCTGTCCCTAGAGTCCACGGGCCAGTCCGCTCCACCCGAGGGCCTCGCGCTGCGCCCTGGGCAGCGCCGCCACCACCAGGTCGTAGGAATCCTCGAGCATGTCCAACACCATCGATCCCTCCACCACGGCGCAGTCGGCGGTGTTCCAGTGCGTCTTGTTCAGGTGGTAGCCGGGGGTGATGCCGGGGTGGGCCAGCCGCAGTTGGCGGGCGAGCTCGGGATCGCATTTGAGGCTGACCTTCAGCGGCTGTCCGTCCAGCTGCGAAATGGCGAACACCTTCCCCACCCGGCTGGCGCCGCCGGCCGGGGCCAGGACCTTGAAGACGGAATTCTCCGGGCCAAAGGGGAAATCTTCATAGGCGCCCGGCAGGGCCAGGGCGGCATTTCTCAGGCTGTCGGGATCCACCCTCCGAGCCTATACCCGCCGGGTTTGCCGGACGTCCTTGCGCAACGGGGATGCCCGTCCCCACCGGGGACAACGGAACGGGTGCGTCCTGGACGGGGAACGGCGTCAGCAGCGGCGCATCCCTCACCCGCACCGGAGTCAGCCGGTGGCGAGGTAGTCCTCGAGCAGGACCACCTCAAGGCCCGCGGCCTTCTGGGCCGCCAGGAACGCGGCCATGTCGGCGGCAAATTCGGGCCGGAAATGCATCAGCACAATGTCTCCCGGACGCAGCGCATGGCCCACCTGGTAGTCCATGCCGCCGGCGTTGGCCTTGGCCTCCCAGTCGACGATGGCCTTCATGCCGCAGTCCGCCGCGGCCCTGCGGGTGACGTTGGTGTAGGGGCCGCCCGGCGGCCGGAAGAGCACCGGGCGCCGGCCGTAGGCGACCTGGGCATAGTCCGCCATGGAACAGATCTCCGCCTTCTGCTGGGCATAGGAGAGCGTGATGAAGTTCAGCTGGTGGCTCACCGTATGGTTTTCCACCAGGTGGCCCTGCGCCACGAAGCCGGAGAAAAACGCGGGGTTGTCCAGCACGAACGTCTGGGCCAGGAACAGCGAGGCCTTGATCTGGTTGTCCGTCAGGATCTTCAGGTCCTGCGGCATCTTGGTGGCGCCGTCGTCGATGGTCAGGAAAACCACCTTCTGCTCGGTGGGGACCCTGGTCAGCACCGGCACCATGCCGTCGGTGACGGGAGGCAGCACGTAGTCCGGCACCAGCGCCGGTTTGGCCGGCACGGTGGGCACCGGCACCGCTGCCGGGGCCGACGACGGCGCGGAGGCGGCTTGCGCTCCCCCGGCTGCGGGGGTGGCCGGGGCCGCCTGCGGTGCGGCCGTGGACTCCCTGGGCGAGAGCAGCCAGAGGCCGCTCAGGGCCAAGATGGCGGCCACGGCAATGCCCATGGAAATGAGGATCCAACGCCAAGGACTGGCTCCGGCATTGAGATGTCGGGGCACGGCTCACCTTCTGGTCTGCGGAACGGGTCATAGGCAGACTAGCAGTTCTCCCAGGGTCAGGAGCGCCGGCGCCGCGCCTCGATCACCGGGCACGCATTCATGACGACATCCAGCCCCGCGGCGGCGGCCCGGGCGGCGGCGGCCTCGTCGATGACGCCCAGCTGCAGCCACACCGCACCGGCGCCGCGGGCGATGGCCGCATCCACCACCGCGCCCACGCGCGTGGAGTTCACAAAGCAGTCCACCACGTCGATTTCGCCCGGAATCTCGTCCAGTTCCGTGTAGCCGGCGGCACCATGGACGTCCTCGCCCCGGGGGTTGACCGGGATGATGTCCATGCCCAGCTGCTGCTGGACAAACCGGGACACCTCCACCGCGGGGCGGAGCGGATTGTTGGACAGGCCCACCACGGCCCAGCGTCCAGGGGCGGTGAGCAGCCGGGTGATCACGTCCGGGTCATTGGCATGGATCATGGACCGAGCCTACTCCGGCCGGCCCACCACCGGTGGACTGCCGGGCCGGTGGAGACCCGCGGCTCAACCGCCGTGGCTGAGTTCCTCCGCATACAGCGACCAGAACTCATTGGGCCGCGCGGCCGCGGCGTCGATGGCCTTCAGCCGCTTCTCGAAGTCGCGGGCCACCCGATCGAAGTCTTCATCGTCCTCCGGGCCCACGGCGTCCCGGTCGATGGCCCCCCACAGCCCGGCGATCTCCACCAGCTGTGCCAGGGACGAGGCCACCAATGTTTCATCGTCCTCGCAGACGCAATGGACACTGCCCGTTTCACGGTCGACCACCACGAATTGGAAGTCGCCGTCATTGAGGATGATGGCGCGTCCGGCGTCGTCGTCCTCGAACGGTGGCTCCAGCCACTCCCCCGCCAGTGGAATGTCCTCCAAGCCAATGGGAACCATCGGCGCTAGGCCGGCCACAATCTGGTTATCGTCCATCACAACCTCCCCTTTGTCCTGACACTAGCCACGGCCCCTAGCCCCGTCAATGGTTTCCGGACCGGCGGACGGGGTGGTTTCAGAGCATCCGGCCGGAGCTCTCCAGCCGCCGGTTCAGCAGCACGGGCAGGAACTCACGGACCTCGGAGATGCGCTTGGCGCTCACATCCGCGGTGGCTGTCCCCTCGGCCTCCTCGTTAAGGAAATCGGCCGGGATGCCCATCGGGTCCAGGATCGCGGAGTGGCCGATGCAGTGGTCGCTGGAGGTGCCGGCGGCGGCCATCCAGACCGTATTTTCGATGGCGCGGGCCTTGAGCAGGGTCTCCCAGTGCTCGATCTTGTGGTCGCCCTTGAACCAGGCGGCGGCCACACAGATCAGGTCCGCCCCCGCCACCGCCAGAGCCCGGGCCAGCTCCGGGAACCGCAGGTCGTAGCAGGTCATCATGCCCACCTTGAAGCCGCCGATCTCCACCAGCTTGATGCCGCCGTCGCCGGGCTTGATCCTGGTTGATTCCTTGTAGGAGAAGGCATCGTAGAGGTGGAGCTTGCGGTAGGTTTCCAGGATCCGGCCGTTGTGGTCCACCGCCACCAGCGTGTTGTAGGGGCGCTCCTCGCCGCTGGATTCGTAGCCGCCGGCAATCACGGCGATGCCCACCTCCTTGGCCAGCACGGATAGGCCGTGGACAAAGGTGGTCCACTGCGCGTCCACCGCTGCGGCAAAGCTGCCCGCCACGCGGCCCACGGAGAACATGGATTCCTCGGGGAAGACGATCAGCCCGGCACCCTCGCCCTGGGCGCCCACGGCGAGGCGTCGCATGGCGGCCAGGTTCTCGGCGACGTCGCCGCCCGGGTTGAACTGTCCAACGCTGACCTTCATGGCTTCTCCTCGGCTTCGCTACGAAAGGAATTCCAGCCTAGCCCGTGCAGCCCCCGCACAAAACAAAACTGTGGTGCAGTAGTTGCCCGAATGGACGTCCATAAGAGCAAGTGCTGCACCACAGTTTTGGGTTGCTATTCGGCGATCAGGTCGTAGCGCACGATCGTCTGGTCGCGGTCCGGGCCCACGCCGATGGCGGAGAACCGGGTGCCGGACATGGCCTCCAAGGCCAGCACGTAGTTGCGGGCGTTCTCCGGCAGGTCCTCCAGCGTGGTGGTGCCGGTGATGTCCTCGGTCCAGCCCGGGAAGTACTCGAAGATGGGCTTCGCGTGGTGGAAGTCCGTCTGCGTCATCGGCATCTCGTCGTAGCGGACGCCGTCGACGTCGTAGGCCACGCAGACCGGGATCTGCTCGATGCCCGTCAGCACGTCCAGCTTGGTGACGAAGTAGTCCGTGAAGCCGTTGACGCGGGAGGCGTGTCGGGCCAGGACGGCGTCGTACCAGCCGCAGCGGCGCGGCCGGCCGGTGTTCACGCCAAACTCGCCACCGGTCTTCTGCAGGTAGTCGCCCATCTCGTCAAAGAGCTCGGTGGGGAACGGACCGGCGCCAACACGGGTGGTGTAGGCCTTGATGATGCCCACGGCGCGGTTGATCCGGGTGGGGCCAATGCCCGAGCCGACGGAGGCGCCGCCGGCGGTCGGGTTGGAGGAGGTCACGAACGGGTAGGTGCCGTGGTCCACGTCCAGGAACGTGGCCTGGCCGCCCTCCATGAGGACCACCTTGCCCTCGTCCAGCGCCTTGTTCAGCACGTAGGTGGCGTCGATGACCAGCGGGCGCAGGCGCTCGGCGTAGCCCAGGAAGTACTCCACGATCTCGTCCACCAGGATGGAGCGGCGGTTGTAGACCTTGACCAGGAGCTCGTTCTTCTGCTTGAGCGAGCCCTCCACCTTCTGGCGCAGGATGGACTCGTCAAAGACGTCCTGGACGCGGATGCCCAGCCGGGCCACCTTGTCCATGTAGGCCGGGCCGATGCCGCGGCCGGTGGTGCCGATGGCACGCTTGCCCAGGAAGCGCTCGGTGACCTTGTCCAGCACCTGGTGGTACGGGGCCACCAGGTGGGCGTTGGCGGAGATGCGCAGCTTGGACGTGTCGGCGCCGCGGGCCTCCAGTCCGTCGATCTCGGCAAAGAGCGCCTCGAGGTTGACCACGCAGCCGTTGCCAATGATCGGGACGGCATTGGGGCTCAGAATGCCGGCGGGAAGGAGCTTGAGCTCGTACTTCTCACCGCCGACGACGACGGTGTGCCCGGCGTTGTTGCCGCCATTGGGCTTGACCACGTAGTCGACTCGGCCGCCCAAAAGATCGGTGGCCTTACCTTTGCCCTCGTCGCCCCACTGGGCTCCGACGATCACGATTGCTGGCATAGGATCCTCCCCCATTCGTTGGGCACCCGGTACTTTCCTGCAGGCGCAGGGCCGGACACCGCACATGAGTACGCCCCAACCCGTGCAGCATGGCACTCCCGCAGGGCGGGCGCCACAGGGCAAGGGTTCGGGGCTCTTACCACCCAAGTTTAGCGGACATCACACCTGCGCCGCGCGCAGCGCCGGCTCAAGCACCCGCGGCGGCAACGGCGTCGTGCCCAAAATCGGACCATCCGGCGCCCGCCGGCGGATGTGCATCCAGCGGCACATCCACCCGGTCCTTCAACGGGCGCTTCATCCCGGACGGGTCAAAGAGCGCCGCGCCCGACAGGGCCAGTGCGGCGGCATGCCGTTCGGTGTCCCGGCCCAGCTTGAAGGCCATGGCCTCGCCGTGCAGGCAGCCGACCGCCTTCTTGTTCAACATCAGGGCGCGGCTGCCGAACATCTGGCCGGGCACGACGCCGGCGTCCGCCAGGTCCGCGGCCACGGCTTCGAAGGCGGCGACGGCGGCGGGAGAGGATTCTGCAATGTCCATGGCTGCATCCTACGGCCGCGGTCGGGGTCCGGCCCTTAAACGCAACTGGGGCGCGGCAACTGCCGGAAATCCGTGGATTCCGGTCAGTTGCTGCACCCCAGTTGTTCCCGGAGTTCGCGAGCTCGCTCGGGGCCCTCACAACAGTGGGCCCACCCAGTTGTGGAACGGCGCCTCTACGCCTCGATGGCGGCCTTCGCGGCCGGATCGGAGTCGTTCAGGAACGTGTCAATGCGGGCCGCCTCGTCCGTTTCGCCGATGGTTCCGGCGGCCCGGCCCAGCGCGTAGAGCGCCCGCAGGAAGCCGCGGTTGCCCTCGTGCGCAAACGGCACCGGACCGGTGCCGCGCCAGCCGTTGCGGCGCAGCGCGTCCAGGCCGCGGTGGTAGCCGGTGCGCGCGTAGGCGTAGGACTCGATGGTCCGGCCCTCGGCGTAGGCTTCCTCGGCCAGGATCGCCCAGAGCAGCGACGACGTCGGGTGCTTGGCCGCCAGGTCGACGGCCTCGTCCCCGGCGTCCAGGCGGGCTTGGACCTCGGTCTCGACCGGCAGGAGCGTGGGCTCCGGGCCGAGCAGGTTGGTGCGGAACGATTCGCCCATGTCTACTTGAACGTCTTGCCTGCGGAGCCGAGCTCCTGGGCGGCAACGCCGACACGGGCAGCCATTCCGGCCTCGGCCAGTGCGCCCCAGACGCGCGGGTCGTAGAGCTTCTTGTTCCCGACCTCCCCGTCAACCTTCAGCACGCCATCGTAGTTGGCAAGCATGTGGCCGGCCACCGGGCGGGTGAACGCGTACTGCGTGTCCGTGTCAATGTTCATCTTGATGACACCGTAGGAGACGGCGTCCTTGATTTCCTGCTCGGTGGAGCCGGAGCCGCCGTGGAAGACGAGGTCGAACGGGTTGGCCTTGCCCACCTTGGCACCGACCTGGGCCTGGATGTCCTTGAGGATCTCCGGGCGCAGCTTGACGTTGCCGGGCTTGTAGACGCCGTGCACGTTGCCGAAGGTCAGCGCGGTGATGTAGCGGCCGTTCTCGCCGGAGCCCAGGGCCTCGACCGTGGCCATGCCATCGGCAACCGTGGAGTACAGCTTGTCGTTGATGGCGTTCTCCACGCCATCCTCCTCGCCGCCCACGGCGCCGATCTCGATTTCGAGGATGATCTTGGCGGCAGCGGCGCGGTCCAGCATTTCGCGGGCGATGCGCAGGTTCTCATCGAGGGTTTCGGCGGAGCCGTCCCACATGTGGGACTGGAAGATCGGGTTTTCGCCGCGCTTGACGGCGGCCTCGGACTCGGCCAGCGGGGCAGCACGAAGTCGGCCAGGTGGCCCTTGGGGCAGTGGTCGGTGTGCAGGGCGACGTTGATGTCGTAGTGCTTGGCAACCTCGCGCGCGTAGGCCGCGAAGGCCAGCGAACCGGTGACCATGTTCTTCACGGAGGAACCGGACCAGTAGGCGGATCCACCGGTGGTGACCTGGATGATGCCGTCGGAACCGGCGTCGGCAAACCCGCGCAGTGCGGCGCTCAGCGTCTGGGAGGACGTGACGTTGACCGCGGGGTAGGCGAAGCCGCCGGCCTTGGCGCGGTCGATCATCTCTGCGTAGATTTCAGGGGTTGCGATGGGCATGCTGGCTCCTTGTATCGGGTGGGAAACTGTGACATACCAGACGTCGTTTCGCCTCCCATCGTAGCCAAGACGCGGCGGGGATGCTCACCGTGTCCGGATCGCGGAGGGCCAGGTTACGGCCGCACCGCCCCACGCCTGGCCGGAACGCGGCGCGCCGGGCGGAAAAGCCTAGACGTGCTGGCCGAACACGTGCCGCCGGATCCACGCGTGCATGGCAATCCCGGCGGCCGAGGCGGCGTTGATGGACCGGGTGGAGCCGAACTGCTCGATGGACAGCGTGGCGCGCGCCGCCGCGTGCACCTCCTCGCTCAGGCCGGGCCCCTCCTGGCCGAACACGAGCACGCAATTGCGCGGCAGGTCGTAGGTTTCCAGCTTCACGGAGTCCGGGAAGATGTCGATCCCAATGATGGCCAGGCCCTCGGCGTCGGCCCAGGCCACAAAGTCCTCCACCGTGGGGTGGTGGCGCACGTGCTGGTAGCGATCGGTGACCATGGCACCGCGCTTGTTCCACCGGCGGCGTCCGATGATGTGGACCTCCTTGGCCAGGAAGGCGTTGGCGGTGCGCACCACTGTGCCGATGTTCAGATCGTGCTGCCAGTTCTCGATGGCGATGTGGAAATCATGACGGCGGGTGTCCAGCTCGGCGATGATGGCCTCCATCGTCCAGTACCGGTACTGGTCCAGCACATTGCGCCTGTCCCCCTCGCGCAGCAGTTCCCCGTCCCAGTGCTCCCCCTCCGGTAGCGGACCCTCCCAGGGGCCCACGCCCACGGTGGCGGCGTGGGCGGCCGCCGGGTCCGGGAGGTGGTGCCCGGCGTCGTCCGGGGCGCTGCCCGCGGGGTCCGCGATGCCGCCCGCAGGTGCCTCCGCGGCACCTGGCACGACGGCGGCTGCCGGGATCTGCGGGGCGGGTGCGGCAGGCTGGGGTTCGGGGCTGTGGTTCACCTATCAAGGGTATCTACTGCGGAGGGACCCCCAAACCTGCAAGACTGGTGCCGAGACCATGATGGACGCAGCGCGGCCTTGGCCGCGGACCAGGAGGAACGCATGACAAAGGCCGAACACCGCACCGCGGCGGACATTGAATGCTGGCTCACCGACATGGACGGCGTGCTGGTCCATGAGAACCACGCCGTTCCCGGCGCCGCCGAACTGATCCAGCGCTGGGTGGACACCTCCAAGCGCTTCCTGGTGCTGACCAACAACTCCATCTACACCCCGCGCGACCTCGCCGCCCGGTTGCGCGCCTCGGGGCTTGAGATTCCGGAGGAGAACCTGTGGACCTCAGCGCTGGCCACGGCCCAGTTCCTGAAATCCCAGATGCCGCACGGACGCGCCTTTGTCATTGGCGAGGCTGGCCTGACCACTGCCCTGCACGAGGCCGGTTTCATCCTGACGGACCAGGCCCCGGACTATGTGGTGCTGGGCGAGACGCGCACATACTCCTTTGAGGCCATCACCAAGGCCATCCGGCTCATCGGCGACGGCGCACGCTTCATCGCCACCAACCCGGATGCCACTGGTCCGTCCAACGAGGGTCCACTGCCTGCCACCGGTGCCATCGCGGCGCTGATCACCAAGGCCACCGGCCGCGAGCCCTACATCGTGGGCAAGCCGAACCCCATGATGTTCCGCTCCGCAATGAACCGGATCGAAGCTCACTCTGAGACCACCGCCATGATCGGCGACCGCATGGATACGGACATCATTGCCGGCATGGAGGCGGGACTGCACACCGTACTCGTGCTCACCGGCATCACCGCCACCGAGCACATCGATGCCTATCCGTTCCGCCCGGACGAGATCCTGGACTCCGTCGCGGACCTGCTGCACAAGATCTAGCGCGGCGTCTGGCGCAGTCACGGTGCCGAATACGCCAGCGAGTGTGCGATGGCATCGAGTTCGGCGGCATGCGAACGCCAGTAGGGTTCATTGGCCTCGACGCTGAGCCGGTGCGCCATGCCGTCCGGCGTTATGGCGGTCAGGAATGTGCCCACGATGGGGCCTTGCCGGCTCATGCAGGTGTAGCTGTGGACCAGGCCCTGCAGGCCCGCTCCTTCTATCGGCATGGGCGGTTCCGTGAAGGTGAATCCCGCGATGCACCCGATGGCAGTCTGCCGGTGCTCCCGCAACAGCTGGGCCGGCGTGGAAGCGGTCTGCCGCGCCAAGGTCTCGTCAATGGTTGCCTGGATGGTCTCCTGCGTCCAACCGTCCGGCGGCGGCGCAATCGACTCGTAGAGCACCACCACGGGGGACTTCGTGCCTTGCGGGGGCGGGATCTGGATCACGGCATGGTCGGCCACTGGATGGCCGTTGACAACGTACACCATGCCGCCGTCGCCCATCACCTGCATGCCGGCGGGGTAGCGGAAAGCCGTAGAGCCCGAGGTGTAGGTTGTCAGCGCAGGTTCCGGCGCTGCCCAGGCCCACGTGGAAACGGCCACGATGCCGCTCCAGACAACGATGGCCACGGCCATGGCATTCGCCAGGCCGGCGCCAATGATCCAGCACAACGCCGACGTTTTCAGTCCGGGCGCCGGCGCGGTTGGTGCTCCATCCATGTCGATCCCCTGCCGTTTTCCAGGGCACCGCGGTGGCGCCCTGGACCGAGGCTAGGACTGCAGGAACCGGCCGCTCAACGCCGGCACCTCGGGATGTGGACGCCGCGGGTGCCGGCGCCGGCTGTGCAGGAAACCGGCACCGCTCCGGCACAGCACCGCCGCCGGGCCGCGGGCTAAGGCTCCCTCTGCTGATCCCGGCGGGAGAAGGCCAGGAACGCCACCAGCAGCAGGATGACCGCCGCCAGGCCCAGGCTGACCGGGCCGGTTCCCCACTCCAGCCCGCCGCGGCCGGACTCCACGGCCATCCAGTCGGCAAAGGAGGCCCCCAGCGGGCGGGTGACAATGTAGGCGGACCAGAAAGCCACGATGGCGTTCAGCCCGAAACGCCAGTAGGCGAGGGCCGGGATGGCAAAGACGGCGGCGAACATGATTCCGGAACCCAGGTAGCCCAGCCCCAGGGTGTAGGCCGTGAGATCGCCGGCGGCCGTGCCCAGCGCAAACGTCGTCAGCACTGTCAGCCAGTAGAAGACTTCGCGCCGGCGCGTGTTGATGCTGTGGATGGAGAGGGTTTTTTCCGTGCTGTGCCACAGCCACAGGACCGCCGCCAGCACCACGGCGAAGAAGCCTGTCGAGACGATGTACGGGATGCCGATGCCCACATGCAGGACGTCGGCCGCCAGGGTGCCGAAGATGCTCACCATCACCACAGCCAGCCAGTAGATGGCGGCAACATAGCGTTTGGTGCGGAACTGCAGCACCAGCGACACCACCAAGCCCACCGTGCCCATGGCCACGGCAAGTTCCGGTGGAAAATGCTTCACCAAATAGTCCGAGGTGGTCTCCCCCATGCCGGTGGTGAGCACCTTGATGATCCAGAACAAGGCTGTCACTTCCGGGACCTTGACCCACGCGGATCTGGCGCCGGACAGGGTTGCAGCGGCCAGGGCGACGGCGGGACCACCAGCGAGGGGGCCGGGCCCGTCTCCACGCTCTTCGGACTGGGACGGGTGTTGAGGCAAAGTCATGGGGGAAGTGTGCCAGCCGTGGCTGGGAATTTGGTAAACGCCGGGCACAACCAACAGCCACCGGCCAATCGGGACGGCTACGGCCGCAGCGACCCGCCGGTGGCCTCGAGGAAGCAGGTGCCGCACAGGGATTCGTACCAGACGTCGGCACCGTCGATGGCCACCTGGTCGCCGTCGAACACGATTCCATCCCCCATCCGGCGGGTGTTGAAGATGGCCTTGCGCCCGCAGCGGCAGATGGTCTTGAGCTCCTCGAGCGTGTGCGCAATGTCCATCAGGCGTGCGGAGCCGGGGAAGGACTCGGTCCGGAAGTCCGTGCGGATGCCGTAGGCCAGCACCGGGACGCCGTCGAGCACCGCAATCTTGAACAGATCGTCCACCTGGTCCGGTTCGAGGAACTGGGCCTCATCGATGAGCAGGCAGGCCACCGGCGGGGAGTCCATGTGCTGCAGCAGGGCGTCCGGATCGTCCCCGGCGGCATGCGCGGCAAAGAGCTCCCGCGCCGAGGCGCCGGGCGGGATGATGAAGTCCACGTCCCGGCTCACGCCCAGGCGCGAGACGATGGCGTGCTCGCCCTTGGTGTCGATGCCCGGCTTGGCCAGCAGGACACGCTGGCCGCGCTCCTCGTAGTTGTACGCCACCTGCAACAGGCCCGTGGACTTGCCGGAGTTCATCGCCCCGTAGCGGAAGTAGAGTTTGGCCACCGCGCTTAGTCCAGGCCGAGCTCGTCCTTGCCGAAGGCGAAGAGGTACGGCACGCCGGCCTCGGCCTCGATGCGCTCCTTGGCGCCGGTGTTGCGGTCCACAATCACGGCCACGGCCTTGACGATGCCGCCGGCGTTGCGGACGCCCTCGACGGCGGTCAACGCGCTGCCACCGGTGGTGGAGGTGTCCTCGAGGACGACGACGTCGCGGCCCGCCACGCCGGGGCCCTCGACCTGGCGGCCCATGCCGTAGGACTTCTGCGCCTTGCGCACCACGAACGCGTCGATCGTGCGTCCGGCGTCGCCGGCGGCGTGCATCAGGGCGGTCCCCACCGGGTCGGCGCCCATGGTCAGGCCGCCGGCGGTCTCAAACTCGATGCCGGCGTCGTCCAGCATGGCCAGCATGACACGGCCGGCCAGGCGCGAGGCCTCGTGGTGCAGCGTGATGCGGCGCAGGTCGATGTAGTAGTCGGCCTCCTTGCCGGAGGAGAGGATCACTTTGCCGCGGACAACGGCCAATTCCTTGATGAGGTCAAGCAGGCGGGCACGATCGGCAGCAAGAGTCTGGGTCATGGCATCCATTCTAATTGGCACCAAGGCGGGGCCACGCCCGCCCGGGGCCCCCGGCTCTGGCGCCTTGTGCCCTCCCCAGCCTCGCTGCGCTCGCCCGGGGCCCCTCGGCCACTAGGCTTAGCTGCATGCGAGAACTCCAGGGACAGATCATTGCAGAACTCGGCGTCCGGGCCGAGATCGACCCGGCCGCGGAAATCACCCGCCGCGTGGCCTTCCTGAAGGACTACCTCAAAGCCACGCACACCAACGGGTTTGTGCTCGGCATCAGCGGCGGGCTGGACTCCTCGCTCGCCGGCCGGCTGGCCCAGCTGGCCGTCGAGGAACTGGCCGCGGAGGGCGTCGGGGCCAACTTCATTGCGGTGCGCCTGCCCTACGGCGAGCAGCACGATGAGGACGATGCCCAGGCGGCGCTGGACTTCATCGCCCCCAAGACCTCCACCACGTTCAACATCGCCGCGGCCGTGGACGGCTTTGAAGCCGAATTCGCCAGGACCAGCACGGACAATGTCAGTGACTTCAACAAGGGCAACATCAAGGCCCGCTCGCGGATGATTGCCCAGTACGCCCTGGCCGGGCATGAAAACCTGCTGGTCATCGGCACCGACCACGCCGCGGAGTCCATCACCGGGTTCTTCACCAAGTTCGGCGACGGCGGGGCGGACATCCTGCCGCTGTTCACCTTGAACAAGCGGCAGAACCGCGCGCTGCTGCGCGAACTAGGCGCCGCCGAGCGCATCTGGAACAAGGTGCCCACCGCCGACCTGCTGGACGGCAAGCCAGGCCGCACGGATGAGGACGAGCTCGGCATCTCCTACGACACCATCGATGACTACCTGGAGGGCAAGGACGTGCCCCCGGCGGCCGCGGAGGCCATCGAGCGCCGGTATCTGGCCACCCGGCACAAGCGCACCGTCCCCGTCACCCTGCTCGATTCCTGGTGGCGCCCAACTGAGTGACAGCTATGTCACGTTGCGGCCCGATTTTTGTGCGATAGCTGTCACCTGGTTGGGCGGGGGTGGTTGGTAACGTTGGCACTGTGAAGATTGCTACCTGGAACGTGAATTCCCTCCGCGCCCGCGCCGACCGCGTGGAGGACTGGCTGCGCCGCACCGATGTGGATGTGCTGGCCATCCAGGAGACCAAATGCAAGGACGAGAACTTCCCCTGGGAGCTGTTTGAAAACAACGGCTACGAGGTGGCGCACTTCGGCTTCAGCCAGTGGAACGGGGTGGCCATCGCCTCCCGGGTGGGGCTCGACGACGTCGAGCGCACCTTCTCCGGCCAGCCCGAGTTCGCGAAGCCGGGCAAGACGCCGGAGCAGGAGGCCCGCGCCATTGCCGCCACCTGCAACGGCGTGCGCGTCTGGAGCCTCTACGTGCCCAATGGCCGCGCCCTGGACGATCCCCACATGCCGTACAAGCTCCAGTGGCTGGACGTCCTGAAGGACCAGGCCACCGGCTGGCTGGCGGAAAACCCCCAGTCCCAGATTGCCCTGATGGGCGACTGGAACATTGCCCCGCAGGACGATGACGTCTGGGACATCGACTACTTCATCTCCGAGGGACTGACCCACGTCAGCGCCCCGGAGCGCGCCGCCTTTGCCGCGTTCGAGGATGCCGGCTTTGCCGACGTCGTCCGCCCCCGGCACCCGGGCCCGGGGGTCTACACCTACTGGGACTACACGCAGCTGCGCTTCCCGAAGAAGGAGGGCATGCGGATCGACTTCGTGCTGGCCTCCCCGGCACTGGCCGCCCGGGTCAGCGACGCCCAGATCGACCGTGAGGAACGCAAGGGCAAGGGCGCCTCGGACCACGCGCCCGTGATTGTGGAACTGGGGTAGCGGGATGCGCAACGGGCTGTATCTTGGCGGGGCCTCGCTCCCCTACGTGTCGACCCTGCGCGTCTACCTGCCGCTGGTGGCCTACACCGCCACGCAGCAGCGCTACATCGAGGAGCACCTGGTGGTGGGGCAGGACCGGGTCAGCATCGACGCCCAGGAACTGGCGGACTCGCTGGGGCGGATCAGCCGCGAGAACGCCAATCCCCTGCCCACCCACGCCGTCGAACGCGTCCGGACGCTGGAGTTGGGCGAGGACATGCCGACCCTGTATTCGCCCAACCAGGTGGTGGCCCGGTCCTGGCAGGCCGCCACCGAGTTCGCGCACGGGCCCACCTCCCAGCTGGCCCAGATGCTGGTGCCCGACGGCGTGTGGGCCCCGGCCTTGCACCGCGCCGAGAGCTCCGAGGGGCTGCGCGGACCCCTCCAGACCAGGATCTCCACCTGGGGCATCCCGTTCAGCTGGTTTGTGCTGGTGTCCGAAAAGGACCGCACCGAGGTGGTGGAGTCCAGCGGGCAGGTGCTCACCGTGCGCATCCAGGTGCCGCTGCCATTGGCCACGCACCGGGCCTCGAACGTGCTCGCCATGCTGGAGGAGCACGCCCCGGACCTTGACCTGTACGAGGAACTGGACCAGCTCAATGATTGGCTGGGCACCTACACCCGCGATGCCTGGGTGGAGCTTGACTACGGTCCCGTGGCCAACCGAGTCTACCCCGACGAGTCCCCCGCCGACGTCCGAATGGGGCTGGAATGCCTGGCCGACGGCGACATCACCGGCGCGGCGGCGGCCTACCGCCGGCTGGCCTCGCGCTGGATTCCGATCCGCCAGCTGGCCCGCGCCAGCTAGCGGGGCCGGCATGGCGGCCGTTGGCCGCACCCGATCAACCGGCCGGCCCGCCCAGCGGGCCCGCCCTACGAGGGCGGCCCGCCCTACGAGGCGGGCCCGCCCTACGAGGCGGGGCCGCCCTACGAGGCGGGGCCGTCCTACGAGGCGGGCGGGGCAGTGGAGGTGCGCAGCACCAGCTCAAACGGCTGGAGCAGATCCTCGATGGCCCCGGCAGTCCCGGACAATTCCTCCATCAGCATCTTCGCCGCCAGGTAGCCGTGCTCGGTGGGGTTCTGCCGGATGGTGGTCAGGCCGGCCGCCCCGGAAAAATCGTGGTCGTCGATGCCCACCACCGACAGGTCCTCCGGAATCCTAATGCCGCGGCGGTGCGCCTCGAACATCAGCCCCAGCGCCATTTCGTCCGAGGCGCAGAAGACGGCGGTGGGGCGCGGTCCGGGCGCGTCAAAGAGCCGGCGGGCGGCCTCCGCACCCTCCGCGACGGTGAAGTTCCCCGCCACGTTCCATTGCGGCGGGCAGTGCAGCCCGGCCCGGTCCATCGCCTCGGTGAAGGCCGCGGTGCGCAGGGCGGGGACGGCAAAATTGAGCTTGTCCTCGACCGCCCCGCGCAGGTGGCCGATCCGGGTGTGGCCCAGCCCGATCAGGTGCCCGGTGGCCGCGGCCGCCGCGGCGCCGTCGTCGATCCGCACCGACGCGCAGCCCTCCACCGGACCGCCGACGGCGACCAGCGGGATCTCCGTGCGGTGCAGCTGGTCCAGCTCATCCTCGGTCAGGCCCAGGCACAGCACCACCAGTGCGTCGATCTGCTTGCGCACCATGTTCCGGGTGAAGAAGCGCTCCCGGCCGCCGGCATATCCGCCTAGGCTGAACAGCAGCAGGTTGAAGGAGTTCTCGCGCAGCGCCTTGTCCACCCCCTCGATGGAGTGGCCGAAGTACCAGCGGTCGGCATAGGGTGCCAGCACGCCCACGGTCTTGGTGCGCCCGGTGGCCAGCCCGCTGGCCGACGGCGAGGCCACGTAGCCAAGCTCCTCCGCCGCGGCGAGGATCCGGGCCCGGGTGGCCGGGCTGACGCGCGGCAGCCCGCGGATGGCGCGGGACACAGTGGCAGTGGAAACCTGCGCCCGGGCGGCGACGTCGTCGATGCTGACAGCCATGAAGTCTCCTCTCGCGTGGTCCGGGCGGATGGGGCCCCTGCGCCTAGTTGCGGCGCCGGGCGATCCGCCGGGGCAGCCTGCTGCGTAGGCGCAGCATGCCCCAGAAGGCAAGCACGATGGCCAGCAGCCCCATCGACCAGCCGAACGCCGGCGCTCCGGTGACCTCCATCCAGACGGTGACGGCCAATACGACTATTCCCCAAAATCCGAGGAAGCCGATAATTATGTCGAAGTCCTCGGCGCTGCGGTGCTTGGCGGTGCTGGCACCCGGGCCGAGCGGATCGGAATCGGCCATTACTTCACCGCCCCGGCCGTCAGTCCGGCGACGATCTTGCGCTGGAACACCAGCACCAGGATCACCAGCGGAATGGTCACCACCGTGCCCGCCGCCATCACGGCGGTGTACGGCTCCTGGTGTGGCTGCGCACCGGCAAAGTAGGCGATCGCCACTGTCACGGTCTTGGTGGCATCGTTGGAGAGCTGACTGGCGATCAGGAACTCGTTCCAGGCCGCGATGAAGGCCAGGATGGCGGTGGTGAAGACCGCCGGCGCGGCCAGCGGCATGATGACCTTCCGGAACGCCTGGCCCTGCGTGCAGCCATCGATGCGCGCCGATTCCTCCAGTTCCCAGGGCATCTCCCGGAAGAACGAGGTCAGCGTGTACACGGTCAACGGCAGCACGAAGGAGATGTTCGGGATGATCAGCGCCTGGTAGGTGCCATACCAGCCGATGTTGGTGAAGAGCTGGAACAGCGGGGTCACCAGGGCCACGCCCGGGAACATCGAGGCCCCGAGGACGAAGCCCAGCACCAGGAACTTGAAGCGGAACTCCAGCCGGGCCAGCGCGTAGGCGGCAAACACGCCGAAGAGCAGTGCGACGACGGTGGTCACACCGGCCACGAAGAGCGAGTTGAGCAGGTTCCGGGCAAAGTGGTTGCCCAGGCCCTCGGAAAACACCGTGGTGAAGTTGTCCCAGGTGACGTGGGTGAAGAACGGCGTGGGGTCGAAGGTGTAGCCCACGTCGCGGAAGGCGGTGACGATCATCCAGTAGAAGGGCAGCAGGCACCAGATGAAGATCAGCGCGGCGCTGATGTAGGTGCGCGAACTGGCCCAGCGTTCGCGCCGCTTGGCGGCCAGGTGGGGTGCGGCGTAAGCGGCCTCCGTGGCCTTCACTGTTGAGGTGCTCATTTGCCTTTCCCCTTTCCCGGGCCGGTGGCGGATTGGACGGCGTTGGCCCCCAGGAAGCGGACAAAGATGAACGCGACGAGGAAGATGACCAGGAACGTGATGGTGGACAGGGCCGCGGCGGAGTTGAAGCCCTGCCGGATCTGGTCCACCACGAGGATGGACAGCGTGGTGGTGCCGTTGGCCCCGCCGGTCATGATGGCCGGGAGGTCGTACATGCGCAGTGCATCCAGCACACGGAACAGGACGGCCACCATCAACGCCGGCTTCACCAATGGCAGGGTGATCTGGGTGAACCGCTGCCAGGCCGAGGCCCCGTCCACCTTGGCCGCCTCGTACACCTCGGCCGGGATCATCTGCAGGCCCGCCAGGATCAGCAGGGCCATGAAGGGCGTGGTCTTCCAGACGTCGGCGATGATGATGGCGGCACGTGCCGGCCCCTCGGACCCGGTCCACAGGATCGCCGTGCCGAAGAGCTTGTTGGCGATGCCGTCAAAGGCGAAGATGAAGAACCACAGTTTGGCCGTCACCGCGGTGGGGATGGCCCACGGCACCAGGACCGCGGCACGCAGGGCGCTGCGCCCGCGGAAGGTCCGGGCCATGATGATGGCCATCCAGAAGCCCAGCACCGTCTCCAGCACCACAGTCACCACCGTAAAGAAGAAGGTGGTGCCCATCGCGGACCAGAATTGGGCGCCCAGGCTGCCGGGCGAGCAGGCGGTGGTGCCGTCGGGCGCGGGGCACTGCTGCAGGAGCCAGTGCGTGAAGTTGGCGAAGCCGGCAAAACCGCCGGCCACAAAACTGCCCGTCACCGGGTCCAGGCCCTCGTCCTGTTGAAAGGACATGATGATGGCGTTGGCCACCGGGTAGACAATGACAATGCCCAGCACGATCATCGAGGGCAGGACGAGCGTTGCCGCCCAGCGCCCCTGGGTCTTGGCCTTGCGGTCCTGGTCAACCTCTTTGTTCTCGTGTCCTGCGTTGGGGCCGGGGGTCCCGCGCGACGTTGTCGGCTGCGCGTGTATGGACATGGCCTCTCCTTTCACCAAATGGATGGCAGCTGTGCGCCCGCTGCCGGGCTGGATGGCGCCTGCGGTGGCACCGGGAATGCTCGACGGCGGTGGGCGGCCGGGAGGGCCGCCCACCGCGCACGGCTAGTGGGAGCCGGAGGTGATGGCGTTGGCCATGTCGGCCAGGGCCGCATCAACGCTCTTCTCCCCCTTGATGGCGGAATAGGCGTTGTCCTGAATGGCCTTGGTGACCGCAGGGTAGAACGGGCTGACGGGTCGCGGCACGGCGTTCTCGATGGAGGTCTTCAGCACCGGCAGGTACGGCAGCTGGGCCACCAGGGCCGGGTCGTCGTACAGGGAGGCCAGCACCGGGGCCAGCGAGCCCTGGGTGGCGTAGAACTTCTCCGTTTCCTCACTGGTCATGAAGGCCAGGAAGTCCTTGGCGGTGGCCTTGTGCTTGGAGTACACGCTCACGGCCATGTTGTGCCCGCCGAGGGAGGAGGCGCCGGGGCCGTCCTTGCCCGGCAGCGGCGCGATGCCAAAGGTGTCCTTCACCGTCGAGGCGCCATCGGTCTTGGCGAGGTTGTAGACGTAGGGCCAGTTGCGCAGGAACAGCAGCTTGCCGTCCTCAAATGCCTGGCGGCCTTGCTCCTCCTGGAACGTGATGCCCTCCACCGGAATGTTGCCGTCCTTGTAGGCCGCGGCCAGGTTGCCCAGGCCTGCCTTGGCGGCGGCGGTGTCCAGGGTGGGCTTGCCGTCCTCGCCCACGATGGTGCCGCCGGCGGTGTTGATGGCCTCGGCCACGTTGACCGTCAGGCCCTCATACTTGGCGAACTGGCCGGCGTAGCAGCCCATGTTGTTGGACTTGGCGATGGAGCACATCCCCATCATCTCGTCCCAGGTCTTGGGCGGTGTGGGGACGAGGTCCTTGCGGTAGTACAGGATGCCGCCGTCGGAGGTCTGCGGGGCCGCGTACAGGGTGCCCTTGTAGGTGGCGGTCTTCACCGTGGCCGGCAGCATCTTCGAGGTGTCGACGGCCATGGTGTCCTTGAGCGGCTGGAGCCAGCCCTTGGCGGCAAACTCCGCCGTCCAGACAACGTCAACGTCCACCACGTCGTAGTCGACGCTCTTTGCCTGGAAATGCTGGACCAGGTCATCGTGCTGCTGGTCGGCTTTGTCGGACTGCTCCTGGAAGGTGACCTTCTCATCCGGGTGGGCGGCGTTCCACTTGTCGACCAACGGCCGGACCACATTCGAGTTGTCCTTGCCCTGCACATAGGTGATGGGGCCACGTCCGTCCAGGTTCGCAGCGGCATCGCCGCCGCCTCCGCCTCCGCCGCCGCCTCCGCCGGACCCACCGCCGCTGCACGAAGCCAGTGCCAATGCCAGCACAGCGGCCGCAGCCAGGGGGGCCATCTTGCGTGAATTCTTTATTCCCATGCTCTTCTCTCCAACCAAAAAAACGGGCCGGCGCACGCCTTCGTAGGCAGCGGCGCAGTTGAGTGACGTGGATCACTGTATGTGCCAGCGGGCGCGCATGCAAGCGCTTACACTCAATCGTGACCTTCCCGTGGCATGGCACAAAAAGAGGGGCGGCCCCGGGAAAATCCCGGGGCCGCCCCTGCCGTGGTGCTGTTTTCCTAGTGCCCGCCCTTGAAGAAACCGGCGATCTTGGCGCCAATCCCCTTGGCGTGCTCGGCTGCACCCCCGGCAAAATCCTTGACGTTTTCGCTCACGTCTTCCACCAGGTCCTTGGCGTGTTCGGCCACATCGCCGGAGAAGAACTCCTTGACGTTTTCCGTAACATCGGCGGCGACATCCTTGATGTTCTCGCCGGCGTCCTCCAGAAATTCCTTGACGTTCTCCACGGCATCCGGAGCCGCGTCCTGGGCCGCCTCGGCTCCGTCGGCTGCCGCGCCCTGGGCGTCCTGAACGGCTTCCGTGGCGGCTTCCTTGGCGGCGTCGATCGGGTTCTCGCCGTTAATCTCGCTCATGTGACACTCCCTGCGCTAGAACTTGATAGGTCCCATGTCCGGCGGTGCCGAACGGGGTGCTGCACGCCCAGACTAGCGGACGCGTTCGGCCTTCGTGAACCGCGATCTGGCCCCGGCACCGATGCTGATCAGAACCGGTGTTTGCAGGCCCAGGACGGCATCGAGCCCGTCCACCAGGGCGGCGACGTCGTCGGCCACCAGATGCGGGGCCACCCCCTGCCGGGGCAGGATGCGCACCTTCACGGCGGGCTTCCCGTCCACCTCATAGGTGGCCACGGATACGGCGGCCAAATCGTTCCGCTCCGCCAGCGCGGCCTTGAGCGCCTGCTCCGCCACGGCGGCGCTGATCGACACCATCCCGGCCGCCCCGTCGTCGTCCGCATCCCCGTACACGGCGGCCAGCGTCGAGGCGCGGCCCTTGCCCTGCTGGGCCACCCAGGTTGCCATGGCCACCACCACCAGCACCATGGCGACGGCCACGGCAATCCAGATCCAACTGCCTCCCCGGCCCGGCAACGCGGTGCGGTAGGCCAGATCGACCAGGGCGTCCGTAGCGGGTTTGGCCCAGTCCTGCCACCACCTGGCCACCGCCGGAATGGCGGCCAGGGCCAGCGCGAGCGCCCCGGCGGCCAGAAACGCCAGGCCGAGGATGGCCAGCAGGACCCGGTTGAGGGCCCGCGGCGTGCCGTTCATACGCCCACCACCCCCATCGGGGCCAGCACCACGCGCACGTCTGGCCGCGGCACCAGCTTCATGGCGTCGAGCTCGGACTCCACCGCGGCCAGCACCAGATCCTCATCGAGCCGGATGCCGGAAGTGGGGCGGACGTTGACCTGGACGGTGTCGCGCGCGACCACCACCATCACCTGTTCGCGGGTGACGCCGGCAGCCATCCGGGCGCGCCGGGCCAGGGCGGCGGCCACCACGCCGTCGTCGACCACCACGGCGGCCCGCGGATCCTCAATGATGTGCCGGGCACGGCGGCCGGGCAGTACGGCATTGAAGAAGAAGACCAGTCCCACCAGCATCAGCAGCACGCCGATGGCTCCCAGCAGGATGGGCGAGATGCCCTGCGGGAGGTTGGCCAGATTGTGGGCGGCGTCGAGCGGATCGGCGAGCCAGGGCGGCTGGCCGACGGCGCGCAGGACGGCCTCCAGCAGGGCGTAGATGGCCAGGACGGAAACCAGCACGGCGGCAATGCCCACCAGCGGGGCCCGGGAGGAATGCGTTTCGCGCCGCAGGATGCGCTCGATCCACGGCGTCACAGGACCCGACCGCCCCGATGCGTGCGGACGCCGGTGATGCGGATGTCCACCCGGGACAGGCGCGAGCCCGTCAGGTCCTGGACCAGGGCCAGGATCACCGCTTTGGCCGACAGCGCACGGTCCAGCACGCTGCCGCCGCTGCGCTGCACGGTCCCGGGATCGCGCACGACATCACCGAGCGGGGGCATGCCGATGGGGGTGGCGAGGGAGAGGGCCAACAGCCCGGCGTCGTCGGCCCAGCTGGCCCGCACGGCCGCCGCCGAGACGCCCAGCGCCTGCGCCGTGGCGGCCTGGGCCACGGAGGTCAGGGCCGCCGTGCTGATCCGGTTGTGTCCGGCCAGCTCGCGCTCCCCGGTGTTGGCGGGGGCCGCCGTCATGAGGACGAACGCCGGCCCGTGATGGCGTCCAGCACGGTGCGCCATTCCATCTTCCCGCTGGCCGCGCGCCCCACCAGGGCGCCGGCGCCCATGAAGATCGCGGCGATCAGGAAGCCCCAGAAACCAAAGCTGAAGGCCATGAAGGCCAGAAAGGCACCGATGGCGATGCCGGCAAGCGTTGCACTCATGATGGTTCCCCATTCGTCGCGGGCAGGGAGTCGGCGGACGGTGCCGGGACGGTGGGCCTGGCCGGTGCGCCCTGAGCCAGGACGCCGATGCGCTCCCCCAGCGTGGGCCGGGCCGGGGCCCGGTCGGCGTCAGCGGACGGAACGTGGACGTCATTGATTTCGACGTTGACCTCGATCACGTCCATGCCCACCAGTTCCTCGACGGCGGCGTAGACGGCGGCGCGGACGGCATTGGCCAGCTGTTGGAGCGGTTTTCCGTACCGGGCCACCATGTTGACGTCCACGGCCACCTGGGTCTCCCCCACTTCGACCCGGACGCCGGCTGCCACGTCGGCGGCGCCGACGACGTCGCGGATGGCTCCGATGGAGCGCGCGGCCCCGGTTCCCAGCGCATAGACGCCGTCAACGCTGCGGGCCGCCAGCGCGGCAACCTTGGCCACCGCCGCCTCGGCAATGACCGTCCGGCCCGTTGCCCCGTGAACCTGAACCTGCGGCTGCTCTTGCGCCTGCATCCCCCACGCCCTTTCTGTTGTCCTTACCGTAACCCTATGCAGGGACGCGGCAGCGGGCAACGCACTGGCGCGGTGCCGTGGCTAGCCGCCGCAGTTCTTCTCCAGCCAGGCCGAAATGGGCTTCACGGCCTCCTCGAAGGCGGGGGTGTCGAACTTCGACAGATCCCCGCCCATGGCATCCACCACCTCGGAGAGCTTGGCAAAATCGGGCTTGAGTTCGTCCGGGACCCGGGACATCGCCTCCCGGATGGCGGCCTTGGCCTTGTCCAGGTCCGCGCTGTCGGTGGCGCCGACGGCGGCCGAGAGGGGCAGGAAGGACACCCCCGCCAAGGCTCCCGCCACGGTGAGGCAGCTGGAGGAGGTGGAGGCGGTGCCGCCGTCGGACGTTGATCCGCCTGTGGCTGGGGTTTGCCCGGAGGTGGCCGGCGCCGGGACCGGTCCCGGCGGCACGCCGGGATCAGGGAGCATCCGCCCAGGGCCAAGATCACACTGGCACCCAGCACCGCAACCCAGCGTGCCGAGGAAACCTTCACCGCCGCCCCCTTGAGATCACCGCATCCAATCCACAGGCTACGCCCGGCGGGGGGCCTTGCCCAGCGGGGGAAATGACGGTTAAGCGAAGGTTAAACGAAAAATCCCCGCATTCTTTCGAATGCGGGGATTTTAGCTGGTGGCTCCGACCGGCGTCGATCCGGTGACCTTTCGATTTTCAGTCGAACGCTCTACCAACTGAGCTACAGAGCCTGGTGAACTGGTCACCATGATCACCCGGATTTCTCCAGAGGACCAAAGCGACCCTGACGGGACTCGAACCCGCGACCTCCGCCGTGACAGGGCGGCGCGCTAACCAACTGCGCTACAGGGCCATACGTTGCACTTCATAATTCGATCCATTCACGTTTCCGTGTTTTTCACGAGTTATATCGTACCAGTCTTTTCGGACTGTTTTTACCACTCGATTTTCGCTTGAGTTTTACCTCGTGCGTACCCCCAACGGGATTCGAACCCGTGCCGCCGCCGTGAAAGGGCGGTGTCCTAGGCCGCTAGACGATGGGGGCATCGTCACATTCATGGTCTCTGCGGCTTCCCGCATCCTCCCGAAGTGGACTCCAAAAACTATAGGGCCTAAATCGGAAATATACAAAACGAGTCCCGGGCGCGGTCCTGGGGCCCGTATTTGGCACCCGCACTACGCTGGTCCCATGAGCCAGGATCCGCACTTTCCCGAGCCATTCCCAGAGCCCGTACCCGGGCATGTGCCCGGGGCGGATCCGGCGCCCTTCGCCATGTCCCTGGACGAGTTTGACGCGGCCGTGGACCATGCACTGGCAGCCATCCCGGCGGACCTGCGCCAGGCCATGGACAACGTGGTGGTGTTCGTCGAGGACCGCTACCTGCCCGGACCGGGCGAGGATCCTGACACGGTGCTGCTGGGGCTCTATGAGGGCACGCCGCTCACCGAGCGGGACTCGTGGTGGGGCGCCGGCTCGCTGCCGGACCGGATCACCATCTACCGCGGCGCCATCCTGGACATCTGTTCCAGCGCCGAGGAGGTGGTCGAGGAGGTCACCGTGACGGTGGTGCACGAGATCGCCCACCACTTTGGCATCAGCGACGACCGGCTCCACGAGCTGGGTTGGGACTGACGCCGGGCACCGGCATTCATGTTATTCATGTGAAAGGTGTGACGAATGTTGCCAAAGTGACATTTGCCGCCGTAGCCTCGGATTTGTTGTGGATTGCAACGGTCCGGCCTGTCCGGCGCACCCGTCCCCGGTTGGCAGGTGTGTGCTTTCCCAAACGGAACTCCAGTGAGGTCTCACACATGACGATGGTGCCGCGCCACGAATCTGGCACAGCTCCCCAGCCACAGCCTGCCAAGACGGCGTTCATGCGCCGTGCCGTGGCCGGCGGAACCACCGCCCTGGCCTGCGCGGCCCTGCTGTCCGGGGCCTTCATCGCTCCCGCCACAGCGGCCCAGCCGACCGGCCCGGAGTTCACCGTGCTGCCCTCCAGCCCCGGGATCCCTTCCGATGACGAGATCACCCAGGCCAAAGCCAGCGAGGATGCCACCGCCGCGGAGGCCGCCAAGCTGGAGGCCATCCTGGACGATGCGACCCGGAACCTGCAGGCGACCGTGGCGGACTCCATGCGTGCCAACGACAGCTATTCCAATGCCATCCTGACGGCCGAGAGCCGCAAGCTGGCGGCCGCTGCCGCCGCTGCCAAGGCCGATGCCGCCGACGCAAGCTACGGCAAGGCCAAGGCGCAGGTGGGCCAGCTGGCCGGAAACCTGTACAAGTCCGGCGGCATGAACCCCAGCGTCCAGACCGTCATGGGCGGCTCGGACGCCAAGGACGCCCTTTACCAGGCCTCCACCCTGATGGCCCTTAGCGAGACCCGCAGCCGAACCTATGCCTCGGCCGAGGCCGCCGCCTCGTCCTCGACCGCCCTGCGCGAGGCCGCTGCCGCCGCCCAGCAGGCCGCCGACGACGCCGCACGGGCCGCCGAGGACGCCAAGGCAAAGGCCCAGGCCTCGGCGGACGCCCAGAGCGCGGTGGTGGACTCAAACACCAAGCAGCGCGCCACGGTGGTGGCCAAGCTGGCCACCCTGCACAACACCACCGCCGAACTGGAGGACGCCCGCGTTTCGGCCCTGGAGGCCAAAAAGCAGGAGGACGCCCTCGCCGCCCAGATCGCGGCCTCGGCCACTGCGCCCAAGCCCACGCCGCCGGCGCAGGGCGGTTCTCCTGCCGGGCAGAACCCCGGCACCGGCGGCTCGAACCCCGGTGGCTCGAACTCGGGCGGGTCCAACTCCGGCGGCTCCGGCACGGGGACCGGGAACGGTGGCGGCACCGCCGTCGTGCCGCCCGCACCGAAGCCCGATCCGCCCGTCGCACCCCCGGTGGCGCCCCCCGTTGCCCCGCCGGTGGCACCTCCCGTGGTTCCTCCGGTGGCACCTCCCGTGGCGCAGCCTCCCGTCGTGACTCCTCCCCCGGCGTCGGGCGTGAACACGTCCGTGATGGTCAACTACGCCCTGTCCAAGGTGGGCGGACCCTACGTCTGGGCCGGCACCGGCCCCGTGGGCTTCGACTGTTCGGGCCTGGTCCAGCAGGCGTTCGCCGCGGCCGGCACCTGGGTTCCGCGCACGGGCACGGCCCAGTTCTGGAATGCTCCGCAACTGGTTCCGCTGTCCCAGTTGCGGTACGGCGACCTGCTGGTCTTCAACGACGACGGCACCGGCAACTTCTCCCATATTGCGATCTACATCGGCAACGGCAAGGTGGTCCAGGCGCTGAACGAGCATGACGGCATCGCTGTCACCCCGCTGGCCTGGATGAGCGGCATGAACCTCTACCCCATGGCCGCCCGCTACTGATCCCCGGCGGCTCCGTGGGCCCAAGCGGCTCACCGGCTGGCCAACGACGGCGGGGCCGGCACCACTGTGGTGCCGGCCCCGCCGTCGTTCGCATTGGCCCTAGGCCTGCAGCATGGGCCCGAAGGACTCCCTGTCCGCCAGGCGGGGATCCTCGGCGTCCCTGACCACCATGACGGGGCCCTTGGCGTGGTGCAGCACCCCATCGGTGGTGGACCCCAGCAGCATGCCGGCAAAGCCGCCGCGGCCGCGGGTGCCCAGCACCACCAGCTCCGAGGAGCGCGAGGCCTCGATCAGCACCTCCACCGGCGGGCCTTCCAGCAGCTGCACATCCACGGGCAGGTCGGGGAAGTGGCTGCGCAGCCAGGCCTGTCCGGCGTCGAGCTGGACGCCGATGTCCTTGAAGAGGGCCTCGCGGTCCAGCGGGGCCGGGATCCAGGCCAGCGAACCGGTGTAGGGCGGGATGGCGCAGATGACTCGCAGGGTCCGGCCGGAGCGTTGGGCCTGCTCGGCGGCCACCAGGACGGCCATGCGGGCGGTGGCGGACCCATCCACGCCCACCGTGACCACGTTCTCCACGGCGACGTCGGGGTGCTTGTCCCCGCGTTCCCGGCGGGCCGGTGCGGGTTGGCCCAGGCGCTCGGCGCAGCTGATGGGGATGGTGACGGTGGGGCATTTCGAGTGGGCCGGCAGGGCGCTGCTGACCGATCCCAACAGCCGGCCGACGAATCCGCCGCGGCCGCGGGAGCCGAAGACCAGCAGCTCGGCCGTCTCGCTCATCTCCAGCAGGACCCCGGCGGCGTCGCCGTTCTCCACGCGGGCATCAAGGTCGACGTTGTAGCCGGAGACCTTCGTGGCCGCCTCGTGCAGTACGGCCTCCGCGCCGTCGCGGATCACGTCGTCGTCCACAGTGGCGTAGCCGCCGTCCAGACCTGACGCGGCAAAGATGGGCACGCTGTACGCGGTCACCAGGTGCAGGGGTTTGTTGCGCCGCTCCGCCTCCCGGGCGGCCCAGACGAGGGCGCAGGTGCTCTGGTCCGAACCATCAATGCCCACCACTATGCCTGTGGGCGGCGGAATGGACGGGGGTGTTTCTGCCGGCGAATGGGCGGTTGGATCGCTCATGGTGCGCCTCCTAGGTCTGGACGCCGCAGCGGTGCGACAGCGGCTCCGGGGGCTGCCATGGCGCCCCCTACTGGTGACTATTGCCGGTTCGCTGCGGCCCGTCAAGGATGTTGCGGCGTGCCGTGGACACAATTCCAGCGGGTCCTCCTGCACTGGACCGGGCGGCCAAATCCGGCTGCGCCGGCGTGTCCGCAAACCCCGTGCGCGGCGCGCCCGGAGCGGCTCTATCCACAGCCCAAAAAGTTCTGTAGTGTTCGGGAAAGTGCGGATCCGTTAGGTGCAGTCACTGCGCTTCGCCGGACCGTTCCGTACGCCCCTGCCATCCGGCGTCCAGCCCTTCTGGGGGAGGGCTGCGCCGGCCACCGTTAGTTTTCCTCACCGTCCATGGAGGCATCAAAGAGATGACCGCGCCGTGCCCAGAGCGTAAAACCACAGGTCTCGGTTTACCGCTCGCTGCGGAGTCCTGCACAACCGTTGTGATTGGTTCCGGGTTCTCCGGCCTGGCCGTGGCCAGCGAACTCAGCCGCCAAGGCATCAACGCCATCGTGGTGGATGGATTGGACTTCCTCGGCCCCTCCGCGGCGCTGCGCCAGTCCTCCCACGGTGATCCCCGGGCGCTGGGCGAGCGGGCGGAGATCATGCGCCTGCTGCGCCGCTACGCCGACACGCACCAGCTGGATGTGCGCCCCAGCACCCGGGCCGTCCAGGTGAGCCGGCGCGACGGCGCGCCACAGCAGTGGGTGGTCCACACGGCCAACGGCGTGCTGCTGGCCCAGAACATTGTGCTGACCCGATGCGCCCAGACCCAGCTGCGCGCCCTGCTGCGCTCGCTGGGCATCAAGGTCGGCCGGGACATCCTGGCCGTGCTGCGTGCCTTGGGCATGTACCTGGTGGGCGTGGGCGACGCCGTGGTCCCCACGACGCGCGAAATCCTCAAGCAGGCCAAGCTGGTCAGCAAAGCCATCTCCGCCCAGGCCACACCCCCCGCCATCGCGTAGCGTCCGCTCGCCCCGCGAACCGGCACTTGTGGGCAGTGTGGAGGCGGCAGACCCACCACAACTGCCCCCTCGCGGCGGCGGTGTGTCAGTCCTCGGAGCCCAGGCGGCGCTTGGCGAAGAAGGCCAGCCCGGCCACCAGGCCCACCAGCACCACGATCATGGCGATGACGCTCCACGGGATGCCGTCGCTGCTGGCCGCCTGCGGTGCTGTCGCCTCGGTGCTCTTCACCAACGGGGCAGCGGTGCCTGCGGCCGCACCCGGGTTGGCGCCGGCCGTCGATCCGGCTGCGGCTCCCGCGCCGGCGGAGGAGCCAGCGTCGGCCGTGAAGGAAAACGTGCCCTCGATCGGGTGGCTGTCCGAGGACACCAGGCGCCATTGGACCGTGTACTTGCCGGCCGGGGCGCCGGAGCGCAGCTGCTCGATGGCCAGGTTGTCCACCACCTTCACCGCGCCCTGGGCCCAGTTGGTGCCGGCCTCGTCGAGAACCTTAATCTCCGAACCCAGCGCGCCCGGCGTATCGCTCATGGTCAGGGTGATCTGGTCCGGCACGACCGGCACCGACGAACCGTCCGCCGGCGAGGAGGATTCCAACGCGTCGTGGGCGGAGGCCGCGGTGGCCGCGCCAAACGACAGGCCCAGGGCCAGCACGGCGGCAAACAACGTCCGCACCACCGTGCGCTGGCGCCGGGGGCCGCGGCCTGCTGCGCCGGGCGCGGCGGTGCCGGACCCGGCGGGGCTGGTGGAGGGGACGCTGGCGGCGGGGATCATGGCACACCCATCTATGGATCAGTTGGACCGGTCAAATATCGGGTGGCCGCCGCGGCGGCCACCATTCCACGGTACGCCACAGCCCGCCGTGACCTTTCCCACTCGGGGGATCCTGCGCCGTCGAACGCCGTCTCGTTACCATAGGCAACCGATAGAATCGTGGACAAACACATCTTTTTCGCCAAGTGCTGGAGGGCGTTTCGTGGCTACTACCCTGTCCAACTTGTCTGCCATCGACAGATATTTCAAAATCACCGAGCGTGGGTCCAACTACTCCCGGGAAATCCGCGGCGGCTTCGCCACCTTCTTTGCCATGAGCTACATCGTGGTGCTGAACCCGCTGATCCTCTCGGGCGCCGACTCGTCCGGGGATATCCTGGGCCCCAACCGGGTGGCCGCCATGACAGCCTTCGTGGCCGGCGTCCTGACCATCCTGATGGGCGCCTGGGCCAAGCACCCGTTCGCCCTGGCCACCGGCCTGGGCGTGAACGCGTTTGTCGCCGTCACCGTGGCCAGCCACCCCGGCCTGACCTGGCCGGACATGATGGGCCTGGTGGTCCTCTCGGGCATCACCATGTTCATCCTGGTGCTCACCGGCTTCCGGACAGCCGTCTTCAAGGCCGTCCCCGCCGGGCTCAAGACCGCCATCGTGGTGGGCATCGGCCTCTTCATTGCCCTCATCGGACTGGTCAACGCCGGCTTCGTGCGGCGCATCCCCGACGTCGCCGGCACCACCGTCCCCGTGGGGCTGGGCGTCGACGGCAAGCTGCTGGGCTGGCCCACGCTGGTGTTCGTCGTCGGACTGGTGCTGACCCTCGCCCTGGTGATCCGCAAGGTCAAGGGTGCCATCCTGATCGGCATCATCGCCGCCACGGTGCTGGCCAACGTGCTGGAGGCCGTCTTCCACATTGGCCCCAGCTTTGACGGCAAGACCGCCAATCCCGAGGGCTGGTCCCTGGTGGTGCCGACCTTCAAGGAGCTCTCGCTGCCGGACCTGAGCCTCATCGGCCAGGTCAACCTGTTCGGCTCCTTCGCCCACCTGGGCATGCTGGCCGCCGTCCTGCTGGCGTTTTCCATCCTGCTGAGCATCTTCTTCGACGCCATGGGCACCATGGTGGGCCTGGCCAGCGAGGCCGGCACCATCGACAAGGACGGCAACATCCCCAACGTGGACCGGGTGCTGCTGGTGGATGCCTTTGGCGCCATCGCCGGTGGTGGCGCGTCAGTGTCCTCCAACCAGATCTTCGTGGAATCCGGCGCCGGCATCGGCGAGGGCGCCCGCACCGGCCTGGCCTCGGTGGTCACCGGCCTGCTGCTGATCGTGGCAATGTTCTTCACCCCGCTGATCTCGCTGGTGCCGTTCGAGGCCGTGGCCCCCGCCCTAGTGGTGGTCGGTTTTCTGATGGTCTCCCAGGTGGGCAGGATCGACTGGTCCGATTGGGGCATCGCGATCCCGGCCTTCCTGACGTTCACGCTGATGCCGTTCACCTACTCCATCGCCAACGGCCTGGGTGCCGGCTTCATCACCTTTGTGCTGATCCGCCTCTTCCAGGGCCGCGCCAGGGAAATCCACCCGCTGATGTGGGCCGTGGCCGCCGCGTTCCTGGTCTTCTTCGGCATCGGTCCGATCGAGCAGGTCTTCGGGATCAAGTAGCACCAACGTCTGGCATTCCAGACCGCCAAGCAGGCGTCCGGCTGGCAACGGCCGGGCGCCTGCTGTTGGCTTAAGGCATGGACTTTCCCGCAGTTGACGTAGACGCTCCCCCGCTGCCCTGGACCGGCCGGAACGACGGCGACGGCGCCGAGCACCGCCGCTGGTTCCAGGCCGTGAACGCCGGGACGTCCGGGGGGACCGGCGCTGGCCCCGCTTCCGGTTCCGCTTCTGCGTTCTCGGGGCGTCCGACGGCGTTGCTGGGCTTCTGCTCCGACGCCGGTGTGGCGCGCAACAAGGGCCGGGTGGGAGCCGCCGCCGCACCCGCCGCGATCCGCTCCGCCCTGGGTTCGCTGGCGTACCACTCCGCCCGCCCGGTGGCCGATGCCGGCGACATCGTGGTGGACGGGGATGCATTGGAGGACGGCCAGGAACGGGCCGGCCGTACCATCACCGCCCTGCTCGACGCCGGGGCCCTGACCTGCGTGCTGGGCGGTGGCCATGAGACGGCCTTTGCCAGCTACCTTGGCGTCGCGGGCTCCGCCGCCGTGCAGTCCGGCAAGCGGCTGGGCGTGCTCAACCTCGACGCGCACTTCGACCTGCGCGAGGCCGCCGTGCCAAGCTCCGGCACACCGTTCCTGCAGATGGCCCACGCCGAGGCCGCCACCGGGCGCGCGCTCAACTACGCCGTCGTCGGCATCAGCGAGCCCAACAATACCCGCGTGCTCTTCGACACCGCGCACCGGCTGGACGTGAAGTACCTGCTGGACGAGGATTGCTCCGCGGAGCGCACGGCCGAGTTTGTCGGCTCGTTCCTGGAAACCGTGGACGTGCTCTACCTGACGATCGACCTGGACGTGCTCCCCGCCGCAGCGGCCCCGGGCGTCAGCGCCCCGGCAGCCTACGGCGTGCCGCTGCCGGTGATCGCCGCCGTCTGCCGCCAGGTGGCCGAGAGCGGCAGACTGCTGCATCTGGATGTGGCCGAGCTGAACCCCGAGTTCGACATCGACAACCGCACGGCCAAGGTCGCCGCCCGCCTGCTCAACACCCTGCTGGCCTAGCCCCCGCAAGAAAGGGAAACGCGGGCCGCATGGACATCCGCGGGGTCTATGCCCCCGGCAAATGTCCACACGGCCCGCGTGGACCCACCAGCAGCGGCGGGCCACTGCGGTGCAACGACCTTAGACGGTGAAGCTGGCGTCGTCGGCCAGGTTGACGTCCTTCGTTTCCGGGCCCATGGTTGCCCCGATCCACACCAGCACACCGGCCAGGCAGATCAGCGACGCCACAGCGAACCGGTCGGGCATGATGTTGCCCAGCGCCTTGATGTAGAACTCATAGAAGGCGGGCAGAATGACGGCCAGGCTGTAGCCGACGCCGTAGCCGCTGGCGCGGATGCTGGAGGGGAACCGCTCGCTCAGGTAGGCGCCGACGGGGGCAAACACGCACAGGCTGCTGACCTGGACCAGCACCGCCAGCACCGCTGCCAGCGGGATGTTGGTCACGCCGACGGTCATTGCCAGTACATACATGACAGGCGCAACCACGATGATCAGGACGGCGTACCAGCGGTAAAAGGTCCGGCGCCCCACCTTCTGCGAAATGAAGCCGGCGGCAATGAAGCAGCCGGCGGTCACGAGCGGCGCAATGGACATGATCAGGCTGACCGTCTGGTCCGGAATGTGCGCATCCGCCTTGAGGCGGCCGGTCAGGACCGCATTGCTGAGGTTGCTGAGGATCCACATGCCCGTCATCAGGATGAAGATCTGGACCAGGCTGCGGCGGTGGACGCCGGCGAACAGTGCCTTGAAGGGGCTCTCCGACTTTTCCGCCGTTTCAAAGTCCGGGGTGTCGTGGACGTTGTTGCGGTAGTACAGGAACAGGCAGAACGCCAGGACGGCGCCGGCGACGAACGGGATCCGCCAGCCCCAGACGGCATAGGCCGATTCGGGCCCCGCGGCAGGCATGATCGAGAGCAGAACAAAGGTGATCAGGGCCAGCGTGACGTTGGCCACCGAGGCCATGGAGGTGATCATGCCGCTCAGCGGTCCGCGGCGCTCCTTGGGCGACCACTCCATTGCCAGCGGGATGGCGATGGAGTACTCGCCGCCGAGGAAGAACCCGCCGATGAAGCGCAGCGCGATCAGGGCAAACAGGCCGAAGTGGCCCATCGTCGCATAGCCCGGCAGCAGCGCCATCAGCAGCGTTGCCACGCCAAATCCACCGATGGCAATGAGCGTGGTCAACCGGCGGCCGGTCTTGTCGGCAAAATTGCCGAAGACGGCGGCCCCGAGCGGACGCGCCACCAGGGTGGAAATGAAGATGAGCGAGCTGAACAATGCCGCGGTCTCCGGCGACGTCCCGGCGCCGTTGAAGTAGCTCATTGCGGGGGCAAGGGTGATGATCGGCAGGAAGATGTCGAACTGGTCAACGTAATAGCCGAAGACGCCGCCGCGGAGCGCGCCGCGGCGCTGCTGGTCCAGGGACTTCTCGTTGGGGGCCATCGTCGACGGCGGAACTGTTGTCATGAGGGTGCTTTCGTGGGATTGCCCGGAACCGGGACGATGAATAGGTTACGCCTGGTCCAGGCGCATCAAGGTTGCTGCGAGCACCTGGACGCCGGAGCGCAGGTGGTTGATGTCGGTCCACTCCTCGGGGCAGTGGCTGCGGCCGCCGCGGGAGGGGACGAAGATCATGCCCATCGGGCCCAGATGGGCCATATGGGCGGCGTCGTGGCCGGCACCGCTGGGCACCGCGGCCCAGCTGAGCCCCAGCGAACCGGCCGCCGCGGCCACCGTGTCCTGCATGGACTGCGCTGCCGGAACCGGGTCCTGGTCGTTGAGCAGGTCAATGGCCACCTCGACGCCCCGCTTGGCGGCGTCGACGGCGATCTGGTCCGCAATCCGGCGCCGTGCCCCGCTGAGCCAGCTCGGGTCGATGCTGCGGATTTCCGCCCAAATGGTGGACGAATCGGGGACCACGTTGAACGCGCCCTGGCCGGTGGCGATCTTGCCGGTGGTGGTGACGCCGTGCACGGGTGCCCCGCAGCCGACGCGCTCCACGGTCAGGATGGCCTCGGCCGCCGCTATCAAGGCATCGGCCCGCTGGTCCATCGGGGTGGTGCCGGCGTGGTCCGCCCGCCCGGTGAAGACCGCCATCAGGCGTTCAATCCCGGCAATGGAGGTCACGACGCCGATTTCGGTGCCGGCGTTCTCCAGCATGGGGCCCTGCTCCACATGGAGTTCAATGTAGGACTTCACCGAGCTCGGCTTCCACGCCATCGAGACCGCGGCATGGGGGTCCAGGCCAAAGGCGGCCATCGTGTTTCCCATGGACACGCCGTCGCGGTTGGTCCGTTCCAGGTGGACGGGGTCCAGCACGCCGGCGATGGCGCGGGACCCGACGCAGCTGACGCCGAAATCGTTGGCCTCCTCGCCGAGGAAGTCCACCACCATCAGGTCGCTGGTGAGCTTGGTGCCCGATTCCTGCAGCGTCCGGGCCGCCTCGATGGCACCCATCACGCCCACAATGCCGTCGAAGCGGCCGCCGGAGTGGACGGTGTCGGTGTGCGACCCGGTGATGATGGCGGGCGCATTCGGGTCCTTGCCGGGCAGGCGCCCCACAATGTTGCCCGCAGCGTCAATGGATGTTTCCAGTCCGGCGCCGCGCATGCGCGCCAGCGTCCAGTCCCGGGAGGCCTTGTAGGGCTCGGAAAACACTTCCCTGGACCAGCCGGGGCTGCCATCGTCCACGATGGACGAGAGCTCCATGATGTCTGCCCACATGCGCTCCGCGTCGGGGCTCAAGGTGGCGAGATCTGGTTCTGTCATGATTCTTTCCAATTCTGTAGTTCTGCCGGATCATCTCAAGCAGCTTCCCCTGCGTCTTCCCCCTTCGGGGGGGGTGCCAAACGCGGCTACCAGCCTTCTTCTGTCATCCAGGCGCCGCTGCCGGCATCGGAGTCCAGTGCGGTGCTGAGTTCGGCGGCGGCCTCGCGCACCATGCCCACAACGTCGTCGAGACGCTGGCCGGACAACGAACTTTGCCGCCCCGCCACGGTGAGCGCACAAATGCAGTGGCCGTGCCGGAACACCGGGGCCGCCACCGCCACCATGAAGGGGTCAACCTCCCCCTCGCTGACGGCGTATCCGTGGGAACGGATGGCCGGCAGGATCTGCCCCAGCCGCTCCGCCGTCGGCGTCAGGGCCGTGAACCGGCGCAGCGAACCGCCGCGCACCGAGGCAATCACCTCGGTCGGCGCGTAGGCCAGCAGCGCCGTCGCACTGGCCCCGGCATAGAGCGGGCGCACCGACCCCCGGTAGAAGGACAGCGTGTCGCTCCGCCGGGCCGGCAGCCGCTCCAGGCAGAGGGCCGCGGCCTGGACCCGGACGGTGAGGATGACCGTCTCGCCGCTGCTTTCCCGCAGCCTGGCCATCACGGGCCCGGCCATTTCCACGAGGTGCTGCTTCTGCGATTGCTCGTCCCGGCTTGAGATCATCAGCCCCGGCGAGTACACCCCGTCGATTTCAAAGAGGAAGTTGGAGTCCTTGAACAGCTTCACGTAGCGGTAGGCCGTTGAGGTGGGCATGCCCAGCGCCGCGGCAATCTGGTCCACCCGCATCGGGCCGTTCCGATTCATCAGGGAGAGCATTTCCAAACCCCGCTGCAGCGACGTCAGGCTCATCGGAACCCCTTCCCTATCCGGCTGCCCCGCGGGTCAGACCGAGGCACCGACGACGACGCCCCGGCCAAGCTCTCCGAGCAGCTCACTGCCATTCCACACGACGGTACCGCGCGAGATGGTCATGGTCACCCGGCCGCTGGTGGTCATTCCCTGGTAGGGCGTCCATCCGGCGTTCGAGTACATGTCGGCGGCGTCGATGTCCCAGCCGGAGGCCGGGTCGAAGACTGCAAAATCGGCGTCGTAGCCGACGGCGATGCGGCCCTTGGTGCCGGCCAGGCCGAAGCGTTCGGCCGGCGTTTCCGTCAGGCTGCGCACGGCGGCGCTGAAATCGTCAGTGCCGCGGCCCAGGGCTGCCGACAGGGTGACGGCCATGGAGGTCTGGACGCCCGGGGCGCCGGAGTGGTTGGCGAAGATGCCTTCGTGGTCCTTGTACTCCGTCGGCCACGGCGCGTGGTCGGAGGAGACGACGTCGATGGCGCCGGAGGCGATCCGCTCCCACATGCCCTCGCGGTCCGCGCCCTTGCGCAGCGGCGGATTGATCTTCAGCCGCCCCTTCTGCGCATCGTGGTCGTCCTCGGTGAAGGTCAGGTAGTGCGGGCAGGTCTCCAGCGTGACGTCCAGGCCCTGGGACTTGTACCACTGGACCAGATCCACGGACCGCGGCAGGCTCAGGTGGCACAGGTGCAGCTTGGCCTTCTGCTCGTAGGCGATCTCCAGGGCGGTCAGCACCCCCATGGTCTCGCTGACCGGCGGGCGGCTGCGCACGTGGGCCTTCGGATCGAACGGGTTCAGTTCGCGTTCGGCGGCCAGCATGGCCTGGACAATCTCGTTGTTCTCCGCGTGCACGGCCACCGTCCGGCCGGCACCGGCGGTGGCGGCCATGACATTGCGCAGCTCGGCGTCGGTGATCCGCGGGAAGCGGTTGGCATCGGTGTCGAAGAGGGACACCTTGAAGCCCACGGCGCCGGCCTGCGCCAGGGCCTCGGCGGAGCGCCAGCCCCCGTCGGGGGCCAGCGTGCCCAGCAGGGCGACGTCGACAAACGCCTCGCTCTCGGCCAGCTCGCGCTTGACGGCGAAACGGTCCGTCGAGTTGATCGGACCCGTGAGGTCAAAGGGCATCTCGACGATGGTGGTGACACCGCCGGCGGCGGCCGAACGGGTGGAGGCGGCAATGCCCTCGCCCGGGTGGGACAGCGAGTGGACGTGCGCGTCGACCATTCCGGGCAGCAGGTAGGCGTCGGCGGTGTCGATCCGGCGCTTGGCGGGAACGGCTTCCCCGGCTGGCTCGGTGATTGCCGTGATGCGGCCGCCTGCCACGTGGACGTCCCTGCGGACCCAGTCCCGGTCCTGAAGGACCAGACCGGTGACGACCAAATCGATGTGTGAATCATTCATGCATTCAGGATGATCCAGACCACATGCGAGTGAGAATGCGATTCCCGCAGATTGAGAATCGGTCCGGCGGTTGAGCCCGCCGAAACCCGCCGCGCCCGGGTCTCGGCTCCGCTCGACCACCGCCGGATCCGGTGATCGACCGAGGCCGCTTGCGGCCGCGCGGAGATCCTGGCGACCGCGCACCCGGGTCTCGCTCCCCACCCGCTCCCTAACCTCGCTGCGCTCGGCCAGGGCACCCTGCGGGCGTGGGCCCAGGCTCGACCAGCGGTCCCGGTGGTTGAGCGGAGCTCGCTGGTCGAGCGGGGGCCCACGGCCGCGAGGGGCCCGCAGCGAGCTTGCGAGCTGTGGGAGCGACTGGGGACCGAGACCTCCCGCGGGACGACATCGCCGGCCGGGGACGCGCAACTGCATCCATGACGCCGCTTCCCGCCTGAGACAAGACCACTACTGCATCCTGAACGGGATTCGACGTCGGTGCCAGGGGACACGCCCGTCGTGCCAGGTTTCGGCTGCGCTCAACCAGCGGGTGCGCCTAGCTGAGGACTCCAACGGCGGATTCGGCGGCGGCGCGGATGGCGCCGGAGGCCACCAGGCGGTCGGCTTCTTCCAGCTCAGGAGAGAGGAAGCGGTCGGTGCCCGGACCCTGCACCGAGGCGCGCAGCACCGCGATGACGGCGGCGCCGGCCGGCCCGGGGGCCAGGACGCCGTCGGAGAGGGCGCAACGAATGTCGATGGCACGGGATGCCGTGACCAGCTCGATGGCCAGCACCCGGCGCAGGTTCTCCACGGAGCGGCGCAGCTTGCGGGCCGCGTGCCAGCCCATGGAGACGTGGTCCTCCTGCATGGCGGAGCTCGGGATGGAATCCACCGATGCCGGTACGGCCAGCCGCTTGGAGTCCGAGACCAGCCCGGCCTGGGTGTACTGGGCAATCATCAGGCCGGAGTCGACGCCGGGGTCCCCGGCCAGGAAGGCGGGCAGGCCGTGGCTGCGGGCCGGGTCCAACATGCGGTCGGTGCGGCGCTCGGCGATGGAGGCGACGTCGGCGGCCACGATGGCCAGGAAGTCCAGCACGTAGGCCACCGGGGCGCCGTGGAAGTTGCCGTTGGAGCTGACCCGGCCGTCGGGCAGCACCACCGGGTTGTCGATGGAGGCCGCGAGCTCGCGGGTGGCCACGAGGTAGGCGTGGTCCAGGGTGTCGCGGGCGGCGCCGGCCACCTGCGGGGCGCAGCGCAGCGAGTAGGCGTCCTGGACGCGGGAATCGCCCTCGCGGTGCGAGGCCACGATGGGCGAGTTGGCGAGCACGCGCAGCATGTTGTCGGCGCTGGCGGCCTGGCCCGGGTGCGGGCGCAGGGTGGCATGCAGCTCGGGCAGGAACACCTGGTCCGTGCCGAGCAGTCCCTCAACGCTCAGCGCGGCGGTGATGTCCGCCGTCGTGAAGAGCTCGCGCAGGTCGGCAATGGCCATCAGCAGCATGCCCAGCATGCCGTCGGTGCCGTTGACCAGCGCCAGCCCCTCCTTCTCGGCGAGGGTGATGGGCTCGATGCCGGCGGAGGCCAGCAGCTCGGACACGGGCCGGCCGGCGCCACCAAAAAGCGTGCCGTCGGGGCCGGTGGCCTCGCCCTCGCCGATCAGCACCAGCGCGCAGTGCGAGAGCGGGGCCAGATCGCCCGAGCAGCCCAGCGAGCCAAACTCGCGCACCACCGGGGTGATGCCGGCGTTGAGGACGTCCACCATGGTCTGCACGACGACGGGGCGCACGCCGGTGCGGCCGCTGGCGAGGGTCTTGGCGCGCAGGAACATCAGGGCGCGGACCACTTCGGGCTCCACGGCCGGGCCCATGCCGGCGGCGTGGCTGCGGATCAGCGACTTCTGCAGCTGGGTGCGCAGGTCGGTGGGGATGTGCCGGTTGGCCAGGGCGCCGAAGCCGGTGGAGATGCCGTAGGCCGGGGTGTCGGAGACGGCCAGCTCGTCGATGTGGGCGCGCACCTTGGCCACGGTGGCCAGCGCCTCCTCGCTCAGGACGACCTGGGCGCCGTGGCGGGCGACAGCGATGACGTCCTCGGCCGTGGTGCCCGAGGAGGAGAGGGTGACGGTGCGCATGGCGGATCCTGTCCGTGGAGATGGAACTGTTGTGGAGAAACTTTGTGGGGCGGAAGCCCCCTGTAACCACTAAAGCCCGTCCGGGGCCTTCCCCACAGCCCCTGGCGGGCCATGCTGTCCGGTATTTCAGACAGTGTCAGACGGCCCGGTCAACACGCCCGTAGAGCCGCACCGAGAGGTCGGTGGCGGCCTTCTGCACACGCTGCGCCAGCACCGGCCACTGCTCGGCCGGCGTCTTCTCGGCCAGGAAGGTCACGGCCACGGCCGCCGTCGGCCAGCCCAGGTGGTCCCGCACCGGGGCGGCCACCGAGCCAAAGCCGGGGGTGATCTCGCCGTTCTCGGTGGCGTAGCCGCGCTGGCGCACCTGGTCCAGATGGGAGGAGAGCGTGGAGTACTTCAGGATGGGCGCCGGCGTCTCGGCCAGCGAGGTGAAGGCCGCGGCATTGGGGTAGAGCGCGCGCACCTGTGATTTGGGCAGCGCGGCCAGGATGGCGCGGCCGCTGGCGGTCAGGTGGCTGGGCAGCCGGACGCCGACGTCGGTCACCAGCGAGGGGCGGTTCTTGGCACGCTCCTCGACGATGTAGAGGACGTCGCGGCCGTGCAGCACAGCCAGATGGGCGCTTTCGCCGATGCCGTCCACCAGTGCTGCCAGCAGCGGCCGGCCCAGCCGGGAGAGCGGCTCCTGGCGCGAATAGGCGCTGCTGAGCTCAAAGGCGGACAGGCCCAGGCCATAGCGCTGCTCCTCGGCCAGGTGCAGCACAAAGCCGTTCTCCTCCATCACGGCCAGCAGGTGGTAGACGCTCGAGCGCGGCAGCTCCAGCGCGGTGGCGATGGTGGAGGCCGCCAGCGGGCCGCGCTTGGAGGCCAGCAGCTTGAGGATCCGCAGCGTGTTTTCGGCGGCGGGGACCTTGGACGCCCCCTTGGCGGTGCTGGTCACTTCGTTGCCTCCCATAACCGGCCGCGGCCGTCACGACATGGATTTAGTCTCCAACCCTTGCCTATCCAGGGCGGCCGGGGTAGCGGTTTCAGCATACTCCTGTCTGGAATTACAGACACGATATTCTGGAGGGAGAATCCGGAATCTAAGACAGCCCTGCCCTGTGACGCCCATCACCGGCAGCGCCGGCATGGTGGGCTTGTTCCTACCAGCACTACACATGGGTAAGGAACGCAATGCAGACCGCTGCCAAGGCACTCAACCGTGGGCTCAACGTCCGCCACATCCGCTTCATGGCCCTCGGCTCGGCCATTGGGACAGGGCTCTTCTACGGCTCCGCCTCCGCCATCCAGATGGCCGGCCCCGCCGTCCTGCTGGCCTACATCATCGGCGGCGCTGCCGTGTTCGTGGTGATGCGGGCGCTAGGCGAAATGGCCGTCCGCCACCCCGTCTCGGGATCCTTCGGCCAATACGCCAGCCGCTACCTCGGCCCGATGGCGGGCTTCGTCACCGGCTGGACCTACGTTTTTGAAATGGCCATCGTGGCCATCGCCGACGTCACGGCCTTCAGCATCTACATGGGCTTCTGGTTCCCCGAGGTGCCCCGCTGGATCTGGGTGCTGGCCATCATCTTCTTCCTGGCGGCGCTGAACCTGCTCAGCGTCAGGGTATTCGGCGAGCTGGAGTTCTGGTTCTCGCTGATCAAGGTCAGCGCCATCATCGCCATGATCGGCGGCGGCGTGGCCGTGCTGGTGTTCGGCTTCTCCATCGGCGGCGCCGAGGCCACCTCCGGGCTGGGCAATCTGGTGGACCACGGCGGCTTCCTGCCCCATGGTTTTGGCGGGCTGCTGGCGGCCTTCGCCGTCGTCATGTTTGCCTTTGGCGGCATCGAAACCATCGGCGTCACAGCGGGCGAGGCCGCCAACCCCGGCACGGTGATCCCGAAGGCCGTCAACACGGTTCCGGTCCGCGTGCTGCTGTTCTACGTGCTGACCCTGGGCGTGCTCATGAGCCTGTCCCCGTGGACCCAGATCACCGGGGAGACCAGCCCGTTCGTGCAGATCTTCAGCACGCTCGGCATCCCCGCCGCCGCCCACATCCTCAACGCCGTCGTCATCACCGCGGCCCTGTCCGCCGTCAACAGCGACATCTTCGGCGCCGGGCGCATCCTCTTCGGCCTCGCCCAGCAGGGCCACGCCCCGGCCGTCTTCGGGCGGATTTCCCGGACCGGGGTGCCCTGGATGACGGTGGTGATGATGACAGGCATCCTGCTGGTGGGCGTGGTGCTCAACGCGGTCATCCCGGAGAACATCTTCCTCATCATCGCCTCGATCGCCACCTTCGCCACCATCTGGGTCTGGGTGATGATCCTGGCCGCCCACGTGGCCATGAAGCGCGAGATCGCCCGGAAGGGACTGGCGCCGTCGGCGTTCCCCATCCCGCTCTGGCCCGCGGCCTCCATCCTCACCATCGCGTTCATGGCACTGGTGATTGTGGTCCTGGGCATGGATCCTGACACCAGCGTGGCCCTGTGGGTGGGCGGCGCCTGGCTGGTGCTGCTGCTGGTGGCCTTCAAGCTCTGGGTGCGCGGGGACGGCCTGCGCCGTGCCGTGCTGGCCGATGAGAGCGTCCCGGCCGCCCTGGCAAAGACCGGCGGCGGCGGCGCGGTTGGCGCCCCCGTCTCAGCCGGCGTCGGCGTCCAGCAGTAGCGGCGAGTTCGCCGCGAATTGGCGCACCTTCGCGTCGTCCCAGAGCTGGGCGGGCATCGCCCCGCCCAGCAGGGTGCGCGGCAGCGCGGGGTCCTGCCCCAGCGGGGCATCGGAGCCGGCAATGATGATGTTGCCGTAGCGGCGGCCCTTGAGCATCGGCGGATCGGCAATGATGGCGGTGTGCGGGAAGGCCGCGGCAATGGTGGCGGCCTCCCGGCGCGCGGTGGCCAGCGCCGGCGCGTCCCCGCAGTTGACCGCGTAGACCCCGCCCGGGGCCAGCACGCGGCGCACCTGGGCGGTGAACTCCGCCGTCGTGAGGGCCAGCGGCGTCAGCGGTCCGGCGAAGACGTCGCGGATGACCAGATCCCGGCTGTCCTCCGTCAGCGTTTCGGTGACGGCGCGGGCCTCCCCCACCCGGATCTTCAGCAGCGGCGCCCGGGGCAGGTCGAACCAGCCGCGCACATAGTCCGCCAGCTTGCCGTCGATCTCCACCACCACATTGCGCGACGCCGGGTAGCGGGCCACCATGTAGCGGGCCATGGAGCAGGCGGCGCCGCCGAGGTGGAGTGAACGCACCTTGGCACTGGCGGGCCACTGGCTCTCCACCAGGGCCAGGATCCAGCGCATGTATTCAAAATCCAGCCGGAGCGGATCGGCCAGGTCAACGTGCGAGCTCTGCACCCCGTTGAGCTTGAGCAGCCAGCCCGTGGGGTTGTCGCCGTCGCGGACGAGCTCGGCCGTGCCGGTATCGATCGTGTAGGTTCCGGCCACCGGTCCGTTGGCCGGCACTCCGGCCTCCTCGACGACGGCGTCCTTGGACGCCCGCTGCCGGCCCATCAGGCGCACGTCCCTGGGGAAGCGGGCACGGCGGAACCTGGGCGGCGGAACGGTGTCATGCTTTCAGGCTACGCCAGAGCGCTGCCCCCGGTGGTTGAGCGACGCCCGCGGCGGTTGAGCGCAGCCGAAACCCGGCCTAGGTGACCAGCGCCAGGGCGAAGCCGTCCCAGCCCTTGGCGCCCACGGTCTGGATGGCCGTGGCCTCCAACCGCGGATGGCTGCCGATGAACTCCAACGAGGCGCGGATGGCGGCGGCGTCGTCGGCGGGATCGGCCAGCGACTTCTCATGGATGATGCGGCCATCCCACACCACGTTGTCCAGCACGATCAGCGTGCCCGGGCGGCCCAGTTTGATGGCCCATTCAAGGTAATGGGTGTTGTTCACCTTGTCGGCGTCGATGAACACCAGGTCGAACGGTGCGCCACCGGCCAGCAGCGGCAGCGTGTCCATCGCCGGCCCCACGCGGATGTCGACATCGGAGCCCAGCCGCGCGCCGTCAATGTTTTTGCGGGCGACGGCAGCGTGCTCGGGCGAGTATTCGCACGTCACCAGGGTGCCGCCGTCGGCCATGCCGCGGGCCAGCCAGATGGTGCTGAAACCGGCCAGCGTGCCGATCTCCAGGATGCGCCGTGCACCGGAGATCCTGGCCAGGAGCATCAGGAGTTTGCCGGCTGTCGGGGCCACCTCGATGGCCGGCATGCCTGCTGCGGCGGCCGTGGAGACGGCGGCCTGCAGGGCCGCGTCGGGCTTGGCCAGCGTCTGGGCCAAGAACCGCTCCACACCAATCCAGCCCGGTTCCGCGGGGTGATCGCTCATGCGCCCCAGCGTAGCGCACGAGGGCCCCCAGCGGAGCGAATCGAGGATGCGGAGGGCTGTCCTGCCTCATCCAAAGTGGACCAATCCCACTACACATGAACCATCGGAACGTGATTCGCTAAAGCCCGAGCACCTTCATATCTTGTCTCGTATAGGGTCGCGGGGCGGGCTTTTTGCGGGCGGGTCATACGGGAATCGGACGTCTGCGGATACGCGGCGATCGCGATCCGGAGAATTTAGGGTGTCGCTTGTGCCGCTTGTGGACCGTCTTACGGAACCCCGTGATTATTTCGGCTTCGTACTTGTCCATGACAGGATCCGTCTTGTGAACAACATCATTTTGACTGGGCAGCTGATATGCCAAGGTGACGATGAGATTGCGGTCGTTACGGAGTCTCTACCTCGGCATATTGAATTGACGCGTGCTGAACCAGGGTGCATTTCTTTCGAGGTGAATCAAACTGGCGATCCATGGGTATGGGATGTCTCCGAATGTTTCCAGGACGCTCGCTCCTTTGAGCTCCACCAAGCGCGAGTTAAGGCCAGCGAGTGGGGCCGCGCGACGGCTGGCATCGAGCGAAGCTACTCCGTGTCGGGCCTGTAGGGCCGGAGCTCCCACGAAATGAGCTGCATACGCGAAGGCTGCGTTTCCGGCAGTGCCCGACGTGGTTTCTTTTCCGGTATTTCGCTGCGGTCGTTACCAGTGCTCGTTTCGAGGCCCAACCACTCGTAACCCGAATGTGAACTCCGACCCGTCCGCGTCTGCCCGTTGAGGGTTCCCCAAACGGGACGGTCAAGGCGGCAAGCGCGCAACATTCGGTCTTGCTCGAATCGGGGCTTTTCGTGTTTCAACTTAGCTGAGACAAGACAAGGGCTCTGCGCGGCAGGCCCGACTTGGCCGGACACGCCAGAGCCGTCCGGGCGAAAGCCGGCCGCTACGGAACGAGGATGATCTTTCCGGTCGTGTGGCCGTCCATCAGCAGCCGGTGCGCCGCGGCCGCCTGGGCCAGCGGGAAGGTCTGCTGCACGTGGACGGTGAGCGTGCCCTTCTCGGCCAGCCGGACCAGCTCCAGCCGGGCCGCTTGGCGGAGGGCGGCGCCGTTGTCCGCGCCGGGTGCACCGCCAAGCACCTTGATGCCGGCCCCAAATCCGCGGCTGAACCCGGCAATCGTGGCAATCCGGTCCCGGTCCGCCACCAGTTCCAGCGACACGTCCAAGGCCTCGTCGGTGCCCACCAGGTCCAGTGCGGCATCCACGCCACCGGGTGCGGCGGCCCGCACGCGGTCCGCCAGCCCGGGCCCGTAGGCCACCGGAACGGCGCCCAGCTCCGCCAGCAGTGCGTGGTGTCCCGGGCTGGCCGTGGCGACCACCGTGGCGCCGCGTCCGGCCGCCAACTGGACGGCCATGATGCCCACGCCGCCAGCGCCGCCGTGGATGAGCACCGTGTCCCCCGGCCCGACGGCGGCGGCCGCGAGGGCATGGGTGGCCGTGACGCCGGTGAGCATCAGCCCGGCGGCCTGGTTCCAGCCCAGTGTGGCGGGTTTGGGCACCAGCGCATGCGCAGGCACCAGCAGTTCCGCGGCGTAGGCCCCCGGTGCGCGGAACGCAATCACCTCGTCGCCCACGGAGATGGGTCCGTTCGGCCCAACAGCCTCCGGTCCGACGGCGGTGACGGTGCCCGCGGCCTCGGAGCCGATCCGCATCGGCAGCCGTGCATCGTCGCGTCCGTAGGCGCCGCTGTACATCTTGTAATCGACGGGATTCGTCCCGATGGCATGGACCTTGACCAGGGCCTCGCCCGGACCTGGCGCGCCCAGGGTTTCGTCCAAAACCGACAATGGGTCAGGGCCACCGAAGGCGGTGGCTGCCACGTAGCTGCTCATACCCGCAACAACCATGGACGGGGTGCCGCTATTCCGTGCCGGGCCCGCCCTCGGGGTGGTTACGCGGACCACTTTCGGGGCGGTCCCCGGGCGTGCCCGACTGCGTCGGAATGCCGCCCGACGGCGGGTATGGCTGGCCATACCCGCCGGGCTGCAGCTGGCCATACGGCGGCTGCGGAGCCGCGGGCGGCTGGTAGTAGCCCTGCGGTTGGCCGTGCGGCTGGGCGTAACCCTGCGGGTAGCCCTGGTAGGCGCGGGCCGGGTCAACGTAGCTCGGGCCCAGGTACCGCGCCTGGCCAAAGGACAGCATGGACGCAAAGACCCACGGCAGGAACAGCAGCCCCACGGTGTAGGCGGGATCCTTGCCGAAGGACCTCGAGACATTGTTCAGCGACAAGATGGTCCAGTAGATGCCCGCGTAGGGGATGATCTGCAGCCAGAAGTTGGACTCCGGGCGGCCACCGATCTTCACCAGAACCCAGCTGTTGTAGAACGGCACCAAGCCGACCCACCACGGGTACCCTGCCTTCGTGTAGACGCCCATCCAGGCGATGGCGCCGCCAACATAGAAGGCAGCGACCAGCAGCAGTTCAAGCATCACGATGAAGAGGACAAAGGCCACGAAGCCCGCCGAGTTGCCGGCGGAGCTGTAGCGGCCGTGGCCGGCGCCGGCCAGGGACAGGGCGGAGAGGGATGCGAGCATGGCTTCAACTTAGGCGATGCCGACGGGCTCTCCACGGAGGCACATCCAATACGGGCCCGGTGGACGACGGCGCCATGGCCTAACGTAGATGGTGCCGCCACCCGGCGCCGCCCCGTGAACCGCCAGGAGCACCCCATGATTATTGCCTTTTCCGTCGCCCCGTCCGGAACCCCCACAGACGCACCCGCCGGCACCGGCGACGCCGCCAGCGTGCACAACGCCGTCGCCGCGGCGGTCAAGGTGGTCCGCGATTCCGGGCTGCCCAACCACACCGGCTCCATGTTCACCGAGATCGAGGGCGAGTGGGACGAGGTCATGGACGTGGTCAAGCGCGCCACCGAGGCCGTGGGCCGCTACGGCAGCCGCGTCTCCCTGGTGCTGAAGGCCGACATCCGCCCCGGCTTCACCGGCGAGCTCACCGGCAAGGTCGAGCGCCTCGAAACCGCCCTCGACGCCAACGGCTGAGCCGCACCGGCGGGTGGCCCGTCAGGCGAGCCCGGCGTCGTCCGCCGACAGGCAGAACTCCATCAGCCCGGCTCCGATGTCCTGGACGTTCTGATGGAACTCCGTGAGTGTCGGGTAGAAGTTGGTGGGATAGCCGAACTCCATCGTGAACCCATAGGCTTTGTTCGTCCCGGGATTGGCACTGAAACGGCTGTACGCGTAGTCGTCGCTGGCTCCGGCGGTGGCATAGAGCCCAAAGGCCTGCAGTCCCTTGTACTGCCGCCCTCCCACTGTGTGCATGGCGCCCGCCACGCGCCCGGCGACGCCGCGGACCCGGCCATAGTCCTGCTCTTCTATCCATTCCTGGTAGGCGTCCGCACCCGCGGCGCCCCGCTTGCCATCCCAGGCCGGATTGCGGAACGTCCGGCCCGGGTCTGACACCTGGTTGTTGTCATCGCCCCAGTTGTAGAGGATTTCACCGGCTGCGGAGTGGATGTCCATGTACCACCGCACCCGCGGAAACTGGTCAAAGACCCACGCCACGTTGCGGGTCTCTGCTTCGGAGAACGGGCCCTGGCCATGGAATGTCTCATCCACGGGGTTGTCGGAAGCCAGCGAGGTGGCGGCCGCCACGGCAGGGTCAAAATGGAGGCGGTAGTCCCAGAGGAAGTCATAGTTGCGGTTGATGTCGACGCCGACCGTTGGCTCGACCCCGGGCGTTGCGCTGGCAGGGTTGCGGTTCTTGCGCCACAGGCTGTCGGTTTGCTGGTCCCAGCGCACCCCGTCGGGATTCACCAGCGGAAAGAAAACAATTCCCGTGTTCAAGGCCCGGATGACATCCGCATGGGTGTAGCTTTTGGCCCCGTAGACCAAACCGGTGGAATGCTTCCGTGCATGCAGCAGGTCAGAGATGAAATAGATCAGACTGTCAGGTCCACCCCGTTCACGCGCGTGCACACCGGCAGTCAGGTACAGATGGTACAGCCCCACATCGATGCCGCCGATGCTGCCCCCTTGGCTGACCTTACCTTCCGCGGTTGCGTTCGGCAGGCCGAAGGTGGAGATCCCGTATTCGTTGGCCAGAGCGTCCATCGCGGATCCGATCTCGCCAACGTTCATGATGGGGCCAAGATCCCCGCTGCCTCCCCTGGGCCGGGATCCGAGACCCTGTGGTGGCGTCCGTCCGCCGTCGAATCTATCGCCCCGGCCAATAGTTGCCTCGCCCGTCCGGTCATCGCTGATCGCATCGAAGACAACCTCGAAGTCGAAGCGTTCCTTACCCAGCTCTGCCAGTTGCCGCCGCGACACCAGAGCCGGCGTGGAGTACCCGCCGTCGACCTCGATGGCCTTCGGCCGGCAGCCAAAGTCGAAGGAATGTGTCCTGACCAGCTCCCGCAGCGTTTCCCTGTCCGGCGCATGGATTGTTATTGCAACCGTCTTTGCGTCGTCGTTCTCGTTTTTGCTCATTGCCAAGCCCCCTCGCTCGACGAGGATTCCACGCGATGCGGCGCGCCCCCCGAATGGCACAAGCATGACTGTGCCGTCCACGGGAGTCCATAGCTGGAGCAAAGGGCCGCCTCCCCAGCGCGGGTCTCGGCTCCGCCCGGCCAGCAGGATCGGGGTCTCGGCTTCGCTCGACCAGCGGGGGCCGCTTATCCCCAGCCGAGCAGCCGCAGGCCCGCCGCGGCCGCGGCACCGGCCAGCACCACCACCAGGAACGGCGCCCGCAGCAGCAGGGCAATGGCGGCCGCTGCCAGCGCCCCCAGCCGGGCGTCGAGGACGACGGCGTGGCCGCTGGCCATCGCGTTCACCACGGTGAGCGAGGCCAGCAGGCCAATGGTCAGCGTTCCGGCCACCCGGGAAATCCGCGGATTGTCCATCAGCTTCGCGGGGACCAGATAGCCCAGCAGTTTGGTGGCATAGGCGAGCACGCAGGCCAGCAGGATCCAGGGCCACAGGTTCATGGCTGCTCCTTCTCGTGCCCGCCGGCGGCGGCGCGGTGCCCGCCGTGGTGCGCTTCGGCGTCGTGCTCGTAGGGTTCCAGGTCCGGCTCCATGCCCTCGCCTTCGTGCCCGCGCCGGAACCAGCCAATGACTCCGGCTACCAGGGCCGCCGCCAGGATGGGCACGCCGGGCGGCACGAAGGGCACCACCAGGAGCGTGGCCACGGCGCAGACGACGGCGATGGCCGCCGGTTGGAGGGCCTTGATCCGCGGCCAGAGCAGGCCCAGGAACGCCGCCACCGCGGCGCCGTCGAGCCCCCATTGTTTGGGGTCGCCCAGCGCATCGCCCAGCAGGGCGCCGACGGCGGTGAACAGGTTCCAGAGCACAAAGATGCCCAGCCCGGCCACCCAGAAGCCACGCTTCTGCTCGAGCTGCACGGTCTGGCCTGTCGCCGTGGCGGTGGATTCGTCGATGGTGACATGGGCCGATGCCAGCCGGCGCCAGCCCGAGGGCCGCAGCAGGGCGTTGAGCTGCATGCCGTAGACGCCGTTGCGGATGCCCAGCAGCGCCGAGGCGCTCATGGCGGCAATCCCGCTGCCGCCGCCGGCCACCACGCCGATGAACGCGAACTGCGAACCGCCGCTGAACAGCAGCAGGCTCAGGGCCATGGTCTGCCAGAAATCCAGCCCGGACGCGGAGGAGAGCGCGCCGAAGGAGACCCCGTAGAGTCCCGTGGCCACGCTGATGGAGATGCCGATCCGCACCGCCGGGGAGGCAAAGAAGGTTGGTGTTGGGGACGGCGTCACAGCAGCGGCAGTCCCACGACCGGCATGGCCCCGGAGGCCAGCGACAGCTTTTCGGTCCCGTGCAGGGCATCGGCCGCGCGGACCAGCGCCAGGTGGGAGAACGCCTGCGGGAAGTTGCCGGCCATCCGGCCCAGATCCATGGCGTACTCCTCGCTGAGCAACCCGAGTTCGTTGGAAAGCCCCACCAGCGTGTCCATCAGGGCCACGGCGTCGGCCCGGCGGCCGGTGTGCGCGTACTGCTCCACCAACCAGAAGGAGCAGGCCAGGAACGGGTGTTCGCCCGGCTCCAGGCCGTCGACGCCACTCTCGCTGCGGTAGCGCAGCAGCAGGCCGTGGTCGTCCAGCAGCTCCTGCTCCATCCGGGCCACAGTGCCGAGCATCTTCTCGTCGTCGTAGGCCAGGAAGCCCACCTGCGGGATCACCAGCAGCGACGCATCGGTCTGGGCTCCGCCGTAGGTCTGGGTGAAGGTGTTCAGCTCCTTGTTGAAGCCGTGTTCCAGGATCTCCGCGCGCAGCCCGGCGCGCAGCTCCTCCCAGCGCTCCACCGGACCATGGAGCCCGTGGTCGCGGACGGCGCGCACTGCACAGTCGAAGGCCGCCCACATCATCACGCGCGAGTGCGTGAAATGCATCAAGTCCCCGCGCATCTCCCAGATGCCGTGGTCCTTGGCCGCCAGGTGCTTTTCGGTGAACCCCACCAGCGCGCGCTGCAGCGGCCAGGAGAAGTGGTCCTCCGCGCCCCCTGCCAGCCGCAGCTTTTCCAGCGCCACCAGGACCTCGCCCACCACGTCCGCCTGGTACTGCCCGACGGCGCCGTTGCCGATGCGCACGGGCCCGGATCCCTCGTACCCGGGCAGGTGCGCCAGCTCCGCCTCCACGAGGTTCCGCTCGCCGCCCAGCCCGTACATGATCTGCAGGTCTTCCGGGTCGCCGGCGACGGCGCGCAGCAGCCAGTTGCGCCAGCTCAGCGCCTCGTTCGCGAAGCCGTGGGTGAGCATGGCCTCCAGGGTAAGGGCGGCGTCGCGCAGCCAGACGTACCTGTAGTCCCAGTTCCGGGCACCGCCAAACTCCTCCGGCAGCGAGGTGGTGGGGGCGGCCACGATGCCGCCGGTGTCCTCATGGGTGAGGGCGCGCAGCACCAGCAGCGAGCGCTCCACGGCGTCGGCGTACTTGCCGTCCTGGTTGTAGCCACAGGCCCAATCGGACCAGTAGCGGATGGTCTCCTCCAGGGAGGCGTCGATGTCGATGCCGGCCGGGACGGGCCGGTGCGAGGGGTACCAGGCCAGTTCGAGGTCCACCCTCTCGCCGGCGGAGACAGTGAATGTCCCCACGTGCTTGTGGTCGAGGGCGTGGGGCAGCTGGTCCCCGCGCAGCACCAGGGCGTCGGGGCCGGCCACGGCCAGCAGCACCTCGGTGCCATGGCTGTCGGGCATCCGGCTGACCCACGGCAGCACCGTGCCGTAGCCGAAGCGGATGGTCAGCTCCTGGTGGACCGAGACGCTGCCCTCGAGGCCCTCGATGCGCCGGACCAGGGAGGCGCGGCGGTCCCCCACCGGCATGAACTCGGTGACCAGCACCCGGCCGCCGGGCGCCGCCCACTCGGTCTGCAGGACGAACGTCCGATCCACGTAGGACCGGCGCACCACCGTGGCGGCGGGATCCTCCGGGGCCAGCAGCCAGCGGCCGTTGTCCTCGGAGCCCAGCAGGGCGCCAAAGACGGAGGGCGAGTCAAAGCGCGGGAAGCACAGCCAGTCCACGCTGCCGTCCCGCGAAAGCAGCGGGCCGGTGTGCAAGTCGGAGAGCAGGGCGTAGTCCTCGATGCGTGAAGCCATTGCTCCATCGAACCACACGCACCCGGGGTTTAGGCAGCCGCTGTCCCGCGCCTACGCGGTGGGGACGGCGTCGCGCAGTGCGCGCAGCGCGGCGGGGCGGTTGGTGGTCAGCTCCTGGATGCCCAGGGCCGCGCAGTGCTCCACGTCCTCCTCCCGGTCCACGGTCCAGACGCGGAACGTGGCCCCGGCGTCGAGCCAGCGCCGGATCCGCTCCGGGTGGGCACGCACGTAGTCGATCCCGGGTCCGGCCAGCGAGGCCACGCCGTCCTCGATCAGCCGCTCCCCCTCGGCGAGCGCCCGGCGCATCAGGGCGGCCACGGCCTCCCCGGAGAGGGCGCCCAGGTCCAGGTCCGCGCGGACCTGGGCCACATCGACGTCGGCCACCAGCTGGCACAGGTGCCGCGCCGGAACGGTCTGGGCCAGGTATTTCACGGCCTCCGGGTGGAAGCTCATGAAGGAGATGGCGATGTTGCCCAGCCGGGAGCTCTGCGGCAGCCACCCCGCCTCCAGCAGCACCTCCAGCGTGCGTTCCTCCAGCCGCGGGCCGAACGGGCCCGAGTGTTTGAGCTCGATGGCCAGCCCCACCGGCCGGCCGGCGCCGCGCAGGATCGCCAACAGCTCGGAGAGGGTCAGCAGCTGGTCCGCCGTTCCGCCATAGGCGGCCGGGACGGCGGCACCCTTCCAGGCGGCGAAGTCCAGGGCCCGCAGCTGCGCCAGGGTGGCCTCGTCCACCGGGCCGGTGCCGTCGGAGGTCCGGTCCAGGGTTTCGTCGTGCAGGAGCACCACTTCCTCGTCCGCGCTGAGGTGGAGGTCGCACTCCACGCCGTCGGCACCGTCGGCCAGGGCCTGCAGGTAGGCGGCCCGGGTGTGCTCGGCAAACTGGTCGCTGGAGCCGCGGTGGGCATAGATTTTCCACGTCATGGCACCAACCTACGCCGCCGAGGTGGTCTGCGGACCAGCAGCAGGCAACCGGAAGGTTAACCTACGCTTGCAGTATGTCGCTCACCGATCAGGACCCCCGCCCGAGAATGTCCGACGACGGCGCCGGCCCCGCGGGTGCGCCGCGCACCGCGCCACCGGTTCCCGCCGCCGCGGCCGGATCCTCGGATGCCGTGAAGGCCGCGGCACTGCGCCGGATGAAGACCATCGCACTGTCCCTGCTGGTGCTGATGGCCATCATCTTCACCGTGTCCTTTGCCCTGCAGCGCAGCTACCCCTGGCTGGAATACGTCCGGGCCGCGGCCGAGGGCGGCATGGTGGGCGCGCTGGCCGACTGGTTCGCCGTGACAGCGCTCTTCAAGTACCCGATGGGCCTGAAGATCCCGCACACGGCCATCATCCCCAACCGCAAGGACGCCATCGGCGCCAGCCTGGGCGAGTTTGTGGAGACCAACTTCCTCTCCGAGGCGGTGGTGGCGCAAAAGCTGGCCGCCGCCCAACTCGCCCAGAAGGTGGGTGCCTGGCTGGCCCAGCCGGCGAGCGCCGAGCGCGTGGCCACCGAGGGCTCGGCGCTGATCCGCGGCGCCATGGCCGTGTTGAACGACGACGACGTCCGGGACGTCGTGGAGTCCATGGTGCGCAAGCATCTGCTCGCCCCGCCCTGGGGCCCGCCGATCGGCCGGATGGCGGAGCGCGTCTTTGAGGAGGGGCACCACCACCAGCTGGTGGACCTGCTGGTGGACCGGTCCGCGGATTGGGTGGACACCCACCGCGAGGTCATCGGCCGGCTGGTCTCGGACCGCTCCCCGTCCTGGGTGCCCTCATTCCTGGACGGGCTGGTGGGCGAGAAAATCCACATCGAACTGTCCAAATTCATCCATGCCGTCCAGCACGACCCACACCACCAGGTCCGGGCGCAGATTGACGGCTACCTCAAGGACCTGGCCCAGGACCTACAGCACGATCCGGTGATGATTGCCCGGGCCGAATCCATCAAGACCCAGGTCCTGGACGATCCCCAGGTCCGCGACTTGGCCGGGCGCACCTGGGCCACCATCAAGGCGGCCCTGCTGTCCGCCGTCGACGATCCCGACTCCGAGCTGCGGCGCAAGTTCACCGGTGCCGTGCGCGATTTCGGCACCCGGTTGGCCGAGGATTCGGAGCTCGCGGCCAAGGCCAACACCTGGATTGCCGACGCCGCCTCCTACCTGGTGCGCACGTACCGGCACCAGATCGCCTCGATCATCACCGAGACCGTGGAGCGCTGGGATGCGGTGGAGACGTCGGAGAAGATTGAGCTGCAGGTGGGCAAGGACCTGCAGTACATCCGGATCAACGGCACGGTGGTGGGCGCGCTCGCCGGCCTGGCCATTTTCACCATCGCCACGCTGGTCTTCGGCTAAGGCCCGCTCCGGCCCCGTTGACGGCGCCGGAGGCGGTGCTACGATCGCCTAACGAGCCCCACCCTGCCGTTCCGCACTGCCACTCTCAGAGCTTTCGAGGAGGATCATGGGCCACCCAACGGACACCTCGGCTTTAGGGTTTCCAGCACAGGACCGGGCGGTGGGCGGCGCCAGATCCAGTCCACCGGCGGCAGCGGGGCGCAGCCGGCCCGGCGACGGCGTGCTGGCAACGGTCTGCGGTGGGCTGGCGTGGCTGGTTTCCGCCCTGGGGTCGTGGATCCCCTCGCTCTGGACGGACGAGGCCGCCACCATCTCCGGTGCGCGGCGCAGCCTGCCGGAGCTGTGGACCATGCTCCAGCACGTGGACGCCGTGCATGGCCTGCATTACCTGTTGATGCACTTCTGGATCGGCATCTTTGGCCAATCGGCCCTCGCGCTGCGCATGCCCAGCGCACTGGCGGTTGGAATTGGTGCCGCCGGGGTCTTCTGGCTGGCCCGCCACCTGGGCGGACCCGGGCTCGGGGTGGTCAGCGCACTGGTCTTTGCCATCCTGCCCCGCGTCGCCTGGGCCGGAATCGAGGCCCGCTCCTTTGCGTTCAGTGCCGCCGCGGCCGTGTGGCTGTCCGTGCTGCTCATGGTGGCCCTTCGGCGCCGCAAGCCATGGTGCTGGGGTGCCTACTCGCTGTTGTCCGCGGTGTCCATTGGCATCAACCTCTACCTGGTGCTGGTGCTCACCTCCCATGCCCTGACGGTTCTGGCCCTGCGCGCCGTGGGCTGGCGGACCCGCTTTGCGTGGCTGGCGTCCGCGGGGACAGGCGTGCTGCTGGCCTCCCCCGTCATCTACCTGTCCATGGCGCAGAGCCGCCAGATCAGCGACCAGGAATTGGGCTGGCTGCGCTGGCTGCGCAACGTTGCCGTCAACCAATGGTTCCTGGGGGACACGCCCACGGATGCGCCGGGGCAGTTTGCCCCCGGTTGGCTGTGGAAACTGGCCGCCGTGGCACTTGCCGGCGCGTGTTGGCTCATCATGTCCTTCGCCTTGGTGAAAATCCTCGGCTCCCGGGCCCCGGGCGTGCGCCGCACCTACCTGGCGTGGCTGCTCCCGCAGATCGTGCTGCCCACCGCAGCCATCGGCTTGTATTCGCTCTATGTGCACCCGATGTACAACCCGCGCTACCTCTCCTTCAGCGCCCCGGCCGTCGCCATCGCGATTGGCGCGGGCGTGTGGTTCCTGCGCCGGCATTGGCTCCGGACCGCGGCGGTGCTCGGGATCCTGGCCCTCGCCGCCCCCGTCTACGTTTCGCAACGGCAGGTCTACGCCAAGCGAGGTTTCGACTGGTCGGTGGCCGCGGCCTACGTCCAGGACCACAAGGGCCAGGGCGACGGCGTCTATTTCAGCCCCCGGTATCCACCGGCCGGCAGCGGCGTGGGACTGACGCTCCGCCGGGTTGGGGTGGCCTACCCCGAGGCCTTCGCCGGATTGCGCGATCTCACGCTGGCCACACCGGGAGCGCGGAATGGAACCCTTGATGGCACGTCGCGGCTGCTGGCCGATTCGGTGAACGCGCTCGGCACGATCTCCAGGATCTGGGTTGTCCGCCGGCTCGACTACCCGCAAGACGACGCCACAGCGGAGGACGCCCAGTTCCTGGCGGCCGGGTACCACGCGAAGATTGCCTGGACCGGTCCCCTCGACTCGATCATCGAATTTTCCCGGTAGCCTCCCCGTTAGCAGGCCGGGGCATCAATCCCCAACGCCCGCCCTAGCTCTTCCGGCCGGGTTTCTTCCCGGGCAGCCGGGCCTCGATCGCCTTCGGCAGGGCCGGCAGTTGGCGCCTGGGGCGCGGGGCGTCCAGCTCGTAGGCCAGGTCCTGCGGCAGCCACATGGGCGCCGGACCGAACGCCGCCTTGGTGGAGGCGACGACGGCGCGGCCCAGCAGGTAGTTGCCGGCCCCGCCCACCACGGCGCCGATGCCAAACGGTATCGCCCGGCCGATCATCGCGCTGCCGCTCTGCAATGCCACCTTCTTCAGGAACGCCTTCTGCATGCGGGAGCTGATGCTGCGCACCGCTGTCAGGGGCACGCTCTTGCCCAGCACCGTCCCCCACGCCTGCATCGGCGTGCGGCCGGTGCCCAGGGCGTGGCCGGTGAGCCCGGAAAGCATGGCCGTCCCCTCCTCGCCGAGCATGATGGCCATGACCGCCAGGCGCGAACGCTCGGGATCCTGCAGCCGCACGCCGTGCAGCTCCGCGACGGATTGGGCGTACAGCGCCGTCGCCTCCAGGAAGACCACCGTGGCGGCGGCCGAGATGGACAGCGAGGCCACGGTGCCCAGTCCGGGGATGATGGCGGTGGCGCCGATGGCGGCCCCTCCCCCGCCCACGGCGGTGAGGAAATCGCGCTCCAGCTTCAGGCTGAGTTCATAGGGTGTGGCGTGCGGGTGCTTGCGCCGCAGCCGGCGCAGATTGGCCAGCACCAGCGGGCGCTGGACCTCCACGGCCTGGAGCAGGGCACGCTGGATGGCAGGTTTCGGGTGCCCCTGCTCGTCGAAGGCGGCCTCCGTTGCGAGACGCAAGGCGGGGTTGGGTTTTCCCTTGCCCCGGCCGCTGGAAATCTGTGCCATGGTGCCCCGTTCGTAGCCTGTGCTACCAAGGGTAGAGCATAGGTTGGATGTCCGGCCGGGCAGTCCCCTAGGAGATTGACGGCCTGAATGCGCCGGGGACGTTCACGGTCAGGAACGAGGCCACGTCCACCAGCTCGTCGGCGCGGATGTTGTGCCCCATCCCCTCATAGGTGGCCTCGGTCAGCTCGGTGTTGGCCGCCAGCCAGCCCGCGGTGAACGCCGTGGCCGCCGGATTGATGACCAGATCCACGGTGTCCCGCGCCCAATAGAAGGGCACCCGCGATGCCAACGGCTCCATCGCGGCCAGCAGCGGGTTCTTCAGCACAAAGCCGGAGAGACCGACGACGGCGGTGGCCAGGCCGGGGCGCAGCCGTTCCAGGGTGGTGGCCATCGCCATGCCCTGCGAGTAGCCCAGCAGGGAGACGCTGCTGAAGCCGTGGGCGGCCTGTGCCGCGTCCAGCCAGGCCAGGACCGCGCCCGCGGCACCCACCACCTCGGCAAAATCGTTGGCCAGGAAGTAGTCCAGCAGGAACCAGCCGTAGTCCCCCGACATCTCGTTCGACGCCCGCAGGGCCGCGCACGTCAGCCCCGACGGCAGCGCGCCAAAGCACTCCGCCATCTTCTCCTCGTTGCTGCCGTAGCCGTGCAGCATCAGCAGCAGCGGCGTCCCACGGCGTTCGGCCGCGGGCTTGGACCAGAGCACTGTTTCCATGGCCCCAGTCTGTCCCGGCGCCGGCCCGGGGCGCCACCACCCCCGCATTTCTGTGTTTATGTGGCTTTCTGTTGACATTCACGGATAAACGCAGATAAAGTCATGGAATCCAACATCAATGTGACACCAGTCACCAGGGCGCGGAGGCACCATGTTCGCCGAAGAACGGCACCGGAAAATCGCCGAACTCGTGGCCGACCGAAACCGTGTCAGCGTCACCGAGCTGGCCGACCTTTTCGCCATCACCGCCGAGACGGTCCGCCGGGATCTGGCCACGCTGGAGTCGGGCAGGGTCCTGCGCCGGGTCCACGGCGGGGCCGTCGCACTGGACAAACTGAGCATGTCCGAGCCCAGTCTGGCCGAACGGCAGAGCCAGCGCCAGAGCGAGAAGCGGCGCATCGCGGCCGCGGCCCTGGCCCTGATCCCCTCCACCCGGACCAGCTCGGTGCTCTTGGACTCGGGCACCACCACCGCCGCCCTGGCCGAGCTGCTGGCCCGCTGGCAGCCCGCCGCTCCGGGCGACGAACTGCTGGCCATCACCAACTCCCTGCCGATGGCCGCCACACTCTCCGCCAACCCCGACCTCAGCCTGGAGATCCTCGGCGGGCGGGTGCGCGGGCTGACCAGCGCCGTCGTCGGCGCCACGGCCACCGACCGGCTGGGCGCGCTGCGCCCGGACATCGCGTTCATGGGCGCCAACGGCGTCCACGCCGAGTTTGGCCTGAGCACCCCCGATCCGGTGGAGGCAGCGGTCAAGACCGCCATGGTGCGCGCCGCACGCCGCGTGGTGGCCCTCGTTGACTCGTCCAAGCTGGGCGCCGAGACGCTGGTCCGCTTCGCCACCCTCGAACAGATCGACACACTCATCACCACCGAGGAGCCGGACATGGAACTCGCAACAGCACTGGCCGCCGCCGGCGTAGATGTGGTGATCGCATGATCACCACGCTGACCCCCAACCCCAGCCTGGACCGCACCATCGAACTGCCGGGGCCGCTGGGCCGCGGCGAGGTCCAGCGCGCCTCCGCCGCCACCGCCGAGCCGGGCGGGAAGGGTGTGAACATCGTCCGCGCCCTCGCCGCCTCCGGCATCGCGGCCCTGGCGCTGCTGCCCGGCGACGCCGAGGACCCGGTCGTGCTGGCCCTCACCGCCCACCAGGTGCCCCACATCGCGATGCCCATCGGCGCCCCGCTGCGCTCCAACGTGGCCATCACCGAACCCGACGGCACCACCACCAAGGTCAACGAGCCCGGCCCGGAACTGGGCCCGGAGCAGCAGCAGGCACTGCTGGAGCTGACCCTGGAGAAGTCCGACGGCGCCAGCTGGCTGGTGCTGGCCGGTTCCCTGCCGCCGGGGGTCCCCGCCGACTACTACGCCCGGATCACCGAGGCATTGCGCAAGCGCTTCGGCTCCCACGCCCCGCGCGTGGCCATCGATTCCTCCGGGGCGCCGCTGGCCGCCGCGCTGGCCGCGCGGCCGGACCTGCTCAAGCCCAATGCCGAGGAGCTGGCGGAACTGACGGGGATCGGTTCCGAGGCCGAGCTCGAGGCGGACCACGCACTGGCCGCCACCGCGGCCCAGTCGTTGGTGGATGCCGGCGTGGGCGCCGTGCTGGCCACGCTGGGCTCCAAGGGCGCGGTCCTGGTCACTCCCGAGGGCAGCTGGTTTGCCCACGGACCCAAAATCATTGCGAAAAGCACAGTCGGTGCCGGCGATTCCGCCCTCGCCGGCTATCTGCTGAGCACCCTGGCCGGGGCAACCGGCCCGGAGTGCCTGCAGCAAGCGGTAGCCCATGGGGCGGCTGCCGCTTCCCTGCCCGGATCCATCGTCCCGGCACTTTCCCAAACCAACCCCTCAGCCGTCACCGTTGCGGCCCTTGCCTCCGCCAAGGAGAACTGACATGACTTCCCTGATCACCGGCGATCTCATCACCCTCGACGCCAATCTGGGCACCGAGCCGAGCACCGTCATCCGTGCCCTTGCCGAAATGGTGGCGGCCACCGGCCGCGCCTCCGAGGTGGAGGGCCTGTACGCCGATGCCCTGGCCCGGGAGCAGAAGACCTCCACCGGCGTTCCCGGCGGCATTGCCATTCCGCACTGCCGCTCCGAGGCCGTCACGGTCCCGACACTGGCGATGGCCCGGCTGGCCCCGGCCGTGGACTTTGGCGCCAAGGACGGCCCGGCGGACATCATCTTCTTCATCGCCGCCCCGGCCGGCGCGGACCAGGAGCACCTCAAGCTGCTGTCCAGGCTGGCCCGGTCGCTGATCAAAAAGGACTTCACCGCAGCCCTGCGCGCCGCGGCAACGCCCGCCGAGATCGTAGCCCTCGTCGAAGGCGCCCTCGCCGACAAGCCCGCCGCGGCAGCCTCACCCGCTGCGCCGGTCCCGGTTGCTGACGCGGCCGCCCCCACCGGCGGAGCCCCGGCCAAGGCACCGGTCCGGCTGGTGGCCGTGACGGCCTGCCCCACGGGCATTGCGCACACCTACATGGCGGCCGATTCCCTGGTGGCAGCGGCGAAGGAGGCCGGGATCGACCTGCAGGTCGAGACCCAGGGCTCCGGCGCCGTCACCCCGCTGGACCCGGCCGTGATTGCCGCCGCCGACGCCGTGATCTTCGCCGTCGACGTCGACGTCCGCGGCAAGGAGCGTTTTGCCGGCAAGCCCGTCATCAACGCCCCGGTCAAGCGCGGCATTGACGAGCCCGCCGAGATGATCCGCGAGGCGGTGGCCGCCGCCAGCGATCCGCACGCCCGCAAGGTGCCGCACTTCGGCGCCGAGGAATCGGCCGAGAGCCGCGCCGAGGCCGCCAGCGAGCACCTGGGCACCAAGCTAAAGAAGGTCCTGCTGACCGGCGTCAGCTACATGATCCCGTTCGTGGCCGGTGGCGGTCTGCTGATCGCCCTGGGCTTCCTGCTCGGCGGCTACGACATCACCAAGATTGCCGACACCGTGGTGGTCCAGAACAGTCTGGGCAACCTGCCCGAGGGCGGCCTGCACATCTACCTCGGCGCCGTCGCCTTCAAGATCGGTGCCCTCTCGATCGGCTTCCTGGTCCCGGCGCTGGCGGGCTACATCGCCTTCGGCATCGCCGACCGGCCCGGCATTGCCCCCGGGTTCACCGCAGGTGCGGTGGCAGGGTTCATGGGCGCCGGCTTCCTCGGCGGTCTGGTCGGCGGCCTGCTGGCCGGCGTCGTCGCACACTGGATCGGCACCTTGCCGGCCCCGCGCTGGCTGCGCGGCCTGATGCCCGTGGTGATCATTCCACTGCTGGCCTCCATCGTTGCCTCCGGCCTGATGTTCCTCGTTCTCGGCGGCCCCATTGCCTGGCTGACCATGGCCCTGAACACCTGGCTGACCGGCATGTCCGGCGCTTCCGCCGTCGTGCTGGGCATCATCCTCGGCCTGATGATGTGCTTCGACCTCGGCGGCCCCGTCAACAAGGTGGCCTACGCCTTCGCCGTGGCCGGGCTGGGCACCGGTTCCGCCGTCAACCACGCACCGTGGCAGATCATGGCCACCGTCATGGCGGCCGGCATGGTGCCGCCGCTGGCCATGGCCCTGGCCACGGTGCTGGACAAGAAGCGTTTCTCCCTGGCCGAGCGCGAGAACGGCAAGGCGGCCTGGCTTCTGGGCGCGTCCTTCATCTCCGAGGGCGCCATCCCGTTCGCCGCTGCCGATCCGCTGCGCGTCATCCCGGCCTCCATGCTGGGCGGCGCCGTCACGGGAGCCATCTGCATGGGCGCCGGCGTCACCTCGCAGGCCCCGCACGGCGGCATCTTCGTCTTCTTCGCGATCGGCAACATCGGTTGGTTCATCGGCTCGATCCTGGTCGGCATGGTGGTCACCGCCCTGGCCGTGATTGCGCTCAAGCGCTGGGCGGTCCGCAAGCCCGTTGCGGCCGAAACCTCCGCGGCGGCATTGGCAGCGGTATCCTGAACGCGCCGATGACCGTGACCACCATGGAGCGCCCCGCAGTTATCAAAGGACTTGCAATGACAACGTATTCAGGAGTTGGAGTCACCCCGGGACGGGTGATGGGACCGGTGAAGATCATGCCGCCCGCCGTGCCCGCCCCGCCCGCCGGCGAACGCCTCGACCCGGCCACGACCCCGGCCCAGGCCGCCGAAAACCTCAAGGCGGCCGCGAAGTCCGTCCAGGCAGAGCTGCGCGAACGCGCCGGCCGCGCCACCGGTGACGGCAAGGCCGTGCTGGAGGCCACGGCCCTGATGGCCGCGGACCCGATGCTGGTCAAGGCAGCGGTGAAGCTCATCGATGCCGGGTCCTCCGCCCAGGCCGCCATTTGGGAGGCCGCCGACGGCGTGGCCACCATGCTGCTCAACCTCGGCGGCTACATGGCCGAGCGCTCCCACGACGTCCTGGACGTCCGGGCCCGCATCGTGGCCGAGCTGCGCGGCGTGCCCGCCCCGGGCATCCCCGATTCCGCCGAGCCCTTCATCCTGGTCGCGGAGGACCTGGCCCCGGCCGACACGGCCACCCTGGACCCCGCCCTAGTGCTCGCCCTGGTCACCGCCGGCGGCGGGCCGCAGTCGCACACCGCGATCATCGCCCGCTCGCTGGGCCTGCCCGCCGTCGTCGCCGCCGCCGGCGTGACGGAACTGGTGGACGGCACAGTGGTCTACGTGGACGGCGCCGCCGGCGCGATCCTCTCCACTCCCGGCGAGGAGCAGGCCGCGGCCGCCGCGGCCTGGGCCCGGCAGGCTTCCACCCTGGCCGGCTTTGACGGGACCGGCCGCCTCGCGGACGGCACCGAGGTGCCGCTGCGCGCCAATGTCGGCGGAGCCAAGGACGCCCGGGCCGCGGCCGCGGCCAACGCCCAGGGTGTGGGCCTGCTGCGCACCGAGTTCTGCTTCCTCGGCCACGACGCCGAGCCCGGCCACGAGGAGCAGGTGGCTGCCTACAAGGGCGTCTTCGATGCCTTCCCGGGCGCCAAGGTGGTGGTCCGCACGCTCGACGCCGGTGCCGACAAGCCGCTGCCGTTCCTCACCGATGCCACCGAGCCCAACCCAGCCCTGGGTGTGCGCGGCTACCGGACGGATTTGACCACCCCCGGGGTGCTGGCCCGCCAGCTGGCCGCCATTGCCGTTGCCGCCGGCCAGTCGCAGGCGGAGGTCTGGGTGATGGCCCCGATGATCTCCACTGCCGCGGAGGCCGCCGATTTTGCGGCCATGTGCGCCGACGCGGGCCTGAAGGTTCCCGGCGTCATGGTGGAGGTCCCCTCCGCCGCGCTGACGGCCCGGCACGTGCTGGACGCCGTGGAGTTCGCCAGCATCGGCACCAACGACCTCACCCAGTACGCGATGGCCGCGGACCGGCAGCTGGGCCCCCTGGCCGCGCTGAACGATCCCTGGCAGCCTGCCGTGCTGGCCCTGGTCAAGGCCACTGTCGACGGCGCGGCCGCCCAGGCCGCGGCCGCCGGAACCGCCGCCAAGCCCGTGGGCGTGTGCGGCGAGGCGGCCGCTGACCCGGCCCTCGCCGTCGTGCTGGCGGGACTGGGCGTGAGCAGCCTGTCCATGACCGCCCGCGCCATCCCCGCCGTTGCCGCCGTCCTGCGCACCGTCACGGCCGTGCAGGCCCGCGAGCTCGCGGCGCTGGCCGTGGGCGCCGCCAGCGCCGGAGCGGCCCGCACGGCCGTCCGCGCGCAGCTGCCCCTGCTGTCCGAGCTGGGCCTCTAGCCACCACCCTGCCCAACCCCACCACCACTTTTGGAGCCACCATGATTGAACGCACCGCCACCATCGCCAGCACCGTGGGCCTGCACGCCCGTCCCGCCGCCATCTTCGCCGAGGCCGCCGGCGACCTGCCCCTGGAGGTCACCATTGCCCGGGCCGGCGAGCCCGCCGAGGACGCACTCGACGCCGCCAGCATCCTGGCCCTGATGGGTCTCGGTGCGGCGCACGGCGACGTGGTGGTCCTGCGGGCCGCCGGCGACGGCGCCGAAGCGGCGCTGGAGACCCTGGCACGCATCCTGGAGACCAACCACGACGCATAAACTTTATGTCCTAAATCACACTTTAAAACGCAAAAAGATCCGGCCGGATTCGGCCGGATCTTTTTGTTTGTTTTTGCCTCAAACAATTCCAACATTCTCTCCGGACAATCCCGAGGCATTTCTTTATCTTGCACGACATTCATTTTTCTGATATGATTTATAGCCTGCCCGGAGCAGGGCAGCCAAAAGTCGCAAGCAAATGACCTCCTTAGGAGTGGCACAAATGCCCATAGACCGAAGCACAACCTACTCTCAGACGGGTGTCCAGGACACCGTTGGACCCACGAAGTCCAAGCAAAATCCACTCAGAATGCCACGGCTCAAGCGCCGCAGGCTCGATGTTGACCATGTAAACGTGGTCAACCAACCGATGCTCAAGAAAGCACTCGGCGGCACCATCGTTGGAAATACCATGGAATGGTATGACGTTGGAGTTTTTGGTTATCTAATCACGACAATGGGACCGGTCTTCCTCCCCGAGGCGGACACAGCGGTCCAAACACTGTTCCTCCTGGGAACGTTCGCCGCCACCTTCCTGGCCCGCCCCCTGGGCGGCATGGTCTTTGGCTGGTTGGGCGATAAGATCGGCCGGCAAAAAGTGCTGGCCGCCACCTTGATGATCATGGCGGCGTCCACGTTCGCCGTCGGGCTGCTGCCCGGCTACACGCAGATCGGCATCTGGGCCGCTGCCCTGCTGGTGCTGCTCAAGCTCGTCCAGGGCTTCTCAACCGGCGGCGAGTACGCCGGCGCCACCACCTTTGTCAGCGAGTACGCGCCCGACAAGCGGCGCGGCTACTTTGCCAGCTTCCTGGACATGGGCAGCTACATCGGCTTCGCCCTCGGTGCCGCACTGGTTTCGGTGCTGCAACTGACGCTGGGCCAGGATGCCATGGAAGCCTGGGGCTGGCGCCTGCCGTTCCTGATCGCCGGGCCGCTGGGCCTGATCGCGGTGTACTTCCGCTCCAAGATCGAGGAATCCCCGCAGTTCCAGGCAACCCTGGACGCACAGGAGGCCTCCGCCAAGGACGCCACCGCCGCCGACGCGGACGCCTCGCGCGGCCCGATTGGCATCATGAAGGCCTACTGGCGCCAGATCCTGCTGGCCATGATCCTGGCCGCCGCGGCCAACACCGTGGGCTACGCGCTGACCTCCTACATGCCCACGTACCTGACGGAGTCCAAGGGCTACGATCCGGTGCACGGAACGCTGCTGACCATCCCCGTCCTGGTGATCATGGCCGTCTGCATTCCGCTGACGGGCAAGCTCTCGGACCGGGTGGGCCGCCGCCCCGTGTTGTGGATCGGCGCGATCAGCACAGTGGTGCTGGCCATCCCGGCGTTCAGCCTGATCGGCATCGGCGAAATCTGGTCCACCATGCTGGGGCTGGCCCTGGTGGCCTTCCCCGTCACCTTCTACGTGGCCAACCTGGCCAGCGCCCTGCCGGCGCTGTTCCCGACGTCGAGCCGCTACGGTGGCATGGGCATCGCGTACAACTTCTCCGTGGCCATCTTTGGCGGCACCACGCCGTTCATCGTGCAGGGCCTGATCGGGATCTCCGGCAACGACATGATGCCGGCGTACTACCTGATGGCGACCTCCGCGATCGGAGCCGTGGCGATCTACTTCCTGAAGGAATCCGCCCAGAAGCCGCTGCCGGGCTCCATGCCCAGCGTGGACACCATGGCCGAGGCCCGCGAGCTGGTGGCCACCCAGGACGAGAACCCGCTGCTGGACATGGACGAAATGCCGTTTGACGACAGCTACGAGCCGCCCACTCCCGGCCGCGGCATCCCCGCCTTGGCCGGAGCCGGAACCAGCGCCTAGGCCGGGCGGCCGCGCTTGGCGGCCGCGGCGGCCCAATGGCTGGGCACAAACCTGCTCAGCAGCACCAGGGCGGCGTAGCGGCGGGACGGGATGGAAATGGCCTTCCCCGCCGCTGCATGGACCAGTCCTTCGCGGACCACGCGCTCGGGTTCCAGCCACATCCACGACGGGATGTTGGCGGTGGACGCCCCCATCCGCTGGTGGAATTCGGTGTGCACGAATCCGGGGCAGACGGCCGTGACGCCCACGCCACGGGGCCCGTAGGCCGCATTGGCCCAGCGGCTGAAACTGACCACCCACGCCTTGGCGGCCCCATAGCTGCCGCGCGGCACAAATCCCGCAACGCTTGCGACGTTGATGATCTGCCCGCGGCCGCGCTCCAGCATGGGCCCCAGGGCCGCCTGCATCAGGGCCATCGGCACGGCCACCAGGATCTTGAGGTGGTCGGCCTCCTCGGCCGGCGTGGTCTCGTCAAAGGGCTTGGCCAGCCCAAACCCGGCATTGTTCACCAGCACCGACACCGGGGCGTCCCCCTCCTGGAGCCGCGCGACGACGGCGGCCACGCCGTCGTCGGTGAGCAGGTCCGCGGGCAAGATCTCCACCGCCACGCCAAACTCGTGCCGCAGCCGCACGGCCTTGGCCTGCAGCCGGGCGGCGTCGCGGGCCACCAGCACCAGATTGATCCGGGCCTTGGCCAGCTGCTGGGCAAACTCGGCGCCCAGGCCGGCCGTTGCCCCGGTGACCAGCGCCGTCTCGCCGGAGGGGTCTGTGCTCACATGCCCTGCCCCGGCCAGTCCGTGTACTGGGTGTACTCGTCGGGATGCGCGTGGATGTACTTGGCCACGTGCGGGCAGTGCGGAATGATCCGCTTGCCGGAGGCGACGACGTCGTCCAGGGCGTAGCGGTCCAGCACATTCCCCAGCCCGTGGCCTTCAAAACCCGGCTGGATCTCGGTATGGATGAGATCGATGTGGCCCGGCAGCTCCTTGAAGAGGAGGATGCACGCCAGCGCCGATCCGACATGCAGCTCATACCGGTGCCTGGCGTCGTTGCGCAGCATTGTCACATCATTGTGGAAGCCCTCGGCCGTCTCGCCCATCTGCTGCTCGCTCATCCTCTGATCGTGGCACCAACGGGGCGCGCTGGCAACGGCCCGCGCACCACAATGCGCGCTAGTTGGCGCCCGCGCCGCCCTGCCACAGCGCGGTGAACGGAGCACCGGAGGGCACCCGGTTCTTGATGCCCTCGGTGACGAAAGCCTTGGCCGTGCGGGCGGCCGCCAGCGCGGTGGCACCCTTGGCGAGCTCCGCGGTGACGGCGGCGGCCAGCGAGCAGCCGGCGCCGGAGACGGCCACCTCGCCCACCTTGGGCGCACTGAGCACCTCCAAGGTTTCGCCGTCGTAGAAGACGTCGACGGCGTCAGCGCCGGCCAGCCGCACGCCGCCCTTGGCCAGCACCGCGGCGCCGCTGATCTCGTGGATCTTTTTCGCCGCGGCCACCAGGTCCGCCAAGGTGTTGATCTGCAGGCCGGAGAGCGACTCGGCCTCAAAGTGGTTGGGCGTGACAAAGGTGGCCAGCGGCAGGATCCGGGTCTTCAGCGCCTGGTCCGTGTCCAGCGCGTGGCCGGGCTCCTGGCCCTTGCAGATCAGCACCGGATCCAGCACCACATTCGTGAAGCCGCCCCCCGACAGCGCGGCCTCCACCGTGGAAATCGTGGCCGGGCTGCCCAGCATGCCGATCTTCACCGTGTCCAGCACCCGGGGTGCGCCGGACGCGGCACCGTAGGCCGCCGTCGTCGCCTCCAGCTGGTCGGCGATGACCTGGGCGTCCACGGGGACAAACCGGTGGCCCCAATTGTTCTTCGGGTCGAAGGAGACGATGCAGGTGAGGTTGGCGATGCCGAAGACGCCCAGTTCCTGGAAGGTCTTCAGATCGGCCTGGGCGCCTGCGCCGCCGGTGGCCTCGGAGCCGGCGATGGTCAGGGCAAGGGCGGGGGAAGCTGATGCAGTCATGCACATAATCTTGCCACCGGCGGCGGCGCCGGCGAAGGGGCCATTCGCCGGGGACGCGACCGGGCTTAAACAGATCCGGCCGGAACGCTGTGCGCGTTCCGGCCGGATCCATTGGTGGGCCCTGTGGGGCTCGAACCCACGACCCACGGATTAAAAGTCCGATGCTCTACCAACTGAGCTAAAGGCCCATACCAGCCTGCGTCCGGAACCGAGGTTCCCAGTGCAGACGCTAACAAGAATAGCGCACGCGGTGCCCGCTCCCCCAATCCCCGCGAAGCCATCCAAACGCCCGGATTCTCGACCAGTTCCGGGCGGAGGAGTAGTGTCGATGCATGAACCAAGCAGCCAGCTCCAGCGCCCCAAGGCCGCACAAACCACTGCCTTTTGCACCTGTGGACTTTGAGCCTTTTACCGGCGGTCCTGATCCGGCGCGCGTGTCCGAGGCGGCGCACCTTGCCGCCCAGGCGCTGGTGCACCGGGGCCGCAAGAGCGATGATCCGGCCGTGACCAAACGGCTGGTGAAGCTGGCCGACCAGCAGGGACTGGAGGCAATTGCCGAGATGTGGGCGGAAAGCCCGGCCCGGTCGCTGCCGGGGGCCCTGTGGCGGCTCTACGCCCTGCGTGCGGCCACCCAGAACGACCCGGAGCGGCTGAGCGTCTACTTCCGTGCGGGGCAGGACACCGCACAGGTGTCCAAGGCCGTGGCCGGTGCGGCCGAACCCCTCGGCGCGGACGAGCTGCGCACCATGGCCGACGCCATCCTCTCGGGCGCGTTCGACGGCGATTTCGACGTCGCGCTGGAGCGTTCCGCGGCCTTTTGCCGGGTGGTGGCCCTGGGCCAGTCCCGGGTGGCCGATGCCCGGGAGCACGCGGATGAAAACCATGCCGGGAAACTGACCCGCAATGCACACCAGCTGGTCAAGACGGCCGAGGATCTGGAGAGCGCTGCGGCCGCCTGGCGCAATGGCGAACTGGACTAGAAAGCGTGGCGCAGGCCACAAATTCCGCGCAATGCCGGGGCATTGTTGACATCAAAGACGCAAAGTAGAACACTGAAGGTGGTGTCGAACTGCGGAACCCCCGGGCTCCATCTTTTAGCCGCTTTGAGCGGCCTAACGCCGAGAGGCGCTCCCGGTTCGACACCACTTTTATGCCTGTAACCACAGCGCCCGGAAGGCTCCCTGCGTGAAACTGCGTCTCTTTCCACAGGAAAAAGCCGGTCTGGAGATCCTGGCCAAGATGGCCGCCGAGGCCGTGTCTGGCGCCCACCTCCTCTCCGAGCTGCTGGGTGCGGCGCCCAAGGACTTTGAATCCCTCACCGAGCAGGTGCGCGCCTCCGAGGCCGCCTCCACGGAGCAGTTCACGGCCCTGCTGACGAATATGCGCACGAGTTTTGTGAACCCGCTCCCCCGCGAGGACCTCTTCACCTTGGGCCGCCGGCTCAACGAGGCCAGCGAGGCCATCACCGGTGCCGCCGAGCTCATCACCTTGCACCAGCTCGACAGGATCCCCGCGCGGGCCTCGGACCAGTTGGAGATCCTCACCCGCCAGGCCGAGCTCACGGCGGATGCCATGCGCCGGCTGGACAACCTGGACGAGCTGGAGGAGTTCTGGATCCAGGTGCTGCGCCTGTCCAAGCGGGCCCAACGCAGCCACCGCGTCTTTGACAGCGAGCTGCTGCGCGACCTCACCCCGGCCGCCTACAGCAAGTACCGGGTGCTGGCCGATGCCCTGGTGGGTGCGTCGGTGGCCTTCCGGCACGTCGCCACCGAGGTGGGCAGCATCATCGTCAAGGAATCATGATTTGACCACCGTCTTCCTGGTGCTGGCGCTGGTCCTGGCCGCCGCGTTCGCCTTCCTCAACGGCTTCCGCGACGTCTCCACCGCCGTCGCCGTTGCCGTGCGCACCCGGGCCCTGACGCCCACAGTGGCGGTGCTGCTGGCGGGCCTGTTCAACGTGCTGGGCGCCCTGCTCAGCGTGGGGTTTGCCGCGGCCATGCGTGAGCGCCTGGTGAGCCTGCCCAGCGGCGAGGACGGCCTGGGCCTGCTCACGGCCAGCCTCGCGAGCGCCTGCCTGTGGGGCGTGTACCAGTGGTGGCGCGGCTACCCGTCCTCGTCCACGCACGCCTTGATCGGCTCGCTGGCCGGAGCCTCCCTGGCCTCAACGTTGGTGGGCGAGACGCCGCTGCAGGGCATGGACGGCACGGTTCTGGCCCTGGTGGTCCTGCCGCTGCTGATCTCGCCAGTGATAGCCTTCGCACTGTCCTTCGTGACGGTCTATCCCGCCGTCTGGGCCGTGCGCTACTCGCAGCCCAACTACGTCAACCTGCGTGTGCGCCGGCTCCAGTCGGTGGCCGCGGCCGCGGTTGCATTCGGCCACGGACTGCAGGACGGAGCCCGCACGGCGGCGGTGGTGCTGCTGGCGCTGGCCGCGGCCGGGCTGGCGGGCGGAACCGGCGCCGTGCCCGGCTGGGTGCCGGTCTTCACCGCCGTCTTCCTGGGTGCCGGCACGCTGGCCGGCGGGTGGCGGATCTCGTACACGCTGGGGTCCCGGCTGGCCCGGGTCGATCCGATGCGGGGCCTGGTGGCCCAGCTGGTCAGCTCGGTGCTGCTCTTCATTGGGGCCATCGCGCTGCATCTGCCGCTGTCCACCACGCACACCGTGACGTCCTCGATCGTGGGATCAGGGCTGAACCAGCGTTTCACCGTCACCAACACCCCGCTGATGCTGCGCATTCTGGGCGCCTGGGTCATGACCCCTGTGGCGACGGCGCTGCTGGGCGCCATCCTCTACCTGGCCATTTCCCCGGCCATCTGACCCACCCGGCCAGGGTCGGAGCCAACCCGCTCCCAGCCGGCCGCCGTCGTCGTCCTCCAACAACTGGGGCGCAGCAACTGCTGGAAATCCGTAGATTTCCAGCAGTTGCTGCGCCCCAGTTGGGTGTTGGGAGCGCCTGGCCTACCCGAAGCGGCCGGAGACGTAGTCCTCGGTGGACTTCTCGGTGGGGTTGTTGAAGATGGTGGTGGTGTCGGCGAACTCGATCAGCTTGCCGGGCTTGCCGGTGCCGGCGATGTTGAAGAACGCCGTCTTGTCCGAGACGCGGGCCGCCTGCTGCATATTGTGGGTCACGATCACCACTGTGTACTGGTCCTTGAGCTCGTTGATCAGGTCCTCGATGGCCAGCGTGGAGATCGGGTCCAGGGCGGAGCAGGGCTCGTCCATCAGGATCACCTCGGGCTGGACGGCGATGGCGCGCGCAATGCACAGACGCTGCTGCTGGCCGCCGGACAGACCGGAGCCGGGCTTCTCGAGGCGGTCCTTGACCTCGTTCCACAGGTTGGCGCCCTGCAGCGACTTCTCCACCAGCGCGTCGGCGTCGGACCTGGACATCCGCCGGTTGTTCAGCTTCACGCCGGCCAGCACATTGTCCCGGATGGACATGGTGGGGAACGGGTTCGGGCGCTGGAAGACCATGCCGATCTGGCTGCGCACCGTCACCGGGTCCACGCCGTCGCCGTAGAGGTTGTCCCCGTCCAGGAGCACCTCGCCCTCCACGCGGGCGCCCGGAATGACCTCGTGCATGCGGTTGAGCGTGCGCAGGAAGGTGGACTTGCCGCAGCCGGACGGGCCGATGAAGGCCGTCACGGACTTGGCCTCGATGTTGATGTTGACGCCCTCCACAGCCAGGAACTTGCTGTAGTAGACGTTGAGGTCCGTGACGTCGATGCGCTTAGACATGGGGAGGGTTTCCGTTCTTGTAATGCGAAGGAGAGAGGGTCAGCGGCCGGTCTTGGGCGAGAAGATGCGGGCCACCAGGCGTGCGCCCAGGTTCAGAGCCATCACCAGCAGGATCAGTAGCAGGGCCGCGGCCCAGGCGCGCTGGGTGGACGGGTCCGGGTTGGACGGCGAGGTGGGCGACATGATCTGCGTGTAGATGTACGTCGGCAGCGAGGCCATCCAGCCGGAGAACACGTTGGTGTTGATCGACGTCGCGAAGCCGGCGGTGACCAGCAGCGGGGCGGTCTCGCCGATCACGCGGGCGATGGCCAGCGTGACGCCGGAGGCAATGCCGGAGATCGCCGTCGGGATGACCACCTTGACGATGGTGCGCCACTTGCGCACACCCAGGGCGTAGGCGGCCTCGCGGAGCTCGTTGGGGACGATCTTGAGCATTTCCTCGGAGGAGCGGACCACCACGGGGATCATCAGCACGGAGAGCGCGACGGCGGCCACCATGCCGGTCTTGGTGCCCGGCGCAATGACCAGGCCGAAGAAGGCCGCGGCGAACAGGCCGGCCACGATGGAGGGGATGCCCGTCATGACGTCCACAAAGAACGTGATGGCCTTGGAAAGGCGGTTCCCCTGGCCGTACTCCACCAGGTAGATGGAGGTCAGCAGGCCGATCGGCACGGAGATCAGCGTGGCCCACAGGGTGATCAGCACTGAACCCATGAGGGCGTGGTAGGCGCCGCCCAGCACCGGGGTGCCGTTGGCCACGCTGGCGTTGTCTTGGACGCCCGTGACGCCCTTCATGGAGGTGCCCAGGAAGCCGGGCTCCACCAGCCCGGGGATGCCGTTGACCAGCACGGTCCAGATGACGGAGACCAGCGGCATCAGTGCCACCAGAAAGGCGCCCACCACCAGCGAGGTGGCGAGCCGGTCCTTGGCCTTGCGGACGCCCTCGACGGCGGCCGTGGTGGCCACCCAGCCGGCGGCGAACAGGACGGCGGAGAGCACTCCCCAGCCGAAGGCGTTGAATCCGATCACGGACATCAGCGCTGCGGCCACGATGATGGCGGCACCGGCGATGGCGTACGGGATGTATTTGGGCAGCTGGCCGCGGGTCAGGGCGGAGCGCTTGCGCGCAGTCATGGTGGCGAGGGACATCAGTTGGCTCCCGAAAATTCCTTGTGGCGGCTGATGATCCAGCGGGCGACCATGTTCACGGCCAGGGTGATGAGGAACAGGACCAGGCCGGCGGCGATGAGTTCATTGAGCCGCAGCCCGAACGCCTCGGGGAAGTTCAGTGCGATTTCCGCTGCCACCGTCTGGTTGCCGGAGGTGATCAGCGAGGCGATCAGCGGGCCGGAGGAGAGCACCAGGGCCACGGCCATGGTCTCGCCCAGGGCGCGGCCCAGGCCCAGCATGACGGCGCTGATGATGCCCGGGCGGGCGAAGGGCAGCACGGCCATCTTGACCATTTCCCAGCGCGTGGCGCCCAGGGCCAGCGCGGCCTCCTCGTGGAGCTTGGGGGCCTGCAGGAAGATTTCGCGGGTGAGCGAGGTGATGATGGGCAGGACCATCACGGCCAGCACGATGCCGGCGGTGAGCATGGTCTTGGCGGTGCCGGAGGCGGGCCCGGCGAAGATCGGGATCCAGCCCAGGTTCTCCGCCAGCCAAGCGTACGGTTCCTTGAGCTGGGAGGCCAGGAAGCTGGCACCCCAGGCGCCGTAGACCACGGAGGGGATGGCCGCCAGCAGGTCGACGACGTATCCGAGCCCCTGCGCGAGGCGGCGGGGGGCGTAGTGCGAGATGAAGAGGGCGACGCCGATTCCGATGGGCGTGGCAATGACCAGGGCGATGGCTGCCGCGATCAGGGTGCCGATGACAATCGGGAGGATGTAGGAGAAGAAACCCTTGCCCCCGGTCAGATCCGCAGGCTTGGCACTAAACGTTGGCAGGGCTTGGACCAGCAGGAAGATGGCAACACTGAACAGGACCACGAGGATCAGGATTCCGGCGGCCATGGCGGCCCCCGAGAAAACCTTGTCCCCGGTACGCCCCACCCCGGTGGTGCTTCGCAGCGAGTTGGTGGACACTCTAGATTCCTTCGTGGCTGGTGGTTCTCATGCTGGTCATTCGCGTGGACGGCCGTGCCTGTGTCCAGCTGTCCCCGGCACCGGAACCGATGCCGGGGACAGCTGCAATGCGCTGGCTACTTGGCGACCGCGATGGACGCGATGGCTGCCTTGGCCTTGGTGGCCAGGGCGGCGGAGAGCGGGGCGCTCTTGGCGGCGGCGGCGGCGGCCTTCTGGCCGGCGTCGCCGACGACGAAGGTGCCGAACGCCTTGACCAGGTCAACCGTGGCCTGGTCCTTGTAGGTGGTGCAGAAGACGCCGTAGGAGACCAGGACGGCGGGGTAGGCGCCGGCCACGGTGGTCTTGCGGTCCAGCTTCAGGGCGAGGTCGTTGGCACCGCGGCCGGCGACCGGAGCGGCGGCGTCGACGGCCTTGGCGGCGGCGTCGGCGGAGATCTTGACGTAGCTGTCGCCCACCTTCAGCTCGGCCTTGCCCATGGCATCGGTGACGGCTGAATCATCCGCGTAGGTCACGGCGCCGGCGGTCTCGGTGACGGTCTTGACGACGCCGGAGGTGCCCTTGGCGTTCTCGCCGGCCAGGGCGGCGGGCCAGTCGCCGGACTTCTTGTCGGTCCAGACATCGGCGGCGGCGGTGGCCAGGTAATCGGTGAAGTTGTCGGTGGTGCCCGAGTTGTCCGAGCGGTGCACGGGCGTGATCGCCAGGTCCGGCAGGGTGGTGCCGGCGTTCTGGGCGGCGATGGCGGCGTCGTTCCAGTTCTTGATGTCGCCGCGGAAGATCTTCGCGACGGTGGCCGCATCCAGCTTCAGGTCCTTCACACCGGGGATGTTGAAGGCCACGGCGATCGGGGAAATGTACCACGGGACGTTGATGGCGCCGGCGGTGCCGCACTTGTCCTTGGCGGCGGCCATCTCGTCGTCGCTCATGGCGGCATCCGAGCCGGCGAACTGGACGGCACCGGCCACGATGGCCTTGCGTCCGGCGCCGGAGCCCTCGGGGGAGTACTGGACCTTGGCGCCGGAGTTGTCGCCCTCGAAGCCGGCCTTCCAGGCGTCCATCGCAGCCGAGACGGAGCTGGCGCCCGTGCCGGTCAAGGTGCCGGTGACCGGCACGCCTGCGGAGGTGGTTGCGCCGGCGGTGGAACCGGAGTTGACGGCGTTGTCCGTGCCGCAGGCGGTCAGTGCCAGTGCAGCGACGGTGACAACAGCCGCGGCGCGGCCAATGTGGAGAGCCTTCACGAGGGTGCCCCTTTCAGGGAATATCTAAGAATGTGTGTGCCTTAGCGGTCCAACGCCGCGCCCGGCAAGTCCACGCCCGGCAAGGGCGCACTATCAACCTCTTCGACGATAGGAAGCCAAGGTGAAGGGACTGGCCGTTAAAGGTGAACGAGAGGTTAACGGAGACAGGATTCTTGGCATCGGTTGTACTTTGCTGACCTGTCATGGCCAGCACATAGACTGGGCGCATGGCTAGGATCAGCGGCGCCACCGCCCCCGCACGGTTCATCACCACCCGCGCCCGGCTGGGCCTGCGGCGCAGCGCCATGAGTGTTGTCCCCGCCATCCAGATGACGGTGTGCGCGGTGGGTGCCTATTTCGTTGCCGAACATGTACTGGGCCATGTGGGCCCGCTGTTCGCCGCCACCTCCGCCCTGATTGCCCTCGGATTTTCGCGCGAGCCGCGGCTTCGCCGGGTGCTGGAGGTGGGCCTGGGCTGCACGCTGGGCATCGCCGTCGGGGACCTGCTGCTGCATTGGCTCGGCTCGGGCATCTGGCAGGCGGCCGTGGTGGTGTTCTGCTCCATCATGCTGGCCCGGTTCCTGGACAGCGGCGTCATCTTCACCACCCAGCTGGCCCTGCAATCGCTGCTGGTGGTGCTCCTGCCGGCCCCGGCGGCCGGCGGGCCGTTCGGCCGCAGCCTGGACGCCGTCGTCGGGGGCTGTTTTGCCCTGGCGGTGACCTTCCTGGTGCCGCGGGACCCGCGCCGCGAGCCCCAAAGCGATCTCCGCAAGCTGCTGCAGGTGCTGGCCACCGTGCTGCGCGAATGCGCCAGCGCCCTGTCCTACAGCGATGCCACGGTGGCCTGGCATGCGCTGGTCCGGGCCCGCGGAGCCCAGCCGCTGGTGGACCAGATGCGCAGCACCCTGCGCGGCTCCACCGAAATCGCCAACCTCTCCCCGGTCTACCGCCGCCACCGCTCCGAAGTGGGGACGCTGGCGGACACCCTGGAGGCGGTGGACCTCGCGCTGCGCTCCAGCCGCGTCTTTGCCCGCCGGCTGACCAGCGCCATCAACAATTCGGCGCTTTCCGACGCCGGCACGGCCGCCATCAGCGAGGTCCTGGGCGAGGCCGCCGACGCCGTCGAGCAGCTGGCCGCGGTGGTCTCCGATCCCCGGGTGGGGCCCGGGAGCGTCCATTTCCTGGCCGTCCGGCGGGCGCTGGCCGCGGTGGCCATCCAGCTGCACCCGAGCTCGATGGGCATTGTGCGCACCGAGGGCGAGACGGTGGTGATGCTGCTGCGCCCGCTACTGGTGGACCTGATGGAGGCCGCCGGCACCGATCCCGCCGAGGCGCGCGCCCTGCTGCCCACGGTGTAGTCCCCACCCGCTCCCGTTGTTCGCAAGCTCACAACGGGCCCCTCGCGGGCGTGGGCCCACCCACCCGCTCCCCGGATTCGCAAGCTCACAACGGGCCCCTCGCGGGCGTGGGCCCACCCACCCGCTCCCCGGATTCGCAAGCTCACAACGGGCCCCTCGCGGGCGTGGGCCCACCCACCCGCTCCCCGGATTCGCAAGCTCACAACGGGCCCCTCGCGGGCGTGGGCCCACCCACCCGCTCCCCGGATTCGCAAGCTCACAACGGGCCCCTCGCCGCCGTGGGCGTGTCGGTGGCCGCCGATACGCTTGCAGCATGGCAACCAAGACTTCCCGGACCGGACGGACCAGCGGCGCGAACTACAAATGCGCCGAATGCGGCTGGAGCACTGTGAAGTGGGTGGGCCGCTGCGGCGAGTGCCAGGCCTGGGGCAGCGTGGAGGAATCCGGCGCCACCGTGGCCAGGACCACTGCCGCCACTGCGGTGTCCGAGCCCGCGCGCCGGATCGGCGACGTCGATGCCAGCACCGCCGCGTACCTGCCCACCGGCGTCTCCGAGCTGGACCGCGTGCTCGGCGGTGGCGTGGTGCCCGGGGCCGTGATCCTGCTGGCCGGCGAGCCCGGCGTGGGCAAGTCCACGCTGCTGCTCGATGTCGCGGCCAAGTTCGCCAGGCACGACGGCGGCGCCGGCCCCCGGGACGTGCTCTACGTGACCGGCGAGGAATCCGCGGCGCAGGTGAAGCTGCGCGCGGACCGGATCGGCGCCGTGGCCGACACCTTGTACCTGACGGCGGAGACCGACCTGGGCGCCGCCCTGGGCCAGGTCGAGGTGCTCTCGCCCAAACTGCTCATTGTCGACTCCGTCCAGACGCTCAGCAGCGCCGTCGTGGACGGCAGCGCCGGCGGCGTGTCCCAGGTCCGCGAGGTGGCGGCGTCGCTGATTGCCGCAGCGAAGCGGATGAACATGACCACCCTGTTGGTGGGCCACGTGACCAAGGACGGCTCCATCGCCGGACCACGGCTGCTGGAGCACCTGGTGGATGTGGTCTGCCAGTTCGAGGGTGAGCGGCATTCACGCCTGCGCCTGGTCCGGGCCGTGAAGAACCGGTATGGGCCCACGGACGAGGTGGGCTGCTTTGACCTGACCGACGTCGGCATCACCGGGCTGGCAGATCCCAGCGGCCTGTTTGTCTCGCGCACCAAGGATCCCGTCTCCGGCACCTGCATCACCGTGACGTTGGAGGGGCGCCGGCCCTTGCTGGCCGAGGTCCAGTCCCTGCTGGCCGCGACCAACAACTCCCAGCCGCGCCGGGCCACCAGCGGACTCGATGCCGCCCGCGTCTCGATGCTGCTGGCCGTGCTCCAGCAGCGTGCCGGCGCCCAGCTGCACATGGACGACAGCTACGTGGCCACCGTGGGCGGGGTGAAGCTCACCGAACCCGCCATGGATTTGGCCATCTCGCTCGCCCTGGCCTCCTCGAAATCGCGCATCGCGCTGCCGGCCCGCATGGTGGCCTTCGGCGAGGTGGGCCTGGCCGGGGAGGTCCGTCCGGTGCCCGGCATCACCCAGCGCATCCACGAGGCCCACCGCCTCGGATTCACCCATGCCATCGTCCCGGCCAGCCCGCAGGGTCCCGGCACAATCCCGCCAAATTTCTCCGTCCGGGAGGTCCACCACCTCACCGAGGCCATGGATCTGCTCTTTGGTGGAGCAAAATAGCCCCTGCGGTGCCAAATAGGCCCTAAAACGGGCGGATCGGCTCCGCCAGCCCACTATTATTGGGCTAGTGACCCACGCGGAGCCTCCGCGCGCACGGCGGAAGGATTGGCCCCCATGGCTCGGAGCCCCGAAGAAGCCTTGAAGGCTACCCTGGCCCGTGTCGCACCCGGCACTCCGCTGCGCGACGGATTGGAACGGATCCTGCGCGGCCGCACCGGCGCCCTCATCGTGCTGGGCTCGGACAAGACCGTGGAGCAGCTGTGTTCGGGCGGTTTCGAGATCGGCATCGACTTCGCCCCCACCCGGTTGCGCGAGCTGGCCAAGATGGACGGGGCCATTGTCTGCGACAAGGAGGCCAGCCGCATCTTGCGTGCCGCCGTCCAACTGGTCCCGGACCCCAGCATCGAGACCCAGGAATCCGGCACGCGGCACCGCACGGCCGAGCGCGTGGCCATCCAAACCGGTGTCCCGGTGGTCTCGGTCAGCCAGTCCATGCAGATCATTGCCCTCTATGTGAACGGCATCCGCTACGTCCTGGAGGGCTCGGAAAAGGTGCTGGCCCGCGCCAACCAGGCCCTGGCCACGCTGGAGCGTTACCGCTCCCGGCTGGACCAGGTCACCAGCTCGCTCTCCGCACTGGAGATCGAGGCCATGGTGAGCGTGCGCGACGTCGCCGTCACGCTGCAGCGCCACGAAATGGTGCGCCGCATCTCCGAGGAAATCGCCCAGTATGTCCTCGAACTCGGCGTCGACGGCCGCCTGCTGTCCCTCCAGCTGGACGAGCTCACCGCAGGCCGCGGCCCCGGCTCCGACATGGTCATCCGGGACTACTCCGCCTCCACCACCGATGCGGACATTGACGCGGCCGTCGCGGCCCTGCAGGACATTGGCCCGGCCGACCTGATCGATCTGAACAAGATTGCCACCATTGTGGGCCTGTCCACCGGAACCGATGCACTGGACAACATCATCCAGCCGCGCGGCTACCGCCTGGTCTCCGGCCTGAAGGCCGTGCCGCGCTCGGTGGCCGACCGCCTGGTGGACCACTTTGGCGGGCTGCAGAACCTGATGGCCGCCACCATCGACGAGCTCATGGTGGTCGACGGCATCGGAGACCAGCGCGCCCGCAACGTCCGCGAGGGCCTGTCCCGCATTGCCGAGGCGAGCCTGCTGGACCGCTTCCTCTAGGGCGTGTCTCCCAATGCGGCGCTCCAGATGACGACGGCGTGCAGGACGGCCGCTGAGCGGTAGGTGAGGGCCAGTTTGTCGTAGCGGGTGGCCAGGGACCGCCATTGCTTGAGGGTGTTGAAGCTGCGCTCGACCACATTGCGCCGTTTGTAGGCGTCCCTGTCGTATCTGACGGGGCGTCCCCCGGCGGAGCCCTTGCGTTTCCGGTTGGCCTTCTGGTCGTCCTTTTCCGGGATAACGCACTCGATGCCCCGCCCGCGCAGGTACGCCCGGATTGCTTTGGAGGAATAGGCCTTGTCGGCCATGGCCCGGTCCGGGCGGGTGCGGGCCCGGCCGGGACCGGGCCTTTCTACCTTCAGGGCCTCCATGAGGTTCTCAAACATCGGCGAGTCCCCGCCCTGGCCCGGCCCCAGCAGCAGGACCAGGGGACGCATGTTGCCATCCACCAGGGCGTGGATCTTGGTGGTCAGCCCGCCGCGGGACCGGCCGATGGCATGGTCCTCAGGCTCGTCGAGCAGATTCCTGTAATTCGACAGGTCCCCCTGTGTGGCGGGGCAGGTTCGTGCCGTGCTGGTGGGCACGGTTGACCGTGGAGTCGATCGAGACCTCCCAGTTGATCAGCCCGGCCGTGTCCGCGCGGGTCAGCAACGCCGCCAGGACCTTGTCCCAGGTCCCGTTGGCGGCGTTGCGGCGGTGGTGCTTCCACACGGTCTTCCACGACCCGAAATAGGCAGGGAGATCACGCCATGGGATCCCTGCCCGGTAGCGGTAGATGATGCCCTCGGTCATCAGCCGGTGGTCGTTGAAGGGTCGGCCCGGTTTCCCCGACGAATCGGGCATCAACGGGGCAATGGACTCCCACTGGGCATCGGACAACACGGAATAGCGAGAAGGCACCCATCAATCATGCCAAACCGCAAAACCACTGATTAGGAGACACACCCTAGGACCGGCAGGCCCTGCTGGAGCCGGCCGGACCGGGGCCGGGTCCTACTGGAGTTGGAAGGGGGCCTCGGCGCTGGTGCGCGAACCCAGCGACACCTTGAGCACGTAGTACGCCCCGCCACCGCCAGGAACCGCGTCGATGTGCCCGCAGCCGGGTGCCGACCGCTTGCGCTGCCAGGTGAAATTGGCCGTCTCCGAGGCGCCGGGAGCGATCGACTTGACCAGATCGGTGCCGCCCTCCTGGCAATCCCTGGAGGAGAAGATCCTGTCATTGCCGCTGGTGAGGACGTAGTCCATCTGGCTGGTGCCGACATTGACATCGCAGGCAACAGTGCCGCCGTTGGTGACCTTCAGGCTCATGACCGGCAGTTCCTCCGGCGCATATGAAGCCTTGTCCAGTGATGCCGACACCGTCACCAGGGACTGGTTGCAGCCGGCCGGGGCCGAGGTGGGGGGCACCACGGCCGCGGAGGCCTTCGGGCTGGCCGCATCGGAGGCGCCGGAGGACGACGACGGCCCGGCCGAGGGCAGCGGGTCCCGGAGCGCGGAGGCCTCCATGAAGGTGCTGGTCAGAGTCATCCCCGCAGCCCCCAAGGCGCCGACCACCAGCAGTGCGAAGATCCCCAACACCAGCCGGCGCCGCCGGTAGATGGCCTTCGACACCGGGCGCGGGCCCTTCCGCGCCGTGGACGTGGAGGTGAGCGTGCGTACGGAGGCCTGGCCCGGCGGGCGCCGGGTGGCCGCAGGGCGCTGGGCAGCCGGGCGTGGCACACCGGTCCCCGCACGCGCAGTGGTCCTGGGCGCAGTTTTGGCGGCGGCCTTGGCTCCGGCCCCTGTCCGCGCTGCGGACCGAGGTGCGGGCTTCGGGGCGGCTTTCGGGGCCGCCGCGCGGGACGGGGCCCTGCCCGTGGCGGACTTGGCTCCGGCCCTGCCGGCCGGTGTGCCCGCGGTCTTGCCCGCGGTGCGGCCCGCCGTTCCCTGCCGGGGTGCGGGCGCGGCACTGCGGCGCTTGTTGCCGCCGTCGGAATCTGCCTGCTTGCCCATCAGTCCAGCGTATCGACTGCCGCGCGCACTCGCGGCCCCGGCACGCCGCCCGGGCCGCCGGCGCACTAGAGTTGAACGGGTCACAACCCGCTCCAGCCCAAGGATTTTCTTCAGTGCACAGTGCCATCGAGACCTGGTTTGCCGCCAATGCCCGCGATCTCCCGTGGCGCGGCGGCCGCTCCCCCTGGGGCGTGCTGGTCAGCGAGATCATGCTCCAGCAGACTCCCGTGGTGCGCGTGCAGCCGGTCTGGGAGGAGTGGATGCGCCGCTGGCCCACGCCCGGCGCCTTGGCGGCCGAGCCCAGCGGCGAGGTGGTGCGCGCGTGGGGCCGGCTGGGCTACCCGCGCCGGGCGCTGCGCCTGCATGCGGCGGCCGGCGCCATGGTGGAATCCTTTGGCGGGGAGGTGCCCGGCACGTACGAGGCCTTGCTGACGCTGCCCGGCGTCGGCAGCTACACGGCGGCCGCCGTCGCCGCCTTTGCCTTTGGCCGGCGCGAAAACGTGGTGGACACCAACATCCGCCGCGTCCACGCCCGGCTGGTCTCCGGCAAGGCGCTGCCCTCCCCCTCGCTCACCGCGGCGGAGATGGCACTCTCGGCCAGCCTGCTGCCGGCGGATCCGGGCGAATCGGTGCTCTGGAACGCGGGCGTCATGGAGCTCGGCGCGCTGGTCTGCACGGCCCGGACGCCCAAATGCGGCCTGTGCCCGGTCCAGGACGAATGCGCGTGGATTGCCGCGGGCCAGCCGGAGCCGGACTACATCCCCAAGGGGCAGCCGTGGGCCGGGACGGACCGGCAGGTGCGCGGTGCTGTCATGGCCGTACTGCGCGCAGCCGAGCAGCCGGTGCACCTGGACCTGTTCCTGGCACCCGCGGCCGATCTCGCCGTCGAGGCAGAGCCCGGCCTGGACCCCGCGCACCGGGGCCCCGTCCGGGTGCAGCTGGAGCGCCTGCACGCGCTGAACACCGATCCCGGCCAGCTGGACCGCGCCATCGCCGGCCTGCTCACCGACGGATTGGCCCAACATTCCGAAACCGGCCTCCACCTGCCCAACTGAGTAGCAGTTGGCTCCATGGGGGCCCACGGCCGCGAGGGGCCCGGAGCGAGCTTGCGAGCTCTGGGAGCGGCTGGGGAACAACAACTGCTACTCAGTTGGGGTCAGAGCTCGCCGAAACCGTTCTCGACTTCCGTGCGGACCAGGTCCACGGCCTTGGCGGCATCGGGGCCGGTGGCCCGGACGGAGAGCGTGGTGCCCTCGCCGGCACCGAGCGTCATCAGCATCATCACGGACTGGCCATCCACGCCGTTGATCTCGACGTCGACGTCCATGGCGCCCAGCGCTCCCGCCAGGGCGGCCGCGGGCCGGGCGTGCAGGCCCATGGGATTGATCAGGACCAGCTCGGCGGTGACGGCGCCGGATGCGGTGCCGTCCACGGAACCGCCCAATGCCGGGTCCCCGGTGATGCCGGATGCCGCGCCGGGCGTCCGGCCGCCTGATGTCGCTCCGCCCGTTGCGGTGCCGGGCACGGGGCCATCGACCGGGATGAATGCGGTCTCGGCGGCCTTCTGCACCACCGCCAGATCGGCACCCGACTGGGCCGCGACGGCGGCCGCCACGGCACCCTCCACGAGTGGGGCATGGGCCAGCAGCATCGTCTCCTGGCTGCCCAGGAACTCCAGCGCGGATTCGGCCGTCATCACCGCCGAGCCCAGATCTGCCAGCACCAGCACCCCCGCACCGGAGTCGGCCCCGCCCAGGGCGTCCATCACCTTGGCCAGGGACGTGCCGATGCCCGGCCCTGCGCCGTCGTCGTCCATGCCGCCGGCGGCCAGCAGGGTGACGTCCGGGGCCATCTGGGCCGCCAGCTCCACCACTCCCTCCGCCAGCTTGGCACTGTGCGAGACGATCACCAGCCCCACCCTCATGCGGCCTCCCCGGCGGCGGCGCGGGCCGCGGCGCGCAGGATCAGGGCCGAAGAGGCGGCCCCGGGATCGCGGTGTCCGGCGCTTCGTTCGCCCAGGTAGCTGGCGCGGCCCTTGCGGGCAGTCAGCGGATCGGTGGCCACGGCCCCGGCCTCGGCTGCCACGGCGGCGGCCTCCAGCACGGCGGCGCCGTCCGCTCCCGCCGCTGCGGCGCTGGCCGCGGCATCCACCGCGGGCGTCCAGGCATCCACCATGGTCTTGTCCCCGGACTCGGCCTTGCCGCGGGCCACCACGCCATCGCGCGCAGCCGCCAGGGCACCGGCCAGCGCGGCCGGATCGAGCGTGGCGGACTCCCCCACCGCCGTCGCGGCGCGCAGGAATGCCGTGCCGTACAGTGGACCGGCGGCGCCGCCCACCTTGGACATCAGCGTCATGGCCGCCATCTTCAACGCCGCCCCGGGCGTCGCGGGCGATTCCTCGTCCAGCTTGGCCACGATGGCCGAGAAGCCGCGGTCCAGGTTCTCGCCGTGGTCGCCGTCGCCGATGGCCCTGTCCAGTTCAATCAGGGCCATCCGGTTTTCCGCCACGACGGCGGCGCTGAGCCGCAGCCAGGCGATGGCCCAGGCGACGTCCAGGGGCGCTGCCACCCTAGACTCCCCACCGCAGGGCCGCCGTATGGACGGGGGCATCCCAGAGCGCTGTCATCTCCTCGTCCAGGCGCAGCACGGAAACGGAGCAGCCCTGCATTTCCAAGGCGGTGATGTAGTTGCCCACCAGCGAGCGCTCCACGGTGGCCCCGGCGTCGGCGAGGATCGCCCGCGCGCGCCGGTAGACGATGTACAGCTCGCTCTGCGGGGTGCCGCCCATGCCATTGACGAACAGCAGCACCTTGTCCCCGGCGGCCAGCTTCAGGTCAGCCAGGATGGGTTCGAGCAGCCGGTCCGTGATGCCGTCGGCGTTTTCCATCGGGATGCGGTGCCGGCCCGGCTCGCCGTGGATGCCGATGCCGATCTCGATCTCGTCCTCGGCGAGGTCAAAGCTGGGCACCCCGGCATGCGGCACGGTGCAGGCGGACAGGGCCACACCCATGGTGCGCACATTGTCATTCACCCGTTGGCCAATGGCCGCGACGGCGTCGAGGCCATCCCCGCGTTCGGCGGCGGCGCCGGCAATCTTCTCCACCAACACCGTACCGCCCACGCCGCGCCGGCCGGCCGTGTACAGCGAGTCCTCCACGGCGACGTCGTCGTTCACCAGCACGGTGCGGACCTCAACGCCCTCGGCCTGGGCCATCTCGGCGGCCGTCTCAAAATTGAGCACATCGCCGGTGTAGTTCTTCACAATGTGCACCACACCGGCGCCGGAATTGGCGGCCAGCGTGGCCGGAATGATCTGGTCGGGGGTGGGGGAGGTAAACACCGCTCCCGGGACGGCGGCCGTCAGCATGCCCAGCCCCACATAGCCGGCGTGCAGGGGCTCGTGGCCGCTGCCGCCACCGGAGACCAGGCCCACCTTGCCGGGTTCCGGGGCCTCCTTGCGGGTGATGAACATGGGGTCCGGGTTGACCCGCACCAGATCGGCATGGGCCAGCCCGAAACCCTCCACCGATTCATCGACGACTGCACGCGGATCATTGATCAGTTTCTTCATTTCAACACTCCTGAACGACGTGGCGTGGACTGGCCGTGGAGGATCGGCGGGAGCCGACGGTTGCCACAATCTGAACCCTACCGGGCGGCCCCAGCGTTGGGTAGAGTGCACCGTGGCGGCTCAGCTGGGGCGTGGCTTCGTCGCCGTCGTCGTGGACGGCACGCCTCCCCGGCCGGCCCGTGCTCCGTCACAGCCGGCAGATCATCCGCGTGTTGCCCAGCGTGTTGGGTTTGACCCGCGCCAGGTCCAGGAACTCGGCCACACCCTCGTCGTGGGAGCGCAGCAGCTCGGAGTACACGGACGGGTCCACGGCCGACTGGTCCGCCATGACCTCAAAGCCGTGCCGGGTGAAGAAGCCCACCTCAAAGGTCAGGCAGAAGACCCGTTCCACGCCCAGGGCACGGGCCTCGTCCAGCAGCCATTCCACCAGCGCGTGCCCCACGCCCTTGCCGCGCCAGCTCTCCGCACTGGCCAGGGTGCGGATTTCGGCCAGGTCCTCCCACATCACGTGCAGGGCGCCGCAGCCGATCACCTCGCCATCGGCCTCGGCCACGCGGAGCTCCTGGATCCCCTCGAAATAGGCCACTGTCTCCTTGGCCATCAGGATCCGCTGCTCGGCCAGCGGTGCCACCAGGGCCTTGATCGCGGGGACGTCGGAGGTGCGGGCGGGGCGGATCTTGAAGGTGGAAGTCACGTAAGCAAGTCTAAGACCGCCGATCCGCCGCCGCGCTCCGGGAATGCGGCAGGCGCATCCGTCCCTCGGTGCCAGGGACGGATGCGCCTGCCGCTTTCCCACGGGCTTCGGTAGGCCTGCCGGCCATCTGGGCGCCGGGCGAACGAAGCACCCGGCAGTTAGAGGTGGAGGACCGTTTGCCCCAAGGCTGCGGCGGCGATGAACGATGCGGTGTAGGTGATGAGTGCGACGATGACCACTCGCCAGCTCAGTGATTTCAGGGCTGGGATGTCGCGGCCGACGGTGAGGCCGATCAGGCCCAGGGTGGGTACGCCCAGGAGGATGACGTCCAAGTGGCCGGTGAGACCGGCGATGAGGCTGGAGCTAGGCAGGAAGGTTGCCGAGAGAACGGTGGCTATCCCGAGGACCCAGACGCTGGAGGGTATGGAGGGCACCAGTTTGGCCAGGCGGAACGAGGCGGCCGTGAGGACCAGCAGGATGGCCATGCCCAGGATGTCGGAGGGGGCGAAGGTCTTGGTGCCGATGAAGTTCATCAGCAGGCCGGAAACCCCGACGACGGCGTAGGCCAGCAGCATCGTCTTGCCGGTGGGGCGGACCACGGGGTCGGAATCAATGGCGGGTTGCGGTGCGGCCGTGTCGGTGGGCGAGGCTGCGGATGCGGCATTTCCTGTTGAGCCGACGGGGCCCCTGCGGTTGATCCGGCGGCCGTCATCGTCCCTGCCGAAGATCCGGCTCCAGAAGGTGTAGAGCCGGCGGCACAGGGGCAGGGACAGGAATACGCCGGCGTAGAAGCCAACGATGTTGGTGACCAGGTTGGAGAGAGCGGCCAGGGCCATGATTTCCCCGGCGCGCTCCGGGTAGAGGAGGGAGAGGGCTCCGGCGCCGCCGAGCATCATGGAGGCGGAGCCGAGTCCGAGCCCGAGGGCCAGGGCGCGCGGGTCGAAGATGGACAGCCCGCCCAGGAATCCGGCCAGGAGCGAGATGAAGACGGCTCCGAAGAGGCTGCCGAGCAGCCAGACGGAGAAGACGCCGCGGTACTCGGGGGAACGGACACCAAAGCGCTGGATGGCGTAGGCCAGGAAGGATTCGCGGTCGATGGACCATGTGGCTCCGATGGCGACGCGTCCGAGTCCGAGGGCGACGGCGACGGGAAGGGCGAGGATTACGGTACCGAAAATGTGGCCGACTTCCTGCAGCACAATGGCCGGGCCGATGTTGGCGAAGTTTGCCAGGGTGGGACCGATCTGGGTTCCGAGCCGGGCCAGGAACACGACGATGCCGATCTCCAGCAGGAGCGTGGCCACGGCCCTGGCCGCCGGGGAGACGGGCCGGAAGCGCTGGGTGCCGAGGATGGCGCCGATGACCACGGCCCAGATGATGGGGAAGAGTACGACGGCGGCCGGGCCGAGTTGGATTTTGACGGTTCCGATGAGCACGGAAACCACTGCGACTGCCACGGACAGGGCGATGACGGTCGTCCAGTGCCCCCGGCTGATCCGATGGGTGCGTGGACTTCCTTGCGGCACGCGGGTGGTGTTGGCCATGAAGATCTCTGTTCTGGAGGTTCGGGATACGGATGCTGGCGGAGGCGGCATGTGCCGGGTGCCTCCGGGCTGCAAGGCTGAACTGAGCTTGTATACCAAATGAGAATACGCAACGTGCACTGAGATGTAAATCACTTGACCAAAAATTCCCATCCGAGGCCATCTGCCGGGGATTTGCGGGGACGCCACAGACGGGTGGAATCAGCAGGCGGATAGACTTGGTATACCAAATGGCGCTATTGTCGTTGTATTCGAGATTGTGGGACTGCCGGGCATGCCCGTCGTCCGCTATGAGGAGGCACCCTTGATTACGCGCTTCAGCGCCGATTTCGTGCTCGGCCACGAGGACGGCCACCATGCCCTGTTCCGGGAGGGCCAGGTTGTCTACGAGGACGACCGCATCGTGTTTGTGGGCCGCGACTACCAGGGAACCGTGGACGAGTCATACGATCTGGGCGCGTCGCTCATTACGCCCGGGCTCATCGATCTGGATGCCCTGACCGACATTGACCACCTGCTCCTGGATTCCTGGGCACCGGCGGCGCGGGAAGCAGGGTTGCAGTGGTCCGAGGACTATTTCCTCTCCCGCCGCCGGGACGTCTTCACCGCCGAGGAGCGCCAGTTCATCCGTGAGTACGCCCTGGTGCAGCTGGCCCTGCACGGGATCACGACGTACATGCCGATTGCCGCCGAAACCCACAGCGCCTGGGCCGAAAGCTACGACGAAATGGTGGGCATGAGCCAGACCTCCCGGCGGATCGGGTTGCGCGGCTATCTTGGCCCGGCCTACCGGTCCGGGGTCAACATCGTCCGGGCGGACGGGGAACGAGACGTTGCCTTTGACGAGGACCTGGGGCGGGCGGGGCTGGCGGACGCCCTGCGTTTCCTTGATTACGCCCAGGACCTCGCGGACCCGCTGGTCACCGGAGTCCTGCTTCCGTGCCGGATTGAAACGCTCACCGAAGAGATCATGGCCGCCACAGCTGCAGCTGCCCGCGAGCGGGACACGCTGGTGCGGCTGCACTGCCTTCAGGGAGTGCTGGAGCGAGATCTCCTGCAGCGCCGGCACTCGGTGACGCCGCTGCAGCTGCTGGAACGCACGGGCCTGCTGGCGGCAGACCTGCTGATTCCGCACGGTCTTGTCATCGACCGCAACCCGCTCGTGCACGGTGCCGACTACGGGGACCTTGGCACCCTGGCCCGCGCCGGGGTCTCCATCATCCACTGCCCGCAGACCTCTTTCCGGTACGGCAGCGCCCTGCACTCCTTCGGCACTTACCTTGAGGCCAGCATCAACCTCTGCCTGGGGACGGATTCCTTCCCGCCGGATCTGATCCGCGGAATGGACACCGGTGTGCACCTGGCCAAGATCGTGGACGGAGCCCGGGACGCAGCCCCGGCCGAACGCTACTTCGAGGCCGCAACGCTGGGCGGCGCCCGCGCCCTGCAGCGCAGCGATCTGGGGAAACTTGAAGCCGGAGCCCAGGCCGATCTGGTGGCCTTCTCCCTGGGGGATTTCCGCGACGGCGTGCTCGAGGACCCGGTGCGGACCCTGTTGCTGAACGGCACAGCCCGGCAGCTGACCCATTCGGTGGTCGCCGGACGGATCATCGTCCGCGACGGTGCCGTTCCCGGCGTCGACCTCGCCCGGATGCGCACCCGGGCGCAGACGCTCTTCAACCGCATGCGCGGGTCCTACTCCGAGCGGGACACCCTGCACCGGAGTGCCGATGAGCTTTTCCCGCCGGCCTTCCCGCTGGCAACCGATGACCGTCCCTGACCTTAGGAATCCACGATGACCCTGATCCTCACAGCCTCCGATCTGGCGTCCCTGGCCGACATGGGCACCACCATCGCCGCTGTCGAACGCGCTTTCGGTGACATCGCCCGCGGAACCGCCCATCAGCCAGCACCGACGTCGCTGCACCTGCCCGGCTCGGACTCCCGTTTCCTGCCGATGACCGCATTGGCGGACACCCAGCAGTTGGCGTGTATCAAACTGCTCGCGGACATCCCCGCCAATCGCGGCGCCGGCTTGCCCACCCAGCGTTCCACCATCATGCTGTCGTCACAATCCACCGGGGAGACCCTGGCCATCCTTGACGGGCGCGTTCCCACCCGGGTCCGCACCGCCGCCGCCAGCGCCGTGGCCAGCAAACACCTGGCCCGGCCCGGGAGTACAACGCTGGGCCTGGTGGGAGCCGGAGCCTTGGCCGTGGCCCACGTCGAGGCGATGCTGGCGGTCTTTCCCATCGACGCCGTCGTCGTCTGGTCACGCACAAGCCAGACCACCGAAACCTTCCGCCGGGAGATCGAAGGCTTCGGCCTGGACGTCACCGTCGCCGCTTCCGTCCAGCAGGTCGTCGAATCCGCCGATGTGCTGTGCACCCTGACCCCGTCGACCGAACCGGTGGTCCATGGACGCTGGTTCAGCGAAGGTCTGCACATCAACGCCGTCGGCTCCCGGCCGCGCCCGGAGCACCGCGAGATTGACTCCGAGGGCATGGCCCGCTCCCGGATCTTCGTGGACAGCATGGCCACTGCTGTCGAGAAATCCGGAGACCTCATCATCCCGGTCCGTGAGGGCCGCCTGGGATTCGATGATGTCCGGGCCGAACTAGGCCAGGTGGTGGCCGGAACAGAAACCGGCCGCACCGCCGAGGACGACATCACGTTGTTCAACTCCGTAGGCATCGGCCTGCTTGACCTCGCCATTGGCAGCGTGCTCTACGACAAGGCCATTGAACAGGGCCTTGGCCTGCACGTTGACCTGGGCCGCTAATATCGGCAACACCGCCCGTTGATGGGGCCTAGGCAGCGGATTGCCCGCGGTCCGGCGCCGGTAGGCCAGCCGCCCCTGCAGATGGGACAGCGGCCAGACCAGGATCCAACAATAGGTGGCCGCCGTGGCGGCGAGGAACGCCACGGGAATGGACAACAGGAAGACGGCCCAGACGGGACGGTTCCCCACCAGCACCAGCCGGTACAGCGGCTCGTCAACCACCTCAGCCAGCAGTCCGGCCGCCCAGGCGTAGCGCCACAGCCAATTGAGCGACAGGAAGATGCCCGAAATGGCCGCAGCATAGACCACCGGCGGCCACGGGGAGCCACTGCCCGACTGGAACAACAACGCCGTGGGCACGGGCAGGAACGCCACGAAGAACAGCACCAGCAGGTTGATCAGCTGCAAGGGGCCGTTGTAGGCGGCGATGGCCTTGAACCGGCGGTGGTGGTTGATCCACGTCAGCCCGGCGAGGGCAAAGCTGAGCGCAAAGGCGGCGAAGGACGGGAGCCGTTCCAACAGGGCCGCCTGCACGGCCGCCGCCGGGGCGTCGTCGGGCATGTCCGCCAGCTTGAGGTCCTGCACCAGCAACGTCATGGCGATGGCAAAGACGGCGTCGGAGAAAAACACCGTCCGCTCCGTGGAGGGCCCGTGCCGCAGCACGTCCGCCCGCGCCGCAACCCTCTCGGCCATGGAGGCCGAGAGGTGCGAGGTGTGTCTGGCTGGAGTCTTGCCCACAGCAGCAAACCTAGGCCAGCCCCGCCCCGCTGGCTAGGGCCCGCCGCGGCCTAAACGGCGACGGGCGGCCTCCCCGGGAAGGGAGGCCGCCCGCGTTCGCTGCCTCCCAAACCTCGCACGCTCGGTTTGGGCCCTCGGCAGCTCTCTTATGCGGTTGTCTGCTAGGCGCCTGCGGGCAGGGCCTCGGGGACGTGCGGCTTGGCGATGCCGGCAAAGGTGAACTTCGCCTCGTCGCCCTCCCCGTCAACGTCCACGGCCACGATGTCGCCGGCCTTGAGCTCGCCGAAGAGGATCTTCTCGGAGAGCTGGTCCTCGATCTCGCGCTGGATGGTCCGGCGCAGCGGCCGGGCACCCATCGCGGGGTCGTAGCCACGGGTGGCCAGCAGGACCTTGGCGGCGGCGGTCAGCTCGATGCCCATGTCCTTGTCCTTCAGACGGCCCTCGAGGCGTCCAACGAACATGTCCACGATCTCGATGATCTCGTCCTGGGTCAGCTGCGGGAACACCACGACGTCGTCAACACGGTTCAGGAACTCGGGGCGGAAGTGCTGCTTGAGCTCCTCCGTGACCCGGGCGCGCATCCGGTTGTAGCCGGTCTGGGTGTCCGTGACGGACTGGAAACCGGTGGCGACGGCCTTGGAGATGTCCCGGGTGCCCAGGTTGGTGGTCATGATGATGATGGTGTTCTTGAAGTCCACCACCCGGCCCTGGCTGTCCGTCAGGCGGCCGTCCTCAAGGATCTGCAGCAGCGAGTTGAACAGGTCCGCGTGGGCCTTCTCCACCTCGTCGAACAGCACCACGGAGAACGGACGGCGGCGCACCTTCTCCGTCAGCTGGCCACCCTCTTCGTAGCCAACGTAGCCGGGAGGGGCACCGAACAGGCGGGACACGGTGTGCTTCTCCGAGTACTCGCTCATGTCCAAGGTGATCAGGGCATCTTCCTCGCCGAAGAGGAATTCGGCCAGGGCCTTGGCCAGCTCGGTCTTGCCGACGCCGGTGGGGCCGGCGAAGATGAACGAGCCGCCCGGACGCTTGGGGTCCTTCAGGCCCGCACGGGTGCGGCGGATGGCCTGGGAGATGGACTTGATGGCCTCGTTCTGGCCCACCACGCGCTTGTGGAGCTCATCCTCCATCTTCAGCAGGCGGCTGGATTCCTCCTCCGTCAGCTTGAAGACCGGGATGCCGGTGGAGTTGGCGAGCACCTCGGCGATGAGTTCCTCATCCACCTCGGCGACATCGTCCAGGCCGCCGGACTTCCACTGGCGCTCCTTCTCGGCGCGCTCGGCAATGAGCTTCTGCTCCTTGTCGCGCAGCGAGGCGGCACCCTCGAAGTCCTGCTCGTCAATGGCCGATTCCTTGGCCCGCTTGACGTCGGCGATGACCTCGTCCATGGCCTTGAGCTCCGGCGGCGCCGTCATCCGGCGGATGCGCAGGCGCGCCCCGGCCTCGTCGATCAGGTCGATGGCCTTGTCCGGCAGGAACCGGTCGGAAATGTAGCGCTCGGACAGCGTGGCGGCGGCCGTGAGGGCGCCGTCGGTGATGGACACGCGGTGGTGCGCCTCGTAGCGGTCGCGCAGGCCCTTGAGGATCTCGATGGCCAGGGCCACATTGGGTTCCTGGACCTGGATCGGCTGGAACCGGCGCTCCAGCGCGGCATCCTTCTCAATGTGCTTGCGGTACTCGTCCAGCGTGGTGGCACCAATGGTCTGCAGCTCGCCGCGGGCCAGCATGGGCTTGAGGATCGAGGCCGCATCAATGGCACCCTCGGCCGCACCCGCACCAACCAGCGTATGGATCTCATCGATGAACAAGATGATGTCCCCGCGGGTGCGGATCTCCTTGAGGACCTTCTTCAGGCGCTCTTCGAAGTCGCCGCGGTAGCGCGAACCTGCCACCAGGGACCCGAGGTCCAGGGTGTACAGCTGCTTGTCCTTGATGGTCTCCGGGACGTCGCCGCGGACAATGGCCTGGGCCAGACCCTCCACGACGGCGGTCTTGCCGACGCCGGGCTCGCCGATCAGGACCGGGTTGTTCTTGGTGCGGCGGGAGAGGACCTGCATGACGCGTTCCATCTCGTGCTCGCGGCCAATGACCGGGTCAAGCTTGTTTTCGCGCGCGGCCTGGGTCAGGTTGCGGCCGAACTGGTCCAGCACCACCGAACCGGCCGGGGTGCCTTCCTGCGCGGTGCCGCCGCTGGCCACGGGCTCCTTGCCCTGGTAGCCGGAGAGCAGCTGGATGACCTGCTGGCGGACCCGGGTGAGGTCTGCGCCGAGCTTCACCAGCACCTGGGCGGCCACGCCCTCGCCCTCGCGGATCAGCCCGAGCAGGATGTGCTCGGTGCCGATGTAGTTGTGCCCCAGCTGCAGGGCCTCGCGCAGCGAGAGCTCCAACACCTTCTTGGCGCGCGGGGTGAAGGGGATGTGGCCGCTGGGCGCCTGCTGGCCCTGGCCAATGATCTCCTGCACCTGCTCGCGGACACCGTCCAGCGAAATGCTCAGGGATTCAAGTGCCTTGGCGGCAACGCCCTCACCCTCATGGATGAGGCCGAGCAGAATGTGCTCGGTGCCGATGTAATTGTGGTTGAGCATGCGGGCCTCTTCTTGGGCCAGCACGACAACACGTCGGGCTCGGTCAGTAAATCTCTCAAACATTTCGCCACACTCCTAGCTACTGCGTACCTTGATGCTACGCAGAACGCGCCCCCCGTGGGGGCGTGTTCGCCACAGGGGAAATACCACTGTCATCCGCGCCGCTGAAACGGCGGCGTTAACGCGGCATGCCGGCCCCGAAGGACCGGCATGCTCAGCAGTTCAGTGCGGTGGGTGTCAGCCCTGTGCGGCGTAGTACGCCTCACGGATTTCGGCCTGGATCCGGCCGCGTTCGCGGACCGGGTAGCCGTTTTCCTTGGCCCAGGTGCGGATCAGGCCAACTTCGTTGCTGCGTACAGGTGCAGCGGCCTTGGCGGCGCGAACCGGACGGCCCGTGACGCGGCGGCCGGCGCCGATGTAGGACTCCAGTGCGCCGCGCAGCTGTGCCGCATTCGAATCGGACAGGTCGATTTCGTAATTGACCCCATCCAGTGCGAATCGGACGGTTTCATCGGCGGCGTTGCCATCAACGTCATCAACAAGCGTAATCTCAACTTTTTGAGCCATGGACGATCCCTATTTCCTCACACTCGGACGTGAAATATATGCATTATTTCACTTCAAGTATGCGCTAATCCGCCCTTAGCGTCAACGCGTTTGTTTACGCCAATGAATAGCGAAGCCTATTCGCCGTGCTCCGCCGCTTCCTGTTCGGCGCGCGAGAGTGCCTCGCGTTCGGAGCGGTCGGCATTGAAGATCGCCTTCATGGCAAAGTAGAAAAGAACGCCGACCGCCAGGGACGGGATAATTACTGCAAGGTATTCCACAACGCTGCCCTTCTACTCTGGTTTCATCAACGGGAAGAGAATCGCCTCGCGAATTCCGACGCCGGTAAAGAGCATGACCAGGCGGTCCACTCCCAGGCCCAGTCCGCCCATGGGCGGTGCGCCGTATTCCAGGGCCCGCAGGAAGTCCTCGTCCAGCGCCATGGCCTCGGGGTCGCCGGCCGCGGCGGCCAGGGACTGGCGTGTCAGGCGCTCGCGCTGGATGACTGGGTCAACCAGCTCGGAGAATGCGGTGCCGGTCTCCTTGCCGTCAATGACCAAATCCCAGGCCTCAATCAAGCGGGAATCATCGCGGTGCTGGCGGGCCAGCGGCTGGGCCGACGGCGGATAATCGCAGACAAAGGTGGGCTGGATAAGCGTGGGCTCGACAATCTCGCCAAAGAGCTCGACGACAAGCTTTTCCGCGTCCCAGGCCGGGTCAATCTTTAGTTCATGCGTGGCGGCAATCGCACGCAATTCCTCGGCCGTGGTGTCGGGGGTGATATCCATGCCAACGGCGTCGGACAATCCCTTGTACACCGGCAGCCACGGCCATTCGCCGTCGAGGTTAATGGTGCCGCGCGGGCTTTCAATGGTGCGCGATCCGGCGGCATCGGCGGCGGCCAGAATAAGGCGCTGCATGGTCTTAGCCATCGTGAATTGGTCGCCATAGGCCTCATAGGCCTCGAGCATGGTGAATTCCGGGCTGTGAGTGGAATCCACACCCTCATTGCGGAAGATGCGCCCCACCTCAAAGACCTTGTCCATGCCGCCCACCACGGCGCGCTTGAGATAAAGCTCGATGGCAATGCGCAGCGTCATCGGCTGGTCAAAGGCATTCATGTGGGTCTTGAACGGACGGGCCGCGGCGCCGCCGTGGACCAGCTGGAGGATGGGGGTCTCGAGCTCGATGTATTCCTCGCCATGGAGGGTGTCGCGGATGGCCTTGACAATGGCGGAGCGGGTCCTGACCTGCTCGCGGGCGGTGTCGCGGACAATGAGGTCCACGTAGCGCTGGCGGACGCGCATCTCCTCGGAGAGCTCCGCGTGCAGCACCGGCAGCGGGCGCAGCGCCTTGGAGGCCATTTGCCAGAAGTCGGCCATGACGGAGAGCTCGCCGCGCTTGGAGCTGATGATCTCGCCGTGCACGAAGACATGGTCGCCCAGATCGACCAGGCCCTTCCAGTCGGCCAGGGACTCCTCGCCCACATTGGCCAGGGAGAGCATCACCTGCAGGCGCTCACCGGCGCCGGACTGCAAGGTGGCGAAGCAGAGCTTGCCGGTGTTGCGGACAAAGACCACGCGGCCGGTGACGCCGGCCATCTCGCCGGTGGCCGCATCCGGTTCCAGGCCCGCGTACTTGGCCCGGATTTCCTCCAGGGTGTGGGTGCGGGCCACGCCCACGGGGTAGGCCTGGCCACCACGCTGGAGCAATTTGGCGCGCTTCTCCATGCGGATATGCATCTGCTCGGAGACGTCGCTTGCTTCAAGGGTTACGGTATTTTCAGCACTCACGGTACCCAAGTTTAGTGGCTCAAACTGAGTGTCCGCTCCGAGCCCCCTCCACACGTGGTACAGAACCCATGGATGGCGCCGCCGCCTACCCGAGGGTGGAGGCACGCTCGATGAGGTTGCTGGCCAGGGTCAGCTGCGGTTCGGCGAGCACGCCGCCGCGCATCAGCTCCTTCAGCGCCCGGCCGGCCCGCTCCCCCAGCGCCGCCGCGGGCAGGTGCACGCTGGTCAGTGCGGGGTTGGACGTGGCCGAGTAGGGCAGGTCGTCGAAGCCCGCGACGGCCAGCTCCCCCGGAATCGCGATGCCGGCCACCCGCGCCTCCTGGAGCACGCCGTAGGCGTGGGTGTCGGTGCAGCAGACGACGGCGGTGATCCCGCTGCGCTGCCAGCGCGGCCAGGCCTGCGCAAAGGCCGCGGCCGCGGCGCCGACGTCGATGGGCGTGGCGGCAATGGCGCCGCTGGGCACCTCGAGGCCGCTGGCCGCGGCCTGGGCCAGGAACGCCTCCCGCCGCACGTGGAAGGTGGCGGTCCCACCGGTGCTGTCCAGATAGGCCACCCTCGTGTACCCCAGCCCGGCCAGGTGCTTGGCGAGTTCACGGGCCCCATGGCCCACATCCAGGTTGACGGAGGGGGCATAACCCTCCACGCCCGGCGCATCCAGCAGCACCACCGGCGCGGTGCTGTGCAGCCGGTCCAGGAACGCCGCGTCGGGGGCGTCCACCAGCAACCCGGCGGGCCGCAGCGACATGAGGGCACGGACCTCCTCCGGGGTGGGGAGCTGCCCGGCGTCGCTGACCGCCAGCAGCAGCTGGTAGTCCGAGCCCAGGGCGCTGCGGACGCCGCCAATGACCTTGGCAAAGAAGGGGTTTGAGACATCGGGGGCGGCCAGGATCACCAGATTGCTGCCGCCGCGGGCCAGCGAGCTGCCGATGCCGTCCACCACGTAGCCAAGCTCCTCGATGGCCGCCTGGACCTTGGCCACGTTCTCCGCCGAGACGCGGCCCTCGGTCTTGCCGTTGGCCACCAGGGACACGGTGGCCGTCGAGACGCCGGCGCGGGCTGCCACCATGGCCGCCGTGACGCGCCGGGAGGTGGTGCTGGAAATTTCGTGGGACCCCATGCCTCGATCGTAACGGGTGCGGGGGTTTTCGCCCGGGCTCTGGCGTCAAGCGTTTGACGAACCTCACGTTAAGCGCTTGACGTTGCGGCGGCGTGGTGCCACACTTTTTTCTAAATGACTCTGCATACCCCCGTGCAGCAGCCCCCAAAGACGTGGAGTAATCATGACTACCGCACCCCGCAAGATCATCCTGGACTGCGATCCCGGCCACGATGACGCCGTCGCCCTCTTGCTGGCCCATGGCAACCCGGACATCGAGCTGCTGGCGGTGACCACCGTCGTCGGCAACCAGACGCTGGCGAAGGTGACCCGCAACGCCCTGTCCGTGGGCACCATCGCCGGCATCACCGGAGTTCCGTTCGCCGCCGGCTGCCCGCGCCCGCTGGTGCGCACCATCGAAAACGCACCCGACATCCACGGCGAGTCCGGCATGGACGGCCCCGCCCAGCCCGAGTCCACCATCGAGCTGGACCCGCGCCACGCCGTCGACCTCATCATTGAGCTTGTCATGGCCCACGAGCCCGGCACCGTGACCCTGGTCCCCACCGGCGGACTGACCAACATCGCCATGGCCGCCCGCAAGGAGCCCCGCATTGTTGAGCGCGTGAAGGAAGTTGTCCTGATGGGCGGCGGCTACCACGTGGGCAACTGGAGCGCCGTGGCAGAATTCAACATCAAGATCGATCCCGAGGCCGCCCACATCGTCTTCAACGAGAAGTGGCCGGTGGTCATGGTGGGCCTGGACCTGACGCACCAGGCGCTGGCCACCCCCGAGGTGGTGGCACAGATCGAGGCCGTGGGCACCAAGCCGGCCAAGTTTGTGATGGAACTGATGGAGTTCTTCACCAAGACCTACAAGGACGCCCAGGGCTTCGACTACCCGCCGGTGCACGATCCCTGCGCCGTCGCCTACGTCATCGACCCCACCGTCATGACCACCCGCAAGGTTCCGGTGGACATCGAGCTCACCGGCACGCTGACGCTGGGCATGACGGTGGCCGATTTCCGCGCCCCGGCCCCCGCCGACTGCACCACTTCCGTGGCAGTGGACCTGGACCACGCGAAGTTCTGGAACATGGTCACCGACGCCCTCGTGCGCATCGGCGAGGTGGACCTGTGAGCACCATCGCAACCGGTGCAAAGGCCGGCACCGCCAACGTTGCCGCACTGATGACGGCCCTGCTGGCCGCCTGTGTGGCGTTCCAGCTCAATGCCTCCATGCTCAGCCCCGCCCTGGTCACCATGGGCGAGGAGCTGCACACCAACCAGGCCGTCATCGGCCTGTCCCAGACCTCCTTCTTCACCGCCGCTGCGCTGTTCTCGCTGTTCCTGCCGCGCCTGAGCGACATCGTGGGCCGCAAGAGGATCCTGGTCATCATGATGCTCCTGATGGCCGTGGGGTCCGTCGTCTCCGCACTGGCACCGGATGTCACCTGGCTCTTCGTGGGCCGCATCATCCAGGGCGTCAGCGGCCCCACCGTGCCGCTGTGCCTGATCATGCTGCGCTCGGCCGTCTCCGAGCCCAAGAAGTACGGCGTGCTGATGGGCCTGATCACCGCCGTCAACGGCGGCATCGCCGGCGTCGACTCCTTTGTGGGCGGCTACTTTGCCGAGCACTTCGGCTTCCGCAGCATCTTCTGGCTCATGGTGGCCCTGGCCGTCGTCGCCACGGGCCTGATCATCTGGCTCGCCGGTGAAAGCAAGCCCGGCGCGGGCACCCGGATGGACTGGTCCGGTGTGTTCTTCATCGTCGTCGCCGTCGGCGCCCTGCTGATCGCCCTCAACCAGGCCTCCGGCCTGCTGGCGGGCTTCTCCGGCGAAACGCTGGCCTGGGCCCTGGGCCTGGCCGCCGTCGCCGTCGCCGCCTTTGCCCTGTTCTGGAACACGGAAAAGCGTTCCACGCACCCCATGGTGGAGACGGCGCACCTGCGCCAGCGCGCCACCTGGGCCCCGCTGCTGACCACCACGCTGACCATGACCGGCATCTTCGCCGTGATCAACGGCATTGTGCCCGCCTTTGTGCAGGCTGCCGACCCCGGCTTCGGCATCGGTGCCACGGAAATGTCGCTGTTGATCCTGACCCCGTACGCCCTGCTGGGCTGGGTGTTCGGCCCCATCAGCGGCCGGCTGGCCCCCGTGCTGGGCTACACCAAGGTGCTGCGCGTCGGCCTCATCGGCTCGCTGGTGGCCCTGGCGATCATTGGCTTCTTCGGCCTGCACAGCCTGCCGCTGATGATCACCGGCACCGTGCTGTTGGGCATCATGTACGCCGGCACGGTCAACATCATGCTTAACGGCCTGGGCGTCGTGCTCTCCCCCAAGGGCAACCCCGGCTTCCTGCCGGGCATGAACGCCGGCGCCTTCAACCTCGGCGCCGGGCTGAGCTTCCTGGTGCTGCCGGCCGTGCTGGTTGCCGCCGGTTCCATGGGCGGCGCCGGATCCTACCTGGCCACCGTCGTCGTGGCCCTGGTGGTCACCGCGCTGGCGCTGGGCGCCTCGCTGCTGATCCCCAAGCCGGTTGAGGCCGAGGTGGCCGCCTGACCATGGAGAACGCAGCCCACCCCCAGTCCGGCGGCCGCATTGTGGTGGCCGGCTCGCTGAACGCGGACCTGACCATCTACACCGACCGGCTGCCGCTGCCCGGCGAAACCCTGCACGGGTCAGGCTTTGCCGTGAACCCGGGCGGCAAGAGCGCCAACCAGGCCGTGGCCGCGGCCCGGCTGGGCGGGACCGTCACGCTGATCGGCGCGGTCGGAGAGGATGCCAACGGCGCCATGCTGCTGGCATCCACCGCCGGGGCCGGCGTGGACGTCACCCGTGTGAAGCGCACGTCCGAGCCCACCGGCGTCGCAGTGATTTCGGTTGACGCGGCCGGGGAGAACTCCATCATCGTCGCCGCCGGCGCCAACGGGACGCTGGCCCCGGCCGACGTGGACCCGGCGGCCTTCGACGGCGCGTCGGTGGTGGGGCTGTGCCTGGAGGTGCCGCTGGAGACCGTCCAGGCGGCCGCGGCGGCCGGGCACGACGCCGGCGCCACGGTGCTGTTGAACCTCTCGCCTTTTGCGCAGATTCCTGACGAGCTGGCTGGGCTGACGGATGTCCTGCTGGTCAACGCCCACGAGGCCTCGCAGTTCCTGGGCGGCTTTGCGCTGCCCTCCCCGGCGGCCCCGGAGTCCGCGTGGGAGCCCGCGGTGGCGCAGTTTGCCGCGCACTCGTTGGCGCAGGTGCTGGTGACGCTGGGCTCGCAGGGCTCGGTGGTGCTGGACTCCACATCCGCCACACCCGTGGTGCGGATCGCGCCCACCCGCGTGGACGCCGTCGACACCACCGGTGCCGGGGATGCCTTCACCGGGGCCGTGGCCGCGCGACTGGCGTTCGGCGATACGCTGGCCGATGCCGCCCGCTACGCCTCCGTGGCCGCGGCGATGGCCGCCACCCGCAAGGGCACGCAGACGGCGTACCCCACCGCCGCTGAGGTCGCCGACTTCCGCTAGCAAGCATCCGCCTTGAGGCGTGGGATAAGGCCCGTTAGACGGCGTCTAACGGGCCTTATCCCACGCCTCAACTTTGCCTACGGGGCGTTTAACCCAGGATCATGTTGTCGATCAGCCGGACGGGTCCGACGCCGGCGGCCACCAGAGCCAGCGCGTGGCCGGTGAAGGGGGTCTCGCGGCAGTTCTCGGCCCGCGGCTCCAGGGTGGCCGGATCCACCACCTCCAGGTAGTCCAGCTCGACGCCGGGGGCGCTGCGGATGAGCGCCTCGGCCGAGTCGAGGTCCAGCGGCTCGTGCGCATCCGCCCGGGATTTGAGCAGCCGCAGCGCCCGGGACAGCACCAGTGCCGCCTCGCGCTCGTCGCCGGAGAGGAAGCGGTTCCGGCTGGAGAGCGCCAGCCCGTCGGCGTCGCGCACGATCGGCACCGCCACGATCTCCACCGGAATGTTGAGGTCGTCCACCATGCGCTGGACCAGGGCCACCTGCTGGGCATCCTTCTGGCCAAAGTACGCCCGGTAGAGCTGCTGCGGGCCCATGCCCAGGTGCAGCAGCTTGGAGACCACCGTCAGCGCCCCGTCGAAGTGCCCGGGGCGGGAGGCGCCCTCGAATTTCTCCCCCAGCGGGCCGGCCGTGATGCGCACCAGCGGCTCGCCGCCCGGGTACATTTCCTCCACCGGCGGCGCGAACACCAGGTCCACGCCCACCTCCTCCAGCAGCGCCAGATCCGCCGCCAGGGTGCGCGGGTAGCGCGCCAGGTCCACGTCGTCGCCGAACTGCAGCGGGTTCACGAAGATGGTGGCCACGACGACGTCGTTGCCTGCCACCGCCGCCCGCGCCAGCTCCGCGTGGCCGGCGTGCAGCGCCCCCATGGTGGGCACCAGGCCCAGGCTCGCGGGCGCGCCAGGGGTGGCCTTGGCGGCCAGCAGCGCCGCCGTTCCCGCCTTGAGCTCGTCGATGGTGGTGGCAAGGGTGATGGACATGTCAATCGCTTTCGGTGTGCTGTGGATCGTCGAGCGGGTCGTTCGAAGGGGTCGCCGGGGTTGCGGGAGGGACGGCGGGCGAGGTGGCACCGGCGTCGTCGTTGCCGAGGGCGGCCTGGACGGCCAGGTACCGCTCCGCGCCCAGCAGGCCGCGGCGGGCGGCCCGGGTGGCGGTGGAGGCCCCCATGGCCAGATAGGCCTCCACAATGTCGCCGTGGCCGGTGTCCAGGGCGTGCTCGCGCAGGGCGGCGGCGTGGGCGGACACGGTGCCGGCGTCGCCGCGGGCCACCGGGCCGGTGAGCGCCGATTCGCCCGAGGCCAGCGCATTCTCCAAGGAGGCGCGCAGCAGCGGGCCCAGCAGCCGGTCCGGTGCCTCGACGCCGATGTCCCCGAGCAGCTGCGCCGCCTGGGCCACCAGCGTGACCAGATGGTTCGAGGAGTGCGCCAGGGCGGCGTGGTAGAGCACCCGGTCCGCCTCCGCGATGACCACCGGCTCGGCGCCCATCTCCACCACGAGGGCCTGGGCGATGGGCAGCATGGCCGGATCCGCCGTGACGCCAAAGCTGCAATCGGCAAGCCGGGCCAGGTCCAGGGTCATCCCCGTGAAGGTCATGGCCGGGTGCAAGGCCAGGGCAATGGCGCCGGCGGCCTTGGCCGGAGCCAACACCGCCGTGCCGAAGCGGCCCGAGGTGTGCGCCACCAGCTGTCCCGCCTGCCAGGCACCGGTGGCGGCCAGCCCGGACACCAGCTCCGGCAGGGCGTCGTCGGGCACCGCCAGCAGCACCAGCTCGGCCCGCTCGACAATTTCCGGGATCTGCAGCACCGGCACGCCCGGCAGCAGGTTTTCGGCCCGGTCCCGCGAGGCCTCCGACACCGCCGAGACACCCACCACGGCATGCCCCGCCGCCCGCAGCGCGGCCCCGAGCACGGCACCCACCTTCCCGGCGCCAATGATCCCCACGCCCAAGCGCCCCGGCTTAACGGCCATGTTCAATCTCCTGTGTGTTGTTCAAATAGTTCTGCGGCCCCTGGGTCCTGCTCCCGGGCCGTCCCCGACGCCGAATTCCGTTCAGGACGCCGTAGTGGCCCTGTCCTGGACGGGAAGCGGCGTCCTGGATGCAGTTGTGCGTCATGGGGCGGACCCGGCACCCTTGGTCTCGCTCCCCGGCCCCTTGGTCTCGACAAGCTCGACCAGCGGGGCCCTCGCGGCCGAGGGCCCAGGCTCGACCAGCGGGGCCACTCCAGCCTCTGGAGGCGCGGCGGCGGCAAGCCCATGGTGTGGTGGGCACCGCGAAGCGGGCGGGGCTGCCGCCGCCGCGCCGGAAGAGGCGGACCCGACGGGCTCGACCAGCGGATCCGGCGCAGCTTCCATCCAGCGCTCGGCGCGGTGGATGCGGCGGGCGACGGCGGCGCGGGCGGCCTGCTCGTCGAAGAGCCGCCGCGCGGCCCCCAGCTCCATGTGCCGCACCAGCGGGCGCACCGGACCCGAGGTTGAATGCAGCTCGAAGTCCGCCAACCCCAGCGCCCGCATCAGCGGCCCCTGGTACAGGCTCAGCGACTGTGTCCGCTCGTGCGGCACCACCTGCAGCCGGCGGAACAGCAGGCCGTGGCGGCACAGCAGCGCCGTCTCCGTGGCCCGGTAGGCCCGCCGCCGCCACACCAGTGGGTCGATCCAGCGCGCGGCGGGCGGGGAATGGATGAACCCCTCGGCCGACCCCGTGCCGTGGATCCCCGCGCCGAACACCGCCAACGGGTTCTCCACCCCGGGATTGGGGAACAACAGGCCCAACATGGCCATGGCCTCGTCCAGCGTCCCCACCGGCAGCACCACGGTGCGGCCACCGCCCTCGTGGTGGTCGGCGCCGTAGCCGGCCACGTTCACGTGCACGCGGTGCCAGCCCAGCAACCGCCAGAGCGGCCCCTGGCTGATGCCCACGGCCTGCACGCGGCCCGGCGGAATGGTCTGCGAGCGGGTCTCGAGCATGCCGTAGTGCAGCCGGATGCCGTCCGGCGAGACCGCCACACGGAAGTTGAAATCGGTGGTGAAGCGCTGCCAGTACGCCGCCCCCACACCCAGGATCATGGGAACAAAGGCGGCCAGGATCGCCAGCGAACCGGTCCGCACCACCAACCACACCAGGGCGGCGGAGAGCAGCAGGGCCGCGCCGGTGATCCCGGAGAGCAGCACCGAGCCGAGCACCCGCCCCGGGCGCAGCGCCAGCACCGCCACCTCCGGCGCCTCGGCCACCTCGGCCGGGGCCTGCGGATCCACCGGCACGCCGGCGGCGCGGGCCAGGATGGCGCTGCGCAGCCGCCGGGCCTCGTCCAGCCGGAGGAAGGCCAGCTTCATCGCCGACTTCCCGCCGTCGGCCACGTCAAACTTCAGCTCGGCCAGGCCAAAGGCCCGCGCCAGCAGCGGCTGCACGACGTCGATGGCCTGCACGCGGTCGATCCGGGCCTTGCGCTGCTGGCGGAAGACCACCCCGGAATTGACGTGCACATGGTCGTCGGTGACCTGGTAGCGCGTGAAGAGCCAGGACAGGTAGAAGCCCACGCCAAAGACCACGACGGCGGCAGCCAGAATGCTCAGGATGATCCAGGCCGGCGCGGCGCTGGGGGAATAGTCCCTGCCGGTGGCCTCGGAGCGCAGCAGGTCCTCGAAGGAATTGCGGCCAAAGATGAACAGGACCGCCACGATGGCCACCCAGCCGCGCACCAGCGGCGAGATGGGGTGGACGCGGTGCCACTCGTCGGGGCCGTCCACCACAAAGGCCGGGCCGCCGTCGTTCCGCTGGCTCACAATCCGGCCAGCTTCGCCTCACCGCGGGCGGTGAGCTGCTCGCGCAGCCGGGAGGCCTCCTCGGCCGGCAGACCGCCCAGGGCCGCGTTGGTGGAGGCCGAGGCGGTGTGCAGCCGGATGCTGCTCAGGCCCAGCGCACGCTCCAGCGGCCCCACCGTGACGTCCACATATTGCATGCGGCCATAGGGCACCACCATGAGGCGCTGGAAGAAGATCCCCTGGCGGATGAGCAGATCGTCGTTCCGCTCGGCGTAGCCGATGGCGCGCACCTGGCGCGGGATCAGCACAAAGGCCCAGACCACGCCGACCAGCATGGCGGACGGCAGCAGCCAGGCCAGCCAGAGCGGCAGGGTGGGCCAGGCGCCGGCGGCACGCAGCACCAGCGGCAGGCCGGCCAGCGCCAGCCACAGCAGCGAGGCGGTGCCGCGGGTGATGCGGCGGGCGGTGATGAGCCGGCTGGAGACGCGCGTGAAATCCAGGCCCTGCGGGGCCAGCTGGCTAGGCATATTCGCCCTCGCCGGCTGCCCTGGGTTTGGGCTCGGTGTCAGCGGGTTCGGAGTCCTCCGGCGGGACCCGGCAGAACCGCTCCACGATCAGGCCGACGGCCACCATGACCGCACCGCCGCCGGCCAGGGACAGGATCTGCCATAAAATGTCGAGGTTGCCGCGCAGGCCCAGCGTGGGCAGCACGTCGGCCAGGATGCCGGCGTGCCAGCCAAGGAGCAGGGCGCCCGAATAGGCGCAGGCCTGGGCAAACAGCACTGTGCGCGCGGCCAGGATGGGGTTGAGCATGCGTTTGCGGTCGCCGTTGCGCCAGGCGCGCACCCGCAGGCCCAGCATCAGGGTCAGCACCACGATGACGGCCATGGTCAGCAGCGAGCTCCACGGCAGCACGGGCATGGCCATGCTGGCACGGTTGGCCAGCACCGTGGCGACCCACCCCGCGGAGGCGGCCACCAGTCCCGTCACCACCAGCCATGCGGGCTTGATGGTCCGCAAAGTGCTCCTCATGTCTCCCTCACCCACCTGCTTCACCGATCTGCTCAGGCGTTCTTCCTCAACGGTACAACGAAGGCGGGCGGCTAGAGGGTTTCGGTGCCGCCGCTGAAATGCTCGATGCCCGCCATGTCCTCGGCGCGGGCGGCAAGCGCCGCCACCGGGATGCCGTCAAGGGTCGCCGTGGCGTCCATCAGGGACCACGGGTAGAGCACAAAGGCGCGCTGCGCGGCCCGCGGATGCGGCAGGGTCAGGCGCTCGTCGCTGCTCTCCAGCCCGCCGTAGGTGATGATGTCCACGTCCAGCGTGCGGGCGGCCCACCGCACCTCGCGCATGCGCTGGTGCTTCGCCTCCACGGCGTTGCAGTGCGCCAGCAGCGCGTACGGGTCCAGTGAGGTCTCCACCTCGATCACCATGTTCAGGAAGTCCGGCTGCCCCGCCGGACCGCCCACCGGCTTGGTGGTGACCACCGGGGAGGTGTGGCGCAGGCGCACGGCGTCGTTGTCCACCAGATCGGCGACGGCGGAGGCCAGGGTGTCGGCGCGCTCGCCCAGATTGGAGCCCAGGGCCAGCACGGCGCGCACCATGGCGGGCGCCGGGCCGGGCGCGTCCCCGGGTCCGGTGCTCATCCGCGCTCCCGGTGGATGCTGATGGTGACGTCGCCGAAGGGCACCTCGATAGGCGCCTTGGGCTTGTGCACCGTGACGTCGACGGCGGCCACACCGGGGAAGCCGGCCAGGATCCGGGCGGCAATCCGCTCGGTGAGCGTCTCGATCAGGTCGAAAGGCTCGCCGGTGATCAGGGCGACTATCTCCTCGGCCACCTCGCCGTAGTGGGCTGTCTTGGCCAGATCGTCGGTGGCCGCGGCGGCGGAAATGTCGGTGTACAGCACGGCGTCCACCACGAAAGGCTGGCCATCGCGCTTCTCGTGCTCGAAGACGCCGTGGTACCCGGTGGCGCTCACCCCGGTGAGGGTGATCCTGTCGCGCGGGCTCACTGCCACGCTCACTGCGAGGCCGCGGGTGTGCGCATGGCGGCCCGCTGGCGGGCGGCCACCTTCGCGGCGTCAAGGCTGGCGGAGACATCGTGCACGCGCACGCCCCAGACGCCCTGCACGGCGGCCAGCGCGGTGGTGGCCGAGGTGGCGTTGTCGCGTTCCTTCGGGGCGGCGGCCTTGCCGGCGCTGGTCAGCAGCGAGCCCAGGAACCGCTTGCGGGAGGTGCCCACCAGGATCCTGTTGCCGAGCTCGTGCAGCCGGTCCAGGTTGGCCAGCAGGTCCCAGTTCTGCTCGGCGGTCTTGGAGAAGCCGATGCCCGGGTCCACGATGATCTGCTCGGGGCCGACGCCGGCGGCGTAGAAACGCTCGCGCACCTCGCGCAGCTCGGCGAGGACATCCTCGACGACCTCGCCGTACGCGGTGAGCGAATCCATCGCACGCGAATTCCCGCGCGAGTGCATCAGCACATAGGGCACCTGGCGTTCGGCAATCAGCGCCACCATGTCGGCGTGCACATGCATGCCGGACACATCGTTGATCAGGCCGGCACCGGCGTCGAGCGCGAGAGCGGCGGTGGAGGCATGGCGGGTGTCCACGCTCACCAAGGCGCCGGCCTTCACCAGGGTCTCGATGACGGGCAGGATGCGCTTCTGTTCCTCGGCCTCGTCCACATCCTCGGCGCCGGGGCGGGTGGATTCCCCGCCGACGTCGATGATGTCGGCGCCGCCGTAATACATCCGCAGGCCGTGCGCGATGGCGGTGTCCACCGAGGTGTACTCCCCGCCGTCGCTGAAGGAGTCCGGCGTGCAGTTCAGGATGCCCATGACCACCGTGCGGTCGGTGGGCAGATCCGCGAACCGTGCCAGCTTCCGCGGGCCGCGGAGCACCGGCAGGGGGGACGTTGCGGGCCCGGTGCCGGGTGCAGCTGCGAGGGAATCCATTGAAATTGTTACCTTCCGAGAATCAGGCTCATGGCTTCGGCGCGGGTGGCCGGCTCATGAAGGAGACCGCGCACCGCGCTGGTGACGGTCTTGGCGCCGGGCTTGCGCACGCCGCGCATGGACATGCACATGTGCTCGCACTCCACCACCACGATGGCGCCGCGCGGCTTGAGGTATTTGACCAGGGCATCCACAATCTGGGTGGTCAGCCGTTCCTGCACCTGGGGGCGCTTGGCGTAGACGTCCACCAGCCGGGCCAGCTTGCTCAGCCCGGTGACGCGCCCGTCCAGCGAGGGGATGTAGCCCACGTGGGCCGAACCGTGGAAGGGCACCAGGTGGTGCTCGCAGGTGGAGTAGAACGGAATGTCCTTCACCAGCACCATTTCCTCGTGCGCGATGTCGAAGGTGGTGGAGAGGATCTCCGCCGGGTCCTGGTGCAGGCCAGCGAAGACCTCGGCATAGGCCTTGGCGACGCGCTTGGGCGTCTCCACCAGGCCGCTGCGCTCGGGGTCTTCACCGATGGCCAGCAGGATTTCCCGCACGGCCTTTTCGATCCGGGCCAGGTCAACCCTGCCGTCCGCCGGGGCACCGCTGCCAGCGGCGCCGGCTTCGTCGTCGTCGTCGTCGTAGTAAGTCACGGAGGTGATTCTATCCGTCAAGCGGGCGCGGCGGCAGCTGCTCCCCGCCGCCGAAGCCCGGACCGGAGCCCGGCATGGGGCCGGGGGCATCCACGTGGCCCTCCAGGTGGGCGTTGGCCAGCTGGTCCTGCGGCAGCACATTGTCCGGAGACGGCTGGCCGGAATCCCGCGCGTCCTGGCGCTCCTTCTCCGTCACCACGGGCGGAATGGAGGAGACCGGGCGGGAGTCCTTGGACAGCCACACCTGGCGGGGCTCGTGCTTGCGCAGATCGTGGAAGATCGCGGCAATTTCGGCCTGGTTCAGGGTTTCGCGCTCCAGCAGTTCCAGGGCCAGGCGGTCCAGCACATCGCGGTTCTCGATCAGCACCGCGTAGGCCTCGTCGTGGGCCTGGTCGATGAGGCGGCGGACCTCTTCATCGATGATGGACGCCACGGACTCGGAGTAGTCCCGGTCGTGGCCGGCGTCGCGGCCCAGGAAGGGCTCGCCGCCGCCGCTGCCCAGCTTCACGGCGCCGATGCGCTCGCTCATGCCGTACTGCGTGACCATCTTCCGGGCTGTGCCGGTGGCCTTTTCGATGTCGTTCGAGGCGCCGGTCGAGGGGTCGTGGAAGACGATTTCCTCGGCCACGCGGCCGCCCATGGCGTAGGCCATCTGGTCCAGCAGCTCGTTGCGGGTCACCGAGTACTTGTCGTCCTCGGGTACCACCATGGTGTAGCCCAGGGCACGGCCGCGGGGCAGGATGGTGATCTTGGTGACCGGGGCCGTGTGGTGCAGCGCGGCCGCCACCAGGGCGTGTCCACCCTCGTGGTAGGCGGTGATCTTGCGCTCAAGCTCCTTCATGACGCGGGTGCGCTTCTGCGGGCCGGCCATGACGCGGTCGATGGCCTCATCCAGCGCGCGGTCGTCGATCAGCTGGGCGTTGGAGCGGGCGGTCAGCAGCGCCGCCTCGTTGAGCACGTTGGCCAGGTCGGCACCGGTGTAGCCGGGCGTCTTCTTGGCGACGGCGTTCAGGTCCACGCCGGGTGCCATCGGCTTGCCTTGGGAGTGCACGTTCAAAATCTGCTCGCGGCCCAACCGGTCCGGCGCTTCCACCGGGATCTGGCGGTCAAAGCGGCCCGGGCGCAGCAGCGCCGGGTCCAGCACGTCCGGACGGTTGGTCGCGGCGATCAGGATGACGTTGGTCTTGACGTCGAAGCCGTCCATCTCCACCAGCAGCTGGTTGAGGGTCTGCTCGCGCTCGTCGTTGCCGCCGCCGATGCCGGCACCACGGTGGCGGCCGACGGCGTCGATCTCGTCCACGAAGATGATGGCCGGGGAGTTGGCCTTGGCCTGCTCAAAGAGGTCGCGGACGCGGGAGGCACCCACACCAACAAACATCTCGACAAAGTCGGAACCGGAGATGGAGTAGAACGGCACGCCGGCCTCGCCGGCCACGGCGCGGGCCAGCAGGGTCTTGCCGGTTCCGGGCGGGCCGTAGAGCAGCACGCCCTTGGGGATCTTGGCGCCCACGGCCTGGAATTTGGCCGGGTTCTGCAGGAAATCCTTGATTTCGTGCAGTTCCTCGACGGCCTCGTCGGCACCGGCCACGTCCACGAAGGTCACCTGCGGGTGGTCCTTGGTGATCAGCTTGGCCTTGGACTTGCCGAACTGCATGACCTTGGAGCCGCCGCCCTGCATGCGCGAGAGCAGGAACCAGAAGATGGCGCCCAGGATCACGATCGGCAGGATCAGGCTCAGCAGGCTGGAGAGGAAGTTGCTCTGCACCGGCTGGTCGTCAAAGGTCTTCAGCTTCGCGTCGTCGATCGCCGTGACCAGCGTGTCGGCACGGTAGTCGCCAAAGTAGAACTGGACGTTCTTGCCCACGTTCTGGCCGCTGGGCGTGGTGTAGTCCTGCTTGAGGACCAGATCCACGCGACCCTCGGAGCCAAACACCTTGGCCGATTCGACCTTGCTCTGGCTCAGCAGGCCGAGGGCATCGGAGGTGTCGATCCGGGCGGACCCGCCGCCGGAGAGAGTGGCGAATGCGATCAGGAGGAGCGCAACCACTGCAATGATCCAAATGATCGGACCCTTGAAGATATTCTTGAAGTTCATGTGCTCGAGGCCCAGCCTCGTCCCTCCCGATCAACGTTCAATTCGTACTCGGTTCACACCCGAGTCTGGCGACTTATTGCCAAGACTTATTGCCAAGGCGGGTGCAGCTTCACGCCCACGGTACTAGGTTTACACCGTTCGTATGGAACACGTGCGGCGAATGGCAATAGTTCCCTGAGGGCATAACCGGATTTCCGCCGGGGCAAAACAAAAACCGCGCCTGTTCATCCACATCGCCCCCGGGTGGCGGGGCGATGGGGAAGAGCAGGCGCGAGCTTGATGCGTGGTCTTGTCTCTACCAGCGCCGGATCTACTCGTAGATGTGCGGGGCCAGCGTGCCGATGAAGTCCAGGTTGCGGTACCTCTCGGCAAAGTCCAGGCCGTAGCCCACCACAAATTCGCTGGGGATGTCGTAGCCGACGTACTTGACGTCGATCTCAACCTTGGCGGCGTCGGGCTTGCGCAGCAGGGTGCAGATTTCCACCGAGGCCGGCCCGCGGGAGACCAGGTTGGCCTTGAGCCAGGACAGGGTCAGGCCGGAGTCGATGATGTCCTCGACGATGAGCACGTGCTTGCCCATGAGGTCGGTCTCAAGGTCCTTGAGGATGCGCACCACGCCGGAGGACTGTGTGCCCGAGCCGTAGGAGGAGACGGCCATCCAGTCCATGGTGACGTGGCTGTGCAGGGCACGGGCCAGGTCTGCCATGATCATGACGGCGCCCTTGAGCACACCCACCAGCAGGACGTCGCGGCCCTCGTAGTCGGCATCGATCTGGGCTGCCAGTTCCGCAACGCGGTCCTGGATTTGTTCCTTGGTGTAGAGAACGTGCTTGAGATCGGCTTGGACGTCTAGTGAATCCACCAATGGCTCCTGGTGTTGAAGGGCTTTGTTTGTGCACCGCCGCGGAAAGGGGGTCCGCCAACGGCATTACGCATTGCGTCTAAAGACTAGCTTCCCATAGCTGGAACCGTCATGGGGAATGCTTTGGCTGCGCGAGATCCGGCTCACAGTGACTTTGCCGGCCAGCTCCACCGGGCCGGCCGAGCCGCACCGGGCCAGCAGCGCCTCGGCCGCCAGCAGCCGCTCGAAGCTGGGCTGGTTGCCGCCCAGGGCGACGGCGGCCAGGGCCAGGACCCGGTGCCGGAGCGCCGGCGCCAAGCCCCGCAGCCCGTCCTCCGGCAGCCGCAATTCCAGCCGCGGCAGAGTGCGTACACCCACCGGGACCCGCTCCACGAGGCGCTCGAACTCGTCCGATGCCAGCTGGTCCAGGTAGTCCGCATCCGCGGCCAGGATCCGGGCTGAGCGGTGCAGCGAGGCGGCGATGCCGGGCCCCAGCTGCGCCTCGAGGAATGGGAGCACCACTGTCCGGGCCCGCGAGCGCGTAAAGGCCGGATCGGTGTTGGTGGGGTCGTGCCAGGGCTCCAGTCCCAGGACCTCGCAGATGGCCAGCGTCTCCGCCCGGCGCAGGTCCAGGAAGGGGCGCAGGTAGCTGCCGCGGCGTTCGCGGATGCCGGCCAGCGACCGGGTTCCGGAGCCACGGGCCAGGCCCAGCAGCACGGATTCGGCCTGGTCGTCCAGGGTGTGGCCCAGCAGCACTACCACCGCGCCCAGTTCAACCGCGGCCGCGTCCAGTGCACCGTAGCGGGCGGTGCGGGCGGCCGCCTCCGGGCCGGCACCGTCGTGCTCCACGTCCACGGCACGGATCTGCACCGGGTCCAGCCCCAGCCCGCGCAGGGTCCGGGCCGCGGCGTCCGCGACGGCGGCGCTGCCTGGCTGCATCCGGTGGTCCACCACCACGGCGCCCACCCGGATCTCGCCGCGGTGGGCGAAGAAGGCGGCGACGGCGGCCAGGGCCAGGGAGTCAGGCCCGCCGCTGCAGGCCACCAGGACCAGCGGCGGATCCGGCACCGGGCGGACCTTGCCGGTGCTGGAGATGCCCAGCAGCGCCGCCACCAGGTTGCGGGCCTTGGCCACCACCGGGTCCAGCCGCGGCCGCGGCCTCCCCCCGCCGGACGCGCCGCCGGACGCGCCGTCGGACGGAAGCGCCATCTAGAGGCCCATCCGCTCGACCCAGAGCCTGGCATCGTGGATTTCCGGCTCGGTGGGCAGGTGCGCGGCGCTGGTCCAGACGTGGTTGAAGCCCTCCATCCCCACCAGCGAGGTCACGGCGCGGACAAACTTGGCGCCGTCCCTGTACTGGCGCATCTTGGCGTCCAGGCCCATCAGGTGGCGGATGAACTTCTCGAGGGTGCCGCGTTCCGTGCCCCGGGCATTGAAGCGCTGCCGGATGGTCTTGACTGTGGGCACAATGCTGGCGTCGACGGCGTCCATCACCACGTTGGCGTGCCCCTCCAGCAGGCTCATCACCGCCGTCACGTGCGAGAGTGCGGCCTTCTGCGCCGGGTCCTGCAGCAGGTCCAGGACCCCGCCGCGGCTGGGGCTGTCCTCGGTCGAGGACCTGTTGCCCAGCGACTTGGCCGCCGCGGCCAGCCGCTCCCCCAGTGTCTCGGTGTCCCCCACCAGCAGCGAGCCCAGCTGCTCGATCTGCTCCAGCATGTGGTGGCGCAGCCAGGGGGCAGCGGCAAATTGCACGCGGTGCGTCTGTTCGTGCAGGCAGACCCAGAGCCGGAAATCGGCCGGCTCCACGGAGAGTTCGCGCTCCACCGAGATGATGTTCGGGGCCACCAGCAGCAGCCGGCCGCCGGCGCCCTGCCCACCTGCGCCCGGCGCCAGCGCGGCAAAGGGATCGTACTGCCCCAGCACCTTGGAGGAGAGGAAGGCCAGCACCGCACCCAGCTGCGCGCCCGTGACGGTGCCGCTGAGGGCCGCATTCACGGGCTTGCCGGAGGAGAACTGCTTGTCCGCCAGCGCGTCCAGCACGGGGCCCATCATCACCGCAAAGCTCTGCGTGTTGGCCCGCGCCCAGGAGGCCCGGTCGACAATGAGGACCTCGGAATCGCGCAGGTCCCGGGCCGCCTCGAGTCCGGTGATCTCATGGACATAGGGAACACTGCGGTCCGCCATGGTGCGCAGGTGGGAGACGGCCGCGCCGATCTCCGAGCCGCTGAGCAGTGGCCCTGCCGGGGCCAGGGTGGCAGCCGTGCGGGCGGCCAGTTCCCAGTTGATCAGGGTGGAGCCGCGGGAGGCGGTGGTCGGAACGGGGCTGGTGGCGTCCATGGGATCCATGACACCACACTAGCGCCGCGCACCGGCCGGGTCCCGCTCCCACCCGCCCACTAACCTCGCTGCGTCCCCAGCCGCTCCCACTGCTCGCAAGCTCGCAGCGGGTCCCTCGCGGCTGTGGGCCCACGGCCGGGGAACCCGGCGGGCGTGGCGCACCGGCCACCGGCGGCGGGTCAGGAACCGGTGCAGCCGCAGCCGGCGAGGATGGTGGCCGCGGCGTCGACGGCGGGCTTCGCGGCGGCGCTGCCGTCCTTGAAGGAGTTGCCGACGAAGGAGAACACCAGCAGCCGGCCATCGGCGTCCACCACATAGCCCGAGAGCGAGAGGTCCTCGTTGAGCGTGCCGGTCTTGGCCCGCACCAGGCCCGCACCGGCCAGCGTGGCGGCGTCGCGGTAGCGTTCGCCCAGCGTGCCGCTGAGGCCGGCGATCGGCAGGCCGCGCAGTCCGGCACGCAGATCCTCATCCGGGTCCGCGGCCATCAAGGCCACCGCCTGTGCCAGCTGCTGGGCGCTGACCCAGTTTCCCTCGGCCAGGCCGCTGCAGTCGGTGAGCACCATGCCATCGGTGTTGACCCCCATCGACGCCACGGTGGAGCGGACCGCCGACGTCGCGCCCTCGGCGGAGCCGGGCTCGTGCGCGGCCAGGGCCACCAACCGCCCCATCACTTCCGCCACGTAGTTGTCGGACTGCTGGAGCAGGTATTCGACCTGTTCGCCCACGGTGGCGGAGCGGACCTCGGCCACGGTGCGGGCGCCGTCGCCGGCCGTTCCCCGTGAAACGCCCGGGGCGACCTGCACGCCGGCGGCGGACAGGGCATCGGCGAACGCCGCACCCACGCTCAGTGCGGAATCCTGCGGGCGCAGCGCCGGCGCCCCGGCCGGATCAGGGCGTCCACCGTAGAGGGCCATCGGGTAGATCGGGGCGATCTCGCCGGCGTCGACGTCGCCCTCGAGCCACTTGGGGTTCAGTGCGGGTCCGGTGAAGAGGGTGTCGTCCACGGCCAGCGTGACGGGACCGGTGGTGCCGGCGGCCGCGAGCGCCGCGGCCGTCTGCTGGGCCAGCGTGGCCAGCCCCGCGCGGCCCACCACCGCGGCGGGATCGCTGGGGCCGGCGGTGAGCAGGGAGTCCCCCGCGCCGCGCAGCACCAGCGACGACGGCGTGGGCCCTGCCAGCACGGTGGTGGGCAGTGTGGTCCCGGCGCCGAGCGTCTTCAACGCCGCGAGGGAGGTGAGCAGCTTCAGGTTGGAGGCGGGGATCCGGGCCGCGGTGCCGTTGCGGCTGTAGAGCTCCTGGCCGGTGGCCGCGTCCTGCACGACGGCGGTGAAGTCGCCCTTGTCTGTGGCCAGCGCGGCGTCGAGCGCCGTGGCCAGCGCCTCCTTCGACGGCAACGGGGCGTCCTGGGACAGGGCGGAAATGCCGCCCAACGTGGCCAGCGCCGTGGGTTCCTGCTGCGCCGCGGGGACGGAGGTGGTAGCCGCGCCGCCGCGAATGTCGGCCAGGAACCCGGGGGCCAGGTTCAGGCCCACGGGGACAGCCAGGGCAGCAAGCGCCGCGGCCAGCAGCACGGCCGTCACGGTCTTGGACGTACGGCTCATGGTGGTGGCAATCCTTGGGTTCGGCGCAGCGGAGACAGGGGTAGCCCGCTGGATGTGACAGGGGCAGGTTTCGGCGCAGCAAGCCAGCGCCTATATCCTCATATTAGACGGAATGCCGCTGCGCCCGTTTGCCGCGCCCACGCGCGGCACCGCGCCGGAGCGCTTCCCAACCCGCCTCTTTTACGGATCCGGCACCGGGCCGGACCACTGCTTAGGAGCACACATGATTCACGACGTCACCATCGAGATCCCGCGCGGATCCCGCGTCAAGTACGAAGTCGACCACGAAACCGGCCGCGTCCGCCTGGACCGTGTGCTCTTCACGTCCATGCAGTACCCCACGCACTACGGCTACTTCGACAACACCCTCGGCGAGGACGGCGATCCCCTGGACGCCCTGGTGCTGCTGCAGGAATTCGATCTGCACCCCGGCGTCGTGGTTGACGCCCGTCCGATCGGCGTCTTCAACATGACCGACGACGGCGGTGGAGACGCCAAGGTGCTGTGCGTCATCGACGACAAGCGCTTCGACCACATCCAGGAAATCTCCGACGTGGACGAGTTCCTGATCAAGGAGATCGAGCACTTCTTCACCCGTTACAAGGACCTGGAGCCCGGCAAGTGGGTCAAGGCCGAGGGCTGGGCCGACCGCGCCGCCGCCGAGGCCGAGCTGGAAGCCTCCATCAAGCGTTTCGCAGCAGAGGGCCACTAGGGCGTGTCTCCCAATGCGGCGCTCCAGATGACGACGGCGTGCAGGACGGCCGCTGAGCGGTAGGTGAGGGCCAGTTTGTCGTAGCGGGTGGCCAGGGACCGCCATTGCTTGAGGGTGTTGAAGCTGCGCTCGACCACATTGCGCCGTTTGTAGGCGTCCCTGTCGTATCTGACGGGGCGTCCCCCGGCGGAGCCCTTGCGTTTCCGGTTGGCCTTCTGGTCGTCCTTTTCCGGGATAACGCACTCGATGCCCCGCCCGCGCAGGTACGCCCGGATTGCTTTGGAGGAATAGGCCTTGTCGGCCATGGCCCGGTCCGGGCGGGTGCGGGCCCGGCCGGGACCGGGCCTTTCTACCTTCAGGGCCTCCATGAGGTTCTCAAACATCGGCGAGTCCCCGCCCTGGCCCGGCCCCAGCAGCAGGACCAGGGGACGCATGTTGCCATCCACCAGGGCGTGGATCTTGGTGGTCAGCCCGCCGCGGGACCGGCCGATGGCATGGTCCTCAGGCTCGTCGAGCAGATTCCTGTAATTCGACAGGTCCCCCTGTGTGGCGGGGCAGGTTCGTGCCGTGCTGGTGGGCACGGTTGACCGTGGAGTCGATCGAGACCTCCCAGTTGATCAGCCCGGCCGTGTCCGCGCGGGTCAGCAACGCCGCCAGGACCTTGTCCCAGGTCCCGTTGGCGGCGTTGCGGCGGTGGTGCTTCCACACGGTCTTCCACGACCCGAAATAGGCAGGGAGATCACGCCATGGGATCCCTGCCCGGTAGCGGTAGATGATGCCCTCGGTCATCAGCCGGTGGTCGTTGAAGGGTCGGCCCGGTTTCCCCGACGAATCGGGCATCAACGGGGCAATGGACTCCCACTGGGCATCGGACAACACGGAATAGCGAGAAGGCACCCATCAATCATGCCAAACCGCAAAACCACTGATTAGGAGACACACCCTAGGGCGTGTCTCCCAATGCGGCGCTCCAGATGACGACGGCGTGCAGGACGGCCGCTGAGCGGTAGGTGAGGGCCAGTTTGTCGTAGCGGGTGGCCAGGGACCGCCATTGCTTGAGGGTGTTGAAGCTGCGCTCGACCACATTGCGCCGTTTGTAGGCGTCCCTGTCGTATCTGACGGGGCGTCCCCGGCGGAGCCCTTGCGTTTCCGGTTGGCCTTCTGGTCGTCCTTTTCCGGGATAACGCACTCGATGCCCCGCCCGCGCAGGTACGCCCGGATTGCTTTGGAGGAATAGGCCTTGTCGGCCATGGCCCGGTCCGGGCGGGTGCGGGCCCGGCCGGGACCGGGCCTTTCTACCTTCAGGGCCTCCATGAGGTTCTCAAACATCGGCGAGTCCCCGCCCTGGCCCGGCCCCAGCAGCAGGACCAGGGGACGCATGTTGCCATCCACCAGGGCGTGGATCTTGGTGGTCAGCCCGCCGCGGGACCGGCCGATGGCATGGTCCTCAGGCTCGTCGAGCAGATTCCTGTAATTCGACAGGTCCCCCTGTGTGGCGGGGCAGGTTCGTGCCGTGCTGGTGGGCACGGTTGACCGTGGAGTCGATCGAGACCTCCCAGTTGATCAGCCCGGCCGTGTCCGCGCGGGTCAGCAACGCCGCCAGGACCTTGTCCCAGGTCCCGTTGGCGGCGTTGCGGCGGTGGTGCTTCCACACGGTCTTCCACGACCCGAAATAGGCAGGGAGATCACGCCATGGGATCCCTGCCCGGTAGCGGTAGATGATGCCCTCGGTCATCAGCCGGTGGTCGTTGAAGGGTCGGCCCGGTTTCCCCGACGAATCGGGCATCAACGGGGCAATGGACTCCCACTGGGCATCGGACAACACGGAATAGCGAGAAGGCACCCATCAATCATGCCAAACCGCAAAACCACTGATTAGGAGACACACCCTAGGCCTTTCGCCTCCGCGCACGACGGCGGCCCCCACCAAATGGTGGGGGCCGCCGTCGTATGTCCTGTCACGTTCCTTCGCCGAACCGTCATTTGTGGCCAATGTTCAGCGGAAACATTGGCCACAAATGACGGTTCGCGGAGGCGGTGGAGCTACAGGAGGCTGTGCAGCACGTGCGCGGCACCGTCGTCGTACACCGATGCGGTGACCTCGTTGGCGGCCGCCTTCACGTAGTCGTCCGCCTGGCCCATGGCCACCCCGCGGCCGGCCCAGGCCAGCATCTCAAGGTCGTTGCCGCCGTCGCCCACGGCCACCGTCAATTCCGGGTGGACATCCAAGCGCTGGCGCAGCTTTTCCAGTGCTGTGGCCTTGGTGACGCCGGCCGCGGCAATGTCCAGCCAGGCCGTCCAGCCCACCGAATAGGCCACGCCCTGCAACCCGCAATTGGCCACCGCTGCGGTGAATTCCTCGGTGCTGGCGTCCACGCTGTTGACCACCACGCGCACGGCCCGGGTGTTCATGAGCTGGTGGAAGTCCACGCCCTGCGCCTCGATGCCGAAGCTGGCGTCCTGGAAGCGCTCCGTCGAGAGGAAGTTGCCGTCCTCATCCTCCAGTGCGTAGCGCGCGCCGGGAACGCGGTCCCGCAGCGTGGCCAGGGCCGGGGCGGGGTCAAAGGTCTCGCGGTCGATGACCTCGTAGCCGGCCTCCAAGGCGGGATCGAGGTGGATGGTGACGCCGCCGTTGGAGCAGACGCCGTAGCCGCGCTCCAGGCCGATCTGCTCGATCACCGGCAGCATGGCGCCGAGCGAGCGGCCGGTGGCGATGATGACATGGTGTCCGGCGGCCACTGTGCGGCGTGCGGCCTCGCGGACGGCCTCGCTCATGTGGCCGTCGTGGTCCACCAGCGTGCCGTCTACATCCAGGGCCACCAGGTGTGTGGTTTTCGTGTCATTCCTCTGGTCATCGATGCCAGAGACTGAGTTTTCAGTCAAAGTTGTCATGTTTCAAGTGAACCAGATCCCCGCACTCCAGCGCTGTAGCCCGGGACACAGCCCAGATGAACTCCGGGTAAATACTCACAGCTTCTCCCCACTGTGGGTAACTCGCAGCCACCCCACAAAAAACCGCGCCTGCCCGTCCCCAGCGGCTCCCCGTGCTCGCAAGCTCGCGATGGGTCCCGCGCCGCCGTGGGCCCACCATCCGCCCGGGTGGGGCGGATGGTGACGGACAGACGCGGTCCCGGGAGCGCAGAATCCTAGAGGACCGGGAAGACTTCCAGGCCGCCGAGGTACTTGCGCAGGGCAACGGGGACGTTGACCGAGCCGTCGGCGTTCTGGTGGTGCTCCAGGATGGCCACGATCCAGCGGGTGGTGGCCAGCGTGCCGTTGAGGGTGGCGACGGCGCGGGTGGTGCCCTTGCTGCCCGGTTTTCCTCCTTCGTCGGTGTTCTGGCGTTCGCGGATGTTCAGCCGGCGCGCCTGGTAGGTGGTGCAGTTGGAGGTGGAGGTGAGCTCGCGGTAGGCGCCCTGGGTGGGGACCCAGGCCTCGCAGTCGAACTTGCGGGCGGCGGAGTTGCCCAGATCGCCGGCGGCGGTGTCGATGACGCGGTACGGCAGCTCCACCTTGGCCAGCATTTCCTCCTCCCAGGCGAGCAGGCGCTCGTGCTCGCCTGCGGCCTCTTCAACGGTGGTGTAGGTGAACATCTCCACCTTGTTGAACTGGTGCACGCGGATGATGCCGCGGGTGTCTTTGCCGTGCGAGCCGGCCTCGCGGCGGTAGCAGGAGGACCAGCCGGCATAGCGGATGGGGCCGGCGGAGAGGTCGATGATCTCGTCGCTGTGGTAGCCGGCCAGGGCCACCTCCGAGGTGCCCACCAGGTAGAGGTCGTCCTCGGCCAGGCGGTAGATCTCGGCGTCGTGCTTGACGTCGAACCCGGTGCCGGCCATGGTCTCCGGGCGCACCAGGGTGGGGGTGATCATCGGGACGAAGCCGGCCTCGATGGCCTGGTCCATGGCCAGCTGCAGCAGGGCCATTTCCAGCCGGGCGCCGACGCCGCGCAGGAAGTAGAAGCGCGAGCCGGAGACCTTGGCGCCGCGCTCCATGTCGATGGCGCCGATGAGCTCGCCGATCTCCAGGTGGTCGCGGGGTTCGAAGTCGGGGAATTCGCGCGGCGTGCCGACGGTCTTGACGACAATGTAATCGTCCTCGCCGCCCTCGGGGACGCCGTCGGCGACGAGGTTGGGCAGCGCACGCACCAGGGAGTCCTGCTCGGCGGCGGCGGCATCGGCGGCGGCGCCGGCGGCCTTCACGGAGATGGCCAGTTCCTTGACCTCTGCCAGCAGGGCCTGCTTTTCCTCGCCCTTGGCGGCGGCCACCTTCTTGCCGAAGGCGTTCTGCTCCGCACGCAGCGCCTCATAGGAGGTGATGGAGCTCTTCCGGGAGGCATCGGCAGCGATGATCGCATCAACCACCGACTCGTCGGCGCCGCGCGCACGCTGGCTGGCTCGGTATTGGTCAGGGTTTTCGCTGAGGTCTCGTACGTCGATCACCGTCTAAGGGTATCCAATCGCACAGCTGCCACCGGCTATTGTTGGTAGAACCATGCCAACTCAGGTCGTAGTCCTCATCATTGTGCTCGCCTGCGTCCTTTTTGGCCTGTTCAGTTGGTGGGGTGTGCGCAAGCTCGCACAGCGGCACACGCGCAGCGCCGTCGCCCAGTCCCCGCACAAGGTCCACCTGGACAAGCAGAAGGTGGCGGTGATCCTCAATCCGGCCAAGGCCGGGTCAGCGGACGCCAAAACGTTCATCCTGCGCTCCACCGCCCTGGCCGGCTGGGACACACCGCTCTTCCTGGAAACCAGCGCCGAGGACCCGGGCTTTGCCCAGGCGCGCCAGGCGCTGGATTTCGGGGCCGACGTCGTGATTGCCGGCGGCGGGGACGGCACCGTGCGCGCCGTGGCCGAGGCGCTGCGGCACACGGACATCCCGCTGGGGTTGATCCCGCTGGGCACCGGCAACCTGCTGGCCCGCAACATCGCCCTGGACATCAACGACATCCACTCCAATGTGCAGACCGCCCTCTTTGGCCACCAGCGCCGGATCGACACGGCGGTGATGGAGACGGAAAACTCGGTCACGGGCGCCACCGGCCGGCACGCATTCCTGGTGATCGCCGGGCTGGGCATGGACGCCGAGGTCATGGGCGACACCAACGACCAGCTGAAGAAGACGGTGGGCTGGCTGGCCTATTCCGAGGCGGGCATGCGCCACATGGTGGGCCGGCGCAAGAAGATCAGCATCGCCATGGACGACGCCCCGGTCCAGCAGCGCAAGGTCCGCACCGTCCTGTTCGCCAACTGTGCCCTGCTCCCCGGCGGAATCGACTTCGTGCCGGGCGCGCTGATCGACGACGGCGTGCTGGACGTGGTGGTGGTGAGCCCGCGCAGCGCCATCGGCTGGGTGGCCATGATGGGCAAGATCCTGTTCCAGCACAAGGGCGGCATTCCGGTGATCGACTTCTACCGGACCCGCACGGTGACGGTGCGCACGGCAATGCCGGTGGAAACCCAGCTCGACGGCGATCCGGCGGGCCCGGCGACGAGGGTCACCGTGACGGTGGATCCGGCATCCCTGCTGGTCCGCGTCCCCGCCCCCACCGCGTAGCTGGCCGTCCCCGCACGGCCCGGCGGACCAAGGAGACCCTAGGCGTCCTTGTGGTGTCCCTGTTCGCGGATCAGCGTTTCCTCTTCGCCAAAGCGCAGATCGTTGGCCTCGTCCGCAGCGTCCCCCACAGAATCGTCGCGTACATACTGCGCGCCAGGATTGACGATGGTGCCGTCATCGTTGCTGTCGTTTACCTTGTAGGCAGTCATCGCACATCCCCTTTCGTAAGAGCAACCGCCCCGCCATGGGGTAAGCACAGCATACGCACGCTGACCCCCGCGGAATAGAGGAAAGCGGGACCAATTAACCCGGCATGCCCGCCCCAAAATTGGGGCGGGCATGCCGGTGCGTGAAGCCAACCGCCGGGCTAGAGGACGCGGGGCGCCTGGCCGTTCTCGGACACCATGGGAAGCTCGGCGTCCTGCCAGGCCCCCATTCCGCCGGCGACGTTGAAGGCGGTGTAGCCGTTCTCCGTCAGCCAGGTGGTGGCCCGGAACGAGCGGCCGCCGGTGCGGCAGATGATGTTCAGGTCGGCATCGGGATCCAGCTCGTCCAGGCGGGCCGGCAGCTGCTCGAGCGGGATGTGCAGGGCACCGTCCACGTGGCCGGCCTCCCACTCGTAGTCCTCACGGACATCAAGGATCAGGGAGCCGGCGACCAGCTGATCGACGGTGACGTTCATTACCTCTGACACGGCGGGTGTTCTCCTGCTTTTTTGGGATGCGTGGGCTTTAAGAATATCGCTGCTGCGGACCGGCAAATGTGACGAGGGGCCGTCAAAGTGCGAAAATTGGCCGGATGAAGTCTACAATCCCCGGGCAGACGCCCCCAGAAACCCAAGACAGGTCGTTCTTCGGCCAACCCAAGATGCTGTTGAACCTCTTCAGCGTGGAGCTGTGGGAGCGTTTCTCGTTCTACGGCATGCAGGGCATTCTGGCCTACTACATGTACTACACCACCACACAGGGCGGGCTGGGCATCGACCAGGGCACCGCGCTGGGCATCGTTGGAGCGTACGGCGGAGGCGTGTACCTGTCGACGATTCTGGGCGCCTGGGTGGCCGACCGCCTGCTGGGTTCGGAGCGGGTGCTGTTCTTCAGCGCCCTGCTGATCATGGCCGGCCATATCTCCCTGGCCGTCCTGCCCGGCGCCGCCGGCCTCGCCGTCGGCCTGATCCTGGTGGGCGTGGGCTCCGGTGGGCTGAAGGCCAACGCCACCTCGCTGGTGGGCACGCTCTACAAGGAGAACGACGACCGCCGCGACGCCGGGTTCTCGATCTTCTACATGGGCATCAACATTGGCGGTCTGATCGGCCCACTGGTGACCGGCTGGCTGCAGAAGGACTTCGGCTTCCACGTCGGCTTCGGTGCCGCCGCCGTCGGCATGGCGCTGGGCCTGACCCAGTACGCCCTGACCCGCAAGAACCTGCCCGAATCCGCGCACCACGTCCCCAACCCGCTCCCCCGGGAGAAGTTCGCGCTGGTGGGCATCCTCGCCGCAGCGGGCGTGGCGCTCATTGTGCTGGCCGTGGCCACCGGGCTGGTCACCGCCGCCAACCTCAAGTGGGTCATTGTGGGCCTGGTGGTGGCCGCGACCATCGCCTATTTTGTGGTGATCCTGTCCTCGAAGAAGCTGCAGGGACCCGAGCGCAGCCGCGTGTACTCCTTCATTCCGCTGTTCATTGCCAGCGCCGCGTTCTGGTCGCTGTTCCAGCAGCAGTTCACCGTGCTGGCCGTCTATGCGGACGTCCGGCTGGACCGGCACCTGTTCGGCTGGGAAATGCCCCCCACGTGGGTCCAGTCCATCAACCCGATCTTCATCATCCTGCTGGCCGGCGTGTTCGCGGCCATGTGGACCAAGCTGGGGTCCCGCCAGCCCGTGACACCGATCAAGTTCGCTATCGCCCTGGTGGTCATGGGACTGGCGTACCTGGCATTCATTCCGCTCTCCGGGCTGGCCTCCGTGCCGCTGCTGGCCATTGCCGGCATCCTGCTGCTCTTCACGGTGGCCGAGCTCATGCTCTCCCCCGTGGGCCTGTCGCTGGCCACCAAGCTGGCGCCCGAGGCCTTCAAGACGCAGATGGTGGCGCTGTTCTTCCTCTCCGTCTCGCTCGGCACGGCCCTCTCGGGGGTGTTTGCCGGGTACTACGACGAGAAGAACGATGCTCCGTACTTCACGGTGATCGGCCTGCTCGCCATCGCCCTGGGTGTGGTGCTCGCGCTCGCCGCCAAGCCCATCAAGAAGTTGATGGCCGGCGTCCACTAGTCCCCACGCCCTCCCCAAAGGCGACTCGCAAGCGAGCCACCATTGGGGCCCCTCGGGCGCGTGGGCCCACCGGGCGCGTGGGCCCACCCACTTGCCGGCCCGGATCTCCGGTCTTTCGGGCAGGGCCCGGTGCGACGACGGCGGCCCCACCTATGTGGTGGGGCCGCCGTTTGCGTCTGCCGGGCCAGCCGGCCCGCGCCGTCCTAGTAGTTGCCGTAACCGGTCTGGGCGCCGTAGACGAGGCCGATGATGAGCACGATGTAGAACAGCGCGAATCCGGCCAGGGCCAGGTAGCTGCTGATCAGGCCGGTGAGGAAGAACGGCTTCCCCTGCGGCGCCTCCTTCTTCATGGCCATGTGGCCGGTGACGATGCCGGCGATCTGGGGCAGGATGAGGAAGCCGAAGCCCAGCAGCAGAGAGGCCAGGCCCAGGACCATCGAGGTGATGCTCAGGGTCTTGGGGCCGGTGGACGCCGGGGCATAGTAGGTGGGTTGGCCGTACGGGGCCTGGCCATAGGGGCCGGGCTGCGCAGAGGGTGCCTGGCCGTACGGCTGCTGTGCGTAGGGCGGCTGCTGGCCGTACGGGGCAGGTTGCGCGTACGGGCCGGGCTGCGCGTACGGGTCCGCGGGAGGCTGCTGGGCAGGCTGCGGCGGCTGGCCGTAGGGGGATGGCGGGGCAAACGGATCCGCCGCCGGCTGGCCGTAGGGGCCCGGCTCGGCCGAGGCCGGCTGGCCGTAGGGGCTGGCTGGCGGGACCGGGGGCAGGTTGTTCGGATCGGGCTGGCCCGGCTGGTCTGGCTGTTGCGTCATTGGAGGCTCCCCACAGGTGAAAATGAGCGATTAGCTCCATCGTAGGGCAGCTGCGCCCCGCCGGACCCCAGCAGCGGGGGCCCAATCGCGGGACGACGGCGGCGGCCACCATCCGCCGTCGTCGTCCGTCATGGAAGTCCACACTGCGGGTCGGCGCTGCCAACACCGCGCATGCTCTGGCATGCTGGTTCCATGGCTAGCCGCGCGGGCACTGTTGCCCTTCCCCAAGACCTTGTTGACCTCACAGCTTTGCTGGACGCCTACTACGATCTCGTCCCAGACCTGTCCGATCCGGGGCAGCGCGTTGCCTTCGGCACCTCCGGCCACCGCGGCTCGAGCCTGAAGTCCTCCTTCAACGAGGGCCACATCGCCGCCATCACGCAGGCGATCATCGAATACCGCGCCGGGCAGGGCATCACCGGTCCGCTGTTCATGGGCAAGGACACCCATGCCCTCAGCGAGCCGGCGCAGAACACCGCACTGGAGGTGTTGGGCGGCAACGGCGTGCAGGTGCTCATCGATGCCCGCCACGGCTACACTCCCACCCCGGCCGTCTCGCACGCGATCCTCAGCTACAACAAGGGCCGCTCCGCCGGGAACGGCCAGGCCGACGGCATCGTGGTGACCCCCTCGCACAACCCGCCCGGTGACGGCGGCTTCAAGTACAACCCGCCGCACGGCGGCCCGGCCGACTCCGACGCCACCGGCTGGATCGCCAACCGCGCCAACGAACTGCTCGAGGACGGGCTGCGCGGCGTGCGCCGGGTGCCGCTGGCCGAGGCCATGGTGGCCGAGACCACTGGCAAGTTCGATTTCCTCTCCGGCTATGTGGAGGATCTGTCCTCCGTGCTGGACTTGGACGCCATCCGCTCCGCAGGCGTGCGCATCGGCGCCGACCCGATGGGCGGCGCCTCCGTGGACTACTGGGGCGAGATTGGCGAGCGCCACCACCTGGACCTGACGGTGGTGAACCCGACCATCGACCCGCAGTGGGCGTTCATGACGCTGGACTGGGACGAGAAGATCCGGATGGATTGCTCCTCCCCGTTTGCCATGGCCTCGCTGATCGCCAAGCTCGCCCCCGGCGCCGGCGGCGCGGCCTTCGACATCGCCACCGGGAACGACGCCGACGCCGACCGCCATGGCATCGTCACCCCCGATGCCGGGCTGATGAACCCGAACCACTACCTCGCCGTGGCCATCCAGTACCTGTACACCCACCGTCCGCTCTGGCCCGCGACGGCGGGCGTGGGCAAGACACTGGTCTCCTCCTCCATCATCGACCGCGTGGCGGCGGACCTGGGCCGCACGCTGGTGGAGGTGCCGGTGGGCTTCAAGTGGTTTGTCCCCGGACTGCTCTCCGGCGAGGGCGTCTTTGGCGGCGAGGAATCCGCCGGCGCATCCTTCGTGAAGAAGGACGGCTCCGTCTGGACCACCGACAAGGACGGCATCCTGCTGGCACTGCTGGCCTCCGAGATCACCGCGGTGACGGGCAAGACCCCCTCGCAGCACTACGGCGACCTGACCGCCCGCTTTGGGGCGCCGTCGTACGCGCGCATTGACGCGGCTGCCACCCGCGAGCAAAAGGCCGCCCTGGGCAAGCTCTCCGCGGCTGACGTCACCGCCACCATGCTGGCCGGCGAGCCCATCACGGCCAAGCTGACCGAGGCGCCGGGCAACGGGGCCTCCATCGGCGGGCTGAAGGTGACCACGGAGAGCGCCTGGTTTGCCGCGCGCCCCTCCGGCACCGAGGACGTCTACAAGATCTACGCGGAGTCCTTCAAGGGCGACGAGCACCTGAAGCTGGTCCAGGCCGAAGCCAAGGCGCTCGTCGACGGCGTCATCTCCTAAGGGGCCTCGACGCTGGTTGAGCTTGCCGAAACCAGCGTCGAGGGTCTCGCTCCCCAGCCGCTCGCACCGCTCGCAGGCTCGCTGCGGGCCCCTCGCGGCCGTGGGCCCAGGTTCGACCAGCGGCTTCGCTGATTGAGCCTGCCGAAATCAGGCGGCGTCCCGCTAGTGGTGGACGCCGTGCTCGTGCTCGGTGTGGCCGGCGGGTTCGAGCTGGAACGTTGAATGCTCGATGCTGACCTCGAAGTGCCCCGCCACGCACTTTTGCAGGGCGTCGAGCATCTGCGGCGCGTGGCCGTCGTGGAAGCATTCCGAATCCACCACCACGTGCGCCGTCAGCACGGGCAGCCCGGTGGCAATCTGGGTGACGTGGAGGTCGTGCACGCCGCGCACGTGGTCGACGGCGAGGATGTGCTCGCGGATGGCGGCCAGGTCCAGCCCGCTGGGTGTCGATTCCAGCAGCACGTTGACGGTTTCCAGCAGCAGCTTGACGGTGCGCGGCAGGATCAGCACGCCGATGCCCATGGCGACGACGGCGTCGGCCTGCAGCCAGCCGGTGAAGGCGATGACCAGCGCCGCAGCGATGACGGCCACCGAGCCGAGGGCATCGTTGGCCACCTCCAGGAAAGCGGCGCGCATGTTGAAATTGCTGCCGCGTCCGCCCGAGAGGACCAGCAGCGAGACGATGTTGCCCACCAGGCCGATGACGCCAAAGACCGCCATTTCGGTTGAGGCGATCTCGGTGGGGTTGAAAAGACGTTTGACGCCCTCCACCAGCACCACCAGGCCCACGGCCAGCAGGATGGCCGCCTGCGCCGTCGCGGCCAGCACCTCGGCGCGGGCAAAGCCCCAGGTGCGGCGGTCCGTGGCGGGCCGTGCCATCAGCCGGGCGGCCAGCAGGGCCATGGCCAGGCCGCCGGCGTCAGTCAGCACATGGGCGGAGTCGAACAGCAGCGCCAGCGAACCTGTGACGAGCGAGCCCACCACCTGCAGGACAAACACCGCCAGGGTGATGCCCAATGCCACGGCCAGCCGGCCCTGGTGGGATTCGGCGCCGTGGGCGTGGGAGTGGTCGTGTCCTGACATGCCTCAATAGTACATCCGAAGCTGAATCCAGCGACAGGTGTACCATATTGAGAATGGAGACCATTAGCAAAGCCGCGGTGCTGGCCCGATTTGGCTACGCCCTCTCCGACCCCACGCGCGCCCAAATCCTCATCGACCTGGCCGAGGCGCCCAACTACCCCGCGGCCCTGGCGGACAAGCTCGCCGTCTCACGGCAGAGTATCTCCAACCACCTGGCCTGCCTGCGCGATTGCGGACTGGTGAGCGTGGTCCAGGAGGGCCGGCGCTCCCGCTACGAGCTGGCCCACCCCGGCCTGGCCCATGCGCTGGGCGACCTGCTGGGACTGGTGCTGCAGGCCAGCGAGGACCACCGGCCACACTGAGCAGGGTTCACAAATCTCAACATGCTCATGGTTAGGGTAGCCTATCCTTTGACTTGGCAGTGTAACGGCGTGATCAGCCATGCCACCGCCAGGGCCGCCACCAGCCGCCCCCGGACTGGACGCGCGGCCCCACACCATTTCACGACATCCATTGAGGGAACCCCCATGCCAATTGCCCCTATCTCCATGCCCTGGCAGCGGCCGCACCGGCGCCGCCGGAAGGCAAGCAACTGATCGAATTCACCCACCTGGCCCTCGAACTGCTCGTACTGGGCGGCTTCCTGGTGGCGGCCTTGGCCGTGCTCGCGGCCATCGCCCGCTCAGGGATCGACGGCGGCTCGGCCTTCCTCGCCCAGCTGGGCCGACGGCTGCGGCTCACCCTGGGCGTTGCCGCGCTGCTGCTGGTGCCTGCCGCCTTCCTGCAGACCGGGTGGGACAGCGCCAAGGCGGCCAAGGCCACCCTGTGGGAGGGGTTCGCCCCGGCCAACCTGGCCGCGCTGTTCGCGACGGCACCCAAGGACGGCGAATGGATCGGCGCGGGCGGCGAGGCCACGCTGGCCGCCGTCCTGACGCTGGTGCTGGCAGCCCTGGGCGCCTGGCTGCTGGCCTCCGGCCGTGCACCGGGCTGGGGCGGAACCGCCCCCGCGCTGGCCGCCGTCGGCGCCATCGCCGGAACCGTGATGCTGCTTGAGCCGGCCCTGCCATCCTCGTTCACCGGCCTGAGCGTGCAATCCGTCCTTGGCCCGCTGGCCAGCCAGTTCCACATCCTCTCCTCCGCGGTCTGGGTGGGCGGGCTGGTCTTCCTGACCCTGCTGCTTCTGCCGGTGGCAAGAACCTCGGCACAGCATTGAAGGCCGCTGCCGCGGCGTTCTGGCCCGAGCTCTGGCAGCGGTTCTCCCTGTTGGCCATGGTCTCGCTGGGCGTCATCATCCTCTCGGGCGGCTGGCTGACGTGGGTCCACGTCGGCAGCCTCTCCCAGATGGTGACCACGCAGTACGGACTGGTGCTGACCGCCAAGATCCTGGTGGTGTTCGGCGCCATCAACCAGCTGCACCTGATCCCCGCCATCAACCGTGCCCGGGCGCACTCGCAGACCGACTCCGTGCTGGCCCTGGGCCTGGGCACCTGCCGCAAGACAGTGCTGCTGGAGGCCGTGCTGGGCCTGGTCCCCTTCCTCTCCGGCTCAGCCCGCAAGCAGGCAGCCGCCGACGCCGGGAAGGGCACCGTGGATGCGGCGTTTGGGCCGGCCGTGTTCGATGGCAGCATTCTGGCCATGGCCGTGGCCGGGCTGGCCGTCATGGCCCTGCTGTTCTGGGGATCCGCCAAGGCCGCCTACCGCCGGTCGGCCACCTAGCTCCTCCCCGCGGGGCAGGGATGGCGACGGCGGGAGGCGCCTCCCGCCGTCGCCGCCCACGCCCACAGGCTCCCCCGTCCTGCGCCCGGGATATCCGATGACCGATATCCTTGGCGATGGCCACAACCACCTTGGGGCGCAGATGAGAGGCATACACGCATGAGCATGTTGGGAACCCGCTGGACGGTCCACGGAGATGGCAAGACCATCAAACCCGGCGAGGTGGTGTCCCCCGGCGAGCGGCTGAGCTGGCCGCGCACCGTCGGCATCGGCCTCCAGCACGTGGTGGCGATGTTCGGCGCCACGTTCCTGGTTCCCATCATCACCGGCATGCCGCCGGCCACCACGCTCTTCTTCTCCGGCATCGGCACCCTGCTGTTCCTGGTGCTGACCGCGGGGCGGGTCCCGAGCTACCTCGGTTCCAGCTTTGCCTTCATCGCCCCCATCATGGCCTCGCAAAAGGAGTTCGGCGTCAGCGGCGCCCTCGGCGGCGTGGTGATGGCCGGCGTCGTACTGGCCCTCATTGGCCTGGTGGTGCAGAAGTTTGGCGCGGGCTGGATCAACCGGCTCATGCCGCCGGCCGTCACCGGCACCATCGTGGCGCTGATCGGTCTGAACCTGGCCCCGGCGGCGAAGAACAACTTTGTGGCCGCCCCCGTCACCGCCACCATCACGCTGGTGGTCATCATCCTGGTCAGCGTGCTGTTCCGCGGCATCCTGGGCCGGCTCGCCATCCTGGTCGGCGTGCTGGCGGGCTACCTGGTGGCGCTGCTGCGCGGCGAGGTGGACTTCAGCTCCATCGATGCCGCCGCCTGGATCGGCCTACCGCAGTTCCAGACGCCCACCTTCCACATCGCCGTCGTCGGGCTCTTTGTCCCCGTGGTGCTGGTGCTGGTGGCGGAGAACATCGGCCACGTGAAGTCGGTGGCGCTGATGACCGGCAAGAACCTTGACCCGTACGCCGGACGCGCGCTGCTCTCCGACGGCATCGCCACCACACTGGCCGGCCTGGGCGGCGGCTCCGGCACCACCACCTACGCGGAGAACATCGGCGTCATGGCCGCCACCAAGGTCTACTCCACCGCCGCCTACTACGTGGCAGCGACGGCCGCCCTGGTGCTCAGCTTCTCGCCCAAGTTCGGCGCCATGATCGCCACCGTGCCCGTGGGCGTGCTGGGCGGTGCGGCCACGCTGCTCTACGGCATGATCGGCGTGCTGGGTGTGCGGATCTGGGTGCAGAACAAGGTCAGCTTCTCCAACCAGGTCAACCTGACCACCGCCGCCGTCGCACTGATCATCGGCATCGCCGACTACACCTGGACCATCGGCCAGCTGCAGTTTGCCGGCATCGCGCTGGGCACCGCCGCCGCACTGGTCATCTACCACGGGATGAATGCGCTCGCGAAGTGGCGCGGCACCGCCGTCGGCGCCGAGGAGCCCGAGACCGAGCCCGTGGCGTCCTAGGCCTCGTTGAGATGGACGTTCTTTCGCTTATCAGCGCGCGATAACCAAAAGAACGTCCATCTCAACGCCGGCGTTCGGGACTTGTAAGGATTCCGCCCGCGACGGCGGCGGCCCGGGTTGGCATGATGGGGTCATGGCCTCCCCCCTGAAACCCCGCGCCCGCATCGGCATCATCGGCGGCACCGGCCTGTACCGGCTCCCGGGCGCCGCCGTGCTGGACACGCTGGACATCGCGACGCCGTTCGGCCCGCCCTCCAGCCCCGCCACCCTTGCCCGGCTGGCAGCACCGGACGGCCCCGGCGGTGCGGACGGCCCGGTGGTCGCATTCCTGGGCCGGCACGGCCGCGGACACAGCATTGCCCCGCAGCAGATCAACCACCGCGCCAACCTCTGGGCCCTCAAAAGCCTGGGCGTGGAGGCTGTCATCTCCTCCGCGGCCGTGGGCGGACTGGTTCCCAGCCACGGAACCGGCACCTTTGCCGTGCCAGACCAATTCCTGGCCAAGACCTGGGGCCGGGCGGACACCTTCTACGATGGCTCGCTGCCCACCGGGGTGCAGCACCTGCCCGCCGCCGAGCCCTACAGCGCCCCGCTGCGCGCGGCGCTCATCGCCGCTCTGGAGCTGCTGGGCGAAGACTTCGCACCGGCAGCCACCGTGGCCGTCATCAACGGTCCGCGCTTTTCCACCAAAGCCGAGTCCGCGGCCCTGGTCCAGGCCGGTGCGCATCTGGTGAGCATGACCCAATACCCCGAGCCGGTGCTGGCGGCGGAGCTGAACATGCATTTCGCCGCGCTGGCGTTCATCACTGACGCCGACACCGGCCACGACGGGTCCGAACCCGTGACCGCGGAGCTGGTGCTCGGCCGTCTGGCGGCCGCGCAGCCGCGGATCCTGGCCGTGCTGTCCGAAGTGGTGCGGCGGGTGTCGGAGGGGCTGGCCGGCGCGGAGCCCGCGGACGACGGCGGAAGCTGGCGGATGGCCGCCATGCCCGCCGACGCCGTGGCCACCGTGATGGGCGGCGCGCCCCGCCGGGACCGGAACACCCAGTGAGGATTCTGGTCACCGGCGGCGCCGGTTTCATTGGCGGCCACATCGTCGATGCCGCCGTGGCCCGAGGCTGGAAGGTCCGGATCCTGGATTCGCTGGACCCGGCAGTGCACCCCGGCCCGCCATGGACCAACCCTGCCGCGGAACTGCTGGTGGGGGATGTTTGCGATGCAGCCACCGTGGCCTCGGCATTGGAGGGGATCGACGTCGTCGTCCACCAGAGCGCCAAGGTGGGTCTGGGCGTGGACTTCTCCGATGCGCCGGATTACATCCGCAACAATGACCTGGCCACGGCCGTGCTGCTGGCAGGGATGGCCTCGGCCGGCACGGACAAGCTGGTGCTGGCCTCCTCCATGGTGGTCTATGGCGAGGGGGCCTACACAGACTCTGCCGGGCGGCTGGTGCGCCCCGGACCGCGCCGGGTCGATGACCTGGAGCGAGGAATCTTTGACCCCCGGGACCCCACCACCGGCGAATTCCTGCTGCCCGCGCTGGTCACCGAAGACGCGGCGCTGGACCCGCGGAACGTCTACGCTGCCTCCAAACTGGCCCAGGAAAACCTGGCGTCAGCATGGGCCCGCTCCACCGGCGGAACTGCCATTGCCCTGCGCTACCACAACGTCTATGGCCCCCGGATGCCCCGGGACACCCCCTACGCCGGCGTGGCCAGCCTGTTCCGCTCGGCCCTCGCACGTGGGGAGGCGCCGCGGGTCTTCGAGGACGGTGGGCAGCGGCGCAGCTTCATCCACGTCGCCGATGTGGCGGAGGCGAACCTGTGCGCGATTGGGGCGTTGGCGGACGGCAGGGCCGTGGCGCCGGGCAGCTTCAGGGCATACAACGTGGGAGCCTCGGAGGTCCACACCATTGGAGAGGTGGCTGGGGTCCTGAGCGCTGTTGGCGGCGGCCCGGCCCCTGCTCTCACCGGGGAGTTCCGGCTGGGCGACGTCCGGCACATCACCGCCAGCTCGGCACGGGCCAAGGTCGAGCTGGGCTGGACTCCCCGGCACGGCTTTGAGGACGGCATGCGGGAGTTCGCCACCGCGCCGCTGCGCGGGGAACGGGCCTAGGCTGCCGGCCCCGGGTTTTCCTGCCCGGCGGGTATCCGCAACCGGAACCGGCAGCCACCCTCAATGTTGGCCACCTCCAGGGTGCCGCGGTGGGCCTGGACGATGCCGTGGACCATGCTCAGGCCAACCCCGGCACCGCTGTAGCGGGATTTGGTGCGCCCGGCGTCCTTCTGCCAGCCCGCGGTGAGCATCCGGGGCAGGTCCTCCTCCGGGATCCCGCCGCAGCCGTCGCGGACCTCCACCACCGCTTCGCCGGCCGTGGAGGTCACGGCAATGGACACGGTGCTGCCCTGGGCGCTGTACAGAATGCCGTTGAGGACCACATTGCGGATGGCCCGGGACAACGACGCCCCGTCGGCGGCCACCATGGTGGGCGCGACGGCGTCGCCGTTGATGGCAATGGCCCGGCTGGCCGCGACGGGGGCGAGGTCGGCTATTGCGTCGCTGACGACGTCGTACAGGTCCAATTGCTGGTGGTCCAGCACCAAGGTTCCGGCCTGGATCTTGGAGAGCTCCAGCAGGTCGTTGACCAGCACGGCCATCTGGTCGGCCTGGCCGATGATGCGCTGGTGGTAGCCGGACACGTCCTCGGCAATGCCGTCCTCCAGGGCCTCCGCCATGGCCCGCATGCTGGCCAGCGGCGTGCGCAGATCGTGCGACACCCAGGCCACCAGTTCACGCCGCGCGGCCTCCACCGCCAGCTCGCGCCGCCGGGACTCCTCCAGCTTGTGGCTGGTGGCGGCCAGTTCGGCGGCCAACGCAGACAGTTCCGAGGTCATTTTCCGTTGCGGTGCCACGGGCTCGCCGCGGCCGATCCTGGCCGCGTCCCCGGCCAGTCGCTTGGTGTTCCTGGCCACCCCCACTCCCAGCAGCGCGGCGACGGCGACGGACACGGCCGAGGCGACCGCCAGGATGAACCACATCACCTGCAGATCCGCCGCCGTGATGAACATGGCGTTGAAGGCACTCACCATCCCGGCCACCAGGATGGCCACGGTGGCCAAAACCACCAGCAGGATCTGCACCACAATCGAGGTCCGCCGGAGCAGGCGCTGCAGCACCACCGTCACGGCACCGATGGCCAGCGCCCATGACAGCACGACGGCGACAATGGTGAACAGATTGCCGCTAGTCATGGCTGGCCGGCTCCGTGCCGTCGTCAAACCGGTAGCCCACGCCCCACACCGTTTTCAACAGCACGGGCGCGGTGGGGTTGGCCTCGATCTTTTCGCGCAGCCTTCGCACGTGCACCGTCACGGTGGAAAGATCGCCAAAGTCCCAGCCCCAGACGGCCTTGATCAGGACGTCGCGGCTGAAGACCTGGTTGGGGCGGCGCAGGAAGAACGCCAGAAGGTCGAATTCGCGGGCCGTCAGGGTGAGGTTCTCATCGCGGTACCGAACGATCCGGGAGGCCGGGTTGAGCACAAATCCGGCCCGCTCCACGGGCTGCTCCGGGGTGAATTCCTTGATGCTGCGGCGCAGCACGGACTTCACCCGCAGCACCAGCTCGCGCGGGGAGAACGGCTTGGTCACGTAGTCGTCGGCACCCATTTCCAGGCCAAGGATGCGGTCGTCCTCGGTGCCCAGCGCGGTGAGCATGATGATCGGCATGGAGTGGGTGCGGCGGATCCGCCGGCAAACCTCCACACCGTCCAGGCCGGGCAGCATGCGGTCCAGGATGATCAGGTCGGGGTTGTGTGTCTGGGCCAGGTGGAGGGCGCTGAAGCCATCGCCGGCCAGGTCCACCTGGAAGCCGGCCTGCACCAGATAGTCGTGCACCACCTGGGCGATGGTGGCCTCGTCTTCAACGAGCAGGATGCGGCGGTTGCCAACGTCCCCGGCGTCCGTGTCGGGCTGGACAGTGTTCACGCTCCCAGCATAGGCTCGCGCGCGCCGCTGCGGGCCGGTTCCCGGCTGCCGGCGGGCAAGCGTCCCGGTTCCGTAAGGATTTCGGCCTGACGCGCCGGGCCTGCGGATTCTACCGTCGAAGGGTGGAGAAGAAGCAGAGTGGACCGGACGATGGAACCGGCGCGGCCGGGCGCCGCGGCGGATCGGACGACGACGCCGGGGGCGCGCCCGCCGTGCTGGTGGATGTGGTGCTGCCCTGCCTCAACGAGCGTTGGGCCCTTCCCCAGGTGCTGGGGGCCCTGCCGCGCGGATACCGCGCAATCGTGGTGGACAACGGGTCCACCGACGGCTCCGGCACGCTGGCCGCCAGCCTGGGGGCCGCCGTCGTTCTCGAACCGCGGCGCGGCTTTGGCGCGGCGGCGCATGCGGGGCTGCTGGCTGCCACGGCGGAGTTCGTGGCCTTTTGCGATTGCGATGGTTCGCTGGACCCTGCCCAGCTGGCGCCGATGCTGGAGCTGGTGCGCAGCGGGCGGGCCGATCTGGTCCTGGGCGCCCGCCGTCCGGCCCGCGGTGCATGGCCGATCCATGCCCGGCTGGCCAACGCACTCCTCAGCCGGCGGCTGCGCCGGCTGACCGGCTTTCCGGTGACGGATCTGGGACCGCTCCGGCTGGCCCGGCGCAGCGCACTGCTGGGGCTGGAGCTCACCGACCGGCGCAGCGGCTATCCGCTGGAAATGTTCCTCAAGGCCCACCGCGACGGCTGGCGCGTGGCCGAGGTGCCGGTGTCCTACGCTCCGCGCCTGGGCAAGTCCAAGGTGACGGGCACCGTGCGCGGAACCCTGACGGCCGTGCGGGACATGGCCGCACAGCTGGACGCCGCCAAACGGCGGCCCCCGGTCCCGACGGCCGGCAAACCCGCCGGTGGACCTCCGGCCGGCGCGCGTGGAGCCACGCCATGAACCTCACCATCGCCGTCATCGCCAAGGAATGCCTCCCGGGCAGGGTCAAGACCCGCCTCACGCCGCCGCTCACCCCGGCCCAGGCGGCCTGCCTGGCCCAGACCAGCCTCAGCCAGACGCTGGACACCGTCCGTGCCCTCCCCGCATCCCGGCACCTGCTGGTGTTTGACGGGGCACCCCACGACGGCGATGCCGCCGGATTTGAGGTTTGGGCCCAGGCGGGCGGCGGGCTGGATGAACGGCTGGCGGCCATTTGCGCACTGGCAGATGGTCCCCTGCTGATCGTGGGCATGGACACACCCCAGCTGTCCCGGGACCAGCTGGCTCCACTGCTGGCGGACTGGTCGCTCCCCTCGCCCCGCTGCGGGGCCTGGCTTGGCCCGGCGTCGGATGGAGGATTCTGGGCGCTGGGCCTGCACCGGCCGGACGGCTGGCTGGTCCGCGGCGTGGAAATGTCCACCGCCCGCACCGGGGCCGACCAACTGGCGCGGCTGCACGGGGCGGGCCTGGCCGTGGGGCTGCTGCCCACGCTGCGGGATGTGGACCATTTTGCCGACGCGTTGGCCGCGGCCACGCGCTGCCCCGGCACCCCGTTTGCCCGTGCCGTGCAGGCCCTGGCCGCCGCGCTGGCATCCCGGCCTGCAGGACCGGCGGGCGGTCCTCCGGCGGGCGGTTCTCCGGTCGGCGGTCCTCCGGCGGGCGGACTTCTCACCGGCCCGCGGCCGGCGGCACGGCGATGAGCGCCCAGACGGTGTCAGCAGATGCCGGCGCACCGCTCACCGCGCAGTTCGACACAAGACAGTTCGACACAGGACAGCCCGGCGCCGGGCTGTCCGACTCCGGGCAGCTCAACACAGGACAGTTCGACACAGGGCCCCTTGTCCCCGGCACCCGCCCGGCCGGCCCTTTCGGCCCGGCCGCCGTATTCGGCCAGGGCGGCAGGGAGCCGTACGCCGGCACGCTGGTGAGGGGCATGGGGCGGCTCACGCTGCGTCCGGTGCTGCCTTTGGCGCCGCCCGCGGCGCACGAGGCCGCGGCGCACGAGGCCGCGGCGCACGAGGCCGCGGCGCACGAAGCCGGGGTGCAGCAGGCCATCGGCCCTGTCCATTTCAGCGTGGGCGGCTTCTCGGCGCCTGCCACTGCCGGCGAGCGCGGGCTGCTGCGCACCCTGCGCGGCCCATTGCTGGATGTGGGGTGCGGGCCAGGCCGGATGCTGGCGGCCGCCCAGGAGCTGGGCCTGGCCGCAATGGGCGTTGACACCAGCGCACCCGCCGTGCGGCTGGCCAGGAACCGCGGCGCAGCAGCCATCCATGGCTCAGTCTTTGACCCACTGCCGCATGAGGGTGGTTGGGGCTCGGCCCTGCTGCTGGACGGCAACATCGGCATCGGCGGCAATGTGCGGGCACTGCTGGAGCGGGTAGGCTCCCTGCTGGCGCCCGGCGGACAGCTGCTGGTGGAGGCCGAATCACCCGATTCCCTCGATCTGGCCTATCTGGCCGTGCTCGAGGACGCCGCCGGGCGCCGCAGCGACTCCTTCCCCTGGGCCCGGGTGGGGGCGGCGGCGCTGGCCGGCCACGCCGCCCGGGCGGGTCTGGCCGTGGGAACCACCCGGCGGGTTCAGGGGCGTGTCTTCCTGGCGCTGGAGCGCCGGGCATAGAGGCCGGCGCTGGCAACGGCCACCGCCGCGGCGAGCGCAAGCACCAGCCAGAACAGCCCCAGGGCCAGCGCGTAGTCCCCCTGCAGCACCGTGCTGTTGGTGCCGCTTCCGCGGCCCGCGGGCTGGAGGACCTGCTGCGCGCGCAGCAGTGGCCCCGCCACCAGCGTCACCAGCGCCCCCACCAGCAGCGCCCCGCGCACAATCGCCCGCTGGGTCCGGCCCAGGCCGAACGTCAGCCGGGACAGGCCGCCGCCGGCGAGGGTGGTCAACGGGACCAGGACGCCGTCATGCAGCAACAGGGCGACGGCCAGCCAGGCCGCCACGCCGATCAACTGGTCCAGCGGCAGGTGGGCCAGCAGCCCCCAGGCGGCGTAGCCAAGCCCGGCCACGCCCAGGGCGCCCAGCACGGCCCGCACCCACCAGACGGTCCCGCGCTCCGCCGTCGTCGGCGGGTTCACCAGAGGCAGCCTCATCACAACACCTCCACCTTTTTCACCCATTTGGTCTGCAGCACGCCCGGGCGCCCCGGCGCGATGATCCGTGCCGGATAGCCATGGTCAAGGTCCAGCGGCGCGCCGTTAAGCTCAAGCGCCAGCAATGTCTTCTCGTCCTGGCTGTACGCCGCCGGCATGTACGAGCGCCCGTAGACGCCGCCCTGCTCCATGCTGGAAATCTGCAGCTCGGCATCCGCCGGCGCATCCACGGTGGCCATCAGGTCCCGGATCCGGACGCCGCGCCATTGCGCGCCCTGGCTCCAGCCCTCCACGCACGCGATGGGCAGCCCGTAGCTGTACTGCGGCAGGGCGGCCAACTGGGCCAGCGTGAACGTTTTCTCCCGGGTGTGCGATGCCACTGTCAGCACCCAGTCCGGGGCCAGCGCCGCCTCCCCCACGCCTGCCTGCGCCGCGGTCCGGTTGATCGGCACACCCTGTGGTCCGGTATCCATGCGCCGCGGGGCGAAAAGGTTCAGTCCGGCCAGCCAGGCGAAGGATTGCCCGGCGGTGGCCAGCACGACGACGGCGGTGCCGGCGGTGAGTGCCACCAGGAATCCCCGGCGGTTCCAACCCTCCCGGGCGGCCGGGCCGGCACCTGCCACCGGCCGGGCGGCGGCCGCCTCCGCCGCCCGGCTCCAGTGCGCTCTGATGATGGGCAGTTTGACGGCAATGTGCAGGGCCAGCGAGCCAATGACCACCCACGCCAGCCAGTAGTGGACGTCCTTGAAGGAGAAGGGCCAGGGGTACCACTGGAAGGTGTCGAGCAGGCCGATGGTGACCTCCACGAGGGAAGCGGCCACAAAAAGGGCAATCGACGCCCGTTCCAGACCATGCACCACGGACTTCAGCGGCGGCCAGCGCAGCAGCTCCGGGAAAACGGACCACATTTTGGCCAGCAGCAGCGGGACGGAGGCGATCCCGGTGGTGATGTGGATGCCCTGCGTGGCCACATACAGCCAAACGGGACGGGTAAGGAAGATCATCCAACCGGGCGGGTCCTGCAGGAGGTGGCTGAAAAGCCCCGTCAGAAAGCACACACTGAACGCGATGCCCAGCCAGCGGCCCAGCACCACCGTCAGCCGTTTGCTGCGCAAAGGGGAGGCGAACCGCTGGTTCACCGACTCCATCCGGCGCTGGAGGAGGGTGGTCAATCTGTCCATAGGGACATCAGACCACCGGCGCCCCGGCGCAGTCCCGGGCCAGACCTTACGAAAGGCGAACAGTCCCGGCTTTTCTGGTGTCCGGTGACGCATTTGGGGGCAGGATCGAGGGGTGAGACGTTCACTGCCCCGCGCCAACGGCGCCGGCCGCCCGCCGGAGGGTGCAGGCGCCACGCTGCGTGCGGGCGCCACCGTGGCGGCGCTGTCACTGGTGGCATTGCTCGCCGGTGTCCTCTCGTGGACCGTCGCCGCCGATCCGTCTGCGGAGTGGGTGTCACCGGTTGGCACGCTGGCGGCCTGGGCACTCTTTCTGCCGGCCGCCCTGGCGGCACGCCGGGTTCCCGCCCGGCACGCGGCCGCCGTGGTGCTGCTGGGTGCCCTGCTGCTGGGTGCCGCGGCCATCTCCGCCCCGCCCGCCACCAGCAACGACTCCGCCCGCTATGCCTGGGACGGCATCGTGCAGAAGGCGGGGATTTCCCCCTACCGCTATGTACCGGCCGATGAGGCGCTGCGTCCGCTGCGGCCGGCATGGCTGTTCCAGGATGCCGGACGGGCCCCTGGACAGGACGCTACCTGCCACACCAACCCCTTCCCCACCGGCACGGAGACCACCACCAACATCCCTGGCGGCGGCACCCTGTGCACGGCCATCAACCGCCCCACCGTGCCCACCGTTTATCCGGCCGTGGCGGAGCTGTATTTCCTCGCCGTGCGGCTGCTCCCCGGACCCGGGGTGGGATTCATTGCCTTCCAGCTGGCCGGGCTGCTGCTGAGCCTGGCCGTGACGGTGGCGCTGCTGGCGTTCCTGCGCCGCACCGGGCGGCCCGCACACCAGGCGGTGTGGTGGGCATGGTCCCCGCTGGTGGCCCTTGAGGCCATCAACGGTGCGCACGTTGACGCACTCGGCGCGGCGCTGGCGCTGGCCGCGGCGCTGCTGTTGGTGGGCGGGCGCACGCTGGGTTCGGGAATGGTCTTTGGCGCGGCAGTGGCCACCAAGCTGATCCCGGCGATCTGCGCCCCCGCCCTGCTCTACCGCCGGCCGGTCCGCTTTGTGGCCGCGGCAGTGGCCACCTTTGCGGTGGCGTACATACCGTATGTCCTCGCCAGTGGCTGGGCGGTGCTGGGCTATCTGCCCACCTACCTTAAATCGGAGGGGTACGACGGAGCGGACAGCCCGCGCTTCACGCTGCTGAAACTGGTGCTCCCGGCCAGCTGGTCGACGCCGGCGGCACTGGTGCTGCTGCTGGGTCTGGCCGTCTATGTCTGGCGGACCACCGACGCCGCCCGGCCCTGGGACGGGCAGGTCTTGATGGTCGGAGGGACGCTGCTGATCGTCTCGCCCAGCTACCCCTGGTACGCCCTGCTGCTCCTGCCGTTCGTGGCGCTGAGCCGGCGCTACGAGTTCGCCGCCATTGCCCCCGTGCTGGCGATGATGTACTTCACGGGCTCGCAACCCTATGGCCAGCTGGTGGCCAGGCTGGGCCTGGGCGCCGTCGTCGTGCTCCTCGTGGTTGCCACGCTTGTGAGACGACGGCGCACCCCGGGTTGAGAGGGAAGTCCTTCGCCCAGAGGCAAGCACAGCTCCCTGCCGGACAAGACCCCGGGACCGCCAAGGAGCAGACTCGAAGGGAAGCGGCCGCACGCGCGGCCGGACTCCACGAGCAAAGGATCCGCCATGGGCGCCAATCTGCAAGACACCTCCACCTGGCTGCCGCTGGACGGACTGGCCCCCGGTTTTGACGCCAACAAGGCCGCACCCGTGCAGGACCTGGACGGCCAATCGTTCCGGGTGGCGGGCGACGGCGGTCCGCTGGAAGTTTCGTTCAGCGGCGACAGCGTGCAGTGGAGCATGGCCGGGCGGTCCGGCACCGATCCCTGCGAGGTCTTCGCCGTGGCCGAGGACCTCTACTACGCCCAGTGGCACAGCGGTGCGGACGGGGCGTTCGCACTGTCCCTGTTCCTGGATCTGGCCAGCGGCCGGGCCCTGTCCATCACCGCCTTCCTGGGCGAGGCAGCCCAGGGCGAAACGGCCGTCCGGCACGTCTTCCACCCGGGCACGATTGACGGGATGGCGGCACGCGGGCCGGCGCTGGGCGAGACGGCGGCACTTCTCGGCCGCCGGGTGGAATGGGTCTACAGCCCCATCCACGCCTACGAGCACATCTACCTGAGCCCGCAGTGGTACACGTGGCAGTGCCTGGCCGGCCCCGAGCGCGGCCTGGCGGACACCGACACCAACACCACCTACCAGCTCCGCCCGGGCATCTACGTGTTCACCTGGCGGGAGAAGGTAATCCCCTGCGGATCCATCACCGTGGCGGACCACCGCGACATCACCGCGATCCGCTCGCACGGCTACCTTTTCGGCTGGAACGAGGCGGGCACCGATCCCGTACACTTCACCTTCGGCGCCCACGGCCGGCTGGTCAGCATGAGCCGGCACAGCGCAGGCCTGGAGCCCGCATAAGCCGTCCAAAGTTGAGGCGTGAGGTATTGCCCTTTAGGACGCTGCTAGGGTGTGTCTCCTAATCAGTGGTTTTGCGGTTTGGCATGATTGATGGGTGCCTTCTCGCTATTCCGTGTTGTCCGATGCCCAGTGGGAGTCCATTGCCCCGTTGATGCCCGATTCGTCGGGGAAACCGGGCCGACCCTTCAACGACCACCGGCTGATGACCGAGGGCATCATCTACCGCTACCGGGCAGGGATCCCATGGCGTGATCTCCCTGCCTATTTCGGGTCGTGGAAGACCGTGTGGAAGCACCACCGCCGCAACGCCGCCAACGGGACCTGGGACAAGGTCCTGGCGGCGTTGCTGACCCGCGCGGACACGGCCGGGCTGATCAACTGGGAGGTCTCGATCGACTCCACGGTCAACCGTGCCCACCAGCACGGCACGAACCTGCCCCGCCACACAGGGGGACCTGTCGAATTACAGGAATCTGCTCGACGAGCCTGAGGACCATGCCATCGGCCGGTCCCGCGGCGGGCTGACCACCAAGATCCACGCCCTGGTGGATGGCAACATGCGTCCCCTGGTCCTGCTGCTGGGGCCGGGCCAGGGCGGGGACTCGCCGATGTTTGAGAACCTCATGGAGGCCCTGAAGGTAGAAAGGCCCGGTCCCGGCCGGGCCCGCACCCGCCCGGACCGGGCCATGGCCGACAAGGCCTATTCCTCCAAAGCAATCCGGGCGTACCTGCGCGGGCGGGGCATCGAGTGCGTTATCCCGGAAAAGGACGACCAGAAGGCCAACCGGAAACGCAAGGGCTCCGCCGGGGGACGCCCCGTCAGATACGACAGGGACGCCTACAAACGGCGCAATGTGGTCGAGCGCAGCTTCAACACCCTCAAGCAATGGCGGTCCCTGGCCACCCGCTACGACAAACTGGCCCTCACCTACCGCTCAGCGGCCGTCCTGCACGCCGTCGTCATCTGGAGCGCCGCATTGGGAGACACGCCCTAAAGGGCAATAACTCACGCCTCAACCGTGTCCCGGTGCTTCCGCACGGCCCGGCTTGTCCGGCGCATCCGGCGCGACCCTGCCCAGGAACCGCTGGATCCGCCGGGCATCCCACACGGTGGACGCGGCCCCGCCCAACATGAGCAGCGCGGCCGCGGCGAAGAGGAACTGCACCGAGCTTTTGCTCTGCACCAGCAGCTGCCCGGCCTGCAGCAGCGCCAGGCCCAGGACGGGAACCACTGTTCCCAGCAACTGGTGGCGAACCGGGGCGGCGATAGCCCGCAGCGCGGGCACACTGTCCCGGGGCACCGGCCGCCGCCCCCTGATCTGCCGGCGCACCAGCCGCCGCTCCGCCCGGGTGAGCGGGCGTAGCACCCATGCCATGTTGGGGGACATGGTGCCACGCCGGGACGCCCAGCTCCATCCGGCGACCATGGCTGCCACGGCGGCGCAGAAGAAGGCGACGCCGAGCCCGGACAGGACCGCCGCAATCCCGGCGCTGTCCTGGTCCGCGGGCCGAAGCAGGCCCCACACCCCGGCAGCAACGGCCAGCGCAGTGGTGGCCGCCGCCGCACCGCAGAGCAGCCGCCACCCACGGGAATCAATCGGGCGCCGCTCCGGCGCACGGGCCACCCGCTTAAGCACCGCCGCCCACCTGGCCTCGGCATCGCCGTCCACCAGCGCGCCGTCAATCCATCTGCCCATCGGGTCCCCCAACCGCCGATCCCCCAAGATGCCTGTCGGGACAGCCTACGCAGCTGCCGCCGAAAGGGCCACGGACCAACGCACACGTTGAGTCGTGGGCTGGTGCCGTTTAGAACGCTTCTAAGGGGCACCAAGCCCACGCCTCAACGGCGGGCACGGGCGGTCACTGCAAGTGCAGCGGGCCCTCCTCGCCGTGGCCGATGGCGCGGTAGATCTCCGGCCGGGACCGCCGCAGCCACAGTCCCCACAGGACGCCCGCCACCCCGGGCACCACGATCAGCGCCGGCAGGACGAACGTCGCCGCACTGGATTCCGTCTGCCCCAAAAGCACGTTGAAGTTGGCCACGATCAGCACAAACACGGCGCCCAGCAGGGCAAAGCCCAGGGCCGGGGCGATGGCGCGGGCCCACAGGCTGGCCGCGTGGCCCCGGCGCCGGAAGAAGCCGATCACCGACAGCGAGACAACCGCCATCAGCAGCACCAGCCCCATGGCCCCGGTGTTGGTGAGCCAGGTGAACAGGGTCAGCACCGGATAGAGCTCGGCCAGGTCGGAGCCGGAGCCCGCGATCGCGAACCCAATGGTCACCACGACGGCGATGGCCGTCTGGGCGAGCGAGCCGGCGAACGGTGCCCCGCTGTTCCGGCGGACCGCCGCGAGGACTGGCGGGATGACCCGCTCGCGGCCGAGCGAGAAGAAGTAGCGGGCCACCGCGTTGTGGAAGCTGACCAGTGCGGCAAAGAGGCTGGTGACGAAGAGCAGCTGAGCCAGGTCGCTGAGCAGGACGCCGCCGTGCGCGCCGAGGAAGTTGAAGATCAGGTCCGGGCCCTCCGCGGTGGAGGTCTCGACGACGGCGGAAGGCCCCGTGCCCACGGTCATGGCCCAGGACGAGGCCGCGTAGAACAAGGCGATGATCGCCACGGCGGCGTAGGTGGCACGGGCCACCGTGCGCTTGGGGTCCTTGGATTCCTCGCCGTAGATGGCCGCGGATTCGAAGCCCATGAACGCCGCGATGCCGAAGGACAGGACCGCACCGATGCCCGGGACAAAGAGGCTGGCGGGGCTGAGCGCCTCGAAGCTGACGCCCTCCGGCGCCACGGCGAAGGAGAGGATGTCGTAGACAATGACCACCAGGAACTCCAGGCCAACCAGCAGCCCCAGCACCTTGGCCGAGAGGTCCACCCGGTTCACGCCCAGCACCGCCACCGCGGCGATGCAAACCAGCACGGGGATCCACCACGGCACATTGACGCCCAGGCGCGCGATCAACAGCGAGGATACGGTGAAGCCGAACAAACCGTAGATGCCCACCTGCATGAGGTTGTACGCCATGAGCGCCACCAGCGACGCCCCGACCCCCACCGGCCGGGAAATGCCCTGGGCCACGTAGGCATAGAAGGCGCCGGCGTTGGTGACGTAGCGGCTCATGGCCGCGTAGCCGACGGCGAAGACCGCCAGGACGGCGCCCAGCAGCAGATAGGACAGCGGCACGCCCGTGACGCCTGTGACGGCAAAGGTAGTGGTCACCCCGCCGGCCAGCACCGTCAAGGGTGCGGAGGCGGCAATGATCATGAACATCACGGAGGGGACACCCAGACGGCGCCTGTTCTGTGGACCGGCGTCGGCCTGGTGGTTGGCGGGAGCCTGAACGCTCATAGGGTTCTCCTGTTCTGGGATGGGCCGGCGGAGCTGCACGCCGCCAAGGCCACTCCGCCAGACTGCACCCTCGCCGCCGGCTGTGACTTGTCCCACAGGGAATGGTTGTTGTCCATGGCCGCACACCGCCCCCACACAGGGCCCACATGTAGAATTGTTGCCAAGCTCACACCAGGCCCAATGCCGGGTGCAGGGGCCCAGAACAGGCCCGCACGCCGGTGCGGGCCGGCCCTGACGAAGGAGTTTGATGACCACCGTGGCCGACGCCGGAGCCAGCACGGTCCACACGGCTGCCGCCGACGGTTTTGCGGACTGGGGCCGCCTTGTCAGCGGCTCCTTCGTGCCGCTGCTGGTCTCCACCGACCGGCCCGAGGGCTTCCGGGGCCAGATCCGCTCGCGCGTGCTGGAGGACATCTCCGTCGTCGAGGTCGCCGCGGACCGGCACACCGTGGAGCGCACCCCGGCACTGATCGCCAAGGCCGAACGGCGCTGGTTCAAGTTGAGCATCATGCTCGCCGGCACGGGACGGCTGGTGCAGGACAACCGCGAGGCCGTGCTGCTGCCGGGCGATCTGGCCATCTACGACACCAACCGCCCCTACACGCTCACCTTCGATGGCGCCTTCCGCACCCTGGTGCTGATGTTCCCGCCCGAGCTCCTTGACCTGCCCATCGAGGTGGTGGGCCAGGTGACGGCCATCCGGATTCCCGGCGACAAGGGCCTGGGCCAGCTGATCAGCCCGTTCATGGTCCGGCTCGCGGACAATCTGGAGGCGCTCTCCGGTGCCAACGGGCTCCGGCTCGCCCACAACGCCCTGGATTTGGCCACCACGCTGTTCAACGGCGAGCTCGATGCCATCATCGACGCCGGCCGGGACCCGCACATCCTGCTGCTGGGCCGGATCCACGACTACATCGAGGCCAACCTCGGTGACCCGGAGCTGGGCCCGGCCTCCATCGCGGCGGCCCACTACATCTCCACGCGGCACCTGCACGACCTCTTCCAGGAGATCGGGACCACCGTGGCCTCCTCCATCCGCAGCCGCCGGCTGGAACGCTGCCGGCGCGACCTCGCGGACCCGGTGCTGGCCGGCCGGCCGGTGACGGCCATCGCGGCCCGCTGGGGCCTGCTGGATGCGGCCCACTTCAGCCGGATCTTCCGCGCCGCGTTCGGCGAATCGCCCACCGGCTACCGCAACAGCCGCTGAGCGTTCGCCAATCATCAAGCCCCGTGCCGCCACAGACAAGACGGCCGCATGTGTCCTGCGACATAGTCGGATAAAGGGCGCCGGAGAAGTGGACGCCCGCCACCTTCCGCCCGACGAGGAGATCCGACATGGCAACGAAGCTGTTTATTGATGGTGAGTGGGTTGAGGCCACCGGTGGGTCGATCGCCACGCTCAACCCGGCCACCGAAGAGGTGCTGGCCGAGGTCGCCTTCGCCGGCAAGTCCGACGTCGACGACGCCGTCAATTCCGCCCGCGCCGCCTTCAACAACCCGGCCTGGCGGGACCTCCTGCCGGTCCAGCGCGCCGCGCTCCTGTTCCGCCTGGCGGACCTGATCGGCGCTCACGCTGAGGAACTGGCCGAGCTGGAGACCCGCGACCAGGGCCAGCCGATCGGCGTCTCGCGTGCCGTCTCCGTCCAAGGCGCCGCCGAGCACTTCCGCTACTACGCCGGCTGGGTCACCAAGATCGAGGGCACCACGTCCCCCATCTCCTTCCCCAACACATTGCAGTACACCCGCCGCGAACCGATCGGCGTCTGCGCCCTGATCACGCCGTGGAACTTCCCGCTGATGATCCTGGCCTGGAAGCTTGCCCCGGCCCTGGCCACGGGCAACACGGTGGTCATCAAGCCCGCCGAGCAGACCCCGCTGACCGCCATCCGGCTGGTGGAGCTGGCCGCCGAGGCCGGCTTCCCGCGCGGCGTCATCAACCTGGCCACCGGCGACGGCTCCACGGGCGCGGCCCTGGTGGAACACCCCGGCGTGGACAAGGTCTCCTTCACCGGCTCCACCGCCGTCGGAAAGTCCATCGTGCGGGCCTCGGCCGGCAACCTCAAGCGCGTCACGCTGGAACTCGGCGGCAAGAACCCCTCCATCATCGCCGCCGACGCGGACATCAACGCCGCCGTCGGGGGCAACATTGCCGGCGGCACGCTCAACTCCGGCCAGGTCTGCGCCGCCTACTCCCGCTTCTATGTCAACAAGAAGCGCGAGGACGAATTCGTCGAGAAGATGGCCGCCGGCATGGCGGGCCTGACCCTGGGCTCCGGCCTGGACGCGACCACCCAGCTGGGCCCGCTGGTCTCCGCCGAGCACCTCGCGCATGTGGAGCGGCTGGTGGCCACCGGTGTGCCGCAGGGCGCCGAGCTCATCACCGGTGGCGCGCGCGCCATGGACAAGGGCTACTTCTTCGAGCCCACCGTCTTTGCCGGCGTTAAGGACACCATGACCATCGCCACCGACGAGATCTTCGGCCCGGTCCTGTCCGTGCTCTCGTACGACGACGACGACGAGCTGCAGGAGCTGATCAACCGGGCCAACGCCACCGACTACGGCCTGGCCGCCACCATCTGGACCAAGGACCTCACGGCCGCCAACCGGCTGGCCAACGGCATCCGTGCCGGCGCCATCTTCATCAACATGCCCCCCATCCCGGACATGGCGGCCCCCTGGGGCGGCTTCAAGTCCAGCGGCTGGGGCCGCGAAATGGGACCCTATTCCATCGACGCCTACACCGAGGTCAAGGGCGTCTGGATGCACTACGGAGAGTAGACGGACAATGACCATTCACCATGAACTGCCGCTGATTCCGCTGCGCACCGTGGCCGCCGCCAGGCCGGCGCCCGCGCCCCACCCGCTGGACCCGCTGGGCCCGGCGGAAATCTCCGCGGCCCGGGCCGTCCTGGCCGATGCCGGCAGGCTGGTGCCCACCAGCCGCTTCCCGCAGGTGCTCCCGGTGGAGCCGGACAAGGCCGCCATGCTGGCCTACCGGCCCGGCGACGCCTTCGACCGCCGCGTCATTCTGACCGTGCTGGACACCGCCACCGGCGACGCCGCCGAGGCAGTGGTCTCGGTGACGGAGGCCAAGCTGCTCTCCTGGACGCCGCTGGACAACCGGACCAGTCCCTACGGCCAGCCGCAGTACCTCTTCGAGGAATACGATCTGGCCGCCGAGATCGTCAAGGCGGACCCGCAGTGGCAGGCCGCGATGGCCCGCCGCGGCCTGACCGACCTGGAAAACGCCTTCGCCGCACCCCTGGCGCCGGGCTCCTTCGGCCGCGAGGACGAGGTGGGCCGGCGCGTCATCCGCTCGCTGACCTTCATGCGCAACTTTGCCGAGGACAGCCCGTGGGCCCACCCGGTGGAGGGGCTCATTGTCCACATCGACCTCACCGAAAAGCGCGTGATCAGGGTCGACGACGACGGCGACGTGCCGGTTCCGGCCGCAGAGGGCAACTACACCCCCGAGTTCACCGGCCCGGCTCGCACCACGCTCAAGCCGATCGAGATCACCCAGCCCGAGGGACCCAGCTTCCAGGTGGACGGCAACCACGTGACCTGGGAGAACTGGAAGCTGCGCGTGGGCTTCAACGCCAAGGAAGGGCTGGTGCTCAACAACGTCACCTTCCGCGACGGCGACGAGGACCGCTCGGTGCTCTACCGCGCGTCGGTGCCGGAAATGGTGGTTCCGTACGGGGACACCTCCAACACCCGCTTCTGGATCAGCTACTTCGACGCCGGCGAGTACCTGCTGGGCAAGAACGCGAACTCCCTGAAGCTGGGCTGCGACTGCCTGGGTGTGATCCACTACTTCGACGGCTTCGTGGCCGACGACCACGGCCACCCCGTGGAGATCCCGCAGGCCATCTGCATGCACGAGGAGGACTACGGCATCCTCTGGAAGCACACCGAACCGGGGCAGGAGTCCGTCGTCCGGCGCTCGCGCCGGCTGGTGATCTCCTACTTCTCCACCATCGGCAACTACGACTACGGCTTCTTCTGGTACTTCTACCTGGACGGCACCATCCAGGTCGAGGCGAAGGCCACCGGCATCGTCTTCGCCGGCGCCACCATCCCCGGCGTGCCCAACCGGCACGCACCGGAGGTGTCCCCCGGCCTCATCGCCCCGGTGCACCAGCACCTGTTCTGCGCCCGGCTGGACATGGCCGTGGACGGCAACGCCAACACCGTCGAAGAGGCCGAGATGGTGGGCATCGCGATGGGTCCGGAAAACCCCTACGGCAACGCCTTCACGTACCAAAAGACCCCGCTGCTGCGCGAGTCCGAGGCCGCCCGGATGGCCGACACCAGCGTGGGCCGGTCCTGGTACGTGACCAACCCGAACCGGCTCAACCACGTCGGCCAGCCGACGTCGTACCACCTGATCCCGCAGCCGGGGCCGGCACTGATGGCCCAGCCGGGCTCCTCGGTGGCCTCCCGGGCGGCGTTCGCCACCAAGCACCTGTGGGTGACGCCGTTCGACCCGGCCGAGCGCTTCCCCGCCGGCGACTACCCCAACCAGCACACCGGCGACGGGCTGGCGAAGTGGACGCAGGCGGACCGCAGCCTGGAGAACACCGACGTCGTGCTCTGGCACGTCTTTGGCCCCACCCACGTGCCGCGCACCGAGGACTGGCCCGTCATGCCGGTGGACTACTCGGGCTTCATGCTCAAGCCCAACGGCTTCCTGGACCGCAACCCGGCCCTGGACCTGCCCGACGGCGCGGCCAAGCGCCACGGCGCCTCAGCGGAGCCCGACGGCGCCAGCTGCTGCAGCTAGCATCACCGCTGGTCGGGCCCACGGCGGTCCCGATGGTCGAGCCCGTCGAGACCCTCGATCGTCGAGCACGTCAGGGCGGGAGTTGGCACACGCCGACTCCCGCCCTTTCGCGTGCCACGGGGGGCCCGCCCGGGGGGCCAACCCAGGCCGACGGCGGAACCCGAGGACGCGGCCGGCCCACCGGATTTCGGTTCCCGTTCGCAAGGTTCCCTAACCTCGCTTCGCTCGGCCAGGGAACCTTGCCGTCTCTCTGAGCTCCGCTCAACCGGGCACGCTGGTCGAGCTGGTCGAGACCGGATGCCGCCTGTCCGGTCGGTGGTCGAGCGAGGGGCCCACTGCCGCGAGGGGACCGCAGCGAGCTTGCGAGCCGTGGGAGCGGCTGGGGACCGGGGCCTCCCGCGCCCGGCGGCGGTGGTGTCCGTCATCCCGGCGGTGCCCCGGCGTGGTGGTACCCGTTGCGCAGGGGCCGGCGGAGCGGGTCGATGGATGGGGGCGGGGTGAACCAGGGGATGCCGTGCACGGACTCGACCGCCCAGCCGGTGTGGTGGATGAGGTGGTGGTGGTAGGAACACAGCAGCACGCAGTTCTCCACCGAGGTGTCCCCGCCCTGGGACCGGTAGACGATGTGGTGCGCGTCGGTCCACTGCGGGGGCCGGTCGCAGCCCGGGAACGCGCAGCCCCGGTCCCGGATGAGCAGCGCCCTGCGGATGTGGGGCGGGACGAGGCGCTGGGACCGGCCCACGTCCAGGATCTCGCCCTCCGCGCCGAGCACGGCCGGGATGATCCCGGCGTCGCAGGCCGCCGTGCGGATCGCGGCGGCCGGGATCGGGCCGCTGTGCGGGACGGCGGCGCTGCCGGGACCGGCGGCGAGCTCGGCCAGGGTCACGGTGATGAACAGTTGCGGGCGCAGGCCCCCGTTGTCCGGGAGGGTGTCGGTGCGGGCGCAGGCCCCCGTTGTCGGCCAGGGTGCCGGTGCGGGTGGCGAGGCGGACGCAGTCCAGCAGGGCGTGCAGCAGCAGCTGGGGCCGGGGCCGCTGCCCGGCCAGCAGTTTCCGGGCCACGTGCGGGTCGACGCCGGCCGGGTCGGCGGATTCCAGCACCGCCTCGGCATCCCCGTTCGGGGCGGAACTGCCGGCGCCCAGGTTCCCAGGATCACCGAACACGTCCGGGCGGGTGTGTGCCAGGCTGCCGGGGCCGGGGCCGGGACGATCAGGTCCCGGCCCCTGCGGCGCAGCTGGCGGCGGGCACCCGCCCGCTCCGTGGCGACGTCGTGCCCGCCGCCCGGATCCCTTAGTCGTTCCCGTTCACAGGCCGCCGGCCAGCCTGTAATAGGCCGCGTTCCAGGCCAATTCCTTCTTGAACGCCTTGATGGTGGTACCTTCGTCGATGGCCAGCAGCTCGGTGCGGGCGATCTCGGCAAAGTCTTCGAACACGTCCATGCCTACGGCCGTAGTGAGCACGGTGTGGTGCGCCGCACCGGCGGTCAGCCAGGCCGCCGCGGAGGTCGCGAAGTCGGGCCTGGGCGACCAGAGCGCGCGCGCCACGGGCAGGTTCGGCAGCGGCTCGTCGAGGTCCACGACGTCGACGGCGTTCGCGACGAGGCGGAAGCGGTCGCGCATGTCGGACAGGGCCACCACCACGCCCGGGCCGGCGTCGGTGTCGAAGACCATCCGGACCGGGTCTTCCTTGCCGCCGATGCCCAGCGGGTGGATTTCGACGCGCGGTTTGGTGGCGGTCAGGGAGGGGCAGACCTCGAGCATGTGCGCGCCGAGGATCTTCTCCTGGCCGGGGGTGAGGTGGTAGGTGTAGTCCTCCATGAGCGAGGCGCCGCCGGGCAGTCCGGCGCCCATGACCTTCGCGGCGCGGACCAGGATCGCCGTCTTCCAGTCGCCCTCGGCCCCGAAGCCGTAGCCATCGGCCATCAACCGCTGGACGGCCATGCCGGGGAGCTGGCGCAGCGTGCCCAGGTCCTCGAAGGAGGTGGTGAACGCGGCGGATCCGTTGGCCTCAAGGAAGCCGCGCAGCCCCAGTTCGATCCGGGCACTGTAGCGGAGGGACTCGTGGCGGGGGCCGCCGGCGCGAAGTTCCGGGGCGACCTCGTAGAGCCGCTCGTACTCGGCCACCAGTGCCTCGACGGCGGGCTCGGCGGCGCCGTGCACGGCGTCGGCGAGCTCGTTGACGGACCAGGTGTTCACCGAGACGCCGAAGCGCAGCTCCGCTTCGGTCTTGTCCCCCTCGGTGACGGCGACGTTGCGCATGTTGTCACCGAACCGGGTGAGCTTCAGGGTGCGCACGGCGGCCCAGCCTGCCGCCGCGCGCTGCCAGACACCCACTTGGCGGGAGACCTCCGGGTTGGACACATGCCCCACCACCGTCTTGCGCGGAATGCCCAGGCGGGTCTGGATGTAGCCGAACTCGCGGTCGCCGTGGGCCGCCTGGTTGAGGTTCATGAAATCGAAGTCGATGTCCTCCCACGGCAGCTCCACGTTTGCCTGGGTGTGCAGGTGCAGCAGCGGCTTGCGCAGCAGGTCCAGACCCTGGATCCACATCTTCGCCGGCGAAAACGTGTGCATCCAGGCCGTCACGCCAATGACATTGTCGGCGGCGTTGGCCTCCAGCGCCGTGCGCCGAATCGACTCCGCATCGGCCAGCACCGGTTTCCAAACGATCGTGACGGGGACGTCGGCGGACTCGTTGAGCTGGTTGGCAATCTCCTGTGACTGCGCGGCGACCTGCTTGAGGACGTCCTCACCGTAGAGGGCCTGGCTGCCGGTGAGGAACCAGACCTCGTAGCGTTCGAGCGAGGTGTTGTGGGCGTTTGGCATTGGTTTGCTCCTGGAATTTCGGGGGAATTTCGGGCGGTCTATTGGCCGTAGACGTTTTGGTAGCGGTCGTACAGAGCAGCGACCAGGTCCGGATCCATGGGCACCGGTTCGCCGAGCTGGCGGGCAACGTGCACGGTCCGCGCCACTTCCTCGCACATCACCGCGGCCTTGACCGCGCTTCGGGCGTCCTTGCCGATGGTGAACGGCCCGTGGTTCTGCATCAGCACGGCCGGGGAGTGCGAGCCCTGCAGCGTTGCCACGATGCCGCGGCCGATCGAGTCGTCGCCGATCAGGGCGAACGGCCCCACCGGGATTTCGCCGCCAAATTCGTCCCCCATCATGGTCAGCACGCAGGGAATGGATTCCCCGCGGGCGGCCCAGGCCGTGGCGTACGTCGAGTGCGTGTGGACAACACCGCCCACCTCGGGCATGTGCCGGTACACGTAGGCGTGGGCGTCGGTGTCCGAGGACGGCGCCAGTCCAGGGTTTTCCCACGTGGCCGCGGCACCGTCGGCATCGGCGGAAATCCCCGTCACCGGGGTGCCGAAGAGGTCCGTGACCACCATCAGGTCGGGGGTCAGGTCATCGTAGGAGACCCCGGAGGGTTTGATGGCCATCAGGTCGTACCCGGGGATCCTCGCGGAGACGTTTCCCGCCGTCCAGACCACCAGCCCATAGCGGGTCAGTTCGGCATGCAGCCCGCACACTTCGCTGCGGATGCGTGCAATGGCGTCCAGCAGCGCGCTCATGCGGGGACTCCGGACGTGAGGAGCGCCCTGGTGGCGTTCCGTTGGATGGCCTTGAGCCGGTGCATGACCTCGTTCGCTCCCCTGCCGAAGTAGTCGTGGAGCGTCCGGTATTCCCGGAAGAGTTCCTCGTAGGCTGCAACGTTGTCCGGAATGGGCGTGTAGACGGCTCCCGGTTCCGGCCCCATGGCGGCCGCCGCGGCCCTGATGTCCGGGTAGTTTCCCGCCGCAACGGCGGCGTGGATGGCCGAGCCGAGCGCCGGGCCCTGGGTGGAGCCGATGGTGGACAACTGCAGCCCGGTGACGTCCGCGTAGATCTGCATCAGGAGCGGGTTCTTCAGCAGCCCGCCGGCCACGATGAACTCCTTCACCGGAACGCCGGAGTCCCGGAAGGCGTCCACGATGGTCCGGGTGCCGAACGCCGTGGCTTCGAGCAGGGCCCGGTAGGTGTCCTCCGGCCTGGTGGCCAGGGTCTGCCCGACGACGATGCCGGACAGCTCGTGGTCCACCAGGACCGAGCGGTTGCCGGAGTGCCAGTCCAAGGCGATCAGGCCGTGCTCACCGATGGCCTGGCGGGCGGCGAGCTCCGTGAGGTGCTCGTGGATGCCCAGGCCCTGGCCGGCCGCGGCCTCGTGGTATTCGGGCGGGACGCAGTTGCCGGTGAACCAGCCGAAGATGTCCCCCACGCCGGACTGGCCGGCCTCGTAGCCCCAGAGCCCGTCCACGATGCCGCCGTCGACAACGCCGCACATGCCCGGAACTTCGCGCAGCACATCACCGTTCATGACGTGGCAGGTGGAGGTGCCCATGATCGCCACAAGCTGGCCCGGCTCCACCGCCTTGGCAGCCGGGGCGGTGACGTGGGCGTCGACATTGCCGACGGCGACGGCGATGCCCTCGGGCAGCCCGGTCCAGGCGGCGGCCTCGGCGGTCAGGTAGCCGGCGGCATCGCCCAGGCGCCCGATGGCGTGCTCCAGCTTGGTTGACACGAAATTCTTGAACTGCGGGTTCAGGTCGGCCAGGAAGTCCTCCGAGGGGTACTTTCCGTTCTGGTAGATGCCCTTGTAGCCGGCGGTGCATGCGTTGCGGACGTAGGTGCCGCAGAGCTGCCAGACGATCCAATCGGCGGCTTCCACCCAGTGGTCCATCGCGGCGTACGCGTCCGGGTCCTCCTCGAGCAGCTGCAGGCCCTTGGCGAATTCCCATTCGGAGGAAATGAGGCCGCCGTAGCGCGGCAGCCAGGCCTCCCCGCGTTCACGGGCAAGTGCGTTGATGCGGTCCGCCTGCGGCTGGGCGGCGTGGTGCCGCCAGAGCTTCACATAGGCGTGCGGCCGGTTGGCGAATTCCTCCAGCTCGTTCAACGGCGTACCGTCGGCCAGGACCGGAACCATGGTGCAGGCCGTGAAGTCGGTGGCGATGCCGACGACGGCTGAGGCGTCGATCCCGGCGTCGGCGATCGCCGAGGGCACCGCGTGCCGGAGGACATCCCGGTAGTCGTTGGGCACCTGCAACGCCCAGTCCCCCGGCAGCCGGACGGCATCCCCGCCTGCCGTATCCGCCGGAAGGGCACCTGTCACCACGGCGTGCGGGTAGTCAAAGACGGCGCTGCCGAGTTCCTTGCCGTCCCGGACGCGCACCACTACGGCGCGGCCGGAAAGGGTGCCGTAGTCCACCCCGATTACAAGGTTTTCTCTGCCGTCTGCTGTGGCGTCCATGAAAGTCCTCCAATAACGTGCCCGCTGCTCTGCGGGCTGGGTTAATTGTGAGCGCTAACAACACTCCTGTCAAGGATGCCACCTGGGCCATCCATGACGCGCGGAGCCAGCGATCGGCGGCCCTGAGTCCCGTACTTAGGGAAGGGGCGAGGTGCTGGCCCGGAGGACAAGCACGGGATCGACCACGGTGATGCTGCTGGCCGCACCGTCCTCAACCTGGGTCCGCATCACGTCCATGCAGCGCCTCCCGAGCTCCTCGAAGTCCTGCCTCACGGTGGTGAGCGGAGGGGTGAAGTACGCCGCCTCCGGCTGGTCATCGAAGCCAACCAGCGACACGTCCTGGGGCACCCGGACGCCCGCCTCGCTGAAGGCGCGCAACAGCCCAAGCGCCATCTGGTCATTGCCCACAAACACCGCAGTGGCCGTGCGGTCGGCGGCAATTTTCCGGCCCATCCGGTAGCCACTGCCGGCGCTCCAGTCGCCTTCGAGCAAAAGGTCGTCGGCCAGGCCCGCCGCCGCCAATTCCTCGCGCCAACCCTCGGCCCTGGCTTCGGCGTCAATCCAGTCCCGGGGACCGGAAATGTGGCCGATCCGACGGTGGCCCTGGCCGATCAGGTGGGCCACGGCCAGCCGCGCCCCCCGCTTCTGGTCCACCATGGCCCCGCTGAAGCGACCGTGGCCCCCGGCCCCCACCACAACCACTGGCACATCTAGGCCCAGGCCTTCCAGGGTCTGGACCGTTCCGCCATGAGGCACGATCACGATGATCCCGTCGGCCCCCTGGTCCGTGAAGTAGCGGACGGCATCCGCAATGGAGTCGGATCCAGACTCCTTCAGGGCCGCGATGCTGACAAAGTATCCCGATTCGCGGGCGGCCTGCTGCACGCCAAGCAGCGTGTTCGCCGGGCCGTACTGGGCGAGCTCGGTCCCAAGAACGCCGATGACCTGGGAACGCCGCGTCACCAAGGACCGGGCAGCAGTATTGCGCCGGTAGCCGAGCTCGGCAATCGCGGCCTCCACCCGTTCCCGGGTGGCCTTGCTGACGTTGGGTTGATTGTTGACCACCCGGGAGACAGTCTGGTGCGAGACGCCGGCATGCGAGGCGACGTCCTCCAGGCGCGGTGGGCGTCTATCGCTAACGTTCCCCATGTGAGTCACCTTTCAGCCCGGAGCATTGTGTTGTCCAACATCCTAGGGCCAGCCGCGACGGCATCGTGACCTCATCAAATCGTGTGACTTGACTCACAACTCCGGCTGGTGCTAGCTTGCTAACTGACAAACTTGTTAGCGCTAACACATTCGGGCATCGTTTAGCTCGTCGAGAACTGGCTAACCGGACCTACATAATGCTGGACCATCGACTAGCGCAGTTGCTACTCAAACCGGCATCAGTTCGCGGACCGCGCTGTCCGCGGAAGGAGATCAACGTGAGATTCAAGAAACTTCTGGGCGCGTTCGCCGTCGTCCTGGCAATCACCGCCGGAGCCACCGGCTGCGGCAGCCGGGGCGGGGCAGCCACCCCGGCGGCCAGCGCCGATACCGCGGGTTCCCTCGTGGGCATCTCGATGCCCACCCAGACCTCGGAACGGTGGATCGCGGACGGCAAGAACGTTTCCGATTCCGTGACGAAGCTTGGCTACAAGACTGACCTGCAGTTCGCCAATGACGACATCCCCACGCAGGTTGCCCAGATCGAAAACATGCTGACCAAGGGCGCCAAGGCCCTGATCATCGCGGCGATCGACGGCACCACTCTTACCGACGTCCTCGCCAAGGCGAAGGAGCAGAACGTCAAGGTCATTGCCTACGACCGCCTCATCAACGGCACGCCCAACGTGGACTTCTACACAACGTTCGACAACTACACTGTGGGCGTCCAGCAGGCCACCTCGCTGCTGACCGGCTTGGGCCTTCTTGACGCAAGCGGCAAGAAGGTGGACGGCAAGGGTCCGTTCAACGTGGAACTCTTTGCGGGCAGCCCTGATGACAACAACGCCAACTTCTTCTGGACCGGTGCCATGGACACCCTTAAGCCGTTCCTGGATGCCGGAACCCTCAAGGTTCCCAGCGGCCAGACCAAGTTCGATCAGGCGGCCATCCTTCGCTGGCAGGCTCCCGTTGCCCAGAAGCGCATGGAAGACATCCTCACCGCGGCATACAGCTCCGGCACGAAGCTCGACGGCGTCCTCTCCCCCTACGACGGTCTGTCCATCGGCATCATCTCGGCCCTGACCAGCACCGGCGGCTATGCCAAGGGAAGCCTGCCCGTCGTGACGGGCCAGGATGCCGAGAAGGGCTCGGTGAAGTCCATCATCACCGGCGAGCAGTACTCCACCATCTTCAAGGACACCCGCCAGCTGGGTGCCCAGGCCGTGAAAATGGTCGACGCCGTGCTGAAGGGCCAGGAGCCTGAGGTCAATGACTCCAAGACGTACGACAACAAGGTCAAGGTCGTTCCGGCGTACCTGCTCAAGTCCGTGATCATCACCAAGGACAACTACAAGAAGGAACTCATCGACTCGGGGTACTACTCCGACGCCGAGGTCAAGTAGCCAAGCCGCGCGGTTGTGGCCGGGCCCCGCCCGGCCACAACCGCAGCGCAGGCCCCTGCAGCCGCAGGACGGCCCAGTTTCGACCAGCCAGTGGGAATTGACGATGAACACACCCATTCTTCAAATGCGAGGAATCACCAAGACCTTCCCGGGCGTGAAGGCTCTCCAGGACGTCACTCTGGACGTAAACCGCGGCGAGGTGCATGCCATTTGCGGTGAAAACGGGGCAGGAAAATCCACCCTCATGAAAGTGCTGTCCGGCGTCTATCCGCACAGCTCCTTCGACGGGGAGATCCTCTTCGAAAACGAACCGTGCAACTTCTCCAGCATTACCGACAGTGAGAAGCGCGGCATTGTCATCATCCACCAGGAACTGGCACTGAGCCCGTACCTGTCCATCGCCGAGAACATCTACCTCGGCAACGAGCAGGCCAAAAACGGCTGGGTGGACTGGCGCAAGACCAACCTCGAAGCAAGCAAACTGCTGGCACGGGTTGGCTTGGGCGAAAACCCCACCACCCCCGTCCAGCACATCAGCGTGGGCAAACAGCAGCTGGTTGAAATTGCCAAGGCACTCTCCAAAGAGGTCAAGCTGCTCATCCTGGATGAACCCACCGCCGCGCTCAACGACGAGGATTCCGGCCATCTGCTGGACCTGATTCTCCATCTCAAGGACCAGGGCGTCACCAGCATCATCATCAGTCATAAACTCAACGAAATCCGCAAGGTCGCGGACGCCGTCACCATCATCCGCGACGGCAAGACCATCGAGACCCTCCGCCTGGACGAAGGCCAGATCACCCAGGAACGCATCATCCGCGGCATGGTGGGCCGGGACCTGGAGAGCCTGTATCCGGACCGGGAGCCACGGATCGGCGAGGAGGTCCTGCGGATCGAGGACTGGTCGGTGCGGCACCCCCAGGACCACACCCGGACCGTGGTCCACAACGCGAGCCTGAACGTGCGCAAGGGCGAAGTCGTCGGGCTGGCCGGCCTCATGGGAGCCGGCAGGACGGAACTGGCCATGAGCGTCTTCGGACGCACCTACGGCCACGCTGTCTCCGGGAAAGTCTTCAAGTATGGGCAGGAAATCAACACCTCCACCGTTTCCGCCGCCATCAAGCACGGCATTGCGTATGCAACGGAGGACCGAAAGCTCTACGGGCTGAACCTCATCGAGGACATCAAACGCAACGTCTCCATGGCGGCGCTCCGAAAGCTCGTCAAGCGCGGCTGGGTGGACAAGAACGAAGAAACCACCGTGGCCAACGGCTACCGGACGAGCATGAACATCAAGGCGCCCTCGGTGGCAGCCATCACGGGCAAGCTCTCGGGCGGAAACCAGCAGAAAGTGGTTTTGAGCAAGTGGATGTTCTCCGATCCGGACGTGCTCATTCTCGATGAACCCACCCGCGGCATCGACGTCGGCGCCAAGTTCGAGATCTACACCATCATCGCCAAGCTCGCAGCCGAAGGAAAAGCCGTCATCGTCATCTCCTCCGAACTGCCCGAGCTCCTGGGCATCTGCGACAGGATCTACACCCTGTCCGCCGGCCATATCACCGGGGAAGTTCCCATCGCCGAAGCATCCCAGGAAACCCTCATGCACTACATGACCAAAGAGAAGGAATAGCGAACATGTCCGCCCTACGAGAATCCCTTGGCTTCCTGACAAGCCGCCTCCGGCAGGTTGGCATCTTCGTCGCCCTGATCCTGATCGTCCTGCTCTTCCAGGTGCTCACCGGGGGAATCCTGCTGGAGCCGCAGAACGTCACCAACCTCGTGGTCCAGAACAGCTACATCCTGATCCTGGCCATCGGCATGGTGATGGTCATCATCGCCGGTCACATCGACCTGTCCGTAGGCTCCGTCGCCGGATTCATCGGCGCGGTCGCCGGCGTCATGATTGTGCACTGGGGCTGGCCCTGGTGGGCCGCCATCCCGGCCTGCCTGCTCGTCGGCGCCCTCGTCGGCGCGTGGCAGGGATATTGGATCGCCTACGTTGGCATTCCCGCCTTCATCGTGACCCTGGCCGGCATGCTGATCTTCCGCGGCCTGACCCTGATCACGCTCAAGAACCAGCAGATCACCCCGTTCCCCGCCGAACTGCGCGCGCTGGGCGGCGGCTTCCTGCCCGATATCACCGGCGGCACCTCAGTGCTGGAATGGCTCACGGTCATCCTCGGCGTAGGCGCAACCGTTGCCCTGCTGGTCCAGGCGGTCAAGGAACGCCGGCTCCGCCAGAAGTTCGACCTCGAGAACGAACCGATGGCCTGGTTCGCCACCAAGACCACGTTCATTGCCCTGCTCATGCTGATTGTCACTTTTCTCCTGGCCAGCTACCGGGGCACGCCGATCGTCCTGATTGTGCTCGCCGTCCTCGTGATCGTCTACACGGCGCTTATGAACAACAGCGTGTTCGGCCGGCACACCTACGCAATCGGCGGCAATCTGCACGCTGCCGAGCTGTCCGGCATCAAGACCAAGGCCGTCACGTTCCGGCTGTTCGTCAACATGGGCGTGCTTGCCGCTCTGGCCGGCCTCGTGTTCACGGCACGCCTGAACTCGGCCCAGCCCGCGGGCGGAACCGGATTCGAACTGGACTCCATCGCTGCGGCCTTCATTGGCGGCGCGGCCGTCCAGGGCGGCATCGGCACCGTTGCCGGCGCCATGATCGGCGGCCTGATCATGGGTGTGCTCAACAACGGCATGTCCATCCTTGGACTGGGCACCGACTACCAGCAGCTCATCAAGGGCCTGGTGCTCCTCCTGGCCGTCGCATTCGACATCTTCAACAAGAACCGCAGCGGCCGCGGCGGCGAAAGCATCATGGGGAAGTGGTTCAAGCTGAAGACCGCACCGCCCGCCGAGGCAGAGAACACCACGCCACCCGCCAGCCAGCCAGCCTCCGACGGGGCCGGCGCACGGCAGCCCGTGGCCGCAAAGCATCTCTGAACTCCACGCAAGCGAGGGGCCTCCGGAATGGTCCGCGAACGCCTGCGCTGACACCACCCCGTCCCGCGGCCCCGGGGCCGCGGGACGGGGCTGGATGAAGCCCCGTGACAGCGCCAAGTGGACACTGGTTCCTGTTGGTGGGGCGCACCGTGGAACTCCATCGGGATGGACGCCCCCGCGAGCCGGTGAAGTTGAAGACGCGGCCCGAGACTCAGCTGCCATGCGGCTCGGATTCGGCGGACACCACGTCCGCGAACTGGTGGCCAAACCCGAGAACCATGAGGTTCTCCTGCGCGAACGGGCCAGGACAGGTGGTGCATTTGACCCGGTGAATGACCATTGGACCCCCGGCGAGGGAAAACGCCGAGAGCGAGGCCTCCGGCGGGTCTTGCCGACTGGCTGTTCAGGCTGCGGCGGCGGCCAGCCGTGAGGCCCGGCCCAGCCGGAACAGCCAGGTGGCGGCCAGCATCGCCGCCAGATAGTCGCAGAGCAGCACGGCCAGTGTCGCGTCCGCCATGCTGCCGGCGGCGCCCATGGCCCCGGCCGCACTTGTGGCCAGCGGCGCCATGGCCCCGTGTCCCCCGGAATGCCCCAGGGCGCCGGAAAAGACGCCCAGCAGGATGGCCCCGTGGACCAGCACCATGGCCAGGGACATGCCCACCAGCATCCGGGCGGGCCCCACTCCCCCACCGCGCCACAGGGACAGCGCGCACGGCGTGCAGGCCGCGGCCATCAGCAGCGTCAGGGCAACCATCGGCGGAGACGAGGCCATCGAAAACGCCATGGCACCATGGGCCGCAATACCCGCCGCGGCCGCAACGGCGGCCAGCCGTGGATGCAGCCGGACCGGATTCTTGGCGGCGGGAAGGACCGCGGCGCGCAAGGCCAGCACGGCGGCATCCGGCGGGGTGGGCACCGGTCGGACGGCGGCAATTTTCAGGCTCATGGGCGTTCTCCAACGTTGGGATCACCCTATTCTTCCCGCGCACCGGAGTCCACGGCTGGGACGGGAGCGAGGGGACGTTGTCATTGCGCGCAGGGCCCTCCGGCCGGTCCTGCGCCCGCAGTTGAAATGGACGTTCTTTCGGTTTCGGAGCGTTTCAAACGAAAAGAACGTCCATCTCAACGGACTTGAAGGGGCCGCTTGACAGCCCGTGCTTCAGCTCACATACTGATCGTATACGATTTCGTACGTGATTCAGGAGAGACGCATGCAACAGGTTGATGAAGGCACCATCGGTGCCGCCGGCAAGGTCCTGGCCGTCCATGTGGCCTACCGGAGCCGGGCCGACCAGCGCGGCCGCACGCCCGCCCTGCCCTCCTACTTCCTCAAGCCCTCCTCCTCCCTGAGCCTGAGCGGCGGCACGGTGGAACGGCCGGCCGGCTGCGAGCTGCTGGCCTTCGAGGGCGAGGTGGCCCTGGTGATCGGCACCGCCGCCCGCCAGGTCAGCCCCGAGGACGCCTGGGCCCATGTGGGCTTCGTGACCGCCAGCAACGATCTGGGCGTCTACGACCTCAAGTACGCGGACAAGGGCTCCAACGTCCGCTCCAAGGGCGGCGACGGCTTCACCCCGCTGGGCCCGGCCCTGATCCCCGCCGCCCAGGTGGCCCCGGACGCCCTGCGCGTGCGGACCTGGATCAACGGCGCGCTGGTCCAGGAAGACACCACCGGGGGGCTGATCTTCCCGTTCGCCCAGATCATTGCGGACCTGTCCCAGCTGATGACCCTTGAGCCCGGCGATGTCATCCTCACCGGCACCCCGGCCGGATCCTCGGTGGCCGTCCCCGGCGACGTCGTCGAGGTCGAGGTGGATTCGCCGGCCGCGGGCCTGTCCACCGGGCGGCTGCGGACCACCGTCACGCAGGGCACCATCGAGATGGCGGAGTTCGGCAACGTCCCCCGCTCCACCGAGGCCGACGTCGTGGACGCCTACGGTTCCGCGGACGTTGCACGCGCCGCAGGTGCCCTGAACAACGGCGCCCTGGACGCCGCTGAGCCGCAGGCACCGTGGCTGGCCGCCGACGGCACCCTGGACCCTGCCCTGAAGGCCAAGCTGGCCGGCGTCGCCACCGCCACGCTGAGCGCCCAGCTGCGCAAGCGCGGCCTGGACAACGTCAGCATCGACGGCCTGCAGTCCACCCGTCCGGACCGCTCCGTGGTGGGCCTGGCCCGCACCCTGCGCTATGTACCCAACCGCGAGGACCTCTTCAAGACCCACGGCGGCGGCTTCAACGCCCAAAAGCGCGCCATCGACTCGCTGAACGAGGGCGAGATCCTGGTAATGGAGGCCCGCGGCGAAAAGGGCACCGGCACCGTGGGCGACATCCTCGCCCTGCGCGCCCAGGTCAAGGGTGCGGCGGCGATCATCACCGACGGCGGCGTCCGCGACCTCACCGCCGTCGCCCGCCTGGAGATGCCCACCTACTTCGCCAACGCCCACCCCGCCGTGCTGGGCCGGCGCCACATCCCCTGGGATGTGGACCTGACCATCGCCTGCGGCGGCGCCACCGTCCAGCCCGGGGACATCATCGTGGCCGACGCCGACGGCATCTTGGTTCTTCCGCCGGCCATGGCGGACGAGCTCGCCAACGATTCCATCGCCCAGGAGCACGAGGAAACGTATATCGCGCAGATGGTGGCCGCCGGGCACAGCGTGGACGGGCTCTACCCGATGAACGCCGCCTGGGCCGAGAAGTACAGGGAGTGGGCCACCACCCACCCGCTGCCCGACTACGCAAACGACTCTGCGGAAGAAGCCCGGCCATGAGCGTCCAAGGCGCCGCCAGCAAGTCCGAGCAGGCCTACGCGGCCATCAAGGACAAGATCCTCAACGGGGACTACTCCCCCGGCTACCGCCTGGTGCTGGCCAAATTGGCCGATGACCTGGGCTTCAGCGTGGTGCCGGTCCGCGAGGCCATCCGCCGGCTGGAGGCCGAAAGCTTTGTCACCTTCGAGCGCAATGTGGGCGCCACCGTGGCGGGCATCGACCCTACCGAGTACCTGTACACCATGCAGACCTTGAGCATTGTGGAGGGTGCCGCGACGGCGCTGTCTGCCCCGTTGATCGGCGCGGCCGACATCGCGCGGGCCCGGGCCATCAACACCCGGATGCGCGAATGCCTGGTGGACTTCGACCCCGTCCGGTTCACCGAACTCAACGCGGCGTTCCACAGCGTGCTCTTCGAAAGCTGCCCCAACCCGCACATCCTGGACCTGGTGCACCGCGGCTGGAACCGGCTCAAGGCCTTGCGCTCCTCCACCTTCTCCTATGTGCCCGGCCGGGCCAGGGAGTCGGTGGCCGAACACGAGGCGCTGCTGGTGCTGCTGGAAAACCACGCCCCCGCCGAGACGATAGAACGCGCGGCCCGCGCCCATCGCGCCGCCACGCTGGACGCCTATCTGGCGCATAGCCGCCACGACGCCCCGGCCTCCCTGTCCGGACTCAACTAGACACCTTCTTCCCTACCCCTTCCGCTTTCGATGCAAAGGACTTCTTCCATGGCTGAGCATTACATTCCCGAAAACCTCCCCACCCGGATCCAGCACTACATCAACGGCGAGTTTGTCGATTCCGTCAGTGGCAGGACCTTCGACGTGCTGGACCCGGTCTCCAACACCAACTACGCCACCGCCGCCGCCGGCCAGAAAGAGGACATCGACCTCGCCGTCGCCGCCGCCCGCGAAGCGTTCACCAACGGCCCCTGGCCGCGGATGAAGCCGCGCGAACGCGCCCGGGTGCTGAACCGGATCGCCGACGCCGTCGAGGCCCAGGAGGCGCGGCTGGCAGAACTGGAAACCTTCGATTCCGGCCTGCCGATCACCCAGGCCCGCGGCCAGGCGCTGCGCGCGGCGGAGAACTTCCGCTTCTTCGCGGACCTGATCGTGGCCCAGTTCGACGACGCCATGAAGGTCCCCGGCGCCCAGATCAATTACGTCAACCGCAAGCCGATCGGCGTCGCCGGTCTGATCACACCGTGGAACACCCCGTTCATGCTGGAGTCCTGGAAGCTGGCCCCGGCGCTGGCCACCGGCAACACGGTGGTGCTCAAGCCCGCCGAGTTCACCCCGCTCTCCGCCTCCCTCTGGGCCACCATCTTCAAGGAGGCCGGCCTGCCCGACGGCGTCTTCAACCTGGTCAACGGCCTGGGCGAGGAGGCCGGCGACGCCCTCGTCAAGCACCCCGACGTGCCGCTGATCTCCTTCACCGGCGAAACCACCACGGGGCAGACCATCTTCCGCAATGCCGCCGCCCACCTCAAGGGCCTGTCCATGGAGCTCGGCGGCAAGAGCCCCTGCGTGGTCTTCGCCGACGCCGATGTGGACGCCGCCATCGATTCGGCCCTGTTCGGGGTGTTCTCGCTCAACGGCGAACGCTGCACCGCCGGCTCCCGGATCCTGGTGGAGCGCGGCATCTACGACGACTTCTGCGAGAAGTACGCCGCCCGGGCGAAGAACATCATTGTCGGCGATCCGCACGATCCGGCCACCGAGGTGGGTGCGCTGGTCCACCCGGAGCACTACGACAAGGTGATGTCCTACGTGGAGATCGGCAAGAGCGAGGGCCGGCTGCTGGCCGGCGGCGGGCGCCCGGAGGGGCTGGAGACCGGCAACTATGTCGCCCCCACCGTGTTTGCCGATGTGAAGCCCGACGCGCGGATCTTCCAGGAGGAGATCTTCGGCCCCGTCGTCGCTATCACCCCCTTCGACTCGGACGAGGAGGCCCTCGCCCTGGCCAACGGCGTCAAGTACGGCCTGGCCGCCTACATCTGGACCCAGGACCTGACCCGGGCGCACACCTTCGCCCAGGACGTGGAGGCCGGCATGGTGTGGCTTAACAGCCACAACGTCCGCGACCTGCGCACGCCCTTCGGCGGCGTCAAGGCCTCCGGCCTGGGCCACGAGGGCGGCTACCGCTCCATTGATTTCTACACCGACCAGCAGGCCGTCCACATCACCCTGGGCACCGTGCACACCCCCAAATTCGGCGCCTCCGCCACCCACTAGGCATCACTTCAACGTTGAAGGAGAACCCCACCATGACCAACTTCCTCCCCACCCCCACCGTTCCGGCACCGGACATCGTCCGCTGCGCCTACATGGACCTGGTGGTCACAGACCTGGCCAAATCCCGCGAGTTCTACGTGGACGTGCTGGGCCTGCACGTCACCGAAGAGGATGAGAACGCCATCTACCTGCGCTCCCTGGAGGAGTTCATCCACCACAACCTGGTGCTGCGCAAGGGCCCCATTGCCGCCGTCGCCGCCTTCGCCTACCGGGTAAAGTCCCCCGCCGAGGTGGACGCCGCCGAGGCCTACTACCAGGAACTGGGCTGCCGCACCGAGCGCCGCAAGGGTGGATTCAGCAAGGGCATTGGCGACACCGTCCGGGTGGAGGACCCGCTGGGCTTCCCCTACGAGTTCTTCTACGAGACCGAGCACGTGGAGCGCCTGACCCGCCGCTACGACCTCTACAACGCCGGCGAGCTGGTCCGCCTGGACCACTTCAACCAGGTCACCCCCGACGTTCCCAAGGGCCGCGCCTACCTGGAGGACCTGGGCTTCCGCGTCTCGGAGGACATCAAGGACTCCGACGGCGTCACCTACGCCGCCTGGATGCACCGCAAGCAGACGGTGCACGACACCGCGCTGACCGGCGGCGACGGCCCGCGCATGCACCACGTCGCCTTTGCCACGCACGAGAAGCACAACATCATCCAGATCTGCGACAAGATGGGCGCCCTGCGCATCTCGGACCGGATCGAGCGCGGCCCGGGCCGGCACGGGGTCTCCAACGCCTTCTACCTCTACATCCTGGACCCGGATGGCCACCGCATCGAGATCTACACACAGGACTACTACACCGGCGACCCGGACAACCCCACCGTCACCTGGGACGTGCACGACAACCAGCGCCGCGACTGGTGGGGCAACCCGGTGGTGCCGAGCTGGTACACCGAGGCCTCCCTGGTGCTGGACCTGGACGGCAACCCGCAGCCGGTGGTGGCGCGCACGGATTCCTCCGAGATGGCTGTCACCGTGGGCGCCGATGGTTTCTCCTACACCCGGGAGCCGGGCGAGGAGCGCGGCTTCAAGGTCGGCAACCAGCTCTAGCACTCGCCAAGGGCGGGGGAGGGTGCGAGGCATTTTGGCCCGCGGGAGTGGCTTCGGGCACCCGCGAAGCGGGCGGCGGGCAAAATGCCTCGCACACCCTCTGCAGCTCACTCGACACAGGAGGACAACGATGCTTGACCAGAAGACCATTGAAAGCATTGCGGATGAGCTGGTGGAGGCGGGTCGGAGCCGGACGCCGGTGAAGCGGCTGACGGCGCGGTATCCCCAGATGACGGTGGAGGATTCCTACCGCGTGCAGAACCTCTGGCGGCAGCGCTGCGAGGCGGCCGGGCGCAGGCTGGCCGGGCGGAAGATCGGCCTGACGTCCAAGGCGATGCAGTACGCCACGGGCATCAGCGAGCCGGACTACGGGATCATCTTCGACGACATGGTCCTGGAAAACGGCGCCACGGTGCAGTGGAGCCAGTACACCCACCCGCGGATCGAGGTGGAGCTGGCGTTCCTGCTCAAGGAGGACATCGCCGGCCCCAACGCCACGCTGTTCGATGTCCTGCGCGCCACAGAATACGTCACCCCGGCGCTGGAGATCCTGGATTCGCGGATCGAGATGGAGGGCCGCACCATTGTGGACACCATCTCCGACAACGCCGCGATGGGAGCAATGGTGGTCGGCGGGAATCCGGTCCGGCCGCAGGACATCGACCTGCGCTGGGTGTCGGCCATCCTCTACAAGAACCAGACGGTGGAGGAAACCGGCGTCGCCGCCGGCGTGCTGAACCACCCCGCCGCGGGCGTGCACTGGCTGGCCAACAAGATCGCCCCGCACGGGGACATCCTCAAGTCCGGCGAGATCATCCTCGCAGGCTCCTTCACCCGCCCCATGTGGGTCAATCCCGGGGATACGGTGTTTGCCGACTACGGAAAGCTGGGCACCATCACATGCCGTTTCGAGTAGAGCCGGATCCGTCCTTCAAGGACGCCCTGGCCGCGGCGGACCGTCCGCTGGCCGGCATGTGGGTCTGTTCCGCCAGCCCGCTGGTGGCCGAGATCTGCGCCGGTGCCGGGCTGGACTGGCTGCTGATCGACGCCGAGCACAGCCCCAACGGGCTCGAATCCATCCTGGCCCAGCTGCAGGCCGTCCGCGGGTACCCGGCCACCGCCGTCGTCCGTCCTCCGGTGAACGACGCCGTGTTGATCAAGCAGTATCTGGACCTGGGCGTGCAGTCGCTGCTGATCCCCATGGTCCACACGGCGTCCGATGCCGCTGCCGCCGTGGCCGCGGCGCACTACCCGCCGCTGGGGGTCCGCGGCGTGGGCTCGGCCCTGGCGCGGTCCGCCCGCTGGAACCGCATCCCGGACTACCTGGCGCGGGCCTCGGAGACCGTCACCGTGATGGTTCAGATCGAATCGGTGGAAGCCGTGGCGAACGCCGCGGCCATCGCCGGCACGGCGGGCATCGACGCCGTCTTCGTCGGCCCCTCGGACCTGGCCGCCTCGATGGGGCTGCTCGGCCAGCAGGACCACCCCGATGTCGTCGCCGCCGTCGAGCGGACCATCCTTGCGGTCAAGGCCGCCGGCAAGCCGGTGGGGGTCAATGCCTTCGCCGAGGCCACGGCGCGCCGCTATCTCGAGGCCGGCGCCGATTTCCTGCTGGTGGGGGCCGACGTCGCGCTCCTGGCCCGGGGCAGCGAAGCCTTGGCCGCCACCTACATCCCCGAATCTTCCACCCGACGCGGCACGCCCGCCAGCTACTAGCGCTCGAGCAGTTCGATCCGGGCGCCGTCGGGGTCGGCGAGGAATGCGTTCCGGCCGTGGCCGGATGGTGGCTCCGCGGCCGGCACGCTGGGCCGCACGCCCCGTTCGGCGAGCGTCGCTAGTGCCCGGTCGACGTCGTCGACGCGAAGCCCAAAGTGCCCAAAGACCTCGGACTCCTCCGCCGAGGTCCGCAGGCTGAGGACGTCGGCGCCGATGCTGTAAAAGGACCCATCCGCCGTCGACGTGTCCACAAGCTGGGTCATGCCAATGGTCTGGGTGAAGAACGCATGGGCTTCCCCAAGGTCATCCACCCGGTACGCATAGTGGTCAAACCCCGCGACGAGGCCCGTCCCGGCATCGGGGACGCGGAAATCGACGTCCCGTTCCAGGAGTTCCAACCGGGCACCATCGGGACGCCGCAGGAACGCCAGCGTCCCGTTTCCGGTTCCGGCCTTCTTCGGGGCTTGGTCCTCCGAGCAGCCGGCCCTGACTAGGCGCTCGTAGTCGCCTTCCAGGTCCTCCGTCATGAACGCCAGATGGTCGATGCCAAACCTGGTCCCCTCGCTGGGGCCGGGAACGAAAATGAGTTCGATCATGCCGCCGGCGAGCTGGAGGTAGACGATCCGGACCTGTGGACCTTCCATGGTGTGGTCGAAGACGATCTTGGCGTCCAACTTCTGGTAGAAGTCCAGGGACGCTTCGATGTCTTCGACCAGGATGCCAAAGTGGTTGAGTTCGTAGATCATGCGCCTGCTCCTTCTTGTTGTGCAGCGGAGCCACGCCTCAACGCGGGTCAGATGCCGTTGAGGGCCTCGGACGTGGCCAGGGTGACGTACTTGGCGGCCTCGGCCATGGCGGCCTCCGGCGAGCGCGCGACGTCGGCGGCGCTGACGGCGGACACCACGCCGTGGGCAGCCAGTTCCGCCACGGTGACGGCAATGCGGCCGGCGACGACGACGACGGGCAGCCCGCGGGCATGCGCGGCGTCGGCCACGCCAATGGGCGCCTTGCCGGAGAGCGACTGGGAGTCCATCGAGCCCTCGCCGGTGATCACCAGGTCCGCCTCCTCCAGCGCGCCGGCCAGACCCGTCAGCTCCGCCACCAGGTCAAAGCCGCGCTCGATTTTGGCGTTGGCGTAGGCCAGGAACAGTGCGGGGAAGCCGCCGGCCGCACCGGCGCCGGGGACGTCGATGTCCACGCCGGTAGCGGCCGCCACCACGGTGGCCAACTGCTTCAGGCCGGCATCGAGGCGCTCCACATCGGCCGGAGTGGCTCCCTTCTGCGGCCCAAACACATACGCCGCCCCATTGTGGCCGTGCAGCGGATTGTCCACGTCCACGGCCAGCCGGATGGCGGCATTGGCCAGCCGCGGGTCCAGCTCGGAAGCGTCGATGGAGACAACGTCCGCCAGCGATCCCCCGCCCAGCGGCACCAAGTTTCCGGCCGCGTCCAGCAGCTTCAGGCCCAGCGCGCGCAGGGCGCCGGTTCCCCCGTCGGTCATCGCCGAGCCGCCCAGGCCCACCATGATCTCGGTGGCGCCGGCGTTCAGCGCGGCCTGGATGAGCTGGCCGGAGCCGTAGGAATGCGCCCGCAGGGAGTTCTCGCTGCTGGGTTCGGCCAGCAGGTAGCCGCTGGCCTGCGCGGTCTCCACCACCGCCGTGGTGCCCTTGATGGCCCAGGCCGCGCCCACCGGCTTCAGGATGGGGCCGACGACGGCATTGACCCGCTCCTCAAAGCCCGAGGCGACGGCCGCCTCCAGGGTGCCCTCGCCGCCGTCGGCCACGGGAAAGGACGTCACCACGGCCTCGGGGTAGACGCGCAGCGCGCCCTCGGCCATGGCCGCAGCCGCCTCGGCCGCCGTCAACGTGCCTTTGAACTTGTCCGGAGCAATCAGAATTCGCATGGTTCCATCCTGCCAGCTCGGGCCTCAGGACCAGTAGCCGCGCTCGCGCATGACGGCGGCCAGCAGGTCCCCCCGGTCCGTCATGATGCCGTCCACCCCCAGGTCGAAGAGGGCGTGCATCCGGGCCGGATCGTCAATGGTCCAGACATGCACCTTCAGGCCCAGCCGGTGCGCCCGGGCCAGCAGCCGCGGTGTCGCCAGCTTCAGCCAGCGGACGCGGACGGGGATCTGCAGCAGATCGGTGCCGCGCAGGAACGGGCGCAGCAGCGGCCCCGGCAGCCAGCCGAGCAGCACGAAGGCGGCCATGGTGCCCACGCCTGCCGAGCTTGCCGTCCGCCGGCTCAGCCGGCGCAGCACGGCGCGGCGGCGCTTGTCGGAGAAGGACGCCACGCAGACGCGGTCGTGCAGCCCCAGCTCCTCGATGGCGGCGGCCAGCGTCGCCACGGATCCGGCGTCCTTGACGTCCAGGTTGAAGCGCAGGTCCGGAAACGCGGTGACCACGGCGGCCAGCGTCGGAATGGGTTCGGTGCCGCCAATCCGGGCTTGGGCGACGACGGCGGCGGGCAGGTCCGCAATCCGGCCGCGGCCGGTGCTCACCCGGTCAAGGGTCTCGTCGTGGAAGACGACGGCGACGCCGTCGGCGGTGGTGTGGACATCGGTTTCGACATGGGTAAAGCCCAGCGCCGCCGCGGCGGCGAAGGCCGGCAACGAGTTCTCCAGCCCCTCCCGCGAAAACCCGCGGTGGGCAAAGGCCAGCGGCACCGGGGAATCAAGGTACGGCAGGGTCGTCATGGGATCCACGCTACCGGGCGCCGCCGCTCCGGATGTGGAACGGTGGCACCCGGACTGGCGAGGGGTGGAACAGGCTACTTCGCGAAGAGCGCGTTGACCTGGTTGTTGGCGTCCGTCAGCGAGCTGGCGGGGGCCTTGCCGGAGAGCACGGCATCCATGGCCGGCTTCATGATGGCATCCACCTTGGCGGCGTTCTCGGCAATCGGGAAGAGGAACGTGGTGCCGTCCTTGACCTGCGCGGTGAAGGCGCTGACATCGACACCCTTGGCGGCAAAGGCCTTGGCGGCGATGTCCGAGGACGTGCTGATGGCGGCGACGACGTCCTGGCACTTGGCGGAGGCCAGGTACTCAACCCACTTGGTGGCTCCGGCCGGGTTCTTGGTGCCGGCCCAGATGGAATCGGCCAGTCCGTTGAACATGGACGCACGCTTGCCGTCGGGACCGGTGGGGGTCGGGGCCAGGCCCAGGCTGACGCCCTTGTAGCCGGAGTACTGGCCAATCAGCCAGTCGCCGGAGGTGTTGATGGCGGCCTTCCCGGCGCCGAAGTTGTCGGCCACGCTGGCTCCGATGGTGGTTTCCAGCTTGGGCATGTATCCCTTGTCGGCCAGCCCGGCCCACCAGGCGATGGCCTGCTGGAACTTGGGGTCGTCGTAGTTGAATTTGGTGCCCCACGGGTTCTTGTCCGTGGCGGTCCAGCCGGTGGTGGCCGTCAGGAAGCTCCACTCGGTCTGGCCCTGGCCGGAGCCGCTGCCTGCGAGCCCCAGCCCGAAGACGGCGACGTTGTTCTTGTCGAAGCCGGCCTCGTCGCCGCGGATGCCGTTCTTGTCCACGGTCAGGTGGGCGATGGCCTTCTCATAGCTGCCGCCGTCGGTCGGGTTCCAGGTCAGCCCCTTCATCTGCTCGGCGCTGATGCCGGCGACGTCGGTCATGGCCGTGTTGTAGAACAGGCCCACCATGTCCCAGTCCTTGGGCAGGCCGTAGCGCTTGCCGTCCTGGCCGTGCCGGCGACAAAGCCGTTGGTCAGCGTGGACCAGTAGTCGTCCCAGCCGCGCTGGGTGATCTTGACGGTCAGGTCTGGGTTGGCCTTGTGGAAATCGTCGGCGCACTGCTGGTAGGCGGGCAGCTGGTTGGCGTCCCAGAGCCAGTAGCTGACATCGCCCTTGGCCTCGGCGCTGGCGGTGGAGCCGCCACCGCAGGCGGACAGGGACAGGGCTGCAACCGCGAGGGTTGCGGCGATGGCGAGTTTCTTCTTCATGGGGGACCTTTCGAGCGAGCATCCGTCAATGGATGCCGGGAGGGTGGGGTTATTTGATGCCTGAGAAGCCGATGGAATTGACAACCTTCTTGCCGAAGGCGATGAAGAGGACCAGGATGGGCAGCGCGGCGATCAGCGTGGCCGCCATGAGGCCGCTCCAGTCGGGCGCACCCTGCGGGGATTGGGACTTGAAGACGCCCAGGCCGACGGTAAGGACGCGGACGCTGTCGTCCTGGCCCACCAACAGCGGCCAGAAGTAGTCGTTCCAGGCGGCGATGAAGGTCAGCAGGCACAGGGTGGCGATCGGGCCGACGGCGTTTGGCAGCGCGATCTGGAAGAAGATGCGCACATGCTTGGCGCCGTCGAGCATCGCCGCCTCCTCGATCTCCCGGGACATGCCCAGGAAGAACTGCCGCAGGAAGAAGATGGCGAAGGGTGTCATCAGCATGGACGGCAGGGCGATGCCCAGGAAGGTGTTGAGCAGGCCCATGTTCTTGATCAGCAGGAAGTTGGGCAGTGCGGTGAAGATCGGCGGCACCAGCAAGGTGCCCAGGAAGAGCAGGAAGACCTTGTCGCGGCCCGGCCAGCGGAGCCGGGAGAAGGCGTAGGCCGCCAGGGCGCTGAAGAAGACCTGGGAGACCGTGATCAGCGTCGAGACGATGGCCGAGTTGCGCAGGTAGAGCCAAAAGTTGATGGCCGCACCGGAACCGCCCTCCGCGAGTGCCTCCTCGGGGCTTTGCAGGCCGAGCACCCGCTTGAAGGCGCCCCAGCTGAAGTCGGCGGGCAGCAGGTTGCCGGCGTTGGCCGCCAACGAATGGTTGCTGGAGACCGCCGTCCGCAGCATCCACAGGAACGGAACGACCGTGACCAGGATGGCCACCGCCAATGCCGCCCAGGAGCCGAGCTTGGCCCAATCCAGCGGCGGGCGCACCGCGGGCTTGCGCCGGGCCAGCTTGGGCCCGGAGGTGCGTGTCTGTGTCGTGGTCATGGGACTTTCCTAATCAAGATCCGACTCGTTGCCGCGCAGGAACTTCATCTGCAGGAAGGCCACGATGCCGAGGATTGCGAACAGGATCACCGAGAGGGCGGAGGCATAGCCGAAGTCCTGCTCCGTAAAGGCCTTTTGGTAGATGTACATCTGGATCACGCGGGAGGCATTGATGGGCCCGCCGCCGGTGGTGACGGCGACGGTGTCGAAAATCTGGAAGGATCCGATCACGGTGACCACCAGCACGAGCACCAGCACCGGGCGCAGCAACGGCATGGTGATCCGCCAGAAGGTTTTCCACGGACCGGCGCCGTCCCGCGAGGCGACCTCGTACACGTTCTTGGGGATGGCCTGCAGCCCGGCTAAGAGCAGCAGCGCGGTGTAGCCCATGTGCCGCCACACATTGATGAAGGCGATGGTGGGGATGGCCCAGGTCTCGGAGCCAAAGAAGGCCACCCGCGGCAGGCCGACCCAGGACAGGACCTGGTTGACGATGCCCATCTGGTAGTCAAGCATCCAGAACCACAGCAGCGCCACGATGACGTTGGCCACCAGATAGGGCATGAGCAGCACGCCCCGGACGAGGGTGGATTTGGGCACCCGGTGCATCAGCACGGCCAAGCCGAGGGCGATGACGGTCTGGAAGACGATGTTGAGCACCACGTATTCGCCCGTGACGCCCATCGCGTTCCAGAACAGCTTGTCGGTGAAAATGGTGGCGTAGTTCTTGATGCCGATCCAGAGGGGATCGCCCAGCAGGGAGTAGTTGGTGAAACTGAGGTAGATGCCCCGGACGGTGGGGACGAGGTAGAACGCGATGAAGCCGACAAGCGCCGGCGCGATGAAGAGCAGGGCGATTTTGGCATCCCCCATGCGGCGCTTCTTCGGGCCAACGACGCCGGTGGTGTCCCGTGGTCGTGCGGGGGTCTCGATGGTGGTCGTCATGATGCAGCTAACAACTAGACGATGAATCTACACGAGTAACTTTTCCTTCACAAGGGTTAAATCCTTGCTTCAAGGGCTTTTCAAATTTCCAACATCAAAGCATTGACTCGTGTAGATGCCGGTGCCAGACTGCTTGGACGCCAACCGCACCGGTTGGCGCACGTACGAAAGGTCCACCATGAGCATTTCCCTCGGCATTGTCGGAGCCGGCCAGTTCGCCGGCCAGTTCGCAAAACTCTTCAAGCTGCACCCCGGGGTGGGCAGCGTCGTCGTGACGGACGTCCTCCCCGAACGGGCACAGGAACTCAATGACCGCCTGTCGCTGGCAGGCACCGTGGAGAGTTTTGACGCGATGCTGGCCTCCGACGTCGACGCCGTCGCCATCTTCACCCAGCGCTGGACGCACGGGCCGCTGGTGCTCAAGGCACTGCGGGCCGGCAAGCACGTCTACTCGGCGGTGCCGATGGCGGTGTCCGAGGAGGAGATCGCGGCCATCATCGAGGCCGTGCGGGAAACCAAACTCACGTACATGATGGGCGAGACCAGCTACTACAACCCCGCCACCGTTTACGCCCGCAAGCAGAACGCCGAGGGGTCCTTCGGCCGGGTCTTCTACGCCGAGGGCGACTACGTCCACGACATGGACCTGGGCTTCTACGAGGCCTACCAGTACAGCGGCGGGGAGGACTGGAAGAGCACCGCCAGCTACCCGCCCATGCTCTACCCCACGCACTCCGTGGGCGGGGTGCTCGGCGCCATCGACGCCCACGCCGTGAGCGTAAGCTGCATCGGTGTCAAGGACCAGCGCGGCGACGGGGTCTTCGACAAGGACGTCAGCGCCTTCAACAACGATTTCTCCAACGCCACGGCGCTCTTTGAGCTCAACGACGGCGGCGCCATGCGGATCAATGAAATGCGACGCGTCGGCTACCCCTCGCACATCCGGGAGTCGCGCTTCCGCTACTTCGGCACCGACGCCAGCTTCGAGCAGCTGGCCGAGGTCAGCGTGTGGCAGGACAAGGAATCCGTCACCGACGTCTCCGACCAGCTGGCCACCCATGCCACCATGAGCGCCGATGATCCCTCCTTGGCCCACGTTGCCCCCGCCTTGCGGGATGCGTTCATGTCCGGCCACGCCCAGGTCCACGACGTCGCACGGCTGCCGGGCGAATTTGCCGGCGCCCCCAATGGACACGAGGGCAGCCACCACTTCCTGGTGGACGATTTCGTCACGGCGGCCAGCACCGGCACGCTGCCGGCGGTCAACGCCTGGGTGGCCGCGCGGTTCACGCTGCCGGGCATCGTGGCCCACGCCTCCGCCCTTAACGGCGGCGAGCGCCTGGCCATCCGCGACTTTGGCGCCGCACCCGGGGAAGTGTAGCTAGCATTTACTCCATGACAGAGTCAGCAGTGCAGCCCCCGCGCAGCGTGGTTACCCGCAAGGATGTGGCCCGGTACGCGGGGGTCAGCACCGCCGTCGTCAGTTATGTGGTCAATCACGGGCCCAAGCGCGTGGCACCGGCCACCGAGGCCCGGGTGCGCGAGGCCGTGCGCGTGCTCGGCTACCGGCCCAACGCCGCCGCCCGGGCACTCAAACTGGGCTCCAGCGAGACCATCGGCCTGGTCATCCCTGACAACAGCAACCCCTTCTTCTCCCTGCTGGCCTACGCGGTGGAGGACGCCGCCGCGGAACTGGGCTACGCCCTGCTGCTCACCAACTCGGACGGCAACGTGGCCAAGGAACGCCGCAACATCCGCAACCTGGCCGCCCGCCAGGTGGACGGCGTCGTGCTGACCAGCGTCCTCTTCAATCCCGACCTGGCAGACCTGCAGGCCGCGGCGATCCCCTCCGTTCTGCTCAACCACGCCGGCGAGGCACCCGGCTTCAACAGCATCGGCGTCGACCTCGTCGCCGGGGCCAGGCTGGGGGTGGAGCACCTGATCAGCCACGGCCACACCAGCATTGCCCTGGCCATGGGCTCCAATGTGTCCAACGACGTCGACGGGCGCGAGCAGGGCTGGCTGCAGGCCCTGGCCGCCGCCGGCCTGCCCGAAGGCCCCATCGTCCGCGGGAACTTCACCCGCGACGGCGGCTATGCTGCGGGCCAGCGGCTCCTGGCTGCGGCCAACCGCCCCACCGCCATCTTTGCCAGTTCCGACATGCAGGCCATCGGCATCCTCCGGGCCTTCCACGAGGCCGGCGTTTCCGTCCCGGGCGACATCGCCATTACCTCGTTCGACGGTGCGACGGAGGCCGAATACACCTGGCCCGCCCTGACCACCGTGGAACAGCCCGTCCGGGCCATGGCCGCCGCGGCCGTCGCCGCCCTGGTCGGGAGGGACCAGAGCCAGCCGCCGGACCATCAAATCTTTCCCACCGCACTGCGGATCCGCCAGTCCTGCGGCTGCGACCCCATCGGGACGGTGAAGTAGTCCGCCGGCCCTCGCTGGTCGAGCCCGTCGAAACCCCCGCGGCGCTCGCTGGTCGAGCGAGGGGCCCACTGCCGCGAGGGGCCCGCAGCGAGCTTGCGAGCTGTGGGAGCGGCTGGGGACCGAGACCACCCGCGGACGACGACGGCGGCCTGGGACACACCCGGCCCACCGGATTTCGGCTCCGCAAGCTCCGCTCAATCACCGATGTTCTCTGGTCGAGCCTGTTGAGACCCCGCGTAGCCGCTGGTTTCGACAAGCTCAACCAGCGAAATCCTGCGGCCGCTAGGCGTGGTTGAGTCCGGCCAGCAGCGTCTCGATCACCTGGGCCACGCCGTCGTCGTCAAAGTGCGGTGCCTGCAGATCGGTGGCGGAGATGGCCGAGGCATGGCCGGAGGCCATCGCGTAGCCGGAGCCGGCCCAGCGCAGCATTTCAATGTCATTGGGCATGTCGCCAAAGGCGACGACATCCGCGGCGTCGATGCCCCGCGAGGCGGCGTATTCTGCCAATGTCACGGCCTTGTTCACGCCCCGTGGACCCATCTCCAGCAACGCCATGTTCGGGGCCGAGTGCGTCACCGACAGCAGCCCGTCCAGGTCATCGCGGACAGCGGCCAGGAACTCATCGGCGGTGCCGGCGCGGACGACGGCCAGGAACTTCACCATCCCGGTGCCGTCCTTGACGGTGTCCTCCAGCGGGGCCGGCTCGATGCCCTGCAGTGCGGGCGCCGTTCCCGGTTCCAGGAAGCCCGGCTCCAGGTGGAAGCCGTCCAGGCTTTCGGCGGCAAACCGGGCCTCCGGCACGCGCGAGAGGATGATCTTGCGGGCACTGGCTACGGTTTCCCAGGGCAGAAGGTGCGAGGACACCACGGTGTCGGTGGCGAGATCGTAGACCACCGCACCGTTGGAGCAGATCACGGTGCCGGTGTGGCCCATCTGCCGGCGCAGCGGCTCAAGCCAGCGCGGCGGACGGCCGGTGACGAAGACGATCTCCACTCCGGCCCGCGCGGCGGCGGCGAAGGCGGCCACCGTGCGGGGGCTGATGGTCCCGTCGTGGCCGAGAATGGTCCCGTCGATGTCACTGGCAATAAGGCGCATACCCAAGGCTATCGCGTGGGGGTCCCGACCACTGGACCCGGCCACGCGGGGGTCTCGACAAGCCCGACCACCGGGGCAAGCTCGACCAGCGGTTCGGTGGCTGGGCCTGTCAGCGCGCCGGGATGGACTCCCCCAGGGCCGCGCGGGCGCCGGCCACCAGGGCCGGGTCCGTGGCATCCAGCTCCTGGGCGCCGCCGCCCGGACCGGCGGGGAACAGGTCCAGGAAGGTCGTGCGGGCCGAGAGGTGCACGGCATCCACGCCTGCGGCCGCCAGCGCCGCAATGTCCTGCAGCCGGACGCCGCCGCCGGCCATGACCTGCACGCCCTCGGGCGCCTGCCGGACCATGGCGGCCAGGGTGTCCAGCCCCTCGATGCTGCGCACGGCCGCACCGGAGGTGAGCACGCGGCAGACCCCCGTCCCCGCCAGCCGGGCCAGCTCGGCCAGCGGGTCGACCGCGGCGTCCAGGGCCCGGTGGAACGTGACGGGCAATCCGCCGGCCGCCGCGGTGAAGCGGGCCAAGGCGGCCAGGTCGATGCGGCCGTCGGCGGTGAGCGCGCCCACCACCACGCCGCCCACGCCGGTGCCGCGCAACGCGCCAATGTCCGCGCACATGGTGCGCACGTCCTCGTCCGAGTACACGTAGCCGCCGCCGCGGTTGCGCACCAGCACGTGGACAAAACCGGGCACCCCGGCCGCGGCCTCCACGGCCAGCTGCACGGTGCCCATCGAGGGCGTCAGCCCGCCGGTCCGCAGCGCTGTGCACAGCTCCACGCGGCTGGCCCCGCCGTCGAGCGCAATGCGCACGCCCGCGGCGTCCTGGACGGCAATCTCCAAATCAGTCATCGCCAGCCCCTCAGCGCCGGTGCACGACGGCGGCCAGGGCCGGCTGCGCGTCCGTGTCGGCGAAGGGGAAAACACCCTCGGCCAGGTGCGAATGGCCCAGCCGCAGCAGGTCCTGGTCCACGCCGCCCGGGGTCAGCGCCAGCTTCCAGCCGACGGCGGCGTCGTAGAGCTCGGGTTCCAGGTAGCCGATCTTGACCACGATGATGTCGAACTCCGCCGGGTCCAGGCCCAGCTGGGCGAAGTCGGCAACGTGGTGGAACGGCTTGCGGCGCTCGGTCAGGATGGCGAAGACATTGCCCACCTGGACCACGGCCTGGGTGCCCGCCACCGGGTCCCCCTCGGTGATCGAGTAGACGGTGCCCCGCAGCCGGACCGGCCCGTGGGCGTTGGCGTCCACCCGGGCGCCGGCCTCGACGTCGATGTCCCCGCCCACCCCGGCGGCGGCGGCGGCGGCCACAGCGCCGGCGTCGAAGATGGAGGCGTGCACCACCCGGAACGGGCCCGCGGCCAGCTCCGCGCTGGCCACCAGCTGCGCCAGCGTCCAGGTGACATCGCCGGCACCGCCGGCGGTGGGGTTGTCGCCGGTGTCGGAAAGGAAGTAGGGGCGCGGTGCGGCCGGGTCCAGGGCCGCGGCCAGACCATCGGCCAGCGTGGCGGTCTCGGCCACGAAGCTGAAGTCGCGGCGCGCATCCCAGTACAGCCGGGCCAGCCGCTCGGCTTCGCGGACGATGAGCTCCTCGTCGTCGCCGGTTACCACCACATAGGCCTGGCAGCGCGGCTCGTCGGCCCAGGCATAGCCCACCCAAATGGCGGCGTCGACGACGCCGTCGAGTGCGGCCACGCCGGGCACCTCGTCGTAGATGCTCCGGGCCGGCTCGATGCGCGTGCTGGTCTTCTCGCCCGGCAACAGCACCGGGACGGGGACCCAGGCCTTGGCCGGCCGGCGGGCCACGACGTCGGCACCGGTGGCCGCGCGCAGCCGGGTCAGCAGGTTGAAGACCGCGCGTTCCTTGGTGTTCATGGCGTCCTCGTGCGGGGCCATCCGGTAGCAGGTGATCAGGTCCACCGCGCTGAGCAGCTCGAAGGAGACATTGCCGTGCAGGTCCATGGAGGTGGAGACCAGGACGTCATCACCCAGGGCCGCGCGGACGTGGCGGGCCAGATCGCCCTCGGCATCCACCATGCCCTGCACGCTCATGGCGCCGTGGATGTCCAGGTAGAAGGCGTCGAAGGGGCCCTCGCGGCGGATGCGCTCCACAATCTCGTCCCGGAATGCGGCGTAGAGGTCCGCGTCCACGGCACCGCCGGGCAGTGAGCGGGCGTGCATCAGCGGCACCCAATCGGCGGCCTTGCGCAGGTCCTTGCCGGCGTCCAGGAACGGGTAGTAGGCGGTGAGGACGGCGCCGCGGCGGACCGTGAAGGCCTCCGTGCCGCTCACATGCGGGGAGAAGGTGCTCGATTCAATGGAGATGCCGGCAATGCCGATCCGCGGCCGGTCCAGGCCGCCCGGCTGCAGCGGGGCCAGTGCCGGGCACCAGACCTCGGACTGCTCGGGGGCCAGCGGCGTGGTCGAAAGAGTGGTGGTCGAAAGCGACGTGTTCGAAGCAGAAATCATCGGGTTCCTCGTCTGAATCCAGTGCGTTGTTCAAAGGTGTCGATCATGGCGTGGGCGTCCGGGGCACGGTCCACCCAGAGGTTGGCCGTTTCCGCCGGGTCCGCGGCCAGGTCAAAGAACTGCCCGGGTCCGCGGCCGGCATCGTCCGGCTCCCCCTGCGGAGCGCTGAAGCCGCCCGAGCCCGTGCCGTAGATGGCCTTGGCCGCGCCGCTACGCAGCACCAGCGTGCCGTCAAAGGCCTGCTGCGCCAGCATCCGGCCGCCGTCCGCGTCCGGGGCGCCAGCGAGCAGCCCGGCGAAGGATTCCCCGTCGCCGAGGTGGTCCGGCGCGGCGCCGTGTTCGACGACGGCGGGACCGAGACTGTGTTCGGCGGCGGGGCCGGCGGCATCGTCCCCGGGTCCCGGGACCAACTCTGCCACGGTGGGCCGCAGGTCCAGCAGGCTGACCAGGGAGCCGCAGACCCCGGCGGCGGTGCCGGCACCGGCCACGATCAGCGGAACGCGGTGCCCCGCCTCCCAGGCGTCGGCCTTCTGCCCCCGCCACGGGCCGTTAGGCCGGTGCGCGGTGGCCGCGCCCCCGGTGCCGGGCATGCCGGCGTCGGCCATGTCCTCGGCGAACATGGTGGGCGCCCCGTTGTCGCTGGTGAACACCACCAGCGTCCGCTCCAGGTCCTCGCCCAGCGCCGCCACCAGCTGCCCCACCATCCAGTCCACCAGGACCACGGCGTCCCCGCGCGGCCCCGCCGTCGTGCTGCCCCGCACAAAGGCCGGCGGCACGCACGGGCGGTGCGGGGCGGCGGTGGCGATGTAGGCGAAGAACTCGTTGCCGGCCCGGCGCTGCTCGCCGATCCAGTCCACGGCCGCCGCCGTGACGGTGGTGTCGACGGCGTCGTCGCGCCAGCCCTCGGACGCCAGGCCGGGCCGCTGCGAGGAGACCAGGTCCGTCTTTTCCGCCAGCGGCGTGCCGACGGCGCGGTCCTGGTCCAGGAAGCAGTACGGCGGCATGTCCAGCGATCCGGCGATGCCAAAGAACCTGTCAAAGCCCAGCGCCGTGGGTCCGCCGGCAAACGGCACCGTGTAGTCGATGCCGCGGCCGTGGCCCTGCATATCGGAGGCGAATCCGTCCGCAAAGGCCTCGGGCACCGTGCCGTCCAGCCACGTCCAGCCCAGGCCCAGATGCCACTTGCCGAACGCCCCCGTGCTGTAGCCGCGCGATTTGAGGTCGCGGGCCAGCGTGGGCGCATCGGAGGCAATGATGGCCGGGTCCGCACCGCCGAGCACGCCGCTCTTGAGCGGGCTGCGCCACGGATACGCGCCGGTCAGCAGCGAGTAGCGGCTGGGCGTGCAGACGGCCGAGGAGGCGTGGGCGTCGGTGAACCGCATCCCGCGCCGGGCCAGTGCATCGATGTTGGGGGTGTCGATGGCGCTGGCACCCTGGCAGGACAGGTCGCCCCAGCCCAGGTCGTCGGCCAGGATGACGACGACGTTGGGCCGCCGGGCGGAACCGGTGGCATCCATCTAGGCCCCCGCCCGACCCGCGGCGGGAACCGGCAGCTCCGCGGCGGGCACGCCGCCGGCCAGCAGGTCCGCCGCGTAGGCCGCGGCGCCGATGAAGCCGGCGTCCGGGCCCAGCTGGGCCAGCCGCACCGGTGGCGTCTGCTCGCGGCCGCGCCCGGCCAGCAGCTCGGCCAGGCGCCGCTCGGTCGGGTCCGTCAGGGCCGCGCCGGCGGCGCTGACGCCGCCGCCGAGCAGGAACAGTTCAGGGTCAAGCAACATGGCCACCTGGCTGAGGCCGTAGCCCAGCCAGTGGCCCAGCTCCGCGAAGTCCTCGGCGCTGGCGGCCGGGTGTCCCAGCGCCGTGCCGCTGGCATAGCGGTCCAGGCAGCCGCGGCTGCCGCAGCCGCAGGGGCGCCCGTCCGGGACCACCGTCATGTGGCCCGCCTCGCCGGCCCAGCCGTGGGCGCCGGAGACAAGCTGCCCGTTGACCAGCAGACCCCCGCCGATGCCCGTGCCCACCGTCAGCATGGCCACATCGCGCACCCCGCGGGCAGCCCCGAAGCGGAATTCCGCCCACAGTGCGGCGTTGGCGTCGTTGAGGACCACCGCGCGCACATCGGCTCGCTCCTCGATCCAGTCCGCCAGCCGGGCGTCCTTCAGTTCAAGGTTGGCCGCATTGGCCACGCTGCGGTGGTCGGTGGAGACGTAGCCGGGGACGGCAACGCCCACCGTGGCTCCCCCGCCGCCGTCGGCGCCGAGGCGCCCCAGCAGCCAGGCCACCGCCGCGGCGATGTTCTCCCCGCCCGCCGGGGTGGGGAGCTGTTCGCGGGCCAGCACCGTGCCGTCCGCGTCCACCACGCCTGCGGCAATCTTGGTGCCCCCAATGTCAATGCCCACCAGCCGCTGGCTCATGCCGGATGCCCCGGGGCAATCTCTGCCCTGCCGGCGGCGTGCCGAATGGCGAACACGGCCACGGGCGAGTCCTTCAGCGCCTCCGGGACGGCAAAGCCCTCCGAAGCCGCGCCGGCGCCGAGCCAGCGCCCGCCGGTGGTGTCCACGGGTGCCGCCGGCAGCTCCGCCGCCGGGTCGAGCACCAGCAGGTAGGTGGCCGCCGGGCCGACGGTGAGCGCAAAGTGGTCCTGGGCGCCGTCGTCGAGCCCGCCCTCAAACGGGCGGGTGCCGTAGATGGCCTCGCCGTTGACGTCCATCCAGGCGCCCAGGCCCTCGAGCCTGTCGCGGTAGATGGCCGGGACGGTGCCGTCGGCGTTCAGGCCGATGTTCAGCAGCAGGTTGCCGTTGCGCGAGACCACGGAGACCAGGTGGCGGACCACCTCGGCGACGCTAAGCACATCGGCGTCGGTCTCCCGCCGGTTGACCCCGAAGGAGCGGCCCAGACCGCGGCAGGACTCCCAGTTCTTGCCCGAGAGCAAGCCGATGTCGCTGTATTCGCGCGTCAGGTAGCCGTGCGAGGGCACGCCCCAGCGGTCGTTGACGATGCCCTCCGGCACCGCCGCCAGGTACTCGCGGAAGAGTGCGGCGACGCCGAACTCCGCCGCCGACTTGCCGCCGTCGGGCCATTCAATGTCGTTCCACAGGATGTCGGGCGCAAACTTGGCCACCAGCTCGCTGGCCTGGTTGTAGGCGTAGCGGGCAAAGTCCTCGTCGTTGCGCCGCAGCCGGAAGACGTCGGGATCGGTGTCGATGGCGCGCAGATCGCTCACATGCCAGTCCAGCGCACCGGAGAAGTAGCAGCCGAACTTCAGCCCGGCGTCGCGGGTGGCCGTGGCAAACTCCGCCATCAGGTCGCGGCCCGGGCCGCGGCCGACGCTGTTGAACCCGGTGGTCTCGGTGCCCCACAGGCAGAAACCGTCGTGGTGCTTGGCGGTGGGCACCACGTAGCGGGCGCCGGCGCGGCGGAACAGCTCGACGCACCCGGCGGCGTCGAAGGACTCCGCGGTCCACAGCTCCGCCAGGTCCTCGTAGCTGGTGCCGGGGCCGAAGGTTTCGCGCTGGTAGGCCTCGGCGCTGCTGCCGGGGATGCGCACGGTGTTGCCGTACCACTCGGCGTACTTGTGGTCGCGGTAGGCGTCCTCCACCGGGGCGGGGGCATCGCCGGTCTCGGCAAACGCGGGCACGGAGTACAGGCCCCAGTGCACAAAGATGCCGAACTTGGCATCCTTGAGCCACTGCGGAAACGTCCAGTCCGGGTAGCTCGGAGCGTCCGCGCCAAAGTCGGGACCGACGCGGTCCTCAAAATAAAACATGTCCAGCCTTTGGGAGTTGAAGGGGTGGCGGGCTAGCGGCCGGCCAGGCCGACGGTTGCGATGCCCTTGACCAGGTGCTTCTGGAGGGCGGCCACCAGCAGCAGGGTGGGCAGGATGGCAATGACGGAGGCGGCCATGACCAGGTTCCAGGAGCTGCCGTGCTCGCCGAAGAAGGTCTGCAGGCCCAGCGAAACGTTGCCGAGCTCGTTGACGTCATTGACCACAATCAGGGGCCACAGGAAGCTGTTCCAGAACGTGATGAAGGTCCACACGGCCAGCACCGCCAGCGAGGGCTTGGCCAGCGGCAGGATGATCCGGCTGAACGTGCGCCACTGGCTGCAGCCGTCCATCCGGGAGGCCTCCACCAGTTCGTAGGGGATGTTCACGAAGAACTGGCGCAGCAGGAACGCGCCAAACGCACCGAACGCCCACGGCAGGATCAGGGCCTGCCAGGTGTTGATCCAGCCCAGCTTCTGCATGAGCAGGAACATGGGGATGACCAGCACCTCCTGCGGGATCATCATGGTGGCCAGGTACAGGAGCATGAACTTGTCCCGCCCGCGCCAGCGCAGGATGCCGAAGCTGTACGCGGCCAGGGCGGATACGGCCACCACAATCACCGTGCCGGCGACGGAGACCACCAGGCCGTTGACGATGAAGCGCAGGAACGGCGTGTAGTTGAAGACCTCGACAAAGTTCTGCCAGCGGAACTCCGCACCAAAGAGCGACGGCGGCTGGGCGAAGATCTCGCCGTTGGACTTGAAGGCGGAGAAGAAGGTGAAGATGATCGGGAAGAGGAAGAGCAGGACCACCGCGGCGATCAGCACCTCGCTGGCCAGCTTCAAAGGGCTCAAGCGCACCCGGGACCGCTTGGCGGCCCGGCGTGCGGGCGCGGCGGACGCCTTGGCAATTGTCTGGTTACTGGTCATAGTGGACCCATTTCTTTTGTCCCAGCCACTGGATCATCGTGACCACAAGGATCAAGGCAAAGAGGATGATGGCCGGTGCCGCGGCGGCACCGAGCTCGCCACCCTGGAAGGCCGTCTGGTAGACGTTCATGACCACCGTGACGGTGGAGGTGCCCGGGCCGCCGGCGGTGAGCACAAACGGTTCGGAGAACATCTGGAACGCCGAGATCATGGTGACCGTGGAGGCGAAGAAGATGGCCGGCGTCAGCAGCGGCAGCTTGATCCGCAGCAGCGAGGTGAGCCCGGCGGCGCCGTCGAGCATTGACGCATCCAGGACATCCTGGGGCAGCTGGTCGATGGCGGCCGAGAAGATCAGCATGTTGTAGCCGAAGCCCTGCCACAGGATCACGACGACGACGGCCAGCATGGCCGTGCTGCTGTCGCCGAGCAGGTTGGGCATGTGGATGCCGAACAGGGACTGCAGCGTCGAATCGAGGATGCCGTTGGGCTGGTAGATCAGCTTCCAGATCACGGCGGTGGCCACGGTGGGCGTCACCACCGGCAGGAAGAACAGCACGCGGTACAGCTTGGAGAACCGGCTGGTGGCAACCCAGAACGCCGTCGCAATGGTCAGCACCAGGTTCAGCGGCACCACGATGATGGTGAACAGCACCGTGTTCAGCAGCGCGGCCGGGAACTGGCTTCCCTCGGCAAACAGGCCGGCGTAGTTGTCCAGCCCGGCGAAGGTGACATCACCATATGTGGGCCAGTTGAAGAAACTCGTGGCAATCGCCAGGAGGGTGGGAAGAAGGATGAAGAGCGTCATCCCGACGGCGCTGGGGGTCAAAAACCCCAGCGCCGCACGGGAGTCCGTCTTCTTCTTCCGGTTTACTGTCACCGGTTCCGGGGCTTGGTGCCGGGTCGGTGAAGCAAGGGTGGCCGTCAAGGTAATGCCTTTCTCGTCGGGCTCAGGGGGCGGAAGAAGCAGCGGATGCTACTTGGCGCCGCTTTGCTGCACGTTCTTCAGCGCGTCGGCCGGGGAGGTCTTGGCCGTGAACGCCTGCTGGAACTGCTGGCCCATGAGCTTGGTGACCTTGTCCCAGTTGTCCGTGCTGATGAACGGCACGGCCTTCTCCGAGGAGGCCTTCACCACGGCGGCCACCTGGTCCGAGTAGCCCGGGTTGGTGGGGTCGATGTCGGTCTTCAGACCCTTGATGAAGGCGTCGTTGGCGGCCAGGCGGGCGGGCTGGTTGCCGGCGTTGGCGGAGGCCGCCTGCGAGGCGGCGTCGGTCAGCACGCCGATGGCCTTGGCGGCCTCATCCTTGTGCTTGCAGGTCTTGGAGATGCCGAAGCCGGAGTTGGCCGAGTAGGTGCCGCCGCCGTTGGGGCCCTGCGGCAGGGCCACGACGCCCACCTTGAAGGTGGTGGCATCGGTGACGTTGCTCTTGATGTTCCAGGTGCCATCCACCGCCATGGCCGTGTTGCCGGCGACGAACTGCTGCTCGCCCCAGGCCACGTCGGAGGAGCTGGCCGGAACGGAGCTGATCTTCTCGTCCGTCGCCAGGGAGGAGTACCAGCCGAAGGCGTCGGTGACCTTGGCGTCCGTCAGCTGCAGGGCGCCGTCGTCGGAGACCGGGCGGGCGCCGTTGTAGGCCAGCAGCTGGGAGTACATGTGCAGATCGGAGAAGGACTCGCCGAAGGCGGGCTTGCCCATGGAGGCCGAGACCTTCTTGCCGGCGGCGATGAACTCGTCGGTGGTCCAGCCGCTCTTGGGCTCCTCCACGCCGGCGGCCTTGAAGGCGTCCTTGTTGTAGTACATGACCATGGTGGAGAGGCCATAGGGCAGCGCGTACTGCTTGTCGGAGGCCTGCAGCGCCTTGAGCGCACCAGGGATCCACTCCTCGGACTTGAAGCCGGCGGTCTGGGCCAGCGCACCGTCCAGCGGCTCCAGTGCCTTGGCGAACGCCGGCAGGCGCAGGGACTGCATGCTCACGATGCACGGGGCCGTGCCGCCGGCCAGCTGGGACTGCAGCTTGGTGAAGTAATCGGCAAACGGTGCGGTGGTCAGGTTGACCTTGATGTTCGGGTACTTCTCGGTGACCTGGTCGGCCAGTGCCTTCCAGGTCTTATTGCCCTCATCACCCTGGGACCAGAAGGACCAATCGAGCGTGACATCGGAGCTGGCGGCGGCGCCGGAGGAACCGGAGGTGCTGGTGGAACCACATGCCGTGGCGCCAAACATCATGGCGGATCCGACGGCGATGGCAGCTAGCTTCGTTGCTAATTTCATTCTTCGTCCTTCTGGGTCTGTTGGAGGATGCAGGGGGCTGTACCTATAATTAATTCGGTACCAAATTAAATGCCGTGCCGATAGACTATGCGCACCCTCCACCCGGAGTCAAGAGAGAGGTAGCTCACATTTCGGACACTCGCCCCCGCGCCCGCACCGCTCCCACCGGAGAAGCCGTCAGCCGCGCGGAAATACTGGGATTGCTGGCCGAAACGGGTCCCCTGAGCCGCGGCGAAATTGCCAAGCAGCTGGGCCTTGGTGCCGCAACTGTTACGGCCCAGGTGCGCAATCTGATGGCCGAGGGCCTGGTCAGGGACCTCCCCGCCGGGCAAAGCGCCGGGGCCGGCCGGCCCAAGGTGCCCGTCGAACTCGTCTCCGATGCCGCCGTCGTCCTCGGGCTGGGGATCGGCCCGCACGCCGTGGTGGCGGTGGCCATGCTGATCGACGGGCAGATCCTGGCCTCCCGTACCATCCCCTTCGCCCCCGAGGCGGACCCCGTGGGCCAGCTGGCGGCGATCGTGGCCGGGCAGATGCAGGACCTGGCACACCCCGAGCGCACCGTGGCCGTGGGCGTCTCCGTCTCGGGTGCGGTGGACCAGAACTCCTCCACCGTCATCATCTCGGCCACGCTGGACTGGGAGAATTTCGACCTGGGCCAGCAGCTGCAGGAGGCCCTGGACCTGCCGGTCTTCGTCTCCAACGACCTCTTCGCCTCGGCCACCCGGGAGATCAGCTTTGGCCTGGGCCGCAAGCACGACGATTTTCTGCTGCTGGGCCTGGGCCCCGGCGTCGGCATGGGCATCGTCAGCCGCAGGTCCGTGTTCTACGGGCCCGACGGCGCCTCCACCGAGTTTGGCCACATGTCCGTCGATCCGGCCGGGCCGCGCTGCGTGTGCGGGAATTCCGGTTGCCTCCAGGTCTATGCGGGGCTGAAGGAACTGCTGGCCGGCGCCCCGGAACCGGGCGGCGCGCCCACGCTGGAGGAGCTGTCCCGGCAGGCCGGGAACCCCGGCTCCGCCGCCGGGGTGTACCTGGCCAGGACGGGACGCATGCTGGGCCGCTCACTGGGCGGGGTGGTGAACCTGCTGGGCATCGCCACCATCATCGTGACCGGCGAGACGACGGCGCTGTGGGAGCACCTGCGCCCCGGCTTCGAGGCGGGGTTGCAGGAGACGGTGCTGCGCTTCCACCACCCGCTGAACATCACGGTGAAGGAGTGGACCGAGGCCGAGAGCGCCATCGGCGCCGCGGGCATGGCGCTGCATAACGCGATTAGCCTGAACCCCGGGCGGGGCCGCACGCCGGTTGAGCCCGCCGAAACCACCCGCACGTAGCCGATTACCGCTCGTAGATGCCCGCCAGCCTGGCGCGGGCCAGAGCCACCCGTGGCCGAGCAGAGATCCTGGCGCTTCGTCCGGCTGGGTCTCCGCGCGCTCGTTCCTCGCTCGGTCGACCACCGGCTTCGGTGATCGACCGAGGCCGCCCGCGGCCGCGCGGAGAATCCCGCCGCGCTCGGCACCCGACCGTAGCCGGCTACCGCTCGTAGATGCCCGTCAGCCGGGCGCGGGCCAGGGCGTGGAACTTCAGCTTGGACTCCAGCACGGCGGGCGTGGCCCCGGCACCGATGTCCAGTGTGGCCACATCCAGCGCATGCACCACCAGCATGTACCGGTGCGGGCCGTGCCCGCGCGGCGGTGCCGCCCCCATGAAGCCGGCAAACCCGCCGTCGTTCTTCAAAGTCACAGTCCCCGCCGGCATCCCTGGCGAGCCCGCGGCGGTGGCCGCGCCCTCGGCCAGCTCCGCGGTGGAGGCCGGCAGGTTTAAGGCGGCCCAATGCCAATAGCCGCCCGCCCGGGGCGCATCGGGGTCGAACATGGTCACGGCAAAGCTGCGCGTCCCCGGAGGGAAACCGCTCCATGACAGCTGCGGTGACAGGTCCTGCCCACCCAGGCCCGCATTCCTCTGGTGGACCGAGAACGTGGCCCCGTCGGCGAAGGACGTGCTGGTGAGCTCAAAGGACGGCACCGGGTCCAGCAGGGCGTACGGATCACTTTTCATGGGATTCTCCTGGTGGTTGGCGCGTCTAGTGCGCGTGCAGCTCCGCGCGGGTGGGCGGGTTGGCCCCGGCCCGGGACACCGTGACGGCAGCGGCGCGGGCGGCATGGCGGATCATGGCAGCAAGTTCCTCGGCGCTGATGGCACGCAGCTCCTCGCGGCGCTGGGCACCGTCCAACTCGCGGTCCACCACTGCCGAGAGCAGCGCGGCCATGAAGGAATCCCCCGCCCCGACGGTGTCCACCACTGCGGCCTGCGGCACCGGACAGGACGCCTCGCCGGCGGCGCACACGGCCCACGGACCCTCCCCACCGCGGGTCACCACGACGACGGCGGGGCCACCGGCGCGGCCGGTGTCCCGGGCGGTGCCGGGCCGGGAGTTCCCCGCGGCCGGGGCACCATTGATGTTCAGCCAGCGCCGGGCCGAATCCAGCGGATCCACGCCCGGATACAGCCATTCCAGGTCCTCGTCGGAGGCCTTGACGACGTCCGCCAGCCGGACAAACTTTTCCGCCTGGGCGCGGGCGTAGTCCACATCCGCAATGATGGACGGGCGGCAATTGGGGTCGTAGCCGATGGTGACGCGGGGGTGGGCGGAGCGCACCATGGCCAGCACCTGGTCCGCACCCGGGGCGAGCATGGCGGCAATCGAGCCGGTGTGCACCAGCGTGCTGGCGGACAGCATGAAGTTGGGGCCGCCGCTTGCGTCCGGGCCGGCACCCGGCAGCTCCCAGTCGAGGGAAAACTCGTAGCTGGCCGCGCCGTCGCCGTCCAGGGTGGCGCGGGCCACGGAGGTGGGCCGCGCGTCCGGCGCGACCGGCACCAAAACGTCGTTGGCGTGCAGATGCGTGGAGACCATCACCCCGTACGGATCCGTACCGAAGCGGCCCAGGAACTGCACCGGGTGCCCCAGCCGGGCCAGCCCCACTGCGACATTGAGCGGGCTCCCGCCCACATGCGGCACGGGCGCCTGCCCCGGGCGCACCACCTCGTCCACCAGGGCCTCACCAATGACAGTCAGCATGCCCTCAGCCTACGGCCGGCAGGCACCTCTCAACCAGATCCACGCACGTGCGGTACGCCGCGTGCCGGACATCGATGAGACCATAGTGGTCACCGGGGACCGGAACGAGTTCGGCCCGGGCCCCGGCCGCAGCGGCCGCGCGCACGTACTCCCGCGACTGGCTGGCGGGGACATCGCCGTCGTCTGCGGCCAGCACGGCGTAGACCGGCACCGCCAGCGGGACGGCGGCCAGCGGGTCCGCGAGCTCGTACCGCCAGAGGGCGTCCTGGGGGTCCGCGCCGAGCAGCTTGGCCACGGCACGGTTGCTCAGGCCCAGCCGGTGCGCCGCACGCAGGTCCAGCAGGCCGGACTGGCTGACGACGGCGGTGAGCTCCACGGCGGGGTCCGCCCCCGGGGCGCCGGCGGGCAGGGCGGAACGGCCCGCCGCCCAAACTGCCAGCTGCCCGCCCGCCGAATGGCCCAGTCCGACGACGGCGGAGAGGTCCAGCCCGTGCTCCGCCGCCGCGGGGCGCAGGGCGTCGATCCCGGCTGCCACATCCTCAAACGTCTCCGGCCAGCCGCCGCCGTTGCCGACCCGGCGGTATTCCAGGTTCCAGGCCGCGATCCCCCGGGCGGCCAGATCGCGGGCCAACGGATCGCCCAGCTCCGCGCCGTAGGCCGCGCGCCAGTAGCCGCCGTGGATGACCACCGCCACGCCCCGGCGCAGTGGCACGGCGGGGAGGTGGAGTTCGGCCCACTGGGCGGGGTCCGGGCCGTAGGCGTAGCGCTGCGGGGCGGGAGTCTGCGGGGCGGGCATGGAAAGAGTGTGCCACTCCCGCGCCGCCCGGGCGAGGCCGGCGCGGGTCCCGACACACTGGCCCGGCCCGGGGACGCTGCCGGTACTATTCGTCCAGACACTTGGAATGGAGCACGATTTTCTTGATGATGCAGGGATCAGCCAACGACCGCATCCGCCGGCAGAACCTCAGTGCCGTGCTGGGCCACATCCACCGGCATGGTCCGGCCACCCGCTTCGAACTGGCCGCCCAGACGGGGCTCTCGCGCGCCACCGTGGGCATGCTCGCCGCTGAACTGGACAAGATGGGCCTGGTCCGCGAGGCATCGGCGCGCAAGGCCGCGGGGCCGGGCCGGCCGGTCTCCCACATCTCGGCCGCGGAATCGGTGGCGGCCCTGGCCGTCAGCATCGAGGCCCGTTCCATCCGTGCGCGCGTCCTGGGGCTGGGCCGGCGCACCGGCCCCACCGCCCGGCGTATCCTTGATGCCGTTCCGACGCCGGAGCAGGCCAGCGGCATTGTGACTCAACTGTTGGCCGAACTCGGGGCGGACCTCCCCGTGGGGGCACGCCTGGCGGGCGTGGGCATCGCCGTGCCCGGCCAGGTGGGCCAGGACCGCGGCGTCGTCGGCCACGCCGCCAACCTGGGCTGGCGCAACGTGCCGCTCGGCACCCTCGTGGCCACGGCCACCGGGCTGCCCACCTGGGTGGGCAACGACGCCACGCTGGGCATCAGCGCCACCACCGCCTTTGGTGGCGGGATGGGCGCGGACGATGTCGTATACCTGTACGGCGGCTCCAGCGGCATCGGCGGCGGCGTCATCACCGGCGGCCACCTGCTCAACGGCGCCACCGGCTACGCCACGGAGCTGGGCCACATTCCCATCCAGCCGCTCGGCGGCCTGTGCGCCTGCGGGGCGCGCGGCTGCCTGGAAACCGAGGTCCAGGCCAGCCGGCTGTTGGACCTGGCCGGGCTGGATGCCCTCGAATTCGAGGCCTTGGCGCAGGCTCTGGCCGATTCCGCCCACACCGCCCTCCACCAGGAGGTGCTGCGGCAGATGTCGTGGGTGGTGCTGGCGGTGCGGACACTGGCCAACATCTTCAACCCGTCCCTGGTGGTTCTGGGCGGATTCATCGGAGCCATGCACGCCTCGCTCAGCGCCGAGGAGGTGGAGGCACTGACCGCGGGGTCCTTCACGGTCAGCCCCAGCAGGCTGGAGATCCAGCATGCCCCGATGGGCCAGGACCTGATCCTCGCCGGTGCCGCGGAGCTGGTCTTCCGCGACCTGCTGGCGGCCCCCGACCTGTTCAGCGGTCCTAATAGGGCGGCCGGCTGGACCCGCGGTTGCGGGCCCCGGGAGCAACTGGGGTGGACCCGGCTCGACTAATGTCGGTGGCGGCGTCTAGGCTCGCAGCATGAGCCTTCACTGGGACCGACTCGCCGATTCCCTGCGCCCCGGCGTGGCCGCAAGCGTGGCCGAATACGAGCGTGTCCGGCCCGCCCTGGAGCGCGTCACCGCCGAAATGGAGCGCCGCATCCGGGACATTTTCGCCGGCGAAGAGACCAAGCCGCTCTTCGTCACCAGCCGCACCAAGACAGTGGAATCGTTCCGCGAAAAGGCTTCGCGCATGGTGGACCAGTCCCCGGGCGCGGCACCTGCCCTGCAGTTCCCGGACCCGCTGCGGAACCTCACGGACATGGTCGGCGTCCGGGTCATCACCACGCTGCCCGGCGAAAACGCCGTCGCCGCCAACCTGATCAAGCGCCAGCGCAGCATCTTCGACTGCCGCGGCGACAGGGAGAAGGACATTGGCTCCATCGAGTCCGGCACCTACGGCTACTCCAGCCGGCACCTGATCCTGCGCAGCATCCAGAACGACGTCGTCAGGGTGTACCAGGACGTCCTGGACCCCTCAACCAAGCCCAACGGCAGCTACTTCTTCGAATGCCAGATCCGCACCATCTTCGCCCACGCCTGGAGCGAGATCGAGCACGACATCCGCTTCAAATCCCAGGACCGGCGCGCCTGGAGCCCCTACTTCGACCGCCAGTTCACGGCGACGGCGGCCATGCTGGAGACAGTGGAATCCGCCTTCTCCGAGCTGCACGAGCGCTATGAAACTGTCACCAACTTCTGGCACGAGGACGGCGAGGGGGCCGAGGCCCTGACGCCCAACCGGATCAAGGAGATCTGGCAGACGCTGCTCCCGCACGTGGACCGGAAGTCCGACGACGATTGGGGCTGGGCGGCAGAGCTGCTGGCCGCGCACGGGCTCACCCGGACCATCCAGCTGGCCGAGCTGCTCCAGCCCTCCGCCATCAGCGATGTCCGCAAGGCCCTGGACCACCGCTACTCCCCCGGCCCGGACCGGCTGCTGGATGACCTGCTGTTGTGGCAGTACGGGCCGTCCCACATAGATCTCACCGCCGAGGCGGCGTCCGAGGACAGCAAGCCCCGGCGTGAGAGTCTGCAGCGCCGCTACCAGCAAATGCGCCGGTACCGCGAGGCAAACAACAAACAGGCCGGCGCCGCTGGCTGAGCCTGTCACCACCCGGTCCGGCCAACGGACCACAAATGCACGGAGGAAACGATGAAGGCATCACCGACGCTGGCAGCCAACCTGCAGGCAGTTCTTGTTGATTTGATCGAGCTCCACGTCCAAGGAAAGCAGGCGCACTGGAACATCGTGGGCGCCAATTTCCGCGACCTGCACCTGCAGCTGGATGAGGTGGTGGCTTCCGCCCGCGAGTTCTCCGACGTCACGGCCGAGCGCATGCGGGCCCTGGAGGCCGTGCCGGATGGGCGCAGCGGCACCGTCGCTGCCAAGACCACGTTGGCGCAGTTCCCGGACGGGCTGGTGGGCACCTCCGCCGCCGTCGACCTCGTGGTGGAACGGCTCCAGGCCGCCGTGGCCACCATGCGCGAAGTCCACGACGCCGTGGACGAGGAAGACCCCACCACGGCGGACCTGCTGCATGCCTTCATCGAGAAGCTGGAGCAGTACGCCTGGATGGTGGGTGCGGAGAACATGAAGCCCTAGCCGCGCCCCACCCCGGTGGTTGAGCCTGTCGAAACCCCGGTGGTTGAGCCTGTCGAAACCACCGGGGCCCGCCCCAGCCGCGACGGCCACCAGATCACTCTGCCCAGGTCGTACGCGAGCGCGGGCACCAGCAATGACCGCACCAGCACCGTGTCCAGCAGCACGCCAAACGCCACGATGAAGGCCAGCTGCGCCAGGAACAGCAGCGGGATCACGCCCAGGGCAGCGAAGGTAGCTGCCAGCACCACGCCCGCGGAGGTGATCACGCTGCCCGTGACACCGAGCCCTCGCAGCACGCCCGGCCGCGTGCCAATCCGCGCCGATTCCTCGCGCACCCGTGTCATCAGGAAGATGTTGTAGTCCACGCCCAATGCCACCAGGAACACGAAACCAAACAGCGGCACGGTGGCATCGGCGCCCGGGAAGTGGAAGACGTGGTTGAAGACCAGCGCCGAGACGCCCATGGCGGCGGCGTAGGACAGCACCACGGAGCCGATGAGCAGCAGCGGTGCCACGATGGAGCGCAGCAGCGCCATGAGCACCAGCAGGATCACCACCAGCACCAGCGGAACGATCTTCCACAGGTCCCGTTGGGCCGTCTCGTTGGTGTCCAGCGCAATGGCTGTCACGCCGCCCACCAGCACGTCGGCGTCGACGGCGGGCAGGGTCCCGCGCAGGTCCCGCACCACCTGTTCCGCAGCGGCGGAGTCCGCCTGGTCCACCAGTGTGGCGTTGATCAGCACCCGCCCGTCCTTCACGACGGCGGGTGCCCCGGGAACCGGACGGCCGGCGCCCGAATAGAGGACGACGTCGGAGACGCCCGGCTGGGCTGCGACGGCCGACACCACGTCATCGGCCCGTCCTTCACGCGCGATGACCACCACCGGGCTGCCGCTGCCGGCGTCGAAATGCTCGCCGAGCGCCTTCTGTCCGTCGACGGCGTTGCTGGGGGCGAGGATGATCTGCGTCTGGGAGACCCCGTTGGCCTGAAGCTGGAGCACGCCGCTGCTGGCGGCCAGCAGGAGCACCAGCGTGGCAATCCAGGTGGTGCGGGGACGGGAGGCAACCAGCAGGCCCACCCGGCGCCACAACCCGGAGATGCCCGCCAAACCGGCGGGAAAATTCTCGCCGGTGGCCACGGCATGGCGGTGCGGCTGTTCCACGTTGGGGCGGAAGGGCCAAAAGGCGCCGCGGCCGCAGAGCACCAGCAGTGCCGGCAGGAAGGTCAGCGCTGACAGCAGCGAGAAGGCGATGCCGATGGCGGCGATGGGCCCCAGGCTGCGATTGGAGTTCAGGTCCGAGGCCAGCAGGCACAGCAGCGCAATGATGACAGTGGCGCCCGAGGCCACAATCGGCTCCCAGGCCCCGCGCAGCGCCCGCCCCATGGCGGCCCACTTGGAATCCACCGCGTGCAGGGCCTCGCGGTATCGGGCCACCAGCAGCAGCGAGTAGTCCGTGGCGGCACCGATGACCAGGATGCTCAGGATGCCCTGGCTCTGCCCGCTGAGCTTGATCCAATCCATGCTCGCCAGGGCATATATCAGCAAGATGGAGGCGCAGAGGGCAAAAACGGAGGTCAGCAGCACCAGCACCGGCAGCACCACCGAGCGGTAGACCACCAGCAGGATCACGAACACCGCAATGAGCGCCACCAGCAGCAGGATCCCGTCGATGCCGCCAAAGGCATTGACCAGATCCGCCGTCAACCCCGCGGGACCCGTGACGTAGGCGGTGGTTCCCTCGGGCAGGTTCGCGTTGACTGCCTCGCGGAGTCCGGCGACCACGCCCTTGACATTCCCGGTGTCGGCAATGGGCACGATGAATTCCACGGCCCGGCGGTCTTCGGAGGGAATGGGGCCCGCAATGGCGGCGGGTTGCTCCACCCCCGGAACGGTGCCCAGTATGCCGGCCAGCGCCGCATAGGCGCCCATCCCGGCGCCGTCGATGGGCCGGTCCGACACCAGCAGCACGATGGCCGGAATGCTGTGCGAGTCAAGGAACTTCTGATGCCATTCCCGGGCCAGGGTCGATTCGGCGCTGGCCGGCAGGAAGCTGGCCGCATCATTGCTGGAGACGCCGGAGATCTTGCCGAAGGTGGGCCCGCCAAGGCCCGCCACCACCAGCCAGATGAGGATCAGTGCGGCCGGCAACACTCCGCGCAGCCAACGTTTCGGCGTCCAGTCCTTGATGTCCATGCGCTCAATAATACTTCGATCATGAAGATATTCCAGCGCGGAGGTAAAATTGTTCCACGAATCCATAGCGGAAGATTGATGTCATGACTGCACGGATGCCGCACGCCGAACTACTGGCACTGCTGAGGGAATTCACCGTCGAAACGGACCGCTACGTGGAACGGGTGGGCAGCCTGCACGGACTCCACCGGACGGACATGAACGCCCTGGCCTTTCTGGTCCAGGCCGGCCTTGGCCCCCAGCCGGCCACTCCGGGGCGGCTGGGCGAGGCCCTCAACCTCAGCTCGCCGGCGACGACGGCGCTGGTGGACCGGCTGGACCGGGCCGGACATGTGACCCGCCAGCGCAGCGAGGCGGACCGCCGGCAGGTGGAGCTGGCCATGACCGACCATGCCCGGCAAGTGGGCAGATCCCTGTTCTCGCCGCTGGCGGCGCATCTGGGAGCGGCCATGGCGGGCTACTCGGAGGCCGAGCTGGCACTGGCGCAGCGGTTCATCGCCGACATGATCGAGGCGACGGCGGCGGCACGAGGGGACATTCCGGCGCCCACCCCTTGACAGTGGGCGCCCCCGGGAGCATTCTAAAAACATCAAATCAGTTTTTAGAAAGAGGGCATCATGTCTGCCAATGTTGTCGGCGCCCCAACGTCCCGCTGGTCGAGCCAGGCGCTGCACAGGGCCCGGGTTGAACCGGCGTACGGCGCGTTTTTGATGTTGTGGATCGGGTTCTTCCTGATCCCGCTCGTTTTCGGCCTGGACAAGTTCTTCAACGTCCTGGCCAACTGGGAAGGCTACCTGGCACCGTGGGTCGTCAGCGTTTCACCATTCAGCGCCCACACCGTGATGCTCATCGTTGGCGTGGTGGAAATCGCCGCCGCCGTCACGGTGGCGCTCAAGCCGCGCCTGGCCGCCTACGTCGTGGCCCTGTGGCTGGCCGGCATCATCGTCAACTTGCTCACCTATCCAGGCTTCTACGACGTGGCGCTGCGCGACTTCGGCCTGCTGGTCGCGGCCCTGGCGCTGGCCCGCCTGGCCAAGACCTACGCCCCGACCAGGAACCGCAGCGGGCACGCCACCCGCTGAACCGCAGGGGCAGCGGGCTGCGCTGCTGCTCAACCCGGCGCGTGGTTGAGCAGCAGCGCAGCCAGCTGGGCAGGGGAATCCACGGTCGCCACGGCCCCTTTTGCCTCTGCAGGACCATACCCCCACTGCACATGGATGGCGGGAACGCCATGGCTGGCGGCACCCTCGATGTCATAGCAGCGGTCTCCGACCATAACTGGGCAGGAAACGTCCACCCCCTGCGCCGCGAGACGGCGAAGTGATTCACTAATGACATCGGTCTTGCTCCTGCGGGCTTCAGCGTCAGAGGCGCCACAGACATCAACAAAGTGGTCATCCAGACGGAAGTGACCGGCCAGGCGCATTGCTTGGTCCTCCACCTTTGACGTTGCCACCGCCAGTGGAAGGCCGCCTCCGTTCAGGGCCGCCACCATCGCAACAATTCCGTCGTAGAGAGAATTGTTCAGGGCCCCCTTGTCGGCGTAGCTTCGACGATAGGCGGCAAGCGCTCGTCCGGCTGTCTCCTCGTCTAGCCCCACCACCTGCCGGAACGAGTCGTACATCGGCGGCCCAACAAAGCTGCGCAACGTTTGGACGTCAGGCACGACGGCGCCGACGGCACGCAGGGCCTCGGCCGCACTGGCGACGACGCCTGGCGCCGAGTCCATAAGCGTGCCATCCATGTCAAAGAGCACACAGGTGAATCTCCGTTGCTGCTGATGGTGGCGGGAAATCTCTTCCATGCTGGTTGTCCTTACGATGTAGGCTGTTGAAGCTGTTCCGGCGGTTCGGCATTCGAGGCCGACGCGTACCCGCTGCATGCGGACGCCGGGGATTTGGCAGAAAGTGGACTCAACGATGGACAGACGATCCCATGACCCCGTAGACGGGCAGATCATCGCTGAGCTGTCCCGCAACGCCCGAATGTCCCACGCTGAGTTGGGCCAACGCGTCATGCTCTCGCGCAATGCCGTTCGCCAGCGCATCGAGCGGCTGGAACGGCAGGGGGTCATCCAGGGCTACACGCTGGTGCAGGGCACCCCTGAGAAGAACGAGGCAATGGCATCGGCCATCCTGATGGTCTACCGAAAGGACAGAATGCGCGGCGCCGAGGTGCTTGCCGCCCTTCGCCTGATCCCGGAGGTGGTTATCTGCGACGTTCTCAGCGGCGATTTCGACCTCTTTGTCCGCCTGGAAGCACGCTCACTTGAGCGCATCCGGGAGATTTGGGAAGAGATCGCAGCCCACCCCGGAGTCACTGACACGGTAACTGCCCTGACCCTGTCGACGGTGATCAATCGATTCCCGCCGCCGACAGGGATCCCGGCGACATAAGCTCCGCCGCCCGCACTGGGTCCAAAAGGCCGTTGGCGGCAATGAGGTCAATGACCCTGGAGTTCGTGGCCAAGGCCTCTCTGGCGATGTTTGCTGCCGCAGCGTAGCCAATTGAGGGGATCAATGCTGTCACCATACCCACCGATTCGGCCGCCCGCTGCGCCAGGAACTCATCATTGGCGGTGATGCCCTCCACGCAGTACCGGCGCAGAGCCTTGCTCCCCCGGCGCAGCCAGGAAATCCCCTGGAGCAGCGAATGGGCGATGACGGGTTCAAAGGCGTTCAATTGCAGCTGCCCGTTGTCGGCCGCCATGGTGACGGTGACGTCCGCCCCCGCGATGGCAAATGCAATCTGGTTGACCACCTCCGGAATGACCGGGTTGACCTTCCCGGGCATGATGGACGATCCTGCCTGTCTCGGAGGGAGGTTGATTTCCCCGAACCCGGCTTGCGGCCCGCTGGAGAGCAGGCGCAGATCGCTGCATATCTTGGACAGCTTGATGGCTGAGCGCTTCATTGCCCCGGAGACTTGCATGAAGACCCCCGTGTCCCAGGATGCCTCCATGAGGTTGGCAGCCGGCGTCATGGGCAGCCCGGTGATGGTCTGCAGATGCCCAAGCGCCAAGGCCGCGTATCCGGTGTCCGCCGTGATACCGGTTCCGATGGCGGTTGCCCCGAGACTGCATTCAGCGAGCAGCGGCAGCGTTTCCACCAGGCGCGCACAGTCCTCAGCGATGGTGGCTCCGAAGGCGGTGAACTCCTGGCCAAGCGTCATGGGCACAGCGTCCTGCAGTTGCGTCCGCCCAACCTTCACCACGTGGGCGAATTCCAGGCCCTTGCCAGTGAACGCGGCGGAGAGTAGTTCCAGTTCCTGGACAAGCTCCTGGACGGAAAAGACCAAGGCCAGTTTCAGCGACGTTGGATAGGTGTCGTTGGTTGATTGGCAACGGTTCACATCATCGATGGGGTGCAGGTAACGGTACTCTCCGCGCGAATACCCCAGCTTTTCCAGGGCCAGATTGGCGATGACTTCGTTGGCGTTCATGTTGGTGCTGGTCCCGGCGCCACCTTGGATCACGTCGACGCAAAACTGTTCGTGGTGCAAGCCATCACGAATATCACGGCACGCCGCCGCTATTGCCGCGGCCTTGTGGGGGGCAATAGCGCCGATCTGGCCGTTGGCCAAGGCCGCGGCCTGCTTCACACAGGCCAAGGCCACCACCAGCTGAGGGTAGCGTGAGATGGGTGTTTCACTGATCTGAAAGTTTTCCAAGGCCCGTTTCGTGTGGACGCCCCAATAGGCAGAGTCCGGAATCTCAACGGATCCCAGGGAGTCCGTTTCCGTTCTGGAGCCGGAGCGGCAACGCGATTGATCCGCAGCCATGGCAAGCGGGAACTGTTCCGTGTTTCCATTCATTGTTGCTTGTCCTTTGGAGTCAGGAGTGTGGAAATACCATCCACCGGTCGACTGAGGGTTCTCAGTCGTTGATGCAGACCACCTTGGGTTGGGTCATGTCTTCGAAGGCAAAGCGGATGCCTTCCCGGCCCATGCTCCCGTACTTGAATCCACCGAACGGCATGCCGTCAAAGCGGTAGTCGGAGGAGTCGTTGATCATCACGCCGCCCGCCTCCAAAATGCGGGATGCGTTCATTGCGCGGCCCAGTTTGGACGTGAAAACGCCGGCGTGCAGGCTGAAATCCACACGGTTTGCCAGCTCGAGGGCTTCATCGTCCGTGTCAAAGGCCTGCAGCGTCACGACCGGGGCAAACGCTTCTTCAGCCCACAAATCACAATTCTCGGGAACCCCCTCGAGGACAGTGGGGGCATACAGGTTGCCGCTGAGGGTGTTTCCGCACAGCAGGGTGGCCCCGGCCGCCAGTGCGTCGTCGGTCTTTTGTTGCACGTTCTGGGCCGACGCGGGCGTGATCATCGGCCCGACATCGGTCCGTTCATCCATCGGATCCCCGCAGACCAGGCGGCTCGTGGCTACCAGAAATTGGCGGCGAAACTCCGCGTAGACGGAGCGCTGAATTAGAATCCGCTGGGTGCCGATGCAGTTCTGTCCAGCCGCCCAAAAGGCCCCCGAAACACAGGCGCCGACCGCGGCGGTCAGATCGGCGTCGTCGAAAACAATGACCGGCGCGTTGCCGCCAAGATCCATCGCGAGTCGCTTCAGGCCCGCCGTGCGAGAGATTGCCTCCCCCGTGGCAAAACCGCCCGTGAAAGAAATCATGCGTACATCCCGGGCGGACACTACGGCCTGGGCCAGATCCCGCCCACCATTGATGCTGGTGATCACCTCCGCGGGGAGGCCTGCCTCCAGCAACGTGTCCACCAGCCACTGGGCCGACAGGGGTGTGAGCTGCGATGGCTTGAGGATGATGGAGTTGCCACCGGCAATGGCTGGGCCAAGCTTGTGGGCAACAAGGTTTAGTGGATCGTTGTAGGGCGTAATGGCGGCGATGATGCCCAGCGGCTCGCGCGTAAACCAGCCGTGGCGGTTCTCGGATCCCTCGTACGAATCGAATGGAATGACCTCGCCGGCGTTGCGCCGCGCTTCGGCCGCCGAGAGTTTGAGTGTATTGACAGCCCGCAGGGTCTCCTTGCGGGCCTGCCGGATGGTTTTGCCCGCCTCGCTGACAATCAGCCGGGCAAACTGTTCCTGCCGGCCCAGGACCAGCTGGGCGGCTGTGTCAAGAATCTCCGCCCGGCGGTGCCGCGACAGGCTCCCGGCAATCCGTGCGCCTTGGCGGGCGCGTTCCAAAACCGGTTCGACACAATCCGGACCCTGCAACGGGACGTGGCCGACAACCTCGCCGGTGAAGGGATTGGTGACCGGCAGGCTCCGCCGGTCGGCCGGAGCCGCAATGTCCAGGGTTGCTGCCTCAGACACGGGCGGCCTCGATCCGGTTTGCGCTGCCGCTGGTCCTGCCCGGCGTTCCTTCGTGGATGGCAATGATGTCCGAGAGCAGGGCATAGGCGGTTTCGGTCCGCCCCGCGCCCGGGCCCGAGACGGTCACCTGGCCGAGCAGGTCTGTTTCAAAAGCCACTGCATTGGTGGGGCCGGAAATGCCCGCGAGAGGATGGTCATTCGGCAGCGCAACCGGTGCCACGCGGGCGTAGATGCTGCCATCATCTCTGCGCTTCGCCGAGCCAATCAACTTCCACCGCTGGCCGTTGGCCGCGGCATGGGCGATGTCAGCGGCGGTCAGTGCGGAAATTCCTTCGCGCGGAACATCGGCCCGGGTCAGCTTCGCCCCGAGGAGCTCATTGGCCAAAATGACGACCTTGAGCTGAACATCGAACCCTTCGATGTCGGCCGTTGGGTCGGCTTCGGCGTAGCCCAGGTCCTGGGCCTCCTTGACAGCTTCCTCCAGACCAAGACCGGATTCCATGCGGCCGAGTATGTAGTTGCACGTTCCGTTCAGGATGCCTTCAACGCCTTCGAGCGCAAGGCCGGCAAACATCCGCTGTGCCAGCCGGATGATGGGCGTGCCGCTGATGACGGATCCCTCGAACTCGAACGACACCCCGTTCGCTGCAGCGAGTTCCTTCAATTCATGGCCCCGCAGTGCAACCGGACCCTTGTTGGTCGTGCAGACATGCTTGCCTGCTTCGAGCGCCCACCGCACATGGGAGACGGCCGGTTCGCCGTCATTCGGATTCGTAAAGGTGGCCTCCGCGACGATGTCCGCCGTCGAATTCTGGATGACCCACTGGTTCCGCGGCTCCCAGCTTCCCCCGGGATGACGCGAGAAATCGCCGTCACCCGGGCCCAGCGCAAGGACGGTAGGCAGATCGATGCCATCCGGCTGCACCAGTGATCCCAGACGCAGGTCGGTGATTGCGACAATGCGCAGCGAGAACCCGAGCTCTTCGGCGAGTTCGGCCCCCTTGCTATTGATCAGTTCAGCCAATGCACGGTTGACCCCACCGAATCCGATGAGGGCCAGGTCATATCGAGTCAAGACAATCTCCTTGGTTGTTAGGCGTGGTTCCATCCTCGCCACCAGTCGTGTCAGTTGACCCCTGTCATATTGACCAATCGAGAGTGCATATCGCCCGGATCGCAGGACATCTGCACTCCGCGCGCAGCCGAATCTTGCGTGCATCATTGGCACGTGGAAATGTTTTTAATGCACAAGATGCCCAAGTTGTGTTACTTTCATCACAACAACTTCACGCTTCCTGCGTTCGGGGATGGTCCGCGGCAAATCCGTCCACCGTGCCAAGCAGCGCAACGTGCAGTCCCCCGCAGCAGATTCGCCCCTCCAGTCCTCACAGGGAGAAGAGCCATGTCAATTTCAAGAACAGCCCCACGCCAAAAGGACCTAACCTCGCCGGCCGAGTCCAAAAACGCGCTCAGGCGAACAATGGGCGCCCGGCACCTCATCATGATTGCGATGGGCGGTGTCATCGGTTCAGGGCTCTTCCTCAGCTCCGGCTACACCATCTCGCAGGCAGGGCCGCTTGGGGCGGTCATCGCCTACCTCATCGGCGCATTCGTCGTCTACTTGATCATGGCGTGCCTGGGAGAGCTGGCCTTGGCCTATCCCGTGTCTGGGGCATTCCACATCTATGCGTCCCGATCGATCAGCCCGGCGACCGGCTTTGCCACCGCCTGGCTCTATTGGCTGTGTTGGGCCGTGGCCATCGGGTCCGAGTTCACGGCGTCCGGCTTGCTGATGCAGCGGTGGTTCCCACAGGTGGACGTGTGGATTTGGTGTCTGGTCTTCGCCGCCCTCGTGTTCGGCGTCAACGCCGTCTCGTCACGGGTATTCGGCGAAACGGAGTTCTGGTTCTCCTTGATCAAGGTAGCGGCCATCGTAGCGCTTATCGTGCTGGGCGGGGCGGCCCTGCTCGGTTTCCACCCGCTCAGCAACCAGCCTCACCCGTTCCTGTTTGAGAACTTCAACACCGACGCCGGGCTGTTCCCGAACGGCCTGTCCGGCGTCATGGTCACGACTCTTGCAGTGTTCTATGCCTTCTCTGGTTCCGAGCTCATTGGCGTTGCCGCCGGGGAGACAGCAGATCCTGCCCGAAACATCCCGCGCGCCCTCAGGTCGACGGTGATCCGACTGGCTGTTTTCTTCGTCGGGGCCATTGCCGTCATCGCGGCCACCGTTCCCTTCGACAAGGTTGGATTGGACGAGAGCCCATTCGTCACCGTCTTCTCCTCCATCGGCATCCCCTATGCCGGCGACGTCATGAACTTTGTCATCATCACCGCACTGCTGTCGGCCGGCAACAGCGGTCTGTTCTCGTGCTCCAGGATGCTGTTCTCTCTCGCCGAAGAAGGGCACGCACCAAAGGCGCTGGCCAAGCTCACCCAGCGGGGCATCCCCCTGCTGGCGCTCTGCCTGAGCATGGTCGGCGGACTGGCGTCCTTGGTTTCAAGCGTTGCCGCCCCCGAAACGGTCTACCTGATACTCGTGTCCATCTCCGGGTTTGCCGTGGTGGGCGTGTGGATGTCCATTGCGGCATCGCACTTCTTCCACCGCCGCGCCTTCCTGCACGCCGGCGGCGATCCAAAGACCCTCCCCTACCGGGCACCCTTCTATCCGTGGCTGCCGATCCTGGCGTTCACGCTGTGCCTGGCGTCGCTGGTTGGAATCGCCTTCGACCCGGCGCAGGTCGGCGCACTGTACTTTGGGGTCCCGTTCGTCGGAGCCTGCTACCTGTATTTCCACCTGCGGTATGGCCGCCGCCGAAAGGGTGGCGCGAAGCCACCGGTGGACATGACCAGGGTGGATCAGAACCAGCCCACCGCGACGTAGCCCAACTGGTGGCAGCCCGCACGTGCGGGCTGCCACCCGGCGCCAGAGAGCCCTCACCATGGACCATTCCCCCCGCACGTCCAACGTCAAGTCTGTGCCCGCCACCGTCGTGCGGCATCGCACGAACCCCACGGAGCGGCTCGGCAGCTGGTTGGAGATCGACGCCGAGGCCTTCGAACACAATATTCGGGCACTCGGGGCCAGGCTCGCCGGTCGAAGCAGCATGTGCGCCGTCGTCAAGGCGGATGCCTATGGCCACGGCCTCGACGTGCTCGCGCCGTCGCTGGTCTCGCTGGACCTTCCGGCCATTGGCGTCGCCAGGAACGAGGAAGCCAGAATCGTGCGCGGCCATGGCTATACCGGCCGGTTGATCCGTGTGCGGCCAGCGGCGCCCGGCGAAATCGACGACGGAATGGCTCATGGGATTGAGGAGATGATCGGCAATCTCCACTTGGCCCAGAAGGCGGACGCCATCGCCCGAAGGAAGGGTAGGGCGTTGCGCTATCACTTCGCTGTCAACTCCTCCGGACTGAGCCGTGACGGCCTGGAGCTGGCAGGCCCCCGAGGACGGGCTGAGGCCAGAGCTATGCTGGCGCTGCCCCACTTGGTGGTTGCCGGCATCACCACCCATTTTCCAATGGAACAGCGCGACGATGTTCGGGCTGGCCTGGATTGCTTTCTCCGCGACTCGGCCTGGTTCATCCGACAGGGTCTGGACCGCCAACAGGTCCTCCTGCATTGCGCCACCTCGTTTGCAGCCCTTGAGGTTCCCGAATCCTGGCTGGACATGGTCCGCGCGGGGGCCACGCTGTACGGCGATTCGTCCCCCACCCACCGGGAATTCAAGAGAGTGATGGCGTTTAAGGCACGCGTCGCTTCGGTCAATGAGTACCCGGCCGGCAACACCGTTGGCTACGACCGCGCCCACACCCTGCACCGCGCGTCGCGACTGGCCAGCGTCACCGTTGGCTATGCCGACGGGTACCGCCGGGTCCTGGCCGGGAAGGCCCACGTCCTTGTCCGTGGACGCCGCGCACCCGTTCTCGACAAGATCTCCATGAACGTGCTGGTTGCAGATGTGACGGACATCGACGGCGTCGCGCCCGGCGACGAAGTGGTTCTGTTTGGCAGGCAAGGGGATTCTGAAATCACCCCCAGGGAATTGGAGGATGCCAACGGCGCGCTGTTTGCTGACCTGTACACCGTCTGGGGAAATTCCAACCCTAAGATACTTAAGGGAACACGGCAGGCGATGCAGCCGGACCGTTGATGCACCGAGGCCAACGGAACCCCAGATGAGACGAACAGACCAGGGAGCGCAAGAACATGGCAGCATCGGATCTATCCTCCGTGGCCCAGGGTCTTGCCATCATCCGCGCGGCTATTGAACGCGAACGCTCCGGCCGGCCGGGTTTCGGTGTGAGCCGGATGGCCGACGAGCTCCGTATGGAACGCAGCCGCGTCTCCCGGCTCACGCAGGAACTCTGCGACATCGGCTTCCTGGAGAAGGACGACGGTTCGGCCTTGCGGGTTGGATCCGCCTACTTTGGCCTGGGCGCTTCACTCAATCACGGCTGGGTCAGGCTCGCCAGGATTGAGCTGCGCAGGTTGGCTGCACGGTTCCACATCAGTGCGCGGCTCTCCGTGCGGCTTGATGAAAGGGTGCTGCTCCTGCGGTCCGAAGATGGCTTTGCTGACATGTCCATCCGGGCCGGCATGATCACGCCAACCTGGTGCACGGGCGCCGGACGGGCGCTGTTGTGGGACCACACGCCGGAATCCGTCGAGGAATTGCTGGGCGATGTCGAGTTCATCGGTGTCGGCGGCCCCTATGCCGCCCATTCCGCCCAGGAGGTTCTGGCTCTGATGGCACGCGACCGGCCGACAGGCCTGGTGGATGCCGTCGGCGAGTTTGAGCATGGTATTCGCGAGTTGGCCGTCCCTGTCAGGGACGCCGGGGGGCGGATTGTTGCCGCCCTCAGCGTCCTGGCCCGCGAGTCCGACTTCCGCAGCGAGGCCGACGACATCGCACTGTTGCTGGCAGACGCCGCGCAGCGGCTGTCCGGCATTGATGCCTCCGGAGCAGCCTAGACCGGCTGGCTAGGCGCAGCCAAGGCCCCTTCAAGCCAGGCCGCCCAGCGGAGCAAGGCTGCGGCGCATTCCGCCCGCCGGGGTTCAAGCCGCACCTTGGGCCCGACTATCTGCAGGGCGGCAACAACTTCGGACCGGAAATCGCGGACGGGTGCCGCAATCGAATACAGGCCGGGCTCCGCTTCCTCATCGACAATGGAGTACCCGCGTTCCCGTGCAGCCGCCAGCCGCGCGAGGAAATCGTCCACCGAGAGTGGCGTATGCGGACCATGTTGCGTGAATGAGGTCCGTGAAAAAACAGCCCTGACTTCGTCGTCCGGCGCATCCCAAAGCAGCGCCTGCCCGGCGTCGCTGCAGTACGCCGGGTATGGGCGCCCGATCCAGGAGCCAATGACTTTGTTTCCGGGCGGCACGCGTTCACCAATGGTCACCGTGCTGTCACCGGACAGGACGCCGAGATAGCAGCCTTCGCCAGTTTCCTCGACCAGCTTTTCCAAGGAAGTCAGGCCGTCCGTCCGCAACCGCTGTTCCGTCAACGCCTGCGCCTCGGCATAGAGCTGCCAGTGCAAGCGGTACGTCCGCGAGCCCGGTCCCTTGACCAGGAATTCCTCCGCACTGATGGTCTTCAGCCCCCGCGACACCTGGCTCCGGTCCCGCCCCATGTCGCCTGCAATGTCGGACACCGTACCCCCACCGAACCCGGCACGTGTGCGCTGCGATACCGCTGTCAACACCTCAAGGCCTCGGCCCATGCTCGAATTCGCGCTCATTCCCCACACTTTACAAGGAGGACCAACAGAGCTAGTGGATGGCAAAGACCCGGGCCGGAAAACCGCTGCCACCAAGGGGCTTGGGCCAGGCGGCCACCAGCAAGGCACCTGCGGCGGGAACCTGGTCCAGATTGGCCATGAGCTCGATCTGCCATCTGTCTTTGGCCAGGACCAGGGTCTCAAGGCTAAAGTCCGAGCGCGAGGTGGCCAGCCCCGGGTCCGTATCGGTCTGCTCATGTCCGACGGCCGCGACATTGCGCTCGTCGATCAAGAAGTCCAGGACCTCACGGGACCACCCCGGGCAGTGGCTGGTGCCGTCCGCGTCGCGGTTGGCCATGCGGGCTGCGTCCGGCCAGCGCCGGTGCCAGTCAGTGCGCAGCGCAATGAACGACCGCTCCGGAATCCGCCCGTAAAGCCGCTCCCATTCCTGCACGTCGTCAACGGTCGGGACGGCATCGGCGTCGACGGCGGCGCGGGCACTGATGTCCAGCACGACGAGTGGCAGAACCATCTCGTCGACACCGATGTCGTCGGCCGCCCTGCCACCGGCCACAAAGTGCGAGGGCGGATCCACATGCGTGCCCCACTGGCCAACAATGGAATAGCTGTGGACCGTGAAACCGTCCCCTCGGCCAAGATCAAACACCGTGTCCCGCACCTCGTCAGGGAAGGCCGGGAAATGCGGCTGGCCAGGATGGAATGCATGTGTCAGATCGGTGAACGTGCGTTCCCGGATCGTGTCGTTGAACGTCTGCCACAACTCAAAGGTGGTCTCGGATGCTGCCATGGAAGTCTCCTTTTCCAGCGTATTTCCAGCGTTGGTATAGGTCAGGACTGTTCGTGCAAGCCCGTGGCATACGCGATGTCCCGCCGGTGCGATGGCAGGGCGGCATCCAAATCCTGCGCACCCGCGGCCTGGCGGGCCACCAGATGGAAGGGCTCCGACAGCTCGATGACGGGGATCTCCCACGGATGGACCCCTACCAGCCGGCTGAGGATCACCTGAAGGAGTTCTTCCCCAGTGTCCGCATCCAGATAGGTGGTGAAAATGATGGTCGGCGAGACTGTCCGCTCACCAACCATGCCGAGGGTCGGGTTGGCCCCTGCGCCCGTGGTGAACCCCTCGAAGCCGATGCCGGCCTCAAAAACGTGGCTGTAGACCCCGAAGTCTCCGAGCTGTGGCGTAGACCGCAGCAGTTCCAGCAGGAGGCGCATGTCCTCGTCCGACTCGAAAGCTTCGGTCTTCCCGGCGGCCAGTCCAGCCAGTGAGGACCCGTTGATCGGCCAGTGGATCCGAATCTTCCGCACTTGCCGCATGTGTATTTCTGTCATCTCATGCCCAATCTTTGTCTGTCCGGTTTATTCAGGCCGGTGGCGGTGCGGCCGGCGCAGCCGGCGGACCCCTCGCACCTGTGGCCTCGGTTACAGTCAGTCTACATTCAACAACGTGCAATACAAGCACTTGAATATGCTTATTATGCACATTAAAGCGTTCGGAATGAGGTGCCGATACTGGCATGCACTGATTTTCGGGTCAGGGTTGGCGCAGCCGGAGCACGCTTGATACAGCCGCAAGACGGACTCTTATGGCCTGTTAGAGGTGTTTTGGGCAGCACCGATCCAGGGTGCCCGCCAAATCCCTATCGAGGGTGTTTGACAGTGAGGAATGGGTCGGTCATGGCCAACTCGGCCCAGGCGGGATCTGGAACGCGTCCGCGCCCCGGTCCATCGCCAGGCGACAGCACTACCGCTCGGCGGACAGCACGCCCGGCGAGGGAAACCCGCAGGCCGGCGCCCGCACGGCACCCGGCGAAAGAGGGATCAGCGGCGCCCCTTGCCCTTGCCGCCCTTGCCCTTGGAAGGGCCGGAACGGGAGGAGGGTCGCGCCGACCGGGCGCCGGAACCGGACCGCCCGGCCGTCTTGCCTGCGGTCTTGCCACCGGGCTTGCCGGAAGCGGCGTCGGCCTTGGGAGCGCGGCCCTTCTTGGGGGCCGCGTCCTGCTTGGCCTGGATGGAGGGCTGGCGGGAGCTCTGCGCACTGCGGCCGCGGACCACACCAATGAATTCCTCGATGACCGGATCGCCCTCGCCGTCGGGGATGGGGCCGTCCGGGCGCAGCCAGGCCACACCCACCTGGGACTCGGCCACACCCGTCACGGGGCGGTAGCGCAGATCCTTGCGGTTGAAGTGGCGGGCCACCGACATCGGCAGGATCAGGATGCCCAGGCCAGCGGCGACCAGGTCCAGCGACTCCTCCACGGAGGCCATCGGTGGCAGCGGTTTGCGGGTTCCCTCGCGGATTTCGTCGGAAATGTCACGCCATTCGGGGAAAAGCTCCGGGTCCTGCAGCAGGTACTCGGCCGCGAGCTCCTCCACGGGAACCTCGTCGAAGACGGCGATCTCGTGGTCCTTCGGGGCCACCACCACGGGCAGCTCGGAGTACAGCGGGATCACGTTCAACCCGGTCTTGTCCACTGGCAGCCGGACAAAAGCCAGCTCCACCTCAAGGGCCTTCAGCTTCGCCAGCTGCTCGGGTTCGGAGACCGGCACCACCTCCAGCGGCACCGACCGCATGCGCTCCTCCCACCGGCGGATCCACTTTCCGGGGGTGACGCCGGGGACAAAGGAAATCTTGAGCACACGGGGTTCTGACACCTCCCAACCCTAGCGCACCCACCCTGCCGGTACCCTTGAAGTATGAGCACCGAACCCTCCGCACAAACCATGAAGTCCGCCACCGCCGCCAAGAAGCTGGGCATCTACCTTCCGGCCGCCCCCGCGGAGTTCCAGGAGAGCCCCATCTCCCGCGATGAGTTCAAGACCCTGACCGAAAACCCGCCGGCCTGGCTGGAGGATCTGCGCCGCAGCGGACCGCACCCGCGCCCCGTCGTCGCCCAGAAGCTGAACGTTTCCATCGCCGGACTGACCCGCGCCGGCATCACCGAGGCGCTGACGACCGCGGAGATCACCGCGCTGCTCGAGGCCAAGCCCGCCTGGCTGGTGGAGGCCCGCGCCAGCCACGCCAAGGCCCGCGCCGAGGCCCAGCTGGCCAAGACCCGCGAAGCTGCACGCCGCCCCAAGAGCTAGGCGCCGGCGCACACGCCAAAATCGCGCCTGTTCGTCCCCCGGAATTCGCCGGGACGAACAGGCGCGATTTTTCTTTTAAGGAGACCGCGGGGGCCGGCGGCGCGCTTCGACATTCGCGCCGCCCGCCCCCGCGGAAGTTGGGTCCCGCGGCAGCCTACGGGTTGTAGGGCTGGCTGGTGCGGGCGAGGATCTGGCCCCTGAAGAACTCCGGGTTCTTCTTGTACATGATGAACATCAGCACCGCGCCGAGCAGGATCACGCCGGCGCCGAGAATGAACACCAGGCCCACACCGCCGATCTCCGAACCGGAGCCGTAGCTCGGGTCCATGGAGTCGATGGCCGTCTTGAAGAACATCACCAGCAGGATCACCCCGCCCACCAGCGGGGCCAGGAACTTGAAGAAGAAGCTGCGCACGCCGCGGAAGGCCTCGGCGCGGAAGTACCAGACGCAGGCCAGGGCCGTGATGCCGTAGTAGAAGCAGATCATCATGCCCAGGGCGGTGATGGTGTCCCACAGGGCGTTCTCGGACACCGTCCGGGTCACCACATAGAAGCCCGCGGCGGCGATGGCCGAGGCAACCGTGGCGTAGCTGGGCGACTTGTGCCGCGGGCTGATCTTGCCAAAGCTCTTCGGCAGGGCGCTGTAGTGGCCCATCGAGAGCAGCGTGCGGGCCGGGGAGACGAACGTGGACTGCAGCGACGCGGCCGAGGAGCTCAGGATGGCCAGCGACATCAGGATGGCGAACGGCCCCATCACGGGTCCGGCCAGCACGGCGAAAATGCTGCCCTGGTTCTCCGGGTTTCCGGCACCCAACCCGGTGTCACCGACGCCGGCGAAGGACAGCGTGGCCAGCGCGACGGTCATGTAGATGACCACAATCACCAGCACCGTCACGGTGGCGGCGCGGCCTGGGGTCTTCTCGGGGTTCTTGGTCTCCTCGTTCATGGTCAGGGTGACGTCCCAGCCCCAGTAGATGAAGATCGACAGCGAGACACCGGCGGCAAACTGGGAGAAGGAGCCGACGGCGAACGGGTTGAACCAGTCCGGCGAGATGGCGGTGGCGTCAAAGGCGGTGCCGTTGGCCACATGGCTGAAGGCAGCGATCGCGAACCAGCCCAGCACCAGCAGCTGGAAGGCCACCAGCACGTACTGGAACGTCTTGGTGGTCTCCATGCCGCGGTAGGAAATCCAGCAGGCTGCGGCGATGAAAACCAGCGTGGTGGCAATGTTCAGCGGCAGGATGGTGGCCAGGTCCGCCAAAGAGGGGTTGTTGAAGATCTGCCCCAACATCAGGTAGAAGAAGTCCACCGCCACCGCCGCCAGGTTGGAGAGCACGATGATGGTGGCCGCAATCAGCCCCCAGCCGCCCATCCAGCCGATCCACGGGCCGAAGGCCCGGGAGGCCCAGGTGAAGGAGGTGCCGGCGTCGGGCATGGCATTGTTCAGCTCGCGGTAGCCCAGGGCCACCAGCAGCATCGGGATGAAGCCGACCAGGAAGATGGCCGGCAGGTGCACGCCCACCTCCGACACCGTCGGGCCCAGGGCCGCGGTCAGCGTGTAGGCCGGGGCGATGCAGGAGACGCCGATGACGACGGCGCCGATCAACCCCACGGAGCCGGCCTTGAGTCCCTTTTCGCTCAGGCCGTGGTCTCCGGCCGCGTTCCGCACTGTGTCAGTACTCATTTGGTCACCTCATTGTGTCCGGCGCCGCCGACGACGGCGATCTGGTCCGTTTCCATGGCGTCGGCCGCCTGGAGGTCATAGTTGCGGGGCACCACGATCATGGGGACCGGCAGTGCACGCAGGATCCGGTTCGCGGTGGCGCCCAGGAAGATGGACTTGTTCTGGGCCAACCGGCTGGAGCCGATCAGCAGGATTTCGCTGTCCACCCAGTCCAGCCGGTCCACGGCGTCCTCGAGGGTGCGCCCCTGGCCGACGACGACGTGGGGCTTCTCCAGCGCGCCGGCCTCGACTCGCGCGCTGGCCTCGGCGACACCGCGCAGATGCGTGGTGGCCTCCTCGACCGTGGCCTCGGAACCACCGGCGCCCAGCGCCACCAGCGAGACCAGGCGCAGCGGCAGCGACCGCCGCCTGGCCATGGACACGGCCATGGCCAGCACATCCTCGGCGCCCGCCCGGGTGCCCAGGGCGCAGGTCAGCCGGGAGACGGGCTCGGTGCGGCTGTAGCCGGCCGGCGCCAGCGCCACCGGGAAGGTCGAAGCGTGCAGCAGGGCGCTGGCCACCGAGCCGATGGAGAAGCGCTTGAACAGGCCGGCGCTGCTGGCGCCGATGACAAGCATGGCCGCACCCAGGTCGGCCGCCGCGGAGATCAGGGCCTCCGCCTCGGACTCGCCGCGGCGGATGTGCGCCTTGGCGCTGACATCACCGGGAACCAGTGCCAGTCCCTCTTCCTGCCAGGCCTCGATCTGCTCCGTGAGGATGGTGTCGAAACCGGCCGCCCGCGGGTAGACGCCGTTATAGGGCGAATCTTCGGGAAGGACCATGACAAGGTCCAGGGCGGCCCCCTGCCTGCGCGCCAAGGCCACTGCCAAATTGACTGCATCGCAGCCCCGGGCGTTGGCCGTATATCCCACTACGTACCGCATGAAGGTCTCCTGAAGAGTGATGGTGAAACGGTGGAGTTCGGTGGTTGAGCGGAGCCGGTATTTTCGTAGGCGGCGTCAGGGAGGCCCATGGCCGCCCGCGGCCGACGGTCGGAAAGTCCCCAGTCGCTCCCACGGCTCGCAAGCTCGCCGCGGGTCCCTCGCGGCCGTGGGCCCCGCCGAGGAAATACCGGCTCCGCCGCCAGGACGCTACTTGAGGTCAGCGATCAGCTTCGCCGCGGTGAACTGGCCCATCCGGACGGCGCCGTCGACGTGCTGGTAGCCCTCGGCGGCCAGGTCGGAGGAGCTCCAGTGGATGGGGCCAACCGGGGTCAGCTGGTCCATGCCGTAGCGGTGCAGGCCGCCCAGATCGTAGCTGGACGCGTAGGCGCCACGGGTCCATTCCTCCGAGCCCCAGTCTGACTCGTAGTAGGCCACCGGCGCCAGAGCCTTCTCGCCCAGGAAGCCGGCCAGCGAGGCCGTGATTTCCTTTTTGCGGTCCTCATCGTTGAGCGTGAAGGCGTAGTCGGCCTTCTCGTCCGAGATGAAGCCCACCAGGGTGCCGCGCGGGTCCTCGTAGTTGGTGTTGTCGTAGACCTCCTGGACCAGCGACGATGCGCTGAAGCCGGTGCCGGAGAGCCCGTCCTCGCGCCAGAACGGCGTCTCGTAGACGGCGTGGACCTTGATGACCAGGCCCAGGGACTGGTGCTGGTGCATCTGGTGCTGGCGGCGCGGCAGCGGCGGCTCGAAGGAGACGCGGGAGTACAGGTTCGGCGGAACCGCCATGACCACGCGCTTGGCGGTGACGGTTGCGTTGTCGCTGACCACGGTGACGGTATAGTCGCCGTCGTGCTCGGCCCAGCGCACGGTGCGCACCGGGGAGTCGAGGATGACGTTCTCGCCCAGGCCCGCGGCCATGGCCAGGGACACGCCCTGCATGCCGCCGATGACGCGCTTGTCCAGGATGAAGTCCTCGTCCACCAGGTGGGAGAAGGAGCCGGCCGAGGCGGCCATCAGCACGGCCTGCAGGGTGGAGAACGCATGCGCCGGCTTGGTCAGCATGCCGCCGGCGATGAACAGGCCGATGTTGTTGCAGGCCTCCTCGTCCCCGGACTGGCTGCGCAGCCAGTGGTGGAAGGAAATGGTGTCCAGCTCCCGGGCCTGCGGGTGCTCCCACGGCCGGGCCGGATCCATGGCGGCCGCCAGGTCGTCCAGCGTGCCGATCAGCTTGTTCATTTCCTTTTCAGTGATCTCGCTGACCGGGAACATCTCGCCGGTGTAGCGGGTCCGGGTGCCATCCGGGGCGATGTAGACGCTCTCACCCTCGCGGTGGCGGGAGTAGGTGCCCAGGCCCAGCTCCTCGAGCAGGCCGATCAGCGCCGTCTGGTCCGGCGAGACCCACTGGCCGCCGATCTCCAGCCAGGCGCCGTCGACGGTATTGCTCCAGGTGCGGCCGCCCACGCGGTCGCGGGCCTCCAGCACGGCAACGCTCAGGCCGGCCTTGGTCAGTTCGCGGGCTGCAGTCAGACCCGAGGGGCCGGCTCCAATGATGACAACGTCGCGCACAATGTTTTCCACGTTGGGCATGTCTTCCTCTCCGGAGTTCCAGTCGGTGACTGGCTTCACTAAATGAATGTCGTTCATTTAGAATAGACTGTAACCCGGAACACAGGGTTTGGTAAATAGGGCGCCGTAAATTCTCGGCTCCCGCTGCTAGGGGGGTGTCTGCCAGATGGCAGCAGAAAGTGAAACAACGACGGCGGCACGGCCGCGGCGGGCCGGGCGGCCCCTGCGGGCCGTGCTGGGGCCGGCGCAGATCACCCGGGCCGCGCTGAAGCTGATTGCCCGCGACGGGTACCGTGGCCTGACCATGTCCGCCCTGGCCAAGGTGCTCGGCGTTGCGCCGTCCGCGCTGTACAACCACGTGGCCTCCAAGGACGAGGTCCTGCTGCTGGTGGAAGACCACCTGATGGAGCGCGTGGACGTCTCCGGCTTTACCGAGCTGCCGTGGGCCGAGGCCGTGGTGCGCTGGGCCCGCTCCTACCGGGACCTGTTCGCGCACCACATCCCGCTCATCCCGGTGATTGCGCTGCTGCCGGTGACCAACGCGCCGCAAACGGTGCGCATGTACGAGGCAGTGGTGGCCGGCTTTGCCGCCGCCGGCTGGCCGCGCGAGCACATCATGGATGCCATCGTGGCCCTGGAATCCTTCGTTTTCGGCTCCGCCTACGACGCCAATGCCCCGGCCAACATCTTTGACTCCGGCCACCTGGCCGCCAGTGCGCCGGAGTTTGCGCTGGCCGTGGCCCAGCGCTGCAACGACCAGGGCCTCGGCGACGCCGATGCCGCCTTTGGCCTGGGCCTCGACGCGATGGTCGCAGGCCTCGCCGCCCGCTGGCTGCCGGCATCCTAGGGATTCGCGCGGGCCGTCCTGCGCAACGGTTGGAGCCAGCGCTGCGCAGCAGCAGCTGCTCCTGCGCAGCGGCGGCCGCCACCTGTGCGCAGAACGGTCCGGGGAATCGCGCTCTGGCGCAACCCGGCGGCGCTGCCTAGGCTGGATGGGGATGGCCCACCGCCGCACAAGCCAAGGAGAACACCATGGGATTCAGCCTCAGCAACGCCGCACTGCGCCTCGTCTCCGGGGCCTTCATCCTCAATGCCGGCATCGGCAAGCTCGCCCTGGACCGGGAGCACGCCACCGGACTGCAGGCCGCCGCGGCCCATGTCGTACCGCAGCTGAAGGACATTGATCCGGAGAGGTTTGGCAAGCTGCTGGCCATGGGCGAGATCGGACTCGGAGCGTTCGTGCTGGCACCATTCATCCCCTCGCGGCTCGCCGGGCTGGCACTGAGCGCCTTCTCCGGCGGGCTGGTCGCCACCTACCTCAAGGGTCCGGGCATGACCCAGCCGGACGGCATCCGGCCCACACCGGCCGGCACTGCCATGGCCAAGGACATCTGGCTGGCGGGCATCGCCGTGGCCCTGGTCTTTGCCCCGCGCCGCCGGGCCGCTGCCATCGCTCGCGCCAAGGCCAAGCCGGCCGCGTAGGACCTGTCCCGGCGAGGCCGTCCCGGCGCGTCGGACCGACACACCGGGACGGCCGGCTGCGGCATCTGATGGACGCTGGCCAGCGGCGGCCAGCGGTGCCACCCTTGAACGAGGGCCGCTCTCGCTTGCTGTGGCGCCACTCCCACGGGCCGCCGCACACACCACCGCAGGTGCCGGGACCGGCGGCCGCCCGCACCGGGAGGACAATCATGGCCGCCTTTGAACCCGAACAACCTCAAGCCAACGCCGATTTCAACGCCCTGCGCCAGCATCTGGCCGGCGCCCTCTTCGAACCCGGCGAGCCCGGCTACGCGGCACTGTCCGCGCCGTGGAACGCCGCCATCGCCACCAGCCCCGCCGCCGTCGTCGCCGTTGCCAGCGCCAAGGATGTGGCGGAGGCCGTGAAGTTCGCCGCCGCGGCGGGGATGCCCGTGGCCGTCCAGGCCACCGGCCACGGCATCGCCTCCGACATGGACGGCGCGCTGCTCATCCAGACCGGCGCCCTGGACGAGTGCACCATCCATCCGGAGGGCTGGGCCACCACCGGCGGCGGCGTCCTGTGGTCCACCGTATTGGCGGCCGCGGCACCGAGTGGGCTGGCGGGGCTGTGCGGCTCCGCCCCGGGCGTGAGCGTGGCCGGCTACACCACCGGCGGCGGCATTGGCCCCCTGGTGCGCAGCCACGGCGCCGCCTCGGACCGCGTCCGGGCCTTCGAGGTGGTGACAGGCGACGGGCAGATCCGCCGCGCCACGGCCGAAACGGAGCCCGAGTTGTTTTGGGGGCTGCGCGGCGGCAAGGGCTCGCTGGGCATCGTCACCTCCGTCGAATTCGATCTTCTCCTCCAGCCCGAAATCTACGCCGGCGCGCTCTACTTTGGCGCGGACGACGACGCCGAGGTGGCCCGGGCGTGGAGCCAATGGTGCCCCACCCTGCCGGCCGCGGCCACCACGTCGCTGGCCCTGCTGCGGCTCCCGCCCCTGCCGGGCATCCCGGAACCGCTGGCCGGGAAGTTCACCGCCGCCGTCCGCTTTGTCTACACCGGCGGCACGGACGACGGCGCCCGCGCCCTGGCGCCGCTGCGCGCCGTGGCGACACCGCTGATCGATGCGGTGGCCACCATGCCCTTCGCCCAGATCGGCATGGTCCACTCGGATCCGGAGGAAAGCATGCCCGCCACGGAATACAGCACCCTGCTGGGCGGGTTTGCCGGCCCGGCCGTGGATGCATTGATGGAGGCGGCCGGGCCCGGCACGGCGTCGCGCCAGCTGATGGTGGAGCTGCGCCAGCTGGGCGGCGCCTTTGCGCGCGAACCCGAGGTGCCCAGCGTGCTCTCACACCGCGGCGTCGGCTATTCCCTCTACACCGTGGGCGTGGCCCCGCCGCCGGAGCTCGGCCCCCTGGCCGAGAATGCCCGCGGGGTGCACGGCGCCGTGGGCCAGTGGAGCACGGGCGCCTCGCTGCCCAACTTTGCCGCCGGCGCCGGCCAGGCCGGCTTTGCCGCCTGCTACAGCCCCGAGGCGCTGGAGCGGCTGACCGCCCTGGCGAACCGCTACGACCCGGACCATCTCTTCCGGCTGGGGCAGGTGCCCATGCGCGGCTAAGCGGTCCACCAAGCGGACATATTCCCCGGCGCGACCGCCCCACCGGACGCATGAAGGGGAACGGGGCTACGATTCAAGAAACCGCAATTGTGCCTAGCCCTTGGAGATTCCCCATTACAGAAGCGCCCGACCAGCAAGACGTGTACTTTGGCAGCCCCGCCGATGACGACGAACGCCACCTTGTCGAAGAAACGTCGCCGGCCGCCGTCGTGCGCCTGACAACCCGTGATGACGTCATCCGCTACCGCGGGCGCTATGCGCTGCTGAACACCAAAACCACCCCGTCCGAGGCGATGGTGGAGGATCTGCTCTTTCTCCGCGATGCCCTCGACGCCGCCGGCATCACCTACCTGCTGGTGCGCGGCAACGGCGAACGTCCCGTGCTGGCCGTGGATTGGAAGCACCGCAAGGCCCTGCGCGCGGCCCTGGCGTCAGCGTGCCGGAACGAGCCGTTCTACTCCATCACCGTCGATGCCAAGAAGAAGTCCTCGCTCCTGGTGGCGGACGGCAAACTGGCGCGGAACGGCAAGTCGCGCATCGTGCGCCTGTACCGCCCGCGGGTGGAGCCCGAGGGCGGGCTGAGCTATGGCGCCTCCCTGGGCGTCCAGCTGGAGCTGTGGAGCTTCGAAGGGCCGGATTTGGTCTTGCCGATGGAAAACTCACTGACCCGGCGGATCCTGCCGACCCAGGAAGCCGTCCGCGGCACGGTGGAGCGCTACGGCCGCAGCTGGCCCACCATTGAAAACATGTTCGCGGACCACGCCTCGGACATCCGCTTCGACATCGACGTGGTATTTTCCTGGGTGGACGGCAGTTCGCCCGAATACCAGGCCGCCCGCCGGGCCCGCGAGGCCGACGCCGTCCTGGGCGAGGGTGACGACCACGAGGCCCGCTTCCGCCAGATCGACGAACTCAAATATGCCCTGCGCTCCATCTACATGTATGCGCCCTGGGTGCGCCGGATCTTCATCGCCACCGACTCCCCCGCCCCGTCATGGCTGGCCGAGCACCCGGGCGTGACGATCGTGCGCAGCGAGGAGTTCTTTGCCGACCCTTCCGTGCTGCCTACCCACAATTCACAGGCCGTGGAATGCCAGCTGCACCACATTGACGGCCTGGCCGAGCACTTCCTGTATTCCAATGACGACATGTTTTTTGGCCGCTCCATCAGCCCCGAGGTGTTCTTCACCCCCGGCGGCATCACCCGCTTCATTCGGGCGCGGACCAGGATCGGTCTGGGCGAGAGCGACGCCGAGCGTAGCGGTTTTGAAAACGCGGCCCGGGTCAACCGGCGGCTGCTCTGGAACCGGTTCGGCCGGATCACCACCCGCCACCTGGAGCATTCGGCGGCCCCGCTGCGCCGCTCCGTGATGGCGGAGTTGGAGCATGAGTTCCCCGAGGAATTTGCGGCCACGGCGGCGAGCACCTTCAGGGCCGCGGACAACATCTCCGTGACCAACTCGCTCTACCACTACTACGCCCTGCTCACCGGGCGGGCAGTCACCGAGACGGATGCCAAGGTCCGCTACATCGACACCACCATGCGCTCGGGGCTGACCTACCTGCCGCGGCTGCTGGCCAAGCGCAACGCGGATTTCTTCTGCCTCAATGACGGCAGTTTCCCGGAGGTGGCTGCCGACGAGCGCGCCCGCCTGGTCACCGACTTCCTGCAGAAGTACTTCCCCATCAAGGCGCCCTGGGAAAAGTAGCGCACGGCCCGCACGCAGAGGAGCCCGCCGCCGTCCGGCCGACGGCGGGCTCCGGCCGGTTCCGGGTCCGGCTAGCCCCTCGACCGCGTGGAATCGTGGGCGGCTGTGGGGCGCCGCCGCGGCGGATGCTGCACGGAGCGCTCCGGAATCGTGATGCCGGCGGCCGCCAAGCGGCGCTGGGTTTCGGCGGCGTCGACGTATTCGCCCACCGTTCCTGCATTGCCCAGCGGCACCACTGAGCTGACCACCGTGTGCTCGTAGAGGTGGACAAGGTTGTAGGACTGGCCGGCGTCCTGGCCGCGGGTTCCCCCGGTGGGGACGTTGAGGTCCTGCGAGTAGCAGGTGGCGGACGCCACCGAGACGGGAATGCCCGCAAACATCGCAGTGGTCGAGTAGTGCAGATGGCCCGCCAGGATGATCCTCACATCGGAGCCGCGCAGCACCTGGGCCAGGGCGGCCTGGCCGCGCAGTTCCACCAGCACCGCCAGGTCCAGCACGCTGGGCACGGGCGGATGGTGCAGCGCCAGGACCGTCCCGTCGGGGGCCGGCGTCGACAGCTCTTCGGCCAGCCAGTGGAGCTGCTCGGGGCTGAGTTCTCCGTGGTGGAATCCCGGAACGGTGCTGTCTAGGGTGATGATGCGCAGACCGTCCACGTAGTGGCAATGGTCCACGGGGGCCATCGGATCGGCTGCCGGGCCCTGTCCGGCCGGGGCCGGCTCATCAAGCAGGGCGGCCCGGAAATGCACCCTGTTGTCGTGGTTGCCCATCGCCCAAATGACCTTCGCACCCATGCGCGCACAGGCCGGTTCCACAATGCTCCGCAGGGTGTCATAGGCGGCCGGTTCACCCTTGTCGGCCAGGTCCCCGGTGATGACCACAGCCTCTGGCCGCGACCCCGAGGCGGCGAGCTCGGTGAACAGTTGCCGCAGCCGGGCCGCGCTGTCCACCACCCCGTACAGCGGTGCTGCGGTGCCCAACAGGTGGGTGTCGCTGAGGTGGAGAAGAAAATGGCGTGGCCGGGGGTGTTCGGCCTCGATGCGCTTCATTGCTGCCTCTGATCGATTTGGGGCGGAACCCCTGATGTAGCTTTGGCTTCCCCCTATCCAACCAGAAGACGGGCCAACAGGACCCCAACAATGGGTGGCAAACCGGAAAACATTCCCTTCCCGGCAAGACGATGGCACGCGGTGCTGGATGGGAGAATGGCCGGATGCAGACATTTCTGCCGTATCCGGACTTTGCCGCCAGCGCCGCGGTGCTGGACAGGTCCCGGCTGGGCAAGCAACGGGTGGAAACACTGCAGCTGCTGCGCGCCCTCACCATCCCGGACTACGGCTGGCAACGTCATCCGGCCACCCGGATGTGGATGGGCCATGTCCCCGGGTTGGCGGGCTACGGGCTGGCCATTGCCGATGAATGGATGGCTCGGGGCAATGCGGACAGCACCCGCGCCAACATCCTTGAGTTCGCCCCGGAGCTGGCGGCCGGTACCCGGGCGGCTGCCCTGGCGCTGCCGCCCTGGCTCGGCGATGAGGCATTCCATCGCAGCCACCGCTCCAACCTGGTCCGCAAGGACCCCGGCCACTACGGTCCGCTGTTCCCCAACTGCATGGCGGACCTGGAGTACGTCTGGCCGGAACCGGAGCGCACGCTCCTGCCCGCGGAGCCGGAGACGGGCCGCATCTGGATTCTGCGCATGCCCGCGGAGCTGGCCGAGTCCGGTGGCCTGGTTGCCCCGGGGAACCCCGGCACAGCGTTGCCCAGCGGGGCCCCGTTCACGCTGTCGTTGCGCCGCGCCGCGCCGCATGGGCGAAAGTCGCCCAAGCGTGCCCGCCAGGTGGATGCCTTTGTAGGCACGCTGGAGGTGGGCGACGCCGTCGCACTTCCACTGGACAGCGGCGGCTTTGCCCTCGCCACGGTGGCCGGTCCACTGGCCGAGAACGACGGCGTGCTCCGGCGTCCGGCGGTGTTCGAACGGATGGTGCCCCGCGCCTTCTTTGCCGATCCCGCGCGCCTGCAGGATCCGCGGGCCTTTTTCGCCGTGCCGGGCTAGCCGGCAGGGGTGCAGTGCGCGGCTCCGGCCGGGATTTTCGTTGCGGCGTGGGCGGCACCGGGCTAGGTTGGGTTCTGGACCGGGCCGCCGTCGGGGATCCCCCCCACGCCAACACCGGTCCGGTGCCCCGCAGACACGGAACGAAGGAGTCCCCCATGGCGGATCCAACCCCGCAGCCCACCGGAGAACTGGCCGACATCGCCGCACTGCTCGCGGACCAGCGCAGCATGTTCCTGATCCCGCTGCGCGGCCTGACGGAGGAGCAGTCCCGCACGCACAGCACCGCGAGCGCGCTGACCCTGGGCAGCCTGGTGAAGCACCTGACCGTCACGGAGGCCGGCTGGATCAAGACCGCCATGGAACCGGACGAGGGCGCGGTGTTCGACATGGCGGAGGGCATCGACTCGCACACGGTGCACCCTGGCGAGTCCTTTGAGCAGTTGCTGGCCAACTACCGCGCCACCGCGGCCAGGACCGCCGTATCATTGGCCACGATGGACGATCTTGACCGGCTGGTGCCGCTGCCCACAGCCCCCTGGCAGCCGGAGAAGGAGTACTGGACCGTCCGCCGGGTGCTGCTGCACCTGCTGCGCGAGACGGCCCAGCACAGCGGCCACGCGGACATCATCCGCGAGCAGCTCGACGGCGCCAACACCACCATGCAGATGGGCGCCGACGCCGGGATGGACTTCAGCTGACCCAACTGGGTGGAGCAACTGGGGCGCAGCAACTGCACGAAAAGAGCGGATTCCGTGCAGTTGGCGCGCCCTAGTTGGACCGGGTGGTGTCCGTAGCGCGCGGCCAGGGAGCCCCCTCGAGCCGCTCCACGTCCTGGTTGAACTCCAGCAGCAGGTCCAGGAACTGCCCGCGCTTGGCGGCCGGCCAATTCTCCACCACCAGGCCCAGCCCGGCTACGAATGTCGTGCGTGTGGCCGCCAGCTCGGCCAGGCCCTCCGCCGTCGGGCTGATGCGCCGCGCCACCTCGCCGGGGGCCACGGCGGCGTAGGCCACCAATCCGCGGTTCAGCAGCACACCCACCTGGCGGTGGATGGTGGAAGCATCCAGGCGCAGTGCCGTCGACAATTCCTTGAGCGTCATCGGGTCCACCAGCTCCAGGCGGCTCATCAGCACATAGGCCGACCGCTCCAGGACGGTTCCCGCATAGTGCTGCGGGCGCAGGTGGTAGCGGGAAAAGAGCATGAGCTCATGCTCGATCCCCGCCAGATGGACGGCGTTGTCCGTCATCGTGGTGGCCTTTCGTCGTCATTGGTCATCCAAGCCTACCAAGTCGTATGCATGATGCACATTGTATGTATGATGCATAAGAGCCATTCGGCACGCCCCCTTCCCATGCAGGAGCACCATGTCCCATCCCCGAGCCGCGATCCGGCCAAGATCCACCTCCCCCCGCAGCGTCGTCATTATCCTGGCGTTCATCGGCATTGTCGTCTCCCTCATGCAGACGCTCGTCATTCCGGTCCTCCCCCAGCTCCCGGTGCTGCTGCACTCCTCGGCCACCGACGTGTCGTGGATCATCACCGCCACGCTGCTGGCAGGCGCCGTCGTCACCCCCATCAGCGGCCGACTCGGCGACATGTTCGGCAAGCGGCGGATGCTGGTCATCTCGCTGGCGTTGCTGGCGATCGGCTCCGTCCTGTGTGCGCTGACCAGCTCCCTGCCCATCATGCTGGCGGGCCGCATCCTGCAGGGCATGGCCGCGGGCGCCATTCCGCTGGGCATCAGCATCCTGCGCGACGAGTTGCCGCGCGAAAAGGTGGGCTCCGCCGTCGCCACCATGAGCGCCACCATGGGCGTGGGCGGTGCCATCGGCCTGCCGGTCGCGGCCTTGATCGCCCAAAACGCCGACTGGCATGTGCTCTTCTGGGCCTCCGCGGCCCTGGGCGCCGTGGCGCTGGTGCTGGTTGCCGTGGTGCTGCCGGAGTCGCCGGTCCGGACACCCGCCAGGTTCGACGGCGTGGGTGCTGCGGGCTTGATGGTGGGTCTCGTGGCGCTGCTGCTGCCCATCACCAAGGGTGCGGACTGGGGCTGGAACAGCCCGTTGACGCTGGGGTTCTTCGCCACCGCCGCCGTCGTCCTGGTCCTCTGGGGCGTCTTTGAGCTGCGGGTGGCCTCGCCGCTGGTGGATCTGCGCGTCTCGGCCCGCCCGCGGGTGCTGTTCACCAACCTGGCCTCGATCGCCGTCGGCTTCGCCATGTACGCGATGAATCTGGCGTTTCCGCAGCTGCTGATGTCCCCGTCAGCCACCGGCTACGGGCTGGGCCAGACCATGGTCCAGGCTGGCCTGGCGCTGGCCCCGGGGGGCCTCGTGATGATGTTGGTCTCCCCCGTCTCCGCCCGCCTCACCACCCGGCGCGGGCCCAAGGTGACGCTGATCCTAGGCGCCGCCGTGATCGGTGCGGGGTACGTCCTGGCGCTCTTCCTGACCTCCGCCGTGTGGCAGGTGATTGTGGCGTCCATGGTGATTGGTGCCGGAATCGGGCTGGCCTACGCCGCTATGCCGGCGCTCATCATGGGTGCCGTGCCGCTGACCGAAACCGCAGCAGCGAACGGCCTGAACTCGCTGATGCGCGCCTTCGGAACCTCTGCCTCGGCCGCCGTCATGGGCGTGGTGCTGGCCAACATGACGATGTCGCTGGGGCCGGTGAAGGTGCCCACGATGGCCGGCTTCCACACGACATTTGCCATTGGCGCTGCCGCCGCCCTGGTGGCGATCGCCCTGGCCGCATTCATCCCCGGCAAGGACCGCGCCACAGCTGCGGCCGCCGTGGACTCCGCCAGGCTGGTCGACGCCTAGCCCGGCCCATTCCGAGGGCCCCGTGGGAGCAACTGGGGCGCAGCAACTGCACGAAAAGAGCGGTTTTTGTGCAGTTGGTGCGCCCCAGTTGGGCTTGGACAGGCCGAGGGCGCCGAGGATGGTCAGGACGATGTCGTCCCGGGTGATGCCGACGAGGATGAACGGATTCGACGGCGTGGGGTTGCCGACGCTGAAGGCCACGAACACCGACTTGCTGGCGACGGCGGCCAGTGCCCGCGCCTGCCGCAGCCCGGCCAGCACCACCAGATCACCGGGTCCGGCAGCCAGCCGCGGCGCATGGGCGGGCATGGCCGCCGCGGAAGTGGCCCCGAAGCCGCCGTCGTCGGGATGGCCCGCATAGCTGCGGGCCAGAACGATGACCCGGGCACGGTAGCCGGCGATCAGGTCGATCACGTCCATCATGGGCTCGGTGACGATGTAGTTGGCACCGTCGGCCATCACCACAGTTGTATCCGGGGACTCGAAGATCCGCTCGATGAGGTCCGGATTGAGCGCAAACGCCCGGCCGTCCAGACGGGTTAGAACAATCATCGGCGCATCCTTCGCAGCGCGCATCCGGCCGCCATCCATGGCAGCACTCACCCCTAGTTATCGGACGCCGGGCCGGATTGGTTAGGTGCACCGGCCGCAGCGCACCGGGAATCGGAGGCTCACTCCATCTGCATGCCCCGTTCCGCCTCGATGTCATTTCCCATCTAAGAATCCTCCAAGAAAACGGGTGGAACATTGACTACAGGAGCCGATTCGAAATGGAAGGGAGGGCCAGACAATGCGCAAGAATAACTCTGGTGCGGAGCCGGCCCGGCCGGGACAGCCATGACCATGTCAAACGCACAGCCCCGGGCCAACGCTGCGGCACCACTCGGACCGGAACGCAGCCGCCGCCTGCAGCGCAGGTTGCGGTCCGCGGATTTCGCAACCGTCCTCTGCTGGCTTTCCGTCTCGCTGTCCCTTGCGTTGTACCTTGCCTATGGCGGCCTGTCGCAGATCCCCGATGCCGGTTCCGCGCTGAATGCGGCCGGTGTCATGGCGGGGCTCGCCGGCACCGATTTGATCCTTGTCATGCTGATCCTGGCTGCACGGATCCCGGCCCTGGACAGGGCCATCGGCCAGGACGCCGCCATTGCGCTGCACCGCCGTCTGGGCAAGCCCACCCTGTACCTGATCCTCCTGCACGCCGGGCTGCTGACGGCAGGCTACGCGATCGGCGAAGGCTCCAATGTTGTCTCCGAAACGCTCATCCTGTTCCAGACGCCGGACATGGCCATTGCCTATCTGGGTCTGGGACTGCTCATCGCGGTGGTCGTTTCCTCGCTGCTTGCCGTCCGGCGCAGGTTCCCCTACGAGGCATGGCATGGAATCCATCTGGTCAGCTACGTGGCCGTTTTGGTGGCGCTGCCCCACCAGCTCAGCGTCGGCGGCGTTCTGGCCCAGGGGACCTGGCAGCGCCTGTATTGGCTCGCGCTCTATGGGCTGGCGTTCGGATCGATCTTCTGGTTCCGGTTCGCCACGCCCGCCTGGCGGTCCTGGCGCCACGGGATCAGGGTGGAAAGGGTGGAGCAGATCGCACCGGGCGTGGTCTCCATCCACCTCGCGGGCACGGATTTGGACCGGCTCGGGACGGCTGGCGGACAGTATGCCATCTGGCGTTTCTGGACCGGACGGACCTGGTGGCATGCCCATCCCATTTCCTTCTCGGCCGTCCCCACCAGAACGGCGGCGCGCATCACCGTCCGCGACCTGGGCCGCGGAAGCCGCAGCATTTCCCGCGTCCGCACCGGCACCAGGGTGTCGGTGGAGGGCCCCTACGGCCTGTTCACCACCGCGGCAAGGACCGCCCCCTATCTGGCCGTCGTGGCCGCGGGCATCGGCGTGACACCAATCAGGGCCTTGCTGGAGGACTCCCGGCTCGGTCCCGGCGAGGCCACAGTCCTGCTCCGCGGCACGGATAAATCGCAGAACTATTTGTGGGGCGAGGTGGCCGCCCTGACCCAGTCGGTGCGCTGTGCGGCCTACTCCATGGTTGGTCCGCGCCCGGCGGGGGCGGCCACCTGGCTCTCTGCCGAGGCCATGGCCCACGGCGTGACCCTGTCTTCGGCCTTTCCCCGGTTGGCCGACTCCGACCTCTACGTTTGCGGGCCCCAGTCCTGGGCCGATCTGGTGGTCCGGGATGCCAGGGAAGCCGGCCTGCCCGCACACCGGATCCATTACGAAAGGTTTGACTGGTGAGGGCCCGGGCAGTCGTCGCAGGCATCCTGTCTTCCGCCGCCGTGCTGGTGGTGGCCTGGCAGGCGGGGTCGAACAACCAGACCGGCACCGCCGTCGTCGCCGCACCGGTCACCCCACCGTCATCCGGCGCGGCAGCCTCCTCCGCGGCGACCGGGACGGGCAACAGCGCCGGCACCGGGGCCTCAAGTGCCGCACCGTCCGCCGCGGCCCCGTCCCCCGCAGCCCCGGCGCCCGCTGCGGGGCCGTCGGGAACCTACACTGGCACCAGCGTGTCCACCCGCTTCGGAAACGTCCAGGTCCAGGTCACCATGTCCGCCGGCACCATCACAGATGTCACGGCGCTCCAACTGACGGATGTTGACGGCAGATCCCGGCAAATCAGCAACCGGGCCGCCCCCATCCTCCGTTCGGAGGTTCTCGCGGCACAGTCGGCGTCGGTCGATGGAGTCTCCGGCGCCACGTACACCTCCGATGGCTATCTGCAGTCCCTGCAGTCGGCCCTTGACCAGGCGAAATAGCGGCCATGGCCGCCGAGGTGTTTGAAACCATGGGGACGGTGGCCAGCATCACCTTCCCCGGCACCCCGCCCGTCCCCCGGATACTGCGGGACATCCGCAACTCCTTCGCCCGCTTCGAGGACAGATTCAGCCTCTACCGCCCCGGCTCGGAAATCAGCCGGCTGGCCCGCGGGGAACTCCGCGGGCCGGAGTCCAGCGCCGCGTTCCGCGACGCCTACGCCCAGGCCCTGCAGTGGCGGTCCCTGACGCACGGCGCGTTCACCCCGCACCGCCCCGACGGCGTCATCGACCTCTCCGGAATCGTCAAGGCGCAGGCCATGGAAGCGGCCGGGGCTCTCCTGCTCGGCTCCGGCGCGACGGACTGGATGCTCAACGTCGGCGGCGACATCCTGGTCCACGGCTCCCGGGACGACGGCGGCTGGCAGGCCGGGATCGTCGACCCCCTGGACCATTCCGTCCTCCTGGCCGGCATTGCGCTGCAGGATCCGTGGCGCGCCATCGCTACGTCGGGCACGGCCGAGCGCGGCGAACACATCTGGCGGCTCCCGCAGGCCACGCCGTTTGCTCAGGTCAGCGTGCTCGCGGCGGACATCATCGACGCCGATGTCCTGGCCACGGCCATCCTCGCCGGGGGCGTCGAAACCCTCAACCACGCCACAGACACGTGGGACATTGACGTGGTGTGCGTCGACCGCACCGGAGGCTTGATGGTGACCAAGCGCCTGCGCGGGCGGCTGCCGGGCGCCACAGGGTAGGACCACTCCCCCCTCGTGGGAACTGCCCCGCCAATCGGCACACGGCCTTGGGTGCGGCTAGGCCTTCCTGGCCAGCGGCAGGCGCACCGTGACCGAGGCCCCGCCGCCGGAGGGACCGGGGCCCGTCTGGACGCTTCCGCCGTGGTTGGCGACGACGTCGGCCACCAGGGCCAGGCCCAACCCGTAGTGCCGCGGGCCGGATTGTTCCCCGGCCACGGGGCGGGAACTGGCAAAGCGTTCGAAGGCCCGCTGCCCCACCTCGGGCGGAAATCCGGTTCCGTCGTCGCTGACGCGGATCACGGCGTCGTGCCCCTTGGCAAACACCTCCACCTCCACCCGCGAGGATGCGTGGTCCAGCGCATTGGTGATCAAGGCGGTAAAAACCCGCTGCAGGGGCACCCGCGCGCCCACGACGGACACCGGCGCCACGGGGCCCTCGCGCCGCAGGGCCAGGCCCTTTTGCTGAGCGGGCAGGTCCAGAGCGGCCAGGGCCTCATCGGCGGCCGCCCCGAGGTCCACGTCCACCGGATCGGTGCTTTCGCGCGGATCGACGGAGATCAACAGGTCCTCCAGGATTTCCGTGAGCACCTTCGAGTCCTCCACGATTTCGCCCACACCCCGGGAGAGGGTGCCCACCAGGGTGCTGGCGTCCGTCTGGGCCAGCCGGCGCTTGAGCAGCTGGGCCCTGGTGCTGAGCAGCGTCAGCGGCGTCCTCAACTCATGGCTGGCATCGGCAACGAACCGGCGCTGGAGGGCCAGCGCCTCCGACAATGGACGCGTGGCCCGGCGGGCCAGGACATAGGCAACAAACCCTGTTGCGATAGCGGCAGCCACCATGGCCACCAGCAACGCCCAGGCCAGCCTCGCGAGCTCCTCATCGCCTTGGTGCCTGTCGATGGCGGCCTGCACCACCCGGCCTTCGTGCGGTGCGGTCAGGATCGCATAACTGTGCCCGGCAATGGTGGATTGGCTTTCGATGGTGGCCCCGGTGCGGGCGGCCTGGGCGATCGCCGCAAGGTCGGGCAGACCGGCCGGCATGTTCCGGGACACCATCAGCTGGCCGCCGGCGGAGACTGCGACAAAAACCCCCAGCGGCGCGTCCCGCGGGGAATCGATCTGCGTCGCGTTCATGAGGGTCCGCTGGGCCGATTCGGACGCACTGGAGGCCACGAGGGTGTAGACCAGCACACCCAACAGCGCCAGCAGCGCCACGATGAAGGCGGTCAGCTGCAGGGTCAGCCGGGCCACCACCCGTTTCTGCTCTGTGCCGGTGCGGCCTTTCACTGGGGCTCGCCCAAGCGGTAGCCGATCCCCCGCACCGTTTGGACGACGTCGCGCCCCAGCTTCTTGCGCAGATAGTGCACATAGGTGTCGACCACGCCCTCGTCGTCCGCCTCTTGGAAAACACTGGCGAGCAGATCGCCGCGCTGGAATGTTTGCCGGGGCCGCCGGGCAAGGTGCTCCAAAAGGCCCGCTTCCCGCTCCGAGAGCACAATCCGCCGTCCGTCACTGACATCCACCGTCCGGCCGTCGACGTCGAAGGACCCTCCGCGGATGTGCAGCGTCCGCAGTGCCGTGCCGGTCCGGCGCAGCAGCACCCGGAGGCGAGCCAGCAGCTCGTCGATGTCGAAGGGCTTGCTCAGATAGTCCTCGGCGCCGCCGTCGAGCCCCTCCACCCGGTCGGAGGGGTTTCCCAGGGCCGAGAGGATCAGCGCCGGCGTGGCGACGCCGCTGCGGCGGAGCCTGGCGAGCACATCCAGGCCTTCGAGCCCGGGCAGGCCGCGGTCCAGAAGCATCAGGTCAAACTGCCCCGTCAGGCCCTCGTGCAATGCACGCTGCCCGTCGTAGGCCGCCACGACGGCGTAGCCCTCGCCTCCGAGGAGATCCATGAGCATGCCCGCCAGCCGGCGGTCGTCTTCAACGACAAGGATCCTGGGGTGCTCAGCCATGTGGAAAGTATATGGACACGCTCTGGGCGTTTGCCCGGGCTGCGGACCCATCGCCCCTCAGACCATGCCGGACGCGCCCAGCAGCCGGCCGATGGCGAACGTGACGGCCAGGGCTATGGCACCGCCGACCACGACACGGACGGCGGCCCTCTTTCTCGACCCACCTCCGATGTGGGCGCCCAGGCTGCCAGTGATGGCCAACGCAACAAGGACCACGGCAAAAGTGGTCCCGACCCGCCAGGGTGCAGGGGGAAGCAGAATGGCCAGCAGGGGCAATACCGCCCCGGCGATGAAGCTCAGGGCAGATGCGAGGGCTGCGTGCCAGGCACTGACCACGTCGTCTTCATCAATGTTCAGCTCCACGGCCAAGTGGGCGGCCAGCGCATTGTGCTCCGTCAGCTCTTCAGCTACGAGTCTGGCAGTCCCGGCCGTCAGGCCCTTCTCTTCGTAAAGGGCCGTCAGCTCGGCAAGTTCCTCCGCGGGCTGTTCGTCCAGTTCCCGGCGTTCTTTGGCGATAAGGTCCCGCTGGCCATCGCTTTGGCTGCTGACGGAAACGTACTCCCCCAACGCCATCGACACGGCGCCGCCCACCAGGCCGGCCACCCCTGCGGTCAGGATGGCCCCGTTCTCCGCCATCGCACCCGCAACGCCAACAACAATTGCCGCGACCGAAACGATCCCGTCATTGGCACCCAGGATCCCTGCCCGCAGCCAGTTCAACCGTGCAGCCAAGCCACCCAGGTGCGGCTCATCCCCATGCAACTTTGCTGATTCAGGTCCCGGCATACGCTCAGCAAACCACGCATCAGCCCCCGCGGCGAGGGCACACCGCCTCTGGTCAACCCAGCTGGATATCGGCCGGCTCCGAGAGGGGCTGCGGCGTGCGGTCCAGGGCAAGGGGCCGGATCCACGAGACGGTGCCGGTGGTCAGCGCGGCACCGCAGTGCTCGCAGCTGTCGGCCCGGGAGGCTTCACGGTGGCAGGCCTGGCAGACAATCGCCAGCCTTTGCTGGTCCGAGGTAGTCGGCGTGTGCTTTTCGGCCCAGAGCGCGTAGGCATGCAGGATGGGCAGGGCGTCGACGGCGGCTTGGGTGGGCAGATATTCGTGGCGGGGCCGCTTGCCTTCGCTGTAGGGCACTTTTACCGCCAAGCCGGCCTCGACCATGTAGGCCAAGCGGTTGGAGAGGATGTTGTCGGCCACCTCAAGGTTCTCGCGGATCTCATCGAACCTGCGGACACCGGCGACCAGTTCGCGCAAGACCAGCAAAACCCACGGATCGCCGACCATGTCTATCCCCCGCGCGATCGGGCAGGGCCGGTTGGACCAGTCGGAGCGCAGAGCCATGGGGAAATCCTTCGTCGGAGGGTCTTACTTGTTTAAAGCAAGTTTACTCCCTCCCCTCGAAACGTGACTAACTTTCTTCAAGCAAGCAAAAGCGGGAGTGGGACGGCGGCCCTGCTGGCGATCGGCGCCGCGAGCGTACTCGCGTCGTTGGACTTGTTCGTCGTGAACCTCGCCTTCTCCTCCATAGCGGCCAGTTTCCCGGACGCCCCGGCACCGGTCGGTCATGTCCTGGGTCCTGAACGCCTACGGAGTCGTGTTCGCCGCATTGCTGGTGCCGGCGGGCCGGCTGGCCGACCGGTTTGGACGCAAGCGTCTCTTCCGGATCGGGCTGCTGGTTTTTGCTGCGGGTTCCCTGGCCGCAGCCGCTGCCCCGGAGATTGCCACGCTGATCGCCGCCCGGGGCCTTCAGGGCGTGGGGGCCGCGCTGCTGGTCCCCACGAGCCTTGCGTTGTTGCTCGCCGCCCATCCACAGGAGAAGCACAAGCGGATGGTCTCCATCTGGGCCGCGACCGGCTCGGTCGCCGCGGCCGCCGGACCGGTGCTCGGCGGCGTCCTGACCACAATCGATTGGCGGTGGATCTTTATCATCAATGTCCCCATCGCCGCCTGCGCCATGCTGCTGGCGGCCTCGCTGCAGGAATCAAAGCGGCTGCGGACAAGAATCCCGGATTTGGCCGGATCCGCGCTGCTCGCCTCAGCTGTGGCAGCCGTGGCCACAGCGCTGTCCTGCACCACTGATTGGGGGCTGGCGACGGAAAAGTGTGGGCCCTGGCGGCCCTTGCCGCCGCCGCCCTTGCGTGGTTCATCGTGCGGTGCAGAAGCCACGAGGCCCCGGCCGTGGACCTTCGCCTCTTCTCGGTCAACTCCTTCACCGTGGCGGCCGTGGGGATGGGCGTCTTCTACGTCGGCTTCGCCATCATGCTCCTGGGCGGCAGCCTGTTCCTGACCCACGTATGGGGGTGGAACCCGCTGCTCGCCGGTGCCGGTTTTGCCATCGGCCCGGCAACCGCAGTGGCCAGCGCGCTGGCTGCCGGCCGGTCCACCCTCGATTCGCGCTGGCTGGCAGGCCTGGGCAGCCTGGCCTTTGCAGCCACAGGCCTCCTGTGGTCCGCATCCCTGGCGTCCGGAGCCTTCTCGATCCCCGCGTTCTTCGCCGGCCTGGTGGCCACCGGGGCCCGGGCCGGGATCGCCCAGACCGGGTTTCTGGCAGGCGGATCTAGCCAGCTCCCCGCCGATGCGTACGCGACGGGCACCGGCATTTTGAACATGTCCCGGCAAATCGGCGGCGCCATCGGCATCGCGCTGCTCGTCGCCACGACCGGAACCAGCGCGGACGCCGCCAGCTACCAACCGGCCTGGATCCTCATGGGAACGGCCGGACTCCTCGGAGCCGTGGCAGCCGTTGTGCTGCCACGGCGGTCGACGTCCGCGAAACAGACCGCCGCCTAACCCCGGCGCACCACGGGCAGAGCCACCACCTGCCGAAGCCGCTGGGCACGCCCGGAGTTCGTGGCAAGCGGCGGTTGTCGCGGCCTTAGATGGTTGCTTTCCGGGGCTTCATGGGCCACGGGCGGTGAATGACCTGAGCGGGCAGCAGCCGGAATTCTGGACCAGCTCGAGGCGGCCGGCCGAGATCCGAAGGACCCGCACTCGGCCCATCCGGCCAACTGTGGATTTGGTTTTAGAAAGTCACCCACCGCCACGCACAGTGCTGTTGCAACGGTGTCCAGATGGCTGTCCAATGGAGCCGTCCAGGTTCGAAAGTGGTGCCAACACCTCGGATCCGGGCCCGGCAATTAGGAATCAACCATCCCGTTGGGCCGGGGCGCGTCCATCGGCAGCCCGCGGACGTAGGCCGCCTGGCCGGCGTGCTGCATGCAGTCGTTGACCACGCTGACCACCCGCACGCCCAAGGTGACCGCGGGGGTCCAGCGCCGGTCCACAATCCTATCGAAATCGGCGCCATCCAGCCCATTGAGCAGCTCCAGGCTTTGGCGCTGCACGGCACGGTGGTAGTCCAGCAGAAGGGTACCCGACTCCACCCGCACGGAATCCACCTGTGCAGAGCTGTGTGCATAGCCGGTGTCGGCGGGCTCCAGCGGGAATCCGGACCGCACGGCGAAACCGTCCGCCGTCCAGCGCTGCTCGACGCCGGCCAGCTCGGCCATGTGGTCGTCCTGGATGCGGGTCAGATGCCAGAGGAGCCAGGCAATCGAATTGCCCGTCCCGCCCGGGCGCCAGTTCAGCCGTTCGGCGTCGATGCCCTTGAGCACGCGGGCCACCGTTTCGTCGATCCGCCCAAACGCGTCCACCAGCAGTTCCGAAGACTTCATGACCGCCATGCTGCCACGCCCGTCCTCCGCAGGGAACCCCTGCGCCGGCCCAAGGAGCCGCCTCTAGGTGAGGATGAGAACGTCCAGGGTTCGCGGGCCGTGCACGCCCTCCACGCGTTCGAGCTCGATGTCGCTGGTGGCGCTGGGGCCGCTGATCCAGGTCTGCGGGCGCGTGGGCTCCAGCCGGGCAATGGCCTCGGGCAGGATCTGCACAATGTCCGAGGAGCGGAGCAGGCAGATGTGCCGGTCCGGCACCAGCGAGATGATCCGCCGGCCCTGGTCGGGGCTGCCGTCCAGCATGATGGTCCCGGTTTCGGACACCGCGACGGCGGCACCCGTCACCACGGCGTCGACGGCGTCCAGCGCGGGCACGTCCAGCGGATGCTCCGGCGCATCGACCACCCGCACCGGCCCGACGACGGCGGCCAGCAGGGCCTCGTCCAGACCGTGCGGCACCACGTAGGAACCGGCACCGGCCAGCAGCTCGGCCAGCTGGGCGGGGGCGTCGGCGGCGGCCACCACAAAGACGTTGGCCTTGTAGTCCACCAACCGGTCCACCAGCTGCTCGATGCGCGCCGCGGCATCCAGCGTGCCGGCACGGCGGTAGCCGCGCGGGACCGGCTCCACCGCCGGGGAATCCCGCAGGGCCGAGGCGATCCGGTCCAGAATGTCCTGGCGCGCGCTCATGCGTCTCCCTTGGTGGTTGGTTCGGTGCGGCCGGTCCCGCCGTAACTGGCGCCAGGCGCGCCGTCGTCGTTCTGCCCAAGAGGTACCTGGTGTTCCTTGGCCCACCACTGGCGAAACGACTGCGGCGGCGGGGCGGGGATGTCGCGGCTCTGCGTCCAGCCGGCTCCGATGCCCGGCAGCTTGGTGATCTTGCGCTTCTTGCCCGCGGCCAGCCGGCCCAGCGGCAGGCCCTTTTCCAGCAGGCCCAGGTTGCGGCCGGAGGAGAACGCCCAGGAGGCGCCCTTCATCATCAGGTCCATCTGGGTGGGCACCTTGGTGGCGGAGCGCTTGGAATCCACGTCCTCCCCGCGCAGGTGCACCAGAATTTCCGGGATGTTGATCTTCACCGGGCAGGCGTCATAGCAGGCCCCGCAGAGCGAAGAGGCGTAGGGCAGCGAGCTGTTTTCCTCGCTCTTGATCCCGGTGAGCAGCGGCGAGAGGATGGCGCCGATCGGCCCGGGATAGGTGGAGCCGTAGGCGTGGCCGCCGGTGCGCTCGTAGACCGGGCAGACGTTCATGCACGCCGAGCAGCGGATGCAGTGCAGCGCCGAGCGGCCTTGTCTGTCCGCCAGCGCGGCGCTGCGGCCGTTGTCCAAGAGCACGAGGTGCACATTCTGCGGCCCGTCCCCGGGCGTGACACCGGTCCAGACGGAGGTGTACGGGTTCATCCGCTCCCCCGTGGAGGAGCGCGGCAGCAGTTGCATGAACACCTCCAGGTCCGCCCACGTGGGCAGCAGCTTCTCGATCCCCATCACGGTGATCAGCGTTTCCGGCAACGTCAGGCACATCCGGCCGTTGCCCTCGGACTCCACCACGGCCAGCGTGCCGGAGTCCGCCAGGCCAAAGTTGGCGCCGGAGACGGCCACCTTGGCGGAGAGGAACTTGGCGCGCAGATGCTTGCGCGCGGCCTCGGCCAGCCGGGCGGGCTCGTCCGTCAGTGCGGGGTCGACGCCGGGCATCTCGCGCAGGAAGATCTCCCGGACCTGGCTGCGGTTCTTGTGGATCGCCGGGACCAGGATGTGGCTGGGCTTGTCATGGTCCAGCTGGACGATCAGCTCGGCCAGATCCGTCTCAAAGGCGGTGATGCCCTGCTCTTCCAGGTGTTCGTTGAGCCCGATCTCCTGGGTGGCCATGGACTTGACCTTGACCACCTCCGTCTCGCCGGTGGCCCGGATCAGGTCCGTGACAATCGCATTCGCCTCGCCGGCGTCGCGCGCCCAGTGGAGAATGCCGCCGCGGGCGGTGAAGTTGGCCTCAAACTGCTCCAGCAGCGCGGGCAGGTTGGCCATCACGTTTTCCTTGATGGCGCTGCCGGCGTCGCGCAGCGCCTCCCAGTCCGGCAGCTCGGCCACCACGCGCAGCCGCTTGTCGCGGATGGTGTGGGTCGCGTGGCCCAGGTTGGCCCGCAGTTGGGCGTTGCCCAGCTCGCGGTGCGCGGCCTTCGGGAAGGGCTCGGTGGCGTTCAGGTTGCCGTGGCCAAAGACGGGCAGCGACGGCATGCCCAAGAATGTTCCGCTCATGGTCTACTTCCTCCCGGCCAGCTGGACATCGCCGGTGATGTGCGCGGGGTGTTCCAGCGTGGCGGCCAGGATTTCGGCAAAGTGCAGCGTCCCGACGGCGCTGCCTTGGCGCGAGAGCCCACCGCCGATGTGCAGCAGGCAGCTGGCGTCGCCGCCCGAGCACAGCTCGGCGCCGGTGCCGCAGATGTTGGCGGTCTTGTCCGCCAGCATGGCGGTGGAGACGTCGGCGTTCTTCATCGAGAACGTGCCGCCAAAGCCGCAGCACTGGTCCGCCTCGGGCAGCTCCCTAACCTCGATGCCGCCCACCGTCCGCAGCAGGTCCAGCTGCCTGTCCCCCAGCTTCAGCAGGCGCATGCCGTGGCAGCTGGGGTGGTAGGTGACGGTGTGCGGGAAATGCGAGCCCAGCTGGGCGGCCGCGTCAGTGACGCCCAAAACGTCCGTGAGGAGCTGGGAGAGCTCGTAGGTTTTGGCGCCGACGACGGCGGCCCGGGCCGCCAGCGCATCCTCGCCGCAGCGCCTGGCCACCATGCCGTGCTGGTGCTTCACGCTGGCCACGCAAGAGCCCGACGGCGCGACGGCGACGTCGTAGTCCTCGGTGTCAAAGGCCCGCACATGGTTGGCCACCACCGGCAGGGCTTCCTTGAAGTAGCCGCTGTTGACATGCATCTGTCCGCAGCAGGCCTGCCCTTGGGGGAAGACGACAGTGTGCCCCAGCCGCTCCAGGATGGCCACGGTTGCCCGGGCCGTCCGCGGGTACATCGCGTCCACAATGCAGGTGGCGAAGAGTGCAATTCTCATGAAACGACACTCTAGAACACTTTCGGGTAGATGTGGACTGACCACACCCTAACTTCGCCGCCGAAGCACCCTCCGCCCCTCCGCGAAAGAGCACGGCAGGACAGTCCCGCGCCCCAACATTGTCCCCATCTGCTCTTTCGGCGGGGACGGGAGCCTGCGCCGGCCCATGACGCCGCCGGGCACCAATCTGCCGGGGCTGCTCCAGCACCTGGCCGCCGTCGAGTACGGCTGGTTCTGCAAGACATTTGGCCGCGAAACGGAGCCGCTGCCCTTCGACGAAAATGATGAAAACGCGGACCTGCGCGTGCCGGCGGGAACCTCGACGGCGGATGTGCTCGCCTTCTACGTCCGGGCCCGGGCCGCTGCGGACCAGGTGATTCTAGAGACCGGGCTGGAGGAAACCGGAGCGTCCTGGGACGGCCAGGCCGTCAGCATGCGGTGGGTCCTCGTCCACATGCTCGAGGAAACGGCCCGCCATGCCGGGCATGTGGACATTCTCCGCGAGCTGATCGACGGCGCTACCGGAGACCACCAGCGGGACTGACGCAGCGCCGCCGACCCACCGGATTTCGGCTCCCGTTCGCCAGCCACCCTAACCTCGCTTGGCTCGGTCACGGAACCCTGCTGCCTCTCTTGGCTCCGCTCAATCACCGAAACCCCCGCCGGCCGGGCGCAGCCAAGACCTCCCGCGGCCAAACGCCCGCATCTCCACGCGGCCGCAAGCGGCCCCGGTCGATGACCGTGGTCCGGACTGCCTACAGCGGCAGCCCGGACCCGGGCTTGAGGTTCTTCATCACCAGCGTGGAGGTCAGCTTCTGCACGCCCGGCAGCGCGGAGAGCTCGCCGTCGTAGAAGCGCTGGTAGGCCGAGAGGTCGGCGGCAATCACCTTGAGCAGGTAGTCGGGGTCCCCGAACAGGCGCTGCGCCTGGACAATGTGCACATTTGCGGCCACCTGGGCCTCGAAATCCTCCAGTGTGGCCTGGTCCACCCGGCTCAATGTCACAAAGACAATCGCCTCAAAGCCCAGCCCCACCGCCGCCGGATCGATGTCCGCAAGGTAGCCGCGGATCACGGCGTTGGCCTCCAGATCCTTCAGCCTCCGGTGGCAGGGCGCCACGGTCAATCCCACCTTGGCGGCGAGCGCCGTCGCGGTCATCCGGCCATCATGCTGGAGGTGGCGCAAAATATCTCTATCAAGATCATCAATCACAGCAAAATCTTATCGCCACAGTGCCATTTTGAGCTTAAATCGGTCAGCACTTCGCGCCACTGTTTCCCTAAGCTTGCTTGCAGGATGGCCGGGAAAACCACGGGCGCCACACACAACACCGCCCAGGAGCACCCGTGGAACCCCAGGCCCTCATCGGCTTTTTCGCCGTCGCCATGACGCTGTCCCTGACGCCCGGCCCGGATTGGGCGTATTCCATTGCGGCGGGCCTCGGGAAGCGCAGCTTTGTCCCCGCCATTGCCGGGCTCTGCAGCGGCTACCTGCTCCACACCATCCTGCTGGCCGTGGGCATCGCTGCCTTGGTGGCCACCATGCCCCAGGTGCTCGTCTGGCTCACCGTGGCCGGCGCCCTTTACCTGCTCTGGCTCGGGTTCACCACGGCAAAATCGTGGCGCAGCGCCGGCTTTGCCACCGGGGATTCGCAGCAGGGCGGGCGGCTGGCCAGCTACCTGCGCGGCGTGGCCACCAGCTCCATCAACCCCAAGGGCATGCTGCTGTTCGTGGCGCTGCTGCCGCAGTTCATCACGCCGGCCGCCACCCTGTCCGTGCCCGTCCAATCGGGCATCCTGGGCCTGGTCTTTGTGGCCACGGCGGGGCTGGTCTATTCCGTGGTGGCAGCTGCCTCCCGGCGGCTGCTGCGGTCCCGGCCCGGTGCCGCCCGCGGCGTCACGCTGGCCAGCGGGATCATCATGCTCGGGCTCGGCGTGTTCCTCCTCGCCGAGCAGGCCGCTCCGGTGCTGGCCGCCGTCGCCCGCTAACGGCACCGGCCTCAACCGCTGTCCCAAACGATGGCGCAGATCCAGGGGGCTTCCGCCGGTCAAGGCCGCGTTAGCTGCGCCATGGATGCCCGGCCACGGGTCTCGCTCCCCACCTGCGGCCGGGGCCGTTGACAGGCCCCGGGGCGGGGCACACACTGGCCTGAGCTGGCTTGCGCCTCCTTCCAGCCAGCCCACCGGCGGAGTATTCCGCGGCGTCCGGTTCGACGAACAGGGGATCCACCGTGGCCGGTGCGATGAAGTCCAACGGAATGCGCTACTCCCAGCTTCTTGCCATGGTGGTGGCGGCCGGCCTGCTGCTGGCGGCCTGCGGCCCGTCGTCGTCGGGCACCAACACGCCAACCGCCTCCGCTCCGGCCGCCAGTTCGACGGCGCCACCCACGGCTGCGGCGTGCGTCCCGGACGTGGCCACAGTGGTCGGCGCCGCCGCGGATCCGGCAGCGGCAAGTGCCGCGCTTCCGGCGTCTCTGGTGTCCGCGCTCGACGCCGCGGCGCAGTCGTCCTTCAAGGAGGCCGCCGCCCCCGGTGCGATTGTTGGGGTGCGCACACCGGCAGGGACCTGGACCGGCTCGTACGGTTTTGCCGACCCCACCATCAAGTCACCGATGGCCACGGACCTGCACATGCGGATCGGCTCCGTCACCAAGACGTTCACCGGCACCTTGGTCCTCCAGCTGGCCCAGGACGGGAAGCTCTCGCTCGATGACACCATCGACAAGTACTACCCGGGCATCCCGAACGGCACCACGATCACCCTGCGGATGCTGGCCAACATGACCAGCGGCATTGCCAGCTACTACACCCCGGCGTTCCTGGACATCTACTTCGGGCATCCGGAGACGGTGTTCACCCCGGACCAGCTGATCGCGTACGGCGTCTCGGCATCCCCCGTATTCGCCCCCGGTGCGCAGTTCAACTACTCGAACACGAACACCATCCTGTTGGGCAAGGTGGTCGAAAAGGTGAGCGGGCAGCCCGTCCAGGACGTCCTCCAGCAGAAGATCCTGGCCCCGCTCGGCATGGCCAACACTTTCTGGCCCGGCGATTCGCCGGCCCTTGAAGACCCTTATCCGCAGGGGTACACGCTCCAGGGCAGCGGCACGCCGGAGCACCCGGCCGACGCCACCAATTGGAACCCGTCCTTTGGCTGGACGGCCGGCGGCATGGTCTCCACCCTGGCGGACCTGCTGGTCTACGACCGGGCACTGGGGACGGGGCAGGGCCTGCTGTCGGCGGCAACCCAGACCGAGCGGCTCGAGTCCTTCCCCGCCCCGGCGGGCTACGGGTTCGCCCTGGGCTGTGTGGGCGGATGGGTGGGCCACACCGGCGAACTGCCCGGCTTCAACACCGCTGTCTACTACGACACGACGTCGGACACCTCCGTTGTCGTGCTGGTCAACAGCGACATTCCCTCCGGCGATTGCTCCGAGTCGTCCACGCTCACCGACAACCCGACCGACATCCCGTGCTCGTCCCCGGCCACGCGCATCTTCGTCGGGCTCTCGACGGCGCTCGGGCACACCTTTGTCCCGAACCCGGCCAAGTAACGCCCGGCGGCCAAACGTTGGCCCCGGCGGCTGCTATTCGGCTGCTATTCGGCGATGTCCTCGGCCCACAGCTCGGCGTGGTCCCGCTGGAACGCGCGCATCATCTCCACGCAGCGCTCGTCGTCGAGCACCACCACCTCCACGCCCCGGGAGCGCAGCAGGTCGAATTCGCCGGGGAAGGTCCTTGCCTCGCCCACCACCACCCGCGGGATCTTGAACTGGATGATCGTCCCTGTGCACATCGCGCAGGGGGCCAGCGTCGTGTACAGGGTGGTGTCCCGGTAGCTGTGCTGGCGCCCGGCGGCGCGCAGCGCGGACATCTCCCCGTGTGCAATCGGATCCCCGTGCTGGACCCGCTCGTTGTGGCCGGTGGCGATGATGTCGCCGCCGCGGGCCAGCGCCGCGCCGATCGGGATGCCGCCCTCGGCCAGGCTCTCCTGTGCGGCCGCGAACGCCGCCTCGAATGCCGGATCAACCATCGACAGCTCCGTTCCTTGCCTGTGGACCCGCACCATCGCGGACCGCCGGACACCCGGCAGGTGCTCCAGCCTACCGGTGGACCACGGGCACCTGCCGGAGGGCCCGACGGCGTGGATGCGGCGCCGCCCCTACCGGCCCGGCACCACCCGGGCTAGAGTCATTCCAACTCCGCTCCGCGGAGCGCACGGCACCATCCATCGAGGGAGGACCATGCCAACGGAACGCCCCATCGGATTCTGGCTCAAGCTGGTGGACTCGTTGATCAGCGCGCAGTTCGAGGCCACCGTGGAAGAGCACGGCATTACCCGCCGGCAGTGGCAGATCATGAACTTGCTGGCCGACACCCCGCGCACCAGCACCGACATTGACGAGGCGCTCAAGCCCTTCCACGACGAACCCGGGGATCCCCTGGCGTCGGAGCAGATGGCCGAGCTGGTTGAGAGCGGGTGGATCGAGACCGGCGACGACAGCTACGCCCTCACCCCGCACGGGCACGCTAGTCTGGCGTCCATCGGGGAAGTCGTGCGCCGGAACCGCGAACAGGTTGTCCAAGGCATTCCGCAGGATGAATACGAGGCCACCCTGGACGTGCTCCAGCGCATGGCCCGAAACCTCGGCTGGGCCGACGCCCCGGACTGACCCCGCCCCGGTGGTCGAACTTGCCAGACCCCACGCCCGCACGGAGATCCGGGTGCCCGTCGCGCCCGGGTCTCCACGCGCTCGTTCCCCGCTCGGTCGACCAGCGGCGGAACAGCAGGGCCGTCCGCCAATCGGGGCCAGGTACGGCCCAACAGGTGCGCCGTAGCCTGAAAATGTCACTCGCTCTTTGAAAGGGGAGAGTCATGGCTTCCATTACCTGGTTCGCACCGATCCTGCCGGGGAAACTCGACACCTGGCGGGCCTTCACCGAAGAGATGTACGGGCCCCGGCTCGAGGAGTACCAGCGCTCACGCGCGCGCCTCGGCTTCACCCGCGAGGTGGCCTCGCTCACGCAGACATCGGAGGGGGACTTCGTCTGTCTCTTCCACGAGGCGGACGATCTTGGCGCCGCCTTCACCACGCTTGCGCAGTCCGATGACCCCTTCGACGTCTGGTTCAGGGAGAACCTGGTGGACACCCACGGGCTCACGCCGGAAATGCTCCAGGGCCCGCCGCCGGCCACGCTCACCCATGACTACAGCCCAGCGGGCAGCTAATCCCGCGCCCGCACCCACTCCGCCAGCTCGGCCAGCAGGGCCGTCCGCCGCTCAAGGCCAATGAAGGATGAGCGGATGGAATTCCCCGCCAACCGTTCCAGCTCAGCTGTGCCAAAACCGAAAACAGCCTCCAGCTGGGCGAAATTGTCGTCCACGTGGCCGCCAAAGTACGCCGGATCGTCCGAGTTCACGCACACGTTGAGCCCGGCGGCGAGCATGGCCGGCAGCGGGTGGTCCGCCAGCGTGTCAACGGCCCGCAGGCGCACATTGGACAGCGGGCACACCGTCAGCGGCACCTGCTCCGCGGACATCCGGGACACCAGTGCGGTGTCCTCCATGCAGCGGATGCCGTGGTCGATCCGCTCGACGCCGAGCAGGTCCAGCGCGTCGGTGACGTAGCTGGCCGGGCCCTCCTCGCCGGCGTGGGCGATCAGGCGCAGGCCGGCCGCCCGGGCACGGTCGTAGAGGCGGACAAACTTCGACGGCGGGTTCCCCACCTCGGCCGAGTCCAGTCCGATCCCGATGATGGGCGCATCCATGCCCAGCAGTTCCTCCAGCACGGACAGCGCCGATTCCTCCGAGAGGTCCCGCAGGAACGCGGCGATCAGTCCGGTGGAGATGCCAAACTCGGCCTCGCTGGCGGCCAGCGCGGAGGCGACGCCGTTGATGGCGGTGGCCAGCGGCACGCCACGGGCCACGTGGGCCTGCGGGTCCATCATGATTTCCGCATGCCGCACCCCGGCGGCCGCGGCCCGGCGCAGGTAGGCCCGAGTCATGTCCGCGAAGTCCTCTTCCGTCCGCAGCACCGCCATGTTGGCGTAGTACAGGTCCAGGAAGGACTGCAGGTCGGTGAATTCGTACCGGGCGCGCAGCTCGGCCAGGTCCGCGTAGGGCAGCTCGATGCCGTTGCGCTGCGCCAGGGCAAAGATCAGCTCCGGCTCCAGTGTGCCTTCAATGTGCAGGTGGAGTTCCGCCTTGGGCAGCATCGCGGGCGCGGGGGCGTCCGAGGCCCCGGGAATTGCTGAAAAAGTCATTGGACAAGTCTACTGACGGGCGCCCTCTGACGGGACGGCAGCGCCTCCCGATGCCAGCCCTTCCCGGCCCGCCCAAACCAGAATCTGTGCAACAGTAGATGCTCCAATGACCGATTATTCGAGCATCTGCTGTTGCACAGATGAAGGGTCAGGGCTGTCCGAGCACCCTCATGCCACGCTGCCCAGCAGTTCGGCGGCGGGCTGCACGTGGACGCAGCCACCCTTGAAGAAGAGCAGCGGCCCGGCATCGCCGCGCGCCTCCAGTGCCCGCACCGCCGCCACCACGATGGTGTGGTCGCCGCCGTCGTACTCGCGGTCGAAGGTGCAGTCCACCCAGGCCAGCGCCGCATCCAGCACGGGATTTCCCAGGGGCGAGGCGGTGTAGCCGACGCCGGCAAACTTGTCGGTGCCGGAGCGGGCAAACTGTCCGGACAGGTGCTGGTGCCCGGCGGGCAGGATGTTGACGGTAAAGGTGCCCGCATCGCGCAACAGCGGCCACGTGGACCACGTCCGGGCCGGGCTGAAGGAGACCAGGGCCGGCTCCAGCGACAACGACGCGAATGATTGGCAGGTGAATCCGACAGGGCCGGTGGCGGTGGCCGCGGTGATGACGGTCAGCCCGGTGGCAAAGTGGCCCAGGACGCTGCGGAGCCTCTCCGGAGTGGGAAACGTGGGGTGGTTGTCATGGCGAGTCCTTTCGACGCTGTGATGCCACACAACCACCCCTGCGTGCCTGCCTCAAGCGATGCCGAAATGCGGGGCCACACGGCTCAACACGGGTCACCAAACAGGAATGCGGCGTAATGAAGAAGGCCGTTCACTAAGCGCTGTTACCCCGTGTATCCGCCGGTGTCGCGGGCTTTTGCCGGGTTGGGGGTCTCACGGATAGTTGCTGGCACCACATCACTTGCAGCCACTTAGCGGAGGACACCATGGCTCGAAACAGCTTCAAACCAGGCATCAGCGCGGCCCTGACAGCCGTCACACTTCTTGGCCTGGCGGCCTGCTCCGATCCCGGCGCCGCTGCAGGCGCCAATGCCGCAGCAGCCCCGGCGGCGGCTTCGGGGGCTGCCTCGGGGGCGGCCTCGGGCGCATCACCACGGTGGAGTCCGCCAAGGATGTCGCCGGCAAGAAGGTCATTGTCGGCTCGGGGACCAACCAGGAGGCCATCTTGCTGGCATGGGACAAGGAAAACAAGAAGAACGGCTTGGCACCCGTTGAATTCCAGTACTACGACGACGATTCCGCCTCCACGCTGGCCCTGCAGTCCGGCCGGGCGGACCTGACCTTCGGGCCCAACGCGACGTCGGCCTACAAGGCCGACACGGATGCGACGACCAAGCTGGTGGGCCTGGTCGACGGCGGCTGGCCGCTGAAGGCCAGCATCGCGGCCACCTCCAAGAAGGGCAACGGCCTGGCCGCGGCGGCCCAGGCCGGGCTGAACCACCTGATCCAGGACGGCAGCTATGCCAAGATCCTGGACCGCTGGGGGCTCTCCACCGAGGCGGTCCAGAAGTCCGAGCTCAATCCGCCGGGGCTGCCCAAGAGCCAGGGTGCCGGCCAACGGATGTGTCTCGGACCAATGGCCGAGGCACATCCGAGGCCTCCTCCGATGACGCTACAACGCGCGGAGGATGTCCTCGACCCGCTGTTTGGCGTCGCCGAAGAGCATCTGAGCGTTCTCCCGGTAAAACAATGGGTTCTGCACGCCGGCGTAACCGGCGGCCATGGACCTCTTGAACACCACAACGTTTTCGGCTTCCCAGACACGGAGCACCGGCATGCCGGCGATGGGGCTGCTGGGGTCCTCGGCAGCGGCGGGGTTGACGGTGTCGTTGGCCCCGATCACCAGGACCACTGACGTCTTGCCAAGGTCGTCGTTGATCTCGTCCATCTCCAGCACAATGTCGTAGGGGACTTTTGCCTCGGCGAGGAGCACGTTCATGTGGCCCGGCAATCGGCCAGCGACCGGGTGGATGCCGAACCGGACATCCACCCCCCGCTCCCGCAGCCTATGCGCGAGTTCAGCGACGGGGTACTGGGCCTGGGCCACCGCCATTCCGTAGCCCGGGGTAATGACGACGCTGGAGGCTCTTGAAAGCAGCTCGGCGGTTGCCTGGGCCGAAATTTCCTGATGCTCACCGTAGTCGGCGTCCCCTCCGGTGGGTGCCGCGATGCCGAATCCACCGGCAATCACGGCAAGGAAGGAACGATTCATGGCCTTGCACATGATGTAGGACAAGTAGGCGCCCGACGAGCCGACCAGGGCACCTGTGATGATGAGGAGGTCGTTGTTCAAAAGGAATCCCGCCGCTGCAGCGGCCCAGCCGGAGTAGCTGTTGAGCATGGAAACGACGACGGGCATGTCACCGCCGCCGATGGAGGCCACCAGGTGCCAGCCCAGTCCGAGGGCAAGAATGGTGACAACTACCAGCAGCCACAGCGCAGAGTCATTGACGTACCAGACCGTGAGCGCCACGAACGCGGCAAGGGCGCCGAGGTTGATGGCATTCTTTCCGGGCAGCATGAGCGGCGATGACTTCATCCGGGCCGAGAGCTTCAGGAACGCGACGATCGAGCCGGTGAAGGTCACCGCTCCGATGAAAACACCGATGAATACCTCGGCGTGATGCACCGCCAGAAGCGACCCGGACAGATCGGGGGCAGCCAGATGGCCGTTCCAGCCGACGAGCACTGCGGCGAGGCCAACGAAGCTGTGCAGCAGGGCGATCAGCTCGGGTATCCCGGTCATTTGCACCACGCGGGCACGCCACAATCCGATGGCGCCGCCGACCAAAACCGCTATCACGAGCACGAGAAGGCCCGCGCGGCCCGGCTCCGACCCCCACGCGTCCTGAACGGTCAGCCAGAAGGTGGCTGCCAACGCAAGCGCCATGCCCGAAATGCCGTAGAGAACGCCCGCACGGGCCTTCTCATGCTGGCTCAAGCCGGCAAGGCTGAGGATGAACATCAGGGCGGCGACAATGTAGGCGGCCCCAGCGATGGACGCTGCGCTCAAAGGACCGGCGACGGAATCAGGCACAGTTGGGCTCCTCGTTTGATGTCCAACCACTTCGCGTACGGCGGTCAGCCATTTGGTTTATCTCCCTTGGAGAACATCGCGAGCATGCGCCGCGTGACGGCGAAGCCGCCGAAGATGTTGATGCTGGCCAGCAGGATCGCAACGGCCGCGATGATCTGCACGACGAGGTTGTCCGAGGTGACCTGCAGCAGCGCACCGACGACGATGATTCCCGAGATGGCGTTGGTGACGGACATCAGCGGGGTGTGCAGGGCATGATGCACTTTCCCGATGACGTAGAATCCGACAACGATGGACAGCACCAGCACCGTGAAATGCTGCGGCAGCGGGGCGGGGGCGACCGCATTGATGCCAAAAAGAACCGCAATGCCCACCGCAATGAGCGCGACCTTGCCGACAGGGCCGAGGCCCTTGCCCTTCTCCGTCCGGAGAGCCGGCGTCTTCGCGCTGGCATCAGTGCGCACCGCAGGTGCGGCGGAAACCTGGACGGGTGGCGGGGGCCAGGTCTTCACACCATCGCGCACCACCGTCACCGACCGCTGCACGACGTCGTCGAAGTCGATTCTCAGCTGGCCATCCTTCTCCTTCGTGAGGAGCTTGAGCAGGTTCAGCAGATTGGTCCCATACAGCTGCGAGGCCTGCGCCGGCAGCCGCCCCGGGAGGTCGGTGTAGCCCAGGATCACGACGCCGTTGTCCGTGACCACACGTTCGCCGGCGACCGAGCCCTCCACGTTGCCGCCCTGGCCGGCGGCCATGTCCACGATGACGCTGCCCGGCATCATGGAGGCCACGTCCTCGGCCGTAAGCAGCCTCGGTGCGGGACGCCCTGGAATGAGGGCCGTCGTGATGATGATGTCGACGTCGCGGGCCTGTTCGGAGTAGATCTCCGCGGCGCGCCGGTTGTAGGCCTCGCTGGTGGCCTTGGCATACCCGTCCGTGGACGTCATGGCCTCGTCGACCTCGACCTTGAGGTACACCCCACCGATGGACTTCACCTGGTCGGCCACCTCCGGCCGCGGATCCGTGGCGCGCACGATGGCGCCCAGACTGCTCGCTGCCCCGATCGCGGCCAGGCCGGCGACGCCGGCCCCGGCGACCAGGACTTTCGCCGGCGGAACCTTGCCCGCCGCTGTCACCTGCCCCGTGAAGAACCGGCCGAATTCGTGTGCTGCCTCGATGACAGCCCGGTAGCCGGCGATGTTCGCCATGGAGCTCAGGACGTCCATCGACTGTGCCCGCGAGATGCGCGGTACAGCGTCCAGGGCAAGCGCCGTGATCGGCCGCGCCGCCAGTGCCTCCACCAGGTCAGGCCGCAGCGCCGGGCTCAGCATGCCAATGAGGGTTGCGCCGTCTGCCAGGCGGCCGATCTCTTCCTCAGTGGGCGGATTGATCTTTAGCACCACTTCGCTTCTCCACGCCTCGTCGGCGCCAACAATCCGTGCGCCGGCGTCGGTGTATGCGTGGTCAGGGAAGGACGCAGCATCTCCTGCGCCCTTCTCGACGACGACGTCGTAGCCCAACGCCGCGAGCGCCCTGACGGTGGCCGGCGTGGCGGCCACCCTTGTCTCGTGGCCCGACTCGGCCACGATGCCGATATGTGTCACGTTCGTCCTCCCGATAGCCCTCACCCACAATGTATAAACAGGAGGGCAAGAATAGGGAGATTTCCCGGATATTGTCCGCAAGACGCCTTCTTCCCTGTTGTCTCACAGTCGAAGGACGTTGCCGGAATCGTGGACGGGGTCAAGCCGGTGGTCGAGCTCGTCGAGACCCCCGTCCAGGACGAACAACTGCAGTCAGGACGTGGATTCCCGTCTATGACATGACCACGACTGCATCCCGGACGGGATTCGGCGTCGGCGGTTGCTGGAGACCCAGGCGCCGGCCGTCAGGGAGCGGGCCGGGCTGCCATGATGTCCATGGCCACCAGCGGGCCCGGCAGCGCCGCGCCCAGCACGGTGCGCACCGGGTACGGCTGCGGGAATCGGCGGGCGTAGACCTCGTTCACCGCGGCAAAGTTGGCGGCAAAGTCCTCGATGACCACCGTCACCTTCACGACGTCGCGCAGCGTGAGCCCGACGGCGGCCAGCCCGGTTTCGAGGTTGTCCACCGCGGCCTCGGCCTGGGCCGTGATGCCCTCGGGCACCGTGCCCGTGGCCGGATCCATCGGCCCGATCCCGGAGGAGTAAACCATCCCGTTGACCTCGGCCAGGTGGCTGTACGCCCCGTAAGGCCGCCCCAGCCCGGGCACGGTAAGGAACATCAGCGCACCGCCAGCTGGCCGGGGATGGAGGCCAGCAGCTCACGGGTGTAGTCCTGCTGCGGGTTGTTCAGCACCTCGGCCGCGGGGCCGGATTCGAGCACCGTGCCGAAGCGCATCACCACAATCTGGTCCGAGACCTGCCGGATCACGCCGAGGTCGTGCGAGATGAACAGGTAGCTGAGGTTGAACTGCGCCTGCAGGTCCACCAGCAGCTGCAGGATCGCCTCCTGCACGGAGACGTCCAGTGCCGACACCGGCTCGTCCAGCACAATCATCTCCGGGCCCAGGGCCAGGGCGCGGGCGATGGCCACGCGCTGGCGCTGCCCGCCGGAGAGCTGGCCGGGACGGCGCTTGGCCAGCTCCGGGGCCAGCTGCACGCAGTCCAGCAGCTCGCGCGCGGCGGCGGCCTGCGCGGCGCGGCCGCCGATCTTGAAGGCGCGCAGCGGCTCGGTGATGATCCGCTCGATCGACATCCGCGGGTCCAGCGAGCCGAACGGGTTTTGGTAGACCACCTGGATCCTGCGGCGCAGCTGGCGGAGCTTCTCGCCCGTGAGCGAGGTGATGTTCTCGCCGTCGAAGTGCACGGTGCCGGAATCGGCGCCGGCAATCCGGGCGGCGATCCGCGCCGCCGTCGTCTTGCCCGAGCCGGACTCGCCCACAATGGAGACCGTCTGCCCGCGCGGCACGGCGAAGGAGACGTCGCCGACGGCGGTGAGCGTGCTGGCGGGTGCGCCCGGGGTGCGCAGCGTGAACGTCTTGACCAGGTCCCGGGCCTCGAGGATGTTCGACGACGGCGCGGCTGCGCGAGAAGCGCGGGCAGAGGACTCCGGGCGCGCGGCGAACAGGCTGCTGCCCAGGGAACCGGCCGCCGCGATCGGGCGCGGTGCCAGCCGGGCGCTATTCAGCCCGGGCGCCGCTGCCACCAGGCGCTGGGTGTACTCGTGCGTGGGGTTGGCCAGCACCTCGCGGGCATCGCCCTGCTCCACGATGCGCCCGGCTTGCATGACGATGATCCGGTCGGCCCGGTCCGCGGCGACGGCGAGGTCGTGGGTGACCAGCAGGACGGCGGTGTTGCGCTCCTTGGCCAGCCGCTCCATCCGGTCCAGCACCTGCGCCTGGACCGTGACATCCAGGGCGCTGGTGGGCTCGTCCGCGATGACCAGTTCCGGGTTGCAGGCCCAGGCCATGCCGATCAGCACGCGCTGGCGCTGTCCGCCGGAGAGCTGGTGCGGGTACTGCTGGGCGCGGGCGCCGGGGTCCGGGATGCCCACCTCGGCGAGGATCTCGACGGCCCGTGCGGCAGCCGCCGTCGTGCTCAGCTTCAGGTGCAGGCGCAGCGGCTCGGCAATCTGCTCCCCCACCTTCATCAGCGGGTTCAGCGAGTTGCTGGGGTCCTGCGGCACAAAGCCGATCCGGGCGCCACGGATGGAGCGCAGGAAACGTTCCCCGGCGGACGCCAGGTCCTTGCCGCCAAACTCGATGCGGCCGCCCGTGGACAGGCGGCGGATCAGCGAGGCGGAGATGGTGCTCTTGCCGGAGCCGGACTCGCCCACGATGGCCACAATGCCGCCGCGCGGGACGGTGAAGCTGACGCCGCGCACGGCGGAGAAGGTCTCCCCGCCGGTGACGTAGTCGATATGCAGGCCGGCGACGTCCAGCAACGGCGCGCCGGTGATGTCAGAGCCGGAGGCGGTGGACGGCGAGGGGGTCTGGCTCACTTGGAGGCTCCTAGCTGGTGGGCAACGCGGTTGACGGAGAGCACCACTGCAACAATCACGGCACCGGGCAGCACACTCAGCCACAGCGAGGTGGCCACGAACTCACGGCCGGAGGCCACCAGGGACCCCCATTCCGGGGCCGGCGGCTGCGGGCCGAAGCCCAGGAAGCTCAGCGCGGAGACGGACAAGATGGCCGTGCCCAGCTCCAGCGCGGCCATGGAGATGACCGGGCGGGCGGCGTTGGGCAGCACGTGGGTCAGCAGGACCGTCCCGCGGCGCACGCCCAGGGCGCCGGCGGCTTCGACGTATTCCTCGTTGCGCACGCGCAGCACCTGCGAGCGCATCACGCGGGCAAATGCACCGGCGGCGCCCAGGGCCACACCGAGGGCCACGGACCAGGGGCCGAAGCCCAGCGTGGCCACCACGATCAGGGCCAGCAGGATGCCGGGGACGGCGATCAGCACGTCGATGACGCGCATGATGGCAAAGTCCACGACGCCGCCAATGGCGCCGGCCACCAGTCCGACGGCGGCACCCACCAGCACGCCGATCAGCACCGCCAGGGCGGCCGCGGCCACGGAGAGCCGGGCGCCGTAAATGACGCGCGAGTAGAGGTCGCGGCCCAGGTGGTCGGTGCCGAACCAGTGCCGGGCGCTGGGGCCCAGCAGCTTCTCGGCGGGTACGCCGTCGAGCGGGCTGTGCGTGGCGAGCAGCGACGGGAACGCCACGGCCAGCAGGGCCAGCAGCAGGATCAGGGCGGCCAGCAGCAGCCCGGGTTTCTTCAGCGCGCTCATGCTTCGGTCCTTTCGGCGGTCGCGTCCGCGGAGGCAGGGGTGGACGGCGGGTCCGACGGCGCCGGCGTCGGCGAAAGCGCCTTGGCGCGGCCCAGTGCGGGGCGGGTGCGCGGGTCGATCAGGCCGTAGAGGATGTCCACCACGAGGTTCACCAGCGAGTAGACCACCGCCACCACGATCACCACGCCGGTGATCACGTTGACGTCGCGGGAGAGCACGGCGTTGACGGTCATGCGGCCAATGCCGTCGCGGGAGAAGACCGTCTCGACGACGGCGGTGCCGCCGGCCAGGTAGCCGATCTGCAGGCCCAAGATGGTGATGGAGGCCAGCAGCGAGTTGCGCAGCACGTGCCGGGTGAAGATGGCCCGCGGGGACAGCCCCTTGGCCACGGCGGTGAAGACGTAGGCGCCGCCGGCGGCCTCAAAGACGGCCGCGGAGAACACCTGGAAGAAGATGGCGCCCACCGGCAGGGCCAGTGTGATGGACGGCAGCCACACGCTCAGCGGGCTGCGCGTGCCCGAGGACGGGAACCAGCCCAGTCCGAAGGAGAATATGCCGATGAACACCAGACCGGTCAGGAAGGCCGGAATGGCCACGCCCAGCGGCGGGATCTGCAGCAGCGTCTGGCGCAGCCAGGTGGAGCGGGTGAGGAAGGCCAGGTAGGTGACGACGACGGCCAGCGCGATGCCGATCACCAGCGCCAGCGCCGCGATGGAGGCGCTGTGTGGGAGAACCCGGGCGATCATCGTGGAGACCTGCTGGCCGGTGGAGATGGACACGCCCAGGTCCCCGGTGAGCACTCCGCCCAGGTGGCGGACGTACTGCTCAACCAGGGACCCGTCCAGCCCGTACTGGACCCGCAGCTTGTGCAGGGCCGCGGGGTCCGTGGTGGTGGCGTCACCGCCCTTGAGGGACAGTGCCGCCAGCACCGGGTCGCCGGGCAGGAAATGGATCAGCAGGAACGTCAACGTGTACGTTGCCCAGATCACGAAGACGAACTGCAGCACCTTGGGTGCCACATATGCCAGGGCCGATCTGGCCCGGCTGGCGGGCGACGCTCCTGCTGATTCCATGTCTTGTCCTTAGGGAAGGTGCTTGGCGAAGGGAAACGCCAAAGTGCTTACTTGGCGGCCATGTCGAACAGGTTGACCCGCGAGGCGGAGTCAAACTCGATGCCCGTGACCTTGGCGGCGGAGGCGTGCAGCTGCACCGTCTCCAGCGTCGGGATCACGTAGGCCTGGTCGATGACGCGGGCCTGGATCTTGGCGACGACGTCGGCACGCTTGCCGGCGTCGGCTATGGAGGCCTGCTCGGCCAGCAGGGATTCCAGCTCGGGATCGGCGATGACGCCCCAGGCGGCCTTGGACTTGGCGGAGAGGGCCACGCGCAGCACGTCGGGGTCGGTGCGGGTCAGCGCGGCACCGAGGAACTCGTAGTCCTTCTTGGCCACGGCACCGAAGAAGTCGCCGGCGGTGACCATCTTCAGCTGCAGGTCCACGCCGATCTTCTTCAGCTGCATCTGGGCGGCCTCGAGCACATCCTGGGCGTAGAACGCGGTGACGGTGACGGTCAGCTTCGCCCCGTCCTTGGCGTAGATGCCATCGCTTCCCAGAGTCCAGCCGTCGGCCTCCAGCTTGGCCTTGGCGCCGTCGGCGTTGAACTTCATGGCCACGGCCTGGCTGGCGTAGCCGCCTGTGGAGGAGGTCAGGGCGCTGGTGGGGGCCTTGCCGCTGGTGGAGCCGGCCAGGGTGTTGATCTCGGTCCGGTCCAGGCCCATCATGATGGCCTGGCGCACGGCGGTGTCGGCCAGCACGCCCTTGGCGGTGTTGGCCACCAGGGAGTTCGGGATGCCCGGGTTGGCGGCGGCGTAGACGTGGTAGGCGTCGGTGGTGAACCGGGCCTCGTCCGCGTAGGGCAGGTCCTGGATGACGTCGAACTCGCCGGAGGCCAGGCCGCCGGTGCGCACGCTGTTCTCGGTGATCACCGGGAAGGAGACGTGGGCCGTCAAGGCCTCGCCGCTGTGCTTGCGCAGCTCGGAGCCCCAGTTGTAGCCGGCGCGCTTGGAGATCTCCACGGAATCGTTCTTGGTGTAGGAATCCAGCACAAAGGCGCCGGAGCCGATGACCGTCTGGCAGCGCTCCTCGGCGGTGGCCGCCGTCGTCGACTGGGCCAGCATGCCCAGCGTGGTGGTGGAGGTGCCCTGCAGGAACTGGGCGTTCGGGGCGGAGAAGTCCACGCTGAAGGTGGACGCATCGGCCACCTCGGTGCCGGTGTAGCCGGCCAGCAGCTGCGAGGCCAGCGAGGCCTTGGCGCCCAGGGCGAACAGCGCATCCAGGTTGGCCTTGACGACGTCGGCGGTCAGGGCGGTGCCGTCGGAGAAGGTCACGCCGTCGCGCAGGGTGAAGGTGAACTTGGTCAGGTCGGCGTTGGACTCCCAGCGCTTGGCCAGCCAAGGCTTGAGCTCGCCGGTGGCCGGGTCCTGGTCCAGCAGCGAGTCGGTCAGCTGGCGGCTGACGTTCAGCGCCGTCGTCAGGGTGACCTGCTGCGGATCCATGCAGCCCGGATCCTCCTTGATGGCAAAGACAACCTTCTCGGCCGGGGCACCGGCGCCGGCGGGCTCGCCCGCGGAGCAGGAGGCCAGCGCGCCGCCGGCCAGGAGCGCGGCCAGGGCCGTGGCCCCGGCTCGCAGGGTGCGGTTCTTCAGAATGCTCACAATGGTCCTTCTAGGTGGTGAACGGAGGGGAACAGGGGGTGTGTTAAACCGGCAGGGAGCCGGCGATGACGCGGCCGCGGGAGACGACGGCGGCAATGTTCTCGATGCGCAGATCGGCGATGTTCTCCCAGGGGCGGCCCTTGATCACGATGAAGTCGGCGCCGAAGCCGGCCTTCAGCTGGCCCACGGTGTCCCCCAGTCCGACGGCGTCGGCCGCGTCGGAGGTGGCGGAGACCAGGGCGCGGGCCGGGGTCCACTCGAACATGGCCGCCATCAGGCGGACCTCTTCCATCTGGTCGCCGAAGGCCACCATGAAGCCGTTGGCGTCGGTGCCCAGCACAAAGCGGACTCCCGCGGCGCCGGCGCCGTCGAAGTTCTTGTTGCGCTCCTCAACCACGGACTTGGCCTTTTCCTGGGCCTCGGCGGAGATCTTGATCCGGCCGTCGGCGATGGCGTCGTTGATCAGCAGGGTGGGTGCCACCGGGATGTTGCGCTCCACCAGCGTGGGCCAGTGCTTGGCAACGATGCCGGTGCCGTGCTCCAGCGAATCGGCACCCTGGGCCAGTGCGATGTCCACGCCCTCGGTGGAGTGCGTGTGGGCGGCCACCGGCATGCCCAGCGCGTGCGCCTCGTCCACGGTGGTGGCGATTTCCTCGTTGGTCTGGTTGCGCCAGCCCACCTTGTCGCCCATGGAGAGCACGCCGCCGCTGGTGTAGATCTTCACGCCGTGCGCACCCTGGCGGGCCCACTGGCGCACCAGCTTGCGGCACTCGTCGGGGCTGTCGGCCACGGGCTCGCGGTGCGGGTAGTGCGGGGGCGTGAAGAGGTCGCCGTGGCCGGCGGTCATGCCCACCTGGCCGTGCACCAGCACGCGCGGGCCCTCCAGCACGCCGGACTCGAACGCGCGGCTGACGGCCAGCTGGTGCTTGTCGCCGGCCAGGTCGCGCAGCGTGGTGACACCGGCGCGGGCGGCCCGCTGGGCGTTGGCGGCGATGTGCAGGGCACGCTCCTCGCCCGGGGTGATCAGCGGCCAGGAAACCCAGTCCACTGACCCCTTGCCGGCGTAGCCGCCTAAGTGGACATGGGTGTCCACCAGGCCCGGAATGATGCTGTACTCGGCCATGGCGCCGGCTGCGTCGGCCGGCCCCTCGGCCACCTCCACAATGGTGCCGTCCTGCCAGCTGATGGAACCGGCACCGCGCGCGGCAGTTCCATCCCACAGGGCAATTCCGTCCAGCCGCTGCATGGGCGTCTCGTGGCTCATTGGTGTCCTATCCTTGGCCCGGGCAATCGGTTGCCTGCGGCCGGTTGAATCCTGTGGTGCGTTGTCGTGGTGCTGGGCTGCAGGTCCGTGCTGTGCGCAAAATCACATATATTCCACGTCCTACCTTCTCAAGGCAAAGATGCCACCTTCGGGGTGCAGGGAAGTTCCTTGCGGGTGCGCGGCGGCTGTGGCGGGCCTCACGGAAGCGGCATTCAAACAACCCACGCCAACGGCTGGCAGTTTGCTGGCGCTCTACATGCGATCCTCATCCCGGCCGCATGTAACCCAAATCTCGGCCAAATTCATTAGACCGTGGCCGCCTATACCAGTCAAATCCGTCCGCATGCCGACAGTCCGGTCCGCCCCGGCGTGTCGTTTACTCCCGATGACGGCACACCGCCGCTGCTCGAGCCTGTCAGACCTCCACCACCCCCGCTGGTCGAGTGAGGGGCCCACTGCCGCGAGGGGCCCGCAGCGAGCTTGCGAGCTGTGGGAGCGGCTGGGGACCGAGACCTCCGGTACGCGACGGCGAAACCCGGGGACACGCCCGGCCCACCGGATTTCAGCTCCGCAAGCTCCGCTCAATCACCGGAACCCCGGCGGCCGGGCCCGTGGCGACACGATTCCAGCGTCCGCCCGCTGCAGGCCGGGCTGGCACCCTAGATGCAGGAGTAGTCGTAGTCGAGTGAGCCAGAGACGTATTGAGTCAACGTGACTTTCCCGCCGGGCGGCAGAGGTGAGGAGGAACAGTTTGTTTTGGCCTGCCCCAATGTCATCGCACCGGGGATCCAGCTCTTGAGGCTGTAGAGGTTGCTTCCAGCCCCAACTGTTTCGACGATAGCTCCCCACTGGTAAGTCGTGGCGTACAGGCCGACGTCTGCGCCGATACTGCGGAAATAGGCGGTCATGCCTTCAAGGTCGGCGGTGTTCGCGGTCTTGTTGGTGGACCAACTATTGGCTATCTCGACATCCAGCCACCACACGTATGCTGAAGGCGCGGTGACGCCGCGAATGTTTGCGTCATCGTAGGCCTTGGCGTAGCCGTACATATACGCACACGCGGGTGTGGCCGTGTGGTCGCAGACTCCGTAGGGGTTGCTGACGGTGGACCCGCCATAGACATTGTTCGAGGGCCACCAGGAGCCGGCGAGTTCCGGATTTGCCGTGTTCACGTACAGGGCGACCTTGGGTTGCGTGGTGCCCCCCTTGGACCCTTGCGCCCAGGTCAATTGGCTGGCAAGACACGGGTTGGTGGTGTTCGCGAGGCCGTTGTTGACTCCGACAATGCCAAACGCCTGTCCCTTCGGCAAAGCCTTTCCGCATTGCGGCCAGGACACGTCGTTGCCCACGGGAGTTGGCGTCTTCGTGGCGGCCTGAAGCGGGCCCGCTCCGGCCCAGATCAGGGCAAACAGGACCAGTGCCGAAAGGACGAACCGCACGCCTCTTGCCTCATTTGCACGGATCATGACCAGACCTCTGTTCGGTAGATGCACGTGTTGCCGTTAGCCGCACAGCCTAACCCAGCACTGCCCGGCGCGGTCAAGGCCACGTACGGACTCTGGGGCACCCAGGGCGAGCGCGACGCCGTGGCCCAGGTCCTCGCCGCCCGATAACGCCGCTGGTCGAGTCCCGCTGGTCGAGCGGAGCCGAGACCTCCCGCGCCCGCCGGCGAAACCCGGTCATCCCTGACGTCAGCCCGCACCGGTAACCTGTCAGGGGCCGTTTCCCCGTTTCCGGTGGTCGAGCCCGCCGAGACCCGTCGCACCCGTTGTTGGAGTTTGAATTGCCCCGTTCCGTCCGCACGTTCCCCCGTCTGGCCGCCGCCGTGGCGCTCCTGCTCACGGCCGCCGGCTGCGGCGCCCTCGGCGCGGCGCCAGCCCAGGTGCGCCCGCCCGGCTCCGCCGAAAGCAGCGCCGCCGCACGCCACCAGCTCGAAGCCCTGCCGATCAAGGGCCGCGCGCCCAAGACCGGCTACAGCCGCGAGGAATTTGGCCCGGCCTGGTCCGACGTCGACCACAACGGCTGCGACACCCGCAACGACGTCCTGGCCCGGGACCTGGCCGCCACCACCTTCAAGGCGGGCAGCAAGCAGTGCGTGGTCCTCACCGGCGTCCTGGACGATCCTTACACGGCGCGGACCATTGATTTCACCCGCGGCCAGACCACCAGCACCGCAGTGCAGATCGACCACGTCGTGGCGCTCAGCGATGCCTGGCAGAAGGGCGCCCAGAAGCTGACCCCGGCCCAGCGCACGGTCCTGGCCAACGATCCCGCCAACCTGCTGGCCGTGGACGGCCCCACCAATGCCAGCAAGGGCGACGGCGACGCCGCCACCTGGCTGCCGCCGAACAAGTCCTACCGCTGCGAGTACGTCGTCCGGCAGATCGCGGTCAAGGCCACCTACAGCCTCTGGGTCACCCAGGGCGAGCACGACGCCATGGCCAACATCCTCGCCGCCTGCTGACGCCCCGCTGGTCGAGACGTACTGCACCGCCCTGGAACTCCTACCAGGACACCCAACTGCACCCGCGACGTCCAACCCCCTCCGGGACGGCGCCACTCCGCTGTCCTGGACGGGGTGGACCGTCGCGCCGCGGTAGGTTCGCTGGTCGAGCCCGTCGAGACCTACATGCCGGGGATCGCTAGCGCCTCGAACACTTCGATCGAGGCGCCGGGCAGCATCAGGTGCGGGTGGCCGTTCATGAGGGACACGGCGTCGTTCAGGCTGTCCGCCTCCAGGATCGAGTAGCCGCCTACGGTGGACTTGGCCTCGTTGTCGCCCATGGTGGTGATTTCCTGACCGTTGCCCAGCGGCGCACCCATGTCTGCCAGGTGCTCGCCGGCACGCGCGGCCCAGTCCGTCCACAGCTTCATGCCCTCGGCCGCGGCGGCCGGGTCGTTGTTGTCCATGGCCGCTTGGGCCGACTGCGGGGCGTGGTAGAGAACGACAAACTTGGTCATTTTTCCTCCTCGTATGCGGCACCTTGGGACAGGCACCGGCCAAAGGGAACACTACGGCCAGCAGCCCCACGCCGGAAGAGCCGCAGGGATCAATCCAACGGCGGGAGGTCTCGACTCCGCTCGACCAGCGAGGCAGGTTGCGCGGAGCCGAGACCGCCGCGGCAGGCTCAACCAGCGAAACCAGCAGCGGCGGCCCGCAGGCCGGGCGCGGTGAGCAGGTGCGGGGAGCCGAGCACCTCGGCCAGCTCGGCGTCGCTCATCAGGCCCTTGTCCCGGACCACGTCCACCACGCTTGCACCGGTGGCCATGGCCTGCTGGGCCACCTCCGTTGAGGTCTTGTAGCCCAGGAACGGGACCAGCGCGGTGACCAGGCCGATGGACCGCTCCACGCTGGCCAGCAGGGCTGCGGGGTCGGCGGTGATGCCGTCCACGCACCGTTCGGCCAGCACGGTGCAGGCCGAACGCAGCTCGCCCAGCGAGGAAAACAGGGCCCGGGCCATGACCGGCTCGAACGCGTTGAGCTGCAGCTGCCCGGATTCGGCCGCCATGGTGATGGTGATGTCGTTGCCGACGACGGAATAGGCCACCTGGTTGACCACCTCGGGGATCACCGGATTCACCTTGCCCGGCATGATCGAGGAGCCGGCCTGGACGGCGGGCAGCTGGATTTCGCCGAAGCCGGCGCGCGGGCCGGAGGAGAGCAGGCGCAGATCGTTGGCCACCTTGGACAGCTTCACGGCAATGCGTTTGAGCACGCTGTGCAGCTGGACCAGTCCGCCCACATCCTGCGTCGCCTCGATCAGGTCGCCGGCCGGGACCACGCCCACGCCGCTGATCTCCGCCAGCTGCTCGCACGCCATCCGGGCATAGTCGACATGCGAGTTCAGCCCGGTGCCGATGGCCGTGCCGCCGAGGTTGACCTCGCGGATCAGATCCATCGCCTCGCGCAGCCGCTGCTCGTCCTCGGCCATCATGACGGCGAACGTCCGGAATTCCTGGCCCAGGGTCATCGGCACGGCGTCCTGGAGCTGGGTGCGCCCCATCTTCAAAAAGCTTGCAAACTCCACAGCCTTGGCCTCGAAGGATTCCCGCAGCAAGGCCATGGCGGCCAGCAAGTCCTCGGCGGCGCGGTGCAGCCCCACGCGCAGCGCCGTCGGGTAGACGTCGTTGGTGCTTTGGCCCAGGTTCACGTGGTCCAGCGGGTGCAGCAGCTCGTACGCGCCGCGCGCCGCGCCCATCAGTTCCAGCGCCCGGTTGGCGATCACCTCGTTCGCGTTCATGTTGGTCGAGGTGCCCGCGCCGCCCTGGACGACATCGACAATGAACTCCTCGTGCAATTTGCCGGCGCGGATCTCGCGGCAGGCAGCCACGATCGCGTCGGCGCGCGGACCGTCCAGCAGCCCCAGCTCGTGGTTGGTGGTGGCGGCCGCCTCCTTGACCGCGGCCAGGGCCACCACCAGATGCGTGTAGAGCCCGATCGAGACGCCGGAAATGGGGAAGTTCAGGCTGGCGCGCACCGTGTGGACGCCGTAGTAGGCGTCGGCCGGCACGTCCAGCCAGCCGATCAGATCGTGTTCGCGGCGGGTCCCAGCGGACGTAGCAACAGACGTTTCAACGGACATCAGCGGTCTCCATTTCCAGCGGCAGGTCCGGGATTTCCGGCAGGAACCGGGCGGCATTGCGGGCGGCCAGGCGGCCGATCAGCCGCTCCCGCAAAGAAGCGTTCTCGGCCAGGTCGATGCAGGTCTGGGCCATGGCCTTGGCGGCGTCGACGACGGCGCGGTCCGCGGCGTCCGTGACGGCGGCAGCGGCGAATTCCTTCTGGTGGTTGACCGCCGGCAGCGAGCCAATGCCGATGTACGGGTGGATGGCCGGCAGCATCTGGGACACATTGCCCATGTCGGTGGACGCGCGGTTCATCCGCATGTCCGGCCCGGACGTGGTGAACGTCCGGCCCAGCGCGGTGGCATTGGCAACGTAGAGCTCAAGCATCGCCTCGTCGGTGGCGAATTCGGCGTACGGCTTGCTCTCGGCCTCGATCTCCAGCTCGCAGCCGGTGGACAGGGCACCGGCCTCGAAGCAGCGGCGCACCTTCTCCTCCAGCACCGACAGCTCTGCCAGCGAGCCGGCCCGCACGTACCAGCGGCCCTCCGTCACCTCGGGGATGGCGTTGGGCGCCTCTCCCCCGCTGGTGAGAACGCCGTGGACGCGGACGCCGGATTCGAGCTGCTGGCGCAGCAGCCCGATGGCCACCTGCGCCACGGTGAAGGCGTCCGCCGCATTGACCCCGCGCTCGGGGTAGGCGGCGGCGTGGCTGGCCTTGCCCCGGTAGCGGATTTTGCTGTGCGAGACGGCGTACGGCTCGGCCCGGGCCACGTCCAGCGGGCCCGGGTGGACCATCATCATCGCGTGCACGCCGTCGAACGCGCCACCTTCCAGCAGCTCGATCTTGCCGCCGCCGCCCTCCTCGGCCGGTGTGCCGAAGACGGTGAGCGTGATGCCCAGCGCGTCCACCACCGGGGCCAGCGCCGCGGCCGCACCCACGGCCGCGGCGGCAATGATGTTGTGCCCGCAGGCGTGCCCCAGCCCCGGCAGGGCGTCGTATTCGGCGCAGATGCCCAGGTGCAGGCTGCCGCTGCCCACCGTGGCGGCAAACGCCGTCGGCAGTCCGCAGAGGTTCTTCTGCACGCTGAACCCCACCCCGGCCAGTTCGGCGGCTACCCAGGCCGAGGCGTTGACCTCGGCCCAGGCGACCTCCGGGTTGGCATGGATCCGGTGCGAGAGTGCCAGCAGCCGGTCCTCCAGGGCGTCGACGCGTGCGCCGACAATGTCCTTCATCTTGTTCACAGGTCCCCCGGAACACCGTAGCTGGGGGCCGTCTCCGGGTGGACCGCGCGGGTGTAGTAGTCCAGCTTCTGCGGCTCCCACAGCGCCCACAGCTGGGCAAGGGCGGCAATCGGGTCCTCATCGTCCCAGTCCACGCGCAGGTCGGTGACGGGCCAGGCCGCCTGGTCGACGACGACGAGTCCCGCCGAGTGCTGCGGGCCCTCCTCGCCGCCGGCGTCGCGCCCGGCGGCCAGGCCCGCGAGCAGCCGGTCCTCGAAGGCGCCGGTCGCCTGGCTGTAGCCGGCCAGAATGGCATCCACGACGTCCGGGGAGGAGAGCAGGTTGCCGGCGGCCACGGCGCCGTCGCCCGCCACCGTCCGGTGCGTGCCCAGCGTCCCGGAACCGCTGAAGGAGGCGGTGCCGCCGGAGGCATCCACCACGCTGAGCTGGCGGTAGTCGATGTCCGGTGTGCCGGCCACCAGCTTGGCCATCGCCTCGTCCGCCGGGGTGCCGGCCTCGAGCAGGTCCAGCAGTTGCGCACCCAGCCCGGGATCGGTGATGTTCTGCGAGGCGGCACCGCCCACACCCTGGCGCAGGTGCACGCAGCGGGCGGCGACGGCGGGCGAGGACGAGGTGACCACCATGCCAAAGGCGCCGGTCAGCGGGTCACGGGCTACAAGGGAAAACGTCATCGGAACTCCTACTTAGTTCGCCGCGGCGGCGGTGGTGTTGGCGGAACTGCTGAGCACGGCCGTGGCATCGATCTCCACCAGCCATTCGGGCCGGGCCAGGGCGCTGACCACCAGCCCGGTGGACACCGGGAAGACGCCCTTGAGCCACTTGCCCATGGTCCGGTAGACGGGTTCACGGTAGCGCGGGTCGATCAGGTACACCGTCACCTTCACGATGTCCGCCAGCGAGCCGCCCGCCTCCTCCAGCAGCAGCTTGATGTTGGCCATCGCCTTCTCGGCCTGGGCCTCGACGTCGCCGATCCCGATGGACTCCCGGGTGTCCAGGTCCTGGCCGATCTGCCCGCGCAGGTAGACGACGCCGTTGGCCACCACCGCCTGGCACAGATCGTTGTCCAGGTTCTGCTCCGGGTACGTTTCCTTCGTGTTGAAGGTCCTGATCCTGGTGTGCGCCATCAGTCCGGCACCCCGCCCAGGATCTTGTCGGACAGGCCGGCGGAGGACTTCACCAGGTCCAGCGGACCCTCAAAGTCGAAGTTGCGGTACACCGCGCCCAGCTGGGCGAAGGGCGGGGACTGGGCAAAGAGCTGGAACGTCAGGCGGTGCCCGGCGTAGTCGCTGTTGAGCAGGTCGCGGGCAAAGGACAGCAGCTTGCGGCGGTCCTCGGAAACCCAGTTGTCGTTGATGGAGTAGAACTTCTCCAGCCACGGCGACGCCTCGGGGTTGCCGAAGGTGGCCGCATCGGGGGTGATGCAGATCTGGCCGCCGCACAGCTCGCGGGCCATGTGCATCATGGCCGGCAGCTGGGACAGGGCCGACACACGTCCCGCGTAGAGCAGCGACTGGTTGGGCATGAGCAGCCCGCCGGGGCTGGTCTCGGCATTGGCGATGGCCGCCGTGAGGTGGGCGTTGATGCCCTCGCGGTAGACGGCCAGCTGGGCCAGCTTCTCCTGGACGGCCTGCTGCTTCTCCAGCCCGGTCTGCTTCACGTTCCATAGCGCGGCGCCGATCATCAGGTCCGCCAGGTGCAGGGTGCGCTGGACAAATGGGAAGGCGCTGTAGCGGTGCAGGGTGGAGCGGATGAACGCCGCGGCCTTGGTGTGCCGGTAGAACAGCACGTCCTCCCAGGGGATCTCGACGTCGTCGAACACCACCAGGGATTCCACCTCGTCCACCCGGTTGGAGAGCGGGTAGTCCGCCGCCGGGCCCTTGCCGGCAAAGCCGTTGCGGGAGATGAACTTCAGCCCGGGCGTGCCCATGTCCATGACGAATCCGACGGCGTAGTCGGAGAGCTCGCTGTTGCCCCAGTTGGCGATGGTGGGCTTGGTGAAGGCCTGGTTGGAGTAGGCGGCGGCCGTCTCGTACTTCGCGCCGCGGACCACAATGCCGTTGTCGGTTTCGCGGACCACGTGGAGCAGCATGTCCGGGTCCTGGTCCTGCGGGGCCTTGGAGCGGTCGCCCTTGGGGTCGGTGTTGGCGGAGACGTGGAAGGGGTCCGCGGTGATCGACTTCTCGATGTGCCGGCGGATGTTCTCGGAGAAGCGCGGGTCCACCTCGTTGAGCACGTCCTGGCCGTCGTAGAGCGACCACATCTCGCCGATGGTTTCATCGCCCACCCGGGTGACCACGCCGCCGGCCTCGCGCTGGACCAGGTCCACGGCGGCCCGCTTGTCGTGCCAATCCTGCGCGGTGGTGGGCAGCCGGTTGGCGATGGCGTTCAGCTCGCCGGTGGCCTCGTCGGTGTACGTCATCACCTTCTGGGTGGCTTCCTCGTGGGCCAGGTCGTAGATCCGGGCCCGGACGTCCACGATCGGCTTGAACATCGGGTGGGTGGTGACGTCGGCCACCTTCTCCCCGTTGATCCAGACCTTGCGGCCGTCGCGGATGGACTCGCGGTATTCATCTCCGGTGCGGATCATTTGGCGTTCTCCTTAGTGTTCTTGCGGTACGTGGGGCCCGAGCCGGGGTAGTCGTCAAAGACCGACGGCGGCACGGGGAGGGGCTTGGCATAGGCCTGGGCGCTGTAGATCAGCGGGTCCCCGCCGTGGGTTTCGACGTCGGCGACGGCTCCGATGTAGATCCGGTGGGTGCCGGCCTCCACCACCTGGTGGATGGTGCAATCGAAGCTGGCGACGGCGTCGCGGATGCGCGGCGATCCGGAGGGGGCCGGCACCCATTCGCCGCAGCTGAAGTCCCACGGCTCCTTGCCGGGCCAGGGCCGGCCGGCGAAGGTGTCGGCCACGTGGTCGTGCTGGCTGCCCAGGACGTTGACGGTGAAGGTCCCGTTGGCGTGGATGGCCTCGTTGATGGGGCTGCGGCTGTTGATGCACACCAGCACCAGGCGGGGGTCCGCGGAGACGGAGCACATGGCGCTCACCGTCTGGGCGAACCGGCCCGTGGCGCCGTCGGTGGCCACCACCGTGACGCCGGTGGCCACCGCGCCCATCGCGGCGATGAACGGATCGTAGGGTCGGGCGGCGGGCGGTGCGTCCGCGGAGGTGCTATCGGCTGAAACAGTCATCGTGTGCTCCTTTGTCCTGTTGCGGAGTTGGTCTGCAATCAGTATTGGGAGCGGGCTGGATATGTGTCCAACATAACTTTCAGAGCATTGCCTTCGGTTTTTTAGATATCTCGCCTAGGGCGTGTCTCCCAATGCGGCGCTCCAGATGACGACGGCGTGCAGGACGGCCGCTGAGCGGTAGGTGAGGGCCAGTTTGTCGTAGCGGGTGGCCAGGGACCGCCATTGCTTGAGGGTGTTGAAGCTGCGCTCGACCACATTGCGCCGTTTGTAGGCGTCCCTGTCGTATCTGACGGGGCGTCCCCCGGCGGAGCCCTTGCGTTTCCGGTTGGCCTTCTGGTCGTCCTTTTCCGGGATAACGCACTCGATGCCCCGCCCGCGCAGGTACGCCCGGATTGCTTTGGAGGAATAGGCCTTGTCGGCCATGGCCCGGTCCGGGCGGGTGCGGGCCCGGCCGGGACCGGGCCTTTCTACCTTCAGGGCCTCCATGAGGTTCTCAAACATCGGCGAGTCCCCGCCCTGGCCCGGCCCCAGCAGCAGGACCAGGGGACGCATGTTGCCATCCACCAGGGCGTGGATCTTGGTGGTCAGCCCGCCGCGGGACCGGCCGATGGCATGGTCCTCAGGCTCGTCGAGCAGATTCCTGTAATTCGACAGGTCCCCCTGTGTGGCGGGGCAGGTTCGTGCCGTGCTGGTGGGCACGGTTGACCGTGGAGTCGATCGAGACCTCCCAGTTGATCAGCCCGGCCGTGTCCGCGCGGGTCAGCAACGCCGCCAGGACCTTGTCCCAGGTCCCGTTGGCGGCGTTGCGGCGGTGGTGCTTCCACACGGTCTTCCACGACCCGAAATAGGCAGGGAGATCACGCCATGGGATCCCTGCCCGGTAGCGGTAGATGATGCCCTCGGTCATCAGCCGGTGGTCGTTGAAGGGTCGGCCCGGTTTCCCCGACGAATCGGGCATCAACGGGGCAATGGACTCCCACTGGGCATCGGACAACACGGAATAGCGAGAAGGCACCCATCAATCATGCCAAACCGCAAAACCACTGATTAGGAGACACACCCTAGGGCGGATGGTCCCGCCGGCCGTGCTGCGGATGGGGGCCGGGCACGCCGAGGGGCGGAGGAGCGCTGGACGGCCCGGAGGCGGGGAACCCGGGAGAAAGCCTGGCTACGCCCTGGCGCCCAGCGACGTCCGGCATTGGTCGATGAAGGCCACGGCCCGGCGGGTCAGCCGCACGCCGTTCAGGTGCACGGCGCCCACGTTGAGCCCGGGCAGCGCGCCGGTCAGCGGCCGGGTGACAAAGCCCAGGCCCTCGTAGCTCATGTTGATGTTGGTCCGCTGGCTCAGGATGGAATAGCCCAGGCCGCGGGCCACCAGGGCCCTGACCATCTCGAAGCTGGTGGTGCGGTAGCGGATGTTCGGCGCCAGGTTCTCCGCCGCGAAGAAGGACAGGAAGTAGTCCCCGCCCGGCGGCAGGTCGAAGAGGATCAGCGGCTGCGGGGCCAGCTCCTTGAGCGAGAGCGTCTCGCGGCTGGCCAGCTCATGGCGTTCCGGCAGGATGACGTAGGGCGGCGTGGAGACCACCACGGTGACCGCCAGGTCCTTGGCCAGGTGGCCCTTGCCGAAGTCGTATTCATACAGGATGGCCAAATCCAGCGAGCCGTCGCGCAGCTGCTCCTCCATCTGGGCGTGCGATCCCTCGATGAAGCTCAGGTCCACAGCCGGATGGTTCTTGGTGAAGTCCGCAATGACGCGCGGCAGCAGGATGGGCGCCAGCGTGCTGTAGCAGCCCACCACCAGCTTGCCGGAGAGCGATTCGCTGGATTCCCGGGCCGAATTGCGCAGATCCTCCATGCCGGACAGCAGCCTGCGGGCATCCGTCAGCACCTGCTGGCCCACATTGGTCAGCGACAGGCCGCGCGGATGCCGGATGAAAATCTGCACACCGAGGGCCTCCTCCAGGTCCGTCAACGCCGTCGAAACGGCCGACTGGGAAAGGTAGACGCGTGCCGCGGCGGCCGTTACACTTCCCGTTTCCGCGGCCGCGATCAGGTACTCAAGTTGGCGCAAACTGACGTTAGACATCGATTAAACCGAAACCCTTCTTCGAATACATCTGTTTTACACGGTGTGTGATCCACTGCATAGTCGATCTCAGCGCCATCGCAGTCGCCAGACCCAAGGAGAAGACCATGATCGATCCCGATCTTCAGCTTTTGTTCGACACCCTCGCCATCGATTCGACGTGGGGGCTTGAGCGGGAGCTGGCCGAGTTCATGGCCGAGCAGATGCGCTCATGGGGCGTGGACGACGTCGAATTGGTCGAGTCCATGCCCGGCCGGCCCAGTGTTGGCGGGCGGATCCGCGGTACAGGCGGTGGAAAATCACTGATCCTCAACGGGCACCTGGACATCTACGAAACCTCGCCGGATTGGACCAAGGACCCCTTCGGACCCGAGGTCGAAGACGGCCGGGTGTACGGGGCCGGAATTGCCGACATGAAGGCGGCGACGACGGCGGCCCTGGCCGTCATGCGGCGCATCGCCACCTCCGGCGAGCGCCCGCGCGGCGACGTAATATTCCAGGGAGTTTCGTGCCATTTTGAGGGCGGCGTGGGCACCCGCTCGCTGCTGGAGGCCGGTTTCACCGCCGATGCCGCCATCTGCGGCGAGCCCACCGACAACACCATTGGCACCGTGCACCGCGGCGCCGCGTACCTGAAGATCACCACCTTTGGAAAGCAGGCGCACACCTCCGCCAAGGAGATGGGCCTAAACGCCATCGAAACCATGGAACCCATCCTCGTGGCGATGCGGGAGCTGGAGGGCGCCATGCCCTACACCCCGCACCCGGACCTCCCGGGCGGCCCCAACCTGAACATCGGCACCATCCGCGGCGGCACCAAGCACAACCAGGTGCCCGACCGCTGCGAAATGACCTGCGACATCCGCCTGCTGCCGTCCCAGGACCCCTATGACGTCAAGCTGCAGGTCGAGCAAATGATCAGCAACCTCAAGGCCACCGATCCCCGCATCCAGGCCACCGTGGAATTCAGCGACCACTGGCTCAGCGGCCCGCGGCTGCCCTACGAGATCGACCGTTCCTCCGACATCTCCACCACCGTCGCGGCCGCCGTCGCCGCCACGGGCACAGAACCCGTGTACCAGGGCATCCAGTTCTGGACAGACATGGTGCCGCTGAAGCAGTTCGGCATCCCCGCCGTCAACGTTGGCCCCGGCACCCCGCCCTACAGCTGGGCCGATGAATGGGTCGAGCTGGCCAAATACCGGCAAATCATCGACGTCTACGCCAACGCCGTCAACCTCTGGTGCAAGTAAGCGCTCCCCCTAAGCGAAAAGGAAGTTTGCTCCCATGAAAAACCTCACCCGCATCTCCGTTCTCACCGGCGCAGCCCTGGCCGCGGCTCTCACCCTCTCCGCCTGCGGCGGGTCCGCCCCGGCCGCCGACGCCAGCAAGGAGGCCAGCAAGGCCCCCTCGGTGGCCACCAACACCTCCGGCGTCCTGAACGTCGGCATCGACCTGACCTACCCGCCGTACGACATGCTGACCGACGGCAAGCCCGCCGGCTTCGACGTTGACGTGATGAACGCCGTCGCCGCCGACCTGGGCCTCAAGCCGCAGTATTCCGACACCCGGTTTGCCCAGATCGTTGCGGGCATCAAGGCCGACCGCTACGACGTCATTGCCTCCACCCTGTATGTCTCCTCCGCCCGCAGCAAGGAAGTGGACTTTGTCCCCTACTTCCAGACCGGCAACTCGATTGTGGTCGGCAAGGACGCCGCGCCGCTGACCGATGCCCAGTCGCTGTGCGGCAAGAAGGTTTCGGTTGTCACGGCGACGGTGATCGCCAAGCTCATGACCACCACCGAGAGCGATAAGTGCAAGACCAACGGCAAGGACGCCATCACCGTCCAGGAGTTCCCCACGGACCCGGAGGCCACCCAGGCCCTGCTGTCGAACCAGGTTGACGCCCAGATGACCGACGCCGCCGTGGCGACGACGGTGGTCAGCAAGTCCAACGGCCGCGTGAAGATCAGCTCCGACGCCCTCATCTACCCCGTCGCCGTCGGCCTCGCCGTCCAGAAGGGCAACACGGAACTGCAGACGGCCCTGACCAAGAGCCTGGAGAACCTGAAGACCGCCGGCACCTACGCCGCCATCCTGAAGCAGTACAACCTTGAGCCCGTCGACCCCGCGGTGCTGGCCGAATCCCTGAAGCAGGGCTAGCCATGACCTTCGACTGGGCCTACACCTTCTCCCTCTTTGGCGATCCAGAACTCTGGAAGGCCGCCGGCGTCGTCGTCGTCCTGAGCGTTCTCGCCTGGTTCATTGCGAACATCGCGGGCATCCTCCTGGCGTTGATGAAGGAATCGCGGTCGAAACTGCTCTCCAGGGTTGCCGGCCTCTACGTCTGGCTGTTCCGCTCGCTCCCGCTGCTGGTCCTGCTGGTCTTCGCCTACAACATCCCGCAGGTCTTCCCGGCCACCCAGGTCATCCTGGGCTCCTCGTTCAACGCGGCGCTCATTGCGCTGGTCCTGAGCGAGGCGGCGTACATGGCCGAGATCCACCGCGGCGGTCTGCTGGCCGTCTCCATCGACCAGCGCGAGGCGGCGCGCGCCCTGGGCCTGCCGTACGGGCACGTCCAGCGGCACGTGGTGATTCCGCAGGCCTTCCGGATCGCGCTCCCCGCGCTGGGCAACGAGTTTGTCTCCATCCTGAAGCTGACCTCGCTGGCCAGCGTGATCTCCCTCCAGGAGATCCTGCTGGTGGGCCAGCGCCTGTACACGCAGAACTTCCTGGTGCTGGAAACCCTGCTGGCCGTCGCCGTCTTCTACGTCCTGCTGGTGACGGTCTTCGACCAGCTCCGGGCCCTGCTGGAGCGCAAGCTCGACGTCAACCGGCGCCGGCCCGCACTGCAGACTGAACCGGAGTGCGCCGAGGACCTTCGGGTGGTCCGGGGCCGCGAGCGCCGGCCGCACGACGGCGAGAAGTTGGTCCACGCCCAGGGCGTGACCAAGTCCTTCCACGGCAACCAGGTGCTCAAGGGCGTCGACGTCGATGTCCACGCCGGCGAGGTGGTGGTGGTGATCGGCCCGTCCGGTTCCGGCAAGACCACGCTGGTGCGCACGCTGAACCACCTGGAGCCGGCCGACGGCGGCGTGATCGAGGTCAACGGCCAGCTGCTGGGCAACAAGCACGGTGCCCAGGGGCGGATCGTGGCGCTGTCCGACAAGGACATCTCGCTCCAGCGGCGCAACGTGGGCATGGTATTCCAGCGGTTCAACCTCTTCCCGCACAAGACAGTTCTGGAAAACGTGACCCTGGCGCCCGTCCAGCTGCGGCAGATGTCCAGCGCCGAGGCCGAGGCCTTCGGCATGGAACTGCTGGGCAAGGTGGGCATGTCCGCCCACGCCAAGAAGTACCCGCACCAGCTCTCCGGCGGCCAGCAGCAGCGTGTTGCCATCGCCCGGGCCCTGGCCATGAAGCCGTCCGTGATGCTCTTCGACGAGCCCACCTCGGCGCTTGACCCGGAGCTGGTCCAGGAGGTGCTCTCCGTCATCGCCGACCTGGCGCAGGAGGGCATCACCATGGTGATCGTCACGCACGAAATGAAGCTGGCCCGCGACGTGGCGGACTGGGTGGTCTTCATGGAGGAGGGCTCCGTGGGCCAGCAGGGCCCGCCGGAATCGGTCTTCGGCCCCAACGCCGATCCCCGCATCAAGCGGTTTGTCCAGACCGTCTCCGACGTCCCCATCGACGCCGTCCCCGTGGTGGCGGCACTTACGCCTTAGGCAAGCAAGCGTCCGGCGCCCCCATCAGGGGGCACCGGACGCTCTGCTATGCCGGTGTTCGACCGAGCGAGGAACGAGCGCGCGGAGATCCCCGCAACCCCGCCCCCCCCGTCACCACCACCGATGCCCGCACTCCGCATTCTGGCAGGCCCACTTCGCCGCGCCCGATTCCCGCTCCCCGGTCCGCGGATTCACCCGCTCTTCCATCGGAACCACGCACCCGGCAAATTCCGTCGTCGGATTCTCCGCCCAAGCACCCGACCCCACCATCCCGTACACAATCGGCCACGCCTCATACCCGCAGACCGGGCACGTCCTGGTCCTGCTCTTCTTCGCTGATGAAGTCATCGCCCTAAGCTATCCCCGCCCACCGACACAATCGGTGGGCGAGCCTGGGGCCAAGAAACCCCAAGCAAAAGGCGGCCGGCCTCAGATTGAGGCCGGCCGCCTTTTATCACTAAAAGAACATAAATCGCCGCAATTAAATTGCGCTACGAATTCAGAGCAGAAAAACTACCGCGCGCCCTTGCGCCGCTTGGGCATCAGCTCGCCCTCAGCGGCCGACCGCTCCCGCTTGTCGGCACGCTTTTCCTTAATGGACTTTCCCTGTTTTTTGACGTTCGAGACCTGGGGTGACTTTCCGGACATGACAGCTCCTTTTCCAACCAGAAATTGATTCCGTCTAAAAGACCATACCCGTTAATAAATATAAATCCAGTCGCCAAGGTCCCTCCCCGCTACACCCCCAGCGCCATCTTCACGCCCAGGGCCACCATCACCACCGCGATGATCCCGTCCAGCACCCGCCAGGCCCGCGGCTTCGCGAACACCGGCCGCAGGAACCGTGCGCCAAATCCCAGCGCACTGAACCAGAGCACGCTCCCCAGCGCCGCCCCCGCGCCAAACCACCAGCGCAGCTCCGGCCCCTGCTGGTTCGCCACCGACCCCAGCAGTAGCACGGTGTCCAGATACACGTGCGGGTTCAGCCACGTCAATGCCAGTACCGTTGCCAGCACCGGACCCAGCGGTGGGTGAGCGCCCGGTGGTCGAGCCTGTCGAGACCCGGAAGCGGTGAGTGCCCCCGGATGCACCGCCCGCTTGGCCGCCAGCACCCCGTAAGCCACCAGGAACGCCGCCCCCAGCAGCCGGATCACCACGACGACGGCGGGAACCGCCGTGATCACGACGCCGATGCCCGCAATGCCGGCCGCGATCAGCAGCGCATCCGAAATCGCGCAGACCAGCACCACCGGGAGCACGTGTTCGCCGCGGATGCCCTGGCGCAGCACAAAGGCGTTTTGGGCGCCGATGGCAATGATCAGAGCCAGTCCGGTGCCAAGCCCCAAGCCCGCCGCGGAGAGAAGTTCAGAAGGATTCACAACAATCGACGCTACGGCGTGCACCATGATGAGTACAGCTAATGATTCTTGGGATAGCTAAGGAAAACTTATGGTCCACTTCCAGTCGGAACACCTGCGCACCTTTGCCTCCGTCGTCGAGGCCGGCACCTTCGACGCCGCCGCGGGTGCCCTGCACGTCACGGCCTCCGCCGTGTCGCAGCGCATCAAGGCCATGGAGCAGACGGCGGGGCAAGTTCTGCTGCGGCGCACCACGCCCGTCCAGCCCACGGCCGCCGGGGAAACGGTGCTGCGCTTGGCCCGGCAGCTGCGCCTACTCGAGCAGGACACAGCCGCCGAGCTGGGGATGAACGGCCTCGGCAGCTCCGCACCCATTCCGTTGGTGGTCAATGCCGATTCACTGGCCACCTGGTTCCTTGAGGCCTTGGCTGCGCTGTCGCCGGAGGCCGGCTACACCTTTGAGATCCTGCGCGAGGACGAGGCGCATTCCACCGCATTGCTGCGCTCGGGCGCCGTCATGGCGGCGGTGACGTCCACCCCGGACGCCGTCCAGGGCTGCAGCGTGGTGCCATTGGGCGCGCTGCGGTACCGCGCCGTGGCCAGTCCAGGGTTCATGGACCGCTGGCTGCCCGACGGCGCCACCTCCGAAGCGTTTGACCTGGCGCCCGTGGTCCAGTTCGACCGCTCGGACTCCTTGCAAGACCGCTTCTTCCGTGAGCGCACCGGCGGGAAGATCACCGCGCCGCAGCACTACATTCCAGACCCGGCCGAGTTTGCCCACGCCACCCTGCTCGGCCTGGGCTGGGCCCTGCTGCCCGAACAACACTGCCTCGAAAACCTGGCCGACGGGACCCTTGTGGAACTGTTTCCCGGCACACCCACCGACGTCGCCCTCTATTGGCAGCGCTGGAAGCTCCACTCCCCCGCCCTCGACCAGCTCACCGACGCCGTCCGCGCCGCGGCCGCGAAGGCGCTGCGCTGACGCCCGGCGATCGAGCTTGTCGAGATCCCGAAGCCGAAACCCTCGCTGGTCGAGACTGTCGAGACCCGGCCGCACTTGAACTCGGGTACGGCATCCAAATTCCTCGCCAGATTCTTAGAAGTCATGTGAAACAAGCATGAGAGCTTTGCCCCGGTCTAGAATTTCGGCATGATCCTTGGGCCGGAACCGACGGCACTATTGGTCGTAGCAATAGTTGTTGTCGCCATAATCCTTGTAGTCCTCGTTGCTATTGCAGTGCATGTCAACATCAAGGAAAATGCCAACAACCGTCCGACGCCTTTCGATGTGGCGCCACGACATCCAGTTTCCCCGCAATACCAGCCTTCGACAACAAGGGCCGTTCCCACCTACTTCCAGCCACCTCCACCGCTTCCGCCCACCACTACTCAGGCGCCAACGCCCAGCTCGAGCCCAGTAGCAGCGGGCGCATCGCCGACACCGCCCATCCGGCCAATTCCGGGACCGTCCAGTCCACCAGCTCCTGGGCGTCAAAGTGGGATGTCGTCCGTTGCTCCCCCGAATATTGTCACTAGGACGTCAGAGAATCCCTCTAGGCAACACATCTTCGATCCGTTTGAAAACATGGAACGATCATGGACCAAGGCCGAGCAGTTCCGGCTCGTCAGGGAATACCAACACGGACTAAACATCCGCGAAATCGCCGAGTCGATGCGAATCGACCAGCGCCAAGTTGCTATCAAACTGCTTCGGTTGTTATTCATCCCCGAAGGAAATATTGATGACGGGGCCTCAGCCGCGCGACACGGCATGCGATACAAAGAATGAATCTGAGCCATGCTCCACGTCCTCGCCCAAGGCGGATCCATCCAGGAAATCGCGCGCGAGGTCGATAGGACGCAGCTCGGTACGGCTTGGAAGCTCTTCAACATCCACGCCGTCAAAGTCCCTTCCCGCCTCCTCGAGGGCGCTGCTGAAGAACTCTAGCGTTGATGCCTAGGGGCACTTTGGCGAACTCAGAGACGGTTGTTGGGAGCTGGCACATGTGCAAACAGTCATCATGAAGAATGACGCTTTCACGGTCGTCACAAACATTCCCAACTTGCTACCCAAGCCAACAAGGAGCTGAACCCTCGTCTGTCTGAAGGACTGTTGGACCACAATGCTCATGTCCAGCGCCTATGCGGGTGCGGGTCCTTTGCTCATTCAGCTGGCGCATACCGAGGGTTGCGCATGCAGCACCAGGGCTCCGGACATGGCTGTGTGGGGTTTTGGGGCGTTCGTTGATTTTTCGGGGTTTTCGACGGATGAAGGGATGTTAATCATGTCCATTTTGCGATAAAATAAGGTTAGTAACTTGTCGTGTGTTGAAGGATGGAATGATGGCTTTCATGACTGCCCAGCCGCCCCTGCCCACGGTGATGGTCCCGGCTGCCGTACCGGTGGGATTGGCGGTGTCCCTGGTGGAGGACGCCCGGGGCGGGGAAGTCTACATTCGTGGGCAGCTGAGCGACGTCTGGGATGGCGGCGATGCGGCAGCGCGCCGCTGGGCCGCCGTGAAACTCGTGCGCCTCCGTGCCGCCTCCCTGGCGGAAATTGCCGCGGCTTTTGGTGTTTCGCCAGTGTCGGTGTGGCAGTGGGGCCAGCTCGTCGCCGGCGGCGGCGTGGCGGCCCTGGCCCAGGGGAAGAAGGGACCGAAGGGCCCGTCCCGGCTCGGCCGGGAGGTGGTCGGCCGGATAGTGGCCCTGCGTGCGCAGCATCGGTCGCTGCGTGCCATCGGCGCGGAGGTGGGGGTCTCGGAATTCAGTGTCCGCCGCGCCCTGAAACTCGCCGCGGACCGGGGCACCAGCGGCTGCGGAACCAGCCGCGCCGGCGCCGGATGCCCGACAGCCGGAATTGCCGATCCTGCCGGCACCTGTGGCCCGCGCCGCCGAACGCGCCGCCGCCGGAGAGCTGGAGGCCGCGTCCCCGGTGTTTGCCGCGGCCGCCCGGGTTCCCCATGCCGGGTTGTTCCTGGCCTTCCCCGCCCTGGAAGCAAGCGGCCTGCTCGAAGGTGCGAAAGCCGTCTACGGGTCGTTGCCCAACGGCTTCTACGGCCTGGAGAGCATCCTGGTGGATGCGGTGCTCCGCGCCCTGGCCGGGGAAGCGCGGGCCGAGGGCGCAACCCGCTTCAACCCGGCGGACCTGGGACGGGTTCTGGGCCTGGACCGCGCCCCGGAAGTGAAGACCATCCGCCGGCGCCTCGGCCAGCTCGCCGAGACCGGCAAGGCACAGGAGCTGATCGCCGCCCTGGCTGCCCACCACCTCACATCCACCGGCCCGGGCGGGGAAAACCTCGCCGCGGTCCTCTACGTTGACGGGCACGTGCGCGCCTACCAGGGCACGAAGAAGATCGGGAAGCTGTACTCGACCCGGTTGAAGTTCCCGGTCCCGGCGACCGAGGAAACCTGGGTCGCCGACGCCCACGGCTCACCCGTGTTCGTGGTCATGGCCGAACCCGGCGCGTCCCTGGCCGGGGAACTCCGAGCCCTCCTGCCCGAACTGCGCACCGCCGTCGGCGACGGGCGGCGGGTGCTGGTGGGTTTTGACCAGGGCGGCTGGTCACCGGCCCTCTTCGCGCACATGGCCGGGGCCGGCTTCGACGTGCTGACCTGGCGCAAGGGCGCGACACCCGACCTTGGGGAGGCCCTGTTCACCGGGGTCGCCCACACCGACGAACACGGGGAAACGAGGACCTGGTTCGCGGCGGACACGCTCGTGGACCTGCCCCTGGCCGCCACGAAGACGACCGGGGAGGTCTTCCAAATGCGTCAGATCAGCCGGATCGTGCCCACCAAAGGTGGCGGGACCCGGCAAATCCACCTCCTGACCACCGACCTGAACCTGAACGCCGGGGAGGCGATCCACCGGCTCGGGGCCAGGTGGCGGCAGGAAAACCAGTTCCGCTACGCCCGCATGCACTTCGACCTTGACTCCCACGACTCCTACGCCGGCACGGACGATGACCCGGAGCGGATGGTCCCCAACCCCGCCAGGGCCCGGGCCTACCAAAAAGTCCTCGCCGCCAGAAAGCACCATGCCGAGGCAGCAGCCGAGGCCGACGCTGCTCTGCTGGCCCTGAAAAACCCGCCGGCAGGGACGAACGAGGTCACGGTCACCAATGCCATGATCAACCAGGCCAAGGCACCCCTCTGGGGGGCCGAAACTGCCCTGACCACCGCGGAGGCAGCCCACCAGCGCCTCCCGCAAAGGGTCCGGCTCGGGGACCTGGCCCCCGGCCAGCAAGTGGCGGACACCGAAACCAAACTCATCACCCACGCCATCCGAATGGCCGCCTACAATGCCGCGATGACCCTCGCGAGGGAAATACGCACCAACACCGGCTACGCCAAAGCCACCAACGAAGCCCACGCGCTCATCCGCCAGGCCTTCCACCAGTCCGGGGACATCGACCCGACCGTTCCCGGCCACCTGACGATTCGCCTGGACCCGCTGCCAACGAAGCTGTGTTTCGTCAAGTCTAAGTAGGCCGTTTCAGCGCTAAGAATTAGGCCACCTCGGCCCGTTTCTGGTCCATTTCAGCGGTTGGCTATTTCATGAGGGCATTTTTGACCCGGTAGGACTCGCCGCGGAATTGCAGAAGCCGTCCGTGGTGGACCAGCCGGTCGATGACGGCGGCGGCCATGTTGTCGTCCCCGAACACTGTTCCCCAGCGGGAAAACTCCAAATTTGTGGTGATGATCAGGCTGCGTTTTTCATACCCGTCAGCGATCACCTGGAAGAGAAGCCTGGCCCCTTCGGTATCGATCGGCAGGTAGCCCAGTTCGTCAATCGCCAGGAGCTGGTTCTTGGCCAGGGCGGCCAGTTCCTTGTCGAGGCGGTCTTCGTCCTTGGCGCGGCGCAGCATCATGACCAGGGCGGAGGTCGTGAAGAACCTGGCCTGGATGCCCTGCCGGCAGGCTGCGGCCACCAGGGCGGTGGCCATGTGGGTCTTGCCCGTGCCGACGTCCCCGTAGAGGACCAGGTCCTGGGCCCGGTTGATGAAATCCAGGGATTCGAGGGGTTCGCGGCCGTAGTCCTCCGGGAACCGGACACTGCCGTAGTCGAACCCGGTGAGTGTTTTCATGGCCGGCAGCCTCGCTGCCTTCAGCAATCGTTGGCGGCGTGACTCCTGCCGGGATTCGTGCTCGGCCAGCAGGACCTCGTGGAGGTATTCGCGTTGTTTCGGGGTGCCCTTCTCGGCCCATTCGGTCAACACGCTGCCGGTCAGCGAGGCATGCTTGCCCGCTTCGAGGATGTCTTGGACGGTGATCGGGTTCATGCGACTTCTCCGGTGGTGGTGTTCAGGGTGGTGAAGGTGTCATAGACACAGATCCACGTTGGCTGCCGGCGGTTCGGTGCCGTCAGCCAGACGGCGGGCCAGCATGCCCAGCATGGCCATGTCCGGTGCATCCCCGCGCTGGATCAGGGTGTCGGCAGCGGCCACCGCGGCATCGAATCCCGCCGCCGACGAGGCGGCGTCCACGGCGTTGAACAGGCGGCGCCGCCCGGTGGCGGTGGCTTTGTCCAGCCAGTCACGCACGGGGTCGGTGACCAGGGCCCGCAGCGGGGAATGGGACCACGCCCCGGGCTTCGTCACGAGCAGCGGCACCAGGGAAGCCGGGTCGAAGACCGTCTCGGCCTGCTTCCCGAAGACGCGTGGGAACGTGCGGACGGGTTCGGAATGCTCGTCAAGGATCTGCACCACGTCGTGTCCCAACCCCACCGTGAGCATCCGCCCGTGGAAGACGGGCCCGGCGGCGTACGTGTTCCCGTCAATGAGCAGGTTCCCGGTCTTGTCGGCCTTGCGCGATTCGTAGCGCACGGCATCGAAACCGATCCCCGGCAGTTCCATGGAGGCGGCCACGTCCTGGGCGAACAGCTCACCCAGGGGCAGGCCCTTGCGGTAGTGCACTGTGGTGGCCAACGCATCGCAGCGCGCCATGAGGACCTTGTTGAGCCCCTCCAAGGTGGCGGCCTCCGGCTCGGGGACCATGAAGTTCCGGCGCAGGAACCCCACCGCGTTCTCCACGTTGCCCTTCTCGTGGCCCGAGTATGGATTGCAATAGCGGGACTGGGACCGGTAATGGAGTTTGAAGGCGCCAAACAGCTTCGTCTCGGTCACCCTGGTTCCCACCCGGTTTCCGATGCCCGTCGCGTTGTCAAAGACCATGTGCCGCGGCGCAGCCCGAATGTGCTCGAACACGGTCCGCAGCCCGTGGGCAACGCATTCAGCGGTCTCGCCGCGGTATGCCTGGACGAAGCGCATGTTCGAGAACGGGAAGGTCACCACGAGGATGTGCAGGACCTGCCGGATCCCGGCAATGATGGCCTCGGCCTGACCGAAGTCGACCTGCACGGTGCCGGCAGGCCAGACCAGTTCGGTGAACCCCTCGCCGGGCTGCCGGTTGGCGGCCAACCATTTCTTCACGTGCCGCTGGACCGGTGAATAGGTGCCGGTGAACCCATGCTCTTCCACGAGCCTGTCAAAGATCCGCTTGACCGTGTGCCGCTGCTTGCGGTTCCGGCGCGCATCCTCGATGAGCCACCGCTCAATGATGTGCTCGAACCCGGCCAGGACCGAGGCACCCGGCCTGGCCAGCGGTGCCGGCGGCGCCGGGGAGAAGTCCTGCTGCTCGGCGTACTTGGCCGCCGAGGTCCGGCTGACTCCCAGCCTGCGGGCGATCTCCCGCACGGGGACTCCCTGGGAGTCGAGTCGTCTGATATTTTCTTGTACGGACATGGGTACCGTCATCTGCTTTCCAGCCCTTCCGGCGCATACGCTTCGCAATGGCAGCGCCGTAAGGAACCTATCTGGGGGTGGCGGGCCCATGTCCCTGACACTCAAGGCGGGGCCCGAACCACCGGGTGATCTCTATCTCCAAACCAGCCCCCGAAACCTGATTCCGGGATGAAATGACTGGCCTGATTCTTACCGCTCTTTTGGCCTGAAACGAGCCACCAACGTGGCCCATATTCTCGGCTGAAACGGCCTACAGATAGTCGATCACACACAGAAGCGGGCCACCAACGCCATCGCCGAACTCTGCGACCACCTCAGCGCCACCAAGACCCGCTACCCCGGCACCGGGCTCATCCTGCGCTACGCCCTCAAAAACACGACCCAACCCTAAAACCATTAAATCGCCATGTCGGGAGTCCTGAGCACACGAACACTCTATAGCCAGAATGTCTGCCTTACCTGGTATCCTGGAGTGTCGTATACCTAGGGGTGCATGTGTTTCCAATTATCGATCTCTTTGCCGGGCCTGGAGGCTTGAACGAAGGATTCTCCAGCGTCAAGAACTCGGATGACTCCTACGTCTTTAAGACTCTGGCGTCATTTGAAATGGACAGCATGGCCTGCCAGACCCTTAGGCTGCGCGCAACATACCGAGAGTTGGTGCGCTCTGGAGGCGACCTCCGACCATACTTCGAATACATCGAGGGCAAGAGGCCCTGGCAGGCAGCACTCTTAGGAAACTTCAAAGAGGCCTACCGCAAGGCGAAAGCACATGTCTACCAGGTAGAACTCGGTGAGGACAACCGTCCTGAAGTGGACGCCTTCATTGGCGCGCAGCTTGGCCCCGAGGAACAGCGGGGTCACTGGGCGCTGATTGGAGGCCCACCCTCCCAAGCTTACTCGCTGGCCGGACGGTCACGCAGGACTGGCGACGATACGTTCGCATCGGACCACAAGCACTTCCTGTACCGCGAGTACCTGCACATCCTTGGCAAGTTCAAGCCGACAATCTTTGTTATGGAGAACGTTAAGGGACTTCTTTCGTCGAAGAATGGTGACGACAGCATGTTCCAAACCATATTGGAGGACCTCAAGCAGCTCGACGGTGGCGCTAGCTACGAAATCCGTTCGCTGGTGGTGGACGCCGAGCCGCACAAACTCGATCCGGCCGACTTCATAATCCGGGCGGAGGACTATGGAGTTCCTCAGAAGCGGCACCGCGTGATCCTGCTTGGTGTTCGTAGCGATGTAGCATCAATCGTTCCGCGACGAGTTCTTACAAAGGCTGACGGCGCGGTCACAGTGCGGGCAGCCATCGAAACGATGCCGAACGTTAGAGCAAAGACTTCTAACCGGAAGCCAAAGGTGCATCAGGACTGGCCGGCAGTCCAGGCTGCGGCGCTGCGAGACATCCGGACATCTAAAATGGTAGCGAAGCCGGAACCCGCAAAGACCGGGCCTCGTGCCATCGGAGACTACGAGTCCTGGATCCGCGAAGATTGCCCTTCGACGACGGTGCAGCACGAACCACGCGCGCACATGGTTTCGGATCTGGCCCGCTATCGTGTAATGGCGGAGCTAGCCGAGCGCGTCGGCAAGAGCCCGAAGTACTCGGATCTGCCAGCTTCCCTTCACCCGGAACACCAAAACATTGGAAAAGTAGGGACACCCTTTACAGATCGATTCAGGGTGCAGATTTGGGATGCCCCGGCAACAACGGTAGTTTCACACATCTCCAAGGATGGGCACTACTACATCCATCCAGACCCGGAGCAAACGCGCAGCTTCACTGTTCGCGAAGCCGCGCGCCTGCAGTCATTCCCGGATAACTACTTCTTCGAAGGCCCTAGAACCCAACAATTCCACCAAGTGGGCAACGCAGTTCCGCCTTTGCTATCCAAACAGATCGGCGAAATCGTTGCCAGTATGTTGGCATCTCTTACGGACTGAAAGCATGGAATCCTCTCGCATTGGCTGACGCCGCCAAGCTCAGCAATCGCGCGGACTGACGTTCCGTGGGAAAACCAGTCTTCCGGCCCGTAACCAAGTCAAGAATACTCAAGTCCGTGGGACTTCCGACTCCGTTCCCAATCGAGAACTCACGCAGTTCCAGCCACTGATCCATGGTTATTTCAAATACCCGCCTCTGCTGATTGATTCCATTGTCAACTTTCTGAGTGTCCTTGGCACTACGACGCGCTTGCGCGATGACAACAGGATCCACAAGGCCCGCCAGGAACGGCGCCGGAATACTCATGGGCATAGCTCGCACTATGTTCCATAAGTCTGGCTTCTTGGCCCACTCAGTAACGTTTGTCGTCGCCCGGTGCTTGGTAGTTAGAGCAGATTGCACTGCCTCGCCGATCTCAAGAGCCAAGTCGATAATGCCTTGAGAGACTGCTTGGTAACGCCATATCGAGTCAAAGTCCATTAGGCGACCACGGCCCTGGGTCTCCACAAGGTTTGCAATTTTCGCCACAGTGTAGGCAACGATATTGGCAAGATAAGCCTTCTCATACCAAGTTGACGTTCTTACAGCAGTGTGGATAGCCGAGAACAGTATTCCCTTGGCAACCGATTCCTTGAAGTAGACCTCATTGAAGGCAGATTCGTCCTTCTCCCATGCCTTCTGGACTAAATCGGCAAATGAAACAAAATTCTTTTGCGCGCCCGCACTCACAATGTGAGGGCGCTGATCCCAAGCCATAATGTGCTTCGCCAAAGCAGGCTTATCAAACTTGTGATTTTTCGGGTAAAGCCTCTCGAAGCGATTCGCTTCAGTCTGAGGAAGCTTGTTCCTCTCATTCTCGTACTGGCCGCGGGTCCGTTCGTAATACCACTTGGTGTTGTAAGTGGCGCCAGAAACAGGCGGTGCAAGCACCCTTCTTGACAGCTCCTCGATTCGGACATGATAAGGACTGTTCGAGAAGAAGTCCGCCGCGCTTACGGCGTTCTGGCTATTTGCGAATCTCGAAATACTCGGCACGAGTTCACTCGCCACGGTTGACTCAACGACAACCAACTTCATGGGAACAAAGACATTTCGTAGAACGTCCTTTCCCTTGGCCTCCTTGTCAACAAAGAAGAGAGACGCTGTCGTTTGCCCTCCGTTGACTATCTGCAGATCCTCGATGGCGACGATCGTCGACGAGTCCGAATTTGTTTTCACCGAAGTGGCAGTTGCAGTAACACCGTTATTGAATGCCATAAAATTCTGTGGTGCAGAGTAGATTGTTTCTCGAATGCCCTTATTGACCTTTCCTCGATTAGTCAAATAGGAACGCACGTTGCTCTCCAGGAGCCGGCTGCCGTACCGACTGTACAGACCAGCCAACACTCCGCCTGGCACAGAAGCAAGGTAGGTGGCAAATTCCGGGGTCGACTCCACCTTTAGTGCAGGGATGCCTTCAGCTTTCCACTCGCGAAGGTCGATCTGCAGGGCTTCTCTGCCGCTTTGTGAATCATGAAGTTGGTGAAGGCGGTCTACGTCCCACAGTTGAAAGTCGACCGGGATGCCGTTCAGTGTTTTGCTCGGAAGGTCGCGCAACCTGTTGCTCAGCTGTCCGTCCGTCAATAGATATAGACGGTAACGTGCGACGTTCATCCCTCGATTGCGTAGGTCGTAGGCGAGCTGATATGCAGGAGAGCTTTCCTCTCGACCATCGAAGAATGAACCGTCAATTGCCTCCGAGAGAAAATACTGGAGGGCCTTCAGCGCAGCTTTAGCATCAGCCGAGGAAACGACTTGAATTTCAGGCGAGCCACTGTAAATCGTAACAACCAACGCCACACTATTGTCAGCATTGTCGAGATCGTAGCCATTTACCTTAAGCTTGCGCCGCCGATTCCCTGTTCCCTCGAAGTCCAGCACAACTGCGTCATCGAACTCCCCGGCTTCGGAGAGCAGCTCTGAGCAATGACGGGTGAAGGCAGTGACCGCAAACTCGCCATCGGCGTCGGCCAGAGATCCGACAGATGCGAGCAGATTCTCATGAAAACTTTGAACCTTCAATTCAAGCACCCTCATAACTCTTCATTCGGCCCAAGGCCGCCCCGGAATCTATCTCGAATTCTTTGAGTTGCTTGAGCTCAATTTGATACTGAACACTCGAAACTCCTACTGTCACATCCGACGTTGTAATGCGCGGGAAACCGTCCGACACGCTGTAGAAGTCATAGCCGCTACCACGGAAATACATTTGACCGTATATTTCTTCGCTCGGATCGAACCCGAGCTCATCAAGTGCGCTGTCGAAAGCATCAAGATCACCACCATCAAGCGCCACGGAGTCTCTCGCGCAATTGACCACGTGGGAGAGCGTAACGAAACCAGGGAGTTCCTTTGAACTGTCTGCGACTTCAATGGAAACGAGGATGATATTGTCTCCGTCGAGTTGGTACTCCGACGCGATCCTCAAAACGTGGGTTGTGGCGTGCCGGCTCTTGACTTCGTAGTGAACATCCACGAACTGGAAGTCTTGGTCGGATCCATACGGCCCCTGCCACCCCTCGACTACGGCGGAGGAACCAACGACTTTGCCTAGGATGTTGAACCCAAAGTCCAATTCAGCGAACAGGCCTCTGCACTGTTCAACACTTAGCAATCGCTTTTTGGATGCTTGAAAGAGCTGACGCCACTCGGCGAAGCATTGCATGGCAATAGCGATTCCTGCGGATTCAGTCGCGGTTTCAGAAACCTGTGACTGCACATGGTCACATAGCTGCATGAAGACTTCGCTGAATTTGGTATCTTCCAAAGTGAGCAGCAGTATCCATGTCCCACTCTGCTCCCGCTCTGCCATCACGATTGTCACGGCGTCCGAAAGCTGCGGCATTCCAGGAGGTCGACGGGTGATGAAGCCGAAGCTCAACCGTCCAGCCTCATCTGCTCCGTAGACCATGCGCGTTGCCAATGTCGGATCCAGCTCCCGGAGCGTCACGAGGCCTTGGCGGACCTCGTCTTGCCACCGCCCCGGAGTCCAGGCCACGACGGTCACGACAGTTCCTCATAGTCAGACATCCAGTACTTTTGTGCAACCTTGTTGAGGACGTATTTCACACGCCCGTTCGTGCTGGTGCTGGTGTAGTCTGAGTGCGAGGTCGGCAGTGCGATCTTGAGTGCGATGAACGCAGCCTCCGGGTCCCTCGCCGCCTCATTAAGTTGATTCCGGAGACTAGAAACTTCCGGCGCCACAGGAAAACTCGAATCTTCCTCTAGCTCGACGCCCTCGGCGGCGCTCGGCTCGACAGCATAAATCATCAGCTGTGGGCGGGGTAGATGCCCGTACAACCCGCGCTCTGGAACAGTGCCAACAGTCGAAGAATCAAGCCCTTCGGCCGTTTTGATGTTTCCGTTTCCTAGCCCGGGGTTTTCATCAGGGTTGGGCTGAGGGGTGTGTTTAAGACACGAAAAGGTGCTCTGACAAGGGAAAATAGGGGTGTCTACGCCGTTATTTCCGTGTCTTGAAGGAGCACCTTTTCGATGCATCAGCCTACCAAGGTCTTCCCGTCCCTCCCGGTCACTTTCACCGGCCAGTCGCTGGTCTCCCATGCCGGGGGACGGATCCTGACCTCATTCATCGACGCCCTCGGGTTCCGGGACCTGTGCGAGGACCGGCTCGGGCAGTTCGTCCCCGCGATGGCCTCACACCGGCCCGGGAGGCTGCTCGGGTCGCTGGCGGTGATGCTCGCCGCCGGCGGCGAGCACGCCTCGGACCTGGACATCCTGCGCGCCCAGCCCGGCGTGTTCGGCAACGTGCCCTCGAACGCAACAGTCTCCCGGTTCTTCGAACGCACCGTGAAGAACCCGGACGTCTTCGATTACGGCTTTTCGACCCTGGCCAAGGAACTGCGGACCCGGGCATGGGAAGCCGCAGGAGACCGCAGCCCGGCGGTGAAGGCGACGGCCGCGGACCCGCTGCTCATCGACCTCGACGCCACCTTGGTGACCTCGCACTCGGACAAGGAACAGGCCACCGGAAACTACAAGGGCGGGTTCGGATTCGCCCCGTTCACCGCCAGCCTCGATTACGGTGCCGGCAGCGGCACCGGGGAGGAACTCGCGGTACTGTTGCGTCACGGCGGGGCCACGGCGAACAACGCCGAGGACCACATCCGCATCTTCGAGGCCGCCATCGCCGTCCTGCCCGACTCCCTCTACGGTGGGACCGGGGAACTGGACGGGGAGAAGATCCTGGTCCGCACCGACAGCGCCGGCGCGTCCCGGAAGTTCCTCTGGTACCTGCATTCGCGGGGCGTGCAGTTCTCCGCCTCGTACCCGGTGCCGGTCGGCAAGGCCCACATGATCGACTGGATCAACGACAAGAAATACTGGCAACCGGCCCTGGACCAGGACGGGGTCGAACGCGATGACGCCTGGGTCATCAACGCCACGCAGGTGATCCCGCTCGATGACTACCCGCCGGGGACGAAGATCTTCCTGCGCGCCGAACCGCTGCACCCCGGCGCGACACCGACCCTGCTCGACATCGACGGTCACCGTGTGACAGCGTTTCTGACGAACTCCCCGCGCTGGCACGGACCTTTTCTGGATGCCCGGCACCGGGCCCGCGGCCGGGCCGAGAACCGCATCAAAACCCTAAAGAACACCGGGCTCGGAAAGCTCCCCTTCTTCGATTTCGCTGCCAACCAGGCCTGGGCCAACCTCGCGGTCCTGGCCGCGAACCTGGTCTCCTGGCTCCAGCTCACCGCCCTGCCCGACGGCCACAAAGCACGGGGCTGGGACATCAAACGCTGGCGCTACCGGCTCTTCGCCACCGCCGGGAAAATCATCACCCGCGCCCGCCGGAACCACCTGCTGCTGCCCGCCGCCGCGCCGGAGCAACCCCTGATCAGCGCCCTGCTCGAAGCCATTGAACGGATCGCCGCAGCCGCGAACCGCCCCGCGGTCCTCCTGCGGGCCTGACACCGCAACCCCCCGTCAACCAACGAGCAGGAAAGAAGAACACCAACGGGAACAGTGGAAGCCCGCGCACAGCCCGGCGCCCCCGGGTCCATCAGCCACACCCGAAATCCGATTCAGCCCGCCGGGACGGCAAAACCCGCACCCAACGCCCCGACCGCCGTCCGATGAAAAATCCGGGCTAGGTGCTCAGCCAGGGCTTCTGCCACTACTTTGGGGTCCAAGACTTTTCGCAAATCGTCGCTCCCAGCGAGTCTCGTCTTTTTGCCACTCACCCAGAGCGACGAACCGGTAAATGTGCCATCCTTCGCGGTCAAATGTCGAAGCATTAATGCACGACTCGCTTTGTACACCCGCTTCCCCGGCACAAGGTGGGCCAGTCCGGGCAGGACCTTTTCGTCCTTCTTCTTGGGGCCGTTCATGAATGTCACATCCCATGTTTGGAACCGCTCACCCGGACTCGCCCTGACCATCCTCTCTAGCCCGCTGCCGGTGAAGAAGATGTCATCATCAGCAGCCTTGTAGGTGTGGAGCAGGTCTGCGACCAGGTCCTTGGGCACGCTTTGGTACTGTGTGTACCCTCGGGCTGTTTCGTCTGCCGTACACCCCGCGGCAGCTATTGCTGTCGCCAAGTCCTGAGCGGCCCGGAAGTTTCCCGCTTGGACCTCCGGGTCCGCCGATAGCTTCCGGGTCTCCAAATTTCGGCCGAGCAGGTTGACTTCCTTCTCGTATTTCAGAGTGTTCTTCATCTTGTTACGCGCTGTAATAAGCAACGATTCTGGGTGCTGTTGAACGGCCAAGCCAAAGTCGCGGGGAGTCATGTTGGTTCGATGCATATGTGCAAGGTCATCCCGGAGTTCTTGGATAGCCGCACCGACGAATCGGTAGTCCGACGCAGTCTTTTCACTGATCCACAATCGACAGAGATCTTGAAACCCGTCTCTGTACCCAAACCAACGCGCCATCTGCATCATCGTGTCCGCAGTGCCCACACTCCGATGGAAGTAGCTAACGACTAATCCATCAAGGGTAAGACCTCGACTAAGCAAATCCCCGCCAACAGCGATTTGCCTCGTCGGGATGTCCTCTTGATAATCTTCGTCTTCTGCCTTGTCAACACTGGAGTTATATACCTTTACTCGAATGTCGGCGACAGACTTGTGGAGGTCAGCGACAATCAGGTCCCAAGATCGGCCCACTGACCCGAACTGCGCCTCATAGGTTTCCCTCAACTTGTCAAGGAACGGGTTGGCCTTCTCCGATGAATAGGTGAGAGCGTGCATTTCAATTGCCGACTTATTGTCAAAGAGCTCGCGAGTCAATAACTCACCGACTTTGTCCTGAACATTTGTGAAGCGAGAAACATTAACTAGCATTGAACGCTTGGTTGGCGCTTTAACTCTGCTGTCCAAGATTGCGTTGACCAAGAGAAACGCCCTAACCCGGATTTTTCATCGGACGGCGGTCGGGGCGTTGGGTGCGGGTTTTGCCGTCCCGGCGGGCTGAATCGGATTTCGGGTGTGGCTGATGGACCCGGGGGCGCCGGGCTGTGCGCGGGCTTCCACTGTTCCCGTTGGTGTTCTTCTTTCCTGCTCGTTGGTTGACGGGGGGTTGCGGTGTCAGGCCCGCAGGAGGACCGCGGGGCGGTTCGCGGCTGCGGCGATCCGTTCAATGGCTTCGAGCAGGGCGCTGATCAGGGGTTGCTCCGGCGCGGCGGCGGGCAGCAGCAGGTGGTTCCGGCGGGCGCGGGTGATGATTTTCCCGGCGGTGGCGAAGAGCCGGTAGCGCCAGCGTTTGATGTCCCAGCCCCGTGCTTTGTGGCCGTCGGGCAGGGCGGTGAGCTGGAGCCAGGAGACCAGGTTCGCGGCCAGGACCGCGAGGTTGGCCCAGGCCTGGTTGGCAGCGAAATCGAAGAAGGGGAGCTTTCCGAGCCCGGTGTTCTTTAGGGTTTTGATGCGGTTCTCGGCCCGGCCGCGGGCCCGGTGCCGGGCATCCAGAAAAGGTCCGTGCCAGCGCGGGGAGTTCGTCAGAAACGCTGTCACACGGTGACCGTCGATGTCGAGCAGGGTCGGTGTCGCGCCGGGGTGCAGCGGTTCGGCGCGCAGGAAGATCTTCGTCCCCGGCGGGTAGTCATCGAGCGGGATCACCTGCGTGGCGTTGATGACCCAGGCGTCATCGCGTTCGACCCCGTCCTGGTCCAGGGCCGGTTGCCAGTATTTCTTGTCGTTGATCCAGTCGATCATGTGGGCCTTGCCGACCGGCACCGGGTACGAGGCGGAGAACTGCACGCCCCGCGAATGCAGGTACCAGAGGAACTTCCGGGACGCGCCGGCGCTGTCGGTGCGGACCAGGATCTTCTCCCCGTCCAGTTCCCCGGTCCCACCGTAGAGGGAGTCGGGCAGGACGGCGATGGCGGCCTCGAAGATGCGGATGTGGTCCTCGGCGTTGTTCGCCGTGGCCCCGCCGTGACGCAACAGTACCGCGAGTTCCTCCCCGGTGCCGCTGCCGGCACCGTAATCGAGGCTGGCGGTGAACGGGGCGAATCCGAACCCGCCCTTGTAGTTTCCGGTGGCCTGTTCCTTGTCCGAGTGCGAGGTCACCAAGGTGGCGTCGAGGTCGATGAGCAGCGGGTCCGCGGCCGTCGCCTTCACCGCCGGGCTGCGGTCTCCTGCGGCTTCCCATGCCCGGGTCCGCAGTTCCTTGGCCAGGGTCGAAAAGCCGTAATCGAAGACGTCCGGGTTCTTCACGGTGCGTTCGAAGAACCGGGAGACTGTTGCGTTCGAGGGCACGTTGCCGAACACGCCGGGCTGGGCGCGCAGGATGTCCAGGTCCGAGGCGTGCTCGCCGCCGGCGGCGAGCATCACCGCCAGCGACCCGAGCAGCCTCCCGGGCCGGTGTGAGGCCATCGCGGGGACGAACTGCCCGAGCCGGTCCTCGCACAGGTCCCGGAACCCGAGGGCGTCGATGAATGAGGTCAGGATCCGTCCCCCGGCATGGGAGACCAGCGACTGGCCGGTGAAAGTGACCGGGAGGGACGGGAAGACCTTGGTAGGCTGATGCATCGAAAAGGTGCTCCTTCAAGACACGGAAATAACGGCGTAGACACCCCTATTTTCCCTTGTCAGAGCACCTTTTCGTGTCTTAAACACACCCCTCAGCCCAACCCTGATGAAAACCCCGGGCTAACGGCTTCCTTTAGGCTCTCCGGAAGGGAACCAACTGGCTGCGTCTTCTTGTGCTTAACCGGGATCCACTGCTGGGCATCGGTGAGGTACTGCACGGATACAGGCTGGTCTTCTTCCTCGGTGCCAAACGTCGCTCGTATGCCGACATAGTTGCTGGGTGCCTCCAAAGGGTAGATGTAGTCCTCTGGGAATAGATCTTCCACTTCTTCACCATCGGTTTCAACAATTCCGGACGCCTCGTAGTCAATGAAAATATTGGCAAACGGTGTGGCTGTAATAGCCACATAGGACGAGCGGGTGAAAGTCGACAAGATCTTGCGGATGGCTCCGTTGATCGCGGTCGGCTCTTCCGCCTCGTTGGTATTGACTGATGCGTAGTCCGATTCATCATCAAGGAGAAGCACTGGAAGGTCGATGCTTCCCTGGCTATTGGACTGGCCCCGCGCCCAACCGTTGACAGCATCCAAGACGAACTTATTCTTCTTGAGCACGAATACGAGAGGCCCGGAGGAACTAGAAGGAAGCGGAACGTTGATTCCGTTCTTCGTCGCCTGAAGATAGTCCATGAGCACGGTAGTTAGGCTCGTCGCATTCGCAACGTCTTGGTCAATCTTCCCGACACCAATGTGTACGTCCTTGGAAAGAACGGCACCTTTCGGCATACCGACACGGCGAGTGTCCCTGCCGATGAAGCCCTCGTCCACACGTTCGTGCGTCTGGCGTCGCAAGTACTCAGTATTGCCGGACAGAATGATGACAAGTCGATAGCCAGCGTCGGCAGCCTTGTTGATCAGTGCCAAGTAATTTTGCGTTTTGCCGGACTGAACGTCACCAATAATCAGTCCTCGGCGGTTCCAACGACCCGGCCTTTCGGGGTTTCCAGCGAGGTCCAAAACGTCGTCGGTGAACTTATCGAGCCTCTCCAGCACCCGCCCTGAGCGTCCCTGCTTAGATAGCATCTTGCGGTACGCACGCCACCGTCGCCAGTTAATCTCCGACTTGATTTCTCTTAGCCACGGCTCATGGTCGTCTTTTGTTACCGCGCCTGCGCCGGGCCCTGGGATGTCCGCACTCACTGCCGCAAGAACATGCCTAGTGAGCTGTTCCAATTCGTCATCACTGGCACCAGTTTGCAAGACCGGTGTGAACGTATCAAAGGCCTTTCGAACGTCATCCTCTGTGATCCCTATGCGAGTTTCGCCTGTGGCTGGATCCTGGAGCAGCCCCATTACGGCGCCCTCTAGGACTGATAGAGGTAGAGTCCCATTTAGACTATTCATGAGCAGTTGGCCGCACTCTCTAGTATTCCGCGTGCGCGGGGGTGATTGTTGAAGGGTTCGGAATTGAGCATCGACTCGACGAAGACCAACGCACCAAGGCTTCCTCCTATTGATTCCCACAAGGAAGCCGCTAGGACCGCGAGCTCATCGTCGTCGACGAGAGCCGGTTGATGGACACCATCTTGCCCTAGCCGGTTGTACACGTCTTCAACCGGAAATGACTGCTCCAGCAAGCTGAATAGTGACTCCAGAATGGATGACCCCTCGGCTCCCATGCTCCCATCGAGAGCCAGGACCGCTGGATGGTTTCGGTTGATTTCGTACCGGAAGGAAGTACGGTCGTCCACCACATCCCAAAGATGGCTGATGGGCCCAACCGCCGCGCGTCGTCCTCTGTACTCGTGCACGCGCCGGCTGGGGCCGACGATGTTGTCTGCCACCTGGCGAAGTCGGTTCCTAATTGCTGGGGGCGGCACGGCCTGTGCTTTCTTGATATCTAGCGCCCAGAGATGATCCAGCGTATTAGGAATATCCACGCGGACACGTGCCAGCTTCCCAAGCTCCTGTTTCGGAGCGATCCGGAACCATGTTCCCCAGATTACGAGACGCTTCTCTCGATAAATGTAGAACCCTTGACTATCCCGAAGGGACCCATCCACTTGAGCTCTCTGCCTGTCTGCGGTGCTGAGTTTGTTCAGGTGTGGCAGCGTAAAGGGCCGAAGTTCGATCACTTCCCCTTCGACGTGAATCTTTTCAATGGGCCCCGGCTGAGTAGCCCTGTGAGACTGAAGCAGAGGGTCTGCCCCTTCGATTGGCCGCTTGTTTATAGCAATGTCGAAACTGCGACCATGTTCTTTGGCTAAATATCGGTGGAACACAAGTCCGAGATGCTTGCGAACGCGCACCATGCTCTCGTCGAGGCCACTTGCCATATCTCCTGCTGCCGCTTCGAGCTGGTCGAGCTTTCGCCACAGGACGAGGGTCCCGGCAGGCCACTTGTCGAGTTCGACGAACTCTGGCAGCGCACGACATTCGTCTTCAGACAGCTGGAGCAAACTCCATGTGCCCGCCTCAATTAGGTAATCCAAATCCCAGCGGTAGCCGTGGATTTCCCCATCCTTCTTGGAGACGACCGTCAAATCGCGGCACTGCGAAATGGACGCTGTCTTCAGCCCGAGGCCGAACCGACCCAGGTCATTAGCCGCTCTGCCAGACCGCGAGCTCTTACCTGCGAGCCGCATCGCGTTCTGTGCGTCCGTGGCAGTCATGCCATCGCCATTGTCGATAATGGCGACGTAGCTCTCTCCCGAGCCAGAGAAGAGAAGATCAACTCGAGTGGCATTGGCTGTTACCGAGTTATCAATCAAGTCGGCTATGGCCGTCTCCAAGGTGTAACCAACGGCCCTCATCGATTCCATCAGGTGCGGGTCAGGCACCATGGTTATCGTTTCAGTCAAGCTTCCCCATAGTTCAATAGACCGGCTGTAGTCGCGCAATCTTGAGACAACCATAGCCGCTGGAACGGACACATCTTGGCGCTGCGATCGCGGCCCTCACCATTGCGTGAGAAAGGAACAAAAACGATTCAGGAAGACCGTCAATCAAACTGCCGAACGGATACGTGAGCGGCCCGTTCTCTCCCAGCAGACTTAGGAAGGCAACGACCGATCAACATAGAGGTGTCCACACTTCACGAGTCGTCGGACTCCCGTGCCGACAGCACGAGACCCCTAGGTCAGCCCCAAGCCGAACGCCCGATTTGGCGATAAGACAGTATGGCCGCATCGATCAGCTGCTGGACCGTCAGGTCGGGGAGCTTCTTGTATCGGTACACAAATGCGGGGTCAAAATGATTGAATGCTCCCCCGGGTTGACCCTTGTCTTTCGGAGCGCTTGAGGTGCCGGCTGAGTCCAGGACCTCATCAAGCACCGTGAAGTCAAAAAGACCTGGTAGAGATGCAGCAAATTCTGCGCGGCGGGCCTTGGCCGCAGCACCCTTGCCAGTTAGATTGTCCAGAATGAGCGCCAAGCGGAAGGCTCCCTCCTGGTACTGCCATCCGGCGCGGAACTTCTCGCCGCTGACCGCAACGACGACGAAGGAACTAACAGCCGGAAAGGTCCGTGAGAAGACGCTGCAGGTATCTCCGGTGACGAATCCAGCACCCTGCAGCGCCTGGTCTACAGCTTCGGCAACGCGCTCAGCCCGGGCCTTCTTGAGGTTGTTGAGCGTTTGCTTGGACAGAAGCTCGCCAAGCGACTCGTCCAGAGCAAAGACCGCTTCATCGGTCCGAGATACCCGTGTCGAGTCAACCAGCGCGGCCAGCGCTTTGAGAACCGTGGCGTAGCGCAGCACCGTCTCAACCTCATAGCTGGGCGCCTTGCCGTCAAAGGCCAGTTCCAAGGACTCGGCCAAAGTCTCAAAGCTCAGATGCTGCCATACCAACTGCTCTCCATCGGCGCCCGCAGAGGTGGTGACAAACCCATCCCGCAGAAACGACGAGCGAGTGGGGCTGAGCAGGAGCATGGCACCCGGCTTCTCAGCCCAAGCACTGGCCTTTTCCGCATAGCCTTCCAGCTGAGCCCGCCCCGGCACCGCAAAGACTTTGTTTTCGATGACCAGGGGTGCCTTGCCAGGCCAGTGCATAACAAGGTCCATGTTCTGCCGCTCGCGCTCAACCATGCGCTCGGCGCCAAGACCAGCACCCACGAAACGGCCGAAGACCTGGTCAGCTTCCTGGGGAAAGGTCTCGAAGATCCACGCGATCAGATTGCTATGGAAGAGCTCCTTGTCGCCGTACATGATGCGAGCAAGCGGCTCGTTCGCCATCACGGCTGCGTAGGCCCCCACACCCTCTGGCTCGGTGGAGGGAATTCCATCCAAGAACAACCGCACGGGGTTGGCCGCTCCTTGGGCCGGGGCCAGATGACGCACGGACTTCCCCAGCCATGATCGGGTTTCGTCAGTTTCGTGGCCTTGGAAGAATGCGCGGGGCTTTTCATAGACGACGCCATGGGGTGCATCAACTTCCGTGCTCTGGCCCCAGGAATCAATGACATATGCCGTGCGGATGAGGCCGTCGGCAATACCAAATGCAAACTTTGCGGCATCTCGAGCTGCTGCGCTAATCCGCCAATTCCCCCGGGTCGCATCGTACAGTTCCTCGGCGGATGACTCCAGTGAATAGGTCCTGCTGATAACAAACATCACGACCGGCCGGTCAAGGCCTTCAAACTGCTCAACAGAATCGGCAAAGGACGGCGCTTCCGATTTCATGTGGCTCCCCATGGCTGTAGTCAATGCGTTGTGAATGATTATGGTCGGCGGCGCCGACATTGCTGGTCAGCACCGCTACATTACGAGGTCCAAGCAACAACTCGTGCCGTCGTCGCCCCGGCATTTGCGGTATCTTTGCCGTAACTATGGATCACGTGCGTCTTGGGGGCGCGGCAAGGACCGATGAATATGGTGCGGTGCATTCCTGCAGAACCGGAATTTGGCGAGGGCCAGTTGGCCGAGAAGGCGGTGTGGGAAAGCCTCCGCGACAGCCTGCCGGAGGACGCCGTCGTCGCCCATTCGGTGCAGGTGCGGCACGGACGCGCGGAACACGAGATCGACCTGCTCATCCTCTGGCCCGGGGTTGGTCTGGCCGCCATTGAGGTCAAGGGCGGCCTGGTCGCCACCAAGGACGGACAGTGGCAGCAATCCGACAAAGGTGGCTGGCGCAAGATCCAGAGCCCGGTGGCGCAGTCGCAAAACTCAATGCACGCGTTCAAGGAGTGGATCGGCGGCCAGCTCGGCACTCCGCTGAGCAGCCGCTTCGCCTATCTGGTCGCCCTGCCGTACACGCCGGTCCCGACAGACTGGGCGATGGCCGGCTGCCCGCGCAGCCTCGTCCTGGACCAGATGGACGTGGCCTCCCCCGCGGAGAATATCCGTGCAGCGATAGAGCAGGAGGGCGGGGGAGCCTCGCCATTGGCGCCGGCCTATTTGGAACGCATCGTCCATCAGCTGTCGGGCAACCTTGGTTCGCCGACGGCGGCCGGTGACCTTGGGCCGTCGACCGGCGCGATCACCGAGGACCTCCAGGACCACCTGACCCAGCGCCAACAGATTCTCCTCGCCGCAACGCGCTCCCTCCCCCGCATCAAATTCACCGGCGGCGCGGGCAGTGGCAAGACGTGGTTGGCCGTGGACAAGGCCGCGACGTTGAGCAAGTACGGCAGGCGCGTTGGACTGTTTTGCTACAACAAGGGTCTGGGCCAGTACCTGCAGAACCGGGTCGACACCTGGCGGCATGCCAAGCCGGCGTTCACCGGTGAGTTCCACGCCTTTGTCACCAAACTCGGCGTGCCCAACGGCACCGGCCAGGACTACTTTGAGAACGAGATGCCGCGGTTGCTGGCCAAGCTGGCTGCCGGACTTCCCGACATTGAAAAGTTCGACGCCGTTGTCATCGACGAGGCGCAGGACTTCGCGCCCTCCTGGTGGGACGCCCTGCTGGCCTGCATGAAGGACCCTGCACGCGGCGAGGTGTACGCCTTCATGGACGATCGGCAGGACGTGTACCGGCGGTGGGGCGGCCCGGGCGCGGCACCCAGCCAGCTGGCGGATCTTGTGCCCATCCACATTGACGAGAACCTGCGCAATACGCGAAAGATCGCGGAGTCCTTCCGGCCGTTTGCCAGCGAGTTCTTCACTCCGCGGGGTGGCACGGGGCTGCCCGTGCGCCTGGTGGACTGTGCCACGGACGATGCGCTGGATGTGGCGGCGGACTGCGTGGATGCACTCATCGAGGAGGGCTGGGCCAACAACCAGATGGCGCTGCTGACCACCAAAAGCCGCCACCCCATCCACCAGGAGCACTTCGACAACGACACCGTAGAGGAATACTGGCGCGAGTTCCATGCGAACGAGGCCGAGTTCTACGGCCACGTCCTCGGCTTCAAGGGACTGGAACGCTCCGTGGTCATCCTGTGCGTGAACGGGTTCAAGGATCTTGAACGAGCGGCCGAACAGCTCTACGTGGGGCTCTCGCGGGCCCGCAGCCTGCTGGTGGTGGTGGGATCGACGGACCTGCTGAGGGAGGCCGGCGGCAACCAATTCGAGCTGGCCCTCAACCGGGCGGAAGCTTGGGTTCCGCAGGTCAGCTGAGGGCCAGGGTCTTGGCTACAGAACGTAAGTGGCGATCAGCCGGGACAGGCCACGGATGTCGACACCGCTCTTGAACTCAAGACGGACTTTACCAAGGCCGCTGAACCACAGGTCAAGCTCCGCATCCAGATCAAAGGTGCCGGCAGTTTCCACGGAGAATGACTGGATCTTTGAATAGGGCATCGATGTGTAGTCGCGCTTCTTGCCCGTCATGCCCTGCACATTGACCGCGATCAGCCGCTTGTCGGTGAACACGACGTAGTCACGGATCCCCTTGAATGCGGCCAGAAGTCCCTCGCCCTGAATCAGCAGCTGGCCGACGTCGGGGCCTACTTCGGCAGGATCGCAGGGTCCAAGCTTGGCTAAGGATGCATCGTTGAAATCAATCATGTCTCAACGCTAACGGCTGCCACCGCCATGAATCCGGAGGTCTCTAAGCAATGCTGGCATGAGGACTCGTCCTCGACCTCCGGGCGGTCTGGGTCTCGGCAAGCACCATCGCGGCCCGGTCCGATCAGCGGCTACGCCCGCGCTTCCTCCGAGTCGCCCTCGGTGATCCCGTAGGCCTCGTCGATGATGCCGCCGCGGAAGGTCCGTTCCTTGATCAACGCGTCGATCGAAGCGCGGAGCTGGTTCATGGACTCCGTGCGGGCGTCGAGATCCGCGGCGAAGTCCTTCAGCTCGCGGCCGGTCAGGCGGGCGCGGCCCACCTTGGACTCGGCCAGCTGCAGGTGCAGGAATTCGCTGTCGCGTTCCAGCAGGGCCATGACGTCGCTGCATTCGGCGAGCTTGGCCGCCAGCTCGTTGTTCACGAAGGTCAACCGCACCAGCCAGCCGTCCAACAACGATTGGTCCAGGGCCAGCTTCTCCGCATACTGCGAGCGCGCGTACTTCTTGAGCACCGGCGGAGGGAAGTCGGCCATAGAGGGCAGCAGCTGCCGCCAGGCTTCCTCTTTGTCTTCGATGAGCGAGGCGCCCGCCCGCAGGGACTGGACCACGGTGCGGGTGTAGCCGTCGCTGCGCCGCAGGAACACCAGGCCGGCCTCGAGCAGCAGGGACAGGGCGACGGCATCGAGCGGGCCCGGCGCGGGGTACTCGGCCAGGCCGCGGTTGTACAGGCTCACGGTGTAGGCCCAGACGGCGTCCTGCGTGATGGCGGCCGCGGTCTGCGGCAGGGACCTGAAGACGGGCGGTTCCTCGACCGTGCGCGGCATGCACAGGACCAGCTCGTCCACGGCGTCGGCGAAGGGGCCGGAGCCGTGGGCAAAATCGTCGCCGATCCGGCTGTCGGCGGCGTAGAGGCGCAATACGGCCAGGAACAGTGCCGTCTCATCGACGCCGGCGCGGGCGCAGAACGTGGTGGCCGAGCCAGCCACCGCTGGCGGAAGAATCACTTCAATGCTTTTCTGCATGCCGGAATGGCCCTCGCCGAGCATTGGATTCCCCCATCGTATTCTTACCGCCGCGCCCGTTTTCTCCGCGGGCGGTACTCTGTCATTTTCCCACGCGAAATGCAGCCTATTAGCACTGTCTACCAGCAATGCGCGGCGGTGTCATACAGGCGGCAAATGTGAACTCCACGGTTCGGCAACGGTGGACTTGGTGGGGGCGGGCGCCTATTCGCAGGCGACTCCGTCGCCGTCGCGGTCCAGTTTGGAGCTGTAGCCGGGCTGGCCGGCATAGATCGGGGCTGCGCCCGCGGCGCGGGCGGCGGTGCAGTTGGCGTAGGAGACAGCTGCCGGAGCCGCGGGAGCCGGAGGGATATACACGGGTGCGGGTTCGACGTACGCCGGCGCGGGCGCAGGCGCAACCACCGGGGCGGGGGTCTCGACAGGCTCGACCACAGGCGCAACCGCCGAGGTGGGCGCCAGCGCATCGGCACAGGTAGCCAGGACTGTGGCCATGGCATCGTGCTCGGCCTGCGTGACCCACAGGTTGTAGGTGGCCTTCACGGAGATCTGCCGGGCCACATACGGGCAGCGGTATCCCTTGTTCGCGGGCAGCCAGGTGGCGGCGTCGCCGTCGGACTTCTGCTGGTTGGCCGGACCGTCGACGGCGAGGAGGTTCAGCGGATCGTTGGCCAGCGACATCCGCTGCGCCGCCGTCAGCTGCTGGGCACCCTTCTGCCAGGCGTCGCTGAGGGCCACCACGTGGTCGATCTGCACCGCGGAACTGGTGGTGGCGCCGCGGGTGAAGGCGATTGCCTTGGCCGTGTAGGGGTCATCCAGAGCGCCGGTGAGGACCACACAATTGTGGGTGCCCGCCTTGAAGGTGGTGGCGGTGAGGTCCCTGGCCAGGATGTCGTTGCGCGTGTCGCAGCCGTTGTGGTCCACATCCGACCAGGCCGCACCGAACTGGTCGCGGCTGTATCCGGTCTTGGGCGCGCGGCCCTTGACGGGCAGGGTGGCCAGCAGGTCCAGGGCCTTGGTGGCGTAGGCGGGCTGCGGATTGGCCGCCGCGGCCGCACCCGCCGCCACGACGGGCACGACGTCGGGGTCCAGAGGGGTGGTGTCGGCGCCGTTGGTGGGAGTGGCCGACGCGGTGGCGGTGGCCGACGCCGAGGCTGGGCTCGTGGAGACAGCTGCCAGCACCGCCGCGTTGCCAGTGCCGCCACACCCCGTCGCCAGGAACAACACCGAGGCGAGGACGCCACCGAAGACGAAATCGGCCACACCCAGAGAACGGCGCGGCGGTACAGAAAGATTGAGCAAGGAGGCCCCCATGGCAGCAGTTGCAAAGGCCTCCAGCCTACGGGGTGGGGTTTCGGGGTTTCGACAGGCTCAACCACCGAAGCAGGCTCAACTACCGGGACCGGATCAGCCGATCGAGACAGTGAGCCCGGCCTGCGTCACCACCATGCCAACGTCCGCCAGGGAGCCAACCACTGTGTCCGCCACCAGCTGCGCCGCCGGGAGCGTTCCCGCCACGGCCAGCGTGGCGCAACCGGCCCGGTGTGCGGCCTCGAGGCCCGCGGGGGCATCCTCCACCACCAGGCATTTGGCCGGGTCCACGCCCAACCGCACGGCCGCCTGTCGGAAGCCCTCCGGATCCGGCTTGCCCACGGCTACGTCATCCACAGTGACCACGACGCCCGGGGCGGACAGGCCCGCTGCCGCCATCCTGACCGCGGCCAGCTCCCGTGTGCAGGAGGTGACGATGGCCCAGGAACCGGCGGGCAGCAGCCCCAGGAGCTCCCGCACGCCGGCCTTGATGACAATGCCGTCAGTTTCGGCAAGTTCGAGGACGGCGGCGCGGGGCAAGGCGGCTTCAACGCGCTCGGTGGGGCCGGTGGAATCGATGAGCGTACCGTCCAGGTCGAAGAGGATGGCGTCAAAGGTTTGACCGCTCACCGGGCGGGCGCGGTCGGTGCTGGCAGTCATAAAGTCATTTCCTGGGGTGTCGGTCCAAACGGCGGCGCTAGGACTTGTACAGCCTTGCCATTAGCTTGGGATCCACAATTTCGGTCCGGATCACTTCCTCAATGGCCTCAACGGTGGTGGTGGTCCCGGTCCGGCGTTTGATCTCACGCCGCATTTCGTCCAAAAGGGGCTCGGAGAGGATGACGTCCAACAGCGCCGCGGGTTCGGTGGCCGCACGGTGCTTCCACAGCTCGTCGATCCGCCGGCGCTTGAGTGCCTCGCGGTGCAGGTAGAACAGCGCATCGGCCTTCGCCTTGACGGAGTCCGGGCCGAGCAGGTTGATTTCGAAGGCAAGGTTCATCACCACCGGCAGGCCGCCGGTGAGGTGGTACGCCTGCCAGACCACGCCATTGGTCAGGATCATCCACTCGACGCGCTCGTTGACGGCGTACATCTGCACCTGGCGCAGGTGGCGTTCGTTGAGTTTCTGACTGACCCGCTTGACCTCGATGAAGGCCACCAGCTGTTTGTCGATCCGCACGCCGTAGTCCGCAAAGTCCTGCCTGACCATGTACTCGGTGGTCAGATCGCGGAATTTGTCATAGCCCAGGCCCTCGCAGAGCATGTCCGTGATCAACAACCGGGTGTCGCCCTCATTGGCGTCCCGGGCCAGCAGCTCCGCCAGCGGTTTGGAAAAACGCCGCACGGCCGCCTCGACCTGCTCCCGGGCCTCGGCCTCCCATTTGGTTCCCTTCGGCTTCGCCGGGGCCTGTTCCGCCTGGGGAACAACGACAGGATCCACGACGGCCGGCGCGGCCACGACGACGGCGGGAGCGGGCGCGGCGGCGGGCTCAACCTGAACAGCGGCGCCGGCGGGGGGCCGACAGCTCCTCGGGGAGGTGCACATGCGGATCCACCACGCCGAATGCGGCCTGCGACAAGATCCACTTCAGGGTCGCCGCCCAGGCATCAACAATCGACCGGTCCAGCCCGGAGACGTCAAGCGTGCGTGCCACGGCAATGGCCAGCAGATCGCCAGGCTCCGGCACCGCGTGCCCCCGGCCTGCCGCATCGGCCGCCCAGGCATGGAGCGCCTCCGCCCGAAGCTGTGTCTTGGCATCCATTGAAGCGTTTTCAGTCACTGCGTTCCCCCACTCATGTCAACGGCCCCCAAACGGCCTGCGGCCAGCGTATCGATCCGGCACGCCCCTGCCCCGCAGGCTCCCTGTGATGATTAGGATGGCATTACGGCTACACACAGATAACTTAGTGAGTTCTTGGGGGGATTCGTCTTGGGACAGGTGCAATTTCCGCCGTGTCTTGCCAGCGCCGTCGCTCCAGAAGCAAGCGCCGCGCCGCCGGCAAGGAACCATCAGAAGCCTCCACTCGTTCCAACTGAAACCCCCTATTTAAAGCAAGGACGGTAATTCCATGGGATTGACCCTGCAGAAGGGCCAGGCACTTTCGCTGGCCAAGACCGACGGCACGCCCCTCACCCGGGTCCGGTTGGGACTGGGCTGGGACTCGGCCGCACCCGCCAAGCGCGGCCTCTTTGGCGGCCTCAAGAAGGCTGCCGAGGTCGATCTGGACGCGTCGGCGATCTTCTTTGATGCCTCGGGCCAGGCCGTGGACGTTGTCTTCTTCAACCAGCTGGCCAGCAAGGATGGCTCCACGCAGCACACCGGCGACAACCGCACCGGGGCCGGCGACGGCGACGACGAGTCCATCCTGGTGGACCTCAGCCGGGTCTCACCGGCGGTGGCACAGGTCGTCTTCATCATCAGCAGCTACACGGGCCAGTCGTTCAACCTGGTGCAGAACGCCTTCTGCCGTTTGGTGGACGAATCGGCGGCCGGCACCCCCGAGGTGGCCCGCTACCAGCTCACCGACGCCGGCACCCACACGGCCATGATCATGGCCAAGGTGTCCCGCACGGGCACCGGCTGGTCCTTTAAGGCCATCGGCGACCGCGCCACGGGCCGCACCGCCGGGGACCTCGTGCCGCACGCGGCCGCGGCACTCTAAGCCTCGATCCAACATTTCGGCAGTAGCAGCAGTAGCAGCAAAGGAAAGGTAGTCAAATGGCTTCTTTGACCCTCAGCAAGGGCAGCAACCTCTCGTTGACCAAGGCAGACCCGGGTCTGCGCCGCGCTCTGGTGGGCCTCGGGTGGGATCCCCGTTCCACCAGCGGGGACGCCTTCGATCTGGATGCCTCCGCCTTGCTGATTGGCGCCAATGGCAAAGTCCGTTCGCAGGACGACTTCATTTTCTACAACCAGCTCGCGGCCAAGGACGGCTCCGTGGTCCACCAAGGCGACAACCGCACCGGTCTGGGCGACGGCGACGACGAGCAGATCCTGGTTGATCTGGACGCGGTGGCCGACGACGTCGAGCGCATGGTCATTGTGGTCTCCATCGACCAGGGGGACACCCGCCGGCAGAATTTCGGCCAGGTCCGCGACGCCTATTGCCGTGTGATCAACCAGGACACCGAGACCGAAGTGGTCCGCTACGACCTCAGTGAGGACGCTGCGGCCGAGACTACGATGATCTTCTGCGAGATCTACCGCCACAACGGCGAGTGGAAGTTCCGGGCCGTTGGCCAGGGCTACGCTGCCGGCCTGTACGGGCTGGTCACGGACTATGGCATCACCCTGGACTAGGTAAAAACCCCAAGCACCACCGGTGGCCGCCGCCGCGCAACGCGGCGGCGGCCACCACCCCCACCCCACTCCGGCTGCCCGGCAGCCCAGAAGCACAAAGGAACTCCTCCATGGCTGGACTGACGCTTGAAAAAGGCAACAACCTCTCCCTGACGAAGACCGATCCCGGACTTCAGAAGGCACTGGTCGGACTGGGCTGGGACCCGCGCACCACCAGCGGCGAGCCCTTCGACCTTGACGCCTCGGCCCTGCTGATCGGCGCCAACGGCAAGGTCCGCTCCTCCGCGGACTTCATCTTCTACAACCAGCCCGCCGCGGCCGACGGCTCCGTCTCCCACCTGGGCGACAACCGCTCCGGCGAGGGTGCCGGCGACGACGAGCAGATCCTGATCGACCTCACCCAGGTGGCCGCCGACGTCGAGCGCGTGGTCATCGCCGTCTCGATCGACAAGGCCGACGAGCGCCGCCAGAACTTTGGCCAGGTCCGCTCGGCCTACTGCCGCGTGGTCAACCAGGCCACGGACTCGGAGATCGTGCGCTTCGACCTGAGCGAGGACGCCGCCCCGGAGACCTCCATGGTCTTCGCCGAGGTCTACCGCAACGGCGCCGACTGGAAGTTCAAGGCCGTCGGCCAGGGCTACGCCACGGGTCTGGGCGGCATTGCCGGCGACTTCGGCGTCGTCTTCGGCTAACCCCCGCACCCCACCATCAGCTGACCCGCACCGAGAGATTGGCCCCCGATGAACATGCCCCTGACCCCGCCTGACACCACCGAAGCGGCCCTGGTGCTGCGCGCGCCCGACGCGCCCGCCATCGTCGAGCCGGACAACGCCCCCGGCATGGTGCCGGTTCCGGCCGAGCGCCAGGTGGAGATCAGCCGCCAGGCACGGGAGTTTGTCTCGGAGATCGCCTCGATCGACCCCCGCAGTCCCGAGTTCACCACCAAGGTGGAGGGCATCTCCGCGCTGGCCGGCGCGGAGATCACCTCCTCCAGCGGGTTCTCCACCCGCATGCTGGAGCGCTCGTCAACGTCGGTGGCCGGAGCCAAGCGCAGTGGCAACAGTGCGCAGGCGGCCGTGGCCACCACGTTGGGCGATCTGCGCTCCACGGTGGAGGATCTGACCCCGAACAGTGCCGATCTGGGCGTGGGACGGAAGATCCTGGGCTTCATCCCGGGCGGGAACAAGCTGGCCAAGTATTTCCAGAAGTACGAGTCGGCCCAGGTCCAGCTGGACAAGATCATCAAGTCCCTGATGGCCGGACAGGACGAGCTGCTCAAGGACAACGCAACCTTGGCGGGCGAGAAGGTCCAGCTGTGGGAAACAATGCAGACCCTCAGCGAGTACGCCGTCTTCGCCAAGGCCTTGGATGCCTCGTGCGTGGAGAAGATCGACGCCAAGCGCGCCTCCGGCCAGATCGAGGAGGCGCAGAAGCTTGAGGCGGACGTCCTCTTCCCGATCCGCCAGCGCCACCAGGACATCCTGACCCAGCTGGCCGTGTCGGTGCAGGGCTACCTGGCCATGGATCTGATCCGGAAGAACAACCTGGAACTGATCAAGGGTGTGGACCGGGCCCGGACCACCACCATTGCCGCCCTGCGGACCGCTGTGATTGTGGCCCAGGCGCTGGCGAACCAAAAGATGGTGCTGGACCAGATCGATGCCATCAACACCACGACGAACAACATGATCCTCAAGACCTCCGAAATGCTCAAGGACCAGACGGTGCGCATCCACGAGCAGGCGTCCAACTCCGGCGTCAGTGTGGAAACGCTGCAGAAGGCCTTCGACAACGTCTTTGCGACCATGGATGCCATCGATACCTTCCGCGCCACCGCGGCGAAGAACATGGAAGGCACCGTCCACGCGCTGGAGGCCGGGCTGGAGAAGGCCAAGCCATACCTGGAGCGGTCCCGCCAGGGGCAGCAGAACTAGGGGTTCTTGCACCATCGAGGCGAAAGTAGTGGCGGCAGCATAGTGATCCGCAAGTTTGTTGGCTCCCTGTTCAAGGCCGCCCCGGCGGCGGGGCTTGTCGAGCCGAGCTACCAAGAGGGTGTTGAGTCCGAGGACGCGCAGACCGCCGCGTCCCTGGACAACCTGCGGGCGGCAATCCGGCGCGCGGGCGCCGAGTTGCCGCCGCTGGTGTCCTCCCAGCTGCGGCAGATCGACGACCTGCTGCGGACGGTGCTGGCCGCCGTCGCCGCGCAGGGCGCCTCCACCGAGCAGCGCGTGCTGCTGGGCGCCATCATTTCGGACTACATCCCGTCTCCGCTGCGGTCGTTCCTGGCCATTCCGCCCGCCGACCGCTCCCCGGACTCCCGGGCCACGGGCCTCTTGGTGGAGCAGGTGGAAACGCTGGAGGCCACCATCGCGGACCTGCTGAACCAGATCCGCATCGGCGCCATCGCCGAGCTCTCCACCCACGGCCGCTTCCTGGCCGACAAGTTTGCGGCGCCCGATCCGGGCCTGACCCTGGGCTCTCCCCCTCGATTGGACTCTCTCTAATGGGAAACCTTGTACCCGGCGCCAACGCGGCGCTCACCGCCGAAAACCCGGACCTGGCCAAGGTGCTGGTCGGGCTCGGCTGGGAGACCATCCCCAGCCTTGGCCCGGCGGCCGAGCTGGTGCCCTTCGCGGTGCTGTGCGATGACTCCGGGGCGGCGCTGTCCAGCGAGCACATGGTCTTCTTCAACCAGATTGCCAGCGCGGATGGGTCGGTGGCATTTGCCGGCAGCGAGGATGCCGAGCAGATCGACGTCGACCTCGCCCTGGTCCCGGCCAACGTCGCCAAGATTGCCTTCATCGTCTATGTGGACCCCGACGTCCGCGGCACCGCGACGTTCTCCTCCGTACGCCGCGCCCACATCCGCGTGGCGACGGCGGAGAACCGCGAGCTGGTGCGCTTCGAGGTGCCGATCAGCTCCGCGGACAACATCACGGCCATGATGTTCGGCGAGCTCTACCGCCACCGGGACGGTTGGAAGTTCCGCGCCCTGGGCCAGGGGTACACCACGGGCCTGGCCGGCGTGGCCAAAGACTTCCGGATCGACACGTAGCCGTGGGTCCCAACGCATCCCGGCCGCGGACGGACCTGCCGTACCTGCGGCGGCGGATCAAGCCCGGGGCGGCCGCTGCTGCGCCTGTTGCTTCAGAACCGGCACCGCTGGCCGCGCCTGCCCCCGCATCCCTCAGCCTCGGCAGGACGACGGCGGCGCCTGCCGTGCCACCGTCAGCCGTGCACACGCCGGGCGGACTCACGCCGGGAGCCGGACTCACGCCGGGAGCCGGACTCACGCTGGGAGCCGGACTCACGCTGGGCGGGCGCCCACCGGCGTCGCCCTCCTCCGCACCCACGCCCGCATCCAAACCGCCGACGTCCCCGCCGGCCGGCCGCCGGCTCTTCCCCGCCCCCGGGATCGAGGACGTCCGCCAGCTGGACGAGCAGACCCCTCTGGTCCGGCTCAATGCCCGCCAGTCCGCCATCGGAACCCTGCTGGTCACCGGCGCCGGCGCCATCGCGTGGGAAACCACGGACATGACCACCGGCGCTGCCACGGTGCGCGGCGACGCTGCCGGTACGCCCGTCCGGACCTCGGGAAACCGCCCGCTGGTGGGCTACCAGGAGCACGATGCATTGGTGTCGCTGCGGCATGTCCGCACCCTGCGCCGTGCCCTGTTCATGGGCCGCGGCCCGGCCCCGCTGGGTGTGCGGATCTTCGACGGCGGCACGCTCACCGTGCCCGCGCCGGCCGATGGGCGGATGTTTGTCCTGTCGCTGTTGCAGATCGGCGGACTGCTGGAACTGCGTGCCGAACCCCTGCCGGAGCGGATGGCTGACCAGGACATCTGGGCCGAATTCGGCTTCACCATGACCCACCATGTCGCAGCACAGAGGGAACGAGGCTGACGGCCGCCATGCGCCACTTCAGCTACCTCAGCCCGGAGCGGTCCGGCCGGCTCTTCCACCGCGAGCCCGAGGAACTCGGCCTTACCTCCGACCCCGGACTGCTGGCCGTGGCCCTCGGCGCCACCCTGTACATGCCGGGCAACCGGCCGTCTCTGGTGCGCGACATCGAGAAGCAGGGTGCCAGGGGCTGCACCTCCATGGTGCTGTGCCTGGAGGATTCCATTGCCGACAACGAGGTGGCCGCCGCCGAGGAGAATGTGGTGGGCGCGCTGGCCGAGCTGCACCGCGCCGACACCGGTCCGGACGCCGCCACCGCCAGCGGGCGGCCGCTGCTGTTCATCCGTGTGCGGACGCCGGAGCAGATGGTCGACCTGGCCCGGCGCGCCGGCTCCTCCCTGGACGTGCTGGCCGGTTTTGTTCTTCCCAAGTTCGACGACGAATCCGGCGCGGCCCAGCGCTTCCTGGATGCGCTGCACCGGATCCACCGCGAATGCGGCCAGGGCGGCGAGGACGGGCGGCGCCGGCTGCGGATCATGCCCATCCTGGAATCCCCCGCCGTCATCCACACCGAGTCCCGGGCCCGGGCGCTGACCAACATCGCGCGCGTGCTGCACGCCAACCGCGAGGACATCCTGGCCGTGCGGATCGGCGCCACGGACATGTCCAGCGCCTTTGGACTGCGCCGCTCGCGGGATCTGACCATCTACGACGTCAAGGTGGTTGCGGCGGTCATCGCCGACATCGTCAACGTGCTGGGCCGCCCCGAGGATGGCTACGTCATCTCCGGCCCGGTCTGGGAGCACTTCTCCAACGGCGAGCGCCTGCTCCGCCCGCAGCTGCGGGCCACTCCGTTTGCCGAGGCGGACGAGGAGGAGCTGCGAGGCCGGATCCTGCTGGCCAACCTGGATGGGCTGATGCGCGAGATTGGCCTGGACCATGCCAACGGCCTGCTGGGCAAGACCATCATCCATCCGACGCATATTCCGCTGGTGCACGCCATGTCCGTGGTGACCCATGAGGAGTACCTGGATGCCACGGAAATCCATGGCAAGACCGGTGGCGGCGCGGCGGCGTCGCCCTACGGCAACAAAATGAACGAGATGAAGCCCCACCAGGCGTGGGCGGCGCAGACATTGCTGCGCGCCCAGGCGTTCGGTGTCGCGGCCCAGGGAGTGGGATTCGTGGATCTGCTGGAAGCGAGCATGGCGTGAGGATGCCGGCCGAGGCCCTGAGCGAGGCCCCCGTGCCCGGGAACGGGCCGGTCTGGACGGGTGCCTTTGTCCAGCAGGCGTTGGGCGTGGCCATCTCCACCGATGCCGCCCGGAGCCTAGTGCCGGTGCAGGACCTGGTCGGCCTTGCCCTGCGCCGCAACCCCAAGCGCGCCCATCTGCTGGTCTCCCGGGTGCTGGCCAAGCACGTGCCCACCCGGCCGGCGCTGGCCATCGCGGCGGGGCGGCTGCTCGGCGTCCTCGTGGCAGATGCCATCTCCGGCCAGGAGCGGCCCGCCACCCGGGCCGCCGCCGTCGAGCTTGGCCTTCTGCTGGAGAACGACGACGACGACGGCTCCCGCGCCCGGGCGCTGCTGGCGGCTCTGGACGCCCTCGCCACCGGCCACCCCGGCGCGGTGACCATTGGCTATGCGGAGACCGCCACGGGGCTGGGACGCCTGGTGGCGGAGGCCATCGGCTCCTACTACATCCACTCCACCCGGCATGCGCCGCCCGGCGCCACCGCCTCGGCCGCGTTCGAGGAGGGCCATTCGCATGCCACCTCGCACCGGCTGCTCCCCACCGACCCCGCCTGGCTGGCGAAACCCGGCCCCGTGGTGCTGGTCGACGACGAGCTGAGCACCGGCTCCACCATCATCAACACCATCCGTGCCCTGCACGCCCTGGCCCCGCACGGGGCCTATATCGTCGCCTCGCTCATTGACCTGCGCACCGCCGCGGACCGGCGCCGATTCGAGGAACTGGCCGCCGAGCTGGGCACCGCCATCACCGTGGTGGCCCTGGGCTGCGGCACCATCGACCTCGCCCCGGACATCCTGGCACGGGCGCAGGAGCTGATCGATGGCCTCACGGGGCCAACCTCCGCGCCGGAGTCCAGCCGGGAGCCGGCGCGCATCAGCGCCGTCGTCCTGGACGAACATGCCGTCCCCGCACAGCGCAGCGACAGGTTCGGCAACGAGCCCGCGCAGGCTCTCGGCGGGACGCCCCAGAGCGGCGCCGCGGACCGCATCGCGGCGGCACTGGAACAGCACCTGCCGGAATCCGGCGGGACGCTGGTGCTGGGTACCGAGGAGTTCATCCATCTGCCGCTGGCCGTGGCCCACGTGCTGGACGGGTTGGCGGGGACGGAATCCGTCCGCTTCTCCACCACCACCCGCTCCCCCATCGTGGCGCTGGACCGGGCGGACTATGCCATTGCCGCGGCCGCCACCTTCGCCAGCCACGATGTGACGGAAGACGGTCCGGGCGTCCGGTTTGCCTACAACATCTCCGGCGCCGGCCGGCGCTTCTCCACCATCGTTGTCCTGCCGGAGCCGGGCACGGACCCGGCCGCCCTGGAAGGCGAAGGCAGCCTCACCGAGGCCCTGGCCGCGCACTGCCGCCACGTCGTCGTCGTCCATCTGCCGGCGTCCCTCCCAGCCACTGCTGAACGGAACACCCCCACCCCATGACGACCACCACCACACCCGCCGGATTCCCCACCCCGCTGACCGGGCCGCACTTTGGCTCCTACCCGGCAGCGGACGTCCGCTGGCTGCTGAAGGACCTGAGTGGCCTCGTACTGGAGGCCCCCGCCGCCGAGCGGGAACGGGCCATCCAATCCGGCGCGGCCAACTACGCCGAGTCCCTGCCGGTGGAGTACACCCCCAGCGCCGAATACCAACAGCTCTACAGTGCGGCGCTCGAACGCTCCGCCCGGCGCATCGCCACGGCGGTCGGCGTGGTCACCGGACAGGTCCTACGCGCACGCGGCAACCGGCCGGTGTTCGTCTCGCTGGCCCGTGCCGGAACGCCGGTCGGCATCCTGATGCGGCGGTGGGCGCAGGAGGTCCACGGCCTGGACATTCCGCACTACACCATGAGCATCGTGCGCGGCGTGGGGGTGGATGAGACGGCGCTGCGGTACCTGGCCGTGCACCACGGTCCTGAGCAGATCATCTTTGTGGACGGCTGGACGGGCAAGGGCGCCATCACCCGCGAGCTGGCGGCTGCCCTGGACCGCTTTGAGCAGACGGACGGCATCAGTTTCAGCGCCAAGCTGGCGGTCCTGGCAGATCCGGGACATTGCGTGGACATCTACGGCACCCGCGACGACTTCCTCATCCCCTCCGCTTGCCTGAACTCGACCGTGTCGGGGCTGGTTTCCCGTACGGTCTTCAATGCCCACCACATTGCACCGGGCGATTTCCACGGGGCCAAGTTCTACGCCGAGCTGGCCGGCAGCGATGTCTCCGCAGAGTTCCTGGCCGCCGTCCAGACCCACTTCGGCGCGGTCCGCGACAACGTGGCCAAGGCTCTGGCGCGCCCACGGACCACGGAGGACGCCCCCACCTGGTCCGGCTTGGAGGCCGTGGAACGGCTGAGCCGCCACTACGGCATCAACAACGTCAACTTGGTCAAGCCCGGCGTGGGCGAGACCACCCGGGTGCTGCTGCGCCGTATCCCCTGGAAGGTGCTGGTCAATCCTGGCGCCCTGGCTGAGCTGGGGCATATCCTGCTGCTGGCCGAACAGCGCGGGGTGCCCGTGGAAGAGGTTCCGGGGCTGCCATACAGCTGCGTGGGGCTGATCCGCCCCCTGGGCGGCGCCGACGACGACGCAGAGCCGCCCGCGCTACAGGCAGCTGACGGCGGCGTGCCCGCAACCGGAGGGGTCGCCACGTGACGCCGACACCGCCGCCACTGGTGGCCTGCGACCTGGACCGGACGCTGATCTTCTCCGGCAAGGCGCTGGCCCTAGCCGGCCCCGACCACCAGACGCCGGCCCTGGTCGTGGCCGAAATCTACGAGGGCGCACCCCTGTCCTATATGACACGGGAGTCGGAATCGCTGATTGCGCAGATCAAGGCATCGGCAACGTTCGTCCCGGCCACCACTCGCACGGTGGCCCAGTACTCCCGGGTCCAGCTGCCCGGGCCGGCGTCCGAGTACGCCATCACCACCAATGGCGGCGTCCTCCTGCACCACGGCGAGCCGGACGCGCAGTGGCAGGACCACGTCCGCTCCCGGGTGGAGCGTGAATCCGCCCCGCTGCGCGAGATTGAAGCGTATTTGGGCCGGCCCGAATTCTCACCCTGGGTGCCCAGGATGCGCCGGGCCGAGGAGCTCTTTGTCTACGCCATCATTGACCGCCTGGCCATGCCGGAGGAATTCGTCGCCGGGCTGGTGGCGTTCTGCGCCGCAGCCGGTTGGACGGTGTCCCTCCAGGGGCGGAAGCTGTACTGCATTCCCGTGCCGATCAACAAGGCCACCGCCCTGGCCGAGGTCCGCCGCCGCACCAACGCCGGCTATGTCATCGCCGCGGGGGACTCCCTGCTGGACCAGGACATGCTCCAGGACGCCACGGCAGCCTTCCGCCCGCGCCACGGGGAGCTCCACGTGACCGGCTACGGCGCCCCGCATCTTCGCGTCACCAAGCACGCCGGTGCCCTGGCCGGCGAGGAAATCCTGCGGGGCATCAGCCAGCTGCTGGCCGCCGCCCCCACTGATTGAGCGGAGCCCGCGGAGCCGAAATCCCGCCATCGCTGATTGAGCGGAGCCCGCGGAGCCGAAATCCGTCGAGGCGACAACGTCCTCCACCACCGCGCGCGGGAGGTCTCGGCTCCGCTCGACCAACGAAGCGGGCCCGGCGCCATCCAGGAGTCGGCATTCTGGAAGGCTCCGCGGACTTGTTACAACCCTTGAGTTGTACAACTCTTGTGTTGTATTCTGTAGATGATGTGGAAAGTCGACGTAGGTCTGGTTGAGGCGTGGTTATCTGATCTGGCTGACGACTCCTATGCGCAGGTGATTGCCGCGCTCGAGTTGTTGGCTGAGCGCGGACCGCAGCTTGGTCGGCCGGTGGTGGACACGGTAGTGCGGTCGAGGCACAAGAACATGAAGGAATTATTGCGGCCGGGATCCAGCGGGCGGTCGGAACTCAGGGTGTTGTTTGCCTTTGATCCGCGGCGGCACGCGATTTTGCTGGTTGCCGGCGACAAGGCAGGGAACTGGGCCAAGTGGTACAGGACCAACATTCCGCTTGCCGATGACCTGTTCAACGATCACTTGAAGACTCTGAAGGGAGAGCAGTAATGGCTAAGACTATTGAGGAGATGCTGGCGAAGCGTCCCGTGGACCGGGCCGTCGTGGATGGCCACAAGAAGCGCATGCTCAACGAGCTCCGCGCCTACCGCCTGCGTGAACTCCGTGAAGCATCCGACTTGACCCAAGTTCAGCTGGCCGGGCGACTGCATGTCACCCAGAACCGGGTCTCACGGATCGAGCACGGTGACATTGACCGGGCCCAGGTCGATACGCTCCGGAAATACGTGGAAGCAATTGGTGGCCGCTTGCGCATCGAGGTTGAACTCGGCGACGAACGCATTCAGATCGCCTAAATTTCCCAGCCTGAAGACAAAAGCCTCACTGAACTATTCGCGCCGCGACGGGCGCCGCGCGCGCCGTCGGAAATCTCGCCGGTGTCCACCAACCCCGGCTCCATGGACCGGCAGTAGGTATCCCGCATCAGAGGCTCCCCGCAACGGCCCCGTGCAGTTCGCGAAGGTCCCTGAGCGTGAACGGTTCCACCAGCAGCCGGCCCGCGTCCGGCACCTCGGCATAGAGCACGCGGACATGGGACACGGCCTTGGCCACAATGTCGGCATGCCCATGCGGCAGTCCGGCCAGCGCGCCCGCCAGAAAGGGCGCCGACGGCGACGCCGGGGCCACGCTGACGCCGTCGTGGTCCAGCGCGGAGGCCAGCTCCCTGGACGGCACACTGTTGTCCACCCGGCCAGCTGGAACACTACGCACCCCCCTGATGGAGCTGGCATAGGACCCGCCCCGGTCCTTGAGCAGCCACCGGCGCGCGTTCTTGTGATTAATCAGACTAATTGCCTAGGTCAAACACTGCCTATAATTAAGGCGGTCTCATAGATCAAGAGACGTCGCCGTTGTCGACGACTTAAAGGGATCATCATGAGTTCAATAACCCCCCTCAGAAACGCAGTGCGCAATGGCAGCGGGCTCAAGCGAGCCGGCGGCATTTGGGGCGAACTGCTGGCCGAGTTCCTCGGCACATTTGTACTAATCGCATTTGGTGACGGTGTGGTCGCGATGGCCGTTGCGGCGCTGCCGGGCAGCGGACGCACCTCCTCCTCCACAACCATCTTCGATGCCGCCGGCGACTGGCTGCTCATCACCTGGGGATGGGCGCTGGCCGTGACACTGGCCATCTACGTGGCCGGAGGCGTCAGCGGGGCGCACATCAACCCCGCGGTGACCCTCGCCTTTGCGGTCCGCCGGAAGTTCGCCTGGAACAAGGTCGTCCCGTACATGGTGGCGCAGGTTGTAGGTGCGTTCGCCGGTGCAGCATTGGTGTACCTGGTGTACTTCAACGCCATCGATGCGCTGAACAATGCGCTCGGCACCACCAGGACCGGACCCAAAGGCGTCGTCACATACTCCATTTTCGCCACGTTCCCGGCCCCGTATTTCAATGGCAATCCCACTGGGCCACTCATTGACCAAATTGTCGGCACGGCATTCCTGGTCATGTTTGTTGTCGCTATCATCGACCTGCGCAATACCGCGGCCAAGGCCAACCTTGCCCCGTTCATCATCGGTTTGGCCGTGGCCGCAATCGGCATGTCGTTCGGCGCCAACGCGGGGTACGCCATCAACCCGGCCCGTGACTTTGGGCCGAGGCTGTTCGCGTGGATCGCTGGCTGGGGCGACATCGCCATGCCCGGCACCGTGGCCGGTGGATTCAGCTGGTACTTCTGGGTGCCGATCATCGGCCCCCTGATTGGCGGCATAATCGGTGTAGTGCTGTACGACTGGTTCATCGGCGACATCCTGCATGCGCGGGCGGCGATCGGCGAGCAGGCAGAGACCGGGCGCCGGGTCGCCCATGCTCCAGACGAAGGGGCGGCCTCCGAGGAGTAGGATCCATTTCCGGAACCACCGGTTCCCTGGCCCCTCCGCAGCGTGCAGGACGGTGCGGCCACTGATGGGCAAGAATGGACGCATGGAAATCGAAGCACTCATGGAGCAGGCGACAAAGCTCAAGGAAACTTTGGTCGAATACGCGACCTCGCCAGGGTTCGCCCGGCTCCTGTCACAGGCCATGGCATCGACTTCCCGGCTCGAATCGGGGCAACAGGGTCACTGGGCCGAGGCCGTCGAGGCGCTGCTTTATGAGCCCGGCACAGGGCGTGAACCGCTGCTCGACAGGTACCTGCGCACCAACAGGAACATTGCCCCGGAAGACCGGCTCGTCTATGAGGGCTGGCGGGACCGCAACGTGTACGGGGCATTCCGCGTCGACAAGCGCCGCGGCGCCGGACTTGCCCTGTACAACCTCATTGACGAGATGGACTACCCCACTTACGCCACCGTGGGGGCGGAGGCGATGGGCGCGGTCCCACGCGGTGGGTACATCGTGACGCGCCTGGTGCCGATGGGTGACATTTGGACCATCAGCGGAAACATCAGGATCTTCGGTCCGAAGGACCTTCCCGCCGTCCGGGCCCTCGCGGTTTCCCTGCTGGAGCACTTCCCGTCGCTGGTGTACCGGAACCCGGCGAGGGCCGAAAGCGCACGGACCTTGGTCCGGAAGCACCATGCTATCTTCGTGAAGCGTTTCGGTTCGCACGTGGTCCGCGGGACCGGCGCCGAGGCCATCGCGGCCTACCGCGGCTTCTTGGATGCCTGCAGCGCAGAGCTCGCCCCAGGGGATCCCGCCGCAGCAGGGCTGGTTCGTTCCGGCGAGCAGCTGGCACCGGACGAATCGTTCCCACCGGAGCTCGCACGCTCCGAGGACGTGGCGCTCTACCACCACCCGGTGAAATCCGTATCCTTCCTCGTCGCCTATGGACAGGTCGAGGACGCCCATCGCACCCCGCCGACAGACGCTGACGACCCAATCGCGGTTCTGGTCCGAGAGTTTGTGGAGGACTCCACCATCCCGCCGTATGTCCTGGGGGATCTCGCGGCCCGGTATCCGGACACAGTCGATGCCGTGTACCGGACGGCCCTCTCCCTGCCGGAATTCTCCTGGAAGCGCGACGGCGAGGACCTGCTCCGCCGGCACAAGCCGGACGGTTTCCGGGACACAGACCTTCCGGGCATCACCCAAGTGCCTGCCCTTCTGATGGACGAATACCTCCAGCGCGGGCAGTAGCCGATGGACTCCGGCATGGGCCGCTAGCGGCATCATCGCCAGGCCGCCGAGGACGTGCACCCGGCTGGTTACCGCCCGAGGACGTGGCGGAGGGCCTGTTCCAGGGCCCGGTGGCGGAAGCTGTAGCCGGCCGCCTCGATCTTCGCCGAGGACGCCCGCTGGCTTGCGCGCGCGAGCTCGCGGGCGCCCTCGGTGCCCAGGAGCAGCCGGGGGCCGAACGCCGGGACGGGCACGGCGGCGGGCCGGTGCAGCACCGTGCCCAGCGTCCGGGCGAAGTCCGCGGCCGTCACGGGCGCGGGCCCGACGCCGTTGACCGGGCCGGCGACGCCGTCGTCGAGCACCGCGTGGGCGTAGATGCCCGCGATGTCGTCGGCACTGATCCAGCTCTGCCACTCGCTCTTGCCCAGGCGCCCGCCCACGCCGGCCAGGTAGAGCGGCAGCAGCTGTTGGAGCATTCCTCCGGCGGGTGTGAGTACGAGGCCGGTGCGCACGTTCGCCACCCGGACGCCCGCGCTGCGCGCCGGGATGCAGGCATTTTCCCAGTCATGGCACACCTGTGCCAGAAAATCATGGCCCGCCCGGGAATCCTCGGTGAGCGGCCGCGGATTGGGGTCGCCCGGGTGCGGCGAGGCCCCGTAGTAGCCCACGCCGGAGGCGGACACCAGGGTCCGCGGGACGCCGTCGGACGCCAGCCCGGCCAGCGCCCCGGCCAGCAGGGAGGTGCCGGCGAGCCGGCTCGAGCGGATCAGCTCCTTTGTCTTGTCCGTGAACCGCCCGCCAATGGTGTGGCCCGCCAGGTTCACGACGGCATCGCAGCCGCGCAGGTCCTCCGGGTCCAGGGCGCCCGCGGACGGGTCCCAGAAGATCTCGCCCACGCCGCGCACCTGGCGCCGGACCAGGCGGAGGACACGGTGTCCGCCACCGGCGAGCAGGGCGCAGAGCTGGCGGCCGATCAGCCCGGAGGCCCCGGACACGGCAATGGTCTTGGCCGGGCCGGTGTGGGCGGCATGGAACTGGAGATCGTCGAGCAGCTGGCGCTCCCGGTAGGCAAAGATCCGCTCCAGTTCGCGCTCCAGCGCCCGCTCGGCGATGCCCTCCGGGACATTGAGCAGCGGCGAGGACGGCAGCAGCCGGTACTCGACGCTGTCCTCCATCACGGTGCCGCCGGATCCGTTGTCGCGGAAGGTATGCGTATGCTCCCACCGGGCCAGCGGACCGGACTCCATCACATCGGTGAAGCCCTCCCCGGGCGCCAGCCTGGTGTGGCGCGCATGCCAGACCAATTCGGGGCGGAGGGTGGCCGGCACGCCCAGCACCTTGGCCGCGAGGGACGCCGTGGACCCCAGCCACATGCCCAGCGCGCCCGGGGCGCCGATGCCCAGCGCCGCCGTCGAGCCGACGGCCAGTCCGTTGGAGGGTTCCCGGCGGGTGCTGCCCGCAAACGGCGGGTTGAGCCGGACCAGCGCGCCGGGCCGGGCGAACCAGGCGAAGACGTCCGCGCGGGGGTGGGGAAGCTCAGTGGTGTACCGAAAAGTGCCCATGCTCCATCGTCCCACCGACGGGCGCAGCGCGGGGGTCTCGGCGGGCTCGACCAGCTCGACCAGCTCGACCAGCGGGGCCGACGGTCCATCCCCTCCAGGACGCCGAAGTGGCGCCGTCCTGGAGGGGGTTGGGCGTCGCCGGTGCAGTGGGGTGACAGGCTCGACCAGCGGGGCGGGCCTAGCGGCTCTCCACCAGCTCGCGTGCGGTGGAGCCGTGCTCGGCCAGGGCAGCCTTCATGCGCAGGATGATGTCCTCCAGGATGGGCCGCGGGGTGGCGAAGTTGATCCGCACCTGTCCGCTGGCCGCGCAGTCGGCGCCGTCGGTGAACGCGATGCCGGCATGCTCAAAGAAGAACTCGGATGGGTGGTCGCCCAGCCCCAGCCCCCGGCAGTCCAGCAGCGCCAGGTATGTGCCCTGCGGCATGAGGTACCCGACGCCGGGCAGGTGCTCGGCCACCAGCTCGCCCAGCAGGCGCCGGTTGCCATCCAGGTACTCCACGACGCCGTCGAGCCAGGGCGCACCGCCGGTGTAGGCGGCGATGTTGGCGGCAACGCCGGGGTTGCTGGCGCCGTGCTCCGGGATCAGGCCCACCTTGTCCCAGACCTCGACGTCGGCGGCGTTGCTGAGGATCAGCTGGGCCGTCTTCAGGCCGGGGATGTTCCAGGCCTTGGACGCGGAGGTCGCGGTGATGGTGTGGCGTGCCGCCGCCTCGGAGACGGAGGCGTACGGCACGTGGACCGCCCCGGGGAACACCAGCGGTCCATGGATCTCGTCCGAGAACACCCGGCCGCCGTGGCGGGCGACGATGTCGGCAATGCGCACCATCTCCTCCACGGTGTAGACCTTGCCGATCGGGTTGTGCGGGTTGCACATGATGAGCAGGCCGCCGCCGTCGACGAACGCCTGCTCCAGGGCGGCGTAGTCCATCTCCCACGATTCCCCGGTGCGGACCATCGGGACCTCGATGATCTCGCGCCCGGCCAGGCCCGGCAGCTTGAAGAAGGGCATGTAGGCAGGGGTGGGCAGCACGATCTTGGACCCGGCGGGCGAGAAGTGCTCCATGGCCGCCTGCAGCCCCGCCAGCACATCGGCCAGCGGACGGATGTTCCCCGCGGGGACCTCCCAGCCGTAGTTGCTGCGATAGTACTCGCTGCAGGCCTGGCCCATGGCCGCGCCAACACTGGGCGGGAGGTAGCCAAAGAATCCGCTGGCGGTGCCCGCGCTGATGGCGGCGGTGATGGGGCCGGCGATGCCGAAATCCATCTCGGCCACAAAGGCACCGACGTGCTCCGGGAACATGGACCATTTCAGCCCCCCGATCCCACGCAGGGCATCGACGGTGATGGCATCAAAATCGTGGGTAGCGCTCATGTTGTTCCCTCCAGGAAGCGTGTCGCGGCCGCGTGTGCGGCCCGGCGGCGCGGCCTACTTGCCGCTTGCCGCCACCGGTTCGCCGTCGTCGCCGCCATGCTCGGCGGCCTCATCGGCGGCGTTGATTTCGTTCAAATAGTTGTAGATGGTGAAGCGGGTGCAGTTCAGCGAGGATGCGATCATTTCCACGGCGTCGCGGAGCAGGAACATCCCGCGCGCCTTGAGGTTCCTGACCACCTCCACCTTGTGCGTCTTGTGCATCAGTTCCACGGGGACGCCCGTCTCTGCAATGGCCTGGCACATCAGCAACGCCGCGAGCTCGTCCACATCCTTGACGAACACCTCGCCCAGGTCGGCTCCGCCGTGCGTTTCCGTTTCAAGGACGACGGCGGCCGGCGGGGCCACGGCCCCTGCCACCGGCGGGTTGGCGCCCACCATCAACGAGGCAATGTGGGCCACCGACTGCCACACCGAGATGTCGGAATTGATGCAGAAGGCCGCCACGGCATTGCCGGAGACGTCGCGGATGATCATGGTGGAGGACTTGAGCCGGCGGCCGTCAGGCAGCTTGGTCTCGTAGCCCACGGTGGTTTCGAAGTGCCCCGAGGAAAGTCCGCGCAGCAGCAGGTCCGTGGCCGGATCCCCCACCCGCCGGCCCGTCACGTCGCCGTAGACGGCCACGATCGAGTTGGGCAGCAGGCTCAGATCGTGCAGCACCACCTCACTGGAGGCGGGCAGCGAACGCCCAATGGGTTCAACGAGCTGTGAAAAAACCGCCAGGAGGCGTTCCCCGTCGACGGTCTGCCGGGGCGGCCGCTCCAGGCCCATATCGGACCCCTTGCTCCCGCCGTCGGAAATATTCCTCACCTTGTTGCTGGCCATGCCGTCACTCCCTTGAATTCTGGTGGCTTGTTTAGTCCATTGTGCCTCCCATCACCGCGGCCGTCTCCACAGTGTTAGCCAGTACGTCGACATTGTCAACGAACTGTTGCAACTTTCAAATTTTCATTGACCCAATGGGGGCGCGGGTGGCTACCGTGGCGTGGACAACGCACAACCAGTTGAGGAGAAATGCCATGTCCAGCATCGAAGCGCACTACCACCACCCCTCCGACATGAAGAACCTGGCCACGCTGCGCCGCCATACGCCGGAGTCCTTCCGCGCCTTTGGCGCCTTCGACGCCGCGGCCCTGCACGCGGAATCCAACACCATTCCGCGCAAGTACCTCGAACTGATGGCAACCGCCGTCGGCCTGACCACCCAGTGTGTGTATTGCATCGAGGGCCACGTCCGGGCCGCCACCCAGGAGGGGGCCAGCACCGCGGAAGTCGCCGAGACGGTGATGATCACCGCCGCCCTGCGCGCCGGCGGCGGACTGGTCCATGGCCGCCACGCCCTGGCCCTGGCCACCGCTCCGGCCGAGGGCGCCGGGGACCAGGCCGAGGACCACAAGGCCCGCGGCATGGCTGCGCTGCGCCGCGGTGCGCCGTCGGCCTTCAACGGCTTTGTCCAGTTCAACAAGGCCGCCCTGCACGGGGAAAACAACACCATCAGCCGCAAATACACCGAGCTCATTGCCGTCGCCGTGGCCCTGACCACCCAGTGCATGGACTGCATCGCGGCGCACACGGCCGCCGCCCAGACCGAGGGCGCCACGACGGCCGAGCTGGCAGAGACTATCTTTGTAGCAACGGCCCTGCGCGCCGGGGCCGGCGTGGCCCACGGAATGATGGCCCTCAAGTTCCACCTGGACGAGGCATCCGCGCAGGCCGAAAACGAGAAGGAGAGGACGAGCGCCTAAATGATGCCGGCCAAACGGAAACAGCTGGTGCTGGTGGCGGGCCAGCTGCTCTCCGGCGTGGGGGTGGCCTCCGGGGTCGCCGTGGGCGGCATGCTGGCCGAGGAGCTGACCGGCACCGCCGCGGCGTCGGGCTTTGTCCAGACCGCCTCCACGCTGGGGGCCGGGCTGGTGGCCGTGCCGCTGGCCAAGCTGGCCGTGCGCTCGGGCCGGCGTGCGGCGCTGAGCACCGGCTTTGCCCTCGGCGCGGTGGGTGCCACCCTGGTGCTGCTGGCCGCCGCCCTGGGCCAGTTTTGGCTGATGGCCGCCGGCATGCTGTTCTTCGGATCGGCGACGGCGGCGGGGCTCCAGGCCCGCTATGCGGCGGTGGACGGCGTGCCCACGGCCAAGGCCGGACGGGCGATGTCCATCGTCATCTGGGCCACCACTGTGGGCTCGGTGGCCGGCCCCAACCTCTCCGAACCCGGGCGCCGGCTGGGGGCTCTGCTGGGCATGGTGCCCCTCGCCGGGCCGTTCCTGTTTTCGCTGGCGGCCTTCGCCACGGCGGCCCTGGTGATGGCGGTGTTCTTCCTGGGCGCCCCGCGGCCGCAGCCGGGCGGGAGTGGCGCGGCCGGGGGTGGCACGGCCGGGAGTGGCACGGCCGGGAGTGGCACGGCCGGTGGTGGCACGGCCGGGGGTGCCGCGGGCCCCTCGGCGGGCGCCTCGGCCGGCCCAGCGGCCGGGAGTGCCGCCGTCGCGCCTCCTGCGCGGCACGGCACCTGGGCGGCCCTGCGGATTGCCGCGCGCAATCCGCGCTCCCTCTTTGCACTGGCCGGCGTCACGGGCGGGCACATGATCATGGTGGGCGTCATGGTGATGACCCCCGTGCACATGAACCACCACGGGCATTCGCTGCAGATCATTGGCATTGTGATCAGCCTGCACATCCTGGGCATGTACGCCGCCAGCCCCGTCTTCGGCTTCCTGGTGGACAAGATCGGCGCCGCGCGCGTGGTGCTGCTGGGCTGCGGCATCCTGCTGGTGGCCATCGTGTTGGGCGCGCTAGGCTCCGACACCGCCGGGCCGGTGCAGCTCTCGTTCGCACTGGTCATCCTGGGCCTGGGCTGGTCCGCCTGTCTGATCGGGGGCTCGTCGCTGCTGAGCCAGTCCGCCCCGGCGGAGATCCGCGTGCCGCTGCAGGGCGCCAACGACATGATGATGAACTTCGGCGCGGCGGGCATGGCGGCGCTGGCCGGTCCCATCCTGGCCGCGGGCGGGTTCTTCTGGGTGAACATGATGGCGCTGCTGGTGCTCTTCCCCGTGGTGCTGCTGGGCCTGCGGGCACGGTCGGCGCGGTTCACGGCCACCCCGGTTGCCCTCGAGCCGGACCGTTCCGCGCAGCGCTGACTCACACCCGTGCGCAGGTGCTGCTCCTGCCCACGGGTGCACGCCAGCTGTGCGCACGACGGTGCGCGGCACAAGTGCACCGCCGACGGCGGTTAAGTGCTGCTCAGGCGCTGCGGGCGAGCTCCCGGGCCGTGACCGGATAGCGCAGCGGCAGGCCGGCGGCCGCGCGGCGCGCCTCCTGAAGTGCGTAGGAAGCCAGCCGGCCCAATTCCACGCCCAGCGATCCGGCGATGTGCGGCGTCAGCACCACGTTGGGGTGGCCGTACAGCGGATCGCCGGCGTCCAGCACCCAGGGCGTGGTCACGTCCAGCACGGCATACAGGTCCCCCCTCCCGATCCGCCGCGCCAGCGCCGCCTGGTCCACCAGTGCACCGCGGGCGGTGTTGATGAACGTGGCGCCGGGCCGCATGGCCTCGATCCGGGCCTCGTTGAGCAGGTGGTGCGTCTCGGGCAGGTCCGGCGCGTGGACCGAGACCACGTCGGCGGCGGCCACCAGCTCGTCCAGCTCCACCAGCTCCACGCCCAGCCCAGCGGCCCCCGCCGGGGAGAGGAAGGGATCCGCCACCAGCACCGTGACGTCGAACGGGCGCAGCAGCTCGATGACCCGCCGGCCGATCCTGGATGCGCCCACCAGCCCCACCGTCTTGCCGAAGTTGCCCATGCCCGGGAACAACGCCTCCGGGTCCATCGCCGCGCGCCCGTCCTGCAGCTGGCTGGCCAATTGCAGCACGCACTTGTTGGCCAGCAGGATCATGGCCAGGGTGTATTCCGCCACCGGGATCGAGTTGGCCTCGGCAGCGGTGCTGACCTGGATGCCACGGTCCCAGACGGCGTCGGTGATGTGTTCCTTGACGGAACCGGCGGCATGGAGCGCAAACCGCAGCTTCGGTGCCCGCGCCAGCACCTCCTCCGTCAACAGGGGTGCGCCCCAGCCGGTCAGCAGCACCTCGACCTGCGGCAGCAGGGCCTGGGCCAAGGGTGTGTCAAAGCTGGACAGCGGCTCGGGCGAGAGCAGTTCCAGGCCCTCGCCCAGGGCAGCCAGGCGCGACGGCGGGAAGATCCGCGCCGCCACATCCGGGGCCATGGCCAGCGCCACCTTCAATGGGGCGGCGGGCGCCGGGGCGGACAGCGGGCCATCGGCCAGGCTCATTTCACGCTCCCCGCGGTCAGTCCGGACTTCCAGAAGCGCTGCAGCAGAATGAACGCCGCCAGCAGCGGAAGGATGGAGAGCATGGAGCCCGTGATGACCATCGGGTAGAAGTGCGGGAACGCGTAGGCCTGGCTGCTCCAGGAGAAGATGCCCAGCGAGACCGGGAACAGCTTCTCGTTGGAGAGCATCACCAACGGCAGCATGAAGTTGTTCCAGATGCCCACGAACTGGAACAGGGCGATGGTGACAAAGCCCGGCATGATCATCGGCAGGCCAAGCGACACGAAGCTACGGATGGGGCCCGCCCCGTCCACCCGGGCCGCCTCCAGCGTCTCGCCGGGGACGTAGGCCTGGCTGTAGACGCGGGCCAGGTAGACGCCAAAGGGGTTGGTCAGGGCCGGGATCAGCACCGACCACACCGTGTTGGTCATGCCGATGTTGGAGGCCAGCAGGTACAGCGGCAGGACGGTGGCGGTGTTGGGCACCAGCACGCCCAGCAGCACAAACGAGTACCACTTTTCCTTTCCGGGGAAGGAAAACTTGTCGAAGGCGTAGCCCGCGGCCACGGAGACCAGGGCACCGAACACCGCGCCAAATCCGGCATAGAGGACGCTGTTGAGCATCCACAGCCCAAACACGCCGCCGCCCTCGGCGAAGACCTGGCGGATGTTCTCCCCGAGGGAGAAGTCGCCGAAGGACAGCGCGCTGGTGGCGTAGAGGTCCTGCAGGTTCTTGGTGGAGGCGAAGACCAGCCAGAGCAGCGGGAGCACCATGTAGGCGCAGCCCACAATCAACAGGCCGTTGACGGAGAACGACGACGCCGAGGGCCGCCGCTTGGCGGGCCGCGGAGCGGGCCGGGGCACCCGGGCGGGTGCCGCCGTCTGTGGTTCCAGGACGATGCTCATCCCTTGGTGCTCCTTGAGGTCAGTTTGGTGACCACGAACGACAACGTGGCGGCCAGCAGCGCGATGATGATCGACGCGGCGGCTTCATTGAGGTTGTGGCGGTTGAAGGCGGCATCGTAGGCCCACATATTGGGCACGTACGTGCTGGTGACGGAGGCCGTCGCCGCGTGCATCATGGTCGGTTCGGTGAACAATTGCAGCGTGCCGATGATGGTGAACAACATGATCACCCCCAGGGCCGGGAAGATCAGTGGCAGCTTCACGCTCAGGGCGGTCCGGATGCCGGAGGCGCCGTCCATGACGGCAGCCTCGATGACCTCGCGGGGCACCGCCTGCAGCGCCGTGAACAAGATGATGACGTTGTAGCCGGTCCATTCCCACACCGAGACGTTCACGATGGCGGGCAGCACCAGGTGCGCGTCGAAGAAGTTCAGTTCGATCCCACCGCCGGCCGCGGCCTGCACAATGGGGCTGATGCTCGGCGTGTAGAGGTAGATCCAGATCAGCGCAGCGATCACGCCCGGGACGGCGTGCGGCAAGAACAGCAGCAGCTGGAACAGCTTCCGCGCCCCGCCGGCCGCCGCGTCGAGCAGCAGGGCCAGCACAAGGGCGGTGCCCACCATGGCCGGAATGTACATCAGGCAGTACAGCGCCAGCCGGCCCAGCCCACCGGTGAAGGTGTCCGAGGCCAGCACGGACAGGTAGTTCCCGAGGCCGACGAAGACTGTCTTCGCGCCGCCGAAGCCCAGCCCGGAGGACTTTTCCGTGAAGAAGCTCAGGTACACGGCGTAGCCGATGGGCGCCAGCATGGTCAGCGCGAACAGCGTGAAGAACGGAGCCAGGAAGATGGCGGCCGCCCGCCCGCCGGCGCCGGGCTGGCGACGGCGGACGGGGCGGCGGAGCGAATCGGTGCGGGTCATGGCGGGAGTGCTAATCCGCCACGGACAGGCCGCGCGCCTTCAGGGCGTCGATCGTGGCCTTGTTGGCGTTCTTGATGCTGTCCGAGATGGTCTGCCCGGAGGTGACCTTGCCGAAGCCGTCCTGGGCCGGCGTCAGAGTGGCGGCGATGTCCGGGCCCCAGTTCCAGCCCGGGAGAACGGCGTCGGAGGCCTTCTGGTAGACAGCGTAGATGTCCTGGCCACCGAAGTGCGAGGCGTCGAAGGCGCCCTTGGCGATGTCGGACAGGCCCGGGTAAGCCAACCAGGCGGAGCCGCTGTTGCCGCGCGCCTTCACGGCGTCGGGGCTGGTGCTCATCCACTCGGTAAAGACGGCCGCGGCCGCGGGGTTCTTGCTGTCCTTGGTGATGGCGAACGTCGATCCGCCCAGCATGGCGTTGGCCGGCTTGCCCCAGTTGGGGAGCTCGGCCACGGCCCACTTGCCTTCCTGGCCCTTGGTGCGGGAGATGATGCCGGTAGCGCTCCAGGAGGCACCGACGACGCCGACAACCGTCGACTTCTGCAGGTCCTGGGACCACTCATCGCTGAATGCCTGCTCCACCTTGACGATCTTCTCGTCGATCATGCGCTGCCAGAAGTCGGCCACCTTGGCGGTGGCGGGATCGGCCAGGTTGACCTTCCAGCTGTCGCCGTCGACGCCGAACCACTTGCCACCGCCCTGCCAGGCCAGGCCGGCAAAGACGTTGGCATCGTTCGGGTAGAACGAGGCCAGGTAGGCGTCGGGGTTCCTGGCCTTCAGCGCCTTGCCCGCGGCCTCGAACTCGTCCCAGGTGGCGGGGGCCTTGGCCACGCCGGCGTCGGCCAGCACATCGGTGCGGTAGTAGAAGGCCATGGGCGGGGCGTCGTAGGGCATGGCCCAGGACTTGCCGCCCAGCTTGACCAGATCGGTGATCTGGCCAGGGAACTTGCCCAGCACGTCTTCGCCCAGGTAGTCGGAGATCGGCTTCAGGTTGCCGGCCGCGGCGTAGCCGGACAGGTAGCCGTATTCGATGGTGGCCACGTCCGGGGCGTTGCCGGCCTGCAGCGCGGTGCTCAGCTTCGCGTAGCCGCCGCTGTTGCCCGACGGGGTCACGGAGTAGCTGACCTTGATGTTCGGGTGCGTCTTGTTGAACTCGTCCACCACCGGCGCCATGTTGGTGACCGAAGACCAGAAGGAAACCTCGCCACTGGCGTCCTTGAGCGACGGCAGCGACGGTGCCGCGGTGGTCTCCTGGGTCTGTGCACCAGCCGCGCCGCAGCCCGTCAGCAGAAACGCTCCTGCGACGACGGCTGCACCGAGCTTCCTTGCCCGCATCCTAAACATGTGACTCTCCTCATAAGAAAACGATGATGAGGTCCATCACAATGTTCAGGTCATGGCCGGGCCAAGCCAATCATGTCCGAACAAACAATATAGAACATCACGGCTTCGCGGCGGAGACGGGGCGGCCGGTGGATTCCCTGGTCCGCAGCGTGGGCAGCAGCCGCATGCGGCGCAGCGCCCGGGGATGGCCCTTCGCCTCATCCAGGATCCGTTCGCAGCACTGGCCCATCGCCGTGTACCCCACCTCGTATTTGGGCGGGGACACGGCACTCAGCGGCACGGCCGCAAGCGCCGCCACCTCGTCGTCGTAGGCCACAATCGATAGGCCGCCCGGCACGGTGATGCCCCGCTCAACGGCCCGGATCTGCACGGCGGTGGCGTCCTCGTCGGTGTGGACCACCAGCGCCCGGGTGTCCGTGGCCAAGCACTCGTCCAGCAGCCGGTCGTAGTGGGCGGTGTCCACGGCTTCGCCCGCGGCGGGCCGCGGCAGCCGGACGTGCAGGAACCCCGGCTCCAGCACCGAGCGCGCGGCGGCGCGTTCAAAACCCTCCTGCAGCCACGGCGTCGTCGGGCTCCCGGCCCGCGCCGCCAGCCCCACCCGGCGGTGGCCTAGCGAGGCAAGGTGCGCAATGGCCATCTCGGCACCCGCTACATGGTCGCTGCGGACCTCATCCAGCGCCAGCGACGCCGCCACCTCCCGCAGCGACCGCTCCACCACCACCACGGGGATGCGGGCATTGGCCAGCAGGTCCAGGGTGGGCGTCCCGCCCAGCTGTGCCTCGCTGGGCGTGACGAGCAGACCGTCGACGCCACTGGCGATGAGCCGTTGGATCTGCCGGCCCTCCTCCACGCCGGAGTAGTTGGAAATGCCCAGCACCAGGCGGGCGTCGAAGCGGCGCGCGGCGTCCTGGGCCCCGCGGATGATCTCTGGGAAGTAGTACGACGCCGACGGCGCCACCATGCCGATGGTCATCAGCGCGCTCCGCGACCGACCCCCTCGGCCGGCCTGTGTACCGCCGGCGGCGGCCTGGCCGGGGCTTCCGGGCCGGGTCCCGGCCTCCGGCTCGGGAGCCAAGGCAATGGCTCCGCCGTGGGTGCGCTTGAGCAGCCCGCCGGCCTCCAGCGTGGCCAGGTCGCGCCGGACCGTCATGGGGGCCACACCCGCCCGGGCCGCGAATTCGGTCACCGTCACGGCGCCGTGCAGGCGGATCTCCCGCAGCAGCCGTTCATGGCGTTTGTCGGCAATCATGGCAGCCACCCGTTCGATAATGTTCGCTTTCCCCAATTTGAATTGTTTCGAACATAGTCTTGTTCCATGGCCGGAGGCAACACTTGCCCACCGTCCGGCCAGCCCTGCCCCGTTCGACGCGAGCAAACAGAGGTAACCGTGGACTTCCCCGCCCCCAACATGCAGTTGAGCCCCACCACCGGCTGGACCCGGGGGCACTGGCTGCATTTTGCCGACACCCAGCTGCTGGCCGTGCGCCCCTATGCCTCCGCAGACCGCTCGCTCATCACGCTGCCGGGGCGCCCCTCCAGTTCCGGGGAGCTCTCCGACGGCCTGGAGGGCTTTGCCCGCACATTCCTGCTGGCCGCCTTCCGGGTGGCGGGCGAAGACGGCGCGGATCCGCACGGGCATCTGGCCCGCTACCGGCAGGGGCTGCTGGCCGGCACGGCCGGTGGATGGCCGCCCATCGTGACCCGGTCCCAGCCCATGGTCGAGGCGGCCTCGATTGCCATTGCCCTGCATCTGACCCGCGAGTGGCTCTGGGACACCTTGGAGCCCGCCGGGCAGGACCAGGTGGCCCGCTGGCTGGACGGCTCCTCCACCAGCGAGGCGAATGGGAACAACTGGGTGCTGTTCCAGGTGGTGATCGCCGAGTTCCTGGCCGGGGTGGGACGGGAGCACAATGCCGCGCAGATCGAGTTCGGCCTGTCCCGGATGGAGGATTGGTACGTCGGCGGCGGGTGGTACCGCGACGGCGACGGCGATTTCTTTGACTACTACTGCGGCTGGGCCATGCACCTCTACCCGCTGCTGTGGCTGCGGATGTTGGCCGGGCGGGACCCGCAGCGGGCCGCGGAGCTGCGGGCACGCTATGTGGAGCGGCTCGAGGCGTTCCTCCCCGACTACCTGGGCTTCTTCGGCGGCACCGGATCCCCCGTCTACCAGGGCCGCTCGCTGATCTACCGCTATGCGGCGGTGGCCCCGCTGTTCATGGCCGAGCTGGCCGGTGCGCGCTCCCCGCTCTCCCCCGGACAGGTGCGGCGCATCGCCAGCGGTGCCGCACGGTTCTTCGCCGACGGCGGCTCGTACCCCGGGCCCGACGGCGGACCCGTCGCCGGCGGGCCAAACGCCGGGCCGGGCCTGCCCACCCTGGGCTGGCAGGGCGAATTCCTGCCCCTCGTGCAGAGCTACTCCGGCCCCGCATCGCCGTTCTGGACCAGCAAGGCCTTCGTCGGACTGCTGCTGCCGGCCGACCACCCGGTCTGGACCGCCGTCGAACAGGCCTCCCCGGTGGAACGGGAGGACCGCACGCGCGTGGCGCCCGGGCCCAACTTCCTGCTGGCCGCCACGGCCACGGACGGCATTGCCCGCGTACTGAACCACGGCAGCGACAAGTACTACGGCCCCGGGGCGGAGAACGTGGAGTACAGCCGGCTGGCCTACTCCAGCCACACGGCCCCCGTGTACGATCCCCGCGGCCCGCTGGACAACCACATCGCCCTGCTGGACGCGTCTGGCGCCCCGTCGGTGCGGATGCGTATCCACCGCCTGCCCGCTGCCGCGGGTTCGGTGGCCAGCTATTACCGGCCCGTCTGGGACGGTGGGGACGAGGCCCTCTCGCCGTGGAGCATCGCCACGGCCACCACCTCCGCCAGCGGCTGCGAGCTCCGGCTCCATCTGGTCCAGGGGCCCGCGCTTGACGGATTGGACGTCGACGGGATGGACGCCGACGGCGGGCCGCGCACCTCAGGCGTCGGCACGCCGGGCATCGTCCGCGAGGGCGGCTACGCGCTGGCCGCCGACTCCCCCATCGCCGGGCCCGTTGGGGGACCCGGCGGCGGAATGGGAGCGGGCCCTCTTGACGGCACCGGTGCGCCCACGGGTGCCGGGGCGGCTCCCCCCGGGGTGTCGGTAACCGACACCCCCGCCGACGGCTCGACTCCCGGACTGCACAGCAGCATCTGGCCGCTGGCCGGCTATACCGCGGCGGGAACACGCTCGTCCGAGGGCTTCTCCCCGCTGGGCGTGCACAGCACCGTTCCCTATCTGGAGGGTGAGCACCGCGGCGGGCGCACGGTCTTTGCCTCGCTGGTGCGTCTGGCCGGCACCACCCCGTTGGCCGGTCCGGCGGATGTTGTGGTGGACGACGACGGGCAGACCGTCACGTGCACAGTCACCTGCTCCAACGGCCTGGTGCTGTCCACCACCCTGGCGTAGAGGGGCCCGGGCCTGGCGCTGGTTGTCATAGCCACTTGCTAGATTCGACTAAGCGCCGGGATGCTCCCGGTGGCACGGCAGCGGAGGCCCCATGTTCCTGCTTGAATCATCCACGCCCGGCATGCCTGCGGATCTTGTCTTCTCCGCGAGCGACCTGGTGGCCGCCAGTGAATGCGAGTACCGCACGCTGCGCGTCCTGGACGAGAAGCTGGAACGCGCCCCCAAGTCCGTCTTCCCCGCCGATGAGATGCGCCAGCGGGCAGCCGTGCTCGGCGATGTGCACGAACGCAAGCTGCTGGACTCGCTGCTGGGGGATCTGGGCCCGTGGGACCCGGCCGCCGGCACGGGTGTGCTGGAGGTTCCCCGGGCGGCCCCCACCCGGGCGGACTTCGAGGCCAAGCACGCGGACACCATCACGGCCCTGAAGCACGGCGCCGGCGTCGTCTTCCAGGCCACTTTCTTCGCCCCCTCTGAGCCGGGGTTCGCCTTTGTTGGCTTTGCCGATTTCCTGGTCCGCTCCGACGTCGAGACTGACCTGGCGGCGGCCGCGGCGGCCGCCGGAGCCGATGCCGCCCCAACGCCCGGCGCCGCCGTGCCTCCTGCCACAGTGCCTCCGGCCGCAGCGCTCCGGGCCGGAGAAGCGGCCTCCTCCTACGCCGTCTGGGACACCAAGCTGGCCCGGCATGCGAAGGTGGGTGCGCTGCTGCAGCTGGCCGCCTACGCGGACCAGCTGCAGGCCGCCGGCATCGAGACCGCCCCGCTGGCCACCCTGGTGCTCGGCGACATGGGCCGGCAGTCCCACCCCCTGCGGGATCTGCTCCCCGTGTACCGCGAGCGCCGGGCCCGTTTCCTCGCGCTGGCCGGCGGGCACCGGGCCGCCACCTCCCCCGTCGAATGGGGTGCCGAGGGCATCACCGCGTGCGGGCGCTGCGACTATTGCGCCGGGCAAATTGCCCGGACCCGCGATCTGCTGCTCGTGGCGGGCATGACCACCGGTACGCGCCGCAAGCTGCGGGCCCGGAACATCTCCACCATTGACGATCTGGCCGCGCTGCCGGAGTCGGAGGCCGCGGGCCCCGTGGTGCGGCTGCGCAGCCAGGCCCGGATGCAGACCGGGCTGGAGGCCGCGGACGGGTCCCGCACGTTTGCCAAGGACGGACGGCAGCACACCGTCCACTACAAGGTGCTGTCCGGCGCCACCACCGCGGCACTGCCCAAGGCCAGCCCGGGCGACATCTTCTTCGATTTCGAGGGCGATCCGCTGTGGCAGGACCCCACCGGCGCCTGGGGCATTGAGTACCTCTTCGGCGTCGTCGAGTCACCCACCTCGGGGGAAACCGCAGCAGGTGACGACGGCACGGACCCGGTGTTCCGCCCCTTCTGGGCGCACTCCCGCGACGGCGAGCGCCGGGCCTTCCTGGACTTCCTGGACTACGTCCAGGCCCGGCGTGAAGCACATCCGGACATGCACGTCTACCACTACGCCGCCTACGAGAAGTCGGCCCTCCGCAGCCTGTCCCAGCGCCATGTGGGCGGGGAAGGCATTGTGGACGACTGGCTGAAGGACGGCCTGTTGGTGGATCTGTACGACACCGTGCGCCACTCGCTGCGCATCTCCGAGGCCAGCTACTCCATCAAGAAGCTCGAACCCCTCTACATGCGCGACAACCTGCGTTCGGGCGACGTGAAGGATGCCGGCGCATCGGTGGTGGCCTATGCGCAGTACTGCCAGGCCCGGGAGCTGGGGGACGGCGAGGCGGCGGCCCGGATCCTGTCCTCGATCGCCGATTACAACCACTACGACTGTCTCTCCACCCTGCGCCTGCGCGACTGGCTGCTGACGCTGCCCGTCCCCGGGCCAACGGAGGCCGAAAAGCAGGGCCTTTCCGCCCTTGCCGCCCTTGCCGCCCGGCAGGAAGCGCTCAAGGGCACCGCGGACGACGCCGGGGCGCCGGCCTATGAGCCGAGCCCCGAGGAGGTGAGGCTGCACGAGTATCTGGCAGCGCTGGCCGACGACGAGCACCACAGCTTCACCGACGACGAGCGTGCCATCGCCATGGTTGCCGCGGCCACCGGCTACCACCGCCGGGAAAACAAGCAGTTCTGGTGGGGGCACTTCGACAGGCTGGGCAAGTCCGTGGATGAGTGGCCCGAGGGCCGCAACGTCTTCGTGGTGGAGCGCTCGGAGGAGCTCGAGGGGTGGGCCAAGCCCAGCCCGCGGGCACGGACCGAGGCCCGCACCCTGCGGTTGAAGGGCACCATGTCGGACGGATCGGACTTCCGCCCCGGCACCAACTGGTTCGGCATGTTCGACCACCCCCTGCCCGAGGGCATGGGAGAGGCAACCAGTGGGCGGCCCGGGGCGGAACGGCAGCGCGGCGGCCTTTTTAGCACAACCGTCCTAGAAGCGGCGCCGGATCCGGCCAATCCGGAGTCCACCGTGCTGGTGGTCCAGGAAAAATCCTCGCTGAAGGTCCAGCCCTACAACCAGCTGCCCATGGCACTCACCCCGGACCAGCCCATCCGGACCGCCAGCATCCAGGAATCCCTGTCCGAGCTGGCCCGCACCGTGGGGTCCATGGTCCCCTCGCTGCCGAAGCACCCCGGCATCGACATCCTGCGCCGCCACACTCCCCGGCTGGCCACGCTCGACGCGCTGCCCGCCGTCGTCGCCGGGAAACACGGCGCGGACAACATTGCCGCCATCACCGCCGCCGTGCGGGATCTGGACTCCTCCTATCTGGCCGTGCAGGGCCCTCCGGGGACCGGAAAGACGCATGTGGGCTCCCATGTCATAGCCAATCTGGTGGCAGATGGCTGGAAGGTGGGCGTGGTGGGGCAGGCGCATGCCGTCGTCGAGAACATGCTCACGGCCGCCGTCGAGAAGGCCGGCGTCGACCCGGACCGGGTGGCCAAGAAGCCCAAAGGATCGGGCGAGGTCCCGTGGGCCGTGACGGACGACAAGAAGTTCGCCGCCCTGCTGGCCGGGCCCGACGGCGCCCTGATCGGCGGCACTGCGTGGACGATGACGGGCGCCAACGTGCCCGCGGAATCGCTGGACCTGCTGGTGATTGACGAGGCAGGGCAGTTCTCGCTGGCCAACACGCTGGCGGTGTCGCGGGCGGCCAAGCGTTTGCTGTTGCTCGGTGACCCGCAGCAGCTCCCGCAGGTCACCCAGGGTTCGCATCCGGAACCCGTGGACGAGTCGGCCCTGGGCTGGCTCTCCCCGGGCCACCACACGCTGCCGGCGGAGCTGGGCTACTTCCTGGCCGATTCATGGCGCATGCACCCGCAGCTGTGCGGCGCCGTCTCCGCACTGAGCTACGACGGGCGGCTGAACTCCGCCCCGGCGGCGTCGCTGCGCCACCTGGCTGAGGTGCCCGCAGGGGTGGAAACGGTGCTCGTGGAGCACACCGGCAACACCGTGTCCTCGCCGGAGGAGGCCCGCGAGGTGGTGGCCCAGGCGCGGCTGCATCTGGGGCTGGCCTGGACGGGGGGAGCCGGGGCGGAACCGCGCCCGCTTGAGCAGGAGGACATTCTGGTGGTGGCCGCCTACAACGCCCAGATCCACCGGGTCCGCGATGCATTGGACGCCGCGGGCCTGCCCGGGGTCCGGGTGGGCACCGTTGACAAGTTCCAAGGCCAGGAGGCGCCGGTGGTGCTGGTAACCATGGCGTGTTCGGACATTGCCGAGACGCCCCGCGGCGCCGAATTCCTGCTCAACCGCAACCGCATCAACGTGGCCATCTCACGCGGCCAGTGGCGGGCTGTTCTCATCCGGTCCGGCCAGCTGACCAATTACATGCCCTCCCGGCCGGAGGCGCTGGAAGAGTTGGGCGCATTCATCGGCCTCTGCGGAGATTCCCCCTGATAATGCCTGCCGCGCCACGTACTCTTTGATGTTAAGGCACAGGGGCCGCAGGGCCGCCGGCTGCCTGGACATCTCTCGGAGCGGAGGAGCGCATGGGTTCACGGAAGCGGCAACACGCCAAACCTGCCGCCGCCAAGCCCCCGGTGGAGGAGCCCGCCACCGCGCCCTTGCGCATGGCCCCCCAGCGGCTCGCCGCCTGGCTGCTCGATCCCGACCGCACCGACGTCGTCGTGGTGGTCTCGCACTGGCCCGAACACCCCGAAGCCCACGCGGACGCGGCACAGATCGCCGCCAAGCTGGACGGGATTGCCAAGGTGGCGCTGGTCATCAGCGGGCGGGAAACCCTCACGCTGGAGGCCGCCCTGACCAAGATGTCGGGCATCTTCAACAATGCCGTCCGCGCCTACGGGCCGGGCACCGCCTGGCTCAAGGACCCCTACAACAGCCCGCTGCACATCATCCACAGTGCCGCCGAGCTCGAAAGCGCCGCCACCAAGGTGGTGCACGACGCCGAGGACCTGGCCGCCGCCGCGCAATGGAACAGCCGGAGCGCACCGGCCCAGGCTCCGGCGCCGTCCGTCCAGGCCCTGGGGACCATCAAGCAGCCCAGCTCCGATGGCCTGGTGGCCTTCGCCCTGCTCGGGCAGGGCATGGCCGTCGTGCACAAGGCCCACCACCTGCCCGACGTCCCGCTGAATTGGCTGCTTGCCGATGGGCAGCAGGTCCACGGACTGCACCACCGCTCCGACAACAGCTTCCACATTCCGCTGGCCCACGCCCCGGTCAGCGTCAACCGCACCTACCCGAGCGGCGCGGTGGCCCTGGCGCTGGTGACGGCGGTACGTCCCGACCGCGCCACGGTCATGCTCTACCCGGGCCACTCCATGGACATCCCGCTGCACCTGATCACCTCCAACGACATCGACACCGCCGATGACCTCCTCAGCGTGGGCGAGGTGGTGGCCGTCCGTGTGGCCCGGGAGCAGGGCCGGGTGGTGCTGTCCATGCTGGACGTGGACGACGACGAGGACATTGTCCCCCCGCCTGCCCTGCTGGTCGGCGGGACGCCTTGGCTGGAGCTGGGACGCAACCTGTACGACGACGACCCCGCCGTGGACGGCGGTGCGGCACTGCAGTCCGCCACGTCGCCTGCCGCAGGCGCCGCCGGCACGGAGGATCCCCTGTCCGCCGGACCCCTGCCGGCGGCCGGCGGCCCGGGATCCGTGGCCGCTCCCCCACCCCAGCCCACGGCCGCCCCGGCTGCCGGAGCCCTCCCGCAGGCACTGCTCCGGGTGGACGCGCTCAAGGCGGAGAACGGCGTCCTGAAAACGGAGGCCACCGGCCTGCGGGATGAGATCGGGCATCTGCGCCGCCAGCTGGCGAACGGCACCGCGGGCCAGGCCCAGCTGGCCAAGCTGGGCGCCAAGCTTGAGGCCGAGCGTGAGGAAGCCAGGGAATTCGCGGCCGAGCTCAACGATGCCCAGGGCCAGGTCAGGGAAATGCAGCGCAAGCTGCGCGACGCCGAGGGCAAGCTCCGCGAGCTGAAAACCAAGAACCGCAATGCGTCCAAGTCGGTGGGCAAGCAGAGCATCCGGGCCTCGCGGGACTGGTTCGCCACGAATGAGGAGTATGTCCGGTTTGCGGTGGCGCAGGCGTGGGCGCGGTACGTCCCCGCCGAGGACAAGGCGGAGTTCCCGCTCCATGGCTACCGCGTGGGCCCGGATTTCCACGGCTCGCTGGCGGCAACGCCGGAAGACAAGCGGGGCAAGGCCCTGCGGGCCGTCGTGGACCTGGTGGCCAACCGTGCCGAGGCCCTGCGCAAACGTGAGGCCCACCCGCTGCGCATCGGCAACGCCAGCAGCGCTCCCGTGATCACCAGGGTCCGGGACGGATCCACCGACTCCTGCTGGCGCCTCTATGTGGAGGAAAAGAGCAGCGCCGCCCGCCGCCTGCACTATTGGAAGTGCGCCGACGGCACCATCGAGCTCAGCCGCATCGTCACGCACGAGGACATGGAGCCCTGAACCCCGCGAACCGGCACTTGTGGCCAGTCCGCCGGCCCAACACTGCCCACAAGTGCCGGTTCGCGGGGGCACACCGAAGGCACAGCCCGATGGCATAAAATGGGACACTACCCTCCCCTCAGCCCGGCCCGGCAGAAAGTACGTGATGCGCTCCACTGACAACGCCGTGGCCAACTGGCATGCCCAGAAGGAACTTCGGCTGGGCCCCGCCTGGAAACTGCTCTCCGCCGCGCCCTGGACCGTGGCCTTCCTGCGCGCGGAATTCATCCCCGGCCGGCCCCGCATCCCCCTGGAGGAGTTCCACGGCGCGCTGGCCGCCTTCCTGAAGGAGCTCCGGCACGAAAGCCTGAGCCTCAACGACGCCTGGCAGGCCTCCAACTACGCCGATTCCTGGGTCCGCAACCAATTCCTGGCCCGCCCCATGGTGGACGGCCAGTTTGTCTACGAGGCCACCGCCGCCACGGCGCGCGTGCTGCACTTTGTCGATGCCTTCACCCTCGAGCGCACCAACCTCAACAGCTCCCGGCTGAGCACGCTCCTGACCTCCTTGGAGACGCTGTCCTACCAGACGGACCCCAACCCGGATACCCGGATCGCCCAGCTGGAGGCGGAGATTGCGGACCGCCAGTCGGAGGTCGAGGCGCTGAAGAACGGCCAGAACCCCGCTGTCCTCTCCACGGACACCGCCGTCGCCGCGGCCCGCAGCGTCCTGGACCTGGCCTCCACCCTGCCCGCGGACTTCAAGCGCATGCGCGACGGCGTGGAGCGCATGCTGCACACGATCCGGCAGGAAATCATGGAGTCCTCCATGGCCAAGGGCGTGGCCGTCGGCCAGGTCCTTGAAGGCGACAAGGTGCTGCGCAGCACCGCCGAGGGCGAGACCTTCCGCGGCTTCACCGAATTCCTCAACGACCCCCAGCAGCAGGCCCGGTTCCGCCAGAGTGTCAACGAGGTGCTGGAGCGCGAGTTCGTGGACCAGCTCACCGCCGAGGAGCGCACCACGCTGGCCACCCTGGTCCGCGAACTGCGCCGCCAGGCCTCCGACGTCCACGCGATCTATGGCCGGCTTTCGGAGAGCCTGCACACCTACGTCCAGAGCGACGAGTTCCGCGAGTCGATGCTGCTGCGCAAGGCCATCCGCGCCGCCGAGGTGGCCGTGGCCAACTCCCCGCACCTGCGTCCGCGCACCCCCGTGGTGGCTCCGCTGCTGTACGGGCCGGAGTTTGAGACGCTGGCCGGGCTGGGCATCTTCAACCCGGCGGACCACATTCCGCCGCCCAAGCTGGCCGCCCCGCCGGCGCTGAGCGATGCCGACATCCACCGCACGCCCAACACGCCGGCCGCGGACATGACCCGCCTGCACGACGCCGTCGCGCGCGTCCGTGCGGCCTCGGGTGGGGGCCGTGCCACCCTGGGGGCGGCCTTCGAGGCGCTGCCGGCCGAGCTGCGGCACATCAACTCCGTCCGGGGCTTGGTGCTTGCCGCCCGCGGCACCGACGCCGACATTGACCACCAGCAGTACCAGCAGGTGCAGTACACCCAGATCGACGGCGCCACCCGCACCGCCTACCTGCCACTGATCACCTTCACGGAGGACTCCCGCCATGAGCACTAGCGTTGACATCCACGACGACGGCGGGGCTCCAGCCGCGTCCGCCCAGCCGGTCCCCGGGCTGCCCGGGACAACGCCGCGGGGAACCGCCGGCGCGGCCAACCCGAGCGATGCCTACCGCGGCGAGCGGGCGCTGTTCGACGGCGACACCGGCCAGTTCTCGCTGGAGATCCGCCAGGCCCTGGTGCGGCTGCTGCGCGGTCCGTATGTGGACGGCGCCGCCGATCCGCGGCTGTGGACCGCCATCGTGGACCACCGTCAGGCCCTCCAGCGCTATCTGAGCGAAATCTTCCTGCTGCTGACCATCGATTCCGAGCGCAAAGTCGCCCTGTTGACCCCGGCGGATATCGAAGCCACGCACAGCGCCCCCATCACGCCCCGGCGGCCGCTGCGCCGCGAGGAGACGCTGCTGGCGCTGCGGCTGCGCCTGCTGCTGGACCGCCACGCGGGCTCGGGCACCGACGCCACCATTTCCCGCGCCGGCGCCCGGGAGATCCTGGGCGAGCACCGCCAGCCCGGCGCCGTCGACGACAAGCGCCTGGAGGAGCTCACCGATTCCGCCCTGGCCCGCCTGCTGGCCCTGCGCCTGCTGCTGCCCACCGAGCTGGACAACGTCTACCGGGTCAGCAACGCGCTGGCCCTGGCCCTGCCGTTCGATTCCGTGGAACAGATTCCCGCCTACCTCCAGGCCCTGGACCGCAGCGCCGGGGACACCCTGGACCTCGGGCTCGAGCTGGAACTGGACGCCGATGGATCCGACGGGTCCGGGAACGACGACGCCGTGGACCCCGCTGTTGCCGAGGAAGGCCGCTAAATGAGCATCGCCCAGACCCTGCCGATCGGCGAGGACATCAACCCCGGCCAGTACCGGCTCAGCTCCATCCAGGTCATCAACTGGGGCACCTTCCACGGTCGGCACGCCATGTACGTCGACCGCGCCGGCACACTGCTCACGGGCCAGCCCGGCGTGGGCAAGTCCACCCTCTTTGACGGCATCCAGCACATCTTCTACGCCGCGCCCCGGCTCAACGAGTCGGCGCACGAGGCCTCGGACCGCAAGGACCGGCGCACCACCTTCAGCTACATGCGCGGGCGCAAGCTCAAGACCGCCTCGGGCACCACCTACCAGCGGCCCAGCGCCACCTGGTCCGCCGTCGCCCTCGTCTTTGCGGATGGCCTGGGCCGGAAGGTGACCATCGCGGCCCTGTTTGACCTGCCGGCCAACGGGCTCGAGGGCTCCGTGGGCAAGCACTACCTGATCCACGACAAACCGCTGGACACCGCGGCGCTGGAAAACCACGGCAGCCGCCGGTTCTCGCCGTCGTCGCTGCACGCGGCCCTGCCCGGCTCCGAGGCCTTTGACACGCACAAGACCTTTGCCGAGCGTTTCCGCCGCCGGCTGGGCATCGACAACGACAAGGCCTTCTCCCTGCTGCGCACCCTGCAGAACGGCAAGGGCCTGGACAAGGGCGTCAACAAGTTCTTTCGCTACGAGGTGCTGGACATTCCCTCCACCCTGGCCGCCGCCCGCGGTGCGGTGGAGGACTTCAGCCACCTGCGCGGCATCTACCGCCAGCTGGAGGAGGCCCGGGCCCAGCGCGACGCCCTGGCGCATGTGCCCGCCCAGCACCAGCAGTACCAGGAGCTGCACACCCAGCTTGGCCGCACGGCCGAGCTAAAAAACATCCAGCTGCCACTGGTGCGCCAGCAATTCCAGGCCGAACTGCTGGCCGCCAGGTCCACCGCCCTGCGCGAGGAGCACCAGGACAAGGCCGCGCAGATCCGCGCGGCGGCCGAGGCCAAGGAGGCAGCCCAGGCTGCCGTCGCCCAGCTGGACGAGCAGCACGCCAACCACGGCGGCCGGGCGATCGAGGCGCTGGAGAAGGACATCCGTGCCGCCCGCCGCGAGCTTGAGGAGCGGCTGCGCCTGCAGTCCTCCGCGTGTGGGGATCTCGACGTCGCCGGGCTGGACTATGAGTGGAGCGACGCCGGTTTGGCCGCCGCCCGCCTGGCCGCGGCGGCCGCCGTCGAGCACCAGCGCAGCGAGGCGGAGGCCGCGCGCACGCTCGAATACGAGGCCGTGGCCGCGTCCATCAACACCAAGGCCACCGAGAAGAAGCTGCGCGCGGACATTGCCTCCTACGCCCGGCGCGGGAACAACATCGACGGCCTCAGCGCCGCCGCCCGCCGCCAGCTGTGCGCGGAGACCGGGATCGACGTCGAGCAGATGCCGTTCGCCGGCGAGCTGGTGGACATCGACGCCGAGCACCTGCCGTGGCGCCCCGCCGCCGAGAAGGCGCTGCGGTCCACGGCCACCACGCTGCTCATCCGCGCCCAGGACATCAAGGCCGTCACCAAGGCGATCAACGCCATGGACGGTCACGGCAAGTTGCGCTGGATCAACATCGGCGTGGCCCCCCGCCCGGCCGATGCCGGGGACAACGATCTGGTCACCAAGCTGGAGTTCAAGAATTCCGACGCCGGTGCCTGGCTGCGCGCCAAGATCACCCGCGATTTCAGCTTCCACTGCGTGGACACCGACGCCGAGCTGCACGGCCATGACCGCGCCATCTCGCTGGCCGGCACGCTGAAGGTCAACTCCAACACCTTTGAGCGCGACACCCGCACCGTGAACCCCGGCGACTACCTGCTGGGCTTCAACAACGTGGAGAAGATCGCCCGGCTGGAGGCGGAGGCGGACAGCATTGCCGCCGCGCACGTCCAGGCCACCGCCCTGGCGGACCAGCGCAGCAAGGCTAAGGAGCAGCTGGCGGGCCGGCTGGACGCCCTGCAGCGCGTCTCCCGCGATGCCCGCCCGTTCGCCGAGCTGGACAGCGCAGCGCTAGCGGCCGGCCTGGAGCAGCTCACGACGGCACTGCAGGCCACGGTTGACTCCAGCGCCACGCTCGCCGCGATCCGGGACTCCCTGTCGGCTGCCAAGGGCGAGCTGGAAAGCGCCGTCGGCCGCCTTGCCGTACTGAACCACGATCTGGCCGGAATCGACGGCGACCTGGTGCGCGCGCAGACCTCCGCAACCAACACCGCAGCCCGCGCCGAGGCCAATCCGGCCGCCGACTGGGCCGAGGAGGAACTGGCCGCTTTCCTGCCCGACGGCGGGCCCACCACGCTGGACGAGGTGGAGTCGGTCTTCGCCACGTGCACGCTGGCCCTGGGTGAGCGATCCGCCGCCCTGAAGGAGCGCCTGCTCCGCACCGAACTGGCCCTGACGGATACGTTCAAGGCCTTCGCCCGCGAGTTTGGGCCGCAGCACAGCGCCTCCTTCGGCACCGCCGTCGACGCCGCCACCCATTACGAGGAGCTGTACCAGCAGATCATCTCCGAGGGCCTGCCGCAGCGCCAGGACGAGTTCCGCGAGTACTTCAACAACCGCTCCTACGAACGCTTCTCCGACCTGCTGCAGCTGCTCGAAGAGGAGCGCCGCGCCATCGAGGAGCGCATCCTGCCGCTCAACCAGATCCTGGACGACGTGCCCTTTGAAAAGGGCAGCCGGCTCAAGCTGGAGGTGCGCACCACCGTCCCCGATGAGGCCCGCGCCTTCCGTGCGGACCTCAAGGACGCTCTCGGCAACGCCTATGTGAAGCCCACGGAGGAGAAGATGGCCTCCAGCTACAAGGCGCTGGAGCGCCTCGTGGACGCGCTCAACGATCCCGCCCAGCAGCATTGGGCGGACACCGTGCTGGATGTGCGCCAGCATGTGACCATCAGCTGCAACGAACACCGCCCCGGCGGCGACGTCGAGCTGGGTCTGGAGCCCGGCACCCTCTCCGGCGGCGAGGGGCAGCGCTTCACGTCCTTCATTATGGGCGCGGCACTGGCCTACCAGCTGGGCATCGACAGCCAGGGCTACAGCACCTACGGCACGGTGATGATCGACGAGGCCTTCATCCAGGCCAACGCCGAGTACGCCGGTGCCGGCATCAACGCCCTGCAGGAGTTCGGCTTCCAGCTGCTCTTGGCCGCCCCCGAGGACAAGGTGGACCTCTCCAAGCACCTGGGCTCCGTCACCGACATCATCAAGCACCCGCAGGCCAACGTCTCCGGGTTCCTCTCCACCGGAAAGTCCCCCGCGACGCCCACGGACATCATCCTGCGCTAGCGCAACATGACAACTTGTGACCCAGCGTTGCGCCATCTGACGCAACGCTGGGCCATGCCCCGTCACCCGGTCTAGCCTTACGTAGACCGACCACAGCCGAGGGGACAGACGGGCACAACGCTATGCAGACAACGACGCACGGGATCGCAATTGATGCACCTGTCGCTGTGGTCTTTGAAACCCTCCGCGAGTCCACCCATTGGCGGAACATCAGCGGGCTGACGGTGTACGCCGAACGGATCACCGACGGCGCGGACGACGACCTCCTGCGGATCTCCACGGTGATGGGCGGGGAGCTCAACTCCTGCACCCTCACGCGCACCCTCGACGCCGGCAACGGCACCATCTACTTCCAGCAGACCGACCCCATCGAGCCACTGCTGGCCTTTGGCGGCGAATGGACAGTTGCGGAGGGCGAGGTGGGAACCATCGTCACCATCCAGCATGATTTCGACGTCGACGGCGGCGCGGACGCCTCGTCCTGGCTGCTGCAGACCATCGACGAGGGCAACCGTTGGGAATTGGATGCCCTCAAGCTCACCGCCGAATGGCTGGCCGGGCTGCTGCGGACGCACGAAGGCGCCTCCGCGATCCCTGATTGACCCTGCCGGGCCCGGTGATTGAGCCTGCCGAAATCCCCGGCGCAGGTTCCCGGGCGGCCCGGCCAGCGGTTCGGTGATCGACCAAGGCCGTCCGCGGCCGCGTGGAGATCCGGTGATTGAGTTTGTCGAAATTACCGGCCCGGAAAGGGTGTTAAATGCGGAAAGGCCCCGCACCGATTGGTGCGGGGCCTAACCTAATGGTTGTCCGGCGGCGTCCTACTCTCCCACACCCTCACGAGTGCAGTACCATCGGCGCTGTGGGCCTTAGCTTCCGGGTTCGGAATGGGACCGGGCGTTTCCCCCACGCTGTGACCGCCGTAACTCTACCTCCACACACCACACCATGAACCAGTGCAGCGGGGAAAACCAGGGAAACGATGTCGTTCAAACAATCATTCATTCAATTATCACCCACACCGGGCCCCAAAGGGAAATCCGTGGCGGGTGTTTGTTCCCACACAACGACGGTTGTTGGTGGGGAACCCCATAGTGGACGCAAGCATGCAGTGACCTCCACACCCTTAGGTGGCGAACCCCTTAGCCCTAAGGCCGTCCGCAGCCGCGTGGAGGTCCGGGGGCACGGCCTGGCGGTCCGGGGCCGGGCCTGCCGGCATCCCCGTCGGCGCGGGGGCCGGGCGTGCCGGAATCACCGCCCCCGGCCCCCAAAACGGGTGTTAAATGCGGGCAGGCCCCGCACCAACGGTGCGGGGCCTGCCCTAATGGGTGTCCGGCGGCGTCCTACTCTCCCACACCCTCACGAGTGCAGTACCATCGGCGCTGTGGGCCTTAGCTTCCGGGTTCGGAATGGGACCGGGCGTTTCCCCCACGCTGTGACCGCCGTAACTCTACCTCCACACACCACACCCTGGCCTTTTCAGGCGGGGTGGTGCGGGAAAACCAGGGAAACGTGTGTCGTTTCATTCATTTATCACCCGTGCCGGGGCTTCCGAGGGGAAACCCGTGGCGGGTGTTCGTCCCCCGCGCAACAACGGAAGTTGTTGGCCGGGAACCACATAGTGGACGCAAGCATGCAGTGACCTCCACACCCTTAGGTGGTAAACCCCTTTTGAAGAACGGGTTCACCCAGGTGTGGGGTGGTGTAAGTTATCGGCCTATTAGTACCGGTCAGCTTCACGAGTCGTTAGTCCTCGCTTCCACATCCGGCCTATCAACCCAGTGGTCTGGCTGGGGGCCTCTCGAACCAAAGTTCATGGAAATCTCATCTCGAAGCGAGCTTCCCGCTTAGATGCTTTCAGCGGTTATCCCATCCGAACGTAGCTAATCAGCGGTGCACTTGGCAGTACAACTGACACACCAGAGGTTCGTCCGTCCCGGTCCTCTCGTACTAAGGACAGCCCTTCTCAAATTTCCTGCGCGCGCAGCGGATAGGGACCGAACTGTCTCACGACGTTCTAAACCCAGCTCGCGTACCGCTTTAATGGGCGAACAGCCCAACCCTTGGGACCTACTCCAGCCCCAGGATGCGACGAGCCGACATCGAGGTGCCAAACCATGCCGTCGATATGGACTCTTGGGCAAGATCAGCCTGTTATCCCCGAGGTACCTTTTATCCGTTGAGCGACGGCCATTCCACAATGTGCCGCCGGATCACTAGTCCCGACTTTCGTCCCTGCTCGAGCTGTCGCTCTCACAGTCAAGCTCCCTTGTGCACTTACACTCGACACCTGATTGCCAACCAGGCTGAGGGAACCTTTGGGCGCCTCCGTTACTCTTTAGGAGGCAACCGCCCCAGTTAAACTACCCATCAGGCACTGTCCCTGACCCGGATTACGGGCCGAAGTTAGATGTCCAAAGTGACCAGAGTGGTATTTCAACGATGACTCCACACCAACTGGCGTTGGCGCTTCACAGTCTCCCACCTATCCTACACAAGCCACTCCGAACACCAATACCAAACTATAGTAAAGGTCTCGGGGTCTTTCCGTCCTGCTGCGCGTAACGAGCATCTTTACTCGTACTGCAATTTCGCCGAGTTTATGGTTGAGACAGCGGGGAAGTCGTTACTCCATTCGTGCAGGTCGGAACTTACCCGACAAGGAATTTCGCTACCTTAGGATGGTTATAGTTACCACCGCCGTTTACTGGGGCTTAAATTCTCAGCTTCGCCTTGCGGCTAACCGGTCCTCTTAACCTTCCAGCACCGGGCAGGAGTCAGTCCGTATACATCGTCTTGCGACTTCGCACGGACCTGTGTTTTTAGTAAACAGTCGCTTCCCCCTGGTCTCTGCGGCCCCGATCCCCTCCCCACCGCGCGGGTGGTTCAAGGTTGGGGCCCCCTTCTCCCGAAGTTACGGGGGCATTTTGCCGAGTTCCTTAACCATAATTCTCTCGATCGCCTTAGTATTCTCTACCTGATCACCTGTGTCGGTTTGGGGTACGGGCGGCTAAAACCTCGCGCCGATGCTTTTCTAGGCAGCATAGGATCACCGAATCCCCCCTTGACGGGGGTCCCATCAGATCTCAGGCATTTAAGGGCCGCGGATTTGCCTACGGCCCGCCCTACATCCTTAGACCGGGACAACCATCGCCCGGCTCGGCTACCTTCCTGCGTCACACCTGTTAATACGCTTGCCTCCCGGGATCTTCTCCCGCGCTCCACCAAAACCCTTCCACCACAAGGGTGTCCGGGCAGGCTTCGGGCGGTGAGTGTCCCCCGCTTGGCATGGGCGGTTTTTCGCCGGTACGGGAATATCAACCCGTTGTCCATCGACTACGCCTGTCGGCCTCGCCTTAGGTCCCGACTTACCCAGGGCAGATTAGCTTGACCCTGGAACCCTTGATCATTCGGCGGACGGGTTTCTCACCCGTCTTTCGCTACTCATGCCTGCATTCTCACTCGTGTGGGCTCCACCGCTGGTTTACACCGCGACTTCACTGCCCACACGACGCTCCCCTACCACTCCCGGCGGCTGAACCACGAAGGCTTGCCTGGTACCGGAAATCCACAACTTCGGCGGTGTACTTGAGCCCCGCTACATTGTCGGCGCGGAATCACTTGACCAGTGAGCTATTACGCACTCTTTTAAGGATGGCTGCTTCTAAGCCAACCTCCTGGTTGTCTTCGCAATCCCACATCCTTTCCCACTTAGCACACGCTTAGGGGCCTTAGTTGGTGGTCTGGGCTGTTTCCCTCTCGACTATGAAGCTTATCCCCCACAGTCTCACTGCTGCGCTCTCACTTGCCGGCATTCGGAGTTTGGCTGACGTCAGTAACCTTGTAGGGCCCATCGGCCATCCAGTAGCTCTACCTCCGGCAAGAAACACGCAACGCTGCACCTAAATGCATTTCGGGGAGAACCAGCTATCACGAAGTTTGATTGGCCTTTCACCCCTACCCACAGCTCATCCCCTCCATTTTCAACTGAAGTGGGTTCGGTCCTCCACGACGTCTTACCGTCGCTTCAACCTGGCCATGGGTAGATCACTTCGCTTCGGGTCTAGATCACGCCACTCACTCGCCCTATTCAGACTCGCTTTCGCTACGGCTTCCCCACACGGGTTAACCTCGCGACGTAACACTAACTCGCAGGCTCATTCTTCAAAAGGCACGCCATCACAGGAACCAAGCCTGCTCTGACGGTTTGTAAGCACACGGTTTCAGGTACTATTTCACTCCCCTCCCGGGGTACTTTTCACCTTTCCCTCACGGTACTTGTCCGCTATCGGTCATTAGGTAGTATTTAGGCTTATCAGGTGGTCCTGACAGATTCGCACGGGATTTCTCGGGCCCCGTGCTACTTGGGATGCTTCCCAGGCGGTGTAACAAGCATTTCGGTTACGGGACTCGCACCCTCTCCGGTCGGCCTTTCAAGACCGTTCACCTATGCCTACACTCTCACCTCACCAGTCCGGCAGAACTGGAATGGAAAGTCCCACAACCCCGACCATGCAACGCCCGCCGGCTATCACACATGGACCGGTTTAGCCTCGTCCGCGTTCGCTCGCCACTACTGACGGAATCACTGTTGTTTTCTCTTCCTGTGGGTACTGAGATGTTTCACTTCCCCACGTTCCCTCCACATGCCCTATGTGTTCAGGCATGGGTCACCACGTCACCTTGCGGCGCGTGGCGGGGTTTCCCCATTCGGACATCCTCGGATCACCGTTCGGTTATCAACTCCCCGAGGCTTATCGCAGATTCCTACGTCCTTCATCGGCTCCTAATGCCAAGGCATCCACCGTGTGCCCTTAAAAAACTTGACCACTTAGATCACAGAATTCAATATAATATTTCGAGAGAACCATGAAAACAGACACACCCAAGGGCGTGCCAGATCCAGGTTCATCAACTCATAAGAAATTGCTTCCTTTATAAGATGCTCGCGTCCACTATGTAGTTCTCAACCAACAACCCCGTCACACACCACACCCCGGAACCAACACCACCCTTTCGGGCGTGCCGGCGGACCCCGGGGACGGGGTCGTGTGCGGGAAACCAAGCCAACCAGCCAACCGGTGATGCCTAAGCACCAACGGTTCCTGTTGCCTCAGGACCCAACAGTGTGCCAAACGATCCCCCCACGAAGAAGGCCGGTCACGCTCCGTTCCAGGACACCCCACGCAAGCGTGCGGACATCCGTACTTGGAAAACCGGCCAAACCCGCCAGGGGTCTGTTCCATTGAAATTCCACCCGTGAGCACCCACCGAGAAACAATCGTTCTCGCAATGGGCTTTGCTTCCTCACAGCGACAGGACACCATGCGGTGCACCGTCGCGTGCTTGGTGCTCCTTAGAAAGGAGGTGATCCAGCCGCACCTTCCGGTACGGCTACCTTGTTACGACTTAGTCCCAATCGCCGGTCCCACCTTCGACAGCTCCCTCCCACAAGGGGTTAGGCCACCGGCTTCGGGTGTTACCAACTTTCGTGACTTGACGGGCGGTGTGTACAAGGCCCGGGAACGTATTCACCGCAGCGTTGCTGATCTGCGATTACTAGCGACTCCGACTTCATGGGGTCGAGTTGCAGACCCCAATCCGAACTGAGACCGGCTTTTTGGGATTAGCTCCACCTCACAGTATCGCAACCCTTTGTACCGGCCATTGTAGCATGCGTGAAGCCCAAGACATAAGGGGCATGATGATTTGACGTCGTCCCCACCTTCCTCCGAGTTGACCCCGGCAGTCTCCCATGAGTCCCCGGCATAACCCGCTGGCAACATGGAACGAGGGTTGCGCTCGTTGCGGGACTTAACCCAACATCTCACGACACGAGCTGACGACAACCATGCACCACCTGTAAACCGACCGCAAGCGGGGCGCCTGTTTCCAGGCGTTTCCGGTTCATGTCAAGCCTTGGTAAGGTTCTTCGCGTTGCATCGAATTAATCCGCATGCTCCGCCGCTTGTGCGGGCCCCCGTCAATTCCTTTGAGTTTTAGCCTTGCGGCCGTACTCCCCAGGCGGGGCACTTAATGCGTTAGCTACGGCGCGGAAAACGTGGAATGTCCCCCACACCTAGTGCCCAACGTTTACGGCATGGACTACCAGGGTATCTAATCCTGTTCGCTCCCCATGCTTTCGCTCCTCAGCGTCAGTTAATGCCCAGAGACCTGCCTTCGCCATCGGTGTTCCTCCTGATATCTGCGCATTTCACCGCTACACCAGGAATTCCAGTCTCCCCTACATCACTCTAGTCTGCCCGTACCCACCGCAGATCCGGGGTTGAGCCCCGGACTTTCACGGCAGACGCGACAAACCGCCTACGAGCTCTTTACGCCCAATAATTCCGGATAACGCTTGCGCCCTACGTATTACCGCGGCTGCTGGCACGTAGTTAGCCGGCGCTTCTTCTGCAGGTACCGTCACTTTCGCTTCTTCCCTACTGAAAGAGGTTTACAACCCGAAGGCCGTCATCCCTCACGCGGCGTCGCTGCATCAGGCTTTCGCCCATTGTGCAATATTCCCCACTGCTGCCTCCCGTAGGAGTCTGGGCCGTGTCTCAGTCCCAGTGTGGCCGGTCACCCTCTCAGGCCGGCTACCCGTCGTCGCCTTGGTGGGCCATTACCCCACCAACAAGCTGATAGGCCGCGAGTCCATCCAAAACCGCACAAGGCTTTCCACCCCCCGCCATGCGGAGGAGGGTAAATATCCGGTATTAGACCCGGTTTCCCAGGCTTATCCCAGAGTTAAAGGGCAGGTTACTCACGTGTTACTCACCCGTTCGCCACTAATCACCCCCGCAAGCGGGGGGCCATCGTTCGACTTGCATGTGTTAAGCACGCCGCCAGCGTTCATCCTGAGCCAGGATCAAACTCTCCATAAATGTTTTTACAGACACACCCCGGACCGCCGGAAAAGGGCGGACACACGGTGCACTAAATTTGAAACCGGCTGTTCGGGCCGCCACCACCACGGGGGTGGGATGGACGGGCCCGTTCAACCAATCAATGATTCATTGGTATCAATAAAACTTGGCACACTATTGAGTTCTCAAACAACAGGAGCTTCCGGCCAACACGCACCTGCAGGAAACCGGTGGTTTCCGCGGCGATCAGTGCCGGAGCAACTTTCCAACCCTACCCGATCCGCCCCCGGCAAGCAAACCAACCAATGATCCATCGGTTGAAAACTCCGGGCGCGGCGGACCGCCGGATATTCCACCGGACGGTCGCAAGGGGGGTTTTTCGTTTCCCCGGCGTCCGGGGCAACTCGAAATACATTACACGCCTTTGCGGCCCCGCGCAAATCCGGGGCGCACCGGGCGGGTGCACGGCCGGGAACGGCCGGCCCACAAGGCACCTAGGCCTGGGGCCGCAGGCATGCCAGCACCCCTGCCACCACAGCGGAGGCCGCCCTGTCCCTGCGGTGGATGGCGTACTCGTCAATCCTCATGGGAGCGCCCTGGACGTCAAGGATCACCAGGCCGGGATGGTCCATGAACTCGTCCTCGGCAATCACGCCGGTGCCCAGCCCCGCCACCACCGCCGCCTGCAACGACTCACGGCTGTCCACCTCCACAAACCCCGCTGGCTCCACCCCCTCACGTGCCAGCGCGTCAGACAAGGCAGTGCGGGTCACCGAGCCCACCTCGCGGATCACCAGCACCTCATCTGCGAGCCGGCGCAGCGGCACGGACTTGGCCCCGGCCAGCGGGTGGTCCGTGCGGACAAAGACCACGAGATCCTGGGCGGCAATCCAGTGCGCCTCCAGTGCAGGGTCGGGCGCGGCGTCGGCCACCACCCCGACATCCACCCGACCCGCCAGGACATCGGCGCGGACGGAACCGGAATTGCCGGTGGTGAGACGGATGTCCACCTGTGGGAATTGTTTTTTGAACCTCTCCAGGATGCCCATGGCGTTGATTGGTGCGTCGGCACCCAGCCGCAGCAATCCCTGGATGCCATCCCCGGCACCCTCGAGCATCAGGACCGCCTTGTCCCACGTGGCAAACAGTTCGCGCACCAGCGGCAGCAGCTCCGCACCCAATGGCGTCAGGACGCCTTGCCGCTTGCTCCTGTCGAAGAGCTGGACGGTGAACTCTTGCTCCAACGCGCCCACATGGGCCGAAACGGTCGGCTGGCTCACCCCCAGTGCCGCGGCACCGGCGCTGAAGCCGCCCTCCGCCGCTACTGCTTGGAACGCCCTGAGCTGATGGATATTCATAGATGGAACCTATATGAACAATCGGTGATGGGAATGACTCCGGGCGAGGACCCGCCGCCTGCAGTGTGGTCGGCGTCATGACGAAGAATGCAGCTGTCATCGCTCCCCATCTCCTGGTTGTCGGCATCGACGGCGTCAGGTTCGACACACTGGCCGCGGCCCACACGCCCGCCCTGGACACACTGGCCGCCAGCGGGGTGCTGCTGCCCGTCCAGGTGCACGAGAAGAACCCCACGGTCTCGGGCCCGGTATGGTCCACCGTGGCCACCGGCGTCTATTCGGACAAGCACGGTGTACTGGGCAATGACATCCATCCCGAAACCCTGCGCAACTACCCCGATTTTCTCCAGATGCTCCGCGAGTCCGTGCCGGGCACGCGCACCATGGTCGCCGCCAGCTGGTACCCGATCGCGGGCGACCATGGCTGTGGCCCCATCTTTTCCTCCCGCGGCTGGCTTCCCGCCCTGGACATGGAGGCCCAGCCGGACGTTCCGTCGGCAGCGGTGTTGGCCGACGACGACGGCGTGGAGTACTCGAGCGCCCGGCTCGCCGTTGAGGACATCACGGCCGCGTTCATCTACCTGGGCGAACCGGATGAATTCGCGCACTACCGCGGTACCGGCCAGGGCTACATCCGCTCCATTGAACGCTGCGACGCAAGGCTGGGCCGGCTTCTGGAGACCATCGACGCACGCCCCGGACGCGCGCACGAGGCCTGGACCGTCATCGTCGTCACCGATCATGGGCACGTGGACAACGGTGGCCATGGAGGCGATTCCACCGAGGAGCGCACGGCCTGGATGGCCGCCGCCGGCCCCGGCATCGGAGCGCACATCGGCCAACTCTGCCACGCTGACATCGCCGCGCACGCGGGCCAGATCTTTGGCCTGGACGTTGCCGAGCTCGACGGCGTGCCCTTTGGAAGGCGCTGACATCCCGTGACGGCCCCCATCGCGGCGCTTGTCCTGCTGGCCGCGGTGCTGCCCAGCATCTGGAATGCCTTGGCCAAGGCCATCCCTGACCGGCTGGCATCGTCTGCCTTGATTGCGTTGGCGTATCTGCTGGCCGGAGTGGTGGGGATCTTTGTTTTCCCGCTGCCGGATGCCGCCTCATGGCCATTCATCGCTGCATCCACCGTGGTCCAAAGCCTCTATCTGCTGATCCTTACCCCCTCGTATAAGCATGGGGACTTCTCCCAGATCTATCCGCTGGCCCGCGGATCTGCAGTGGTCATGATCACTGCCGGTGCCGCCCTGTTCCTCGGTGAGGGACTGGCCCCGGTGCAGTTGTTGGCGGTGGCCGCAGTGGCTGGCGCTCTGATCTCCTTGGCCTGCGTTGGTTCCGGTGTGTCGTTGTTCTCCGGCGGGCAGCGGCGGGGGGCGGGTTTTGCCCTGGTGACCGGGTTGTGCATCGCGGCGTATTCGCTGATCGACGGGGTGGGGGTGCGGCTGTCCGGTTCCCCGTTGGGCTATGCCATGTGGCTGTTTGCCCTCCAGGGGGTCGTGGTGCCGGCCAGCTGCTGGTTGCGTGCGCCGGACGGCCGGGTGCTGGCCGGGGAGGTGGGCCGCTGGTGGCGCCTGGGGTTGCTGGGTGGGCTGTTGTCGCTGGTGGCCTACGCCATGGTGGTGTGGGCGCAGGGCCTGGCCCCGTTGGCGTTGGTGTCGGCGTTGCGGGAGTGCAGTGTGCTGTTGGCCGGGGTTCTGGGTGTGTTGTTCTTTCGGGAGCGGTTCAGCGTCCGCCGGGCGGCCCTGTCGGTGGTGGCGGTGGCGGGGATTGCCGTGCTCCAGCCAGGGTAGCCGCTGCAATGTGGCTGGTCAGCCACGAAGGCCGCGCCCCGCCGATGGCGGTGCGCGGTCTTTCCGTGGGATTCAACACAGTGTTGGCCGGCCGGGCGGCGGCAAAAGTGCCAGGGCCGCACCCTCCAGGGCGCCAACACCGGTGGTGTGCCGGGCTGCGGCGGGCTGCGCGGGGCGTGTTTGTGCGCACAGTTCCCGTCCGTCTCTCCGCCCAACCGTGCGCTTGCTGCCGGGAGTGGCGGCAAGGCGTCTGCGACCGTGTTGCCGGAATCCCGGGAGGGGGCCGGGCGTGCCGGAATCACCGCCCCCGGCCCCCAAAACGGGTGTTAAATGCGGGCAGGCCCCGCACCAACGGTGCGGGGCCTGCCCTAATGGGTGTCCGGCGGCGTCCTACTCTCCCACACCCTCACGAGTGCAGTACCATCGGCGCTGTGGGCCTTAGCTTCCGGGTTCGGAATGGGACCGGGCGTTTCCCCCACGCTGTGACCGCCGTAACTCTACCTCCACACACCACACCCTGGCCTTTTCAGGCGGGGTGGTGCGGGAAAACCAGGGAAACGTGTGTCGTTTCATTCATTTATCACCCGTGCCGGGGCTTCCGAGGGGAAACCCGTGGCGGGTGTTCGTCCCCCGCGCAACAACGGAAGTTGTTGGCCGGGAACCACATAGTGGACGCAAGCATGCAGTGACCTCCACACCCTTAGGTGGTAAACCCCTTTTGAAGAACGGGTTCACCCAGGTGTGGGGTGGTGTGTTATCGGCCTATTAGTACCGGTCAGCTTCACGAGTCGTTAGTCCTCGCTTCCACATCCGGCCTATCAACCCAGTGGTCTGGCTGGGGGCCTCTCGAACCAAAGTTCATGGAAATCTCATCTCGAAGCGAGCTTCCCGCTTAGATGCTTTCAGCGGTTATCCCATCCGAACGTAGCTAATCAGCGGTGCACTTGGCAGTACAACTGACACACCAGAGGTTCGTCCGTCCCGGTCCTCTCGTACTAAGGACAGCCCTTCTCAAATTTCCTGCGCGCGCAGCGGATAGGGACCGAACTGTCTCACGACGTTCTAAACCCAGCTCGCGTACCGCTTTAATGGGCGAACAGCCCAACCCTTGGGACCTACTCCAGCCCCAGGATGCGACGAGCCGACATCGAGGTGCCAAACCATGCCGTCGATATGGACTCTTGGGCAAGATCAGCCTGTTATCCCCGAGGTACCTTTTATCCGTTGAGCGACGGCCATTCCACAATGTGCCGCCGGATCACTAGTCCCGACTTTCGTCCCTGCTCGAGCTGTCGCTCTCACAGTCAAGCTCCCTTGTGCACTTACACTCGACACCTGATTGCCAACCAGGCTGAGGGAACCTTTGGGCGCCTCCGTTACTCTTTAGGAGGCAACCGCCCCAGTTAAACTACCCATCAGGCACTGTCCCTGACCCGGATTACGGGCCGAAGTTAGATGTCCAAAGTGACCAGAGTGGTATTTCAACGATGACTCCACACCAACTGGCGTTGGCGCTTCACAGTCTCCCACCTATCCTACACAAGCCACTCCGAACACCAATACCAAACTATAGTAAAGGTCTCGGGGTCTTTCCGTCCTGCTGCGCGTAACGAGCATCTTTACTCGTACTGCAATTTCGCCGAGTTTATGGTTGAGACAGCGGGGAAGTCGTTACTCCATTCGTGCAGGTCGGAACTTACCCGACAAGGAATTTCGCTACCTTAGGATGGTTATAGTTACCACCGCCGTTTACTGGGGCTTAAATTCTCAGCTTCGCCTTGCGGCTAACCGGTCCTCTTAACCTTCCAGCACCGGGCAGGAGTCAGTCCGTATACATCGTCTTGCGACTTCGCACGGACCTGTGTTTTTAGTAAACAGTCGCTTCCCCCTGGTCTCTGCGGCCCCGATCCCCTCCCCACCGCGCGGGTGGTTCAAGGTTGGGGCCCCCCTTCTCCCGAAGTTACGGGGGCATTTTGCCGAGTTCCTTAACCATAATTCTCTCGATCGCCTTAGTATTCTCTACCTGATCACCTGTGTCGGTTTGGGGTACGGGCGGCTAAAACCTCGCGCCGATGCTTTTCTAGGCAGCATAGGATCACCGAATCCCCCCTTGACGGGGGTCCCATCAGATCTCAGGCATTTAAGGGCCGCGGATTTGCCTACGGCCCGCCCTACATCCTTAGACCGGGACAACCATCGCCCGGCTCGGCTACCTTCCTGCGTCACACCTGTTAATACGCTTGCCTCCCGGGATCTTCTCCCGCGCTCCACCAAAACCCTTCCACCACAAGGGTGTCCGGGCAGGCTTCGGGCGGTGAGTGTCCCCCGCTTGGCATGGGCGGTTTTTCGCCGGTACGGGAATATCAACCCGTTGTCCATCGACTACGCCTGTCGGCCTCGCCTTAGGTCCCGACTTACCCAGGGCAGATTAGCTTGACCCTGGAACCCTTGATCATTCGGCGGACGGGTTTCTCACCCGTCTTTCGCTACTCATGCCTGCATTCTCACTCGTGTGGGCTCCACCGCTGGTTTACACCGCGACTTCACTGCCCACACGACGCTCCCCTACCACTCCCGGCGGCTGAACCACGAAGGCTTGCCTGGTACCGGAAATCCACAACTTCGGCGGTGTACTTGAGCCCCGCTACATTGTCGGCGCGGAATCACTTGACCAGTGAGCTATTACGCACTCTTTTAAGGATGGCTGCTTCTAAGCCAACCTCCTGGTTGTCTTCGCAATCCCACATCCTTTCCCACTTAGCACACGCTTAGGGGCCTTAGTTGGTGGTCTGGGCTGTTTCCCTCTCGACTATGAAGCTTATCCCCCACAGTCTCACTGCTGCGCTCTCACTTGCCGGCATTCGGAGTTTGGCTGACGTCAGTAACCTTGTAGGGCCCATCGGCCATCCAGTAGCTCTACCTCCGGCAAGAAACACGCAACGCTGCACCTAAATGCATTTCGGGGAGAACCAGCTATCACGAAGTTTGATTGGCCTTTCACCCCTACCCACAGCTCATCCCCTCCATTTTCAACTGAAGTGGGTTCGGTCCTCCACGACGTCTTACCGTCGCTTCAACCTGGCCATGGGTAGATCACTTCGCTTCGGGTCTAGATCACGCCACTCACTCGCCCTATTCAGACTCGCTTTCGCTACGGCTTCCCCACACGGGTTAACCTCGCGACGTAACACTAACTCGCAGGCTCATTCTTCAAAAGGCACGCCATCACAGGAACCAAGCCTGCTCTGACGGTTTGTAAGCACACGGTTTCAGGTACTATTTCACTCCCCTCCCGGGGTACTTTTCACCTTTCCCTCACGGTACTTGTCCGCTATCGGTCATTAGGTAGTATTTAGGCTTATCAGGTGGTCCTGACAGATTCGCACGGGATTTCTCGGGCCCCGTGCTACTTGGGATGCTTCCCAGGCGGTGTAACAAGCATTTCGGTTACGGGACTCGCACCCTCTCCGGTCGGCCTTTCAAGACCGTTCACCTATGCCTACACTCTCACCTCACCAGTCCGGCAGAACTGGAATGGAAAGTCCCACAACCCCGACCATGCAACGCCCGCCGGCTATCACACATGGACCGGTTTAGCCTCGTCCGCGTTCGCTCGCCACTACTGACGGAATCACTGTTGTTTTCTCTTCCTGTGGGTACTGAGATGTTTCACTTCCCCACGTTCCCTCCACATGCCCTATGTGTTCAGGCATGGGTCACCACGTCACCTTGCGGCGCGTGGCGGGGTTTCCCCATTCGGACATCCTCGGATCACCGTTCGGTTATCAACTCCCCGAGGCTTATCGCAGATTCCTACGTCCTTCATCGGCTCCTAATGCCAAGGCATCCACCGTGTGCCCTTAAAAACTTGACCACTTAGATCACAGAATTCAATATAATATTTCGAGAGAACCATGAAAACAGACACACCCAAGGGCGTGCCAGATCCAGGTTCATCAACTCATAAGAAATTGCTTCCTTTATAAGATGCTCGCGTCCACTATGTAGTTCTCAACCAACAACCCCGTCACACACCACACCCCGGAACCAACACCACCCTTTCGGGCGTGCCGGCGGACCCCGGGGACGGGGTCGTGTGCGGGAAACCAAGCCAACCAGCCAACCGGTGATGCCTAAGCACCAACGGTTCCTGTTGCCTCAGGACCCAACAGTGTGCCAAACGATCCCCCCACGAAGAAGGCCGGTCACGCTCCGTTCCAGGACACCCCACGCAAGCGTGCGGACATCCGTACTTGGAAAACCGGCCAAACCCGCCAGGGGTCTGTTCCATTGAAATTCCACCCGTGAGCACCCACCGAGAAACAATCGTTCTCGCAATGGGCTTTGCTTCCTCACAGCGACAGGACACCATGCGGTGCACCGTCGCGTGCTTGGTGCTCCTTAGAAAGGAGGTGATCCAGCCGCACCTTCCGGTACGGCTACCTTGTTACGACTTAGTCCCAATCGCCGGTCCCACCTTCGACAGCTCCCTCCCACAAGGGGTTAGGCCACCGGCTTCGGGTGTTACCAACTTTCGTGACTTGACGGGCGGTGTGTACAAGGCCCGGGAACGTATTCACCGCAGCGTTGCTGATCTGCGATTACTAGCGACTCCGACTTCATGGGGTCGAGTTGCAGACCCCAATCCGAACTGAGACCGGCTTTTTGGGATTAGCTCCACCTCACAGTATCGCAACCCTTTGTACCGGCCATTGTAGCATGCGTGAAGCCCAAGACATAAGGGGCATGATGATTTGACGTCGTCCCCACCTTCCTCCGAGTTGACCCCGGCAGTCTCCCATGAGTCCCCGGCATAACCCGCTGGCAACATGGAACGAGGGTTGCGCTCGTTGCGGGACTTAACCCAACATCTCACGACACGAGCTGACGACAACCATGCACCACCTGTAAACCGACCGCAAGCGGGGCGCCTGTTTCCAGGCGTTTCCGGTTCATGTCAAGCCTTGGTAAGGTTCTTCGCGTTGCATCGAATTAATCCGCATGCTCCGCCGCTTGTGCGGGCCCCCGTCAATTCCTTTGAGTTTTAGCCTTGCGGCCGTACTCCCCAGGCGGGGCACTTAATGCGTTAGCTACGGCGCGGAAAACGTGGAATGTCCCCCACACCTAGTGCCCAACGTTTACGGCATGGACTACCAGGGTATCTAATCCTGTTCGCTCCCCATGCTTTCGCTCCTCAGCGTCAGTTAATGCCCAGAGACCTGCCTTCGCCATCGGTGTTCCTCCTGATATCTGCGCATTTCACCGCTACACCAGGAATTCCAGTCTCCCCTACATCACTCTAGTCTGCCCGTACCCACCGCAGATCCGGGGTTGAGCCCCGGACTTTCACGGCAGACGCGACAAACCGCCTACGAGCTCTTTACGCCCAATAATTCCGGATAACGCTTGCGCCCTACGTATTACCGCGGCTGCTGGCACGTAGTTAGCCGGCGCTTCTTCTGCAGGTACCGTCACTTTCGCTTCTTCCCTACTGAAAGAGGTTTACAACCCGAAGGCCGTCATCCCTCACGCGGCGTCGCTGCATCAGGCTTTCGCCCATTGTGCAATATTCCCCACTGCTGCCTCCCGTAGGAGTCTGGGCCGTGTCTCAGTCCCAGTGTGGCCGGTCACCCTCTCAGGCCGGCTACCCGTCGTCGCCTTGGTGGGCCATTACCCCACCAACAAGCTGATAGGCCGCGAGTCCATCCAAAACCGCACAAGGCTTTCCACCCCCCGCCATGCGGAGGAGGGTAAATATCCGGTATTAGACCCGGTTTCCCAGGCTTATCCCAGAGTTAAAGGGCAGGTTACTCACGTGTTACTCACCCGTTCGCCACTAATCACCCCCGCAAGCGGGGGCCATCGTTCGACTTGCATGTGTTAAACACGCCGCCAGCGTTCATCCTGAGCCAGGATCAAACTCTCCATAAATGTTTTTACAGACACACCCCGGACCGCCGGAAAAGGGCGGACACACGGTGCACTAAATTTGAAACCGGCTGTTCGGGCCGCCACCACCACGGGGGTGGGATGGACGGGCCCGTTCAACCAATCAATGATTCATTGGTATCAATAAAACTTGGCACACTATTGAGTTCTCAAACAACAGGAGCTTCCGGCCAACACGCACCTGCAGGAAACCGGTGGTTTCCGCGGCGATCAGTGCCGGAGCAACTTTCCAACCCTACCCGATCCGCCCCCGGCAAGCAAACCAACCAATGATCCATCGGTTGAAAACTCCGGGCGCGGCGGACCGCCGGATATTCCACCGGACGGTCGCAAGGGGGGTTTTTCGTTTCCCCGGCGTCCGGGGCAACTCGAAATACATTACACGCCTTTGCGGCCCCGCGCAAATCCGGGGCGCACCGGGCGGGTGCACGGCCGGGAACGGCCGGCCAGAGCGGGCGGGCCCTGCCGGCCTCAATCCCTAGGAGCGTGGGTCAGTAATGGAGACTCGTTGATGAATGCTCCAAACCTGAGGCCATTTTGCGCCAAATAAGCCGCATTTCTTGTGGGTTCTCAACACAAAAAATCGGCAAAATCGACTACTGACCCACGCTCCTAGCGCCCCCTGGCCTCGTCCAGGTGCTGGACCGCCGCCGCCTCCAGATGCGTGAGGTCCGAGGCCACGGTAATGAACGTGAATCCCTCGGCAATCCGCGCCCGGGCAATCTCGCCGCTGGCCGTGTGGATGGCCGCGACAATTCCGGCATCCTGGGCCACGGTGCGGATGCGCACCAGCGCGGCGTCGAATTCTTCGGCCACGTCGGGATCATTGGGGTACTTGCCACCCACCGCGATGCACAGATCGGACGGACCGATGTAGACGCCGTCGACTCCGGGCACAGAGCAGATCTCCTCAACGTTGGCCAGCCCCTCCGGTGTCTCGATCATGACCAGGCAGAGAACCGCGGCATCGGCGTCGGCCGGCTTGGGCCCAATCCGCAGGGCGGAACGCATGGGCCCGTAGGACCGGTTTCCATGTGGGGGATAGCGGACGGAGCGCACCGCTGCCGCCGCCTCCTCGGCAGTGTTCACCAGGGGAACGATCACCCCGGCGGCACCGGCGTCGAGCGCCTGTCCTATATATGTGGCGTTGTTGGCGGGCACGCGCACCAGGCCTGCGGCCTGCCCCGAGGCATCGATGGCCATCAGGCCATGCAGCCAGCCGGAATACCCCATCAGGCCATGCTGGGCGTCCAGTGCGACATAGTCATAGCCCAGGCGGGCAATCCGCTCCGTCGAGACGGGGGAGTCCAGCACGGCCCAATACCCGAGCACTGTCGCACCGGACCGGACCTTGCTGGCAAATTCTGCGGCTTTCATTGCGCGTACCTCTTCTGTGTCATGTCGTGGGTCTAGCGGTTGTAGGCGGGCATCGGTCCGCGGAGCTCAAGGCCCACCGCATCACAGGCGGCCACCAGGTCCGCCGGCAGCGGCCCGCGGGAGGCCGCGTTGATGTTGTCCTGCAGCTGGGCCGCCTTTGAACCGCCTAACAGCACGGAATCCACCAAGGGCTTGCTCAGCAGCCAGCGCAGCGACAGTTCCACCAGCGGCAGGCCCGCGGCATCGGCAATGCCGCCCAGCGTCTGGATGGCCGCGAAGAGCCGCTGGTCCCAATACCGCTCCTTGTACATCTCCGCTAGGCGCGAGCCCTGGAAGCGGCCGCCCTCGGGCGCCGCCTCGAAGCTGTGCTTTCCGGTCAGCAGGCCGCCGCCGAGCGGGTTGTAGACCATGGTGTGCAGGGAGGTGGTCCGGGCAAACTCCGCATACTCCTCGTCCAGGCGCCGGGCCACCAGGTTGTACAACTGCTGGGCGGCAACGGGACGCGGCGCCCCGGCGGCATCGGCGGCAGCGTTCAGGGCACCGATCTGCCAGGCGGCGAAATTGGAGACGCCGACGGCGGAAATCCGCCCCTCAGCCCGCAGCTGCGCCAGCGTGTCCATGGTTTCGGCCAGCGGTGTGGCCCGGTCCGGCTGGTGCAGGTAGAACAGGTCCACGCTCTCGCGCTGCAGGCGGCGCAGGCTGCCCTCCAGGGAGAGCCGCAGTCCGGCGGCGGACAGCGGGGCGTGGCCGGCGGCATCCGGGTGGGGCATGCCCGCCTTCGTGGCCACCAGGACAGTCTCCGGCGCGTTCCGCAGCAGCGGGGCCAGGATTTCCTCGCTGGTACCCCCGGCATAGCCGTTGGCCGTGTCGATGACGGTGATGCCGGCCGCCAGGGCGGTGTCCACCATGGCGGCGGCACCGGCGGCGTCCACGGTGTCGCCGAACGTCATGGTGCCCAGCACCAGCGGGGAAATGGGGGCGCGAAGCCCCGCAAGGGCCGTTGTCGTCAGTGCCGTTTCCTGCATTAGCTTGCCGCCTTCTCGAGCCCCGGACCGCCCGGTTGCTCCATTGTGTTCAACCGGGACACCATGCCCCGGGGTTTGCGTCCAACAATCGACATCGGGTCAAGGGTCGCCGCCCGCAGCGCCCGGGTGTAGGGCTGCGTGGGCGCGCTGAGCAAGTCCGCCGTCGGCCCCTGTTCCACAACGGCACCCTTGGACATGACCACCACGTGGCTGCTGATCTCGCGCACCACGCCCAGGTTGTGGCTGATCACCAGATACGTCAATCCGGTCTCGCGTTGGATGTCGGCCAGCAGATCCAGCACCTGCGCCTGGACCGAGACGTCCAGGGCGCTGGTGGCCTCGTCGCAGACCAGCAGTTCGGGCTGGGATGCCAGTGCCCTGGCAATGCCGATGCGCTGGCGCTGGCCACCGGAGAACTCCGCCGGACGGCGCCCCCGGGCACTGGCGGGAAGGCCCACCTGGTCCAGCAGCCGTGCCGCCTCGGCCCGGCGCGCGGTGGCGGAGCGGACACCGCGCATGCCGATGGGTTCGCCCACGATGTCCTCGGCGGTCAGGTGCGGGTCAAGGGAGCCGTAGGGATCCTGGAAGACCATCTGCACCTTGGGGCGCAGCGGCCGCAGTTCGCGGGCCTTCATGGCGGCGATGTCCTGCCCGTTGAGCAGGATCTGCCCCTTCGTGGGGGTCAGCAGGCGCACGATGGAACGGGCCACCGTGGACTTGCCGCAGCCGGTTCGCCCACAATGGCCACCGTGTGGCCGCGCGGGACATCGAAACTGACGTCGTCGACGGCGCGGAAGTGGCCGTTGTGGACGGGGTAGTCCACCGTGAGGCCCTTGATGGAGAGGACAAGGTCCTTGCTCTGGGTGTCCACGCTCATGAGGAGGCTCCGTTCAGGCTGTGGCGGGCACGCGGTGCCGGTCCGAGACCAGCGCGGGCCGTCGTCGGGCTCCCGCGCACCGCCACGCCCGGACCGGGCCCGGCCCTGAAGACGGGTTAAAACAAAAACACCCCGATCCGAAGATCGGGGTGTTTTCGAAGCGTGCGCGAGGGGGGATTTGAACCCCCACGCCCTTTCGGACACTGGCACCTGAAGCCAGCGCGTCTGCCGTTCCGCCACTCGCGCGCTTTTGACCCACTCGGTCCTGATTTCCAGAACCAGTGGAACAGCGATAACAACTATATGGGACGAATCGGGCAAATGCCTAATCGAGGCCGCCGAGGGGCCCCTGTGGCGGCCTAAATGGGCCCAAAATCCCCGGAACCACGCGGAAAAAGTAAGTTCGAAAAAGTTCCTGGACATGGCCTCCCTGGGCATGGATTCCGTCCGGGCGGCCCATCTGGTTGCGGCTATTCGCAGACTCGCCCAGTAGTATCGAGAGGACAGGAGCACGGTTGGCCGGGCCCGCCACGAGGTGGAGCCCAAATGGACCGTGCACATCAAGAGGTGCGCGCCACGGGGCCCGCACCGGTGATTCGATGCGAAGGAGTGAGCCCATGGGTCTGTTGGACAATGTTGAAAAAGGCATTGAAAAAGCCGTACGCGGCGCCTTCTCGCGCGGATCCAAGACCTTGCAGCCCGTCGAGATGGCCAGCCACCTGCGCCGCGAGCTCGACGACAAGGCCATGATTCTGGATGCCGAGCGCACCCTGGCCCCCAATGTTTTCGCCATCAAGCTCAGCTCGGTGGACTTCGACCGGGCCCGCAGCTGGGGCACCACCCTGGCCGAGGAGCTCTGCGATGTGGTCATCAACCACTCGCACGGCCAGGGCTACATCCTGCAGGGACCGGTGCGCGTCTCCTTTGACCTGCATCCGGAGCTGAAGGCCGGCATCTTTGAGGTGGTGGCCACCACGGAGCGGGAAGCTGGGGCTCCGGCCCAGCCCTCCTACCCCAGCGCGCCACCGCCACCGCCTGCGCCCCGCGCCCCCGCTGCCCGGCCTGCCGGGCCTGCGGGCAGCAACGCCGCCCGCAGGCCCGCACCAACGCCGCCCGCCGCCGTCGTGCCCCAGGGCCCGGGCCAGCCGGTGCTCGACATTGCCGGCCAGCGCTACGCCCTGAACGCGGACTCGATCGTGCTGGGCCGTTCCTCCGAGGCCGACATCCTCATCGACGACACGGGCGTCTCACGACGCCACCTGGAGATCCGCACGGTCAATGGCATCTCCACGGCCGTTGACCTGGGCTCCACCAATGGCAGCTTCCTCGATGGCAGCCGCATCAATGGATCGGCGCGGCTCGCTGACGGCTCCACGCTGTCCATCGGGCGCACCAAGATCACGTTCCGCGTGCTCCCGGCACGCCAGGGAGGCCGCGCGTGAATGATTTCAGCACCCTGACCGTGACGGTCCTGCGCTTCGGATTCCTGATTCTGCTGTGGATCATGATTTTCAGCGTGGTCACCGCCATGCGCCGCGACCTCGCGATCGGCCGCAAGGCCAAAGTGGGAACCCCCACCGCCCGCCAGGCGCGCAAGCACCCCGAGCTGGTCGAGGCCGAGCCGCCCGCCCGGGCAACGGCCCACCGCCTCGTGGTGACAGAGGGACCGCTGGCCGGCACCGAGGTTGAACTGGCCGCCAGCCCGATCCTCATGGGACGGGCGCAGGAAGCCACCCTGGTCCTGGAGGACGACTATGCCTCCGGCCGCCATGCACGCCTGTTCCCGCAGGGCACCCGGTGGTTCATTGAAGACCTCGGCTCCACCAATGGAACGTACCTGGGCGACTCCGTCCTGACGCGCGCCCTCCCGGTTGAGCTGGGTGTGCCGATCCGGATCGGCAAGACAGTCATTGAGTTGAGGCCCTAGGCATGACTGAACGCCCGCTGGTCCTGCGCTATGCCGCCAGAAGTGATGTCGGCATGGTCAGGGCCAAGAACGATGACTCCGCCTATGCGGGGAAGTTCCTGGCCGTGGTTGCCGATGGCATGGGCGGCCACGCCGGCGGCGACGTCGCCAGCGCCTCGACGGTGCTGGACCTGATCCATTTGGACCGCGACGGGTACGACGGCGATGCCGGTGCGCACCTGGCGGACGAGATCCAGGCGGCCAATTCCCTGCTGTCCCAGCTGGTGCACGTCAACCCCAAGCTGGCCGGCATGGGCACCACCGTCACCGCCATGCTCCTCTCCGGGTCGACCCTGGAGTTCGCGCACATTGGCGATTCCCGCGCCTACCGGCTCCGCGGCGGCATCTTCGAGCAAATCAGCACCGACCACACCTTTGTCCAGCGCATGATCGATGAGGGCCGGCTGCGGCCCGAAGAGGCCGAAACCCACCCGCACAAGAACGTGCTGATGCGCGTTCTGGGCGATGTGGACGCTTCCCCCGAGCTGGATCTGATGTCCTTCGAGGCCGTCGAGGGGGAGCGCTGGCTCCTGTGCTCGGACGGCCTGAACTTTGTCCGCACCCAGATGGTTGAAGAGGTGCTCAGGACCACCAAGTCGCTGGCTTCCTGCGCCGAGACCCTGGTGGAGCTGACCCTCGCCTCCGGTGCCCCCGACAACGTCACGGTGGTGGTGTTCGACGTCGTCCGCGAGAGCGCCGATGACATCCACACCGCATCCCTGGCCACCGTGCCCTCCGAGCTGGAACCGGTGACGGCCGCCGTGGCGGCACAGGTCCCGGCCGGGCTGGAACCGGCAGCACTGGAACCGGTGGCGGACATCCATGCCGCCGTGGAGGTGGACCCCGGGTCCGCTGCCGGCACCGCGGACGCCGCCGATGACGAGATAGCGGAGGCCGACGGTGGCGCGGCCGGCGCCATCACTGCGGCCATCGCCAAAGAACCCGGCCTCCACATCACCGAAGCCGTGATCCGCCAGGAACTTGCCGAACGCCCGCATGAACTGGTGGGCGCCGCCGTCACGGCATTCGACGAGGGCAAGATCCCCGTCATCGAGGGACATTCCGCCGCCCGCCGCGCCGCCGCGGTGCTGACCCACAAGGTCCCCGGCTCGATCCAGCCCTCGGATGTGGAGGAAGAGACCGAACAGTCCATCCCGCCGCGCAACCTCAAGCTGCTCGCCACCGTGATTGGTGCCATCGCCCTGGTCCTGCTGGCACTGGGCCTGTGGGCCGGCTATGCCTACACCCAGACGCTGTACTACGTGGGCGTTGCCAACGGCAAAGTGGCCATCTACAACGGCGTCTCGCAGTCGCTCGGACCCATCCAGCTATCGCACGTTTACCGCGAGACGGACGTCCCGGTCACCGCCTTGCCGGACTACTCGCGCCAGCGGCTGGCCCAGACCCTGCCCGCGGCCACCCTGGACGATGCCGCACAGATCATCAGCGATCTGCAACTGGGCACCGGATCCAGCACGCCGCCCTGCAGCCCCGCCCCGACAGCCTCGGCCACGGGCTCAGCGACGCCAACACCGGCCCCAACGCCGGCCGCGTCAGGCACCGCTGCCCCGACAGCCGGCGCGGCCGCGAAACCGACCTGCACAGGGGGCACCAAATGAGCCAGCTGGCCACCGTAGCCAAACCGCGCCGGAACACCGAGCTGGTGCTGCTGCTCCTTGCCCTGATGGTCGCGGTCTTCGCCAACGCCCTGGTGAACATCAACCTTGGCCGCAGCTTTGATGCCGATTTCTTTTCCCAGGCCGCCATTTTGGCGGTGCTTTCCCTGGCCGTGCACGTTTCGCTCCGTTTTCGCGCCAAATATGCCGATCCGGTAATACTTCCACTCGTTGTTGCCCTGAACGGCATAGGTCTTGCCGTCATCCACCGCCTGGACATCGCCAACGACGATTCCGCCGGCCCGCGCCAATGGCTCTGGACCACCGTGGCAGTGGTGGCGGCCGTCCTGGTCATCTGGTTTCTCAAGGACCACAGGGTGCTCCGGCGCTACACCTACCTGTCACTGATGGCCAGCGTGGTGCTGCTCATCATGCCGCTGGTTCCGGGGCTCAGCGCCGGGGACGTCAACGGCGCCAGCGTATGGATCAAACTTGGCCCGTACACATTCCAGCCGGGCGAGATCGCCAAGATCACGCTGGCCGTCTTCTTTGCCGGGTATCTTTCCTCCAATCGGGATCTGATCCTGCTGGCCGGGAAGAAGGTTGGCCCGCTGCAGCTGCCCCGGGCCCGGGACCTGGGACCCATGATCGTGGCCTGGCTGGCCAGCGTGGGCGTGCTGGTCTTCCAGCACGATCTGGGCTCCTCCGTGCTCTTCTTTGGCCTGTTCATGACCACCATCTACGTGGCCACGAGCCGGGTCAGCTGGGTCATCATCGGTGTGCTGCTGATCGGCGCCGGTGGCTTCGTGGCGGCGAAGATCTTCCCGCATGTGGCGGCGCGCATCTCCGTCTGGTCCAATGCCTTCGACCCCGAGGTGATCGGCAAGGCCGGGGGCAGCTACCAGGTGGTCCAGGGCCTGTTCGGCATGGCCAACGGCGGCCTGGTGGGCACCGGGCTGGGCCAGGGCAGCCCCGACATCGTCCCGCTCGCCAACAGCGACATGATCATTGCGGCCATCGGCGAGGAACTGGGCATGGTGGGCCTGTTCGCCGTCGTGCTGATGTACGTCCTGCTGATCACCCGCGGATTCCGCGCCGCACTGGGCACCCGTGACTCCTTCGGCAAGCTGCTGGCCGTGGGCCTGTCCTTCGCCATCGCGCTGCAGTGCTTTGTGGTCATCGGCGGAGTCACCCGGTTGATCCCGCTGACCGGCCTCACCACACCCTTCCTGGCCGCCGGCGGCTCGTCGCTGCTGGCGAACTGGATAATCGTGGCCCTGCTGCTGCTGATCTCCGACGCTGCACGCCGGCCCATCGGGACAACAGTGGCGCCACACCTTGACGGCCACCCAGCAAACGACTCCCCCCAGAAGGCGGTGGGCACACCATGAACCAGGCAATCCGCAACGCATGGATTGTGGCCATCGCACTCTTTGCGCTGGTGTTCGGATCCATCACCTATGTGCAGTTCTTTGCCGTCGATGACCTCAAGGCCAACGACAACAACCAGCGGGCGCTGAACGAGCAGTTCTGCAACGACCGCGGCTCCATCCTGGTGGCCGGCCAGCCGATCGCCGAATCGGTGCCCAGCGCCGACCAGTGCAAGTTCCAGCGCAAGTACATCGATCCGGAGCTGTATGCGGGACTCTCCGGCTTCTACTCCCGGTTCGGCGGCCTGTATGGCATCGAGCGCCAGATGAACGAGCAGCTGGCCGGCACCGCCGACGACGCCTTCTTTGACCGGATGGTCCAGGTGCTCACCGGTGCCCAGCCGCAGGGCCGTTCCGTCGAGCTCACCATCGATCCAGCCATCCAGAAACTGGCCTACGACCTGATCCCGGACGGCCAGCAGGGTGCGATCGTGGTGATGAACCCGAAGACCGGAGCCATCATTGCCATGGCGTCCAAGCCGTCCTACGACACGAATCTGCTGGCCACCCACGACAGCGGTGACTTTGAAAAGTCCATCGCCGAGTTGAACAACATCCCCGGCATCAACCTCTACGGCAGCCCGGCCTACACCAAGCTGTACTCGCCCGGATCGGTCTTCAAGCTGGTGGACACCGCCGCGGCCCTGGCCTCGGGCAAGTACACCAAGGACTCGGTGCTGCCCAACCCGGCCCAGCTGGGCTTCCCGGGCACCAGCTATACGTTGAACAACTACGTCAACGGTGGCTGCTCCGCACGCACGCAGGCGGACTTTGCCTTCGCCCTGGAGCAGAGCTGCAACACCCCGTTTGCGAGCATTGCCCTGGACCTGGGCCAGGATGCCATCACCGAGCAGGCCGAGAAGTTCGGCTTCAACGACAACGGGCTGAAGTTCCCGGACCAGGTGACCGGCAGCCGGTTCCCCGGCAGCACCGGTAGACTGGGGGATCCCGAGTTGGCCCGCAGCGCTGTGGGGCAACAGGATGTCCAGGCCACGCCGCTGCAGATTGCCATGATGACCGCGGCCATTGCCAACGGCGGTGTCCAGATGAAGCCCAACCTCGTCAAGACGATCCGCACCCCGGATCTGAAGGTGGTCAAGGACTTTGCCCCCGAGGTCCTGCGGACCTCCACCACCCCGGAGGTTGCCGCCCAGATGACGTCGTGGATGACGGATGTGGTGGACAAAGGCATCGCCTCGGCCGCGGCAGTGCCAGGGGTGAAGGTGGCCGGCAAGACCGGAACCGCGGAACTGGAACAGGGAACCGGCCTGAACAACTCCTGGTTCACCGGGTTCGCCCCGGCCGATAATCCCCAAGTGGTGGTGTCCATCGTCATTCCAGGCGTTGACATTGCCACCGGCGCAAAACTGACAAGTCCCAACGCAAGTAAACTCTTCGAGGCGGTGTTGAATAAGTGAGGCCTATTTCGGGAATCACCTTAGGCGGCAGATTCCAGCTCACTTCACGCATTGCCATTGGTGGCATGGGCGAAGTCTGGAAGGCACAGGATCTTGTCCTGGGCCGGATTGTGGCCATTAAGATTCTCAAAGAGGAATACACCGGTGACCCCGGCTTCCGCGAGCGATTCCGCGCCGAGGCACGCCACACCGCCCTCCTGAACCACATGGGCATTGCCAATGTCTTCGACTATGGCGAGGAAGAGGGCTCCGCGTACCTGGTGATGGAGTTGGTCCCCGGCGAGCCGCTGTCCACCATTCTGGAACGGGACCACCTGCTCTCCTCGGACCGGACGCTTTCCATCATTGCGCAGACGGCGCGCGCCTTGGCCGTGGCCCATGCCCAGGGACTGGTGCACCGCGATGTCAAGCCCGGCAACCTGCTCATCACCCCCGAGGGGCGGGTCAAGGTCACCGACTTTGGCATCGCCCGTCTGGCCGACCAGGTTCCGCTGACCCAGACCGGCCAGGTCATGGGAACGGCGCAGTACCTTGCACCCGAACAGGCCACCGGACAGCTGGCCACCGGCTCCAGTGACATATATGCCTTGGGCGTTATAGGTTACGAGTGCATCACCGGGCATCGGCCCTTCTCCGGGGAATCGCAGATCGCGATCGCCCTGGCCCAGGTCAACGATGCCCCGCCGCCGCTGCCCGACACGCTGCCGACACCGGTGCGTGCCCTGCTGATGTCCATGCTCTCCAAGGACCCGGCAAACCGTCCGGCCAATGCCCTGAAGCTGGCAGATGCCGCGGAGGCCATCCGCCGCGGCGACATTAAGGCTGCCCACGCCGCGGCGCCGGGAATGCTGCTCTTCGAGGCCACCACCGGCCCGATCACCGCCCCTGTGGACCTGACCGCAACGGCGGCCACTACCGCCCTCGCCCAGGCATCGCATGCGGCACCTGCCACCTCGGCGCTGCCCACCGTGGCCGAGAGCATTGTGGCCCGCCAGCCAACCACCAACAGGCTCTCGCGTGCCGAGGCCCTGGCTGCCGAGGGGCCCTGGCAAGAAGAGGCGGACGACGACGTTCCCGCCGGGCCCGCCAAGCGCGGGCGCAGCCCCTGGACCTGGCCGGCGATCGGCCTGATTGTCCTCGTGCTGTTCGCCGTCGGTGCCCTGGTGCTGCAGAACCTGGGCGTCTTCAGCCCCCACCCCGCGGCCACCACGACGGCCTCAACGCCGGCCAAGACCTCGGCGTCGGCCACCCCCACCTCGGCGCGGCCCACCACCACCGCTGTCACCACCGAGGCCACCACGGCGGCCACCACGGCATCGTCAGCTGTGACCCTGTTCCCCAACCAGTACGTGGGCCGGCCGTTTGCCGACGTCGAGACTGACCTGATCAATCTGGGCATGCAGGTGCTGCCGCCGGTGGAGCAGTTCGACGCCGACGCGCCCAAGGGCACAGTGCTGGCCATCAGCCCCACGGGCGCCACTGCCCCGGGAACCGCCATCACCGTGACGGTCTCCAAGGGTGCGGAAATGGTGCAGGTGCCCGACTTTGCTGGCCAGTCGCCACAGCAGTACAACTCGGCGCTGACGGCGTTGAATCTGGTGCCGGCCATGGAGAGTGAATCCTCCAACAAGGTCGCTGCCGGGCAGATCATCCGGGTGACTCCGGCTGTGGGCCTCAGCGTGGCCACGGGATCGACAGTCACCTATGTGGTCTCCACGGGACCCGCTGACGCCAAGCCGACCAACACCACGCCCCCCGCGGGCAACAAGTAGGTGGCAGCCATGGCCCGGAACGAGACCGTTTTGGGCCATGGCTGGCATCTGGTTTCCAGACGAATTTCCCCCTGCGCTTCAGAGAGGACACCAGCACCATGAGCATCCCGCGCGTCCTCAATGGGCGTTATGAATTGGGCGAACTGCTGGGCCGTGGCGGCATGGCCGACGTCCACATGGGCCGCGACATCCGGCTCGGGCGCACGGTGGCCGTCAAGCTGCTGCGCGGCGATCTGGCCCGCGACCCGCAGCTGCAGGTCCGCTTCCGGCGCGAAGCCCAGGCCGTGGCGGGCCTGAACCACCCCTCGATTGTGGCCGTCTACGACACCGGCGACCATTCTTCCGAGGAGCCGCTGCGCGACGGCACGCGGCAGCCGTTCATCGTCATGGAGTACGTCCGGGGCCGCACCCTGCGGGATCTGATCCGGGCCAAGGAAATCAGCATCGACCACGCCATCGACTACACGCTGGGCGTGCTGTCGGCGCTGGAATACAGCCACCGCGCGGGCATCGTGCACCGGGACATCAAACCCGCCAACGTGATGGTCACCCAGGACGACGCCGACCGGCTGGGCACCATCAAGGTGATGGACTTCGGCATTGCCCGCACCATTGCCGATTCCACGGCCACCTTGACGCAGACCCAGGCCGTGATCGGCACCGCCCAGTACCTCTCCCCGGAACAGGCCCGCGGCGAGACCGTGGACGAGCGCAGCGACCTCTACTCCGCCGCCTGCCTGTTCTATGAAATGCTGGCCGGCCGGCCGCCCTTTGTCGGCGACAGCCCGGTGTCGGTGGCCTACCAGCACGTGCGCGAACCACCGATCCCGGCCAGCGTGTTCAACAGCGAGGTCTCCCCTGCCCTGGACAGCGTGCTGATGCGCGCCCTCCAGAAGAACCGGACCGACAGGTTCCAGAACGCCGCATCCTTCCGGCGCGCCCTGCGCGCCGCCCGCACCGGCGTCGAACTGGCCCCGGTGCCAGCCACGGGGCCGAATGCTGCCCCGCGGACGCCGGCGGCCGGCATCCCCGTCACCGTTCCCGCCGCGGCACGCGCCGCCCTGCCTGCCACCGGCGCAACCACCACCCTGGGGCTGCCCGAGCCGGCCACCCGGGCCATGGCCAAGGCACTCTCCGGCGGGGCGCTCACCACCGACGATGGCACCGAACCGGTTGCCGACGGCCCGGACCGTGCAGTCAAGGTGCGCCGGCGCACCTGGATGGCGACGTTCTTCGTATTCCTGGCCATCGTGCTTGGCGGCGGCGGAGTGCTGGGCTACAACCTGCTCACCGCCGAACCGCCGGTGCCGCCCAAGGTGGCCATCCCGTCGGTGGCGAATCTGTCGGAGACGGAGGCCGTCACCGCGCTGATCAATGCCCGCTTCAAACCCCAGATCGAGCCCAGCTACGACGCCAAGGTGCCCAAGGGCATTGCCATCGGCACTGACCCGTCCTCCGGCAGCATGGCCACCAGCGAGTCCTTCGTCCGGCTGCAGATCTCCAAGGGCCCCGCCACCGTGGCCATTCCCTCGACGCTGGCCAACAAGACCGAATCGGAGGCGCGCGGAGCCTTGTCCGCCCTGGGCCTCGTACCGGGGGATACCCTCGCCGTGAACGACCCGTCCATCGAGAAGAACCTGGTGGTCACCACCGACCCGGCTCCGGCTGCGGTGGTGGGCGTGGGGAGCAAGGTGAACCTGAAGATCTCCTCCGGCAAGGTGACCATGCCGGCCCTGTATTCAAAGACGCAGGACGAGGCCACGCTGGCCATCCAACAGGCCTCGCCCACCCTGAAGGTCGAGTTCCAAGAGGTCGAAAACCCGGTGTCCTCCACCTGGGGCCAGGTGACCCGGCAGTCCGTCGACGCCGGTGCAAGCGTCGACCAGGGCAGCACCATCACCGTCCAGATCGCCAAGGCGCCGGCGGCACCCGAGACCCCGAGCCCGAGCCCGAGCCCGAGCCCGACACCGTCGCCCAGCTCCGACCCCAGCCCGGGGCACAGGAACGGCGGCAGCGACAACGGTTAGGCCGCCACGCCTGGTTTCGGTGGTCGAGCCTGGGCCCGCTGCTTAGGTGTTGATCAGCGGGCTCAGTGTCGCTGCCTTGGCGGCGGCGCCTTCCATGCCCAGGCTTTCGAGCCAGTTCCCCAGCATCAGGTAACCGCCCTGGGTGAGCACCGATTCCGGGTGGAACTGGACACCCCACAGCGGAGCCGTGCGGTGGGCCAGACCCATGATGACGCCGTCGGCCGTTTCAGCGGTGATCTCCAGCACCGCCGGAATGCTCTCGCGCACGGCAGCGAGCGAGTGGTAGCGCGTGGCCGTGACAGGGCTCGGCAGGCCGGCAAAGACGTTCTGGCCGCGGTGCGTGACCTCGGATGTCTTGCCGTGCATCAGCTGCTCGGCGTGGGTCACCACACCTCCGTAGGCCTCGGCCAGTGCCTGGTGGCCCAGGCAGACGCCCAGCATGGGCTTGGCGTTCTCGCCGCACCACTTGATCAGCTCGATGCAGATGCCGGCCTCGGCCGGGTTGCCGGGACCGGGGGAGACCAGCACGCCGTCGCGCGCCGATGCCAGCTCGATGGCCTCGGCCAGCGTGACGTCGTCGTTGCGGACCACAGTGGTCTCGGCGCCCAGCTGCTGGAGGTAGCCCACCAGCGTGTAGACGAAACTGTCGTAGTTGTCGACAACCAAAATTCGCGTAGTCATGGCTAGGGGTTGGAACCAATCGTTGAGTCGGTGAGTGGGTTGTATTGGGACAGCCAAGGGAAGACGTAGTCCATCAGCACCAGCACGGCGGCGGCCAGAAGGAGCACCGAGGTGATGATGCGCAGCCACAACGGCCCCGGCAGAGTGCGGAAGATCCAGCCGTACATTCCTAGCCCTTTCCTGCGGTGGAGGCCACCAGATCGGCGATGGCGGCCGGTGGTCCGGCACTGGCCGGCTGCCAGGAGTCCAGCACCGAGTAGGCAATGATGCGCTCCTGGGAGCCAAAGCGCGGGTTGCAGCTGGTCATGGTCAAAAAGCTCTGCGTGGGCGCGGCGCCGGCGGCCGTGGGGACGGGCAGCAGGACGTCGGTCCGTGTCGGCAGCACGATCTGGTTGTTCCGGAAGACGTAGGTGTAGTAGCCGTCCCTGGTCTGCACATAGATCTTGTCGCCCGGGACCAGCGTGTGGATGGCATCGAGCACGGCACCGTGGGTCTGCCGGTGCCCCGCCACGGCAAAGTTGCCCACGGCCCCCGGCATGGCCGTGCTGCCGTAGTGGCCCAGGCCCAGCGTGTCCAGGACAGCGGTGCTGGTTCCCTGCACGAGTGGGCGGTAGTAGTCCTCGCCAAAGCGCGGGATGTAGATGACACCAAACGTTTCGCCGTCGACGGCGGGGGCCGGGGTGACCAGGGGTGGTCCGTAGTCCTCGGGCCCGGGGGTGGCCAGCGCCTGCGGGGCCAGCGGGCCCTGGAAGTTGTGCGCAAATTGTTCCACCGCGTGCTGCTGGGCGTTGTCGGCGGCGATGTTGCTCCACCACAGTTCCCAGGCCGCGAACAGCAGCACGATGACACCGGCGGTGATCAGGAGTTCGCCAATGATCTGGACCAGCAGGCTGACAAAGCCCCGCTTCGGGGGGTTTGCGCGCCCCGGACGGTCCATGGAAGGAGTGGAGAGCTCCGCCATTTCGGCGTCCATGGGGGCGGCATCGAGCGTACGATCCACCACTTTGTCTCCTGATGTTGGCCCGAGGGTCACGTAGCCTTGCATCGCGGCCGGTGCCGCTAGAATTACGACCAGAACCCGTGCGGTGCCGTGTGTTTGGCATCTTCCTCTATGAGGATACCAAGGTGCCGCTGCCCCCTGTTTCCCGTCGCGGTGCAGTACTACCGCCGCCACCCGCCAAGGAGATCGAAGTGCCTGAGTCAAAGCCGCGCCGCCGGCCCAACCGCACCCCGCAGCAGTCCCAGCCGGCCGCCGCGCACAAGCCGAACGCCGTGTGGTTCAAGCCCGTCATGATCTCCCTGATGCTGATCGGCCTACTGTGGATCATCGTCTACTACATCACCAACGGTCTGTGGCCCATCCCCGGCATCGCCAACTGGAACATCCTCGTCGGCTTTGGGATCGCCATCGCCGGCTTCATGATGACCACGCGCTGGCGCTCGTAGCCGGCTTACAGCGGCCACCGGCCCGGTGCCGGCACGCCCGACGGCGGCGCTCCCCAGTGCGGGAGTGCCGCCGTCGGACATTAACCACCCGGGGTGGACTCCTCAGTCCTCCCCCTCGGCGCTGCCCTTGCCGGGGGCACCGGCTGAATCCACGTACTTTCCCGGAACGTGCCCGTCCGCGCGGTCCGGAACCTCGCCGGCGTCGCCGTAGTCGGCCTCGGCAAATTGGCCGGCCTCGGAGCCCAGCTGGGCCTCCTCGGTTCCGGCCTCGCCGTAGTCGCCCTCAACGTAGCGCCCCTCCGATTCGCCGGCATGGTGGCCCGATACGGAGCCCGCCTTGCCGTACGAGCCCTCCGCGTAGCGGCCATGGCCCTCGGCAGCCTCCGCATCGCCAGGAGACCTGCCTGATCCGTTGTTCCCAGCCATGCTGTGCCTTCCTTTCACTGATTCCCTCACGCCATCTCTGGCGTACCTTCAATCTAGGCACGCCAGGGCGCACGGTGTAAAGGGAATCGGGGTTAAGGCGCACGGCGCCAAGGGGCAGGTCCGCGGGGGAGTGTCCCCGGCACCGCGGGGACACTCCAGCGGGTTGGGGAGCGGCAGGACTGGGGGACCCTGCCGCTCCGGCTGTGCACCAGAATGGGGGATTCTGGAAATCCGCTGGTTCCCGGCGGCGCCGGAAGGCACTGCCATCGTAGGCAGGGCGCTCAATGCCACACGCGAGTGCTGGCCACTCTATTTTGCGAACCCCTTCACTCCAAGGCAGCAGGGACAGCACTTCCTTTGAGGTGCAATTACTCGCCCCGTGGATGTTCCCCTGCACGGCGACGCGGCGCCGGCACGCCACACCGGGACCGGGACCGGGACGGCTCAGCCGGCCCTACTCTGTGGTGCCGGCGCTCTCCAGGGCCCGGGCCATGTGGGCCAGCTCTTCGCGGGACTTGATGTCCAGTTTGATGAATGTACGGTACAGGTGCCCCTCGACGGTCCGCAGGGAAACATGGAGGCGCGTGGCAATGTCGTTGTTGCTGAGCCCTGCCGCAACGAACTTGGCAATCTCCGCCTCGCGGCGCGTCAGTTCAGGGTGGTCGGCACTGCCAAAGGCCTGGGACGCGATGCCGGGCAGGCGGTCTCGCAGGGTCAACAGCATGGCGGCGGCCTTGCGGCTCTTTTGCTGCTGGCCGCTTTCGCTGAAGCGTTCCTGGGCGGTGGCGGCGAGTTCGGCCGCGATCAGGTCGAAGCCCTGCATGGTGGCCATGGTGGAAGCGTCCTGGAGCATCTCGCCTTTTTGGCTGGCCATGGCCTGGCCGTAGGCCACATAGAAATCGCGGTGCCGTGACTGCACCACCTCCGCGAGCTCCTGCAACCGGCCCAGCACGGCACCTCCACCCATGCGGATCATCAGCATGGCAACAGTGAATTCGATCGTGGCGTAGCCGTGGGCCTGGCAGTTGGCCCGGATCTCCGCCAACTCATCGATGCCCGAGGATGTGTCTCCGATGGTAGACGACGCCGCTATGGCATAGGCCCGCCCCTCCAAGGCATACATGGCAGCACCGCGGCGCCGCAGCCCGTCCAGTTGGGCCAGCCGTGCCCGTGCCTGGTCCACATCCCCGCGCAGGGCCGAGGCATAGGCGCCAAGGCCCAGCGCCACCGGCAGCACCAGCCACGGATCATGCTCCACCAGCGCGTCAAGGCACGGCCGCATCTGAGCCAGTGCCTCCTCCACCCGGCCCATCCGGATGTACATCATGGCCAGGCCCAGATGCCGCAGTCCGCGGCTGGGCAGGATCAGATTGTGGTGGACTGAAATGGCTGTCTCCAGCAACTCCGTGGCCGATTCCCAGTCCCCGTAGTAGATCATGGCAGCTGAGGCCCGGGCATAGGCAAGCACTGAAATGTCGGGCCGGGAAAATGGCTCCTGGTCCAGCGCCGCCAATATCTCCACCGCCAGCGACGAAGCTTCGGCCGCACGGCCGGAACCGGCCAACACTTCGCACAGCATCCCCTTCAGCTGGACGGTGGTGCCAACATCCACGAGAGTGGGGTTGGCCAGCAGCGCATCGAGGCGGCGGTGGGTATGCTCCAGATCACCCAGAGACAATTCCGCCAGCGCACGCAGCTCCTCCACCCGGAAGCCCGGCGAACCGGCGTCGTCCTCGGCGCTGGTGTCCCCAAACTGGCCGTGGTAGGCGGACAGCGCACCGGCAAACCGCTCGCCAAAGTCCTCCTCGGGTGCGAACGCCCAGCACCAGGCCTCCAGTGCCTGGGCCGCCGTCGCCGAATCCGCGGCCAGGGACAGGCTGCGCGTGGCCAGGTCCCGCGCGGCCGACAGCTGGGACGCGTGGTAGCTGGCCAGGGATTGCTGGGCCAGAGCCGAGGCAAGGTGCGGGCCGTGGGTGATGAGTTTACTGATGCGCAGGGCGTCCGGCGTCCGCAGCGCCCGGTTGGCCAGCGTGGCAGCATTGACCAAGACGTGGTCGTCAATGGCCAGGCCGCAGTCCAATTGCCACAGCACATCGGTGATGATGGAATCGTGCAGGCCCAGGGCATGCGGATCGAAAACTGTCGAAACCTCTGCCCGCAGGCCGCGGCTGCGCCCCACGGGGACCAATTCCCTGATGGCAGCACTGAACGCCGGGCGGGCCAGTTCGACCTTCACCTCCCGCCCCAAGGTGATGACGGCAATCTCGCTTTGCTGCACTTCATCGAGCTCATCCGCGGTGCACAGCTGCAAGAGGGCATCCAGCGGCAGGGGGCCCGCCAATGCCAGAATGTCCACAATGCGCTTTGACGCCGGACTGATCTGGGCCAGGTCCATCCGCAGGAAGTCCCGCGATTCCGCCCCCAAATGGTCCGCCGGGTGGTCCAGCGCCCACGTCCCCGCAATCTCGCGAAGCGTGCCATCCTCCAGGGCCCCGGCCACCAGTCCCTTCACGACGCCGGCATTGCCGTTGGACCGCTGCCATAGATAGGACGCAGCGGCTCCTGCCACCCGCCCCTCCAGCAGACCCTCCATCAGGGCCTGGACTTCGCCGGCCGCAAGCGGGTCCACCTCGAATCGCCGCAGTCCGCCGTCGCGCCACAGTTGGTGGAGTGCATCCCCGGCGGACCCCGGAAGGTCCGACAAAATGAGCTTGGCTCCTGTGTCCAGCAGCGCCTGGGCGATGACGGCGGCGCTCTGGCCGTCCAAATGGGCGGCGTTGTCCACCACCAGAACTACCGGGGCTTCGGCGAGGTCCTGCTGGATCTGGCGTTCCAACCCCAACAGGACGCTGTGGAAATCATCCAGCCGCTGGTCCGTGGCACCGATGCGTGCGTTGACAGCGCCAAATTGCACATGAGAGAGCGCGGCACTGGGGGAGAGGCGGATGACTGTGGTGTCCGCACCCAAGGCAGCCAACACCTGGCCCACCACCCATGTCTTGCCGACCCCGTGCTGGCCAACAATGAACACGCCTTGGGTTGCCCCCTCGCGCAGCTCCTGCACTATGTCCGCAACCAATGTGAGTCGGGACAAATCGCCTCCCCCTTACGCAATCCTCGACCGGCATTCGCCCCCTCGCGAATGCCATCAATACGCCAATCCCCAAGTGGGGCCCGGCACAATGCTGGGGACAGTCTAGGACAGCGGCGGCCAACCGTTGGTAGATGTCCACATATGACCGGCCACCGGTTGCACCTGCACCCAACCACCGGCTTTGGGAGCATCTACTGCCACACACTTATCCGGTACCCACAGCACGGAGTCCCGCCGCGCCGAGGCCAGGTGAGGTCCGGGCCACATCCCCAAAGTTATCCACGTCCGGGGATAACTTTGCGATGTTATCCACAGGCACGATTCGAACAGGAGGTTGTCCACCCCTGTTGCAAAAGTTATCCACAGGGGTGGACAACGCGTCGTGGATATTGCCACCAAATCCCAGAAATCCGCGGAAAAGTAATCCACAGGTGTGGAATTACATGTGTGTAAGTTATGCCCAGTGTGTACAACCCTGTGGAAAAACACATGTTCTAATGATGTTTTCTATATTAGAAATACAACCCTGTAAGTTATGCCCAGCTGTGGACAGCGCTGTGGATAACAGTGGGCGTGCCACCATGGTGGCATGGAAATGACACCGCGGGCGCCCGGTCACGCACTGGCCCGCCCCGAACCTTCGCAGGCTGATGTGGACGAGTTTTCCCGGCTCAGCGCCGAGGCTGCGTCGGCGGTGGCTGTGCTGAGCGCGGTGTGGCAGGGACGTGACTACGCAGGCACCGTGGGATCCTTCCTGACGGTGTCCTGGGATCCACCCACCATGCTGGCCAGCCTGTATGCCGAGTCCAGGCTGGCGGCGGCGGTGGCGGGTTCCGGCCGCTGGGCGCTGAGCGTGCTGCCCTATGGGCACAAGAGCGTGGCCAATTGGCTGGCGAGCCCGGGCATGCCGCTGGAGGGATTGCTGGAACGGGTGCCGTTCAGGCGTGGGGAGTTGACCGGCGCCGCGGTCGTCGACGGAGCCTTGGCCCATTTTGAACTGGAGACGGCAGACATCCACCCGGCGGCCACCCACCTGCTGGTGGTGGGCACAGTGGTGGGGATGGGCAGCACGGCCCCACCGTCGGAGGCGATGGATCCGCTGCTGCACTGGGGCGGGGACTATGTCCGCCTGGCCGGGCGCGGCTAGAGCCCGTACAGCTGCTGCAGGGAGCTGTTGATGACGCCGACCCGGTAGACCGCCAGGCCCACCAGGACAAGGACCAGGGCCGCGAGGCCGCCCCACTGGATGAGGTTCCGGCGGGGGCCCTTGGGTGCATAGACCAGGGCCAGGCCGCCCAGCACGCCGGCCACCAGGCCGCCCAGATGGGCCTGCCAAGCGATGCCCGATCCCATGAAGCCGAGCACGGCATTGATGACCAGGAGCACCACGAGCTGGCGGACGTCGCCGCCCATCTTGCGCTGGAGGACAAAGAGGGCCCCAAAGAGGCCAAAGATGGCACCGGAAGCGCCCACGACGGCGGTGCCCACCGGGCTGATCAGCAGCACGCCAACGGATCCGGCAAAGGCGCTGACCAAGTACAGGGCCAGGAAGCGGCTGCGGCCGAGCGCAGGTTCCAGGGCATGGCCCAGGATCCACAGCGCATACATATTAAAGGCAATGTGGAGCAGGAAGCCCTGCGAATGCAGGAACGCGCTGGTGAGCATCCGCCAGGGTTCGGCCTCCGTGGTGAAGGGGGCATAGGCAAAGTTCTGGAACACCACATCGTTGGGGACGGCGAGCTCGAGCACAAAGACCACCACACAGAGCGCGATCAGCGCCAGGGTGACCATCGGCCGGCCGGAGCGGACGGTGCCGCCGAAGATGGTGCGGGTGGCCGGCACGGCGCGCGTGGCCTCCTGGACACAGTCCACACACTGGATTCCGACGGCGGCGCTGCGCTGGCAGTCCGGGCAGGCCGGCCGCCCGCACCGCTGGCAGCGCACATACGCCACGCGGTCCGGGTGGCGGGGGCAAACGGGAACGTCGGCGGGCACGCCCGCCGCCGGAATCGAGTAACTCACAGTGTGTGTGAACCTTTGATGGTGTTCGGTTGGTTAGAGCTGCAAAATGCTAGAGCTGCTCAACGGAGACGGAGTTGATGACGACGTCCTCGCGGGGCTTGTCACCGGCACCGGTGGCAACGCCCTCGATGGCGTCGACAACGGCCTTGGACTCTGCGTCGACAACCTCACCGAAGATGGTGTGCTTGCCCTGCAGCCAGCCCGTGGGGATGGTGGTGATGAAGAACTGGGAGCCGTTGGTGCCGCGGCCGCCCTGGATGCCTGCGTTGGCCATGGCCAGCTTGTAGGGCTCGTTGAAGTTCAGTTCCGGGTGGATTTCATCGTCGAACTGGTAGCCGGGGCCGCCGGTCCCGCGGCCGAGGGGATCGCCGGCCTGGATCATGAAGTCCTTGATGATGCGGTGGAAGATGGTGCCGTTGTACAGCGGCGCGTTGGACTCCTCGCCGGTGGCGGGGTGCTTCCAGGTGATTTCACCGGTGGCCAGGCCAACGAAGTTCTTCACAGTCTTGGGCGCGTGGTTGCCGAAGAGGTTCACCACGATGTCGCCGAGGCTTGTGCTGATGGTTGCTTTTGCGGTTGGGATAGCAGTCATGCCGATATTCTGCCACGCCACCTGCGACCTTGGCCCGGCCCATGGCCGCCGTTCCGCGCACAGTGAACCGCCCGGGCCCGGTGCAGGAGGTGTTTTATGCGGCAAAGAATGGCCCGCCGCGGCGCATGGACGTAGGCTGAACCCAGAAATGCCATTATTCCCGGGAGGTAGTTGTGAAGAACGCAGACCGCTTGAACCACGGCCTGGAGGACGCTGTAACCACAGGTGTGGAGCACGCCAGGGACTGGGCAACACCCCATGTCGAGGCCGCACTGCACTGGGCCGTTCCGCGGCTGGAGAAGGGCATTGAGACGGCTTCACCGATCGTCCAGGACGGCCTGCGCAAGGCCGCACACCTGACGGCCGAGGGCGTTGCCGCCGTGACCCCGAAGATCCAGGAGGGGCTGGAAAAGCTGGCCCCGCGGATCTCCGACGCCGTGGACGAGGCTACGCCCAAGATCCAGGAGACCCTGGACAAGGCCGGCCCCGCGCTGTCCTCCGCCCGCGACAAGGTGGTTGCCGACTACCTGCCCAAGCTCTCCGGCAAGGTGGGCGAGGTTGCCGCCGCGCTGGGCAAGGCCTTGGAAAACGCGACGACGCCGGAACAGGTTGACGTCGTCGTCGCCCGACTCACCGGGGATCCGAATGCTGTCGCCAAGGCGGAGAAGGTGGCCGAGAAGGCAGCCAAGGACGCCGCAGCCGCGCTGAAGTCCCAGCACAAAGGCGGGCGCAAGGGCTGGCTGGTGTTCGGCGTGATCGCTGCCGCAGCGGCCGCAGCGGCAGCGGCTTGGAAGGCCTCCAAGCCGGTCGAGGACCCGTGGAAGACACCTGCCCCCGTGGCCAGCGCCGCAGCGCCGGTCAAGGCCGCTGCCGAGGCCGTCAAGGACACGGCAGCCGACACCGCGGATACGGCCAAGCACCTCGCAGCCGAGACGGCCGGCACCGTGGCGGACGCCGCGGAATCCGCCGTCGACGAGGCCAAGGACGCGGCCCAGACCGCCGTCAAGGACGCCAAGACGGCCATGGATGACACTGCCTCCGCCAAGCACAAGGACGAGTCCTAGCCAAGGGCAGGAGCAGCACCCCCGCTTGCCGTGCGGGACACAAGACCGCGGGACCCTTCGGGGTCCCGCGGTTTTTTCGGTGTTAGATTGGTGCTGATGTCACCCGAGAACCCGTTGCCGGAGCCCACCCTTCCCTCGCCTTCCCCAGAGCTGCTGCCCGGACCAACCACCGGGTCCGGCGCTGCGCGTCCGAGCGTTTCCATTGTGATTCCGGCCTACAACGAGGAAAGCGTGATCAGGCAGTGCCTGATCGCCGCGATCTACCAGTCCATTCCGGCCGAGGAAATCATTGTGGTGGACAACAAGTCCACCGACAGCACCGCCGAGATCGTCCGCCGCCTCCAGCGCGAATACCCCGAGAGCCCGATCCGGCTGCTGGCGCAGAACGAGGCGCAGGGGCTCATCCCCACGCGCAACTTCGGCTTTGAGCATGCCAACGGGGAGATCCTGGGCCGCATCGATGCCGATTCCGTCCTGGAGCCGGACTGGGTGGAGGAGGTCCAGAAGGCCTTCATGAGCACCCACACCGACGCCATCACCGGCCCGGTGGTCTACTACGACATGCCGCTGCGCCGTTTTGGGCTCAAGGCTGACGACAAGATGCGCCAGCTCATGCTGCGCCTGGCCAAGCACCAGTACCATTTCCTCTTCGGCTCCAACATGGCCCTGCGCCGCACCGCGTGGGAGACCATCCGGGACGAAACCTGCCTGGACGAGCGCGATGAAATGCACGAGGACATCGATCTGTCCCTGCATCTGGCCGACCATGAGCTCAGTGTCCGGTATATACCCAGCATGGTCAGCGGCATGTCCGCCCGCCGGCTCGAGGACTCACCGCGGGACTACCGCTACTACGTGACCCGTTTTGAGCGCACCTACAAGGCGCACAACATCAACAAGATCGCCCTCAAGGCGCCCATGGTGGTGTTCTTCTCGGTCTATTTCCCGGCCAAGATGCTCCGCGCCGTCCACACGGCCAGCATCAACCAGTTGGCACGCCGCCCGCGCTAGCTAGTCCGCGCCGCCGGTGCCGTCGCCTTCCCGGCGCGGCCGCCGCGCCAGCGAACTGCGGCCCTGCAGGAGCACCACCACGCCCAGTCCCGCCAAGATCAGGGCCAGGCCGGCGTAGGTGCCCGCCGGGAGCGTCTCGCCCAGGAACACCGCCGCCAGGATGGCGGCCCCGGGGATCTCCAGCAGAATCATCATGGAGACCACCAACGGGCTGATGGTGGCGAGCAGATGGTTGAAAATCGTGTGGCCCATGATCTGCGAGACCAAGGTCACGGCGGCAATTCCCAACCAGGCCTGTGGCGGGAAGCCCGCCAGCGGCTGGCGCCAGATGAGGCACATCGCCAGCAGGACCACGGCACAGACCCCGTAGCAGAGCATGGTGTAGATGCCCGTGGACATGGTGCGCCGGGCCTTGGCCCCGGCCATCGTATAGAGTGCGGCCAGCGCACCGCCGGCCAGCGCCAGGGCGTCGCCCTTGGCCGCCTGCGGGGAGTGGCCGATGTCGAAGCCCGAGACCACGACGACGCCGGCCAGCGCGAGCCCCAGCCCCAGCACAACCGGCCTGCCGGGCTTGATGCCGCCCAGGAGCTGGAAGACGGCAATCCAGGCCGCCTGAAGGCATACCAGGGCCGTGGCCGCGGCCACGCTGGTCAGCTTGACCGAGGTGATGAAGCAGGCAAAGTGCAGGGCCAGTGCGACGGCGGCCGCGATTCCCCATTTGTAGTCCGCCCAGCGCAGCTTGGACAGCTGGGTCCGCTGGCGTGTGGCGACGGGAACCGCCATGACGGCCGCGCCCAGCGCGGTGCGCCAAAACGCGATGGCCAGGGCAGGGGCGGCGGTGGCCGCCATGATGGGGCCGGACGCCGAAACACCCAAAATGCCGAGAACGGCCAGGAGAACAGTCACCCGTCAACACTAGGGCACCTCGGGGCAGGGCCGGTCCGTCCCTTAAATCAAAGAACACCCCGGCCGCAGTGGCCGGGGTGTTCTTCCTATGGTGGAGGCACGGGGACTCGAACCCCGAACCCCCTGCTTGCAAAGCAGGTGCGCTACCAATTGCGCCATGCCCCCATGGGAGGTATCCAGTATTCCTATTGTCAGTTGACCGTGTCGGTCGCCTGGCTCCAGGTTGATTTCTGGATTTTGGAATCCCGCATTTTCCTTCGGATAACAAGGAATCCTGCAAATGCAGTTGCAATTACCAGCAACTTCTTCACACGTACCTTCTTTCCAAAGAAACCCTTGGTTTCCGTGGGCGCACCAGGACTTGAACCTGGGACCTCTTCGTTATCAGCGAAGCGCTCTAACCGCCTGAGCTATGCGCCCTCCGGCCCTCACCGGGCCGAGATAAAACTGTACCGCATGAAAGCCCAACTCCCAAAATCGGCGGGCCCAAAGGTCTTTTGGGCCCGCCCATTCAGGGATTATGGCACCGGATTAATCGTCGGTCAGGGTCACGCCGATGCCACCCACCAGGGTGGCGGAGACGTTGTAGAGCACAGCGGACAACATCGACAGCGCGGTCAACAGCACCACGTTGACGACGGCGATGATGGTCGCGAACGAAGCCACCTGGCCCAGAGACGCAAACTTCTTCAGGTCGAAGGCACCGCTCTCTGCGCCCTGGATGTCCGACATGAGCGCGTTGACCTTGTCGAACAGTCCGGTCAGGTCAAGCACCGTCCACAGGACGATGGCGGCCACCACGGTGATGATGCCCAGTGCCACGGAGAGCAGGAAGGCCATCTTCAGCACGGACCACGGCTCAACCTTGCTCACCAGCAGGCGTGCACGGCGGGCCTTGGCCTTCGGAGCGGGCTTCACCAGCGCGGGGCGGGCCGCGCCGGCGGCGGGCCGCTGCGGCGGACGCGCAGGCGCCCCTACCCGCGGGCCGGATGTGGGCCTCGGGTTCGGGTTACTGGTGCTCACGGGGTACCTCCACTTGTTGCGTCATCATTTTCCAAAAATACTTCATCACCCTGAACGTCGGGCTGGGAATCGGTCTCGGAGCCTGCCTCGGAGTCCGGCAGCGCGCCGTCGGCCGATGCCTCGGACTCGGAATTCTCGTCCTCTTCATGCTCCAGATCATGCTCCAGGCCGCGTTCGCTGTTGCGCGCCACCTCGATGATCTTGTCGTTCTTGTCAGGCTTGGCGAAGACCACGCCCATCGTGTCGCGGCCCTTGGCGGGGACCTCGCTGACGTTCGAGCGGACCACCTTGCCTCCGCCCATGACCACCAGCACCTCGTCGTCCTCGTGGACGATCAAGGCGCCCACAAGGTCGCCGCGGTCTTCGACCAGCTTGGCCACCTTGATGCCCAGGCCCCCACGGCCCTGCAGCCGGTACTCATCCACGGCCGTGCGCTTGGCGTAGCCGCCCTCGGTGACGATGAAGACGAAGGAATCGTCCCGGACCACGTCCAGGGCCAGGAGCTCGTCCGTGCCGCGGAACTTCATGCCCGTCACACCGGAGGTGGCACGGCCCATCGGGCGCAGCGCCTCGTCGGTGGCGGTGAAGCGGATGGACTGGCCCTTGCGGGAGACCAGCAGGAGGTCGTCGGTTTCGGAGACCAGCTGGGCGGAGACCAGTTCATCGCCGTCGCGCAGGTTGATCGCGATGACACCGGCGGCACGGTTGGTGTCGTAGTCCTCCAGGCGGGTCTTCTTCACCAGGCCGGTCTTGGTGGCCAGCACCAGGTAGGGGGACTGCTGGTAGTCGCGCAGGTCCAGCACCTGGGCGATCTTCTCGTCCGGCTGGAAGGCCATCAGGTTGGCCACGTGCTGGCCCTTGGCGTCGCGGCCGGCCTCCACGAGCTCGTAGGCCTTGGCACGGTAGACGCGGCCCAGGTTGGTGAAGAAGAGCAGCCAGTGGTGCGTGGTGGTGACGAAGAAGTGCTCCACCACGTCGTCCCCGCGGAGCTGGGCCCCCTTGATGCCCTTGCCGCCGCGGTGCTGCGAGCGGTAGTTGTCGCTGCGGGTGCGCTTGACATATCCCCCGCGGGTAATGGTGACCACCATCTCCTCTTCGGGAATGAGGTCTTCCATGCTCATGTTGGAATCAAAGCCCATCATGATCTGCGTGCGGCGGTCATCGCCATACTTCGCGGAGATCTCCGCCAGCTCATCGCTGACGATGCCGCGCTGCACATCCGGGCTGGCCAAGATGCGGTTGAACTCGGTGATCATCACCTCGAGCTCGGCGTGCCTATCCTGGATCTTCTGGCGTTCCAGCGCGGCCAGGCGGCGCAGCTGCATGTCCAGGATGGCCTTGGCCTGGAGCTCATCGATCTCCAGCAGGCGCATCAGGCCCTCGCGGGCCTCCTCGGTGGTGGAGGACGCACGGATGAGGGCAATGACCTCGTCCAGGGCATCCAGGGCCTTGAGCAGGCCGCGCAGGATGTGCGCCTCCTCCTCGGCCCTGCGGAGCCTGTACCGGGTGCGGCGGACGATGACGTCCAACTGGTGCGTGACCCAATGGCGGATGAAGGCATCAAGGCTCAGCGTGCGCGGCACGCCGTCGACGATGGCCAGCATGTTGGCGCTGAAGTTGTCCTGCAGCTGGGTGTGCTTGTAGAGGTTGTTCAGCACCACCTTGGCCACGGCGTCGCGCTTGAGCACGACGACGAGTCGCTGGCCGGTGCGGCCGGAGGTCTCATCGCGCAGATCGGCGATGCCGGCGATCTTGCCGTCCTTGACCAGCTCGGCGATCTTGATCGCCAGGTTGTCCGGATTGGCCTGGTAGGGCAGCTCGGTGACCACCAGACAGGTCCGGCCCTGGATCTCCTCAACGGACACCACGGCGCGCATGGTGATGGACCCGCGGCCGGTCCGGTAGGCGTCCTCGATGCCCTTGTGGCCCAGGATCTGGGCACCGGTCGGGAAGTCGGGGCCCTTGATCCGGACGATCAGCGCCTCGAGCAGCTCCTCGCGGGTGGCCGTAGGGTTCTGCAGGTACCACTGGACGCCGTCGGCCACCTCGCGCAGGTTGTGCGGCGGGATGTTGGTGGCCATGCCGACGGCGATGCCGGAGGAGCCGTTGACCAGCAGGTTCGGGAACCGCGCCGGCAGGATGGTCGGTTCCTGGTTCTTGCCGTCATAGTTGTCCTGGAAATCGACGGTTTCCTCGTCAATGTCTCGGACCATCTCCATGGCCAGCGGGGCCATCTTGGTTTCCGTGTATCGCGGGGCGGCCGCGCCGTCGTTGCCGGGAGAGCCGAAGTTGCCCTGCCCCAGCGCCAGCGGGTAGCGCATGGTCCAGTCCTGGATCAGGCGGACCAGGGCATCGTAGATGGCCGTGTCGCCGTGCGGGTGGTACTGGCCCATGACCTCGCCCACCACGCGGGCGCACTTGTTGAAGGATCGCTCCGGCCGGTAGCCGCCGTCGAACATCGCGTAGAGCACGCGGCGGTGCACGGGCTTGAGGCCGTCCCGGACGTCCGGCAGGGCGCGTCCCACGATGACCGCCATGGCGTAGTCAAGGTAGGAGCGCTGCATTTCCGTCTGCAGGTCAACCTGTTCCACGCGGTCGGTGGTGATGGTCCCTTCGATGGCGTCGCCGCCGTCCTCCGGGATACCTGGAGTTTCGTCACTCATAGTCTTTATATTCCATTCCCAATATATGTCCGATTCGCAATGTCTGGGGCGCTGGCGCCCTAGATGTCAAGGAATCGGACGTCCTTGGCGTTCTGCTGGATGAAGTTTCTGCGGGATTCGACATCCTCGCCCATCAGGACGGAGAAGGTCTGGTCAGCGGCGGCGGCGTCATCCATGGTGACCTGAAGCAGCGTGCGGTGGTCAGGGTCCATGGTGGTGTCCCAGAGCTCGGTGTAGTCCATCTCGCCCAGACCCTTGTAGCGCTGGATGCCGTTGTCCTTGGGGATGCGGCGCCCCGAGGCCTGGCCGGAGGCCAGCACGGCATCGCGTTCGCGGTCGCTGTAGACGTAGTCGTGCGGCGCGTTGGACCACTTGATGCGGTACAGCGGCGGCTGGGCCAGGTACACGTAGCCGTTCTCGATGAGCGGGCGCATGTAGCGGAACAGCAGCGTGAGCAGCAGCGTGGTGATGTGCTGGCCGTCCACATCGGCATCGGCCATCAGCACGATCTTGTGGTACCGGGCCTTGGCCACATCGAAGTCCTCGCCAATGCCCGCACCAAAGGCGGTGATCATGGCCTGGACCTCGGCGTTGCCCAGCGCGCGGTCAAGGCGGGCCCTCTCCACGTTCAGGATCTTGCCGCGCAGCGGCAGGATGGCCTGGGTGGTTGGGTTGCGGCCGCGCACGGCGGAGCCGCCGGCCGAGTCACCCTCCACGATGTAGATCTCGGAGATGGACGGATCCTTGGACTGGCAGTCCTTGAGCTTGCCGGGCATGCCGCCGGACTCCAGCAGGCCCTTGCGGCGCGTGCTCTCGCGTGCCTTGCGGGCCGCCAGTCGCGCCTGGGAGGCCTGGATGGACTTGCGGATGACATCGCGGGCGGGGCCGGGGTTGCGCTCCAGCCAGTCGCCCAGGCCGTCGGTGACCACGCGCTGGACGAAGCCCTTGACCTCGGAGTTGCCCAGTTTGGTCTTGGTCTGGCCCTCGAACTGCGGCTCGGACAGTTTTACCGAGATGACGGCCGTCAGGCCCTCGCGGATGTCGTCACCGGTGAGGTTGTCATCCTTTTCCTTGATGATGTTCTTTTCGCGGGCGTACCGGTTGATCAGGCTGGTCATGGCCGCACGGAAACCCTCTTCGTGCGTGCCACCCTCATGCGTGTTGATTGTGTTCGCATACGTGTGGACGCTCTCGGAGTACGCGGTGGTCCACTGCAGGGCCAGTTCCACGGCCATGCTGCGCCCGGCATCCTCGGTTTCGAAGGCGATGACGTCCTCGTGGATGACATCGACCTTCTTGGAGGAGTTCAGGTACTTCACGTAGTCCAGCAGGCCATCGTTGTACTGGTAGACAACCTCGCGGTGTCCCGACGGGTCGGTGCCATCCTGGGGCGAATCCAGGTCCAGATCCCCGTCGGTGTCCACGACGGCGGCCGTGCGCTCGTCCGTCAGGGTGATCTTCAGGCCCTTGTTCAGGAACGCCATCTGCTGGAACCGGGCCCGGAGCGTCTCGAAATCGAACTCGGTGGACTCGAATATGCTCGGATCGGCATAGAAGGTCTGGGTGGTGCCCGTCTCGTCGGTGGCCTCGCCCTGGACCAGCTCGCCCTGGGGCTTGCCGCCGTCGGCAAAGCTCATCCGCCACGCGTGGCCCTGGCGGCGGACCACCGTGTCCACGCGCGCGGAGAGTGCATTCACCACGGAGATGCCCACGCCGTGCAGACCACCGGAGACTGCGTAGCCGCCACCGCCGAACTTTCCGCCGGCATGCAGGATGGTCATGACCACCTCAACGGTGGGTTTGCCCTCGGTGGGGTGGATGTCCACGGGGATGCCACGGCCGTTGTCCACAACCTTGACGCCGCCGTCGGCCTGGAGGATCACCTCGATGTGGTCGCAGTAGCCGGCCAAGGCCTCGTCCACAGAGTTGTCCACAACTTCGTACACCAGGTGGTGCAGACCGCGGGGTCCGGTGGATCCGATGTACATGCCGGGGCGCTTGCGGACGGCCTCCAGCCCCTCAAGGACCGTGATGTCGCTTGCGCCGTATTCGCGGGGTGCGGCCGTCTCTGCCGGGGAATCCGCCGGGGACGCGGTTCCGGCGGAGGATGCAGGGGCGGTGTCGCCGCCCGGCTCCGGATTCGCCGCGTTCTCGGGATTCACAGGATTGCTGGTAGTCACAGGCGCGTTCGACCCCTCTATTCTTCGGTGGTTGCCGTCGCAGTGCAGGCCGCCCATGCAAGATGGCGGGCCGGCCCTGGTGCAGGCACGTAACTAAAGCCGCCGTGTGCCGCGCCCCTCGGGGCTGCTGCCATCCGGCGTCCAGTATTCACGCTCATTCTACCTTGTGGGGTGCGACAAACGGGTGCGCCATGGCCCTGGATGGCCAAGTAAGCGCGCTAGGACCGCACCAACGGGCCTCGAATAGGGGGCATTGTGCTCCCGCCTGTTTCAGGCGGCCAGCAGTGCCTTCCGGCGGTGCCGCCCCCGGCTATCCGTAGGTGTCGCGCGGACCCCGGCCCTTCACAGTGCGGAACCCCTTGCGCCAGCTCGGCGCGGTGGGGCCGAGCACCAGGATTTTGGTCACGACACCGGCGCCGAGTTCGGCATCGAAGCGGGCTAGCAGCGACGAACTGAGCAGGCGCAGCTGCGTGGCCCAGCTGGTGGAATCGCAGCGCACATGCAGCGTGGTTTCCTCAAAGCTTTCCGGCTGGCAGTGTGCGGCAATGTCCGCGCCCACCAGCGTATTCCACTGCGCCATGACGGATCCGATGGCCAGCGGCGAGCTCCAGCCGCGTTCGCTGACCAGCCGCCCGACCACCTTGCCCAGGCCCAGTGGGTCCCGCCCGGAGTCCTTGGTGTCAAGGAACGGACGCCGATCGCGCACCTTTTTCGGCTTCGCGTCCATGCCCAACCGGCTGCGCGGGATGCGCAGTTCGCCGCGGCTCTTCGCAATCGCCCGCATCCGGTTCAACGCCGCCTGCGCCGCATCCACCTCGGTGGTGTGGTCGTCGGGATCCGGCGTTTCAGGCTTCAAGGGGGACCACTCCACCCGGAATCACGCGGATCTGCGCCCCGCTGAGCTCGGTGGGGATGTCGGCGTCGACGGCGGCCGTCACCAGCACCTGCTCCGCCGTGGAAACGATGGCGGCCAGCTTGGTGCGGCGTTGGGTGTCCAGCTCGGCAAAGACGTCATCGAGGATCAGGATGGGCGCATTGCCCTCGATCGCCGAGTCCTCCAGCAGCACGTAGTAGGACGCCAGCCGCAGGGACAAGGCCACGGACCAGGTTTCGCCGTGGGAGGCGTAGCCGCGCGCCGGCGCCTGGCCGAGGATCAGCTCGAGCTCGTCGCGGTGCGGACCCACCAGCGACAAGCCGCGTTCCAACTCCCGGCGCCGGGAGGCGGCGAAGGCGGCGATGTACCGTTCCCGCAGCTCTTCGATGCCCAGTCCGGCCAGGGACTGCTGGCCATCGACCGCCGGGGACAGCCCCGCCGGAGAATCGCCGTCGTCCTCGGCCAGCGGCTCCTCCAGCGTGGAGCGGTAGATGGCCCGCAATTCCTTGGATCCATCGGTGAGCTGGCTGTAGGCGGCACCGAGCTTTGGCATCAGCTTTTCCAGCAGTTCCAGCCGCGCGGCCAGCAGCGCCGCACCGGCCGCGGCCATGTGCTCGTCCCAGACATCAAGGGTTGCAAGATGCCCCTCACTCACGCCGGCCCGCGAATAGTGCTGGGACTTGGCGCTCTTGAGCAGGGCATTGCGTTGTTTGAGCACGCGCTCATAGTCGCTGCGGGTGGCGGCGTGCCGTGGCATCAGGGTGACCAGCAGTTCATCCAGGAAACGCCGGCGGTTGCTGGGATCTCCCTTGACCAGCGCCAGATCCTCCGGGGCAAAAAGCACTGTGCGGCAGATCCCCAGAATGTCCCTGGCCCGCACCGGATTGGCCCGGTTGATGCGGGCCCGGTTGGCGCGGCCGGCGTTCAGCTCGACTTCCAGCATCACCGATTGCGCGCCGCGGACCAGTTTCGCGCGGATCAGGGCACGGTCCGCACCAAAACGGAGCAACGGCCCGTCCGAACTGACCCGGTGCGAGCTCAGCGTCGACAGATAGCCGACGGCCTCGACCAGGTTGGTCTTGCCCAGCCCGTTGGAGCCCACGAGCACAGTGATTCCGGGGCCCAGCGGCAGATCCACCTGCTCATAGCTGCGGAAATCGGTGAGGGAAAGGTGCTCCAGGTACACAAAAACCTTCGGTGGCTAGGACCCGGAGGGTTTGGTGGCATGCCCGCCAAACTGGTGGCGCAGGGCCGAGACCATCCGCATGGCGGGGGAGTTGTCCTCGCGGGAGGAGAAACGGGCAAAAAGCGCTGCCGTGATGGCGGGGGCAGGCACGGCATTGGCGATGGCTTCCTCCACCGTCCAGCGGCCCTCACCGGAATCCTCGACATAGTCATCGATCGAGGCCAGGCCGGGGTCCTCTTCCAGCGCCTTGACCATGAGGTCCAGCAGCCAGGAGCGCACGACGGTGCCCTTTTGCCAGGCGCGGAACGTGCCCGGCAGGTCCTTGACGATGTCCTTGGCCGCCAGCAGTTCATAGCCCTCGGCGTAGGACTGCATCAGCCCGTACTCGATGCCATTGTGGACCATCTTGGCGTAGTGCCCCGCGCCGACGCCGCCGACATGGACGAAGCTCTCGGCCCGCTCACCTTCCGGACGCAGCGCGTCCAGGACGGGCATGGCCCGGGCGACGTCTTCCTCGGATCCACCGGCCATCAACCCGTAGCCGTTTTTCAGGCCCCAGACACCGCCGGAGACGCCGACGTCCATGAACCCGATCTGCTTTTCGGCCAGCATGGCCGCGTGCTTCTGGTCCTCGGTGAAACGCGAGTTTCCACCGTCAACGAGCAGATCGCCCGGCTCGAGCAGGCCCGCGAGCTCGGTGACCACTGCGTCGGTGATGTCTCCCGAAGGCACCATCACCCAGACCAGCCGAGGTGCCGGCAGTGTCTTGACCAGCGACGCGAGGTCGGGGACATCGCTGATGTCCGGATTCCGGTCGAAACCGGTGACCTCGATGGAGGCGTCGCGCAGGCGGGCGCGCATGTTGAAACCCATTTTTCCAAGACCGACAAGACCAATGTGCACGGCATTTCCTCTGCTGTCAGGAGTTGATTTCCAAGGCATTCCCGGGCGCTTGGCCCGCACGAACTGTTAGTTGGGCAGGCGCACCGGCATGACGAGGTAGCGGTACTCATCCTGGTCCTCGCCGTCGATCTCGGACTGGGCCGTGATCATCGCGGGCTTGGGTGCGCTGGTGAACGAGAACCGGACGTACTTGCTGTCGAACGCGCTCAACCCCTCGCTGAGGTAATGCGGGTTGAAGGCCACGGTGATCTCATCGCCGACCAGTGCGGCCTCCAGGACCTCGGAGGCCTGGGCGTCCTCGCCGGTGCCGGCGTCCAGGGTGAGCTGGCCGTCGGTGAATGCCATCCGCACGGGGGTGTTGCGCTCGGCCACCAGGGACACGCGGCGCACGGCCTCGGCCAGGGACGAGGTTTCCACCGTTGCATGGATCGGAGTGTTGTCCGGGAACAGCGAGCGGATCTTGGGGTAGTCGCCATCGACCAGCAGCGACGTCGTGCGGCGCCCGGCGCTTTCGAAGCCGATGAGCTCGCTGTTGTCCGAGAGTGCAATGTTCAGTTCGCCGGAGCCACCAAGGGTCTTGGCCACTTCGTTGAGGGTCTTGGCCTTGACCAGGGCGGAGGTTGAAATGCCCGGTGTTGACGGCTTCCAGTGCACTTCGCGCAGGGCCAGCCGGTAGCGGTCCGTGGCCAGCAGGGTGATCAAGTCGTCCTCGATTTCCATCTTGACACCGGTCAGGATGGGCAGGGTGTCGTCCCTACTGGAGGCAATGATGACCTGGGAGACGGCTTGGGCGAAGGCCTCGCCATTGACGGTTCCGCTGAGTTCGGGCAGGGCCGGCAGTTCCGGGTAGTCGTTCACCGGCATGGTAGCCAGGTTGAATCGGCTGCTCCGGCAGGTGAGCGTCACCTTGGACCCATCGGTTTCGACGTCGACGGGAGCCGAGGGCAAGCTGCGGCAAATGTCCGCGAGCAACCGTCCCGAAACCAGGATGGTTCCCTCGGTAGTGACATCGGCAGCGATCTGCAGACGCGCCGAAATTTCGTAATCGAAGCTGGCGATCGAGACGGTGCCGGCCTCAGCCTTGATCAGCAAACCGGAAAGCACAGGAACCGGCGGGCGCGGCGACAAGGACCGGGCTGTCCAACTGACGGCTTCGGCCAGGACATCCCGTTCGACTCTGAACTTCACGGAATGGTGCCGCCTTTCATCCTCAAAAAATCGTGGGTACGCAGGGGATTTGTGGTCCTTGGCCGACAGGCCAAGGCGAACTACATGAATCCCCAACGTGGAACTACATGTTTGCAGACAGCTTAGCCCCTTGACCAGCTGGGCTGGTCATTGTGGTTTGGCTGGAAGGGGCGCGTGGTGGTGGAAACGAAAATGTTGTTTGAAAACCAAATCTTTTGGGATTCGTAGTGTTAATAACCCCTGTGGAAACTGTGGATAACTCCGCTTGTCCGTGCTGGTTCGCGGATCTTGGCTGTGCACAAGATGTGGGGCCACTACGGGTTGGCCGGTGGATGGGGGTGGACAACTTTCCGCGCCGTTTCAGGGATCCACAGGGGGTGGGTGGGTTATGCGCAGTTAAACCGGGGTTGTGCACTTAACAATCCACAGGTCTATCCACAGGTGTTAATTACTTCAGCTGTGGCGCACGACTCAGCCTTCGCGCTGCTGCTGCTTGATTCGGTTGGTCAGCTCGGTCACCTGGTTGTAAATGGCCCGGCGCTCGGCCATCAGCTCGCGGATCTTGCGGTCCGCATGGATCACAGTGGTGTGGTCGCGGCCGCCGAGCTCCTGGCCGATCTTCGGCAGGGACATGTCCGTCAGCTCGCGGCACAGGTACATGGCAATCTGGCGGGCGGTCACCAGCGTCCGGGTGCGGGACTTGCTGCAGAGCTCCTCCAACGAGATGTTGAAGTAGGCGGCGGTTTGGCCGATGATCGCCGCCGCGGTGATTTCCTGGGCGCCGTCGTCGGTGATCAGGTCCTTGAGGACAATCTCCGCCAGGGCCACATCCACCGGTTGGCGGTTCAGGCTGGCGAACGCGGTGACGCGGATCAGCGCGCCCTCAAGCTCGCGGATGTTGGTGGAAATCTTGGACGCGATGTACTCCAGGGCATCGTCCGGTGCCGACAATCCCTCGCCGATGGCCTTCTTGCGCAGAATGGCAATGCGGGTTTCCAGCTCGGGCGGCTGGACGTCCGTCAGCAGGCCCCACTCGAAGCGGGAGCGCATGCGCTCCTCAAAGCCCTGCAGCCGCTTGGGCGGGAGGTCGGAGGTGATGACCACCTGCTTGTTGTGGTTGTGCAGGGCATTGAAAGTGTGGAAGAACTCCTCCTGCGTGGCGTCCTTGTTTGCCAGGAACTGGATGTCGTCAATGAGCAGGATGTCCACGTTGCGGTACAGCTGCTTGAAGCTGGCACCCTCGTCGTCACGGATGGAATTGATGAAATCGTTGGTGAACTCTTCGGAATTTACGTACCGCACCCGGATGCCGTTGTAGAGGCGGCGGGCGTAGTGGCCGATGGCATGCAACAGGTGGGTCTTGCCCAGCCCGGAATCGCCATAGATGAAGAGCGGGTTGTAGGCCTTCGCGGGTGCTTCGGCGACGGCGACGGCGGCCGCGTGGGCAAAGCGGTTGGAGGAGCCGATCACGAAGGAGTCAAAGACGTACTTCGGATTGAGCCGGCCAAACTCTTGGGAATTGCTGGGCAGCGTGGGTGCGGGCTTGGCTTCCGGCTCCGGCCGCGGCTTCACCGCAACGGGCTCGGGAGCATGCTCCTCCTCCTGTGCGGGCACCAAATCCGAGTTCACGCTGAACGCGCAGTGGATGTCTTCGGAAAACACCTGGCGCAGGGCATCGTCCAGGGCGCCCTTGAGCTGCGTCTGCAGAACCTCACGGGTCAGATCGTTGGGCACGGCCACCAGCAGCGTGCTGCCAATCAGCCCCTGGGGCTGGGTAAGGACCACAAATCCGCGCTGGCGCGGCGTGACGCTGTCGTCCTGTTCAAGGATGCGCACTACCCGGCGCCATGAACTGCCGACATCGTTGATCTCGTCAGTACTCATTTTTACCCTTTGCTCAGTTGGATCAGGTGGCTGGAAGCGGTCATCCACAGAGTTATTCACAGGCAGTGGATAACTGGCCACTGGCCTAGCCTAGAGGATCGATTGGCCAGAAGATAGCAGGGTTTCCACTTGTGGATAAATGTCACAGGAGCCTGCCCAAAACGGCCCTGAACGCCCCTCTGGGGGTGGAAGTCGGCGCCGTCGATCCCCTGTCCACAGGCCCCGGCATCCGCATGGTTAAGGGACGGTTGCCGGGCTCCGGTTTGACTGTGGGCCCGTCGATGACCTAACGTTGTGTAGTCCTTAGTGTCTGCTTTCTGCCTATGTGCGTTCGCTGCCAAATTGGTTGCGATCGGGCAGACACCCACACAATTCAGCGTCGTCCTGCACTTCCCCTGTAGTTCTGGGCAAGGCGCATCTAGTCTTGGAGTAACTACCGTGAGCAAGCGGACTTTTCAGCCGAATAATCGCCGTCGTGCCAAGAAGCACGGCTTCCGCCTTCGCATGCGCACCCGCGCCGGCCGTGCCATTCTGGCAGCCCGTCGTGGCAAGGGCCGCGTAGAGCTGTCGGCGTAACCACTCATTGCTTGACTTTCTTGTCGAGCCTTAAGAAGTAGGCGTGGGCGCAAGGTGCTAGCCACCAGGAATCGAATGCGTTTCCCGGCCGACTTCTCACATACTGTACGTTCCGGCGTCCGCAATGGGCGCCGGAACTTAGTGTTATATGTGGCCCCTGCTGTTCCCGGCGAGCCAACGCGGATCGGGTTCATTGTTGCGAAATCTGTTGGGAACGCTGTTGCCCGGAACCTCGTTAAGAGGAGACTGAGGGAAGCGGCGGGAACAGCCCTGCGCAGCCACCCCGACGGCATGTGCATCGTGGTGCGGGCATTGCCTGCTGCCGCCGGTGCGACATGGCCGGACCTGGTGAAAGATTTCGACGGCGCATACGCCAAAGCACTGGGCCGCCTGCCCGCGCGAGGCGATGCAGTGATCGACAAGGGAAGGGACTAGGACGCCATGGCCACTGCTGCAGCCTCCTTTCCTTCCCGTGCTCAGCGCCCGGCGGCATCTTGGCCGCTTCGGGCGCTTTCTTGTGCCGGCAGGCTGATCTGGAACGCTCCCCGCAACCTTCTTGTTGTTGCGCTGAAGCTCTACCGCCGGCTCATTTCCCCTCTTTACGGACCGGTCTGCCGGTTCTTCCCCACCTGCTCGGCCTACGCCCTGGAAGCGGTCACCGTCTACGGTGCCGTCAAGGGCAGCTGGCTGGCGGCGCGGCGCCTGCTCCGCTGCCACCCCTGGAACGCCGGGGGCATTGACCCCGTTCCGGCCCACGACCACGGGGATGACCCCGCGCTGGTCCCCTACATTGTCCAGCTGAACCATCCGGATCGGTATTTGGCAGCTCAATCGGATGCAGAAGGCCGCACGGCGGCTTGAGGAGAATAGAAAAGAATGTTTGATTTCTTCGGGGCGATCCTGGCTCCCTTCAAATGGTTGGTCTCGTGGATCATGGTCTTCTTCCATGACGCTTTTTCCTTCCTCGGATTGGATCCCGCCTCCGGCGTGACCTGGACTCTGTCCATCATTGGCCTGGTGCTGGTGATTCGCGCTGCCCTGATCCCCGTCTTCGTCAAGCAGATCAAGGCCCAGCGCGGCATGCAGGCGCTGCAGCCGGACATGAAGAAACTTCAGACCAAGTACAAGGGCAAGACGGACCAGCTCTCCCGCCAGGCCATGGCGCAGGAGCAGATGGCGCTGTACAAGGAGCACGGCACCAACCCGTTCTCCGCGTGCCTGCCCATGCTGATCCAGATGCCGTTCTTCTTCTCCCTGTTCCAGGTGCTGTCCGGCGTCTCGCACGCCAGCTCCGCCGGCGACACCATCGGTGCCATGAGCCACGCCCAGGTGGTGCAGTTCGACAAGGCCGAAATCTTCGGTGCCCCGCTCTCTGCCGCCTTCCTGCCGCAGCTCCAAGGCGGCAACTTGAACGCCGCCGTCGTCGTGCTCTCCTTGCTGATGATCGTCGCCATGACCGCCTCGCAGTTCATCACGCAGAAGCAGATCATGAGCAAGAACATGAGCGACGACGCGATGGCCAGCCCGTTCATGAAGCAGCAGAAGATGATGCTGTACGTACTGCCGCTGGTCTTCGGCGTCGGTGGCATCAACTTCCCCATCGGTGTGCTGATCTACTGGACCACCACCAACCTGTGGACCATGGGCCAGCAGTTCTTCGTGATCCGCCGCATGCCCACTCCGGGCTCGCCGGCCTACCGCGAATACCAGCAGCGCCGCGCGGCCAAGGGTCTGCCCCTGCTGAGCGTCGGCAAGAAGAGCGAAGCCGTCGTGGAAGAGATTGTCCAGACCAAGGGCCAGCGTGTCCAGCCGCAGCGCAAGAACAGGAAGAAGAAGTAATGACTGCTGATAGCCATGTAGAGCTTGCCAACGACGACGACGCCACGGACGTTGAGTCCGCAGCCACCGGTGCCAGCCGGCTTGAGGAAGAGGGCGACGTAGCCGCCGATTACCTCGAGGAACTTCTGGACATCGCCGACGTTGACGGCGACATCGACATTGAGGTGCGCAACGGCCGCACCTACATTTCCGTGGTTTCCGATGAGGAGACCGCCGGGCTCAAGAGCCTGGTCGGCCCCGGCGGCGAGGTGCTGGAGGCACTCCAGGAACTGACCCGACTGTCGGTTCTTTCCGCCACCGGCAACCGCTCCCGCCTGGTCCTGGACATCACCGGCTACCGCGAAGAGCGCAACGGCCAGCTGGCCAAGATTGCCCAGGATGCTGTGGACAAGGTGAAGGCCGACGGGGGCGCCGTGGCCCTGGCCCCGATGGGTGCCTACGAACGCAAGATTGTCCATGACGCCATCGCCGATCTGGGGTTCGCCAGCGAATCCGAGGGCGAAGGCACTGACCGCCACATCGTGGTCACCGCGCTTTAAACAAGCCATGAGGCATACGCCGGCCGCCCCTCGGGGCGGCCGGCGTGGCCCGTGCTGAGGAGATTTTTTGTGGTTGAGCTGACCGAAGTCGAACTGGCTGCCGCCGAGCGCATTTTTGGCGACCGGCTGGATCTGGCCAAGCGCTATGTCGAGCACCTGGAAACATCCGGAATCGAGCGCGGCCTGATCGGGCCCCGTGAGGTGCCCCGGCTCTGGAGCCGGCACGTGCTCAACTGCGCCGTCGTCGCCGAGCTGATTGCCCCCAACGCCCACGTGGCCGACGTCGGAAGCGGTGCCGGCCTGCCCGGCCTGTGCCTTGCGATCGCCCGCCCGGACCTTGAACTGACCCTGATCGAGCCGCTGGAGCGCCGCGTCGCCTGGCTCGAAGAAGTGGTGATGGATCTGAAGCTGAACAACGTGGAGATCATCCGCTCCCGTGCCGAGGCTGCACTGGGCAAGGTCGAATGCTCGGTGGTGACGGCACGCGCCGTCTCTGCCCTGAACACGCTGGCACCCTTGACCATTCCGCTCCTTGATGGACACGGTGAACTGCTGGCCATCAAGGGCCGCAGCGCTGCCGAGGAAATCGAGAAGGCGGCCAAGATCATCCGCAAGCTGGGCGGTGTTTCCACCGAGGTGGTGACCGCCGGTGCGGACATCCTGGACGAGCCCACCACAGTGGTTCGCGTGAAGGTGGCCCGCCGCTGATTCGCGGCACCGGCCCCATCAAGTCCCTTGCTCCCAGCCGCAACCGATAGGCTAGGGAGCGGCAAGCAAAGCCCTATGAAAGTGAGCGTGGCACAGTGACAAGCACTGAAGGATCTATGCAACGGATCCCGCCGTTCATGTCGCTGGGTTCTGCGCGTTCCGGCTCCCAGGCTGTGACCATGCAGGCCAAGGCGGCAAGTTCCATACTTAATCAACCGAATCCGATTGAGAATCAGCGTCGGACGGCTGTTTCACGTGAAACAAACATCCCCGTCACGGGCAGCATCCTGGACGATCTGGACGACGGCAGCCCCATCGCACGCCAGCTCATCAGCGAGAACAAACGCCGCGAGCGGCTGCTGGGCCGCAGGCTTCCGCGCCCGTCGAGAACGCGCATCCTGACCGTTGCCAACCAAAAGGGCGGCGTTGGCAAGACCACCACCACGGTGAACATTGCCGCGGCCCTGGCCTCCGCCGGACTGAACGTCATGGTGGTGGACATCGACCCGCAGGGCAACGCCTCCACGGCCCTGGGTGTTGAGCACCATGCCGATGTGGACAGCATCTATGACGTCCTGATCAACGACCTGGCCCTGGCCGACGTCGTCGCACCCTGCCCGGACATCGACAATCTGATCGTGGCCCCGGCCACCATCCACCTCGCCGGCGCCGAGATCGAGCTGGTTTCCCTGGTGGCCCGCGAGCAGCGGCTCAGCCGTGCGCTGGATGTCTATGCCAAGACCCGCGAGAAGAACGGCGAGGAGCGGCTGGACTATGTGTTCATCGACTGCCCGCCCAGTCTGGGCCTGTTGACAGTCAATGCCTTCTGCGCCGCCAACGAGGTCCTGATTCCCATCCAGTGCGAGTACTACGCGCTGGAAGGCCTCAGCCAGCTGCTCAAGAACATCGAAATGATCCAAAAGCACCTGAATTCGGATCTGGTGGTTTCCACGATCCTGCTGACCATGTACGACGGGCGGACCAATCTGGCCGCCCAGGTGGCCGCAGATGTCCGTGAACATTTCCCGGACCAGGTGCTGGGTGCTGTGGTTCCGCGCTCCGTGCGTATTTCCGAGGCACCCAGCTACCAGCAGACCGTGATGACATACGATCCCTCATCCACCGGCGCGCTGTCCTACCTGGAAGCCGCGGCCGAACTGGCCGAACGCTAGACTTTCATCTACACCGCAACGTCTTCACCCAATATTCGTTGGGATCTTCCACTGGAGGGAACTGTCCATGACTGAAAAGCGCAGGGGCCTGGGCCGCGGCTTGGGTGCACTCATTCCGAACGCAGCCGGGGACGAGGCAGACGGCGGCACCACAACGGCCACCGTTTCGCGGCCCGTGGACTTGTTCTTCCCGGAACCCAAGGCACGCCAGGCGGCGACTTCCACAGCTGTTTCACGTGAAACAAGGAAGAAGGCGGAGCCGTTGGCGCCGCTGCTCAATGTTCCGGGCGCCCAATTCCTCGAACTGCCGGTGGGGGACATCCATCCCAACCGGAAGCAGCCACGCACAGTCTTCAATGAAGAAGACATGGCCGAATTGGTCCACTCCGTCCGGGAAATCGGTGTTCTGCAACCCATCGTGGTGCGCAAGTCCGCCGAAAAGGGTGCGGAGCCGTACGAATTGGTCATGGGTGAGCGCCGCTGGCGTGCCACCCAGGCAGCCGGTCTGGCCACCATCCCCGTCATTGTCCGCGACACCGAGGACAACAACCTCCTCCGCGATGCGCTGCTGGAAAACCTGCACCGCAGCCAGCTGAACCCGCTGGAAGAGGCAGCCGCCTACCAGCAGCTGCTGGAGGACTTCGGCACCACACACGAGCAGCTGGCCGACAGGATTGGCCGCTCGCGTCCCCAGGTGTCCAACACCCTGCGCCTGCTCAAGCTGCCCGTCACCGTGCAGCGCCGCGTTGCCGCCGGCGTGCTTTCCGCCGGCCATGCCCGGGCTTTGCTGGCCCTGCCGGATGCTGCGGCCATTGAACGCGTGGCCCAGCGGATTGTTGCCGAGGGCATTTCCGTCCGTGGCACCGAAGAGGCAGTGGCCATGTACCAGGCACCTGACGAGGCAGCTCGCGTCCCGGCGGCCAAGCCGAGTCCCCGCCACGAGCGGTTGGACTTTCTGGCCACCTCGCTGGCCGACCGTCTGGACACCAACGTCAAGATTTCCCTCGGCGCCCGCAAGGGCAAGGTCAGCATCGAGTTTGCCTCGGTGGAGGACCTGAACCGCATCATGGATGTGTTGTCGCCGGCTTCCGAATAGGATCTTGCTTCAGGGAGGGGCCGTGTGGTTTCACGTGAAACCACACGGCCCCTTTTCCATGCCCTCATCCCTTGCTTTTGGCTTCTCCAGGATTGATCCTAAGCGCACCGAATTGGAGGGTGAATCCCGTGGATCTGGCCCGGCGGCTGCCGAATAGAGCCTTTGGGTGCCGGGCAGGTGCTCTGATTGAGAACTGGCGCCTCGTGGGATGTTGGTGCGGACCGCGCCCAGGGATGGCGACGTTCGGTTGCGCCCACTTCCTGCAGTCCGTTTCACCGGGCCGAACTGACCAGGCGGTCAATGTTTGCTGACGGTTTGCGGTGCGCCGGGCTCCGGGGCGTCTGCCCGCCGTCCGGATCTTCCTGGCCACCGGTCTCCATGCGGCCGATGTCGTTTCACGTGAAACATGTCCAGCGTGCTTGCGCGTCCGTCCCAACCTCACCCGTTCCAACCCCACTACTTGCCGGTGCGGTCAGAGGTCTTGCCGTGGCCCGTGTTCTTGGGTTGCAGCTTGGCGGTTCCGTGGTGCACGAACCAATCGGTGCGCCATACCCACGTTGGCCCGTGCCGCGGTCGACGGCATGGGTGCCTGCCCTGTTGAGCGACAAGGCGCCTGTCAGACTGAAGCCGACCAGCCACAGAGCAGTGCCTCACTCGCCCCCATGCAACCGTTCCCGCCGCGGTGGTTCAGGAGGAGTGGTGCCGCGAAATCCGGTCGGCCACTGGCCAGCGGACATCCAGAGTTGGATTCGGGCAGGGAGTTGACCGGGGCACCGTTAGGGGAGCACCCATCTCTTCTGTGGCGGCCGACGGTGCGGCGTGGACCCTATTGCGCTGTTCGGGAGCACTGCCACTCTTGGCCGGCTCCGGGGCGTATGGCAACCGGCGACCCTCGGGGTGCGAGGGCACGCACGGGATTCCCAGGTGGATGGGTTGCCGCCAGGGCAGCCGGGCGTCGCTGGGAGGAACCGGGCGGGACCTGATGGGATCAAGCCGTCCGATTGCCGCGGCGGCCGACCGTCGGCGCGGCGTGGAAGAAAGCCTGAACGGCTGGCCACGGACCACAGCACTCTTCGTTCATCGCGCGAACTGTACGTTGCTTCACGTGAAACAAGAGCGTCATCCAACAAGCTTTACTGGCCGTTTTGAAGCCAGAACGGGACCTTGATCTCGATACCGGATGGCCGAGCATAGCTGCCGGATCAGACCATCGGGGCATATCGATGCGCCCGTCTGCAGCCGGTCACCATCTTTGAGAGGTTGGCCACGCGCCAGAAGGACGCCGCTCCGCTAGGGCTATCAGGCCCCGCCAGGGTAGAAGCAATGGCGCCGCGTTCGGTCTACGGGCAGCAAGACGGTTCGACGGTATGGGCGACCGCAAGACTGCGTGACGTCACCGGCCCACCCCGAAGCCGGCCCTCGCCCGCCCCCTGATAGCACCCCCTCTGTTGAGTGGAGCTAGGAGAAGCAGCAGGGTTCCCTGGCCGAGCGAAGCGAGGTTAGGGTGGCTGGCGAACGGGAGCCAAAACCAGATGGGCCGAATGGGTCTCCGGGTGCCGCCGTCGGGAGGGTGCCCTGAATTCTTCCTTAAGGGTCGGCATGGGATTTCTTGTGAGGAGGCGACGGCTGGTGTCGGGCCTGAACGGGTGGTCGCCGCGGATCGACGTCCCCGACCGCCGGAATGAAAGTCAAGATGCGGTGTTGAGGGTGGGCCGCCACGAGGGCCTCGACCTGGGTGACGACATACTCCCGGGCGGTGCGCAGCTGGGCATACATCCCTGCCAGCTGTGGCAGGACGATGCCCGCAGCGTTAGGGCCGTCAACCACGACGGTCTGCGCGCCCAGTGCTGTGAACGCATCCGCGGCCCAGCCCTTCCTGGCTCTGGGCGCGTACTTCGAGAGAAGGGCCGCAACCCGTGGCTGGCCGGCCCTGCGCAGCGCCGCCGGTGTCGAGTGTTTGGCCAGCAGTGCGTCCACGGCCGGGTGGTCCAGGTGCTTGTCTACGACCCGTTCCAGGGCCGGGTGGATCTGGGTGAGGAGGCCGCGGATCCGGTTCGAGGTGGCCGTGGGCTGCTTGGCCAGGTCGTCATCGAAGCAGCAGAACGTGGACAGTTCCGCGGCCTGCTCGTCGGCAACCACGATGGAGCACAGGGCACAGGGCACAGGGCACAGGGCGCAGGGCGTGGGGCGTGGGGCGGGAGCCGGGCGGCCTCGGCAATGATCGCCGCGCCCCGGGCATCTTGGCCTCGCCCGGGTGCAGGTCTGCGGTCCGCTTGCGGTCCACCCGGGCAGGTAGCCGACCAGGATGCCCTCCGCCTGGGCCACCGCGACCGGCAGGACGCGAATGGTGGCGGGCTGGCCCACGACCAGCAACACCTGCCCTGGCCCGCAACGCAGCCGATGGTGGCCCGGGGTTTGGTCTCGTCCTAGGGCAGCCTCCGGTCCGGCTCCGTTTCACGTGAAACATGGGAGACCAGCTCCAGCCGAATCAGCGGTCGGCCACTGCCAGGGTGGACCGCAAGCGGACCGCAGGGCGCTTCCCGCAGAGGCCCACCAGGGGAGGCCGCCCGCAGTGGATCCAGCACTTCAGACCCGGGCCGCGTCCACGGCACCGCTGGCCGCGGAAGGGAATGTCCAGGCCCCCGTCCGGCAGGATGGCTACGCTTCGATTGATGACCAATCAGCGGATGTGCTCCGATGCCCAGGCGGCGGACCTCTATGACCTGCTCAACCCCTGGGGCTCTGCGACGCCCTCTACCTCGCGTCGGCCATGCCGAGAGGATGACAGGTGTGGATCCGGACCGGGCAGCACTCACGGTCGCGCGGCAGCACCCCGGCATTGAACTGGTGGAGGTGGCTGCCGCGTCCGTCGAGTGGTAGGGGAATCGTGCTGCAGGCGAAGGATGAAATTGTCATCGCTGCGCTGGCTTTCTAGCGTCCGGATCGACAACCTCACATGGGTCACGGCGAGGCACTGCCCGAGGGTCTGGACGGCATTCCGGAAACCCCGCAGCTCAGGCCAGGGGAAGCCGGCGATCTACTGGGGATCTGGCTGAGTAGGACCGCGCCTTCCGAGTTGTCGGGGACGCTACGGGCTGATCGTCGCCTCTGGCTCCTTGGGCTACATTCCCTTCGAGTCGGACGCGGTGCACCTGTTCTTCCAGTTGGCACCCTCCCGCTCCGAGCATGCCGCGCTGATCTTGGCCTCGAACCTGGGCTCCGCCCACTGGGGAGAGCTGCTCGGTGGTCAGATCGCCGCCGCGGCAATGACCGAACGGATCGTCCACGATGGCGAAGCCATCGTGCCAAAGGGTTCCAGCTTCCGGCTCTAAGACCACCAAATTGACTTGCTGCCCAAGGCAGTGAGATGAAGTCTTGCAGCCAGCCCGGAAGGCAACGACGCGCCCTGCCTCGGACCGGCCGGCTGCCTGGACCGCCAGGAGATGTTCGCGGGTTCCGGGAAGCTTTCGACTTCGTTTTGCTGGAGGGGATCCCGGTCCAGGCCAGACCACCACGGTGGTACTGGACCGAACAGGCATGGAGTTCCTGGACCGGACACTGTCCCAGGACGGGGCAAAACTACGTGCCATCACCACCTCCCAGACGGCGCATGGAAGGCTCTCCCGTTGGTAGCGGAACAAGTCAGCCACCAGGGGGAGCCGGCCTCGTGCAGCCGCAGTTGGCGAGGATGATCCAGCAGTTGTGCACCGCGCGGGCCGAGATCCCCATTCGGGTCGAAGCCCTCGCGGAGGCCCACCCGCACCACTGCGTCCTGACCTCGATTCCGAGGGTATGGGTCAGTGGGGAAGAACTGATCATCACCGAGGCTGCGGGTATGGAATTCAAGTGTGCCGGACACTCGGGATCCTGCGCCCGACCCGCCCCGGTGACATGGCGGCAGGAATCTTCTTGCTCATTGATGTGCTGGGAGGTACAGTCTCTGCGCACTATGGCCATGACCGGGGAGTCGGGGATTCCCGTCGATGAATGCGTGAACCATCGTCGTATGGCAGGCGGCGTGCCAGGTGAAATACCGCCAGCAGTCTGCCGCCGAGGTCGGCGCCACAGCCGTCGTCGGGAACTGAACCAACGACCCGGATGTTATCCGCGGGGGAGTGTGCCGACTGGTTCGCCAAGAACGCTGACCGCCCTGAGTGTGTCAACCTGATTCAGGACCACTGAGATGGCCGGTCCCCCCAATAGTGACCGGCCGTCTCTACTTGTCGCAGCTCGTGGTTGAGGGATGACTCTGGTCCGTGGGCTGCGGATGGCAGAGTGCGGCCCCGTTCCGAGGCCTGGAACATCGGAGACGCCTAAGCGTCCTCCATAGTGGTCATCGAAGCTTAGGGGGCGGAGTCCACCACGGAGGTCTTCACGGAGGTCCAGGTTGAGACGGTCCCGGCGGGAAAGCCGGGATAATCCTTTAGCAGTACGTCCTGTTCCCCGATTACCAGTCCCGAGGTGGGATCGATGATGATGTCCGTTCTCGCTACTCCGTCGGGAGAGGGGATGCCGATGGCGATCCCCGTCCTGCCGTCGACTGTTGCCTGCCTGTCCCCGACGGTGACGCCGGGGATGAGGGCAGCGGCCTTGTAGAGGGTGGCGCGCAGGTCGGCAGGGACGACGCCGGTGCGCAGGCTGTCTGCGATCGTCACGAAGGCTTCTCGTTCAGGAGACTTCCCGGCCCCCTTCGTCCGCTCGTAGATGAGGTTCAGCAGAGCCTGTGGATCCCTGGGCAGACTGCCGGCCTCGGTGAGGGGCGTGCCCGCAATGACTGTTGGTTCGCTCCCGTAGAAGGCGCCCCCTGGGGCACGCAGAATCCCGACCATCGGGGGCTGCCCTTCCGGCCGCCCCTGATCTGCTTTCCGCATCTCGGCCGCTGCCGCCTTGGCGGCTTCGCTGGAGGACTCAAGGGGGAGACGCTCTTCGCGGTTCCAGACCCATTCCCCCTCCCGGTCTGCCGGAACATAGAGCTGCCCGCCGGTCTTGTCCAGCCAGGACAACTGACTTCCGTCCGCGGCTTGCGCGCCTCCGAAGTTGACGGATGTTGTTTCGATTTTCAGGTACTGGCCCGCTCCCACCACCGGGTCGGAGGTCTGGATTGTTGCCGCCGCGGCGTTGTTCAGGACCTCGACGGCCTCGGCGGTTGCTCCCGGATGGTTGGGCAGGGTGACGTCAGCGACCACGATGACGCCCGCGAGAAGAGCCGCAGCCGCCGATGCCAGCACAATGCGGCGTCGGATGCGTGTCGGGTTTGCCCTGAATGAGGTGTGCGACGGGGTGTGTGCATCGATGCGGGATACGGCCCCGATCCTGGCCTCGGTCTCGGAATTCAGGAATGAAAGGGACCGGGCCCGGCTCCTGGCCAGTTCGGATTCGCTGACGGAGTCCCCGGGATCGACAGAGGCAAGCTGACGTCCGAACCGGCCCGACATGCTGGTTTTACTCATCCTTCTGCTCCCTCTGGCTGTGTTTCTGTTTTTAGTAGGCGGCTTAGGGCTTTGCGGGCCCGGTGTAAACGCATCCTGACTGCTGTGGCGCTGGTATTGAGCAGGTCCGAGACCTCGGTGGAGCTGAAGCCGTCCCAGTAGGTCAGAAGCAGTACTTCGCGATCGTCGGGGCCGAGCCGGCTCAGTGCCGCATGGATGGGGGATTCATTATCGTCGCGCTCATGGCTCCGTTCGAACCGAAGAGCTCCGAGGAGAGTGGCGGATCGAAGGGTGGACCGGTCATGGTTGCGGAGCACGTTTTTCGCAATCCCGAAGAGCACCATGACCGAAAGGCTGTCGTCTTGCCCCGTCTTTTCCCACGTGATCCTGAAGACTTCGGCGCAAAGATCTTCAGCGGTGGCGGCGTTTTCTGTTCGACGGCGGAAATAGCGGTAGATGCGGTCGTGGCAGGCGGCATGGGTCGCCAAGAAGCGTTTCTCCCTCTCCAAGACCCCTCGTTCCTTCCGGACGGTTTGTAAGCTCATGCCCTGTTAATGTCCGGCAGACCCCAAAGTGTAACCAAACGACCCAACAAAATTTTGGTGTTCCTCTTACTCGGAAATCCGGTCTGCAGCCGAGTCCTGACCGGTCGGGCTCCTCCGCTCCACTTCTATCCCGGCCACACCCGCGAGAAGCTTGATTCGGTTCACACCGTTGTCGCGGCTTGAATGAGGACCGCCCGGCTAGCCTAGCCCGTAGTTTGTTGGGCGATGGTCTTGGCCAGGACCTTCTCATCGACGGCTTCCACGAGTTCGTTCACGAGCCTTGTGGCGAGGGTGGGGATCGTGGCGGGGTTGATTTTCGGGTTTGCCAAGACATCGAAATCTCCCAGCCATTTGTCCCGGGGAAAGTTCACGGCTTTGACGCGCCGGATCAAGGAGCGCAGGTCCCGGTCGTCGCACTCGGCCAGCAGTAGCTCGGCCAGGAAGCTCTGGTTGGAGAGTTGTTCCTTCCCGGCGGCGGTCAGGGTTTCGTCCAGGACCGCTCGGACCGTGGGCAGGCGCAGGGTAGGGGCGGCTACCCGCTGATGCCTGCCGCCACGCCGAGGCCGCCGAACCCCACGGCCTCGGACGCCCGCAGGGATACCCGGACCTTCCTGCCGATGAACCGTGCCGGCACGGAGTACTTCACCATCAGCGCCGTAACCATCGCGGACCTGCCAACCCTCGGGTTCAGCACCAGCCCCAGGCCGAAGACCTCTGCCGGCAACGGTGACTGGACTTCCTAGCCGCGGATCCGGTCATTGAGCTCATCCACGGATTCAGCGACAGGCATGGGGAGTGTCTGTTGCGGCGGAACCACACCCACCGGTTGTTCTCCTCGCGCTGCCGGCCCTGCCCGAACACCACCGCCATGACAGCACTGGTGAAGTTGCCATGGCGGATCTGCCCGACCGGCACGCCACCGATCTCGTTGAGCGCACCCTCATCCGCCCTGAACCAAACTGCCATGCTCACGCCTGCCCCAATGGAACGAAGTCGCCGTATCGGCGGCCTTGTTCATTGGCTGTTCAGCTTGGCCACGCAGTTCCGTCTTTTGGCCTTGGCAGTGTGGGACCCACCGCACCACCTATGGAAGGCTCACCATGACTGATCTGAAGAAGAAGCTGCTGCCCATGTTGGGACATACCAAGGGCAAGCGCAGTGCTGTGACGTGCAATCTCAAGTGCGACAATGCCTGTGCCAAGGCCGTCTGCAACACGTCCGCCAACAGCTACTTCCGGAACATTGTTTCTGCCGAGTTCTCCCGCCGCACGGCACTGGGCGTAGGTGCGGCAGGCGTCTTGGGCGCCGCCGTCGTCGCCTTGGGCGGTGCAGCCCCGGCCGCCGCCCAGCCCGTCACGAACACCAGCGGATCCAACGGCTCCGGCAACGCACGGCTGCCCTTCAGCCCGATCAAGGCCGTGGACGCCGCGGTGGATAGTTTCGACGTCCCCGCCGGCTACGACTGGTCGCCGATCATCCGGTGGGGTGACCCGCTGTTCAATGATTCCCCGGATTTCAACTTCGAGAAGCAAACGGCGGCCGCGCAGGCCACGCAGTTTGGCTACAACAACGACTACACGGAGATCCTTCGCCAACCCAATGGCAAGAAGGGCCTGCTGGTCTGCAACCACGAATACGTGAACCCGCAGATCATGTTCCCGGCCGCGCCCGCCTCCGCGGCCGAAGAGGCGCAGCGCCGAAACATCTTCCGCAACGCGGTTGGCATGACAGTGGTTGAGCTCACCCGCGATGCCAAGGGCCAGCCGTGGGACTACGTCCGTGGCGGCACACTGAACCGTCGAATCACGCTGGACACCGTATTCGAGCTCACCGGTCCATTGGCCGGCTCCGACCTGGTCAAGACCAAGGGCGATCCCAAAGGCCGCTTTGTGCTGGGCACCCTGGGCAACTGTTCCGGAGGCTCCACACCGTGGGGCACCATCCTCTCCGGCGAAGAGAACTTCAACGGCTTCTTCCGCACCAATGGCACCTCCACCGAGGACCGCCGCTATGGCTTGGAGAACAAGGCCACGGCCATGGGCTGGGAGAACGAGGATCCCCGCTTCGACGCCCGCGGCCAGGACTACCGCAACGAACCCAACCGGTTCGGCTACATAGTGGAGCTCGACCCCGAGAACCCTAACTCCGTACCCAAGAAGCACACCAGTCTAGTAGATCGTCGTCTCTAATATTCGGGGTATAGGTGGCGGAGCTTGGTGCGGGCGTCGCTGGTGGTGAAGTGCCAGTTCACCTGCCGCTGGTCGGCGTTGGTGCTGGCTTGCCAGGCGGCCAGTTCGTGGTTAAGTACGTCGAGGTCGTCGATGCGCCTGTCCAGGCATTGGCGGGTGAGGGCGGAGAGTTCGATCTCGGCGATGTTCAGCCAGGACCCGTGCTTGGGGGTGTGGTGGATCTCGAGTCGCTGGGCCAGGGCGTGGGCCTTGGCCGGTGCGAACGTCTCGTAGAGCGAGCCGATCGTGTGGGTGTTGAGGTTGTCCATCACCAGCACGACCTTCCCGGCGTCGGGGTAGTCGACGGTGAGCAGGCGCTCGACCTGGTGGGCCCAGTCGAGCATGGTGCGGCGGGATTGGGCGTCCACGTGCCGCCAGCCGGCCAGGGGCTCGACCCACACGAAGATCGAACACGTCCCGCACCGGACGTACTCCGAGTCCTCCTTGCGGTCGCGCCCGGGCGCGGCCGGGATCGGGTCCCGGGCGTGGGCGAGGAGCTGGTAGGGCTTCTCGTCCATGCACACCACCGGCCGATCCGGGTCGAAGGGCGTGGCGTAGATGTCCAGGACGTCTTCCATCCGGGCGGCGAACTCCCCGTTGGCGTGCGGCGGGATGGTCCAGCACTGTTTCAGGTGGGGGCGAAGTTCCGTTTTTTTAAGACCCGCCCGATGGTGGAGTGGTCCAGGTCGGGGATGTCCTCGATGAGCGCGACGTGCTTCTCGAGCAGGCGCAGGCTCCACCGGTCCTTGCCCTCGGGAGGGGCGGAACAGGCCAGCGCGATCAGGCGGGCTTCGACCTCGCCGGTGACGGTCGGTTCCACCGGCGGCGTGGCCCGCTTCTTCCGGGTGATCGTGGCGACGACGTCGCCGCCCCGGTCGGCGTAGGCCTTGGAGACCTTAACGACCGTGTCAACGGCAACGCCGGCCCGCTCGGCCACCACCGTCTGGGCGGGAACCGGCCCGTGGCGGCCGGGGCTGTTCTCGTCCAGCTCGAGCAGGATCCTGGCCCGGCGAACCTGCTGGGCCGGATGCGAGCCCGTGCGGGTCAGAGCCGTCAGCAGCTGCCGCTCCGCCGGGCTGAGCGCCACCGGCCGCGACTTCGTCCTGGACATCGTGGTCTCGCTCCCGGCGGGCGGTCGGGGAAGAACCCGCCAGGAACATCATCCCTCCAACTGCGCACCTTAGCCACGACGATCTACTAGGTCGCTTCAAGCACGAGGGCGCCAACGTGATCATGGCCGGCAACGGAAAGGCCGTGGCCTATTCAGGCGATGACGAGCGCTTCGATTACCTGTACAAATTCGTCTCCAAGAACAAGTACAAGAAGAACGACAAGCAACACAACATGACCCTGCTGTCCGAGGGTGATTTGTACGTTGCCAAGTTCACCGGCAACTCAGCGGCAGAGATCAACGGTTCGGGCACCGTTCCCGCAGACGGAAAGTTCGACGGCGCGGGCCAATGGCTGCCGCTCGTCCTCAATGGCAAGAGCGCCATTGCCGGCATGAGCATCGAAGAGGTGCTCGTCCATACGCGCCTTGCCGCCGACAAGGCCGGTGCCACCAAGATGGACCGCTGCGAGGATGTGCAACCGAGCCTTCAGACCGGCAAGGTTTACGTGGCTTGCACTAACAACTCCAACCGAGGTGTCGGGGCCAACGCCCCGGCCGATGAGATGAATCCGCGAAACGACAACCGCGACGGGCACATCGTGGAGATCTCCGAACGGCGCGGAGACCAGACATCCACCACCTTCGACTGGAACTTGCTGATGCTCTGCGGCGATCCCGCGCAGGGCGACGTCACCTACTTCAGCGGCTTTCCCGTGGATCAGGTCAGCCCGATCTCCTGCCCAGACAATCTGGCCTTCGACACGCAGGGCAACCTGTGGATCTCCACCGACGGCGCTCCGTCTGGCATTGGCTACAACGACGGCCTGTTCAAGGTGGGTCTGGAAGGAACGAACCGCGGCAACGTCCAGCAGTTCCTCTCCATGCCGCGCAACGCCGAAACCTGCGGGCCCATTGTGCATGACGAGGAATCGATGGTCTACGTGGCGGTGCAGCACCCGGGCGAGGACGGCAGCTACGGTAAGCCAAACTCACTCTTCCCGGACTATGTGGCGGCCGGCACGCAGCCGGCCCGCGGCGAGGTCAGCGCGCCGCGCCCATCGATTGTCCAAGTCTACCGCGAGGACGTGTGCAAGGGTCGAGGCCACAAGGGCAGCTGAGCCGCTTTGTGAGATCCGAAGAACGCTGCACCGCGGGGCCGTTGACCATCTCTGGTCGGCGGCCCTCGCCGTGTTCGGATCCGTGGGGTCTGCATCTGGGAATGAACCGGGACAGGCCGCCACAATGACTGGTGCCGGGCCGGTCGAAGAACGCGAGGATGTCCGTGGCGCGTTGCTTGAGGGTCCGGCCGAGCTTGCGGATCTCGGTTAGCGTGGCCGGGACGCCGCTGGCGACGGAGTCGATCACGGCCTTGCCATGCTTCTCGGTGAGCAGCGCGGTGCCGGTGTGGCGCCAGCAGTGCTCGTCGACGCCGGCCACGGCGAAACCGTCGAACCGGTGTGGGTCCTCGATCAACACACGCCTGCCCTCGGCCAGCGCCGCGTCGTTCGCGGTGTTCCACGACACGCCGAGGCCCTCGGCGACCCGAGCGACGGTCAAGTGCTGGCACACGATGCCTTCCAGCGCCCATCGCAGCGATAGCGGCGGATCGTGATCAGCAACGTCGTCGGGCGCCACCCGGCGGCTCGTGCGCCAGCCACCGGGTCACGCTGTCGCGCGGCGCAGCCTCGCATCCGCAGCGGCGACACCACCGGGCGAACTCGTCGGTCTCGACGACCCGGCAGTCCCACACCGCACCACCGGGCCCGGGCCGGGGGGAAGGAAGCTAGCGTGAGGTATGTCCCGCCCATCGGCCATCCGAGGCAGAAGCAGGTGTCCTCACGCCTACCGAGTCGACTGGTTTCGTGGCCGTCAGCGCCAGAACTCCGCGAGCTGCCCGGCGAGGGCTCTGCCTTGGTCGTGTCCGGCCCGGGCGGCGGGTGGACGCGTCGACGGATCCATCGCATTGGCGCCGAACATGTCCCGGGGGTTGCTGTCCGGGGCGATGGTTTCGACTCTGCTCCCGCGGGCGCGAAGCTCGTCGACCTGCGCCGCGAGCTGCATGCCCCACTCCAGCGGATGCCGTGTTCTGCCGCCGAAGGGTGACAGCACCAGCACACGTGCGTATCCGGCTGCCAGATCGGCATTCTCGTTGCGTCGGTAGCCGCCGTCGATGTATCGGCTGTCCCCGATCCTGTAGGGAAAGCCACTGGAACAGCTGGCGGCGACGGCGTCCGCCAGGTCGACCCCACTGTGGCGGTCGAACACGACGGGTTCACCGGTATGGGCATCGACCGCCGTGATGAGCACCGTTCGTTGCGGCCAGTGCTGGCTGGGCAGCCGCGCGGCGACGGTAGCGCGCCACTGTGTTTGCCAGGAACCATCCGACGCCGCATCCATGTCGAGTGCCGCCGCGCCCATTCTGCGGCGCATGTCGGCCGCATCCTCAGCGGCGGCGATGATCTCGCCCATCCTCCGCATATGGTCGGCAACCGGCCTGATCGCAATGCGTCCTCGGTCGGATCCACCCGGACCAGTCCGTGGCTGGGGCACGGCGGCGAGGATGTCGGCAAGCAGTTGGGTCGGGCTCGCGCCGGTGATCTGGGCCGCGGCCGTCGAGCCGGCCGACGTACCGATGATCAGATCGGCCTCGGTCACATCCAACCCGGCCTCGCACAGGCCGGCGATGACGCCGATCAACCACGCATTGCCTGCCGATCCGCCGCCACCGAGGACCAATGCTCGCTCGCCCCCGGCGCGCGCCCGCCTTGTGGCGTCGACCTGCGGCTGATCCTGGTCGGGCCTCGGCCGGTCGGAGGCCGTCGTCGAGGTGAGGTGCAGAGGTGAAGAAGGAGTTGTGTTCATGGGAGTCGCCTTTCGCGAATTGCCTTATCGGGCGCTCCCGGTGGCGACTACCTCAGTCGCGCGATCGTGGACTGCAGGGGAGCGCCCACTATGGATACTGCGTTCATGGGTCTCACCTCCTACCGATTGATCACGATAACCGGAAAGCTATCACGCCGGCGACGCGGTGCGCAACGGGCATCATGCCGGTTGCCGTGTCGCTGTCGAACGCGCCGCCGACTGCTACACCCTCATCTGTGATGGGCCCGGAATCCACCAGCCCATCTTCCAGGGCGGGTGTCATTTTCCGAAGTCGAGGGCACAGATATCCAAAGTCGTGTGCACTACATCGGAAAATGACAGGGACTTCTTCGTCTATAGTGACAACGACGATTCCCACGTGCGCGAGTCCTCCGCCTCGCGCACCTGCGAAGATCCCCGGGATGGAGGGGCCCCGATCCCGGGGGGAAGTTCGTCGATCTCCTGGGCTTTTTTGGCGTCGGATCGGAGGGCGATTGTCGGCTTCAGCTTCGGTCGGCTATCTTGCTCAGCAACTCGTCGAGCAGGAGGGTTTCTCCGGGGGAGAGGTTCTTGTCGACATCGCGGAGCGACGCCCGAAGGGCGATCGCATGCTCAACTGCGGGCGTTGATGACTTTATCGTTTCCCTACCTTCCGGCCCGGTGGCGACCGCTTCGATCACCGCTTCCCGCACCCCCTCGGAGAGCCCGCTCACCGCTAAGGGCCCTTGCGCAAGGATCGTGAGGACCACCCCGACACCTGCCGCCTGGATCATGGCTGCGGCCTTTTCAACATCGACACGCAGCCGACCGGCCCTGGCGACAGCGCCGACAAGGTCGCGGAGGATGTCGGCAGCCTGGCCCGCGGAACCAAGATCACGCCCCACATCAGGTTCCCCGTACATCAGCACATACAACGCGGGATTCTCCCGGCCGAAGGCAACATGCAGGTCCCATCCGGCCCGCAGATCATCGACCGGGTCCACTGCCCGGGGGCGGGCGGCCTTCGATTCGAGGTAGACGCGAAACCCCTCGGTGGCCACCGCGTCGAGGAGTCCCGCCTTGTCGCCGTACTGGCGGTAGATGGTCTGGGGCTGGACGCCCGCCGCCGCACTCACCGATCGCGTCGAGACGGCCTCCCGTCCTTCAGTGCGGAGAAGGGCCGTTGCCGCTTCAAGGATGCGGGCACGGGGCGACGGATCGTTCTCAGATTCGAACATGGTCCAATGATAACGCAATCTTGTGACCACCGTTTCGTTATCGGTGATGTCATGTTCTAGTTAACACCGTTCCGCTCGAATGGTCGGGCGGCAGATAGGAAGCACGATGAAAATCCTCGTCACTGGAGCGACCGGCACAGTAGGCGCCTCGGTTGCAAAGCAACTTCTCGGTCGCGGGCACCACATCGCGGCCCTCGTCCGCAACCCGGAAGCAGCGACGCTGCCCGAGGGCATCGAGGTGATCAAGGGTGACCTGACCAACCACGACGATGTCCGCCGCGCACTGGCCGGTTTTGATCGCGCGTTCATAAATATGGCCAAGGACAACGGCGCCGTCTTCGCCGAGGCCGCGGCCGCCGCGGGCCTCGAGCACGTCGTGCTCCTGTCGTCCTTCACCGTCAGCACCCCCATCCCCCTTGGCGGTTCCAACGTCATCACGGCCCGGCACAGGGCGGGAGAAAAGACGCCGGTCGAGGCTGGGCTCCCGTCGACGTTCCTGCGCTGCAGTGGCTTCAACTACAACTTCCTGATGTGGACCTCGGAGAGCGCTCGTGGAGTCGTCCGGGCCCCGTACCTCGACGCGAAGCTGCCCGTCGTGCACACGGAAGACATCGCATCATCTGCCGTTGCCGTGCTCCTGACCGAGCAGCCCAGGGGCGGGGCCTTCTCGATCACCGGGCCGCAGGCGCTTTCGGTGCGCGACCAGGCGACGATCGCCGGTGATGTTCTCGGGCGCGAGTTCCGCGTCGAACGGATCAACATCGACACCGCGAATGCGACCGCGTTCGCCGAAGGAACTCCCGCCATTGTCCGTGAATCCGCATTGGGCGCGATGGGCGCCGAAGCAACAGCCCTCGCCGTCTCCGGAGACGTCCTCGCACTGACAGGACATCCAGCCCGCACCTTCACGGACTGGGTCGCCACCCACCAGCACGCCATCGCCTAACCCGCCCACGAACTCCACCGATGACCGTGCCGGATCCCGCACACATCACCGAGCGCACAACCACATTCGGGCGGCACGTCCCGGCCCCCACGCATCAGAAAGCAGCATCATGAACACGCAACCTATCGCCCTCATCGCCCTCATCACCGGCGGAAACCGCGGCCTTGGCCGCGCCGCCGCCCTGGCTCTGGCCAACGCCGGCAGCGGATTCAGCATCTACGCATGCGTCAAGGCCGCCATCGACACCTACACCCGCTACCTCGCCAAAGAACTCGGCGTACGCGGCATCACCGTTAACTCGATCGCACCCCGGCCCGATTGCCACCGACTTCGGCGGCGGCGTCGTCCGCGACGACGAGAACCTCAACACCTTCTGGGCCTCCCAGACAGCATTGGGGCGCGTCGGCCAGCCCGACGACATCGGCGGCGCCATCACCACCCTCGTTGCACCCGGCGCCAGCTGGATCACTGGCCAGCGCATCGAAGCCTCGGGCGGAACCCTGCTCTAGCCCTCCAACGGTGGAAAGAAATGAACGCGGCCCATGCACCCACAGCGCATGGGCCGCCTGCTTGTTCCCGCGCCACACGGGCCCCATGAATGGTTGGAAGTCCTGTTCCACGTGAAACCATCGGGACGGCCACGCTGGGATTCAACGGCGCACGGAAGCGCCTGCCCCGGCCAGCCAGCGCCTCACCCGTCACCGGGTCGGTCAACAGGCGCAGGGACGACACCATCCACCACCGGCCGGGACCAGGGTGCTGCTCGGGGCGGGTGGCGGGGCGTTGAGACCCGTGATGTCCAGGTGCGGCCGGCACCTGCGCAGCACGTGGCGTGCGGTGGTTGGTGCGGCGGCCGCATCCTGCCATTGGACGCTGATGGCCTTGATGCCGAGCGTGCCGACCAGCGCCTGGATGCCGGTCGCAGAATGGTCCAGTCAGACGAAAGCGGACAGCAGCAGTGCGAATCCGAACCCAACAACGGAGATGATGGTTTCCATGACCGACCAGGTCTTGATCGTTTGCCCTACCGTCAGTCCGAAATACTCCTTGACCAGCCAGAAGCCTGCATCGTTGACGTGGGAGAAGAAGAGCGATCCGGCACCGATGGCGAGGACAACCAGAGCCAATTGAGCCGGCGCCAGACCGGTTGCCAGGGGTGCGATGATTCCGGCGGCCGTCACTGTAGCCACGGTCGCCGAGCCTGTGGCGAGGCGAATCAGCACGGCGATAATCCACCCCAGCACCAGAGCCGACAGGCTGGCAGCTACGGCGATCTTGGCGATCGCGGTTCCCGTGCCGCCGTCGACCAAGACCTGCTTGAACCCACCGCCCGCGCCGACGATGAGCATAACCCCGACAATCGGCAACAGGCTCTGGCCAATCTTTTTCGTCAGAGTCGAGGCGGAGAAGCCCACTCTTGTCCCGAACGTGACCATGGCCAGCAGTACCGCCACCAGAAGCGCGACCACCGGATCGCCGATGAAGTCCAACAGGGGCCGCAGTGTGGCGCCTTTGTCCATCCAAATGTCTGCCGCCGCTTTGATGAGCATGAGCACCAGCGGAGACAGCAGGGTGACCAAGGTCCAGCCGAAGGACGGGCTGCGCGTGGCTTCCGGATCCTGTGCCTTTCCCAGGGGCGCTTCGTGGTGCGGGCCGGCAGCCTGTGCATCCGGATCCTGGGGCCCGACCGTCTGTGCGGTCCCGGCGGATCCCACGGTGACGGCCAGGCCGGCGCCAGCGGCGCCGATGGGCACCATCCGTGCGGCCAGACGGCCAAACACGGGACCAGCGATGATGACGGTTGGAATTGCTATCAGGAGGCCAAAGGCAAGAGTCACACCGACATTGGCATGCAGGATGCCGATCGCCGCCAGCGGGCCCGGGTGCGGCGGGATGAATCCGTGGAGCACCGACAAGCCGGCCAGGGCTGGAATGCCAAGCCGCATGGCCGGGCCCTTGGAACGGTGCACGGCGAGCATCACGACGGGTAACAGCAGCACAAGCCCGATTTCGAAGAACATTGGGATGCCGATGATGCCGGCAATGAGCGCCATCTTCCAGGGCAGCGTTCCCGGCCGGCCGTGGAGAAGCGTGTCAACGATCTTGTCAGCACCGCCGGAATCGGCCAACAGCTTGCCCAGCATGGCTCCCAGAGCGATGAGGACCCCGACGTAGCCCAGCACCCCGCCGACGCCGGTTTCGTAGGACGTGGTCACCTTGTCCAGAGCAATGCCGGAAGCAATCCCGACAAAGAGGGCGCCGATGCTCAGGGACAGAAAGGCATGCAGCTTCGCCCAGACGATCAGCAAAACGACGATCGCGATGCCGACGGCCGCCACGATCAGTACTTGTGTGTCATGGCCGTTCCATGGCTGGTTCATCAGGTCTGTGGTGCTGTCCGTGGCCACCCCGGTGAAGGTGTTGGTGAGGGTGGAGATTCCGTTCATGGTTCTCTTCCTGTTCCACTCAGCCGTTCAGGCCGAGCTCGTCCATGATTCGTTGGGCAATCACCCCTGGAGCCGGGCCAACGTCGATCCGGATTCCGGGCTCACCCTGGGACGGTTCCTCCAGCGCCGCGAACTGGCTCTCCAACAGACTCGTGGGCATGAAATGACCGTGGCGTTCGGTCAGCCGTGCGCTGATGGTCTCGGAGGACCCAGACAGAAAAACGAAGGCGACACCGGAGCCTCGGCGGTTAATGATGTTCCGGTAGGAACGTTTGAGCGCCGAGCAGGTGATGATGCCGTTCTCCCCATGGTCCAGTCTCCGGTCGACCCAATCGGCGACCTTCTCCAGCCAGGGGTGCCTGTCCTCATCCGTGAGCGGATGCCCCGCGGCCATCTTGTCGATATTCGATTGGGGATGCAGGGCATCGCCTTCCTCGAAGGCCCAACCCAGCCGTCCCGCAAGGAGGGCGGCAACAGTGGATTTGCCGGAGCCGGATACACCCATGACTACCAGCACGACGGGTTTGGGAAGAGCAGGCGTTGCCATGTCCGGGCTGTCCATGGTGCCATCTTGGCAGCACCGGGGATGCAATGCCAGTGGTGCCGGGAAGCCGGGAGGCGCAGCCAGTGCCCAGGCAACGTAAAAGCCATGGCGCCGCCCGCAGGAGGCGCCGCAAGGGCGTGGCCCCCACCCCGGCCGTTCACCGATATGAATCAGGGCTGCATAATTTCCACCAAAACATTCCAGCGTAGACAAGGAATTAAAGGGCCTCCTTTCGGAATCCAGGCGTCTGGCCTATCATTATGAAAGGTTCTTATAAATATATTCATGACTTTGAGAGGGGTGCTGTCGGTTGGTGGCAAAAACAGGGGTTGGCGCAGGATTGGAACTCGCCGTCGTTGGTGCGGGCTCGCGGGGCTTCAACTATGCCCGTATCGCGGTGGACGACTTTGGCGCCGGCATCACGGCGGTCGTCGAACCTGACCTCGCGCGGCGGGCCCTCTTTGGCGAAACGTTTGGGGTTCCGCCCGAACGGCGCTTCGCCGCCTGGGGCGAGATGCTCGCGGGAGAGCGGGCGGCCCACGCCGTCGTCATTGCCACGCCCGACAGGATGCATGAGGAGCCTGCGGTGCTGTTCGCCGACGCGGGCTACGACATCCTGATCGAAAAGCCGCTGGCCCCGGAGCCGGAATCCGCACAGCGGATTGTGGAGGCCGTGGAACGCAACGGTGTGCTCATGACGGTGTGCCACGTGATGCGCTACAGCAGCTACAGCCGTGGGCTGAAGGCGATCCTCGACGGCGGACGGATCGGCCAGATCCTCTCCATCGAACACCTGGAGCCGATTGGCTGGTGGCATTTTGCCCATTCCTATGTCCGCGGAAACTGGGCGGTGGAGGCGGACTCGTCGTCGATGCTGATGGCCAAATCGAGCCACGATGTCGATTGGCTGATGCACCTCATGGGCAGGCCCGTGCGCAAGGTGTCCAGCTTCGGCTCGCTCTCGCATTTCCGCCCGGAAAACAGGCCGGCCGGGGCTGCCGAGCGTTGCACGGACTGTCCGCTGGTGGAGAGCTGTGCCTATTCCGCGCCGAAAATCTACCAGCGGTTCCTGGGCGATCCGGTGGGCGAGCGGTGGCCGCTGTCGGTGCTCAGCCCGGATGTCAGCGCCGCGGGGGTGCGGGCCGCGCTGGAATCCGGCATCTACGGCCAGTGCGTCTTCAAGGGGGAGAACGACGTCGTGGACCACCAGATCGTCGGGCTCGAATTCGACAACGGGGCCACGGCGTCACTGACGGTGTCCGCGTTCACCCCGCCGGATTTCCGCAAGACCCGGATCATGGGCACCGAGGGCATGATCACCGGGGACGGAAAATCGCTGGTGATCGACGATTTCCTCACCGCCAGCCAGGAACACGTGGACCTCTCCGGGCCGGGCAGCGCCTCGGCAGCCGATGGCCATGGGGGCGCCGACACCGAATTGGTGGGCTCCTTCCTCGCGGCCGTGCGGCAGCAGGACCGCGGCCTGGTGCAAAGCAGCGCGCAGGCCAGCTTCGCGTCCCACCAGGTCGTGTGGGCGGCCGAATGTGCGCGCAAGGAGGCGCGCGTGGTCTCAGTCTAGGCTGGCCAGCTGGAGCGTTTGGCTCTCAAAGTGCTCCTTCGCCAGCTCGACGCCGCCCGTGGCGACGGCGGTGGATCCCAGCGGCGAGAGCTGGAGCATGGGGACGAAGATGCAATTCCTTTTCAGCTCTGCCCGCACGGCATCCAGCAGGGCCGTTTCCTTCCCGCTGAATTGCCCCTGGATGATGACCACCTCAGGGTCCACGGCCAGGACCAGGGCGGACAGTCCCATGCCGAGGGCCTGTCCGAAACCGCCGATCTCCGAGATGCCGGGCGCCTCGTTCCACCGCATGACGTCCAGGGTACCGATCTCGCCGGCCGCTCCGTGGCGGCCGCGCAGCAGGGTATTGCCGATGATCAGGCCGGCCGAGATGCGCCGGCCCGTAGTCACCACGATGGCCGAGCCTGCGCCGCCGGCCGCCCCGGCCTTGTGCTCGGCCAGCGTTGCCAGATTGGCATCGTTTTCCACCAGTACTGTGGTCTTGAGCCGGGTGGACAACTGCTCGCCGATGTTGCGCCCGACCCAGTCGGGGACGACGACGGAGCGGGCCAGCACGCCGTCGGCCGAGACGACGCCGGGAAGGCCGCAGCCCAGCGCCCAGATTGGCGAGTTGACGTGGCCCGCCTCCCGCAGTGCGGCGCGGACGGTCTCGACCACCAGTTCGATGGTCAAGGCACGGGCGGGGTCCCCGGCCAGGTCGGTCCGGTGTTCATGGACCTTGGCGCCACGGGTGTCGGCAATCCGCACCAGGATCTTGTGGACGCCAATGTCCAAACCGACCAGAATTCCAAAGTCATTGCGGAATCTGAAACGCTTGGCCGGGCGGCCCAGGCGGCCGGTGCTGTGGATGGAGGGGGCCAGCTCCTCGACCCACTGGCGCTCGACGAGCTCGGCCAGCGCGGCCTCCACCGTGGGCCGTGAAATGCCAGTCTTTTTTGCCAGCTCGGCCAGTGTTTCCAAGGAAGTGCTGTCCCTCAGGGTGCGCAGGACAATGCGCCGGTTGAGGGTTCGCAGGAGGGCTGGTTCGCTGGAGGCGGGGGATTTCGGGCTCACGCGATGATTCTAGTCCCCGCGGGCCCCAACGACTTCCAGAAGTTTTTGCTTGACACACATTGGTACCGCATTCATTATTTATGTAACATCCTTTCATAAAGGATCCACCCCAAAGGAGAGCTATGAAACGGTCCATCTTGGTTCTGCCGGCCCTGGGCATGGCAGCGGCTGTCGCCCTGTCCGCCTGCGCCCCGGGCGCTGCATCCAGCGGCACGTCCACGCCAGTCCAGTCCGCGGTGTCCACCAGTGTTCCCGCAGGCAACGTCACCCTCGAATTGGCAACGACGCCGGAGTCCGGGGCGGCCACCAAGCAGATCGCCGAGGCCTTCGCAGTGAAGAACCCGAATGTCTCGGTCAACGTCACGGCCACGAACTTCAGCGACTACAACGCCGGGCTCAACCGCCAGCTCGACGCGGACAAGGCACCGGACATTGCCCTGATAAACATGGTGGGCAACACCGTCAAGAACAAGCTGATCGCCAACCTGGACTCCTAGAGCCAGGCCTACAACTGGCCGAGGACCTATTCCGAGGCCGGTCTGAGCCAGTGGCAGGTGGGCCCGGACGGCGTCACGATGGGAACCGGATCCCTCTATGCCGTGCCCTCCGGTTTCTCCGAGGTGGGCTCTTCTACAACAAGGCACTGGCGGCGAAGGTCGGCATCACTGCAGCCCCAACCACCCTCGACGAACTCGAGGCGGACATGGCCAAGGCCAAGGACGCCGGCGTCCTCCCGCTGCAGCTCGGCAATGCCCAGGGGCATGCGTCCTTCCTCGTCCAGTCGATCGGACAGTCCGAGGACGGCGCAGCCGCGGCCGCCAAGTGGGCATTCGGCACCAAATCGGCCTCGTTCGACACCGACGGCAACAAACTTGGGGCGCAGAAGCTGCTGGACTGGAATGCCAAGGGATACTTCCCGGCGACGGCGAACAGCGTCGACCTCCAGGGCGCAGTGGCCAAGTTCGGCGCCGGTGAGGGACTGTTCTTCGTGGACGGCAACTGGGATGCCAGCAAGATTTCCGACGCACTGAAGGCCGACGCCGGCTTTGCCGTGTTCCCGGGGAAGACCCAGACTGCCATCGGCAGCTCCGTCGGTTATGCCATTTCGGCCAAGTCCAAGAACAAGCACGCCGCCGCGGCGTTCCTGGACTTCGTGCACAGCCCCGAGGCGTCCAAACTCGCGTTCGAGCAGGGCTTCCTGCCGGCCGACACCGCCTCCGTCTCGGCCGCCAGTGGAACCGTCCAGCAGGACCTGCTGACCGCGTTTGGCCAGTTGCGCTCGACCAACGGTATTGTGCCGTTCAACAACAACGCCCCGGCCACCATGGACAAGACGCTGACCGCTGAAACGCAGCGGCTGATCGGCGGCCAGTCCGACGCGGCGGCCTTCATCGGTGCGGTCCAGGACAACTGGGTCAAGGTCCACGGGTAGCCCACGCCTCGGCTGCAGAATAGGTGACAAAGATGATTACCCAACCGGCTCCGCCGCTCAGCGGTCCAGAAGCAGCACCCGGTGTGCGAGGGCCGGGGACGGTGCCGTTGCGGCGGCGGACCTCCCGCCGCCGGCAGCGGACCACGGCGTTCCTCTGCGTGGCCCCGGCCCTTGCCTTCTACATGGCGTTCGTCGTCGCACCTTGGCTGCAGAGCGTCTGGATCTCCTTCTTTGACTGGGACGGGATCGGGCCCTCCACCTGGGTGGGGATGGCGAACTACGCCGAGGTCTTCACCGATGCATCGCTGCGGGCCTCGGTGCTCAATGCCTTCGGCTTCATCTTCTTCTACACGGGGCTTCCGCTGGTGTTCGGCCTGGTGCTGGCGGCGCTGACCACCGGTGTCCGCAACCGCGGGCTGGGCCTGGTCCGCACGGTCCTCTTCCTGCCCCAGATCCTGCCGCTGGTGGCCGTGGCCGTGGTGTTCAAGTAGATCTACTCCGACGACGGGCCGCTCACCCAATTTCTGGTCTCGGTGGGGTGGAGTGCGCTGGCCAAGGGCTGGTTGGGCGATTTCACCTGGGCCTACCCCAGCGTTGGATTGGTGGGGACCTGGGTCACCACGGGGCGTGCTACCCGCTCTTCCTGTCCGGCATCGCCAAGATCGACGAGAGCCTGTACGAGGCAGCCCGGCTGGACGGAGCCAGCAAGCTGGAAGAATTCTGGCATGTGACGGTCCCCGGTGTCCGGGGTGAGATCGGCGTCACCGTCACCATCATCGCCGCGTTGGCGAGCTTCGACGTCGTCTACGTCATGACCGGGGGAGGTCCGGGCTGCAGCACCATGGTGCCCGGAGTGCAGGTCTACCAACTGGTCGTCACCGACAACCGGGTGGGGGGCCGCCAGCGCCCTGGCAGTGGTCCTTAGCCTGGTGATTGTTGGCATTGTCAGTGCTGTGAATGCAGCCGTGAGGAGAGTGAAATGAGCGTTGCCCCTCTGGTGGCCGTCCCCAAGGCCCCGGCCGCGGCGGTCCGGCGACGGCGGTTTGACCGAGGCCGGACCCTCCAGCGGGTGGTGCTGCTTCTGGCCGCGGCCACAGTGGTTGTGCCCTTTGGCGCCATCATGCTCGCGTGTCTGCAGGGTCCCGCGTCGCTGACGGTATCCCCCCGGTGGCCGGACCGGCTCCACTTCGAGAACTACGCCAATGCCTGGACCACCGCCGGGTTCGGCTCGCTGTTGGGCTCCAGCGCGCTCATCGCCGTCGTCGTGATGCCCATCGCGCTTCTGTGTGCAAGCCTGGCCGGGTACGCCTTCGCCACGGTTGATTTTGCCGGCCGCAGCGCGCTGATGGGCCTGTTCCTGCTGGGCCTGGCGCTGCCCTACGAGGCCATCATCATTCCGCTCTACTTCGGCTTCAAGGATGCGGGACTGCTGGACAACCAGCTGGCCGTCATCCTGCCGCTGATCGGGGCGTTCATGCCGTTCGGCATCCTGTGGATGCGCTCCCATTTCGAGCAGCTGCCGCAGGAGCTGGCCGAGGCCGCGGAGATCGACGGGGCCTCGACGCCGCGGACGATGCTCAGCGTCCTGCTGCCCGTGTCCTGGCCGGCCCTGGCCACGCTGGGGCTGCTCTACTTCATGTGGGCGTGGAACCAGTTCCTGCTGGCGCTGATCATGCTGCAGGACCCCGCCAAGCGCACGGCGCCGTCGGGGCTGGGCAAGTTTGTCCAGCAATACGGCACCAACATCCCGCTGCTGTGCGCGGGCACCGTGATTCTCATTGCGCCGATCGTCATCATCTATCTGGTGTTCCAGCGGCACTTCATCAAGGGTTTGGTCTCCGGCGCGGTCAAGGGATAGCGGCGGGTACGCAAAAGGCCGGTGCGGCTCTGGGAGCCGCACCGGCCTTTTCCGTCTGGCGGTTTACTGCAGGTAGTCCGCGAATTCCTTCTCGAAGAACTGCTTCGGCTTGGCGCCGATCACGGTGTTCTTCACCTCGCCGCCATGGAACAGGTACACGGCGGGGATGGAGGTGATGCCGTACTGCGCGGCGATGCCGGGGTTGGCATCCACGTCCACCTTGATGACGTCCACCTTGTCGGCGTAGTCAACGGAGATTTCGTCCAGGATGGGACCGAGCTTGCGGCACGGTCCGCACCACTCGGCCCAGAAGTCCACAATGACCGGCTTGTCGGCGGCCAGGACATCGGTGGAGAAGGTGGCATCTGTTGCGCTCTTGGCGTTGCTCATGAATTTCTCTTTTCTACTACAGACCGGCGTTGTGCGTGTCGGCAGGCTTAGGATTCCTGGTCGGCCAGGTAGTGCTCCACGTCCAGTGCGGCTACACAGCCGGAACCGGAGGCGGTGATGGCCTGGCGGTAGGTGGGGTCGATGACATCGCCCGCGGCGAAGACGCCGGCCATGCTGGTCTTGGAGGTACGGCCGTCGACGGCGATGGTGCCCTCGGCGGTCAGCGCGAGCTGGTCCTTGACCAGTTCGATGCGCGGATCGTTGCCGATGGCCACGAAGACGCCCGTGACGGGGAGGTCGCTCTTGACGCCGGTGACCAGGTTGTTCAGGCGCAGGTTGGAAACTTTGGCGTCGCCGTCGATGCCGACCACTTCGCTGTTCCACACGAAGGAGATCTTCGGGTGGGCCAGGGCGCGGTCGGCCATGATCTTGGAGGCGCGCAGGCTCTCGCGGCGGTGGACCACCGTGACGCTGCGGGCAAACTTCGTCAGGAAGATGGCCTCTTCCATGGCGGAGTCGCCGCCGCCGATGACGGCGATGTCCTGGTCCTTGAAGAAGAAGCCGTCGCAGGTGGCGCACCAGCTGACGCCGTGGCCGGAGAGGCGCTTCTCGTCGGGCAGGCCAAGCTCGCGGTAGGCGGAGCCGGTGGAAATGATGACGGCACGTGCCTTGAAGACCTGGCCGTCGGCCAGGGTGACGGTCTTGACCTCGCCGGAGAGCTCAACGGAGGCGACGTCCTCGTACATGACCTCGGTGCCGAAGCGTTCGGCCTGCTTGCCGAAGTTCTCCATCAGGTCCGGACCCATGATGCCCTCGGGGAAGCCCGGGTAGTTCTCCACATCGGTGGTGTTCATCAGTTCGCCGCCGGCGGTGACTGAACCGGCAATCATCAGGGGCTTCAGATCGGCGCGGGCGGTGTAGATGGCGGCCGTGTATCCGGCGGGGCCGGAGCCGACGATGATGACATTGCGAACGTCACTGGCCGGAGTAGTTGTCTCGCTCACGGGTCAGAGAACCTCTTCTTTCATTGATGGACCATCTAAATCAGGCTTTCCCCCTGCACAACCGCACAGTGGAGCCCAATATTCCAAATGGTGGGGAGCCTCATTCAGACTACCGGGGGCGGAAAACTACTTGATGGCGATTTCGGCGATCTTGATGCTGTACGGATAGGTCACGAAGGGCTGGATCTTGGGCAGTTCCGTGAAGTTGATGATCACGTATTGCGCCTTGGTCTGCTCCGGGGCCTTCAGGGTGAAGTCGGGGGCGCTGAAGCTGCCGGTGCCGATCTTCGTGGCACCGTCCATGGTGGGGGTGCTGTTGGTGAGCACGTTGAAACTACCGCCGGATCCGCCCAACTGGCTGATGGTGATGCTCGAGATGTCCGAGGGCTCCTTGAGCTCCACGATCAGGTTGATGCTGTCGGCCAGGCCGGCAAAGCTGTCATTGGAGAATTCCAGCGTGGTCCAGAACGTGGCCGGGTTCTGGTCGAAGGCCTGCGGCAGACGGGGATCGAACTGGGCTCCGACGTCGGGGGCGGCGGGCATGTAGCGGATCACCTTGTCGATGACCGGCGCCACGACGGGGGCAGCACTGGTCTGCGGGGCGGTGCTGGTGTCACCGGTGCTGATGGCGGACTGCGTCGCCGTCTTGCCCGGGTTGGCGGCGGGGGTGCCGCCGAAGAGCCCGCTGATGTTGGTGACGGCGAAAATCAGGGCCGCGACAACGAGGATGCCCACGATGCCGCCGGTGAGCCAGCGGCCGCTGGTGCGCGGGGCGTTCTCGTCGGTGTCGTCGTCCTCGTCCAGGTATTCCGGCTCCGGACGCGCCGCGGCAGGGAAGCTGGCGGCCTGGCGGGCCGGCTGCGCGGGGGCGGCCGGACGGACAGCCGGGGCCGGCACTGCGGCGGGTGCCGGGGCGGCTGCTGCGGCCGGCTGGCCGTAGTCCTCGTCCTCCCACAGCGTCACCTTGGGCAGCCGGGCCGGCGGCTGCGTGGGGGCAGGGACGACGGGCGCCGGGGCCACTGCAGGTGCCGGGGCCAGCGGGGCCGGCGGCTGCGTGGGCGCCGTTACCGGGCTCGACGCGACCGGGCGCGAGGGTGCGGTGCGCGGCGGAGCGGCGCGGGGCGGCTGGGGTGCCGCCGCGGGGCGGACGAGGCCGGCCAGCGGTTCCTCGACCGGGGAATCATCCTCATAGACATAGTCGTAGGCGCCGTTGGGGCCCGGGGCGTCGGCGCGCGGGGATCCGAAGATCTCGGTCCCAAGGGTGTCGGTGAAGAAGGGCTCAACGTAGGGCGCAGTGGGCACCACCAGGTCCAGCAGCTCGACGGCGGAGGTCTGGTTGGCAATAAGGTACGTGGTGCCATCGCTCTTGCCCAGGTCCAGAATGGAGACACCCGCGGGGCGTTCGCCGGTGGCGACCTCGCGGGCGCTCTGGGACAGGGTCTCGGAGTTCTCCGGGGCGGCCACCAGAATGCTGACGGGCCGGTTGAGGACCTGGTCGACGCCGTCAAGCACGATGTCGCGCTCGGCGGAGACAACAACTTGGGCCGTCACCTTGTAGCGACCGCCCAGCACGGAGCCCACGTCAACGGGTTGTGGCACCAGTTCCTCCTCTTCCTGCCCAAGAGCCCGTGCAGAATGTCCTGACACGGGCCGTGTTCGATTCCGATCTTACGCGACGGCCCCTTCGGGAGCCTGGAAGGCTAGCGGAGCCCGGGCACCCGGCCGCGGAGTTTGCCCAGCAGGGGGCCCAGAAGGTCGTCCAGTTCCTGCACACGCATCAGCTTCAGCATGGCAAGGTAGACAGCGGCCATCAGGGTTCCCACCACGGCCAGGGTCACGGCGGCGTTCTCGATGGATTGCCAGGGGAATCCGCCGCCGGTGAACCCGCCCATCATCCAGAGCACCACGTCGCCGGCGCCGCCGGCCACGAGTGCTGCGGCGAGGAAGCGGGCGTGCGCACGCACGATGCCGGCGCCGCCGTAGTCGCCGATCTTCGCCTTCAGGAAGAAGTGGCTGACCACCACTGCGATGGCGTTGCCCACCGTGTAGCTGGCGGCCAGCGCGTAGATGATCATCGACGGCGGGAACGTGGCGGCCAGCAGGGCCGAACCGACGCCGAAGACCACCAGGATGGACTGGATGAAGAACGGCGTCTTGGCGTTTTCCGCCGCATAGAACACCCGGTTCAGGATGAAGTTGATGCTCAGGAAGGGCGAGCCCATGGCCAAGATGGCCAGGGTGATGGCCACCTGGCGGCCGGCATATTCCTTGTCGCCGCCGAAGAGCATGCCGAACGGCCCCGCGAGGACCAGCAGGGCGACGGCGGCGAAAATGGTGGCCACGCCGGTGGCCCGCAGGGCGCGCGAAAGGGCCAGACGGACGCCGGCGGTGTCATGGTTGGCGGCGGCGCGCGACATCTGGGTGAAGAGCACTGTGGCGATGGACAACGCGATCACCGAGTGCGGCATGATGTAGACCTCGGTGGCCCGGTTGAGTGCGAAGGATCCGGCGATGCTGGACTGGGCGGAGACGGCCCCGTCCGATTGGGCGCCGGTGGCAATGGTGGCGATCTTGCCGATCAGCAGGAAGCTCAGGTTTCCCACGACCATGGTGGCCATCGACCAGCCGGCGATCCTGCCCGTGGCACCGAGCCCCGTGCCGCGGAAGCCAAATGTGGGCTTGAGCTTCAGCCCAAGCTTCTTGACGGGCCAGATCAGCACCATGGACTGGACCACGATGCCCAGCGTGGCGGTGCCGGCGAGCAGCAGGGTCTGGCTGCTGCTCCAGTTGTCAATGGTGTGCTCGGTGCTGCCCGCGCTGCCGGCGACGGCGATGAATGCCAGCAGGCCGCCAATGGCCACGATGTTGTTCACGACGGGGGCCCACGCATAGGCGGCAAAGGAGTTGTGTGCGTTCAGCACCTGGCCCAGCAGCGAATAGAGGCCGTAGAAAAAGATCTGCGGCAGGAGCAAGGTGGTGAAGGCGATGGCAACGCGCATCTGGCCCGGGGAGTATCCCTGGGTGAGCAGATGTGTCAGCGGGCCGGCCAGGACGGTGACGACGACGGTGAGCACCAGCAGGACGGCAATGCCGAGGGTGAGCAGCCGGGAGATGTAGTCCGCACCGCGGTCGGGCAGTTTGGAGGCCTTGACGATCTGCGGGATGAGCACCACATTGAATACGCCGCCCGCGATGAGGATGTAGATGACGTTGGGCACCTGGTTGGCCGAATCAAAGACGTTGGCCACCACCGTGCCGCCCACCGCGACACCCAGGATGATTCCCTTGATGAATCCGAGGATGCGTGAGGCCAGCGTGCCCACGGCCATGCCGGCGCTGGAACGGGCCGCACGTTGGGGCGAATGGTCCTGTGGGGCCTCTTCGGGCGTGCGGGTGTCAGTCTGATTAGCCATCGACCCCATCTTCTCACCTTGCAGGAAGTCAGCGGGGGAGCCGCTGGGTGGGCCCACGCTTGCCAGGTTCCCGGAAAATCGCGCCAGCGATTGTCCGGGCCGGCAAGTGGGGACTAGAAGTCGGTGGGGAGGACTTCCCGGGCGAGGTCGGCGATGCGGCGTTCATTGGGGAAGGAGAGCCGGCGGCCAAGATCGGCCAGCGGTACCCAGGCCACGTCCACGGCCTCGTGGTCGGGATCGTTTTCGATGGTGAGGAATCCGCCCGTGGCGCGCAGCAGGAAGTGGTGCACCGTCTTGTGCACGCGGTGGCCGCTGACGGTGAACCAATAGTCGATGCTGCCCAGCGGCGCCAGGACGATACCGCTGATGCCGGTCTCTTCCTCGATTTCGCGCACGGCCGCCTCGGGGTGTGATTCGACTCCCTCGGGGTGTCCCTTGGGCAGGCACCACTCGAGCCGTCCACCCCTGTTAAGGCGGGCGATAATGGCCACCCGGAGGCCGTCGTCGTGCTTGTCCACCACCACGCCGCCGGCGGAGATTTCCTCCACCGTGGGCAGCTGGGAAGCCGTGGGTGCACCCGCAGGCGCCACGTGGGCACCAATTGCCGACGGCAATGGTGTCCTCTTCGGGGCGCTGGGTACTGGGTGGGCCATGGAGACCACTCTAGCTACCTTTGGCAACTGATGATGACAGATCCGCGCGTGCCCCGCGCACCCGTTGGAGGCCCGCAATCGCCCCGCTCACGGAAGCCGCGGCGGAAAAGTCTGGCATCCTTAAAGGACTATGGAAAGCGTTCTGGATACATCCTCGTTAGACCCCGCAGTTCTTGAACTGGGCCAGCTCTTTGTCGACGCCGGCTACGAACTTTCCCTGGTGGGCGGGCCCGTCCGCGACCTCTTCCTGGGCCGCACCTCGCCCGACCTGGACTTCACCACCAACGCCACGCCGGACGAGATCCTGGCGGTGGCCAAGAAGTGGGCGGACTCGCACTGGGAAGTGGGGCGCGCGTTCGGCACCATCGGGTTCCGCAAGCGCGGGGCCAACAGGGTGCCGCTGATGATCGAGGTCACCACCTACCGCGCCGAGGCGTACGACGCCGATTCGCGCAAGCCCGTGGTGGCGTTCGGCAGCTCGCTCGAGGATGACCTGCAGCGCCGCGACTTCACCATCAACGCCATGGCCCTGCGCCTGCCCCAGCTGGACCTGGTGGACCCCTACGGCGGGGCCAAGGATCTGGCGGCGGGCGTGCTGCGCACCCCGGCGTCTCCGGAATCCTCCTTCTCCGACGATCCGCTGCGCATGATGCGCGCGGCCCGCTTCGCCTCCCAACTGGGCATCGATGTGCACCCGGACGTGCACGGGGCCATGACCGCCATGGCGGAGCGGATCGGCATCATCTCCGCCGAGCGCGTGCGCGATGAGCTGGTCAAGCTGATCTGCGGTGCGCATCCGCGCGCCGGCATCGACATCCTGGTGGAGACCGGGCTGGCCGAGATTGTGCTGCCCGAGGTTCCGGCGCTGAAGCTGGAAACGGACGAGCACCACCGGCACAAGGACGTCTACCAGCACTCGCTGCAGGTGCTGGAGCAGGCGGCCTCGCTGGAGACCGGCCCCGACGGCGCCCTGCCGGGCCCGGACTTTGTACTGCGGTTCGCGGCGTTGATGCACGACATCGGCAAGCCCGGGACGCGCCGGTTTGAAACCGGCGGCGCCGTGAGCTTTCGGCACCATGACATGGTGGGCGCCAAGCTGACGGCCAAGCGGATGAAGGCGCTGCGCTTCGACAACGATTCCATCAAGTCCGTGGCACGGCTGGTGGAGCTGCACATGCGCTTCTATGGCTACGGCGACGCCGGCTGGACGGACTCGGCCGTGCGCCGCTACGTCACTGACGCCGGACCGCAGCTGGAGCGCCTGCACCGGCTGACCCGCTCCGACGTCACCACGCGCAACCAGCGCAAGGCGGACAGGCTTTCCTTCGCCTATGACGATCTTGAAGAGCGCATTGCCGTGCTGGCCGAGCAGGAGGAGCTGGCCTCCATCCGCCCGGACCTGGACGGCGCACAGATCATGGCCCTGCTGGGACTGCGTCCGTCCCCGGTGGTGGGCCGCGCGTACAAGTTCCTCCTCGAGGAGCGGATGGAACACGGTCCGTTGAGCCCGGCGGATGCCGAGCACAAGCTTCGGGCCTGGTGGGCCGAGCAGAGCGAATCCGCTCCGGCGCCGTCCGAGGCGGGGGACGCCGTCCGCGGCGCAGAACCCGCGGCGGCATCCGCGTTCGACCAGCACGCCGACAACTAAGGAGACCCCCAGTGAGCGTTGAAGCAGTCCAGGCCAGCGGTTCCGCCCTGCCCAAGCTGTGGCTGCTGCGCCACGGGGAAACGGAATGGTCGCGCAGCGGCCAGTACACCGGACTCACGGACCTGCCGCTGACCGCCGAGGGCGAGGAGCAGGCACGTTCGGCGCGGTCCGCGCTGGCCGGCGTCGACTTTGACCTGGTGCTCACCTCCCCGCTGCAGCGCGCCCGCACGACGGCGGGGCTTGCCGGCTTCCCGGACGCCCTGGTGGAGCCCTCGGCGGTCGAATGGAACTACGGGGACTACGAGGGCATCAACTCCGCCGAGGTCAGGGAGCAGAACCCGGGCTACCTGATCTGGGACGACGGCGTGCCCAACGGCGAGACGCTGGCCCAGGTTGCGGCGCGCGCGGACAGCATTGTCGAACGGGTGCGCCGGCCGCAGCCCGACGGGACAGTGGTGGGCAACGCCCTGCTGGTGGCCCATGGACATTTCCTGCGCGTGCTCAGCGCCCGGTGGCTCGGACTGGATGCGGGCGAGGGCAGGCACTTCCTGCTGGGCACCGCCAAGGTCTGCACGCTGGGCTGGGACAAGAAGACCCCCGCCATCGAGGCCTGGGGACTCTAAAGCGGCCCCGAATAAAGAAATGTAAAAACATTTTTGCAAATGTCTTTCCACCTGCTCCGGTTATGGGGTAGGTTTACTTGTGGTTCGAGGCAATCGCCTGAACCTCCGCGCACCAGGGAATAGGAGGCCATGATGATTACAATCCAGACCGCAGAGTTCGGCAATGTACTGGCCCCTGCTGGCTGCGCGCGGCGCGCTTCGTAACGGAATACTCCGGAACAGTGCGCTAGGCCCGGCAGGCTAAGCCGCAGGCCCCTCCCTTTTCACCCGCGGTGCTGTGCACCGCCCAGGCGTGAGACAGGTCCGCCGCTTTCCGGCCACTCCCGTACGGGTTCGAACCCTGGCATAAACAATTCGCGCTGTTTTATGCCCAAATACCGCCAATTCACAGTGTTTCAATTGGCTTTATTTGCTGCGCCCCCAAATGGCAAACCCGGCCCTCTATTGTCCTTCGACCGCATGAAAGGAGGTGGCACCCATGCACCCCTTGACCTCTCTGTCCAGCATCAAGGGGATCTTCTTCACGCCCGTCGACCAGAACCGGATCGACAGCGCCCGCCAGGCACACCAGCAGGAAATCCTGAAGCTGACCATCATGACCATCCGCTAGGTGCGCCCGCGCCCTCCAATTGAAGGGAGGTCCGGAATGTCCATTACACATTCCCTGTGGCAGGTCCGCCGCGGACACGGCCCCTTGACCGCTCCACAGCAGCCCACGCCGGCCCGCGTGGGCTGCTCCATTTAACGCCCGCCCGGTGCGGACCAATGCCGCGCAGAAGCTGCGGGTAAGCTCAAATCCATGCAGGAATCCCACCCCTCCACGCCCGCCAAGCGATCGCGCATTGTTGTGCCCTCGCGCAGCGATGCGCTGTTGTCGAAAATGACCGAGGTGGCCGGCGGGCCGCTGGGCCGGCACACGGCACCGGGCAGCGTCGACCCCGGGTTCTTCACCGTGGAGCGCGTGCTGGTGGTGCTGGTGGTGGTGTCCGCCTTTGTGGCCCTGCTGTTCAAATTCCACTGCCGCGAGGCCGGCTGGACCACGCCGGACCAATATTCCACCACGTGCTGGTCCGCGATCCCCAACACCTTCGCGGACAAAAACCTGGCGGAGCTGTTCCCCTTCTTCAGCCCGGGCAGCACCTTTGATGCCCCGCCGCTGGCCGGGATCCTGGCGGGCGCCACCGCCTGGCTGACGGTGCCGGCAGGAACGGGGGCTGTGCGCCAGCTGGCGTTCTTCGACCTCAATGCCGCCCTGCTCACCGCTGCTTGGCTGGTGGCAGTGCTGGCGATGGCCCGCAGCATGCGCCGCCGCCCATGGGATGCGGCCATGCTGGCGGCCAGCCCGCTCCTGCTCTTTGCGGCCTTCAGCAGTTGGGATCTGTGGGCCGTGGCCCTGGTTGCCGTGGGTCTGGGGCTCTTTGCGCGGAAACGGACCTTCGCCGCCGGCGCCGTGCTTGGCCTGGCCTCCGGGGTGCAGCCCTACGCCCTGCTGGTGGTGGTGGTGATCGTGCTGCTGGCGCTGCGCGGCGGAACTCTGGTGCGGGCGCTGGAAACCACCGCCGCGGCCGCCCTTGGCTGGCTTGTCCCGGTGCTGGCCGTGCTGGTGGCCAACCCGCCGGCCTGGACGGCCTTCATCAGCAATGGTGTGAATGCGGAACCCGCGCCGTCGTCCATCTACGGCGCCTGGAACCTGGTCGCCGTGCGGCTTGGCCTGGCGCCGATGGAGGTGGCGGCAGCCAACACTGTCCAACTGGTGCTGCTCATCGTGTGCGCCGCACTGGTGGCCACCCTCGCGCTGGGGGCCGCCCGCCGCCCGCGCGTTGGGCAGTTGGCCTTCCTGCTGGTGGCCGCCTACACGCTGACGGACAAGCATGCCGCGCCGGAACAGGCGCTCTGGCTGTTGCCACTGCTGGCGCTGGCCCACCCGAAGTGGCGCACCATGCTGCTCTGGCAGCTGGCGGCCGTGCTGCACTACCTGGCGCTGCTGCTCTTCCAGGGTCTGGAACGCGGCGACGGCAATGCCCAGCACTCCATCGACATGCCGTACTTTGTGCTGGCCGCGCTGGCCTACGGGTTGGCGACCATTGCCGTCATGGGCGTGGTGGTCCGCGACATCCTGCGTCCGGACTTTGACGTGGTGCGCCGGGCCGGCGCCGACGATCCGCAGGGCGGGGTGTTGGAGTTTGCCCCGGACGTGCTGGCCCTGCGGCCGGGCCGGCACTCCGGGCACGCCCCCGAGGCTCGGCTACCCTTGAATGCGGGCGACAACGAATCCGCCGCCAGCCCCGCGCAAGGAGAACATCCCTAAGTGAATGCCGTGCCCTACCGCCACGAAGAACTGACCCCGGCCCGCTTTGACGAGCTGGTGGAGGCACACCCCGGCACGGTGGTGCCGCTGGAGCAGACACCGCAGTGGGCCGCCTTCGAGCGGGACTCCGGGCGGAAGCCGCTGGGCATCTTCGCCTACTTTGACGATTCCCTGCCCGGCGACGGGCTGGTGGCGCTGGCCGCCTACCTGCACTCCACGCGCCGGCTGCGCGAGTCCATGGTGGTGGTGAACGGCCCGGTGTTCTTCGTCCCGCGCACTCCGGCGGCCGAGGCCCGGTTCCTGGCTACCGTGAAGGCCCAATTTGCCTCCGACGCGCGGGTGGATCCGGTGTTTGTCCGGCTGCAGGTGGAGCATCCGGCGTCGGCACTGAATCCAGTGCCCATCGCCACGGCGCTGGAACCGGGCTGGTACGACCGCGAGATTGTGGTTGACCTGACGTTGGACGAGAAGGAACTGCTGGCCAGCTTCCGGCCCAACGCCCGGCAAAGCATCCGCAAGGCCACCCGGGCCGGCGTCGAGATCCGCACCATCGATCGCAGCGAGCGGCTGGAGCTGTTCAGCACGGCGCTGTACCCGATCATGGCCGAGACCGCCGCCCGCGATGGCTTCGCCTCGTTCAGCTCCGACTACTACCGGATGCTGCTGGCGTCCCTGGACGAGTGCACGGAGCTGCTGGTGGCCTACCACGAAGGCGTGCCCGTCAGCTGGCTGATCACCACCGAATACCGCGGCTACTCCGTCTACTACTTTGCCGCGAGCTCCGCGGCGGCGCGGGCGGTGTTTGCCCCCTACCTGCTGCTGTGGGAAAGCTTCAAAATGCTCAAGGAGCGCGGCAACCACAGCTGCGGCCTGACCGGCATCGTCTCAGAGACCTACCCATCGCTGGCGAACGTGACCACCTTCAAGCGCAATTTCTCCAAGAACGTGGTGGTGCTGCCCACCACCTTCGACGTGCCGCTGAAGCGGACGCAGTATGCGCTGCTGTCCGCGGCGCTGCGCGTGCGCCGGCAGGGGCCCGGCGCCGTGCGGAAGGTCGTGGCCGCGGTGGCAGCCGTTCCGGGGCAGCTGGGCCGTTTGGGCCGTTTGGGCCGGCTGGCCCGGTCCAAACGGCAAGGCGATGGCTCCGCTGGCTAGCACGCACGACGCCGTCGTCGTCGGTGCCGGGCCCAACGGCCTGGCCGCAGCGCTCACCCTGGCCCGCGCCGGGTTGAAGGTGCGCGTCTACGAACAGGCGCCGACGGTCGGTGGCGGGGCACGCAGCTCCGCGTTGACGCTGCCCGGCTTCCTGCATGACGTCTGCTCCGCGGTGCACCCGATGGCGCTGGCCTCGCCGTTCTTCCAAGCCTTTGAGCTGGAAAAGCGCGTGCAGATGCGGGTGCCGGAGATCTCCTATGCGCACCCGCTCGACGGCGGCCGGGCCGGCATCGCCTACCGCGACCTGGACCGCACGGCGGCGGCCCTCGGGCGCGATGGCGCGGCCTACCGCGGCCTGTACGCGCCGCTGGTGCGGATGCTGGACGGCATCACCGACTTCACCTCGCACCAGCTGCTGCGGATGCCGCGGGACCCGCTGGCGGCGCTGGTCTACGGGCTGCGCACGCTGGAACAGGGATCGCCGCTGTGGAACGTGCGCTTCCGCGGGGACGTGGCGCCGGCCATGGTGGCCGGCGTGGATGCACATTCGCTGGGCCGGATGCCCCGGCTTTCCACCGCCGGCGCCGGGATGCTGCTGGGGGCGCATGCGCACGCGCGCGGCTGGCCGGTGCCGGCGGGCGGCTCGCAGGCCATCGCCGACGCCATGGCCGAGGATTTGCTGGCGCACGGCGGGGACATCGTGCTGGAGCGGATGGTGGCCAGCACGGCCGAGGTGCGGGCCGAGACGGGGGCGAGGGCCATCCTGCTGGATGTCTCGGCGGCCGCCCTGGCGGAGCTGGCGGGCCCGGAACTCCCGGCGGCGTACCTGCGCAGGCTGGCCGGGTTCAAATATGGAAACGGCGCCTGCAAGGTCGATTTTGCGCTCTCCGGGCCGGTGCCATGGACCCATCCCGAGCTGGCCAACGCCCCGACGCTGCATCTGGGCGGCAGCCGGGCCGCACTGGCGCGCTCCGAGGCGGAGGTGGCGGCGGGGAAGCACCCCACCAATCCATACGTGTTGGTGAGCCAGCCGTCGCCGCTGGACCCGGGCCGGGCGCCGTCGGGCTCGGCCGTGCTCTGGTCCTACACGCATGTGCCGGCGGGCTCCACCGTGGACAGGGCCGAGGCCGTCACCCGGCAGATCGAGCGGTTTGCGCCCGGCTTCCGCGACGTCATCCTGGCCACGAACACCATTACGGCCGACGAGTACGGGCGGTACAACCCGAACTACATCGGCGGGGACTTCAGCTCGGGGGCGGTCACCTTGCGCCAGCTGCTCAAACGGCCGGTGGTCTCCACCCAACCGTGGAAGACCCCGGCCGAGGGCGTGTACCTGTGCTCGTCCTCGACCCCGCCGGGGCCGGCCGTGCATGGGCTCTGTGGCTGGTATGCCGCGCAAAGCGCGCTGAAGGACGTGTTCGGACTCGGCGCCCCGCACCTGGGGTACGGGGCGCCGGAGTCCTGATCCGCTGCCTGTGGCGGCGGCCGGCGGCCGGCCGGCAGTCCGTGGCTAGTTGGCGACGGTGTAGCGGGACCGGCGGTGCGCCGGGGTCTCCAGCTCGTCGAGGGCGGCCACGGCAAAGTCCGACGTGGTGATGCTCTCGCCGGCCGGGGAATCGGTGCCCAGCTTGTAGCTGCCGGTGCGCTCGCCCGGGAAGATGGCCGGGGCCGGAGCCTGCATGGTCCAGTCGACCGACTCCGGGGCGGCCTTGACGGTGTCGTACAGGGCGGCCATGGTCAGCGCCTCGGGCTTGTAGGCCTCGGGGAAGTCCGGGAGGTCCACCAGGCGGGTGCCGTTGATGGTCAGCGCGCCGGCGCCGCCCACCACGAACACGCGGGTACCGCCGACGGCGCCCACGGCGGTGGCCATGTCGTTGAGCCAGACCTGGTGGTCGCCGCCGGTGCGGCTGGGACCGGTGGCCAGCACGACGGCGTCGTGCGCCGCGGCGACGGCGGCGACGGCCGCGGCGTCGCCCAGCTGGGCCGCCAAGGCGGTGGCACCCTCGACGGCGGAACCGCTGCGGGACACTGCCGTGACCTCGTGGCCGCGGCGCAGGGCCTCTGCCGTGATCTGCGAACCGACCATTCCCGTGGCGCCGAATACTGCAATCTTCATGGTGGACTCCCTTGAGTTCTGTGGTCTTAGCTGCTTGCTGCTCCTAGAGTATCTTTTGGAAACTGATGGCCGCAACGGAATATACTTACCCAATGGATACCATCAGCGTCCCGGCCAACATCTTCGACCCGGCCTGCCCGTCCCGCGTGGTCTTTGCCCGCATCGGCGACAAGTGGGCGTCGCTGGTGATCCAGGTGCTGGCCGACGGGCCGCTGCGTTTTTCCGAGCTCCGCGGCATGGTCTCCGTGGTGACGCCGAAGGTGCTCACCCAGACGCTGCGCGCACTGGAACGGGACGGACTGCTCAAGCGGACGGTCTTTGCCCAGGTGCCCCCGCGCGTCGACTATGAACTCACGCCGCTGGGCCATACGCTGCTGGAGCCGCTGGCCGCGCTGCGCGCCTGGGCCGAGTCCAATGTGGCAGCCATGCTCACCGCCCGGGATAGCTATGACGAGGCCCGGGACGAGGCAATCCTCTCCGGCCGGCCCAACTAGGGCGCAGTTATCGTTCATTCCGGTGCCGGAATGAACGATAACTGCGCCCTAGATGACTCAGTGGATGGACGGGATGGCGGCGGTGAGCCTGCCGTCGCGCATGGTGGCGACGGCGTCGGTCAGCGGGACAAATTCGGTGTCGTGGGTGACCATGACGGTGGCCACCGAGAACTCGTCGGTGATGCGGCGCAGCAGCCGGACGATGGCCTCGCTGCGTTCGTGGTCCAGGGCTGCGGTGGGCTCGTCCACCAGCAGCACGGTGGGCCGCCCCATCAGCGCGCGGGCGATGTTGACGCGCTGGCGCTGGCCGCCGGAGAGCTGGTGCGGGCGCTTGTGGGCCTCCGCCCCCAGTCCGACGACGTCGAGCAGCTCGGCGGCCTTGCCGCGGGCCGCACGCAGCGCCCTGCCGCGCAGGTGGTCGGCAATCACCAGCTGCTCGGCGGCGGTCAGTGCCGGGAGCAGGTTGGGCTGCTGGAAGATGATGCCGATCTTCTCCCGGCGCAGGGCGGTGCGCTCCTTCTCGGCCAGAGCCGAGGTGTCCGTTCCGTCGATGAGGACCAGGCCGCCGGTGGGGCGGACCAGCGTGGCGGCGGTGGCCAGCAGGCTGGACTTCCCGGAGCCGGAGGGGCCCACCAGGGACAGGAACTGGCCGGCTTCGACGCAGAGGCTGACGTTGTCCAGGGCCGTGACGGTGCCGGCGCCGTCGGGGTAGTCCAGGGTGGTGTTGACGAGGGAGAGGGCTGCGGTGCTGTTCATGGGGTCCTTTGGTGGTGTGGGGCGGGGGTCTCGACAGGCTCGACCAGCGGGGCGGCTCGGCCGGCGGGGTGGTTCGGCCGGCGGGGTGGTTCGGCCGGCGGGGTGGTTCGGCCGGCGGGGTGCCGGGTCAGCTGCCGCCAAGGGCCAGCAGGGGATCGACCCGGGTGACGCGGCGGACGGCCAGCGCGGCGCCGGCCAGGCCCAGGGCCACGATGCCCAACACGGGCACCAGCACCGTTGCTGGCGTCAGCAGGAAGGGGGCGGCCTGGGCGGCGAAGAAACCGCCCACCATGCCCACCAACCCTCCGGCCAGGGCTCCGGCCAGCAGCACCAGCGCGGCCTGGGTGAGGGCGTCGCGCAGCAGGTAGCCGGGCGCCGCGCCCATCGCCTTGAGCACAGCGATGTCGCGGGTGCGCTGGACGGTCCAGACCGTCAGGAAGGCCACGATCACCAGGGCGGAGATGCCATAGAGGAAGCCCTGCATCATCAACAACGAGCCGTTCTCGCTCTTGTAGCCGCCCAGGGCCTGGAACGATCCCGTCCGGCTGGTGCTCACGGTGTGCGCGCTCTGGTTGGCCGCCTCCGTGTCCACGGCGCCGCCGTCGTAGGTCACGGCCACCACCGTGCCCACCTGGGCCGGATCGGTGAGGTGGGCCAGCGCCGACCAGTCGGCCAGCGAGGTCCAGACCACCGGGGTGTGGGAGTACCACTGGTCTTCGACGACGGCGCCGATGCGCAGCTCCCGGCCACCCACCGTGGCCAGGTCCCCGGCAGACAGGCCGAGCTCCGCGGCAATGGAGGCCGGAACCAGGGCTGAGCCGTCCGCCATCGGCCCCGGGGCCAGACCACCGCCGGGGGCAACGCCAAAGACCGCAACATTGGCCGTCCCCTTGGTCTCACCCACGCCCTGGAAACGGGTCTGGCTGATGCCCAGCGGCGTGGCGGAGGCGACGCCGTCGGCCGCGGCCCAGGCCTGCACCTGGGCGGCCGTGGCCTCGCTTTCGGTGAAGGAGGCCTTGGCGTCGATGGCCCCCGGGGCGCCAAAGGCGATGATGTCCACCGCCCGGCCGGAGGGCGCACCCAGCCCGGCAAGGGCGGAGGTGGACTGGTTGCCCAGGCCTGCGGTGAGGCCGGAGAGCAGCACCAGCAGCAGTGAGATCAGGGCGACCACCCCACCCATGAGCGCAAAGCGCCCCTTGGCAAAACGGATGTCGCGGAGGGCCAGGAACATGGTGGTTTCCTCTTTCTGCAGTGGTCCCGGAAGGGGCCGGTGGCGGGCCCCGGATGGGTGGAGCGGGGCATGTTTCCACTCTTCCGCCAAAGCCCCCGCGGGGAATCGGGGGAGAGGATGGTCCCCGGGATCCGGGTGGTTGACGCCCGGATCAACCGTTTGGTTGACCCGGCAGGGTGGCGGGGCACCTAAGCTGGTGGCATGTCTGCCCTGGATCAACCCCCGACCACCAGCGCCGCCATCCTGCGGTTCCTGCGCGTGACCTTGCACGTGGGGTTCGCCGTGTTGTTGGCGGTGGCCCTGGTGCGCCTGCTCTCCGGCGGCCTGATGCGCCCGGAGCGCTACCTCCTGGTGGCCGGCGCGCTGGCCCTGGCCACGGTGTATCTGCTTGGCACCGTGGCGGAAAAGCGCTTCGCCTCCGGACGCAGCGCACTGGACCCATCGCGCTACGCCGTGCCCTGGGTGGCAGCCGTGGTTCTCCTCTGGGGCCTGCTGCTGGCCGGGCACGCCGAGTTCTCCTGGCTGGCCTTTCCGCTCTTCTTCCTGATCCTGCACTTGCTCCAGCGCTGGGTCGCCCTGATGGTGGTGGCGCTGATGACCGCTGCGGTGGTGTGGGCGCAGTGGAGTGCCAGCGGCACCGCACTGCCTGAAACGGCCGCCGTCGTGGGCCCCGTCCTGGGCGCGGCCTTTGCCGTGGTGACCAGCCAGGCCTACAAGCTCCTGTACCGCGAGAGCGAGGGCCACCGGCTGGCCGCGGAGGAGCTGCGGCGCACCCGCTCGGAACTGGCCGCCAGCCAGCACGAGGCCGGCGTGCTGGCCGAGCGGGCCCGCCTCGCCCGGGAAATCCACGACACCCTGGCCCAGGGCTTTTCGTCCATCGTGCTGGTGTCCCGGGCGGCGGAAAAGTCCCTCGCCGGCGGCGACATCGGCTCGGCTGTGGAGTCGCTGGTGATGGTCCGCCGCACGGCCAGCGAAAACCTGGCCGAGGCACGCAACTTCGTCCGCGGGCTCTCGTCCCCGCTGCTGGAGGCCGACGGCGGCGGCCCGGAGGCGGAAACTGGTGCGGAGGCGGAAACCGGTGTGAAGCCCGCACCGGAGGAGTCCGCGGCAGAGCCGGCCGCTGCGGAACCCGCTCCGGCAAAGCCCGCTGCGGTGGCCCCGGCCGCTTCCGTGGTCAATCCGCTGGTGGAAAGCCTGCGCCGGCTGTGCTCGAAGACTGAGCTGGAGGCGGCCGCACGGGGGGTGGGCCTGCGCTGCAGGTTTGCGTTGGCGGGTGCCCCGGTGGAGCTGCCGCAGCCGTATCAGGTGATGCTGCTGCGGGCCGCCCAGGCCAGCCTGGCCAATGTGTGGGTGCACGCGCAGGCCAGCACCGCCGTCGTCACCCTGGGCTTCCTGGACACCGAGGTGACCCTTGACATCTACGACGACGGCGTGGGCTTTGAGCCATTGGGGACCGCTGGCGGGACGATCGGCGACGGGCCCGGAGCAGGGGACGGCAGCGGCTTTGGGCTGCGCTCCCTGCGCGAGCGGGTGTCGGCCCAGCAGGGGTCGCTGGCGATTGAATCGGCGCCCGGCGAGGGGACGGTGGTGGCCATCCGGCTGCCGCTGGAGGCCGGTCCGTCCGGGACCGAAGGCGCGGAAGACCGTGGCTGAGATCCGCATTCTGCTGGTGGACGACCACCCCGTGGTCCGGGCCGGGCTGCGCGCCATGCTCGCCGGATTCGAGGGCATGGCGGTGGTGGCCGAGGCCGCGGAGGGTGCCGCCGCCGTGGCGGAAATCGAGCGGCTGCGGCTGCTGGGCGAGCCGGTGGACGTGGTGCTGATGGACTTGCAGATGGGCGCCGGGCTCGACGGCGTGAGCGCCACGGCCCGGATCAAGGACCTGGCGTCCCCGCCGCCGGTGCTCATCCTCACCACCTACGACACCGATGCGGACATTCTGGCGGCGGTGGAGGCCGGGGCCAGCGGCTACATGCTCAAGGATGCCCCGCCGGAGCAGATCCGCGCGGCCGTCGCGTCGGCAGCCGCCGGCCAGACCGCGCTGTCGCCGGAAGTGGCGGCACGGCTGATGGGCCGCATCCGCAACCCGGAACCGGCGCTGTCGGCCCGCGAGGTGGAGCTGGTGGAGCTGCTGGCCACCGGCATGACCAACCGGGCCATTGCCCGCGCGCTGTTCATTTCCGAAGCCACGGTGAAAACGCATTTGGTCCACATCTTCGCGAAGCTGGGAGTGGACAACCGGACGGCCGCCATCGCGGCGGCCACCGCCCGTCGGATCATCCGGACCGGCGGACGGTAGCGGTAAAAATGAATTCTCCGCAGCCGCTGCGCACCGCCGCCCCCGGTGCTACGCTCCCAATAGCGACTCCAACGAAGGGACTGCGGCCATGGGCGTAGCGCAACTGACAGAGGTTAGCGCCGAGGAATCCGGCGATGTCATTCGAGTGGAATTTGTGCTTGACAAACCCCTGCCCAACCATGGGAGCTACCTGCTGGGTGTGGTGGCCGCCAGCTCGGACTATTCCCACCAGCGCCGGCTGTCCATCGAGTTCATCGACGGCGACGTGGTGGACTTTTCCACCTTCAACCATGAGCAGGTGGACCAGGAACACCACGACAAGTCCTTCGTCCACAGTGACGGGACAAGGGTGCGGGCCAGCTTCCCGGCGTCCTCCATCAGCGGTCTGGGCCGCGGGCGGATCGTGACGGCGTACAGCCACGCCGACGGCGAGGAAATCCAGTCCAAAGTGCCCGTCACCACCGCGGGCTTTTAATTCGACCCCTTTGTATTAATTGGCTGGCCCTGTCGGCCAGCCGATGTCGCGCGTACCCTCTGAACAACTGCACATGCCGTAACAGGAGGTCTCCTTGTGAAGGATCCGGCAACGCCCGGAAAGGGCTATCAAGTGGCGATGGCGGCGGTGTGTGCCGTGTTGTCGGGTGCAGGATTCTTTACAGCGACGGCGTTTGCCCAGTCCGGCACGGCCACGCCGCTGGTGCTTGCCGCCGGACCGATCGCCGGGGTTGAACCCTGGACCGTGTCGCAGCCGATGACTCCAGCGAACACCAAGATCGGCTTTGCCAGCGTGTGGGTGATGGCCCAGTCCCAGGCCAAACCGCCCGCCGCGACCTTCCCGGACCCCGGCAGCGTGCCAGGCGTGGTGGGCACCATGTCAGCCACCGTCCAGGCAGCCATCATCAAGGCCGCCTACGAAGGCTTGGGGCATCCCTATGTCTGGGGTGGCACCAGCTACCAGAACGGGTGGGACTGCTCCGGTTTTGTGCAGTGGGCCTACCGGCAGGCCGGGCTGCAATTGCCCCGCACCGAGCAGTGGGAGGCCATGGTGCCCACCTCCACCCCGCAGCCCGGGGACCTGGTGGTGCAGAACACCGACGGTCCCAACCACTGGTCCCACGTGGGACTGTATGTGGGCGACGGCAAGATGATCAGCGCACTCAATCCGGGCGTGGGGACGGTGCTCCTGCGGACGGCCCTGACCGAGGTCACCGGAAAATCGATGTACTTCACGCTGGTCGATCCGCAGGCGGCGAGGGATCGGGATCTCCTCTTCCCCGTGCCGGCCGAGACGCCGACGACGACGCCCACGGCAACGCCGTCGCCCAGCCCCAAGCCGACTCCCCAGCCGACCGCGACGCCCACGCCGACCGCGACGCCGACTATGACGTCCAAGCCGACGGCAACGCCCACGCCGTCCAAGCCGGCCGCGACACCCACGCCCACACCGACGCCGACTCCGACACCCACGCCCACACCGACGCCGACTCCGACACCAACACCGTCGCCGTCGGCCACCCCGACCCCCACTGCAACAGTAAAGCCCACACCGAGTCCCAAACCGACGGCCACACCCAGCCCCACGGCGTCGCCGGGCGCAACAAGCACAGCAACAGGCACTCCAACAAGCACCCCGACCGGGACGCCGAAGCCCTAGCCGGTGCCTCGACCGTGGGGCGGTTGCGCCGCCGTCGTTCTCCGGCCGTTCCCGCGAAGGGCGGCCCGGATGGGAGGATTGGCGTGTGGGACATATCGACGTAGCGAACATTGACTATCACCTCTCCGACGGCCGGCAGCTGCTGAACGGGGTGAACTTCCGTGTGGCCGACGGCGCCAAGACCGCGCTGATCGGGCCCAATGGAACAGGCAAGACCACCCTGCTGCGCATCATCTGCGGCGACATTTCCGCGGACGAGGGCGTGGTGTCGCGCTCGGGCAACATGGGCGTGATGCGCCAGTTCGTGGGCCAGGTGCGCGATGAGACCACCGTGCGCGAGCTGCTGCTGTCCGTGGCCTCGCCCGGGGTGGCCGCCGCCGGTGCCGCCGTCGACGCCGCGGAGCTGGCCATGCTGGAGCACGACGACGAGCCCACCCAGATGGCGTACGCCCAGGCGATTGCCGATTGGGGCGACGCCGGCGGCTACGAGATGGAGACCACCTGGGACGAGGTCACCATGGCCGCGATGGGCGTGGACTTCTACAAGGCGCAGCACCGCAAGGCCTCCACGCTCAGCGGCGGCGAGCAGAAGCGCCTGGTCCTGGAGGCCCTCTTCAGCGGCCCGGACGAGATCCTGCTGCTGGACGAGCCGGACAACTACCTTGACGTGCCCGGCAAGCGCTGGCTCGAGGCCAAGCTGGCCGCCAGCGACAAGTCCGTGCTGTTCGTCAGCCACGACCGTGAGCTGCTGGCCAACGCCGCCGACCGCATTGTGACCCTGGAGCCGGGCATCAACGGCGCCTCCAGCTGGACGCACGGCGGCGCCTTTGAGTCCTACATCCAAGCCCGCGCGGACCGCAACGCCCGCTTCGAGGAGCTGCGCCGGCGCTGGGACGAGGAGCACATCAAGCTCAAGGAGCTGGTGAACATGTACAAGAACAAGGCCGCGTTCCGCTCCGACATGGCCAACCGGTACCAGGCCGCCCAGACGCGGCTGGCCAAGTTCCTCGAGGCCGGGCCGCCCGAGGCGCTGCCCATCGAGCAGAACGTGAAGATGCGGCTCAAGGGCGGGCGCACGGCCAAGCGCGCCATCGTGGCGCAGAAGCTGGAACTCACCGGGCTGATGAAGCCGTTCGACGCCGAGATCTGGTTTGGCGACAGGGTGGCCGTGCTGGGCTCCAACGGCTCCGGGAAGTCCCACTTCCTGCGCCTGCTGGCCGCCGGTGGATCGGACCCGGACAAGGAACATGAGCCGGTCTCCGAGGTGGAGATTGCCCACGTCCCGCACACCGGCTCGGTGAAGCTGGGCGCACGCATCCGCCCCGGCTTCTTCGCCCAGACGCATGCGCGCCCCGACCTGCTGGGCCGGGCGCTGCTGGACATCCTGCACCGCGGCGACGAGCACCGCTCGGGCCTGGGCCGTGAGGCTGCCGCCGGTGCGCTGGACCGCTACGGGCTGGCCTCCAGCTCCGAGCAGAAGTACGACTCCCTCTCCGGCGGGCAGCAGGCACGTTTCCAGATCCTGCTGCTGGAGCTCTCCGGCGCCACGCTGCTCCTGCTCGATGAGCCCACCGACAACCTGGACCTGCACTCGGCCGAGGCGCTGGAGAAGGCGATCGACGCCTTCGAGGGCACCGTGCTGGCCGTGACCCACGACCGCTGGTTTGCCCGCGGCTTCGACAGGTTCTTCGTCTTCGGCTCCGACGGCAAGGTGTACGAGAACTCCGAGCCCGTCTGGGACGAGAAGCGGGTCCAGCGCGCCCGCTGACCTACCTTGTCCCAAGGCCCGCACGCTCGGCGTCCGCCGCAGGTGCGGGCTGCCGCGAGGTGGCACCAAAAGTGCCCGGAAGCAGTGGTTTTGCTGCTTCCGGGCACTTTTTGCCTATTCGCGCTCCTCGATCAGGTACCCGTCCGCGTCAACGGTCTGCAGGTTGCCGTAGAGGTTGTGCTGCGGTGCGGGCATCTGGCTGTCCTGGCCGCGGACGGCCTTCCACAGTTCCTCGTTCAGCGAGTCAGCACCGGCCGCGTCGGGATGCCCTGACATATCGGCCTGGCTCATGACCAGGGACCTGTTCACTGCCGGCAGCAGGCTGGGGCTGGACTGGGTCACGGGTGCGGCCGGTGCGGCCACCGTGGCAGCCGCCCCACCCACGGGTGCCGCGTAGACCACGGCGGTCGGGAAACTGCCCACCTTGACGGGCTCGGATGCCTGGCCGGTGGCCACCGAGATCGGGATCAGTTGGTTGGTCCCGGCGGCTGTCGCGTAGACCATGCTTCCATCCGGGGAGACGGCCACGCTCGTCACGGTGGCGCCCGCCGTCAGGGCCGGCTTCGCCGTACCGGTGGCCAGGTCTACAGGCGTCACGGTGTTGCTGCCCGAATCCGCCAGGTACAAGGTGTTGCCGTCGGGGGAGAGGGCCTGGTCAAAGGTGGACTTTCCCGCATGGATGGCAGGGCCCATGGCCTGGCTGGCCAGATCCAGCCGGCTCACCGTGTCCGTGCCGCCGTCGCGCACCAGGAGGGCGGCGCCGTCGTGCGTCATGGTCAGCCCGGAGGTCCGCATGCCCACGTTGATGGGCGTGCCCACGGTCCTGGTTCCCGTGCTGATGGGTGTGATGGTGTGGTCCGTGGAGCTGCCCACGTAGACGGTGGCGCCATCGGGGCTGATGGCGACAGCGCCGGGGCCGTTGCCCACCGCAATGGGCGCCGATGCGGTGGCCGTGGCGATGTCGATCGACTGGACGGCCTTCTCGCCGTTGTCGGTGACCCACAGCGTCTTGCTGTCCGGGCTCACGGCCAGCCCGTCTGGCACCTTGCCCGTGGGGATGGTGGCCAGCACGGCATCGGAGGCGACGTCGATTTCCGTGATGCTGTTGGCATTCTGGTTGGCGACAAACACCTTGGTCTTGTCCGGGGTCACGACCAGCGCACCCGGCGCGGCGCCGACGGGGATTTCGGCCATCGATTTCCCGGTGGTCAGATCCACCGCTGAAACCGTGTTGCTTGAGTAGTTGGCCACGAACGCCTGCGCAATGGTGGCGGTGCGCGGGTCAGGGACGACGGCGGCAATGGTCGCCTGCTGCGAAGCGTTCATGCGGCCGTTGATGGAATAGCTGGCCTGGACGGTCAGCAGCTGCTGCCCGGTGGCGGCAGTTGCCGGGACGTTGAGGGTCCAGGTTGCCTTGGCGCTGGCTCCCGCGGCGATGGAGTCCGGCTTGGTGCCCGAGGAGGATGCGACGGTCCACCCGTCCGGAGCCTTGAGCGTCGCCTCGACACCTGTCAGAGCGCCGGTGCCCGTGTTGGACACCATGCCGTTGACCGTGACCTGCTGCCCCGGCTTGACCACTGTGCTGGACATGGAGGCGGCCACCGTCGGGGCCGAAACGGCGTCGTAGGGGGCGAAGTTGGGCTTGTTGGTGAACGAGTAGATCATGGGCAGCGCAGCGGCATCGTACTGGGACATGGGGCTGACGCCGAGGAAGAGCTCCATGGTCCGCAGCGCGGAGACCTGGCTGTAGAAGTGGGAGTCCACGGAACCGGTCTGGGTGTAGGGGCTGATGACCTCGGCAACCGTCCGGTGGGCGTCCACGTGGTCCGGCCCGTTCTGGGCGTCGTCCTCGACCACAAAGATGGCCGTGTCCTTCCAGAACTGGGAATGCGACACGGTGTCAACGATCTTGCCCAGGGCCAGGTCATTGTCGGCCACCAACTGCTTGGCCGTACCGCCGCCGGCGGTGTGGTCGCGGGGCAGGTCAATGAATTGCATGGCCGGCAGGTTGCCCTTTGCCTGGTACTGAGCGAACTCGGCGTTCCAGAGGTGGAAGCGGTGCTGGTCGCTGACGCCCATGTCGAACCACGGGAAGTTGTGTGCGGTGTTGGCATCCAGCAGGGGGTCGTGCGCGCAGAAACTTCCAGCCGCGCATTTGACCGGCTCGCTGGCGCCGATGTAGCCCGACGGCACGACAAATTGGCCGTAGTTGCGGAAAGAAATGTTGTTCTGGGCCAGTTTGTCCCAGAGGTAGGCGTGTGCCGGGTCCGGGCCGGCGGCGGCAATGTCCGGGTGGTAGCCCTCGGAGTCGTACTGGGAGCCGTTTCCAGCGTAGCCCTGTGCCGTGGCGGTTTCATTGTAGGCATTGGAGCTGGCCTGGGTGGCCCACTGCCAGCCATTTTGGCTGACCTCGCCGTTGGCGTAGAAGTTGTCCAATGTCACGAACTGGTCGGCCAGCTTGTGGTGGTTGGGGGTGACGTCCTTGCCGAAGATGGCCAGCGACGGATCGCCGTTGGCCTTGCCCATGTCGCCGAAGACCTGGTCGTAGGTTCGGTTTTCCTTGACCACGTAGATGACGTGCTTGATCGGCGACGGGTCTCCCGGGCGGCGGGGGACAACCTGCGACTGCTGGTCGCCATTGTTGCCGTTGTTCCCGTGCTGCCCATCTTGGCCATTGCCATTGCCATTGCCGGACTGCGGGAAGCCGTTGTTGGAACGGACCTGGTCGGTGTATTTGGCCAGCTGGCCCTTGTTGGGCACATCCACCAGCGAGACGTAGCCTTTGAGCTGCCGTTCAATGTAGGGGTGGTTGTTGGGGTTGGTCGGGTCGGTGCCCTTGTTCGGGCCGGTTCCCAGGCCCTTCGCGCTGGTGATGAGCAGCTTCTTGCCGTCGCTGCTCGGCTGGACTCCCGTGGGGTACCAGCCGGTGGGGATGAGACCCGTAACCGTGCCGAGGTTCTTCTTATCGGACAGATCCACCACTGTGACGTCATTGTTGCCGGCGGCCGTCACGTACAGCGTTTTGGCATCTGCCGACAGGGCCAGATTGGTGGGCTGGGTTCCACCGGGCGCGTCCTTGTACGGTGCCACCGAAATGGTGGCGGAGACGGTGTTGGTGGTGGGGTCGACAACAGAGACGTTGTCGCTGTCCCCGTTGGACACGAAGAGCCGGTTGGCGGTCTTGTCTACGAGCAGGGCATTCGGGTGCGTGCCCACGGTGATGTCCGGTCCGGCCGTGAGGGTCAGTCCGTCAACCGAGAACACCGACAATGTGTTGCCGCCCTGGTTGCTGACGTAGGCGGTTTTGCCATCGGGGGAGAGGACCACGCCGTAGGGGTAGGAGCCCACCGGCTTGCTGGCGGTCTGGCCCGTGGCGACGTCGACGGCGATCAGCTTCCGGGAGAGCTGCCCGGTGGCGTACACCGTGGCGTCATCGGTGGAAATGGCAACGGTCTGCGGGTAGCTTCCAGCCGGCAGCTTGAGCGAGCGGTTGATGGACAGCTTTTGGCCGGCCGCATCCCAATCCAGGACCAGGATGGCATCCTTGTTGGCCGTCGCCAGGTAGACATGCTTGCCGTCGTGGCTGAATACCAGGCCCGGTGCGACGCCCTGCGGAACGGTGGTGTTGGCGTTGTCCAGTTCAAGCTCCTGGAGCACGTCTCCGTCCCTGGCTTCGATGACCTGGACGGTTTGCTTGTTGTTGGAATTCTTCACGATGTTGGGCACCAACAAAACCTTGCCGTTGGGCGACAGCACGGCATTGGCCGGGAAGAATCCGGCGGGCTTTTGGTCGCCTGCCGGTGTTACCTTCCAGCCGATGGGGGTGAAGGCCGTTCCGTCGGCCTGCGGGCCGGCATGTTGGTTCAGGGCGATGGCGGCCGTGGCCGCGGCGCCGCCAAGGGCCAGGGCGGTAACGGTGGCAATGACCACCACCGGCCGTCGCCACAACAGTGCTCTGCGGTCTCTTTCATTTTTCATGGTGGTCCGTTTCAGGTTCTTGTCGGGTTGGAGAGGGGGAGAACGTCAGCGGACGCGGGCCTTGCCGCGGAAGGCAGCGATGGCGGCCAGCACGGCCACCGTCACGGCCATGAGCACCAGGGTGTTGGCCGCGGCGTCGAACAGTGAGCCGCGGTCCACCAGGGCAAAGATGGTCACCGGCAGCGTGCGCCAGCTGGCCGGATAGACCATTACCGTAGCGCCGAGCTCGCCCATGCACAGCGCCAGCGCCAGCCCCGTGGCCGCCGCAATGGAGGGCAGCAGCACGGGCAGCCGGACGGTCAACAGCACGCGCAACCGCCCCGCACCCAGGCTGGAGGCCGCCAGCGGCAGCAGCGGATCCGCGCCGGCCGCCGCGGCGGAGACGGTGTTGTAGGCGAATGCCAGCACCAGCAGCGTCTGGGCCAGCACCACGATGGCCACGGTTCCGTTGAGCAGCAGCGGGGCCTTGGAGAAGGCGCTGAGCAGGCTCAGGCCGACGACGACGGACGGCACGGCCGCGGGCAGGTGGAAAACGGCGTCGGCCACCTTGGCCACCCGGATCGGTGCCGAGGCGGCGGCAAGGGCGGCCCATGTGCCGACCACGACGGCGGTAAGGCTGGCCAGCGTGGCCGTCTGCAGGCTCACCAGCAGACTGGCCAGATTGTCCTGCGCGAAGGCGCCGGCCACATGCTCGAGCGTGGGGTCCGAGGGAAGCGCCGAGTTCCAGCTGCCGGCAAAGGCGGCCAGCACCGTCACCACCAGCGGTGCGCCAATCAGCAGTGCCACGGTGATGGCCACAAGCGCCCAGACGGTGGCTTTGGCGGTTTTAGTGTGCAGCAGCATGGCGGTCTCCGGAGAGCTTCTTGACGGCCGCGCGGTAGGCGGCGTAGACGGACAGGGACAGGGCCACCTGCAGGCAGGCGACCACCGCCGCGGCGGGGAAGTCAAAGGTGACGATGCTCTTGGCGTAGATCATCATCGGCAGCGTCATCACGCCCTTGGCACCGGTGAAGAGGATGATGCCGAACTCGTTCATGGTCAGCAGGAACGTCAGGCCCGTTGCCGCGGCCAGGGCGGGGAAGATGATCGTGCGGACAATGGCCAGCGGTCCGCTGCCCAGCGAGCCGGCAACGTCGATGAGGTCCCGCGGCAGCTGCGAGAAGACCGCCAGCAGCGGGCGCACCACAAACGGTGTGTAGAAGGCAATTTCCGCGAGCACCACCCCGGGGACGTCGTTGACGAAGTTGAGCACCGGACCACCGGGGAGCACCGATTCCAGCACCGAGTTCACCACACCGGTGCGGCCATAGAGGATGCCGAAGGCCAGCGGGATCAGGAAGGACGGAAAGGACACCACCGTCTCGATCAGCCGGGTCAGGAAGCCCGCCCCGCGGAAGGGCACAAAGGCCAGCGCCAGCGCCAGGAAGGTGCCCACGATGACGGCGCCCAGCGTCGACAGCCCGGCGATCTTCAACGTGGTGCCGATGGCGTTGTGCACCGCCGGGCTGCCCAGCTGCGTGGCCCAGTTGACCAGCCCGGCGGGAGCGCCCGCCTTGGTGAGGAAGGACTGGGCGGCCACCTGCAGGAGCGGGTAGAGGAAGAACATGCCCACAAAGGCCAGCGGCGGTGCCATCCAGAGCCAGGCCCGCAGTGTCCGCGCCGGCGGACGGGTCCTGCGGCCGCGCCGCGTCCGGTGCGCCGGGCCGGTGCCCGGTTCTGCACCCGGCGCCGCGTCCAGGATCAGGGCGCTCATGCGGCACCCTCGGCCGGAACCAGCACGGCGTTGTGCGGATCGACGCTCAGCACCACGAGGTCGCCGGGTATGGGGACGTGCGCCAGCGGCGGAATGTCCACCGTGACGCGCTGTCCGGTGCCCAGAAGGTCGGCCTGCAGCCGCGAGCCTGCGCCGCGCCACTGCACGGAATCAACCCGGGCCGGAAGAGTGTTGGTGCCCAGCAGTGTGCTGTCCGGCCCGCCGTCGGACAGAGGCTGTCCGGGGCCCACCCGCCAGGCATGCGGGCGCACGGCCACATTGACCACCTCGCCCAAGCCGGCGGCGTGGTGCGCCACAGCCCGGAGCATGTGGGGCCCCGCGGCCACAGTGACCAGCGAGCCGGACTCCGACGGCGGCGTCTGGACCACGGCCGGCAGCAATGCCGCACCGCCCAGGAAGCTGGCGGTGAAGGAGCTGGCGGGGCGGTTGTAGAGCTGGTCCGCCGTGCCGATCTCCTCCAGCCGGCTGTTGCGCATGACGGCAATCCGGTCCGCCAGAGTCAGCGCCTCGGACTGGTCATGCGTCACGTAGACCATGGCGATCTCCGGCAGCTCGGCGCGCAGGGCGGCGAGCTCCAGCAGCATTTCGGCCCGCAGCTGGGCATCCAGTGCGGACAGTGGCTCGTCCAGCAGAAGCACGGAGGGCTTGATGGCCAGGGCGCGGGCAATGGCAATGCGCTGCTGCTGCCCGCCGGAGAGCTGGCGGGGATATTTGTGGGCGTGGGCGGACATGCCCACCATGGCAAGCATCTGGGCAACCCGCTCGGCGATCTGCGCCCGCGGCATCCGGCGCGCCTTGAGGCCGTACGCCACGTTGGCGTCCACCCGCATGTGCGGGAACAGGGCGTAGGACTGCACCACCACACCCAGGCCACGCTGGGCCGGCGAGATCCCGCCCACGTCCTTGCCATCGAGAAGCACTGTGCCCGCGCATGTCTGCTCGAAGCCGGCAATCGCTTTCAGCGCGGTGGACTTGCCGGAGCCCGAAGGCCCCAGCAAGGCCACCGTTTCCCCACGCTCCACCCGCAGCGAGAAATCAGCCAGCGCCGTGGTCTTTTGGTAGCGGACGCTGACATTGCGCAGCTCGACGGCGGCCGGACGGGCGTGGTCTGGACCGTTCCCGTTCGGGAAAGACGCCGCGGCGCTCGCGGTGTGCACGGGCACGGCCGTGGGGGCGGGTGCGGTTGTCATGGGTGTTCCTTCATTGCGGGTGGGTCCGGTGGGGTTCAGGTGGCTTGGTGGCCGGGGTATTGCCGGTGGCCTGCGGGTCCGCAGGCCACCGGTGTCCTACTGGCCGGTGGCGGCGTTGTACGCGGCGATGTCGGTGTCCAGGTTGGACAGCACGTCATCCCAGACGGGCTGGTAGACCTCGACACCGTCCATCAGCTTGGTCAGGGCGGTGAAGTTGGCGTCGCTGGGGGTGACGTCGCTGCGCACCGGCAGGCCCAGGGCCGCGGAGGACACGGTGGACTGGACGTCCGTGGAGAGCAGGTAGGCCATGAGCTTCTCGGCGCCGGCCTTGTGCGGTGCCTGTGCCGCAAGTCCCATCACATACGGCAGGGCCACGGTGGTGCGCTTGCCGGCGTCGTTGGTGGGGAAGAAGACCTCAAAGGCGCTCTTGGAGTTCTGGATCGAGGCCAGTGCCATCTGGACATCGCTGTTGGCCACGGTGAGTTCGCCCTTGGAGACCTTCGGGCCCAGCTTTCCGGTCGAGGCACTCGGGCCGACGTTGTTCTTCTGCAGCTTCTTCAGGTAGTCCATGGCACCGTCCTTGCCGTAGACCTTCTGCAGCAGGATCAGCATGGCCGTGCCGTCGCCGGCCTGACCGGGGGTGGAGTACTGGATCTTGCCCTGCTGGGAATCGGCGAGCAGGTCCGTCCAGGCCTCCGGCTTGGGGGTGGCGGTGGTGTTGCGGATCATGGCGGCGTAGTTGTTGACCAGCGAGACGTACTCGCCGTCGGCGGCCTTGTCCTTGGCCGGGATGGCCGAAAGGTCGACTCCGCTCTTCTGCAGCAGGCCACTCTGTTCCGCCTTCTGGATGAAGGGCGGCAGGGTGACCAGGAGATCGGCCTGCGGGTTGGACTTCTCCTTCTCGGCGCGGGAGACCACCTCGCCGGAACCGGCCTCGACGTAGTCGACCTTGATGCCGGTTTCCTTGGTGAAGGCGTCAAACGTGGGCTTGTACCAATCGGCGAGTCCATCGGCGCTGTAGATCGTGACGGTATCGGAGGAGGCTGCGCCGGTGCTGGCGCCGGTGGTTGCGGATCCGGTGGCGGTGCCGCCGCAGCCGGTGAGCAGGATGGCGCCGGCGGCGGTAGCCGCGAGCAGGGAAAGGAAGCGGGGAGGTGTCTTCATGGGGATTCCTTCTAGCGGGAGGTCTGCAGCGGTGCTGCGTCGGAGCGGGAGAGCTGGTCAAAGGTCTTGCGGGCCAGGCCAAAGGAGATGGTCATGCCGATCCCCGAGGTGACCGTGACGGCGGTGACGCCCGGCTGGGGGCTTGCAATGAGGTAGCTCTGGCGGGCGGAGGTAGCGTAGATCCCCTGCCAGCGCTGGCGCACGGCCAGCGTGCCGGTGCCCAGCAGCGTGGCCGTGGCCGCCAGCAAGGTGGCGGAGGTGTGTTCGTCCAGGAACGGGTCAAGGGTGGGGGCGCTGACGTGGCTGTCGCCCACCAGCAGGCTGCCGTCCGGGCGCTGGGTGAACATCAGGTTGGCGTCGATGGCCAGCAGCTCGGGGGAGAGCTCGGCCAGGTCCGCCCGCAGGGCCGTAGCTGCGGCGGTCTGGGCGAAGGCGGGGTAGCGGAGCATCGAGGTGCCCGACAGTACGGCCTGGTTGATGGTCCGCCCGCCGGGCGCCTCCACCAGGGCCATCTGGAGTCCGCAGCGCTTGACCTCGAACTCCTCGGCCAGCTCCGGGTAGACGTAGTCCAGATCGTGGCCCACGCAGACCAGGGTGTGTGCGGCGCGGATGGTGCCGCGGGAGGTGCGGGCGACGCCGTCGTCGGAACCTTGGTAGGCGGTGCGCCAGGAGAAAGTGACGCCGGGCTGGGTGGCCAGCCAGAGCGCCAGCCTGCCCACCGCCTGGCGCGGGTCCATGCGGAGGTCGCTGTGCAGCAGGGCGCCGCCGGCAATGGCGGGATCCCCCGTGCCGCCCAGACGCTGGTGCACCGCGGCGGCGGGCAGCAGTTCCACCTCGCCGCTCCGGGCCGCGGCCAACTCCTCAAGCACGGCCAGCTCGGCGGAGCTGCGCGCCACGGCCAGGCCGCCGGACTCGACGGCGAAGAAGCCGGCCAGCGCGCTGTGCCGCAGCCAGCCCTCGCGGGCCGTGCGGGCCAGCTCGAGCAGATCGCCGGACTGGGCGGTGACGCAGGCATGGCCGAAGTTGCGCACCGAGGCGCCGGCGGCATGGGAGTCCCGATCAATGATGTGCACGCTCAGGCCGCGGGAGACGGCCTCGGCGGCATGCGCCAGGCCGGTGATGCCGGCGCCCACGATCAGGACGTCGCACTCCGGCAGAGGTTGGATTGTTGAGGTCATGGCACCGACTGTGCCCTGCCGGGACGTGCCGGATCAAGCCAAAACGGCAGATGTATATACAAGTTCAGAAAGGGTTCGCTTTCGGCCCCGTCTGTTAACCGTTTGTTCAGGTTTGGCCCTGCCGTTTGGGTGTTTTGGCCGGATTTCCACTTGTATGCTCAAGTGATGAACGTCCCACTGCACCAGCTTCTCAGCGATGAATTCCGGTCCCGGATTGCCAGTGGAGTCTGGCCGGAGGGAACCCAGGTCCCCTCCGAGTCGGAACTCTGCCGGGAGTTCGGCGCCTCGCGCGGCCCGGTCCGCCAGGCACTGGCCGCGCTGCGTGCTGAGCAGCTGGTGGTGGGCGGGCGTGGACGTCCACCGATGGTCCGCTCGGCCGTGGTGTCCCAGTCCGTGGAAACGTTCCTGTCCTTCACGGATTGGGCCCAGACTCTGGGCAAGGTGCCTGGCCAGCAGACGCAGGAGATTGCCCGGCGCCCGGCCGGAGCGGAAATCGCCGCGCAGCTGGGTTGCGACCCGGCCGATCCGGTGGTCTCGCTGCTGCGGTTGCGCCTCCTGGACGGCGAACCCACTCTGGTTGAGCGCTCCCACTTCGTGGCGGATGTGGGCCGGCTGCTGTTCGATTTCGACACGGACTCGGGCTCCACCTTCCGTTACCTGCTGGACGCCGGCGTGGACCTGCACAGCGCCCGGCACATCATCGACGCCGTGGCAGCGGACCCCACCGATGCCGCACTGCTGGGCATTCCCGAGGGTGCCCCGCTGCTGCGCGAACGCCGCGTGACGGAGTCCATCGACGGACGGAAGCTGGAATTCGCCGAAGACAGGTACCGGCCGGAAATGGCCAACTTCTTGGTCCACAACACCGTGCACCAGCGGGTCCAGATGGCCCGCGTGCAAAGCACCCCCGAACGTAAGGAAGAATCCCATGATTGAGCTCGCTGCCTTTGACATGGCCGGAACCACCATTGACGACCACGGCCAGGTCTACCTGGCCCTGCGGGATGCGGTGGAAGAGCTGGGCGCCCCCGTGGCCGAGGCCGATCTGCAGCACTGGATGGGCGTGGACAAGGTTACCGCCATCGCGGCACTGGCCCGGTTGGGCGGCCTCGAGCCGTCCCCGGACCAGGTGGCAGGTGCCTTCGAGCGCTTCCGCGCCATCCTGGCCGAGCGCTACGCGGCCCAGCCGCCCGTGGCGCTGTCCGGCGTCGAGGACGCCATCTCCGTGCTGCGCGGCCGCGGCATCAAGGTGGCCCTGACCACCGGGTTCGACGACGGCGTGGCCTATCCGCTGCTGGCGTCCCTGGGCTGGAGCGTGGGGGCCGGGCCCGAGCACACCGTAGATGCGGTGGTCACCACCTCCGAGGTGGCCGCCGGCCGTCCGGCGCCGTACATGATCCACCGCGCCATGGAAAAGACTGGCGTGGCCAACGTCCGCAGCGTGCTGGCGGCAGGGGATACCGTGGTTGATATCCAGGCGGCCACCAATGCCGGGGCAATCTCCGTGGGAGTGTTGACCGGCAAACTGGGCCGCGCCGAGATGGCCGGCCATCCGCACCACCACATTCTGGACAGTGTGGCGGACGTGCCGGGCCTGGCCGAAACCCAGCGCGCCTAAGGGGCGCCGCGGGGCCAACCACAGGGGGAACACCGCGTGAATCCAGCAACCGTCCGCCGGGCCGCGGTGGCGACCTTTGCCATCTTTGCCCTGAACGGGCTGGTGTTTGCCAGCTGGGCGGCGCGGATTCCCGCAGTAAGCCGGATCCTGGGGCTGGACGCCGTCGAAATGGGCCTGCTGCTGCTCACCATAGCCGCCGGCTCGGTGCTGGCGCTGCCGCTGGCCGGGACGGTGGTGGCCCGGGCGGGCACCGCGTGGACCGTGCGGATCGGCGGGTTCCTCTGCGCTGCGGCCGGTGTGGCCATTGCCTTGGGGCTGTTGTCCGTCTCCGTGCCGGCGACGGCCGCCGGACTCTTCTTCTTCGGCATGGGTTTCGGCCTGTGGGACGTGGCCCAGAACATTGAGGGCGCCGACGTCGAGCGCCGGCTGCGCCGGACGGTGATGCCCCAGTTCCACGGCGGATTCAGCGGCGGAGCATTTCTCGGCGCTCTCTTGGGCGCCGGGCTGTCCGCGGTGGACGTGGGCCTGCCGGTCCACCTGCTGGCCATCGCCGCCGTCGTGGTGCTGTCCATGGTGGCGCTGCCGCGGCTGTTCCTGCCGCACGCGTCCATGCCCCCGGCCGCGGCGGCCGGGCCGAAGGGCCGCAGCGCCTGGACCGAGGGCCGGACGCTGCTGGTGGGCCTGGTGGTGCTGGGTGCCGCGCTGACCGAAGGTGCGGCCAACGACTGGATCGCCAAGGCTACGGTGGACGGGCTGCACACCAGCGAGTCCGACGGGGCCATCATGTTTGCCGTCTTTGTCGCGTCGATGACCACCGTCCGCTTTGCCGGCGGCCGGTTGGTCGACAGGTTTGGCCGCGTCCGGGTGCTGTACGCCAGCCTCGGGGCGGCATTGGCCGGGTTGCTGCTCTTTGTGCTCGCGCCATCCATATGGCTGGCCGGCCTGGGCGCCGTGCTGTGGGGCGCCGGCGCGGCGATGGGCTTCCCGATGGGCATGTCCGCCGCGGCGGACGATCCCGCCCGCGCGGCCGCCCGCGTCTCGGTGGTGTCCACCATCGGCTACGTGGCCTTTTTGGCCGGCCCGCCGTTCCTCGGCTTCCTGGGCGACCACGTCACCATCCGCTGGGCGCTGCCGGCCATTGGCGTGGCCATTGTCGCCTCCATCCTCACCGCACCGGCGGCCGGGCCGCTGCCGGCGGTGGACCAACTGCCGTCGGACCCGCCCGTACGGGCGCCGGGCGAGCGGGACCTGGAACCGCGCTAGCTGCCCCCGTCCAGCCCCGGGGCCAAAGCATGCCGCCCAAGGAATTGATCCTGCGCCGCCGCCCAGAACAGCAGCGCCAGACCGGCCCCCAGCAGCGTCCCGGCCACGGTGTCGGAGAGCCAGTGCGCGCCCAGGTAGGTCCGGCTCCACATCATGGCCAGCACCAACAAGGTGCCGGACAGCCAGACCCACAGCCGGTTCACGAGCACAGCCGTGCAGACCACCGCCGCGGCGGTGGCGCTTGTATGCCCCGAGGGGAATGCACCGGAGTCCACCGACACCAGCCTGTGCTCCGGCCGGGGGCGGGCCACCAGAAACTTGATGAGGTGCGTCAGGCCCAGGGCGCCCAGGTTGGCCACAGCGGTGTACAGGGCCAACGAGGGATTCCGGCGCAGCAGCAGGGCAAAGAGCAGGGCGCCGTAGATGACCATCCCGGTGTTGCCCACGAAGTTCAGCACCAGGTTCACCGCCGTCAGCCCGGGGGTGCGGTTGGCCAGCATCGCGGCGGCCCACCCGGTGTCGAGCCCGCCAAAGAGCGGGCGGTTGGCCGTGGCCAGCAGCACCGCAGCGCCCACCAGCACCAGGGCCAGAAACGCGCCCGAGAGCTGGAGTGTCCGGCGGCGGGGAAGGCGCAGCGGCCGCAGGAGGGAGGGCATCAGCCCATCATAGGCCGCCGGCCCGAGGGTTCCGCTGGGCGGGCCGCCGGCGTAGGGTGTGGCCTACCCCACCACGCGAGGACCGGCACATGGACAGCAGCCATGGACATCATTGAAGCGCGCTCCCTGGTCAAGACCTACAGGGCCAAGGGAGGGCGTGTGCACGCCCTGGACGGGCTGGACCTGCATGCGCCCGAGGGCACCGTGGAGGCGCTGCTCGGGCCCAACGGCGCCGGCAAGACCACGGTGGTCAAGATCCTGGCGACGCTGGTCAGGCCGGATTCGGGCACCGCCGTGATTGACGGCATTGACGTGCTCAAGGACCCCAAGGCCGTGCGGAGGATCATCGGCGTCTCCGGCCAGTATGCCGCCGTGGACGAGAACCTTACCGGCTTCGAAAACCTGGAGATGGTGGGCCGGCTCTACCATCTGGGCACCCGGCGTGCCCGGGCGCGGGCGGGGGAGCTGATTGAACTCTTCGACCTGGCGGAGGCGCAAAACCGGCCCGTCAAGGGGTTCTCCGGCGGCATGCGCCGGCGCATCGACCTGGCCGGCGCCCTGGTGATCCGGCCCCGGGTGCTGTTCCTGGACGAGCCCACCACCGGGCTGGATCCGCGCAGCCGGCTGGCCATGTGGGACGTCATCAAGAACCTGGTGGCCGATGGCACCACGCTGCTGCTGACCACCCAGTACCTGGAAGAGGCGGACCAGCTGGCCGACCACATCAGCGTGGTCGACGGCGGCAGGGTCATCGCGGACGGCACCGCGGATGCGCTCAAGGCGCAGATCGGCGGGCACCGGGTGGAGGTGACGCTGGTGCATGCCCGCGACGCCGCGGCGGTGCAGACCATCCTGGAACGCTTCGGCGCCGGCCAGGTGAGCCGGTCCTCGGAGGGGCGCTCGCTCGGGGTGCGCGTCGACAACGGCCCCGAAGCGCTGCACGGGGTGCTGGGGGAGGTGACGCGGGCCGGCGTTGCCCTGCACGACGCCGGGATCCGCCGCCCCACGCTCGACGACGTGTTCCTCAAACTCACCGGCCACGTGGCCGTGGCAAGCGCCCCCGAGGACGAACTGGAGGAGGCATTGTGAGCACGGCAACCCTGGACTACACCGAACCGGGCGCGGTCGCCATGTGGTTCTCCGACGGCTGGATGATGACAAAACGGAACCTGTTGAAGATGAAGCGATCCCCGGACATGCTGGTGTTCGCAGTGCTCCAGCCCATCATGTTTGTCCTGCTCTTCTCCCAGGTCTACGGCGGCTCCATCTCCGTTGCGGGCACCGACTACACGCAGTACCTGATGGCCGGCATCTTCGCCCAGACGGTGGTGTTCGGTTCCACGTTTTCCGGCGCGGCCATGGCCCAGGACCTCAATGACGGCATCATCGACAGGTTCCGGACGCTGCCCATGTCCGGCTCGGCCGTGCTGGTCGGCCGCACCAACTCGGACCTGGTGCTGAATGCGATTTCGATGCTGATCATGATGGCCACGGGGCTGCTGGTGGGCTGGCGGGTAAACAGTTCACCGCCCGCCTTCCTGGCCGGCGTCGCCCTGCTGCTGCTCTTCAGCTACGCCTTCAGCTGGGTGATGGCGCTGCTGGGCATGAGCGTCAAGACGCCGGAGGTGATCAACAACGCCTCCTTCATGATCCTGTTCCCGCTCACGTTCATCTCCAACGCCTTTGTCCAGTCCGCCAACCTGCCCACGCCGCTGCGGATCTTTGCCGACTGGAATCCCGTCTCCGCGCTGGTCCACGCGGCCAGGGCGCTGTTCGGCAACCTCGGGTCCGCGCCGGTTCCGGATGCCTGGCCCATCCAGCATGCCGTGGGGACGGTGCTGATCGGGGCGGCGGTGATGCTGGTGGTCTTTGTCCCGCTGTGCATCCGCAAATTCGCCTCCATCAGCTCCCGCTGACCGGCCGCCTCTGACACGCCCAAGAATTTTCGGCCTACTCCTTAGGGATTACCCTGAACGATCCCTGAATCATCCCTGCGGTGGGCGAATTCGCGCACCGCATTGCGTAGCGTGGGCGTAGCGGCCGGTCCGCTGCCGCCATCCGGCGGCGCAGCGGGGTCGGATTGAGCACAAAGGGGATCCAGCAATGATCGAGGCAGTAAACCTCGCCAAGACCTACGGGAGCAAGCGCGCCGTCGACGGCGTCAGCTTCACCGTCAAACCCGGCCAGGTGACAGGCTTCCTGGGGCCGAATGGTGCCGGCAAATCCACCACCATGCGGATGATCGTTGGCCTGGACCGGCCGACGGCGGGCACCGTGACGGTGAACGGCAAGCACTTTGCCGAGCACCGCAATCCGCTGCACCAGGTGGGAGCCCTGCTCGACGCCAAGGCCGTGCACACCAGCCGCAGCGCCTACAACCACCTGCTGGCGATGGCCGCAACGCACAACATTCCCACCAAGCGGGTCAACGAGGTCATCGAAATGACCGGCCTGGCCGCAGTGGCGAAGAAGAAAGCCGGCGGCTTCTCGCTCGGCATGGGACAGCGGCTGGGCATCGCGGCGGCACTGTTGGGGGATCCCCAGACGCTGATCCTGGATGAGCCCGTCAACGGCCTGGACCCCGAGGGCGTCCTGTGGGTCCGCAACCTGGCCAAGTACCTCGCCTCGGAGGGCAAGACGATCTTCCTTTCGTCCCACCTGATGAGCGAAATGGCCCAAACGGCGGACCACCTCATTGTCATTGGCCGTGGCCGGATCATCGCCGACGCACCCATCGAGTCGATCATCGCCGGCAAGGCCGCGGCCAAAACGCGCGTGCGCACGCCCCAGCTGCCCCAGCTCGGCGCCCTGCTGGCGGCCGAGGGGGTCACCCTGGACAGCGGCGAGAACGAAACCCTGGAGGTCTCGGGCCTGGATCCGCGCCAGATTGCGCAGATCGCCCTGGACAACGGGGTGCTCATCTACGAGCTGACGCCGCTGAACGCCTCGCTGGAAGAGGCCTACTTCGACCTGACCAAGGACGAAGTTGAATACCACTCCCACACCGAGACCGGGCCCGAAGCCGCCTTGTCCACCTCGGAAGGACGCTAAGGCCATGAGTTCAACAGCATCGACCATTTCCAAGGCCCCTTCGTCCCGGGCCGGCAACCATGGGCTCACCTTTGCCGGTGTGCTGCGCAGTGAATGGATCAAATTCCGTTCACTGACCTCCACCAAGCTCCTGGTGCTGTTCACCTTCCTCGCCGTCATCGGCGTCGGCGTCCTCGCGGCCTGGCTGCGTGCCACCGCCATCGAGCAGGTCATGAAGTTCGGTGCCGGCAGGCCCGAGGCCGCGACCGGCTCCGGCGCACCGGCCATGACCCTGGACCAGGCCGAAAGCGTCATGGCCGGCCAGGGACTGAACATCTACGGCATCCCCAATGCGGGCCTGCAGATCGGCATCCTGGTCCTGGGTTCGCTGGCGGTGCTGCTGGTCGCCTCCGAGTTTGCCACCGGCATGATCCGCTCCACGCTGACCGCCGTACCCAAGCGCCTGCCGGCCTTCTGGGCCAAGGCCATTGTGCTGGTGGTGGTTTCCTATCTGCTCACCCTGGTAGCCTCGTTCATCACCTTCCTGGCCTCCATTCCCATCCTCAACGGCTACGGCATCCACATGGGCTTTGACCGCGACGGCGTGGTGTCCGGAATCTTCCTGGGCGGGCTCTACGTTGCCGGCGTCGCCGTCATCGGGCTGTCCCTCGGGACCCTGCTGCGGAACCCGGCCGGTGGCATCATGGTGCTGGTGGCGCTCTTCTTTGTCCTGCCCTTCGCCACCCAGCTGGCCGGCCTGATCCCCGGCGACTTCTGGATGCACGTCAACGAGTACGTGCCCAGCGTGGCCGGCGGCCGGATGCTGGAGATCGGCCACAAGGATGGGTTCATCGACCCGGGCGTGGGCGCGCTGATCTTCCTGGCCTGGATCCTGGTGTTCCTGGTTCCCGCCGTCGCCATCTTCAAGAAGCGCGACGTCTAGCACCGGACGAATTGGCCGAAAGGGGCCCATCCGTGCGCATGCGCGCCCAAGACCCGGCAGGGGCAGTGGAACGAACGGCCACTGCCCCTGCCGCCCTCTCTCCGGCGGAATTTTCCGCCCGCCGCCGGGGCCCTTTCCGGCGGTATTTCCACCAGCACCCGCACGTCATGGACTTGTCCGTAGCGGCCATCTACCTGCTGGTGTCGCTGCCCAGCGCGCTGCCACCCCTTCTCGCGGGCCAATACCTCCATCCGGCCCTGATCCTGCTCTCCGCGGCGCTGCTGATGGTCCGCCGGCACCGGCCAGTGGCGATGACAGTGGCCCTGGCCATCATCGAAACCGTCCTGCTGGCCGTGGAGCCCTATTCCAGCAATGCCTCGCTGAGCCTGTGGTTTGCCCTCTATGCGGTGGCCGTCCAGCGCCGGGTCGTGCCGAGCTTTGCCATGGCCGGGGCGGTCAGCGTCCCGCTGGTGGTGATCTTGCTGTTCTTCTTCCGGATGCCGGCGCAGTCCCTGGCGGACGGGCTGCCGGGCCAGAAGGCCACGGGCATCATCTCCTCCGTCGTCATTGTGCTGGCGAACGTGGTGGCCACCGGGATTGGCGTCAGCGTGCACCGCAACCGGGACCACGAGGCGCAGCTGCGCACCTGGGCCGAGCGGAACGCCAAGCTGGCCTCCGTCGCGGAACGGAACCGGATCGCCCGCGAGATGCACGACGTCGTGGCCCACTCCCTGACGGTGATGGTGGCACTCTCGGACGGGGCCGCCGTCGTCGTCAAACGCGACCCCGACCGGGCCGGGACAGTGCTGGAGGAACTCTCCCGCACCGGCCGGACGGCGCTGGCGGACATGCGCCGCGTGCTGGGCGTGCTGCGCCAGGAGGGCAGCCTGGCGAACGCCGCGCTTGAGCCGTTGCCCGGCGGCGGCGGGATCGACGCGCTGCTGGCCGGCTTCCGCCGCGCCGGGCTGCCGCTGCACCTCACCCAGACCGGACCGCCGCTGCCGCGCGATCCCGCCTTTGCCCTCACCGTCTACCGGATCCTCCAGGAATCCCTGACCAATGCGCTGCGCTACGGCCGCTCCGCCGGCCGGGTTGGCGTGGAGATCGAGCACCGCGAACAGCCCGGCGGCACCAGCCGTGTGGTGCTCAGGATTGCCGACGACGGCCGCGGTACCGCGGCCGGCGATCTCCTGCCCCGGCCCCAGGGAACGGGCCAGGGCATTCCGGGCATGAAGGAACGGGCCGGCATCTACGCCGGCACCGTCACCGCCGGGCCCGGCCCGCACGGCGGCTGGGTGGTGGAGGCTATCCTCAACCCCGCGGCCCAGTGCCCACGGACAACAGCCAGCACCGAACCAGCAAAGGACGCCACATGACCGCGCCGCCCGTAGACGAAACCCGGATCAAGGTCATGCTGGTGGATGACCAATCGCTGCTGCGGATGGGGTTCGCCCTGATCCTCGACGGCGAGGACGACATCGATGTGGTGGGGGAGGCCTCCGACGGTGCGGAAGCCGTCCGGATGGTGGAGCGGCTGCAGCCCGACGTGGTGTTGATGGACGTGCGCATGCCGGTGATGGACGGCATCCAGGCCACCCGCACCATCACGTCCGCCGGTGCGGCGGCGCGGATCATCATCCTGACCACCTTCGACCTGGACGAGTACGCCTTTGCCGGCCTGCAGGCCGGCGCCAGCGCCTTCCTGCTCAAGGACGTGGCGCCCGAGGAGCTGGTCCGGGCGATCCGGCTGGTGAACTCGGGCGACGCCGTCGTGGCGCCGCGGATCACGCAGCGGCTGCTGGAAAACTTTGTCCGCTCTTCGCCCGAACGCCCGGCGGTGCCCCGCGACCCGCTGCTGGAGGACCTCACGCCCCGCGAGCTCGAGGTCCTGGAGACCCTGGCCCAGGGGCACTCCAACGCCGAGATCGCCCACCAGCTCTTCCTCTCCGAGGCGACGGTCAAGACGCATGTGCGGCGGATCCTGACCAAGCTGCACCTGCGCGACAGGGTGCAGGCGGTGGTCTACGCCTACGAGACGGGGCTGGTCACACCCAGCAACCCGGACTTCTGACCCGCCGGGTTTCGGCAAGCTCAACCACCGGAACCGCTGGTCGAGCGAAGCCGAGGCCTCCGCGGCCGACGGCGCGCCCCGGGGACACCCCCGGGCCCACCGGATTTCGGCTCCCGTTCGCCAGCCACCCTAACCTCGCTTCGCTCCGCTCAACCCCCGTGCCGCGCCCGTCTGGTTGAATCGGTGTATGACTGCCGAGCACATCCAGGACCTGGCCGCCTTTGCGGGCGCATCGCCGTCGAGCTTCCACGCCGCAGCGGAGGCCGGCCGCCGGCTCGCCGACGCCGGATTCACCCGGCTGGAGGAATCCGCCGCATGGCCCGCCGGGGCGGGGAAGCACTTCGTCATCCGCGACGGCGCGATCATCGCCTGGATCGTGCCGGAATCGGCCACCGCCACCACGGGGTTCAACATCCTGGGCGCCCACACGGATTCGCCCTCCTTCAAGCTCAAGCCCAAGCCCACCACCGGGCGCTTCGGCTGGCTGCAGGCCGGCGTGGAGGTCTATGGCGGGCCGCTGCTGAACTCGTGGCTGGACCGCGAACTGCAGCTCGCCGGCCGCCTGGTCGCCACGGACGGCACCGAAACCCTGGTGGCCACCGGTCCGCTGCTGCGCTTCCCGCAGCTGGCCATCCACCTGGACCGGGCGGTGAATGACGGGCTCACGCTGGACAAGCAGCACCACATGAACCCGGTCTGGGGCCAAGGCATCCCCGCGGAGTCCGATCTGCTGGGCCTGCTGGCCACCCGGGCCGGCGTGGCGCCGGAATCGGTGGGCGGTTTCGACATCGTGGTGGCCGATACCCAGCCGGGCGCCGTCTTTGGCGCGGCGGGGGAGTTCTTCGCCTGCGGCCGGCTGGACAACCTGTCCTCCGTGCACGCCGGGCTGGCGGCGCTGCTGGCCGTGGCCGCGGGCCCCGGCAACCTGCCCGCGATCTCCGTGCTGGCCGCTTTTGACCACGAGGAGGTGGGCAGCGCCTCCCGCTCCGGCGCCTGTGGGCCGCTGCTGGAGGATATCCTGGTGCGCATTTCCGACGGTCTGGGTGCCTCGGACAGCGACCGGCGCCGGGCCTTTGCGAAGTCCTTCTGCGTCTCCGCCGACGCCGGCCATGCCGTCCACCCGAACTACCCGGACCGGCACGATCCGGCCAACCTGCCGGTGCTCAACGGCGGCCCGCTGCTGAAGATCAACGCCAACCAGCGCTACGCCACCGACGCCACAGGCGCGGCCGTCTGGGCCCGGCTTTGCGCGGCCGCAGGCGTTCCGTACCAGGAGTTTGTCTCCAACAACGACGTCCCCTGCGGATCCACGATTGGCCCGTTGACGGCCACCCGGCTGGGCATCCGCACCGTGGACGTGGGCGTGCCGCTGCTCTCCATGCACTCCGCCCGCGAACTCTGCGGCGTCAAGGACCCGGCCCACCTGGCCCGTGCCACCGAGGAGTTTTTCCGCACAGCTGTCTAGCCAAACCCGGGCGGCGCGGCATCCAGCCAACACACAGCGGGGGAACGGATGTCGCACAGTCTGCGCACAGGCGGCACCGATTGTCTTGGGGGATGAACACTTCACCACACCCCAACCATGACCGCGGACTTGAGTTCGATCTGAACACGCTGCTGACCCGGCGCCGGACGTTGGGCCTGTTCCTGGGCGCCGGAGCCGCGGCCTCGCTGGCGGCCTGTGCGCCCGCCGGCAGCACGGCGGCGAGCTCCAGCACGGCGGCGGCAACGGCGTCGTCGTCGGCCAGCGCCACCGCCGGAACCACGGCGTCGGCCACCGTCACACGCGCCATTGCCGAGTGCGGCGCGGTGGACACTCCCGAGGAGACGGCCGGCCCCTATCCGGGCGACGGCTCCAACGGCCCCGACGCGCTGACCGCCTCCGGCGTCGTGCGCCGCGACATCACGGCCAGTTTTGGCACCTCAAGCACCAAGGCGGAGGGTGTCCCGCTCACCGTCACGCTGAACCTGCTGGACAACGCCAACGGCTGCAAACACCTCCCCGGGGCTGCCGTGTACCTCTGGCATGCCACCAAGGACGGCGAATACTCCCTCTACGACCTGCCCGGGGAGAATTTCCTGCGCGGCGTCCAGGAAGCGGACGAGTCCGGCCAGGTCACCTTCACCTCGATCTTCCCCGGCGCCTACAACGGCCGCTGGCCGCACATCCACTTCGAGGTGTTCGAGAACATGTCCAACGCCACCAGCGCCGGGCAGATCCTGCGGACATCGCAGATCGCCATGACCGAAGCCACCTGCAACGAGGTGTACGCCACGGCCGGCTACGAGAGCAGCGCGCAGAACTTCCCCAACACCCCGCTGGCGCAGGACAACGTCTTCGGCGACGACGGCGGCATCTACCAGCTGGCCACGATGTCCGGTTCCGCCGGGGCGGGCTACACGGCGGCGCTGAACGTCACCATCTAGGGTTGCGCCAGCGTGGCGGCCCGGCCTACTGGGCCAGGCTGACCACCAGGTTGATGGTGGTGGCCAGGATGCCCGTGCCGAAGACGAACGCCAGCAGGCTGTGCCGCAGCGCCGCCGAGCGCATGGCACGCGTCTCGATGTTGGTGTCCGAGACCTGGTAGGTCATGCCCAGGCTGAAGGACATGTAGGCGAAATCGGTGTACTGCGGGAGCTCGTCCTGGTTGAAGTTGATCCCGCCCACCTCTGGTCCGGTGTAGTAGACCTCCGCATAGCGCAGGGTGAAGAGCGTGTGCACCATCAGCCAGGACATGGCCGTGGTGCCCAGAGCCAAGCCCGCCAGCAGGAACTTCTGCCCACCGGTGGCACCTGCACCGCCCACCATGACCAGCACGACGGCGGCCAGTGAACCCAGCGCCGCTGCCAGGATCAACAGATCCGAGGTGCTCCGGCGCTGGTCTTCCTGGACCGCATGTGCCTGCGTCGCCGTGTTGTCCATCCGGGCGATGGCCAGCCACACCCAGGCGTTGTAGATCAGCGCCGCCACGGCCCACCCCACCGCCGGCGCGTAGAGCCACGCTCCGCCCAGACCTGCCAGGGCGGCCGCCGCCACGCCGGCCACCAGCATGGCGGCCCAGCGCAGGCGGGCATGGACGGCACGGCGGCTGCGTGGGGCGCGAGTTGAATCGTTCATGGCCCGGTCATGCCACGGGCCGGGATGCTGGTGGCCGGCTCTGGTGGATCACCGCTTGGCGTAGTCGGTGAATCCCTGCCAGTCGATCACGACACAGGGTTCGTCGCCGACGATCCAGGCGTCGTGCCCGGGTGCAATGATGCCGAAGTCGCCGGGCCCGAACTCGACCTCTTCGCCGTCGTCCATGACAACGTTCATCCGGCCGGAGATGAAATAGCCCATGTGGGCGGCCTGGCAGCTGTCCGTCTTGGCGATCGGCTTCACGTGCTCCGACCACCGCCAGCCCGGCAGGAAGGTCGCACGGCCAACAGCGCCGTCCGCCACGTTCACCAGCTGAAGCTGGCCGGTGTCTCCCTCGAAGGGTCGGGTCTCCTCGGGTGAATCGAAGCTCTTGCGGATAAGACCTGACATCTCAACCTCACTTTTGTCGATACTGCTCGCTGCTCGGGATGCGTCCCGAATCGCCTGGTGCCGCGCCGCCTGCCGCAGGTGCACTCTGTCCACCAAGGCTGCGCTGTTCAACCCCCGCCCGGGCGGTCTGGCCTCAACGCCGATGGGGGCCGGCCCGCAATCGTGTGGGTGTTTTTCGGGCCATTATGGACCCGCAATGGCGCTGGACAACAGTGATCCCCGCCGATACTACAAACAGTACGCCGCTGTCCGCGGGACGGATACGGCGGCCTCCGGCCGGCCTCGAACGAGCCTCGGATGAGGGGAATCCGGTCCAGGCAGATCCCCAACCGGATGCAGCACCGGCGGGATTGGTTGTCTGCCATAAAGAGTCGATGGACGACGATGAAGACTCCGAGGTCCAAGACAGGCAGCTCGATGAACTTTCGGGCGAGCTGCGGACCATCGTTCCCGGGGTGACGGTACTGTTCGCTTTCCTGCTCACCGTCCCCTTCTCGGAACGGTTCGCTGAATTGCAGGCGGTGGACCACGAGGTATACATGGTGTCCCTGCTCTCGGCCGGAGGCTCTCTGGTGCTCCTGCTGGGGGAGAGCGCCTACCATAGCCTGCGCGGAAAACCCTATGACAAGGGCCTGCTGATCCGAACGGCGACACGGCAGGCCGTCGCGGGGCTCGCCCTGCTGCTTGTATCGCTCACCTCTGCGGTCTGGTACGTGACCGAAGCCGTCTTCCCCGGGGAGTTGGCATTTGCCACCGCGGGAGGCCTGTTTGCGCTGGGGCTTGGCACGTGGCTGGTCCTGCCGTTGGTCCGGCGATGGCGCAATCGCTGAGCCGCGAGGAGGCATGGGCGGGAGCTGCAACAGCACGGCACCCGGCCCGCGACGGCGGCCCGCGCCCGGGCCGCCGTCGTCCATACGGTAAGATAGATAAGTCTGTGCTGGCACCGGCCCGCGATTCCTTTTGCGGTCCACCGTCCGCAGACACCGCAAATGAACCTCCTGTTACGGAAAGACCGTAGCCGCTTAGCCCAAAGGAGGTGGGTTCACATATGCGTCCTTATGAATTGATGGTAATCATCGACCCCGATGTCGAAGAGCGTACCGTTGAGCCGTCGCTTCAGAAGTTCCTGAACGTCATCACGACCGATGGTGGAACCATCGAAAAGGTTGACATCTGGGGCCGTCGCCGACTGGCTTACGACATCAAGAAGAAGTCCGAAGGTATCTACGCCGTGGTGAACTTCACCGCTGAGCCTGCTACCGCCCAGGAGCTTGACCGCCAGCTTGGTCTGAACGAGACCATCCTGCGCACCAAGATCATCCGTCCGGAAGACCAGAAGGTTGTTGCCGAGTAATCTCGGCAACAACTTTCTGAAGCTTTCACCCGTAGGAACACAAGGAAGCAGGAGCAGATGGCAGGCGAAACCACTATCACTGTCATTGGTAATCTCACCAATGACCCCGAACTCCGGTTCACACCGAGCGGTTCAGCAGTAGCGAATTTCACCATCGCATCCACCCCGCGCACCTTTGACCGCCAGTCCAATGAGTGGAAGGACGGCGAAACGCTGTTCCTCCGCGCATCCATCTGGCGCGAAGCGGCCGAGAACGTGGCGGAGTCCCTGACCAAGGGAACCCGCGTCATCGTCTCCGGCCGGCTCAAGTCGCGTACCTATGACACCAAAGAAGGCGAAAAGCGCACCGTCATGGAGCTTGAGGTCGACGAGATCGGCCCCTCGCTGCGCTACGCCAACGCCAAGGTCAACCGCACCCCCCGCTCCGGCGGCGGCGGTGGCGGCAACTTCGGCGGCGGCACCGGTGGCAATGCTGGTGGTTTCGGTGGCAACTCCGGCGGAGGAAACTCCGGTTGGGGCGGCGGCCAGACCCAGTCCAGCCCTGCAGAGGACCCGTGGGCAACGCCCTCTGGTGGTTCGCAGGGTTGGGGCGCCGGCCCGGATTCGTCCGAGCCTCCCTTCTAAAAAACATCATTTGTGCGGCAACCGCCGTGCACACACCATCCCGCGGATTAATATCCACGGGCTCCACGATATTAAGGAGCTCCACGATGGCTAAGGCTGAACTCCGTAAGCCCAAACCAAAGTCCAACCCCTTGAAGGCCGCTGACATCACCGTCATCGACTACAAGGACGTAGCATTGCTGCGCAAGTTCATCTCTGACCGTGGAAAGATCCGTGCACGTCGTGTCACGGGTGTCACCGTTCAGGAGCAGCGCAAGATCGCCCAGGCAATCAAGAATGCCCGCGAAGTTGCACTGCTGCCCTACTCCGGCGCTGGCCGCGGTTAAGGGAGAGAAAACACATGGCAAAGCTCATTTTGACCCACGAAGTTACCGGTCTCGGTACTGCTGGTGACGTTGTTGAGGTGAAGAACGGTTACGCACGTAACTACCTTCTGCCCCGCGGCTTCGCCCTGACCTGGACGAAGGGTGGCGAGAAGCAGGTTGAGTCCATCAAGGCTGCCCGCGCCGCTCGCGAGCACGCTTCCGTTGAGGCTGCTCAGACCCAGGCCGCCGCTCTGACCGCAAAGCCGGTCAAGCTGGTTGTCAAGGCTGGCGAGACCGGCCGCCTGTTCGGCACCGTCAAGGTTGCCGACATTGCTGCCGCCGTTGAGGCTGCAGGACTGGGCACCATTGACAAGCGCAAGGTTGAACTGCCTGCACACATCAAGAGCACCGGCTCCTACACCGCAATCGTGCGTCTGCACGACGACGTGTCGGCAACCATCGTTCTGGACGTTGTAGCAAGCAAGTAATCCAAGAGGCTCCGGACGAGCTTGCGAGTCTGGAGTGGATTAGTTGCGTAAGTAGTCCTTAGCAAATACGAAGGGCCTCCACCGTTGCGGTGGGGGCCCTTTGTTTTGCCCACGGCCTGCCCGCGCGAACCGGCATTTGTGGCCAGTCGGGTGGCCCAACACTGGCCACAAATGCCGGTTCGCGGACGTTCGGCGGTGGGCCTAGGGGTTGTGGAAGCGTTCGAAGCCCTCGCGGATGAGCCGCTCGAGCTCGGCAGGGTCGACGTCGGACAGCCTGGTGATGTACACGCAGGACACTCCGCGTTTGAACTTGCCCAGGCGCGTCAGATCCGCGCCTTCGAAGAGCAGTCCGTAGAGGACCAGGCTGGTCTTGCGGGGTGAAAATCCGACGGCGAAGGTGTCGCCCTCCCGCCCGGATTCGTAGGCGTAGTGGTGGTGCCCGAAGCCAAGCATGGATGGACCCCACATGGTGGCGGGCTGCCCCGAGATCTCTTCCATGATTTCAAGCAGCACCAGGGCGTCGTTGCGGCGCACCGCCGGCTCCACGCCGGCGATGAACTCCCGGGGCGGCACAGCCGTGGCCACCGTCTTGTTTTCGGCCATGCTCACAGCCTATCCACGAAGTTCTTGGCCTCGGACAGGCCCATGTTGGTGTATTTGCGCAGCAGTGCGATGGCCTGGATCTTCTGCCCGCCGCGGAGCATGCCCTGGACCTGCAGGAGCAGGGCGGGGTCGATGCCGCCCGTCTGCGGGGCGGCGTTCTGTCCGTGCGCCGGGAGGTTCTGGCCGTGCGTGGCATTCTGCCCCTGCGCAGGGGTGCTGCGGAAGGCGCTGCTGTCCGAGTAGCCCGTCCGGCCGGCGGGGTGCGCCGCCCGGCGCGAGGCCAATGCCTGGGCCTGTGCGGCGGTGCTGGCGGCCGAGCGGCGCGCCAGCTCCTGCTGGTACCTGTCGGCGTCGCTCATCCCACGGGACGAGGAGCCGCCCGACGTGGCGGCCCACCGCAGCAGTGCAAATCCTACGACGGCCACAATGGCAACGATGATCCAGTCCATACCCTGAGCTTAGGCCACCGGCAGGCCGCGGAGAATGGTGTGCGGCGCGGCGCGGCCGGCCAATTGTCCGGGCGGGTTGGGACCGGATCTGGAGGCCTAAACATCCGATCTGTGGTGTGGGCAAATTCATGCACTTGATTAATCTCATCCGTTCGTCAATCCACAATTTCGCTGTGCCTCGGCCCTACCCTTCGGGGTGTCATGGCCTATTGGCTTTTTCGCAGACATTCATCTGACCAATGGAGCTGGCGTCCAGGCGTGGATGGCTGCCGGTGCCGGCCTCGGGTCCGGCGCGGCGCCGGCCGCGGTGCGCGCCGCCGCCCCGCTTCCGCCCCGCTTCCGCCCCGCTTCCGCCCTGCGTGCCCCCTGCGTGCCCCTGCGTGGCCCGCGGCGCCTGGGCGTGCGGCGTCCGGACGAACCATGCCGGAGGGGATCTGCGCCACATCCACAGGCTGGACCGCCCGCTGTGGATATCCCCCGCGGTATAGCTGTTTGGTGCTCCTGTCAACCTGGTGGAAGGGGCGGATTTTCCCCTGTCTGTGGATGAAAAATAGTTGAAAACTTCTTTTCTTCCACAGCCTGTGTGGAGCGTTTGCGCAGGTCAGAGGGTGGTTGTGGACTTTTACACAAAGATATCCACAACCTTCTCCCCAGCCTGTGCACAAGACACGCCGCGTTGTTCACACGTTATCCACAGGGGCGGTGGACAACGGGGTTGGTGGGGGAGGATCCGTGGCATAACGTAGCAGCATCCCCCAGTGAACCGGCGCGATGTCGGTGCCTGCTGGTAGGACAGAAGCAGCAACTCAGGTGGACCGCTCCGCGGCACACCACAGGCACGCACCGCGGCCAGGAAAGTGGGCACAACACCATGTCAGCGCCAGCAGAAACGGCAGGACACTCGCGAGAGTCGGACTTTGCCCGCACCCCGCCGCAGGATTTGGTGGCGGAACAGAGCGTCCTCGGCGGCATGATGCTCTCCAAGGACGCCATCGCCGACGTCGTGGAGGTGTTGCGAGGCAACGACTTCTACCGCCCCTCGCACGAGGCCATCTACGAGGCCATCCTTGACCTCTACGGCCGCGGCGAGCCGGCCGACGCCGTCACCGTGGCAGATGAGCTGACCAAGCGCCAGGAAATCGCCAAGGTGGGCGGCCCGGCCTATCTGCACCAGCTGATCCAGTCCGTCCCCACCGCGGCGAACGCCGGCTTCTACGCCGAGATCGTCTCCGAGCGCGCCGTGCTGCGCCGCCTGGTCACCGCCGGCACCAAGATCGTCCAGATGGGCTACGCCAACGACGGCGAGGTCGAGGACATTGTCAACGCCGCCCAGGCGGAGATCTTCAAAGTGGCCGAGCGCCGCACCTCCGAGGACTATGTGGCGTTGAAGGACGTCATGGAATCCACCGTGGACGAGATCGAGGCCTCCGGCCACCGCGGCCAGGGGATGACGGGTGTCCCCACCGGCTTCTATGAATTCGACGAGCTCACCAACGGTCTGCACCCCGGCCAGATGATCGTCATCGCCGCCCGCCCCGCCGTCGGAAAGTCCACCTTTGCGCTGGACTGGGCCCGCTCGGCGGCCATCAAGCACAACATGGCCACGGTGATCTTCTCGCTGGAAATGGGCCGCAACGAGCTCGCGATGCGCCTGCTCTCGGCCGAGGCCACCATCAGCCTGCAGGACCTGCGCAAGGGAACCGTCAAGGACGACCAGTGGTCCAAGATCGCCACCACCATGGGCCGGATGAATGATGCCCCGCTGTTCATTGACGACAGCCCCAACATGTCCCTGATGGAGATCCGGGCCAAATGCCGCCGTCTGAAGCAGCAGCACGACCTCAAACTGGTGGTGCTCGACTACCTCCAGCTGATGTCCTCCGGCAAGAAGGTGGAGTCGCGCCAGCAGGAAGTCTCCGAGTTCTCCCGTGCCCTCAAGCTGCTGGCCAAGGAACTCCAGGTCCCCGTGGTGGCGCTGTCCCAGCTGAACCGTGGATCCGAACAGCGCACGGACAAGAAGCCCATGGTCTCCGACCTCCGCGAATCCGGTTCCATCGAGCAGGATGCCGATATGGTCATCCTGCTGCACCGCGAGGACATCTACGACAAGGAATCCCCGCGCGCCGGCGAGGCCGACGTCATTGTGGCCAAGCACCGAAACGGTCCCACCAAGACCCTGGTGGTGGGCTTCCAGGGCCACTACTCGCGCTTCTCCAACATGGCCGCCGATTCCACTGCCGGCGGCGGCTACTAGCCCAACTATGTAGCAGTTATGCCACTCACCGGTGAGTGGCATAACTGCGACTCAGTTGGGCCGGCGGTGCGCTGGCGGAACTTCGCCTCGATGCGCTGGCCCGCGTAGCCCGCAGCGACGATGAGCGCCGCTCCAAAAGTGGAAATCCAGCCCAGCCGTTCCCCCGCCACCAGCAACCCAGTGGCCACCGCCCAGACGGGCTCCGTGCCCATCAACAGGCTGGCCCGGGAGGCCGAGGTGCGCCGCACGGCCCACAGCTGCGCCAGGAAGGCGAACACGCTGCACGCCAGGCCCAGGTAGAGGGCCCAACCCCACTGTGCCGGGCTAAAAGCGGCGACGGCGGCCACCGATCCCGCCGGGTCAAGGGCCAAAGCGAGCACCGCGCACACCACGCTCTGGAGGAACGTCACCGTCACCGAACTGTAGGGCTTGTCCCGGGTCAGGGCGCCGAGCAGCGTTACATGCACGGCCCGCACGGCCGCCGCCGCCAGCATCAGCAGGTCCCCGGCGTTCGGCACCCGGAAGCCCTGGGGCGAGACCAGCAGCGCCACCCCCACCACGGAAACGACGGCGGCCGCGAAGAAACCGGGCGGCAGCCAGCGGCGCTGGGCAGCCGAGTCCACCAGCGGGGTGAAAATGACAGCCAGCGAGATGATCAGCCCGGCGTTGGTGGCCTGTGTCTGCGCCACCCCTGCCGTCTCCAGCAGCAGCACGGCTGCCTGGGTCAGGCCCAGCAGCACGCCGGCGGCGAGTTCGGCCCGGCCCGGCAGCCGTCGGACCCGCCAGAACCACAGGCCGCCAAGCGCCACGCTGGCGATGCCGAAGCGGACCGCCAAGACCGCCGGAACGGAGGCCTCCTCGGTCAGCTCCTTGGCGGCCAGATAGCTGGACCCCCACACAATGGCCACGCCCAGCAATGCCATATCCACGCCGAAGCGGGTCCAGAAAGTCTTCACCACTCCAGTCTTTGCTGGTAGAAACAACAGGACAAGATACCTATTTGATGTCCATTCCATTAGCTTGAGGTCATGTATTTGCTTGGAGTGCCTGTGCGCGGCGGAGACCGCCCATGATGGAACTGGGGCAGTTGCGCGCACTGCGCGAGCTCAGCGAGCGGGGCAGCATTGCCGCGGCCGCAAGGGCACTGCACGTCACGCCGTCGTCCATTTCCCAGCAGCTCAGCGCCCTGGCGCGGCGGGCCGGCACCCCGCTGACCTTCCGGGATGGACGCCGCACGGCGCTCACCCCCGCCGGGCTGGCCTTGGCGCGGGCCGCCGTCGGTGTCGAGGTGGCGATGGAACGGGCCGAGTCGGCGGTGGGGAGCTTTCGGCACGATGCCCGCGCCCAGGTGCGGGTGGCCGCCTTCCACAGCGCCGGGCTGGCGCTTTTCCGCCGGTTGGCGGCGGAATTTGTGCACGACGGCGGTCCGCAGTTGATGCTTGGCGACGCCGATGTGGCGCAACAGGACTTCCCGTCGTTGGTGGCCGACTATGACCTGGTGCTGGCGCACAGGTTGCCCAACAGCCCTCCGTGGCCGGACTCGGTGGCAGTGGTGCCGTTGGCGTTCGAGCCGCTGGACATCGCCCTGGCGCGGAGCCACCCGCTGGCGGCCAAACAGACCCTCGTGCCGGCGGACCTGCGCGGGGTGGAATGGGTGGCGGTGCGCCAGGGCTTCCCGCTGCAGGGCGCCATCGAGCTCATCCAGACGCTGGCGGGGGAAGAAGCGGTGGTGCGGCACCGGATCAACGAGTTCTTTGTCGCGGCGTCGCTGGTGGAGGGTGGCGGACTGGCCGCGCTGGTTCCGCGCTACACCGTGGCCCGCCAGTTGTTCCCGGCACTGGTCCTGCGCCCGCTGGCTGCCCCCGTGTTGGGGCGGCGCATCGACATCCTGGCCCGGCCGGAGGCCTTGGAGCGCGGCGGCGTGGCGCAGGTGGTGGCGGCGCTGCGGACCATCATGGCCGCCGTCATTGCCGAAACTGAACCCCACCCGCGCCGCTAGGGTTGGATGGTGCCCAAACAACCCCTTGCCCGCCAGATACTGGCGCTGGCCCTGCCCGCCTTCGGTGCCCTCATTGCCGAGCCGATGTTCCTGCTGGCGGACTCGGCCATAGTGGGCCACCTTGGCGTGGACCAGCTGGCCGGCGTCGGCCTGGCCGCCACCGTGCTGCAGAGCGCCGTCGGCCTGATGGTCTTCCTGGCCTATTCGACCACCCCGGCCGTAGCGCGGCTGGTGGGTGCGGGGCGGCGGTCGGATGCGCTGGCCGCCGGGCGCGACGGGCTCTGGCTCGCCGTCGTGCTCGGCGCGGTCCTGACGGTGGCCGGGTTTCTGGCCGCCGGCCCGCTGCTGCACGGCATGGGTGCCCGCGGCGCCGTGCTGGACTACGCGGAACAGTACCTGCGGATCAGCACCGCCGGCATCCCGGCCCTGCTGGTGGTCCTGGCCGCCACCGGCGTGCTGCGCGGACTGCAGGACACCAGAACCCCGCTGCTGGTGGCCGGTGCTGGTTTCACGGCAAACATCGCGCTGAACTTTGGCCTCGTCTACGGACTGGGGCTCTCCGTCGCGGGGTCGGCGTTGGGCACGGTCCTGGCGCAGTGGGCCATGGCCGCTGTCTACCTGGTGATGGTGGCCCGCGCCGCCCGCGCGCAGGGGGTGGGGTTGCGTCCGCATTGGGCCGGCGTGCGGGCCCTTTCCCGGGTGGGCAGCGCTCTGATGCTGCGCACGCTGAGCCTGCGCGTGGCGATCCTGGCCACGGTGCTGGTGGCCACCGCCCAGGGCCCGCTGAACCTGGCCGCGCACCAGCTGGCCATGACCATCTTCACCTTCCTCGCCTTCGCCCTGGATGCCCTGGCCATCGCCGCCCAGGCACTCATCGGCAAGGAACTTGGTGCCGGCAACACCGCGGCAGTGCGGGAGCTTACCCGGACCATGGTCATCTGGGGGCTGGGCTTTGGCGTGCTCACCGGTGCAGTGCTGGCGGCCGCGGCGCCTTTCATCGGCTGGATCTTCAGCACCGATCCGGGGGTGCACGCGGCGTTGACGCCGGCGCTGCTGGTGATGGCCGCCGCGCAACCGGTGGCGGGCTTTGTCTTTGTGCTCGACGGCGTGCTCATCGGGGCCGGCGACGCGCGGTACCTGGCGCTGGCCGGGCTGGCCAACCTGGCGGCATATCTGCCGCTGCTGCTCTGGGTGGCGCACGCCCAGCCGGGGGATGTGCCGGCGGGATTGGGCTGGCTGTGGGTGGCCTTTGGTGCAGGCTACATGGCAGCGCGGGCGCTGACCCTGGGACTGCGCGTCCGCACCGGACGCTGGATCCGGACGGGCGCACACTGAGCGCACCCTAAACTGGAGGGGTGAGTGAACACGCCGTACCCCGTCCCGCCTCCACCGCGCCCGCCAGCCCGGCCGATGCCACCTTGTGGCTGCCCGTGCTGCTGCGCGCGGTAGTGGCCCTGGCCTTCGGTGCCGCCACCGTCTTCTGGGGTGCCCCCAGTGCCGCCGGCATGGCCGCCCTGGCCGGCACAGGCTTTGTCCTGCTGGCCGCCGCCCAGTTCTTCCTGCTCCGCCGCCTGGCGCTGCCGGGCACCAGCGCCCCGGCATTGGCGCTGGCCGTGCCCGCCGCGCACCTGGCCGTGGCCGGCGTCGTCATTGCCGTGGCCGGCTCCGAGCCGCTGTTTGGCTGGTACGGCGCGGTGTCGCTGGCCCTGCTGGGCCTGGGCGAACTCTACGCCGGGCTGGTCCGCAAGGGCCGCAGCGTGCTGGCCCGCGACTGGACCATCTCCGGCGTGGTGCTCCTGGGCACCGCTGCGGTGCTGCCGTTCGTCATCGGCGGCGGCGCCCATGCGCTGCTGGGCGTCAGTGGCGGAGGAGCGCTGGTCACCGGTGCACTGTGGCTGCTCGCCGCCCTGACCATCCGGCACGACGCCGGTGCCGCGGCAAAGGCCGTAAACTAGACGGTAGAGGTTCTACGTTGCGTAGAACCAATGTCCGGCGATCCAGGCCGGCCGCGGGGATGGACCCGCACGAATGATGCCGCACCAGCGGCCAACCAGGAGGAAGAACGTGGCCAACCCAACACCGCAGAAGTCTGGCGGACCCAAGACTTCGGTCAAGGCCCCCCTGATGTTCTCCACCGTGCTGGCCCTCGTCGCCGGCGTCGTCACCCTGATCACCTCCACCGGCGGCACCAGCCACCAGCCGCGCTGGGATCTGGCCTCCATCGCCTTCGGCATCGCCTTCGTGGTCGCCCTCGTGGTGTCCGCCATGCTGTCCATGAGCCACAAGGAAAACGCCCCGCACCTGGGCCAGGGCTCCGGAGTCAACCTCACCTCGGCCGAGCGCCTCGCGCAGCAGCAGGAGAAGGACCGCCAGGCCAAGACCGACGGCGGCGGCCCGGCCTCCGCCTGATCCACCCAGCCAGCGCTGCCCCGGGCTACCGCAGGGTGGCCAGGCTGGCCGATATCCGGGCGTGCACATCCGCATCCACGGGAATGCCCGAACGCTGCAGGGCGACGACGGCGGCCCCCACCATGCCGTCCTCCGCGGGGGTTGCGGTTGCCGCCCCTCCGGCACTGCCCGGCAGCGGGCCAACCGCCGCCAGCACCGCCGTGGCCACCGCCGAGCCCCTGGTGAGCACGCTGCCGGCAAAGACCAGCGGCCCGCAGACCGCGGGGTCCAACACCGCGGCCAGGGTCCGCGCCAGCGCCGCTGCGGCCCGGTCCAGGATCTCCGCCGCCACCGCATCGCCCGTGGGGGCAAACGCCAGCGGGGCAAACCTGCTCAACTCCACCGGCCGCAGTGCGTAGACGGCGTTCATGAGCGCCTGCTGGGCGAGCGAACGGCCGTCCCGGCGTTCCCCGGTTTCCCCGGAAACCCCCACCTCGTGGAGCAGCAGCGCCGTCAAGGCCGTGGGCGCCCCGCGTCCATCCAGTGCGGCCACCACGGCACGGACCACCTCGCGGCCCAGCCAGAATCCCGACCCTTCGTCGCCCAAAAGCCAGCCCGCGCCGTCGCCCACGGCGTCCAGCCTGCCGCCCTTGATGCGCGCGCCCACGGCCCCGGTTCCGGCAACCAGCGCATAGCCATTGTCATGAAATGTCCCGGAATAAAAGCCTGCCAAAAGATCAGATTCAATCACTAGGTCACCGGCGAGGCCGACCGTGGCAAGGCGTTCTTGAAAGAGATGTGCATGGGTTTGGACCGATGCGCCGGCCATCGCAACCGCCGCGCCGGCCAGCGCCGCTGCGCCTCCGGGCACACCCTGCTGCGCCTTCTCGGCCGCTTCGCCCAGGGATGCCAAAGCCGCATGGATGCCGCTGGATATGGGGTTTCCTGTGCCCGATCGGCCGTAGCCGAGGCAGCGTCCGGAGGCGTCCACAATGACCGCCCGGGTGGAGGTTCCGCCGGCGTCGATCGCGAGAAATCTTTGCATCGTTACCATTCCGTGCCTGAAGTGTGACTTGACTAACACTGGGTATGAGAATAGTTTTCATACACCAGCCCGAATCAAGAAACGGATTTTCACATGACGAGCACCACCACCCCCTTTGCAGCAGGCGCTGCCGTCGGCGTGGTGAACCGTATCCAGGCCAAGCTACCCGAGATGCCTACCGCAATGGCGAAGATCGGAACCTTCCTCCTCCAGCACCCGCAGGCACCCTTGCAGCTGTCCATCATGGAGCTGGGCGAGAAGACCGGAACCTCTCCGGCCACCGTGACCCGCTTCTGCCGGCTCCTGGGCTACGCCGGCTACGTTCCCTTCCGCGTCAGCATTGCCACCGACCTTGGACGCAGCGATGCCCGCGAGTCCTGGAAGGCCGACATCGGCCGCTCCTTCGGCCCCGACGACTCGCCGCGCGACGTGCTCAGCACCCTCGTCAGCGCGCACACCCGCTCGCTGGAAGAGACGGCGGCCATCATGGACCTGGCCCTGATGAACAAGATTGCCCGCCGCCTGGCCCTGTGCTCGCATGTGGACATTTACGGCATCGGGGGCAGCGCCGTCATGGCCATGGAGCTCCAATCCCGTCTCTACCGCATTGGTGTGAACTCGCATTACTGGTCCGAGGTGCACGCCGGCCTGACCAGTGCCGCCATCCAGGACAGCAACTGCGTGGCCATCGGCATCTCGAACACCGGCCGGACCGAGGAGACCATCCAGATGCTCCGCCAGGCCGGCGCGGCGGGTGCGCTTACCATCGCGTTGAGCAACAACCCGGGCTCGCCACTGGCCGAGGCCGCCGACTTGCAGATCATCACCAGTGTCCACGAGCAGTTCCTGCAGCCGGACGACCTCTCGGCCAAGCACGTGCAGCTGCTGGTCCTGGACCTGATCTACCTGCTGGTGGCCCAGGTCAACTTCGCCCAGACCACCGCCAAACTGGCCTCCTCCGCCATGGCCGTGGCGCCGCACCGGCGCCCCACCCGGGCCGAGGTCCGCGCGGACAACGCCGCGAGCGGTGTGCCCACGGGAATGAGCCGGAGGAAGAACCATGTCTGAGTCCATCGCCGGCTTCCACTCCGAGGTCGCCTCGCGCCTTGAGGCGCTGGCCACCGAGGCGCGCAATGGCGCCCTGGCCGCCGCGGTGGACGCCCTGGCCGCCTCGATCTCGGCCGGAGGAGTGGTGCATGCGTTTGGCACCGGCCACTCCGAGGCCTTTGCGATGGAAATCGCGGGCCGCGCCGGCGGGCTGATCCCGACCAACAAGATCGCCCTGCGCGATGTCGTGCTGCGCGGGCGCCGCGACGCCGCCATCCTCGCCGGCTCCTCGCTGGAACGCGACCCCTCCGTCGTCGACGAACTTTTCGACCTGTCCCCGGTCCACCCGGGCGACGTGTTCATCATTGCCTCCAACTCCGGCGTCAACGGCTCCATTGTGGGCCTGGCGCTGCGGGCGAAGGCCGCCGGCCACACCGTGATTGCCGTCACCAGCCTGGAACACACCAATGCCGTCGACGCAAAGCATCCAAGTGGCGTGCGTCTCAGTGAAGTTGCGGATATTGTTATCGATAACAAGGCGCCGTTTGGCGACACCACCCTGGAAGTTTCCGGCGGGGGAGGTGTCGGGGCCGTGTCATCCATCACCGGTGCGTTCATCGCGCAGCTGTTGACGATTGAGACGGTCCACCGCCTTGCCAGTGCCGGGGAGAAGCCGCCCATCTATGTTTCTGCAAACATTCCGGGCGGCGACGAGCACAACAGGGCTCTTGAAGACCTTTACGGGGACAGAATCAGGCGCGATGCCTGATGCACCACCAGCAGTACGGCAACAAAGAAGGCAGTACCGATTCAATTCGCACCATCAATGGAAGGCAGTACTAAGAATGAGCATTCAGAACAAACCTCTGGAACGTCGCGGCTTCCTGCGCGGCGTCCTGGCCACCGCTGTACTTGTTCCCGTGGGCGGCGCCCTGGCTTCATGTGCCGGTGGCGGCAGCGCTACTCCGTCGGCCGCTGCCGGTGGCACCGTTTCTGACGCCAACCCGTTCGGCATGGCCGACAGCTCGACCATCGACGCCGTCATCTTCAAGGGTGGCTACGGCATCGACTACGTCGAGTACGCCGGCAAGCTGCTGGAGAAGAACCACTCCGGTACCACTGCCAAGATCGCCCCGTCGACGGACATCGCCCAGGAACTGCAGCCGCGCTTCGTTGGTGGCAACCCGCCGGACCTGATCGACAACTCTGGTGCCAAGGCCATCGGCTTCTCCACCATCTTGGACCAGCTCGAAGACCTCTCCAGCGTCGTGGCCGCCAAGAACCTCGAAGGCACCTCCATCAAGGACTCCCTGTACGCCGGCGTGCTGGCTCCGGGCACCTTCGACGGCAAGCTGGCTGCACTGAACTACGTGCTGACCGTCTACGCAATGTGGCACTCCGCGTCCCTGTTCGAGGAGAACGGCTGGACCGTTCCCAAGACCTGGGATGAGGCCTACGAGCTGGGCGTCAAGGCGAAGGAAAAGGGCAAGTACCTGTTCGTATGGGGCATGGAAGCCGCCACGTACTACCAGGAAATGGCCATCGCCTCCGCCATCAAGGAAGGCGGCGACGACGTCCGCCTCGGCCTGGAGAACCTCAAAGCCGATGCCTGGTCCCACCCGGCCCTGCAGTCCGTGTTCGCCGGCATTAAGAAGATCGTCGACGCCGGCTTCTTCAAGCCCGGTGGTTCCGGCACCAAGTTCACTGCCGCACAGGCACAGTGGAGCAACAACCAGGATGCTCTGCTGTACCCGTCCGGTTCGTGGATCGAGAACGAGATGAAGGACCAGACCAAGGCTGGCTTCAAGATGACTGGTGCACCGGTTCCGACCGCAACCACCGGCTCCAAGCTGCCCTTCGAAGGCCTGCACTCCGCCTCGGGCGAGCCGTTCATCATCCCCTCCGGCGGCAAGAACGTTGCCGGCGGCAAGGAGCTGCTGCGCACCATGCTCTCCAAGGATGCCGCAACCAACTTCGCCAAGACCAAGCTGGCTCCGACCATCGTCAAGGGCACCGTCCCGGCCGATGGCTTCGGCTCCACCGCTCTGGTCTCCCAGACCAAGCTTCTGGATGGCGCCGGTTCCAACATCTTCACCTGGAACTTCATTGACCTTTACGGTATGAACAAGGACCAGCTGGTTGTCTGGAACACCTTCCTGGATGGCAAGAGCGACGTCGCCACCCTGACCGGGGATCTGCAGAAGATCACGGACAAGGTCCGTAACGATAGCTCCGTTAAGAAGATTGAAGTGAAGTGACCCAACTCAGCAACGAAGTGAAGTCGGGCAGCGGCCTCCCCGCCGCTGCCCGGCGTCGCCGGATAAACCTGTCTTTCGACAAGATCAGCTTCATGGTGGTCTTCCTGGGCATCCCCCTGGTCATCTACCTGGTCTTTGTGATCTCCCCGTTCATCCAAGCGATGTACTACTCGCTGACGAACTGGACCGGTTTCAGCGCCAAGATGGACTTCGTTGGCCTGAACAACTATGTAAAGCTCTTCCAGGACGACATCTTCATGAAGTCCGTGGGAAACAGCATCATCCTGGGCATCTTCCTGCCGATCATCACCATCGTGCTTAGCCTCATTCTGGCCTCGCTGGTGACCGTTGGGGGCAGCAGCCGAGGACAGATCAAGGGCCTGCGCGGCTCCAGCTTCTACCGCGTTGTCTCGTTCTTCCCGTATGTGATCCCCGCGATCGTGGTCGGGATCATCTGGGGCGCCGTCTACGATCCCAGCAGCGGTCTGCTCAACGGCCTGCTGACCGGTGTCGGTTTGGACCAGTTCAAGGACTTCGCCTGGCTGGGCAACGAGAGCACGGCCATGATCGCCTCGATGTTCGTCATCGTCTGGGGTTTTGTGGGCTTCTACATGGTGCTCTTCATCGCCGGCATCAAGGGCATCCCCGCCGAGATCTTCGAGGCCGCCCGCATTGACGGCGCCGGCCGCTTCCGCACCGCCATCAGCATCACCATCCCGCTGATCCGCGACAACATCCAGACGGCGTACATCTACATGGGCATCCTGGCCCTGGATGCGTTCGTCTACATGTCCGCACTGAACTCCGGCGGTGGCCCCAACAACTCCACGCTGGTGATGAGCCAGCAACTGTTCTCCACCGCCTTCTCCAAGGGCCAGTTCGGCCTTGCCTGTGCCATGGGTGTGGTGTTGGCCGCGATCACGCTGATCTTTGCCGGCATCGTCTTCCTGGTCAACAAGCTCTCCGGCGGCGATAAGGATGTGTCCCTCTAATGTCCACTAAAATTGCCACCAAGCCGGTGCCCGACTCCGCACTGATCATCAAGCGCAAGCCGAAGGACACCCCCGGGGACAGGGCCGTTGCAGGCGTCTCCCACGTGATGCTCTCGATCTGGGCGCTGATCGTGATCCTGCCGCTGCTGTGGACAGTGCTGTCCTCCTTCAAGACGACGAGCGAGATCTTTGCCTCGCCGTTCGGGCTGCCCGCCAGCTTCAATTTCAAGAACTATGCCACGGCCTGGACCTCGGCCAGCATTGGCACCTACTTCCTGAACACCGTGATCGTCGTGGGCCTGGCCCTCCTGATCGTCATGGTCCTGGGCTCCATGACCGCCTACGTCCTGGCACGGTTCGTCTTCCCCGGCAGCAAGGCGATCTACACGCTGATGCTGGCCGGCCTGACGTTCCCGATCTTCCTGGCGATCGTGCCATTGTTCTTCGTGCTGAAGAACACCGGCCTGCTGAACACCCGCCCGGGCCTGATCATCGTCTACGTCGCCTTCGCGCTGCCGTTCACGGTGTTCTTCCTGTTCTCCTTCTTCAAGGCGCTGCCGCACGAAATCAGCGAGGCAGCCTCCATTGACGGCGCCGGCGAATGGCGGACGTTCTTCCAGGTGATGCTGCCGATGGCCAAGCCGGGCCTTGCCTCCGTGGCCATCTTCAACTTCCTGGGCTTGTGGAACCAGTACCTGATTCCTGTGGCGCTCAATACCAAGGAGGACCAAAAGGTGCTCTCCCAGGGCATTGGTGCCTTTGCCGGCCAGATGGGTTACGCCGTCGACTTCGGCGCCCTGTTCGCCGCCGTCGTCATCACGGTGATCCCCGTGCTGATTGTCTACATCATCTTCCAGCGCCAGCTGCAGGGTTCGGTTTCGGCCGGAACCATGAAGTAACACTCGCACCAACGCACAGCGGGCCTCCCCACAAGGGACGGCCCGCTCTGTGTTTTAAGGGCGGGCCGGCGCGGCACGGCTGCGCCTCCCGCTGGTCGGGCCTGTCGAGACCGCCCGAGCCGGTGTCACCCGCCTGTGTCCGCTGGCCGGGCCTGTCATCGAGACTCGGCAATGCCGAGCACCCCGCGGCCGTGGGCCCGGCCACGGCGATCGACCGAGGCCGCTTGCGGCCACGTGGAGATTCGGCTGTGCATGGCCCCGCTGGTCGAGCCTGTCATCGAGACCAAGGCCCCGGCGGCCCCCGGCACCGCGTGTCAGCCGCCGCGTTCCCCGGCGTGGTGGAACCTATTGCGCAGGCGCCGCCGTTGCGGGTCGATGGATGGGGGCGGGGTGAACCAGGGGATGCCGTGCACGGATTCGACCTCCCAGCCGGTGTGGTGGATGAGGTGGTGGTGGTAGGAACACAGCAGCACGCAGTTGTCCACCGAGGTGTCCCCGCCGTTGGACCAGTAAACGATGTGGTGGGCGTCGGTCCATTGCGGGGGCCGGTCGCAGCCCGGGAACGCGCAGCCCCGGTCGCGGATGAGCAGCGCCCTGCGGATGTGCGGCGGGACGAGGCGCTGGGACCGGCCGACGTCGAGGATTTCGCCCTCCGCGCCGAGGACGGCGGGGATGAGGCCGGCGTCGCAGGCGGCCGTGCGGATCGCGGCGGCCGGGATCGGGCCGCTGTGGGGGACGGCGGCGCTGCCGGGACCGGCGGCGAGCTCGGCCAGGGTCATGGTGATGAACAGTTGCGGGTGCAGGCCCCCGTTGTCGGGCAGGGTGTCGGTGCGGGCGGCGAGGCGGACGCAGTCCAGCAGGGCGTGCAGCAGCAGTTGCGGGCGGGGCCGCTGTTCGGCCAGGAGCCTGCGGGCGACGTCGGGGTCGACGCCGGCCGGGTCGGCGGATTCCAGCAGCGCCTCCGCATCGGTGGCAGGATCGCCGGTGCCCGGAACGCCGGGATTGCCGGTGCCCAAGGTCCCCGCCCCGGGGAACGCGTCCGGGGTGGTGCGTGGCGGGCCGCCCGCCCCGGCCATGCCGTCCGAGGCCTCCGCCGCTCCCCGTGGCAGAGCCCCGGCGCCGGCTACCCCGCCAGCCCCGTCCCCGGGCGCAGAGGATGCGGGTTCGGTGTCAGTTCCGGTGCCGGTGGCCCAGTCCGGCGGGGCGCCCTGCCCGGGCACGGCCACGCCGGCCGGGATGCCGGCGGTGGTGCGCGGGTTGGTGCCGGTGCCGATCGCGGCCATCAGCTCCTCGTAGGAGAGCTGGGTCAGGTGCCCCTCGAAGCGGACCAGGCCGCGCCGGGGCGCCCCGAAATGGATGCCCTCCTTCGCCAGCAGCTCCGCCTCGGTGGGTTCCTGGCCGTCCGGGTCCAGGTGCGCCAGGATGCGGCGGGCGACCCGGGCCAGGAAGTCCGGGGACTCCGAACAGGCCGTGTCCGCCAGGGACGCCTCGACTGCGTCCACCTCCGCGGCGCCGATCCGTCCGCCGGCGGCCAGGCGGGAGGCCTCGGCCACGGCCCGGGAAGCCACCAGCGCGTTCTCCAGCGAACAGTTCCCGGCCAGGAACGCGGCACCGAGCACCGGCTGCTTCGGCGGGGCCACGGTTTGGCTGATCGGATCGACGGCGGGCAGGAACGCCGCGGCCAGGGCGAGCCGCCTGGCCGCCTCGGCCCCGGAGATGGCCAGGGCGTCCCGGAGCATTGCCACCGGGGTCGCGGCCCCGGTGTCCCGGTACCGGCCGGCGAGGGTGCGGACGGCGAGCTCGCCGGCGCAGCGGACCTTGAGCGCGTCCAGGTGCCGGGAGAGGGTTTCCAGCTGGCCGGCCAGGACGGCCAGCTCCAAATCGGGCAGGGCGGCCAGGCCGAGTGCGGCGGGGCCGAACCCGCCCGGGCCGGCCTGCGCGGCGGCGGCCAGGGCCAGGCGGAGCACGGCGTGCAGGTGCCCACCGACGTCGTGGTTCCCGTCATCCCCGGCAGAACCGGAACCGGCCCCATCCGGGGCAGCCCGCCCCGACGAGGCGTCCACCCCACGGGCCATGCCGGCCGAACCGGTATCGACCAAGGACACCTCGGAGAGGGTCGCGGCATCGCCCGCGCTCCACCCGGCCCCACCATCTCGACCGTCTCCGGCGCCATCAAACCAATCCATACATATATTCTAATTGAGTCAAAATCAATTGAATATGTTTAGAACAAAACTCATTGAATCTGTGGATAAAGGGATGCCAAGTTATGCCTGTGCAGGAAAGTGCGGTGTTTGCAGCCGCTTTGGTGCCGGTTCTGATATTCGAATGAGTTGCTAGCTGGTACGGGCTGATTGTGTGATTTACCCCGTGCATCGAGTGGTTAGCCCGCGGGATCTCGACAGGCTCGACCACCGGCGCGTGCTCGGTTACCGGGGGTTCGGGATCTCCACGCGGCCGCGGCCGGCCTGGGCCCACGGCGAGCTTGCGAGCCGTGGGAACGGCTGGGGACAATCACGGGCCCCCGCAGCGCTGCAGCGCCGCGGCCGGCCCTAGGGTCCGGCTCAGCCGGCCGGCCCTCGGGGCCGTCGTCAGCCGGCGGTGCCGGCCTTGCGGCGGCGGTAGGCGGCCACGTTGGCGCGGTTGCCGCAGTTGCCGGTGTCGCAATAGCGCCGGGAGCGGTTCTTGGAGAGGTCGATCAGCACGGCCCGGCAGTCGTCGGCGGCGCACACGCGCAGCCGGTCCAGTTCCATGCTGCGGATGACGTCCACCAGTGCCATGGCGGCCTCGGTGCCCATCCGCTGGGCCAGCGGTGCGGCGGGAGGGGTGGCGTGCAGGTGCCAATCCCAGCCGTCGTGTTTGACCAGCTGGGGGAGTGCCTTGGCCTGGGCCAGGAGCTGGTTCACCAGCCCTGCGGCCTCGTCCTCGGGAGCTGTCCAGATGGCCCGCAGCTGGCCGCGCATGCGGCGCACGGCCTTCAGTTCCCCCTCGTCATGGGTGCGGGATCCGCTGAATTGCTGCTCAAGGACAAAGGCGTCCAGATCCGCCAGTGTGGACATCGAATCCGGGGTGGCCTCGGCCGTGTTGATCAGCGCGGCAGCAGACACCAGGGCAATTTCGGTGTCATGGGCAAAGATCACGTTGACTCCTGACAAGCGTGGGGCGTAGTGTCACCAGTATAACTACTTTTACTCGTGACAACCCCCATGGATGCGCCTCATGACGACTGCCCAGACTCACTCCCGCGTTGCCTCGCCGGCGCTGCTCTTCGCCCTGATTTCGGCGTCGGCGTTTGCGCTCTCCGGCTCGTTCGCCAAATCGCTCTTTGAGAGCGGCTGGTCCCCGGGTGCGGCTGTCGCGGTCCGCATTGGCGGCGCCGCCGTCGTGCTGCTGGTCCCCGTGGTCCTCACGCTGGTGCGCCACTGGGACAACGTGAAGCGGTCGCTCCCGCGCGTGGCTCTGTACGGCATTGTCCCGATTGCGCTGTGCCAGCTCTTCTACTTCAACGCCGTCCAGCACCTGTCCGTGGGCGTGGCGTTGCTGCTCGAATACCTCTCGCCCGTGCTGCTGGTCCTGCTGGCCTGGGCCCGCACGCGCACCAGCCCGCGGCTGCTGACCATCCTGGGTGCGGTGTTTGCGATGGGCGGCCTGGTCCTGGTCCTTGACCTGGGCGGCGCGCAGAAGATCAGCACCGAGGGCATCCTGTGGGGCCTGGCAGCCGCCGTGTGCTCTGCCGCATTCTTTCTCATGTCCGCCCGCGCCGACGACAACGTTCCGCCGGTGCTGATGGCCGGTGGCGGCATGGCCGTGGGCGCGGCGATGATCTTTGGGCTGGGCATGGCGGGCGTCATGCCGATGACGTTTTCCGCCGCCGACGCCGTGTTTGCCAGCACCCAGGTGAGCTGGCTGGTGCCCATCCTGGGCCTGGTCCTCGTCACGACGGTGTTCGCCTACATCGCCGGGATCATTGCCACCCGCGGGCTGGGGTCCAAGGTGGCGTCCTTCCTGGCGCTCTTCGAGGTGCTCTTCGCCGTGATCTGGGCCTGGCTGCTGCTGGGCGAGCTGCCACGGGCGGTCCAGCTGCTGGGCGGTGCGCTCATTGTGGGCGGCGTGGTCGTGGTGCGCCTGGACGAGCTGCGCGGCACCGAAGTGCCGGCGCGCGAGCACGCGAGCGGCGTCGAACCGCTGCTGGTCCGCCGCGAACCCGCCCGCGTGGTCTCGGAGCACTAGCCGCACTGGAGACGGCGCCGCCGCCGGGGGCTACCCTTAGGGACAAGCGCGAGCGATAAGGAGTGGCCATGGCCGCCGAACCGGCTGCAACGGGGTCCAACCGTCCCACCGAGGGGAGCGGCGGCCCCATTGTGGCGGGTGTCTCGCCCGGCCAGCATGCCGTGGTGCGGCGGCGGGCCGCAGACCTTGCCGCGGCGCTGGGGGTGGAGCTGGTGTGCGCCTATGTGGACGTCACCACGTTCCTGGTCCCCGAGCCCGACGACGGCGCCCACGGCGGCACGAATGCACTCCTGTCCGGCCCCACCAAGATCCGCGACGACGCCGAGAACGCGGCCGCCGGGCTGGAGGCCTTGCTCGCCGCAGAGCTGGATCCGCTCCCGCTCAAGTGGTCCTTCCGGGTCCTGGAGGGCGAGCCGGCCAGGGCACTGGGCCGGCTGGCGGAGGAATTGGATGCCGCGATGATTGTTGTCGGAACCCGTGAACACAGCCTGGGGGCGCGGTTCGAGGAGTTGCTGATCGGCTCCGTGGCCGTGCACCTGACCCACCGGCAGGGCCGGCCGGTGCTGGTGGTGCCGGTGGATGCCCGGCGCACCTAGCCCGTGATGCCGCCGGCCGGGCGCGGCTACCGCCCGAAGCGGCGCAGCCGCAGCGAGTTCGCCACCACCAGCACCGAGCTGGCGGCCATGGCCGCGCCGGCGATCATCGGGTTGAGCAGCCCCAGGGCGGCCACCGGAATGCCGATGGCGTTGTAGAAGAAGGCCCAGAACAGGTTGGTCTTGATGGTGCCCAGCGTGCGCCGGGACAGTTCAATGGCCGTGGCCACCTGGCCCAGATCGTTGCCCATCACCGTCAGGTCCGCGGCCTCGATGGCCACATCGGTGCCGGAGCCCATCGCGATGCCCAGATCGGCCTGGGCCAGGGCGGCGGCGTCGTTCACGCCGTCGCCGGCCATGGCCACCGTGGCACCGGCTGCCTGCAGCCGGCGCACGGCCGCCACCTTGCCCTCGGGCAGTACATCGGCCAGTACATCCTCCGGCGCAATGCCGACGGCGGCGGCCACCTGGGCGGCCACGGCGGCGTTGTCGCCGGTGAGCAGCAGCGGGCGCAGGCCCAGCGACTTCAGTCTGGCGATGGCAGCCACTGACCCCTCTTTGATGGTGTCCTGCAGGCTCACGAGCCCGGCGGGCAGGCCGTCGACGGCCACCCAGATGGCGGTGGCGCCCAGCGACTGGGCCTGGGCCAGTGCGGCGAGGTGTCCGCCGTCCAGTTCAATGCCGTTCTCGGTGAGCCAGCCGGTCCGTCCGGCCAGGACCCGGTGGCCCTCCACGGTGCCCACCACGCCGCCGCCGGGGGAGGAACGGAAATCCGTGACCGCGGGCAGGGTCCCCGCGGCGGAATCGGTGCGTGCGGCGGCGGCAATGGCGTGGGCAATGGGGTGCTCGCTGGCGGCCTCCACGGCGCCGGCGAACCGGAGGATGTCCACTTCCGCCAAGGCGCCCATGCTGCGGACGGCGGCCACGGACAGTTTGCCCGAGGTGACGGTTCCCGTCTTGTCCAGCAGGATGGTGTCCACCGTGCGGGTGTCCTCGAGGATCTGCGGCCCCTTGATCAGGATGCCCAGCTGCGCGGCGCGGCCGGTGCCGGTCAGCAGGCCGACGGGCGTGGCCAGGCCCAGGGCGCAGGGACAGGCGATCACCAGCACAGCGACGGCGGCGGTGAAGGCCGCCTGGATGTCGCCGCTGAAGAGCAGCCACAGCGCAAAGGTCAGCACGGCCAGGCCCAGCACGATCGGGACGAACACGGCGCTGATCCGGTCCGCCAGCCGTGCAATGGGTGCCTTGCCCGACTGCGCCTGGCTGACCAGCCGGCCCATCTGGGCCAGCGTGGTCTCGGCGCCCACGCGGGTGGCGCGCACCAGCAGGCGGCCGGAGGTGTTGACGGTGGCGCCGGTGACGGCGTCGTCCACGCCCACATCCACGGGCAGGGATTCGCCGGTGATCAGCGAGGCATCGACGGCGGAGGAGCCCTCCACCACCACGCCGTCGGCCGCAATCTTTTCGCCCGGGCGGACCACTATGACATCGCCCACCGCCAGGTCCTCGGCCGGCACCTTGGCCTCCGCGCCGTTGCGCAGCACCGTGGCGTCCTTGGCGCCCAGGCTCAGCAGCGCCTTGAGGGCGTCGCCGGCCTTGGCCTTGGCGTTCGCCTCCAGGTAGCGGCCCAGCAGGAGGAAGGTCACGACGACGGCGGCCACCTCAAAGTAGAGCTCCGCATGCCCGGCGCCCATGGCAGCGGCCATGGGGCCGGCGTGGGCCGTGAGCAGGGGATCGGCGATGAGCGACACCGCGGAGAAGAGGTATGCCGCGGCCACGCCCAGGGACACCAGCGTGTCCATGGTGGAGGCGAAATGCCGGGCGTTGATGGCCGCAGCGCGGTGGAAGGGCCAGGCGGACCAGCTCACCACGGGCAGGGACAGCGCGGCGGCCACCCAGCCCCAGTGCGGGAACTGCAGGGCCGGGAGCATGGAGATGAGGAAGACCGGGACGGTGAGCACGGCGGCGGTGATGAGCCGGGGCCGCAGTGCTGCGGCCGTGCCGCCGTGGCCCAGGTGGTCCTGGTGCTCCGCGCCCGCCATGGCGTCGTGGCCCATGGAACCGTGGTCCATGCCGTTGTGGCCGGGGGCCGTGTGGTCCACGGCGTGGGGTTCCCGGCCTGCCGGGGTCTTCAGCCGGGCCTTGTACCCGGTGGCGTTCACCGTATCCACGATCTGCTGGTCGGTGACGCCGGCCGGCACGCTGACCTGCGCGGATTCCAGCGGCAGGTTCACTGAGGCGCTGACGCCGTCGATCTTGGCCAGCTTGCGCTCCACGCGGGCCACGCACGACGCGCAGGTCATGCCGTCGATGTCGAGTTCGACCATCCGGTGGGTGTCCGGCCGGGCCGTTTGGGCAAGGATCTGCTCCGCGCTCATGGCGCTCCTTTGATGCTTGGGTGCTGCGGGGTGGCGGACGCCTAGGCCTCGTTGGCGACGACCAGGTAGCCGGCCTCGGCCACGGCCTCGCCGATCTCCGCGGGGGAGAGGGTCAGGGAGGAGGTGACGGTGGCCTCGGAGATGCCGCCCTTGTTCAGTTCAATGCTGACGCCTGTGACGCCGGCCAGGGAGCTCAGCTCCTCGGTGACCGAGCTGACGCAGTGGCCGCAGGTCATGCCGGAAATGCTGACGGTGGTGGTGACGGGCTGGTGGGTGGCGCTCATGGCTAGCTCCTCAGAAGTCGGGAAATGGCGGCGGTGGCCTCGGAGACCTTGTCCTGGACAATCTGCGGGTCATCCTTGTGCAGGGATTCATGCGCAGCCCCCACCACGCAATGCGCGATGTGGTCCTCAAGCAGGCCGATGCTCACGGCATGCAGTGCTTTGTTGACGGCGGCGATCTGCGTCAGGATGTCGATGCAGTATTTGTCTTCCTCCACCATGCGGGCGATGCCGCGCACCTGCCCCTCGGCCCGCTTGAGGCGGCGCAAATAGGCCTGCTTCTCATCGCTGTAGCCGTGGGGGCCGTGCAGTTCTTGCTGGGTGTCCATGGCTCAAAGCTATACCCCCAGGGGGTATGCGTCAAGTACCCCCTGGGGGTATGTGCCGAGGCTCACCCGGCCGCGGCGGCAGCAGACCCGCCTACAGGGTGCAGCCGCCGGGCTTGACGATGTCCAGGGCCGTGGGGCACGTGCCGGTGTGCCATTCCTTGGCGCCAAATTGGTCCCGGGTGGCGTCGACATAGACCTGCACGAAGTTCATCAGGGGGGTGACCCGGTAGAAGCTCACGATGTAGTCGCCCTCGGTGGTCGGCTGGGCAATGGCCAGTTCGGCACCGTCCTGTGTGGCCGCCAACGCCAGGCAGTTGGCGGCCGATTGGGGAATGGTTTCGCCCTGTTTGAGCACGATGTCGCCACAGGAGGGCAGTTCCCGGCGTGATTTGAAGTCCGCGGGGGCGGCGGAGGAGGCACGCGATTCGTCAATCAGCGTGCCCGTGCCCGTGGATGTGCCCTGGGAGGTGCCCGGGGCCGTGCCGCTGGTTGTACCGGTGGCCGTGCCGGGGGCCGGTGGCGCACCGGTGCAGCCCGCCGCCAGCAACACGGCCAATCCTGCACCGCACAGCCCGGCTGCCGCGCGCAGTCCGGCCCCCGTCCCGAACCTGCGGCTGGAGTGGTTGCGAGAGTGCTCTCTTGGGTCCATGCGCCCAGTCTGCCTCCACCGGGGACCGCAGCGGAAGCCGCCCGGGCTAGGAAGTCTTGCCCGCGGCGTGCCCCGGTGGTCGAATGGGGACATGGCTAGCAACGGCGCGGCACAAATCCTGTTGGCAGTGGGCACCAAGAAGGGGCTCTGGCTGGGCACCAGCACCGACAGGCAATCCTTCGACTTCACCGGACCTCATTTCCTGATGAACGAGATCCCCAGCATCGGGATCGACACGCGCAATGGCGGCACCCGCATCCTGGTGGGCGTCCGCTCCGAGCACTGGGGGCCCACCGTGGCCCATTCCGACGACTTCGGGGCAACCTGGATTGAACCGGAAAATGGTGCCATTGCCTTCCCTGCGGACACGGAAACCGCCGTCGAGCGGGTCTGGCAGCTGTTCCCGGACACCGAGCAGCGCCCGGGCGTGGTCTGGGCCGGCTGCGAGCCCATCTCGGTGTGGAAATCAACCGACGGCGGCGAGCACTTTGAGCTCAACCGGGGCCTGTGGGACCACCCGCACCGCAGCGAGTGGGGCGCGGGCTTTGGCGGGGCCGCCGCGCACACGGTGCTGCCCAGCCCCAGCGACCCGGACACCATCCACATGGCCATGAGCACCGGCGGGGTCTACCGCAGCACCGATGGCGGCACCAGCTGGGAGCCGCGCAACCACGGCATCCAGGCCACCTTCCTGCCGGATCCGCTCCCGGAGTTTGGCCAGTGCGTGCACAAGATTGCCCGCGACCCCCAGATCCCCGAACGGTTGTTCGCCCAGAACCACCACGGCGTCTACCGCAGCGATGACAACGGCGACACCTGGATCTCCATCGCGGACGGACTGCCGGCGGACTTCGGGTTTGTCATGATGACGCACCCTCGCCGCTCCGGCACCGCCTGGGTCATCCCGATCAAGGCGGACGCCGAGCGGATTCCGCCGGAGGGCCACTTGGCCGTGCACCGCACGGACGACGCCGGGGAAACCTGGACGCGGCTGGACGGCGGGCTGCCGGACCCGGACTACAACGTGGTGCTGCGCGATGCCGCGGCCGTGGACACGGCCGAGCCCGTGGGCGTCTACTTTGGCACCAGGGGCGGGTCCGTCTACGCCAGCGCGGACGAGGGCGCCAGCTTCACCGAGGCCATCTCCCACCTGCCGGACGTGCTCTGCGTGCGCGCCGCCGTCGTCGGCTGAGCGATGGCCGACGACGGCACTGTCACAGTCCTGGTGCCCAGTCTGCTGCGCCCCTTCACCGGCGGCGCCGCGGAGTTGGCGTTCGACGTCGAGGGTCCGACGACGGTCGCGGAACTGCTGGACGCCATTGGTGCCGTCCATCCGGTGTTCAACCGGCGGATCCGTAATGAAACCGGGGCGCTGCGCCGCTACGTCAACATCTATGTGGCGGGCGAGGACGTGCGCCGCCGCGAGGGGCTGGCCACCGTCGTCGCACCCGGGGAGGAGGTGATGGTCATCCAGTCCGTGGCCGGCGGCTGAGGCACCCAGCCAACCCTGGCGGCACGCACCCTCCGTCCACCGCCGTCCATCCACCGCCAAGACGCAGGAGACCACCATGGCCAAGGAACTTGCCACCCAGCTCATCGAACAGCTCCAGGCCGCCGGCGTCCGGCGGATCTACGGAATTGTCTGGGACAGCCTCAACCCGATAGTCGACGCCGTCCGCAAGACCGGCGGCTCGGCCAAGGGCGGCATCGACTGGATCCATGTCAGGCACGAGGAGGCGGCGGCCTTTGCCGCATCGGCCGAGGCGCAGCTGACCGTGGCACTGACAGCAAGGTGGAAATCTTCCACACCCGCGGCGGCAGCGGGGCCAATGTGGCCGGGTTTGCCGCCGCGCTGCATCCGACGCGCTTCCTGGGCTGCGTGGGCGACGACCACGTGGGCCGGTTCCTGGTGGACGATCTGGAGGGCCGCGGCGTGGACGTGAAGGTCCAGCGCCGCGGCAAGTCCGGCACCATCGTGATTCTGATCGACCAAAATGGTGAGCGGACCATGCTGCCCCAGCGCGGCGCCTCCACCTTGCTGCACGATGTCTCCGACGAATGGCTCGATGGCCTGGAAATCCTGCACGTTCCGGCCTATTCGTTCGACGGCGGACCGCTGCAGGACACTGCCTGCGATCTGATCCGCCGGATGAAGCGGCGCGGTGGCAAGGTGTCGGTGGATGCGTCCTCCACGGGCATGCTCACGCACTTTGGTGTGGAGGCGTTACTGGATCTGATGGCGGAGCCGGCGCCAGATTTCCTGATCGGCAATGAAAGCGAAGCGGCGCTGCTGGAGCTCTCCGACTCGGGCAAGCCCGGAGCCAACCTGGCCCGCCTGCCGAAGACCGTCGTCGTCGCCAAATACGGGCCCGAGCCCACGGTGGTGCACATCCCCGGCGGCGAGCGGCTGACCGTCCCGGTGCCGCCCGTTGAATGCATCCGCGACCTCACCGGAGCCGGCGATGCCTTCGCCGCCGGCTTCCTGGCCGGCTACCTCAAGACCCGGCTGCTGTGGGACGCCTGCGAGCTGGGCCATGCCACAGCGGCGAAAGTCCTCGCTTTGCCCGGGGCCTCCATGGCCGAGGCCTGCTGAGCCACTTTTCTCTCCGCGGCCGCCGTTCAAGGACCTTTTGGCGGCCGCGTGGTCCTTGAACGGGACCCGCACACGCACCGACCCCCCTTCCCTATACCCCCATGCCCGATGAAAGGTAGTCACAATGACGTCGACTGCTACAGCCCCTTTGGCGACAACACCCAAGAAGATCCGCATCGGCGCGCTGATGGTGGCCCTGTTGGCCGCCTGCACCGCCTTCCAGCTCAACGCCAGCATGCTCAGTCCGGCCCTGGTCACCATGGCCGGGGAATTGCACACCGATGAAGTCAGCATTGGGCTCTCGCAGACGGCATTCTTTACCAGCACGGCACTTTTCGGCCTCTTCCGTCCGCGCTGGAGCGACATTGCCGGCCGCCGCAAGATCCTTGATTCTGATGGTTGCCGGCATGACTGTGGGGGCGGTGCTGGCGGCTGTCAATGGCGGCATCGCGGGCGTGGATGCCCTGGCCGGCGGATACCTCGCCACCGCGTTCGGGTTCCGTTCCATCTTCTGGGTGATCACCGGCGTCGGCGTGCTGGCCACCTACCTGGTGGTGCGCATTGCTCCGGACTCCCGGCCGTCGGCAGGGGTCAAGATGGACTGACGCGGCGTGGTGCCGTTGGTCCTCGCCATCCTGTTCCTGCAAATGGCGGTGAACGAAACCGGCAAGCTGGGCGCTGCCAACTTCGCCCACGTGGGCACGTTTGTGGCGCTCGGGCTGGCCTCCGGCGTCGTGTTCTGGTGGCTCGAATCCCGGACCGCCGAACCGCTGGCATCCCCGGCCCTGCTCAAGCAGCGCTCCACCTGGGCCATGGTGCTGACCACCATCCTGACCATGACGGGCGTTTTCGCCACCGTCAACGGCGTGATGATGTCGCTGGCCCAGAATGCCGAGGTTGGCTTCAACCTGCAGGCCGATGCCGCGTCGTTGCTGCTGCTGACGCCGTATGCGCTGGTCGGCTGGCTGGTGGGGCCCTTCGCCGGGAAGATGGCCCCGATCCTGGGGTACCGCACCATTCTGCGCATCGGGCTGGTGGGCAGCATTGTGGGCATCGTGATCCTGGCCGTCTGGGGCGTCCACTCGCTGCCGCTGCTGATCGGCGGCACAGTGCTGCTGGGCGCGACCTATGCCGGCATGGCGAACATCATGCTCAACGGCCTGGGCGTGGTGCTTTCGCCCAAGGACAATCCCGGATTCCTGCCCGGCTTGAACGCCTCCGGGTTCGGCCTGGGTGCCGGGCTGAGTTTCGCCATCATGCCGGCCGTGCAGATGGCCTCCGGCGGGGCCACGCTGGGCGGATACTCCTCCTCCATGCTGGTGGGCGCGGCCATCACCGGAGCGGCCCTCCTCATGTCCCTGCTCATTCCGAAGCCAAACAACGCCGAAGTAGAGCACTAATCATTTTCAAACGGCGCCCCGGGGTTTCCTTCGGAATTTCCTGCCGGGGCGCCGTTTGACGTTTCAAAGGAATGGACCAATGCGTTTACGGATGCCCATGGAAGCCTCGGCCACAGTATTGGCTGCCTCCACTGTCTTTATCGGCGGCGCGGTGCTGAACCTGCCGATCTGGGGGATCTTTCTGGGCTGGGCCGCCACCTCGCTGTGCGGCGGACCGTCACGGTCGTCCTTCACGGCGTTGGGCCGGACCCTGCTGGTGGGGGCGCTCTTCGCGCTGGCCGCGGTGTGGCTGCAGGGATTCCTGGCGTCCATCGCCGGGCCGGCCATTCCAGCATGGGTGCCCTTGCTGGCATCCATGCTGGTGATGAACCCGGGCATGTTCATCGGCTTCTCCACCGTGCTGGCAACGCATCTTGGACACTTTGGCCCCAGGCCCGGCGACATCGTTGCCGCCTTCGTGTGCGGCCTGGGCATGAATCTGCTGGGGATCGGGTTCGCGTGGGCGGCCACGGCGATGTCGTGTCCGCGTGGCGCCGAGGTGGAGCCGGACGCAGCGGTCCAGGCCTGCCGGCCCGCGAAAGCCGCCGCCATCCCCGCCTCCCGGTAGCAGTGTCGGCTCAGCCGGTTGCGGGGATCCCCAGCCGGTCGAGCACACCCGCCACCACATGTTCGGCAATCGCCAGGGACGAGGTGGCTCCGGGGGACGGTGCGTTGCGGACACAGGTCAGCCGGCCGGAGGCGGCGATGGCAAAGTCGTCCAGCAGGCCGCCGTCGTCGTCCATGGCCTGGGCCCGGATGCCGCGGCCGCCGGGGACGACGTCGGCCAGGCGCAGGCCCGGCACGTACCGGGCGGCGGCCCGGACGAACAGCCGCTTGCTGAGCACGGTCTGCGCCTCCCGGATGGCAGCGGGGACGTTGCGGGCGGCAAACTTCCAGAACCCGGGAAAGGCAAGGGTTTCGGCGGTGTCGCGGAGCGAGGCATGCCGCCAAGAGTAGGCCTCGCGCCCGGGGGAGAGGAACGCGTTGGGCCCCAGCATTACTTCGCCGTCGATCCGCTTGGTCAGATGCACGCCCAGAAAGGGGTAGCGCGGATCCGGGACCGGGTAGATGAGGCCACGCACCAGCGCCCGCTTGGCCGGGGCGAGCAGAACGTAGTCGCCAAAGAACGGCACCACCCGCGGCGAGACGGTATCGCCGGCCGCCCGGGACACCCGGTCCGACTGCAGCCCGGCGCAGGTGACCACCAGGTCAAAGGTCTCGGCGGTGTCGCGCGTGGCCACCGTGACGCCGGCGCCCGTGTCCCGGATGCTGGTGACCTCGGCGCCGAAGAGGATGCGACCGCCGCCGGCCAGCACATCGGCCGCCAGGGCGCGGGTGACGGCCGAATAGTCCACAATGGCCGTATACGGGGAGTGCAGGGCCGCAATTCCCCGCGCGGCGGGCTCGACCTCCTGCAACTGCGCCGCCGTGAGCATGCGGACGCCGGGGAAGCCGTTGGCCACCGCGCGCGCAAAAATGGCGTGCAGCCGTTCCAGCTCCGAGGCGTTCTGCGCCACCACCACCTTGCCGCACTCCTCGTACGGCAGGCCCTTGGCCGCGCAGAAGTCTTTCAGCAGCTCCACCCCGCGCCGGCACAGCGTGGCCTTGAGTCCGCCCGGTTCGTAGTACAGGCCCGCATGCACCACCCCGGAGTTGTGCCCTGTTTGGTGTGCCGCCAGGCCGTCCTCTTTTTCGAAAATCGTTGTGGTGGCACCGGGGATGCGGTTCATCAGTTCGCGGGCCACGGCAGTGCCAATGATCCCGCCTCCGACGACGGCGCAACGCTGGACGGGCATGGGGCCTCCTGCTCTCGGGTATCTACGACCTTAGTGCGGATGGACCTGCCCCGGGGCGGCGGATGAATCCACGACGCCGGCCTCGACAAGCCATTGAACACAGCGCAGGCGCATGGCGTGGTCGTGGAATGTGTGCCACTGCTGCCGAAGGTCAGGGAAGTCCACGAGGGTGTCCTTGAATCTCCGGAAGGGGTGCCGGGCCTGAAGAGCGGCCCGGAGCCGTTGCACCGCTCCCGGATCCGCCAGCGATGCAACGAAGGATTCCATCTCAGCGAAGCCCTCGTACGATGGCGTCGGGTCGATCCTGATGACGCCGCGGTCGTCCAGATCGTCCGCCGATTCATCCGTGTCGTCCTCGACCACCTCCGACCAGAAGCCGATCTCGCCCGTTGCCGGATCCAGCCACCAAAAGGACTCGTAGTCAGTCTGGAACTCCAAGGCCATGGCTAGATCGTCAAGATCAATATTGTCCAAAGTGAGCATGGCGCGTTCCCTTCGTTCCGGGACCCTCCCGCGGCGTTGCCAAGGCAGGCTTCGTGCCGACGTGGATCCATCCCACTTCAAGCATGTCCGCCAGCGGAAATCCTGTCTATGATTGCACCGCGTCCGGGGCCAGGAAGGCGCCCCCGGACGTAGGCTGGTGCCATGGTTGGGCAGGAGGGCGCCGGGGCGGCGGGCATCCGGCTGACGGCGCGGGTCACAGGCATGGTGCAGGGCGTGGGGTTCCGCTACCTGACGGCCCGTACGGCCCGCGGGTTGGGCCTGGACGGAACGGCCACGAACCTGGCCGACGGCTCGGTGGAAATCATCGCCGAGGGTACGCCCCAGGACGTGGCGGCGCTGCTGGCGTGGCTCCAATCGACCAACGCTCCGGGCTGGGTGGACGCCGTCGCCGTGGACTACGGCCCGGCGCTGGGCGGATTCGCCGGCTTTGGCCGCGGATAGCCGGGACTGTGCGTGGGCTTTCGGCAACTGCCGCGCTTCCGTTCCGCGGTCCCGCCCTGCAGTAGGTTGATTCCAGCGGACCGGAACCCTCTGGGCCGCGTCGCTGGAAAGGCCCACCATGCTCATCGCCGCCTCCGTATTCGCCGGCCTGGCCGCACTGGTCCACGTTTACATCTTTGTGCTGGAGTCCCTGCGCTGGACCGCCCCGGCCACCCGGAAAACCTTTGGCACCACGGAGGCCGAGGCCCTGGCCACCAAGGAACTGGCCTTCAACCAGGGTTTCTACAACCTTTTCCTGGGCGCCGTCGCGGTGGCCGGCATCATCGCCATCGCGGTGGGGGCAGCGGCGGTGGGCGAGGCCCTGCTGCTGGCCGGTGCCGGATCCATGGTCCTGGCCGGGCTGGTGCTGCTGGCCAGCTCGCCGTCGAAGGTCCGCGCGGCCCTGGTCCAGCTCACCTTCCCGGCCATCGCCGTCGTACTCACCTTGCTCTGGCTGGCCTTCTAACCCTTGTTCCGGGCGTCCGGCGGGCATAGCGTTTAACCAGGCCGCTAGCGAAGCGAACCAATCGAAGGGGATGACCGGCATGGAGATTCACATGTGGTGGCTGGCACTGGACGTACGGGCCAAGGAATGGCTCCGCGAGAATCCAGAGTCTGCGTCCCTCCCGCCCGATGTCGCGATGGAAGTGCTGGCCGCGGGCGGCGAGCTGGCCAACGGCACCCTGACGGCGAAGGAATGGGATTTCATCGAGACCCAATCCCAATTCATCGACTAGCGGCGTTCCTCCCAAGCCACGCCCGACGGCGGCGCCCACCAATGGCGGTGCGCGCCGCCGCCGTGTGCGGCCAGTGGACACATCTGGCCATTGGACACAGGATGGGACAATGGAGAAGATGACTTCCCCCGAAAATGCCCCCGCTGCCCCCGCGCACCACCGCACCAAGACCTCCGACGCCATTGCCGCCCGCGCAGACCGCCCCGCCAAGCACCAGGCCTCCGAGCGCCGCCATGCCGATGAGGCCGAGGCCAAGCGGATCTCCGAAGGCCGCGCCAAGCTGGAAGGCCGCACCCAGGTGCGCCCCACTGCCGAGGGCTGGAAGCAGGCCATGGATGCCGAGGGCCGCCCCAAGCTGGAATTCGCCTCGCGCCCGCGCGTGTCCCAGCCGCCGGTGCACCTGGCCGACCTGACGTTGGCCGAGCGCGCGGACAAGCTCAAGGAGCTGGGCCTGCCGGCCTTCCGCGCCAAGCAGCTTTCGGTGCACTATTTCCAGCACTACACCACGGACCCGGCGTTGATGAGCGACCTCCCCAAGGACGGCCGCGAGGAGCTGGTGAAGGCCATGTTCCCGACGCTGCTGACCGAGGTCAAGCGCCTGTCCACGGACAAGGGCGACACAGTGAAGTTCCTGTGGCGCCTCTTTGACGGCTCCCTGGTGGAGTCGGTGCTGATGCGCTACCCCGGCCGGATCACTCTGTGCGTGTCCAGCCAGTGCGGCTGCGGCATGAACTGCCCGTTCTGCGCCACCGGCCAGGCGGGCCTGACCCGCAACATGTCGGCGGCGGAGATCCTGGACCAGATCGTCCAGGCCAACCGCGTGATTGCCGAAGGCGGCCTGGGCGGCAAGCGCAAGGACGGGGGGCACGACGCCGAGCGCGTCACCAACATTGTCTTCATGGGCATGGGCGAGCCGCTGGCCAACTACAAGCGCGTGATGACCGCCGTGCACCGCATGGTGGACGAGGCCCCCGAGGGCCTGGGCATGAGCGCCCGCAACATCACCGTCTCCACCGTGGGCCTGGTCCCGGCCATCAACAAGCTGGCCGACGAGAACCTTCCCTTCACCTTTGCGCTGAGCCTGCACGCTCCGGACGACGAGCTCCGCGACGAGCTGATCCCGGTCAACAGCCGCTGGAAGGTGGACGAGGCCCTGGACGCAGCGTACGGCTACTACGAGAAGACCGGCCGCCGCGTTTCCATCGAGTACGCACTGATCAAGGACATGAACGACCACGGCTGGCGTGCGGACTTGCTGGCCCGCAAGCTCAACTCCCGCGGCCGTGGCTGGGTGCACGTCAACCCGATCCCGCTGAACCCGACCCCGGGCTCCATCTGGACCGCCTCGGAGCCGGACGTCACGCGCGAGTTTGTCGACCGTTTGATTGCCGCCGGCGTCCCCACCACGCTGCGCGACACCCGCGGCAAGGAGATCGACGGCGCCTGCGGCCAGCTGGCTGCGGCCGAGTAGCCGCGATGGCGTTGTCCGTGGCTGCGCGTGCGCAGGTGCCGCCGTTCCAGGTGATGGACATCCTGGCCCGGGTGGCGGAGCTGCGCGCTGCCGGTCGTGACGTCGTCTCGCTGTGCGCCGGCGAACCCAGCGGCGGCGCTCCAACCGCGGTGTCGGCCGTGGCTGCTGCCCTGCATGCCTCCGGGGCGGCCCTGACCTACACCCCGGCGTTGGGCACAGCGCCGCTCCGCGCGGCCATCGCCGGGCACTACAAGCGCTGGTATGGCCTGGACGTGCCCGCCCGCAATGTCGCCGTCACCACCGGCTCCTCCGGGGCGTTTCTGCTGCTGTTCCTGGCCGCCTTCAACGCCGGGGACAAGGTGGCGCTGGCCCGCCCGGGCTACCCCGCCTACCGGAACATCCTGCGCGCCCTCGGCGTGGAGGTGGTGGAGCTGGACTGCGGCCCCGAAAGCCGGTACCAGCCCACGCCGGAGCTGCTGGAGGCGGCGGTGCGCGAGCACGGCCAGCTGGCCGGGCTGATGCTGGCCTCGCCGGCGAATCCAACCGGGACCATGGTGTCCCGTACAGAACTGTCCGCGCTGTCCGCCTGGTGCGCCGGAAACGATGTCCGCCTCATCAGCGACGAGATCTACCATGGCATCACCTACCCGGCCGCTGGCGCCGCCGACCCGCGCGGTGTCTGCGCCTGGGAGCTGGACGCCAACGCCGTCGTCATCTCCAGCTTCTCCAAGTACTGGGGGATGACCGGCTGGCGGCTGGGCTGGGCGCTGGTCCCGGACGGCCTGCTGGCCGCCGTCGACGCCTTGGCCGGCAATGTGGCGCTGTGCCCGCCGGCCCCGGCACAGTATGCCGCCGTCGACGCCTTCAGTGCGGCATCGTACGCGGAAGCTGAGGTGTCCGTGGCCGAGTTTGCCGCGACCCGCGCCGCGCTGCTGGAGAACCTGCCCCGGCTGGGCTGGGGCGCCGCCGCACCGGCCGACGGTGCGTTCTACCTCTATGCCGAATTGGGCCCGGCGCTGGCGGGCTTTGCCGACTCCGCGCAATACTGTGCGGCACTGCTGGAGGCCGAGGGCGTGGCCCTGGTGCCCGGTGGGGATTTCGACGGCGTGCGCGGCACCCGGGCCGTGCGGCTCAGCTTTGCCGCCGGCCGCGCCGCCGTGCTGGAGGCCGTGGAGCGGATCGTGCGGTTCCAGGCGGGCCACCACGCACGAGCCTGATCCGGGGTGCATGACAACTGTCATGCCGAAGTGGTGACAGCAGCCCCTTCTGCGCGGGGGCAGGGTCCGGAAGACTCGTAGGCATGGAACTTGTTGAACCACTGGCCACCGCTGCCGGCATGGTCGCCACCGCGGATGAAACCGCATCTGCACCCCCTGTGACCGTCCTCGATGTACGCTCCGTACGCAAAACCTACCGCGCCCCAGGCGGGCCGTTCAACGCCGTCGACGGCGTTGATCTCACCGTGCGGGCCGGCGAAATCGTCGCTCTGCTGGGCCACAACGGGGCCGGCAAGACCACTACCATCGACATGCTGCTGGGACTCACGGTGCCCTCCGGTGGCAGCATCACCGTCTTCGGCCAGACTCCGCGCGAGGCCGTGGACGCCGGACTGGTCTCGACCGTGCTGCAGACCGGCGGGCTGCTGCGCGATCTCACGGTGCGCGAAACCGTCACGGCCATTGCCGCGCTGCACCATTGCAAGGAGCGCGTACCGGAGGTGCTGGAGAAGACAGGGCTCACGGCGCTGGCCAAACGCAAGGTGTCCAAGTGCTCAGGTGGGGAGCAGCAGCGGCTGAAGTTTGCGCTCGCACTGCTGCCCAATCCGCGGCTGCTGGTGCTGGACGAGCCCACCGCAGGCATGGATGTGGCGGCCCGCCGGGAATTCTGGGACACGATGCGCCAGGAGGCCCGCGACGGCAGGACCGTCATTTTCGCCACTCACTATCTGGAGGAGGCGGAGGCTTTTGCCCAACGAACCATCCTGATGGGCCGCGGGCGCATCCTGGCGGACCGGCCCACGGCGGAGCTGCGCGGCGGCTTTGCCGGCCGCACCGTTACGGCCACGCTGGCAGGCGCTGGAATCGCCGATCCTCGGCTGGCGGTGCTGCGCGCCATGGCTGGCGTCACCGCCGTCGAGCTTGACCGCGAACGCGTGAGCGTCACCGGCACCGAATCCGACGCCGTTGCCCTGGCCCTGCTCACCGAGCTGGACGGCACGGCCTTGGAGATTGCCGCCCCCACCCTGGAGGACGCATTCCTCACCCTGACCGAGGAGAATCGATGAACGCCACCTACATCCGGATCGAACTGGTCCGCCAGAGCCGCGACGTCACCAACCTCATGTTCATGCTGCTGATGCCGGTGGTCATGTACCTGCTCTTTGGCAACATGTTCGACGGCGGCAACGCCTCCGCCGGGCACGGCAACGTGAAGTTCTACATCATGGTCTCGATGGCCGCCTACGGAGCGGCGACGGCCACCACGGGCATCGCCGGGACCGCCGCCACCGAGTCCCTGCTCGGCTGGGGGCGGCAGCTCGGCCTGACCCCAATGCGGCCGGCCGGATTTGTTGCCAGCAAGGTGGCAGTGGCACTGACCGTGGCGGCGGCGACCATTGCCGCCGTCTATGCCATCGGCGCCGTCACCGGTGCGCAGGCGCAGAATGCCGGCGTCTGGCTGGCCTCCGGGCTGCTGACGCTCCTGCTGTGCAGCATGTTTGCGCTCTTTGGGCTGGCGGCCGGACTGCTGTTCAAATCGGAGAACGCCATCGGCGTGGCCAGCGGGTCGCTCGTGTTCTTCTCCTTCTTCGGCAACGTGTTCATGCCACTTTCCGGAACCATGCTGGACATCGCACGTTTCACCCCGATGTACGGCTACGCCGGCCTGGCCCGGTTCCCGCTGACGGAGGGCGCCACCGCCGCGTCGGGAGGCACGGATCCGCTCTGGGCATTGGTGACTAATGTGGTGGCATGGACCCTGATCTTCGCCGCCACCGCCATCTGGGCCGTCCGCGGATCGCGCGGACGCCGGTGAACCTTCCCACTCTGGACACTGAAAACATGCCGGACACCGGGGCCGGGCCGGTCGGCCTCGCGGCCCCGGCCAATCCCTGGGCCACATACTCATGGCTGATGGCAGCCGTCTGGGTGGTGTTCTTGGCCTTTCCGGTAATGGCGGTGGCACGGCTGGACGGCCCACTGTGGGCACAGCTGACCGGCTATGTGCTGGTCGTTGTGTTTGGCACCGTCTACGTGTTGTCCTTCCTCAAGGTCCCTGGCGGCCTGGGCAAAGCCAGCGACTCCTACGGCAAGCCCTGGGCCTTCTTCGCCGCTCTTGCAGCGGTGGCAGCCGCCTGTATCCCCATCATCGGCCTGGACGTACTCAGCTTTGCGCCCTTCCTCCTCAGCGTGGCCGCCTACTTGCTGCCACCGCCGACGATGTGGTGGGTGGGCGGCATCGGGCTCGCCGCTACTGTGCTCCTGCCGTTGGCCTTCGGGCAGGGCCTGGCCTTCCTCTCGCTGGCCGGCATCATGGTGGCGCTAATGGCCATGCACGGCGTCAGTACGGTCCTTATCCGCCGCGGTGCGGAACACGAGACCCTGCAGCACGAGTACTTGGTGGTCACCGAGCGGGACAGGATGGCCCGGGATGTACACGATCTCCTAGGCCATTCGCTCACGGTCCTCGCGCTCAAGGCCCAACTGGCCGAGCGCCTCCTGGACGTGGACCCTGACCGTGCCCGCGCGGAACTGGCCGACATCCGCACCATCACGGCGGAGGCGCTCGCGGGGGTCAGGGCGACGGTCAGCGGCCGGCGCCGCTCCGGTCTGGCGGATGAACTGGCCCATGCCGGATCCGCACTCCGGGCGGCGGGGATCCGGCATTCTGTCGGCGGCGATCCGGCAACGGTGGAGCCGGCGTTGGCGCTGCCCTTGGCCTGGGTGCTGCGCGAGGCCGTGACCAACATCCTCCGCCATGCCAGGGCCAGCGAGTGCCGGATTGAATTCTCCCCACGGCGCCTGCGCGTGAGCGATGACGGCAATGGCCCGGGGCCCGGCGGCCAGGAGGGCAATGGTCTGCGGGGCATGCGCGAACGAGCGACTATGGCAGGAGCCCTGCTGCAGATTGGCCCCGCCAGCGACGGCGGAACCCAAGTGGAGGTGACCTGGTGATCCGGGTGCTGCTGGCCGATGACCAGGCCCTGGTGCTCGGGGCACTGGCTGCCCTGTTGGATTTGGAACCCGACATCGACGTCGTTGCCCAGGTTGCTTCCGGCGCTCTGGTGGTGGACGCCGCGGGTGAAAACCGGGCCGATGTGTGCCTGCTGGACGTCCAGATGCCGGGAATGGACGGAATCGAGGCTGCGGCCGCCGTGCGTGCCGCACTGCCCGCCTGCAAGGTGCTCATGGTCACGACTTTCGACCGGCCCGGATACCTGCGCCGGGCCCTGGCGGCGGGTGCCGCCGGCTATGTGGTCAAAGACATTCCGGCAGATGAGCTGGCGGCGGCGGTGCGGGCCGTGCATGCAGGCCGGCGCGTGGTGGACCCGGGGCTGGCCACCGAGTCATTGTTGGACGGCGAGAACCCACTGACCCAGCGGGAACAGGAGTTGCTGAGGCTGGCTGGTGCAGGATTGGCGGTGGCAAAGATTGCCGGCACCGTCCACCTGTCCGCCGGGACCGTGCGCAACCATCTGTCCTCCGCCATTGGCAAGACGGGGTCCAGCAACAGGATTGAAGCGGCCCGGACGGCCATCAGCCGGGGATGGCTCTAATCCGCCTGCCGCAGCGCCCGTCGTCCACCTGACCGGGGGCGAATGTCCCCACTGCACAAGAGCGCCCTAGTCCGTCGGCGTGAAGTGGCCCAGGTGCTGGTGCGGGACGCGGTCGCGGTCGTAGGTGATCTCCGTGTAGCCGTGGGCCGCCGGCTTGCCGTCCTCGCCCAGGTTCACGAAGACGATCTTGTCGATGGTCAGGATGGACTCGCGGGTGAACATATTGCGCACCTCGGCCCGCATGGTCAGCGACGTCCGGCCGAAATGCGTGGCGGTCAGGCCCATCTCGATCAGATCGCCCTGCCGGGCCGATGAGACGAAGTTGATCTCGGACATGTACTTGGTGACCGCGCGGCCATTCCCCAGCTGGACGATGGCATAGATGGCCGCCTCCTCGTCGATCCAACGCAGCAGGCTGCCGCCGAAGAGCGTGCCGTTGGCGTTGAGGTCTTCGGGCCGGACCCATTTGCGGGTGTGGAAGGTGATGTCGCCTTTTGTCATAGGCCGAACCTACCCGGAAAACGGCAGGCGGAGACAGGGAATGTCCGCAAGAACACACGGGCGGTTCAGCCGCCGGCCCCGCGCGGATCCACCGGTCCGGCCGGCTTCGGCTCCTGGGGCGGGCCAAAGACCCAGCCCTGCGCGGCCAGCGCCGAGAGCGCCTCGTCCACTGCCACCCCGCCGATGTGCGCCGGCCCGCCGCCGCCGTAGGTGGTGACGGTGATGGGCGCATCCGTGGTGCCGTAGCCCCAGAAGGGCGTGTCCGACGCCGCGCAGTTGGTGCCGGCCCGAAAGTAGATGGTGGTGCCCGCGGCGATCTCCGTCTGGCGGAACTGCTCCAACGAGTTGAACGGCCGCTCCTGTGACCCGGTCCCGGCCGTCGGCGCCGTGCAGTCCACGTACAGCTCCATCACCGGGGCCGGCGCGGTGGCCAGCGTTCCGTACAGGGAGATGTTGGCCAGGCGGGCCCGAGCGGGGGTCTGCGTGACGGTGACGCGGAATTGGGCTGCCATGGCGGTGTCCGCGAACTCCACGATCCGCAGCACGCCGATGCTGCCGGCCCCGCCAACCTGGCGCCACCCGCCGTCGACCGCGGCCTCCACGGTGAATGCCTCCACGTTTTGGCCGTGGTTGAGCACGTCCTCGGTGAGGGCGATCCGGTCCACCGGCTGCGGCGAGCCCAGGTCGATCACCACGGATGTCCCGGCCGCCAGCGCCGCGGCGGCGCCGGTGCGGAAGTTGCCGTCCGTGAGCAGGGCCGTGGAGCCGCCGTCGACGGTGGCGGGGCGGCCCAGGGCAAAGTCCTGCGTGAAGGCCTTCGCCCGTTCGGCGGTGAAGCCCGCCAGTGCCGTGGCCGACGACGGCGCCAGCCTGCCCGCCGTCGTCGGCGGCACGTTCAGCAGCAGCACGGCGTTGCGGCCGACGGACTCGTGGTACTTGGTGAGCATCGCGGCTGGCTGCTTGGGCACATCGTCTGGGTGGGCGAACCAACCCGCCGTCAGCCTCATGTCCGCCTCGGCCGGCCACCAATGCAGGCAGTTGGCCGCTCCGCTCCCGACCGCCGCCAGGAGCGAGGCGCGCGAGCCGAGCCCGGTGTCCATCTGGCCCGGAACGCTGTCGATCGGCCCGCCGCCACCGGGCACCGCGACAGGGACGGCGCCCCATTCACTGTCCCGCGCCACGCCTCTTCGTTGCCGACCCAGCGCACGTCCCTGCCGCCCACGGCCACCACGGCGTGGGGCTGCAGCTTGCCGATCAGCTCGTGGAAGGCGGGGTAATCGTACAGCTCCCGCTTGGCGGTGTTGCCGCCGGCGCCGTCGAACCACACCTCGTCGATCTGGCCGTATTCGGTCAGCGTCTCGTACAGCGTGTTCAGGAAAAACGCGCCGTAGTCGGTGGCCTCGTAGTGGAACCGGGGGAGGTCCTTGCCCACCCGGTCGTCGCCGGCCACCAGGGTGGGGATGGTGCGCATGCTCTTGGCGCTGCCGTTGCCGAACACGCCGTCGGCCTCCTGGTTGGAGTCCGCCGGGGACAGGCAGATGCCCACCTTCATGCCGTACCGCCGGGCCGCGGTGGGGAACTCGCGCAGCACATCGCCCTTGCCGCCGCGCCAGGGGGAGGACTTGACGCTGTAGGCGGTGTAGCGGGAGGGGTAGGAGAGGAAGCCGTCGTGGTGCTTGACGGTCAGGATGGCGTAGCGGAAGCCATTGTCGCGCAGCGTCCTGACCCAGCTGTCGGCGTCGAAATCGGTCGGGTTGAACCGCGCCGGATCCTCGGTGCCGTGGCCCCATTCCTGGTCGTAGAAGGTGTTGATGCCAAAGTGCACGAACGCCGTCTGCCGGGCCTCCTGCCACCGCAGCTGGGGCAGGGTGGGGCGCACCAGGGCCGCCTTGGCGAGGATGGTCCGCGGGGAATCGGTGCTGGCCACGGGGATGAAGTTGGCCGGGTCCAGAGCCGGCGGCTCCCAGCTTTCCAGTGCGGTGGTGGCCGGGAGCGGCTGGAAGCCAAAGTCCGACGGCGTGAAGGCCGCCGTCGTGGCCGCCAGACGCACCTTGTGCAGGGTGCCGGTGAAGCCGCGGCCCAGCCCCTCGGCGTTGGCCTCGTTGGCCTCGTTGGCCTCGTTGCCGAAGCCGAAGACGGCGCCCAGGCGGGCCCCGTGAGTGGCCGGATGGCCGCTGGACACCGGGGGAAGCGCCACGCCGTCGAGCCAGACGGTCAGGACCGCGCCCACGGCGGACGGCAGGTAGTGGAAGGAGAGGGCATGTTCCCGGTCCAGTGAAGGGTAGTCCACCTCCGCCACATGCGTGGTCCAGGACTGGCCGGCCAGTGAATCGAAGCCGTAGCGCAACTGCCCGTCCTGGGCGCGGATGTAGACGTTGCCGCCGGTGGCGAACAGGGTGGACATGGTGGCCGGCTCCGTCGGGGTAAACCTGAGCTCGCCCAGGAAACCGCTGTCGGCGGTGCCGGTGGGCAGATCGAAGGGCTCATAGCGGATCCCCTGGGTGCCCCCGGCCAGCCGCACACCACTGCCCGGCACCTGGGTCTCGCCGCCGCTGATGCGGTGGAGGATGCCATGCATCGTCTCGCCCCCCGTGCTGGTGTACGCGGTGGTGCCCATCAGGGATCCGGTGAATCCAACGTTGAGCGAGTCCATCGGGACGGTCTGGGGCACGGGTGCGGGTCCTTTCAGCGTCCTCGCGCCGGGGCCGTGCCCGGGTGCGGGTGCGGTGGTGCGTCCACAGCATCCGATAGTAGCCGGTCCCTGGATCGCGGCCGGCCCTGCACAGCAGGATTCGTTGACCCCGCCATCCCCAAACTCCGTACGGGGCTGGCCGGCTGCCCGGGGCCGCGGAACGCTTGGTCGTGGAAGGAAGGGACTGAGATGGAATTGAATTCTTTTGACGGCATGGAAGCCGAGCTGCGTGCGGTTTCGTCCGCGTTGACGATCCCGCGGAGCCACGAATGTCTGGCGTGCTACGTCCTGCGGATGCTGGACTTCGGCTGCCATGGTGCGCAGTGGATGCGGCGCTATCGGGAACTGCGGGCGCCGCGGGCCACCACGCTGGAACGGCGAATGGCAATGCTCGGCGGGTATTGCGACTGCGAACTCATGATGAATGTGTTCGATCCGAACCCTCGCTACTTTGCCACGAATGAGCTGGGGGAGGTCATTGACCAGCCGATGTTGGAGTGTATGGGAGCCCGCACGGGTTCCACACAGCCATGTCCGTTGTGGATCGGCCGGCGCAACCGTTACGGGTACTCCGAGGGGTGGCCGTAGGCCGGACAGGCGCCCCACAACAGACGGCGGCCCCCACCACAAGGGTGGGAGCCGCCGTCGTACGCCAACCGGTGGAGCTAGGGTGTGTCTCCTAATCAGTGGTTTTGCGGTTTGGCATGATTGATGGGTGCCTTCTCGCTATTCCGTGTTGTCCGATGCCCAGTGGGAGTCCATTGCCCCGTTGATGCCCGATTCGTCGGGGAAACCGGGCCGACCCTTCAACGACCACCGGCTGATGACCGAGGGCATCATCTACCGCTACCGGGCAGGGATCCCATGGCGTGATCTCCCTGCCTATTTCGGGTCGTGGAAGACCGTGTGGAAGCACCACCGCCGCAACGCCGCCAACGGGACCTGGGACAAGGTCCTGGCGGCGTTGCTGACCCGCGCGGACACGGCCGGGCTGATCAACTGGGAGGTCTCGATCGACTCCACGGTCAACCGTGCCCACCAGCACGGCACGAACCTGCCCCGCCACACAGGGGGACCTGTCGAATTACAGGAATCTGCTCGACGAGCCTGAGGACCATGCCATCGGCCGGTCCCGCGGCGGGCTGACCACCAAGATCCACGCCCTGGTGGATGGCAACATGCGTCCCCTGGTCCTGCTGCTGGGGCCGGGCCAGGGCGGGGACTCGCCGATGTTTGAGAACCTCATGGAGGCCCTGAAGGTAGAAAGGCCCGGTCCCGGCCGGGCCCGCACCCGCCCGGACCGGGCCATGGCCGACAAGGCCTATTCCTCCAAAGCAATCCGGGCGTACCTGCGCGGGCGGGGCATCGAGTGCGTTATCCCGGAAAAGGACGACCAGAAGGCCAACCGGAAACGCAAGGGCTCCGCCGGGGGACGCCCCGTCAGATACGACAGGGACGCCTACAAACGGCGCAATGTGGTCGAGCGCAGCTTCAACACCCTCAAGCAATGGCGGTCCCTGGCCACCCGCTACGACAAACTGGCCCTCACCTACCGCTCAGCGGCCGTCCTGCACGCCGTCGTCATCTGGAGCGCCGCATTGGGAGACACACCCTAGCCGGCCAGGTGGTCCACCAGGGCCGGGGCGATGCCGATGTAGCTGCCCGGGGTGAGGGCCAGCAGACGCTCCTGCGCCTCGGCGGACAGGCCCAGGCCGGAGACGAACTCCTGCATGCGGGCGGCGTCCACGCGCTGGCCGCGGGTGAGGTCCTTTAGGCGCTCGTAGGGGTTCTCCATGCCGGGGACACCGGCAATGGCCTCGGCGCGCATGACCATCTGGATGGCCTCGCCGAGCACCTCCCAGTTGTGGTCCAGATCGTCGGCCAGCACGGGCTCCGCGGTGTCCAGCCGGGCCAGGCCGCCCAGGACGTTGTTGATGGCCAGCAGGGAGTGGCCGAATGCCACGCCGATGTTGCGCTGGCTGGAGGAGTCCGTGAGGTCGCGCTGCCAGCGGCTGGTGACCAGGGTGGCACCCAGGGTGTCCAGCAGGGCGGAGGAGATCTCCAGGTTGGCCTCGGCGTTCTCGAAGCGGATCGGGTTCACCTTGTGCGGCATGGTGGAGGAGCCCGTGGCGCCAGCCACCGGGATCTGCGCGAAGTAGCCGATGGAGATGTAGCTCCACACATCGGTGCACAGGTTGTGCAGGATGCGGTTGAAGCGGGCCATGTCGGCGTACAGCTCGGCCTGCCAGTCGTGGGATTCGATCTGCGTGGTCAGCGGGTTCCAGGCCAGGCCCAGGCCCTCCACGAAGCTCTTCGCCACCTGCTGCCAGTCGGCGGAGGGGACGGAGGTGTAGTGAGCGGCGTAGGTGCCGGTGGCGCCGTTGATCTTGCCCAGGTACTCGGTCTTCTCCACGCGTGCGAGCTGGCGGCCCAGGCGGTGCGCGGTGACGGCCAGTTCCTTGCCCAAGGTGGTGGGCGTGGCGGGCTGGCCATGCGTGCGGGAGAGCATGGGGATGTTGCGGTTTTCCTCGGCCATGGCGGCGATCTTGGCCACCAGCTCCTTGGCGGCGGGCAGCCAGACGTTTTCCACGGCGCCCTTGATGCCGACGGCGTAGGAGAGGTTGTTGATGTCCTCGCTGGTGCAGCCGAAGTGCACCAGCGCGGTCAGCTCGTCCAGGCCGATGCCGGGCAGGCGGCGGCCGATGTAGTACTCCACTGCCTTCACGTCGTGCACGGTGACGCGCTCGATCTCGGCCAGCTCGGCCACAGCGGCGGCGTCGAACGCTGTGACGATGGCGCGCAGGGAGGCCTGCTGCTCGCCCGTGAGCGGGGCGGTGCCCGGGAGCACGTTGTTGCTGGTCAGGTGGATGAACCACTCGACCTCAACGGCTACCCGGTCGCGGTTCAGGGCGGCCTCGGAGAGGTAGTCGACCAGCGGTGCCACGGCACCGGAGTAGCGGCCGTCGAGCGGGCCCAGGGCGATGCGCTCTTCGGAGGCGGCCAGCGAAAGCCGTCCGGAGGGGATGCGGGTGGTGGCGTTTGTGGAATCAGACATACCCCAATTCTTCCATGAACCCCGCCGCAGCCCTCCACAGGCCGTTGCGGGGTCCGCGTCATGGACAGATGTCCCGGGGCCACTGCCGCTCCCGGCCGCGCGTTTCTAGCGTGGAAGAACAAGTGGCAGTGGCACCGGAGAACCGGCAGTGCATGTTGGGGCGTCCTCACTGGCGGCAAGGTGGCGTGTGGGCGCCGACGCAGAAGGGGAGGAAGCAATGTCGGTTCCGGCTTTTGCACCGCAGCCACGCTCGGCGGACATGGCGGCGTTGGCTGCGCGGTTGTTTGAGGCGGCCGATGCGGTCGACAGCCTGCGGCGCCGCCTGCATAATGCCGGGCAGGTGGCTTGGACGGGGACGGCATCGGCGGCGTTCCAGAAGGTGCTGGCGGAGCGCGGGGCCGAGCTGGCGGCAGCGGCCAACGAGCTATCGCTTGCCTCGGACCTGGTCCAGCAGTATTCGTTCCACCTATGGCAAGCGGAATCCACCAGCGCGGTGGAGGCCCTCCCGTGACCGGCACGGCCTCCACCTGCGGGTTGTCCAGCGACCGGTCCATCACAATGGAGCTGGAAACCATCGCCGTCATTGGGGTTTCCATCGGTGTGATTGCCCGTGAACTCGAGGCGACGGAGGCTTCGGTGCGCTCGCTGCGGCACCAGCTCGAACACGCCGCCGCGGGCGCCCAGCTGTACCCGGGGGAGGCCATTGCGGCCACCCGGCTGTCCACCACCCGCTGCGAACTGGCCCGGGACCATGTCAGCACCTTGGCCGAGGCCGCCCGGACGGCGGCGGCGAGGTATGCGCAGGCGGAGCGGGACAATGTGCGGTGGACGGCACTGCAGCGCGCGCACAGTGCCTGGTCCCAGGGGTTGGAGCTGCGTTTCGCCGGGCCGCTGGCACCACTGGTGGCCTGGGGTCAAGCGGACTCCTTCCTGCGGGAGGCCAAACGCGACGGGCTGCGCCACGCCGGCATGGCGGCCATGGCGCAGGCGCCCGGCTACCTGGCCGCCCTGTTCGGACTTGATCTGGGCTTTGTGCAGCTGGTGGCGGGCTGGACGGGAGCGGGGCGGACGGCCGCACCTACCCAACCGCTGGCCGCAGGGCTGCGGAAGGGGTTGGACGGCGTGGGGGTTTTCCAGCAGGGGGAACTGGCCATGCGGCGGGTGCCGCCGGAGGACTGGGCGGTGAAATACCCGGACGGGCCGTCGGGGCCTGCCGGGTTCCCGGGCCATCTGGGCCGGATCGATGCGCTGGGCGGCTGGGCCGCCGGCGCCACGGCTCCCACCTACCGGGGCGTGGTGTCCGGTTCGGACGACGCCTACGGCGTGGCGCCGTCGTCCATCATCGTCCGCGAGGTGGACCGGGGGGATGGCACCACGCTGTGGATCGTCAACCTGCCCGGAACCGAAGATTGGAGCCTCGATTCGGAAAACATCTGGGACGTCGAGGGTGACCTCGAGGCGATGACTGCCGCACAGAAGGGGGAATTCAAGCAGAAGAACGTTCTGGTGGCGGAGCTGGTCAAGGCGGCGCTCGCGGCGTCGGGGGCGGTGGCGGGGGAGGATGTACTGCTCACGGGCCACAGCGGAGGTGGCATCCATGCTGCGGCGATGGCCTCGGACCCCGCGTTCCTGGCGGAGGTCAACGTGAAGATGGCCATCATCGCCGGCGCCCCGGCGGCCGGCAACGTGCCCGGGCCGGGCGTGGAGGTGGTGGACTTCGAGAACACCAACGACATCGTCACCGCGGCTGCCGGTGGAGAGCCGGCGCAGACGGAGAACTGGACCACTGTGGTGTCGGGTCCACGGCCCGGCGCGGACACGGCGGGCCTGCTCAGCGTGGCGAAGACTGCGCATGAAATAGGCGGGTATCTGGACGACGCCGGCGCCCTGGACGCCAGCAGCGATCCCGCCTACGCGGCGCCCAAGGCGAAGCTTGACGCGCTGCTGGGACCGGCGGCCGTCGCAACCGGTGTGCTGGCATACAAGCAGTATGTCTACGAGGGGAAGGACGTGCCCAAGCCGCCCCCGCCGCCACGGCGCCCGGAACCCCGCCCGGAGGTGCGCCGGTGGCAGGAGGGGAGGTAGGTGCTACCGCCGGTTCAGGCCTGTCAGCGACGTGGCGATGGTGGAGAACAGGCTCATCAGCAAGGCCGCGAGCACGGCGGACCAGAAGAACGTGTCGATGGTGAACTGCACCGGCGTGTAGCTGGTCAGCCAGGAGGTCAGCCACAGCATGGCGGCATTGACCACCGCCGCGAACAGGCCCAGCGTCAGGATGGTGACAGGCAGCGAGAGGATCTTCACCACCGGCTTGACCAGGGCATTGACCACGCCAAACACCAGCCCGACAAAGACGAACGCCAGGGCCGTCCCGAGGGTGGTGTTGCCTCCGGTCAACTGGTCGGTGCCGGAGTCCACCATGTCGACGCCGGGCAGGATGACGGTGACGAGCCACAGAGCCACGGCATTGATCAGGACGCGTGCAATGAAAGTACCCATGCGGCAATACTTCCACAGCGTCCCCTCCCGCGTGCCCCGCCGGGCAGGTCTAGGCTGGGGGCATGAGCACCGGGACCCCATCGGACACCCCTGGCATTGGGCCGCGGCCCGTGGTGGCGCGGCTCCCGCGCTATGTGGCGGGCAAGCCGCCCGTGGAGATCCCCGGGTTGCGGAGCTACAAGCTCTCCTCCAATGAAAATGCGTTGGATCCGCTGCCAGAGGTCTTGGCGGCCATCGCCGGCCAGCGGGACATCAACAGGTACCCGGACAGCTTGGCCACCGTGCTGCGCGAGGCCGTCGGAGGATTCCTGGGCGTCCCGGCGGACGACGTCGTCGCCGGCGCCGGCAGCCTGGGCGCCCTGAACCAGGTCCTGGCGGCCTTCGCGGGCCAGAACGCGGACGGCAGCCAGGACGAGGTGGTCTATGCCTGGCGGTCGTTTGAGGCCTACCCGATCAGTGTGGGACTGGCCGGGGCATGCGGGATCCAGGTGCCGCTGCGCCCGGACGGCACCCACGACCTGGCGGCCATGGCCGCCGCCGTCACGCCCCGGACCAGGGTGGTGCTGCTGTGCACGCCCAACAATCCCACGGGACCGGTCTTGAAAATGGCCGAGACCGAGGCCTTTCTGGCCGGCCTCCCGGCGCAGGTGCTCGTGGTGCTGGACGAGGCCTATCTGGAGTTTGTCCGCGACCCCGCGGCCGCCGACGGCTTGGGCCTGTACCACAGGCACCCGAACGTGGTGCTGCTGCGCACGTTCTCCAAGGCCCACGGGCTGGCGGGGCTGCGCGTGGGCTATTCCATCTCCCATCCGCAGGTCACCCCCTACCTGCGTGCCGCCGCCACGCCCTTTGCCGTCTCCACCGTGGCCCAGCATGCGGCGGTGGCCTCGCTGGCCCATTTTGGCCAGGTTGTAGAAAGAGCACAAAGCATTGTGGACGAGCGCGGGCGCGTGGTGCGGGGGCTGGCCGGGCTGGGCTGGGACATTCCCGAGGCCCAGGGGAACTTTGTCTGGCTTCCGCTGGGGGGCCGCAGCGCCGGATTCGCGGGGCTGGCCCAGGCGCGGGCCCTGTCCGTGCGGGCCTTCGACGGCGACGGCGTGCGGGTCACCATTGGCGAACCTGAGGCCAACACCCGTTTCCTGGAGCTCTGTGCCTCCTATACAAAAGAGCCCGCGGGTTCCTAGCGGTTCACAGGCGGCCAATGGGTCCAAGGCCCGATACAGTGGTAAATCGAAACGATAAATATATGCGCCAGATGGAATGCATTCCGTGCGGCGCATATATCAGACCCATGTGCTGTTGTGCAGATGCGGCAGACGAGGAGACGGTATGAGCGCTGCTGAACTACCCACCACCGAGTTCGACGAACCCCAGGACGCGGTCCTTCCCGCGCCACGGGCGGCGGACAGCTCCGCGGCGCTGGCATCCAGCAGCGTTGACCAGGCGGACATGGTCCAGCTCCTGGATGAGCAGGGCCAGTTGCACCACGACCCGGCCTTCAGCCCCTACATCGAGGCACTGGACGCCGAGGCGCTGCGCGGTTTCTACCGCGACATGGCCGTGGCCCGCCGCTTCGACGCCGAGGCCACGGCGCTCCAGCGCCAGGGCGAGCTGGCCCTGTGGGTTCCGCTCACCGGACAGGAAGGTGCCCAGGTGGGCTCCGGACGTGCCAGCAAGAAGGCCGACTACCTCTTCCCCACCTACCGCGAGCACGCCGTCGCACTGACCCGCGGGCTGGACCTGGCGGATCTGCTCAAGCTCTTCCGCGGCGTCTCCAACGGCGGCTGGGATCCGCGCGAGACCAATTTCCACCTCTACACGCTGGTGCTGGCCGCGCAGACGCTGCACGCCGTCGGCTATGCCATGGGCATCCAGCGCGACATCAAGGCGGACCCTTCCACCGAGCCGGGCGCGGTTGTTGCCTACTTCGGCGACGGCGCCAGCTCCGAGGGCGATGTCCACGAGGCGATGGTTTTCGCCGCGTCCTACCAAGCGCCGGTGGTGTTCTTCTGCCAGAACAACTACTGGGCCATTTCCGTTCCCTTCGAGGTGCAGTCGCGCGTCCCCCTGGTCAACCGGGCCAGCGGCTACGGCTTCCCCGGCATCCGGGTGGACGGCAACGACATCCTGGCCGTGCACGCCGTCACCTCCTGGGCCTTGGAGCACGCGCGCTCCGGCAAGGGGCCGGTGCTGATCGAGGCCTCCACCTACCGGCTGGGCGCCCACACCACCGCCGATGACCCCACCAAGTACCGGATGGCCGCCGAAGAGGAAATCTGGCGCGCCAAGGACCCGGTGGCCCGCTATGAGGCCTACCTGCGCTCCGCCGGCCTGGCCGACGACGCGTTCTTTGCGACCGTCGCCGCCGAGGGAGACGAGCTGGCCAGCTACGTCCGCAAGGCCGTGCTGACCATGGAGAACCCGGACATCCGGGACAAGTTTGCCAATGTCTACGGAGCCCCGCACGCGCTGGTGGCCGAGGAATTGGCGTGGTTTGAGAAGTACCAGGCATCCTTCCTCGACGCGGATTCCGTCGAGGGTGCCCAGAACGAAGGCGGTGCCGCATGACCACCATGACCATTGCCAAGGCCATCAACGAGGGCCTGCGCGCCACCTTGGCGAAGAACCCCAAGAGCTTCCTGATGGGCGAGGACATCGGCTCCCTCGGCGGCGTCTACCGGGTCACCGAGGGGCTGAAGAAGGAATTCGGCGCGGACCGCGTCATGGACACGCCGCTGGCCGAGTCGGGCATCATCGGCACCGCCATCGGCATGGCCCTGCGCGGGCACCAGCCCATCTGCGAGATCCAGTTCGACGGCTTCGTCTTCCCCGGCTTCAACCAGATCACCACGCAGCTGGCCAAGATCCGCACCCGCAGCAACGGCATGCTCAGCGCCCCCGTGGTCATCCGCATCCCGTACGGCGGCGGCATCGGCTCCATCGAGCACCACTCCGAATCACCGGAGGCGCTCTTTGCGCACACGCCCGGACTGCGCATCATCACGCCGTCGAACGCCCACGACGCCTACTGGATGATCCAGCAGGCCGTCGAGTGCCCGGACCCGGTGATCGTGTTCGAGCCCAAGCGCCGCTACTGGCTCAAGGGCGAGGTGGACACCGAGGCCACCCCGATGGATCCGTTCAAGGCCCAGGTGGTCCGCGAGGGCACCGATGCCACGGTGGTGGCCTACGGCCCGCTGGTGCCGGTGGCCCTGGCCGCCGCCAATGCCGCGGCCGAGGACGGCCACAGCGTGGAGGTCATCGACCTGCGTTCCATCTCGCCAATCGACTTTGACACCGTCACGGCATCGGTGGAGAAGACCGGCCGCCTGGTGGTGGCCCACGAGGCACCCACCTTCGGCGGCATTGGCGGCGAAATCGCGGCCCGCATCAGCGAACGCAGCTTCTACGCCCTTGAGGCTCCGGTGATCCGCGTGGGCGGCTTCCACATGCCCTATCCGGTGGCCCGCGTCGAGGAGCACTACCTGCCCGACATCGACCGCATTCTTGAGGCGCTCGACCGCGCCCTGGCCTACTAGGGAGGCGCGCAATGACCACGCTGAACACCTTCAAACTGCCCGATGTTGGCGAAGGCCTGACCGAGGCGGAAATCGTCTCGTGGAAGGTCAAGCTGGGCGACGTCGTCGCCATCAATGACGTCCTGGTGGAGATCGAGACCGCCAAGTCCATTGTGGAGCTGCCGTCCCCGTACGCCGGGCTGGTGGCCCAGCTGCTGGTGGAGGAAGGCGAGACCGTTCCGGTGGGCACGCCCATCATCAGCATCGGCTCCGAGCTCCCGGCCGCCGCGGCCGTGCCGCAACAGCGCGTTCCCGCTGGGGCTGACCTGCACCCGCACGCCCTGGACGCCAAGGTCCGGCCCTCCGAGGCCGACGCCGGAACCAAGCCGCTGGTGGGCTCGGGCCCGATGGCCGACGCCGTCCACCGCCGCCCGCGCCGCGGCGCCGCATCCGCAGCGCCTGCGGCCCCTGCCGTCGTCGCACCCGTGGCGCCGGCCCCGGCCGCCCCGGCCGTTGCCGCTGCGACGGCGGAGGATGAGGCGCGTGCCCGCGTGCTGGCCAAGCCGCCGGTCCGCAAGGCCGCCAAGGACCTGGGCATCAATCTGGCCGACGTCTCGCCCACCGGGCAGCGCGGCGAGGTGACCAAGAAGGACCTGCTCAGCTACCAGGAGCAGCGCGCCAACGAACAGGCCGCCGCCGGCACGTTCTGGCAGCAGGCCCCGGCCGGCTCCCCCGCGCAGGAGCAGCGGATCGAGCGGATCAAGGTCAAGGGCGTGCGCAAGGCCACCGCCAAGGCCATGGTCGAGAGCGCGTTCTCCGCCCCGCATGTGTCCATCTTTGTGGACGTGGATGCCTCGCGCACCATGGAATTCGTCAAGCGGCTGAAGGTCAGCCGCGATTTCGAGGGCATCAAGGTCTCGCCGCTGCTGATCCTGGCCAAGGCGGTCATCTGGGCCGCCGCGCGGAATCCCTCGGTTAATGCGACCTGGACGGGCGACGAGATCATCGTCAAGCACTTCATGAACCTGGGCATCGCCGCAGCCACCCCGCGCGGGCTCATGGTGCCCAACATCAAGGACGCGCAGGACCTCTCCCTGAAGGAGCTGGCGATCGCGCTGAACGATCTGGCCATGCGTGCGCGGGCGGGCAAGACGCAGCCGGCGGAGATGCAGGGCGGCTCGCTGACCATCACCAACATCGGCGCCCTGGGCATCGACACGGGCACGCCCATCATCAACCCGGGCGAGGTGGCGATCGTCGCGTTCGGCACCATCAAGCAGAAGCCCTGGGTGCTGGACGGTGAGGTCATTCCGCGCTGGATCACCACGCTGGGCGGCTCCTTCGACCACCGCGTGGTGGATGGGGACCTGTCGGCCCGCTTCATGGCCGACGTCGCCGCCATCATGGAGGAGCCCGCACTCCTGCTCGAGTAGGTCCGCACCTGCCGCGGCCGGCGCCGGGTTTGGTCGGCGAGGCGTGCCTACACAAAACCCGGCTCTGGCCGCTTGTGGGGGCTCATGCCTCTGCGGGCAACGCGCTGAGCCTCAGCCAATCGCTGCCTTGAGTACGGGGGCCAGGCGCTTGACCCCCTCGCGGATGTTCTCGGCGGTGGCGGCGCTGAAGGCCAGGCGCAGCTTGTTGCTGGGGCCCGCGGCCGAGGTGAATGCGGCGCCCGGAACGAACACCACACCGGCGTCGATGCCCTGGTAGAGCAGCGGATAGGTGTCCACGCCCTCGGGCAGGGTGAGCCAGACGAAGAAGCCGCCGGTGGGCGTCGTCCAGCCGACGCCGTCGGGCATGAACTCGGCCAGGGCGTCCAGCATGGCCTCGCAGCGGCTCCGGTAGAGCTCGCGGTAGGTCTGGATCTGGCCCTGCCAGTCGTAGCCGCGCAGGTAGGCGCTGACCAGCATCTGGTTGAACGACGGCGGGCACAAGGTGACGGCCTCGCTGGCCAGGTAGAAGCGCTGCTTCAGGTGCGCCGGCACCAGCGCCCAGCCGATCCGCAGACCCGGGGCGAAGATCTTGGAGAACGAACCCAGATACAGTACATCGTCAGGGTTGTTGGCGCGCAGCGGGGCCGCCAGTTGGCCGTCAAACTTCAGCAGGCCGTAGGGGTTGTCCTCCAGCACCAGAATATTCGCCTCGCGGCATATGTCCACGATCTCCTGGCGGCGGGACGGGGCCAGCGTGACGCCGGAGGGGTTGTTGAAGTTGGGGATGGTGTAGAGCAGCTTGATGGACTTGCCCGCTGCCGCCAGCTCGGCAATCCGCTCGCGCAGGGCGGCCGGTACCAGTCCGTCGCCGTCCACGGCCACCGGCTGGACATCCACCTGGTAGGCCTCGAAGGTGTTCAGCGCGCCCACATAGGTGGGGTCCTCGATCAGCACCACATCGCCCGGGTTGCAGAAGACCTTCGCGGCGACGTCCTGCGCCGATTGCGAGCCGGCGGTGATGACCACATTCTCCGGATCGGCGTCGGTGATGCCCTCGGCGGCCATGACCTCGCAGATCTGGCGGCGCAGCTCCAAGGTGCCCTGCCCGCCGCCGTACTGCAGCGCCTCCATGCCATGCTCGGCAATGATGGCCGCGGCGGTCTGGCCCAGGCGCTCCAGTGGCAGGGACTGCAGGTATGGGTTGCCGCCGGCCAGCGACACGAGGCCGGGCTGCATGGAAATCTCGAAGACGTCCCTGACGGCCGACTGTTTGATGTTGGCCGCCCGCTCCGAGAACAGGGCCTCGTGCGGGTGGGTTCGGGCGGTGGCGCGGGCCAGTGCGTCAACGGTCTCTTCGGAAAGCTGTTCTGCGGCGTCATTGGCGCGGGATGCACTGGTAGTCACCGATTCAGGATAGCGCCCGGTTGCCAAATAGGCATCAAAAGTTTTTTCTGGCCGCCTTCCCGCCCGGGCTACTTCAGGCTCAGGGCATCCTTCAGGGGCACACCCTTGTAGGTGATGTCCACGGTGGCGCTGCCCGCGGCAGCCTGGGCCGTCAAGGTCAATTGGGCGATGATCCGGGGCGTGTCGCATTCGCCGCCTTGGACAAAATCACCGCTCAGGGCCACCGTCACGGTGCCGCCGGAGCGGGTGACGGAGTCCAGCACCAGGCTCGATTGCCACAGCGTGTTGTCCAGTCCGGATTGGCCCAGCTGCGGGTCGTGGAGGGAGAGCAGTTCGGTCATGGCGCCCGCCACGGGATCGGTGAACGTCACCGGCCCGGAGGAGGTGCCAACGGCGCTGTCGCCGCAGCCCACCTTGGGGCCGGAGGCGCCGTTGTCGTTGAGGGCGATGAAGTACAGGGTCAAGGGGGCAGTGGTGGGGGTGCCCGACGTCGGCTGCTGGGTGGGGCTGGTTGTGCCGGGACCGGTGGTGCCTCCGGAGGTGGCCGAGGGGGCGGGTGCGCTGCTGGAGCTGGAGTTGGTGCTCGGGGCCGGACTGGGAGAAGTGCCCGTGCAGGCGGCCAGGGCGAGGGCTGCCGCCGCCGCGGCTGCCAGGGCGGCGATGCTGAATCTGTTCACGGGACCCCTCCAATTTCCCCCTGCCATGGCACCTCCGCCAGTGGCGCGGAGCAGTGCGAATGGTGGCTTGAGCATAGGCCTGCCGTACGGACCGGGGGAGGGGTGCGTGCAAAGTGCGGCCCAATTGCAACGCGGGTACGCGTTGGTGAACGGCATGGATGCCGCGGTTAAGCACAGAGGGGGTCCGCCATTCCGGCGGACCCCCTCTGTGCTGCTGCGGGTGGAGCCTAGGCGGCTGCGGTGCTGGCGGCAGCCAGGGTCGCCATGACCTCTGCCACCTGGCCGGCAACCTCGGCGTCGTCGGTCGGGTGGGTCTCGGCGAAGCGGACCACGGAGTTGGCCACGGACAGCTTGGCGTCCTCAACCACCTTGGCGCCGGCGATGGCCAAGGACTTGCGGGCGTCGTCGTGCGCCCACACGCCACCGAACTGGCCAAAGGCGGTGCCGATCACGGCGGCGGGCTTGCCGGCGACGGCGCCTGCACCGTACGGGCGGGACAGCCAGTCAATGGCGTTCTTGAGCACGGCGGGCATGGTGCCGTTGTGCTCGGGGGAGACCACCAGGAAGGAATCGGCGGCATTGGCGGCCTCGCGCAGCTTGGCGGCTGCGGCGGGGACGGAGCCCTCAACGTCGATGTCCTCGTTGTAGAAGGGGACGTCGGCCAGGCCTTCGTAGATGGTGACGTCGACGCCGGCCGGGGCCAGGCTTGCGGCGGTCTGGGCGAGCTGGGCATTGGTGGAGCCGGTGCGGAGGCTGCCAACGAGGGTCAAAACGTTCGTGGTGGTCACAGGGGATTCCTTTGTGTAGCCGTCATGGATGCGCTGGACGTTGATAGGCTCGTCGAACAGCTCATTGGTCTAAACGGACCGCAGTCCGCTTTCTATTCCGCGAGGGGGAAATTCTTTTGAGTGATCTGCGTCTCATTCCCTTGGGCGGCCCGTCGGACCCCGCCGGGCTGCGCGGGGATGCCCTGCGGAACAGGGAACTGCTGCTGGCCGCCGCGGTGGGCATCATCGCCCGCGACGGCGCCTCAGCCCTCACCATGGACGGTCTGGCCGCAGCGGCCGGAGTGGGCAAGGGAACGGTCTTCCGGCACTTTGGCAGCCGCTCCGGGCTGATGCTGTCGCTGCTGACCCATTCCGAGGCCGAATTCCAGCGCGCGTTCCTCTCCGGCCCGCCGCCGCTGGGCCCGGGGGCCGCGCCCGCGGCGAGGCTGAAGGCCTTCGGCCGGGCCGCCGTCGACCGTTTTGCCGCCGTCGGCGACCTCCAGCTGGCGGCCTTCACCGGCAATGCAAACCCCTACGAGGTGCCGGCCTTCAACGTGCTGCGCCAGCACGTATCAATGCTGCTGCGCCGCGGCGGACTGGCGGGCGACGCCGATCTGGTGGCCTATACGCTGCTCGCCACGATCGAGCCGCCGGCGCTGGCCCGGCAGCTGCGCGGTCTGGGCATGCCGGCGGAGCGGATCACCGCGCACTGGGACTTCCTGGTGGACGCACTCCTCCCCGAGACCCCTTAAACCCCTCGCGAGCCGTCATTTGTGGGCAGTGTTGGGGTGCAACACTGCCCACAAATGACGGCTCGCGAGGGGCGCGGGTGGGTGCTTAGACCAGCGCGGCCCAGTCTTGGGCCAGCGGCAGGTTGTGCGCGGTGGAGACGGAGTGGTGCGTGACCTGGCCGGCGGCGACGTTCAGGCCGGCGGCCAGCGCCGGGTCGGCGGCCAGGGCGGACTTGACGCCCTTCTCGGCCAGGGCGACGGCGTAGCGCAGGGTGACGTTGGTCAGCGCGTAGGTGGAGGTGTTGGGCACCGCGCCGGGCATGTTGGCCACGCAGTAGAACAGCGAGTTGTGGACCTTGAACGTGGGGTTCTCGTGCGTGGTCGGGTGCGTGTCCTCGAAGCAGCCGCCCTGGTCCACGGCGATGTCCACCAGCACCGAGCCGGGCTTCATCTTCGCCACCAGGGCGTTGGTGACCAGCTTGGGCGCCTTCGCCCCGGGGATCAGCACGGAACCGATCACCAGGTCCGCCTCGACCACGGAGCGTTCGATCTCGAAGGCGTTCGAGGCGACCGTCTTGAGCCGGCCCTGGTAGATGGCGTCGAGTTCGCGCAGCCGGTTGATGTTGATGTCCAGGATGGTCACGTCCGCCCCGGCGCCCAGCGCCATCGCGGCGGCGTTGGTGCCGGCCACCCCGGCACCGAGGACGACGACCTTGGCCGGGCGGACGCCCGGGACTCCCCCCAACAAGATTCCCGGGCCTCCGGCCGGGGCGGTGAGGCACTGCGCGCCGACCTGCACCGACAGGCGCCCGGCGACCTCGGACATCGGGGCCAGCAGCGGCAGCGCCCGGCCCTCCTGGACGGTTTCGTAGGCGATCGCGGTGATGCCGGAATCGATCAGGGCGGCGGTGAGTGCGGGCTCGGCGGCCAGGTGCAGGTAGGTGAACAGGACCAGGTCCTTGCGGAAATACCCGTATTCGGAGGCGATGGGTTCCTTGACCTTGACCACCATGCCGGCCCGGTTCCAGGCCTCCGCGGCGGTGTCGACGAGTTCGGCGCCGGCGGCGGCGTATTCGTCGTCGGAGATGGACGAGCCGAGCCCGGCGCCGCGTTCGACCAGCACGGTGTGGCCGCGGGAGGTGAACTCGTGGACGCCGGAGGCGGTCATGGCAACGCGGAATTCGTTGTTCTTGATTTCCTTGGGGACACCGATGATCATGGCATTCTTCCTGCTGGTGGCGGGGGCGGAGGCCTCCCGGCTTTATTGCGTTTTTGGTTTTTCCAGATTAGGACGGGCTGTGACCCACCAGACACGAAGGCGGAGAGCGGTGCCGGTGCGATCCATGCCATTCCGGGGTTTTTGTGCCGCGATGGTCGACAAATGTCGAGCCCGGCCGGGTCAAGTGTCGCCTGCTGTCCGGAGGCGCCCCGTAGTCTTTAAGCATGCGCAACGAAGAGGTTGAGGACGTTGTCGAACGCGTGGCCCTCCGGCTGGGCCGCGGACTGTCCCTGGAGGACCTCGACGGCGTGCTGCTGGCCTACAGTTCCAACCAGTCCCATGCGGACCGCGTGCGCGTGAACTTCCTGCTCAGCAAGCGGGTCCCGGCCGACGTCGGCGCCTGGCAGCTCTCGCACGGCATCGCCGCCGCGGTGCGCCCGGTGGTCATCCCCGCGAACGAGGAGCTGGGCATGCTGGGCCGCGTCTGCGTGCCCCTGCTGGTGCGCGGCTTCCGGGTGGGCTACCTCTGGGTGCAGCAGGACGAGGATGAGGTGAGTGCGACGGCGATCCTGGCCCAGCTGCCCGGCGTCCGGGACGAGCTGGACCTGCTGGCGGCCCTGCTGCTGGACTCCAACACCGCCGAATCCGAGCACCGCCGCGCCCGGGAGCAGCTGTTCCTGGCCGCCTGCACCGCGGACAAGGCCGCGCTGGGCGCCGTGTCCGAATGGCCCGAGGTCTACCAGCGCGGCCCCTGGCAGGTGGTGACGGTGCTGGCGGCCCCCGGCGCCCTGCCCGGTGCCGCCGCTCCGCTGGATGCGCACCGCGACCCGCTGGCGGCCACGCTGGTCCAGCGCAGCGCCGGCCTGCAGGCGACCATCGGCGTCGACGATGCCCTGTTCAGCGCCGGCGCGAGCACCCACGCCGTGCTGCTCTTCCGCTCCTCGACCGGCCGGGCCAGCCATGAAACGGTGCTCGGCCGCTTCCACGACGAGCTGGCCAAGCGCACCGGGCTGCCGCCGTCGTCGGTCATCATGGGCATCAGCGAGCCCTTCGGCGCCTTCCGCCACCTGGCCGATGCCTACCGGCAGTCGCGCGTGGCGGCGCAGGCCTCGGCCGTGGACCCGGCACTGGGGCAGCTGGTGGATGTGCGCGCGGCCGGCGTCTACCAACTGCTTTCGGGGCTGGGTGCGGAACCGCCCGGCAGCGTCTTCTACCGCCTGCTCCGCGAGCACGACCGGGTCCATGGCAAGACCGGGCTGCTGCTGCCGGTGCTGGAGCTGCTCTACGACAACGACGGCGCCGTCGCGGATGTCGCCGAGCGGCTGCACCTGCACCGCTCGAGCGTCTACAACCGACTCGGCAAGATCCGCGCGCTGACCGGCGCCGATCCGCTCTCCGGGCGGGTGCGGCTGGAACTGCACCTGGCGCTGAAGGCGGCGCGCTGGGCAACGCGGCCGCGGCTCTGAGCGGCGGCCCGAGGGGATGGCGCGGTAGATTCTCCCCATGGGCCGAAACGCGATTCTGACACCGCTCGTGAAGGACCGGATGCTGGCGCTCGGGTTCCGGAAAAGGGCGGGCCTGGTCTTCACCATGGAGCTTGCACCGGACATCCTGGGCATTGCCGACCTCAACGCCGAGCCCAGCCGATCGGCGGAGGGGGTGTGGGACACCCACCCCGTGCTGGGGATCCGCCACCAGGAGGCCGCCCGGATCGTCGCGCAGCTCACGGGCGTCCGGCCGCACCCCTACAAGGCACCGCCCGTGGCGGCATCGCTGGGGTACCTGATGCCGGAACAGAAATTCACCACGTGGCCGCTGGGCGGCTTTCCGGCCGCCGAGGCCAACGCCGCGGCCATGGTGGACGCCGTCCGCGGCCACGGCCTGCCGTTCCTGCTCGGCCACTCCTCCAGGGAGGCCCTGCTGCGGGCCATCAACCAGCGGATCGGCAGCCCCGAGACCCAGAACCGGACCAGGCCCGTGCTGCTGGCCCTGATGGGCCGCTACGAGGAGGCGGCCCGCGCCATGTCGGCCCTGGCCGATTCCCCGGCCGCGGCTGGCAGCCCCGCTGCGGAGGGCCACCGGCTGTATGCGGCGAATTTCTTCCCGTGGCTGGAAGCCCGGGCTGCCGGGGCGGAAACCGGGGCCGGCACGGACGCCTGACGCCAGGCGCCAGGTGCGCTTGCCGCCGGACACCCGCTGGCCGCACTGCGGTCGGGTCAGCCTTCCGGCGTCGCCTCCGCCTGCGCGCCCGGCACATTCTTCTGCCCCGCCAGCCAGGCCAGCACGTCCTGCCGGCGGATGCGCCGGTGCGAGCCGCGGTACTGCACGGGGATCTCGCCGCGGTCCGTCATGTTCCGCAGGAACGTGTGGCTGATTCCGGCCAGCGCGGCCGCCTGCGAGGTGGTCAGCAGCTCCTCGATGCTGCCCACCGTGACGGCCTCGCCGCGGGACAGCCTCGCCAAAAGGTCGACGACGGCGCCGCGCGCGCCGGCGCCGAGCCGGTGCGCCGTGCCGTCCACGAAGAACGTGACGTCGTGGCTGCCCTCCAGAGCGCGCGCCAGGGCCTCCCGCTCCGCAGGGGGCAGGGAATCGGTGACCTGCGGTTCAACCAGCGTCATGCCAACACTCTCCACTTCAGCCGGCCGCACCCAGTGCGGCGGGATTCATTCCGTTGGCTCCACGGTACCGGGCCTGCGGCACTGCGCCCGTCCGGCCCGGCGGACACCGTCCGACATACAACTGCAGGCCGCCGGGCCCGCCGGTAGGGTGGTGGCCATGACCGCCCCCATCCGCACCGCCGTCGTGGGCTTCGGCCTGGCCGGCAGCGTCTTCCACGCCCCCGCCATCGCCGCCGATCCGCGCTTTTCGCTGGACTTCCTTGTCACCTCCGACCCGGACCGGCAGGCCCAGGCCCGGGCCGCCCATCCGGGGGCCGAAGTGCTGGCCAGCGCCGCGGAATTGTGGGGCCGGGAGCTGGACCTGGTGGTGGTGGCGACCCCGCCGGCCACCCATGTGGCGCTGGCGGAGGCCGCGCTCGACGCCGGTGCCGCCGTCGTCGTCGACAAGCCGTTCACCGTTACGTCGGCCGAGGGCGAGGCGCTGATTGCCAAGGCGGCCGCGGCCGGACAGCTGCTGACCACCTACCAAAACCGGCGCTGGGACGGCGAGTACCTGACACTGAAGAAGCTCATCGCCGAGGGTGCGCTGGGGGAGGTGCGGCGCTTTGAATCGCGCCTGGAGCGCTGGTCCCCGCAGATCGCCAAAGTCTGGAAGGCCGAGGCCACGGCGGCCGACGGCGGCGGGATCCTCTACGACCTCGGCACCCACCTGATCGACCAGGCCCTGCAGCTGTTTGGGCCGGTGCGCCGTGTCTACGGCGAGCTGGACGCACGCCGGCCGCAGGAGAAGGCCGACGACGACGTCTTCGTGGCCCTCGAGCATGAGAGCGGCGTGCGCTCGCACCTGTGGATGAACCTGTCCACACCGCAGCTGGGCCCGCGCTACCGGGTGCTGGGCTCCGAGGCGGCCTACACCAAGGTGGTTCCGGACCAGCAGGAGGCGCAGATCCTGGCCGGCATCCTGCCGGGGGATCCGGACTATGGCGTGGATCCCGAGGCCAATTGGGGTGTGCTGGGCCGCGACGGCGCGCTGGAGAAGGTGCCCACGGAGCCCGGCAATTTTGCCGAGTTCTATGCACTGCTGGCCGCCGCCCTGCGCGACGGCGGCCCGGTGCCGGTGGATCCTGCGGACTCCGTGGCAGCACTGAAGATCATCGAAGCGGTCAGGGCGCAGCAGGGCTAGGTGCTATTCCGGCAGTCCTATTCCGGCAGGGCCGGAGCCTGCCGGGAGTCCACCAGCTTGCCCTTGGGCAGCAGGAAACTGATCAGGAAGGCCACGGCCACCAGCCCCGCCGCGGTGAGCATCACGATGTCGATGGAGTCCGCGAAGCCCGCCCGGATGGGCCGGGTGAGGGTCGCGTTGGCATGGTGCAGCCAGCTGGTGTCGTTGAGCGAGTCCTGGCCGGCGCCGTTCTTGAAGAAATCGAAAAGCTTGGCATTGGCCGGATCCTTCTGCACCGCCGGATCCTTCATGGCCGCGAGGAAGGCCGGGTCCTTCGCCGCGGCGGCCATGCCCGTGCCGATCCTGTCCGAGGCATTGGCAAACAGCATCGAAATGAACACGGCGGTGCCCACCGTGCCGCCCATGGAGCGGAAGAACGCCGCCGTCGAGGTTCCCACGCCCATGTCCTTGGGCGGGACGGACATTTGCATGGACAGCGTGAGCGGCTGCATGCAGAAGCCCAGGCCCAGGCCGAAGGCCACCGTGACGCACCCGGGCACCAGCAGCGGAGTGTCCACGCCCAGCGCCAGCCCCATGGCCAGCGATGACGCGGCCAGGACCAGCGTGCCCAGGATGGGGAAGATCCGGTAGGTGCCCGTGCGGGAGATGGTCTGGCCGCTGGAGATGGAGCCGATCAGGATGCCCACAGTGAACGTGATCATCAGCAGGCCGGCCTCCGTGGGGGTCAGGCCCTTCACCAGCTGCAGGTACATCGGGATCATCGCGATGGCGCCAAACATGCCGATGCCGATGATGAAGTTCAGCAGCGCGGAGAAGCCGAAGGCGGGGATCCGAAAGAAGCGCAGCGGAATCAGCGCGGCGTCGCCGGCCAGCCGTTCCGCCACGATGAACAGCACGATGCCCGCGGCGCCCAGCCCGTAGCAAAGGAGGGAACCGCCGGCCGTCCAGCCCCAGATCCGGCCCTGCTCGGCCACGATCAGCAGCGGCACCAGGGCCAACGTCACGGCGGCGGCGCCAAAGTAGTCGATCTTCTGCGACACGTGCTTGGCGGGGAGGTGCAGGAAGATCCACACCACCACCAGGGCCACGAGGGCAATGGGAATGTTCACCAGGAACACCCAGCGCCAGCCATTGATGCCCAGGATCGAGCTGGTGCCGGCGAAGAAGCCGCCCACCACCGGGCCCAGCACCGAGCTGACGCCAAAGACGGACATGAAGTAGCCCTGGTACTTGCCGCGGTCGCGCAGGGGCACGATGTCGCCGATGATCGCCAGGCCCAGGGCCATCAGGCCGCCGGCGCCCAGGCCCTGGATGCCGCGGGCCACCGCCAGTTCGCCCATGCTGTGCACGCTGCCGGCGTAGATGGAGCCGGCCAAGAAGATACTGATGGCGGTGAGGTACAGCGGGCGCCGGCCAAAGATGTCCGAGAGTTTGCCGTACAGCGGGGTGCTGACGGTGGATGTCACAAGATAGGCCGTGGTGGCCCAGGCCTGCAGCGACAGCCCGTTGAGGTCGTTGGCAATGGTGTAGATGGAGCTGGAGACGATGGTCTGGTCCAGCGAGGCCAGGAACATGCCCAGCAGCAGGCCCACCAGGACTGTCATGATCTGGCGGTGGGTGAACGGGGCGCCATCGGCCCCGGCCCGCGGCTGGGGTGGACGGCGGGCGGCGCTGGTCTTGTTGGACATGGCAGGGCTCCAAGGGGCGGGAATGGTATCGCGGATCGGCAGTCCCTAGGCTACGCGCTGCAGCCCCGGTTGGCGCCCCGACGGGACACATTTGCCGGCACCGGGGTCGGATCCCGCCGGGTGCGGATATTCTGGCGTTCTGGGCGCCGCTGGCGGTGCACGAACCAAGGGGGAATCGTGGCTTTGGAAGCACATTCGGCAAGCGCCGGCAGGGGAGACCTCGTGCCGGGCACGACGGCGCTGGACGAGCCCCAAGTTAACGTCCGGGTCCGCTGGACCACCTCCGTGGTCCTGGTCAACGTGGGCATCAACGCCGCGTTCTTTGGCCCCATCCAGGTGCTGCTGGGCCAGCAGGCCATCGCCCTGGACGAGGCGAACAAGGAGGCCATCCTGGCGCTGGTCACCGGCTGTGGCGCGGCCGTGTCGCTGGTGGCCAATCCGCTGTTCGGCACCTTCTCCGACCGGACCACCTCCCGCTTTGGCCGGCGCATCCCCTGGGTGCTGATCGGGGCCATCCTGGGCGTCATCGGCCTGCTGGGGCTGGCCGGCGCCCCCACCGTGGCGGCCATGGCGGCGCTCTGGTGCCTGGTCCAGCTCGGCTGCAACGGCGCGCTCGCCGCGGTCACCGCCGCCGTGCCGGACCGCGTGCCCATCCGCCAGCGCGGCACGGTGGGCGGCATGGCCTCCATGGGCACGGTGCTGGGCATCCTGGTGGGCGCCGGCATCGCCGCGGCCGTGGGTCTGGACTTTGTGGTGGGCTACTGGCTCTGCGCCGCGGTGCTGGTCCTGGGGATTGTGCCGTACCTGTTTGTGGGCGAGGACCAGCGGCTGGACCCGGCACTGCGCCCGGCCTTTTCCTGGCGGAACTTCTTCACCGGGTTCTGGATCTCCCCGCGGAAATACCCGGACTTTGGCTGGGCCTGGTTGACGCGCTTCCTGGTCAATGTGGGCAACCACCTGGTGACGCTGTACCTGCTGTTCTTCCTGCGCGATGCCGTGGGGTTTGCCGCTCCGGAGGTGGGGGTCTTCTACCTGACGGGCGTCTACGCCGTTCTGACCCTTATTACCGCCGTGATCGGCGGGCGCTGGACGGACCGGGTGGGAAAGCGGAAGCCGTTTGTGATCGGCTCCTCGGCCATCATTGCCCTGGCCGCGCTGATCCTGGCGTTCTTCCCCACCTGGGCGGGTGCGCTTACCGGCGCCGCGGTGCTGGGCGTGGGTTACGGCGCCTACCTGGCCGTGGACTTTGCCCTGCTGACCCAGGTGCTGCCCTCCGCCGCCAGCCGGGGCAAGGATTTGGGCGTGATCAACGTGGCCAATTCGCTGCCGCAGGTGATTGCGCCGCTGGTGGCCTTCCCGCTGGTCTACCTGCTGGGCGGCTACGTGACGCTGTACGTGGTGGCGGCCGTGATTGGGCTGCTCGGTGCGGTGTTCGTGGTGAAGATCAAGGGCGTGGATTGAGGTTTCGGTGACACATTGTCGACAAAAGCTTGACATGGTGTCAGCAAAGTTGATTAGGTAAGGGAAACCTATCCTATTCTGGAGTGTCACGATGAGCGCTTTGCTGTCCGAAGAACTGAAGTCCCACACGGCCTCCGCCCACGCCCGGGCGGAGGAGGCTCCCTTTGTGGCCGAGCTGATGGTCGGCAGGCTCGACGCCGCGGCCTTGGCCAGCCTGCTGGCCCAGAGCCTGCTCATCTACCGCGCCCTGGAGGGCGCCCTTGCCGCCCACGCCGGCCATCCACAGCTGGGAGGTTTCATCGACTCCCGGCTGGACCGCGTGCCGGCGCTGGAGCGGGACCTGGCCTTCCACTACGGACCGGACTGGGAGGCGCAGCTGGCCGACGGGCGGATCGCCGTCGTGCCTGCCACCGCTGCCTACGCCGAGGCCCTCGCCACGATGGGGCGCGAGTCCATCGAGTTCCTGCTGGCGCACCACTACGTCCGCTACATGGGTGACCTCTCCGGCGGCCAGATCATCTCCGCCCTGGTCCAGCGGCACTACGGCATCCCCGCCGAGGGGCTCAATTTCTACCGCTTTGAGCAGATCGAGAAGACCAGGCCGTACAAGGACGAGTACCGGAACCGCCTGGACAGCACCGATTTCAGCCTCGACCAGCGGGACGCCATCCTGGCCTGCGCCGCCGAATCCTTTGAGCTGAACCGCGCCGTGTTCGTGGACCTCGGCGCGCTGGCCGCACAGCCCGCCCGCACATAGCGCCATGGATGCACACGTCATCTGGACCATCATTTGCGGGTTGATGATCGCCGTGGGCGCCACCGGCGTCATCGTTCCGGTGCTGCCGGGCAGCGTGCTCATCGGGCTGGCCCTGCTGGTCTGGGCGCTGGTGGTGGCCCAGCCGGTGGGTTGGATCGTCTTCGGCATCGGTGCCGCCCTGGTGGTGGCCGGGATGCTCTCCAGCGCCGTGCTGACCGGGCGGACCATGAAGGCGCGGCAAATCCCGTCCCGCTCCATCATCGCCGGCCTGGTGCTGGGCATCGTGGGGTTCTTCGTGGTTCCGGTGGTGGGGCTCCTGCTGGGGTTCGCCGTCGGACTCTTCCTGAGCGAATGGGAGCGCCAGCGCGGGTTCAAGCCCGCCCTGGCCTCCAGCGGCGCGGCCCTGAAGGCCACCGGGCTGGGGATCCTGGCGGAGTTCGGCTTCGCCTCGCTGGCGGCCGGCACCTGGGCCCTGGGCGTGCTGGTCTACTTCCTTAGCCGGTGACGAACGCCGCCAGGGCGGCCAGCTGGTCCTCCCGGCACTGGTCCTTGAGGTACATCATGTGCCCGGCCTGGTGGTAGTGGTGGCTGAAGCGGGCCCGGGCGTTGTCGGAGATGTTCAGGTGCGCCCAGACGTACTCCGCCGCGAAGTGGGGCGGGGCGCCGTCGTGGTATCCGTAGTCCACGTGCACCCGCAGGTTTCGGTTGTAGTTCAGCAGCCGCTCCAGATCCCCCGTGACGTCCACGGGCGCGCCCTCAAAGGTCTTGTAGCTCCACGGCTGCACCCGGGCCGTGAGGATCTCGTAGGGAAGATCGTTCTCGTAGCCCAGCTCGGCGCGCACGTAGTGGTTGATCGCCGACGAGTACGGGCCGGTGATGGCGGCCATCGAGGGGTCGTCCCAGTTGACGGAGGCCTGGCCGCGCAGGTGGCGCTGGGTGAAGCGGCCGTCGATCCGGCCCACGGTCAGGCCCTCGGCACGGAGCAGTTCCGCGGAGAATTCGGAGTAGTCCCAGCGCAGGTTGGAGCGCCGGATGAAATCCTCCCCCAGCGTGGTGAGTTCGCTGAGCCGGCGCACGACGCCGTCGAGCTCCTCCGCGGTGAGCCGCGTGCCCTGGCTGAGCGCGTAGCCGAAGTCGCGGGCGGCAAACTCCTCCGCCTCGCGCACCACCTCCTCCAGCCCGCGGCCCGGGTGGCGGCCGTGGAAGTGCGCAATGGCGGCGTAGGTGGGGATGTGCAGGGCATAGGGGGTGTCGCTGCCGGGCTGGAAGTCCAGCGTGGACAGGTTCAGCACGGTGGAGATCAGGCCCAGTCCGTTGACCGCCATCCCGTAGGCGTCGAAAAGCCGCCCGGCCACCGCCACCGCGCGCAGGGTTCCATAGGACTCGCCCACCAGGTACTTGGGGCTGAGCCAGCGGTGGTTGCGCGTGGTCCAGAGCCGGATCACCTCCGCCACCAGGTCCCGGTCCTCGATGAAGGCGTGGAACTCGTCCGCCTTGCCGCCGTCCACCACGCGGGAGAAGCCGGTGTTGACCGGGTCGATCAGCACCAGGTCCGCGTGCTCCAGGATGGTCTGCGGATTGTCGACGACGGCAAACGGGGCCGGGGTGAGCGCGCCGACGTCGCCGCTGTCCACGCGGCGCGGGCCCAGCAGGCCCATGTGCAGCCAGACGCTGGAGGAGCCAGGCCCGCCGTTGAAGGCAAACACCACCGGCCGGGGTGCGGCGGCCTCCGCGGCGCCGTCGTCGTCCTCCTTGACGTAGCTGACCAGAAAGATCTCCGCCTTGGGCTTGAACCCCTTGCTCTTGCCGTCCTTGGCCTCCTCCTGGCGCAGCACCAGCCGGCCGGCCGTGCTGGTGTAGCGCAGGCCGGAGGGGAGGATGTGCGAGCGGCTGGTGAAATCGTCGCTCGCGGGGGCGCCGGCGTCACTGGCGGGGGCATTGGCGGGGGCATCGGAGGTGTGGTCGTGGGCCATGCCCCGAGCCTACTGGGTGGCCAGTTGATGGCAACGCGCGCAGGAAGGGCATGGATAACCCTGCGACTTGCATTAGTCACACGATTGCTACACACTGCGGATGCATTGCGGTTCAGCGACGGTGGACTTGACTTTGTTACGGAGTCGCCGCACACCGCGGATGAATCGGAGCACGTTCACGGCGTTCGCTTGAAAGTGTGACGGCGCTGACGCATCCTAAGAGCAGCCAGACAGCCCGAAGCCGCCGCTGGCCCCAAACTTGCATCACATGAAAGATCGTTCCCCATCCCGGGGAACGGTCTTTTTTGTTGCCCAAATATCACCGCATACAGAAATGGATCCATCATGACCGCCAATCCACAGTCCAATGACCGCACCCACCTTGACTCCATTTTTGAGCTCAACGTCTTCCCCGATAGTGATGACGATTTGGGCCACCGGATTCTGGAATTCGCCGTGTACCCGATGCTCATCACGAGCGATCCAGGCACAGCAACTGTGTTGGGGGGAATCGATACTAAACACCTGTTGGCACTCCGCCGGGTGGCCGTCGACAGTCTTTGCCTGGCCCCAGGCGAGGTTTCAGCCCTGGTCTTCCACGACGGTTGGTTGACCATCGGCTTCGACGCCGAGTGCTGGACCCCCGCGGATGTGGAAATCCTTTTCGGCCAAAAACTGGGCAACCACGTAATGGCCGTATTGACCGCGGCCCATGAATCCGAATGGAGCGGCGTGGATCAAGACGGCATCCGCTACCGCAGCCCAAAGGGTGTGAGCCGAAGGAACCTCATGCGGTGCAAGGCGCTGCAAAAGACTTTGTCATCGCGCTAGCACCGCGCTCGCACCGTGTTGCAGCGGCCGGGCCCTCCCACCAATCCATATACAAACAGGAAGCGAAGAAATGAAGACAACAAGTAAAACTCACAGAAGCAACCTGCCTGGAGTGCGGAGGACCTCTCGCTTGTGCAACGGGATTATTATCGACGATCGCTCTTTGGCAGCGATACGTTACCGCACGGCGGTCCTTGTCGAAGCGTTCTTGGCCGAGGCATCCGTTCTCACCACGGCAGTCCCTGCAGACCTCAAGGTGGAAATCTCGTTCACCGTGTCGTTCCACGGTCAAGATTCATCGGCTCAGTACCAGTGCCAGCTCAGCTTTTGGCAGGCCCTGGTTCGCATAAATGATCCAGGGGCAGGTGGTCGACGGCTCGAAGGAACGGCGGACCTAGCGATTGTCTGGGCTGAGTACTTGTTGCACCGTGAGACGATTCACCAATCCGAGTCACGTGATTCCTATCTTCAGTGGCGCAAGCTGGTGCACGAGATGACTCAGGAATCGAAACTAGGACATGGCTGGCTGAGTGGAAGCCGCTGTGCGCAAATCATCCGCCTTGCTACTCGTTTGAGCGATGCATTTGAACCGGCGACACGTCCATCGCTAGTCGCACCGTCGGGGACCTACTTGGGGAACGCTGACGATAGCTGGCGATACACAGGAGCCCGCTAGTCGGCAGCCCGGGCCATCGGTCGGCGAGCCTACCGCTGCGTGCGGGGCGAAAGAGGCTCTTCCGCTCGAAAGTTACTGCTGGGTAACATGATGGTATGCACCTTCTCCTGCGCACCCTGCTGCATCTCTTGCTGTCCAGCCGCCAGCCCCGGCTGAGCATCTGGGACACCTCGTCCATGCCGATGCGCGTACTTTTCACCGATGTGGACATCAACATGCATATCAACAACGGCATGTATTTCTCCCTGATGGACATCGGACGCTTTGACCTCCTGGTGCGCTCCGGGGCGTGGAAGGCGGCGCGGCGCAGGGGCTGGAATCCGGTGGTGAGCGCGGAGACCATTGCCTTCCGGAAGTCGCTGAAGCTGGGCCAGCGGTACACCATCGAGTCCAGGATCCTGGGCTTCGATGAGAAGGCGATGTACTTTGAGCAGCGCATGGTGGCCGACGGCGAAATCTATGCCCGCGCCTACATCGCCTCGCGGTTGGTGGCCAACGGTGGCCCGGTCGGCAACGAGGACATCTTTGCCGAGATCGGCCAGCCGCCGGCGGGGCTGGAGCTGCCACCGTGGATCCACGAGTGGCGCGAGGCCAATGCGCTGCCCGGCTCCCGCCGCCCCGCGCCACACGCCTGGGCCCAAGAAACTGTGTAGCAGTAGATGCTCTTCTGGTGCCCCATGGGAGCATCTGCTGTTGCACAGTTGGGGTGGTTAGGCAACCTCGGGGGGAGTGCCCTCCAGTACCGGAATGCCCAGCGGTCGGGCGTAGTAGGCCCAGGGGAACCACATCTTTCCGATCTTCTGCCACCCGGCGGCCTCGAGCTTGTTCCCGCGCGCAAGGGGAACGCGCAGGTGCTCCCATTGCTGGGTGTCGGCGGCCATGATGTGGTGCAGGGTGCCGAAGCCCACGGAGTGCCAGCCGTGCCGGCCGAGCCGGTTCAGGACCTCCATCTCCGTGAAAGAGGTCAGCGGGCTGACCACCTTGGTGTGTTCCGTGGCAATGCCGGGTTCACCGGAGGCCTTGCCGAAGCGCTGCTGCGCGGCCTGCCGGCTCATGCCCAGCTCGCGGCCGATCCGTTCCCAGCTGTGCCCGGCGAGCCTGGCCGCAGCGACGGCGGAGTCCAGCAACGCCGAGGTCTCCTCGCGGGCGGCGTTGGTGAGCGTTACCAGGTCGATGTAGGCCTCGGGGTCGGTGGCCAGCCGCTGCGCCAGGGCCGGGTCGGCCGCGGCGATGGCCTCGGAGAGCAGCGGGCCAAGATCGGCAGGGACGGGGCGTGGATTCGGGGGCTGCGTCGCGTTCATGCATGTCAATCTAAGGTTGACGACGAAAATTGTCAACCAGAAGTTGACCGCTACAGATTGTTGAACAATTTGGATTAATGCGTCATTCTGGAGGAACAACACCGCTAGAGACTGGGATCACAATGGCCACCATTGACCTAAACAGCGACGTCGGAGAATCCTTCGGCAACTGGACGTTTGGCGACGACGCCGCCATCATTTCCAGCGTTTCCAGCGTCAATGTGGCCTGCGGCTTCCACGCCGGGGACCCGAGCGGCATCCGCGCCACCTGCGCCGCCGCTGCCGCAGCAGGCGTCACGGTGGGCGCCCACCCGGGCTACCGCGACCTCGCCGGATTCGGCCGCCGCTTTCTCGACATGGCCCCACAGGAGCTCACGGACGACGTCGTCTACCAGATCGGTGCCCTCCAGGGCCTGGCCCGCGCCGCCGGCACCTCCGTCAAGTACGTCAAGCCGCATGGCGCCCTCTACAACACCATCGTGCACCACGGAGCCCAGGCCCAGGCCGTCGTCGACGCCGTACTGTCCGTGGATCCCACGCTGCCGCTGATGGTGCTGCCGGGCTCGGAGATCCAGCGCGCCGCCCGCGCCGCCGGCCTGCGCACCGTGGCCGAGGCCTTTGCCGACCGCGCCTACAACGCCGACGGCACCCTTGTCTCCCGGCGCGAACCCGGCGCCGTCCTGCACAGCACCGACGCCGTCGTCGAGCACGTCCTGCAGCTGGTGACCCAGGGGACCATCACCGCCATCGACGGCACCGTCATCGAGGTGGCTGCCGAGAGCATCTGCCTGCACGGGGACACCCCCGGCGCCGTGGCAATGGCGCAGGCCGTCTACGCCGCGCTGCGTGCCGAGGGCATCACCATTGAAAGCTTCGCGTAGGTGCCGGCCATGACCGACGCCGGCGTCCGCGCCATCCTCCCTGCCGGGGACCGCGCCATCCTGGTGGAGCTGGACTCCCTCGCCGCCGTGCTCAGCCTGCAGGCGGCCCTGCAGGCGCACCCGCTGGCCGGGCAGCTCGACGTGGTGGCCGCGGCCTCCACCGTCCTGGTCACCGCCGCCACCAGCGATGCCGCCCGCACGATTGCCGCGCACGTGCGCACGCTGGACCTGAGCCAGCGTCCCGAGATTGACGCCGCCCTGGTCGCCATCGATGTGGTGTACGACGGCGAGGACCTCGCCGCCGTGGGCGAGCTCACCGGCCTGGGGGCGGAGGGTGTGGTGGCAGCCCACACCGGTTCCGTCTGGACCGCAGCCTTTGGCGGCTTCGCCCCCGGTTTCACCTACCTGGCCGGCGGCGATCCCCGGCTGGAGGTGCCGCGGCGTGCCACGCCGCGCACCGCTGTGCCCGCCGGCGCCGTGGCGCTGGGCGGCGCGTACTCGGCCGTCTACCCCCGCCCGACCCCCGGCGGCTGGCAGCTCATCGGCCGCACCGACGCCGTCCTCTGGGATCTGGACCGCGACAGCCCGGCCCTGGTCCGGCCGGGCAACCGCGTGCAGTTCAATGCCGTGCGCGCCACCGCGTTGGCCCCGAGCGCCGCCGCGGCTGCTACGTCCGCTCCGGAATCCCCGGCCGCCGGCACTGCTGCTGCGGGCACCGCCCCAGGGCTCGCCGTCGTCCGTTCCGGGCTCCAGTCCACCATCCAGGACCTGGGCCGCCCCGGCAGCGCGGACCTGGGCGTCACCACCTCCGGCGCGATGGACCGCGGCGCGCTGCGCCAGGCCAACCGGCTGGCGGGCAACCCAGCGGGTGCCGCAGGCATCGAGGTACTGCACGGCGGGCTGGCCCTTGCCGCGCTGGCGGACCAAGTGCTGGCCGTGGCCGGCGCACCAGTGGACCTGGCCATCACCGACGTCGACGGCGGGGAGCGCGAGGTGCCCATGCTGGCGCCGTTCGCCCTGCTGGCAGGGGAAACCCTGGAGCTTGGCGTCCCGCAGTCCGGGCTGCGCAGCTATGTGGCCGTCCGCGGCGGGCTCGATGCACCGCTGATCCTCGGCAGCCGGTCCACTGACACCATGTCCGGCATCGGCCCCGCGCCGCTGGCCCCCGGCGCCCTGCTGGGCGTCCTCGAGGCAGCGCCGTGGTCGGTGGTGGGCAACCCCGAGCTGGCCGCCGCCGAGGCGCCGGAGGTCACCGAGCTGCGCATGGTGCCCGGCCCGCGCCAGGACTGGTTCGATGACGCCGTCGTCGCCGGCTTCGGCGGGCAGGAATGGACTGTCACCCCGCAGTCCAACCGGATCGGCCTGCGGCTGTCCGGCACCGCTCTGGAGCGCAACCGCGACGGCGAGCTCGCCAGCGAGGGCACCGTCCGCGGCGCCATCCAGGTGCCTCCGTCGGGCCAGCCCGTGCTCTTCCTCTCCGACCACCCGGTGACAGGCGGCTACCCGGTGATCGGCGTGGTGGCCACGGTGGACCTGGACAAGGCGGCCCAGCTGCCGCCCGGCGCCCGGGTCCGCTTTGTTCCGGACACCTCCGCCGCGTCAGCGCTCTAAACTTTTTTGCACTTTTGATTAAGGAATTCCCCATGCACAAGGTCCTCATTGCCAACCGCGGCGAAATCGCCATCCGGATCGCCCGCTCGTGCGACGACGCCGGAATGGAGACGGTGGGCATCTACGCCGACGTCGACGCGGATGCGCTGCACGTTGACGCCGTCACCGAGGCCTACGCTTTGGGTGGCAACAGCCCCGCGGAGACCTACCTGAACGTCGAAAAGGTGCTGGCCATTGCGCTGCGCGCCGGCGCCGACGCCGTGCACCCCGGCTACGGCTTCCTGTCCGAGAACGCGGACTTTGCGCAGGCCGTTCTGGACGCCGGGCTGGTGTGGATCGGCCCGACCCCCGACGCCATCCGCACGCTGGGCAACAAGGTCAGCGCCCGCGAGATCGCCGTCCGCGTCGGCGCACCGCTGGCTCCGGGCAGCGACGGCCCGGTGGCCTCCGCCGCCGAGGTGCGCGATTTTGCCGCGATCCACGGCCTGCCCGTGGCCATCAAGGCAGCCTTTGGCGGCGGCGGGCGCGGCCTGAAGGTGGTCTGGGAGATGGATGCCATCGAGGAGGCCTTCGCCTCCGCCGTGCGCGAATCCAAGGCCGCTTTTGGCCGCGACGAGTGCTTTGTGGAGAAGTTCCTGCACCGTCCCCGCCATGTGGAGGCCCAGGTGCTGGCCGATACGCACGGCCATGTGATTGTCGCCGGCACTCGCGACTGTTCGCTGCAGCGCCGCCACCAGAAGTTGGTGGAGGAAGCCCCGGCCCCCTTCCTAACCGAGGCCCAGCGGGAGAGCATCTACACCTCCGCCAAGGCCATCTGCCGCGAGGCCGGCTACACCGGCGCCGGCACCGTGGAGTACCTGGTGGCCGCCGACGGCACTGTCTCCTTCCTGGAGGTCAACACCCGCCTGCAGGTGGAGCACCCCATCACCGAGGAAACCTCGCGCATCGACCTGGTCGCCGCCCAGCTGTCCATCGCCGCCGGCAAGCCGCTGCCGTGGACCGAGGATCCGCAGCCGAGCGGGCACTCCTTCGAATTCCGCATCAACGCCGAGGACGTGGCCCGGGGCTTCCTGCCCTCGCCCGGCACGGTTACCGGCTTCACCGTGCCCACCGGCCCGGGCATCCGCGTGGATTCGGGCGTGCGCACCGGCTCCGTGGTGCCGGGCACCTTCGATTCCCTGCTGGCCAAGCTGGTGGTGACGGGAGCAACCCGCGAACAGGCACTGCGCCGCGCCCGCCGCGCCCTGGCCGAGTTCCGCATCGACGGACTGGCCACGGTGCTGCCGTTCCACCGGGCCGTGGTCCGCGACGCCGATTTCACGCGTGCGGATGCCATGGGCGTCTACACCACGTGGATCGAGAGCGAATTCACCGACCGACTGGCCGCCGATCCCGAGTTCAGCGTGGCCGCCCCGGCGGGCGAACGCCGCACCATCAGCATTGAGCTCGACGGCAAGCGGATGGCCCTGGGCCTGCCCGCCGAACTGCTGGATGGCCTGCGCAACGGCGGCATGGCGGCCGGTCTGCAGTTTGCCGAAACCGCCGACGACGACGCCGCCGACCCCGCCGAGCTGCGCGCCACGATGGCCGGTTCCGTGGTGAAGTGGCTGGTGGAGCCGGGCACCGAGGTGGCCGAGGGCGAGGCGGTGCTGGTGATTGAGGCGATGAAGATGGAGACCACCGTCTGCGCCCACCGCGACGGCGTGCTCGGCGAGCCGCTGGTCGGCGACGGCGACGCCGTCGTGCTGGACACAGTGCTCACCACCATCGGCTAGAAACCTCAAACTGTCCCGCAGATAACGCTCGCTTCAGCCCTCAAGCGGACGATAACTGCGGGACAGTTGTGGTTAAAGCTGGGTGGCCAACCACTCGTCGATGCGGCGCTGCGCCTCCGCCGGGTCCACATCCTCGACCCGGGTCATGATGGCCCAGCGGTGGCCGAACGGGTCCAGCAGGGCACCGAAGCGGTCGCCCGTGACAAAGGTGGACGGCTCCTCAAAGGCCGTCGCACCGGCGTCGACGGCGGCCCGCCAGACCGCGTCCACGTCGGTGCAGTAGAACACGTAGGAGTGGTTGACCGCGTTGGTGCCGTCCGGCGGGAGCAGCCCCATCGAGGGGACGGGATCGCTGAGCTGCAGCCGGCCGTTGCCGAAATCCAGCTCGGCATGGGCGATCCTGCCGTCCGGCCCGTCCGTCTTGCCCACCAGGGTGGCGCCAAAAACGGAGGTGTAGAAGGCGATGGCGGCGCCGACACCGTCCACCACCAGGTACGGGGTGAGGGACGTGTAGCCGGCGGGAATGGGGGCCACTGCTGGTTTCTCTGCGGTCATGGCATCCATCCTGCCTAGACTGCCTCTATGGATTCTTGGACAAATGCGACAACCGGGGACCAACCGGCGGCGGCGTTGCCACAGACCACCACCACGGCCGGAATCCTGCGGCCGGAGCTGGTGGGCCAGACCTTCTCCCTGCAGCGCTACCCGTGCGACCCCCGACTGGAGCCCTACCTTGAGCACTACTGGGCCGTGGAGTGGCGGCTCGCCGGGAAGCGGGTCCAGCAGTCCGACGTCCTCTCGCATCCGGCCGTCCACCTGACCATCGAAGAGGGCAGCACTGGCCGCTATGGCCTGGTGCTGCCGGCGGCGCTGGTGCACGGCGTGCCCACCCGGCGCTTCGAGATCGGACTCAGCGGCAGCGGGCGGGTGCTGGGTGCCAAGTTCCGGCCGGGCGGATTCGCCGCGCTGGCCGGCGTTTCGGTGCAGGGCCTCACGGACCGCGTCCTGCCGGTGGAGGCGCTGTGGCCGGAGGGTGCAGCGCTTACCGGCGATGTCCTCGCCGTGGAGGCCGACGCCGGGCGCTGCGCCGTGCTGGATGCATTCCTGCTCTCCCGGCTGCCCAGGCCCGACCCCCGCTATCCGCTGGTGCTGGCGATCGTTGCCGACGCCCTTGCCGACAGGTCCGCCACCACCGTCGAGGAGGTGGCGCGGCGGCACAACATCAGCGTCCGCACGCTCCAGCGGCTGGCCAGAAGGTACATCGGCGTCGGGGCCAAGTGGCTGATCCGCCGCTTCCGCCTGCACGACGCCGTGGTGGACCTGCAGGCGAATCCGGACCGGGACCTCGCCGCCCTGGCCCAGGATTTGGGCTGGTACGACCAGGCGCACTTCACACGGGACTTCACGGCCGCCGTGGGCACCAGCCCGGCCCGCTACGCCCGCGGCTTGGCCTGATCCGGCGGGCAGCTCTTGCACACCATTCATCCCTGCGGCTACTTCTTCCCTCCCCAGGGCTGATAGACCGCTTATTTGGCCGGAACGGACCTGGGGGCGGGTTAGCGTCGAGCTATGAAAATCATTAGGGCGTTTGCGCGATATTGGGGTGCGCCGGCAGTGGCCGCACTGTTCTTTGTCTTGTGGTGCGTGGCGGAGGCGGGACGGATGGGCGGCAGCTTTGCCCACTGGCTGGACGCATGGGCGCTGGCCGCCTTCACCGTGGCGCTGGGCATTTCCGCCCGGTTCCCGGTGGCGTCCATGGGGATCATCGGGGCGTTCCTGGGGGCGCAGCTGCTGCGCCTGTTCCCCGCTATGCAGGCGCAATCCTGGCCGATCTATTTTGCCGCGGCGGCTGTGCTGTTCTTCGTGGCGTTCAATGCACGGCGCAAGGTGGCGCTGGCTGGACTCATCCTGGCCCCTATCTGCGCCGCTCTTATGGCGCTGGTGGTCTTCCTGCGCTGGCGTGGATTCACAGCTGCCCTTCCGGCCGGGGCGCCCCCTATAGGGGATATGGTGGTTCGCGGTGTGCGGTACGCGCTTGTGTTTGCGGCAGCCATGGTGGTCTGCGGGCTGGCGGGCTATGTCCTGCGCATTGCCATGGAGCGCCGGGAGCTCGTCGGAGCACGCGAGGTGGCCGAGGAAGGCCTGCGCGCCACGGAGATTGAACTGTTGATGGAGCAGGAGCGCAGCCGGATTTCCCGGGACCTGCACGATGTCCTGGCCCATTCACTGGCCGTCATTGTGGCCCAGTCCGATGGTGCCCGCTATCTCGCCACGGACCAGGCCCAGCCGGTGGTGTCCGCTCTGGAAAACATCTCCGCCGCGGCGCGGTTGGCCCTGGTGGACGCGCAGCGTGCCATTGAGGGCGTGCGCGACGACGGCGCCCCGGCGGCCCAGCCGGCCCTGGCCGACGTCGCCGGTCTCTTGGCGCGGTTCGCCGAGGCCGGACTGGTGGTCGAACAGACGGAATCGGGCGCGCCCGTCGAACTGGGCGGCGGCGCGGAGCTGGCCGTGTTCCGCATCGTCCAGGAGAGCCTGACCAATGCGCTCAAGCATTCAGGCCCCGGCGCCCGCTGCACGGTCCATCTGGACTGGAACGGCCCGGGGCTGTCCGTTCAGATCGCCTCCTGTGGCGGGGGCCGGCAGGAGGCCGCCCCGGCTGGCACGGGCCGAGGCATTCCCGGCATGCGTGAACGTGCCTATCTGGCCGGCGGTTGGCTGACGGCCGGTCCGGATGCGGACAGCTTCCGGGTCACCGCGTTCATTCCGTACGGGCAGGCGCCCCTTCAGGCGGTGCCGGCGTTGGCTCTTGCCGGCACCAGCTCCGTCCCGTCATCGGCGTTGGCGGTCCGCGGCGATGACTGACGACGACGGGCGCATCGCCGTCGCCCTGGTGGATGATCAGCCGCTGTTCCGCAGTGGAATCCAGATGTTGATCGAATCCCAGCCGGATATGCGCTTCTGCGGAGGCGCCGCGAATGGGCAGGAGGCCGTGGAACTCGCCGCGGCGCAGAATCCGGACGTGATGCTGATGGATCTTCGGATGCCTGTGCTGGACGGAGTGGCTGCAACGCGCCGGATTGTCGAGGCGGCGCACCATGCCGGAACGGACAAGCCGAAGATCATTGCACTGACCACATTCAACCGCGACGAGGCAGTGGTTGGCGCCATCAGGGCGGGGGCCAGCGGATACCTCCTCAAGAGTGCGGAGCCCGAGTTCCTGCTCTCGGCCATCCGAACGGTGTATTCCGGGTACTCCGTGATTGCTCCCGGCTCCGTGCATGACCTCTTTGCGCATCTGGCCCGCAACCCCGAGCCACGTCAACCGGACCTGCAGGCCATCGAGGTCCTGTCCCCTCGCGAAAGGGATGTCTTCCTCCTGGTGGCAAAGGGGCTGGCCAACGCCGACATCGCCGAGGGCATGTTCCTGTCCGAAGCCACGGTCAAGTCCCATGTGCGGACCATCCTGGCCAAACTTGGGGTGCGGACCCGGATTCAACTGGTGGCCTTCGCCTACGAGCACCGGCTGTTGGGCTGATTCGCCCGCGTGCATGCGGGCCGTTGCGGGACTGCGCTGCCGCCCTCTCGGCCTATGTCCACAGTGGGTCAGCGGCCGCGTGGATAAATGTTTTCATAGTGCCGCCTGTGGAGGAAGCTGGTTATAGTTTTCGTTCTGAAAAGATCTAAAATACTGGAATTTTTATCGAATATATCTTCTATATATGTATGGTGCTGTCGTCTATGCTGGCGTAAAATTGGGGCATGGCGGCAGCCCGGACGGAGCCGCAAGGGGCATCGGGGCCCCGCCTCAACGGCGATGGGGGAACCATGGCGGACCGCACGGCAGCACCAATACTGGGTGACGGTCCGGCCTCCGGGCGGGCCGGTGCCGGCGGCCCTGGCGCCTTTGCCGCTTCCCGCACGAACTCCCTGACCGCGGCCGGCATTGCCGGCTGGATCGAGGCCCTGTCGGGACCCATCGGCGCCGGCACCTCCGCCCCGCCCGCCGTGTCCACTCTGGGGACGGCCGCTCCCGGGTCCTCCCGTTCCGGCCCAACCGCCCCCGGCGCCGCTGCCCCCGGCCCGGCCGTGTCCGCGGTGTCCGCCGGTGCGGGCCTGATTGACCAGATCCGGGCGTTGGAGGAGCTCAAGGGCGCCGCCGCGGCCCGGCAGGCGGTCCTGGCGACCGTGTTCGACGGGCTGCAGCGGGCGGGGCAGGAGGCCTTGGGCGTGCCCGCCACACGGCTCGGGAAGGGCGTGGCGGAGCAGTTGGCGCTGGCGCGGCGGGACCCGCCGGCCCGGGGTGCCCGGCATCTGGGCCTGGCGAGGGTGTTGGTGCGGGAGATGCCGCACACCCTGCACGCCCTGTCGCTGGGGCGGATCACGGAGTGGCGGGCCACTTTGCTGGTGCGCGAGACCGCGTGCCTGTCGGTGCCGGACCGGATGGGCGTGGACGAGGCGGTGGCCGGGGACCTGGACGCGTTGGAATCCTTGAACGACCGGGCCCTGGTGGGGCGGGTGCGGGCGTTGGCGTACCGGGCGGACGCGGCCGGGTTCGTGGCCGCGCGGGAGCAGGCGGTGGGGGAGCGGACCGTGTCGTGCCGGCCGGCGCCGGGGGGAATGGTGTTCCTTTCGGCCCTGCTGCCGCTCAAGGCCGGGGTCAGTGCCCTGGCCGTCCTGGACCGGGAGGCGTCCTGGCTGCGGAACACCGGGGATCCGCGCAGCCGCGGCCAGGTCATGGCCGACACGCTCGTGGAACGGCTGACCGGTGCCGCTGAGGCGGCCAACACGGTGGTCGAGGTCCAGCTGGTGGTCACGGACCGGGCGCTGTTCGCCAACGGGGACGACCCGGCCTACCTGCCCGGGTACGGGGTAATCCCGGCCGCGGACGCGCGCCGCCTCGCCACCCCCGCCGCCGACAGCGGCAGCAACGGTCCAACTGCCGGCTCCGCGACAGGTGGAGGCGCGGACGGAGCCGGGGGCGGCGCAGCCGCAGCCCCCTCTGCAGCCCCCTCCGCCGGCAGCGCCAAGGGCAGCGCCGGTGCGGCCACTGCCGCGGGCCCCGCCGCCGGTGGTCCTGCGGTTCCGGGGGCGGTGTTGGGGGCGTCGGACCGGGTGCGGATCCGGCGGCTGTTCACCGCCCCGGGCACCGGGGAGCTGGTCGGCATGGATTCGAGGGCGCGCCGGTTCCCGGCCTCGCTGCAGCGCTTCATTAGGGCCCGGGACCAGGTCTGTAGGACCCCGTGGTGCGGGGCGCCGATCCGGCACGCGGACCACGTCACAGCCTGGGCCGCCGGGGGACCGACGGATGTGGCCAACGGCCAGGGGTTGTGCGAACGCTGCAACCAGACCAAGGAACTTCAGGGCTGGGCCGCAGCCGTCATCGACGGGCCCCGGCACACGGTGGTGACGACGACCCCGACCGGGCACTCCTACACGAGCACCGCGCCACTCTTGCCGGGCACGCCCGTGCCCGGGACGCCGGCGTGGTTTCCGGCCGGACAGGACGCACCGGAAGGCCTGGACGGGCTGCCGGCCGCCGCCGTGCCGGATGCCTTCCTGCCGGCCGCCCTGCAAGAAGCGCCGGGGCGGGGTGCCGGGTTCGAGGGAATGTACGGGTTCCCGGCACCGGAGGAATTCCCGGCACCGCCCTCTGACTTTTTGGACCCGGATTTCCTGGACCCGGACGTTCCGGACTTCCTGGACCCTGGGGCCGGCTGGGACGCCAGCGAACCGGACGGGGCCTCGCTCGAGGACGACGCGGCCCTGCTGGCCGGGTCCGAGGACTGGGACTGGATGGTCCTCCGGCCACAACGCAATAGCCAACGCAGCCGCCGGGGCAGCCAACTCGACCACAGCAGAAGGCGTCCGCGCAGGGCCAAAGTGACAGTGGTGGAAGGGTCAGCCCCGTGACGCCCGGTACCGTGACGCCCGGCAGCATTCTGGCACCCCGCACCTGTGGCCAGCCGTCAAGGCCAGCGCACGCCATGTCGGCTTCACACCTGAAGCCAAAGCACGCCCCACCCGCGCCAGCCCGGGGCTGGAGCGCTGTGCCACGAGATGGTTCCCCGGTATTCAGCGGAGGGCGGCGGCGGGTCCGGCCGAATCAGGGAATGGCCAGCACCACGGGGTCCGTCATGGCCGGGCCGCCACACTGCTCGGAGCCGCCCACGCGCTTCCAATTGAGCATGAAGGTTTTCTGGGCCAGAATCGCCCCCGCGGCGTCTGCGGCCTGGACCGTGATCCATTCGGGGTTGTTCATGCCGACGTCGTAGTGCCAGATGGTGTCGCTCTGGCGGGTGACGCTTCCGGTGCCAAAAGTGGGGGCGGCGGAGGCGGAGACACCACCCGGAACACAGCCTGCGCCGTCGCAGATGGTCAGCGAGGCCACCTTGGCAGCGTTGCCCGTCAGGGAGATGTCCACGCCATCGATCCAGCCGATGGCGGGGCACGCGGTGGGCCGGGAATCGCGCAAGATGGCGCCGACGATCAAGGCCATGGCGATGGCAGCCATGAGGGGAACCACAATCAGGCTCACTTGGTGTCGGCGTTCCATTCTGAACCGCATGTTGGCCATGCTACCGGCGATCGTTGGGAGCCAGCAGTGAGCATGCTGGGAGCGGCGGCGGGGAGGAGCCGAGCGGCCCGGGCGGGTGCGCGCTAAGATCGGCACATGCTGCCGTCCGACATGCCCAAGACAAGCACTCCTGTGCAGCCCAAGTACCCCGTGCGCACCGAGCGTCTGAGGCTTCGTCCGGTGCGGATGAAAGACCTCGCGGCGGTCAATGCGTACCGGTCCCTGCCGGACGTCACCCGCTACCTGCCGCACGGCCCGCACACCATGGCGGACACCGAGGCCACGCTGCGCTCCATGGTGGCCCAGGCCGGCCTCCAGGTGCCGGGCCAGTGGTTGGATCTGGCGGTTGAACTCGACGGCAGCCCCACCGCCGTCGGCGAAGTGCTGCTGAAGTGGAATGCTGGGGATCCCCGCCAGGGCGAAATCGGCTTCGTCTTCCACCCCTCCGTCCAGGGCCGTGGCATTGCGCAGGAGGCCGTCCGCGAGGCGTTGCGGATTGCCTTTGACGACTTTGGCTGGCATCGGGTGGAAGGCATCTGCGACGAGCGCAATGAGCGCTCGGCCGCACTGATGGAACGCCTGGGCATGCGCCGCGAGGCCACGTTCAAGGATGCGGACTGGTTCAAGGGGGAGTGGTCCACGCTGTGCTACTTCGGCATGCTGCGGCGTGAATGGATGGCTGTCAAAGAACGTCTGTGACGGGCGCCTCTCCAACACAACTACCGCCAGTTGCCTCCCCAATCTCGCTTCGCTCGATCGGGGCCCCGCGGCAACTAGTGTAGTGTCTCAGTTTTGCTTGACGGCTTGGAGCGCAACCCGGCCACGAGCCACTTTTTCCAGGATCGACTCCGCATCCGCGGTCCACACCAAAGGCTTCGGGTCGGCATTGTTCACCTCGATGTATTCCTCGATCTTCGCAATCAAATCAGGCACTGAATGAAAGACCCCACGGCGTAGCGCCTTCTCCGTCAACTCCCTGAACCACCGCTCCACCAGGTTCAACCACGAGGATGAGGTCGGGGTGAAATGCAGGTGGAACCGTGGGTGTTTGGCCAGCCACGCCTTCACGTTCGCATGCTTGTGCGTCGCGTAGTTGTCGATGACCAGGTGGATCTGAAGGCCGGCCGGGACTTCCTTTTCAATGGTTTTCAGGAACACCAGGAATTCATCGTGGCGGTGCTTGGGAACGCAGGAGCCGATGACCTTTCCGGTTGCGACCTCCAGGGCCGCGAAGAGCGTGGTGGTTCCGTTGCGCTTGTAGTCGTGGGTCATCGTCCCGGCCCGCCCCCTGGTCATCGGCAACGACGGCTGGGAGCGGTCCAGGGCCTGGATGGAGGTCTTCTCGTCCATGCAGAACACGATCGCGTTCTCCGGTGGGTTCAAATACAGTCCGCACACGTCGATGAGCTTTTCCTCGAACTTCGGGTCCGTGGAGAGTTTGAAGGTCTTCACCAGATGCGGTTTCAACCCGCGGGCAGACCAGATGCGTTGCACCTGCGCCGGGGAGACCCCGGTCTTCGCGGCCATGGTGCGCACCGACCAATGCGTGTGTCCCTCAGGCTTTGAGTTCTGTGTCAGCTCAACGATTTCGTCGATCGTCGACTGCGGGATCACCGGTTTGCGTCCCCGCCCGCCACGCACCTTCCCGAGCTTGGTCAGGCCTTCCTCGGCGAAGCGGGTACGCCAGGAGCGCACCGTGCCCGGGGTGATGCCCACCACCCGGGCGATCCACTCGTTGGCCAGGCCCTCGGCGGCCATCAGCAGAACCTGCGCCCGCTGCACCTCCCGGTGGGAGGCCACCTGGGATGCGGCCAGCGCTTCCAGGACGGTGCGCTGGGCGTCGGTAAGGGCCAGGGCGGGTGCTGGATTCGACATGATCCCAGCCTAAACCCAAAGTCATTAACTATTTTGGAGACACACCACTAGTAGATCGTCGTCTCTAATATTCGGGGTATAGGTGGCGGAGCTTGGTGCGGGCGTCGCTGGTGGTGAAGTGCCAGTTCACCTGCCGCTGGTCGGCGTTGGTGCTGGCTTGCCAGGCGGCCAGTTCGTGGTTAAGTACGTCGAGGTCGTCGATGCGCCTGTCCAGGCATTGGCGGGTGAGGGCGGAGAGTTCGATCTCGGCGATGTTCAGCCAGGACCCGTGCTTGGGGGTGTGGTGGATCTCGAGTCGCTGGGCCAGGGCGTGGGCCTTGGCCGGTGCGAACGTCTCGTAGAGCGAGCCGATCGTGTGGGTGTTGAGGTTGTCCATCACCAGCACGACCTTCCCGGCGTCGGGGTAGTCGACGGTGAGCAGGCGCTCGACCTGGTGGGCCCAGTCGAGCATGGTGCGGCGGGATTGGGCGTCCACGTGCCGCCAGCCGGCCAGGGGCTCGACCCACACGAAGATCGAACACGTCCCGCACCGGACGTACTCCGAGTCCTCCTTGCGGTCGCGCCCGGGCGCGGCCGGGATCGGGTCCCGGGCGTGGGCGAGGAGCTGGTAGGGCTTCTCGTCCATGCACACCACCGGCCGATCCGGGTCGAAGGGCGTGGCGTAGATGTCCAGGACGTCTTCCATCCGGGCGGCGAACTCCCCGTTGGCGTGCGGCGGGATGGTCCAGCACTGTTTCAGGTGGGGGCGAAGTTCCGTTTTTTTAAGACCCGCCCGATGGTGGAGTGGTCCAGGTCGGGGATGTCCTCGATGAGCGCGACGTGCTTCTCGAGCAGGCGCAGGCTCCACCGGTCCTTGCCCTCGGGAGGGGCGGAACAGGCCAGCGCGATCAGGCGGGCTTCGACCTCGCCGGTGACGGTCGGTTCCACCGGCGGCGTGGCCCGCTTCTTCCGGGTGATCGTGGCGACGACGTCGCCGCCCGGTCGGCGTAGGCCTTGGAGACCTTAACGACCGTGTCAACGGCAACGCCGGCCCGCTCGGCCACCACCGTCTGGGCGGGAACCGGCCCGTGGCGGCCGGGGCTGTTCTCGTCCAGCTCGAGCAGGATCCTGGCCCGGCGAACCTGCTGGGCCGGATGCGAGCCCGTGCGGGTCAGAGCCGTCAGCAGCTGCCGCTCCGCCGGGCTGAGCGCCACCGGCCGCGACTTCGTCCTGGACATCGTGGTCTCGCTCCCGGCGGGCGGTCGGGGAAGAACCCGCCAGGAACATCATCCCTCCAACTGCGCACCTTAGCCACGACGATCTACTAGGCTTAGAGCCATGACGTTTGAGGCAGTACTGGAAGAACTGCGCCGGTTGGCCAAGGGTGCAACCCATGCCCACACGGGCCTGTGGGTGTCCGCCCAGCTGCGCCAACGGATAGCGGCCGGCCAGCTGGCCCCTGGCACCAAGCTGTCCGAAGAAGCCCTGGGCGAGGCGCTCGGCGTCAGCCGCAACACGCTCCGGGAGGCCTTCACGGCCCTGCACGCGGAGCACATCATCACGCGCATCCCCAACCGCGGGGTGTTTGTCGCCCAGCCCACCGCGGAGGACATCCGCGAGATCTACCGGGTGCGCCGCTACCTTGAGCCGGCCGCCATCATGTGGCAGGCGCCGTCGTCGGTGGATGACCTGCGGGCGATTGTGGCCCAGGCCCAACTGGCCCGTTCGCGGGGCGACATCGACGGCATGGCCGCGGCCAACCAGGAGTTCCACCGCGCCGTGGTGGCGCGGGCGGCCAGCGAACGGCTGGATGCGCTGATGGAGCAGGTGCTGGCCGAGATGCGGCTGGTGTTCCATGCGATGGGCTCGGACCCGGCATTCCATGAGCCCTATGTGGCCGACAATGCCCGCCTGATCGAGCTGGTGGCCGCCGGGGACAACGCTGCTGCAGCGGAGTTCATGCGGCACTATCTTGACCGTGCGGAGGCGCAGCTGCTGGAGGCAATGGCCGCCTGAACGGCCGCCAAAATGCCCTGACTCCGGCCCCGCGTCCGGCATCTAGACCGGTCTAGACCGGGCCCAAAACACCGACGCCGGCGGCACCTGCCGCCCATTTTGGCGTTCACCAAGTGTTGCCAGATTGTTCAACAAAAGCATATGCTTTCTCTCACAGTGACAGGCACCACTACCCGGGGGACACCGCTCCACAAACAGGCCGTTGGCCGTGCCTGCAACAACTACACTCGTCCGCGGACCGCTTCAGGTCCCTGCGGGAATGGACAAATATGCTCGTACTCATCGGGGTATTGCTGGTGATTGTTGGCTTTGCCCTCCGCCTGAACCCACTGATTGTTGTCACTATTTCCGGCATCGTTACGGCCCTTCTGGGTGGCCTGTCGCCGATGGAAATCCTTGAAGCCTTCGGCACCGGCTTCGCCAGCAGCCGCTCGGTCACCATTTTTGTGGTGGTCCTGCCGGTGATCGGCATCATCGAGCGCTTTGGTCTGCAGGAGCAGGCCAAGACGCTGATCTCCAAGCTGGCCAAGCTCACCGCTGGCCGCGTCCTGCTGGGCTACCTGCTGATCCGCCAGGCCACCGCGGCTGTGGGCCTGACCGGCATTGGCGGCCACGCTCAGGCGGTCCGTCCGCTGGTGTTCCCGATGGCCGAGGGTGCCGCACTGCGCCGCTACGGCAAGGTGCCGGACAAGGTCAAGGAAAAGATCAAGGCCCACTCCGCCGCTGCGGACAACATCGGCGTGTTCTTCGGTGAAGATGTGTTTGTGGCCGTCGGCTCCATCCTGCTGATCACCACGTTCGTGGACACCACCTACGGCCTGCACCTTGAGCCGCTGGAGCTGGCCGTCTGGGCCATCCCCACCGCCATCATCGCCTTCCTGATCCACGGCTTCCGCCTGCTGCGCCTCGACCGCCAGCTGGACAAGGATGTCCGCGCGGCCGAAGCAGAAGAGAAGTCTGCACAGACCGTCACCGCCGGAGGCAACGCATGATCAAGGTTGAGGCAGTCTTCTGGCTGATTGGCATTCTCTTCGTGGCGTGGTCGCTGCTGATCGCACGCGAAGCCACCCACCCCAAGCGCTGGGGCAGCGCAGCCTTCTGGGGCATCCTGGGCCTGTGCTTCTTCTACGGAACCTGGGTCCAGGCCAAGACGGCACCCGCCTGGATCCTGGGCGTGGCCGTTCTGGTCCTCGTGGCCCTCGCCAGCACCGGAGTGCTCGGTGACGGCAAAACCAAGACCACCAGTGTGGAACGGCGCACCGAGCTGGCCGCCAAGTTCGGCAACAAGCTCTTCGTCCCGGCACTCGTCCTGCCCGTGGTCACGGTGCTCATCGTGCTGCTGGCCCCGGCGCTGAAGATCGGTGGACAGCCGATCATCGACCCCACGAACACCACCCTCGTGGCCCTGGCCATCGGCGCCGTTGCGGCCGCCGTCGTCGCCGTCGTGATCCTCAAGCCCAAGCAGAAGCTGGCCCCCGTGTTCGAGGGCCGCCGCATCCTGGAGTCCATCGGCTGGGCCGCGCTGCTGCCGCAGATGCTCTCCACCCTGGGCATCCTCTTCACCAAGGCCGGCGTCGGCACCGCCGTCGGCACACTGGCCAAGGGCGTCCTGCCCGATGGCTCGCTCATTGCCGCCGTCATCGTCTACTCCGTGGGCATGTTCCTGTTCACCGTGCTGATGGGCAATGCGTTCGCCGCGTTCCCGATCATGACCGCCGCCGTCGGATGGCCAGTGCTTGTGCAAACCTTCCACGGCACTCCCGCCATCGTCTTCGCCATCGGCATGCTGGCAGGCTTCTGCGGAACCCTGTGCACGCCCATGGCCGCCAACTTCAACCTGGTCCCCGCAGCCCTGCTGGAGATGAAGAACAAGTTTGGCGTCATCAAGGCGCAGGTGGCCACGGCCATCCCGCTGCTGGGCGCCAACATCGTCCTGATGTACTTCCTCGCCTTCAACTAACGCCGCCTGCAACAAGCCAGTAGAAAACTGTTCAAAGGAGCATTCATGATCAAGAACGCCGCCGCACAGATGGACCAGCTTGCTGGTGTCTACGCGGACATCGTCCTGGACAACCTGTCCCGGCCCTACCCGTACGCTTCCCACCACGTGGAGACGTCGCTGGATGACCGGCCGAGCCCGCAGGAATTGCACCCGGCGTTCTACACCTCCTTTGACTGGCACTCCTGCGTGCACATGACGTGGCTGGGTGTGAGCCTTTTGGAGCACGGGCTCGACGCCGGTCGCGACGCGGCCCTGCGCGCCGCGCTGGAGGCAAACCTGACGGCGGAGAACCTGGCCGTCGAGGGCGCGTACCTGCTGGCCAACCCCAGCTGGGAGCGGCCGTACGGCTGGGCCTGGCTGGTGCGCCTGGCCGCCGCTGCGGCCACCTCCACGGACGAGCAGATCCGCGGTTGGGGCGCGTCCCTGGACCCGCTGGTGGACATCGTGGCCTCCCTGGTGGCCGGCTGGAGCGCCAAGGCCGAGTTCCCGGTGCGCCACGGCCTGCACACCAACTCCGCCTTTGGGCTGGGCATGATGATTGATGCCTTCCGCACCCTGGCCCGGGACGAGGCCGCAGCGGTGTGCGAGCAGGCGGCCCTGCGCTGGTTCGCCAACGACGCCGGCTGGCCAGGCGAGTGGGAGATGAGCGGCCAGGACTTCCTGTCCGCCGGTCTCAGCGAGGCGGACCTGATGGCCCGCGTGCTGGACGCGGAGGCCTTTGCCGCCTGGTTTGCCGCGTTCCTGCCGGGGTTGTCGGTGGATGACCGAATCCTGGCCAAGGCCACCGTCACGGACGAGTCCGATGGCTATCTGGCCCACCTGAACGGGTTGAATCTGACCCGTGCCGGGCAGATCATCCGCGTCGGCAAGGCCCTGCGCGGCGCCGGCGCCGCGTCCGCCGCCGGCACTTCCGATGCTGCCAGCGTGCTGGACGAGGCGCTGGTGCCGCTGCTGGCGGCCGGCATGTCCTCGGTCATCACGGAGGAGTTCATGTCCAGCCATTGGCTGGCCAGCTTCGCCTGGGATGCCCTGACCTCCGCGAGGTAGCCAAAAAGCAAGACACGTTGCCAAAATCCTGTTTGGCAACCGGGTGCCAGTGTGCCGGGGATTGTTCCTCCCGGTGCGCTGGCATTCGGCGTTTCTGGGCGTAGTATCTCTGATAACCTAGCCGTATCCACGGACCTCCCGGCCTCCTCTTGGCCGGTCGCAGATAACGGGTGGAGACTCATTTTTCATTGCGAACCGAGGAGTTCCTAATGCATTTGTCGCCCCGTGAGCACGAAAAGCTCATGATAGTTGTGGCAGCCGATCTGGCGCGCAGGCGCCAGGACCGTGGGCTCAAGCTGAACCATCCGGAGGCCATTGCCATCCTCAGCTACGAGCTGATGGAGGGGGCCCGCGACGGCCGCACGGTGGCCGAGCTGATGAGCTACGGGGCCACCATCCTGCGCCGCGAAGACGTCATGGAGGGCATTGCCGACATGATCGCCGATGTCCAGGTGGAAGCAACCTTCCCCGACGGCACCAAGCTGGTCACCGTCCACAATCCGATCCGCTGAGTGCAGGAGGAAAACCATGAAACCCGGTGAATATCTGCTGCTTGACGCAGCCGTCAGCTGCAATGCGGGGCTGATCCCGCTCGCATTGACCGTGACCAACCGCGGCGACCGCCCCATCCAGGTGGGCTCCCACTACCACTTTGCCGAGGTCAACGACGCCTTGGAGTTCGACAGGAAGGCCTCCTATGGCCACCGGCTGGACATCCCCGCCGGCACTGCCGTCCGCTTCGAGCCCGGCGACGCCAAGACCGTCAACCTGGTGACGCTGGGCGGCAGCCGTGAGGTCTACGGCCTCCGCGACGCCGTCAACGGCCCCCTGTACCCCTCGCGCGGCCTGGTTTCCCTGGAGGATGACACCAAATGAGCTTTGAACTGAGCCGCAAGCAGTACTCGGACCTTTATGGCCCCACCACCGGCGACGCCGTCCGGCTGGCCGATACCGAACTCTTCGCCGAGATCGAATTCGACCACACCAACTACGGCGAGGAAGTGGTCTTTGGCGGCGGCAAGGTGATCCGCGACGGCATGGGCCAGAACGGCCAGCTGGTCCGCGGCGAGGACATCCCCGACACCGTGATCACCAACGTGATAGTGCTGGACTACACCGGCATCTACAAGGCGGATGTGGCGCTGCGCGACGGCCACATCTTCAAGATCGGCAAAGCCGGCAACCCGCAGATCTCCTCCGGCGTCACCATCACCATCGGCGTGGCCACTGACATCATCGCCGGCGAGGGCAAGATCCTCACGGCCGGCGGCATCGACACCCACGTGCACTTCGTCAGCCCGGACCAGGTGCCCGTGGCGCTGGCCTCCGGCGTCACCACGATGATCGGCGGCGGCACCGGGCCCTCCGATGCCAGCAAGGCCACCACCGTCACGCCCGGCCCCTGGCACATCTCCAAGATGCTGCAGGCCGTGGACAACCTGCCCATCAACATTGGCCTGCTGGGCAAGGGCCATGCCAGCGCCGTCGAGCCCTTGGCCGAGCAGATCCGGGCCGGCGCCATCGGACTGAAGGTCCACGAGGACTGGGGCGCCACCACCTCCTCCATCGACATGTCCCTGCGCGTGGCCGACGAGTACGACGTCCAGGTGGCCATCCACTCGGACACGCTCAATGAGTGCGGCTTCGTGGAGGACACCATTGCGGCCATCGCCGGCCGCGTCATCCACACCTTCCACACCGAGGGGGCGGGCGGCGGGCACGCCCCGGACATCATCAAGATCGCCGGGCTGCCCAATGTGCTGCCGGCGTCCACCAACCCGACGCTGCCGTACACGGTGAACACCGTGGACGAGCACCTGGACATGCTCATGGTCTGCCACCACCTCAGCCCGGACATTCCGGAGGACGTGGCGTTCGCCGATTCCCGCATCCGCAAGGAGACCATCGCCGCCGAGGACGTGCTGCACGATCTGGGCGTCTTCTCCATCACCAGCTCCGATTCCCAGGCCATGGGCCGGGTGGGCGAGGTGGTGCTGCGCACCTGGCAGGTGGCGGACGCGATGAAGCGCCAGCGTGGAAAGTTCGACGACGACCCGGCCGTGGGCGACAACGCCCGGCTCAAGCGCTACGTCGCCAAATACACCATCAACCCGGCCATTGCGCACGGCATCGATGACTATGTGGGCAGTGTTGAGGAAGGCAAGTTTGCCGACCTGGTGCTCTGGGATCCTGCGTTCTTTGGCGTGAAGCCGGAGATGGTCCTCAAGGGCGGGCAGATGGTGATGAGCGTGATGGGCGACCCCAACGCCTCCATCCCCACGCCGCAGCCGCGGACCCTGCGCGGCAATTTTGCCGCCCTGGGCCGCGCCGTGCACTCGAGTTCCATCACTTTCCTCTCGCAGGCCGCCGTCGAGGCCGGCGTGCCGGAGCGGCTGAGCCTGAACCACGAGATCCGGGCCGTGCACGGCATCCGGAACCTGACGAAGGCGGACATGAAGCACAACGGCGAGACCCCGGACATCCAGGTGGATCCGGAGACCTACGTGGTCACAGTGGACGGAGTGCCGGCGACGGCGGAGCCCTCCACCGTGCTGCCGATGGCCCAACGCTACTTTCTGTTCTAAAACGCAGACTGTTCGAAGACGCACATTCCTTGAAAGCGGTACCCCATGATTGTTGAAAACGTCCTGGCCAATGTCCACGAGCTGCCCGACGGCGAGCTGGACGGCCTGCACCTGGAAAAGGTGGTGCTGCCCAGCGCCGCCCTGGTCAAGCGCATCCAGCGCGTCACCACCGACCACGGCCGCGAGCTGGGCCTGCGGCTGAACGCCCCGGCCGGATCCGCCGGGGATCTGCGCGACGGCGACATCCTGTTCCGCGACGGAAAGGGCGCCATCGTGGTCTCCGTGGAATCCACGGACGTGCTGGTCATTGCCCCGCGCAGCATCACCGAGATGGGCACAGTGGCCCACAACCTGGGCAACAAGCACCTCCAGGCGCAGTTTTTCGACGCCGGCTCCGAATATGCCGCCGAGGTGATGGTGGTGCAGTTCGACCACACCGTGGAGGACCATCTGCTGCATGTGGGCGTCCCCTACTCCCGCCAGAACCGTGTGATGCCCGTGCCGTTCCGGCACGCGGCCCACACGCACTAGCGCCATGGCATCGGCCAGTGCGGCGCCGCCCTACCTGCTGGCGCTGCTGCAACTGAGCGATTCGGCCCTGCCCACGGGCGCCTTCAGCCATTCCTTTGGCATGGAGATGTACCTGGAGCGCGGCCTGATCACCAACGAGGCGGGCTTTGCCCAATGGCTGGCGGAGTTCATCAAAATCCAGCTGGTGCACAACGATGGCCTGGCCATCCGGCTGGCGATGGAGGCGGACTCGGTTGAGGACGCCTTCCGGCTGGACACCATGCTGGCCGCCGCCGCGCTGCCCCGGGAGATCCGCGAGGCCGGCACCAAGATGGGGCTGCGGATGCTGGACATCGCCCGGCAGGTGGCGCCCGGCCCGGAGCTGGACGGGTATGCCGCCCGCGTGGCGGACGGGCGCTGCGCCGGGCACCCCGCCATCGCCGTCGCCCTGGTGGGCAGGGCGCTGTCCATCCCCACAGCCCAGCTGCTGGCCGCCTACCTGTTTTCCACCGTCACGTCCCTGACGCAGAACGCCATCCGGGCCATCCCCATCGGCCAGAACGCCGGGCAGCGGGTGCTCCGTGGAGCCCACGCCGCCGTCGCCGAAGCCGTGGACACCATCCACACCCTCGATGAGGACGATTTTGGCGCGGCCGCGCCCGGGCTGGAAATTGCCCAGATGCGGCACGAACGCCAGCGCGCCCGCATCTTCATGTCCTAAAGAATCCGCCCCGGAGGGGGCCAGAGCACCCAGGAGCACACAGTGGAACCCATCAAAATCGGCATCGGCGGACCCGTCGGTGCCGGCAAGACGCAGCTGGTGGAGCGCATCACCCGGCATATGAGCCAGGAAATTTCCATGGCCGCCATCACCAACGACATATACACCATCGAGGATGCCAAGATCCTTGCCGCCAACGGCATTCTCCCGCTGGATCGGATCATTGGCATCGAGACCGGCGGCTGCCCGCATACGGCCATCCGCGAGGACACGTCCATGAACTCGGCCGCCGTCCAGGAACTCAAGGACCGCCATCCGGACCTGCAGATCATCTTCATCGAGAGCGGCGGCGACAACCTCTCCGCCACGTTCAGCCCGGAGCTGGTGGATTTCTCCATCTACATCATCGACGTGGCACAGGGTGAGAAGATCCCGCGCAAGGCCGGGCAGGGCATGATCAAGAGCGACCTCTTCATCATCAACAAGACCGACCTGGCCCCGTACGTGGGGGCGGACCTGAACGTCATGGCCGCCGATTCCAAGGAATTCCGGGGCGACAAGCCGTTCTGCATGACCAACCTCAAGACGGACGAGGGCCTGGATGTGGTGCTCGATTGGATCAAGCACGAGGTGCTGATGCTGGACCTGGCCCAGTGACTGCCGTGGCGGCCCGCCCTGCGGCAGCACCGCAGGCGACCGGCAGATCCGCAGCACCGCTGCCGGAGGAGCTGGCGGGCGAGCTGCGCATGAGCGTCGGCCTGCGCGGGGAGCGCTGCATCGCCACGGAGCAGTACCACCGCGGGGCGCTGCGGATTCTGCGCCCGCACTATCTGGACGGCACCGCCCAGGTTTGCTACGTCGTCGTCAATCCCGGCGGGGCCTATCTGGGCGGGGACCGCTACGGCATCGACGTCGAGGTCCAGCCCGGCGCGCGGCTGCTGCTCACCACGCAGTCCGCCACCAAGATCTACCGGACGCCCGGCAGCCAGGCCGAACAATCCACGCGGATCCGGCTCGGCGCCGGGGCCAGCCTGGAATCCATCCCGGACCAGCTGATTGCCTACCGCGGCGCCTCCTACCGCCAAAACACGGTGGTGGAGATGGCGGCGTCGTCGTCGCTGGTTATGGCCGAGGTGGTGACCCCGGGCTGGTCCCCGGACGGCGCGCTGTTCGGCTACGACACCGTCCGGCTCCGGACGGACATTTCCGTTGACGGCCGCCTGGTGGTGCTGGATAACCTGCAGATCACCCCGGCCGGCAGCTCCCCGGTGGACGGCATGGCGTTTCTGGAGCACTACACGCATCTGGGCTCGCTCTTGGTGGTGGACCAGCGGGTCGACGCCGCGCTGGTGGACGAACTCCATGACCTGTTGTCCCCACTGGACCCCGACGGGCAGCTGGGCATCTCCCTGTTGGCGGGGCCGGGCCTGGTGGTCCGCGCCCTCTCGAACTCCACCGAACCGCTCAACGCCCTGATTGCCGCCGCGACGGACCTCCTCCGCGCCCGCTGGCACGGCCAGGGACCAATGAATCTAAGGAAGTACTGATGGCGCTGCTGGCCAGAATCCACTACCTGGAACGCGAAAAGCTCCCCGCCGCCCGGCGCATCGGCGCCACCTTTGGCGCCGTCGTCCTGCTGCATCTGGCGGTGCTGGGACTGCTGGGCTACTCGCTGCTGACCGACGCGCACCCGCTGGCGCTGGGGCTGCTGGTCACCGCCTACCTGGCCGGGATGAAGCACAGCTACGACTGGGACCACATCGCCGCCATCGACAATGCCAGCCGCAAGTTCGCCGCCCAGGGCCGCGCCCCGGTCAGTGTCGGCTTTGCCTTCAGCATGGGCCACAGCTCCGTGGTGCTCGTGGCCGGCATACTGGTGGTGGCGGGTGCCGGCATCATGGCCAATGTGCTCGAGGACGGCTCGGCCGCCAACACGCTGCTGGCCGTCTTCGGAGCCTCGGTCTCGGCCCTGTTCCTGCTGGCCATCGGACTCTTCAACGGCACCGCGTTCGGCCGGGCCAACGTGCTCTACCGCCGGGTGCGCAACGGCGGCACCGTCAGCGAGGAGGAGCTCGCGCCCACCGGTGCCGTCGCCCGGCTGCTGAACAAGCCGCTCTCGAAGGTGAAGCGTCCCCGGGACATCTACGTGCTGGGCTTCCTCTTTGGCCTGGGCTTCGACACCGCCTCCACCATCGCCTTTCTGCTCCTGACCGCCTCGGCCGCGCTTGCCGGCATCTCGCCCGTGGCCCTGATGGCGCTGCCGCTGGGCTTCACCGCGGCGATGACCCTGTGCGACACCGCCAACGGCATGGCCATGATGAAGATGTACCGCACGGCCGTGGTGGAGCCGGTCCGCCGGATCGGTTTCAACATGGTTGTCACGGGCCTGTCCGCCACCTCGGCCCTGTTCATCTCCGTCATCACCATCGGCGGGATCCTGCACACCGTGCTGGACCTCAACGACCCCGTCACCACCTGGCTGGCCGAGCTGGACCTGGGCCATGCCGGCCTGGCCTTGGTGGCGTTGTTCCTGTCCGTCTGGGGCATTGCGGCCCTGCGCTGGCGCCGCCGGACTGCCTAGAACTTCAACAGGACGCTTTGCGGAAGCGGCGCCCCGAACTGTTCAGCCCCAGCATCCTGCCGGAATGGCGCGGCCCGGGTGTGGCGCCGTCGTACGTGTCCGCACCGCGCCGACAGTGCCGCAGGGGCCAGGCGATAGCCTAGGAGCCGAGGTGGTGGAGAGATGACTGATTCCGCGAACGGCGGCGCCGGCCCGCTGGTGCTCAATGTCCCCATGCGTTGGGGAGACATGGATGCCTACGGGCACATCAACAACGTGGAGGTGCTGCGCATCCTGGAGGAGGCGCGGATCCACGCCTTCGGCCCGCCGGCCGGCACCGGGCTGCCCGGCCTCGAGGTGGACCTGCCCGTATTCAACGACCTCCCCGAGGGCACCCAAGCGCTGGTGGTGGAACACCGGGTCAAGTACCTCTCCGCGTTGAACTACCGCAACGTCCCGGCCCGGATCGAGGTCTGGATCAGCGCCGTCAAGGGCGCGTCCTTCACCGTGGCCTACGCCATCTTCGATCCCGTCACCGGGGCCAAATGCGTTCTCGCCGAGACGGTGCTGGCGTTCTTCAATCCCACGCTGGGCACGCTGCTGCGCATCTCCGCGGCGAAGAAGGCCCTGCTGGAACCGCTGCGGGGCGAGGCGAACTTCCGCTAGGTCCGGATCAGGGCGCCGGCGGGGCGTAGACGCGCAGCGCCTTGGGGGCCACGCTGAACCACGCGGCATGGACGCCGGCCATCGCTTCGCCGTCGACGGCCAGGGACAGCGGTGCGCCGTTCGATTCCACCGTGAGGCTGCGCGCCGTCCGGAGCGTTGTCACAGGCGTCGCGGCGGTGGTGCCGGTGCACACCGCCCAGAGCAGTCGGGCCCGGGCAAAGCGCCGGTCAGCGGACACCATCCGGATGTCCAGCAATCCATCGTCCAACCGGGGGCGCACCAACGGTGCAAGGTCGTGCGGGTAGTAGCGGCCGCGCCCAATGTAGAGCGTCCAGAGCCGGTGCGGCACTCCGTCGATCCGCACCGCCACGGGCCGGGCCGCAGCGAACGTGCGCAGGCCCGCGATGAGGCCCGCCAGCGGCTTGCCGAGCTCGCCCTGCAAGCGCTCGCGGCGCCGCACCAGATCGGGGTAGAGGCCCACGCTGGCCGTGTTCAGCATGGCCATGGACGCCAGCTCGGGGTTGTCGGCGTCGCCGCGCTCCAGCTCCACCGTCGCCGCATCGCAACGGACGGCCTGGCCCTGGCCCGCCGCTGCCACGGCGGCCGCCAGCGAGTCCACCCGGATGTCCCGGGCAAAATGGTTCAGCGTGCCGCCCGGGAACACCAGCAGGGGAAGGCCCGCGGCCACGGCCGCTCCGGCCGCAACGGCCACGGAACCGTCGCCGCCCCAGATGCCCAGCGCCGCCGTCCCGGGCCGTGCCGCGGCCTCGGCCAGTGCCACGGCGAGGTCCCCGCCCGCGCCGATTTCGACGACGTCGGCCCGCGGAAGGGCCGCCCGGACGGCCTCGGCGGCCTCGGGTGTATAGGATCCGCCCATCGTGTTCATGGCCACCACCAGGCCGGCACCCGCCTCCAGCGCCGGTGCCTCCGCCGTCGTCGATTGGGCCGGCGGAACGGGCTGCGGGGCGGGGAACCAGCCGCGGGTCAGCACGGCGGCGCCCACGCCGATGGCGGAGCCGAGCACCACATCGGAGGGCCAGTGCGCCCCGGTGTGGACCCGCGAATAGCCGACGGCGGCGGCCACCGGCGCCACGGCCAGGCCCAGGGCGGGGCTGGTGAACCCCACCCCCAAGGCAAATGCGGCAGCCGACGCCGAATGGCCCGAGGGCAGCGATGAACTGGTGGGCTGGGGATGGTTGAAGCGGAAAAGCGGCAACAGATCCTGGGCCGGACGGCGGCGGGGCAGGGCAAGCTTGAAGACCAGGTTGGCCGCCGCCGAAGCCACGCCGAGGGCCATCAGGCCGTGCGCGGCGGCCCGACGCGGCGTGCCCGGGACGGTGGACATCACGGCCGCGGCCGCAAGCCACAGCTTTCCCTTGGTGGCGGCGTTGGTGAGGTGCCGCATCGCGGCATCGGCGGGCCCCGGCGGCAGCGCCGACACCTTGGCCATGAGCCGGCGGTCCAGCCGGGCGATGGAACGCTTCAATGCCTTCATCCGCCCACCCTACCCGGCGGCCCCGGCGATCCGGTCCTGGGTCCAGGACACGAGATCCCCGAGCAGCGGAGATTCCCCTGCGACCAAGCCCATGTGGTCCAGTCCCGGGTAGAGGCGATAGTCCACCCCCTGGCCGCCGGCGCGCCGGGCCTTGACGTAGGCGTCCTGCACCGCGGGGGTGACCAGGGGATCGGAGCCGCCCTGGGCGAGCAGCAGCGGAGCGCCGATGTGGCCGGTGGGGGTGTTCCCGGCCAGCCGGCTGCCCAGGGTCCCGGTGCCGGGATCGGTCCTAAAGATGCTCCGGTCGTTCTCCAGCGACAGGGCGGCGAGCACCGAGACCAGCACGCCGGGCTCGGCGAGGCAGCGGGTGGACATTTCGCGGAACACCGTCCGGGCCGTGGGATCCACGTAGTCATTGATCTTCACGTCCGGGTAGGCGCCGGCGTAGGCGGCGGCCACGAACGAGGCAAAGACGCTGCCACCCTTGACGTTGGGCAGGTTCTCCACCAGAGCGATGGGATCGCTGGCCGGGGCCAGGGCGGCGACGCCGGAAATCCCCAGTTCCGGCGCGTACTCCGCGGCCAGGCCACCGGCCCAGAGGGCGGCGTGGCCACCCTGCGAATGGCCCCAGACGACGGCGGGGCCGGTGCCGCCGCGGCCGGCCAGGAACTCCTTGGCGGCGCGGATGCTGTCCAGCACGGCGTAGCCCTCGCCCTTGCCCACCAGGTACGGCTGGCTGCCGGCCGTGCCGAGCCCGGGATAGTCGGTGGCCACCAATGCCCAGCCGTTGGCCACCGCGTCCGCCAGGGCGGGCATGGCCCCGGCGGTGAAGGGATCGGGGAGGTTGGACGGGGCGCAAGCGGGCTCGTAGCCGGTGGTGCCGTGTGCCCAGGCGACCACCGGCCGGGGACCCGGCGACGGCGCGGTGGGCAGCACCACCAGCCCGCTGGACAGTGTGGCGGCACCGTCCTGGGCCCGGGTGGTGTAGAGGGTGCGCCAGGCGGTGGCGCCTTCAGGGATGCCTTGGGTGAACGGCTCGGACTTCACGACGGCGCCGGGCCGGCCGGGGACGCGGTCCGGCGCGGCATAGAAGGGATCAAGCTCCGGTGCGGCGGCGCTGAGCCTCAGCCCCAGCACCGCGGCACCTGTGGCCAGGGCCAGGGCGGCGACGGCGCCCACCACGCGGACAAAACGGCCGAACCGCCCGGGTGGGCGGGCGCTCCCGGGGACCCTGCCGCCGTCGTGCCGTCCGCGGCGGCCGGTGCGCAGGACCAGCACGGCCTCCCACAAACGGGCCAGGCCAAAGAAGACGGTCCGTGCGCCAAACAGCACGGCCACCACCAGCAGCGTCACATCCGGCCAGGAGAGGGCCACCATGCCCAGGACCAGGTCGGCGACGGCGGAAATGAACGCTGCGATCCTCGCGTCCTTGCCGCCGCTGATGGCACTGAACCCGCGCAGCACGCCGGACACCAGCAAGGAGATGGCCACAAACGGTGCCAAAAGATCGACGGCGGTGCCAATGGCCAGCAGCACCGCCACGCCGCCAGCCACCCAGAGCCCGGCCAGCAGCGGCTTGATCCAGACGGGGGACGAGGTGCCGGGGGAGAGGAGGTCGCCAATGCCGGAGATGATGAAGCCCAGGCCCAGGTAAACGGCCAGCGTCGAGAGTGCGCTCAGCGGGCGGACCAGCAGGAACAGGCCCAGCAGCACGCACGCCATGCCGGCCAGGGCAAGCACCCACCAGGGTGCGCGGCGCAGCAGCACGGGAAGGATGCGCAGCCGGCCCCCGCCGGTGCTCGTGTCCGATGCAGCCATCCGGGAACCCCTCTCTTGGCCTGTCTTGCATCGTAGCAATTGTTTGAATCGCCGTCGCCGGCAGGCCGCCCAGACTTCCCGGACGCAACAGTTCGTCACGGCGAAATAGGCCCGGGCGCCACAGGGTTGCACCGTCCATGACAACAATCGGAATTCTCGGAGCAGGACACATTGGCAGCCAGGTGGCACGCAAGGCCGTGGATCTGGGCTATGACGTAGTCATCAGCAACTCGCGCGGGCCCGAAACCCTTGCGGACCTGGTGGCCGAGCTGGGGCCCAGAGCCCGCGCCGCCACCCGGACGAAGCGGCAGCGGCGGGCGATTTCGCCGTCGTGACCGTCCCGCTGAAGAACTACCGCGACATCCCAGTGGAGCCGCTGGCGGGCAAGATCATTCTCGACACCAACAACTACTACTGGGAACGCGACGGACACTTCCCCGCCCTGGACAACTGCGAGGCCACCACCGGGACCCCCCGCGGGCACCCGGAACCGGCGTGCCCTGGCCACGGCCAGCGACTTTGCCGAGGCCAGCGACCTCGTCACCCGCCTCTACGACGAATTCGGCTTCGACACGGTCAACATTGGCCCGCTGTCCGAAAGCTGGCGCGCGGAGCGGGACCGGCCGGCCTACGTGGTCCGGCAGAGCGCCGTCGAACTGGCGGACAATCTGGCCAAGGCACCCCGGACCATCTAGGACCGGACCAGCCAGGAACGTTCAGGAACCGTAGGCCTGCCGGAGCCGGGCCAGGCCGCTGCCCGGTGCCGGTGGCCCACGAGCTCGTCCACCACGATGGTTACGGCCGGGCCCAGCATGATCAGCACCAGGCACAGGGTGACAGTCACGCCCAGCGCGGCCAGGGCGATGCTGGCCCCCGCCAGCGCGAGGACGACGGCGCTCAGCCACAGGTGGAGCGGATCCGGCCCCACCATGAAGGCATGGCGGAACGTCAGCGTGAGGGCGAAGACGGCGACGGGAATTGCCACCGTGGCCACCACGGAGGTTCGCCGATGTGGGTTTTATGCTGCAGGTAGTAGGCGAAGACATGCAGGCCCGCTCCGGTGGCCGCGATGGAGGCGAAGATGAGGTACACCCACCACAGCCCAAAGGCCAGCCCGGTGCCGGCCAGGCCCACCACCGCCGTGTCCAGGCTCCAACCATGGCTGGACACCACGGCGCGCAGGGTGTCGATGGTGCCGATCAGGCATTCGCCCAGCGCGATGATGGCCAGGAGGCTGTAGCGCTCGGCGATATGGTGGGCGTGCCACGCCGTGCGCGACGTCCGTTCGGCCAGCACGGGCGTGGCCATCTCCAGGGCAAAGAGCGGTACGGCCATCAGCAGGGTCAGCGGCACGGTGGTGTCGACCAGGATCACCGCCACCCGGCCCAGCTGCGCCACGGCCAGGTACCTGGCATAACCCAGGGTGACGCTGCGGCGTTCCGGGTCCTGTTTGGCCGCGCGCAGCCATTGGAAGAGCAGGGCCACGCGCATCACCACATAGCCCAGCACCATGACGCGGTTGTCCACGTGGCGTCCCTCGATGATGGACGCAAAGAGGGGCTCGATCCCCATGGCCAGGACCAGCACACCTACCATCTGGACCATGGTGACCACGCGGAAGATCCAGTCGTCGGTGTCGTAGGCGCTGGCAAACCAGCTGAAGTTGATCCACGCCCAGATGATGGCGAACATGGCAAAGGCGATGAGCCCGGGCGCCGACGCGGTCCTCGGCCAGGGCGGAGGCGAACTGGCCGCCGGCCACGCCAAAGGCGATGGCAAACGTCAGGTCAAAAAAGAGCTCCAGCGGCGTCGAGGCGCGGTGCGCCTCCTGCGGATCCCGGCCGCCCATCCGGGCTGCCGCGTGGTGCAGCGGATCGGTGGACATCGTGGCCCTCCAATGCGTGGAATGCTTCGCTAGGTTTCCAGAAGGATGCCATCGGCATCGGCCCAGAGGTGGGCCCCGGGCCGGATGGCCACAGTGCCCAGAAGGACGACGACGTCGGCCTCGCCGGCGCCGGTCTTGGTGCTCTTGGCCGGATTGGTGCCCAGGGCCTTCACGCCCAGCGGCAGCGCGGCGATGGCCACGCTGTCGCGGATGGCGCCGTTGATGACCACGCCCGCCCAGCCGTTGTCGATGGCCAGCTGGGCGATCATGTCGCCCATCAGGGCCGTCTCCAGCGAGCCGCCGCCGTCGATGACCAGGACGGCGCCGTTCCCGGGGGAGGAGAGGATGGACTTGGCCAGGGCGTTGTCTTGGAAGCAGACCACGGTGCGCACCGGGCCGTCGAATGCCTCCACGCCCCCGAAGGAGCGCAGCTGGAGCGAGACCGAGGCCAGTTCGTGGCCGCGCTGGTCGTAGAGGTCGGCGGTGGCGATGCTCATTCGGGCTCCTTGTGCCGGGGGCTGTGGTTGCTGCGGCCAGCCTACCCGGCGGCGGGTGCCGGCAGGGCAGGTTTTTCCACATCAGGGACCGCCAGCGCCTCCGCCAACCGCTCCCGGGCCGTGGCCAGGTGCGCGTCCAAAACGTCGGCCGCTTCGGCCCCGCGGCCGGCGGCCACATGGTCCAGGATCTGCTGGTGCTCGCGGTGGATGAGCGCCGGGTCCAGCAGGTGCAGCGACTGCACGCGCGTCATGCAGAGCCGGACCTCGCTGACCAGGGAGCGGTACATCCGCGAGGTGCGCTCGTTGCCCACGGCGTCGATCAATGCCGTGTGGAAGCGCATGTCCGGATCCACGATGGCCAGATCCCCCTCCCCGGCCAAAGCGGCGAGCTCGGCGTTGGCGGCCACAGCGGCGGCCGGGACGGTGGCCGTGGCGGCCAGCCGGCGCAGCACCTCGCTCTCCAGGAACGCCCTGGCGAGGTAGATGTCGCGGACGGAATCGGGCCCCAGCACTGCCACCCGCGCACTCTTGTGCGTCCCGCGCACCAGCAGCCCCTCGCCCACCAGCTTCTCGATGGCCGCCTTGGCCGTGGGGCGGGCGACGTCGTAGGCGCCGGCGACCTCCTTCTCCGTCACGGCTACCTCGGCGGTCAGGGTGCCGGCCAGGATCCGGGCGCGCAGGTCGTCACCGATCGCCTCGACGATGGATGTTGCCGACACGCGCTGCACCATGGGGGACTGCCTTCCTGTGGGGCCTCCATTCTGTCAGACAGGTGTACTGGTTGTCCGAAAATCATTGTGTACTTGTTAGACAATCTGAATCGTGGCATGATCTCGGACATGACCCGCTCCACCGCACCGGACGCCACCTCCGAGACCACGGACCTGGCCGCCGTGCTGCGCGCCGCCGTCGCCACGGACGGGCAGGTGAAGACCCGCGCCCTGGACCTGCACGCCAACGCCCACGATGCCTCGCACTTCCTGCTGCTGCCCCGGGCCGTGGTGGTGCCCACCGATGCCGCCGAGGTGGGCCGGCTGCTGCGCGCCAGCGCCGCCCAGGGCGTGCCACTGACGCTGCGCTCCGGCGGAACCAGCCTGAGCGGGCAGGCCGTCACCGATGGCGTCCTGGTGGATGTCCGGCACCATTTCCGCGGCATTGAGGTGCTCGACGGCGGTGCTCGGGTGCGCGTCCAGCCGGGCGTCACCGTGCGGGCGCTGAACGCCCGGCTGGCCCGCTACGGGCGCAAGTTCGGCCCGGATCCGGCCAGCGAGGCCGCCTGCACCATTGGCGGGGTGGTGGCCAACAATTCCTCGGGCATGGCCTGTGGCACCACCGACAATGCCTACCGGACGCTGGAATCGCTGACAGCGGTGCTGCCCAGCGGCACGGTGGTGGACACCGGTGCCGCCGACGCCGATGCTCGGCTGCGCGCCCTGGAGCCGGAGATCTTTGACGGGCTCCTGGCGCTGCGGCAGCGGGTGGTGTCCAACCCGGACTCGGTGCGGACCATCGAGGCGCAGTTCGCCATGAAAAACACCATGGGCTACGGACTCAACTCGCTGCTGGATTTCGACAGCCCGGCCCAGATGCTGGCCCACCTGATTGTGGGCAGCGAGGGGACGCTGGGCTTTGTGGCCGAGGCCGTCTTCCGCACCGTGCCGGAACTGCCCCATGCCACCAGCGCCCTGCTGGTCTTCGACAACCTGCTTCAGGCCAACGAGGCCCTGCCGGCCCTGGTGGACAGCGGCGCCGCCACCGTGGAGCTGATGGACTCGCTCTCGCTCAAGGTGGGCCAAGGCCTGTCCCGGGTGCCCGACGTCGTGCGCTCCCTGGCGGTGGCGGACCATGCGGCCTTCCTGGTGGAGTACCAGGCCGATTCGGTGGACGCCCTGGCGGAGTTGGAGGATCGGGCCGGAAAGCTGGTGGGCGGTCTGCGCCTCGGTGCCCCGGCGGCCTTCAGTTCGGACTCAGGCACGCGGGCGGAACTGTGGCATCTGCGCAAGGGCCTGTACACCTCCGTGGCCGGCGCCCGCCCGCAGGGAACGACGGCGCTGCTGGAGGACGTGGTGGTTCCGGTTCCCGCGCTGGGCCGCACCTGCACCGAACTCTCGGTCCTCTTTGGCCGCTACGGCTATGAAAACTCCGTCATCTTTGGCCACGCCAAGGACGGCAACATCCACTTCATGCTCACCGACCGTTTTGCCAGCACGGCCGAACTGGACCGCTACTCGGCCTTCACCGAGGGCATGGTGGACCTGGTGCTGGGGGAGGGTGGCTCGCTGAAGGCCGAGCACGGCACGGGCCGGGTGATGGCACCCTTCGTCCGCCGCCAATACGGCGATGAACTGTACGAGCTGATGCGGCGGATCAAGGCGCTGCTGGATCCGGGCGGGATGCTGAACCCCGGCGTGCTGCTGGACGAGGACCCCACGGCGCATCTGCGCCACATCAAGCCTGCCCCGCCCGCCGTTGACGCGGAGGTGGACCGCTGCGTCTCCTGCGGCTATTGCGAGCCGGTGTGCCCCAGCAAGGACCTGACGCTCACCCCGCGCCAGCGCATTGTCACGCTGCGCGACATGGCCCAGGCCCGGCTGGATGGCCACACGGAACTCGCCGAGCGGCTCAGGGGCGAGTACGACTACGACGGTATACAGACCTGCGCGGTGGATGGCATGTGCCAGACCGCCTGCCCGGTGGACATCAACACCGGATCGCTGGTCAAGCATTTGCGCGAGGACGACGGCGGGAGTGTGGAGAACGCGGTGTGGTCCGCTGCCGCCCGCAACTGGGGCGGTGTGACACGCGGCGCGGGGCTGGCCCTCAGCGTCGTCGCCAAGGTGCCCGCCGCCGTCGTCCTTCCGGCCAACAAGCTTGCCCGGGCGGTGCTGGGCGAGGACACCGTGCCGCTCTACTCCGCCGAACTGCCCGGAGGCGGGGCAAAGCGCCGCCGCCCGGCCCCGGCCGGAACGCCGTCGGCCGTGTACTTCCCGGCCTGCGTGAATGCCATGTTCGGCCCGGCCGCCGACGCCTCCGAGGGCGTGCAGCTCAGCTTTGAGCAGCTCTGCGCGCGGGCCGGGATCGAACTGTTGGTGCCGGCGGGCATCGACGGCCTGTGCTGCGGCACGCCGTGGTCCTCCAAGGGCATGGCCGCCGGACTGGCCGGCATGCACGAACGGACCCTCGCGGTGCTCCGCACGGCCACCCGGGACGGCGAGCTGGACATCATCTGCGATGCCTCCTCCTGCACCGAGGGCCTGCTCCACACCATCGAGGCGGAGGTTCCCGCTCCCGGGCAGCGCCCGCTGCGCGTGGTGGACGCCGTGGCGTTCACCGCCGAGCGGATCCTGCCCGTCCTGGGCGGCGGCTGGCAGCGGATCGACTCGCTGGCCCTGCACCCCACCTGCTCCTCCACCCGGATGGGCCTGAACCCGGCGTTGGAGGCCGTGGCGGGGGCCGTGGCGGCGCAGGTGCAGATTCCGGACAACTGGGGGTGCTGCGGCTATGCCGGGGACAGGGGCATGCTGCACCCGGAACTCACCGCCTCCGCCACGGCGGCGCAGGCGGCGGACGTGGCCCGGATGGACGCCACCGCGCACGCCTCCTGCAACCGCACCTGCGAACTGGGCATGACCCGTGCCACCGGGGCGCCGTACAAGCATGTGCTGGAACTGCTCGCGGAGGCCACTGCGGGGTAGGGCGCGGCCCGGGCCGTGTGATTCCCCACGGGTGCGGGTGCCGGCGGCGAAATCTCCGCCGGATCGAGGCTCCGGCGGCTAGTGTAGTGTCCAAGATTCACTAGCCCACACAAAGGAAGAACATCATGAGCGGGATCATCATTGTTGGTGTCGACGGCAACGACACGTCCATGAAGGCGGCACGTACGGCTGCCGCCCTGGCCAAGGCCACCGGTGCCACTTTGAGCGTCATCACGGCTTACGGCCAGGACCGGACGGAAAAAGTGGAGATCGGCAACGACGAGTGGTTCCTCTCCACGGCCGACGAGGCGGAGAAGGTGGCCCGCAGCGTGGCCGCCGAGCTGGGCGCCGACGGCGTGGCCACCACTTACTCCTCGGTGCAGGGCAAGCCCGCCGAGGCACTGATCGCCGAGGCCGAGCGGGTCGGCGCGAGCATGATCGTGGTGGGCAATGTGCGCATGAAGGGCCTGGGCCGGGTGCTGGGCAGCGTGGCCAACACGGTGGCGCACAACGCCCCGTGCGACGTCCACATTGTCAAGACTGCCAGCTAGGACGCACAACGCATGGTGCCCGGCGGTTTTCCGCCGGGCACCTGGCGTTTAAGCCGCCATCAGGGCTGGTCGATGATGCTCTGGACCAGCGTGCCGTAGCTGTGGATGAGCTCCTCGGCCGGCATGGCGTCTTCGCCCAGCAGCCCGAACGCCCGGGTGCCGGCGGCCAGGCCCAACATCGCGCACACCACCAGGGATGACCGGCGTTGGTCGGCGCTGGTGTCGCCGATCTGGCGGGCCACCCAGGCCAGGTACCTGCCGCTGAGTTCGGCCCGCGTTTCGGCGGGGTCCGGGGCATCATGGACCAGGATGGGCGCCATGGCCCAGGGCTCGGTTTCGCCGGCCGCGCGGCGGTCAACTACCCGGCGCACCAGACGCGCACCCATGCTTTCCCCGGCGTCGTGGAAGTGGTCGTTGCCGGGTTCCTCGGGGGCGGACGCGGCATAGAGGGCCGCCTTGCTGCCCATGACCTTCATGACCATCGCGGGGGAGTAGCCGGCCCGGGCCGCCACGTCCTTGATGGTGACGGCGCTGTAGCCGTGCTGGCCAAAGAGGTGCCGGGCGGCCTCGATGATGGCCTCGCGCGTGGGGTTCTCGCTCATGGTGCCACCCTATCGGCGTCGTGCACGTCAGCCGTGTCGAAGTCCACCACGGCGGACTGGGCACCCACCACCACCGGCCTGGCCTGGGCCTGGCTGCCGGCGGGGTCCAGCACTGTGAGGATGTAGCCCCCGGCGGCGGGCAGCGGCAGCTGGTACCTGCCGCCGGTGCCGGTATGCGCCCAGGACACGGATTCGCCGCTGTGCCGGGTGAGGGCTACCAGCGCCCCCTCCGCCGGGGCGCCGGCGGACTGTACCGTCCCGGACAGGGTGAGCCGTTGGGAGAGGCGGATCTGCTGGACGCTGGACGAGTCGGCAAACTCCAGCACCTGCGAATGCGGGGACCAGCCATCGGCGCTGGAGACCACCAGGTAGCGTCCCGGGCTGGGCAGCACCATCGAGTACTTGCCATCGTTGTCCGCCCGGCTCCAGTCCGCCGGCTCGCCATTGGTGTGGTGGGCGCTGACGACGGCGTGGCGGAGGGGCCGCAGATCCGCCCGGACCACCGTTCCGCCGACCACGATCTCGGTGTCCGACGCGGCCGAGGACGAGGTGATGGGTTCCGCTGCCGTGGCCGGCCGGACAGCCGGGACGGTGCCGGTACCAACGGCCGCCGCGGCCGGTGCGGCGGCGGCGGGGTGGAACTTCGGAATGAACACCGAGACGCCGATGGCGAGCAGGGCCGCCACCGCCGCGTACCAGAAGATGTCCTTGAAGGCGTCCAGGGACGGCAGGGCCACACCGCCCACATGGATGGTGACGGCGGTGAGGACGGCAGCGACGGTGGCTGACGCCGTCGAGGTGCCCACCGCGCGGAGCAGGGAGTTGAGCCCGTTGGCGGAGGCGGTTTCCGTGATGGGCACCGAGCGCATGATCAGTGTTGGCATCGCGGCGTAGGCGATGGCCGTGCCCATGCTCACCACCGTGGCGCCCACAATGACCATCCAGACGGCGTCGGTCAGGAACACCCGGGCCACGTAGGCGCCGGCCAGTACCGAGGCGCCCACAATCAGTGTCGCCTTGGCGCCGAACCGTTTGGTGATGGCCGCGGATACGGGCGCCAGCGCCACCATGGCCAGTCCGGAGGGGACCATGCACAGTCCGGCCACCACCACGCTGAGTTCAAATCCGTAGCCGGAAATCTTGGGCATTTGCAGCTGCTGGGTGGTGGAGAGCATGTTGGCGTACATCGAGAAGCCCACCAGCACCGAGGCGATGTTGGTCAGCAGGACCGGCCGCCGGGCGGAGGTGCGCAGGTCGACCATTGGCTGGCTGGCGCGCAGTTCGTAGGGGAACCAGAAGGCCAGCACCACCGCCGTGCCCAGGAACAACAAGATGACCGGTTCGCTGCCCCAGCCCCACGAGCCGCCCTTGGAGATGGCCAGCAGCAGGGACGTCAGGGCCACGGAGAGCAGCAGGGCGCCGACGACGTCGAACTTCCCCCGGGTGCGCACGGCGGACTCCGGCACGATGGAGAGCACGGCGGCGATCAGCAGCACACCCACCGCCGCCGAAACCCAGAAAATCGCTTCCCAGCCAAACTGCTCATAGATGATACCGGACATCGGCAGCCCCAGGGCGCTGCCGATGCCCAACGTGGCGCTCATCAGGGCCACGGCGGAGGCCACCTTTTCGCGGGGGAGCTCGTCGCGCATGATGGAGATGCCCACCGGGATCAGCGAGGCGGCGAAGCCCTGGAACGACCGGCCCACCACGAGCCAGAGAAACGATCCGCCCAGCGCGGCAATGACCGAGCCGGCCACCATCATGGCCATGGCGACGATCATCATCCGCCGCTTGCCATACATGTCCGCCAGCCGGGACACGATGGGGGTGGCGACGGCGCTGGTCAGCAAGGTGGCGGTGACCAGCCAGGACACGTCGTCGGCGGAGGTGTTGAGGATCTTGGGAAAATCGGGCAGCAGCGGGACCACCAGGGTCTGCTGCAGGGCCACCACTGTGCCGCACAGGCACAGGATGGTGACGATCAGCCCGGTGGGTTTGCGGGTCTTTTCGGGGGTGGGGGTCCGGGTGGCCAGATGCGAGGGCACGTAATTCCTTCGGGTGGTTCACTTGAGGGGTGAACGTCCGTTCACCCCTCAAGTGAACCACCGTTCACCAGTGCAGGCAATCGCCACCCCTCAGAGCCCGCAGGAGAATGAGAAATGTCTCACTGTCTTTTCATGATCGTCTCACCGAAGACGTCGACACTGGAGCAGTTGGAAGATCCATCCGCCAGCCACACGGGGAAACCCCGATTCTGGGACGAGGACCATCATGCAAACAGTCGGCGCAACGGACACAGAACTCACTTCGCCCGGCGACGGTTCGCTGGAGTCGCCCGGGGTTGCCGTTATCGGCACCGGATATCTCGGAGCAACGCACGCCATCTGCATGGCGGCACTTGGCTTCCGCGTGATCGGGGTTGACGTCGATCAGGCCAAGGTCACTGCCCTCGCCGGTGGACGGCTGCCATTTTTCGAGCCCGGTCTGGCCGAGCTCCTCACAGTGGCGATGGAGACGGGGCGTCTTAGTTTCACGACCGATTTCAAGGCTGCCGCGGCACACGCCGACGTGCACTTCATCTGCGTTGGCACACCCCAATCGGCGGACTCGCCGGCGGCCGACCTCAGCCATCTGGAGGAAGCCATCCGGTGCCTCGCCCCACATCTGGTGCACAGGTGCCTCATTGTCGGGAAGTCGACCGTGCCCATCGGAACGGCACAGCGGCTCACGGCCCTGGTCCAGTCGGCGGCGCCGGCGGGATCACTGGTCGAATTGGCGTGGAACCCCGAATTTCTGCGCGAGGGGCACGCCGTCGAGGACACCTTGAACCCGGACAGGCTGGTGTTCGGCGTGGCTTCCGAGTGGGCGCGCGAGCGGCTGGCGGCCTGCTATGCCCCCATCATTTCCCACAGCACGCACGTGATCGTCACCGACCTGCCCACCGCGGAGCTCGTCAAGGTCGCCGCCAACTCATTTCTGGCGACCAAGATTTCCTATATCAATGCCATGGCCGAAGTCTGCGAAGCGACAGGCGCCGATGTGAACCTGCTTGCGCTGGCGCTGTCCTATGACAGCCGGATTGGCGGCCGCTTCCTCAAACCCGGCCTGGGGTTCGGCGGAGGCTGCCTGCCCAAAGACATTCGGGCCTTCGCCCACCGAGCCCAGGAACTCGGCGTCGGACAGGCCGTGGGCTTCCTGCGCGAGGTGGACGCGATCAACCAGCGCCGCCGCCAGCGCACTGTGGATCTCATTACCGAAATGGCCTGCGGGGATCTGACGGGGGTGCCTGTCACGGTCCTGGGTGCCGCGTTCAAACCCGATTCGGACGACATACGCGATGCCCCCGCCTTGGACGTGGCACACATGCTCCACCAAGCGGGAGCCCACGTGACCGTATACGACCCGCAGGCCATGGGCAACGCCAAAGTGGCATATCCGGACCTAGGCTACGCGGACACACTCGAAGCGGCTGTGACAGGCGCTGAAGTCGTGGCTCTGCTGACCGAATGGGACGTGTTCAGAACGGCGGATCCTGTGGCACTGGGAGAACTGGTGGCGCGCCGCAACATTGTGGATGGCCGGCATGCCCTCAATGCCGCCGCGTACCGGGCCGCACACTGGGACTACCGTGCACTGGGCACCCCCACCGCCGTCGTGAGGGATCTTCCACCCGTGCTTGCCGCCGACGGCATCAAGGTCCTTGCAACGCCGTGACGGGTTGACTGTCGGGAGTCGGACCGTCGGCGAAGCGACGGCGGAATCGGCGACCCGCCGTCCAACAATATGCGAGCCGCTTCTCCGGCAAAAGCACGTAGCCAATCATTTTTGATGCGAGTAATTACTTATATACAAGCCGTTGATGCTGAGTAGGATTTTTCAATGTGAGGTGATGAAGCCAAGCGAGCCTACGAAAGCATCACATAATGGCGATCGGAAGTAATTCGTGCGGAAGGATTCTCAGGAGCCGCAGACATTTGGGCAGTGGCGGCTCTGCTGCTAGTTGTGCCATTCGCCAGGGACGGCCGGGGAGATGAACCGGCGGTGGCGTGTGGCCGAGTTGTCGAGGGGCGCCTTCGCCCCCATCAGCCTGTTGGGCAATCGGACGCGGTCGGTTCTGCGGACCAGGATACACTCGGTCCGCTTCCGGGTCCTCGCCACGATGCTGGTGCTGATGTTCTGTGGGCTGGCATTGGCCGGGTTCGTGATCCATGCCCTGGAATTCCTGGATCTCGAAAATCGCGTGGATGATGGACTTGACAGCAAGTCAAGCCAGATCCAGAAACTTGCGAAGATCACGTCGGATTTCAGCCCGGAGTCGGTTAGCGAGCACCTTCGTGACGCTGCCAACGAGGTTGATCTGAGCAAGCGCGAGTTCGTGGCCGCAATCATCGACGGGCAGATTGCGTGGCGGGTGGATGGAGATCCCAAGAAAGGACAATTGCTGGCCGACGGGGGCGGCGGTGATGACAGGTATGCCCACGCCGCTGCCTTGGCGAGTCCAGCGCGGACCGTATCCGCAGACCTTGCCGGTGATGCGCCGGTGCGGGTGATGGTCGGTCCCCTGAGCGGGCCGGCGCGGAGCAGCGGCGTTTTGCTCATGATCGGCCGCGACACCAGTAACCAGCGCGCGCCCATCATGTCCTCGATCCAAACCTATTCGCTTGTTTCCGCCGGCACATTGGTTGCCGCTGCCGCGGCCGGAACGCTCATCGCGGGACGGATGCTGGGTCCGTTGCGCAGACTGCAGGAGGCCACGGAGATCGTCAGCCAACACGATTTGAGCAAGCGGGTCGCCGTCCGCAAGAGCGCGGACGACGTTACGCAGCTGGCGACGACATTCAACACGATGCTGGAGCGGCTGGACCAGGGTGCCCGGGAGCAGCACCAATTCATGGACGACGCGGGGCATGAATTGCGCACCCCGCTCACAATTCTGCGTGGGCATCTGGAACTCATGGCGGCCGATGACCCGGTTGAAGTTGCCGCCACCAGGGACTTGCTGTTGGAGGAGGTAGACCGGATGCAACGCCTGGTCGATGACCTGCTCCTGCTGGCCAACGCGCGCCAGCCTGACTTTGTGCGGAAGGAGCCCATCGGGATTCTCGACTTCACGCACCATGTGATGGACAAGATCCGCGTCCTTGGCGTACGGCGGTGGCAGATCGATGAAGTGGTTGACACAATCGTCATGGCCGACCCCCAGCGATTGACCCAAGCCATGGTCCAGTTGGCCGCCAATGCCGTGAAATACACGGATTCATCCTCGGTCATCGCCCTGGGCGCCAGACTCGAACACAGTGCCTTGCCCGCCGCGGGCCGGCGGCCGGGCCGCGACACGCTGGCCCTGTGGGTCCGGGACTCCGGCGTCGGGATTGCTCCCCAAGACCAACGCAGGATATTCCAACGGTTTGGCCGGGTGGGCAGCGGCCGCGGAGAAGACGGGGCCGGATTGGGCCTGGCCATCGTCAGCGCGATTGCGGAGGCCCACGCTGGCCACATAACCCTTGAATCCGCGCAGGGCCGGGGGTCCACGTTCTCCATCCGGATACCGGTGGCAGACGGCAGGCTCCCGCGATGAGCCGAATACTGATAGCCGAAGACGAGGTGCGGATATCCCGGTTTATCGAGAAGGGGCTGCGCGCCGCAGGCTACACGCCCTCCGTCGTTGGAGACGGGGTGAGGGCCCTTGACTACGCCACGAGCGGAGAATTCGATCTCATGATCCTGGACCTCGGACTCCCCCGGCTCGACGGCTTCACCCTGCTTGGCCTGCTTCGCAAGACCCGAATGCATCTGCCCGTCATCATCCTCACGGCAAGCACATCGGTGACTGACACTGTTGCCGGGTTGGAGGGAGGCGCCGACGACTACCTGGCCAAGCCATTCCACTTCGAGGAGCTGCTGGCGCGCATCAGGCTCCGGCTCCGCGAACAGGGCTCCGAGGACACCGGCCAAACCATTCGGTGCGGGTCGCTGGAACTGGATTTCCACTCCCGCACGGCCCGGGTCAACAATACTGAAATCGGGCTTTCCACGCGCGAATTCGTGATGGCGGAAATGTTCATCCGCAACCCCGGGCAGGTGCTGAGCAGGGAGCAGTTGCTCAGCCACGTCTGGGGGTACGACTTCGCGGGATCGTCGAACGTTGTTGATGTCTATCTGCACTATTTGCGGCAAAAATTGGGCGCAGAGCGTTTTGTCACAATCCGCGGTGCCGGCTACCGGCTGGTGGAGGAGTGATTTCGTGAGAATTCCTTCATCCTTAGCCAATACGGTTCTCATGCTGTCCCCGCACAATCAAGTATCCGGTCAGGGACGGCCGGACCGGCCTTGGCCGGTGATGGGGCCAAGGGAGGATCGCGGTGCAGGCGATACGAATAGCTCTCTACTCGCATGATTCGGTAGGTCTGGGGCACGTCCGCCGCAATCTGGCTCTGGCCCATGCCCTGGCCAGCCAACTGCCCGTCTTGACCGGGCGCCCCGTGACTGGCCTCCTCATTACCGGCACGTCAGTGGCGCCGAGCTTCCGCGCCCCCAGCGGCTGGGACTGGGTGCTGCTGCCCGGGGTCGACAAAGGCCTGGATGGCTACGTCCCCCGAAACCTGGAGGTCAGCATGCATGACCTCGTCGCCCTCCGTGCCGGAATGATCGACGGAGTCCTGGCGGGCTTCCGCCCCGACCTCATTGTGGTGGACCGGCATGCCACAGGCATCCACGGCGAACTGGCAACGGCTCTGCGCCGGGCGCGCGCCACCAGCGCTGTCCGGGTTGTCCTGGGGTTGAGGGAAGTCCTTGACGGGCCCGAGGCCGCCCTGGCGGAATGGGCGCGGCTCGGCGGCCCTGGAGTCATCAAGGAGTTGTTTGACGGTATTTGGATCTATGGCGACCCCGCTGTCCACGATCCCGTCGAGGCCGGCGAGGTCCCGTGGTCCCTGCGCAGGCTCATCCATTACACGGGGTACTTGGCCACCGGCCGGCCCACCGGCTCCGGAGTCAATTGCATGCCCGGACCGTACTGCATGACGACCGTGGGAGGCGGATCAGATGGCCACGCACTGGCCAGAGTTGCCGCGCTCACGCCGATGCCGGCGGGTCTGGGCCACCTCATTGTCACGGGGCCGCAGATGCCCGACAAAGAACGGCGGGACATTGCGCAGCTGGCCCGCAATGGCGCCACGGTCGTAGCCATGGTGGACGACGTCGTCCACCACATGCGCCAGGCCGCCGCTGTAGTGTCGATGGGCGGATACAACAGCGTCTGCGAAATCATGAGCACGGATGTTCCTGCACTCATCGTGCCGCGTTCCCAGCCGCGCGCGGAACAGCGGATCCGTGCCGGATCGCTGGCCAGGGCCGGTTATGTGGACTATCAGGAGATCGGCACGTTGACCCCGGAAGTCCTGTCGTCGTGGCTTTCCAGCCAGCTGGGCACCACGATTGACCGGCGGCGGCTGCAACTGAACGGGCTCGCACGGGTTCCGCAGTTGGCAGCAGAGCAGCTGGCCGCCGAGCAGTTGGCCGGCACTCTGGCCGGCGTTCCGGCCGGCCGACGCCGCATGGCCGCCAGAGTAAAGGTGGCACTCAGCCGTGCAGCCATTTGAACCGGGAACCGGCTACGTCCTGAAAATGTATCCCCGTTTTTCCGAGACGTTCGTGGTCTCGGAGATTCTGGCCAGGGAGGCCGCCGGAGAGCGCATTGAAATATTCTCGCTCCGGCCGCCCACCGACCCCCGGTTCCATCCCGAGCTGGCCCGCGTGCAGGCTCCGGTGACCTATGTTGAGCGGTCGCAGAAAACCCAGGAGCTGTGGGACAGCCTCCGGTTGGCCGAAGACCGCGGACTGGGCGCCAGGCTTGGAGGCCATCTAGGTGAACTGGCCGCCGCCGATCCCGACGACGCCGTGCAGGCCATCAATCTCGCCGTCACATTGCAGGGCCGCAACATCGTCCACCTGCATGCCCACTTCGGAACGGTGGCAACCAGCGTCGCCCGGCTGGCGTCACGGCTGACAGGTATCCCGTATTCCTTCACTGCCCACGCCGTGGACATTTTCTGTGAAAGCGTCGACGGCGCAGTGCTGCGGACCAAACTCGAACAAGCGCATCACACCGTGACCATCAGCGAATTCAACTTCAACTATCTCCGCCGCCGCTATCCCGATGCCACCGACCGCCTGCACCTGGTCCGCAACGGATTGGAGCTGACACGGTTTCCGTACAGGAATCCGCCGCCCGTAGCGGAAACGGTGCGGGTGGCGGCCGTGGGCCGCCTCGTCGAGAAAAAGGGTTTCGGCCAGCTGATCACGGCGGCCGCCATATTGCTGGGCCAGGACCGGCGGCTGGATGTGCGGATTGCCGGCAACGGGCCGCTGGCCGGTGACCTTCAGGGCGAGATTGACAGGCTGCGGATCGGTGGCAGTGTGGAGCTGCTTGGCCCACAGACCCAGGACGAGGTGCAGGCGCTGCTCCGGTGGGCCGACGTCTTCGTCGCCCCCTGCATCGTGGGCCACGACGGCAACGCGGACGGAATGCCCACGGTCCTGCTCGAGGCGATGGCCATCGGAGTGCCGTGCATCGGCACGGACGTCACCGGAATTCCAGAAGCCCTGCTCAACAGGCGTACAGGGCTCCTCATCCCGGCCGGTGATCCGCAAAGGCTGGCAGAGGCCATCGTCGAAATCAGTGGGCCCGGCATCGACCGCTTGGCATTGGCCCGGAACGCCAGGGCCGTGGTTGAGCGGGACTACGACTCCCGGCACCAGGCCCAGCGGCTCCGTGCCCTCGCGGACGGAAAGAGGGAGGCGGAACAATGCGCGTAGCGTACGTTTGCGGCGACGTGGGTGTGCCTGTTTTTGGCACCAAGGGCGCCTCGGTCCACGTCCAGGAAATCGTCCGGGCCTGGCGGAAGACGGGTGCAACTGTCACGGTCTACTGCACACGGGCCGGAACGGCCCGCCCACCGGATCTGGCCGATCTCAAGGTCGTTGAAGTCGTGCCCGCTCGCGCGGAAGGCCGGGAGCGCGAGCGGGCCGCCAAGAGCGCCGCCATCAACCTCGCCGCCAGGATCGTCTGCGACGGGACCGATCTGCTCTACGAACGGTATTCGCTGTTCAGCCCGGTGCTGGCCGTCGTCGTCCCGCTCCTTGCCGTTCCGTCCGTTCTGGAGGTCAACGCCCCCCTGATCGAGGAACAACTGCGCTACCGGGGGCTCTGGGACATCGGTGGCGCCGAGGACATGCTCCGCCGAAGTGCCGAATCCGCGGATGTGGTGGCCTGCGTCTCGGACCCCGTGGTCCGCTGGATCCGGGGGCGGGCCCCGGGCGCCAATGTAATCCTGGCACCCAACGGCGTCAATGTGGACCGGATCACTCCCCGGCGCCCGGGCTGGCGCAGAATGGACCGCCTGACGATTGGCTTCGTTGGGACGCTGAAACCGTGGCACGGTGTCCCCATCCTGCTGGACGCCGTGGCACAGGCGAATTTCAGGACCACCGACCCAACCCGCCGGTGGGCCGTGCGGATCATCGGCGACGGCCCCGGCCGAGCCGAACTGGAACGGCGGGCCGAGGAATTGGCCGTGAAGGCGGAGTTCACGGGGGCGGTCCCGCCCGAGGCCATACCGGAGCTGCTGGGCGCGTGCGATGCGGCGGCCGCGCCCTATCCCGGTGCCCAGCCCGGGGGTGACGACTATTTTTCGCCTCTGAAGATTTACGAGTACATGGCGGCCGCCATGCCGATCATTGCAACCTCAACCGGCCAGATCCCGTCGATCCTCGAGCACGGGCGCACGGGGCTGGTGGTGACGGCGGGCGATGCGCCCGCCTTCGCCTCCGCGCTGCTTGAGCTGGCCGGTGACGCCGCACTGCGGGAACGGCTCGGCCGCCACGCGCGTGCCGATGCCGCCAGCCGATTCACCTGGGAAGGTGTCCTGTCGCGCATCACGGCCGCCCTTTCCGCGTCGCCAAAAGTGCCGGTCCCGTGAGCGCCCACGTCAAGCGGCGGCCGCAGCGGTTTATGGACCGGATCCGGCGGGTCAGAACCCGTTGGGGCAGGAGCCACGCAGCGGCCGGGGCAACGGAATCGGGTCTGCGGCGGACGTTGCGATGTGTCCGTCCTCATCTGCGCGGACATCGGCTGCTCCTGGTGGGGGGATTCGTTGCTCTGGCCGCGGATGTACTGTTCCGCCTGCTTGAGCCGTGGCCGGTGAAAATCGTCATCGACGCCGTCTCCCGCGCGCTGGGCGCCACCCTGCGCCGTCCCGGGCCGAGCATGGAGGCAAGCGTGGAGACATTGCTGCTGTGCGGGACGGCCATAGTCGTCATCAGCCTGATCCGGGCCGTGGCGAATTTCTGGTCAGCCATCTCGTTTGCGCTGGTCAGTTCCCGGGTCGCGGCCGATCTGCGCGCCCGAACCTTCCGCCACGTCCAGAGCCTGTCCATGCGCCACCACAGCCACGCCTCGACGGGGGACACCGTGCAACGGTTGGTCGGTGACGTCTCCCGTCTCCAGGATGTCGCCGTCACGGCCGGACTTCCCATGCTGGGAAACATTGTCACACTGGCCGCCATGACGGTCATCATGATTTGGCTTGACGTTTGGCTTGCCCTCGTCGTGTTTATGGCCGCAGGCATATTCGCACTGCTTTCCCGCAGTAGTTCGGGGCCGATCACCGCAGCGGCCGGCACCTCCCGCAAGGGCGAAGGCGCGCTGGCCACCACCGCCGCGCAGACTCTTGGCGCCATGCGCGAGGTCCAAGCCTACGGACTGGAAGATGAGATCAGCTCCGGATTCCGCACCAGCAACCAGGCAACGCTCGGCTCAGGGGTGGCCGCGCTGCGGCTGGCGGCCGGACTTGAACGCAAGACCGACGTCCTGATCGGTCTCGCGACGGCGGTCGTCCTGGCCGGCGGTGGGTGGCGGGTGATGCAGCACGCGATCACTCCGGGGGACCTCGTGCTCTTCGTGCTGTACCTCAAAACGGGCATGAAGCCGTTGAAGGACTTGGCCAAACAGACCGGGCGGATCGCGCGGGCCACGGCCTCCGGAGAGCGGGTGGCCGAACTGCTCGAAGCCCAGACCGACCTGCCCGAGGCGCCGCACGCCGTCGACCTGAAACATCCGAATCCGGACATCATTTTCGACGACGTGTCGGCCGGACACGGTGATGGAACCCACGTGCTGCACCGGATCAAGCTGGTCATCCCGGCGGCCCAGCACCTTGCGATATTGGGGCCCTCGGGTGCCGGGAAATCGACGCTGGCTTCCCTGGTGCTGCGCATGATTGATCCGTCAACCGGGTCCGTCAAGCTTGGCGGCGAGGACCTGCGCGACCTGACGATAGCGTCGGTGCGCTCGCATGTGTCCATCCTGCTGCAGGACTCCGTCCTGTTCGGCACCACCGTGCGGGAGAACATCCGCTTCGGCCGCCTCGAAGCGTCGGACGAGGACATCGAGGCGGCGGGCGTGCTGGCCCAGGCGGACACCTTCATCCGCGCCCTGCCGCAGGGCTACGACACGGTTCTGGGCGAAGCGGCCAACGATCTGTCCGGCGGCCAGCGCCAGCGCATTGCCATTGCCCGCGCGATGCTTCGCGAGGCACCGATCGTGATCCTGGACGAAGCCACGGCGGGGCTTGACCCCGTGGCCCGGGATTCGGTGCTGAGTGCCATGGACGCCCTGACGGCCGGGCGGACCTCCATCACCATCACCCACGACGTCTACTCGGCCGAATCCTGCGACCGGGCGATCTGGCTTGAGAACGGTGAAATCGTCGAGGACGGCCAGCCGGCGGTGTTGATGGAGGACCCGGAATCCCGTTTTGCCCGGTGGGTCCAACGCCAGCGCGGGAAGCAGCAGGGAGAGATGTCCGAGGTGCCGTCGTGAGCAGCACGCCGCTGCTGGCCCAGCGGCGGCAAGCCGACCAGGCCCTGGCCGCCAGGGACCCCCGGATTTCCGCGCTTGGCAGCGTGCTCGACGACGATCGCCTGTCCGCCCTGCTCGGGGAAGCCGTCCGCATCACCAGGGTCCGCTACAAGCCGGGCACCTCTGTGCTCGTCGCCTTCTGCCAGGCCGGGCCGGGCGGCTACGGCTGGGCTTCGACGCGTGCGGCGGGTGTGGGAGCGAAGCTGCAGCACCGGGCGCAGCGCTCGGAGAGGTACGGCGGCGGCATCCGCCTCTTCCAGCCGGAGCCTCGCCACGAGGAGTCGATTGTGGCCGTCGGCGGCATCGAGGACGACTGGCCGCTGCGCGAAAACCTGCTGTGGCTCTTTGAGCACGGACTTGGGCGCCTTGGCGCCGGCCGTGAGGCCCCCGGCAGCCTGCTGGGCCCCACGGGCAGGGTCCTCAGGTACAAGCCGGAGCGCCGGATCGTGCTCGGGGTCCCTGCCGGGCAGAATGCGATCGTCGTGAAAACCGCCACGCAGCCCCGCCCCCACGCTGCCGGACCGGGCTTGGCCGAGCGGCTGCTCCAGGGTGGTGTTCCGGTGTTGGCCGAGCTGGCCGATGCCCAGTGTGCGGAGCACGGGATCAGCGCCTCCCGGCAATGGGGAGACGGCGATCTGGACGGCTGCGCCGATGAACACTGTGCGTATCTGGCAGGAGAAGCGCTGGCTGCCCTCCACGCCGTCGACCCGGGCCCCGCGGGAGCCGCCGACGACGGGGCCGCCAAACTTGTGCACCAGCTCCGCGCCACCCGGGACATGGTCACGGCCCTGCTGCCGGAACTCGACAAGCCGGCCACGCTGGCGATGCACGAGCTGGCGGCCCTCGTGACGATGGGCGCACAGTCCGGGCGGAAGGTCCTGGTCCACGGCGATTTCTCACCGGACCAGGTCCTTGTCGATGGGGCTGCGGTCCGGATCATTGATTTCGACAGGATCGGGACCGGCGCTCCGGAGCTGGACATCGGATTTTTTGCCGCGGCAGAGGAAATTGCGGACCGCGGGACCGGCGGGGGGGGACCTGGCGGGCCCAAGACGGACAGCCTCATGGCCGGATATCTGCGGGCCGGCGGCCACCCGTTTGGGTACCGGGCCAATGCCTGGGCGGCATTGCGGTTTTTCATCTCCGCCGTGGACCCGTTTCGTGACCGTGACCCGGACTGGCCGGCCACAGCACATTGGCAGATTCGTCGAACCCTGGAGCTGATCACATGACGTGGCACCCGGCTGTCCCGCTGCACATCGTTGACGAGCGCCGCATCCGCTGGCTGGTCGAGCGGGCCTGGCCGGACACAGCGCCGGGCGACTACGTTCTGGAGGTCCGGGCCCCGGGACGTGCGGGTGTCCGGGCGGCCCACCTCAGACATGGCCGGTTTGAACTCGTACCCCGGGACGATCCCGGGCTGCCCAGCCTGGCGGCGGAATCGCACGCCGGCGAAATCATCGCCCACCGGGCCCACAAACGGGCGGTGCTGCGGGCCGATGCGAGCTACATCAAGATTTTCCGTCCCGGCCGCGCCGTCCTGGCCGCCGAGCGTTGCGCGCAGATGGACGCCCTGCTGGCCCCGGACACCTTCGCCGCGCCGCGGATCATGCGCCGGTCCCGGGACGTGCTCGTTTTCAGTGCCCTCCGGGGCCGGACCATGCTCGAGGTGGGGAAGGACCAATCCACCGTCAGCGATGAATCGTTCGCCCAGCTATGGGCGGAGTGGGCGCGCGCATGGACCGCCCAGCTTGGCGCGCCGTCAGGGGCGGCCGAGCGCAGTGCCGAGGCCGGGCTGCCCCTGCGCTCGGCAGAGGTCGAGGCAGCAAATTTGTGGATATGGGTCAACCGCTGGCTGCGGCACAGCGAAAATGCCCCCGAGGCGTGGTTCCTGCGCGATGCCCTCCGGGCGCGGGCGGAGGAAGTGTCCACCAACCTGCTCGGGACGGCCCCCGACCCGCTGGTGTGGGCCCACGGTGACCTCCATGACAAGCAAATCATCGGCAGCCCCGGGCGGACTCCCCTGGGATTGCTGGATTTCGACGAAGCGGCCCAAGCCGAGGCGGCCTTGGATCTGGCCAACCTTGACGTCCATCTGACGCTTCGGCTGAGCCAGGGGGTGTTGACGCCGGAACGCCACCGGGTGGCCCACTCTCAGGTGCTGGTTACCGCGGGCGGGCTGCAGGTGAGCCCATCCCGGTTTCAGGCGTACTCCGACTCAACCCGGCTCCGTCTGGCCTGCCTGTATTCGTTCCGCCCCCGGTGGACCTCCTTGGCCCAGGAACTGCTTGAGGAACAAATTGCAGGGGTGAAGGATGCTTTAACCATGGACTACCCAGCGTCATGAGCCGCACGCACGCCGCAGCTTGACCATAACCACGCAGATCGGGAATTCTCATGGCCACATGGCCCGGATCGAAGCAGGCCGGGGGCAATCCAGGCGGAGCGGTCCGCCTGATGACGCTGTCCGCGGTTCTGGCTCTGGTCTTGGTCATAGTGCCCGCGTGCACGTCCGTGGTTCCACCGCCGTCCGTGGTTCCACCGCCGTCCGCGACAACAACGGAACCCGGCATCGTAGCACCCCCACCCGGGCCCGCCATTCCCGCCATCGGGCATGTGTTTGTCATCAATTTGGAGAACACGGGGTTTGACGAGTCGTGGGGTCCGGAATCCGACGCCCACTACTTGGCAACGGAACTGAGGAACAAGGGGGCCCTGCTGGCCAACTATTACGCTGTGGCCCACAAGTCGCTCCCCAACTACCTGGCCCAGATTTCCGGGCAGGGCCCAAATCCGCAGACCCAGGACGACTGCAAGAAGTTCACGCCGATGTCCGGCGATGCAAGCCCGCAGCAGGCCACCGGCCCCGGCCAGATGGCGGGCGAGGGCTGTGTGTATCCGTCCAGCGTGCCGACGATCGCCAGCCAGCTCAGCGCGGCTGGCAAATCGTGGAAGGGCTACATGGAGGACATGGGGCAGGCCTGCCGCCACCCGGCTCTGGGCACGAAGGATCCTTGGCGGGGCGCCAAGGACGGGGACCAATACGCCACCAGGCACAATCCGTTCGTGTATTTCAGCGCCATCACCGGATCTCCCGACTGCGCCAGCCGTGTCGTGGACCTTAGCGCCCTGAAGACGGACCTTGCCTCGGCGGCGACCACCCCCAACCTCTCCTACATCACGCCAAACCTTTGCAATGACGGTCATGACAGGCCCTGCGTCGACGGCCGGCCCGGGGGTATGGCGACCGCGGACACCTGGCTCCAGGAATGGGTGCCAAAGATCATGGCCTCGGCAGCCTTTGGACAGGACGGCATGCTGGTCATCACCTTCGACGAGGCCGACGGCGATAGCCCGGGCCAGGATCCCAGCTTTTCGCCCGCACTGGAGGCGGGAATGGGGCGCCCCAACGGCGGGCTGGTCGGGGCATTGGTGCTGTCCCCGTTCATCAAGGGCGGAACAACTTCGCAGGTCCTGTACAGCCACTACAGCCTGCTGGCAAGCATCGAGGACATCTTCGGCCTGCCCTACCTCGGCTACGCTTCCGCGGCCGGAGTGAACCGCTTCGGCTCCGATGTCTACTGACGGACCGCTGCGGCAGGCCGCTGGATGTTCCGGCCTTGCCCGGGTTAGAAACCGCTGCGCTGTGCGGCCGCCAGCGCCGCACGCCAGAGCAGCCACGAGCGCCGGACGGACTCGGCCAGCGGCACCACCACCAGCTGGACCCCGCGCGCCGCCAGGGCCAGCAGCAGCATCCCCAGGAAGGCTGTGAGCATCACGGCAAACATCACCCCCGCCACCAGCAGCGTGCCCGAATACAGCAGCAGATCATTGACGGTGTTTGCGTCATCCATGGCGGTTCCCTTCAACATCCCGCGGAGGGGAATCCCCTCCGCTGCGGCCCTGTGGATCTCCGACGCTACGTGGGGATCCACAGGGCCGCAGGCCCCGGCATGCCGTGTTGAGGGAATGTCATGAAGACGTGATGGAGGGTTACGGAAAGGTCTCGCGGGGCGCCTACCGCCCGAGGACCAGCCAGATGCTGTATTCCTCCAGATGCAGGAGCTTGCGCTCGCCGGTGCCCTCCTTGATGATCCAGAGGGCGCCGATCCCCGGCGCGGTCTCATAGACGGTGCCGCGGTGGACCACCATGTCAAGGATCCTGGCCTCCACCAGGTCCCCGCGGTGGAGCGGGGCAAGGCTGCGGACCCGCGTAATCTGCTCACTGGTTTCTGCTGCGTAATCGATGGACACAACGCACCTCCTGATCGCCTGCACACATGGCTTCAATGGGCCATGGCTTAAGGTTCGCAGGGCAACGTTGCGGGCGTATTTCGCGGGGGTAAGAAGTGCGTGCCGGACCCTAGCGGTAGCGGCGGTGCTGGTTCTCCTTGGTGGACGGGCCGGGGGTGGCATCGGCAATCCAGGGCCCGGTGCCCTCGGAGACGTCGATGATGCCCTCCTCGAGCCAGCCGTTGTCCCCGGCCAGCACGGCGGCCGCCAGCGTGGCGTCGTCGTCGTCGGTGTTGTTCCACAGCGCGGCAAAGAGCTCGGCCGTGCGCAGCCGGGACTGGCCGCAGAAGGCATCGGCCAGCTCGATGGCGTGCCGGCCCTTGTTGGGGTCCTCGATCCGGATCATCTCCGCCCGGCTGCAGCAGGCCGCCATCGCAAAGAGCTCGGCGCCGATGTCCACGATCCGGCCCAGGAAGGCCTGCTTGTACTCCAGCTTGGCCTGCCAGCGGCCCATCCCGTAGAAGGTCTGCCGGGCCAGCCGGCGCGACTCGCGCTCCACAAAGCGCAGGTGCTTGGCCAGCGGGCCAAACTCGTTGTACGCCCGCGGATCCTGGCCCTTGCCCACGGCCAGCTGGGGCAGCCATTTGGCATAGAAGCCGCTGGCGGCCACCGCGGCCCGGCCCTTTTCGGCCAGGGTGGCGGTGGCCGAGGCCAGGTCCCCGGCCGCGCTCAGGTGCGCGTCCACGGCCTCGCGGGCAATGAGCAGGTGCATGATCTCGGTGGACCCCTCGAAGATGCGGTTGATGCGCAGATCCCGGAGCATCTGCTCGGCCGGGACGGCGCGCTCGCCGCGGGCGGCCAGCGAGGCGGCCGTCTCGTAGCCGCGGCCGCCGCGGATCTGGACCAGTTCGTCCGCGCAGCGGTAGGACATTTCGGAGGACCACAGCTTGGCCAGCGCCGCCTCGATCCGCACATCCTTCATGCCGGCGTCGGCCAGCGCGGCGGAGAGCTCGAAGACCGACTCCAGGGCAAAGGTGGTGGCCGCGATGAACGCAATCTTCTTGCCGACGGCTTCATGCTGGCCCACCGGCTTTCCCCACTGGGTGCGGGCATTGGACCATTCACGGGCGATCTTCAGGCTCCATTTGCCGGCCCCGGCGCACATCGCGGGGATGGAGAGCCGTCCGGTGTTCAGCGTGGTCAGCGCAATCTTCAACCCCTGGCCCTCGCGCCCCAGCCGGTTGGCCGCGGGCACGCGGACCTGGTGGAACCGGGTGACGCCGTTTTCGATGCCGCGCAGGCCCATGAAGGAGTTGCGGTTCTCCACCGTGATGCCGGCGGTATTCGCCTCCACCACAAAGGCGGTGATGCCGCCCTTCGCGCTCTGGCCGGCGGCGGCGCCGGCCTCGGACGCCTCGTGTGGGGGCACCACGGCCATGACCACAACCAACTCCGCGATCACCCCGTTGGTGGTCCACAGCTTCACGCCGTCCAGCACGTACTCGGTGCCGTCCCCGCTGGGGACCGCCGCGCAGGCCATCCGCGCCGGGTCCGAGCCCACGTCCGGCTCGGTCAGCAGGAACGCGGTGACGGCGCCGGCGGCGCAGCGCGGCAGGTAGGCGCGCTTCTGCTCCTCGGTGCCAAAGACCTTCACCGGCTCGGGCACGCCGATGGACTGGTGGGCGGACACCAGCGCACCAAAGGCGGGGTGCACCGTGCCGAGCAGCTCCAGCGCCCGGCCGTAGTACGTCAGGGTCAGGCCCAGCCCGCCGTATTCGCGCGGGATCTTCATGCCGAAGACGCCCAGTGTGGCCAGCCCGGCCAGGTACTCGTCCGGAATCAGGGCATCGCGTTCGATCCGCGCGGAGTCGATGGTTTCGCAGTAGGCGCGCAGTTCCGCCAAGAAGGCCTCGCCGCGCTCGGCGTCGAACGGGGCCGGCTCCGGGTGCGGGTGGATCAGCGACAGGTCAAAGTGGCCCAGGTACAGGCCCTTGGCGAAGCTCGGCCGGGTCCAGGTGCTTTCGCGCGCATCCTCGGCCACCGCCCGCGCCTGGGCGGCGGTGACCGTGCTGTTGTCGACCCTGGTGCTCATTGCGGCCCCTTCCGTGGCACCCACACTGGCGGCATCCGGGCCCGCTGGCCCGGCGGCTAGTGCCATGCTACGCGCGGGCAGCGGCGGCGGCTATGGGTTGGCCGGCCGGACCCTACCGCCCAGTACCGCCTGCTGCGCTCCCCAACCTCGCTTCGCTCGGCCGGGGCCCCTCCCGCACTAGGCTGGGTGCCATGACCGAGCCTGCCCAGGGAATGGCCGCCGCGCCGTTCGAATCCGTCCGCACCCTCTTCAACGCCATGCTGGCGGACGATCCGTCCTACAGCGCCCAGCTGGCCGTCTACCACCGTGGCGTTCCGGTCCTGGACCTGGTGGGCGGACCGGAGTTGGAAGCGGAGTCCATCACCGGCGTCTTCTCCGTCTCCAAGGGCGTGGCCGCGCTGGCGTTCAGCCTGTTGGTGCAGGACGGCCTGGTGGATCTGGATGCGAAGGTGACGCAGTATTGGCCGGAGTTCGGCCGGCATGGCAAGGACGTCCTGAACGTGCGCCAGCTGCTCAGCCACCAGGCCGGCGTCGTGGGGCTCCCGGGCGGGGTGGCGGTGGAGGACTACAACGACGTCGCGGCGCTTGCCCAGCGATTGGCGGACATGGTGCCGCTGTGGCGCCCGGGCAACGCCTTTGGCTACCACGCGCTGGTCATGGGCGTGCTGATGGAGGAACTGTGCCGCCGCGCCACGGGCAGCACCCTGCAGGAGGTCTACGAGGAGCGGATCCGCGCCCCCTACGGCGTGGACATGTACCTGGGCCTGCCCGAGGAGCAGGAACCTCGCTTCCGCCCCGTGCTGTTCGGGACGGATCCGGACGCGCCGTTTCTCGATCCGGCCTCCATCACCGGGATCTCGGCCAACGTGGCGGCCGGCAACATCCTTGACCTGCCCAACAGCCGTGCCGTCCGCGCCGCCGGCAGCACCAGCGGTGCGGGCGTCGGCTCCGCCCGCGGCCTGGCCCGCGTCTATGCGGCCGCGAGCACCGGCGTCGACGGGTCCGCGCCGTTCCTGGGCCAGGACACCATCGCGGCCATGAGCCAGGAGCAGGTCTGGGGCTGGGACCGCACGTTCAGCCAGGAGAGCGCCTTTGCCGTGGTGTTCATGAAGTCCCACAACCGGATGGACTTTGGCAGCGCCCGCGCGTTCGGGCACGACGGCGCCAACGGCGCCCTCGGCTTTGCCGACCCCGAATATGATTTGGGCTTTGGCTACATTCCGCGCTGGTGCGAGGCCGGCGGCACCACCGGCCGGGCCATGCGGCTCAGCGCCGCCGTGCGCCGGGCGGTGCTGGACCTCTAGCCGGCGGCCCTGCGGCCACCGGGAACCCCGGTGTGGGGGCCGGGGCCTAGGCTAGTTGCATGAGTCAAACGGAAATCGGCGTGGGCACCGCCGGCGCCTACAGCACCAAGGGTGCCTACGTCACGGGGAACGAGGAATACACCCGGGACACCAACTACATCGAAACCCGCATCACGCGCGAGGGCCGATACGGCTATCCGGTGGAGGCCGGCCGCTACCGGCTGGTTGTCGCGCGTGCGTGCCCGTGGGCCCACCGGTCCACCATCGCCCGGCGGCTGCTCGGGCTCGAGGATGTCCTGTCGATCGGCGTCTGCGGCCCCACCCACGACGTCCGCTCGTGGACCTTCGATCTGGACGAGGACGGCATTGACCCGGTGCTGGGCATTGAGCGCCTGCAGGATGCCTACTTCAGCCGGACCCCGGGCTATCCCCGGGGCATCACCGTGCCCGCCGTCGTCGACGTCCCCACGGGTGCCGTGGTGACCAACAATTTCCCGCAGATCACCCTGGACTTTTCCACCGAGTGGGCCGAATTCCACCGCGAGGGCGCCCCGGATTTGTACCCGGCCCAGCTGCGGGAGGAGATCGACGCCGTCAACAAGAGGGTCTTCACCGAGGTCAACAACGGCGTCTACCGCTGCGGCTTTGCCGGCAGCCAGGAAGCCTACGACGCCGCCTACGGCCGCCTGTTCGCCGCCCTGGACTGGCTGGAGGAACGCCTGTCCACGCAGCGGTTCCTGGTGGGGGAGACCATCACCGAGGCGGACATCCGCCTCTTCACCACCCTGGTCCGCTTCGACGCCGTCTACCATGGCCACTTCAAATGCAACAGGAACAAGCTCGCCGAAATGCCAGTGCTCTGGGCCTACGCCCGGGACCTGTTCCAGACGCCGGGCTTTGGCGACACCGTGGATTTCCAGCAGATCAAAGAGCACTATTACATCGTCCACACGGACATCAACCCCACGCAGATCGTGCCCCAGGGGCCCGACACCTCCGGCTGGCTGGCGCCGCACGGGCGCGAATCCCTCGGCGGGCGCCCGTTTGGCGACGGCACGGCACCCACCCGGCCCGTCGATGCGTAGCGGGGACATCCTCGTCGATGCCGAAATCGACGAGGTCCCCGAACCGGAACCCACCACCGCCGGCCCCCGGCTCAGCCTGGCGTACATTGCCGTTGCGCTGATCCTGTGCGGGGTGAACCTGCGCACGGTGTTTTCCAGCTTCGCCGCCGTGCTGGCCGAGGTCACAGCGGCCACCGGCATGGCCCCGGGGGTGGTGACGGTGCTCTCCACCGTGCCCGTGACCCTGCTGGGCGTCTTTGCCCCGCTGGCGCCGGGACTGGCCCGGCGCTTCGGCCCGGAACGGACGCTGCTGGGTGCCATGGTGCTGCTGGCCCTTGGCCTGGCGGTGCGCCCGCTGGGGGCGCTGCCGGCGCTGCTGGTGGGCAGCTTTGCCGCCGGCGCCGCCATTGCCGTGGTCAATGTCCTGCTGCCGGGGCTGGTGAAACGGGACTTTGCGCACCGGCTGGGGCTGATGACCGGGCTGTACACCATGTCCATCTGCGCCGCCGCCGCGCTCGGCGCCGGCTTCACCCACCCCATCTACGAGACCACAAATTCCTGGCAGTGGGCGCTGGGCTTCTGGGCCATTCCGGCCGCCGCGGCGGCGCTGGTCTGGGCGCCCGTCGCGCTGCGGCAAAAGCACGCCCGCCGGTCGCTCGCGGCCACCGGGCCCAGCGTGTGGCGGTCCGCCACGGCCTGGCAGACCACCGCCTTCATGGCGATGCAGGCCATGATGTCCTTCAGCGTCTTCGCCTGGCTGGCCCCCATCCTGCGCAGCCGCGGCGTGGACGGCGGCACCGCCGGTGTGATCGTGGCCGTGTCCATTGTGCTGCAGATGGCCGGCTCGCTGCTGGCCCCGGCGCTGGCCGTGAAGCTGCGCCGGCAGAGCTGGCTCAATGCCACGGTGGCGCTGATGACCGGCACCGGGTTTGCGCTGAGCATCTTTGGCCCGATGCAGGGCATTTGGCTCTGGACGTCGCTGCTGGGGCTGGGCCAGGGCAGCCTGACGGCGGTGGCGCTGACCATGATCGTGCTGCGCACCCGCGACCAGCACACCGCCGCGCACCTCTCCGGCATGATGCAGGGCGTGGGCTACGGCGTGGGCTCGGTGGGGACCTTGCTGGTGGGCCAGCTGCACGCGGCCACCGGGGGATTCACGGCCGCGGGCGTGATGTTCCTGGCCATCGGCACGGGCGCCGCGGTGTTTGGCGCGCTGGCCGGCCGGCCCAGGTTTGTCGAGGACGACGGCGGGGACGACGTCGGGCACGAACCCTAGCTTTTTGCCCTAGCTTTTCCCGGCGGGGGCTGTGATGATCACAGCATGGGCGACATGATCACGCTGGCGGGCGACGTTCCCGCATATGTCAAGGGTCCCGCGGGCTGGCGGCACGGCCGCCACGCGGTGACCGTTCCGCTGAAGGGCGGACTGATAGTCCTGCACGAGGTGTGGGGGCTGGTGGACCACACCAAGGACGTCGCCGACCGCTTTGCGGCCGAGGGGTACCTGGTGGTCGCCCCGGACCTGCTGGGCGGCGTCGGGCCGGCCCCGAAGCTGGTGGCGGAGCTGCAGGGAAAAATGCACGACCCGAAAACCCGGGCCGAGATCCAGCCGCAGCTGCGCGAGCTCATGGCGCCGATGCAGGCCCCGGGGTTCGGCGAGAAGACGTTGGCGGGCGTGCGGGCGTGCTTTGACTACCTCAGCGGCATCGACGCGGTGGCCGGGCTCATCGGGATCACCGGCTTCTGCTTCGGCGGCAGCTACAGCTTCTCGCTGGCGGTGGCCGAGCCCCGGCTGAAGGCCGCCGTGCCGTTCTACGGGCACGGCGATTTCACTCCGGAGCAGCTGCGCGGGATCACCGCACCGATCCTGGCCTTCTACGGCGAGAAGGACGAACGGTTGATGTCCTCACTGCCGGCGCTGCGGTCCGCCATGGCCGAGGCGGGCGTGGACTTCACCGCCGTCGTCTATCCGGACGCCAGCCATGCCTTCTTCAACGACACCAACGAGTGGACCTACCGCGAGGAGGACTCCGACGACGCGTGGTCGCGCACGCTGGAGTTCTTCGCGGACAAGCTGGCCTGAGGCCCGCTAGCCGACGATCTTCAGGCCGGTGTTCCAGTTGAAGGTCTCGAACGCCGGGTTGGCCTGCAGGGTCATGACCAGGAACTGGAAACCCTCCAGTTCGCGGGAGCGCTTGAGCGCGCCGGCCACGATGGGGCGCATGCCGCCGTCGGCCACCAGCGAGCTGACCGAGGCATTGGCCGCCTCGTTGTCGCCGGCGATGAAGATGTCCAACTGCTGGCCCTCGGCCTCGCCCGCCACCAGGGTGCCGGCGAACGCGGTGTTGAAGGCCTTGACGACGGCTGCGCCAGCCGGGGCGAGGGTCGCGATCTCCTCGGCGGCGGAGGCACCCGGCTCGACGACGAGCGAGTCAAAGGTGGCGAAGTTGACCGGGTTGGTGATGTCCACGATGGTCTTGCCGGCCAGCGCGTGGCCGTAGGCGGTGACTACCTCCTTTGCGGCGTCGAAGGGGACGGCGAGCACCACGATGTCGCCGGCCGGGGCCGTGGCGGTGGTGCCGAAGGTGGTGTTGGCGCCGAGCTCGGCCGCCAGGGCCTGTGCCTTGCTGGCGTCCTGGCCCAGGATCTCGACGCGGCGGCCGGCCGCCAGTGCACGGGTGGCGATGCCACGGGCCATGTTGCCGTTGCCAATGATGGTGATGTTCGTCATTTTCTGCTTCTTTCCGAAGAGGTAGGAGAGGAAATTCTTCACGGGATCTGTCCTTGTGGGCGGGTCATCGCTTGAATCTATAACTAAAAGTAGACCCATTTGGTTGAAGCATCAAGTGTTTTTGGATGCACGGGTTGCGGTGCGTGAAATGATGCCTCCTATGGGAGATGCGGAAATGACAACACAGTGGCTCACGGTCGACGAGCGCGCGGCCTGGCTGGCCCTGCTCTCCACCACCACGATGCTGCCGGCTGCGCTGGATGCCGCGCTGGTGCGGGAGGGGAAGCTTTCTTTGTTCGACTACAACGTGCTGGCCATGCTTTCCGAATCCGCCGAGCTGACGCTGCCGATGAGCGAGCTGGCGGCCCGGACCAGCGCCTCGCTCTCCCGGCTGTCCCATGTGGTGAAGAAGCTGGAGGCGCGCTCGCTGGTCTCCCGGTGCACCCATCCCGAGGACGCCCGGGTGACGGCCGCCAGCATCACCGGCGGCGGTCTGGAGCTGGTGCGGCGGCTGGCACCGGTGCATGTGCAGCAGGTGCGCCAGCTGGTCTTCGATTCGCTGGATGCGGATGATGTGGCGGATCTGGCCAGGATTGGCCGCAAGATCGTTGCCGGGCTGAAGTCCGACCACTGGATCCTGCGCACCCCGGCGCCGTAGTTTCCGGCCTCCGCGCCGGCCCCCGCCGGGTCTCGACGGGCCCGACCAGCGGTGTTGTCGGTTGAGCGGAGCCAAGAGAGGCAGCAGGGTTCCCTGGCCGAGCGAAGCGAGGTTAGGGTCAATGCCGGGGAGTTAAGGTTCGGGGTCGTGGGTCAAGGACCGGCTGCGGCGTGTCGTTCCCTCGTCCAGGGGGTCGTGCCCGCTGGCGGTGATGGTGAGCCGGGTGATCCGCAAGTTGGTGCGGGGTTTGCCCGGTGGCTGCTTGTTCCAGCGTGATAGCGGGGATTTCACGCGCCGGGCGCAGACGCGCGGCCGTCGGGGCGGGTTCAGGTTGGCCAGGACTGCGCGGCCGATGTCGCCGGCCAAGTCCTCGTTGCCGGCGGTGACGTTCTCGGCGCCGATGACCAGGTTCTGGGCGGTTGTCACCGCGAGCTGGTAGCTGGCCCGGTCCGGATCGGTGCCTGGCACCGTGGTGATGGCGTCGGTGATCGCGATGCGCAATGTCTGGTAAACGGCGAGCAGTGCCCACATTTCCTGTTCCAGGCCGGTCGGGTCGCCGGAGCGCAGCACCTGGCCCTGGAGCAGGGTGTGCCGCAGGGCGAGGTAGGCGATTTCGTGTTCCCACCGCTCGTGGTAGAGCCCGATGAGCGCCCCGGCCGGGTACTCCCGGCAGTCGGTCAGCGTGGTGGCCAGCCGGTAGTCCTCGCCGTACGTGGTGCCGTCGTGGCAGGTGACGCCCACGTGTGCGGTAATGATCCGTACCTTCAGGCCGCCGAGGCACGAGAGCACCGAGCCGTCGGGCAGCCGCCCGGTCACGGGCAGCCGGCGGCCGGCTTTGATCCGGACCAACCGGGCGCCGGTACCGGCGACGTCGGCCAGGAACGCGGCGGCGTCGAAGCCGCGGTCGGCCAGGACGAGCATGCTCCCGTCCAGGTGGTGCAACAGCCGCCGGGCCCAGGTGATTTCGCCATCGGCGGGCGTGCCGAACACGGCACCGATCAGTGCGCGGGTGCCGGTTTCGACCAGTGTCATCAGCTGGATGGCCGGGTAGCCGGTTTGGCCCTGCGCGGCGTTGAGCCTGCCCAGCCAGCCGCGGTTGCGTTCGGTGTCGGGGACCTTGATCGACCGGCAGCCATCGAACGTGACGGTGCGGTACCGGCCAAAGCGCACCCCGGGCGTGGACGGCTGTCCGAGCGGGCCGGCCAGGATGTCGAAGAGCGCCCGCAGCGGGGCCGGACCCAGGCGGCGGCGCACGTCCCGCAGTGCTTTGCCCGACGGGCGGGGCGCCTGTCCCCGCAGCGCCGCGGTCAGGTTCGCCCACACGCCCTGGTAGCCGCAGCGGGGGAACAGGCCCAGAGCGAGCACGAAATAGATCCCGACCCTTGAGGGCAGCGTCCGCAGCCGCCGTTCCCGGGTGCGGGTCCGGGCCAGCACCGCATCGGCCAGCTCGAACGGCACGATGCGGGTCAGCTCGCCCAGGTGTCCGGGGGCGAACACCCCCGCCGCGACCGTGATCGTGCGGGTAATGGTCGTAACAGCGGAACGGATGGCAGAATGGGAGCGCAACGGAGGTCCTTACAGACGGCTTTCTTGGTCGATTTCCGTCTTACCGGACCTCCGTTCGCCTGCCGGTCAACAACACGCCGACGCAGAAGATTGACCCACGACCCCGAACCTTAACTCCCCGGCATTGAGGTTAGGACTGTGCTGAACAATTTGGGTGGTTTAAGGCGCGCCTGCTGGACTTCGGGTCCTGGTCCTTAAGACTGGATGCATGCAAGGAATTGAAGAGGCCCAGCGCGGGTATTTGGATGTGGAGGCGCTGGCCGGGGAGCTGTTGGCCCCGGGGAGTGCCTACGCGTTTCTGGCCGGGCACCGCTCGGAGCTTTTCCCGGACTCGATGATGGAGGACCTGTTTCCCTCCACCCGGGGCAGGCCCTCGATCCCGGCCGCGGTCATCGGCACCGTCCTGGTCCTGCAGGCCCTGGAGGGTCTCTCGGACCGGGCCGCCGCCGAAGCCTTGACCTTTGACCTGCGGTGGAAGGCCGCCTGCGGGTACGGGCTGACCGAGACCGCGTTCCATCCCACGGCGCTGGTGCATTGGCGCAACCGCCTGCGCGGCAGCAGCAACCCGCACCGCATCACCGAAGCCGTCGCCCAGGTCATCACCGCGACCGGTGTCCTCACCGGCCGGCACCGCCGGGCGGTGGATTCGACCGTGTTCGCCGATGCGGTGGCCCGGCAGGACACCATCACCCAGCTGATTGCCGTGATCCGCCGTTTCGGCAGGGCCATGGAGCACGGGGCCACGCTCATGGCGGTCCATGCCACCTCCTACGATTACTCGCACGTGGGCAAGCCGGACATCGCCTGGGACGACAAGGAAGCGAAGGACGCCCTGGTCTCGGGGCTGGTCACCGACGCCCTGGCCCTGCTTGGCGCGGTGGATCCCGACACCCTGGAAGAAGACTCGCCGCAGGCGCAGGCCTACGTGCTGCTGGCGTTGGTTTCGGGCCAGGACGTGGAGCCGGCCGAGGGTTCCGACGGCACCGACGGGCGGTGGCGGATCGCCCGGAAGGTCGCCCGGGACCGGATGGTCTCCATCGTGGATCCCGAGGCCAGGCACGCGCACAAGTCCCGCTCGGTGATGATGGACGGGTTCAAGGGACACATCATTGCCGAACCGGAAACCGGGCTCTACACCAGCGCCGTGATGACCCGGGCCGCCGGCCCCGGTTCCAGCGACGCGGAGGCCGGAATCGGGCTGGCCGCCGCCGATCCGACCATGAAGGATACGGAGGTTGACTACCAAATGCTTGGCGATTCGGCCTACGGCTCCGGGCCCATGCTCGAACACCTCGACGGGGCCGGGCACCAGGGGCTGGTCAAGCCCAGGCCGCTGCGCCCGGCAGTGCCCGGCGGCTACGACCTGGACGACTTCACCCACGACGAAGCAAAGAACACGCTCACCTGCCCCAAAGGTGAGGTGCGCACCATCAGCGCCAGAGGCAACGTGAACTTCGGCACCGCCTGCAAGGCCTGCCCGCTGCGGGAGAAATGCACCACGGCCAAGGGCGGGCGCAAGGTCGTCATCACCGTCCACCACGCCCGCCAGCGCGCCCACCGGGCCGCCGCCCTCGAGCCCGGGTTCCGGCACGACTACCGGGCCCACCGGCCCCTGGTGGAACGGTCCATCGGCTGGCTGGTCGCCGGAGGCAACCGGGCCCTGAGATACCGGGGAGTTGAAAAGAACAACGCCTGGCTGCAGGTCCGCACCGCCGCGCTGAACCTCCGGCGACTCCTGAAACTGGGCCTCACCCGCCACAACGGGGCCTGGGCCCTGGGATAAGACCCGGAAAGGGCCCCCACCCCGGTCCTGGGCCAAATCCCAGCCGCGGGGAGCCACGAACGGAGGTACAAGGCCCGCAAAAATCACGAACCAGATCTCCGGCGATCAGAAAGGAGACCCCCAGCGGGCCGCCAAAGGCCCCGGAAAGGTGCGACAGCCAAACCCGCGGCCCCGAATTGCCCCTTGTTCAGCGCCCTCTTAGGGTGGCTGGCGAACGGGGGCCGAAACCTGGTGGGCCGGCCGTGTCCCCGGCGGAGACTGACGCCGAATTCCGTTTATGACGCAGTCGTGGTCATGTCCCAGAAGGGAATCGGCGTCATGGCTGCAGTTGTGCGTCCTGGAGCGGTGCCGCGTGGGAGGTCTCGGTCCCCAGCCGCTCCCATCAGCTCGCAAGCTCGCTGCAGGCCCCTCGCAGTAGTGGGCCCCCGCTCGACCAGCGGATTCCCCCGGAAATTCGGCGCAATCACGGCGTAACCACAAATAGCGAACATTATTGTTTCGTAATATTCCCTCCCTTCACTTACTGTAGGTGAGGCTTGCATAACTAAGGCAAGCCTTATTAGCTATGCACCAAGGGAGAATTGTGGAATTTTCACGCCGACAGGGACTCAAGTTCGGGCTATTGGCATCGATGGCAGCCGCCGGTGTGGCGATGACAGGATGCTCCACCGGGGCCGTAGGCGGATCCGGCTTGTCCACCACCGCAGCCTCCGCGCCAGCCGCCGCTGATGCCTTCCCCGTGACCATCAAGCACGCTTTCGGCGAGACGGTCATCAAGGCCGCCCCGGCCCGTGTTGCCACCGTGGCCTGGGTCAATGCCGACGTTGCGCTGGCCCTCGGCGTCGTCCCGGTGGGCATGCCCAAGGACGAGTGGGGCGGCAACGACAAGGGCTCCACCCCGTGGAAGGACGCCGCCCTGGAGAAGGCCGGCGCCGCCATCGGCACCGCCAAGGCCCCGGCCCAGTACTCCGAGGCCGACGGCATCAACTTCACCGAGATCGCCAAGACTAGCCCCGACATCATCCTGGCCGCCTACTCCGGCCTGAGCCAGGAGGACTACGACAAGCTGAGCAAGATTGCCCCGGTTCTCGCATACCCCAAGCTGGCCTGGGGCACCGCCTGGCAGGACGCCACCACCATGATCGGGACGGCGCTGGGCAAGTCCGCCGACGCCAAGGCCCTGATCACCGCCACCGAGAAGACCATTGCCGACAAGGCTGCCAAGTACCCGCAGCTGACCGGCAAGACCTTCATCTACGGCAACCTGGAGCCGGCCAAGGCCGACGGCGTCAACGTCTACACCTCCGCCGACAACCGTCCCAAGTTCCTCTCCAGCATCGGCATGACGCTGGCCCCCATCGTGGTGGAAAAGGAAAAGGGCGTGGACGGCTTCTACATAGAGTGGTCCGCCGAGAAGGCCAATGAGCTGGACTCCCAGATCTTTGTCAGCTGGGTTCCCGACAACAGCACCAAGGACGCCATCGTGGCCGATGCGCTGCTGGGCCAGATCCCGGCCGTCAAGAAGGGCGCCTTTGTGGCCGACTCGGACCAGACCCTGACGCTGGCCATTTCCGCCTCCTCGCCCCTGAGCCTTCCCTGGGCGCTGGACAAGTTCCTGCCCCAGCTGGGCGCTGCGGCCGACAAGGCGTAGCCCCTCCCATGGCAACGAGCACGACGGCGGCAGGAGTGGCCTCCCCGCCAGCGGCACAAACAGCGGGCCCGACGGCGGCCACCCGGCGGTTGCCGGCGAAACCGTCGCCGGCAAAGAGGTCGGCCGCGGCGCGGCGCTGGTGCGCGCTTGGCACCCTCGCGGCGCTGTGCCTGGTTCTTGTGGCCTCACTGGCCGTGGGCGCCCGCAGCGTTCCGCTGGCCGTCGTGTTCGATGCCCTGGCCTCCGCGGACCCCGCCAACGGCGACCACGCCGTCGTGCTCTCCCGGGTGGTGCGCACGGCGGCGGGGCTGCTGGTGGGTGCCGCGCTGGGCCTCTCCGGCACGGCCATGCAGGGCGTGGCCCGCAATCCGCTGGCCGACCCCGGGATCCTGGGCGTCAACGCCGGCGCCTCGCTGGCCGTGGTGGCAGCGATCTCCTTCCTGGGTGCCGCCAGCGTGGCCAGCTACATCTGGTTCTCCTTCGCCGGGGCGGCCGTGGCCGCCGTCGTGGTCTACTCCGTGGCGAGCCTGGGCCGTGAGGGTGCCACGCCCGTGAAGCTGGCGCTGGCCGGTGCGGCCGTCTCGGCCGGGTTGGTCTCCCTCATGAGTGCCATGCTGGTCAGCAGCCAGGACTCGCTGGAGCTCTTCCGCACCTGGCAGGTGGGCGCACTGGCCGCCAAGTCCTGGGCGTCCATTGGCGCCGTGCTGCCGTTCATGGCGGTGGGCGCGGCCATCCTGCTGTGCACGGGAAAGCTGCTCAACACGCTCTCCCTGGGCGACGACGTGGCCCGCTCGCTGGGGCAGCGTCCCGGCGTCGGCCGCGCTGTGTCGGCGCTGGGGATCGTGCTGCTCTGCGGCAGCGCCACGGCCCTGGCCGGCCCCATTGGGTTCATCGCCCTGGTGGTGCCGCATCTGCTGCGCGCCCTGGTGGGGCCCGACTACCGCTGGCTGCTGCCGCTGTCCCTGCTGGCCGCCCCCACCGTGCTGCTGGGCGCCGACGTGGTGGGCCGCGTGGTCCTGCTGCCCGCCGAGATCCCGGCAGGCATCCTGGCCGCGATCCTCGGTGCCCCGGTGTTCATCGCCGTCGTCCGCCGCGGACGCGGGGCCGCACTGTGAGCGCGCCTGCCGTGGCCCCGGCCGCCCAGTCCCCGGCCGACGTCGTGCGCAACCTGCGCCGCGGACCGCGCCGCCGCCGCATCCTGGTGGCCGGTGCCCTGGCCGTGCTGGTGTTCGTCCTGCTGATGGTGGATGTGCTGCTGGGCAGCTACACCGTCACCATCCCTGATTTTTTCCGGCTGCTGGCCGGAGAGAACATTCCCGGCGCGAGTTTCATCGTGATGGAGAACAAGCTGCCGCGCGCCGTCGTTGGCCTGATGGCGGGAGTTGCATTTGGCCTCTCCGGCGCCATCTTCCAGTCCATGTTGCGCAACCCGCTGGCCAGCCCGGACATCATTGGCATCAGCTACGGAGCCAGCGCCACGGCCGTCGCCGCCATCGTCTTCCTGGGTGCCAGCGGTGCCACCGTGTCCGTCGCGGCCATCCCCGGCGCCCTGGCGGTGGCCCTGCTGATCAGCGGCCTGGCCCGTGGCCGGGGTGGCTCCGGACTGATCCTGATCGGCATCGGCGCGGCGGCGTTCATGAACGCCGCCGTCACGTTCATGCTCGCGCGGGCGGACATCAACAACGCCCAAAGCGCCATGGTCTGGCTGACGGGATCGCTGAACTCCAGCAACTGGGACCGCGCCAGCATTCTGGCAATCTCCCTGCTGCTGCTCCTGCCGCTGGCCGCCGCGCTCTCGCGCAGCCTGGCCGGCCTCCAGCTGGGAGAGGACACCGCCGCCGGGCTGGGCTTCAACGTCCGCCGCGGAAGGCTGGGATTGACGGTGCTCGGCGTGTTGCTGGCGGCAATGGCCACCGCCGCTGCCGGCCCCATCGCCTTTGTTGCCTTCCTGTCGGGCCCCATCGCCAAGCGGCTCAACGGCGGCGCCAGCTCGCTGCCGCTGGCCGCCCTGGTGGGCGCGGCCAGCGTGCTGGGCGCCGATTTCCTGGCGGCAAACCTGCTGCCCACCGCCCTGCCCGTGGGCGTTGTCACCGGGGCACTCGGAGCGCCGTTCCTGCTCTGGTTGCTGATCAGCAACAACCGCAACAGCCAAGGAGGCTGAGATGACCGGATCCAACGTACTGGCGGCCCAAGGGCTCTCGCTGGGATACGGAGATCGGCGCATCGTTGACTCCCTGTCCGTGGAATTGCCTGCGGGCAAGGTGACCATGATCGTGGGCGCCAACGCCTGCGGCAAGTCCACCCTGCTGCGAGGCATGGCGCGGCTGCTCAAGCCCAGCACCGGCGCCGTCGTGCTGGGTGGGGAAGACATCCACAAGCTGCCCACCCGCACCCTGGCCCGCCGGCTGGGCATCCTGCCGCAGACACCCACGGCACCGGAGGGCATCACCGTGGCCGAGCTGGTGGGGCGCGGACGCAGCCCGCACCAGGGCTGGTTCCGGCAGTGGAGCTCGGACGACGACGCCGCCGTCGCCGCCGCGCTGGAGGCCACCGGCACGCTGGAACTGGCCGAGCGGAGCATCGACGAACTCTCCGGCGGGCAGCGCCAGCGCGTCTGGATTGCCATGGCCCTGGCCCAGCAGACGGACATCCTGCTGCTGGACGAGCCCACCACCTATCTGGACCTGGCGCACCAAGTGGAGGTGCTGGACCTGGTGGCGGAGCTCAACGCCGATGGGGGCACCACCGTGGCCATCGTGCTGCACGACCTGAACCTGGCCGCCCGCTACGGCGACCACCTGATCGCCATGAAGGCCGGCCGGATCGTGGCCCAGGGCGATCCAACTTCGGTGCTGGACGCCGATCTTGTCCACGAGGTTTTTGGCCTCGAATCGGTGGTGGTGGACGACCCCGTGGCCGGCACCCCGATGGTGGTTCCGTTGGGCCGGGCCGGCAAGAAGCTCGTCTTCCCCGCCGGCATGACCGCCACGGTCGCCGCCGTCGTCCAGGCACCAACCGTCCCCGAGTCCGCATCCGCCACCGTAGGAGTTCTCGCATGACCGCCACAGCAACCATGGAGACCATCTATCCGATCCGCGCCTTTGAGGTTGCCGTCGCCGCCGTGCGGCAGCTGTCCCCGCACATGCTGCGGGTGACCTTCACCGGCGCCGATCTGGACTACTTTGGCAGCAATGCCGACGGCCAGACCCTGGATCTGCGCATCAAGGTGATGGTTCCGTCCCGGGGCGCGCCGCTGCCCGATTTCACCGCCCTCGGCGAGGGCTGGTACCAGGGCTGGCTGGCCATGGACCCGGACACCCGCGGCTACATGCGCACCTACACCGTCCGCTCGCTGCGGCCCGGCCGGCCCGGCATTGATGGCGTACCCGCCGTGGCCGCCGAGCTCGATGTGGACTTCGTGCTGCACCTGGACGGCGGTTCCGGTCCGGCCGCCCGCTGGGCCGCCGGCGCCGTGCCGGGGGACAGGCTAGCCATTATTGGCCCGGACGCCCGCGCCGGCGTCTGCCTGGGCATTGAGTTTGACCCCGCAGACGCCACCCGGCTGCTGCTGGTGGGCGACGAGACAGCCGTCCCGGCCATCAGCGCCATCCTGGAATCCCTGCCTGCCTCCGTCAGTGGACATGCCGTCCTCGAAGTGCCCTCGGCGGAGGATTTCCTGGACCTGGCCACGGACTCGGCGGTGGAGATCACCTGGCTGGCCCGTGGCGGCCACGGGCATGGCGAACTGCTCCAGGACGCGGTGCGGAAGGTGCTGGCACCGGCCGCGTGCCACCGCGGCGAAGAACCCGAGGCAGTGGACGTGGACGCGACCATCCTGTGGGAGACGCCGGAGGGCGTGGACACGGGCAGCGGATTCTATGCCTGGATTGCCGGGGAGGCCGCGACCGTGCGCGAGCTGCGCCGCTACCTGGTGCGCGACGCCGGCGTGGACCGGAACGCGGTGGCCTTCATGGGCTACTGGCGCCTCGGCAAGGCCCAGCCCAGCTAACCCGGATTTTTCATCGGACGGCGGTCGGGGCGTTGGGTGCGGGTTTTGCCGTCCCGGCGGGCTGAATCGGATTTCGGGTGTGGCTGATGGACCCGGGGGCGCCGGGCTGTGCGCGGGCTTCCACTGTTCCCGTTGGTGTTCTTCTTTCCTGCTCGTTGGTTGACGGGGGGTTGCGGTGTCAGGCCCGCAGGAGGACCGCGGGGCGGTTCGCGGCTGCGGCGATCCGTTCAATGGCTTCGAGCAGGGCGCTGATCAGGGGTTGCTCCGGCGCGGCGGCGGGCAGCAGCAGGTGGTTCCGGCGGGCGCGGGTGATGATTTTCCCGGCGGTGGCGAAGAGCCGGTAGCGCCAGCGTTTGATGTCCCAGCCCCGTGCTTTGTGGCCGTCGGGCAGGGCGGTGAGCTGGAGCCAGGAGACCAGGTTCGCGGCCAGGACCGCGAGGTTGGCCCAGGCCTGGTTGGCAGCGAAATCGAAGAAGGGGAGCTTTCCGAGCCCGGTGTTCTTTAGGGTTTTGATGCGGTTCTCGGCCCGGCCGCGGGCCCGGTGCCGGGCATCCAGAAAAGGTCCGTGCCAGCGCGGGGAGTTCGTCAGAAACGCTGTCACACGGTGACCGTCGATGTCGAGCAGGGTCGGTGTCGCGCCGGGGTGCAGCGGTTCGGCGCGCAGGAAGATCTTCGTCCCCGGCGGGTAGTCATCGAGCGGGATCACCTGCGTGGCGTTGATGACCCAGGCGTCATCGCGTTCGACCCCGTCCTGGTCCAGGGCCGGTTGCCAGTATTTCTTGTCGTTGATCCAGTCGATCATGTGGGCCTTGCCGACCGGCACCGGGTACGAGGCGGAGAACTGCACGCCCCGCGAATGCAGGTACCAGAGGAACTTCCGGGACGCGCCGGCGCTGTCGGTGCGGACCAGGATCTTCTCCCCGTCCAGTTCCCCGGTCCCACCGTAGAGGGAGTCGGGCAGGACGGCGATGGCGGCCTCGAAGATGCGGATGTGGTCCTCGGCGTTGTTCGCCGTGGCCCCGCCGTGACGCAACAGTACCGCGAGTTCCTCCCCGGTGCCGCTGCCGGCACCGTAATCGAGGCTGGCGGTGAACGGGGCGAATCCGAACCCGCCCTTGTAGTTTCCGGTGGCCTGTTCCTTGTCCGAGTGCGAGGTCACCAAGGTGGCGTCGAGGTCGATGAGCAGCGGGTCCGCGGCCGTCGCCTTCACCGCCGGGCTGCGGTCTCCTGCGGCTTCCCATGCCCGGGTCCGCAGTTCCTTGGCCAGGGTCGAAAAGCCGTAATCGAAGACGTCCGGGTTCTTCACGGTGCGTTCGAAGAACCGGGAGACTGTTGCGTTCGAGGGCACGTTGCCGAACACGCCGGGCTGGGCGCGCAGGATGTCCAGGTCCGAGGCGTGCTCGCCGCCGGCGGCGAGCATCACCGCCAGCGACCCGAGCAGCCTCCCGGGCCGGTGTGAGGCCATCGCGGGGACGAACTGCCCGAGCCGGTCCTCGCACAGGTCCCGGAACCCGAGGGCGTCGATGAATGAGGTCAGGATCCGTCCCCCGGCATGGGAGACCAGCGACTGGCCGGTGAAAGTGACCGGGAGGGACGGGAAGACCTTGGTAGGCTGATGCATCGAAAAGGTGCTCCTTCAAGACACGGAAATAACGGCGTAGACACCCCTATTTTCCCTTGTCAGAGCACCTTTTCGTGTCTTAAACACACCCCTCAGCCCAACCCTGATGAAAACCCCGGGCTAACGGTGCGCATGGTGCGGCTGGGTCTCTGCGCGCTCGTTCCTCGTCCCCAGCCGCTCCCACGCCTCGCAAGTCCCCAGCCGCTCCCACGCCTCGCAAGTCCCCAGCCGCTCCCACGCCTCGCAAGTCCCCAGCCGCTCCCACGCCTCGCAAGTCCCCAGCCGCTCCCACGCCTCGCAAGCTCGCCGCGGGTCCCGCGCGGCCGTGGGCCCCCGGCGCGGGTCCCGCGCGGCCGTGGGCCCCCGGTCGACCACCGGGGGTGCGGGCGCCGCTACCGCTCCAGGCGGAAGCCGATCTTGATGCGGACCTGCCAGTCCGCGATGGCGCCGTCGTTGATGTGGCCGCGGATTTCCTTGACCTCGAACCAGTCAAGGTTGCGCAGCGTCTCCGAGGCCGCGGCAATGCCGTTCTTGATGGCGGCGTCGACCCCCTCGGTCGAGGTACCGACGATTTCGGAAATGCTGTACGTCTGGTCGGCCATTTTTGCTCCTGGTGATCGTCGTTGATCCGTGCACGGCCCTGCCGGTGCGGCAGGCCGTGATTGCAGGGTAGCCCCCGCGGTGCCCGATGGGCCATAGCCCGCAGGGTAGCGCGCCGGGAAACTGTCCGATCCACACCTCAGCGAGCGGGCTCCTCCGGGGCGCCCAGGGCCGCTAGGATCCTGGCCAGCTCGGCGCGGTCGGCCTCGCCCAGCCGGGCAAAGTACTCCGTGGACTTCCCGCGACGGGCCTCGCCGACGCTGTCGGAAAGCTCCCGCCCGGCGTCGGTGGCGGCGACGAGCGTGGCGCGCCGGTCCGCGGGGTCGGGGGTGCGGGCCAGCAGTCCCTTGGCCTCGAGCTGGTCCACCACCTCGGTGGCCGAACGCGGGGCGATCCGCAGCCGCTCCGCAAGGTCCTTCAACCGCAGGCCGCTGGAACCTCCGGTGGATCCGCCAGCGGCGCTGCCGCCTGCGCCGGGTCCGCCGGCGGCGCTGCGCACCACGGTGGCCAGGGCCCGCCACTGGTGCGGGGTGACGTCCCAGGGCGCCAGCTGCTCGGCCCAGGTGCGCCGCAGTCCGCGGAAGGCGGCGTGGAAGAGTTCGCCGAGGTCGGCGTCGCCCGCTGGTGGCGGCTGTTCAGTCATGACTTCAACAGTAGCCGAGCGGACCGGACCATTGACCGGCAACCACATAGTGAGGTAGACTCTGTAAAATCGGGTGCGATTCTCGCACCCGCACACCTTGTAAGGAGGCGGTGCAGATGGCAGAGACCTTTCTCTCCGATTCCCCCGCCCACTCGGGCGGCGCTCCCGCCGGCGGGCAGCAGGCCCGCGGCCCCCGGCGCGTCAACCCCGCCGACCGCTCCCAGCTGGCCATGCATCCGGTCAGCCTGCGCCGCATCGCGGCCCTGTTCGCCCCGCACAAGGCGGCCATCGCCGTCGTCGTGCTCCTCATTTCGCTCTCCAGCATCATTGGCCTGGCCCAGCCGTTCCTCATCCGGTTCATCATCGACGACGCCCTGCCGGCCAAGAACCTGACCCTGCTCGCGTGGCTGGCCGGGGGGCTGGTGGCCGTTGCCGCCGCCACCGCCGTCCTGGGCGTGGTGCAGACCTGGATGGCCACCGCCATGGGACAGCGTGTCATGCACACGCTGCGGACCACCCTGTTCACCCACCTGCAGCGGCAGTCGCTGGCGTTCTTCACCCGGACCCGCGGCGGGGAGGTGCAGTCGCGGCTGAGCAACGATATCTCCGGCATGCAGTCGGTGGTGACCTCCACGGCCACCTCCATTGCGTCCAACCTGACCACCGCCGTCGCCACGGCCATCGCGATGGTGGCCCTGTCCTGGCAGCTGAGCCTGCTCTCGCTGCTGGTCATTCCGCCGGCCATCTGGCTCTCGCGCCGGGTGGCCCTGGTGCGCCGGGACATCACCACGGTCTTGCAGCGCGAGCTCGCCGACATGTTCACCCAGGTGGACGAGGGGCTGTCCATCTCCGGCGTGCGGCTGGCCAAAACGCTGGGCACCACCGCCCGCGACGCCGCCCGCTTCACCGCCAGTTCCCAGCGGCTGATCGACCTGGAAATGCGTTCGCAGCTCGCCGGGCGCTGGCGGATGGCCACCATGTCCATCGTGTTCGCCGCCATTCCGGCCGCCATCTACCTGGCCGCCGGCCTGCCCGCCGCCGGAGGCATGACCATCGGCACCATCGTGGCCTTCACCGCGCTGCAGAGCACCATCTTTCGCCCCATCATGGGCCTGCTGAACGTGGGCGTGCAGTGGGTGGGTGCGATGGCGCTGTTCAGCCGGATCTTTGAATACCTGGACCTGGACCCCGAGGTGAAGGCACCCGAACATCCGGTGAAGGTGGCGCCGGCCCGGATGCGCGGCGAGGTGCGTCTGGAGGGTGTCCGTTTTGCGTACGACGGCGGAGCCGAGGTGCTGCGCGGCATCGACCTGGTGCTTCCGGCCGGAACCGCGACGGCAGTGGTGGGCCCCACCGGGTCCGGCAAGTCCACGCTGGGCTCGCTGCTGCCGCGGCTGCACGACGCCACGGCCGGGCGGATCAGCATTGACGGGATCGACGTGCGGGACCTGGCGCCGGAGGATCTGGCCGCTCTGGTGGGCGTGGTGTCCCAGGAAACGTACCTGATCCACGCCAGCATCCGCGACAACCTGCTCCTTGGGGCGCCGGAGGCCGGCGATGCGCAGCTCTGGGACGCGCTGGCATCGGCCCAGATTTCAGAGCTGGTGGCCTCTCTGCCCGACGGGCTGGACACCCTGGTGGGCGCCCGCGGCCACCGCTTCTCCGGCGGCGAGCAGCAGCGGCTGGCGATCGCCCGGACCATCCTGCGCAACCCGCGGGTGCTGGTGCTGGACGAGGCCACCTCGGCCCTGGACAACACCACCGAGGCCGCCGTGCAGCAGGCACTGGACGCCCTGGCCGCCGGGCGGACCACGCTAACCATCGCGCACCGGCTCTCCACCGTGGAGGACGCGGACCAGCTGGTGGTGCTTGAGGCCGGCACGATCGTGGAGCGCGGCACGGCTGCGCAGCTGCGCAATGCCGGCGGTGCCTATGCCCGGCTGGCCGCCGCCGGCGAGGCGCTGGAAGCGGCGGCCCAGCTGGACACGGCTGGCTGAATCCGCCTAGACGGCGTCCAGATCCGTCTCGAGCATCTTGACCAGCGAATCGAGCGCGGCATCCGCGCCATCGCCCTCGGCCCGCAGGACCACGACGGCACCGTAGCCGGCGCCGAGGGTCATCAGGGACAGGATGCTGCTGGCATCCATGGCGTCCTCGACGGGGGCGCCGTTCATGGCGATGGTCACTTCCACGCCCACTTCACCCGCGGCCTCGGCGAACAGCGATGCCGGGCGGGCATGCAGACCTGAACTGCTGGCGATGGTTGCTTTGCGCTCGGACATTTTTGCTCCTGTAAGGGTAGGCGGGAGTGGATGGTTGGGTTGGCTTGCGGGGGAGTGGGTCACGCCTGTCAGAGCCCCGGCTCGTCAAGGATGGGCAGTTGCTCGCGCACCCGGTTCCGCGCTTCGGTGGCGCTGGGTGCGGTCAGCGCCAGCTTAGCGAGTTTCTGCGCCTGCGCCAGTGTCACGGCGGCCAGCACCGATCCGACGGCGGTCCGCTCGCTGGTGGACGCCGTCAAGGCCGGCTGACCCGCCTTTTTTGCCCGGGTTTCCCGGCGCAGCTTGGAAACGCAGCTGCACGCCACCTTCGGGCGGGGTGCAGCTGCGTTTAAGCTGCGCGGCGTTTCTATGCGGCGCGCCGCGAAACGGCCAGTGCGCCGGCGGCCAGCGCCGCGGACACGCCGAACGCCACCGCGTAGCCCGGGGCGCCCAAGCCGATCAGCGAGGCAAACACCGCCCCCACCACGCCCAGGCAGGCGGCGGTGGTGAGCGTTTCGCTCAGCTGCAGGGCCGAGGAGTTGGCGCCCTGTTCGCTGGGTTCGGATTTCTCCAGCACCAGCACGGACTGCACCGGGTAGCACCAGCCGATGGCCAGGCCGCCCAGCGTCCAGCCCACCCAGGCCACCCCCACGGGCATGCCCGGCAGCAGCACCAGCGCCACGATGGCCACCGCGGCCAGCACGCCCGCCGAGCCCAGCACCAACCCACGCCTCGGGGAGATAATCCCTCGCCCGACCATCCAGGCGCCGATGGACCAGGTAACGCCGCTGACGGTCAGCGACAGCCCGGCCAGCCACGCCGGCATGCCGCGCTGTTCGATCATGTAGAGCGGGAGGTAGATGTCCGCCACGGTGAACGCAGTGCCCACCAGCCCGCGCATCAGGACCAGAGAGGGCAGTCCCCGCGCCGCCCGCCAGGTGCCGCGGGGCAGCAGCCGGGGCACGGCAATGCCCAGGACCACGAGGGCGAGGACCAGCTCGGGCACCCACCACGGGTGGCTGCGGGCGCTGGCGTCGCCGAGCACCAGCACGGCCGCCGCGGCCGCCCCCGCCCAGAGCGGTTTGCGCAGGGCCTTGCGCCGGGCCGCCGGGTCCGGGGCGCCGCCGTCGTGCTTGCGCACCGGCACGTTGACCTTGGCGCCGCGCATGCCGGCATAGGCCAGTGCCGCGGCGCCCACAGCCAGCACCGGGACGGAGACGAACACCCAGCGCCAGCCGAAGTGGTCGGTGACCAGACCGCTGAGCGCCGGGCCGATGATGGAGGGCAGCACCCAGGCCGCGGCCAGGGCGCCGAACATGGGCGGGCGAAGATGCGCCGGGAAGACCCGGGCGATGACCACGTAGAGGGCCACGCTGTCCAGCCCGGTGCCGACGCCCTGGATGGCGCGCGCTGCCACCAGGATTTCCATGGTGGGGGCGGCGGCGGCCAGCAGCAGGCCGGTGGCATAGATGCCCACGCCCACCAGCAGGGGTTTGAGCGGTCCGGACCTGTCGATCCACAGCGCCGCCAGGGCCATGGTCACCACCGAGGTGGCCATGGTGACGGCGAAGGCCAGGCCGTACAGGGGCAGGCCGTGGAGCTCCTCGGCGGCCCTGGGCATGGCGGTGGTGACCGCCGCCGTGGAATACGCCACCAGAAAGCCCAGGGCAAAGAGCCCGATGGTGGCCGTACGGTAGAAGGGGCTCCAGATGGTGTGGCCGGTTGGTGCTCCGCGTTGGGCAACCCGGGACTGGGTCATGGCGTGGCGGGCCCTCCCGCCGGGTGCGCGCCCGGGACGGGGCGGCGGTCGGGGGCAAAGATCATAGGATAAGCCTAGCCATGTCGAGGATGCGGAGGTCACGGTGGATTTTGCAGCACGATACGTTGCCCTGGGCGATTCCTTCACGGAAGGTCTGGGGGACGCGGATGCCAGCCGCCCCAACGGGGTGCGCGGCTGGGCGGACCGCGTGGCCGAGGTGCTGGCGGCCGATGCCGGCGGTGGGTTCGGCTATGCGAACCTGGCCATCCGCGGCAAGAAAATGGACCAGATCCTCAGCCAACAAATCGGCCCCGCCGTCGCCCTCAAGCCCACGCTGGTGACCATTTACGCCGGCGTCAACGACATCCTGCGGCCCAAGGTGGACATCGATGCGATGGTGGGGCGGTACGACGACGCCGTCGCCAGGCTCTCCGACACCGGTGCCACGGTGCTGATGTTCACCGGCTTCGACGCCAAGACCTCAAATGTCTTCACCACCATGCGCGGTCGCACCGCCATCTACAACGAGCTGGTGCGCGAGGTGGCAGACAGGCACGGCGCCCGGCTGGTGGACTTCTGGCGCTTTGCCGAGTACAACGATTGGCGGATGTGGGGCGAGGACCGGATGCACATGTCCACCGCCGGGCACATCAACATGGCCAACCGGGTGCTTGACGTGCTGGAGTATGGCGCCGGTCTCCCGCTGCCCGAGCTGGCGCCGCTGCCGGTGCTCACCCCGGTGGAGCAGTTGAAGGCCAACGCCGCCTGGACCAGGGAGTACGTGGGCCCGTGGATCGGCCGTCGGCTGCGCGGCGTCTCCTCCGGGGACGCCCTCTCCGCACGCTGGCCCACCCTCCACGCCCCCGTCTGACCTTGCCTCGCCGGGCGGATTGGCCTTAATCTGCCCCAGCCAATAGAATGGTTAGGCGCTAGGTGGCGCGGAGCGTGCGCAATTGCTCCGGTGTGCGGTGATTTGGTTCCCGCGGGCCGGTAGTTAGGGGCTCAAGTTGCGTGCATTCCAGTATTCGCTTATCCACCCCCATCGTGTTTCAACCGCTTGCGGCTGTCCCGGCTGGGGTGTGTCGATGGGCGGACGCCGCCTTTAACGCACGGTTTGCATCCTGTGGACCGTTCCATTCATGACTGAGGAGTGACCATGGCAGCACATTGCCAGGTGACCGGAGCCGAGCCGGGCTTCGGACATAGCATTTCGCACTCGCACCGCCGCAACAAGCGTCGGTTCGACCCGAACATCCAGAAGAAGCGCTACTGGGTTCCTTCCCTGCGCCGCAACGTCACGCTGCAGGTTTCTGCACGTGGCATCAAGACCATTGACGTTCGTGGCATCGACGCTGTCGTTGCCCAGATTCTTGCTCGTGGGGTGAAGCTCTAGTGGCTAAGGACAAGGACGTACGTCCGATCATCAAGCTGAAGTCCACTGCGGGCACCGGCTACACGTACGTAACCCGCAAGAACCGTCGTAACGACCCGGACCGTCTGGTTCTGAAGAAGTACGATCCCAAGATCCGTCAGCACGTCGAATTCCGAGAGGAGCGCTAAGCATATGGCTAAGAAGTCCATGATTGCCAAGAACGAGCAGCGCAAGGTCATCGTTGAGCGTTACGCCGCGAAGCGCCTCGAGCTGAAGAAGACCCTCGTTGACGCCAACGCCACGGACGAGGCCCGCGAGGCCGCACGTCTGGGCCTGCAGAAGCTGCCCCGCAACGCTTCGCCGGTGCGCGTTCGCAACCGCGACGCCATCGACGGCCGCCCGCGTGGAACGCTCCAGAAGTTCGGCATTTCCCGTGTTCGCTTCCGCGACATGGCTCACCGCGGTGAGCTGCCGGGCATCACGAAGTCCAGCTGGTAAGTATTGCTGAAAAGGCGGTGACCATTGCGGTCACCGCCTTTTTTGTGCCCGGATTCCGGGCCACGACGACGGCGGCGGCCGGCACCTGTGGGCGTTCTGGCTGGCGCGGGGCTTGGCTGAGAGCGAAAAAACCCGCAAATCCGGCTTTTTTGGCGGCAAAACCGCCCAAAATTGCCGGAATTCCGGGGTTGAACTGATATGTTCGCTAGCAGTGGTTGGCACGAGATCCCGTGCACGCTGAATCCATCCCACGTCCAGGAGGACACACATGGCTAAGAATCGTAGTGAATTGGTTGCTGAGGTTGCTGCTAAGGCTGAGACCAGCCAGACCGCAGTGAACTCCGTGCTGGATGCCCTGTTCTCGGTCTTCGAGAGCTCCGTCTCCGCCGGCGAGAAGATCACCATCCCGGGCTGGCTCGCAGTTGAGCGCACCGACCGCGCCGCTCGCACGGGCCGCAACCCGCAGACCGGCGAGACCATCCAGATTGCCGCCGGCCACAGCGTCAAGCTGACCGCTGGTTCCAAGCTGAAGGCCGCTGTTGCCAAGAAGTAGTCTCCAGTAGACAACGCCCGAAGGGCGGCCGCTCCCCGAGCGGCCGCCCTTCGGGCGTTAACGGCGCGGTCCTTGGGCACGGCCACTGGGGGCGGCACGAAGCTGGGAGCCGGCTGATTCGCCCGAACCGTGCCGGGTGAAAGACAATGGAGGGGTGCCATCCACAATCACCACCCCCGAAGCCGCGCCTGGACCACAAGCCCAGCGCCGTTCCTTCGCGGACGGAATCTCCGGCCCCTGGCTGCTGGCAGGCGCCGGTGCCGCCATTCTTGGCCTGGTTGCCGCCCTGCTGTTCTCCGGTGCGGCGGCCACGCGCAACCTCTCGGACCCCGGTGCCCTGACCCGTTGGGGCCTCCCCGTGGCGCAGGCGGTCTGCAACTTGTCGGTGGCCAGCGTCATCGGCGCCCTGGTGTTTGCCGCGTTCATCCTGCCGCGTGAGCTGAAGGGCCGCTCCCGGACCACACCGCGCACGACCGCCGCGGCGCCGTCGCCCGAGCACCCCGCGTTCACGCGCGCGATGACCCTTGCGGCCGCGGCGTCGGGGCTCTGGACGCTCGCCGCCGTCGCCGTTCTGGTGTTCACCTATTCGGATGTGGCGGGCCTGCCGCTCTCCGGCAGCGGCGACTACAGCCGCCAGCTGGTGTTCTTCATGACCGAGCTCCCGGTGGGCCAGGCCTGGCTGGCCACCTGCATCTTTGCCGCCGTCGTCACCACCGCCTGCTTTGCCGTGCGGTCGCTGGCCGGGCTGGCGCTGACCCTGGTGGTGGCGCTCATTGCGCTTTCCCCGCAGGCGCTGGTGGGGCACTCGGCCTCCAGTGCGGACCACAACGGGGCGGTGAATTCGCTGCTGCTGCACATTGCCGGCGTCTCGCTCTGGGTGGGCGGCATCATTGCGCTGGTGGTGGTTTCCGGCACGTTGGGCAAGCTCACCGGCACCGTGCTCAAGCGCTTCTCCGCGCTGGCGGTGCTGGCCTTCGTCGTCGTCTTTGCCTCCGGCGTGGTCAACGGCGCCATCCGGATCCACAGCTGGGCCGAGCTCTTTGGCTCCACCTACGGCCAGCTGCTGATGGCCAAGACGGTGGCCACGGTGGTGCTGGGCAGCATCGGCTACATGCACCGGTCCTGGATCATCCCGCGGCTGGAGGCGGCCCCGGGCAAGTCCGGCATGGCCGGCAAATCCGGTGCCAAGCCCGGTGCCAAGGAGCTCGGCGTCCGGCGCGTGCTCTGGCAGCTGGTGCTGGCCGAGCTGGTGCTGATGGGCGTCACCAGCGGCATTGCCGTGGCCCTGAGCCGATCGGCCCCGCCCGCCCCCGCCGACCGGGCCGAGTCGCTGTCCCCGGCCGAGGTGCTCAGCGGCTATGCGCTCCCGCCGGAACTCACGCCGTCGCGCTGGTTCAGCGAATGGCGGATGGACTGGCTCTGGCTGGCCTTCGCCCTGGCCGCGGCCGTGGGCTATCTCCTCGGCGTGGCCAAGCTGCACCGCCGCGGCGACAAATGGCCCATCTTCCGCACCGTCTGCTGGCTGCTGGGCATGGCCGCGCTGGTCTACGTCACCTCCGGCGGTCCGGCCGTCTATGGCATGGTGCTCTTCAGCGCGCACATGGTGGACCACATGGCCCTGATGGTGATCTCCCCGCTCTTCATAGTCCTGGGCGCACCGGTGTCGCTGGCGCTCAAGGCACTGACCCCGCGCACCGACGGCAGCCGCGGCATCCGCGAATGGATCCTGGTGGTGGTGCATTCCAAGTTCTCGGCGCTGGTCACGCACCCGCTCTTTGCCGCCGCCAACTTCTCCGGCTCGCTGGTGCTCTTCTACTACTCCGGCGCGTTCGACTACGCCATGCGCAACCACATCGGCCACGAGCTGATGATCGCGCACTTCACCATCACCGGCTACATCTTCATCATGAGCATGATCGGCTCCGATCCGCTCCCGCGCCGGGCCCCGTACCCGCTGCGCCTGCTCCTGCTGCTGGCCACCATGGCCTTCCACGCCTTCTTCGGCGTCTCGCTGATGAGTTCGACGGCGCTGCTGTCCGGGGACTACTTCGGCAACATGGGCCGGGCCTGGGGCGATCCGGCGCTGCTGGACCAGCAGACGGCCGGCGGCATCGCTTGGGGGATCGGCGAGGTCCCCACCGTGGCGATCGCGCTGGGCGTGGCCATCATGTGGTCACGCTCGGATGCGCGGGAGACCAAACGCAAGGACCGCGCGGCCGAGCGGAATAACGACGCCGATTTGAATGCTTACAACGACATGTTCGCCCAACTGGCCCAGCGCGACGCCGGTGCCCCCCGCACCGGCGGCCCCGCGGCCGCCACGCCCGCCAGCACCACCCCCAGCCAAGGAGAGAAGCCCTAGTGGACGCACCAACCTCAACCGGAACCACCCAGCGCGTGCGCGCCTCCGAACTGGTGGGCCGCAACTGGCTGAACACCGGCGGAAAGCAGCTGGACCTGGAACAGCTGCGGGGCAAGATCGTGCTGCTGGATTTCTGGACGTTCTGCTGCATCAACTGCCTGCACGTGCTGGACGAGCTGCGCCCGCTGGAGGAGCAGTACAAGGACGTCCTGGTGACGGTGGGCGTGCATTCGCCCAAGTTTGAGCACGAGGCGGACCCGGTGGCGCTGGCCGCTGCCGTCGAGCGCTACGAAATCCACCACCCGGTGCTGGACGATCCTGAGCTGGTCACCTGGCAGGCCTATGCCGCCCGCGCCTGGCCCACCCTCGTGGTGGTGGACCCCGAGGGCTACATCGTGGCGCACCTCTCCGGCGAGGGCCACGCGGCCGGCCTGGCCTCGCTGATCCCGGAACTCATTGCCGAGCACGAGGCCAAGGGCACGCTGCACCGCGGCGACGGCCCCTATGTGGCCCCCGAGCCCACCGCCGGCGACCTCCGCTTCCCCGGCAAGGTGCTCCCGCTGGCCGGTGGCACCTTCCTGGTCTCCGACACCGGCCACCACCGCCTGGTGGAGCTGGCCCCGGACCTGCTGACGGTGGTGCGCACCATTGGCACCGGCACCAAGGGCCATGTTGACGGCAGCGCCGCAGAGGCCGCCTTCAACGAGCCCCAGGGCCTGGCCCTGCTCCCCGCCGAGGCCGCAGCGGCGGCCGGCTACGACGTCATCGTCGCCGATTCCGTGAACCACCGCCTGCGCGGCATCCGGCTGTCCGACGGCGCCGTCAGCACCGTGGCCGGCAGCGGCGTGCAGCGCCTGCTCGAGGCCGGTCCTGCCCGCGTTGATGCAAGCGGCATTGGTCTCGCCGGCACCAACGGCGTGCTGGGCACCGAGCCGCTGGATGTCGCGCTGTCCTCCCCGTGGGATGTCGTTTACTCCGAGAAGCTGGGCCAGGTGGTCATCGCGATGGCCGGCGTGCACCAGATCTTCGGCTTCAACCCGGCCACCGGTGCCGTGTCCATTCTCGCCGGCAACGGCCTCGAGGGGCTGCTGGACGGCCCGGCCGAGGGCGCCTGGTTTGCCCAGTCCTCGGGCCTGGCCCAGGGTCCGGACGGCAGCATCTGGGTGGCCGACTCCGAGACGTCCGCACTGCGCGTCCTGCGCCTGGGCGACGACGGCGTCACGGTGGAGACGGCCATCGGCGCCGGCCTGTTCGACTTCGGCTTCCGCGACGGCGCGGCCGGCCAGGCCCGCCTCCAGCACCCCCTCGGCGTGGCGGTCCTGCCGGACGGCTCCGTGGCCATCGCTGACACCTACAACGGCGCCGTACGCCGCTACGACCCCGCCACGGGCACCGTGAGCACGCTGGCCCGCGGCCTGGCCGAGCCCTCCGACGTCCTGCTGGACAGCACGGGGGAGGTGCCGCTGCTGATCGTGGTGGAGGCCAACCGGCACCAGCTGGTCCGCGTGGCGATCCCCAAGGACGCCCAGCAGGTGGATGAGGGTGCGGCCCAGACGCAGCGCCCCAAGACGCCCGTGGCGGCCGGCGAGCTTGCCCTGCAGATCCGCTTCTCCGCCCCCACCGGGCAGAAGCTGGACGACCGCTGGGGCGATCCCACGCAGTTGAAGATCTCCTCCACCCCGCCGGAGCTGCTGGTGGACGGTGGCGGCACCTCCGTGGGCCTCACACGCACGCTGGTGCTCTCCGCGGACGTCCCGGAGGGCATCCTGCACATCACCGCCCGCGCCGCGGCCTGCGACGGACCCGAGACGGAGGACGGCGAGATCCCCGACCACGCCGCCTGCCATCTGTACCAGCAGGACTGGGGCATCCCCGTGCTGATGAGTGCCGACGGCGCCACCGAGCTCTCGCTGGACCTGCGCGGAATGGACTAGCTCCGGACCAGAACAGCCGGAAATGAAGACGATCCCCGTTGTGGAGCATGTGCGCACATGCTCCACAACGGGGATCGTCTTCATTTATGGGCCCACGCCAGCGGGGGCCCCGAAGCGAGCGCAGCGAGATTTGGGAGCGGGTGGGCCGGCAAGTGGGGACTAGGGCGTGTCTCCCAATGCGGCGCTCCAGATGACGACGGCGTGCAGGACGGCCGCTGAGCGGTAGGTGAGGGCCAGTTTGTCGTAGCGGGTGGCCAGGGACCGCCATTGCTTGAGGGTGTTGAAGCTGCGCTCGACCACATTGCGCCGTTTGTAGGCGTCCCTGTCGTATCTGACGGGGCGTCCCCCGGCGGAGCCCTTGCGTTTCCGGTTGGCCTTCTGGTCGTCCTTTTCCGGGATAACGCACTCGATGCCCCGCCCGCGCAGGTACGCCCGGATTGCTTTGGAGGAATAGGCCTTGTCGGCCATGGCCCGGTCCGGGCGGGTGCGGGCCCGGCCGGGACCGGGCCTTTCTACCTTCAGGGCCTCCATGAGGTTCTCAAACATCGGCGAGTCCCCGCCCTGGCCCGGCCCCAGCAGCAGGACCAGGGGACGCATGTTGCCATCCACCAGGGCGTGGATCTTGGTGGTCAGCCCGCCGCGGGACCGGCCGATGGCATGGTCCTCAGGCTCGTCGAGCAGATTCCTGTAATTCGACAGGTCCCCCTGTGTGGCGGGGCAGGTTCGTGCCGTGCTGGTGGGCACGGTTGACCGTGGAGTCGACCGTGGAGTCGATCGAGACCTCCCAGTTGATCAGCCCGGCCGTGTCCGCGCGGGTCAGCAACGCCGCCAGGACCTTGTCCCAGGTCCCGTTGGCGGCGTTGCGGCGGTGGTGCTTCCACACGGTCTTCCACGACCCGAAATAGGCAGGGAGATCACGCCATGGGATCCCTGCCCGGTAGCGGTAGATGATGCCCTCGGTCATCAGCCGGTGGTCGTTGAAGGGTCGGCCCGGTTTCCCCGACGAATCGGGCATCAACGGGGCAATGGACTCCCACTGGGCATCGGACAACACGGAATAGCGAGAAGGCACCCATCAATCATGCCAAACCGCAAAACCACTGATTAGGAGACACACCCTAGTAGCTGACCACCGGGGTGACAGTCACCGAATTGTCCGTGACGGTGAGCTTGGCGCTGAAGCCGAAGTCCTCGGCAGTCTTGACGTCCGAAACCTTGCCGGTGAACAGCTCCTGCTCCTGGTACTCCACCCGTGCCTTCACCGTCAGCGGCGCCAGCACCCAGGTGCCGCCGTAGGCCGAAATGTCCACCTTGGGGTAGTCCAGGATGGACCACTTCACGGTGGAGAGGATCCGGTTGTCGGAGTGGTTGCTCAGCGGGCAGTCGGTGGGCAGCAGCACCGTCTGGGCGGCGCACCCGTCCAGGTACTCGTGCAGTTTGTCGGACACCTGCCCGGTCAGCGCCGTGGTGGGGCCAGTGGCGAGGGCGACGGCGGGGGCGCGGGTATTGCTCGAGGCCACGGTGCGCACCACCGGCGGCGCCTGGAAGAACACGCTGCGGAACTCGCTCTGGTACCTGCCCGGATAGAACACGGCGAAGCTGTTCTTGCCGTGGGGCATGTTGACAGGCACCGAGTTGACCAGGGCCTGCTGCTCGTTCACCACTGAGACCTCAATGGTGGGCAGCGTGCTCGGGACAAAGCGCCAGCTGTCGAAGAACAGCCAATGCCGCGGCCCCGGTTCGAGCTCAAAGTCGGTGGTCAGCGATGCGCCGTCGATCTTGTAGGTGGCGGTGACGGTGGAGTGGCTGCCGGGGCCCTGCCGCGGGTTGCCCACGTGCAGATCCTCGATGGCGGCCGCGGCGGTCTTAAGCCCGTCGCCGTCGAGCATGGCGGCATTGGCGGCGGGCACAGTGGCGCGCAGCAGGCCCATCGCCTTGGCGCCGTCGCCCGCGTGGAGCGCCGAGAAATAGTCGCGCACGCCCTGCTGCGGGCCGAAGTAGTTCGAGTTCACCATGGAGATGGTGGCGACGGCGGCGAGGGCAGCCAGAATCAGCATCAGCAGCCAGATGGCTCCGATTTTAATGAGTCTGGCCCCGTTGTTCACCTGCCCTACGATACCCGGTGCAGCCACCGGCACCCTCAGCGGCGGCGCCGGGTTGCCGTGCCGAAGATGTCGCGCATCAGGTTCCGGCCCAGGCTGGAGCCCATCGAGCGGATCATGCTTTTCACGCCGCCGCTGAACGCGCCGCCGATGGCACCCATGATTTCCTCGCCCATGCCGGGGCCCTGCTTCCGCTGCGGGACGGTGCCGGGAACGGTGCTGGGGAAGCCGCCCGGGAAGCCGCCCGGGCCCGGCAGCGAGACGGGTGGCGGGGGCGGCAGCGGGACGCCGACGGCGGGGCCGGTGGCCGGCGGGGCGGCCTGCGCGGCGGCGGCTTGCAGCTTCTCGTAGGCGGAGACCGGATCCTGCTCGGTGCCGTAGGTGGGCAGCAGGCCCGATGCCGCGATGGCCGCCTTGATCAGGGCATCGCTGCTGGGCCCCATCACCGACTCGGGGGCGCGCAGCTTGGTCAGTGCCACCGGCGTCGGCGCACCGTTCTCATTCATCACCGTCACCACTGCCTCGCCGATCCCGGCGCTGGTGAGCACCTCTTCGAGGTCGTAGTCGCTGACCGGGAAGGTGGAGACCGTCGCCTTGAGGGCCTTGGCGTCGTCGGGCGTGAACGCGCGCAGCGCATGCTGGACGCGGTTGGCCAGTTGGGCCAGCACGTCGGCGGGGACGTCCTTGGGGGTCTGGGTGACGAAGAAGATGCCCACGCCCTTGGACCGGATCAGCCGCACGGTCTGCGTGATGGCATTCAGGAACGCCTTGCTGGCGCCGTTGAAGAGCAGGTGGGCCTCGTCCAGGAAGAACACCAGCTTGGGCTTGTCCAGGTCGCCCACCTCGGGCAGGTCGCGGAACAGGTCCGCCAGCAGCCACATCAGGAAGGTGGAAAAGAGCAGCGGCTGGTCCTGCACGCTGGGCAGCTCCAGACAGGTGATGACGCCGCGGCCGTCCGGGGCCGTGCGCAGCAGCTCGGCGGTGTCGAACTCGGGCATGCCGAAGAACTTGCTCATGCCCTGCGCGTCAAGGGTGATCAGCTGGCGCAGGATCACGCCCGCCGTCGCCTTGGACAGGCCGCCCAGCTCCGCCAGGTCGGCCTTGCCGTCGTCGGAGGTCAGGAATTGGATGACGGCGCGCAGGTCCTTGAGGTCGTAGAGCTCCAGGCCCTTGGTGTCGGCGTAGTGGAACACCAGCTGCAGGGAAGATTCCTGCGTCTCGTTCAGGTCCATCACGCGCGAGAGCAGGATGGGCCCAAAGGAGGTGATGGTGGCGCGGACCGGCACGCCGTTGCCGTCGCCGCCCAAGGCGAGGAACTCCACCGGGTAGGCCTTGGCGACCCACTGCTGGCCCAGGCTTTGGGTTCGCGCGGTGAGCTTGTCGGAGCCGACGCCGGGGGTTGCCAGCCCGGAGAGGTCGCCCTTGATGTCCGCCATGAACACGGGCACGCCGGCCGTGGAGAGCTGTTCGGCAATCATGTGCAGGGTGACGGTCTTGCCGGTTCCGGTGGCGCCGGCCACCAGCCCGTGCCGGTTCATCATGCCCAGCGGCAGCGAAATCTGCGCCTCCGGATGGAGCGCACCGTCCACGATGGCCGCGCCCAGCGCGATCGACGGTCCGGCAAAGGTGTAGCCCTTGGTCAGTGTGCTGATCATCTCTGATGCGGTAGCCATGACGCTAGGGTAGCCCAACTGTGTAGCAGTAGGTGCTGGAATGAAGCGTTTTTAGAGCATCTACTGCTGCACAGATTTCCTAGCCGAGGATCAGGGCGGCGGCGGCCATGGCGGGAATGGCCAAAATGGTGGTCGCCAGCACGGTGTCCTTGGCCACCGCAACCCCGACCTGGTAGCGCTGGGCCGTCACATACACGTTCTGCGCCGTGGGCAGCGTGGAGGTGACGACGACGGCGAACAGCGCGTGCCCGTCCATGTGCAGGCCGTAGCGGGCCACCAAATACGCCGCCAGCGGGTGCACGATGAGCTTGAATCCGACGGCCAGCAGCGTGTCGGCCCGGCGCCCGTCGACGGCGGCAAAGGGCTTGCTGCCAGCCAGCGACATGCCAAAGGCCACCAGCATGGCCGGCACCGCGGCGCCGCCGAGCAGGTGGATGGGCGCCAGCACCAGGTCCGGCAGCCGCCACCCCGTCCCGGCCAGCACCAGCCCGGCCAGGGTGCCCAGGATCATCGGATTGCGCAGGATTTGCAGCAGCACCCGCCCCGGCGTGGTCCGGTGGCCGCTGGTCACGCTGTCCAGCAGCAACAGGTACAGGGGCGTGTAGAACGCCAGCTGGAAGATCAGCAGCGGCGCAATGTAGACCACGTCGCCGAGCACATAGGCGGCAATCGGCAGGCCCAGGTTTGCGGAGTTGGCCACGGAGGAGGACATGGCGGACAGCAGCGATTCCGCCACGGTGCGGCGCAGCCAGAAGCGGCAGAGGAACCAAAACAGTGCCCCGGTGGCTGCGGCGGAGCAGGCCGCCACCAGCAGCGGCAGCGAGAGGACCGTGTGCAGGTCCGCCCGGCTCAGGGTTTCCAGCAGCAGGGCCGGGCTGGCCACAAAGAACGTCAGCCGGCTCAGGACGTTTTGCGCCTCCGGGCCAAGCACCCCGCGGCGGGCAATGAACCAGCCCACCAGGATGACCACCCAGACCACAAAGAAGCCCTGGAGCACGCCTAGCACGGCGGCTGCCCCCGGGGCGCGGTCAGAGGGTGGTGGGAGTGCACGTTCCCAGCCTAAGCTGGGGGCGCCGCCAGTCCCGCCACATGAAGGAGCCCAGGATGCCTACAGGAGCCATCGAAACGGTCGCCGTCACGGGTGCCCACGGCAAGGCGGGCCGTGCGGGCGTGGCGGAGCTGCTGGACCATGGGTACCGGGTCACCGCCAGCGATATTGCCGGGCCGGTGGGGCGCAATTCGGATCTGGGCTGCCCCACCATGCGGGTGGACCTGACGGACTACGGCCAGACGATCCAGGCCCTCACCGGTGCCGACGCGGTGGTCCATCTGGCCAACATTCCGGAACCGGGCATGTTGCCGCCCGCGGAGACCATCAACCGGAATACGGCCATGAACCACAACGTGTTCCTGGCCGCGGCGGCGCTGAAGCTCAAGCGGGTGGTGTGGGCGTCCAGCGAGACCACCCTGGGGCTGCCGTTCACCGAGCAGGGCACGGGCGACGGCGGGACGCTTCGGTATGCGCCCGTCGACGAGGCGCATTTCCCGCACCCCAGCAGCAGCTATGCCCTCTCCAAGGTGCTGGGGGAGGTGGCTGCCGGCCACGTGTCCGCCTGGTCGGGGATTCCGTTTGTGGGCCTGCGGATCACCAACATCTTCGACCCCGCGGAGTACCAGCGCGTTCCGGGATTCTGGGAGGACCCGTGGAGCCGGGCCTGGAACCTGTGGGGCTATGTTGACTCCCGCGACGTCGCGGCGGCCTGCCGCAATGCCGTGGAAGCGGACAGCACCGGGTCGCAAAACGTCATCATTGCCGCAGCGGACACCCTGATGCGGCAGCCATCGGCCCAGCTGCTCGATGAATTCTTCCCCGGCCTGGAGCGCCGGGGCACGGTGGAAGGGAACCGGACGCTGCTCAGCATCGAGGCGGCCCGCCGCACCATTGGCTACGCCCCGGCCCATTCGTGGCGGGACGGCCTGCTTTAGCGGACGGCGTGCCTGGCCGGCGCCGTGCCTAGCGGACGGTGGCCAGCGGCGGGCGGATGAGGCCCTCGGTGAAGGATTCGGCCGGGTCCGTGCCGAGTTGGACGATCCCGTTGGTGGCGTCGACGTGCACCACGGTGGGGACGTAGTCGCGGGCCTCGGCGGTGGACATCTGCGCATAGGTGATCAGGATGACGGTGTCGCCCACGCCCACCAGGTGGGCGGCGGCGCCGTTGATGCCCAGAACGCCGGAACCGCGCTCGCCGGCAATGGTGTACGTCTCCAGGCGTGCACCATTGGTGACGTCCACGATGGAAACCAACTCGCCGGGCAGGATGTCGGCCGCATCGAGCAGGTCCTCGTCCACGGTGACGGAGCCAACGTAGTGAAGGTCTGCGTGCGTGACGGTTGCACGGTGGATTTTGGACTTAAACATGGTTCTGTTCATAACGCCTACAGTCTACCGCCGGGCGCAACCACCGGCTCTGGGATGTTGGTCACGCGCTATTGCCGGCGGTCGAAGGGCGTCAGCTTCCGGCCCATGATGGCCTGCGTCAGCGCATCCACCAGCTCGGTGTTGGCCAGCGGATTGCGGATCAGGGTGAAGTCCACATCCCCCACCGGGGGCAGGTCGAAGCGCGCGGTGATCACCTTCAGATCGTCCGGGACCAGCGACGTCGGCATGGCGGCAATGCCGATGCCGGCGCGGACGGCGGCCAGCACGCCGCTGATCTGCTTGGTGGTGCAGGTGACGCGCCAGGTGCGCCCCGCCTTCTCCAGCGCGTCCAGGGCGAGCTTGCGGCTCAGGCTGGGCGCCGGGTAGGCGATCACCGGGACGGGCGCCCCGGGCTCCAGCACGGTCTGCTCCAGGCCCACCCAGGAGAAGGTGTCCTGCTTGACCACCACGCCCTCCTGCGTGCCGGAGACCCATTTGACGAACACCAGGTCCAGCTGGCCGGCCTTGAGCCGGCGGTAGAGCTGGTCGCTCTGGCTGACGGTCAGCTCCAGGTTCAGGCGCGGATAGAGCTGGCGGAACTCGCGCAGGATCCGGGGGAGCCCGGTGATGGCGAGGTCGTCGGCCGTGCCAAAACGCAGCCGCCCGCGCATGGCCGCGCCGGAAAAGTACCGGGTGGCGGCGTCGTTCGCGGCCAGGATGGTGCGGGCAAAACCGGCCATCGCGTCCCCGTTGTCGGTCAGGGCCACCTCCCGGGTGTCGCGGGCCACCAGCTGCCGGCCCGCGGCGGCCTCCAGCTTGCGCACATGCTGGCTCACGGTGGGCTGGCTGAGCGAGAGCCGCTCCGCCGCACGGGTGAAGGAGTGGGTCTCCGCCACCGCCAGGAAGCTCTTGAGCTGCACGGGGTCGAACATGGGGCCGCCTGCCTGGCTGGGATCGCCGTCGTTGCCATTACAAACCGTAATGCTACTTATAGCCACCATGCCGTGCCATTATGTGACGGCCGTGGCCTAGCGTGGAAAGGGACCCCACCCCTCCAGCCCAGGACTGACGTTGACACCCCCCTCAGTGCAGCAGGCCACCCTCACCGCTCCCATGCCCCTCGTCTCCGCCCGGCCACCGTGGCGGGCAACGTTCTCCTCCCTGAAGGTGCGCAACTACCGGATCTTCGCCTCCGCGCACCTGGTCGCCGTGATTGCGCTGTGGATGCAGCGCGTGGCCCAGGACTGGCTGGTGCTGGAGCTCTCCGGCTCCGTCGCCGCCGTCGGCATCACGGTGTTCATGCAATTCGCCCCCTCGCTGGTGCTCATGCCGCTCGGCGGGCTGCTGGCCGACAGGTACTCCAAGCGGCGCATCCTGGTCATCGCCCAGTCCAGCGCGGCCGTGCTGGCCGCCGTGATGGCCGTGCTGGCGCTGACCGGGACCATTGAGGTCTGGCACATCTACGCCATTGCCTTCCTGCTCGGCCTGGCCACGGTGCTGGACCAGCCCGCACGGCAGGTGTTCGTCAACGAACTGGTGGGCCCGGACCAGCTCCGCAACGCGATCAGCCTCAACTCCTCCATCTTTCAGCTGGGCGGCATGATCGGCCCGGCCGTCAGCGGCGTGCTGATGACGGCGGTGGGCGGGGGCTGGGCCTTCGCGGCTAACGCCCTCGCCTGCACCTTCACAGTGGTGTCGCTGCTGCGCCTGCGGACCTCCGAACTGGTGAAGTTTGCCCCGGCGCCGCGGGCCAAGGGCCAGTTCCGCGAGGCCCTGGCCTATCTGCGGGGCAAGCCCACGATCTTCTGGCCCACCGTCATGGCCGGCTTCTTTGCGGTCTTCGGCCTGAGCCTGGCGGTGCTGATGGCGGCCTACGCGGACCACATCTTCCACACGGGGGCGGCCGGCTACGGGTTGCTGAACACCCTGGTCGCCGTGGGTGCCCTGGGCGGCGCGCTGGCATCGACCAGGATCAGGGTGCTGCGGCTGCGCACGGCGGTGGGCGCCGCCGGCGCGTACGGGGTGGTGCTGGTGCTCAGCTCGCTGGCTCCGTCGATGGCCGCCTTTGGCACCGTCATGGTGGTGGCCGGCTTTGCCTCGCTGATGTTCCTCACCAGCGCCAACCAGCTGGTGCAGACCTCCACCAATGTGATGATCCGCGGGCGCGTCATGAGCCTGTACATCATGGTGCTCATCGGCGGCCAGGCGCTGGGCGGGCCGCTGATGGGCGCCTTGGCCGAGCATCTGGGGCCGCAGTTTGCCATGGTGGTGGCCGGGGCGGCACCGGCCGCCGCAGCGGTGGTCATTGGCCTGGTGCTGGCCCGGCGCGGGGAGCTGATGCTGCGGGTCAACCTGCGCAGTGCGCGCCGCCCGGTGGTCATTGTCAGCAAGCTGGCCCACGGATCCCGGCTTGCGGGAGCCCGCCTGTAGGCTCCGCGCGGCGGCTCCATGCGGAGACGACGGCGGCGGTTGCCGGCGTCGTCGTCCGGCGGCCCGCCCGACCCCGGCGGACCCCGCGACTTTTCCGGGTTCGGGGACTAAAATTGATGGACGCAGCATTTGCGGTTTCATTGCCGGCCCCAGGTCGACTCGGATCTGTCGGTGGGCAGCATGGACATCATCGGAAAACACTCAGCGGCGGGCGCCATCGTCCCCAAGGGAAATGCCGTGGTGAACAGCTACGCGGCGCTGTTGCGCAAGGCCCGGACCACGGGCCTGATGCGCCGGAAGCAGCTGTTCTACATCGTCTTTTTTGCCGTTCTGCTGGCCGCACTGGGTGCGGCCGGGACGGCATTTGTGCTGCTGGGGGACACCTGGTTCCAGCTGCTGGTTGCCGGGGTGCTGGGCATCCTGTTCACCCAGTTCGCCTTCCTGGCGCACGAGGCCGCCCACCACCAGATCTTTGCCTCCGGCCGCGCCAACGACTGGTCGGCCCGGATCCTGGGGCCACTGCTGGTGGGCATCAGCTACGCGATGTGGGTCCGCAAACACAGCGCCCACCACCAGCATCCCAACGTCAAGGGCAAGGATCCGGACATCCACATCGGCGTGCTGGCCTTCCACGAGGAGGGGGCGGCCACCAAGCACGGGCTTCCGGCGCTGGTCACCCGGCACCAGGGCACCCTGTTCTTTCCGCTGATCCTCTTCCTCGGCTTCGCCCTGGTGCTGGACTCGGCCAAGACGCTGTGCGGGCGCCGGCCGGTGAAGTACCGGACGGTGGAGATCTCGCTGCTGCTGGCCAGGTTCTCCGCCTATCTGGCGGTGGTCTTCTGGATGCTGCCGCTGGGCATGGCGTTCGCCTTTGTGGGCGTGCAGATGGGCGTCTTCGGGTTCTACATGGGTGCCTCGTTCGCCCCGAACCACAAGGGCATGCCCATCCTGGAAGCCGGCAGCCGGGTGGACTTCCTGACCCGGCAGGTGGTGACCTCGCGGAACATCCGCGGCGGATTCTTCATGGACACGCTCATGGGCGGGCTGAACCACCAGGTGGAGCACCACCTGTTTCCGGACATGGCCCGCCCGCAGCTGCGCCGGGCCACTGCCCTGGTCCGCCAGGCCTGCGACAGCGAGGGCATTCCGTTCACCGAGACCACCCTGTTGCAGTCCTACAAGATCGTGGTGGCCTACCTGAACCGGGTGGGCCTGTCCGCCGCGGACCCGTTCGAGTGCCCGCTGGCCGGCCGGTACAAATAGCCTGCGGCCGCAGGCAGCTTGGAAGGAGGGGCCGTGGAACAGGTCAGCGTGCGCTACATCGTGGACGACGTCGACGCGGCCATGGAGTTCTCCGTCCGCCAGCTGGGCTTTGCGGTAGTGATGCACCCGGCACCTGCATTCGCCATGCTCACCCGGGGCGCCCTGGGGCTGCTGCTCAGCGCTCCGGCCGGACCCGATGCGGCCGGTGGGGGCGCTGGGGGCGTCGGCGGTGGACAGGCCATGCCCGACGGCACGCTTCCCGCCCCGGGCGGCTGGAACAGGTTCTCGCTGCAGGTCGATGACCTGGGCGCGGCCGTCGAGGCGCTGCGCGCGGCCGGTGTGCCTTTCCGCAGCGATTCAATGCCGGGAATCGGGGTGAACCAGGTCCTCATCGAGGACCCGTCCGGGAACCCGGTGGAACTGTTCGAACCGATCCTGCCGGAAGCCGCCCAGCGGACCGTCCCCGGCTAGGACGGTCCTGCCGGATCCGCCTACACCGGCAGGTGCGGGTACTCCGGGCGCCGCCCCTGGAAGGCCAGGATGTCCGGGTTCCGGATGACGCCGTCGCGTATTTCAATGGCCCGGCTGATGGTCTCGCTGTCCTCCCACTCCTGCGGGCCGGCCATCACCGTGCCGATGAACGGCAGCAGCGCCTCGCTGATTTCCCAGCTGGCCGAATTCCACAGATAGGACGGGCTGTGGTCCACCGCGTAGTAGATGATCCGGCCGCCGACATCGAACATCGGCTCGGCGAACGACGTCGGGCGGGCCCAGCTGAAGCCCATGCCCTCGTCGCAGGACACATCCACGATCAGGCTGCCGGGGCGGAAGGCGTCCAGATCGTCCTCGCCCAGATACATCAGGGGCGAGTTGGGGTCTTGGAGTGTGCAGTTGACCACGATGTCCGCCGCGGCCAGGAACGGCGCCAGCGGCACCCGGCCGCGGTCCGTGATGACCTGGCTCAGGTACGGTGCCGCCGGATCATGGTCGAACTGGACGATGCGCACCGAGTGGATGGGGGAGCCGACGGCGGCAACGCCGCGGTTGGTCAACACCTGCACCTCGTGGACGCCGTGCGCGTTCAGGGCCGTGACGGCACCGCGGGCGGTGGCGCCAAAACCGATCACGACGGCGCGCAGCCGCCGGCCGTAGTCGCCGGTGGAACCGGTGAGCGCCAGCGCGTGCAGCACCGAGCAGTAGCCGGCCAGCTCGTTGTTCTTGTGGAAGACGTGCAGGCCGAAACCGCCGTCGCCGGCCCAGTGGTTCATGGCCTCGAAGGCGATCAGCGTGAGCTTCTTGTCGATGGCCAGCTGGGTGATGCCGCGGTCCTGGACACAGTGCGGCCAGCCCCAGAGGACCTGTCCGTCGCGCATCTGTTCCAGATCGGCGGCCTGCGGCTTGGGCAGGAGCACCACATCGGCGGTGTCCATGAGCTGCTCCCGCGGCGCAATGGAACCCACCAGGGGCGCCAGCTGGGCGTCGGAGAGGCCAAACTTTTCACCGTAGCCGCGTTCGAGCAGAATGCTGGAACGCAGCGCGGGGTCGATGCGTTCCAGATGGGCAGGGTGGATGGGGACGCGGCGTTCTTCGGGTTTGCTCGAGGACGCCATCACCCCCAGGCTGAGACCGTTCGCCGCCGTCGTCACTTCTTCTTCGCGACGAGTTTGTCCATCGAGGGCTCGGTGGCCCCGGAGGAGCGCTTGTCGGCCCGCTTTTCTTTGATTGACTTGCCTGATTTTTTTGACGCAGATTGTCGCGGGGATTTATCGGCCATGTCAGCTCCCTAAAGGTGGGGCCGCAATTGGCCCCATAGTGCTGACATTACACCTGCCGCCATAGGGCTTGGCCGGCCGGGCACCTTGTCCGGAGCAGCGGGCCTGACGCAAAAGGAGGGCCTCCCTGATGGGAGGCCCTCCTTTCCAGCGGAGCGGGCGACGGGAATCGAACCCGCGTATCGAGCTTGGGAAGCTAGCGCTCTACCATTGAGCTACGCCCGCACTGCCACGGTCTGGACCGCAGCGATAATCAGCTTAGCGCATCGGAGTTGGTGCCCGGTCCACCGCTGCGGCGTGGCGGGAATGTCCGCCGCTAGGCTGGTGCCATGAAACCCCTGGTCATTCTCGGCATGGACATCGACAGGCTGGCCGGCGGACGGCACGGCCACTACGTGATCGAAAATCCGATGCGCGAGCACCCCCGCACCAGGCGGGCCTTCCGGGCCGTGCAGTGGATCCTGGCCGCGGAGGTTGTGGTCGGCCTGGCGGCCATCGCCATCGCCGCCGTGCTGCAGTCCACCGGCACCGCCGTGGCGTTCCCTGTCTGGTTCCGCGGCGCCGTCGTGCTGTTGATGACGCTGACCCTGTTCTTCTTCGCCTGGCGCGCGCAGCTGGGATTCTACTGGGGCTACCAGCGGCTGCGGCTGTTCAGCCAGATCTTCCCGGTCATCACGCTGATCGTGGCCACCATCCCCGGGCTGTACCCGTACTGGATGGTCATCGAGCAGATCGTGTTCGCCGTGCTGATGATCGGCATCGCCGACTTCCTCACCAGCGACCACATGCGCGACGCCTTCCCGAGCCCGAAACGCCGGGACGAGCTGGCGGCCCGGCGCGCGGCCGGGGCCGACGGCGGCGGCCGGGGCTAGATGGCGGGCTCGGGCTTCTTGCGCAGCAGCGCGCCCATGGCCGGCTCCACCATGCGGGCGGCCACCGGGCCGAACACCGCCATGATCAGCACGTAGGTGGTGGCCAGGGCGGCGAGCTCGGCCGGCACGGCGCCGGAGGCCACGGCCAGGCCGGCGATGACGATGGAGAATTCGCCGCGGGCAATCAGCGCCGCGCCGGCACGGGCCCGGCCCATGGTGCCGATGCCTTGCCGGCTGGCCGCCCACCACCCGGTGGCGATCTTGGTTGTGGCGCCCACCACGGCCAGCAGGGCGGCGACGCCGAGCACCGGGGGAATGGTGCGGGGATCGGTGTTCAGGCCGAAGACCACAAAGAACATGGCAGCGAAGAGGTCGCGGAGGGGCTCCAGCACCCGGGCCGCGTTTTGCGCCGTCGCCCCCGAAATGGCGATGCCCAGCAGGAAGGCGCCGACGGCGGCCGAGACCTGCAGCGCGGAGGCCAGGCCTGCCACCAGCAGGGCGGCGCCGAGCAGCTTGAGCAGGAACGTCTCGCGGTCCGGGCTGTCGATGAGGGCCGAGACCAGATGCCCGAACCGCAGTGCGGCCACCAGCACAATGGTGATCACGGCCAGGGAAATGGCGACGGCGGTGAGCCCGCCGGCCAGCGAGACGCCGGCCAGGACGGCCGTCAGGATGGGCAGGTAGCCGGCCATCGCCAGGTCCTCGATGACCAGAATGGACAGCACCACGGGGGTCTCGCGGTTGCCCAGCCGGCCCAGGTCACTGAGCACCTTGGCCACGATGCCCGAGGAGGAGGAATAGGTCACGCCGGCCATGACCAGCGCGCCCACCGGGCCCCAGCCGAGCATGAGCGCCACGGCCGCGCCCGGCAGCATGTTCAGCACCAGATCCAGCACCCCGGGCATCCAGGACTGTTTCAGGCCGGTGACCAGCTCCTTGGCGGTGTATTCCAATCCGAGCATCAACAGCAGCAAGATCACGCCGATCTCGCTGGCGATGTGGCCAAAGTCCTCAATCCCGCCCAGGTCCACCAGCCCGCCGTGGCCAAACGCCAGCCCGCCGAGCAGGTACAGCGGCACGGGGGACATGCCAATGAGGCCGGCGAGCCGGCCCAGGATCCCCAGCGCAAAGAAGACGACGCCGAGCTGGATGAGGGAGAGGGTTGTCGGATCCACGCTAGGCCGCCGCCATCAGGGCCGGGACTGCAGGATCTTGGCGGCGGCTTCGAGCCCGGCGTCGGTGCCAACGATGACGGCGAGATCCCCGGCCTCGAGGATCTGGTCCGGACGCGGGGAGCCGATGACTTCCTCGCCGCGCAGCAGGGCCACCACGGAGGTGCCCGTCACGGTGCGCATCTGGGTGTCGCCCAGGGTCCGGCCCGCGTAGGCCGAACCGGGGCGGATCATGATCTGGTGGGTGGTGACGCCCGGAACGTTCTTCTGCTCCGCCGTCAGCTGGGCGATCAGCTGGGTGCCGCCCAGCAACCCGCCGAGCGCGGCGGCTTCCTCGGCGCTCAGCGGGATGGATGCCGCACAGGCATCCGGGTCTTCGATCCGGGAGATGATCAGTTCCGTTGCCCCGTCCCGATGGGTGACAACCCCCACGCGCCGGCCCGAACCGAGCATCAGCTCCCTGCGGACGCCAATGCCTGGAAGCGGCGTCTCTTCAATGTTCATGTCCCTACCTTAGTTCGGCCCGGGCATGGCCCGGGCGAAGATATAACAACTTTTGCGGCACGAATAGTCCGGCGGCGGGGCGGCCCTGTCCGGGACGCCGTGCCCCGGCGGGCGTACCCTGATCCGTAGGCAAAGATGCCATGGACAGACGGGAACGGGCAGTGACGCTGGAAAAGAATACGCGCAAGATCGAGGCCGGAATTGAAACCGACTTCCGCGACAAGATGAGCTACGGCTCCTACCTGTCGCTGGACACGCTGCTGTCCGCCCAGAACCCGGTCAGCGTCCCCGAACACCACGACGAAATGCTGTTCATCATCCAGCACCAGACCTCCGAGCTGTGGCTGAAGCTGGTCTTGCACGAGCTTCGTGCGGTGCGCGCCGCGCTGGCTGCCGACAACCTGCGCGTGGCCATGAAGGGCGTGGCCCGGATCAAGCACATCCAGCGCTCGCTGACCGAGCAGTGGTCGGTGCTGGCCACCCTGACGCCGTCGGAATACGCCCAGTTCCGCGGGGACCTGGGGGCGTCGTCGGGCTTCCAGTCCTACCAGTACCGCGCGGTGGAGTTCCTGCTGGGGAACAAGAACCGCGGCATGCTGAAGGTCTTTGAATCGGATCCCGCGGCCCAGGCCCTGCTGACCGAGGCGCTGGAGCAGACCAGCATCTACGACGAGTTCCTGCGCCTGCTGGCCCGGCGCGGCTTCGACGTGCCGGCGGAGCTGCTGGAGCGCGACGTCTCCACCGCCCACGTGTTCAACGAGCCCCTGGTGCAGCTGTACAAGGCCATCTACGAGGACACCGAGCAGTACTGGGACCTGTACGAGGCCTGCGAGGAACTGGTGGACCTGGAGGACAACTTCCAGCTCTGGCGCTTCCGGCACATGAAGACGGTGGCCCGGACCATCGGCATGAAGACGGGCACCGGGGGGTCCTCCGGCGTCGGCTTCCTGCAGCGGGCCCTGGAACTGACCTTCTTCCCCGAGTTGTTTGCCGTCCGCACGGAAATCGGCCGCTGAGCCGGCCGCCGGAGGGGGTGCCGGCCGGGGTGCCAGCAGCCCTTCGGGTCCAGTCCGGGCGCGCCCATGCGCTATTTTTAGATGGTGCTGATCTCAGACCGCGATATACGTGCCGAAATTGACGCCAAGCGCATTGTCTTGGATCCCTACGACCCCGCGATGGTGCAGCCGTCCAGCATTGACGTGCGCATCGACAGGTTCTTCCGCCTGTTCGACAACCACAAATACGCGCACATCGACCCCTCCGAGGACCAGCCGGATCTGACCCGCCTGGTGGAGGTTGCCCCGGACGAGCCCTTCATCCTGCACCCGGGCGAGTTTGTCCTCGGTTCCACCTATGAGGCCGTCACGCTGCCGGACGACATCGCCGCGCGCCTGGAAGGCAAGTCCTCGCTGGGCCGGCTGGGCCTGCTGACCCACTCCACGGCAGGCTTCATCGACCCCGGCTTCTCCGGCCACGTCACGCTGGAACTCTCCAACGTGGCCACGCTGCCCATCAAGCTCTGGCCCGGGATGAAGATCGGCCAGCTCTGCTTCTTCCGCCTCTCTTCCCCGGCCGAGCACCCCTATGGCTCCGGCGAATACGGCAACCGCTACCAGGGCCAGCGTGGCCCCACGGCGTCGCGGTCCTTCCAGAACTTCCACCGCACCAGCATCTAGCCCCCTTCGTTGAGATGGACGTTCTTTTCGTTTAGAACGCTTCGAAACGAAAAGAACGTCCATCTCAACGGCGCCAGCCTTGGGCGCGGAGGGCTTCGCTGATCCGGCGGACCACGGCGCGCTCGCCATAGTCCCGCAGCAAGCCTTTGGAGATGCGCACCTGGCGCCAGCCCAACTGCGCCATCCGGTGATCCCGGTCGTCATCGATCTCCTTTTGCCGGGCCGTCAGGTGGTGGCCACCGTCGTACTCGATCGCCACCTTCCACTCCGGCACGGCCAAATCAGGCCACGACATTTCGTTGAAGGCCCCGTCCACGACAACGTAGTTAAGCACCGGTTCGGGAAAAGCTGCACGTAGCATGATCAGCCTGACCTGGGTTTCGGGCGGCGAGTCAACCCCTACCCGGACCAGTTCCACGGCCTCCCGCGCCCTGACCAGTCCTCGCCGGCGATGTTCCCGGGAAACCGCAGCCTTCAGCTCCTCAAGCGTTGCCAGCGGTTCGCGCCCTGGTCCAAAGCTTCGGTGGTGCTCACAGACGATGAAATCCCCGACGGCAACCAGTTCATCGAGTGTGAGCATCGGAGCCAGATCCAGCCAGGTCCGCACCGGCGAGGTGACGTCCAAGCCCCGGACGGTTCGGACTTCGCCGGGTTCCAGTCTGCAATGGTGCCCCGCGACGCCCGTCCGTTTGGGCGGATCCGCATGCGTGGGCCGGGTGATGTGGACGGAAAGGTCCTGCTGGATCCGCCCCGGCAGCGGCATGCCCCAGACGGTGGCCGCGGTCGTATGGCTGGCCACACCACCCGGAGTGATCCGCACGATCGGACGGATCCGTTCCACGTCGTCCTGGTCGTCATTCCAGGGCACCCGCAACCCCCGGCTGGGGATGGCGAGGTCGCCGCGGCGGGTCCGCCGTCGCACTATTCCCAGATCGTCGGCGTCGGCGAGCGAAAAGGACTGCCCCCGCACGGGTTCCGGAAGGGGCTCGGAGCAGCGCATTCCCCATTGTGGCCATGCCGGCACGGGGCACCTCAGGTTATCCACAGGTTGAGATGGACGTTCTTTCAGTTATGGACGCGGCAAAGTGAAAAGAACGTCCATCTCAACGCAGGGGCCTCAGCGGACGTGCGCCGGGGGCTTGACGGGGATGAGCAGGAGCAGGCCGGCCAGGAGCACCACGAGGATGCCGATGATGCCCCAGCGCTGGGCGCCGAACAGTGCGATGCACAGGGCAAAGAGCGACGGTGCCAGGAAGGAGGCGGCGCGGCCGGTGGTGGCGTAGAGGCCGTAGAGCTCGCCCTCCCTGCCCTCCGGGGCCAGCCGGCCGATGAATGTGCGTGCGGAGGATTGGGCCGGGCCGACGAACAGGCACAGCAGCAGGCCGAAGATCCAGAAGACCGTCTTGCCCTCCATGAACAGCAGCACCGTGCCCGAGCCCAGCAGCCCCAGCAGGGACACGACTATCACCGGCTTGGGACCAAACCTGTCGTCGAAGAAGCCCGCCGAGAGTGCGCCGACGGCGGCCACCACGTTGCCGGCGATGGCGAAGATGAGCACATCCCCGGTCTTGAAGCCGAAGGTCCCCACCGCGATCACGGCGCCAAAGGTGAAGATGGCGGCCAGTCCGTCGCGGAACACGGCGCTGGACACCAGGAAGAACAGGGTGTGCGGGGAGGTCTTGGCCAGCCGTTTGACGGTGTGCCACAGCTCCACGTAGGCCTGGAAGAATCCCACCTTCGGCATGGACGGGTCCGGCACGGATTCCGGGATGGCCAGCATCACGGGGATGGAGAAGAGGATGATCCAGGCCGCGGAGAACAGTGCCACCACCCGGTAGGTCATGCCGTCGGCGCTGGTGACGCCGAAGATGCCCACCTCCGGCTTGATCAGCGCATAGAAGACGATCAGCAGGGCCACGATGCCGCCCACATACCCGGCCGCCCAGCCGATCCCGCTGATCCGCCCGATGGAGGATTTGGTGGAGATCTGCAGCAGCATGGCGTTGTAGTTGACGCTGGCCAGTTCAAAGAACACGTGCCCGGCGGCGATGGCGAAGCAGCCGAAGAGCAGGTAGGACTCGTGCGGCTGGACGAAGAAGCAGCTGGCGGTCAATGCCGCCACAAACGCGGTGTTGATGCCCAGCCAGAGCTTGCGCCGGCCGCTGTGGTCCGTGCGCTGGCCCGCCACCGGGGCCAGCAGGGCGATCGCGAGGCCCGAGACGGACAGCGCCATGGCCAGCACGCCCGAGGCATGGTCCGCCCCGCCGAAGGCATCACCGGTCAGGTACAGGGCGGTGAAGATGAAGGTGGTCATGACCGCGTTGAAGGCCGCACCGCCCCAATCCCAGGCCGCCCAGGCCGCAATCTGCGTCTTGGTGGCCGGGGTCTTGCCGTTGACCGCGGGGGAGTAGGTGGCGGCGGGCGGGTACTCAGTCATAGCGCACATGCTATCCGGCACCGGGAAGTGCACCCCCGCGGCGCGGTTAACCCGGGGTTAACTGGGCCATTGTGGAGCCGCAGGGTTGGTAGGCTGAAGTGATTCCGAATCGCCTTTGACCGCCGCCCACGACGACCAAGAAACGCGGAACCGACTGTGCTGATGATCCTTGCCATCCATGCTGTGGTGGCATTGATAGCGCCGGCGTTGTTCACCAGGCTGGGCCGGTCCGCCTTCTATCTGCTGGCAGCGGTGCCGGCCGGAAGCTTCTTGTGGCTGCTGGCCCAGCACGACGCCGTCTACTCGCCCACCGCGCCGAACCCGTCCGAGGTGCTGCCCTGGGTGCCGGAACTGCAGCTGGAATTGGCCTTCAGGATGGACGCGCTGTCCTGGCTGATGTCGCTGCTGGTGCTGGGCGTCGGGGCGCTGGTGCTGGCCTACTGCGCGCGCTATTTCAAGAAGGGCGACGGCGGACTGGGCGGCTTTGGCGCCCAGCTGCTGGCCTTCGCGGGCGTCATGTTCGGCTTGGTCACCGCCGACAACCTGGTCCTGATGTTCATCTTCTGGGAACTGACCACCATCCTGTCCTACCTGCTGATCGGCTACGCCCGGACCAGGATTTCCGCCCGCCGCTCGGCCCTGCAGGCGCTCATGGTGACCACCCTGGGCGGGCTGGCCATGCTGGTGGGCCTGATCATACTGGGCCAGACCGCGGGCACCTACAGCATCTCGGCCCTGCTGGCCAAGGCCCCCGAGCTGCTGGCCCCGGGCCCGGCGGTGGCTCTGGTCAATGTGGCCATCGCCCTGGTCCTGGTGGGCGCCGTGACCAAGTCGGCACTCATCCCGTTCCACTTCTGGCTCCCCGGCGCCATGGCCGCGCCCACCCCGGTGAGCGCCTATCTGCACGCCGCGGCCATGGTCAAGGCCGGCATCTACCTGGTGGCCCGGCTGGCCCCCGGCTTTGCCGAGACGCCGTCCTGGGCGCCGATGATCACCGTGCTGGGGCTGGGCACCATGCTGGTGGGCGGCTGGCGGGCGTTGCGCCAGCACGACCTCAAGCTGATCCTGGCCTACGGCACGGTGAGCCAGCTCGGGTTCCTGACCGTCGTCGTCGGGCTCGGCAACCGGGACGCGGCGCTGGCGGGGCTGGCCCTGCTGCTGGCCCACGGCCTGTTCAAGGCGGCCCTGTTCCTGGTGGTGGGCATCATCGACCACCAGACCGGAACCCGCGATATCCGCGAGCTCTCCGGAGTCTTTTCCTCCGCCCCGGCGCTGGGAGTGGTGGCCATCATCGGGGCCGCGTCCATGGCGGGCGTGCCGCCACTGGCCGGCTTCGTGGCCAAGGAATCCGTGCTGGAGACCTTCGTGGACAACGCCGTCCACGGCGGCGCCGCCGGCACAGGCAACGGCACCGGGTACCTGGTGCTCGGACTGATGGTGCTTGGATCCATGCTGACTTTTGGCTATAGCGCCCGGTTCGTCTGGGGTGGATTCGCGGTGAAGCCCAAAGTTGCCCCCACGGTGTTCAAGCCCATCCCCGCCGCGTTCCTGGCCGCCCCGGCCATCCTGACGGTCCTGACGGTGCTGTACGGGCTGGTCCCGGGGCCGGTTGATGGCTGGATCGCCCCCTACGCCCAGCTGTTCCCCGCCGGTGCTGCCAAGGATTCACATCTCGCGCTGTGGCACGGTTTCACGCCCGCCCTGGGGCTGAGCGCGCTGGCGATCGCCGTCGGTGTGCTGCTCTTCGCCGGCCGCGGCACCGTGGCGGGGGTGCAGGACCGCCTGCCCGCCGTGGTTGATGCGGAAAAGTGGTACCGGCAGGCGGTCAACGGCCTGGACGCCGCCGCCATCTGGATCACTGGCCGCACCCAGCGCGGCTCGCTCTTCTTCTACCTGTCGGTCATCCTGTCCACTGCCATCGTGGCCGCCGGCCTGGCACTGGTCTTTGGCGGCCAGCACTGGCCGGAGACCGTCTACCTCGTCGATCCGGGTGCCCCGGTGCAGCCCATCGCCGCCGTCGCCATCGTGCTGGGCGCGCTGGCCGCGGCCCGGGCCAACAAGCGCTTCCTGGCCGTGCTGATGGTCAGCGTCACCGGCTACGGCATTGCGCTGATCTTCGCCCTGCAGGGTGCGCCGGACCTGGCCCTGACCCAGATGCTGGTGGAGACCATCATCCTGGTGGCCTTCGTGCTGGGCCTGCGCAGCCTGCCGGCCCAGCTGCGCGAGCGCACGGCCGGCAGCCACCGGGCCGTCCGCCTGCTCATCGGCGTTGCCTTCGGCGTGACAATGGTCTTCGTGGCGCTGGCCGCCATGGGGGCGCGCGTGGCCGAGCCGGTGTCGCTGCAATTCCCCAAGCTGGCGTACGAGGGCGGCGGCGGGCTGAACATCGTCAACGTCACGCTGGTGGACATCCGGGCCTGGGACACCTTTGGTGAAATCTCCGTGCTGGCCATTGCCGCCACCGGCGTGGCCAGCCTGATCTTTGTCCGCGGCCGCGGCGACCGCCTGCCCCGGGCCGCCACCGTGGCAACGGGCAGCGTGGGCCGTGTGGCCGGGGGCAACGGTGCGCCGGCCGGTGCTGTTGGCAGGAAAGAGGCGACGGCGGAACTTGCCCGCCGCTTCACCGATGTGACCCGCGATGCCTGGCTGGTGGCCGGGCGGACGCTGGCCCCGGAACGGCGCTCGATCATCTTCGAGGTGGTCACGCGCCTGCTGTTCCACTCCATGATCATCCTCTCGATCTACCTGCTGCTGGCCGGCCACAACGGCCCCGGCGGCGGCTTTGCCGGCGGCCTGGTGGCCGGGCTGGCCCTGACCATCCGGTATCTGGCCGGCGGCCGCTTTGAGCTGGCCGAGGCCACCCGGGTGAGCGCCGGCGCCATGCTGGGCCTGGGCCTGGGCCTGGCCGCACTGACGGGCATGTTCCCGCTGCTGCTGGGCGGGCAGGTGTTCCAGAGCGGCATCATCCACCTGGACCTGCCGGTGTTCGGGGACGTCAAGTTTGTCACCTCCGCCATCTTCGACGTCGGCGTCTACATGGTGGTGGTGGGGCTGGTGATCGACGTGCTGCGCAGCCTGGGCGCCGAGATCGACCAGCACGAAGAGGACAGCGCCAACGGGTTGGAGGCCACCGTGGACGAGCTGCAACAGGGGGTGGGCCGGTGAGCGCCAACCTGACCCTGCTGCTGGTGATGGGCGTGCTGTATGCGGTGGGCATCTACCTGATGCTCGAGCGGAGCCTGACCCGCGTGCTGCTGGGCCTGATGCTGCTGGCCAACGCCACCAACATCCTGCTGCTGGCCACCGGCGGCTACGCCGGCCTGGCACCCATCTTCGGCAAAGACATTCCTCCCGGTGAATATAACGATCCGCTCCCGCAGGCCTTCATCCTAACCTCCATCGTGATCTCCTTCGCCGTGACATCGTTCATGCTGGGGCTGATCTACCGCAGCTGGCTGCTGGCCCGCCGCGACGAGATCCAGGACGACGCCGAGGACCGCAAGGTGGCCAAAAAGGACTCCTTCGACGCCGAAGAGGACGCGGACATCGCCGCAGACACCACCGAATTCAACTTCCCGGCCAAACGCTCAAAGGGGCGGAACCCGCGATGAACCTCGCAGACCTTGCACCGCTCGCCGTCGCCGTTCCGTTCCTGGGCGCCGCCGTGGCCTTCCTGCTGATCCGCCATCCGCGAGCGCAGCAGCGGGTCAGCATTTCCGCTGTCGCCCTGACCCTGGTGCTGGAGGCGGTCCTGCTGGCCTCCGTCTGGACCTCCGGCACCAGCGCCGTCCACCTGGGCGGCTGGCTGCCGCCCTTCGGCATCGTGATGGTGGTGGACCAGCTGTCCTCGCTGCTGCTGGTGGTCTCCTCCGCGGTGAGCCTGGCGGTGCTGGTCTACGCCACCGGCCAGGGCGCCGCCGACGGCGACGACAAGGGCCCCGTATCCGTCTTCCACCCCACCTACCTGATCCTGGTGGCGGGGGTGTCCAACGCCTTCCTGGCCGGGGACCTGTTCAACCTGTACGTGGGCTTCGAGATCCTGCTGACTGCCTCCTACGTGCTCATGACCCTCGGCGGGACGGGGGACCGGATCCGCGCCGGCGTCACCTATGTGGTGGTCAGCGTGGTTTCCTCCATGCTCTTCCTGATTGCCATCGCGATGGTCTATGCGGCTACGGGAACCGTCACGCTGGCGGACCTGGACGGCAAGCTGGGCCAGCTGGATCCCGGCACGCAGACGCTGCTGCACATCCTGCTGCTGGTGGCGTTCGGCATCAAGGCGGCCGTTTTCCCGCTCTCCTTCTGGCTGCCGGACTCCTATCCGACGGCGCCCGCCCCGGTGACGGCCGTGTTCGCCGGCCTGCTGACCAAGGTGGGCGTGTACGCCATCATCCGCACCGAAACGCTGCTGTTCCCGGGCGGGGCGCTGGACGATGTGCTGATGGTGGTGGCGCTGCTGACCATGCTGGTGGGCATCATGGGTGCCGTGGCGCAGACCGACATCAAGCGCATGCTCTCCTTCACGCTGGTCAGCCACATCGGCTACATGGTCTTTGGCGTGGCGATGTCCTCCGTGCTGGGGCTGGGCGCGGCGGTGTTCTACGTCATCCACCACATCACCGTCCAGACCTCGCTGTTCATGGTCACCGGGCTGGTGGAGCGCCGCGGCGGAACCTCCTCCATCGATAGGCTCGGCGGGCTGGCCAAGCTGTCCCCGCTGCTGGGCGTGCTCTTCTTTATTCCGGCGATGAACCTGGCGGGCATCCCGCCGTTCTCCGGCTTCCTGGGCAAAATGGGCCTGCTGCAGGCGGGCGTCACGCTGGGCACCCCGCTGGCCTATCTGCTGGTGGCCGGCGCCGTGGTGGCCAGCCTGCTGACCCTGCTGGCCGTGGCGCGCGTGTGGAACAAGGCCTTCTGGCGCAGTCCGGCGGACGCGCTGGCCCCCGAGCCCGTGCTGCTCGCCGCGCTCTCCCGCGGATCCCGCGCCGGGGCCCGCAGCGGGGACCCCCGCAAGGCCGCACCGCGGGCCAAAGGCAGCGGGGCACCAGGCAAGACGGTGCCCGCTGCCGCGCTGATGCCGCCCATGATGGTGGGCTCCACCCTCGGGCTGGTGGCCTTCGGCGTGGCCCTGACGGTGTTTGCCGGGCCGCTGTTTTCGCTGGCCAACCAGGGTGCGGGCCAGATGCTGGACCGGCAGGCGTACATCACCGCCGTTATGGGCGCGCCGGAGGCCCGGCGGTGAGCCGGCAGAGGATTTCCCTGTGGAAGGAACTGCCGCTGCTCATCTGGCTGGTCCTGGTCTGGGGTTCGCTCTGGCAGGACTTCAGCGTGGGCAACCTGGTCTTCGGCGCGCTGATCGCGCTGGTGGTGGCGCGCATCTTCTACCTCCCGCCGGTGGAATTGAGCGGGCGCTTCAACGTCTTCCTGGCCGCCGTCTATGCCGCCATCTTCCTCAAGGACGTGGTGGCCGGCAGCTTCGGGGTGTTCTACCTGGCGGTGGCCCGCGGGCCCGCAGTGCGCAACGCCGTCGTCGCCGTGCCGCTGCGCAGCCACTCGGACCTGCTGATCACCGCCACCGGGCATGTGCTCTCGCTGGTGCCCGGCTCGCTGGTGGTGGAGGTGGACCGGGCCACGCCCACGCTCTACATCCACGCCCTGAACGTCTCCAACGAGGAGCAGCTGGAAAAGGTGCGGGCCGGGGTGCGGGCCACGGAGGCCTGGCTGATCAGGATCATGGGGACCCGGGAAGAAGTGGCGGCGCTGGCCGCCGAAACGGACGGAACGGAGGGGGCGCCATGAGCGGCATGGACATCGTCGTGGTGGCCGTGGCGGCCATCCTCTCGCTGGCCGCGGCCGGCGCCATCTACCGCATCGCCGCCGGGCCATCGCTGCTGGACCGCGTGCTGGCGGCGGACGTGCTGCTGGCCATTGTGGGGGCCGCCCTGGCCACCGACATGGCGGTCAACCACCACCTGAACAACTTGCCCCTGCTGGTGGCCGTGAGCGTCATCGGGTTCATCGGCTCGGTCACAGTGGCCCGGTTCGTCTCGGACCGGCGGGAGGAGCCATGAGCACGACTGTGGACAATCTGGTCGATGTGCTGACGGGGGTGTGCCTGCTGGTGGGGGCGTTGATGTCCCTGGCGGCGGCCATCGGCCTGCTGCGCTTTCCGGACCTGATGAGCCGGATGCACGCGGCCACCAAGCCGCAGGTGCTGGGCCTGGCCATGCTGCTGGCGGCCATCGGGCTGCAGCTGCGCAGCTGGGCGGTGCTGCCGGTGCTGTTGGTGGCCTGGATCTTCCAGCTGCTCACCGTGCCGGTCTCCGCCCACATGGTGGGGCGGGCCGGCTACCGGACCAAGCACCGCCGCCCGGACCTGCTCAGCGCGGACGAGCTCAACGCCGTGGTGGCCGCCGCGGCCCAGGACCTGGCCGGGGATCCGGACGACGACGGCGCCGCCTCCCGGGGTGCCGACCCGGGAGTCTAGGCACCGGGGCCGTCCAACCGCGGGCCGGATCCCGCGCCCGGTTCGGAAACCAGTGCGGCCCTGGACGTCTCCGCAACCAGCGCCCGCAGCTGTTCGATCATCTGCTTGTGCTGTTCGCCCAGGTCGATGAGCCGGTCGATTTCAAGCTTGGCGGCGACGTTGGTGTCGTAGTCGTGTTTGGCCATCGCCGAACTGATGGCATCCTGCCGTTTTGCCGAGATGAGCAGGATGGCGCCCTGCAGCCCGGCCAGCATCGACAGGAACAGGTTCAGCAGGATGTACGGGTACGGGTCCCAGGAGCCGTTCTTCAAGACGATGCTGTTGGCCACGGCCCAGAGCACCATGCTGAGGATGAAGGTGCCGATGAAGGGCCAGCTGCCCATCCCGTTGCGCAGGACATCGGCAGCCTTCTGGCCCGGGGTCAGCGAGGCCTTGTGCTCGGTGTGCCAATTCTTGATGGTCATGGGCACCCTTCCTGGGACGGGTGCTAGACCTCGTCCGGCGTCTTGTTGAAGCGGGCAATGGCGCGCTGCGTGCCGCGCCCGGCCAGCACCTGGATGACGGCTGCCACCGCGGAGGAGACCAGGGCGAACACCAGCGCCGAACGCAGGCTGTTCTCCAGGTCGCTGCCGTCCTTGGGTGGCTTGTTGCCGGTGCTCTTCTCCCAGACGGCGTCCACCAGCTTGTTGGCCGCAAACCCGGCGCCAAGGCTCACCGCAATGCCGAGCAGTTTGAATACAACATTCATGGGGCCTCCTGGGTGGCGGGCCGGTGTCCGGCGCTGTGGTGCAGTCAGTGCCAGCCTAGCGCCTCCGCGGCGCTGTGCCGCGGAGCCCACCCGGGTGTGCTTGCGCCGTCGGGCGTCATGGAAGTTCCACTGGCGGGTGCCGGGGGGTAAACTGAATCCGCAAATCAACACGACAGGGGAGCACCGGTCCTTGAGAGGGACGCGGCGCTGAGAGTGCGGGAAACCGCAGACCCTCGAACCTGATCCGGTTAGTACCGGCGAAGGGAGTCGAGTTCTCTTCGGCCGCGCGCCATCAATGCGTGTGGCCGCCCCTCCTGTAAAGGAGGATCCTCATGAGCAATTCAAATGCGCCCGTCCGTAAAACCACTGCGTCGTACTGGCGCGTGGTGGACATTGTGGTGGCATCCGTGCTGGCCGTGGCCGTCGGTGTCATCTTCTGGCTGTGGAGCCAGGGCTACGGCATCATCGCCGCCATCACCGTCGCCTTCCCGCCGCTGGGTGGACTCTATGGCGGTGGCTGGCTCATTGCCGGCGTCATCGGCGGCCTGGTCATCCGCAAACCCGGTGCCGCACTCTACTGCGAACTGGTCGCGGCAGTGGTAGAGGCGCTGCTGGGCACCCACTTCGGCTTCACCGTGCTGATCTCCGGCCTGGTCCAGGGCGTTGGCGCGGAGCTGGCCTTTGCCACCTTCCGCTACAAGAAGTTCAACCTCCCGGTGGCGCTGCTGGCCGGTGCGCTTGCCGGTCTGGCCATGGGCATCAACGACAACATCGGCTACAACGCCGAATGGGAGCCGGCCTGGAAGTTCATCTACGCCGGTTTCGCCGTTGTCTCCGGTGCAGTGATCGCCGGGCTGCTGTCCTGGCTGGCCGTCCGCGGACTGGCACGCACCGGTGCGCTGTCCAACCTGCCCTCCCGCCATGCGGCCGCGGAGCGCGTCCTCTAGCCATGGCTTCTTTCCAACAGGTGGCCCCGGCCGCCGTTTCGGCCCGGGGCTGGGGCTGGCAGCATTCTGGCCGGCCGCACAAGGCCGTGCACGACCTTGACTTGGAGATTGCCCCCGGGGAGCGCGTGCTCCTGCTCGGCCCCTCCGGTGCAGGCAAGTCCACGCTGCTCCATGCCCTGGCCGGGGTGCTGGGTGCCGACGAGGAGGCCAGCGAGTTTGGCTCCCTGACCATCGACGGCGTGCCGGCCGCTGCCGCACGCGGCCGCGCCGGACTGATGCAGCAGGACCCCGACGCCCAGGTGGTGCTCTCGCGCATTGGCGACGACGTGGCCTTCGGCGCGGAAAACCTGGCCGTTCCCGCGGCGGAGATCTGGCCGCGGGTGCAGACGGCACTGGATGCCGTCGGACTCCGCCTGCCGCTGGACCATTCCTCCTCCGCGCTTTCCGGCGGCCAAAAGCAGCGCCTCGGCCTGGCCGGCATTCTGGCCATGCGCCCGGGGCTGCTGCTGCTGGACGAGCCCACGGCCAATCTGGACCCGGCCGGCGTGCTGGAGGTCCGGGACGCCGTGCTCAACACGGTGTCCGAAACGGGGGCAACCCTGGTGGTGGTGGAACACCGGGTGGCTGTCTGGGCGGACCTTGTTGACAGGATCGTGGTGCTGGCGCCCGGTTCCTCCGGCCACGGCGGCGGCGTGCTGCTGGACGGCCCGCCCGCCGTCGTGCTGGCCCAGGCGCGGGAGATGCTGGCCGCGGCAGGGGTCTGGGTGCCCGGCTACGTGCCGCCCACCCGGGGGCGCACGGGATCCGGCGGCGGGCCGCTGCTGCTCTCCGCCAAGGATCTGGCCGTGTCCCGGCAGCGCGGACGACGCCGGCACCCGGCCGTCCCTGCGGCGTCGGGGATCGCTGTGGCGCTGGAGGCGGGCACCGCACTGAGCATCACCGGCCCCAATGGGGCCGGCAAATCCACACTGGCACTGACCCTGGGCGGGCTGATGCCGGCTTCCTCCGGAGCGGTGGTTGCCGCAGCGCCGCTGGCCCGCGGCGCCGGGCCCGACCCCTTCCGCTGGAAGGGATCGGCGCTGATCGAGCGGATCGGCACGGTGTTCCAGGAGCCGGAGCACCAATTCGTCACCGGATCCGTGCTGGAGGAACTGCAGTTCGCACCGAAGCTGCTGGGCCATGGCGGGGACAAGGTGGAGGAATTGATGGCGCGGCTTCGGCTGGAGCATCTGGCCGAGGCGAACCCCTTCACCCTCTCCGGCGGCGAAAAGCGCCGGCTGTCCGTGGCCACGGTGCTGGCCGCCAGCCCGCAGGTGCTGGTGCTGGACGAGCCCACCTTTGGCCAGGATGCCAACACCTGGGCCGAACTGGCCTCCCTGGTGGGCGAGCTGCTGGACGCCGGCACCGCCGTCGTCTCCGTCACCCACGACGCCGAGTTCACCGAGGTTCTGGGCGGAAACAGGCTGGAGCTGGGCGCGCATGGGGGTGTCGCATCCGGTGCTCCGGCACCGTCCGCGGCTCCGGCCCACGCCGCGCCACCGGCCCACGCCGCGCCACCGGTCCGGACCGCGGTCCGGGCAAATGTCCAGGCAAGTCTTCATGCAGGTGTTCAGCCCTTCGGCCGGGCTCCGGGAGGTGCGGCATGAGCGTGGACATCCTGGCGCAGCCGCGCTCCACGGCCTTCCTATCCCGGGCCAACCCGCTTGCCAAGCTGGGCGCCGCCATGGTGTTGACCGTGGCGCTGCTGCTGACGGTGGACTGGGTGTCGGCGGTGGTGGCGCTGGCCTGCGAGCTGGCGGTGCTGCCACTGGCCGGACTGAGCCTGCGCATGCTGCTGGTGCGCAGCTGGCCCATTCTGGCCGCCGCCCTCGTGGGGGCCTACGGATCGGCCCTGCTGGCACCCAAGACGGGTGCCGTGCTGCTGGCCTGGGGGCCGTTCCTGTTCACGGAGGGTTCGGTGGAGTCCGGTGTGGCCATCGCCCTGCGCGGACTGGCCATCGGACTGCCGGGCATCATTGTCCTCGCCAGCACCGACCCCACCGATCTGGCCGATGCCCTGGCGCAAAAGCTGCTCCTGCCGCACCGCTTTGTGCTCGGCGCCCTGGCCGCGATGCGGCTGGTGGGGCTGCTGGTGGCCGAATGGCAGACCCTCGGCATGGCCCGCCGCGCCCGCGGCGTGGGGTCCAACACCGGTGTGTTGGGCCGGTTCGTCGCCTCGCTGGGCCAGGCGATGGCATTGCTGGTGCAGGCCATCCGCCGCGCCTCGCGCCTGGCCGTGACCATGGAGGCCAAGGGCTTTGGCGCCGGACCGCGCACCTGGGCCCGGCGTTCCGCCTATTCAGTCGTGGACGTCTGGGTGTTTGGTGCCGGCCTTCTGGTCTCGGCCGCGGCGGTGGGTGCCGCCGTCGTCCTCGGGACCTGGAACCCGGTCTTCTAGCCGACCTCCGCACCGGCGACGCCGTTTCCCGTCCAGGACACCGGAACTTCCGCGTCCCGGGCGGGGAGCGGCGTCCTTGTTTCGGGACGGCGTCACTCCCCGCAGCTACGAGCCGGAAATGTGACGTGCCTCATGCTTGACACGTGTTCGGCGATTCTGCCACACTTCCTAACACGAGTTAGGAAGTTGCGAGGAGGCAACATGAGTGATCTGACAAGGCGAGCGATGCTCGGACTTCTCGGCGTGGGGGCCGTAGGAGCCGTTGGGGCAAGCTGGCCGCGGCTGACGGGAGCCGACATCCCCGGCCGCAATGATTCGTCCCTGAGCGTGGCCATCCTTGGCACCGCCCAGGATGCCGCCAGCCGGTCAAAGCTGGTGGCGGCGTTCAAGGCACGGAACCCCGGCATCAACGTCCGCATCCAAGCCATCCAGGGCGCGGACTGGGGCGACTTCTTCGCCAAGATCCTCACCATGGTGGCCGCCGGCACGTCCCCGGATGTGGTGCTGGTGGCCACGGAGGGTGCACAGCTCTTCGCGGAGCGGTTGGCCGAGCCGCTGGATGCGTACGTCCAGCGGGACCAGTCCGCCATCCAGGACTACTTTGACGACGTCCACCCCTCGCTGGTGGAGGCGTTCATGTACCAGGGCAGCCTGTTCCAGCTGCCGATGGATTTCAACAGCGCCAACATGTACCTGAACACCTCGGCGTTTGAGCGGGCCGGCCTGGCCCGCCCGTCCGAGAACTGGACCCACGACGATTTCTACAACTCGCTCACGGCGATGAAATCCACCGGCGGCAAGAATTTTGTGCCGTACTACTGGACCAACCGGCTCTTTGGCGGCGTGGTGCCGTGGCTCTACGTCAACGACACCAGCTTCCTGAAGGAGACCAAGAGCACCGGTGGCTCGTGGTTCTGGAACAAGTTCTACGCCAACGATCCCGCCAGCGCCGCCCGTTCCGGCGGGTACCAGTGGCTTGAACCCAATGCCGAGGATGCCAAGGTGGCCGAGAGCTTTGAGTTCCTGCGCTCCCTGGTCTCCGAAGGCCTGGGCACCAGCCCGGCCCAGGGCGGTGGCACCGAACTGGTGGCGCAGTTCGCCTCCGGACTCATCGGCACCACCCCGGCGGGCGGCTACTGGGTTGAAGGCCTGCACGAGGCCGGCATGGCCGAGGACGGTTTCGACGTGCAGTTCTTCCCGAAGTGGCGGACCCAGCGGCACCAGTTTGGTGCGGCGGGCTACGCCATCATGAAGTCCTCCCAGCGCAAGGACGAGGCCTGGGAATGGATCAAGTTCTGCGCCTCCAAGGAGGCGATGGAGATTGCGATGCCGAATCCGACGACGACGCCAACGCGCCGGTCGATGGTCAACGAGTCCCTGTACTCGGGCAAGGGGCCCCAGCATTGGCAGGTCTTCTACGACACCCTCGACAAATTCCCCACGTCCGGCCCCATCCCGGCACCGCCGCAGCAGGCGGCAGTGGAAAGCGCCCTGATCAAGAACGTCCTGGGTGCCGTCACGGGCTCGGCGGGCAATGTGAAGCCCGCCCTGTCCACCTTGCAGCGTGACCTCGAACTTGCCCTCAGGAGGAACTGATGAGCAGCACAGCACTTCGCACCCGGCGGGCGGACAAGGCGCCGGCATCCGGGACGGCCGGCCGCAGCGGCGCCGGCCGGGGCGCCACCGCAACGGACCGGTCCAGGCGCCTCTTGGCCACCCTGTTCCTGGCCCCCACCATGGCGGGCGTCTTTCTCTTCACCCTCGTCCCCATCGTGGCCTCGCTGCTGCTGGCCTTCTTCCGTTGGGACATCATCTCCGCCCCGCAGGTTGTGGGCGTGGACAACTTTGTCTCCATCGGCTCGGACCCCACGGTGCGGATCGCCTTCCTGAACACCATCGGCTTTGTCATCATCGCGGTGGCACTCCAGCTGGGCCTGGCCCTGGCCCTGGCCGTGCTGGTGCAGTCCAAGATGCCGGCCTGGCTGCGCGGATTCTTCCGTTCGGCGTTCTTCTTTCCGGTGATCCTCTCGGCCTCCTCGGTGTCGATCATCATGTCGTACCTGTTCAACCAGAACTTCGGCCTGGTCAACCAGGTCCTGGGCTGGGTGGGCATTCCGGCGGTGCCGTGGCTGACCTCCCCGGCGGGAGCCATGACGGTGATTATCCTGGTGTACGTCTGGCAGAACTTCGGATTCACCTTCCTGATCCTGATCGGCGGCCTGAGCTCCATCCCCACCGACATGTACGAGGCTTCCTCCATTGACGGGGCCACGGGATTCAAGCAGTTCCGCAACATCACGCTGCCGCTGCTGAGCCCCACCATGCTGGTGGCCAGCGTCATGGCCATCATCTCGGCGCTACAGATATTCGACCAGCCCTACGTCATCACCCGCGGCGGCCCCGGGGACTCCACCCGGACGGCCGTGATGGTGATCTTCGAATCGGCCTTCAAGCAACTGGACTTTGGCCGTGCCTCCGCCATCGGCATTGTCCTGACCCTGCTGATCATGGCCATCACCGCCCTCCAGTTCCGGCTTTCCCGCCGCTTCGTGCACTACAACTAGGAGCCCTGCCATGACGACTTCAACCTTCGCGGGCAAGGGCACCGCCACGCAGCCCGCCAGCGCACCCCGGCGCCGGCGCCCCATCTCGGGCCGGACCGCCGGCCGCGCCGCAGCACTGATTGCCGCCACCTTCCTCACCCTCGGGCCGGTGGTCTGGACCGTGCTGACCTCCATGCGGCCGCCGTCGGAATCCCTCGGCTCGGGCGGATCCGTCCTCTCCGGCGGACTGGACTTCAGCTCCTACGGCGAAGTGTTCCGGCAGGTCAACATGTGGCTGCTGATCTGGAACTCGGCGCTGGTCACGGGCCTGGTGGCGATCGGCCAGATGGCCAGCGCCGCCCTGGCCGGCTATGTCTTCGCCCGGATCGATTTCAAGGGCCGCGGAATCCTGTTCACCATCCTGCTGGCCACCATGATGGTGCCGCTGCAGGTCACCATCGTGCCGGTGTTCATGCTCATCCGCGGCATGGGCCTCTCGGACACCCTGTTGGCCCTGATCCTCCCGGCCATCCCCACCGCCTTTGGCACGTTCCTGATGCGGCAGTACTTTCTGGGCCTGCCCGGCGAGCTGGCCGAGGCGGCTGCGATCGACGGCGCCTCGCCCTTCCGCACCTTCCGCTCCGTCTATGTCCCGCTGGCCTGGCCGGGCCTGGCCATTGTGGGCATCCTGGCCTTCAATTACCACTGGAACGAGTTCTTCCGGCCGCTGATCATGACCATCAGCGAACAGAACTTCACGCTGCCGCTGGGCCTGGTGTCGCTGCAGGGCAATATGGGCACCGGCTCGGTGGCCACGGTCCTGGCCGGCGTGGTGATCTCCATGATCCCTGCTCTGCTGGTCTTCCTGTTCGGCCAGCGCTACCTGCGCGAGGGCCTGACCGCCGGCGCCAACAAGTAACCCCTCCGAACCACATCCAAAGGAACGCTTCTCCCATGCCCCACGCAGATCCCTCCTTTCCCGCCCTCCACGGCCGCCCGGATGCCGGCTGGCTCAACGACCCCAATGGCTGCGCCTATGTGGACGGCGTCTACCACGTGTTCTTCCAGTACAACCCCGAAGCACCGGTGCACTCCCGGATCCACTGGGGCCACGCCACGTCGACGGACCTGGTCCGCTGGACCGAGCAGCCCATTGCGCTCTTCCCGCGCGAGGGCGCCGACGACGACGCCGGCTGCTGGTCCGGCGTCGTGGCCCTGGACGGGGATGTTCCCACCGCCTACTACACCGGAATCGCCGAGACCGCGGATAAATCGGTGGTCATGACCGCCACCTCGGACCGGCGGATGCTTGCCTGGCAGCAGGCGCAGCAGGGCATTGCGGGCATGCCCGCCGAGCCCGGCATCGGCCAGGTCCGCGACCCGTTCCTGTTCACCTTCGAGGGCACGCAGTATGCCATCCAAGGTTCCGGGTACCAGGATGGGACCCCGGCGATCCTGCTCTACCGCTGCACCACCATGACCGACTGGGAGTACCTGGGCCCGCTGCTGGCCGGCGGCAGCGGTGTCGCCGGGGCGCACGCGGCCGCCAACATCTGGGAATGCCCGCAACTGTTCGACGTGGACGGCCAGTGGGTCCTCTCCGTGGCGCTGTGGCACAACGACGGCGGCACCCACCGGCTGGACGGCGTGGCCTACCTGTATGGGGACCTCAGCGAAGGCGGTGCGGGCCTGAAGTTCCTGCCCCAGGGCGGCGGCCGCGTGGACACGGGTGCCGATTTCTACGCTCCACAGGTGCTCGCGGCCTCGGCGGAGGAACCGCGCACCCTGCTGTGGGGCTGGAGCTGGGATGAATCCCGGCCGGCGGCCGAGGTGGCCACGGCCGGCTGGGCCGGAGCGCTGACCTATGCCCGCGAGCTCTCCTTCGGCGACGGGGTGCTGCGCTCGCAGCCGGTGGCCGAGGTGGCCACCCTGCGGGCCGGGAAACTTTTCGCCGGCGGGCAGGACTTCGCCGTGCCGTCCGCCGAGCGCGCCTTTGAGGTGGTGTCCGACGGTGCGGTGCAGCTGGTGTTCGCCACCGGTGCCGGTGAAGAGGTCGTGGCCGAGCTGGCCCGGGGCGGACGGATCCTGGTGGACGGCTCGCTGCTGGAGACGTTCACGTCCGACGGCGCGGCCGTGACCCGCCGCGCCTACCCGGGGGCGTCGTCGTCGTGGCTGGTGCGCCCGCTCGGCGCCCCGGTGGTGGTGCACCGGCTGGCCCTCTAAGGGGAGGCGCTGCCACGGGTGCGGGCCGCCGGCGGCCCGCACCCGTGGACGTTGCCGGTTAGTCGTACAGGGTGGTGGTCACGGGAACGTGGATGCCCAGTCCCGCACGGGACACAATCCGGGCGGCCCGCTCACGGGCCTCGGCCCGCAGCGCCGTCTCATCGATCGCCGTCACGCGGCCGTCCTTGAAGACGGCCTTGCCGGCCACCCAGGTTTGGGCGATGCTGGCCGTGCTGGCCGAGTACACCAGAGCCTGCTCGGGATCGGCGTAGGGCGTCCACTCGTGGTGGTTCATATCGAACAGCACCAGGTCCGCCTGCTTGCCGACCTCCAGCGAGCCGATCGCATCGTCCCAGCCGAGGGCCTTGGCGCCGTCGATGGTGGCCATCCGGATCGCCTGGCGCGCCCCCACCAGCGTCGCATCCCGGCGGGCATCCTTGAACAGGCCCGCCACGATGTGGATCTGCCGGTGCAGGTTGAGGTTGCCGGCGGCGGAGACGCCGTCGGTCCCCAGCCCCACCGTGACACCGGCCTCGATCATCTCCGGGTACTTGCCGATGTCGGCTGCACCCTTGGCGAGCTTGAGCGAGCTGGAGGGGCAGAAGGCCACGGAGGTGTGGTGGTCGGCCAGCATCTTCACCTCCTCATCGGCGACGGCGACGGCGTGCGCCAGGACGAGGTTCGAGCCGAGTCCACCGTTGCGGGCGATGCGGCTGATGGGCCAGACACCGTGCCGCTTCTGGCTGACCTGCGCCTCCTCCATGCTGGTGGCGATGTGGTAAGTGGTCCCGACGCCGAGCTCGGCGGCCAGCTCGCGCGCCCCGATGTGGAGGTCAAGGCTGCATGGCTCCTTGCCCTCGATGTTGACCCAGCAGCGGATCCGACCGTCGGCGTAGCCGTTCCACTGTTCAACGCTGCTCTTGAGGGCGTCCAGGGCGACGGTGGAGTTCTTGAAGAAATGGTGGTCCATCATTTCATCGGACCAGCCGGCCGGGATCTCCGTGGGGCGGATGTCGGCGGCGTGGCGGCCCACAATGCCGCGGATGCCGATCTGGCCGGCGGCCCTGGCGGTCAGCCCGGCGTCGTTCTGGGCGCCCATGTCCAGGAAGCAGGTGGTGCCGCTGCGCAGCATCTCCGCGGTCCCCAGCAGCACGCTGGTGCGCTCGTCGGCCTCGTCAACATGGGCGTAGAACGGTTTGGCCCAGTGGAACACCCAGGCCCGGGTGGCCAGCACGTCGGGAAAGACGGCCCGGCTGAGGGTTTCGGACAGGTGCACGTGGGTATCGATGAACCCCGGCGTCATCCCGAGCATGGACCCGTCAATGGTCTTGTCCACGCTGGCGCCGGCCAGCCTGGCGTGGACCTCCCAGGTGGGTCCGATGTCGGCAATGACGCCGTCCCTGATCAGTACCGCGGCGTTGCGGATGACCTCGTCACTCCGGTTCGCCGTGACAATGAACTGAAGATTTTCAATGAGTGTGGTTGCGGTGGTTTCGCGGTCTACAGGATGGTTCAACAGTTTTCCTCACCTTGTGATCTTCGGATTTGTACTCGCCTCAGAACTGCAATGCTTATAGGATATCTGTTGTAAGACCAGTTTGTAAGTGCCGCTTTTCAGACTAGGAGAAATCATGCAGCAGGACGTTGGGAACCGGTTACGGTCCATGATGGCAGAAAAGGGTTTGGACGCGCTGGTGTGTCTTTCCCCGGAAAACGTGGCCTACACCGCGGGGTATGTGATCCCCTCGCAGCCGCTGATGCGTTGGCGCCATGCCGCGACGGTCCTGCATGGGGACGGCCGCAGCGCCATTGTCTGCATCGACATGGAGGAGACCACCGTCCGCCGGGCCGAAAAGGACGCGGAGATCCGGATCTGGAAGGAATTCGTCGAACGGCCCATGGTGGTCCTCGCCGAATTGCTCACGGACTGGGGCCTGGAATCGGCGCGCGTGGGCACGGAGCTTTCCTACCTCTCCTTTGCCGACCACGCCGAAATTGCCGCCCTGGTTCCCGGCCTGGATTTTGTCGCGGCCGATGCGCTGTTGACGAGTGCGCGGCAAATCAAGACGCCGGACGAGCTCGCCCTGCTTGAACGGCTGGCCCGGATCTCCGATACGGCCATCAAGACCTCGTTTGAATCAGTGCGCGCCGGATCCACCGAGATGGACATTGCGGCGGCACTGACCCGCAGCGTCTATGAACAGGGCGCCCAGCAATTCAAGCTCATGATCGTTGCCACGGGGGAGCGCAGCCAGCTGCCCAATGTCGGACCCACCAACCGGATCCTGCTGCCCGGGGACGTCTGCCGGGTGGAGATCTTCTCCGTCATTGACGGCTACCAGGCCGGCGTCTGCCGGACCGCCGTCGTCGGGGAACCGCCGGCGGAGGCGGAGCGCGTCTACCAGAACCTTGTCGACTGCAAGCACCAGGTCTTCGAGGCGATCCGCCCGGGAGCCAGCTCGCGGGAGGTCTATGACGTGTTCAGGTCAAAGTTCGATGAACTGGGGCTGCCCGCCATCTCCTTCGTGGCCCACTCGATCGGCACCAACCTGCATGAGGCCCCGTACTTTGGTCCCTACTCGAACGAGAAGGTGGAGGCGGGGATGGTGCTGGGGATGGAACCGCTGGTCTACCGCAGCGGATTTGGCTTCGGCATGCAGATCAAGGACATGATCGTCGTCGAAGACTCCGGCACCCGGCTGCTGTCCGATGTGACGGACACCGACAGCCTCTTCAGGATCGAAGCGTGAGCGCCGCACCGACCGTGCGGCTGGACCACGTTGGCCTCTGTGTGCCGGATCTTGAACAGGCGACGGCGTTCTTTGTCGAGGCGTTCGGCGCCACGGTGGTGTTCCGCCTGGACCGCATCCGCGACCCCGAGGGCGGCTCGATGCAGCGGATCGGCGCCAACCGGGCGGCCGAGTTTGAGGCCGTGATGCTCGAAATGGCCGGTGGCCGGCTCGAACTCCTGCAGTGGTGGAGCGGGGAATCCCGCGCAGAGCAGCCGGCCGCCATGGATGTGGGGGCCAGCCACCTGGCGATGCAGACCCCGGACCTTCGGGCCACGCTTGCGGTCCTGCGGCAGATGCCGGGGGTGGTGGTGATGGGGGAGCCCGTCACGTTTTTGGAAGGGGCCACGCCCGGTCTGTCGAACGCGTTTGTGCGCACCCCGTGGGGGACCATCCTCGAGTTGGTCAACTGGGGCGACTGAGACCACATGGAAATGCCCCGCTGGTCCAACCAGCGGGGCGCTTCCTATTTGTCCGGCGGATCTACCAGAACGTCGGATTCGAATCGAAGTTCAGGTGCTTGGTTTCGGTGAATTCCAGCAATCCCTCCACGCCCTGCTGGCGGCCGATGCCGGACTTCTTGAACCCCCCGACCTCCATTTCCCCGTAGAAGTGGTGGTATGTGTTGATCCAGATGGTGCCCGCTTCAACGGCCCGGCCCACGCGCCAGGCGCGGTCAAGGTCCGTCGTCCACAGGCCGCACGCCAGGCCGAACTCCGTGCTGTTGGCGATCTGGATGGCTTCCTCCTCCGTGCTGAATTTCTGCACGGCCAGGACCGGCCCAAAGACTTCTTCATTGAGCAGGCGCGACCCGGCGGGCAGGTCCGTGACGATGGTGGGGGCCACGAAATGCCCCTGGTCATAGCCGCCGCCCTCCAGCGCCTGGCCGCCGGCCACCACCGTGCCCTCCGCGTTCGCGATCTCCACATAGTCCCACACGGTTGCCTGGTGGCCCGCGGAGACCAGCGGGCCCATCTCGGTGGCAGGGTCCAGGCCGTCGCCCACGCGCATCTCGCGTGCCCGTGCGGCCAGGCGTTCGACGAATTCGTCGTGGATGCTGTCCGCCAGCAGCAGCCGGCTGCCGGCCGTGCAGATTTGGCCGGCCGAGGAGAAGATCGCGTTTTCGGCTCCGATGAGCGCCTTGTCCAGGTTGGCATCGGCAAAGACGATGTTGGGCGACTTTCCGCCTAGTTCCAGCGAGACCTTTTTGAGGCTGTCCGCACCGCGCTTCATCACGTCGATGCCCGTGGCGGAGTCCCCGGTGAACGCAATCATGTTCACGCCGTCGTGGGTCACCAGGCGGTCGCCGACGGTGGCTCCCGAGCCGACCACGGCGCGGACGATGCCGTCCGGCAGGTCGTCATCCTGGGCCAGCAGGGCCAGGGCGGCGATGACGATGGCAGGGGTCAGGCTGGCCGGCTTGACGACGACGGCGTTGCCCGCCGCCAGCGCCGGCGCCACGGCCCGGATGGTGAGGTTGAGCGGGTAGTTCCACGGCGTGATGGCGGCAACGATGCCCACGGGCTCGCGCAGCACCACACCGTGCACGCCCTCCTTGAGTGCCGCGGACCGGCCGTAGATGGCCCGCGCCTGGCCGGCGTTGTATTCGATCATGCTGATGCTGCTGAGCACCTCGCCGCGGGCCTGGCCAATGGTCTTGCCCTGCTCGCGGGTCAACAGCTCGGCCAGCGCCTCGCTCTGTTGGCGCATCCGTTCCGCCCAGCGGAACAGGACCCGGGCGCGCAGCGCACCATCATTGCGCCAGGAGGATTTGCGGAAGGCGCGCTCGGCGCTCTCGACGGCCTCATCGACCTGTCCCAGGGTGGACGTGGCCACACGGGCCACCAGGCCACCCGTGGCGGGGTCGTAGCTGGCCAAGGCGTCGGCGCTGGCGGACAGGAACGGCTGGAGCGTGGAATCAAAGTCCACGGGGGTCCAAGAGCCGCGGGGGGCGAATGTTGCAGTCATGGGTCGGCCGCTTTCGTGGGTTGGGTGGCGGGGAAGTGCAGGTGCCCCGGGCCATGCCGCGTCTGGCATGGCCCGGGGCTGTGCAGGTTATTTGGGCAGGAAGGCGTTGGTGTATGCGGTCTTGGCGTCGAAGCCCGCCGGGACCTGGCCAATGGAGGCCAGCTGGTCGCGCAGCGTGCTCCAGCGCTCGTCCGTCATGGTGCCGATGGAGCCGCCCAGGTAGTTGCCGTCCTTAATGGTCTTGGCCGAGGCGTCGAAGGTGGCGGAATCGGTCTCCTTGTTGGCGGCCGTGATGGCCGTCTTGGCAGCGGAGGGGTCGGCCAGGAAGCTCTTCCAGCCGGCGACCGAGGCCTTGACCACGGACTTCACCAGCTCCGGCTTTTCCTTGACCACCTTGTCGGTGGTGAAGAGCAGCAGGCCGTAGGGGTTGTAGCCGCCGTCCTTGGCCACGTTGAGGACGTTGACGTCGATGCCCTCCTTGCCGGCGTTGTAGACATCGGAGGTGACGAAGCACTGCTGGGCCAGGTTGTCGTTGCGCTTGAAGTCCGCCAGTGAGCCGGTGAAGTTGATCTCCTCCACCTTGTCCAGCTTGAAGTGGGACTTGAGGTAGTCGAAGTAGGGGCTGGGGACCCGGGAGACCTGGTGGCCGTTCAGGCCGGAGAAATCGGTGGCGCCGATGGACTTGTGCGACATGATGCACTGCAGGTTGGTGTCGTAGGCCGCGGCCACGGCCACGATCGGCAGACCGTTCTTGCGGGCCACCAGCACCTCGTCGGCGTTGGCGATGCCGAAGTCCGCCTGGCCCGCGGCCACCTGTGGGATGGTCTGGATGGAGGGACCGCCCTGTTGGACCTTCAGGGTCACCCCTGCCGCCTTCTCCGTCTGGTTTTGCATGGCGTCCCAATAGCCGCCCTGTTCGGCCTGGGCGAACCAGTTCATCAAGACGGTGGCCGTCTGCGGAGCCGACGACGACGGTCCGGAGGCGGCAGCGCTGCCGCAGCCGGTGGCGCCCAATGCGATGACGGCGGCGGATGCGATGGCGCCGGCGAAGACCTTAACTCTCATGGGGGAATGCCTTTCAGAAGAACCTAGTTGGTTGATGACGTTGATGAAGGTGATGCGGTCTTGGTGCCTGGACCCAGGCCTAGGCATCGTCCTTCAACGCTGATTCATGCCACTGCTTGATCAGACGGTTCCCCACAAACGTCACGACCAGAAAGAAGAAGAAGCCCAGCAGGGTCGCTGCCAGGACCTCGGCGAAGAGGAGCCCGGTGGCCAGGCGCGACTGGGCGAAGAGAACCTTGACGCCCAGTCCGCCTTCCTCGCCGCCGCTGCCAATGATGAATTCACCAACGATGGCGCCCACCACGGCAAGGCCGGCCGACACGCGAAGTCCGGCGAAGATGTTCGGCAGCGCACTGGGGAGCCGCAGCTGGAGGAATTCGGTGGTCCGGCTGGCGTGGTGCATGCGGAAGAGGTCCTTGTGGTTCCGATCCGTCGAGAGCAGGCCCAGCAGGGTGTTGTTCAGGATGGGGAAGACGGCGATCATGAACGCGATGACGATGACGGCGCTCTGGTTGTAGCCGAACCACAGGACGATGATCGGGGCGACGGCCACCACGGGCACCGTCTGGAGCAGCACGGCGTAGGGGTAGAGGCTGCGTTCGAGCATCTTGGACTGGCTCATGATGATGGCGCCGGCAAAACCAACGACGATGGCCAGGACGAATCCCGCAGTGGCCTCGAAGAAGGTGATCCGGATGCCCTGCCACAGGGTGTCGGGGTTGTCCAGGATGGCCTGCAGCACCTGTTCCGGGCGGGGCAGCAGATAGTTGCGGTCGCCGTAGATGGTGCTGGCGACGATCGACCAGGCGGCCAGGAACAGGACCAGGACGATTGCCGGCGGCAGGGCGGCCTTCAGGAACGGCTTAGATTTCCCGGCCACGGCCTTGGTGCTCACCTCGGTGCCGGCTTTGGATACTGGTTTGGCGATCTGGATGGTCATGCGTGCACTCCTCCCCGCAGGCAATCGGAAATTTCAACGCTAAGAGCCGTGAACTCCGGCGTCAGCCGCAGCTCCGGAGTTCGTGGATACGAGAACGGGACGTCGAAGACGCGTTCAATGCGTCCGGGGCGTGCGGACATCACCACAACGCGGTTGGAGAGGTAGATGGCCTCGTAAAGGTTGTGGGTGACAAAGACGGACGTGAACCCCTTGGACTGCCAGATGCGAAGCAGCTCGTCCTGGAGGACCTCGCGGGTGATTTCATCGAGCGCCGAGAAGGGCTCGTCCATCAGGAACAGCTCGGGCTGGAGGGCCAGGGCCCGGGCCAGCGACAGGCGCATTTTCATGCCGCCCGAGAGGTTTCGGGGGTAGACCTTTTCGAACCCCTCGAGCCCCACCATTTTCAGCGCGGCGGTGACGCGCTCGGCCCGCTCCGCCTTGTCGATCCCCTCCAGCTCGCAAATGAGGCTGGCATTGCGGGCCACCGTCCGCCAGGGCAGCAGCGTCGCATCCTGGAAGACAAAGGCGCGCCGGTCGCCCTCCGGAATGGTGACCTGCCCGGTGGACGGTGTCGACAGGCCGGCGATAATGCGCAGCAGCGTGGATTTTCCGCAGCCGGAGGGGCCCAGCAGCGAAACAAATTCCCCTTTGCCAATTTGCAGATCAACGGGTTGTAGTGCAATCGTTCCATTTGGATATGTCTTGGACGCACCGACCACGTCGATGTGTTTTTGGTTCATCATGGATGGCTCTCCTTCAGGTACCGCGCCGTTGCAGTCTGGCTTGCATCCAAGGACCCCTGGTGTGCAGGCGCTCTACATATCCACCCTCTGAATCAGGGTCTGTGTCGACTCAACTGGACTGATGTGTGACATGTACTACAAGGCTGGTGGTGTTTGGTGGTGATGTCAATACCCCAGCGCCCTCGGCTATTTGGGCAGGAAAGCGTTGGTGTAGGCGGTCTTGGGATCAAAATCCGCCGGGAGTTGGCCAATGGAGGCCAGCTGGTCGCGCAGGGTGCTCCAGCGCTCGTCGGTCATGGTGCCGATGGAGGAGCCCAGGTAGTTGCCGTCCTTGATGGTCTTGGCCGAGGCATCGAAGATCGCCGGGTCGGTGTCCTTGTTGGCCGCCAGAACCGCGGTCTTGGCGGCGGCGGGGTCGGCCAGGAAGTTCTTCCACCCGGTGATGGATGCCGCAACGACGGATTTCACCAGCTCCGGCTTTTCCTTGACCACCTTGTCGGTGGTGAAGAGCAGCAGGCCGTAGGGGTTGTAGCCGCCGTCCTTGGCAACGCTGAGGACGTTGATGTCAACACCCTCGCGTGAGGCCTTGAAAACATCCGAGGTGACGAAGCACTGCTGGATCAGGTTGGTGTTGCGCTTGAAGTCCGCCAGCGACCCGGTGAAGTTGATCTCCTCGATGCCGTCCAGCTGGAAGTGGCTCTTGAGGAAATCGAAGTAGGGGGCGGGCCGCCTGGACACCTGGTGGCCATTGAGCTGGGAAAACTCGGTGATGCCCTGTTCCTTGTGCGACATCATGCAGAAAAGATTGGTGTCGTAGGCGCCGGCCACCGCCACAATCGGCAGGCCGTTCTTGCGGGCCACCATCACCTCGTCGGCGTTGGCGATGCCGAAGTCCGCCTTGCCGGCGGCCACCTGCGGGATGGTCTGGATGCCCGGGCCGCCCTGCTGGACCTGAAGCGTCAAACCCGCGTCCTTGCCGGTTTGGTTTTCCATGGCGTCCCAGTAGCCGCCCTGCTCGGCCTGGGCGAAGTAGTTCATCAGGATGGAGGCCGTCTGGGGGTTGGCGGTGGACGGTCCGGAGGCGGCGGCGCTGCCGCAGGCCGTTGCGCCGAGCGCGATGACAGCCGCCGAGGCGACGAAGGTAAAGACGTTTGAAACCTTCATTTTTGGTCCTTTTCAATCCGTTTGGGTCGAGGCTGTCGACACCGGACAGTGTTTCGAAAAGAAGGTGCGGCACTCCGGTTGGAGTGCCGTAGGTCTTTGATTGGTGCGCACTGCCGGGGGCGGAATTACAACTCTTCCCCACTGGCATGACGTGTGATATGTTGCACCTGAGGTCAATGCTGGATCCATTCAACAGCGAAGTCAAGGGCCTTTGTGGAGCCAAAGAAAAGCCCGCAAAGGTCGAAGAATTCGGGTCTGATTCATCGAGTAGCAAAGGGGCTATTTCCATGCCGTTCATTGAAATCCATATGTTTGAGGGGCGGACCCTTGAACAGAAACGAGCGCTGACCAAGGCCGTCACCGACGCCATGGTGGAGCACGCGGGCGCCAAGGCGGAGGGATTGCACGTGGCGATCTCCGAATACGCGCTGGAGAACTGGGCGCGGGCTGGCGTCCTCAGTGTCGACAGGACAGACATATGAGCGCGCTGGCGGGGCTGGCGAGGGAATCAGCGGCACTGCTGGTCATCGACCCCCAGAACGCCTTTGTCCATCCCGAAGGAACCCTTGGACTCTCCGGCGTCAACATCGCACCGGCCCAGGCGGCCATGCAATCGATCCGCCGCCTGGCCGAGCAGTTCAAGGCCGCCGGCCTTCCGGTGATCTGGACCCAGCAGGTCCATCTGGAGCAGGACGCCTCCCGGGACGCCAAGGTCCTGGCCTCCCACACCGCCAAGCGGGCCCGGGTGTCGGCCATTTCCGGTTCGTGGGATGCCGCGTTCGTCGACGAGGTCGCGGACCTCATCGACGATCCGACCTACGTCGTCGTGAAGCACCGCTTTGGCGCCTTCTATGAAACCCGCTTGGACGCACTCCTGCGCATGCTGGGGGTCAAGACGTTGTTCGTGACCGGCGTGACGGCCAATGCCTGTGTGGAGACGACGCTGCGCGAGGCCTACCTGCGCGACTACGACGTCGTCGCCGTCACCGATGGCATCGCGGCCGTCCGGCCCGAATGGATCGATACGGCACAGGCGGTCTGGGCGCAGTACCTGGGCGTTGTGGCCGACGAGGAGGAGGTGGCCGACTGGTTGGAACACAGCGGCCGGCCCCAGGCGCTCGGACTGCACCACCTGCTCCTTGAAACCAAGGATCTGGAGGCCTCCGAGAGGTTCTACTTCGACGTGCTGGGCTTCGATGAGCGCAAGCGCGAGGCCTTCCGCGACGGCCGGAAGTTCGTCGCCACGCACCAGGGCCTGGCCCTGGTGGAGGGTGGTCCTGACTTCACCGGCGCCGCCTCAACCCTTGAGCACCTGTGCTTCCGGTCCCGCGGCATCGACGCCATTGCCGAACGGGCCCGCGCGGGGGACCACCGCATCATCCGCGGCCCCGGCCCCGGCCCCTACGGCCACACCGTCTACATCGAAGATCCCGACGGCAACGAGATCGAACTCTTCGACATCTCCGTCTGACACCCACCGCCCCAGCGCTTTCCGCTGTGGCCAAAACCTTCTTCCTCTCTACCTGTAGCAAAGGGAACGACATGAAAATCACAGACATCAAAGTCCATCTTGTTCGCCTGCCACCGCGGCGCGAGCACAACTGGGCATCCAAGATGTCCACCCCCATCGGCCACACCGCCATCATCGAGCTCGAGACGGATGAGGGCATCGTTGGCTGGGGCGAGTCCCCGGCCGGGGCCACCTGGGGCGGATCGCACATGCGGTACTACGGCGAATCCCCGGAGACCGTGCGGCTGGTCATTGAGACCCACCTGCTCCCGGCCATCAAGGGCATGGACCCGGTGGACATCTCCCTCATCCACGAGGCCATGGACAAGGTCATCAAGGGCCACCCCTACGCCAAGGCAGCCGTGGACATTGCCTGCTACGACGCCGCCGGCAAGGCCCTCGGCGTGCCGGTGAGCACGCTGCTGGGCGGTGCGCACAAGAACTCGATCGAGGTGGCGCACTCGCTGGGCATCATGGACCTGGACAAGTGCTACGCCGAGGCCGAGGCGGCCGTGGCCGAGGGTGCGCTCACCATCAAGTGCAAGACGGGCCTGGACCCGGAACGCGACGTCACACTGGTGCGGGAACTGCGCCGGCGCCTGGGCGATGACATCAAGATCCGCGTCGACGGCAACGAGGGCTACGCCTCCGTGTCGGAGGCCGTGGCCGTGACCCGGCGGCAGGAGGAGTTCAACATCCTGCTGTGCGAGCAGCCCGTCATGGGTGCGGCCGGATTGGCCAAGGTTGCGGCACGGATCGACTCGCCCGTGATGGCCGATGAGTCGGCCTGGACGGTGCAGGACATTCTGGAGCTCAACGCCCTTGACGCCGCGGCCTGCATTTCGCTCTACGTCACCAAGCCGGGCGGCCTGTTCAAGGCCCGCCAGGTGGGGGACATCGCCGGGCATCTGGGCATGTACGCCGACATCGGCGGCTCCATCGAAACGGGCATTGGCAACGCGGCCAACCTGCACCTGGCCAGCGCCACCAAGATCGCAACGCTGCCCAGTGTCTGCCCGGTGTCCACTCCGGAAGGTGCCCCCGGGCCCAAGACGGCCGGCATCTACTACCTGGACGATCTCGTCGTCGAGCCGTTCAAGTTTGAGAACGGCCGGGTCTTCGCCCCCGAGGGACCGGGACTGGGCATCGAGGTGGACCGCGAGAAGCTGGCCAGGTACGCGGTATGACCATCGCCGTCCTGGGCGCCGGCGGCGGCGGCCTCTCCGCGGTGGTGGAACTGACACAGGCCGGGCACGACGTCGTCCTGTGGAACCGCAATCCCGCCAAGCTCGCCGTCCACCAGGCGAACGGGGGCGTGCTGCACCGCGGCGTGTTTGGCGAGGGCCTGGCCCAGCCCAAGCGCATCACCTCGGATCTGGCGGAGGCGCTGGATGCGGCCGAAGCGGTGGTCATCTGCCTTCCCAGCATCGTCCACGGCAGGCTCTTCGCCGACCTGGCAGCCGTGGGCTGCCAGGTCCCGGTGGTCCTGAACCCCGGCCACACCGGGGGAGCGCTGCACCTGCGCACCGTCTTCGCCAAGGCGGGCGTTCAGCTGCCGCCGGTGGCGGAGTTCTCCACGCTGACGTACGTGGCGCGGGTCAATGATGCGGGAGTGGTCAACACCACCGGCCGCGCCGCGCAGGTCCGGGTGGCTGCCCTGCCGGGCGGCGCCGCGGCCGTGGAATGGGCCAAACGCCTGTTCCCGGGCTGCAAGGAGGTCCCGGACGTGCTGGCGTCGAGCCTGTCCAACGTCAACCTGGTGCTGCACCCGCCCGGAGCCATCCTGGGCGCGGCCTGGGTTGAGGCGTCGGGTGGGGACTTCACGTTCTATGTGGAGGGCATGACCGAGGGAGTCGGCCGGGTGCTGGAACAGCTCGACGCCGAGCGGCTCGCCGTGGCGCGGGCCTTTGGCCATGAGCTGCCTTCCCTGGTGGCCGAAATGGACGAGATCGGCACCGTGGATCCCGTTGCGGCACGGGCAGGAGACACGGTGGCGGCGATCAGGGGCGGCACGGCGAATGCGGCCATTATGGCGCCGGATTCCTTCGCCCACCGGTACTACCAGGAGGATCTGGCGTTTGGGCTGCTGCCCTTTGTCGAGCTGGCACGCATCGCCGGCACGCCCGTTCCCGTGGCCGAGGCGCTGCTGACGCTGGGCTCGACGGCGGTGGGCGGCGATCTGCTGGCCTCCGGGTTGGATGCCGCAGCCCTGGGGCTGTCCGGCACCACGAGGGACCAGCTTCTGGAATCCGTCCGCCAGTAACATCGCACCATCTCATTCGTTTGCATGTGGTTAGAAAGCAGGAAGTGAATGCAGCTCGTGAACCGGAAGATAGCAGTCGTCGGCGGGGATGAAAGGGAGGCGGAAATTGCCCGGCTCGCCGCCACCACGGGGGCGGCGGTCAGCGCCTACGGCTTCCCCTGGCCCGAGGGTGGGATTGCCGGGGTGGATCTGGCGGCCTCGGCCAAGGAGGCCCTCAATGGCGCGGACTACGCGCTCTTCCCCATCCCCGGACAGGCGCTGGATGGGACGCTGTTCGCGCCTGAGTCGCTGGAGCCGATCATTCCCGACGAGGCATTGCTGTCCGTGATGGCCCCCGGGGCCACGATCATCCTCGGCTGGCCCAATGAGGCGCTGAAGGCGGCCGCGGGCACCCATGGCATCGGCTTCAGCGAATACGAGCACGACGTCGAACTGATGCTGCTGCGGGCACCGGCCATTGTGGAGGGCGCGCTGGGGCAGATCATTGCCAACACGGACACCACCATCCACAACAGCGACGTCCTCGTCGTCGGACACGGCAACATCGGGCGGATCCTGGCCCGCACGCTCGTCCTGCTGGGGGCACGGGTCCATCTGGCGGCACGCAATCCGGTGCAGCGCGCCGATGCGCTCGCCGCCGGCTGCATTCCGCACCCGCTGGAGGACATCCACGACATCGCACCGAAGGTCTCCATGCTGTTTTCCACGGTGCCAACCTCAGTGGTCGACGCCGCAACGCTGGCGCTGTTGCCGCCCAAGTCGCTGGTGATGGACCTGTCCGCCCCGCCCGGCGGGATCGATCTGGAAGCCGCCCGCCGCCTGGGACACACCGCGGTGTGGGCACGCGGCCTGGGCCGCCGGGCACCGGTTACAGTGGGGGCCAGCCAGTGGAGCGGCATCGTACGGCGGATCGCAGACATCGAAAGGTCAAAGGGCTATGAAGTTTGATTTGGTTCTGAAGAATGCACGGCTGGTCGACCACGCGGGTGAACAGTTTGGTGCCGTAGCCATCAAGGATGGCCGCATTGCAGCCATCGGCGACGCTGCCGCCTTTGACGACGCGGTGCGGACCGTCGACGTCGGCGGGAAGGTCGTCATGCCCGGGGTCATCGACCCGCACTGCCACCTGGGCGTCAACTACGGGTACGACGACGATATGCGCACCGAAACGGCCGCCGCCGCCCGCGGCGGGGTGACCACCATCCTGCTGTTCATCCGCAATATGGACGGTTCCTACATTCCCTTCTACAAGGACCGCCGGGAGCGGGGCGAGTCGAACGCCGTCGTCGATTTTGGCTTCCACTTCGGCATCCAGCGCGAGGAGCACGTCGGCGAGATCGCGGAAATCGCGCGGGTCACGGGCGTGCAATCGTTCAAATGCCACATGGGCTACGAGCCCGGGAACCCGATCGGCATCGTCTCCTCCACCGATTCCTGGATCTTTGGTGCCATGCGGGAAGCCGCCAAACTGCCCAACGGCGTGGTCTCCGTGCACTGCGAGAACACCGAGCTGGTCCAGCTGCTGAAGAAGGACATGGTCGCCACCGGGCGCCAGGACCTCGCGGCGTACACGGAATCGCGCCCCGTCTTCGTCGAAGAGGAGGCCATTGCGCGGATGATCCGCTTCTCCGAGATCACCGGCTGCCCGCTGTACATCGTCCACACCACCGCCGCCAAGGGGCCGGTCATGGCGAGCGAGGCGCGTGCGCGCGGCGTCGACGTGACGGTTGAGACGTGCCCGCACTACCTGACGCGGACCGCCTACGACCCGGACCTGACGGCCACGGCCAAGATCTCCCCGCCGCTGCGCGACCGCGAGCAGCTGGAGGGCCTGTGGGAGGGCGTGCTGGGCGGCGGCGTCGGCACCCTGGGCACCGACCATGTCCCGTTCGAAAAGAACGGCGGGGATCTCTGGAAGGAAAAGCCGGGGGTCGTGAGTTTCCCGTGGGAGCTCTCGCTCATGCTGCACTTCGGCGTCCATGAGCGCGGCATGTCCCTGTCCCGGCTGGTTGAACTGAACTCCTACAACCCGGCCAAGCGCTTTGGCCTGTACCCCCAGAAGGGGGCGCTCGCCGTCGGCTCCGACGCCGACCTGGTGGTGGTTGACCTGGATGAGGAGCGCGTTGTCGAGCACGACGGCAAGGGAACCTGCCTGTACGAGGGCTGGAACCTGCGCGGCTGGCCCGTGATGACGGTTTCCCGCGGCGAGGTGGTCTTTGACGCGGCGCAGGAGGCAGTGGTTCCCTACGGCCGCGGCCGCTGCGTCACCGTTCCGGAATCCGAACGGGCCATGGTGTCCCTGTGACTGCCGTGGCAGAACCCCGCATGCTGCGCTCGGTGTCGATCCACTTCATGTGGGACCAGCTGCCGATGCCGGAGCGGGTCCGCGCGGCGGCGGCCGCAGGGTTCGACCTGGTCGACCTGTGGGACTGGCGCACCGTGGAGATCGACGAAATCGCCCGCGCCGCGGCGGAGGCGGGCATTGGCATCAACGGCTTCTTCGGAAACCGGGCCTTCTCCGCCTGCGACCCCGCCCAGCGGACCGCCTTCATCAACGAGGTCAAGGAATCCCTGGCCTGCGCCGTGCGGGTCGGGGCGCGGCAGCTGCACCTGTTCTCCAACGCGATCCGCCCCGGCGGCATCGTGGTGCCCAGCCCCAACCTTCCTCCCGCCGTGCTGCACGCGGCGTGCGTCGATGCCGTCTCCGAACTGGCGCCGCTGGCCGCGGAGGCCGGGGTGGTGCTCGTCTTGGAGCACCTGAACGATGTCCACCTGCCGGGGTACCTGTGGACCGGCGCCCAGTCCGTCATCGACGTGGCGCGGGACGTGGACCATCCCAATGTACGGGTGGTCTTTGACGCCTTCCACCAGCAGCTCGGCACCGGACGGCTGGCCGAACACCTCATCGCTGCACTGCCATATTTGGCGCGGGTGGACGTTGCGGGGGTTCCGGGCCGGCACGAACCCGGCGTGGGGGAGATCGACTTCGCCTATCTGCGGGGAGTCCTTGACGAGCACGAATGGCGTGGGACCCTGACCTTTGAGGTGGTCCCCAGCGATGGAAACCCAGACACCGCGGTGCGGCGGATCGAGGAATTCTTCCCGGCCGCCTGCTGCGGCCAACGAGAGCAGGTAGAGGCATGAGTGCAGTGGCGGGAAAGATCGCTGTCATTACCGGCGCCGGATCCCGGGGCGGCCAGGGCGAGGCGGAGGCCAGACTGCTCGCCCGCAACGGGGCACGCGTGGTGCTGGTGGACCTGCCGGGCTCGGAGGGGGCCGCCATCGCGGCGGAGATTGGCGCCGATCTGGCCCAATTCCACGCTCTGGACGTCACGGATGCCGCCGCATGGGAGGAACTGGTGGCCTCGGTGCGGGAGGGCTACGGCCGGCTGGACATTCTGGTCAACAATGCCGGCGTCTGGCTCCAGAAGGGTCTGCTGGACACCACACCGGAGGAATTCCGCAGGGTGGTGGACATCAACCAGACGGGCGTGTTCCTGGGGATGCACTTTTTCGCCCCGCTGATGAAGGAACAGGGCAGCGGCTCGATCATCAACACCTGCTCCACGGCCGGACTGGTGGGCGGCGGCATGCCGCACGCCTATGCGGCCAGCAAGTGGGCGGTGCGCGGCATGTCCCGCGCCGCCGCGCATGAGCTGGCGCCGTTCGGCATCCGCGTCAATGCCATCTGCCCCGGCGTCATCAACACCCCCATGATCGAAGGGGGCGCGGCCATGCTGGACCGGCTGGCCGCCACCATCCCCTCCGGCAAAGTGGGCCAGCCCGACGACGTGGCCCAGCTGGTGCTGTTCCTGGCCTCGAACGCCAGCAGCTACATTTCCGGGTCGGAAATCGCCATTGATGCGGCGGTGTCCGCCTGAGCATGCTCTATGCCATCCACTGCCTGGACACGCCGGATTCCGGCCAGGCGCGGGCCAGCGTGCTTGAAGCCCATCGGGACTACGTCGATGGGCTGCAGGCGCGCATTGTCATGAGCGGCCCGCTCCTGGCCGAGGACGGCGTGGAGCGCACGGGGCAGCTCTATGTCGTCGAGGCCGCCGATGAGCGCGAAGCCCGGCGGTTCATCGACGAGGATCCTTTCACCACGGCCGGCGTCTTCGCCTCGATCACCGTGCACCGGTTCTGGGCCAAGTTCCTCAACGGCAGCAGGGAAGCCGCATAAGCGGGTCCTTCGGAAGAAGTAGTAGTGTTCCCACGGCGCCCTGGCAGAAGCAATCTCCACCATCGGCATTTTGTACGCTTAGTTATCTATTGCCATTGTGTATACAACGGCAACCATGGAACCATGAACACGATTACCTCATCCGTTACCATCCGTTACCATCCGCGCCCTCGGCGACGGCTTGGCCGACGCCGTGGGGCGGGCCAGCTACGGGCACGAGCGGGTGCAGATCACCAAGAACGGCAAGCCCGCCGCCGTGTTGATCGGACCGGAGGACTTGGAGCTGCTGGAGCAGCTGGAAATGATGCGGGACGTGGCCGAATACCGCGCCGCCAAGGCCGAGGACGATGGTGGCCGCGTCAGCCTGGATGAGCTGCGCGCCGAGCCTGGCGCGTGAGTTCCTGCCGCGTGTTGTACGACGTCGTAGACGACTTGCTCATGATCGCCGTCGTCCGGGTGGCCCATCGGCGCCATGTCTACCAATAACAGGTGCAGCGGTTCGGCAGAGGCATTCCGGCGCAGATGAAGGGCCCGTCCAGTGTGACGGGCCCTTCTTCTGCGGAGAACGACCCCCTAGCTGCTGATTCCCGCGCTGCGGAAACCATCCACCCACTTGAGCATGCCCATCACATGGCCCACGGCCGCTTCATGCGCCGCGGCGCCGTCGTGGGCCAGGATGGCGTCAAGGATCAGCTGGTGGCCTGCCACCGAGATGGGCAGCTGCCCCTCCTGGGAGAACAGAATGTCCCGGGATTCGGTGAGCACACCGTTCAGGTCCGCCAGCAGGTCCGGCAGCAGGCTTCCACCGGAGGCCAACGCGATGGACCGGTGGAAGGCAACGTCCAGCACCGCAAGCTCGGCGGGATCGGAGGCCGTCTTGGCCGCATCCGAGAACGAATCATGGGCACCCTGGATGAGTGTCAGAGCATCCGCACCGCCGTTGTTCGCCGCCAATTCGGCGGCCAGTCCATCCAACGCTCCACGAACCCGCAGCAACTCGCTGAGCTCATCGCGGTGCATTTCCAGGTAGAGCCCAAAGGGACCGGCATATGCACCGGTGATGCCCTGGCGGACCAGTGCGCCCTTGCCATGCTGGATCTCAATGAGCCCTGTGGCCTCCAGCCCGGCCAGCGCTTCGCGGATGCTGACGCGGCTGACGCCAAACGCCTCGCAAAGTTTCCGTTCCGAAGGCAGCAGCGTTCCGGGCGGGAATTCGTTGCGGCGGATCGCAGCCAGGAGTTGGTCCCTTACCTGTTGGGTGGGGCTAATCCGTGCAACTGCGACGAAGGAGGACTCGGTTTCGACCGCTCCCTTTTCATTCATGACTAATTCCAATCTGTGCAATTGACGAGCGATAACAGCTGTTTCGCCTGTGTCGAACACGTGCTGCGAAGAAGTCCAACCCAGTCGGTGCGCCGCATGTTCCAATGCCGACTGGGCTACAGATTTGCTCGATAGCTATCGTAGTCCTGTTGATCTGCCGCGATCGTGATGATCGAGGCCCCTACCTCGACGTCGTCGCCCTCGCCGGCAAGCAGGGCCGCCACAACCCCGGGAACCGGGGCCTCAAGCTCAACTGTGATCTTGTCGGTGTCGATGCTCGCCAGCACCTGGCCCTCCGTGACAATGTCGCCGACACTGACATTCCATTCCGCGACGGTTCCTGATTCCATGGTGACTCCCCATTTGGGCAGCGGGTATTCGGTTGCCATTTATTTCCTCCTTAGAGTGACTGCAGCTGACGGGACGGGTTGTTGACAAGGGTTCTGATTGAATCCGCAATGCGCTCGGTCATCGGCAGGACAAACTGCTCCATGACCGGTGCATAGGGAATGGGCGTGTTGTGCCCACCCACCCGCATCACGGGGGAGCGCAGCACATCGTGGCAGTTCTCGGCGGCCCAGGCGGCAATCTCCGCTCCGAAGCCGCCCCGGGCGGGTGCCTCGTGGGCGATGAGCAGCCGGCCCGTCTTTTCCAGCGACGCCCGCAGCCCCTCGTAGTCGAAGGGGACCAGTGTCCGCGGGTCGAAGACCTCACAGGAGATGCCTTCCTCGGCCAAGGCCTCGGCCGCGGCCATCGCGTACTCCTTTGTCTTCAGGTAGGACACCACCGTGACATCGGTGCCCTCGCGGTGGATCCGGCCCACGCCGAAGGGGATCGGCTCAACCTCGACGACGTCGCCGGCAGGTCCGCCGCGGCCCGTGTACAGGCCCTTGTGTTCAAAGAACATCACGGGATCGGGGTCGCGGATGGCGCTCTTCAGCAGCCCCTTGGCGTCCTCCGGCGTCGACGGCGCCACCACCTTGAGCCCCGGCACGTGGGTGAACCACGATTCCAGGCTCTGCGAATGCTGGGCCCCGGTGGATCCGTTGGTGCCCGTGATCATCCGCACCACCAGCGGCGAGCTGAGCTTTCCGCCGGTCATGTAGTGCGTCTTGGCCGCCTGGTTGACGATCATGTCCATGGCCAGCATCGAAAAGTCGCTGAACATGATTTCGGCGATCGGACGCCCGCCCACGAGGGCGGCCCCGACGGCGGCGCCGACGATGGCCTCCTCGCTGATGGGGGAGTCCCAGAGCCGGTCCGGGCCGAAGCGGTCCCACAGGCCCTTGGTGACACCGAAGACGCCGCCGGATTCGCCGACGTCCTCGCCGATCACGAAGACCGCCGGGTCGCGGTCCATTTCCTCGGCGATCGCCTGGCGGATGCCGTCTGCAAAGGTGAAGTTGGTCATCGGAGGGCCTTTCCGTTGTGGGAATCGACGTATACGTGGCGGAGCGCGTCCTCCGGGGTGGGGTGCGGCTGTTCCTTGGCCCATTCGATGTCGCGGTCCAGCTGCGTCTCCACGGACTCCCGGACGCCGTCGAGCTCGGCATCGGTGGCGCCCAGTTCGTCCCGGAGGACCTCGGGGAAGAGCAGCAGCGGGTCGCGTTTCAGCCAGGCCTCCACTTCCTCCTTGGGGCGGTAGCGGGCCATGTCGCCCTCGAAGTGGCCCTTGTGCCGGTAGGTCTTTGCCTCGATCAGGGTCGGGCCTGCGCCGCTGCGCGCCCGGTCTGCGGCCTCCTCGGCCACCTTCTTGACGGCCAGCACGTCATTGCCGTCAACAACCACGCCGGGGAGGCCGTAGGCGGCGGCCCGGTCGGCCACATTGTCCAGGACCATGTGCTCGCTCTGGCGGGTGAATTCACCGTAGAGGTTGTTCTCGCAGACAAAAAGCACGGGCAGCTTCCACAGCGCCGCGAGGTTCAATGACTCGTGGAAGGCTCCCTCATTGGAGGCTCCATCGCCAAAGTACGTCACGGCCACGGCCTCGCTGCCGCGGCGCTTCAACTGCAGGGCCGCACCCGTGGCCAAGGGGATCCCGCCGCCGACGATGCCATTGGCACCGAGGAAGCCCAGATCGGCGTCGATCATGTGCAGCGAGCCGCCCTTGCCAGCGTTGCACCCCGTGGAGCGGGCGAACAGCTCCGCATACATTCGCGCCGGATCGGCGCCGCGGCCCAGCAGGTGGCCGTGGCCGCGGTGGTTGGAGGTCAGCACATCGTCCTTGCGCAGGGCGGCGGAGACGCCAACAGCGACCGCCTCCTGGCCGCTGCACGGATGCAGGAATCCGGGGATGAAGCCGGCGGCCCGCAGCCGTGCGGCGCGTTCTTCAAAGCGGCGGATCAGGTTCATCTTGCGGAACAACTCCAGCCCCTCGGCCAGGGTGGTCCCGGCAGCTGTTCGCGCAGTTGTCCTTGTCAGAGCATCAGTCATGCTGTTTTCCTTCCTAAGACGATTTGAAAAACGGTGGTGGGCTAGGAGGCGGAGAAACCGCCGTCGACCATCATGGCCGAGCCCAGAACGAATGAGGCATCATCGGAAATCAGAAAAGCGGCGGCCGCGGCAATCTCGTCGGGTTCCGCATAGCGGCCGATGGGATGCTTGGCCGCGAAGTGGTCCGGCGCCGAGCGCTCGGCGTTCAACTGGCGCAGCAGGGGTGTCATCGTCCCGCCGGGGCAGATGCAATTGGCCCGGATTCCCCGTGAGGCGTACTCGACGGCGATGGAGCGCGTGTACTGCAGGATGGCGCCCTTTGCCGCCGCGTAGGAGGCCAATTCGGGGGCGCCGCACACCGCCGCCGTGGAGCCGAACGTCAGGATGGTGCCCGAGCCCTGTTGGAGCATTTGCGGTATCACCGCCTGCGTGGTCAGAAACGTCCCGAGCACATTGACGTCCAGCACCTTCCGGAAGGTCTCCTCCGGCAGTTCATGGGTGGGGCCCGAAGCCTGGATGCCCGCGACGGCGACCACGGCGTCGATTCCACCCATCGCGGCGTTCACCTCGCCGACAAGCCGTGCCATGTCCGCCGAGCTGCAGATGTCCGCCTTGCCGGCATAGCCCACCTTGATGCCCAGCTCCGGCTCGAAGAGGTCTGTGACGGCAACAACCGCCCCCTCTTCGCTCAACCGGCGCGCAATGGCCGCACCGATTCCCCCTGCTGCTCCCGTAATCAGTACACGGCGATCGGCTAGTCCCCTCATGAGGACCTCCCTTCGGAATTGTGCATCATTGGCTGTGACATGTATTACATCATGCCAGTTACAGTAGTGGTATGACCAGTGTTTTTGAGAATACCTTTGTCCTACGCTCGGCGACCCTTGCGGACGGTGGACGCGCGGATGTCCATCTGAGGAATGGCCTGATTGAACGGGTTGTTCCGCTCGCCGGCAGTGAGGTGTCGGGGGACCCCGCCGTCGCTCCGGGCGCCGGTGCGCAGGAGCTTGACCTCAACGGCTACGTGTTGCTGCCGGCCCCGGTGGAGCCGCACGCCCACCTGGACAAGGCCCTCCTGGGCGGCCGCGTCACCAATGTCTCGGGGGATCTGGCCGGTGCGATCACCGCCATCATCGAGGCGTATCCCTCCATGACAGGGGACGATATCGGCCGGCGCGGCCTGAAGGCGTTGGGGGAAGCGCTCACCCACGGGTTCACCGCCGTCCGCACCCATGTCGACTGCCGGGAAGAGATCGGGACGGCGGGCATCCGGGCCCTGGTGGCACTCCGCGAACAACTGAAAGACGTCATTGACGTGCAAATCGTGGCGCTCGCCGGCGACGTGGGCGGCAGCGAGGGGAGGGGAAACAGGGCGGCCATGGTCGCCAGCATGGACCTGGGGGCCGATTTTGTGGGCGGCGTCCCGTCGCTGGAAGGCGACCCGGATGCCTCCCTGGCCGAGCTCTTCGCGATCGCCAATGACTTTGGGCGTGGCATCGATGTGCACATTGATGAAACCACCGATGAGGGCACGTTTGTCCTGCGGCGGCTTGCGGAGAAGGTGGTCGGCTCCGGTTTTGACCGCCCCGTCACGGCGTCGCACTGTGTCAGCCTGGGCATGCAGGATTCGGCCGTGGTCCGAGATGCTGCCCGGCTCATCGCCGAGGCCGGGATCGCCGTCGTCGCCCTGCCCCAGACAAACCTTTTCCTGCAGGGACGGGACAGCAGCACGCGGAAGCCGCGCGGCCTGACCGCCGTCGAGGACCTCATGTCCGCAGGGGTGACTGTGGCAGCAGGTGGGGACAACTGGCGGGATCCGTTCAACCCCATGGGCCGGATAGATGCGATGGAAACCGCCTCATTGCTGGTTTCGGCCGGGCATCTTTTGGTGGGGACCGCCTACGAGTGCGTGTCCACCCATGCCCGCGCGGCCATGGGCTTGCCCGCGGTCCGCATCGCACCGCAGTATCCGGCGGATTTGATGGCCATCCACGCGGCCTCGCTGGAGGAAGCCGTGGCCTCCGGCGCCTCGCAGCGCATCGTCTTCAAGGGCGGGCAGGTGGTGGCCAAAACGGAGGTCACGACCACCTTGAATCCCCGGTTTGGCTAGAAGGCCGGCCCGGCAACCGAACCACGGGTGACCACGGGACAGGGGAGCATGGTGGTGGGTCCGCCGGCAGGGGCGGGCCCGCCGTCGACGGCGTCCAGCAGCAGGGTGATCGCGTGCTCGCCCATCTCGCGGTGCGGCAGGGCCACGGTGGTCAGCCCCGGCACGCACGTGGCGGCCAGCGGTTCGTCGTCGTCGTAGCCCAGGATGCTCAGGTCCTCGGGAACCCGCAGGCCCAGCTGCCCGCAGGCAATGATCACGCCCACGGCCACGCGGTCGTTGGCGCAGGCGATGCCGGTGGGGCGGTCCGCGCGCACCCCGCCGCCGGGCGCGCGCAGCAGGTCCATGGCGGCGTCGTACCCCTCGTTGATTTCCCAGCCGGCCGTCTGCACCGTGGCCGGGGGCAGCCCGGCGGCGGCGACCGCCTGGAGGAAGCCCTCCAACCGGCGCCCCGTGGCCACCATCTCCGGGGTGCCGCAGAGGTAGGCGATGTCCCGGTGGCCGGCCTCGATCAACACGCCGGCCGCGCTGCGCCCGCCGCTGACCTCATCGGGGACCACTCCGCGCAGGGCGCCGGAGGGGTCAAAGCTGTTGGCCAGCACGGCCGGACCGGCGGCCAGCTGGGCCGGCGGATCGTAGCTGCGCAGGCTCATGGCGGCGAACATCAGCGCATCCACCTGCCGGTCGCGCAGCGCCGTGAAGGCCGCGGCCTCGCGGCTGGCGTCCTGGTGGGTGTCGATCACCAGCAGCAGGTAGCCGCGGGCCAGGGCGGCATCCGTGGCACCCTTGAGCAGCTTGCCGGCATAGGGGCTGGAGGCAATGGAGTCCGTGACGACGCCGATGGTGTGGGTGCGCTGGCTCTGCAGCGAGCGGGCGACGGCGTTGGGCGTGTAGTCCAGCTCGCGGGCCGCGGCCAGGATCAGCGCCTGCTTGTCCTTGGCGATGTTGCCGTCCGCGCGGCCGTTGAGCACAAAGCTCACGGCACTGCGGGATACACCTGCCCTGCGGGCCACATCGGCCGATGTCGCTTTTCGCACCACTGCGCCTCCTAAAACGTGTGAGGACAGCGTACCGCACCGCGGTTTGGCATGGTCGGGCCGGCCGCGGGCACCGGCCGCGGCGTGGCAGGGTGCGTGGGCCCGCGGGCATATAGTTAAGCAGCGACGGCGGTTCCTGGGGGCGCCTCGTCCACTCCATGGCTGCGCACCGGTCGGGCAAATATCGCACAATGCGAGTAATTTGCGCATAATTTACCGAATAATAGCGACGCGCCACACATTTTGCGGTCAAATATGCTTTCCATGATATAAATGTGCCTATGACTCAAGAGGCTGCAGAAACCGTAGGAGTCCTGGTCCGGGACGCGCGTTCGGACAAGGGTTGGACGCAAGGGCGGCTCGCAGCGGAGCTGGGCACCAGCCAGAGCGCCGTCGCCCGCATGGAACTGGGCAAGCAAAACCTGAGCCTGAAGATGATCCAGCGGATGGAGAGCATCTTTGGCCGCAGCATCGTCAATGTTGGCGGCAAGGCCAAGAACCGGGTCACCCACCTGCGCGTCGTCGGCGGCCGCGAACTCTCCGGCAGCGTGGACGTCAACTCCTCCAAGAATGCCGGCGTCGCCCTGCTCTGCGCCTCCCTGATCAACCGCGGCACCACCACGCTGCGCCGGCTGGCCCGGATCGAGGAGGTCAACCGCATCGTGGAGCTGCTGACCTCCATCGGCGTCGAGTGCACCTGGCTCAACGCCAACGACCTGCAGATCCGCCGCCCCGCCGTGCTGGACTTGGATTCCATGGATGTGGAGGCCGCCCGCCGCACCCGCAGCGTCATCATGCTGCTCGGTCCGCTGCTGGACGAGTCCACCAGCTACCGCATCCCGTACGCCGGTGGATGCGACCTGGGCACCCGCACCGTGGAGCCGCACATGCAGGCGCTGCGCGAGTTCGGCCTGGACGTCACGGCGCACGCCGGGTTCTACGGCGTGCAGGCCCCGGAGAGCGACAGCCGCGACCGCACCTTTGTGCTGACCGAGCGCGGGGACACCGTCACGGAGAACGCCATCATGGCCGCCGCGCACCGCGAGGGCACCACCGTGATCCGCAATGCCAGCCCCAACTACATGGTCCAGGACCTCTGCTTCTACCTGCAGGGCCTGGGCGTCACGGTCGAGGGCATCGGCAGCACCACGCTGACCATCAAGGGCCAGTCCCGGATCGACGTCGACATCGAGTACTCCCCGTCGGAGGACCCGATCGAGGCCATGAGTCTGATCACCGCCGGCATCGTCACCAAGAGCCAGGTCACCATCAAGCGGGTGCCGATCGAGTTCATGGAGATCGAGCTCAAGGTCCTCGAGCAGATGGGCTTCAAGTACATCAAGTCCGCCGAGTACCGCGCGCACAACGGCCACACCCGCCTGGTGGACATCACCACGCTGGCGTCCACGCTCAAGGCCGCCACGGACAAGATCCACCCGATGCCCTTCCCCGGGCTGAACATCGACAACCTGCCCTTCTTCGCCGTCATCGCTTCCATGGCCGAGGGCACCACGCTGATCCACGACTGGGTCTACGAGAACCGCGCCATCTACCTGACGGAGCTCAACCGCCTCGGCGGGCGCGTGCGCCTGCTGGACCCGCACCGCATCGACATCACCGGCCCCGTCGCCTGGCGCGCCGCGGAGATCGGCTGCCCGCCGGCCCTGCGCCCGGCCGCGTGCATCCTGCTGGCCATGCTGGCCGCCAAGGGCACCTCGGAACTGCGCAACATCTACGTGATCGAGCGCGGCTACGAGGACCTCGCCGAGCGCCTGAACACCATCGGCGCCGAGATCGAGTACTTCCAGGACTGACCGAAAACTGTGGTGCGGTAGGTGCTCTTATGAGGCGTCATAAGAGCACCTACCGCACCACAGTTGTTTGCGGACGACGGCGTTAGATGGCGGAGAGGGCCTGGGCCAGGTCCTTCGTCAGGTCCTCCAGGTCCTCCAACCCCACCGAGAGGCGCAGCACGCCGTCGGTCAGGCCGATGGCCGCACGGCCCTCCGGGCCCATCGCGCGGTGCGTGGTGGTGGCCGGGTGGGTGATCAGCGACTTGGCATCGCCCAGGTTGTTGGAAATGTCCACGATGTTCAGCGCATTCAGCAGCGCGAACGCGGCGTCCTTGGCGGTGCCGTTGGCCGGCGTCGCCAGCTCGAAGGTCAGCACGGTGCCGCCGGCCTTCATCTGCGCCTTGGCCAGCTCGAACTGCGGGTGCGAGGGCAGCAGCGGGTACTTCACCCAGTTGATGGCCGGCTGCTGTTCCAGGAACGCGGCCAGCGCCAGGGCATTGGCCGAGGAGTGCGCCACGCGCAGGCCCATGGTCTCCAGCCCCTTGGTCAGCACCCAGGCGTTGAAGGAGGACAGCGACGGCCCGGTGTGGCGCATCAGGTTCTTGACGGGTCCGTCGATGAACTCCTTGGTGCCCAGGATGGCGCCACCCATCACGCGGCCCTGGCCGTCGATGTGCTTGGTGCCGGAGTAGACAATCACGTCCGCGCCCAGATCCCCGCACTTCTGCAGCAGAGGGGTGGCGAAGACGTTGTCGGCCACCACCGTGGCGCCGGCCGCATGGGCCAGATCGCACACGGCGCGGATGTCCACGATCTCCTGCATCGGGTTGGAGGGGGATTCGAAGAACACGGCGGTGGTGGGCACCGACAGCGCCTCGCGCCACTGGTCCAGGTCCGGCCCGTCCACGAAGACTGTCTCCACGCCCCAGCGCGGCAGGATCTCGTTCAGGATGACAAAGCAGGAGCCAAAGAGGGAGCGGGAGGCCACCACGCGGTCGCCCGCGGCCAGCAGCGCGCCCAGGGCGGTGAAGACGGCGGACATGCCCGACGCCGTCGCGAAACAGGCCTCGGTCCCCTCGAGCAGGCGCAGCCGCTCCTGGAACGTGGCCACCGTGGGGTTGCCGTAGCGGGAGTAGACAAAGCGGTCCGCCTCGCCGGTGAAGGCCTGTTCGGCAGCCTCGGCCGATTCGTAGACAAAGCCGGAGTTCAGGAACAGGGCCTCGGAGGTTTCCTGGAAGTTGGTGCGGTCCAGTCCGCCGCGCACGGACTGCGTGTCGGGGGCCCAGCCTGCGGCGTTGGGGTTGAAATTGCTCATTGAAATCCTTAAAGCGTGGGTGCTATTTCCAGGGCAGGTGGCGATTTTTCCAGCCATTTAGCACCCGGTCGCCGTAGGCGTCGGGCTCGCCCTCAAAGCCTTCGAGCACGTTGTACGAGGTGAAGCCGGCGGCCGTGGCGGCCTCGGCGGCGGCGATGGACCGGACGCCGGAGCGGCACAGGAACACCAGCTCGGCACCGGCCGGTGCGGCGGCGGTGAGCTGGTCCACGAAGGCGGCGTTGGGCGTGCCGCCGGCGAGGTTCCACTGGATGAACAGCGGCTCAACGCTCAGCGAGGTGGTGTCCGGGACGCCGATGTGCGCCCATTCGCCCTCGGTGCGCACATCCACCAGCAGGGCCCCGGATTCCACCTTGGCCCAGGCCTCCGCCGGGGCGAGGTCGCCCGCGTAGCTCACGCGTGGCCCTCGCCGTCGTACTCCAGGTCCTGGACGGCGTTGGCGACGGCGGCATCGGAGGCGGCGACGGCGTGCGGCAGGACAACGGCCTGGGCGGCCACCACGGTGGTGCCGTTGAACGTCACGGACGGACTGCCATGGAGGATGTACCCCTCGGCCAGGGCGTCGGAAATGCGCACACAGAATGCGTGGTCGTCGGGTCCGGTGATCAGCCGGTAGGCGAGCGGGGCTTCGTGGTCAGACATGGTTCTCCTCGATTGCAAGCGGCGGGAGCGCAAGCGGGGAGGGTAGCCAAAAAGAGGCTGCACCAGGGGCGTCCACACTTGCAAACCTTGGCCGTATATCACTAGGTATTGCCGAGTATTCACCTAAGGCACCCCGCTGGAACAGAGGGTTGCCGGCCAGCAAGTCAGGGCTTGGCGCTGGCACTCATTACTCAGGGAAAAAGTAGCATACGGGCCGGCGCTGCGGGCAAACGTGCCGCCGAATGTGGCATTGCATGAAGAACGCGGGGCCCAATGGCAGGATATGGACCATGAGTCCGAGAATCGTTCTTATTGTTGCCCGGTTGTTCTTCGGCGTGCTGACGCTGGTTGCGGTGGGGACCCAACTGGTGATCCATCTGGGCAATGGCTACGACGTGGTGAACTTCTTCAGCTACTTCACCAATTTGTCCAACCTCTTTGCCGCCGTGGTGCTCCTTGTTGCCGCGGCCCACCTGATCACCGGCAAGGAGGGCACCCGCACCGGGGACATCATCCGCGGGTCCTCGGTGGTGTGCATGGCCCTGGTGGGCATCGTCTTCAGTGCCCTGCTGCGCGAGGTGGACCTGGGGTCGCTGCTGCCGTGGATCAACACGGTGCTGCACTACGTCATGCCGGTGGTCATTGTGCTGGACTGGCTCGTCCAGCCCCCGCAGCGGCCGATGGCGTACTCACGGCTGTGGGTCTGGCTGCTCCCGCCGGTGCTGTACCTGGCCTACTCGCTCATCCGCGGTGCGGCCATCAATTGGTACGCCTACCCGTTCCTGAACCCCGACACCTCCGGCGGCTATGGCCCGGTGGCGGCAACCTGCCTGGGCATCACCGTGGCGTTCCTCGCCGTCAGCGTGGTCCTGGCCGTGGCCGCCAACAAGCTGCGCCCGCTGGTGCGCACCGGGTCGCCGGCACTGCAGCCGGCCTAGGCCCGGCCTGGTGCTATTCGGTGCCGGCCAGCAGGGCCGAGAGCTCGGCCGTCAGCTGCGCGCGGACCGCGGCCGTGCCCACCTCGGTGCCGTCGATCCGGTTCACCGGTGCCAGCAGCCGGATGCTGGAAATCAGCCAGACGGCGTCGGCGTCCATCAGGTCCGCCGGCACCACCGGTCCGTAGCCCAGTTCCCAGCCGGCCGCCCGGGCCGCGGCGAACAGTGCGCCCTGGGTGGTGCCGGGCAGGATGCCGCTGTCCTGGGCGGGGGTGATCAGGCGCTTGACCGGCAGCCCGCCGTCGTCGCTGATGTGCGCGAGCAGGACCGAGGACGTCGGGCCCTCCAGCACGCGGCCGTCGGTGCTGGTGAAGATCACGTCGTCGGCGCCCTGGGCGTGCGCATACCGCAGCGCGGCCATGTTCACGGCGTAGGAGAGGGTCTTGGCGCCCAGCAGCAGCCACGGTGCGCGCTCGGCCACGGCGGAATCGTAGCCGCGGTCCAGCAGCAGCACGTCCAGCCCCTTTTCGCGCTGGGCCCTGGCCGCGGGCGACGGCGCGGAGGCCTGTACCCAGGCGGTGGGGGAGTTGGCGCCCTCGTCGCCGCGGGTGGCGATCAGTTTGACCACCACCTCGTCCGGGCCGGCCGCGGAGCCGGCCGCGGAGTCCGCGCGCGCCGCCGCGAAGGCGTCCAGTGCGGTCCCGATGGCCCGCAACCAGGCGTCCGGCGCCGGGATGTCCAGCCCCATGACCCTGGCCGAGGACGCCAGCCGGTCCAGATGCGCCGCCACCTTGCGCGGCTTGGCGTCGATGGCCAGCAGCGATTCAAAGATCCCGTCGCCGCGCGTGGCGCCCTGGTCCGTGGCCAGCAGCGCCGGGGCGGTGGCGTCGGCCAGCCGGCCGGCGGGGAAGGCGGGATCCAGGAACACCAAAACAGTCATGCAGCCAGCTTAGTGCGGCTCCGCCGGCGGCCGGAACGGACGCCTCCCCGGCCCGGGCCCGCCACCGGATAGGCTGGGACAGTCGACCGGCACCGTGCAGAAGGGGGATTGCAGTGTTGTTTCCCGGCCTGCCGTGGGATTCCACGGCCACGTGGTTCTCCCTGCTGCTGTACATCTCGGACATGGTGATCCGGCTGATCGTGCTGGGCGTCATCCCCGGAAACAGGCGGCCCACCACGGCCATGGCCTGGCTGCTGTGCATCTTCTTCCTGCCCTCCATCGGCCTGGTGCTGTTCTTGATGTTCGGCAACTTCCGGCTGTCCCGCCGCCGCCGCGATTACCAGGCGGAGGTCAACCAGCGCGTTCTGGCCGCTACCCGCGAGATTGCCCTGCAGACCCCACCGTACGACGGCCCGGAATGGATCAACTCCGCGGTGGGGCTGAACCGGCGGCTGGGCTCCTTCCCCTCGCTGGAGGGCAACAAGGTGGAGCTCATCGGCGGCTACCAGGAGTCCCTGGACGCCATGGCCGAGGCCGTCCGGGGGGCCACGGACTACGTCAACGCCGAGTTCTACATCATGAGCTCGGACTTCGCCACGGAGAACCTGTTCCGCGAACTGGAGGCCGCGGCCGAACGCGGTGTGCGCGTCCGCGTGCTCTTCGACCACATCGGCTCGCTGCGCGTGCCCGGCTACGGGGCCATGCTGCGCCGGTTCAAGCGCAGCCAGATCCACTGGCGGCGGATGCTGCCGCTGCTGCCGGTCAAGGGCCAGTGGCGCCGCCCAGACCTGCGCAACCACCGCAAGATCCTGGTGGTGGACGGGCGCGTGGGCTTCACCGGTTCGCAGAACGTCGTCGAACCCTCCTACCGGAACAAGAAGCACCAGCGGGCCGGGCGGACCTGGGTGGAGCTGATGGCCCGGCTCGAGGGGCCGATCGTGGGCACGCTGAACGTCATGTTCGCCACCGACTGGTCCTCCGAGACGGAGGATGCGCTCGAGTCCCAGCTGGCCTCGCACCACTGGGACACGCTGCCGGGTGCGGTGGTGTGCCAGGTGGTGCCCAGCGGCCCGGGCTTTGTCACCGAAAACAACCTGCGCCTGTTCAACACCCTGCTGTACTCGGCCCAGCACCGCATCACCATCTCCAGCCCCTACTTTGTGCCGGACGATTCCCTGCTCTACGCGATCACGACGGCGGCCCAGCGCGGCGTGCTGGTGGAGCTGTTCGTCTGCGAATCCGGCGACCAGTTCCTGGTGCACCACGCCCAGCGCTCCTACTACGAGGCGCTGCTGCGCGCCGGCGTGCGGATCTTCCTCTATGCCAAGCCCAAGGTGCTGCACGCCAAGCACTTCACCGTGGACGAGGACGTGGCGGTGATCGGCTCCTCCAACATGGACATGCGCAGCTTCTCGCTGAACCTTGAGGTGACGGTGATGATGCTGGGCAAGGACATTGTGCAGCGGATGCACGACGTCGAGGACAGGTACCGGGCCACGTCGCGGGAGCTGATGCTCCAGGAGTGGCTGGACCGGCCCATCATCGCCCGCTACGTGGACAACGTCGCCCGGCTGACGGCCACGCTGCAATAGCTGGCACATAATGGGGGCATGCAGATCGACCGGCTCGATGCCGCCATCATTGACATCTTCACCGAGGAGCCCGGCATCGGCGTGCTGGAGTGCTCGCGCCGGCTGAAGGTTGCCCGGGCCACCGTGCAGGGCCGGCTGGACCGGCTGCACCGCGGTGGGGTCATCACCGGCATCGTGCCGCAGGTCAACCCGGCCGCGTTCGGCTACCCGGTGATCACGTTCTGCTCCATCGAGATCACCCAGGGCACAGGGCACGAGACGGTTTTCGCCTCGATGGAGGCCATCCCGGAGATCCTGGAGATGCACACGGTGTCCGGGGCCAGCGACATCCTGGTGAAGATCGTGGCCAAGTCCACCACCGACCTGCAGCGGGTGCTGGACGCGCTGGCGCAGGCCCCGGGCGTGGCCCGGACGTCGAGCGTGATAGTCCTCTCGACCCATGTCCAGAACCGCTGCCTGCCGCTGCTGCACGCCGCGGCCGAGGAAGTTGATGAACGGCTCTGACCGTACAAATTGTCTAGGAAAAGCACCAAACGAACTGTCATTCTGTACAGGTTGACGGCCTCCCAGGGGGTTGGTTGACGGTGCAGGGATGCCGTTCCTACGGTGTGTTGAGCAGCACATCCGCGCCGTAGCCGGCCCAGCATTCTTGGAGGAAACCATGACCGTCGCCACCCGCACGGGTTTGGACACCATTCCCGCCTACCGCCAGGGCAAGAGCCCGGCCCCCGCCGAGGGATTGGCCCCGTACAAGCTCTCCTCGAACGAGAACCCGTACCCGCCGCTGCCCGCCGTGGTGGAGGCCGTGGCCGAAGCGGCCGCCGCGCTGAACCTGTACCCGGACATGTCCGCCGCCGCGCTGGCCGGGGCCGTGGCCCGCCACTGGGGCGTGCAGCCGGAGAACCTGGCCTTTGGCGCCGGTTCCGTGGAGGTGGCCAGCCAGCTGATCCACGCCGTCGCCAGCCCCGGCGACGAGGTCATGTTTGCCTGGCGCTCCTTCGAGGCCTACCCGGTCCTGGCCACGGTGTCCGGCGCGGTGCCGGTGCCCGTGCCGTTGACGGCCGACGGCGGGCACGATCTGGATGCCATGCTGGCCGCCATCACGGACAAGACCCGCCTGATCTTTGTCTGCAACCCCAACAACCCCAACGGCGCAGTGCTCTCCGCCGACGCGGTGGAGGCGTTTGTGGCGGCCGTGCCGGCGGACATCCTGGTGGTCATCGACGAGGCCTATCTGCACTTCAACGTGGACCCCGGCACCGCCGTCGGCGTCGACCTCTTCCGCCGGCACCCCCACGTGGCGGTGCTGCACACCTTTTCCAAGGCGTACGGGCTGGCCGGCCTGCGGCTGGGCTACGCCATCGCCCGTCCCGAGCTGGTGGCAAACCTGCGCAAGGTGGCGGTGCCGTTCGCCGTCACCGCGCTGGCCCAGGCGGCGGGCCTTGCCTCGCTGGCCGCGGAGGGGCAGCTCCAGGAGCGGATCGACGTGCTGGTGGCGGAGCGGGAGCGCCTGCACGCCGGATTGCTGGCCGCCGGGCTGCCGGTGCGCCCGTCGCAGGCGAACTTCCTCTGGCTCGACGCCGGAGTGGCCACCGCTCAGGTGGCGGCGGCGTTCGAGGCGGCCGCCATTGCCGTGCGGGCCTTCCCGGGCGAGGGCCTGCGGATCTCCATCGGCAGCCCCGAGGCCAACGACCGCGTGCTTGGGCTGGCGCGCCGGCTGGCCGTGGCGGTGCCGGCATGAGCGCCGCACCGGGCACCGGTTCCGGCACCATGGCCGGCACCGTGTCGGACGTCGTCGCCGATGTGACGGCCCGGCACAGCGAGGTGGTCTTTGGCCTGATGGGCAACGGCAACGCCTTCTACACCAGCAATCTGACCAGCCGCGGCATGCGCTACATCAGTGCCCGGCACGAGGCCGGCACAGTGGCCATGGCCGACGCCTACCACCGCGCCTGCGGCAAGGTCGCCACGGCCACCGTGACGTACGGGGCGGGCTTCACCAACTCGCTGACCGCCCTGGCGGAGGCCGCCAAGGCGCGGATCCCGATGGTGCTGGTGGTCGGCGACGCCCCGGCGTCGGGGCCGCGGCCCTGGGACATCGACCAATCCATGGTCGCGGCCGGCCTGGGCGTGCGGACCATCACCGCCACGGCGGGCACCGCGCACCGGGCCGCGGAGGAGGCCTACGCGGCCGCCGCCGCTGGGCGCCGCCCCATCATCCTGGCCATCCCGTACGACCTCGCGGCCGAGCCCGCCGGGCCGCAGGAACCGTGGGTGCCGTCCCGGGAGCCGGAGCACGACGGCGGTGCCGCGCTCAGCGGCGCTCTGGCCGGTGATGCGTCCGGCGACGCATCCACCGCTGACCAGCTGGCCGGGGCCGCCCGTCTGCTGGAGGGGGCCGAGCGGCCGCTCATCATCGCCGGCCGCGGCGCCGTGGTGTCCGGTGCGGGGCCCGCCCTGCGCGCGCTGGGGGACCGGCTCGGGGCGCTCTTCGCCACCTCGGCCATGGCGCGGAACATCTTCGATTCCCCGTGGGATCTGGGCATCGCCGGCGGCTTCGGCCGGCTGGCCCCGGTGGAGCTGATGCGCACCGCCGACGTCGTGCTGGTCGTGGGCGCCAGCCTCAATGCCTTCCAGACCCGGTACGAGACCCTGTTCGCCCCCGGCGCCGCGGTGGTGCAGATCGACGAGCTGCCGGCCGCCACCAGCGGCCTCACCACGCACCATGTCCAGGCGGATGCGGGCCGGGCCGCGGCCCGGCTGCTGGAGTTGCTGCCGGATTCCGGCGCGCGTCCGGGCTGGCGCGCCCTTGTGCCCGACGTCGGGGACGGCTCGCTGCGCCGCGAGCTGCCGGCCGACGAATTCGCCCCGGATGGGCGGCTCAACCCGCGCGCGGTGGCCCAGCTGCTCGAGCACGTGCTGCCGGCGCAGCGCACCATCGTCCAGGACGGCGGGCACTTCTCCGGCTGGGTGCCCATGTACTGCTCCGCCCCCGACCCGGAGGGCCTGATGATGGTGGGGACGGCGTTCCAGACCATCGGACTGGGCATTCCGTCCGCCGTCGGCGCCGCCGTCGCCCGTCCGGACCGCACCACCGTGCTCATCTCCGGCGACGGCGGGGCGCTGATGGCCCTGGCCGACCTGGACACGGCCGTCCGCGCGATCCCCAGCGGCGTGATGGTGGTCTTCAACGACGCCGCCTACGGGGCCGAGCTGCACCAGTATGCCGTCCGTGGCCTGGACCCGGCGGCCATGCTCATCGACGAGGTGGACTTTGCCGCCGTCGGCCGGGCCATGGGCGCCAGCGGCGTGAAGATGCGCTCGCTGGCCGACATTGCGGCCCTGCGGACCTGGCTGGCCGACGGTGCGCACGGACTGTTCATCCTGGACGTGGCCGTCTCGCAGTCCGTCGTGGCCGAGTACATGCGCGAGTCCATGGCCGCCATCCTCGCGAAGCAGCCCAACTAAGTGGCAGTAGTTGTCGTTATGGGGCTCCATAACGACAACTACTGCTACACAGTTGGGTCAGGCGGGGAAGGCGGAGCCGAGGGTGCTCAGGACGCCGTAGGCCTTGGCCTGGATCTCCATCCACTCCTCGTGCGGGGAGGAATCGGCGGTGATGGCGCCGCCCACGCCCAGCGAGAGGTGGGTCCCGCCGCCGTCCGTCCCCGCCAGCACCAGCGTGCGGATGGTGACGGACAGATCCGTGGCCGAGTTCAGCGAGAAATAGCCGACGGCGCCCGAGTAGACCCCGCGCGGGGCCGCCTCCAGGGTGTCCAGGATGGCCATCGTGCTGATCTTCGGCGCCCCGGTCATCGACCCCGCCGGGAAGGCGGCAGCCACGGCCTGGGCACGGGAGCAGCCGGGCCGCAGCCGGGCCTCGATGGTGCTCACCATCTGGTGCACCGTGGCGTAGCTTTCGATCTCGCAGAGCCGGGGCACGTGCAGGGATTCGGGCAGGGCAAAGTGGCTCAGGTCGTTGCGGAGCAGGTCCACGATCATGATGTTCTCCGCCCGGTCCTTCAGCGAGGACGCCAGGTCAGCCTTGAGTGCGGCGTCCTGCTCCGGATCCGGGTGCCGGCGCCGGGTGCCCTTGATCGGCTCCGCACGCATCAGCCCCGCGGCATCGATCCGCAAGAAGCGCTCGGGGGAGGTGCTGGCCACCGCCAGCGGGCCAAAGCGCAGGAAGCTGGCAAAGGGGGCGGGGTTGCGGCGGCGCAGGGCCAGGTAGCTCGCCCATGGATCCAGTGGCGTGGCGGTGTCCGCGTGCAGCGTGGTGGTCAGGCAGATCTCGTACGAGTTTCCCTCCCAAATCTGCCGCTGCGACTCGGCAATCCGCTCCTTGTATGCGCCCTCGCCGTCGCGGATGCCAAAGACGGGATGGACGCCGACGGCGGGAGCACCGTCCGCGGCGCGGGCCGGGTCCGCTGTGGAGTCCGTTGCCGTGTCGGTTGCCGTGCCGGCCGCGCCGTCGTCCAGCCCGGCACAGGCGGCGGCCACCGCTTCCACCCAATGGTGGGCCCCAGCGGTGTCAGCGGGGTGTCCGGCCTCGCCCAGGGCCAGCACGAAGAGGCAGCGCTGGAGGTGGTCCACCACCACGGCGCGGCCGGCAAAAATGAGCGCGGCGTCGGGGGTGGCGCCGTCCGGAGCGACGGAGGATCCTCCGGTCTCGCGCTTGAGCTCGTAGCCAAGGTAGCCCAGCCAGCCCAGCGTGAATTCGCCGTCGTACCCCTCGGGCGTGCGGACGGCCCGGCGGCCCCAGACGGTGTCCAGCCAGCGGAAGAACGGCCCCTGGATCCGGGCCGTCACATGGCCCGCCTCGACGGTGGTGGTGCCGTCGGTGTGGCGGGCCAGCTGGCCAAAGGGCCCGCCGTTGTCCGCCAGGATGGAAAAGCGGTGCTGCTGGCCCGAGGCATCGCCGCCGGCGTCGGCATTGGAGCTGTCCAGCCACACGGCGTTGGCGCTGCCGCCGTACAGGGCGTGGAAAAGGGCGGGGGCGTCCGGGAAGGTGTCCAGCCGGTGCAGGTGCAGTTCCAGGGCGCGGCGGCGGGCACGCTCGGGGGCGCACAGGGCCTCGAGCGCGGGCAGCGACGAGAGCGCCAGCACCACCTGGGCGGGGAGGGCGTCGTTGGCCAGCCCGGCGACCAGCAGATCGGCGGCCGCGGCGACGTCGTCGGACGCCAGCAGCTCCTCCTCCTGGGCCGCCCACTGCTCCCAGAACGGTGCGTAGGTGTCGCCGTCGCGCGCCAGGGCACGGCTCTTGCGGTCCGGGGCGGGCGCCTCCACCCAGACCACCACGTCCAGGAAGGGCCTGGCGCTGGCGTGGGCCGCCCCGACGCCCTCGACGATGACGACGTCGGCGAGCGCGGTGGTGTGGACGGGCCCGTCAAAGTGGTTCTCCCAGTCCCAACTGGCCCACTGGGCATCGCGGCCCTCGGAGAGCGGGGTGAGGACGGTGCTGACGTAGCGCTCCACGCCCGCGGCAAGCCCGTTCCAGCCCGGGTAGATGTCCTCGAGGTGGAAGACGGAGACGCGGCGGTGCTCGCGCAGCAGGGCTGCCAGCTCCAGGGCCAGCGTGGTCTTGCCGGCGCCGGAACGGCCGTCCACCGCAATGATGAGGGGGGAGGGCGCAGTCATTGGATCAGTCTAGCGACGCAGGCATTCCTGCACAGACAATGGGACGCTGCCGGGCCTAGGGTGTGTCTCCTAATCAGTGGTTTTGCGGTTTGGCATGATTGATGGGTGCCTTCTCGCTATTCCGTGTTGTCCGATGCCCAGTGGGAGTCCATTGCCCCGTTGATGCCCGATTCGTCGGGGAAACCGGGCCGACCCTTCAACGACCACCGGCTGATGACCGAGGGCATCATCTACCGCTACCGGGCAGGGATCCCATGGCGTGATCTCCCTGCCTATTTCGGGTCGTGGAAGACCGTGTGGAAGCACCACCGCCGCAACGCCGCCAACGGGACCTGGGACAAGGTCCTGGCGGCGTTGCTGACCCGCGCGGACACGGCCGGGCTGATCAACTGGGAGGTCTCGATCGACTCCACGGTCAACCGTGCCCACCAGCACGGCACGAACCTGCCCCGCCACACAGGGGGACCTGTCGAATTACAGGAATCTGCTCGACGAGCCTGAGGACCATGCCATCGGCCGGTCCCGCGGCGGGCTGACCACCAAGATCCACGCCCTGGTGGATGGCAACATGCGTCCCCTGGTCCTGCTGCTGGGGCCGGGCCAGGGCGGGGACTCGCCGATGTTTGAGAACCTCATGGAGGCCCTGAAGGTAGAAAGGCCCGGTCCCGGCGGGCCCGCACCCGCCCGGACCGGGCCATGGCCGACAAGGCCTATTCCTCCAAAGCAATCCGGGCGTACCTGCGCGGGCGGGGCATCGAGTGCGTTATCCCGGAAAAGGACGACCAGAAGGCCAACCGGAAACGCAAGGGCTCCGCCGGGGGACGCCCCGTCAGATACGACAGGGACGCCTACAAACGGCGCAATGTGGTCGAGCGCAGCTTCAACACCCTCAAGCAATGGCGGTCCCTGGCCACCCGCTACGACAAACTGGCCCTCACCTACCGCTCAGCGGCCGTCCTGCACGCCGTCGTCATCTGGAGCGCCGCATTGGGAGACACGCCCTAGGACTGTGCTGAACAATTTGGGTGGTTTAAGGCGCGCCTGCTGGACTTCGGGTCCTGGTCCTTAAGACTGGATGCATGCAAGGAATTGAAGAGGCCCAGCGCGGGTATTTGGATGTGGAGGCGCTGGCCGGGGAGCTGTTGGCCCCGGGGAGTGCCTACGCGTTTCTGGCCGGGCACCGCTCGGAGCTTTTCCCGGACTCGATGATGGAGGACCTGTTTCCCTCCACCCGGGGCAGGCCCTCGATCCCGGCCGCGGTCATCGGCACCGTCCTGGTCCTGCAGGCCCTGGAGGGTCTCTCGGACCGGGCCGCCGCCGAAGCCTTGACCTTTGACCTGCGGTGGAAGGCCGCCTGCGGGTACGGGCTGACCGAGACCGCGTTCCATCCCACGGCGCTGGTGCATTGGCGCAACCGCCTGCGCGGCAGCAGCAACCCGCACCGCATCACCGAAGCCGTCGCCCAGGTCATCACCGCGACCGGTGTCCTCACCGGCCGGCACCGCCGGGCGGTGGATTCGACCGTGTTCGCCGATGCGGTGGCCCGGCAGGACACCATCACCCAGCTGATTGCCGTGATCCGCCGTTTCGGCAGGGCCATGGAGCACGGGGCCACGCTCATGGCGGTCCATGCCACCTCCTACGATTACTCGCACGTGGGCAAGCCGGACATCGCCTGGGACGACAAGGAAGCGAAGGACGCCCTGGTCTCGGGGCTGGTCACCGACGCCCTGGCCCTGCTTGGCGCGGTGGATCCCGACACCCTGGAAGAAGACTCGCCGCAGGCGCAGGCCTACGTGCTGCTGGCGTTGGTTTCGGGCCAGGACGTGGAGCCGGCCGAGGGTTCCGACGGCACCGACGGGCGGTGGCGGATCGCCCGGAAGGTCGCCCGGGACCGGATGGTCTCCATCGTGGATCCCGAGGCCAGGCACGCGCACAAGTCCCGCTCGGTGATGATGGACGGGTTCAAGGGACACATCATTGCCGAACCGGAAACCGGGCTCTACACCAGCGCCGTGATGACCCGGGCCGCCGGCCCCGGTTCCAGCGACGCGGAGGCCGGAATCGGGCTGGCCGCCGCCGATCCGACCATGAAGGATACGGAGGTTGACTACCAAATGCTTGGCGATTCGGCCTACGGCTCCGGGCCCATGCTCGAACACCTCGACGGGGCCGGGCACCAGGGGCTGGTCAAGCCCAGGCCGCTGCGCCCGGCAGTGCCCGGCGGCTACGACCTGGACGACTTCACCCACGACGAAGCAAAGAACACGCTCACCTGCCCCAAAGGTGAGGTGCGCACCATCAGCGCCAGAGGCAACGTGAACTTCGGCACCGCCTGCAAGGCCTGCCCGCTGCGGGAGAAATGCACCACGGCCAAGGGCGGGCGCAAGGTCGTCATCACCGTCCACCACGCCCGCCAGCGCGCCCACCGGGCCGCCGCCCTCGAGCCCGGGTTCCGGCACGACTACCGGGCCCACCGGCCCCTGGTGGAACGGTCCATCGGCTGGCTGGTCGCCGGAGGCAACCGGGCCCTGAGATACCGGGGAGTTGAAAAGAACAACGCCTGGCTGCAGGTCCGCACCGCCGCGCTGAACCTCCGGCGACTCCTGAAACTGGGCCTCACCCGCCACAACGGGGCCTGGGCCCTGGGATAAGACCCGGAAAGGGCCCCCACCCCGGTCCTGGGCCAAATCCCAGCCGCGGGGAGCCACGAACGGAGGTACAAGGCCCGCAAAAATCACGAACCAGATCTCCGGCGATCAGAAAGGAGACCCCCAGCGGGCCGCCAAAGGCCCCGGAAAGGTGCGACAGCCAAACCCGCGGCCCCGAATTGCCCCTTGTTCAGCGCCCTCCTAGACCAGCGCCAAGGCGATGCCGACGCCGATGAACAGGACGCCGAAGATCCGGTTCAGGATCAGCTGGCCGCGCTCGCTGGCCGTCAGGTGCGCCAGCTGCTTGGCCCCGGCGGCAAAGACGAACCACATCACCACGATGTCGATCGCCACCACGGTGATGGTCAGGACGGTGTACTGCGGCAGCAGCGGCTCGGCGGGCCGGATGAACTGCGGCATGAACGCCAGGAAGAACACGATGGCCTTGGGGTTGAGCAGGTTCACCCACAGCCCGCGGCGGAACATGGACCAGCCCGGCTCGGCCGCCGCGACGGAGCCGTCGCCGCCGTCGTTCTCCTCCGCCTTGGCCAGCAGCTTCCTGATCCCCAGGTACACCAGGTATGCCGCGCCCACATAGCGGATGGCCGCGAAGGCCACGGGGGAGCTGGAGACCAGGATGCCCACTCCCGCGGCCACGATGATGACGTGGACCACCAGCGCCAGCTGCTGCCCGAGGATGCCCCAGATCGAACGCCGGAAGCCGGAAACCAGGGCGTTGCTCATGGTGTTGATGGCGCCCGCGCCGGGGGTCAGGCTGATCATTGCACCGGCGCCGGCCAGCGCCAGCCAGAGGGTAAATTCCACCACCCCAGCCTACGGGTGCCCCGCCGGTCAGTCCTAGTCCGTGCCGGTCCGTTCGGTCTCGCGGGCAAAGGCGCGCTCCAGCCGCCGGTCCGGCACCAGCCAGAGGGCGGCGACGACGGCGTACGCAGCCAGCCCGAGCGCCGGAATCCACAGGGACAGCGCGCAGCCGGCCACATAGATGAACGGGGAGATTTTGGCCTTGGTGTTGTTCCCGACGGCCCGGGCCAGCGCGCCGTCCCGACCCTGTGCCAGGACCAGCCGCTCCTGCAGAATGTAGTACGCGATGGCGGCCAGCAGCAGGTTGATCCCGTAGACCAGCACCGGAACCGCCGCGAACCCCGACTCATCCATCCAGCGGGTCATGAACGGCACCAGGGACAGCCAGAACAGCAGGTGGAGGTTGGCCCACAGGATGCCCCCGGTGACCTTGCCGGCCAGCTTGACCATGTGGTGGTGGTTGTTCCAGTAGATGCCGATGTACACAAAGGAGAGCAGGTAGCTCAGCAGCGACGGGAAAACCGTGGCCAGGCCGGACCAGGTGGGCTCCTCCGGCGTCCGGAACTCCAGCACCATGATGGTGATGATGATCGCCAGCACGCCGTCGCTGAGGGCCTCCAGCCGGTTCTTTTCCATGGGCGCCCCCGCTACACGCGGGCGATGATTTCCCCGTTGGGGATCAGGAACCAGCCGTCCGGCGACTCGCCCCAGGCCCGCCAGGCGGCCGAGATCCGCTCCAGCTTTTCCCGGTCCGCCAGACCGTAGCCCAGGGACTGCTCGGCGAAGGCCGAATGCACCACCCGGTCGCCCCACACCTCCGCCTGCCAGGCCCGCTGCTCCTCCGTGGCGTAGAGCCAGTTGGCGCTCGAGGGCGTGATGTCGGTGAATCCCGCGGCCTGGGCCCAGTGGACCAGCCGCCGCCCGGCGTCGGGCTCCGCGCGGTTGTGCCGGGCCAGCGCCTGGTACAGGACCATCCACTCGTCCAGCTCGGGCAGCTGCGGGAACCAGGACATGCCATGGAAATCGGCGTCGCGCACCGCCACGATGCCGCCCGGCTTGGCCACGCGGCGCATTTCGCGCAGCGCCCCCACCGGATCCGTCAGATGCTGGAGCACCTGGTGGGCGTGCACCACGTCGAACTCCCCGTCCGGGAAATCGAGGTCGTAGATGTTGCCCAACTGGAAGCTCAGGTTGGAGAGGTGCTGCTCGGCCGCGTGCGCCGTCGCCGAGGCAACCACCTCCGGGGCGCGGTCCAGGCCGATGACCTGTCCCGGCGCCACCAGGCGGGCAAAGTCCGCGGTGATGGTGCCCGGACCGGCGCCGACGTCCAGCACGGCGAGCCCATGGGTCAGGTGCGGGACAAGGTAGGCGGCGGAATTTGCCGCCGTCCGGGAGGCATGGGAGCGCAGCACGCTCTCGTGGTGTCCGTGGGTGTAGATGTCCTCTTGCTGGCTCATGACTGGACACTACTCCCGTGGTTCAGGCGCGCGCCACAGGTTCTTGAAGTTCGGTCACCCAGCTGTCCGGATCATCGTTCATGGCGTAGTCCAGGTAGTACTCCCGGCTGTTGCCCGCGGAGGCGTAGCCATGGGCGTCGATCCAGCCGGCCAGAGCCTGGACGCTGGGCATCACCCGGTCCATAGGGCCCCGGTGGATCAGCGTGGCGGCCTGCCCGACGGCGGGCAGGTCCACTAGGGTGAACACGCCGTCGGACACCGTCTCGGCACCCACCTGGGCGCCCGCGTGGACCAGCACGGTGCCGTCGTCGAGCTGTTCATACCAGGCGACGGCGGGGCCGGCCAGGGTGGCGCCGGCGGAGTCGAGGCGCCGCATGAGCTCCCGGTAGAGCGGCTGGATGACGGGGCCGATGGCGGTGGGCTCAAAGCCTGCGGCCGTCCCCGTGAGCTCGGCCAGATGCAGCGCCGGCAGGGATTTGATGGTGACTGCTGTTTCAGGCATGACGCCCTCGCTTTCAATGATGCGGAGCCTCGCCTCCACCTGGGCCAGCCGGGCGGAATCGGCGCTGATCTGCTGGCGCAGTTCCTCGCGGCGCAGGTGCAGCATGCCGCGCAGCTCGGCCGCGCCGAGCCGTTTGTCCAGCAGGGCGCCCACGGCCTCGAGTGTGAACCCGAGGTCCTTGAGCGCGACAATCCGGTTCAGCCGCTCCAGCTGGGCCGCGGTGTAGAAACGGTACCCGTTGTCCGCAACGTGCGCCGGTTCCAGCAGGCCGATGGCGTCGTAGTGCCGCAGCATCCGCACGGATACCCGGCCTGCTCTGGCGAAATCTCCTATGTAGAACATGACATCTTCCGGTTTAGGGCCTCACACGGTGTCAGGGTCAAGGGTAGTCCGCAGCAGCTTCGCGGCTTTCGACCATGATTGCCGCCGGGGCGCATGCGTCCCCATGTTCATGGGCGGCAATCGTGCTCATCGCTGGGCTCCGGGTGGACGGTGCATGGAAATGGAGCGGCGGCCACTCTAGAGCGGTTGCCGGGGCACTGGAAGGCTGCGGGCATGGAAGATGATTCGCAATCCTTGCCCGCCCTGCCTGTGCCTGCGCCGTCGCTGGAAGGCCGCATGCCCGGCCAGTCGGTGGCCGAAGAAGTGCTGCGCCAATGCGCCGCAGCCCCGCGGCGGAGCGGAGCAGCGTGGCTTTTCGGCGCCAGCCCGCTGCCGCCGGACAGCAGGAGTTGGTTCTCGGGTGCGCTGGGCGAAATGGCGGTGGGCCGCGCCCTGGCCGGGCTGGGCCCCGAATGGACGGTGTTGCATGCCGTTCCCGTCGGTGCCGGCAGCTCGGACATCGACCATGTGGTGCTGGGGCCCGGTGGCGTCTTCACCGTGAACACCAAGCGCCATGCCGGGCAAAAGGTCTGGGTGGGCGGCAATACATTCCTGGTTGCGGGCAAACGGCGGGAGCACCTGCGCAACGCCAGGTTCGAGGGCCGGCGCGCGGGAAGGCTCCTGTCCGTGGCGGTGCGGGGAGCGGTGCCGGTCACGGCAGTGGTGGCCGTGGTTGGTGCCCGGCCGCTGACCATCAAGGGCCAGGCCGACGGCGTCCTGGCGCTGGATGCCGCCGGTCCGGCCGCGGATCCGGCCGCGGATCCGGCCGCCGGTCCGGCCGCGGATCCGGCCGCGGATCCGGCCGCGGATCCGGCCGCGGTGGGCAGCGAGTTCGAGGCGTTGCGGCTCCGCGTGCGGCGGGCGGGGATGCGGAGGGCCGCGTGGGGTCTTGCGGTTTTCGCGGCTGTCTTCACGCCGGTCGTGCCGGCCGGATTGTCAGAGGTCCTGCGCCTCTTTGGCGCCGGCTGATGGGCCTCCCGGCGGCTTTCGACCATGATTGCCGCCGGGGCGCATGCGTCCCCATGTTCATGGGCGGCAATCGTGTTCCTTTCCGGACCCGGGCGCGCCCAAACCGGCCCCGCCGTCGTCGTCCATTTCCGCCTCGAGCGAAAGTTGAGCCACCTGCGCTCAACTTTGCTTGACTTAAATCCGGCCCTGAGTAAAGTTGAGTGCAGAACGCTCAATAACCCGCTGGTTGGGCGACGCCGGACCCCGTCAAGTGTCCGGTTGTGAACCGGAGCAGCGGAAAAGTGAAAGGAATCCACGCATGTCACGTGCTGTAGGCATTGACCTCGGAACCACCAACTCTGTTGTATCCGTCCTCGAAGGCGGCGAGCCCACCGTCATCGCCAACGCCGAAGGCGGCCGCACCACGCCCTCCGTCGTTGCCTTCTCCAAGTCCGGAGAGGTCCTGGTCGGCGAGATTGCCAAGCGCCAGGCCGTCAACAACATCGACCGCACCATCGCCTCCGTCAAGCGCCACATGGGCACCCACTGGGACGTGCCGATCGATGACAAGAAGTACACGGCGCAGGAAATCTCCGCCCGCATCCTGATGAAGCTCAAGAACGACGCCGAGGCGTACCTGGGCGAGAAGGTCACCGACGCCGTCGTCACCGTTCCGGCCTACTTCAACGACGCCGAGCGCCAGGCCACCAAGGAGGCCGGCGAGATCGCGGGCCTGAACGTGCTGCGCATCGTCAACGAGCCCACCGCCGCGGCCCTGGCCTATGGCCTGGACAAGGGCAAGGAAGACGAGCTCATCCTGGTCTTCGACCTCGGCGGCGGAACCTTCGACGTCTCCCTGCTGGAGGTTGGCAAGGACGAGGACAACTTCTCCACCATCCAGGTGCGCTCCACCTCCGGTGACAACCGCCTCGGCGGCGACGACTGGGACCAGCGCGTTGTTGACTACCTGCTGAACCAGCTCAAGGTCAAGGGCATCGACCTGTCCAAGGACAAGATCGCCCTGCAGCGTCTGCGCGAGGCCTCCGAGCAGGCCAAGAAGGAACTCTCCTCGGCCTCCAGCACCAACATCTCCCTCCAGTACCTCTCCGTCACCCCCGACGGACCGGTCCACCTGGACGAGCAGCTGACCCGCGCCAAGTTCCAGGAACTGACCTCTGACCTGCTCGAGCGCACCAAGAAGCCGTTCCGCGACGTCATCGCCGAGGCCGGCATCAAGGTCTCCGACATCGACCACATCGTGCTCGTCGGTGGCTCCACCCGCATGCCCGCCGTCTCCGAACTGGTCAAGGAACTGGCCGGCGGCAAGGAGCCCAACAAGGGCGTCAACCCGGATGAGGTCGTGGCCGTTGGCGCCGCACTGCAGGCCGGCGTGCTGAAGGGCGAGCGCAAGGACGTTCTGCTCATCGACGTCACCCCGCTGTCCCTGGGCATCGAGACCAAGGGTGGTGTCATGACCAAGCTGATCGAGCGCAACACGGCCATCCCCACCAAGCGGTCCGAGACCTTCACCACGGCGGATGACAACCAGCCCTCCGTGGCCATCCAGGTGTTCCAGGGGGAGCGCGAGTTCACCCGCGACAACAAGCCGCTGGGCACGTTCGAGCTGACCGGCATCGCGCCGGCCCCGCGCGGCGTCCCGCAGGTTGAGGTCACCTTCGACATCGACGCCAACGGCATCGTGCACGTGTCCGCCAAGGACAAGGGCACCGGCAAGGAGCAGTCGATGACCATCACCGGTGGCACAGCCCTTTCCAAGGACGACATCGAGCGCATGGTCCGCGAGGCCGAGGAGCACGCCTCCGAGGACAAGGCCCGCCGCGAGGCAGCCGACGTGCGCAACAGCGCCGAGCAGCTGCACTACTCGGTGGACAAGGTCCTGGCCGACAACGACGACAAGCTGCCCGAGGCCGTCAAGACCGAGGTCAAGGCCGACGTTGCCGCGCTGAAGACGGCTCTGGCCGGCGATGACGACGACGCCGTCAAGGTGGCGTTCGAGAAGCTGCAGAAGTCCCAGTCGAAGCTGGGCGAGGCCATCTACGCCGCCGCCGGGTCCGAGGGTGCCGCGTCCGACGGCGCAGCCCCCGAGGGTGCCTCCGCCGGCTCCGCTGGTGCCGAGGAAGACATCGTTGACGCCGAAATCGTTGACGAAGACGCCGCTGGCGAGAAGAAGTAGCCATGTCGGAGTCTTCGCACCCCGAAGAGGTCCCGGAGAACGGTGCCGAGGGCGATGCCCTGGCCCAGGCCGAGGACATCCTGAACAGCGTTGAGGTTCCCGCCGAGGAAGCCGTCGCCCAGGGTGCCGGAGCCGCCGAGGAAGCCGCCGAGCTGAAGAACGACCTGCTGCGCCTCCAGGCGGAGTACGTCAACTACCGCAAGCGTGTGGAGCGCGACCGCGCCGTGGCCGGCCAGATGGCCGTCGTCGGCGTGCTCAACTCCCTGCTGCCGGTGCTCGACGACGTCGACGCGGCCCGCCAGCACGGCGACCTGGCGGATGGTCCGTTTGCGGCCATTGCCGCGAAGCTGGAGACGGCGCTGCGCACCTACGGCCTGGCGCGCATCGATGCTACGGGCGTGGCCTTCGACCCGACCATCCACGAGGCGCTCATCCAGCAGCCGGGCACCGACATCGAGGTGGACACGGTCAGCCAGGTGCTGCGTGCCGGCTACACCTCCGGTGAGCGCGTGCTCCGTGCCGCCCAGGTGATTGTCGCCGTTCCCGAATAACACTGGGTTGGTCGAGCTTGCCGGGACCATGGCCTCACGGTCATGCTGGTCCCGGCAGGCTCGACCAACGCCTTTAACTTCGCCCGTCACCGGGCCCACCGATTGGAAGGAGACGTCTTGGCAAGCCAGGACTGGGCGGACAAGGATTTCTACAAGATCCTTGGCCTCTCGAAGGATGCATCCGACGCCGACATCAAGAAGGCGTACCGCAAGCTCGCCCGCAAGTACCACCCTGACACCAACCAGGGCGATGCCACGGCGGAGAAGACCTTCAAAGACGTCTCCGAGGCCTACTCGGTGCTTTCCGACGCCGAGGACCGCCAGCAGTACGACGCGATCCGGGCCATGGGCGGCGGCGCCCGCTTCAGCGCCGGTGGCACCGGGGCCCCCGGCTCGGGCGGTTTCGAGGACGTCTTCGGCGGCCTCTTCAATGGCGGTGGGCGCGGCCGTGGCAGCCAGGGCTTTGGCGGCTCCGGGCTGCCCCCCGAGTTTGCCGACCTGTTTGGCGGAGGCGGCGGCTTTGGCGGCGGCTTCCAACAGCCCACCAAGGGCGCGGACCGCACGGCGTCGACCAGCATCTCCTTTGCCGGTTCCATCCGCGGTACCACCATCGGCCTGCGCGAGCCCAACGGCGACGTCATCGACGTGCGCATCCCGGCCGGCATCAAGGACGGCCAGAAGGTCCGGGTCAAGGGCAAGGGCCAGCCAGGTACGGCCGGCCCCGGCGACCTGATGGTGACGGTGGCGGTCAAGCCGCACGAGTTCTTTGTCCGCGACGGGAACAACATCCGCATCCATGTGCCGGTGACGTTCCCCGAGGCGGCCCTGGGCGCGGACATCTCCGTTCCCACGCTGACCGGCGAGACCGTGCGCCTGCGCGTCCCGGCCGGCACCCCGTCCGGCCGCACGCTGCGCGTCAAGGGCGCCGGGGTCAAAACGGCGAAGGAAGCCGGCGACCTGCTGGTGACCATCGACGTCGCCGTCCCGCAGAAGCTGAGCAAGGAGGCCGAGGAGGCCGTCCGGGCGTTTGCCCAGGCCACCGCCGACGGCGATCCCCGCAGCACACTGGCCGCCATGGCCCGCCTGTAGCCACCCATCGACCCTTGAAGGAGAGCACGATGACCATAGATGCCAACATCCCCATCTTCGTGATCTCCGTGGCCGCGGAGCTGGCGGAGATGCACCCGCAGACCCTGCGCCAGTACGACCGGCTGGGCATCGTGAAGCCCAGCCGGCTGCCCGGCCGCTCGCGCCGCTATTCGCAGCACGACGTCGACATGCTCCGGGAGGTCCAGCGGCTCTCCCAGGAGGGGGTCTCGCTGGAGGGCATCAAGCGGATCATGGAGCTGGAGAACCAGGTGGGGGCGCTGCAGGTCCGCGTCCGCGAGCTCACCCTCGCCCTCGACGCCGCCACCACGGCCGGGCGGCCGCGCGAAACGGCACGCATCTTTGCCGCCGGGCTGGCCGGCGGCGATGTGGTCTCGCTGGCCCGCGGCCAGCGTCCGCGCCCGCGCAGCCAAGCCGTCGTCGTCTGGCGCCCCCAACCCTAACCCGCCCGGCCCAACTGGGGCGCAGCAACTGCACGAATTCCACGAATTTTCGACAGTTGCTGCGCCCCAGTTGCGTCCGGGAGGGCGGCACGCAATCTTTGCCCGACGTTCACTTCCAGCTTGGCTGCGGGGCGCTGCGGCGGGGATACGTTGAAAGGGTTCGGCAGCACCAGCCTTCTTCACGTAAGGAATTCCCATGAACCCCACCGAGTACCCCGTCGTGCTGACCCAGGCCACCCTTGAGGCCTCCAACGAGGACGTGGTGGACGCCAACGTCAACGCGGTGAACGCGATGTACCAGGAGCTGCTGACCTCAGAGGAGATGTCGGCCGACGCCCTGCGCAGCTACTTTGTCGATTTCTTCCTGACCCAGGCCCTGTCCGGCGGCTTTGCCCAGTACGACTTCACTGTGCCCGAGCGCGAGGACGTGGACGGCTATGTCCGCGAGGGCCTGGCCGCCATGGGGGCCGTGCAGCACCTGGACCTTTTCAACCGCACCGCCGCGGCCTTCGATGCGCTCTCCGAGTCCGACGCCGAGGTCTACCTTGACGGTGAACTGGACGAGTCCGAGGAGCGCCCCGCCACGGTGGAGGAACTGGACGAGCTGGACACGGCCTTCGAAACGCTGCTGGAAACCGAGGACCTCATCACGCTCAATGCCGCCTGGCTGCGCGGCCTCGCGCCGCTGCAGCTGGACGAGGAGGGGCTTGCCGCGCACATCGCCGAGCGCGTGGCCCTCATCCCGAACCTGGCCGAGCGCCAGGCCGCGGCCGCCGAAGAGGCGCTGGCAAACGCACCCACCTTTGAGCTGATCATCCGCGAACTGTGCGAGCTGGCCGGCCACGAGCTGGTGAAGATCACCATGGGCGACCCCAACTACGTGCACGACGGCGAGAAGACGCTGGCCTGGCACTTCACCACCGACCAGGGCGAGTTCCTGATGGTCGAGGAGGACGACGAGGCGTTCATGATCCACCCTCAGAGCAAGGAAATCCTCGCCGCCGTCGAGTTTGAGGACGACGAGGAGCTCGCCGAGGCCTAGGCCAAAACTGTGTGACAGCAGTCGTCCCCATGACGCCTCATGGGGACGACTGCTGTCACACAGTTGTCAGTCGGTGAAGAGCCCGGCCAGGTCCGTGGCGGTCAGGGCGCCGGAGGAGAGGGCGTCGCCGCCCATGACATCGGAGAACAGGGCGGACTTCTTGGCCTTGAGCGCCATGACCTTTTCCTCGATGGTGTCCTTGGCCACCAGCCGGTAGACCATCACGTTCTTCTTCTGGCCGATGCGGTGCGTGCGGTCCACGGCCTGGGCCTCGGAGGCGGGGTTCCACCACGGGTCCAGGATGAAGACGTAGTCCGCCTCGGTCAGGTTCAGGCCGAAGCCACCGGCCTTGAGGCTGATCAGGAACACCGGGGCCTTGCCCTGCTTGAACTCATCGACGACGGCGCCGCGGTTGCGCGTGGTGCCGTCAAGGTAGCAGTACTCGATCCCGGCCTCGTCCAGCCGGCCGCGGACCTTGCCCAGGAAGCCGGTGAACTGGCTGAAGATCAGGGCGCGGTGGCCCTCCTCGATGACGTCGTCCAGCTGTTCGAAGAGCACGTCCAGCTTGGAGGAGCGGATGGCGTGCAGCTTCTCGTCCACCAGCGAGGCGTCCAGGCTGAGCTGGCGCAGCAGGGTCAGCGACTGGAAGATGGTGAAGCGGTTCTTGTTCACGTCCGCCAGCAGGCCCAGGATCTTCTGCCGCTCGCGCTGCAGGTGCGTCTGGTAGACCTTCTGGTGGCGCGGGTTCAGCACCACTTCGAGCACCTGCTCCTGCTTGGGCGGCAGGTCCTTGATGACCTGCTCCTTGGTGCGGCGCAGCATCAAGGGCTTCACCCGGCGGCGGAGCTTGGCCAGCAGCTTGGAATCGCCGTTCTTTTCGATCGGCTTCTGGTAGAACTCGGCAAAGCGCTTGGGGCTCGGGAACAGGCCCGGCGCCACGATGGAGGTCAGCGTCCACAGCTCCAGCAGGTTGTTCTCCAGCGGCGTGCCGGTGATGGCCAGCTTGAAGGACGTGTCCAGCTTCCGGGCGCACTGGTACGCCTTGGACTGGTGGTTCTTCACGAACTGCGCCTCGTCCAGGATCAGCCCGGACCAGTGCTGCCGGGAATATTCCTCAAAATCGATCCGGAACAGCGCGTAGGACGTGATGACCACATCGGCACCGGCAAAGACGTCCTCCGCCACCAGCCCGCTCTTGGCAAACGTCTCACCCACCGTGGCCACCCGCAGGCCGGGGGCGAAGCGGGCGGTTTCCGAGCCCCAGTTGGCCACCACCGAGGTGGGGGCCACCACCAGGAAGGGTGCGCCCGCCGGGTCGACCCGCCGGGCCTGGCACATCAGCGCCAGCGTCTGGACGGTCTTGCCCAGGCCCATGTCGTCGGCCAACACGCCGCCCATCTGGTGGGTGAAGAGGAAATTCAGCCAGTTGAAGCCCTGCAGCTGGTACGGGCGCAGCGTGGCGTCCAGGTCCTCCGGGGTGGGCAGCGGCTTCTCATCGGCCGCGCCCAACAGTCCGGAGATGGAGCGGCGCCACTCGGCGGCCTGCTGGTCCACAATGCCCAGCTGGGAGAGCTCATCCCACAGCCCGGCCTGGAAACGGCTGATCCGCAGCGCGCCGTCCTTGTTGTCCTGCAGCTCGCGGGCCTCGTCGATCAGAGCACGGAGCTGGTGGAGCTCGGGGATGTCCAGCGAGAAGTGCGCACCGGAGGGCAGCAGCATGCGCGAGTGCCCGGCGGCCAGCGCCGAGAAGACGGCGGCGAAGGAGACGTGTTCCCCCTCCAGCGTGATGATGATGCCCAGGTCGAACCAGTCCCGGTCCCCGGTGGACTCGGTGGAGATGGTGACCACCGGCGCCTCGCTGGCCTCGCGGTAGCTGGCGATGTCGCCCACCGTTTCGACGTCAACGCTGTCCAGGGCGCGCAGGGCCGGCAGGACATCCTCGGTGAAGGCCATCGTGTCCAGGCCGGAGAGCGTGGCGGCGGCGGCCAGCCGGGGCTCGCCCCAGGCCTCGGTGGGGGATTCGCCGAGTGCTCCAACCACCTTCCACGGCTGTCCGAGCAAGCGCAGAATGGCGGCCTCGGCGGCGTTGTCGCGCATGGCGCTCTCGCCCGGCAGCGGCCACAGCGGCTGCGCACTGGTCTTTTCACCCGCCGCGTAGTGCCACTCCCAATGCAGCCGGACCACGTGGTCGGCCCCGTAGCTGGCCAGCAGCGACAAGGTGGGCGCGGCATAGCTGGGCAGCTCCACCGAGTCGTCGGCAGAGACCACCGGGGCGGCGCGCTTGAGCCGCGGGTAGAACTGCGTCAGGAACTTGTCCTCGCCCGACGCCGGCACGTGGACGGTGTGGCGCGTCACCGCAAAGCCCACCAGCTGGGGTGAGGTGCTGGGCTCCAGCGGCACCAGCGTGATGGTTCCGGGCTCGGCGGCGGGGGCCATGCTGGGCAGCACGGCCTGGCCGTGGCCCGGTGTGGGCTCCGCGTAGAAGAGGCCGTGCGCCGGCTGGCCGATGGCGGCCATGACCTTGGCCTCGAGGGGGGACCCGCCGATGTCGACCCGGGCATCGACGTCCAACCCGCCGGCTTCGGCGCGGACCACGTTCAGCTGGACGTCCGCCGGGGTGTGCAGGAGCCGGATGGGATCCGACGTGCCGCTGTGCAGCAGGGCCAGGCCGATCTTGGGCGCCTCCTCGAGCAGCAGCCAGAGGTTGCGGCCGGCGAAATCATTCATCGCGAGCCACGGCGAGGCGGCCTGGGCCCGGTAGCTGGAGGTGGAATGCGAGCCCAGGAACTCGATCAGCCAGTCCAGGTGCTGTTCGTTGTATTTCCGGCCAAAGTTCAGATAGTTCAGGGTGTTCCAGGCAATTCCGGTGCGCACCCACTTGCCCTTGGCGCCCATCAGGACCGGACGCACATTCAGGATGGGGGTCGAGGGGGCGGGGGACTTGCGGCCGCTGTAGCTGAAGCGCTGCACCGGCATCTCGATCTCAAACTGCAGTCCCAGCGGCGGGGCATCGGAGGACACGGCGCCGGGGGCGGTCGGCAGCAGATCCGCCAGCTCGGACTCCCAATCGCTGGCGGCACGGGCGGATTTGGCCCCGGCGGCCTTGGCCAGCATCGTCTCCAGCACTGTCGGGGGCCGTGTCACCAGGGCCGGGCCCACCTCGGGATCCTCCTGCGCCGCGAACAGCAGCGCGATGACGTGTTTGCAGTTTTGCCGCACCGGGCAGCTGCACACGCCCACCCGGCAGGCCCAGACGTCGTCATGCTCGCGGATCAGCTTGGCGGTGGCGCCGTATGTGGCCGTGCCGGTGACCTTGCCGGTCAGCAGCCCGGTGCCGGGCTCGAAGGTCATGGCGGACACGCGCCCCTGGCTGGCATAGGCGCGTCCGGCCGCCACCGCGTTGTCCGTGAACCCGGCAATGCGGATGTCCAGGCCGGACGAACTGGTCGGGGGCTGAGTCACTGTGTACTTCCTGCACGTCTGGGGTGGGCACCTCGGCTGGTACCCATCTGATCAATCTTAGGCGGCGCTCAGCCGCCAGTCGCGCCCGGCAGATCCGCACTCCGTGCCGCGGCCCGCCGGCCCAGCTGAAGACCGGCCACAATCCGCAGTGCGACGGCCGGGCCGACGCCGTGCGTATCCATGAGTTCGGCCGGCGTGCAGCGGGCCAGCCGGGCCGGGCCGCCGGCCTTTTTCAGCATGGCCCGGGCCAGCTCCAGGCTGCTCTGGGCGGCCGTGCCGGAGCCGATGACCACGGCCAGGAGCTCGGCGTCGCGCATCCGGTCCGCACCCAGGGCGAGGAGCCGTTCGCGCGGCCGGTCGGCAATGTCCATGTCTGCAATCGACGTGTGTTCATCCATGCCCCCACGCTAGGGCAGGTGCCGCACCATCGGGCGGGCGGCGGCAGCGGATGTGGAATGCCCCACCAACAGGCCGCCCTGTGCAGGGCCTGGACTATCCTGAGACTGCCCCGGGCCCGCCCGTGGAGCCGCCACGCACACCCGCCGCCCATGAATTGGATGTACATGAACACCCCCGCCACGGACTTCCCGCAGGCCCCCACCGTGCTGGGCACGCTCGCCTCGCCCCGCAGGCTCAAGACCGAGGTGCTCGGCGGCCTGGTGGTGGCGCTGGCCCTCATCCCGGAGGCCCTCGCCTTCTCCGTGATTGCCGGCGTCGACCCCCGCGTGGGGCTGTTCAGCGCGTTCACCATGGCTGTTTCCATCGCCTTCCTGGGCGGCCGCCCAGCGATGGTCTCCGCCGCCACGGGTGCCGTGGCGCTGGTGATCGCCCCGCTGGTCAAGGAGCACGGCGGCTCCTACTTTGTCGCGGCAGTGATCTTGGCGGGCATCATCCAGATCCTCTTCGGCGTGCTGGGGGTGGCCAAATTGCTGCGGTTCATCCCGCGCTCGGTCATGGTGGGCTTCGTCAACGGGCTCTCGATCCTGGTGTTCTTGGCCCAGCTTCCCGAACTGGCCAACGTGCCATGGCTGGTCTATCCGCTCCTGGCGCTGGCCCTGCTGATCGTCTTTGGCCTGCCCAGGCTGACCAGCGCCATTCCGGCGCCGCTGGTGGCCATTGTGGTGCTGACGGCCATCACGGCCTCCGCGGCGATCCGCGTGCCCACGGTGGGCGACAAGGGGGCCCTGCCCGATTCCCTGCCGGGGTTGTCGCTGCCGGACGTGCCGTGGACCTGGGACACGTTGGCGCTCATCGCCCCATTCGCCCTGGCCATGGCGTGCGTTGGCCTGCTGGAGTCGCTGATGACGGCCAAGCTGGTGGACGACGTCACGGACACCCGCTCCTCCAAGACGCGCGAGGCCATCGGACAGGGCGGGGCGAACATCATCACCGGCTTCTTTGGCGGCATGGGCGGCTGCGCCATGATTGGCCAGACCATGATGAACGTCAAGGTGGCCGGCGCCCGCACCCGCATTTCCACCTTCCTGGCCGGGGCGTTCCTGCTCATTCTGGTGCTGGCGGCGGGCGATCTCGTGGCGATGATCCCGATGGCCGCGCTGGTGGCAGTGATGGTCTTTGTCTGTGCCGCCACCTTCGACTGGCACAGCATCCGCCCCGCCACGCTGCGCCGGATGCCCAAGAGCGAGACGGCGGTCATGGTCTCCACCGTGGCCCTGGTGGTTGCCACCTCCAACCTGGCCATCGGCGTCGGGGCGGGGGTGCTGGTGGCCATGGTGCTGTTCGCGCGCCGGGTGGCCCACTTTGTGACGGTGGCCAGGAGCGTGGACGACGACGGCGGCACCGCCACCTATGTGGTGGACGGCGAGCTGTTCTTCGCCTCCTCCAATGATCTCTACACCCAGTTCCAGTACGCGGCGGATCCGGAAAAGGTGGTGATCGACATGGGCAAATCGCACCTCTGGGACGCCTCCACCATCGCCACCCTGGATGCCATCACGGACAAGTACGCCCGGGCTGGCAAGACGGTGGAGGTCACCGGACTCAACGAGGCCTCCGAAAAGATGCGCGCCCGGTTGGCCGGCGGCTTCGGAGCCTGAGCGGCCGGCCGGGCCTGCCGACGGCCCGCCGCTCGGGCCCGCCGGCGGTGCATCCGTGCGGGACCCTACAGCCGCCGGAAGGTGAGGTCGAAGATGGTGCGGCCGGCCTTGTGGGCCTTGTTTTCGAAACTGGTCAGGATGCGGCCCTCGAAACGCGGCGCCCAGCCGCCCACGGCGTCGGGCTCCTCGGAAACGTCACAGTCGGCGCCGGAGGTCCGCGCCTCGGTGAGCGGGCTCTGCGCGCCGGTGCGCTCGCCGCCGTGCACATTGGCGAACAGGTCCGAGGCGGTGCCGACGGCGTGCATCTGCTCGGCGTAGGTGGACCAGTCCGTGGCCAGGCGCCACAGCCCGCCCGGGGCCAGGACACGGGCCACCAGCGGGGCGAAGGTGTCCTTCACCATCCGGCGCTTGTTGTGCTTGGTCTTGTGCCACGGGTCCGGGAAGAACACCCAGACTTCGCTCACCGAGCCGGCCGGCAGCATGGTGCCCAGCACCTCGGGAGCATTGGCCTGGACCACGCGGACGTTGGTGAGGGAGTTGGCGACAATCTTTTGGATGGTCTGCGCCAGGCCGGGCGTGTAGACCTCCACGGCCAGGAAGTCCTTGTCCGGGTTCGCCTTGGCCGCGTGGACCACGGCCTCGCCCAGGCCGGAACCGATCTCCACCACCAGGGGCGCCGTCCGGCCAAATTCGGCGGCGGCGTCGAAGGTGTACTCGGGGTGGACGGACGTGTCGGCGATGTGCCGGGGAACATCGACGGCAAGGGTGTCCGAATGGTCGTCCCAGGCCTTCTGCCGGCGGCCCTGCAGCCGGGTCCCGCGGCGCACAAACGACACCGGCTGGAAGCGGTAGGTGCCTTCTGCGGCCTGGCTGCCGGGGGTGACGGGGCGTGCGGAGTTCTCGCTCGTGCGCGGTGCCGCCTGGTGGGCGGATGCCTCGGCGGGGGACGCGGAAAGGCCGGATTCTGGGGATTCACTCATCCCTTCCAGAATACCGGCCCCGCCCAAAGCGCCGGTTAAAGCCAATGCCGGGGAGTTAAGGTTCGGGGTCGTGGGTCAATCTTCTGCGTCGGCGTGTTGTTGACCGGCAGGCGAACGGAGGTCCGGTAAGACGGAAATCGACCAAGAAAGCCGTCTGTAAGGACCTCCGTTGCGCTCCCATTCTGCCATCCGTTCCGCTGTTACGACCATTACCCGCACGATCACGGTCGCGGCGGGGGTGTTCGCCCCCGGACACCTGGGCGAGCTGACCCGCATCGTGCCGTTCGAGCTGGCCGATGCGGTGCTGGCCCGGACCCGCACCCGGGAACGGCGGCTGCGGACGCTGCCCTCAAGGGTCGGGATCTATTTCGTGCTCGCTCTGGGCCTGTTCCCCCGCTGCGGCTACCAGGGCGTGTGGGCGAACCTGACCGCGGCGCTGCGGGGACAGGCGCCCCGCCCGTCGGGCAAAGCACTGCGGGACGTGCGCCGCCGCCTGGGTCCGGCCCCGCTGCGGGCGCTCTTCGACATCCTGGCCGGCCCGCTCGGACAGCCGTCCACGCCCGGGGTGCGCTTTGGCCGGTACCGCACCGTCACGTTCGATGGCTGCCGGTCGATCAAGGTCCCCGACACCGAACGCAACCGCGGCTGGCTGGGCAGGCTCAACGCCGCGCAGGGCCAAACCGGCTACCCGGCCATCCAGCTGATGACACTGGTCGAAACCGGCACCCGCGCACTGATCGGTGCCGTGTTCGGCACGCCCGCCGATGGCGAAATCACCTGGGCCCGGCGGCTGTTGCACCACCTGGACGGGAGCATGCTCGTCCTGGCCGACCGCGGCTTCGACGCCGCCGCGTTCCTGGCCGACGTCGCCGGTACCGGCGCCCGGTTCCTGGTCCGGATCAAAGCCGGCCGCCGGCTGCCCGTGACCGGGCGGCTGCCCGACGGCTCGGTGCTCTCGTGCCTCGGCGGCCTGAAGGTACGGATCATTACCGCACACGTGGGCGTCACCTGCCACGACGGCACCACGTACGGCGAGGACTACCGGCTGGCCACCACGCTGACCGACTGCCGGGAGTACCCGGCCGGGGCGCTCATCGGGCTCTACCACGAGCGGTGGGAACACGAAATCGCCTACCTCGCCCTGCGGCACACCCTGCTCCAGGGCCAGGTGCTGCGCTCCGGCGACCCGACCGGCCTGGAACAGGAAATGTGGGCACTGCTCGCCGTTTACCAGACATTGCGCATCGCGATCACCGACGCCATCACCACGGTGCCAGGCACCGATCCGGACCGGGCCAGCTACCAGCTCGCGGTGACAACCGCCCAGAACCTGGTCATCGGCGCCGAGAACGTCACCGCCGGCAACGAGGACTTGGCCGGCGACATCGGCCGCGCAGTCCTGGCCAACCTGAACCCGCCCCGACGGCCGCGCGTCTGCGCCCGGCGCGTGAAATCCCCGCTATCACGCTGGAACAAGCAGCCACCGGGCAAACCCCGCACCAACTTGCGGATCACCCGGCTCACCATCACCGCCAGCGGGCACGACCCCCTGGACGAGGGAACGACACGCCGCAGCCGGTCCTTGACCCACGACCCCGAACCTTAACTCCCCGGCATTGCGGTTAAAGCGCTGTGGCGGGTGCCCGGGGGCGCCCGCCACAGTCCCGCCACAGTCCCGGTGGAGGAAGTGGAACCTAGGCGGCGGGGACCTCGTTGAGGTCCTTGCCCTTGGTCTCCGGGATGGTGAGGACAAACAGCGCGCTGACCAGCAGCAGCACCACGGCGTACACGTTGAACAGGACGCCGACGTTGATCGAGGCCAGCCACGTCTGCAGGTAGGGCGCGGTGCCGCCAAAGACGGCGACGCAGATGGAGTACGGCACGCCCACGCCCACGGTGCGGATGCTGGTGGGGAAGAGTTCGGCGTAGACGGCCGGCACGATGGCGGCGCTGGCGGCGATGAAGATCAGCATCACGGACATGCTCACGGCCAGCTGCCAGGGGGAGTCCTTCAGCAGCCAGGTCATCGGGAAGTGCAGGACGGCGGTGCCGATGGCGCCGGAGAGCAGCACCTTCTTGCGGCCGATCTTGTCCGAGAGCTTGCCCCAGAACGGCAGCGCGGCGATGAAGACGATGTTGCCGACGACGCCGGCCCACAGTGCCGCGCCGCGGTCCATGTGCAGCGAGGTGGCCGCGTAGCTCGGTGCCACCACGCCCCAGATGTAGTAGATGACTGTCAGGCCCACGGTCAGGCCGATGACCTGCAGGGCCTGCTTGCGGTAGCGCACAATCTGCGGCCAGATCGGGGCACGCTTGGTGGCGCTGTCCTCCTCGGCGAAGATCTCCGTCTCGTGCAGCCGGGCCCGCATGAACAGGGCGTACAGGCCCAGGACGGCGCCGATGGCGAACGGTACGCGCCAGCCCCAGGCCTGCATCTCTGCCTTGGGCAGTGCAGTGGTCATGATGGCCCCGAGCAGGGTGCCGAACAGGATGCCGGCCGTGCCAGAGGTGTAGATCAGCGTGGCCCAGAAGCCGCGCTTTTCCTTGGGCGCCATCTCCGAGAGGTAGGTCTGCGACGACGGCAGCTCGCCGCCGTGGGCCAGGCCCTGGAGCAGCCGGGCCACCAGCAGTGTCAGCGAGGCCCAGGCCCCGGCCAGCCCGTAGGTGGGGGCGACGGCGATGACCAGGCTGCCCAGCGAGGCCAGGCCGACGGCCAGCGTCATCGAGGTCTTGCGGCCGATGCGGTCGCCGATCCAGCCGAACAGGAAGCCGCCGAACGGGCGGGCCACGAAGCCGACGGCGAAGATCGCCAGGATGGAGAGCACGGCCGACGTCGGATCCTGGGGGTTGAAGAGCGCCCCGGCCAGGAAGGGCGTGAACGTGGCATACACGGCCCAGTCGTACCACTCGACGGCGTTGCCGATGCCGGTGCCGAGCAGGGTGCGCCAGAGTGCGCCCTTTCCGGTGGCGGGCTCGTGGCTGGAGGGGGCCTTGCGGCCCGTGGCGGAGGGGATCCCCGCAGGTGTTGATGCTGTGGTGCTCATGGAGGGCTCCGGGTGGCTAGTTGGCGGAGGGGGTGGAGGATGCCGGCCCTGCGGCCAGGGAGGCCAGCCGGCTGGCGGCCAGCTGGGCGTAGAGGGCGGCACCGTCGGTGAGGACGCCGTCGTCGAAGGTTGCGTACGGCGAGTGGTTGAACGCCGCGGTGTTGAAATCCGCTCCCGGTGCCACGGCGCTGAGGCCAATGAAGGTGCTGGGCACGGCGGCCATGAGGTGGGAGAAGTCCTCCGAGCCGCTGATCGGGTTGGCGAAGCGGGTGAGGCGTCCGGAGCCAAACATCTCGGTGATGACGCCCTCGGCCCGTTCGGTTTCGCCGACGTCGGTGATGCTGACGGGGTACTCGGTCTGGTAATCGACGTCGACCTCCAGGCCGTGGGCGGCGGCGATGTTTTTCAGCAGCCGCGGCACCGAGGCCTGCATCTTCGTCCGGGATTCGTCCGAGAAGGTGCGGATGGTGGCCTCGAAGTGGGCTGTCTCGGGGATGACGTTGCGCTTGGTGCCGGCCGCCAGCAGGCCCACGGTCAGCACCACCGGATCGAACATGTTGAACTGGCGGGTGATCATGACTTGCATGGCGGTGACCATCTCCGCCGCGGCGGTGACAGGGTCCTTGGCGGCATGCGGGGCCGAGCCGTGGCCGCCCGCCCCCAGGATGGTGACCACGAGGCCGTCGGAGGCGCTCATGATGACGCCGGGCTTGGTGCAGAACTGGCCGTACGGGGCCAGTCCGGCAAAGACGTGCATGCCAAACGCTGCATCCACGCGGCGGCCGGCGGCGTCCAGGACACCCTCGCGGATCATCACCGAGGCGCCGTCGTAGCCCTCCTCGCCGGGCTGGAACATGAGCACGACGTCGCCGGCCAGCGAGGGGGCCTGCTCGGCCAGGAGCGTCGCGGCACCGGTCAGCATGGCGGTGTGCAGATCGTGGCCGCAGGCGTGCATGGCCCCGTCCACGCGGGAGGCGTAGTCGACGCCGCTGCGCTCCTGGACGGGGAGGGCGTCCATGTCGGCGCGCAACAGCACGGCCGGCTTCGGCGCACCGTTGGCGGGGGTGGATCCGCCGCGCAGCACGGCCGTGACGGAGCTGGTGTCCTTGCCCAGGGTGATCTCGTAGGGCAGGCCGTCGAGGGCCTTGAGGACCTTCTCCTGGGTCCGCGGCAGGTGCAGGCCGATTTCCGGATCCTGGTGCATTTCGTGCCGGAAGCGGATCAAGTCTGCGCTGAGGCCGGCGGCGTCGATCGACATTCATTCTCCTTGTGGTCTGGCTCACATCGGGCTTTGTACCATTGTCGGCCCGCGCGGCGATTGCTCTTTCAAATCCCTGAAAACGTGCACATCATGGTTTGATTCAGATGGAATCATGCATTCGATGGAATGGAGCTCCGCGGTGGAACTGAGTGAAGAGGACCTGGCGCTGATCCACGCCCTGCAGATCGCGCCCCGGGTGAGCTGGACCGACGCCGCAGAGGTGCTGGGCGTGCACCCCACCTCCCTGGCGGCCCGCTGGGAACGGCTGAACGGGCGGGGTGCGGCCTGGGTCACCGGGCACCTGGTCGGGGATCCGAAGCAGATGTCACTGGCGTTCATCGAGGTGGACTGCAAGATGGAGCGCCGGGCGCAGGTGGTGGCCGCGCTCGCCGCCGTGCCGGAGATCGTCACGGTGGAGGAGGCGGCCAGCAACCGGGATTTGGTGTTGACCGTGATCACCGAATCCCTGCAGAACCTCAGCGGCGAGGTGATCCCGGCGATCGCCGCGATCGACGGTGTGACGAAGAGCCAGACGTCCCTGTGCACCCGGCTGCACAGCGGCGGCTATGCCTGGCGGCTCAATGTGCTGGACCGGCCGCAGCAGCAGCAACTGGCGGCGCTGAACCACAACCACCCGGCGCCGGGCCCGCTGCCGGCCAGCCACAAGGCGCTGCTGCCGCTGCTGGCGGCCAACGGCCGGGCGACGGCGGCCCAGATGGCCAGGGTGCTTGGCCGGACCCCGGCCACCGTGCAGCGCCAGCTCAACCGCGTCCTGGGCTCGGGGGTGCTGTCCTTCCGCTGTGAAATGGCACAGCGGCACTCCGGGTTCCCGGTGTCCTGCCAGTGGTTTGCCCGGATCCCGGCCGGCTCGCACCAAAGCGCCGCGGCGGCGCTGGCCAGGGTGCCCAACGTCCGCCTCTGCGCCTCCACCACGGGCCGGACCAACTTTCTGGTCTTCATGTGGCTGCGCAGCGTGGCCGAGGTGATGGACATGGAACTGGTCCTGCAGCAGAGCATTCCCGGCATCGAGCTGGTGGAGAGTGCCGTCATCCTCGCCACGGCCAAGCGCGTGGGCTGGATGCTCAACCCGGACAGCACCGCTGTGAACATGGTTCCCGGGGCCATCCCCATGGCGGCGCTTGAGGTCCAAGGTGGCGGCGGCGGAAGGTGACCTGGGCTACCCTCCCGCCAGCGTTTTGTACGCCCGCAGCGCGCTCCTGATAGAATGAAGACACTTGATGTGCATTGATGCGCATCCTGCGTCGATGAACGCATTCAATCTGTCCCGCAATTTTGGGATGCAGCCACGCCCGCCCAGGGCAGCCCGGTAAGCCGGTCAGGCGCATCAGCGGTTGACAATGTCTGGCATTGAATCGGCGAACCCGTGGCCAAAACTGGTGGCGGGACGAGCCATACGCCGTAAGAAAGTCTCTCTACATGACTACGTTTTCCTCCCTTGGTGTGCCCAAGGCACTTGCCGATTCCCTCGCCGCCAACGGCATCGAAGAGGCCTTCCCCATCCAGGTCAAGACCCTGCCCGACACGCTGGCGGGACGCGACGTCCTGGGCCGCGGCCGCACCGGCTCCGGCAAGACCATCGCCTTCGCGCTGCCCCTGGTGGCCCGTCTGGCCGAGCGCGAGGCAGCCTACTTCCGCAAGCCGGGCCGCCCGCTGGGCCTGATCCTGGCCCCCACCCGCGAGCTGGCCACCCAGATCAACAACACGGTGGAGCCGCTGGCCAAGGAAATGGGCCTGAACACCACTGTCATCTACGGTGGCGTGCCCCAGGCCCGCCAGGAGAAGGCGCTGCGCGCCGGCGTCGACATCGTCATCGCCTGCCCGGGCCGCCTGGAAGACCTGATGAAGCAGAAGGTCATCTCGCTGGAGTCCGTGGAGATCACGGTCCTGGACGAGGCGGACCACATGGCCGACCTCGGCTTCCTGCCCGTCGTGAAGCGACTGCTGGACACCACCCCCACGCAGGGCCAGCGTCTGCTCTTCTCGGCCACGCTGGACAACGGTGTGGACAAGATCGTCCAGCGCTACCTCTCCAACCCGCTGACCCACGCGGTGGATGACCCGCAGGCCGCGGTGACCACCATGGAGCACCACGTGCTGGTGGTCAACGACCAGACCGTGAAGAAGCAGCTGATTGTGGAGCTGGCCTCCGGCGCCGGCCGCCGCGTGCTCTTCATGCGCACCAAGCACCACGCCCGCAAGCTGGCCAAGACGCTTTCCGACGCCGGCATCCCCGCCGTCGACCTGCACGGAAACCTGTCGCAGAATGCCCGCGACCGCAACCTGGCCGAGTTCTCCTCCGGTGACGTCCGCGTCCTGGTGGCCACCGACGTCGCCGCCCGCGGTGTCCACGTGGACGACGTCGAGCTGGTCATCCACGTTGACCCGCCCACGGAGCACAAGGCCTACCTGCACCGCTCCGGCCGGACGGCCCGCGCCGGCTCCGATGGAACGGTAGTCACCATCACCTTGCCCGAGCAGCAGTCCGATGTGAAGAAGCTGATGAAGGCCGCCGGCGTCGACGTCTCCTTCGAGCGCGTCAGTGCCAACTCCCCGCTGGTGGGCAAGCTGGTGGGCGAGGTTGCCGACAAGATCGACCCGCGCACCCGCGCCGCACTGCAGGCCGCCAAGGCCCCGCAGCAAGGTGGCGGCCAGTCCACCGGCGCCAACGCCGAGCGCAAGCGCGCCCGCCGCACCGGTGCAGCACCGGTGGCAGGCGGCCGTGGCGGCCGCGGTGGACGTGGACGCGTCTCCGGCACTCCGGCCTCGGAAATCGTTGCCTCTGTCGGCGCCAACCGCACCGAGCGCCGCAAGGAGCAGCCGCAGGCCGCGCGCTTCGGCGCGGACACCCGCCGTCCGGCCCGCGGTGAAGGCCGCGGCGAGGCCGGTGGCGCCAACCGCGGCGAGGGCCGTTCCGAAAACCGTGGCGATGTGGCACGCGGCCCCAAGCGCGCCCCCGAGGGTTCCTCGCACCGCAACGACGTTCCGCGCAGCGGCGGCGCCCGCGGCGGCGCAGGCGCTGCTCCGGCCTCCAAGGGCGGCTCCGCTGCCGTGTGGTCCTCCAATACCGGCGGCACCTCCGGCGGCAGCTTCGGCTCCGGCTCGGGCAACGCGGGCGGTGCACGCTCCGGCGGCGCCCGCTCGGGCGGACCCCGCCGCGCGTCGGCCCCGGCCTCCAACCAGCGCCGCGGCCGCTAAGGTCGCCTCGCGCTAAGCACGACGGCGCCCGTCCCCACTTTCGGTGGGGACGGGCGCCGTCGTCGTTTGAGCAGCATTGTTGAGGCGTGAGTTGTTGCCCTTTAGACGCGGCCTAAAGGGCAACAACTCACGCCTCAACCGGCGTCGGGCTCCACGGGGTCGATGCTGAGCACGGCCAGGAAGCCGCGGCCGGAAATCTCCGGGGCATCCTCCGCACCCACCACGGTGTCGTAGCGGCCAAGCTCGGCCGGTGCGGAGCCGTCGGAGCCGGCCACGCTGGCGGTGCCCTGCAGCAGCACGGCATGCTGGCCGGCAAAGACGGGGTGCGGGCGCTTCTTGGACAGCTCCACGATGGCCATGTAGCCCTTGACCGCGCCGCGGCGGGCCATCAGGTTCAGGTCCATCAGATTGCCCGTGGGCAGAGTGGCGCTGGTGTCGGCGTCGCCGGAAAAGCGGTACGGGCGGTACTTCTCGAGGGCATGCTCCACGCCGTCGACGGTGAGGGCAATGAGCTCGCCCTCGATGATGGTGATGATCCGCTCGATGCCGGGCATGGGGGAGAACGGCCCGGCCGAGGCCACCTCGGCGATGCTGATGCGCCAGTCCCACGGCTCGGGGGTGGCCTCGTTCCCGGGGGCCTTGCCCGCGGCCACCTGGCGCGTCACGCCGCCGCCGTTGGCCCAGCGGGCGGGGGCGAGGGCGGCGTAGCGGATGATCTCCATGGCCTAGTCCTCCACGTTCTTGATGCTGACCACGCGGAGCCGCTTGGGCGCGGCCTGGCGCACGGCCACGGCGCGGCGGACATTGCCGTACACCCAGGACAGGCCCAGCGAGACGCCAAAGGCAACGATGATGTTCACCAGGAACGGCCACTTGGCCACGGACAGCGCCAGACACACCAGCGCGAAGCTGAGGAACTGGAAGGCAATGTCGAGCCAATCGGTCTTTTTACGCATGCTGCAAGCGTACCCGGGCGGACAGCGGCGGCCCGCGCCCGATCCGTGGGGACATCCCCTCGCCGGTCAGGTCCTCAGGGCCCCTGTTTGGCGAGGGCGTGCCGGGGGCTGTCCGGATTCATCAGTGAGTGCTTGCGCCCGTAGGAGAAGTAGATCACCAGGCCGATGATCAGCCACACGCCGAACCGCAGCCACGTCTCCCAGTGCAGCTGGGTCATCAGGAAGAAGGAGGCCAGCACGCCGAAGGCGGGCACCACCGGCATGAACGGCAGCCGGAACGTCCGGTCCACCTCGGGGCGGGTGCGGCGCAGGACGATGACGGCGGCGCACACCACCACGAAGGCCGCGAGGATGCCGATGTTGGTCAGGTCGGCCACCAGCCGGATGGGCAGCACCCCGGCCAGCAGGGCCGAGGTCAGGCCGGCAATCCAGGTCACGCGCTGCGGCACGCCGCGCTTGGCGTCGGTCTTGGCGAACCACTTGGGCAGCAGGCCGTCGCGGCTCATGGAGAACCAGACGCGCGTGACGCCGAGTAGGAAGGTCAGCATCACGGTCAGGATGGAGATCACCGCAAAGGCCGAAATGATGGTGGCGATGGTGGGCAGGCCCACCGAATCAAAGGCCGAGGCGAATGCGCTGGTGGGGTTGATCTGTGCGTAGTTCTGCATCCCGGTCAGCACCAGGGTGGCCATGACGTACAGGACCATGGCGATCACCAGGGAGAGGATGATGGCCTTGGGCATGTGCTTCTTGCCGTCCGTGGCCTCCTCCGCCGCGGTGCTCATGGCGTCGTAGCCAAACACCGCAAAGAACACGGTGGCTGCACCGGTGAGGATCGGGCCAAAGCTGCTGGGCATGAAGGGCACAAAGTTGCTGCCATGGATGTGGAAGACGCCAATGCCGATGATGCCCAGGATCAGCAGGACCTTCAGGCCCACGGCCACCAGCTCGAAGCGGCCAAAGCTCTTGGACCCGCGGCTGAGGATCCAGGTGACCAGCAGGCACACGCCGATGGCCGGGAGGTTGATGATGCCGTTGGGGGTGTCGGGGGTCCAGGAACTGTTCACTGCCTCCGGCACCGCGACGCCAACGCCCGACATGAACGCGCCGAAGTAGCCCGAGATGCCAATGGCCACCACCGCCACAATGGCGATGTACTCCAGCAGCAGGTCCCAGCCGATGAACCAGCCCACCAGCTCGCCCAGGGCCACGTAGCCGTAGGTGTAGGCCGAGCCGGCGCGGGGGATCATCCCGGCAAATTCCGCGTAGGACAGGGCGGCGGCGCCGCTGGCCAGGCCGGCGATCAGGAAGGAAATGACGACGGCGGGCCCCACCGCAGGGTTGGCGCTGTCGCCGTGGGCCACCACGCCGGCCAGCGTGAAGATGCCGACGCCGATGATGCCCCCGACGCCGATGGCCGTGAGCTGCCACAGCCCCAGGCTTTTGAAGAGCCCGCTCGGGCCATCCTCATCCTCGCCGTCGAGGGGCTTTCGCCTCAGCACGGAATAGGGATTGGCCGATCGTGGAACCTGGCTCATGGCAACCTCCGAAACATGGGTGTTTCTTCTGTTGCCCGCCAGTTTAGTCCGCAGCCATGGTGCAGCGGCAGGGGAAGATCGTCCCCATCGCCGGGCGGTTGTGGCCGGGCTAACGGTATTGGGCCGCGTAGGGGGCATTGGTGGGCACAATGACCTTGCCCAGCGGCATCAGGGAGATGGGGATCATCTTGAGGTTGGCGATGGCCAGCGGGATGCCGATGATGGTGATCGCCATGGCAAACGCCGTGGCCACATGTCCGATGGCAATCCAGATCCCGGCCACCAGCAGCCAGATGACATTGCCCAGCGTGGCACCCAGCGTGGGTCCGCCGGCCCTCTCCACCACCGTCCGGCCAAAGGGCCACAGGGCATAGCCGGCGATCCTGAACGAGGCGATGCCCCAGGGGATGGTGACGATGAGGAGACAGCAGACGAGGCCGGCCAGCAGATAGCCCAGGGCCAGCCAGATGCCGCCGAACACCAGCCAGATGACATTCAGGATTGTCTTCATGCTTCCATCCTGCCCCGCCGGCGCCGGTGGAGCCATCCGGGATCCCCCTGAGGCGCCCCTGATTCTGCCCGGCCGGCGACGACGCCGGAGCCCGAGACGGCGGGGGTGCCCGGTGCTACGCTGTCGTACAAGACCGTCCCTGCCGGCGGTGCGCCTTGCACTGAGCGGGTTGCACCGTGCCGGTGCAGCGGCGGGCGGACGCGGTGTGCGGGAGGTGGCCGGATGGATCCGGGGACAGTGCTGTTGGTTGTCCTGCTGGCGATCGTGGCCATGGCCGGCGGCGTCTTCATCACGCTGGCCATCCTGCTCTCGCGCGGGATCCACACCGTCGCGCGTGCCTCCAAACCCGGCGTCGACAAGCTCCGCCGGCAGGCCCTGAAGGTGCGCGCCCAGACCGGCGCGGGCCCGGGCCGGGAACTCGCCTCGCTGCGGGTGCGGCTGCTTGAGGCGCTGGAGGCCACCGAACGCAGCCTGGGCGTGGCCATGGATTCGCGCCAGCACACCGGCAACCTGCCGGAGATCCTCAAAACACTCCAGCACGCCGGTTCCGTGGTGGAACGCCAGCTGGCCGTCGCGGCGAAGGACCCGGATCCGGCCATCCAGAAGGTGTATGCGCAGACGCTGGGCGTCCAGGTGGAGCAGATTTCCGCCACGGCCACGGGCGTGCGCACCGCGCTGGCCCGCACCGCGCAGCCCATGGCGGACACGGACATTGGCGCGTTGGCCCGGCGCCTGGAGATCGAGGCCAAGATGCTGGACAACTGGTCGGCAACGTACACGCAGCTGGGCAAGGACTAGGGCCGGGAGCCGGAATGAAGATCACCAAGCGCATCACCACCATCTTCCGGTCCAGGGCCAACGCCGCGGTGGACAAGTTCGAGGACCCCGCCCTGGCCATGGACTACTCCTACGAGAAGCAGCTGCAGGCCCTGCATGAGGTGCGGCGGGGCATCGCGGACGTGGCCACCAGCCGCGCCCGGCTCGAACACCAGGCCAATGAACTCCACGGTGCCATGGCACGGCTGCACGGACAGGCCCAGCAGGCGCTTTCGCTCAACCGGGAGGATTTGGCCCGGGCGGCGCTGGCCCGGCGGGCGGACATCGGATCCCAGCTGGCGGACATTGTCGTCCAGCGCGATTCCCTGCTGGCCCAGGAGACCCGGCTGACGGTGGGGCTGGGGCAGCTGCAGACCCGCGTCGAGGCCTTCCGTGCCAAGGCGCAGACCATCAAGGCCAGCTACTCCGCGGCCGAGGCCCAGAGTCGGATCGGCGAATCCCTGGGTGGCCTCAGCTCCGAGATGGCGGCCGTGGGGGATGCCATGCGCCGGGCGGAGGACCATGCGGGCCGGATGCAGGCGCGGTCCGCGGCGCTGGAGGAACTCTTTGCCAGCGGAGTGCTGGCCGACCCCTCCCGGCCGATGCAGGATCCGCTCGAGCGCCAGCTGAACCAGCTGGCGGCCGACCAGGCGGTGGAGCTGGAGCTGGCGCGCCTGAAGGAGGAACGCCAGATCACCGAAGGCTGAGCCGGATGGCGCGGGCTTCGCTGGTTGAGCGGAGCCAAGAGAGACAGCAGGGTTCCCTGGCCGAGCGAAGCGAGGCTAGGGCAACTGGCGAACGGGAGCCGAAACCTGGCGGGCCGATGGTGTCCCCAGCCGCCGTGGTCGGCGGGCGGGGTCGCGGCAAGCACTAGCGGGCTCGGCCGTCAGCCTTCGGTGACGTCGCCGGTGGCGGTGTCGAAGGTAAAGGTGCGGGTGCGCCCGGCGGGGGCACCGTCGTGCTCGGCGGCGAGGGTGAACCGGACCTCGAAGCGGTCCGCGGCCGCGTCGTCGGCGGTCACCGTGTAGTTCGAGGTGAACTGCCAGTGGGTGTCCGGGGCAAGATCGAGCGGTTCGGCCAGCGGGCAGTCGGCTGCCAGCACGACGACGGCGCCGGCGGGTTCGGCGGTCCGGTTGGCTGCGCGGCCGCTGAAGGCCAGGACGTCGCCGGCCTTGTAGCCGGGCACGATGGGGCCGTAGTTCAGGTCCTGGGACTCGCGGTTGGAAAGGATCTGCGGCTGGGCGGCGGAGTACGCCTGGCCCATCTCCTTCCACACGGCGGCATCCCACTCGCCGTCGGCCGGCGCCAGGGCGACGCTCTCGCCGACGGTCTGCCAGCTGGCGGGCCGGCCCGGCGTGATGGAGCGCAGCACCACATCCAGCGACAGCGCACCGTCCGGACCGCCGGCCTTGCCGCCGGGGAAGCCGGGGGAGGCAGAGAGGTCCGGGGCGCCGGCCAGCAGCGCCGGGTCCACGCTGGCGAAGACAATCTCCTGGTAGCCCTGGCGCTCGTACAGCACGCCGATGCGGCCGTTGGGCAGCCTGGCGGCGGAGGAGTATGCGGAGCTGCCCGCGCAGAGCACCAGTTTTCGCCCCCAGCTGGCACCGTTGTCGGTGGAGAGACTCAGCACCGTGTTCCGGCGCAGCTGCTGGTCCTGGTTGTTGCAGGCCAGCAGCCAGCCGGCCGTGTCCTGGGTGCCCAGTCCGTGCACGGTGGGCAGCCCGTCCCAGCGCGAGAGCGAGCCGTTGTCGCCGGGGTCCGGCAGCTCGGCCACCGGCGCCAGCGCGCCATAGCCGTGGCCGCCGTCGTACGAAACGGCCGCCATCCGGAACGGGGTGGCACGGGTGTGCAGCAGCAGCGTGCCGTCGTCGCGGGCGGCCACCTTGTTCTCGTTGCCGCCGGGCACCAGTTCGCCCAGTGTCCAGGTCTCGCCGTGGTCGTCGCTGTAGGCGGAGGCGGAGTGGATGCCGCCGTGGAACAGGACCACCATCTGCTGCACCAGCCGTCCGGCGAACGGCCCGGTGTGGATCTGGATGCCCTGCCCGGCGGCGGCAAAGAGGCCGGTGATGCCCGCCCGCTTGAGGCCGGCGGTGAGGCGCCGGTGTGTCCAGCTGAGGCCGTCGTCGTCGGAGAAGCTCACATCGGTGTGCTGGACGGCGTCGTCCGGGAAGAGGCCCTCGACGGCCTCGAAGAAGCCGGCCTGGGTGCCGGCGGCGTGGAAGAGGAAGATGCGCCCCGTCTGGGCGTCCACCAGCAGGCTGGGATCGCCGTAGCCGTCCAGCCCGGTGCCGGTGCGGACCACCTGCTGGGCACCCCAGGTGCGCCCGCCGTCGGTGCTGCGGCGCAGGAGCAGGTCGATCGGGTTGGGCAGATCGTCCAGGTTTGGCCGGCCATCGTAGGCGGCCAGGATGGTGCCGTGGGTGCTCACGGCCAGGGCAGGGATCCGGTACTGCCGGTACCCTCCGAGTCCGCGCCGTGCCAATACCTGCTCAACAATGCCCTCAGTCATGGTCCAACTCTAGGCCAGCCACGCTCCGCGAACCGTCACTTGTGGGCAGTCCGGAGCCCCGACACTGCCCACAAATGACGGTTCGCGCAGGGGAGTGAAGCCCCTCAGCCCTGGACGGTCAGTCCCAGGTGGGCGGCCATGAGCGGGGCCAGTAGCCCCAGCTGGTAGCCGTCGACGATGGCACCGGCGAGATTTTCCAGGCCGGTGATGGTGCGGAATTCGCTGCTGCGCAGGTCCACGTTCTTCAGCGTCGCGGCGCGGACGTCCAGCGTGCCGATGCGGCAGTTCACCAGCGCCACGCGGCTGGCCTTGGCACCGCCGAGGTCGAGTTCGTCGATGATGCAATCGCTGATCTGCAGGTCCAGGATCTTGGACCCGCGAAGGTTCAGGAAATCGATTTTGCCGCCGTCGATGCGCACCGATTCCCAGCTGCTGTCGTAGATCTCCGCCGAGCCCCAGCGCGGCGCGGTGATCTCCACCTCGCGCCAGCTGCTGCGCGGGGCCGTGAACACCGGGGCAAAGCTGTTGGCCAGCACCGAGTCCCGGAACCGGACGCCGCGCAGGATGGCCTCGTGGAAGGTGGGGTTGGTGAGCTCGCATTCGGCGAAGTCGGCCGAGGTCAGGTCCAGCCCGTCGAAGGCCGGGGCGGTGAACCGCTGGCCGTCAAAGTGGTCCCCGGAATAGAAGTCCTCGTCGGTGTTCTCCACCAGGTCGGGGAGGTTGAGGACGGGCAGGCGGGGAGCTTCAATCTTGGCCGGGCGCATGCCACGAGTCTAGTTCGCGCGTCAGGTTCCGCCGGGCGGCCGCGGCCCAGAGCTCCCTGCCGGTCTCCGTCCGGAACAGCGGGTCCAGGGCCAACAGGCGGCCGACGACGGCGGCCCGCCCGGCGCCGAACGCGGCGTCCGGGACGTGCGCATAGTCCAGCCGGACCGCGGCAACGTAGCGGGCATAGGCCTCCGGCTCCCCGCCCAGCACGGAGAGGTCCGCATCGCACAACTGTGCGCCGGCACCGTCGCCCGGGGCCGGTTCGTGGGTGGCGGTCAGCCGGACCAGCCGGGCCACCTCCGCCACCTCGGCCGGCGGCAGGAACCCCGCCAGGGCGGTCTGGGCCAGTGCGGCGGAGGCCTCCTCGTCGACGCCGGGCACGCCGTCGTACACGGCGTCATGGAACCAGGCCGCGAGCACCACGGACAGCGGCGCACCGCGCGGATCCCCGGCCAAAAGATCCAGCGCTTCCAGCACCGCCAGCAGGTGGGTGGCCCCGTGGTAGTGTCGGTGCGGCTCCGACCAGCGCGCCAGCAACTCCTCGCGCAGCCCGGCGCCGGCCAGGTTCCCGGTGGACTCCATCAGCGTGTCCCAGCGGTACTGCAGGGCCGTGCGGACCTTGGTGTTCCGGTGCCGGGAGCGAACACGCAGGCCCGACGCCACCAGGATCCGCACCAGCTCCTTGCCGGACACCTCCACCGCGCCGTCCGCCACCAGCTGACCGTACCGGCGCTCGGGGACGTCGTAGTGGTCCCGGTCGAAAGCCCGGTCCGGAATGCCGGCGGCCGCGGCAAAGGCGTGCAGCTCGGCCAGCGAGGTGTCCGAGACCAGGTGCGAGAACACCGTGCCGTGGGCGGGCCAGAAGGGCGGATCGATGAAGATCATGGCGCCAGTGTAGGCCCGCTAAGGGTTCCGGCCGCGTGGTGTGTGGACAGCCTTTCGCCCACGGCAAACAATGGGATGGGAACGTGCGGTCCAAACTTGAGCGTATTAGACTCAACTTTGAAGGAACCACACCACCACGACTGCTCGGAAGGAGCTCTCTTGGACGCCAAATTCACCACTAAGAGCCAGGAGGCTCTGTCCGCTGCGGCGATGAACGCCTCCACCGCTGGAAACCCCACCGTAGAACCCGCCCACCTCCTCAAGGCACTGATGGACCAGCGCCAGGGCGTGGCCGTGGCGCTGCTGAAGGCCGCCGGGGTGGATCCCGACGCCGTCAGCACCGCCGCGAGCACCGCCATCCGCAACCTGCCCGCCTCCTCCGGCACCTCCGTGGCCCAGGCCCAGCTGGGCCGCAACACCCTGCTGGTGGTCCAGGCCGCCCAGCAGGCGGCGGAGCGGATGGGGGACAGCTTTGTCTCCACCGAACATTTGCTGCTGGGGCTGGCCGGCGACGCCGGTGCGACAGGCGCCGCGATGAAGCAGGCCGGCGCCACCCGCGCCGCTCTGGAGGCTGCCCTGCCGACCGTGCGCGGGGACTCCAAGGTGACCAGCCCGGACCCGGAAAACAGCTTCCAGGCCCTGGAGAAGTACGGCGTGGACATGACGGCCGTCGCCCGTTCCGGCAAGCTGGACCCGGTCATTGGCCGTGATGCGGAGATCCGCCGCGTCATCCAGGTGCTCAGCCGCCGCACCAAGAACAACCCCGTGCTCATCGGCGAGCCCGGTGTCGGCAAGACCGCCGTCGTCGAGGGTTTGGCCCAGCGCATGGTGGCCGGCGATGTGCCCGAGTCCCTGCGCGGCAAGACGCTGATCAGCCTGGATCTGGCCGCCATGGTGGCCGGCGCCAAGTACCGCGGCGAGTTCGAGGAGCGGCTCAAGGCCGTGCTGGAGGAGATCAAGAACTCCGACGGCCAGATCGTGACGTTCATCGACGAGATCCACACGGTGGTGGGGGCCGGCGCCTCCGAGGGTGCCATGGATGCCGGTAATATGCTCAAGCCCATGCTGGCCCGCGGCGAGCTGCGCCTGATCGGCGCCACAACACTGGACGAGTACCGCGAGCGGATCGAGAAGGACCCGGCCCTGGAGCGCCGCTTCCAGCAGGTCTACGTGGGCGAGCCCAGCGTGGAGGACACCATCGGCATCCTCCGCGGCCTCAAGGAGCGCTACGAGGCCCACCACAAGGTGGCCATCGCTGACTCGGCGCTGGTGGCAGCGGCCACGCTCTCCAGCCGCTACATCTCCGGCCGCCAGCTGCCGGACAAGGCCATCGACCTGATGGACGAGGCCGCGTCCCGGCTGCGCATGGAGATCGACTCCGCCCCGGAGGAGATCGACCAGCTCCGCCGCGCCGTCGACCGGCTGACCATGGAGGAACTGGCGCTGTCCGGCGAGACCGACCCCGCCTCCGTGGAGCGCCTGGCCGCGCTGCGGGCGGACATGGCGGACAAGAAGGAAGCCCTGGCCGGGCTCAATGCCCGCTGGGAGGCCGAGAAAGCCGGCCTGAACCGGGTGGGCGAGCTCAAGGCCAAGCTGGACGAACTGCGCTCGGTGGCGGACAAGGCCCAGCGCGACGGCGACCTGGAGCTGGCCTCCCGCGTCCTCTACGGCGAGATCCCGGCCGTGGCGCGCGAGCTCGACGCCGCCGCGGCGGCGGAGGAGTCGGTGGACAAGGCCGACCTGATGGTGGCCGAGGAGGTCACGGCCGACGACATTGCCGAGGTCATCTCCGCCTGGACGGGCATCCCGGCCGGGCGCATGTTGCAGGGCGAAAGCCAGAAGCTGCTGCAGATGGAGCAGGTGCTCGGCGCGCGGCTGATCGGCCAGAGCACCGCCGTCGCCGCCGTTTCCGACGCCGTCCGGCGCGCCCGCGCCGGCATCAGCGACCCGGACCGGCCCACCGGCTCCTTCCTGTTCCTGGGCCCGACGGGCGTGGGCAAGACCGAGCTGGCCAAGTCGCTGGCCGACTTCCTGTTCGACGACGAGCGTGCCATGGTGCGCATCGACATGAGCGAGTACTCGGAGAAGCATTCGGTGGCGCGGCTGGTGGGCGCCCCTCCCGGCTACGTGGGCTACGAGGAGGGCGGCCAGCTGACGGAGGCCGTCCGCCGCCGGCCGTACTCCGTGGTGTTGCTGGATGAGGTGGAGAAGGCGCACCCGGAGGTCTTCGACATCCTGCTCCAGGTGTTCGACGACGGCCGGCTCACCGACGGCCAGGGCCGCACGGTGGACTTCCGCAACGTGATCCTGGTGCTGACCTCCAACCTGGGCTCCCAGTTCCTGGTGGACCCGACACTGGATGCCAAGGCCAAGCACGCCGCCGTGATGAACCTGGTCAATGCCTCCTTCAAGCCGGAGTTCCTGAACCGGTTGGACGAGATCGTCATGTTCGACCCGCTGGGCATCGAGGAGCTCACCCACATTGTGGATCTGCAGGTCCAGTCGCTGGCATCGCGCCTGCACGGCCGCCGGCTGACCCTGGACGTCACCGACGGCGCCCGGGCCTGGCTGGCGATGACCGGCTACGACCCGGCCTACGGCGCCCGCCCGCTGCGCCGGCTGGTGCAGCGCGAGATCGGGGACCGGCTGGCCCGCGCGATCCTGTCCGGGGAGATCAACGACGGCGACACCGTCGTCGTGGACACGGCGGCGGATCTGGACGAGCTCAGCGTGGATGCGCTGGCCGGCGGCGGCCCCTCCGCCGGGCTGACGCTCCGGCGCAGGGAGTAGCCGTGGGTCTTTGCATTGATGCGCACCGGGCCTAGGACTGTGCTGAACAATTTGGGTGGTTTAAGGCGCGCCTGCTGGACTTCGGGTCCTGGTCCTTAAGACTGGATGCATGCAAGGAATTGAAGAGGCCCAGCGCGGGTATTTGGATGTGGAGGCGCTGGCCGGGGAGCTGTTGGCCCCGGGGAGTGCCTACGCGTTTCTGGCCGGGCACCGCTCGGAGCTTTTCCCGGACTCGATGATGGAGGACCTGGACCTTTCCCTCCACCCGGGGCAGGCCCTCGATCCCGGCCGCGGTCATCGGCACCGTCCTGGTCCTGCAGGCCCTGGAGGGTCTCTCGGACCGGGCCGCCGCCGAAGCCTTGACCTTTGACCTGCGGTGGAAGGCCGCCTGCGGGTACGGGCTGACCGAGACCGCGTTCCATCCCACGGCGCTGGTGCATTGGCGCAACCGCCTGCGCGGCAGCAGCAACCCGCACCGCATCACCGAAGCCGTCGCCCAGGTCATCACCGCGACCGGTGTCCTCACCGGCCGGCACCGCCGGGCGGTGGATTCGACCGTGTTCGCCGATGCGGTGGCCCGGCAGGACACCATCACCCAGCTGATTGCCGTGATCCGCCGTTTCGGCAGGGCCATGGAGCACGGGGCCACGCTCATGGCGGTCCATGCCACCTCCTACGATTACTCGCACGTGGGCAAGCCGGACATCGCCTGGGACGACAAGGAAGCGAAGGACGCCCTGGTCTCGGGGCTGGTCACCGACGCCCTGGCCCTGCTTGGCGCGGTGGATCCCGACACCCTGGAAGAAGACTCGCCGCAGGCGCAGGCCTACGTGCTGCTGGCGTTGGTTTCGGGCCAGGACGTGGAGCCGGCCGAGGGTTCCGACGGCACCGACGGGCGGTGGCGGATCGCCCGGAAGGTCGCCCGGGACCGGATGGTCTCCATCGTGGATCCCGAGGCCAGGCACGCGCACAAGTCCCGCTCGGTGATGATGGACGGGTTCAAGGGACACATCATTGCCGAACCGGAAACCGGGCTCTACACCAGCGCCGTGATGACCCGGGCCGCCGGCCCCGGTTCCAGCGACGCGGAGGCCGGAATCGGGCTGGCCGCCGCCGATCCGACCATGAAGGATACGGAGGTTGACTACCAAATGCTTGGCGATTCGGCCTACGGCTCCGGGCCCATGCTCGAACACCTCGACGGGGCCGGGCACCAGGGGCTGGTCAAGCCCAGGCCGCTGCGCCCGGCAGTGCCCGGCGGCTACGACCTGGACGACTTCACCCACGACGAAGCAAAGAACACGCTCACCTGCCCCAAAGGTGAGGTGCGCACCATCAGCGCCAGAGGCAACGTGAACTTCGGCACCGCCTGCAAGGCCTGCCCGCTGCGGGAGAAATGCACCACGGCCAAGGGCGGGCGCAAGGTCGTCATCACCGTCCACCACGCCCGCCAGCGCGCCCACCGGGCCGCCGCCCTCGAGCCCGGGTTCCGGCACGACTACCGGGCCCACCGGCCCCTGGTGGAACGGTCCATCGGCTGGCTGGTCGCCGGAGGCAACCGGGCCCTGAGATACCGGGGAGTTGAAAAGAACAACGCCTGGCTGCAGGTCCGCACCGCCGCGCTGAACCTCCGGCGACTCCTGAAACTGGGCCTCACCCGCCACAACGGGGCCTGGGCCCTGGGATAAGACCCGGAAAGGGCCCCCACCCCGGTCCTGGGCCAAATCCCAGCCGCGGGGAGCCACGAACGGAGGTACAAGGCCCGCAAAAATCACGAACCAGATCTCCGGCGATCAGAAAGGAGACCCCCAGCGGGCCGCCAAAGGCCCCGGAAAGGTGCGACAGCCAAACCCGCGGCCCCGAATTGCCCCTTGTTCAGCGCCCTCCTAGGGCAGCAGGTTTTCCTTGATGTTGTCGCCGGTGGGGTCATAGACGATGCAGTCCACCCGGCGGTCCTCCTGCTGGGTCCAGGAGTCTTCGGACGGATATCCGCTGGCCGTCTGGAGGTTGTAGTTGTCAGCGGTGCTGAGCAGGCTGACGCCCGCACAGACCTCCTTGGCCTTGGCCTTGAGTGCGTCGGTCCCGGGGAAGCTGTCCGACTGTGCGTAGAAGTCCGTACCCACCAGCTGTGCGCCGTGCGCGGCGGAGCAGTCCACCAGGTCGGCGGGCTGGTTGGCCCCGGCGTAGCCGCGCAGACAATCGCCCCGGATCCAGTCAAGCGGCGACACGGCCGCGAGGATGAGGCCCTCGGCGCCGGAGGGGTTGGGTGCGGGCCTGCTGCTCTGCGCCGCCGGCGGGCTGGCGGCCGGGTTGGCGGACGGGGACGCTGTTCCGGTGGCGGCGGACCTGGCCAGGCCCAGCAGCAGCGAGACGGCCAGCCAGATCAGCAGGCCGAACACGGCCAGGGCCGCCAGCACCGCACCGAGGATGATGAACAGTTTCCGGTTGCCGGGGCCGGGGCCCTGTGGACTTCCGGGGCCCTGTGGGCTTCCGAGGCCGGTGCCCTGCGGACCTCCGGTGCCCTGCGGGCCTGTGTTCGAACCTGCGTTCCAGCCTGCGGGCGGGCCGGCCTGCACCGGAACCGGGGATGTGGGGGCCTGCCATGCAGGCGTGGCGGGCGGCTGCTGCGCTGCCGGGCCTGCGGCCGCAGGAGGGCGCAGGACCCTGTCCCCACGGGTGGGGTTGACGGATTGGGCCTCGGCGCCCGTGCGGGCGGCCTCGGCCTCCACCATGGCCAGTGAGGTGCTGGCGGCGACGTCGGAGCTGATCTCAGCGGGGCCAAGCTGCGGTTCGGGAAGGGCGGGCTCGGGCAGCGGAATTTCAGGGCGCACCGGCCCGGCGCCGTCGTCGTCCTGCCCGTCCCCGGCCCCGCGCGCCGTGCCGCCGTGTTCGCTCATCGATGAACCCACCTTCAATCGCTGCCGTGGCTGCCGTTGGCAAGCGCAGGGCACAGGGAGGGTCGGGCCGCCAAATGGGCAGCAAACGCGCCAACTTTTGGCCTTTCCCGGGGAGCGCGAAGGTCCCCTGAGGGCGACTCTACCCAATCGGAGGCGGCCCGGTCTCGGGTTTTCGCCCCACCACTTGGGCGGCGGGACCCATGCTGCAAGCAGGAGGGGTCGAAACCATGTAATCTAGAGCTACGACAAATTGACCGAATATTCCGGAGCCTCGCTTGCAGCCGAGCGACCACCTCCGGTCCGAGTGCAAAAGGGGGTCACGCCATGGGGCGCGGCCGTCAAAAGGCGAAGGCAACCAAGCAGGCTCGGGACATCAAGTACTACTCCCCGAACACTGACTACTCGGCACTCCAGCGTGAGCTGGGTGTCCCTACTAGGCGAGCCCCGAGCCACCACAGCGAGGTCCCGGCGGAGCCGGACTACTCGGCCTACGAGGACAAGTATGCGGATCAGGTTGAGGACGATGACGACGAGGTAGACACCCGGCGCATCGGCTAGTCCACAACTGCCGACACATATACGCAACAAACCCTGCCCCCTGGGCGGGGCTTTTGTTGTGCCCGGGGACATCTGGTTTGCCTCTCTGGCGTGCAAGGCACGACGGTGGTTGGATGTGTCTGGGGGAGCAGGGGTTTGGCTCCCGCAGCAGAGTGCATTCCAACCAACCGTTCGAACAACCGCAGCTGCCCCGGGGCGCAGCAGGAGGTCAGGCAATGGCAACAGTGGAAAGTTACGTGCAGGGAACACCCTGTTGGGCGGAGATGCTCAGCGCCGACGAGGCTGCGGCCCGAACCTTTTATGGTGGCTTGTTCGGCTGGGAGTTTGAGGCCAACGAGATGGCGCCCGGCATGACGTACTGGACGGTGTCCACGGGCGGTGCCGTGGTCGCGGGGCTGATGCAGCAGGACGCCACCATGGCCGACGCCGGGCTGCCCACGGGCTGGAACGCCTACCTGGCCGTCGACAGTGCGGACGCGGCGGCCGTGGCCGTCACCCAGGCCGGCGGAACACTGAAGTTCCCGGTCGATGAGATCCCCGGGGTGGGCCGCTTTGTGCTCGCCGCGGACAACCTTGGCACATCCATCGGCTTCTGGGAGGGCAAGGGCCTGATCGGCTCGGCAGTGGTGGACCAGCCCGGGGCCGTGAGCTGGTACGAACTCCAGGTAGACGACGTCGAAGCCGTCAAGCCGTTCTACAAGGCCGTGGCCGGACTGGAGGCGAACACCGGCCCCGCGGGTGATCTGGGTGAGTACACCGAGTTCTTTGCCGGCGGGAAGAGCGTTGCGGGCGCCCTGAAAAAGCCGATGCCCGAGGCCCCCAACGCCTGGGCGCTGTACTTCAACGTGGCCGACGCCGATGCCGCCGTCGCACGTGCCGTCGAGCTGGGCGGTTCCGTGCTGGCGCCGGCCTTTGATGTGACCGGCATTGGCCGGCTGGCCATCCTGGCCGACCCGCAGGGGTCCCTCTTCTGCCTGATGGCCCACTAGGCCTGAACGCCAACTGGGGCGCAACAACTGCACCAAATCCGCGGATTCCGTGCAGTTGCTGCGCCCCAGTTGGGTGGTGCGGGTCAGGCGTAGGCGTTGACCAGGCGGACGGCACCGCCGTTGACACCCTTGGCACCCTGGACGTAATCCGGGCCGGTCTTGTCGGAGTCGGCGCTTTCCACCGAGACGGTGCCCATGATCCAGGACGGCAGGCCGCGCTCGTTCAGGCGGGCGACGGCGGCGTCGGCGGCGGAGGCCGAGACCACCGCGACCATGCCCACACCGAGGTTCAGCGTGCGTTCCAGATCGGCCAGCGGGACATTGCCCAGCTGGGAGACCAGGTTGAAGATGGCCGGCAGGCTCCAGGTGGAGCGGTCCACCGTGGCCACCAGGCCCTGCGGCAGCACACGGGCCAGGTTGGCGGCCAGTCCGCCACCTGTGACGTGGCTGAAGCCGTGCACTGCGTCCTCGGACGTGACAGGCAGGAAGCGGGCCAGGTCCAGGCAGTCGGCGGCGTAGACGCGGGTGGGCTCCAGCAGCTCCTCGCCCAGCGTGCGGCCGAGCTCGGAGACCTGGCGGTCCAGGGCCCAGCCGGCGTGGTTGATCACGCGGCGGACCAGGGAGTAGCCGTTGGAGTGCAGGCCGGAGGAGGCCATGCCGATGATGACGTCGCCGGCGCGCACGCGCTCCGGGCCCAGCAGGAGGTCGGCCTCGACGACGCCGGTGCAGGCACCCGCGACGTCGTACTCGTTCTCGGCCAGCAGGCCCGGGTGCTCGGCGGTTTCGCCGCCGACCAGGGCGGTGCCGGCCACGGTGCAGGCGGCGGCGATGCCGCGGACGATGTCCGCGATGCGCTCCGGGACCACCTTGCCGGTGGCAATGTAGTCGGTCATGAACAGCGGCTCGGCACCCACGACGACGATGTCGTCCACGACCATGCCCACCAGGTCGAACCCGATGGTGTCGTGGATGTCCATGGCCTGGGCGATGGCAACCTTGGTGCCGACGCCGTCGGTGGAGGTCGCCAGCAGCGGCTTGGAGTACGTGAGCAGCTTGGAGACGTCGTACAGTCCGGCGAATCCGCCGAAACCGCCAATGACGGAGGAGTTGTGGGTGGCCTTGACGGCCTCCTTCATCAGCTCAACGGCCCTGTCGCCGGCCTCGGTGTCGACGCCGGCGGAGGCGTAGGTGATGCCTGCAGGTGCGGAATCCTTGGGTGCGGAGGTCATGGCGTCTCTTTCTTGACGGACTTGTCAGCAGCGGTCAGCAGGTTTTCATACTCTGCGTCCGGGCCCGGGTCACAGCCCGTGGACGTGGCATCGTTCCCGGCGGCCGTGCGCTCGAGCAGGTTCTTGCCCAGCCGGTCGCTGGCGGGAAGCTCGATCGGGTAGGTGCCGGTGAAGCAGGCGGTGCACAGGCGCTCGCGCGGCTGGTGCGTGGCCTCGATCATGCCGTCCTCGGAGATGTACGCCAGGGAGTCGGCGCCGATGGAGGTGCTGATCTCTTCGATGGCCGCACCATTGGCGATCAGTTCCGCCCGGGAGGCGAAGTCGATGCCGTAGAAGCAGGGCCAGCGCACCGGCGGGGAGGAAATCTTGACGTGGACCTCGGCGGCGCCGGCCTCGCGGAGCATGCGCACCACGGCGCGCTGGGTGTTGCCGCGGACGATGGAATCATCCACCACCACGATGCGCTTGCCGCGGATGACCGATTCCAAGGCGTTGAGCTTGAGCCGGATGCCCAGCTGGCGCAGCGTCTCGGAGGGCTGGATGAAGGTGCGGCCGACGTAGGCGTTCTTCACGAAACCGTGTGCGAACGGGATGCCGGATTCCTCCGCGTAGCCGACGGCGGCGGGTGTGCCGGACTCCGGCACGGGGATCACGATATCGGCGTCGAAGCTGTTTTCGCGGGCCAGTTGGCGGCCCATTTCCACGCGGGATTCGTAGACGGAGCGGCCGGCGATGGTCGCATCCGGACGGGCCAGGTAGACGTACTCGAACACGCAGCCGGCCGGGGTTGCCGCTGCGAAGCGCTGGGTGCGCACGCCGTCCTCGTCGATGGCGATGAACTCGCCGGGCTCGATGTCGCGGATGAAGCTGGCACCGACGGTGGCCAGGGCGGCGCCCTCGGAGGCCACCACCCAACCGCGGTTGAGCCGGCCCAGGACCAGCGGGCGGACGCCGTGCGGGTCGCGGGCGGCGTACAGGGTGCCCTCGGTCATGAAGACGAAGGAGAAGGCGCCGTGGATCTTCGGCAGCAGTTCCAGGGCCGTCTCCTCCAGGGAGCTGCCCTCCTCGCCCTTGAGCAAGGTGGTGACCAGCGCCGTGTCGGAGGTGTTTCCCTGGGCCATTTCGCCGGAGGTGGGAATGCCGTCGCGGGCGATGACCATGTCATAGAGCTCGGCCGTGTTGGTCAGGTTGCCGTTGTGCGCCAGCGCCACGGTCCCGGTGCCGGTGGCACCGAGGGTGGGCTGGGCGTTGGCCCAGTTTGAGGAACCCGTGGTCGAATACCGGCAATGGCCGACGGCGATGTGCCCGGTCAGGGTATTGAGGGTGGGTTCGTCAAAGACCTGGGACACCAGGCCCATGTCCTTGTAGACATTGATCCGGCTGCCATCGCTTGTTGCGATGCCAGCCGATTCCTGTCCACGGTGCTGCAGTGCATACAGCCCGTAATAAGTTAGTTTTGCGACCTCTTCACCGGGTGCCCAAACACCAAAGACGCCGCAGGCATCCTGGGGTCCTTTTTCATCGGGTAAAAGATCGTGGGATAGTTTTCCGTCTCCGCGTGCCACAGGAAAATCATCTCATGCCCGAGGGCGCTCTCCGTCACCGGCCCTTCGCAGGTTGTCTTCGACGGTCAGGGTTCTTCGGAATCCGGAACGGCCTCGACGACGGCGGTGGTGCTGTGCCGCCGTCCCGCCAGGTCAAAAGCCAGTGCGGCGACGGCACCCAGGCCCACGCCGGGGATGGCCAGCAGCACGGCAAAGAAGCCAAACACGGTGGAGCGGTCGAACTCGTCGCTGCCCGGGCCAACCACGGCAACGATGGCGGCCGCGATGATCCCCAGGATGCCGCCCAAAACCAGAAACGGCACCAGTTTGGGCGCGCGGCGGACGGTGATTTCGCGCCGCTCGGCGGGGATGGGCTGGGGTGCGGCGGGCTCTTGCGTCATGGTTCAAGACTACCCGCGCCAGCCTGCGCTAGATGAGCGGCAGCAGCGCGGAGAGGTCGGCCCGCAGCCCGGAGGCGGCCACCCTGCCAGCGGCGACGGCGTCGGCCCACGCCAGCGTGCCGGCCACCATGGCCAGCCAGGTGCCGGCGTCGCACTCCACCACGTTGGGCGGGGTGCCGCGGGTGTGCCGCGGACCCGGGATGCATTGGGCCACGCCAAAGGGCGGGACCCGGACCTCCACGGAATTGCCGGGCGCCCGGGCGGCCACCTCCTCCAGGGCGTAGCGGACCGCCGTGGCCAGCACGGGGCGCGGAACCTCGCCCGCCTGCCAGGCGGAGAGAGCCGCGCGGCCCGCCTCGATGTCGATGCGTCGTTTGGCCACCATGGCTGCCTCCTGCGGACCTAAGGCTCAGTCGAGCAGTGCGCTGACGGCGGCACCCAGGCGCAGATTGCCCACCGGGCGGCCGCCACCTGTCACCGGGGCCACCACCTGCTCGAGCACGCTCGCCACCTCGGGGATGTCCAGGGCACCGGCTGCGGCCAGCATGGTCAGGGCCACCAGCGTGGCGGCACGGCCATTGCCGTCGAGCATCTTCACGGCCACGGAGGCGCCCGAGGGCGTGGCCATCACCAGCACGCCCTCGGCGCCGGACTTGGCGATGACGCCCAGGTTTTCCATGACCAGCGTGTCGGAGGAACCGGGGCCCTGGACGGCCCAGGGGTAGTCCAGCATGGAGGTCGCCACCGTGGCCGCGCGGGCATTGGCGTGCCTGTCGGCGGGGGCCTTGGCCAGGGTGGCGAAGGCGCGGGCCAGCCCGGTCAGCGTGACGGCAAAGACCGGGGCGCCGCAGCCGTCCACGCCCGTGTGCAGCACCCGTTCCTCGGTGTATTCCTCCACGGTTTGGCGCACCCGTTGCTGGACGGGGTGGTTGGGTTCGAGGTAGCTGCGCTTGTCCCAGCCGTTCTCCGTGCACGCCCACAGGAAGGCGGCGTGCTTGCCGGAGCAGTTCATGGCCAGCTTGCTCTTGCCATGGTCGGTGCGGACCAGCCACGTGCGCGCCTCCTCGTCGCGTGGCCAGACGGCGGGGCAGCCGAGGTCTTCCTCGCGCAGGCCTGCCGCCTTGAGCATGCCGGAGACCACGTCCAAGTGGTTCAGCGAGCCCACGTGGCTGGCCGTGGCCAGCGCCACCTGGACGCCGCGCAGCGGCACGCCGGCCTGCATGGCGGCCAATGCCTGCAGGGGCTTGACGCTGGAGCGTGGGTACACCGGGCCGTCCGGGCTGCCCAGGGTGGTCACCACGGATCCGTCGCCGGCCAACAGCACGGCGGAGCCCAAATGTCGGGATTCCACAAAGCCGCTGCGCTCAAGCACAGCAAGTTCGGCCGCGTCGTCCGCGGTGAAGGTGGCAAACATGGTGCCAGTCTATGCATTGGAGGACCCCGTCCCCGGGGATACGGGCACGGGACACGGGGGCGGGATACGGACGCCCATTTGTTGCGGGGCAGCGGTGTGTGCTTCGCATTGGTGCCCGGTGGGAAATTGGCCGCCGGGGCAAAGTACCCTTTAAAGCGTGAAGGTACTAGTGATTGGCCCCGGCGGCCGCGAACACGCCATTGTCCGCTCCCTGCTCCGCGACCCCAACGTTTCCGAGGTCCACGCTGCGCCCGGCAACGCCGGAATCGGCGAGCTGGTGCCCACCCATGCGATCAACGCCAACGATCCCGTTGCCGTCGCCGCGCTGGCCACCAAGCTCGACGTCGACCTGGTGGTGGTGGGCCCGGAGGCTCCGCTGGCCGCGGGCGTGTCCGACGCCGTCCGTGCCGCGGGCATCCCGGTGTTCGGCCCCAGCAAGGAGGCCGCGCAGCTGGAAGCCTCCAAGGCCTTTGCCAAGGCCGTCATGGCCGAGGCGCAGGTGCCGACGGCGATGGCCCGCGTGGCCGTCAACGCGGCCGAAGCGACGGATGCCCTGGACACCTTCGGTGCACCCTATGTGGTCAAAGACGACGGCCTGGCGGCCGGCAAGGGCGTGGTGGTCACCGATGACCGCGACGAGGCCCTGGCCCACGCGCAGAGCTGTTTCGACGTCGGCGGCCAGGTGGTCATCGAGGAATTCCTGGACGGCCCCGAGGTCTCCCTCTTTGTCCTGGCCGATGGACACAATGTGGTTCCGCTGGCCCCGGCCCAGGACTTCAAGCGCATCTTCGACGGCGACGAGGGCCCCAACACCGGCGGCATGGGCGCCTACTCCCCGCTGGAATGGGTCCCCGAGGGCCTGGTCCAGGAGGTCATCGACCGCGTGGCGCAGCCGACCATCGACGAGATGGCCCGCCGCGGCACCCCGTTCGTTGGCGTGCTCTACTGCGGCCTGGCACTGACCAGCCGCGGCACCCGCGTCATCGAGTTCAACGCCCGCTTTGGCGACCCCGAGACCCAGGCCGTGCTGGCCCGGCTCAAGACCCCGCTGGGCGGGCTCCTGCTGGCCGCGGCGAAGGGCCAGCTGGCCGGCGTCGAGGAGCTCCGCTGGGCACCCGAGACGGCGGTGGCAGTGGTGCTGGCCAGCTCCAACTACCCGGACACCCCGCGCACCGGCGACCGCATCCGTGGCCTGAAGAAGGCCAACCGCCTGGACGGCGTGCACGTGCTGCACGCCGGCACGGCGGCCGACGACGACGGCAACGTGGTCAGCGCCGGCGGCCGCGTGCTGGCCGTGGTGGCCCTGGGCGCCGACCTGGTGGAGGCCCGCGAAAAGGCCTACGAGGGCATCGAGGCCATCGAGCTGGAAGGCGGCCAGTACCGCACCGACATTGCCGCCAAGGCCGCCCGCGGCGAAATCACCGTGGCGGGACCCGCCGACCCGGCAAGCGGTGCGGAGGCCCCGGCATGAGCTCCGCACCCCTTGTCCTGCCCGGCTGGGAGCACGTCTACTCCGGCAAGGTCCGCGATTTGTACGTCCCCACCCGTTCCCTAACCTCGCAAGCTCGGTTAGGGGACCCTGCGGGCGGGGGCCCATCCGCCGCGGCCCCCTTTGCCGGACGCGACGACGTCGTCCTGGTGGTCGCCAGCGACCGCATCAGCGCCTTCGACCACATCCTGGCCAGCGAGATCCCGGACAAGGGCCGCATCCTCACGCAGCTGAGCCTGTGGTGGTTCGACCAACTGGAGGTGCCCAATCACGTGGTGGCCAGCACCATCGAGGGCGGCGTCCCCGCCGCCGTCGCCGGCCGGGCCATGGTGTGCCGGAAGCTGCAGATGTTTCCGGTGGAGTGCATTGCCCGCGGCTACCTGACGGGCACCGGCCTGATCGAGTACCGCGCCCAGCAGACGGTCTGCAGCCTGCCGCTGCCCGCCGGGCTCGTGGACGGCTCGCGCCTGGACCCTGCCATCTTCACCCCGTCGGCCAAGGCGGAGGTGGGCGAGCACGATGAGAACATCACGTTCGACGCCGTCGTGGCGACCGTGGGCGCCGACGCCGCCGATGCCCTGCGCACGCTGACGCTGGAGATTTACTCCCGCGCCGAGGAAATTGCCCGCGGCCGCGGCATCATCCTGGCCGACACCAAGGTGGAATTCGGCGTGGATCCGGCCACCGGCACCATCACCTTGGGCGATGAGGTCCTGACCCCTGACTCCTCCCGTTTCTGGGACGCAGAACTCTGGGAGCCGGGCAAGGCCCAGCCCAGCTTCGACAAGCAGTATGTGCGCGACTGGCTCACCAGCGCCGCCTCCGGCTGGGACAAGGCCGCGGACACCCCGCCGCCGACCCTGCCCTCCGACGTCGTCGAGCGCACCCGCGCCCGCTACGTGGAGGCATACGAGAAGCTCACGGGGCGCACCTTCGCCTAGGAACCCCGCAGGGATGTGAAAGCACCCGCGGCCATCCGGCTGCGGGCGCTTTCACATCTGCCGTAGCGCCGGGGCTACTTTTGCCGGTCCGCGGCCCGGATCTCCAGGATGTTGTCCACGGTCAGGGCCACGCGGTCGGCGGCACCGGCGTCGGCAAAGTGGTCCCGTGCCGCGGTCAGCGCCACGAGCGCCTCCTCGGTGCGGCCCAGGGCCTTGAGCGTCTTGCCCAGCAGCAGGGCGGTGTCTCCGGCGGTGTGCTTGGCCAGTGCTTCCTGCTGGTCGTCGATGGCCATCAGCAGCGACAGCGCCGCCTCCATTTCACCGTTGAGGTACAGCCAACGCGCCCGCAGCAGGGACACCTCGAGGCGGTCGCCCAGGTTGGCGCCGACGACCGACTGAGCCAGCTCGGCGCGTTCGATCGCCTCCATCGTGGCCGGCTCCACCACTCCGGCGGCGAGCCTGACCCATGCAGTGGCCTTGTTGAACTGGGCCCACAGGGCCAGATCGCTGGCGGGGGAGAGCATTCGGCTGGCCTTGGCATGGTTGGCCAGGCCCGCATCGACGTCGTGCCGCATGAAGGCCACGTTGCCGATGACCCAGTAGATCTCCCCCGCCACCTGCGAGGGCACTGAATCATCCAGCAGGGCCGAGAGCGTGACGCAGTGGCCCCAAGCATCGTCGAGCCGGCCCGTCTCGGCCAGCGCGCCGATGAGCGTGCGCAGCGCGGCGATGTAGGCGTCGAATTCCTCCGGGATGCCGTTGCCGCGTTCGACGGCGGCCGTGGCCTGGTCGATGGCCTCGCTCAGCTGGCCCATCCCGAGCGCGGCGGAGGCCATCAGCTGGCGGGCGCGCACGGACAGTCCGGCCGATTCCTCGGAGAGGGGGTGCTTGAGGAGCTCTTCGACCACGTTCTTGCAACCGGCGAAATCGGCGTCCTTGAGCATGGAATTGGCCTGCAGGTAGGCCATGTTCCACCAGGAGACGGGATCCTTGTTCTCCAGCGCCTGGTCCGCGGCGGCACCGGCCTGGCGGGCGGCGGCGGCATAGTCGCGCATGTCCCACGATTGGCGGGCGTACAGGGCGGCAAGCAGGTAGGCCGTCTCGGCCGGGGAGACGGGCATGGTCCACTCCTGCACCGCGTGCGGGGCGAGCTGGAGCTGTTTGGCGAGTTGCTTGATGACTTCGGCGGTGGGCTCGCGCCGCCCGTTTTCCAGCAGCGAGACATAGCTGGCCGAGTACAGGTCGCCACCAAGCTCCGCCTGCGTCAGGCTCCTGGCCATGCGTTCGTTGCGGAGCCGGTCTCCAAAACTGTTACCCACAAAGTCCTCTCGTGCGCCGTGCCCCATGCACACATTGGTGAAAGCCAATCAGAAACCGGCGCCAAGGTGCACCTTCACGCGCAATGTGCTTACAAACACTGTAACCATCTTGACACCACGCTAAGGATAGATTTTACAATTGTTGTCAACAAGCTCCTACATGCTTGTGTCGCGTCTTCGAGACCCATGGGTCGCGATGAAATACGTCTCAACGTAAAAAAGGTGGTGTCATGAAGAAGCTTGCAGCGTCGCTCATGCTTGCGGGGGTAGTGGCCGTCGGTCTTTTCTCTTCGCCGGGCATTTGGCCGGATTCTCCCGGCAAGTGGCCGGACCACGTCAGCGCAGCCCCCGGCAAGTGGCCGGACGCTACAATCGTGCTGTACTAGCCAAACCTGAGATTTAGTATTTCGGGCTGTGCACGGACACTCCATGGGGTGTCCGGGCACAGCCGTCTCCGGGACCGGACGCCGGCGCGGGGGCACACAAAAAAGAGAGGGCCTTCCTTGCGGAAGGCCCTCTCTTTGCCTGGTCGGGGTGACAGGATTTGAACCTGCGGCCTCGTCGTCCCGAACGACGCGCGCTACCAAGCTGCGCCACACCCCGATCCATTAACCTTTGCAGACCGTTTCCAGCCCTGCAAAAGCAACTTCTAAAGAATAGCGGACACTGGCTCCCAATGCGAAATCGGCGGGCGCGGCTACACCAGCGAGTCCCGCCAGGCGCCGTGCAGGGCCGCAAAGCGGCCGCCGCCGGCAATGAGCTCGGCAGGGGTGCCGTCCTCCACGATGACGCCGTCGTGGACCACCAGCACGCGGTCGGCGATCTCCACCGTGGAGAGCCGGTGCGCGATGATCAGGGCCGTCCGGCCCGCCGGCGGGGCACTGTGGTCCGTACCGGGGCCTGGACCCACGGAACCCGCCGAACCGGCGGAAGGGGCGTCCAGCAGCCGGCGCAGGCCCTGCTGGACCAGGCGCTCGGAGGGGATGTCCAGTGAGGAGGTGGCCTCGTCCAGGATCAGCACGGCGGGGCTCGCCAGGAAGGCGCGGGCGAAGGAGATTAGTTGGCGCTGGCCGGCGGAGACGCGGCCGCCGCGCTTGTTGACGTCCGTGTCGTAGCCCTCCGGCAGCGACGTGATGAAGGCATCCGCCCCGACGGCCTTCGCCGCCGCCTCGATCTCCGTGCGGCTGGCCTGCGGGTTGCCCAGGGCAATGTTGTCCGCCACGGTGCCGGAGAACAGGAACGCCTCCTGGGTGACCATCACGATGGCCCGGCGCAGGTCGGTGGGGGAGAGGTCACGCAGCTCCACCCCGTCCAGTGCCAGCGAGCCGGAGGTGACGTCGTAAAAGCGTGCGATGAGCTTGGCCAGGGTGGACTTGCCGGCCCCGGTTTGGCCGACGACGGCGACCGTCTGGCCCGCGGGGATGTGCAGGGACATCCGCGGCAGGACCAGCGGCCCGTTGCCGTAGCCGAACTCGGCATCGGTGAAGTCAATGGCACCGCGGGCGTGCGGCAGGGCCACGGGGTTCTTCGGCGGGCGGACGGTGGGCACCTCTTCCAGCAGCCCGGAGACCTTCTCCAGCGCCGCCTGGGCGGACTGGAAGGAGTTGTAGAACATGGCCATCTGGTCCACCGGTTGGAAGAAGCGCTTGGTGGCCAGCAGCAGGGCCAGCAGGGCACCCACTGCGATGCCGCCGTGCAGCACGCGGAAGCCGCCGGTCAGCAACACCACCGCCACCGTCACATTGCCGATGAGCACCAGCCCGGGCTGGAAGACGCCGTTGAGGTTGATGGAACGCACCGTCACCTGGCGGTAGTCCTCGGCGAGTTGGTCGTAGCGGGCCGCGTTGTCCTCCTCGCGGCGGAAGGCCTTGACCGCGCGGATGCCCGTCATCGTCTCGATGAAGTGGATGATCAGCCGCGCCGAGACCACGCGGGAGGCACGGTACGCGAGCTGCGAGCGCACCTGGTACCAGCGGGCCAGGAAGAACATTGGGACGCCTGCCAGCAGCACGATGATGCCGGTGATCCAGTCCAGCGAGAAAATGCTGATGGCGGTGAACAGCATGAAGATGATGCCGGAGGCCAGGGAGGAGACGCCGGAGTCCAGCAGCTCGCGCAGGGCCTCAAGATCGGAGGTCTGCCGGGAGATGATGCGCCCGGAGGTGTAGTTTTCGTGGAACTCGAGGCTGAGCCGCTGGGTGTGCCGGAAGACCCTGATGCGCAGATCCAACAGCATTGCCTGGCTGAGCCGGGCGGTGGCGGTGAGGTAGGCGGCGGTCAGCCCGGCGGCGGCCAGCGCCGCCACGATGTAGCCGCCCCCGGTCACCAGCAGCGGCCAGGCGTCCCTGGCGCCGGCGGTGAGGGCCGGGAGGGCATGGTCGATCCCGAAGGCGATCAGCAGCGGTCCTGCCACGCGCGCCGCCTGCGAGAGCACCACCAGGACGACCGTCCAGATGAACCGGCCGCGGACGGGGCCGATCAGCGAGCCCAGCAGGCGCACCGAGCGCTGCCGCACGGACCTGCCGTCCGCCTTGGACAGGTTGACGCGGTCCTCGTCCGCCGTTCCCCTGGGCTTGGGGGCCTGGCTGGGGGCCTGGCTCATGCGCGCACCTCCCGGGCGTCGTCGTCGAGCTCGCCGTGCAGCTCTGAATCCAAATCCCTGGGCTCCTCATTGAGGCTGGCCAGGACATAGCGGTAGTGGCTGTTGTGCGCCAGCAGCTCCGTGTGTGTGCCGACGGCGGCGATCCGGCCGTCCTGCAGCAGCGCCACGCGGTCGGCCATGGCCACGGTGGAGGGCCGGTGCGCCACGATCAGCGTGGTGGTCTCGCGCAGCACCTCGCGCAGCCGCCGTTCCACGCGTTCCTCGGTGTTCACGTCCAGGGCCGAGAGGGGATCGTCCAGCACCAGGACGGCGGGCCTGGCGGCGATGGCCCGGGCCAGGGCGATGCGCTGGCGCTGGCCGCCGGACAGGCTCAGGCCCTCCTCGCCGATCAGCGTGTCCACGCCGTCGGGAAGGGTGAGGGCAAACTCCGCCTGGGCCACGTCCAGGGCCTGGGCCAGGACCTCGTCGGGGGTCATCCCCGGATGCTCCGCGGCGCCCAGCAGGACGTTGTCCCGGACGGAGCTGGAGAAGAGCGTGGTGTCCTCGAAGGCCACCGCCACATGGGTGCGCAGCTCATGCACGCGCAGCCGGCGCAGGTCCACGCCGTCCAGCGTGACGGCGCCGCCGGTGGCCTCGTAGAGCCGCGGGACCAGCTGGAGCAGGGTGCTCTTGCCGCAGCCGGTGACACCCACCAGGGCCATCGTCTCCCCGGCCCGCAGGAGCAGGTCGATGCCCGCCAACGTGTCCTTGCTGCCCTCGGCGGCGTCCGGGTACCTGAAACGCACGCCGTGGAACGCGAGCTCGCCGCGGACGCGGTCCAGCCGCACCGGCTGCTGGGGGTCGGCAATGGTGTTCAGGGCGTCCATGACCTCGTAGTGCCTGTCGATGGCGGTCTTGGCGGCCAGCGTCATGGCCATCAGCGGGCCCATGGCCTCCACCGGGCCGGCCACCACCGCCGCCGTGGCGAAGAAGGCCACCAGCGCACCCACGCTCAGCTGGCCCTGGGAGACCAGCAGGATCCCCACCACCAGTCCGCTGCCCAGTGCCAATTCGGGCAGCAGTGTGACCACCAGCGAGAAGACCGCCAGCGACTTCGCCTTGTGGATCTCCGTTTCGCGCAGTTCCGAGGCCTGCTCGGCAAAGGCGTCCAGGGCCTCGCGCCCGCGGCCGAAGGCCTTGAGCACGCGGATGCCGTGGACGGATTCCTCCACTGCGGTGGCGAGGTCCCCGGCCTGGTCCTGGCTCTTGCGGCTGGCCCGCCCGTACGTGCGGCGGAAGCGGAAGCCGAAGAGAACGATCGGCACGGCGGCGGCGAGGAAGATCAGGCCCAACTGCACGCTCATGGAGAACATCAGCACGACGCCGATGGCCACCGTCAGCGAGGTGACCACCAGCATGATGGCCCCGAACGCCATCCAGCGGCGCATGAAGTTCAAATCGCTCATGGCCCGGCTGAGCAGCTGCCCGGATCCCCAGCGGTCGTGGAAGGCCACGGCCAGGCTCTGCAGGTGCCGGTAGAAGGAGGTCCGCATGGTGGTTTCCACGGTGGTGGCCGGGACAATCACAAACTGCCGGCGCAGGGCCACGAAGGCGGCCTCCAGCACGCCCAGGCCCAGCACGACGGCGGCCGCCGTCCAGACGCTGGCGGTCTCCCCGCCCTGGTGCAGGGCGGAGTTGACCAGCACCCGGTAGACCTGCGGGATGGCCAGGGCCACGATGCTGGCGGCCAGGGCCGAGGCCAGGCCCAGGAGCAGGCGCGGCAAGATGGGCCTCACATGCGGGGCCAGCCGCGCGATGGAGGAAAAGAGCGTGGATTGCGGGGAGTGTGTGTCTGCCATGCCACTTCTTAGGTGCAGTCGGATCTGGATGGTTGTTCCGGGCAATAAACAATTGCCTAGAACAACCACACTACTTCCCGCCCCGGCCGATGGCAGCCGGATGTGCCCGGGTTCGGCGAACCTGCCGCGGCCCTAGCTGCGCGCGGTCAGGGTCAGCAGCACGGCCTCGGGGCGGCAGGCGAAGCGGAAGGGGGCCGTGCGCGAGGTGCCGATGCCGCCGGAGACGTTCACCGGCGTCGTGCGTCCATTGGTCTCCCACTCGGTGAGGCCCTTGGCCCGCCAGGTGGGGAGGTCGCAATTGGCCACCAGCGCACCGTAGCCGGGGATGCAGACCTGGCCGCCGTGCGTGTGGCCGGCGAGGATCAGGTCGGCGCCGTCGGCCGTGAAATGGTCCAGCACCCGCTGGTAGGGTGCGTGCGCGACGGCGATCTTCACATGCGGGGCGCTGTCCGCCGAGGCGGAGCCGCGGGGCCAGCCGGCGTAGACCTCGCGGTTCAGATGCGGATCGTCAACGCCGGAGAAATCGAACCGGATGCCCTTGAGTACCACCGACTGGGCCCGGTTGGTCAGGTTGACCCACCCGCCCATGCCAAAACCGGCGTGCAGCGCGGCCGTGTCCAGGACCACCGGCTGGCGCCGGGCCCGGCCGCTGCGGGGCAGCGTGGACGGTCCGGTGAAGTACACGAACGGGTTTCTCAGCGTGGGCGCGTAGTAGTCGTTGGAGCCGGGCACAAAGACGCCGGGGAACTCCATGAGCGGACGCAGCGCCGCCAGCAGCGGCGGGATGGCCCGGGGGTGGCTGAGGTTGTCGCCGGTGTTGACCACCAGGTCCGGTTCCAGCCCGGCCAGGCCCGCCAGCCAGCGGGTCTTCTGGCCCTGGCCCAGGCTCAGATGGATGTCCGAGAGGTGCAGCACCTTCAGCGGCGCCGAGCCGGGCGGCAGGATCGGCACCCTCTCGTGGCGGAGCGTAAACCAGTTGCGCTCAATAAAGGCACCGTAGGCAACACAGCCCGCCGCCGAGGCGGCCGCCAAAACGGCCGCCCGGCCCAGCGTGGCACCGGCGCTCCGGGTGGCCATCGGCTACGGCTTCTTGGTGTCGTCGGTTGAGGCGCCGGAATCCTTCGTGGCGTCCTTGGTGTTGTCCTTCGCCGGCGTTGACGGCACCGTGGGCGCGACAGGGGTGGTGGGCTTGACGTAGGGCGGGTTCACCAGGTTGGCCGGGGCCGTGGGGAAGGCGCCGCCGGGGTAGAAGCCGACCACCTGCTGCATGTAGGCCTTCCACTGCGGACCGGCGATGTTGGCACCGTCGACCTGGGTGTAGAACTTGCCCTTGTAGGTGAAGTCAAGGGCGTACTGGGGGGAGCCCTCCTTCCAGTAGCCCCACCAGGAGGCAGTGGCCAGCTTGGGCGTGTAGCCGACAATCCAGGTGTCCTGCGAACCATCGGTGGTGCCGGTCTTGGCAGCGGCAGGGTTGGATGGATCCAGGGCCAAGCCAGCCGCGGAACCATAGCTGCGGCCCGGGCCGAAGCCCAGCGCATCCTGAAGCCCGGTGTTGACGGCCGCGGCCACCTCCGGCTTGATGGTCTGCTTGCAGTCGGACGACCGCACCGGGTACTCCTTGCCGGCGTTGTCCGTGATGCTCTCGATGGCGGAATTGGTGCACAGTACACCGCCACTGGCAAAGGTGGCAAAGGCGTTGGCCATGGTCAGCGGGGAGACGCCCTTGCCACCACCGATGAGACTGGAGATGTAGGTGTTGAAGTCCAACGGGGAGCCGTCGGCAGCGCTGTGCAGGCCCATGGCCGCGGCCATGGCGGTGATGTCGCAGAGATCCAGCTGGCTGGCCGTGGCAAAGGTGGCGGTGTTGATGGACTGGGCGATGCCCTCGCGCACGCTCATGGACTTGTACCAATCCGGACCGTCATTAGGCAGCAGCGGTGTGCCGTTGGATGGCGAATAGGAACCAAAGCCCCTGTAGCCGGGGGTGCACGATGCCTTCCAGGGGAAGGAGATCGGGTAGTCCCGCCGTGCGGCGTTGACGATCTCGCCCATGGACCGGCCCGAGTTCAGCCACTGCGCAAACGTCACGGTCTTCACCGTGGAGCCGGGCTGGAAGCCGGCGCCGCCGCCGTCCCTGGCATCCACGTTGAAGTTCAGCGCGGTCTGGCCCAAGGCGTCCTCGTTGTTGTACCTGGTGTTCTGCGCCATGGCCAGGATCTTGCCCGTGCCCGGCTGCACCGTCACCAGCGCGGTGCCCTTCTGGGAGGGGTCGTCGGCGGGCTGGGTGTCGTTGACCTGGGCCTGGGCCGGCCCCTGCAGGCGCGGATCCAAGGTGGTCTTGATGGTCAGGCCGCCGCGGGCCAGCAGCTTCTCGCGGTCCGCCGGTGTGGCGCCATAGGTGGCGTCGTTCATGATCTGGTTCTGGATGTAGTCGCAGAAGTACGGTGCCTGGACGGCCGCGGTGCAGCCGCGCTGGCTGCGCTGGACGTTCAGCGTGACGGGTGTGGCGACGGCGGCGTCGTAGTCGGCCTGCGAGATCTTCTTGGTCTCAAGCATCTTGCCGAGAACGAGGTTGCGCCGGCCCTTGGCGTTGTCCGGGTTCTTGATCGGGTTGTAGTACTCCGGGGAATTGACGATGCCCGCCAGCAGGGCAGCCTGCGGCAGGGTCAGGTCCTTGGCATGGACGCCGAAGTACAGGTTGGAGGCGGCCTCCACGCCGTACGTGGCGTTGCCGAACAGCACAATGTTCAGGTAGCCCTTGAGGATGTCCTCTTTGGAGTACTTCTTCTCCAAGGCGATGGACAGCTTCATCTCGCGGACCTTGTCGCCCACGGTCTTGTCGCCGCCCAGCTTGATCTGGTCGACCTCGCCGTTGGCAACGTGCTCCTGGATGATGACGTTGTTGACGTACTGCTGCGTCAGCGTCGAGGCACCCTGGCGTCCGCCATTGGCCGTGGCGGCCAGGGCGCGCAGGATGCCCGTGGTGTCGATGCCGCCGTGCTCGTAGTAGCGGGCGTCCTCGATGGCAACGATGCCATCCTTGATGTAGGGCGACATCTCATCCAGCCCGACCTCGATGCGGTTCTGGTCGTAGAAGTTGGCGATCAGCGACCCGTCATTGGCCAGCAATTTGGTTGACAGCTGCGGCGCGTCGATCTTCACATCCGCCGGAAGATCGTCAAAAAAGCTGATGGAGTTGCTTGCCGCGGTGCCGGTGAGAGCTGCGGCCGGAACCATCAGCCCGGCCACCAGGACACCACAAATAGAGCTCACACCAAGGAGGAGTACGATCTTTCCAAGGGTTGTGGCCGTATCGAAAAGGGGGTTCTTCTGTGCTGCCATTTTCCCAGTTTACCGGCACGGGCTACTCTTTCTTTCATGACCAAATGGGAGTACGCCACTATTCCGCTCATCATCCACGCGACCAAGCAGATCCTCGACCAGTGGGGCGAGGACGGCTGGGAACTGGTCCAGGTTGTTCCCGGACCGGATGGAAAAGGGCTTGTTGCCTACCTGAAGAGGGAGAAGCAGTAACAGTGGAAAACGCGCAAATTCAAGGAACTTCGGCCATCGAGGCCCGCCTGGCCGAGCTGGGCCTGACGCTCCCCGCCGTCGCCGCCCCCGTGGCCACGTACGTGCCGGCCGTCATCTCCGGCAACCACGTCTACACCTCCGGCCAGCTGCCCTTTATTGACGGCAAACTCACAGTTTCGGGCAAAGTTAGTGACAACGGCGCCACGGGCGTCACAGCCGAGGAAGCCAAGGCCCTGGCCGCGACCTGCGCCATCAACGCCCTCGCCGCCGTCAAGAGCGTTCTTGGCGACCTCGACCGCGTCACCCGGATCGTCAAAGTGGTGGGCTTCGTGTCCTCCGATCCGTCCTTCACCGGCCAGCCCGGTGTCATCAATGGAGCATCCGAACTGCTGGGCCAGGTCTTTGGCGACGCCGGCGTGCACTCCCGCTCCGCAGTGGGCGTGGCCGTGCTGCCGCTGGATTCTCCGGTAGAGGTAGAGCTGATTGCTGAATTCCAGTAACAACGCCGCGGGCGCCAAGCCCGCGGCGAAGCGGACCTTCCCGCTCCATCCCGACCAGCGGGAGGCCGCACAAGCCTGGGTGGATTTCGGCGAACGGACCCCCAGCAAGCCACGTTTTGCCTCCTCGGTGGTGCTGCTCAAGGACGGACCGTCCGGCCTGCAGACCTACCTTGGATACCGCAGCGGCGCCTCGCCGCTGGGGATCGTCGCCTTCCCCGGCGGCAGCATTGAATCCGCCGACGACGACGCCGTCGACTGGGTTGGCCCGACGCCTGCCCAATGGGCCAAGGCCATGGGCATGGAGGACGAGGTGATGGCGCGCCGCCACGTGGTGGCCGCCATCCGCGAAACCTTTGAGGAGACCGGCATCCTGTTGGCGGGCCCCGATGCGTCCTCCCTGGTGGAGGGCGTGCAGAGCCCGGAGTGGATGAAGGCCCGCGAGGCCATCGCCGCGCAGGACAAGACGTTTGCCCAGATGCTGGGCCGCCGCGGCCTGGCACTGCGGACCGACCTGCTCAAACCGCTGGTGAACTGGGTCAGCCCCGACTTCATGCACCGCCGCTTCAACACCCGCTACTTTGCCGCAGCGGCCCCCATCAACCAGGAACCCGCGCTCTTGGAAAGCAAGGGCGTGTGGGGCCGGTGGGTCTGTGCCGGCGATCTGGTGGCCGGGCGCAAGGGCACCGCGCTGGGCGATGAGATCGGCGCGCCCAACACGGTGGGCCTGACGCTGGAGGAGCTGACGGTTCCGGGTGCTGAGATCATTCTGGAAAAGGTCGCTGCTGCCCGCGGCTGCATCGCCTACCTGAACCACAAGCGCCCCATCGTGGCCTACAAGCCGCGGCTGGTGCGCTCGGGCGAGGACTTTTTGCTCGAGGTTGACGTGGCCCCTGCCTCCGAAGGTGCCGCGGCCCGCGAACGCTGAATGCAAAAAACTGTCCCGCAGTTGTCGTCCGCTTGGAGCTCCAAGCGGACGACAACTGCGGGACAGTTTTGCGTTGTCTCTAGCGGGAACGCTGGCGCAGGCGGTTCACGTCCAGGATCACCACGGCGCGGGCTTCCAGGCGCAGCCAGCCGCGCTGGACGAACTCGGCCAGGGCCTTGTTGACGGTCTCGCGGGAGGCGCCCACCAGCTGGGCCAGCTCCTCCTGGGTGAGCTCGTGCGCCACCAGGATGCCGTCCGTGGCCGGGCGCCCGAAACGGTCGGCCAGGTCCAGGATGGCCTTGGCCACACGGCCCGGAACATCGGAGAAGACCAGATCGGAGAGGCTGTCGTTGGTGCGGCGCAGGCGGCGGGCCAGGGCCTGCAGCAGCTGCATGGAGACCTCGGGGCGCTGGCGCAGCAGGGCGTTCAGGCTCTCGTTCTTCAGCCCGGCCAGGCGGGTCTCGGACACCGCCGTCGCGGTGGTGCTGCGCGGGGCGGGGTCGAAGAGGGCCATCTCGCCGAAGAGCTCGCCCGGGCCGAGGATGGCCACCAGGGACTCGCGGCCATCGGGGGAGGTGCGTCCCAGCTTCACCTTGCCGGAGACGATGAAGTACAGCTGGTCGCCCTGGTCGCCCTCGCGGAACACGGATGCGCCGCGGGAGAGGTCGACCTCGGCCAACTCGTCGGTCAGCAGGCGGAACGCCTCGTCGTCAAGTGTGGCAAAAAGCGGTGCGCGGCGCAGTACCTCGATGTCCATGAAATCTCCTGAATATGTAGCCAATGTGCGTGTCCTTGCTACTGATTGTTTCAGAATTTTGGTCTTTTTGTGACCAATTTGGCATCCAGTGGCGGTGTCGGCGCCGCAAAGGGTTCCGGCGGAGACGCTTTTAAACCCGGCTCCCAGATTGGGACGGTAACATCTGCAGTCCGGGCCGGGGCCGTTTTTGTGCCGCAGCGGCCCTGTCCGCGCCGCCGCTGGCGTCCATTGCCCGGGAGTTAGGGAGTTATGTTCGGATTCACCGTGCTCGACGTCGTGCTGGGGTTGTGGCTGCTGGGGCAGCTTGTCTACGGGCTGCGCGTCGGCCTGCTCGCCAGCCTCGGGGGCATCGCCGGCTTTGCCGCGGGCGCCGTCGCGGCCTTCTTTGCGGCGCCGTTTGTCAGCTCCATGGCGGGTGACGGCGGCTGGCGGACTGTATTGGTCATTGGTGCGACCCTGGCCCTGATTGCCGTGGGCCATGGGCTGGGTATGCGCTTTGGCACGTTGCTTGGCCGGGCCGCGAACATTGGCCCGCTGCGGCTGGTCAACAGGCTCCTCGGCGGCGCGCTGAACCTGATCGTGGGGGCGTTGGTGCTCTCCGTGCTGGCCTTCGGCGTGGGCAACCTGGGCATCCCGTTCGTGTCCGCGGCGCTGTCCCAGTCGCAGGTGATCCGCAGCATCGACAAGTACACCCCCGACGGCGTGAAGTCCGGCGCCGCGCAGCTGCGTGCGCTGGTGTTCGATGCCGGCATTCCGCAAATCCTCAACCCGCAGAATGTGCTGCCGCAGGTGGCGCCGCCCGACTCCAGCGTCGACATTCCGGCCCTGGCCGCCGCCTCATCGTCTGTGTTGAAGATCACGGGCACTGCGTTCCAGTGCGGGCAGAACCAGACCGGCTCCGGCTTTGTGGTGGCGCCCGACCGGGTGGTGACCAATGCGCACGTCGTGGCCGGTGTCAGCAGCCCGGTGGTGGAGCTGCCCGGCGGCGGATCCGCGGCCGGGCGCGTGGTGTTCTTCGACCCGCAGAAGGATCTGGCAGTGGTGGCTGTGGACGGCCTCGGCGTGGCGCCGCTGCCGCTGGGCCCGGCCCTGGTGGCAGGGAACTCTGCGGCCTTTGCCGGCTACCCGCTGGGCGGCCCGTTCCAGCTGCGCCCGGCCGCCGTGGCCAGCGAGGGCCCGCTCATGGTCCCGGACATCTACGGCACCAACCCGGTCGTGGCGCAGGTCTACCAGCTGGCGGGCAATGTGCAGCAGGGCAACTCCGGCGGCCCGCTGCTGGACACCGCCGGCCAAGTCGTGGGGGTGGTGTTCGCCAAGGCGACGTCGACCGCCAATGTGGGATTTGCCTTCACCATGGACGAGCTTGGCCCGGTGGCCTCGGTTGCGCCGTCGCTCTCCGAGCCGGTCTCCTCCGGCCACTGCACCAGCCACTAGGGCGTGTCTCCCAATGCGGCGCTCCAGATGACGACGGCGTGCAGGACGGCCGCTGAGCGGTAGGTGAGGGCCAGTTTGTCGTAGCGGGTGGCCAGGGACCGCCATTGCTTGAGGGTGTTGAAGCTGCGCTCGACCACATTGCGCCGTTTGTAGGCGTCCCTGTCGTATCTGACGGGGCGTCCCCCGGCGGAGCCCTTGCGTTTCCGGTTGGCCTTCTGGTCGTCCTTTTCCGGGATAACGCACTCGATGCCCCGCCCGCGCAGGTACGCCCGGATTGCTTTGGAGGAATAGGCCTTGTCGGCCATGGCCCGGTCCGGGCGGGTGCGGGCCCGGCCGGGACCGGGCCTTTCTACCTTCAGGGCCTCCATGAGGTTCTCAAACATCGGCGAGTCCCCGCCCTGGCCCGGCCCCAGCAGCAGGACCAGGGGACGCATGTTGCCATCCACCAGGGCGTGGATCTTGGTGGTCAGCCCGCCGCGGGACCGGCCGATGGCATGGTCCTCAGGCTCGTCGAGCAGATTCCTGTAATTCGACAGGTCCCCCTGTGTGGCGGGGCAGGTTCGTGCCGTGCTGGTGGGCACGGTTGACCGTGGAGTCGATCGAGACCTCCCAGTTGATCAGCCCGGCCGTGTCCGCGCGGGTCAGCAACGCCGCCAGGACCTTGTCCCAGGTCCCGTTGGCGGCGTTGCGGCGGTGGTGCTTCCACACGGTCTTCCACGACCCGAAATAGGCAGGGAGATCACGCCATGGGATCCCTGCCCGGTAGCGGTAGATGATGCCCTCGGTCATCAGCCGGTGGTCGTTGAAGGGTCGGCCCGGTTTCCCCGACGAATCGGGCATCAACGGGGCAATGGACTCCCACTGGGCATCGGACAACACGGAATAGCGAGAAGGCACCCATCAATCATGCCAAACCGCAAAACCACTGATTAGGAGACACACCCTAGCCCCGCCCGGAGCAACTGGGGCGCAGCAACTGCACGGAATCCGTTGATTTCCTGCAGTTGCTGCGCCTCAGTTGGGTTAGGGGAGGGTGTGGGCGAGGTAGTCGATGGCGAGGGCGTAGCCGTGCACGCCGGCACCGACGATGACGGAGTCCACCACCGGTGACAGGTAGGAGTGGTGGCGGAACTCCTCGCGCTTGTGCACATTGGAGATGTGGACCTCGACGGCGGGCAGCGCCACGGAGGCCAGGGCGTCGCGCAGGGCCACCGAGGTGTGCGTGTAGGCCCCGGCGTTGATGACGATGCCGACGGCACTGGACCGGGCGGCGTGGATGGCGTCCAGCAGGTCGCCCTCGTGGTTGGACTGGACGCAGTCGGCGTCGAACCCGTGGGCGGTGGCGGCGTCGATGGCCAGCTGCTCGACGTCGTCAAGGGTGTCCGTCCCGTAGATGGCAGGCTCGCGGGTGCCCAGCAGGTTCAGGTTGGGGCCGTTGAGGACCAAGATGGTGCCGCGGGGCGAAGTGGTGGAAGTCATGGCTTAACTATGCCCCACGGGTTCCTGGGAACAGCCGGGACGCGCTGCCGGGTCAGCCCGCGCTGCCCGGGACCTCCACCAGCCGCAGCCGCAGGTGCTGGCCGAGCACGCGCTGGGCTTCGGGGGCCAGCCCGGAATCGGAGATGACCTCGTCGACGTCGTCCAGTCCGGCAATGGTGCTGATGCCCAGCACGCCCCATTTGCTCTCGTCGGCCAGCACCACCACCCGCCGCGAGGCCGCGATCAGGGCCCGGTCCGTGTCGGCCTCCTGCAGATTGGGCGTGGTGAATCCCGCCACCGCATCCACGCCATGGACGCCCAGGAACAGCAGGTCCATGTGCAGCTGCCGGATGGAGGCGACGGCGATGGTCCCCACCAGGGCGTCCGACGGCGTGCGCTCACCGCCGGTGAGGATGACGGTGGTGGCGGCCTTGGCCGCACGGAAGACCTCCGAAATGTGCACCGAGTTGGTGACGACCGTCAGGTCGGGCACGGCGGTGAGGTATTTGGCCAGCACCCAGGTGGTGGTTCCGGCGCTGAGGCCAATGGCCATGCCCGGCTTGACCATCTTGGCGGCCTCGCGGGCGATGGCGTGCTTTTCGCCCTGGCCCTGGGTGGACTTGAGGTCGAACCCTGGCTCGTGGGTGCTGACGCCGGTGTGGATCTTGGCCCCGCCATGGATCTTTTCGAGCAGCCCGGCGTCCTCGAGGGCATCGATGTCCCGCCGCACCGTCATGAGGGAGACGTTGAACATCTTGGCCAGGGCGGCAACGCTGACCACGCGTTCACGCTCCACAGCGTCAACAATGGCCGAGCGTCTGGTGTCGGCGAGCATTTTCCTACCTCGCTTCGCTGTGCTGATGGAGATTGTGCTGATGGACTCTGTGCGGATGGCTGGTGCGTTCCCCGGCCCTCCCGGGGCCGGGGAACGCAGGATTCGGTTATGCGGTGCCGGACAAGCGGACCACCGCGACGCCGGAGCCCGGGACCCGGAGCCGGCCCGTGGCCGCGGTGCCGCTGATCAGCTCTGTTCCGCGCACGGGCAGTGCCGCCTCGGTTCCGCTGTGGTTGATGATGAACAGCCAGCTGGTGCCGTCCTTCGAGCGCTTGACCACCTCGACGTCGGCGGGGATGTCCGGCACCGCGGGGTTCACCCCGGCGGAGGCGCAGATGGAACCCACCAGCTCCGAGACGCCGTCCCCGCCCAGCGTGGTGGCCACGTAGTAGGCGAGGCCCTTGCCGTAGGAGTTCCGGGTGACGGCCGGGGAACCGGCGGTGGCGCCGGAGGCGAAGGAGGCCAGCGTTTCCGCCGTCGTCGTCCGGCCCAGCTCGCTCCAAATGGTACCGCTGCCGTAGGCGCTCAGTTCCACTGTGGCCCCGGCGCGCAGCGGATGGAATTCCTCCATGGCCACGCCCAGGATGCCGGCGAACGCCCCCGGATAGCCGCCGCCCTCCAGCGGGTCCATCCGGATGTGGTCGTTGGCGTCGACGATGCCGGAGAGGTAGGTGACCACGAGGTGGCCGCCCGCGTTAACGTAGCCCTCGATGTTGGCTGCGCCCTCATCGGTGACCAGGTACAGCATCGGGGCCACCACCAGCTTGTAGCCGGAGAGGTCGTCGGTGCTTTGGCGGATGTCGGTGGTGATCCCGGCCCGGTAGAAGGCATCGTGCCAGCGCCGGGTCTCTGCCAGGATATCCGTGTCGGAGCTGGGGTGGGAATCCAGTTCGGAGCCCCAGCGGGCATCCGTGTCATGCAGGATGGCCACCTGGGCGCCGTCCACGGTGGAACCGGCCACTTCGGAGATCTTCTTCAAGATGCCGCCCAATTGGACCACCTCGCGCCAGACCTTGGTGTCCGTTCCGGCGTGCGGCAGCATGGCAGAGTGGTACTTTTCCGCACCTGCCCGGGAGGCGCGCCACTGGAAGAACAGCGCGCCGTCGGCCCCGCGGGCCACATGCTGGAGCGAGTTGCGGATCATTTCCCCGGGCGCCTTGGCAATGTTGCGGGGCTGCCAGTTCACCGCCGACGTGGAGTGTTCCATCAGCAGCCACGGCTTGTTGTTGGCGAAGCCGCGCACCAGGTCCGCCACCAGCGCCAGCTCCTGGAAACTGCGCAGATCCTCCGCAACCAGGTAGTGGTCGTTGGAGACGAGGTCCATCTCCTGTGACCAGCGCCAATAGTCGATGGGGGTGTTCAGGCCCATGCTGGAGCCCATGAAGTTGGTGGTGACGGGGTGCTGCGACGCCGCCCGAATGATGGCGGCCTCCGCCCGGTAGCACTCCAGCAGCGCGTCCGAGGAGAACCGGGCAAAGTCCAGCTGCTGGGTGGGGTTGACCCAGGTCCCGGAGGTGCGCGGGGGCAGGATCTCCTCCCAGCTGTAGTAGTGCTGGGACCAGAACGCCGTTCCCCAGGCCTGGTTGAGGCCCTCGAGCGTGCCGTACCGGCGCTGGAGCCAGAGCCGGAACGCGGCGGCCGAATAGTCGCCGAAATCGGGCTGGTTGTGGCAGCCGTATTCATTGTGGACGTGCCACATCACGACGGCGGGGTGCCCGGCATAGCGGTCCACGATGGCCTGCGTCAGCGCCGCGGCGGCGCGGCGGTACTCGGGGCTGTTGGCGCTGAAGGCCTGCCGGGAACCGTAGCTGTGCCGCACGCCGTCGGCCGTCACCGGCAGCGAGGCCGGATACTTGGAGCTGAACCAGGGCGGGGGAGAGGCGGTGGCGTTGGCCAGGTCCACCCGGATCCCGTTCCCGTGCAGCAGGTCCAGCACCCGGTCCAGCCAGCCGAACTCATAGACGCCCTCGGACGGTTCAAGCAGGGCCCAGCTGAAGATGCCCACGCTGACCAGGTTGACGCCGGCCTCGCGCATCAGGGCAACGTCCTGGTGCCAGATCTCCTCGGGCCACTGCTCGGGGTTGTAGTCGCCGCCAAAGGCAAGCCGCTGCTCCTCCCCGGCACTGCCCAGCCGTGAGGTGACGTAGTCCATGCTCATGTAGGGATCTATCCTTTGCTGGAGCCGAGGGTCAGCCCGGCGACGAAGTGGCGCTGGAGGGCGATGTACACCAGCAGGGTGGGGATCACCGTGATGGTGGCACCGGCGGCCAGCAGGTTGTAGTTGGAGAGGAAGGTGCCCTGCAGATTGTTGATGGCCGTGGTCACCGGGAGCCGGTCGCCGGATTGGATGAACAGCAGCGGCCAGAAGTAGTCGTTGTAGATGAAGATGACCTGCAGCGTGGCCATGGCGGCCAGGGCCGGGCGGCACAGCGGCAGGATGATGGACCAGTACTGGCGCCAGATGCCCGCCCCATCCACCAGGGCCGCCTCGGTCAGATCCGGGGAGAGGGCCTTCATGTAGTTGGAGAGCACAAAGGTGCAGAAGCCGATCTGGAACGCGGTGTTGGCCAGGATCACCGAGAGGTAGGTGTTGAGCAGGTTGCCCGAATCGCTGAACCAGTACGGGAGCTGGAGCAGCTTGAACATCTCAAAGAGCGGGGTGGCCAACACCTGCGGGGGGAGCAGGTTTCCGGCGGTGAACATGATCAGCAGGGTGATGTTGAACTTCCAGCTGACCCGGCTGACGGCGAAGGCCATCATGGAGGAGAACAGCAGGACCAGGACGATCGTGGGCACGGTGATGATCAGGGAGTTCGCGAAGTAGCGCGGGAAGCCGCCCTGGGTCCAGGCCGTGGCGAAGTTGTCGAAATTGAAGGCGCCGCCCAGGCTGAAATAGCCGTACTTGTCCGTGTCGGCCTTGGGCCGCAGCGCCGTGAACAGGGCCCAGCCCAGGGGCACCATCCACATCACGGCCATCACCGTCAGGAAGATGTGTGTGCCGTAGTGGCGCCTGGCCCTACTGCCCTCGCGCACTATTGCGCCGGAGGGGCCGCGCAGGGACGGCGTGGGGTGTGCTGTTGTACTGGTCATGGCTTGCTTTCCTTCCCGAAGGTGCGGGACAGGTAGATGATGATCGGCACCAGGGAGATCACCAGGAGGATGACGGCGAACGCGGAGCCGATGCCGATGGATTGGCCCTCGCCCACCAGATACGTGATGACCAGGGCGCTGATCAGTTCCAGGCCGTTGGTGCCCTTGTTGATGACCCAGACCACGTCAAAGGCGCGCAGGGATTCGATGATAGTGATGACCACGATCACGATGTTGACCGGGCGCATGGCCGGGAACACGACGCGGAAGAACGTCTGCGCGGCGCTGGCACCATCCAGGGAGGCGGCCTCCTTCAGGGAGCCGTCGACGCCCTTCAGGCCGGCCAGGTACAGGATCATGACGTAGCCGGCATGCCGCCACGTGGCGGCAACCAGGGCTGCCCAGATGTTCACATGGGGATCGCCGAACCAGTCGACGGCCGCCGGGGTGCCGGCGGTGCCGAGCAGGAAGTTCAGCAGGCCGTTGTCCTTTTGGTAGAACAGCTGCCAAATGATGCCGATCAGGGCCAGGGAGAGCATCACCGGGACGAAGAAGATGCTCTGGTAGATCTTCGAGCCGCGGATGTTCTGGTCCAGCAGGACCGCCAGCAGCAGCCCCAGCGGCGTGGCAATGAGGGCGAGGAAGCCGAGCCAGAGGATGTTGTGCTGGACGGCGGGCCAGAAGGCCGGGCTGTCGTTGACGACGTACTGGTAGTTCGCCAGGCCGGCGGCCCGGATGCCGTCCAGGCCCAGGCCGTTCCACCGGGTGAACGAGAGCAGGATGGAGAGCAGCGTGGGGATCCAGACTAGGACCAGCTGGATCAGGGTGGGGACCCCGACCATGATGCTCAGGACAATCTTGTCCCGGCGGGAAAGGCGCCGCACGCCGCGGCTTTTGCGGATTCCGCGGCGGGCGGTGGTGGTCGCTGATGCCACGGCGTGGCCAGCCGGTGGCACATCAGTGGTGGAGCTCATGGGGAGTTCTCCCTTGGGTTGTTCAGTATCCCCGAGTGCGGGGGCCCGGAGTACGGGTCAAGACGTTGGGGCCGGGTGCAGGGGCCGGGCGGTGCGCCCGGCACCTGCACCCGGGGTGCTACTGGGCGGCGTAGAGCGCCTTGGCCTGGGCCTCGAGGTTCTTCACGTCGATGGCCCCGTCCTTGACGAAGCCCTGCAGGGCCGGGATCATCACGTTCGTCGCCATGGCGGGGAGGGCATCGCGGTCGAAGAACTGGCTGATGCTCTTGGCGTTGGCGATCACATCCGCGCACTTCTTGTTCAGCGGGGTGAACTTGGAGGTGTCGGCGCCCTTGGCCGTGGCAATGTTGGACGGATCCACCGCGGCGTAGGCGTCCTGCCCCTCGGCGGAGCCCATGAAAGCCATGAAGTCGCGGGCGGCCTGGTTGCTGCCGCCCTTCTTCGAGAGCAGCAGCCCATCGATGGGCGCCTCCACCGCGTCCTGGCCCTCCATGGCAATCTCCGGGAACGGGAAGAAGTCGATGTCCGACAGGATGGCCGGATCGGTGAACTGCTGGGTCACGAAGGAGCCCAGCAGGTACATGCCGGACTTCTTCGCCCCCAACGAAATGGCGGCGTCCTGCCAGGTCATGCCCAAGGCGGCCGGATTCTGGAAGGGCAGCAGTTCCCGCCAGGTGTCGAAGACCTTGGAGACCTTGTCCTGGTCCCAGGATTCCTTGTGGGCGGTGAGGTCCATGTGGAACTGGTAGCCGTTCAGGCGCATGTTGATGTAGTCAAACGTGCCCATGGCGGGCCAGCCGTCCTTGTCGGCAAACTCGATCGGAATCAGGCCGTCGGACTTCATCTTGGCGGCCAGCGTCGTCAGCGCATCGAAGGTGGTCGGAACTTCGTAGCCCTTCTCGGCCCAGAGGCTCTTGCGGTAGAAGAACCCCCAGGGGTAGTTGTAGTTCGGGACGAAGTACATCTTGCCGTCGGGGCCGGTGGAGGCCTTCTTCATCGCGGGGGAGAAGTTTCCGCCGATCTTTTCCCAGACGTCGTCGATCGGTGCCAGCTGGCCCTGGGCCGCGTAGTACTGCATGCGGTAGCCGGCAAACCAGGTGAAGGTGTCGTCCGGGCTGCCCTGGAGGTAGGTGGCGATCTTGTTCTGGAAGTCGTTGTGCGGGACCACATTGGTGGCCACGGTGATGCCGGACTTCTTGGTGAAGGCGTCGGTCACGGCCTTGTAGGCGGCCTTGGGCACGTCATCGGAGGAGCCGGAGCCGAACGTGAGCGAGTTGGCGGTGCCGGAGCCGACGGAGGGGCCGGTGCCCCCGGTGCAGGCGGACAGCAGCGGGACGCCGGCCAGGCCGGCCGCACCAATGCCGAGGGTCTTGAGCAAGGTCCGGCGGTCCATTCCGAAGGCCGGCATCGATCCATTGGGGGTCATGATTTCTCCCTTGAAAGACATGAGGTGTGAATCGGATCACATACGAACAGCATAATGGCTCAAAAACGAACGTCAAGACTCAAAAGGGAAACTTTTCAATCATTATGCAACGATCCGGCGTCGATCCAGGCACCCGCCAGGCACCCGCCGGGCACCGGCCGGGCACCCGCGGGGCACAGAAAAGCGCCGGGCTCCGGTTTCGCCCATTGAGCGAAACCGGAGCCCGGCGCAGTTGTGTGGAACTGTTACTTCTTGAGCGACTCCGCGATCTGGTTCATTACCGAGTTGTCCGCCAGCGTGGAGGCATCGCCCACCTCGCGGCCCTCGGCGACGTCCTTGAGCAGGCGGCGCATGATCTTCCCCGAACGGGTCTTGGGCAGCTCCGGGACCACCAGGATGGTCTTGGGCTTGGCAATCGGGCCGATCTCCTTGCCCACATGGTTGCGCAGGGTGGCGACGATGTCGTCGTCGTCCACCGCGGAACCGCGCAGGATCACGAACGCCACGACGGACTGGCCCGTGGTCTCGTCCGCGGCGCCCACCACGGCGGCCTCGGCCACGGACGGGTGGGAGACCAGCGCGGATTCGATCTCCGTGGTGGAGAGGCGGTGGCCGGAGATGTTCATGACGTCATCCACGCGGCCCAGCAGCCAGACGTCGCCGTCCTCGTCCTTCTTGGCGCCGTCGCCGGCAAAGTACATGGTGTCGAAGCGGGACCAGTAGGTGTCCTTGTAGCGCTCCGGGTCGCCCCAGATGCCGCGCAGCATGGCCGGCCACGGCTCGCGGATGACCAGGTAGCCGCCGTGGCCGTTGGGCACGGACTCGCCGAGCTCGTCCACCACGTCCACGGCGATGCCGGGCAGCGGGGTCTGGGCGGAGCCGGGCTTGGTGGCGGTGATGCCGGGCAGCGGGGCGATCATCTGGGCACCGGTCTCGGTCTGCCACCAGGTGTCCACGATCGGGGCCTTGTTGGAGCCGATGACCTCGCGGTACCACATCCACGCCTCGGGGTTGATGGGCTCGCCGACCGATCCCAGCACGCGGATGGAGGAGAGATCGTACTTGGCCGGGATCTCCCGGCCCCACTTCATGAACGTGCGGATCGCCGTCGGCGCCGTGTACAGGATGGAGACCTTGTACTTCTCGATGATCTCCCACCAGCGGCCCTGGTGCGGGGAGTCCGGGGTGCCCTCGTACATGACCTGGGTGGCGCCGTTGACCAGCGGGGCGTAGGTGACGTAGGAGTGGCCGGTGACCCAGCCGACGTCGGCCGTGCACCAGTACACGTCCGTCTCCGGGTGCAGATCGAACACGGCCTTGTGCGTGTAGGCGGTCTGCGTCAGGTAGCCGCCGGTGGTGTGCAGGATGCCCTTGGGCTTGCCCGTGGTGCCGGAGGTGTAGAGGATGAAGAGCGGGTGCTCGGACTCGTGCCCGACGGCGGTGTGCTCGGTGGATGCCGCACCCACGGTGTCCCCCCACCACTTGTCGCGGCCATCCACCCAGGCCACGTCCGCACCGTTGCGCTTGACGACGACGACGTTTTCCACGGTGTGGCCCGGAGCGGTCAGGGCCTCGTCCACGGCGGGCTTGAGCGGGCTGGGCTTGCCGCGGCGGAAGGTGCCGTCCGCGGTCACCACGAGCTTGGCCTCGGCGTCGTCGATGCGGCTGCGCAGGGCGTCGGCGGAGAAGCCGCCGAACACCACGGAGTGGATGGCGCCGATGCGGGCGCAGGCCAGCAGTGTGATGACGGCCTCGGGGATCATCGGCAGGTAGACGGCCACCCGGTCGCCCTTGCGCACGCCCAGGGCCTCGAAGGCGTTGGCGGCCTGCTTGACCTCGTCGGTGAGCTGCGCGTAGGTGTAGGTGCGGGTGTCGCCGGGCTCGCCCTCGAAGTAGATGGCCACGCGGTCGCCCAGGCCATTTTCAACGTGGCGGTCCAGGGCGTTGTAGGCGGCGTTGACCTTGCCGTCGGCAAACCAGGTGGCGAAGGGCGGGTTGGACCAGTCCAGGGTCTGGGTGAAGTCCTTGTCCCAGGTCAGCAGCTCGCGGGCCTGCTTGGCCCAGAAGGCGGGACGGTCCGCTGCGGCTTCCTCGTACACACCGGCCTTGACGACGGCGTTGGCGGCAAATTCGGCGCTCGGCGCAAACTTGCGGTTCTCGTGGAGAAGATTCTCCAGGGCGTCGCCGTTCTGCTGATCGGCGGCCGCTGTGGTGTCCTGCGACATCGTGTAACCCCTTCAATAAAGTTCGTGCTGCGCCCGTCCGTGTGCCGTCCAGTACCCAGCGAAAGGGGTTGCACGGCGGTGTGGGCATTGGTTCCAGATTTCACCTTATCGCTTGGAAAGGTCCTACGTGTCCACGGTCACACGAAGTTCCGGCCAATGGACGCCAATCTGCGCCGAGCTGCGGCCCCGCAGCGGCCGGCGGAGCCCCCCAGCGGCCGGCGGAGCCCCCCAGGAGCCCTGGAAGGACCGGGTTTTTCGGTGCTTCCGGGCGCAATCACAGTGAGTTTCCGGCGCGGGAAAGTAGTCTTGCCGCCCGGCCTTTACTAGGCTGTAACAGATTCGTGTCTTTGACCAGAAGTCCACCGGCGGCGCAGCCAGCAATGGGTGCGCAGGCCGGTGGGCAACCCCAAACACAACGGGTGGCTACAGATGCGGCTACCTGCCTAGGAGTATTTCTATGACGCAGCAGCAGACCACATCCGGCCAGGACGGAAACGCTCCGGCGCCGGGACAGGCCATGTTGGGCCCGCTGACCGCCCGAGACCTTACCGTCCTGGGCTCCGTCCTGGTGATCTTCATCGGCTCGATCCTGCCGATCGTCTTTGCCAACTACCTGATCAACCTCTGGAACGCGGTTCCGCTGTTCTTCCTGGGCATTGGCATCCTGCTGCCGCTGGCGGTGGCCGCCCTGTTCCTGGTCCGCCGGTTCTCTCCGTCCTCCACTCTGCGCATCGGTTCCCTGTCCGTGGACCAGTTCGCCTCCGTGGTGGCCGGTTTTGCTACGGCCTTCTTCTTCCTGAGCACCGTGACCACCTTTGGCATCGGCTTCCTGGTGGGCCTGCTGGGCTCCCTCGGCCTGCTCGCGGCGACGGTGGGCGCCGCGGTGATTCCGCTCTTTGCCGTCGAGTTCGCCGCACGGCCGGAGGCCTCGGCCCACCGTGTGGCGCGCGACGCCGTTCCCGCCCAGGCCAAGCCGGCCCCGGCCGCCACGCCGGCGGCCACTACGCCGCGGGTGGGCGCAGCGGCCGATGCTGTTGCCGCCTCCGAGGGCACCGGCGCGGCAGCTGCATCCGTTGCTGCGGCGACCGCTGCCAGTGTTGGCACTGCCGCTGCCGCTGGCAAGGCCGGCGCCGCCGCCGCACAGGCTTCCTCCGTGCCCGGCACCACGGCCATGCCCGTGACCGGCATGGCAGACACAGCAGACACCGCAGACACCGCAGGTGCCCAGACCGCTGCCCCCGAGGCGCTGGCCGCCGACGCTCCCGAAGCCGTTGAAGCCAGTGGCGGGCCCGCGGCAGAGCCGGCTGCCGCGGACGCCCTCGCTCCCGAGGCCCCGGGCTCCGCCGATGGCGAAGCCATCGGCATCCCGGAGAACCCGGCCGCGGACGCCGTCGTCGAACCGGCGGATGTCCAGGCAGCCGGCCAGGTGCAGGACCCGGCCACGGTGGATGCCACGGCCGGGACCGGTGCCCCGGCCGCCGTCGTCGAGCCGGCTGTCGAGCCGGAGCCGGCCGTTGAGGCGGCCGCGGAGGCCGTTCCGGCCGAGGCCCAGGTTCCGGCAGCGGAGGCAGCGCCGGCCGCGGAGAGCATTGGCGCCGTCGTCGATCCGTCGGCCCAGCAGGCCTACGACGCTTTCTGGTTCGCCGTGGACCGACCCCGGCCGGTGGTGGACGAGGCATCCGGTGCCTTCCTGTACAACGTGGAACCGGGCAACTGGGTGCTGGCCCTAGCGGACCGCGGCCACGATTTCCTGGTCCAGGACACCGACGGCCGCGTGGGCGTGCTGCGTGACCTGAGCGGGATCGAGCGGGCACCCGAGGGCGCGTAAGCGGTGCCACGCACTCCAGCGGCAGGCCCGGGCGCCGGCGAAACCACGCTGGCGCTCAAACGCCGTGCGCGCCGGATCAACCGCGAACTGGCCGAGCAGTACCCCTACGCGCACGCCGAGCTGGATTTCCGCAATCCCTTTGAGCTGCTTGTGGCCACCGTGCTCTCCGCACAGACCACCGATGTCCGGGTCAACGCCACCACGCCGGAGCTCTTCGGCCGGTACCCGGACGCGCTGGCGATGTCGGCGGCCAGCTCCGCGGAGCTGGAAACCATCATCAAGCCCACGGGCTTTTTCCGCGCCAAGGCCGCCAACCTGCTGGCGCTCTCCACCCGGATCGTGGACGAGTACGACGGTGAGGTGCCGGGCACGCTCAAGGAGCTCGTGACGCTGCCGGGCGTGGGGCGCAAGACGGCAAACGTGGTGCTGGGCAATGCGTTTGGCGTTCCCGGCATCACCGTGGACACCCACTTTATGCGGCTGGCGCGGCGCTTCGGCTGGACCGCCTCGGATGATCCGGTGAAGATCGAGGCCGACGTGGCGGCGCTGTTTGAGCCGCGCGACTGGACCATGCTCTCGCACCGGGTGGTGTTCCACGGGAGGCGCATCTGCCACGCCCGCAAACCCGCCTGCGGAGCGTGCCCCATCGCGCACCTGTGCCCGGCCTTCGGCGACGGCGAAACGGATCCGGCCAAGGCCGTCAAGCTGCTCAAGTACGAGCTCGCCCCCGGGAACGAAGAGCTGCTGGCCCGGATGCTGGCCGACGTCTCCCGGGCCGCGGAATACCGGCAGAGATCCCAGCGCGCGGCCCTCGGACAGACGCCATGACCGCCTACGCGGATCTGGTGGAACTGGCCCGGCGCGCCCGGGCCGGGGAAGTGTCGCTGGGCCACGACGACCGGTGGAATGCCCCGCAGGATCCGGCGGTGGTCCGCAAGGCCGCCGTGCTGATGCTCTTTGGTGCCCTGGACACCGTCCCGGCGGTGTCGGTGAAACCGTTGGCCCCGGCGGACCTGGACGTGCTGTTGGTGGAGCGGGCGGCCACCCTGAGCGACCACCCCGGCCAGGTGGCCTTCCCCGGTGGCGGGGTGGACCCGGAGGACGCCTCACTGGAGGCCGCGGCCCTGCGCGAGGCCGAGGAGGAAACCGGGCTGGACCCCGCCGGCGTCGAGGTGCTGGGCCTATTGCCCGAGGTGTCCCTGCCGGTGAGCAACTTCATGGTGACGCCGGTGCTGGGCTGGTGGGCCTCGCCGTCGCCCGTTGACGTGGTGGACTTTGGCGAATCCGCGCAGGTGTTCAGGGTGCCCGTGCGCGACCTGCTGGACCCGGACAACCGGTACACGGCCACCGTGACCCGGGGGACGCAATCGTTTTCCTCGCCCGCATTTGCCGTCAACGGCGTGCTGGTCTGGGGTTTTACGGCGATCCTGCTCAGCCGCGCGTTCGACCACCTGGGCTGGTCCGTGCCGTGGGACGCATCCAGGGAAATCGCCGCCCCGGTCTAGGGCTGCGCGCTACTTCGCGTCCGCGTAGGTGTCCGCGACGGCCACGTTGATCGGGAATTTGATCGGGATGTCCCCGTAGATCAGCCGGGCCGCGGCCGCCGCGGAGTCATGCATCATCGCCGACACGGTGCCCACCAGTTGGTCGGGGCAGTGCACCATGACCTCATCGTGCAGGAAGAACACCATCTGGGGCAGCGGGGCGCCGGCAGGGGCGTGTGCGGCCAGGGCACGCAGCCGCCGCCGCAGATCGGCCAGCCAGCACAGCGCCCACTCCGCCGCCGAGCCCTGGACCACAAAGTTGCGGGTGAAGCGTCCGCGGGACCGGGCAGCTGAATCCGCCTTGCGCTGCTCCTCGGCGCTGGTGGTCTGCTGCAGGGCCAGCCATTCGGGCGATGGCGGGGGAGTGCCCCGGCCCAGGAAGGTGCCCACCCGTTCGCCGCGTTCGCCCGCCCGCGCGGCAGCCTCCACCAGGCCCACGGCCTTGGGATAGGTGCGCGTCAGCTGGGGCATCAGCCGGCCGGATTCGCCGGTGGTGGCACCGTACATGGCCCCGAGCAGTGCGATCTTGGCCTTGTCCCGTTCGCCGCCAAAACCCTGCGCGGCGATGCCCGCGTACAGATCCTTTCCGTGCGCGGCCTCGGCCATCTTGGTGTCCTGCGAGAGTGCGATCAGCACCCGCGGCTCCAGCTGGGCCGCGTCGGCCACGATCAGCTTGAACCCGGGATCGGCATGGGCTGCGCCGCGGATCTGCTTGGGGATCTGCAGCGCCCCGCCGCCGCGCGAGGACCAGCGGCCCGTCACCACGCCGCCCACTACGTATTCGGGGCGGAAGCGGCCGTCCTTGATCCAGTTCTCCAGCCAGGCCCAGCCGTTGGCGGAGAAGAGCCGGCTCAGCTTCTTGTAGGCCAACAGCGGCCCAATGGCCGGATGGTTGATCTCCTGCAGCTCCCAGGAGCGCGTGGTTTTGGCCTCGATGCCGGCCCGGTGCAGGGCGCGCATGAGCTCCACCGGGGAATCCGGGTTCAGCGTGGGGGCGCCCAGCAGGGCGCGCAGCTCCGCGGCGATGGCCTCCATCCGCTCCGGACGGGCAAAATCCTGCTGCGGCTGTGCGCCCAGATGGTCCGCCAGGATCCGCCGGTGCAGGTCCTCGCGCCACGGAATGCCGGCATGGGCCATCTCGCTGGCCACCAGGGCGCCGGCGGATTCGGCGGCCAGCAGCAGGCCCAGCCGGCGCGGCTGGGTGGAGGTCCTGACCGTGTCCAGCTGCTCGCGCAGCTCCCGCGCCAGCTCCTCGGGGCTGGGGCCGGTGTGGACCACAGGGGCCTCGAACAGGCTGTCCTGGCCGTTGTCCTGCGGCTCGGGTTCCGGGCCGGGATCCACCGGGACGTAGCTGGTTTTCTGGGCATAGGCGCTGGCCTGGGTGAATGCGGAGAAGACCAGAATGTTCCGGCACAACGAGATATCGTGGCAGCGCTCCACGGAGATGCCCTGGGCCAGCAGCCGCGGGTACCAATGCTGCGTCAGGTCCCACACCCAGCGCGGCGGGTTGGCGTCCGCACCGTCCTCGATGGACCGCACCGCATCCGCCAGCCGGTCCAGCGGGACCCTGCGGGCCGGCCCCGCGGCGGCACCGGTTGCGTCCAGCGGTTGGAGCACGACGGCGGGACCGTCCGGCGCTGCCTCCGTGCCGTCCCGGAGCGCGCCCGCATCCCGGCCCGGGTCCCTGTCCGGATTCCTGTTCTGGTCCCCGTCCGGGTTCATGCCCGGGGGCGGGGCGGCGGCCAGGAGCATGTACATGGGTCCATTCTCCCCCGGGGCTCCGACACCGGACCGCAGGGGCGGCCCCCGGGGTCTTGGCACGGCCAGCGTCCGCAGCGTCCGCAGCAGCCGCAGGTTCCGCCACCGCGCCCGGATCTTCCCTTCGCCGTTCGGTTCCGGTCCGGCCGGCCGCCGCTTGGCCGTCCTGCCGATGGGCACCCCTGCACAGGGCGGCTGCGCGGTGCGGGGTTGCACAGCCGCGCCGGCACCGGTCGACGGTGGCCTGGTGTCGGCGCAGGATGGGTCCATGGCAGCGCATCCGTCCGGCAGCAGGCACAGCGAGGGCCCGCCGCGCGGCGGCGGACTCCACCCCACCGCCGTGCCGATGGATTCCGCAACCGCGTGGATCCCCGGATCGCGTGCATCGGTCCTGCTGGTCACCGGTTCCGCCGAGCTGCAGGGCGAGGTGGCCCGCGCCAGCGCGGCAGCCGCCGTCGAGCTCTCCATTGCCGGCAGCGTGCAGGCCGCCGCCGGCGAGTGGGGGCGTGCGGCGGCGGTGCTGTTGGGGGCCGATGTTCGGGGCCGCGGCAGCAGCCGGGCGGGGCCGACCATCATGGTGGGCCTCGGCGGCGACGGGGCGCTGTGGGAAAGGGCCGCGGAGGCCGGCGTCGACAGGGTGGCGGTGCTGCCACAGGGCGCCGAGTGGCTGGCCGAGTTCCTGGGCCAGCTGTGCGATCCGTCCGCGGAGGGGCATGTGCTGGGCGTGGTGGGTGGCTGCGGCGGGGCGGGGGCTTCCACCTTGTCCGTGCTGCTGGCGGTCCGGGCGGCGGCCCTGGGGATCCGCACGCTGCTGGTCGACGCGGACGAGTGGGGCGGCGGGCTGGATGTCGCGCTGGCCGCGGAGGAGGTGCCGGGCCTGCGCTGGCCCGACCTGCTCAATGCCTCCGGAACCATCAATCCGGGCCAGCTGGCCGCGGCCCTGCCCGTCGTCGCCGGGTGCTCCCTGTTGTCCTGGGGACCGCACGCCGCCGATCCCGCCCGGGCCGCCCGGCTCGAGGACGCCGGAGCCGAGGTTCTCCGGGCCGCGCGGCGCGGCTACGAACTGGTGGTGGTGGATGTGGGCCGGACGCCGCGGTCCCTGGCCACGCTGGGCCGGCATTGCGACGAGTTCCTGCTGGTGGTCCCCACCCAATTGCGTCCGGCGGTGGCGGCCGCGCGGCTGCTGGCCGAGCTGCCGCCCGTTCCCACCCGGCTGGTGGTGCGCGGCCGGATGCGCGAAGGCCTTGACGCGGAGCTGATTGGCGCGTCGGTGGGAGTGCCCGTGGCGGCAGTGCTGCCCCACCTGCGCGGACTGGCGCAGGCCGGGGAGAACGGCCGGCTGGCCGACGCCGCATCGTCCCGGCCGGTGCGGCGTGCGGTGTCGGCGCTCCTGCACGGCCCTGCTGGTCCCCAGGGTTCCGGGCGGGCTCCGGCATGAGCAGGCACCTGCGGGTGGACGCCGTCGACGAGGCGCTGCTGGACACAGTGCGCCGGTCGGTCCTGCAGCAGTCCGGCCCGGTGACGGCCCTGCGCGTGGCCACGGCCGTCAGCGACAGCGGCCGGCTGCTGGGCGCCTCAGGGTCGCTGGCCGCCGTCGAGCGCATCAGCGCCGAACTCAACGGGCTCGGCCCGCTGCAGCCGTTGGTGAAGGACCTGCGGGTGACGGACATCTTCGTCAATGCGCCGGACTCGGTCTGGCTGGACCGCGGCGGCGGCCCCGAGCCCGCCGGGGTCGCCTTCGACAACGAGCTCTCGCTGCGGGCTCTGGCCGTCCGCTTGGTTGCGGCGGGCGGGCGCCGGCTGGACGACAGCTCGCCGTGCGCCGATGTGAAGCTCGACGGCGGCTTCCGTGTCCACGCCGTGTTGCCGCCGATCTCCGCCGCCGGGACGCTGCTGTCCATCCGCATCCGGCACCGAAGTGCTTTCACTCTCGCGGAGCTGGTCGAGTGCGGCTTCGTCCATCCGCAGCTGGCGCCGCTGCTGGTGAGGATGATCGGTGCCCGGCTGAGCTTCCTGATCAGCGGCGCCACCGGCTCGGGCAAGACCACGCTGCTTGCCACACTGCTGGGACTGTGCGGCCCCGCGGAGCGGCTGGTGCTGATCGAGGACGCCGCGGAGCTGGATCCGGACCATCCGCACGTGCTGACGTTGGAGACCCGGCACGCCAACGCCGAAGGGATGGGCCGGATTGATCTGGCCGAACTGGTCCGCCAGGCATTGCGGATGAACCCGAGCCGGCTGGTGGTGGGCGAATGCCGCGGGGCCGAGGTGCGCGAGCTGCTGGCCGCGCTGAACACCGGGCACACGGGCGCCGGGTCAACACTGCATGCCAACAGCGCCGCAGACGTTCCGGCCCGGCTTGCCGCCCTCGGCGTGCTGGCAGGGCTGGACAGCGCCGCGATTGCCGTGCAGGCGGCCAGCGCGGTGGACGTGGTGCTGCATGTCCACCGTGGACCCAGCGGCCGGCGGCTGGTGCAGCTCGGCGTCGTCGAGCTGGACGGCACCCAATTGCGGGTGGTTCCGGCCCTCCAAGTATGTGATCCCGCCGATGCCGGGCCCGGCGGTCCGGACAGGGCGGGGCAGGTCGTCGAGGGCCCGGGCTGGGCCGTGCTGCAACGCCTGCTCGGTGGATCCGGGCGCGGCCACTCCGGCGGTTCCGCCCTTCCCGGTGGCGGGTTCCGGGTGGTGCAGGGCAATGGTGACGGGCCCGGTGGCGACCCGGTGCATGGCGGTCCTTCGGGCCACAGCTCCGGTGAAGACCCGGCCGGCCGCGACTGGCTGCCGGGGCCAGCGGCGCCAGACGACGGACCTTTGGTGCAGGGGAGGGGCGGATGAAAACGCTGCTGCTCTTTGCCCTGCTGGCCGCGGCAACGGTGTTGCTGCTCGGCGGCGGGGCCCGCCGCCGGTATGGGTCTCCCCGGGCCGCCGCGAGTGCCGCGGGCGCCCGGATCCGACCTGGCCGGCGGCAGGCACCGGAGCCGGGCGGCCCCGCACTGATGGTCCGCATCGTCCGCCAGCTGGCGGCTCTGCTGAGCGCGGGACGCTCCGGTCCGCTGATGTGGCAGGACCTTGCCGCGGCGCTCGCTGCCGAAGAAGAGGACGGTCTGTCGCCTCCAAACGCTGCAGGGCCGGCCGCCAACGGACAGGAACCCGATGGACCGAAATCCCGCCGAGGCAGCAAGGGGCCGCGAAGAACGCCACGGGAGGTTCATCTCGGTGTCATCTCGTCTGCACGGCAGGCAGCCCTGATGGGGCTGCCTGCCGGAGCCGCCGTCAGGGCTGCATGCCGCAGCCCTGACATGGCGCCGCGAGAGCATGCCGCGGCGCTGGATGCCTGGCGGGACCTGGCCGCGTGCCTTGAGGTTTCGGAGGCCAGCGGTGCGCCGCTGGCTGCCGTCCTGACCCGGTTCTCCGCCAAACTGGAGGCTGACCTGGACGCCGCCGCCCAGCGGGAGACGGCCTTGGCCGGCCCGCGGGCCACGGTGCGGCTGCTGGGCTGGCTCCCGGTGTTGGGCCTTCTTCTCGGCATGGCCATGGGCGTGGATCCGCTGGGCGTCCTGCTCGGCGGCCCCATTGGCTGGGCTGCGCTTGCCATCGGCGTCGGGTTGGCCATCGCCGGGCGTCTATGGTCAGGACGTCTGATCGCGGCCGCGGCCAGGGACAGGAGGATTCAGTGACGGGTGCCCTGGTGTTCATTGCCTTGGCAGCGTCCGCCCTGCTGCTGGTTCCGGCCGCCGGCGCGCGCCGCTGGCGGGCCCTGCCCGGCCGTTTGCTTGATGGCAAGGAACCTTCGGAACGGCCGGAGACAGCGGACGGTGTGGATGACCTCCCGCTGGTCCTGGAGCTGCTGGGTGCGGCGCTGGATGCCGGAGCGTCGGTGCCAAGGTCGCTGCAGCTGGTGTCGGCGGTGTGTACACCGCGATTGCGGGACGGCCTTGACGCCGTCGTCGCGGGCTTGGCCATGGGTGCCTCATGGGAGCATTCCTGGCGGGGCGTCCGCACCCAGCATGAGCTGGCGGCACTGTACCGTGCACTCAGCTTCGCGGCGCTGACCGGTGCGCCGTCTACGTCCCTGCTCTACGCCGAGGCCCAGCAGCTGCGCCGGGATGCCCAGCGGGCGGCCGAGCGGCGGGCCGCGGCCCTTGGCGTGAAACTGGTGCTGCCGCTGGGCCTGTGCTCCCTTCCTGCCTTCATCGCCTTGGGCGTGGTGCCCGTGGTGGTCGCGATGGTTCCGCGGCTGCCCTAGCAGTCCTGCACAGGGCTATCCGGCTTCGGTCGAGTCCACGGATTGCGTTCGGGCCCTGTGGCCACCGGCCAGCTGGGCCAACAGTGGAAGAAGCCGCCGCAAGGGCGGTGTCAACCAGGTTGGGAGCAACAATGAAACGCACCATGGAAACAGTGGCCAGCATCGGGGCGGAGAGACCCAATCCCGGACCCGCCTCGGCTCCGGTGACGGAGATCTACCCGGGCGCCGCGAGCCAGCCACCGGTCGTGAATGGCATCCGGACCGCCGAGCCCGCCCCCGCCCAAAGCGGCCCTGGTGCCCACCGGGACTCCAACGGCAGGCCCGTGGGGATCGACCGCCGGCGCCGGAACCTGGGCTCGGAGCTGGGTATGGCGACCGCCGAGTACGCAATCGCGACGCTCGCTGCGGTGGGGTTTGCCGGCCTGCTGGTGGTGATCCTCAGGAGCGAGGAAGTCAGGGGATTCCTGCTGGCCATCATCCGCAGCGCACTGAGCCTGCAATGATCCACTCCGCTGCCGTGCCGGTCCGGGAGGCCGCGGCGCAGCGTGGATCGGTCACGGCGGAGCTCGCCGTCACCCTGCCCGCGGTGATCCTGCTGCTGGCGCTGCTCCTGCTGGGCGGCAGCGCGGGGGTTCTGCAGCTCAGGCTGGAGGAATCGGCCAGGGCCGCGGCCCGGGCCATGGCCCGCGGGGAGACGACCGCCGCGTCCGCCGGGATCGCCACGTCCATTGCCGGAGCAGGCGCCGCCGTATCGATCGGCGCCGACGGCGGCATCGCAAGGGTCACGGTGGAGGCCCGCATGAGCGGAGCGCTGGCGGCGCTGGTTCCGTGGCCGCTGGCGGCGACTGCCACGGCCCGGCTGGAGTCGGACGGCGCCGAGGCCGCACACGCCCGGGCCAAAGCGGGCAGGCCCAACCCACTCGGGCGCTACTCGGCCACAGCCGTCGCAGCAGCGGGGATTGCTCCATGACGGCCGCCCGATCCCAGACGCAAGGTCCATGGGCACCCCATCCACGGATGAGTACCGAAGCCGGCGCGGGGACGGTGCTCGCCGCGGGGTTGGCGCTGGTCCTGATCGTGCTGCTCGGTGCCACCATGATGCTGGCGCGCGCTGCGGTGGCCGCGTCCCGCGCGGCGACGGCGGCGGATCTGGCGGCACTGGCCGGCGCGGATGCGGCCCGGGGCCTGTCGTCCGGGGATCCGTGCACCGTGGCAGCGGACATCGCCGGCCGGCACGAGGCCGTGCTGGTGGCGTGCGTGGTCCAGGGTGCGCAGGCGGACACCGTGGAGGTTGAAGTGGCCGTCGACGGCGGGGTGCCGTGGGCCGCCGCAACGGGCCGGGCCCGGGCCGGACCGCCGCCCTGACGGACGCGCGGCCGGACCCGCCCACCCTGGACCCGGCTGCGCGCAGGGCGTTTAGGGCGCGTTGGCCAGCAGCACGTCGATCAGCAGGACGGCACCGCGCTTGTCCAAGGGGTTGTTCTTGTTGCCGCACTTGGGAGATTGCACGCAGGACGGGCAGCCGGTGTCGCACTCGCAGGCCTCGATGGCGTCGCGGGTGGCCTTGAGCCACACCCGGGCCATGTCGAAACCACGCTCGGCAAAGCCTGCCCCGCCGGGGTGTCCATCGTAGACAAAGATGGTCGGTTGCCCGGTGTCGGCGTGGATGGCGGTCGAGACGCCGCCAACATCCCAGCGGTCGCTGGAGGCCACCAGCGGAAGCAGCCCAATCGCCGCATGTTCGGCGGCGTGCAGGGCTCCGGGGAATTGTGGCTCCACCAGGCCGCCGTCCAGCAGCGTCCGGTTGTCCAGCGTGAACCAGACCGCCTTGGTGAAGAGGTCGCGGGCCCCAAGCTCCAGCGGCTCCTCGCCCAGGACCTCGTTGGAGGTGTAGGCCTTGCGCTGGAAGGAGACCACCTGCGTGGTCACCTGGACCTCGCCGAAGTGCACCTCCACCGGGCCCCAACGTTCGTCCCGCAGCGAGTCCAGCACGGCGATCTGGGTGACGTCGCGGGCACTCGTGTAGTAGTCGGGGTTGCTCCGGCGCACGATGGCGCAGTGGTCCGCCTCGTCCAGCTCCTCCACCAGGTAACTCTCGCCCTGATGGACGTAGATCGCCCCCTGGTGGGCCTGGTAGTGCGATTGGGGGGAGTCCATGGTGCCCAGCAGGGCGCCCGTGTCGGCGTCGACGATGCTGATGGGGCCGCCGCCGTCGGCCCTGAGGTTCACCATGCCGGCGGCGCTCTGCGGGTGGGTCCAGAACCAGCCGGCGGGGCGCTTGCGCAGGTAGCCGTCGGCCACCAGCTTTTCCAGCAGGGCCGCCGTCGTCGGGCCAAAGAGCGGGAGGTCGGCCGCCGTGAGCGGAAGCTCGGCGGCGGCGGCACACAGGTGCGGGCCCAGCACATAGGGATTGGAGGGGTCGAAGACCGTGGCCTCCACCGGGACGTCGAAGATGGCCTCGGGGTGGTGGACCAGGTAGGTGTCCAGCGGATCGTCGCTGGCCACAAAGGCGGCGATGGCGTCCTGCCCGGCACGTCCTGCCCGGCCGATCTGCTGGAACAGGGAGGCCCTGGTGCCGGGCCAGCCGGCCACCAGGACCGCGTCCAGGCCGGAGATGTCGATGCCAAGCTCCAACGCGGACGTGCTGGAGACGCCCAGCAGCTCGCCGGAGCGCAGCGCCTTTTCCAAGGCCCGGCGTTCCTCGGGCAGATAGCCGGAACGGTAGGCCGCCACACGCTGCGGCAGGCTGTGGTCCACCTCGTCCAGCAGCCGCTTGGTGATGGTGGAAATGGTCTCCGCCCCGCGCCGGGACTTGATGAAGGCAATGGTGCGGACCCGGGCGGAGACCAGATTGGCCATGAGATCGGAGGTCTCGGCGATGGCGGTGCGGCGGGTCTTGGCGCCGTTTTCGCCCTTGAGCTCGGTCAGCAGCGGCTCCCAGAACGCCACGGTCGTGGCGCCGTGCGGGGAGGAATCCTCGGTCACGGCCGCCACGGGGGCGCCGATCAGCCGGCCCAGCGACACCTCGGGGTCGGAGGACGTGGCGGAGGCGGCGATGAACACCGGCTCCGAGCCGTAGTGGGCGCAGATCCGCCGCAGCCGGCGCATCAGCGTGGCCACCTGCGAGCCAAACACGCCACGGTAGCTGTGGGCCTCGTCGATGATGACGTACTTCAGCCGGCGGAAGAACCGGGCCCACCAAGTGTGGTTGGGGAGCACGCCAAAATGCAGCATGTCAGGGTTGCACAACACAAAGTTGGCGTGGTCCCGGATCCAGCGGCGCTCGCCGGGGGCTGTGTCGCCGTCGTACGTGGCGGCCCTGACCGTGGGGAGCTTCAGCGCCTTGATCGCCGCGAACTGGTCGGCGGCCAGCGCCTTGGTGGGGGAGAGGTAGAGGGCGACGGCGCCGTCGGGGTCCAGCTTGCCGGGGTGGTCAAGGATCCAGCGCTCGGCACGGTGGATCGCGTCCAAGGCGGGCAGCTGGTAGGCCAGCGATTTTCCGGAGGCCGTGCCGGTGGCTACCACCACATGCCGCCCGTAGTGGGCCAGCTGCGCCCCCTCGACCTGGTGGCGCCAGGGCTCATGGACACCCACCCCGGCAAAGGCGGCCAGGATGTCGGGGTGGACCCAGTCCGGCCAGGGCGCCGTTACGGCGGTGCGGGCGGGAATGTGGCGGACATGCTGCAGCTGCTCGGGGGCGTCGCCGCGGCCCAGCAGGGAAATCAGCGATTCGGAAGTGGCCACGGTTCATTCTGCCACTGGCGCGGCAGACGGTGCGGCCAGAATCGTCACCGGGCAGACCACGTGCCAACCCAGTCTGGTGTACATCGTCTGCCCGGCGGGGGAGGCGAGCAACAGCCCCCGCTGCACGGAGTGGTCCAAGGCCCGAGCGGTGAGCGCGTCCACCACCATCCGGCCGAAGCCGCGGCGCCGGAAGTCCGGGGACGTCTGCAATTGGTCAAACACGGCGGCATCGCCGACGACGGCCACCGTGCCCCACGCCGCCAGGGTCTGCCCGGTCCTGATGGTGGTGGCGTAGCGGGCCACGGCGTCCGAGGAATCGTGGCGGCCGCCCACCCGGGCCGTGGCCAGGGTGAACTCGGGGTCAGCGAGGTACGGGTCTTCGGCGTCGGCGCCGGAGAGGTCCAGCTCCATCAGGGTTTCAGCCGTGGACACCAGGGACAGTCCGGCCAGATGTGCCTGGTCAACATAGCGCTGGACATCCGGTCCCCAGACGGACAACACGCTGTCCGGGGAATCGGCGGCCACCGCCGCCAGGGCGGCCAGATCCAGCGGAGCCGGATTGCCGATGAAGAATTCCCACCCGCTGGCGCGCTCGCGGCGGCGCGCGGCGGGATGGCCGCTAGCCCAGGACGTGGGATAGGCGCGCAGGGCCGCCCAACCGATGAACCAGTGCTGCAGCATGTCGGGGATTTCTTCGGGTGGACGCCGCATGCATTGAGCCTACGTCCGGGGCCATTGTGGAACTAATGTGACCTCGGACACGTGGAGGGCGGTGGTTGCCAGCCCGCGGCGTCAGTCCCAGAATCCGAGGGTAAATTCCGCGATGGCCGTGGCCAGCAGGAACGAGGCCGCGATGGCCAGCAGGCCCACCGGGATGATCTTCCAGCCGATGGTTCTCAGCAGGGGGATGTCCTTGCCCAGCGACAGGCCGGCCAGGGTCAGCATGACAGTGGCAATGGAAAGGAAATCCACTGACTTGACCAGCGCGGTCAGTGCAGGGGCACCAAAGAACCACGGACTGGAGATGTAGGCACCGAGGGTGGTGATCCAGACGATGGCGGAGATCTTCCGGGACACCTTGGCCAGGAACAGGCTCAGCAGCATCAGCGCAAGCATCACCGCATAGCCGCCGACAATCGTCCAACTGAAGCCTTTCGCCGCCACCGATGCCGTGGCGATTCCCAGAATTGTCAGGATTCCCAGCGACAGCCACAGCGGCATCGACACCGGTGCGGAGGACTCGGCCACCTGCTCGCGGAACTTCCGGTTGGCCTCGGCCTGGGCCTCCTCGCGTGCTGTGGCGGCAGCGATCTCGGCGTCGGACGCTCCGGACATTCCCCCGCCGGCTGCCACGGCTGCCATCTCGCGGGCCGTCTGCTTGCGGGTCAGGAAGGTGTAGAACCTGTCGGCCAGCGGCAGCGCGATGTAGATGCCGACGTAGACGCCCAGGATGGTGGTGATCAGGTTGGACACGGCGGCCATGCCCAGGATGGCCTCCTGCTGCCCCGGGTAGGCCGCGATGGTGCTGGCGGCGGAGGCGGCCATCATGGAGCCGGACCCCACTCCGGCCCCCATGGCCAGCGCGAGCGGATCGAAGATGCCCCAGTTGGCCACCAGCGAGGTCAACAAGGTGATGAAGACGGCGCCGAAGAGTGTGCCGAACACGTACATCGCCAGCACGCCGCGGTACTGGTCCGAATCGGGCCCGTACTTTTCGGACACCATGGCGAAGGAGGGCTCCCGGTCCAGGGAGAAGGTGGCGCCAACCGTCGCCTTGCCCATGCGCAGCAGCACCGCCAACGGCAGCGCGAGCGCGATGGTGCCCAGCAGGTGGCCCACCTCCTGCAGCAGCAGGGCAGGCCCGGCCTTGACCAGGGAGGGCAGGCTCGGCCCAATGTTGAAGGCCAGCCGCGCCACCAGCAGCAGCACGGCCACGCCGACCAGGGCGGCGGCCACCTTTTGCAGGTCAATGCCCAGCGGCTTGAACTTCTGGATGGAGACGATGAGGCCCACGATCAGGCCCCAAACCATGGGGAAAATGACGATCGTGCCAATGCCCACGTTGATGTTGAGCTGGCCGATGAGCTGGACCGCGACGGCGATGACAATCGCCAGGGCGGCTATCGGCAGGGCGTGCCGGGTTTCGGCCATGGCCGGTGTGGTGCTGTGGGTGGTCATGATGCACCTTTCTGGGCTGGTGCCGGGCGCCGGTAGGCGGCCCGGAGAAAGCGTTCCCTTTCCTGGGGCGTGGTGGCCGCTCCGGCAACGGTCCAGGCCAGGGCGACGGCGGCCTCGAACATCACTGTGTACGCCGCCGGCGTGTCAGCGAGTGCGGCGAAGCCGTGCGAATGGATCGGCACATCGGCCCCGGGGATGCTCAGCCAGGGGTGCAGGCTGGGGATCACCTGGGAGATGTTGCCCATGTCGGTGGACCCGCCGCCCAGCCCGGCCGCCGGGCTGGTGTCCTTGCCGAACACGTCCATGGCGGCGGTCCAGTGCGCGGCCAGGTCGTCGTCCTGGCGCAGGGGCTCGTACAACGGCTCGGTGGGCTCGATCTCCAGCGTCGTGCCGGTGGCCAGTGCCGCGCCCTCGAAACAGCGCCTCACCCGCACCAGCAGCGCCTCGTATTCGGGCAGCGTGAACGCCCGGCATTCGAATTCCACCACCGCACGCTCCGGGATGATGTTGGTGACGTGCCCGGCCTCGGCCACGTAAAGCGCCACCCGGTGGTCGCCGGGGATCTGCTGGCGCAGCAGGCCGACCGCCACTTGGCTCAGCACGGCGGCGTCGGCGGCGTTCACCCCCTGGTGCGGGGCGGCGGCGGCATGGGCGGCCTTGCCGGTGAACACCGCCCGGTAGCGGCCCACGGCCTGGGCGCTGGTGCCGGCGGGGTTGTAGGTGACCCCGTCCTGGACGGGATGCACCATCAGGGCCAGCCCGACGCCGTCGAACGCGCCGGCCGCCAGCATCAGGGCCTTGCCGCCGCCGTGTTCCTCCGCTGGAGTCCCAATGGCTTTCAGGGTGATGTCCAACGCGTGGACGTGGGGCGCCAGCGCCAATGCGGCCGCCACGGAGGCGCCGGCGATCAGATTGTGCCCGCAGGCATGGCCCACCTGGGGCAGCGCGTCGTATTCCACGCAGAGTGCAACCACCAGCTCGCCGCTGCCGGCGGTGGCGGTGAAGGCGGTGGGCAGCCCGCTGGTGCCGCGTTCGACGGCGAAACCGCCGTCGGCGAGCAGCGATGCCACCGCCTGCGCGGAGCGGGCCTCCTCAAAGGACAGCTCCGGGTTGGCATGGATGCCGCGGGCCAGCGTGTGGACGCGCTCGCGCCAGTGCTCGACGCCGTTCGCGAGGTCCGCCTTGATGCCGTCCGTGGCGCGGGCGATGTCGGTGAGCTCCATCAGTTTCCGTCTCCTTCTGCTCGTCCTGCGGTGCGTGGCAGGCAGGGCAGGATGCCTGGCGGGTCTCCGGCCGGTCCACCGTGTCCACGCCGTCCCCGAGCGTGGGCATACCCCAAGTGTCCGCCCGGCGGTGCCAGCGCCGCCAGATCCGCCCGGCGGGCATTTGGCGGCACGCCGTACGCTTAAATGCGTGGCTTTGAACCGAATTGTGCTCTTTTATGGCTTTACCCCCGTCGCTGACCCCGACGCCGTCCGCCTCTGGCAGCGTGCGCTGTGCGAGAAGCTGGGCCTGCGCGGGCGCATCCTGATCTCCAAGGACGGCATCAACGCCACCGTGGGCGGGGAGATCAACGCCATCAAGCAGTATGTGAAGACCACCCGCGAGTACCGCGGCTTCCACGGCATCGACGTGAAATGGTCCGACGGCGGTGCCGAGGATTTCCCGCGGCTGAGCGTGAAGGCGCGCGAGGAGATTGTCAGCTTCGGCGCCCCGGGCGAGCTGGAAGTCGACGAGAACGGCGTCGTCGGCGGCGGCACGCACCTCAAGCCCGAGGAGGTCCACGAGCTGGTGGCCGCCAAGGAGTCCGCCGGCGAGGAGGTGGTCTTCTTCGACGGGCGCAACGCCTTCGAGGCGCAGATCGGCAAGTTCAAGAACGCCGTGGTGCCCGATGTCGCCACCACGCACGATTTCATCAAGGAACTGGATTCCGGCAAGTACGACAACCTCAAGGACAAGCCGGTGGTCACCTATTGCACCGGTGGCATCCGCTGCGAGGTGCTCAGCTCGCTGATGGTGAACCGGGGCTTCAAGGAGGTCTACCAGCTCGACGGCGGCATCGTCCGCTACGGCGAGACCTTCAAGGACCAGGGCCTGTGGGAGGGCTCGCTGTACGTCTTCGACAAGCGCATGCACCTGGAGTTTAGCGACGAGGCCAAGACGATTGGCGAATGCGTCCGCTGCAGCGCCGCCACGTCCAAGTTCGAGAACTGCTCCGACCCCAGCTGCCGCAACCTGAGCCTGTACTGCGAGGCCTGCGCCGCCAGCCCCGAAACGCTCATGTGCCCGCAGAGCTGCACGGACTGAGCGCCCCGCCCTGTCTCGCTGGTTGAGCGCAGCGAAGCGGAGCCGAAACCCGGTGCGACGTGCGCCGTCGGGTGCCGCCGTCGTCCGCGGGAGGTCTCGGCTTCGCTCGGCTTCGCTCGACCAGCGAGACCAGCGGGTCCGGCTACGCGGGCGTGATGCGCACGGGGAGCGACTTCCAGCCGCGCAGGGTGTTGTGCAGGTACGGCACGGGCTCGCCGGCGAGCTCGATGCTCTTGACCCGCTTGGCCAGCGCCGTGAACAGGACGTCCATTTCCAGCCGCGAGATGGGCTGCCCCACGCATTGGTGGATGCCCATGCCGAAGGCCAGATGCCCGCCGGCGTTGCGGGAGATGATGTACTCGTCCGCGTTCTCCCCCCAATGCTTGGTGTCCCGGTTGGCCGCCCCCATGAACAGCACCACCTTGGTCCCGGCCGGCAGTTCGATGCCGCGGAACGTGGTGTCCTGGCCGGTGGTCCGGAAGAAGGACTGGAACGGGGAGTTGTAGCGCAGCGCCTCGTCGATGGCGAACTTGGCCAGCTTCGGATTGGCGTGCAGCTGGGCCCATTGCTCCGGATGCGCGGCGAGCGAGTGCAGCGTGTTGCCGATCGAGAAGACGGTGGTGTCCAGCCCGGCGGAGAGCATGGCCCGCACCAGCAGGGCCGCCTGGTCGGCGGTGATCTCCCCGCGGTCCGCGAATTCCCAAATTTTGGCCCCCATGCCGTCCGGCGAGAGGTTCTCACGGTCGCAGTTGTGCATCACCCATTCGTGGGTCCCCTCGCCCTTGCCGAAGAATTCCCGGGAGCGCTCGTCGTCGGGGCCGAACGCGCTGAAGTTCATCGCACCGTGCGGCAGCAGGTTGGCCTCCCGGTCCTCGCGCGGAATGCCGACGGCGTCGCCGAAGACCCGGATCGGAAAGAGTTCGGCGAGGTCCGTGACGCCGTCGAACCCGCCCCGCTCGATTAGCGCGGACACCAGCTCGTCGGCAAAGGCCTCGAATGCCGGGCGCAGCTCCCGCACGCCGCGGGGCGAGATGACCCCGGCCATGGCGGCCCGCATCGGGCCGTGCACGGGCGGGTCCGATTCCAGGATGCCCTGCGGGCGCCAGGCCGGCTCCTTGTGCAGGTCCTTCGGGCCTACCCCGGCGCTGGAGATGAAGGTCCGGTAGTCGTCCAGGATCTCCTTGCACTCCTGGAAGCCGGCGAAGGCGAGCACCTGGTACTTCTCGAGCCAGACGGCCGGCCCCGCCGCACGCATGCGCTCAAAAAGCGGGTAGGGATTGGTGAGGTTTTCATCGGAGTAGGGATCGTCCGCCATCACGGGGATGGTTTCCGGGCGGATTGTTACAGACATCGGTGGGCCTCACTTGCGCTCGATCAGCGGGTTCGTGGGATCAAAGTATCGGCAGCAGAGACCGGCGGCTAAACGCCATTCTCGGCCAGTGAGAATATGAGTTGTTCCATCGGATGTTGCCCGTGCACCATCAGTGTGTCACCGGCGACACGGAGAGGAGGCAAGAGCATGGCAACCCATACGTCCTTCGAGCGGGGGCTGATGATCCTGTCGGAGATTGCCGACGGCGGCGACACCACCGTCGAGCGCGTGGCGCAGAAGCTGGGCATGCCGGTCAGCACCACCTACCGGTACTTCAGGACCATGCGCGAGCACGGCTTCGTCCAGGAGGATGCCGGACACTACCGGCCCGGGCATGCCCTGCTGGCGCTGTCCGGGCGGCACCTCACCCAGAGCCATCTGGCCGAAGTTGGCACGGCCGTGCTGAAAAGCATCGTCGACGCCGTGGGGGAGACGGCCGTGATGGTCATCCGGGTGGGGACCCAGGCCATGTGCCTGCGGCGGTCCGAACCGGACAAGGCCATCAAATACACCTTTGCGGTCAACGAGCTGCTCTCCCTCAGCGCCGGGGCCGGCCCCCGGATGCTCCTAGCCTGGGCGCCGTCGGACGTGGTCCGGGCGGTGCTCGACGGCGAGCTGCCCCGCTACACGGAGCACTCGCCCACGGCCGAACAGATCATTGCCTCGCTGTCCCAGATCCGGGCCACGGGCTGGGTGGTCACCCGCGGTGAACTGGACCCCGGCGCCGTCTCGGTGGCCGTGCCCGTCTTCTTCGGCGGCGAGGTGGTGTGCTCCCTCAACGTTGCGGGGCCGGAGGGCCGATGCGGTTCGCGGTCCTGGATCGATTCCACCGTGAAAACCATGAACGAAGCTGCCCGGAACCTGACGGCCTCACTGGAATCCGTCGCTCCCCGGCACATCCTACGAGAGGTACGCGATGACGTCCGAAACCTTGCTTGACACGGCTCCCGTGGTCCTGGGGCTGGGCCGCTCCACCCTGGCGGACCTGGTCGACGTCGCCCGCCACCGCCGGCCCGTGGTGGTCGATGCGGAGGCGCTGGCACGGATGGCCCCCAGCCAGGAATGGCTCGGGAACGTCATGGATGACATGGCGGCCGGGAAGGAGACGGCGCCGATCTACAGCATCAACACCGGGTTCGGTTCGCTGGCCGGCCGCAAGGCGTTCGATACGCCCTCCGACGCCGCCGAGCTGTCCCGCCGCCTGGTCCTCTCCAATGCCGCAGGCGTGGGGCGCTATGTCGACGAAGAGGTGGTCCGGGCCACCATGTTCATCCGCATGGTCAGCCTGACCCAGGGCTATTCGGGCGTCCGCCCCGAGCTCGTCACCACCCTGGCGGAGATGCTCAACCGCGGCGTCCACCCCGCGATCCCCGAGTACGGATCCCTGGGCGCATCGGGGGACCTGATCCCGCTGGCCCACATCGCCATTGTCATGTCGCGCTCGCACACCGGCGAGGACATCGAGCTGGACTCCGGCGAGGCCTTCGTCGACGGCGCCGTCGTCTCCGGCATTGCCGCCATGGCGCACGCCGGCCTGGACCGGCTGCCGCTGGGCGCCAAGGACGGCCTGGCGCTGCTCAACGGCACCTCCTTCTCCTGCGCCCAGGCGGCGCTGGCCCTCTTCGATGCGCAGAATCTGCTTCAGACGGCGCAGATCACCGCGGCCATGACCATCGAGGCACTCATCGGCTTTGGCGACGCATTCATCGACGAGCTCCACCAGGCGCGCGGGCAGAAGGGCCAGATCGAGGTGGCGGCCCGGATCCGGCAGTTGCTGGCCGGCAGCGGCCTCATCGACGGCGACGCCGGCCGCGACCCGGTGCGCCAGCCGCCGCAGGATGCCTACTCCCTGCGCTGTATTCCGCAGGTCTTCGGCCCGGTGAAGGACACCCTGGACTTCGCCGCGGGCATCATCGAGAACGAGATCAATGCGGCCACGGACAACCCGCTGATCTTTCCCTCGCTGCCCGCCACGCGCACTCTCAAGGCGGTCTCCGGCGGCAACTTCCACGCCGAATACATGGCCTTCGCCGCCGACTTCATCTCCATCGTGGTCACCGAGATCGGCAGCATCACCGAGCGCCGGCTCTTCCGGCTCGACGACGGCACGCTGAACCGAGGGCTGCCGGACATGCTCATCGCCAGCGAGCAGATCGGCATGGACTGCGGCTACATGCTGCCGCAGTACCTGGCCGCGGCCCTGGTCTCCGACTGCAAGACGCTGGCCCATCCGGACAGCGTGGATTCGATCCCCACCTGCGCCAACCAGGAGGACCACGTCTCGATGGCCAACAACGCCGGCCGGCATGCGCGCCAGATCGTGGCCAACATCGAGTCGGTGGTGGCCATCGAGCTGCTGATGGCGGCCCAGGCGCTGGAGCTGCGGATGGGCATGGCCGCCACGAACGGCGCCAAGGCCGGGCCGGCAAGCCTGGCCGCGCTGGAACTGGTGCGCTCGTCGTCGTCGGCGGACGGGCGGCGCATCGACCACATCACCGCCGACGTGGTGCTGTATCCGCGGGTCCGCAAGGCCCTCGAACTGGTCCACACCGGGGCGGTGACGGCGGCCGTGGACGCAAAGCTGGCCGAGGCGGATGACACTCCAGCTCGCTAGCGGTCCGGCCGTGGGCGTGGACCCCAAGGCCTTCTTCCCGGTGCGGGTGAAGGAGCTCCGGCCCGAGGCGGCGGGCATCCTCTCCCTCGGCCTTGAACGGCCCGACGGCGGGGACCTGCCGGAGTGGACGCCGGGGGCGCACATCGATGTGCAGCTTCCCGGCGGGATGCTGCGCCAGTATTCGCTCTGTTCCGATCCGGCCGACCACACCGCCTGGCGGGTGTCCGTGCTGCTGGAGCGAGCGGGCCGCGGCGGATCCAGCTATGTGCACGAGCGGCTGCGGCCCGGCGACGTCCTGCAGGCCAGGGGTCCGCGGAACAACTTCGCGGCGGTGCCCGGGGCCGGGACGGTGCTTTTCATCGCCGGCGGCATCGGCATCACGCCGTTGCTGCCCATGGTCAGGGCGGCCGCCGCCCGCGGCGCCGACTGGCGGTTGCTCTACCTGGGCGCGGGCCGGACGTCGATGGCCTTCCTGGCGGAGCTCGACGGGATCGGGGCGGCCGCGGAGCGGGTGCGGATCCATGCCAAGGACGAATCCGGGCCACTGTCACTGGACGATTACCTCGCCGGCGCGGCGCCGGACGGGGATGTCGAGGTGTTTGCCTGCGGGCCCGAACGCCTGCTGCTCCAGCTGCGTGCGGCCCGTGCCTGCGGGGCGGTGGCGGTGCTGCACAGCGAGGATTTCTCCAATGCTCCGGAGGGAGCGGAGCCCGTCGAGGGTGGCACGACCTTTGTGGTGGAAACGGCCGATGGAACCGAAATAGGCATTGCCGCCGATGAAACAATTCTGGAGGCGCTGGAACGTGTTGGCATTCCGGCTCTGAATTCCTGCAGGAAAGGCACCTGTGGCACCTGTGAAACATCCGTCCTGGCCGGATTGCCGGACCATCGGGACGAAATCCTCAGCGACGAGGAGCGCGCGGAAAACTCCACCATGATGATTTGCGTATCGCGTTCGAAAGGGGAAAGGCTGGTCCTGGACCTCTGACGGCGGCCCGTGAAACGTCGGCGCAGACGCGTGGCATTGCTGGCGGTGCGCGCCGGGCTGACCGTCGGCGATAAACAATGCATTGTTTATCGCCACCCATGAATTAACCGTTGGGTGGCTTTCCCGTGCCATTTTTCAGGCTTAACAAATCCGTCCGGAACGTTTCTGAAAAGTTATCCATTTTGAATTGAACAAACCTTGTTGGATGCACTTTTAATTCATATGCTAATGGGCAAGCGACGCCGGAAAGCGGAACGCGCAGCCTGCTCCCGAGGCTGATCCCCAGCGATTCTTGAAAATCCAGGAGTAAACACCATGAGCCCTTTCTTCCTCTCCACTCGCACCTCCGTTCTGGGGGCACTCGCCCTCGCCACCGCCGTCGGGCTGACCGCCTGTGGTGGTGCGGCCGATGCGGGGGATCCCACGGCCGGCGCGTCCTCGTCTGGTTCGGCAAAGGCGCCGTTCTTCAGCGAGCTGCCGGCGGCGATCCAGTCCGCCGGAACCGTCAACGTGGCCAGCAATGTCGAATACCCGCCGTTCGAGTCCTTCGACACCGACGGCAAGACCGTGGTCGGCATCGACCGGGAACTGGCCGACGCGCTGGAAAAGAAACTGGGCGTGAAGTTTGAGTTCAACAACATCGCCTTCGACGCCATCATCCCGGGCCTAGATTCCGGGCGGTACGACATGGGCATCTCCGCCATGTCCGACACCGTGGAACGCCAGAAGCAGGTGAGCTTCCTGGACTATTTTGAGGCCGGCGGCGGCATCATGACCACCACGGCCAACCCGCACGGCATCAAGGCCCTCGGGGACCTGTGCGGGCTCAAGGTCGGCATCGTCAAGGGCACCACCGAGGACGCCGACGCGGCGGCCCAGTCCACCGAGTGCCAATCGGCGGGCAAGCCAGCCCTGGAGACCACCATCTACGCCGGCCAAAACCAGGCCGTCCTCGCGCTGCAAAGTGACCGAGTGGATGCGTTCCTGGTCGACTCGACCTCCGGCTCCGTGGTGGCCGCCGAGAGCAAGGGTGAGCTGGCGATGGGGAACCGCTACCAGCAGATGCCCTTCGGCCTCGTCTTCCCCAAGGACAGCATGGTGCTGATGGGGGTCGTGCAGAAGGCCATGGAGGAGATCGCCGCCGACGGCACCTACAAGTCGGTGCTGGAGAAGTACAAGATGGGTGACCACGCGGTTGATAAGTTCACCGTCAACGGCGTCACCAAATGACCTTGTACGAAGCCTCCGAGGAGGAGGGCAACCTGACGATCGTGCCAGCCCGGTACACCGGGCGGTGGATCGTGGCCGGCGTCGTCCTGGCCCTGCTGGCCCTGCTGGTGTACTCGATGTTCACCAACCAGCGTTTCCACTGGGACACCGTGGGGGAGTACCTTTTTGCCCCGCCCGTGCTGGCCGGCCTGGGGAACACGCTGCTCCTGACGGCCGTATCCATGGCCATCGGCATCCTGCTGGGCATTGTGGTGGCGGTGTGCCGGCTCTCCGCCAATCCGATCCTGTCCACGGCGGCCTGGGCCTACTCCTGGTTCTTCCGCGGCACTCCGCTGATGGTCCAGCTGCTGTTCTGGTTCTTCATGGCGGCGCTGGTGCCCAAGCTTGTCCTCGGCGTCCCGTTTGGCCCCAGCTTTTTCGAGATCTCCACCAACACGCTGATCTCCCCGTTTACGGCCGCGCTGCTGGGCCTGAGCCTGAACGAGGGCGCGTATATGGGCGAGATCGTCCGCTCGGGCATCCGGGCCATTCCGCAGGGGCAGACCGAGGCGGCCAAGGCCATCGGGATGTCGCGGATGCAGACCATGCGCCGGGTCATCCTGCCGCAGGCGATGCGCGTGATCATCCCGCCGACGGGCAACGAAACCATCGGCATGCTCAAGTACACCTCGCTGGTCATCGTCATCGGCTACAGCGAGCTGCTGACGTCGGTCTCGATCATCTACTCGCGCACCTTCCAGACCATTCCGCTGCTGATCGTGGCGGCCTTGTGGTACCTGGCGGTTACCGCCGTGCTGTCCGTGGGGCAGTACTACATCGAGAAGCGGTTTGAGCGCGGGTTCACCCCGATGAAGGCCGCGAAGGCGGGCGGCCCGTCGCCGGTCTCCGGATCCGGCGTTGCCGCCGAAACCACCGACCCCACCGCCGCCGTCGGGCGCGTATCGGAATTGGAGAAGCTGTGATCAACGAACCCATCCTGCGGGCCCGCGATGTCCGCAAATCGTTCGGCCACGTTGAGGTGCTCAAGGGCATCAGCCTGGACATCGCCAAAGGTGAGGTCGCGTGCCTGCTGGGCCCCTCCGGCTCGGGCAAGAGCACCTTCCTGCGCTGCATCAACCATCTGGAGAAGATCGACGGCGGCCAGCTGTGGGTGCAGGGCGAGCGGATCGGCTACCGCCGGGCCGGCAGCAAGCTGCACGAACTCAAGGAGCATGAGACGGCCCGCCAGCGTGCCTCGATTGGCATGGTGTTCCAGCAGTTCAACCTCTTTCCGCACCGCACGGCGCTGGAAAACGTGATCGAGGGCCCCACCATCGTGCAGCGGATTCCGCGGGAGGCGGCGATCGAGGAGGGCATGGCGCTGCTGGCCAGGGTGGGGCTGGCGGACAAGCGGAACCACTACCCGGGCCAGCTCTCCGGCGGCCAGCAGCAGCGCGTGGCCATCGCCCGGTCGCTGGCCCTGAAGCCGGCGCTGATGCTCTTTGACGAGCCCACCTCGGCGCTGGATCCGGAGCTGGTGGGCGAGGTGCTCGATGTGATGCGCGCGCTGGCCGAATCCGGCATGACGATGATCGTGGTGACGCACGAGATGGGCTTCGCGAAGGAAGTGGGCAATGTGGTCCACTTCATGGCGGACGGCCACCTGGTGGAAAGCGGCGATCCCCGCCAGGTGCTGGAGGACCCGCAGGAAGTGCGCACCCAGGCGTTCCTGTCCAAGGTGCTGGCCTGAGCGTGGGAGCGCGGTCGATCCAGACGGTGTCCGGCGCGGGTACGTTCACCGGCGACGGCGGCGGTGCGTCGGGTGCCGTGGCCGAGTTGCAGCGGGCGCTGGGTCCGGTGGTCGCCGTCGACCTTGCGAGCCGGACCGGCCGGTCCCGCGACCGCTCGCACCTGCCCGCCGGGCTCCCCGACGCCGTCGTCAGCGCCCGTTCGACGGCGGATGTGGCCACCGCCGTGCGCATCTGCGCCGCGCACGGCGTGCCGGTGGTCCCCATCGGCGCGGGCACCGGGCTGGAGGGCGGGGCCAACGCCCGGCCGGGGACGGTCACCATCGATCTGTCCGGCATGGCGGAGATCCTGCGCGTCAGCTCGGCCGACCTGGACGCCACAGTGCAGGCGGGGGTGATGAAGAGCCGGCTCAATGCCGCGCTGGAAGCGGACGGGCTGTTCTTTCCGGTGGGTCCCGGCGTGGATGCCAGCGTGGGTGGCATGAGTTCCACCCGCGCCAGCGGCACCATGGCGGTGCGGTACGGAACCATGCGGGAGAACGTGCTGGGCCTGACGGTGGTGCTGGCCAGCGGCGAGGTGGTCCACACCGGCGGCCGGGCGCGCAAGTCCTCGGCCGGCTACGACCTCACCCGGCTCTTCGTGGGGGCGGAGGGCACGCTGGGCATCATCACCGAGGTCACCGTGCGGCTCCACGGCCAACCGCAGGCGGTCTCCGCGGCCGTGTGCGGATTCCCCACCCTGGCGGCGGCCACGCTGGTGGTGCAGGGGGCCATCCAGGCCGGGATTCCGGTGGCGCGGGTGGAACTGCTCGACGACACCATGGTGGCCGCCATCAACAGCTATTCGGCGCTGGGCCTGGCGCCGCTCTCCACACTGCTCTTTGAGTTCCACGGCACCGAACACGGTGTGGTGGAGCAGGCGGAGCAGGTCCGGGCCATCGCCGCCCGGTATGGGTCCATAGGCTTTGACTTCGCCGCCGGGGAGGCGGAGCGGGACAGGCTGTGGCGGGCCCGCACCGACGTGCTGCCCTCCTGCCAGGCACTGCTGGCGGGGTCGCACACCTGGTCCACGGATGTCTGCGTCCCCATCTCGCGGCTGGCCGAATGCATCGCCGCCACCAAGGAGGACATCCTCGCCTCCGGGGTGGTGGCGCCGATCGCCGGGCACGCGGGAGATGGCAACTTCCACCTGGCCTTTGTCCTGGCGCCGGGGGACAGCGGCGCGTTTGCCGCCGCGGCCGCCGTGAACGAACGGTTGGTGGCCCGGGCGCTTGGCATGGGCGGCACCTGCACTGGCGAGCACGGGATCGGCGCGGGCAAGACGGCGTCGTTGCGGGCCGAACACCCCAGCGGCGTGGGCGTCATGGCCGCCATCAAGGCCGCACTGGATCCGGCCAACATCATGAACCCCGGCAAGGTGCTGGCGGAACCGGACGGCGTGCGGTGAGGCTGTCCCAGGCCCTGCGTCTGGTCTCGGTGCCGCTGCCCACCGGGAGCCGGACGGACCGCCTGCTGGCCCGCTGCCACACTGTGGAGGATGTGCGCGCGCTGGCCAAACGGCGGCTGCCCCGCCCGGTCTTTGACTACGTCGACGGCGGTGCCGACGAGGAGCTCGCCCTGCGCGGGAACACCGAGGCCTTCCGGCGCTACGGGTACACCCCGGCGGTGCTCCGCGACGTCAGCGCGCCCAACCTCGGCACCCGGATCCTGGGCCGGCACGCCGCGGCGCCACTGGGCTTTGCCCCGACCGGCTACACCCGGATGGTCGGCGCCGGCGGGGAGGCCGCCGTCGCCCGTGCGGCAGCCGGCGCCGGGCTGCCCTACGTCCTGTCCACCATGGCCACCACCTCCCTCGAGGACCTGGCCGGGGAACCGGGCGACGGAGACCTGTGGTTCCAGCTCTACGTCTTCAAGGACCGGGTCCGGACCATGGATTTGGTGCAGCGCGCCCAAGCCAGCGGCTACCGGGTCCTGGAGGTGGCCGTGGACACGGCCGTGCCTGGCTTCCGGGTCCGCGATGTCCGCAACGGCTTCACCATCCCGCCCCGGCTTACCCCGGGGAGCCTGCTGGACATCGGGGCCAAGCCCGCATACTGGACGCGGATGCTGCGCGGGTCGGCGCTGGAGTTCGCCAATGTCTCCGGAGGGGCGGGCGGCTGCACGATCGAGAACGTTGGGTCCGCGTTCGACGCCGCCCTCACCTGGGGCGATCTGGCGCGGCTGCGCGCGGCCTGGGCCGGGAAACTGGTGCTGAAGGGCCCCCTCGGGCCGGCTGACGCGCTCCGTGCCCGGGACCTGGGGCTCGACGGCGTGCACCTGTCCAACCACGGCGGCCGGCAGCTGGACCGTTCCATTGCCCCCGTCGACCTCATCGCGCCGGTGCGGGCGGCCGTGGGCGCCGACTTCGGCATTCTGGTGGACTCCGGGGTGCGGCACGGTGCGGACATTGCCACGGCGGTGGCATTGGGCGCCGACGCCGCGATGGTCGGACGCCCCTACCTCTGGGCCCTGGCCGCTGCGGGCCAGCAGGGGGTTGACCATCTGGCGGCCCTGCTGGTGGGGCAGTTCCGGCGCACCATGGCGCTGCTGGGCGTGGCCAGCGTGGCCGAGCTGCGCGAGCACGGGCCGGAGCTGGTGGCGGACCACGGCCGGGCGCAGGCCTGGCCGCAGCTGATCGAACGATGACTTCGAAGGAGCAGAAAGCATGACTTTGGATACCAGAAGTGCCGGACCGGAGGCGCCAGCGGTGCGGCCCGTGCCCCGGCCCGAAATCGCCTCACTGCCGCGCTACTCGCGGGCCGCCGGGCTGGCGGGCGTCACCTGGGTGGCCTCCTCGAACGAGTCGACGGTGCCGCCGTCGCCCGCGGTCCAATCGGCCATCGCCGCCGCCGGGGCCGGCGTCAACAGGTACCCCAGCCTGTTTGGCGACCGGCTGACGGCAGCCATCGCCGGCCGGCTGGGGGTGCCTGCGGAGCAGGTCCTGGCCGGTGCGGGCTCCCTGCCGCTGCTGGCCCAGACGCTCGGCGCGTACACTGGTGCCGGCACCGACGTCGTGCACGCCTGGCGCAGCTACGAGGCGTACCCCATCCTGGTCGCCGTCGCCGGGGCACAGAGCGTCCGGGTGCCGCTGGATGATGGCGCGCGGCACGATCTGGATGCGATGCTGGCCGCCGTGACGGAGCAGACCCGGGTGGTGATTGTCTGCAACCCCAACAATCCGACCGGAACCCTGCGCAACCACGAGGATCTGGTGCGGTTCCTGGAACGCGTCCCTCCCCATGTGCTGGTGGTTCTGGACGAGGCCTACCGGGAATTCACCGAACCCGCCGACGATGCCGTGGCGCTGCTGGCGGACTTCGCCAATCTGGTGGTGCTGCGGACCTTCTCCAAGGCCTACGGACTGGCCGGGGCACGCGCCGGCTACCTGATTGCGTCGCCCGAGGTGGCCGGCACGATCCGCAGCGCAGCGCCGCCGTTCGGCCTGAGCATGGTGGCCGAGGCGGCCGCGCTGGCCGCTTGGCACGAGCCGGAGCTCATGGCGGAGGCCGTGGCGGCGGTCGCCCGGGAGCGCGCATACCTCACGGCCGGGCTGCGGCACCGCGGCCTGTCCGTGCCCGCGAGCGGTGGAAACTTCGTCTGGATTCCGGCGGACCGCGCCCTTGAGCTGGAGCGCGAATGCGTCCGCCAGTCCGTCTCGGTGCGCGCGTTCGACGGCGAGGGCGTGCGCGTCACCGTCGGCTGCCGCGAGGCCTCCGATGCCGTCCTCGCTGCCGTCGACACCCTCTGGCCCCGCTCGACCGGAGCGCCCGCTGGTTGAGCCTGCCGAAACCCTCGGTGGTTGAGCGCGCCGAAACCCTCGCTGGTTGAGCGGAGCTTGCGGAGCCGAAACCTGGTGGGCCGAGCGTGTCCCCGGCCACCATCGTGTTCCGCGGAGGGTCTCGGTCCCCAGCCGCTCCCACAGCTCGCAAGCTCGCAGCGGGTCCCTCTCGGCAGTGGGCCCCCCGCTTGACCACCGATTTCGCTGGTTGAGCGCAGCGGAGCGGAGCCGAGCCGAGCCGAAACCCTCGCTGGTTGAGCGGAGCTTGCGGAGCCGAAACCTGGTGGGCCGAGCGTGTCCCCGGCCACCATCGTGTTCCGCGGAGGGTCTCGGTCCCCAGCCGCTCCCACAGCTCGCAAGCTCGCAGCGGGTCCCTCTCGGCAGTGGGCCCCCCCGCTTGACCACCGATTTCGCTGGTTGAGCGCAGCGGAGCGGAGCCGAGCCGAGCCGAAACCCTCGCTGGTTGAGCGGAGCTTGCGGAGCCGAAACCTGGTGGGCCGAGCGTGTCCCCGGGTGCCGCCGCAGGCTGCCGGAGGTCTCGGCTCCGCTCGACCAGCGAACCCACCGTCGTCCGCGGGAGGTCTCGGCTTCGCTCGACCGCCGGGTCTCGACGGGCTCGACCAGCGAACCCGGCGGCGCGGCAACAACCTTGAAACCGCGTGGATATTCCTACGAAACGGCATCCTGAGGATACTGGGAGGTGTTCACTCGGACAGCTTGGGGGAGGTATCTACGAAGGGCGCGGACCATGCCAACTCGACTCAACCAGACGGTGGCCGATTCGGCCCTGTTGACCAAATCTTTGCCCCTGGAATTGCTCCGGGCCTTCGTCCAGTCGGATGCCGTCGATGACGGCCTCACACCGCGGTTCCTGGCGGATCTGAAGCTGTTGGCCCGCACCCCCAATCTGCTGGTGGCCTGCAATTACGGCGGCACGCTGTGCACCGCCGAGGGGATCTCCACGGAGACGCTCCCGCTGGGCAGCGCCGCCGTCGCGCTCCGGGCTTTGGCGGCCTTGCCGAACACCCACACCGCCGTGATTTCCGGCCGGTCGCTGCGGGACCTAGCCGCCGTGTCGCGGCTGCCTGCGGAGGTCCACCTGGTCGGCTCGCACGGTGCGGAGTTCGACATGGGCTATGCCCACGGCCTGTCCCTGGCCACGGAATCCGTGCTGCAGAAGGCGAGCCTGGCGCTGATGGAGGCCGTGGGGTTCGAGAAGGGCATCAGCATTGAGCGCAAGCCGGTGGCGGTGGCCGTGCACACGCGCCCGGCACAGCCCGCGGTGGTGGTAGCGGTCACCAGGCGTGCCGAGGAGGTGGCGCGGGAGCACAATCTGCACTTCATCATCGACGGATCGGTGCTGGACCTCTCCGTCGTCGAGCCGTCAAAGGGCGAGGCTTTGGAGCGCCTGCGGGCGCGGCTGGGCGTGAGCGCGGCGCTGTACGCGGGGGATGCGCCCAGCGACGAACTGGCCATCGCCACCCTGCGCGGCCCCGACCTGGCGATCCGGGTGGGGGATGCCATGCCCGCCCCGGGCCACCGGCTGCGCGACCCGGAGTCCTTTGCCCGGGTGCTGGCCATGCTGTTCGAGCTGCGCCGGGCCTGGCTGTTCGGCGAGGACGCGGTGGGCCTGGAACGGCATTCGATGATCGGCAACGGCTCCTCCACCGCGCTGATCACGCCCGAGGCCAAGATCTGCTGGATGAGCCACCCGCTGCCGGATTCGGGGTCCATCTTTGCCCACATCCTCGGGGGCGACGCCGCCGGGCACTTTTCCGTCGAGCCGCTCAAACCCTCTCCCGTGCTGGCCCAGCGCTATCTGGACAGCACGATGATCGTGGAAACCCGCTGGGCGGATGTGACGGTGACGGACTATCTGGAGCCGGCGCCCGAGGGCATCACCAGTCTGGTCCGCGTCCTGTCCGGAACAGGCGGTGCGCGGATTGTCTTCGCCCCGCGGCCCGACTATGCCAATGCCTCGTTCAGCATGGAGGCCCGCGGCGACGAGCTGCACATCATGGGCACCTCCGACCCCATCATCCTTTCCGCCCCGGTGCTGGACTTTTCCATCACCACGGACGGCCGGCATGCGACGGCGACGGCGGAGGCCAATCTGCGCAATGGACCGGTGGTGCTCACCCTGCGCTGCGGCGACACCGAGCCCTTCACCGCGGATCCGCAGGGGGAGACCGGGCGGCGTGCCGCCGTCGCCCTTGCCTCGCGGCGGTGGGTGCGCGGTCTGGAGCTGCCGGCCGTGAAGACCGCCCTGGTCCGCCGTTCCGCCTTGGTGCTGCGGGCCCTGGTGCACGAGCCGACCGGTGCCGTGCTGGCCGCGCCCACCACCTCGCTCCCGGAGGGGATTGGCGGGACCCGCAACTGGGACTACCGCTATTGCTGGCTCCGCGACGGCTCCATGACGGTCAAGGCCCTGGTGGACCTGGGGTCGACGGCGGAGGCCGAGGGCTTTTTGGACTGGCTGGGGCGGATCCTTGACAACGCTCCGGGACCGGAATGGCTGCATCCGCTCTATTCGGTGTCCGGTTCGCCGCTGTCCACCGAGGCCACCATCGAAAGCCTGCCCGGCTATGCCGGATCCCGGCCGGTGCGCATCGGCAATGCCGCGGACCACCAGGTGCAGCTGGACGTCTTCGGCCCGATCGCCGAGCTGATCCATGCGCTGGGCGTGCGCACCGGCGCGCTGACCGACGCGCACTGGGTGCTGCTGGAACAGATGGCCGCCGCGGTGCTGGCCCGCTGGCATGAGCCGGACCATGGCATCTGGGAGGCCCGCCGCCCGCCCCGGCACCACGTCTACAGCAAGGTCATGTGCTGGGTGACGCTGGACCGGGCGCTGCGGACGGCGGAGCAATTCGGCCGCGAGCCGCACGCCGACTGGGCGCCGACGGCGGCCACCATCCGCGAGGAGGTCCTGCGGGAGGGCTGGGACGGCGGCGCCGCCTCCTACACGGTGGCGTACGACAGCCCGGACCTGGACGCGGCGGTGCTGCACATTGGGTTGTCCGGCCTGCTGGACGTCGCGGACCAGCGCTTCCTGGACACGGTGGCCGCGGTGGAGCGCGAGCTCCGCGAGGGTCCCACCGTGTTCAGGTACAGGTACGACGACGGGCTGCCGGGCCTGGAGGGCGGCTTCCACATCTGCACCACGTGGCTGATCGAGGCCTACCTTGCGGTGGGCCGCTATGACGACGCACTGGAACTGTTCAACCAGCTGGTGAGCCTCTTTGGCCCCACCGGGCTGCTGCCCGAGGAGTACGACCCCGCCACGGAGATGCACCTGGGCAACCACCCGCAGGCGTACTCGCACCTGGGTTTCATCCGCTGCGCGCAGCTTCTGGACGCGCAGTCGGCACCGGAGGAATAGGCTGCCGCCGGGCCGCCGGGTTCCGCCGTTGGCGCCAGGGGCCTCGGTCCCCAGACGCTCCCACAGCTCGCAAGGTCGCTGCGGGCCCCCGCTCGACCAACGGGGCCGGTGATTGAGCGGAGCCAAGAGAGGCAGCAGGGTTCCCTGGCCGAGCGAAGCGAGGTTAGGGTGGCTGGCGAGCGGGAGCTGAAACCTGGTGGGATGGCCGTTCCCCCGGGGCGACGCCGGGCGCTTTGTCACTGTCGTCGCCGATGGCTGCGCCGCTGTGAGCGACGAGGCGCAGGCGCAGACCCTGGCGCTGCTGGCCGCGCTCCGGAGCGCGCCACCGCCTAACCCCTCACCAACTGTGTGACAGCAAATGCTGCCATGGCGCTCCATGGGAGCATTTGCTGTCACACAGATGCAGGTAAGGGCCGCCATAGACTTGTCGGGTGACTGATTTCTCGCATATCCCCGATGCCCCGCGCAGCGACAAGCCCGCTCTGCTGGCCGCGCTCGCCGCCGACCTCACCGCCCTGGACTACACCGTGGACGGCGTGGAGGCGCTGCTGGGGGCCGAGGCCTACGCCGCCTTTGGTCGCGACCAGACGGTGCCGGCGTCGCTGGCGCTCAGGCACAACGGCGGCCCGCTGGCCACGGTGGTCAAGCTCTGGCTGCTGGCGCAGCCATTGGACCACGCCGCCGTCGGGGCCGCCCTGCCCGCCCTCGGCGTGGACGGGCTGCTGGCGCTGGGCCTGGCGGAATATGCGCACCACGGCGCCACGCTGTGCGCCGCGGTGGACCTGCGGCCCTACGGCTGGCCCGCCGATGCCGACGGCGCGCCCGGTGCGGACCTGTGGGTGGCGAGCGACCTCGCCGCACACCAGCGCCCCGGGGTGCTGCGCAAGGACCATGTGCTGGGCATCGGCCAGGCCTCCCTGACGCTGGCCCAGGGCACCATCCGCCGCCAGGTGGACCGCGCCCTGGACCTGGGCACGGGCTGCGGCATTCAGACCTTCCACCTGCTCCACCACGCCCGCACGGTGGTGGCCACCGACATTTCCGAGCGCGCGCTGGCCTTCACCCGGTTCAACCTGCTGCTCAACGCCCCCGCACTGCAGCTGTCGGCGGCGGACTTCGACCCGGCCAATCCCGAGGCACGGATTTCGCTGCGCCTGGGCAGCCTGCTCGAGCCCGTTGCCGGGGAGGAGTTCGACCTAGTGGTGTCCAACCCGCCGTTTGTCATCACCCCACGGCACCGCGACGAGGCGGCGGCGGACCAGTTCACCTACCGCGACGGCGGCCTGCCCGGCGATGACATTGTGGCGACACTGGTGCGCACACTGCCCACCGTGCTGGCCCCCGGCGGCACCGCCCAGATGCTCGGCAATTGGGAGATCCGCGCCGACGCCGGGGCCTGGCACGCCCGCCCGGCGTCGTGGCTGGCGGAGGGCACCGAGGCCTGGTTCATCCAGCGCGAGATGGTGGGCCCGGGCCAGTATGCGGAGACCTGGCTGCAGGACGCCTCCGAAGCCCGGGACCAGGGCCACTACGAGCAGGCCTACGCGGACTACCTGGACGACTTTGCCTCCCGCAATGTGGCGGGCATCGGCTTTGGCTACATCTGGCTCCGCCGCCCGGAAACCGCACCGGCGTCCGGCGCTGCACTGCACCGGTTCGAGGAAATCCTCTACCCCATCGAGCAACCCATCGGCCCGCACCTGGCCGCCGCGGTCCAGCGCGCGGACTGGGTGGCCGCCCTGGACCCGGATGCCGAGGGCCTGGCCGGCGAGTACCTGGTGGTGGCCGAAGACGTTACGGAGGAGCGGCACCAGAAGCCCGGTGCCGAGCACCCGGGCGTGATCCTGCTGCGCCAGGGTGCGGGCCTGCGCCGGACCAACCTGCTCAGCACCGAGCTGGCCGGGTTTGTCTCCGCCAGCGACGGCGACCTGACGGCGGGCCAGCTGGTTGGCGCGCTCGCCACGCTGCTGGAGCGCGACGACGCCGCGTTTGCCCACCAGCTGCTGGAGGACGTGCGCAACCTGGTGCTGGAGGGCTTCCTGCTCCCCGCTTGAGGCCCCCGGGGCCCGGTGAAACTTCAAGTGGATGTTTCAGATCTGGCTATGCTGGGACCATGAACGCCCACGAGCACGGGACCCCCGGCACCGGGCCGGTGCCGCCGCAGGCCACGGCCGAACGGACGGTGGTGACCATCACCGATCCGCTGGCCATCCGCGCGCTGGCGCACAAGGTGCGCCTGGACGTGATCGAGGAGCTCTTTGCCTCGGAGGCCAGCCACACGGCCACGGCCCTGGCGCACCGGTTCGGGCTCACGCCCAGCGCCATGAGCTACCACCTGCGCGCGCTGGAAAAGTGGGGCTACGTGGTCCGCGCCCAGACGGGGCCCGATGCCCGGGAGCGCCATTGGAAGGCGGCGGGCGACACCCTGAATGTAGGCGGCTTGGCCGCGGCCTCGGACCTGGTCAGCTCCGCGCTGATCGACGTCACGCTCAATGCCGCCCGGGACAGGGTGGTGGCGGCCTTGCGCCGCGCGGACGGGGCCGCCGACGGCGGGAAGCCCACGCTGGTGGTCTCGACGTCGCAGCTCTTGCTCACCGAGGCCGAGGCCAAGGAACTGGCGCTGGAGCTTGAGGTGCTGGTCCAGCGGTACGCGGCGCTGCACCGGGCCACAGGGCCGGACGCCGAAGCCGACGGCGGCCCGGGCGTTTTGGCGCGGATGCACCTGACCACTGTCCTGACCCCCGACCTGGACCCCGGCGGCACCCGGCCATGATCCTCGCGGCGGGCACCACCTGGTGGCAGATGTTTCTCTGCCTGGGCATTGCCCTGCTGCTCTCGACGGTGATCGGCCTGGAGCGGCAGATCATGAACAAATCGGCCGGCATACGGACCCATGCGCTGGTGGGGCTGGGCGCGGCATTGTTCGTGGTGGCCAGCAAATACGGCTTCGGCGATGTGCTGGTGCCCGGCGCGGTGGTGCTGGACCCCTCCAGGATGGCGGCGCAGATTGTGACGGGCATCGGGTTCATCGGCGCCGGGCGGGTGTTTGTGCGGCGGAACAAGGTGCGCGGGCTGACCACTGCCTCCTCGATCTGGCTGACGGCGCCGGTCGGATCCAGTGCCGGGGCGGGACTGGTGGCGCCGGGTGGATGGGGAGGACGCCGGTGGGACCATCGCGCGGCTGCTCAACGGCGGCGATGCCGCGGCGGCCACCAACCTGGTGGAGTTTGAACTGGAGCTCGAGGGCCTGGCTTCGACGGACACGCTGCTGGGTGAACTCTCCGGCATCGGCGCCGTGACAGCCGTCTCGATCGACGACGAAAGCGAGTGATCCGGCGCCGGGAACGGCCCGGCCGGTGCCGCGGCCAGCAGGCCCGTTTACCTATTCAATGCGCGTTCGGGGTAAAAATATGGTGAACTAAGCACTTGGGGGCGCCGTTCGCCCATCTTCATTTCCCTGTAGGAGTACTGTGCCCAGCAAGGCAGCCAACAAGCCAAAAACAGGCAAAAAGCTTGTCATCGTCGAGTCCCCCGCCAAGAGCAAGACCATTGGCAAGTACCTGGGGGAAGGCTTTGTTGTGGAGGCCTCCATTGGCCATATCCGTGACCTGCCCCAGCCCTCGGACCTGCCCGCGGAGATGAAGAAGGGGCCCATCGGCAAGTTTGCGGTGGACCTGGAGAACGGCTTCAAGCCCTACTACGTCATCTCCCCGGACAAGAAGAAGAAGGTGGCGGAGCTCAAGGCGCAGCTCAAGGACGCCGACGAACTCTACCTCGCAACCGATGGGGACCGCGAGGGCGAGGCCATCGCGTGGCACCTGCTGGAAGTGCTCAAGCCCAAGGTGCCGGTGCACCGCATGACCTTTGCCGAAATCACCAAGGAATCCCTCCAGCGCGCCCTGGGCAACCTGCGCGAACTGGACACGGACCTGGTCGATGCCCAGGAAACCCGCCGCATCCTGGACCGCCTCTACGGCTACGAGATTTCCCCGGTGCTCTGGCGCAAGGTCTCCCGCGGCCTCTCCGCCGGCCGTGTGCAGTCGGTGGTGACCCGCATGGTGGTCGAGCGCGAGCGTGAGCGCATGGCGTTCAAGTCCGCCTCCTACTGGGACCTGCTGGGCTCCTTCACCCCGGTGGACTCCACCGAGGCCTTCACCGCCAAGCTGGCCGCCGTGGACGGCCGCCGCGTTGCCTCCGGCCGCGATTTCAACGACGCCGGCGTGCTGGTGGGCAAGAACGTGGCCCACCTGGACGAGGCCACCGCCAAGGCCTTGGCCGAGGCCCTGCAGGACGCCGATTTCGCCGTCCGCTCGATGGAGCACAAGCCGTACACGCGCCGCCCCGCCGCGCCGTTCACGACGTCGACCCTCCAGCAGGAGGCCGGGCGCAAGCTGCGATTCTCCTCCAAGTCCACCATGCAGGTGGCCCAGCGGCTGTACGAAAACGGTTACATCACCTATATGCGTACCGACTCCTCCGCGCTGAGCGACGAGGCCGTCAACGCCGCCCGCCGCCAGGCCTCGGAGCTGTACGGTGCGGAGTACATCCCCGCCGCCAAGCGCGTCTACGCCAACAAGAGCTCCAACGCCCAGGAGGCCCACGAGGCCATCCGCCCCGCCGGCGACTCCTTCCGCACGCCGGCCCAGGTGGCCTCCGCGCTCAAGGGTGACGAGTTCAAGCTGTACGAGCTGATCTGGAAGCGCACCGTCGCCTCCCAGATGGCCGACGCCAAGGGCTCGACGGCGACCATCCGCCTGGGTGCGGCCGCCGTGGGCGGGCCGGCCAACGGCCAGGACGCCGAATTCTCCGCCTCCGGCACAGTCATTACTTTCCGCGGCTTCCTGGCCGCCTACGAGGAGGGCAAGGACGAAGCCCGTGACAACGGCGAGTCCGACGGCGACCGCCGCCTGCCCAACGTCAAGGAGAAGGACGCCCTGCGCGCCACCGACGTGGCGGCCAACGGGCACGAGACCTCCCCGCCGCCGCGTTTCACCGAGGCATCCCTGACCAAGGAGATGGAAGAGCGGGACATCGGCCGCCCGTCCACGTACGCCTCCACGCTATCCACCATCATGGACCGCGGCTACGTGCGCAAGCAGGGCTCCGCGCTGGTGCCCAGCTGGGTCGCCTTCTCCGTCATCCGCCTGCTGGAACAGCACTTCACCGACTACGTGGACTACAAGTTCACCGCCGGCATGGAGACGGGCCTGGACCGGATCGCCAAGGGCGAGGAGGTCGGGGCGAACTGGCTCAAGGCCTTCTACTTCGGCTCCGACCACGACGCCGGCCTGGCCTCCATCGTGAACAACCTGGGCGAGATCGACGCCCGGGACATCAACTCCATCGCTATCACCGACACCCTGGTGCTGCGCGTGGGCAAGTTCGGCCCGTACCTGGAGAGCACCGTCCCTACGGTGGACCCCAAGACCGGGGAGATCATCGAGTCCGCCCGCGCCAATGTCCCCGAAGACCTGGCCCCGGACGAGCTGACGCCGGAGAAGGCCCGCGAGCTGATGGAGACGGCGGCCCCGGAGGAGCGCGTGCTGGGCGTCGATCCCGCCACCGGGTACTCCGTCGTGGCCAAGAACGGCCGCTACGGCGCCTATGTCACCGAGGTCATCCCGGAGCCGACGGCCGAAGAGCTGGCCAACGCCCCGGTGGAGTACTACAAGAACGGCAAGCCGAAGCCGCCGAAGAAGCCCGTCAAGGCCAAGCCCCGCACCGGATCCCTGTTCTCCACCATGACGGTCGAGACGGTCACGCTGGACGAGGCTCTGGGGCTGATGAGCCTGCCGCGCGTGCTCGGCGCCGACGCCGAGGACAACGAGATCACGGTGCAGAACGGCCGCTTTGGCCCGTACCTGAAGAAGGGCTCCGACTCCCGCTCGATCGCCTCCGAGGACCAGATCTTCACCATCACACTCGAAGAGGCGCTGGCGGTCTACTCCGAGCCCAAGCAGCGTGGCGCCCGTGCCGCCGTGCCGCCGCTGGCAGAGTTCGGCGAGGATCCGGTGTCCGGGAAGAACATCGTGGTGAAGGAGGGCCGCTTCGGCGCCTACATCACCGACGGCATCACCAACATCACCATCCCGCGCGACACCACGCTGGAGGAGCTGACCCGCGAGCGTGCCGTGGAGCTGTTGGCCGACAAGCGTGAGCGCGGACCGGCCAAGCGCACCGCCAAGGCCCCGGCAAAAGCCCCGGCCAAGCGCAAGGTGGCAGCCAAGAAGTAGCGGGGTCCGCCGCACCGGCCACGGTGCAGAAGGCCGTCCGGTCCGGGCAACTGGCAACAAATGTTGCTCCGGACCGGGCGGCCTTCTGTGTGCCCGGGTGCCTGACGCGACATAATGGGCACATGCGACTAGGCGTGCTCGACATCGGCTCCAACACCGTCCACCTGCTGCTGGTCGATGCCCATCCGGGCGCCCAGCCGGTGCCCTATGCCAGTTTCAAGCGGCCGCTGAGCCTGGTGGCGCATCTCGACGGCGACGGCAACATCGACGAACAGGGCCAGCACGAGCTCATCGAGTTCATCCTTGAGGCGTGGGAGTTTGCCGCCAAGCACAAGGCCAAGGACCTGCTGGCCTTTTGCACCTCGGCCATCCGCGAATCCACAAACGGCGCCGCGGTGCTGGCCCGCGTGGTCCGCGAAACCACCATCACGCTGACCGAGCTCACCGGTGCCGAGGAATCGGCCATGACGTTCTTCGCCGTGCGCCGCTGGCATGGCTGGGGAGCGGGCACCATCCTGAACCTGGACATTGGCGGCGGCTCCTTCGAAATGGCCCAGGGCCGCGACGAGCTGCCCGAACTGGCCCATTCCGTTCCGTTGGGCGCCGGACGGTTGACCCGCGACTGGCTGCCGGAGGATCCGCCGTCGGCCAAGAGCGTCAAGGAGCTGCGCAAGCACATCCGCTCCACCCTCAAGGCCCCGGTGGCGGAGATCTGCCGGCTGGGCGGGCCCAACCTTGTCACCGGATCCTCCAAATCCTTCCGCGCCCTGGCCCGCATCACCGGCGCCGCACCGAGCGCCATGGGCCCCCACGTCAAGCGCGAGCTCCACCTCTCCGACCTGGGCCTGTGGAGCCAGCGCCTGAGCGCCATGTCGGCCGCGGACCGGCTGCACCTCCCCGGCGTGTCCGAGGCCCGTGCCCGCCAGATGCTCTCGGCGGCACTGGTGGCCGAGGCGGCCCTGGAGCTGTTTAAGGTGCCCAGCCTGCAGATCAGCCCGTGGGCCCTGCGCGAGGGGCTGATCCTGCGCCGGCTGGACCAGCTGGTCTTCGACGGCCCGCTGGATCCGCCGGCCCATGTCAGCTACAAGCACAAGCCCGGCAAGCCGGGGTCCGCCGCGCCCGTGTCCGGTACGCTCGTGTCCGGTCGGGCGGGGTAGCGGCCATGGACGGCTCAGCAGTGAATGGACGCCACATCCCCGTTGCGCTGTCCACGGCCTCCGTGTATCCGCTCACGGTCCACGACGGCTTCGCGGTGGCCAGCGACCTCGGCTATGACGGCATGGAAATCCTGGTCACGCACAACGCCACCAGCCAGAATGCCGCCGCGCTCACCCAGCTCAGCGAGCGGTACCACCAGCCGATCCTGGCCATCCACGCACCCACCCTGCTGCTGACCCAGCAGGTGTGGGGGAGCGCCTGGACCAAGATCGAGCGTTCGGCCCAGATGGCGGTGGATGTGGGCGCCGACGTCGTGGTGGTCCACCCGCCCTTCCGCTGGCAGAACGGCTACGCGGAGACCTTTGCCCAGGGCGTGCGCGACATTGCGGAGACCTTTGGCGTGAAGATCGCGGTGGAGAACATGTACCCGTGGCGGGTGCGCGGCCGCGAGGCGCTGGCCTACCTGCCGCACTGGGATCCCGTCCGCCAAGACTACGAGGACGTCACCTGGGACTTCTCGCACGCCGCCACCGCTGACGTCAGCTCGCTCGAGGCGGCCAAGGCGCTGGGCAGCCGGCTGCGCCATGTGCACCTGACCGACGGCACCGGCTCGGGCCGCGACGACCACCTGATTCCCGGGCACGGGGACCAGGAATGCGCGGAGGTCCTGGACCTGATCAGCCGGAACGGGTTCGACGGCGTGGTGGTGGCGGAGATTTCCACCCGGAAGGCCAAGGGGGCGGGGGAGCGCGAGGAATGGCTCGCCGAGACCCTGCAGTTCGCCCGCAAGCATCTGGGCCAGGACACCTAGCCTTCCGGCGGTGCGCGGGAGCGGAGCTTGCGGAGCCGAAACCCGGCGGCCGGGCCTGGGTCTCCGCGCGCTCGTTCCTCGCTCGGTCGACCACCGGGGCGTTTCGTTGGTTGAGCCTGTCGAAACCAACGAAGTGGCCTTAAAAGCGAAATCGCCGGAGGGCCTGCCTGGGGATGGGGGGAAACCCTGGCTGCTCTCCGGCGATTCGATCGGTCTCCAGGACGGGACCAATCCGATCATCACTCGCACCTTCATGAGGTACTTAGAACTCTAGGACCACAGTTTGGGAGCAGGCAGTGCGTTGGCTGGATGTTTGCCGTTAATCGCCGGGACGCTCCGTGGGAGGGCCGGCTGCGGCACAAGCCTCGTTAAAAGGGAACGCGCCGAAGGGCCAGTCCAGCGGTTGGGGGGAATCGCTGGCAGCCCTCCGGCGCCCAGGCCAGCATCCGGCGAACCGGATTCTGGCCTTTCATCACTCGCACCTTTATGAGGTACTTAGAACTCTAGGCTGCAAATCTGACAAAAACCTTGGCTGATACTGGGAAAACGCTGACAATCGGACTTTGGTGGAAGGATGGGGGCATGACCAACAGAATTGCATTCCTGGGCTGCGGATCCATGGGCGAGGCCATCCTTGCCGGTCTGCTTGCCGCCGGAACACAGCCGTCCGCCGTCGTCGCCACCGTCCGCCGCGTTGAGCGTGCCGAGGAACTGGCCGCCCGCCACGGGATCACAGCGATCTCCTCGAACGAGGAAAGCGCCGCCAACTCCGAGGCAGTTGTCGGGGCCGATGTGGTGATCCTGGGCGTGAAGCCCGTGGGCATCGCCGCCCTGTGCCGCGAAATCGCCCCCGCCCTGGGCCGGGGCACGGTTGTCATCAGCGTGGCAGCGGCCGTGTCGCTGGAGCAGCTGGAGGCCGCCCTGCCCGCGGGCCAGCCCGTGGTCCGCTCCATGCCCAACACCCCGCTGAAGGTGGGCCGCGGTGTGGTGGCGCTCTCCGCCGGCACCTCCACCACCGTGGAGCAGCTGGCCACCGCACACCAGGTCTTTGACGGTTCCGGCATTGTGCTGGACGTGCCGGAGGACCAGCAGGATGCCGTGTCTGCCATCAGCGGTTCCGGCCCGGCCTATGCGTTCTACCTGGCCGAGGCAATGGCCGCCGCGGGTGTGGAGTTTGGCCTGTCCGAGGCCACCGCGCGCGTGCTGGCACGCGAGACGGTGGCGGGGGCGGGCCTGATGCTCGCCGAGCCCGGGGCGGACCCCACCGCCCTGCGCCGCGCCGTCACCAGCCCTAACGGCACCACGGAGCAGGCCATCGCCACGTTCGACGCCCGGGGCCTGCCGGGCATCATCTCCGCCGGGGCCAAGGCCGCCGCCGCCCGCGCCGCAGCCATCACCGCCGAGCTCGCCGGGCAGTAGCGCCGGGAAAATACCGCACCGTGCTGCGCAGCGGAAGCCCGCAGCACTGCGCAGCAGCTGCGCTGCGTACGGTTGGCAGCAAACGCTGCGCGGAACGGCCCGTCCCGGGGCCAGTCAGCCCGCCGGGGCGGATTCGAGGGCGAGCAGCAGGCTCTTGGCCGCCGCCCCGCCGAGGTAGCCGCCCTGGCTGCCGTCGCTGCGGACCACGCGGTGGCAGGGCACCACCACGGGCAGCGGATTCTTGGCGCAGGCCGTGCCGACGGCGCGCACCGCCCGCGGGCTGCCCGCCAGCTGGGCCACCTGGGCGTAGCTGGCCGTGTGTCCGTAGCCGATCCCGGGCAGCGCCGCCAGCACGGCGAGCCGGAATCCGGTGGCCAGCCGGAAGTCCAGCGGCAGGTCGAATTTCTGCCGTGCGCCGGCAAAATACTCCTCCAGTTCGCGGGCCACGGGATCAAGCCGCCGGGGCGCCCTGAGCACCCGCGGGCTGATGGTGCGCGCCAGCAGCTCCAGTACGGCGTCGTGCCCCTCGCTGGCGAAGGCTACACGCACCAGTCCTGCCTCGGTGGCGGCCACCAGCAGCGGCCCCAGCGGGGTGTCGACGCTGCGGTAGGCCACGTCCAGGATGCCCTCGGCCTGCGCCGCGGCGGAGAGTGCCAGCGCCAGCCGTGCGACGGCGCCGTCGTCGGACGCCGCTGCCGCGGGGCTGAGCAGGGGGGCCAGCAGCGGCGCGAGCTCCGGCGGGCCACCGGCCTGGGTCTGGGGTGCGGATGTCATCTCAAGTCTCCATTCGTGCGGGCACGCAGGGTCTTCATGCCATCGGCGGCGGCCCTGCGCGCGGCGGCTTCGGAATTGCCCAGCAGCTCCGCGACACGGGCGAAGGGCAGGCCGGCCAGGTAGTGGTAGCCGATGGCGGCGCGCTGCTTGGGCGGCAGCGTGGCCACCACACCCCACAGCGCCGCCGCTTCAAGCCCAAGCCCGACGGCGGAACGTGGGTCGGCGGATTCCGGCAGCTCGGACACGGGGTGCGGCAGCCGCACGGCGCGGCGGCGGTGGTCGATGGCCTTGTTTTTGGCAATCGCCACCAGCCAGGCCTCGGTGTTGGCGCCGCCGTCGAGCTCCGGATAGGCGCGCAGGGCGGACAGGAAGGTCTCCTGCCACACGTCCTCGGCATCGGAAAACCCCACCAGCGCCCGGCACAGCCGCAGCACGGCGGCACCGTGCCGCTCCACCAGCACCTCGAACGGTGCCTTGCCGGGCGGAAGCCGGGCCGGGGACGCCATCAGAACAGCGCTTCGGTGTGCCCGCGCGCGGGGTTTTCCAGCTCCAGCAGGAAGCGCTTGCGGTCCAGGCCGCCGGCATAGCCCACCAGCGAACCGTCCGCGCCCACCACCCGGTGGCACGGGACGATGATGCTGATCGGATTGCGGCCGTTGGCGGCGCCCACGGCCTGCGCCAGGGACGGCTCGCCCAGGGCGCGGGCGATGTCGCCGTAGCTGCGCAGCTCGCCGTAGGGGATCTGCACCAGCGCCTCCCAGACCTTGTGCGCGAATCCATTCCCCACCGCGGCCAGCGGCAGGTCGAAACCGTGCCGGGTGCCGGCAAAGTACTCGCCCAGCTGCTGCGCCACGGCGGAAAAAAGCTGGTCGCCGCCGGGTTCCACCCGCGCGCCCATCGTCTCGATCCCGGGCAGCCGTTTGTGGCTTTCCATGTACAGCCCGCACAGGGCGCCGCCGTCGGCCACTGCCGCCAGCGCGCCCAGCGGCGAGCCGATCATTGCATGGGTCTTCATCATCCACTCCACTTCCACTCCCTGCGGGACTGCCGCCCGAAGTCCCCGGATGGAGTGAACGGCACGTCAACACTGGGTAGACGCCCCCGCGGGGGCTTTCGTGAGATCTACGGGCGGGCGGCGAAGCGCTCCAGCAGGTCCACGTGGCCCGAGACGATCAGCATGTCCTTGCCGGAGACCTTGGTGTCCGGCTGGGCGTAGGTGAAGTCTTCGCCCGGGCTCTTCACGCCCACCACCGTGATGCCGTATTTGCTGCGCACCTTGGATTCGGCCAGCGTGAAGCCCTGGGTCTCCTTGGGCGGGTACATCTTCACGATCGCGAAATCGTCGTCGAACTCGATGAAGTCAAGCATCCGCCCGCCCACCAGGTGGGCCGCGCGGACACCGGCGTCGGCCTCCGGGTAGATGACGTGGTTGGCGCCGATGCGGGTCAGGATCTTGCCGTGCGATTGGGTGATGGCCTTGACCCAGAGGTGCTCGATGCCCAGGTCCACCAGGTTCACGGTGATCAGCACGCTGGATTCGATGGAGGTGCCCACGCCGACGACGGCGGAGCTGAAGTCCTGCGCGCCCAGCTGGCGCAGCGCGTCGATGTTGGTGGCGTCCGCCTCGACGACGTGCGTGAGCGTGCCGGCCCACTTCTGGACCAGGGCCGGGTCGCGTTCGATGGCCAGGACCTCGCGGCCCTGCTTGACCAGCTGGGCTGCGGTGGAGGCGCCAAAGCGGCCCAGCCCGATGACCAGGACTGGCGCGTTGTGCGGCGGACGGTTGCTGGAGCTGGACTTCTCAGCCAATGATTGGCCTCTCTTCCGGGTAGTGGTACAGCTGGCGGCGCTGGCGCAAGGCCAGGGCCGCGGCGAGGGTGATGCTGCCGACGCGGCCGGCGAACATGAGGATGGACAGCACGTAGACGCCCGACGGCGGAAGCTCGGCGCTGAGCCCGGTGCTCAGGCCCACGGTGGCAAAGGCGGAGATGGTCTCAAAAAGCACCCGGTCCAGGCTGGCCCCGCTGATGGCCAGCAGCAGGCCGGTGGCCACCAGCACAAAGGTGGCGCCCATCATGATCACGGAAATGGCCACCCGCATGGTGCCCTGTGGGATGGTCCGGCCGTAGATTTTCACATCGCTGTCGCCGCGGGCCTCGGCCACGATGGCCAGGAACATCACGGCCAGGGTGGTGACCTTGATGCCGCCGGCCGTGGAGGCGGAGCCGCCGCCGGCAAACATGAGGGCATCGGAGAGCAGCATGGTGGAGGAATTCATCGAATTCATGTCCACCAGGTTGAAGCCCAGCGAACGGGTCATCACCGAGGCAAAGATGGAGTGGGTGATCTTGTCGCCCAGGTTCATATACCCGATGGTTTGCGGGTTGGTCCACTCCATGGCGCCCCACAGCACGGCCCCGGCCCCCAGCAGCATCAGCGAGACCTGGACTGTCAGTTTGGCATGCAGCGTCCAGCGTTTGACGTTGAAACCGGTGGCCAGCAGGACCATCATCACGGGGAAGCCGAGGCTGCCGACAAAGCCGCCCACCATCAGCGGCACCAGCACCCAGAGATCGTTCTCGTAGGGGACCACGCCGTCCGAATGGGGTGTGAATCCGGCGTTGTTGAACGAGGAGATGGAGTAGAAGAGCGCGTGCCACAGGGCCTGAGGGAAGGACTCGCCGAGCACCATGAAGCGCGGCGCCAGGAACAGGGCAATCACCACCTCGGCGGCCACCGACGTCGCAATGACGATCCGCAGCAGCGTGCCCACCTCGCCCAGCCGGCCGGCATTCATCGCCTCCTGGGCGATGAGCTTGCCGCGCACGCCCAGGCGCTTGCTGACCATCAGGGACATCAGCGAGGCCAGCGTCAGGATGCCCAAGCCGCCGACAAAGATGCCGACCAGGATCACCACCTGACCGAAGAACGTCCAGTGCAGCGCCGTGGACACGGTGGTCAGCCCCGTCACGCACACCGCGGAGACGGCGGTGAACAGGGCGTCGTGGAAGGGGGTGGCCGTCCCGCTGGTGGCGGCGATGGGCAGGGACAGCAGGGTGGTGAACACCATGATGACCAGCGCAAAGACGATCAGCGCCAACCGGGCGGGGGAGCTGTTGGCCACGCGGTCCACAAAGTCGCGCACCGTGCCAACAACGCGCGGTGTTCGGCCACGTTGGGCCGGAAAGCCTTCGCGAGCTGGCGCGAGCTGAGCCTTGTTGGCCATTGCGCTTTCGGCACCTCCCTGCCCGCATTTGAATGGCGGGCCCTCGCGGGCCCCAATGGCCCTGTTGAGTAGTTAACCACCTTTTGGGCCCCGTTACGGGGCCGCAGCGGGCCCATGGCCGTGCGGCTCTGGTCCGCCGGCGCCCCGGGCGCCACACCGGCCACGGCCAGGGCGGCGCCCGGGGCGTGCATTCGATAGCCTGTGGTGGATGTCATTCTTTGCCAGTTCCGGCCCGGCCGCCGTCCCCACCACCCTGGTGTGGGACCCCTCGCTGACCGCCTACAACTTTGGCCCGCAGCATCCCATGACACCCGCCCGGCTGGAATTGACCGCCCGGCTGGCCCGGGATCTGGGCATCTTCGACCGGCCGCAGGTGCGCATGCTGGCGCCCGAGGTGGCCAGCGACCCTCAGCTCTCCCGTGTGCACACCGCGGAATACATCCAGGCCGTCCGGCGGATCAGCGAGAACCCGATGCAGGCCGACCCCATCCATGGACTGGGCACCGAGGACGACCCGGGCTTTGCCGGCATGCACCCGGCCAGCGCCCGGCTGGCGGGTGGCTCCCTGATGGCGGCCGAGGCCGTGCTGGCCGGCACCAGTGTCCGGGCGGTGAACTTCTCCGGCGGCATGCACCACGCCCACGCCGGCAAGGCCAGTGGCTTTTGCATCTACAACGACGCCGCACTGGCCATCGCTGCGCTGCTGGACGGCGGCGTCGGGCGGATCGCCTACATCGACATCGACGCCCACCACGGCGACGGCACCCAGGACATCTTCTGGGACGATCCGCGGGTGTTGACCATTTCGCTGCACGAGAGCGGGCTGACGCTCTTCCCCGGCACCGGCTTCGCCAACGAGACGGGCGGGCCGAACGCCGTCGGCACCGCCGTCAACGTTGCCCTGCCCGCCCATACGGGCGACGCCGGCTGGCTGCGGGCCTTCCATGCCGTCGTGCCGGCACTGGTGGCCGCCTTCCGGCCCGACGCCATCGTCAGCCAGCATGGCTGCGACTCGCACCGCGAGGATGCCCTGACCCACCTGAACACCTCGGTCGATGCCCAGCGCGAGGCGGCCCTGAGCATTGCCGCGCTGGCAGCCAGGCACTGCGGGGACCGCTGGATCGCCACCGGCGGAGGCGGCTACAACGCCACCTCGGTGGTGCCGCGGGTGTGGAGCCACCTGATGGCCATCGCCACCGGGGCGCCCATCCCGCTGCGCACGCCTGTGCCGCAGCCCTGGCGGGACCATGTGCTCGAACGCCATGGTGTTGATGCGCCGTTGCTGATGGGGGAGGACGCCGACACCTGGTGGCGGTCCTGGGAGGTGGGCTACAACCCCGCCGACGCCCTCGACCGCACGGTGATGGCCACCCGCAAGGAGATCTTCCCGCTCTACGGGCTGGATCCCTGGTTCGACTGACCGCCTCCAATGGATGCCTTCCGGTGCATATATCGCTAGGGTAGGTACATGGTGACTGACGAAGTATTCTCCGTTGTGGCGGAAACAACCCGGCGCGAGATCATGGCGGCCCTGCGCGGCGGGGACAAATCCGTGGGGCAGCTGGTGGAGGAGCTGGGTGCCAGCCAACCCACCGTTTCCAAACATCTGCGGGTTCTGCGCGAGGCCACCCTTGTCACCATGCGCGCCGAGGGACAAAAACGCTTCTACAGCCTGAACACGGCTCCGCTGGCCGGGGTGGTGGAGTGGCTCGTCGAGATTGGTGCGCCCGGCACAGCGGTGGCCACCGGCCCGGCGTCCGACGGCAAGGCCGCGCGCCAGGCGCCCGCGGCCGCCGGCGAGCACACCGCCACCCGCCCGGCCGCGCGCCCCGCCGTGGAGAGCCTTGGTGCCGTGCCCTCGCCGGGGCAGGCAGCGGCCAGCCGGCTTGAGGCAAGGCCGGGGGGCCACGTGCCGGCCTGGGCGCCCACACCCATCCAGGACACCAAGCCCATTGAGCGCAGCATGGTGCCCGCGGCCAACCGCGGCACGGAGGCCGAGGGGTCCATGCCGGCACAGATCGGCCGCAGCGTGGGCCGGGCCGCCAACAAGGCCGCCGACCTGCTGGCCAACCTGCCCAAGCCGAAGTTCGGGCGCCGCAAGGAATAGCCGCGCACAGCGCAGCGCACCGCGGACCCGGCCCGCGGTGCGGCGTGCGCCCTTAGGCGTCAGCGGAACATCTTCGGGAACGCGTTGATGAGGCCGTCGCTGAGCTCGTCGGCCATGATGGCCATGTGCGACTCGGCCGTGCCGTAGACGGTGATGGAGTCGGCATACTTGCCGGTGAGCTCATCACTGCCATAGACGATGGTCAGGTCGATGTGGTCCTTCATCATGGAGCGCATCATGTCCCGCGGCCAGTCCTAGGGGTTGGCCGCGGCGAGGAAATCGGCAATGTCCTGGGCATTGCCGTAGACGGCCGTGGTCGCGGAGGCCAGCGCCGCCTGGTCCCCGGCCTTCGCGGCCTGGAAGAGCGCGACAAAGCCGGTGATGTGGGTCTTGAGCAGGGTGGCCAGCTGGTTCCCCGCGGCCTCACCGTAGAAGGGCTTGATGGCGTTGCCGATGTCCGTCTGGTTTTGCAGCAGCCGCCCGGCCGTGGTGGCGAAGCCGGCGGACCCGGAGGCAAAGTCGGCGACGGCCAACCGCGTCCACTCCATGTGCTGGGCCCAGAGCGAGCGCATCGCCAGCCGGAGCTCAAGCTGTGCCGCGGTGATCTTGCCGGAATTGCCGTTGTCGGAGCTGCCATGGCCGTGGGTCGCGGCCGCCTCCGCGACGCCCTGCCCCGCCGGAGACAACGCCGTCGTCGAGCACGCGGTGGACAGCCCGGCCACCAGGGCCAGGACAGCAAGCAGGGCCGCACTCCGAAGACGCAGCCGGTGGGAAATGGTGGTGCCCATGATGGAACTTCCTTTTCTGCAGTTGGTGGTGGTCATGGTTGGTTAGTGGCAGCCGGCGGGAAGTTCTTACCGGGGTAAGGGACGGCTGCCCGGCGACACTAACTAGGTATGAACATGCAAAGAGAACTGCAGGCGGGGGCTGGAGCCGCCCGCGACGACCCGGACGGGACGGTGGCCTGGCGCGAGCGGCTGCTGCTCACCGCCGGCTTCCCGGCTACTCTGGCGGCACGGATGGCGGCCTCGCGCGGCGTGGATATCCACGAACTGCTCAATTTGGTCGACAAGGGCTGTCCGCCGGAACTTGCGGTCCGGATCGCCGGGCCGCTGGATGAACCGCACTGGCAGGAGTGATCCGATGGCAGCCTTGGACGGGCCCGAGCTGGCCGACGCGCAGACGGTGCGCCCGGCGGCGGTGCAGGAGGACTGGGTTGCCCTGCTGGGTGCGCCGGGCCCGGGGCATGAGGACGCACTGGTCCGGCTGCACCAGCTCCTGGTGAAGGCGGCCCGGCACCAGGTCTCGCAGATGTACGTGCAGCTGCCGGCGATCGGCGCCGTGCGGGTGGACGAGCTGGTCAACCAGGCCGCCGACGAGGCAATGGTCGCCGTGCTGGGCAAGCTGTCCAGTTTTGAGGGGCGCAGCCGCTTCACCACCTGGGCCTACAAATTTGGCATCCTGCACGCCGCCGTCGAGGTCCGGCGCACCATGTGGCGCAACCGCGAGGTGCCGCTGGATCTGGTGCCTGAGCCGGCCGCCCCGGGATCCTCGCCCGATCAGCTGGCCGAAGGCGCCGAGCTGTCCGCGGCCGTCGGCGCCGCCATCAACCAGGCGCTCACCGCGCACCAGCACAGGGTGGTCCTGGCCCTGTTGGTGGATGAGGTGCCCATCGACGTCCTGGCGGACCGGCTCGGGACCAACCGCAATGCCCTGTACAAGACCCTCCACGACGCCCGTGGCCGGCTTCGGGCGCATCTTGCGCTCGCCGGATATTTGCCAGCTCCAACCACAACGAGGGTGATCCCATGACTGCGTCCCGCCGGAACTTCACACCGAAAACGGTGGAGCGGCTGACCCTGGCCGCCGAGCCCTGGCTCTCCTGTGACGATTGCTTCGCCCAGATCGACGCGTACATCGAGCTCCTGCTGGCCGATGCGCCCCACGCCAATCCGGGCCTGCGCGCCCACCTGTCCGGCTGCTCGGCCTGCTACGAAGAGGCGCGCTCGCTGCTGCTGCTGGCGGCCGAGGACGACGGCGTCGATCCGGACGGCGCGCTGCGCCGCCTGGACGCGGTCTAGACGGCGCCGGCAGCGCCGGATGATGGAAATTCCGTCTCACACTGTGGAAACGATTCGGCGAGGTGGTGGGATGACTGCGAAAATACTGGAAACCATTTGCAGCGCCGCGCGTGGCGCCACATAGTGAGGAACAGCAATGGATACACGCCTTGAAGCCATCCAGAACCAGGTTCTGGCCCGCAACCCCGGTGAGCGCGAGTTCCACCAGGCCGTTGGCGAAGTTTTCGAAAGCCTGGGCCCGGTGCTGGACAAGCACCCCGAATTTGTTGACGCCGCCGTGCTGCAGCGCCTGTGCGAGCCCGAGCGCCAGATCATCTTCCGCGTGCCGTGGATGGACGACGCCGGCCGGGTGCAGATCAACCGTGGCTTCCGCGTGGAGTTCAACTCCGCCCTGGGCCCGTACAAGGGCGGCCTGCGCTTCCATCCCTCGGTGTACCTGGGCATTGTGAAGTTCCTCGGTTTCGAGCAGATCTTCAAGAACGCCCTGACCGGCATGCCCATCGGTGGCGGCAAGGGCGGCTCCGACTTTGACCCGCGCGGCAAGTCCGATGCCGAGGTCATGCGCTTCTGCCAGTCCTTCATGACCGAGCTGTACCGCCACATCGGCGAGTACACCGACGTCCCCGCCGGCGACATCGGCGTGGGTGGCCGGGAGATCGGCTACCTGTTCGGCCAGTACAAGCGCATCACCAACCGCTACGAGTCCGGCGTGCTCACCGGCAAGGGCATCTCCTGGGGTGGCTCGCTGGTGCGCCCGGAGGCCACCGGCTACGGCACGGTGCTCTTCGCCAACGAAATGCTCAAGACCCGTGGCTCCTCCTTCGATGGCCAGCGCGTATCGGTCTCAGGTTCCGGCAACGTGGCCACCTACGCCATTGCCAAGGCCCAGCAGCTCGGTGCCCACGTGGTGACCGCCTCGGATTCCTCCGGCTACATCGTGGACGAGGCCGGCATCGACCTGGCCCTGCTCAAGCAGATCAAGGAAGTTGAGCGCGGACGCCTCAGCGAGTACGCGGCCCGCCGCGGCTCGGCCGTCAGCTACGTCGAGGGCGGCTCCGTCTGGGACGTCAACGCCACCGTTGCGCTGCCCTGCGCCACCCAGAACGAGCTCGACGCCGACGCCGCCGTGCGCCTGGTCAAGAACGGCGTCGTCGCCATCGCCGAGGGCGCCAACATGCCCTCCACCGCCGACGCCGTCTCCATTTTCCAGGAAGCCGGCATCCTGTTCGGCCCGGGCAAGGCGGCCAACGCCGGCGGCGTGGCCACGTCCGCCCTGGAGATGCAGCAGAACGCCAGCCGCGATTCCTGGTCGTTCGAGCACACCGAGGCCCGCCTGACCGAGATCATGGTGAACATCCACAGCAACTGCGCCGCCACGGCGGAGGAGTACGGGGTGCCGGGCAACTACGTGATGGGCGCCAACATCGCCGGCTTCGTCCGCGTTGCCGACGCGATGCTGGCCCAGGGCCTGATCTAGCACCACCAGCACTTTTAGCACCATCAGATGGCGCCCGTGTCCGGCCCGGACGCGGGCGCCATTTTGCGTCCCCGGCGGGGCCTGCGGGGAAGGCCGCGAACCCTACTATTGAGGTATGCGCACCCACCAACTCGTCTTGGCCTGGATCGAAGAGCAGCTGGCCGGCGGCGAACTCAAGGTCGGTGGCCGGCTGCCGCCCGAGCGGGCACTGGCCAGCCAACTGGAGGTCTCCCGTGCCTCCGTGCGCGAGGCCATCCGGATCCTGGAGGCCATGGGCGTGGTCCGCTCCGGCGTGGGTTCCGGGCCCGACGCCGGCACCGTGATCACCGCCGACCCCACGGCCGCGCTGGGCTCGGCACTGCGCCTGCATGTGGCCACCTCGCACTTCCCGGTGGCGGACATCGTCCAGACCCGCGTGCTGCTGGAATCCTGGGCCGCTGCCCGTGCCGACGCGCGGGCGCCGTCCCTGGCGGTTGCCGCCGAATTGCTGGAGCGGATGGATTCCTGCGCCGACGCCGACGAGTTCCTGGCGCTCGATGCCGCGTTCCATGTGGAGCTGGCCACGGCGGCCGGCAACGCCGTCGTCAGCGCCATGATGGGCTCCCTCCGGGCGGCCATCCAGGGCTACGCGAGTTCGCTCACCGCCAATCTGCCGGACTGGACCGCCACGTCCGCGCGGCTGCAGGAGGAGCACCGCGACGTGCTGGACGCGATCAGGACCGGCGACGGCGTGCGGGCCGGCGAGCTGGTCACCGCCCACATCGAGGGCTACTACCGCGAGGCCGGCGTGGCTGGACCAGCGGCCTGACGGAGCGCTTCGTGACGCGCCGATTTGCCGCCCCGGCAAACGCGGGTCTATGGTGTGGCTATGACAAACCGTTGGTATGCGTATTTTTCGTTGGCTCTGGAGGGGCCCGCGTCTAACTGACACGCATCCACACACCTTCAGAGCCAACAGGACAGAGATCATTCTCTGTCCTTCGCCGTATCCGGCGGGTTCTGTCCAGGGCCCGCTCCGCCCAGTAAAACAGGAAGCACACCGTGAACCCCACCATCGCCGCCGAGGCCGCCCAGCAGATCCCGTCCACCGCCAACCTGCGGGTCAGCGAGTTCACCCCGCTGCCGGCCCCGTCCGCACTGGCGGCGGAGCTGCCGCTGACCGAGGCCGTGGGCGCCGTCGTCGAACGCGGCCGCGACCAGGTCCGCGCCATCATGGACGGGCTGGACGACCGCCTGCTGGTGATTGTGGGCCCGTGCTCCATCCACGACCCCAAGGCCGGGCTGGAATACGCCCGCCGGCTGGTCAGCGCGGCCGAGCGCCACAAGGAAGACCTGCTGATCGTGATGCGCGCGTACTTCGAGAAGCCGCGCACCACGGTGGGCTGGAAGGGCCTGATCAACGATCCGCACCTGGACGGCAGCCACGACGTCGCCACCGGCCTGCGGATGGCACGCGAATTCCTGCACCGGGTGGCGGCCCTGGGCATGCCGGTGGGCACCGAATTCCTGGAGCCGATCAGCCCCCAGTACACGGCCGACCTCGTCACCTGGGGCGCCATCGGTGCGCGCACGACCGAAAGCCAGATCCACCGCCAGCTCTCCTCCGGCCTGTCCATGCCGATCGGCTTCAAGAACGGCACCGACGGCGACCTCCAGGTGGCGCTGGACGCCTGCTCGGCCTCCAGCGCCGCGCAGTCCTTCCTAGGCATCGACGGCGACGGCCGGGCCGCGCTGGTGGCCACCGCCGGCAACCCGGACACCCACCTGATCCTGCGCGGCGGGCGCAAGGGCCCCAACTACGGGGCCGACGACGTCGCCGCCGCCTCCGCCAAGCTGGCGGCTTCCGGGCTGAACCCGCGCCTGATCGTGGATGCCAGCCACGCCAACTCCGGCAAGAGCCACCACCGCCAGGCCGAGGTGGCCCTGGAAATCGGCGCCCAGCTGGAGGCCGGCGGCCCCTCCACCGCGGCCATCGCCGGCGTCATGCTCGAGAGCTTCCTGATGGGCGGCGCTCAGAGCCTGGATGTGGCGGACGTGGCCGCCGGCACCGCCGAGCTGGCCTACGGCCAGAGCGTCACGGACGGCTGCATGGAATGGGACGTCACCACCACGGTGCTGGACCACCTGGCCCGCAGCGCCCGCGTCCGCCGGGAGCGTGCCCGGGGCTAGGCTCCGCGGCGCACCAGAGCGCCCAACAGCGCGCCCAACGGTGCGCGCGTCGGCCGGCCGGAAATCCTTTCACATTGGCCCCATGTGCCTCTAGAGTTGCACTGGGACGCGCGTTCGATGGCTGGGGCACCGGCGGCCGCGGGGCTTTGCAACCGGCAGGGAAGGATAACGGGGCGATGGTGCCTGAGCAGAATTTCGCAAATGTGAGCTTCTTGACTGTCTCCGAGGTGGCTAGCGTCATGCGCGTGTCCAAGATGACCGTCTACCGTCTCGTCCACTCCGGCCAGCTGCCGGCGGTGCGTTTTGGCAAGTCCTACCGGGTGCCGGAATCGGCCGTGGCGGCGTATTTGGCGCAGGCCGTGGTGGACGGCCCCGCGCAGCATGGCGCCACCGACGGTTCCGCCGGTTCGGCGCATACTGCCTAGAGACGGTACGCTAGTAAGGATCCATTTTCGGTTTTGACCGATACCTGTGATCGGTCAGCCAATTCGAAGACGGCTACCTCGCGGTAGTGACGTTGTCATGAAAGTTTGAGGTCTGTATGGGCTCAGTAATCAAGAAGCGCCGCAAGCGGATGGCGAAGAAGAAGCACCGCAAGCTGCTTCGCAAGACCCGCCACCAGCGCCGCAACAAGAAGTAGAAATACTTCTTCGAGCATATTGCGCATGAAGTGCCCGTTGCCGAAAGGCGGCGGGCATTTCTGTCTACGCGCCCAACTATGTGGCAGTTGGGCTATTTGCCGCGCATCCGGCTCAGGCCCTTCCACAGGCCGTAGACGACGCCGGCGCCCGTGGCGGCGCGCAGGCCCACCGTGGCGGCGCGGCGGCCGGAGCGGAAATCGTAGACCGGCCAGTTGTTGTCCCGGGCATGGCGGCGCAGGCGGGCATCGGGGTTGATGGCCACCGGGTGGCCCACCGCATTCAGCAGCGGAATGTCGTTGTAGGAATCGCTGTAGCCCCAGCAGCGGGACAGGTCCAGTCCCTCGCGCGCGGCCAGTTCGGTCATGGCAACGGCCTTGGCCGGTCCGTGCAGGATCTCGCCGACCAGACGGCCGGTGTACAGCCCGCCTTCCACCTCGCCCACGGTGCCCAGCGCGCCGGTCAGGTGCAAACGCGAGGCGATCACGCTGGCCACCTCCACGGGCGTGGCCGTCACCAGCCAGACCTGCCGGCCCGAACGGATGTGCTGTTCGGTCAAGGCCCGGGTGCCGGGCCAGATCTTGGAGACGATCATCTCGTCGTAGACCTCTTCGCCCAGTTGCTTGATGAAGTCCGAGCTGATGCCGGTGGCAAAGGCCTGGGCTGCATCGCGGACGGAGTGGACGTCCTTCATGTTCTCGCCGCGGAGGATGAACTTGGCCTGCTTCCAGGCGAACCCTGCGGCGTCGCGGAGCGTGAAGGCCTTCTTTTGGTACATTTTGCGCGCCACGTGGAACAGGCTGGCGCCCTTCATAAGGGTGTTGTCCACATCAAAAAAGGCGGCTTCGCCGAGGTGCTCCGGAGTAACCGAGCGGTCCTCGGCACTTTCCATGTTCACGTCGGGCATGAGACGAGTCTAGTCAATCCGGGCAACCGGTGGAGGACAGGGACGCCATGTTGCCCCGTCCCCGCCGCCCCGGCCGGATGCCGTGCGCCGTCCCGTGACGGAAGCCCCGTGGCGGGGCTACCGTGGAAGCATGGAAACGCATCTCCCCGTGAACGACGGCGCCCCGGCTCGGGTGCCGGTCCTGACCCTTGTCTCCAAGGCGTCCTGCCACCTGTGCCATGCCGCCCGCGAGGTGGTGGCCGGCGTGACCGGCGAGCTGGGTCTGCCCTGGACCGAGGTCTCGATCGACGACGACGCCGCCCTGGCCGAGCGCTTTGCCGAGGAGATTCCGGTGGTGCTGGTGGATGGAGTGCAGCGCGACTTTTGGAAGATCGACCCCGTCCGGCTGCGGACGGTGTTGCGGGCCGCGATGGCGGCCCCCGGCCCACGGGCGTAATCCCCGCGGCGTTGGACGCCAGTTGGTGGCCCGGCGGACCGCGTTCTACAGTGGAGGATACTCCGGCGTGGTGGGGACACGTCCACCGCCGCCGGTCAGTGGTTATGCCACCGGAACCTTGGAGGCTACGTGGGGACATCAGAGGCTACGCCCGGCCAGCCTGAGGGGGCCGCCCGGCAGCTTCCGGCTGCCACAGTGGCCCGGCTGACCATCTACCTCCGAGCCCTGACCAGCATGCTGGCCGATGGCACCGAACGCGTGTCCTCCGAGTCGCTGGCCGAGGCGGCCGGCGTCGGCTCCTCCAACGTCCGCAAGGATCTGTCCTATCTGGGGTCCTACGGCACCCGGGGCGTGGGCTACGACGTCGCGCATTTGAGCCGGAACATTGCCCAGGCCCTGGGCCTGACCCACGAATGGCGGGTGGCCATTGTCGGCGCCGGAAACCTGGGCCGGGCCCTGGCCGGCTATGCCGGGTTCGAATCCCGCGGCTTTGACGTGGTGGCGCTGATGGACGCGGACCCGCTGCTGATCGGCAATGAGGTGGGCTGGCTGCGGATCTCCGACGTGGCCGACCTGGAGGCAGTGCTGGAGCGCACCCGCGCCAACATGGTGGTGCTGGCGCTGCCCTCGGCCGCGGTGCAGCAGATGTGCGACCGTGTGGTGGCGGCCGGGGTGCGCAGCATCCTCAGCTTTGCCCCCGTGGTGGTGCAGGTGCCGGACAATGTCACGCTGCGCAAGGTGGACATGGCCACCGAACTGCAGATCCTGGCCTACCACGCCCAGCGCGCGCAGGAACAGGATCTGGAGCGCGCGCTGCCCAAGGACCTGCCGGGCGCCGGCTAACGCTTGAAGTAGTCCTTGGCGGGCGCACGCCAGAGCATCAGGACGGCGATCGCGCCCAGGAGGACCTGCACGACTGTCACGGCGCTGGGCACCAGCAGGGACAGCAGGGACACGCCCGCCAGGATGGTTGCCGTGATCCGCGCCCAATTGTGGCCCTTGCCGATGGCGCTGGCCAGCCAGAAATACACCAGCACGCTCAGGGCCGTCAGCACTACGGAGACCAGCAGGGCCGGCTGGAGCATGGAGGTGTCGGTGAAACCCATGTCCCGCAGCTGCCGCTCGGTTTCGGCCAGGACCACGGGATTGAACATGGCGAACACAGCCAGCACGGCGGCGATGGCCGAAATGATGCCGGCAAACCTGATGAAGCGGACGGCCAGCAGCACCTGGCGCGGCGCCTGCACGGCTGCGCCGGCGGCGGGCGCCGGCCAACCGGTTTGGGCACCGGGTGCATGGACGCCGGGTGCCGGGACCGGGTTTGCCGTCGGGGAGCCCGCGGGGCCGGGAGCGGCCGACGGCGGCTGGTAGCCGGGCGGGGCGTACTGGCCGTAGCGCGGGACGCCGGGGGAGATTTCGCCGAAGGTCCCCCGCACCGGCGCCGCCGGTGGTGCGGGCATTGCGGCGGATCCGTCCTGCGGCGGGGTGGGCTGGTGGTCCTGGGGATTCGTCATGGCCGGTGTTCCTCTTCTGCACTCCCATGGTGCGCACGGGCACACTGCGGATTTCGCACCGGACATGCAAGGGCCGCGGCGGGGGTTTAACCACCCTACCGCGGCCCGTGGCGCAGTGGCCGGCGGATGCTAGCCGGTCCAGCCCTTGCGCGAGTTGATCCACGCGGTGGATTCCGGCAGCCACATCAGGATGGTGGCGACGATGCCGATGACGCCAACTCCGCCGGCGCCGGCGAAGACCAGGATCAGCGAGACCACGGCCAGGACGGTCAACGCCATCCGCGGCCACTGCAGGCCTTCCTTGAGCTTCATGGCGCAGACCACGATGGCCGCGATGACCGCCAGCGAAATGATGGACAGGATGATGCCCTTCCCGCTCAGTGTCACCAGTGAGATCAGGAAGCCGATGATGGTCCCCAGCAGCCAGAAGCCGGCGGTGACCAGCCACAGGATGTAGGAAACCTTCAGGAGCGTGGGCAGGCCGGTGGTGCTGAAGATGCCGGACAGGCCGCCCTTGGGCATCACGTCGTTCATGCTGTGCGGCATGTCGGCGGGCATCTCGAACTTGAAATCACTGCCGCCGGGCTGCTGGTAGGGAGGCGGCTGCTGCTGGTACCCGGGTGCGGGTGCCTGGTATCCGGGCGGCGGCGCTTGGTACCCCGGCGGGGGAGGCTGGTACCCCGGTGGCGGTGCCTGGTAGCCCGGTGGCGGTGCCTGGTAGCCCGGCGGCGGTGCCTGGTAGCCGGGGGGAGGGGGCTGTGGAGCGTTTGTGCCGGGCTGGGAACCGTAGCCACCGTCGGGTGGCTGCGAGCCGGGCTGCTCGGGACCTGGGTTCTCATGGGGGGTGCTCATGCTCACACGATAGCCCCGGCCCCTTCCCTTGCATAGGTACATCCGGTCGTCCAAAGGGCAACGAACAGGACAATGGCTGCTACATGCCAACGGCCGCCCCGCAGCTGGCTCCCCTCAGGGAATCCATACTGCGGGGCGGCCGTTGGTGTGCCGCGCCAAGATGCCGGTCCGGCGCGCTGTGCGCGGCCGGCCGGCATGGACCCGGACTAGGCCTTGACGAAGGCGACGTCGAGGGTCAGGGCCACCTTGTCGCCGATGAGCATGCCGCCGGCTTCGAGCACGGCGTTGTAGGTCAGGCCGAACTCCTTGCGGCTGATCACGGTCTTGGCGGAGAAACCGGCGCGGGTCAGGTTGTACGGGTCCACGGCCACGCCGTTGAACTCGGCGTCAAAGACAACCGGCTTGGAGATGCCGCGGATGGTCAGTTCGCCGGCCAGCTTGAACTCTTCGGTGTCGCCGGTGATGCCGGTGGAGACGAAGTCCAGCGTGGGGAACTGCTCTGCGTCGAAGAAGTCTGCGCCGCGGACGTGGCCGTCGCGGTTGGCATCGCCGGAATCGAAGCTGTTGGCATCGATGGTGGCGGTGACAGTGGAGGCCTCGAGGGTCTCGGCAACGGTCAGCACGGCGGTGGCGGTGTTGAAGCGTCCACGAACCTTGGAGATGCCGGCGTGGCGGACGGAGAAGCCGATTTCGGAGTGGCTGGCATCCAGGTTCCAGGTGCCGGTGGTCAGTCCAGTGGTTTCGGTGGCGATCGAGGTGCTCATGTGTACTCCTGTGGGTGTGCGTTGCTAACGGTTGTCAGGCCGGTTGTTCATCGACCTTCACGGGGTACAAGCATGCGTTTGCATCTAATATTCCCGGACCACCAAAACTTTTTTGAAAAGTTTTCGAACCAAGGCTGGGAGTTCCCTGATTAACCGGTTGGTTCACAACTTTGAGAAACTTGGTTTCATGCCCCGAGTCCTTGTACATCTGCTGCGCCATGGTGAAGTCTTCAACCCCGACGGCGTCCTGTACGGACGGCTGCCCGAATTCCACCTGTCCGAGCGTGGCAATGCCATGGCGGACATGGTGGCGGAGCACCTGTTGGCCAAGTCCAAGGCCGGTGCCAAGCTGGTCCACCTGGTGGCCTCGCCGCTGACCCGGGCACAGGAAACGGCCGCGCCGACGGCGGCCGCGCTGGGGCTGGAGATCACCACCGATGCGCGCATCATCGAGGCGGAGAACCACTTCGAGGGCCTGAAGGTGTCCAAGGCGGAGCTGCTCAAGCCCCGGCACTGGCGCTATTTCGCCAACCCCCTGCGCCCATCGTGGGGCGAGCCCTACGTGCGCCAGGCCGAACGCATGATGGCGGCGGCGCACGATGCCCGCCGTCGTGCCTTCGAATTGGGCGGCGACGGCGCCGAGGCCGTGCTGGTCAGCCACCAGCTGCCCATCTGGGCCACCCGCCGCAGCGCGGAGGGCAAGCGCCTCTGGCACGATCCGCGGCACCGCGAATGCACCCTGGCCTCGCTGACCACGCTGGTCTTTGAGGGCGAGACGATTGTGGACGTTCTCTACTCGGAGCCCGCCGCGGTGCTGTTGCCCGGCGCGGCCACCACGCCCGGGGCTTGAGAAAATGTGCCAGGATGCGAGACAATCTAGTTTTCGACGCTTTGTAGAAAAGCGTCCCCCGTTTCAGATGTGGACAACCAAGTGAGCACCCAGTTCAGCCGCCGTTCCCTGCTGGCCGCCTCCGGCGCCGCCCTGGCGCTGGCGCTTTCCGCCTGCACCGCCAAGGACCCGCTGGCCCAGCAGGCCAATGCCGGGGACAACAAGAACTACATCGCCGGCGATGGCTCCGTCACCGAATACGCCGCCGCCGAGCGCAAGGACGCGGTGTCCTTCGCCGGCGCCCTCTTTGACGGCACCGCGGTGGACGCGAAGTCACTGGCCGGCAAGGTCACGGTGCTCAACTTCTGGTACGCCGCCTGCGCCCCCTGCCGCGTGGAGGCGCCGGACCTGCAGGCCCTGTACGAGGAATTCGAGCCGCAGGGCGTCGCGTTCTACGGCGTCAACATCCGCGACGAGGCCGCCACGGCCGAGGCCTTCGAACGCAACTTCAAGCTCAGCTACCCGTCCCTGGCCGACAAGGACGGTGGCGTGCTGTTGGCCCTGACCAAGTACGTCCCGCCGGCGGCCGTGCCCACCACGCTGGTCCTGGACAAGAAGGGCCGCGTCAGCGCCCGCATCCTGGGCCTGGCCGACAAGGGCACGCTGAAGTCGCTCATCGCCAGCGCCCTGGCCGAAAACCAGTAGACGCGCCGTGCAGCCGTGAACAATCCCTTCGCCGAAACCGTGCTCAGCGGCTCCATGCTGCTGGCCATGCCCGTGGCCCTGCTCGCCGGGCTGGTCTCCTTCCTGAGCCCCTGCATCCTGCCGCTGGTGCCCGGCTACCTGGGCTACGTCAGCGGCCTGACCGGCGTCGACCTGGAGAAGCAGCGGCGCGGGCGGATGCTGGCCGGCATCGGGCTGTTCGTGCTCGGCTTCTCCGTGGTGTTCATGCTCATCGGCGCGGTGTTCGGCCAGCTCGGGGCCTGGCTCAAGGGGCCCGACGCCGCCTGGGTCACCCAGGTGCTGGGCGCCGTCGTGATTGTCCTGGGCATCATCTTCCTCGGTGGCCTGGGCTGGTTCCAGGGCGAGGCCAAGGTCCATGCCAAGCCCCCCGCCGGCCTCTGGGGCGCCCCGGTGCTGGGCGTGACTTTCGGCCTGGGCTGGGCGCCGTGCACCGGCCCGACGCTGGGCGCGGTGCAGGCGCTGGCCTTCTCCGACGGCTCCAGCGCGGCCAAGGGTGCCGTGCTGACCTTTGTCTACTGCCTGGGCTTGGGCCTGCCGTTCCTGCTGATCGCCCTGGGCGTGCGGCGCGGACTGGGCGCCCTGGCCTTCTTCCGCACGCACCGCCGCGGCCTGCAGTTCTTCGGCGGCGGGCTGCTGATTGTCCTGGGCCTGCTGATGGTCACCGGGCTCTGGGGCATCTGGATCAACGAGCTCCAGTTTTGGTTCGCCAATGAAGTGAAAATGCCAATCTGATGAGAAAGAACGGGTCCTCCCCAGTGGAGAAGAAAAGCGAAGACACCGCCGCCGGCACAGCCGGGCGCACGGACGCCACGCCGACAGGCACCGACGACGTCGTGCTGCCCAAGCTGGGCTTTGTAGGCACCCTGCGCTGGGCCTGGCGCCAGCTGACCAGCATGCGCTCCGCGCTGTTCCTGCTGCTCCTGCTGGCTGTGGCAGCGGTGCCGGGGTCCCTGTTCCCGCAGCGCTCCTCCAACCCGTCCAACGTCACCAAGTACCTGCAGGACAACCCCGGCACCGGGCCCGTCCTGGACTGGTTCAAGCTCTTTGACGTCTACTCCTCGCCTTGGTTTGCGGCCATCTACCTGCTGCTGTTCACCTCGCTGATCGGCTGCGTGGTTCCGCGCGCCAAGATCCACTTCAAGGCCATCCGCTCGGCGCCGCCGCGCACCCCCAAGCGGCTCTCCCGGCTGCCCGAGTACGGCACAGTGGAGATCCCCGCGGACGCCGGCATCGACGCCCAGGCCGCCGTCCGCGACGCCGCCACGGTGCTCAAGTCGCGCGGCTACCGGGTGGAGGTCGGCGACACCGACGGCGCCCGGCCCTCGGTGGGGGCCGAGCGCGGCTTCCTCAAGGAGGTCGGGAACCTGGTGTTCCACACCTCCCTGATCGGCGTGCTGGTGGCAGTGGCCGTGAGCGGCCTCTTCGGCTACAGCGGCCAGCGGGTGCTGGTGGAGGGCGAGACGTTCGTCAACACCCTGGTGGGCTACGACACGTTCAGCCCGGGCGCCAATTTCGATTCCACCCAGCTGGCGCCGTACTCGGTCCAGCTGGACAAGTTCGAGGTCAAGTTCGACCGCGAATCCAAGGCCCACTACGGCCAGCCGCTGGACTTCAACGCAACGCTGACCACCAAGGATTCGCCGTCGTCGCCGGCCCAGACGCAGACGCTGAAGGTCAACGACCCCGTCGCCCTGGGCGGCACCAACCTGTACCTGGTCGGCAACGGCTATGCCCCCGTGGTCACCGTCAAGGACGGCGACGGCAAGGTCGCCTTCCAGGGACCCGTGGTCTCCGTCCCCACCGACGGCGCCTACACCTCGCTGCTGGTGATCAAGGCCCCCGACGCCAAGCCGAGCCAGCTGGGTTTTGTGGGCTTCTTCCTGCCGACGGCGCTGGTGGACGAGAAGGGCGTGGCCTTCGGCTCCGACCCCGACCCGTTCAACCCGCAGCTGAACCTGAACTCCTTCTACGGCGACCTGGGCCTGGACAAGGGCGTGCCGAAGAACGTCTTCACCCTCGACACCAAGGGGCTGACGCAGCTCAACGGGCGCGATCTGGCCACGGGCGGCATCGTGCTGGCCCCGGGCGGCTCGTACACGCTGCCCGAGGGCAAGGGCAGCATCAGCTTCGACGGGATCAAGCGCTACGTCGCCCTGGACATCCGCCACGACCCGGGCCAGGGGATGGTGCTGGTCTTCAGCGTCCTGGCCCTGCTGGGCCTGATGGCCTCGCTCTTCTTCAACCGGCGCCGCGTCTGGGTGCGCACCGGCAACCACCCCGACGGGCGGACCATGGTCGAATATGGGCTGCTGGCCCGCGGCGAGGACCACCGGCTGGCCGGCGAATCCACGGCCCTGGGCAAGGCCCTGCGGGCCAAGTGGTTGGTGCCGGGCACAGCTGGAGCGGACAATGGCACAGGGGACAACCCAACAACCTCCACGGCTGCGCATGGCAGCACCACGGTAAGTAAGGACCAGTAATGCCGGCTATCAATCTGACCATGGCTGAATTCAGCGAACGGTTCATGTTCCTGGCCGCCCTGGCCTATGCGGTGGCGTTCATTGCCTTCGCCTGGGACCTGGTCAGCTTTTCCAAGACCACCAAGGCCGTGCTGGCCGCCAGCACGCAGGCCGCCGCCCGGAAGGTGCCCGCCCGCGTGGGTGCCGGCGCTGACGACGACGTTGCCCGTGCGGACGACGCCGGGCTGGAGGAGGCTGCGCTGGAGGGGCCCGAGGGCCGCGTCCAGCGTCCGAGCAGCAAGCTGCACGGCACCGCCGGTGCCGTCGAGGCCCAGACGGCCGGCGATTCCATGCGCTACGGTGCCGAGCGCCGCGTGGCCGCCCGCGTGGCAGTGGCCCTGACCGCGCTGGCCGCCGTCATCCATGGCGCCGGGGTGCTTTCCCGCGGCATCGCCGTGGGGCGCGTGCCGTGGGGCAATATGTACGAGTTCTGCAGCACCGGCGGCTTTGTGGTTGCCGCGGTGTTCCTGCTGGTGCTCACCCGCCGCGACCTGCGCTTCCTGGGCACGTTCGTCGTCGGACTGGTCCTGATCATGCTGACAGCCGCCTCGGTGGCCTTCTGGACCCCCGCCGGGCACCTGGTGCCGGCACTGCAGAGCTACTGGCTGGTCATCCACGTCTCCATCGCCGTCATGTCCTCGGCCCTGTTCACGCTGACCTTCGCCATGTCGGTGCTCCAGCTGGTGCAGTCCCGCCGCGAGGCCTCCCTGGCCACCGGCAAGGCGGACAAGCTGACGTTCATGCGCCTGGTGCCCACCGCGCTCAGCCTGGAGAACATGTCCTACCGGATCAACGCCATCGCCTTCGTGGGCTGGACGCTGACCCTGATGTTCGGCGCCATCTGGGCCGAAAAGGCCTGGGGCCGCTTCTGGGGCTGGGACACCAAGGAAGTGTGGACGTTTGTCATCTGGGTGGTCTACGCCGGCTACCTGCACGCCCGCGCCACCCGCGGCTGGACCGGCACGCGCGCGGCCTGGCTGTCGATCGTGGGCTACCTGTGCGTGATCTTCAACTTCACCATCGTGAACATCTACTTCTCCGGCCTGCACTCCTACGCCGGCGTCGGGAACTAGGGCGTGTCTCCCAATGCGGCGCTCCAGATGACGACGGCGTGCAGGACGGCCGCTGAGCGGTAGGTGAGGGCCAGTTTGTCGTAGCGGGTGGCCAGGGACCGCCATTGCTTGAGGGTGTTGAAGCTGCGCTCGACCACATTGCGCCGTTTGTAGGCGTCCCTGTCGTATCTGACGGGGCGTCCCCCGGCGGAGCCCTTGCGTTTCCGGTTGGCCTTCTGGTCGTCCTTTTCCGGGATAACGCACTCGATGCCCCGCCCGCGCAGGTACGCCCGGATTGCTTTGGAGGAATAGGCCTTGTCGGCCATGGCCCGGTCCGGGCGGGTGCGGGCCCGGCCGGGACCGGGCCTTTCTACCTTCAGGGCCTCCATGAGGTTCTCAAACATCGGCGAGTCCCCGCCCTGGCCCGGCCCCAGCAGCAGGACCAGGGGACGCATGTTGCCATCCACCAGGGCGTGGATCTTGGTGGTCAGCCCGCCGCGGGACCGGCCGATGGCATGGTCCTCAGGCTCGTCGAGCAGATTCCTGTAATTCGACAGGTCCCCCTGTGTGGCGGGGCAGGTTCGTGCCGTGCTGGTGGGCACGGTTGACCGTGGAGTCGATCGAGACCTCCCAGTTGATCAGCCCGGCCGTGTCCGCGCGGGTCAGCAACGCCGCCAGGACCTTGTCCCAGGTCCCGTTGGCGGCGTTGCGGCGGTGGTGCTTCCACACGGTCTTCCACGACCCGAAATAGGCAGGGAGATCACGCCATGGGATCCCTGCCCGGTAGCGGTAGATGATGCCCTCGGTCATCAGCCGGTGGTCGTTGAAGGGTCGGCCCGGTTTCCCCGACGAATCGGGCATCAACGGGGCAATGGACTCCCACTGGGCATCGGACAACACGGAATAGCGAGAAGGCACCCATCAATCATGCCAAACCGCAAAACCACTGATTAGGAGACACACCCTAGCACACGCTCCCGCTCATACAACTGAGGCGCGGCAACTGCTGAAAATCCGCGGATTTTCAGCAGTTGCCGCGCCTCAGTTGTGGGGGGCCTGCCTGGCTGCCTAGTTCTTCGGGCCGGCGCCGGCGTCGGGGTGCTGCTCGCGCAGCTTGGCCTCGCGGGCGTCCAGCTCCGCCTTGAGCTTGCGCAGCCGCTCGGCTTCTTCCTGCTGGTGGCGCCGGACGGCCAGGTTGCGCAGGAACTCGGGATCGTCGTCGGGCGCCACGGGTCCGGGGCCGCGGCCGCCGGTCAAGGGGCCCAGCCGGCCCGGGCCGCCGGCGGGGGCCGTGTCCGCGTATTGCGGCCGGCCCAGCAAGTACCAGAGGGCCCATCCGATGACGGGCAGCAGAACGACCACCACCAGCCACACGGGCTTGGGCACGCTGCGGACATCCGCCGGGTCGCTGCGCAGGCAATCGATCAGCCAGTAGATGTACAGGGCCACCAAAAAGATGACCAGAAGGTATCGGAAAACCATGCCTAATTCTATCGCCGGTGCCCATCCCCGGCCCCATCGGCGGGCGCTCAGGTTCAGCCGGTAAACTGGGAGTGTGGCCTTTTTCAAGTACTTCCTGATCCGTGCGGCGCTCTTCGTGCCGCTGTTCGTGCTCTTCCTGTTTTTGGGCCTAGGCCCCATCTTGGCCGTCGTCTTCGCCGCCATCATCGCGTTCTGCCTGAGCTACCTGTTCTTCCGCAAGCAGCGCGATGCCGCCACGGAGCAGCTGCGCCACCGCTTCTCCGGCAACGCCAAGCCCGTGCGCAGCGCCACCGAGCTGGCCGACGCCGACGCCGAGGATGCCCTGGTTGACAGCAATCCGGGCGTGGCCATCGACGCCGACGCCGCCCCCAGGAATGCAGCCTCCAGGAACACGGCCCCCACAATGGGCACTGCGGCGCCGGCCGCGGATGCCGCACAGGTGCCCCGCGAGTTCCTCGGCCAGTAGGCGCACGGGCCAGCAGGCACCGGGGGTGCAGGGGCGCAGCGGCCCCTCGCCGCACGTGCCGGCATCCCATCCCGCTCCGCCCCGCCACGGGGTGGATTGCGAGAAGTCAACAGCGGCGATCGAGGCAGGGGCACGCCATGGCATGGGGCGAGATTGAACGGGCGGCCCTGGTGGAATCCTTCCGCTGGGCGGATCCCGATGCACCAACACTGTGCACGGGGTGGGACGCCAGACGCCTGCTGGCCCATCTGGTCCAGCGCGAGCACACACCCTGGCTCCGGGCGGCCGATGCCCTCCGGCGGGCGCAGCCGGGCCAGGAGCGCCATCTGGGCCGGCTCTGCGGGCAGGCCCGGACGGCCGAAGGCTATGCGGAGCTGCTCCAACGCTTTGCCGGCGGCACGTCCGCGCTGAATCCGTTCAGCTGGTTGGGCGATGCCGGCCAGGTGCTCGAATACACCCTCCACCACGAGGACCTGCGCCGCGGCGGACCGGCCCCTGTGGCGCCGCGGGAACTGCCTCAGGGGCAGCTGCAGGCGCTCTGGCGCACCCTGCCGTTCCTGGCCCGCAGGGCCTTCCGCACCAGCCCCGTGGGCGTGGTGCTGGTGGTCCCGGGCGGGGAACGCCGGCTGGTCCGCAAGGGGGAGGACACGGTGGCGGTCTCCGGCGGTGTCGTGGAGCTGGTCCTCGCCGCCTCGGGCCGGCGCAGGGCGGCCCTGATCGACGTCGAAGGTGCCCCTGCCGCCGTCGCCCGCTTTGAGGACTGGACCGGCCGGCTGCCGGGCCGGCTTTAGCGCGTTACAACCGTCAGCACCAGCCCGGCGGCGAAGAGGCCGGCGTAGCCCAGATTGATCAGGCCCGTCTGCTTCAGCACCGGGATCAGGCTCTTGCGCTTCTTGCCCTTGAGCACCAGCCAGCTGGGCATCAGGCACGCCGGGATCAGCAGCAGGACCAGCAGCATCCAGCCCTTGGCCGGCACCAGGACCAGCACCAGCAGGATGGCCACCGCCAGCATCAGCACGTAGCTCAGCCGCGCCCGCTTGTCGCCCAGCCGCACGGCCAGGGTCCGCTTGCCCACCTCGGTGTCCGTGGGGATGTCGCGGACGTTGTTGGCCATCAGCAGTGCACAGGCGATGAGCCCGGTGCCGATGGAGCCCACGACCGCGGCCGGGCTGATCTGCCCAGCCTGCGTGTAGGTGGTGCCCAGCGTCGCCACCGGGCCAAAGAAGACAAACACAAAGACGTCGCCCAGGCCCATGTAGCCGTACGGGTTCTTGCCGCCGGTGTACCCCCAGGCGGCCAGCACACAGCCGATGCCCACCAGCAGCAGCCACCAGGTTTGGCTCAGCACCACCAGGGCGAGCCCGGCCAGCATGGCCACGCCAAACGAGGCGAAGGCGGCCAGCTTGACCTGCTGAGGCTTCGCGACGCCGGAGCCCACCAGCCGCAGCGGGCCCACCCGGACCTCGTCCGTGCCGCGGATGCCGTCGGAGTAGTCGTTGGCGTAGTTCACGCCAATCTGCATGAACAGCGCGACGACGGTGGCCAGGATGGCGTTCAACAAGTGGAAGCCGCCCAGGTCGTAGGCGGCGGCCGTTCCAATCACCACGGGGGCGATGGCAATCGGCAGCGTCCGCAGGCGCGCACCCTGGATCCATTGACCGGCAGTGGCCACGGCTAGGCTCCTTCGGCGGTGTCGGGAACGGCGGTGTCGAAGGCCGACTCGGCGGCCAGCAATGTGCCCAGGACGGTCCGGTCCGCTTTGCCGCTGGCCAGCAGCGGCAGGGCATCGAGCACCAGGAGCGTCTTGGGCACGGCGTGTGCATCGAGAACTTTGGCGGCGGCGGTCTTGATGGCGGACTTGGTGGCGGCATAGGTCGTCTCCGACGCGCCGTCGACGGCGATGGCGGCGGCCACGCGCTGGCCCCACTGCTCATCCGGCACGCCGGCCACGAACGCCGCGCGGACGCCGGGAAGGGCCTCCAAGGCCTCGGCCACCACATGGGCAGATACCTTGAGCCCGCCGGTGATAATGACATCGTCCACCCGGCCCAGCACCGTGAGCCGGCCCTCGGCGTCGAGCTCGCCCAGATCCCCGGTCTGGTACCAGCGCACCGGATCTTCACCGGAACCAGCCGAACCGGGACCGTCGGTGGTGAAGGAGGCAGCGGTCAGTGTCGGCGCGCTCAGGTAGCCGCTGGCCAGGACGTCCCCGCCCAGCCAGACCCGGCCATCGCGGACCGCAACCTGCACGCCCTCCAGCGGAACGCCGTCGTACACGCAGCCGCCACAGGTCTCGCTCATGCCGTAGGTGGTCACCACGCGGACCCCGGCATCGCGGACCGCATCCAGCAGGGCGCGGCTGGCGGGGGCACCGCCCAGCAGCACGGCATTGAAGCGGCGCAGCACGGCCAGCGTCTCGGCGGAGGGGTTGTCCAGCAGCCGGGCAAGCTGCGTGGGCACCAGGGAGGTGTAGCGGATGTTGTCCGTGAGCTCGCCCGCGGCCGCGGTGAAGGCCTCCGGCGTGAAGCCGCGGCTCAGATCCATGGCCCAGGGCCGGGTGCCGGCAAAGAGCGAGCGCACCAGCACCTGCAGGCCCGCCACATAGTGCACGGGCAGTGCCAGCAGCCACTGCCCCTCGCCGCCGAGCGCGATGGCCGTGCCCACGGAGGAGGCGGCCAGGGCCTCGACGCCGAGCAGCGTCCGCTTGGGCGTCCCGGTGGAGCCGGAGGTGGCCACGACGGCGGCAATCTCGCCGTCGAGGGTTCCGCCGAAGCCCAGCGCCAGGTCCTCCTGCGGAATCAGCGTCATGATGGGTTCGGCGCCGGGACCGTCGCCGGGCTGCAGCTGGACGGCAGGGCCCTCGCCGGCCAGGGCGTCGGCCAGCGCCTTCAGTACATTCTCAAGATTCATGCTCGGCGCCTAGTAGTAGTAGGGGAAGGAGGACCAATCGGGATCGCGCTTTTCGAGGAAGGCCTCCTTGCCCTCCACCGCCTCATCCGTCATATAGGCAAGGCGCGTGGCCTCGCCGGCAAAGACCTGCTGGCCGGCCAAACCGTCGTCGGCCAGGTTGAAGGCGAACTTGAGCATGCGGATGGCCTGCGGGGACTGGCGGGCGATGTCCGCGGCGTACTCCAGCGCGGTGTTCTCCAGTTCGGCATGGGCCACCACCTCGTTGACGGCGCCCATCCGGTACATGTCGTCGGCGGAATATTCGCGCGCCAGGAAGAAGATCTCGCGGGCGGCCTTCTGGCCGATCTGGCGGGCCAGCAGAGCGGAGCCGTAGCCGGCGTCGAAGCTGCCCACCGTGGCGTCCGTCTGCTTGAACTTGCCGTGCTCGCGCGAGGCGATGGTCAGGTCCGCCACCACGTGCAGGCTGTGCCCGCCGCCGGCCGCCCAGCCATTGACGACGGCGACAACCACCTTGGGCATGGTGCGCATCAGGCGCTGCACCTCCAGGATGTGCAGGCGTCCGGCCCGGGCGGGGTCGATCGTTTCGGTGGTCTCGCCGTCGGCATATTTGTAGCCATCGCGGCCGCGGATGCGCTGGTCGCCGCCCGAGCAGAAGGAATGGCCACCGTCCTTGGGGGAGGGGCCGTTGCCGGTGAGCAGCACGGTGGCGACATCCGGGGTCATCCGTGCGTGGTCCATGGTGCGGTAGAGCTCGTCCACGGTGCCGGGGCGGAAGGCATTGCGGACCTCGGGCCGGTTGAAGGCGATGCGCACTGTGGGGAGGTCGCGCACAATGGCGCCGGCGTCGTCGCGCTCCACGGCGCGGTGGTAGGAGATGTCCTCGAGCGCCTCGAAGCCGCCCACAAGCCGCCACCGCTGCGGGTCGAAAATGTCGGAAACCTTGGCCGGGACGCCCGCTGCGGGGTTAGTTGTGCTCACGCAACGAGTTTATCCCCAGCCGCTCCCACGGCTCGCAAGCTCCCCGTGGGGCCCTCGCGGCTGTGGGCCCACCCAGTCCCTCCCACGGCTCGCAAGCTCCCCGTGGGGCCCTCGCGGCTGTGGGCCCACCCAGGCCCTCCCACGGCTCGCAAGCTCCCCGTGGGGTCCTCGCGGCTGTGGGCCCACCCAGGCCCTCCCACGGCTCGCAAGCTCCCCAATCGCTCCCGCTGCTCGCATAACGCTGCGGCGGGACCGGCGGCTGAATCCATGGCGCGGATCCGGTGGCCTTGGCCGCGGCAAGACCACGTTATGTGCGCCATGAATTCGCGACGGCGGTGGCCGGGGACTATCTGGGCCCGCGCCGGGATCTCCGCGCGGCCGCAAGCGGCCTCGGTCGATCGCCAAGTCCGGTGGTCGAGCCTGTCGAGACCCGGTGCCGAAGCTTAGGAAATGCAGAACTCATTGCCTTCGGGATCGGCCATGGTGTGCCAGCTGTGTGGCCCTTGGCTGGCCGTCCACAGGAAGGTGGCTCCGCGCGCCTGAAGGGCCGCACACACCTCGTCCTTGTCGCCGCCGTCGAGCCTGACATCCCAGTGCACCCGGTTCTTGACGGTCTTGCCCTCCGGTGCCGACTGGAAGAGGATCCGCTCGCGGCCGTTGCTGCCCAGCTGGTCCCGGGGGCGGATGGCGGCCCCGTCCTTCCAGACGAGCGCACCGTTGTGCACCAGGGTGTCCGCCTCGGTGGCGAACCCTTGGGCCACCATCGAGCGGATGAAGGCCTCGTCCGTGGGCTCCACGGCCCAGTCCAGCGTCTCGGCCCACCAATCGGCCTGCCCGTGGGAATTGACTGAATCAACGACAATCTGCAGGGAATACGCCATCCCCACAGTCTGCCCAACGACCCGGCCGGGAGGGAAGAACTTGACGCGTTTGGGGCCGTGCGCGAGTCTGGAGGGGTGAAGATGTGACGCGCTTTCGCCCGATCCGCCCGCCTGCACCCACGAGTGTGCCCGCCGGGCGATGCCGAAACCACCTCACTGGCCACCACGGCCCAAGGACATGCCATGACACATCTTTCACTTGAACGCCTCTCGCACGGCTATGCCGACCGCCTGCTGTTGGACCGCGTCGAGCTGGACATCGCGCCCGGCGAACACGTCGCCATCATCGGCGAGAACGGTGCCGGCAAGTCCACCCTGCTGCGCCTGATGGCCGGCCTGGAGGAGCCCGACGGCGGCTCCGTCATCGTTGAGGGACCCGTGGCGTACCTGGCCCAGGTCCCCGAGGCACCGCTCGGATCCACCATCGCGGACTTCATCGACAACGCCCTGGCGGACTTCCGCGACCTTGAGGCGCGTCTGCGCGCGGCAGCCGACGCGCTCGCGGCCGGCGCCGACGTTGGTGAAGAGTACGGCTCGCTGCAGGATGAGTTTGCGCTGCGCGAGGGCTACTCCGTGGACGCCCGCCTGGATTCCGCCCTGGGGCATCTGGGTCTGGAAGGTCTGGACAGGACGCGGCCGCTGGACTCCCTCTCCGGCGGTGAACGGCAGCGCCTGGCCCTGGCCGCGCTGTTGGCGGATCCGCCGCCCATCATGCTGCTGGACGAGCCCACCAACCATTTGGACGCGGACGCCGCCGATTGGCTGGAGGCCCGCCTTGCCGCGCACCGCGGCACGGTGGTTGCCGTCACGCACGACCGCACGTTCCTGCTGCGCGTGGCCACCACGGTGATCGAGGTCGACGGCGACACCTGCTCCGTGGAGCGCTTCGGCAACGGCTACCTGGGCTATTTGGGTGAAAAGGCCGCCGCACGGGCCCGCTGGGAGCAGGACTACCAGCAGTGGCAGGATGAGCTGGCGGCCGAGCGCCTGCAGGCGGAGACCATCAGGACGAAGCTGGGCTACGGCCGCCGCCGCGATGGGGACAAGATGGCCTTCGGATTCAAGGCCGGCACCTGGGAAAAGGCTGCGGCGTCCAGGGTCCGCAACGCCCAGGAGCGGGTGCGGCGGCTTGAGGAAAACCCCGTGCCGCGCCCGCCCGAGCCGCTGCACCTCTCCGTTCCCGGCAGCGGCTCCGGCGGTGGAGCCGAAACCGGGCCTGAAGCAGGACCCGAAGCAGGATCCGCCGCGGGCCCGCGGGTGGTTGCCCGGGAGTTTTCCATCCAGGCCCGCGACGTATCCGTGGCGCGGCGGCTGCATGTACCCTTCTTCGAGGTCCGCCCCGGGGAAAAGGTGATGGTTGCCGGACCCAACGGCGCCGGCAAATCGACCCTGTTGGACGTGCTGGCCGGGGCCGCGACGCCGGACAGCGGATCCGTCCAGCGGATCGGTGCCGTGGGATACCTGCCGCAGGAGCTGCATGCCCCGGCCCATCCGCACCAGCGGCTGCTGCCGGCCTTCCTGGCGGGCATGGTGGGGGACATCGATGAGCTGGCGGACAGGCTGCTCCGCCTAGGCCTGTTCAAGACGAGCGATTTCCACCTGCCGGTCGGCTCGATGTCCGCCGGCCAGCGCCGGCGTCTTGCGCTGGCCAGGCTGCTCGCCGTCGAACACGACACCATCCTAATGGACGAGCCCACCAACCACCTGGCCCCGCTGTTGGTGGGCGAATTGGAGCAGGCGCTTGCCGACTTCGACGGAGCATTGGTGCTGGTCAGCCACGATCGTGCGCTCCGCCGTTGGTTCGACGGGCAGGGCGGGGCACGGCTCGTGGAGCTTCAATCAGGGTCCCTGATCCCGGACGCCGTACCGGCCAGTACGGTGTGATGCGGAGCACGACGCCGAATTAAAGGGGTAAAGTAGACGCGGCCCACCGAACGGTCGCTCTGCCCTACGAAGGCGGTTGGACGCGGCGGGCCGCCCCACGATCTAAGGATTTTGCATGAGCCAACCGTCGACTGACCAACTGTCCAAGGGCACCGATCTCGGCAACGCCGCCGATCTTGATTCGGGCTCCATCACAGCGGAGGGCTACAAGCGCACCCTCTCCCGCCGCCATGTCACGATGATTGCCATGGGTGGCGCCATCGGCGTCGGCCTGTTCATGGGCGCCGGCGGACGGCTGGCCTCCACCGGCCCCGCACTGGTGTTCTCCTACGCCATCGCCGGTGTGATCGCCTACCTGCTGATGCGTGCCCTGGGTGAATTGATCATGTACCGGCAGACCTCCGGTTCCTTCGTCTCCTATGCGGGCGAGCTCTTCGGCAAGAAGGGCGCCTTCCTCTCCGGCTGGATGTATTTCATCAACTGGGCCATGACGGGCATTGCCGAGCTCATTGCCATTGGCCTGTACTTCCAATTTTTCTTCCCCGGCGTCCCCGTGGAAGCCAGCGCCATCTGCGCGCTGGTGCTCCTGGTGGCCGTGAACCTGCTCAGCGTCAAGGCCTTTGGCGAGTTTGAGTTCTGGGCCTCGTGCCTGAAGGTGGGAGCCATTGTGGCCTTCCTGGCGGTGGGCACCTTCATGGTGGTCACCAACGCCCAGGTGGGCGACCGCCACGCCTCGGTGGGCAACCTCTTCAGTGCTGAAGGCGGCATGTTCCCCAAGGGCGGCCTGGTGATGATCCTGGTGCTGAACGCGGTGATCTTCGCCTACAACGCCATCGAACTGGTCGGCATCACCGCCGGCGAAATGCAGGACCCGGCCCGCGAGGTGCCCAAGGCGATCCGCGCCGTCGTCGTCCGCATTGTGGTCTTCTACGTTGGCTCGGTGACTCTGCTGGCCATGCTGATGCCCTCGGACCACTACAAGTCCGGCGAGAGCCCGTTCGTGACCGTGTTCGGCGCGATGGGTCTGGGCTGGGTGGGTTCGGTGATGAACTTTGTGGTCATCACCGCGGCCCTGTCCTCCTGCAATTCCGGCTTGTACTCGATTGGCCGCATTTTCCGCACCATGGCCAACAACGGCCACGCGCCGCAGTGGTTGACGAAGATGTCTTCCCGCTACGTGCCCTACGCCGCCATCCTGAGCATCGCCGCGGTGTACCTGGTGGGCATTCTGCTCAACATCTGGCTGGGTGGCTCGCACGCCTTCGACCTGGCGCTGAACACGGCCTCCATCGGCGTGATCTTCACCTGGGGGTCCATCTTTGCCAGCCAGATCATGCTGCGCAAGAAGAAGGGCAACGTGTCCTCGCTGCCCATGCCGGGATCCCCGTGGACCAGCTGGGTGGGACTGATTGCGCTGCTGGCCATCACCGTGCTGATCGGCTTCGACACCATGACCGACAAGGCCACCGGCGAGGTCTTCCTGTTGGGTCTGTGGACGCTTGCCACCATCCCGTTCTTCGCCGTCGTGCTTTGGCTCGGCTGGCAGAAGGTCAAGAACAACGAGCCCAAGAGCGAGCTCTTCAGCTAGTCTTCCGCCCGCCCAACTAGTGTAGTGTCTCAGTTTTGCTTGACGGCTTGGAGCGCAACCCGGCCACGAGCCACTTTTTCCAGGATCGACTCCGCATCCGCGGTCCACACCAAAGGCTTCGGGTCGGCATTGTTCACCTCGATGTATTCCTCGATCTTCGCAATCAAATCAGGCACTGAATGAAAGACCCCACGGCGTAGCGCCTTCTCCGTCAACTCCCTGAACCACCGCTCCACCAGGTTCAACCACGAGGATGAGGTCGGGGTGAAATGCAGGTGGAACCGTGGGTGTTTGGCCAGCCACGCCTTCACGTTCGCATGCTTGTGCGTCGCGTAGTTGTCGATGACCAGGTGGATCTGAAGGCCGGCCGGGACTTCCTTTTCAATGGTTTTCAGGAACACCAGGAATTCATCGTGGCGGTGCTTGGGAACGCAGGAGCCGATGACCTTTCCGGTTGCGACCTCCAGGGCCGCGAAGAGCGTGGTGGTTCCGTTGCGCTTGTAGTCGTGGGTCATCGTCCCGGCCCGCCCCCTGGTCATCGGCAACGACGGCTGGGAGCGGTCCAGGGCCTGGATGGAGGTCTTCTCGTCCATGCAGAACACGATCGCGTTCTCCGGTGGGTTCAAATACAGTCCGCACACGTCGATGAGCTTTTCCTCGAACTTCGGGTCCGTGGAGAGTTTGAAGGTCTTCACCAGATGCGGTTTCAACCCGCGGGCAGACCAGATGCGTTGCACCTGCGCCGGGGAGACCCCGGTCTTCGCGGCCATGGTGCGCACCGACCATGCGTGTGTCCCTCAGGCTTTGAGTTCTGTGTCAGCTCAACGATTTCGTCGATCGTCGACTGCGGGATCACCGGTTTGCGTCCCCGCCCGCCACGCACCTTCCCGAGCTTGGTCAGGCCTTCCTCGGCGAAGCGGGTACGCCAGGAGCGCACCGTGCCCGGGGTGATGCCCACCACCCGGGCGATCCACTCGTTGGCCAGGCCCTCGGCGGCCATCAGCAGAACCTGCGCCCGCTGCACCTCCCGGTGGGAGGCCACCTGGGATGCGGCCAGCGCTTCCAGGACGGTGCGCTGGGCGTCGGTAAGGGCCAGGGCGGGTGCTGGATTCGACATGATCCCAGCCTAAACCCAAAGTCATTAACTATTTTGGAGACACACCACTAGGTGACAGTTATCGCACGTTCCGAGGCTCGGAGCGTGCGATAACTGTTACTCAGTTGGCGTGGTGGTTGACCGGCCCGGCGCCGGCATGGAATATTTATAGAACGAACGGTCGGTAAATTGGCGGCCGGGGTGCGGCGGGACGATGGTGCCCGCCTTACGAATCGTTTGAAGGGTGTTCGCATGGCCGCTGAATCTTCCTCTCCACAAGCCTTCCTGGTGGGCGGTGTCCGCACGCCGGTGGGCCGCTACGGCGGTGCCCTCTCCAGTGTCCGCCCGGACGACCTCGCCGCCCTGACCGTCCGGGATGCCGTGCTGCGCGCCGGAGTCGACCCGGCCGACGTCGACGAGGTCATCTTCGGCAACGCCAACGGTGCCGGTGAGGAGAACCGCAACGTGGCCCGGATGGCGTGGCTGCTGGCCGGATTCCCCGACTCCGTCCCCGGCATCACCGTGAACCGGCTGTGCGCGTCGGGCATGAGCGCCATCACCATGGCCTCCCACATGATCAAGGCCGGTGCCGCCGACATTGTGGTGGCCGGTGGCGTGGAGTCCATGTCGCGGGCGCCGTGGGTGATGGCCAAGCCGGAGAAGGCCTTTGCCAAGCCGGGGGAGTCCTACGACACCTCCATCGGCTGGCGCTTCCCCAACCCCGCCTTCCTCTCCGGCGAGTACTCCCGCGGCGGCAAGGCCACCTATTCGATGCCTGAAACCGCTGAGGAAGTGGCCCGCGTCTACGGCACCTCCCGCGAGGACTGCGACGCCTTCGCCGTCCGCTCCCACGAGCTGGCACTGGCCGCCATCGCCGCCGGCAATTTCGCCCGCGAGATCGTTCCGGTGACCGTCAAGGGCCGCAAGGGCGACACCCTCGTCGACACGGACGAGGGTCCCCGCGCCGGCACCACCATGGACGTGCTCTCGGGCCTGCGCCCCGTGGTCAAAGGCGGCTCCGTGGTCACCGCGGGCAACGCCTCCTCGCTCAACGACGGCGCCTCCGCCGTCGTCGTCGCCTCCGAACGGGCCATCGCCAAGTACGGACTCACCCCGCGCGCCCGTGTGCTGGACGGCGCCTCCGCCGGCCTGGCGCCGGAGATCATGGGGATGGGCCCGGTGCCGTCCTCCCGCAAGGTGCTGGAGCGCCAGGGCATCAGCGTGGGCGAGCTGGCCGCCGTCGAACTCAACGAGGCCTTTGCCTCCCAGTCACTGGCCAGCATGCGCGAGCTCGGGATCGACCCGGAGATCGTGAACACCTGGGGCGGCGCCATCGCGCTGGGGCACCCGCTGGGCTCCTCCGGTTCGCGGATCGCCATCACGCTGATGTCCCGGATGGAGGCCCTGGGCGGCGGCGCGGGGCGCAAGCTGGGCCTGGCCACCATGTGCGTGGGCGTCGGACAGGGCGCCGCGCTGCTGCTGGAGGGGGTCTAGTGGCTGGCGTGGCCGACTTGACCGACGACGCCGGGCAGTTGGCGGACGACGCGCAGTTGGCGGACGACGGCGGTGCGCGCCTGCCGGTGGACGGTTTCGGCACGCTGCTGGTCGCCGAGGGCGCGGACCGCGTGTCCGTGCAGCTCAACCGGCCCGCCGTGCGCAACGCCATCGACCAGGCCATGGTGGACGAGCTCCACCTGGTGTGCGCGTACCTGGAATCCGCGCCCAAGATCCTGATCATTTCCGGGGCGCCGGGCGATCTGTCCACGGGGGCCAAGGGGATTTTCGCCTCCGGCGCCGACATCGCCCAGCTGCGCGAACGCCGCCGCGACGATGCCTTGGCGGGCATCAACTCCGGCATCTTCGACCGCATCGCCAAGCTGCCCATGCCCGTGATTGCCGCGCTGGACGGCTACGCGCTGGGCGGCGGCGCCGAGCTGGCCTATGCCGCGGACTTCCGGCTCGGCACGCCCGAGCTGCGGATGGGCAACCCGGAAACCGGGCTGGGCATCATGGCCGCCGCCGGTGCCACCTGGCGGCTCAAGGAATTGGTGGGGGAAGCCGTGGCCAAGGAGATCCTGCTGGCCGGCAAGATCCTTCGCGGCGAGGACTGCCTGCGCGTCGGGCTCATCACCGAGCTGGTGCCGTCCACGGAGCTGCTGGCCGCCGCCAACGCCCTGGCCGACAGGATTGCCGCGCAGGATCCGCTGGCCGTGCGGATTTCCAAGGCGGTGTTCCACGCCCCGCGCTCGGCCCACCCCATGATCGACACCCTGGCCCAGGGGATGCTCTTTGAATCCCAGGCCAAGTTTGACCGCATGCAGGACTTTCTCGACAAGAAGCACGACCGGAAGAAGAAGTGACCATGGATGATGTTGTTCCCTCCTTGCCCCGCCGCGTGGGTGTCCTGGGCGGCGGCCGGATGGGCGCCGGGATTGCGCACGCCTTCCTGGTCAACGGCTGCGATGTGCTGGTGGTGGAGCGCGACGACGACGCCGCCGCCGGCGCGCGCGAACGGGTGGAGTCCGCGGTGGCCAAGTCCGTGGAGCGCGGGTTGACCGGCAGTGTCTCGTCCTTCGTATCCCGGCTGACCGTGTCCACCGATTACGCCGGCTTTGCCGACCGGGACCTGGTGGTGGAGGCGGTCCCGGAGATCTGGGACCTGAAGGTGTCCTCGCTGCAGGGGGTGGAGAAGCACTTGGCACCGTCGGCCTTCCTGGCGTCCAACACGTCCTCGCTGTCGATGTCCGGGCTGGCGGCCGAGCTGGAGCGCCCGCAGAACTTCATTGGCCTGCACTTCTTCAACCCGGTCCCGGCGTCCACGCTGATCGAGGTGGTCATCGCCAAGCAGACCCTGCCGGCGCTGGTGGATTCCGCACGCGGCTGGGTGGCCGGGCTGGGCAAGACCGCCGTCGTCGTGAACGACGCGCCGGGGTTCGCCTCCTCCCGGCTGGGGGTGGCCATCGCGCTGGAGGCCATGCGCATGGTGGAGGAGGGTGTGGCGTCCGCCGAGGACATCGACAACGCCATGGTGCTCGGCTACAAGCACCCCACCGGGCCGTTGAAGACCACCGACATTGTGGGGCTGGATGTGCGGCTGGGAATTGCCGCGTATTTGCATTCCACGCTGGGCGAGCGTTTTGCGCCGCCGCAGATATTGCGCGATAAAGTGGCCCGCGGTGAATTGGGCCGGAAAAGCGGAAAAGGGTTTTATGACTGGGCGTAGCTGATTGCCCGTCCCGCTGGACGAGCTTGCCCCCGGTGATCGAGCTTGTCGAGATCCGGCCGCCCCTGGTGGTCGAGCGAAGCCGAGACCTCCCGCACCCGACGGCGGTGGCCGGGGCCGGCGAGGCCGGTCCCACCCCGCTGGTCGGGCTTGTCGAGACCGGACCCACGGAATTTGCCCTGCCATCTTCGCGACAATCCCGCGGGCCCGGTATAAAGCACAATCAATGGCCCTTGTTTCCTGCACAGGCACCTCCAGGCGCCCTTTTATCCACAGATTGATTTCATTTAGTTCTGCCTCTGTTCCCTGCTTTTCGAAACAATTAGAATATGTGTATGGATTGGTTTGACGGCACCGCCCAAGGGCGTGGACAGGGCACCGAGGCAGCGGACGCCGCTGTCAGTGCCAGCGCCCGCCCGGGCCAGGCCGGCTCCTGTCCAGGTGGTGGTCCACCCGCAGCGGATGCCGCGGACTTCCACTTGCACGCCGTGCTCCGCCTCGCTCTGGCCGCCGCCGCCCACGCCGGTCCCGCCGGGTTCGGCCCCGCCGCGCTCGGCCTGGCCGCGCAGACGGACGTGCAACTGGCCACCAGGGCCGCCCAGCTCGAATCCCTCGCCCGCCACCTGGGCGCCCTGCAACTCCAGTACGCCGGGGAACTCGCCGCCCGCACCCGGGCCGGCCGGTACCGGGCCACCGGTGCCGCGAACCCGATCGCAATGCTCGCCGAGACCCTGCAGATCTCCGGCCGGGAGGCGGCCCACCGCATCTCTTTGGCCGGGGACCTGCTGCCCGTGCTCGACCCGATCAGCGCCCGCACCATCCCGGCCCGCCTGCCGGCTCTGGCCGAAGCGGTCCTGTCCGGGCGGTGTTCCCAGGAGGCCGCACTGGTCGTCTCCTCCTACACCGCCCAGGCCTCGCACCTGGCCGACGGCGGCCGGATCACCCTGCACGACGTGCGCAAGGTCGAAACGGCGCTGACGGCCCTGGCGGTGGCGGAGCGGCCCGAACTGCTCAGGGAGTGCGCGCACCGGACCATCAACCTGCTGGACCCGGACGGGCAGCAACCCACCGAGGCCGAGCTGCTGGCCAAGGAAGGCATCCGGTTCGCCCGCCCGCGCCGGGGCCTGGTCTCCTTCACTGGGCACCTGACCGTCCCGGACTACGAGGAGCTCATGGCCGCGATCGGCACCGGCACCAACCCGCGTCAGACCCGCGGCACCAGCCCCGCGGGCGGGACCGCGGACGGCATGACCAGCGATGCGGCCCGTACCGGGGATCCATCATTGTTCGACTCCCTTGAGTCCCCCGCCGGATCGATGCCCGACTGGGCCAGGGATCCCGAAGCGGGTGGCACTGCGGGAGCAACACCAAGAGGCGAAGGTCACGCCGCAGCCGCACCGGGGGTGGTGGACTCCAGCCACGAAACCCAGGACGCCGGCGAAGACCCGGACGGGTGCGGTGGCGACCAGGCCGTGAAGGACCGCCGGCCCCGCCCCCAGGCCCTGCTGCACACCCTCTTGGACTGCGTGAAGCTCGCCTCCCGCACCGACACCCTGCCCGACAATGGCGGGCTGCGCCCGCAACTGTTCATCACCATGACCCTGGCCGAACTCACCGCCGGGCTCGGCAACGCCCTGCTGCCCCACGCTGGATCCACGTCCATCGCTTCGATCCGGCAGGCCGCCTGCGACGCGGACATCATCCCCGCCGTGCTGGGCGCGGCCGGGGAAATCCTGGACGTCGGACGCAGCCAGCGCCTCGTCCCGCCACCGCTGCGCAAGGCCCTGGTCATCAGGGACCACGGCTGCGCGTTCCCGGGCTGCACCCTGCCCCTGCAGTGGACCGAGGCCCACCACATCGTGCCCTGGATCGAGGGCGGGGAAACCTCCCTGGCCAACTGCGTGCTGCTGTGCAGCTTCCACCACCACCTGCTCCACCACACCGACTGGGCGGCCACCATGGTCAAGGGCCGGCCCTGGTTCATCCCGCCGATGGCCCTGGACATCTTCCAGCGCCCCCGACGCAACCACGTCCACGACCCCTCGCCCATCCGCATCACCCCACACCCGCCAAGTCGGCGGTAATCAGGGCGGCTGTGCGCCATCGACATAGGGACCATAAGCGGGACGCCGTCCCGACGATTAGGGTGGATCCATGGCACGCTCCGACTACGCACCGATTGAACCCATCACGCTCCGCGGCAAGTACGTCACGCTGGAACCGCTCAGCGAGGAGCACCACGATGGCCTTGTTGACGCCGTCTGCGACGGCGAGCTGTGGAACCTTTGGTACACACAGGTGCCCCGGCCGGAAGACATGATGGCCGAGATCCTGAACCGGCTGGATCGGCAGGAAACGGGCACGTTCCTGCCGTTCGCCACCCGGTTGAATGATCCGGAAACCGGCGCGCCGGGCAAGGTCATCGGCATGACCAGCTACTGCAACATCGACCGCGTCCTGCCCCGGCTGGAGGTCGGCTACACGTGGAACGCGGCCAGTGTCCAGGGCACGGGCACCAACCCCGACAGCAAGCGCCTGCTGCTGGCCCATGCCTTTGAGGTGCTCGGCTGCGAGGCGGTGGAGTTCCGCACGCACTGGATGAACCAGCAGTCACGGACCGCCATTGCACGCTTGGGCGCCAAGCAGGACGGCGTGATCCGCTCGCACACTCGCATGCCGGACGGTTCGCTGCGGGACACCGTCATTTTCTCCATCATCGCCTCGGAATGGCCCATGGTCCGCAACGGACTGGACCTCCGGCTGGCCAAGGCACGCCCATGAGCGCGGAACCGTATTGGGAGGGTGCCGTCAATGCCCGGTTGCTGCTCGGCGACATCTACCGGATGGGCCGCAGCGAGTGGCTGACGGAAAAGGGTTGGCAGCAGGCCTACGACGACGGCGTCAGGACAGTCATCGACCTCCGCAACGAGGGGGAGCGGGTTAGGCGCCCGACGGACCCGGTGGTGGGAGAGGCGGCCATGGCGCGTTTCGCCGTCGTGCATTGCCCCACGGAGAACCCCGAGAACGAGGAATTCAAGGTGATCTGCAAGCCGTACCTGAACCACCCGCGGTCCTATGCGGACAACGTGCGGATCTTCCCCGGGCTTGTGGCCGGTGTATTCAAGGAATTGGCTGCCGCCGAGGGCAAGGTGGTGGTGCATTGCTCGGCAGGGCGGGACCGGACGGGGCTGATTGCCACGCTGCTGTTGCGCCTGGCCGGTGCCGATGACGCGCAGATCGCCCTCCACTATGAGCTTTCGGCCCGAAGCATCAATGACTGGCATCTGATCAGCCCGGTGAAGCACCCGCACGAGCGCTATCTGGACGAGGAGGAGCTGGCGCCGGTGCTTCAGAGCAGGCTGGCCGCGCTGGAACGCTTTGCCGATGCGCTGGATGTGGAAGAGTTCCTGCTGGCCAATGGGCTGGCTGCGGCGGAAGTGGCGCGGCTGAAGGCGCGGCTGGCCGACGGGTCGTAACCGGATAGGGTGCGGCCGCCGGGTCCGCGGGGTTTCGACAGGCTCAACCACCGGTTTTGACGGGCCCGGCCACCGGAGGTCAGGGTGCCAGATGCGCCTTGGGGTTGGGCTTGTCCAGGATCAGGTTGCTGATGCGCATGGTGCACAGGCGCTCGCCCGCCTCGTTGGTCAGCAGGACCTCGTGCGTGGTCATGGTGCCGCCGAGGTGGATGGCGGTGGCCGTGATGGTGACCAGCCCGGACCGTGCGGATTTGTGGTGGGTGGCGGAGACGTCCACGCCCACGGCGGTCTTGCCCAAGGTGCTGGCGTGGATGACGGCGGCCCAAGAGCCCACGGCCTCGCCGACGGCCAGGGAGGCCCCGCCGTGCAGGAGCCCGAACGATTGCCGGTTGCCCTCCACCGGCATGGTGGCGACCACGCGCTGCGCTGACTCCTCAAGGATCTGGACGCCCATTTTGACGTCGAGCTCGCCGAGGACGATCTTCCAGGGCTGGTGCGCTGCTTCGCTCACGGTGTTCCTTCGGGACGGGGCTGAGGTGGGGTGGAAAGTTTCCAGTGTGCAGATACGGAAGGTACTGTACTCTGGTCATATTACTGAACGTACGGTCAGTATATCGCTAAAGTCTTTCCGCTGCCCGAGCGTTGGCGGATGTGGGTTGAAAGGATAAACCGACAATGACGCCGACTCTTCTTGGTGTTGAACGTGATGTTGAAACTGTCCCGAGCTTTATCCAGGACTCCTGGTGGACGCCGGGAGGCGTGGCCGCCGGGGTTCCGGTGCGCGATGCCAGCACCGGGGAGGTGCTGGCCACGGTCAGCACGGAGGGGCTGGACCTGGGCGCCGCGGTGGAGCATGCGCGGACGGTGGGCCAGCGGGAGCTGGGCAAGCTGACGTTCCACCAGCGCTCGCTGAAGCTCAAGGAGCTGGCCCAGTACCTCAACGGCCGGCGCCAGGAGCTCTACGAGCTCTCCGCCCGCACGGGTGCCACCAAGATCGATTCCATGGTGGACATCGACGGCGGCATCGGCGTGCTGTTCACCTTCAGTTCCAAGGGCCGTCGCGAGCTCCCCAACTCCAACGTGGTGGTGGATGGTGCCGCGGAGGTGCTGTCCAAGGATGGCTCGTTCATCGGCCAGCACATCTTCACCCGCATTCCCGGGGTGGCCGTGCAGATCAACGCCTTCAACTTCCCCGTCTGGGGCATGCTGGAGAAGCTGGCCCCCGCGTTCATCGCCGGTGTGCCGACCATCGTCAAGCCGGCCACGCCCAGCGGCTACCTCGCCGCGGCCATGGTCAAGGAAATCGTCGAGTCCAACATCCTGCCGGCCGGTTCGCTGCAGCTGATTTCCGGCTCGGCCCGGACGCTGCTGGACGAGCTGGACTACCGCGACATGGTCTCCTTCACCGGTTCCGCCGCGACGGCCCGCACGCTCAAGAGCCACCCGAATGTGGTCTTTGGTGGTGTCCGGTTCACCTCCGAGACCGACTCGCTCAACGCGGCCATCCTCGGCCCGGACGCGGTGCCCGGCACGCCGGAATTCGACGCCTTCATCAAGTCAGTGGTCACGGAAATGACTGTCAAGGCCGGGCAGAAGTGCACGTCCATCCGCCGCACCATCGTCCCGAACGAGCTCCGCCAGGCCGTCATCGACGCCATCGGTGCGCGGATCGACGAGCGCGTGGTGCTGGGTGATCCCCGCGCCGAGGGCGTCACTATGGGCGCGCTGGCATCGCTGGAGCAGCTGGCCGATGTCCGTGCGGCCGTGCAAACCATGCTCGACGCCGGCGGCGAGCTGGCGTACGGATCCCTGGATGCGCCGCGGGTCACCCGGGCCGACGGCACGGTGGACGTGGCGGCCGAGGGTGCGTTCATGGCCCCGGTGCTGCTGAGCTGGGCCGATGCCGAGGCGTCGGAGGTCCACTCGCTGGAGGCGTTCGGCCCGGTGTCGAGCGTGATCGGCTACGAGACGCACGACGGCGATGTCAGCGAGGCCGTCCGGCTCGCCGCCCTGGGCGAGGGCTCCCTGGTAGCGTCCGTATGCACCAATGATCCCGAGACTGCCCGCCAGCTGGTCACAGGCATTGCCTCCCACCACGGTCGAGTCCTGGTGCTCAACCGCGAGGACGCGCGCAGCTCCACGGGCCACGGTGCCCCCGTGCCGCATCTGGTCCATGGCGGTCCGGGCCGCGCCGGCGGCGGCGAGGAGCTGGGCGGCATCCGCTCGGTGTTCCACCACATGCAGCGCACGGCCGTGCAGGGTTCGCCCAATATGCTCACGGCCGTCACCGGCGTCTGGCACACGGGCGCCGACCAGCGCCTGGCCGGGGATCCGGAGTTTGGCGGGGCGGCCGGCGTCGTCCACCCCTTCCGCAAGTCCCTGGCCGAGCTGGCCATCGGCGACGGCTTTGCCTCGCCGCTGCGCCAGGTCACGCTGGCGGACATTACGGCGTTTGCCAACAGCACGGGCGACACCTTCTATGCCCACACCAACGCCGAGGCCGCCGAGCGCAACCCGTTCTTCCCCGGCATCGTGGCGCACGGCTACCTGCTGGTTTCCTGGGCCGCGGGCCTGTTCGTGGAGCCCGCGCCGGGTCCCGTGCTGGCCAACTATGGCCTGGAGAACCTGCGCTTCATCACGCCGGTGGCGGCCGGGGATTCCATCCGCGTGACGCTGACGGCCAAGAAGATCACCCCGCGCACCACCGACGAGTACGGCGAGGTGTGCTGGGACGCCGTCATCAACAACCAGGACGGCGAGATCGTGGCGACCTATGACGTGCTGACGCTGGTGGAGAAGGAAGACACCACCTACGCCAAGTAGTTAAAGCGCGACGGCGGAACCTGGGCGGGTTTGAATGCCCGGGTGCCGCCGTTCCGCGCTTAACGGGGTGGGTCAGGAAGTGGTGGGGGGCTCGCACTCGGGGAGCTGCGCCGGATCGGCCGTGGCCTTGAACGAACCGAGGAAACCCTCCCAGCTGCCGGGCGGCGGGTTCACCGCCATGACCGTATAGATATGGGGCCCGCTAAACAAGGTCGCCTCGACGACGTTAACCACGATGCCATGGCCTGTCAGGGTGAAGGCGGTCTGGATGGCACGTTCGCCATCGACCGACACAAACTTTTCCTCAACGGCTTTCGGTGTGCTGGTCGACGATTGTGCGGCGGACGTGACGGATCCAGCGGATCCGGTCTTCAGCCGTGCGTCGAGGTCTGCGGCCGCCGGAGAGCAGGCGACCGGAATGGCGCCGACGGAGTACCCGGCGGTGGCGCTTCCGGCGTCGTCCCGATGGTCGGTTGATCTCAGGATGGTGCTGGTTGCCCATGCATCGTCCACTGTTCCCCCAAAGTCCAGTTGCGTTGCACCCACTCTTGGGCGCAGACAAACCGATCCTATCGGCAGGGCGAACCGGGAGGGCTACTTGTGCAGGCCCTGGAACGCGATGGCGATGACGTCGTCGGCCAGTGCGGTGGCGGAAATGGGCCCGCCGGGCTTGTACCACTCGACAATGGAGTTGATGGTGCCAAAGAGCAGCCGGGTGATGGTGCGGGGATCGATGTCCGTGCGCAGCGAACCGTCCTGCTGGGCGTCGGAGACCAGCGCGGCGATGGTGCGGTCGAAGGCGCGGCGGCGGAGGAGGGCCTCGCGCTCCATGGCGGTGTTGCCGCGCAGACGCAGCAGCAAGGTCACGAACGGCAGCTTGTCCGTCAGGACGTGGATGGTGCCGCGGAGGACGAATTCCAGCCGGGCGTCCGATGGGCCGGTGGTGGCGCCGTCGCGCGTGAGCACGCCCTCAAGCCCGCCCAGGGCCTCCTCCAACGCCAGCCGGAGGAGATCTTCCTTGGACGGGACGTGGTGGTAGATGGCGGACTTGGAGATGCCCAGGTTCTCCGCCAAGATGCCCATCGAGGTGGCCTCGTAGCCGTGCTTGTTGAACACTTCCACGGCAATGCGGAGCACCGACTGCTGGTCGTAACCGGGGCGGCCGCGCTTGGTGGTGGGCTGTGAAGCGGTGGAAGTGGGCATGGTCCCTAGTCTTTCACGCGGTGGTCCTACATCGTGCCGGGCCTGCCGCGGTGGGTAACATTTCGCGGCAGGCCCGGTCCCGGTGGTCTCGACGAGCTCGACGAGGAGGCCGGCTAGCCGTTGGTGCGGTGGTCGAAGATGCGGCGCAGCTTGCCGTTGGAACGCTCCAGCGTCCCCGGCTCCACCACGTCGATGGCGCAGGAGGATCCGATGTGGATCTTGATCTGCGATTTCAGCTCGGCGGCCGCGGCGGTGCGGTCGGCCGGCGCCGTGTTCTCGCGCGGCTCGATGTGGATGGTCAGCGCATCCATCCGGCCGGTGCGGGTGAGCTCCAGCTGGAAGTGCGGGCTGAGCGCGGGGATGCGCAGCGCGATCTCCTCGATCTGCGACGGGAACAGGTTAACCCCGCGCAGGATGATCATGTCATCGCTGCGGCCGGTGATGCGGGCCATCCGGCGCATGCCGGGGCGGGCGGTGCCGGGCAGGAGCCTGGTCAGGTCCTTGGTGCGGTAGCGGATGATCGGCAGCGCTTCCTTGGTCAGCGACGTGAACACCAGCTCGCCCGCTTCGCCGTCGGCCAGCACGGTGGAGTGGTCGAAGGGGTCGATGATCTCCGGGCGGAAGTGGTCCTCCCAGATGTGGTTGCCGTCCTTGGTCTCCACGGATTCGCCGGCCACGCCCGGGCCCATGACCTCCGAGAGGCCGTAGATGTCGCAGGCCTGCAGGTCCAGACCCTGCTCCAGCTCGTGGCGCATCTCCTCGGTCCACGGCTCGGCGCCGCAGACGGCGAACTTCAGCGACGTGGAGCGCGGGTCGATGCCGCGGTGCGCCATGGCGTCCATGATGGTCAGCAGGTAGGTGGGGGTGCACATGATGGCATCGGGCTCGAAGTCCTGGATCAGCTGGATCTGCTTCTCCGTCTGGCCGCCCGACATCGGAATGACGGTGGTGCCCAGGGCCTCGGCGCCGTAGTGCGCGCCCAGGCCGCCGGTGAACAGGCCATAGCCGTAGGCGTTGTGCACCTTCATGCCCGGGCGCACGCCCGAGGCGCGCATGGAGCGGGCCACCAGGGAGGCCCAGACCGCAATGTCGTTCTTGGTGTAGCCCACCACCGTGGGGCGCCCGGTGGTGCCGGAGCTGGCGTGGATGCGCACCACCTCGCTCTGCGGGACGGCAAACATGCCGAAGGGGTACTCCTCGCGGAGGTCTTCCTTGGTGGTGTACGGGAATTTCGCCAGGTCGCCGAGTTCCTTGAGGTCGCTCGGGTGGACCCCGGCGGCGTCGAACTTGCGCTTGTACAGCGGCACCCGGTCATAGGCGTAGGCCAGCGTGTGCTGCAGGCGGCCAAGCTGGAGCGATTCAAGCTCGTCGCGGCTCATGGTCTCGGCCGGATCCAGCTGGCCCGGGTCGTGGGCCGCGGAAAGCGTGCCCGCGGGGGTCTGAACTGTGCTGGCCTGTACTGCGTTGGCCTGTACTGTGCTGGTCTGAACTGCGGAGTCGGTCATCGTGGATGAACCTCTCTGTGTCGGCTGGCCGGTCCTGGGAAGGGGCGGATGCTAGCGGGTGCTGGGGGCGGGGACGGTCCGGCTGCGGCCGCGGAATTCCGCCACCACGCTCCGGTCCGGGTGTACGCCGTTGCCGGCTGGAGCGGAGGAAAGGGGATCGGCGAAGATCTGCACATCGTAGAGCCCGCTGCGGCCGTTCTGGCTGCGGCGGGTGGCGACGGCGGTGAGCCGCTGGCCGGCCCGGGTGGGGGCCAGGAAGTTGACGTCGACGCCGGCTGCCACCGTGACGGTGCTCCCGTCGCCGTCGGCGGGGTTGCAGGCCAAGGCGAACGCGGTGTCGGCAAAGGCGAAGATCATTCCGCCGTGGGCAATGCCGAAGCCGTTCATCATTTCGGCGCGCAGGGTCATGGCGATCGTGGCGTGGCCGTCCCCGTGGTCCAGCACCGTGATGCCGAGCCAGTCCGACGCCCGGTCGTCCGCCAGTATCGGGTGTTCGGCACCCGTGTCGATTGAGGCCATGTGGCGCCCCTCACTTTCCTTACCGAATGTTCATTAGGTAATACCCTATGGAGGGGTTCTGTCAATCCTCGGGCCCAGTGCGACGCGGGTGCTACGCGGGCCGTGCGGACATTTGCGGGGTGCGCGGCCACCGCAAATGTCCGCACGGCCCGCAGAGCGCCCGTGTGCCCTAAAGCAGTTTCGTGGCGCCCAGGGCGTCGGTCAGGAAGGCGAAGTCCCAGGCGCGCGTCTTCCAGCCCTCGTAGCGTCCGGAGGCCCCGCCGTGCCCGCCGTCCATCTCGATCTTGAGCAGGATCGGCTCGGTGCCGGTGCCGGTTTCGCGCAGTTTCTGCACCCACTTGGCCGGCTCAACGTAGAGCACCCGGGTGTCGTTGAAGCTGGTCACCGCGGCGATCCGCGGGTAGGCCACCGGGCGGATGTTTTCGTAGGGCGTGTAGCCCTTCATGTAGCGGTAGACCTCGGCATCCTCGATGGGATTGCCCCACTCCTCCCATTCCAGCGCGGAGAGCGGCAGCTCCGGATCCAGGATGGTGGTCAGGGCGTCCACGAACGGCACCTCGGCCAGGATGGCGGCGTACTTCTCGGGGGCCAGGTTGGCCACGGCACCCATCAGCAGGCCGCCGGCGGATCCGCCCATGGCCGCGATCCGGGCCGGGTCCACCCAGCCGGAGCCGGCCAGCCAGTCGGTGGCCGCGAGAAAGTCGGTGAAGGTGTTCTTCTTGGCCAACTTTTTGCCGTCCTCGTACCAGTGCCTGCCCATCTCGCCGCCGCCGCGCACATGCGCCACCACGAACACCACGCCGCGGTCCAGCAGGGAGAGGCGGGTGGTGGCGAAGCCGGGATCCACGCTGGACTCGTACGAGCCATAGCCGTAGACCAGGCCCGCGTTGCCGCCGTCGCGCGGCAGATCCGCCCTGCGGACCACCGACAGCGGGACCTTCACGCCGTCGGGCGCGTCGGCCCAGACCCGCTCGGCCACGTAGTCGGGCGGGTTGTAGCCGCCGAGCACGGGGGTTTCCTTGCGCAGCAGCAGCCCGCCCCCGGGGCGTGGATCCGATGCCGCCGCGGGCGGCCCGCCGGTGGGCAAAACGGTGGGCAGAACATAGTCGTACACGCGCGGCGGGGTCAGGAAGGAGGTGTAGGTGAGCCGGATCAGCGGGGACTCGTAGTCGGTGCCGCCCATGCCGGCCGTATACAGCTCCTCGTCAAAACCGGGCTCGACGGCGGGACTCTGGGCGGCGGTGCCCAGGCCCTCCAGCGGGACCACCTGGATGCGCTCGATGGTGTCTTCGCGCAGCGAGACCACCAGGTGCGTGGCGGTGACGGTGGCGCCGTTGATCCGGACGGCGTCGTCGTGCGCAATGACGGTGGCCCAGTCCTGCTCCGCCATCGGCAGGCCCACCCGGGCCGGATCCGCCAGCGAGACCATGGAGTTCACGGCGTGCCGGTTGTGCGTGAGCAGCAGCCGCTCCTCGCCGTCGAGCAGGAAGGGCTCGGCCTCGTAGAGGATGTGCTCGCTGCGCGGGATGAGCAGCGCCAGCCCGGCCGAGGGGTCATCGAAGCGCAGCAGCCGGGTCTCGGAATATTCGCTGCAGCCGATGCCCACGATCAGGTGGCGGCGGTCGGCGGAGAGCTCAAAGCCCGTCCACATCGCGACGTCGTCCTCCTGGTACAGCACCGCGTCGGCCGCCACGGGTGTGCCCAGCACATGTGCCTTGATCTGGTACGGGCGCCAGGCATCGTCGGCCAGCATGTAGTACAGGGTGCCGCCGTCGGGGGAGAAGGCCAGACCGTAGAAGACGTTCTCGATCACGTCCGCCAGCAGCTCGCCGGTGCGCAGGTCCTTGATCCGGACGGTGAAGAGCTCATCCCCGGCGTTGTCGACGGCGTAGGCGTACAGGTTGCCGTCGCGGGTCACGGCCGCGCCGCCGACGGCGAAGAACGCCTTGCCCTCGGCCTCGGCATTGCCGTCCAGCATGATCTGCTCGCCGGGGACGTCCACCCCGGGTTCCACCAGCGGAGGGGTCCAGTGCTCGACGGCGCTGCCATCGCCGTCGGCCTTGACCCGGCACTGGATGGAGTAGGCCCGCCCCTCCACCATGCGCGAGTAGTACCACCAGCCATCCTTGCGGCTGGGCACGGAGAGGTCGCTCTCCTGTGTGCGGTTCTTGATCTCGTTGAAGATGTCCGCCCGCAGCTGCTCCTGGCCGGCGGTGACGGCGTCGGTGTAGGCCTGCTCCGCCTCCAGGTGTGCCTTGACCGCGGCGCTCTCCTTGTCCCGGAGCCACTCGTAGTTGTCCGTGAAGGTGTCCCCGTGGTGCGTGCGCTCGGTGGGGATCTTGGCGGCGGTGGGCGGCTGGGGGATCAAGGCAGTCATGAGGCCAACTCTACAAAGAACGCCGGGGCCGCGCGCCCCCGGCGGCGGAACAGGGCGCGGGCAGGGCGCGGCGCTGGCGGGCCGGCGGCGGACGCTTGACGCATTTCACACCCGGCGGATATTCTGAACGAACGGTCGGTAATTATTGAGGAGCAATCATGGTGCAGAATCTCCAGGCAGTTCAGCCTGGCTCCGGAAGCCTGTCAGACGCCGATGCGGCGGGCCAGGCCCACTTTGACCGCATCATGGCGGAGGACTCCCGGATCGAGCCGCGCGACTGGATGCCTGAGGCCTACCGCAGGACCTTGGTGCGGCAGATTTCCCAGCACGCGCATTCGGAAATCATCGGCATGCAGCCGGAGGCCAACTGGATCACCCGTGCCCCCAGCCTGAAGCGCAAGTCCATCCTGATGGCCAAGGTCCAGGACGAGGCCGGCCACGGGCTCTACCTGTACTCCGCCGCGGAAACGCTGGGCACCACCCGCGACGAGATGATGGACCAGCTCATTGCCGGCAAGGCCCGCTACTCGTCCATCTTCAATTACCCCACCCTCTCCTGGGCGGACATGGGGGCCATCGGCTGGATGGTGGATGGCGCCGCCATCTGCAACCAGGTCCCGCTGTGCCGCGCCTCCTACGGACCCTACGGCCGGGCGATGGTGCGCGTGTGCAAGGAAGAGTCCTTCCACCAGCGCCAGGGCTTTGAGATCCTGCTCGAGCTGGCCCACGGCACGCCCGCGCAGCGCGAGATGGCCCAGGACGCGGTGAACCGCTGGTACGCCCCGTCCCTGATGATGTTCGGCCCGCCGGACGACGATTCGCCCAATTCCAAGCAGTCCATGGCGTGGAACATCAAGCGCTTCTCCAACGACGAGCTCCGCTCCCGGTTTGTCGGCATGATGGCCGAGCAGGTCAAGGTCCTGGGCCTGTCCCTGCCGGACCCCGAGGTCCGCCTCAACGAGGAGACGGGCAAATGGGAGCACGGGCCGCTGGATTGGGAAGAGTTCAAGGAAGTCCTGGCCGGCCGCGGCCCCTGCAACGCCCAGCGCATGGAGCGCCGCCGCGAGGCCCACGAGGACGGGGCCTGGGTCCGCGAGGCCGCAGCGGCCTACGCCGCCAAACAGGCCGCCAAAAATGACCAGCACGCACAGAAGGTTGCCTAACAATGGCCAGTGAGAACACGACGACGCCCGGCCCCACCCAGGAGCGCCACCTCTGGCCGCTGTGGGAGGTCTTTGTCCGCTCCAGCCGCGGCCTCAGCCACGTCCACGCCGGGTCTTTGCATGCTCCGGATGCCGAGATGGCGCTGCGCAATGCGCGCGACCTCTACACCCGGCGCAACGAGGGCGTGTCCATCTGGGTGGTCCCGGCCGACGCCATCGCGGCATCGGACCCCGACTCCAAGGGCTCGTTCTTCGAATCACCGCAGGGCAAGGACTACCGCCATGCCACCTACTACACCAAGAGCGAGGGCGTGAAGCACCTGTGATCCCCACCGACTCCCACTCTTCGCAAGCTCGGGGCGGGGCCCCAGCAGACCTCGACGACGTTGCGCCGGACCATGGCGGCCACGGCGCCATTTCGACAGGCGTGGCCGGGGCCGGTGCCACCGGCGACGGCTCGGCCAGCGCCACGCGCATCACGCCCGGCAACGCGCTGCGCCCGGAGGACATTGCCCTGGCCGCCCGGCAGGGTGCCGCCAAGCCCAGCGACGACGTCGCCGAATATGCCCTGCGCCTGGGCGACGACGCCCTGATCCTGGCCCAGCGGCTGGGCCACTGGATTTCCCGCGGGCCGGAGCTGGAGGAGGACATCGCCCTGGGCAACATCGCCTTGGACGAGCTGGGCCATGCCCGCTCCTTCCTGACCTACGCAGGCAGCGCCTGGGGCAAGACCGAGGATGATCTGGCCTACTTCCGCCGCGAGCCGGAGTTCCGCTCCGCGCACCTCTTCGAGCAGCCCAACGGCGATTTTGCGCTCACCATTGCACGGCAGTTCATTGCCAGCCACTACCAGTACGAGCTCTACCGCCGGCTGGTTGACTCCTCGGATGCCATGCTGGGCGCCATTGCGGCCAAGGCCGTCAAGGAGGTGGACTACCACCGCGACCACAGCACGCAGTGGGTGCTGCGCCTGGCCGGCGGAACGGACGAGTCCCGCCGCCGGATGGTTGCCGCGCTGAACCTGGTCTGGCCGTACCTTGGCGAACTCTTCGAGGACGACGAGCTGACCGCCCGGCTGGGCGGAACCGCCGTCGCGCCCTCCTCGCTGCGCGCGGACTTTGACGCACTCACCTCCGCCGTGCTGGCCGAGGCGGAACTCGACGTTCCCGCGTTGGCGATGGCCCCGGGCGGCGGACGCCAGGGCTGGCATTCGGAGCACCTGGGCTTTCTGCTGGCCGAGATGCAGGTGCTGGCCCGCGAGCACCCCGGCGCGAGCTGGTGATGGCCGTGCTGCCCCTGCAGGAACGCCCGGCTCCGGCGCCGAACGCGCAGAGCCTGGCCTGGGCCGTTGCGGCCACGGTCTGCGATCCCGAAATCCCGGTGCTGAGCATCGAGGATCTGGGCATCCTGCGCTCCGTGGTGCTGTTCGACGACGGCGGCATGGTGCCGGCCGTGCAGGTCACCATCACGCCCACCTACTCCGGCTGCCCCGCCATGGACGCCATCCGTGACGATCTGGTGGCCGCCTTCACGGCCGCCGGCTACCCCAGCGTGCATGTGGACATGGTGCTCTCGCCGGCCTGGACCACTGACTGGATGACGGAATCCGGCAAGGCCAAGCTGGAGGAGTACGGCATCGCCGCCCCCAGCGGGCGCTCGCACGCCGGCGGCCACAGCGGCGCCGTGCGGCTGGCCCTGCAGGTCAAATGCCCGCAATGCCAATCGCTCAATACCAAGGAAATCACCCGCTTCGGCTCCACCTCCTGCAAGGCGCTCTACGTCTGCCAGGACTGCAGGGAGCCCTTCGACTACTTCAAGGTGCTTTGATGACTGTTCCCGTTGATGCCGCCGCCCGCCGCCGGGCCTCCTTCCACCGGCTCACGGTCTCTGCGGTGCGGCGCCTGACGGACGACGCCGTCGAGGTGGCCTTCGCCGTCCCCGCCGAGCTGGCCGGCCACTATGACTACCTGCCCGGCCAGTACGTGGCCCTGCGCACCCAGATGCCCGACGAGTCCGGTGAGCCGCACGAGGTCCGCCGCAGCTACTCCATTTGCGCCGCCCCCGTGTCGTTCCCGGACGGCAGCTCCGAGATCCGCGTGGCCATCAAGCGGGACCTGGGCGGAGCGTTCTCCACCTGGGCCAACGCGGAGCTGGCGGCCGGCGCCGAGCTGGACGTGATGAGCCCGATGGGTGCGTTCATTTCCAAGCACGGCCGCGGCGGCACCGGGGACGGCGCCGACGACGGCGAAATCCGCAATGTGCTCAACTCCATGAACCACCCGGAGGATTTGGCCGCCCAGGCCGGTGCCTTCGTGGCCATTGCCGCCGGCTCCGGCATCACCCCGGTGATCGCCATCGCCCGCACCCTGTTGGCCGCGAACCCCGAGACGCGCTTTGACCTGATCTACGCCAACAAGGCCTCCATGGACGTGATGTTCCTAGAGGAACTGGCGGACCTGAAGGACAAGTACCCGGCCCGGCTGGCCCTGCACCACGTGCTCTCGCGCGAGCAGCGCATCGCCCCGCTGATGAGCGGGCGCTTGGATGCGGACAAGCTGGAGGCCCTGCTGGGCACAGCCATCCACAGCGACGACGTGGACGAGTGGTTCCTGTGCGGCCCGTTTGAACTGGTGCAGCTGTGCCGCGACGTGCTTCAGGAACGCGGCGTGGCCAAGGACAAGGTGCGCTTTGAACTCTTCACCACCGGCACCCCCACCAAGCCCGAGGGCCAGGCCGGCCGCCGGGTGCTGGTGGACGAGTCGGAGGAGACCTACAAGATCTCCTTCACCCTGGACGGACTGAAGGCCGAGGTGTCGAGCCCCACGCACGCCCGCGAATCCATCCTCAATGCCGCCCTGCGCGTGCGCCCGGATGTGCCGTTCGCCTGTGCCGGGGGCGTGTGCGGCACCTGCCGCGCCAAGGTGGTCTCGGGGTCCGTGCAGATGGAGGAGAACTACGCGCTGGAACCCGACGAGGTGGCGAAGGGCTATGTGCTCACCTGCCAGTCCCGCCCCACCAGCGAGTCCGTGACGGTTGACTACGATGTCTGACCGGTGGTCGAGACCCACTGGGGAACGAGACCGAGGCCCGAGCAGTGAGGAGCAAAGATGATTGAGCTGTCCATTGCCAACCACGTGGCCGAGGTGGTGCTGAATGCGCCGTCGAAGCTGAACGCCCTGGACGAGGCGGCGCTGGCCGATCTGGGCCAGGCCTACGACGACGCCGCTGCCGCCGTCGGGCGCGGCGAGGTGCGGGCGCTGCTACTCCGCGGGGAGGGCCGGGCGTTTTGCGCCGGGCGCGACATCTCCGGGGTCAGCCCGGAGACCGACGACGTGATGGGCTATCTGGGCGGCCTGGTCACCCCGCTGCTGGCGAAGATGAGCTCCTTTCCGGCGCCCACGTTCGCGGCGGCGCAGGGCGCGTGCCTCGGGGTGGGGCTGGGGCTGCTGATCGCCACGGACGTGGTGTACGTGGCGGACACGGCCAAGATCGGGTCCCCCTTTGCCAACCTGGGCGCCACGCTGGATTCGGGCGGCCACTGGCTGTTCACCGAGCGGCTGGGCGCGCACCGCACCCTGGATTTGATCTACACGGCGGAGCTGATGAGCGGCAGCCAGGCTGTGGCCTCGGGGCTGTTCAGCCGGGCGATGCCGGCGGCGGACCTGCTGGCGGCCACCCGGGCCACGGTGGCCCGGGTGGCCCAGGGCGCCACCGGCGCCTTCAACGCCAGCAAGGAATTGGTGGCCGCCATCCGCGATTCCCGGCTGGGGCTGTGGGACTCCGTGGCGGGCGAGAACAAGGCGCAGGCCCAGCTGTGCGGCAGCGCCGACTATGCGGAGGGCTTTGCCGCCTTCCAGGAAAAGAGGACTCCCGCCTTCAAGGGGCGGTGACAGGCCGGCGGTGATGGAGCCAATGGCGAAAGGAGCGGAGGCCGCACGGCCACCGCTCCTTTTGTGTTTTGTGTTAACCCTGTCCACTGGCGGCGGCACCGGAGCAGCTCAGGTGCCGCCGCCGTCGTGGCCGCTAGCGGTTGTCCAGGTCCTCGAAGATCAGGAATGTCTGGGTGTCCAGCACGCCGGGCATGGACTGCAGCTGGTCGAAGATCACCCGGCGCAGGCCCAGATTGTCCTGCGCCCGCACCAGCAGGATCACATCGAAATCGCCGCCCACCAGCGCAATGTGCGCCACCTCGGGGATCGCCCGCAGGGCCTCCTTCAGCTCACGCCAGGAATGCTGGCTGACCTTCAATGTCACGTAGGCGGAGGAGCGCAGGCCGGCCTTGACCGGATCCACCAGCGCCGTGAACTTGGTCAGCACGCCCGTGCTGGTCAGCCGGGTGATGCGCTGGTAGGCGTGGGCCCTGGAAATGTGGACGTTTTCCGCCACGGCCGTGACGGACATCCGCCCGTCCCGGGTGAGCTCGGCAATGATCTTCCGGTCGACGTCGTCGAGCGGGACTGTGGTGGTTTCATCCATGCGCAAACTCCTTGGGGTCGCTGCACGCTGCGCTCTGCACCCTGTTCGGCGGTGGCGGGAGGGCCCGCATGCACTTCGAATCGTAACGTGGCTCACAGTGGCAATTTGTCTTCAATGCTAGCCATTCTGTGCTCACTTTTCCACACTTTGGCCAAGCACTGGATACGTTTCGCGAACCAAACACATACTGGAGCAACAGACCATCTTTACGGGAGGCACCAATGGCGGAGCGCACCAGCCCGGGGGACGAGACGGCACTGCTGCCGTCGGACGGCCCGGTCCAATTGATCGACCAGACGGGCGCCGCGGTGGACCACGGCGGCTACAAGCAGGCCTATGCCCGGCCCGGGGACGCCGTGCTGTTGGCCGGCTACGAACAGCTGGTGCTGGGCCGGCGCATCAACGACCAGGCCGGCGCGCTGGTCCGCCAGGGCCGGATGGCTGTCTACCCGTCCTCGCACGGGCAGGAGGCCTGCCAGGTGGCCGCGGCCATGGTGCTGGACGCTAACGATTGGCTGTTCCCCACCTACCGGGACACCGTGGCCGTGCTGGCCCGCGGCGTGGATCCCGTGGCCGCCTTCGAAATGCTGCGCGGCAGCTGGCACTCGGGCTACAACCCGCTGCAGTGGAAGGTGGCCACGCAGGCCACGCCGCTGGCCACCCAGCTGCTGCACGCCGTCGGGATGGCCCACGCGGCCAAGCTCAAGGGCGAGGACACGGTGGTGCTGGCCCTGTGCGGGGACGGCGCCACCAGCGAGGGCGATTTCCACGAGGCCCTGAACTTTGCCGCCGTCTCCCGGGTCCCCGTGGTGTTCCTGGTCCAGAACAACGAGTTCGCCATCTCCGTGCCACTGAGCCAGCAGACGGCCGCCCCGTCGCTGGCGCACAAGGGAATTGGCTATGGGCTCCCCGGCGAGCGCGTGGACGGCAATGACCTGGCCGCGCTGCTGGCGGTGTTGGGGGCGGCCGTGGACCGTGCCCGGGCCGGCGGCGGACCGTCGCTGGTGGAGGCGCACACATACCGGATGCAGTCCCACACCAACGCCGACGACGCCACGAGGTACCGCAGCGACGCCGAGGTGGCGCGGTGGGTGCCGCGGGATCCGCTGGCCCGGATGCGGACCTACCTGTCCACAGCGGGCGTGCTCGATGCCGCGGGCGAGGAGCGGATCGCCGCCCACGCCGATGCCGTGGCCGCCCGGCTGCGCGATGGCCTGAACACCGAGGTGTCGGTGGACCCGCAGGAACTCTTTGCCCATGTCTATGCCGAGCCGACGCCGCAGCTGAGGGAGCAGAGTGCTTTCCTGGCCGCCGAGCTGGAGCGTGCCGGCGCCGTCGAACCCGAAGGAGCACGGTGATGACCACCGTTTCGCAGGCCAGTGTTTCCGAGACCAGCGTTCCGCAGGCCCCCGCCCGGGCGGCCGATGCCGGGGCTGCCCGGAATCCGGCCCCCCTCTCCGGCGTGCAAACGCTGACCTTTGCCAAGGCGCTCACGCTGGCCATGGCCGACGCCATGGAAGCGGACAGCACGGTGCTGGTGTTTGGCGAGGACGTGGGCACGCTCGGCGGCGTGTTCCGCGTGACCGATGGGCTCACCGCCCGCTTCGGCACCTCCCGCTGCTTTGATACCCCGCTGGCCGAATCCGGGATCGTGGGCATGGCCACCGGCATGGCAATGGGTGGCATGAAGCCGGTGGTGGAGATGCAATTTGATGCCTTCGCCTACCCCGCCTTTGAGCAGGTGGTCAGCCATGTGGCCAAGATGGGCAACCGCACCAAGGGAGCCGTCCGGCTGCCGATGGTGATCCGCATTCCCTATGCCGGCGGCATCGGCGGCGTGGAGCACCACTGCGACTCCTCCGAGGCCTACTATGCGCACACCCCGGGGCTGACCGTGCTCACGCCCTCCACGGTGGCCGACGCCTACACGATGCTGCGCGACGCCATCGACTCCCCGGATCCAGTGGTGTTCCTGGAACCGAAGAAGCTGTACTTCTCCAAGGCCGAGGTGGACCTGGACGCCCTGCGCTCGCGGTACATGGGCAGTGGCCGGACGGCGCCGTCGAGCATTGGCACGGCAGTGGTGGCCCGCGAGGGCACCGACGCCACGCTGATCGCCTACGGACCGTCCGTCCCCACGGCCCTGGCCGCGGCCGAGACAGCTGCGGCGGAGGGGCGCTCGCTCCAGGTGGTCGATGTGCGCTCGCTGGTGCCGTTCGACGACGAGACGGTGTGCGCCGCGGTGCGCAGCACCGGCCGGGCCGTGGTCATCGCCGAGGCCCCGGGCTTTGCCTCGGTGGCCGCCGAGATTGCCGCCCGCGTCTCCGAGCGCTGTTTCCATTCCCTGGCCGCGCCGGTGCTGCGCGTGACCGGCTTCGATGTGCCCTACCCGGCGCCGAAGCTGGAGCACCATTTCCTGCCCAGCGTGGACAGGATCCTTGACGCGGTTGACGATCTGCAGTGGGAGGACTGATGAGCGAGCAGGTGTTTCTGCTGCCCGATCTGGGCGAGGGCCTGACCGAGGCGGAACTGGTGACCTGGCTGGTCAAGGTGGGCGAGTCCATCGGCGTGGACCAGCCGATTGCCGAGCTGGAGACGGCCAAATCCGTGGTGGAGGTGCCCAGCCCGTTTGCGGGCGTGGTCTCGGTGCTGCACGGCGCCGCCGGCGAGGTGCTTGAGGTCGGCAAGCCGCTGATCACCGTCACCGCGCCCGGTGCGGTTTCGGCCGGGGGAGGGGCCACTGCGGCGGCTAGGCCGGGCAGCGCTCCGGCCTCGGACGGCGCGGCGGCTGAAGCTGCCGCCGGGTTCCGCGGTGCGGTGGATGCGTCCGCGCGCGGCGGTGCGGCTCCTGAAGCGGCAGGCGGGCCCGGCGGGTCCGCCCTTGTCGCAGCGGGGGCCGCCGGGACCGTGGCATCCGGTGCTGCTGGTGCTGGTGCTGGTGCTGCTGGTGCGGGAGCGGCCTCGGCACCGTCGGGATCCGGCAACGTGCTGATCGGCTACGGAACCTCGGGGCATGGCGGCCCCGGGCGCTCGCGCCCGGCCAAGCGGTCCGCCGGACGCTCCGGGTCAGCCGTCGGCGCAGCGTCTGTGCCGGGAACGGTGGGCGGCGCCACCCCGCCGGCACCCGCTGGGGTGGCTGTTGCCGCGGGGCTCCCGGCATCTGGGGTGGCTGCGTCCGCGCCGGGCGCTCGGGCCGCCACGGCACCCGCCGTCGCCGACGATGCGGCCCGGGCTGCCACCGCCGGCTCCGCTCCGGTTCCCGCCGCGCCCGTGCGGCGCGTCCCGCTGGTGGTCTCGCCGCTGGTGCGCCGGCTGGCCGCGGAGCACGGCATTGCGCTGGGCACCGTCGCCGGATCCGGCGACCAGGGGCTGGTCCTGCGCCGCGACATCGAGTCCGCGATCGCGGCGCTCGCCGCTGTGGCAACGCCACCAGCCGCACCGCTCCCGGCTGCGGGGCTGCTGGCATCCGGCACGGTGCCGTCCCCGGCTTTCGAAGCGTTGCAGGCCCCGGCAACGGCACCGGCGGCCGACCGCGGAAGGGGGTCCGCCGCCGTCGATCCCCGGACGGGGCTGGGCGTGCTCTCCAGCGCCCCGCTGACCGGGCTGCGCCGGGCCGCCGCCGCCAACCTCAGCCGCAGCCGGCGCGAGATCCCCGAGGCCACTGTCTGGGTGGATGTGGACGCCACGGCGCTGGCGGAGCTGCGGCACCAGCTCAAGGCCAAGGGCGGGCATGCGCCGTCGCTGCTGGCCTTCATCTCGCGGTTCGCCGTGGCCGGGCTCGAGCGGTTCCCGGCGCTGAACACCCGGCTGGACAGCGTGGACGGGATGGAGCAGCTGGTCAGCTTTGACGGGATCAACCTCGGGTTTGCCGCCCAGACGGAGCGCGGGCTGGTGGTCCCCGTGGTGCGCGATGCCCACCGGCTCAGCGCCCGCGGCCTGGACGACGCCATCCGGGCACTGGCCACCAAGGCCCGTGGCGGCACTGCCACGCCGCGCGATCTGGGCGGCGGCACGTTCACCGTCAACAACTACGGCGTCTTTGGCGTGGACGGCTCGGCGGCCATCATCAACCATCCCGAGGTGGCCATGCTGGGCATCGGACGCCTGCTGGAGCGGCCCTGGGTGGTGGACGGTGTGCTGGCGGTGCGCCAGGTGGCGGAGCTGACGCTGGCCTTCGACCACCGCGTGTGCGACGGCGGAACGGCCGCCGGATTCCTGCGCTTTGTGGCCGACGCCGTCGAAAATCCGGGCTCGGTGCTGGCCGACCTGTAGCCGCTGAGGGTGCGGCGCTTTGCCGCGGCGCCGCACCCTCCACAGGCCTTTCGCAGCAAGTTGTTGGCACAATGGTGCTCGGGACGCGTCCGTGTCCCGGAGTGGTCGACGGCGACGGAGGGTCCCCATGAGCGAATGGCGAGACGTTGGAGCGGGCAGCTACGTCCTGGTGACGCCGGGCGAGCTGCTGAACACCGGACTGGTCGTGGGCCGGGACCGGGCGATGGTGGTCGACACCGGCTGCGGCCCGCGCCAGGGCGCCCAGATCCTCGCCGCCGTGCGCCAGGTGACGGACCTGCCGCTGGTGGTGGCCAACACCCACGCCCACTACGACCATTTCTTTGGCAACGCCGTCTTTGCCGCCGCAGGGGCCACGGAATTCTGGGCGCATGAGAACGCCGCCCGCGACATCGCCGAGTTTGCCGAGGGCCAGCGGGACCTCGTGGCGGGGCTGGAACCGGAGATGGCGGCAGGCGTGGGGGAGTCCACCGCCGTCGTCGTCCCCAACGTCCTGGTGAAGGACCAGCCGGTGCTGGTGGACCTGGGCGGAATGTCCGTGACGCTGTTCCACCTGGGCCGTGGCCACACCGACGGCGACCTGCTGGTGGGCACCCCCACCACCTTGTTTGCCGGGGATCTGGTGGAGCACGGCGCCTATCCGGCCTTTGAGGACTCGTACCCGGTGGAGTGGTCGCAGACCCTGCGCCAGCTCTCGGCCCTGCGGCACCGCTACGAATTCCTGGTGCCCGGCCACGGCGAGCCGGTGGACGACGAGTTTGTGCAGACCATGGCCCACACCATGGCCACGGCCATCCGGCAGGCCCAGGACGCCACCCGGGAGATGCCCGACGACGCCACCAAGGCGATCCCTGTGCTGCCCTACGGCCCCGAGCAATCGCGCTGGTTCATCACCCGACTGAAGGAAACCTCCTCCTGACCCAACTGTGTGGCAGGCATGGCACGATCCGGGGCGCGGAGCTGGGCCCACGGCCGCGAGGGAACGAGAAGCCGTAGGCCGCCGGAGGCCCACGGATGTCGCTGGCACCTCAACCGGGGGAGGCTCATGACACGTGCGGTCGACCCCGCCGGCGGTGGCGCATCCACCCTTCATGGACCCCCGTTCGGCACGGGGTGTCGGCGCCACCGGCGCTGCCGGACCGGTCTCCGCCCTCCGTAGCCAACCTGCGCGGGGCCGGCGTCCCGTGGTCTGCCCCCACGGCCGGGGCGATTGACGATGTATTCCGAGGGGCGGCCGGGGCATGAAAAGCTCTGACCGGCGGGGGCGGAACGGGGAGTCTGCCTGCATGCCCGCCCCCGCACGGTCAAAGCCGGCGGGAAGCACCCGGGTCAAGTGCCTGCGGCGTGGCGCCGGTAACGAAGCCATAGGCCAGGTGCGGGCCGATGTCGCTGGCCCAGTCCGTGGGAGACCGGGTGCGGGGTCCGTAATTCCGAGAACGGTCATGAGTCCGTTGCTGCCGACCAGTGCGCCCGCCGCCGCGGTCAGTGATGAACCGAGGAGTCCGGGCCGGTATCCGGCCAGCCGGGCCAGCCCGAGGACGGCGCCAACGACGAGCCCTGTCGCGGGCCGAGCCCGGCGATACGGATCGTGCGTTCTTCCTCGGTGCCCGGGATCGCCACGCCGGTGACGTCGGCGGGATTTTCCACGGTCGCCTCCGGTGTGCTGCTGGCGGGACGGGCCCGCCAGACCATGTCCAGGTAGGTGACGGTGTCCAGCGCGGTGGTCCCTGCCGCCCCGGCCACGGCCCCGGAGGCCAGCGCGCCGATGATTCTCATGGCTTCGGCGCCAGGCCCGGCTGGGTGAGCCTGCCGAGCCGATCGCTGCTGCCCCAGCGCTCGATGAGTTTGCCGCTGTTCACGGCGGCGCCGAAGCACTCCTGGGCGTGGATATTGGCGTCCCTCGTCATGAATCCGCCGGGTGTGGTCATCGGGCCGTTGCGTGCGGAACGGCCTCTGTTGTCATATGTCCTCGTGCCCTCAGGACTGTCCGGGAGCAAGGGGAGCGGGCTCGCCCGGACCTGCCGGCCTCCCGGACTCGAGGCGGGTGGACAGGGCGGGACGGTCGGATGTGCCGCCGGGCAAGTCCCTGCGGGCAAGGTGGGTAAGGGGGCAGGGCGGCCACGGGAGGACCGGGCCGGTGGGGCGGCCCCGGGCCGGATCGGGGCCGGGGCCGTCGTGCGCGGGCGTTGTGGTGTTATTCGCTGTTGGCGCTGGTGTTGATCTCGCCGTTGACGCCCTGGGGGAAGAACCCGCCCTCGCTTACTGCCTTGGGGGTGAGGTAGGCGATGTTCAGGACCTGTCCGGCGGTGCGGCTGAAGGCGATGCCGTTGTCATCGGTGGGGACGAGGTTGGCGGTTTCCTTGGTGCCGATGCCCTGGTCGAGGTCGGTGGATCCATCGAGGCTGTCGCGGGCGTCCGAGATGGCCTGCGCCGGTTCCTGCAGGTCCCGGGCGTACAGGGTGGTTCTGATGATGCCGGCGTGGTAGGCCTCCACGGCGAGGATGCCTGCGGCCGCTTCCAGGTACGTCTTGTTGTCGATGAGCGGGGCGGCCCCCTTGTAGGCGGTGACGCCGACGTCCTCGAAGATGAATGCGCCGAGCAGGAAGCTGGTCTCATCGGTGAAGGGGTTGAATTTCTGGCCTGCCTTGATCAGGCCGGCAGCCCGGGCCGCGGCGGTGAAGCTGGCTTCCAGATCGATCTGGGGGCGGGCAACGGCGGCGTTTCCCAGTGCACTGCGGAGGAATTCGACGTGGGATCGTTCGTCGGCCGCTATTTCCTTGGCATACTTTTCGATGAGGCTGCCGCCCTTGAACGGGACCTGGCTGCCGCCGGTGACGCCGCCGCGGGTGCCCTTGCCGTCCGTGAGCCCGTCGTCCAGGCCCCAGCCCGTGACGGCACGAAGGTAGAATTCGGCCTCAAGGTATTCCAGGTTGAGGGCGAAGTTCAGGATGGCCCCGTCACTGGGGCTGCCCTCACCTTCACCGGCGTGGGCGGCCGCGGCGGTGGCGGACAGCAACGCCACAGCGCCGCCAATCCCTGCGATGCCCGCGGCCCTGAACAGGCGGCGGCGGTCCAGGCTGTTTTCCGCGCTGCGGCTCAAGGCATTGTTGATGAATGATTGATCGAACACTTTAGTGCTCCTGTCATGGTGTGCTTCAGTGAGACCAATGACATGAAAATTTTACCGCTGTCACATTCGTGCAGAAAGGGCGGAATTGATTCCTTAATGATTCCCTAATGATTGGTGGGGGGCCCGGTGCTTGCCGGCAGGACGTGACTCGCGTTGGCTCTGGCCTGGTTCGGTATCCTGTTCATGACTTGTCGGTTTGGCGGGGGCGGCACCGACCTGTCTTCGTCCGATGGCTTTGCAGAAGGTATTCCATGATTCACCTGTGACCAGGGCTCCGGTCATGGTCTGGTGGCGGGTTTGGAAGTTCGTTGACTTTCGGGGGTTTTGAGCGGCTTGGGGGATGTTAATTTTACCTGTTTTGCGATAAAACAGAGTTAGTATTTTATCGTCTATCGAGGGGTGAAATGATGGTTTTCATGACTGCTCAACGTCCCCTGCCGGTGGCGATGGATCCTGTTGCCGTGCCGGTGGGCTTGGCGGTGTCCTTGGTGGAGAACGACCGGGGCGGGGAAGTCTATATCCGCGGGCAGCTCTGTGACGTGTGGGATGCCGAAGATGCTGCGGCACGCCGGTGGGCGGCAGTGAAATTGGTGCGTCTGGGCGCGGCCTCGCAGGCGCAGATCGCGGCAGCTTTCGGAGTTTCCTCGGTGGCGGTGTGGAAATGGGTCCAGCTGGCAGCCACCGGTGGTGTTACCGCCCTGGTGGCGGAGAAGAAAGGCCCCAAGCGCCCCTCCCAGCTGGTCACTGCCACGATCGAGCGCATCGTGGCCCTACGCGCACAAAACCAGTCACTGCGGACCATCGGCGAGACGGTGGGAGTCTCCGAGTTCAGTGTCCGCCGCGCCCTGAAACTCGTTGCCGGGCAGGGCGCCAACGCCGCGGAAACACCCGCCGCCGGTGAACCTGAAACCCAGGAACCAACACCAGCACAGCAGCCTGAACTGCCGCTCCGGCCGGCCCCGGCACCCCGCGCTGCGGAGCGTGCCGCCGCCGGCTTGCCCGGGTGCGCGGTCCGGTGTTTGCCCCGGCAGCACACATCCGGCATGCCGGGCTGTTCTTGGCCTTCCCCGCCTTGGAAACCACCGGCCTGCTCTCCTGCGCGAAGGATGTCTACGGGTCCTTGCCGAATGGTTTCTACGGCCTGGAAACGATCCTGATCGATAGCGTGCTCCGGGCCTTGGCCGGGGAAGCCCGGGCCGAGGGCGCGACGCGTTTTGACCCGGAAGAACTTGGGCGGGTGTTGGGATTGGACCGGGCCCCGGAAGTGAAAACCATCCGCCGCCGGATCAGCCACCTCGCCGAGACGGGCAAAGCCGCCGAACTGATCGCCGCCCTGGCCGCCCACCACCTGGCCGGCACGGGCCCGGGCGGGGACAACCTGGCCGCGGTCCTCTATGTTGACGGGCATGTGCGCGCCTACCAGGGACGCAAGAAGATCGGAAAGCGGTACTCCACGAGGTTGAAGTTCCCGGTCCCTGCGACCGAGGAAACCTGGGTCACCGGCGCCCACGGCGCCCCCGTGTTCGTCGTCATGGCCGCCCCCGGTGCATCCCTTGCCGCGGAACTGCGCGACCTCCTACCCGAACTACGTATAGCGGTGGGTGACGAGCGGCGGGTGCTGGTTGGTTTTGACCGCGGCGGCCGGTCACCGGCCTTGTTCAAACACATGGACGCTTCGGGTTTTGATGTGCTGACCTGGCGCAAAGGCGCCACGGAAGACATCAAGGAAGAGCTGTTCGCCGAGGTGTCCCACACCCACGATCATGGTGAAGAGAAGACCTGGAAAGTGGCTGACACGCTCGTTGACCTTCCCCTGAACGCCACCAGGACGACCGGGGAGGTCTTCCAGATCCGCCAGCTCAGCCGGGTTGTGGCCACCACCGGCGGGGGCACGAGGCAAATCCACATCCTCACCACCGATCGCGGCCTTCCCGCCGGGGAGGTGGTGTATCGGATGGGGAACCGGTGGCGGCAGGAGAACCAGTTCCGTTACGCCCGCATGCACTTCGACCTTGACTCCCACGACTCCTACGCCAGCACCGAGGACGACGAGGACCGGATGGTGCCGAACCTGGCCAAGGCCAAGGCGTACCAAAAAGTCGTTGCCGCCAGGAATGCCCATGCCGAGGCCGCCGCCATCGCCGATATCAACCTGTTGGAGCTGAAAACCCCGCCAGAAGGAAGCAAGGAACTGATCGTCACGGTCAGCAGTGCCATGCACAACCAGGCCATGGCACCACTCCGGGAAGCGGAGAACGCGCTGATCGCAGCCGAGAAGGCCCACAAGGGAATCCCTGCCACGCTCCGCCTCGGAGAACTCAACCCGGGCCAGCAGGTCCTGGATACCGAGGTGAAGCTGATCCATACCGGCATCCGGATGGCCGCCTACAACACCGCGATGACCATCGCGAGGGAGATCCGCACCAACACCGGCTACCGGCGCGCCACCCAGGAAGCCCACACCCTCATGCGCCAACTGTTCAACCAGTCCGGCGACATCGACCCCACCACCCCCGGATACCTCACCATCAGACTGGATCCGCTGCCAACCAAGGCCAAGACCGCGGCCGCCGCCGAGTTGTGCGAGCACCTCACCGCCACCGAAACCCGCTACCCCGGCACCGATCTCATCCTCAAATACACCATCAAAAACCGGGCTCAATCCTAAAAGCATTAAATCGCCATGACCGGAGTCCTGAGACCTCCCGTTGGCGCTGTGCAGGCCAAGCAGCGGTGCGGATCCTGAGTACCCAAGAGTCATGCGGCTACCGTGTTACATCAGCCAATGGTCAGGGTCCGCTGAGAATGACGGCAAGATCTGTCAGGGCGTGGAAGGTGTACTCGGGAGCCGCGAAGTAGCCGGGGTAGGGGAGCATGCCGCGGTTGAGCCAGGCGGTGTGTAGCCCGGCCTGGGAAGCCCCATGGATGTCCCATGGGTGGACGGCAACTAGGGTGTGTCTCCCAATGCGGCGCTCCAGATGACGACGGCGTGCAGGACGGCCGCTGAGCGGTAGGTGAGGGCCAGTTTGTCGTAGCGGGTGGCCAGGGACCGCCATTGCTTGAGGGTGTTGAAGCTGCGCTCGACCACATTGCGCCGTTTGTAGGCGTCCCTGTCGTATCTGACGGGGCGTCCCCCGGCGGAGCCCTTGCGTTTCCGGTTGGCCTTCTGGTCGTCCTTTTCCGGGATAACGCACTCGATGCCCCGCCCGCGCAGGTACGCCCGGATTGCTTTGGAGGAATAGGCCTTGTCGGCCATGGCCCGGTCCGGGCGGGTGCGGGCCCGGCCGGGACCGGGCCTTTCTACCTTCAGGGCCTCCATGAGGTTCTCAAACATCGGCGAGTCCCCGCCCTGGCCCGGCCCCAGCAGCAGGACCAGGGGACGCATGTTGCCATCCACCAGGGCGTGGATCTTGGTGGTCAGCCCGCCGCGGGACCGGCCGATGGCATGGTCCTCAGGCTCGTCGAGCAGATTCCTGTAATTCGACAGGTCCCCCTGTGTGGCGGGGCAGGTTCGTGCCGTGCTGGTGGGCACGGTTGACCGTGGAGTCGATCGAGACCTCCCAGTTGATCAGCCCGGCCGTGTCCGCGCGGGTCAGCAACGCCGCCAGGACCTTGTCCCAGGTCCCGTTGGCGGCGTTGCGGCGGTGGTGCTTCCACACGGTCTTCCACGACCCGAAATAGGCAGGGAGATCACGCCATGGGATCCCTGCCCGGTAGCGGTAGATGATGCCCTCGGTCATCAGCCGGTGGTCGTTGAAGGGTCGGCCCGGTTTCCCCGACGAATCGGGCATCAACGGGGCAATGGACTCCCACTGGGCATCGGACAACACGGAATAGCGAGAAGGCACCCATCAATCATGCCAAACCGCAAAACCACTGATTAGGAGACACACCCTAGGAGCATCTGCGCCGTCTCGACACCGCAGGCGTACGCGGCGTAGTCATACGCTGCACGCATCGGTTTCCAGCCGGCGGCGTTCTCAACGGAGAGAAGTTGTTCAAACTCTGAGCGGATCCCGGCGTCGGCAAACAATCCCTCGGCTAGCCGGGTGGATCCGTTGGTCAGGGTGACCAGGCGGAATCCGGCCGCGGTCAGGGCCCGGATACCGGGAACGACATCCGGATGCACACCCAACTGCCGCAGGCCGCCCATAATGTGGTCCACGGCGGCTTCGAGACCACGGGTCAAGGGGATGGCGCCAAGAAGTCCGCGCAGGGATTCGGCGCCGACCACCGCGAAGGCCCCGCTCCCACCTGCCGCGGCGAGGGCGAACCCGTCGCGCAACACACCGGCGAACCACTCCCTCGCCAGAGATGCCGGAGCACCGACCTCGGCGAATCTATCGGCCATGGGCGACATATCGGAGAGGGTTTCGTTGACATCAAAAACAATCACTGACGGCCTGCTTCCCACCGCAACCTCCTTCCACCGCTGCCCGGAACGGGATTCCGGGGCTTGCGTCGGCACGGACAGTTTAGCCGCGCGGCGGCGCAAAGGCGCCCTTCCGTGCGCCGGCTTTCATGGGTCAGGCCGGACTGTGCGGACGCGACGGTGCCAGAAGGCCGACTGGCCCAACCGCGGGTGCGCCCATGAGCCGCCAGTCCTGCGGGACGTTCGTTCCACCACGCGCCGTTGTGTGTCACCCGGGCGTGTGGTGCGCTCAGGCCACGGCCGGGCCGACGAGCGCAGTTGCAGTGTTGGAGGTTTCCTGCTCCCTCCATTGATCGAAAACGGCAGGAGGTGTCCAGGATCCAGGGTCCAGATACAGGGGCCGCACCGTTCGCGGTGCGTGTCCGGGCCTGCCATTGCCTGCGCGGCCGCACTGGTTGCAGGGCAACGCACACCACAAATTCAGCGGCGCCGCCGCCCACGACGCCGGGATGCGAACCCTGCGGGACGGATGCGTTCCTGATCCATGAGAACTACATTCCGGCAAGCTGCGCGCCGGACGGAAGCGCCCTGCGGCCGGCCTCGTCGAGCTACACTTGCACCGGCTGTGGCCGGTTCAGTGCCACACCGTCCACCACCACCCGGGTCCCGCCCGGATGGCACTCGTACGCCTGACGCGCCGGGCCGGCGGCCGCCCCACTGCCGGGGCCGGGCTGCCCGGACGCAGGGCCGGCCGGCCGGCCGCGTTGCCAGGCCGGTGGGATCATCCCGGACGGGATCAGATACCGGCCCGGGCCGGGAGCACCTTGGTCCTCTCCGGCGGCTAAGTCGGCACACGGGACGCCGGCGCAGGGCACACCGCTGTGCGGGAAATCGCTGGAACGGGACTGATCTTCGACCGGAGCGCCGACGACGCACACACCGGCCTGCTCGACCTCGAACGGCAGAGCGGATGAACCCTTGCCGAGGTCACCGCACGGACCATCCAGCGGCTGTTGGCGGTGACAGGGGCAATCTGGCACAGCGACCAGAACGACCAGTCCGTCCACTGCTCAGTGGTCGCCTGCGACCACTGAGCCCTTGGAACTACTCATCGAGGGGCCTGGAGCGTGGGCCCATAGGCGCGAGGGCCCCTCGCGAGCAAACGGAACGCCTGGGGACTTGCGGCCTCTGGGAACGGCTGGGAAGAGGCAACTAACTGTTGCTCAGTAGGGGCGGGGATAGAGTGGGCCGGGTGAGCAGAGGCCAGACACCCGGAGAGTTCAGCCTGTGGTCCATCGCCGTCCCCGCCTTTGGCCCGACCCTGCTCTTTGGCCTGGGCGAGGGCGCCATCCTGCCCATCATTGCGCTCAGCGCCCGCGGCCTGGGCGCCACCGTGGCGCAGGCCGCCCTGGTCCTGACCCTGGTGGGCATCGGCTCGCTGCTGAGCAACATCCCGGCGTCGTTCCTGACGGCCAAGTACGGCGAACGGCTGGCCATCGTTGGCGCCGCGGGGCTGGGCATTGCGGCCCTGCTGCTTTGCATCTTTGCCCAGAACCTGTGGGTGTACGCCGCCGGCATCCTGTTGGTCGGGGCGGCCTCCGCCGTTTTCAGCCTGGCCAGGCAGAGCTATCTGACCGAGGCCGTCCCACCCCTGATGCGCGCCCGGGCCATGTCCACGCTGGGCGGTGTGATGCGGATCGGCGTGTTTGCCGGGCCGTTCCTGGGCGCGCTGGCCATCCACCTGATGGGGCTGGCCGGCGCCTACTGGGTGGCCGTGCTGGCCCTGCTGGCCGCCGCGGCGGTGGCCTGGGGGCTGCCCGATCTGGTCCATCCGCACGACGGCCGGGCCCCGGCGCCGGCCCCCGGCCTCGGCGGCATCCTCGCCAACCACGGCAGGCTATTCCTCACCGTCGGTGTCGGGATCCTGCTGGTCAGCGCCGTGCGCTCGTCCCGGCAGGTGGTGATCCCGCTCTGGGCCGAGAACCTGGGCCTGGATGCCACCGCCACGTCGCTGATCTACGGGCTCTCCGGTGCCATCGACATGCTGGTGTTCTACCCCGCGGGCAAGGTGATGGACAAGAAGGGGCGGACCTGGGTGGCGGTGCCGTCCATGCTGATCATGGGGGCCTCATTGATCCTGATGCCGCTCACCACTTCGGCCGTGCCCCTGCTGCTGGTTTCGCTGCTGATCGGCTTTGGCAACGGCATTGGCTCGGGCATGGTCATGACCTTGGGGGCCGACTATTCGCCCTCGCCCGGCCGGGCCCAATTCTTAGGCGTGTGGCGGTTTATTTCGGACCTGGGCGGCTCCGGCGGGCCCGCCCTGCTCTCCGGCATGACGGCGCTGGCCTCATTGGCGGTGGGGATCGGCACCACCGGATTGCTGGGCCTGGCGGCGGCCGTCGTGCTTTGGTACTGGGTGCCGCGCACTCCGCGCGTGCCCCGCTAGACCGGCGCCGCCGTCGTCAGACCACTGGGCACTGCGCCTGAATCCAGGGCGCGGTAACTGCTGGAAAACGGCCCGTTTGGTGCAGTTGGTGCGCCCCAGATGCTCCCGCGGCTCTCAGGCTCGCTGCGGGCCCCTTAGCTGGTCCAGCGGCGCGCCTGGGCACCCAACAGGAGCATGCCGGCCACCGTCAGCAAGTAGCCGCAGGCCACAATGAGCCCGACGCCAGCGAAGAAGTAGCCGCTGGCGCCCAGCGGTGCGCCGCTGCCCCACAACAGCGGGCCCACGGCCAGCAGGACCGCCGCGGCCGAGCCGGCGCCGGCGAGCAGGCCGAGCACCGGCCACCAGAGGGATGAGGCCCAGTGTCCGCGGTAGCCGCGCCAGACATTCCACGAGGATCCCGTGCGCATCACCAGCGGTGCGGCCAGCGCCGTCCACAGCGACACCACCAGGAACGCCGCCACGACGTCGGAGGGGCGGTGCCACAGGTTCACTAGCGTGGAGACGCCGGAGACGATGGCGTAGGTCCCGCCCAGGAACGCCGCGGCCGGGCGCCAGCGCGGGGACACCACCAGGAAGACGGCGGCGGCGGCCGAGGCGGCAAGTGTGCTGTGGCCGGAGGGCAGCGAGTTCAGGTCCAGGGTGACCACGCCACGCTCGGGCCGGTCCGGAAGCAGGTATTTCACGAGCTGGGTGGAAAGGTTGGCGGCCAGCATGGCGGCCAGGGAGATGCCCGCCGCCTTCCAGCGCCGCCGGGCCAGGGTCACGAACAGCACCACGACGGCGGCAATCACCACGGAGGTGACCGGCAGCGCATCCAGAAAGCGCGAGACGGGATCGCCCACCACCGATTGCACCCGCACCGCCTCGTCCAGGGCGGACTCATCGATGTACTGCCCCGTGGTGGTGCGCACATAGAACCAGTACGTGGCCACCAGGCCCAGGACACAAACGGCAGCGGCCAACACGAAAAGCACCAGATGGGGGGCCGCCCTGCGGCGGGTTGGGCGGAGGGCGGGGCTTTTGGTGCTCATCCTTACAAGGCTCCCACACAATCATGGGAGCCGCCGGGGTGCCTTGCCCCGGCGCGTACAGTGAAACCATGTCCGCGCTTCCCCCGCTTGATGCCCTGCTCGACGCCGCCCGCGTGGTGGTTCTGCCCATGCGGGTGAAGTTCCGCGGCGTGCTGGAACGGGAGGTCCTGCTGCTGGACGGCCCGGCGGGGTGGGCCGAGTTCTCGCCGTTCGTGGAGTACGACGACGCCGAGGCCTCGCGCTGGCTGGCGGCGGCCGTGGAGGCCGGCTGGGAGGGTTTCCCCGAGCCGGTGCGGAACTGGATCCCGGTCAATGCGACGGTCCCCGCGGTGGCCACGGCCGAGGTGCCGCGGGTGCTGGGCGCCTTCGACGCGGTGCACACGGTCAAGATCAAGGTGGCCGAGCGCGGCCAGAGCCTGGCCGACGACGTCGCCCGCGTGGCGGCCGTGCGGGAGGCACTGCCGGGCGCCGCGCTGCGGGTGGATGCGAACGGCGGCTGGACGGTGCCCGAAGCCGTGGCCGCCCTGGCCGCCCTGGCCCCGTTTGGGCTCGAATACGCCGAACAGCCGGTGCCCACCATCGAGGGCCTGGCGCAGGTGCGGGCCGCCGGCACTGGAGTCCTGATTGCCGCCGACGAGAGCGTGCGCAAAGCCACCGACCCGCTGGCCGTGGCGCGGGCCGGTGCGGCGGATTTGATCATCGTGAAGGCGGCGCCGCTGGGTGGCGTGCGCAAGGCGTTGGAGATCGTGGCCGAGGCGGGGCTGCCGGCCGTGGTCAGCTCCGCGCTGGACAGCTCCGTGGGCATCCGCGCCGGCGTCGCCTTGGCCGCGGCCCTGCCCGAACTGCCCTATGCCTGCGGCCTGGGCACCGTGGCGCTGATGTCCGCCGACGTGGCGCTGGAGCCGATGGTGGCGCACGACGGCGGGATCACCGTGCGCACGGTGGCCGCGGATCCGGGGCTGCTGGCCCGCCATGCGGCGCCGGCGGAGCGGACGCGGTGGTGGCTGGACCGGCTCGCGCGCTGCCATGCGCTGCTCGCCGCCAGCTGATCCCTGTGCTCGCCGCCGGCTGGTCCCCGTGCCCGCGGGCGGCTGAACGCCGCGGGCACCGGGTGGCTGCCCGGATGGTTAGATGGGTGGGTGACTTTCCTCAGCTCCATGGATTCTGCCCGCCTGGTTGTCGACGCCCTTGAGGCCGCAGGGGTCCGGTCGGTGGTGGTGGCTCCGGGATCGCGCAGCGCTCCGTTGGCCTACGCCCTGGCCGAGGCCGCCGCGGACGGCCGGGTTGAGGTCCATGTCCGGATCGACGAGCGCGTGGCCGGCTTCACCGCGCTGGGGCTGGCGCTGGGCAGCGGCGCCCCAGCCGCCGTCGTGACCACCTCGGGCACGGCCGTCGGCAACCTCCTGCCGGCCGTGATGGAGGCTAACCACGCGGGCGTGCCGCTGGTGGTGCTCTCGGCCGACAGGCCCGAGGAGCTCCGCGGCACCGGCGCCAACCAGACCACCATGCAGCTGGACCTCTTTGGCGAGCACGTGCGCTTTGCCACTGACGTGCCGGCCGGAACGGACCCGACGTCGGCCGTGGCCACCGGGCTCAGCGCGGCGCAGGGCCGGCTGGCGGGGATTGCCGCCGGGCCCGTTCAGGTGAACCTGGCCTTCCGCGATCCGCTGACCCCGCCGCTGGACGGCACCGGCTGGCTGGCCCGTCCCGCCGCCCCGCCCGCCATGGTCGAGGCGGAGGCCGGCGCGCCAGCCGCCGGCCTCGCATCCCCGGCCGCCGCCGCTGGATCCGGGTCCGGGGCCGACCTCGCGGCCGACCCCTTTGAGGGCTACTTTTCCAAGGATGCCGATGCCGGCGCCGCCCAGCCCGGGGGCGGCGAGCCGCAGGCCCCCGCCGCGGCCCGGACCGAGCGCCGCACGGTGGTGCTGGCAGGCCACGATGCCGGGCCGTCCGCGGAGATCTTTGCCCGCGCGCTGGGTCTGCCCCTGCTGGCCGAGCCGTCGTCGAACGCCCGCTACGGTGCCAATGCGGTGGGGCCGTACCGGCTGCTGCTGGAGCAATTTGGCCCGGGCAGCGCCTGGCCGATCGAGCGCGTGGTGGTCTTTGGCAGGCCCACGCTGTCCCGGCCGGTGGCGGCGCTGCTGGCCCGGGCGGACCTGGAGCGCGCGCTGTACTTGCCGCGTCCCGTGTCGTGGTTTGAGCCCGGGCGCCGTCCCGAGCTGGTGCTCACCCAGTGGGGCCAGCTGGCCGGATTCGCCGGGCACGGACCCGCGGGCTGGCTGGAGGCCTGGCAGGCGGCGGCCGCAACCGCCGAGGCAGCACTGGACACGGTGCTGGCCACAGCGGACGGGGGCGGTGGGCTTCCGTTAGACGGGCTGCAGCTGGCCCGCGCCGTCTGGGACCGCGCCGCAGCGGATCCGGGCAGCAACCTGGTGCTCGGCTCCTCCAACCCCATCCGCGACGTGGACCTGGCCGGGAGGCCGATGCCCGCGCAGCCGTCCGGGCCGTTGTCCGGCCTGGCCGCCGGGGACAGGCCGGCGGTCTTTGCCAACCGCGGTCTGGCCGGGATCGACGGGACGGTGGCCACCGCCACGGGCATCGCGCTGTCCAGCGGCCGCCCCACCCGGGTGCTGCTGGGCGACCTGACTCTGCTGCACGACGCCGGGGCGCTGCTGCTGGGCGCCGGCGAGCGGGAGTCAGACGTGCAGGTGGTGGTGCTCAACGACGGCGGCGGGGGCATCTTCTCGCTGCTGGAGCACGGCCGGCTGGGTGGGGAACCGGCCTATGCGGCCGCCGTCGAACGGCTCTTTGGTACCCCGCACGCCGCCAACCTGGCCGCGCTGGCCGCCGCCTACGGCTGGCGGCACACCGCCGCCAGCACGGCGGCGGAGCTCGCCGCGGCCCTGGCCGGGCCGGTGCGCGGGCGCAGCATCGTGGAGGTCGCGGCGTCGCGGGCCGGACTGCGGGACCTGCACTGGCGCGTCCGCCAGGCCCTCCTGGCGTAGACACCCTCGGCTTAAGCACCTCTGGCTTGACCGCCCCGGGCGCAGCCGGAAGGCCCTGTGGATCCGGATGGCCGGTGCCGCGGTGGACAGCTGCGCCCGCGGGGACTGAGGCTGCCGTCCGTCCACCGGGCCGTGCCCTTCTACGAAATATGTGCGCCGGGTCACATTTCCGTAGTAATGTACGTCCTATCAACTGACCGAACGATCGGTAAATCACCTCGCACCCACTCGGGCGGTACCTTTGCCCCCAGTAACGGAGTTCCAATGACCGCAACTTCATCCGTCGATTCCGAAGCGGGCCCCCGCAGCAAGCATGAGGAACGCAAGGTCCTGGCCGGGACGCTGGTCGGGACCACCATCGAGTGGTACGACTTCTTCATCTTTGCCCAGCTGACCGCGACGCTGCTGTCGCCGCTGTTCCTGGCCCCGCTGAACGATTCGAACCCGGGTCTGGCACAGATCCTCTCCTTCGCCCTGATCGGCATCAGCTTTCTGTTCCGCCCGCTTGGGGCGATCATTGCCGGCCACCTCGGCGACCGCCTCGGCCGCAAGGCCATGCTGGTCTTCACGCTCGTCATGATGGGTGCCGCCACGGCCCTGATCGGCATGCTGCCGACCTACGGCCAGATCGGCGTCTGGGCACCGATCCTGCTGATCACACTCCGGGTCATCCAGGGCTTCTCGGCCGGCGGCGAATGGGGCGGAGCTGCCCTGATGGCCGTGGAGCACGCCCCCAAGAGCAAGCGCGGGCTGTTCGGCGCGTACCCGCAGATCGGCGTTCCGGTTGGCATGATCCTGGCCACCGGCCTGCTGTACTTCCTGAACACGGGCATGTCCAAGGCAGACTTCGCCGCCTGGGGCTGGCGGGTGCCGTTCCTGCTCTCCATCGTGCTGATCGTGGTCGGCTACCTGATCCGCCGTGCGGTCGGAGAGAGCCCCGTCTTCAAGGAAATGGCCGCTCGCAAGGAAGAAAGCAAGGCCCCGCTGGGAGAGCTCATCCGGAACCACAAGAAGGCCGTGCTCTACTCGACCATGATCTTCATCGGCAACAACGCCGCCGGCTACCTGCTGATCGCGTTCTTCATCTCCTACGCCACCAAATCGCTGAAGATGCAGACCCCGCAGATCCTGCTCGCCACCACACTGGCGTCCTTCGGCTGGTTGATCTTCACCCTCGTGGGCGGCTGGCTCTCGGACAAGATCGGCCGCGTCAAGACCTTCCTGATCGGCTACGCGATCGTCTTCGCCTGGATGATCCCGATGTTCGCCCTGATCGACACCAAGGACATCGTGCTCTACGGCACCGCGCTGTTCGTCCTGACCATCGGCCTGGGCTTGTCCTACGGCCCGATGTCCGCGATGTACGCCGAGATGTTCCCGGCCAACGTCCGGTACTCGGGCATCTCGATCGGGTACGCCTTCGGCGCGATCCTGGGCGGCGCCTTCGCGGCAACCATCGCCGAATCGCTGCTGCAGAGCACGAAGTGGACCGGTTCGATCGGGATCTACGTCATGATCCTGTGCGTCATCTCCGCCGTCGGCGTCGTGCTGGCCAAGGAAACCCGGGGCCGGCCGCTGGGTGTCCACGCGCACCTGCCCGCCGGATCGGCAAAGCACTAGCTCTTTTCCGTCAACGTGGGGTCACATGCAGCCCGTCCGGGGCTTCCGGATGGGCGCGATGTGAACCCCGCGTTGCTGTGGTGCTGCGGGAGACGGGCCTGCGGTTGCCGGGCGCCCGGCAACCGGACGACGCCGTCGTCGCCCACCTGCCCGGACGCGCGGCAGCAGCTGCCGACCGTGCGGAACCCTCCGAGGATGACGAGGCGGACGACGATGACGAGGCGGACGACGGCCTCGGCGAACGGCCCTAGGGACCCCTGCGCGTCGAGTGCGGCCACCGGGACTGCGACGGCGACCCGCTCCCGCTCCGTGCACCGCCGCCATGGCTGCACGCATGCTGGCGCCTGTGGCCCCCACGATATCCCCGTCCGGGTTGTCCTCCTCCACGGTCCCGCAAAACCCTCGGTGTGAGGACCGCCTCCAAGGACCCGAACCGGCTTTCTTCCACTCCATGCCGCCAAAGAGAAAAGCAGTTAGGCGGTGCCGTCCAGCGTGGCCAGCGTTGCCGTGGCGAACCCGCCGGCCGAGGCGGTCCAGCGCCCCAGCAAGCCCTGGAGGTCCTCGCCGTCGGCGCGGTGCGCGGCCACGGAATCCTCCACCGTCGACAGGAGGGCGGTGCGCAGCTCGGTGTTGAAATTGACCTTGCCCACACCCAGCTCCGGGGCCGCGGCCAGGTCCTTGGCGGGAATCCCGGAGGCGCCGTGCAGCACCAGCGGCACCGCCGAAACGGCCGAAATCTCCTTCATCAGATTCCAGCGCAGGGCCGGGGCGCCCCTGTACTTGCCGTGCACATTGCCCACGGCCACGGCCAGCAGCTGTGCGCCGGTGCGGGCCACAAAGTCAGCCACCTGGGCGGCGTCGGTCAGCCCGGCCGCCGCCTGCTCCGCGGCGTCCAGGGCGAAGGCTTTGTCCTCGTCGCCGGCGAGGCCGCCGAGTTCGGCCTCGAGCACGATGTCCTCGCCCACCAGGGCGCGGACGGCGCGGACCAGCGCGATGTTCTCCTCGTAGGGCAGGGCCGAGCCATCGGCCAGGACGGCGTCGGCACCGGCGGCCACCGCGGCCGCGATCACGTCCAGGTTGGACGCGTGGTCCAGCTGGACGCAGACCGGGACCGCGGCGTTGTCGGCCAACGAGCGCAGGGCGGCGATGAGCCGGCGGCCATTGGGCGTGGCAGCCGTCTTGGGCGCGACGTTGAGGACGACGCTCTGGCCAGCGGATTCGGCCGCCGCCACCACGGCCAGCGCGGTGCTGAAGTCGTAGCAGGTGAAGGCCGGCACGGCGCCGCCGCGGGCCAATGCCTTGGCAGCGAGATCGTTCATGCGTGCTCTCATGAGTGGGCCAACCCGCCCACCAGGATCCAGGCCACGTAGGTGAGGGCAAAGCCGGCCACGCCCAGCACAGTGGTGAGCACCGTCCAGGTCTTCAGGCCGTCGGCCACGGTGAGTCCGTAGTACCGGACCACCACCCAGAAGCCGGCGTCTGTGACATGCGAGAGGCCCAGCGAGCCAAAGCCGATTGCAATGACGATCACGGCGATCTGTGCCGGCGTGTAGCCGCCGCCCGCGACGGCGGCGGAGAGCAGGCCGGTGGTGGTCACGATGGCGACAGTGGCCGATCCCTGCGCGGCACGCAGTGCCAGCGAGATGATGAAGCCCAGCAGCAGAATGGGCAGGCCCAGCTGGTCGAGTGTTTCCGACAGTGCCGTGCCGATGCCGCTGACCTGCAGCACCTGGCCGAAGATCCCGCCGCCGGCGACGATCATCAGGATCGAGGCGATCGGAGGCATGGCACTTTCGAAGATTTCGCCCGTTTCCTTCATGGACCAGCCGCGGCGGACCGCGAGCAGGACGAAGGACAGTCCGACGGCGAACAACAGGGCAAAGAACGGGTTGCCGATGAAGGCGCAGACGCCGTACCAGGGGTTGGCCTTGTCCAGGACCAGTGTTCCCGCGGTGCCGAGCAGGATCAGCACGATCGGGGCGGCGATCAGGGTGATAATCAGGGCCGGGCGCGGCGGAGCCATGGTGCCGCGGTGCGAGGCAACGAGGGTGTCCGGGTTGCCGAACTCTTCGATCTGCGCCTTGACGGAAGGCAGCAGCTCGTAGTCGCGGCGGTTCAGGATGCTCGCCACCCAGTAGGAGAGGAAGCCCAGCGGGACGCAGATGGACAGGGAAATCATCGCGATCAGGCCGATGTCGGCGCCCATGACGCCGGCGCCGGCAACAACGCCGGGGTGCGGCGGCACTGCCACGTGGATGGCCAGCATGATGCCCGCCATCGGCAGACCGAACTTCACCGGGTGGACCTTGGCGATCTTGGCGAAGGCATAGACGATCGGCACCAGGACGATGACGCCGACCTCGAAGAAGACCGGAATGGCGACCAGGAAGCCGACCAGCGTCAATGCGATGGCCACGCGGCTGGCGCCGAGCTTGGCCGTAAAGTGGTCCGCCAGCGACTGGACGCCGCCGGAGACCTCGATCATCCGGCCCAGGATGGCGCCGAGGGCGATCAGCAGCGCGACCTTGCCCATGGTGCCGCCGACGCCGTTGGCCACCACGGTGAAGATGTCCTTGAGCGGAATCGTGGAGGCGACGGCCACCATGATGCTGACGGCCAGCAGGGCCACGAAGGCCTGGATCTTGAAACGGATGATCATGACCAGCAGCAACGCCACACCCGCGGCGGCGATGGCCAGCAGCAACGGCGTCCCCAACGCCATGGCCGGCTTGATGGGTGCGGCATCGGCTGCCGCCAGCATCAAGGGATTAATGAGCTCAATCATGGTGTCGCAGTCTCCTTTGACGTAACGATGCTAGGCCGGGATCAGGCCGTGGTGCGCTTGGCGGGGGCAACGACCTTGATGACGGCGGAGTCATCGGCGGCGGCCAGTCCCTGGGCCTGGCCCAGCAGGAAGAGCTGCTCGGCGGCGGCGGCCACCGGCGCGGCCAGGCCGGCGGCACGGGCGGCCTTGCCGACGATGCCCATGTCCTTGACGAAGATGTCCAGGCGGCTGAGCACCTCGGCGCCGTCCTCGGTGTAGGCCTGCAGGATGCGTGGGCCGCGGTTGGAGAGCATGAAGGATCCGGCGGCGCCGGCCTCCAGCGCGGCCAGTGTCTTGGCCTGGTCGAGCCCGAGGGCGTCGGCCAGTGCCAGTGCCTCGGCGGCGGCGGCGATGTGGACGCCGCAGAGCAGCTGGTTGACGGTTTTCAGCGCCTGCCCGTCGCCGGGCTTGTCGCCAACGATGGACAGCGTGGAGGCCAGCAGCTCCAGCACCGGGCGGGACTGGGCCAGCACGGCGTCGGAGGCGCCGACGACGATCAGCAGGTCGCCTTCGCCGGCGCGGACGGGGCCGCCGGAGAGCGGAGCATCCACCAGTTCGACGCCGTACTCGGCCAGCCGGGCAACGGTGCCGCCAATGGCCTCGGTGCCCACGGTGCTGGTCAGGATCACCACCGAGCCCTTGGCCAGGGCTGGGGCCACGCCGTTGTCGCCGAAGAGCACGTCGTTGAGCTGCTCGCCATTGCGGACGGCCAGCAGCAGGGCGTCGGTGCCCTGGACGGCGGCACGGGCCGAGTCAAAGGTGCGCACGCCGGCCTCGCGGGCCAGCTCCAGGCGGGCGGGGGCAATGTCGAAGCCGTGCACGGTGAGCTTCGTGGCCAGCCGGGTGGCCATCGGCAGGCCCATGGCGCCCAGGCCGAGGACGGTGACGGTGTAGTTGTTGGACATGGGAATTCTCCTTGGAAGGAAGGCCGCCCCGGCGGGAAGGCGGGGGTGGACGGGGGTGGGGGAGGAAGGCTAGAAGGTGCTGCTGAGCTTGCGCGTCACGGCGGCCAGCGACTGGTCGTCGCCCACGTTGCCGGCGAAGACGATGTACGGGATGCCCGCCGCGGGGCCGTCCACCGGCTCCCAGAGGGAGACGATGCCCGGCAGCATGGGGCCGCGGACAATGGCGTGGCGGATCTGCAGGCCGTGGGCCGCCACATCGGAGGAGGTGATGCCGCCCTTGGCGATGACAAAGCGCGGCGGGAAGGTCTTCAACGTCCGGTTCACCACGGCGACGACGGCGGCGGAGACGGTGCGGGCAATCTCCAGGCTCTGTGCGGCGTCGTCGGTTTTGATTAGCAGGCGGCTGGTGTGCACAATGGCGTCGCCATCGTGCAGGGCCTCCACCACCTGGTCGACGGTGCGGTCCAGGTAGGCCGCGGCGCCGGCGCCCAGCAGCTGCTCCACGTCGATCTCCACGATCCGGGCCGCGCTGTGCGCCGCGGTGAGGGCCGCCAGCTGGCGGGTGGTCACGCCTACGTGCGAGCCGACAACGATCAGCCCACCGTGGGACGACGGCGTGTGGCCGGCCGCGGGGTAGATTTCCTCCGGCGCCAGTTCCGCGTGGATTTCCTGGCCGATGCGGGCCCGGACAAACGGCGGGCCGACGCGGTAGAGCAGCTTCTTGCCGCGCTTTTCGGCTTCCTCCAGGCCCAGGGCCAAGATGCGCAGATCGTTCTCCGTCACCACATCCACCACGATCGGGGTGGAGTCCACGGCGGCGTCGACGGCGTCGGCGATCGCCTGGGCGCCCTCCTCGGCCGTGCCGGCGCGGATGGTGTCCAGGTCCAGCACGATCACGTCGGCGGCCTGGAACCGGCCGGCGGACTTCTCCTGGACGTACTCGGCCAGGGCGGAATGCTTGTACCCGAAGCTGGCATCCCGGGCGAACTCGGTCTCGGCCACGGGGACCAGGGTGCCGCCGTCGGCGCGGGTGTAGTGCACGCCGCCGATGGTGATCCGGCCGGCGTCGGGGAACGCCGGAACGATGACGACGCCGTCGGTGGACTCCCCGGCCACGGCCATGATGGTGGCCGCCATGGTGTCCGGCTCCAGCGGGTAGTGGCCGCGCAGGGTGGAATCGCTGCGGCTGACAAAGCCCAGCGTGGTGCCGGATTCCTTGGCCGCCGCCAGGGCGCTGGTGACGATCTCCACGTTGCGGGCGGCCGCTTCGTCAGGGTCAAGGCTGCGGGTGTTGGTCAGCACGTAGACAGCGCGGGCCTGCTCGCCGCCGATGCGGTGGGCAAAGGCCCAGCGGAAATCCTCGGTGTCCCAACGGGTGAGCACCGGCAGGTTCGCCACGGACTGCGTGCCCGTCGGGTCGTCGTCGAGCACCACCAGCACACGCGCCGACACGGCGACGGCGGCTGCTACGGTTCCGGCCGGGACCTGGACTTCGGCTGGAAAGCCGGCAAGAACATCAGCTTCAAGGATCATTGGGCACCTCTTCGTGGTCGAACGATACATATGTAAGATGTCTGACATTTTACATTTGAATGATAGTGTGACAGGACACAGCGGATTAATGCAAACGCGGCCTGCGGCGCCCGGCGTTCGGGCCGGATCCAGAGCCCTGCCGGGCGGGGAAAGCGGCACGTAAACTGGTCAAGCCACGGTGCAAAGAGCCGCAAGAGGGGGAATCATGGCACGCAAATCGCTGGTCGGTGTTGTTGCCGATGAGCTTCTGGACAGGATCGTCGCCGGCGAGTTCCCGCCGGGTTCAAGTGTTCCGGGGGAGCTGGAGCTCAGTGCGCGGCACGAGGTCAGCCGCATGACTGTCCGCGAGGCCATGAAGACCCTTGAGGCCCAGCGCATCCTCAGCGTTGAACGGGGCCGCGGAACCTTCGTCAACCCGCTCAACCGCTGGGCCTCTCTCGAGGCGGTCCTGCGGGCGGCGTCGGAGGGGACGAACGATGCCGCGGCGGCCATCCAGCTGATCGAGTTGCGCCGGATGCTGGAAACCGGCGCCTGCGAATTGGCGGCGGCGCGGATCTCAGCGGGCGATCTCCTGCTCCTGGCCCAGCACCTCGACGCGATGCGCGCGGCCCACCGGGAGAACGACGTGGCGGGGTTTGTCGCCGGGGATCTGGCCTTCCACGACGTGATCCTGCATGCCTCGGGCAATGTGTTCGTCGCGGTGCTCTTCGAGCCCCTGCACCGCGTGCTGGAAACGCGCCGCGCGCAGACCTCGGCCGTTGCCGATATCCAGGACCACGCCATCGGCATGCACGCCGCGATCCTCTCCGCCCTCGAGTCCGGGGACCCGGAAGCGGCCAGGATCGCCATGGACAACCACATGACCCAGACCCTGGACGACCTCAAGAGCTACGTGCTGAAGCTGGGCGCCTGACGCCCGCCTGGCCTTAAACGCCAACCAGGGCGCGGCAACTGCACGGAATCCCGGGATTCCGTGCAGTTGCCGCGCCCTGGTTGGGCCGGCCCAGTTGGGGGGGGTGTTAGAGCACGCGGGAGAGGAATTCGCGGGTGCGGTGGTGTTGGGGGTTGGCGATGATCTCGCGTGGGTTCCCGGACTCGACCACGACGCCGCCGTCCATGAACGTCAGGGTGTCCCCGACCTCGCGGGCGAAGCCGATCTCGTGGGTGACCACGATCATCGTCATGCCCGATTTCGCGAGGTCCTTCATCACGTTCAGCACGTCCCCGACGAGTTCGGGGTCCAGGGCGGAGGTCGGTTCGTCGAAGAGCATCAGTTCCGGTTCCATGGCCAGGGCGCGGGCGATCGCGACGCGCTGCTGCTGCCCGCCGGAGAGCTGGGACGGGTAGTGGTTCGCCCGGTCCGCCAGCCCGACCCGGTCCAGCAGGTCCAGGGCCGCGGTGCGCGCGGCGTTCCGGGACTGGCGCTTGACCTGGGTGGGGGCCTCCATGATGTTCGCAAGCGCGGTCTTGTGCGGGAACAGGTTGAAGCGTTGGAAGACCATGCCGATTTCCCGGCGCTGGGCCGCGATGGCCTTCGTGGACAAATCGTGCAGGCGCCCGTTGGCTTCCTTGTAGCCGATCAGGTCCTCCCGGACGTAGATCCGGCCCGCGGAGATCGTCTCGAGCAGGTTCACGCAGCGCAGCAGCGTGGACTTCCCCGACCCGGAGGGGCCGATGATCACCGAGACCTCGCCCGGGTTGATGGCCATGTCGATGCCGCGCAGCACGTGGTGCTCGCCGAAGAACTTGTGCACGCCCTCGATCCGCACCAGCGGGGCGGTCCCGGTGCCGGGGGTGGTGCCTGTGGCGGTGGGGGTCATGACGGGGTGCCGCCTTTCCTGCTCGGGGCCGCGGGGGCCGGGTCTACCGGGGCGGCGGGGTGGTGGGCGTGGGCGAGGGCCGCGGCGACGGCGGCGGGTTGGACGGGGGCCTTGGTGAGGTTGTCCACGCCCTTGCCGAAGTGGCGTTCGATGTAGAACTGGCCGACCATCAGCACCGAGGTGATGACCAGGTACCAGAACGCGGCCACGATCAGCAGCGGGATGGGCTGGTAGATGCGGTTCGCGATCGTGTTCGTCACGAACGTCAGGTCGTAGGTGAAGGGCACGGCCAGGACCAGGGAGGTGGTTTTGAGCATGCCGATGGTTTCGTTGCCGGTCGGGGGCACGATGACGCGCATCGCCTGGGGCAGGATGATGCGCCACATGACCTTGGACCTGCGCATGCCCAGGGCCTCGGCGGCCTCCATCTGGCCGCTGTCCACGGATTTGAGGCCGGCGCGGAAGATCTCGGCAAGGTAGGCGGACTCGTTCAGGCCCAGGCCCACGATCGCCCCGACGAGGGCGGTGATGACGGTGTCGGTGTCCACGGCGAACCACTCGGGGCCGAACGGGACCCCGAGGGCGATCTTGGGGTACAGGGTGGAGACCAGGCCCCAGAAGACGAGCTGGGTGTAGACGGGGGTGCCGCGGAAGAACCAGACCCAGGCCCAGGAGACCCAGCGGAAGAGCGGGTTCTCGGATTGGCGCATGAAGGCCAGCAGGATCGCCAGGGAGATCGCGATGGCCATCGAGGTGATCGTCAACAGCAGGGTCCAGCCGATGCCCTGGATGACGAGGGTGTCCAGGACGTAGGCGCCCACGAGGTCCCAGTGGAAGCGCGGGTTGGTGACCAGGGACTGGGCCACGACGGCCAGGACGAGGATGATGAGCGCGGCCGCGACCCACCGGCCCGGATGCCGGACCGGAACCGCATTGATGCGTTCCACCCCGCCATCCCGGCCGGTGTCGGCCCTGCGCGTGGCGGACTGGCTCAACTTGACGCTGCCGGGTTGAGCTCGGACTTGGCGATGCCACCGTCCGCGTTGTTCCAGGCCGCAAGGATCTTGCCGTAGGTGCCGTCGGTGATGAGCTTGTTCATGACCTTGGTGATGAGCTCGGCCAGCGCGGTGTCGTCCTTGGCGACGATGATGCCCTGTGGGGCCGCGTCGTAGACCTTGCCCAGGGTCTCCAGCTTGTCGCCGGTCTGGGAGAGGGCGTAACCGATGATCGGCGAGTCGGCGCTCATGGCGTCGATGCTGCCGTTGACCAGGCGGGTGGTGACGTCGGTCTGGTTCTTCAGCGTGACGATGTTGATGGCGGGCTTGCCGGCGTCGGTGCAGGCCTTGGAGCGGCCTGAGACGTCCGGATCCTCTTCCACGGTTCCGGTCTGCACGCCCACGGACTTGCCGCAGATGTCATCGAGGTTGATGTTCTTCGGGTTGCCCTTCTGCACGGCCCACAGGACACCGGCGTTGAAGTACGTGACCATGTTCACGGCCTTCAGGCGTTCCGGGTTGACCGTGAAGGAGGAGATGCCCAGGTCGTACTTGGTGCCCAGCGCCGGAATGATGCCGGTGAACTCGGCGGTCTGCACCTTCGCCTTCATGCCCAACGTTGCCGCGATGGCCTTGGCGAAGTCGACGTCGTAGCCGACGGCCGTCTGTCCGTCGGCACCGAGGAACTCGGCCGGGGCGTAGGAGGTGTCCGAGCCGACCGTGATGGTGTCCTTGCCCTTGAGCGAGTCCGGCAGCATCGCGGCCAGCGCATCATCCTTGGCCACGGAGGCGGGGTCAAAGGTTGCAGCGCCGGAGGAGCCGGAGTTGCCGCCCGTCTGGGATGCGTTGGTGCAGCCGGTCAGCGCCAGTGCGGCGATGGCGGCGACGGCTGCCAAACGAACACTCAGTTTGGTTGAGAGAGGCATTTTTTACCCTTTGTGTCATGGGACGGTGCAAGTTACTAGGTAATTAGTGTACGACCACTTGTGATGTGCATCACGGTAAACAGTGTTTCACTATTGGACAACTTTACCGGGGGATGCGCAAGGGCTTTCGCGGTGCTTGTGTCCGAAATTCCAGACAGCTCCGCGGTGGTGGCCGGTTCGCCGGTTTTTTGGGGTGCTGCCTAGGCGTGCAGGCCCAGTGCCTGCAGCATGGGCCGGAACTTGGCCCACGTCTCCGCCAGCTCGGCTGCCGGGTCGGAGGCCTCCACGATGCCCGCCCCGGCGTACAGCCGGACGGTGTGTGGATCTTCCACGACGGCCCCGCGCAGGGCGATGCCCCACTCGCCGTTCCCGGCGCCGTCCAGCCAGCCGACGGGGCCGGCGTACGGGCCGCGGTCCATCCGTTCGAGCTCAAGGATCAGCTCCCCGGCGGCCTCGCGCGGGGTGCCGCAGACGGCGGCGGTGGGGTGCAGCGCCTCGACCAGTGCCAATGAGGTGGGCAGGTGGGAGCCGGTGCGGGCGAGCTCGGCGCTGACATCGCTGGCCAGATGCCACACATTGGGCAGTTCCAGGATGAAGGGCTCCGCGGGCACGCTGAGGTCCGTGGCAAACGGGGCCAGCTGGCGCGTCAGCGAGCGGACGGCGAAATCATGCTCCTGGCGCTGCTTGGCCGACCCGGCCAGGACGTCGTGCGCAAAGTTGGTGGCGCCGTCGGGGGCGTCGTTGCGGTCCAGCGTGCCGGCCAGCACCCGGGCCTGGGCGCGGGTGCCCTCGACCTTGATCAGCATTTCCGGCGTGGCGCCCACCAGCGGGCCCACCCCGTACGTCCAGCACTCGCTGTAGCGCTCGGCCAAGGTCCGCAGGATGGCGCTGCGCGAGACGGGTGCCTCGAACCGGGCCACGACGTCGCGGGCCAGCACCACCTTGTCCAGCCCCGAGGAGGCAATGGCGCGCACGCCGGCCGCCACGGAGTCCATCCATTCGGCCTCGCTGAGCGAGCCGGTGTCCAGCCGCGTTCCGTTGCCGTTGCCGTCCCAGTGCCGGGACGACGTCGTTGACGGTGCCACCGGTGCCACCGGTGCCGGCGGTTCAGCGGCCGGCGTGGCGGATGCCGCGGCCAGCAGTTCCGCCAGCTCGCGGTGCGCCGACGCGGCGGTGGGCCGGGTGGAATCCATGCTGAGCTGGGTCAGCCAGAGGCCGCCGTCGCGCCGGCCCAGCACCAGCCGGGGGACCACCAGTTCGGAGGGGTGGGTGGAGGTCTTGGAGAAGGCAAAGCTGCCAAAGGCCAGCGGGCCCGTGCCCGGAATCCCGGTGGGGCCGGTGGAGGATGCCCCGGCCAGCAGCGCCTTCCACCAGTCCTCGGCGTCGGAGAAGCGGTCCGGCCCCGTGCCGTGAAAGCGCGCCACCTCGCCGAAGGCCACCAGGCCCTCGCCGCGGCGGATCCAGCAAAGCGCCCCGGGGATGTGCAGGAAATCGGCCAGGGCTGTGGAATGGAATTCCCCCAGCGCGCCGGCATCGAGGGCCGTGGTCAGGGTGGTCAGGGACGCAGTCATGATGATCCAAGATTACTCCGCGGGCCATGCTCCGGCCCGCAGGGGGCAGGCAGTCCCCGATGGGAAGGTCCAGGGAAGGCCCGGCAGGCGTCCCGGGACAAAGTTTGAGACACTTAACCGGTGAACCGTGCATCGTTGGAGAAGCGTCCGGAAGAAGTTGCCGCAATGTTTGACGACGTTGCGCCCAAATACGACATCGTCAATGACATTTTGTCCATGGGGCAGACCCGCCGCTGGCGCAAGATAGTGGTGGAGGCCGTCGGCGCCCTCCCCGGCCAGCGCGTCCTTGACCTGGCTGCGGGAACCGGCACCTCCTCCGAGCCGTACGCCGACGCCGGCATTTCCGTGGTGGCCTGCGATTTCTCCGTGGGCATGCTCAAGGTGGGCAAGCGCCGCCGCCCGGACATCGACTTCATCGCCGGCGACGCCACCAACCTGCCGTTCGCGGACAACAGCTTCGATGCCAGTACCATTTCCTTCGGCCTGCGCAACGTCACCGACGCCAAGAAGGGCCTGGCGGAGATGCTGCGCGTCACCAAGCCCGGCGGCAAGCTGGTGGTGGCCGAGTTCTCGCACCCCACCGTCCCGCTGTGGCGGACCATGTACACCGAGTACCTGATGCGCGCCCTGCCCGCCATCGCCACCAAGGTGGCCTCGAACCCGGATGCCTACGTCTACCTGGCCGAGTCCATCCGGGCCTGGCCGGACCAGGACCACCTCTCCGCCTGGCTCACCGAGGCCGGCTGGGAGGGCGTGGCCTACCGCAACCTCAGCGGCGGCATCGTGGCCATCCACCGGGCCACCAAGCCGCTGGCGCCCGTCCATGAAGTGCCTGCAGGTTCCCAGGGCACGGCCGCCGCCACCAAGCGCCGGAAGATCACGCGGGCCAAGAGCTAAATGAAGGTTCTCATTGTTGGTGCCGGCCCCGCCGGTTCCACGGCGGCCTACCACCTGGCCCGGGCCGGGATCGAGGTCACGGTCCTGGAAAAGACGGCGTTCCCGCGCGAAAAGGTGTGCGGCGACGGCCTGACGCCGCGTGCCGTCCGGGAGATCCAGAAGCTTGGCCTGCCGCACGAGGAGGCCGAGGGCTGGCGGCGCAACAAGGGCCTGCGGCTGAAGGCCGGCGGGCGCACCGTCGAGGTGCCCTGGCCCGAACTCAGCGACTTCCCGGACTACGGACTTATCCGCACCCGGCTGGGCTTCGACGAGGCCCTGGCCCGGCACGCCCAGGCCGCGGGCGCCGTCGTGCTTGAACGGCACAGCGTGAACGCCGCCGTGGCCGACGTCACCGGCCGCGTCACCGGCGTAACCACTGCGCTGCTGGACGACGCCGGCAAGAAGACGGGCGAGAGCCGCACCTTTTCCGCCGACGTGGTGCTGGCCGCCGACGGCAACTCCACCCGCACCGCCGTCTCGCTGGGCCTGCACAAGCGCGACGACCGTCCGCTGGGCGTGGCCTACCGGACCTACTTCACCAGCCCCCGCCACCAGGACGACTGGATGGAGGGCTGGCTGGAATTGCCGGACAGGAACGGCAACCCGCTGCCGGGCTACGGCTGGGTGTTCGGCGTGGGCGACGGCACCTCCAATGTGGGCCTGGGCATCCTGAACTCCTCCAAGGAGTTCGGCAAGCTGGACTACCGCCAAGTGCTGCGCGACTGGACCGCGGGCATGCCCGCCGAATGGGGCTTCACCCCGGAGAACCAGGTGGGCGAGATCCGCGGCGCTGCGCTTCCGATGGGCTTCAACCGGACACCGCACTACTCGCCCGGGCTCCTGCTGCTCGGCGACGCCGGCGGCATGGTGAGCCCGTTCAACGGCGAGGGCATCTCCTACGCGATGGAATCGGCCCGCTTTGCGGCCGAATTCATCGACCGCGCGGCCGGGGCCAACTCCACGCTGGCGGCGGACCATGCACTCTCCAGCTACAGCGGCTACATCCGGGACCAATGGGGCAGCCACTTCACCCTGGGCCGGGTGTTCGCCCAGCTGATCGGCAAGCCGGCGATCATGAAACTGGCGCTGCGCACCGGCATGCCGGTGCCGCTGTTGATGCGTTTTGTGGTCCGGATGATGGCCAACCTCACGGACAACGGCGGGCGCGGATTCGAGGACCGGGTTCTCGCGCTGCTGGAAAAACTGGTCCCCGCCACCACAAATCAGGGCCGATCCGCGGCAAATGAGCAACATTCCCCTTCAATAGTTAGTGTTAAGCAGTGACTACTTCCGCAGACCACAGCTGGACCCACGCCGGGCACGGCCTGCCAGACTCCGCCGAGCCTGATCCAACCACCATGGCCATCGCCACAGCATTGAAGCTCCCCAAGGGGTTTGCCGCCATTGCCGAGGACGATGACCTGGGCCCCGCCATCTCGATGAGCCTGGCCAAGGTGGAGAAGCAGCTGCGCGAGGCCATTGCCAACTCCGATCCGCTGGCCGACGCCACGAGCCGCCATCTGGTGGAAGCCGGGGGCAAGCGGATCCGTCCGCTGCTGACCCTGCTGGCCGCCCACCTGGGCGACGCCACCCGTGCAGAGGTGATCCAGGCCGCCGTCGTGGTGGAACTGACCCACCTGGCCACGCTGTACCACGACGACGTCATGGACTCCGCGCCGTTCCGCCGCGGGGCACCCACGGCCCATGAGGTCTGGGGCAACAGCGTTGCCATCCTCACCGGCGACCTGATCTTCGCCCGAGCCTCCATCCTCGTCTCCGAGCTCGGCGGCGAGGCCCTGGGCATCCAGGCGCGCACCTTCGAGCGGCTGTGCCTGGGCCAGCTGCACGAGACGGTGGGCCCGCGTCCGGACGAGGATCCGGTGGAGCACTACCTCTCCGTCATCGCGGACAAGACCGGGTCCCTGGTGGCCGCCTCCGGCCAGCTGGGTGCGATCTTTGCCGGCGCGAGCCGCGAGTTCCAGAACGTGCTGCTGCAGTACGGCGAAAAGGTGGGCGTTGCCTTCCAGCTCGCCGACGACGTCATTGACGTCACCGGTGCGAAGGTCAAATCCGGCAAGTCCCCGGGCACCGACCTGCGCGAGGGTGTCCCCACGCTGCCCGTACTGCTGCTGCGCAAGGCCGCCGCCGCCGGCGACGCCTCCGCGGCGGAGGTGCTGGCGCTGGTGGACGGCGACCTGGCCGGCGACGACGCCCTGGCCGAGGCCGTGGCCGCGCTGCGTTCCCACCCCGTGACCGCCGAGTCCTGGACCGTGGCCCGCCAGTGGGCCGACGACGCCGTCGCCGCGCTGGATCCGCTGCCCGAGGGCGTGGTGAAGACGGCGCTGAGCGCCTTCGCCCTCGCCGTCGTCTCCCGCGACGTCTAACCCGACCCAAGCAAAACAGCGACGGCGCGTCCCCCACCTCGGGGACGCGCCGTCGCTGTGTCTGCCGTGCCGCTGCCTGTGCCTGACCTCCGCCGGTCCTGCAGCCCGCCGGCCCTGCAGCCCGCCGGCCCTGCAGCCCGGGATTTTTCCGGCGGCTGCAGCACCTGGCCGCAAGCGGCCTCGTGCTGCTTGACGTTCGCCTACAAAAATCCCGGGCTTCCGGGCCACCCGCCCCGGCCTATCGGCCGCGGGCGCCTCGGCCGATAGGCCGGGGCCCGCCGGGGTGGCGGGCTTGGATTTTTCGTAGGCGGCGTAAAAGGACGCAGGCCGCCTGCGGCCGTCGCGGCCCTAGCCGCCGGAAAAATCCAAGACTGCCGGCCGACGCTGTAGACGAGGAGGGGGGTCAGTCGTCTTCGGAGAAGGAGAAGTCCAGGAGGTCCAGGACGAATTCGCTGAAGGTGCCTTCTTCGCTCACCCAGGTGCCGCGGGCATTGTTCCTCCGCCACACGATGGGGTCCGGCACATCCAGCTGGTCCACCTTCATGCCCCAGGTGTATTCCTCTTCCTCATCCTCCAGGAAGCACAGGAAACCGTCCTGGACCTCCAGCTCGTCCGGATCCCAGAAGAAGTGGTACGCCTCCATCAGCTCCTCGCAACCGCCCACGGCATGCAGGAATTCGCGCAGCACCAGCGGGACTGGGAAGGGGTGTTCGGCCAGGGCTTCGTTAAGGTCGTCCAGCGGCAGGCCGTCCGATTCCTGCCATGGCTCGTCCAGGTACAACGGCACCAGGCCGCGGAACTTCTCCAGGAAAATATCGCTCATTCGTCTCTCCAGAAATCGGTGGCGGATCTGTTGTCAATCCTAGCCGTGGCGTGTGTCGTTACGGTCACTGCCCCTGGGCCGCCACGGCCTGGGCTGCCAGCTGCGGGCGGCCAGCGGGGCATGCCAGCCGAACTCCAGGCTCAGCATCCGGAAGGCAAAGACGCCCGCCGCCACCACAGTGCCGGTGGCCAGGTTCAGCACATCCAAGTGCCACAGCAGCGCGGTCAGCCCGGCGCCGAAAAACGCGGGGATGGCGTACAGGTCCTTGGGGTCGAACAGTCGGGGCACCTTGTTGGCCGTGATGTCGCGCAGGATGCCGCCGCCCACCGCCGTGGTGACGCCGAGCAGGATGGCCGCTACCGGGTTCATGCCGGCGCCCAGGGCCTTGAGCGTGCCGGTAATGCAGAACAGGGCCAGCCCGCCGGCGTCGAACGCCAGCAGCAGGCGCCCGCCGCGCTCGGCGTACCGGGGCAGCAGATAGACCAGCAGTGCGGCCGTGAGCGGGGCCAGCAGGTAGACGGGGTGCTGGAACGACGCCGGGACGCCGTCGTTGATGATGACGTCGCGGACCACACCGCCGCCCAGGCCCACCATGGAGCCCAGCAGCAGCGACCCGACCAGGTCGAAGCCCTTCCGGGCCGCCAGCAGGGAACCTGAGACGGCAAAGAAGAAAACGCCCAGCAGGTCAAGGGCCAGGGCGATGTCAAAGGTCATGAAGGGTCTCCGTGCTGGGGCCGCAAAAGTGTACATTCCAGCGTACGCGGGCGTGTGCGCCGTGGGGCCGCCGGAGCGGGGCATTCGCTGGTCTGTGCCTATGACTACGCCCACACCGGGCGGGTGCCGAGGGACATCGGCGAGGGCAGCGCGGCGGCCGGAGGGTGTAACCTACACCACTCCGGCAGGCTGGACTAATGATATGCATCACATTTCGGCAGTCCGAAATTGGAGACACATTACTGGCAGGTAGCGTGAAAAATGGGCGGCCCGAGCGATAGGCTCAAGGCGGTTTGGTCGCTCTGGGGGAGGGCCGGATGCATGGTATCCAGATGCAACGTGGCATCTCTTATTGGGAAGGCAGGGCGCCAATGGCTGGGGCATTCGAAATCGTGAGGGAATCAGGGAACTCGTTCCGTTTCCGGCTGACGGGCAGTGATGGATCCATCGTTGCCGTGTCGCCGGAGTTCCCCAATATCAAGGCAGTGGTCGCCGGGATCAATGCTGTCCGTGAAAATGCTGCGACAGGATTCATTGTGGATCGGACCAGCAGCCCCGGCCACTCCACCTAAAGTCCGCACCGGGCAGGTCCCGGCGTGGCCGCCGATCGCGGCGTTGTATGACGCGCAGGGCCCGGACGGCGGCACGAAGCGCATACGCTGTCGCCATGCCAAATCCAGTCCTCATCGCCTGTGCCCACGGAACCAACAACGCCGACGGCCGGGCGCGCATCAACCAGGTCCGCGCGGAGATTGCCGCGCTGCGGCCGGGTCTGGATGTGCTGGAAGCCTATGTGGACGTCCAGGATCCTGCATTGCCCGACGTCGTCGGCTCGCTGCCCGAGGGGGCGGCCGCCGTCGTGGTTCCGCTGCTGCTGTCCGTGGGCTACCACGTGCGTGTCGACATCGCCGAGGCCGTCGCCTCCCGGCCCGGGCTGCTCGCGGCCGATCCTCTGGGACCTGACCCCAGGCTCGCCCGGCTGCTCCATGAGCGGCTGGGCACCCTGGGCGGTTCGGCCGTGACCGGGGAGGAGTGGGGGATAGTGCTGGCCGCCGCCGGGTCCTCCAACCCCGAGGCGGCCGGCAGCGTGGAGGCCCTTGCCGAAGATCTGCGGGGCCTGCGGAGCGAACCGGTGCTGGCCGGCTACGGCGCCAGTGCCCAGCCGTCGGTGCCCGACGCCGTGGCGGCACTGCGGGAGCGCGGGTGCACCCACGTTGCCATTGCCTCGTACCTGCTGGCCCCGGGCTATTTCCACGACCAGCTGGGCCTGGCCGGGGCGGATCTGGTGTCGGCGCCGCTGCTGCCGTCCCCGCTCATGGCCGAGCTGGCGCTGGAGCGGTTCGACGCAGCCGTCGGCTGAGGCCCGGTCCGCTTCCTGCGGCATGATGCATGCGGCACGCCTGGGCTGCACAGCCGCTGCCGGAACGGGGCCGTGTGACGAAATATTGCTCTCGGTGACCCTTCATTGCGACCGCGCTGCGTCACACGGAGCCATCGACCTAACCTCGATTCATGACACAGACAGCTCTAGCCGGAGCAGCCACCGACACCACTGATGCGCACGGCGCAGCTCCGGCCCGACCCGCCCGCACCCGCCCGGCAGCGAAGCCGCACGGCCAGTGGAAGATCGACGGCACCGCCCCGCTGAACGCCAATGAGGCGTGGAAGCAGGATGACGGCGGCCTGAGCGTCCGTGAGCGGATCGAGAACATCTACTCCAAGCAGGGCTTCGACTCCATCGAGGGCACCGACCTGCACGGACGCTTCCGCTGGTGGGGCCTGTACACCCAGCGCAAGCAGGGCATCGACGGCGGCAAGACCGCCACCTTGGAGCCGCATGAGCTTGAGGACAAGTACTTCATGCTCCGCGTCCGGATCGACGGCGGCGCGCTCACCACCGAGCAGCTGCGCGTCATCGGCCAGCTCTCCACCGAATTCGGCCGCGACAGCGCTGACCTGACGGACCGCCAGAACGTCCAGCTGCACTGGGTGCGCGTGGAGGACGTTCCGGAGATTTGGAACCGCCTGGAGGCCGCCGGCCTGTCCACCACCGAGGCCTGCGGCGACGTGCCGCGCGTCATCCTCGGCAGCCCGGTGGCGGGCATTGCCAAGGACGAGATCATCGACCCCACCCCGCTGATCCACGAGCTCAGTGCCCGGTTCATCGGCGATCCCGAGCTGGCCAACCTGCCGCGCAAGTACAAGACGGCCATCACCGGCCACCCGTCCCAGGACGTGGTGCACGAGATCAACGACTTCGCCCTGGTGGGCGTGGTGCACCCCGAGCTGGGTGCCGGCTACGACCTCTGGGTGGGTGGCGGACTCTCCACCAACCCCCGGCTGGCCGAGCGCCTGGGCGTCTTTGTCTCCCCGGACATTGCCGCTGAGGTGTGGCTGGGCGTCACCAGCATCTTCCGCGACTACGGCTACCGCCGCATGCGCACCAAGGCCCGCCTGAAGTTCCTGCTCAACGACTGGGGAACGGCCAAGTTCCGCCAGATCCTCGAGGACGAGTACCTGGGCCACAAGCTGCCCGACGGCGATGCCGCCCCGAAGCCGACGTCTCCGGGTGACCACATCGGCGTGCACGAGCAGAAGGACGGCAAGTTCTTCATCGGCGTCGCACCGACAGTGGGGCGGGTCTCCGGCACCATCCTCTCCAAGCTGGCCGACACCCTGGAGGCGCACGGATCCTACCGGCTGCGCACCACGCCGCACCAGAAGCTGGTGATCCTGGATGTGCCCAAGGACGAGGTGGAACCGCTCATCGTGGCGATGGACGCGCTCGGCCTGAGCGCTCGCCCGTCGCTGTTCCGCCGCTCCACCATCGCCTGCACCGGCATCGAGTACTGCAAGCTGGCCATCGTGAACACCAAGGACACCGCGGCCCACGCCATCACCGAACTGGAGCGCCGGCTGGCGGACCTGGTGGACAGCGGCGAGCTCACACAGCCCATCGCGCTGAACATCAACGGCTGCCCCAACTCCTGCGCCCGCATCCAGACGGCGGACATCGGCCTCAAGGGCATGATGCTCCCGACCGACGACGGCGGCACGGCCCCCGGCTTCCAGGTCCACCTGGGCGGTGGCCTGGCCACCGACAACCGCGCCGAGGCAGGCCTGGGCCGCACCATCCGCGGCCTGAAGGTCACCGCCGCCGACCTGCCCGACTACGTCGAGCGCGTCATCCGCGTCTACATCGCCCACCGCGAATCCGGCGAGACCTTCGCCGAGTTCGCCCACCGCGCCGACGAAGGGCTGCTGCAATGAGTGCGGAGCTGAAAGCCGGGGCGGCAGCGCTGGCTCCAGCCCTCCAGCCGCCCCTCCGCACGCATGAGGAGCTCCAGGCCATCGCCGAGGCCGGTGCCGCCGAGCTCGGCTGGGACGCCACCGCGCAGGAAGTCATCGCCTGGGTGGCGCGCAACTTTGCCACCCCCGCCGTCGCCGTCGCCTGCTCCATGGCCGACGCCGTGCTGCCGGCCCTGGTGGCCGACCAGCTGCCCGGCGTCGACGTGCTGTTCCTGGAGACCGGCTACCACTTTCCGGAAACGCACGCCACGCGCAACGAGGTCGCGGCCAACCTGCGCGTGAACGTCGTCGACGTCCTGCCGGAGAACACCGTGGCCGAGCAGGATTCGCTGCTCGGCAAGGACCTCTTTGCCCGGGACCCCGCCCAGTGCTGTGCACTGCGCAAGGTGGGGCCGCTGAAGAAGTCGCTGTCCGGCTACGAGCTCTGGTTCACCGGCGTGCGCCGCGACGAGGCCCCCACCCGCACCAACACGCCGCTGGTGACATGGGATGCCAACAATGGCCTGGTCAAGGTCAATCCCGTGGCCACCTGGACGTTTGATGACCTGGTGGAGTACTCGGATGAGAACCTCCTGCCGGTGAATCCGCTGCTGGCCCAGGGCTACCCATCCATCGGATGTTTCCCCTGCACCAAGAAAGTCGCCCCTGGCGAAGATCCCCGTTCCGGCCGCTGGGCTGGCACCTCCAAGACAGAATGCGGACTTCACGTATGAGCACCCAAACAGAGATTCCGACGGCAGATCCGACCTTGAGCACTGACACGCGCCTGAACTCGCTGGACCTCCTCGAGTCCGAGGCCATCCACATCATCCGTGAGGTGGTGGCGGAATTTGAGCGCCCGGCGCTGCTGTTCTCCGGCGGCAAGGACTCGGTGGTCATGCTGCACCTGGCCACCAAGGCCTTCTGGCCCGGCAAGGTGCCGTTCCCGGTGCTGCATGTGGACACCGGGCACAACTTCCCGGAGGTCATCGACTTCCGCGACCGCACCGTGGAGCGCCTGGGCCTGAAGCTGGTGGTCGGCTCCGTGCAGGAGTTCATCGACCGCGGCGAGCTGGCCGAGCGTGCCGACGGCACCCGCAACCCGCTGCAGACGGTGCCGCTGCTGGACGCCATTGCCAAGAACAAGTTCGACGCCGTCTTCGGCGGCGGCCGCCGCGACGAGGACAAGGCCCGCGCCAAGGAGCGGATCCTGAGCCTGCGCGACGAATTCGGCCAGTGGGATCCGCGCAACCAGCGCCCCGAGCTGTGGAACCTGTACAACGGCCGCCACACGGTGGGCCAGCACGTGCGGGCATTCCCCATCAGCAACTGGACCGAGCTGGACGTATGGCGCTACATCGCCCGCGAGGGCATCGAGCTGCCCGGCCTGTACTACGCCCACGACCGCGAGGTCTATGCCCGTGACGGCATGTGGCGTGCGGTGGGCCCGGTCTCCGAGCCGCGCCCCGAGGAAACCGTCATCACCAAGACGGTCCGCTACCGGACCGTGGGCGACATGTCCTGCACCGGCGCCGTCGCCTCCGACGCCGCCACAGTGCACGACGTTGTCCGCGAGGTCGCAGCCTCCACCCTCACCGAACGTGGCGCCACCCGGGCCGATGACCGGATCTCCGAGGCCGCCATGGAAGACCGCAAGAAGGACGGCTACTTCTAATGAGCATTTCCAATTCCACTGTGGTCGAGACCTTCGAAGCCGATTTCAGTTCCTCCACCCTGTTCCGCTTTGCCACCGCCGGCTCCGTCGACGACGGCAAGTCCACCCTGGTGGGCCGCCTGCTGCACGATTCCAAGGCGATCCTGGCCGACACCCTCGACGCCGTCGCCCGCACCTCAGCGGACCGCGGCTTCGGCGGCGAGGGTGCCGAGGGCGTGCAGAAGATCGACCTGGCACTGCTGACCGACGGCCTGCGTGCCGAGCGCGAGCAGGGCATCACCATCGACGTCGCCTACCGCTACTTCGCCACGGACCGCCGCAGCTTCATCTTGGCGGACTGCCCCGGGCACGTGCAGTACACCAAGAACACGGTGACCGGCGCGTCCACGGCCGACGCCGTCGTCGTGCTCATCGACGCCCGCAAGGGGGTGCTGGAGCAGACCCGCCGGCACATGTCCGTGCTGCGCCTGCTGCGCGTCCCGCACGTGGTGGTGGCCGTGAACAAGATCGACCTGGTCGAGTTCAGCGAGGACATCTTCACCACCATCGCCGCCGATGTCCAGCGCGTGGGTGCCGAGCTGGGACTGACCGACGTTCTGGTGGTCCCGGTCTCCGCGCTGGAGGGCGACAACGTGGTGGACCGCTCCACCAACACGCCTTGGTACACCGGGCCCAGCCTGCTGGACATCCTGGAAACCCTGCCCTCCACCGACGACCTGGAGCGCGGGCTGGAGCCCTTCCGCTTCCCGGTGCAGCTGGTGGTCCGTCCGCAGGGGGCGCTGGCCCCCGAGCTGGCCGCCGCGGACGACGCCGGCGACTCCTTCCGCGACTACCGCGCCTATGCGGGCCAGGTGGCCTCCGGCTCCGTGGCCGTGGGCGACGCCATCACGGTGCTGCCCTCGGGGCGGACCACCACAGTGGCGGGCATCGATTTTGCCGGCGTGGAGCTGGAGAAGGCGGTGGCGCCGCAGTCCGTCTCGCTGCGCCTGGCCGATGAGATCGACATTGCCCGCGGGGACCTGATCGCGGCCTCCGGCACGTTCGCCGAGGCCACCCAGGACCTGTATGCGGAGCTGTGCTGGCTCTCGCCCAAGCCGCTGCGCGAAGGGTCCAAGGTGCTGATCAAGCACGGCAGCCGCACGGTGCAGGGCCTGATCCGGGCCGTGTCCGGCAAGCTGGACCTGGACACCTTCCGCGAGGAACCGGCGTCGGGCCTGGACCTGAACGACATCGGCTCCGCGCAGATCCGGCTGGCCTCCCCGCTGCCGGTGGAGAACTACGCCGGACACCGCCGCACGGGTGCGTTCCTGGTCATCGACCCGCAGGACGGCAACACGCTGGCCGCGGGCCTGGTCAAAGACCACCCCGGCGACCACGAAGACGAGCGCTACGTCATCTAGCGCTCTTTGGGACCGCTCTAACGGGCACTGCCACCGTCGACCTTTGCGTTTTCCCGGCCGGCGCCGACGCGGGATCCCGTCCGGGACGCAGAAGTGGTCGCGTCCCAGAAGGGAAACGGCATCCCAAATGCAGTTGTGCGTCCTGGCTGGACGCTAGCGGAATGGCTCAGCCGGCGCTCTCTCGGAGCACGACTTCGCCGTCCACCCGGATTGGACCTTGCGGGTCCTCGGCCAGGGCGAGTTCCGCGGCCAGACGGCCGATCTGCTCCAGCGGCAGCCGGTAGGTGGTCAGCGAGGGGGAGTGGTCGCGCAGTGTGGGGATGTCGTCAAAACCGGCAATCTGCACGTCCTGGGGAACCCGCAGGCCCAGGCTGCGCATGGCCGTCATGGCGCCCAGTGCCATGACGTCGTTGGCGGCCAGCAGGCACAGTGGCGCCGATTCCGGCCCAGCCCCCTGTTCCAGCAGCCCGCGGCATTCCAGGGCGGTGTCGTACCCGCCCTCCCGGGTGAAGGTGCCCTCGACGACGGCGATTGGGGCCAGCTGCGCGGCGGCCAGGGCGCGGGCAAACCCCGATGCTCGCTGGCGGGCCGTGGTGAGCGTGCCCGGGCCGGCCAGGATGGCGAAACGCGTGGTGCCCCGCGCGATGAGTGCACTGGCCAGCTCGAAGGCCCCGGCCTCGTTGGCGAGGTCCAGATGCTGCGCGCCGGGCACGTCCGTGGCGCCCAGGGTGACCACGCGCCCACCGCCGGCGATGTAGCCGGCCAGCAGTGCGGCCAGGGCCGGATCCGCCGTTTCGCTGCGGGATCCCGCCAGGATGATGGCATCCGTGCGGTATGAGATGAAGGCCGTCACGGCGTCGAGCTCCGCCCCGGGGCTGTGGTCCGAACTGGCCAACAGCACCTGGCGGCCGCGTTCCCCGGCGGCCAACTGCACGCCACGGGCCACGGTGGAAAAATACGGGTCGGCGATGTCGTGCACCACCAGGCCCATCAGGCGGGTGGCGGAGCGGGCCAGCGCCTGGGCCTGGGCGTTGGCCACATAGCCCAGCTCCACGGCGGCGGCCTTGACGCGGTCGGCAATGCCGGCGGCGGGGGTGCGGTCCGAGCCATTGAGCACCCGTGAGGCGGTGGCCAGGGACACTCCGGCCCGGCGGGCCACTTCGCTGAGGGTGACGGCCACTTCGGGCTCCTTTGCTGGCGGAAACTGCTGGCGGGACGGACGTGCAGTGCACGGCCATTGCACCATTCTTGACACGGGTTCGTGAAATGGCATTGACGGCGGCGGTGGTTTCAGTCTACCGTGGAAAGCGCTTTCCGATTTGCATACAACCTCCAAGGAGAACCCATGACTGAGCAAACTTCGCCGCGGCCCACAGTGCTCCGCATTGCCATGAACGGCATCACGGGACGGATGGGATACCGCCAGCACCTGCTGCGCTCCATCCTGCCGCTGCGCGATTCCGGCCTGATCCTGGAGGACGGCACCAAGATCGCCATCGAGCCGATCCTGGTGGGCCGCAATGAGGAGAAGGTCCGCGAGCTGGCCAAGCTGCACAATGTGGACGAGTGGTCCACCGATCTGGACGCCGTCATCAACGACCCGTCCGTGGACGTCGTCTTTGACGCCTCCATGACCAGCCTGCGCGCCGCCACCCTGAAGAAGGCCATGGCCGCCGGCAAGCACATCTACACCGAAAAGCCCACGGCGGAGACGCTGGAGGAGGCCATCGAGCTGGCCCGCATCGGCCGCGATGCCGGCGTCACCGCCGGCGTGGTGCACGACAAGCTCTACCTGCCCGGTCTGGTGAAGCTGCGCCGCCTGGTGGACGAGGGCTTCTTCGGCCGCATCCTCTCCATCCGCGGCGAGTTTGGCTACTGGGTGTTCGAGGGCGACATCCAGCCCGCCCAGCGCCCGTCCTGGAACTACCGCAAGGAAGATGGCGGCGGCATGACCACCGACATGTTCTGCCACTGGAACTACGTGCTTGAGGGCATCATCGGCCGGGTTTTGACCGTCAACGCCAAGACCGCCACCCACATCCCGGCCCGCTGGGACGAGGCCGGCAACGAGTACAAGGCCACGGCCGACGACGCCTCCTACGGCATCTTCGACCTTGAGACCCCCGCCGGCGACGCCGTGGTGGGCCAGATCAACTCCTCCTGGGCCGTGCGCGTGTACCGCGACGAGCTGGTGGAGTTCCAGGTGGACGGCACGCACGGTTCCGCCGTCGCCGGCCTGCGCAAGTGCGTCTCGCAGCAGCGCGGCAACACGCCCAAGCCGGTCTGGAACCCGGACCTGCCCGTCACGGAGTCCTTCCGCGAGCAGTGGGCCGAGGTCCCCGCCAATGCCGAGCTGGACAATGGCTTCAAGCTGCAGTGGGAAGAGTTCCTGCGCGATGTCGTAGCCGGCCGCGAGCACCGCTTTGGCCTGCTCTCCGCCGCCCGCGGCGTGCAGCTGGCCGAGCTGGGCCTGCAGTCCTCCGCCGAGCGCCGCACCCTGGACATCCCGGAGATCGCGCTGTGACAACCCAACTGGAAGCACAGACAGACACCGCCACGACGGCAGTCGACGCCACCACCCGGCCCAGCGTCCTGCTGCCGGCCGGCACGGACGCCGCCGGCGCCGTCGTGCTTGAAGAATTGGTGCTGAACCGGCCCGGCCCGTGGACCAAGCCGGATGCGCTGATCACCTCCCGCAAGGTGTACGCCGCCGCCCATGTGGCCCCGAAGGTGCTGGGCCGCAACACCCCCGGCGCCCCGGCGGACATCGACTGGGACGCCACGCTGGCCTTCCGGCACGAGCTGTGGAGCTGGGGCGTGGGCATCGCCGACGCCATGGACACCGCCCAGCGCGGCATGGGCCTGGACTGGCCTGCCACCCAGCAGCTCATCCGCCGCAGCGCCGCCGAGGCCGCGGGGATTGCCACGGAAGAGCGCACGCTCCGCGACCTGTTGGCCTGTGGTGCGGGCACGGACCAGCTGGATCCGGCCGCCGTCGAACCCGGAACCGCCGGGCTTCAGGCCGTGCTGGCCGCCTACCGCGAGCAGATCGCCGTGGTGGAGGAATCCGGCGCCAAGGTGATCCTGATGGCCTCCCGTGCCCTGGCCCGCGTGGCCACCGGCCCGGCCGACTATCTGCACGTGTACTCCACGCTGCTGGCCGAGGTCCGCGAACCGGTGGTGCTGCACTGGCTGGGCACCATGTTTGACCCGGCGCTGGACGGCTACTGGGGGAGCGCCGACGTCGACGCGGCCACCGAGATCTTCCTGGCGCTCATTGCGGCGCACACGGACAAGGTGGACGGGGTGAAGGTGTCCCTGCTGGATGCCGCCCACGAGGTCCGGCTGCGCGCCGCGCTGCCGGCCGGGGTGCGCCTCTACACCGGTGACGACTTCAACTACCCGGAGCTGATCGACGGCGACGGCATGCGCCACTCGGATGCCCTGCTGGGCATCTTCGCGGCCATCGCACCCGCCGCCTCCACCGCGCTGCAGGCCTACGACGCCGGCGACCCCGTGCGGGCCCGTGCCATCCTGGACTCCACCCGGGACCTGGGGCTGCACATCTTCGAGGCGCCCACGTACTACTACAAGACGGGCATCGCCTTCCTGGCCTGGCTCAACGGCTTCCAGCCCGGCTTTGCCATGGTCGGGGGACTGCACTCCGGGCGGAGCGTGGCCCACCTGGTCCAGCTGTTCCGGCTGGCCGACGGCGCCGGGCTCCTGCTGGAACCGGCCCTTGCCGCCGAGCGGATGGCCACCTATCTGGCCGGCGCCGGCATCAACGGCACCAACGGAAACGCGGCATCCCTGTGAGCGCGGTGTTCGACCGGCTCTCGCTGAACACGGCCACCATCAAGAAGGCCTCGCTGGCCGAGGCGCTGGAGCTGTGCCGGGCCGCGGGCCTGGGCCACATCGGACTCTGGCGGGACAAGGTGGCCGAGGTGGGCCTGGACCGCGCGGTGGAGATGGTGGAGGCCTCCGGCCTGTCCGTGTCCAGCCTGTGCCGCGGCGGCTTCCTGACGGCGGCGGACCCGGCCGGTGCGGCTGCGGCGCTGGCCGACAACCGGGCGGCCATCCTGGAGGCCAAGGCGCTGGGCACTACGGAGCTGATCATGGTGGTGGGCGGCCTGCCCGCCTTCAGCGTGGCTCCGGGCGCCGTCGACGGCGGAACGGCGGCCGCCCCGGCCGCCGGCGGCAAGGACCTGCTGGCCGCCCGCGCCAATGTGGCCGACCGGCTGGCCGAGCTGGTGCCCTTCGCCCTGGAACACGGGGTGCGCCTGGTGATCGAGCCGCTGCACCCGATGTACGCCGCGGACCGCGCCGTCGTCTCCACCCTGGGCCAGGCCCTGGATCTGGCCGCTCCCCACCCGGTGGAGGCCGTCGGCGTCGTCGTCGACACCTTCCACGTCTGGTGGGACCCGGCGCTGGAGGAGCAGATTGCCCGCGCCGGGCGCGAGGGGCGCATTGCCTCCTACCAGGTGTGCGATTTCAACCTGCCCATCGCCGCCGATGCCCTGCTCTCCCGCGGGTTCATGGGCGACGGCGTGATCGACTTTGCGCCGATCGGCGAGTGGGTGTCGGCGGCCGGCTACGACGGCGTGGTGGAGGTGGAGATCTTCAACCAGGAGATCTGGGACGCCCTGGCATCGCACGTGGTCGAGACGGTCAAGGAGCGTTGGGTCGCCGTGGTGGCGCCGTCGCTTAGTCTGGGGGCAGTGCCGGTCCCGTAGCGGCTCCGGCACGGTGCTCCACCGCAATGGCAAGGCAGCAGCAAGCAGTGGACATGATGGCCTTCCGGGGCCGAAGGAGGCACGATGGCAGCGCTGAACATCGCCCTGGCGATGGCCCAGGACGTGGCGGAGCGGATGTTCCCCGCGGAGCGCCTGGCCGCCCTCGGCCCGGAGCTGGTGCTGCTCTCGCCGCGGCCGCTGGTGGACTTCGCGTCCCCTCAGGCCGCGGCGGTCCTTGCCCGGACGGATGCCCTGGTCACCGGCTGGGGCTGCCCGCCGCTCACCGCCCAGGTGCTGGCGCTGGCCCCGAACCTGCGCTTCGTGCTGCATGCCGCCGGCTCGGTGAGGGCGCATGTGGGCGACGCCGTCTGGGACAGGGGCATCAGGGTCAGCACGGCGGCGGCCGCCAATGCCATCCCGGTGGCGGAGTACACACTGGCCATGATCCTGCTGGCCAACAAGAAGGTCCTGCAGCTGGCGGCGGCACTGAAAAGCACGCGCAACGTGGTGCCATTGGACGAGCTCTACCCCTCGATGGGCAACTACGGGCAGCGGATCGGGGTGGTGGGCGCGTCGAAGATCGGCCGGGCCGTGATTGGGCTGCTGAAGCCCTTTGCCTTTGACGTGGTGGTCTTTGATCCGTTCCTGTCCGGGGCCGACGCCGCGGAGCTGGAGGTGACCGCCGTCGGGCTTGATGAGCTGCTGTCCACTTCCGACATCGTCTCGCTCCATGCCCCCGATCTGCCCGAAACCCGGCACCTCATCGATGCCCGCGGGCTGTCGCTGCTGCGGCCCGGCGCGACATTCATCAACACCTCCCGCGGCGCCCTGGTGGACCAGGACGCGCTGGTGCGCCGGATCCAGCGGGGGGACCTCTACGCCGTCCTGGATGTGACCACTCCGGAGCTGCTGGACCCGGACCATCCCTTCTACGACCACCCCAATGTGCTGCTGACACCGCATGTGGCAGGCTCGCTGGGGGTGGAGCTGGCCCGGCTGGCGGACACGGCGCTGGCTGAGGCAGGACGCGCCGCCCGCGGCGAGGAACTGCTGTACGGATTGAACGAGAACGCATTGGGAAGGACCGCCTGATGGCGAAGCTTGCATTTTCCACCCTGGGCTGCCCGGGGGCCTCGCTGGCCGAGGTGCTCGACCTGGCCGCCACGCATGGTGCCACGGGCCTGGAGCTGCGCTCGGGCGAGGGCCAGCTGGTGCGCACCGGGATGCCAGCCGATGAGCGGGCTTTGCTGCGTGCCGCGCTGGCTGAGGCCGGGCTGGTGGTGCTCGGCGTGGCCTCCTATGTGCGCATCGGCGATCCCTCGGTGGACGACGCCGAGGTGCTGGCGGCGCTGGCGGCGGAACTGGCGCTGGCCCGGGACCTGGGCGCCGGCGGCGTGCGGGTGTTCCCCGGGGCGGGTGCGCCCGCGGAGGGCATGGACATTGCCGTGCACCGGGCTGCCGCGGACGAGCGGATGGTCCGCCGGCTGGCCGCCGCGGCCCGGTCCCTGCGGTCCGGCGCCGGTGCCGGGACCGGTTCCGGGACCCCGGCGATCCTGCTGGAAACCCACGACTCGCATCCGCGGGGCGCGGACCTGGCGCGGGTGCTGGCCGCCCTGGATGCCGTCGAGCCCGGACATGGCGTGCGGGCCATCTGGGACATGGTGCATCCGGCCCGCGCGGGGGAGGCCCCGGCGGACACGCTGGCGGCCCTGGACCCCTGGCTGGCCTACGCCCAGATCAAGGACGCCACCGCCGCCGGGCATCCGGAGCTGGTGGGGGAGGGTGACATGCCCGTCGCGGAGATCGCCGCCCTGCTGGCCGCCCGCGACGGCGCCGACGGCTGGCTGTCGCTGGAATGGGAGAAGGCCTGGCACCCCGACATCCCCGATCTGGACACTGCCCTCGCCGGGCTCAAGGACTGGTTCGCCGCGCGCTGACGAGCGTGGGATGTGCAGCCCGGGATTTTTGCAGGCGAACGTCAAGGGGCCCGAGGCCGCTTGCCGTCTGGTGCCCCAGTCGCCGGAAAATCCCGGGTGGAACATCCCATCCATGCCGCCGGGAATGTGACGCCGGATGACCCTGCGTGACCTGGCGTTTCCCCGCCATTGAAGGCCCGCTGGGCATTCCCTACCGTTGAGGAATGACCACCACCGAACTGCGTCCACGGACCGCCCTGCCCGCACCCCGGCAGCCCCGCTCCGGCCTGCGAATGCGGCGATGTCGCCCGGCGTAACCACGCCCGCCACCATCACCTTCCGCAGAGCCTAGGAGCAGTTCGCATGTCATCCACCCCAGATTCATCAAGCACAGACCCGCAGCGCCAGAAGAAACCCACCACCACTCGCATCGTGGCCGGTGAAAAGCCCAAGAACCGCCGCCGCGCCCTGGAGATCTCATTGGTCGCCGGGTTGGTCGTCCTCATCGGTGCCGGTGCCGCCGTCGCCTCCGTGACGCTGGGCAACCAGAACAAGCCGGCCGCCGCGCCCACGACCGCAGCGGGCCCGGCCACGGACCTCAAGCTGGGCTACTTCGGCAATGTCACCCACGCCCCGGCGCTCGTTGGCCTGCAGGAGGGGTTCTTCCAGAAGGAGCTGGGCGCCACCAAGCTCAGCACGCAGGTCTTCAACGCCGGCCCCGCAGCCATCGAGGCGCTCAATGCCGGTGCCATCGACGCCGCCTACCTCGGCCCGAACCCGGCCATCAACTCCTTCGTCAAGAGCAAGGGCGAGTCCATCCGGATCATTGCCGGCGCTGCCTCCGGCGGCGCCCAGCTGGTGGTCAAGCCCTCCATTGCCTCGGCCGCAGACCTCAAGGGCAAGGTGCTGGCCAGCCCGCAGCTGGGCGGCACGCAGGATGTTGCCCTGCGCTCCTGGCTGGCATCGCAGGGCCTGAAGACCATGCCCGACGGCGGCGGCGACGTGACCATCAACCCGACGGAAAACGCCCAGACCCTGAAGTTGTTCCAGGACGGCAAGCTGGACGGCGCCTGGCTGCCCGAGCCCTGGGCATCGCGACTGGTGCTGCAGGCCGGTGCCAAGGTGCTGGTCGATGAGAAGGACCTCTGGGACAAGGGCCAGTTCACCACCACCATCCTGATCGTGAACACCTCCTACCTGCAGGCGCACCCGGACGCCGTCAAGGAACTGCTCAAGGGCCATGTCGAGTCGGTCCAGTGGATCAACGACAACAAGGACAAGGCCCCAGACGTCATCAATGCTGGCCTCAAGGAAGCTGCGGGGGCCACCCTGCCCACCGACGTGCTGGCACGTTCGCTGGGCTCCCTGGCCTTCACGGCCGATCCGCTGGCGTCCACGTACAAGGAACTGCTGGACCACGGCGTCACCGCCGGGGTCACCAAGCAGGCCGACATCAACGGCATCTTTGACCTCGCTCCGCTGAATGCGGTGCTCAAGGGCGCCGGCAAGAGCGCGGTTCCAGCCGCAGGATTGGGAACAGAATGAGTACGACGGCGGCTTCCGTGGGGGAACATGTGGCGGCACCATCCGCCGAATCCCCCCTGGACGACGGGCAGCAGGCCAGCGGCCAGCAGCCCCCGGCATCTGGTCGGCCGGAACGGGAGACCGCCGTCGTGCTGGAAAACCTGGGCAAGCGCTTTGCCGCCGGAGCCCCGGTGCTTGATGACGTCAACGCCACCATTGGCCAGGGCGAGTTTGTGGCCCTGCTGGGGGCCTCGGGCTGCGGAAAGTCCACGCTGCTGAACATCATTGCCGGCCTCGAGCCGCCCAGCACCGGCGCGCTCGAGGTGCCCAGCGAGGGTGCGGCGTTCATGTTCCAGGACTCGGCGCTGTTCCCGTGGATCTCCGCGCGGGGCAACGTTGAGCTGGCACTGAAGCTGCGCGGCGTGGGCAAGGCCGAACGCCGCGCCCGGGCCATGGAACTGCTGGAGCTGGTCCATCTGGGCGAGGCCGCGGACAAGCGTCCGCACGAGCTCTCCGGCGGCATGCGCCAGCGCGTGTCGCTGGCCCGGGCGCTGGCCCAGGACCGTCCGCTGCTGCTGATGGACGAGCCCTTTGCCGCGCTGGACGCCATCACCCGGGACCTGCTGCACGACGAGCTGGAGCGGATCTGGAAGGAAACCGGCCGCACCATCATCTTTGTCACGCACAATGTGCGCGAGGCGGTGCGGCTGGGCCAACGGGTCCTGCTGCTCTCCTCCCGCCCCGGCCGCGTGGTGGCCCAGTGGGAAGTCTCCGAGGAGCACCGCACCAATGCCGGCAAGGCCGGCGAACTGACAGGGGCCATCACGTCCCGCCTGCGCGAGGAGATCCGCCGACATGCCTGAGACCATTACCGCCCCGGTGCTCAAACAGGGGACACCTGACGAATTCCGCCAACTCGAGGCCGGGCTGGACTCGCTGCAGTCCGAGGCCCAAACCAAGCACGGCATCGACTGGACCCGCGTCCTGCTGCCGCTGGCGGCCTTTCTGGTGCTCCTGGTTGGCTGGCAGGTCTATGTCTCCCTCGGCTTCCGGCGCCGCGACATCGTCCCGGGACCGCTGGATGTCCTGGGCTCGCTCGGCACGCTCTGGGGCGAGGGGTCGGTCCAGCAGGCCATCTGGACCTCATTGCAGCGCGGCGTGGTGGGTTTTGCCATCAGCGTCGCGGTGGCCACCCCGCTGGGGCTGTTGCTGGCGCAGGTCAAGCTCCTGCGCCGGGCATTTGGGCCGCTGATCTCCGGGCTCCAGGTGCTGCCTTCAGTGGCCTGGGTGCCCGCCGCCATTCTGTGGTTCGGGCTCACCGACGGCACCGTCTACTTTGTGGTGCTCATGGGGGCCATCCCCTCCATTGTCAATGGCCTGATTGCCGGCGTGGACCAGATCCCGCCGCAGTACCGCCGGGTTGGGCATGTGCTGGGAGCCTCGCGCCTGCAGATGGCGCTGCAGGTGGTGCTGCCGGCCGCGCTGCCCGGCTACGTCTCCGGACTGAAGCAGGGCTGGGCCTTCTCCTGGCGCTCGCTGATGGCCGCGGAAATCATTACCGTCGGCGGCAGCATGGGCTTTGGCCTGGGCTCGCTGCTGGACCAGGGCCGCACCCTGTCCGACATGGGCACGGTGTTCTCGGCCATCCTGCTGATCCTGGCGGTGGGCATCGTGGTGGAACTGCTGGTGTTCGCGCCCGTCGAAAAGCGGCTGCTGCGCGGCCGCGGCCTGCTCTCGGGCAGCACCCGCTAGCGCCAAGTTGGCTCCCCAACCTCGCTTCGCTCCTTTGGGGCCCCTCGCCAACTAGGCTGGCGCCGGGGGTGCGAATGTGTCCTCCCGTGACTCTGCGTTAACGGGTGTTTCGGAGCCATTGATCCCTTTATTACGCCTTCTCTAAGGTCTACTCATGGCACATGTCGATATTTACCCCACCTCGCTGCGGCTCCTCGGCCGCGCCGTCCTGGTGGTGGGCGGCGGCGAACACGCCGCGCGCCGGGCCAAGGGCCTGCTGGACGCCGGCGCCCTGGTCACGGTGGTGGCCCCGGCGCTCTCGGCGCCGCTGGCCGCACTGCACGTGGCCGGGCTGCTCTCCTGGGAACCCCGCCCCTACCGTTCCTCCGACGTCGACGGCGTCTGGTTTGTCCACGCCGCCACCGGGCACCGGTCCGTGGACGCGCAGGTGGCCGCCGACGCCGAGGCCGCGCGCCTGTGGTGCGTCAATGCCTCCGACACCGCAGCCTCCTCCGCCTGGATGCCCGCCGTGGCCGTGGTGGATGACGTCAAGATTGCCGTCAACGCCGGCGGCGATTCCCGCCGCGCGCAGGCCCTGCGCAACGCCGTCGCCACCGCTTTGGAGAGCGGCAGCCTCCCGCTGCGCCGCAGCCGCCGTGACCCGCTGGTCGAGCTTGGGGCCACGGCCGCGAGGGACCCGCTGGTCGAGCTTGTCGAGACCCGGGAGCGGCTGGGGAGCGAGACCCCTGCCCCCCTGCCCGCAGCCGGTTCCGTGGCCCTGGTGGGCGGCGGACCCGGCGACGCCGGGCTGATCACCGTCCGCGGCCGCCGCCTGCTGGCCGAGGCCGACGTCGTCGTCGTGGACCGGCTGGGCCCGCGCTCCCTGCTGGCCGAGCTGGACGAGGACGTGCGCATCATCGAGGTCGGCAAGACCCCCGGCCACCACCCGGTGCCGCAGGAGGAGATCAACCAGATTCTGGTCCGCGAGGCCCAGGCCGGCCACCGCGTGGTCCGGCTCAAGGGCGGGGACCCCTACATCCTGGGCCGCGGCGGCGAGGAGGCCATCCACTGCCGCGAGCACGGAGTGGAGGTGGAGGTGGTGCCGGGCGTGACCAGTGCCGTCTCCGTGCCCGCCGCCGCCGGCATCCCGCTGACCCACCGCGGGCTGGCCAAAGCCTTCACCCTGATCAGCGGCCACGAGGACCTGGACCAGGTCCCCGCCGGCAGCGACCACACGGTGGTGATCCTTATGGGCATCGGCACGCTGAACCAGTCGGTGAAGACGCTGGCCGCGGCCGGTCGTGGAGTCGATTGCCCGGTGGCCATTATCGAGAACGGCTACGCCCCCAACCAGCGCGTCACCATCGGCACGCTGGGCACCATCGCCGCCCAGGCGGCGGCCGTCCGCGTCGCCAACCCGGCCGTCGTCGTCGTCGGCGACGTGGTCCGGGTCAGCCCGCTGGCCCCGCCCGAACTGGCCACCGGCCACTACGGCACCAAACCCAAGACCCTGACCCACCCCTGACCCAACCAGGTGACAGGTATCGCACGTTCGGACCCCCGGAATGCGACATAACTGTCACCCAGTTGGAACCCACCCACAGAAACGAGCACAGCCGTGTCACCGAAGACCCCCGCAACCGCTGAAATTGGCACCGAGGACCGCCCGCTGCGCGTGGCCGTGATCGGCTCCGGCCCCGCCGGCGTGTACGCCGCCGACATCCTGACCAAGTCCGAGGAGGTGCGCAATGGCCTGGTGGTCAGCATCGACCTCTTTGACCGCTACCCGGCCCCGTACGGCCTGATCCGCTACGGTGTGGCCCCGGACCACCCGCGCATCAAGGGCATAGTGAACGCCCTGCACAAGGTGCTGGACCGCGGCGACATCCGCTTCTTCGGCAACGTGGACTACGGCACCGACCTGTCCCTGGAGGACCTGCAGTCGCACTACGACGCCGTCATCTTCGCCACCGGCGCCATCAAGGATGCGGACCTGAACATCCCGGGCATCGAGCTGGACGGCTCCTACGGCGGCGCGGACTTCGTCTCCTGGTACGACGGGCACCCGGACGTTTCGCGCGAGTGGCCGCTGGAGGCCAAGGAGATTGCGGTGCTCGGCAACGGCAACGTGGCCCTGGACGTGGCCCGCGTGCTCTCCAAGCATGCCGATGACCTGCTGGTCACCGAGATTCCGGACAACGTCTACGCCGGGTTGAAGGCTTCCCCCGTCACCGACGTGCACGTCTTTGGCCGCCGCGGCCCGGCCCAGGTGAAGTTCACCCCGCTGGAGCTGCGCGAGCTGAGCCACTCCAAGGATGTGGACATCGTGCTGTACCCGGAGGACTTCGAGTTCGATGCTGCCTCGGACGAGGCGATCCGGACCAACAACCAGGTCAAGACCATGGTCAACACGCTGACCAACTGGCTGGTGGAGCAGGACGACAAGCCGCTCACCGCGAGCCGCCGCCTGCACCTGCACTTCCTGCACAACCCGGTGGAGGTCACCGGAGCCGACGGCAAGGTCGCCGGCATCCAGTTCGAGCGCACCGAGCTGGACGGCACCGGCAACGCCCGCGGCACCGGCGAGTTTGTGGACTACCCGGTCCAGGCCGTCTACCGCTCGATCGGCTACTTCGGCTCGACGCTGCCGGACGTGGAGTTCGACCACCAGCGCGGTGTGGTGGTGAACGACGGCGGGCGCGTGCTGGACGCCGACGGCACCCACGTGCCCGGCCTGTACTCCACCGGCTGGATCAAGCGCGGACCGGTGGGCCTGATCGGCCACACCAAGGGTGATGCCCTGGAGACCATCACGCACCTGCTCACGGACCGCACCGGGCTGCCCGCCGCCGCCCGCCCGGAGGCTGCCGCGATCGTGGAGCTGCTGGATGCGCGCGGCGTTGAGCACACGAGCTGGGAGGGCTGGATCGAGCTGGACGCCCACGAGAAAGCCCTCGGCGAGGCCTGGACGGCCGGGCACGACGGCGCCGTGGTGCGCGAGCGCGTGAAGGTGGTGCCCCGCCAGGACATGGTGGAGGTCTCCCGCGGCGCCGCAGCAGTGGTCTGATACAGGAACGCAAAGCACAAGGGCTGTCCATCCCGTATGGGATGGACAGCCCTTGTGCGTGCCCTGCCGTCAGCGGTGCCGTCAGCGGACGGCCACGATGACCTCGATCTCCACCGGCGCCCCCCTGCGGCAGGGCCGCGACGCCGATGGCCAGGCGGGCGTGCTCCCCGGCCTCGCCGAGCTCCTCGACGAACAGCTCCGAGGCAGCATTCATCACCACCGACTGCTCGGTGAACCCGGGGATGCAGGCAATGTAGCCGTTCAATTTCAGCACAGCCTCCACGTTCTCCAGCGAGCCCAGCTCCGCCGCAATGGCGGCCAGTGCGTTGCGCGCGGCAATCCGCGCGGCTTCCTGGGCCTGCGCCACGGTGACGCCGGCGCCCACGGTGCCCGGGCTGCTGACCAGCCCGTCCACCAGGGGCAGCTGGCCGCTGACGAAGAGCAGGTTGCCGGACCGGCGGACTGCGCGGAAGGGGGCCTTGGTGATGGCGGTGGTCCTCATGTGGTGCTCCTTGGGAATCGAGGGTGGAAACTAGACGGTCTGGGGTTCCAGCGCGTCCGGCTCGTCGGCATCGACGCCGACGGCGGACGTCTGGGCGGCGGCCCGGGCGGCCAGGATCGCCTTGACCTTGGGGAGCGGACGGCACCGCAGAGGGCGCCGACCGCCAGCCAGACGCCGATGGCCGTCACGACGTCGGAGGTGAGGTGGCTGGAGAGGAGGTAGGTCTGGTAGACCAGCACGCCAGCACCGAGGACGGTCAGCACCCAGTGCAGCTTCAGGCCGATCTTGAAGGGTGCGGTCCGGGCCGTCTCCGGGTGGAGGTAGCGCATCCGCAGCGAGGCGAACACCACGATCATGAACATCAGCTGGCCCATCACCGAGGCCGCGCTGGCGATGACGGTGATGCTGATGTGGAAGAGGGCCGGGACGATGCCCACCAGGTACAGGATGCCGATCAGGTAGTGCGGGGTGCCGAAGCGCTTGCTGACGGTGCCCAGCTTGGCCGGGAACCAGCCGTCGTCGACGGCGGCCAGGATGGACTTGGAGCCCCACAGCAGCTGGGCATTCATGGTGCCGATGACGGCCAGCACGGCGCCGCCGAGGATGAAGAAGAGCCACATGCCGTGCGGCATGAACGACTGGGCCACGACGGAGAGCGGCTGGCCGGCCACCTCGGCGATGGGCAGGACTCCGGCGGCCGGGATGGCGATCAGCACGTACAACAGGGCGGCGAAGATGGTGCCGCCCACAATGGCCAGCGGGATGGTGCGGCCCGGGGTCTTCATCTCGCGTCCGAGCTCGGCCACCACTGTGGCGCCGCCGGTGGCGAAGGTCAGCAGTGCGGAGGCCTGGAGCATGCCGGGCAGGCCGCCAGCATCACAAACGCCATGTAGATGCCCAGCTTGGAGGAGAACGCCGCGCCCATCAGGTTGGCCACGGCAAAGATGGTGATCCGCGATACGGCCACCACCGTGGGGTCGAACCACGGGTTGAGGCTGTTCAGGTAGGTGCCCGCGGTGAGTCCGTACAGGCTCAGGCTGGCCATCAGGAGGACAAAGAACAACAGGTTGGCGAAGCCTGCCAGCGGGTGCAGGAGCTTGGTGGCGTAGGTGTAGTTGCCGCCGGCGACCGGCATGGCCGCGCCCAGATAGGCGATGGGAAGCGAGACGAGCATGATGGCCACGGCGGCCAGGATGTAGGCGATCGGCACGCCGCCGCCGGTCATCGCAATGGCGACACCGGTGAGCGAGACCACGCCGCCACCGACGATCTGGTGGAACGAGATGCCCAGGGCTTGGGCGTGGTGATGGTGCGCTTGAGGTTGTCCTGGTTGAGGGACGTGTTGGCTGGGCTGCTGTGGGAGGTCACTGGTGTCCTTTCGCTGCGGATGCGCCGCGGGGCGCCGCCGGTTCACTGGCTACAGGTGGTTCAGGTCACATCTTCAACGTTGTGTTAGATATCCTGACGGCCCGTCGGAAGATGTCAATTGATTTTTGAAAATCCATCAACCGCCGGTTGAGCGCAGCGAAGGAGCCCGGGTGCTTTCGGGCGCGGAAAATCCCACCGCATCCCCATGGATGCAACGATTATGGTGTCGTGTGCGCCGCCCGCCGGGACGCTTCGGCGTGGCGGGCAAGCGTCAACAGAATGTTGATTCTGTGCCTTTGTTACGCCGTTGGTGCGTGCGCCGCCAGGCCGTTGACGATCAGATCCAGGCCGAAGCTGAAGGCGTCGTCGGCGCGCTCGGGCCGGCCCAGGCTGTCGGCGAGGGCATCGCGCAGTGCATCGGCGGCCAGCTCGCCCGGATCCCAGACGTTCTGGGGTGCGGCCACGTCCAGCGCCGAACCGAGGACATAGCTGTCCAGCACGGTGATGGCCTCCAGTACGCGCCGCGGGGAAAATCCCGCCCCGGTGAACAGCTCCGCCAGCACGTTGTACATCCGTATGGTGGTTTCGTCGCGGACGGCATAGGCGGTCAGCAGTGGAATGAGGCGGGGGTGGCGGGCGTAGGAATTCCGGTACTTGACGGCGATGTCACGCACCGCCGCCACCCAGTCCAGGCCGGGGCCGGGCAGGGTGATGGCCGCTACGGCCGCCCCGCGCATCAGCTCGATGATGTCGTCCTTGCCCGCGACGTGGTTGTAGAGCGAGGAGGGGCTGACGTTGAGCTTTTTGGCCAGCTCCGGGATGGTGAATTCGCCCCGCAGGTCGACCAGGTCCAGCGCGGCGTTGGCGATCAGATCGGGGGAGAGCTTCGGGCTCAGCGGGCGTGCCATGCGGGACCTCCTGGACGGTTCCTCCCATTTTAACGAACTAAATTCGTTTTACCCCTTGCGCCACGGGGATCCGGCACTCCATAATAAACGAACGCCATTCATTTTATGTGATGCAGATCTCGCAGGAGTAAGACCATGATTGAACTGACCAACTTCGCCCAGCCCCGTTCCTGGGCCCGGGTGGACGACACCGGACGCGCCCCGTTGCGGGTGGGCGTGGTCCAGCACCGCTGGCAGCTCGATGCCGCCGCCGTCGCCGCCGAACTGCGCGAGGGCATCGAACGCGCCGCCGGCCACGGAGCCACTGTGGTGTTCCTGCCCGAGCTCACGCTCTCCCGCTACCCGGCCGACACGCTGCCGCAGGGCACGCCGAACGCCATCGCCGAGGACCTGCTCACCGGCCCCACCTTCACCTTCGCCGCCGCGGCCGCCCGGGATTTCAACGTCACGGTCCATGCCTCGCTCTACCAGCGCGCGGACGGGCCTGACGGCGATGACGGCCTGGGCCTGAACACCGCCATCCTGGTTTCCCCGGCCGGCGAGCTGCTGGGCCGCACGCACAAGCTGCACATCCCGCGCACCGACGGCTACTACGAGGACAAGTTCTTCCGCGAGGGCCCGGCCGCCGCTGACGCCTACGAGGTCCACGCACCCGCCGAACTCGGCGGCGCCCGGCTGGGCATGCCGACCTGCTGGGACGAATGGTTCCCCGAGGTGGCCCGGATGTATTCCCTCGGCGGCGCCGAGCTGCTGGTCTACCCGACGGCGATCGGCTCCGAGCCCTCCTTCCCGGACTTCGACACGCAGCCGCTCTGGCAGCAGGTGATCGTCGGCAACGGCATCGCCAACGGCCTGTTCATGGTGGTCCCCAACCGCACGGGCCACGAGGGGACGGTGGAGTTCTACGGCTCCTCGTTCATCTCGGACCCCTACGGCCGCATCCTTCTCCAGGCCCCGCGCGGCGAGTCCGCCGTGCTGGTGGCCGATCTGGACCTTGCCCAGCGGGCCGACTGGCTGGAGCTCTTCCCGTTCCTGGCCACCCGCCGCCCCGACACCTACGGCCGGCTGCTGGACCCGGTGCGCAAGGACGCCCCGTACGGCGGCGAAGACGCCCCGCTGGCCACCGCCCCTGCCGCCGCCGGCGCCCCGTCCACCGGAAGCCGGGTGCACTGATGGGCTGGCTGATGCCCGCCGAGACGGCCCCGCAGGACCGCATCTGGATGGCCTTCCCGTCCGGGCGCTACACGCTGGGGGACACCGCCGCGGAGCAGCATGCCGCGCGGAGCACCTGGGCCGCGGTGGCCAATGCCGCCGTCGATTTTGAACCCGTCACCATGGTGGTGGCCCCGGGCGGGGAGGACGTGGCCCGGGAGTACCTGGACCCCCGGGTCGAGCTGCGCACCGCCGAGCTGGACGACGCCTGGATGCGCGACATCGGCCCCACCTTTGTCCTGGACGACGGCGACGGCGGCGGGGACGCCGGCGGCCGGCCGCGGCTGGGGGCCGTGGACTGGGTGTTCAACGGCTGGGGCGCCCAGGACTGGGCCTGCTGGGACCACGACGCCAAGATCGGTGCCACCGTGGGCGCCTGGTCCGGCGCCGGCGTCGTCCGCTCACCGCTGGTGAACGAGGGCGGCGGCATCCACGTCGACGGCGAGGGGACGGTGCTGGTCACCGAGACGGTGCAGCTGGACCCGGAACGCAACCCCGGCGCCACCAAGGCGGAGGTGGAGGTCGAGCTGGCCCGCACCATCGGCGCCACCAAGGTCATCTGGCTGCCCCGCGGCCTGGCCCGCGACGCCCAGCGCTTCGGCACCCGCGGCCACGTGGACATCGTCGCCGCCATCCCCAGTCCCGGCACGCTGCTGGTGCACAGCCAGCAGAACCCCGCCCACCCGGACTTTGGCATCACCCGGGACATCATCGCGTTCCTGGCCGGCACCACCGACGCCAAGGACCGGAAGTGGACCATCATCGAGGTCCCGGCGCCGGAAACCCTGATGGACGAGGAGGGGCCCGTGGACTACAGCTACATCAACCACCTGGTCCTCAACGGCGGCGTTCTCGCCTGCTCCTTCGACGATCCCATGGACGCCAAGGCCGCCGGCATCCTGGCCGAGGCCTACCCCGGCCGCCGCGTCGTCAGCGTTGACGCCCGCGAGCTCTTTGCCCGCGGTGGCGGCATCCACTGCATCACCCAACAGCAACCCTCGGTTCCACGTGAAAGGCCCCGGCCATGAGCCAAACGATCCGCAACGAGCCGACGCCGGGGACGTCGTCGTCCAAGCACGTCCCGCACGCCCACGGAGTCGAGGCCCATGACGCTGCCGGCACCAAACACGGCATCACCGGCAAGGGCCTCAAGGGTGGCCAACTGGGGCTGCTGGCCGTCGTCGTGCTGGGCATTTCCTCGGTGGCGCCGGCCTACAGCCTGACCAGCTCGCTGGGCCCGACGGTCAACGCCGTCGGCGTGCAGCTGCCGGCCATCTTCATCGTGGCCTTCATCCCGATGATCCTGGTGGCCTTCGCCTACCGGGAGCTCAACGCCGATTCCCCGGACAGCGGCACCACCTTCACCTGGACCACCAAGGCGTTCGGTCCGTTTGTCGGCTGGATGGGTGGCTGGGGGCTGCTGGCGGCCAACATCATCGTCCTGTCGAACCTGGCCGGCGTCGCGGTGGATTTCTTCTATCTGTTCCTGGGCGAGATTTTCTCCAACCCGGACCTGGCGGACCTGACCAACAACAAGGCGCTGAACATCGCCACCTGCCTGGCGTTCGTGGCACTGGCCGTCTGGGTCAGCTACCGCGGGCTCCACGCCACCAAACTCGTCCAGTACTCCATGGTCGCCTTCCAGATCCTGGTGCTGGTCCTGTTCACGGTCATGGCCGTGGTGCACGCAAGCGCGGAGAACTCCGGCACGGCGCTCGCCTTCAGCTGGGATTGGTTCGACCCCACCAAGATCACCAGCTTCGCCCAGTTTGCCTCCGGCATGTCCCTGGCGGTCTTTGTCTACTGGGGCTGGGACGTCTGCCTGACGGTCAACGAGGAGACCAAGGGCGGCAAGGGCACCGCCGGCAAGGCCGGGACGACGACGGCGATTGCCGTGCTGGGCCTGTACCTGCTGGTCATCGTGGGCACCATGATGGTGGCCGGCATTGGCGAAACGGGCATCGGGCTGAACAACCCGGACAACCAGTCCAACGTCTTTGCCGCACTGGCCTCCCCGGTGATGGGGCCGCTGGCGGTGCTGATGTCGCTGGCCGTGCTGGCCGGCACCGCCTCCTCGCTGCAGTCCACCATGGCCTCCCCGGCCCGCAGCCTGCTGTCGATGAGCCACTACGGTGCGCTGCCGCCCCGCTATGCCACGGTCAGCAAGCGCTTCGGTTCCCCCGGCTATGCCACCATCGCTGCCGGCGCCATCTCCGGCGGGTTCTATGCGGTGATGAAGATCGTCAGCGAAAGCGTCCTCAACGACACCATCCTGGCGCTGGGCCTGATGATCTGCTTCTACTACGCCCTGACCGCCTTTGCCTGCACCTGGTACTTCCGGCACAGCATCTTCGCCAGCGTCCGCAATTTCTTCCTGCGGCTGCTCTGCCCGATGCTCGGCGGCGTGCTGCTGACGGTGGTCTTCCTCCAGACGGCGGTGGACAGCTGGAACCCGGACTTTGGCAGCGGATCCCAGCTGTTCGGCATTGGCCTGGTCTTCCTCATTGGCATCGGCCTGCTGGCCCTCGGCCTGGTGGTCATGATGCTGACCTACTGGCGCCGCCCCGGCTTCTTCCGCGGCGAAACCCTGAGGAAGGACACCCCCGCACTCGTGGTCCCGGAGTGACACAGCGAAAACCGCGCCCCTTCCCAGGAGGCGCGGATTTCGCGGTGCCACTGCGGGACGTCAGCCGGTGGGGCGGGAGAGGCGGCGCACGGCCAGGGCCAGCCAGAGCTGCACCCGGTCCGCCGTGACGGCGGGATCGTAGCCGGTGAGCTCGGCAATCTGCGTCAACCGGTAGCGCACCGTGTTCCGGTGCAGGGTCAGCGCCTCCGCCACCGAGGCCACCGAGCCGTTGAGCCGCAGGTACACCTCCAGCGTGTTCACCAGCTCGGCCGAGTGCGCGGCGTCGAAGTCCACCAGCGGGCCCAGCGCCTCGGCGGCCATGTCGGTCATCGGCACGTCCTCGCTGGCCAGCAGCAGGGATGTCAGGCTGAGCCGCTCGGGCAGGTTCACCTCCTGCCCGCGCGAGGCGGCCTCGCGCGCCTCGTAGTAGCTCCAGCGCAGGCCGTTGGCCTGGGTGTAGGCGCCGCCCACGCCCACGGAGCCGGACACGCCCACCTGGTGCATCTGCCGGGCCAAGGCCCGAGCCATCGTTGCCGGGTTGCCCAGCTGCGGGGGCACCACCACCAGGAGCTCGTGCACCTCGCCGGTGCTGAGCACGGCCGCGACGGCGGACTCCAGCTCCGTCGGCAGCGCCATCGTGGACAGCGTGGCAAAGGAGGCGGCGGAGGCCTGCACCAGCAGGATCTGGTTCTTGGCGGCGGGGTCGATCTGCAGCCCGTGCAGCCGGGCGTCGGCCACCGGCGCCTCAAGCGCCCCGCGCACCACGTCGCCGAGCACCTGGCCGGCAATCTGGCGGGCGGTGCGGCGGCGCTGGACCAGGTTGTTCAATTCCACGCTGATCAGGCCCTTGGCGTAGTCCACGATGCCGTCGTCGACGTACGGCTTGAGCAGCCAGAGCGTGCTGGCGTCCCGCTTGCCCGTGGCCAGCGCCACCGGCAGCCAGTCGTCGTCGTTCACGGCCATCCCCGGCACGGTGGAAAAGAGGTCGCTGCCAAATTGGGTGAGCACCAGGTCCGTGCCGACCATGCCGGCGAGCTTGCGCAGCAGCAGCGGCAGGCCGCCGCCGGAAAGCAGGGCGCGCGCCAGCACCTGGTGCTGGCTGAGCAGGCGCTCGAGCTTGGCGTAGTGGTCGGCGCTGCGCGAATCCGCCACCAGCTTGCCGATGGCGATGAAGGGCGTGCCGTAGGGGACCTCGATGACCGGCACGCTCCACCGGTTCGCCTCGGCCACCAGGGCCGGGGGCACGGCGTCGTGGCCGAACCCGACGCCAAAGCCGATCCCGACGGCGCCGGCCCGCCTGATCTGGCGGACAAAGCCCCGCTGCGTGTCGGCCGTCAGCTGCCGGGCGCCGATGGTGAGGACCAGCTCACCGCCGCTGAGGAAGGGCTGCGGGTTTTCCAGTTCCGTCACGGCCACCCAATCGATGGGGGTGGTGAGGGTGGAGCGCGAGGAGCCCAGGTTCTTCAAATTCAGCTGCGGCGTGGCCAGCAGGTCCGCCAGGGAAATTGCCATGGTTCAACTATACAAACGCACTAATGCCATGCGGTGCAGTGGTGCATACGGCCATTCTCCAGAGGCTGGCCCGTGGCCTAGGCTCAGCAGAGACCCAAACGTCCTTGCATGGCGGCACGGCACTTTCGATGCCATGACGGCGGCGCCAGGTACAGCAACAATCAATTGGAGAGGAACGTCCACAGTGGTCCAGACCCTGCAGAATTTCATCAACGGCGAGTTCGTCCCCGCCACCGGGACCGAGTCGCTGGACATCGTCAATCCCACCAATGGCGAGGTTGTGGCAAAGGCGCCCATCTCCAGCCAGGGCGACATTGACGCTGCCATGGCCGCCGCTGCCGCCGCCTTCAAGACCTTCAAGCGCGTCACGCCCCGGGACCGCCAGGCGATGCTGCTGAAACTGGCCGACGCCATCGAGGCCCGCAGCGATGAACTCGTTGAGGCCCAGCACCGCAACACCGGACAGGTCAAGGCCATGATTGCCAGCGAGGAAGTTGCCGCCGGGGCTGACCAGCTGCGCTTCTTTGCCGGTGCCGCCCGGCTGTTCGAGGGCAAGTCCGCCGGCGAGTACATGGACGGCTTTACCTCCTACATCCGCCGCGAACCCGTGGGCGTCATCGCCCAGGTTGCGCCCTGGAACTACCCGTTCCTGATGGGCATCTGGAAGATCGGCCCGGCGCTGGCCGCGGGCAACACCATTGTGCTCAAGCCCTCCGACACCACGCCGGAAAGCACCCTGGTGCTGGCCGACATCGCCAAGGACATCCTGCCCGCCGGCGTGCTGAACGTGATCCTGGGCAACGGCGGCACCGGTGCCGCCATGGTGGCGCACAAGGTCCCCTCCATGGTGTCCATCACCGGCTCCGTCCGGGCCGGCATCGCCGTCGCCAAGGGTGCCGCCGAGGGCCTCAAGCGTGCGCACCTGGAGCTGGGCGGCAAGGCCCCGGCCATCGTGTTCGCCGACGCGGACCTGGGCAAGACGGCCCAGTCCATCGCCGAGTTCGCGTTCTTCAACGCCGGCCAGGACTGCACCGCTATCACCCGCGTGCTGGTGGAGGAATCCGCCCACGACGAGCTCGTGGCAGCACTGGCCACCGCCGCCAAGGGGCTGGAGACCGGCCACCAGGACGACAGCCAGAACTACTTTGGCCCGCTGAACAACATCAACCACTTCAACCAGGTCTGCAAGGTGGTGGAGAACATCCCCGAGTACGCCACGGTGGTCACCGGCGGCCACCGCGCCGGCGACAAGGGCTTCTTCTTCGAGCCCACCATTGTCGACGGCGTGAAGCAGACGGACTCCATCGTCCAGGACGAGACCTTCGGCCCGGTCCTGACCGTGCAGACGTTCAAGACCGAGGAAGAGGCCGTGGAAATGGCCAACGACGTCGAATACGCGCTCGCTTCCAGCGTCTGGACCGCCAACCACGGTGTGGCCATGCGCGTCTCCCGCGACCTGGACTTCGGTGCGGTGTGGATCAACACCCACATCATGCTGACCGCCGAGATGCCGCACGGCGGTTTCAAGCAGTCCGGCTACGGCAAGGACCTCTCGATGTACGGCGTCGAGGACTACACCCGCATCAAGCACGTGATGAGCTCGCTGGACGCGTAGGCGCCGGCCCCCACTCCACAACACTTGCGCCAGGGCTCCGGCCCCGGCGCGGCCCCCCACACAGCATTTTTGAAAGGTAGAACCATGGCAGAAATCCAGTACCGTCTCGAGCAGAAGCGGGCGATCCTCGGGGCGTTCCCGGGTCCGAAGTCCGCGGCTCTGAACGAGCGCCGCAAGTCGGTGGTCGCCGGCGGCGTGGCCTCCTCCGTGCCGGTGTACGTCCAGGACGCCGACGGCGGCATCATCAAGGACGTTGACGGCAACTCCTTCATCGACCTGGGTTCGGGCATTGCCGTGACCAGCGTCGGCGCCTCCGACGCCGCCGTCGTCGCCGCCGTGCAGGAGCAGGCCGCGCACTTCACCCACACCTGCTTCATGGTCACCCCGTACGAGGGCTACATCGCCGTCGCCGAGGAGCTGAACCAGCTCACCCCGGGCGACCACGAGAAGCGCACGGTGCTGTTCAACTCAGGCGCCGAGGCCGTGGAGAACGCCATCAAGGTGGCCCGCCTGGCCACCGACCGCGACGCCATCGTCGCCTTCGACCACGCCTACCACGGCCGCACCAACCTGACCATGGCACTGACCGCCAAGGCCATGCCGTACAAGACCAACTTCGGCCCGTTCGCACCGGAGATCTACCGCGTGCCGATGAGCTACCCCTTCCGCGAAGCCACCGAGATCAAGGGTGAAGAGGCCGCCCAGCGCGCCATCACCATGATTGAGAAGCAGATCGGTTCCGAGTCCGTGGCCGCCATCGTGATCGAACCGATCCAGGGCGAGGGCGGCTTCATCGTCCCGGCCGAGGGCTTCCTGCCGACCCTGGCCGCCTGGGCCAAGGACAACGGCGTCGTCTTCATCGCCGACGAGGTCCAGTCCGGCTTCTGCCGCACCGGCGCCTGGTTCGCCTCCGAGCACGAGGGCGTTGTTCCGGACATCATCACCATGGCCAAGGGCATCGGTGGCGGCATGCCGCTCTCGGCCATCACGGGCCGCGCCGACCTGCTCGACGCCGTCCACCCGGGCGGCCTGGGCGGGACCTACGGTGGCAACCCGGTGGCCTGCGCCGCCGCGCTGGCCGCGATCACCTCGATGCGCGAGTTCGACCTGAACGCCCGTGCGCAGAACATCGAGAAGATCGTGGGCGACCGCATGGCGGCCCTCGCCGAGGAGCTGGGCGAGAACAACATCATCGGCGAGTTCCGCGGCCGCGGCGCCATGGTGGCCATCGAGCTGGTCAAGCCGGGCACGGCTGCCACCACCAAGGAAGCCAACGCCGAGGACACCAAGGCCATCGCGGCCGCCTGCCTCGGGGCCGGCGTCATCATCCTGACCTGCGGCACCTACGGCAACGTGGTCCGCCTGCTGCCCCCGCTGGTCATCTCCGACGAGCTGCTCAACGACGGCCTGGACGTGCTCTGCGACGCCATCCGCGCCGCCGTCAAGTAACACCCCCCATACTGCGGCCCCGCCGCACGGACCAGATGCTGCCCGCTGCTGGTCCGTGCGGCGGGGTCGTTTTGTGTCCAGCCCCCGCGGGTTTTGTCCGGCCCGTCAGCCGGCAGGGGCTGCCTCGTCCACGAAGGGGACCTTGGCGACGTACTGCTGGTAGAGCTTGACGGCGTCCTGGAGCGGCAGCTGCCCGAACTCCAGCATGGTTTCCAACCCCTCCAGCTCCGCGTTGCAGGTCTCGGCGGCTGTGACGCGCCCGTCCAGATCGCGGGATTTGCTGAGGTTGGTGGCCACGGCCGCTGCCACCGACACCAGCAGCGCCACCAGGCAGAGGACCCGCCACACCGTGGAGCTGTCCTCGATGCCGAGGCTGCCCTGCACGGTGGCAGTGAATGACTTTCCACCCAGCGCCGGCCCGGCCGTCATCACGGCGGCGACGGCGCTGCCGGCAACACTGAGGTTGGCCAAGCGGTTCCGCCGGGGCCTGGCGCGTTTGAGGAATGCCGAAAGGTTTGCCCGGCGCGCTGCGACGCGTGCGGACAGCTGCTGCCGGACGTCGGCTTCGTCGCCCATGGGCTCTCTCCTGCCAGTCTGCGGCCGGCCGCCGGCGGTGCGTCCGCCGCCCGCCCCGCGCCGATGCTGCTTCGATCTTAAGCCCGACGGCGGGGCCGGGGACATGGCCGGCCCGCCCGGATCTCCACACTGCCGGATCTCCGCGCGGCCGCAAGCGGCCTTGGTCGATCACCGAGGACGCTGGTCGAGCGGAGCTGGGGCCTCCCGCGCCCGGGGAGTCAAGCGATCCGGGCACCGGGACCTTAGACGGCCCGGGAAGGCGGCTGTAGAGTCTGAGCTACCAATGCTCCAGCGCTGCAGCACGGTGGTCTCGGCGTGCAGCCTCGAACCCGAAGAAGGGTTGAAGATATGCGATACGTAGTTGGATTCAGGCATGATGAGCGCGGTGCGGACGCGATTGCCCTCGCAGCCGTGATAGCCAAGACCCAAGGGGCCACCCTGGACGTGGTCCATGTCGTCGCCAAGAACGCACCCCATGCGTCCATGAACCCGGACCTGACCAGGATTGAAGCCGCCAAACAGCGTGTCGAGAGTGCCAAGGCCGAGGCCCTGCGGCTCGTACCGCTCGGCGTGGACGCCACCTTCCATGTGCGCGAGGCCGATTCCCTGGCATCCGGTCTGATCGCGGCCGCCACGGAGTTCTCCGCCGGCCTGATCGTGGTGGGTGCCTCGCGGCACGGACTGTTCAAACGCTTCACTGTGGGCAGCGTGGCCAACGCACTGCTGCATGCGTCTCCGGTGCCGGTGGCCCTGGCCCCGCGCGGCTACAACCGCAAGGGCGCGCTGAGCCGGCTGACGGTCATGACTGGCACGCGCGAGGGTTGGCGGGCAGTGGTCAAGGTGGGCGTGCATTCGGCCGGCCGGCGCCATGTGCCGCTCCGGCTGGTGTCCATCCTGGAACTCGACCAGCTGGAACAGGACGAGTACGACCTCGACAATCCGCTCAGCCCGGCCCGCCAACACGCCAAAACCGCCCTGGCCGAGGCGGCCGCCACGCTGCCGGAGGGTGTCGGCACAGTCGCAGTGGCACACGGGCGCAGCATCGAGGAGGCCATCGATTCCATCGGCTGGAAGGCCGGCGAGCTGGTGATCGTAGGCTCCAGCCGGCTGGCGGAGAACAACAAGATCTTCCTGGGCCCGACGGCGAACAAGATCCTGCGCGCACTGCCGGTGCCGATGGTGGTGGTTCCGCGGGACTACGAGCAGCTCGACGACTGAGACTCCCCGGCCGCTCCCGCCATTCGCAGGCTCGTGCCGGGGCCCTCGCGGCCGTGGGCCCAGACCGCCCCGCCATTCGCAGGCTCGTGCCGGGGCCCTCGCGGCCGTGGGCCCAGACCGCCCCGCCATTCGCAGGCTCGTGCCGGGGCCCTCGCGGCCGTGGGCCCAGACCGCCCCGCGCGGAGTTCGGCGGCAACGGTGCGCAGGGGCTGCCCTGCGCACCGTTGCCGGCCGGCGTTGCGCAGAACGGTGCGCCTAGGCCTGGAGGAAGGCGTCGCTGAAGAGCAGCTGCAGGCCCTCGGCCATGGTGGGGTGGCTGATGACGGCGTCACGCACCTAGTGGTAGGCCAGCCCGCCCAGCATGGCCATCTGCACGACGGCGATGGCCTCGCTGGATTCGTGGCCCAGCAGCGCGGCGCCCAGGATCTTGTCCGTGCCGCGTTCGACGACGGCCTTCCAGACGCCGTCGAGCTCCCCGACGGTGCGGGCCCGCGGGATGGCGGCCACGGGCATCTTCGCCACGCGGATGTCCAGCCCCGCATCCCGGGCCTGGGCCTCGGACAGGCCCACGCGGCCCAGCTCGGGGGTGGTGAAGACGCAATAGGGGATCAGCCGGTCCCGGGTGCTCAGCGATCCGCCGGCCAGGTTCGCCTTGAGGATGCGGTAGTCGTTCCAGGAGGCGTGGGTGAACTGCGCGGTGCCCGCCACATCGCCGGCAGCCCAGACGCCGTCGGCGGTGGCACGCAGGTGCTCGTCAACCTCGATGAAGCCGCGGGCGTCCAGGCCAATGCCCGCCGCCGCCGGGCCCAGGTCCGCTGTTGCGGGGGTCCGGCCCACCGCCACCAGCAATTCATCCGGCGTGGCCGTGCGGCCGGAGGCCAGCGTGGCTGTCACGGTGCCATCGGCGGCGCGGGCCACGGCCACCGCCTCCTCGCCCAGCAGCACCTCGATGCCGGCGGCGCGGAAACCATCCTCCACCGCCTGCGCCACGTCGGCATCCTCACGGGGGAGTAGCGAGGACCCGCGCTGGATGACGGTGACTGAAACGCCCATGGTGGCCAGCAGCGATCGCAGGGCCAGGATGGTGTTGCTGTCGAGCACCTTGGCCTCGGCGAGCCCGGGGATGGGCGGGTGGAACGGGACCATGCCGGTGTTGACCACCACGTTGGTGCCGCGCAGCGTGCGCCGGCCGCCGTCGTCGAGCTCCACCTCCACGGTCTTTTCAGCCACAAAACGGGCCGTGCCAATGACCAGATCCATGCCCGAGGCCAGGAAGGATTTGCGCTGCCCGGCCACCATGGTGCCCACCACGTCCTCCTTGCGGGCGCGCAGCAGATCCACGTCAACCGCAGGAGCGTCGGCCCCGGTGATCCCGAAGGAGGCGGCGCGGCGCATGGTGGCGCGCAGGCGGGCGCTGTTGACCACCGTCTTGGTGGGGATGCAGGCGACGTTGATGCAGGTGCCGCCGATCATGCCGCGCTCCACCATCGCCACGGACTGCCCGGCGGCGGCCAGGTCCATCGCCAGCGACTTCCCGGCGTTGCCGCCACCGACCACCAACAGATCAAAGTCTTCGACGCTCATGCCAAGGTCCTTACACATCCGGGAGCCGGACCGCATGGACCGGTGCGCCTCAGCCTAGCGCCCGAGGGGCCCCAATCGAGCGCAGCGAGATTGGGGAGGGTGCAACGGCGCTAGCGCCCGAGGGGCCCCAATCGAGCGCAGCGACGTGGGGGGAGAACGCGACGGCGCTAGGCCGGAACGGCGGCCCGGCGCAGCAAAACCGTCCGGCGGAAGCCGCGCAGCATGTCGAGGGTCAGCAGGGCCAGGGCCAGCCAGACGATGAAGAAGCCCACCCACTGCTCAAAGCCCATGTGCTCGCCCAAGATGGTGATGGCGATGATGAACTGCAGCACCGGGGCAAAGTACTGCAGCAGGCCGAGGGTGGTCATCGGCAGCCGGCTGGCGGAAGCGCCGAACCAAACCAGCGGCACGGCGGTGATCACGCCGGAGGAGACCATCAGCCAGAAGTGGCCAGGCCCCTCGGCACCCAGGGTGGCCACGCCGGTGGCGCCCATGGCCACCATGGTCACGGCGGCGAACGGGGCCAGGACAGCCGTCTCAATGCTCAGGCTGGAGGTGGCGTCCACCTTGGAACCCACCTTCTTCTTCACGAAGCCGTAGAGGCCAAAGCTGAAGGCCAGCACCAGAGCGATCCAGGGCAGCTGGCCGTAGCCGATGGTGAGCACGACGACGGCGGTGAAGCCGGTGGCCATGGCGGCCCACTGCAGCGGGCGGAGCTTTTCCTTCAGGACCAGCACGCCCAGCAGCACGGAGACCAGCGGATTGATGAAGTAGCCCAGTGAGGCCTCAATGGCGTGCCCGGTGGTGATGCCATAGGTGTAGGTGAGCCAGTTGATGGCGATCAGCACCGCGGCCAGGGCGAGGACGCCGAGCACCTTGGGGTCCCGGACGGCGTCGGCAAACTTGCGCCAGCCGCGGGTGGCGGTGAGCAACAGGGCACAGAAGACCAGCGAGAAGACCACACGGTTGGCGACGATCTCCACGGCAGTGGCGGGGATCAGCAGGGCAAAGTAGATGGGCAGCAGGCCCCAGATGCCGTAGGCGCCGATGCCGTAGAGCACCCCCGTGCTGGATTCGCTGCGCGGACCCTTGGCTGGTTTGAGGGATGTGGTTGCTAGGGCTTTTTCGCTGGTCGACACACGAAACATAACAGCACCGGCAAGAGGGCTATTCCAGAGCCACCCTGTGAGGAGTGGCACGTTTGTGCTTGTTCCGGCGCCGGAGTGGCCGGATGGATTCCCGCCGTGCTTGGCGCGGGTCCGGACAGACAATCTAGACTGGGTGCTGGTGCCGCAGGCCAAACCCCGCGGCGCATCTGATTTGGCCCCGGCGCTGCGCCGGGACCCAACAGTTCGGAAGGACTCCCCCTTGTCTAGCTCGACATCCGCCCGCCCGTTCCGCGTTGCCATCATTGGCTCTGGTCCCGCCGGCGTCTATGCCGCCGACATCCTGACCAAATCGCAAGAGGTGGCGGGCGGCGACGTTGAGGTCAGCATTGACCTGTTTGAGTCCTACCCCGCCCCGTACGGCCTGATCCGCTACGGTGTGGCCCCGGACCACCCGCGCATCAAGGGCATCGTGAACGCCCTGCACAAGGTGCTGGACCGCGGCGACATCCGCTTTCTGGGCAACGTCACGTTCGGGCGCGACCTCAGCCTGAGCGACATCCGCTCCTTCTACGACGCCGTCATCTTCGCCACCGGCGCCATCAAGGATGCGAACCTGGACATTCCGGGCGTCGAGCTGGACGGCTCCTACGGCGGCGCGGACTTCGTCTCCTGGTACGACGGGCACCCGGACGTTTCGCGCGAGTGGCCGCTGGAGGCCCAGGAAATCGCCGTGATCGGCAACGGCAACGTGGCCCTGGACGTGGCCCGCATGCTCTCCAAGCATGCCGATGACCTACTCGTCACCGAGATTCCGGACAACGTCTACGCCGGGCTCAAGAAGTCTCCGGTGACGGATGTGCACGTCTTTGGCCGCCGAGGCCCCGCCCAGGTGAAGTTCACCCCGCTGGAGCTGCGCGAGCTGAGCCACTCCAACGATGTCGACATCGTCCTGTACCCGGAGGACTTCGAGTTCGATGCTGCCTCGGACGAGGCGATCCGGACCAACAACCAGGTCAAGACGATGGTCAACACGCTGACCAACTGGCTGGTGGAGCAGCCCGAACACCATTCGGATTCGCCGCACGGCACGTCCTCCCGCCGGCTGCACCTGCACTTCCTGCACACGCCGGTGGAGATCACCGGCGACGACGGCAAGGTCACGGGCATGCGCTTTGAGCGCAATGAACTCGACGGCACGGGCAACGTCCGCGGCACCGGCGAGTTTGTGGACTACCCGGTCCAGGCCGTCTACCGCTCGATCGGCTACTTCGGCTCCGAGCTGCCCGAGCTCGAGTTCGACGCCAAGCGCGGCGTGGTGCCCAACGTCGCCGGCCGCGTGCTCGACGCCGACGGCAACCCGGTGCCGGGCATCTACGCCACCGGCTGGATCAAGCGCGGCCCGGTGGGCCTGATCGGCCACACCAAGGGCGATGCCCTGGAGACCATTGGCTGCCTGCTGGAGGACCGGCTCAGCCTGCCCGCCGCCGAGCGCCCGGACGAGGACGAGGTCATCAAGCTGCTCGAATCCCGCGGCGTGGACTACACCACGTGGGAGGGCTGGCTGAAGCTGGACGAGCACGAAAAGTCCCTCGGCACCGCGTGGACCGCGGAGCACGACGGCGGACCGGTGCGCGAGCGCGTGAAGGTGGTTCCGCGTGAGGGCATGGTCGAGGTTTCGCGGGGCTAAGCGCGCGCGGCCGCCCCGACGGCCCCCGGTCCGGGGCCGGGGCGCGCATGGTCTGCGCGCGGCCGCCGGGGCAGAACCCTGCGAATTAACGGGCACGGAAACAATGATGTCAAAAATTAAGCGCTGATCGTCTCAGCATGTAAGACGATTCGCTGGGCGGCGCTGACGGCGGATACGGCCCGCGGCTACGGTTTATGGGTTAGTTTCTTGTCCCTGCCGAGTGGAATCCATGAACCTGTTGCGCACCAAATCCATCGAACGTTCCATCGCTGATGCGGACGAGCCCGGACGTACCCTCAAGCGGACGCTGAGCACCTGGGATCTGATGATCATGGGCATTGCCGTGGCCGTCGGAGCCGGAATCTTCTCCGTGGGCGCCAAGGCTGCCGCCTTCAACGCCGGCCCGGCCGTCACCATCTCGTTCGTGCTGGCCGCCGTCACCTGTGCACTGGCCATCATGTGCTACGCCGAATTTGCCACGGCCATCCCGGTGGCCGGCAGCGCCTACGTCTTCACGTACGCCACCATGGGCGAGCTCCTGGCCTGGATCATCGGCTGGAACCTGGTGCTGGAACTGCTGATGGCAGCGTCGGTGATTGCCAAGTACTGGGGTGTATACCTGAGCAACTTCCTGCAGGCCGTGAACATCAACGTGCCCGCCGAGGTTGCACTGGGACCGGTGACCGTCTACTGGGGACCGTTGATCGTCGTCGCGGTCTTCACCACCGTGCTGGTGCTGGGCACCAAGCTCTCGGCCCGCATCAACAACGTCTTCACCATCATCAAGATCGCCATCGTGCTCTTTGTGATTGTGGTGGGCTTCTTCTTCGTCAAGGCCCAGAACTACACGCCGTTCATCCCGGCCTCGCAGCCGGCTGTGAACACCGGCGTGGCCTGGACCGAGCAGCCGTTCCTGTCCTTCCTCAGCGGTGCCAACCCCTCCATCTACGGCTTCTCCGGCCTGATCTCCGGTGCCGCTCTGGTGTTCTTCGCCTTCATCGGATTCGACGTCGTGGCCACCAGCGCCGAGGAGGTCAAGAACCCCAAGAAGACGCTGCCCCGCGGCATCTTCGCCGGCCTCGCCGTGGTCACGGTGCTGTACATCCTGGTGACGCTGGCCGTCACCGGCATGGTCCCCTACACCGACCTTGCGGCCACCAAGGACCCGTCCCTGGCGACGGCCTTCCACTTGGTCGGCGCCGACTGGGCCGTCGTCGTGATCTCCCTGGGCTCGCTCATCGGCCTGACCACGGTGATCATGGTGCTGCTGATGGGCCTGGCCCGCGTGACCATGGCCATGAGCCGCGACGGCCTGCTGCCGCGTTCGCTGAGCAAGACCAGCGACAAGCGCAGCACCCCTGCCCGCCTGCAGATCATCTGCGGCGTGGTGGTGGCAGTGGTGGCAGGCTTCACCCCGGTGGAGCTGCTGGGCGAGATGATCAACATCGGCACGCTGTCGGCGTTCGTGATGGTCAGCGTCGGCATCCTAGTGCTTCGCCGCAAGCGCCCGGACCTCAAGCCGGCCTTCAAGGTGCCTTTCGGCCCGGTCATCCCGGTGCTCTCCGCCGCACTGTGCCTGTACCTGATGTTCAACCTGGCTACGCTGACCTGGCTGTTCTTCGGCATCTGGCTGGCCGCGGGCCTGGCGTTCTACTTCGCCTACGGCTACCGGAACTCCCGCCTGCGCAAGGAAGAGGACCAGTCGCGGCTCGACGCTGTCGCCACGGCCGCTTCCGAGCCCCAAGTCCGGGAGCTGGACTCCGTCTAGCGTTCAACCCGCAACTGCCCCGCAGTTAACGTCCGCTTGGGCCGCCAAGCGAACGTTAGATGCGGGGCAGTTTGGGTTAAAGAGCCGCGTGCTCTGCCACCCAGTCAACCAATGGATGCAGCTGCACCCAGAGTGCGGCGATCTCGTCCTTGGCTTCAGGAGTGTCCATCCACTCCGGCTGGCCCAGCAGCACGGAGGCGGAGAGCGATTTGTGCTTGAGCAGCTCCGCGCGCGGGTGGTCCTTGTCGAAGCCGCGGGGGACGGTCTTGAGGGTCTCGCCCTCGATGCCGAAGCCGGCGCCGGCGACGGCGGCCACGATGTCCGCCAGGGCGGCACCGCTGGCGGGGGCGTCGACGGCGGCGCGGTACCGGGCCAGCTGCGCCGGGGAGTACGAGTGGTAGCCGCCGCCCACCAGCAGGCCGTCGGCGCTGATCTGCAGGTAGTAGCCCAGCCCCTCGTGGGATGCGGCAAAGGCGCCCTGGGTGGTCTTGTACGGGGACTTGTCCGCCGAAAAGCGGACGTCGCGGTTGGGTCGGAAGATCTTCGCCGGGCCGAACTCCGGCTCCACCTCGGCAAACAGGGCCTCCAACGGCGCCCGCACGGCGGTGTCGTAGACGGCCTTGTGCTCCAGCCACCAGGGCCGGTTGTTGTTCTCCTCCAGCTCGGCATAGAACGCGATGGCGGCTGCGGGGATCCCGGAAAATGTGTCCATGGATGGATCCTACGGAGCGTGCAGCCCCCAGGCCAGCGGCGCCGGGGATCTGTGGACAACGCCCGGACCGCGCTGCTCAGAGTTCGGCGCGAACTGTGCGCAGGAGCTGCCCGTGCGCAGCGCTGGAGGCTGGCGGTGCGCAGAACGGTACGGTTGCGGCCTTAAGCACCGAGGGTTTCGGCTTCGCTCAACCACCGCGGTGGTTGAGCGAAGCCGAAACCCTGTTGGGGATTAGCCCAGGTTGGCCCGCAGCTTGGCGCCGAGCTCGGCGTCAACGTTGGTCCAGTACGCGATGGCGCGCTCCTTGATGTCGGCATCCTGCACGCCGCCGACGGCACCGGTGATGGTGTCCAGGAAGCGGGCGCGGGCGCCGTCGTCGTACACCTCGCGGTACAGCGTGCCGGCCTGGCCGAAGTCGCTGTCCTCGGCGTGCAGGGAGTGCGCGGACAGCGTCAGGGCGCCGTCGTTCTCCCAGCCGCCACCGGGGGTGGTGGGCTCAACGGCAGCGGCGCCGCCCTTGGAGTTGGGTGCGTAGACCGGGGTGGACGCGGAGTTGAAGTGGTAGCGTCCCTGGCCGTTCTGGCTGTAGTTGTGCACCTCGTTCTGCGGGGCGTTCACCGGCAGCTGGGCGTGGTTGGTGCCCACGCGGTAGCGGTGTGCGTCGGCGTAGGAGAAGATGCGGGCCTGCAGCATCTTGTCCGGGGAGGCGGCGATGCCGGGGACGAAGTTCGACGGCGCAAAGGTGGCCTGCTCGATCTGCGCGAAGTAGTTCTCCGGGTTCTTGTCCAGGGTCATGGTGCCCACATGGATCAGCGGGTAGTCCGCCTTGGGCCAGACCTTGGTCAGGTCGAACGGGTTGAAGCGGTACTCCTTGGCATCCTCGTACGGCATGACCTGCACGTGCAGCTCCCAGGACGGGAAGTTGCCGGCCTCGATGTTCGTGTAGAGGTCGCGGATGTAGTAGTCGGCGTCGGAGCCGGCCAGGGTCTCTGCCTCTTCGCCGCTCATGGCCTTCACGCCCTGGTTGGTGTGGAAGTGGTACTTGACCCAGAAGCGCTCGCCGGCGGCGTTGATCCACTGGTAGGTGTGCGAGCCGTAGCCCTGCATCTCGCGCCAGGAGGCCGGCAGGCCGCGGTCGCCCATCAGCCAAGTGACCTGGTGGGCGGACTCGGGGGAGAGGGTCCAGAAGTCCCACTGCATGTCGGCGTCGCGCAGGTTGGAGCCCGGCAGGCGCTTCTGCGAGTGGATGAAGTCCGGGAACTTGATGCCGTCGCGGATGAAGAACACCGGGGTGTTGTTGCCGACGAGGTCGTAGTTGCCCTCGGAGGTGTAGAACTTCACGGCGAAACCGCGGGGATCGCGCCAGGTGTCGGGGGAGCCCTGCTCGCCGGCCACGGAGGAGAAGCGGATCAGCATGTCGGTCTCGGTGCCGGGCTGGAACAGCGCTGCCTTGGTGTACGCGGAGACGTCGGCGCTGGTCTTGAAGGTACCGAACGCGCCGCCACCCTTGGCGTGCACTACGCGCTCCGGCACGCGCTCGCGGTTGAACTGGGCCAACTTCTCCACCAGGTAGTGGTCAGTCAGTGCGATGGCTCCGTCGGCACCGGTGGACTGGGAGTGGGCGTCTGAGGTGACGGGGGCACCGGACTGGGTTGTGGAATGGGCAGTCATGATTCTCCTGTTGTTGGGTTTCTTGGCTGGTGGTGCCCGCAAGGGGCGGTCCGACGGCGGCGGCAGGGGAGGCCCCGTGCCGCGCCGGCGGAAATCTAGGGGGCGCAGTCGCTGCAGATGCCCTGGTACAGGACGTCGGCAACCTTGATGGTCATGGTGGAGCTGCTGGGCGTCAGGCAGGGGGCGTGGCCGACGGCGCAGTCCACGTCCTCGATCTTTCCGCAGCCGGTGCAGACGGCGTGGTGGTGGTTGTCCCCGGTACGCGTCTCGTACCGGGCGGGGGAGTTGGGCGGCTCGATCCGGCGCAGCATGCCCAGCTCGGTGAGGTCGGACAGGACCACGTAGACGGACTGGAGGGTCAGCGCCGGCAGCTGGCCGCGGGCGGCCTCGGCGACGGCGTCGGCCGTGGCGTGCGGGAGGTGCTCGACGGCGTCAAGCACCGCCAGGCGCTGCTTGGTCACCCGGCGGTCGTGGGAGTGCAACTGCGCCGCCCAGCCTGCCTCGGTGTGCTCCATGGTGGTCATGGCACCAGTCAACCATTTATCCTGAGTAATTCACAATAAGGGCGGCCTAAGCGGCGTGTCGGCGCGCGGCGGCCATCTGCGGCGCAGATGCCGCGACCTTCAGTGGACCAAGGCCACGCGAGCTGCGCTACAGATTGCCGGCCCCGCCCGGCGCGTCCGCGGAGGTGGCGGTCCCGCCGTCGGGCGCCGGTGCAGCCCCGATAGGCTGGGGCGGTGCAAAAACTCCTGGCTGACACCACCCCGCTGCGCGAAAGCCCCGACTTCCGGCGGATGTGGCTGGGGACGGCGCTGTCATCGATCGGCACCCAGCTCACCGTCGTCGCCGTCAGCCTGCAGATCTACCACCTGAGCCAGTCCACCTGGTCCGTGGGCCTGTTGGGCATCTTCGCCCTGGTGCCGCTGGTGGTGGCGGGCCTGTACGGCGGCTCGGTGGTGGACGCCCGCGACCGCCGCACGGTGGCCCTGGCCAGTTCTCTGGTGCTCTGGCTGGTGACCATCGTGATCGCCGTCCAGGCCTGGCTGGGGCTGGACAACATTTGGCTGCTGTACGTACTGGTGGCCATCCAGTCCGGGGCCGGGGGCATCAACCAGTCCGCCCGCAGCGCCATCATTCCGCGTCTGGTGCGCAAGGAGCTGCTGCCCGCGGCCAACGCGCTGAGCATGATCGTCTTTGGCCTGGGCACCACGCTGGGCCCCCTGCTGGCGGGCGTGCTCGTGGCAGGCATCGGCTACGGCTGGACCTACACGGTGGACGTGCTGACCTTCATGGCCTCGCTCTGGGCGCTGCTGAAGCTGCCGCCCATGCCGCCGGAGGGGGCGGTGCACAAGGCCGGGCTGCGCTCGGTACTGGAGGGCTTCCGGTTCCTGGGCACGCGCAAGAACGTGCGGATGACCTTCCTGGTGGACCTGTGCGCCATGGTCTTTGCCATGCCCCGGGCCCTGCTGCCGGCCATCGGCGCGGTGTGGCTGGGCGGTGGCGCCTCCACCGCGGGCATCCTGCTGGCGGCGATCGCGGCGGGTTCCTTTCTGGCCGCGCTGTTCTCCGGTCCGCTGGGGAGCGTGCGCCGGCAGGGGCTGGCCGTGGTCTGGAGCATCACCCTGTGGGGCGCGGCCATTTCGGCCATGGGCGGGGCCGTGCTGGCCGGCGGGCAGCAGAACGACGGCGGCGTCTCGCCCTGGATTGTCGGTGCTGTGGCCGCCCTGGTGGTGGCCGGCGTCGCCGATTCCGTCAGCGCCGTGTTCCGCTCGACCATCCTGCAATCGGCCACCCCTGACCACCTGCGTGGACGCCTGCAGGGCATCTTCATCGTGGTGGTGGCCGGCGGCCCGCGGCTCGGCGACCTGTACTCCGGCGGCACCGGCCAGTGGCTCGGCGAGGGGATGGCCGCCGTCGTCGGGGGTGCCCTGTGCATTGTGGCGGTCTGGGTGATGGCCCGGCTGCAGCCCGGGTTCCTGCACTACGACGCGCGGCACCCCGTCCCCTAGCCCAGCATGGACCAACGCCGCCCCGGGAACACCTGTGGCGGCCTAGACGTTTCCCTAGTAACCCCGCAGCGGGGTGTGGGTAAGGAGAGCAGGAACGGTGCACCAGCATTACAACGGCTTGAAGACGGCGGCCCTTTTTGGCGTGCTCTGGGCGGTGCTGCTGGGGATCGGCGGCATCATTGCCAACAGCACCTCCAGCGCCGCGCCGCTGTGGATCTTCGCCCTGATCGGCGTCGGCACCACCGCGTACGGCTACTGGAATTCGGGCAACATCGCCATCCGGTCCATGCAGGCGTACCCCGTGACCGAGGCCCAGGCCCCTGCCATCTACGCCATCGTGCGCGAGCTCTCGACCCGGGCCAAGCAGCCCATGCCGGCCATCTACATCTCGCCCACGCAGGCCCCGAACGCCTTCGCCACCGGCCGCAACCCGCAAAACGCCGCCGTCTGCTGCACCGTGGGCATCCTGGGCATCCTGAACGAGCGCGAACTGCGCGGGGTGTTGGGGCACGAGCTCATGCACGTCTACAACCGCGACATCCTCACCTCCTCCGTGGCGGCCGCGGTCGCCGGCGTGATCACCTCGGTGGCGCAGATGATGCTGTTCTTTGGCGGCGGGGACAGGCGCAACGCCAACCCGATCGCCATGATTGCCATGGCCCTGCTGGCCCCGCTCGCGGCCTCGATGATCCAGCTGGCCATCAGCCGGACCCGGGAGTACGACGCCGACGAGGACGGGGCGAAGCTGACCGGCGATCCGCTGGCGCTCGCCTCGGCCCTGGCCAAGCTGGAGCGCGGGGTCCAGCGCGCGCCGCTGCCGCAGGAGCAGAACCTGGTGAATACCTCGCACCTGATGATCGCCAACCCGTTCATGGCCGGCGGCGCCGCGAAGCTGTTCGCCACCCACCCGCCGATGGCCAAGCGCATCGCCCGGCTGGAGAAGATGGCCGGCCGGCCGCTGTCCTGAGGCAACTGGGAGCAACGGGCTGGACGGGGAAGGGAGAATGGGTCCATGCGATTGATCCTCATCCGGCACGGCCAGACGCCGTCCAACGTCGAAAACGTCCTGGACACCGCCTTTCCCGGCGCCGAATTGACCCCGATGGGCCTCCGGCAGGCCGAGGCGGTGCCCGCCGTGCTGGCGCAGGAGGGCATCACCGCCCTGTACGCGTCCACGCTGACCCGCACCCAGCTGACCGCCGCGCCGCTGGCCAAGGCCCTGGGCCTGGCGGTGCAGGTCCGCCCGGGGCTGCGCGAGATTGCCGCCGGCGCGCTGGAGATGCGGGGCGACCTCGATGCCATGATGGGCTACCTGGCCACGGTGCGCCAGTGGTTGCAGGGCGACCTCGAGGTCCGGATGGACGGCGCCGACACCGGCGCGGAGGTCCTGGCCCGCTTTGACGAGGTGGTCCGCGAGGCCGAGGAAGCGGCCGACGGCGGCACGGTGGCCATGGTCAGCCACGGCGCCATGATCCGCGTCTGGGCCGGCTGCCGCTCCGCCAACATCGATTGGTCCGACAAGCGTTACTACATGCTGGAGAACACCGGCTTTGTGGTGCTCGAGGGCACCATGGACACCCCCGTTCCCGGCGGCGAGTGGAAGATCCTCGACTGGACCGGGCACGGGACACTGGATGCCTGAGAGCCGCAGGGTCCAGCTCACCGCCCAATTGAACGCCCTGCCGCGGCCGCGGTTGAAAGTGACGAGCTGGGCGTGGCTGGGTTTTGTCGCCGCCTGCCTGGCGCTGCTGGCGGTGGGGGCGCCGCTGAACGTTACGCTCTACCAAATGCCGCTGGGGTTCGGGCTGGGGCTGGCCATCGCGCACACCGCGGCCCTGGCCCTGACGGCTGTGCGCCCGGCCACGGGCATGCTGCTCTCGCTGCTGCCGCTGGCCGTGATGCCGCTGGTGTCCACCCCGGTGGGCGCCGCCCCGATGCCCTTCAGCGTGGTGGCCATGGTGACGCAGGTGCTGGTGGTCTGCATGACAGGGCTGCGCAGCAGGGCGATGCTGGCCGCCGTCGGCTGGCTGCTCAGCGTGGCCGTGGGGACGGCCGTCATCTACCGCAGCACCGCGGGCGCGGCAACGGCGGGCACCGAGACCAACGTGGTGGTCTTCGCCGCCGTCTCGGGCGGGCTGATGGTGGCCTCCGTGATCACCCAGCAATGGCAGAACATCAGGGTGCAGCTGACGGCCGAGCGCACCCTCAGCGCCGAGGAGCAATCCCGGCGCCGGCTGGCGGAGGAGCGCACGCGCATTGCCCGCGAGCTGCACGATGTGGTGGCGCACGGTATGTCCTCCGTGGTGGTCCAGGCGACGACGGCGCCCTTCCGGCACCCCGGCATGCCACCAGAGGTTGCGGCGGAGTTTGAGGACATCGCGGCCAGTTCCCGCAGGGCCATGTCCGAGATGCGCGCGATGCTGGGCGCCCTGCGCAATGCCGACGCCGGTCCGGAGCTGGGTCCCCAGCCAGGGCTCGCGGACCTGGGCCCGCTGGTGGCCGCGGCCACCAAGGCCGGGATTTCGGCCAGCATCACCGGACTGGACCGGCTGGATCCCGACGGCGTGGGCGAGGTCATTGCGCTGACCGCCTACCGGATTGTGCAGGAGGCGCTGAGCAACGTCATCCGCCATGCTCCCGGCGCCTCGGCCCAGGTGGGCCTGGCGATCCGCGGCGGCAGCCTGGCGGTGGAGGTGGCCAACGGACCCTCCGCGGTGGGTGCTGTGATGGCGCAGCTGGACCGCGGCCACGCCTCCGGGCACGGTCTGGTGGGCATGCGCGAGCGGGCCTCCATCGTGGGTGGCAGTGTGGTCTGCGAGCCAACTCCCGACGGCGGGTTCATGGTGGGCGCGCTGCTGCCGCTGGCCGAACCCGGCAATGGCGGCACCGCGTGAACGCAACCACCCGCCGGGGCGGACCCGGCAACCGAGGCGAGGGACGGCAGTGACCATTCGAGTCCTAGTAGTGGACGACCAGGCCATGGTGCGGGCTGGATTCGCCGCCCTGCTGGGTGCGCAGCCGGACATCGAGGTGGTGGGGCAGGCGGAGGACGGTGCACAGGGCGTGGCCATGGCCGCGGCGCACCGCCCGGATGTGGTGCTGATGGATGTGCGCATGCCCGTGATGGACGGGCTGGCCGCGGCGGAGCTGATCCTCGCCGCCCAGTCCGACGACGGCGGCCCCGCCACGCACGTGCTGATGCTGACGACCTTCGACGTGGACGATTACGTCTACGACGCCCTGCGGCTGGGTGCCAGCGGCTTTTTGCTCAAGGACGCCATGGCGGACGAGCTGGTGTCGGCGGTGCGGATCGTGGCGGCCGGCGAGGCGCTGCTGGCACCGTCGGTGACCAAGCGGTTGATCGAGCAATTCGCCAAGAGCCGGCCCCGCGCCGCGCCGTCCTCGGACCGGCTGGCGGCGTTGACGGAGCGCGAGCGCGAGGTCATGGCGCTGGTGGGGCGGGGGCGGTCCAACCAGGAGATCGCCGCGGAGCTGTTCATCGCCGAGCAGACAGTGAAGACCCATGTCAGCAAGATCCTGGGCAAGCTGGATCTGCGCGACCGGGTGCAGGCGGTGGTGCTGGCCTACGACACCGGGCTGGTGGAGCCGGCCGGCTGAGGACGGCGGCGGCCGGCCCGGCACCCCTGGACAGGATGACGGCCCGGCCCGGCACCCCTGTGCGGCCGGCCGTTGCGCCGTGCCTTGTGCGTTGCGCCGTGCGCTTTGTGCCGTGCCGGCGGGTGCCGGCTAGGCCCCCGGGGCCGCCGCGGCCGGCTGCTGCATGATCGTGAACATCGCTCCCGTGGGGTCGGTCATCGACGCCAGCCGGCCGTAGGGGGTGTCCTCGGCCTCCCGCACCACCTGCCCGCCCAGGGCGAGGGCCTGGGCCACCGTGGCATCGGCGTCGTCCACGCCAAAGTAGACCTGCCAATTGGAGGGCGCGCCCTCGGGCAGGTCGGCGGAGGCATCTAAGATCCCGGCCACGGCGTCGTCGCCGGAACCCAACGTGGAATAGCGGAACTCCGGGGTGTCGCTGAGCACCTCGGTCTGCCAGCCGAACACGTCCTGGTAGAACTTCACCGCGGCATCATAGCCGCGGGTGTGGAGCTCATGCCACGCCGCGGTGCCGGGTTCACCGTGCACCTGGAAGCCGGTGTGGCCGCCAAACTGCCACAGGCCAACGGCGGCGCCGGAGGCATCGCCCAGCATGCCCATGTATCCCTGCTCCGGGACCTCCATGGGCGGCAGGTAGACCTGGCCGCCGTTGGCAGCCGCGGCCTCGGATGCGGCATTGATGTCCTCAACGCGAAGGTAGGTGGACCACACGTCCGGGTAGCCGGACTGGCTGTCATTCTTCATCAGGCCGGCCACCATCTTGCCGTCCTTGGAGGCGACGATGTAGCCGCCGTATTTCTCTTCATCGCCGGTTTCGTAGGTCCACCCGAACAGTTGGGTGTAGAAATCCTGGGCCTTGGCCGGATCGCTGGTCATCAAATCGATCCAGCACGGGGATCCGGGGGTGATGTTGGGTGTGGGCATGGCTGGCTCCTGCGGTGGGGTGGGAAGCGAACATCTGCGACTCTATGCGCAGCCACCGACAGGATCAATGGTGCCCCCGCTATGGCAGCTGGGCGATCTGGAACACGGCGCCGGTGGGGTCGGCCAGGGTGGCACTCCGGCCATGTCCGTCCTCCCCGACGGGGGAGAGGACCCTGGCGCCCAGGGCGGCTGCGGCGGCCGCGGCGGCATCGGCGTCGTCCACGCCGAAGGCCACCTGCCAGTGGCCGGGTGCCTGCGCGGGCAGATCTGCGGAGGCATCGATAATCGCCGCCGTGGCGTGCGGGCCGGCACCGAGCGTGGCCCGGCGCTGGCCGTCAGGGCCGTTGCCCGCCTGGGTTTCCCAGCCGAAGGCATTGTTGTAGAAGGCCACCGAGGCGTCGTAGTCGCTGGCCAGCAGTTGGTGCCGCACGGCGGATCCGGGGAGGCCATGCACGCCGAAGCCGGGATGGAGCCCGGGCTGCCACAGGCCCACGGTGGCGCCGGAGGGATCGGCCACCAGGGCCATGCTGCCCTGCGCCGAGACCACCATTGGCCCGATCAGCACGCGGCCGCCATGGCCGGGGACGGCGGCCGCCACCGCGGCGATGCCATCGGCACGCAGGTAGGTGGTCCAGCTGTCCGGGTAGCCGCTGCCCCCGCCGTTCTCCACCATGCCGGCAACGGTGCCGCCGTCCTTGAAGGCCATGATGTAGCCGTCCACGGCCTGCTCATCCCAGCCGTCGTACGACCAACCGAAAAGTGCGGCGTAGAACTCCTTGGACCGCTGCGGGTCCGCGGTGACCAGATCGATCCAACAGGGATCGCCCGGGGCAATGCTGAAGCTGGACATGGGATGCTCCTGGAGCGGGTGGGCGGGGCCGATACGGCCGACTGTATGCCCGCCCGCTCCAAGGGATCAATGCCCTAGCGGAAGTTCACGAACTGCAGGTCTGCGTCCTCGAAGGTCTTCAGCAGGGCCATGGTGGCCTGCAGGTCGTCGCGGCTCTTGGAGCTGACGCGCAGTTCATCGCCCTGGATCTGGGACTTGACGCCCTTGGGGCCCTCGTCGCGGATCAGCTTGTTGATCTTCTTGGCCACATCCTGCTCGATGCCTTCCTTGATGGAGGCCTCCAGCCGGTATTCCTTGCCCGAGGCGTAGGGCTCGCCCTTGTCCAGGGACTTCAACGAGATGCCGCGCTTGATCAGCTTGGACTCGAGCACATCCAGGACTGCCAGCACGCGCTCCTCGGAGTTGGCCTTCATTAGGATCTTTTCGCCGCTAAAATCGACCTCTGCGCCGACGCCCTTGAAGTCGTAGCGCTGGACCAGTTCCTTCTGGGCCTGGTTGAGTGCATTGGCGACCTCTTGCTTGTCCACCTTGCTGACGACATCGAATGTTGAGTCGCTGGCCATGTTTCCTCCAGTTGTTGGTGCGTAGTGCCACGGATTCCTGCCTACTAGCCTAGCCGGAACGGGGCTGGCCGGACGGTTTGGCGGCGGCTCTCAGTTTGCTCCAAGGTTGGGCGGAGCCGGCGCACATGTGCGCCCGGAAGAGTTGGCTGCAGCAGGAACCAACTTTGAGGAGTGACCCATGGACAACGGACGCACACCGAAATACATCGTCAAGGCGGCCAAGGCCTCCGCCGGCACAGTGGTGGCCGCGGCCGCACTGGCCGCCGTGACCGCCTTTTCCGCACCCGCCGCGGCACCGTCGTCGGCCTCCCCGGCAGCCAGCGCATCACGCTCGGCCGCTTCCGCCACCGCAGCCCGTCCAGCGTCGTCGGCGCAGCGCGTGTCTTGGAGCGCACCGTCGGACGCGGCCAGCAGGATCGCCGGCGTCCAGGCGGACCTGGCCCGCGCCGTCGCACTTAAGCAGGTCACCAAGGACCAGGCGGCGCTCTTCGAACGGCGCCTGGTGGGCCGCATCCAGAGCGGCGCTTAAGGGCCAAAATCCGCTCGATTCGATTCTTTGGCAAATCCCTTGTATTGTTTTACTGCTCCCACTTGCTGGGGGCGAAAGTTGAGCCGGACAGTGTTTTGCGCTGCGCGGTTTGGCTGGCTGCGGCAGATTACCCGAGCGGCCAAAGGGGGCTGACTGTAAATCAGCTGGCAACGCCTACGGGGGTTCGAATCCCTCATCTGCCACAGGTACGAAAGAAGCCCGGAATCTAGCGAGAAATCGCAGGTTCCGGGCTTCTTTTCGTTGGTGGAACAATCGACCGTGCTAGGCGGAAAAGCGGCCAAACGTTAGAGCTTTGGTGGAACTGCTTTTCTGAGCCTGCCTCAGTCCGTGAGCGCCGAGGGAGCAGCGCCGCGGCCTGCTCATGACCATTCAACGGGCCACTAACAAGCCTATCCATTGCGGCGGGCGCCAATCATCTCCGCTGCGGCCTCGATGCTGCGCCTCCCGCCACTTCGGGCCTCGTTGAAGGTTGATCTGATTTTGTTTACCCCACTAAACGCTAAATGTCTACCGGGCTATACTGATGGTGTGATGATGAAGCGCCGGGACCTGATGAAAAAGCATGAGCAGATCGCCAAGGCTGAAGGCGAAGACATGGTGATCCGCGAAGGTGGCAACCATGCGGTCGTCACGATCGGCGAAAACACCGCCCCGGTCCCGCGCCACAACGAAATCTCCGAGATTCTCGCCAAGAAAATCATCAAACTAGCCGAAGGAAAGTAGAAAATGCGAATCACAGCCCAGGCGGAACGCGATGGCAAGTTCTGGGTCGTCACGGTCCCCGAAGTGAAGGGCGCCTTCACCCAGGCCCGCCGCCTCAACGAGGTCGAAGAAATGGCTCGGTCCGTCGTTGCCGACCTCCTCGAAATCGATGGGTCCAGCATCGAGGTCGTTCTCGAAGTTGAGCTGTCCCCCGCGGAACAAGCCATCGTTGCCGAGGCCCAGGGGAAGCTGGCTACCGCCGAGGAAGCATCCAAGGTGGCGGCCGAGGCCAATCAGCGCGCCGTGAGCCAGCTCCGCGGCGATGGCTACACCACACGGGAGGTCGCGGCCATCCTCGGCATCAGCGCCGGCCGCGTCAACCAGATCGAAACCAAGGGCAAAAAGAAGGGCAGCGAACGTCGCCTCGTCAGCCACTAGACACGCCCGTGGCACGGACGAGTTCGCAGGGCCTGAGTGGGGTGTCCCGTTCGTCAAAGACAAGCTCTGGCCGGCCACCGGTGTGCGGGGCGGCGGCCGGCCCACAGGCCGTAAATCAGCTGGCAACGCCCACGGGGGTTCGAATCCCTCATCTGCCACAGAGGTCCTTGGACCACTGAAACACCCCGGTTCCGATGGGAACCGGGGTGTTTTTGCATGCCATGATGTGTCTTTGTCCACAGCTCACTGGCGCCTCCTGGGGGAGATCCTTATGTTCAGCAGTACGTCCCGCCCGTTTTCCGCTGTTCGCCTGGGGATGGCGCTTGCCGCCACCCTGCTTCTCGCCATGGCATCCGTGGCAGGAGCGGCGCAGCAGGCCCACTCCGCCGGCGTAGGCACAACCCGGGTGGCCAGCTTCAGTGCCGGCCCCGCCGCGGTGACCGCCGGCAATGCCATCACCGTCCAGGGCCAGGTACAGCGGCAGTCCGGGCGCAGCTGGGTGCCGACCTCGACGGTGGCCCTGGACGTGTACTTCGACCCCGATGGGGCCAAGCCCAACGCAAAGGTCCGCAGCATCAAGAGCAATGCGGCCGGCCATTTCACGGCGTCCGTCACCGCAGCGGTGTCCGGACGATGGTCGGCCCGCGTGGCCGGATCCCCGGCCGTGAAGGCTTCCGTCTCGGCGCAGAAGTATGTGCAGGTGCTCCCGCGCACCTCCGCCCAGCCCATCAACCGCACCACCTGCCCTGCCTGGGCGCCGATCAAGGGCAACGCGTCCAGCCACATCTACCACCTGCCCGGCCAGCGGTTCTACACCAGGACCAATCCGGAAATCTGCTTCGCCACTGAGACCGCGGCCCGGCAGGCCGGATACCGCAGGTCCAAGATCTAGGCCCGCCGCCGTCCGCGCGAATGGTCCCGTTGGCTGTGGGCACCATTCGCATGTCCGGGACGTTGCGGCCGCGCCCGGCGGGCGCCTTAGAGTTGGAGCATGGAATTCATCGTCCCCCTGCTCATTGTCGTGGCCGCCGTGCTTCTGGTGGCGGTGGCGGTCCGGATCCTGGGCCGCCGTGGGCGTGGCGGGGCGGGCCGTGGGCCGGACCGTGGGCCGGCGGGGCAGGGCGGCGCACAGAACGAGGAGGCGGCGCGCGGGCTGGCGGCGGAGGCGAGCGCCCGGCTGACCCCGGAGCAGCACCGCAGCGTGTATTCGATGATCGCCCAGCAGAATCCCGTGGGCGCGGTCAAGGCGTACCGGGCCGCCACCGGCTGCTCGCTGCGCGAGGCGGCCCAGGCCACGTCCGCGCTGTCCCGTTTTCCGCAGCCGACGCCGGAGCCGCAGTGGATTGCCGGCGCCGAACCGGCTGCGCCTGTCGAACCGGCCGCGCCGAAGGCAACTGTGCCGGAACCTGCCATGCCGGCACCGGCACCGGCACCGGACGCCGCACCGGCCGCACCGGCGCGCCCGGTCAGCGGCTACCGCTTCCGCGCGATCATCGCGCACGGCGACGATGTGCGCGAGATTGTCAGCACGCGGCTGAATGAGGAGATCGTGGCCCAGGTCAAGGCCATGGCGCTCTCGGGGGACCGTGACGGCGCCAAGGGGCTGCTGCTGGCCCACTCGGAGGCCAGCGAGGCCGAGGCCGCAGCGTTCGTGGAGCTCATCCACCCCGAGGCGTAGGGGCCTTCCCCCGCCGGGGACGCCGTTTTGCGCCGGGGACGTCCACTCCCGTCCGGGATGCGTCCGTGGCGGCGTCCTGGACGGGATCGGACGTCCCGGGCGATGCTGCGGGGCGGGTCAGCCGTGCTGGACGCCGTCCACGAGCTCGAAGCCGTCCTGGTGGTGGATGAGCTGGCGGCCCATGCCGCCGTCGAGCTGGATCCACAGGCAGCTGTGGTCCGGGGTCACGGCGTCCACGCGGCCGCTCAGGCGCCAGCCGGTGGAATTGACCAGAGCCACGTGCTGCTCCGGCTCCAGGGCGGGCCACAGTTCTCCGCTGGCCGGGTGCCAGCTCCGACGGGTGATGCGCATGCTCATGCTGTCCTCCACTTCCACGATGTGCGTTGGTTCTGCGGCCGGTTGTCCAGCTCCAGCCAACAAGGCGATGGTGCACGCCGGATGTGAACCGGCGGTGAATTCGCTGTGGACGCAGGGGCCGCTGTGGTGCGGATCTCTTGACTGTTAGGCAACCTAACTGTTAGGCTGCTTAACTATGAACGAGAATGAATTGACGGCCATGGCCGGACGGTACCGGGAGATCCTGCGGCACGCGGTGTACCTGGTCCGCTCGCTGGACGCCGAAGGCCAGCTCAGCACCGGGCACGTCAGCACCCTGAACATGGTGGCGAACGCCCCCGCCCGGGTCAGCGACATTGCGCGCAACTCCGGCATCCGCGTGCCCAGCGCCACCGAGCAGGTGATCAAGCTCGAAACTGCCGGCCTGGTGGAACGCAGCGTGGATCCGAACGATGCCCGCGTGGTGCTGGTGGCACTCACCCCCGCTGGGCGTGCCGCCCTGGCCGAGGCCAACGCGTTCCGCAACGGCATCATCGCGAAGGCCTTGGCGGCGCTGACCGACGCCGAGCGGGCCGCCATCGACGCCGCCATTCCGGCGATCGCCAAGCTCAACGCCGCCCTGTCCGCCCAATAGCGGCAGGACGTGCCACCGCCCCGTCGGCGGGGCGGCGGATCCCACCACCACAAACCTCAAGGAGGGCCCGTGAAGGCCAACATGGCAGAGGGAACTGCCCACACCATTGAAGAAACGGTGAAGGCCGAGAAGGCCTCCATGCTCAAGCAGCCCAAGGCGGTGTGGGCCGTGGCGCTCGCGTCGGTCTTTGCCTTCATGGGCATCGGCCTGGTCGACCCGATCCTGCCGGCCATCGCGGAGAACCTGCAGGCCACGCCGAGCGAGGTTTCGCTGCTGTTCACGAGCTACTTCATGGTGACCGCGGTGGCCATGCTGGTGACCGGATTTGTCTCCTCCCGCATCGGCGGCAAGAAGACGCTGCTCATCGGGCTCGGCCTGATCGTGCTGTTCGCCTCGCTCTCCGGCACCTCCAACACCGTCGGCGAACTGGTGGGCTTCCGCGCCGGCTGGGGCCTGGGCAACGCCCTATTCGTGGCGACGGCGCTGGCCGTCATGGTGGCCGTGGCCTCCGGTGGAACCGCGACGGCGATCATCCTCTACGAGGCCGCCCTCGGCCTGGGCCTCTCGCTCGGCCCGCTGATGGGTGCGCTGCTGGGCGGCTGGCAGTGGCGGGCGCCGTTCTTCGGCACCGCGACGGCCATGGCCATCGCCTTCATCGCGCTGATCGCGCTGCTGCCCAAGACGCCGACGCCGGCCGCAAAGACCCGGCTGCGCGATCCGCTGATCGCCCTGGGCCACAAGGGCCTGCGCACCACGGCAGCCAGCGCGCTGTTCTACAACTACGGCTTCTTCACCATCCTGGCGTTCACCCCGTTCATCCTGCACTTCGACGCCTACGGGATTGGCGCCGTCTTCTTCGGCTGGGGCGTCATGGTGGCCGTCTTCTCCGTCTTCGTGGCCCCCGTCGTCCAGCGCCGCTTTGGCGCCACGGCCTCACTGACCGGCACGCTGGTGCTGCTCATGCTGGTGCTCGTGGGCATGGGCCTGGCCGCCGGGCACTCGGTTCCCGCCGTCGTCGTGCTGGTCATCGTCTCCGGCGCCCTGCTGGGCATCAACAACACCCTCTACACCGAACTGGCCATGGGCGTCTCGGATTCGCCGCGGCCGGTGGCCAGCGCCGGCTACAACTTTGTGCGCTGGATGGGCGGGGCCATCGCCCCGTTCCTGGCGGCCAAGCTGGCCGAGCACTTCAGCGCCCCGGTGACGTTCTACGTGGCCGCCGCGGCGGTGCTGGTGGGCGCCGTCGTCGTGGTGGGCGGGCGCAAGTACCTCACGGAGCACGCGCCTCACGGCGTCTAATCCTGCTCACGCGCTGAGCGAAACCTGTGGCCATGCTTGAGCCCCGTCACGTACGGTGGAAGCATGGCTACAGTCAATATCACCGCAGAATCCTTTGGCCCCACCATCGAGAACAACGACATCGTTCTGGTGGATTTCTGGGCCTCCTGGTGCCAGCCCTGCGTCCGCTTCGCGCCCACCTTTGAGGCCGCGTCGGAAAAGCACGACGACGTCGTGTTCGCCAAGGTGGACACCGAGGCCGAGCAGCAGCTCGCCGCCGAGGCCAACATCACCTCCATCCCGACGCTGATGGCCTTCCGCGAAAAGGTGCTGGTGTTCGCCCAGCCCGGCGCGCTGAATGCCTCGCAGCTGGACGAGGTCCTGGCCGCCGTCAAGGGCCTGGACATGGCCGACGTCCACGCCCAGGTCGCCAAGCAGCAGGCCGAGGCCAACTAGGGCGTGTCTCCCAATGCGGCGCTCCAGATGACGACGGCGTGCAGGACGGCCGCTGAGCGGTAGGTGAGGGCCAGTTTGTCGTAGCGGGTGGCCAGGGACCGCCATTGCTTGAGGGTGTTGAAGCTGCGCTCGACCACATTGCGCCGTTTGTAGGCGTCCCTGTCGTATCTGACGGGGCGTCCCCCGGCGGAGCCCTTGCGTTTCCGGTTGGCCTTCTGGTCGTCCTTTTCCGGGATAACGCACTCGATGCCCCGCCCGCGCAGGTACGCCCGGATTGCTTTGGAGGAATAGGCCTTGTCGGCCATGGCCCGGTCCGGGCGGGTGCGGGCCCGGCCGGGACCGGGCCTTTCTACCTTCAGGGCCTCCATGAGGTTCTCAAACATCGGCGAGTCCCCGCCCTGGCCCGGCCCCAGCAGCAGGACCAGGGGACGCATGTTGCCATCCACCAGGGCGTGGATCTTGGTGGTCAGCCCGCCGCGGGACCGGCCGATGGCATGGTCCTCAGGCTCGTCGAGCAGATTCCTGTAATTCGACAGGTCCCCCTGTGTGGCGGGGCAGGTTCGTGCCGTGCTGGTGGGCACGGTTGACCGTGGAGTCGATCGAGACCTCCCAGTTGATCAGCCCGGCCGTGTCCGCGCGGGTCAGCAACGCCGCCAGGACCTTGTCCCAGGTCCCGTTGGCGGCGTTGCGGCGGTGGTGCTTCCACACGGTCTTCCACGACCCGAAATAGGCAGGGAGATCACGCCATGGGATCCCTGCCCGGTAGCGGTAGATGATGCCCTCGGTCATCAGCCGGTGGTCGTTGAAGGGTCGGCCCGGTTTCCCCGACGAATCGGGCATCAACGGGGCAATGGACTCCCACTGGGCATCGGACAACACGGAATAGCGAGAAGGCACCCATCAATCATGCCAAACCGCAAAACCACTGATTAGGAGACACACCCTAGCCCCCATACACGCAGCCCCACGCACACACAAAGGCCGCGCCCCTCCACTCAGGAGGGGCGCGGCCTTTTTTGCGTTGGTTTAGACGGTTGCGAGTTCCACGGGCGTGGCCAGCAGGGCGGAGAGGGACTCGTCCAGGTCCTGGACCGCGATGCCCTTGGCATGCCGGTCGAGATCGGCCTGCGTGGCCCACTGCTCGGTGAGGACAATCTTGTCCTCGGATTCCTCGGTGATTTCATAGCGCAGGCATCCGGGCTCGGCCACAACCTGTTCGATGGCAATTTCAAGGGCCAGTTTCACGCGGAAGAACTCGCCCTCGTTGGGGATGAAGGTTGCTTGGAGGTTGATGGGTTCACTCATGGTCCAAGCCTAGGGGAAGGGGCACGCCAACTCCGCGCGGTGCCCACACTGTGAACGTCAGTGCCGGCGGTGGTCCTGGATGGCCATCCGCGGGCCGAACTTGGGCTTGCGGAAGCCGCTGAGCATCAGCATCCGCACCACCCGCTGCCGGTGCCCGCGCCAGGGCTCCAGCAGCTCCAGCATGCCGGCGTCGTCCACCGGCTTGCCCGCCAGCGCCCAGCCCACGTATTTGGCCAGGTGGTAGTCGCCCACGGCGACGGCGTCGGCGTCGCCATGGGTGCGCTGGGTGGCCTCGGCGGCGGTCCAGATGCCGATCCCCGGAATGGTCGCCAGCTTGGCCGCGGCCTCGACGGCGTCCAGCCCGGCCAGCCGTTCCAGCGCCGCGGCGGAGCGCAGCAGCCGCATGACGGTGGCCGAGCGCTGGGGTCCGACGCCGGCCTTGTGCCACTCCCAGGACGGGATCCGGGCCCAGCCGGCGGGCGTCGGCGCCACCACCAGATCCGCCAACACGGGGGAGTCCGGGCCGATCCCCGGGGCCGGGGTGCCAAACGTTGCCACCAGGTACCGGTAGCCGCGGTGCGCCTCGATCACCGTGACCTTCTGCTCCAGCACTGCCGGAATGAGCGCGTCCACCATCCGTCCGGAGGCGGGCAGGCGCAGCCCCGGGTGGCGACGGCGGGCCTCCGCGGCGAGGCGGGGGAGTGTCGACTGGAACGCCGGCTCGTCGAAGCCCGACCAATCATCGCGCCCGCCGAGCAATGCCGGGGCGCCTGCCAGCGCATGCTCCGCGCCCGGGCCCCAGGCCTGGACCCGCACCGCTGTGGCAGTGGCCATGCCGAGGTGGAGCGTGGCGGGGCCGTCCGGGGTGTTGAAGGCGAACCAGGCCGAGCCGTGGGCCACGCGGGCACAGGGGTCGCGGGGGCCGCGCGGCAGGATGCCCAGCGTGCCCGCGAGGTCGTAGGGCGCACCCGCCTCCCAGAGGAGCACGGCCGTGCCGGCACCCGCCGTCGTCGTCATCCTCCAATGCTCCCACGCGGCGCCGACGGCCGGGCCAGGGGCCCCGGCCACCGGCTCCACGAAGTCCGGAGGGCCAGCGCCGGCAGCGGGAGCAGCACGGCGCCGGAAGACACCCGCGGGGCGGCGGATCCGGCGGGCCGGCTCACCGGACCTCCGCACCGGCGGCCACGGCCCCGGCGGTGCGGGCCAGGACGTCGCGGCAGGCCATGATGGCCGGCCGGCGGCGGCTGGCGCGCCGGGCGGAGGTGAAGACGGTGCGCCGCGGGAGTCCGGGCAGGTCCAGCAGGGTGACGGTCTGCGGCCGGCCGGTCCAGACCAGATCCGGCATCAGCGCCACCGCGTTGCCGGATTCGATCAGCCGGATCTGCGCCTGCAGGTCGGCCGTTTCGTAGCGGACGTCCGGCTCGAACCCGGCCTGCCGGCAGGCCTGCTCGGCCCAGTGCCGGGAGGCCGCGCCACGCGGTTCCATCACCCAGGGCAGCATGGCGGTGTCCTCGAGCGAGGCCAGGGGTGCGCCGGCCGGGCTGGCGGGGGAGCCCTCGAGCCCGGGCGCGGGCACGGCCAGCCGGATGGCGTCGGTGGTCAGCGTGGCGCGGTCCAGCTCGGGGTGGTGCGGGGCCGCATGGCCCGGATACTGCTCCGCCACGACCAGGTCGAAGTCCCGGGCCCAGGTTTCGTACAGGGCCGTTTCGGGCTCGCGCTGGGTCATCTCGATCCGCACCTCCGGAAACTCGCGCGCCATGATGCTCAGCGTGCCGGGCAGCAGGGCCAGCGCGGCGGACTGGAAGACCGCCAACCGGACGGTCCCCGTCACCGTGGTCAGGCTCGTGGCCAGGTCGGCCTCGGCCCGTTCGAGCGATTCGAGGATCTGCGAGGTGTGCGCCACCAGGATCTCCGCCTGCGGCGTCAGCTGGACCCGCCGGCCGGACTTGCGCAGCAGTTCGACGCCTGCCTCCTTCTCCAGCAGGGCCAGCTGCTGGGACACCGCCGACGGCGTGTAGGCCAGTGCCTGGGCCACCTCGGCGAGGGTGCCGCGGATCTTCAATTCGCGCAGCAGGCGCAGCCTGCGGACGTCCAGCACGGCCATTCTCCAAACGTAAGTTGAACTAACTGATATTCATCAAAAAAGATCGCTTTTGCTAATTGGATTGTAGTTCCATACTGGAGAAAACTTCCCGCCCACCAGCAGAAAAGCGACGACACCTCTCCATGACCAGCACCTCCGAGAAGGCAGCGATGACTTCCACCCCAGCAGTACACACCGATGAACTTGCCGCCGAGGCCGTAGCACTGGTCCGCCACTGGCTGACCGAGGCCGCCAAGGTCCCCGTGGACGTGTCAGCGCAGCGCCTGGCCGGCGTCCTGAAGGACCCCAACGGTCTGGACTTCACGGTCGGCTTCGTGGACGGCGTCGTCCGCCCCGAGGACCTGGCCGTCGCCGGGCGCAACCTGGCCCGGCTGGCCCCGAAGGTGCCCGCCTTCCTGCCCTGGTACATGCGCTCCGCAGTGCGCCTGGGCGGCGTCATGGCCCCCGTGCTGCCGCAGGTGGTCATCCCGATCGCCCGCAAGGTGCTCCGCGAGATGGTGGGCCACCTGATTGTCGATGCCACCGACGCCAAGCTGGGCCCGGCCATCGCCAAGATCCGCCAGGACGGCGTGAACCTGAACGTGAACCTGCTGGGCGAGGCCGTGCTGGGTGAGCACGAGGCCGCCCGCCGCATGGAGGGCACGCTGAAGCTGCTGGCGCGCGCGGACGTCGATTACGTCTCCATCAAGGAATCCTCCACCGTGGCCCCGCACTCCCCGTGGGCCTTCGATGAGGCCGTGGACCACATCGTGGAGAAGCTGCTGCCGCTGTACAAGCTGGCCGCGTCCTTCGCCAAGCCCAAGTTCATCAACCTGGACATGGAGGAGTACAAGGACCTCGGCATGACCATTGCCGTGTTCAAGCGCATCCTGGACATGCCCGCGTTCAAGAACCTTGAAGCCGGCATTGTGCTGCAGGCCTACCTGCCCGACGCCCTGGCCGCCATGATGGATCTGCAGGAGTGGGCCACCGCCCGCCGCGCCACCGGTGGCGCCGCCATCAAGGTCCGCGTGGTCAAGGGCGCCAACCTGCCCATGGAGCAGGTTGAGGCCTCGCTGCACGACTGGCCGCTGGCCACCTGGGGCACCAAGCAGGATTCGGACACCAACTACAAGCGCGTCATCAACTATGCGCTGACCCCGGAGCGCGTGGATGCCGTGCGCATCGGCGTCGCCGGCCACAACCTCTTCGACGTCGCCTACGCTTGGCTGCTGGCCAAGCAGCGCGGCGTGGTGTCCGGCATCGAGTTCGAGATGCTGCTGGGCATGGCCACGGGCCAGGCCACGGCCGTCCGCAAGGACGTCGGCTCCCTGCTGCTGTACACGCCGGTGGTGCACCCGGGCGAGTTCGACGTCGCCATCGCCTACCTGATCCGCCGGCTGGAAGAGGGCGCCAGCCAGGACAACTTCATGTCCGCCGTGTTCGAGCTTGGGGGCAACGCCCCCGAAAACCTGGCCCTGTTCAAGCGCGAGGAGCAGCGCTTCCTCGCCTCGCTGGCCGAGCTCGACGACGCTGTTCCGGCCGCCAACCGCCGGCAGGACCGCCGCCAGCCGGCCGCCCCCGCACCGCTGGACGGCTTCACCAACACCCCCGACACGGACCCCGCGCTGGCCGCCAACCGCGCCTGGGGCCGGGAAATCCTCGCCAAGATCCCCACCTCCACGCTGGGCGACGATCTGGTCGACGCCACCCGGATCAGCGACCCGGCAGTGCTGGAGTCCACCATCGCCGCAGCGCTTGAGGCCGGCAAGGCGTGGGGCGCCCGCTCCGGTGCCGAGCGCGCCGCCATCCTGCACCGCGCAGGAGACGTGCTGGAGTCCCGCCGGGCCGAGCTCATGGAGGTCATGGCCTCCGAGACGGGCAAGACCCTGGACCAGTCCGATCCCGAGATCAGCGAGGCGATCGACTTTGCGCACTACTACGCCGAGCGCGCCAAGGACCTGGACACCGTCGACGGCGCCAGCTTCACCCCCGCCGGCCTGACCGTCGTCACCCCGCCGTGGAACTTCCCGGTGGCCATCCCCGCCGGCTCCACGCTGGCAGCGCTCGCCGCCGGCTCCGCCGTCGTCATCAAGCCCGCCACCCAGGCCCGGCGCAGCGGCTCCGTCATGGTGGACGCCCTGTGGGAGGCCGGCGTGCCGCGCGAGGTGCTGGCCCTGGTCCAGCTCGAGGAGCGCGAACTGGGCCAGACCCTGGTGGCGCACCCCAGCGTCGACCGCGTGATCCTGACCGGCGGCTACGAGACCGCCGAGCTGTTCCGCAGCTTCCGCACCGACCTGCCGCTGCTGGCCGAGACGTCCGGCAAGAACGCCATCATCGTCACCCCCAGCGCCGACCTGGACCTGGCCGCCAAGGACGTCATCAATTCCGCCTTCGGCCACGCCGGCCAGAAGTGCTCCGCCGCCTCGCTGGTGATCATGGTCGGCTCCGTGGCGAAGTCCGCCCGCTTCCGCAACCAGCTCCTGGACGCCGCGAAGTCCCTGACCGTGGGCTTCCCGGCACAGGCCACCACCCAGATGGGCCCGGTCATCGAGCCGGCCCGCGGCAAGCTGCTGCAGGCCCTCACCACCCTGGCCGAGGGCGAGTCCTGGGCCGTGCAGCCGCAGAAGCTGGACACCGAGGGCCGGCTGTGGAGCCCGGGCGTGCGCACCGGCGTCGCCCGCGGCAGCTACTTCCACCTCACCGAGTTCTTTGGCCCCGTGCTGGGCGTCATGACCGCTGGGACGCTGGAAGAGGCCATCGCCATCACCAACCAGATCGAGTACGGTCTGACCTCGGGCCTGCATTCGCTGGACTCCGCCGAGATCGGCACTTGGCTGGACACCATCGAGGCAGGCAACCTGTACGTGAACCGCGGCATCACCGGTGCCATCGTGCAGCGCCAGCCGTTCGGCGGCTGGAAGAAGTCCGCCGTCGGCGCGGGCACCAAGGCCGGCGGCCCGAACTACCTGGTGGGCCTGGGCAACTGGACCGCCGCCCCCTCCACCGCCACAGCGGCTGTGCAGGGGACCCCGGCGCAGCTGCTGGCCGCCGCCTCCGGTGCGCTCTGCGCCGAGGAGCACTCCAGTCTGGAACGGGCACTGCGGTCCGACGCCGCCGCCTGGGCCGCCGAGTTCGGCGCGGCCAAGGACGTCTCGGACCTGAGCGCCGAGCGCAATGTGTTCCGCTACCTGCCGATGGACGCCGCCGTCCGCCTGTCCGAGGGTGAGCCCGTGGCCAAGCTGCTGCGCGTGCTGGCCGCGGCCCTGCTGGCAGGCTCGCGCCCGACGGTCTCCACCGCCGTCGCCCTTCCGGATGCCGTGCAGTTGCTGCTGCTGGGCCTGGGCATCACGGCCACCGTGGAGAACGACGGCGCCTTCCTGGCCGCCGCCGGCCGCCGCGGCGCGGGCCGCATCCGCCTCATTGGCGGCGACGCCAGCGCCCTCTACGCTGCCACCAACGGCCGCCCGGACGTGGCCATCTACGCCGGCGAGGTCACCGAGGCAGGCCGGGTGGAGATGCTGCCGTTCCTGCACGAGCAGGCGGTCAGCATCACCGCGCACCGCTTCGGCACGCCGAACCACCTCTCGGACGCGCTGATCTAGCCCGCCCCACCCACCCAACTAGGTGACAGTTATCGCTCCCCAGCCGCTCCCAGAGCTCGCAAGCTCGCTCCGGGTCCCTCGCGGCCGTGGCCCCGTTTCCGGCATCGGAACGTGCGATAACTGTTACCTAGTTGGGCTTTAAGGGGCGAGTTGTCTTCGGTTGCTGGGCAGGGCCGCTAGGTTTAAGCCATGAAGTACGCCAACTCCGTTTTGGACCTGATCGGCAACACACCCCTGGTCAAGCTGAACAAGGTGACGGACGGCCTTGCCGCCACCATCCTGGTCAAGCTTGAGTACATGAATCCGGGCGGCTCGGCCAAGGACCGGATCGCGGTGAAGATGCTGGACGAGGCCGCCAAGGCGGGCCTGATCGCCCCCGGCGGCACCGTCGTCGAGCCCACCAGCGGCAACACCGGGGTGGCCATGGCCATGGTGGCACAGCAGCGCGGCTACCACTGCGTGTTCGTGGTGCCCGACAAGGTGGGCGAGGACAAGCGCGCCGTCCTGCAGGCCTACGGCGCCGAGGTGGTGGTGACGCCGACGGCGGTGGCCGCCGACAGCCCGCAGTCCTACTACGGCGTCTCGGACCGGCTGGTCACCGAGATCCCCGGGGCGTACAAGCCGGACCAGTTCTCCAACCAGAACGGCCCGCTGAGCCACTACGAAACCACCGGCCCCGAAATCTGGCGCGACACCGATGGCAAGGTCACCCACTTTGTGGCCGGCGTGGGCACCGGCGGCACCATCACCGGCACCGGCCGGTTCCTGCGCGAGGCCTCCGCCACCCGCCCCGGGGCCGACGGCGGCGAGGTCCAGATCATCGGCGCGGACCCCGAGGGTTCCGTCTATTCCGGCGGCACCGGGCGCCCCTACCTGGTGGAGGGCGTGGGCGAGGACATCTGGCCGGAATCCTACGATCCCGCCGTCCCGCACCGGATCATTGCCGTCACGGACAACGACAGCTTCGCCATGACCCGCCGGCTGGCCCGCGAGGAGGGATTGCTCGTGGGCGGCTCCTCGGGCATGGCCGTGGTGGCGGCGCTGGAAGCGGCCCGGGGGCTGGGACCGGAGGCCGTCGTCGTCGTGCTCCTGCCGGACAGCGGCCGCGGCTACCTGGCCAAGATCTTCAACGACAAGTGGATGCACTCCTACGGCTTCCTCAAGGCCACGGACGAGCCGGCCATCGGCGACGTCCTCAAGTCCAAGACCGGGCAGCTGCCGGATCTGGTGCACATCCACCCGAACGAGACGGTGCGCGATGTGATCTCGCTGATGAGCGAATACGGCGTTTCGCAGATTCCGGTGCTGACGCAGGAGCCGCCCGTGGTGATGGGCGAGGTGATCGGTTCCGTGGACGAGCGCACGCTGACGGGCAAATTGTTCCGCGGTGAGGCGAAGCTGACCGACAAGATCACCGAGCACATGCAGCCGCCGCTGCCGATCATCGGCTCGCTGGAACCGATTTCCGCCGCGCGGGCCAAGCTGCAGGATGTGGACGCGCTGATGGTCACCTTTGTCGGCGCGCCGGTGGGCGTGCTGACGCGCCACGATCTGCTGAACTACCTTAACGACTAGACCCGTTCGTACGGTCGAGCCCGCCCACGGTGGTCGTGCTTGCACCAGGCGGCCGAGCCGTCGAGACCGCGCAACCCAAAGGAGAACCGCCATGAGCCAGGGATTCAACACTCGCGCCGTGCACGCCGGCCAGGAGCCGGACCCCACCACCGGATCGGTGGTGCCGCCGCTGTACCAGACCTCCACCTTTGCCCAGGACGGCATCGGCGGGCTGCGCCACGGCTACGAGTACGGCCGCGGCACCAACCCGACGCGCGATTCCCTGCAGACCCAGCTGGCGGCATTGGAGGGCGGCAAGCACGGCTTCAGCTTCGCCTCCGGGCTGGCGGCCGAGGACGCCCTGATCCGCGCTCTGCTGGCGCCGGGCGACCACATCGTGATGGGCAACGACGTCTACGGCGGCACGTACCGGCTGATCAACCGGGTGCTGGCACCCTGGGGCATCACCAATGCCGCCGTGGACATGTCCGACGCCGGTGCCGTGGCGGCCGCCGTGTCGGCCGGGAACACGAAGATGATCTGGGTGGAGACGCCGTCCAACCCGATGATGAAGATCACCGACATCGCGGCCCTGGCCGAGGTGGCCAGGGCGGCCGGTGCGCTGCTGGTGGTCGACAACACCTTCGCCTCCCCGTACCTGCAGACGCCGCTGGCCCTCGGCGCGGACATCGTGGTGCACTCCACCACCAAGTACATCGGCGGCCACTCCGATGCCAGCGGCGGGGCAATTGTGCTCGACGACGACGCCATGGCGGAGAAGATCGGGTTCATCCAGTTCGCCGCCGGCGCCGTCTCCGCACCGATGGAGGCGTGGCTGACGACGCGCGGGCTCAAGACGCTGGGCGTGCGGATGGACCGGCACTCCGAGAATGCGCAGAAGATTGCCGAATGGCTGCAGACCCGGCCCGAGGTGGAGCGCGTGCTCTACCCCGGGCTGCCCGAGCACCCCGGACACGAGCTGGCCGCCCGGCAGATGAAAAAATTTGGCGGCATGATCTCCGTCCAGTTCAAGGGCGGCGAGGCCGCGGCACGCAAGGTGGCCGAGTCCACGCAGCTGTTCACGCTGGCCGAATCGCTGGGCGGCATCGAGTCGCTGATGAACTACCCGTCCGAGATGACGCACGCCTCGGTCAAGGGCACCGATCTTGCGGTTCCGGTGAACCTGATCCGGCTGTCGGTGGGCATCGAGGACGTGGAGGACCTGCTCGCGGACCTCGAGCACGCCTTCGCCAAGGCCTGGGGCGAGCGCCACCACCAGGTGGAGCTCTAGGCCCGGGGCGGCTGCTAGCCCCGCCCACCCGCTGGTCGAGCCTGGGGCCACGCCCGCAGGGTTCCCTGGCCGAGCGCAGCGAGGTTAGGGTGCGGGCGGGGAGCGAGACCGCGCCGGATCTCCCGCGGTCGACGGCGGCACCCGGGGACACGCCCGCCGCACCGGGTTTCGGCAGGCTCAACCAGCGGTACCCCGGCGTGCAGGGACCCACGGCCGCGAGGGACCCGCAGCGAGCTTGCGAGCTGTGGGTGCGGCTGGGGAGTAGGCTGGCTGCCACCCAGGGGAAGGTGGACTCCATGGCAGACCAGCACCAGGACAGGCAGTCCGACGACGCCTCCTTTGCCCAGGTGCCGCCCGTCACCATCCGCGAGCTGGCGCCGGACGGAAGCGCGGCGGTTCCAGCCAGCCGGGAACCCGGCAGGTCCGCCACAGCGGCCCGCCCGGCCTGGAATCCGTACATCACGGCCCTGGCCGTCCTGGGGGCCGTGCTCGTGGCCTTGTCGATCCTGGCAACGGCCATGGCCGTCCAGTCCGACCTTGGCGAGTACAGCTCCCAGGCCACCTCAATGGGCGGTATGCCGAACTACTACTTCGTCCAGCCGTTCACCGTCCCGGCCTTCTTTGCCGGGTTGATGGGCATCATGGCGGCGCTGGTGCTGCAGGCGCTCCGCCTCGACCGGCATCGCCGGCACCAAAAATGAAGACGATTCCCGTTGATGAACACGCGTACGCATGGTCATCAACGGGAATCGTCTTCATTTTTGCCAGTGGGCGCGCGCCTACCGGGCGGCGACAACACCCTCGCGGGTGTCGGCGTCGTAGTGGTACACGGGCTTGCCGCCGATCCACACCTTCAGCGCCCGCTGCATGACATCGAGCGGATCCCCGCTCCAGAGCACCAGGTCCGCATCCTTGCCCACGGCCAGCGAGCCGATGCGGTCCGCCAGCCCCAGCACCTTGGCGGGGTTGATGGTCACCGCCCGCAGCGCCGTCGACCGGTCCAGCCCTTCCTTGACGGCCAGCGTGCACTGGTGGATCAGGAAGTTGATGGGCACCACGGGGTGGTCGGTGATGATGGAAATTTCGACGCCGGCCGCGGCCAGCTTGCCCGGGTTCGCCAGCGAGCGCCCGCGCAGCTCCACCTTGGACTTGGTGGTGAACAGCGGTCCGATCAACACGGGCACGCCGCGCTCGGCCAGCACGTCGCCGAGGATGTGGGCCTCGGTGCCATGGTCCAGCACCAGCTCGTAGCCGAACTCGTCCGCCAGCCGCAGGGCCGTGGCAATGTCGTCGGCCCGGTGGCAGTGCTGGCGCCAGGGGATCTCGCGCCGGAGCACCATGGCGAGCGCCTCCATCTTCGGATCCCGTGCCTCGGGGTCGGCCTTGGCCATGTAGTTCTGCGCGTCGATGAACGCCTTGCGGATCACCATCGCCGTGCCCAGCCGGGTGGACGGCATCGCCTTCTTGCCGCTGTAGACGGTCTTGGGATTCTCGCCCAGGGCCGACTTGAGCCCACTGGGGGAGCGCAGCACCATTTCCTCGATGTACCGACCGTGCGTGTGCATGGCCACGGCCAGCCCGCCGATCGGGTTGCCGGAGCCCGGGTTCACGTTCACCGCCGTGACGCCGCCGGCCAGGGCATCGTTGAAGCCGGGGTCAAAGGGGTCGACGGCGTCGATGGCCCGCACCGCGGCTGTCACCGGATCCGTCATCTCGTTGACGTCGCTGGTGGCGGCCACCTCGCCCTCCGGGTGCATGCCCAGGTGCACATGGGCATCGATGAAGCCGGGCAGCAGCCACTGGCCCTCGGCGTCGAGCACCTCGGCACCGGCGGGCACCTTGGCCTTGGGCCCCAGTGCGAAGATCTTCCCGCCCTTCACCACCACCGTGCCCTCGAACGGGTCGGCGTCGATCGGGACGACCATGGCGTTGGTGATGGCCAGCGTCGTGCGGACGCGGGTCCTGTTGCGGGCAGCGGGGGAGGCGGCGGTCATGGTAACCCTTTCCTCGAAAGCGGGGGATTGTGTGGTTCCACCGTACCCGCCCCGGCCGTGGATGAGCTGGACGCTCAGGCCGGTTGGCGGGCACCGAACCGCCACGGGCGTCCATCCCAACGCGTAGGCTGGCCGCATGGAGCGAAGGATGGCATTGGTCACAGGGGTGGGCCGCACGGTGGGCATCGGCGCCGGGATCGCCCGGGCACTCGCCGCGGACGGCTGGGATCTGGTGCTCACCTATTGGCAGGAGTACGACGCGCGGATGCCGTGGGGCGTCCAGCCCGGCGACGTCGCCGCCCTCGCCGCCGAGCTCGAGGCCGCCGGCGCGCACGTCCAGTCCTTTCCCGCCGACCTGGCCGACCCGCACACGGTGGATGCGCTCATGGCCCGGATCGCGGCGGCCGCCGGACCGCTGGCGGGCCTGGTGCTCTCGCACTGCGAATCGGTGGATTCGGCCATCCTGGACACCACGCTGGAGAGCTTCGAGCGGCACTTTGCCGTCAACACCCGCGCCAGCTGGCAGCTGATCACCGCCTTCGCCCGGCAGATCGGCGGCGACGGCGGGGCCATCGTCGCGCTGACCTCCGACCACACCGCGCACAACCTGCCCTACGGGGCATCCAAGGGGGCGCTGGACCGGATTGTCATTGCGGCCGCGCGGGAGCTGGGGCGTCTGGGCATCAGTGCCAATGTGCTCAACCCCGGGCCGGTGGACACGGGCTGGATGGACGACGCCCTCCGCGCAGGGCTCGCCGCGCACCAGCCCACCGGCCGGCTCGGCACCCCGGCGGACGTCGCCGGCGTCGCCGCCTTCCTGCTCTCCCCGGCCGGCCGCTGGGTCAACGGCCAGCTGATCAAGGCCGACGGCGGCTTCTCGGCGTAGCTGCCACCGTTGAGATGGACGCTCTTTGCGCTTTGCCGCGCTGAAAACCGAAAGAACGTCCATCTCAACCGCGGGCGTCAGGGGATCGTCAAGGCTGGGGTCCGCCGCATCAAGGAATCGTCAAGGGGGCCGCCGGGGCCGTTCCAGCGGAGTTCGATGAAGGAAGTACATCAAACTCCGCTGGAAAGAGGTCTTGGAAATGGCTGACGTGGTCTGTGTGGCCGTGCTGCTGGTGGCGCTCGGCGCTGTCATCTGGTTCGCCAGGGTGGTGGAAAAGCTGTGAGCGGCGTTCTGGACGTGGTGCTCGCGGTGGTGCTGCTGGCGGTGGGGCTGGCGTTGCTGGTCTATCTGTTCGCCGCCCTGGTCCGCCCGGAAAAGTGGTGACGCCGCCGTGCAACTGAACATGCTCTCCTTCATCACCCAAATGGGCATCCTGCTGGTGGCCCTCGCCGTGCTGCACCAGCCGTTGGGCGCGTATCTGGCCCGCACCTTCACCGGCCACCGCGATCTGGCGGTTGAGCGGGGCTTCTACCGGCTGGCCGGCGTGGACGCCCGGGCGGACCAGCGCTGGACGGTGTACCTGCGCTCCGTGATCGCCTTCACCGCTGTCTCCATCCTGGTGGTCTACCTGCTCCAGCGCCTGCAGGGCGTGCTGCCCTTCAGCCAGGGCATGGCCGGCGTGGACCCGTGGGTGGCGATGAACACCGCCGTCTCCTTCGCCACCAACACCAACTGGCAGACGTACGCACCCGAGGCCACGCTGGGCTTCGGCGTCCAGATGCTGCTGCTGGCCGTGCAGAACTTCCTTTCCGCCGCCGCCGGCATCTGTGTGGCCGTGGCCCTCATCCGCGGCATCACGCGCTCGCAGACCAGCCAGCTGGGCAACTTCTGGGTGGACATGGCCCGGACATCCCTGCGGGTGCTGCTGCTGCTGAGCGTGCTGGCCGCCGTCGTGCTGGTCATTGGCGGCGTGGTGCAGAACTTCACCTCGACGGACATCACCACCCTTGCCGGCCAGGCGGCACAGACGGTGCCGGGCGGACCGGTGGCCTCGCAGGAGGCGATCAAGCTGCTGGGCACCAACGGCGGCGGATACTTCAACGCCAACTCCGCCCACCCGTTCGAGAACCCCAACGTTTTCACCAGCCTCTTTGAGGTCTTCCTTCTCCTGCTGGTCCCCTCCGCCCTGCCGGCCATGTACGGCCGGATGGTGGGCGACAAACGCCAGGGCTACACGGTGCTGACCGTGATGGGCGCCTTCTGGCTCATCTCCTCGGCCCTGATGGCCTGGGCGGCGGCGGCCGGCGCAGGCACCGGCCTGGGCGAGGGCTTCGAGCAGCGCCTGGGCGTGGCCCCGAGCAGCATCTTCGCCACCGCCACCACGCTGACGTCCACTGGCGCTGTCAATGTGGCCCACGATTCCCTGCCGCCCCTGGCGGGCGGGCTGCTGATGCTGAACATGATGACCGGCGAGGTGGCCCCGGGCGGTGTCGGCTCGGGCCTGTACGGCATGCTGGTGCTGGCCATCGTCACGGTGTTCATCGCCGGGCTGATGGTGGGCCGCACCCCGGAAATCCTGGGCAAGAAGGTCGGCGCCCGGCAGATGAAGCTGGTGGCCCTCTACATCCTGGTGACCCCGGTCCTGGTCCTGGCGGGCACGGCCATCACGGTGGCGCTGCCGGAGCTGTCCGCCGCGGCACCGGCCACCGGCCCGCACGGATTCAGCGAGATCCTCTACGCCTTCACCTCCGCCGCCAACAACAATGGCTCGGCCTTTGGCGGGATCACCACGTCCGGACCGGGCCTGGCGACGCTGCTGGCGCTGGCCATGCTGCTGGGCCGGATGCTGCCCATCGTGCTGGTGCTGGCGCTGGCCGGCTCGCTGGCCGAACAGCGCAAGATCCCCGTCACGTCTGGCACCGTGCACACCCACGGGGCGCTCTTCGCCACCATGCTCGGCGGCGTCTCGCTGATCCTGACCGCCCTCACCTACTTCCCGGCCCTTGCCCTGGGGCCGGCCGCCGAAGGACTCGTGAAATGAACGTTTCTGCACTCAGCGCGGCCATCCCGCTGGCTCTGCGCAAACTCTCCCCGCACTATCTGGTCCATTCGCCCGTGATGTTCACGGTGCTGGTGGGATCCATCGTGTGCACCCTGGTCACAGCCGTCCAGATCCTCCAGGGTTCCGCCATGGTGTGGTTCTCCGTGGCCGTGACGTTTTGGCTCTGGCTGACGGTGCTCTTTGGCAACGTCTCCGAGGCCATCGCCGAGGGCCGGGGCAAGGCCCAGGCCGACAGCCTTCGCGCCACCCGGACCTCCGTGCTGGCCCGCCGCTGGCTCGACGGCGGCAACGGCACCTTCCGCGAGGAGCGCGTGCCGGGCATCGAGCTGCGGGTGGGTGACCTGGTGGTCTGCGAGGCCGGCGATGTGATCCCCTCCGACGGCGAGGTGGTGGAGGGCCTGGCCAGCGTGGACGAATCCGCCATCACGGGCGAATCGGCCCCGGTGATCCGCGAGTCCGGCGGGGACCGCAGCTCCGTCACGGGCGGCACCACAGTGCTCTCGGACCGGATCGTCGTGCGCATCACCGCGGCCAGCGGCCAGACCTTCCTGGACCGGATGATCGCCCTGGTGGAGGGTGCCACGCGTCAGAAAACTCCCAACGAGATTGCGCTCAACGTGCTCCTCGCCAGCCTGACCATCGTGTTCCTGGTCGCCATCCTGGCCCTGGTCCCGATGGCCGCCTTCGCCCACGCATTGCCCACGCCCATCGTGCTGGTGGCGCTGCTGGTCTGCCTGATTCCGACGACGATCGGCGCTCTGGTGCCGGCCATCGGCATCGCCGGCATGGACCGGCTGGTGCAGCGCAATGTGCTGGCCACCTCCGGCCGGGCCGTGGAGACGGCCGGCGACATCACCACGCTGCTGCTGGACAAGACGGGCACCATCACCTTCGGCAACCGCCGCGCCGTCGCGTTCCTGCCCGCCGACGGCGTCGAGAGCTCGCGGCTGGTGGAGGTGGCCCGGCTCTCCAGCCTGGCCGACGAGACTCCGGAAGGCCGTTCCATCATTGACCTGGCCGCCGAGCAGGGTGTGCAGGAGCCCAGCCTGGAGGAGCTGGGCCGGCGCGCCGGCGGGCTCACAGTGGTGGAGTTCAGCGCCACCACGCGGATGAGCGGCCTGGACCTGGTCATGGCCGGGACGGCCGGCTCCGGGCCGCGGGCCATCCGCAAGGGTGCGGCGTCCGCCGTCGCCGCCTATGTGGGCGAGCGGGGCGGCTACGTGCCGCAGGAGATCGAAAGCGCTGTGGCGGAGATCTCTGCCCAGGGCGGCACCCCGCTGCTGGTGGCCAGCGTGGAGGGGCCGCGGGCCGAGGTGCTGGGCGTGATCCACCTGGCCGACGTCGTCAAGCCCGGCATGAAGGAGCGCTTTGCGCAGCTCCGGGCGATGGGCATCCGCACCATCATGATCACCGGCGACAACAAGATCACCGCCGGGGCCATCGCGGCCGAGGCCGGTGTGGACGACTTCGTGGCCGAGGCGACGCCGGAGGACAAGCTGGCGGTGATCAAGTGCGAGCAGGACGCCGGACGGCTGGTGGCGATGACCGGAGATGGCACCAACGATGCACCGGCCCTGGCCGCGGCCGACGTCGGCGTGGCCATGAACAGCGGCACCAGCGCCGCCAAAGAGGCCGCCAACATGGTGGATCTGGACTCGGACCCCACCAAGCTGATCGACATCGTGGGCATCGGCAAACAGCTGCTGATCACCCGCGGATCGCTGACCACGTTCTCGGTGGCCAACGACGTCGCCAAGTATTTCGCCATCGTCCCAGCACTTTTTGCGGCGGCGTTCCCCGGGCTGGGGCTGCTGAACATCATGGGGCTTGCCTCGCCCTCCAGTGCCATCCTCTCCGCCGTCATCTTCAACGCTGTGGTGATCGTGCTGCTGGTGCCCCTGGCCCTGCGCGGCGTGAAATATCGGGCCGTTTCCGCGGCCTCCGCGCTGTCAAGGAACCTGCTCGTCTATGGGCTGGGCGGCGTCATCGCCCCGTTCATCGGCATCAAACTCATCGACCTGCTCATCTCCCTCATCCCGGCCCTGGGCTAGCCCAACGAAAGCTGATCGCCATGACTTCCTATCTGCGCCAACTGCTCACCGCCGTGCGCTTCCTGCTCCTGGCCACCCTCGTCCTGGGCGTCCTCTATCCGCTGGCCGTCTTCGGCGCCGGCCAGGTGGTGGCGCCGGCCCAGGCGAACGGTTCCATCATCCGCGAGGTCTCCGCCGGGGTGGCAGCAGCCGGGGTGTCCGACGGCGGCGGCTCCGGCGCGCGCGCCGTCGGCTCCGCGCTGCTGGCCCAGCCCGTGGACGGGGAGAAATTCTTCCACCCCCGCCCGTCCGCCGTGGCCTGGGATCCGGCGTCCTCCTCCGCCAGCAACCTGGGCCCCAACTCCCCGGCGCTGGCCGAGGCCATCGCCACGAACCGTGCCGAGGTGGCCGCCCGCGAAAACGTGGACCCGGTGGCTGTGCCCATTGATGCCGTGACGGCCAGCGGCTCCGGCCTGGACCCGGACATCTCCCCGGCCTACGCCGCCCTGCAGGCTCCCCGCGTGGCCAAGGCCAACGGGATCAGCGAGGCCCAGGTCAGGGAGCTGGTCAGCCAAAACACCACCGGCCCCCTGGAATCCTTCCTCGGCCAGCCCGCCGTCAACACCACCACCCTCAACGCCGCAATTGCCGCCCTGGGGAAATAGCTGCCACCGCATCGTTCGATGGGGGTCGCGAGAAAGACAGCCAATGAGAAGCCCGACGGCACCCCGGCCGCCAGCCCCCTGTGCCGGACCCGCCACGGGCTGTTGCCCCGGCCACAGCGGCAGTGCGAACCACCGTCGCGAACCGAACAGACGCCCTGAGTCGAGTTGCTGAGCTGGGAGGCTTCCATAGGCGCGCATCGCGGCCGGGCGCGGCGGAAGCTCGCCCCGCGAGCGAACGACGCTCCCGGACCGTGTCTAAGCGCCGGGAAGCCTCCCAGCTCAGCCGCGGCCGGGGCATAAGCAGGGTGTAGGCAGCGCAAGAGACAAGTACTGAGAGAATCAACCCATGGCACGCGGCATCTTGAGAATCTTCCTGGGCGCGGCCCCCGGCGTCGGCAAAACCTACTCCATGCTGGAGGCCGGCCAAACGCTCATGGCCGCCGGCACCGACGTCGTCGTCGGGATCGTCCTGGACCACGGCCGCGCGCCGACACGAAAGCTCGCCGACGGGCTCGAGCAGGTGCCCACGCTGGCCCTGGACTACCGCGGCGCGCAGTTCGAGGAGATGGACGTGGCCGCCGTCCTGGCCCGCAAGCCCGCCGTCGCCCTCGTGGATGAGTACGCGCATTCCAACATCCCCGGCACCGGCCACGCCAAGCGCTGGCAGGACATCGAGGAGCTGCTGGCCGCCGGCATCGACGTCATGTCCACGGTCAACGTCCAGCATCTGGCCTCCCTCGGCGACGTCGTGCACAGCATCACCGGCGTCCGCCAGCAGGAAACCGTCCCGGACGACGCGGTGCGGCGGGCGGACCAGATCGAACTGGTGGACATCCCGCCGGAACTGCTGCGCCAGCGGATGGGCGCCGGGCTGGTCTATTCCCCGGACAAGGTGGATGCGGCGCTGGCCAACTATTTCCGGCTGGGCAACCTGACGGCGCTGCGCGAACTGGCCCTGCTGTGGCTGGCCGACCGGGTGGAGGAGGGACTGGCCGCCTACCGGGCCACGCACGGCATCGAGGCCAGCTGGCCCACCCGCGAGCGCGTCGTCGTCGGGCTGACGGGTGGCCCGGAGGGGCAGGTGCTGATCCGGCGGGCCGCACGCATCCTCAGCCGGGTCAGCGGCGGCGAGCTGTTGGCCGTGCACGTGCGGCGCTCGGACGGCGTGGCGGGGGAGTCCCCGCAGGAGCTGGAGGTGCAGCGCCAGCTGGTCACGGACCTGGGCGGGACCTACCACTCCGTGGGCGGGGACGATCCCGCCCAGGCGCTGCTGGCGTTTGCCCGCAGCGTCGATGCCACCCAGCTGGTGGTGGGCACCTCCCGCCGCCGGGCACGCAGCGCGCTGTTCCGCGGCGCGGGCGTGGGCACCCGGGTGGTGCGCGATTCCGGCGACATCGACGTCCATATGGTCTCCCACCCGCTCGGCGGGCGCGGCGTGTCGGGGGCCGTCCGCGGCAGGCTCGGCCGGCGCCGGGTGGCCATCGGCTTTGCCCTGGCGGTGCTGCTGCCGGCGCTGGTCCAGTGGCTGCTGGGCTACTCGCAGAACGCGAATTTTGCCACCATCATGCTGATCCAGTTCACGGCAGCCATTGCCGTGGCCCTGGTGGGCGGGTTGTGGCCTGCCGTCGTGGCCGCCGCGTGGAGCTCGTTGCTGCTGAACTTCTTTTCCGCGGATCCGGTGGGGACGCTGACCATCAGCGATCCACAGAACCTGCTGGCCCTGGCCATCTTCCTGGCCGTCTCCGCCGCCGTGGCCGTGGTGGTGGACAGGTCCGCCCGGCGCTCCCGGGAGGCGGCGGTGGCCGGCGCCGAGGCCGCCACGCTCAGCGAGCTGGCCCGCGGCGTGCTGGCCTCCCCGGACACCGTGCAGGTGTTCCTGGAGCAGGTCCGTGAATACTTCCAGGTGTCCACCGTGGCACTGTTCCGCCGGGAGTCCGCCCGCACGGACGACGGCGGCGGCCCGGCCCGGGTGCCGGTGTCCGGCTGGGCGCTGGCCGCCAGCGTGGGGTCGGCACCGCCGTCGGAACCCGGCGACGCCGACAACGTGGAGGAGGTCTCCGCCACGCTGGTGCTGGCCCTGAACGGGCGGACTCTGCCGGCCAGCGACAGGCGGCTGCTGGGGGCGTTCGGCGCGCACCTGATGGCCATGGAGCAGCGCGATGAACTCAGCGAGTCCCGCAAGGCCAATGTGCGCCTGGCGGAGGGCAACAAGATGCGCACCGCCGTCCTGCGCGCCGTCTCGCACGATCTGCGCACCCCGCTGGCGGGGATCAAGCTGGCGGTGAGCAGCCTGCGCCAGAGCGAGGTGACGTTCGCCCCCGAGGAGGAGGCGGAGCTGCTGGCCACCATCGAGAACTATTCGGACCGGCTGGACGGGCTGGTGGGCAACCTGCTGGACATGTCGCGGCTGAGCGCCGACACCGTGACCCCGCTGCTGGAGCCGGTGAGCTGGCGCGATGTCCTGCCCGAGGCCCTGCGCGGGGTCCCGGCCGGGCGCGTCCTGCTGCAGCTGCCGGCCAACATGCCGCCCGTGGATGCGGACGCCGGCATGCTGGAGCGGGTGCTGGCGAACATTGTCGAGAATGCGCTCAAGTACGCTCCGGACTCGGAGATCCTCATTGTCGGGGCGGTCGGCGGTGCCGGCTGGGCCACGATCGAGGGCCAGCCGGCCAGCGAGCTGCGCATCATCGACCGCGGCAGGGGCGTGCCGGCCGACGCCGTCGTCGCCATGTTCCAGCCGTTCCAGCGCCTCGACGACGTCTCATACGGCGCGGCGGGCGGCACCGGCGTCGGGCTGGGCCTGGCCGTGGCCAAGGGCTTCATGGAGACCATGGGCGGCGTGCTCGAGGCCGAGCAAACCCCCGGCGGCGGGTTGACCATGGTGGTCAGGCTGCCCATTTCAACCGGCGTGAGCCGAAGGAGGAACGTATGAGCTGGGTCCTGATTGTCGACGACGAACCCCAGATCCTGCGCGCGCTGCAGATCAATCTGCACGCCCACGGGTACCAGGTGATTGCCGCGCACGACGGCGCCTCGGCGCTGCTGGCCGCGCAGAAGCACCCGCTGGATGTGGTGGTGCTGGACCTGGGCCTGCCGGACATGGACGGCGTGCAGGTGATCGAGGGGCTGCGCGGCTGGACGTCCGTGCCCATCATCGTGCTCTCGGCCCGGCACGGCTCCGAGGACAAGGTGCTGGCGCTCGACGCCGGGGCGGACGATTACGTGACCAAGCCCTTTGGCCTGGACGAGCTTCTGGCCCGGCTGCGCGCGGCCTCCCGGCGGGCGACCAGCAACCCCGAAGAGGCGCCCACCATGGCCACCGCGGACTTTGTGGTGGACCTGGCACAGAAGCGGGTCACCCGCGCGGACGGGGATGTCCGGCTGACGCCCACGGAGTGGAAGATCCTGGAGGTGCTGGTCCGCAGCCCGCGCCGGCTGGTCAGCCAGCAGCAGATCCTGACCCAGGTCTGGGGGCCGGCCTATGCCGGGGAGACCCACTACCTGCGCGTCTACATGGCCCAGCTGCGGCGCAAGCTGGAGCCGGACCCGGCCGTGCCGCGGCACCTGCTCACCGAGGCCGGCATGGGGTACCGCTTCGAGCCCTGAGTGGGCCATTCCACATCTAGTCAATCTTGATTAGTCATAAAATGACTACTACTCTGGATCCATGTCCAAACGATCCCCCCTCGCGCTCGCCGTGCTCGCCCTGCTGGTGGAGGCGCCCATGCACCCGTACCGGATGCGGCAGCTGATCACCGAGCGGGGCAAGGACGAGGTCATCAACGTCACGCAGCGGGCCAGCCTCTACAACACCATCGACCGGCTTGTCCGCGACGGGTTGGTGCAGCTGATGGAAACCAGCCGCGAGGGCCAGCGGCCCGAGCGCTCGGTCTACGAGGCCACCAGCGCCGGCCGCGATGCCGCACAGGCCTGGATGCGGGAGATGCTCACCGCCCCGCGCCCGGACTACCCCGAATTCACTGCGGCCCTGGCCCATCTGCCGATGATCGAGCCGGAGCAGACGGCCCAGTGCCTGCGGGTGCGGGCCGCCAGCGTTGCGGCCGACGTCGCCCGCCTTGAGGCGGGCATGGACGAGGTGAAGGACTGGCTGCCGCGGCTGTTCCTGCTGGACACCGAACTCATTCTTGAAATGCGGCGCACCGAGTTGCGCTGGATCACAGGCCTGTTGGCCGATCTCGACAACGGCACCATTGCCTGGAGCCACGAGTCAGTGGCGGCCTTTGGCGCCATTCACCATCCCCACAACCCCGAGGACCTTTCATCATGAAAACGCACGCCGTGCCCACCGGCAGGGCACGTTCCATCGCGCTCATCTCACTGTTCCTGGCCTCCTTCATGGAGCTGTTGGACGCGACCATTGTCAACGTGGCCCTGCCCCAGATCGAGACGTCGCTGGACGCCCAAAACGCCGAACTCCAGTGGATGGTGGCCTCCTACACGCTGGCCCTGGCCATCGGCCTGATCACCGGCTCCCGGCTGGGCGACATCTACGGCCGCAAGAAGCTCTTTGTCATCGGCCTGGTGGTCTTCACCCTGTCCTCGGTGCTGTGCGGCATGGCCATGAACCCGGAGATGCTGATCGCCTCCCGCGCCTTGCAGGGCTTCGCCTCCGCTGCCATGATCCCGCAGGTGCTCTCCAGCCTGCAGGTCATGTACAAGCCGGCCGAGCGTGCCGGCGCCATGGCCGGCTTTTCCGCCCTCGCCGGCGTGGCCGCCGTCTCCGGCCCCATCCTGGGCGCCATCCTGACCGACGCCAACCTCTTTGGCTGGGGCTGGCGCACGATCTTCTTCGTCAACATCCCCGTGGGCATCTTCGCGGTCATCTGCGCCCTGAAGTTCGTGCCGGAATCCGTGGCGCCCAAGCGGCACAAGCTGGACCTCTCCGGCGTCGTGGTCCTGGCCGTGGGCATGTTCGCCATCCTGTACCCGCTCACCATGGGCCGCGAGGAAGGCTGGCCGCTGTGGACGTACCTCTGCATGGCGGCCGGGCTGCTGGTGCTGGTGGGCTTTGTCCTGCTGCAGCACCGCGAAGAGAAGCACGGCGGAGAGCCGCTGGTGCCGGTGTCGCTGTTCAAGAGCCGCTCCTTTGCCGCGGGCATCGTGATGATGTTCCTGTTCTTCATTCCGATGAACGGCTTCTTCCTGATCCAGACGCTGTTCCTGCAGCTGGGCCTGGACTATCCCATCCTGCGGGCGGGCCTGACCATGATCCCGTTCTCCCTGATGGTGCCCATCCTGGCGGGTCTGTCCGCCGCCATTCTGGCCAAGAAGATTGGCCGCGTGGTGCTCCAGCTCGGTCCGCTGGTGATTGCCATTGGCTTTGTGGTGCTGATCTTCACCGTCCAGGCGGCCGGCGGAGGCGTTACGCCGTGGCACCTGCTCGCCGGGCTGGCGCTCAGCGGCGCCGGCTTCGGCATGGTGGTGGCGCCCGTGGGCATCTTCGTCCTGTCAGAGGTCCCGGTGAAGTCCGCCGGGGCCGCATCGGGGCTGTTCAACACCACCAGCCAGCTCTCCGGAGCGCTGGGCGTAGCCATCGTGGGCACGCTGTTCTTCAACGGGCTGGAGGGCAGCACCGCGCACAGCAAGTCGGCCGTGTTCATTGAGGGCTTCTCCTCCACCATGTGGCTCATGGCCGGCGGCATGGTGCTGGCCGCCGTCGCCGCCAGTTTCCTGCCCCGCTGGGCCTCCGAGGCCGAGCTCTCCGCTGCGGAACCGGTGCTCGAAACCGCCTAGCAACCTTCGTTGAGGCGTGGGCTGATGCCCTTTTGGAACGATCTAAAGGGCATCAGCCCACGCCTCAATGTGCTTTTAAGACGTACATTGGGTGCCATGGAACTGGGGAAAGTGCTTGCCGTCTGCCGCGTCCACCAATTGCTTCCCGACGCCGGGAACGTGGGCGTCACTGCCATCGACAAACGGGCCGTGGACGGGCCGGTGAAGGTGGGCCGGCTGGGCGTCCATGCCGATGTCCAGGCGGACCGGAAGCATCACGGCGGGCCCGACCAGGCCGTCTACGCCTATTCGCAGGACGACGCCGACTACTGGGCCGCCGAGCTGGGCCGGGAGGTTCCGCCCGGGCTCTTCGGCGAGAACCTGCGCATCGATGGGGTGGAGGCCACCGGCGCCGTGATCGGCGAACGCTGGCGGATCGGGGCCGATGTGCTGCTCGAGGTGACGGCGCCGCGGGTTCCCTGCGCCACGTTTGGCCGCCGGATGGGGGAGGAGCGGTGGGTCAAGCGGTTCACCGACGCCGGCCGGGTGGGCACCTATCTGCGGGTGCTGGCCAAGGGCACCATCGCGGCCGGGGACACCATCGCCGTGGAGCACCGGCCGGAGCATGGGATCACCATCGGCAAATATTTTTCGGCTCCGACGGTGCACGATGTCACCGCCCTGTGGCGCCTTGCAGAGGCCGGCAAACTTGACCTCGCGGAGTCCTACTGGCCCTACTTTGAGCGGGTTTTGCGCGGACACAGCTAGCGGTCCCCGGCAGCCACCCGGCCCGCCGCTCGGCGGCGTGTGCCCAAACTCACGGCACCCCATCGACATGGGCGGTACCGGGTGGGTAGCGTATGCCCTACAATTTAAATATCCCCCACTCCGGTATTCCCTTTATTTTTTTCTGCCCAATTTTTGAGGCAGGAGCCTGAAGTGTATGGGGCCCGCACATCATTGGCGGGCATGAACGTTCATAGGGGATCGCCGGCAAAGAAAACGCCATACGGTGTCAGCGAAGGCTGCCACCCGTGGCCGCGAAAGCGGCGCGCAGCTATGGCGAGAGGTCCTGCCAGGGATGGTTTTGGCGGCTGGATTTCTTTGTAATGCGGCACCCTCGCCGCTTGGCCCTATGAATGAGGACTAGTTTCCATGCCCGAAAACACCATCGAAGAAAACATCACCGAAGACGCCACCGTCGAAGAGCCCCAGATTCTCTTCACGGACCTTGGCATCGACGGCCGTGTCCTGGCTGCCCTGAGCGACGTCGGCTACGAGAAGCCCTCGCCCATCCAGGCCGCCACCATCCCGCTGCTGCTCGAAGGCCGCGACGTCGTCGGCCTGGCGCAGACCGGTACCGGCAAGACCGCCGCGTTCGCCATCCCGGCCCTGTCCCGCATGGCCGAGCTGATGGACCTCAACGGCCCCACCAAGGACACCCAGATCCTGGTCCTGGCCCCCACCCGCGAGCTGGCCCTGCAGGTTGCCGAGGCATTCTCCTCCTACGCGGCCCACATGCCCGACTTCTCCGTCCTGCCGGTCTACGGTGGATCCGCCTACGGCCCGCAGCTGGCCGGCCTGCGCCGCGGCGCCCAGGTTGTTGTCGGCACGCCCGGTCGTGTGATCGACCACCTGTCCAAGGGCTCCCTGGACCTGTCCAACCTCCAGTATCTGGTGCTGGACGAGGCCGACGAGATGCTGCGCATGGGCTTCGCCGAGGACGTCGAGCAGATCCTGTCCAAGACCCCTGACACCAAGCAGGTGGCACTGTTCTCCGCGACGATGCCCGGCGCGATCCGCCGCATCTCCAAGCAGTACCTGAACAACCCCGCCGAGGTCACGGTCAAGTCCAAGACCACCACCGGCGCCAACACCCGCCAGCGCTTCCTGCAGGTCATGGGCCCGCACAAGATGGACGCTCTGACCCGTGTGCTTGAGGTCGAAGAGTTCGACGGCGTCATCGCCTTCGTGCGCACCAAGATGGCCACCGAAGACCTGGCCGACAAGCTGCGCTCGCGCGGTTTCCTAGCCGCCGCCATCAACGGTGACATCCCGCAGCAGCAGCGCGAGCGCACCATCGAGGCGCTGCGCGAGGGCAAGATCGACATCCTGGTGGCCACCGACGTCGCCGCCCGTGGCCTGGACGTGGAGCGCATCACCCACGTCATCAACTACGACATCCCGCACGACACCGAGTCCTATGTGCACCGCATCGGCCGTACGGGCCGCGCCGGCCGCTCCGGCGACGCGATCCTGTTCATGACCCCGCGCGAGAAGTACCTGCTGCGCGCCATCGAGAAGGCCACCCGCCAGCCGGTGGACCAGATGCACCTGCCCAGCGCGGAGACCATCAACTCCCTGCGCCTGGGCAAGTTCGCCGAGCGGATCACCGAGACCCTGGCGTCCGAGGACGTCGCGAAGTTCCGCGACCTCATCGCCAGCTACGAGCAGGAGCACGACGTGCCCGCCTCGGAGATCGCCGCAGCCCTGGCCGTCATGGCCCAGGGCGGACAGCCGCTGCTGGTCAACGACCTGCCGGCCGCACCGGACTTCCAGAAGAAGGACCGTGCCAAGGACGGCTTCGGCTCCCGTGGCCCGACACGCACCCTCACCGAGGGCAACGCCACCTACCGCATTGCGGTGGGCCGTCGCCAGCGCGTGATGCCCGGCTCCATCGTGGGCGCCATCGCCAACGAGGGTGGCCTGTCCTCCTCGCAGATCGGTGGCATCGACATCCGTGCCGACCACACCCTCGTGGAGCTGCCGGCCGAGCTGAGCAAGGACCAGTGGCGCGCCCTGAGCAAGACCCGCATCGGCGGCGAGCTCATCCACCTCGAGCTGGACAACGGACGCCGTCCGGCCACCGATGGTGCCAGCACCGGTGGCGGCGGATTCCGCGGCCGTGAGGACCGTGGCGACCGCGGCCAGGGCGGCTTCAAGAAGAAGTTCGAAGGCGACCGTGGCGGCTACCAGGGCAGCTCCGACCGCGGCGGCTACCAGGGTGGCGGCGAGCGCGGCGGCTACCAGGGTGGCGGCGAGCGCGGCGGCTACCAGGGTGGCGGCTACAGCAACGACCGCGGCGAGCGCGGCCAGGGCCACACGGGCACCGGCGGCGGCGACCGTCGTCCCCGCCACGGCAAGGACGCAGGCGCCGGCATCGGCGCCAAGGACTTCAACCGCAAGGGCAAGTGGTAGGCCCTAGGGTCCACCAGCCTCAGGCCTAACTAAACAGGCATTGCTAAAGAGGGGCCGTTCCAGTCAGCAGACTGGAACGGCCCCTCTTTTCTTGCCTGGGGATCCCGCAGGGCAGCGGCGGCAGGAAACGGCCTGGCGCGCCGCCCGCCACCCGCCGACGCCGGGCCAGCCGATGGCCGTGTGGATCCCGCAGGGCGCCCCAGGAAGGCAGTGGAAGGCTCCAGGGAGGCTGTGGACGGCCCCGTGGGGAGGCCCTGGGGTATCGCGGGCGCAGTCGGCGGTTCCGGCCCTCCCCGGGCTGTCCGGGGCCGTCGTTGCAACCGTGCAGTGCCCGCGCCGGGACCATGCGCGGTGCGGTTCGGGTCTTCCGTTGCCGTTTGAGTCTTCGGCCCCCTGTGCACCTGCGGCGCATGACCACAACGGCAGCGGGAGACCGGCCGCCACCGATGGCCGATTGTGGCCAAGGTCACAAGGAAAGTTTGACGGAAAGTGCGGTGCGCCCGCCCTTGTGCGGCCCGCCGAGACGGCCGAAAATCCGCGGAATTCCGGGGTTTATGGCCTGCCAGGGGACCCCGACTGGCCCCGATTTCGCATCCGGCAAAACCACTGGTAAAGTATTTTCTCGTTGCCCCCCTAGCTCAGTGGTAGAGCGCGTTCTTGGTAAGAACGAGGTCACCGGATCGATTCCGGTGGGGGGCTCTGAATGGGTAGGCTCGTGTCAAGACGGTTTTGGCCGGCTGGCGCGGGCTATTCCCATTTATGGCGGCGTAGCTCAGTTGGTTAGAGCGCACGACTCATAATCGTGAGGTCGGGAGATCGAGCCTCCCCGCCGCTACAAAAAAGAGCGGGCCGGAAGCACCAGCTTCCGGCCCGCTTTTCGTTTAAGCGTCGGTGCAAGGCTGTCTCCGGACGGCGCCGTGGGCTAACGTGGGCGCCAAGCCCACCCGCACCACCGAGGAGCACCCATGCAGCGAGTCCTGATCATTGGCGGCCACGGAAAGATCGCACTCCAGTTGGCAGGGATCCTCAGCGGGGCCGGGCACCAGGTCACCTCCGTGATCCGCAAGAACGAGCAGAGCGACCGCGTGGCCGAAACCGGCGCACGTCCGCTGGTCCTGGATGTTGAAACCTCCACCCAGACCGAGCTGGCCGCGGCCATGGCCGGCCACGACGCCGTCGTCTGGTCGGCAGGAGCCGGCGGCGGGAACCCAGAGCGCACCTATGCCGTGGACAGGGACGCGGCCATCCGGTCCATGGATGCGGCAGCAGCGGCGGGCGTGCGGCGCTATGTGATGGTGTCCTATCTGGGCGCGCGGGCGGACCATGGCATCCCCGAGGGCCATGGGTTCTTTGCCTATGCCCAGTCCAAGGCGGCCGCCGACGAGCACCTGCGCGGCACGGGTCTGGACTGGACCATCCTCGCACCCGGCGCCCTGACCGATGAGCCGTCCATCGGGCGCATCAACCCGTCTCCCTCGGGGTCCGATACCCGGACCTCCCGCGCCTCTGTGGTATTGGTTGCAGCGGCGGTGCTGGAACTCCCCGAAACTTCCCGGAAGACCATCGCGTTCACCGACGGCGAGGTGCCCATTGCCGAGGCCCTCGGCGGGCCCTGACGCCCCAGACATAGGCAACTGTCCCGCACTTATCGCTCGCTTGGACGTCCAAGCGAACCATAAGTGCGGGACAGCTGAGAGATAGGCGGCCCCTCAGGCCTTGGCGGCGACCAGGTTGTCCAGCGGCTTCTCGTAGCGCTCCTGCAGGATGCGCAGATGCAGCCAGGAATCGGCGGAGGCCACCGAGTCCAGGTTCCGCAGCTGGTCCAGGATGGTGTTGAGCTCATCCAGCGAGCTGACGCCCACCGTGGCCACGAGGTCATGGCGGCCGAAGCAGCTGGCGATGAACTCCACGCCGGGGGTGTTGGAGAAGAACTCGACGGCTTCCTCCGTGCCGGAGACGGTGGTGATGCCGAAGCCGAAGGCCATGGAGCACGATGAGCCCGTCCGGCTGAGGATCGGGCCGATCTGCATGACCCGGGATTCCAGCAGGCGCAGCACCCGGGTCCGGGCGGCACTGGCGGACAGGCCGACGCACTCGCCCAGCGCCTCGAAGCCCAGGCGTCCGTCCTTCTGCAGTTCGCCCATGATCCGCAGGTCCACGCCGTCCAGCTCCAGTCCTTGTTGGAGCGGTTCCTTGTCCAGGAAGAGGCTGCGCACCACCTCTTTGTACATGAGGACGTCGACGGCGGCGACGCCGGGTGTCGCGCGGATGGCATCCACCTGTTCGTAGAGCTCGGCCACGGTGGGCAGCCGCAGCTCGGTGATGATGCCATAGTGGCCGGTGGTCAGCGAGGCGAAGACGGCACCGTCGAGGCTGGCCAGCTTGGCCAGGACGGCTTCGGCCGATCCGCGCAGTTGGATGGAGAGGTGGGCCACGGCGTTCAGGCCCAGCACCCGCGGGTGGATGGCGGCCACGATGCGCAGTTCACCGGACGCGGCAAGCTCATTGAACCTGGCCGTGACCGCCGAGCGGGTGACGCCGAGTTGCTTGGCGAGATCGCTGAAGGACGCCCGGCCGTCGGTCTGCAGCAGGCGCACCAGCCGGCCATCAAGGTTGTGCATGGTCTTCACAATAATCGCCTGCCGTCAATGTGCCCTGGATCCAGACCCAACCGCCGGGCGCGCCATGGCCGGCCGGTTCGCTGTCAATATCTCCATCGTAGAGCGCCAGAACCGCAACTATGAATGGTTTTGTCGTAACAGGCCTGCAAATTACGCGTCAGAAGCAGTAGTGACAGAAAAATTGTTTCCCTTTCTGTCGCATTCTGGCTACTGTAGTGATCGGCGCCACACTGGCGAGCTCCACATCCTTCGCGCTCCTGCGAACCGTTCCCCATTGGAGACCTGCAATGCACAAGTTCACCAAGACCGCCATGGCCGTTGCCACCGCGGCCCTGTTCCTGAGTGGCTGTTCCGCCACTGCCTCCACCGGATCCGCCACCACCGCCGGCAATGGTGCCGCAGCGGCGGCGGCTCCTGCCGGCCTGGTCAACGCCGGCAAGCTCACGCTCTGCATCGACCCCGAGTACGCCCCGCTGGAGTACTACGCCAATGGCTCCAGTGGTCCGATCAGCGGCTTCGACGCCGACGCCGCCCGCGCCCTGGCCGGACACTGGGGCCTGGAAGCCAAGTTCGAGGTCACCACCTTTGATGGCCTGATGCCGGGCCTGCAGAGCAAGCGCTGCGATGCCATCTTCGGTGGGCTTTACATGAGCGAGGCACGCCTGGCCGTGGCCGACGCCGCACCCGTCATGAATGCCGGCCCGTCCATCCTGGCCAGCCCCGGCAACGCCGCGAAGATCAAGGAGCCGCTGGACCTGTGCGGGCAGTCCGTCGCCGCCCAGAGCGCCTCCTCCAACGCCGCCCGCATCACCACGCTCAAGGACGAGTGCAAGGCCGCGGGCAAGCCGGAACCCAAGCTCACCGAATACCCCAAGACCGCCGAGACCGTCCTGGCCGTGATCAACGGCAAGTCCGACGCCCTCATCGAGACCAACGTTGCGGCCGCCTACATGGCCTCGCAGAACCAGGGGAAGCTGGAAGTCGCACCGAAGGTGTTCGCCACCGACACCACCTTCGGCGTCTTCAGCCGCAAGGGCTCGGAGACCTCCCCGGCCATCGCCGAGGCACTCAAGGCCCTGCACGCCGACGGCACCCTGGCCAAGATCGCCCAGGACAACAAGCTCGACGCCACCATCGTCGACGTCAAATAGCCATTGTGGACGGGCGCCCGCACCGCTGCGGGCGCCCGTCCTCCCCAAGAGATAAGGAAAGATCCGATGGAGTTTGATCTCGGCATCTTTGTCCAACAGCTCATCAACCCGGACTACATGACCGGCGCGTTCCTCTCCGTGGCTGTCGCCGTCCTCGCGCTGATCCTGGCCACCGTCCTCGGGTTTCTCCTGGCGTTGGGCCGGACCTCCAAGAACAAGACGTTCCAGGGGGTCTCCGGCCTCTACATCTGGTTCTTCCGGGCCATCCCCGCCCTGTTGGTGCTGCTGATCATCTGGAACGCCCTGCCGCAGCTGTTCCCGGTGCTGCGCCAGGATTGGTTCTCACCGTTCATCGCCGCCTTCATTGGCCTCGGCGTCGTCGAGGCAGCCTTCATGGCCGAGATCATCCGCTCGGCGCTGATCAGCATCGACGAGGGCCAGGGCCTGGCCGGCCGTGCACTGGGCATGTCTCCGTGGAAGGTGATGACCAAGGTGGTGCTGCCCCAGGCGGTGCGCATTGCGCTTCCCCCCGCCGGCAACGAATTCATTGGCCTGGTGAAGTTCTCCTCGCTGGCCTCGGTCATCTCCCTGCAGGAGCTGCTGACCACGGCACAGGTGGGTGTGAACATCACCTTCCGCTACGCCGAGTACTACGCCGCCGCCATCGTCTACTACCTGATCATTGTCAGCCTGCTGACCCTGCTGCAGAGCTACGTGGAAAAGAAGTTCCTATGGACATCGCGTACAAAATCCAAGAAGCCCTCGACACCGGCACCCGTCGCCCAAGGAGTGGTGGCATGACCAACGAGATCACCGCCCCCGCACCCGGTGCCGTGTGGAACGAGAGCCAGCCCGTCCTGCAGGTGCGCAACCTGCACAAGGCCTACTCGGACCAGCAGGTCCTCAAGGGTGTCGAGTTCGACATCCACCAGGGCCAGGTCAAGGCCGTGCTGGGCCCCTCGGGCTCCGGCAAGTCCACCATGTTGCGCCTGATGGCGCTGCTGGAACCGGCCGACGACGGCGACATCCGCCTGCGCGGACGGCGGATCGGCGTCCGCGAGCGCGGCGGGGCAACGATAGCCCTGCCCGAGCGCGAGCTGGCCAAGGAACGGGCGAACATCGGCATGGTGTTCCAGAAGTTCAACCTCTTTCCGCACCTGTCGGCCTGCAAGAACGTGATGCTGGGCCTGACCAGCGTGCAGAACGTCCCGCACAGGGAGGCCGAGGCCCAGGCCATGGCCATGCTGGAGCGCGTGGGCCTCGGCCACCGCGCCGGCCACTACCCGTCCGAGCTCTCCGGCGGCCAGCAGCAGCGCGTGGCCATCGCCCGGGCCCTGGTGCTGAACCCGACGGTCCTGCTCTTTGACGAGCCCACCTCCGCCCTTGACCCCGAACTGGTGGGCGAGGTGCTGGACGTGATGGAGGGTCTGGCCAATGACGGCATGACCATGATCGTGGTGACCCACGAAGTCCGCTTCGCCCGGCGCGTGGCCGACGAGGTGACGCTGTTCGACAGCGGCATCATCGTGGAGCAGGCCTCTCCGGATGAATTCTTTGACAACCCCCAGCACGAACGCACCAGGAAGTTCCTCAGCCATGTCCACTAACCAGCTCCCTGTGTCTCCGCGATCGACCCCGCGTGCGTCCCCGGTTGGGGGCATCCGCCCGCTGCGCCCCGTCCGCCCCCTGGCTATCTATACGGACATGGAGGACATCGACCACGCCTCCGGCATCGCCCTGCTGGAGCAGCACGGCTACGAGGTCCGCTACCTGGGCACCCAGGACCCGGCCACCATCGCCGCCGAGGCCACTGGCGCCGAGGCGCTCCTGGTGGGGTACGCATCCATCACGGCAGAGGTCATGGATGCCATCCCGGGGCTGAAGATCATTGCCCTGCTGTCCATGGGCTTTGACAACATCGAACTCGAGGCCGCCAAGGCGCGGGGGATCTGGGTGACCAACCTCCCCGGCGTGGCCACCGAGGAGGTCGCCTCGCATGCGCTGGCCCTGGCGCTTGCCGTGGTCCGCGAGATCCCCTATTTCCAAGAGCGTGTGGCCGCCGGCGACTGGAACTCCCGCCCCGACTCGGCCGTGTTCCGGCTGAGCCAGCAGCGCCTGGGCCTGGTGGGACTGGGCCGGATCGGCACCAAGCTGGGCGAGCTGGCCTCCCGGATGTTCGGCGAGGTCATCGGCTACGATCCCTTCCTGCCCGACACCGAGGACACCCGGGCCATGCTGGCGGACGCCGGCATCCGGCGGACCAGCCTCGAGGAAGTTCTCACCACTTCGGCAGTGGTCTCGCTGCATGTGCCGTTGACCGAGGACACCCACCACCTCATCAACGCCGAAACGCTTCGTTCCATGCGCCCGGGCAGCTACCTGGTCAACGTCAGCCGCGGCCAGCTTGTCGACAACGAGGCCCTGCGGGACGCCATCGACGCCGGCCACCTGCGCGGTGCCGCGCTGGACGTGCTCGACGTCGAGCCCGCCCCGGCGGACCACCCGCTGATGGGCCACCCGCGCATCCTCATCACCCCGCACGTGGGTTTCCTGTCCGAGCACACGCTCGCCGAGTACATCCGGGTCCAGGCCCAGAATGTCCTCTCGCACGCGGCAACCGGCACGCCGGATACGCCCCTGTTCGTGTTGGAACCGGCCGGCTGACCGCCGCTCCGAACCACCCTCTTTCCTAGCTGCAAAGGCCATTGCCATGACAACCCGTTCTTCCCACCAAACCTCCGTCGTCGCCCCGGCGGCCACCCTGTTCTTCGGCGGCACCATCCGCACGGTTGATGCTGCGGACTCGGTGGCCGAGGCCATCCTGGTGATCGGCAACCGCATCGCCGCCGTCGGCTCCCAGGCACACTGCCGTGCCGAGGCCGCCCGGCTGAGCACCGCCGCCGTGGCGGAGATTGACCTGCAGGGCCGCACCATGGTCCCCGGGTTCACCGACCCGCACGCCCATCCGCTGATGTACGGCCAGCTGCTCTCCTGGGTCGACTGCGGCCCCGAGGCGGCACCGGACATCCCCACCATGCTGTCCCTGCTGGCTGCCGCAGCGGCCCAGCTGCCGGCGGGAACCCCCGTCCGCGGCTACGGCTACGAGCACCGCAACCTGGCCGAGCAGCGCCACCCCACCCGCCATGAGCTGGACACCGTCTCCACCGACCGCGAGGTCTACGTGATGAACGCCAGCGGCCACGGCGGCGTCGTGAACTCCTTCACGCTGGCCCAGGCCGGCGTCACCGACGCCACCCCCAATCCGGACGGCGGCACGTTCTTCCGCGATGCGCAGGGTTCGCTGACCGGCGAACTCTCCGATGCCGCCTGCGACATCCTCACCGGAGCTGACGGCGTGAAGCTGGGCCACCACGGTCCGAACTTCCACCTCGCCGACAGCAAGGACCAGCACCGGTCGCAGCTGCTGCACGCCCAGCGCAACTTCCTCGCCAACGGCGTCACCACCATTGGCGATTGCCAGGTGACCCGGCGCGAATTCTCCGCCTACCTCGACCTGGTGGAGCGCGGCGAGCTGGTCACGCGCATCAACGCCTACTTCCTCTCGAGCCTGCTCGAGGAGGTGCTGGAGCTGGGCCTGGTGGACAAGTTTGGCGACTCGCTGCTCTCCTTCGCCGGCATCAAGCTCTACGCCGACGGCACCCTGGGCGGCTGGACGGCCTACTTCCCGGAGGGCTACCGGGACGATCCCTGCCGCACCGGCTCGCTCTACCACGAGCCCGCCGAATACCGCTCGCTGGTGGCCCGGGCGCACAGCGCCGGCCTGCAGACGGCCACCCACGCGCAGTCGCCGACGGCGATCCAGCTGGTGATCGACGCCGTCAAGGAGGCCGTGGCGGCCAGCCCGCGCGCGGACCACCGGCACCGGATCGAGCACTGCGGCCTGCCGACGCCCGCGCAGATCGTGGAGATGGCCGAGCTGGGCATCCTGCCGGTGAACCAGCCGCAGCACTACTACAACTGGGGCCCCGGCGTGCTGGATGCCATCGGCTCGCCGGGGGAGCGGTTCAACCCGCTGGGCGAGTTTGTGGCGGCCTCCGTGCCGGTCACCATGAGCTCCGATGCCCCGGTGGCCGAGCCCCGCCCGCTGGAGGCGATCCAGACCTCCGTCACCCGCAAGACCCGTTCCGGTGTGCAGCTGGGCGGCGACGGTCTCAAGATCGACGCCGTCGCGGCGCTGCGGGCACACACCATCAACGGCGCCCGGGCCATGGGCCGCGAGCAGGAGCTGGGTTCGCTGGAGGCCGGCAAGCTGGCCGACTTCGTGCTCCTGGCTGCCGACCCGCTGCGGGCGCCGGAGGGCGAGATCAGCTCCATCTCCGTGCTGGCGACGTGGGTCAACGGCGTGCAGGCCTACAGCGCCCAGTAGTACAACGAGCGGCACACGGAAGGGCGGCTCCCCGGTGGGGAGCCGCCCTTCTGTGTGCCAGGTCTTTGGCCTCAGGGCCGGATCAGGACGCCTGCCCGAGTGCCGCCTTGATGGCCTCGGCCAGGCGCTTCACGCCCTCGGCGAGCTGGTCAGCGGGGGCGTAGGAAAAGGCGATGCGCAGCTGGTTGCGGCCGCCGCCGTCGGCGTAGAAGGCGCTGCCCGGCACGAACACGACGCCGGCCTCGATGGCCACGGCCAGCACCTGGTCCGTGTCGCAGCCCTCGGGGAGGGTGACCCAGGTGAAGAAGCCGCCGGTCGGGGTGGTCCAGTGCGTGCCCTCGGGCATGTGCTCGGCCAGGGCGGCCAGGGTGGCATGGCAGCGCGCGGCGTAGACCGCGCTGAAGGTATCGATCTGGCCGCGCCAGTCGAAGCCGGTGATGTACTGCTCCACCACCATCTGGCTGAGCACCGAGGGGCAGATGGTGGTGGCCTCGGAAGCGATCTGCAGCCGCCCGCGCACCTCCTTGGGCGCCACCACCCAGCCGGTGCGCAGGCCCGGGGCAAAGATCTTTGAGAAGGAGCCCAGGTAGAAGACGTTGTCCGGGTCCAGGGTGTGCAGCGCCGGCTTGAGGTCGCCGTCGAAGCTGAGCAGGCCGTAGGGGTTGTCTTCGACGATGGCGACGCCCTCGGCGCGGCAGATGTCCACCACCTGTTGGCGGCGCTCCAGCGAGAGGCTGATGCCGGAGGGGTTGTTGAAGTTGGGGATCGTATAGAAGAACTTGATGGTCTTTCCGGCCGCCTTGAGCGCGGAAATGGTGGCCTGCAGCGTCTCGGGCACCACGCCGTCCTCGTCCATGGCGACGTGGGCCACCTCGGCCTGGAAGCCCTCGAAGACGCCCAGGGCGCCCACATAGGTGGGGCCCTCGGCGATCACCACGTCCCCGGGGTTGCAGAAGAGCTTGGTCACCAGCTCCAGCCCCATCTGCGAGCCCGCGGTGATCTGCACGTTTTCCGGCGAGGCGGAGATGCCCTCCAGCTCCATGACGCGGCAGATCAGTTCCGCCAGCTCCTCGGTGCCGGCGCCGGAGCCGTACTGCAGGGCGTCCAGCCCGCGCGCCGCGACGACGTCGCCGACCATGGCGGCAATCTTCTCCATCGGCAGGGCGGCGAGGTAGGGGTTGCCGCCGGCCAGGGAAATCATCCCGGGCTGCATGGAGACGTCAAAGACGGCGCGCACGGGGGAGGGCTGGAACCCCGCGGCCCGGTCGGCCATCCGTGCGACGTGGGAGAGTTCTGCGGTCATTGTCATGTGATTCCTTCATCGGGGCCCTGTGCCGGCGCGTCGGTGCGCCGGGCCGTGCGGGCGGTTGTGGGTGGTGGGTCGAGTGGTGAGACGGGCGGTGTGGGGCTATTGGGAGGTGAGGAAGCGGTGCAGGATCCGGGTGCCGGCGCGCAGCGCGTCGAGGGGTACGCGCTCGTCGATGCCGTGGAACATGGCCGCGAAGTCGTAGCCGGCGGGCAGCCGCAGGGGTGAGAAGCCGTAGCAGTGGATGCCCAGCCGGGTGAACGCCTTGGCGTCGGTGGCACCGGAGATGACGAAGGGGATGCCCGTGCCGCCGGGGTCGACGGCGGCGATGGCGGCCCGCATGCCGGCCAGGATCCCGGCGTTGGCGGGCGCCTCCAGCGAGGGGGCCTCCTCCCAGGCGACGTCGATGCCCGGGCCCACCAGCTGAAGAAACGCGGCCTTGAACGCCTCGTCCGCGCCCGGGGCAATCCGGCAGTCCACCGTGGCGGTGGCGCCGCCGGGCACCACATTGGTCTTGTAGCCGGCCTGGAATTGGGTGGGGGCGGTGGTGGTCCGCAGCCCGGGCAAGAGCATGGCGGCCAGCGGCCCGAGGGCGTCCAGCTCCGCCTCGATCCGGGAGGTGTCCAGCGGCCGGCCGATGGCGTCCCCGAGGGCGTCCACCAGTGCCGTGATGGACTCGCTCCAGACGATGGGCCACTCGTGCGCGGCGATCCGGGCCACGGCCTGGGCCAGGCGCGCGACGGCGTTCTCGGCATTGGGCACGATGGACCCGTGGCCGGTGGTGCCGGCGGCGGACAGCGTGGCCCAGGCGACGCCCTTTTCCGCGGTGCCCAGCAGGTACAGGCGCCGGTCCGGGTCCAATTCGAGGGAGAATCCGCCGATTTCGCCGATGGCCTCGGAGACGCCGCGGAAGAGCTCCGGATGCTCGTCCACCAGGAACTGCGCGCCGTGGCCGCCGTCGACCTCTTCATCGGCCACAAAGGCCACCACGATGTCGCGCTGGGGCGTGAAGGAGTCCCTGGCCATCTGGCGCAGAGTGGCGACGGTCATGGCCAGCATGTCCTTCATGTCCACCGCGCCGCGGCCCCAGACGCAGCCGTCCTTGATGAGCCCGGCAAAGGGGTCCACCGTCCAGCCGCCGGTGGTGGCCGCCACGACGTCGGTGTGGCCATGGACCAGCAGCGCCGGGAGCGCGGGATTGCTGCCCCTGATCCGGAGCACCAGGTTTCCGCGCCCGGGCGCCTTTTCGTACCATTCGGTGGCCAGGCCGGCGTCCTCGAGCAAGGCCCTGATGTAGTCCGCGCAGCGGGACTCGCCGTCGCCGGTGGTCGCCGGATCGCCGGTGTTGGTGGAATCAATCCTGATCAGATCACTGCAGAACTCCACGGCCTCCTCGGCCATGGGTGAGTGGTTGTCCACCATCGCAGCTGTGTCCTTGTCTCTAGCGCGCCGCCACCAGCTTGGAACGCTTGTAGCGGGCGAATTCTTCGGGGTCGATGCCCAGTTCCCGCGCCGCAAACCGGTGCAGGGTCTCGATCATCTTTTCCGGGGTGGATTTGTAGATGTTGTTCAGCGATTGGATGGCCAGCCCATCGATGACGGCCGTGAACAGCGTTGCCAGCTCGCCGACGTCGGCGGCCGGGTTGAGCAGATTCTCCTCGCTGGCCTCCTGGAGGGCCCGGACAAACAGCGTCCGCCACGAGGACAGCACGGTGGCCACGGATTCCCTGATCTGAAGATTCTTGTGGGCGGCCGCATAGATCTCCAGCCAAAACCCCCAGGCCTCCGCGAACGGGATCTCGCCCTCCACCGAAAACGTGAGCAGGTCGTGGATGCGCTCAAGCGCATTGTTCCCGCGGTCGTAGATGCGCTCCCATTCCGCCAGTGCGCCGGCGATGCGGTATTCGACGGTGGCGCTGATCAGCCGGTCCCGGTGGCGGAAGTAGTGCTGGATCATGCCGACGCTGAACCCCGACACCTCCGAGAGCTCACCGAAGGAGCAGCCCTCCACGCCGCTGCGGGAAATCACCTGGGAGGCGTACTGCAGGATGCTCTCCCGGCGCTCCGCCATGGCCTCCGTCGTGACGCTCCGGGTGCGGCGTACAGCCTTTGCCTCGCTCATGCCGATCTTCCTCCAACGTTGCTTGCGCGCCTTGTGGGCAGCTTCTGTCATCTACCCACGATGTTGCCATGGTGCCTTGACAGCGAGTGTTGTCCATCTCACAATAAGTTACACATATTATTATTTCAACATCCGAACTGGAGATCCATCGTGAAGCACAATGGCGTGAAGAGATCCCTCCTGGCGGCGGCCCTGGTTTCCCTCCTGGCGCTGACCTCTGCCTGCACCAATGTTGAAGGGGGCGGTGCCACCGGATCGAACACGGCCGCCGGCGGGGCGAGCGGGCACGAGCTGGCGCAGGCCGTCCAGGCCGATGCGGCCGTCCAGGCCCTGGTGCCGGCGGCCGTGAAGGCCAAGGGCGCGCTGAAGCTGGTCACCGACCCCACCTACGCGCCCATCGATTTCACCGACGAGCAGGGCAACATTGTGGGCCTGGAGCCGGACCTGGCGCTGGCCGTGGCCAAGAAGATGGGCGTCACCATCACCATCGACAAGGCCGATTTCAACGGGATCCTGGCCGGCATCGAGGCCAAGCGCTATGACGCCTCGTGGGCCGCTTTCTCCATTACGGCGGAGCGGGAGCAGAAGGTCTCCATGGTCAGCTACATGCGCGGCGGAACCTCCGTGCTGGTCAAGAAGGGCAACGCAGCCCAGGTCCAGGCCGTCCTGGACCTGTGCGGCAAGACGGTTGCCGCCCAGACCGGAACCACGCAGGCCTTGAATGTGTTGCCGTCCTTTGAGCAGGAGTGCGCACAGGCGGGCAAGGACAAGCCGACGTCGCTGCTGCTGCCCCAGCAGGACAACGTCAACCAGGCCGTCGCCTCCGGCCGGGCGCAGGCCCTGCTGGCCGACAACGCGCTGGTGGGCTACTACGCCAAGCTCCAGCCCGATGCCTTCACCTCCGTCGACGCCATCCTGGTGGATCCGTCCCTGGTGGGCGTGGTCACCGCACAGGACGACGGCGGACTGGCCAAGGCCTTCCAGGCCGGGATCCAGTCGCTCATGGCGGACGGCACCTACGCCAAGATCATGGAGTCCTGGAACATGAGCTCCGGCACGGTGGACAAGTCCGAGCTGAACCCGACGGTGGGGTCATGACGGTGGCCGGGCGCACGGAGACCGCACCGGTGCCTCCCGACTTCCTGGCGCTCTCCACCCGGCCCATCCTGAAGCGGAAGAAGCCCGGACAATGGGCCGCCATGGTGCTGGTGGGGCTGCTGGCGATCATGGGTGTCTACATCATCTTCACCAACCCGGGGTTCGGCTGGGGCACCGTGGCCAAATACATTTTCGACATCCGCATCATGACGGGCCTGCTGACCACCATCGAGCTGACGGTCATTGCGATGATCATTGGCTTTGCCATCGGCCTGCTGGTGGCCGTCATGCGGATGTCGGAGAATGCGCTGCTGCGCGGGGTGGCCGGGGCCTACATCTGGTTCTTCCGCGGCACGCCGCTGCTGGTCCAGATGCTGTTCTGGGGCTTCGCCGCGGTGCTCTTCCCCACCATCGGGATCGGCATCCCGGGTGGGCCGATGCTGGTGGAGTGGAACACCAATGATGTCCTGCCGCTCTTCGTCGCCGGCATCCTGGGCCTGGGCCTGAACGAGGGCGCCTACATGGCCGAGATCGTCCGCGCCGGCCTGCTGGGCATCCCCGCCGGCCAGTCCGAGGCCTCGCACGCCATGGGGTTCAGCAAGATGGAGACCCTGCGCTACGTGGTCATCCCGCAGGCCATGAAGATCATCCTGCCGCCGGTGGGCAACGAAACCATCTCCATGCTCAAGACCACCTCCCTGGTGATAGTCATCGGCGTCGGGGACCTGCTCTACAACGCCCAGCAGATCTACGCCCGCAACCTGCAGCAGATTCCGCTGCTGATCGTGGCGAGCCTGTGGTACATCCTGCTCACCTCCATCCTCTCGGTCATCCAGTCCCGGATCGAGAAGCGGTACTCCCGGGGCAACGCCCTCCAAACCGGAAAGGTGCGCTCCTGATGTCCGAAGTCAGATTCCTGAATGTGCACAAGAGCTTTGGCGCCATGGAGGTGCTCAAGGGCATCAACTTCACCGTGGACTCGGGCCAGGTGGCCTGCCTGATCGGCCCCTCCGGCTCGGGCAAGTCCACCCTGCTGCGCTGCGTCAACCATCTGGAGACCACCACCTCCGGCGCCATCATGGTCGATGGCCGGATGATCGGCTACGAGGTGCACGGCGACCGCCTCATCGAGGCCCACGCCAGGGAGATCAACAAGCGCCGTTCCCGCATCGGCATGGTGTTCCAGTCCTTCAACCTCTTTGGCCACATGACGGCCCTGGAGAACGTGATGATGGGCCCGCTGAAGCTGCTCAAGGTCTCCAAGGCCCAGGCCGAGGCGGAGGCCCGGGAGCTGCTGGCCAAGGTGGGCCTGTCGGACCGCACCGGACACTACCCGGCCCAACTCTCCGGCGGCCAGCAGCAGCGCGTGGCCATCGCCCGGGCGCTGTCCATGAAGCCGGACTTGATGCTCTTCGACGAGCCGACGTCGGCCCTGGACCCGGAGCTGGTGGGTGAGGTCCTGGACGTCATGAAGGCCCTGGCCCGGGACGGCATGACGATGATCGTCGTCACCCACGAGATGGGCTTCGCGCGCGAGGTGGCCGACGTCGTGGCTTTCATGGACGGCGGCGTCATCGTGGAGGCCGGGGACCCCAACGAGATCATCAGCCGGCCCCGGCACGAGCGCACGCAAGCATTCCTGTCCAAGGTTCTCTAGAGCCGCACCCGCGCCGGTCCCGCCGCTGCGCCCGGACCGCCCCCACCCCCATACATGCAAAGGATTTCCCCATGAGCACCACCCTCCCCACCGAGATTCCCACCGAGATTTCCGCCGAGATTTCCGTCGAGATTTCCGCCCCCGCGGAGGCCGGAATCCCCGCGGACAACATCGGCCTGGCCGTGATGACCACCCTGCGCAACTACGGGATCGACACCATCTTCGGCATCCCCGGAACCCACAACCTGGAGTTCTACCGCCATCTGGCGCCGCTTGGCATCCACCCGGTGACCAGCCGCCACGAACAGGGTGCCGGCTACGGCGCCGACGGCTGGAGCCAGCTGACCGGGCTCCCCGGCGTCGTCATCACCACCTCCGGCCCCGGACTGCTCAATGCCATGTCCGCGGCGGCCACCGCCTACTGCGAGTCCCGCCCGCTGATCATCCTCTCCCCGGGAGCGCCGCGCGGCAGCGAGTTCTCCGACATCGGCTCGCTGCACGAGACCCGCGACCCCACCGGAGCCGTGCGCGCGCTGATCGGGCGCAGCACCCGGGTGTCCAGCGGTGCCGAGGCAGTGGAACTGATCCATGAGGCCTTTGACCTCTTTGCCCACGGCCGCCCGCGCCCCGTGCACATCGAGATCCCGCTGGACCTGCTGGAATCGGCCAACGACGTCGATCCTTCCCTGTGCGCCGCCCGCGGCCTGGGTCCGGCCAGGAACGCCGACGCCGGTGCCCTCGCCGCCGCGGTGTCGGTGCTGGCCCGGGCCGCCAACCCGGTGATCCTGGCCGGCGGCGGATCCCTGCGCGCCGGCTCCGCCCTGCTGGAGCTGGCCGAACTGCTGCAGGCGCCGGTGGTCACCACGCTCAACGGCAAGGGTGCCATCCCGGAGTCCCACCCGCTCTCGCTGGGCTCGGACATCCGCCTCTCCGCCGCCCAGGACCTCTGCAACGGCGCCGACGCCCTGCTGGTCATCGGGTCTAAGGTGGGCGAATCGGAGCTGTGGGGCGGGGCGATCGTGCCGCAGGGCAGCTGCATCCGCATCGACATCGATCCCGGCCAACTGGCGGTCAACCTGTCCGCGGACATCGAGCTGGCCGGCAACGCCGCCGCCGTCGTCCCGGCCCTGCTGGCCGGGCTGGCCGGCCACATTGCGGCCGCGCAGGCCGACGTCTCCGTGCTGAAGGCCCAGCTGCAGGACGAGGCACGGGAGATGTCCCCGGTGCTGGCCCGCATCAACGAGATCCTGGCCGGGGTGCTGCCCGCCGACACCGTCATTGGCGGGGACTCCTCGCAGGTGACGTACTTCGGCACCGCGTCCTTCTTCCCGATGGACTCCGCCCACCAGCTGCTCTACACGCCCTGCTATGCCACCCTGGGCTACGGCCTGCCGGCCTCCATCGGCGCCAAGGTGGCGGCCCCGGACCGCCCGGTGGTCTGCCTGCTGGGCGACGGCGCGCTGATGTTTGCGGTGCAGGAGTTCATCACCGCCGTGGAGCAGGGCGTGGACCTGCCCATCATCTGCGTCAACAACGGCGGCTACGGGGAGATCAAGGCCAACATGGCCGACCGCGGCATTGCCCCGGTGGGCGTGGACCTGGCCCAGCCGGACTGGGTGAAGCTGGCCGAGGGCTTCGGCCTGGCCGCCTTCGCCGTGGACAACCTGGACGAGCTCGGCACCACCGTCACCAAGGCCATGGCCGTGCGGGGCCCGAGCCTGATCCACGTGGCCATCTGATGCCGGCCGCAACCCTGGAGCGCGCGGCCTCCGCTCCGGCCGCCTTTGCCGAGGCCACCGCGGCCGAGGTGGAGGCCGCCGTCGCCGCCGCCGGGCAGGGCTTCGCGCTCTGGTCCGCCACGGCACTGTGGGAGCGCGTCGCCGCGCTGCACCGGGCCGCGGGACTGCTGCTTGAGCGCAAGGAACAGCTGGCCCGCCTGGCCACGGCGGAAACCGGCAAGCTGCTCGCCGAGGCCATCGGCGAGGTGGAGTTGTGCGCGCAGATCTTCACCTTCTACGCGGAGTCCGGCCCCGGCTTCCTGGCCGCGGAACCGCTGCCCTTCGCCGGAGCCAGCATCGTGCGCCGTCCGCTGGGGACCATCCTGGGCATCATGCCGTGGAACTACCCGTACTACCAGATCACCCGGCTGGCCGCCCCCAACCTGCTGCTGGGCAACGCCGTGCTGATCAAGCCGGCCCCGGCCTGTGCCGGCTCGGCGCGGGCGCTTCAGGAATTGCTGCTCGAAGCCGGGGTGGCACCCGGCACCTACTCGACAGTGCTGGCCTCCGTCGCGGACACGGCGGCGCTGATCGGCGATCCACGGATCCACGGGGTCTCGCTGACGGGCAGCGAACGGGCCGGCATCGCCGTCGGCGCGCTCGCCGGTGCGGCGCTGAAGAAGCACGTGCTGGAATTGGGCGGGTCCGATTCATTCATCGTGCTCGACACCGAGGACCTGGACGCCGTGGTGGACCTGGCCGCGGCGGCCCGGATGGAGAACTGCGGGCAGGCCTGCAACTCGCCCAAACGCTTCCTGGTGGCCGAGCCGCTGTACGCGGACTTCGTGGAGAAGCTTGCCGCACGGCTGCGCGGGTTCGTCCCGGGGGATCCGCTGGATCCGGCGACGACGCTGGCGCCGATGTTCTCCGCCGCCGCAGCCCGCGAGCTGCTGGCCCAGATCGGCGACGCCGTCGACGCCGGCGCCCGGCTGCACTGCGGCGGCGCCGGGACGGCGGACGGGGCGGAGTTTGTGGCGCCGGTGCTGCTGACCGGCGTCGTCCCGGGCATGCGCGCCTACAGCGAGGAGCTGTTCGGCCCGGTGGCGGTGGTCTACCAGGTGGTGGACGACGACGACGCCGTGCGGCTCGCCAACGATTCCCCCTTCGGCCTGGGCGCCACCATCTTCACCGGCGATCCGGACCGGGCGGACCGGCTGGCCGCGCGGTTGGACGTCGGCATGGTCAGCGTGAACCAGCTCCCGCCGTCGGACGCGTCCTTGCCCTTTGGCGGGGTCAAGCGCTCCGGCGTCGGCCGCGAACTGGGCCAGCTGGGTCTGGACGAGTTCGCCAACAGAAAGCTTGTGGTCCGCTAGCGGCGCACCGCACCAACCATTTTCCGCATCCTCGAGAAAGAGCTTGTCGTGGGCATCAAGAATGAATCACTGAAGAACACCGCCTGGAGCTGGGTCGAGGGCCGCCAGGAGGACCTGTCCGCCTGGCACACCACCATCTGGGAACTGGCCGAGCCGGCCTGGCGCGAGTATGAATCCTGCGCCTGGTACGTGCAGACCCTGCGCGAGCACGGCTTCACCGTGGAGGAGGGCAGCGGCGGCATGCCCACCGCTTTCGCCGCCGAGTGGACCAGCCCGGCCGGTCCGGGCGCCCGGATCCTGGGGTACGCAGAATACGACGCCATCCCGGGCAACTGCCAGGCCGCCTCCACCAAGCGCGAGCCGCGCATCGGCATGTCCCGGTTTGCCCCGGGGCACACCGACCCGCACTCGGCACTGGGCATTTCCACCCTGGCCGGCTTCCTGGCCGCCAAGAACGCCATGGAAACGCACAACATCCCCGGCACGCTGGTCTACACCGGCGAGCCGGCGGAAAAGGTGCAGGGCTCCAAGGTGGTCCACGGCCTGCGCGGCTACTACGACAACCTTGACGCGATCATCTCCTACCACCCGTTCTACATGATGCCGCTGTGCAACACCGCCCGCTGGGACACGCATTGCGGCTCGTACTATTCCAAGGTCTACACCTTCACCTGCGATGACCCCGAGGGCTGGGGCAACACCTACGGCGACAGCCCGATCCCGTCTTCGCACTCGGCCGCCCGCGCTCCGGGTGCCGATGCGGCGCTGTTCACCATGTTCTCGCTGACCAAGACCACGCAGGACTCGATGCTGCCGCAAGCCGGTGGCTGGTCGCTCTCCGAAGCGATCCTCAGTGCCGGACAGGCGACGGCGGACAACCAGCCGGCCGGGCTGGCCCAGATCCAGTACTCCTGGCGCTGCGCCAGCATCGCGGAGGCCGATGCCGTGCTGGCCGTGCTGGACCGCAACGCCGAGCTGGCCGCGGCGGCGTCGCACTGCACCGTCAGCACCCGCTGGGTGGCCCGCAACCGCCCCGGCATCGCCAACCACACCGTCGCCCAGGTGGCGTGGGAGAACATTGCCGCCGTCGGAGCCCCACAGCTCTCCGATCGGGCGCGGGAGATCGGCCGGGAGATCCAGGCCTCCTGCGGTGTGGAGCCGATGGAGAACCCCTTCCACCCGGCCACCGAGGCGCTGATCAGCCCCCAGGACGCCGAGGCCGAGCTGCGCCGCCACCTGCCGGCCACCCAGCTGAACTGGACCAGCGACGACTACGTGGAGATGAGCTGGTACGCGCCCACCATCCGCTTCTACACCGCCCGGCCAACGCTGGCCCCGGACGGCAACGGCACCGCCTACCCGGGCTGGGCCATGACGGCAATGGGCGGCATCCCGGAGACCATCGACCCCACCATCATCGCCACCTCCAAGATGGTGGCAGGGATGGTGCTGGACCTGCTCACCTCCCCGGAGACCCTGGCCGAGGCCAAGGCGGAGTTCGAGGCCGAGAAGGTCCGCCGCGGCTCCGTGGCACCGCTGCTGCCGGCCGGGTTCAGCGCGCCCACGGACTTCCGCTGGCCGGAGTACATCGGCGCGGGCGATGAGCGTCGCTGGTGGATCCCGGTGTCCGAGGAGCCGTGGAACACCGCCGCCGGACAGTAGCACCGGCACCGGCACCTTGAGCCAGGCAACGGCCCGGGAACGATCGACGTTCCCGGGCCGTTGCACGTTTCGGGGCCGGCTACCGGCTCCGGCGCCCAGCCGATACCGTGGACACGGCGGGGTCCGGCAGGCAGGGGTCCGCCGCACAAGAGCACCCCGAGACGAAAGTGGGCCCGTGGAGCAGCTGGCATTGATCATTGGACTTCTCTTTGCCACGGTGGTGGCGGTCGGCCTGGGTGACAGGCTCCGGCTGCCCTATCCGGTGCTGATGCTCCTCCTGGCCGCGGGGCTGACATTCATCCCCGGGTTCCCCGACCTGCGCATCAGCCCCGAGCTGATCCTGCCCATCTTCCTGCCGCCCCTGCTCTTTGCCACCGCACAGCGCAGTTCCTGGTCAGTGTTCCGGATCCGGTGGCGGACCATTATCCTGCTGGCCGTGGCCCTGGTGGTGCTCTCCACCGCCGTGGTGGCCGGCGCCGCGTGGCTGATGATCCCCTCCATCGGCATCCCTGCGGCCATCGCCCTGGGCGCCATGGTGGCCCCGCCGGACCCGGTGGCCGTTGAATCGGTGGCCGGGCGCGTGCACATGCCGCGGCGGCTGATCACTGTGCTCCAAAGTGAAGGCCTGTTCAACGACGCCGCCGCCATTGTGGTCTTCCAGGCGGCCGTTGCGAGCGCCGTGGGCGGAACCAATATCGGCGGCGGAGTGGTCCTCAAGTTTGCCATCGGCGCCGCGGTGGCTGTCCTGGTGGGCATCCTGATGGGTTGGCTGACCGGGTTGATCACCCGCCTGGTCACCTCCATGGTGGCCCGCAGCGCCGTGACCCTGGTGGTGCCGTTTGCCGCATACATCCTCGCCGAAGAGGTGCACGCCTCCGGTGTCATCGCCGTCGTCGTCACGGCCTTGGAGATGAAACGGCATTCCCGGCCACAGGACGCCGCCGAGCGGATCACCCGCACCGCCTTCTGGGATGTGGTGGAACTGCTGGTGACGGGCCTGGCGTTTGGCCTCGTGGGGCTGGAAATCCGCCAGGTCATTGCCGAGGAGGGCAGTGCCATCTTCGGCATGGTGGGGTTGGCAGTGGTGGTCTGCGTGCTGGTCTTTGCCGTCCGTTTCGGCTGGCTGGCCCTGATGGCCGTGCTGGGGCGCATGCGCGACGGCGACCTCCCGCCCACCTCGTTCAAGGACGTGGTGATCCTGACCTGGTGCGGCATGCGCGGGCTGGCCACGCTGGCGCTCGCGCTGGCCCTGCCGGTGACGCTGGCCGATGGCACCGACTTCCCGGCCCGGCACGAGATCATCGTGATTGCCTGCGCCGTGCTGCTGGCCACCCTGGTGCTGCCCGGGCTCACGCTTCCGTGGTTGATGCGGGTGCTCAAGGCCGCCGACGACGGCACCGAGGAGCGGGCCGCGGCCAAGGTCCTCGCCGCCCGGGCCCAGGCTGCCGCGGTCGCCGCGCTCAAGGAGACGGAACTGATGCGCCAGCTTCCGCCAGAGCGCGTGGCCGTGGTGAAGGAAAAGATGCGCAGGCTCCATGCCGAGCTGTTGGACGGCACAAACAAGAACGAGTCGGCGGCGCAGATGCGCGAGCGCGGCCGCGAACTGGCCATCACCGTCCAGACCATCGCCCTGGACGCCGCGCGGCAGGAGATTGTCGCCGCCCGCAACGAGCCGGACACCGACCCCGAAGTGGCCGACCGCGTCCTGCGCCAGCTCGACCTGCGCACCATGATGATGCCCGACTAAGGATCCGCTGCGTCCATCCAGGACGCACAACTGCATCCATGACGCCGCTTCCCGTTCATGACACGACCACTACGGCATCCTGAACGGGAATCGGTGTCGGTTGGCAGGGCAGGCAATTTCCGTAGCTGCCGGCCGGCTAGTTCAGTTCCAGCTCCGGCGCCTGGGCCTCGACGTAGTCCAGCGCATGACGCGCCGCACCCATCGCCACCACGTCCGTGCCCAGCGTCGAGACCGCCACCCGCGGCGGAGCCACGGTCAGGGACGGCAGACGCTCCTCGATGCCGGCCAGCAGCGCCGCGGCCGACGGGGCCACCGCGCCGGCAATGACCACCAGCTCCGGGTTGGCCAGCGACCCCAGCGCCGCAATGACCCGCGCCATCCGCTCCGCCAGCCGGTCCAGCAGGGCCAGCGACACCGGGTCGCCGTCGTGCGCGGCGGCAAAGACTAGCTCCGCCCCGACGGGCCCGCCCGCGGCCAGGGCCGCCAGCACCGGGGCACCGCCGCCGTCGACGGCCTGCTGCCCCCAGCGGCGGGCGACGGCGGCAATGCCGTCCGCGCTGCCCACACCCTCCACCATTTTCAGCAGGTCCATTTCACCGGCGCTGCCGGCGTTGCCGTGGAGCAGCCGGCCCGAATCCATCAGCCCCGCACCGATGCGCTCGCCCGCCAGCAGGACGGCGAGGTCGTCCACGCCCCGGGCCGTGCCGCACCAACGCTCGGCCAGCGCCGCCAGGTTGGCGTCGTTCTCGAGGAAGACGTTCCAGCCGTGGCGCTCCTTGAGGGCCTCGCGCAGGCCGACGTCGAAGAGTGCCCAGAACGGCGGACCTGCGTGGATGTTGCCGTTCCGGTCGATCGGGGCCGGGACGCCAATGCCCACCGCCAGGACCTGCTGCGGTTCCATGCCTGCCGCGGTGAGGGCGGCCAGGGAGGTGCCGCTGACCAGGTCCACGCGCTCGGCAGCCGGGAGGTCCACCATGGGGGAGGGCACCACGGCACGGCCGCGGACCGCACCGCGCAGGTCGACCACCACCGCCGTCGTCGTCCTGGCGCCCAGGTCGAGCCCGAGCACGGCGCCGGCGTCGGCGTTAAGTTCGAAGCAGCGCGCCGGGCGGCCCTTGCCGGGGGTGTTCCGCACGCTCTCCAGCTCCAGGATCCAGCCGGCGGTCAGCAGCTCGTCGCAGACGGCCATCACCGTGGCACGCGTCAGCCCGGTGGCCGCAATCAGGGCCGTGCCGGTCAGGACCGTGTCCGTGCGCATGGCCGCCAGGACGGCTGCGGCATTGACGCGGCGCAGGTAGGCCGGGGTGGCGGGAGTAAGTTCCATGGCGAGACTTGACCTTCGCTTCGGTGGAGGCGCATGCTGGTGCAGTACCTAAATTTAGATTCTATCTAAAATGATGGCAACCCACCCAACCTTGCAAAGGACCACGTTCTTGACCACCGCCTCGCACACCGATCTGACCCTGTCACAGCGCATGACCGACCCCACCTGGTGGCGCCAGGCGGCCGTCTACCAGATCTATCCGCGCAGCTTCTCCGATTCCAACGGCGACGGCATCGGCGACCTCAAGGGCATCACCGCCAAGGTGCCCTACCTGCAGGCGCTGGGCATCGACGCCGTGTGGTTGAGCCCGTTCTACCCCTCGGCCCTGGCCGACGGCGGCTACGACGTGGACGACTACCGCAACGTGGACCCGAAGCTGGGCACGCTGGCCGACTTCGACGAGATGACCGCCGCGCTGCACGCCGCCGGCATCAAGCTGATCGCCGACATCGTCCCCAACCACTCCTCCAACCGGCACGAGTGGTTCAAGGAAGCCTTGGCGTCGCCGAAGGGTTCAGCCGCCCGGGCGCGCTACATCTTCCGCGACGGCAAGGGCGAGAACGGCGAGCTGCCGCCGGCCGACTGGACCTCCGTCTTTGGCGGCCCGGCCTGGGAGCGCACCACCGAGGCCGACGGCACCCCCGGCCAGTGGTACATGCACATCTTCGCCAAGGAGCAGCCGGACCTGAACTGGGACAACCCCGAGGTCCGCGAAGACTTCCTGACGACGCTGAAGTTCTGGTCGGACCGCGGCGTGGACGGCTTCCGCATCGACGTGGCCCACGCCCTGAGCAAGGACCTCTCCGAGCCGCTGCCGATGACGGCAGAGCTGGGCGTGGAGGGCCAGCTGCTGGACGGCAGCCACCCGTTCTGGGACCGCGACGAGGTGCACGGCATCTACGCCGAGTGGCGCAAGCTCTTCAACCAGTACACGCCCCCCCGCACCGCCGTCGCCGAGGCCTGGGTGCACGCCTCCCGCCGCGCCCGCTACGCCAGCCCGGACGGCCTGGGCCAGGCCTTCAACTTCGACCTGCTGCAGGCCGATTTCGACGCCGGCCAGTTCCGCACCATCATCACCAAGAACCTGGCCGAGGCCCAGGCCACCGGCGCCTCCTCCACCTGGGTGTTCTCCAACCACGACGTCGTCCGCCACGCCACCCGCTACGGCCTGCCGTCGGCTGCCGAGGCCGGCAACATCAAGCCGGGGCTGGGCCAGGACGGCAAGGCCTGGCTGCTCGCCGGCGGCAAGCCGGGCGAGGTGGACGTGGAGCTGGGCCTGGCCCGGGCCCGCGCCGCCACCGCCCTGCTGCTGGCCCTGCCGGGTTCCGCCTACCTGTACAACGGCGAGGAGCTGGGCCTGCAGGAGGCGGGGGAGATCCCCGAGTCCGAGCGCCAGGACCCGGCCTTCTTCCGCAATCCGGGCGTGGACATCGGCCGCGACGGCTGCCGCGTGCCGCTGCCCTGGACCGCCGAGGGCACCTCCTTCGGGTTCGGCGACGGCGGGGCCCACCTGCCCCAGCCCGAGTGGTTCGCGGAGTACGCCGCCTCGGCCCAGAACGGCGTGGACGGCTCCACGCTGGAGTTCTACCGCCGCGCGCTGGAGCTGCGCCACGAGCTGCAGAGCGCCGAGACGCAGGAGTGGGTCACGTCCCCGGCCGACGTCCTGCACTTCACCCGCCCCGGCGGCTGGCAGTCCGTGACCAACTTCTCCAGCGAGCCCGTTGACCTGCCCGCCGGCACGGTGGTGCTCTCCAGCGCCCCGCTGGTTGGCGGCAAGCTGCCGGCCAACACCACGGCCTGGCTGGTCTAAGCACACATCCAGCGCGGAACCCCGGCACAGTGCCGGGGTTCCGCGCCGTTAACGAAGGAGCACCCGTGGCACGTGCCGGGGAACTGATATACGGCTGCATGGGCCTTGGCGGCCCGTGGGAGGACCCGGGCTACGGCGCCGGGGAGGTCGAGGAGGCCGCGGCCGCCGTCGACGCCGCCCTGGGGATTGGCATCACGGTCTTTGACCACGCGGACATCTACCGCGGGGGCAAATCCGAGGCCGTCTTCGGCGAGGTGCTGGCCGGAAACCCCGGCCTGCGTGGGCAGATCCGGATCCAGACCAAATGCGGCATCCGGCTCGGCGAGGGCGGGCTGGACGCCTACTACGATCTGGGCCGGGACGCGATCCTCGAACGCGTGGAAGCCAGCCTGGCCCGGCTGCGCACCGACTACGTGGACCTGCTGATCCTCCACCGCCCCGATCCACTGCTGGACCCGGACGAGGTGGCGGCGGCGCTCACCGTGCTGCATGCCGAGGGCAGGATCCGTGGGGTTGGCGTGTCCAATATGTCCGGCGCCCAGATCGCCCTGCTGCAGGAGCGGCTGGAGCTGCCCATCGAGGCCAACCAGCTGGAAATGAGCCTGCGCCAGCGGGCGTGGCTGGAGAGCGGCGTGCTGGTCAACCATCCCGAGGCGGCCGAGTACCCGTTCCCGCACGGCACGCTGGAGCACTGCCGGCAACACGGCGTCCGCCTCCAGGCCTGGGGTGCCTTGGGCCAGGGCGTGTATTCCGGCGCCCGGGGGGGAGCACACGGACGCGGAGCGGGCCACGGCGGAACTGGTCGGCGCGCTTGCCGGGCGGAAAGGCACCATGCCCGAGGCAGTGGTCCTGGGCTGGCTGATGCGCCACCCGGCCGGCATCTCCCCGGTCATCGGCTCCGCCAACCCCGCACGGATTGCCGCCTGCGCCGATGCCGCGGAACAGGCCCGGCTGATGGGCACCACCGAGTGGTACTCGCTCTACCTCAGCGCCCGGGGCGGACCGATCCCGTAATCAAAGCACGGCGGCGGGGCCTGGAATCCGCCGGGCGGTCAAAAAATACTTGCCGCCAACGGTCAGCCCATTGCAGCCACCGGTCAAATCAAACTGCAGACAGTGGTCAAATCAAACTGCAGACAGTGGTCAGTTCCAAGTTGCAGTTGACACCCACTCGATGTGGACGCTGAAACGGCAACGGTCATCGCCGGATGGGACCCCGACTGTACGATCTGGCTCACGGACGTCGCACGCGAATCGGAGGGCCTGCGGCAGGCATGGCAACGGGCCGCCCACGGCGACCGGTGGGCTCCGGTGCCGCATTAGCCGCATGGCGCGGCGTTCACCAGCAATCTCCAGATAAGACGGCTGACGCCTAATACCACTGCGACTTCCATGCCATTTAGCGGGTTCTGGCCCGAATTTCGTGAATGGTGACGGATCGCCGCTGCGGGCGCACAGCCGCTACTGGCGCCGGACCGCGGATACCAGTCCCCGAGTCACGAAATTCGTGCCAGGGCCTTCGGATTGGCGGTTAATTCGCAGCTCAGATTGGCGGTTCCGAGGAACCGTTTGTCGTCTGGGTGGTTCGGTTCCGGTCTTGTTGGCGGCCCCGGGTGGTTTACCGGGTTATCGGCTGTTTTGGTCTGGTCTAGTTTGGAGGGGCTTGCTGGTTTGGGGAGTGGCGGCGATGGTGACGAGGTCGCGGGCTGGTCCTGCGGGGGGTGTGGCGCCTGAGGCCCAGATCGCGGTCAGGGGTCGGCGGAGTGTGATTCCGGACAGGGGTACGGCTACCAGCCGGTGCAGGAGGAGGTCATCACGTACGGCCAGGGTCGAGAGGACGCCGGGGCCGGTTCCTGCCGCTATGGCTGTCCGGACGGCTGCGGTGGTGGACAGCTCCACTGCCGGAGCGGGCATCGGTTCTGCCGTCGCAGCGTGGAGAAGGTGTTCTAGGGCTTCGCGAGTGCCGCTGCCCGGTTCCCGAGTCACCAGCGCTGTGCGGGTTAAATCGGCGGGGCTGACCTTGCTGCGGCGACGGGCCCAGGGGTGGTCCGGGGCGGCGACGAGGACCATGTTGTCGTATTGCACGGTTTGCGTCGCAAGGTCATGGGGAAGGTTGGGACTTTCAATGAAACCCAACTCGGCTGCCCCCGAACGGACCATGGCAGCTGCTTCGGCGCTGTTCGTCACGCTCAGTCTTACCCGGGCCGGGGCCTGGCCCAGGGCCTGCTGCTGACGGCGCAACCTCACCAGCCACTGCGGGAGCAGATGTTCGGCAATGGTCTGGCTGGCCGCCACATGCAGATGCCGGGCGCTCTCCGAGCGGATGGAAGCGATCCCGGTGTCCAGACGTTCGGCCGCGGCCAGGACCTCGGCGGCCCAGCCCGCGATCAGCACACCAATGTCCGTCAGGTTTGACCCGCGCGGGGATCTGTTCAGCAGTGGGGATCCGATCTGTGCCTCCAGTGCCCTCATCCGTGAGGACACGCCCTGCTGGGACAGTCCAAGCAGGGCAGCGGCGGCCGACAGGCTTCCCAAGTCCTGGACGGTGACCAGCATCTCCAACGCCGAAAGTTCCGGCATTCGCGGACTCAGCACGGGCGGTCCTCCCTCCTTCGCAGACACTCGCTCACACAAGCGGGACTTGTAGCCCCACAAGTGTATGCCCCCTGCTGCCGGCACTGCGGGAACGCGAGGGTGGATACCATGCATTCACCCACCGCAACAGAAACCGCACGCAACCCTCATCCCGGGACGGGAAGGCTTCACCGCCTGCGTTCGGGAACCACGGCCAGGATCCCGGGACTTGCCCTGGCCGTGGGCGTCGCCGTGGTCGCGACCGTGATCGGCCGTTTCGTTCCTCTGGTGGGTGGACCGGTCACCGCCATCGTCATCGGCGTGGCACTGGCCGCGCTCATCAAACCCGGAGACCGGCTGCGGCCGGGCATTACAACCGCGGGCAAGTTCATTCTGCAGCTCTCCGTCGTCGTGCTCGGTTCCCAGCTGTCCCTGGCCCAGATCGCCCAGGTTGGTCTGGAATCCCTGCCCGTCATGCTCGGCACCCTGGTGGTTTGCCTGATCGCGGCTTACCTGCTGGGCCGTTGGTTGGGGATCATTGGGGACCTGCGCACCCTCATCGGCGTCGGCACCGGTATCTGCGGTGCCTCCGCGATCGCCGCGGTGACCCCGGTGATCGGCGCCGTCAGCGTTGATGTCGCCTATGCGATCTCCACGATCTTCCTGTTCAACATCGCCGCCGTCCTCGCCTTCCCTCTGATCGGGCACCTGCTGGGAATGAGCCAGCATGCCTTCGGACTCTTTGCCGGCACTGCCGTGAATGACATGTCCTCCGTCGTCGCGACCGCCACGACCTACGGCAGGGCCGCTACCAACTTCGCCGTCGTCGTCAAACTTGTCCGTACCCTGATGATCATCCCCATCTGCCTTGGACTCGCCGCTTGGGCCGGGCACCGCCTGAAAGCCGGGAACCGGCTCCGCGCCGGCGAGGTTGCCGAAACAGGACCGGCTCCCCGGGCCCGGGTGAACGTGTTCCGCCTCGTGCCCTGGTTCCTGGTCGGGTTCCTCCTCGTCGCCGCCATCAACACACTCGGCCTGATCCCCGCCGCCGCCTACACCGGGCTGAGCACACTCTCGGTGTTCCTGATCACCGTCGCCCTGTCGGCCATCGGTCTGTCCACGGATCTGGGCGGATTCCGCCGAGCAGGGGCGAAGCCCCTGCTCCTGGGCGCGTTGCTGTGGATCATCGTCACCCCGACCAGTCTCGGACTCCAATACGCCACCGGACTGAACTAACCAACCTCTCCGAACCGGCCCTACCCTTCCACCCAGGAGAGACCACGCTTTTCCGAATCCTCGTCGCTATCGACACCACACCCACAGAGAAGCCATCCTGGAGCAGGCACGCGACCTTGCCGTCGCGACCGGCGCTTCCATTGAACTCATCCAATTCAACGGCCACGAGTGGATCGAAGGCCAGGACCTGACCATGGAGGACCAGCCCACGGCCCAAGACAAGGTCAACCACGTCCTGCTGACCCTGACCGAAGCCGGGATCACCGCATGGGCGGACCTGGTGGACGCCGACGCCCGGACCAGCTCATCATCCTCGGATCCCGCCACCACCACGCCTGGATGGCCTACCTTGGCACCAGCATCAGCGACCAGATCACCCACCAATCCCCCTGCCCCGTCCTCCTCATACCCCAGAACCCGGCACCAGAAACGGCCGCAAACCGGGGGTTGGAATGAACTCGCCTCTACCCGTGCCACATACGACCGTTTCCGCTACAAATGAGCCGGCTCATCACCGGTCAGTGGCGGTGTCCAGGCATCTCTCGGGCGGCGGACCACGCGACCGATGTCGCCACGATTGCGGCGTCGAGGCCCACTCCGAACATGAGCGCCGAACGCCGGACCCGCATGAAGTGCACGCCGCAGAAGAACAGTCCGGGAATGGGACTCGTTCCGGCGTCGGTGATCGGAAAGCCCACGTCGTCACACACCGGGAGCTCGATCCATCGGTAGTCCGGTCTGAAGCCCGTGGTGTGGATGACCACCCCGATGTCGTGGAGGTCGACCTCCGTCACCGGACCGTAGTGGAACGGGTCCGCAATCGGCAACTCGGGCACGGCGTACCCCCGTGTCGGGAGTTCGCTGGCGAGGAGGGCGCGCCACTCGGCCCAGCGCGCGTCGCCAAAGGCCACCGACGCGTCCAGGTCGTCGACGACCGACGCGCGGTGCCCGTCGACGCCTGCCAGGCGCCCCAGCAGAACGACGCCGAGCCGTTGCAACGTGCGGAAGTGGAGGTCGTGACCACCGGCAGCGCCCGTGGTCTGCGGGTTCGCCAGCAGTCGGCCCGCGGGTGAGGGCAAGGCGTTGAGCGGCTGGTCGAAGAAGCCAACGCGGGCAAGCCACGTGACCGTGTCAACGTCATCCAGTCGCCTGGGCAGCCAGGGCGCGCGACCGCAGGATAAGAACACCTCGCGCCCGGCGAGGAAGAGTTCCTCGGCCAGTTGGGAGCCGGTCTGCCCGCTCCCGATCACCAAGACTTTGCCTGCTGGGAGTTCAGCGGGGTTGCGATACTCAAGCGCGTCGATCACTGGCACCCCGGGCGGCAGTACGCCGGCGGGGGCCGGTACGGCTTCTGGAACGAACCGGTGCAGACGACGACGTTGTCCGCGGCGATCCGGCCAATCGATGTGGCCAGTTCAAAACGCGAACCGCTCGCGGCCCGCAGCGAGTTGACGGCCACTCCCTCCCGGACCGGCGCGTCCCAGGTCGAGCGATAGTTCTCGAGGTAGCTGATGATCTCGTCGCGCGACACGTGGCCTTCGGGGGCCGGGCCGGCGTACGGAATCCCCGGCAGGTCCATGGTCCAGTTAGGTGTCACCAACGCGAAGCTGTCCCATCGATCACGCCACGCCTGCGCGACCCGCGACCGCTCAAGAACCACATGCTCGACGCCGTGAACCCCGAGTTCGCGACTGACGGCGAGGCCAGCCTGCCCGGCTCCGATGACGACCGTGTTCACGTGCTCCGACATCGCCTCCCCGCTCACGTCGAGGTTGCTTCGGCGGTGTGGATCGCCCAACTGCCTTGACCGTCATGCACGAGGTGTGTACGCAAGAGCCCGTCCGGGAAATTCTACGCCAGGATTGCGTGGTACGCCGACACGACTTCTCCGGCCCGTTCGACCGGTACCTCAGCGCTCGTGATGGTGAGGATCTGCTTACTCAAGGAAGGACCTCCCGAGCCCGGGACGGGGTGCTGCATTCAGCTGGCGGAGCGCCCGAGGCTTGGTTCCCACACTGGCACCGCCCCAGTTGCGCCGCAAGAGCTTCCCCATACGGGCACGGCGGCGGTGCTGGCGACTTCGAACATTCCGTGCAACCGCCATAGAGAAAAACGACACCGACTCCTTCTCCCCATCCGACTCGGTGTCTCGAAACCTCTGTGTCTCGTATCCCATGGGATATGAGACAGATTGGTTACAGGACGCTAAGTTCGTGATCTGCGTTGGAAAGTGACATGGATGATGCCGCTCTCCGCGACCTCGGAACCGACGGCGTAGCCGGACTCGAGTTCCCGGAGGTCGTCCCAGAGGCGGATGCCCCGGCCCAGCAGGATGGAGGTGATTGCAACGTGGAGTTGGTCAATGAGTCCGGCTTTGAGGAAGTCACGAACCACCGTGGCGCCACCGCCGATCCGCACATCCTTGCCGCCGGCCGCATCCCGTGCCCGTGCGAGCACGTCGACAGGTGTCGCGGAGAGGAACTCGAACGTGGTGCCGCCTGCCATCTCGATCGGCGGTCGCTCTGAGTGCGTGAGGACGAAGACGGGCACCCGGAATGGCGGCTCATCCCCCCACCAGCCGCGCCAGTTGGGATCGTCGGGGAAGCTGTGGAGTCCAAACATCCCGGCGCCCATGATCTCGGCGCCAACCTCGGCGAAGTAGGCCTGCGCGTAGCGGTCGTCGACGCCGGTCGTCCCCTCGCCGCTGTCATCGTGAAGCACCCGCTCACGGAACGTGCGGGTCCCAACGTAGGCATCGACGAGCCGGCCCCAGTCGTGGCCGAACGGATGCTCGGGGGTTTGATCGGTGGTGGTGGCGTACCCGTCGAGGGAGATGTTCAGGTCGGCGCGGACGGTCATCGCTTCTCCCTCAAGGGTGGTTGCACTATGCACTCACTGTAGTTGGGGAGAAGACCCAGTCAAGGAGTGGATGCGGTGGAACCGTGAATCTCTGTGTGGCTCGGGTCGATGGCAAGCACCAGCGCCCCGCGCATGTCCCAACGGGGCCTGTCCGGCGGAGGCCCTGCCACTGAAGCAGCCCACCGTTGCGGCGGCCGCGCCGGATGGATCCATTCCGGGCGGCGAGCCGTGCCAATGGTGGGCTGCTTCTGCGTTGGCTGGCCTGGCTAGACGGTCATCAGCCCGGCGGGCTCCGCCAGCGGACCGTCCCCCAATGGGCTGTCCGCCAGCGGACCGTCCCCCGCAGTGGCGGGCCGCGCCTGCGGCCGCGCCAGGCCGTAGTGTCCGCGCAGGGTGCGGCCCGGTGTATTCCGTCCGGAAGAGGCCGCGCCGCTGCAGGATCGGCACCACCAGGTCGACAAAATCATCCAGTCCGCCGGGGAAGGTGGGCGGCATGATGTTGAAGCCGTCCGCCGCGCCGGTGCTGGACCAGAGCTCGATCTCGTCCGCCACCTGCTCCGGGGTGCCAATGAAGGTGTAGTGGCCGCGGGCGCCCGCAATCCGCCCGGTGACCTGCCGGATGGTTAGCGATTCCCGCCACGCCAGCTCCACCACCAGCGCCTTGCGGCTCTGCATGCCCTCGGTGCCCTCCGGCAGTTCGGGCAGCGGACCGTCCAGCGGATGGCCGGACAGGTCCACGTCCAGCATGGCGGAGAGCTGGCGGACACCGTATTCCGGATTCACCAGCGAATTCAGGCGCTCGTACTTGCTCCGGGCTTCCTCCGCCGTGCGCCCAATGTACGGGCTGATCCCGGGCAGGATCTTCAGTTCCTCCGGCGACCGGCCATAGGCGCTCAGCCTCCCCTTCAGGTCCGCATAGAACTCCCGGGCCGATTCCACGCTCAGGTGCGCGGTGAAGACGGCTTCCGCATGCCGGGCCGCAAAGTCCTTCCCGGCCTCGCTGGAGCCGGCCTGGACCAGCAGCGGATGCCCCTGGGGAGGGCGCGGCAGGTTCAGCGGACCCCGCACCTGGAAGTGCTTTCCGTCGTGCTCGATGGGGCGGATCTTCGCCGCATCGGCGTAGATGCCACCGGCCTGGTCCGCCACCACGGCGTCGTCGTCCCAGCTGTCCCACAGCGCCGTGGCCGTCTGGACAAACTCGGCGGCACGCTCGTACCGGGTGGCGTGGCTGGGGCACTCCTGCAGGTTGAAGTTCCGCGCCTCGCCCGCTCCGGTGGAGGTGACGATGTTCCAGCCGGCCCGGCCGTCGGCCAGGAACACCGAATCCAGCGTTGTCCGGGGCGTAGTGCTGGGTGATCCGGTTGTCGAAGAGCACCAGCTGGTTGGGCTCCCAGTTGACCCGCACCACGTTCTCCGGCCGGACCACATAGGCCTGGAGCAGCCGGATGATGTCCTTGGACTCGGTGTTGGAGAGCCCCACAATCTGCAGCCGCTGGGCAAAGCCGCCAATGAAGAGCCCGCGCTCGCCGGTCAGCGGGTGGACGCGGACCACCGGGTGGACCGTCTCGAACTTCTGCCGGGTGAACTCCTTGCGGCGCTCGGCGGCGTTGGCGTGTTCGAGGTTCTTCGGCACGGAGTAGTCGTAGTCGTTGGTGTGGACGGCCCAGAGCGAGTCCGCAAACGTGCGCAGCGGACCTGCTCCTCGTCGGTGTGGATGTTGGCCTCGCGGAAGACGAGGGCCTTGTGCTCGTTGAGGGCGGCGCGGATGGAAGCCACGACGTCGGCGGAGAGCTCGCCGCGCAGGTCCAGGCCGCGGATTTCGGCGCCGAGCTTGGTGAAGGTGAGGGTGGTGGAAGCGGTGTGGTTTTCGGTGACGGTGGTCATTTCGGTGTCCTTTGCTGTGGGTGGAGTGGAGGAAATGCGGGGGTGCTAGGCGGTGATGGCCACGCGCCAGCGGGAGAAGTGGCGCTCGGCGGCCACCAGGGCTGTGTTGACGAGCAGCCCCAGCAGCGAGACGGCCAGGATCCCGGCATACATCTGCGGGATCAGGAAGCTGCTCTGGGCGTTGATGATCAGGTAGCCCAGGCCGGCCTTGGCCCCCACCATCTCCGCCGCGATCAGCACCAGGATGGAGGCGGTGCCGCCCATCCGGATGCCGGTGAAGATGGTGGGGACGGCGGAGGGCAGGATGACCTTCTGAAAGAGCGAGAAACTGTTCAGGCCCAGGGATTTGGCGGCCCGCACCAGCAGCTGGTCCACGGTGCGGACGCCTGCCACGGTGTTCAGCAGCACGGGGAAGAACGCCGCGTAGGCCACGATCGTGATCTTGGATTCCTCGCCGATCCCCAGCAGCAGCGTGAAGACCGGCAGCAGGGCCAGGGCTGCGGTGTTGTGGAACAGTTCCAACAGCGGGTTCAGGAAGGAATTCAGCGGCCGGTACCAGGCGATCACCAGTCCCAGCGCAACGCCCAGCACGACGGCGATGCCGAAGCCGGCCGCCGACCGGGTGATGCTGGCCAGCAGATGGTTCTGCAGCTGGCCCGTGCGCACGGGGTCGGCCCCGGCGGCCAGCACCTCGTGCCGCGGCGGCAGGAACACCCGGGTGGAGGCACTGGCCAGATAGGTGGGGCCAAACTCCCACAGCGCCAGGAACAGGGCTATGGCCGCGGACTTCCAGGCCCAGGCGCCCGCCGTGGCGGCGGCCCGCCCGAGCCAGCCGGGCGCCGTCGTGCGCGCCTTCACAGCGGGGGATGGGGACGGCGGTGCCGTGTGGGACGGCAGTGCCGGTGCGCCGTCGGTGGCGGGGCGGTGGGTGGCAAGGGTGCTCATCAGGCTGCGCTCCTTTCCGGGGAAACGTGCTCGTCCGGCGCGGTGCCATCGGGCAGGATCTTGCGGTGTCCGGCGTCCTGGGCCCGTTGGACCTCGTCGTGGAGCAGGGACCAGACCTCGTGGCGGTGGGAGACGAAGGCGGCGCTGGAGCGCACGTCCGCTTCCGCGCTGCGGTCGCCCAGATCGACGTCGACGATGGCCTTGAGCCGGCCGGGGCGCGAGCTGAGGACCGCCACGCGCTGGCCCAGGTAGACGGCCTCGTCGATGCCGTGGGTGATGAAGATGTTGGTCTTGCCGGTGGCCTTCCAGATGCGCAGGAGCTCGTCCTGGAGCTGCTCGCGCGTCTGGGCGTCCAGGGCGGCAAAGGGCTCATCCATCAGCAGGATGTCCGGTTCGTAGGCCAGGCTGCGGGCAATCGCCACGCGCTGCTTCATCCCGCCGGAGAGCTCGTGCGGGTAGCGGTCCTCAAAGCCCTCCAGCCCCACCAGCGCCAGGTATTCGCGGGCCTTCGCGGCCCGACGTCGGCCGGGTCAGGCCTGCCGGCAGGTCCAGCAGGGTGGTCTTGCCCGATCCGCTGGGGCCCACCAGGGTCAGGAACTCACCGGTGGCAACGTCCAGGTTGAGGTCGTCCAGGGCCACCAAGGTGGCAGGGCCGGCCGAGGACTTCGCGCCCCGGCCGGGGCGAACGGTGAACTCCTGGTGCACGTGCGCCAGGGAAATCTTTGCACTCATGGCTATCCCTTCGAGGGCGCGGTGGCGCCGGAGGAGGAGGTGGCCTTTTGGACCAGCTGGTTGTACTGGTTGGTGTAGTACTTGGACGGGTCCAGGGTGCCGGTGGTGATCCCGGTGTCCAGCAGCCACGAGGACCAGCGGCTGAAGTCCTCGGCCGTGATGATGCCGGAGTTGGGCACGCCCACGCTCTTGAAGAACTTGAGGTTGGCGGTGCTTTCGCCGCGGTTGCGGTCGGTGATGATCTTGGTGAAGCGGGCAATGACCTCATCGCGCGGCGTGGTGGTTTCCCAGTCGATCGCCTTCGCGACGCCGGTGGCGAGGGTGGTGGCAGTGTCGGGGTTTTGCGCGGCAAACACATTGCGCAGCACCAGCTGCCCGCCGGCAAAGGCCCCGTAGAGGTCGTAGTCGCTGAAGATGGACCGCAGCCCGCCGGCGGCAATGGCATGGTCCTGCAGCACGCCGGAGAGCGCGCCGATGTCCACCTGGCCGCGGCGGATGGCCTCTTCGGTGTCGTTGGGCGGCAGGACCACCAATTGGACCGCGTTGATCTCGTCCTCGGTGAGACCGTTCTTCTGCAGGTAGCTGTGGATCACCGCGTCGGCATGGGCGCCGAGGGTGTTGACGGCAATCTTCTTGCCAATGAAGTCCTTTGCGGAGTGGATGGGGCTGCCGTCCAGGGTGTAGAGCCCGATGAAGGTCTTGGCGTCCTCGCCGTAGTAGTTGACCATGCCTTTCACCGCCGCGCCGGCATCGATCAGCTTGCCCACCGCACCGGCGAACGCGCCGCCGATGTCCGTCTGGTTGGTGGCCACCGATTGGATGTCCTGCGGGCCGGAGATGGTGGTGCCCACCCATTTGAGCTTCACGTCGCCCAGATAGCCCAGATCCTGCGCCACCTCCAGCAGGCTGACGTTGTTGGCCGAACCCTGGTAGCGGACCACTTTGACCTGGTTTCCGGGGCTTGCACCGCCGCCGGCCGTGGCGGGGCCGCCGCAGGCCGACACCGCCAGGGTGATCACGACGGCGGCCGTCACGGTCAAGAGTGGCAGGTATCGTTTCATGGTTTTCTTCCTGTTCGTTGGCCGGTGCCGGGCGATCCGCCGCCGGTGGTGGGAACGATGCAACAGGAAAATCCGGCGGCATTAAAGCGCCGTTTCACTGTAATTCTCCGCGGTATTTGGCGTGTATTTAGCGGCGGTATTTGGCGCGGTCAAGTGCCGATGAGCAGGGTTTCGCGGGCTGCTTCGACGACTTCTTTGGTGATGCTGTTGAGCTGGTTGATGTCGCGGATGCGCGTGATCTGGGTGAAGAGGAGTTGGATGAGCCGGAAGTTGCCGTTGGTGATGCGGGCGACGGCGGCGATGGCTTCGGCGTCGGTGAAGTCCTTGGGGTCGATACTTAGGCCGAGTTCCTGCCAGCGGTTCGTGAGGACGAAGGTGAGTTCCTCGGTGCTGAGGGTCCGGTAGTGGTGGGCGAAGCCGATGCGGCTGTAGAGCTGGGGGTAGCGGGCGAGGCGCTTTTCGATGCCGGGCATGCCGATAAGGATGACGCCCATGGTGTGGCGATCGTAGTAGTCCCGGACCTGTTCGAGGGCTGGAGGTTTGAGCCGGTCGGCCTCGTCGATGATGAGGAGTTCGGTCAGGCCGGAGGACCGGGAGTCGCGGTGCTCGAAGACGTCGATGTTGCCATCCCGGGCGTATTCGGCTGCCCAGGAGATTCTTTGGCAGGTCCGGGGTAGTTCGCGGTCGATCTCCCGGGGGCTGATGGTCACGGTGGGGGTCCAGAATGCTGTTCTGGCCTCAAGCACGCGGGCAGGGACGGGCTCGGTGTTGGTTTGACCGGTCCGTTGCCATTGTTCCCATTCGGTCGCGCCGGCGTAGGCGCGTGCGGAGAGGGTTTTACCGACGCCGGGCGGGCCGTAGCAGACGCCGATGTGGCGGTTGGTGCGCACCGCGGTGGCGAACTCCGTGAAGCGCCGATGCTCCTTGGTGATAAGAAATGGCGGCGTGTCCGGCGGGACCGGTGGCGGGGCGGCGGAAATCTCGCCGAGATTGTTGAAGAGGAAGCGGCGTCCGTCGTCATTTTCATCCTTGGCGGTCATGGGCGTTCCTCTCATGGGTCAGTCTTCGGCGTAGATGCGAAGCTGATGCTGCTTTTCATCCATAGGTTGCTGGCCGGCCCTTGTCGGTTCGACGGGTGCCGGCGGCGCGTAGCGGTCGTCGGCAGGGAGAGCATCGGCGAGGCTGAGTTTGGTACGCAGCTGTTTCTTCAGTTCGTTCCGGCGTGCGGATCTGGCCGCCTTGAGCTGCTTGAAGGTGATGGTTCCGGCGGCGAGTTCCGGGGTGATGGCACGGCAGAGGAAGGTGTCCTGGTGCCAGACGCGGATCTCGGCCATGTCCCGGGGGTCGTAGCGGATGGTGACGGCTTCGCCGACAAAGGCGGAAAGTGTGAGGTCCAGGTAGCGCAGGCCGTTGAAGTAGATGCCGTCGCGGTGGACGATGCGCTGGTGTGCAACGGTCAGGAGCAGGAGGTCAAGGTCCTCGGGCCGGGCCGGCATTCTGGGGATCCAGCCGCCGGCCTGCCAGCGTGCTGCGGGGATCTCTCCGGTTTCGGAGTGCGTGCGGTGGTTGTATTCGTCAACGATGAACCGCTCGAGCGCGGTGTCGAGCTGCTCGAGAGTCATCGTCGGTGCAGTCACCGGGGTCCCGCGGGTGCCGTGCGGGATGAAACCTGGCAGATGCGGCAGGAGCCCGTCGGTGACGGTGCGGTAGAACCGCTCAATCTTCCCGCGGCCCTGCGGCACGCCGGGGAGGGAATGGATGAGCCGGATGTGGGTGTCAAGGCAGACCCGTTCAAGGTGGGTGCTGGTGAAATCGGCGCCGTGATCGCTGTAGAGGAGATCGGGCAGGCCCATGACGGGCCAGCCCGGATGCTTCTTGCGCTGCACGGCCTGGTGAAGGGCAAGGGCGGTCTGGAGCGCGGTCGGTGCACCGGTGAAGACGGTGTAGCCGGCGATGGCGCGGGAGTAGTCATCGAGTACGACGGTCAGCCACGGGCGTGCGGGGGCGCCGGCGGCGTCGAGGATCTGGATGTCCAGCTCTGTGTGGTCGCACTGCCACTGCTCGTTCGCGCGGCTGGCGGTGCGCCGGTAGACCAGCTCGAACCGCTCCCGGTACGCGGCGTCGCCTTCGAGAGCGATGGTGCGCAGTCCGGGATCGATGGCGGCAACGACCGCCCGGACCGTCGAGTACCCGGGGGCAGGGATGCCGCGGTCGACCGCGACGGCCCCGATCCGTCGGTGGATAAACGCGATGGTCGGCGCCGGGCGGCGGAGCGCGAGGCCTTCGATCGCGCCAACGATTTCTGGCGGGATCGAATGGCTCCCGCGGTCCGAGCGTGGCTGGCGGCCCAGGGCCGCGACCGAGCCCCCGGCCCGGAATCCCGCCGTCCACCGTTGCAGCGTGCGAAGAGGGATGCCGGCCTGACCGGAGATCCTGGCGAGGGGAACACCGTCATCGAGGTGCTGCCGGAGCAGTGCCGCACGCTCTTCGGCCGACAGCCGATGCTTCATGACCGGCGGTCTTCGGCCGCCTGCCGGTGGCGGTAGAGCGTCGCGCGGCTCCAACCGACGAGCCGTGCCGCGTCCTCAGCGGAGCGTCCTTTCGCGCGGGCGTCCGACGCGATCGCGAGCTTGTCAGCGATGACGAGCGGGTCGGATAACGGCCGGCCGAAGCGGGTGCCGCCCTGCCGCGCCGCGGCGATGCCCGCGTTCACGCGTTCGACGATCAACTCCCGCTCATACTCAGCCAGGGTCGCAAGCATGTTCAGCATCATCCGCCCGGTCGAGGTCGCCGGGTCGATGCCGTCCGAGATGGACCTCAAGTGCACGCCGCGGTCGCGTAGCAGGTTCACCGTGTTCAGGACATCGATCAAGGATCGGCCGAGCCTGTCCACCCGCCAGACGACGACGGTGTCGCCAGACTCCACGTACGCGAGGAGCTTCTTCATCCCGGGCCGCTCAATAGCGGCCTTGCTTCCGGAGGTGACGTCGGCGAACACGTCGCGTTTCTGCACCCCGGCGTCGACGAGGGCGTCGAGCTGCAACTTCGCGTCCTGGCCCGACGTACTCACACGCGTATACCCGAGATGTCTCACCCGGCCATTGTGCCTCAGAAACCCCCGACCGGCACCCCCCTGAGACGATTCACGGTGAGACATCTTTCCAAGACACGGGGCGGCCCGGAAGGACGCCGGTTCCGTCGACCCTGTACGACACGGCGTCCGTGTCTTGAAAACCTGTAGATTTTCAGGACTGGCGTCGGGTCTGGGGCGGAGTGCGGGCACTCCTCGTCGTCTGATGCCTCCGCGGGCGGCGGACGCTGGTGAGAGAACCTTCATTTGGCCCGTCCTGGCGTTGAACCCGTGGCGAAGTCCCGGCCGTGTGTAGGGGGTGTTTGCCCGCTCCGGGCTGGGTCTGGACGGGAGGTCTGGTGGTGAGGTCGGTGTGGCAGTAGCATCGGTTTCTAACCACCCCCGATCTGCGAGTCCTCTTGGCACTACCGACCAGTTTCCCGGTTGCGCGTGCCTGCGGCGTAGGCGGCTCCCGGCGTGCAGGTGCGCCACACCGTGAGGAGACGGGCATGACCATCGGGACGCGCAGGGCAGAAGCGGGGAACTTCGTCGACGGTGAACTCATCGTCGGCTCCGAGGGGAGCGTGTCGCGGTCGCCGGCGGACGGGTCCGTTCTGGGAACCTACACCGAAGCCGACACGGCGCAGGTGCAGGCCGCGCTTTCGGGCGCCCGCAGGACGTTTGACGAGACCGACTGGGCATCCGACAGGCAGCTCCGGCACAAAGTGCTCAATCAGCTCGCGGACCGTATTGAGGGTCGCAGCCCGGAGCTAACGAAGATGCTCTCGCGGGAGAACGGAAAGCTCGTCGGGGAGGCCCGCGGCGAGGTGGGAGGGGCGCCCGCGACGCTCCGCTACTGCGCCGCGCTGGCCCTGACCTCGACCGGACGCGCGGCAGAGGTCCGCGCAGGCGTTCACGTGACCTCGGTGCCTGAACCGGTCGGGGTTGCAGGGGTCATCGTCCCTTGGAATTCGCCGGTCATCCTCTCGGTCCGTTCATTTGCCCCGGCGCTGTCCGCCGGCTGCACCGCGGTGGTGAAGATGCCCTCGCAAACAGGGCTAGTGAATGGCATCCTCCACGAGATCTATGCCGAGACGCCCGGTCTCCCACCGGGTGTCCTCAGCTCGCTGACCGAGTCCGGGGACCTGCTCGCACGGGAGCTTGTCGCGTCGCCGCTCGTCGGCGCGCTCTCGTACACCGGAAGCACGCGCGTGGGCCGTGAGATCATGGCGGGCGCTGCGCCCTCGCTCAAGCGGGTCTTGCTCGAGCTCGGCGGGAAGACACCCATGATCGTATTTGACGACGCCGACCTGGATGCTGCCGTGCCTGTCCTGACGAAGGGCGTGACGGTCTTTTCCGGGCAGTTCTGCATGACGGGGAGCCGGGTCCTCGCGCAGCGCGGCGTCAGCGGCAAGCTTCGGGAACGGCTCACCGCGGCCCTCGAGGCCGTGGTGGTGGGTCCCGGCGACGATCCAGCCAGCGACATGGGCCCCCTGATCGACGAGGCCAGTGCCCGCCGTGTCGACGGGTTCGTACGCAGGGCCATCGATGCGGGGGCGAAGCCATTGGTCCGTGGCGGCGTCGTCGCCGACGGCAGCGCCTTCTACCGCCCGAGTCTCCTCGAGGTCGACCGCGTGGAGAGCGAACTCGTCCAAGAGGAGGTCTTTGGCCCCGTGGCGACGTTTGAGGTCTTCGACAGCGAGGATGAGGCCGTTGCATTGGCCAATGGCACCCGCTATGGGCTCTCCGCGGCGATCTGGAGTCGGGACGTCGATCGGCCCCTTAGGGTGGCCCGACGGCTCCTGGCCGGAACCGTGTGGACCAACTCCTGGGTTGTCATGGCCGACCAGTTCGAGGAGGGCGGGTTCAAGCAAAGCGGCCTGGGCCGCCTCAGAGGACCTCGAGCCCTCGAGGAGTTCCAGGAATACAAGACTTACGTCCACCCTGTCCGTTAGGGCGGCGGGCAAAGCCTGCGATCCGGCAATCTGCCCAAGGGGCTGGCCATGCCACGCTTCCTGACTCTCAAAGAAGAATTCCAGGCGTTGTCAGGAAGAAGACCACCGTCGTGGTCCGCGCCCACGGTCCCGGGGCGGATGTTGGCGTTGTAGCGGAACATGTTCTCCGGATCCCATTCGGTCTTGATGCCGGTCAGCCGTTCGTATTTTGGTCTCCATAGGCTGACCTGACATGGATCGCTGCGCTGACCGGAGCGCCCGCCTCCACCGTCGGCTATCACCTCGCTGTAGCGGGGGGAACGCGGATACCCAGCGGTACAAGCTCCTCCGCCGCGGCGAGCTGGAACAGGCCAGGCGCAGGATGAATCAGTGTCGGGCCGGCGTAGGGGCGGCGGGACGGAAACCCGCAGCGCCGAAGCTGAGGATATTAAACAGGGAAGACGGATTGACTACGTCGAAACTACCAAGTGGTGCCGGTCTTCCCTGTTTGCCCTCAGCAAAAGGATGAACGACTCCGTCAGCGGCCGCCCTTGACGTCCGGCGAGGGGTCCTCTTGCGGGCTGCACGGTGACAAATAGCGCTGTAAAAAGACCGCCGGTTACCGCTGCGAGTCACAACCCAAGGAAACCGGGCGAAATACGGGGAAACCTTTCTCATGTGACGCCCTGCTGCGCCGTATGAAACCCGCGGTGCCACGCGCCGTCACCTGCCGTCACTCACTGTCGCGTGCCGTCGCGCCGGGACGCGGGCCGACGCCGTCGGACGCCATGCGAGGGCGCCGGGGGCGCCGGAAAGGGCCTCGGGCGGCCCGGCCGGAGCGCACTGGAGGCGCCGGTGTCAAGGCAGCACGCCATTGGGCGCCGCAGCGGTGGCTGCGATTGCGTCCGGACATGACGATCCTTGACGGCACCCGGGGCCGGGTGTGCACTTGTTCCAGTGCGGTCCGCAGGTCCAGCGAGCAATCCCGTGGCGAACGGGAGGATCGGAGCCGGAATGGTTTGGGTGCTTTCGGAGTACACGGTGGCAGGCGGAGTGAAAAAGTCCCCCATCGTCGAGCGGACCACCCGCGGCTTCGACCGCTGGGCCACCGGGATGCTGGCGGTGCTCGCGGTGGCCACCTGGATTGCCATGGCGGAGGTGGACCGGCTGGTCTCGGACGCCCGCACACCCGCGGGGCTGGGCGGCCCGGCCGGCGCCCTGCAGGCCTCGGACCCCGCGGCCGGGCCGGCGTTGTGGGGGCACTGGGCCGAGCTCGACCCCGGCGGCCGTGGGACCGTGGCAAGCCTGCTGACCATCTACGCGGTGCTGGACATACTTTTTCCCATCCTGTACATCGCCCTGCTGTGGCGGTTCTTCGGCCCCCGGTGGCTGCCGCGCATCCTGCTGGGGCTGCTCGCGCTGGGCGAGGCCGGCGAGGCCGCCGCCCAGATCTGGGCCGCCGCGGGGTTGCGGGAGGGGCAGCTCCTTGGCGCCGTCCACGTGCTCCCCGTGTTCTCCGAGTTCAAATGGTTGGCCGCCGCCGCCCTGGTCGCCGCCGTGTTCCTCACCAAGGCGCTCCGGCAGCAGCTCGCCGCGGCGCTGTGGCGTGGGGTCAAGGCGGTGTTTTTCCAGCGGTTGTCGCTGGCCGTGATAGTGGTCATTGCGGCGCTGTCCCTGCTGCCGCTGCCGGGCGTGAGCGACCAAATGCCCGACGCCGAGCGGGCCTGGGCGGGCAGCGCGGCCGGTGCTATCCAGTATGGGGTGACGACGGTGGCGGTGGCTGCCGTCTGCGTGGGGCTGGCCGCGCTGGGGCGCCGGCGCAGCGAGCTGGCGTGGGACGTGTATGCCACGGACCCGCCCGTGGCAAAGCTGCCGGCGTCGGTGGTGTGGTGGTTCTACGGGCCCGCGGTGCTGCTGGTGGCGGTGGCCCTGGTGGTGCTGACCGGCGGGCCGCTGGCCGCCCTGGAGGGGCAATTTTGGCTGTTCATCCTCCTGCCCGTGGCCCTGCTGCTCCTGTCATTCATTTCCTGGCTGGTCCCGCAGGGCCCGGCGCCGGTGCCGGCGGCCTTTGACCCGCAGCGCGCCGTGGACATCTGGCGGTGCGGCGATGTCCTGGCCATGCTGTTTGCCGCGGTGGGCGGGATGGCCCTGGTCCGCACGTTCACGGCGCCGCTGGCCCTGGCCATCGCCGCGCCGGGAGTCCACGTGGAGGCTGGCGTCCTGGCGGGATCGGTGGTGCTGTTCGGCCTGGGCTGGCTGACGGTGGCCGCGGCCTTCCCCGGGGGCGCATGGCTGGTGGCGCGGTTTTGGCTCGATCCGGCTCCCGGGGAGGCAATCCCGGTGGCCTCGGCAGCTTCCCCGAAGGGCCTGCTGGATCCGCGGATCAAGAACCAGTCGCTGGCGCGGAAAGTGTCGTGGTGGGGGCTGGGTGCCGGCTTTGCCGTGCTGGTGCTCCTGACCTTTGCCCCGGTCTGGACCACGGGATGGGCGGGTGTCCCGGCCACGGCCATCGCCGGCGTCGCCGCGTGGGCCATGGTGTTCGGCTTCCTCATTGTGGGGCTGCAGGAGCAGCGCCCACTGCCCATTTTCGCCCGGCTGGGCCTGCGGGCCAACCCCATCCTGTCTGTGGTTGCGGTGCTGCTGGCGGTCGGTTCGCTCAACGGCGGCGACGGGCGGATCCATGCCATCCGGCAGCTGCCACCCGAGGTGGTGGCCAGGGACAGCATCCAGGCCCGCTTCGACCACTGGCTGGCCGCCAGTGCCGCCTGCCACCGAGACGGGCCCGATACCGGCGGCCCGGGGGTGCGCCCCATGCTGCTGGTGGCCGCCGAGGGCGGCGGGATCCGCGCCACCGAGTGGGCGGTGCAGGCCTTGGCGCGGATGGCACCGGACGCACCGCAGGCGCCGGAAACCGCTGTGCAGAAGGCCGCCCGGCTGTGCGGGGCCACTGCCGTGCTGCTTTCCAGCGGGGTCAGCGGCGGCTCGCTCGGGCTGGCCCTGACCACAACGTCTGCCACGAAGGCCCGACCCGCCGACGCCGCCCGGGAGGCGGCCGCCCAGGCGGCCGATCCGCAGGCGCTCGCGGTGGCTGTCTCCGGTGCCGCCGTGGGGGACGACCTGGCCGGTGGAACCGGGCTGCTGATTCCCAGCTGGACGGACGGGGTGCGCGGCTGGAACGACAGGGCGGCCCTCATGGAGTCAGCCTGGGAGCAGGCGGCGCCGCAGCTCAAGGACCGCTTTGACGGCACGGTGCGCGGACCCGCCGGGGCGCTGGTGCTCAATTCCACGGCGGCGGGGCTGGGCTGCCGGCTGCTCATCAGCCAGGTGGAGGTGCCGTCGGGGATGGTGGCCGGACCGGCGGACGCCGCCGGCGCCGCGGGCGCCTCCGGGGGCGGCTGCCTGGACGGGCGCGGGTTTCCGCTCTCGATCGACCTGCTGGCCCACCAGAGCGCCACCGGTCCGCAGACGCCGTACTGCACCCTGGGGCTGCGCTGGTCCACCGCCGCCATGCTCTCCTCGCGCTTTCCCATCATTTCCCCCGCCGGCCGGGTGCCCACCCCAACTGCGGGCGGCTGCAGCACGGTCAACGCGTACCAGGCGATCGACGGCGGGTATTCGGAAGGGTCGGCGCTGGGCACGCTGAGCGACCTCATGCCCGCCGTCCGGGCGGCCGTGCAGAGCCACAATGCCGCCGTCCAGGCGGCCGCCGACGCCGGCGGGGCCGCGCCGCCCGCCGTCAACGACTATGTGGTCCCCGTGGTGGTGTTCCTGCAGAATTCCCCGGGCGCGGACCGGGTGGCGCCGCCGCCCAAGGCCGCCGGCGAGCTCGCCGTGCCGCTGGTGGGGATCAATGCCAGGGCGCTCCAATCCGGGGCCGCGGCCTGGCTCCAGCGCCTCGATGATTCCTCCGATGCCTGCCCGACGGCGGAGCCGGCGAGCGGCTGCCAGCTGGCCAGCGCGGTGGTGCGCGGCACGCTCAAGGGGCGGTCCGCCGTCGTCGTCGCCCCGGCCAGCACGCCGGCCCTGGACGCCCCGCTGGGGTGGTCGCTGTCCCAGATGAGCCGGGACCGGCTGGCCGCGGCGATGGCGGCGGAGGCTGCTGCCGGCGGCACCGTGGAGTCGGGGCCGCGGTTCGGTGCGCTGTTGGCGCTGCTGGCGGGTGAATAATCCCACTTGTGGCGGCCCGGATGGCAACCGGGTGCCTGGCCCGTATACGCTAGAAGCATGTCACTTTCCACTGGCAACGACGCCGCCAAGCCCGCCCGCACCCGCAACATCCCGGCCGAAATCGCCCGGTCCTGGTTGCTGGTCCCCGCCACCAAGCCGGAGACCTTCGACGACGCCGCCGCCTCGCGCGCCGATGCGATCGTGCTGGACATTGAGGACGCCGTTGACCCGATGAACAAGGCCTCCGCCCGCGCCGGAGTCATCGATTGGATGAACAACGGCGGCAAGGCCTGGGTCCGCATCAACGATGTGTACTCCGATTTCTGGGCCAACGACGTTGCCGAGCTGCGCAACAACCCCGGCCTGTTGGGCGTCATGCTGGCCAAGACCGAAAACGCGGAGCAGGTCAAGGAGACCTACCACCGCCTGGACGGCAAAACCCGCGTGCTGGCCCTGGTGGAGTCCGCCGTCGGCATCGAAGAGGCCAACAACATTGCCAAGGCCGAGGGCGCCTTCCGTCTGGCCTTCGGTTCCGGCGACTTCCGCCGCGACACCGGCATGAGCGCGGACCGCGAGGCCATGGCCTACCCGCGCGCCAAGCTGGTGGTCGCCAGCCGCGTCGGCAACCTGCCGGGCCCCATCGATGGCCCCACCGTGGGCACCAACCACCCCGTGCTGCGCGAGCAGTCGGCCATCACCGTCTCCATGGGCATGACCGGCAAGCTGGCGCTGGCCATCGACCAGACCACGATCATCAACGAAGTCATCAGCCCCACGCCGACCGACGTCGCCTGGGCCACCGACTTCATGGACGACTTCAACGCCCGCGGCGGCGTCATCCGCGACGGTTCCGACCTGCCGCGCCTGGGCCGTGCCGAGAAGATCATGAAGCTGGCCATCGCCTACGGCGTCCAGCCCGCCCACTAACCATTCCGGTGGATGTGGTTCCCGGCGCCGCGCTCATCCACGGCGTCGCCTGGAGCAGTTCCGGCCCGTCGCTGTCGTTCACCACGGACGACGGCGCGGGCCGGCTTCCGTTGCAGGCCGGCCAATGGCTGCGCTTTTCCGTGGCAGCTGGGGCACGCCGCTGCCTGGGGTTCTCGGCCGTGTCAGGGCCCGACGGCGTCGAGCGCCACAGCTGCCCGGACGCCGCGGAGGCGGCCCGCGGCTACCAGTGCGGGCCCTGCTTTGCCCGCGACGATTTCCGCTACATGCACGATTTCCACCGCAGCGGCATCGCCCCGCCCGGGCTCAAGCTCTATCTGGCGCAGGAGCACTGGCTCTACATCGCCACCTTTGCCGACGGCACCACCAAGGTGGGCACGGCCTCGAACCGCAGCAAGTTTTCCCGGCTGGCCGAGCAGGGCGCCGTGGCGGCGTCATATGTGGCCCATGCCGTGGACGGGCGCGTGGTGCGCCTGCTCGAAGACCTCGCCACCGAGCGGCTGGGGCTGACCCAATTTGTCCGCTCAGCCACCAAGGCCCGCGCCCTGCTGGCCCCGCGGCCCGGTGCGGAGCTGGCCGCCATCAACGCTGGGCACGCCGCGGCTGTCCGCACTTTTCTGGCCGGCACCGCTGTGACGGGGTTCGACGTCGTCGAGGAAGCCTGGCAGCGGCCGGCCCTGGCCGACGCCGTGTGCGGCCCGGGGGAGCGGCATCCCTACCCCCAGCCGCTGGATGCCGGTGTCCATGGGCTGCAACTCACCTCGCTGCTGGGGCCGTACGCGCTGGTGCGGCTGGACGGCTCGGAGCTGGACTTCCTGGCGGACCTGTCGGCGCTGAAGGGCCGTGTCGTGCGCCCCGGCGGCTGGTCCACCGAGGTCCCCTCCGTGCAGGAATCGCTGTTCTAAGCGTCCGGCCGCGCCCCCGGTAGACTGGGGAGGTGCTCAACGACTTCTTCGAAACCGCCCCGCCGCTGTACAAGTGGATGGTCTTTGGTGCCATGGGGCTCACGGCACTGGGCATCCTGCTGGTGATTGTGGCGGCCGCCGTGGGCATTCCCGTGCTGACCTTCACCGGCCTGGCCGTCATCGGCGCCGGCATGCTGGGCCACATCGGCTCCCTCATGGTCCGCGGCCGCATCATGCGCCAGCGCCTCAAGGGCAAATAGCCCCTCCTGTTCCCACGGCTGCCGGCAGCCCGGCATTTTTCCGGCGACTAGGCCGCGACGGCCGCAGGCGGCCTGCGTCCTTTGACGTCGCCTACAAAAAATGCCGGCTCTGCCGTCTGGTTCCGTTGGCCCGCTTCGCTGGTCGAGCTCGTCGAGACCCGGCGTGCCGACACCGGTGGTTTCGGCAGGCTCAACCACCGGGCTCCTACACGGCGAAGTCTGCGGTGACGCCCTTGTGGTCGCTGCCGATGGAATCGACGACGGCGCTGGAGAGTCCGGTGAGGCCGCGGGCGAAGATGTGGTCGGGCCGGGCTACGGGGAATGCCGCGGGCCAGCTGAAGCCCGGACCGGGCCCTGCGCCGGCCGGCTCGGTGAGCTGCCCCTTGATTCCGGCCAGGATGTTCTCGTCGCTGCCGGCGTTGAAATCGCCCAGCGCCACCACCTTGCCGGCCGTGTCGGTGGCGATGGTCTGCGCCAGGTTGTCCAGCATGGCGTCGCGGTCCGCATGCTCGTTGGGCCGCGCGGACGCCGCGTGCACCACGTACACGCTGACCTCGTGCCCTGCCACCGTCAGCGTCGCATTCAGTGCCCGCTTCCAGCCCAGCCCCAGGGACAGCGGTTGCACCCCCTCGATCGGCAGCTTGCTCAGCAGCGCCACGGTGCCCACGCGGGCCTGGTAGGGGTAGGCCGCGCCAATGCTGGTGCCCGCCCCGGTGTCGGTGGACCCCGTCACCTCCTGGAGGGCGACGACGTCGGCCCCGGAACCGGCCAGCCGGTCCAGCAGGGCGGGGGCTTCGGTGTTCCCCGCCTCCAGGTTCTGGCTGGCCACGCGGAATTGCGGCGCGGTGGCACCGGAGGCCTGGACGGCCGGCGCCGGGAGCAGCCAGCCCGAACTGACGGCCAGCCAGGCCGCCAGGGCCGCAGCCACCGTGCCGCCCGCCGGCCAGGACCGTGCCCGCCAGGCTGCAAGGGCCAGCACCGGCACGCCCAGGCCCAGCCAGGGCAGCGCGCTGCCGAGCAGGAAGCTGGCATCGCCGCGTTCGGGGAGGAACCGGTACCCCGCCAACGCGAGGGCCAGCGCAAGGGCGAGGGCCGCCGTCGTCCAGCCCAATCCGCGGCGGCGCCGGGGCGCGGAGACTGGCAAAAGGGAGGGGCGCATCGCCCAAGCCTCGCAAAGAAGTCTGGGCGCCATCTGGGTGCGGGGCGTCAGGCGGCCTTGACCTTGCGCAGGGTCGCCAGGGACATGATGGCCGTCAGCACCATCAGGACCACGCCCACCGCCGCCACGACGCCGGAGCCGGAGTCGAACGCATGCTTGGCGGATGCAATGAGCGCCTCGGCAGGCCCGGCCGGCAGCGTCGAGGCGGCATCGATCGCGCCGCCCAACGTCTGGCCGGCGGACTCGCGGTCCGCGCCGGTGAGGGCATCGGGCAGCACCACGTTGGCCCGGTAGGCGGCAGCCAACAGGCTGCCCAACACCGCCGTGCCCAGCACGACGCCCACCTCGTACGCCGTTTCCGAGATGGCCGACGCCGCTCCCGCCTTGGCCGGCGGGGCCGCCGAGAGGATGAGGTCGTTGGAAATGGTCTCGGCCATGCCGACGCCGGCGCCCAGGAGGGCGAAGGCCACCATCAGCCCGGCCACGGAGCCGGAGCTGTTGAACATGACCGCTCCGAAACCGAGGGCGTTGAGCGACAGGCCGGCGGCTACCAGGGAGGCGGGCCGGATCCTGCGGGACAGCGGCGCTGCGAGCAGGCCGGTGACGATGGAGATGACCAGGCCGGGGACCAGGGTGAAGGCCGCCTGGGTGGGGGACTGGCCCGCCACCAGCTGCAGGTGCTGGGAGACGTAGTACAGGAAGCCGACCAGCGAGAACACGCTCAGCAGGTTCACCAGCACGGCACCGCTGAAGACGGGGTTGTGGAACAGCCGCACGTCAAGCATGGGGGAGCTGCGGCGCAGCTGGCGCCGGACAAAGAGCACACCCAGGGCCAGGCCGCCCACCAGCATGGCCAGGCCCGTGACGGTGAACCCCTCCTGGGCCAGCATCTTGATGGCGAAGACGGCCGGCACCATGGCGGCGAAGGACAGGACGATGCTGACCGGGTCGATGCGGCCCGGGTTGGGGTCCTTGGACTCGCGGAGAAAGATCGGGCCCAGCACCAGCAACGGAATCAGCACCGGCACGGAGAGCAGGAAGACAGAGCCCCACCAGAAGTTTTCCAGCAGGAATCCGCCCACGATCGGGCCCAGGGCGGCGCCGCCGGAGAAGCAGGCCGCCCAGATGGCCACGGCGGTGCGGCGCTGGGTGGCGTCGGCAAAGGTGTTGCGCAGGAGCGAGAGGGTGGAGGGCATCAGCATGGCGCCGAAGAAGCCCAGCAGGGCCCGGGCCGTGATCAGGGCGCCAGCCGTCGGGGCGAAGGCGGCGAAGACCGACACAATGGTGAAGCCCAGGCTGCCGATGAGCAGCAGCCGGCGCCGGCCGATCCGGTCGGCCAGGCTGCCCATGGACACCAGCAGGCCGGCCAGGACCAGCGGGTAAACGTCAATGATCCAGAGCAGCTCGTTGGCGCTGGGCTTTAGCGCCATGGACATGGACGGAATGGCAAAATCCAGCACCGTGCCGTCAATGGCCACCAGCAGCACCGGGAGCATCAGCACCGCAAGGGCGCTCCACTCTCGGCGGCCGGCGCGCGGCGGTGCCGTGGTTGCCGAAAGTGCCGTGGGGGCGGAGAGGCTGGTCATTTCTGCTGTCCTTGGACTCGGGGAGGGTAGCGGCGGCGAATGGCCGTCCCCTTCATACTATACCGTCCAGCCGGTACAGTAAACCGTCTGGACGGTACAGTGAAAATTGTCGCTAAGCTTGAACGCATGACTACACAACCGACGGCGCGCGACCGGGTGCTGCTGGCCTTTGAAGACCTGCTCATCCGCGACGGCGAGCGGGCGGCCACCCTGGATGCCGTGGCGGCCGCCGCCGGAGTCTCCAAGGGCGGGCTGCTGTACCACTTCAAGAGCCGCGAGGCGCTGACGGCGGGACTGGTGGCCAAATTGCGCGAGCTGGCCGAAAAGGACTTTGCCTTCATGGGGGCGGACCCGCGCGGCGGAGCTGACTACTACGTGAGGACGTCCGTCTTTACCGAGAGCACCGCCTTCGACAGGACCATCGTGGCGGCCATGCGCCTGGCCCAGGGTGAGGACGACTCCGTCCGGGCCGCCTTCGAGGAACTCCACAAGAGGTGGCTGGGCCTGGTGCTGGCCGACGTCGGAGACCCCGCCATCGCCCGGGCCATCATGCTCATCGGAGACGGACTGTACTACAACGCCGCGCTCTTTGGGCTGCCGCCCCACGGCTCCCAGCAGGGCGAGGTCCAGGCGCTGCTCGACGTCGTCGCCGCCCTCAAGTCACTGGGCCGCCGCTAGCTGCGGGGCCCCGCAGCCGAACGATAGGCTGGGGGCATGAGTATCAATCCCGAGCTGCAGGGGCGCAGCTACCCCAAGGGCGCGACGTACGACGTCGGCCGTGAAAAGATCCGCGAATTCGCCCGGGCCGTCAAGGCCACGCACCCGGCGCATTTCGACGTCGAGGCCGCCCGCGCCCTGGGCCATGCCGACCTCGTGGCACCGCCCACGTTCGCCATCATCGTGGCGCAGCGCGCGGATGCCCAGCTGATCGAGGACCCGGAGTCCGGCATTGATTTCTCCCGCGTGGTGCACGCCGAGCAGCGCTTCACGCACCACCGCCCCATCATCGCCGGCGACGCCCTGGTGGCCGAGCTCCACGTGGACTCGGTCCGCGGCATGGGCGGCGGGGCCATGATCACCACCCGCGCAGAAATTTCGACGGCGGCCGGGGAACCGGTGGCCACCACCATCTCGGCCATCCTGGTCCGTGGAGAGGGGCAGTAGTGGAATTCTCCGAACTTTCCGTAGGCCAGCAGATCGGCACCAGCACCATCGAGGTGACCCGTGCGGACCTGGTGAAGTACGCCGGCGCCTCCGGCGATTTCAACCCGATCCACTGGAACGAGCGCTTCGCCACCTCCGTGGAACTGCCCGGCGTCATCGCGCACGGCATGTTCACCATGGGTGCGGCCGTGCAGCTGGTCACCGACTGGGCCGGCGACCCCGGCGCCGTCACCGGCTACCAGACCCGCTTCACCAAGCCCGTTCCGGTGCAGGACACCGACCTGGAGCCCGGCGCCGTCATCGAGGTGGCCGGCGTCGTCGGGGCCCTGGACGCCGAAAACTCCACTGCCCGCATCGACCTCACCGTCACAGCCGGCGGCCAGAAGGTCCTCATGAAGGCGCAAGCCACCGTCAAAATGGCGTGAGCGGAGTCCTGTCCTGGCGCAATGCCGTTGCCGCCACCTACGGGGCGTCGGGTGTCGCGTTTGCCTCCTGGGTCTCGCGCATCCCCGCCATCCGGGACGATCTCGCACTGAGCCCGGGCAGCGTCGGCATCCTGCTGATGTGCATGACGGTGGGGGCGTTTGCCTCCGTCTCGGCGTCGGGGCTCATTGTCCTGCGGCTGGGGCCGCGCCGCACCACCCGCGTGGGTGCACTCATGTTTGCCGTGGGCGTCTGCCTGGCCGGCGTGGGTGCCACGGTGCTGGGCCAGGCGGGCGTGGTGGGCGCCGGACTGGCCATCATTGGACTGGGCACGGCGAGCTGGAACACCGCCTCCAATGTGGAGGGTGCCGCCGTCGAACGCGCCCTGGGCCGGCACATCATGCCGCGCCTGCACGGCTCCTTCAGCCTGGGCACAGTGCTCGGCGCGGGGCTCGGCGCCGGGGCCGCGGCCATCCACCTGCCGGTGCTGTGGCATTTTGCCGCCGCCGCCGCCGTCGTCCTCGCCTCGGTCTGGATCGCGGCCGGCTACTACCAGTCGGAGCGGACCACTGCCGGGCCGGAACTGGTGGACACGGTGGCGGACCTGAACGCCGATCCCGCCACCGGGCCCATCCCTCTCGTGGACAGCCCCCTCGTGGACGGCCCCGTGCCAACCTTGGACGGCAAGGCCCGGATCAAGGCGGCCTGGCGGGACAAGCGCACACTCCTGCTGGGCGTGCTGGTGCTGGGCCTCTCGCTGGCCGAGGGCGCCGCGGGGGACTGGGTGGCCCTGGCCATGGCCGACGGCTACGGCTCCACCAATGCCATCGGCGCCCTGGGCTACGGCCTGTTCGTCTCGGCCATGACGCTGGGCCGCTTCGCCGGCACCGTGCTGCTGGACAGGTACGGCCGGGTGGCAGTGCTGCGCTTCTGCGCCGGCACCGCCATCGCCGGCCTGGCGCTCTTTGTCTTTGCGCCCAACCAGTGGGTGGCGCTGGGCGCCCTGGTGCTCTGGGGCCTGGGCTCCTCGCTGGGCTTCCCGGTGGGCATGTCCGCGGCCTCCGACGATCCGGAGAACGCCGCGGCCCGCGTCTCGGTGGTCTCCACCATCGGCTACGGCGCCTTCCTGTGCGGACCACCGCTGCTGGGCCTGCTGGCCGAGCACGTGGGCGTGCTGCATTCGCTGCTGGCCGTGCTGGTGATGCTGGCCGTCGGCTTCATCCTCACCCCCTACGTCCACCACCCCCGCACGCCCGCGGCCAGCGTCCCGCAGGACGCCGACCGGTAGTCTGGAGGGGTGACTGCGCAGACCCTCCTGAGTTCCCTGACCACCCTCGGCGTGGGCGGACCCGCCGCCGGCTATGTCCGCGCGGAGTCCGAGGCGGAGACCATTGCCGCCGTCCGGGAGGCCGACGACGCCGGCACGCCGCTGCTGATTGTGGCCGGCGGATCCAACCTGGTGGTCGGCGACGGCGGCTTCGACGGCACCGTCCTGCACATCGCCAGTTCCGGATACACGGTCAACGCCGAGGACAGCTGCGGCGGCGCCGCTGTGGTGGTGCAGGCCGGCCACAACTGGGACGACTTTGTGCACCAGAGCGTGCTGCACGCCTGGAGCGGGCTGGAGGCCCTCTCCGGCATCCCCGGCTCCACCGGCGCCACGCCCGTGCAGAACGTGGGGGCGTACGGGGCGGATGTCTCGCAGACCATCGCCGCCGTGCGTGTCTGGGACCGAGACCGCAACGCCGTGCGGACCTTCACCAGCTCGGAGCTGAAGTTCGGCTACCGGGATTCGATCATCAAGGCCACCACCGACAACGGCTCGCCGCGCTACGTGGTGCTCACCGTGGAGTTCCAGCTGCTGCTGGGCCGGATGGGCGCCCCCATCCGCTACGCCGAGCTGGCCCGGGCCCTGGGTGTGGAGGTCGGCCAGCGCGCCTACGCCCTGGACGTCCGCCGCGAGGTGCTGGCCCTGCGCGCCGCCAAGGGGATGGTGCTGGACGCGGCGGACCGGGACACCTTCTCCACCGGCTCCTTCTTCACCAACCCGATCGTGCCGGCCGGGGTTGCCGCCACGCTGCCGGCCGACGCACCGCGCTACCCCGCCGGCAGCGACGGCGAGGCCAAGCTCAGCGCGGCCTGGCTGATCGAGCGGTCGGGTTTTGCCAAGGGCTTTGGGCTGGAGCCCGACGGCGTGGCCGGCGGCCGTGCGTCGCTCTCCACCAAGCACACCCTCGCCATCACCAACCGCGGCGGAGCCACCGCCGAGGACGTGCTGGCCGTGGCCCGCACCGTCCGCTCCGGCGTCGAGGACGCCTTTGGGATCACCCTGCACCCGGAACCGGTGCTGGTCGGCTGCACGCTCTGACGCCCCACCCCATACCCCGGTAGGGGTCCAGGACGGTTCCGGGGTGTGATGTGCCAGATGGCCGGGCTCCGTAGCGTTGATGGAAGATTGGGGAATCGTCAACGAAGGGGCTCTCATGTCATCCGCAACACTGTCCAGACCCGCATCGGCCGGCCGCACGCGGCCCGCCCGGGACAGGCACGTTACGGACTTCATCCAGCTCACCGACGAGGTTCGTGCCGCCGGCCTGATGAAGCGTGAGATTGCCTGGTACGTGGGCCGGATGGTCCGCCTGGGCCTGGGCTTCACCGCCGTCGGCGTGATGTTCGTGATGCTCGGGCAGAGTTGGTGGCAGCTGGCCACGGCCGTCCTCTTCGCCATCATGTGCGCCCTGACGGGCTTCCTCTCGCACGACGCCGCCCACCGGCAGATCTTCGCCTCCACCAAGGCCAACGCCTGGACGGCCCTGATCACCGGCAACCTGTTTGTCGGGCTGAGCCACGGCTGGTGGATGAACAAGCACGGCAAGCACCACGCCAACCCCAACAAGATCGGCGTCGACCTTGACATCGAGGCCGGGGCACTGGTCTTCGACCCCGAGTCCGCGGCCAAGCGGACCGGGTTTGCCAAGTGGTTCGCCGCACGCCAGGGCGCCTTCTTCTTCCCGCTGCTGACCCTGGCCGCGCTGGACCTGCACGTCGGCTCCCTGCGCCGCGTCCTGGACACCACGCACGCCATGCCGCACCGCGGCGTGGAGATCGCCCTGCTGGTGGTGCGCCTGATCGCATTCCCCATCGCTGTCCTGCTGTTCCTTGGCCCGGTGTTTGGCACCGCCTTCCTCATCGTCCAGGAACTGGCGCTGGGGCTGTACTTTGGCGGCTCCTTCGCCCCGAACCACAAGGGCATGCCGCTGGTGCCCAAGGACGTCAAGATCGACTTCATGCGCCGCCAGACGCTGATGAGCCGCAACATTTCCGGCGGTTGGCTGGTGGACGTGGGCATGGGCGGCCTGAACTACCAGATCGAGCACCACCTGTTCCCGACGATGTCCTCCAGGAACCTCAAGCTGGTCCAGCCGATGGTCCGTGCCTACTGCGCCGAGCGCAGCATCCCGTACACGGAGACCACCCTGGCCCAGTCCTACATGATCGTGATGCGCTACCTGAACCGCGTGGGCCTGGGCCAGCGCGATCCCTTCGAGTGCCCCGTCACCGCCCAGCTCCGCACCCGGTAGCTTCCTCCTCCTTCCAAGAACGAACTCTGTGGGTCCATCCGCAGCCGGATAACCGGTGCGAATGGGCCCACAGTCGCGAGGGCCCCGTTGCGTGGGCCCACGGCCGTGAGGGACCCGGCGCGAGCTTGCGAGCGGCGGGAACGGCCGGGGACCTGCGAGCAATGGGAGCGGCTGGGACGAAGGGGCGCGGTTTTCGTTTAGATTAGGGCCATGGACTCCCGCCTGACGCTCGCTTCAGTGGCCCGGCTGCGGCTGGCCAGCCAACGGCTGCTGGGCAGCAGTTTCACCAAGCCCGTCGAGGCCGTGCGCTGGATGACGGCCATGCAGGGCCAGGATCTCCCGGGCGCACTCTGGTCCGTGGGGCTGCGCGTGCCCGGGGCCGGGCGCTCCGATATCGCGGCCGCGCTGGATTCCGGGGAGATCGTCAGGTCATGGCCCATGCGCGGCACCCTGCACCTGGCCGCCGCGGAGGACATGGGCTGGATCCTGGCCCTGACGAGCGAGCGGATGGTCACCGGCCAGGCCGCTCGACACCGCCAGCTGGGCATTGCGGACCGCGACGTCGAGCTGGCCCGGGAGGGCGCCCACGCCCTGCTGGAGCGGCAGGGGGAGGCCTCCCGGGACGAGATCATGGCCGCGTTCCGGGCCGCGGGGCAGGAGACCACGGGGCAGCGCGGCATCCACCTCATCTGGCTGCTGAGCCTCACCGGCACGCTGGTGCAGGGCCCCAGCCACGGCACCGGGCAGAAGTTCATGCTGATGGACCGGTGGATCACCGCACCCCGGGTGCTGGAACGCGGGGAGGCGCTGGCCGAGCTGGCGCTGCGCTATTTCCGCAGCCACGGCCCGGCCACATGCAAGGACTTTGCCTGGTGGACAAAGCTCACCCTCACGGATGCCCGCGCCGGTCTGGACGCGGTGCGGTCCTCATTGGTGGAGGTCCAGCTGGACGGCACCAGCGCCTGGATGTCCCCGGGGACGGCGGAGCTGCTCGCCGCCAAGGACGTCCCGGGCGCGCAATCGTTGCTGCTGCTGCCGGGCTTTGACGAATTCCTGCTCGGCTACGCGGACCGCAGCGCCGCCCTCGCCCCCGAGCACGCCCAGGCCATCGTCCCGGGCGGCAACGGGATGTTCCGGTCCACCATCGTCGCCGGCGGCCGGGTTGCCGGAACGTGGACCAAGGCGGCACAGACGGCAAAGGCCGGGGCCGCCGTCGTGCCCGTACCCTTTGCGGAGCTGACCGGTGCGCAGAGCCGGGGGCTGGAGCGGGCATCGGCCGCCTACGCCACCTTTTTGGCCACTTAAACGTGCGTTGCCCGCTTAAACGTCGTCGGGCAACAACGTCCAAGCGGGCAAGGCACGGTTTCGCGGACAAGCCGCGGCGGCAGGGACCCTAGAGGGTTCCCGTGGCGATGTTCAGCATGCGGCGCAGCGGCTCGGCGGCGCCCCAGAGGAGCTGGTCGCCCACGGTGAAGGCGCTGATGTACTCCGGGCCCATCTCCAGCTTGCGGATGCGGCCCACCGGGATGTCCAGTGTGCCGGAGGCGGCCACCGGGGTCAGGTCGGCCATGGAGGCCTCCTTGGTGTTCGGCACCACCTTGGCCCACTCGTTGTCATTGGCCAGCAGCGATTCGATCTCCGCCACGGGCAGGTCCTCGCGCAGCTTCAGCGTCAAGGCCTGGGAGTGCGAGCGCATGGCGCCGATGCGCACGCACAGGCCGTCCATGATGATCTGGTTCTCGGCGGTGGTGCCCAGGATCTTGTTGGTCTCCACCCCGGCCTTCCACTCCTCCTTGGACTGGCCATTGCCCAGGTCCGCGTCGATCCAGGGGATCAGGGAGCCGGCCAGCGGCACGCCGAACTGGGTGGCATCCACGCCGCCGCGCTGGTGGGCCAGCACCTTGCGGTCGATGTCCAGGATGGCCGACGCCGGGTCGTCCAGTTCCGTGGCGACCTCGCTGTTGAGCGTGCCGAACTGGGTCAGGAGCTCGCGCATGTGCCGGGCGCCGCCGCCGGAGGCCGCCTGGTAGGTCATGGAGGTGCCCCACTCGACCAGGCCGTTCTTGAACAGCCCGCCCAGGCCCATGAGCATGCAGGAGACGGTGCAGTTGCCGCCGATGAAGTCCTTGGTGCCGCCGGCCAGGCCGGCGTCGATGACGGAGCGGTTGATCGGGTCCAGCACGATGATGGAATCGTCGTTCATGCGCAGCGTGGAGGCGGCATCGATCCACAGGCCGTCCCAGCCGGCGGAGCGCAGCTCGGTGTGCACCCGCTTGGTGTAGTCCCCGCCCTGGGCGGTGACAATGATCGGCAGCTTTTTCAGTGTTTCGACGTCGAACGCGTCCTCCAGCTTGCCCGTCTCCCCTGAGACAGGACCGGTCAAGGACGGGGCGGCACCTCCGGAATTGGAGGTGGAGAAGAAGACGGGGTTGATGTTGGCGAAGTCGCCCTCTTCCTGCATGCGCTGCATCAGGACGGAGCCAACCATGCCACGCCAGCCCACCAGGCCGACGGAAGGAACACTGTTCAAGGTCATGGACCCAAGTTTAGGCCAGCTGAGCGCACGCACCCGAATTTCATGACGGCGGCCTACTCCGGCGCCTGGAACTCCGACTCGCCCTTGGCCCAGAGCGTGAAGCGGTATTCGGTGCCGTTGGTGCTGGTGTGCCAGCCCTCCACCGGGGTGGCGCCGCGGAAGGACCATTCCGGCCCCAGCGCGGGGGCCATGGTGTCGCCGTCGGCGTCGGAATTGATCACCGTGACGACGGCGACGTTGGTCTCCTGGAGCACCTGGTCAAAGACCTGGCCGCCGCCAATGACCCAGACCTCGTTGCCGCCGGGGGAGAACTGCGCCTCCACCAGGGCCTCCTCCACCGAAGGAACGACGACGGCGCCGGCCGCCGCGGGAGTGGACGCCCAGTCCGCCTGGCGGCTGATGACGATGTTGGTCCGGCCCGGCAGCGGGCGGTACTTTTCGGGGAAGGACTCCCAGGTCTTGCGGCCCATGACCACCGGGTGGCCGAGCGTGAGCTTCTTGAAGTGGGCCAGGTCCTCCGGCAGGTGCCAGGGCATGCCGCCGTCCCGCCCGATCACGCCCCCGGTGGTCTGCGCCCACACCATGCCGATGATCGGGGCGCTGAACGTGTACTGGGTGGGCGCGGCGGCGGGTTCGGTGCTCATACGGCGATCGGGGCCTTAATGCTCGGGTGGTGCTGGTAGTCCACCAGCTCGAAATCCTCAAGATCATAGTCGAAGATGGACTCCGGGCGGCGGGTGAAGGCCAGCTTGGGATAGGGGTACGGCTCGCGCGAGAGCTGCTCGGTGACCTGCTCCACGTGGTCGTCGTAGATGTGCACGTCGCCGCCGGTCCAGATGAACTCGCCCGGCTCCAACCCCAGCTGCTGGGCCACCATCATGGTCAGCAGCGCATAGGAGGCAATGTTGAAGGGGACGCCCAGGAACATGTCCGCGCTGCGCTGGTAGAGCTGGCAGGAGAGTTTGCCCGGTCGGCCGTCCGCGCCGGGCGCAACGTAGAACTGGAACAGGGCGTGGCACGGCGGCAGGGCCATGGTGGACACCTCGGCCACGTTCCAGGCGGAGACAATGTGCCGTCGCGAATCCGGGTTGCTCGCCAGGGACTCCATCAGCGCGGCGATCTGGTCGATGTGCCCGCCATCCGGGGTGGGCCAGGAGCGCCACTGGACGCCGTAGACCGGGCCGAGCTCGCCGTCATCGTCGGCCCACTCGTTCCAGATCTTGACCCCGCGCTCCTGCAGCCACTTCACGTTCGAGTCCCCGCGCAGGAACCAGAGCAGCTCCAGCGCCACGGATTTGAAGTGCACGCGCTTGGTGGTGATGAGGGGGAAGCCCTCGGCCAGATCGAAGCGGATCTGGCGCCCAAAGACGCTGCGCGTCCCGGTGCCGGTGCGGTCAGATTTGGCGGCGCCGTGGGCCAGCACGTCGCGCAGCAGGTCTTCATACGGGGTAGGAATGCTCACGGACCCAGTCTACTGGGCACGTTCGCCGGGCCCCGGTCGGCTCCGTCCGGTCCCAGCCCGGTCCTGGCGCTCACCGCCCCTCCCGCGGGCCCGGCGGGTGGGGCAGCAGCTGGTCCGGGTGCCGCGGAAAGTACTCGGCCGGAATAGACCGGACCGGAATGGCGATGACCGCGGCCGCCGCGGCAAACGCGACGATGCCCAGGGCGTTGACGAGGTCCCTGTCCGTGGACGGCAGCCCGCCGAGGGTGACGGGCAGCTGGACCAGCTGGGAGCCCAGCAGGGCCAGCAACGCCGCCGCCGCGGTGCGCGCCCCGCGGAACAGCGAGCGGCGCCGCAGCAGGTCATCCAGCGCCGCGGTGGCGTGGCGGAGGCGTGGGCGCCCCAGCACCAGCGCCGTGTACCCGGCGACGGCGGCCAGCACCACCAGCGCGCCGAACCCCTGCCTCTGCCAGGCCTGTGGCGGTCCATACAGGCCGGCCAGGGCGGGGCCGGCAACGGTGGCGGCGGCCACCAGCACGCCGACGGCGGCCAGCACGGTGAGCAGCGGCCAGCGCACCGGACGGGCAAGCCGTGCGGGGCGCGCCCCGTGGCGGGCATAGTCGCGCCGCAGCACGGTTTCCTGCACCGCCAGCGCGCCCAGCAGGGCCAGGGCGGCCAGCACGATGGGTCCGGTGGGGCCCACGGCGGGGAGAAGGGCCAGCCCGGCGAAGGTGCCGGAGGCCCCGGCCGCGACCAGCGTGGGAGCCGCGGAGGAGCTCCTTGCGGCCGCGGCCGGGCCGTCGTCGCGCGGTTTTGCGGCGGCGCCCAAGCCCGCGGCCGGGAAGGCCGGGCCCAAGCCCGCATCCGGGAAAGCCGGGCCGGTGCCGCCGGACGGGCGGACGTGCACATCGTCCGCCAGGGAAGAATCCAGGGCTGGCGGCTTCCACACCAGCATCGCCACCAGCACTGCCACATTGGCGATCGCCGCGGGGTAGATGGTGCTCCCGGGGCTGCTGCCGGGGACCGGGATGGCGGCGTAGTTGCCGGCCACCACGCCCAGTCCGGACGCGACAGTGGCGCTGACCCGCAGCAGGCGGTTGCTGCCGATCCGCCGCACGGCCCGGTTCTGCGCCGCGGACAGGCCCGCGCGCTGCTGCCGCCGCGCCACCAGCCACAGCACCAGGAGGGTGCCGGCGGCCAGCACCAGCAGCGCTGTCCCCAGCGGCAGGGCCAGCTGCCAGCCGGGGACGCGCCCCGGTGACACCGGCCCAGGGTTTGGCGGTCCGGCGTAGGGATTTGCCCGGGCCGCGAATCCCGGCAGGAAGGTGATCCAGGCGATGAACCCCGCCGACAGGGCGAAGACTGCCGCCACCACCGTGGCCAAGGCCGGTTCGACAACATCGCCGCGCCGCCGCGGCTCCGGGGCCGCCCGCCGGGGTCCGTGCGCCGGTGCCCGCCAGGGCAGCTGCCCCAGCGCGTGGACGGCGAGCACCGCCAGGACCGGGAAAAAGATGGCCGCCAGGTCCAGCTGGCTGGCCAGCGGAACGGCGCCCGGGGGCAGTGCCGGGGTGGCGCCGGGAAGCGGCGGTGCGTCGAGGGTGCCGGCCTTGGCCGCGCCCTGGAGGCTGCTCAGCATCCACGCCACCACGCCCACCCGGAGCGAGTGCTTGGCCGCCGTGGCCGCCGAGCCCGGACAGGTGGCCGGCGCCCTGACGCTGCGGGTGAGTAGAAACAGCACCACGGCGCCCACCGCCGCCAGCAAAATGAGCATTTCGTACCAATTGATCCCCAACACCGCGTCCCCCAACGACTTTGCGCACATTGCCACCCAGTGTTTGGCACAACGATGCCCGAGTCAAGGACCTAGTCGTCGTAGGGTCTGTGCCGTTCCACGGAGACGATCCGGGGGTTGTCGCCCGCACTGACCTGGCAGACGATGGCCTCGCCCGGGGCCAGGTACGGATCTTCGGTGGGCAATGTGGCCGCCAACTCCGGCACCATATGCCCGGCCAGGCTGGCCAGCACCGTCGGCAGCACGGGCCGGTGCGTACACAGCACCACCGCGGTGCGCTTGGTGACCAGTGCCTCGATGACCGCAGCCGTCTTCCCCGGATGCCGGGCGTGGTTGGCCTCGGTCAGGGCATCAAAGACCTTCACCTTGGCCCGGGTGGCCTTGATGTACGGGGAGACGGTGGCAATGCAGCGTAGCCAGGGGCTGGTCACCACCCGCACCGGATGCCAGACCATCAGCAGCCGGGCAGCGGCAAGGGCCTGGCGCTGGCCGGTGGCGGCCAGCGGGCGGTCACCCTCGGCGCGGGTCCAGCCGCTGCGGGGCTTGGCCTTGGCATGGCGCAGGACCAGCAGCGGCCAGGTGGCCAGCGTGCCGGCCATGAAGGCCGCCACGAGCGCCTCGAGCGGGCGCCTGTCGGAGTCGCTGGAGAGCAGCTTCATGGCCTTCTCCGGCGGGCACCACAGGACGCTGTCCACCTCTTTGCCGTCGGGCAGGGGCGGGAGGTCGTCCGTCTCGGCGGCCCAGTAGTGGACCTCCTTGGTGCCGGATTTCACCGGATAGGTGATGGCGGGCAGAGGGATGCCCAGGGTGATGGCCAGCCCCACTTCCTCCCGGACCTCGCGCACGGCACACTCGGGCATGGTCTCCCCGGCGTCCAGCTTGCCCTTGGGCCAGGACCAATCGTCGTAGCGGGGGCGGTGGATCAGCAGCACCTCCAGCTGTTTGCGCTTCACGCGCCAGCACAGGGCGCCGGCGGCACGCACCGCAATGGTGCCGCCACCGCCGCCGTCGCCGTCCACGGCCAGGGGACCCGTCGTTGCAGTCTCAATCATCAGCGGCGGATGGCGGTCCGTTGCCGGGAACGGCTGGAGAGCAGCCACGACTGGACGTCGTTGAGCGCGGTGCCCTCTTCGGAGAGGTGGTGCCGGGTCCACAGGCCCTCGTTGTCGAGGTGCCAGCTGGCGGTGCCGTTGTCCATGTAGCGGTCCAGCAGGGCGTTGACCTCGGCGATGTCCTCGGCGTTGCCCAGCTGCACCAGGGCTTCCACCCGGCGGTCCAGGTTGCGGTGCATCATGTCGGCGGAGCCAATGTAGACCACGTAGTCCCCGCCGTTGGTGAAGGTGAAGACGCGCGAGTGCTCCAGGAACCGGCCCAGGACCGAGCGGACGGTGATGTTCTCGCTGAGCCCCGGCACGCCCGGGCGCAGCGAGCAGATGCCGCGGACAATGACGTCCACCTGCACGCCTGCCTGCGAGGCCCGGTACAGGGAATCGATGATCGCCTCGTCCACCATGGAGTTGACCTTGATCCGCACGCGCGCTGGCAGCCCGGCCTTCTTGTTGGTGATTTCGCGTTCGATCCGGTCGATCAGGCCGGAGCGGACCGACCGCGGGGCCACCAGCAGCCGCTTGAACGTGGACTTGGGGGCGTAGCCGGAGAGCTGGTTGAACAGCTTGGACAGGTCCTCGCCCACCTGGTTGTCCGCCGTCAGCAGGCCCAGGTCCTCGTAGTAGCGGGCCGTGCGGGGGTGGTAGTTTCCGGTGCCGATGTGGCAGTAGCGGCGCAGGCCGTCCTGCTCCTGGCGCACCACCAGGGAGAGCTTGCAGTGCGTCTTCAAGCCCACGATGCCATACACCACGTGCACGCCGGCCTGCTCCAGCTTCCGGGCCCAGGAGATGTTGGCCTGCTCGTCAAAGCGGGCCTTGATCTCCACCAGCGCCAGCACCTGCTTGCCGGCCTCGGCCGCATCCACCAGCGCGTCCACGATGGGGGAGTCGCCGGAGGTGCGGTACAGGGTCTGTTTGATGGCCTGGACCTTGGGGTCCGCCGCGGCCTGCTCCAGGAACGCCTGGACCGAGGTGGAGAAGGAATCGTAGGGGTGGTGCAGCAGGATGTCGCGGCGGCGCATGGCGGCAAAGACGTTGGCAGCCTTGGCCGTCTCGGACTCGTTCAGGTACCGGGACGTGTGCGCCACATGCTTGGGGTAGCGCAGGTCGTTGCGGTCGATCCCGCCGATGACGGAAAGGCCGCGCAGGTCCAGCGGCGCCGGCAGCGCGTAGACCTCGGATTCCTCAATGTCCAGCTCGCGCACCAGCAGGGCGCGGATGTTGGGGTTGATGTCGGTGGTCACCTCGAGGCGGACGGGCGGGCCAAACCGGCGGCGCAGCAGTTCCTTCTCCAGCGCCTGCAGCAGGTTCTCGGCGTCGTCCTCTTCCACCTCGAGGTCCTCGTTGCGGGTCACCCGGAAGGTGTGGTGCTCGAGGACCTCCATGCCGGGGAAGAGCCTGTCCAGGTGCTCGGCGATGACCTCTTCGAGCGGGATGAAGCGGGCCACGCGCCCCGGCACTGTCCCGGCGCGCGGGCCGTCAACCGACACCAGCCGCGGCAGCTGGTCCGGCACCTTCAGGCGGGCAAAGAGCTCCTTGTCGCTGACCGGGTTGCGGACGACGACGGCGAGGTTCAGGGACAGCCCGGAAATGTAGGGGAAGGGGTGGGCCGGGTCCACGGCCAGCGGCGTCAGAATCGGGAAGACCTTTTCCCGGAACATGATGCCCAGTGCTTCCTTGGCGCCCTCGTCCAGCTCGTCCCAGTGGACCAGATGGATGTGCTCGTAGGCCAGGGCGGGCCGGATCTGGTCGGCAAAGACGTGGGCATGCCGCGCCTGGAGCTCGTGGGCGGCCTCGCTGATCTGGTCCAGCACCTCCATGGGGCTCAGCCCGGCGGGGGAGGGGACGGCCAGGCCGGCGGCGATGCGGCGCTTGAGGCCGGCCACGCGCACCATGAAGAACTCATCGAGGTTGGAGGCGAAGATGGACAGGAAGTTCACCCGTTCAAGCAGCGCCAGGTCCGGATCTTCGGCGAGTTCGAGCACGCGGGAGTTGAAGGCCAGCCAGCTCAGCTCGCGGTCCAGGAAGCGGTCCGGGGTGACATCGCCGGCCGGGACGAGGTTCGGGGCGAACTCGGGGATGTCGATGCGGTCCTCGGTGGCGCGCGCCGCCGGAACCTCCGAGGAGCCAAAGCGCTCAGCTCCCAGCGACGCAGCAATCTGCGACGGACCGGCGGATTCGGGTTTCATGGGGGCTCCCTTGTAGAAAATACGTCCGGAACCAACCCTACAATCGTTCCGCGCCGATCAGGACTGGATCGGCCCGTACATGACATCGGCGTCCCAGCGGGTGAAGCCGAGCTTTTTGTAGAGCGCGACGGCGGCGGCATTGTCCGCGTCCACGTAGAGCATGATGGCGGCCAGCCCGGCCTGCTGCAGGTGCGTGATGCCGGCAATGGTCAGGGCCTTGCCGAGCCCGGCGCCCTGGGCCTCGGGGGCAACGCCCACCACGTAGACCTCGCCCATGGCCGGGTGCGGACCCATGGCCGGGTGCACCTTGGTCCAGTGGAAGCCCAGGACGCGCCCGGCGCCCGCCTCGGTGGTGTCGGTGGCCAGGAAGAAGCCCGCCGGATCAAACCAGGGCTCGGCCATCCGGGCGTGCAGGTCCGCGGCGGTCATCGCGCCCTGTTCGGGGTGGTGGGCGAAGGCTGCCGCATTGGCCGCCAGCCAGGCATCCTCGTCTTGGCCCGGCACAAAGGCGCGCAGGGTGACGCCCGCCGGCAGGGCCGGTTCCGGCAGCGGTGCATGCCCCTGCGCCGGCCGGACCAGGCGCATCCGCCAGAGCTCGCGGATGGAGGCGAAACCGTAGCGGGCCGCGAGGTCCGCGGCGGCCTCGTGGTTGCCGTGCGACCACGCCGTCAACGATTGCAGGCCGCGGTGCGCCTTGAGCTTGTCCACCAGCTGTGCGCCCACGCCCTGGTTGCGGTACGTGGGGTGCACCACCACCTCCAGCACGCCCGCGTCCCCGTGCGAGATAACGACGGCGACGCCGGCCAGGTCGGCGGCGGTGGCGGGGTGCGAATGCTCCTCCGGGGCGTAGGTGGCCAGCGTCAGCACGTCAGCGGTGCCGTCCCCGGCGCCGCGCAGCTCCACCAGGGTCTGCTCGGACAGGGGCGGATTGCCGTCGGACTCCGCCGCGGCCGCCACCAGGGCGTCGATGTCGCGGCGCAGCTGGGGATCCGGGGCGCCGTCGCACACCACTACCGGCCAGTTCTCACTCTTCGCGGGGCTCATGGCCACAGCCTATCGGCAGCCACCGCCGTCGGCCACCGCCTCCCGCGCCAGCGGTTTGCATCCCCGGCGGCCGGTGGCCTAGAGTGGAACGCAGCTTCGGGGCCCGCAAGGGATTCCGCAGTCGAGGGGGATGCACCACCGGGGTGCCCGCGATACGTTCAACCCGTATGTCCTCCACCAACGCAGAAGGCCCGCTCCACCTGGAGCGGGCCTTCTGCGTTAATATCTGTGCACCAGTAGTTGCTCCCCAGCGGCTCCCAAAGCTCGCAAGCTCGCTTCGGCCCCTCGCCGCTGTGGGCCCACGCGCCTGGATGAAGCAACTACTGTCGCACAGATGAAGGGTCAGGCGTCGGTGAGTTCGTCGTCGGGGACGCGGGTGATGGTGAGCCGGTAGCCCACATTGCGCACCGTGCTGATCAGGTGCTCGTGGTCCGAGCCCAGCTTGGCCCGCAACCGCCGCACGTGGACGTCCACCGTGCGCGTGCCCCCGTAGTAGTCGTAGCCCCAGACCTCGTTGAGCAGCTGGGCGCGGGTGAACACGCGGCCCGGGTGCTGGGCCAGGTACTTCAGCAGCTCGAATTCCTTATAGGTCAGGTTCAGGATCTCGCCGTTGACGCGGGCCGTGTAGCTGCCCTCGTCGATCACCACGCCGGCGGCCTGGATCTCGTGGCTGGTCTCGTCCGCGGCCGGGCTCTTGCGCGTCATGGCCAGCCGCAGCCGGGCCTCAACCTCCGCGGGCCCCGCGGAATCCAGGATGATGTCGTCCGCGGCCCAGTTGGCGGAGATGGCCGCCATGCCGCCCTCGGTGAGGATCAGGATCAACGGGGCGCCGACGCCGGTGGCACGGAGCAATTGGGTCAGCGACCGGGCGCCCACCAGGTCCTTGCGGGCATCGAGCATAACCACATCGCAGGGGTCCGCCTCAAGCAGCGCCGTGGGCTGGGCGGCCAGGATGTGGACGCGGTGGCTCAGCAGCTCAAGCGCGGGCAGGATCTCAACCGATGACCCCGGGCTGTTGGTCAATAACAGAATCTGCGACATGTGTTCCTCCAAAGAGCGTGGTGCGCGTCTTTGAGCGTCATCCCCCACCGACACGCCTCCCGAACAGGAAAACCCGCGGGAGACCCGCTGGAGGGGTTGTTCCACAGTGTACCGGCATACCCTCCCCAGCGACGGCAATCATTAAGGCAGGATTGGATGCGTGAAGTCATGGATTACGGGCCTAGCCCCGATTGTGGCCCTGGCCGCCGTCATTGCCAGCTCCTACAGCGCGCTCGGCCTGCGGGTGGGCGTCGGCGTGCTGCTGGCCGCCATCTTCGGCCTCGGCTGGCCGTACTACCTGGGCATTCCGGCGAAGAAGACGCTGGGCACCATCATCGCGCTCGCCGGCACCGGCTCGGCCGTGGCCGCAGCGCTCACCGAGGGCCCCGGTTTCCTGGTCCATGTCCCGATCTTCATTGCACTGGGTCTGGGCTCGGTCTTTGTGGTCCAGCTGGTCCGCGGCACCGGGCAGGTCCACCGGCTGGAGTCCACGCTGGGCGCCGGGGCCGGGGTGGCCATGTCCGCGTTGGGCTCGGGCTGGATTGCCGCCCACCGCTTCACCGGCGACGGCGCTATGACCTTGGTCACGGGGGCCGCGGCCCTGGTGGCGCTGCTGGTGGGCCTGATCCGCTGGCCTGACCGCGTGGTGACACCGCTGGGACTGGTGCTGGCGGCGCTGGCCGGTCCGCTCGCGGCCCTGCTGTTTTCAGAGATCCAGGTGGTTCCGGCGGCCATCGTCGGGCTGGTGGTGGCCGCCGTCGTGCTGGCCTTCCGCCGGCTGGGCACCCTGGCCGGTGCACCGCGCTCGGTCCCGGGCGCGCTGGCCATGGGCGTCGCACCCGTCGCCTCGTTGGGCGCACTGGTGTATTTCGTCGATAAGCTGTTGATCACCTAACGCCGCAACAGATCACGATAGGATGGCGACATGTCAGTACTTGGGTTGGAAATCTTCTTCATTTGCCTGCTGGTTGTTGCCAGCCTCTCCATGGCGTGGTTCGCCGGCCTGGTTGTCTGGCGCCTGTTCAAGGGCCAGAAGTAGACGCTGCCGCCGCGCACCGTCACTCTGCACGCCTGAGGCCACACCATGCCTATTGAAATCCCCACGGATCTGACCCCCGAGCTCGTCCCGCTGTCCTGGCTGCTGGGCAGCTGGCGCGGCAGTGGCCGGCTGGGTTCCGGCGAGGCCGAGGACGAGCACTTCGAGCAGCTCGTCACCTTCACCACCAACGGCCAGCCGTTCCTGCACTACACCGCGGAGAGCTGGCTGACGGACGGCGAGGGCACTGTGCTGCGCCCGCTCTCCATCGAGACGGGCTTCTGGGCGCTGGACCGCAAGCTCAACGACGCCGACGGCGGTCCGGGCCTGATCCCGGCCGGCATCGTCCCCGCGCTGACCACGGCCGACGACGTCGAGAAGCTGCGCAATGCCGACGGCGGCTTCGACATCACGGCCACCATCGTGCACCCCGGCGGCATCGCCGAACTCTATTACGGCCAGATCAAGGGGCCGCAGATCCAGCTGGCCACCGATGCCGTCATGCGCGGCGCCGGCTCCAAGGACTACACCGCGGCCACCCGCATCTTCGGCCTGGTCAATGGCGACCTGTACTGGCGCTGGGATGTGGCGGCCAACGGCAAGGAACTGGCCGCACACGCCTCGGCCGCGCTGGCCAAGGCGCCCTAGCACCCGGCGCCGGCCACCGGGCCGGCGCCGCTCCGGCACGCTCCCGGCACGGCGCTGCGCGCGCCTGCCGCGGCGGGCGGGAATACGCCCTACCGAAGAGACGTTGGCATCGCTATGACCTACACCAGCCCGCTGTTGTCCCGCCACGGAGCCGTCGAGGCCGGCGGCCTGGATGCCGGCGTCGCCGCGCACTACTCCGATCCCATCCGCGAGCAGCGCCTGTTGGCCGGTGTCCACGGAGCCGCCGGCACCGCCGTCGTCGACCTCTCGCACCGCGGCGTGGTCACCGTCACCGGGCCGGACCGGCTCAGCTGGCTAAACACCCTCTCCTCCCAGCAGCTCACCACCCTGGCACCCGGCGTGGGCACCGAGCTGCTGCTGCTCACCATCCAGGGCCGGATCGAATACGACGCCCGCGTGGTGGACGACGGCGAAACCACCTGGCTGATCGTCGAGCACGAGGAGGCCGCACCGCTGGCCGCCTGGCTGGCCTCGATGAAGTTCATGCTGCGCGTGGAAGTGGCCGATGTGTCGGACGCCTTCGCCGTGTTGGGCAGCGCCCACGAGGTGCCCGAATGGGACTCGCTGCTGCGCTGGAAGGATCCGTGGCCCGCGGTGTCGGCGGGCGGCTACAGCTATGCCGTGGTCCCCGAAGACGGCCACCCCGGCCGCGACCGCACCTGGTTCGAGTACCTGGTGCCCGCCGCCGAGCTGGCGGCCACCGTCGGCGATCGCCCGCTGGCCGGTGTCTGGGCCGCCGAGGCCCTGCGCATCGCCGCCTGGCGTCCCCGCCGCGGCGCCGAGACGGACGAGAAGACCATCCCGCACGAGCTGGACCTGCTGCGCACCGCCGTGCACCTGGCCAAGGGGTGCTACAAGGGCCAGGAGACCATCGCCCGCGTGCACAACCTAGGCCACCCGCCGCGCCGGCTCGTGTTCCTGCAGCTGGACGGCTCCCAGCACACCCTGCCGGCCCCCGGCAGCAGCGTTTCCGCCGGCGGCCGCACCGTGGGCACAGTGACCTCCGTGGCCCAGCATTACGAAATGGGTCCCATCGCCTTGGCCGTCATCAAGCGCACCGTCGATCCGGCGGCCGAGCTGACGGTGGACGACGGCGGCGAGCTGTACGTGGCCGCCCAGGAGGTCATTGTGGCTCCCGACGCCGGCCAGGTGGTGGGGCGCGCCACCGGGTTCCTCCGCGCCCCACGCTAGGGATCCACCCAAGGTTCCACCGGATTTCCACCAGAGAAAAAGGAACAGCATGGAACACATCGCAAAGCCTTGGCCCGCCCTCTGGTCGCTGGTGGTCGGATTCTTCATGATCCTGATCGACACCACCATCGTCTCGGTGGCCAACCCCAAAATCATGGAGGGCCTGAAGACAGACATCAACGCGGTCATCTGGGTGACCAGCGCCTATCTGCTGGCATACGCCGTGCCGCTGCTGATCACGGGGCGGCTGGGGGACAGGTTCGGCCCCAAACGGCTTTACCTTGCCGGCCTGGTCATCTTCACCCTGGCCTCGCTGTGGTGCGGGTTCTCCGGCGACATCGGCACCCTGATCGCGGCCCGCGCCGTCCAAGGCTTTGGCGCGGCCCTGATGACGCCGCAGACCATGGCAGTGATCACCCGCATCTTCCCGGCCGACAAGCGCGGTCCGGCCATGGGCCTCTGGGGCGCCACGGCCGGCGTCGCCATGCTGGTGGGCCCCATCCTGGGCGGCGTGCTGGTGGATTCGCTGGGCTGGGAATGGATCTTCTTCGTCAACGTGCCGGTGGGCATTGTTGGCTTTCTCTTGGCCTGGCGCCTGGTGCCGACCCTGAGCACCCACCCGCACAAGTTCGATATCCTCGGCGTAGTCCTGAGCGCCATTGGCATGTTCCTGCTGGTGTTCGGCCTGCAGGAGGGCGCCACCTATGACTGGGGCACCATCACCGGCCCCATCACCGTGCCGGGGTTGATCATTGCCGGTGTTGTGGTGCTGGGGCTCTTTCTCTTCTGGCAGACGCGCAACAAGGGCGAGCCGCTGCTGCCGCTGCACCTGTTCCGGGACCGCAACTTCTCCCTCGCCAACGCCGCCATCACCACCGTCGGTTTCACCATGACGGGGATGGCGCTGCCGCTGGTGTTCTACTACCAACTGGTGCGCGGATTGACCCCCACCCAGTCCGCCCTGATGCTGGTTCCCATGGCGGTGCTGGCCGGCGTGCTGGCACCCTTCGTGGGCAAGCTGGTGGACCGGGTCAACCCCCGCTACATCGCCACCACCGGGCTGCTGCTGATGGCGCTCTCGCTGGCCTGGAACTCGATGTTGATCACCCCGGACACCCCCATCTGGCTGTTCCTGCTGCCCAGTGCGCTGACGGGCATTGCCTCCTCCGGGATCTGGGCGCCGCTGGCCACCACTGCCACCCGAAACCTGTCTCCGCACGAGGCCGGTGCCGGAGCCGGTGTCTACAACACCACCCGGCTGATCGGTTCGGTGCTCGGCAGCGCCGCCATCGCCGCCCTGATCCAGTCGAGGCTGGCCGCGGAGCTGCCGGCCGGCCCCTCGGCATCAGGAACCCACGGCATGGAGTTCGCGGGCGCACTGCCAGCGGCGCTGCATGAAGGGTTCTCCACCGCGATGGGCCAGTCAATCCTGCTGCCGGCGGCCGTGGTGCTGCTGGGTGCGGCCGCCGCGGTGTTCTTCGTCAAGCCGCGTCCGGTGGAGCAGGCCACCGACGTGGCCGTCAACGTTCCCGCCACCATGCCCGGCGGGGCAGTCAGCCCAGACGCACCGACGTCTGGGTCCCGGCCCAGCTGAGCCCCAGCGAGCGGGCCAGGGCATTGGCGGCGGTGTTGGACATGTCCGCCCGCCACTGGAGCACCAGCCCGGCGGCGAGGGCCTCGTGGGCCGCGATCGAGGCGGCCAGCAGGCCCAGGCCCTGGTGCCGCCAGGGGGGTGCCACGAGCACGCCCAGGGCGGCCAGAAAGCCGCCCCACTCGGTGTAGGCGCCGCAGGCGGCCGGTCCGCCGTCGACCATCACCGTGAACTTGTGCTCCAGGGCCGAGAGGTGGACCTCGTTGGCGTCGTCGGGCGGGCAGAGGGACTCCAGCTCCACGGCCTCGGGATTGCCGTGGCTGACGGTGATCTCGGCGGCGGGCTGGAGCAGCGGCAGATCGTCCGCCACGTAGATCGAGGACGTGCCCAGGCCCGTGCCGCCCAGCCCGCGGGTCAGGGCCAGCAGCGTGGCATGGTCGGTGAGGTCGGCGTCCTCCAGGGACGCCGCGGCCGCCAGCACGGCCGGCGGGCCCACCAGCGCCGACTGCCCCCACAGCCGCACGAATGTCACGGACCTGGCGTCCTCGACGGCGTGGCACACCCGCCGGCCATCGGCGGCGGCCAGCACGCCGTCGTCGAGCCCCAGCGCCCGCTCCCAGGCCAGGTGGACAATGGCGGCACTGCGCGGGTCAAAGGTCATGAAACAACGCTACCGCCTGGCCTTGTGGCCCCACAAAGGGGCCCGGACCAGGCGGCAGCGGAGGAGACGGCCTGCGGCCGCGGCCGAACGGGGTCAGCCGAACAGGATGGCGGCCTCGTCGTAGCGGTGCTGTGGGACGGTCTTGAGGTTGCCCAGCGCCTCCGCAAAGGGCACATGCTCGATCTCGGTGCCGTTGAGCGACACCATGGTGCCCCAGCGGGATTCCACCACCGAATCCACGGCGGCCATGCCCAGGCGGGTGGCCAGCACGCGGTCGAAGGCGCTCGGCACGCCGCCGCGCTGGATGTGGCCCAGCACCGTGGCCCGGGTCTCGATGCCCGTCATTTCCTCGATCAGCGGGGCCAGCTGCTCGCCGATGCCGCCCAGGCGCGGGCGGCCGAAGGCATCCAGGCCGCGTTCGGAGTGGGCCGAATCCTGGTGGTCCGGCACGAAGCCCTCGGCGACGACCACCAGGGGCGCGCGGCCGCGCTCATGCGCCTCGTTGACCCAGGTGGCGATCTGTTCCAGGGACGTCTTCTGCTCCGGGATGAGGATGGCGTGGGCGCCGGTGGCCATGCCGGAGTGCAGGGCAATCCAGCCCACGTGGCGGCCCATGACCTCCGCGATCATGCAACGGTGGTGGGATTCGCCGGTGGTCCGCAGCCGGTCGATGGCCTCGGTGGCGATCTGGACGGCGGTGTCGAAGCCGAAGGTGTAGTCGGTGGCGTCCAGGTCGTTGTCCACCGTCTTGGGCACGCCCACGATCTTCAGGCCGGCGTCGGTGAGGCGCTGGGCGGCGGCCAGGGTGCCCTCGCCGCCGATGGCGATGATGGCGTCGATGCCGAGGCGGTCCATGTGCGCCTTGATGACCCCGGGGCCGCCGTTGCCCTCGAACGGGTTGGTGCGCGAGGTGCCCAGGATGGTGCCGCCCTGCTTGGAAATGCCGCGGACGCTCTGGCGGGGCAGGTCCATGATGTCGCCCTCCACCACGCCGCGCCAGCCGTCGCGGAAGCCCACAAACTCCTGCCCGTGGACCTTGATGCCCTTGAGCACGGCTCCGCGGATCACGGCATTGAGTCCGGGGCAGTCGCCGCCGCTGGTGAGAATTCCAATTTTCATGGCAAGAGGGTCCTTCTGGGATGTGTGTAGTCAATTGATCGATCTTGGCCAGAGCACCCCATTGAGCTCCCCTAGTGATTTTAGACCCTCATGTGATCCGGGCAACCCGTGCCCGTTGGGTGGACACTTCCTGACGCTTCCGGACACTTCCGGGCACGACGGCGGCCGGCCGCCGGGCCCGTCCGGGTCCCGCAGCCGGCCGCCGTCGCCGCTACCGTTTCCGGCGCCCCAGGCTCAGGGCGCCGCCGACCACCATCGCCAGGCCGGCGCCCAGCAACAGCCAGATCAGTGTCTGTCCGAGGTCCAGCACGATCCCGCTCTGCCGCACCACGATGGTCAGCAGGGCCAGGAACGCCAGGACCAGCCCCCAGACCACGGTGCCCACCAGTGGCAGCGGCTTCCGGTCCGCGGGGTCCCCGGGGGCGGGATCCTTGGAGCCGGGAGCCATGGGTGCGGGAGCCCCGGATCCGGGCGCCGGGGCGGGAACCGGCTCCGTGGCGGGGGCCGCCGGCGCGGAGCCGGGGAACGGGAGGGTGGTGCCGTCGGACTCGGGGGTGGTCATTTCAGGACTCCAATCGCGGTGGGGCTGGCGGGGGCACCGGCCCCGGACGTGGTGACGGTGATGGACCCGGCGGCGCCCCGGAGCACAATGGTCAACCGGTGCCCGGTGGCCTGCGGGTTCAGGGAAATGCTGGCGGCGCCCGGGGCCAGGCTCTGGCTCTTTTGGCCGTTGTAGGAAATGCTGCTGGCCACCAGCTGGCTCTCGATGGTCACCGGCACGTTGGCGGGGACCACGATGTCCACCTCGGAGGCCGCCAGCGTGACGGGGACCGAGACCTCCTGGGCCAGCGGGGCGCTGCCCAGCCGGGTCAGGTCCACCGTGGCGTGGGAGGCGGCGGCGGTGAAGCCATTCTCCGCGGCCACGATGCCCACCGGCTGCCAGGTCTGGCTGCGGGCCAGTGTCCAGCTGCCCGACGCCGGCACCACACTGAGCGCCACGGCGGCGGCCAATGCCAGCACGGCCAGGAACCCCGGCAGGCCGGAGCGCCGGCCCAGGAACCCGGCAACCACCACGCACAGCCCCAGCACGCCGGCCGACGCGGCCAGAGCCGTGGCCAGGCCGTAGCCGCCCAGCCGCAGCATGGCGGCGGAGTCCAGCAGCAGGACCGTGGCGCCGGCCAGCAGCGCCAGCCCCAGGGCCAGGGCGACGGTGCCCGCGCCCCAGCGCGGATGGCGGCGCTGTGCCAGCGGCCCGTTGGGCCCGAGCGGGCCCTCGGGGCCCAGCGTGTGCTTGCTCCAGTCGGTGACGCCGGCCCCTACGCGCCCGGCCGTGGCGGTGAACGCCTCGGTTCCGTTCCACGGCAGCGCGGCGGGATCCTGCGGCCGGCCCTGCGGCGGGCCCCACGGTCCGCCCCACGGTCCGCCCTGCGGTCCGGCAGCTGACGGCCCGGCGGGGGCGGCGTAGGGTGCCGTGAAGTCGGCGGTCCCGGCGGCAGGCGCGGCGAAGGGGGCGGCGTACGGCGGCGTCGGCGGGACCGGACCGGGGGCGTTCCTGCGCTTGTCCCGGTTCACGGCCCAGACCACCAGCCACACCACGGCGCCAATCCACAGCAGCCCCCACGGGAACCAACCGTCGTGGGCGCCGAACACCACACCGCGGCCAGGGCTGGCCAGGCCCAGCGCGGTGAACACCACGGCGCCGGTCATGCCCGTGCTCCAGCGCCCGTGCCCTGCCTCTTCGGCATGGATGCGCCCGTCGGGTTCGGGCAGCAGGGCCCAGGCGAGCCCGTACGCCAGCACCCCGATGCCGAAGAAGAGCGAGAGCACCACCACCAGCCCGCGCACAATCACGGGGTCGATGCCCCAGCGCTCGGCCAGGCCGCTGGCAACGCCGCCGATCCAGCGCTCCTCGCCGCGGCGCACGCCCAGGGAGCGCAGCCAGGTGAAGAAGCGGGAGCCGCCGGCGGCGGGCCGCGGCGGGGGAGCCGGCATGGTGCCCGGTCCGCCGTCGTACATCTTCTGGGGGTCCTGCGGCACCTGCGGGCCGCCAACGCTGTTGTCCATGCCTCCATCCTGTCCACCGCCGGGCCGTCGGGGTATCGGGGGTTCCCCTGAAACAACCCTGAACAACCCCCGGTCCCGGTCCGCGGGGCCCGCCGGCAGGGGCGAATCGTGTTTGGATGGTGGCATGGCCGCCAAACTCTACCGCTCCTCCGAGCGCATCATCGCCGGGGTGTGTGCCGGACTGGCCGAGCACCTCGGCCTGCGCGTGGGCCTGGTGCGCGCCATTTTGGTCGGCGGCAGCTTCTTCTTCGGCGCCGGGATCCTGTTCTACGCATGGCTGTGGGTGCTGGTCCCGGTCAGGGGCGAAGGCGCAGTCGACTCCGGGGGCACCGCGGCCGAGCCCCGGCTCAAGCTTTTCCGCCCCGCTCCGGCGGGCGGACCCGCGGACACTTCTGCAGTGGGCGGCACGGCGGGCACCCCGGGCACCCCGGGCACCCCGGGCACCCCGGTGCCGGGCCCGGAGCGGCCCGGGCCCGACGCCGGCATCGCCGATGCCGCGGGGCAACGGCTGGCGCTGGGCGTGCGCGAGCTGCTGGCCGGTGCGGCGATGCTGGTGGCCGCCAGCCTGCTGGTGGGCAACCAGCTGGGCCTGGACCTGCCGCTGGGCACCATCATTCCGCTGGCCGTCATCGGTGCCGGCGCGGTGCTCGCGTGGATGCAGCTGGACGCCACCCGGCGGGCCGGGCTGCTCAACGTGGCCGGTGCGGACCGGCCCTGGGGCGTCCTGCGCTTTGCCGCCGGGATCGTCCTCGTCGTCGTGGGGGTGTTGATCATCGTCGCCGGATCGGGCTCATGGGACCAGCTGGCCCCGGCCCTGCTGGCCTCCCTGGGCGTGCTGGCCGGCGTCGGGCTGGTCCTGGCACCGTGGGTGCTCAGGTTCTGGCACGACCTCCAGCAGGAGCGCGCCGGGCGCATCCGCGAGGCCGAGCGCGCCGAGATCGGCGCCCATCTGCACGACTCCGTGCTGCAGACCCTGGCCCTGATCCAAAAGCGCGCCGGCTCCCCGCAGGACGTCACCCGGCTGGCACGGGCGCAGGAGCGCGAGCTGCGTGAATGGATCTACCAGGACGCCGCCCGGTCGCCGGGCAAGCTGGGCACTGCCGTGCGGGACGTCTGCGCCGAGCTGGAGGACCTTCACGGGACGGCCGTGGAGGTGGTGGCCGTGGGCGACGCCGTGCTGACCGAACGCTCGCAGCCGCTGGTCCAGGCCACCCGGGAGGCGGTGCTCAACGCCGTCCGCCATGCCGGCACCCCGGTCTCGGTCTACCTCGAGGCCCGGGCCGATGCCGTCGAAATCTTCATCAAGGACCGTGGGGCCGGCTTCGACCCCGCCGCCGTCGCCCCGGACCGGCTGGGCATCCGGGAATCCATCACCGGCCGGATGGCGCGCATCGGCGGCACCGCCGAGATCCTCAGCTCGCCCGACGGCACAGAGGTCCGGCTGAAGCTCCCCGCCACCAAGCACCAGAACGAAGGAACACCCGACCATGACTGAACCCTCCGCCCCGGCACAGACCGGCGCCACTGGACCCATCCGGATCGTGGTGGTGGACGACCACGCGATCTTCCGCTCCGGCATCAAGGCCGACCTCGACGCCGGCATCGCCGTGGTGGGGGAGGCCGGGACGGTGGAGGAGGCCATCGCCGCCGTCACAGCGCTGGCCCCGGACGTGGTGCTGCTGGACGTGCACCTGCCCGGCGGGCGCGGCGGCGGCGGGCGTGAGGTCATTGCCGGCTGCGCGGCGCTGCTGGGCGGCACCCGGTTCCTGGCCCTGAGCGTCTCCGACGCCGCCGAGGATGTGGTCTCAGTGATCCGTGCCGGAGCCCGGGGCTATGTCACCAAGACCATTTCCGGCGACGGGATCTCGGACGCCATCCGCCGGGTGGCCGGGGGCGACGCCGTCTTCTCGCCCCGGCTGGCGGGCTTTGTGCTGGACGCCTTCGGCACGGCGGATGTGGCGGTGGAGGACGAGTTGGACAGGCTGTCGGCCCGGGAGCTGGAGGTCATGCGGCTGATCGCCCGCGGCTACAGCTACAAGGAGGTGGCCAAGGAGCTGTTCATCTCCGTCAAGACGGTGGAAACGCACGTCTCTGCGGTGCTGCGCAAGCTCCAGCTCTCCTCCCGGCACGAACTCACCCGCTGGGCCGCCGACCGCCGCCTTCTCTAGAAACAACTGTGGCGCGGCACTTGCTCGAAAGATGCGTCATTCGAGCAAGTGCCGCGCCACAGATTTAGGGCCCACGGCCGCAGGGTTCCCTGGCCGAGCGTGCGAGGCGAGGGTGCGGTTGGGGACTATTTCGCGGTGCCCAGGAACTCCTGGAGGCGGGCAACGCCCTCGGCCAGGTCGGCGTCACCGAGTGCGTAGGACAGGCGGATATAGCCGCTGGGGCCAAACGCCTCGCCCGGCACCACTGCCACCTCCACCTTGTCCAGGATCAGCGCCGCCAGCTCGGCGGAGGTTGCCGGGCGGATGCCGCCCAGCTCCTTGCCCAGCAGGCCGCGGACGTCGGCGTAGGCGTAGAACGCGCCGTGCGGGGTGGGGCAGTCGATGCCCTCGATGGCGTTCAGTCCGGCCACCATGGCCTTGCGGCGGCGGTCGAAGGCCACCTTCATCTCATCCACGGCCGTCAGCGGGCCGGCGACGGCGGCCAGTGCGGCCATCTGGGAGATGTTGGAGACGTTCGACGTCGCGTGCGACTGCAGGTTGGTGGCGGCCTTGATGACATCGGCGGGGCCGACCATCCATCCCACGCGCCAGCCGGTCATCGCATAGGTCTTGGCGACGCCGTTCAGGATCACCACGCGGTCGCCCAGCTCCGGGACGGCGGTGGCGATGGAGGTGAACGGCACGCCGTCGTAGGTCAGGTGCTCGTAGATTTCGTCGGTGATGACCCACAGGCCCTTGGCGGCGGCCCACTGGCCGATTTCCCGGGTCTGCTCGGGGGAGTAGACGGCGCCGGTCGGGTTGGACGGGGAGACGAACAGCAGCACCTTGGTGCGCTCGGTCGTGGCCGCCTCGAGCTGCTCGACAGTCACCAGGTAGCCCTGCTCGGGACCGGCAAAGACCTCAACCGGAACACCGCCGGCCAGGCGGATGGCCTCAGGGTAGGTGGTCCAGAACGGGGTCGGGACCAGGACCTCGTCGCCCGGATCCAGCAGCGTGGCGAAGGACTGGTACACGGCCTGCTTGCCGCCGTTGGTGACCAGCACCTGGGCCGGGTCGACCGCATAGCCGGAATCGCGCAGCGTCTTGGCCGCGATGGCCGCCTTGAGTTCGGGCAGGCCGGCCGCGGGGGAGTAGCGGTGGAACTTGGGCTGGCGGGCCGCCTCGATGGCCGCCGCGACGATGTAGTCCGGGGTGGGGAAGTCCGGCTCGCCGGCACCAAAACCGATCACGGGCCGGCCGGCGGCCTTCAGAGCCTTGGCCTTGGCATCAACGGCCAAGGTTGCTGACTCGGCAATGGCGCCAATTCGTGCAGAAACGCGGGCCTGGGCGGTACGGACAGCGGGCAGTTCGGCAGACATGATCAATCTTTCGTGAGGGGTTCAGCCTGAAAAAACAAGGGATGTCCCTGTCCACTTTAGAGGGTTTGGGGGTCCGGTTCGACGTAGCGCCTTCGATTGCGTAGACTTGTTTTCCGGTGGTTGAAATCACCATGATGGTTCGCGCCATGTGGCGGTCCTCGAATATGAGAATCGGCGCAAAGTGTGCGAACATAGTGTGGGTCGTAAACGACTCCATAGGGTAGTGGCGCAATTGGTAGCGCAGCGGTCTCCAAAACCGCAGGTTGCAGGTTCGAGTCCTGTCTGCCCTGCGCATAGCCGAGTACGGCGGGCCGGGTTCCGGGTTGATACCGGGGACCCGGTAGCCGTGCCGGTGCAGCGATCAACCAGCTAGACACAGATACCAAAAGATACACAGGCGAACGCATCAAGCACGGCTCGGTATCCGAGCCAGTGTCCGCATCGAGATCAGATGAGTGAGGCATTAGGTGTCCGATACTGCTGCCAGCAGCTCCCAGAGCCGCCGCGCGAAGAAGGGCACCAAGCCTTCGAAGGCCGGACTCTTTGCCCGCATCGGTTTGTTCGTTCGTCAGGTACTCGGTGAGCTGAAGAAGGTTGTCACACCGACCCGTAAAGAGCTGATCAACTACACCTTGGTCGTTCTGGTGTTCGTGATCATCATGATGGCGCTGGTGACCGTCTTGGATCTTGCCTTTGGCAAGAGCGTGCTGTGGATCTTCGGCGGAGCCGGAAACTTGGAGCAGTAGGGACGCTCAACAGTGCCGGCCCTCAACGCAAGAGATTGCGTGGGGTCGGTTGAGCCATTTAAGTTCGGATTAGGAAAGCAGGAAATACATGTCTGAGCACGAGGCTGAGCAGGAGCTCGAAGTAACCGAGAGTGCGCTGGACGAAGGCGTCAACGCGGCGGTAGTCGCCGACGACGCCGATTTTGTTGCACCCGAGGCCGATGAGGATGAGGTTCAGGACGCTGTAGAGGCAGAGGACGACGCCGACGAGGCCGCCGCTGCCGAGGAAGCCGCCGAGCCCGTTGCCGTGGTTGATCACGCCGCAGAATTCAAGGCCAAGCTGCGCCGCCAGGAGGGTGACTGGTACGTCATCCACTCCTACGCCGGCTACGAAAACCGGGTCAAGGCCAACCTTGAGACCCGCGCCCAGTCCCTGAACATGGAAGATTACATCTTCGAGACCCAGGTGCCGATGGAAGAAGTCGTTGAGATCAAGAACGCTCAGCGCAAGATCGTCAACCGCGTCCGCATCCCCGGCTACGTGCTGGTGCGCATGGACCTGACGGACGCCTCCTGGGGCGTCGTTCGCCACACGCCCGGCGTGACCGGCTTCGTGGGCAACGCCCACAACCCGGTGCCGCTGCGCCTGGAGGAAGTCTTCTCCATGCTGGCTCCGGTCTTCGAAGAGGAGAAGGCCGCCGAGACCGGCGTGCCGCTGCGCCACAACCCGGCCGACGCCGAGATCGACTTCGAGGTTGGCGAGTCCGTCATCGTGAAGGAGGGGCCGTTCGAGACCCTGCCCGCCACGATCTCCGAGATCAAGCCGGAATCCCAGACCCTGGTGGTGCTGGTGTCCATCTTCGAGCGCGAAACCCCCGTCACGCTCGCGTTCAACCAGGTCACCAAGATCTAGTTGTCCGCCACGAATTTCGCGTCGACACGGCCCGCTTAGCCGTTGCCGACGCGGCGGCCGGACGCCATCCGGCCAAAATCCCCAGGGCGCGCTCCGTCGCTTTGGGAAAGATATTGAGAGAAGGACCCTACATTGGCTCCCAAGAAAAAGGTCACCGGCCTTATCAAGCTGCAGATCCAGGCAGGCGCCGCCAACCCGGCCCCGCCCATCGGTCCGGCGCTTGGCCAGCACGGTGTCAACATCATGGAATTCTGCAAGGCGTACAACGCTGCCACGGAATCCCAGCGTGGAAACGTTATCCCGGTTGAAATCACGGTCTACGAGGACCGTTCCTTCACCTTCATCACCAAGACCCCGCCGGCTGCCGAGCTCATCAAGAAGGCTGCAGGCGTTGCCAAGGGTTCCGCTACCCCTCACACCGTGAAGGTTGCTCACCTGACCAAGGCACAGGTCACCGAGATCGCCACCCAGAAGCTGGTTGACCTCAACGCCACCAGCATCGAGGGCGCCGAGAAGATCATCGCCGGCACCGCCCGCTCCATGGGCATCACCACCGAGGCCTAGGTCTCACGCCGCTGGCCGAGCCTGTCGAGGCCAGCAACCGGTGGCCCCGCCTGTCGGGACCACCACACCAAGAACATCAATTGACGGCATCGCGCCGTCGCAGTGGCAGGGCCCCGCGCGGTCCTAAAGACCACAACTGCACAAGGAGAAACAAGCAGCATGGCAAAGCGCAGCAAAGCATATGAGGCAGCGGCCGCCAAGATCGACGCGGAGAAGTTCTACGCGCCGTTCGAGGCCATCACCCTCGCCAAGGACACTAACCCGTCCAAGTTCGACGCCACCGTTGAGGTTGCCTTCCGCCTGGGTGTAGACCCCCGCAAGGCCGACCAGATGGTCCGCGGAACGGTCATCCTGCCGCACGGTACCGGCAAGACCGCCCGCGTCCTCGTGTTCGCAACGGGTGAGCGCGCCGAGGCCGCCATCGCAGCCGGCGCCGACTTCGTTGGCTCCGACGACCTGATCGAAAAGATCCAGGGCGGCTGGACCGACTTCGACGCAGCCGTGGCCACCCCGGACCTGATGGGCAAGGTCGGTCGTCTGGGCAAGGTCCTGGGCCCGCGCAACCTGATGCCGAACCCGAAGACCGGCACCGTCACCAACGACGTCGCCAAGGCCGTTGTGGACATCAAGGGTGGAAAGATCGACTTCCGCGTCGACAAGCACTCCAACCTGCACTTCATCATCGGCAAGGTGTCCTTCGACGCCGTCAAGCTGGGCGAAAACTACGCAGCAGCTCTGGAAGAGGTGCTTCGTTTGAAGCCCTCCGCCGCCAAGGGCCGCTACATGCAGAAGGCCACCATCAGCACCACGTTCGGCCCCGGCATCGCCGTGGACCCGAACGTCACCAAGGTCCTGATCGAGGGCTAAGCATTTAGCTTTCTGTGAAAGGGGCCGGTACAGCATCTGCTGTGCCGGCCCCTTTCTTTGTAAGCTGGGGGAAGCCCCACGGGGGAGAACTGGCAAGGGGAGGGGAGTACACCGATGGGCGCAACAATCCGCCAGGCGGCGGCTGCGGATGCGCAAGAGCTGGCCGAACTGGCCACGCTGACCTTTCCGCTGGCCTGTCCGCCGTCGAGCCGGCCGGAGGACATCGAGGACTACATTGCGGCGAACCTGACGGTGGAGTGCTTTCGCGGGTATCTGGCCGATCCCGCCAGGACGGTGCTGGTGGCCGACGACGGCGGCGTACTGGCAGGCTACAGCCTGCTGGTCTCCACCCCGCCGGCGGATCCGGACGTCGCGGCGGTGCTCGCTGCCACGGCGGCCCAGCCCACACTTGAGCTGAGCAAGTGCTATGTTCATCCTGACCACCACGGTGGCGGATTGGCCGCGGCACTGATGGCCGAGTCGGTGGCCCACGGCATCCGGAACGGGGCGGAGTCCATCTGGCTGGGCGTGAACGATGAGAACGCCCGGGCCATCCGGTTCTACCAAAAGAGCGGCTTTGCCAAGGCCGGAACCAAAACATTCATGCTGGGTGCGCGCCTGGAACACGATTTCGTGATGGTGCGCCCGGCGGATTAGGCGGTGTCAGCATGGACACAAACGTGGAGATCGAACAGCTGGCGCTTCCCGACGCCCTGGACTCGCCCGGCGCCGGCCCGTTCCTGGCCGCCGCCGCCTTGGCCAACGCCGTCGAACGCGAATGCCAGGGCCATGACGACTTTGCCGCCACGCCCCTGGTCCAGCTCGTGCAGGGCCGGGATGACGCCTACACCCGCCACGTCCTGCTGGTCGCACGCCGCGGGGGAGTGCTGGCCGGCCGGGCCACCATGTCACTGCCCCGGCGCGACAACACCCATCTGGCCAACATCAACGTCCAGGTTGCCCCCGCCCACCGGCGCGCCGGCGTCGGGACGGCCCTGCTGGAACGGCTCCAGGCGCTGGCCGCCGGTGCGCAGCGCAGCGTCCTGAGCGGCTGGAGCGACCACACGCTCTCCGGGGCCGGCACCGGCGCGGCCTGGGATGTCGTGGTGCCCACCACCGGCAGCGGGCGCGTGCCGGCCAACTCGCCCGCCGCCGGATTTGCCCGGGCCCACGGGTTCGTTCTGGAGCAGGCGGAAAAGATCAGCGTGCTGCACCTGGCGCAGGGGGCGCCCGCTGCGGCAGGTCATGGGACGGGCGGCTACGAACTGGTGTCCTGGGGGCCGCACTGCCCCGACGGACTGCTGGACCCCTATGCCGCGCTGCGCCGGAGCATGAGCACCGAGGTGCCCCTCGGCGGGCTGGACGCCCGTGAGGAGGCCTGGGACGGGGAGCGGGTGCGCATCGAGGAGGAGGCCATTGCCCGCAAAGGTGAAACCGTGCTGGTCACCGTGGCGCGCCACGGGGCCACCGGCCGGCTCGCCGGGCACACGGTGCTCGAATTCAACCCGGCACAGCCCGCCGTCGCCTTCCAAAACGACACGCTGGTCCTCCCGGAGCACCGTGGCCATGGATTGGGGCGGCGGATGAAGGACGCCAACCTTGCCGCGGCCGCGCGGGACTGGCCCACGGTGGAACGCATCTATACTTTCAACGCCGAGGAAAACACGAACATGCTGGCGATCAACATCGCCATGGGGTTCATCCGCGCCGGGACCGCGGCCACCTGGCAAAAGAAGCTGGCTGCGCCTCACGGCGCGCCGATCGGGGAATCATGACAACCATTGCCATCGAGCAATTGCACGTGCCGGAGTCGCTGGAGGGCGAGGACGCCGCTGACCTGCATGCCGCCGTCGAGGTCTCCCGGCGCGTGCGTGTGGACACCTGGGGCAACGACGATCTGGCCTACACCGCCAGCGAACTGCTGGCCACCTGCCACGACCCGTACGAGTGGTACGTGGTGCTGCTGGCCCGGGTCGACGGCGAGATTGTCGGCCGGGCGGGCATCGCCATGCCGCTGGCCGATTCCACCGACCTGGCCCACGTCACCCTGGACATCCTGCCCAGCGCCCAGGGCCACGGCGTCGGACGTGAACTGCTCGAGGCCGCGGAACAGTTCGTGCTGGGCGAGAACCGCCGCATCGTGATGGTCGAAACCAACCACCCCGCCACCACGCTGGACTGGGACGGCGGGGAACGGCTGGAGGCCGCCACCGGGGCCGGGTACCTGCCGCTGAGCAGCCGCGAGGTCCGCTTTGCCAGCAGCGCCGGCTACCAGCTCCAGCAGGTGGAGCAGTTCAGCGCGTGCTCGCTGCCGCTGCCGCAGGCCGACGCCGACAGGCTCCGGGCGGAGGCGCTGTCCGGGCAGGACGGGCAATACACGCTGCACCAGTGGATGGACCGCTGCCCGGACCAGTGGCTGGCGGACATCGTGCGGCTGGAATCGACTGTCGCCAGTGTGGCCGGCGACGACGGCACGGCCGAGGAGGCCTGGACCGGGGAGCGGATCCGCGAAAGCGAGGCGCTGGCCGCGGCGGGCGGACGGCACACGCTGGTCAGCGCCGCCGAGGACATCCACACCGGCCACGTCATCGGGTTCACTTCCATCTCCGTGCTGGGCCACCGCGAGGACGTGGCGTTCCAGGACGACACGGTGGTGCTCCAGGAGCACCGCGGGCGCGACGTTGGGATGCTGATCAAGGTGGCCAACCTCGAGCTGCTCGCGCACCAGTTCCCGCATGTGCGCACGGTCTACACCTGGAACGCCCCGGACAACACCTATATGCTCGGCGTGAACGCCAAGCTGGGGTTCGTCCCCGCGGGCATCACCGGCCAGTGGCACAAGGACTTCATCTTCAACAAGTAGGCGCCGCCGGCGCCCGGCACCGGCCCTCGCCGGCGCCGATTTGGCCGCCGGCTGTCCCACCCCGTAGACTTGAAGAACCAAAGACCGTCGGTCGATGGAAATCCTCCCCCCAGCCGCGGACGCATCATGTGTCCCTGAGCCGGGAAGCGGGCAGGTTTCCATCCGAAAGTCCTTCACTGAAGGCGACCGGCGCAGGTGAACGAAGCTTGACCGTGTGAGATGTCCGGAGCAATCCGGAACTCCATTGGTCCAACGCCCCGTGCATCTGCGCGGGGCGTTTTTCTTTGCGCTGTGAAAACGGCGCCGGACACGAAGCGACCGGCATTAATTTCCCGGAAGGAGTGTTATGGCAACGCCTAGCAAGGTGGCAGCAGTTGCAGAGATCACCAACGATTTCAAGGAATCCAACGCTGCAGTCCTAACCGAATACCGTGGGCTCACCGTTGCACAGCTCAAGCAGCTGCGTGTTTCTCTCGGCCAGGACACCAAGTTCTCGGTCGTCAAGAACACCCTGACCGCCATTGCGGCCAAGGAAGCTGGTGTTGGCGCATTCGAAGGCCAGCTCGCCGGCCCCACCGCAATCGCGTTCATCAAGGGTGACGCTGTTGCGGCAGCAAAGAGCCTGACGGATTTTGCAAAGGCCAACAAGCAGCTGGTCATCAAGACCGGTCTGTTCGAAGGCAAGGCTCTGGACGCGTCCGGGGTTGCAGCCCTGGCTGCCCTTGAGTCCCGCGAACTCCAGCTCGCACGTGTTGCTGGCGTCCTGAAGGCTCCGATGGCCGCCGCTGCGCGCACCATCGAGGCCCTGCGCGCCAAGCTGGCCGAAGGCACCGAGGCTCCGGCCGAGGAAGCCGCTGCTGAAGAAGCCGCTGTTGAGGCTCCGGCCGAAGAGGCAGCTGTCGAAGCACCCGCAGCCGAAGCTGAGACCACCGAGGCCTAGTCCCCACTTACCGGCCCGATAATCACTGACGCGATTTTCGGGAATCTGGCAAGCGTGGGCCCCCTCACAGGGTTGATTCCCTGGTTCCACCCTGAACTCCACGAGGACTTTAGGTTATAGACCCGGCCGCAAGGCCAAGAAATAGAAGGAGCGCCACTCATGGCTAAGCTCACCAATGACGAGCTCATCGCAGCTTTCAAGGAACTGACCATCATCGAGCTCTCCGAGTTCGTCAAGCAGTTCGAAGAGACCTTCGAAGTTACCGCTGCTGCTGTTGCAGTTGCAGGCCCGGCCGGCGCCGCTGCCGAGGCTGAGGAAGAGCAGACCGAGTTCGACGTCATCCTCGAAGCCGCTGGCGACAAGAAGATTGCAGTCATCAAGGAGGTGCGCGCTATCACGTCCCTCGGCCTGAAGGAGGCTAAGGACGTTGTGGACTCCGCCCCCAAGGCTGTCCTCGAAGGCGTCACCAAGGAAGCTGCAGACAAGGCAAAGGCTCAGCTCGAAGAAGCCGGCGCGACCGTTACCGTCAAGTAACAACTGCGTCTTTCTTTCGAAGAAGCCCCGCACCGTCACGGTGCGGGGCTTCTTTGCGTCCTGCATCTGTGCGACAGCAAACGCTGCTCTGGAGCGTCAGAGCAGCGTTTGCTGTCGCACAGATGAGTCCTTCCAAGGGCGGCTGTGGATAACTTCTGCGGGGAACCAGCCGGGTTGCCAGAATGGACAGATGCGCCGGCCCACCCAGCTCCCGCCCCATCTGGCATCTGCGCCATTCACCGTGGCCGAGGCACGGGTGGCCGGAGTGAGCCCCGGCAAGCTGCGGCACAGCGAGATCGTCCACCTCTGCCGTGGGATCGCCAAGGCCGCCGACGACGGCGACACCGAGCTTGCGCTGCTGGTCCGCCCCTACAGCGTGGTCACCGGGTACTCGGCCGCATCCCACGCCACGGCCTTCGCCATTTGGGACTTTCCGGGCTTCCTGCCCGGGGCGCGTGGGAAGACCATCCACATCGCCAGGCAGTTTCCGCATGGCATTCCGCGCCGCACTGGCGTCACGGGGCACCGGACTCATCTCGGGGACGATGAGGTCGAATGCCTGGCCGGGCTATGGATCACCACCCGGATCCGGACCTGGCTGGACTGCGCCCGCCGGATGAGCGTTGACGAGCTCACGGTGGTGGCGGACCATCTGCTGCGCATTCCCCGCCCGGAGTTCGAGGCCCGTTCGGCCCCGTACGCCACCGTCGAGGAGCTGGTGGCCCTCTTGGGGCGGCACCGGGGCACACCCGGCATCCGCAAGGCCCGCCTGGCACTCGAGCACGCGCGGGTGGGCAGCGATTCGGCACCGGAGACGAGGCTGCGGCTTGCCATTGTCCGTGCAGGCAGGCCCGAACCGGTGCTCAACACCGCCGTCGATCTGGCCAGCGGCGCCCGGCGGACGCCCGACCAGTCCTTTGCCCGGTACCGGGTGGCCGTGGAGTACGAGGGCGCAGGGCATTCTGACCCGGAGCAGGTGGCGCGGGACATTGCCCGCGAGGAGGACTACGCCGGCGCCGGCTGGATCCAGGTGCGCATCGCCAAGCGGCATATGGAACATGAAGCCCGGGCGGCCGTGGCCAAGGTCCGCCGGGCACTGGGCTCCCGCGGCTGGAAGCCATCTGTGTGACAGCAAACGCTGCTATGGAGCGTCAGAGCAGCGTTTGCTGTCGCACAGATGAGGCTTAGGCCGGGGCGGAGATGTCCGCGACGGTGGCGCCGAGGGCGGCAATGAGGGCATCGCCGTCGACGAACAGGCTGTAGCCGTGCTCGCCGGCACCCATGGCCACCTTCTGGCCCACGATGCACTCGTCCGCGTAGACCGGCCACGCCGTGGTGCTGCCCAGCGGGGTGATGGTGCCGCGGGCGTACCCCGTGGCGGCCAGGGCCACCTCCGCGGGCGGCATGGCCAGCTTGTTGACGCCGACGACGGCGCGCAGCTTGGGCCAGGAGATCTGCCGGTCGCCGGGGATCAGCGCAAAGAGGAAGGCCTCCCCGGACCGCTTGACCACCAGGGACTTGACGATGTCCGCCGGCCGGATGCCCAGGATCTGGGCGGCCTCGGCCAGTGATCCGGCGTTCTGCCGGGGAAAGATCTCAACCGCCAGGCCGCGGGCGGCGGCATCGGCCGCCACCCGTTCGCGCCCGGCCGGGGCGCCTGCCTCGGGAGCCACCGGTCAGTCCTTGTAGAGCAGCAGGGCCTCACCCTGGCCGCCGCCGCCGCACAGGGCCACGGCCGCCTTGCCGCCGCCGCGCCGGGCCAGTTCGTTGGCCGCATGCAGGGCCAGCCGCGCGCCCGACGCGCCGATCGGATGGCCCAGGGCGATGGCCCCGCCGTGGATGTTGCACTTTGCGCCGTCGTAGCCGAGCTCGCGCAGCGATTGCACGGCCACGGAGGCGAAGGCCTCGTTGATCTCGATGAAGTCCAGGTCCTCGGTGCTCCAGCCGGCCTTGGCCAGCGCGCTGGCGATGGCGTTGGACGGTTGGGCGTGCAGCGAGTTGTCCGGGCCCGCCACCTGTCCGGGGGCGCCGACGACGGCGAGGTAGTCCAGGCCGTGCTCCTGGGCGTAGGCGCGGCTGGCGAGCACGACGGCGGCAGCGCCGTCACTGAGCGGGGAGGAGTTGCCGGCGGTGATGGTCCCGTCGCTGGAGAATGCCGGGCGCAGCGGCGCCAGGGTCTCCACGGTGGTCGCCGGCCGCACGCCCTCGTCGGCGGTGAGCACCACCGGCTCGCCCTTGCGTTGGGGCACGCTCACCGGGACGATCTCGGCGTCGAACACTCCGGCGGCGGCAGCTGCGGCGGCCCGCTGGTGCGAGGCCGCCGCCACCTCGTCCTGGACCCGGCGGTCGATGCCGAGCTTGATGTTGCCCCGCTCGGTGGACAGGCCCATGGAATCGCCGTCGAAGGCGTCCGTCAGGCCGTCGTGGGCGGCCACGTCCAGCACCTGGACGGCGCCGTAGGCCCAGCCCTGGCGCGATCCCGGCATCACGTGCGGGGCACGCGTCATGGATTCCTGGCCGCCGGCCACCACCACCGAGGCCTCGCCGGCGCGGATCAGCCGGGCGGCGTCGATGATGGCGGTGAGCCCGGACAGGCAGACCTTGTTGATGGTCAGGGCCGGCACACTCCAGCCGATCCCGGCGGCGATGGCGGCCTGGCGGGCAGGGTTCTGCCCCACGCCGGCCTGCAGCACGTGGCCCATGATGACCTGGTCCACGTCCGCGGCGGCGACGTGCGAGCGCTCCAGCGCCCCGGCAATGGCCTTGGCGCCCAGTTCGACGGCGGTGAAGCCGGCCAGCTGCCCGTTCAGGCGGCCCTGCGGTGTGCGGGCCCCGGCCAGAATCACGACATCATTGGGTTGTGCGGTCATGGGCGTGCGCTCCTCATTCACTCTGCTGCGGCGACGCATCTCCATTGATGCGCCGCGCTACCTAAGAATCTAACAGCTTTGGCCGCCGTGTTATTTCCATCACGTTCCCCTGCGGGGCGCGCCGGCCCAATCCCGGCTCCGGGCCCGGATCGCGGCACCGAAGGGCGGCTGCGGGGCCCGTGTTGGCCGCGGAAAATTAAGGCACTTGCACAAATCGCAACTCTGGGGTAGACACGTGGGGCCATTTGCCTATAGAGTAGATCTTTGCGTATCCCCTCTTTACCTTCAGCCTTCATATAGCGGTAGGCTTTGCCATTCATCGTCTTGCGTTCGCCGAATGCAGGGTGGTGGTACGGCGTCCAAATTCTGCCATTCGGCGGGGTCTGGATCAGGTACGGGGTCGCTGAACAAGCCTGAAGGTCTGTGGAAGGATCCCTCTTGGTCGCCTCGAGCACCTCTAATGTAAACAACGCCGAAACCGCTATCGACGCAAACAGCACGGACGGTGCCACGCGCCGCCTCTCTTTCGCCAAGATTCACGAGCCGCTTGACGTTCCGAATCTGCTCGCCCTCCAGACCGAGAGCTTTGACTGGCTCGTCGGCAACGGACGCTGGCAGTCCCGGATGCAGAACGCCGTCGACGCGGGGGACGACAGCGTCGCCACCACGTCCGGCCTCTCCGACATCTTCGAAGAGATCTCCCCGATCGAGGATTTCCAGGGCACCATGTCCCTGTCCTTCTCGGATCCGGAGTTTGCCGACCCGAAGTACACCATGGCCGAATGCAAGGACCGCGACGCCACGTACTCGGCCCCGCTGTACGTCAAGGCCGAGTTCATGAACAACACCACTGGCGAAATCAAGCAGCAGACGGTGTTCATGGGCGACTTCCCGCTGATGACCGACAAGGGCACCTTCGTCATCAACGGCACCGAGCGCGTCGTCGTCTCCCAGCTGGTCCGTTCCCCGGGCGCCTACTTTGAGCGCACCGCCGACAAGACCAGCGACAAGGACATCTTCACCGCCAAGATCATCCCCTCCCGCGGTGCATGGTTTGAGCTGGAGATCGACAAGCGCGACCAGGTCGGCGTCCGCCTCGACCGCAAGCGCAAGCAGTCCGTCACGGTGCTGCTGAAGGCCCTGGGCTGGACCGAGGGCCAGATCCTCGAGGAGTTCGGCCACTTCGACTCCATCCGCGCCACGCTGGAAAAGGACGCCACGTCCACCCGCGAAGACGCGTTGCTTGACATCTACCGGAAGCTGCGACCGGGCGAGCCGCCGACGGTTGAGGCCGCCGATGCGCTGCTGCACAACCTGTACTTCAACCCGAAGCGCTACGACCTGGCCAAGGTCGGCCGGTACAAGATCAACCGCAAGCTGGGCATCGACAAGCCGCTCTCGGCCCCCGATGCCTCCGTGCTGGACATCGACGACATCGTCGCCATGATCAAGTACCTGGTCAGCCTGCACGCCGGCGAGAAGACCCTCAAGGGCAAGCGCGACGGCGGCGAGGTTGACCTGCGCGTCGACGTCGACGACATCGACCACTTCGGCAACCGCCGCATCCGCGCCGTCGGCGAGCTCATCGAGAACCAGGTCCGCACCGGCCTGTCCCGCATGGAGCGCGTTGTCCGCGAGCGGATGACCACCCAGGACGTCGAGGCCATTACGCCGCAGACGCTGATCAACATCCGTCCCGTGGTGGCAGCCATCAAGGAGTTCTTCGGAACCTCCCAGCTGTCCCAGTTCATGGACCAGAACAACCCGCTGGCCGGTTTGACGCACAAGCGTCGTCTCTCCGCGCTGGGCCCGGGTGGTCTCTCCCGTGACCGCGCAGGCATGGAAGTCCGAGACGTCCACCCGTCCCACTACGGCCGCATGTGCCCCATCGAAACCCCTGAAGGCCCGAACATTGGTCTGATCGGTTCGCTGGCGTCCTATGGCCGCATCAACCCGTTCGGCTTCATCGAGACGCCGTACCGCCGTGTGTCCGAGGGTGTCGTCTCCGACGAGGTCGACTACCTGACCGCCGACGACGAGGTCGAGGTTGTCATCGCCCAGGCCAACGCGCCGCTGGATGAGAACAGCCACTTCGCCGAGGAGACCGTCCTCGTCCGTGCCCGTGGTGGTGGAGGCGAGCCCGTCCTGATCCCGGCCGACGAGGTCGAGTACATGGACGTCTCCCCGCGCCAGATGGTGTCTGTGGCAACCGCCCTGATTCCGTTCCTGGAGCACGATGACGCCAACCGCGCCCTCATGGGTGCGAACATGCAGCGCCAGGCTGTGCCGCTGGTCCGTTCCGAGGCCCCCTTCGTGGGCACCGGCATGGAGCGCGCCGCCGCCGTCGACGCAGGTGACGTGGTCATCGCCAAGAAGGCCGGTGTGGTCACCGAGGTGTCCGCCGACCTCGTCGTCATGCTCAACGACGACGGCACGGAGACCAACTACCCGATCCACAAGTACCAGCGCTCCAACCAGGGCAACTCCTACAACCAGCGCGTCCTGGCTTCCGAGGGCCAGCGCCTGGAAGTGGGCGGCATCATCGCCGACGGTCCGGCAACGGACCAGGGCGAGCTGGCCCTGGGCAAGAACCTGCTGGTTGCCTTCATGTCCTGGGAAGGCCACAACTACGAGGATGCGATCATCCTCTCCCAGCGCATCGTGGCCGAGGACGTGCTGTCCTCGATCCACATCGAAGAGCACGAGATCGACGCCCGCGACACCAAGCTTGGTGCCGAGGAGATCACCCGGGACATCCCGAACGTCTCCGAGGAAATCCTGGCCGGCCTGGACGAGCGCGGCATCATCCACATCGGTGCCGAGGTTGAAGCCGGCGACATCCTGGTCGGAAAGGTCACCCCGAAGGGTGAAACCGAGCTGACCCCGGAGGAGCGCCTGCTGCGTGCCATCTTCGGTGAGAAGAGCCGCGAAGTCCGCGACACCTCCCTGAAGGTTCCCCACGGCGAGTCCGGCACGGTCATCGGTGTGCGCGTCTTCGACCGCGACTCCGACGACGAGCTGCCCCCCGGCGTGAACCAGCTGGTCCGCGTCTACGTGGCCAACAAGCGCAAGATCACCGATGGTGACAAGCTGGCCGGCCGCCACGGAAACAAGGGCGTCATCTCCAAGATCCTGCCGATCGAGGACATGCCGTTCATGGCCGACGGAACCCCCGTCGACATCGTGCTGAACCCGCTGGGTGTGCCCGGTCGAATGAACGTTGGCCAGGTGCTGGAAACGCACCTCGGCTGGGTTGCCAAGACCGGCTGGAAGATCGAGGGCGAGCCGGAGTGGGTCAAGAACCTGCCCAACCTGCCGCGCGAGACCGGCCAGACCACCGTCGCCACCCCGGTGTTCGATGGTGCCCGTGAAGAGGAAATCACCGGTCTGCTGGACTCCACCAACGTGACCCGCGACGGCGAACGCCTGATCAACTCCTCTGGAAAGACCCGTCTGTTCGACGGCCGCTCCGGCGAGCCGTTCCCGGACCCGATCTCCGTGGGCTACATGTACATCCTGAAGCTCCACCACCTGGTGGACGACAAGATCCACGCCCGCTCCACCGGCCCGTACTCCATGATCACCCAGCAGCCGCTGGGTGGTAAGGCACAGTTCGGTGGCCAGCGCTTTGGTGAGATGGAAGTGTGGGCCCTGGAGGCCTACGGTGCCGCCTACACCCTGCAGGAACTGCTGACGATCAAGTCCGATGACATCCATGGCCGCGTGAAGGTCTACGAGGCCATCGTCAAGGGTGAGAACATCCCGGAGCCGGGCATCCCGGAATCCTTCAAGGTTCTGATCAAGGAAATGCAGTCGCTGTGCCTGAACGTGGAGGTCCTCTCCACCGACGGTACGACGATTGAGATGCGTGACTCGGATGAAGAAGTCTTCCGGGCCGCGGAGGAACTGGGCATCGACCTGTCACGGGCCGAGCCGAGTTCCGTCGAAGAGGTCTAGCAGCTTTAGTCCGGCGGGCCGCACGGCCCGCCGGACCAGCTCCCTCTTTCCGTAACCCGGAGGTCCGGTGGTCGTATTTCGACAGGCTCAATAACCGAGTCGAGACCCGCGGACCAGTAGACATTCAGAATTTAGAGAACAAGAGAGAACAGGGACCATATGTCCAGCGAATCCTCCTTCGGCCTCATGCAGATCGGCCTGGCCACTGCACAAGACATCCGTGACTGGTCGCACGGTGAAGTCAAGAAGCCGGAAACCATCAACTACCGCACGCTCAAGCCCGAGAAGGACGGCCTCTTCTGCGAGAAGATCTTCGGCCCGTCCCGCGACTGGGAGTGCTACTGCGGCAAGTACAAGCGCGTCCGCTTCAAGGGCATCATCTGCGAGCGTTGTGGCGTTGAGGTCACCCGTGCCAAGGTGCGCCGCGAGCGCATGGGCCACATTGAGCTTGCAGCACCCGTCACCCACATCTGGTACTTCAAGGGCGTTCCGTCCCGTCTGGGCTACCTGCTGGACCTGGCCCCGAAGGACCTTGAGAAGGTCATCTACTTCGCTGCCTACATGATCACCAGCGTCGACGAGGCTGCCCGCCACGAAGAGCTGCCGAACCTCCAGGTCGAGCATGACCTGGAGAAGAAGCAGATGGTCGACTCCCGCGACTCCGACATCGCCACCGTGGCCCGCGACCTCGAGGGCGAGATTGCCCGCCTCGAGGGCGAGGGTGCCAAGGCTGCCGAGAAGAAGAAGGCCCGCGACTCCGCCGACCGCCAGATGGCCAACATCCGCAAGCGCGCGGATGCCGACATCGAGCGCCTCGAGCAGGTCTGGGACCGCTTCAAGGGCCTCAAGGTCGCCGACCTTGAGGGCGACGAGGCTCTGTACCGCGAACTGCGTGACCGCTACGGCATGTTCTTCGAGGGCTCCATGGGTGCCGAGGCCATCAAGAAGCGTCTTGAGAACTTCGACATGCCCGGCGAGGCCGAGCTGCTGCGCGACATCATCCAGAACGGCAAGGGCCAGCGCAAGACGCGTGCCCTGAAGCGCCTGAAGGTTGTCAACGCGTTCCTGACCACCAACAACAGCCCGCTGGGCATGGTCCTGGACGCCGTCCCGGTCATCCCGCCGGAACTGCGCCCGATGGTCCAGCTCGACGGTGGCCGTTTCGCCACCTCCGACCTGAACGATCTCTACCGCCGCGTGATCAACCGCAACAACCGCCTCAAGCGCCTGCTTGACCTGGGTGCTCCGGAGATCATCGTCAACAACGAGAAGCGCATGCTTCAGGAAGCCGTTGACTCGCTGTTCGACAACGGCCGCCGCGGCCGTCCGGTCACCGGACCGGGCAACCGTCCGTTGAAGTCCCTCTCCGACATGCTCAAGGGCAAGCAGGGCCGGTTCCGCCAGAACCTGCTCGGCAAGCGCGTTGACTACTCGGGCCGTTCGGTCATCGTGGTTGGCCCGCAGCTGAAGCTGCACCAGTGTGGTCTGCCCAAGCAGATGGCCCTGGAGCTCTTCAAGCCGTTCGTGATGAAGCGCCTGGTTGACCTCAACCACGCACAAAACATCAAGAGCGCCAAGCGGATGGTGGAGCGTTTCCGCCCGCAGGTTTGGGATGTTCTGGAAGAGATCATCACCGAACACCCGGTGCTGCTCAACCGTGCACCCACCCTGCACCGTCTGGGCATCCAGGCGTTCGAGCCCCAGCTGGTTGAAGGCAAGGCCATCCAGCTGCACCCGCTGGTGTGTGGCGCGTTCAACGCCGACTTCGACGGTGACCAGATGGCAGTGCACCTGCCGCTGAGCCCGGAGGCACAGGCCGAGGCCCGCATTCTGATGCTGTCCTCGAACAACATCCTCAAGCCCTCGGACGGCCGTCCGGTCACCCTGCCCTCGCAGGATATGATCATCGGCCTGTACCACCTGACCACCAAGCGCGTCGGTTCCGCCGGCGAAGGCCGCAGCTTCTCCACCCCCGCCGAGGCCATCATGGCCCACGACGCCGGAGCGCTGCACCTGAACTCGCAGGTGAAGATCCGTCTGGACAACTTCATCCCGAACGCCGAGTGGGAAGCTCCCGAGGGTTGGGAGCCCGGACAGCCGGCCATCGTTGCCACCTCGCTGGGCCAGGTCCTCTTCAACGAGACCCTGCCCGAGGACTACCCGTGGGTTGAGAAGGTTGCCGACAAGGGCACTCTTTCCGAGATCGTCAACGATCTGGCCGAGCGGTACCCGAAGGTTGTTGTTGCCGCAACGCTGGACAACCTGAAGGCCTCCGGTTTCTACTGGGCCACCCGCTCGGGCATTACCGTCGCCATCTCCGACATCGAGGTTCCGGCATCCAAGCCGGCCATCCTCGAGGGCTACGAGGCCAAGGCCGCCAAGGTCCAGTCGCAGTTCGAGAAGGGTCTGATCGCCGACGACGAGCGCCGCCAGGAGCTCATCGACATCTGGAACCAGGCAACCAACGACATCGCCGACGCCATGCGCCAGTCGATGTCTGCCTCCAACACCATTAACCGGATGGTTTCCTCCGGTGCCCGTGGTAACTGGATGCAGGTTCGCCAGATTGCCGGTATCCGTGGCCTGGTGGCCAACCCGAAGGGTGAGATCATCCCTCGCCCGATCAAGTCCTCCTACCGCGAGGGCCTGTCGGTGTTGGAGTACTTCATCGCCACGCACGGTGCCCGCAAGGGTCTGGCCGACACCGCTCTGCGTACCGCCAACTCGGGTTACCTGACCCGTCGTCTGGTGGACGTGTCCCAGGACGTCATCGTTCGCGAAGACGACTGTGGCACCGAGCGCGGCCTGACGCTGCCGATCGCCGTGGCCGACGCCAACGGCGAGCTGCACCTGCACGAGGAGGTCGAGAACAGCGTTTACGCCCGTACTCTGGCCACCCAGGTGGTTGATTCCAAGGGCACGGTGCTGGCCGAGGCCGGCGCCGACGTCGGAGACGTCCTGATCGGCGAGCTCTTCGCCGCGGGCATCACCGAGATCAAGATCCGCTCCGTGCTCACCTGTGAGTCCGCGGTTGGAACCTGTGCCCTGTGCTACGGCCGTTCGCTGGCCACCGGCAAGCTCGTGGACATTGGTGAGGCCGTGGGCATCATCGCCGCACAGTCCATCGGTGAGCCCGGTACCCAGCTGACCATGCGTACCTTCCACACCGGTGGTGCCGTGTCCGCCAGCCGTGGCGAGGACATCACCCAGGGTCTGCCCCGTATCCAGGAGCTCTTCGAAGCCCGTACCCCGAAGGGTGTTGCCCCGATCGCTGAAGCGGCCGGACGCATCACCATCGAGGAGACCGAGCGGCAGATGCGCCTGGTGCTGACTCCGGACGACGGCAGCGAGGAAATCGCGTACCCGGTTCTGCGCCGTGCACGTCTGCAGGTTGCCGATGGCGACCACGTAGAGGTTGGCCAGAAGCTGGTTGTGGGTGCCGTTGACCCGAAGCAGGTTCTGCGCATCCTCGGCCCGCGTGCCGCCCAGAAGCACCTGGTGGAGGAAGTCCAGCGCGTGTACCGCAGCCAGGGTGTAGGTATCCACGACAAGCACGTCGAGGTTATCGTCCGCCAGATGCTGCGCCGCGTCACGGTCATCGAGTCCGGTGAGTCGAACCTGCTGCCCGGCGAGCTCGCCGAGCGCGGCCGTTTCGAGACCGAGAACCGCCGCGTGGTCTCCGAGGGCAAGAAGCCGGCTTCGGGCCGTAACGAGCTCATGGGTATCACGAAGGCCTCGCTGGCCACCGAGTCGTGGCTGTCGGCCGCATCCTTCCAGGAGACCACCCGCGTTCTGACGCAGGCGGCCATGGAGGGCAAGTCCGACCCGCTGCTGGGCCTGAAGGAAAACGTGATCATCGGTAAGCTGATCCCGGCCGGCACCGGTCTGCCGCGCTACACCAACGTCACGGTGGAGCCGACGGAAGAGGCCAAGGCCAATCTGTTCACCGGCCCGAGCGCGTTCAGCGACTTCGACTACACCAACGTAGGCGGAGACCTGGCTCCGGAGTTCCACGCCATCCCCTTGGATGACTACGACCTCGGAACCAACTTCAGCGGCTAGCCTCTGATGCACCAACGTCCGGCCCGCCGGCCCCGTCAATGGGCTGGCGGGCCGGACGTCGTTTCCGCCCCGTTCCGCGCCGCCGCAGGGCGGGGGAGTGCCCCCAAATCCGCGTGGTTTAAGGGATGGAGGCCTCCCATGCTAAAGTGGACAGTAATTGTTAGTGTGGCAGTGGATGAAGCTGCCTGGACCACCGGTTTCCGGGGATCCAGGGGAGCCGTTTCCGGTTTGTACGGTTCTTGTACAACGAATGCCACATTTTTGCATGCCTAGGCGCTGTGAAGTCGCCAAGTGTGCGACTACCAGTAAAGGGCTGACCCCGCCGCCGCTGCGGCCACGGTTCACCGTGGCCGGCCGGCAGGGGAAAGCAACACGAGAACCTTCTCGAGAAAAAACGGAGAACACGAAAGTGCCTACGATTAACCAGCTGGTCCGAAAGGGCCGGACACCCAAGGTCAAGAAGACCAAGGCTCCCGCGCTTAACGGCAGCCCGATGCGTCGCGGCGTTTGCACGCGCGTTTACACCACCACCCCGAAGAAGCCGAACTCGGCTCTGCGCAAGGTTGCACGTGTGCGCCTCAACGGTGGCGTGGAAGTTACCGCCTACATCCCCGGTGTTGGCCACAACCTCCAGGAGCACTCCATTGTGCTCGTGCGTGGAGGCCGTGTGAAGGACCTTCCCGGTGTCCGTTACAAGATTGTCCGCGGCGCACTGGATACCCAGGGCGTCAAGAACCGCAAGCAGGCTCGCAGCCGCTACGGTGCAAAGATGGAGAAGAAGTAATATGCCTCGCAAGGGTCCGGCCCCCAAGCGGCCGCTCGTTGTAGATCCCGTATACGGCTCCCCGTTGGTCACTCAGCTGATCAACAAGGTTCTCGTTGACGGCAAGAAGTCCACCGCAGAGCGCATCGTTTACGGTGCCCTCGAAGGTGCCCGCGAGAAGAGCGGCGGCGACCCCGTTGCAGCTCTGAAGAAGGCAATGGAAAACATCAAGCCGAGCCTTGAAGTTAAGTCCCGCCGCGTCGGTGGCGCCACCTACCAGGTTCCGGTTGAGGTCAAGCCGGGCCGTGCAACTGCACTGGCCCTGCGCTGGCTGGTTGGCTACTCCAAGGCCCGCCGCGAGAAGACCATGACCGAGCGTCTGCGCAATGAAATCTTGGATGCCTCCAACGGCCTCGGTGCCGCTGTCAAGCGTCGCGAAGACACCCACAAGATGGCCGAGTCCAACAAGGCCTTCGCACACTACCGCTGGTAACAGAGCCTTAGGGACGGCGGCGGCCCGCCGCCGTCGTCCCTTGCCTCACCTAGATAGGGAGAAATCGTGGCACAGGACGTGCTTACCGACCTCAACAAGGTCCGCAACATCGGCATCATGGCCCACATTGACGCCGGCAAGACCACCACTACTGAGCGCATCCTGTTCTACACGGGTGTGAACCACAAGATCGGCGAAACGCACGACGGCGCTTCGACGACCGACTGGATGGAACAGGAAAAGGAACGCGGCATCACCATCACGAGCGCCGCCGTGACCTGCTTCTGGGACAAGAACCAGATCAACATCATTGACACCCCGGGCCACGTCGACTTCACCGTCGAGGTTGAGCGCTCCCTGCGCGTCCTCGATGGCGCCGTTGCCGTCTTCGATGGCAAGGAAGGCGTGGAGCCGCAGTCCGAGACTGTCTGGCGCCAGGCTGACAAGTACGAAGTTCCCCGCATCTGCTTCGTCAACAAGATGGACAAGCTGGGCGCTGACTTCTACTTCACCGTAGACACCATCATCAACCGCCTCGGCGCCAAGCCGCTGGTCCTCCAGCTGCCCATCGGTGCAGAGAACGATTTCGTTGGCGTTGTCGACCTGCTCCAGATGCGTGCACTGGTCTGGGCCGGCGACTCCAAGGGTGACGTCACCATGGGTGCCGCCTACGAAGTCCAGGAGATCCCCGCGGACCTGCTGGAAAAGGCGAAGGAATACCGCGCCGCTCTGGTGGAGACCGTTGCAGAGTCCTCCGAAGAGCTCATGGAGAAGTACCTCGAGGGTGAAGAAATCACCGTCGCGGAACTGAAGGCCGGCATCCGCAAGATGACGATCAACTCCGAGCTGTACCCGGTTCTGTGTGGCTCCGCCTTCAAGAACCGCGGTGTCCAGCCGATGCTCGACGCCGTCATCGACTTCCTGCCGTCGCCGATGGACGTGCCGCCGATGATCGGCCACGATCCCCGCAACGAGGAGATCGAGCTGACGCGCAAGCCGAGCACCGAGGAGCCGTTCTCGGCTCTCGCGTTCAAGGTTGCCACGCACCCGTTCTTCGGCCAGCTGACCTTCATCCGCGTGTACTCCGGCCAGATTTCCGCCGGCACCGGTGTGGTCAACTCCACGAAGGGCAAGAAGGAGCGCATCGGCAAGCTGTTCCAGATGCACGCCAACAAGGAAATGCCCGTTGAGGAAGCCCTTGCCGGCCACATCTACGCTGCCATCGGCCTGAAGGACACCACCACCGGTGACACCCTCTGCGACAGCAACGCCCAGATCGTGCTCGAGTCCATGAGCTTCCCGGAGCCCGTGATCTCGGTTGCCATCGAGCCCAAGACCAAGGGTGACCAGGAGAAGCTGTCGACGGCTATCCAGAAGCTCTCCGCCGAGGACCCGACCTTCCAGGTCTCCCTCAACGAGGACACTGGCCAGACCATCATCGCCGGTATGGGCGAGCTGCACCTGGACATCCTGGTTGACCGCATGCGCCGCGAGTTCCGCGTCGAGGCAAACGTGGGCAAGCCCCAGGTTGCCTACCGCGAGACGATCAAGCGCGCTGTGGCCAAGCACGATTACACGCACAAGAAGCAGACCGGTGGTTCCGGCCAGTTCGCAAAGATCCAGATTGCGATCGAGCCCATGGACACCGCCGACGGTGTGATGTACGAGTTCGAGAACAAGGTCACTGGTGGCCGTGTTCCCCGCGAGTACATCCCCAGCGTTGACCAGGGCATCCAGTCCGCACTCAACGATGGCGTGCTGGCCGGCTACCCGGTTGTTGGCATCAAGGCCACGCTGCTTGACGGCGCTGCCCACGATGTTGACTCCTCCGAAATGGCCTTCAAGATCGCCGGTCGCATGGCGTTCAAGGAAGCCGCTCGGATGGCCAACCCGATTCTGCTCGAACCGCTGATGGACGTTGAGGTCCGCACCCCTGAGGAATACATGGGTGAAGTAATTGGTGACCTCAACTCCCGCCGCGGCCAGATGCAGTCCATGGAGGATGCCAGCGGCGTCAAGGTCATTCGTGCCCTGGTCCCGCTGTCCGGCATGTTCGGCTACATTGGCGATCTGCGGTCCAAGACCCAGGGTCGCGCAGTGTACTCGATGCAGTTCGACAGCTACGCCGAGGTCCCGAAGGCAGTTGCCGACGAGATCATCCAGAAGTCCCGCGGCGAATAGTCGCACTTATGCTCTCGCCTCGGCCGGCACTAAGCTGGCAGAGGCGAGAGCAGCAGGTAATTTCACCAAATCAAAAGCCCCCAGTAGACTTGCTGCAGATTCAGTGACGAAAAGCGTCGCTGAGAGCAAGTCATCTGAACACGTTCTAGGAGGAACCCGTGGCGAAGGCAAAGTTCGAGCGGACTAAGCCGCACGTTAACATCGGCACCATCGGTCACGTTGACCATGGTAAGACCACGTTGACGGCTGCCATTTCCAAGGTACTGTACGACAAGTACCCGGCACTCAACGAGCAGCGAGACTTCGCTTCCATCGACTCGGCTCCCGAGGAGAAGCAGCGCGGTATCACGATCAACATCTCCCACGTTGAGTACCAGACCGAGAAGCGTCACTACGCACACGTTGACGCCCCCGGTCACGCTGACTACATCAAGAACATGATCACCGGTGCTGCCCAGATGGACGGCGCTATCCTGGTGGTTGCTGCTACGGATGGTCCGATGGCCCAGACCCGTGAGCACGTTCTGCTGGCCCGCCAGGTTGGTGTTCCCTACCTGCTGGTCGCCCTGAACAAGTCCGACATGGTTGACGACGAAGAGCTCCTCGACCTCGTGGAGATGGAAGTTCGCGAGCTGCTCAGCTCGCAGGGCTTCGACGGCGACGAAGCACCTGTCGTCCGCGTCTCCGGCCTGAAGGCTCTCGAAGGCGACCCCGTTTGGGTCAAGACCGTCGAGGACCTGATGGACGCTGTGGACGAGCACGTCCCGGACCCCATCCGCGACAAGGACAAGCCGTTCCTGATGCCGGTTGAAGATGTCTTCACCATCACCGGTCGTGGAACTGTTGTGACGGGCCGCGCCGAGCGTGGAACCCTCGCCATCAACTCCGAGGTCGAGATCGTCGGCATCCGTCCGGTCCAGAAGACCACGGTTACCGGTATCGAGATGTTCCACAAGCAGCTCGACGAGGCTTGGGCCGGCGAGAACTGTGGTCTGCTGCTCCGCGGCATCAAGCGCGAAGACGTAGAGCGTGGCCAGGTTATCGTCAAGCCGGGTTCCATCACCCCGCACACCGATTTCGAGGCCAACGTCTACATCCTGGCCAAGGATGAGGGTGGACGCCACAACCCGTTCTACTCGAACTACCGCCCGCAGTTCTACTTCCGTACGACGGACGTGACCGGCGTTATCACCCTGCCCGAGGGCACGGAAATGGTTATGCCCGGTGACAACACCGAGATGACCGTTGCGCTGATCCAGCCCATCGCCATGGAAGAGGGCCTCGGCTTCGCTATCCGTGAAGGCGGCCGCACCGTTGGTTCGGGCCGTGTCACCAAGATCATCAAGTAGCATCTGCTTCTTGTAGTTCTGAAGAAAACCCCCGGCTTCGGCCGGGGGTTTTCTTTTGTGCCCGGACCGGCCCCCGCCCCTTCTCCAGATGGCAGCAGCCGCCGGCATGGCGCCCGGAGGCGGCGTTGGCTGCCGCACAGTCGCGTGCCAGCGGGCCCGGGAGCCCCGCAGGGCGGCCAGGGAGCCGGCGATGCGCCCCGGCTGGGGGAGTGGACTCGCCGCGGCCGCTGGGCCGGCGGCGTCCGCCGCGGGGGAGGGAGGCGCCGGAGCCCCTCCGGCAGGCATCCCCGCGGGGCCGGATTGGCTATTTCCCGCCCCATCCGGCATACTAGATGAGTTGTTCAAGTGCTTCTCCGTGTCCCGGTCGAGATAATGCTCGATGCAGGGTCCAAGTTGAAGACCAAACATAACCCACCACCGCAAACGAGCGGGTACGTGCGTGATTTTATCGCGACACGCCCGACCGCGGGGGTCGGAGCTTCGGCGGATTGAGGAACCCGGAAATGTCCGGATTCAGTTCGTTGGGAGCGTGGCTGAAAGAGCCACAGCTAAAGGAAAGTAAACAGCGTTTACGTCAACAGTGCTGCTACGTATGGGCGCTATGTCAGGAAAGAGAGTCACGACGCCATGGCGGGACAAAAAATCCGCATCCGGCTGAAGTCGTATGACCACGAGGTCATTGACGTATCAGCCCGGAAGATCGTTGAGACGGTCACGCGCGCAGGCGCAACGGTAGTCGGCCCGGTGCCGCTGCCCACCGAGAAGAACGTGTACTGCGTTATCCGTTCTCCCCACAAGTACAAGGACAGCCGCGAGCACTTTGAAATGCGCACGCACAAGCGTCTGATCGACATCATCGACCCCACGCCGAAGGCAGTTGACTCGCTTATGCGCCTCGACCTCCCCGCCGACGTGAACATCGAAATCAAGCTGTAGGGGAGGGACGAGAAAACTATGACCGCTACCCGCAACGTTAAGGGCATCCTGGGCACGAAGCTCGGCATGACCCAGGTTTGGGACGAGAACAACAAGCTTGTTCCCGTGACTGTCGTCCAGGCAGATTCCAACGTCATCACCCAGCTGCGCAACGCCGCTGTTGATGGATACACCGCTGTTCAGATCGGCTACGGCCAGATCGATCCTCGCAAGGTCACCAAGCCGCTGGCTGGTCACTTCGAGAAGGCTGGTGTCACCCCCCGCCGCCACGTCGTCGAGCTGCGCACTGCAGACGCCGACACCTACGCCCTCGGCCAGGAGCTCTCCGTTGAGATCTTCGAAGCCGGCCAGAAGGTCGACGTCGTCGGCACTTCAAAGGGTAAGGGTTTCGCCGGTGTTATGAAGCGCCACGGCTTCCACGGTGTTGGTGCCTCGCACGGTGCCCACAAGAACCACCGTAAGCCCGGTTCCATCGGTGGCGCATCCACCCCCAGCCGCGTCTTCAAGGGTGTGCGCATGGCCGGCCGCATGGGTGGCGAACGCCACACCACGCTGAACCTCACGGTTCACGGCGTCGACGCTGCGAAGTCGCTGCTGCTCATCAAGGGTGCCGTCCCCGGCGCCCGCGGCCAGGTCGTCCTCGTGCGCACCGCCGTGAAGGGAGCATAAGTAAATGGCTACTGTAAAGGTTGAACTGCCTGCAGAGATCTTCGACGTACAGACCAACGTGCCGCTGCTGCACCAGGTCGTCGTTGCTCAGCTCGCTGCTGCACGCCAGGGTACCCACAAGACCAAGACCCGCGCCGAGGTTTCCGGTGCAGGCCGCAAGCCGTTCAAGCAGAAGGGCACCGGCCGCGCCCGTCAGGGTTCCATCCGTGCTCCTCACATGACCGGCGGTGGCGTTGTCCACGGTCCGACCCCGCGTGACTACAGCCAGCGCACCCCCAAGAAGATGAAGGCTGCTGCCCTGCGCGGCGCCCTGTCCGACCGGGCACGCAACGGCCGCATCCACGTTCTCGCCGAGATCGTTGCCGGCACCACGCCGTCCACCAAGGCTGCCTATACGGCTCTGCGTTCGGTTTCCGACCGCAAGAACCTGCTGGTTGTCCTGGACCGCGCCGCCGATGTTGCAGCACTGTCTGTTCGCAACCTGCCCGAGGTACATGTGCTGTACGTCGATCAGCTGAACACCTACGACGTGCTGGTTTCCGACGACGTCATCTTCACCGAGGCTGCCTACGAGGCATTTGTCTCCGGCAACGCTGCTGCCGAGGCTTTCGCTTCCAGCATCCTGCTCGAAGAAGACGTTGAGATTGTCGCCACCGAGGCTGCCGAAGGCACCATCAAGGGCAACAAGGACTCCATGAAGTACCACGTTCCCGGCTCCCGTTGGTATGACGCCACCGTGGCCGAGGTCTGGTTCGCAACGGTCGAGGAAGCCAAGGCCGCTGGCTTTGTTCCCGCCGGTGGCGAGGCAGCCCAGACTATTGAGGAGGACGCCAAGTGAGCGCAGCCACCATCAAGGATCCGCGCGACGTCGTCATTGCACCCGTCGTTTCGGAAAAGAGCTACGGCCTGATCGACGAAGGTAAGTACACCTTCCTGGTCGACCCCCGCTCGAACAAGACCGAGATCAAGCTGGCCGTGGAGAAGATTTTCTCCGTCAAGGTCGACTCGATCAACACCATCAACCGTGCCGGTAAGCGCAAGCGGACCAAATTCGGGTGGGGACAGCGCAAGAACACCAAGCGCGCCATTGTCTCCCTCAAAGAAGGCACAATCGACATCTTCGGCGGTCCGCTTTCCTAAGCGGAGACCACTTTAACGAGGAAATAAAACATGGGAATCCGTAAATACAAGCCGACAACCCCGGGCCGTCGCGGCTCGAGCGTTGCCGACTTCACCGAAATCACGCGGTCGACGCCGGAGAAGTCTCTGGTCCGTCCGCTCCCGAAAAAGGGTGGCCGTAACAACACCGGTCGTATCACGACGCGTCACAAGGGTGGTGGCCACAAGCGCCAGTACCGCCTGATTGACTTCCGTCGCCACGACAAGGATGGCGTCAACGCCCGCGTTGCCGAGATCGAATACGATCCGAACCGCACCGCCCGCATTGCTCTGCTGCACTACGTTGATGGCACCAAGCGCTACATCGTTGCACCGAACAAGCTCAAGCAGGGTGACTTTGTCGAGGCCGGTCCGGAAGCGGACATCAAGCCTGGCAACAACCTGCCGCTGCGCAACATCCCCGTGGGTACTGTCATCCACGCTGTGGAGCTGCGTCCCGGTGGCGGTGCCAAGATGGCCCGTTCCGCTGGTGCATCTGTTCAGCTCGTCGCCAAGGAAGGCCGTTTCGCCCAGCTGCGTCTGCCCTCCGGCGAAATCCGCAACGTTGACGTCCGCTGCCGCGCGACGGTCGGCGAGGTCGGCAACGCCGAGCAGTCGAACATCAACTGGGGTAAGGCCGGCCGTATGCGCTGGAAGGGCGTCCGCCCGACCGTGCGTGGTGTGGCTATGAACCCGGTCGACCACCCGCACGGTGGTGGTGAGGGTAAGACTTCCGGTGGACGTCACCCCGTCAACCCGAACGGTAAGCCTGAGGGCCGCACCCGCCGGCCCAACAAAGAGAGCGACAAGCTTATTGTTCGTCGCCGCCGTACTGGCAAGAACAAGCGATAGGAGCCTGGAGACATGCCACGCAGCCTGAAAAAGGGTCCCTTCGTTGACCAGCACCTCTTTGTCAAGGTAGCTCGGGAAAACGAAAAGGGCACCAAGAACGTCATTAAGACCTGGTCCCGCCGCTCGATGATCATCCCGGACATGCTGGGTCACACGATCGCCGTGCACGATGGCCGCAAGCACATTCCCGTGTTTGTGACCGAGTCGATGGTCGGGCACAAGCTCGGCGAATTCGCCCCCACGCGGACTTTCCGCGGCCATGTCAAGGACGACCGCAAGGGCAAGCGCCGCTAGGCGCTGCTTCTTACGGCTAAGACGAGAGAAGGATAGCAATGGAAGCCAAGGCAATTGCGCGTCATATTCGCGTAACGCCTATGAAGGCCCGGCGCGTCGTCAACCTGATTCGTGGCAAGCAGGCGAATGAGGCATTGGCGATTCTGAAGTTTGCCCCCCAGGCAGCTTCGGAGCCGGTATTCAAGGTAGTTCAGTCCGCGATGGCAAACGCCCGCGTTCTGGCAGACCGCGACAGCGTCGCTTTCAGCGAAGGCGATCTGTACATCAGCGAGGCATTCGTTGATGAGGGCCCCACGATGAAGCGGTTCCAGCCGCGTGCACAGGGTCGCGCATTCCAGATCAAGAAGCGCACCAGCCACATCACTGTGGTTGTCGCGACCCCGAAGAAAGAGGAGGCTCGCTAAGTGGGACAGAAAGTAAACCCGCACGGGTTCCGTCTCGGGATCACCACGGACCACGTTTCGCACTGGTTCGCGGACAGCAACAAGCCCGGACAGCGCTACAAGGATTTTGTCCGCGAGGACATTCAGATCCGTGCACTGATGTCCACGGGCATGGAGCGCGCTGGAATTTCCAAGGTTGAGATCGAGCGCACCCGCGACCGTGTCCGTGTGGATATCCACACTGCACGTCCGGGCATCGTGATCGGCCGCCGCGGCGCCGAAGCAGACCGCATCCGCGGCGAGCTGGAGAAGCTGACCGGCAAGCAGGTCCAGCTGAACATCCTGGAAGTAAAGAACCCGGAAGCAGACGCTCAGCTTGTTGCCCAGGGCATCGCCGAGCAGCTGACTTCCCGCGTGGCTTTCCGCCGTGCGATGAAGAAGGCCATGCAGTCCGCACAGCGGACCGGCAGCGTCAAGGGCATCCGTGTCGCTTGTGCAGGCCGTCTGGGTGGGGCAGAAATGTCCCGCACCGAGTTCTACCGCGAAGGTCGTGTGCCCCTGCACACCCTGCGCGCCAACATCGACTACGGCTTCTTCGAAGCCAAGACCGTGTTCGGCCGCATTGGTGTCAAGGTCTGGATCTACAAGGGTGACGTCACGAGCAAGGAACTGGCTGCCCAGGCAGCTGCTGCTCCTTCCCGTGGCCGTGCTCCCCGTCGCGATGGCGACGACCGTGGCCCCCGTGGCGCGGCTCGTGGCGATCGTCGTCGCACCGACCGCACCGATGCTCCGGCTGCCACTGAGGCTCCCGCAGCCGCAGAGGCCGGCGTGCCGGCAGCAGAAGGAGGACAGGCTTAAATGCTTATCCCACGTCGAGTAAAGTTCCGCAAGCAGCACCACCCGGGTCGTTCCGGTCAGGCTACTGGCGGCACCACGGTTAGCTTTGGCGAGTGGGGCATTCAGGCCCTTACTCCGGCCTACGTGACCAACCGTCAGATCGAGTCCGCTCGTATCGCCATGACGCGCCACATCAAGCGTGGTGGAAAGGTGTGGATCAACATCTACCCCGACCGTCCGCTGACCAAGAAGCCGGCCGAAACCCGCATGGGTTCCGGTAAGGGTTCCCCCGAGTGGTGGGTCGCCAACGTCAAGCCGGGTCGTGTTCTCTTTGAACTCGCCGGTGTCAATGAAGAGGTAGCTCGCGAGGCCCTGCGCCTGGCAATCCACAAGCTGCCGTTGAAAGCACGCATTGTGCGTCGCGAAGGTGGTGAGTAGACATGGCAGTTGGGTCCAAGGATTTGGCACCTGCACAGCTTGACGGATTCGACAACGAGCGTCTCGTTGAAGAACTCCGTAAAGCTAAGGAGGAGCTGTTCAACCTCCGTTTCCAGTCCGCCACTGGTCAGCTGGAAAACCATGGCCGTCTTCGTGCTGTAAAGCGCGACATCGCCCGGATCTACACCATTCTGCGTGAGCGCGAGCTGGGCATTCGCCCGAACGTCGTTGCCGCACCGGTGGTAGAAGCGAAGTCGGATAAGAAGGCCGAAAAGGAAGCCAAGAAGGTCTCCAAGAAGGCTGAGCAGTCCGAGGAGGATGCCAAGTGAGTGATGTTGTAAACAACAATGACGAGGCTGCCGTGCGCGGCGAGCGCAAGAAGCTGCGCGGCTACGTCGTCTCGGACAAGATGGACAAGACCATCGTTGTCCAGGTCGAAGACCGCGTAAAGCACGCCCTGTACGGCAAGGTCATCCGCCGCACCTCCAAGGTCAAGGTCCACGATGAGGCGAACACCGCCGGCATCGGTGACCTGGTCCTGATCAGCGAAACCCGGCCGCTCTCCGCGACCAAGCGGTGGCGCCTGGTCGAGATCCTCGAGAAGGCCAAGTAGTCCTTAGCACTACGAGTCTGTAGCGCTAAAGCGTGGAGGGCCCGCTGCCAGCAATGGCAGCGGGCCCTCCGGGCGTTAAGGCGGCCTGCAACCTACCACTGGCCGGAGTCGAAGTCCATCCGTGCTAAGATTGTGAGTTGCTGCGCCATTTCCGCCTGACCAATTACGGTGGCGGCAGTTGGCGCGCGTAAACCTCGTAAATTTTCGTGCCACTACAAACTGCCGCACGCGTCGCGAAGCCCGCTTCGCACCACACCGTTCGGAAAGTGCAGTTGGCACGGCAATTTAGGCCCGTTCTGGCAAAATCCAGGCAGGCCGAGAGACATCCCGAACAATCCGTTCCGCAAGGCTTGTCCATAGATGGTTATGGCTAAGAACCGGCGCGACGAACAGGAGAAATAAGTGATTCAGCAGGAGTCGCGGCTTAAGGTCGCCGACAACACGGGGGCCAAGGAAATCTTGACCATCCGCGTTCTCGGTGGATCTGGGCGCCGCTACGCAGGCATCGGTGACGTCATCGTTGCCACCGTCAAGGATGCTATCCCTGGCGGAAACGTCAAGAAGGGTGACGTCGTCAAGGCTGTCATCGTTCGTACCAAGAAGGAACGCCGCCGTGCGGATGGTTCCTACATCAAGTTCGATGAGAACGCAGCAGTGATTCTCAAGAACGACGGGGACCCCCGCGGTACCCGTATCTTCGGCCCCGTGGGCCGCGAGCTTCGTGACAAGAAGTTCATGAAGATCATCTCGTTGGCTCCGGAGGTGCTGTAACTTATGGCAAAGATCAAGAAGGGTGACCTGGTTCAGGTCATCACCGGCGCCAAGGCTGAGCGCGGCGGCGACCGTGGCAAGCAGGGCAAGGTTCTGCGCGTGTTCCCCGAGACCAACCGTGTCCTGGTGGAAGGCGTCAACCGCGTCACCAAGCACACCAAGGCTGGCCAGACGGAACGCGGCACCACTACCGGTGGCATCGAGACCGTTGAGGCTCCGATCCACATCTCCAACGTTGCTGTGGTGGACCCGTCCACCAAGAAGCCGACCCGTGTCGGCTACCGCACCGAGACTGTAGAGCGTGACGGCAAGGCGCGCGAGGTTCGCGTACGCTTCGCCAAGAGCTCCGGGAAGGATCTGTAATGAGTGCTGTAACTGCAGAGAACGCTCCCAAGATCATGCCTCGCCTGAAGGCCCGCTACGCAGCGGAGATCAAGAAGACCCTGCAAGACGAATTCGGTTACGAAAACGTCAACCAGGTTCCGCGCTTGGTCAAGGTTGTTGTGAACATGGGTGTTGGAGATGCCGCCAAGGACTCCAAGCTGATCGACGGCGCTGTCCGCGATCTGACCCTGATCACCGGCCAGAAGCCGCAGGTCACCAAGGCCCGCAAGTCGATCGCACAGTTCAAGCTGCGCGAAGGCATGCCGATCGGTTGCCACGCCACGATGCGTGGAGACCGTATGTGGGAATTCGTGGACCGTCTGGTGTCGCTGGCTCTGCCGCGTATCCGCGACTTCCGCGGCCTCAACGGCAAGCAGTTCGATGGCAACGGAAACTACACCTTCGGTCTGACCGAGCAGGTTATGTTCCACGAGATCGACCAGGATTCCATCGACCGCGTCCGCGGCATGGACATCACGGTTGTGACGACTGCCAAGACCAATGACGAGGGCCGCGCGCTGTTGAAGGCGCTTGGTTTCCCGTTCAAGACCGAAGATTAATTAGCTACGTAATAGGTCCGGGTTTTCCGGAAACCGTTATGAGGAAGGGCTAGAGCCCAATGACCATGACAGATCCTGTCGCAGACATGCTTACGCGTCTGCGCAACGCAAACTCGGCATACCACGACACCGTGACCATGCCGTTCAGCAAGCTCAAGGGCCACGTCGCCGACATCCTCAAGGCTGAGGGTTACATCGCAGCCTGGAAGGTCGAAGACGCTGAGGTTGGCAAGAAGCTGACCATCGACCTGAAGTTTGGCCCGGAGCGCCAGCGCTCCATCGCCGGCATCCGCCGCATCTCCAAGCCCGGTCTGCGCGTTTACGCAAAGTCCACCAACCTGCCGCACGTGCTCGGTGGTCTGGGCATCGCCATCCTGTCGACGTCCTCCGGTCTGCTGACCGACCGTCAGGCCTATAAGAAGGGCGTGGGTGGGGAAGTCCTCGCCTACGTCTGGTAGTAGGGAAGGGAAAGAAAAATGTCACGTATTGGACGTCTCCCCATCTCTGTGCCTGCCGGCGTTGAGGTCAAGATTGATGGCAGCGTTGTCTCCGTCAAGGGCCCCAAGGGCGAGCTGGTGCACACTGTTGCCAGCCCGATCGCGGTTGCACTTGAAGACGGCATCATCAGCGTTACCCGCCCCAACGACGAGCGCGCTTCGCGTTCGCTCCACGGCCTCACCCGCACCCTGATCTCCAACCTCATCGTTGGCGTAACCGCAGGGTACGAGAAGAAGCTCGAAATCGTTGGTACCGGTTACCGCGTACAGGCCAAGGGCTCGGACCTCGAGTTCGCCCTGGGCTACAGCCACCCGGTTGCCGTTAAGGCTCCGGAAGGCATCATCCTGACGGTAGAGGGCCCCACTAAGCTCTCTGTTTCGGGTATCGACAAGCAGCAGGTGGGCGAAGTTGCTGCCAACATCCGCAAGCTGCGCAAGCCCGACCCGTACAAGGGTAAGGGCGTTCGCTACGCTGGCGAGATCATCCGCCGCAAGGTCGGAAAGGCTGGTAAGTAACCATGGCACTGTCCATTAAAGGCAAGTCCAAGCAGGCCGCACGCGGCCGTCGCCACCTGCGCGTCCGCAAGCGCATCACCGGTACCGCGGTTCGTCCGCGCCTGGTGGTCAACCGCTCCGCACGCCACATCTTCGTTCAGGTAGTTGACGACAGCCAGGGTGTAACCGTGGCTTCAGCCTCGACCCTCGAAGCCGACCTGCGCGCATTCGATGGTGACAAGACCGCCAAGGCCAAGCGCGTTGGCGAGCTCGTTGCCGAGCGCGCAAAGAAGGCCGGAATCGACGCCGTTGTCTTCGACCGCGGTGGCAACCGGTACCACGGCCGCATCGCAGCCGTCGCTGACGGCGCACGCGAAGGTGGTCTGGCACTGTGAGCGAAAACGTTAACAAGGAGAACACTGTGTCTGAAGCAACTGCAGCCGACACCGCCACCACCGAGACCGCAGCTGCTGCAACCGAGGACCGCCGCGGCGCCCGCGGCGAGCGTGGCGCCCGCGGCGGCCGTGATGGCGGCCGTGGCGGCCGTGATGGCGGCCGTGGCGGCCGTGACGGTGGCCGCGAGGCCGAGAAGAACCAGTTCGTTGAGCGCGTTGTAAACATCAACCGCGTCGCCAAGGTCGTCAAGGGTGGTCGTCGCTTCAGCTTCACCGCCCTCGTCGTCGTCGGCGATGGCAACGGCATGGTTGGCGTTGGCTACGGTAAGGCCAAGGAAGTTCCGGCAGCTATCGCCAAGGGCGTTGAAGAGGCCAAGAAGTCCTTCTTCAAGGTTCCCCTGGTGGGCACCACGGTTCCTCACCGCGTACAGGGCGAGGCCGCTGCAGGCGTTGTCATGCTGCGTCCGGCTTCCGCCGGTACCGGTGTTATCGCCGGTGGTCCGGTTCGCGCCGTACTGGAATGCGTTGGCGTGCACGACGTGCTCTCCAAGTCCCTCGGTTCCTCGAACGCCATCAACATTGTTCACGCAACCGTTGATGCTCTGAAGCGCCTGGAAGACCCCAACGCAGTGGCAGCCCGCCGTGGCCTGCCCCTGTCCGAGGTTGCCCCGGCTGTGCTGCTGCGCAACATGCAGAAGCAGAAGGCAGGTGCGTAATGGCTACACCTAAGAACATCAAGGCTTCCGACGCGAAGCTGGAAATTACTCAGATCAAGTCCACCATTGGTGGCAAGCAGAACCAGAAGGACACCCTTCGCTCATTGGGCCTCAAGCACATCGGACACACCGTTGTCCGTACGGCTGACGCAGTGACCGTTGGCATGATCAACACGGTTCCGCACCTTGTAAAGGTTGAGGAGGCGAAGTAATCATGGCCACTGAAAAGAACACTGAAGCAGCTGCTGAGAAGCAGGTCGCGCTCAAGGTCCACCACCTGCGTCCCGCTCCGGGTGCCAAGACGGCTAAGACCCGCGTTGGCCGCGGTGAGGGTTCCAAGGGTAAGACCGCAGGTCGCGGTACCAAGGGTACCAAGGCTCGCTACCAGATCAAGGCTGGCTTTGCCGGCGGCCAGCTGCCGCTGCACATGCGCCTGCCGAAGCTGCGCGGCTTCAAGAACCCGTTCCGCGTTGAGTTCCAGGTTGTGAACCTGGAGAAGCTCAACGAGCTGTTCCCCGAGGGTGGCGTTGTCACCGTGGAGAACCTGGTCGAGAAGGGTGCCGTTCGCAAGAACCAGCCCGTGAAGGTGCTCGGCACCGGCGACATCACCGTCAAGGTTGACGTCACGGTCCACGCTTTCTCCTCCAGCGCTGCTGAGAAGATCGCCGCTGCCGGCGGAAGCACCACGGAACTCTAAGTTCCCGCGTGGCTCCACCCAGCGATTAGACTCTTGGTGGACGGGATTTCCCGTCCACCAAGAGTCTTTTGCATTTTCTGGGTGCATTCTGATTGTTCCTGCGCACCGGTCACAGTTTCGATGCGAGGTGCGTCACCTACTAGACTCAATTCCTAGGCGTCAATTCCTGGCGCCTTCATGACTCACTACATTTCAGGAGGACGCTTGCTTACCGCATTTGGCCGCGCCTTTCGCACGCCTGATCTGCGACGCAAGTTGTTGTTCACGCTGGGAATCATCGCCATCTTCCGCCTGGGTGCATTCATTCCCTCGCCGGGTGTGAACTACCGCAACGTCCAGGCATGCGTGAACGCCGCTGACACCAACCAGGGCATCTACCAGCTGGTTAACCTCTTCAGCGGTGGCGCCTTGCTCCAGGTTTCCATCTTCGCGTTGGGCATCATGCCCTACATCACGGCGAGCATCATCATCCAGCTTCTGCGCGTGGTCATTCCCCGCTTCCAGGAGCTGCACCTCGAAGGTGCCCAGGGCCAGGGACAGCTGACGCAGTACACGCGCTACCTGACCATCGCCCTGGGCCTGCTCAACGCCACCACCTTGATCACGCTGGCCCGCTCCGGGCAGTTGCTGGGCAACTGTGGAGCCTCCGGCAGCGCCAACGCCATCATCCCCAACGACAGCCTGATCACCACGATCCTGCTGATCATCACCCTGACCGCCGGCACCGGCCTGATCATGTGGATGGGTGAGCTCGTCACCGAAAAGGGTGTCGGCAACGGCATGTCCCTGCTGATCTTCACCGCCATCGCCGCGCAGTTCCCCACCTCGCTGGGCGCCATCATCAAGACCAAGGGCTGGGGCGTGTTCGCCACTGTCCTGCTGATCGGTCTGGTGACGGTGGCCCTGGTGGTCTTCGTGGAGCAGTCCCAGCGCCGCATCCCGGTCCAGTACGCCAAACGCATGGTGGGCCGCCGGACGATGGGCGGCACCAGCACCTACATCCCCATCAAAGTCAACATGGCCGGCGTCATCCCTGTGATCTTCGCCTCATCCATGCTGTACCTCCCGGCGCTGTTGGCGCAGTTCGCAACACCCCACGACGGCAGTGAAATTCCCGGCTGGGTCCAGTGGATAACGGCGAATCTGACCAAGGGCGACCACCCGATCTACATGGTGATGTACTTCCTGTTGATCGTTTTCTTCACGTACTTCTATGTCGCAATCACTTTCAACCCCGAGGAAGTTTCTGACAACATGAAGAAGTACGGCGGGTTCATCCCGGGCATCCGTGCCGGTAGGCCCACTGCGGACTACCTCCAGTACGTAATTTCGCGCATCACTCTGCCGGGAGCCTTCTACCTTGGCTTTGTGGCTTTGATCCCGTTGATTGCCCTGGTGCTGATCCAGGCCAACCAGAACTTTCCGTTCGGCGGCACGTCGCTGCTGATTATTGTTGGCGTGGGGTTGGAGACGGTCAAGCAGATTGATGCGCAGCTTCAACAGCGCCACTACGAAGGGTTATTGCGATGACGAGAATGCTGATTATTGGCCCCCCCGGGTCGGGCAAGGGCACACAGGCCGAGCGGATTTCCGAGCGCCTGGGCGTTGTTGCCATCTCCACCGGGGACATCTTCCGCGCAAACGTCAAGGGCGAGACTCCGCTGGGCCTGGAAGCCAAGAAGTACATCGACAACGGTGACTTCGTGCCGGACTCCGTGACCAACAAGATGGTCCGCGACCGTCTGCGGGAAGCGGACGTTGAACACGGCTTCCTGCTCGACGGCTACCCGCGCACCACCGCGCAGGTTGACGAGCTCGATGACATCCTCGCCGAGGCCGACGCCAAGCTGGACGTTGTTGTCCAGCTGACCGCCGACGACGAGGAACTGGTTGCGCGCCTGCTGGGCCGTGCCCTGGAGACGGGCCGCAGCGATGACAATGAGGGCGTCATCCGCCACCGCCTGGATCTGTACCACGAGCAGACCGAGGCTGTTGTCGCCCGCTATGCGGAGCGCGGCATCTTGAGCCGGGTTGACGGCATCGGCGGCATCGACGAGGTCACCGAGCGCGTCATGGGCGCGATCAAGGAGGCCCAGGGCGCCTAGCCCTGGTCCACCGCATGTTTTTGCCAGGGCTCCTTCCCTCCGGGGGAGGGGCCCTGGCGTTTTCCAGCCGCATCCGCGGACCATCCGCAGGACACCGCACCGGGCGTGCACGGCATTGCAGCTCAACCACCGAAGGGACACCGCCATGGCATTTGGCCAGCCACGGATTGAATACAAGACCACCGCGCAGATGCGCACCATGCACCAGGCCGGGCTGATCCTCGACGACGCCCTGGGCCAGGTGCTGGCGGCCGCGTCCCCGGGCGTCACCACCGGTGAGCTGGATGCAGTCTTTGCCGCCGCGCTGGCGGCGGCCGGGGCGACGTCGAACTTCCTCGGCTACCACGGCTACCCGGGCACCATCTGCACCTCGGTGAACGAGGAAGTGGTGCACGGGATCCCCGGCGCCCGCGCCCTGGTGGCAGGAGATGTGCTCTCCGTCGACGGCGGCGCCGTGGTGGACGGATGGCACTCCGATTCCGCCAGGTCCGTGATCGTCGGCGGCCCCACCGATGCGGACCCGGCCGACCGCCGGCTCTCGGACATCACCGAGGAGTCCATGTGGCGGGGGATCGCGGCGATGGCCACCGGCAAGTTTGTCGGCGACATCGGCTGCGCCATCGACGACTACGTCAGCGCCCAGCCCGGCAAACGCCTGGGCATCCTGGAGGACTATGTGGGTCACGGCATCGGCACCGAGATGCACATGGCACCCGACGTGCTGAACTACCGTTCCAAGCACCGCGGGCCCAAACTGCGTCCGGGCCTGTGCCTGGCCATCGAGCCGATGCTGGTGCGCGGCGGCCTGGACACTGTCACGCTCTCCGATGACTGGACGGTGGTGACGGCCGACAAGGCCCGTGCGGCCCACTGGGAACACTCCGTGGCGATCCACGACGGCGGCATCTGGGTGCTGACGGCCGCCGACGGCGGTGCCGCGAAACTGGCCCCGCTCGGCGTCGTCCCCGTGCCCCTGGGCTGAGGCCTTCGCTGGGGCACCGCCCCGGCACCCGAAGAACAAACGCGCCCCACCCTGCCAAACGCGGAGTGGGGCGCGTTTTTGTCTCCACCCGCGGGCCCGGAATGCCCCCGGATGCGCCCTATCACGCCCGAAGCAACGTCTGCCCAAACACCGAACCGCTGCCCGGCGAACAGTCCCTGACATCTGTTCCGCCAGCCCCGATTTGGCCAAATACCCCGTGAATGCCGCCCTAGTAGATCGTCGTCTCTAATATTCGGGGTATAGGTGGCGGAGCTTGGTGCGGGCGTCGCTGGTGGTGAAGTGCCAGTTCACCTGCCGCTGGTCGGCGTTGGTGCTGGCTTGCCAGGCGGCCAGTTCGTGGTTAAGTACGTCGAGGTCGTCGATGCGCCTGTCCAGGCATTGGCGGGTGAGGGCGGAGAGTTCGATCTCGGCGATGTTCAGCCAGGACCCGTGCTTGGGGGTGTGGTGGATCTCGAGTCGCTGGGCCAGGGCGTGGGCCTTGGCCGGTGCGAACGTCTCGTAGAGCGAGCCGATCGTGTGGGTGTTGAGGTTGTCCATCACCAGCACGACCTTCCCGGCGTCGGGGTAGTCGACGGTGAGCAGGCGCTCGACCTGGTGGGCCCAGTCGAGCATGGTGCGGCGGGATTGGGCGTCCACGTGCCGCCAGCCGGCCAGGGGCTCGACCCACACGAAGATCGAACACGTCCCGCACCGGACGTACTCCGAGTCCTCCTTGCGGTCGCGCCCGGGCGCGGCCGGGATCGGGTCCCGGGCGTGGGCGAGGAGCTGGTAGGGCTTCTCGTCCATGCACACCACCGGCCGATCCGGGTCGAAGGGCGTGGCGTAGATGTCCAGGACGTCTTCCATCCGGGCGGCGAACTCCCCGTTGGCGTGCGGCGGGATGGTCCAGCACTGTTTCAGGTGGGGGCGAAGTTCCGTTTTTTTAAGACCCGCCCGATGGTGGAGTGGTCCAGGTCGGGGATGTCCTCGATGAGCGCGACGTGCTTCTCGAGCAGGCGCAGGCTCCACCGGTCCTTGCCCTCGGGAGGGGCGGAACAGGCCAGCGCGATCAGGCGGGCTTCGACCTCGCCGGTGACGGTCGGTTCCACCGGCGGCGTGGCCCGCTTCTTCCGGGTGATCGTGGCGACGACGTCGCCGCCCCGGTCGGCGTAGGCCTTGGAGACCTTAACGACCGTGTCAACGGCAACGCCGGCCCGCTCGGCCACCACCGTCTGGGCGGGAACCGGCCCCTGGCGGCCGGGGCTGTTCTCGTCCAGCTCGAGCAGGATCCTGGCCCGGCGAACCTGCTGGGCCGGATGCGAGCCCGTGCGGGTCAGAGCCGTCAGCAGCTGCCGCTCCGCCGGGCTGAGCGCCACCGGCCGCGACTTCGTCCTGGACATCGTGGTCTCGCTCCCGGCGGTCGGTCGGGGAAGAACCCGCCAGGAACATCATCCCTCCAACTGCGCACCTTAGCCACGACGATCTACTAGTCTTCTAAGCTTGGCATTTAACCCTTGTAGTGGGCCAATCCAACGGGCTGGATCACGGGTTTGTTCCGGTTGATGCGGCCTTTGGGGCGTCCCGGGCCGGCCGTGGAAGCTAACGGCGGGTTGGCCGGATGCGCCGTGTCCTGGCAGGCGCGGCGATAGGTCGCACGCACCCGTGCCGGGGTGAGCTTTGCCGGTGGCGTTGGCTGTTGCCACGGCAAGCGGCACTCAACGGCCATCGGCCGTACCAGGCGCAGCAGCGTGTGGGCGGCCAGCACGATCCAGGTCCAGCGATCGGCCGCGGCCGGTTCCCGCAGGTGGGGCCGGGTCCATCCCAGGTTCTGCTTCAGGAAGCGGAAGGTGTGTTCGATATCGAAGCGGCGAAGGTACATCGACCACCAGTGATCCATCTCCCGCCCGCCGTCGGGAGCCGGTTTCGACACCCACAGCCACAGGGGCTTGGGGTCGCGGTTTTCCGGCAGGTGCCCGGCGTTCAGCCCGACCACGGTGCCCTCGATCAGGGGCGGGGGTCCCTGGTGGTCCGTGAAGCCGCCGCGGGATTCCAGCTTGGGGTGCATGCGTTCGAACGCGACGGCTTGCACCGTGCCGTACCGGTCCAGTTCATGTTCCGTGGCGCACGCCGATGCCGGATGCGTGGCCGGGTCGCGCAGCACCAGCCTGTCCCCGTGGCGCGGTGGGCGGCCCATGGTCGGGCCGCGTCGTTCCCCGGCCGGGGCGTAGAACACCCGGTCCGAACGGATCCGGGCCACCAGGGTCACTGGAAGGTCCCGTAGCAGCCAGGCCAGCCGGGCCACGTCGTATCCGGCGTCCATGACCACCAGGATCTCGGGGTCCGAGGCCTGTTGCTGCCCGGTGGTGATGAGCCGGTCCGCCACCTCGCGCAGTTGGGTGGCCGTCACCGCGGTGGCGTCGTCCCCGGGACGCAGCCGCACCACGTCCAGCAATGCGGTCCAGGATGTGGCCCCCGGTTCCAGGGCGGCGACGAAGGAGTAGGGCCAGCCCGGGATCATTTGTGCCTGCCCGTTGCGGGCATAGGTGTGGCAGAAGGCTCGCTCGGGGCTGGTCGCGGCGTCAGGGCGCAGCCAGTTCGACACGTCGACCGCCAGCACGATACGGCCCCGTCCGTCGGGACCGGGCATTGTGGCCACGGGCACTGCCCCGAGGTGGGATTTGAGTGCGTCGAGGTCGATCCGGCCGTGGTTGATCGCGTCGTACAGGGCCCCGTACCCGCGGTGGTGCTCGGGCTCCAGGGACAGGTGGGCCAGGTCCGTGACTGGTTCACGGACCCCGACACCGGGCACATCGTGATGGTCACCGCCATCTTTACGCTGGCCACCGTGGGCGGCGGGATGCTGATCGGCCTGTACCTGGCCACCCTCCTGAACCGGCGGCTGCGCGGCCGCGGCGTGGGGCGGACCATCGTGGTGGCGCCGTTCGTCCTCTCCGGCGTCGCAGTTGGCCTGTTGTGGCTCTTTGTCTTCGACCCGAACTTCGGTGTCACCTCGGCGCTGCTGAAGGCCTTTGGCGCTGCCGCGCCCGACTGGTACAACGACCCGCAGTGGGCGCTGGCGATGATCATCATCGTCTACCTCTGGAAGAACGTCGGCTACGTGGCCCTGGTCTATTTGGCGGCCCTGCAGGCCGTTCCGAAGGACCTGCTGGAAGCGGCCACCCTGGATGGTGCCACACCGCCGCAGGCGTTCCGGAGGATCGTCCTGCCGCTGCTGGGACCCACCACCTTCTTCCTGGGCGTGACCACCCTGCTCAGCTCGCTGCAATCCTTCGACATCATCCAGGCCATGACCAAGGGTGGCCCGCTGGAAGGCACCACCACGATGATGTACCAGATCTACCAGGAGGGGTTCCAGACGGGGCGGGCGGGCTACTCTTCGGCCATCGCCACGGTGCTGCCACTGGTGTGGATGTTCCTGGCCAGCTTCAAGGACCGCGATGAGATCTACACGGTCCCGATCCAGTGGCTGCCGGCCAGCTTCGATCTGTCCAACTATTCCGCGGCCCTGGCCGCCGTGCCCTTTGGCCATTTCTTTGCCAACTCGGTCATCACCACTGTGGCGGGCGCCGGGCTGAAGATCATGCTGGGCCTGCCCACCGCCTACGCCGTTGTCTTTCTGGACTTCCCGTTCAAGAAGTTCATCTTTTCCCTAGTGGTCTTTGCCTTGCTGGTGCCGCAGCAGATTGTCGTCATTCCCAACTACACGCTCGTGTCCGAGCTGGGCTGGATCAACACCTACCAGGGCATGATCGTTCCCGGCCTGGCCAGCGCGTTTGGCACCTTCTTGTTCCGCCAGCACTTCCTGACACTGCCGGTGTCCATTCTGGAAGCCGCGGCGCTGGACGGCGCCAGCCACTGGACGCGGCTCTGGCGCTTCGTGGTGCCCATCTCCGGACCCACCATCTCCGCCGTCGCCCTGGTCTCCATCGTCTCCGAGTGGAACGAATACCTCTGGCCGCTGCTGGTCGTGGACCGGGCGGACATGATGACGCTGCCGGTGGGCCTGACCCTGCTGCAAAACAACGACGGCGTCACCAACTGGGGCGTCCTGATGGCAGGAACGGTGCTGGTGACGCTGCCTATGCTGGTGGCCTTCTTCATCCTCCAGCGCCGCATTGTCGACGGCCTGACCACCGGCGCAGTCACCGGCTGACCGCCGCCCCTTTCCTTCCACACCACCGATCCACCAACAGTGCGCCAGCCTTCTTCAGAGTGGCTGGCGGCAACCCCACCAAGGAGAAACGATGTACGCGAAGTCCCCAACCAGCATCAACCGCCGGCAGCTGCTCCAGTTGGCCGCCCTGATGGGTGGTGCGGGCGCCTGGCTGCCTGCGGCGGCCCGGCCGTCGGCGAAGCCGGCGGTGCCGTGGAAACCAAGGGCCAGGACTGGTCCGCCGTGGTGGCGGCGAAGGAGATCACCTGGTGGAGCAACCACCCCGGCACCTCCAAGGCCTTTGAGGAAGACATCATCAAGCGGTTCACGGCCGAGACCGGCATCACGGTGAACCTGGTGACGGCGGGTGCCAACTACGACGAGGTGGCCCAGAAGTTCCAGGCCGCGGCCGGTTCCAACAATCTGCCCGACCTCGTCATCGCCGGCGATGTCTGGTGGTTCCGCTACATGGTCAATGGCCAGATCATCCCGCTCGACGCGCTGGCCAAGCACCTCTCGTTCGACACGGCTGACTTCAACACCACGCTTTACGATGACTACAAGTTCACCGACTCCCACTGGGCCGTTCCCTATGCCCGCTCCACGCCGCTGTTCTACTACAACAAGGCGGTCTGGACCGCGGCCGGCCTGCCCGACCGCGCACCCAAGACCTGGGACGAGTTTGATGAGTGGGCGCCCAAGATAGCCGCAGCCGGCCCCGTCATGCCGCTGGGCCTGGGCAAGGGCTCCTCGTGGGCCGCCTGGTGGTTCTGCAACATGCTCTGGGGCCGTGGTGGCGCGTACTCCAAGGACTGGACGATGACCCTGGACACGCCAGAGGCATTGGCCGCGGCCGGCTACCTGCAGAAGCTGATCTACACGGACAAGACCGCAGCCGTTGCGGCGAGCGACCAGGTGGCCGACTTCGGCACCGGCCTCACCGGCAGCATCATCGGTTCAACCGGCAGCCTCTCCGGCCTCCTGAAGGCGGCAAAGTTTGAGGTCGGCACCGGGTTCCTCCCCGAGGGCCCCCACGGACCTGCCTGCCCCACCGGCGGCACCGGCCTGGCCATCCCCGCCAGCCGCACCCCGGAACAGCAACTGGCCGCGGCGATGTTGCTGAAGTTCCTCACCAGCACCGAGAACACTGCCTGCTTCTCCTCCAACACCGGCTACATGCCGGTGCGCACCTCGGCGGCCAACGGCGAGGCCATGGCGGCCGTGTACCAAAAGACGCCGCAGTTCCGCACGGCCGTGGACCAGTTGGCCACCACCCGGGTCCAGGACTGGGGCCGCGTCTTCGTCCCGAACGGCGACAAGGACCTGACCACGGCACTGGAGAAGATCATGCTCAAGCAGGCGGACCCGGCCGAGTCGTTCGCGACCGCCTCGGCATCAATCGCCAAGTCCTATGCGGACAACGTGAAGCCGTACCTGAAGTAGAAGTGTTCCGCAGCCGGCACGGGGCCGATAGGTTGGACGGATGACGATCCCTGCAGGTTCCATCACCGACGTCCCCGGCATCAAGGTTGGCCAGGTGAACCGGTTGGGGGGCGGCTGGCTCAGCGGTGTCACAGTGGTATTGCCGCCGCCGGGGACCATCGGCGGTGTGGATGTGCGCGGTGGCGGCCCGGGCACCCATGAGACCGATGCCCTCTCGCCCACCACCTTGGTGTCCACCGTGGACGCCGTCGTCCTTACCGGCGGCAGTGCCTTTGGGCTGGCGGCGGCCGGCGGGGTCCAGCGCTGGTGCGAGGAACAGGGGAGGGGCTTTCTCGTCCCGGGCGGCGTGGTGCCGATTGTGCCGGCAGCGGCGATCTTTGACCTCGGGAGGGGCGGCGATTTTGCCGCCCGCCCGGGCGAGTCCATGGGCTATGCGGCGGCCGCGGCGGCCGGGGCGAGCGCCGAGGGGGCCGGCGTGGACCGCGGCAATGCCGGGGCGGGCACCGGTGCAGCCATCGGCGCTGGTCGGTTCAAGGGCGGCGTGGGCACGGCGTCCGTCCGGCTCACCGGCGCCAACGCCGGCGTCGTCGTCGGGGCCCTGGCCGTGGTCAACGCCGCGGGGCTGCCCTGGGCCGGACCAAACGGTGCCGGCGGCCGGGCCGGCCGGATCGGCGAAATCTTTGGCGGTGCAGGGGAGGTGCTGAACACCACGCTGGCGGTGGTGGCCACCAATGCGGCCCTGACGCCGGCCGAGGCCACCCGGACCGCCACGGCGGCGCACGCCGGCATGGCCCGTGCACTTGAGCCGGTCCACACGCTCGCCGACGGTGACACCGTCTTCACGCTGGCCACGGGGTCGGCCGTGCTGGATGCCTCGGCCTTCGGGCCTGTGGCGGCCATGATCGAGCTGCAGAGCGCGGCGGCGGAGGCGCTTCGGCTGGCCATCGCCGACGGCGTGGCCAGTGCCGCCGCCGTCGAAACCCCCGCCGGAACACTTGCCCCTTTTGGCGCAGGCGAACCCTAGAGGATACAGCACTTGGGTGCTGGCCGGGGCCGGCGATTTAACTTAATCCGCGCTGTAGCGTAGAGTTGGTTGTTGGTTGTCTGCGCCCAGGTGCATCCACCCGCCCTCTGCTGCCGATCTGCTTGCGGATCGGCCACGGATTGCGTGGTGAATGCTTTTATTGTGTACACCGGACCACCAACAAATCAGTACCAAATCGTAGCTGTCAGCATGCGTTTCCGACATGGATGCGCACCGGTGGCGGCCGAACAAAGTTAGCGGAGGATATGGCCAAGAAAGACGGGGTCATTGAGATCGAGGGCGTTGTGACCGAGGCTCTGCCAAACGCGATGTTTCGCGTTGAGTTGACCAACAAGCACATCGTTCTTGCCCATATCTCAGGAAAAATGCGCCAGCACTACATTCGTATCCTTCCTGAGGACCGAGTAGTGGTGGAGCTAAGCCCTTACGACCTCACCCGTGGTCGTATTGTCTACCGCTACAAATAACCCACCTGCAAAACACGCAAAGGAACGCCATGAAGGTCAAGCCGAGCGTCAAGCAGATCTGCGATAAGTGCAAGGTGATTCGCCGCAACGGTCGAGTCATGGTGATCTGCGAGAACCCGCGCCACAAGCAGCGCCAGGGCTAATTTCCTCTCCTGAGGAAACCCCGGGCAACTGCTCACGTCAGTAATTAAAGGCAGCACAAGCTGGGAGACGGCGGAAGAAATTCCGCAACGGGCCCAGTGGACCCCTGGTCGGAGGCCGGGGCCACACGGATTGTGTGGGTGTACTGCCTACGACCTCCGGTTTACACAAGGAGCACAGCCAATATGGCACGTCTCGCTGGCGTAGACCTTCCCCGCGAAAAGCGGTTGGAAGTAGCGCTTACATACATCTACGGCGTGGGCAAGACCCGTGCACACGAAGTCCTGGCCGACACGGGGATCTCCCCGGACGTCCGCGTCAAGGACCTCACCGACGCTGAACTGGTTCAGCTGCGTGACTACATCGAGGGTAACTACAAGGTTGAGGGTGACCTTCGCCGCGAGGTTGCAGCCGACATCCGCCGCAAGGTCGAGATCGGCAGCTACCAGGGTATTCGCCACCGTCGTGGCATGCCCGTACACGGCCAGCGCACCAAGACCAACGCTCGCACCCGCAAGGGCCCGAAGCGCACGGTTGCTGGCAAGAAGAAGGCCGGCCGTTAATAACGGTCGCTTCACCCAATAACTTTCTGTAGGAGAAATAATGCCCCCGAAGACTCGTGGAGCGGTTCGTAAGCCGCGTCGCAAGGATAAGAAGAATATCGCGCTTGGCCAGGCGCACATCAAGAGCACCTTTAACAACACCATCGTGTCCATCACGGACCCCAATGGTGCAGTCATCTCCTGGGCATCCGCCGGTGAGGTTGGCTTCAAGGGCTCACGCAAGTCCACTCCCTTCGCTGCCCAGATGGCTGCCGAGGCCGCTGCAAAGCGCGCCCAGGAGCACGGCCTGCGCAAGGTTGACGTGTTTGTAAAGGGACCGGGTTCCGGTCGCGAGACGGCGATCCGTTCGCTGCAGGCTGCTGGTCTTGAGGTTGGCTCCATTCAGGACGTCACCCCCAGCGCCCACAACGGCTGCCGTCCCCCGAAGCGCCGCCGCGTCTAACGCCTAACGCTGCGCGAGTTGGCCCTCCCGAGTGCGGGTCCGGAGTGATCCGGGCCCCGCGGGAGGGCCAACTCAAGCCGCGTTAAGTTCTAGACCGCCATTTCCACTACCTGTGTTGCGTCATATAGCGGATGCTCGCTGAAAGGAAAACCAAGTGCTCATTGCACAGCGCCCCACCCTGTCTGAAGAAGTAGTATCCGAAAACCGCTCCCGGTTCGTCATTGAGCCGCTGGAGCCCGGTTTTGGTTACACCCTGGGTAACTCCCTCCGTCGGACCCTGTTGTCCTCCATCCCCGGCGCCGCTGTCACCAGCATCCGGATCGATGGCGTGCTGCACGAGTTCACCACGGTTCCCGGTATCAAGGAAGATGTCACTGAGATCATCCTGAACATCAAGAACCTCTCGGTGTCCTCCGAGCACGACGAGCCCGTCGTGGCCTACCTGCGCAAGCAGGGCCCCGGCGTCGTCACCGCTGCGGACATTGCTCCGCCGGCCGGTGTGGAGTTCCACAACCCGGATCTGCACATTGCCACGCTGAACTCGAAGGGCAAGTTCGAGCTCGAACTGACCATCGAGCGCGGCCGCGGCTACGTTTCCGCTGCCCAGAACAAGTCCGGTGACCAGGAGATTGGCCGCATTCCGGTTGACTCCATCTACTCGCCAGTCCTGAAGGTGACTTTCCGTGTGGAAGCCACCCGTGTTGAGCAGCGCACCGACTTCGACCGCCTGGTGGTTGACGTGGAGACCAAGCAGGCCATCGCCCCGCGCGATGCCATTGCCTCCGCCGGTACCACCTTGGTTGAACTGTTCGGTCTGGCCCGCGAGCTGAACACCGCTGCCGAAGGCATCGAGATTGGCCCGTCCCCGACGGACGCCGCTCTGGCTGCCGACATGGCCCTGCCGATCGAGGATCTGGACCTCACCGTCCGTTCCTACAACTGCCTCAAGCGTGAGGGCATCCACTCCGTGGGTGAACTCGTTGCTCGCTCCGAGGCTGACCTGATGGACATCCGCAACTTCGGTGCCAAGTCCATCGACGAGGTCAAGGCGAAGCTCGTCGAGCTCGGTCTTTCCCTGAAGGATTCCCCTCCAGGATTCGATCTCGCAGCACGCGCCGCAGCCATTGATGAGAACGACGACGCCTTCGGCGACGACGAGCTCTAAAGACGAACAACTTACTTCGGCTGCGCGGCCGGACCGGGACACCGGATTCCAGCCGCTAGGCCAACACTTGAGGAGAAAACACCATGCCTACCCCCACTAAGGGCCCGCGCCTCGGAGGCGGTCCGGCTCACGAGCGTCTGATGCTCGCGAACCTGGCCGGCGCCCTGTTCGAGCACAAGCGCATCACCACGACGCTCACCAAGGCCAAGCGCCTGAGCCCGTACGCCGAGCGCCTGGTCACCTTCGCCAAGCGCGGAGACCTGTCCTCTCGCCGCCGCGTGCTGTCCCTGATCAGCAACAAGGGCGTTGTCCACGAGCTGTTCACCGACGTCGCCAAGGCAGTCGAGAACCGCGAAGGCGGCTACACCCGCATCACCAAGATTGGCAACCGCAAGGGCGACAACGCTCCCATGGCCGTCATCGAACTGGTTCTTGAGCCGGTCAGCGCCAAGCAGGCCGTCGTCAAGGAAGCCACCGCTGCCGCTGCCAAGGCTGCTCCCGTTGAGGTTGCACCCGCAGTCGTAGAGGCCGAAGAGACCGCAGCCGTTGAGGCTGAGGTTGTCGAGGCCGAGACCGCCGAGGAAGCAAAGTAAATTTGCCCCATTGGCAGGCCATGCCCTCTGCAAAGTAACGTAGAGGCATGACTTCGCAGAAACCCGCCATTCCCGTCGAACGGAATGGCGGGTTTCTTCGTATCCGGCTGGATCTGGCGTACGACGGCGCCGCGTTCAGCGGGTGGGCGATCCAACCCGGCCGCAGGACCGTCCAGGGCATCCTCGAGGAGGCCCTGGCGCTGATGCTCCGCCGGCTGGTCCGGGTCACGGTTGCCGGGCGCACCGACGCCGGGGTCCACGCCCGGGGCCAGGTGGTCCACCTTGACCTTACGGTGGCCGAATGGGACGGGATCTGCCGCGGCCATGACTTGGATCCGGCGGCGGCGCTGCTGCGGCGCCTGCGCGGGGCCTTGAACCGCGTGCTGGGCGACCTGCACGGTGCCGTGCTGGTGCACAGCGCCGTCGTGGCCCCCGCGGGCTTTGACGCGCGGTTCTCGGCGCTCCACCGGCGCTACAGCTACCGCATTGCCGACAACCCCCGGCACTGGGACCCGCTGGCGCGTTACTACACGCTCTGGCACAAGGCGGCGCTGGACGCGGAGCTGATGCACAGCGCCGCCCAGGAGCTGCTGGGCGTGCAGGATTTCCGCGCCTTCGCCAAGCCGCGCGAGGGGTCCACCACCATCCGCGAACTGCAGCGCATCGACTTCACCCGTGGCGCTGACGGCATCATCACCCTGAACATCCAGGCCGATGCCTTCTGCCACAACATGGTGCGGGCCCTGACCGGGGCCGCCATGCGGGTGGGGGAGGGGCTGGAGCATCCGGGCTGGATGCATGAACGCCTCACTGCGGGCGTCCGGGATGCCAAGTCGGTCCTCGCGGCGCCGCATCCGCTGGTCTTTGAGGAGGTCAGCTACCCGGATCCCGCCGCCATGGGCGAGCGGGCGGAGCTGACCCGGGCGCGACGCGAATAGCGGAGACGCCGCTCGAGGGAGAGCCACGGCACACTTTGCCAATGCGCAGGAGTGTGTTAAAGCCCCGCTTTGACCTAGGGCCTCCGGTCAGGCTATCGTTGGTAGTCGTTGTGCGTGTCCTATCTCGATAATCCACGCCCGCTGAAGGTCCGGTTGCAGGACCATGGATTCGGTCGGGTGCCATCGGGACGATTATGGATAACTGGTCGTAGAGCCCTCACCTCTGTTCCGGTAACGCATAGATAGCAGGCGTAACCATCTAGTGACGCCACCTAAGAACAAGAAACGAAGGCAGAAACCGTGCGTACGTACACCCCGAAGCCCGGCGACATCAACCGCCAGTGGCACGTCATTGACGCCACCGACGTTGTCCTCGGCCGTCTCGCCAGCCAGACCGCAATCCTGCTGCGCGGAAAGCACAAGCCGACCTTTGCGTCCCACATGGACATGGGCGACTTTGTCATCATCGTCAACGCCGAGAAGGTTGCCCTGACCGGTGCCAAGCTTGAGCAGAAGCGCGCTTACCGCCACTCCGGGTACCCGGGCGGCCTGTCCAGCGTCAACTATGCAGAACTGCTGGAGAAGAACCCGGTCCGCGCTGTAGAGAAGGCCATCCGTGGCATGCTCCCGAAGAACTCCCTTGCCGCACAGCAGATCGGCAAGCTGAAGGTCTACAAGGGTGCAGAGCACCCGCACGCTGCCCAGCAGCCGAAGGCCTTCGAAATCACCCAGGTCGCCCAGTAGTCCTGGCCACCAACCCAAATATTTATCAAGGAGAATCGTGGCTCAGAACACTGAAGAGCTGAACACCGAGGCCGTTGTGGCTGAGGAAGAAGTACTGACCAGCTACACCTCGGAGTCCGCTCCGGCCGGTGACGCTGCCCCCAAGAAGGAGCGCCCGGCCCTGACGGTTGCCGGCGCAGCCGTTGGCCGCCGCAAGCAGGCCATCGCCCGCGTCCGCGTTGTCCCGGGTTCCGGCAAGTGGATCGTGAACGGCCGCGAGCTGTCCGACTACTTCCCGAACAAGCTGCACCAGCAGGAAGTCAACGAGCCCTTCCGCATCCTGGATCTGGATGGCGCCTACGACGTCATCGCCCGCATCCACGGTGGTGGCCCCTCCGGCCAGGCCGGCGCACTGCGTCTGGGCGTTGCTCGTTCCTTGAACGAGATCGACACCGAGAACAACCGCGCGACCCTGAAGAAGGCCGGCTTCCTGACTCGTGACGCCCGCGTCATCGAGCGCAAGAAGGCTGGTCTCAAGAAGGCCCGCAAGGCACCCCAGTACTCCAAGCGCTAAATTTCGCGCGAGGCGCCAAAAAGGCCGGTCGCTCTGCGACCGGCCTTTTCGGCGTTTAAGGCGGCGGCTCCGTGCCGTTCTGCGCGGTGGCTGGATCCAACTGTGCGCAGGGGCGGCTCCTGCGCGGAGTTGGCCCGCTGCTCTGCGCCGGACGGCCGCGCCGCAGCGCAGGTGCCGGGCCGTGTCGCCGCGCCGGGCGGCCCGGGGCGGGTATTGGTGCCCTAAACTGATACGGATGTCTAGATTATTTGGAACCGACGGTGTCCGCGGGCTGGCCAACGGTCTGCTGACCGCAGAGCTTGCCCTTTCCCTTGCCCAGGCTGCGGCCGTGGTCCTTGGCCACGAGCAGATGGCGGAGGGTAAACGACCGCGCGCCGTCGTCGCACGCGACCCGCGGGCCAGCGGCGAGTTCATTGCCGCCGCGGTGGAAGCCGGGCTGGCCAGTGCCGGCGTGGACGTCTACGATGCCGGCGTGCTGCCCACCCCCGCCGCTGCCTTCCTGATCGCGGATCTGGGCGCGGACTTTGGCGTGATGATCTCTGCCTCGCACAACCCGGCACCCGACAACGGCATCAAGTTCTTCGCCCGCGGGGGCCACAAGCTGCCCGACGAGGTCGAGGACGCCATCGAGGCGCGGCTGGCGAATGAGGTCTTCCGCCCGGTGGGCATCGACGTCGGCCGGATCCAGCGCTTTGCCGACGCCGAGGACCGCTACATCGTCCACCTGCTTTCCACGCTGCCCAACCGCCTGGATGGCATCAAGGTGGTGCTCGATTGCGCCCATGGTGCTGCCAGCGGCTGTTCCCCGCATGTGTTTGCCGACGCCGGCGCCCAGATCGTGGTGATCGGAGCCGAGCCCGACGGATTGAACATCAACGACGGCGTGGGATCCACCCATCTGGGGAAGCTCCAGGCCGCCGTCCTTGAGCACGGCGCCGATCTGGGCATTGCCCACGACGGCGACGCGGACCGCTGCCTGGCCGTGGACCACGAGGGCACCGTCATCGACGGGGACCAGATCATGGCCATCCTGGCTGTGGCGCTGAAGGAATCCGGCGAGCTCAAGGATGATGTCCTGGTGGCCACCGTGATGAGCAACCTTGGGTTGAAGATCGCCCTGCGCAACGCGGGCATCAGCATCCGGGAAACCGCCGTCGGCGACCGCTACGTGCTGGAGGAAATGCGCCGCGGCGGCTACAGCCTCGGCGGCGAGCAGTCCGGGCACGTCATTTTCTCCGAGTACGCCACCACGGGCGACGGCGTGCTGACCGGCCTGCAGCTGGCCGCCCAGGTGGTCCGCACCGGCAAGAGGCTCAAGGAGCTTGCCCAGGTCATGGCCAAGCTGCCCCAGCTGATGATCAACGTCCCCGATGTGGACAAGAGCCGGGCCTCGTTCGACACCGGCGTCACGGCCGCCGTCGCAGCGGCCGAGCGCGAGCTCGGCGACACCGGCCGCGTGCTGCTGCGCCCCTCGGGCACCGAGGCACTGGTACGGGTCATGGTGGAAGCCGCCGACATGGAAACGGCCACCCGCATCTGCACCGAGCTTGCCGGCGTCGTCCGCGACAGGCTCGGCCTCCAGCGCTAGGCGCGCCGCCGGGAAACCGGAGCGGTGGTGCTTAAACGCCGAGGGCGACGGCTCCCATCGGGAGCCGTCGCCCTCGGCGTTTAAGCCGGTGGTCAGCCGCGGCGCAGGGCGTCGCGGATTTCGGTCAGGAGGACGGTCTGCTCGTCGACCTCCGCAACAATCTCCTCGACGGGCCTCCGTGCGGTAGCGCGTGCCTTCAGGTGGTTGATGGGGAGCACAATGGCGAAGTACAGGGCAATGGCAACCAGCGCGAAGTTCAGCAGTGCCTGGAGCACGGAGCCCACCGAGAACTCGGCGCCGTTGAGGATAAAATTGCCCACATGGGAAATGTCCGGTTTGCCAAAGATGGCGGCAATCAACGGCGTAATGATGCCGTTGACGAGAGCGGTGACAACGGCGCTGAACGCGGCGCCGATAATGACACCAACAGCGAGGTCAATAGCGTTTCCGTGGGAAATGAATTCCTTGAATCCTTTGAGCATGCCCCCAAAATACCCCAATAGCGTGGCATTGGCGCCACCCTTTGGTGACAAATGGCTAACGTGTCCGTGAACCATGCCGGCGTGGCGCAAATGCTGGCGGCGGAGGATCCATTCGCCGCCATCCGAAATTGCGGTGGTCAGGTTTTCCGCAGCAGCATGCGGCGGATGGAGTGGTCCGCCTCCTTGGTCAGCACCAGTTGGGCCCGTCCCCGGGTGGGAATGACATTCTCGACCAGGTTCGGCTCGTTGATCCGTTTCCAGATGCCCAGCGCGGTTTCCACGGCCTCGGTGTCGGAGAGTTCCGCGTAGCGCCTGAAATAGGATTCCGGATTGCTGAATGAGCGGGTCCGCAGCGACCGGAACCTATCGACATACCATTGCTCAATGTAAGAGGTCTTTGCATCCACGTAAATGGAGAAATCAAAGAAATCGCTGACGGCCAGCCCCGAGCGGCCGTCGTGCCGCGGGCGCGCCGGGGCCAGCACATTGAGCCCCTCCACGATCAGCACGTCGGGGCGGCGGACCACCACTTCCCGGCCCGGGACAATGTCATAGGTCAGATGCGAGTACCAGGGCGCACGGACCTCTTCGGCTCCGCCCTTGACCTCGCTGACGAAGCGCAGTAGGGCGCGCTGGTCATAGGACTCGGGGAAGCCCTTGCGTTCCATCAGCCCGCGCCGTGCCAACTCTGCGTTCGGGTAGAGGAACCCGTCAGTTGTGACAAGTTCCACATTGGGGGTGTCCGGCCAGCGGCGCAGCATCTCGCGCAGCACGCGTGCCGTAGTGGATTTGCCCACGGCCACCGAGCCGGCGACGCCGATCACGAAGGGAGTGCGGCGGGTCTTTTCGCCCAGGAAGGTGGTGGTGGCAGCGTGCAGTTGGCCGGCGGCGCCCACGTAGAGGTTGAGCAGACGTGAGAGCGGAAGATAGACCTCGCGGATCTCCTTCATGTTCAGCTTTTCGCCCAAACCCCGCAGCCGGGCAATATCTTCCTCGTTGAGGGGTTGCTCGATGGTGTCGGAGAGCCGGGACCAGGTGGTGCGGTCCAGTTCCACAAAGGGGGAGACTCCCTCGCCGTTCGCGGACTCGTTTCGTTGCGAAGTCACCATAGTGATTCTGCCTTGTCTGCGAACCGTCTGCGAACCTTCGCGAAATACGGGCAGTTTTTGGCCGTTGGCCTTTTCCTATGCACCTCTCTGCGGGATAAGATCCTACATCCTCCCTCTAGGGTGCACGTTACTCTTGAGGCATGTGTGGAATTGTTGGCTATGTAGGCCGTGGAACTGTTAACGGCAACGGCGCGCTTCACGCGCATGGTGCCCTGGATGTAGTGCTGGAAGGACTGCGCCGGCTTGAGTACCGTGGATACGATTCCGCGGGCGTCGCCGTGCTGGAGGACCACCGGATCTCCTCGCGGAAGAAATCGGGCAAGCTGGCCAATCTGCTGGTCGAACTCGAGGCGGATCCGCTGCCGGCCGCCCTGACGGGCATTGGACACACCCGCTGGGCCACGCACGGCGGGCCTACGGACCAGAACGCCCATCCGCACCTTGCCGACGGCGGACAGCTGGCACTGATCCACAATGGCATCATCGAAAACTTCGCCGAGCTGAAGGCCGCCCTGGTGCGCAAGGGGCACGTCTTCGCCTCCGACACCGACACCGAGGTGGCCGCTGCGCTGCTGGGCGACATCTACCGCACGCTCGTCGACGCCGGCCAGAGGGACGGGGCGCTGACCAAGGCCATGGAGCTGGCCTGCCAGCAGCTGGAGGGTGCCTTCACCCTGCTGGCCATCCACGCCGATGCCCCGGGCATGGTGGTGGCGGCCCGGCGCAACTCGCCCCTAGTGGTGGGATTGGGTGACGGCGAGAACTTCCTGGGCTCGGACGTCTCGGGGTTCATCGACTACACCCGCCGCGCGGTGGAACTGGGCCAGGACCAGATCGTCACCATCACCCCGGATTCGGTGGACATCATCGACTTCCACGGCGCCCCTGCCCAGGGCAAGGAATATCTGGTGGACTGGGATGCTGCAGCCGCCGAAAAGGGCGGCTACCCCTCCTTCATGGAGAAGGAGATCAATGACCAGCCCGACGCCGTCGCCCAGACCCTGTTGGGCCGCTCGGACGAGCACGGGATGCTGACGCTCAACGAGCTGCGCATCGACCCCGAACTGCTCAAGGGCATCGACAAGATCATCGTGCTGGCCTGCGGGACCTCGGCCTACGCCGGCCAGGTGGCCAAATACGCCATCGAGCGCTGGTGCCGGATCCCCACCGAGGTGGAGCTCTCGCACGAGTTCCGGTACCGCGACCCCATCGTCACCGACACCACCCTGATTGTCTCCATCTCGCAGTCCGGGGAAACCATGGACACGCTGATGGCTGTCCGGTATGCCCGCGAGCAGGGCGCCAAGACGTTGGCCATCTGCAACACCAATGGCTCCACCATCCCGCGCGAATCCGATGCCGTGCTGTACACCCACGCGGGCCCGGAAATTGCCGTGGCCTCCACCAAGGCTTTCCTGGCCCAGATCACCGCCGCCTACCTGCTGGGGCTGTATTTGGCACAGTTGCGCGGAAACCTGTTCCAGGGCGAGATCAAGGACATCCTGGCGGACCTGGCCAAGATGCCGGCCAAGATCCAGCAGATTCTGGACAACTCGGGTGACATCAAGGCGCTGGCCCGCGAGATGGCCGACACCAAGTCCGTGCTGTTCCTGGGCCGCCATGTCGGCTTCCCCGTGGCCATGGAAGGTGCGCTCAAGCTCAAGGAGCTGGCCTACATCCACGCGGAGGGTTTTGCCGCCGGCGAGCTCAAGCACGGACCCATCGCGCTGATCGAGGAGGGCCAGCCGGTGTTCGTCGTCGTACCCTCCCCGCGCGGCCGCGACTCGCTCCATGCAAAGGTGGTCTCCAACATCCAGGAGATCCGTGCCCGCGGCGCCAAGACCATCGTCATTGCCGAAGAGGGCGACGACGCCGTGCTGGCGTACGCCGAGCACGTCTTCTACATTCCCCAGACCACCCCGCTGCTGGCGCCGCTGCTCACCACCGTGCCGCTGCAGCTGTTTGCCTGCGAGCTGGCCACGGCCAAGGGCTACGACGTGGACCAGCCGCGCAACCTGGCCAAGTCGGTCACCGTCGAGTAGCGCCGGCTCACATACAGCATGATCCCGGCCGCGGCGCCGGGCCTTCGGCCGCGGCGCCGGGCCTTCGGGCCCGGCGCCGCGGCTTTTGCGCACCAGCCGGGCGCGCCCCTGGCCAGCGGCTAGCGCCGTCGCGCCCTCCCCAATCTCGCTTCGCTCCATTGGGGCCCCGCGGGCACTAGCGCCGTCGCGCCCTCCCCAATCTCGCTTCGCTCCATTGGGGCCCCGCGGGCACTAGCGCCGTCGCGCCCTCCCCAATCTCGCTTCGCTCCATTGGGGCCCCGCGGGCACTAGGCTGGGGACCATGATTATTGGCATCGGTGTAGATGTGGTGGACATTGAGCGTTTCGGCGGGCAGCTGGAGCGCACCCCCGGGCTGCGCGACAGGCTGTTTGTGCCGGCCGAGCGGAACCTGAACACGCGTTCCCTGGCGGCCCGGTTTGCCGCCAAGGAATCCGTCGCCAAGGTCCTGGGTGCGCCGGCCGGAATGAACTGGCAGGACTGCTGGATCGGACTGGACGAGCACGGCCCCACCATCCAGGTCACGGGGACGGTCGCCGCGGTGGCCAAGGCCAAGGGCGTCAAGCGCTGGCATCTGTCCATGAGCCACGACGGCGGCATTTCCACCGCCATGGTGATCGCCGAGGGCTAAGGTGATCCACGCCTACACCGGCTCCGCGGTCCGGGCGGCCGAGGAGCCGCTCCTGGCTGCCGGCCAGGGGCCGGCCCTGATGCGGCGCGCCGCCCACGGCCTCGCCGTCGAGGTGGGCCGGCTGCTGCGCTCCGCCGGACGCCGCGTGTACGGCTCCCGCGTGGCGGTCCTTGCCGGGGCCGGGAACAACGGCGGCGACGCACTCTATGCAGCGGCGGAGCTGGCCGGCCGCGGGGCCCGGGTGGCCGCCGTTCTCACCTCGGCGCGGACCCATCCGGAGGCGCTGGCCGCCTTCCTCGCCGCCGGCGGGCGGATCTTTGCCCTCGACGGCGCCCTGGGCGACAGCGGCCCGCCACCCACTGCCGGCGGTGGCACCGCCGGATTCCTTGCCGAGGCTGCGGCCGCGGACGTGCTGCTGGACGGGATCCTGGGCACGGGCGGCCGCGGCGGAGTCCGCGAACCCGCGGCCTCCCTGCTGCGGTCCCTGGCGGCCCTGCCCGGTCCGCTGGTGGTGGCCGTTGACCTTCCCAGTGGCGTGGATGCCGACACCGGCGCCGCCGCCGGCCCCGTGCTGGCGGCGGAACTGACTGTCACGTTCGGCGCCGCCAAGGCTGGCCTGCTGCTTTCGCCGGGGGAGTCCCATGCCGGCCGTGTCGTGGAGGTGGACATCGGCATCGCGCAACGGCTGGGCGCCCCGCTGCTGCGCCGGCTGGAGACCGCCGACCTGGCCGCCCTGCTGCCCGTGCCAACCCGGACCAGCCACAAGTACAGCCGCGGCGTGCTCGGCATCATCGCCGGGTCGGCCCGGTACCCCGGAGCCGCCGCCCTGTGCGCCGGTGCCGCGGTGTCCACCGGGGTGGGCATGGTCCGCTACCTGGGGCCGGCCGAGGTGGCCGCCAGGGTCCAGCAGGCGCACCCCGAGGTGGTGGCGGCCCAGGGCAGCGTAGCCGAGTCCCATGTGCAGGCCTGGCTGGCCGGACCCGGGATCGACGGCGACCGGCGGCAGGAAGACCACGCCCGGGCCGCACTGGCCGGTCCGCTCCCCGTGGTGGTCGACGCCGGCGCCCTGCCCCTGGTGGGGACGGGCCATCCCGCCAGCACCATCCTGACCCCGCATGCCGGCGAGCTGGCCGTGCTGCTGTCCCGGCTGGATGCGCCGGCCTCCCGCGCCGAGGTCGAGGCCGCGCCGCACAGCTGTGCCACCCGGGCCGCCGCGCTGACCGGGGCCACAGTGCTGCTGAAGGGGGCCACCACGGTGGTGGCCGGCCCGGACGGCACCGTGTTCAGCCAGGCGGACGGGACCGGGTGGCTGGCCACCGCCGGCAGCGGCGATGTCCTGGCCGGCATGCTGGGGGCACTGCTGGCCGCCCTCGCGGACACCCCCGGCCCCTTCACTGCCCTGGGCATTCCCGCCGCTGCCCGGTGGGCGGGAATCGCCGCGCTGGCCGCCAGCCTGCACGGCCGCGCCGCCGTTGCGGCGGGAGGTCCGCTGCAGGCCTCGGCGCTGGCCGCCGCCATTCCGGCGGCCTGGCGGGCCGCCGGCGGCTAGGAAGCCGCACCACACCCGTCCCGGCCCCAACGATGCCGGCAGCCCACCGGAAAGGAGCCAGCATGGAGGTTTGGCCCGGGCGCGCGCGTCCACTGGGTGCCAGTTGGGACGGGGCAGGCACCAACTTTGCCCTGTACAGCGACGGCGCCACGGCCGTCACGCTCGCCCTGTTCGACGCCGTTGGTGCCGAGGCCGCCGTCGGGCTGACCGAGGTGGACGCCTGCATCTGGCACGCCTACCTGCCGGGCATTGGCCCGGGGCAGCACTACGGCTACCGGGTGGACGGGCCGTGGGACCCGGCCAACGGCTTGCGCTTCAACGCCGCCAAGCTACTGCTGGACCCCTACGCCCGGGCCATCGCCGGCACCGTGGACTGGGACCCGTCCGTGTTGGGCCAACTGCCGGACCGCCCGGACGAGCGCAACGACGCCGACTCGGCGGCCCACGTGCCGCGCTCTGTGGTGGTCGACCCCGGCTACGATTGGCGCGGCGACGAGCCTCCGCGCACGCCCTACCACCGCACCGTCATCTACGAGGCCCACGTCAAGGGGCTCACCCAGCTCCACCCGGACGTGCCCGGGCACCAGCGCGGCAGCTATGCCGCCGTCGGGCACTCCGCCGTGGTGGCCCACCTGGTGAGGCTGGGCGTGACGGCGGTGGAGCTGATGCCCGTCCACCAGTTTGTCCACGATGGCACACTGCTGGAGAGGGGGCTGAGCAATTACTGGGGCTACAACACCATCGGCTTCTTTGCCCCGCACAACGGGTACTCGTCCACCGGCGGCCGGGACGGCGGATTCGCCCAGGTGCGCGAATTCAAGGACATGGTGCGGGCCCTGCACGCCGCCGGGCTGGAGGTCATCCTGGACGTGGTCTACAACCACACGGCGGAGGGAAACCACCAGGGCCCCACCCTGTCCTTCCGCGGGATCGACAACGACGCCTACTACCGCCTGGAGGACGCCGACAGGTCCCGCTACGTGGACTACACCGGCACCGGGAACTCGCTCAACGTCCGCAATGCCGCCCCGCTGGCGATGCTGATGGACTCGCTGCGGTACTGGGTGGCCGAGATGCATGTGGACGGCTTCCGCTTCGACCTCGCCGCGGAGCTGGCCCGCGAGTTCTACGACGTCGACAAGCTCTCCACCTTCTTCGACATGGTCGCGCAGGATCCGGTGGTCTCGGGGGTGAAGCTGATTGCCGAGCCCTGGGACCTGGGGCCGGGCGGCTACCAGGTGGGCAACTTCCCGCCGCAGTGGAGTGAATGGAACGGCAAATTCCGCGACACGGTGCGCGATTTCTGGCGCGGGGAACCGGCAACGCTGGCCGAATTTGCCTCCCGGCTCACCGGCTCGAGCGACCTCTACGCCCATTCCGGCCGCCGGCCCGTGGCCTCGATCAACTTCGCCACGGCCCACGACGGCTTCCCGCTGGCGGACCTGGTCGCCTACAACGCCAAGCACAACGAGGCCAACGGCGAGGGCAACAACGACGGCGAATCCACCAACCGCTCCTGGAACTGCGGGGTGGAGGGCCCCACCGATGATCCGGCCATCCTGGCGCTGCGCGGACGCCAGCAGCGCAACATCCTCACCACGCTGCTGCTCTCCCAGGGCGTGCCGATGCTGCTGGCCGGCGACGAGCTCGGGCGCTCGCAGCACGGCAACAACAACGCCTACTGCCAGGACAACGAGCTGAGCTGGATCGATTGGGGCCAGGCGGATGCCGGGCTGCTGGACTTCACCGCCCGGCTGGGGCGCCTGCGCGCGGAGCACCCGGTGTTCCGGCGCCGGCGCTTCTTTGACGGGGTGCCGGTGGAGCAGGCCGACGGCGACGAGCTGGCGGACATTGTCTGGCTGCGGCCCGACGGTTCGGCCATGACCGGCGCGGACTGGGGGAGCGGCTTCGGGCGGACCATCGGCGCCTACCTCAACGGCGACGGCATCCCCGGCCCGGACGAGCACGGCCGGCCGGTCACGGATGCGAACTTCCTGCTCTACTTCAACGCCCACGACGCCACCGTGGAGTGCACGCTGCCCGACCACACCTATTCGCCCCGCTGGGAGGTGCTGGTGGACACCTCGGACGACGGCGTCGGGGCCGGCACCAGAGTGTACGGGGCCGGAGCGGTGGTGCCGCTGCCGGCGAGATCGTCGCTGGTCCTCGCCGCGTCGCACGAGGACACTCCCGGAACAATTGCGGACACGGTGTAACAATTTCGGACACATGGGGACACACGGCCGGGCGCCGCCGTCGAACTGGCAAACTGGAGCCATGACCTACCATGCCGCGGACAACCGCTATGAAACCATGCCCTACCGCCGAGTGGGGCGCAGCGGGCTGAAGCTGCCGGCCGTCTCGCTGGGGCTGTGGCACAACTTTGGCGACGACAAGCGCTTTGAGGAGCAGCGCGACATCCTGCGCCGTGCCTTCGACCTGGGCGTGACCCACTTTGACCTGGCCAACAACTACGGCCCGCCGGACGGATCCGCCGAGACCAACTTTGGCCGCCACCTCAAGGACGATTTCGCCCCGTACCGCGACGAGCTCGTGATCTCCACCAAGGCCGGCTACTACATGTGGCCGGGCCCGTATGGCGAGTGGGGCTCCCGCAAGAACCTGCTGGCCAGCCTGGACCAGTCGCTGGGACGGATGGGCCTGGACTACGTTGACATCTTCTACAGCCACCGGCCGGACCCGGAAACTCCGCTGGAGGAGACCATGGGCGCCCTGGACCATGCCGTGCGCTCGGGCAAGGCCCTGTACGCGGGCATCTCCTCCTACACCCCGGCGCAGACCCTCGAGGCCGCCCGGATCCTGAAGGAACTGGGCACGCCGCTGCTGATCCACCAGCCCTCCTACTCGCTGCTGAACCGCTGGACCGAGAACGGCGAGCCGAACCTCTACGAGGCGCTGGAGACCGTGGGCGCCGGATCCATCGCGTTCTCCCCGCTGGCGCAGGGCATGCTGACGGACCGGTACCTCAAGGGTGTGCCGGCCGATTCCCGCGCGGCCAAGGCCCGCTTCCTCTCCGACTCCAACCTCACCGAGGAATCGATGGCCCGGGTGCACGGGCTCAACGCCATTGCGGCGGGGCGCGGCCAGTCGCTGGCGCAGCTGGCCATCGCCTGGATCCTGCGCGACCAGCCCAAGGGCAGCCCCGTGACCTCCGCTCTGGTTGGCGCGTCAAGCGTGGCCCAGCTGGAGAACAACCTGGCGGCCATCAACAACCTCGCCTTCACGGCCGACGAGCTCGCTGCCATCGACGAGTTTGCCGTGGAATCGGACATCAACCTCTGGGCCCAGTGATCCGGGCCATGTGATCTACGGCACCGGGGGAACAATTGGGCCCCCGGTGCTGTTGGCTAGAATGAACGTAGGGCGCCAGTCGGGCGCCAGGTCCGGTGGCCATGCCGCGCGCTCCGGCGCTCGAGGCTTCGACGCTGTCCGGGCCCTTGCGCATGATTTAGAAGGAGTTCCGTGTCGAACCATCCAATTCGGGTTGCCATTGTTGGTGTGGGAAACTGCGCCGCCTCGCTGGTGCAGGGCGTCCAGTACTACCAGAACGCGGACCCGGCGGCCACGGTGCCCGGCCTGATGCATGTTGAGTTTGGCCAGTACCACGTCAATGACGTGACCTTTGTGGCCGCGTTCGACGTGGACAGCAAGAAGGTTGGCCTTGACCTCTCCGACGCCATCGGCGCCAGCGAAAACAACACCATCAAGATCGCCGATGTGCCCAACCTGGGCGTTTCCGTCCAGCGCGGACACACCCTTGACGGCCTGGGCAAGTACTACCGCGAGACCATCGTGGAGTCCGACGCCGAGCCCGTGGACATTGTTGCCGCGCTGCGCGAGGCCGCCGTCGACGTGATGGTCTGCTACCTGCCCGTCGGTTCCGAGGACGCAGCCCACTTCTACGCCCAGGCTGCCATCGACGCCGGTGTGGCGTTCGTCAACGCCCTGCCGGTGTTCATTGCCGGGACCAAGGAGTGGGCCGACAAGTTCACCGCCGCCGGCGTGCCGATTGTCGGCGACGACATCAAGAGCCAGATCGGCGCCACCATCACGCACCGCGTCATGGCCAAGCTCTTCGAAGACCGCGGCGTCACCCTGGACCGCACGTACCAGCTGAACGTGGGCGGCAACATGGACTTCAAGAACATGCTGGAGCGCGACCGCCTGGAGTCCAAGAAGATCTCCAAGACCCAGGCCGTCACCTCCAACGTCGAGGCCGTGCTGCACGCCGACGACGTCCACATCGGCCCGTCCGACTACGTGGCCTGGCTGGACGACCGCAAGTGGGCCTTCGTCCGCCTGGAGGGCCGCAACTTTGGCGACGCTCCGGTGTCCCTGGAGTACAAGCTGGAGGTCTGGGATTCCCCCAACTCCGCCGGCGTCATCATTGATGCCATCCGTGCGGCCAAGATCGGCCTGGACCGCGGCGTGGGCGGACCCCTGCTCTCCGCCTCCAGCTACTTCATGAAGTCCCCGCCGGAGCAGTTCAACGACGACATCGCCCGTGAAAAGGTCGAGGCCTTCATCCGCGGCGACGTGGAGCGCTAGAAACCACACGCACAAAGGGCCCGGCCCCTGCCAATGGCAGGGGCCGGGCCCTTTTGCATGCGGGAGCCTACTTGATGGAGCCGCGCATGACGCCGGAGATCACCCAGCGCTGAGCGAAGAGGTACACCAGCAGCAGCGGTGCCAGCGCCATCAGATAGGAGGCGAACGCCGTCGCATAGTCGGTGTTGAACTGGCTCTGGAAGACGTACTGGACCAGGGGCAGCGTGCGGGTGTCGGGGTTGGAGAGGATCACCAGCGGGAGCAGGAAATCGTTCCAGGCCCACAGGCAGGTCAGGATGCCCACCGTGGCGTTCATCGGGGTCAGCAGCGGGAAGATGATCTTCCGGAAGGAGGTCCAGACCGAGGCGCCGTCCATGATGGCCGCCTCCTCCAGCTCGGCCGGGATGGACTTGATGAAGGCCGTGTAGACGAACACATTGAAGCTGAGCCCGTACACCGCATAGAGCAGGAACAGGCCCACCGGGTTGTCCAGGCCCAGCAGCGCCGTCTCTTTGGTCACGGGCAGCATGATGATCGGGAACGGCACAAACAGGGCGGCGATGAAGAAGTAGTACAGCGCCTTGAAGAAGGGCCGGTGCATATTGCGGGCGATCGCGTAGGCCACCAGCGAGTTCGTCAGGATGGTCAGCACGACGGCGCAGACCGTCACCACGGCGGAGATCAGCAGCGCATGCGGGAAATTGGTGAGGTTCCACGCCGTGGAGAAGTTTTCCAAATGGACGCTGGTGGGCAGCTCGAAGCCGGTGCCGCCGAGCTGGTCCGGGCTCTTGAGCGCCGTGACGATGGTGAAGTACAGCGGAATGAGGACTGTCAGCGACAGGACGGCGACGAGTGCGGTCAGCGGCCAGTTCGCGCCGTCGCGCCGGCCGGTGCGCCTGCGGGTGGTTGGCTGCGGGGCCGTGGGCGCCGCAGCGGCCGGGGAATCGGTGATGGCAGACATTAGAAGTCAGCCTCCTTGCGTTGGAGCGTGCGCATTTGGAGCAGGGACAGGACCACAATCACAACCAGGTACACCACGGAGTTGGCCATCTGGTAGCCGTACTCGCCGCCCTGGAAACCACCGCGGTAGATGACCATGGCCACGGATTCGGTGGACGTACCCGGACCGCCGCCGGTCAGGGCTACGATCTGGTCGAAGGCCTGCAGGAAGCCCTTGAGCGCCAGCACCATGTTGATGGTGAAGAAGCTGGAGATCATCGGGAAGGTGATGGAGCGGAACTGCCGCCACGGGGACGCGCCGTCGATGCTGGCGGCCTCGTACAGCTCCCCGGGCACCGTCTGCAGGCCGGCCAGGTAGATGATGACGCTGAAGGCGATGGCCTGCCAGGACGTGACCCCGACGATGCCCAGCCAGGCCAGATTCGGGTTGGCCAGGATGGAGGTGGAGAGCCAATCGATGCCCAGCGCCTTGCCGATCAGCGGCAGGTTGTTCGAGAGCAGGTAGTTGAACACATAGCCGACGATGAGCACCGAGAGGATGTTCGGGATGAAGAAGATGCCCCGGAAGGCCGTCTGGAACTTGATCTTCGCATTGAGCACGATGGCGATGAACAAGGAGAAGACGTTGACCACAATGGTGGTGGTGACGGCGAACAGGAACGTGAAGCCGTAGGAGGAGAGCACCCTGTCGTCCTTGAACAGGTTGACGTAGTTCTCCAGGCCGACGAAGTGCCATTCGCCGTAGCCGGCGTAGTTGGTCAGGCTGAAGAACATGCCCGTCACGGTGGGGACGGTGTGCAGCACGACGAACAGGACGAGCGCCGGCACCACCATCCAGTAGAAGGTGCGGTCAACCTTGGGCCGGCGCGAGAGCCCGGACGCGGCGTTGCGCCGTCCAAGGGTCTTTCCGGTGGTCTTGGCAGATGCCAGTGTTGCCATGGTTACTGCCCTCCGTTCGATGAGGTGCGGGCAGCGAGCTTGGCAAACTCATTGTCCATCTTGGCGAGGAAGTCGTTTTCCTTACCGTCCAGGATGTATTGCTGCAAAATGGCGGTCAGGGGGATGCTGGCGGGGACATGGTGGTCGAAGAAGCCGATCACGCGCCCATCGTTGAAGTAGCCCTGGATGCCGGCCAGCGCCGGGTCGGCGCTGGGTGCCGCATCCGCCACGGGGGTGAGGGAGGACTGGGAGGCGGAATAGGCATCCAGCACCGGGGTGCTCATCATGTATTCGATGAACTTCTTCGCCTCCACCGGGTGCTTGGTGTTGCGCCCCATGGCCAGCGTGACGTCGACGCCGGAGACCAGCGTGTTCTTGGCCGGGTCGTTGGTGGTGGGGTAGGGGAAGGACGCCACCTTGGCATCGGGGTTGGCGGCCCGGATGGCCGGAACGGCGTAGCTGCCCTGCAGGTACATGGCGGACTTGCCTGCGGCGAAGGCGGCATTGCCGTCGTTGTAGCCGGCGCTTTCGGCGCCGGGCTGGGCGTAGCTGAAGAGCTGCTTGAGCTTTTGCGCCGCTTCGGCACCGTCCTTGGCGAAGCCGTCGGTCCCGGCCGCCGGGGTCCAGCCCGCGGAGCGGATGTTGGCGAAGAAGTCCGGCGGCGTCAGGTTGCCCGCCAGGTTCACGAAGGGCGGCGAGATGGTCCAGGCGTCCTTGAGCGTGAAGTAGAACGGGTTGACGCCGTTGGCCTTGAAGGTCTCGGCCGCGGCGATCAGCTCGTCCCAGGTCTGCGGCACCTTGACGGAGTACTTGGCGAAGATCTCCGGGTTGTACAGGACGCCGCTGGCATTGTTGGCGAACGGCAGCCCATTGGTCTCGTCCCCGTGGCAGGTGCCCAGGGAGTTGAGGATGCTCTGCACCTGGGGCTTGGCCCGGGCGGCCGAGGGCAGGTCCGAGAGGTCGGCAAAGACGCAGGCGGAGGCCAGATCGGCAAAGTTGCCGTTGCCGTTGAGCGTGAGCACATCCGGGGTCTTGTCCTTCACCAGCAGGGTCCGGATGGCCGTGTCGGGATCCGGAACGGTGTTGATGACCACCTTGATGTTGGGGTTGGCCGCCTCGAAGTCCGCCACGATGGTCTTGAAATTCTGCACCGCCTCGGGTTTGAACTGGAAGAAGTCCAGGGTGACTTTTCCGTGGTCGGACGCGGAACAGCCACTGAGGGCGGCGGCCAGGGCGATGGCGGCGGCGGCACCCACGAGGGCGTGCCGGCGCGCCGGCATTCGGGTGTTCATCTCAGGCTCCTTGGCCGGGCAACTGGTCCACCATGACCAGCACCGCGTGTTCGGGGAAGAGGACGGGGGCCTGCAGGCCAATCGTGGCCAGCGTCCGCCCGGAGAAGACGACATCGGTGTTCGCCCAGGCCAGCGGCGATTGGCCGTTGCCGACGTCCCCGGTGAGCGGCTCGGACAGGCGCACGGCGTACAGTGCGTCCGCATCCAGGCCCGGGAGCGTAAAGCGGCCCGTGGGGTAGGTGGTGGAGGCCTCGCGCTGGGTGACGGAGAAGACGGCGCGGCGGGCATCGGTGGAGACCACGCCGCGGATGTCGATGGCGGGATCGGTGGAGTCCGCGTGGACGCTCACCCCGGTGTGGAAGAGCCGGCGGTGCTCCTTGTAGAACTCCACCCACTGGCGCAGCTCCGCCGTCTGGGCGTCGTCGATGGTGCTGATGCTCCACTCGATGCCCAGGTGGCCGAAGATGGCCGTGCGGGCCATGAAGCCCAGGCTGTGCTGGCGGTGGGTGGAATGCGACTTCGGTCCGCCGATGTGGGCGCCCATCAGCTCGTAGGGGACCAGCAGGCCGGTGAAGGCCTGGTTGTCCAGCCGCTCGATGGGGTCGATGCAGTCGCTGGTCCAGACGCGGTCGGTGAGTTCCAGGATGCCCAGGTCCACGCGGGCGCCACCGGAGGCGCAGCTTTCGATCTCCAGCCCGGGGTGGCGGGCCTTGAGCTCGGCCAGCAGCCGGTAGAGGGCCGCGGTGGTCGCATGGACGGCGGGGCGGCCGGTGCGGGGGTCGGAGGCATCCATCAGGTCCCGGTTGTGGTCCCACTTGATGTAGCCGATGGGGTATTCGGACAGGAGTGCGTCGATGCGCTCCAGCAGGTAGGCAAAGCAGTCCGGGTGGGCCAGGTTGAGCACCTGCTGCTGGCGGCCGGGCAGCGGCCAGCGCCCGTCGGTGTGCAGAATCCACTCCGGGTGGGTGCGGGCCAGCTCGCTGTCGGGGCTGACCATTTCCGGCTCGAACCAGAGGCCAAATTCCATGCCCAGGCCGCGCACATGGTTGGCCAGCGGCCCAAGGCCATCGGGCCAGACGGCGGTGTCCACGAACCAGTCGCCCAGTCCGGCGGTGTCGTCGCGGCGCCCGGCGAACCAGCCGTCGTCGAGGACAAAGCGCTCCACGCCTACCGCGGCGGCCTTGTCAGCCAGGGCCTTCAGCGTGCCCAGGTCGTGGTCAAAGTAGACGGCCTCCCAGGTGTTCAGGGTGACGGGGCGGTCCGAGGCCGGGTGGTTGCCGCGTCCGCGCAGATCCTCGTGGAACCGGGCGGCCAGCTGGTCCAGGCCGGTGCCCCACGAGCCCAGGGCCCAGGGGGTGCTGTAGCTCTCGCCGGGGGCCAGGCTGACCTCGCCCGGGGCCAGCAGCTCGCCGGCGGTGAGGAAGTTGTCGGAGTTGATGGTGCGCTCGGCGCTGAGCCGGTGGTTGCCGCTCCAGGCCAGGTGCACGCCGTGGACCAGTCCGCTGCGGTAGCCGAAGCCCTCGGTGCCGGCCAGCATCAGCAGCGAGGCATCCGCGCCGGGGCGCCCGCGCCGGCTCTCGCGGACATGGGCGCCAACGGTCAACGGCCGGCGCTGCGGTGTGCGCTCCTTGAGGTGGCGGCCCGTGGTGTCCAAAATGGTGGCGGCCGTGGCCGGCAGCGGGAAGACGGTGGCCAGCTGTGCGAGCTCGTAGCGGTCCGTGCCGGTGTTGGTCAGGGTGTGGCGCTGGCGCAGGACGCCGTGGGCCGTGAGGTCCAGCTCGGTGGCCAGTGCCAGGGACGCGGCCGGATCGGTGGCGGTGATGGTGGCGCCGGCATCGGTGGCGAGCACCGCCGTCGTGGCCAGGGCGCTGGCCCAGGCGGCGCCGCTGCGGTGGCCCTGGAGGGCGGGGGAGTGCTGCCAGCCGAAGGCCTCCTGGGGGAGCAGGGTCAGCCGCGCCGGGTTGTCGATGCCGCCGGACACGCGCTGGGGTTCGGCGGCGACGGCGAGCGAGGCCAGCTCGGCGGCCGACAGGACTCCGGTGGCCGGTCCCCAGTGCACGATGGTGGGCAGTCCGCTGGTGCGGGTGTCCACAATGACGGTGGTGCCGCCCCGGTGGAGCTGGATGAATGGCGCAACGGCCGGGTGTGGAACCTCGGCGGCGGCGGCAAGGGAAGTGGGAGAAGCAGGCATGAGTTATTTTTACCGCAAAACTAATTGTGGTGTCAAGGGTCACTGAAATGCGTGAAGTTCGCCTGGAATGTGGCCATCGTGGAGCATTCTTGGTTGAGTTTACTTTGCGATGCAATAAACTATGGCCATGGCCACCCTTAGCACCCCTGCCGCCGGAGATCCTCACCACCTGACCGACTCGGCACTCGAACTGGCACGCACCGTCCTGGTCCATGGGCCGCTCTCGCGGGGCGAGCTGGCCAGCCGGGTGGGCCTGAGCACCGCCAGCTTGACCAGGCTCAGCAAGCCCCTGCTGGATGCCGGCGTGCTGGTGGAAGGCGACCTTGTGGCAGATGGTTCGGTGGGGCGGCCCGTGCGTCTGCTGGATGTGCACGCCTCCGTCCAGAACTTTGTGGGCATCAAGGTCACGGGGACCGCCGTACTGGGTGCTCTGACGGACCTGCGGGCCCGGGACCTGGCCACGGACGAGCTGGACTTGGCCGATGGCGCCGTCGAGACGGTGGTAGAGGCCATCGCCGAGCTGGTGGAACGGCTGCGGGGGAAGGGCTCCGGTGTGCTCACTGCCGTGGGCATATCCATCGGCGGCAACGTCGACACCGACGGTGTGGTGCTCCGGGCGCCTTTCCTGGGCTGGCGCCACGTCCCGCTGCGCCGGCTGCTGGCCCAACGGCTGGGCCTGCCGGTCGCCGTGGAAAACGACGTCATCGCCCTGGCCGCGGCCGAGCAGTGGTTTGGCGCCGGGCGGACGGCAGCCAACTTTGCCGTGCTGACCATCGGCGCCGGTGTTGGCTACGGGATTGCGATCAACAACCAGGTGGTCCGCACCCGTGACGCGGGGCTGGGCCTGGGCGGGCACTTTCCACTGGATCCCAACGGCCCGCTGTGCATCGATGGACACCGCGGCTGCTCCACCGCCATGCTGTCCATCCCCTCCATCTGCACGCAGGTGTCCACGGCGCTGGCGCGGCCGGTGGACTATGCCGAGGTGCTTGACCTCGCCGCCGCCGGCCACCCGGCGGCATTGGCGGTGGTGGAAGCGGCCGGCCGGGCGCTGGGCCGCATGGTGGCCGCCGCGGCCAACCTGGCGATGGTCAACACGGTTGTGCTGGCCGGGGAAGGCATCGACATTTTTGCGCAGATCGAACCCACTGTCCAGGCGGCGCTGGCGGCCGACCGCGATCCCGACGCCGATCCGGTCGAACTGGTGGTGGCGTCGGCGGAGTTTGATGAATGGGCCCGCGGCGCCTCGGCTATTGCCATCCAGCAGCAGGCATTCGCCTAACCGGCCGGCACCTGGGCGCCGGCAATCGACTAGGCGCCGACGGCGGATTCGGCATGAGCCGTGGCGGTGGCCAGGGCGCGGTCGTAGCTGGCGGTGGTGAGCTCCGCCGTGTGCGCCCAGCCGAAGGATTCGGCGTAGACGGAGGCCGCCCGGCCCATGTCCGTGCGGGTTTGCGGGAAATCGTGCAGCGAGGCGAGGGCATCGGCCCAGTGGTGGGCATCGCGGCCGTCCACCAGTAGCCCGGTGCGTCCATCGCTGACGGCCCGCGGCAGTCCGCCCACATTGGTGGCCACCACCGGTGTGCCGCAGGCCTGGGCTTCGATGGCCACCAGGCCAAAGGATTCGCTCGAGGAGGGCATGGCCACCACATCCGCCGCCCGGTACCAGTCCGCCAGCAGCTCGGCGGAGACAGGCGGCAGGACCGAGACGGTGCCTGCCAGGCCGGCGTCGGCGATCAGCTGCGGAAGATCATATTTGTCGCTGCCGCTGCTGGCACCGAGAATGCTGACCTGCAGCGGGATCTCGGGGCGCGTGCGGCGCAGCAGGGCGGCGGCCTTGACCAGCACATGCGGGCCCTTGAGCCGCTGGAGCCGGCCGGCAAAGACCACGTGGAAGACGCCCGCGGCGATGCCCAACCGGGTCCGGGACCTGTCGCGGAAGGCGGGCTTGTAGACCTTCAGGTCGACGCCGGGGGATACGACGTCGATCCGCGTCTCGCAGCCGTTGTAGTGGCGCTCGAGCTCGGTGGCCTCGGCCGTGGTGTTGGCGATCAGCCGGGTGGCGGCGGCCACGATGTGCTGCTCGCCGTCCTCGCGGATGGTGGGCTCGGCCGTCTGCCCGTCCGGCAGGTGCTTGTTCTTCACCCGGGCCATGGTGTGCATGGTGTGCACCAGCGGCAGCCCCCACTGGGCGGCGAGCTGCAGCCCGGCCATGCCGGAGACCCAGTAGTGCGAATGCAGCACGTCAAAATGGCCGGCCGGCGACGCGGCGATGACGGCGGAGACGGCGTCGGCCAGCTGGGGAACCAGCAGCGGCAGCCTTTCCTTGGACACCTTGTGCGCCGGGCCAGCGGTGACGTGGTGCACCAGCACGCCGGGGCCCAGCTCGACAGCGTCGGGCTGGCCGGGATCGACGCGGCGGGTGAAGATCTCCACGGCCACACCGGAAGCGGCCAATTCCAGGGCCAGGGCGCGGACATAGACGTTCATGCCGCCCGCGTCGCCGCCGCCGGGCTGGTCCAGCGGGGAGGTGTGCAGGGACAACATGGCAACGCGCCGCACCTGGTGCACCGGTACTCCTAGGCCTGGACTGGAACGAATACATTTCTGCCGTGCACCGCAAAGTGCACACGGTAGATTCTCCCACCATCGGCCGCTGCGGCGGGCCCCGCCCGGCCACGGCTAAAATGGGAGGGTGATTCCTGCCCCGCAGCACCCCCAACCGCAGCCCACCCCCACCCCCGCCGACGGCTTCTGGCCCGAGCGCGCGGCGGTCATCGATCTGGCCGCCATCCGGCACAATGTGCGCCGGCTGCTCGCGGTTGCCTCCCCGGCCCAGGTGATGGCAGTGGTTAAGGCCGACGCCTATGGCCATGGAGCCGTCCCGGTGGCACGGGCCGCCCTGGACGCCGGCGCCAGCTGGCTGGGCGTGGCCCACATTTCCGAGGCCCTGGCCCTGCGCGCGGCGGGCATCGAGGCCCCCTTGCTGGCTTGGCTGCACACGCCGTCGAGCGATTTCGCGGCCGCCGTGGAGGCCGGCATCGATCTGGGCGTTTCCGGCTGGGAACTGGCGCATGTGGTCGCAGCGGCCCGGGCCCTGGAGCGTCCGGCCCGCGTGCACCTGAAGATCGACACCGGCCTGGGCCGCAACGGCAGCACCGCCGCCGCCTGGGACACGTTCGTGGCCGAGGCGATCTCCTACCAGGACGAGGGCCTGCTGCGTGTGGTGGGCGTGTTCACCCATCTGGCGGTGGCGGACGAGCCGCTGCGGATGGAAACGGATGAGCAGCTGGAGCGTTTCCGCGAGGCGGTGGCCCTCGCCGAGGACGCCGGAGCCGACCTTGAGGTGCGGCATTTGGCCAACACCCCGGCCATCCTGTCCCGGCCCGACACCCACTTCGACCTGGTCCGTGCCGGGTTGGCCCTGTATGGGCTCTCGCCGTTCGAGGACCAGAGCTCCGCGGCGCTGGGGCTGCACCCGGCCATGACGCTGCAAACCCGCCTCGCCTCCTGCAAGGATGTGCCGGCCGGCCAGGGCGTGTCCTACGGGCTGCACCATGTCACGGACCGGCCCACCACGCTGGGTTTGGTGCCGCTGGGCTATGCCGACGGCGTGCCGCGCATCGCCACCGGCGGACCGGTGCTGATCGGCGGCCGCAGCTATCCCGTAGTGGGCCGGATTGCCATGGACCAGATGGTGGTGGACCTGGGCCCCGAGGCCTCGCCGGCCACGGGCGCGTCCCTGCTCGGTGCCGAGGCGGTGCTCTTTGGCGACCCCGCGGCCGGTGCGCCCGCCGTGGAGGAATGGGCGGCGGCGGCCGGCACCATCAACTACGAGGTGGTGACCCGGATCAGCGGGCGCGTGCCGCGGGTGTACATCGACTCCGACGCCGCGCCGGCCGGACCTGAGGCCGGGGCATGAGCCACGCCGTCGAACTTTCCACCACCTCCGCCGCACAAACGCAGGCCATTGCCTACCGGCTGGGCGCACTGCTGCGCGCCGGGGACCTGCTGGTCCTCAGCGGCGGCCTGGGCGCCGGAAAGACCACCTTCACCCAGGGGCTGGGCCACGGGCTGGGCGTGCGCCCCGGGATCATTTCGCCCACTTTTGTGCTGGTCCGCATCCACCCCAACGAGCCCGCCGGCCACAACCCCGGCGGGCCGGACCTGGTGCATGTTGACGCCTACCGGCTCGGATCCGCGGCGGAAGTGGACGACATCGACCTGGAAAACACCCTGGACTCCGCCGTGACGGTGGTGGAGTGGGGGCAGGACCGGGTGGAGCACCTGGCCGAGAGCCGGCTGGAGATCGAACTGGTGCGTGCCACCGGCGCGGACCAGGCGGCCGCCGCGGCCACCGGAGCGGATCTGGAGCTGGACTTCAGCGAGGACGACGGCGACGACGACGAGGCCCGGATCCTGCGCATCCGCGCCGTCGGACCGCGCTGGGCGGACGTGGACCTCGCCGCGCTCGCCGACGGTGCCGCCGCGGACTCCACCGAACGCCCCAGCGGCGTGGAATAGGCTTCAAACGTGCGCATTCTTTCCATTGACACCTCCGCCATTGCCAGCGCGGCCCTGGTTTCCGCCGTGCCCCACGAGGGCCGCCCGGGCGCCGGCATCACCGTGGACGCCAGCTTCGCGACCGAGGACACCCGCAGCCATGCCGAGGTGCTGGCCCCGGGGATCGCTGCCCTGTTTGCCGACCCGCTGGTGGAGGGGCCCGCGCTGGACGCCATCGTGGTGGGCGTGGGCCCGGGCCCCTTCACCGGGCTGCGCTCCGGCATCGCGATGGCCCGCACCCTCAGTTTTGTCTGGGGTGTGCCGCTGCACGGCATGATGAGCCTGGACGCACTGGCCAAGGACGTGCTCGGCGCCGGCTACCAGGTCGAGGACCTCAGTACCGGGCAACTCCATCCGGACCGGGACTTCGTCATCGCCACCGACGCCCGGCGCAAGGAGGTCTACTGGGCCCGCTACTCCTGGGACGCCACGCTGCTGGAGGGTCCGCACGTCGGGCCCGCGTCCGAGGTGCCGCCGCTGCCGGTCTACGGCATGGGGGCCGGCATCTACAAGGAGGTGCTGGAGGCCAACGGCGCCACGGTTGACCCGGCCTTTGCCGCCGCCCAGCCCAGGGCGGAATCGTTGGGCCTGATGGCCATGGGGAACCTGCTTCTGGGCCGCCCGCTGCTGGACAGCACCCCGCTGTACCTGCGCGAATCCGACGCCAAGGTCCCCGGCCCGCGGAAGCGCGCCCTGTGAGCGGCCCGGTGGTCCTGCGGGACATGGTGGCGGCGGACATCGACCTCATCACCGAGCTGGACCGCCAGCTCTTCGCCGCCGATTGCTGGCCGCGCCAGATGTTCGTGGACGAGCTCGCCCAGCCGGAGACCCGGCGCTACGTGGTGGCCGAGCAGGACGGCGCCGTCGTCGGCTATGCCGGGCTGATGTGCATCCGGCCCATCGCGGACATCCAGACCATTGGCGTGCTCCCGCAGTTCCAGGGCCGCGGCACCGCCCGGGCCATGCTCACCGAGCTGATCGAGGAGTCCCGCCGGCGCGGGGCCGAGGACGTGATGCTGGAGGTCAGTGCCGCCAATCCGCGCGCCCAGGACCTCTACCGCCGCTACGGCTTTGAACAGATCCACCAGCGGCCGCGCTACTACAAGGACGGCAGCGACGCCCTGATCATGCGGCTGAGGCTTCACGAAGAGCCCAACGCAACCACCACCGAGGACCGGCCATGAAAGCACCCCTGATTCTGGGCATTGAATCCTCCTGCGACGAGACGGGCGTGGGCATCGTCCGCGGCACCACCCTGCTGGCGAACACCGTCTCCTCCTCGATGGCCGAGCACGTGCGCTTTGGCGGCGTCATCCCGGAGATCGCCTCGCGCGCGCACCTGGATGCTTTTGTCCCCACGCTGGCGGCGGCGCTTGGGGAGGCCGGCGTCGAGCTGGCGGACATCGACGCCATCGCCGTCACCGCCGGGCCCGGCCTGGCCGGCGCCCTGATGGTGGGTGTCAGCGCGGCCAAGGCGCTGGCGCTGGCCACGGGCAAGGGGCTGTACGCGATCAACCATCTGGTGGCCCACGTGGGCGTGGCGCTGCTGGACGAGGCCATCGCCGCCGGCACGGACGGCGCCCTGCCGGCGAACCTGGGCGCGCTGCTGGTCTCCGGCGGCCACACCGAAATCCTGCGCGTGCGCAGCATCGCCGACGACGTCGAGCTGCTCGGCGCCACCATCGACGACGCCGCCGGCGAGGCCTTTGACAAGGTGGCCCGGCTGCTGGGGCTCAGCTACCCCGGCGGCCCCGCCATCGACAAATTGGCCCGCGAGGGCAACCCGAAGGCCATCAAGTTCCCGCGCGGGCTCACAGTGCCCAAGTACATGGGCACCGCCGAGGCCCCGGGGCCGCACCGCTACGATTTCTCCTTCTCCGGGCTCAAGACCGCCGTGGCCCGCTGCGTGGAGCAGTACGAGGCCCGCGGCGAGGCGCCGCCCCTGGCGGACATCGCCGCCAGCTTCCAGGAGGCCGTGCTGGACGTGGTCACGGCCAAGGCCGTGCTGGCCTGCCGCGAACAGGGCATCGGCACCTTGCTGCTGGGTGGGGGCGTGGCCGCCAACTCGCGGCTGCGGGCCCTGCTGGCCGAGCGCACGCAGGCCGCCGGCATCACCTTGTTGGTGCCCGCACTGGGCCTGTGCACGGACAACGGTGCCATGGTGGCGGCCCTGGGCGCCCAGCTGGCGATGCGCGGGGTGGCCCCCAGCGGCATCGGCTTTGCCCCCGATTCCTCGCTGCCTGTGACAAGCATCAGCGTGGCCGGCTAGCACCGGCCAGCACCGGCCAGCACCGGCCAGCACCGGCCAACGCAGGAACGACGGCGGCACGGGCGTGCCGCCGTCGTTCCGGAGTGCTTGGGTACGGGTGCTTCCTTGGCTACGGGAGCGTGTTGGTGCGCATGCGCGCCACCAGGTCGGCCACCACGGCGCGCAGATCGCCGCCGTTCGCGGCGGCCACGGCGCGCTGGCGCTGGTAGCCGGCCCCGTTGGCGATGATCTTCTCCACGTCCGCCAGCTCATTGGAACAGCCCAGCCGCGCCGCCACGGGCTCCAGCTTGTTCAGCAGCTCCAGCGTGTTCTCGGTGACCAGCTGCTCGTTGCCGGCCGCGTCCAAGATGATGATGGCGTCCAGGCCGTAGCGGGCCGCGCGCCACTTGTTCTCCTGCACATGCCACGGCGGCATGGTGGGGATGGTGCCGCCGTTGTCCAGCGTGGTGGAAAAATCGTCCACCAGGCACTGGGTGAGCGCGGCAATGGCGCCGATCTCCTCCAACGTGGACAGGCCGTCGCAGATGCGCATCTCGATGGTGCCCAGGTTGCCGACCGGGCGGATGTCCCAGCGGATCTCGGAGGTGGCGTCGATGACACCGGTGGTGAACATGTCCTGGACATAGGCCTCGTAGGCGTTCCAGTCCGGAAACTGGAACGGCAGGCCGGCGGTGGGCAGCTGCTGGAAGAGCAGGGCCCGCTGGGAGGCGTATCCGGTGTCCTCGCCGTCCCAATAGGGCGAGGACGCCGAGAGGGCCTGGAAATGCGGGAAGTAGTTCACCAGTCCGTCCAGCACCGGCATCGCCTTGGCCACGTGGTCCAGGCCGACGTGGACGTGGACGCCGTAGATGACCATCTGGTTGCCCCACCACTGGGTGCGGTCGATCAGTTTGGCGTAGCGTTCCTTGTCCGTGACCGCCTGCTGGCGCGGGTGGCTGAAGGGGTGCGTCCCGGCGCTGAGCAGGTCGATGCCCAGCGGATCGGTGGCCTCGCGCAGGGTGGCCAGATTGCGGGCCAGGTCCGCCTTGGCCTCGGCGGCGGTGTGGCAGATGCCCGTCACCAGTTCCACGGTGTTCAGCAGCAGTTCCTGCTTGATGTGCGGGTGCTCGGCATCGGCGGCCAGCTCGGGGTGTGCCTCGGCGACGGCGGCCAGCACCTGGCTCGCGGCGGGCACCAGCTCGCCGGTGGTGGAATCCACCAGGGCCAGCTCCCATTCGACGCCCAGCGTCGACTGCTCTGATGAGGCGAAATCGATCTTCAAGCGCGCTCCCCAGGCTGTAATTTTCTCAAATGTGCCAGATGCGCAGCGCACCCGGATCTACGCCAATTCTAATGCAGCCCGATGCCGCGCCCCACCGGAATATGGCGGCATGTGACTGGACCATGACGCACCACCGGCGATCTCCGGGCGTCCGGCCGCCGCCGGGGGCACAATGGAGGGGTGCCGATTCTGAACAAAGACATGACCCTGTGCATCTCGCTGGCCGCGCGGCCGAGCAACATTGGAACGCGCTTCCACAACTACCTGTACGACCAGCTGGGCCTGAACTACATCTACAAGGCCTTTGCGCCGGTGGATCTGGGCCAGGCCGTGGCCGGCATCCGGGGGCTGGGCATCCGCGGTGCGGCCGTCTCCATGCCGTACAAGGAGGCCGTCATCGAGCTGGTGGATGTGATGGATCCCTCAGCCAGTGCCATCGATTCCGTGAACACCATCGTGAACGACGGTGGCGTGCTGACCGCCTACAACACCGACTACCTGGCCATCGCCCGGCTGCTCGCCGAACACCGCGTTGACCCGGCGTTGAGCGTGCTGCTGCGCGGTTCCGGCGGCATGGCCAAGGCCGTGGCCGCCGCCCTGCGCGATGCCGGCTTCACCGCCGTGACCATCGTGGCCCGCAACGAGGGCTCCGGCCGCACCCTGGCCGGACTGTACGGTTTCGGCTGGCTGCCCGAGGTGGGGGCCGCGACGGCGGACCTGCTGGTCAACGTCACGCCGCTGGGCATGGCCGGTGCCGACGCTCAGGTGCAGTCCTTCGAGGACGCCACGGTGGCTGCCGCCGCGGTGGTGTTCGACGTCGTCGCCCTGCCCTCGGAGACGCCGCTGGTCCGCGCCGCACGCGCCGCCGGCAAGCCCGTCATCACCGGCGCCGAGGTCATTGCCATCCAGGCCGAGGAACAATTCGTGCTCTACACCGGTGTGCGCCCCACGCCCGAGCAGGTGCGCGAAGCCAGCGAGTTCTCCCGGCAGTAGAGCGAGGGCCGGCAGCAGAACAGGCGGCACAGTCGCCGGAAAAATGCCGGACTGCCACCTGCGCCGTGCCGGGTGCACCTAGCCGGAGACGCTGACGGGTTCGACGACGATGGCCACGCGGTCCTCGCCGATCCGGGTCAGCACCAGCGTGGCCTTGTTGGGGCCCTTGCCGGAGCCGGTGAGCAGCTGGCGGCGCAGTTCCTCCGGCGTGACGGCCATGCCGCGCTTCTTGATGTCCAGCACGCCGATCCGGTTGGCCTTGACCCAGGCCTTGAGCGCCTTGACGTTGTACGGCTTGACCTCCAGCACCTTGTAGGCGCGGGCAAAGGGCGTGGACACCAAATGCGGCGAGCAAATGTAGGCGATGTGCTCGTCCAGCAGATGCGCATCCAGGCGCCGGGCCAGGTCCGCCACCAGCCCGGCCCGGATCACGGCGCCGTCGGGCTCGTACAGGTAGCCGGCCACCGGGCCGATCCGCACGTCCTGGCCGGAAGGGTCGTAGGCCACCGGGCTGGTGAGCTCGGCCATGCCATGGCTGCCGATCACGGCGGCGGCGCGGACGACGCCCTCGCGCGCCAGGGCATTGAAGTACAGGGCCGCCTCCACCACATCGCCGTCCACCGACACCCATTGGGTCTCGCAGCCGGCCGGGATGGACTCGTGCGGAATGCCCGGGCCCATCTTCACGCCCACGGCCAGGCCCCGTGCGGCCAGCGACTCCACGAAGGACAGCGGCGGCGAAAACGCCTCCGGGTCGAAGAGCCGGGTGGTGCCGCTGGTGGAGGTGGTGCGGCGGGCCGGGTCCAGCCAGACGCCGTCGACGCCGTCGAGGTTGGCCTCCTCGGCCAGCCCCTGGCGCACCGTGGCGGAGGGGAAGGGCATCAGGTTGATGGTGGCGCAGGCCGCCGTGGTCTCATCCATCTCCACGGCCGTCACCTGCAGGTCCAGGCTGGCCATCGCCAGGGAATCGGCACCGATGCCGCAGCCCAGGTCGGCCACATGCTTGATGCCGGCGGCGGCAAAGCGCTGGGCGTGCAGGGCCGCAATGCCCAGGCGGGTGGCCTGCTCCAGCCCGGCCTGGGTGAAGATCATCTGCCGGGCAAACTCGGCGAACTTGGCCTCCGCCTTGGTGCGCAGGCGCGACTGGGTCAGCACCGCCGCCACGAGCTCGGGGGAGTGGCCGGCCTTGCGCAGCGTGTTGTTCAGCGCGAAGGCGTCCTTGTCGTCATAGGGGCCCAGCGAGTTCAGCAGAGCCCATCCCTCGGAGGTCAACAGGGGTGCGATTGCAGATTCGGCCATGGAACAACCCTAGCGCCGCCGCAGAATAGACTCGTGCCGGGAACGGTTTAGTCGATCGCAGCTGGGGAAATTGGGGCATTCATTGGATTCTGTCTTCGCCTTCTTTGGTCCGCTGGTTCTTGGCGTCATCCTGACGATGGTGCTTGAGGCGACGACGGGGCGGGCGTGGGGCCTCATTGCCCGGAAATTCTTCAAACGCAGGGCGCTGCAACGGCTTGTCCGCTTTGGCAGGGGCGATGAACTGGTCAGGCGCGGCAATGAGGCCCTCTACGTTCTCCAATTCGTTCCCGGCGGATGGCGTCCACAGGACATCGTCATTGCGGAACGGCCGGCACCGGAGCTCGAAACCGAGCTGGCCCGCGTGCCGGGGGCGCTGGTCGCCCTGGATCCCGCACGCCTTGTGGCAGAGATTGCCAGTGAACGGCAGCGCCTGCAGGGATTTCCCGATGGCGAGTGGAACGGTGCCTCGCTGGCAGTCGATGGGCTCAATGCCCTGAGCAGAACACGCGAACACGAGCGGCCCGTCCTGAACTTGTCGGTGTGGCACAGCGACCATGCCTCGGCCAAGGTGTGCGGCCGTGCATGGATGGAAGAGTTCGACGCCGGCAACATCGACCTCGGGAGCGATGGGGACCGTCTCGCCCACATTGCGCCGGGCATGATCCATGCGATTGGGCTGAACGCGACAGTCGTCACGGACGATGACAGGCTCATTCTTGTCCGCCGGTCCGAGCTCACCAGCAGTGGCCGCAATGGCTACCACATTTCCGTCAACGAGGGCATGCTTCCGGAGGACCGGAACGCCAAGGGGGCATTGGACCCGCACCGGGGGCTGGCCCGCGGCATGAAGGAAGAACTCGGCATTGACGTGGAGAGCCGGTTTGTCCATTTCCACACGGCCATGCTGGATGTCCGGCGGTACCAGCTCGGGCTTCTGGGCCATGTCAATCTCAGGAACACCGGCATTACGGCCGCGCAGATCCTCAATGCCCGGCGGTTGGGCACGGCCCAGGACAAGTTCGAAAACCGGACCATTGAAGAGATTCCCTGGACGTATGAAGCAGTGGTTGAAAAACTCGCTGAGCCGAATTGGATCGCCCACGGCTGGTTGAACCTTTTGCTCTCCGCCGTGGAGTCCTTCGCCCCCAAAACCGATGAGCTGTACCGGATGCTGGGTGAACGCACGCGCGGGACCATGCGATAGATCCAGAGAGGCGGCGGTGCGCTGGCAGCGAAAACCACCCTTCGGCGTCGGCCACGGCTGGCACTCGCCTTGACCGAGTGCTAACCGAGTCAATAGAGTCGGGGTTAGCACTCTCACCATGAGGGTGCTAATTGGAGAAGCCTCAGACACCACCTGCCGGCGGCACCGCGACGACGTTGGCAGCGCAGGTCTGGCCCGTGCTTCTTGACTCATCCGAAGATTTTTACTCTTGTGAAGGAGAGGTCCGAGTGTCGGTCTCTATTAAGCCTCTTGAGGATCGTATTGTTGTCCGCCAGCTCGAAGCTGAGCTGACCACTGCATCCGGCCTGGTCATCCCGGACACCGCCAAGGAGAAGCCCCAGGAGGGCGAAGTTGTGGCAGTGGGCCCCGGCCGCATTGACGACAAGGGCAACCGCGTTCCCGTCGATGTAGCAGTTGGCGACGTTGTCATCTACTCCAAGTACGGTGGAACCGAGATCAAGACCGGCGGCGAAGAGCTGCTCGTGCTCTCTGCCCGCGACGTGCTGGCCATCATCGTAAAGTAGCACCCAAAGCAATGCCCCGCGCCGCCGATCGAGCCTGTCTGGATCGATGGCGTGGGGCCTTTGCGTGAAAGGACCTGAACCATGGCAAAGCAGCTTGAATTCAACGACGCTGCCCGCCGCAGCCTGGAGGCCGGCATAGACAAGCTGGCCAACACCGTCAAGGTGACCCTGGGCCCGCGCGGCCGCAACGTTGTGCTGGACAAGAAGTGGGGCGCCCCCACCATCACGAACGACGGCGTGACCATCGCCCGTGAGATTGAGCTGGACGACCCGTACGAAAACCTGGGTGCCCAGCTGGCGAAGGAAGTTGCCACCAAGACCAACGACGTGGCCGGTGACGGCACGACGACGGCGACGGTGCTGGCACAGGCGCTGGTCAAGGAAGGCCTGCGCAACGTTGCTGCTGGCGCCGCCCCCGGCGACCTCAAGCACGGCATCGAGGTGGCTGTCGAAGCCATCTCCAAGCGCCTGCTGACCAACGCCCGCGAGGTCCAGGGCCGCCAGGTGGCAGAGGTTGCCGCCATCTCCGCGCAGAGCACGGAGATTGGCGATCTGCTGGCCGAGGCCTTCGAGAAGGTGGGCAAGGATGGTGTGATCACCATCGAGGAGTCCTCCACCACGCAGACCGAGCTGGTCCTCACCGAGGGCATGCAGTTCGACAAGGGCTACCTGTCCCCGTACTTCGTCACCGACGTTGAGCGCCAGGAAGCAGTGCTGGAAGACGCACTGATCCTGATCAACCAGGGCAAGATCTCCTCCATCGCGGACTTCCTGCCGCTGCTGGAGAAGGCCCTGCAGGCCTCCAAGCCGCTGTTCATCATTGCCGAGGATGTTGACGGCGAGGCTCTGTCCACGCTGATCGTCAACAAGATGCGCGGCACCCTGAACGTGGTTGCCGTCAAGGCTCCGGGCTTCGGCGACCGCCGCAAGGCGATGCTGCAGGACATCGCGATCCTGACCGGCGCCCAGGTTGTCTCCCCGGAGATCGGCCTGTCGCTGGACCAGGTTGGCCTCGAGGTCCTGGGCACCGCCCGCCGGATCACCGTGACCAAGGATTCCACCACCATCGTCGACGGTGCCGGCACCGTCGGTGACGTGAAGGACCGCGTGTCCCAGCTGCGTGCCGAGCTGGAGCGCACCGACTCCGATTGGGACAAGGAAAAGCTCCAGGAGCGTCTGGCCAAGTTGGCCGGAGGCATCGGCGTGATCAAGGTTGGCGCCGCCACCGAGGTTGAGCTGAAGGAAAAGAAGCACCGCATCGAGGACGCCGTGTCCTCCACGCGTGCCGCTCTGGAAGAGGGCATCGTGGCCGGTGGCGGTTCCGCACTGGTCCAGGCTGCCAAGGCCCTGGACGAGGACCGCAACGTGCGCCAGCTGACCGGCGACGCGGCCACCGCCGTCGAGCTGGTCCGCCGCGCCGTGGCCCAGCCGCTGCGCTGGATCGCCCAGAACGCCGGCCACGACGGCTACGTCGTCGTCCACAAGGTGGGCGAGCTGGAAGATGGCTTCGGCTTCAACGCCGCGACCGGCGAGTACGGCGACCTGGTTGCCGCCGGCATCATCGACCCCGTGAAGGTGACGCGTTCCGCCCTGCGCAACGCGGCCTCCATCGCCGCCCTGGTGCTCACCACGGAGGCACTGGTGACGGAGAAGCCGGCCGAGGACGAGGACAGCCACGCTGGCCACCAGCACTAGGCATCCCTAACCAACTGCCCCGCACTTAACGCTAGCTTGGACGCCCAAGCCGACGTTATCTGCGGGGCAGTTGGCGTTTAAAGGGGTTGGCGGAGTACCGGGACACTCCGGTGGGGCGGCGCCGGCGCAGCAGCCGGTAGAAGAGGAGGACAGCGGAGGCCGAGACGATGATGCCCATCAGGTTCAACAGCAGCTGCAGCGCGGAGCCTGCCGCCTTCTCCGGTTGGCCAAGGACAAGGGCGACGGCGACAAAGCCGGCGGCCGGGACGGTGGTGACGGAGATGAAGGCGCCCACCAGGACGGCCGGCTTGCGCCCGATCAGGGACAGCATCCCTGCGGCGCCGGGCAATGCGGCGACGATGAACGAGTACCAGCCGGGGTGGTAGATGAATTCCGTGGCGGGGTCGCCGTGGTCCAGGAATCCGGGATCCACCAGACCCAGCTGGATGGACAGCCAGGTGGCCAGTGCCGCCACACCCATGGCAACCGGGAAGCCGACGCCCAGGGCCAGCGCCGCACGCCGGGCCAGCGCCCAGCGGCGGTCCACCAGGGCCACGGCCAGCCCGGCCAGCGGGCCGAATTCGGGCCCCACCACCATGGCGCCCACGATGGCGATGGTGGAATCGGTGACGATGCCAATGCCCGCCAATTGGACGGCGATGACCAGGAACGCCAGGAAGCTCCAGCTGAGTTTGGATTCCTCGCTGGTGTTGGTCTCCACCTCGTCCCAGATGATGGCATCGGCCCCTTCTCCGGGGGCTAGGGCGACGGCTTCCTGGGCCCGTGCGGAGATCACCAACTCGGGGGCGTTGATGCTCACCGAGCCGACAGTGGCCACGTCGAGGCCGCGCAGGCGGCCAGCAGGTCATCGATGCACTTGCGGTCGGCATCCAGCGTGACAATGTCCCCGGCCGGGCGCACCGAGGCCCCGGCCAGCACCGCAATTTCCGAGACGCCGGGAATAGCTTCCGCCTCGGCAACAACCCTGGCGGTGAGCGTGCCGGGCACCACCACCCGAACCTGCAAGGTCATCGAACGCTTCCTTCCGTGGGGCCTGGGGCCGAGACTACTACGTGCCGTTTGGGGCATTCACAGCCCGCGCACAGCATCCGCCTACGGCCCGTCCAGCGGTGGTCGGCACACTGGAACGGAAGACGGCCGCGGCGGCCCACGCACCGCCGTGGTGGGCCGCTCCGGACCACGGTGCATGCTGCGCCGGATTTAAGTGATGGAAATCACAGAAGTCGTTGAGGCAAATGCAGTCCCAGTAGCGTGTATAGGGATGGTTGATGATTTTAAGGTGATTTTTGTATGACGCTTGGAACCCTGCCCCGGAATCTGCGGGGCACCCACTTCTCGCGCCGGCTCCCTGAACCCCCTCCCCAGCGCAAGTTCCTGGCAGAGGTCCAGGGGCTGCGGTCGTTGGCGGTTTTGATGGTGGTGGTCTACCACGTCTGGCTGGGCCGGGTGTCCGGTGGGGTGGACATTTTCCTGCTCATTTCGGCCTTCCTGATGACCCGCCAGTTCACCCGAAAAGTTGAACAGGGTGCGCCGTTGCGGCTGCTAAGGCATTGGCTGCACCTGTTCAAACGGCTGCTGCCCATCGCCGCCGTGGTGCTTCTGGCCGTGCTCGGTGCAACGCATCTGTGGCTTCCACAGACCATCTGGCGGAGCATCTATGCCCAAAGCTGGGCGTCGCTGGGATATTTCGAGAACTGGGCCCTGGCCGCGAGCTCGGTCACCTACGGCGCCACCGGCCCGAGCGATTCAAGCCCCCTCCAGCATTTCTGGTCGCTGTCGATCCAGGGCCAGGTCTTTATCCTGTGGCCGCTGGTCTTTGCCGTTGCCGCCGTCCTCGCCAAGATGTTCAAGCTCCGGTACCGCGTGCTGTTGGCGTACATCTTCGGGGCCATCTTTGCCCTCTCGCTGGCCTTCTCCATCCAGGAAACGGCAACCAACCAGGCCTTTGCCTACTTCGACACCCGCGCCAGGCTGTGGGAATTTGCCCTGGGATCCCTGCTCGCCCTGGCCCTGCCCTGGCTGGACCTGCCACGGGCGGCGCGGGTGGTCCTGGGCTGGTTTGGCATTGCCGCCATGGTCAGCTGCGGGATAGTGCTGACGGTCCAGCAGGAGTTCCCTGGCTTTGTCGCCCTGTGGCCGACGCTTGCGGCCGCCATGATCATCATTGCCGGGAAGACGGACCACCGCTTTGGCGCCGACCGCTTCCTCAGCTCCAAGCCCCTGGTGTACATGGGGGACAACTCCTATGGCCTCTACCTGTGGCACTGGCCCATCCTGGTGGTTTATCTCGCCGTCGCCGACAAGGAACGGCCGGGGCCGCTCGCCGGCACGGCCATCATCCTGGTGTCGATAGCGCTGGCCATCCTGAGCACACGGCTGGTGGAAAAGCCCATCCGGAACTGGAAGTGGGCCGAGTCAAGCACGCGGCGTGCCGCCGTCGTCATGGTGGCCTGTGCCCTGCTGGTGGCCGTCCCGCTGGGCGGCATCCAGCTGAAGATGATCATCGATGCCCCCAAGCCCAGCCTGGGGTCGACGGCCGCCAACCCGGGGGCGGCGGCCCTGTTCCCCGGCTATGTCCGCAAAGACGCGGAGGCCGGAGCGCCACTGGTGCCCGCCCTGACGGATGTGGCCGACCAATGGCCGGTCTGGGACGGCGGCTGCCAGGTCTTGGATCCGGCGGACGAGTCCAGGACGCGCTGCGACAACGGAATCGACACCAACCCCGCCAAGACGATTGTCGTTGTGGGCAGTTCGCACGCGCTGGTCTGGAGCACACCGTTCCTTGACCTGGCGAAGAAAAACAACTGGCGCGTGGTGGCCTTCACGGCGGGATTCTGCCCCATCACCGATGGCACCGACACCACTGTTCCGGCCGGCTGCACCGATTTTGTCGCCAACTCGATCGATTCGGCCCTTGCCCTGAAGCCCGACGCCGTCATCACCACCAGCACGCGCGCGGCCTACAACTTCACCACCACGGAGTACATGGACCCGTCGTGGGCTCCGCTCATCTCCAAGGTGTCCGACGCCGGCATCCCCGTGGTCGCGATCCGCGATACGCCCAGATTCGACCAGACGCCGCTTGAGTCGGGACCGGAGTGCCTGGCGAAGCACCCCACCGATCCGGCGGCCTGCAGCACCAGCTTCAACCAGAACTTCTCGGACGAGGCGCCCACCGACGCCCTGCGGGCGGACCTCCATGGGGTGAAATTCCTGGACTTCACCGCGTATTTCTGCCCGAACAACAACTGCCCCGCAGCCATCGGCAATGTGGTGGTGTACAAGGACGGTAGCCACGTGACAACCACCTACATGCACACGATGACACCCGTCGTCGAACAGGAATTCCATGACGCGGTGGGGTGGTGACATGGCTGCAACGATGAAAGCAACGTCCGCCCGGCCCGGGCCCGGCACGCCGTCGGCGGCGCGCAAATTCCTGCCCGAGGTCCAGGGCCTGCGGGCGCTGGCCGTGCTCATGGTGGTGGCCTACCATGTCTGGCTCGGCCGGGTGTCCGGCGGCGTGGACGTGTTCCTGCTGGTCTCGGCGTTCCTGATGACCCGCCAGTTCACCGCCAAGGTGGAGGCCGGCAAGCCGCTAAGCCTGCTGCGGCACTGGCTGCACCTGTTCAAGCGGCTCCTGCCCGCCGCCGTCGTGGTGCTCGTGGCGGTGCTGGGCCTGACGTGGGCGGTGCTGCCGCCGCGGCGCTGGCCGGACATCCTGGACCAGGCCTGGGCCTCGCTGCTCTACACGCAGAACTGGCTGCTGGCCGACACCGCCGTGGACTACTACGCCGTGGACCACTCCGGCGCCAGTCCGCTGCAGCATTTCTGGTCGCTCTCCATCCAGGGCCAGGTCTTTCTCCTCTGGCCGCTGGTCTTTGCCGCCGCCGCCGTGCTGCTGCGCCTGCTCCGGGCCAGCGGCCTGCCGCGCAGATATCCGGCGCTGGCCCCGTGGCTGGGCTACCGTGCCATCCTCGGCGCCGTGTTCTCTGCCATCTTTGCCTTCTCGCTGGCCTTCTCCATCCATGAGACAGCCACCAACCAGGCCTATGCCTACTTCGACACCCGGGCACGGCTGTGGGAGTTTGCGCTCGGCTCGCTGCTGGCCCTGGCCCTGCCGTACATCCGGCTGCCGCGGCTCGCCCGCGTCCTGATGGGGTGGCTTGGACTGGCCGCCATGCTCGGCTGCGGGCTGATCCTCACCGTGGACCAGCAGTTCCCCGGCTACATCGCCCTCTGGCCCACGCTGGCGGCCTCGCTGGTGATTCTGGCCGGTGCCTCCGGGAGCCGCGCCGGTGCCGACCGGATGCTCTCGGCCAAGCCGCTGGTTGCCCTCGGCGGCATCTCCTATGCCCTGTACCTGTGGCACTGGCCGCTGCTGGTGGTGTTCCTGGTCGCCGCGGGCCAAAGCTCGGTGAGCCTGCTCCAGGGTCTGGGGATCATCGGCACAGCGCTGCTGCTGGCCTGGCTGACCACCAAATATGTTGAGACCCCGCTGCGCGACTGGCGCTGGCCGCAAGTGCGTGCCTGGCGCTCCGCCGTCGTCATTGCCGCCTGTGCGGCGCTGCTGGCCGGTCCGGTGGCGCTGTGGCAGTCCAGCATCAACGCCTACGACGCGGCCGTCGCCGCCCAGCCGGCGGCAGACAACCCCGGCGCGGCCGCACTGGAACCGGGCTACACGGGGGAGCCGTCGCCCAGCGCCAAGGTCAGCCCGGCCCCGGCCCAGCTAAAGAACGAGTTCGCCACCATCGACGGCGACTGCACCGGCGCGCTGGTCCCGGCGTCGGCCCTGCTGGCCCAGGTCTGCCATGCCAACCAGCCCACCGGCACGCCGACCAAGACCATCGTGGTGCTGGGCGACTCGCACTCGCAGCAGTGGCTGCCGGACTGGGACGAGCTGGCCACCAAGTACAACTGGCAGATTGTCATGATGGTCAAGTCCGGCTGCCGCTACGGGGCCGATGACCCCAGCCGTGCGGCGGACTGCAACGAGTTCAACGCGGCGGACCGTCAGTACATCCTGGACCTCAAGCCCGATGCCGTCTTCACCCTGTCCACGCTGACCCTGGAGAATGCTCCGTTTGAGAAGGAGGTGCCCGGCTATCTGGACGGCATCACCCCGTTCACCGACGCCGGCATCCAGGTCATCGGCATGCGCGACAACCCGCGCTTCACCACCAACATGGCCGACTGTGCCGGCACCAAGGGGCCCGCGGACCCGGCCTGCAACCCGCCGTTGTCGGACTCCCTGGCGGAGCAGTCCCCGCAGGATGCCTACGCGGGCAAGGTGCCCAACCTGTTCCTGATGGACATGAGCGACTACATCTGCGTCGGCGGCGTCTGCCCGGCCGTGGTGGGCAACGTGTACGTGTACAAGGACGACAACCATCTGACCAAGACGTACACCCAATCGATGGCCCCGATGTTCGAAGCGCGCCTGCTCGCCGCCACCGGGTGGGTGCCGTGAGTTCGCCCACAACGGGGCCCGGAGGGCGGTACGCGGAATAGGGCGGCGCCCGCTTTCGTTTTAGGATGTATCAAACGCACAGGCATGCTCCGTAATCACGGTGCCAGCCGTTGGTTGCAACCACCACCCGGTCCCACCGCCGAGGAGCACTCGTGACCCAGCCCGAAATCCATGACCCCTTCGCCTTCGTAGGACTGACCTACGACGACGTCCTGCTGCTGCCCGGCCACACGGACGTCATCCCCTCCGAGGCCGACACCAGCTCGCGCATCTCCAAGCGCATCACAGTGGCGACCCCGCTGCTCTCCGCGGCCATGGACACCGTCACCGAGTCCCGGATGGCGATCGCCATGGCCCGCGAGGGCGGCCTGGGCGTGGTGCACCGCAACCTTTCCATCGACGACCAGGCCGAGCAAGTTGACCTGGTCAAGCGCAGCGAGTCCGGCATGATCACCAAGCCGGTCACGGTCCACCCCGAGGCCACGCTGGCCGAGCTGGACGAACTGTGTTCCCGCTACCGCGTCTCCGGCCTGCCCGTGGTGGATGTCGACGGCCGGCTGGTGGGCATCGTCACCAACCGCGACACCGTGTTTATTCCGGAGAGCGAGTACCCCGGCCGCCGCGTCAGCGAGGTCATGACCTCCATGCCGCTGGTCACCGGCCGGGTCGGCATCAGCCGCGAGGACGCCTCAGCGCTGCTGGCCAAGCACAAGATCGAAAAGCTGCCCCTGGTGGACGACGGCGGCTACCTCCGCGGCCTGATCACCGTCAAGGACTTCGCCAAGGCCGAGCAGTACCCGCTGGCCACCAAGGATGAGGCCGGCCGCCTGCGCGTGGGTGCAGCCATCGGCTTCTTCGGCGACGGCTGGGAGCGCGCGATGCGCCTGGTGGACGCCGGCGTCGACGCACTGTTCGTGGACACCGCCAACGGCCACAGCCAGGGCGTACTGGACATGATCCGCCGCCTCAAGAGCGATCCCGCCGTCAAGCACGTGGACATCATCGGCGGCCAGGCCGCCACCCGCGAGGGTGCCCAGGCCCTGATCGACGCCGGTGCCGACGGCATCAAGGTGGGCGTGGGCCCGGGCTCCATCTGCACCACGCGCGTGGTGGCAGGCGTGGGCGTGCCGCAGATCACTGCCATCTACGAGTCCGCCAAGGCCGCCATCCCGGCCGGCGTGCCGCTGATCGCCGACGGCGGTCTGCAGTACTCCGGCGACATCGGCAAGGCGCTGGTTGCCGGCGCCGACACCGTGATGCTCGGCTCGCTGCTGGCCGGCACCGAAGAGGCTCCGGGTGAGCTGATCTTCGTCAACGGCAAGCAGTTCAAGACCTACCGCGGCATGGGCTCCCTTGGGGCCATGCAGTCCCGCGGCAAGAACACGTCCTTCTCCAAGGACCGCTACTTCCAGGCCGACGTCTCCGGCGATGACAAGCTCATCCCCGAGGGCATCGAGGGCCGGGTGGCCTACCGTGGCCCGCTGTCCTCCGTGGCCTACCAGCTGGTGGGCGGCCTGCGCCAGACCATGTTCTACGTTGGTGCGCCCACGATCCCGGACCTGAAGGCGAAGGGCAAGTTTGTCCGCATCACCGCCGCCGGCCTGAAGGAATCGCACCCGCACGACATCCAGATGACGGTGGAAGCCCCCAACTACGGCTCCAAATAACCTGCTGATCCCCAAGCGCTCCCGGCGCTCGCACTTGTGGGCCCAGAGCGCTCCCGGCGCTCGCACGCTCGCGGCGGGGCCCTCGCGCTTGTGGGCCCAGAGAACTGAAAAGTTGCCCCGCACGCCTTATGGCTGCGGGGCAACTGCGTTAACGGCTGCGCTAATGGCCTCCTGCGCGGCGTCGGCCAGCAGTTCTGCCAGCCGTGCGCTGCCGGCGTCGGCCCGGGCGCTGGTGCGCCTGGCCAGGTACAGGCTCCGGCGCACCGGCTGTGCCAGCGGACGCAGCAGCACATTGGACGGCAGGCTGGCCACCGCCAGGGCCGGCACCAGGGCAACGCCGACGCCTGCGGACACCAAGGCGAGCTGGGTGGCGAAATCCGTGGCCTCGGCCACCGGGCGCGGGACGTACCCGGCCAAGCTGCAGGCCCGCTCCACCATGTCGTAGCAGGCCCATTGGCGGTTCGGGATGATCCAGTCCGAGCGGGCCAGCAGACCCAGGTCCACGGGGCCCGCACCGGCGGGCGGCGCCGGGTGGTCCGCGCGGGCGGCCAGCAGCACCGGCTCGGTGCCCAGCAGCACGGTGAAGACCCCGGCGGGCAGTGCCGGGATGGTGTTGGAGTAGGCGTGGGTGATCGCCGCGTCCACCTCGCCGGCCGCCAGTGCCGGCAGGGCATCCTGCGGTTCCAGCTCCACCAGCCGGAGCGTGGGATAGGCCTCGGTGCTGCCCAAGATCCGGGCATAGGCCCGTGCCACCACCGTCCGCGCCGCCGAGGCAAAGGCGGCCAGCCGGTACACGCCCGATGAGCCCTGCTTCAACGCCTCGGCCTCCATCCCGGCCACGGCGAGCTGGTCCAGGATGTCCCGGCCGTGGTCGGCCAGCAGCTTGCCGGCGGGCGTGAGCACCACATTGCGGCCCTGGCGTTCGGTCAGCGGCAGGCCTGTTTCACGCTCCAGCGCGGCAATCTGCATGGAGACGCCCGGGGCGCTCAGGTGCAGGGCGGCGGCCACGGCCGACAGGGTCCCCAGCCGGTCCAGTTCGGTGAGCATGCGCAGTTTCCGGATATCCAACACATCAATAATCCTTACTTAAACCCAATGGAAAAGTAAGTAGTTATTTGGTGTATCCGCTTCTACGCTGGATCCATGACCCACCCCCGCGTTCTCCTCGCTGGCCTCGCCGTCGTCCTTCTCTGGGCCAGCGCCTTCCCCGCCATCCAGGTGGCCGCGCCCGCCATGGGCGCCATCGGACTCTCCGTGGTCCGGCTCGCCGTCGCGGCCGGGCTGCTGCTGGCACCCTTCCTGGGTGTGCGCCGGCCCGCTGTCCGCGACCTGCCGCTGATCGCGGCCTGCGGGTTCTTCGGCATGGCGGCCTACCAGATCCTGCTGAACTGGGGTGAGCTCTACGTGCCCGCCGGGACCGCCAGCATCGTGGTGGCTGCCGCGCCGCTGGTCAGCGTGGCCATCGCCGTCGGGGCGTTTGGCGAGCGGCTGAGCGGATGGAAGGTCGCCGGCAGCCTGGTGGCGCTCGCCGGCGTGGTGCTGGTGTGCGTGGCGCGCTCGGGGCTGCAGATCAGCGGACCCGTCTGGATCGTGGTCGGCGCCATGCTGGTGCAGGGCATCTACCACCCACTGACCAAGCCGCTGCTGAAGAAGTACACCGGGATGGAGGTGGCGACGTACGCCATGGTGGCCGGACTGGCGATGCTGCTGCCCACCCTGCCGTGGGGGCTGCACGAGCTCGCCACCGCAACCCCCGGCGCCTGGGCCGGTGCCGTGTACTTGGGCGTGCTGCCCTCCGCCCTGGGGTTTGTCCTCTGGGGCTACGCGGTGGCACGGCTGCCCATGGCCGTCTCGACGTCGCTGCTGTACCTGGTCTCGCCCGTCGCCGTCCTGGTGGCGTTCCTCTGGCTGGGCGAGCTGCCCTATGCCGCCGAGCTGCTGGGCGGGCTGGTGGTGATCGCCGGGGTGGTGCTGGTCGGCGGCCGCTTCGGCCGCCGGAAGCCTGCCGCCGCCACTGCCGCCGCCACTGCCGACGCAGATGCCGTGCAGCCGGGTCCCGGCGGTGCCGCCGCGTAGCATCGAGCCATGAACCATCCCCGCTACGACGCCGCCACCGTGGTCCAGCACCGTGATTCGGGCCTGTGGAGCCGCGCGCTCGCCGCCTCCGGGTGCACCAACCCGCTCACGGGCCGGCCCTTCACCGAGGCCATGTTGGCGGGGCTGGGCGGCGGCATCGGCTTCATGGTCTTCACCTTTGCCTACAAGGAGGTGACCACCGCCTCGGTGGTCATGCGCTTCCACCCCGGGCCGTTCGTGGCAAACATGCTGGAATGCTCCGGCGCCGCCGTCGAGGTGCACCAGACCTCCAGCCCGCGGCTGGCCCAGGCACGGCTGGACGCCGCCCTGGACACCGGCCGCCCGGCGGCAGTCCGGGTGGTGGCGGCGGAGCTGCCGTGGGTGGAGACCGGCCTGCTGGCCGAGTCGGGGTCTGCGGACCTTGTGGTGGCCGCCCCGGACGGCGGCGGCTATCTGGTGGACGACGGCGGGGGAGCGCTCCGGCACCTTGGCGCGGCGGAGCTGGCCGCGGTCCGCGCCCGCCGGAAGGCCGACAAACACTGGCAGGCCCACGTCGGCCCCGTGCCCGGGGCACCCCTGACGCCAGCCGTCGTCGCCGACGCGGTGCGCGAGACGGCCCAAGCCCTGCTCAGCGACACGGCCCCGGCCGGAATCCCCGCCGGCTACGCGAAGAATTTTGGCATCCGGGGCATGGAGACCTGGCGCTCCCGGCTGCTGGACACCCGGACCAGGGACGGCTGGCCGGCCGTCCTTGCCGACCCCGGGCGGCACCGGGGCGCTCTGGCGATGCTGCATGCGCAATTGGCCGGAAACGTGTTCAGCGGACCCGGGGCACTGCGCCCGTTGTATGCACAATTCCTGCACGAGGCCGGAAACCAGGCCTGGCAGCGGGCCGCGGAGCTCTATGCCGGGCGGGGTCCCCGCTGGGATGTGCTGGCGCAGCTGGCCGAGGCGCAGGACGGTACGGACTTCACCGCCATGGCCGAGGCACTGGGCGGAATCATCAACGCCGAACGCCGCGCCGCCAGCGCGCTGCTGGGCTAGGAGGGCGCTGAACAAGGGGCAATTCGGGGCCGCGGGTTTGGCTGTCGCACCTTTCCGGGGCCTTTGGCGGCCCGCTGGGGGTCTCCTTTCTGATCGCCGGAGATCTGGTTCGTGATTTTTGCGGGCCTTGTACCTCCGTTCGTGGCTCCCCGCGGCTGGGATTTGGCCCAGGACCGGGGTGGGGGCCCTTTCCGGGTCTTATCCCAGGGCCCAGGCCCCGTTGTGGCGGGTGAGGCCCAGTTTCAGGAGTCGCCGGAGGTTCAGCGCGGCGGTGCGGACCTGCAGCCAGGCGTTGTTCTTTTCAACTCCCCGGTATCTCAGGGCCCGGTTGCCTCCGGCGACCAGCCAGCCGATGGACCGTTCCACCAGGGGCCGGTGGGCCCGGTAGTCGTGCCGGAACCCGGGCTCGAGGGCGGCGGCCCGGTGGGCGCGCTGGCGGGCGTGGTGGACGGTGATGACGACCTTGCGCCCGCCCTTGGCCGTGGTGCATTTCTCCCGCAGCGGGCAGGCCTTGCAGGCGGTGCCGAAGTTCACGTTGCCTCTGGCGCTGATGGTGCGCACCTCACCTTTGGGGCAGGTGAGCGTGTTCTTTGCTTCGTCGTGGGTGAAGTCGTCCAGGTCGTAGCCGCCGGGCACTGCCGGGCGCAGCGGCCTGGGCTTGACCAGCCCCTGGTGCCCGGCCCCGTCGAGGTGTTCGAGCATGGGCCCGGAGCCGTAGGCCGAATCGCCAAGCATTTGGTAGTCAACCTCCGTATCCTTCATGGTCGGATCGGCGGCGGCCAGCCCGATTCCGGCCTCCGCGTCGCTGGAACCGGGGCCGGCGGCCCGGGTCATCACGGCGCTGGTGTAGAGCCCGGTTTCCGGTTCGGCAATGATGTGTCCCTTGAACCCGTCCATCATCACCGAGCGGGACTTGTGCGCGTGCCTGGCCTCGGGATCCACGATGGAGACCATCCGGTCCCGGGCGACCTTCCGGGCGATCCGCCACCGCCCGTCGGTGCCGTCGGAACCCTCGGCCGGCTCCACGTCCTGGCCCGAAACCAACGCCAGCAGCACGTAGGCCTGCGCCTGCGGCGAGTCTTCTTCCAGGGTGTCGGGATCCACCGCGCCAAGCAGGGCCAGGGCGTCGGTGACCAGCCCCGAGACCAGGGCGTCCTTCGCTTCCTTGTCGTCCCAGGCGATGTCCGGCTTGCCCACGTGCGAGTAATCGTAGGAGGTGGCATGGACCGCCATGAGCGTGGCCCCGTGCTCCATGGCCCTGCCGAAACGGCGGATCACGGCAATCAGCTGGGTGATGGTGTCCTGCCGGGCCACCGCATCGGCGAACACGGTCGAATCCACCGCCCGGCGGTGCCGGCCGGTGAGGACACCGGTCGCGGTGATGACCTGGGCGACGGCTTCGGTGATGCGGTGCGGGTTGCTGCTGCCGCGCAGGCGGTTGCGCCAATGCACCAGCGCCGTGGGATGGAACGCGGTCTCGGTCAGCCCGTACCCGCAGGCGGCCTTCCACCGCAGGTCAAAGGTCAAGGCTTCGGCGGCGGCCCGGTCCGAGAGACCCTCCAGGGCCTGCAGGACCAGGACGGTGCCGATGACCGCGGCCGGGATCGAGGGCCTGCCCCGGGTGGAGGGAAACAGGTCCTCCATCATCGAGTCCGGGAAAAGCTCCGAGCGGTGCCCGGCCAGAAACGCGTAGGCACTCCCCGGGGCCAACAGCTCCCCGGCCAGCGCCTCCACATCCAAATACCCGCGCTGGGCCTCTTCAATTCCTTGCATGCATCCAGTCTTAAGGACCAGGACCCGAAGTCCAGCAGGCGCGCCTTAAACCACCCAAATTGTTCAGCACAGTCCTAGGATCCCTGCGGCGGCGATCCCACCCCGTGCGCCCACCGCGCTGCTGGGCTAGGATCCCGGCGGCGCCGATCCGACCCCGTGCCCCGCCGCCCGCCCCACTGCCCGTCGACACGGCTTGGGAGAGCCGGCGGCCGCTGGGATAGGCTAGTGCAGTGACTTACGAGATTGAGATTGGCCGCGCCAAGCGCGGACGCCGCGCGTACACCCTGGATGACATTGCGATTGTCCCCTCGCGCCGTACGCGCGACCACAACGATGTATCCGTCAAGTGGCAGATCGACGCCTACCAGTTCGAGACCCCGGTTATCGGTGCCCCGATGGACTCCGTCATGTCCCCGGCCACGGCCATTGCGCTGGGCCAGCTGGGCTGCCTGGGCGTGCTCGACCTCGAGGGTCTGTGGACCCGCTACGAGGACCCGCAGCCGGTGCTGGACGAGCTCGCCGCGCTGAAGGGCTCCGCCGAGGATCCTTCCGCCACCCGCCGGATGCAGGAGCTCTACGAGGCCCCCATCCAGGCCGAGCTCATCACCTCCCGTCTGGCCGAGATCCGCGCCTCCGGCGTCACGGTGGCCGGTTCGCTGACTCCGCAGCGCACGCAGGAGTTCTACAAGACCGTTGTCGCCGCCGGCGTGGACATCTTTGTCATCCGCGGCACCACCGTCTCCGCCGAGCACGTCTCCAAGACCACCGAGCCGCTGAACCTCAAGCAGTTCATCTACGAGCTCGATGTCCCCGTCATCGTGGGCGGCGCGGCCGGCTACACCCCGGCCCTGCACCTGATGCGCACCGGTGCTGCCGGTGTCCTGGTCGGCTTCGGCGGCGGCGCCTCCACCACCACGCGCCGCGCCCTGGGCATCCGCTCGCCCATGGCCAGTGCCATCTCCGACGTCGCCGCGGCCCGCCGCGACTACATGGACGAGTCCGGCGGACGCTATGTGCACGTGATCGCCGACGGCGGCCTGGGCTCCAGCGGCGACATCATCAAGGCCATCGCCATGGGCGCCGACGCCGTCATGCTCGGTGCCACCCTGGCCCGTGCCGAGGAGGCCCCGGGGCGCGGCTGGCACTGGGGCGCCGAGGCGCACCACCCGGAGCTGCCCCGCGGCGACCGGGTCAAGATGGGCACCGTGGGCTCGCTGGAGGAGGTCCTCTTTGGACCGGCCCACCAGGCCGACGGCAGCGCCAACCTGATCGGCGCGCTGCGCCGGGCCATGGCCACCACCGGATACTCCGACCTCAAGGAATTCCAGCGCGTGGAGGTTGTCGTCTCCAAGTAGGCCGCAGGGGCGCAGGCCCCGCCGGTGGCCTCCACCGAAGGTGCCCCTCCCGTTCGGGGAGAGGAGGACGTATGGTTTTCACACCACTACGTTGCACTTCTTTGGAGGTCCACCATGCTGCCCACGTCCCGCCCCTCATCCGTTCTGGGACCCGAAGCGCGGGCCGCATCACTGGCCGCCCTGAAGGCCACCTCCGAGCCCGGCGCCGAACTTGACGTCCTGATCGTGGGCGGCGGCGTGGTGGGTGCCGGTGCCGCGCTGGACGCCGTCACCCGCGGATTGAGCGTGGGCATCGTGGAGGCCAACGACTGGGCGGCGGGCACGTCGTCGCGCTCCTCCAAGCTCATCCACGGTGGCCTGCGCTATCTGGAAATGCTTGACTTTGCCCTTGTCACCGAGGCGCTGCAGGAACGCGGGCTGCTGATCCAACGCATCGCCCCGCACCTGGTCCGCCCCGTGCCCTTCCTTTATCCGCTGAGCAAGCGCTATATCGAACGGCCCTATATCGGCGCCGGCATCCTGCTCTACGACACTCTGGGCATGACCAGTGGCAACAGCCGCGGTGTGCCCATGCACAAGCATTTGAGCCGGCGCGGGACCCTGCGTGCGGCACCCAGCCTCAAGGATGACGCCATGATCGGGTCCATCCGCTACTACGACGCCCAGGTGGACGACGCGCGGTTGGTGGCCAATGTGGTCCGCACGGCCGCCGGCTACGGGGCCCATGCCGTGAACCGGGTCAAGGTGGTGGACTTCCTGCGGGCGGGCGAGCGCGTGGTGGGTGCGAGGGTGCACAACCAGGAGGACGGCAGCCAGTTCGAGATCCGCGCCAAGCAGGTGGTCAATGCCACAGGCGTCTGGACGGATGAAACCCAGGCGATGGTCACCGACCGCGGGCAGTTGAAGGTCCGCGCCTCCAAGGGCATCCACCTCGTGGTGCCGCGGGACCGTTTCCAGTCCACGGTGGGCCTGATCCTGCGCACCGAAAAGTCGGTGCTCTTTGTCATCCCGTGGGGGCGGCACTGGATCATCGGCACCACGGATACGGACTGGAAGCTGGACAAGGCCCATCCCGCGGCCTCCAGCCAGGACATCGACTACGTGCTCGAGCATGTGAACAAGGTGCTCAAGCGCCCGCTCACCCGCGAGGACGTGGAGGGCGTCTACGCCGGACTGCGCCCGCTGCTGGCGGGGGAGAACGATTCCACCGCGAAGCTCTCGCGCGAGCATGTGGTGGCGCATCCGGTGCCCGGCCTGGTGGTGGTGGCCGGGGGAAAGTTCACCACCTACCGGGTCATGGCCAAGGACGCCATCGACGAGGCCACCAGGACCCTTGACGAAAAGGTCCCGGCCAGCTGCACCGAGACCATCCCGCTCCTGGGCGCCGAGGGCTTCAAGGCGGCCTGGAACAGGCGCAACAGGACGGCGGAGGACGCCGGGATCCATGTGGCCCGGGTGGAGCACCTGCTCAACCGGTACGGATCGCTGGCCGACGAGGTGCTGGGGCTGATCGAGGCCGACGCCGCCCTGGGCAACCCGCTGCCGGGCGCCGACGACTACCTCGAGGCCGAGGTGGTCTACGCGACCTCGCACGAGGGCGCCCTGCACGTGCAGGATGTGCTGACCCGGCGCACCCGGATCTCCATCGAATCCTGGGACCGCGGCGTCGCCGCGGCACCCGTTGTCGCTAGACTGATGGGTGGCATTCTGGGCTGGAGTGCCGAGCAGCAGGAAAACGAAGTGGCAAACTACCTGGCCCGGGTGGAGGCCGAACGCTTGAGCCAGCAGCAGCCCGACGACGAATCGGCCGACGCCGCCCGGCTGGGCGCGCCGGACATCGTCCCGCTGCGCTAGCGCGGCCCGCATCCGGTTCCACCGGCACACAACCACGCCCGAAAGGCATCCATGGCACCGGATTCACTGAAACGCTACGACACCGAGCTGACCACACCCGATCTGGTGATCCTGGAAATGGAGGCCGAATCCAGGGAGGATGCCTCGGCCCAGTTGGCCAAGCGGCTGTTCGACTCCGGCCGCGTCACCGATCTGGACGGCTTCCTGCGCCACGTCAACGCCCGCGAGCACCAGCTGGCCACCGGCCTGCCCGGCGGCATCGGCCTGCCGCACGCCCGCAGCGACTACGTCAAGGAAACCTCCATCGCCGTGGGCATCACCAAATTCGGCCACAGCCTGGACTTTGGCGCCATGGACGGGCCGGCCACAGTGATCCTGCTGATCGCCACCCCGGCCGGTTCCTTCTCCGAGCACCTTGAGGTGTTGGCCACACTGGCACGTTCCCTGTCGAAGGAGAATTTCCGTGAATCCCTGCGCCGCGCCCACGACGCCGAGGTCATTGCGGAGCTCATCAATTCGACTCTGGTCTTCTTCGACCACTAGGCCCCGTGGCAGGCATTGGGAGTTCTACAGCCGGGAGAAGTACCCTTAAGGGGTGTTGAAAACCGCCCTGAAGCTTCGTTGGATAGCCGCGCTGGTCCTTGCACTGGCCGTATCCGGGGTCTTTGTGCTCCTGAGCCAGTGGCAGTTTTCCCGCTCCGTCGAGCAGGATGTGACTCCTCCCGCCGTGACGGAAACCGTCAAACCACTCACCGCCACGCTCAAGCCCGGCGTGCCGCTGCCCGCCACCGCCGCGGACCAGCTGGTTACCGCCACCGGCCATTTCGATGCCGGAAAGCAGGTCATCGTCCAGTCCCGGCTGCAGGACAAGGTGCTTGGCTTCTGGGTGGTCACGGCGTTCGTGGTGGACGGTGCTCCGGTCCTCACCGGCCAGGGCGCCAGCGCCGCGATGGTCATCCCGGTGGCCCGCGGCTGGGTCGCCGACCCCGCCCAGGCCAGCGCCCCGCCGTCGGGCCCGCTCACCCTGGGCGGCCGGCTGATCCCCGCCGAGGCGCCCACCGCCACACCGGACCTGCCCGCGGGGCAGGTGTCGGCCCTGTCCACGGCCGAGCTGGTGAACCTCTGGCAGACCAGCAGCTACCCGGCCTTTGTCGTGGCCAACTCCGTCACCGCCAACGGCACCGACGTCGGAGCAGGCTCCGGTGCTCTGAAGAAGATCACCGTGACGGCCCAGCCGGACGGCGTCCAGGTCAACTGGCTGAACATCTTCTACTCCATCGAATGGGTGGTCTTCGCCGGATTCGCCGTCTTCCTCTGGTGGCGCCTGGTGGGCGATGACTACCGCCGCAGACAGGAAGACGCCCAGGACGCGCTCGACGCGCTCGGCTCCGGCGGCGCCAGCGGCTCCGGCGGCGATGCGCCGGACCCCGACCCCGAAACCCCCGGCATCCCCGCCACCAAGGAAAGCAACGAGGCAAGCTAAGTGACCACCACCCCCAAGGCCGCCAAGCGCCGGTTTGCCGGCACCCCGGCACAGATCCAGTCCGCCCTGAGTTTCTACAAGGTGCTGGCCTACGCCACCGGCTCCATGCTGCTGCTGCTGACCATCGAACTGGTGGTCCGCTACGCCTTCAATTCGGTCCTGATCGCCGGCGGCACCGACACCCTGACCGGTGCCGCGCACGGCTTCGGCCTGGTCCACCTCCAGGACGGCGCCGCCCTGGTCACCGGCGGGCTCAACATCTCCACCACCGTGCTGATTGTGCACGGCTGGATGTACGTGGTGTACCTGATTGCGGACTTCCGCCTGTGGTCCCTGATGCGCTGGCCGTTCGGCAAGTTCATCCTGATCGCCCTGGGCGGTGTGGTGCCGCTGCTCTCCTTCTTCCTGGAGGGCCGCATCCACAAGCAGGCGCTGGCCGAGCTGGCAGCACACCCGCAGGCGACCAAGCGCTACTGAGCGCCACCGGAAGCCAGCAACGTGACCTCGGCCACCGCACAGCAGTGCGGTGGCCGCTTGGGTTAACATTGAAGGGTGACTACCCCCGCTACGGCCCAGACTTCGCAGAAGCCCGTCCTGGTTGTGGACTACGGAGCCCAGTACGCCCAGTTGATTGCGCGCCGTGTGCGCGAGGCCAATGTGTACTCGGAAATCGTGCCGCATACCTTTACCACCGAGCAGCTGCTGGCTAAGAACCCAGCTGCCATCATCCTCTCCGGCGGACCCTCCAGCGTCTACGCCGAGGGTGCCCCGTCCGTCGGTGCCGACCTCTTCGAGGCCGGTGTGCCGGTCTTCGGCATCTGCTACGGTTTCCAGGCCATGGCCGCGGCCATGGGCGGAACCGTCGCCGAGACCGGGCTGCGCGAATACGGCGCCACCGAGGTCTCCATGGTGGGGGAGGTCCGGTCCATCCTGGCCGGCACGTCCGACCACCAGATCGCCTGGATGAGCCACGGCGATTCCGTCCAGCAGGCCCCGGCCGGCTTTGACGTCCTGGCCAGCACCGATGGCGCCCCCGTGGCAGCCTTCGCCAACGAGGAAAAGGGCCTCTACGGTGTGCAGTGGCACCCCGAGGTCAAGCACTCCACCGACGGCCAGGCCGTGCTGGAGAACTTCCTCTTCAAGGGCGCCAAGCTCTCGCCCAACTGGACCACCGGCAACATCCTCGAGGAGCAGGTTGCCCGCATCCGCGAGCAGATCGGCGACGCCAAGGTCATTTGCGGCCTCTCCGGCGGCGTTGACTCCGCCGTCGCCGCCGCCCTGGTCCAGCGCGCCGTCGGCGACCAGCTGACCTGCGTGTTCGTCAACCACGGGCTGCTGCGCGAGGGCGAGGCCGAGCAGGTGGAGCGCGACTTCGTCGCCGCCACCGGTGCCAAGCTGTACGTGGCCAACGAGCAGGAACGCTTCCTGTCCGCCCTGGCCGGCGTCTCCGACCCGGAGACCAAGCGCAAGATCATCGGCCGCGAGTTCATCCGCGCCTTCGAAGAGGCCGAGCGCGCCATCATGGCCGCCGCCGCTGCGGAGGGCGAGGAGATCAAGTACCTGGTCCAGGGCACGCTGTACCCGGACGTCGTCGAGTCCGGCGGCGGCGAGGGTGCTGCCAACATCAAGAGCCACCACAACGTGGGCGGCCTCCCCGAGGACCTGCGCTTCGAGCTCGTTGAGCCGCTGCGCGCACTGTTCAAGGACGAGGTCCGTGCCGTGGGCGCCCAGCTGGGCCTGCCCGCCGAGATCGTGGGACGCCAGCCGTTCCCCGGACCCGGCCTGGGCATCCGCATCGTCGGGGAGATCACCGGCGAGCGGCTGGAGCTGCTGCGCAAGGCCGACGCCATTGCGCGCGCCGAGCTCACCGCGGCCGGCCTCGACAACGAGGTCTGGCAGATGCCTGTGGTGCTGCTGGCCGATGTCCGCAGCGTGGGCGTGCAGGGCGATGGCCGCACCTACGGCCACCCGATCGTGCTCCGCCCGGTCTCCAGCGAGGACGCCATGACGGCCGACTGGTCACGTCTGCCGTACGATCTGCTGGCCCGCATTTCCAACCGCATCACCAACGAAGTGGACGGCGTCAACCGGGTTGTTCTGGACGTCACGTCCAAGCCCCCGGGAACCATCGAGTGGGAGTAGCAGCCTAGGCCGCTGGGGAGTCCGCAATGATCGCCCGATTTGGACGTTTTTTGCGGCTCCCCAGTGTGCCGTTTCGGCATTTTCCCACCGGCGGGATAGCTTGGAAAGCATGCCCGTATGGTCCCGTTCGTTCCGCTCAAGCAGCGTAGAGAAGAAGGCTCAAGTGCCCGAGGAAGTCAGCCAGAAAGAAGGCTCTGCGGAGCTTCGCACATGGCTGGCCGGATTGGATGCCTACGCCGGCCCCGACACGCTGCTGGCGTTCACCCCCACGGTGAAGGGCACCATTGACCTCACCCACGCGCACCCTTCCGGACTGGCCCAGCTGCTGACCGGACGGCGCACGCGCTTGTCCACGCTGATCCGCGACGCCGGCCACTACAGTGCCGCGCTGCGCGCCGCGGGCACACTGCGCACCAAAATCTTCGAATTGAGCACCGACCGGGGCATCGACGTCGGCTACCTGGCGGCCGGCGTCGTCAGCTGGCCCGGCACCTCCCGCGGTGCCAACGACGGCATCAGCGCCCCGGTGCTGCTGACCGCCGTCACGCTCACCGCCCGTCCCGGACAGGACGACTACGAACTCCAGCTCACCGAACAGGCCCGGATCAACCCCGCCCTGGTCCGCCACCTGGACCGTGCCCACAACGTCACCGTGGACGGCCCGGCCATGGCCCGGCTGGCCTACAGCACCGCCCGCTTTGACCCGGCACCCGTGCTGGAGCGGCTGCGCGTGCTGCTGGCCGGCGTCCCGCAGGCCACCGTGGAGCACCAGCTGCTGGTCTCCACCTTTGCCGACCTGGCCGAAAACCTGAACGATCCGGCCCTGATGGCCGGCAACGAGCTCATCGAGGCGCTGCGCCGCAGCGGTGCCGGCGAGGTCCTGCCGGTGGAGCTCACGGCCGACGCCGAGCGCTTCACCGGCCTGGACAAGCGCACCCCGGCCGAGGAACTGCTGGTGGTGGACGCCGACCCCCAGCAGCAGTACGTGCTGGACCTGATCCGTGCCGGCGAATCCGTGCTGGTCTCCACCCCGCCCGGCACCGGCCAGACGCAGACGGCCATCAACGCCGTCGCCGCGCTGGTCCATGACGGCAAGACAGTGCTGGTGGTGGGGGAGCGCCGTGCCACCCTGAACGAGTTCGCCCAGCGCTATTCCGGCCTCGGCCTGGATTCGCTGCTGCTCCAGCTCAGTGCCCAGACCGGGCCGCAGCAGATCAAATCCCAGCTGGTGCGCTCCATCATGCGCAATGAGAAGGCCACCGAGCCGGCGCTGACCAATCTGCACCGCACCCTCAGCGACCACCGGCACCAGCTGGTGGACCACGTGGCCAGCCTGCACAACGTCCGCGACCGCTGGGGCTGCTCGCCGTACCAGGCCATGCAGTCGCTGGCCGAGCTGACCTCCATCCACCCGGCACCGGCCACCACCGTGCGGCTCAAACGCAGCGTGCTGGACAGCATCGGGGACCGCGACGAGCTGGCCGGGCGCCTGCGCCGTGCCGCGGAGCTGGGCAGCTTCAGCCATGCCGCCACCTCCAGCCCCTGGCACGGGGCCCGGCTGCTGACCCGCAAGGAAACCGAGGAGGCCTGGGCACTGGCCCAGGGCCTGCTGGAGAGGCTGCCGGCATTCATCCAGAAGATGGACGCCGTGGCCGACTACGCCGAGATCCGCCGCGGCACCACCTTCGCCCAGTGGGGCGAGCAGCTCACGCTGTTGGTGGCGGTACGCGAAAGCCTGGACAAGTTCACCCCGGACATCTTCGACCGCCCGGTGACGGACCTGATCTCCGCCACGGCCAGTTCCACCTGGCGGCGGGAGAAGAACCTGGAAATGCCCGCCATGCAGCGCTCCCGGCTGCGCCGCGTGGCCAAGGAATATGTGCGCCCCGGCGTGCACATATCGGATCTGCACGTATCCCTGTCGATGGTGCAGGAGCAGCGCGCCCAGTGGGCCGATTTCGCCACCACCCAGCGCCACCCGGCCGTCCCGTCCGGGCTGGCCGAATTGAACCAGACGTACAAGGAGCTGGGCGCCGACCTGGCCGCCCTGGGCACGGCGCTGGCCCGCACGGCCGACGGCGGACGCCTGGCCGAGACCATCCACCCCGAACTGACCGCCCGGCTTGCGGCCCTGGCCGCCGACAAGGAGACGCTGGAGACGCTGCCGGAGCGCACGCTGCTGCTGGAAAGCATGCGCGAGCACGGCCTCGGCGAGCTGCTGGACGATCTGGCCAGCCGCGAGGTTGGCCCGGCCGAAACGCGCACCGAGCTGGAGCTGGCCTGGTGGCAGTCCGCACTGGAAGCGATGATCAGCGGCGATGACTATCTGGCCATGTCCGACGGCGAGAGCCTGCGCCGGCTGGAGGCGGAATTCCGCCTGGCCGACCAGGCCCATGTCGCCAGTGGCTCCGCCCGGATCCGCTGGAAGCTGGCCCGGGAATGGAACGCCATTGTCGGCGGCCGCAACCGCCAGGCCGAGCACCTGCGCGTGCTGCTCAAGGATGGCCGGGTGACGCTGGAGGCACTGGCGCTGCAGACGCCGGACCTGCTGGCCAACCTGGTGCCCGTCTTCACCGCCAGCCCGCTGGTGCTGCCCTCCGTCATTCCCGACGGCCACCGCTTTGACGCAGTGGTCCTGCTGGATGCGGAATCGACGTCCCTGCAGGCGGCGCTGCCGGCTCTGGCCCGCGCCGGCCAGGTGGTGGCCTTCGGCGACGAGCAGACGGCCTGCCCGCGCGCCTTCACCGTCTCCACCGCTGCCCCGGCCCCCGGGCTGGAGCAGCCGCTGGAGAGCATCTTTGGCGCCCTGTCCCGCGTGCTGCCGCGCCACCGCCTCACGGTGTCCTACCGGGCCGTGGACGAGGACCTGGTCCTGCAGCTGAGCAGCGGCTTCTACGACGGCCAGCTGGAGCGCCTGCCGGACGGCCGCGTGGTCACCGGTCTGGAACGCTCCCTCGTGGTGGACTACCTGCCCGACGGCACCGGCCTGCCCGGCACCGGGACCGACGGTGTGGAGTCCGTCGTGGCCGAGGTCAACCGCGTGGTGGACCTCGTCTTTGAACACGCCCGGGTCCGCCCCCGCCAGTCCCTGGTGGTCATCACCGCCAGCGAACGCCACGCCGTGCGCGTGGCCCAGGCCATCCGCATGCAGATGCCCAACCATCCGCTGCTGGGCGACTTCTTCGAGTCCGGCCCGGAGTCCTTCCGGGTGGTCACCATCGACCGCGCCGCGGGCCTGGTGCGCGACCACGTCATCTTCTCGCTGGGCTTCGGCCGCACCCCGCACGGGCGCGCCCTGCACGGATTCGGCCCGCTCTCCGAGCCCGATGGCCGGGCCAAATTCGCCCTGGCCATGACCCGCGCCCGGAACCACCTGCATGTGTTGACCTGCTTCCGCCCCGAGGATCTGGATCCCACCCGCTTGAGCTACGGCGCCGTGGACTTCTACGAGTTGCTGGACCGCGAGCTGGCCGGCAACTCGTTGCTGGGCACCACCGCCTCCCGCGCAGCGGCCAGCGAGGCCGCCGAGGGCGAGGATCCGCTGGTGGCCGATCTGGCCGAGCGCCTGCGCGCCCGCGGCGCCCGGGTCTGGCACCATTACGACGGCGCCCTGGACATCGTGGCCGCGCCGGACCCCGTGTCCAACCTCGGCCGGGCGGACCATGAAATCCCTGCCCCCGTGGCCGTCGAGTCGGATGGATCGGCCAAGTACCGCCTGATGAGCGTGCGCGAACGCAGCCGGCTGCGCCCGCAGATGCTCGAGAAGCTGGGCTGGCGCTACATGCCGCTGTGGACCATCGAGGTCTTCACCGATCCCTCCACCTGTGCGGACCAGATTGGCGGCTATCTGGGGCTGTCCCCGGCCCTGGCCGACAACGAGGCACCGTCCCTGCTGGGCACGCCGCTGGACACCACGTCCAGGCCCGTGGTCCCGGCGCCTGAGCACCACCCCGAAGCAGTAGAAGAGGAAGTACCCGCTGTGGGCACCACCCCAGAGACCCCCGCCAGTGATCCCGCACCCGTGCTGCCCAAGGTGGCGGCCGAGGACGACCCCCAGCAGTGGGGCGACAGCCCGGAGGGCAACCACGACGAATGGCTGCGCGAGCAGAAACCGCCGCACTGGGGCTGACCGGGGCCTAGCCACCGGTTTCGCCGCGGTCCGGCAGGGGCTGGGCCGGCGGCGCGTCCACCAGTACCAGGAAGATCTTTCCCCGTGCCGACGCGCCGGCCAGCCGCAGGGCCGCCTCCGGTCCTGCCGCCACCACGAGCAGCCCTTCCGCCTCCTGGGCGGGCACCAGCGCTGACGCCGGCGGCTCCGTCCCGGCTGTCCACAGTACCGGCACGGATTGCGCCAGCAGCTCGTTGGCGGCCGTATCCAAGGCCCCGCTGGTGCTGCTGAGCACCAGGTTCACCAATTGCCCGCGGGCGAGGAGCCGTATTGTTGCCGGATCGGCCAGCCGCACCGGAACGGCCTGGCTGCCGGGCGGAGTCCCCACCAGCAGTCCGGCGCCCAGCAATGAGGCATCCGTCAGGATCTGCCCGCGGCGCACCGGCCCCGCCAGCTGTTTGCCCACCAGTGCCTGGGGTGTGGTGAAGGCGGCGTCCGGCACGGCATGCGGCGGAATGTTGGCCGGCACCAGATCGGCGGCCGCCAAGACGGTCCCGGCACCGAGGTCCCTGGACGCCACCAGCACGGTGGAGAGGTCCAAAGGGGAAGGGGTCAGCTGGGCCACAGTGAGCGCGGCGGCGGCACAGAGCAGCAGGGCCGCCGCAAGCCTGCGGCGGCGTCGCAGCAGGCGCCCCACCCGGTGCAGGGGAGGGGCGCCGCGCATTGACAGCCCGCCCGGAAGCATCGGCGTGTGCTGCCAACCGGTCTGCCGGGGTGGCCGGCCAAAGAGTCCCATGCAGCGAGGCTAGGCGCCGGGGCGCGGGCCAGCCACAGGGGGGTGGGGAATGTGCGGCAGCCGCCGGTGTGCAGCGGCTGTGCAGGGGGCCGCGGTGGGCGGCCGGGGGAGTCTAGCTGGCTGCGGCGGCGGTGGCCGGAGCCTTGGCCGGGGCGGGTGCAGCGGCCGGCGCGGTGGCCGGCGCAGCGGCCGGCGCAGCGGCCGATACGGCGCCGCCCTTGCCGTCGCGCGAATCCGTGCGGTAGAAACCGGAGCCCTTGAAGACCACACCCACGGAGTTGAACTTCTTGCGCAGTGCACCCTCGCATTCGGGGCAGACCGTCAGGGAGTTGTCGCTGAACTGCTGCACGATGTCAAAGGCGTGGCTGCAGTCCTTGCAGGCGTATGCGTAGGTTGGCACTGGTTTTCCTCCTGGGAGCGCGCATCAGGGCGATGTCTGCAACAGGCGTTCGTTAGCAGTCCAAGGCCCAGAGTGCCAATTCTACCATCTGCTTAAAGCTGTTCTCTGGCAGCGATCAGCCAGCCGTCCGGCGTCAGTGCCCCGTCCACCGGGCGGTCCAGGGCATCGTGGGCCAGCTTCCCCGGTGCCAGCACCTCATGTGAATAGACCAGGGCCGCTGTGGCGGGGCGGCTGGTGCCGTGCCCGAAGGTGGCCATGAACCGGTCGTAGTAGCCGCCGCCCTGGCCCAGCCGGTTGCCCGCGCGGTCCGTGGCCAGTGCCGGGAGCAGGATGCCCGCAACGCCGTCCAGGTGCGCGAACAGGGTGCGGTGCCCCGCGGGCTCGTTGACCGGGGCCAGCGGACTGCGTGCCAGGGCAATGCCCGGGCGCCAATGGACCCAGCTCAGTGCAAATCCCGGCTCGCACACCGGGACCAGCACCCGGAATCCCTCGGTGTGCAGCCGGTGGAGCAGGGGTGAGGTGGGAGGCTCTGCACCCATGGAGATGAAGGCGCACACCGCCGGGCGGGCACCGTGGGCAGGCAGCGCTTTGGCCCAGGCGAGCCCCCGTGCGGCCAGGGCCTCGCCGGCGAGCGAGCGTTCGCCGTCGTCCATCAACGCCCGGCGCGCCCGCAATTGGCGGCGCAGTTCGGCTTTGGTCAGCATGAAATTCTCCTTGCGCGCCGGGGTAGGCACGAAATGCCGTGGTTCGTTCAGCCCACGCCTCAGCGAGAGTGTGCTCTATGTCAAGTAGCCTAGGACAATGACTTCCGCACCACGTGTACGCAAGGCCGTAATTCCTGCCGCCGGGCTGGGGACCAGATTCCTGCCCGCCACCAAGGCGATGCCGAAGGAAATGCTGCCCGTCGTTGACAAGCCTGCCATCCAGTATGTCGTCCAGGAGGCCGTCAGTGCCGGCCTGGAGGATGTCCTGATGATCACCGGACGCAACAAGCGCGCCCTCGAGGACCACTTTGACCGGGTGCCGGTCACGGAGCAGCTGCTCGAGGCGAAGGGCGACGACGAGCGCCTCGCCGCCGTCCAGCACGCCACCGACCTCGGCGAGATCCACTACGTCCGCCAGGGCGACCCCAAGGGCCTGGGCCACGCAGTGCTGCGCGCCAAGACCCACGTGGGCAACGAGCCCTTCGCCGTGCTGCTGGGCGATGACCTCATCGACGAGCGCGATCCCCTCCTGACCACCATGATCGAGGTCCAGGCCAAGACCGGCGGATCGGTGGTGGCCCTGATCGAGGTGGAGCCGTCCCAGATCTCCTCGTACGGCTGCGCGGACATCACCGCCATCGACGGCGAGGGCTACGTCCGCGTCAACCAGCTGGTGGAGAAGCCCTCGATTGAGGAAGCGCCCTCCAACTTGGCCGTCATCGGCCGCTACGTGCTGCACCCCTCCGTCTTCGAGGTCCTCGAAAACACGCCGCCGGGACGCGGCAACGAGATCCAGCTGACCGATGCCTTGCAGACCCTCGCCACCCGGGAGGGCGAGGGCGGCGGCGTGTACGGGGTCGTCTTCCGCGGCCGCCGCTACGACACCGGCGACAAGCTCAGCTACCTCAAGGCAGTGGTGACCCTGGCCTGCGAGAACGAGGAACTGGGCTCGGACCTGCGCAGCTGGCTGGGCGAGTTCACCGCACAGCTGCCCAAGTAGCGCGGTGGCGGGGCTGCCCATGTGGCCTGTGACGCTGGAGTGCGGGGACCTGGTGCTGCGCCCCATCAGGCGCCGCGACAAGTCGGCCTGGACCGAAGTCCGCGGCCGAAATGCCGCGTGGCTGGCACCGTGGGAGGCAAGCAACCCCAGCCCCGGCGGTGGGCTGCCCACCTTTGGTGGGATGGTCCGGGCGCTCAATGAGCAGGCCCGGGCCGCCACAGCGCTGCCGTTTGTCATCACCGAGCGCATCCCCACCGAGGCCAAGCCCCGGCTGGTGGGCCAGCTGACGGTTTCCTCCATCGTCTGGGGCTCGGCCATGATGGCCACCCTGGGCTATTGGGTGGACCAGGACCGGGCCGGCCGGGGGATCGCCCCGACCGCCGTCGCCATGGCCACGGACCACTGCTTCCGCACCCTGGGCCTGCACCGGATGGAAATCAACATCCGGCCGGAGAATGCGCCCAGCCTGCGGGTGGTGGAAAAGCTGGGTTTCCGCCATGAATGCCGGCGCCCGCGGTTCCTGCACATCAATGGTGCCTGGGCGGACCACGAGAGCTTTGCGCTCACCGCGGAGGAGGTCCCTGGAGGCCTTTTGGACCGCTGGCTGCGCAACCGCTGACGCAATTCCCGGTGTACCTCGCGACACACCGCGAACTAATGCCCTACGCGGCATGAATCACCTTTAGGGTTGAACCGTGGACGCGCCCTTGAATACCTCAGTGATCGTGCTGATTGCTGTCGCCCTGTGGCTGGTTTGGGTGGCGCCCATGGCGCTGCGCCGCCGCCGGGACCACCTGGCAACGGACGGCGCCGTGTCCTTTGCTGAACCCGTGGCGGCTCCGGCCGCCGCACCTGCCCCGCGCATGCACGGCGCGATGGCCATGGAGTCGATGCAGTTGCAGGAGAAAACGATGGAACGCAACACCTCCTCCGCCCACGGCGCCGGCGTTTCCGACGACGCACCGGTGCCGGATCTGCTGCGCCCCGCTCCGCTGAAGATCCGCTACGGCCGCACCGCTCTGGCCCTGGTGGGGCTGCTCGCCCTGCCCACAGCCGCCATCACCGGCATTGGACGCCTGCTGGGCGCCGTGTCCGGCCTGGTACCGCTGGGCGCCTTCATCCTGTTTGCCGGCACGCTCTTTGTGCTGCGTGCCCTGGCCGTGCGCGACCGCCGCCGCAGGCTCTCCCGCGCCTTCCAGGACGCGATGGGATCCACGACGACGGCGGCACCGGCCGCCGCTGCGCCGGCGTCCACCCCCGCGGCCAAACCCGCAACCACCGTCTTTGACGGCGCCGACACCGTGGCCGCGCCCGCCGAGCCGGCGCCCAAGCCGCTGACCGCGGCCGACCTCCGCCAGGCCGCCTTGGCCGTTGCGGCCAAGGGTACCGCCGATGCCAAGTTGGCGCACACCGAGACCGTTGCCTGGGAGCCCATTGAGATCCCGGCCCCCGGCTACGTGGCCGCACCCAAGGCCGACCGCCCCGAGCCCGCCCCGCTGGAACTGCCGGAGGCCCCGAAGGCCACCGCCGTCACCTCCATCAAGGCCGACCTCGCCGGCGTTGGCGCCGGAGCCGACGACCCCACGGCCAAGAAGGTTGTGGTGGCCTCCACCTCCTCCGCGCCGCTGCCTCCGGCCGGCAAGGCCCGCCCGGCCCACGGCCTGAGCAACCTCGACGACGTGCTGCAGCGCCGCCGCGTCTAAGGCTTGATCCCACCGCCGCACCGTCGCAGGGAGTTCCCATGGTCTTGATCGCCGTGGCCGGGGGAACCGGCACCGCCGGCCGGGCCGTTGCCGCCGAATGCCTTGGCCGCGGCCTGGAGGTGCGGGTCATCAGCAGGCACATCCCCCCGGCATCGTCCCCGCGCTTTGTGGCCGGAGCCGCCTATGCCCGGGCCGATGTGTCCACGGGGGAGGGGTTGGCCGAGGCCCTGGCCGGCGTCGATGTTCTCATTGAGACCCTCGATGCCCGCTCGGGCGCGGCGCTCAAGGCCCTGCCGGCCACCACCTCCGCCCTGCTGGCCGCGTCCGCGGGCGTGCAGCGGGCCGTGCTGCTCTCCATCGTCAATGCCGACCAGTGCGCCATGTCCTACTACCAGGCACAGGCAGCCCGGGCCGCGCTGTATGCCTCCGCCGCTCTGCCCGCCACGGTGGTCTTCGCTACGCAGTTCCACAACCTGGTGGCCGGGATCTTCGCCGCCGGCGCCACGGTGGGCTTGGTCCCCGCCTTCCGCGGTGTCTCCTTCCAGCCCATTGCGACGGCGGACGTGGCGCGGGTGCTGGTGGATGCCGCCCTGGCCCCCGCCGCCGTGGCCTCCCGCGTCGTCGCCGGCGGACCCGCCGTCGCGACCATGGCCGAGCTGGCCCGGCAGTGGAAGGCCGCCACCGGGCGCCGGGGCCTGGTGGTCCCGCTCCCGCTTCCCGGCGCCTTTGGCCGCTTCCTCCGCGAGGGCCGCAACCTGGTGCCCAACCACGCCGTCGGGACCCTCGGATTCACCGACTGGCTGACGCAATCGCGCTAGCAGCGCCGGTGCGGGCGCGCCGTTTGGACACGCAAACGTTGAAAGTTATAGGCTAATGAGACCGGCGACACAGTTGCCGCGGGGCTATGGCGCAGTTGGTAGCGCGCTTCGTTCGCATCGAAGAGGTCAGGGGTTCGAATCCCCTTAGCTCCACCGCGGTTTCTGCCACCGCTTCCGCTATCTGCGCCCGCTGTACCGGGGGCGGAATGCGGAAGCGGTGGCATTTTCATTGCGGAACCGCACGGGGACCGTCAGGACCACCAGGCTGCCGACCACCAGCCCTGCACCCACCCAGCCCAGGGCGGGCAGGTGTTCGCCCACGACGGCGACGGCCAGCGCCGACGCGACGACAGGTTCCACCAGCGAGAGTGTCGTGGCCGTACTTGCACGCACCCGCGCCAGCCCCCAGCCAAACAACACATACCCGGCGAACATGGGCACGAGGGCCATGTAGCCGCCAACCGCTGCGTTGGACCACGAGGCCAGCAGCGGGGCGCCGGTGGCCGCGAGCACCGGCATCAGCAGCAGGCCGCCGAGGCCGAAGACGGCGCCCATGGCGGCCCGGGACTCAATGCCCCGGTTCATCAGGCGGTGCGCGGCCCAGGAATAGAGCGCGTAGGTGAACCCGGCCACCAGGCCCAGGCCGATCCCCGCCGTCGTCGACCCCACGCTCCGGATTCCGGCCCCGGTGCCGCCGTCGCCAGCCTCCGCCAGGCAGAGCAGGCCCGTGCCCGCCAGCCCGAGCCCTGCGCCAACCGCCCAGCGGACGGTGAGCCTGTGCCCGTCAACGATCCGTTCGACCACGGCCGAGGCCAGGGGTGCCGAGCCGATGGAGACAACTGTCCCCACGGCCACGCCTGCCAGATGCATCGAGGAGTAGAAGGCCAGCGGATACAGCGCGACGGCGGCCGCACCGAGGGCCACGACGGGCCATTGTGCGCGCAGGGCCGGACGGGCGCTGGCTATCGAGCGTGCGGCGGTGAGGGCCTGGAGCAGCCCGCCCAGGCCCATCGCCGCGGCGCCAATCGCCAGCGGCCCGACGCCGGGCGCAAACGTCGCCGCGGTGCCGGTGGTGCCCCACAGGACCGATGCAGCCAGCACAAAGAACGCGCCCCATCCCGCGCCCGCCAGACGGGTCCCGTTCACACGTTCTCCAGCAGGTCCGCGGCGATCCGCCGTGCGCGCTGCAGCAGCCGGCTGTCGCCCTCCAATCCGGCGCGGGCCATCGATCCCTCCAGCACAAGGGAAAGATGCTCGGCCACGGCGCGTGCCCTGTCCGGGTGGCCGGGCAGCAGCTCGGCCAGGTGGTCCGCGAGCAGCTGTTCAACGTCCTCCTTGTGTCGGCGGACCACCGCCCGCCCCGGATCGCCGGCGGGCAGCTCGGCCGCGGCGTTCAGCAGCCCGCAGCCGCGGAAGCCGTGCTCGTAGGCCAGTCCGGCATGGTCGGCATAGGCGTCGAAGACGGCCAGCCCCCGCCCGCGTGGAGTGGATGCCTGCTCCAGCCGCGCACGGTACAGCCCCAGCCATTCCTCGTGCCGCGCCTGGAGATAGGCCGCCACCAGATCGGCCTTCGAGGAAAAGTTGTTGTAGAGGCTCATCTTTGCTACGCCGGCTTCGGCGGTGATGGTGTCGATGCCCGTCGCGCCCATGCCGTCGGCATAGAACAGGCGCGCCGCCGCCTCAAGGATCCGATCGCGGGCGGGCCTGTGCCGGGGTGTCGGCGCCGTCGTCTTTTGGCCCATCGGGGGTTCCTCGCTTCTTCCATCAATACTAGGTAGACAAGTCTACCTAAAATTTGCCGCAAGGCCACCCTCCGATGACCGTTCGGCGCAGGCCGTCCGGGAGCCATCGACAAGCCCTGAGGCCGGGAATAGCCTTAAACCGTCCCTATTGACGCGACGATAATGACGGAGAGGTGCCCGAGATGGCAACCGAGGAAAATGTTGAACTGGTCCGGCGCGGATACGAGGCCTTCATCGCAGGCGACCTGGCGACGCTGGGCGAACTGTTCACGGACGACGCCGTCTGGCATGTTGCCGGCGGCGGCGTGCTGTCGGGGGCCAAGGAGGGCCGTGACGCGATCCTGGCGTACTTCGGCGAGCTGGGGACGCGCTCCGGCGGCAGCCTGAACGTGGCCCTCGACGAGGTCTTCGGCGGGGAGACCCGCGTGGTCGCGCTCCAGCACAACCACGCCGAGAACAATGGCAAGACCCTGGACACCGACGGCGCACTCGCCTTCAAGGTGAGCAACGGCAAGATCACCGAGGGCCGGGAGTTCTTCGACAACACGGCGAACGGCGATGCTTTCTGGGAGTAGCCGTGGGCCGGACGTGCCGTTGGCGCCCGCCGACCATGCGGCGTGAGATCCGGCGCCGGATCACTGCAGGCGCGCAGGCGGCGGCGTAGGGTACCGGCATGGACATCATCTTGGTTCCCGGGTTCTGGCTGGACGCGTCGTCGTGGTCCCAGGCCACCCCGCCGCTCGTTGCCGCGGGGCACGCGGTCCACCCTCTGACGCTGCCAGGGCTGGAGTCCCTTGACGCCCCGCGCGCCGGCATCGGGCTGCGTGACCACATCGATGCCGTCGTCGGGGCGGTTGACGCTGTGGACGGGCCGGTGGTCCTCGTTGGCCACTCCGGCGGTGGGGCCATCATCCACGGCGTGGTTGATGCGCGCCCGGACAGGATTGCCCGCGCCGTGTACGTGGACAGTGGTCCGCTCGGCGAGGGCGGCGCGATCAATGACCAGCTGCCGGCCGAGGGCGACGACGTGCCGCTCCCACCGTGGGAAGGCTTCGAGGCGGAGGACCTCGTGGACCTGGACGACGGGCTGCGCGCCGCGTTCCGGGCGCGCGCCATTCCGCAGCCGCGGGGCGTAGCCTACGACCGGCAGCACCTGCACGACGAGCGCCGCTACGAGGTTCCGGCCACGGTCATCGCGTGTGAGTTCCCGTCGTCCATGCTCACCGAATGGATCGAGGCCGGCCACCCGTTCGTGGCCGAACTCGCCCGCATCCGCGACGTCGAGTACGTGGACCTGCCGACGGGGCACTGGCCCCAGTTCACCCGGCCGGCTGAGCTTGGCGCGGCCATTCTTGCCGCCGTCGACCGTACGGGATAGGCGGTTCCGGCACCGCAGCGGCGGTGGTCATTGCGGCAGCGGCGACTTTCCCAACCCGCCCTGGCCGTCCATGGCGTCATGGATCTGCAGGGCAAACCAGAGCTGTGCCACAGTGGACGTTTCGGCCATGTCCAGGCCGGTCAGCTCGCCGATCTTCCGGATCCGGTAGATGATGGTCTGCCGATGCGTGAAGAGGGCCGCGGCCGTCTTGGCCCATGAGCGTTGGAGTTCGAGGTAGGTCTTCAGGGTGAGAAGGAGATCGGGTTGCCGGCCCTGCTCGTAGTCGAGGATCGGGCCCAGCAGGCGTTGGACTATCGCCGCTCCCTGCTCATGGCTGGTCAGCCCCAGCCACGACGGGCCGTCGGCGTAGCGCACCAGTTGATCGGTGCCGTTTCCGGCCGTTCCCAGTGCCCACAGGGATTCCTGCAAGGCCTGCTTGAGATCGTTGGCAGTGGAGGGTGCGCTCACCCCAATCCTGGCGTCCGGCCGGACCGCGTGGCGCAGCATGTCCATGGGGCACGCTGCGGAGACAATGGCGTGGAGCTTGGTGGACCTGCGGACGCATACGGCCGGGAATCCGTGGCGCCACAGTTCCAGATGGACATCCGCCAGCTGGTCTTCGTCGTCGCTGGACATGGAAAGCACCAGGAACTTTCGTGCCGGGATGCCGAAGCTGGACAGGCGGCTTTCCATTTCTGCTATGCCGTACCGGTCTTCGAACGCCTGCAGCAGGAACTCGGCACCCATGCGCCGCTGGCCTTCCAAGGCCAGGACCGTCCGGGACAGTTCCAGGCCCAAGACCGTGGCGGCATGGAGCAGCACGACGGCGTCGGGGTGCGGCTGGGATTCGGGCAGCACCACCAGCAGCGCATTGGTGTGTGTCGGGATGTCCACCATCAACATGTGCTGGCTGCCGACCATATGCCACTGGAACGTTTTGGTGCTGCTGGACCGGTTGATGGCCAGCGGTTCGATGCCGGCGAGCAGTGGCCCGGGCAGCGCCTCGCCGTCGGGATGCCAGGGATGCAGGCACCTCCTGTCCACCACGAACAACTTTGAGCCCACCTCGGCGGCGACGCCGTCCAGCAGGCTTTGCCATGGATTTCCGGACGTCTCCGGCATCTTGAGGAGGTCGTAGATCCTGGCCGTCTGGCGCAGCCTGCGGGATTCCTCCAGCAAGGAGGCCTCGGCAACGGTCCGGGCGATGGCAATGAACGGCAGGGGATAGGGGACATTGATCAGCGGCAGGGCCAGCGAGTCGCAGGCAGCCAGGAAGCCGGGTTGAAGCTCCGGGGCGTGCATCTTCTCCCCGATGGCCAGGGCGCTGGCTCCAGCCTTGACCAGGGATTTCGCCAACTCCACCTGCCCGGCGGCATCCGGCGGGATGGACAAGCCATTGGTCATCATGATCTCGCCGCCGGTGACCCATTCCCACAGCCGCGGCAGGTCGGACGTGTGCGCCCATGAGATGCGGTTCTCCAAACCGTTGGAGCCCGCCATGAGGGTCAACCCAAGCTGGGGCTCGGCCAACAGCTCCGCAACAGTAATCGCCACGCCATCGCTCCTTCATTGGTGTCGCGGCAGGGCCGTCCCCGGCCGCTTAGACAAATGTATAAGAGCCATCGCTTTTTGTAGTCAATGTGCGAATGGGTTTCGTGACGTGGATCACCAATGATTGAGGAACGAATATCCCGCTCAGCGATGAGCATTCACGAAAGAGGGTTTGCAATGAGTGCAACGAGCAACCTCATTGATGACGCCCCGCTCACCAGGTTCCACAAGAAACTAACCGTCTTCTCCTCGGGCGGTCCATTCATCGACGGCTATGCACTGTCAATCATCGGCATCGCGCTGATCACCATGACACCGGCATTGAAACTGTCCACGGCCGAAATTGGGATGATTGGTGCGGCAAGTTTGGTGGGTATCTTCTTCGGGGGTGCCATCTTCGGGTGGCTCACCGACAAGATCGGCCGCCACAAGATGTACATTGCGGATCTGATAGCACTTGCTGTCTTCTCCCTCCTGAACGGATTCGCGACGGAAGTGTGGCAGGTCGTCCTGTGCCGGTTTTTGCTCGGCATGGCCATTGGAGCCGACTATCCGATCGCCACATCGCTGCTGGCCGAATTCCTGCCAAAGAAGTATCGCGGGCGACTGCTGGGTGCCACCTTTGTGGTGTGGGCGGTGGGCGCAGCCGCCGCCTTCGCGGTCGGCTACCTGCTGCGCGATGTTGGGCCGGATGCCTGGCGCATCATGGTGGCCAGCCCCGCCATTTTCGCCATCATTACGCTGCTGTGCCGGTTGGGCACGCCTGAATCACCCCGATGGCTCCTATCCCGGGGCCGCAGGGATGAAGCCCGGGCCGTGATCAAGCAGGTGTACGGGCAGCAATATGACCTCAGTGACATCTCATCCGACTCCGACGCCAACACCAAGCCGGCCAAGTTCACCGATATCTTTAAGGGCCACCTCTGGAAGCGGACACTATTCGTCTCCATCTTTTGGACCGCCCAAGTCATTCCGCTCTTCGCCGTCTACACGTTTGCCCCGGACCTGCTGTCCTCCTTCGGGCTGACCGGTGACGCGAACCTGTACGGGGGCTCGCTGCTGATCTCGATGCTGTTTGTCATCGGCGGCATCCCCGGCCTGTGGTTGGTGGAAAGGATCGGCCGCCGCAAACTGCTGCTGTGGAGCTTCGGCGTCATCGTCGTGGCACTGGCCATCCCAGCCTTCATCCCCGATGTGCAGGCCGCGCCGCTGTTCATCGCCCTCGCCATCTTCGCCTTGGCGTCGGGAGCCTCCAGCTTCCTTGAAGTCGTCTACCCCAATGAATTGTTCCCCACCGAAATCCGGGCCACAGCCGTTGGCTTTGGCACGGCCATCAGCCGCGTGGGATCGGCAGCCAGCACCTACCTGATGCCCGCCGCCATCCTCAGTTTTGGCGCCGCGGGCTCCCTGCTGATCGGCGCAGGAATTTCCCTGGTCGGGCTGGTGGCAACGTTCGTCCTCGCCCCGGAGACAGCCAACAAGACGCTCCACGAACTCACCACCAAAAGCAAGCCTGCCAAGCCGGCAGCCGCCAAAGTAACCGAAGGATCCCTGCCATGACCTCGCACAAGCCCGTCGGCCCCGTCGACGCGACCAAAGTCCCCCGCTTCGCCGGCCTGGCCACCTTTGCCAAGCTGCCGCAGATCGACCAGGTCCCCGACTATGACATCGCCATTGTCGGTGTTCCGTTCGACGGCGGAACCTCCTACCGCCCGGGTGCCCGGTTCGGCCCGGCAGCCGTCCGTGAAGCCTCCCGGCTGCTGCGCCCCGGCTACCACGTGGAGCTCGACGTCGAGCCCGTGAACGAAGCACAGGTGGTGGACGCCGGAGACCTTGCCTGCACCCCCTACGACATCACGCGTGCCATCGCGGAAATAGAGGAGCAAGCCCGGCCGCTAATGGGGGAGGACAAACGGGTGATCGCCATCGGCGGCGACCACACCATTGCCCTGCCCATGCTTCGGGCGCTCACCAAGGTCCACGGCCCCGTTGCCCTGCTGCACTTCGATGCGCATCTGGACACCTGGGACACCTACTTCGACCAGCCCGTCACGCACGGGACGATTTTCCGCCGCGCCTTTGAGGAAGGGCTGCTGGTCCAGGACAGCTCCATGCATGTGGGCATCCGCGGCCCGGTCTATGACCGCGAGGACTTTGTGCGCGACCACGAATTTGGTTTCCAGATCATCCGCTGCTCCGATCTGGACGTCATCGGCGTTCCCGCCGCCATCAAGCGCGTCAAGGACCGCCTGGGCGACACCCCTGTCTACGTCTCCATCGACATCGATGTCCTTGACCCGTCGTACGCACCAGGCACCGGGACGCCGGAAATGGGCGGGCTGCACTCCCGCGAGCTGCTGGCGCTGCTGCGCGGACTGGACGGGATCAACATTGTCGGGGCCGACGTCGTCGAGGTCGCCCCGGCCTACGACCATGCCGACATCACCTCCATTGCCGCGGCAACGCTGGTCTTCGACCTGCTGGGGCTGATGGTCAACCGCAGCAAGGGCGCTTCCTTTGCCGGCGAACGGGATCTGGAAGTGTCAGCCGTCTAATCCTGGCTGTTGTTGTGGGCCCGCGGACCTTCCGCGGGCCCACTACTGTGCCTCGGTGCACCAGCAACTGCGGCTGGCCACCGGACGGTTAGGATGTGACAACAAGTTTCCGTAGAGGAGCGTGACCATGCCAGATGGCCTTCGCCATGTATATTTTCTCTCCGATGGGACAGGCATCACTGCTGAGACCCTGGGCAGCACGCTGCTGACCCAGTTTCCCCAGGGCCGCTTTTACCGCACCACTGTGCCGTTCATCTCGACCACTGCCAAGGCCCGGTCGGTGGTCAACGAGATCGACCAGGTGGCGCTGCGTGGCGAACCGCCGCTGGTCTTCTCCACGGCCGTCAATGAGGAAATCCGCAACGAGCTGGCCAAGTGCAACGGCGTCCTGGTGGATCTGATCGGCGCACATGTGCAGCTGCTGGAGGAGGCGCTCCGCACCAAGGCCAGCCACCAGGCCGGCCAGGCCCACGGCCTCGGCAACGCCCTGCGGTACCAGTCGCGGATGATGGCCGTCGAGTACGCGATGGAGCACGACGACGGCCAGAGCCTGCGTGCACTGGAAAAGGCCGAGGTGATCCTCATTGCCCCCTCGCGCTGCGGCAAGACCCCCAGCACCATGTATTTGGCACTTCAGCATGGGGTCTATGCGGCCAATTTCCCCCTGGTGGACGAGGACTTTCCCAGCGACTCCCTGCCGGTGCCCCTGCAGCCCTACCGGGCCAAGTGTTTTGGCCTGACCTCCAATCCCATGCGCTTGAGCCAGGTCCGGGCCGAGCGTCGTCCGGGATCGGAGTATGCCTCCCTGCGGCAATGCGGAATCGAACTGCGCAGCGCGGAGCGCATGTACGTGGCGCACGACATCCCCCACGTGAATTCCGCCAGCATGTCAGTGGAGGAGATCTCGGCAGTGGTCCTTGAGCGGATGGGGCTGCGGCACTAATTGTTGTGCAGAGCAGGTCGGAACGTCCGCCGGGAACGCCCGGAAGTGTGACGTAGCCAACATAGCAAGTCGGCCCCTGCCCTGCGACGATGTATTGACGTGGCTGCCAACAGCCATGACTTGACTTCTAGGAGCACTGACAATGACGACAGACATCCTCTGGTTTTCCGAGCTTGGCCTCAAGGACCTGGACCGGGTTGGCGGCAAAAACGCTTCCCTCGGAGAGATGGTCGGGAACCTGACCAGCGCCGGGGTAAAGGTGCCGGACGGATTTGCCACGACGGCGGATGCCTACCGGCGGTTCCTGCGTGAAACCGGCGTCGAAGCGAAGATTGCCGCAATCTTGCAGGATCTGGACACCGACGACGTCAGGGCCCTGGCCGAGGCCGGGTCCGCCATCCGCAACGCCATTGTGGACACACCCTTTCCGGTGGATCTTGAGGCGCAGCTGCGTGCCGCCTACGAGGCGCTCGTGGCAAAACACGGCGGATCCGCCGAACTGTCCTGGGCGGTCCGCTCCAGCGCCACCGCCGAGGACCTGCCGGACGCATCCTTTGCCGGGCAGCAGGAGACCTTCCTGAACGTCCGCGGCATCGAGAACATCCTGGCGGCGGTCAAGGACGTTTTTGCCTCGCTCTACAACGACCGCGCCATCGCCTACCGGGTGCACCACAAGTTCGAACACCTGGACGTCGCCCTGTCGGCGGGGATCCAGCGGATGGTCCGCTCGGACGTGGGCGCATCCGGTGTCATGTTCACCATGGACACCGAGTCCGGCTTCCAGGACGCGGTGTTTGTCACCTCCTCCTACGGCCTCGGCGAGGCAGTGGTCCAGGGCGCCGTGAACCCGGACGAGTTCTACGTCTACAAGAAGGCGCTAGCGGCCGGCCGGCCGGCGATCCTCAAGCGCGGTTTGGGCGGCAAGGCGTTGACCATGGTCTACGCGGACAGCCAGGAAGTCGGCCACACCATTGAACTGGTCCCCACCGATCCCAAGCTGCGCGGCCGTTTCAGCATCACCGACGACGACGTCCAGCAGCTGGCTCGCCATGCCCTGGCGATCGAGGAGCACTACGGTCGTCCCATGGACATCGAGTGGGGCAAGGACGGCCTGGACGGCGAGCTCTACATCCTCCAGGCCCGGCCCGAAACGGTGGAGTCCCGCAAGTCGGCGGGAACGCTCTCGCGCTACCGGCTGGAGGGGACCGGGTCCGTGCTCGCGGAAGGCCGGGCGATCGGCCAGCGGATCGGCTCGGGACCTGTGCGCATCCTGGCCTCCATCGACCAGATGGCGGAATTCAAGACCGGCGACGTACTGGTGGCGGACATGACGGACCCCGACTGGGAACCGATCATGAAGCGAGCCTCCGCCATTGTCACCAACCGTGGCGGGCGGACCTGCCACGCGGCGATCATAGCCCGGGAGCTGGGCATTCCGGCGGTGGTGGGCACCGGCGATGCCAGCCTGGCACTGGCCGAGGGGACCAACGTGACGGTCTCCTGCGCCGAGGGGGAGGCCGGCTTCATCTACGAGGGGTTGCTGGAGTTCCGGGTGGAGGAGACCGAGCTGGACAGCCTGCCGGAAGCGCCCGTGAAGGTCATGATGAACGTCGGAACCCCCGAACAGGCGTTCACGTTCGCCCAATTGCCCAACCATGGCGTGGGGCTGGCTCGGCTTGAGTTCATCATCAACCGGCAGATCGGCATCCACCCCAAGGCGCTGCTGAACCTGGCGGACCAGCCCGCCGACGTCGCGGAGATCATCCACGAGCGGATCGCCGCCTACGACGGTCCGCTGGACTACTACGTCAAGCGCCTGGCCGAAGGTGTCGCCACGATTGCCGCGGCCTTCGCCCCGGAGCCCGTGATCGTGCGCATGTCCGACTTCAAATCCAATGAGTACGCAAACCTTATTGGCGGCCCGGCCTATGAGCCGCACGAGGAAAACCCGATGCTCGGCTTCAGGGGTGCCTCGCGCTACCTTGAACCGTCATTCCGGGACTGCTTTGATCTGGAGTGCCAGGCCCTGGCCTATGTGCGCAACGAGATGGGCCTGACCAACGTCAAGCTGATGATCCCCTTTGTCCGCACGCTGGAGGAAGGCCGGGGCGTCATCGACCTGCTGGCCCAAAATGGCCTTCGCCGCGGCGAAAATGGCCTGGAAGTGGTGATGATGTGCGAGCTGCCGTCCAACGCCCTGTTGGCGGATGAGTTCCTGGAGATCTTCGACGGCTTCTCCATTGGCTCCAACGACCTGACCCAGTTGACCCTCGGGTTGGACCGGGATTCGGCCATTGTGGCGGCCAGCTTTGACGAGCGGAACGCCGCCGTCAAGAAACTGCTCAGCATGGCCATCCGGGCCTGCAAGGCCAAGGGAAAGTACGTCGGCATTTGTGGGCAGGGGCCCAGCGACCACCTTGATCTGGCCGAGTGGCTGGTGGCCGAGGGCATCGATTCCATCTCGCTGAATCCGGACACGGTGGTGGATACCTGGCTGCAGCTCGCGGCCATGGCCCCCGCGGTCTAAAACGGTCCAAAGCCAAAACAGTGGTGGCCCCGTTCATGGAACGGGGCCACCACTGTTTTGGCGCCTGATGATTGCGCACAGGCCTAGTCCTCTCCGGCGCATTGTGCTCAACTTGGAACGGTGTTTGTCTCTTTCACTGCCCTCGTGCACACCGATGATGACCGGAGAGGCCCGGCCATCGGGAAAGGAAGACAATCATGGCAACGTACAAGATCGGATACCTCATCGGGAGCCTGGCCAGCGGCTCCATCAACCGCACCTTCTCCAAGGCCCTGATCAAGCTCGCCCCGGCGGAGCTGGAATTCACCGAGATCCCCATCAAGGACCTCCCGCTGTACAGCTCCGACTACGACGCCGACTTCCCGGCCGTGGGGCAGGCCCTGAAGGATGCCATCGCGGCCTCCGATGGCCTGCTGTTCATTTCCCCCGAGTACAACCGGTCGATCCCCGGGGCGCTGAAGAACGCCATTGACTGGGGGTCCCGCCCCTGGGGCACCAACTCGTTCGCGCGCAAGCCCACCGGCATTATCGGCGCCTCGCCCGGGGTATCGGCACGGCCGTGATGCAATCCTCCATGCGCAGCGTCCTGAGCTTACTTGACGCGCCCCAGCTCAATGCCCCAGAGGCCTACGTCAGGTTTGATGCCAAGGCGTACGGCGACGACGGCGAGGTCAAGGACGCAGCGACAGCGACGTTCCTGGGCCACTACATGGAGGAGTACTCCGCCTTCGTGCAGCGCGTCCTGGCCGCCACGGCGCCGGGCCATATTGGCGACTCGGACCCCGACTCGGCGAAGTGATGCGCTGAGGTCCGCAGCGTTCCAGCTGCACCGGACGGCAGGCCACTCATTGCCGGTGCAGCTGGAACGCTTTTGCCTGTGCTCTTCCGCGAGGACAGCGGTCAGGCGCCGACGTAGGCCGCGAGGTGCTCACCGGTGAGGGTGGAACGGGCGGCGACAAGGTCGGCCGGTGTGCCCTCGAACCCGATCCGGCCGCCGTCGTGGCCGGCGCCGGGACCAATGTCAATGATCCAGTCGGCGTGTGCCATGACCGCCTGGTGGTGCTCGATCACGATGACGGATTTGCCGGAGTCGACGAGCCGGTCGAGCAGGCCGAGAAGGTTCTCGACGTCGGCAAGGTGCAGGCCGCTGGTCGGCTCATCGAGGACGTAGACGCTGCCCTTTTCGGCCATCTGGCTGGCCAGTTTCAGCCGCTGCCGCTCGCCGCCGGACAGCGTGGTGAGAGGCTGGCCGAGGCTGAGGTAGCCGAGCCCGACGTCGGCGAGCCGGGTGAGGATCTTGTGTGCGGCAGGGATGCGCGCCTCGCCGGCGCCGAAGAACTCCTCGGCCTCGGCCACCGGCATCGCGAGCACCTCGCTGATGTCGCGGCCACCGAGGTGGTAGTCAAGCACCGATGCCTCGAACCGCTTGCCATCGCACTGCTCGCAGACGGTGGCGACACCTGCCATCATGCCCAGGTCGGTGTAGATGACGCCGGCACCGTTGCAGGTGGGGCAGGCGCCCTCGGAGTTGGGGCTGAACAGTGCCGGCTTCACGCCATTGGCCTTCGCGAACGCCTTGCGGATCGGCTCGAGCAGCCCGGTGTACGTCGCCGGGTTGCTCCGCCGCGAGCCGCGGATTGCACCCTGGTCAACGGTCACCACACCGTCGCGCCCGGACACCGAGCCGTGGATCAGCGAGCTCTTGCCCGAGCCCGCGACCCCGGTGACGACGGTCAGGACGCCGAGCGGGATGTCGACGTCGACGTCCTTGAGGTTGTTGGCGTTGGCGCCGCGCACCTCCATCGCCCCGGAGGCGGTGCGCACCTTTTCCTTCAGGGCGGCACGGTCGTCCAGGTGCCGTCCGGTGAGCGTGCCGCTGGCCCGCAGCCCCTCGACGGTGCCCTCGAACACCACCTCGCCGCCCGCGGTGCCGGCGCGCGGGCCAAGGTCGATGACGTGGTCGGCGATGGCGATCGCCTCCGGCTTGTGCTCCACGACCAGCACGGTGTTGCCCTTGTCGCGCAGTTGCAGCAGCAGGACGTTCATCCGCGCGATGTCATGGGGGTGCAGCCCGATCGTCGGTTCGTCGAAGACGTAGGTGACGTCGGTGAGCGAGGAGCCGAGATGGCGGATCATCTTGGTCCGCTGGGCCTCGCCGCCCGAGAGCGTGCCCGAGGGGCGGTCGAGGCTGAGGTAGCCGAGCCCAATCTCGACGAACGATTCGAGGGTGTCGCCCAGTGCCGCAAGCAGCGGCGCCACCGACGGTTCATCCAGGCCGCGCACCCACCCGGCGAGGTCGCTGATCTGCATCGCGCAGGCGTCGGCGATGTTGAGCCCCTTGATCTTCGACGAGCGGGCGTGCTCGGCCAGCCGCGTGCCGCCGCACTCGGGGCAGGTGGTGAACGCGACGGCGCGCTCGACGAAGGCGCGGATGTGCGGCTGCAGCGCATCGACGTCCTTGGCCAGGAACGACTTCTGCATTTTCGGGATCACGCCCTCGTACGTCAGGTTGATGCCGTCGACCTTGATCTTGGTCGGCTCCTTGTAGAGCAGGTCGTGCAATTCCTTCTTGGTGAACTTGCCGATCTTCTTGTCCATGTCGAAGAAGCCGGAGCCGGAGAAGATGCGGCCGTACCAGCCATCCATGCTGTAGCCGGGGATCGTGAGCGCGCCCCCGGCCAGCGACTTGTCGGCGTCGTACAGCGCGGTCAGGTCGAAGTCGGTGACCGATCCGCGGCCCTCGCAGCGTGGACACATGCCGCCGGTGATGCTGAAGCTGCGGCGCTCCTTGACGGTCTGTCCGCCGCGCTCGATGGAGACGGCACCGGCTCCGCTGATCGAGGCGACATTGAACGAATAGGCCTGCGGCGAGCCGATGTGCGGCTGGGCGAGCCGACTGAAGACGATGCGCAGCATGGCGTTGGCGTCGGTGACGGTGCCGACGGTGGAGCGGGGGTTGGCGCCCATCCGCTCCTGATCGACCAGGATCGCCGTCGTCAGCCCGTCGAGGACGTCGACGTCGGGCCGTGCCAGCGTCGGCATGAAGCCCTGCACGAAGGCGCTGTAGGTCTCGTTGATCATCCGCTGCGATTCGGCGGCGATCGTGCCGAAGACGAGCGAGCTCTTGCCCGAGCCGGAGACCCCGGTGAACACCGTCAGCCGGCGCTTGGGGATCTCGACGCTGATGTCCTTGAGGTTGTTCACGCGCGCGCCATGCACGCGGATCAAATCGTGGCTGTCGGCAGCGTGCAGCCCGGGCGCCTGAGTGTCGGACGATATGACAAGGGGCGGGTTCGTGCTCATCGTGTCTCCATCTGTTGGGAGGGGCCGCAACCGCGGTCTCCACCGGCGTCGCTGTCTACATTATCCTTACCGGCGGTGTCGGCCGGGGCGTTGCACAGGGCCCGGCCGAACGGCCCGGCGGCCCGCACTCAGCGGTCCTGGAGCAGCCCGAGGACGTTGCCGTCAAGGTCGGTGACGGTGGCCACCAGGCGGCCGCCGCCGACGTCGTGCACCCGCTCCTTTCCGGTGGCACCCGCGGCGGTCACCTCGGCCAGCTTCCCCTCGATGTCCGGCACATGCCAGTAGGCCACGGGGGAGGCCATGCCCTGCGGTCCACCGCGCGGCACCAGCCCAATGTGCTGGCCCGCGGCCTCGAAACCGACGTAGTAGGACTCGTCGGTCTGCGGCGGGACGCCGAGCAGGGCCGCGTACACAGCCTTGGCCCCCGCCAAGTTGGAGACGGGATGCAGGATTGTCTTGATGCCCTGGGTGGAAGAGCCGGTCATGGTCGCTCCTGGGGGTGTGGGCCGCATCGGCCCGGCGGGATTCCCGGCAGCGCCGTTGTGCGGGAGGAAGCCCGCACGGACGGTGGTGTCCATGGCGGCCACACTAGGGTGTGTCTCCTAATCAGTGGTTTTGCGGTTTGGCATGATTGATGGGTGCCTTCTCGCTATTCCGTGTTGTCCGATGCCCAGTGGGAGTCCATTGCCCCGTTGATGCCCGATTCGTCGGGGAAACCGGGCCGACCCTTCAACGACCACCGGCTGATGACCGAGGGCATCATCTACCGCTACCGGGCAGGGATCCCATGGCGTGATCTCCCTGCCTATTTCGGGTCGTGGAAGACCGTGTGGAAGCACCACCGCCGCAACGCCGCCAACGGGACCTGGGACAAGGTCCTGGCGGCGTTGCTGACCCGCGCGGACACGGCCGGGCTGATCAACTGGGAGGTCTCGATCGACTCCACGGTCAACCGTGCCCACCAGCACGGCACGAACCTGCCCCGCCACACAGGGGGACCTGTCGAATTACAGGAATCTGCTCGACGAGCCTGAGGACCATGCCATCGGCCGGTCCCGCGGCGGGCTGACCACCAAGATCCACGCCCTGGTGGATGGCAACATGCGTCCCCTGGTCCTGCTGCTGGGGCCGGGCCAGGGCGGGGACTCGCCGATGTTTGAGAACCTCATGGAGGCCCTGAAGGTAGAAAGGCCCGGTCCCGGCCGGGCCCGCACCCGCCCGGACCGGGCCATGGCCGACAAGGCCTATTCCTCCAAAGCAATCCGGGCGTACCTGCGCGGGCGGGGCATCGAGTGCGTTATCCCGGAAAAGGACGACCAGAAGGCCAACCGGAAACGCAAGGGCTCCGCCGGGGGACGCCCCGTCAGATACGACAGGGACGCCTACAAACGGCGCAATGTGGTCGAGCGCAGCTTCAACACCCTCAAGCAATGGCGGTCCCTGGCCACCCGCTACGACAAACTGGCCCTCACCTACCGCTCAGCGGCCGTCCTGCACGCCGTCGTCATCTGGAGCGCCGCATTGGGAGACACGCCCTAGGGTGTGTCTCCTAATCAGTGGTTTTGCGGTTTGGCATGATTGATGGGTGCCTTCTCGCTATTCCGTGTTGTCCGATGCCCAGTGGGAGTCCATTGCCCCGTTGATGCCCGATTCGTCGGGGAAACCGGGCCGACCCTTCAACGACCACCGGCTGATGACCGAGGGCATCATCTACCGCTACCGGGCAGGGATCCCATGGCGTGATCTCCCTGCCTATTTCGGGTCGTGGAAGACCGTGTGGAAGCACCACCGCCGCAACGCCGCCAACGGGACCTGGGACAAGGTCCTGGCGGCGTTGCTGACCCGCGCGGACACGGCCGGGCTGATCAACTGGGAGGTCTCGATCGACTCCACGGTCAACCGTGCCCACCAGCACGGCACGAACCTGCCCCGCCACACAGGGGGACCTGTCGAATTACAGGAATCTGCTCGACGAGCCTGAGGACCATGCCATCGGCCGGTCCCGCGGCGGGCTGACCACCAAGATCCACGCCCTGGTGGATGGCAACATGCGTCCCCTGGTCCTGCTGCTGGGGCCGGGCCAGGGCGGGGACTCGCCGATGTTTGAGAACCTCATGGAGGCCCTGAAGGTAGAAAGGCCCGGTCCCGGCCGGGCCCGCACCCGCCCGGACCGGGCCATGGCCGACAAGGCCTATTCCTCCAAAGCAATCCGGGCGTACCTGCGCGGGCGGGGCATCGAGTGCGTTATCCCGGAAAAGGACGACCAGAAGGCCAACCGGAAACGCAAGGGCTCCGCCGGGGGACGCCCCGTCAGATACGACAGGGACGCCTACAAACGGCGCAATGTGGTCGAGCGCAGCTTCAACACCCTCAAGCAATGGCGGTCCCTGGCCACCCGCTACGACAAACTGGCCCTCACCTACCGCTCAGCGGCCGTCCTGCACGCCGTCGTCATCTGGAGCGCCGCATTGGGAGACACGCCCTAGCAGCGGCTCGGCGCCCCAAGCTTCTCGAATCCTGCTCGGTCCGCCCACCTGTTGCTCCACGCACGACGGCAGACCCGGCACGGACCCCCGGTGCCCGGGCAGTACCGTGGAAAGGTGAAACCGATCTTCCGTTCTGCCAATTGCCGGCAGCCCACGCCATGACCGCCACTCTTCTGTCCAGACTCCCGCGCAGTGCGGTGCTGTTGGCCTGCATTGGGCTCATCGCACTGAACATGCGCGGATCCTTTGTTGCGGTGGCCCCCGTGGTGGGTCCCATGGAACTGGAACTCGGTTTCTCGCCGGTTCAGCTGGGCCTGCTGACAGGCATTCCGGTGCTGTGCTTCTCGCTGGCGTCCCCGCTGGCGTCCCTGGCGGGCCGCAGGTTTGGGGCGGAGTTCGCCATCACGCTGACCCTGTTTGGTGTGCTGGCCGGCGTGGTGGTCCGCTCGCTGGGCGGCGCGGGACTGGTGCTGCTGGGGACGGCCATCATCGGCATCGCCATCACCATCGGCAACATTGCCGTGCCGCTGATCATCCGGCGGGACTTTTCCCCGCGCCAGCAGGGGACTGCCATGGGCGTGTACACGGCGGCCCTGAACATTGGCTCCTTCCTGACGTCCGTCGCCATGGCGCCCCTGGCCGGGCGTGTGGGCTGGCGGCTGGCCCTGGCGTCCTGCGCGGTCTTCGCGGTGGCGGCGATGGTTGCCTGGACCGGGGCCGTGGGGTGGCGGCGGTCCTTTGTGCCGGCCTCCGTACCGGCCCCGGGTGCCACGGCAGTGTCCGGCGGCCGGGAATCCGCATGGATCACGGCCGGGCTGGCCGCGGGGTTCGCAGGCCAGGCGTTTTCCTACTACGGCGTCACGGCCTGGCTGCCCAGCTTCCTGGCCGACGAGCTGTCCATGGCGCCGGCCGCGGCCGGCGCCGGATCGTCGATCTTCCAGATTCTGGCCATCGTCGGGGGACTAGGCGTCCCGATGCTCGCCAGGTTTGCCAGCACGCGGACCGTGGCCCTCACCCTGGGGGCGTTGTGGCTTGCCGTGCCGCTGGGCCTGCTGTTCGTGCCCGGGCTGTGGTGGCTGTGGTCGGCGTTCGGCGGCATTGCCCAGGGCGGTGGCATCACCGTCATCTTCATTGCTGTCATCAAGCTGGCCCGCGACCAGGCCACGGCCGGGCGGATGTCCGCCGTCGTCCAGGGCGTCGGCTATTGCTTCGCCGCGCTGGCCCCCACGGTGGTGGGCTATGTGCACGGCGTCTCGGGCTCGTGGACCGCGCCGCTGCTGGTGATCCTGGGCTCCGTGGCCGTGTTCATCTTCGGCACCACGCTGTCCGTGCCGAAGGAGCCGCAGCGGCGCTGATGGCGCCCCCTGTATCCTGAAAGGGCGGGTCGCACGGCGCTGCCGGCCGCCCACCACCCTCCCAGACCCCCTCGAACGGACCTCCCATCACTAGCAACGCACCCACCCCCGATCCGTTCCGCACCGCGGCGGAGGCTCCCGCCGTCGTCGTCTGGACCGCGGACGACGGCGGGAGCCGGACCGCACGCTGGCGTTCGGCCAACGACCGGCCGGCACCCAAGCGCGTTGAGGTGGTGGACGATTCCCTGACGGCGGATGAGGCGAACCGGATGGCGTCGCAGGGCATCGCGATGCTCTGGCAGGGCGACTTCCACAATGCGCGGCAGATCCTCAATGCCATGGACCGCCGGCTGGCCAACGGGAAGAAGAAGGCGGCCAAGGACCCGGCGGACGAGTTCTACCGGCACCGCCAGTCCCGCTCGCACCGGGCCCGCATCCTGGGCCTGGTCCTGGTTCCGCTGGATCCCGGTCCCGTGGTGCCGCTGCGCCGCGCGCCGGACATCAAGGAGGCGGCCACGGGTGCCTACGGCGACGTTGATGAGCCCTCGGTGGTGTCGCTGCACGAGCTGGTGGGGGCCATCGGTGCCCACGAATGGCGCAAGAACGGCGTCTACGTCGAGGCTTTGGCTGACCGCATTCACCCGCACTACGGCACCTTCTTCCCGACCCGCAGCGAGTATGTGGACCTCTTGGCCGAGGTGGAACTGCCGCCCCTGCCGCTGGCGTTCGACGTCGGCACCGGCACCGGGGTGCTCGCGGCCGTGCTGGCCCGCCGCGGCGTCCAGCGCGTCATCGCGACGGACAATGAGCCGCGCGCCATCGCCTGTGCCGCGGAGAACTTCCGCACCCTCGGCGTCGATGACCGGGCCGAGGCCGTCCTGGACGACATGTTCCCGGCCGGCCGCGCGCCGCTGGTGGTCTGCAACCCGCCGTGGATTCCGGCCACACCGCACTCCTCCCTGGACAGCGCCGTCTACGACCCGGGCAGCCGGATGCTGTTCCGCTTCCTGGACGAGCTCCCCGAGCACCTGGAGCCGGGCGGGGAAGGCTGGCTTGTCCTGTCGGACCTGGCCGAGCACCTGGGCCTGCGCTCGCGGGAAGACCTGCTCAATGCCATCGACGCCGCCGGCCTGGAGGTCATCGACCGGCTGGACACCCGGCCGGCGCACCCGAAGGCCTCGGATCCGAACGATCCGCTGTTCGCCGCCCGCGCCGCCGAGGTCACCTCCCTGTGGCGGCTCGTTCCCCGCGCACCCGACGCCTGACCGCTGACGCCCGACACCGGACGCCTGAATTGAGCGTCCGCCCCTGGCGCCGCCGTCGTGGCGCGCCCTGCCCTCCCGGGCCCACCCACCCTGCTTTGAGAGAGAACCACCCATGAGCCTGATCCGGCTGAACGATGTCAGCGTCCGCTTCGAGAACACGCAGATCCTGCGCGAGACCTTCTTCCGCCTTGAGCCGGGGGACCGGGTGGGGCTGATCGGCAAGAACGGCTCCGGCAAGTCCACGCTGCTCAAGCTGGTCCTGGGCCAAGTGGAGCCCGACGCCGGGACCGTGGCCCTGGAACTGGGGACCAAGGTGGGCTACTTCTCCCAGTTCTCCGAGCTGAACGGCGAGGCCACCATCACCGAGGTGCTGGACGGCCTGTTCACCGAGATCAAGGCCGTCGAGGCCGAGCTGGCCGCGATCGACACGGCCATCGCCGCGGACCCCGCCGACGGAGCGGAGCTGGAGCGGTTGATCCACCGCCAGTCCGAACTGTTCGAGGACATGGACCGGCTGGACGGCTGGGACTACCCGCGGCGCATCGACAAGGTGCTCACCACCCTGGGCTTCGACGAGGCCCACCGGACGTGCCCGATCGACAAGCTCTCCGGCGGCTGGCGCAACCGCGCGGCCCTGGCGAAGATCCTGCTCGAGGGCCCCGACGTGCTGCTGCTGGACGAGCCCACCAACTTCCTTGACGTGGCCGGCGTCGAATGGCTGGAGAGCTGGTTCCGGGACTTCCGGGGAGCGGCGATCATCGTCTCGCACGACAGGAAGTTCCTGGACGCCGTCGTCACGCGGATCATCGAGGTGGAGAACTTCCACCTGCACGAGTACCCGGGCAACTTTGCCGAGTATGTGGTGGCCAAGCAGTTCCGCCTCAAGACCCTCGAGGCGCAGTTTGTGCACGAATCCGAGCTGCTGGCTTTCGAGGCCGAGGGCATTGCCGACCGCCGCGAGGCCGCGAAGGCCGCCAGCAAGGGCCTGGGGAACCAGCTGGCCAAGATCAAGAAGTCCCGCACGCCGCGGCCGGTGGATCAGATCATCACCGAAATCTACGGCGGCCTGCACGTGAAGGATGTGCTGTGCCGGGTGGAATCCCTGGACAAATCGTTCGGCGAGAAGACGCTGTTCACGGACCTGAGCTTTGAGATCCGGCGCGGTAACCGGATTGCTGTGCTCGGCTCCAACGGCAGCGGCAAGTCGACCCTGCTCAAGGTGCTGACCGGGGATGAAAAGGCCGACGGCGGCGAGGTCGCCTGGGCGAAGGGCGCCGGCGTCGTCTCCTACAACCAGATGCTGGACGACCTGGACGTGGACGACACCGTCAGCCACGCCGTCAACGCCATGCCCGGCAGCCTCGCGCTCACCGCGACCAAGAAGTCCGTGAACAGGTTCCTGGCCATGTTCCAGTTCTCCGAGGCGGATTTGAAGCAGAAGATCGGGAACCTGTCCGGTGGGCAGCGGGCGCGCGTGGCCATGGCGCAGTGCCTGCTCTCCGGCGCCTCGGTGCTGCTGCTCGATGAGCCCACCAACCACCTGGACATGTCCAGCACGCAGGTGATGGAACGGGCGCTGCTGCACTTCCCCGGCGCCGTGGTGGTGGTCAGCCACGACCGCTTCTTCACCGAGAAGATCGCCAACCGCCAGCTGGTGTTCGGCGTCGACGGCGCGAACGCCGGCGAAATCGAGGTCCGCGCCGCCTGACGGCCGCACGCCGCGCCGCCTGACGGCGCCGGCCGGTTGATCCGGGGCCGCTGCGGGGCTACCGTCGAGGCAGCTGCACGGTGCAGCCCCGACCCGGATCGAGGCCCGGCATGGCCAAACTGAACTATTCAGCCACCACGTCCCTGGACGGGTATGTGGCCGACGCGGACGGCAATTTCGATTGGAGCGCGCCGGACGAGGAAGTGCACGCCTTCGTCAATGACCTGCTCCGCCCGGCCGGAACCCACCTGTACGGCCGCCGGATGTACCAGGTGATGGCCGCCTGGGAGACGCTGTACGGCCAGCCGGACCTGTCTCCCGTCATGCGCGATTTCGCGGACATCTGGCACGATGTCGACAAGGTGGTCTACTCGACCACGCTGGAATCGGTGGCCAGCGCCAGGACGCGGATCGAGAGGGAGTTCGACGCCGGTGCCGTCGCTGCGCTGAAGGCCTCGGCCGGCCGGGACCTCGTGGTGGGCGGCCCCGGTCTTGCCACGGCGGCGATCAGGGCCAACCTGGTGGATGAGTTCCACCAGTTCATTGCGCCCGTGGTGGTGGGCGGCGGCACTCCGTTCCTGCCCGAGGGGGTCCGCCTGGACCTGGAGCTGCTGGACGAACGCCGCTTCGGCAATGGCGTGGTGTACTTGCGGTACGGCAGCATCCCTTGAACCGGCGCCCGCAGGGGCGTAGGAAAGGTACTGCCACCATCGGCCCGCCCATGCCAGGAGAACCCTATGGTCCACACCGTCCAATCCGCCGACGGAACCAGCATTGCCTACGAGCGCAACGGCAGCGGGGTGCCGCTCATCATCGTGGGCGGGGCCCTGAACAATCGCCAGTCCGCGGCCGGGCTGGTGCCGCTGCTGGCGGACGCCTTCACCGTCATCACCTACGACCGCCGCGGGCGCGGGGACAGCTCCGATACGCCGCCGTACGCCGTCGAACGCGAAATCGAGGACCTGCGCGCGCTCGCTAAGGCAGCGGGCGGGGCCGTGCAGCTGTACGGACACTCCTCCGGCGCCATCCTGTCGCTGGAGGCGGCCGCCTCGGGCGTGCCCGTGGACAAGGTGGCGGCCTACGAGCCGCCGTATTTGACCCGCGGGGGAGCTGACGAGTCCTGGCGGGACTTCGTGGACAGCGTGCGGTCCCTGGCGGACGGCGGCGACGGCGGGAAGGCCGTGGAGGCGTTCATCCGGCACACGGGCGCGGACTTCGACCCCGCGATGGCGCAGGCCCCCTGGTGGCCGGCGCTGGTGGCGCTGGCGCCCACGCTTCCCTACGACCTGACGCTCGCGGCCGACGGCATGGTGCCGACCCAGCGGTTCTCCCGCATCGGGGCGCCGGTGCTGGCCCTGTACGGCGGCGCCAGTCCGGCGTGGGCCGAGGCATCGGCGGCAGCGGTGGCCGCATCCGTCCAGGACGGGCGGCAGCAGGAGGTTCCGGAGGCGACCCATGCGGTGCCCCATGAGGCCATCGCACCGATCCTGTTGGACTTCCTCGGGTAGAGCACATCCAGGGCCGCCGCGGATCGGCGGCGGCCGCGACAGAAAGGCCGGCCGATGCCGAAACTGCGGGTCCACAACTTTGCCATGTCATTGGACGGCTACGCCGCCGGCCCCCACCAGGACATCAACCATCCGTTGGGTGTGGGTGGGGAGCGCTTGCATGAATGGGTGTTTTCCACCGCCGCGGGGCGCCGCATGGTGGGCGGCGACGGCGGCCTGTCCGGCATCGACAACGACTTCCTGGAACGCGCCGACCACGGCATCGGCGCCACCATCATGGGGCGCAATATGTTCGGACCCATCCGCGGGCCGTGGACCAACGAGAAGTGGAAGGGCTGGTGGGGCGAGAATCCGCCGTACCACCACCCGGTGTTCGTCCTCACCCGGTATCCCCGCGCCCCGTTCAGCATGGAGGGCGGGACCACGTTCAATTTCGTGACGGAGGGGATTGAAGCGGCCCTCGACCAGGCGATGGACGCGGCGGCCGGGGCGGACGTCCGGCTGGGCGGCGGGGCCGCCACCGTCCAGGCATACCTGCGGGCCGGGTTGGTGGACCACCTGCACGTGGCGATGGTGCCCATCCTGCTGGGCAGCGGCGAACGGCTCTTTGACCACCTCGACGGCGGTCCGGCCGGGATGGCGCTGGTTGAGTTCGCCGCCTCCGACGGTGTTGCGCACGCGGTGTTTGAACGGACCGCGTAGCCGACCTGCCTCCGTCCGGCCCGGGAGCCGGGAATGCCAGGCAGTAAATTGCAGGAAAAAAGGCTGGCCGGGAACCCATGGCGGTTCCCGGCCAGATTCGTTAATTGCCCCTATCCAAGAAGCGCGCCGTCCGAGTGGACGTTCTCGGACGCCGGTGCGGCCGAAGCTGGCCTTCGCTTCGGCGCCGATATTGTGCCGCTGCTTCTCTAATTCCGGTTATCTTGTTAGCCTCGGCTCACAGCTGCACAGTGGATCTGAAGTTGGGGGCAACGATTGGACACACCGCACGCACCTGGTGCCGCCGGCCGGGACCTGCCCACGTCGCCCACCGGTCGCATCCCGCAATGGGTCATCGACGAACGGTTGGCCGCCGCGAATCCGCCGCCTGGCCAGCCGCGGCCCGGCCGAGGCTGGCAACGGCCCAAACGCCGGCGGCCGCGGGGCCGGCGGAATCCCGGTTCCGCCTTCCGGCTGTTGGTGGGCGTGCTGTTCTTCGGCCTCATCGTCTACGGCACCTTTTCCGGCCGGCTCATCGGTAGCCCCTTTGCCGGCGTTGCTGCCGCCGCCGACAGCCATCCCGGCCGGCCGACGCCCGGCCACGAATCGTCGCCGAGCCCCTTGGGCACGCCGCCGGAGGTGGCGGCAAAGAACGGATCATACCGCTTTCTCGTGACCAACGGCGACGGCGCTCCGGTGGCCTATGACCCCTGCCGCCCGATCCACTACGTGGTCAGGGAGCGGAACCAGCCTGCCGGTGGACAGCAGCTGCTGGTCCGGGCCTTTGCCCATGTTTCCGCCGCCACCGGCCTGGCGTTTGTCTACGACGGCGCCACGGACGAAGCTCCCTCGCGCCGGCGCGAACCCTTCCAACCCGACCGCTACGGCGACCGCTGGGCGCCCGTGCTTGTTGCCTGGGAGACGGACGAAGAGAATCCCGGCTTTGCCGCTAGCCGGGTGGGCGAGGCTGGCAGCCAAACTATGCAGATTGATGGCGGTGCGCCCGTCTATGCCACAGGGCAGGTGCAGCTCGATGCCAAGCAGCTGGGAACCATGATGGCCCATCCCGCCGAGTCCTCGCTGGTCACCGCAGTGGTCGAACACGAGCTCGGGCACCTGGTGGGCCTGGACCATGTGGCCGACCCGGCCCAGCTGATGTATCCGGAAGCTGGACCGGCGAGGATGGGGTTCGGGCCGGGGGATCGTGCCGGGTTGGCGCAGCTGGGCAGGGGGCCGTGCGTTCCCCAGCTGTGAGTGCACCCGCCGGCCCGGAACGGTTCTGCAGCGGGAGCGCTGCTAGGCTCGGACCGAAGATCCGGCGGCCCGCGCGGCAGCCAGTTGCACCATTGGGGGAATCCATGCGCTAGCCTGCCATCGCGGCTGCCCTATCGTTGCTGGTCTTGGCCGGGGCCGGGTGCACCGCCGCACCCGCTGCCGACATCCAGGCCAGGACCAGTACGGCCACCCCGGCACCGGCCTCGGCGGGCGCTCCGGCGGTGTCTCCCACGCCCGCCTTGCCGGCAGGGGAGACGGTCAAGGATTCCTTCGGAAACGTCCTCTTCTATACGACGGTGGCCGGCGACGAGGCGGCTACGCTGGCGCAGGTGTTCAAGATCTCGCTGGGCAGGCTTGAGATGTTCAATGCGCTGGCGCAGGGAACCCCGCTGGCGCCCGGCACAAAGCTGCGGCTCCTTCCGCCGCCCGGTCCGGACAATGGGGCCAGGGGAGAGGCCGAGCTGGACAACCGCGGCATCCCCGTGACCTACACGGTGGCGACGGGTGACAACATCGAGGGCATCAGCTATCGGTTTGGCATGGCACAGGACCAGCTGGCCGAGGCCAACAAGGCCACTCTCGTGCAGAGCGTTGGCATTGACTACTTTCTGATAGCCGGCACCACCATCGAGCTGCAGAAAAAACCGGTGGACAGCCGTTCAGGCCGGGGCCAGACCATCAGCAACTCCGTGGGCCGGGCCATCTACTACACCGCCGTCGACGGCGACTCCATCGACAGCCTGGGCTACCAGTTCCGGCGCCCCGCGGCGCAGCTGCTCAAGGACAATCCGCAGCTGGCGGTCGATGCCCCCATACCCGCCGGCACCAGGGTCACGCTGATGCCCAATGCCAGGACGATTCCGGGCGCGGCCGGCACCTTCACAGCCGACGCCCGCGGGATCCCGTTGACCTACACCACCGCTCCGGGCGACGTTGACTCGCAGATCGCCGCCCGCTTCGGACTTGAGCGCTCCGAATTGCGGATGGCCAATTCCGGTTCAAGCCGTGGCGGCATGGACTGGTTTCAATACACTGATGCATCGAATCGTGAATTGGTGCCGGGGCAAACCATCAGCCTCAGCACCGAGTTTTCGATCCGGGGGCCTCTGGCCAACAAATAGGATTCCCCGGGCCGGGACCTGATGGCCGGACCATTCGGGCGCGGTCCGGCGTGTTAGATTGCCGCCTATGGTCAACAACACCACAACCCCGGATCCGGGCCCGGCCGTGGCGGCAGCCATCGAGCTGCTGGTGCGCCGCGGCTATGACGCAACCACTGTGGACGAGCTGGCCGATGCCGCCGGCATCAGCCGGAGCACCTTTTTCCGCAAGTTCGGGTCCAAAGAGGACATCGTCTTCGCGGACCACGACCGGATCCTGGCCCGGGTGCAGGACTTCCTGACACACCGCGGCGGGGATCCGTTGGACGCGGTGGTGGATGCGGCACTTCTCGTCTTCGACCACCATCTGCGCAACCAGGCGACGGCGCTGCTGCGGCACGAACTGCTGCGGCAGGTTCCGGCCCTGCGCGACCGCGAGCTGGTGATGACGCACCGCTACGAACGGGCCTTCCGGAAGCATCTGCAACTCCCGGGGGCCGTCCCCGGTGGTGCGGCAGCCGTCGCCTTCGCCGCGGGCGTGGTGGCGGTGCACAACAGCGCCCTGCGCGGGTGGTTGCGTGCCGAGGCGCACAAGCCGGCCGAGGCGTCGTCCGCCGGTGAAAACGCCGGCGAAAACTCCACCGAAAGCACCGGGACTTGCCTGGCCGCGGAACTGGCGACGGACCTGCACGAGCTCGCTGACCGCTTTCGGCCCGTGGCAGGTGCTCCAGCGGGCCGGCGTCCGGCCGCACCGGCGGCCGGGCGTCCCGCCGTCGTCGTCACCGTCCTTGACCGGAGCGCCGGAACGGAAGAGATCCTGCAGGCGGTCCGGAGTGCCCTCGAATAGGGGAATGGAACTCAATTCCTTGACATGAGACTCAGTTCCACAGCATGGTGGAACCACGAGCACTCTCCCGCAGACGCAAGGACCGGCCAATGACCTCCACCGCAACCGACCCGCACCAGCTGGACACCCCCTTCCCACAGGGCACGGTGGAGCCGGAGTATGTGCTGACGGAGGCGCTGGATCCGGATCCGGCGTCGGTCTTCCGGGACATCAGCGCCGCGGACCAGGCGTACTGGGCCCGGGCCCGGGCCTTTGTCCAGGGCGAGGTGCTGCCCGTCATTGCCGGTTATTGGGAGCGCGGGGAGTACCCTCTGCACCTGGTGAAGCGGCTGGGCGAGCTGGATTTGCTGCGCGACGGCATCGACGTCGACGGCTTCCCCGCCATGAGCAAGACGGCCGCCGGCCTGGTCACCATGGAGGTCAGCCGGGGCGACGGCTCCATTGGTACTGTCATCGCCGTCCAGGGCGGACTGGCACTGCGTTCCATTGCCGAATGCGGCTCGGCCGAGCAACAAGCCCGCTGGCTGCCGCCGCTCTCCCGGGGCGAGGAGTACGGGGCGTTCGCTTTGACGGAGCCGACGCACGGCTCGGACTCGGTGGCGCTGGAGACCACCGCCACCGCCGTCGAGGGCGGATTCCTGCTCAACGGCGAGAAGAAGTGGATCGGCAACGGCTCCATCGGCGGGGTCACGGTGGTGTGGGCGCGCGGCGGCGACGGTGCCGTGCACGGCTACCTGGTGCCGCAGGATTCTCCCGGCTACACGGCCACCACCATCGAGGGCAAGGCGTCGCTGCGGGCCATCTGTCAGGCGCACATCCGGCTGGAGAATGTCTTTGCGCCCGCGGAGAATGTGCTCCCCGGGGCGCGCACCTTCAAGGATGCCGGCCGCGTGCTGCTGGCGACCCGGCTGGGCGTGGCCTGGTCCGCCGTCGGGCATGCCACGGCCTGCTACGAGACAGCCGTGCAGTACGCGGCGCAGCGCCGGCAATTCGGCCGGCCGCTGGCGGCGTCGGCGATCATCCAGGAGCGGCTGGCCCGCATGCACTCCGAGCTGGCCACGATGCAGCTGATGGTGGCGCAGATGACCAGGCTGGACGAGGCGGGTGCGTTGACGCCGGTGCAGGCCTCGCTGGCCAAGTACACCTGCACCCGCGCGGCCCGGGGAATCGCCGCCAACGCCCGCGACATGCTCGGCGGCAACGGCATCCTGCTGCAGAACCGCATCGCGCGGCACTTGGCGGACATCGAGGCCATCCACACCTACGAGGGCACGGAGACGGTGCAGGCGCTGATCATCGGCCGCTCCATCACCGGCATCTCCGCCTTCGCCTGATCCATTGTTTCCTTGTCTCCGAAAGGCATGTCCATGACTGCAGACGACCTCACCCCCGTGATCCTGGGCGGCGCCCGCACGCCGTTCGGCCGGTTCCGCGGCGCGCTGGCCCCGCTGTCCGCCAGCGAGCTGGGCGCGCACGCCATCAGGGCCGCGCTGGAGCGCACGGGCGTGCCGGCGGAGAGGATCGACGCCGTGATCGTGGGCCAGGTGATCCAGGCCGGCGCCGGCCAGGGTCCGGCCCGGCAGGCCAGCCTGGCCGCGGGCATCGGCTGGGACGTGCCCACGGTGACAGTGAACAAGTTGTGCCTCTCAGGGCTCACGGCCGTGATCGATGCCGCGCGGATGATCCGGGCCGGCGAGGCGGACTTCATCGTGGCCGCGGGCCAGGAGTCCATGACCAACGCCCCGCACCTGGTCAAGGGGCTGCGCGCCGGCATCACCATTGGCGACACCCCGATGCTGGATTCGCTCAACCACGACGGCCTGCAGGATCCGGTCAGCGGTGAGCTCATGGGCAGTGCCACCGACGCCGGGAACGCGGCACGCGGGATCACCCGTGAAAAGCAGGATGCCGTTGCTGCCCTGTCGCACCAACGGGCCGAGGCCGCCCGGGCTGCGGGGGTGCTGTCGGAGGAGATCGCGCCGGTGACCATTGTGCAGCGGCGCGGGGACGCCGTCGTCGTCACCGACGGCGAGGGCATCCGTCCGGGCACGACGGCGCAGTCGCTGGCCGCGCTGAAGCCCGCCTTCGCGAAGGGGGAGCAGGCCACCATCACCGCCGGCTCGTCCTCACCGCTCTCCGACGGTGCCGCGGCACTGGTGGTTGCCAGCAAGGGCGCCGCACACGCGCTGGGTCTGGCATGGATTGCCGAGATTGGCGCGCACGGGCAGACGGCCGGGCCGGACGGATCGCTGCACTCGCAGCCGTCGCGGGCCATCGAGGCTGCGCTGCGGCGCGAGGGCCTGTCGGGGGAGGCGTTGGATTTGATCGAGATCAACGAGGCCTTTGCCTCGGTGGTGGTCCAGTCCGCGGAGGATCTGGGCATAGACACGGACCGCATCAATGCCGAGGGCGGGGCCATTGCGCTGGGCCATCCGGTGGGTGCCTCCGGCGCGCGGCTGGTGCTGCACCAGGCACTGGCGCTCAAGCGGCGCGGCGGCGGTGTGGGAGTGGTGGCGCTGTGCGGCGGAGGCGGGCAAGGTGACGCGCTGATCCTCAAGGCCTAGGACCGGTCCCGCTGGTCGATCCTGTCAGTAATGATTGAGGTGGGGGCCAGGGTGGTCTGACTCGGAGCCTGTCTGACGCTGTGGCTGTCGTTGTCTCGATGCGCCGGCCGGCCCTCGATAGAATGGCGGGGTGAATGAGACCGTGCCGCCGTGCCCCGAATGCTCCAGCGAATACACCTACGAGATGGGTTCGCTGCTGGTCTGCCCCGAATGCGCACACGAATGGGAGCCGGCCTCGGATGTTTCGGTTGAGGACACCGGCCCGGCAGTCATCAAGGATGCCGTGGGCAATGTCCTGGCCGACGGCGACACCGTGACGGTGGTCAAGGACCTCAAGATCAAGGGAAGCTCCACGGTCATCAAGGTTGGCACCAAGGTGCGCAACATCCGTCTGGTGGATGGTGTGGGTGACCATGACATCGATTGCAAGGTGGACGGTGTCGGCCCGATGCAGCTCAAGTCCAGCGTGGTCAAGAAGATCTAGCGGCAAGGCAACTGAAGCGCGGCAAGTGGGTTGTCAGCGGGAGTCGGCCCGAGGGGTTGCAGCCCCATGAGTTTAACTGGGCCAACCCGGCGCCGTTGAGTTACAAGCTGGCGATCCTGTACGCCCGCACCGTTGTCTGGAACCGCCGGACGATCCGCCGCGGCGACACCGCATCCACGAGTGCCGCGGTGCCTGCGGCCAACGGCTGCAAGGGTTGTCTGTGCTGACCAGATCCCGGCCCCGCCGTCGGCATGGAGTACGGCATCTCGTGGCCTGACCCGATGTGCCATGCCATGCCCCGGTCCAGTCCCAGGCTGCATCCCCGCAACCGGGCCCGTGCCGATGGCGCGCCGTCCCGTCCAGGCCGAGAACGGCGGCCGCGGACGTGACGTTACGCCCCTGCCGAGCACAACGAAGAACCGGACCTTGTCCTGCAGTGTCTATTTCCTGCCGGAATGTAAACCTCCGAGCATGCCCGCCGCGCTCCGCTGTCTGGCTTTCGCAGTCCTAACCGGTGGTGAGTGCGACGTCGTCGAGGTACATCCAGGTGTCGTCGGTGGGGTTGGGCCCGTTGAGGTGGACGTTGAACCAGAGGGTGATGGTCTGGCCCTTGTAGGCGGCGAGGTTGGCGGTGACCTGGGTCCAGGCGCCGGTGTTGCTGTTGAGTTTGAACAGGCTGGCCAAGGTGGTGCCGGTGGTGCTGCGGATCTGCCCCTCCATCCAGTCCCGGCTGCATGACGCGCCGCTGCATCCGGTGTCGGCGCTGTGGGGCTGGTACCAGAAAGTGAGCGTGGAGGTGCCGGTGGCGGGGACGTTGATGGTTTGGGCGAGGGTGCTGTCGCCGAGGGGTTCGGTTCCGGTGTTCAGGCCCAGCCGGGCCGATCGGGTGCCGCTGTAGGCGGTGCCGTTGGTCAGCCCGGGGATGCTGGTGCTGGTCGCGGGCGGGGTGCCGGTGATGGTGGTGGGGGTGAGGTTGGTTGCGCCGGTGTGGGGGGTGATGGTGTAGGAGGTGATGGGGGAGCCGCCGTTGGGCGGGGCGGTCCAGGTGAGGGTGGCGGTGGCATTGCCGGCGGTGGCGTTCACGCCGGTGGGCGCGGCCGGGGCGGTGCCGACCTCAAGTACGACAGGGCTGGTGGTGACGATCTCCGTCCACGGTCCGGCGGGTACATCGATAGCGTCCACGAAGTGCCAGCTGACGTGGTCGTTGTCGCCATCGAGGTCGGCGTACCCGAGGCAGCCGTTGAGTGCCGGGGACACATCCATGCCGGCGCCTTGGGTCGGATCGCCGGAGAACATCTTGTTCACCGGGCGGGCGTTGGTGGCACCGAAGACATAGACGGAGTCGTGGTAAAGGCTGCCACTGGACGGGCCGGCGTCCTCGATCTGGCCGTAGCAGGTGCTGCCGTTCGGTCCGGTGATTGCCACCCAGCGGTTCTTCATGTAGCTGAAGGCCTGATCGGTGCAGTGCCCTGCGTAACCCGGGTCATTGGCCCAGGGGACGTTGGTGCACCGGTTAGCGAAGGCGATCGAATCGTTGAGGTCGTCGTAGGGCAAGGTGATGTAGAACGGATTCTGCAAGGGTCGTGGCTGCTGCGTCGGGAAGTAGTGTGCCGCTGCGGTCCTGGCCTCCGTGGCACAGGTGAACGTGGCATACGTTGGGCCTTGGTTGCTGACACCGTCGCACCCGCCCCAGGGCGATCCGGGGCAGCCATTGGCCGACGACGGCATGAGTCCCTTGGCGACCCCGGTGTGGCTCAGGGCCCACTGTGCATCGTAGGTTGAGCAGATCTGCGAGCCGTCTGAAGCGTTTGCGTTGAAAACTTCGCCGACCTAGAACGTGGTGGAGACGATGTTTGTGTGGACCGGATAGGTTCGCCCGGCTGCCCGGACGGGAGCGGTGACAATGCCGGTGAGCACCAGTGCCGCCAGCATGGCAATGACGCATCCGACCGCGCTCCAGTGCGTTCCATTGTGGCCGGGAATGCCTGGACCCGGTGTCCCGCAGCGTACAGCTCGTGTGGAATTGCGCCGGTCTGCCAGAAAGCCCATCTCGATCGTCCGCTCGGCTCGTCGTTAGGGCAGCAGGCTTGAACGCCAACACTTGCGATGATCGCCGCAGGACGAATTCCCCCCCGCCCCAGCCGACCAGCTGCCACTTTCTTCATCGGGCCGCGTCGGAACGGGCCACTGCACCGAGACCTCGGAATGATTGCTCTGCATTCCGACTGGACAAAGAGTCCACGTGCAGGCTCCCTGCGGAGTCTAGGGTCCACCACTGGCCACCGGATGAGTGTGTAGTACTTGGATTTCCCCTTTGGCCGCCGGGGGGCTACTTGATTTCTGCACCACGGCCGCCCGGGGTGCCGGGCACGGCAGGGCCCTCTGCGCAGGTGGTGCCGGGCAACGGAACGGTCACAGGACGACGGCGACGACAGCAAAACAGCCCGTCCTCCACTGCTGTGGGGGACGGGCTGTCTTGCTTGGTGTGCGTTAGATCGTGGTGGTTGCCGCGTCATACTCCAGGCGCGGCAGCCGGGGGTGGGCCGCCGCGGCGCCGGGCTTGCCCAGGTTGACCACCATGAAGGCGGTGTGGCCGGACTCGGTGTTGAATTCGGCGTCGACGCCGGCGGCGTCAAAGCCGGTCATGGGGCCGGCGGCCAGGCCGGCGGCACGGGCGGCAAGGATGAAGTATCCAGCCTGGAGGTGGCTGTTGTTGTTGCCCATGGCCGTGCGGATGCCCTCGTTCTCGGCAAACATGTCCCGGCGGGCGGCGGCGGGCGGGAACACGGTCGGCAGCAGTTCGTGCCAGTCGCCGTCGAAGCTCAAGATGGCCGTCATGGGCGCGTTGCGCGTCTTGTCCTTGTTGCCGTCCATCATGTGGGCCACCAGCCGCTCACGGGCCTCGGAAGAACGGACCCAGGTGATGCGCAGCGGCTGGATGTTCATGGCCGTGGGGCCCATCTTGGCCAGGGCGTAGACCGCCTGCAGGGTCTCGTCGCTGATCTCCTCGGCGGCGAAGGAGTTCGCCGTGCGGGCCTCGCGGAACAGGGTATCGGCCACGGTTCCGTCCAGAACCAGCTGGTCGTCAAGGGTGGTCTGCAGTGCAACGTCGATGCTCATATTCCATGCCTTTTCATCTACTTTTGGTGTTGTGTAGATCAGCGTGGAATGTGCTGCGGTGATTCCCGGGCGGACTGTGGCGTTGGCCACAGTCCGCCCGGGCCGGATCCCGACGACGACGCCGGGTCAGCCGGCCAGCGACGCCGCCAGCGCGTCCAGCAGGTCGCGGGTGCCCTGTTCACGCTGGGCAGGGTTGTCCATGTTGTCCAGGTAGACGCCCTGCTCGGTCATGGTGAGGTGCGTGCCGCCGTCGGTGCCGGGCTCGAGCTCAATGCTGGCCACGGAGGCGGAGAGGTTCTTGCCGTCGACGGTCATCTTGTAGCTGTAGACGATCCGCTCGTTGGGGACGATGTCGTGGTACTGGGCTACGAAGCGCGAGACCGGCCCGCCGACCGGGCCGCCGGTGTTGATCTCCGTGCCGCCCTCGCGGAAGTCAAGCTCCCATTCGGTCTGCTCCCATTCGGCAGGTCCGACGAACCAGGCGTGCTTGCCCTCCTCGGTGGCGAAGGCGGCGTAGACGTGCTCGGGCGAGGCGGGGAAGTGGCGCTCGAGGGTGAAGCTGGCGTGGGTGGTGGATTGCGTGCTCATGGCATGTCCTTTGTCGGTTGTTCGGGGTGGCTGGCGAGATAATCCGCCAGCCGGTCAAGGTGGTGCTCCGCGGGGGTGCGGCGCTCGGTGAGCCAGGCTTCGGCCGTGCGCAGGGCGGTGCTGCCCAGAGTGCAGGTGCGCACTCGGCCGATCTTTTGGGTGGTGATGAGCTGTGCGTTCTCGAGCACGGCCAGATGCTGGACCACCGCCGGCAATGACATGGCCAGCGGCTGGGCCAACGCGCTGACGCTGGCCGGTCCCTGTGTGAGCCGCTCAAGGATGGCCCGCCTGGAGGGGTCGGCCAGGGCTTGGAAGATGGCGTCCAGTCCGCTCGAATACTTAAGCACATTCTTAAGTATTGCCGGTGGATTCACGAAGTCAAGAGGCCGGCTCCACCAACTTTCCGCGGATCTTCCCCGTGCCCTTGACCTGGGGTGCACTCCACGTCCTACCGTTGCGGTGGGGACAGTTCAGATGACGGCAGACGACGGCGGACGAGGGAATGCGATGAAGAAGACAGAATTGGGCCAGGCCGGGTTGGCCGTTTCGAGGCTGGGGTTGGGCTGCATGGGCATGTCCGCGTTCTACTCGGGCGCCGGCCGGGACGAGGCCGAGTCCATCCGCACCATCCACCGGGCGCTGGAGCTGGGCATCACGTTTTTCGACACGGCGGAAATCTACGGGCCCTACCTCAATGAGGAATTGCTGGCCAAGGCCCTGGCCGGACGGCGGGACGAGGCTGTGGTGGCCACCAAGTTCGGCACCATCCGGCACCGTTCGGACGGCTCCCGGGGAATGGACGGCAGTGCGGACAACGTGCGGCTGTCCGTTGAAGGCTCGCTGAAGCGGCTCAACACTGACCACATCGACCTGTACTACCAGCACCGGATGGATCCCGGCACGCCCATTGAGGAAACGGCGGGGGTGCTCGCGGAGCTCATAGCCGAGGGCAAGATCCGCCACTACGGACTGTCGGAGGCGGCGCCGGCCACCATCCGCCGGGCCCATGCCGTGCACCCGGTGGCGGCGGTGCAGACGGAATACTCGCTCTGGTCGCGGGACCCGGAGGCCGAGATCCTGCCCACGCTGCGCGAGCTGGGCATCGGCTTTGTGCCCTACTCCCCGCTGGGGCGCGGGTTCCTCACCGGGACCATCCGCTCGCTGGAGCAGCTGGAGGCGAAGGATTTCCGCCGGCACAGCCCGCGCTTTGAGGGGGAGAACCTGGCGGCCAACATCGGCATCGTGGAAAAGGTCGACGCCGTCGCCGCCGAGCTGGGGGCCACGCCCGGCCAGGTGGCGCTGGCCTGGCTGCTGGCCCAGGGGGAGGACATCGTGCCCATCCCCGGGACCAAGCGGACCAGCTATCTGGAGGAGAATGCCGCGGCCGAGGGCATCACCCTCTCCGCCGCCCAGCTGGCGGCGCTGGACAACCTGCCGGCGCCGGTGGGCGAGCGGTACGCGGATATGACGCCGCTCAACCGCTAGAATCCAACCGGTTGCCGCCGGGCCGGTAGCATTCCACCATGGCACAAACGGAACAGGCCCCGCCCGCCACGGGGTCCTTCAGCCGCACGCTGGCGCTGCTGGTGGCGGGGACCTATTTCATGGAGATCCTGGACGGCACCATCATCTCGACGGCGGCCGCCGCCATGGCACAGGACCTCCACGTCCGGCCGGTGGACATCAACGCCGCCATGACCAGCTACCTGATCACGCTGGCCGTGGGGATCCCAATCAGCGGCTGGCTGGCCGAGCGGTTCGGTGCGCGCCGGGTCTTTGCCGTCGCCATTGCGGTGTTCACGGTTGCCTCGGTGCTCTGCGCCGCCAGCCCCACCCTCACCACCCTGTGCCTGGCCCGGATGCTCCAGGGCCTGGGCGGTGCCATGATGGTCCCGGTGGGGCGGCTGGTGGTGTTGCGGAACACGGACCGGAAGCAGTTCCTGGAGGCCATCGCCTACCTGACCTGGCCGGCGCTGATCGCCCCGGTGGTGGCGCCGGCGCTGGGCGGGCTGTTGACCACCTATGCCAGCTGGCACTGGATCTTCCTGCTGAACGTGCCCCTGGGCGCGGCGGGCTTCGTGCTGGCCTGGTTTGTGGTGCCGGCCGTCCGGGCCCAGCATGTTCCGCCGCCGGACTGGCTGGGTTTTCTCCTGTGCGGCATTTCGCTGGCGGCGCTGGTCCTGGGCATGGAACAGGTGGGATCGGCTCCCACCGATTGGGCCGCCGTCGCCGCGCTCCTGGCGGTGGCGGTGCTGGCCGGGGTGCTGGCGCTGCTGCGGTTCCGCCTTGCCCGGCATCCGCTGCTGGATCTGGCCGCGCTGCGGATCCCCACCTTCCGGGCCGGAAACGCCGGCGGCGGGCTCTACCGGCTCGTCATCAACGCCGTGCCGTTCCTGCTGCCGCTGATGTTCCAGCTGGGATTCGGCTGGAGCGCGTTTGAGGCGGGGCTGATGGTGATGGCGGTCTTTGCCGGCAATGTGCTCATCAAACCTGCCACCACACCGCTGATCAGGCGATTTGGCTTCCGTGCGGTGCTGATCCTAAGCAATGCTGGCGGCGCCGCGGTGCTGGTGCTCTGCGCGCTCCTGAACCCCTCGACGCCGCTGGCGGTGACCGCCGTCGTGCTCTTTGCCAGCGGCGTGCTGCGGTCCATCGGGTTCAGCGCGTACAACACCGTCCAGTTTGCCGACGTGCCCGCGCCGAAGATGTCGGGTGCCAACACCCTGTCCTCGACCATTGCCCAGGTGGCCACGGGGCTGGGTGTGGCAGTGGGCGCGCTGGTGCTGCGCGCGGCACAGGCCATCCTCGCCACCGCCGCGCCGGACGCACCCGAGGTGGCGGGCTACCAGTGGACCTTTGCCGTGTTGGCGCTGCTGATGCTCTATCCCGTGCTGGAAGCGGTGCGGATGCCGGCCCATGCCGGTGAGGCCGTGCGCGCCCGCTGAACCGGGCCGCCGCCGACGATGGCAGTGGACGGCCGCAGTCCGCGGTCACATTTCCCGGTCACATTCACTGGCCGTGAGCGCTCCGTGCCATGATGGCCGCACTCCAAGGGAAAGGAACGACGACGATGTCTACCTGGAAGATTCGGGATTTCCATCCCTCCGATCTGGAGGGGATCCTGCACCTGTGGGAGTCCCTGAAGGCCTCCAATGTGAAGCCCGTCTACGATCTCGCCGAGGTGCTGGCCTCCTGCGAAAAGGACCATGCCGTGGTGGCCGTCCAGGGTGAGACGCTGGTGGGTGCCGCCGTCGGCCGCGCCGCCCACGACCAGGGGTGGATCGTCTTCCTGGCCACCCTGCAGCCGTGGCGCGGGCAGGGGATTGGCACCTCGCTGCTGGCCGCCGTCGAACAAAGGATGGGCCACCTGGGGCTGGACAAGCTCTCCGCCCTGATGCCCACCAGCGAGACGCGCGTGGAGGCGTTCCTGAACCGCGGGTTCGAGGTCAAGGCGGACCTGCGCTACTTTGAGCGACGCATTCCCGTCCAGCGCGCCGAGCTCGGTGCCCTGGAGCAGCTGGGCGGGCGGATCCTGCCGCGCAACCTCTGGGAAAACGTCGCGGGCATGGCCCTGGAGAAGCAGCTGCTGGAGCGGCGACTGGTGCTGCCGCTGGCGCAGTCGGAGCTGGCGGAGGAATTCGGCGTGGTGCCCCCGCGTGCCGTGGTGCTGTTCGGCCCGCCCGGGACGGGCAAGACCACCTTTGCCAAGGCGATCGCCTCGCGGCTGGAATGGCCGTTCGTGGAGGTCTTCCCCTCGCGGCTGGCCGCCGACCCCGCGGGGCTGGCGGGGGCGCTGCGCGAGACGTTCCTGGAAATCGCGGAGCTGGAGCACGCGGTGGTGTTCATCGACGAGGTGGAGGAGATCGCCTCCCAGCGCTCGGGGGAGCCGCCGTCGCCGCTGCAGGGTGTGACCAACGAGCTGCTGAAGATCATCCCGGCCTTCCGCGACCAGCCCGGGCGCCTGCTGGTGTGCGCCACCAACTTCATCCGGTCCCTGGACTCGGCCTTCCTGCGCCACGGCCGGTTCGACTACGTGATCCCCATCGGGCTGCCCGACACTCAGGCCCGCACGGCCATGTGGCAGCGGTTCATCCCCGCCAGCGTGCTGGACGTGGTGGATGTGGCGGCGCTGGTGGAGCGCAGCGAGGGATTCTCGCCGGCGGACATCGAGTTTGCGGCCCGCAGCGCGTCCCAGCGGGCGTTGGAAAAGGCCGTGTACGACGCCGGCGGCGCCGCCAGTGCCAACGGCGCCGGCCGGCGGGGGCCGGCGACGCTGGATTATCTGGAAACGATTGCCGACACCCGCGCCACTGTCAGTGCCGAGGTGCGCGACGCCTTCCTGGAGGACATCGACGCCCTGGCCCGGACCTAGCGCCTGACTCCGTGGGCCCAGGCTCGACCACCGGTGGTCGAGCCTGGGCCCACGGCCGCAAGGGACCCGCAGCGAGCCTGCGAGCTGTGGGAGCGGCTGGGGAGCGAGACCCCGGGACGGGGACCGTTAGGCGACGTGGAACTCGTTCGGGTGCGGGCCCACGCGGCCGTCGTTGTCCAGGGCGTCGATCGCGGCCATGTCGGCGTGAGTGAGCTCGAAGTCGAAGACGTCGAAGTTGGCGGCGATGCGCTCCGGCGTGACGGACTTGGGGATCACGATGTTCCCGCTCTGCAGGTGCCAGCGGATGATCACCTGGGCCGGGCTCTTGCCGTGGGCCGTGGCGATGGCCACGATGTCCGCGTTCTCCAGCAGCTGTCCCTGGGCCAACGGGCTCCAGGACTCGTGGGCGATGCCGTTGGCGTCCTCGAACTCCTTGAGTGCCTTCTGGGCCAGCAGCGGGTGGGTCTCCACCTGGTTCACGGCCGGGACGGTGCCGCCCAGGTCGATGATGCGCTGCAGGTGCTCGGGCTCGAAGTTGGAGACGCCGATGGCCTTGGCCCGGCCGGAGGCGGCGATCTCCTCGAAGGCCTTCCAGGTGTCCAGGTAGAGGTCGCGGTCCGGGGTGGACCAGTGGATCAGGTACAGGTCCACGTAGTCCAGGCCCAGCTTGCGCAGGCTCTCGTCAAAGGCGGCCAGCGCCGTCTCGTAGCCCTGCTCCGAATTCCAGAGCTTGGTGGTGATGAACAGCTCGGAGCGGTCGGTGCCGGTGCGGGCCAGGAACTCGGCGATGGCCTCGCCCACGCCCTCCTCGTTGCCGTAGATCGCGGCGGTGTCGATGCTGCGGTAGCCGGCATCCAGCGCCGCTGTGACGGCCGCGGCCGATTCCTCGTTGGGCACCTGCCAGACGCCGAAGCCCAGCTGCGGCATCTCCACGCCGTTGTTCAGGATCACTGCGGTGGACAAAGTCTGCTCAGTCACGAAAATCTCCTCATTGGTTTTCTCTTCCATGGGCGGCAACCGGGGCCGCGGGAACTATATTCCGTACTCTACGGAATGCCGCGGGTTAGCATGGCCAGCGCGCGGTTGGGCGCCAGCGAGGCCGGATGGCAGCCGGGCTGCCCCACGCCGAGCGCACCTCGATGACGCCTAAAGCCATTTCTTCCGTTTGAAGATCAGGTACATCAAACCGCAGAGCACGACCATCAGGCCCACGGCAAAGGGGTAGCCGTAGAGCCATTTGAGCTCCGGCATCACCTCAAAGTTCATCCCGTACACCGAGGCCACGAACGACGGTGCGAAGAAGATGGCCGCCCAGGAGGAGATCTTCTTGACCTCCTCGTTCTGGGCCACGCTGGTCTCGTTCTGCCGGTTGGTGGTCAGCGTCCCGTCCACCGTCAGCGCGTTCTGCAGCAGCTGGCGGAAGGAATCGGCCCGGGTGGTGACGGATTGGACGTGGTCCTCGACGTCGCGCAGGTAGCGCTGGAGTTCGATGTCCACGCCGTACTTGGCAAAGCCGTGCTTGAGCTGGTCCAGCATGTCCGCCAGGGGGTGGATGGCGCGCTGGAACTGGATGACCTCACGGGAGAGCTCATAGATGCGCCGGGACACGGTGGGGTCGCCGGCAAAGAGCTGGTCCTCGATCTCGTCGATGTCGTTTTCCAGCCCGGCCACCACCGGGGCGTAGTCGTCCACCACCTGGTCCAGGATGGCGTAGAGCACCGCCTCCGGTCCCAGGGCCAGCAGCTCCGGCCTGCTTTCGAGCCGGTGCCGCGTCCGGGCCAGGCCGGGGGTGTCGGCCTGGCGGATGGTGATGACGAAGTCCTTGCCGGTGAAGATGTGCAGCTCGCCAAACTCCACCACCTCCTCCGCATCGATGTAGCGCGCGGGGCGCAGCACGGTGAAGAGGTTGTCGTCGTAGCGCTCCAGCTTGGGCCGCTGGTGGGCGCTGATGGCATCCTCCACCGCCAGCTCGTGCAGGCCAAACTCCGCCGCCACGGAGGTCAGCTCCGCCATCGTGGGGCGGTACAGGCCGATCCACGCCATGCCGCCGCGTTCGGCCAGGGTCTCGTAGGTCTGTTCCAAGCTGACGGGGTCGGCGGTGCGCACGCCGTCGACGTACACGGCGTTGTCAATGATGGTCACAGTCCCATTATCGGCACAGGGCCTATAGCAGTCCGTCCAACAGGGGCTGGACACGGTAGGGAATGTGCTCGTGCAGGGCCAGGGACGTCTCGGAGCGGATCACGCCGCGGATGCGCAGGACGGAGCGCAGGGCCACATGCAGGCTGGGCACATCGCGTGCCGCAATCCGGCACCAGACATCGCCCCGGCCGGAGATCTCGTAGACCTCCAGCACCGCCGGCTGCTTGCGCAGGGCCGCTATCACGCCGTCGAGCTCGCGGTGGGTGACCTCCAGAGTCACGAAGGCGACGACGTCGTAGCCGATGGCGGCCAGGTCCACCTCGCGGCCGCCATCGCGCAGGGCGCCGGAGCGCAGCAGCCGGCGCAGATGAGCCTGCACGGTGTTCCGGGCCGCGCCCACCTGCTCCCCGAGCTCGCCGATCTGCGCCCGGGGATCGGCCACCAGGGCCAGCAGCAGCTTCAGGTCGAGGGGGTCCAAGGTGCTCATGCGTCTCACTCCGGTGTCAGTCTGGCGGCCAAATCTGATCACGATGATCAGTTCATGGCGAATAATCTGCCGCATTGGTCGCCGTTGCTTCATCCTATAGATGAAATTGAGTGGAAACCGGCCCACGAGGCCACTTTCCACCGGCATCCGGCCCCACCACGGCCGGGCAGCAGAGCCGCGGCACACGACGCCGGGGCCGGACCAAGGAGCCACCCCGTGACAGTTTTGCGCGAGCTGCAAATGCGACCCGCCCTCCTCCAGCGCTGGGGCTGGGATGCCTCGGTCACCGGACGCCTGGTGCTGGCCGGCGCGGTGATCTTTACGCTCCTGGTGGGCGCCAATATGGCCACTCCGCTTTACGGGCTGCTGGCCCACCGGCTGGGGCTGGACTCGCTCGGCGTCACGGTGGCCTTCGCCAGCTATGTGCTGGCCCTGATCGGCGGGCTGTTGCTGGCCGGGCACTGGTCCGACTACATCGGCCGGCGTGCCGCACTGGTGCTCGCGGTGCTGATTGGCGTGGCCGGCGGGATCGTCTTTGCCAACGCCTCCAGCCTGGCCATGCTGGCCGGTGGGCGTGTGCTGCAGGGGCTGGCCGTGGCGCTGGCGACCGGCGCCAGTTCCGCCGCCCTGCGCGACCTGCTGCCCACCCGCCCGGACTGGGCCTCGCGCTTCACGCTGCTGGCCTCCGCGGGCGGCGTCGCGGCCGGCCCCGTGCTGGGCGGCCTGCTGTCCCTGCTGCCCGACCCGACCCGGACGCCCTTCCTGGTCCAGTCCGTGGCCCTGATCCTGCTGCTGGGCATCCTGCTGGCGCTCAAGGCCCGCCCGGCCATCAAGCCGGCGCCGCAGGGGACGGCACTTGCCACCCTGCGCCCGCGCCGGCCCTCCGTCTCGGCGGACGCCCGGGGGGCGTTCTGGCTGGCCTCGCTGGTGGGCTTCCTCAGCTTCTCCGTGTTCGGCTTCTGCCTCTCGCTGGCCCCGGGCTACTTTGCCTCCGTCATGCACACCGACGCCCGCCCGGTGGTGGGAGTGCTGGCCGCACTGACCCTGGGCAGCTCGGCGCTGAGCCAGCTGCTCACCGTCCGCGGCCGTCACGTGGTGCCGCTGGGACTGGGCCTGCTGGGCGTCTCCGTGGCGCTGATTGCCGTGGCGGGCGCGACGGGCGGCGGAGCACTGCTGGTGCTGGCCTGCGTGGGCGCCGGCGCCGGTCAAGGGCTGGCGTTTCGCGAGGTCTTCAACACGGTGGCGTCGAGCGTGGAGCCGGCCCGGCACGCGCAGATCATCAGCGCCGTGTACGTCATCACCTACCTCGGCAGCGCCGTGCCCGTGCTCGGCATGGGGGCCGCCGCCACGGTGTGGGGGCTGCCCGCCGCCGTCGACGGCTTTGCCGTGCTGGCCGTGGCGGCCTGCGCCGCGCTCGCCGCCGCCGCGGTGCGCGCCTCCCGCACCTAACAAGCCTGACGGCGTGCCCGGTGTGCCCAACGTGCCCCGTGCGGGCGACGGCGGCACTCCGGGCACGCCGTCGCCCGCGTTGTCAATGCAAGCAAGGACTTCTTTGCAATCCTAAAATGGTGGCATGACCACCCCACAGGAACCATCCTCCGGCGCCCCCGCGGCGCGGATCTTGGATGTCGCGGCCATGAAAGCCTTGGCGCATCCGCTGCGCGTCCAGATCCTCGAGGCGCTGGCCAACTACGGTGCACAGACCGCCTGCGGGCTCGGCGAAATGCTCAACGAGTCCAGCGGCTCCACCAGCTACCACCTGCGCCAGCTGGCCAAGTACGAGTTTGTGCACGAGGTCCAAGGCAAGGGGACCGCGCGTGAACGGTGGTGGGAACGCTCCCGGGGCGCGATTGTGCTGGGCGCCGCGGGACCGGACGACGGCACCGCCGCCACCGATGCAACGCGCGTTGTGGCACGTGAGATCGAACGCTCGCGCTCGGCGGCACTGGAGGAGTTTGTAGCCTGCGGCCATGACAGGCTCCCCGCCGAGTGGCAGGAGGCCGCCACACTGACGACGGCGCACGCGCGGCTGACGGCGGCCCAGCTGGCCGACTTCTCGCGCCAGGTGGACGATTTCTCGGCCAGGCTGCTGGCCGAACTCAAGGACGCAGGGGTCCAGCCGGGCGCACGCCCGGTCCAGGTGCACTTCAACGCCTTCCCCCTGGTCTCCCGGGAAGCCGAAAGGTCCATCCCCAGGGAGGGCAACTCCCAGAACCACACGAAGGGAAAAGAACAATGAGCAACAACTCCGCACGCCTGCCCCGCCGCCGGCCCGGAATCATGTCCTCGCTGGCCAGCCATGCGGGCGTGGCGCTGCAGAACTGGGCGGCCCGCCGCGAGGCGGCCACGGTGGAGTCCCTGCAGTTCCAGGAACGGCTCAGCAACCGGCTGGACGCCCAGACCGGCGCCCTGCACGACGGGCTGCTGCGCTAACCGCAAGGCTCGCTCCGGGGGCGGCAAACAACGCGGACGGCGGCGGAGGATGTCCTCCGCCGCCGTCGCCGTGCCCCGGGCCCGGCGCTACTGCGCGAGCGGGCCGGAGTGGCCGGGGATGTGCTTGAATACCAGGGTGGTTTCGGTGTGGCCCACCACGGGATCGGTGGTCAGGTTGTCCAGCACCCAGTCGCGCAGGGCGTCGGTGTTGGCGACGGCGATGTGCAGCAGGTAGTCCACCGAACCCGAGGTGTGGAAGGTGGAGAGCACCTCCGGCAGCAGCGGCACGCGGGCCGTGAAGCGGTCGATCTGGTCGCGGTCGTGGGCGCGCAGCCGGACGGCGATGAGGGCCTGGACCGAGCGGCCGATGGCGGCCAGGTTCAGCTTGGCCTCGAAGCCCTCGATGGCGCCTCGCTCCAACAGGGACCGGGTCCGCATCAGTGCCGTGGAGGGCGCAATGCCCACGGCATCGGCCAGGTCGCGGTTGGTCATCCGGGCATCGGACACCAGAGCGTCGATGATCTGCCGGTCCACGCCATCGAGCTGTTCGGGATGCTGCCCGAGCAGGGCCGGTTCGCGCCGAACATTCTTCGCCGGTGACGCCATTGTTTCCTCCTGGAATGGTCAGACCTTTGCGTTTTGTCTGAATGATTGCCGCTTTGTTCGATATCCTATCAAAATCGCGAATTTATGCACCATACTTGCCCCATCTGATATCCATTGGCAATTGGTTTGTGATGATGCTCCGTTCCGGGGCTGAGGGGCAGGAAATCATGTTTGGTCCTGATACAACGGCGGTCCATGCCGGGAGGGCGGGCCTGACCGCGCTGGGCGTCCATGCGGTTCCGCTGGACCTGTCCACCACTGCGCCGCTGCCCAATGTGCACGACGGCGGCGCCGCCTACGAACGCCTGGCCACCGGCGGCACGCCGGAGGAGGGCCAGAGCACCGTTTACCAGCGGCTGTGGAACCCCACGGTGGCGCGGTTCGAGGAGGGCCTGGCACAGCTGGAGCGGGCCGAGCAGGCCGTGTCCTTCGCCACCGGAATGGCCGCCCTGAGCGCCGTGCTGCTGGCCGCCGTCGCCGCCGGCAAGGGGCACGTGGTGGCCGTCCGCCCGCTGTACGGCGGTTCGGACCACCTGCTGGCCACCGCGCTGCTGGGCACCACCGTCACCTTTGTCCAGCCCGCCGAGGTCCGGGCCGCACTGCGACCCGACACCGGGCTGGTGATCGCGGAGACGCCGGCCAACCCGGACCTGCGGCTGCTGGACATTGCCGCGTTGGTCCGCGAGGCCGACGGCGTGCTGGTGCTCATTGACAACACCTTTGCCACGCCTGTGCTGCAGCGCCCGGTGGAGCATGGTGCCACGCTGGTGCTGCACAGCGCCACGAAGTTCATTGGCGGGCATGGCGATGCCATGGGCGGCGTGGTGGCCACCGATGCCGCCTGGGCCGCTCGGCTGCGCCAGGTCCGGGCCGTGACGGGTGGGCTGCTGACGCCGTGGCCGGCCTATCTGCTGCACCGCGGGCTGGCCACGATGCCGGTGCGCGTGCGCGCCCAGCAGGAGAGCGCCAACAAGATCGCCGGCACCCTGGCCGGGCACGAGCTGGTGGAACGGGTGCTGTACCCCGGACTGCCCGAGTGCGATCCACTGGGCCTGGTGGGCTCGCAGATGGCCGGCCCCGGCTCCCTGCTGTCCTTTGAGTTGGCCTCGGCCGAGCATGCCGAGCGCGTGCCCGGCGCCGTCTCGCTCATCACCCACGCCGTATCGCTGGGCGGCATCGACACGCTGATCCAGCACCCGGCGGGGCTGACCCACCGGCCCGTGGCCGCCGAGGCCAAGCCGCATGCGGCGATGCTGCGGGTCTCCATCGGGTTGGAGGACCCGGCGGACATCCTGGCCGACCTGGTGGCAGCCATCGAAGCCTCACGCTAGGCGCGGATCCGCCGTCCTGCCTTGGGTGGGGCGGCGGACCGGCAGCAGCAGGAGCGCGGCGGTGGCGGCGGCCACAAGCACGGCGGACAACGCCGCCACGAGGGCCGGCCAGCCCAGGGACTGGAAGAGCAGGCCCATGGCCCAGCCCAGGACGGAGGAGCCGGCGTAGTAGCTGAGGTTGTAGAGCGAGGCGGCCTGGGCCCGCCCCCCGTCCACGGCGATGGCACCGGTCCAGCCGGAGGCAATGGCGTGGGCGCCAAAGAAGCCCGCGGTGAACAACACCAGTCCGGCCAGGATCACCGGCACCCGGCCGTCCAGCGTGATGGCCAGCCCGGCCAGCATCGCGCCCGTGCTGCCCAGCAGGGCCGCCCGGCGTCCGACGGCGGCGGCCAGCGCCGCGGAGGCCCGCGAGGACACGGTGCCGGAGAGGTAGGCCAGGAACAGCAGCCCGACAGCGCCGGCCGGCATCAGGTAGGGCGGGGCCGCCAGCCGGAAGCCGAGGTAGTTGTATACGCTGACGAAGGCGCCCATCAGGCTGAAGGCCTGGATGTAAAGCCCGGCCAGCGGCCTGCTGCGCAGCTGCGGGGCCAACCGGGCCAGGACCGTGCCCAGCCCGCCGCCCCGGACCGGGGCAAAGCCGCGGACGGCCGGGGCCAGCAGCAGGAAGGCCACCGCCGCCAGCGCGGCGGCGCTGGAGACCGTGAGCGTGGCTGCCCGCCAGCCCGCCACGTCCGCCACCGGGCCCGCCAGCAGCCGCCCGGACAGCCCGCCCAGGCTGGTGCCCGCCACGTAGGCGCCCGCCGCGGCGGTGGCGTGCCGGGCGCTGACCTCCTCGCCCAGATACGCAATGGCCAGGGCGGGGATGCCGCCCAGCGCCGCACCCTCGGCCAACCGCAGCGCGATGAGCACCTCAAAGCTGGGTGCCGCCGGCACCGCCAGCCCGGCCACCGTGGCCAGCACGATGGCCAGCCCCATGGCGCGCACCCGTCCCAGCCTGTCGCCGGCGAAGGACCATGGAACCACTGCCAGGGCCAGGCCGATGGTGGCGGCGGAGACCGCCAGCGAGGCTTGGGCGGCCGTGACGCGCAGGTCCGCGGCGAGCAGCGGCAGCACCCCCTGCAGCGAATACAACTGGGCGAACGTGGCGACACCGGCGCAGGCCAGTGCGGCCATGATCCGCCGGTAGCCCGTGGATCCGGGAGCGTGTCCGGCCCAGGCCGGAGCCGGGGGGTGCATTGCTGTGGTCATGGAATCCACGCTAGGTCCGCAAAACCCATGCGTCCAATGCATAATTAGGGCATTATTCATTCACTTCTGCGGTGGCCGGCGGCTCCGCGGACAGGAGGGGCCATGGACCACGGCGACTACGCGGATCTGGCGACGCTGCTGCCGGTGCTGCCCATCCTGGCCCAGCTGGGGGAGCAGGGCCACATCACGGCCACCGCGGAGATCCTGGGCATCCCGCAGCCCACTGTCAGCCGCGCGCTGGCCCGTGCCTCCGCCGTCGTCGGCACGCCGCTGACCATCCGCGAGGGGCGCGGCATCCGGCTGAGCCCGGCGGCGCTGGTGCTGATCCCGCGCATCACCGCAGCCCTGGCCGAGATCAGCGGGGCGCTCGCGGCGGCGCGCGAGGAGGCCGGGCGCAGCCATGGGCGGATCACCGTGGCCTTCCAGCACACCTTTGGCGAGGCCACGCTGCCGCTGCTGATCCAGCGCTTCGCCGCCGGCCATCCGGGCGTCAGCTTCGAGCTGCACCAGGGCAGCCGCGCGTTTGCCCTCGATGCGCTGGCCTCGGGAACGGCGGACCTGGCCATCGTGGCCCCGCCGCCGGCGCCGGGCCGCAGCGTGGAATCGCGGTTGCTGTACTCCGAACCGCTGCGGCTGGTGGTCCCGGCCGGCCATTGGCTGGCCTCGCGGCGCAGCGTGCGCCTTGAGGAGGCCCGCGCCGAGGGCTTTGTGCTGCTGGGGCACGGCTACGGCATGCGCTCCATCGTGGAGGCACTGTGCAAGGCGGCCGGATTCAGGCCGCGGGTGGCCTTTGAGGGGCAGGATTCGCACACCGTGCGCGGGCTGGTGTCCGCGGGCCTGGGCGTCAGCGTGCTCCCGCCGTCGGGCCCGGACCATCTGACCCCGGCCCGCAGCGCCCTGGGCTGGGTGGAGGTGGAGATCGAGGCGCCGGTGGCAACGCGCAAGATCGGGCTGGCGTGGCGCCCGCGCAGCGATGAGCCCGCGCAGGTGCGCCACTTCCGCACCATGGTGCTGGGGGAGGGGATCGAGCTGCTGCGCGAATCGCTGGGGCTTGGAACCGTTAGCTAGGAAACTCCTCTAGAGGCCAGCCAAGAATCCGGCCAGGACCTCCGATGCCGGAAGCGCCTCGGCCTGCCGCCAGGCGGTTCCGGCCCACAGGTTCAGCGCCTGGGCGTCGCCGGCGGCCGCCGCGGCCGCGCGGATGCCGGAGGTCAGGAAATGCACGTGCGGATAGGCGTCGGGGGCCTGCTCCGAATGCTCGCGGACAAAGCGGTTGACCAGGGCCCGGGCGGGCTTGCCCGTGAAGGCCCGGGTGAGGGCCGTGCCGGTGAACAGCGGATCGGCCAGCGCCGCCTTGTGCAGTTCCCGCGCCCCGCTTTCCGGCGTCCTGAGCAGTGCGGTGCCCAGCTGGACGGCCTGTGCACCAGCGGCCAGCACGGCCCGGGCCGCGGCGCCGTCGCCGATTCCGCCGGTACCGACCAGCAGAAGGTTCGACACGGCGGCAACGGCCGCCACCAGCTCCGCCACCGAGGCAAAGCCGGCTCCGGCGGGCGCGGGCAGGAAAGCAGCGGTGTGGGCGCCGGCATTGGCATGCTGGACCACCAGGGCGTCCACCCCCGATTCCTGTGCGGCCAGGGCCTCGGCCGGGCTGGTGACGCTGGCCAGCACCACCGTCCCGGCACGCTGCAGGCGCCGGACCACCTCCCGCGGGGCCAGCCCAAAGGTAAAGCTGGCGTAGGGAACGGGGTCGGCGCACAGCAGCTCGAGCTTCTCCTGCCACCCGTCATCCAACCGGTCCGGCAGCGCGGGCAGGGGGGTTCCATAGGCGAGGGCCTCGGCCTCCAGGACGGTGCGGTAGGCGTCCAGACCCGCCGGCACGCCGCCGTCGCCGGGCTGCGGCACAAAGACGTTCACGCCGAACGGGCCGGTGCCGCGCACCGCGGCGATCTGGGCCGCGAGCGCATCCACCGCCAGATAGCCGGCGGCCAGGAATCCGAGGGTTCCGGCACCGGCCGCGGCCCGGACCAGGGCCGGGGTGGAGGTGCCACCGGCCATGGGCGCAACAATCAACGGGGATCCAAACATGCCACTAGTCTAGGTGGGTGCATCCGAACCCCCAGACGCAGAACGCCCCGCCGGCCGCCCCGCCGGGAACAATAGTTGGACTGGACATTGGCGGGTCCAAGACGCGCGGCATTGCCTGGCGCGACGGCGTGGTCGTGGCCGACGCCGTGGCCGGCAGCGCCAATGTGCAAAACGTCAGCCCCGAGGTGGCGGCGGAACATCTGGCCGAGCTCTTCGCCGCGCTCGACGCCGCGTCGCCGGGCCTGGCCCCGCGGGCGGTCTTCGCCGGCGCGGGCGGCATCGACACGCCCGAGGACGCGGCGGCGCTGGAGGCGCTGATCCGCCCGCACGCGCCGTCGGCCGCAATCACCGTGGTGCACGACACCCGGCTGCTGTTGGCCGCTGGCGGGACGGACACCGGGGTGGCGGTGATTTCCGGGACGGGGTCCGCCGCCTGGGGGACCAATGACGACGGCGCCGCCGCCCGGGCCGGCGGCTGGGGATACCTGCTGGGCGATGAGGGCAGCGGCTACTGGTTGGGCCGCGAGGCCGTGCGGTACAGCCTGCAACGGATGGACCGGGGGGAGGCGCCGGACGGGCTCACCACGATGCTGCTGGCGCACTGCGGACTTGCCCATCCCCGCGAGCTGATCGCGCATTTCCACCAGGAAACCCGCCGCTACTGGGCGGCCACCTCGCCCGTGGTGTTCGACGCCGCCGCGGCAGGGCATGCGCACAGCCTCGCCCTGATCGAGGAGGCCGGCGCCGACCTGGCCACGCTGGCTGCCACCTGCGCGCACCGGCTGGGCATCACCGGCCCGATCGTGCTGGGCAGCGGGCTGGGCAGCAACCAGCCGGCCCTGCAGGAGGCCTTCCGCACGCACGCCGCGGCCCAGGGGCTGGGCGAGGTGCGCATCCTGGACAAGGATCCGATCTTCGGCGTCCCCTCGCTCGTCGGAAACAACTAGGGCGCAGTTACCGTCGAAAATCCGCGGATTTTCGACGGTAACTGCGCCCTAGTTGGGAACCGTCAGGAAGTGGGCGGCGGGGCGGTGCTCTGGCGCACGATCAGCTCCGGCTCGACCACCTCGTGGTGCTGCCCGGCGTCGGGGTTTTCGATCTGCGCCAGCAGGTGGGCCACGGCGCGGCGGCCGGTGTCCTCGAAGGATTGGCGCACCGTGGTCAGCGGCGGGGTGGCATAGGCTGCCAGGTCGATGTCATCGATGCCCACCACGGAGATGTCCTCCGGGATGCGCCGGCCCAGCTCGGTCAGGGCCCGAATGACGCCGAAGGCCATTTCGTCGCTGGCGACCAGCACGGCCGTCACATCCGGCATGCGGCCCAGGATCAGTCCGTTGCGGTAGCCCGATTCCGGGCTCCAGTCCCCGTGCAGTGCCGGCGGAACCTCGCGGCCGGCCTCCTGCAGGACCCGGCGCCAGCTCTCCAGCCGGCTGGCGGCATCGGACCACTCCGGCGGTCCGGAAATGTGCCAGACGGTCCGGTGGCCCAGCCCGAGCAGATGGTTGGTGGCCAGAACGACGGCGGCATCCTGGTCGACGCCGACCAGATCGTCGCTCATGCCGGAGGAGCCGTCGGTGGTGACGGTGGGGATCCGCGCGGTGAGTTCGCGGACCCGGCGGGCGGCCTCCAGCAGCGGGGCGGCAATGATCAGGCCGTCCACGCCCTGCAGCACCAGCCGGCCCACGGCCTCGGTCAGGCTCTGGGTGCTGAGGTCGGAGGTGACGGAGTTGACGGCGTAGCCCGCCTCGCGCGCGGCCAGCTCCACGCCCAGTGCCATCGAGGACCGGGAGTAGTTGTTGGTGGCCAGGGTGACGACACCGATGGTGCGGCTCAATCCCGTCACCAGGGCGCGGGCGGTGTTGTTGCGGCGGTAGCCCAGCTCCTCCACGGCGGCCAGGACGCGGCGCTTGGTGTGCTCCTGGACGTTGGGGTGGTCGCTGAGCACGCGCGAAACGGTCTGGGCGGACACCCCCGCAGCCTGCGCGACGTCGCGCATGGCCGGGGCGCGGTTGGACTGCCGCTTGTGCATTCTTCTCCTTCGATCGGGTCAATGTTGGCTGTAACAACACTAACATTTATGCCCTGTTTGTCCCGCGATGGACGCGCCCCGGCGAATGGGACTAGTCTTGTTATCGATAACAGACCATTTGTCCGTCCCACGCCAGCGGGAGCCGGTGAAACCCGGCCGCCGGGTGGTCCGCCGGCCGCCCGTCCCCGCGGCCACAACGCGAAGGAGCACGATCACTTTGGAAGCGCAGCTGTCCACTCCCACGTTGTCCGGTGAGGGCGAATCCGCCGGCAGTGTCCTGAGCATCCATGGCGGGCAACTGCGCCGCCATGGTGAGCCGCACCGGATCCTCGCCGGAGCCATCCACTACTTCCGCGTGCATCCGGACCAGTGGGAGGACAGGATCGCCCGCCTGGTGGCCATCGGTGCCAACACGCTTGACACCTATGTCGCCTGGAACTTCCACCAGCCCCGGCAGGACACGGCACCGTCGTTCGATGGCTGGCGCGATCTGGCCCGGTTCATCACGCTGGCCGGCGACGCCGGGCTGGACGTCATTGTGCGCCCCGGCCCGTACATCTGCGCCGAATGGGACAACGCCGGCTTCCCGGCCTGGGCCACGTCCACGCCCGGGGTGGCGCTGCGTTCCTCCGACCCGGCCTTCACCGCTCCCATCGAGGCCTGGTTCGACGCCCTGGTGCCGATCCTGGCGCCGCTGCAGGCCAGCCAGGGCGGTCCCGTGGTGGCGGTGCAGGTGGAAAACGAATACGGCAGCTACGGCGACGACAAGGACTACCTGCGCTGGAACCGCACCGCGCTGGCCGAGCGTGGCATCACCGAGCTGTTGTTCACCGCCGACGGCGGCACCGACTACTTTCTGGACGGCGGCGCGCTGGAGGACACCTGGGCCGCGGCAACGCTGGGCAGCCGCGGGGAGGAGGCAGTGGAGGTCTGGAAGCGCCGCCGCCCGCAGGACCCGTTCTTCAACGTGGAGTTCTGGAACGGCTGGTTTGACCACTGGAACGAGCAGCACCACACCCGCGCGGCCGGCGACGCCGCCGGCGAGGTCCGCACCATCCTGGACCTGGACGGTTCCATCTGCCTGTACATGGCGCACGGCGGCACCAACTTTGGCCTGACCAGTGGCGCCAACCACGACAAGGTCATCCAGCCCACCGTCACCAGCTACGATTCCGACGCGCCCATTGCCGAGGACGGCACGCTCACCGAGAAGTTCCACGCCATGCGTGCGGCCTTCTTCGCCGCCGCGGGCACGGAGCCCACCCCGATCCCGGCCGCACTGCTGGAGCCGGTGCGCCCGCTCCCGGCGCAGCGCATCCCGGCCACGCCGGGCACCGGCCTGCTGGAGCTGGTCCGCGCCGGAGCGCCGGTGGCCAGCGTCAAGCCGCTCAGCTTCGAGCAGCTGGGCCTGGACCGCGGCCTGGTGCACTACACGGCCACGGCCGTCCTGCCCGATGCCGAGGCCACCATCAAGATCCGCGGCCTGCACGACCGCGCCTACCTCTGGGTGGACGGCGTGCTGGCCGGCGTGCTCGACGACGGCGCCGGCGCCGACGGCATCAAGGTGCCCGGCCGCGGCGTGGCCGTGACGCTGGAAATCCTGGTGGAGAACCAGGGCCGCATCAACTACGGCCCGCTGTTCGGCCAGGGCAAGGGCATCCTGGACGGCGTGCTGGTCAACCAGCGCTACGTCTTCCACTGGGAACAGCGCCCGGTGGAGCTGGAACGGCCCATCGCGGAGCTGCTGGCCGCCGCCGCTGCCGGTGCGGCAGCCGCCGCGCAATCGCCGGCCGCCGCCGGGCCGGGCTTTGCCCATGCCGAGCTCACGGTGGCCGAGCCGGCCGATGCGTATCTGGCCTTGCCTGGATTCGGCAAGGGCTTTGTCTGGATCAACGGCTTCCTGCTGGGGCGCTACTGGGAAATCGGCCCGCAGGTCACGCTGTACCTGCCGGCTCCGCTGCTGGACCCCGGGGTGAACACCATCACCGTGCTGGAGCTTGAGCACCGCGGCGAGGCGCTGGAACTGCGCGGCGCCCCGGAGCTGGGTGCCGCAGCTCACCATGTGGAAAGCCTGGGCTAAACCCCCGGCTGGGTAGGATTGGGGGTGTGATGACCAAGTGGATTCCGGCCCGGGCCGTAGCGGCAGCTCTGGCGCTGTCGGCGCCATTGCTGGCTGCCTGCACGGCCACCACGCCCCCTCCCGCCCCCATTTCCTCCACCGCCACGCCCGCCACCACGGCCGCCGTGCCGCTGGTGGTGGGCGGCGGCATCGTCCCCGACCATGCAAACCCGGGCGAGGGCGCCGTGCTGGCCGAGCTCTACGCCGGGGCGCTGAACGCCGCAGGGATCCCCGCCACGACCGCCGCCGCCAGTGCCTCCCGGACGGCGGCCATCGGCGCCCTGGAGACGGCCGCCGTCGACGTCGTGCCCGACTACGCGGCCAGCCTGCTGGCCCAGCTGGACCCGGCCAGCATTGTCTCGACGGCCGATGTGCCCAAGGCCGTGGCCGCCAAGCTTCCGGCCGGGCTGGCCGCCCTGGACGCCGCCAAGGCCGCCGACAGCGATGCCCTGGTTGTCACAAAGGTCACCGCGCAGAAATATTCGCTGAAGACCATCGAGGATTTGGCCAAGGTCTGCGGCCAGATCGCGATCGGTGCCTCCGCGGACTTTGCCACCCGGCCCGATGGGCTCCCCGCGCTGAGGGCGCGCTACGACTGCAACCCGCTGTCCTTCTCCACCCTGGAGAGCACCGGCGGGGCGTTGGTGGTGGCCCTGCTGCGCGACAATGTGCTGGCCGCGGACATCCACACCAGCTCGCCGGCGATCAGCCAGAATGACCTGGTGGTCCTGGACGACAACAAGAAGGCATGGCGCGAGGACCACGTCCTTCCGCTGGTCAATGCCGCCGCCGTGCAGCAGCCGGCCCGGGACGTGCTCAACAAGGTCTCCGGGATGCTCACCACGGAGGACCTCATCGCCCTGAACCGGCTGATGGCCGGCAGCCAGGCCGTGGGCCCGGCCCAGGCCGCGGCGCAGTGGCTCGTGGACAAGGGACTGGCCAAGAAGCAGGGCTGACGCAGGCCACTTTTTGCCCATTGGACCGCCGCCCGCGGCCGCCATGTCCGCGGCGGGGTGCCGCGTTGTGCAATATTTGGTAAATGGCAGAATTCAAGCAGTCCACCAAGCTCCACAACGTCCTCTATGACATCCGTGGACCGCTGTTGGCGAAGGCGCAGGCAATGGAAGCCGAGGGCCACCGCATCCTCAAGCTGAACATCGGCAACCCCGCCCCGTTCGGTTTCGAGGCCCCCGACGCCATCCTGGTGGACATGATCCGCCACCTGCCCCATGCCCAGGGCTACACGGATTCGCGCGGCATTTTCTCCGCCCGTACCGCCGTCGTGCAGTACTACCAGACACGCGGCATCCACAACATCCACGTCGACGACGTCTACCTCGGCAACGGCGTCAGCGAGCTCATCACGCTCTCGCTGATGGCGCTGCTGAACAACGGCGACGAGATCTTGGTGCCCACCCCGGACTACCCGCTGTGGACCGCCTCGGTCTCGCTGGCCGGCGGCCGCCCGGTGCACTACCTCTGCGATGAGGACAACGAGTGGTGGCCGGACCTGGAGGATTTGGAAGCGAAGATCACGCCCAAGACCAAGGGCATCGTGATCATCAACCCCAACAACCCCACCGGCGCCGTCTATCCCCGCCACATTGTCCAGGCCATGGTGGACCTGGCCCGCAAGCACGGGCTGGTCGTCTTCTCCGACGAGATCTACGAGAAGATCCTCTACGACGAGGCCGAGCACATCAACACCGCCACCCTCACCGGCGACGACGTGCTCTGCATGACCTTCTCCGGCCTGTCCAAGGCCTACCGCATCTGCGGCTACCGCTCCGGCTGGCTGGCCATTTCCGGGCCCAAGGCGGCCGCGGCGGACTACCTGGAGGGCATCAACCTGCTCGCCAACATGCGCCTGTGCGCCAATGCACCGGGCCAGCACGCCATCCAGACGGCGCTGGGCGGGCACCAGAGCATCGAGGATTTGATCCTGCCCGGCGGCCGGCTGCGCGAGCAGCGCGACATCGCGTACAAGATGCTCAACGAGATCCCCGGCGTCTCGGTGAACCAGGCCAAGGGCGCGCTGTACCTGTTCCCCAAGCTTGACCCCGAGGCGTACCCGATCAAGAGCGACGAGAAGTTCGCCCTGGACCTGCTCACGCAGCAGAAGATCCTGATCTCCCACGGCACGGCGTTCAACTGGGTGCGGCCGGACCATTTCCGTCTGGTGACGCTGCCGTCGGTGAAGGACCTCTCGGAGGCCATCGGTCGGATCGGCGAGTTCCTGGGCAGCTACAGGCCCTGACCCGGAGCCGGGACACGGTGCAACTGCCCCGCGGCCAACGCTTGCTTTGACCAAGGCAGTGGCGTTGACTGCGGGGTAGTTGTTTAACCCGTTGACCCCGACAGGCAAGGAACCCCATGGCGGACAAGAAGCTCTTTGCACAGAATCCGGCCGGGCTGTTGCGGGTGGGGGAGGGGTTCCGCCTCGCGGACCAGCCCACCAATGCCGCACCCGGGTTTTCAGGCGGAAAGAGCGACGGCGGCACCGCCCTGGCCGCGCGCTCCGGGGTGCTTTCCGTGCTGCAGGAACAGCTCTTTGCCGAAAGCCGCTATGGCGGCACCAAGTCCGTCCTGCTGGTGCTCCAGGCCATGGACACCGCCGGCAAGGGCGGGATTGTGGGCCATGTGGTGGGCTCGGTGGATCCGCAGGGCGTCGCGCTGAAGGCCTTCAAGGCGCCCACCGACGAGGAAAAGTCGCACGATTTCCTCTGGCGCATCCGCAAGGCCGTGCCCGCGGCGGGCATGTTTGGCGTCTTTGACCGCTCGCACTACGAGGACGTGCTGATCCACCGCGTGCACGGCTGGGCCGACGCCGCCGAGCTGGAGCGCCGGTATGCGGCCATCAATGACTTCGAGGCGGAGCTGGTGGCCAACGGCACCACCGTGGTGAAGGTGATGCTGAACATCAGCCCAGAGGAGCAGAAGGCACGCCTCACCGCCCGCCTGGCGGACCCGAGCAAGCACTGGAAGTACAGCACCAGCGACCTGGACGAGCGCGCCTACTGGCCCAAGTACATGGACGCCTACCAGGCCGCGTTCGAGCAGACCAGCACCCCGGCGGCCCCCTGGCATGTGGTGCCCGCGGACAAGAAATGGTACGCCCGGCTGGCCGTCCAGGAAATCGTGGTCGAGGCCCTGTCCAAGCTCAACCTGCAGTGGCCCAAGGGCGACTTCGACCTCGCCGCGGAGCAGGCCCGCGTCGCCGCCTGCTGAGCCACGCCTCGGCGGCTACGCCTCGGCGGCGGCGCGGGCGGCGTCGAGGCGGGCCTTGGCCCCGGCCAGCCATTCCTCGCAGCGCTGCGCCAACGCCTCCCCGCGCTCCCACAGGGCCAGCGATTCCTCGAGGCTGGCGCCGCCGGCCTCGAGCTGGCCGACCACTGCCACCAGCTGCTCGCGCGCCTGCTCGTAGTTCAGTGCCGCCACATCGGCGTTGGCGGGTGTTTTCTTCTCTGCCATGGGTTCTGTCCTGTCCGGTGGTGGGGCATTGTCTGGGGTGTAGCGGTCAGCGGCTGCCGGCGGTGGCGGCGAATTCCCCGGCCGCCACGCGCACGCGCAGTGTGGTGCCGTCGGGCGCCTGGGCGGGGTCCCGCACCACTGCGCCGTCGGGCAATTGGACCACCGCATAGCCGCGGTCCAGGGTCTTTTGCGGGGACAGCGCGCGCACCTGGGCGCGCAGGTGGGTGACCTGGTCCATATGCCGTGCGACGGCGGAGCCGACGGCGGACAGTGCCCGTCCGGCCAGCCGCTCGATGTCCTGCGCACGGGCGGTGACCATGTCCTCCGGGTACGCCATGGACGGGCGCGAGCGCAGGGCGGCGATCCGCTCCGCCTCCCGCTCCACCAGGGCGTTGATGCGCCGGTTGAGCTGGCCGCGGGCCTGTTCCACGCGCCGCAGCTCCTCGACCACGTCCGGCACAATCCGCTTGGCCGCGTCGGTGGGGGTGGAGGCGCGCAGATCCGCCACCTCGTCCAGCAGCGGCCGGTCCGCCTCGTGGCCGATGGCGCTGACCACCGGCGTGTGGGCGGCGGCCACGGCACGCACCAGGGATTCGTGGCTGAAGGGCAGCAGGTCCTCCATCGAACCGCCGCCGCGGGCAATCACGATCACATCCACGTCCGGGTCCGCGTCCAGCTCGGCCAGGGCGGCGCTGACCTGGGCCACGGCGTTGACGCCCTGGACCGCCACCTCGCGGACCTCGAACTCCACGGCGGGCCAGCGCAGGGCTGCGTTGCGGAGCACATCCTTCATGGCGTCCGAGTTCCGTCCCGTGATCAGTCCGATCCGGTGCGGCAGCAGGGGAAGCTTTTTCTTGCGGTCGGCATCGAACAGGCCCTCGGCGGCCAGCGCCTGGCGCAATGCCTCGATGCGCATCAGGAGATCGCCCAGTCCCACCGGGCGGATGTCCCGGCCCTGCATGGACAGCCGTCCGGTCTTGAGCCAGAAGTCCGGCTTGAGCTGGGCCACCACGCGGGCCCCGCGCTCCAGCGGGGTCGCCATGGACGCCAGCACCGAGCCCCAGACGGTCACGCTGAGGGAGACCTCGGCGTCGATGTCGCGCAGGGTCAGGTAGCTGACATTGGCCCGCTTGTTCAGCTCAATGACCTGCCCTTCCACCCAGGCCGCGGGGGCGCGCTCGATGTGCGCCTTGAGTTTTTCGGAGAGCAGGTGCAGCGGCCACGGGTTCTCCGCGGACGTCTCGCCCGCGGTGGCGGGGATGGCGGTCTGGGCCGGGGCCGAGCCCAGCAGGGCATCGCCTGCGGCCAGCCCGGTGCCGGACTCGCCGTCGCCGGAGCGTGCCTGGGTTGTCTCTGCCACCGGATGTACCTCCACTTGCCTGGTGCCGGCGCGCCGTGCCGGTGCGTCCGCGCATTCCACTCTATCTACATGATGGCGGTGGGCACCGACGTTTGGTCCGTGCAGGCCGGTATTGTGGACAGCCCAAGGACCCGATTTCTGGAGATGCATGCGAACCATTGGATCAGCGATGGCCATTCTGGCCTCCCTGTTGTTGGCCGCCGCGGCCGTCCCGGCCCTGTGGCTGGACGCCAATGTGGTGCAGGAGCGCGGTTTTGTGGCGCTGGCCGCGCCGCTGGGGGAGGACGCCGAGTTCCAGGCGGCGCTCTCCAGCGCCGCCGGCACCGCGGCGTCGACGTCGCTGGACCTGCCGCCGGGGCTGGCGGGGCTGGTGGCCCCGCTGGTCACCACGGCGGCAGCGGCGCTGAACACCGACCCGGCCTACCCGGCGGCGTGGACCGAGACCCTGGCCCGCACCCACCGGCTGTCGGTGTCCGCCCCGGGCGCCGCGGGGCAGCCTGACACCCTGGTGCTGGACGTGGCACCGCTGCTGGGCCTGGTGGTCAACCGGCTGGCGGCCTCGGTGGGAGCGGAGATCACCCCGCCGGCGACCATGCAGATTCCGCTGGGCACCCCCGCCAACCGCGAGGTGGTCTCCCGGCTCACGCAGGCGGGTCCGGTGGGCTGGTGGCTGGCCGTAGGCGCCGCCGCCGCGCTGGCCCTGGGCCTGGCCCTGGCACGACGGCGGTCCACCACGGTGCTGTCCGCCGGACTGGGCCTGGCCGTCGTCGTGGCCGTGTGGAAGGGGGCGGCCACCTTGGCGGCGGGCGCCGTGGAGGCGATGGACACCGGCAATCCGATGGCGCAATTGTTCAAGGACAGGTTTGTGCTGGCCGCCACGGCGAGCCTGGACGGCTGGATCCTGGCCGGAGCGCTGTGCGCTGCGGTGCTGGTGCTGGCCGGCGGCCTGGCCAGGCTGGTGCACCGCCGGGCCACGTAGGATGGACCCATGAGCCCCTCAGCAGTTTCCGTTCCGATGCCCTCCGTCCCGCGCCGGCGCAGGACCCCGGCAGACGTGGCGGCCGCGGCCCCCGTGGCCGGCCCCAAGAAGGTGCTGCTGGCGGCCCCGCGCGGCTACTGCGCCGGTGTCGACCGTGCCGTCATTGCCGTGGAAAAGGCGCTGGAGCACTACGGCCCGCCCGTCTACGTGCGCAAGCAGATTGTTCACAACGTCCACGTGGTCAGCTCGCTGGAGGCCAAGGGTGCCATCTTCGTCGAGGAAAACGAGGAGGTTCCCGAGGGTGCGCTGGTGATCTTCTCCGCCCACGGCGTCTCCCCGGCAGTGGTCCAGTCCGCCGAGGACCGGGGCCTGCGCACCATCGATGCCACCTGCCCGCTGGTGACCAAGGTCCACCGCGAGGCCGTGCGTTTTGCCAAGGACGATTTCGACATCCTGCTCATCGGCCACGAGGGCCACGAGGAGGTTGAAGGCACCGCCGGCGAGGCCCCGGAGCACATCCAGATTGTCAACGGTCCGCACGAGGTGGACAAGGTCACCGTGCGCGATCCGGAAAAGGTCATCTGGCTCTCCCAGACCACGTTGAGCGTGGACGAGACCATGGAGACGGTGCGCCTGCTCAAGGACCGGTTCCCCACGCTGCAGGATCCGCCCAGCGACGACATCTGCTACGCCACCACCAACCGCCAGGTGGCCATCAAGAAGATTGCCCCGCAGGCCGATCTGGTGATCGTGGTGGGCTCGGCCAACTCCTCCAACTCCGTCCGGCTGGTGGAGGTGGCGCTGGAATACGGTGCCAAGGCCTCCTACCGGGTGGACTTCGCCAACGAGGTGGACGAGGCCTGGTTTGAGGGCGTAGCCACCGTGGGTGTCACCAGCGGCGCCTCGGTGCCGGAGATCCTGGTCCAGGACGTGCTGCGGCTGCTGGCCGACTACGGCTACGCGGATGTGGCAGAGGTGGTCACGGCCGAGGAGGACCTGCTGTTCTCGCTGCCCAAGGAGCTGCGCGCCACGCTCAAGGCCGCTGGGGATTCCACCCGCGCCCTGGGCGGGCGCGGCACCCGTCCCACCAGCTAGGGCCGCGCCGGCCAACCCTGCCCGGCGCGGACACTGGTGGCCCCTCGGGCCCGGGCTCTAGACTGAGCCATGGACGAGGAGCTTCGCTGCATGGACGCCGTCGGGCAGGCGGATCTGGTCCGGCAGGGCTTGGTCTCGCCGCGGGAGCTGCTGGACGCCGCGCGGGAACGCATCGGGGCCATTGACCCAATCCTCCACTGCATCGTTGGGCATCTCGATGTCCCTGCCATGGAGCCGGACGCCGGCTCGCCGTTCCCGGGAGTCCCCTTCCTGGTCAAGGACCTGGCCCTGGAGATCGCCGGGACTCCGTTCTCCGAGGGGTCGCGATGGTTGCAGGGCAACATTTCCGGCCACGACCAGGAGCTCGTGCGCCGGTACCGCCGTGCGGGCCTGGCCATCCTGGGGAAGACCAATACGCCCGAATTCGGCCTGAGCCCGCATTGCGAACCGGCGCTGCACGGACCCACGCGCAACCCCTGGGATCTGGGCCGCTCAACGAGCGGCTCCAGCGGAGGGTCGGCCGCCGCCGTCGCCGCGGGCATGGTTCCGATGGCCCACGGCAACGACCTGGGCGGCTCGCTGCGCTATCCCGCGGCATGGTGCGGCGTCTTCGGCCTCAAACCGACGCGCGGCCGGGTGCCGATGGGGCCCGAATATGGCGATGTGGCCAGTGGATTCGCCGTCGAACACGCCCTGACGCGAAGCGTGCGCGATTCCGCTGCCTTGCTGGACGCAACGGCCGGTCCATCGCCGGGGGATCCCTACTGGGCGCCACAGCAGCAGCGCCCGTTCCTGCTGGAAGTTGCCGCGCCGCCGGGACGACTGCGCATCGCGGCCACGGCGGCACCGAATGCGGGCCAGGCGGTGCATCCGGATTATGTGCGGGTGTTTGAGGAAACCGTGGAACTGCTGGCGGAGCTGGGCCATGAGGTCAAAGAGGCCCATCCCGAGCCGCTCGACCGGTCCGGACACCATGCCATCAAGGCCGTCTATGCCGGTGCGGCGGCATGGATTGAAGCGTATTGGACGCGCAGGATCGGCCGGCCTCCGAATCCGGGGGAGGTTGAGCCCTACACGGCAGCGGTCTTTGGACGCCCGCGTGCCGTCACCGCTGGGCAGTACCTCGCGGGCCTTGAGGAACTGCAACGGTTCAGCCGGCAGACGGCCGGGTTCTTCGGGGACTTTGACCTCTGGCTGACGCCCACGGTGGGCTGGCCGCCGCTGCCCTTGGGCACCTTGAGCGGGACCGGCGAGGAGCCGCTGCGGGGGGAACGCGAGGCCGGCCGTTTCCTGATGTTCAATGGCGAATACGCCAACATCACGGGCAATCCGGCCATGTCCGTGCCCGTCGGCGTGGATTCGGCGGGACTGCCCGTCGGCATGCATTTCCTGGGCCGGTTTGGCGAAGAAGCAGTGCTCTTCCGGCTGGCCGGCCAGCTTGAACGGGCCCGGCCGTGGGCCGGCCGGAGGCCGGACGCCCTTGCCCGGGCGCTGGAGGCTTCGCCGTGAAGCCGCCCCCGGGCTGCCGCCGCAACTGAAGGAGAAAGCAATGTTCATGGGCGTCTACCACTTCACCGGAGACACGGCAGAACTGCTCGCGGGCCACAGGCGGATGGTGGGGCTGCTGCCGCCCGGCGTTCTGCAGATCCACTTTTGCCTGGCCACCGCGACGGGCATCTCGGTCTACGACACCTGCCCGGACCGCGCAACCTTTGAGCGTTTCAGCCAAGGTCCCGGCTTTGCCGGGCTCGTAGCCAGCGCGGGGATGCCCGCACCCACCTCCGTTCCCTTGGGCGAGGTGGACAGCTACGAATTCCACGTCGCCTAGCGTGCGCCTGGGACGCGGGGCCCGGCCGGCGGCTAGCCTGCCAGATCCCGCACGGCCGACGACGGCGGCATGGACGGCATGGCCGGGCGCACCGGCTCCTCCCACGGCAGCACGGGTTCCTCCCAGGCCAATTCCGGCGCAGCCAGCGACCGCGGGGCCACCTCCACCGTGGCCGGTGCCGCCAGCGAGTCCACATCCATCGAGTTGAGCTTGCGCGCCGTGGGCAGCACCCGGGCCTCCAGCGTGCCCACCAGGGCGTTGTAGCGTTCCACCGAGGACTTGAGCGAGGAGCCCAGCTTGCCCACGTTCTCGCCCAGCGTGCCCAGCCGGGTGTAGAGGGCGCTGGAGAGCTCGAAGAGCTCCTTCGCGCTCTCGGTCAGCACGTCCTGGCGCCAGCTGAACGCCACGGCCTTCAGGATGGCCAGCAGGCTGATGGGGGAGGCCAGCACCACATTGCGGGCCATGGCGTAGTCCAGGAGGGCCGGATCCGCCAGCAGCGCCGAGGAGAGGATGGACTCCACCGGCACAAAACAGATCACCAGCTCGGGGGAGTTGGCCGCCGATTCCCAGTACTTCTTGCTGCCCAGCGTGTCCACATGGGCCTTGAGCGCCTTGGCATGGCCCGCCAACAGCGCCGGGGCGGGGGCGCCGCCGTCGCCGGCCTCCTCATGCGCCTGCAGATAGGCCGACAGCGGCACCTTGGCGTCCAGCACGAGTTCCTTGCCGCCGGGCAGCCGGACCACCATGTCGGGGCGGTACACGGCGTCGGCGGTGCTCAGGTGCACCTGCTCGGAAAAGTCCACATGCGCCAGCATGCCCGCGGCCTCCACCACGCGGCGCAGCTGGACCTCGCCCCACTTGCCGCGGGCGCTGTTGGAGTTCAGTGCGGAGGCCAGCGAGCGGGTGGTCGAGAGCAGCGCGGCGTCGGCGTCCTTGGCATCGCGCAGCTGCTGGGCGAGCTGGCAGTACTGCTCCACGCGGTCGCGCTCCAGCAGGGCCACCTGCCGCTGTACGGCCGTCAGTTTTTCCGAGACCGGGCCCAGGGCCGCCAGCACCGAGGAGTCGGAGGACTGCCGGGCGTTGAGCGTCTGGTTCTGCGTGGCCAGCAGCCTCCGCTCCGCGTTGGCCCCGGCAAGCTGCGCGCTGACCTCGCCCAGCCGGGCGCTGGCATCGTCGAAATCGCCCTCCACCGTGGCCAGCCGGCGGCGGAAATACACGGCGGCTGCCACCGCTCCCGCGACCAGGCCCAACAGGAGCATCAGCAGGGCAAGCAAAATTGAGAATCCGTCCATCCCACCACCTTGGCACGGGGCACCGACAAACACCGTCCGGCCGGGCCGGTGCGGGCAGTGCCACCGGGACTGGGGCCGCAACCGGTGCCCGCTTCCCGGCTCCCACGCCCGGCCGCAGGCGGCCGGTCGCGGATCCTGCCGGTAACGCTTCCCGGCTCCCACGCACGGCCGCAGGCGGCCGGTCGCGGATCCTGCCGGTAAGCTTAGATACCGTGGCTCTTACTATTGGCATCGTCGGACTGCCCAACGTCGGCAAATCAACCCTTTTCAACGCGCTGACCCGCAACAACGTGCTCGCGGCGAACTACCCGTTCGCCACCATCGAGCCCAACGTTGGCGTGGTCAGCCTGCCCGACGCGCGGCTGGGCAAGCTGGCCGAGGTCTTCGGATCCGCCCGCCTGCTTCCGGCAGTGGTGTCCTTCGTGGACATCGCCGGCATCGTCAAGGGCGCCTCCGAGGGTGAGGGCCTGGGCAACAAGTTCCTGGCCAACATCCGCGAGGCCGAGGCCATCGCCCAGGTCATCCGCGTCTTCGACGACCCCGATGTGGTGCACGTGGACGGCAAGGTGGACCCGTCCTCGGACATGGAGACCATCAACACCGAGCTGATCCTGGCCGACCTGCAGACCATCGAAAAGGCCGTCCCGCGCCTGGAGAAGGCCGTCAAGCTCAAGCAGAAGGAGGCCGCCGAACTGGCCGCCGTCCTGAAGGCCCAGGCGGTCCTGGAGCGCGGGGACACCATCTTCGCCTCCGTGCAGACGGACAAGCTGGAGCTGGAGTACCTGCGCGAGCTCTCGCTGCTGACCGCCAAGCCCTTCATCTACGTCTTCAACGTCGACGACTCCGTGCTGGGCAGTCCGGAGCGCCAGGCCGAGCTGCGTGCCCTGGTGGCCCCGGCCGACGCGATCTTCCTGGACGCCAAGCTCGAGGCCGACCTGGTGGAGCTGGACGAGGCCGAGGCCCGCGAAATGCTGGAGATGAACGGCCAGGAGGAGTCCGGCCTGGACCAGCTGGCCCGCGTCGGCTTCCACACCCTAGGCCTGCAGACCTACCTGACCGCCGGTCCCAAGGAGGCCCGCGCCTGGACCATCCGCCAGGGCGACACCGCCCCGCAGGCCGCCGGCGTGATCCACTCCGATTTCCAGCGCGGCTTCATCAAGGCCGAGGTGGTCAGCTTCAGCGACCTCATGGAGGCCGGCTCCATGGCCGAGGCCAAGGCCAAGGGCAAGGTCCGCATCGAAGGCAAGGAATATTTGATGGTCGACGGCGACGTGGTGGAGTTCCGCTTCAACGTCTAGCCTCTGGCGGGAAGAAGTTAAGGCGCAGGTCATTCGCTCGACTGGATTAGCGACAAAAGCAAAGCGACGCACGATGACCTCGGACTCTGGTCCTCGTTTGCGAGTCTGGGAACGGCTCCGGGTTGAGGCTGGACTCATAGAGCAGCACGACGTTCGCGCGTCGCCCGTGCTCGCGCCGGATTCAATTCGGTTTGGTCAGTTGACCGCGCTCGTTGGTTTGCATGGGTCGGGGAAGAGCTATCTGCTGTCTGTGTTGGCAGATGGACTTCCCCGGTGGCAATCCAACATGAACCTTCCCATCGAAAGAGATGGGCATAGCGCTGCTTGAGGGAGAGGACCTTGTTGACCTCACGCGGATAAGACAAGGACGACTCGAGACTCTGCGTGACATTACCGGTCACGAATACCGATCGTTGGAGTACGGTCGCATTGACGGATCGGAAAACGATCTTCCGTTCGTCCGGGGTGTTCGCGATTCACGCAAGATTGATACGTGGTCGATGTGCGCTTCGGAGTTCTGGGTGCACTAGTGTAGTGTCTCAGTTTTGCTTGACGGCTTGGAGCGCAACCCGGCCACGAGCCACTTTTTCCAGGATCGACTCCGCATCCGCGGTCCACACCAAAGGCTTCGGGTCGGCATTGTTCACCTCGATGTATTCCTCGATCTTCGCAATCAAATCAGGCACTGAATGAAAGACCCCACGGCGTAGCGCCTTCTCCGTCAACTCCCTGAACCACCGCTCCACCAGGTTCAACCACGAGGATGAGGTCGGGGTGAAATGCAGGTGGAACCGTGGGTGTTTGGCCAGCCACGCCTTCACGTTCGCATGCTTGTGCGTCGCGTAGTTGTCGATGACCAGGTGGATCTGAAGGCCGGCCGGGACTTCCTTTTCAATGGTTTTCAGGAACACCAGGAATTCATCGTGGCGGTGCTTGGGAACGCAGGAGCCGATGACCTTTCCGGTTGCGACCTCCAGGGCCGCGAAGAGCGTGGTGGTTCCGTTGCGCTTGTAGTCGTGGGTCATCGTCCCGGCCCGCCCCCTGGTCATCGGCAACGACGACGGCTGGGAGCGGTCCAGGGCCTGGATGGAGGTCTTCTCGTCCATGCAGAACACGATCGCGTTCTCCGGTGGGTTCAAATACAGTCCGCACACGTCGATGAGCTTTTCCTCGAACTTCGGGTCCGTGGAGAGTTTGAAGGTCTTCACCAGATGCGGTTTCAACCCGCGGGCAGACCAGATGCGTTGCACCTGCGCCGGGGAGACCCCGGTCTTCGCGGCCATGGTGCGCACCGACCAATGCGTGTGTCCCTCAGGCTTTGAGTTCTGTGTCAGCTCAACGATTTCGTCGATCGTCGACTGCGGGATCACCGGTTTGCGTCCCCGCCCGCCACGCACCTTCCCGAGCTTGGTCAGGCCTTCCTCGGCGAAGCGGGTACGCCAGGAGCGCACCGTGCCCGGGGTGATGCCCACCACCCGGGCGATCCACTCGTTGGCCAGGCCCTCGGCGGCCATCAGCAGAACCTGCGCCCGCTGCACCTCCCGGTGGGAGGCCACCTGGGATGCGGCCAGCGCTTCCAGGACGGTGCGCTGGGCGTCGGTAAGGGCCAGGGCGGGTGCTGGATTCGACATGATCCCAGCCTAAACCCAAAGTCATTAACTATTTTGGAGACACACCACTAGGTGCTGGCGCATCTGCGTACCGCCGATCAATACGAGGTCGTGCTCATCGATGAACCGGAATCGTTTTTGGCGCAGCCCGGTCATCGCGCGTTTATCGATGAGATCGCATGTCTCACGTTGGAATCAGGATGCCAGACGATAATTGCGACGCATTCAGACACGAGGGTTGGTCGTCGTATTCCCTGCGACGCTCGTTGGGCAAGTTACGCCGACTCCGGAAAGGGCGTCATTCATGGAGGTGTCGCAAACGGGGGCACTGCTTCGTGCGCTTGGGCGTGAGCGGTTTACTGTCTCCGCGTTGGTGTTCGTTGAGGATGGCCTGGCATCTCGGATTGTTCAAGCCCTGCTAGGGCGTGTCTCCCAATGCGGCGCTCCAGATGACGACGGCGTGCAGGACGGCCGCTGAGCGGTAGGTGAGGGCCAGTTTGTCGTAGCGGGTGGCCAGGGACCGCCATTGCTTGAGGGTGTTGAAGCTGCGCTCGACCACATTGCGCCGTTTGTAGGCGTCCCTGTCGTATCTGACGGGGCGTCCCCCGGCGGAGCCCTTGCGTTTCCGGTTGGCCTTCTGGTCGTCCTTTTCCGGGATAACGCACTCGATGCCCCGCCCGCGCAGGTACGCCCGGATTGCTTTAGAGGAATAGGCCTTGTCGGCCATGGCCCGGTCCGGGCGGGTGCGGGCCCGGCCGGGACCGGGCCTTTCTACCTTCAGGGCCTCCATGAGGTTCTCAAACATCGGCGAGTCCCCGCCCTGGCCCGGCCCCAGCAGCAGGACCAGGGGACGCATGTTGCCATCCACCAGGGCGTGGATCTTGGTGGTCAGCCCGCCGCGGGACCGGCCGATGGCATGGTCCTCAGGCTCGTCGAGCAGATTCCTGTAATTCGACAGGTCCCCCTGTGTGGCGGGGCAGGTTCGTGCCGTGCTGGTGGGCACGGTTGACCGTGGAGTCGATCGAGACCTCCCAGTTGATCAGCCCGGCCGTGTCCGCGCGGGTCAGCAACGCCGCCAGGACCTTGTCCCAGGTCCCGTTGGCGGCGTTGCGGCGGTGGTGCTTCCACACGGTCTTCCACGACCCGAAATAGGCAGGGAGATCACGCCATGGGATCCCTGCCCGGTAGCGGTAGATGATGCCCTCGGTCATCAGCCGGTGGTCGTTGAAGGGTCGGCCCGGTTTCCCCGACGAATCGGGCATCAACGGGGCAATGGACTCCCACTGGGCATCGGACAACACGGAATAGCGAGAAGGCACCCATCAATCATGCCAAACCGCAAAACCACTGATTAGGAGACACACCCTAGTTCGATACGCGCCGGACAAGGCAGACCTGTTCGATGTCATCGACAGCGGAGGGAAGGATCAAGCACTCCGCGGCGCAGTTGTTGTCAGGCGTTCTCAGCGGCCTAAGGCAGTGGCCGTTCTGGATGCAGATCAGCGGGACGTGGACGAATCTGCGGACGCACTCTACCTGCCCGGCTCTGGTGTTCCGGAGTCTGCTCTGCTCGAAAGTCTCCGGACACGCGAATCGGATGCTGCCGAAAAGCTTCGCGTCCCGGTTTCTGATCTACGTATTGCACTCGAAGCCGCTCGTTTCGTGCCGCACCAACGTGTCTTCTCGGCGATGGGTGCGTCGCCCATGGGATGCTCGGCGAACGAGCTGAGAGACGTCGCTATCGATCTATGGCTGAAGGCGGATGAGATTGCAGGGTCGGCGTGTGCCCTGGTGGAGGCGATGCTCGAGTTGGCCTCCGCAACACGATAACGTCAAATCTTGAGTGAATGCGTGGTGGAGTTCCGCTTCAACGTGCAATTTGGGACGCCGGTGGGTGTGCATCAGATCCGGTTCTCCACTGCCCCTGCAAACCCCGGCAGCTCGTTTCTGTGGTCTGCTGGATAGTTTTCCGAATCTATTTGTTTGTCTACTTTCGTGGACACTCGTCTACTTTTGTGTAAGACTATCCCGTGTCCCGGAGCGCCAAGAGGAGCGAACATGCGCCTGCAAAATCCGTTCGCAGCGGTCAGTACCACCGGCCTCGATTCTCAAGTGCTTACGGTGCTGGCACGAACCGAACAATACCTTTCAGTTCACCAGATCCACCAGCTGCTGCCCGAGGAGGGATCCCCTCAAGGTGTGCGGAAGTCCGTGGTTCGGCTGGTGGAACAAGGTGCAGTCCTGGAACGTGTCACCGGCAGAAGCTATGCCTACGCGTTGAACCTGGACCATTTGCTGGCGGACGCTATTTTGCAAATCGCCAACGCAAAGAGCGAGCTATTTTCCAGGATGACCCAGACCATTTCCGAGTGGCGGATCCAGCCCCTCACTGTAAAGATCTTCGGTTCAGCGGCCCGTAACGAGATGCGGGCAGACAGCGACATCGACCTCCTCATCGTCATGCCAGACTCGGCGACAGAAGACGCTGTAGAAGACTCAGTGGGTCGCCTTGCCGCCCAAACGACCCTGTGGACCGGCAACGACGTGCGCCCCCTCGTTTATCGAAGGTCAGAAGTGCGGCCAGCGAGCATCTTCAACTCGATCCTCGAGGACGGCATCGACATTGCAGGAGACCCGTCCTGGCTTCGCAAACAACTCCGAAGAGATAGGGCACGCGCATGACCCCGAAGAATGCCAACACCAGAACTGTCGCAGCCGACAAAACGATCCAGCAAGGCCGACTTGCCAAAGCCAAACAGTTCCTGCAGGTTGCAGATGACGCCCGGGAACTCTCCGACGGAGAGGACGTCGCGGACGCCTGCGTGACACTATACGTTCACGCCGGAATCGCGGCGGCAGATGCAATCTGTGCTGGCGCACTAGGGAAGCATGCCAAAGGCCAAGACCACCAGGATGCGGTCTCGTTGCTCGCCTCGGTAGACAAGCAGGCTTCCAACTCACTTAGCGTCCTGCTTGGAATGAAGACCCGGGCCGGTTACGGACACGACCCCATCAGCGAGACCAAGCTCGCTCGCGCGGAGCGGGCGGCACGATCTTTGGTTGAGAAGGCATCACTGTAGGCTTTGCCTGGCACAGAGGCACAGGGTGTGCCCTTACCGTCAACGGCTCCAACGCGTATCGTGCGCACCTAATTAGCGAGCTGGCCTGGCTTGATCTCTCTTGAGATTCCTTCCTCCCGACGCCTCGCGGTGGCTCACTGCTCTGATTGTGGTCCAGCAGGTTGCAGACGCCCCCTTTGCCCCGCGGTTCCAGCAGAAGATGACCGACCACCGAACGTGGTGGAGTTCCGCTTCAACGTCTAATCCGACTTCCTGCGAAAACCGCGCCCCGGCTCAGCCGGGGCGCGGTTTTCGCGTTGTAGGCTACGGGCATGAGTGAGCCGACGACGCCGTTGCTTCCGGACGACCGCACCGATCCGCCATTCCTGGCCGGGGACCGCGAGTCCCTGGAGAGCTGGCTGGAGCTGTACCGGGCCACGCTGCCGATCAAGGTGGGCGGGCTGACGCCCGGACAGCTGTGCACCGCTGCCGTTCCGCCGTCGGACCTGACCCTGCTGGGGATCATCCGGCACCTCTCCGAGGTGGAGCGCTACTGGTTCACCAACGTTGTGGCCGGTGAGGACGCCCCCTCGCTCTACGGCGGGGACGATCCCGACGGCGACTTCAACGACCTGGACCCCTCCACCCCCCTGGCGGACCTGGACTGGTTCCATGCGGCCCTGGCCACCGCGCGCGCCCAGGCCGCGGCGGTGGCCGACCTCGACGCGCCGCTGCCGGGACGGCGGCACGGCCAGGCCCTGAACCTGCGGTGGGTCTACACCCACATGGTGGAGGAATACGCCCGGCATCTGGGGCATGCAGACCTGCTCCGCGAGTCCATCGACGGATCCACCGGCTACTGATCCGGGCGGTGCAATGGGCCGTCACAGAGGGTCGGCGAGGTTGCATCTTCATAACAACAACCGCCCGGGCCGCCCTTTTTTACCAGTCGGTAACAAAACTTGATTAGGCTTCTAATTCTGTGAGGCAGCTCACCAGTCGGACAGGCTGGGGTTGCCGGGCCGGGGGGATAGCCCTCTGGTTACCACGTCAAAGCACATACATAGGAGGCGGAATGCGTTTCGCACGTATTTCCAAAGCAGTGGGCGTTGCGGCAATCGCGGCCCTTGCGCTGAGCGCTTGCGCCAGCACATCGGGCAGCGGCAGCACCACGTCCGCTGCCGGCGGCAAAGAGGGTGGCAGCGCCACCGTCGTCGAGACGAACGGCTTCAGCTCGTTCAACGCGAACACCGCCGATGGCAACTCGGACATCAACTCCAAGATTTCGTACGCGACCCACTCCGGCTTCAACTACATTGACAACAACCTCAATGTGGTCAAGAACGAGAAGTTTGGCAAGTACGAGAAGGTCTCCGATGATCCGTTGACCATCAAGTACACCATCAACGACGGCGTCAAGTGGTCCGACGGCGCTCCGGTGGACGCGAACGACCTCATCCTCCAGTGGGCCGCGTACTCCGCCCACTACAATGATGCCAATGCCGACGGCAGCGCGGGCACCAGCTACTTCCAGTACGCCGGTGACAGCACCGGCCTGGGCCTGACCGACTTCCCGGAGATCGGCGACAACGGCAAGTCCGTGACACTGAAGTACTCCAAGCCCTTCGCCGACTGGGAAGTCGCTTTCGGCAGCCTGGTTGAGATCCCCGCCCACGTGGTGGCAAGCAAGACCGGCTTCAAGGATGCGGATGCACTCACCGCCTTCCTCAAGGGTCTGCCCAAGGGCAACCCGGAGGCTCCGGCCGCCGCCAGCCCCGAGCTGAAGAAGGTTGCCGACCTGTGGAACACCGGCTTCGACACCAAGACCATGCCCGACCCGTCGCTGGCGCTGTCCAACGGTGCCTACATGGCCAAGACCATGGAGCCCGAGCAGTCCATGACGCTGGTGAAGAACCCCGACTACAACTGGGGCCCGGCATCGCACCTTGATTCCATTACCGTCCGCTACATTGGCGACGCCTCCGCTGCGATCTCGGCACTGAAGAACGGCGAGGCCGACATCATTGCCCCGCAGCCCTCGGCCGACACGGTCAGCCAGCTCAAGGCCTTGGAGAGCCAGGGCATCACGGTTGACCAGGGCGCCCAGCTGGCGTACGACCACCTGGACCTGAACTTCAGCGGTGTCTTTGCCGACGCCAACGTCCGCGAGGCGTTCATGAAGGTCGTTCCGCGCCACGACATCCTGGACAAGATCATCAAGCCCCTCGATGACAAGGCGAAGGTCCTGGATTCCCAGATCTTCATCCCGCAGCAGGCCGGCTACGAGAACTCCGCGAAGAACAACGGCTCTTCCAAATACGGTGCGGTTGACATCGAGGGCGCCAAGACGCTCCTCAACGGTGCCACCCCCACGGTGCGCATCATGTACAACAAGGACAACCCCAACCGTCTGGACGCCTACACGCTCATTGCCGCCAACGCAGCGAAGGCGGGCTTCAAGCTGGTCGACGGCGGCCTGGGCAAGTCGGACTGGTCCAAGGCGCTCGGAAACGGCACCTACGACGCCACCATCTTCGGCTGGATCAGCTCCGGCGTTGGCGTATCCTCCGTTCCGCAGCTGTTCAAGACCGGTGCAGGCAACAACTTCAACGGCTTCTCCAACCCGGATGCCGACAAGCTGATGGACCAGCTCGTTGTCACCACCGACAAGGCCAAGCAGGACGAGCTGAACACCCAGATCGACAAGATCATCTGGGACTCCAAGTACGGACTGCCGCTGTTCCAGTCGGTGAATGTTGACGCCTACAGCGACAAGATCACCGGCGTGAAGTTCATGTCGAACCAGACCGGTGTTTGGTGGAACTTCTGGGACTGGACCTCTAAGTAGGCCCCGCGCTCTAATGGAGAATCTGGGAAAGCGCTGGGACCGCACAACCGGTCCCAGCGCTTTTCTGGTAAGCACGCCCCGGTGGACCGAAGACCCCCGCCGGGACCGCGCGCCGCGGGCCTGCTCCACCCGCGCCACCTAAAGAAAAGTCTTCACCCGGGACAACCCCGGAAACCGACAATCGAGGTCCTAGAACATGGCGACGTATATCGTCCGGCGGATCGTTACCGCCGTGCTCATCCTGTTGGGCGCATCCTTCCTGGTCTATCTTCTGACAGCGGCGTCTGGAGATCCCCTGGCGGAACTGAGGGCCAGCTCCTCACCCAACAAAGCGCAGCTGATCCAGCAGCGCACAGACTTGCTCAGTCTCAACGTGCCCGCGCCCTTGCGCTACTTCATCTGGCTCAAGGGCGCCGCAGGCTGCCTGGTGCCTTTCGCCAACACCTGCGACCTGGGCAAGAACCTGGCGGGCCAGGCCGTCACCGAGCAGCTCGGTATCGCGATGGTGCAGACGCTTTCCCTGGTCACCGTGGCCGTCATCCTGGCCATCCTGATCGGCGTCACCTTGGGCATTGTCACGGCCCTGCGCCAGTACAGCGCGCTGGACTACGGCGTGACCTTCATGGCCTTCCTCTTCTTCTCGCTGCCGATCTTCTGGGCCGCGGTGCTGTTGAAGGAGTACGGGGCCATTGGCTTCAACAACTTCCTCAAGGACGCCACCATCCCGCTGCCGGTGGTGGTGCTGCTGGCCATTGTGCTGGGGCTGGTTGCCATGGCCATTGCCGGCGGTGCCGCAACGCGCCGCTGGATCGCCTTTGGTGCCACGGTCGTGGCCTCCGCCGTCATCCTTGAACTCCTCTCCATGACGAAGTGGTTCCTGACTCCCGGGCTGGGACTGGTGGTCATAGCGCTCACCGCCGTCGGCTTTGCCTTCGGCATCACCACCCTCAGCGCCGGGCTGAAGAACAAGAAGGCGCTCTATTCAGCCCTGATCACGGCCGGCATCGGCGTGGTCCTCTACTTCCCGATCCAGCCCCTGCTGGCTGCGGCCACTCCCTTGATGATCGTCCTGCTGGCCATTGTGGCAGTGGCGGTTGGCATCCTGGTGGGCCGGCTGATGGGCGGCTACGACCGCGGCCAGAACATGCGCTCCGCCGCGCTGACGGCGTTCCTGGTGGGCGTGCTGATCATGGCGGACAGGTTCATGCAGGCCTGGCCGGCCTACTTCGACAACTCCAAGATCCGGGGCCGTCCGATCCCGACCATCGGTGCCAGCACCCCCAACTTCGACGGGGATTTCTGGACCGGCACGCTGGACCGGATGACCCACCTGCTGCTGCCCACCATCGCCCTGATCCTGATTTCCATTGCCTCCTACACCCGCTACTCGCGCGGATCCATGCTGGAGATCATGAACATGGACTACATCCGCACGGCACGGGCCAAGGGCCTCTCCGAGCGGACGGTGGTGATGCGCCACGCGTTCCGCAACGCGCTGATCCCGCTGGCCACGGTGGTGGCCTTCGACATCGGAGGGTTGATCGGAGGTGCAGTGATCACCGAGAGGGTCTTCTCCTTCAGCGGCATGGGCACCATGTTCGCCCAAGGTTTGCTGTTGGTCGACCCGAACCCCGTGATGGGCTTCTTCGTGGTGGTTGGCATCACCGCCCTGCTGTTCAACCTGATGGCCGACCTGGTCTACTCGGCCCTCGACCCGCGAGTGAAGGTGAAGTAATGACTACCATCGTTTCCCCCGAAACCACACCCCACCTTCCGCCCGAGCAGCCCGGCAACCACGCCGACGAGGTCAGGGGCCTCAGCCAGGGCCAGATCATCCGCAAGCGCTTCTTTGGCCACACCGGCGCCATGGTGGCCATGGTGGTCTTTGCCCTCGTGTTCCTCCTCGTGTTCAGCTCGCAGGGCATCAAGCTCTGGGGCTGGATCAACATCCCGGGCTGGTGGAAGTTCAGCTACGACCAGGTCCTGCCCATCGCCAACGGCGGCGCCCCCACCATCACTGGGCCGTTCGCCTGGGGGGAGCATCCCTTCGGCCAGGACCGCGTGGGCCGGGACATGTTCGCGATGACCATGCGCGGAGCCCAGTTGTCCATCCTCGTGATGTTCACCATCGGCATCATCGGCACGGTGATCGGCGTCGTCGTCGGCGCGCTGGCGGGCTACTTCCGCGGCTGGGTCGAGGCCGTGCTGATGCGCTTCACCGACGTCATCATCATCATCCCGGTGATCGTGCTGGCGGCCGTGATGGGCCGCGTGGCCGGCAACGCCGGCGGCGGCACCACGGTCATCGAGGCCGACGGGAGCGTGGGAGTGGACCGCAGCCTGATGGACACCATCTTCGGCTGGCTACAGCACAACTTTGGCGTGGTGCTGCTGGGCACATTTCTGGGGCTGGTCATCTGGACCGGCCTGGCCCGGCTGGTGCGCGGGGAGTTCCTGTCCCTGCGCGAGCGCGAGTTTGTCGACGCCGCCCGGATTGCGGGTGCTTCGAACGCCCGGATCATCTTCAAGCACATCCTGCCCAACGCGTTCGGCACCATCATTGTCAACACCACGCTGCTGATGTCCTCGGCCATCCTGCTGGAGGCCGGCCTGAGCTACCTGGGCTTCGGTGTGACGGCACCGGACACCTCGCTGGGCCTGCTGGTGAGCAACAACCAGGAGGCGTTCTCCACCCGCCCGTGGTTGTTCTGGTGGCCGGGCCTGTTCATCGTGGTGATCTGCCTGTGCATCAACTTCATCGGCGACGGGCTGCGCGATGCGTTCGACCCGCGGCAGAAGAAGTTCAACTCCAAGAAAGCCAAGCCGGCTCCGAAGGCCTAGACCATGGATCCGCGGAACCTGGCCCATCTAGACGGAGAACGAGGCGGCCACGGCCACGGCCAGCACGACGGCGGCACCCACCAGTGCCCAGTTGCACCTGACGCTGGCCGTGGCGGTCTCGGTCGCCTCCACATTGAGCGTGCCGGCCTCGGCCAGCGCGGCCCAGCGGGTGCGGACCAAATAGGCCGCGGCGCCGGAATCCGAGTTCTTCAGATCGCCGGGGCGCATGGCGCCGCCGGCACCGTAGCTGGAGTATGGCAGGCCCCTGGCGTCGGCGGGCTTGGCCCGGTAGGTGCCCAGCACCCCCGGGGCGGGCGCGGCCCAGGCCGTGAAGGAGCCCTTCACGGTGGCCAGGGTGAGCGCGTACTTGGTGTCCACGTTGATCAGCGCATCCCACGGGATGCTGATGGTGCGCAGCGGATTGCGCAGCACGACGGCGTCGGGCGCCACCACCACTGTCGGAAACCAGAACAGCCAATAGCCAAGAAATGCCAGGCCCAGGGCGAACGGGATGCCGCGCAGCCCGGCCAGGCCACTGGCCAGTGTGGACGCTGCGGCCACGGCCGCCAGCACCCAGAGGAAACCCGCCAGCAGCACGCTGGTGCGGGGCCGGAACACACCGGTCTGGGAAGCGGGCTGGCCAGTGTTTGCGGTATCCATGTCCCCATCGTTTCATCGAATCCATGCCAGTTCACCACCATCGCTGCCACCGGACTGGCCTCGGGCGGAAGGAAATAACCCAAGATGAGCAAGAACCCCGAAGAAAATGAAGACAACGTAGAAATCATCGACGCCGCCCCTCTCCGGGCCCGCCGCCGGGCACCCGTGCTGGAGGTGTCCAACCTGTCCGTCGACTTTGGCGTGGACAAGGCGTGGGTCCCGGCCGCCATCGGCTTGAACTATGAGGTCCGCGCCGGAGAGGTGCTGGCCATCGTCGGCGAGTCGGGCTCGGGCAAGAGCGCCAGCTCCATGGCCATCCTGGGCCTGCTGCCCTCCAACAGCCGCGTCACCGGCTCCGTGAAGCTCAACGGCGAGGAAATCCTTGCCGCCGGCCCGGCCAAGCTGCGCCAGATCCGCGGCAAGGACGTGGCGGTGATCTTCCAGGAGCCCATGACGGCCCTGAACCCGGTGTACACCATCGGTTTCCAGATCATGGAGACCCTGCGCCTGCACAACGCCATTTCCCCGGACGAGGCGCGTGAGCGGGCCATCAAGATGCTCGAGCTGGTGGAACTGCCGGATCCGGAGAAGGCGTTCAAGTCCTACCCGCACCAGCTCTCCGGTGGCCAGCGCCAGCGCGCCATGATTGCCCAGTCGCTCTCCTGCGATCCCAAACTGCTGATCGCCGATGAGCCGACGACGGCGCTGGACGTCACGGTGCAGGCCGAAATCCTTGACCTGATGCGCAACCTGCGCAACAAGCTGGACTCGGCCATCGTGCTGATCACTCATGACATGGGCGTGGTGGCGGACCTCGCGGACCGCATCGCCGTCATGCGCAAGGGCGTCATTGTGGAGACCGGCACGGCGAACGACATCTTCAACCACCCGAAGCACCCCTACACCCAGGCGCTGCTGGCCGCCGTGCCGCACCTGGGCCAGGGCTCGGGCAAGGACGCGGATGTGGATGTCACGGCGGCACTGGCCGCCGTGACGCATGCCGAACTGGCCGGAGTCGGCGCCGTGGAGTTGGCCCAGCGCGAGGCGAAGAACGAGCAGGCGCTGGCCGCAGCGCTGGCCGCGGCCCGCGCCGAGGGCACCAGGGTCCACGGCGCGGCCGTGCTGGAGCTGACCGGCGTCGCCATCGAATACCCCAAGCAGGGGCGGGTTCCGGCGTTCCGGGCCGTGGAGGGCGTCAACCTCACCATCTACCCCGGCCAGGTGGTGGGCCTGGTGGGCGAGTCCGGCTCGGGCAAGACCACCGTGGGACGCGCCGCCGTCGGGCTGTTGCCGGTGGCCGCCGGCACGCTGCACGTGGTGGGCCAGGACATCACCAACGCACACCCGAAGGATCTGCGCGCGCTGCGCCAGAAGGTGGGCATGGTCTTCCAGGACCCGTCCTCCTCACTGAACCCGCGGCTGCCGCTGGGCGAGAGCATCGGTGAGCCGATGTTCCTGGCCAAGGTGGCCAAGGGCGCCGCGCTGCAGAAGCGGATCGAGGAGCTGCTGGACCAGGTGGAGCTGCCGCGCTCCTACCGCAACCGTTACCCGCACGAGCTCTCCGGCGGCCAGAAGCAGCGCGTGGGCATCGCCCGGGCGCTCTCGCTCAAGCCGCAGCTGCTGGTGGCGGACGAGCCCACCTCCGCCCTGGACGTCTCGGTCCAGGCCAAGGTGCTTGACCTGCTCAAGAGCCTGCAGCAGGAGCTGAAGTTCGCCTGCCTGTTCGTCACCCACGACCTGGCCGTGGTGGACTACCTGGCCGACCGCATCGTGGTGATGCAGCGCGGTGCCATCGTGGAGCAGGGCACGCGCGATGAGATCCTGCGCAACCCGCAGGAGGGGTACACGCAGCGCCTGCTGGCCGCCGTGCCGCTGCCGGATCCGGACAAGCAGCGCGAGCGCCGGGAGCTGCGCGAGCAGCTGCTCGCCACGGGCACCGACTAAGGGCAGGGCCGCACCGGCCCTGGAAATACGCACCATCCGCCTGGGCGGGTTCCGGACTTCCGGGACCCGCCACGGGCCGTTGGGCGGCCGGCGGACTGCCTCCAATTTCCGCCGATCCGCTGCATGGACCATCGATTTCACTAAACCGCCGACTGCCGCTAGTGTTCCTTGGATGTGATCCGGGCCACAAGCCTGTGATCGATTTCCCCCGGCGAAAAATCAATTGCCGGGTCTTCCTTGCACAAGAAACAGGAGGCGGAGTGCGTATTTCGCGTATTTCCAAAGCTCTAGGAGTTGCAGCGGCAGTTGCACTGGCCCTGACGGCCTGCGGCGGCAGCAGCAGCACCGGAACCGCTGGCGGTTCCTCAGATTCAAGCAAAGTAATCACGGCGTTCGGCGGCGAGCCGCAGAACCCGCTGCTGCCGGCCAACACCAATGAGGTCTTCGGCGGCCGCGTGATGGACCTGCTCTTCAGTGGACTGGTCAGCTACGACGCGTCGGGCAAGCCGGTGAACGAACTGGCAGACTCGATCTCGAGCACCGATTCGCAGAACTACACCATCAAGATCAAGAGCGGGCACAAGTTCAGCGACGGCTCGCCCATCACGGCCAAGAACTTCGTGGACGCCTGGAACTTCGGTGCCTTGAGCACCAACGCCCAGCTGAACTCCTACTTCTTCGAGTCCATCGAAGGCTATGACGCGGTCAGTGCCATGGCGGCAGACGGCAAGACGGCGGCACCCACCGCGGCGACCATGTCCGGACTGAAGCTGGTTGACGACACGACGTTCACGGTCAAGCTCAACCAGGCCGAGTCCGACTGGACGCTGCGCCTGGGCTACACGGCGTTCTTCCCGCTGCCGGACGCCGCGATCAAGGACCCCAAGGCGTACGGCGAGAAGCCCGTTGGCGACGGTCCGTACCTGCTCAAGGACTGGCAGCACAACACGCAGCTGGACCTGGTGCCGAACCCGAACTACGAGGGTCCGCGCAAGGCGAAGAATGCCGGCGTGACCTTCAAGATCTACACCACCCCGGATGCGGCCTACCAGGACCTGTTGGCCGACAACCTGGACGTACTGGACGGCATTCCGGCCAGCAGCATCAAGTCCTTCCAGCAGGATCTGGGCGATCGCAGCATCGTCAAGGCCTATGCGGGCAACTCCACGCTGACCATCCCCAGCTACCTGCCCGCTTTCCAGGGTGAGGCGGGGCAGCTGCGCCGCCAGGCCATCTCCAAGTCCATTGACCGCGACCTGATCATCGACAAGATCTTCAACAACACGAAGAAGGCGGCCAAGGACTTCACCGCTCCGGTCATCGAGGGCTACAGCGCCGATATCCCGGGGTCGGATGTGCTCACGTACGACGCGGCCGCTGCCAAGAAGCTCTGGGACCAGGCGAACGCCATCACCCCGTGGGATGGTTCGACCTTCACCCTGGCCTACAACGTCGACGGCGCCGGAAACAAGGAATGGGTTGACGCTGCAGCCAACCAGATCAAGAACGCACTGGGCATCAATGCCGAGGGCAAGCCGTACTCGACCTTCAAGGAACTGCGCAACGACGTCAAGAAGAAGTCGCTGACCGGGGCATCTCGCGCCGGCTGGCAGGGTGACTACCCGTCGCTGTACAACTTCCTCGGCCCACTGTACGCCACGGGTGCTGGTTCGAACGACGGCGACTACACGAGCCCCGCGTTCGACGCCGCGCTGAAGTCCGGCCTGGCCGCCGGCAGTGCCGCGGACGGCACCAAGGTCCTCAACCAGGCCCAGGAGATCCTGTTCAAGGATCTGCCGGTGATCCCGCTCTGGTATGCCTCCCAGACGGGTGGCTGGAGCAACAACGTCAGCGGAGTCGACTTCGGCTGGAATGGTGTCCCGCTCTACTACAACATCGCGGGCAAATAACCATGTAACGGGCGGCAATGGGGTCCGGCCACCGCCAGGCCCCCTTGCCGTCCGTATTTGTACATTGCCAAAAGGGTGTTTATGCATACCCCTTTTGGTTACACCGATTCCAAAAGGATCCTGTAATGCAAAGGTTTATCCTCCGGCGTGCGCTCCATGTTATTCCCGTATTTTTCGGGGCCACGTTGCTTGTCTATTTTCTGGTTTTCTCCATGTCGGGCAGTCCGATCGACGCCTTGTCCGGCGGAAAACCCATCAGCCCCGCCGTCGCGGCCCAGCTGACGGCCCAATACCATTTGGACCAGCCGTTCGTCGTCCAGTACGGCATCTACCTGAAGAACCTGCTGACGTTCGATCTGGGCACCAGCTTCTCCGGCCGTCCGATCGCCGCGGTCCTGAGCCAGGCCTTCCCCGTCACGGCCCGGCTGGCCGTGCTGGCCTTGGCCATTGAGGCAGTCTTCGGTGTCACCTTCGGCGTCATCGCCGGACTGCGCAAGGGGAAGCTCTTTGATGGCTCAGTGCTCATTGCCTCTCTGGTGGTCATTGCCATCCCCGTTTTTGTTCTCGGGTTCTTGCTGCAGTTTGTGGTTGGCGTGAAGCTCGGCTGGGCCAAGCCCACGGTCGGCAGCGCCGCCGACTGGGGCGATTTGCTGCTTCCCGCCATCGTGCTGGGGCTCGTTTCGTTCGCCTACGTCCTGCGGCTGACCCGCACCAGCGTGCTGGAAAACATGAATGCCGACTACGTGCGCACGGCCACGGCCAAGGGCCTCTCGCGGCCCCGGGTCATCATCGTGCACATTCTGCGGAACTCCATGATCCCCGTCGTCACTTTTCTGGGTGCCGACCTCGGCGGCCTGATGGGCGGGGCCATTGTCACAGAGGGCATCTTCAACGTTCCCGGTGTGGGCAATACGCTTTACAAGGCGGTGCTTGCCGGCGAGGGACCGATGGTGGTTTCCATCGTCAGCGTCCTTGTTCTGGTGTTTGTCCTCGCAAATTTGTTGGTTGACCTGCTTTATGCCTGGCTAGACCCAAGGATTCGTTATGCCTGAGAAAATCCAAAACACCTATGTGATTGAACATTTCGTCGCAGACATTAGTGCGACGCCGCTGCACGGCACTGACCAGCTCAACGAACAGGCTGCACCGCTGAGCCTATGGGCGGAGGCGTGGCGGAACCTCCGCCGCCAGCCCCTCTTTGTGGTTTCCGCATTGCTGATCCTGCTCGTCGTCGTGGTCGCCTTCCTGCCGGGTCTGTTTGCCCAGGCCTCGCCCACGGAGTGCGACCTCATCAACTCCAACGCCGGTCCGGCCAGCGGCCATCCGCTCGGGTTCACCCTGCAGGGCTGCGACGTCTATTCGAGGCTGATCCACGGAACCCAGGCCTCGCTGACCGTTGGCGTGTTCTCCACCCTGGGCGTCCTGCTCATTGGCGGCACCGCCGGTGCCGTGGCCGGCTTCTACGGCGGCTGGATTGATTCGGTGCTGGCCCGCATCGGTGACATCTTTTTCGCCTTGCCGCTGATCCTGGGCGCCATCGTGATCAATTCACTGCCGGCCATCCGCGAGAACCGCAGCGTCTGGACGGTCGTCATCACGCTGGTGGTCCTGGGCTGGCCCCAGATTGCCCGCATTACCCGCGGGGCAGTCATTGAGGTCCGCAATGCGGACTTCGTGGTGGCGGCCCGGTCCCTGGGCGTGTCCCGGGGCAAGGTGCTGCTCACCCACGTCATCCCGAACTCGCTGTCACCGGTCATTGTCATTGCCACGGTTTCGCTGGGCATTTACATCGTGGCGGAGGCGACCATGTCCTTCCTGGGCATCGGCCTGCCGGGCTCCGTGATGTCGTGGGGCAACGATATCGCCGCGGCGCAGAGCTCACTGCGCAACAATCCGTCGACGCTTTTATGGCCAGCCTTGGCCCTGTCGATCACCGTACTGAGTTTCATCATGCTGGGCGATGCCGTGCGTGATGCTCTTGACCCGAAGGCCCGTAAACGATGAGCGAAGATACCCTCCTAACCCCGGTTCGCATCTCCGCCACGGATGGCGGTGCACCGCGTCCGCTGCTGGAGATCCGCGACCTGGCCATCACCTTCAGCACCGCATCCGGCGACGTTGCCGCCGTGCGGAACGCCAACCTGACCATCATACCCGGTGAAACCGTGGCGATCGTGGGCGAATCCGGCTCCGGAAAATCGACGACGGCGTTGGCCGCCATTGGGCTGCTGCCCGCCAACGGGCGTGTCAGCGGCGGCCAGATCCTGTTCGACGGCGAGGACCTGGCCCAGGCCAACAGCAAACGCATCGTGGAACTGCGGGGCCGGTCCATCGGCATGGTGCCGCAGGATCCCATGTCCAATCTGAATCCGGTGTGGAAAATCGGCTACCAGGTCAAGGAAACGCTCAAGGCCAACAACCTCGCCCGCAAGGACATCGATGCGCAGGTGGCCGAGGTGCTGGCCGACGCCGGGCTGCCCGACGCCGCCCGCCGGGCGAAGCAGTATCCGCACGAGTTTTCCGGCGGCATGCGCCAGCGGGCTCTGATCGCCATCGGGCTCTCCTGCAGCCCCCGGCTCCTGATCGCCGACGAACCGACGTCGGCGCTGGACGTGACGGTGCAGCGCCAGATCCTGGACCACCTGGACGCGATGACGGCCGAGCTGGGCACCGCCGTCCTGCTGATCACCCACGATCTGGGCCTCGCGGCCGAACGCGCCGAAAAGGTCGTCGTGATGTACAAGGGAGCGGTGGTGGAGTCCGGCCCGGCGCTGGAGATCCTGCGCAATCCGCGCCACCCGTACACCCAGCGCCTGGTGGCCTCCGCGCCGTCCCTGGCCTCGAAGCGGATCCAGTCGGCGAAGGCCGTGGGACGGGAGTCGGCCGAGGTGTTGGCGCCGTCGGCGGCCGTGGCGGCCGCCACCGATGACATCATCCAGGTCAAGAACCTCACCAAGGTGTACACGCTGCGCGGCGGGCTCAGGGGGACCTCGGAGTTCAAGGCCGTGGACGATGTCTCCTTCACCATCAAGCGCGGCACCACCGTGGCAGTGGTGGGGGAGTCCGGTTCGGGCAAATCCACAGTGGCCAAGATGGTGCTGAACCTGGAGAAGCCCACGGGGGGAAACATCATTTTTGATGGCGTGGATCTGACGGCCCTGGACAAGAAGTCCCTGTTCAACTTCCGCCGGCGGGTGCAGCCGATCTTCCAGGACCCCTACGGGTCCCTGGATCCGATGTACAACATCTTTAGGACCATCGAGGAGCCGCTGCGGGTCCATGGGATCGGGGACAGGAAAAGCCGGGAGGCAAAGGTCCGCCTGCTCCTGGACCAGGTGGCGCTGCCCGCCTCTTCCATGGCGCGCTTCCCCAATGAACTCTCCGGCGGCCAGCGCCAGCGGGTTGCCATTGCCCGGGCGCTGGCCCTGGACCCGGAGGTGGTGATCTGCGATGAAGCCGTCTCGGCCCTTGACGTGCTGGTCCAGGCGCAGATTTTGAACCTGCTGGCGGATCTGCAGGCCGAGCTCGGGCTGACGTACATGTTCATCACGCACGACCTTGCCGTGGTGCGCCAGATTGCCGACCATGTCTGCGTCATGGAGACGGGCAAGATCGTGGAGACCGGCAGCACCGATGAGGTGTTCAACGCCCCGGCCAAGCAGTACACGCGCGATCTGCTCGACGCCATCCCGGGTTCCCGGCTGGAGCTTGCTTCGGACGCCGCCTAGGAGCCCGCTGCCGCCCGGGCCGCCGGACAGGCACCATCCGCTGGGCGGGTTCCGGACCTCCGGGGCCCGCCCGGCGCCGTCGTGCGGCTATCTGGGCGGTTGGCTGGGCGTTTGCTTGGGCGGGGGCCCGTTCAGGCCCAGGGCCTTCAACTGCCCCGCCAGCACGCCGCCCAGCACCTGGTGCCCCTCGGCGGTCAGGTGCACGCCGTCGGCCAGCTTGGCGGCCACGCCGTAGCGGGTCACCCAGTCTCCGGGGCCGATGAAGGCCAGCCCGTTGCTGCGGGCAAAACCGGCCAGCAGGTCATCAATCTGGGTGCGCCGGCCGCCGCCGTTGGCGGCGCCTTTGGCCAGGGTGCCGATGAGCAGGAACTTCGACGCCGGGTAGCTGGACTTCAGGTCCTTCACCAGACGTGTGGCGTTGGCGAGGATCTGGGCGTCGGTCACGCCGCGGCCGGCATCGTTTCCGCCGCCCTCGACCACCACCAGCGCCGGGTTGCCATAGGGGAGGAGTGCCCGCCCGCTCTCCACCGCGTCCGGATAGTTGGGGGAAAGGGTGGTCCGCGCGACGAATCCCGTGCCGCCTGCACCAAAGAACTGCACCTTGTAGCCCTGTGCCGCGAGGGCACGCTGCACCCACGTGTTCGGACCCTGGACCCCCGCCGCACCCGCGGACTGGGAATCGCCCATCAGCACGACGGATTGGGCCACCGTGGGGTCGATGATTTCCCGCCGGCCGCTGGCGGGATTTTGGTAGAGCGAGCCGGCGGGGAGGTCCCAGGGGGTGACGGCCTCGTCCGGCGCACTGTTGCCCTTGGCGCGGATTCCGTCGGGCGCGGGGTTGACCTCATCCACCCGCGGGATGCTGGCGCTGGCGGAGGCCGTGGCAGACGCCTCGGGAGCCGTTCCGGCCGCGAGCGGGCGCTGGCCGGCGGCGCCGATCCCGCAGCCCGACAGCGCCACGGCACACGCCAGGGCAGCCGCCCAACTGCGTACTGTTCTTGCGCCGGCCATGCTGGGTTCCTTCACTGCTGGAGTGCTGACAACGCACACTATAGCCAGCCGACATTGCCAACGGCTCCATTGCTGCGGCGAGCCACGCCCGGATGCGGTGAACGGCACCCTTCTTGCGCCGCACGCTGCGTTTTTCGTCGCGATGGGATAGGGTGTTTAGGCCATTTTTTGCCTGACGGTCTAGAATGGTGTTATCTGCCGATATTCGCGGCCCACCATCTATTGTGAGTTTCTGCCATGGCCCTTGCGGGCCGTCGGGCCAGGACCATACTGAAACGAGTCTTTCCGCATGACTGAAACCACCGTCAACACTGCCTCGCGCAATGACCTGCGCAATGTCGCCATCGTGGCGCACGTTGACCATGGCAAGACCACCTTGGTGGACGCCATGCTCAAGCAGACGCACTCCTTCGCCGAGCACGGCGTGGTTGCAGAGCGTGTGATGGACTCCGGTGACCTGGAACGCGAAAAGGGCATCACGATTCTGGCCAAGAACACCACCGTGGCCTACAACGGACCCTCCTCCCCGGAGACGGTCATGACCATCAACGTCATCGACACCCCGGGCCACGCCGACTTCGGTGGCGAGGTCGAGCGCGGCCTGTCCATGGTTGACGGCGTCGTGCTGCTGGTTGACGCGTCCGAGGGCCCGCTGCCGCAGACCCGCTTCGTGCTGCGCAAGGCGCTGGCCGCCAAGCTGCCCGTGATCCTGCTGGTCAACAAGACCGACCGCCCCGACGCCCGCATCGACGAGGTTGTCGCCGAGTCCATGGACCTGCTGCTGGGTCTGGCTTCGGACATGGCCGACGAGGTTCCGGACCTGGACCTGGACGCCGTGCTGAACGTGCCGGTTGTCTACGCCTCCGGCAAGCTGGGCCGCGCCTCCCTGACGCAGCCCGAGAACGGTGCCGCCCCGGACAACGAGGACCTTGAGCCGCTGTTCAAGACCATCATCGAGCACATCCCGGCCCCCACCTACAACCCGGACGGTGTCCTCCAGGCCCACGTGACCAACCTGGACGCCTCCCCGTTCCTGGGCCGCCTGGCTCTGCTGCGCATCTTCAACGGCACCCTGCGCAAGGGCCAGACCGTTGCCTGGGCCCGCCACGACGGTTCCATCAAGCCCGTCAAGATCACCGAACTGCTGGCCACCCAGGCACTGACCCGTGTGCCGGCCGAGTCCGCAGGCCCCGGCGAGATCGTCGCCGTTGCCGGTATCGAGGACATCACCATTGGTGAGACCCTGACGGACCTCGAAAACCCGCAGCCGCTGCCGCTGATCACCGTTGACGACCCGGCCATCTCCATGACCATCGGTATCAACACCTCCCCGCTGGCCGGCCGCGTCAAGGGCGCCAAGGTCACCGCACGCCAGGTGAAGGACCGTCTGGACAAGGAACTGGTCGGTAACGTCTCCATTCGGGTTCTGCCCACCGAGCGTCCCGACGCCTGGGAAGTCCAGGGCCGTGGCGAGCTGGCCCTGGCCATCCTCGTGGAGCAGATGCGCCGCGAAGGCTTCGAGCTGACCGTGGGCAAGCCGCAGGTTGTGACCAAGACCATCAATGGCAAGACCCACGAGCCGATGGAGCACATGACCATCGACGTGCCCGAGGAATACCTTGGCGCCGTGACCCAGCTGATGGCCGCCCGCAAGGGCCGCATGACCAACATGGCCAACCACGGCACCGGCTGGTGCCGCATGGAATTCATCGTTCCGGCCCGTGGCCTGATCGGTTTCCGCACGCGCTTCCTGACCGACACCCGCGGTGCCGGCATCGCGGCCTCCATCTCCGAGGGCTACGAGCCCTGGGCCGGCCCGATCGAGTACCGCACCAACGGCTCCATGGTGGCCGACCGCGCCGGCGTCGTGACGCCGTTCGCCATGATCAACCTGCAGGAGCGCGGCTCGTTCTTCGTCCAGCCCACCTCCGAGGTCTACGAGGGCATGATCGTTGGCGAGAACTCCCGCGCCGATGACATGGATGTGAACATCACCAAGGAAAAGAAGCTCACCAACATGCGTGCCGCTTCCTCGGACACCTTCGAGAACCTGACCCCGCCGCGGAACCTGACCCTGGAAGAGTCCCTGGAATTCGCCCGCGAGGACGAGTGCGTGGAGGTCACCCCGGAGTCCATCCGCATCCGCAAGCTCATCCTGGACGCTTCCGAGCGCGCCAAGGCCACCCGCGCCCGCGCCAAGGCCTAGCACCACGGCTTAGTGCGTTTGGTTCGATCTGTCGTGTCCACTGGTTTGTCCACTGCGTGGCTACATTCCTGACAAGATGGATCCATGACGCACCCGCAACCCGCCCCCGGCAACCCTTGGGGCGGGTTGCTGCCGTTAACGCGCCCGCCGGCGCATGTGCCGGACTCCCAGACGCCCCGGCTGCTGTTCATCCACGCCCATCCGGACGATGAAACCCTCGTCACGGGCGCCACCATGGCCCGCTACGTCCAGCTCGGGGCGCGGGTGGCCCTGCTGACCTGCACCCGCGGGGAGCTGGGCGAGGTGATCGGGCCGGAGCTGGCCCATCTTGAGGTGGGCCAGGGGGCCACCGACGGCGGAGCGGGCCTGGCCGCCGAACGCGAACACGAACTGGCCGGTGCCCTCGCGGCGCTGGGCGTGCACGAGCACCACTGGCTCGGCGCCGGGGCCGCCGGCGACGGCACCGACACCCTGTACCGGGACTCCGGCATGCAGTGGGGGCCGGACGGCCGGGCCATGCCCGCGGACACCGTCCTGGCGGGGTCGCTGTCCAGGGCCCCGCTGGATGAGGTGGCGGCCCATGCCGCCCGGCTCATCCGCGCCCTGCGTCCGCACGCCGTCGTCACCTACGCGGCCGACGGCGGCTACGGCCACCCGGACCACATCCGCACCCACGAGCTCGCCATCCGTGCCCTCGAACTGGCGGCCGAGGGCCCCGATGGGCTGCTGGCCCCGTGGCAGGTTTCCTCGGTGTTCACGATCGTCAGCGACCGCCCCGAACGTCCGCTGGACCCGGATGCGGCGCGGATTGCGGTGCACGGCGACAAGGCGGCCAAGGCGGCCAAGGCGGCGGCCATGCTGTCGCACCGCACCCAGGTCACCGTGGCGGGGGACCGGTACGCACTCTCCGACGATGTTTGGAAGGACATCAGCGGGACCGAGGAGTTTCAAAAGTTGGCTGTGCCGGCCGCGCACGCGGACACTGCCCCCGCGCACCGGCCGGCCGCCGCCCACCGGAGTGCGGCGGTGCGCCCGTCGGCTGCTGGCGCTGCCGCCGCTGCGGTGGGCGCCGGCCTGGGGGCCGGCCTGCTGGGTACGGCGCTGCACGGCCAGGCCCTGTACACCAGCGGTGGCGTGCTGCCGCTGGGTGCCGCGGCCGCGCTGCTCCTGCTGCTCAGCCTGGCCCTGGTGGCCGGGCTGTGGGGCCGGCGCATCTGGGTGTCCCTCGCCGTCGGCGCCGTCGCCTACGCGGTGGCCGGCATCCTCTCCATTCCGCGCGGCGGGCTGGGCCTGATTGTGGCCAACCTGCAGGGCAATGTCTGGCTGTACGGGATCGCCGTGGCCACGCCCATCGCGGCCCTCATCTGCCGCTCCGTGCTGCGCCGGGACGCCGCGCGGTTCTAGCGCCCCTCCGGTGCCGGCCCGGCCGGATGCCGGCCGTCGGCCTGCCCGGTGGTGGCCTGGCCGGCCCGGTCGGGGTGGTGCACAAAAAAGATGGACGTGGGCTCGCCGTCGGCGTCGGCCGGCATGTCCGCATACTCCTGCAGCAGCGCCCCGATGCGGTCCTGCATTTGCTTTTGGTGCGCCTTGTTCAGCTTCAGCCCCAGCCGCGAGACATCCATCTCGGCGGGCTCCAGCCCGCTGATCTCCTGCAGGAACGTCTCCACCAGGACGGGGGAGATGTTCTCCACGGGGGTGCTCCAGGACAGCCGCGTGGCCCGGTACGGGATTTCGCGGGCGCCCCGCCGCCCCGTGCGCATGTCCCCGGCCGCCAGGAAACCCGTGGCCAGCAGCGTGCGCACGTGGTGCAGCGCGGTGGCGGGGTTCATGGCCAGGGCATCGGCCAGTTCCTTGTTGGTGCGCCCCTGGTGCAGGCACAGCCGCAGGATCCGCAGGCGCACCGGAGAACTCAGTGCCCTGGCTCTGGCCTCCGCATCGTCCATGGCTCCAGTGTAGGGCCATGCCGCGGCCACCGGGCCGGGGCGATCTCAAGTGATTGACAAAACCCAATGACTTGCCCAGACTCGAACCATGACCACCTCCGCCAGTACGGCGCCGTCGCTGTCCACCGACGGAAACTTCCTGCGCTTTTGGTCAGGCCAGACGCTCTCGCAATTGGGTGCCCAGCTGGGCCTGCTGGCGTTCCCCGTGCTGGCCGTGTCGCTGCTGGGCGCCACCGCATTCGAGGTGGGGGCGCTGAACGCGGCCGCCACCGCGGCATTCCTGCTGGTGGGGCTGCCGGCCGGTGCCTGGGTGGACCGCTGGCTCAAGCGCAAGGTGATGATCGCCGCTGACCTGGTGCGGATGGCGGCCATGGCCGCCATCCCGCTGCTGTGGTGGCTGGACGTGCTGATGATGTGGCAGCTCTATCTGGTGGCCGCCGTGGTGGGTGTGGCGACGGTGTTCTTCGACGTCTCCTACCAGAGCATCGTGCCCATCCTGGTCCCGGGGCCGGCGGTGGCCGAGGCCAACGCCAAGCTGGAAACCACGGCGCAAATCTCCCGGATCGGCGGCCCGGCCCTGGGCGGGGCGCTGCTGGCCGTGGCCAGTGCACCGCTGCTGTTCATCGGCGAGTCACTGGGCTATCTGGCCAGTGCGCTCTTCCTGGCCAGGACCCGCGTCGGTGAGGTGCTGGTCCCGATGGAAGGCCGGGCACCGCTGGCCGCCGAGATCAGGGAGGGTCTGTCCTTTGTGGTGCGGCATCCGCTGATCAGCCGGATTGTGCTGGCCACCGCAGGCTTCAACACCTTCTCCACCATCCTCTACACGCTCACGCCCGTCCTGGTGCTGCGCGAGCTCGGCCTGGGCCCGGCCGGGCTGGGCGTGGCCCTGTCCGTGGGGTCGGTGGGCGGACTGCTGGGGGCGCTGGCCGCGCCGTGGCTGGGCCGCAGGGTGGGGGAGGGGACCCTGATCCCGCTGGCCGCCGTCGCCGGGGGCGCCGCCATGCTGGGGCTGCCGCTGACGCTGCTGGCCGGTCCGGGCTGGCCGGCCCTGGCGCTGCTGGTGGCGGCCGAGTTCATCGCCAGCTTCGCCACGCTGGTCTACAACATTCTGCAGGTCACCATGCGCCAGCGGGTCTGCCCGCCGCGGCTGCTGGGGCGGATGAACGCCTCCATCCGCTTCGTCGTGTTCGGCGTCATACCCCTGGCCGCGCTGTCGGCCGGGCTGCTGGCCGGTTGGCTGGGGCTCTCAGGTGCGCTCTGGGTGGCCGCGGCCGGCGGGCTGCTGCCGGCGCTGCCCCTGCTGTTCTCCCCGCTGCTGGGCATGAAGAAGCTGCCGGAATCGGTGGAACCGGCGCGGGCATAGTCCCGGCCGGCTACGGCTCCGGGATCCGCCGCGCCCGCGGGGCCGGGGCGGGCGGCACTTCCTTGGCCAGGAGCACGTCGGCCAAGGGCACGACGGCGTCCCCGCGCCGGGTGCGCACGGTGGCCGTGGCGCCGTCCACCGCCAGCAGCTCGCCGAGCGCATCGGTGGCGCCGCCGTCGTATGCATAGCGGACCACCACGCGGGTGCCCAGCGGCAGGGCGCGGATTCTCTTTACGGCCTCGTTCACCTGTTCATACTAGGTCTTGCATGTTCGTGGCGGCGCCGGGTGTGGGGGATAATGATGCTAAGCCCAGCCCGTGTCAGGGCAAGGATTTCTGAGCAGGAAGGTCGGGACGTGACGTATGTAATTGCGCAGCCGTGCGTGGATGTCAAGGACAAGGCATGTATTGAGGAATGCCCCGTGGACTGTATCTATGAAGGTGAGCGCTCCCTCTACATCCACCCCGACGAGTGCGTGGACTGCGGTGCCTGCGAGCCCGTGTGCCCGGTTGAGGCCATCTACTACGAGGACGACACCCCGGACGAGTGGGCGGAGTACTACAAGGCCAATGTCGAGTTCTTTGACGATCTGGGCTCCCCGGGCGGTGCGGCCAAGATTGGCAACACCCACCGCGACCACGCCTTCATTGCCGCCCTGCCGCCCCAGAACCAGGACTAGTACCTCGCCATGACTGCCGGAACCACCGCGGGCTTTGGCCTGCAGCTGCCCGAGTACCCCTGGGACGCGATGGCCCCTTACCTGGCCGCCGCCGCCAAGCATCCCGGTGGTGTGGTGAACTTGTCCATCGGCACGCCCGTGGATCCCACCCCGGAGCTCATCCGGGCGGCCCTGGTGGCCGCCGCCGACGCGCCGGGCTACCCGACGACGCACGGCACCCCCGCGCTGCGCCAGGCCATTGTGGACTGGTTTGCCCGCCGCCGCGGCGTGCCCGGGCTGGACCCGGCCGACGTCATGCCCACCGTAGGTTCCAAGGAATTGGTGGCCTGGCTGCCGCTGCTGCTGGGACTGGGCGCCGGCGACGTCGTCGTCCGCCCCACGGTGGCCTACCCCACCTATGACATCGGTGCGCTCCTGGTGGGCGCCACTGCCGTTGCGGCGGATTCGCTGGACGAGCTCGACGACGCCACCCGCGCCCGCGTGCGGCTCATCTGGGTCAACTCGCCCGGCAACCCCACCGGCATCGTGCGCGACGCCGCCTCCCTGCGGGCCCTGGTGGCGCAGGCACGCGAGGTGGGCGCCGTCGTCGCCTCCGACGAGTGCTACGCGGAACTGGGCTGGGGCGAGTGGGACCCCGAGCGCGGCGGATCGCCGGTGCCGAGCATCCTGGCCCCGGAGGTCTCCGGCGGGTCCACCGAGAACCTGCTGGCCGTGTACTCGCTGAGCAAGCAGTCCAACGTGGCCGGCTACCGCGCCGCCTTTGTGGCCGGGGACTCGGCCATCATGGCCAACCTGGTCAACAGCCGCAAGCACGCCGGCATGATCGTGCCGTTCCCGGTGCAGGAGGCCATGCGCGTGGCCCTGGCCGACGACGCACACGTGTCGGAGCAGAAGGCCCTGTACCGCGCCCGGCGTGGCCGTCTGGTGCCGGCCCTTGAGGCCTTCGGCCTGGAGATTTCACATTCGGAGGCCGGACTGTACCTGTGGTGCAGCGCCGGCGAGGACACCTGGACCATCATCGGCCGCCTGGCGGAGCTGGGCATCGTGGCAGGTCCGGGCGTCTTCTACGGCGAGGCCGGCAACGGCTTCATCCGGGTGGCGCTGACCGGCTCGGATGAGCGGATCGATGCCGCCGTCGGGCGCCTGCTGGCGGCTGCCGCCGGCCGCTGACGCCGCTGTGCCGCAGGTCATGTGCGGGCCGCGGATTAGTGAAGATGGGTCCCGGGGCGGTATTTTCATTCATAGAAGTCTATGCACGCTGCTGTGCCGCGGCGCCCCACTGCCCGGTGCAGATGGGGGACCGGCCGGGCAGGCGTTCATAGAGCTAAACACGGTCTCTGCCAACTGGCAGGGCTACCTCATGAAGGGGACTCCATGACTGAATCGACGAGCGCCACCCTGCGCTACGACGGCGGAGAGCTGGATCTTCCGCGGATCAAGGCCGCCGAAGGCAATGACGGCTACGACGTTTCCAAGCTGCTCAAGGACACCGGCGCGGTCACCTTCGACCCCGGTTTTGTGAACACGGCCGCCACCACGTCCGCCATCACCTACATCGACGGCGATGCGGGCATCCTGCGCTACCGCGGATACCCGATCGAAGAACTGGCGGAGCACTCCAGCTTCCTGGAAGTGTCCTACCTGCTCATCTACGGCAACCTGCCGACCCCGGCAGAGCTGGCCGCCTTTGACCAGCGGATCCGCCGCCACACGCTGCTGCACGAGGACCTGAAGGGCTTCTTCGGCGGCTTCCCGCGCGACGCGCACCCGATGCCGGTGCTCTCCTCGGCCGTCTCGGCGCTGTCCACGTTCTACCAGGACTCGCTGGACCCGTTCGACGACGAGCAGGTGGAAATGGCCACCATCCGCCTGATGGCCAAGCTGCCCGTGATCGCGGCCTACGCGCACAAGAAGTCCATCGGCCAGCCGATGCTCTACCCGGACAACTCCATGAGCCTGGTGGAGAACTTCCTGCGCCTGAGCTTCGGCCTGCCGGCCGAGCCGTACGAAATGGATCCGGTGGTGGTCAAGGCCCTTGACCTGCTGCTGATCCTGCACGCGGACCACGAGCAGAACTGCTCCACCTCCACCGTCCGCCTGGTCGGCAGCGCGAACGCGAACATGTTCGCCTCCGTCTCCGCCGGCATCAACGCCCTCTTTGGCCCGCTGCACGGCGGTGCCAACGAGGCCGTGCTGAACATGCTGCGCCAGATCCAGGCCAGCGGCGAGCCCGTCGAGAAGTTCGTCGAGCGCGTGAAGAACAAGGAAGCCGGTGTGAAGCTCATGGGCTTCGGGCACCGCGTCTACAAGAACTACGATCCGCGTGCCAAGATCGTCAAGGCCACGGCCCACGAGATCCTGGAGAAGCTGGGCGGCAACGATGAGCTGCTGGCCATCGCCATGCGTCTGGAAGAGGTGGCCCTGACGGATGAGTACTTCATCTCCCGCCGCCTGTACCCGAACGTGGACTTCTACACCGGCCTGATCTACAAGGCCATGGGCTTCCCGGAGAAGATGTTCACCGTCCTCTTCGCCATCGGCCGCCTGCCGGGCTGGATTGCCCAGTGGCGCGAAATGATGAAGGACCCGCAGACCAAGATCGGCCGCCCGCGCCAGCTCTACACGGGCGAAGCGGAGCGCATGTACCCCTCGCGCTAGCGAGACCAGCAACGACGACGGCGGCCGGCTTCCCGAAAGGGAGGCCGGCCGCCGCCGTTTAACGTTGCTCGGGGGGTCGATCCAGGACGCACAACTGCATCCATGACGCCGCTTCCCGTTTGGGATGCGTCCACGACTGCATCCCAAACGGGAAGCGGCGTCATGGAACGTTTGAAACCGGCGACCCGATGCCGCAGGCCGCACAACGGCCGTCGCGGCACAGTCGCGGGAAAAATCCCGGACGGACTGCCCAGCGGGCCCGGGGCTACGGCGCGGGGGCGTAGCCGGCGGGGTTGTTCTTCTGCCAGCGCCAGTGGTCCTCGCACATCTGGTCGAGGGTCTTGACGGTGGACCAGCCCAGATCCGCCAGGGCCGAGGATGAATCGGCCCAGAAGGCGGGGAGGTCCCCGGCCCGGCGCGGACCCACCTCGTAGGGCAGTGGGTGTCCCACGGCGCGCTCAAAGGCGTGCAGGACGTCAAAGACGGAGGATCCGATGCCGGAGCCGAGGTTCCAGCGGAACACGCCCTCGTGCTTGGCCACGTGGTCCACGGCTGCCACGTGGCCCTCGGAGAGGTCCATGACGTGGATGTAGTCGCGCAGCGCGGTGCCGTCCGGTGTGTCGTAGTCGTCGCCGAAGACCATCAGCTTTTCGCGCCGGCCCACGGCGACCTGGGCGATGAAGGGCACCAGATTGTTGGGGATGCCCAGCGGATCCTCGCCGATGCGGCCGGACTCGTGCGCGCCCACCGGGTTGAAGTAGCGCAGCAGGGCGATATGCCAGCGCGGGTCCGCGGCGGCGATGTCGGAGAGGATGTCCTCGATCTGCTCCTTGGTGCGCCCGTAGGGGTTGTTGGCGCCAATGTCCATCTTCTCGATGTACGGGATGGGGTTCCTGTCGCCGTAGACCGTGGCGGAGGAGCTGAAGACGACCGAGCGGACCTGGCGGGCATCCATCACGCGGAGCAGGTTGATGGTTCCGGTGACGTTGTTGTGGTAGTAGCGCAGCGGCTGCTGCACGGATTCCCCGACGGCCTTGAGTCCGGCAAAGTGGATGACGGAGTCGATCCCGCCGTCGGCCTCGTGGGCGGCGAACACGGAGTCCACGGCGGCCTCGTCCAGCAGATCCACCTCATGGAAGGCGACGGTCTTGCCGGTCAGCTCCTGGACACGGACCATTGACTCCCGGGAGGAGTTGACCAGATTGTCGAGAACCACCACCTGGTGGCCGGCCTCCAGGAGGCAAAGGACAGTGTGCGAGCCGATGTAACCGGTTCCTCCGGTAACCAAAACTTTCATGCCCCCAAGCCTAGTTGGCGAGGGGCCCCAACGGAGCGAAGTGACGTTTGGGGAGCCAAGTTGGAGCCATCGGACGGGGATGCCGCGGCGGCGAACCGTGCCACAGGCATGCTAAGAAAGAACCATGCCCAAAATTGTTGATGCCGATGCGCGCCGCGAAGACGTGGCCGATGCCCTCTTCCGCGTGGTGCGCCGCGACGGGTTCGCGGCCGCGTCGCTGCGCACCGTGGCCAAGGAGGCGGACCTGGCCCTGGGCTCGGTGCGGCACTACTTTGCCAACCAGCCCGAACTGATGGACTTTGCGTTCCGGCTGGTGTCGGCCCGCATCCAGGCCCGGGTGGAGGAATTGCTGCTTCCGCTGGAGGAGAGCGAGTACGAGTCGGTGGAGGCGCTGCTTGACGCCAGCCTGGACGTGCTGGCCCAGCTGCTGCCCCTCGACGAGGTCCGCCAGGAGGAGGCCACTGTGCTGCTGTCGTTTGCGCTGGCGGCACGCACCAACCCGCACCTGCACACGGCCGGGCAGGAGAGCTACCGGGGCACGGCCGCGGCGGTGGGCCGCGTCATCCTGCGGCTGCTTGATTCCGGCGCCGCCCGTGCATCGCTGGTCCCGCTGATGGAGGCGGAGCGGCTGATGGCAGTGGTGGATGGCTTGGGCCTGCACATGCTGGTGCAGCCGGAATGGGCCGGGGGAGAGGCTGCGCTGGCCACCTTGCGGACCCACCTTGAATCCCTCATGGATGCCGCGGCGGAGTAAACTCTTAAGAAGTGGCTGGTGGTCGATCACCGGCCGTGGAGGCAGCATCATGCATCACACAGGTGGTCCGGGCTGGCGCATCACCATGGACACTTCGGGCCCCATGCTTCTGGCACTTTATATCCGCGATGTCACGGGGTTGGGTGGTGCAGGGAACCCCTCCTTGTGCCATGTCTCCCCGCTTATCAGGCCCGCCGACCACCAGCAGCTGACGGCACATGTGGGCGGCACCGAGGCCCTGCGGGCCCAGTGGGAGGTGTGGTGGACAGCGCTGCTGGCCAGCCATCCCGCCCCGCAACCGGAGCTCTCGCCGCCGTCGTTCCCGGCCTTCTCTGCCATGCCCGCACTCCAGCGGGTGCTGCAGGCCCATTTTGGCGCGGCCCTGAGCTGGGCCCGGGAGCAGCAGAGCCAGTACTCGCTGTTGTCGGCGCGCCGCGACACATTGGGCTCGCCGAAGATCCTGGCCGAATTGGTGCAGAACCGCGAGATGGAGCTGGGCCGCAATGCCCGCGATTTCACGCTGACCATTCTGGAAATGCCGCTGTGCGAGCCGCGCGCGTGGTTCATCGAGCCCAACCGGCTGATCATGAGCCAGCATCTGCTGGAAGATGAGCCCACGTTCCTGAGCTTCGTGCAGCCGGTGGTGGAGCTGCTGGTCTAGCCCTTGGCGCTGGGGTTGACGGTCAGGACCACCTGGCCGGGAGCCGCAGTGGACGGCTGCCAGCCTGCGTTCTTGCCGCCGTCGTTGGCTGAGCGGACCCACTGTTGGCCCTCGAAGCTGACCTGGGTGAGTTCGAGCGCATTGGCGTTGGCCACGGCCCACTGGGCATAGCTCCAGCCGGCGGTCGCGGGCGCCGTGATCTCCACCGTGCCGTCCGGACCGGTCTGGGTCTGGACGGGACCATAGGCGCGCTCGAGGGCGGCGGCGACGGCGGCCGGGTCGCCGGGGGCAGCAGGGTCCTTGAGCGTGCAGGCCAGGGATGCCGGGGAGAGGCCGGCCAGGGCGGAGGCAAACGCCTTGCCTTGGCCCTCCCGCTGGGCGTAGGCGTCGGGGAATGCGGAGCGCTGGACGATTTGTGCGGCCTCGGTGATGGACATGTCCTCATAGCCGGCCACGGTGTCCAGCTCGTCATAGAACGCATTGGTGGAGTGCAGCGGATCGAGGATCTCCGCCTCGGTGCCCCAGCCCTGCGACGGGCGCTGCTGGAACAAGCCCAGGGAATCCATGTCCCCGTGGGTGATGTTGCGCAGCTTGGACTCCTGCAGCGCCACCGCCAGCCCAATGGATGCGGCCCGGGCCGGCATGCCGCGGCGCACGGAGATGGCCGTTATCAGCGCGGCGTTTTCCGTCTGGTCGACGGCGAGGGTGAAGCCGCTCTGCCCGGACATGGCCCGGCACCCCTCGGCGAGGGGCGCGGCGAAGGGTTTGAAGAAGCCGACGGCCCAGATGCCGCCGGCCACCAGCAGGGCGGACACCGCCACCAGGCAAAGCAGCCACAGCAGCAATGCCCGCCAGCGGCGTCCGAAGCCCATGCCGAGGTCCGCCTAGTTGGAGTGCAGGGCGGCGTTGAGCTCGACGGTCTGCCCCTTGCGCGGCAGCACCTCCACCTCGCCGTTGCTGGAATTGCGGCGGAAGAGCAGGTTGGCAACGCCGGAGAGCGTGCTGGCCTTGACGATGGCGGAGGTGTCCTCGCCGTTGGCATCCTTGGGGCCGTGCACGCGCACGCGGGTGCCGGCGGTGACGTAGAGGCCGGCCTCCACCACCGAGTCGTCGCCGATGCTGATGCCGACGCCGGAGTTGGCGCCCAGGAGGACGCGCTCGCCCAGGGTGATCTTTTCCTTGCCGCCACCGGAGAGCGTGCCCATAATGGAGGCGCCGCCGCCGACGTCGGTGCCGTCGCCGGCCACGACGCCGGCCGAGATGCGTCCCTCGACCATGGAGGCGCCCAGCGTGCCGGCGTTGAAGTTGACGAAGCCCTCGTGCATGACGGTGGTGCCCTCGGCCAGGTACGCGCCCAGGCGGACACGGTCGGCGTCGGCGATGCGGACACCGGCGGGGACCACATAGTCCACCATGCGCGGGAACTTGTCCACGCCGTAGACGGTGACGGTGCCACGGCGGCGCAGCTTGGCGCGGACCAGCTCAAAGCCCTCGACGGCGGCGGGGCCGAAGTTGGTCCAGACGACGTTGGGCAGCTTGGCGAAGATGCCGTCCAGGTTGATCGAGTTGGGGGCCACCAGCCGGTGCGAGAGCAGGTGCAGGCGCAGGTAGGCGTCGGCGGTGTCTTCGGGGGCGGCGTCCAGGTTGATCTGGGCGAACACCACCTGCGCGCTGGTGCCGCGGTCGGCATCCGCGCCGGATTCGGCCAGGGTGGTCAGCTCCGTGCCGGCCTCCGGGGCCTGTCCGAGGGTGTCCACGGCGGTGCCCAGTGCGGGGGCCGGGAACCAAACGTCCAGTACGGTGCCGTCGGCGGTGACGGTGGCAAGGCCGAAGCCATGGGCGGTGCGGGCTGTGGAAGCAGTCTCAGTCATGCCCCCAGTCTATCGAGGCCACTGTGCCCTGAGGAAAACGCCCGGGTGCTACGCCACCGTGAAGGTGATGTTGTGCCAGCCCGTGGAGCCGTCCGGCTCCGGCGGGGCCTGCTGTTCGGTCTGGAGGGTGCCCTTGGCATCCACCGCCCGCACACGCACATTGTGCGAGCCCGCGGCGAGGCCGTCGAAGGAATGCGACCACTGCCGCCAGGTGTCCACCGATGCCTCGGCGGCCAGGGTGGCGTCCTGCCAGGGGCCGCCGTCGAGCTGGACCTGCACGGCCGAGATGCCCACCGTCTGGGCCCAGGCCGTGCCGCCCACGGCCACCGTGCCGGCGGCCACCCGGGCCAAGGCGCGGGGCACCTCGATCCGGGAGGCGGTCTTGATCGGGCCGTGCGAGGACCAGCCGCGGGTGGTCCAGTAGCCGGTCTTGGCGGCAAAGGTGGTGACTTCCAGGTCCACCACCCACTTGGTGGCGGAGACGTAGCCGTAGAGGCCGGGCACCACCATCCGGACGGGGAAGCCGTGCTCCAACGGCAGTGGTTCGCCGTTCATGCCGATCGCCAGGATGGCGTCCCGGCCGTCCTGGAGGATGGGCAGCGGGGTGGAGGCGCTGAACCCGTCGATGCTGGTGGAGAGGACCATGTCGGCCCCGGCGAGCGGTTTGGCGCGGGCCAGCACCTCGCGCAGCGGATAGCCGAGCCACTTGGCATTGCCGGCCAGATTGCCGCCGACCACATTGGAGACACAGGTCAGCGTCACATAGCTCTCGATGAGCTCGGCGTCCAACAAGTCCTGGAAGGAGAGCATGAACTCCTGCTCCACCATGCCGTGCACGCGCAGGCTCCACTGGGAGGGATCGATGTCCGGCACCACCAGTGCGGTGTCGATCCGGTAGAAATCGGCATTGGGGACCACGAACGGCCCCACTCCGTCCACGGGAGCCTGCACACCGGCCGGCAGCGCTGCCGCCGCCTGGTGCGGTGTGGGCAGCTTGAGCGCGGCGCGGACCTTCGAGGCTGCGCTGCGGACACCGCTGAGCACCTTGCCGCCGGCACCAAGCACGACGGCGGCACCAGCCAGGACCGCTGCCGTCGCCAGGAAGGCGCGGCGCCCGGGCGCTGGATCCGGCGTTCCTGCAGGGGAAGGCGCCGGGACGGGGGATGGAAGGGCGGAGGGATCGGCGCTGCGCCGCACGAGCGCCAGCAGCGCCCAGAAGCCGGCGGCGGTTCCCACCAGCGTGGGCAGGACGTCAACCACCCGGGCTCCGGCGCGGGTCAGCACGCAGCCCATCATCACCACTGCAAGGCCCAAGACCAGGGCTGCCCCCAGCGGGAACCGGCGCCGTGCCAGCACACCGGCCAGGGCCGCACCCACGGCCGCCACGGCCGCCATGGAGATCAGCAGCACCAACTTGTCGTTGGTGCCAAAGGTGGCGACGGCAAAATCCTTCAACCACGACGGCGTGAAGTCGATGAACGTCGACCCCACGGCCACCAGTGGTGAGGACCGCGGGCCCACGAACGCCGCCACCAGTTCGGCGACGCCGAACAGGACCGCGGCCGAGACCACGCCTGCCAGAGCACCGGGCCCCACGTCTGCCAGCCGGCCGAGCCGGCGTTTCTCTGTGGTGCCCATGATGCTCTCCCTCCCGCGCCTGTCAGCGCAGGGAACCGATCACAGTTGTTGAAGCAGGATCGGGTCAGTAGTTGGTTGTGCGGATCCGCTGTGCGGCTCCACAGTGATGCCGATGTGGCTGGCGCCGTCGAGGGCCCCATCCAGCAGCCTCAGGCTGGGTCCGGCCTCGGCCGGGGCCCCCATGAGGCCCGCGGGGACTGCCTTGTCGCCGGCGATGAACCACAATTCGTAGACCTTGTCCGCGGGCAGTTGTGGCATGTCCTGCACCATCACTGCCGCACGGTCCGCCGTGGCTGACGCCGCAACCATGATGGTGGCGCCGTTGCCCAGGCGCTGAGTGGCCACCTTGGCATCGGCGGAGCCCAGAATAGTCAGGAATTCGTTCTGCTGGGCCTGTGCGGCCGCCAGCTGCGATTGAAGGCTGCTGGCGGTGGCGTCGCCCTTGTTCTGCCCCAGGGCCCAACCGGTGAGGCCGGCCGCGGCCACGGCCACGACGGCGGCCGCGGCAGCCAAACCGCGCAGTACGCTTCGGCGCACCGCCACGGTGCGTGCCGCACCGGCACGGCGGCGGAGCGCCGGATCCACGGCGGCGTTGGCCGCCGGGAGCTGCCGGGTGTTGCGGATGGCGGCCATCACGGATGCCTTGAGCTCCGCGGGCGGGGCATGGGCGGGAATGCCGGAGGCCAGCAGGGCCGCCGTCTCGGTGAGTTCGCGGACTTCCTCGCGGGTGTCCTCGTCCGTGCGGACCAGGCGCTCCACGGCTGCGCGTTCCAGATCGTTGACAGCATCCAGGGCGTAGGCGCCGGTCAACAGATGCAATTGTTCTTCCATCACGCCACCCCTAACCTGTCCCTGAGTCTGATCATTCCATCGCGTATTCGCGTTTTCACGGTGCCAACCGGCACCTTCAGCAGGTCCGCCACCTCCTGGTGCGTATAACCACCGTAGTAGGCCAGGCGGATGGCCTCCTGTTGTGCCGGGGTCAGCGACTCCAGCGCCTTGTGGACCCGTTCGGATTCCAGCATCGCCTCAACGGTGTCCTCGACGTCGTCGTAGCTTTCCTGGAACTCCTTGATCCCCTGGCGCAGGTCCCGCTCGGTGCTGGCCTGGCTGGCCCGGACCCTGTCCACGGCCCGTCGATGGGCTATGACCAGGATCCAGGAAATGGCACGGCCGCGGTCGGCGTCGAACCGTGCCGCTTGCTGCCACACATCCACGAAGATCTCCTGGGCCACCTCCTGGCTCTGGGCGGGATCGCGGACGATCCTCCTGACCAGACCGAAGACCCGGGGAGAGACGGCGTCGTAGAGGGCTTCGAAGGCCGCCTCGTCGCCCAAGGCGACGAGGCGGATGAGATCCTCATGGGTGGGCGGAGCCATGGGCTCCGCCGACCTCAACCACGGTAAGCGCATGGTCCCCACACTCTCACGTTCACCGCCCACCGTGCACCTCTTCGAACCGTATGTCGCCGGCCTGTTACTTGGCCGGGGGCATCAGGACGGAGTCGACCAGGTAGACCGTAGCGTTGGCCGTCTGGACACCGCCGCAGATCACCTTGGCGTCATTGACCATCAGGTTGTCGCCGCTGCCGGTGACGTTGACCGAGCCACCCTCGGCCGTGGCGTGCATGCCGGCGACCTGGCTGGGGGAGAGCCGGCCCGGAACCACGTGGTAGGTCAGGATCGACGTCAGCGTCTTGGAGTCCGTCTTTAGCCCGTCGATGGTGGCGGCCGGGATCTTGGCGAAGGCATCGTCAACGGGGGCGAAGACGGTGAACTGTCCGGAGTTGAGCGTATCCACCAGGTTGACGTCCGGGTTCAGCTTGCCGGAGATGGCCGCCGTCAGGGTGGTCAGCAGCGGGTTGTTGGAGGCGGCGGTGGCCACCGGATCGGCAGCCATGCCGGCGACGGAGCCCGCACCACTGGGGACGGCCGCGGCGTAGGCGGCACAGCCCGGGCCCACCAGATCGGAGGCCGGGTTCATCGCCGGCGTCGTGCTGGGGGCGGCCATCGAGCTGGTCGGGGCCGGAGCGGCGGCGGTCGTGGCCGTGGTGGAGCCGGAACCGCTGCAGGCGCTCAGCGCAAAGGCTGCAACGGCGATGACGCCGAGGGCGGCGGTCTTCTTGTTGGTGAGACGAAGCATGGCGTTCTCCTTCAAAGTCGGCGGAGGGATCCGCCGGGTTGTCCCGGCTACTGTCGTGCTGGGCTGTCAGGGAGTACTTCGGAACCACGGGTCCGGACGGATTGGATTGGCGGAGAAGTTTTTCCAACCGGGCAAACCGGCCGGCCGTTGCCTGCCCGGCCAAGCGGCCGGGCAAAGCGGTGCGGCCGCCGGTAAACTGGCGCGGTGACCTACGACGACAGCACCCCCGCAGCCCAGCCCGCCTCCGCCCAGCCGGCGGGAGGCGTGGTCCTTGACCTGTTCCAGGACGTGGCCACCCTGACCGCGCAGCTGATGGACATCGAAAGCGTCTCCGGCAACGAAGGGCCGCTGGCCGATGCCGTCGAGGCCGCCCTGCGCCCGCTGGGGCACTTGGAAGTGCTGCGCAACGGCGACGCCATCATGGCGCGCACCGCCCTGGGCCGTGCGGAGCGCGTGATCCTGGCCGGCCACCTGGACACTGTCCCGTTGCCGGGCACGCCCGGATCCCGCGGCACCGTGCCCAGCAGCTGGGACGGCGGGGTCCTCTACGGCCGCGGCGCCACGGACATGAAGGGCGGCGTGGCCGTCCAGCTGGCGCTCGCCGCCACGCTCACCGAGCCCACCAAGGACATCACCTTCGTCTTCTACGACCACGAGGAAGTGGAGGCGTCCAAGAGCGGGCTGGGCCGGCTGGTGCGCGAGCACGCGGACTGGTTGGGCGCCGATTTCGGCATCCTGCTCGAGCCGACCAACGGCACAGTCGAGGGCGGCTGCAACGGCACCAGCCGCTTCCACGCCACCACCCGCGGCAAGGCAGCCCACTCGGCCCGGGCATGGATGGGGGAGAACGCCATCCACGCCGCCGCCCCCATCCTGGAGCGGCTGGCCGCCTACGAGCCCGCCACCGTCACCGTGGACGGACTGGACTACCGCGAATCGCTCAATGCGGTGAAGATCCACGGCGGCACCGCCGGGAACGTGATCCCGGATGCCTGCGTGGTGGAGATCAACTACCGCTTTGCCCCGGACAAGACCCCCGACGACGCCGAGGCCCACGTGCGCGCGCTGCTGGCGGGATTCGACGTCGTCCGCACGGATGCCGCCGCCGGCGCCCGCCCCGGGCTGAACGCCCCGGCCGCCGCCAGCTTTGTGGCAGCCGTCGGCGCCGAGCCCAAGCCCAAGTACGGCTGGACCGACGTCGCCCGGCTGAGCGAGCTGGGCATCCCCGCGGTGAACTTCGGCCCGGGCGACGCCCTGCTGGCGCACACCGACAACGAGCACGTGGCGGCGGAGGACATCCGCACCTGCCTGGCCGCGCTCACCCGCTGGCTCGGCTGACGCCGTCGTTCCCGCAGCAACAAAAGCGCACCCCCTCCCGAGGCCGGGAGGGGGTGCGCTTTTGCGTGGGGCTAGACCGTGCCGCCGGGGCCCGAGACCGCGACGGCGGCCGCCGGGGCCACTCCGCCGGCGGCCTTCTTCGAGCCGCGGCGCTCGATCCAGATGGCCAGCCGGGAGACGGCCAGGTTGATCAGGATGTAGATCGCCGCGCCCACAAAGAACACCGAGAAGAGGTACTTCGAGCCGAAGAAATCGCTGAGGATGTTGACCTTGCGCAGCAGCTCCTCGTACGTGACGATGTACCCCAGCGAGGTGTCCTTGAGCAGCACCACGAGCTGGGCGATCAGGGACGGCAGCATGCGCCGGATGGCCTGGGGCAGCTCGATGATCAGCCGGGAGCGCAGGCTGCTCAGGCCGATCGCCAGGCCGGCCTCGCGCTGGCCACGCGGCAGGGACTGGATGCCGGCCCGCAGGATCTCGGCAAAGATGGCCGCGTTGTACAGCGCCAGGCCGGCGACGACGGCGATGAAGGGGCTGGAGGCGAACACCAGCAGGATGAAGAACATCATCAACACCACGGGCATGCCGCGCAGCAGTTCCATCACCGTCATGGTGGGGATGCGGATCCACGCATGTTCGGACATGCGCATCAGGGCCAGGCCAAAGGCCGCGATGAAGGCGATGACAGCGGCAATCGCCGCCGCGGAGACGGTGGCCCAGATGCCCTGGAGCAGGAAGTTCCACACCACCGCCTGGCTGAAGATGTCCCAGCGGTTGGCGGCGAACAGGCCCTGCTGGGCCAGCGTGAAGACACCCCAGCCGGCACCGGCCAGGATGACCACCGTGCCCACCACACTGGCGGTCAGGGAACGGCGCCGGGCAATGGGGCCGGGCACGTCATACAGAACCGACGTCATCGTGCGATCGCCACCTTTCGTTCAACGTAGTTGGCCAGCAGGCCCAGGGGAACGGTGATCAGGAGGTAGAAGAAGGCGATGCCGAACAGGACAGCCATGACGGCATTTCCATTGGCGTTGGCCAGCTGCTTTCCCGTGCCGAACAGTTCCAGGACATAGAAACCACCGGCGATGGAGGAGTTCTTGACCAGCGCGATCAGAATGTTGATCAGCGGCGGGATCACCGTCCGGATTGCCTGCGGCAGCACCACGAGCGAGAGCGTCTGGCCAAAGTTCATGCCGATGCTGCGCGCTGCCTCGGCCTGGCCGATGCCGACGCTGTTGACGCCGGAGCGGACGGCCTCGGCCACGAACGCGCTGGTGTAGGCGCTCAGGGCGATGATGGCGGCGGGTTCGAACTGCTGGAACGTCACGCCAAGGCGGGGCAGCACCACGGCGCAGAAGAAGAAGACGATGGTCAGCGGGGTGTTGCGGGCAATCTCCACATAGAGGGTGCTGAATCCGCGCAGTGCCGCGACGGGGGAGACCCGGGCCGCAGCCAACAGGGTGCCCACCACCAGTGCAATGATGCCCGAGACGACGGCCAGGAACAGTGTGCGCAGGAAGCCGTCCCAATACGCCGGGAGGTTGTCAATGATGACGTCCATGAAGATCCTTCAACTCTCGCAGGCTGGACGGAGGGGAGCCCGGGTGCCGGCGGCTGCCGCCGGCACCCGGGCCTGTGCCGCTAGTAGCGGTTGAGGGCCGGCAGGCTCGGGACGGTCTTGATGACCTTTCCGGCCGTGGACTCCCAGGCGGACTTGTAGGCGCCGCCCTTTTCGGCCGCCTCCAGCTGGTCGTTGATCCAGTTGCGGAAGGCGGTGTCGTCCTTCTTCAGGCCGATGCCGTAGGGCTCCTTGGTGAACGTCGTATCCGAAGCCAGCATGAAGGCATCCGGTTCCTTGTCCACGAAGCCGGCCAGGATCACGTTGTCGGTGGTCACGGCGTCCACCTGGTGGTTGCGCAGCGGCTCCAGGCAGTCGGCGTACTTGCCCACCGGGACCAGCACCGCCTGGTACTTGTCCACGATGGTGGCGGCCGGCGTCGAACCCGTCACCGAGCAGACCTTCTTGCCCGCCACATCCTCCGGCTTGGTGATGGAGGTGTCGCCCTTGTTGACCATCAGCGCCTGGCCGGCCTCGTAGTACGGCCCGGCGAAGGACACCACTTCCTTGCGCTTGTCGCTGATCGTGTAGGTGGCCACGACGATGTCCACCTTGCCCTGCTTGATGAATTCCTCGCGGTTGGCGGAGATGGTTTCCACCCACTGGATCTTGTCCGGCGTGATGCCCAGGTCGGCGGCGATGATCTTGCCGATCTCCACGTCAAAGCCCACAGGATTGCCGTCCGGACCCTTTTGGCCGAACAACGGCTGGTCGAACTTGGTGCCGATGGTTATTTTTCCGGCCTGGGAAAGCTTTTCCATGGTGGAGCCGGCGGCAAAGGTCGGTTTGCTGGCTACGGTGGGGGTTGAGCCGCCACCGAGGGTGCTGCTGCCACAGGCGCTCAGGGCGAGGGCAGCGGCCGCGACGACGGCCACCAGTGCTGGTTTCTTGAACATGGATTTCCTTTCATAGACGGCCCAGATGCTGTGGCCGGTGCTGGGGCCCGCCGGGAGTGTCCCCGGCGTCGGGCTAGTGCGTGAGGATTTTGGAGAGGAAGTCCTTGGCACGGTCGGTCTTGGGATGGTTGAAGAACTCGTCGGGCGTATCGTCCTCGACGATCTGGCCATCGGCCATGAACACCACCCGGTCCGCCGCCTTGCGGGCAAAGCCCATCTCGTGGGTGACAACGATCATCGTCATGCCGTCCTTCGCCAGGCCCACCATGACGTCCAGGACCTCGTTGATCATTTCCGGGTCCAGGGCGGAGGTGGGCTCATCGAAGAGCATCACCTTGGGCTTCATGGCCAACGCCCGGGCGATGGCCACGCGCTGCTGCTGGCCACCGGAGAGCTGTGCCGGCAGCTTGCCGGCCTGCTTCCCCACGCCCACGCGCTCCAGCAGGGCCATGGCATCCTTTTCGGCCTCCGCCTTGGGGACGCCCTTGACCTTGATGGGTCCCAGGGTGACGTTTTCCAGGATGGTCTTGTGGGCAAAGAGGTTGAAGGACTGGAACACCATGCCCACATCCGCCCGGAGCCGGGCCAGTTCCTTGCCCTCGGAGGGGATCTTCTTCCCATCGATGGTGATGGTGCCGTCGTCGATGGTCTCCAGCCGGTTGATGGCGCGGCAGAGCGTGGATTTTCCGGACCCGGAGGGGCCGATGACCACCACCACCTGGCCCTTTTTCACCTGCAGGTTGATGTTCTGCAGCACGTGGAGCGCACCGTAGTGCTTGTTGACCGTTTGCAGGTCCACCAGGACATGCGTCTGTGCGGGACTAGTCATGGAGTCGAATCTAGCCAAACCGCCGCAGCAATCAACTCTATGGGGCGCATCATCTTCGATCGTGATGCGAACGAGACCTTGGGCGCGGCTGGGGAGTGGCTGCCGGAATCCTGTGAAAACGATGGAGCGGATGGCGGTGCGGTGCCTTGCAAAGTGCGGCCCCGCCGGTGGCATACCCTTGTCGGATGAGTGCACCAACCGAATCAACCAGCCCCATCCCGTCCCGCCGCGAGGGACCGATCGTCCTGCGCCGGGGCCTTGCCAAGGGCTCGACGTCGGACGAACGCCTGCTGGACACGCGCGCCAACGGAGAATTCACCCACACCGACCCCTGGCGCGTGATGCGCATCCAGAGCGAGTTCGTGGAGGGCTTCGGCGCCCTGGCCAACGTGGGTCCGGCCGTGAGCGTGTTTGGCTCCGCCCGCACCAAACCCGGCAGCTACCACTACCAGGTGGGCGTCGAAGTGGGCCGGCGGCTGGCCGAGGCCAAGCTCGCTGTCATCACCGGCGGCGGCCCCGGCTCCATGGAGGCCGCCAACCGCGGCGCCATCGAGGGTGGCGGGCTGTCCATCGGCCTGGGCATTGAGCTGCCGTTCGAGCAGGGCATGAACGAGTACGTCGACCTGGGCGTCAACTTCCGCTACTTCTTCGCCCGCAAGACAATGTTCGTCAAGTACGCCCAGGGGTTCATCGTGCTCCCGGGCGGCCTGGGCACGCTGGACGAACTGTTCGAGGCCATGGTGCTGGTGCAGACCCGCAAGGTGACGTCCTTCCCGATCGTGCTGATCGGCGCCGAGTTCTGGGGCCCGCTGCTGGAGTGGATCCGCACCACGATGGTGGCCGAAGGATTGGTCTCCGTGGAGGACCTGGACATCATCCAGGTGGCGGACACGGCCGAGGAGGCCGTGGAGCTGGTGCTGGCCGAGGTGCCGCGGCGCTAGCCGGCGCCGGCCGGTCCGGCGGACGTGGCCGGCCTGGCGGTTCCGCCGCTGCCCCCGGGTTTCTGGCACCATGGACAGGTGAGCTATTTCCTAGTGTTCCTGGCCGTTCTCCTGGCCGGCGCCGTGGCCCTGTACGTCACCGGGCTCAAGAAGCGGCCCGACGATGCCGGGGACGTGCCGGACGGGTTGGCCGAGCCCGTGGCCAACCTGCCGCCGGTGCTGCTCCCGCTGGAGCCGGCGCCCGGGGACGTTGACCGGCTGCGCTTCTCGCTGGGGCTGCGCGGCTACCGGATGGACCAGGTGGACGAGGTCCTGGACCGGCTCCGCGACCAACTGGCCGCCAAGGATGAGCGGATCGCCGCGCTGGAGGCCGCCACCGGCGATGCCGCCGCCGGGGATGCCACCGCGGCGCGGGAGCACGCATGAGCGAGCTGATTGTCGGGGCGGACGGCCGGGCGCGCTGCGCCTGGGCCGGCATGGAGTCGAACCCGGACTACGAGCACTACCACGACCACGAGTGGGGCCGTCCGGCGCACGGTGAACGCGAGTTCTTTGAGCGGCTGAGCCTGGAAGCCTTCCAGTCCGGGCTGAGCTGGATCACCATCCTGCGCAAGCGCGAGGCCTTCCGTGCGGCCTTCGCCAACTTCGACGCCGCCGCCGTCGCGGACTTCGGCGACGACGACGTGGCCCGGCTGCTGGCCGACGCGGCCATTGTGCGCAACGGCGCCAAGATCCGCGCCACCATCGCCAACGCCCGCGCCCTGCTGGCTTTGCCGGCGGGCGAGACCCTGGAGGGCCTGGTTCGCCGCCACGCCCCCGCCGTGCCGCGGGATCCGGGCGAGCCGGCACCGGCGTCGACGGCCGAATCCGCGGCATTGGCCAAGGAACTCAAGAAGCGCGGGTTCTCTTTCGTGGGCCCGACCACCGCCTACGCCATGATGGCGGCCATTGGCCTGGTCAACGACCACACACCCGGCTGCTGGGCCGCGGGAACCGCACCGGAGCCCGGCCATGACTGAGGACCTCGGCACCCGGGTGGATGCCGACGCCACGCCCGCCCCGGCCACCATCAACCACCGGCTCTACACCGCGCTGGGCCGCGGGCTGGCCCCGCTGCGCCGGCTGCCCTGGTGGGCGCAGGTGTCGCTGGTCTATTTTGCCGCGCGGCTGGTGTCGTACCTGATCTTTGTCTCGGTGGCACTGCACCAGGGTGCCAGCCCGTGGGGGCCGGCGAGCCCGGACTACCTGCACTTTGTGGGGATCTGGGACAGCGAGTGGTACCAGCGGATCTTCGCCGACGGCTATCCGGCGCAGATTCCGCGCGACGCCGCTGGTGTGGCCGGGCAGAACCAGTGGGCCTTCTATCCGCTGTTCCCGCTGCTGGTCATGGGCCTGAGCGCGGTGACAGGACTGGGCTGGCTGGTGCTGGCCCCCACCGTCGCCCTGCTCTGCGGGTTGGCCGCCACGCTGGCCATCTACAAACTGTTCCGGCACTTTGCCGCCGGCACGACGGCGCTGTGGGGCGTGGTCTTCTTTGCCACCTTCCCCATTTCCCCCATCTTGCAGGTGCCGTACGCGGAATCGCTGAACACGGCGCTCATTGCCGCCGCGCTGTACCAGCTGGTGCGACGGCGCTACCTCTGGGCCATCCCGGTGGTGGTGCTGATGTGCCTCTCGCGCCCCGCCGGCGTGCCGTTTGCCGCGCTGGTGGCGGCGCACATCGGCCTGCGCCTCTGGCACCGGCGCCGCGACGGCTTTGCCCGCGTCGAGATGCTCGCCAGCGGCGCGCTGCTGCTGGCCAGCGGCGTGGCCGCCTTCGCCTGGCCGCTGATCGCCTGGGCCGTGACGGGGGAGATGAAGGCCTACACGGACACGGAGATGGCCTGGCGGGGCACGGACCTGACGCTGTTCAAGCCCTGGTTCGACGCCGGGGTCTCCCTGCTGGGTCCGGTGGCCGGGCCGCTGGCGCCGCTGCTGCTGGTGGCCCTGGCCGCGCTGTACCTGAACTCGGAGGCGGTGCGGCGGATCGGCACCGACCTGCGCCTGTGGTGCGCGGCCTATCTGGGCTACCTGCTGGCCGTGCTGCACCCGCAGACCAGCACCTTCCGGATGCTGCTGCCGCTGTTCCCGCTGGCCCTGGCGGCAGCGTTCCTCTCCCGGTCCAAGGCCTACCGGGGCACGGTGGTGGTTCTTTTTGTGCTGCTCCAGATTGTCTGGGTGACCTGGCTCTGGTCCTGGGCCCAGCTGCCCGGCGGCGGCGACTATCCGCCATAGCCCGCCGCAGCCCCCATGTGCGGGCGGCGCGTCCCGATTCGCTACTGGGCCGGATCTGCAGGATAATAGTGTGAGCGAACGAACACGGACAGACAAAATGTCCCAGTCGTTTTCAGCCGGGCATTTTGGCCGGCCGGAGGCGGCTGACGTCAACTCGCGGAAGGCTGGCCTGGGGGAAGCTGCAGGCGGGTACCTGTCCGCACAAAGAAAAGGGGATTCCTTATGGCGGCCATGAAGCCTAGAACCGGTGACGGTCCTATGGAAGTTACCAAGGAGGGCCGCAGCCTGATCATGCGCGTGCCTCTGGAGGGCGGTGGGCGGCTGGTGGTTGAGCTGAACGCCTCCGAGGCCTCCAACCTGCGCGAATGCCTGGTGGGCGTCACCGAATAGTCCGCGCGGAGCATCCGCACGGCAGCATCTTTTCCCCGGCGGGGCGGCTATGGCCGCGCCGCCGGTTTTTTGTGCCGCGGCTAGCGCTGCCGCCGCCGGCGCAGGATCTCCAGCAGCGCCGCCCCGTCCGGGACGCCGAGACCCGTGCAGGCATCCCAGCCCGGCCCCGCCGCATAGGCGCCGTTGTTGCCCGTGAGCACATCGCGGAACCCCGAAGGCTCGCCCGCCCCGGGGGTGGCGTAGAGCCTGGGCTGGACCAGCCCGAACGAGCGCCCGGCGCCCTGTGCCAGCCGGGCCAGCAGGGCCGCCCAGAGCGGGGACACGGCGCTGGTGCCGCCCAGCACCGTCTCCGTCCCGTCCACCCGGATCCGGTAGCCGGTCTGCGGATCGGCCACGGCCGCGACATCCGGCACGCCACGGCCGGGGGAACCGTGCAGCAGCGGCACGCGGGTGCCGTCCTGCCAGGGCGGCAGGCCAAACGCACCGCTCACCCCGCCGCCCGTGGCCCCGGCCCCGGCGCCGTTGTTCCACACCGTCTCGGCCGCCACCTTGCCACCGCGCACCGTCAGCCGGGTGCCGCCGCAGGCCAGGGCATGCGGGCTCGACGCCGGGAAGTCCACATGCACCAGTCCGTCCGGGGCGCGGTCCGTGCTGCCGTCGTCGCCCGCCGCCGCGCAGCTGCTCACGCCCAGCAGTGCGGCGTCCGCCAGCGCCTCGTCCATGGCGGCCAGCGCCTGGGGTGTCCAGCCGTCCTCGCTCTGGCCCCAGGAAATGCTGATGGCCGCCGGGGTGGGCGTGGCATGGGCCGCGGTGCTGAGCGCGTTGAGGAAGCCGGCATCGGTGTTGGGGGCAAAATAGACCACGATCCGGGCCCCCGGGGCCAGTGCGCCGGCCACCTCGATGTCCAGGAGCACCTCGCCGTCGGCCCCGCCGGGATCGCCCTCCGGTGCGTTGGCCGCGCCGTCGACGCCCACGGCCTCCACGGGATCCCGCGTGATGCCGAGCCCGTCAAAGTAGGTGTCCAGCTCGGCCTGATCGAAGCCGCCGCCGAGCTCGATGATGGCGATGGTGGTGCCGCTGCCGTCCAGCCCCGCCGGGAAATTGTAGAGGGCGCCCAGCTCGACGGGAGTGTACGAGGCACTGCGCAGGGCGGCGGGGGCGATCCGGAAGAGGGCGCGGGACTGCGGGCGGTCGTCCAGCCCCAGCACGGCCGTGACGACGCCGTCCAGCACGGCCGGGATGCTCAGTCCGCCGGTGCGGTGCCGCCGCCCGGTGCCGGCGGGTGCGGCATGGGCGGCGGGAAGGGATGTGCCAGCGGCGTCGGCGCCCGGTGCGCCGGTCTCGCCCCCCGGCACGCCGGCGGCCTCGCCGCCCGGTGCGCCGCCGGGGCCGCGGTCGTGCAGCTCGGTGCCGAAGATCCGCCCCAGCAGGGCCGCGGAACCTGACACCTTCACCCGCCGGCTGGCGGCGTCGGCCTCCACCACTATGGCGCCCAGGGCGGACAAGGTTGCTTCCACCAGTGCCAGGTCCGCCGGGGCGGCGCCGTAGCGCTTGGCCAGCTCGGCCGGCGCCAGGACGCCGTCGAACGCCGCGGGCCCGGGCTGGGCGCGGCGGCGCAGCACCAGCGTGGCCTCCACGGGTGCCATTGGATGGAGCGGACGGGCGGTGGCCGGGGCGAATTCCGCCGCCGGCGGACGCTCGCTGCCGGGCAGCGGGCACAGGTCGACGTCGGGCAGCTCCGGATCAGGTGAATAAGCGCTGGTGTCCATGCACCATCTCTACCACCGCGCGCCGACACCGGCCAGAGCGCCCCGCCCCGCCCGCGGGACAGGGCCTAGCGCTTGACGGCCAGCAGCAGGCCGTCGCCGGTGGGCAGCATGGCCGTCATGAGCTGGTTGTGCTCGCGGACGGTCCGCCCCACCTGGCGCAGCACCACGGTGCTGGCCTCGCGGATGGCGGGATCGGAGACGCGGTCCTTGTCCAGGGCGTCGTTGACGATCAGCAGGCCGCCGGGCTTGAGCAGCCGGATGGCCTGGTCCACATAGTCGGGGAAGGACGGCTTGTCGGCGTCGATGAACACCAGGTCGTACGCGGCATCCGTCAAGCGGGGCAGGACATCCTGGGCGCGGCCGGAGATGGTGCGGGTCCGGTTGGCGGGGGAGCCGGATTCCAGGAAGGCCTCGCGGGCGGCCTTGAGGTGTTCGACGTCGGGGTCGATGGTGGTCAGCACCGAGTTCCGGCCCAGGCCGCGCAGCAGGCAGACGCCCGAAACGCCGGCGCCCGTGCCGATCTCCACGACCGTGGCGGCCTTGGAAGCGGCCGCCAGCACGGTCAGCGCGGCACCCACGCCGGGACTCACGGGGAACAGCCCCAACTCGTGGGAACGCTCGCGGGCGCGCATGAGCACCTCGTCCTCGGAGGGCAGGCCTTCGGTGTAGGACCAGCTGGTGGACTTGTCGGCACTCATGGGTTCTTGTGTTCCTGACTTTCTGGCGCGTGGACTGGCTTCCAGCCTACTGCCTAGCCACCCTCCGACGCCGGAAAATGCCAGGCGGCGGCCCAATCCGGGAACCATACAGCCAAACCCCAGCTTTGGTTGAGAGAATGGAGTACGTACAGACCACCCGGAAGAGAGGTGCGGCCATGGATTCCACGCTGCCGGCCCGAACACATGCCGCCGTGACGACCACCGTGCCCGCCACCGTTCCGCTGCTGGATTCCGGCGAGCCGTGGGTGGCCCCGTCCTGGGAGGAAGTGGTGGCGAACCACTCCGCCAAGGTCTACCGCCTGGCCTACCGCCTGACCGGCAACAAGTACGACGCCGAGGACCTCACCCAGGAGGTCTTTGTCCGGGTGTTCCGCTCGCTCGCGAACTTCAAGCCCGGTACGCTGGATGGCTGGCTGCACCGCATCACCACCAACCTCTTCCTGGACCAGGCCCGCCGCAAGACCCGCATCCGCTTCGACGCGCTGGCCGAGGACGCCGAGTCCCGCATCCCGGGGCACGAACCAGGCCCGGAGCGCACCTTCGAATTCAACAACCTCGACCTGGATGTCCAGGCCGCCCTGGACGCCCTGCCGCCGGACTTCCGCGCCGCCGTCGTCCTGTGCGACCTCGAGGGGCTCTCCTACGACGAGGTGGCCCAGGCCTTGGACGTGAAGCTGGGGACTGTCCGTTCGCGGATCCACCGGGGCCGGACCATGCTGCGCGAATCGCTGGCGCACCGGGCACCGGGGCACAGCGGCGCGCTGGGCGAGGCCCCCCCGAAGAAGCCGCGGCTCTCGCTCCCGCGCATCATGGGCGCCCGCTGACGCCCGCCATGGACGTTCCCGGACGCCAGCCGGACCCGGTTCCCGGGCCCGAGCTCACCGCGCGGATCCTGCGGATGACCGAATCGCTGCAGACCAGCTGCCGCGAGGAACTGGACCTTCCCTTTAAGCGCCACCGTGCCGCCCGCATGGCCCTGGCCGCCGTCGCCGCGGTGGGGGCCGCCGCCGTCGTGCTGGGCGCCGGCGGATATGTGGTGGGCGGCCCGCAGCCCGGCCACGCCGCACCCGGTGCACGCGGGAGCGGGGAACCGGCGGCCGCCGACATGACCCGGGCCTGGCCCGCGGACTCCGGCGGTGCCCTGACCCGCACCGCGCTGCTGGACGGGCCCGACCTCCAGCGGCTCCGGCTGGCCGGTTGGGCCTGCCCGGTGCTGCCCGAGGAGGGCTTCACGCTGCGCTCCGCCGGCGGCATCATGGTGGCCGGCCAGCCCACGGTCCGGCTCACGCTGGCCCGCGGCGGAACCACCCTGACCCTCTTTGAACAGCATCCCGCCGCCGGGGCCGCCACCGTCCCGGTGAACGCGATCACCGGGCACCGTGCCGACGCCGACGGGTTCGAGCCCATGGACGTGTCCGGCCACCAGATGTGGGTCCACCGGGGCGGGGCCTGGCAGGCGGCCTTCCTGGCCGACGGCGCCAGCTACACCCTCTCGCTGGCCGCCGATGCCAGCGATGCCGCGGCCAGCCCGGCGATGACGGCACAGCTGGCGGCGGACATCGAAGCGGCGGCGCAGGCACCGGCGGACGCCGGTGCGCAGGCGTCCCCGGGGGCCGCGGACGATTCCGTGATGGCCCGCGTGCTGCGCGGGATCCTGCGGATCTCCGGGATGCGCTAGCGGCCCGGCATGCGCCGTGCGCGCACACGGACACACGCCCGCAGGGGCGGCGCGGCCGGTGTGCCGGGCGGATAAGTCAAAATAGCAGGCAGGGCAGCGGGGAATCGTTGCTTTGGGTACGGAGAGGGTAATCTTCCTAACGTGTTTGGTATCAATACCCCGGAGCTGATCATCGTCGCCGTCGTGGCGGTCCTGGTGATCGGTCCCCAGCGTCTGCCCGAGTATGTGGAGAAGCTGAAGAACCTCATCCGCGAAGTGCGCAGGATGGCTTCCGGCGCGCGCGAAACCATCAAGGATGAGGCCGGCGTAGACATCGACGAGATCGACTGGAAGAAGCTGGATCCGCGCCAGTACGATCCCCGCCGCATCATCCGCGAGGCATTGCTGGACGACGACGACGTCGCCACCCTGGCCGCGGTCAAGGCCGCACCGGCCGCAGCCATGGCGTCCATGCTCGGCAAGGACGCCGCCGCCGCCGAGGTGCCAGCCGCCCCCGGAAAGACCATCGAACGCCTCGCCGCCGGCCAGGCCGCCCCGTTCGACGCTGAGGCCACCTAATCCCCAGCCGCTCCCTTTGCTCGCAAGCTCGCAATGGGGCCCTCGCGGCCGTGGGCCCAGCTATTTCGGTGACATTCCCAGCTTGAGGCCGGCGAGGCCACGGGGACGGGCCGCCAGCTTGTCGGCAATGCCGATCAGGGCCTGGGCCGCAGGGGACTCCGGCGTCGAAAGAACGATGGGCGCCCCGGTGTCGCCGCCCTCGCGCAGGGCCACATCCAGCGGAATCCGGCCCAGCAGCTCCACCGGCGCGTTCACGGTCTGGCTCAGCCGGCCGGCGAGGATCGCCCCGCCGCCGGAGCCGAAGAGCTCCATGGTGCTGCCGTCCGGCAGGGTCAGGAATGACATGTTCTCCACCACCCCCGCCACCTTCTGACCCGTCTGCAGCGCGATGGCGCCGGCCCGTTCGGCCACGTCCGCCGCCGCGGGCTGCGGGGTGGTGACCACCAGGATCTCCGCCTTGGGCAGCAGCTGGGCCACGGAAATCGCCACGTCGCCCGTGCCAGGGGGCAGGTCCAGGAAGAGCGCGTCCAGGTCGCCAAAGTACACGTCCGTGAGGAACTGCTCCAGGGCGCGGTGCAGCATGGGCCCGCGCCAGGCCACCGGCTGGTTGCCCGTGACGAACATGCCGATCGAGATGACCTTCACGCCGTAGGCCACCGGGGGCAGGATCATCTCGTCCACCCGGGTGGGGCTCTGCGTGATGCCCATCAGCGCCGGCACGGAGAAGCCGTAGATGTCCGCGTCCACGATGCCCACGCGCAGCCCCTTGGCCGCCATGGCACAGGCCAGGTTGACGGTGACGGAGGACTTCCCGACGCCGCCCTTGCCGCTGGCGACGGCGTAGACGCGGGTCAGCGAGCCGGGCTCGTTGAACGGGATGCCGCGTGCGGCGCCGGCACCCTTGAGCTGTTCCTTCAGCGCGGTGCGCTGTTCGGTGCTCATCACCTTCAGCTCCACGTCCACGCCCGTGACGCCCTCGACGGCGGACAGCGCCGCGGTGGCATCGGCCGTGATGGTTTCGCGCAGCGGGCAGCCGGCGATGGTCAGGAGCACGACGGCGCGGACCCGGCCGGCGCCGTCGGACGCCACCGATTCCACCATGCCCAGCTCGGTGACGGGGCGGCGGAGCTCGGGGTCGATGACAGTGCCCAGGGCAGCATCCAGGGCTTGTGCGGAGGGAACACTCATGGGTCCAGGCTAGCTTTCGGACTGGGCGGCGGCGGCCGCGGCGGCGGTGCCGGCCGGGGTGATGGCGGGCGCGGTGATGGCGGGCGCGGTGTCGCCGGCGCGGACCCTGGGGATCTGCTGCGTCCGCGGGGAGCGCCGTTTGTCCTTGTTCTTCTCGCGGCGTTCGCCGGGTTCACGGCGCTCGCCCGGCTCGGAGTCGCCGTCATTGGCGGCCAGCAGGTCCTCCAGCAGCGTGCGCAGCTCCGAGCGGACAAAGTCGCGGGTAGCCACCTCGCGCAGCGAAATGCGCAGCGCGGCGACCTCGCGGGTGAGGTACTCGGTGTCCGCCAGGTTGCGCTCGTTGCGGGAGCGGTCCTGCTCGATCTGGACGCGGTCGCGGTCGTCCTGGCGGTTCTGCGCGAGCAGGATCAGCGGGGCGGCATAGGAGGCCTGGGTGGAGAAGAAGAGGTTGAGCAGGATGAACGGGTACGGATCCCACTTCAGGCCCCACAGGCCAATGACATTCAATGCCACCCAGACGATGACAAAGATGGTCATGTAGAACAGGAAGTTGGCGGTGCCCATGTAGCGGGCAAAGCGCTCGGCAAAGCGGCCGAAGGTGTCGGGGTCCGCGGCAAAGTTCGGGAACAGGCGCGACCGCAGCTCCAGGGGTGTGTCCAGGCCGCCGCCCTTGCTGGGCTGCCTTTCAGCCAATGCGGCCTCCTAGTTTTCTGATCGGGGCTCCGTCTTCGTGGGTTCGCCAGTCGTCCGGGAGCAGATGGTCCAGGAGGTCGTCAACAGTCACCGCCCCCACCAGACGGCCGTCGCTGTTCACGACGGGCAGGGAATTGAGGTTGTAGGAGGCCATGATGTGGCTGACCTCGCTGACGCTGGCATGGTCCGAGACCGGTTCGAGGTTCTTGTCCACGATGGTGCCCAGCTGTTCCGGCGGGGCGCTGCGCAGCAATTGCTGGATGTGCACCACACCGAGGAACCGCCCGGTGGGCGTCTCCAACGGCGGGCGGCAGATGAAGATGGCCGAGGCCAGCGCGGGGGAGAGGTCCTCGCTGCGCACATGGGCCAGCGCCTCGGCCACCGTGGCCTCCGGGGGCAGGATCACGGGCACGGGCGTCATCAGACCACCCGCGGTGTCCTCGTCGTACTGCAGGAGGCGGCGGACGTCGTCGGCCTCGTCCGGCTCCATCAGCTGCAGCAGCTGCTCGGCCTTGGCGGTGGGGAGGTCCGCCAGCAGGTCGGCGGCGTCGTCCGGGTCCATCTCCTCCAGGACATCGGCGGCGCGCTCGTTGTCCAGGGCGGAGAGCAGGCTGACCTGGTCCTCCTCGGGAAGTTCCTGGAGGACGTCGGCCAGCCGCTCGTCCTGGAGCTCGCTGGCCACCTCGATGCGGCGCTTGTCCGACATTTCCTGCAGTGCGTCGGCAAAGTCGGCGGGCTTGAGGTCCTCATGGGTGGCCACAAAGTGGCTGGCGCCCTGCGGGTCCGCCACGGAGCTGGGATGCGCATCCGCCCAGTCCACCAGCATGGTGTGGCCGCGGCGCAGCCCCCGCAGCCGGGACGTGGAGGAGCCCATCCGGACAAAGAGTTTGGTGACCAGCCAGTCGCCATTGCGCTGCTGGTCCATGGCGAGGTCCTCGATGACGGCCTCGCCGCTGCCGTCCGCCAGGGTGACTTTGCGGTCAAAGAGCCCGCCCACCACCAGCTGCTCGGCGCCGCGGCGTTCAAAGCGGCGCAGGTTCACCAGACCGGTGCAGATGATCTGGCTCTGGTCCATGGAGGTCAGCCGGGTCATGGGCACAAAGACGCGTTTCTTGCCCGGGACTTCCACCACGATGCCCACGGCGTGCGGCGCGCGCAGTCCGCGGGCGAGCACAACAACATCACGCAATCGGCCCAACCGGTCGCCCAGCGGGTCGAAAACGTCCAGGCCCAGGAGTCGCGCAACAAAGACGCGTGAGGGATTAGTGCTCACGTATACAGGCTACTTGCACCGCGCGTGTTTCAAGTAACCGTCCGGCGGTATTCGGGGCGATGATCGAAGGCGGTGTCCGCGGCCTTTGGGGGCCTGCCGGCCGGCCCCCAGTTCACTGCCAGCGATAACCCTGCCCGCACCCACCAACATGGGCAAGAATGGGGGTATGGCAAACCTTTTTGGACGGACCCGCCCCCTCGACGAGGCCCGCGCCGTTCCCACCGGTGAGACGATCGGTTCTTACACCTCCTATCTGGATGCGCAGAAGGCGGTGGACTATCTGGCCGACCAGAAGTTCGCCGTCCAGTTCGTCTCCATCGTGGGCAACGACCTGAAGATGGTGGAGCGCGTCACGGGCAAGCTCAGCTACCCGCGCGTCGCCCTCTCCGGGGCCCTGACGGGTGCCTGGTTTGGCCTGTTCATCGGCGTGCTGCTGTCCTTCTTCGGCTCCAGCGCCCCGGGTGCCGTGCCGTACCTCTCGGTGGGCACCTCCATGCTGATGGGTGCCGCCTTCTGGCTGCTGTTCGCCATTGTGGGCTACGCCGCCCAGCGCGGAAAGCGCGATTTCACCTCCACCAGCCAGGTGCTGGCCTCCAGCTACGATGTCATCGTGGCCCCGGAGATGGCCTCCGAGGCGCGCCGGATGCTGGCCCAGCTGCCCATGAGCCCGCAGGCCGCCCGCCCGGCCAGCTACCAGGGCCAGATGTACCAGCCGCCGGCCTCCCCGCAGCAGCCGCCCGCCCGGCCCGAGGGCTGGCACGATCCCTACCCCGCCGCACCCGGCACCCCTGACGCTGCCGGAGCCCCGGCAGCCGAGCCCGCGGCCGAGCCCAGGCGCGGCAACTACCACGACCTGCCGGACGGGCGCCCGCAGTACGGCATCCGGGTGGAGCCCGGCGAAGCGGCCACACCCGCCGCACCGTCCGCACCGGAGGCCAAGCCGGACGAGCCGGCCAACCCGTAGCAGCCAGGCGCCAAACGCAAGAACGACGGCGGAGCACCAGTTCCGCCGTCGTTCTTCTTTATGCCTTGGTTCCGGTCAAACCGGTCAAGCGCCGCCGTTCCGGTCATGCGCCACGGGTGCAACAGTGGCGCAGGACCGAGCCGGCAGCGCTTCCCGCCGGGGAGGCTAGCCAGCCAGCGACGCTATCCAGGCTTCGACGGCGTCGGGCGTGCGCGGGAGGCCGGCGGAGAGGTTCACGGGGCCGTCGGCGGTGATCAGGATGTCATCCTCGATCCGCACGCCGATGCCGCGGTACTCCTCGGTGATGGCCAGGTCCTCGTTCTTGAAGTACAGGCCCGGCTCGATGGTGAAGACCATGCCCTCGGTGATGACACCGTCCAGGTAGAGCTCGCGCCGCGCCTGGGCACAATCGTGCACGTCCAGGCCCAGGTGGTGGCTGGTGCCGTGCGGCATCCAGCGGCGGTGCTGCTGGCCCTCCGCAGAGAGTGCCACCTCGGCGGCGACGGGCAGCAGGCCCCACTCCTCAAGGCGGGCGGCCAGCACCTCCATGGCGGCGGTGTGGACGTCGCGGAACTTCCGGCCCGGCACGGCCACGGCGAAGGCGGCGTCGGCGGCGTCCAGCACGGCCTGGTAGACCTTGCGCTGGACCTCGGAGTAGGTGCCGTTAATGGGCAGGGTGCGGGTGATGTCGGCGGTGTAGAGCGAATCCGCCTCCACCCCGGCGTCCACCAGGATCAGCTCGCCCGCGGCCACGGTGCCGTTGTTGCGGGTCCAGTGCAGGATGGTGGCGTTGTTGCCGGCCGCCGCAATGGTGTCGTAGCCGAGCTCGTTGCCTTCCTCGCGGGCGCGGGCAAAGAACGCACCCTCCACCACGCGCTCGCCGCGGCGGTGCCCGACGGCGCGCGGCAGGGCCTTGATGATCTCCTCGAAGCCGGCAGCCGTGGCGGCGATGGCCACCTTCATCTGCTCGATCTCCCAGGCGTCCTTGATGAGGCGGAGCTCCGAGAGCGCCTCGGCGAGCTTGTCGTCCAGCGCGTCCAGCTCCGAGAGGTCCAGCTCCTCCGGGTTCTGCGCCGTGTTGTAGCGGGCGGTGTCCACCAGGGCGTCCACGTTCTCGTCCACCTTGCGGACCAGGCGCACGGACATGCCGCCGATCTTGGGATCGCCGATGTCCTTGGTGATGGCGATTTCCAGCTCGGCGATGTCGGCGGTGTCCAGGCCCAGCAGGGCCTTGAACTCGGCCAGCGTGGGGCGGGCGCCGATCCAGAACTCGCCGGAACGGGCATCGGCGTAGAACTGCTCGGTGTCCCGGCCGGCCAGCGGGCGGAAGTACAGCGTGGCGTGGTGGTTGCCGCCGTCGTCGCCGGCCCCCTCCTCGGTGGGCTCGAGCACGAGCGCGGCGTCGGGCTCGTGGTCCAGGCCCAGCCCGGTCAGGTGCGCAAAGCCCGAATGCGGACGGAAGCGGTAGTCGGTGTCGTTGGAGCGCACCTTCAGCGGGCCGGCCGGGATCACGAGGCGCTCGCCGGCGAACTTCGCGGAAATGGCACGACGGCGCTGTGCGGCGTGGTCCGCCACGGCGTGGCGGCCGGGCAGTTCCGTGCTGGAAGGTGCCCAGCTGCTGGCCATGAACGTCTTGAAGGCATCCGAGGTGGGACGCTGCGAACGGTTGTTCACGCGGTCCTCGATCGGCTGGTCATTGGAGGCAGGCTGTGTCTGATTCACCCTCCCAGTCTCGCACCTGCACCGGGGCCGGGGCCAACGGCGGCTCGCGGGGGACCGCTCAGTCCGTGGCGCAGTCCAGATCCTGCGGGCCGGTGTGGATCCTGGACAGCAGCGCATGCAGCGCGCCGAGTTCGTCGGGGGAGAATCCGGCAAAGGCCTCGCGTTCGACGGCGGCGATGGAGCCTTCCACAGCCTCAACGGCCGTCCGGCCGGCCGTGGTGATCTCCACGATGTGGCGGCGGCGGTCGGCGGGGTCGCGGCGCCGCTCGGCCAGCCCGTCCCGTTCCAGATCGTTCAGGATCGCCACCAGGGCGCTGGCATCGATCGAGAGGATGTCCAGCAGATCCTGCTGGCTGGTGGCCCCGGCATGGTGCAGCCGGACCAGCGTGGAGGCGTGGCGCGGGTTGAGGCCGGCGGCTCCAAGGGCCTGCCGGAGCGCGGCGTTCATCGTCCGCCCGTGGCGCGCCAGGAGGAATCCGAGCTGGTCCGGTGCTGGTGCGGGGTTCATCAGGCAAATTCTACCAGTGTGCCAACAATGCGCATTCTAAAATCATTGTTCTTTGCCAATGAACTGCTAGCATGAATGGTCTCCGGCCCTGTTGATGGCCCGCAGGCAGCCAGCCCGGGCCACTGCACCGCCCAGGAAAGGGAACGCCATGAACGGTTCAGCGTTGCAGCCCTCGGTTGTGGTCATCGGTGGCGGGTATGCCGGCATCAATCTGGCGAAGGCGCTGGACGGGCATGCCGACGTGACGCTGGTTGAGCCCAAGGACGCATTCGTCCACAACATTGCCGCCCTGCGCTCTGTGGTCCAGCCGGACTTCCTGCCCCGCATGTTCCTTCCCTACGGCCACCTGCTTGGCCGCGGCGCCGTCGTGCGCGACCGCGCCGTGAGGGTGGACGGCCGCACGGTGGAACTGGCCTCCGGCCGGCGGCTGGTGCCGGACATCACCGTGCTGGCCACCGGGTCCAGCTACCCGTTTCCCGCCAAGAGCGACGACGTCGACACCGCGGCCGCGATCGGGCGCTACAGTGCCGCGCACCGCAACCTGGAACGGGCCGGGCGGGTGATGCTGCTCGGCGCCGGCGCCGTGGGGCTCGAATTCGCCGGCGAGATCGCCGCGGCCTGGCCGGGGAAGGAGATTGTCCTGGTGGACCAGGCGGAGCAGATCCTGCCCGGACCCTACGACCAGCGGCTGCGCGATGAGATCAACCGGCAGCTGCAGGAGCTGGGGATCGGCCAGCTGCTGGGCAGCCCGCTCACCGCGCTGCCCGGACCGGCAGCGGGCGAGCTGTCGGCGTTTTCCGTCTCCACCGCCGCGGGCACCACCCTTGAGGCCGACATCTGGTTCCGCTGCTACGGGATGGCGCCGCAGACCGGCTACGTGGCCGGGGACCTGCTGGCCGCCCGGACGGCCGAGGGCTACCTGGAGGTCACCCCCGAGCTCCGGGTGGTTGGGTTCGAGAACGTCTATGCCCTGGGCGACATTGCGGCCATCGATGCGAACAAGGCCGGCATCGCCGGCCGGCAGGCGGCCATCGCGGCCGGCAACATTCTGGTCCAGCTCGCCGGCGACGGAGAGCCGGCCCGGTACACCCCATCCCCGCCCGTCATCATCCTCCCGCTCGGGCCCACGGGCGGATCGGGGCAATTGCCCAACGGCGAGATCGCCAGTGCGGAGATGATCTCCCGGATCAAGGGCCAGGACATGATGGTTTCCCGCTACGCCGAGATCCTGAACCTCCCGGGCAGTCTGCACCCCAGCGTGCCCTGAGCCGGCCCGCACCCGGCCTACAGCCGGGGCCGAGCCATTGCGGGCGCGCGGACGTAGGCTTGAGGGGTGAGGATAGATCTGCATGCGCATTCGAACATTTCCGACGGCACCCAGACCCCGTCGGAGCTGCTGGCCGCGGCCAAGGCCGCGGGGGTGGATGTGCTTGCCCTGACGGACCACGATTCCACCGCCGGCTGGGCGGAGGCCACCGCAGCCGCGCTGCGGCACGGCGTCGCGCTGGTGCCGGGGATGGAGATTTCCTGCAAGACCCGCGAGGGGATCAGCGTCCACCTGCTGTCCTATCTGCACAATCCGCACGACGCCGGACTGCTGGAGGAAATCACCAAGTCCAAGGACGCGCGGCTGACCCGCGCCGAACGCATGGTGGAGCGGCTGGCGGAGGACTACCCGCTGAACTGGGACGACGTCACCCAGCATGTGGCGCCGGGGGCCACGGTGGGCCGGCCGCACATTGCCGACGCCCTGGTGGCGGCAGGTGTGGTGGAGGACCGCAGCGAGGCCTTCGCCAACATCCTCACCTCGCATTCGCGCTACTTTGTCAGCCACTACGCCCCGGACCCGGTGCTGGCGGTCCAGCTGGTCCGCGCCGCCGGGGGAGTGCCGGTTTTTGCCCACCCGGTGGCCTCCGCCCGCGGGCGCGTGGTGGCCGATCAGACCTTCCATGACATGATCGACGCCGGCCTGCTGGGCCTGGAGATCGACCACCGGGACAACCCGGAGGAGGGCCGGGCCTTCCTGCGCAAGCTGGCCGCCGAGAACGATCTGCTGGTCACCGGGTCCTCGGACTACCACGGGGCGGGAAAGTCCAACGTGCTGGGCGAGAACCTGACGTCGCCGGAGGTGCTGGCGAGGATCGAAGCGCTGGGCACCGGCACCGCCGTCGTCCGCTAGGAACGCGGCCCCGGCGGTTGAGCGGAGCCTGCGGAGCCGAAACCCGGCGCGACGGGCGTGTCCCCGAGTCCCGCCGCCGGGTGCGGGAGGTCTCGGCTTCGCTCGACCACCGGGGCCGCCGTCGGACTCGGGAGGTCTCGGTCCCCAGCCGCGCCCACAGCTCGCAAGCTCGCTGCGGGCCCCTCGCGGCAGTGGGCCTCCGCTTAGCCGGCGGGTTTTGCCTTGGGCTTCGGGGGAGCCTCGGGGTCCGCTGCCACCTTGGCCCGGGACTTGCGCTTGGGCTTTTCGGGGACGATCTCGGCAAGATGGCCAAGACGCGCCGCCATGACCTCGATGGCCTGCGGGTTGGCGTCGACGCAGATGAACTTCCGGCCCAGCCCCGCGGCCACGGCACCCAGGGTGCCCGAGCCGGCGAAGAAGTCCAGGCACCAATCGCCGGGCCGGGACGACGCGGCCACGGCACGGCGCAGCAGCCCCTCCGGCTTTTGCGTCGGGTAGCCGGTCTTTTCCTTGCCCGTGGGCGAGACGATGGTGTGCCACCAGACATCGGTGGGCAGCTTGCCGAGCTCGCGCTTTTCCGGCGTCACCAGCCCCGGGGCCATGTACGGCTCGCGGTCCACCTCGGCGTTGTCGAAGTGGTACGCGGCCGGATTCTTCACGTACACCAGAATGTTGTCGTGCTTGGTGGGCCAGCGGTTCTTGGCGCGTGCACCATAGTCGTAGGCCCAGATGATCTCGTTCAGGAAGCACTCGCGGCCAAAGATGGCATCGAGCATCACCTTGGCGTAGTGCACCTCGCGGTAGTCAAGGTGCAGGTACAGGGTGCCGTCGTCGGCCAGCAGCCGCCAGGCCTCCAGCAGCCGGGGCTCCAGGAAGGACCAGTAGTCGGTGAAGGCATCGTCGTAGCTGTGCAGCGCGCCCTTGATGGTCTCGTAGCTGCGCCCGCCAAAGCCCACCCGGTCGCCCTCGCCCGAGGCGCTGCGGACCATGGTGGTGGCCCGGCGTTTCTGGGCGCGTCCGGTGTTGAAGGGCGGGTCCACATAGATGAGCGTGAACGCGCCATCCGGGAGCGTGGGCAAAAACTTGGCGTTGTCCGCTTGGACCACCAGATTTGGGCCCGCGCTCTCCGGATGCCACGGGGTTTTCGTCATGAAAGGATCGGCAGCCGGTTCTACTCGGCGGCCGGGGCGTCCGACGTCGCCACTACCTCGCCGTTGCGGCGGCGGGTGCGGCTGCGGTTGCGGCGCGAACGAGCGGCGCCATCGGTGCCGGCCGCGGCGCCGTCGGCTGCCGAAGCGTCGGCCGGGCCGGTGGAGCTGTGCTCGGCCGAGGCAGAAGACGTACGACGGCGGCTGCCACCGTCGCTGCGCTCGGCGGTGCGCTCCGAGGTGCGCTGCGTAAAGCGGCCGTCACGCTCGGTGCTGCTGCCACCGTCGTCGGTGCTGGTGCTGGTGCTGGTGCTGGTGCTGGTGCTGCCGGCGCCGCGACCCCCGCGGTCGCCGCTGCTGCGTACGCCACGGCCACCATCGCGCCCGCCACGACCGCTTTCGCGGCCACTGTCCCGCCCGCCGTCGCGCCCGCCACGACCGCCATCACGGCCACCGGTGGGGGCGTTGCGCTTGCCGGTCTCGCCCAGGTCCTCCAGGACCTCGGCGTCGATGCCGGCGTGCGTGCGCTTGTTGCGCGGCAGGCGGCCCTTGGTGCCCTCGGGGATGTCCAGGTCCTCGTACAGGTGCGCGGAGGAGGAGTAGGTCTCGATGGGCTCGGGAACGCTCAGGCCCAGGGCCTTGTTCACCAGCGACCAGCGCGGCATGTCGTCCCAGTCAACGAAGGTCACGGCGGTGCCCTTGTTGCCGGCGCGGCCGGTGCGGCCCACGCGGTGCAGGTAGATCTTCTCGTCCTCGACGCACTGGTAGTTGATCACGTGCGTAACGTCGTCGACGTCGATGCCGCGGGCGGCCACGTCGGTGGCGACCAGCACGTCAACCTTGTTGTTGCGGAAGGCGCGCAGGGCCTGCTCGCGGGCGCCCTGGCCCAGGTCGCCGTGGATGGCCGCGGCGGCGAACCCGCGGTCCACCAGCTCCTCGGCCACCTTGGCGGCGGTGCGCTTGGTCTTGGTGAAGATGATGGTGCGGCCGCGGCCGCGGGCCTGCAGGATGCGGGCCACCACCTCGATCTTGTCCAGGTTGTGGGCGCGGTAGATCAGCTGGCGGATGTCGCGCTTGGTCAGGCCCTCGTCGTCCGGATCGGCGGCGCGGATGTGGGTCGGCTGCGTCATGTAGCGGCGGGCCATGGCGACAACCGGGCCGGGCATCGTGGCGGAGAACAGCAGGGTCTGGCGCACGGCGGGGGTGCCGGCAATCAGGGTCTCGACGTCGGGCAGGAAGCCCAGGTCCAGCATCTCGTCGGCCTCGTCGAGGATCACGATGCGGACGTTCGCCAGGTTCAGGTGCTTCTGCTTGTAGAGGTCGATCAGGCGGCCGGGGGTGCCGACGATGACCTCAACGCCGCGCTGCAGGGCCTCGATCTGGGGCTCGTAGGCACGGCCTCCGTAGATGGTGGCGATGCGGGCGCCGCGGTGGCGGGAGGCCACCTCGAGGTCGCTGGCGACCTGGACGGCGAGCTCGCGGGTGGGAACGATGACCATGGCCTGCGGGGCGCCGGGGACCGTCAGCTTGTCATACCCGGGATCCTTCGGGCCCACCACGCGCTGCAGCGCGGGGATGCCGAAACCAAGGGTCTTGCCCGTTCCGGTCTTGGCCTGGCCGATGATGTCGTGGCCGGCGAGGGCGATCGGCAGGGTCATGGCCTGGATCGGGAAGGGGTGCGTGATGCCGGCTTCGGCCAGGGACTGGACAATGTCGGCCCGGACGTTGAAGTCCGCAAACGTGGCTGCCACCTCGTGGTGCGGCTCTTCGGTGGTGGTCAGCGTGGCCTCAACCGTGAGTTCCTCGTCGCTGTTGTCCGCGTGCAGGTGTGATTCGTGCTCAGTGTTCAATTGGATACCGTTCAATTCGTCTATACAGGTGCCGCACCTTTGGGCTCTACGCCACCTGCCTTTCACAGGCGGTGACGGAGCCAGCCAAGGCGGCACGTCCTAACGGAAGCCGATCGCGGGTTAACACATGCATGCCCCTGCGCCGCGGTGCCGGCAACCGTTGTGAAGTTGCAGCCCGACTGCGCAGACAGGCACATAAAAAGCGCGTATGGGCGGGCTTGTTGAATGGGAAAAGGAACAATCAACGACCGGGCATCCATGTCTACATGCCCAAGTCTACCGCGTGGGGCCAATTCCCCGTGGTTAGACGGCAGTAAACAGCACCGTCCGCGTGGCGATGTCGGCCCGCAGCAGCCGCACCCGCAGCGTGGCGCCCGGCTCCAGATCGCCCTCGCAATCGGCGTCGACGGCCGGCTCCTGGATCTGGATGCTGCTGATGGGGCCGTTTGCCCCCCTGTGGCCGTTCCCGTTGCCATTGGTCTTCTGGCCGGAGAGCACGACGGCGTCGAACTCCTGGCCGACGTAGCTGCTGAGCACCGCGGCCTCCACGGTGTCCACGGCGGCACGGTCCACCTTGTTGGCCAGCTGGTCCGAGGCCACCATGATGCCCGGCAGCGCCGGGAGGGCGTCGCGCGCCCATTGGGGCACCTCATCGCCGGCGCAGAGCGCGGCGCAGATGACCAGGACAAAGCGGTCCACCAGCCGGCGCAGCGGTGCGGTGGTGTGCGCGTATTCGTGGGCGACGGCGGCCTGGATGGTTTTCCCCGGGACCTTGCCGTCAAAGGGGGTGTAGCCCGCGCCGCGGAAGAGCGAGCGGGCAGCGTGCATCAGGGCCAGCTGCTTGGGGTCCGAGGTGTCCAGTGCGCGCAGGTACTCGCCGTACGGCATGTCGGCCGGCCACGGCTTGCCCAGTGCCACGGACTGCCGCCGGAAATGCGTTATCGATCCCTGGTCGGGCTCGGGCATGGTGCGCAGGATGCCCACCTTGCCCTTGAGCATCAGGGCGGCGGCGGCCATTCCGGTCAGCAGCGAGATCTGTGCGTTCCAGTCCTCGATGGGCAGGGCCGGCCGGAACGCCAGCCGGTACCTGCCGTCAATGAACTCCACCTCCTGCTGCGGCACGTTCAGGCTGGCCCCGCCGCGGGCGCGCTCGAGCTCTATCCGTTTAAGGCCGATCTCCTTCAGCAGTGCGAGCGTGGCCAGCACCGAGTCCAGCACGACGCCGGCGGGGTGGGTGAGGCGCGTGGCGGGCTCTTCGGGCTGCGTCGGCGCGGCGGACGGCACACCGGCGCCGTCCGCCGCCTCGGTGGCGCCGGCGTCGAGCAGCTGTTGGGCCTGCTCATAGCCGAGCTTGGCAATGCTGCGGATCCGGGCCCGGCGCACCATGGTGGAAACCTCGACGCCGTCGCCGTCCAGGGCGATCTCCCAGACAAAGGCCGCCCGGTCCTCGCCCGCGAACAGGCTGGCCGCATCCTCGCTCATGGCGGCCGGGTGCAGCGGAACGCGCCCGTCCGGGGTGTAGTAGGTCTGCCCGCGCAGCCGGGTCTCGGCGTCGAGCGCCCCGCCGGCCGGGACGAACGAGGGGACGTCGGCAATGGCGTAGTGCACCAGATATCCCGTGGCCGTCTTTTCCAGGTACATCGCCTGGTCCAGGTCCATGGAGGCCGGGGGATCGATGGTCAAAAACGGCAGGTCAGTCAGGTCCTCTGCCGGCAGCTGGTGGTCCGCGATGGTCTGCGCCACCTCGGCCAGCACCTCCGGGCTGAACTCGCCGGGCAGCTTGAACTCCGTCTTCAACGCCTCGAGCGCCTGCGAGAGCTGCTGCTGCGCGGCGCTGTCATGCACGTCAATGTGTGTGTAGGGCACGCTCATAGCGTAGATGATGGGCGCGGTTTTGCGGGGGAGCCCGGGCTAACCTAGGAGCATGAGTATTCCGCAGGGCGACCCCGCGCCCGCCCTGTCACCGGGCGAGTTCACGGCCCGTTATGACAAATTTGTGGTGGACCTGCTGGGCGTCATGGCCTATGGGGAACTGTCCGCCTTTGAACGGCTCTCCTCGGATGCCCGCTACTCGCCCACGCTGCACGACCGGGCCACGCTGGCCCGGATGGCCGTGCGCGAATTCGAGCACTTCGAAACGGTCAGTGCGAGGCTGTCCGCCATGGGGCTGGACGTGGAGCTGGCCATGCGCCCGTTCCAAACCTCCATCGAGGCCTTCCACGACCGCACCCGCCCCGCGGACTGGTACGAGTCGCTGATGAAGGCATACGTGGTGGACGCCATCTCCGATGATTTCTACCACTCCATCAGTGCGTTCCTGGACCCGGAAACCAGCGCCGTCATCGCCGCGGTGCGCACCTCCGAAGAGTCGTCCCAGCTGCTGCAGTCACGGCTCAAGACGGTGCTGGCCGAGGATCCGCGGCTCTCCTCCCGGCTGGCCCTGTGGGGCCGGCGCCTGGTGGGGGAGGCCCTGACCCAGGCGCAGCGCGTGGGCAAGGACCACAGCTTCCTGATGGGCCTGCTGCCGCCGGAGCAGATGCCCGCCGCCGAGGTCTCCTCGCTGCTGGCGTCGCTGACCCGCAACCATTCCCGGCGGATGAGCCAGCTCGGCCTGACCGCCTAGGTTTCGGCCGGGAGCAGGCCGATCCCGCTGCCGCACGGAGCTTCAGGAGAGCAGCGCAGCACCCAGAGCCACCACACCCAAAACCATCACCACGGAATGGCCGCCTGCACTGAGCAGCCGGCGCCCGCGGGGCGTGATGCGCCGCCCCGCCACCGAGCCGATGGCGGCGAGCACCAGCTGCCAGCCGAGCGAGGCCACGCCCACGCCAGCGGTAAAGGCCGCGGCGGTTTCCCAGGGCCAGCCGCCGCGCCCCAGGGCGGTGGCCAGCGCGAGAAAGTACAGCACGGTGGCGGGGTTCAGAGCCGTCAGCCAGGTGAAGGCCGCAAGCACCTTTCCCGGGCCGCCGGACACGGCCGGGAGCGGCGGACCGGCGGTGGTGTGCACTTTGCGCAGCCCGTTCGCGCCCAGGTCCATGAGCACCAGACCGGCGACGGCGGCCGGCCACCGTCCGGCCGAGGCCACCAGCGGAGCGACGGCCGCACCAAAGGCCAGTGCCGCCGCGCAGTAGGCGAGGTCCACCAGAGCGACACCGGCCGCGGCCGCCGATCCGGACCGGAAACCGGCGGAGATGCCCTGCTGGATGATCAGGATCCCCACGGCGCCCAGGGGCAGGGCGACGCCGAGCCCAGCCGCCAGGCCCGCCAACAGCGCGGGAAAGATCGTCATGGCATCGAGGGTACATTCCACACCGGAGGACCGCTGCGGGATTCTCTGCTCCACGGATAGTATGTCTGTATGGACACAACTGACAGCGAAATCCTGCAGATTCTTGGCCACGACGGCAGGATTTCCTTCAGTGCGCTGGGAGCCCGGGTGGGGCTGAGCAGCAACGCCGCCGCGGCCCGTGTCCGGCGGTTGGAGGCGGCGGGGACCATTCTGGGTTACACCGTCCGGCTGGCCGTCGATGCCCCTGGCGCGGCCGACGGCCTGGAGGTGTTCATCGACGTGCGGCTGCGCGAGTCCACGGACGGGGAGGCGTTTCTGGCGTTCCTGCGTCCGCTGCCCCAGGTCCGCGACGCCGTGCATCTGACTGGCCCGTACGACTATCTGCTGCACGTGCAGGTGCGCAATCCGCTGGAGCTGGACGGCTTCCTGCGCCGACTCAAGCACGACGGCGGCGCGGCGCAGACGCAGACCCGGATCGCGCTGCGGCACGGCTAGCCCGGTGCCCGGACGGAATGGTGGCTGGGCCCGCGGCGGCGCTCAGCCGTCGTCGTCGTTGCCTTGGTGGTCCGGCCCTCCCCGCAGATCGGCCAGGATCCGCTGCGCAATGCCCTCCGCCGACTCCGCCGCGGTGATGCGCTGCTCCAAGATACCCTCCAACGGATCCCAGCCGTTGAACCACCCGCGCATCTCCTCCTCGCCAAAATCGGAGGACTTGCCCGGGCGCTGTCCGTGCCGGCGCAGGGTTTCCTCGAAACTGAGGTCGAACGCGTAGAACAGGCTCGGGCCCGGATGGCCGTCGCGCAGCCTTCCCAACGAGGCGGAGTACTTGGCGGCGTTGAAGATGCCATCCAGGATCACGGTGCGGCCGCCGGCCAGACAGACTGCGGCAGCCTGCTCGATCAGGTCGACGCTGAGCGGGGAATAGGCACCGGCCTCGCCGAGGATCACCCGGCGGAAGTGGTCCTGCTCGATCCAGGCTCCGTCCACCAACGGGCGCAGGATGGTGGCGACGGTGCTCTTCCCCGAGCCCGAATTTCCGCGCAGGACAATCAATGCGGCCACGCCTTCATCAAAGCACGGTGTGCGGCGGCCGTCGGCCCGCCGAGGACAAATGCCCGGTGCTACCATGAGTCATTCGAAACTTTGTTCTAGGCGGTGGTTGCGGTGTTTGGCATGGACCTTGCCCAGCCGATGGCCGGCCAGGCGCCGGCGCCGGACCTGGAACCGACGGGCTTCGCCTCCCCGGCCCGGGACTACTTCGACGGCGGAATCGACCTCAACCGGCACCTGATCAGGGACCGGACCTGCACCTTCATCATGCGGGTCGCGGGGAACTCCATGGACGCGGCGGGGATCAGCGACGGCGACGAGATCATCGTGGACCGGTCCCTGGTGCCGAAGGACCGCTCGGTGGTGGTGGCCGTGCTGGACGGCGAGCTGGTGGTCCGCCGGCTGCGCCTGGCCCAGGGAGGGGCGTCGCTGGAAGCCGAAAGCCCCGACGGCGGAGCCCGGGCCGAAGTGCTGGCTGCGGCGGTGGAGGGGCTCACCATCTGGGGCGTCGTGACCCGGTGTTTGCACCACGTGTAGTGCGCGGAATCGGGAATTGCGCTCCCAATGCGCCACCGTCCCGGTGCGACAGTCGGGCTGTCGTGCCCGAAGTCGTGATCACCGCTGCCGTGGCGGCCGTCTAGCCCTTCTTGAGCCTGTTCACCGGCGGGAGGCTGTGGTTTGTGGCCAGGATCCGGAGAGCGTCCGCCGCTATGGTCCGGTCGGCCGGTTCCAACAGCAGCCAGGACCGGTGGCCGGCGTCGGAGAGCGCCTTGTACAGACTCAGGACGCGGGACTTGTCGCTGCCCTTCATCAGCGCGGCGGTCACCAACGGGTTCCGGATGGTCGTACACAGGACCACGGTGTCGTCGAGGTGCCGGTCCTTGTCGCGGGAGTCCGCCCGGTAAGCGGCGCCTTTGAGAACCAGCGCGCCAAGGGAGTTGGGAATACTGATGAGCACGGGTCCGTCGTCATCGGCGGTCATCGGGCAGTTGACGGTGCGCTGTAGGGCCTGGGTGCCTCCAGCGACCTGGAACGGCTTACGTCCGCCGATGCGGGGGACCTTGGCCGGGGCCAGGTGGTCGGCGATCATTACGTCGATCTGCTGCTCCCCGCGGATGAACCGGTGGACTGGGGTGTCATCCTCAATGGACTTCCGGAGCGTGTAGCCCAGTTCGGTCAGGACAGCCACCACCGACGACGTCGACGTCGCGCCTGTTTCGATGTGGAGAACGATGTCGACGTCGGCTGTCGGCCGGGAGACGGCCAGGCCGGCGGCTGCGGCATGGAGCTGGGCCATGAGGCCGCCGACTAGTGTCCACTGGGTGGAGGGGAGTGCCCGTGCCAACTCGACGCACTGCGGCCACGGCGTCCCCCAGCCGCCCGGCGGGGCAGGGACGTTCCAAACTTCGCGGTCACCGACTGCGGGCCCCGTCCGGACCGTTCCCGGCTCAGGCATGGAGGAGCCCAGTGATGATGCGCTGGCCGGCCCGGCGTTCACGGGTGGCGAGAGAGCCCATCAGATCCACAGCAATGGCGGCCACCGGTGCCCGACCCTCCGCGAAGGGTTCGGCGAGGTCCACCTCACGGATGATGGCGTTGCCTTCGGGATCCTGGACCATGCCGAACGCGTCGGCCAGGGCTTGTGCATCCCCGGCCATGACGTAGCCTTCGGCGATCCCGCTGCCGCCGGACATGCCGAAGGTAGCAGCGGTGCTTTGGTCGCGCATTGCGGCAGCACCACTGGCGATCAGGTGATCGTTCAGGGCAGCGAGTCCGTCGGGGCTGACCCTGAAGCGGATCGTCGTGTCTTTGTTCCGGGCCAAAATGCAGACGGCATCGGCGTCCAGTTCATGGAGCCTGGATTTCAGCCGGGACTTCTCCGAGGAGGAGATCCAGGTGGGATTTTGTCCCGAGAGCAGGGCCAGCGCAGCCCAGGCGGTCTTTGCCGTCCAAGCCCGGCCGCGGCGGGTCCCGCCGGCGGCGAGCCGTTCAACGGAAGACCTGTCGATGAGGATGGTTTTCCCTGCCCTCCCGACCGGGATCAGCTGGCCGGAGCCCAGCAGCCGGTGGATGGACATCCTGCTGCGGCCGAGGCGGTCGGCTGCCTCCGCGACGGTCAGGCCTCTGGTTGCTTCCATACGCTAATGGTTACGCTTCTAACGGATAGTGTCAAAACACTAACCGTTATATGTCTAACAATAAGTGTCAACCCCTGGCCGGCACTTTTAGCTTCGCCGTGCCCTGTTGGCATCGGTGCGGGGAGGGTTAGGCTGGTTGTTCGGGGAAATCGACCAGTTGTACGCAAGGAGTCTGGGGATGCGTTATTGGTGGGCCGGTCATGGCCGGAATTACGAAGCAGCCATCGAAGAGGGCACGCTGTGGAGCTGCCCCGATGCGGACGGTGCCTTGCCCGAGGACCGGACCGTCCTGAAAGAGATGACGCCGGGCGACATCGTATTCAACTACTTTCGGCCGTACATCCGCGCCGTGAGCGTCCTCGCCGAGGAATGGCACGACTTTCCGCGGCCGCACGGCTACGAGAAGCAGGACGGCGAGGGCGACGACGGCTGGCTGGTGCGGGTCCTTGCCATTGAAACAGGCCTCCAAATACATCGGGACCGTGCCGCCGGGCTCACCGCCTTCCACCAGAGGGGCCCTTTCACCCCCGCCGGGAACGCCCACCAAAGGTACCTGTCCCCGCTCTCCGATGAAGAAGGCGCGGCCCTGCTGGCAGAGGCGGGCGTCAGCCTCCCGCAGCCCTCGATGGGCAGCCTGCGGGGGCTCCCGGGCGACGTCTGGGGCGTGGAGGATGATGATCCGGGCATGACAACCATCCGCGTTGAGCAGGCGCATCTGCGCAAGCACCTGCTGCGTGGACGACAGAACGCTCCCTGTTCCATCTGCGGCGAGGACCTGCCGGCCCGGCTGCTGATCGCCGGCCACATCAAGCCACGCGGCAAGTGCACCGAGGAGGAGCGCATGGACCATGAGCGTTCCGCCATGCTCATCTGTGCGCTGGGCTGTGATGCCCTCTATGAATGGGGCTACATCCTGGTGGGGGAGGACGGCCGGATCCATGCCGGCCAGCCGGCGGAGACCAAGCGCATCGAGGACGCCGTCGACGTTCTGGTCGGCAAGCTCTGCAGCGCCTTCAACGAGCACACGGCGGAGAGCTTCGCCGAGAATTCGCGGCTGATGCTCGCGTAGCCGGGCAAGCTCTGCCGCGCCGTCCGGGCTGGCATGGGGTGGGGCTGTTGGCACCGGCAGCCAGTTGCTACATTGTGGCAATGGAGCACTCAACGGAGGGGCCCGGTGGTGGGGACGGCTCCATGGAGCCACCACGAATGGATCCCGCGTTCCGCCGCGAGCTGGACGCGCGCCGGCATTCCACCGTGGGTGCGGGGTGGGCCGGAGGCCTGCCCGCCCAATACGGCGTGGCGCCCCGGGTCAGGGTGGGCCGCGGCAAGTGGTTCAACTTGCTGTGGCTGGTGCCGATCGGGTTTGCCCTGCTGGTTCTCGGGATCGCCGTGGCCAAAGGGCTCCGCGAACTGCCGCTGGTGCAGGACTTCCTGCGCAGCTATCCCGGCGGTTCACAACTGCCGGCTGGAGCTCCCGCCGGCATCCCGGCATGGCTGGGGTGGCAACACTTCCTGAACCTGTTTCTGATGGCCTTCATCATCAGATCCGGCATCACCATCCTTGCGGATCATCCGCGGTTGTACTGGACGCGCCATTCCACGCCCGGTTCCGAGTGGTACCGAATGCAGAAGCCGGTCCCGGACGATCCGAGCTACACGGCGAAGGCCGATTCGCTCACATTGCCGAACGGGGTCGGCCTGCCCGGGCGGCGGCATTCCATCGGGCTCGCCCGGTGGTGGCACCTCGGGGTCGACACCCTGTGGTTGCTCAATGGCCTTCTCTTCTACGTTCTCCTCTTCAGCACCGGCCAGTGGATGCGGCTGGTGCCACTGGACTGGGACGTGGTGCCAAACGCCGTCTCCGCTGCCATCCAATACCTCTCGCTCGACTGGCCGACCGAGAACGGGTGGTCGAACTACAACAGCCTGCAGCTGATCGCCTATTTCGCCACCGTCTTTCTCGCTGCTCCCGCCGCACTGGTCACGGGGCTCGGCATGTCACCGGCGCTGTCGACCCGCTTCCACCGGATCAGCAAGGTGTTGAGCATCCAGGTTGCCCGTTCGCTGCATTTCCTTGTCCTCTGCTGGTTCCTGCTTTTCATCGTCGTGCATGTCACCCTCGTGGCCACCACGGGGGCCCTGCGCAACCTCAACCACATGTATGCGTCGCAGGACACCGAATCCTGGACGGGCTTTTGGATCTTCGCCGCCTCCATGGTCGTCGTCATCGTGGCATGGGTTGCAGCGACCCCTTTCACCTACCGCCACCCGCGGGTGGTCCAGCGTGTCGGATTCGCGTTGATCGGCCCGGTGCAGCGTTTGTTCGAGCACATCGATTCGGCGCCCGGGCGGTACACGGAGAAGGACGTCTCGCCCTATTTCTGGGCCAACGGGCGTGTGCCGGACAGCGACGAGTACCTGTCCCTGCAAGCGGGAGGATTCGCCGACTACAAGTTGTCGGTGTACGGGCTGGTCGAGAATCCCGTCCAGCTCAGCCTCCCCGAGTTGAGGCAGTTGGCGCGCCACGAGCAGATCACCCAGCATTTCTGCATCCAGGGCTGGTCCGGCGTCGCCCAATGGGGTGGCGTCTCAATGCAGACGATCCTCGATGTGGTGAAGCCGGCGCCGGAGGCGAAATGGGTCATCTTCTACTCGTTCGCGCTCGGTTCCGACGACGGCATCTACTATGACGCGCAAGCGATCGAGCAGATGGGCTACGAGTTGACGATGCTCGCCTTCGATATGAACGGCGAACCGCTTCCGTTCAACCACGGCGCGCCGGTGCGGCTGAGGAACGAAACCCAACTCGGTTTCAAGATGGTCAAGTGGATCAAGGGAATCGAGTTCGTCGCGGACTTCAAGGACGTCGGCGGCGGTCTCGGCGGCTACAACAACGACCATGAGTTCTTCGGTTACCGGCAGTCGATTTGATGCCGCGGCAGATCTCGGGCACCGCAGGCCGGCTGTGGCATGGCGCCGTGGAACACCTGCCGCCGAACTCCTTCGCGTTCGTCATGGCTTCCGGGATTGTCGCAACCGCCCTGGCCGACAGCGGCGCAATCGTGCCGTCCCTGGTCATGTCGTGGCTGGCGGTGGCAGGGTTCGTGGTGCTCGCCGTCGTCGGCGTTGCCCACTTGGCGGCACACCGTGCGATCGCCGCCCAAGACGCACGCGACCCCAAACGGGCCTTCGGCTACTTCACCCTCGTTGCCGCGCTCGGCGTGCTGGGCGCCCCCCTCTACTCGGAAGACGCGCCGTGGCCGGCCGTGGCGCTCTTCGCTGCAAGCGTCCCGCTTTGGGCCCTGTTTGCCTACGGGCTGCCCGCCAACCTGATGCTCCGGCCGCATGAGGATCCCGTGTCGGCGAACATCGATGGCAGCTGGTTCATGTGGGTGGTCGGAACCCAGTCCGTGGCGGTCCTGGCCGTTGTGCTGGCCCCGACGCTGGGCTCCTGGACGGCACCGGTGGCCGTGGCGCTCTGGGGAGTCGGGATCGTCCTCTATCTTGTCCTCGCGGCCTTGATCCTCTTGCGTCTGCTCACGGTCCCCAATACACCCGACAGCTTCACTCCCGCCTACTGGATTTTCACCGGGGCGACGGCGATTTCGGTCCTGGTGGCCGCCCGGGTCATCGGCCTTCCCCATTCGCTCCCCGTGGTGGCCGCGACGGCTGGGTTCGTGGCCGGCGCGGCCTTCGTGCTCTGGGCGTTCGGCACCTGGTGGATTCCGCTGCTCGTCATCTTCGGGATCTGGCGCCACGTGGTCAAACGCCGGCCGCTGCGCTACGAGTCCGGGTTGTGGAGCGTCGTCTTCCCGCTGGGCATGTACGCCGTCGCCAGCATGGCGCTGGGCGGTGCGCTCGGCCTCGGCTTCCTCGACACGATCGGCCGGGCCGCCGCCGTCGTCGCACTGCTGGCTTGGACCGCGACGGCGGCCGCCATGGTGTCCACAGCCCTCGCCTACGTACGTTCCATTGCTTCCGCGGGTTAGCCAGGCTCGCCGTGATGCGGGCAGGAAGCTGCGACGGCGCCTGGCCTTAAACGCCAACTGGGGCGCGGCAACTGCACGGAATCCCGGGATTCCGTGCAGTTGCCGCGCCCTGGTTGGGCCGGCCCAGTTGGGGGGTGTTAGAGCACGCGGGAGAGGAATTCGCGGGTGCGGTGGTGTTGGGGGTTGGCGATGATCTCGCGTGGGTTCCCGGACTCGACCACGACGCCGCCGTCCATGAACGTCAGGGTGTCCCCGACCAGCCTCGCGGGCGAAGCCGATCTCGTGGGTGACCACGATCATCGTCATGCCCGATTTCGCGAGGTCCTTCATCACGTTCAGCACGTCCCCGACGAGTTCGGGGTCCAGGGCGGAGGTCGGTTCGTCGAAGAGCATCAGTTCCGGTTCCATGGCCAGGGCGCGGGCGATCGCGACGCGCTGCTGCTGCCCACCGGAGAGCTGGGACGGGTAGTGGTTCGCCCGGTCCGCCAGCCCGACCCGGTCCAGCAGGTCCAGGGCCGCGGTGCGCGCGGCGTTCCGGGACTGGCGCTTGACCTGGGTGGGGGCCTCCATGATGTTCGCAAGCGCGGTCTTGTGCGGGAACAGGTTGAAGCGTTGGAAGACCATGCCGATTTCCCGGCGCTGGGCCGCGATGGCCTTCGTGGACAAATCGTGCAGGCGCCCGTTGGCTTCCTTGTAGCCGATCAGGTCCTCCCGGACGTAGATCCGGCCCGCGGAGATCGTCTCGAGCAGGTTCACGCAGCGCAGCAGCGTGGACTTCCCCGACCCGGAGGGGCCGATGATCACCGAGACCTCGCCCGGGTTGATGGCCATGTCGATGCCGCGCAGCACGTGGTGCTCGCCGAAGAACTTGTGCACGCCCTCGATCCGCACCAGCGGGGCGGTCCCGGTGCCGGGGGTGGTGCCTGTGGCGGTGGGGGTCATGACGGGGTGCCGCCTTTCCTGCTCGGGGCCGCGGGGGCCGGGTCTACCGGGGCGGCGGGGTGGTGGGCGTGGGCGAGGGCCGCGGCGACGGCGGCGGGTTGGACGGGGGCCTTGGTGAGGTTGTCCACGCCCTTGCCGAAGTGGCGTTCGATGTAGAACTGGCCGACCATCAGCACCGAGGTGATGACCAGGTACCAGAACGCGGCCACGATCAGCAGCGGGATGGGCTGGTAGATGCGGTTCGCGATCGTGTTCGTCACGAACGTCAGGTCGTAGGTGAAGGGCACGGCCAGGACCAGGGAGGTGGTTTTGAGCATGCCGATGGTTTCGTTGCCGGTCGGGGGCACGATGACGCGCATCGCCTGGGGCAGGATGATGCGCCACATGACCTTGGACCTGCGCATGCCCAGGGCCTCGGCGGCCTCCATCTGGCCGCTGTCCACGGATTTGAGGCCGGCGCGGAAGATCTCGGCAAGGTAGGCGGACTCGTTCAGGCCCAGGCCCACGATCGCCCCGACGAGGGCGGTGATGACGGTGTCGGTGTCCACGGCGAACCACTCGGGGCCGAACGGGACCCCGAGGGCGATCTTGGGGTACAGGGTGGAGACCAGGCCCCAGAAGACGAGCTGGGTGTAGACGGGGGTGCCGCGGAAGAACCAGACCCAGGCCCAGGAGACCCAGCGGAAGAGCGGGTTCTCGGATTGGCGCATGAAGGCCAGCAGGATCGCCAGGGAGATCGCGATGGCCATCGAGGTGATCGTCAACAGCAGGGTCCAGCCGATGCCCTGGATGACGAGGGTGTCCAGGACGTAGGCGCCCACGAGGTCCCAGTGGAAGCGCGGGTTGGTGACCAGGGACTGGGCCACGACGGCCAGGACGAGGATGATGAGCGCGGCCGCGACCCACCGGCCCGGATGCCGGACCGGAACCGCATTGATGCGTTCCACCCCGCCATCCCGGCCGGTGTCGGCCCTGCGCGTGGCGGACTGGCTCAACTTGACGCTGCCGGGTTGAGCTCGGACTTGGCGATGCCACCGTCCGCGTTGTTCCAGGCCGCAAGGATCTTGCCGTAGGTGCCGTCGGTGATGAGCTTGTTCATGACCTTGGTGATGAGCTCGGCCAGCGCGGTGTCGTCCTTGGCGACGATGATGCCCTGTGGGGCCGCGTCGTAGACCTTGCCCAGGGTCTCCAGCTTGTCGCCGGTCTGGGAGAGGGCGTAACCGATGATCGGCGAGTCGGCGCTCATGGCGTCGATGCTGCCGTTGACCAGGCGGGTGGTGACGTCGGTCTGGTTCTTCAGCGTGACGATGTTGATGGCGGGCTTGCCGGCGTCGGTGCAGGCCTTGGAGCGGCCTGAGACGTCCGGATCCTCTTCCACGGTTCCGGTCTGCACGCCCACGGACTTGCCGCAGATGTCATCGAGGTTGATGTTCTTCGGGTTGCCCTTCTGCACGGCCCACAGGACACCGGCGTTGAAGTACGTGACCATGTTCACGGCCTTCAGGCGTTCCGGGTTGACCGTGAAGGAGGAGATGCCCAGGTCGTACTTGGTGCCCAGCGCCGGAATGATGCCGGTGAACTCGGCGGTCTGCACCTTCGCCTTCATGCCCAACGTTGCCGCGATGGCCTTGGCGAAGTCGACGTCGTAGCCGACGGCCGTCTGTCCGTCGGCACCGAGGAACTCGGCCGGGGCATAGGAGGTGTCCGAACCAATGGTCAGGACGCCCTTGTCCCGGATGGCGGCGGGCACCAGCGCGGCCAGCGCGTCATCCTTGGCCAGCGCGGATGGATCGAAGCTGGGCGAGCCCGAAACACTGGCTGGTCCGGTGCCGACCAGGCTCTGCGAGGCGTTGGTGCAGCCGGTCGCGGCCAGCAGGGTGGTGAGCGCCACGGCCGTGGCCAGGGCCAGGCGGAAGGTGTGCGGTGAAGCTATGTCAGTTATCCAATCGTGAAGGAGCGGCCAGGGGAACGGCGATGTTCACCAGGGTGCTTCCGGTCTGTACAAGGGTGGGGTGGCGCAGGGTGGCAATGAGGCCGTCGATGTGGGCCCGGTATTCAGAGGCCGGCCGGTCCAGTTCCTCGGTGAAGTGGACCCTGCCGACCAGATCGCCGGCGCCGACCCTCTGGCCCAGGTCGACGGCGGGTTCAAACAGGCCGCCCGCGCGGGCCATGACCGCTGCGCCGGCGCCCAATTGGACGTACGCGACGTCCTTCCGGTGCCGGCCGTCCCCGCCGGTGGCGCCCCCGGACTGCGGGGTGCCGCCGTCGAGCACGCCCACATGGGCCAGCAGGTTGTAGAGCCCCGTGCGGGCATCGGCGAGCAGCCGGCGGTTGACGGTGCCGCGGCCGCCAAGCTCGGTGGAGATCATGAGGACGCCGGCCCTATCCGCAGCGCCGCTGATGGAGCCGGACACGTAGTTGGGTTCCACCACCACACAGTACGGCTGCCCGAAGGCCTCGACGGCGGCCACCTTGCGGTCCCACACCTCCCGGGTGGGCCCGGCGTAGACGAAGACCGACGGGACGTACTCGTTGACGGATCCGCCCGAATGGATGTCGAGGGCGAAATCCGCCAGCGGCAGCAGTCCGGCGTCGAGGATCCTGGCGATCTGCTCGGTCGGCCCGCCGGCGGCATTGCCCGGCAGCGCGCGGTTGAGGTTGGCGCCGTCGACCTTGGAAACCCGGGTGCCTTCCCGCACCGCCAGCACATTCAGCGAGGGGAGGACGATGATCCGGCCGCGGATGCTGCCCGGATCCAGCGTGCGGATGAGCTCGTGGAGCAGGACCTGGCCCTCGTATTCGTCGCCGTGCGTGCCAGCGGTCAGCAGGACGGTGGGCCCGTCCGAGCCGGCCAGCAGGGCGATGGGCACGGGGATGACCGCGCCGTCGAACTCATTGTTTGAGTGCTCGATCGACAGGTGGCCAAGCTGCTTCCCGCGGGCCGCGAAGTCGATGCCGCGGATCCGTTCGATCGTGTGGGTGAGGGGTGCCATGTGCTCTGTATCCAATCGGTAAGATTGGATACAACATATCCAAGGGATACTGTGAAGTGCAACACTTTTGGAAAAGATGTTTCGGGAAAATTCCCCGTGCGAGGATAGGGCCAGGAGGAACAGAGTGTGAAAAGTGGAGACGTCCGCGATGCACGGCCGCTTAGCGAGCGCGTGTACGAGCGGGTATGCGACGACATCGTGAGCGAGCTCATCGCCCCGGGGGCCCAGCTGGTCCAGGACCAGCTGGCGGCCCAGTATGGGGTCTCCCGCATGCCGGTCAGGGATGTCCTGGCACGCCTGGTCCACGAGGGGATGGCGGATTTCATTCCGGGCCGCGGGCACTTTGTGAAGGTGCTCAGCGACGCCGACATCGCCGACGTCTACGAGGTCCGCCGGGAGGTGGAGGCGCTGGCCATCCGGCGGTTTGCGGGCAGGTATACGCCCATGGAGCTCGCGCGGCTGGAAATGTCGCTGGCCGAGGCCGAATCCGTGCCGCCGGGGGACTTTGACGCGATTTTCCGCACCAGCATGGACTTCCATCTGGCCCTCGTTGCGCCGTGCCCCAACAAGTACCTGCTGGCGTCCCTGCAGGGCATCTGGGAAAACCCCGTGCAGCGCCGGATCATCCGCTCGTACCGGGACGACAGTGCCAAGGCCGCCGGCGTGGTGGCCAAACACCGCCGCCTGCTGGCTCTGGCACGCTCCGGCAGCACCGAGGAACTCATCGAACAGCTGGCCGGCTGCCACAGTCCGCTGGCCTGACGCCGCCCGGGCCGCCGGGGTCGCATGGACTTGGTCGACGTGAACAATTTCTACGTCTCCTGCGAGCGGGTCTTCGACCCTCGGCTGGCGGGGCGCCCCGTCGTCGTGCTCGCCGACAAGGATGGCTACGGGGTGACGCGCTCAAGCAACTCCGTGCATGCCGCCCACGCTTCGTAGGTATCACCTGACCACGAGTGCCGAAATGGCCAACCATGCCCAGCTCACCATGGCCTCGGGCCTGCCGGTGCACGTCGTCCACCCTCGCTCTGGGAGTGTGCGGATCACCGCCAGCAGCTGAGCGGCCAGGAGTTTCCCGGCCTCACGAGGGAATCAGGTACCTGGCCACGAGGTAGAACGCAAAATCGACGACACCCAGGATCATGCCAGCGATGGCGAGACCGCGCCCACGCAACCCGCGGTCCGTGGCCCGCCGGAATCCGATGCCCGAAATGGCGGTTCCGAGCGGGCCCGCCACGGCAAAGACGAAAAGCCCGACGCAGCTGATGATGAAACCCGCGATGGCAGCTTTGCTAAACGGCGCGCGCGCCTGGACCGGCGTGTACGGATTAGGTATCTGCGCGGTGAGAAGGGCATTCAGGTCAGGGAGGAAAGGCCTCCGAATGTTCATGGATGCTCCTGGCCGTGGACTGCGGAACATTGCTTCGGGCATTGGACCTGCCGGGGTGGACTTGCCGGGCAACTTGATGGCGGATTCTCCGGCGCCCGGATGGAAAACATGTCAGGACTTGACAGTGGCCAATCTCACAACGCATCATGGAGAAATCCAATTTGATCGTTCAAATACAGTTGTACGGCAGAATTTGATCGATCAAAATGCAAAAAGACAAAGTCGGCCAAGGGCGACCGAGCAGTAGGAGGATCCATGGTTTCCAGACCAACACTGGCGAGCCTGGCCGAGCAGTTAGGGGTGTCCCGGCAGACAGTTTCAAACGCCATCAATGCTCCCGAGCGGGTCAGGCCTGTGACACTCGAACGGGTGAGGGAACTGATCAGTGCTTCCGGGTATCGGCCGAACTCCGCAGCCCGGCAGTTGCGCACACGTCGTTCCCGGAACCTTGGCTTCCGGCTCTTTCCGTCAGAGGACGGCATCAATGGGGCGGTCATGGACCGGTTCCTGCATGCCCTCACCGAGAGGCTGCAGGAGTATGACTACCGGGTCACGATCTTTGCCGCTCCCGACGTGGATGCCGAAATCGAGACGTACGGGGAGCTGCTGGAGACTTCTGATCTTGACGGATTTATCCTCACGGACACCCGCCAGGATGATCCTCGGACCGGCTGGCTCATGGACAGGGGAGTCCCCTTTGTCACACTTGGGCGCCCATGGAGTTCCGACGATGGCGCCTGCCCTTACCCTTGGGTCGATATCGATGGCAGTGCAGGGACGGCCGAGGCAACAAACTACCTGCTCGAAAAGGGCCACCGCCGGATCGGCTTTCTTGGCTGGCCCGAGGGCCATGAAACCGGCCGCGACCGTCATGCCGGCTGGCAAACGGCACTCTCCCCTTACCTTGGCGCCCGGGAGCTGGATTCATTGAGCGTCGGGGTTGCGGACGGCATTCGTGAAGGTGCCGCCGGCGCCCTGACCTTGCTGGCAAACGGCGCAACGGCCGTCGTCTGTGCCAGCGACTCGCTGGCACTCGGGGCATCGGAACAATTCAGAGCCGCGTTCCCAGACAGGCCTCCCGCAGTTATCGGCTTCGACGACACCCCAGTCGCTGCCGCAGTAGGCATGAGCAGCATTTCCCAGCCCGTGGAAGATGCCGCAGGAAAAATTGTCGAGATCATGCGCACCATGTTGGACGATTCCCCGAATCCAACGAAGCCGCCCCGGCACCTCTTGCTTCCGCCACGGCTTGTGCTGCGCGATGGCGGAGGCCTGCTTGCAAGCCCATCAGCAGCTTAGACAGCCCAACCAACACTTCACTCCGGTTTCCGAAGAGAAGAGGGACGCGGTCGTTGCACCGGCCGCGCCCCTCGAGGATCCCGGACCAATCACCCACCCACAAAAACGGCAGAAAGATTGACCATGATGAACAAACGATTCACACGGATCCTGGCCACCAGCATAGCCGCGGCAGCGCTCGCAGGCAGCCTGGGCGCCTGCAGCGGACCCGGAACAGGGGGCACCGGCTCGGCCGTTGAGGCAGGCTCCGGCGAAGGCACCATAAATGTTTGGGCCGTTGACGGACAGGCGGCCGAGAACGACGCGTTGCAGAAGATCATCTCGAATTTCGAGAGCTCGCAGAGCAAGATCAAAGTGAACCTCAAACTCTTTCCCTCCGACCAGTACACCAAGGCCGTGAACTCTGCCGCACCGGGTGAATTGCCCGATGTTCTTGACTTCGACGGGCCTACGTTGGCCAGCTTCGTCTACAACGGCAAGATGGCCCCGCTGAAAGGCTCCGTGTCCGAGGAGACGCTGTCGAACCAGACGGACTCCATCAAGTCACAGAACACTGTCGATGATGCCGTCTATGGCGTGGGCATGATGAATGCCGGTCTGGCCCTGTGGGGCAACAAGAAGCTCCTGGATGCCGCCGGCGTCGCCTACCCGACCACCCCGGAAAAGGCCTGGACGGCGGATGAGTTCACAGGCGTCCTGGACAAGCTCGCCGCCGTGGTCCCGGGCGGCAAGCCGCTGGATCTTTCCGAGCAATACGGTTTTGCCGGCGAATGGGGAACCTGCTGCTCGGCGGGCCCGGTCATCTGGTCCGGCGGCGGCACCATGCTCAAGGACAATAAGGCCTCCGGCGCGTTGGACTCCGAGGCCAACGTGAAGTCCCTGACAACGTTCGCCAGCTGGAAGAAATACACCGATCCGAACGCGGACGGGCTGGCATTCACGAGCGGACGCGTCGCGCTGAGCTGGGTCGGGCACTGGACCTACCCGACGTACAAAGCCCTGGGTACGGACCTGGTCTCGATCCCCCTGCCGAACTTCGGCAAGGGAACCAAGACCGCCTCGGGCACCTTTGCCTGGGGCATGGGCGCCAAGTCAAAGAACGGCGCCGCGGCCGGGAAGTTCTTGGACTTCCTGATGACGGATGAAAGCGTACACATGTACACCGGCGCCAACGGCGCCCCGCCCGCCACCAAGACGGCACTGGCCGCATCCGACCTCTACGGGCCAGGAAAACAGCTCGAACTCCTCGGCGATCAGCTGAGCAAGGCCTGCGGCACCGAGGACCAGATCACCGACACCTGCGTCAGCGTCACCAGGCCGGTGACCGCGGGCTACCCCATTGTCACCGATCAGGTCGGCAAAGCCGAGGCAGCCATCTACGCAGGCAAGGACGCCAAGGAAGCCCTCAGCGCCGCTGCCCGCGCCATCGACCAGAACTTCGCCGACAACGACGGATACAAGAAGTAAATCCCCAGCAGGTCTTCGGTCGCCGGCCACTGTCGGCGGCCGGACAGGCCCCTTTCGGACTTGACCCCAGCGAAAGCCTCCATCATGACCACCCAAATGCAACAGATTAAGACCACCACGGCGCCGGCAAAACGGCGATTGCCACCTAGTCTTTCCGGACACCGGTTCGCCGGTCCACTCTTCGCCAGCCCGGCCCTGCTCGGACTCGCCGTCTTCCTTGTCGCACCGTTCGTGCTCGCGCTCGTGCTTTCCTTCTACCGCGTGCAGCTCAACAGCCCGCGCCCGGCGCGATTCGTCGGATTCGAACAGTACACCCGCCTGTTCACCGATCCTGACCTTTCCTCCGCCTTCGGCCATGCACTGCTGAACAACTTCACATTCGCCCTCATCGTCGTACCTGTGCAGACGGTACTCGCACTGGCGCTGGCTGTACTCGTCAACCGCAAACTGCGCGGCATGGTGATCTTCCGAACGTTCATCTTCATGCCCCTGGTCTTCCCGCTGGCCCTAACAGCGGTGATTTGGCGGCTCATCTACTCCCGGGGAGACCAAGGGCTCCTCAACGCCATTCTCGGGTTCTTCAGCGGCGGCGCATTCACCAGCCACGACTGGCTCGGGGACCCCTCCACCGCCCTCGGATCGATCATTGTCATGTCGATCTGGCAAAGCGTGAGCTTCCAGATGATCATCGTTCTTGCGGCGCTGCAAAGCGTACCGACCGAACTTTACGAGGCGGCATCGCTGGACCGTGCCAGCAAATGGGACCAATTCATCCACGTCACGGTGCCCGGCATCAGAAACACGCTGATCTTCGTCGCTCTCATCACCACCATCTTCTCCTTCCGGCTCTTCGACCAGGTGTATCTTCTGAGCCGCTCCGGCAGCGTCGACCGGGGTTCGACCGAGACCGTGATGACCCAAATCATCAACATCGGATTCGACAACAACAACGTGGGCCAGGCCGCCGCCATGACCGTCATATTCATGCTGATCATCACCGTGATCGCAATCATTCAACGCGCCGCGGCGCGCCAACGAGGAGGCCTCTGATGACGATGTCCAAGACCTTGAATCCGGGACGGCGGGGCGGAAGCATGAAACGCACACGACGCTGGCAAACCGCTGCCCACTACCTGCTGTTGACGGTTGTCGCGCTGTTCTTCTTCCTGCCCGTCTACTACCTCATCGTCGGAAGCTTCCGCCCCTCTGCTGAGGTTCTCAGCGGCATCAGCGGCTTCGTCCCCACGAACCTGTCCTTCAACAACTACACCGGCGTCTTCGACCACCTCAGTTCAGACGCCACGGGCTACTTCGGGCAGTTCGCGGCCGTCTCAATCCTCGTCACCACTGCGGTCGTGGCCGGCAGCCTGGTCGTGAACTCGATGGCAGCCTACTCCTTCGCTCGGATGCAATGGCGCGGGAAAAAGATCCTCTTCCTGCTGGTCATTGTCCTGACGATCATCCCGTTCGAAGCGGTCGCCCTGCCGCTCTACTATATGTTCTCCGGCCAGCGGGACACCATCTACATCCAGGCGATCCCGTTCATTGCCAACGCGTTCTCGATCTTCCTGTTCTACACCTTCTTCCTCGACGTTCCCGGCGAGATCGAAGAGGCGGCACGTCTCGACGGTGCCGGGCCATTTAGGACGTTTTTCCAGGTCGTGGTGCCCATCACCAAGCCGGCGTTTGCCACTGTCGCCATTCTTACCTTCCTGGCCCAGTGGGGATCCTACCTCTGGCCGGTCCTCATGGTCTCGGACCCCACCGTCCGGCCGCTCCCGCTGGCCATCAGCATCTTCCAAAACCAGCAGCCACCGGAGTGGGGCCAGGTACTGGCCTTCGGAACGATGTTCATCGTCCCTGTCCTGGCGGTCTTCCTGATCTTCCAACGCTGGTTCGTCGCCAGCATCAGCAGCTCCGCCATCAAGGGCTAGCACTACCCCTGGTCCCGCCCGAGCGGATGACCACCATCAGAGAGGTGTATTTCATTGGTTTTCAGTCTCCAGGACTCCTGGGTATGGGACTTCTGGCTTGCCGACGACGGCTCCACGTTCCACATGTACTATCTCCACGCTCCCAAGAGTCTGGGTGACCCTGCGCTTCGGCACCGCAATGCCCGGATCGGGCATGCCACCTCGCAGGATCTGAGTAGCTGGGTTTGCCACGGCGTCGTCCTTCAGCCCGATGACCCGGAGGCTTTTGACGCCACCTCGACCTGGACCGGCAGCGTGCTCCAAGGTCCCGACGGAATTTGGCGGATGTTCTACACGGGGGCCCGATTCTACGAAACACACAACATCGAAGCCATCGGCGTCGCAACGTCCCCCGACCTCCACACCTGGACCAAGCACCCGGCCCTCGTGATTGAAGCAGACGGGCGCTGGTATGAAAAATACGGCGATTCGACCTGGCCGGAAGAGGCCTGGCGGGACCCTTGGGTGTTTGCGGACCCGGCCGGGGAAGGGTGGCACATGCTGATCACCGCCAGGGCCAACACCGGAGACGCCGACAACCGCGGCGTCATCGGCCACGCCGTATCGACCGATTTGGAAACCTGGGAGGTACGGCCGCCCCTCAGCCAGCCGGGGGCCGGCTTCGGGCACCTCGAAGTCCCCCAGACTACGGTTATAGACGACCGCACCGTCCTGTTGTTCTCCTGCGGCGTGGACACGCTCTCGGCCCGGAAGGCAGAAGGATTCGGCGGCGGCGGGATTTGGAGCCTGGAAACAGACCACATCAGCGGACCCTACAACGTCGCATCAGCGGCCGTCGTCACGACGGCGCCGCTCTATAGCGGGCGCCTCATCCAAGACCGGGCCGGCCAATTGATAATGATGGCCTGCCATGATGCCAACAGCGACGGCTCCTTCGACGGCGTCGTCTCGGATCCGCTCCCGGTCCACTGGGATCCCGAGCGCGGCCACCTGACCACGGCCCCGACCACCAGCACCGCCAACGGAGCCGAGCCCACGACTGGGCCTGACCATACCAACGCATGAGGAGTTCCATGCCCACGGGTAACCACGGCAGCCGCACCCCCTGATGTCATCAGTAATGTCGCAACGGCGGCTCCGAAAGCTGCTGCTCCGGCGACGGCCCAGACAGCGTCCCATTCCTGATCAGACCAGTCCATTGTGTTCCAGCTCCACAGCCCGAGTGGGACTATCAGGTTGATGGGGTTGTTGGCGTAGGTGTAGACGGCATGGGTGGGGGAGGCGAGGGGGTCGGCGCTGATGAATTGGATGGTTTGGGGGTCGTACCAGCGGGCGCGGAAGTAGTACAGGCCGGTGTCGGGCGCCCTGGTGTGGCCGGTCAGAGTGCCGTGGGCGTCGTGCCTGAAGGTCGCGGCAACCGCGCCGGCGGCGTGGGTGAGGAGGCGGGTGGCCCCGTAGTGGTCGTGCTGGTAGAACAGCACGACCCCAGCCACGTCGATCTGCTCGACCCGTGGCCCGGTCGCATTCACGCCCCGGATCTATGGATCGGGCCGCGCCAAGGGCCGGTGCTAGCATGGATCATTCGAAACTTTGTTCTAGGCGGTGGCTGCGGTGGATGGCACGGATCCGGCACCGTCCGCCAGGGACCGCATGGCCCTGGTCGACGTGAACAACTTCTACGTCTCCTGCGAGCGGGTCTTCGACCCCAGGCTGGCTGGCCGCCCCGTCGTCGTCCTCTCCAACAACGACGGCTGCGTGGTGGCGCGCTCGGCCGAGGCCAAGGAGCTGGGCATCGCCACCGGGGCGCCGTGGTTCCAGGTGGCGCCGATGGCCAAGGCCTGGGGGCTGGTGGCGCGCTCGAGCAACTATGAGCTCTACGGCGACATGAGCGCCCGCGTCATGGAGGTGGTGGGCCGGTTCGGCACCTGGCAGGAGGTCTACTCCATCGACGAGTCCTTTGTGGGGCTGGTGGGGGATGAGGCCCAGCTGCGCGACGCCGGGGCGAAGATCCGCGCGGCGGTGGCCCGGTATGTGGGGGTTCCGGTCTGCGTGGGCATCGCCTCGACCAAGACGCTGGCCAAGTTCGCCAACCGGATCGCCAAGCAGAACCCGGCGCTGGCTGGCGTGTGCGCGCTGGATTCGATGCCGCCCGGTCATGTGGCGGCCATCCAGTCGCGGGTGCCGGCCACGGGGCTGTGGGGCGTGGGTGGCCGCACGGGGGACCGGCTGGCCGCGATGGGCATCGACACCGTGGCGGACCTCAAGGCCGCGGATCCATTGTTGATCCGCAAGAAGTTCTCCGTGGTGCTCCAGCGCACCGTCCTGGAGCTCAATGGCACGGCCTGCATCCCGCACACCGAGGAGCGCGCGGACAAGCAGCAGATCATGTTCTCGCGCAGCTTCTCCACGCCCGTCACCACGGTGGAGGGGATGGAGCAGGTGATGGCGATCTATGCCCAGCGCGGCGCGGCCCGGCTCAGCGCCGAGGGGCTGCGCACGACGGCGATGACAGTCACCGCCGGGACCAGCCGCTTCGCGGCCGGCGTGGCCAGCTTCCCCTCCGTCACCGTGCGCCTGCCGGCGGCCACGCAGGATCCAATCCTGCTGACCCGTGCAGCGGTGGCGGCCGTGCGGGAAAACGCGGTCCCCGGCGCCCCCTATCTGCGCGCCGGTGTCATGTTCAGCGGGCTGGAGCCGGCCGCCGGGCAGGAGGCATTGGACCTCTTCGTGGACGAGCGCGAGAAGCTGGAGCTGGGCGGATTGATGGGCAGCGTGCGGACCAAGTTCGGTGCCGCGGCCATTGGACTGGGCCTGGGCGGGCTGGCCGAGCCGCCGCAATGGTCCATGAAACGCGAGCATTCCTCGCCCCGCTACACCACCGAATGGGCCGAGCTGCCGGTGGTCCGGGCGTAGGGCGTGGCGCCCCGTCCGGGCCCTGATGCACCGGCGATCAGCCCGCAGCGATTGTGACAGCCCGATCCGTTGACAACCCTTCAGGGGCGGCGTATAGCTGGCCTTGTATCTACCCGCACGCGTTCCAGTTGGAGGTAGTCATGCCCGAATTCATGGACGTGCATCACAATATGGTCGGCATCTCGGCCGATGATTTGAAGGCCGCCCACGCGGCCGACGTGGCCATCCAGGCCGAAGAAGGTGTCGTCTTCAAGCAGGCTTGGGGCGACCCCGAGTCAGGCATTGTGTACTGCCTCTCGGAGGCCCCCGACGGCGAAGCCGTCAGGCGCATCCACGAGCGCACCGGACACCCCGCTGACGAAGTCCATCCGGTCCCGCTCTCCGTCTGAGCGCCAACCCACAGACCCATCCCTGGTAAAGGGCGGCGGCGGCACCATTGTTGGTGCCGCCGCCGCCTCGCGCTGTGCCCAAGTGGCTGCGCTCCTCAGATGGCTGGCCCGTAGGCTGGGGGTGGCCGGTTGGCGGCCACCATGGGGGAGGCGCCTGAGGGGGACAACGCAGCGCCGGCTGCTGCTGGCCGGTGCAGGCGCGGCCGTGCTGGCGGCGGGGCTGGCTGTGCACTATCTGGGGCGCGGGCCGGTGGCAGATTTTGCCGCCGATGCGCTCTACCCGGCGATGGTGTTGGTGGTGCTGGGCGTCCTGTGGCCACGATTGCGGAGCATGGTGCTTGGTGCGGTGGCCTTCGCCGCCAGCGCCGGGATCGAGTTGGCCCAGCTCACCGGGGTGCCGGCCGGGCTGGCCGCCGCGTTCCCGCCGTTCCGCCTGCTGCTGGGCACCACGTTCTCGGCGCTGGACCTGGTGGCCTATGCCGCCGGGGCGGCAGGTGCGGTCGCGGCCGACGGCGTGGCCCGGTCCCGCGCCCGGAACGGATTTGCTAACCGGCTGTGATGACGATCTTCCCGCTGCTGCCCACCCCGTAGCCCCTGCACCGAACGCCGTGGTGCGCTGGACGGCACGGGATCCCACGCCGCCGCCCGGCCGCTGCCGGGCGGCGGAATATGCGGCGGCTGCAAACAGTTCTTGTACATGGCGCCCGGACCGGGCGCCGGTTCAGGAGGAATCGTGCTTGACGCAGTGGTGATCGGTGCCGGCCAGTCCGGGCTGTCCGCGGCCTATTATCTGGCCCAGCGCGGGCTGGAGCCCGAGCGGGACTTTGTGGTGCTCGATGTCAACGCCGGTCCCGGCGGGGCCTGGCGGCACCGCTGGCCCTCGCTCACCCTCGGCGCCGCCCATGCCGTCCACGACCTGCCGGGGATGAAGCTGGGCGAGCCGGACCGGCACGAGCCGGCCTCCGCCGTCGTCTCCCGCTACTACGGCGGCTATGAGGACACCTTCGGCCTCCCCGTGCAGCGCCCGGTGAAGGTGCGCGCCGTCCGTCCGCTGGATCCGGACGACGGCGAATCGGCGCTGGTGGTGGAGACGGATGCGGGGGACTTTGAGACCAGGCTGGTCATCAACGGCACCGGCACCTGGGACAAGCCGTACTGGCCGCACTACCCCGGGCAGCAGGGGTTCGCAGGGATGCAGCTGCACACCCACGACTTCCGTTCGGTGGCCGATTTTGCCGGCCGGCGCGTGCTGGTGGTGGGCGCTGGCACGTCGGCCGTGCAGTTCCTGCTGCAGCTGGCCGCTGCCGGCGTCGACACCGCATGGTCCACCCGGAGGGTGCCGGAATTCACCACCCGCGTGTTCGACCCCGAGTGGGGGCGGGACGTGGAGCGCAGTGTCAACGAGCGCACGGCCGCCGGCCTGCCGCCCCTGAGCGTCGTGGCCGCCACGGGGATCCCGCTGATCGAGGAATACCAGCGCGGGATCGACGGCGGCGTCCTGGTCTCCCGCGGCGGCATCGACCACCTTGACGTGGACAAGGTGGTGTTCGCCGACGGGACTTCCTATGACGCGGACGCCATCCTATGGGCCACGGGCTTCCGGGCCTCGCTGGACCACCTGGCGCCGCTGAAGCTGCGCGAGGCCGGTGGCGGGATCCTGATGGACGGGGTGAAGGTGCCCAAGGAGCCGCGGCTGCTGCTGGTGGGCTACGGCGCCTCCGCCTCGACGCTGGGCGCCACCCGCGCCGGCCGGGCCGCCGCCGTCGAGGCCATGCGCCGCCTGGCCGCCATGCCGCAACCCGTGGCCTGACCCTCCGCTGCCGCCGCGCCCGCCCAACTGGGTGACAGCTATCGCATGTTCGCGACCCCTGAATGTGACACAAGTGTCACCTAGTTGGGCGGGGGAGGGGGGATGACTATTTTGGTGGGGACGCCGTCGTCGTCGAGGGTGATCTTCACACCTCTGAGGCCGTCGCCGGCGCTGGGAATGGGGGCGCGCTGGCGCGTCTGCTCCTCGATCTCCGCCCGGGCATTGGCGGCGCCTGGATTGACCAGGCCCTCGATGCCCGTGATGGCACCGGCCAGCGTGCCCATGCTGTCGCGCGCGCCGGGCTTGTCCAGGCCGCGCTGCATCAGCACGATGCCGCCGGTGGCCAGCGCCACCAGGCCCGCAATGGTCAGGATCGTCCACAGCCAGTCCATGGTGGAAGTCTAGCCAGCGGCGGAAATATCCGCTGCACCCGCGGGGTTGGCCCTAATGTGCACGCCACAGCGTCGCACGGATTCTGCGTTGAAAGGCCACACCCATGACTCTCCCGCTCTCCATCCTTGACCTGGCCCACGTGGGCGACGGCGGCCCCGCGGAAAGCTTTCGGGCCAGTGTGGAGCTGGCGCAGCGTGCGGAGCAGTGGGGCTACCGGCGGATCTGGTTTGCCGAGCACCACAACATGCCCACCATCGCCTCCTCGGCCACCAGCGTGCTGATCGCGCACGTGGCCGCCCACACCCAGACCATCCGGCTCGGCGCGGGCGGCATCATGCTGCCCAACCACTCGCCGCTGCAGATTGCGGAGCAGTTCGGCACGCTGGCGACCCTGCACCCGGGGCGCATCGACCTGGGTCTGGGGCGGGCACCGGGCAGCGACCAGAACACGCTGCGCGCGCTGCGCCGGGACCCGATGGCCGCTGACACCTTCCCGCAGGATGTGCAGGAGCTGGCGGCCTATTTCGACGGCGACACCCGCATCGCGGGCGTGAACGCGTACCCGGGCAAGGGGACCAAGGTGCCGCTGTACATCCTCGGCTCCTCGCTGTTCGGCGCGCGGCTGGCCGCGGCGCTGGGCCTGCCGTACTCCTTCGCCAGCCACTTTGCCCCGCAGGCGCTCGAGGATGCGGTGCGGATCTACCGCCGCGACTTCCAGCCGTCGGCGCATCTGGCCGAGCCGTACGTGATCGCCGGCGTGAACGTGATTGCCGCCGACACCGACGAGGAGGCGCAGCGGCTGTTCCTGGCCGCCAAGCGCCGCCGGGTTGCGGCGATGGTTGGCGGCGGGCGCACGTTCACCGACGCCGAGGCGGACCTCCTGCTGGAATCCCCGGCGGGCCAGCAGGTGCTGAACATGGTGCGCTATGCCGCCGTCGGCGCGCCGGAGACGGTGCGCGGCTACCTGGCGGACTTTGCCGAGCTGGCCCAGGCCGACGAGCTCATCGTGGCCACCCAGATCACCGAGCGTACTGCTTGGCTGCGCAGCTTCGAACTGCTGGCCGGTGCGATGGAGCTGGCGGGCACTGCCGCCTAGGCCGGGGCCGCCGCGGCAGCCCCGCATCCCTGACTCCGGCGCCCCAACTCTGCCGCCCCCTGCCGGGGCGGCAGAGTTGGGGTGCCGTTCATCTGGCGTTTTGATCCATGACATGACGGTGGGCCACAGTCGGAATGAAAGCGCGATCATTCGCTGCGGCACGGATTTCCAGGGGACGAGGATCCACTCCGCCGAGGAATGAAAGCGCGTTCATCGAGCCGTGTGCCGCGAGGGCGCACGCCCCTGAATCCAGATGGAGCATCCATGAAGCGCCGTAATTTCATCTCCGGCATGGCCCTGGCCATGACCAGCACCGTGCTGCTTTCCGCCTGCACTCCGCCGGCCACCTCACCCGCCGGCCAATCAGCGGGAACCAACGAGTCGCTGGTCATCTACAGCAACTCCGTCTCCGACGGGCGCGGCGAGTGGCTCAAGCAGAAGGCTTCGGAGGCGGGCTTCACGCTCAACCTGGTGGACCTGGGCGGGGGAGATGTGATGAACCGGCTCTCCGCCGAAAAGAACAACCCCGTCGCCGACGTGACCTTCGGCCTGAACAATGTCTACCTCGAGAAGCTCAAGGCCCAGAAGGTCCTGGAGGCCTACACGCCGTCCTGGGCCGGCGACGTGGACGCGTCCCTGGGCGATGCGGACAAGCAGTTCTGGCCGATTGTGCGCGAGCCCATCATGCTCGTCTTCAACAAGGGCGCCTATGCCAGCGCCGACCAGGCCCCCGCGGACTGGACGGATCTGTGGCGCAAGGATGCCTTCAAGGGCCGCTACGAGGTGCCGACGTCGCTCGGTGGCGCCACGACGCAGATGGTGCTTGCCGGCATCCTGTCCCGCTATGCCGACCCCCAGGGCGAGTTGGGCATCAGCGCGGACGGGTGGACCGCCGTCAAGGACTACTTCGCCAACGGCAGCCTCGCCGTCAAGGGCGAAGACCTGTATGCCCGGATGAAGGCCGGCACGGTGGATGCGGGCCAAATGTGGCTGGCCGGCAAGGCAAGCCGCGAGGCCCAGTACGGGATCCAGACCGAGGCGGCACGGCCGTTCGTCGGTGTGCCGTTCGCGGTCCAGCAGGTTGCCCTGGTCAAGGGCTCCAGGAAGCACGAAACCGCCAAGAAGTTCATTGACTGGTTTGGCAGCGCCGACGTCCAGGCCCAGTGGTCGGTGAAGTTCTTCACCGCCCCCACCAACACCAAGGCCGCCGCCACCGCGAACCAGGATGCCATCAAGGCCACCGATTCGTTCAGCCGGCAAAGCATCGACTGGGCCCTGGTGGCGAAGAACATTGATGCCTGGGTGGAAAAGATCGATCTCGAGTACCGGAAGTAGGAAACCGCGAGGCGCCGCAACCCAGCGGCGTGGCGAGTGTCAGCGTTCCGTACGGCCCCAAAGGATTGAAATGATCACCTTCGACAACATTGACGTCACTTTTGACGGTTTCCATGCCCTCCCCGGCTTCAACCTGACCATCAAGGAGGGCGAGTTCTTTACGCTGCTCGGTCCCTCCGGCTGCGGAAAATCCACCGCCCTGCGCACCCTGGCCGGCTTCATCCAGCCGGCCGCCGGCGACGTGTGGATCGACGGCAAGCGCGTGACCAACCTGCCCAGCCGGCGCCGGGAGATCGGCATGGTCTTCCAGAACTACGCCCTGTTCCCCACCATGTCGGTGGAGGACAACATCGCCTTCGGTCTGAAGGTCTCCGGCGTCGCCAGGGTAGAGTCGGCCCGCCGCGTCGCCGAGATCGCGGCGGCCGTGAACCTGACCACTGACCAGTTGGCCAAGGGTGTGGCCGAGCTCTCCGGCGGTCAGCAGCAACGGGTGGCCATCGCCCGGGCATTGGTGCTGCGCCCCAAGATCCTGCTGCTGGACGAGCCGCTGTCCAACCTGGACGCCAAGCTCCGCCACCAGCTGCGCATCCAGCTCAAGGAGCTGCAGGAGCAGTTTGGCATCACCACCGTCTACGTCACCCACGACCAGGACGAAGCCCTCACCATGAGCGACAGGATCGCCGTCATGAACCATGGCCGCATCGAGCAGGTGGGCACCCCGGCGGAGGTCTACAACGCCTCGGCCACGGAGTTTGTCTGCAATTTCATTGGCGAGGTCAACCGTCTGACGCCGGGGTCCCTCGGGGCGCTGCGGTCCGCCGGCGCCGCCTTGCTGGATGCGGAGGGGGAGTCCTATGTGCGCATCGAAAAGACCCGCATCACGGTTCCCGGCGGGCACGGACCTGCCGCGGCCGCCGGGGTCGGCGGGCACGGACCTGCCGCGGCCGCCGGGCGGGCGGTGCTCCCCGGCGTCGTCCGCTCGAAGCAGTACCACGGCGTGTACAGCAGCTACAAGGTGGAGGCGGCCGGCGGCTTGTTCAAGGGCATCATCCAGGAGCACGGGCACCCGGGCTTTGGCCTCGGCGACGCCGTGGAGGTGGCCATCGACTCCAGCGATGTCCTGCAGTATGCGGGGGCCGGGCTGTGAACGGCTCGGCCCGGCGCATGCTCCGCTCCCCGCTCTTTGTGGTGGTTACCCTGGTGGTGCTCTGGTTCTCGGCGACGTTCCTGGTCTATCCGAACCTGCGGCTGCTGGGCACGGTGTTCTTCCCCGAATCGGGATTCTCGCTGCGCGCCTTCCAACGGCTGGCATCCTCCGAGCGCGCCATGGCGTCGCTGCGCAACAGCTTCCTGTTGGCGGCGGTCCTGTCCGTGAGCGTGAACATTGTGGGCATCTTCATTGTGCTGGCCACCCGCTACTTTGACGTCAAGGGCGCCAAGTTGCTGTGGACCGGCTACGCCACCACGCTGGTCTACGGCGGCATCGTCCAGGTGGCCGGCTACAAGATCATCTACGGCGAACATGGGTTCGTCACCAATGCCCTTGCGGGGGTGTTTCCCGGCATGGACAGGGCCTGGTTCACCGGGATGGCGGCGGTGGTCTTTGTCATGACCCTGGCCGGCACGGGACACCACCTGCTCTTTCTGGGCAACGCGCTGGCACGGGTGGACTTCCACACCGTGGAGGCGGCCAAGATGATGGGCGCCTCCGCCTGGACGGTGCTGTGGCGCGTGGTGCTGCCTACCCTCAAGCCGATGATCTTTGCGATCACCATTTTGACCTTCCTGGGCGGGCTGGGGGCGTTGGCCGCGCCTCAGGTCCTCGGCGGCACCAGCTTCCAAACCATCACGCCCCTGATCCTCACCTTCGCCAACGCGCCGTCGTCGCGGGATCTCGCGGCCACGCTGGCCATGGTGCTGGGCGTGTCCACCATCGTCCTGCTGGCCGTGCTGAACCGGCTTGAAAAGGGCGGCACCTACTTTGCGGTGTCCAAGGTGTCGGCGGTGATGCAGAAGCAGCGGATCGAGAACAAGGTGGCCAACGCCGTCGTCCATTCCGTGGCCTATGCCCTGTTGGCCATGTACGTGGTTCCGCCGCTGCTGATTGTCCTCTTTTCCTTCACCAATGCCTCAGCCATCACCAGCGGGACGCTGGGCTGGGACAGCTTCACGCTGCGCAACTATGCCGTGGTGTTCACCGACTACGCCGCCTTCTGGCCGTTCCTGGTCAGCATTGGCTACGGCGCCGTCGCCTCCGTGGTGGTGGTGGCCGGGCTGATCTTCGTGGCGCGGATGGTGCAAAAGTTCAGGAACCGCATCACAGTGGTGCTCGAATACGTGCTGCACCTTCCCTGGATCCTGCCGTCCACGCTGATTGCGCTGGGGCTGATCGTGGCCTTCGACCATCCCGAGTGGCTGGTGGGCGATGTGGTGCTGACCGGCACGGTGGCGATCCTGGCGATCGCCTACATCATCGGGAAGATCCCCTTCACCCTGCGGATGCTCAAGGCCGCCTTTGCCGGCGTGCCGGACCAGTTGGAGGACGCGGCGGCAATCCTGGGTGCCAGACCGCTGTCCATCTTCCGCCGCGTGCTGCTGCCCATTGTGGCGCCGACGGCGGCGGCGATCGCGGCGCTGAATTTCAACAACCTCCTCGACGAGTACGACACCGCCGTATTCCTGGCGCATCCCCTCTACCAGCCGCTCGGCGTCGTGATCAAGAACGCCACCGGCGAGGACACGCTCACCGACGCCACGGCGCTGACGTTCGTCTACACGGTGCTGTTGATGGTCATCACGGGAACCACGATGTGGCTGGTCTACGGCCGGGGTGCCGGCAAGAGGAAGAAAAAGCAGGCCCGCACCCGGGATTCGGCGGCCGCGGCGGCGCCGGCGCCCGCACCGGCGCCCGCACCCGAAAAGCAATTGCAGAAGGTCTAGGAGAGACATGTTTGGACAGCAGAAGTTCGCAGACATCAATGCCCCGCTCAACGCGGCATTCACCGGCCGGCGCCCGCTCGTGGCGGTGCACCGGGGAACCGGACTCGGATGCGTGGTGGAAAACACCCTGCCGGCGGTGACGGCGGCGTTGCGGCAGGGCGCCGAGATGGTCGAAATCGACGTGGTGGAATCCACCGACGGTGAGTTCTTCCTCTTCCACGATGGCTACGAAAGCATGCACTTTGGCCTCCGGGAGAACATCCGGACCATGGACAGCGCCCAGATCAGGGGTCTGCAGTACCGCTGGGCCGCCAGCGGGAGCGAGCCGTATGGCGTCGCGACCCTGGCCGAGGTGCTTTCGGCCCATCCGGAGGCACTCTTCAACGTGGACAGGTCCTGGTGGTTCTGGCCCCGCCTGCTGCCCTACCTGGACCGGTTCCAGACGCCGGGGGCCAAGGTGCTCAAGTCCCCGGTCACCGAGGAGTACCTGGGCCTGCTGGCCGCCCATGGGGTGAAATACCCCTACGCGCCGATGGTGCGTTCGCATGCGGAGGTCCTGCAGGTCCTGGGGGCGGCCGACGTGAACACGGTGGGCATGGAGCTGCTGCCCGATTCTGCGGACCACGAGTTCGCCGCGCCGGACTATGTGCGCTGGCTCCATGGCCGCGGCATCTTTGCCCTGCTCAACGCGATCAACCTGAGCAATGGCGTTCCGCTGTTCTGCGGCTGGGACGATGAAACATCCGTCCTCACCGGACCCGACGCCGGCTGGGGGCGGCTCATCACCCATGGCGCCGACATCATCCAGACGGACTGGCCGGGGATGCTTGTCCCGTACCGGAACGCCACCGCGACAGTTCGTGGCACGCCTGCAGCCATGGCGGCACGCTAGGTTGGGTCGGGTGAACAGTGCACAGACCGCCGGTGGCTCCCATGGCTGAGCCGGACCACGCCACCCTTGAACCGCTCAAGGTGCGGATGGACGACGTCGCCCTGCTGGCGCGGGTCTCCCGCGCCACGGTGTCGCGCGTGCTGGTGGGCCATCCGCCGGTCTCCGCGGCGACGCGCGAAAAGGTGTTCAACGCCGTCCGCGAGCTGGGCTATGTGCCCAATATGATGGCCCGCGGATTGGCCACCCGGTCCTCGGATCTGGTGGGCCTGCTCCTGCGCGATCCGCGGAACCCGGCCTATGGACTGCTGCACTCGCAGATCCAGTCCGCGGCGAGCGCGCAGGGACTGCAGCTGGTCACGGCGGTCCCGCACTGGGCCGAGGCGGCCGAGGATGAACTGGCGGCGCTGCGGAGGCTGCTGGGGCTGCGGGTTGGTGGCCTGCTGGTCTCCACCGGAGTCATCAAGGCCCGCGACCTGGAGCCGTTCCTGGAGAGCGTTCCCGTGGTGTCGGTGGGCCGGGTGGAGGACCATCCGGGAATCTACGGCGTGTCCTACGACGAAGACACCAACGGTGCCATCCTTGCCGATGCGGTGGCCGCCGTTGGCCACCGGGCGGTGGCGGTGCTGGTGACGGGATCCGCCGTCTCAACGGCGGAAAACCGGCGGGGGACGTCCATGGCGGCGCGGCTGGAGGGGCACGGCATCCAGGTGGTCCGGGTGGCGGCGGACAAATTCGGCACCACCGACGAGGGAAACGAGGACATCGTCGGGCTCGTGCAGGAGCGCCGGGTCACCGCCGCGATGTTCCCCAACGACGCGCGGGCCGTGGCCTTTCTGCGCCACGCCCGGGCCGCGTCCCTGGATGTTCCGGGCGACGTGTCGGTCACCGGCTGCGACGGTGCGGGCCTGGGCCTGGACTTGCTGGGTTTGGCAACGCTCCGCATCCCCGTGGAAGCGGTGGCCAGCCGGGCGCTGGAGGTCCTGGCGGACTTGATGCGCGACCGCTCCGCGCCCGTGCGCCATGAGCTCTATCCCGGTGTCTTTGTCCCCGGGAGCACGCTGGCCCCGCCGCCGCCCCGATAGGCACCCGGCTGCGGCCTGTGTTTCCGGTGTTGCCGGTGCGCCCGGCGGCGGCAGGTTGCCGGGCCGCGCGGACCTGGCCGGTTTGGCAGCCTAGGCCCGGGCCGCCGTCGTGCTTTCCAGCGTCGTGCCCGCCGGTGCTGGAAGGCGGGCGTGGTGGCGGTCCGTGCGCGACACTGTCACGGCGCAGACCAGCACGCCCAGCACTACGCCCACCAGGGTGTCGGCCATCCGGCTGAGGGCGGCGTTCGGACCCAGCTGGCTGCCCAGCCCGGTCATCAGGAGTGCCATCGGTGTCACGGCCAGGGTGCAGAGGATGTAGTTGCGCACCACGAGGATCTCGGCCGCCATCTGGAACAGGACCACCAGGGCCACGGTGGGCCAGAAATCCAGCTGCAGCAGGATCAGCCCGGCCGCCACCAGTCCGCCCAGCACATTGCCCACCAGACGCTGGATGCTGCGCTGGACGGTGGTGGCGAAGTTTAGGCTCTGGAGGGCAGCGACGGCGCCCATCGAGGCCCACAGCGGGTGGTCCAGGCCCGCCGCGGCGGCGATCCAGCCCGACAGTGCCGAAGCGCCGGCCAGCCTGATCGCCTGGTGGATAAAGCCACAGTTGCGCAGGCTGGCGAGGCCCTCGCTGAAGACCTGGTGCCGTTCATCGGGCCGCGGTGTCCGGGCGAGGGCAGGCGACATCGCCACCAGCCAGCCAACCACCGCTCCGAGCGCGGCGGCGGCCACGGCCAATGCCACCAGCGGGGGCTGGTGCGACTGGTGGGTGAAGCCGGCACCGGCGGACGCGGCAAAGACCAGGATGACGGCGCCCGGGCCGGTGATGGTGAAGGCGGAAAACACGAGTGCGCCCGCGCCGGCAAGCAACGACAGCACCGCCACCTGGACCGCCAGCGGCAGGCCGGGCGCGCCCATGGCGGCCCCGAGCCCGGTGGACAGGACCAGGGCGGTGCCCACAAGTGCCAGATGCCGCGCGCGCAGCGGCAGCGGCTGGCTGCCGCTGAATGCGGAGGCCAAGGCTCCCAGTGACGCGATCCCGGCCAGTTGCGGCTGGCCGGCCCATCCGCCGAGCACCAGCATCAGCCCGGCGGCGATGCCCACCCGAACGGCCGGGGCGATGCCGCCGGAGACGCGACGCACGGTAAAGGCCGAGCGCCAGGCATGGCCGGAGAAGGGATGGGCCAGGGCCTGGACCTGGTGGGCTAGGCGGCTTCCGGGGGCGCTGGTGGTCTGGGTAGGCGAGGACATGGCTCCATTCTACAATCTATTTCATAAGTAAAATAGATGTGAAGGATGTGAGGATACTCTCTAGGATGGTCCTATGAACGGTTCGACAGAGAATGGTGCAACGGAATCCGAGGGCGACTTTGTTGACCAGGCCCGCCGCGGCTGGGCCCGGGCGCGTCCGGACCTGGACGTTTCCTCGATCGAGGTCATTGGCCGGCTCTCACGCCTGGGCGCACAGATCTTTGCCCGGGCGGAACGGGACCTTGCGCCGTCGGGCATCTCACGCGCCGAGTTCGACATCCTGTGCTCGCTGGCCCGCAGCGAACGCCCCCTGCGTGCCAGCGAGGTCACAGCGGCCACTATGCTCAGCGGAGCCTCCACCACCAAACAGTCCGACCGGCTGGTCAAGGCGGGGTTGCTGGAGCGGCTGCCGTGGGAGCGGGACGGCCGGGTGGTGCTGCTGCAGCTCACCGACGCCGGCCGGGCCCTGGTGGAACGCGAGTTCCCCCGCTTCCTGGCCCGCGACCACGAATTGTTGGAGGGGCTGGACGACGACGAGCGCGAGCTCGCCGCCCGCCTGCTGCGCAAGATCTCCGCGCGGCTGGAGCCCTAAAGCCGGCGCAGGTACCGCTCCGGCGCACCGAGGAAGGATTGCCAGTTGGCCACCAGGTCCAGCTGGTCCCACTGCATGGTCCGGATGCCCCACTCGCCCAATTCATAAATGGCCGCACCGGGCAGCGCCGCCAGCAGCGGCGAGTGCGTCGACAAGATCACCTGCGAGCCGCCGTCGTCGATCAGGTCTTTGAGCAGGCCCAGCAGGGCCAGGCAGCCGGAGAAGGACAGGGCCGATTCCGGCTCGTCCAGCACCCATAGCCCGGGCCTGCGGAAGCGGTCCCCGGCCAGCGCCAGGAATGACTCCCCATGCGACATCTCATGGAAGGGAAGGTCTGGGCGGACCGTGCTGGGGTTCTCCTCAAGATAGCTGAAGAAACCGTGCATGGTTTCGGCGCGCAGGAAGTAGCCGCGCTTGGCGGACCCGGCGTTGCGGACCAGCTGGAGGTGTTCCCAGAGAGGCGATTCCGTGGACCGGGTGCTGTGCCGGGCGCCCGCGGATCCACCCTCCGGCGAGAGCCCAAAGGCCAGTGCGATGCCCTCCACGAGGGTCGATTTCCCCGAGCCGTTCTCGCCCACGAACACCGTGGCCGGCCCCAACTCCAAGCCCTGGTCCAGCAGCTGTGCCACCGGGGGCAAGGTGGCGGGCCATGATCTGCGGGGCATGGGGTTCAGCGGGTGCTCGGCAACCTGGCGGAGAGGGTAGCGGTCAAAGGCCATGGCCCCATTGTGCCGGAGGGGTCAGGCCGCGGGGAGGGAGCGCCACCACTGGACAGTGGCCAGCGCGGCCTCGGCCAGCGGGGTGGGGGACAGGCCCAGCAGTCTCTCGCTGTGGCTGGAGTCCACGATGAAAGGGTTCCGGAACTGGTACAGCGTTTCGTTCAGCTCATGGATCCCCGGCGAAAACACACCTGCTGCCGCGATGAACCAGGCCGGGATGGCACCGACTTTTGGCTTCGGCGCACCGGCGGCCCGGGCAAACGCGGCTGCCAGCTCCGCCTGGGTCAGCGCCGGCCCGGTGGGGGCGTGCAGCACCGAATTCCACAGCTCCGGCATGGCAGCGGCCTTGACCATCGCGGCCGCCAGATCGCCAATGTAGGTGAAGGAGTGCGGCGTGGACGTGCTGGCCACCACCTGCACCCGCTTGCCAGCCAGCATGTTCGGGACCATGCGCTCGCCGGCGTGGGCGTTGCGCACCTGCGGCCCGAAGAAGTCCGACGCCGCCACGCTGACCGTGGGGGTCGGGTGCGCGGCGCGGGCCGCCAGCAGCTGGGTGCGGATGCCGCGCTTGCCGCCGATGGCGTTCCGGGGGCCGTCCTCGACCAGCGGCTCCTCCGGCCGGCTGTATGAGTAGAAGCTTTCCGGGAAGACGGCGACGGCGCCGGCCGCACCGGCTGCATCCAGCACGGCGGCCTCGGCGCGGGCGAGCTCCCGCCGCCAGGCCGTGGCGCTGTAGGCGGACCCATGGACGCAGTGGAAGGCGGCGTCCGCCCCGGCAAAGAGCCCGGCCAGGTCCTGCACGCCGGAAACGTCGGCCTTTACGCGCTCGATGAGCGGGTGCTCCGGACCGCTGCCGGAGCGGGTCAGGACGCGGACCTTGTGGCCCTGCTCCGCCAATTGGCTGGCGACGGTCCAGCCGACGGGGCCGGCTCCAGTGACGATCTTCAGGGCTGCCATGGTGTCCTCGCTTGGGGTGGTGGATTATTGTGTGAGCGGTGCTCTCGTTTCAACTGTGGACCCGTCTCAACGGATTGTCAAGAGCACTGCTCACGGAAGTTGACCATGCTCTCAAAAGTGGGCAGAGTGGTCCCATGGCACAGACACCCCGCGAACGCGCCCGGGTCCAGACGATGGCGGACATCACCCGGATCGGCCGCGACCATCTGGCGGTGCACGGTGCCGCGGGGCTGTCCCTGCGCGCTGTGGCGCGGGACTTGGGCGTGGTGTCCAGCGCCGTCTACAGATACGTGGCCAGCCGCGACGATCTCCTGACCCTGCTGGTGGTGGACGGCTACAACGCCCTGGGCGACGCCGTCGACGCCGCCCTGGAGGCGGTGCCCGGCGGCGACCACGCGGAGCGGTTCCGCACGCTGGGCCGTGCGGTCCGCGTCTGGGGGTTGGCCGAACCCGCCCGCTACGCCCTGCTCTTTGGCAGCCCGGTGCCCGGCTACGCCGCCCCCGCCGAGCAGACCACGGAACCGGGAACCCGGGTGGTCGGCCGGCTCGTGGAAATCATCCAAAGTGCATTTGGCGCGGGTGCGCTTCAACCCCTGCCGGCGGGGAGTTCGACGCCGGCGCTGGCGGGCGACCTCGCCGCCATCCGCGCCGAGGTGCAGCTCAGCATGCCCGACGAAGTGCTGGCGCGCGGGGTGCTGGTCTGGGCCGCCCTGTTCGGCGCCGTGAACTTTGAGGTCTTTGGCCAGTACGGTCCGGGCACGTTCAGCGATCCGGCGGCCCTGTTCGAATGCCACCTCGACGCCCTGGCGGCGATGGTCGGCCTTCGCTGATCCCCGGCCGCTCCCGCAGCTCGCACGCTCGCCGCGGGTCCCTCGCGGCCGTGGGCCCACGCCGCTCCCGCAGCTCGCACGCTCGCCGCGGGTCCCTCGCGGCCGTGGGCCCACACCCGGCCGGACCGGCCGGTGGTAGTCTGGCGCCACAGGCCGGGATGGACGGGGCGCCGCAGCGCGCCGCCACCGCTCCGGCGCCCGCAGTCAATGGCTGAAGGAGGCACCAGGTGGAGGAAGTGCAGCTCCCGGCCGGGCCCGGGCAGGACCTGGTCCTCGGCTTCGAGGAGATCGCCGGGGACATGATTGCGCTGGTCGGCGGCAAGGCTGCAAACCTGGGCGAGCTGGCCCGGGCGCAGCTGCCCGTGCCGCGGGGATTCGCCCTGACCACCGCGGCATACCGGCAGGCGATGGCCCCCGCCGGGCTGGGGGAGGTGCTGGCGGCCATCGGCACCACGGACCCCACGGACCTCGCGGCGCTGGCGCAGCTGGCCGGCCGGGCCCGTGCCCTGGTCCTGGCCGCCGAGGTCCCGCCGGAGATTGCCGGCGCCGTGCGCTCCGCCTACTCCGGGCTCGGATCCGGTGTTGCCGTGGCCGTCAGGTCCTCCGCGACGGCCGAGGACCTGCCGTTTGCCAGTTTTGCCGGCCAGCAGGAAACCTACCTCAACATCGTCGGCGCCGACGCCGTCGTGGCGGCCGTGCAGCGGTGCTGGGCCTCGCTTTGGACGGACCGTGCGGTCAGCTACCGTGCGGCCAACGGGATCGACCCCGCAGACGTGGCCCTCGCCGTCGTCGTCCAGGTGATGGTCGACGCCGTGGCGGCCGGGGTGCTGTTCACCGCCAACCCGGTGACGGGGCGCCGCCGCGAGGCCGTCATCGACGCGAGCCCGGGGCTGGGCGAGGCCGTGGTGTCGGGGGCGGTCAACCCCGACCACTATGTGGTGGACAGTCCGAGCGGCCGGATCTTGGAGCGGCGGATCGGGGACAAACGGCTGATCATCCGGCCGCTGCCCGGCGGCGGCACCGAATCCATCGAGCGGGAGGCCTCCGGGCCGTGCCTGGCGGACAGCCAGATCCAGGCGCTGTCCCGGCTGGGTGCACGGGTGGAGGCGCATTACCGGTCCCCGCAGGACACGGAGTGGGCCATCGACGGCGCCGGGACCCTTTGGCTGACGCAGGCCCGTCCCATCACCACCCTCTACCCCCAGCCGGTGCGGTCCCTGCCGGCCGAGGGGGCGCGGGTCTACCTGTGCTTCAGCCTCGCCCAGGGCCTCACCCGGCCCCTCACGCCGATGGGCCTCGCGGCGCTGCGGCTCATCGCCTCCTCGATTGCGCGCACGGCCGGCTTCGAGGTGCCCAATCCGCGCAACGGCCCGGCGCCCTACGCGGAGGCCGGGCAGCGGCTCTTCGTCGACCTGACCACTGTGGCCCGCAGCCGGGTGGGCCGCGACATCGTGCCGAGGGTCTTTGACGTGATGGAGGCACGCTCGGCGGTGCTGCTCCGCCGGCTCTTCGACGATCCGCGGTTTTCGCTCCGCAGCACGTCCCGGCTGCCGCTGCTGCGCCATGTGGGGCCGGTTCTGGTCCGCGCCAGGGTTCCGGAAACGGCCTTGCGGGCCATGTTCCGCCCCGCCGCGGCCCTGCGCCGGGTGGAGGGCGTTGGCCGCCGCCTCGATGCCGACCTCCAGGTGCCCGCCGCGGCGACGGCGCTCCAGCGGCTGGACCATGTGGAACGGATCCTGAGCACCGAGCTGTTCCAGCTCCTGCCTGCCATTGCCCCGCTGCCAGCCCTCGGATTCGCCGGGCTGGGCCTGGTCCGCAAGATGCTGGGGGAGAAGGCCAGCAAGGAGGAGCTGCAGGCAGTCATCCGCGGGCTGCCCAACAACGTGACCACCGAGATGGACCTGGCCCTCTGGCGGCTGGCCCAGCGGATCCGCGCCGAAGACGCCGGGCGCGCCTTCGGCGGCAGCACGGTGGCGGAGCTGGTGGCGGCCTACCGGGAGGGGTCGCTGCCGGCCGCCGCGCAGTCTGGCCTGGCCGGATTCCTCGACCACTACGGCCACCGGGCCATCGCCGAGATCGACCTGGGCATGCCCCGCTGGTCCGACGATCCTACGCACATTGTCGGGGTGCTGGTGAACTACCTCCGGCTGGACCGGCCCGAGCTGGCGCCGGACAGGCAATTTGTGCAGGCCGCCCGCGACGCCGAGGCCCAGGTGGAGGCGCTGGTGGCCAAGGCGGCGCACAAGAGCCCCCTGCACGGGCGGATCGCCCGGGTGGCACTGGCCCGGACGCGGCAATTCGCCGGGCTGCGGGAACTGCCCAAGTACAACATCGTGGTGGCGCTGGGCGCGGTGCGGGAGCAGCTCGCGATGGTGGGGGCGGAATTGGCTGCCGCCGGGGCCATCGGTGCGGCGGACGACGTGTTTTTCCTGGACCTGGTGGAGGCCCGCAGCGGCCTGGCCGGGACCGACCTGCACGCCCTCGTGGCCCAGCGGCGCGAGGACTATGCGCTGGAGCTGCGGCGCCGGCACATCCCGCGGATGCTGCTCTCGGACGGGACCGAACCCGAATCCCTGCCCGGCCCCGGGCCGGCGGCACCGGAAGGCACCCTGGTGGGCACCCCGGCGTCGGCCGGTTCCGTCACCGCTGCGGCCCGGGTGATCCTGGATCCGGTGGGCGCCCATCTGGAGCCCGGCGAAATCCTGGTGGCCCCCTCCACCGACCCCGGCTGGACGCCGTTGTTCCTGACGGCCGGCGGGCTGGTGATGGAAATGGGCGGAGCCAACTCCCACGGTGCCGTCGTCGCGCGCGAATACGGCATCCCCGCCGTTGTCGGCGTGCCCGACGCCACCCTCCGCATTGCCACCGGCGACCACCTCACCCTCGACGGCGCCGCCGGGACAGTCATTCCCGGGTGAGCCGGGGGTCTCCACGCGCTCGCCAGGGCTCGCTTGGTCGACCACCGGACTCGGTGATCGTCCCCAGCCGCTCCCACGGCTCGCAAGCTCGCTGCGGGTCCCTCGCGGCCGTGGGCCCACAGGCCGTCGGTGGCCGCGTGGAGATCCGGCCCGTTACGGCAGGTGGGACAGGAGCTCGCGGGCGGCGGCGGTGGGGTCGGCGGCGTCGGTGATGGCCCGCACCACGACGATGCGCTGCGCACCCGCCGCCACCACGGAGGCCACATTGCCCAGATCGATCCCGCCAATGGCGAACCAGGGCTTGTCCGTCTGGAGCGACGCCGCGTATTCCACCATTTCCAGCCCGACGGCGGCCCGCCCCGGCTTGGTGGGCGTGGCCCACAGCGGACCCACGCAGAAGTAGTCGGTCTCGGGATTGGCGGCAGCGGCGGCGGCCTGCTCCGAGGTGCCGCTGGAGAGGCCCAGCGCCACCGAGTGACCCAGCAGCGTCCGGGCCGCCGGGATCGGCAGGTCCTGCTGGCCGATGTGGAACACCGGGGCGCCGGCCAGCGAAGCCAGATCCGCGCGGTCGTTCACGGACCACAGCTTGCCGTGCTCCTCGGCCACGGAGCGCAGCACAGCCAGCAGTTCCAGCTCCTCGCCGGCCGCGATCTTCTTGTCGCGCAGCTGGATGATGTCCACGCCGCCGGCGTAGGCCTTGTGCAGGAATTCGGCAAAGTCGCCGCGCTCGGTACGTGCGTCGGTGCACAGGTAGAGGCGGGCGGATGTGAGGGCGGAAGTCCGGGATGTGGTCGCGGAAACGGCAGGAGAGGTCATGTCTCATAGAATAGTTCAGTACCGCGGGAGCCAGGGTAGCTGGCTGAGAGGGCGCCGGGTGCAGCTGCACACGCACTGCACGGCACGCGCCGACCGAACAACCCTGCGCCATGGTGGCGCGGGCGTGAACCTGATCCGGCCAGCACCGGCGTAGGGAAGGAATGCGCATGACGCCTGCAGTGTCCCCACCCATCACCACCGATGTCGCAGTGGTTGGCGGCGGCATTGTGGGCCTCGGCATCGCCTGGGAGGCCCAGCGCGCCGGCCATTCCGTCACAGTCATCGACCCCAGTCCGGCCGCCGGCGCCACCTTTGCCGCCGCCGGCATGCTGGCTCCGGTCAGCGAGCTGCACTACCAGGAGGACGATCTCCTGGACCTGACTTTGGCCTCCGCCAAGCTGTGGCCGGACTTTGTCGCCCCGCTGGTGCAGGCCGGCCACGCGGACACCGGTTTCCGGACGACGCCCACCCTGGTGCTCGGCGCCGACCCCGCGGACCGCAAGGCCCTGGCGGACCTGGCTGCGGTGCAGCGGGCGCACGGGCTGGAGGTGGACCAGCTGGGCATCCGCGAGGCCCGGGCCCTGGAGCCCATGCTGGGCCCGCAACTGAGCTGCGCGTTCAAGATCGACGCCGACCACCAGGTGGATCCGCGCGGGGTGGCCACGGCCATCCGCGTGCAATTGAACGTGGTGGCGGCGGCGAACGGCCGGCTGCGCGAGGAGCAGACCTCCATCCGCCGCACCGCCGTCGACCTCCTCCACGAGGAACTGGACAACCGCTCCTCCCGCGTGACGGGCGTGCTGCTGGAGGACGGCCGCGAGGTCCATGCGCGCGATGTCATTGTGGCCAACGGGCTGGGAGCCGCCTCACTGGCCGGGCTGCCGGAAAACCTTATCTTGCCGCTGCGCCCCGTCTACGGCGACATCCTGCGGCTGAAGGTGCCGGAGCACCTGCGCCCGCTGCTGACGGCCACCGTGCGCGGACTGGTCCGCGGAATCCCCGTCTACATCGTGCCCCGCAACGACGGCACGGTGGTCATTGGCGCCACCTCCCGCGAGGATGGCTCCGCCGGGGTGTCGGCCGGGGGAGTGCACCAGTTGCTCCGCGATGCCCAGGTGCTGGTCCCCGCCGTCGCCGAGCTGGAACTGCTGGAGACCACCGCCCGGGCCCGCCCCGGCACGCCGGACAACGCCCCGCTGCTGGGCCGGGTGGCAGGGCCGGACGGCAGGGACATCCCCGGCCTCATCATCGCCACAGGTTTCTACCGCCATGGCGTCCTGCTGACAGCCGTCGCGGCGCAAGTGTGCCGCCAGCTGCTGGCCGGCGTCACGGACCTGGCCTGGGAGCGCTTCCGCCCCGACCGTTTCTCACCACTGATCACCGCGGCCCCTTGGGGTGCAGCACCGCCCGCGCGGGCCGCAATAGCACCACCGGCAGAACAGCCGCGAAAGGCGGAAACACCATGACCACCATTACCCTCAACGGGGCGGCGCACGTCCTCGACGGGCCGCGCACCGTGGCCGATCTGGTCACCTCGGTGACCGGCCGGCGCATCGGCCCCAACGGATCGCCGGAGGACGGGGGCCGGCTGGGTGTGGCCGTGGCCCGGAATGCGGACATCGTCCCGCGCAGCCAGTGGTCCGCCACCGAAGTTGCCGCCGGCGACGACGTCGAAATTGTCACTGCAGTACAGGGAGGCTGAACAGATGGAATCGGTTATGGAAAGCACACACATCGTTGACCCGTTGGTGATCGACGGCGTGGCCCTGGGCTCGCGCCTGATCATGGGCACCGGCGGCGCCCCCAGCCTGGACGGACTGGGCGCCGCGCTGGCGGCGTCGGGCACCGAACTGACCACCGTGGCCATGCGCCGGTACAGCACCGGCTCGGGCGCCGGTGCAACGGGCGGCGGAACCAGCCTCTTTGAGCTGCTGGTGGAGCACGGCATCCGCGTGCTGCCCAACACGGCCGGTTGCTTCACCGCCCGCGAGGCAGTGATGACGGCCGAGCTGGCCCGCGAGGCGCTGGAGACGGACTGGGTGAAGCTGGAAGTCATTGCTGACGAACACACGCTGCTGCCCGATGCCCTCGAATTGGCCGATGCCACCGAGCAGCTGGTCAACCGCGGTTTCAAGGTTTTCGCCTACACCAACGACGATCCCGTGCTGGCGCTGCGGCTGGAACAGCTCGGCGCCGTCGCCGTGATGCCGCTTGGCGCGCCCATCGGCACCGGGCTGGGCATCCTGAACCCGCACAACATTGAGCTGATCGTCTCCCGCGCCGGTGTTCCGGTGGTGCTCGACGCCGGCATCGGCACGGCCTCCGACGCCGCCCTGGCGATGGAGCTCGGCTGCGACGCCGTGCTGCTGGCCACCGCCGTGACCCGGGCACAGGATCCGGTGCGGATGGCGCAGGCCTTCAAACATGCCGTCCTCGGTGGCAGACTGGCAGCACAGGCCGGCCGCATCCCCAAGCGCAGGCACGCACTGGCGTCCTCCGCCATGGAGGGGCGTCCGGACCTGTAGAGCCGGCATTTCCACACCATACGGAGGCATCATGGGCGCCAAGGATGTTTGGACCAGGGAAGCGATCGACGTCGAACTTGAGTCGCTGCCCCAATGGCGGTACCGCCTGGGCTCGCTGACCGCGGCGCTGAAGGCGCCGTCGTCGCGCATTGCCCTGGACCTGATGGCCCGGATCGGCGACCTGGCCGAGGCCGCCAACCACCATCCGGACGTGGACTGGCGCTACAACATGCTGTTTGTGAAGCTGGTTTCCCACGATGCCGGCTCCGAGGTGACCAGCCGGGACATCACGCTGGCCAAGCAAATTTCCGCCGTGGCCCACGAGCTGGGCGCCGTGGCCGCGCCGGCGCTGAACCGCAGCTACGAACTGGCCATCGACACCGACGATCCCTCGGCGGTGTCGGAGACGTGGCGGGTGGCGCTGGGCTACAAGATGGGCCGCTTTGGCGATCTGGTGGACCCATACGGGCGCGGCCCGGGGCTGTGGTTCCAGCAGACGGCCACACCGAATGCGAACCGGATGCACGTGGATGTCCACGTGAGCCTGACGGATGTGGGGCCGGTGCTCGACGCCGTGGCGGCCACCGAGGGGTCCGCGCTGGACCACGCACATGCCCCGCGCTGGGTAGTGGTCACCGACGCGCAGGGCAACCGCCTGTGCCTGTGCACGGAAGAAGGGCACGGGCCGGACCTGTAGGTCCGTCCCGCACCCTCCGTTCGTTTGTCAGCGGATGCGCAGGATGGCTGTGCGCTCGGCAACGTCCAGGGCCTCGCGGCTGCGCCCCAGCCCGGTGGCCAGCGCAAAGGCCGCGGCGCCGCCCACCAGGAGCGAAGCGATCCACGGGACCCAGGTCCAGCCGGACATGTAGCCCAGGCCGACGGCCACCGTGATGATCCACGTCAACAGGGCGGCCACTACGGCCGCCGCCGCCGGCAGGAAGGCGCCGTAGCCGGTGTGGCGCTTGTCCGCTGCCCAGGCAATGGCGCCCAAGGCACCGGAAATCAGGGCAATGACAATCAGATCAACCACGCGTATCTCCTTGGAAGTGTGCTTGGAGGGTGCCGGTCCGGCCCGGCGCTAGAGGGCGCCGAAGCCCACGCGGCGGCCTTCCTCGCCGCCGAGTTCAACGTAGCCCAAGGCGTTGCCGGGGACAATGACAATGCGTCCCTTCTCGTCGGAGAGGCGCAGTTCGTTGCCGGTGGAGATGGCCTTGGAGACCGCCGCGGCCACCTCGTCCGCGTCCTGCGCCGAGTCGAGCACAATCTCGCGGCCAATGTTCTGAATGCCGATCTTGATTTCCAACGCGGTGTCTCCTTGATAAACGTCTGAGTGCATGGGCGGGGCAGTGCCCCACCCTCATGTTTAGTCTATGACTCCTTGGGGAAGCGAGAGATTCCGCGCCAAGCTAAACGGTAGATCAGGTCGCTGGCCACATTCAGGTCCAGATTTCCGTTGGCCTCCAGCCAGTACCGCGCGCTGACCTGCGCCATGCCGGCCAGTGCGCGGCCCAGAAGCACCGCCTCCACATGGGGCAGTTTGGTGTCCTCGGCAATGACCTCGGCGATGGCATCCGCGTAGGAGGCGTTGAAGAGCTCCAGCCGGGAGGCGACCTGGGGATCGTTGACCAGGTCCGATTCAAACACCAGCCGGTGCGCCTGGTCGTCCGCGGCCATGAACTCGAAATAGGCCTTCATGGTGGCCCGCACGCGCTGCTTGTTGTCGGTGGTGGAGCTCAGCGCATCCAGCAGCCGGGCGGTGAGCGCCGACAGGTGGCTGTCCAGCAGGGCCAGGTAGAGCTCGCGCTTGGAGGAGAAATGCTGGTACAGCACGGGCTTGCTGACTTGGGCGGCCTCGGCGATCTCGTCCATGGCGGCGCCGTGGTAGCCGTTGGCGGCAAAGACCTCCAGCGCCGCGGACAGCAGCTGGACCCTGCGTTCGTCGCGCGGGAGCCTGGCCAGGGGGGCCCGGCGGTTTGCCTTGTGGGAATCTGTGCTCATGCTGGGCGCCTTTCCTTGGCAGGCCCCCTCAGACGTTGGCGGGGCTGCGCACCATAAGTGTACCGGGCAGTAATAATGCAGGGGGCATAGATTTAACACTATGTTTCCGACATTGCGCACTCCGGCCCCCGTGGCCCAGACCTCACTGCCGCCCTTGGTGGAGCCCGGCCCCGAACTGAGCCGCGAGGAAGTAGAACGATACTCCCGGCACCTGATCATTCCGGAGATCGGTATGGAGGGCCAGCGGCGGCTGAAAAACGCCCGCGTGCTGGTCATCGGCGCCGGCGGGCTGGGCTCGCCGGCCCTGCTGTACCTGGCCGCGGCCGGCGTGGGCACGCTGGGGATCGTGGACGACGACGTCGTGGACCTGAGCAATCTGCAACGCCAGGTAATCCACTCGGTGGCCGATGTGGGACGGACCAAGTTGGAATCCGCCCGGGACTCCATCGCCGCCCTGAACCCGCATGTGGATGTGGTGCTGCATCCTCACCGGCTGGATGCCGCCAATGCGCTGGAGATCTTTGCCGGCTACGACCTCATCGTGGACGGCGCGGACAACTTTGCCACGCGCTACCTGGTGAACGACGCCGCCGCCCTGCTGGGCAAGCCGTATGTGTGGGGGTCCATCCTGCGCTTCGACGGCCAGGTGAGCGTGTTCTGGGAGCAGCACGGGCCCACCTACCGTGACCTGTACCCGGAGCCGCCGGGCGCCGGTTCCGTGCCGTCCTGCGCGGAGGGCGGGGTCTTCGGCATGCTGTGCGCCTCCATCGGCGCCATGATGGTCACGGAGGCCGTCAAGCTGGTCACCGGCGTGGGCCGGACCCTGCTCGGCCGGCTGATGGTCTTCGACGCCCTGTCCGCGACCTGGCGCGAAATCCGCATCTCCAAGGACCCCGAGGCGCCGCCCATCACCGAACTGGTGGACTACGAGTTCTTCTGCGGCCTGCCGCCCGCATCGGCGTCCGCAACGTCCGCCGCCGGGTCCGAAGGCAGGGGGCCCGCGGACGAGATCTCCGCCGTCGAGCTTGCCGCCCGGCTGGCCGCCCGCGACGCCGGGACGGAGAGCTTTGAACTGATCGACGTGCGCGAGCCCGGGGAATTCGCCATCGTCTCCATCCCCGGCGCCCGGTTGGTCCCGCTGGCCGGCATCCAGACGGGCACCGCCCTGGCCACCCTTCCGCGCGACGTTCCGCTGGTGCTGCACTGCAAGGGCGGAGCCCGCTCGGCCCAGGCCATGGCGAGCCTGAAGGCGGCCGGCTTTGACGACGTCGTCCATCTGCGCGGCGGGATCATCTCCTGGGTGCGCGAGGTGGAGCCGGAGAAGCCGGTCTACTAAACCCTTCCGGAACCAGAGACAGGCCGCTGCCCGGGGGAGTACATTGCCGATGGGGTCCGTGCACTTTGGCCGGACCCCTGGGCCGGGGGTACGCGGAAGGTGCAGGGCATGGACGGATACATCAGGACGGCGCAGCAGCCGATCGGATCGGGCTTTGGGCACGGCAGCACCGCCGCGGAGGTGCTCACAGGCGTCGACCTCCACGGGAAGACGGCCATCGTCACTGGCGGCTACTCGGGCCTGGGGTTGGAAACCGTCCGGGCGCTCGCCAGTGCCGGGGCCCACGTGGTGGTGCCGGCGCGGCGGGTGGACCATGCCCACGCCGTGCTGCATGCCGCGGGGCTGCGGGAACCGGCCGTGGAGGTGGGAGCCCTGGATCTGGGCGACCAGCTAAGCGTCAGCGACTTCGCCACGTGGTTCCTGCATTCGGGACGCGGTCTGGACATCCTGGTCAACAACGCCGCCATCATGGCCTGCCCCGAGACCCGCGTGGGCCCGGGCTGGGAGGCACAGTTCGCCACCAACCACCTGGGCCACTACGCCCTCGCCAATCTGCTCTGGCCGGTCTTGTCCGCCGACGGCGGTGCACGGGTGGTGGCGCTGTCCTCCACCGGGCACAAGATTTCCGGCATCCACTTCGACGATCTCGGTTTCGACGCCGGCTACGAGAAATGGCGGGCCTATGGACAGGCCAAGACGGCCAATGCGCTGTTCGCCGTCGAACTGGACCGCCTCGGTGCCGACCATGGGGTGCGGGCCTTTGCGGTGCACCCCGGCGGGATCATGACCGAGCTCCAGCGCCATCTTCCGCGCGAGGAAATGGTGGCCGCTGGTTGGATGGACGAGGCGGGAAACGTCCGGGAAGGGTTCAAGACCCCTGAGCAGGGAGCCGCCACGTCCGTCTGGGCCGCCACCTCACGGCTGCTGGAGGGCAAGGGCGGGGTGTATTGCGAGGACTGCGACATCGCCGCGCCCACCGACAAGGACTCCCCGCTGGCCCGCTTTGTGGGCGTCGACGCCCACGCAGTCGACCCCGCTGCGGCACAGCGGCTATGGGAAGTCTCCGCCGTGATGACCGGAGTCAACGCCTTCGCTCGTTGAGCTTGCCGAAACCCGGCGATACCCCGCTGGTTGAGCGCAGCGCAGCGGAGTCGAAACCTGGTGTGGCTGGCGTGGCCCCGACCGTCGTCGGGTGCGGGAGGTCTCGGTCCCCAGCCGCTCCCACGGCTCGCAAGCTCGCCGTGGGTCCCTCGCGGCCGTGGGCCCCTCGCTCGACCAGCGGGGTCTCGACAGGCTCGACCACCGGCTTTGCTCGACCACCGGGACCGCTCGACCGGCGGAGGGGGATCAGGCCGTGTGCTCCACGGGGCAGTCGGCGGCCGGAGCAGGTGCGGCAACGGGCGCCGGGGCCGCGACGGTGATGCCGAAGAGCGCCTCCAGCCCGGCCAGGTAGGCATCGCCGTCGCCGGCGGCGGCCAGCTCGCGGGCGCGCACCGTGGGGATGTGCAGCAGCGACTTCACCATGCGGCGCATGGCAAATTCCATTTCCTCGGCGGCAGCCGTGCAGCCGTGCTGGGAGCGGACGCGCTCCAGCTCGGTCTCCAGCACACCCATGGTGTGCTGGCGCAGCGCCACGATGGCGGCATCCATGGCACGGGAGGACTGGGCCTGCTCAAAGCTGCGGGCCGCCGTCTCCACGATGATGCTTGCCGCCGCCAGCGAGCTTGCCTGCTCGGCCGGTGCGGCCAGCCGGACGGATTCCAGCGTCAGGAGGTCCACGTTGTCCAGGTCCGCCACTGCCGGGTCGAAGTCGTGCGTCAGGGCCAGGTCCAGAATCACCAGGCCACCGGTGGAATTTCGCCGCAACCGCTCGATTTCCGCCGCGTCCACCCGGTTGTCCGAGCCGCTGCAGCCGATCAGGACGTCGGCCGCCTCGATGGCCGCCGGCAGCGAAGCCTCGTCCAGCGCGGTGCCGCTGCGGCTGGCCACGAAGGCCTCGGCGCGGCCGGAGGAGGAGAAGACGGAGATGTCGGTGCAGCCGCGTTCGGCCAGCTTGGCCATGGTGGCCCCGGCATAGGCGCCCGTGCCGAAAATGACGGCCTTGGTGCCCGCGTAGGTGCTGGCCAGCGGCCCCTGGTGCGTGCCGGTGATTTCGGACGCTGTAATTTCCGACGCAAGGTCGAGGGCCACGGAGACGATGGAGAGGCCGCGGCTGCCCAGGGCCGTCTGTGCGCCCACATCCTTGGCCGTCTTGGAGGCGGCCTGGAAGAGGCGGACCAGGGCGGGGCTGGCGCTGGCTTCCTGCTGGGCGCCGCTGAGGGCGCGGCGCACCTGGCCGGCAATTTCGCGTTCGCCGACGACGGCGGAATCCAGTCCGGCGCTGACGGCAAAGAGGTGGGAGGTGACGGCGTGGCCGCTGCGGGTTTCAAAGGCAGCGGAGACGGTGTGCTCGGCCAGGCCGCTGTGCTCGCTGATGGAGGTGACGACGGCGGAGCGGGCCGCCTCGACGTCGTCCTCGCTGCGGGCTTCGGCGTAGATCTCGTACCGGTTGCAGGTGGCCAGCGCGATGGCGCCGACGATTTCGGGGGTGCCTTTCACCACGCGGACAGGGACCTCGGAGGCGCCGGCGCTAAGGCGGGCTACGGTTTCGAGGTCTATATCGGCATGCGAGGCAACAAGAGAAAAGAGAACCACAACGTATTTATAGTAGCCGCCAACGGATCGGTTTACACACACGTAGTGCAAAAGCGTCACCAAAACAAGGGTGATCCTGCTTACCCCGGAGAGCGCCCGGGCAGCCCCAAAAGCGGCCGGAACGCCGAGTATCTGTAGGTATGGTGGTCTCATGACATTGAGTTCCGCGCACCCCTTGATGGACGGCCGCACCGCCGATTCGCCGCTGATCACCGCCTACCGCGGGGGCAAGCCCAGCCGCCGCCCGGTGTGGTTCATGCGCCAGGCCGGCCGCTCGCTGCCGGAATACCGCGAACTGCGCAAGGGCATCGCCATGCTTGACTCCTGCCTGAAGCCGGAGCTCGCCGCGGAGATCACCCTGCAGCCCGTGCGCCGGCACGACGTCGACGCTGGCATCTTCTTCTCCGACATCGTCATCCCGCTCAAGCTTGCCGGTGTCGGCGTGGACATCGTCCCCGGCATTGGACCGGTGCTGGAGAAGCCGATCCGCACCGCCGCCGACGTCGCCGCGCTGCCGACGCTGACCGAGGAGGCCCTGGAGCCCATCCGCGAGGCCGTCCGGCTGACAGTGGCCGAGCTCGGCAAGAAGCCGCTGATCGGTTTCGCTGGCGCCCCGTTCACGCTGGCTGCCTACATGGTGGAGGGCAAGCCCTCCCGCGACCACCTGGGCCCGCGCACCATGATGCACGCGGACCCTGAGGCCTGGCAGGCCCTGGCCGCCTGGGCCGCTGACGCCTCCGGCATGTTCCTGCGTGCCCAGCTGGAGGCCGGCGCCAGCGCCGGCCAGCTCTTCGATTCCTGGGCCGGCTCGCTGGGTCTGGCCGACTACACCAACCACGTGGCGCCGTCGTCGGCCCGCGCCCTGGACCACGTCCGCGGATTGGGTGCGCCGCTGGTGCACTTCGGCACCGGCACCTCGGAACTGCTCGGCGCCATGTACGGCGTGGGCGTCGACGTGATGGGCGTGGACTACCGCCTGCCGCTGGACGAGGCCAACCGCCGGCTCGGCGGCACAGTGCCGTTGCAGGGCAACATCGACCCCGCGCTGCTTGAGGCTCCGTGGGAGGTGCTGGAGGCCCACGTCCGCGAGGTCATCGCCGCCGGTTCCGCCGCCCCGGGCCACGTGCTCAACCTGGGCCACGGCGTGCCGCCGGACACCGATCCCACCGTGCTGACCCGCGTGGTGGAGCTCATCCACTCGATCGCACCGTAACCACTCCTTAATCCAAGCAACGGGGACAGCCATGAACGAGCGCACCAGCCGCCACCACAAGCCCAGCCCGGCCCGAACCGCCGTGGTGGTGGGCGGAGGCATCTCCGCCCTGGTGGCTGCCCGCGACCTGGCGGCCGCCGGTTTCCGCGTGACGGTGCTGGAGGCCTCGGCCTCGTTTGGCGGCTGCGTGGGCGTGCATGAGGTGGCCGGGCTGCGGCTGGACAGCGGAGCCGAGTCGTTCGCCACCCGAAGCACCGCCGTCGCGGACCTGGCCACCGAGTTGGGCCTCGCGGAGAAGATCGTGTCACCGAACCCGGCTGGCGCCTGGGTGCGGCTGCCCTCGGGCCCCGTCCCGCTGCCGAAGACTGGTGTGCTGGGCATTCCGGCGGACCCCTGGGCTCCGGAGGTCCGGGCGGCGCTGGGCCTGGCCGGCTCGTTGCGGGCCAGCCTGGACGCCCGGCTGCCGGCCCGCGTGGGCACCACTGCCGAGGTCTCCAGCGTGGCAGAGCTGGTGCGGGCGCGGATGGGGCAGAAGGTGCTGGACACCCTCGTGGCCCCCGTTGTGGGCGGCGTGCATTCGGCCGATCCCGAACTGCTGGATGTGGACATGGTGGCCCCGGGCCTGCGCGCGGGCATCCGCGAGCACGGCTCGCTGGCCGCGGCCGTGGCGGCCCAGCGTGCGGCGGCTCCGGCCGGCTCCGCCGTGGGATCGCTGGCGGGCGGCATGAATGTGCTGGTGGCCGCGCTCACCGGCGACCTCCGCAAGGCCGGCGTCGAGTTGCACGCGGGCCGCGCCGTGACGGGCATTTCCCGAACCGCCGGCGGGGCGCCCGATGGCGGCGCGTCCGGCGAAGCGCCCGACGGGACCTCCGGGAATGCAACCGGTGGGACCCCGGGCCACGGCGGCGGTGCCGCGCGCTGGACCGTGGCCGCCGGCGACTGGACTGCCCCCGCGGACCTGCTCGTGGTTGCCACGGACGGCCCCGCCGCCGTCGGACTTCTCGCACCCGCTGTGCCGGCACTGGCAGCCTTTGCCCCGGCCCCCGGCCCGGACGTGCGGCTGGTGACGCTGGTGGTGGACCTGCCCGAGCTGGACACTGCCCCCCGCGGCACAGGCATTCTGGTGGCGCCGCAGACGCCGGGCATCCGGGCCAAGGCGCTCACGCATGCTACCGCCAAGTGGCACTGGCTCGCGGACGAGGCGGGCCCCGGCACGCACGTGCTGCGGCTCTCCTACGGCCGTGCCGCCGCCGACGCCGTGCGCGCCGCGGAGGCCGAACCCACCGACGCCGCGCTGCTGGAGGCGGCCCTGGCCGACGCCACGGAGCTGCTGGGGCAAAAGATCTCCGCCGAGGACGTGCTGGGCGCAGACGTGGTGCGCTGGCGCGGGGCCCTGCCCTTTGCCGCCGTCGGACACCGGGCCCGGATCACGGAACTGCGCACCCTGGCGGCCAAGGAGCCCGGCCTGCTGCTGCTCGGCGGCTGGCTGGCCGGCAACGGTCTGGCCGCCGTCGTGGCCGATGCCCGCGCCCGGGTGAAGGCCGCCACCGCCACCGGCACCGGAATGTGATCTTCGCCACATCCGGACGGTTTCTACGCTGCGTAGAGCTCCTCGGTTTTAAGATTCCGGCGGCAAGGGTGCACACTTGAAACCATGAGCCACACTTCTGCGGAATCTGTCACTAAAACTTCCCCGGCAGCCTCATCCGGCGACGCCATCGAGGTTCCCTACACTCTCTGGACCGTCTTCAAGCGTTCCGGGCTTCCCGTGGCCGGCAACGACCACAGCGTGGCCGGGTTCGAGACACTGGAGGCGTCCTTCGCGGACACCAACGTCACCCTGCGCGGAGCCTACGATGTCTCCGCCATGCGCGCCGACGCCGACATCATGGTCTGGCTGACCGGCCCCACCGCAGAGGGCCTGCAGCAGGCGGTCCGCGACATCCGCCGCAGCGACCTGTACGCCAACACCACCATCGCCTGGTCCGCCATGGGCGTGCACCGCGAGGCCGAGTTCGCCAAGAACCACATCCCCTCCTACATGCGCAACACCGAGCCCAAGGGCTGGCTCTGCGTCTACCCGTTCGTCCGCTCCTACGAGTGGTACATCCTGCCCGCCGAGGAGCGCGGCAAGATGCTGCGCGACCACGGCCTGCTGGGCCGCGAATTCCCGCAGGTGCTGGCCAACACCGTCTCCTCCTTCGCCCTGGGCGACTGGGAATGGATCCTGGGCCTGGAGGCCGACGACGTCGCCGACCTGGTGGACCTGATGCGCCACCTGCGCGCCACCGACGCACGCATGCACGTGCGCGAGGAAATCCCCTTCTACACCGGCCGCCGCATCACGGCCACCGAGGTTGCCGAGGTCCTGCGTTGAGCACCCGTTCCCCCGCTGTGTCCACGGAGTTGAACCCCGCCACCGAGGCCGGGCGCCTGGCCCCGGCCGAGTACGATGCCGTTCTGCTCGCCTCCTTTGGCGGCCCCGAGGGTCAGGACGACGTTCTTCCCTTCCTGCGCAACGTCACCCGTGGCCGCGGCATCCCGGACGAGCGCCTTGACGAGGTCAGCCACCACTACCGCGCCAATGGCGGCATCAGCCCCATCAACGCCCAGAACCGCGCACTCAAGGCCGCCTTGGAGGCAGAACTCGCCGCACGCGGCATCGAGCTGCCGGTGCTGTGGGGCAACCGCAACTGGGATCCGTACATCCCCGAGACCTTGCAGAACGCCTACGACGCCGGCCACCGCCGCCTGCTGATGGTCACCACCAGTGCGTACTCCTGCTACTCCAGCTGCCGCCAATACCGCGAGGACATTGGCATCGCCCTGACCGAGACAGGCTTGGACGGCAAGCTGGCCGTGGATAAGGTCCGCCAGTACTTTGACCACCCAGGCTTCGTGCAGCCGTTCATCGAGGGCACCGCAGCATCACTGGCCAAGGTTCGCGCGGACCTGGCCGCTGCAGGCACCCCGGATGCGCCGGTGCACATCCTCTTCGCGACGCATTCCATCCCCACCCGGGATGCGGAGGCCGCAGGCCGCTCCGCGGACGAGCCGCGCGAATTCGCCGAGCAGTCCGCCTATGTGGCACAGCACCTGGCCGCGGCCGATGCCATCATCGGCCAGGTTGACCCCGGTGCCGCCTGGTCGCTGGTGTACCAATCCCGCTCCGGCGCACCGCATGTGCCGTGGCTTGAACCGGACATCAACGATGCCATGGCCGAGTTGGCCGGATCGGGAACCAAGGGCGTCGTCGTCGTGCCGCTGGGCTTTGTCAGCGACCACATGGAAGTTGTCTGGGACCTGGACACCGAAGCGAAGGAAACGGCCGCCGAACTGGGCCTGGCCTTCGACCGCGCACCCACCCCCGGAACGCACCAGAAGTTTATCACCGGACTCGTGGACCTGATCTGCGAGCGGACGGCGCGCAACACGATCGTGGACCGCCCGGCTATGACCAAGCTCGGACCCTGGTACGACGTCTGCCGCCCCGGCTGCTGCGCCAATCTGCGCGGCGAGAAGCCCACCATTGCCGGTGCCGACACCATCATCGGCACTGCCCACGACCCCAAGCCCAACACTGCTGGAACGGCGGCCTGAACCGTGCAGAGTGTGAAAGTTGGCACCCGGGGCAGCAAGCTGGCCCTGACCCAGACCCGGCAGACGGCCGAGAAGCTGGCCGCCGTGGGTGGCTTCGGCATTGAGCTCGTGGAGATCAAGACCGAGGGCGACATCCTCACCGGCCCGCTGTCCCAGATGGGCGGCACCGGAGTCTTCGCCACGGCGCTGCGCCAGGCCGTGCTGGACGGCCGCGCGGACATCGCCGTGCACTCGCTCAAGGACCTGCCCACCGCGGCGGCCCTGGGCCTGAGCATTGCGGCCATCCCGGCCCGCGAGGACGCCCGCGATGTGCTGTGCTCGCGCGATGGCCTGTCCTTCGCGGACCTGCCCACCGGCGCGAAGGTGGGCACCGGTTCGCCGCGCCGCGCCGCCCAGCTGCTCGCCGCCCGCCCCGACCTGTCGGTGGTGGACATCCGAGGCAACGTGGACACCCGCCTAGGCCGCGTGCCAGGACTGCCCGGCAACGCCGCGGATGCCGTTGTTCCCGGCAAGACCGGGGACCTGGACGCCGTCGTGCTGGCAGCCTCGGGTCTGGCCCGGATCGGCCGGCTGGACACCGTGGCCGAGTACTTTGAGTCCGACGTCATGCTGCCCGCCCCCGGGCAGGGCGCGCTGGCCGTGGAATGCCGCACCGAGGACGCCCCGAACAATATTGCCGCCGGAACGCCGGGCCTGCTGGGCCAGGCCCTGGCCGCGCTCGACGACGTCGACACCCGCCTGTCCGTGACGGCCGAGCGTGCGCTGCTGGCCCGGCTTGAGGCCGGCTGCAGTGCCCCCGTGGGCGCGCTGGCGTACCGCAAGGGCAGCATGCTCTATCTCGACGCGGTGGTGTGTTCGCTGGACGGCACCAAGGTGCTGCGCAAGAAGAAGGCGACGGACGGGCTGACCGAGGTGGGGGCGACCCTGCTGGGCATCGACCTGGCCGAGGAACTCCTGGCCGACGGCGCTGGCGACCTGGCGGATCTGGCCGGCAGCGGCAAATGACAGACGGCGCAGGCCGGAGCGGTGTAGGGTCCCCGCCCGCTTCGCGGACGCCCGAAGCCGCTCCCGGGCCCCTACACCGCTCCGGCCTTGATGCGCCGGTGGTTGAGCGGTCCCCAGCTGCTCCCGAACCTCGCAAGCTCGCTTCGGGGCCCTCGCAGCCGTGGGCCCAAGCGGAGCCGAAACCCGCACCGCTGGCCGGATTGCGCGTGGCGATCACGCGCAGCCGGGACCGGGCGGGGGCCTTGGCGGACGCCTTGGCAGCCGCCGGGGCCGAGCCGGTGCTGGTGCCGCTGATCGACTTTGAGGTGGCACCGGACGCCGCGGCCCTGGATGCGTCGCTGCAGTGCCTGGCCGCGGGGGAGTACCTGTGGCTGGTGGTCAGCTCCATCACCACCGTGCGCGCGCTCAAGCAGTGGTGCGCCGGACATTCCACCACCCTGGCGGAGCTGGTTCCCGCCACCACGAGGGTCGCCACCATCGGGCCGTCGTCGCGGCGGATTTTGGAAGCCGAGGGCCTCGCCGTCGAGCTGGCTCCGGTGGACATCCAGTCCGCCGACGGGCTGGTGGCGCTCTGGCCCCCCGGCACCGGCGAGGTGCTGGTGCCGCATTCCAACCTGGCCGAGCCCGGGCTGGAAGAGGGCATCGCCGCCGCCGGTTTCCACGTCGACGCAGTTATCGCCTATGTGACGGTCGACTATCCGGCCCGGGAGTCCCACCGGCTGACCGCCGTGCTGGCGCCCAGCAAGGACTGGGCCGCCGATACAGCCACGGCGCCTGTTGCCGCCGGGCACCCGTTGTTGACACCGGCCGAAGCGGCCGCCGAGGTCCGCTCCGGCGCGATCAACGCCGTCGTCGCCGCCTCTGGCAGCGCGGCCCGGCGGATCCACACGCTGCTGGCCCCGCTGCCCGCCGAGTGCCTGCTCATCGCCATCGGCCAGCCCACCCGGGCCGAGTCGGAGCGCCTGGGCATGGACGTGGCCGCCACGGCCACTCACCCCACGCCGGCCGGCATCGTGGACGCGCTGGTCTGCGCCCGCAGCACCGCCCGCCCCACCGTTTAGAACCACGAATACTTCGAACCACCCCAAGGAGCCATCCGTGAGCTTTCCCCACCACCGTCCGCGCCGCCTGCGCACCACCCCGGCCCTGCGCCGGCTCGTGGCCGAGCACCGGCTGGATCCGGCCGAGCTGATCCTCCCCGTCTTCATCCGCGAGGACCTGACGGAGCCCAAGCCGATCACGTCCATGCCCGGCGTCGTCCAGCACACCACCGAATCGCTGGTGGCAGCGGCGCTTGAAGCCCGCGACCTGGGGCTGGGCGGCATCATGCTGTTCGGCATCCCGGCCGTGCGCGACGCCGTCGGCTCCGCCTCGCTGGACCCCAACGGTGTGCTGAACAAGGCCATCCGCGACGTCCGGGCCGCCGTCGGCGACGATCTGGTGGTCATGAGCGATGTCTGCCTGGACGAGTTCACCGACCACGGGCACTGCGGCGTCCTGGCCGCCGACGGCACCGTCGACAACGACGCCACGCTGGAGATCTATGCCAAGATGGCCGTGGCCCAGGCCGAGGCCGGCGCGCACGTGTTGGCGCCCTCGGGCATGATGGACGGGCAGATCGCCGTGATCCGCCAGGCCCTGGACGCCGCCGGATTCCAGGACGTGGCCGTGCTGGCCTACGCCGCCAAGTACGCCTCCGCGTTCTACGGCCCGTTCCGCGAGGCAGTGGATTCGCAGCTCACCGGCGACCGCCGCACGTACCAGATGGACGCTGCCAACCGCCGCGAGGCGCTGATGGAGGTGGAGCTGGACCTTGAAGAGGGTGCCGACATGGTGATGGTGAAGCCGGCCATGAGCTACCTGGACGTGCTGGCCGACGTCGCCGCCATGTCCCCGGTGCCGGTGGCCGCCTACCAGATTTCGGGCGAGTACGCGATGATCGAGGCCGCCGCGGCGAACGGCTGGATCGACCGCCGTAAGGCCATCGAGGAGTCCGTGCTGGGCATCAAGCGCGCCGGCGCCAACATGATCCTCACCTACTGGGCGGCCGAGCTGGCCGGCTGGCTCCGCAACCCCTGACCCCTGCCGCAGCATTGATTTGAAAGAATGGACCTATGACCAGCTCCGAAGAACTTTTTGACCGCGCCAAATCCCTGATGCCCGGTGGCGTGAACTCGCCCGTGCGGGCCTTTGGCTCCGTGGGCGGCACCCCGCGCTTCATGGTGAACGCCAAGGGCGCCTACCTGACCGACTCCGAGGGCAAGGACTACGCCGACCTGGTCTGCTCCTGGGGCCCGGCCCTGCTGGGCCACGCCCACCCGGACGTGCTCGCCGCCGTGCACGCCGCCGTCGACCACGGCCTGAGCTTTGGCGCCTCCACTCCGGCCGAGGGCGACCTGGCCGCCCTGGTGCAGGCCCGGATCCCCGCCGTCGAGCGCCTTCGCATGGTCTCCACCGGCACCGAGGCCACCATGACCGCCGTGCGCCTGGCCCGCGGCTTCACCGGCCGCAACCTGATCATCAAGTTCGCCGGCTGCTACCACGGGCATCTTGACGGCCTGCTGGCCTCCGCCGGCTCCGGCTTGGCCACGCTGGCCCTGCCCGGTTCCGCCGGTGTCACGGCCGCAACCGCCGCCGAGACCCTGGTGCTGCCGTACAACGACCTCTCCGCCGTCGAGGCCGCCTTTGCCGCGCACGGTGAGAACATCGCCGCCGTCATCACCGAGGCCGCGCCCGCCAATATGGGTGTCGTGACCCCGGGGGAGGGCTTCAACGCCGGCCTGTCCCGGATCACCTCCGCCCACGGCGCATTGCTGATCTTTGACGAGGTCCTCACCGGCTTCCGCGTCGGCCCGGCCGGCTACTGGGGCCTCACCGGCGGCAACGCCGACGGCAAAGAGCACTGGACGCCGGACCTGTTCACCTTCGGCAAGGTCATCGGCGGCGGGCTTCCGACGGCGGCCCTGGGCGGCCGCCGCGACGTCATGGACTTCCTGGCTCCGCTGGGCCCGGTCTACCAGGCCGGCACGCTGTCCGGAAACCCGGTGGCGATGGCCGCCGGTGTGGCCACGCTGACCGCCGCCACCGCCGAGGTCTACGCCACGGTGGATGCCCGCTCGCTCCAGCTCTCCGCCGCACTGGCCCAGGCCCTGGACGCCGCCGGGGTGGACCACTCCATCCAGCGCGCCGGCAACCTGTTCTCCGTTGCGTTCGGCACCTCCGCCCACGGCGTGCACAACTACGCCGACGCCCTGGCCCAGGAGTCCTTCCGCTACGCGCCGTTCTTCCACTCCATGCTGGACTCCGGCGTGTACCTGCCCCCGAGCGTCTTCGAGGCCTGGTTCCTCTCCGCCGCCCACGACGACGCCGTGATGGACCGCATCATCGGTGCCCTCCCCGCCGCCGCAAACGCGGCCGCTAAGGCGACTGCCTAAGCTTCCCGAGGCAAACGGATGCTGCAACGGCGTTCCTGGTGGATCATTCCACCGGGGACGCCATTCCCCGTTCGGGATGCGTCCACGGCTGCGGCAGGGCAGGCAATTTCCGTAGGCGACGTCAAGGGGCACGTGGCCGCTTGCGGCGTGGTGCCACAGTCGCCGGGAAATTGCCGAACCTGCCCCCCCGACGGGGCTAGAGAACGTCCGAGAGGAAGCTCTGCAACCGGTCGGTCTGCGGATCCAGAAAGAGCTGGTCCGGAGCGCCCGTCTCCACCACCACGCCGCCGTCCATGAAGGTCACGGTGTCGGAGACGTTGCGGCTGAAGCCCATCTCATGCGTCACCACCACCATGGTCATGCCGCCCTTGGCGAGGTCGGCCATCAGGGCGAGGACGCCCTTGACCAGCTCGGGGTCCAGTGCGGACGTGGCCTCGTCGAAGAACATCACCTCGGGCTTCATGGCCAGCGCGCGGGCGATGGCCACCCGCTGCATCTGTCCACCCGAGAGGTTGGCTGGGCGGGCGTCTGCCTTGTGCCGCAGCCCCACCAGATCCAGCTGCGCCAGGGCCTCGGCATTTGCCTGGTCCTTGGGCAGCTTGCGGATCTTGCGCAGTGCCAGCGAGACGTTGTCCAGCACGGTTTTGTGCGGGAACAGGTTGAACTGCTGGAACACCATGCCGATGCGGCGGCGCAGCTCGTCCGGGTTGTCCTGCAGAACCGAGCGGCCGTCGAGCAGAATGTCGCCCTGCTCGGGTTCAATCAAGCGGTTCATCACGCGCAGCAGCGTGGACTTGCCCGAACCCGAGGGGCCGATCACGGAGGCCGTGGTGCCCTGCGGAACGTGCAGGTCGATGCCGCGGAGCACACGGTTGGATCCGAAGGACAGGTGGATGTTCTTTGCGGTCAGGGTACCCGACGAAAATTCGCTCATGCCTTGGCGCCCTTTCCGATAATTGCTGCTGCCTCATCCGGCTCAACCTTCTGCGCCTTGCCTTCACGCATGCGCTTGTCCATGTAGTTGACGACGTGCGTCAGCGGCACGGTCATCAGCAGGTACAGAACGCCGGCAGCAACGAGGGGCGAAAGGTTTCCGGAGTTGGCCGCGGCGTCATTTCCGATGCGGAAGATCTCGCGCTGGCTGCCCAGCAGACCCAACATGTAGATCAGGGATGAGTCCTTGATCAAGTGGATCAACTGGTTGACCAATGCGGGCAGCACCCGGCGGATGCCTTGGGGGATGACCACCAGGATCATGGCGGCGCCGTAGCTGAAGCCCAGGGCACGAGATGCTTCGAGCTGTCCCTTTTCCACACTCTGAATGCCGGAACGGAAGATCTCACCGATGTACGCCGTAGCCATCAAGGACAAAGCCAAAATGGCAAGCGGGTACGGGTTGGTGCTTCCGGTCAAGGCACGGACGGTGGGGCCCATGCCAATGCCAATCACCAGGATGACCAGGATGGCGGGCAGGCCACGGAGGATGTCCGTGTAGACCCGTGCGATCCCGCGGGCCGCCGGGTTCCGGGAGATGCCCATCACGGCAAGGAGAAGGCCAAAGACGCAGCCCAGGATGCCCGAGGAGATTGCCAGGATCAGGGTGTTTGGCAAGCCGACAGTAAGCAGGTTGGGGATGACCGCCCCCATGGCCTGCCAGTCAAAGAATGTTTTGAGGAACTGCTCGAATGCATTCATGCGTGCGCCTTACGGGAGCTTGACGGCCTTGGAGCCCGGGGACCAAGTGGTGGGGGTTTCGCGGGTCGGGTACCACTCCTTGGCCAGCTTGCCCCAAGTGCCGTCGGCCACGACGGCGTCCAGGCCGGAGTTAATGGCGTCGATGAGCGGATGGTTCCCAGAGTTCACGGCGTAGGCGGTGAAGTTCTGGGTGTTGATGATCGACTCGGCGATGTGGGTGTTGTCGCCTTCCTTGATCTGCCCCGAGGCCTGCTGGGACGGAGCGACCCATGCGTCGATCTGGCCGTTCTTCAGGTTCGCGTAGGCGGTGTTGTAATCCGGGAACCGGACAGCTTCCAGCTTCAAGGTGTTGGTGACGTAGTCATCCTGGACGGTGCCCTGGATCACGCCGATGCGGGTGTCCTTGCTCAGGTCCTTGAACGACTTGACGGTGGCGTCCGTCTTCGTCACGACGGCCATGTAGCCAAAGTCGTAGCCGTTGGTGAAGCCGACGTTCTGGCGGCGCTTGTCCGTCGTGGAGATTGAGGAGGAGCCGACGTCGAACTGCTTGTTCTGCACCTGGGCCAGCAGGGCCGAGAAGTCGGTGGACTTGAACTCAACCTTCAGGTCAAGCTTTGCGGCGACGGCGCGAAGCAGCTCGTTGTCGAAGCCGGTGAACTTGCCGTCCTTGTCGATGAAGATGTTCGGCGGGGCGTCGGAGAGCGTGCCCACCGTGATGGTTCCGGGGACGATCAGGCCCAGCTTGGACTTGTCGATCTTGTCCAGGGGGGTGACGTCCTTGGTGGTGTACTTGTCCAGCGACTGCTGGTCGCTGCCGGCCAGGGCATCGGTGGTGGCCGTGGAGCTGCTGGTGGCGGTGGAGCTGCCGCAGGCGGCCAGGGAGAAGGCGAGGGCTACGGCTACGGGAGCCGCAACGAGCCACTTGAGGGCTTTGTTGTTCATCAAACAATCACTTTCATAGAGGTCCCCGGTCCACGACATCCATGGGTGGGGTTCGCGAGTGCAGGGAGCCCTCCGATGTGCCCCAGGGCACTACCAGAACTCGACCTGTCGAACTAAATTATGTCATCCAGTGCGAACGGCCGTTAGGGGCGAACCATCAACGTCAAGAATTCGGATTTTCGGAAGAATGTTCAGCCACAGTGCTTCGGGAGGGCCGTGGCGGGCATTTCGCGGGTGTCCAGCAAAACGATCGGCGGCACCGCAGAGGGCCGCCGATCGGTGGAACCTTTGTGATATGGCTCTCATTCACTTGTTTTGGAGCTACGGGAGCACTGGCCAGGCACCCTCGATGACGGCCTCGGGCTTGGTCCGGCGGAGGTAGCCCTGGAAGTCCGCGGCCTGTGCGTCGGCCCAGCCGATCTGCGCCTGGTGGAGCCTGGCGGCGTCGATCGCCAGTGCGGGGTACTTGGCGGCCAAGGCCTCCGCCAGCCGGATGGTGGCGAGGGCGTCGGCGGCCGAGGTGTGCGCATCGTCATGGGGAATGCCGTACTCCTCGCAGAGTGCGCCCAGGGTGCGGCTGCCGCGGCGGTATTTGTCCACGTGCTTGTTGCAGATGTAGGGGTCGATCACGAGGGTGGCGTCAATGGCCGCGACGCCGTGCCGCGCCGCCTCGGAGGCCAGCACGGTGAAGTCGTAGCTGGCGTTGTACGCGATCACCGGAATGCCGCGGGCAAAGAGGTCCGCCAGCACGGTCGACACCTGTCCGACGACGTCGGCCACCGGCAGGCCGTGCTCCACGGCGTGGGCGGTGGTGACACCGTGGATGGCCGTGACCTCCTCGGGGATCTCCACACCGGGGTTGGCTAGCCACTCGTGCTCCTCGATGACCTTCCCGGCGCCGTCCACCACCACTATGGAGGCGGTCACCAGGCGCGCCTCGCGGGGATTGCGGCCGGTGGTCTCGACGTCGAATGCGGCCCGGGGTTGTGTGCTCCAACTGCTCATGCCCCCACGCTACAGGCACGTTCCGACAACGCCGGCGTGCCCTTGCGTACGCTGGATCCCATGCGCACGGCTTACATTGACGCGGTCCTTTCCGTGGCGGCACTGATCCCCGCCGGACATGTCCTCTCCTACGGGGACATTGCGGTGTTGCTGGAATCCGGCGGACCGCGCCAAGTGGGCTCCGTGCTGGCCCGCTATGGCTCCGATGTGCCGTGGTGGCGGGTGATCCGCGCCGGCGGGCTGCCGCCGCAGGGCCACGACGAGCGGGCACTGGCCCAGTACCTCAGCGAGGGGACGGCGCTGCGCGGCAAGACCACGGGCGAGGACGCGTCCTGGCGGGTGGACATGCGCACCGCGCGCTGGAATCCGGACGATGCGCAGCTGGCGGCGCTGGATGCCGTCCGCGAGGACATGGCACGCCAGGAGGCGCCGGATGTGGACCTGTCGGTGCCTCGTGATGGACTGGAGCCATGAGCAGCACTCCCACCCTGGCCCTGGCCGCGCCGGCCGCCGTCGAGCTTGTGGCCCCCACATTGTCGGCGGACCAGCAGAGCGTGGTCGATCTGGCCCCGGGCAGCGGCCCGGCCCTGGTGTGGGGCGCCCCGGGCACCGGGAAGTCCACGGTGCTGGTGGAATCCGCGGTGAAGCGGATCGAGCACGACGGCGTCGACCCGGCGGGCGTGCTGCTGCTGGGGCCCTCGCGCCTGTCGGCCGCCCGGCTGCGCGATGCGCTCAGCGCCCGGCTGAACCGCAGCCTGAGCATCTCCCCGGCGAGGACCTGGTCCTCCTATGCCTTTGACGTGCTGCGCCGGGCCAAGGTGGAGGGGCGGCTGCCGCACATCGAGCGTGCGCCCCGGCTGCTCAGCGGCCCCGAACAGGACCTCATCATCAAGGAGCTGCTGGACGGGCATCGGCAGGGGCTGGGCCGGGCGCCCGCATGGCCCGCGGACCTGAGGGATGCCTTGGGCACCCGCGGCTTCCGCCAGGAGGTCCGCCAGCTCTTTGACCGGGTGATCGAATACGGCATCGACCCCGAGGAACTGTCCCGGCTGGGAACGGAGAACGGCCGCCCGGACTGGGTGGCCGCGGCCTCGCTGTACGGCGAATACCGCGACGTGGTGGATTGGGGGAAGTCCGGCTCCTACGACCCCGCCGGCATCATCACCTCCGTGACAAACCTGTTCAGCCAGGACGGGGAATACCTCCAGCTCGAGCGCGACCGGCTCCAGCTGATCCTGGTCGACGACATCCAGGAGGCCAACCAGGCCATCCACGAACTCCTGGCCATGCTGGGCCGCGGCAAGGACGTGCTCGCCACGGCCAGCCCGGACACGGTGGTGCAGGGCTTCCGCGGCGCCCGGCCGGACCTGGCCGGCACCGTGCGGGACCACCTCGCGGACCCGGCGATGGGTGTCACGGTGGGCGAATTCGTGCTGCGGACCTCGCACCGGATGGGGCCGGAACTGGCCGCCTCCTGGGGCTCGGTGGCCGCGCGGATCTCCCAGACCCGCGGCGGGCACAAGGCCCGGCTGCTGGAGTGGGAGCCCGACGCCGGGGCCATCGGGGAGCCCCGCGTCGTCGCCGGCACCCCCGGGACTGAAACCCCCGACGCCGGGGTTCGGGCCCCCGCTGCCGCACAGCCCGCCGTCGCCGTCCACCTGGTGGCATCCGAGGTGCACGAGCTCCGGCTCGTGGCGGAGCGGATCCTGAACCTGCAGCACGCCCAGGGCTATGAGCTGGGCCAGATGGCCGTCATCGTGCGCACGGGCTCGCACCTGGCGGCCCTGCAGCGCTACCTCAGCGGGCAGGGCATTCCGGTGAAGGTGCCCGTGGCCGAGAACCCGGTCCGCGACGAGGCCGCCGTCCGCCCGCTGCTGGACGCCTTCCACGTCTCGCTGGACCCGGGCCTGCTCGACGCCGCCATGGCCGTGTCCCTGCTGACGTCGCGGCTGGGCCGCTCCACCACCATCCACCTGCGCCGGCTCCGCCAGGGGCTGCGCAAGGCGGAGCTGGGCGCCGGTGGCGGGCGCGAGAGCGATTCCCTGCTGGTGGACGCGCTGCTGGACCCGGCCATCCTGTCCCAGCTGGGCTGGGAGGCCTCCAACGCCGCCCGGCTGGCGCGCATGCTCCAGGCCGGCCGGGCCGCCGTCGCCGAGCCCGGGGCCAACGCGGAGACGGTGCTGTGGGCGCTCTGGGAGGCGGCCGACTGCTCCGACACCTGGGCCGCCCAGGCGCTCAAAGGCGGGCCGGCGGGCATCCGGGCGGACCGCGACCTCGATGCAATCATGGCCCTGTTCCAGACGGCGGAGCGCTATGTGGACCAACTGCCCGGCTCCAGCCCGCAGCAGTTCCTGGAATACCTGCTCAGCCAGGACCTGCCGATGGACACCCTGGCGGCGCGCGCCCAGCGCAGCGACGCCGTCGAGATCCTCACCCCGGCCAGCGCGTCCGGGCGCGAATGGCCAGTGGTGATCGTCGCCGGGCTGCAGGAGGGCGTCTGGCCCAACACCCGCCTGCGCGGGGAGCTGCTGGGCAGCCAATTGCTGGTGGACGTGGCCGAGCGCGGTGCGCAGGCCGCCCGCCAGATCGACGCCGCGGCCCGGCTGCGCGAGATCCGCTACGACGAGCTGCGCAGCTTTGCCGCGGCCATCTCCCGCGCCACCGAGCGGCTGATCTGCACCGCTGCCTCCAGCCACGAGCTCCAGCCCTCGCAGTTCCTGGACATCGTGCTGCCCTTCCAACCGGAGGACGGCGGCCCGGAACACCGCCCGGTGGAGCAGGTGCCCCGCCCCATGACGCTGCGCACGCTGGTCCCGGAGCTGCGCCAGGAATCGGAGCTCAATGCCGATGCCGAGGCCGCCCGGCTGCTGGCGGTGCTGGCCGCCGAGGGCATCCCCGGCGCCCACCCGGACTCGTGGTGGGGGCTGGCGCCGCTGAGCAGCACCGAGCCGCTGGCCGCCGAGGGCGCGGTGGTGAATGTGTCGCCGTCGAAGGTGGACGCCGTGCACAAGTCCCCGCTGAACTGGTTCATCAAGGCCGCCGGCGGGGAGGCCGCCACTGACTTCGCCCGCAGCCTGGGCACGCTGATCCACGCGATTGCCCAGGACCTGCCCGACGCCGCCGGGCACGAGTATCTGGCGGAGCTCACCCGGCGCTGGCCCTCGCTGGGCATGCCCGACACCTGGGAGAGCCAGGCGGACTTTGCCCGCGCCCAGGAGATGGTGCGCAAGATGGCCCTGTATGTGCTGGACATGCGCTCCCGCGGCCGGGAGCTGCTGGCCGTGGAGGCGGACTTCAGCGTGGACCTGCCCGGCGAGCACCACATCGTCCGGCTGAAGGGGCAGATCGACAGGCTGGAAAAGGACGCCAATGGCAACCTGGTGGTGATCGACCTCAAGACCGGCCGGCGCAAGCCCGCCGCGAAGGAGTTGGAGACCCACCCGCAGCTCGGCGCCTACCAGGCCGCCATTCTGGCCGGCGCGTTCAACGGGCACGACGGCGTCCCGGACGGCGCCGTGTCCGGCGGGGCCGCGCTCGCCCCGCTCGGCGACGCCACCAAGGGCATGAAGACCCAGGACCAGAAAGCACTGGACCCCGGCGATTCCTGGGCGCTGGATTTGGTGATGGAGGCCGCCGAGCTCATGTCAGGCGCCCACTTCGAGGCCCGCCACGACCCCGGGGCCGGCGGGTTTGCCGGCGGCTGCGCCGTGCCGGAAATCTGCCCGCTGTGCACCGAAGGAAAGCAGGTCACCGAATGAGCACGCCCGACGCAGAGCCGAACGGCACCGGACCCGGGGCCTCCACCGCAGACGCCGGGACTTCCACCGGGTCCGCCGGGGAGCCCGCCGAGCGGCCCATCCTCTCGCCCTACGAGCTGGCGGAGCTCTTGAACCAGCTGCCGCCGACCGAGGAGCAGGCCGCCATCATTTCCTCGCCCCTGGAACCGCTGCTGGTCATTGCCGGCGCCGGCTCGGGCAAGACCACCACAATGGCGGACCGCGTGGTGTGGCTGGTGGCCAACGGGCTGGTGCTGCCAGAGGAGATCCTCGGCGTGACGTTCACGCGCAAGGCCGCCGGCGAGCTCGCCGCCCGGATCCGCCGCCAGTTGGCCAAGCTGGCGGCGCTGGCGAAGACGGGCGCCGTCGAGCTGGCCCCGGCCGCGGCGGCCCAGGACGCGCTGGAACCGAAGGTGTCCACCTACCACTCCTACGCCGCCGGGATCGTCACCGACTACGGATTGCGCCTCGGCGTGGAGCGCGACGCCGTCGTGCTGGGCGGGGCGGAGGCCTGGCAGCTGGCCAGCGACGTCGTCCAGGCCTACGAGGGACCGCACGAGCACTTCACCGCCGCCAAATCCTCCCTGGTCAAGGGCTTGATGTCCATGGCGGGGGAGTGCGCCGAGCACCTGCAGGACCCCACCGCCGTGCGCGCCATGGCCGACGGGCTGGCGGAACAGCTGGCTGCCATGCCGTACCAGGAGGGCGCCACGAAGGCCCCCACGCTGGCGGCCGCCAGGCTGGCGGACATCTTCCGCACCCGCGGCTCCGTGGCGGCCATGGTGGAGCGCTACGCCACCGCCAAGCGGCACCGCAATGCCCTGGATTTTGGCGACCTGGTGGCGCTGGCGGCACGCATCGCGGATGAGGTCCCGCAGGCCGCGGCGTTGGAGCGCCAGCGCTACAAGGTGGTGCTCCTGGACGAATTCCAGGACACCTCGCACGCCCAGCTGGCGCTGTTTTCCAAGCTGTTCGGCGGCGGACACCCCGTCACCGCCGTCGGGGACCCGCACCAGTCCATCTACGGCTTCCGCGGGGCCTCCTCCGGGCAGCTGTTCCGCTTCCCGGAGATCTTCCGCAAGCACGACGGCGGCTACGCGTCCACCGCGCAGCTGACCATCGCCTGGCGCAATTCCGCCCGGATCCTGGGGGCGGCCAACGTCATTTCCGGGCAGCTCAATGCCGCCGCCGAGCTGCGGGCGCGCGAGCGCCGCGAGCCGGGCCCGCGGATCCGGGTGTCGCCGCTGCAGGAGCGCCCGAAGGCCACCAACGGCCAGGTGCTGCTGGCACGCTACGAGACGGTGGAGGCCGAATGCGAGGCCATCGCCAGGGACATTCTGGCCCACAAGGGCTTCGGCGGCGGGGCCACCGCGCCGGACCCCACCACCGTGGCGGTATTGTGCCGCCGCCGGGCCCAGTTTGAGCCGTTGGCCGCCGCCTTTGATGCCCGCGGCATCCCCTACGAGATCGTGGGCCTGGGCGGGCTGATGGCCACGCCGGAGATTGTGGATCTGGTGGCCACCCTTCGCGTGCTGGCCGACCCCGGCCGCTCGGACGCTCTGATGCGCCTGCTCACAGGCGCCCGCTGGCGGATCGGCCCGGCGGACCTGATGGCCCTGGCCGACTGGTCCCGGTACCTTTCCCGGCGGCGTGAACGGGCGGCCCGGGACCACCGCGCCTTTGATCCCGCGGCCGAGGACGAGAACTCCGGGGTGGATGCGGCACCGGTGGAGCAGGACATGGTGGACAGTGCCAGCCTGGTCGAGGCGCTGGACTACCTTGGCCCGGACTACTGGCCGGCCGCGCTGGAACGCACCCTCACGCCCGTCGCCCGCGAACGGCTCATCGCCCTGCGCGACGAGCTGCGGATGCTGCGCGGCTTTGTCGGGGACGATCTCACCAACCTGCTGGGCGAGGTGGAACGGACCATGCTGCTGGACATCGAGCTGGCCGCCAAACCGCAGTTCACCATCCACCAGGCCCGCCGGAACCTGGATGCCTTCCAGGACGCCGCCGCGGACTTCATGCAGGCCGCCGAACGCGTGGACCTGCTCGCCTTCCTGGGCTGGCTGGAGACGGCCGAGGCCCAGGAGGACGGCCTGTCCATGACAGCGCCGGAGCCCAACCCCGACGCCGTGCAGCTGTTGACGGTCCACGCCTCCAAGGGGCTGGAATGGGACGTGGTCTTTGTGCCGGGCCTGAACCAGGGCGCGTTCCCGAGCGCGACGGCGGACCGCTGGTCCACCGGTGCCGGCCAGCTGCCCTGGCCGCTGCGCGGGGACCGGAACGACCTCCCCGCCTGGGACCTGGGCGGGGAGGACCAGAAGAGCTGGCTGGACAGCGAGAAGCTCTTTGCCGAGGACGTGAGGGCACATGCCGAGGAGGAGGAACGCCGGCTGGCCTATGTTGCCTACACCCGGGCCCGCGACGTCCTGGTCTGCTCGGCCACCATTTGGAGCGCGGGCCGGGCCAGCTTCACCGAGGTCTCGCCATTCCTGGCCTCGCTGCTGCCGCTGGCCGGGGATGGTTCGGGCCAGGCGCGGATCCTGGCGTGGCTGGAGGACCCCGAACCGGGGGTGGAGAACCCGCTGAGCGTGGGAACGATCAGCGCCGTCTGGCCCTACGATCCGCTGGAGGGGCCGCAGATCACGGGCAAGACGGCCGGCGCCCCGCACGCCGGCCGCCGGGCCAATGCCGAGCGCTCCGCCGCCGCCGTGCTGGAGCGGCTGGCCGCCGTGGAGGACGCCGTGGCACAGGCTGGCCCCGGTGCGGCGGGTGCGTTGCTGGCAGTGGCGGCGGGGAATCCGCGCTGGGGGATGGAAACCGAGCTGCTGCTGGCCCAGTCCAAGCTGGACACCAGCACGCTCTCGGTCCAGCTTCCGGCGCACATTTCGGCCTCGCTGCTGGTGGCATTGGGCGACGACCCGGCCACAGTGACCCGGAACCTGCGCCGCCCGGTGCCCCGCAAGCCCGGCATGGCGGCCCGCAAGGGCACCGCCTTCCACGCCTGGGTGGAGGAGTACTTTGGCACGTCCGGCCAGCTGGACATCGACGAGTTTGCCGGTGCGGATGCCTATGTGGACGAGGCCTACGGGCTGGAGGAAATGCGCGAGACCTTCAAATCCTCGATGTGGGCCGACCGGACGCCGGCGGCCCTGGAGGTGCCGGTGGAGACGCGTGTGGCCGACGTCGTGGTGCGCGGCCGGATCGACGCCGTCTTCCGGGACGACGATGGCGGTTGGGACCTGATCGACTGGAAGACAGGGGCCAAGCCCAACCCGGCCCAGCTGGCCGTGCGTGCGGTGCAGCTGGCCGTCTACCGGCTGGCGTGGTCGCGCTTGAAGGACGTGCCGCTGGAGCAGGTCCGGGCGGCCTTCTACTTCGTCGGCCAGGATGCCCTGGTCCGGCCGCTCGACCTCGCCGGCGAGGCGGAACTGGAGGCCATCGTCACCAACGCCTACGCCATGTAGCGCCGATGGTGCCCGCCTCGGTGGTTGAGCCTGTCGAAACCACCCGGCGCACCTGGTCTCGGCTGCGCTCCACCAGCGGGGCCGGCCGCGCTCCAGTTCTACTTGTGCAGCGGGATGACCGACATGGCAGCCGTGTCCAGGTTTTCCTTGCCGGGCGGTGCCTTGGCGGCGTCGGCCGGCTTTCCGGCGTCGCCCTTGGGCTCCGCGCCGTCCGGCGCCGTGCCACTGCCATCGGTGGCCTCGGCGGAAGCGTCAGCGGGTGCAGGGGGCTCGTCGGCAGCGGACGGAGCTTCGGACCCGGGAGCTGCCTCCACGGCGGCAGGCTTCCGGGCCGCAGCCTTGTCCGCTGCGCCGTCGGACGCTGGTTTGGACGTGCCGCCAGCAGCCGTGCCGCCTGCAGCTGTGCCGCCCGCCGTGGCCGCAGCCGGCTCGGACGGGATGGCCACCGGGGTGACGGCGGCCGAATGCGCCGGGGCCACCACGGGAGGCTCGGTGGCGATCGGCTGGCCGCCGTAGGTGGCGATGTCGTGCTCGAGCGCGCGCAGCATGCCCTCGGCCTCGGCCACCATGGACGGGTTGTCCGTGGCCACGCCCTTGACCAGCCACTGGGCCAGGGCAAACTCGGCGCTCAGTGCGGCGCGGCGCAGCAGGTGCCGGTCCGGGGCGTCCTTGCGGGCGGCCGAGTAGGCCTCCTGCACCTTGTCTACAAACGCGTGGTCGTTCACGGCCACCAGCCAGGCAAAGTCGTCGGCGGGGTCGCCCACGCGCAGGTCGGTCCAGCCGATCACGGCCATCACGCGGGTGCCCTCGAGCAGGATGTTGTCCTCATGCAGATCGCCGTGCACCACTGCCGGGCTGAAGCGCCACAGGGCCACATCCTCCAACGCGTGCTCCCAGCGGCGCAGCAGGGCGGCGGGGATCTTGCCGGTGGTGGCGGCCTGGTCCAGCTCGTTGAGCTTGCGCTGGCGGAACTCGTTGGCCGTGTAGCTGGGCAGGTCCGCGCCGCTGACGAGCGCCGGCGGAAGGTCGTGGATGGCGGCAATGGCGGCGCCCAGCTCGCGGGCGACGGCGGCGCCGCCGGATGCCAGCGACTCCACGGAGCGCGGGTGGCCGGCCAGATGGGAATAGACAAAGGTGGAAAGCTCGCCCTTGCGCACGGTTCCGGCCACGGTGGGCATCAGGAACGGCAGTTCGGCACGGACGGCGGGGGAGAAGGCACGCAGGACGGCCAGCTCGGTCTCCAGCCGCGTGCTGGCCTCGGCATGCTTGGGGGAGCGGACGCGCCAGCGCCTGCCGTCGGAGTCCACCAACAGGGCTGATTCGAAGTCGGTGGCGTCGTCGTAGTCGGCGGCGCAGGCCGTCAGGTTCAGTCCGGGCACGGCGGCACTGGCCACGGCTGCCAATTCGATGGGCGTCATTCTTCTCACCTTTCCACCGTAGGGCCGATGCCCGGGAACCGGGAGAGGCGCGGCGGCGAGTCGAAAGATGCGTTGCCAAGGACACGCTTTTCGGTGCCCTCGGCGTGGTATCCCGAGTGTGAATTGTCGGCGCAACTGCGTACGGTAGAAGCATGATTGACGCCCTGCCGCTGCCCTGGCCCCATGCCGTGTTGGACCGAGGCACCGAGCGCCGTGCGGTGGAGGGTTTCCTCGACTCCGCGCGGGCCGGCGGCGCATACCGGACCATGGTGCTCACCGGCGGGAAGACGCTGGTGAAGGACGGCCGGATCGTCTTCCTTGACCCCACCGTGCTGCCCGCGGGCGGGAACGCCATCTTCCTGGGCTCCAGCACGCCGGCGCTCACCGGCGTGGCCGTGGACACGGACCTGCTGTTGGCTCCCGTGCCGGACCCGGACCCCGACGACGACGGCGCCGGCCTTACGCGGCTGGCCCCCGGGTCAACACTGCTGGGCTACCGCGAGGCCGCCGCGTCCCTTGATGCCGCGGACGCCTTGGTCTTCATCGAGGCCAATGCGATTGCCAACTGGCACCGCTCGCACACGCACTGCCCCCGCTGCGGGGCACCCACCGTGCCGGAATCCGGTGGCTGGGTGCGGCGCTGCAGCGCGGACGGCACCGAGCACTTCCCGCGCACGGACCCGGCCATCATCGTGGCCGTGGTGGGCGCCGACGACCGCATCCTGCTCGGCGGCGGCAGCAGCTGGGAGTCCAACCGGTACTCCACACTGGCCGGTTTCGTGGAACCGGGGGAATCGCTGGAACAGGCCGTGGTGCGCGAGATCGCCGAGGAGGTGGGCGTGCGCCTGCACTCCCCGCGCTACCTCGCCTCGCAGTCGTGGCCGTTCCCGGCGTCGCTGATGCTCGGTTTCATTGCCTATACGGACGACGACGTCGCCACGCCCGACGGCGTCGAGGTCACCCGTGCCCGCTGGTTCACCCGCCCCGAGCTGCAGTCCGCCGTGCTGGGCGGCGAGGTGACCATCCCGCCGCGGATGTCCATTGCCCGCGCCCTGATCGAGCACTGGCACGGCGGCCCCATCGCCGAGCCCACGCCGCCGGCCATGGCCGCCGTGGCGGACGGGTCCTCTCCGGTCGCCGAGCCCACGCCGCCGGCCAATCCCGGGTCCCAGGCGGCCGGCCGTGGCTGAACCGCAGAAGGTGGGCCACGCGCCCCTTGCCGCACCGCTGATGGATGAGCGCACCCTCGAGGAACGCATTCTTTCCGGCCTGGACGAGGAGCAACGCGCCGTCGCCACCACCTTGCACGGGCCGCTCTGCGTGCTGGCTGGCGCCGGCACCGGAAAGACCCGCGCCATCACGCACCGGATCGCCTATGGCGTGCATAGCGGCGTCTACAACCCGTCGCGCCTGCTGGCCGTGACGTTCACCGCCCGCGCCGCCGCCGAAATGCGCACCCGGCTGCGCGATCTCGGTGTCGGGACGGTGCAGGCCCGCACCTTCCACGCCGCCGCCCTGCGACAGCTGCAGTATTTCTGGCCGCACGCCGTCGGCGGCCAACTCCCGGGCCTGCTGGACCACAAGGCCGCCACCATCGGCGAGGCCGCACGCCGGCTGCGGCTTTCCAGCGACCGCGCCTCCATCCGCGACCTCGCCGCGGAGATCGAATGGGCCAAGGTGTCCATGCTGACGCCGGAGACCTACCTGACCCAAGCCACGGACCGCGGCGAGCCCGGCGGCCTGGACCGCACCGCCGTCGCACGCCTGTTCCAGTCCTACGAGGACGTCAAGACTGACCGGAACCTGATCGACTTTGAGGACGTCCTGCTGATCAATGTGGGCATTCTGCAGGAGGATCCGCGGGTGGCCGCCACCGTGCGGGACCAGTACCGGCACTTTGTGGTGGACGAGTACCAGGATGTGTCCCCGCTCCAGCAGCGGATGCTCGACCTCTGGCTGGGCGGCCGCGACGACCTCTGCGTGGTGGGCGACGCCAGCCAGACCATCTACTCCTTTACCGGTGCCACGCCGCGGCACCTGTTGGACTTCCCGTCCCGGTATCCGCAGGCCCAGGTGATCAAGCTGATCCGCGACTACCGCTCCACGCCGCAGGTGGTGGGCCTGGCCAACTCGCTGCTGGCCGCCCGGCGCTCCGGCGATTTCGAGGCCGACGCCCTGTGGTCCCCGCCGCTGCACCTGGTGGCCCAGCGCCCCGTGGGCCCGGCCCCGGAGTTCCTGGAATGCAGCGACGACGAGGCCGAGGCCGCCGCCGTCGCCGCCCGGATCAAGGTGCTCATCGACGCCGGCACCCAGGCCGCCGAGATTGCCGTGCTCTTCCGCACCAATGGCCAGTCCGAGGCCTACGAGCAGGCGCTGGCCTCGGCCGGCATCGGCTACCAGCTGCGCGGCGGCGAGCGGTTCTTCGCCCGCAAGGAGGTCCGCGACGCGATCCTGCAGCTGCGTGCCGCCTCCCGGGCCGCCGAGGACGAGCCCGTGGGCCAGATGGTCCGCGACGTGCTGGGCAACCTGGGGTACCAGGACGAGGCCCCCAAGACCGGCGGCGCCGTGCGCGAGCGCTGGGAATCCCTGGCGGCGCTGGTGGCGCTGGCCGACGAGCTGGTGGTGACGCGCGGTTCGGTCGAGGGCGGCTTCACGCTGGTCGACTTCGTCTCCGAGCTGCAGGAGCGGGCCACCGCCCAGCATGCCCCCACGGTGCAGGGCGTCACGCTGGCCTCGCTGCACTCCGCCAAGGGCCTGGAATGGGACGCGGTGTTCCTCGTGGGCATGAGCGAGGGCCTGATGCCCATCTCCTTCGCCGATTCCCCTGCCTCGGTGGATGAGGAACGGCGCCTGCTCTACGTGGGCATCACCCGGGCCCGCGAATTCCTCACCCTGTCCTGGTCCACCGCCCGCACGCCCGGCGGGCGTGCCAACCGCAAGCCCTCGCGCTTTCTGGACGGGCTGCGGCCCAACTCCACCGCCCCCGCCTACGGCGTCCGGGCCGGCTCCACGGCGCGCAAGCAGCGCAAGGCCGCAGTGCCGACGACGTGCCGGGTCTGCGGCAAGATGCTCAGCTCCGGGGCCGAACGCAAGATGGGCCGCTGCGCCGACTGCCCGGCCGGCTACGAGGAGGCAGTGTTTGAATCGCTGCGGCAGTGGCGGCTGGAGGCGGCCAAGGCGGCCGAGGTGCCCGCGTACGTGGTCTTCACCGACGCCACGCTGGTGGCCATCGCCGAGGCGGGCCCGGAGACACTGGAACAGCTGGCCAGCCTGCCCGGCGTGGGCCCGGCCAAACTGGAACGCTACGGTGACGCCGTACTGGAGATCATGGCCAAGGCCTGACGCTGGAATTGGCAGCCGCAGTCCGGGTGCGGCAGGTACTCGCGCCGGGACCAGCCACCGTCGGCGGCGCGCAGCGTCAGCACGGCCGACAACGCGGCCGGGGCGGCCCCGCCGTCGAGGAACAGCAGCGCGGCCCGGGCCGCGGCGCCCGCCAGCGACAGGGCCGTGGGCGCATCCTCGCCAAGCGCGGGGGAGCGGGACAGCGAGGCGCACAGGCCCAGCCATTGGGGGTCCGCATCGGCCCGGTGCCGTTCCACGCATTCGGCGCAGGCCGTGGCGCCCGGCAGCACCAGCGGGCCCACTGTGCCGTCCTGTTCGCGCAGCAGCACCAGCAGATGCGGCTGGTCGCGGCGCATCAGCTCCGCCGACGCCGCCGGGTCAAGGGTGTCGTGCCCGCAGTGGACCACCAGGTCCAGCAGATGGAACACGCTTCCGGCCTCCGACCCTGAATGCAGGACGTGCGGTTGGCAGCCCGGGTCCAGGCCCAGCAGCTGGCGGCGCACGGCGGCCGAGCGCGGCATGCCGATGTCGCTGATCCGGTAGCCGCCCGGTCCCACATCCGCCGCCCCCACCACGGCGTCATCCTCCAGCAGCACCGTGCCCACCCCGGCGCCCACCAGGGCCTGCGCCAGGGCGGCGCCCGTGCGTCCCAGACCCGTGATGCGCACGACGGCGCGTCCCCGGCAGGCCAGCAGCTCGTCCGCCGGCGCGTGGTGGACGGCCCGGAGTAGCCGCTCCTCGGGTGCTAGCCGTTCGCCGCGCAGGCCCGGGATGGGAGGAGCGGATGGTTCGGCAAAGAGTGCCGGCGCCAGCATCTGAAGCAGGTGGAGGGCCCGCTCCGGCGTGATGCCCAGCCGGGTGGAAGCGGCCAGGGGGTCGGCCGTCCCGACGGCCAGGGCGCCGACGAAGTCCTCTTCCGGCGAGCTCAGCCCTTCCACGATGAGCCCGCCCGGGCCCACCCCGATCTGCATGCAGCCTGCGGACCGCCGCACCACGCGCAGTCCCGGGTTGATCTGGACCACGGCATCCACCCCTTCGTATGCGGGCCGGATCCGGTCAACGGCCACCTGTTCTTCGATGGTGGCATGCGGCACAGGGGCGTGTGGGGTTATCCACAGAGCGGATTTCCCGGCACCTGGGATGGCCCCGGCCGCGGTACCGTCGAGACATGACGATTCCACCCCTGGGCAGCACGGGCGCCCAGTCCAGCGCGCCCGTTGAGGTCCGCCGCTCGGCCCGGCGCAAGCGGACCGTGTCCGCCAATTGGCAGGGCGGCACCATGGTGGTCTCCATCCCCGCGCACTTCAGCGAGGCCCAGGAACGCCACTGGGTGGAGCGGATGGTGGCCAAGCTGGAAGCCAAGACGGCCCGGCAGGCCCGCATGCCCCGCACTGCCTCGGGCGACGATGCGCTGATGGGCCGTGCCGCCGAGCTCTCGGCCGCCTACCTGGGCGGACGGGCGGTGCCGGTGTCGGTGAAGTGGGTGTCCAACCAGAATTCCCGCTGGGGGTCCTGCACCCCGTCACGCCGGACCATCCGCCTGTCCAACCAGCTGCAGGGGATGCCCGCCTGGGTGGTGGACTACGTGCTGCTGCACGAGCTGGCGCACCTGCTGGTGTCCTCGCACGGGCCGGCGTTCTGGGCGGAACTGGCCGGCTATCCCCAGCTGGAACAGGCCAAGGCCTTCCTGAACGGTGTCACTTTTGCCACCTCGCGGGGCCTCGCCGCCGGCCCCGGCGACGGTATGGAAGACGACCTTGAGGACGACGACGAGGCCTAGCGTCCCAGCGCGCGCCCACGACGGTCTTCCCCGTCCAGGACGGCGCCACGGCAGCATCCCGGACGGCATGGGGCATCCCGGATGCAGAAGGCCGTCCCTGTAGCGGAGGGAATTGCTACGCCTTCGGAGCGTCGCCGCCGCCGTCCGCTGAACCAGCGTCACCGCCGTCGTCCGCTGAATCGGCGTCGGACCCGCCGTCGTCCTTGGCATCAAAGCCGCCGGCCAGCAGCCGCTCCAGCGCCGCATCCACCTCGGAGGCGGAGGCCTCCAGCAGGGAACGGCGTGCGGCGAAGCCCGCGGGATCGTCCAGGTCCTCGGCCGTGGGCAGCAGGTCCGGGTGCTTCCAGATGGCGTCGCGGCCGGCAATGCCGCGGGCATCCTTCAGCGAGGCCCACAGCGCAGCGGCCTCGCGGAGCCGGCGCGGACGCAGATCCAGGCCCACCAGGGCGCCAAAGGCGTGCTCGGCCGGGCCGCCGGTGGCGCGGCGGCGGCGGATGGTCTCGCGCAGGGCGCCGGCCGAGGGCAGGTTGCGGGCGGCCTCGAAGGTGAGCTCGTCCACCCAGCCCTCCACCAGGGCCAGGGCCGTTTCCAGTTTCTCCAGCGCGGCATCCTGCTCCGGGGTGCGGGCCGGCATGAAGACACCCTCGGAGAGGGCGGCCTGCAGGGCCTCCGGGTTGCTCGGATCCAGATCGCGGGCCAGGCCCTCGATCCGGGACATGTCGATGTGGATGCCGCGGGCATAGGACTCGATGGCGCCCAGCAGGTGGCCGCGCAGCCACGGAACCTGGACAAAGAGCCGGGCATGGGCGGCCTCGCGCAGGGCCAGGAACAGCCGGACCTCCTGCTCCGGGAGGTCAAGGCCCTCGCCAAAGGCGGCCACGTTGGCCGGCAGCAGCGCCATCTGCAGGTCCGCCAGCGGGACGCCGATGTCGGTGGAGCCGACCACTTCCTTGGCCAGCGCGCCGACGGCGGCACCAAGCTGCATGCCAAAGAGGGCGCCGCCCATGTTGGCCAGCATGGAGGAGGCGCCGCCCATCATGGACTTCATCTCCTCGGGCATCTGCTCGCCCATGGTGCTGGAGAGGGCAAAGGCGATGGAATTGGCCACCGGCTCGGTGAGGCGCTTCCAGGTGCCCAGGGTTTCCTCGACCCATTCGGCGCGGGACCAGGCCTTGCCGATGATGCCGGTGCTGGGCAGGTCGGTGACGGGGTCCAGCCAGAGCTCGGCCAGGCGCAGGGCCTCGTCCACCTCGCGGGACTGGGCCGGGGTGACGGAGGGGTCCCCACCGGCGGCGGCCTGGCGGGCATGGTCGTGGGCCAGATCCCAGTTGACGGCTCCGTCGGAGGAGGAGTTCATCATGGACTGGACCTGGGAGAAGATCGCCGCCAGGGCGTTGGGGTCCTCGGGCAGGCCGGCGGCCTTTGCCAGCGCGGCCGGATCAAAGCCCTCCATGCCCTTGCCGCCCATGAGGTTGGCCAGCATCTCTGACAGCGGATCCTTGGGCGTGTCGTCGTCGTTGTTGGCTGGGTTCTGGGTCATCACTGGCCGATCGTTGGAAGGATTTGGCTATGTGTTTCACGTTACCGCCGCCGCCAAGGGGTTGTCGCCCCAACGGAGCGGGAGTTCGCTGAAGGCAAAGCCCGGAGATTCACAGCCTGCATGCGGCGGGAACTTGTAGGCTGGGCATTTGGACAAGAGTCGTGTTGGGCGCCGGCTGGCGCAGATGAGGAAATTCTTTGAGCGAGGAAACACCCGCAGGGCCGCCGGCGCAGACGTCGGCGCAACGGCCGCGTGACGGCCGCTTCGCCACCATGCTGGTCTCCGGGGCGCTGGCCGCCGCGCTGTGTGTGGCCGCACTGCTGATTCCGGTGCCCTACGTGGTGGAGTCCCCGGGCCCCACATTCAACACCCTGGGCACGGACAACGGCAAGAGCGTCATCCAGATCAGCGGCGAAAAGACGTACCCCACCAGCGGAAACCTCGACCTGGTCACCGTCTACGTCAATGGCGGGCTGCCGCAGAACAGCATCAACGTCTTCCAGGCCCTGGCCGGGTGGCTGGACTCCAACCGGGCCGTCTACCCGGCCGAGCTGATGTACCCTCCGGGCCTCACCCAGTCGGAAGTCAGCAATGAGAACGCCGCGGCCATGACGTCCTCGCAGGAAAGTGCGACGGCGGCCGCCCTGGACCAGCTGGGCATCAAGTACGGCTCCTCGTTGTCGGTGGCCCAGATTCCCTCGGGCTCGCCCTCCGCGGGCAAGCTCCAGGCCGGGGACATCCTGCTCGCCATCAACGGCGCGCCGATCACGGGCATCGCCGTGGTGCAGAAAACGCTGGCCGAGGGCGCCGGCAAGCCCGTGACAGTGCACCTGTCCCGCGGCTCCGCGGAACAAGATGTCCAGGTCACGCCCGCGCTGGCCAGCAACGGCAAGTACCTGCTGGGCATTTCCCTGGCCACCAAATTCGATTTCCCCTTCGAGGTTTCCATTGCGTTGAGCAATGTCGGCGGACCAAGCGCCGGCATGATGTTCGCCCTGGGCATCATCGACACGCTCAGCCCCACCGACCTGACCGGCGGCAAGCACTTTGCCGGCACCGGCACTATCGATCCCGCCGGGAACGTGGGTGCCATCGGGGGCATCGCGCAGAAGATGGTCGGCGCCCGGAACAGCGGCGCCACAGTGTTCCTGGCCCCCGGCGCCAACTGCAACGACGTCGCCGGGCACGTCCCGGCGGGGCTGCAGGTGGTCAAGGTGGACACGCTCTCGGCCGCCTACGACGCCGTGAAGCTGATCGGCTCCGGCCAGGACGGTTCCGCCCTGCCCACCTGTTCGGCCAACTGACGTGGCGGGCGCGGGGAGGCCGGTCCGGAAGCGGAACTTAGCCATGCGCCCGTTCGTGGCACCTAGTAGGACCTGTTTGCGCAAGCCCCGACCATCACACCCAGCACCCACCTTCGAGTTGAGGATCTAAGTGACTTCCCGTCCAGAGCCGCCGCAAAGACCAATGCCCCTCCGACGACGCCGTGGAGCCTTGCTGCCCACGGTCATCGTGGTGGCGGTGCTGGTCATCGGCTTCCTGTTTTTTGCCAATGTCTACACCGATGTCCTCTGGTACAGCCAGCTGGGCTTCCTGGACGTCTTCTGGCGGGAAAACGTGGCCAAAGGCCTGACGTTCTTTGTCGGCTTCCTGGCCATGGCGGCGGCCGTCTACGTCTCCCTGCGCGTGGCCTACCGGGCCCGCCCGGTCTATGCCCCGGACAACGAGATGGCGGACAACCTCAACCGCTACCAGGCCCAGCTCGAGCCGGTCCGCCGCCTGGTCATGGTCGGCGTGCCGGTGGTCTTCGGCCTCTTTGCCGGCACCGCCGCCGCGGCCCAGTGGCAAAAGGTGCTGCTGTTCTTCTTCCAGGAGCCGTTCGGCCAGCAGGACCCGCAGTTCCACCTGGACATCAGCTTCTACACCAACACGCTGCCCTTCCTGGGCTTCGTCGCCGGCCTGCTGATCAGCGCCGTCATCGTCTCCTTCATTGCCGCGGTCCTGACCCACTACCTCTACGGCGCCATCCGCATCAACGAGCGCGGCATCTACACCAGCCGCCCGGCACAGATCCATCTGGGCGTGCTCGCGGGGGTCTTCCTGCTGCTGCTGGCCGCCAATTTCTGGCTGGACCGCTATGCCACCCTGCAGGACAGTACCGGCTACCGGGCCGGTGCCATGTTCACCGACGCCAATGCCGTGATCCCCACCAAGGCGATCCTGGCCGTCGCGGCCGGCATTGTGGCGGTGCTGTTCGTGCTCGCGGCCATCACCAGACGCTGGCGGCTGCCGATCATCGGCACGGCCATGCTGGTGATCACCTCCATCCTGGCCGGCGGCATCTACCCCTGGGCCGTCCAGCAGTTCCAGGTGGGGCCGTCCGAGGCCACGCTGGAATCCCCGTTCATCCAGCGCAACATCGACATGACGCGCAACGCCTACGGGCTCTCCGACATTGATGTCATCCCGTACAGCGCGACGACGACGGCGACCGCCGGCGCCCTGCGCAAGGACGCCGACACGGCGGCCAACATCCGCCTGCTGGACCCGAACCTGATCTCCTCCACGTTCGCGCAGCTGGAACAGTACCGCCCGTACTACCGGTTCCCGGCCACGCTGAATGTGGACAGGTACACCATTGACGGCAAGGTCAAGGACACGGTGATTGCCGTCCGCGAGCTCAACCCGGCGGGCATCAACCCGGGCCAGCAGACCTGGTACAACAAGCACCTGGTCTACACGCACGGCTACGGCGTGGTGGCGGCCTACGGCAACACGGCCACCGCCGACGGCAAGCCCGTCTTCATGCAGTCCGGCGTGCCGTCCAACGGCGTGCTCGGCACCGACAGCAGCTACCAGCCGCGCATCTACTTCGGCCAGTACACCTCGGACTACTCCATCGTCGGCGCCCCCGAGGGTGCCAACCATGTCGAGCTTGACCGCCCGCAGGGTTCGGCCGGCGACGCCGGGGATTCCCAGACGACCTTCACCGGCAACGGCGGGCCCAGCGTGGGCAACTGGTTCAACCGGCTGCTCTACGCGGTCAAGTTCCAGTCCTCGGACCTGTTGCTGACCAACGGCGTCAACGACAAGTCGCAGATCCTCTACGACCGGACGCCCGAGGAGCGCATCGCCAAGGTGGCGCCCTACCTGACCATCGACGGCAACCCGTACCCCGCCGTCGTCGACGGCCGGGTGAAGTGGATTGTGGACGGCTACACCACCAGCTCCAGCTACCCGTACTCGCAGCCGCAGCAGCTGGACTCTGCCACCACGGATTCGCTGACGCAGAAGTCGGGCACCGGTGCCCTGCCGCAAAGCTCGGTGAACTACATCCGCAACTCGGTCAAGGCCACCGTGGACGCCTACGACGGCTCCGTGACCCTGTACGCGTGGGACGACACCGACCCCATCCTGAAGACCTGGTCCAAGGTGTTCCCGGGAACCATCAAGTCCTACAAGGACATGAGCGCGGACGTCATGAGCCACGTGCGCTACCCGGAGGACCTCTTCAAGGTCCAGCGCGAGCTGCTGGGCCGCTACCACGTGACCAACGCCGCCGACTTCTACCAGAACAAGGACGCCTGGAGCGTGCCGGACGATCCCACCTCCTCCACGACGGGCGTGAAGCAGCCCCCGTACTATCTCTCGCTGCAGATGCCCGGGCAGGACAAAACGGCGTTCTCGTTGACGTCCTCGTTCATTCCGCAGTCGGTGGTCGGCACCGAGTCGCGCAACGTGATGTACGGCTTCCTGGCCGCCGACGCCGACGCGGGCAACACCAAGGGCGTGAAGGATCCCGGCTACGGGAAGCTGCGCCTGCTCAAGCTGCCGCCGGAGACCCAGGTGCCGGGCCCGGGCCAGGTGCAGAACACCTTCATCTCCGACCCCACGGTGTCGCAGCAGCTGAACGTGCTCAAGCTTGGCCAGTCCAGCGTGATCAACGGCAACCTGCTCACCCTCCCGGTGGGCGGCGGCCTGCTGTACGTGCAGCCCGTCTACGTGAAGTCCACCGGCGCCACCTCGTACCCCACGCTGCAGCGCGTGCTGGTGGCCTTCGGTGACAAGATTGGCTACGCGGCGACGCTGAACGAGGCGTTGGACCAGCTCTTCGGCGGCAACTCCGGAGCCCAGGCCGGCGACGCCGGCAAGGACGCCACCACGCCGCCCGGTTCCGCCGGCAGCAGCAGCGGTTCCGGTTCCGGCACGGGCGGTGCCACGGATCCGGGCGCCCAGGCGGCGCTGGTGCAGGCGCTCAAGGACGCCAACCAGGCCATCAAGGATGGGCAGGACGCACTGGCCAAGGGCGACTTCGCCGCCTACGGCGCGGCACAGGCCAAGCTCAAGACGGCCATCGACGCAGCCCTGGCCGCCGAGGCCAAGCTGGGCGCCCTGCCGTCGGCAACCGCGACGGCGACGCCGTCGCCGTCGGCCACCCCCGCGCCGTAGCACCCCGTCCAACTGAGGCGCAGCAAGTGCACTTAAACCCCGGTTTTCGGGGCCCACGGCCGCGAGGGACCCGGGGCGAGCTTGCGAGCCCTGGGAGCGGCTGGGGAGCACTTGCTGCGCCCCAGTTGCTCCCGCAACTCGCAGGCTCGTTGCGGGGAGACGGAGCTCACAGCCCGGCGATTTGGCCCTCAGGTGAACGCCGGGTAAAGTAGAGAACACGCCGCGGGGTGGAGCAGTTCGGTAGCTCGCTGGGCTCATAACCCAGAGGTCACAGGTTCAAATCCTGTCCCCGCAACGATGAAAAAGGTCCCGGCCAGTGGAAACACTGGCCGGGACCTTTTGCTTTAAGCACCTCCCGACGGGAAGGAGTCCAACTGGGGCGCAGCAACTGCCGGAAATCCGGGGATTTCGGACAGTTACTGCGCCCCAGTTGGACTATTCGGCCATCGGGATGCGGACGCCGCGCTCGTTGGCGACGTCGATGGCGCGCTGGTAGCCGGCGTCGACGTGGCGGATGACGCCCATGCCCGGGTCGTTGGTCAGCAGCGCTTCCAGCTTGGCCGCGGCGAGCTCGGTGCCGTCGGCCACGGAGACCTGGCCGGCGTGGATGGAGCGGCCGATGCCGACCCCGCCGCCGTGGTGGATGGACACCCAAGTCGCGCCGGAGCTGGCGGCCGTGAGTGCGTTCAGCAGCGGCCAGTCGGCGATGGCGTCGGAGCCGTCCTTCATGGCCTCGGTCTCCCGGTATGGGGACGCGACCGAGCCGGAGTCCAGATGGTCGCGGCCGATCACGATCGGTGCGGAGACCTTGCCCTCGGCCACCAGGCGGTTGAAGAGCAGTCCGGCCTTGGCGCGGTCCCCATAGCCCAACCAGCAGATGCGGGCCGGCAGTCCCTCGAACTCAACGTGCTTCTGGGCCGCGTCGAGCCAGCGGTGCAGGTGCTCGTTTTCCGGGAAGAGCTCCTTGAGCGCCTCATCGGTGACGCGGATGTCCTCCGGGTCGCCGGACAGGGCCACCCAGCGGAACGGGCCCAGGCCCTCGCAGAACAGCGGGCGGATGTAGGCCGGGACAAAGCCGGGGAATTCGAAGGCGCGGCCGTAGCCGCCCTTGCGGGCCTCGTCGCGGATGGAGTTGCCGTAGTCGAAGACCTCGGAGCCCGCATCCTGGAATTCCACCATGGCCTGTACGTGGCGGGCCATGGAATTCTGCGCCTTCTTGGTGAACCCGTCGGGATCGGCCTCGGCTTCGGCCGTCCACTGGTCGATGGTGTACTCGGTGGGCAGGTAGCTGAGGGGATCGTGGGCGCTGGTCTGGTCGGTGACGATGTCCACGGTGAACTCGCCGGCCAGCTGGCGGCGGAGCAGCTCCGGGAAGAGCTCGGCGGCATTGCCGACGATGCCCACGGACAGGGCCCGCTTTTCCGCCTTGGCGGCGAGCACCTTGGCGAGGGCCGCGTCCAGGTCGGTTTCGACGTCGTCGAGGTAGCGCTTGCCCATCCGGCGGCGCAGGCGCTCCTCGGAGACGTCCACGATGAGGCAGGCACCGCCGTTGAGCGTCACGGCCAGGGGCTGGGCGCCGCCCATGCCGCCGCAGCCGCCGGTCAGGGTTAGGGTGCCGGCCAGGGTGCCGCCAAAGCGCTTCGTGCCGATGGCGGCAAAGGTCTCGTAGGTGCCCTGCAGGATGCCCTGGGTGCCGATGTAGATCCAGGAGCCGGCCGTCATCTGGCCGTACATCATCAGGCCCTCGGCCTCGAGCTTGCGGAACTCGGGCCACGTGGCCCAGTCGCCCACCAGGTTGGAGTTGGCGATCAGCACGCGCGGTGCCCACTTGTTGGTGCGGAACACGCCCACCGGCTTGCCGGACTGGACCAGGAGGGTCTCGTCGTCCTCCAGGTCCGCCAGGGTGCGCACGATTGCGTCGTAGGCCTCCCAGGAGCGGGCGGCGCGGCCGGTGCCGCCGTAGACGACCAGGTCTTCGGGGCGCTCGGCGACCTCGGGGTCCAGGTTGTTCATCAGCATCCGCAGCGGGGCCTCGGTCTGCCATGACTTGGCCGTGAGGGTGGTGCCGCGGGCGGCGCGGATGGTGCGGGAGGGGTCGTGCATGGTTGCCATGGAGGTGTCCTTAGTGTGTGTGCCGCGGCCCGGCCGCACCGGTGGGGTGCGGGCGGGCTTTCTGGTTACAACTAAACCCGGAACCGGAACGGCCGGAAAGGGATTCCCGCTGCTGCCTGTCTGTGGTCCCAGACATGCGGGCACCTTGCGGCGTGCCGGTGGCCCGATGGGCGGCCGGAGCTGCGTTTCGGCGCCAGTGTCTGCCATGGCAGACGATATCCCGGAGCTGGGACATCGGATGTGGCCTGGATCATGGTCAGATTGTTTAACGATTTGGGGCCCACGATCTAAATTCCACTGGAGGAATGTTCATGCAATCACCGCCAACACCGCAGACGGGTGGCTCGCGCCTGGAGCGCCGTTCCATCGACTTTGTCCCGCATGCGGAGCGCCACGGCAAGCCCTTTGGCCAGTTCACGCTGTGGTTCGGCGCCAATATGCAGATCACCGCGATTGTCGATGGTGCGCTTGCCGTGGTCTTTGGCGCCGACGCCTTTTGGGCCATCATCGGCCTGCTCCTCGGCAACCTCCTGGGCGGCGCCGTCATGGCCCTGCACGCTGCGCAGGGCCCCAAGATTGGCCTGCCGCAGATGATCTCCAGCCGGGCGCAGTTCGGCATTCTGGGTGCCGTGATCCCGCTGGTGCTGGTGATCATCATGTACCTGGGCTTCGCCGCCACCGGGACGGTGCTGGCGGGGCAGGCGGTGAGCCAGATCCTGCACACCGGGACCGGTGCCATCGGCATGGTCGTCTTCGGTGCGATCACCATCCTTGTGGCCACCCTGGGCTACAAGTACATCCATCTGCTGGGCCGGATCGCCACCATTGTCGGCATCCTGGGCTTCACCTACCTGGCCATCCGGCTCTTCGCCCTCCACGACGTGGGCGCGGTGCTGGGCACCGGCGGCTTCGAATTTCCCACCTTCCTGCTGGCCATTTCGCTGGGTGCCGGCTGGCAGCTGACCTTCGGCCCGTATGTTGCCGACTACTCGCGCTACCTGCCCGCCAACACCCCCGCCAAGAAGACGTTCTTCGCTTCCTTCCTGGGCACCGTGATTGGCTCCCAGTGGTCCATGACCATGGGAGCCATCTTTGCCGCCTTGGCCCTGCCCAAGGGGGAGGGCTTCCTTGATGGCCAGGTGGCGTTCATGGGCAAGCTCAGTGGTGGTGGCGCCATCGCAGTGGCCATCTACTTCGTCATTGTGGTCGGCAAACTGACAGTCAATACGCTCAATGCCTACGGCGGCTACATGACAGTGCTGACCTCTGTCTCGGCCTTCACCCGCCGCACCCGCATCGCGCCGTGGACCCGCTTCGCGTATGTGGTGGCCTTCATCGGAATTTCCGTGCTCATAGCCGTCCTGGCCTCGCCGGACTTCATCTCGAACTTCAAGAACTTTGTGCTGCTCCTGCTCATGGTCTTCATTCCGTGGAGCTCCATCAATCTGGTGGACTACTACCTGATCTCCAAGGAAAAGGTGGACATCCCCGCGCTCTACGACCTCAATGGCCGCTACGGACGCTGGAACGTGCCCTCGCTTGCCACCTACGCCATCGGCATCGCCATCCAGATCCCCTTCCTGGCGCAGTCCCTCTACACGGGGCCCCTGACAAAGCTGATGGGCGGGGCGGACGTGTCATGGCTGGTTGGCCTGGTGGCCACCGCTGCAATCTATTACCCGGTGGCCAAGAAGTTCCAGAATCCGCCGGCCGACATGATCTACCCGGCGGATGTTTCGGAACCCCTGGCTGAACCGGCAACCCGGTCTTAGCCGGCGGCGCCCCAGGGCCGTGGCGCCACGGACGACGGCGGCTCCCGGGCCTGGGTGCCGCCGTCGGGTTCCCGGGCCGCTAGCCGCTGGGCCGCAGCCGGCGCGATATTTCGCGCGCACATTTGGCGACGTCCGGCACCCAGTCCTGGGCCACATCCTCAATGTGGACGGTGCGTTCGGGCACCGTGCCAGCGGTGCGCGCGGCGGCCGCGGGGGAGGGCGTTGGCCGGTTGGCAACGGTCAGCGTGACGCTGGCCACCGGATATCCGGTGCGGTCCAGCACGGGGACGGCCACTGAGGAATATCCATCCGTGACCTCGTCCTCTTCCCAGGAGTAGCCCGCGGCACGGACGCGCTCCAACAGCTCCATCAGGGCCGGCAGCGAATGGACGCCGGTTTCATTGCGGGTGGTGAAGGCCTCCGGCCCCGGGTAGAGTGCGGCGACCTGTGCGGAGTCCATCGAGGCGAGCATGGCCCGGCCGCTGGCCGTCAGGTGGGCCGGCAGCCGGACGCCGGCATCCGTCACCAGCGGCCTTTGCCGCGGTGCACGCTCCTCAATCACGTAGATCACCTCGCGCCCGTGCATCACGGCCAGGTGCGCGGTCCGCTTGGTGCGCGCCACCAGTTTGGCCAATGGGTACCGCGCGATGCGCTGCAGCGGGGCCTGGCGCGAATAGCCGGTGCCCAGCTCGTGCGCCGTCACGCCCAGCGCGTACTTGCGCTCCTCCGGCAGATGGACAACGAACCCGTCGTCGATGAGGGCGGCCAGCAGGTGGTACGTGGTTGACCGCGGCAGCCCCACATCGCGGGCGATGGCCGACGCTCCGGTGGGGCCGGCCTGGGAGGCCACGTACCGCAGCACCGCCAGGACGTTGGCGGCTGCGGGAACCTGGGGGCGGATGTCGGCGGCATTCATAGCACCAGAATACGCATGTCCGTCTGCGATGACAGACGAACCGGTGCGCGGATTTGGCCTCGGCCCCGCCCGCCCCGGCCCTCGAATAGGTTCTGTGGCCGATGGCATGTACTGTTAGAGACGCAACGCGGGGTGGAGCAGTTCGGTAGCTCGCTGGGCTCATAACCCAGAGGTCACAGGTTCAAATCCTGTCCCCGCAACCACAGGCATTGCGCCGCAGAGAGGCCCCGACCGGGACACTGGTCGGGGCCTCTCTGGTTTAACGCCCCGGCTGCCGCACTTGCCGCACTGCCGCGCCGTGGCCTACGCCGGGTAGATGTCCACTTCGGCCGCCTTGACCACAAAATGGACCGAGGTCCCCGGCGCCAGGCCCATCTCCGCTGCGGAGAGTGGTGTGATGTCCGCGGCCAGCGCGCCGGCCCGGACGCGGACCTGGTCCCCGTGCGGTTCGAGCTCGGTGACGGTGCCGGCAAAGACGTTGCGCGGGCTGCCGTGCGGCGGCGCCAGATAGACGGAGACGGACGACGGCGAAAACACCGCCACGCCGCGGCCCCCGGCCCCGCTTCCGGCCGGTCCGGCAGCTGCCCCAGCGCCCGCCGGCTCCCCGGCGTACTCCACCCGTCCGGCCACCGGTTGGCCCCCGTCGGCCACCAGCCCGCCCGGTGCCAGCGTCCCGGCCAGCAGGTTCAGCCCGGCCAGCCCGGCGGCGAAGCGGCTGCGCGGGCGCGTGAGCACCTCCCGGGTGGGGCCGGCCTCGGCCACCTTGCCGCTGTCGAGCACCACCACTTGTTGGGAGAGCATCAGGGCATCCAGCACCGAATGCGTGACGATGATGGCCCGGCGCCCGGCCAGCACGCGCGTGAGCAGCCGGCGTAGCAGCGCCGCCACATGGATGTCCAGGGCCGACAAAGGCTCGTCCAGCAGCAGCAGCTCCGGATTGGCGGCCAGCGCGCGGGCGATGGCAACCCGCTGGGCCTGGCCGCCGGAGAGTTCGGCGGGCCTGCGCGCGGCCAGCCCGGCCGCCTCCACCTCCTCCAGCCAGTGCTGTGCCGTGGCCCGGGCCTGGGCACGGGAACCGCCAGCGCTCAGCGGACCGAAGGCCACATTGTCCAGCACGCTCAGGTGCGGAAAGAGCAGCGGTTCCTGGGCCAGCAGCACCGTGCCGCGCCGGTGCGGGGCCAGCCAGGTGCCGGCCTCGGTGTCGAAGAGCACGGTGGAGCCCAGCCGGGCGCTGCCGGCATCGGGGCGCAGCAGCCCCGCGGCGGCGGCCAGCAGCGTCGACTTCCCCGCGCCGTTGGGGCCCAGCACGGCCAGGGTCTCGCCGTCGGCCAGCTCCAGTGCGATGTCCAGCCCGCGGGCGGCCACGGTGGCTGCCATGTGAAAACTCACGGCAGGACCTCCGCGGCCCCGGTGGCTGGCTGCTTCGCTGTCCGGGGTCCGCGGTAGGCGGCAGCCACCACCACGATGGCCACGGCCACCAGCAGCAGGGACAGGGCGACGGCGGCGTCGGGGTCGGTCTCGCGCTGCAGGTAGATTTCCAGGGGCAGCGTGCGCGTGACACCCTGCAGGCTGCCGGCAAATGTAAGGGTGGCGCCGAACTCGCCCAGGCTGCGGGCGAAGGCCAGCACGGCCCCGGAGGCCAGCCCGGGCAGCACCAGGGGCAGCGTGACCCGGCGCAGGACGGTGGACGGCCGGGCGCCGAGGGTCGCGGCCACGGCCTCGTAGCGGCTGCCCGCGGTGCGCAGGGTGCCCTCCAGGCTCAGGACCAGGAACGGCAGCGCCACGAACGTCTGCGCCATGACCACCGCCGTCGTCGAAAAGGCGATCTGGATCCCGGCCACGGAGAGCGCGTGGCCAAGCAGGCCCTGCCGGCCGAAGGTGTACAGCAGCGCGATGCCGCCCACCACCGGCGGCAGCACCAGGGGAAGCAGCACGAGGGCGCGCAGCAGCCGCTGGCCCGGAAAGCTGGTGCGCGCCAGCACCAGGGCCAGCGGCACGCCCAGCAAGACGCACAGCAGCGTGCTGGCCCCGGAGGTGCGCAGGCTCAGGCCCAGGGCCGCCAGCGAGGATTCCGAGGTGACCAGGGCGCCGAACTGCCCCCAGTCCACGCGGGCTGCCATCGCCGCCAGCGGCAGCAGGATGAAGGCCACACCCAGCGCGGCGGGGGCAACGATCCAGCGGGGAACGGCGGAATACGCGCTCCCCGGAGTGCGGACTGTGGTGGGGCTACGGCGCCCCAAAACCGGCATCACTGAGCGTCTTCTGGCCGGTGGCACCGGTGACCAGAGCGGTGAACGCCGCTGCCAGATCCTTGTGCTGGCTCGCCGCCACAGTGCCCATCGGGTACGTCGTCACGGCCTGCTCCGCGGCGTCGAAGGGGATGCCCTTGACCTTCCCCGCGGCGCCCTGGACATCGGTGACGTACACCAGGCCGGCGTCGGCCTCGCCGGAGGAGACCTTGCCCAGCACATCCGTCACGGAGGATTCCTCGCTGACCGGGGCCAGGGTCACCCCGGCGGCCTTCTCGGCCGTCACCGCCGCGGCGCCGCAGGGCACCTGGGCCGCGCAGACCACCACCTTGACGCCGGGCTTGGCCAGATCGGCCAGCGTGGCGATGTTGGCCGGGTTGGCCGGCGGAACCGCAATGGTGAGGCGGTTGATGGCAAAGTTCACGGGCGTGCCGTCGATGAGCGAGGCATCGGTCAGCTTGGCCATGTTCTTCGTGTCGGCGGAGGCGAACACGTCCGCCGGGGCGCCTTGGGAAATCTGGGCCACCAGGTCCGATGAGCCGGCAAAGCTTAGCTGGACCTTGGCCCCCGGGTGCTGCTGCTCGAAGTCCTTGGCCATCGCGGTGAAGGTGGACTTCAGCGAGGCGGCGGCAAAGACCGTCAGGGTGCCGCTGAGCGTGTCGGCGCTTGCCCCAGTCGTGCCGGTGCCCGCGGTGGGGGAGGACGACGGCGTGCTGCCGGCGCCGCAGCCGGCCAGGGCGCCGGCGGCCAGCACGGCGGCTGCGATGAGAGATGCTGTTGTCTTGATCATGCTTGGCTCCCCAGGGGTCCGGTTTCAACAATGACGGTGGTGGCCTTGACCACGGCGGTGGCGACGGAGCCCAATTCCAGCCCGAGCTCGCGGACGGCCTCGCTGCTCATCAGCGACACCACCCGGAACGGCCCGCACTGCAGCTCCACCTGGGCCATGACGGTGTCGGTGACAATGCCCGTCACCAGCCCCGTGAACCTGTTGCGGGCGGAGCTGCGCGACCCGGCGGGATCATCCGGCGACGCGGCCTGTTTCCGGGCCAGATTGGCCAGGTCCAGACCCTCGACGGCCAGCCGGCCGGAGGCGTCCTTGGTCCCGGGCAGGGTGCCATTGTCGATCCAGCGGCGGATGGTGTCGTCGCTGACGCCCAGCAGGTGGGCTGCTTCGGAAACGCGGATACGTGCCATAGGCCACAATCTACCCGCAGAAGCAGTATATTTGCACCAATGTGTCCGAATATGCGGCCTCGTGGCGGGTCAGGGCGCGGGCGGCGGCACCGAGACGATCCTGTCATCGCCCTGGCGCGGGGAACCCCGGCCGTCGGTGTTGTTGGTCAGGAGCCACAGGGTTCCGTCCGCCGCCAGCCGGACATCCCGCAGCCGGCCGTAGGTGCCCACGAAGGCGTCCCGGCGGGCGGGCGTGCCGCCGTCGCCGGGCAGGGACACCACCCACAGCCGGGCCCCGCGCAGCGACGCCATGTACAGGGTGCTCCCGGCGATGGCGATGCCGCTGGGGCTGGCCTCGCCGGTGTGCCAGGCCAGCACCGGATCGGTGAAGCCGGGCCCGCCGCCCATGCCCTCCACCTGCGGCCAGCCGTAGTTGTGCCCGGGGACGATCAGGTTCAGCTCGTCCCAGGTGTCCTGGCCGAACTCCGAGGCCCAGAGCCGCCCCTGCCCGTCCCAGGCCAGCCCCTGCGGATTGCGGTGGCCCAGCGAGTAGACGGGGCTGCCGGGGAACGGATTGTCCGCCGGGATCCCGCCGTCGGGTGTGAGCCGGAGGATCTTGCCGTTGAGGGAGCGCGGATCCTGCGCCGACGCGCGGTTCCCGGCATCGCCCGCCGTGGCATAGAGGCAGCCGTCCGGGCCAAAGGCGATCCTGCCGCCGTTGTGGTTGCCGGCCTTGGCGATCCCGGTGAAAACCGTCTGCTGGCTGCCCAGCGCTTGGCTTCCGGCGGCGCCCGTGACGGGCAGACGCACGATCCTGTTGTCGCCGGCGGCCGTCAGATAGGCATAGAGGGTGGCGCAGCCGGTTTCGGTGGCCTGCGGGCCGGGGCCGCAGCCGGGGCGCACCGCCAGACCGAGCAGGCCGCCCTCGCCGCCGGGCACGACGCCGTCGAGCGTTCCGGCCACCCGGGTGGCGCCGCCGAGCAGCAGTTCCAGCACCCTGGCCGTGCCGCGCTCGCTGACGAGCACCGACCCGTCGGGCAGTGCCGCCATGGACCAGGGCACCGCGAGCCCCGTGGCGACGTCCGACGCCGCCACCGGGGCGGGCTGTGGTCCGTCGGTTGGTGGGGCGCAGGCAGCCAGAAAGCAGGCGACGGCGGCCGCGGCGGCCACCAAAGCGTTGGCGCGGGTGCGCAGGCCTCCCATGCTCCAGAGCCTATGCCCGCCCGGCTGCCCCGTCCACGGCTCCGGCCGGGCCGCGCCGGGGCCCGGCCCGCCCGCCACCAGCCCTGGCCCGTCCCGCCCATCCTTCCCGGTTCGGGCGGGGGAGGGGCGGAAACTAAACTGGAACCATGACTGCAACGCTCGTGGCCAAGGACCTCTCCGGCGGCCACGCCCACCGAACCCTCTTTTCCAACCTGAACTTCACCGTGGCCCCCGGCGATGTGGTGGGCGTCGTGGGCGCCAACGGGGCCGGCAAATCCACCCTGCTGCGCCTGCTGGCCGGCGCTGACACGCCGCTGGCCGGCACCGTGAGCACGGCCCCGGCGGATGCCTTTGTCGGCTGGCTGCCGCAGGAGCACGAGCGGATCGAGGGCGAGACCCTGGGCGGCTACCTGGCCCGGCGCACCGGCTGCACCGCGGCCACGGACGCCATGGAGTCAGCGGCCGAGGAGCTGGCCAGCGGCACCACCGAGGCCGCCGACACCTACGGCACCGCGCTGGACCACTGGCTGGTCTCCGGTGCCGCGGACCTGGACGAACGCATCCCCGCCACCCTGGCCGAGCTGGGCCTGGAGCTGGGCGTGGAGGCGCTGATGACGGGGATGTCCGGCGGGCAGGTGGCCCGCGCTGCCCTGGCCGCGCTGCTGCTGAGCCGCTTCGACATCGTCCTGCTGGACGAGCCCACCAACGACCTTGACCTGGCCGGCCTGGAGCGGCTGGAGCAGTTTGTCCGCGGGCTGCGCGGCGGCGTCGTGCTGGTCTCGCACGACCGCGAGTTCCTGGCCCGCTGCGTAACCACCGTCGTCGAGCTGGACCTGGCCCAGAACAAGGTGGCCGTGTACGACGGCGGCTATGACGCCTACCTGGCCGAACGCGCCGTCGCACGCCGGCATGTCCGCGAGGCCTACGAGGAGTTTGCCGACAAGAAGGCGGACCTGGTCTCCCGCGCCCGCACGCAGCGCGAGTGGAGCTCGCAGGGTGTGCGCAACGCGATGAAGAAGAACCCGGACAACGACAAGATCCGCCGCAAGGCCAGCAACGAGTCCTCCGAGAAGCAGGCGCAGAAGGTGCGCCAGATGGAATCCCGCATCGCCCGGCTGGACGAGGTGGAGGAGCCGCGCAAGGAGTGGGCGCTGCAGTTCAGCATCGGTGCCGCCCCGCGCTCCAGCTCCGTCGTCGCGACGCTCAACGCCGCCACGGCCCGCCGCGGGGACTTCACCCTGGGCCCGGTGTCCCTGCAGGTCAACGCGGGCGAGCGGATCGGCATCACCGGCCCCAACGGCGCCGGCAAGACCACGCTGCTGCGCCTGCTGCTGGGCCATGACGCGCCCGACAATGGTGTGGCCGCGCTGGGCTCCAGCGTCGCCATCGGCGAGATCGACCAGGCCCGCGGGCAGCTGGCGGAGGACAAGCCGCTGGGGGACGCGTTCGAGGACTGCGTGCCGGAGATGGCAAGCGGGGAGGTGCGCACCCTGCTGGCCAAGTTCGGCCTGAAGGCGGACCAGGCCACCAGCACCGTCGGCGCCCTCTCACCGGGGGAGCGGACCCGGGCCGGGCTGGCGTTGCTGCAGGCCCGGGGGGTGAACCTGCTGGTGCTGGACGAGCCCACCAACCACCTGGACCTGCCGGCCATCGAGCAGCTGGAGGAGGCGCTGGAAAGCTACGACGGCGCCCTGCTGCTGGTCACGCACGACCGCCGGCTGCTGGAGAACGTGCGCCTGGATGCCCGCTGGCGCGTGGAGGCCGGCACCGTCTCCGTTCTGTAACCCTTTAACGCACGTTGAGGTGTGAGTTGGTGCCCTATAGAACCTCTCTAGAGGCAATGCCGGGGAGTTAAGGGCCTGCGGCCTGGGTCAAGGACCGGCTGCGGCGTGTCGTTCCCTCGTCCAGGGGGTCGTGCCCGCTGGCGGTGATGGTGAGCCGGGTGATCCGCAAGTTGGTGCGGGGTTTGCCCGGTGGCTGCTTGTTCCAGCGTGATAGCGGGGATTTCACGCGCCGGGCGCAGACGCGCGGCCGTCGGGGCGGGTTCAGGTTGGCCAGGACTGCGCGGCCGATGTCGCCGGCCAAGTCCTCGTTGCCGGCGGTGACGTTCTCGGCGCCGATGACCAGGTTCTGGGCGGTTGTCACCGCGAGCTGGTAGCTGGCCCGGTCCGGATCGGTGCCTGGCACCGTGGTGATGGCGTCGGTGATCGCGATGCGCAATGTCTGGTAAACGGCGAGCAGTGCCCACATTTCCTGTTCCAGGCCGGTCGGGTCGCCGGAGCGCAGCACCTGGCCCTGGAGCAGGGTGTGCCGCAGGGCGAGGTAGGCGATTTCGTGTTCCCACCGCTCGTGGTAGAGCCCGATGAGCGCCCCGGCCGGGTACTCCCGGCAGTCGGTCAGCGTGGTGGCCAGCCGGTAGTCCTCGCCGTACGTGGTGCCGTCGTGGCAGGTGACGCCCACGTGTGCGGTAATGATCCGTACCTTCAGGCCGCCGAGGCACGAGAGCACCGAGCCGTCGGGCAGCCGCCCGGTCACGGGCAGCCGGCGGCCGGCTTTGATCCGGACCAGGAACCCGGCGCCGGTACCGGCGACGTCGGCCAGGAACGCGGCGGCGTCGAAGCCGCGGTCGGCCAGGACGAGCATGCTCCCGTCCAGGTGGTGCAACAGCCGCCGGGCCCAGGTGATTTCGCCATCGGCGGGCGTGCCGAACACGGCACCGATCAGTGCGCGGGTGCCGGTTTCGACCAGTGTCATCAGCTGGATGGCCGGGTAGCCGGTTTGGCCCTGCGCGGCGTTGAGCCTGCCCAGCCAGCCGCGGTTGCGTTCGGTGTCGGGGACCTTGATCGACCGGCAGCCATCGAACGTGACGGTGCGGTACCGGCCAAAGCGCACCCCGGGCGTGGACGGCTGTCCGAGCGGGCCGGCCAGGATGTCGAAGAGCGCCCGCAGCGGGGCCGGACCCAGGCGGCGGCGCACGTCCCGCAGTGCTTTGCCCGACGGGCGGGGCGCCTGTCCCCGCAGCGCCGCGGTCAGGTTCGCCCACACGCCCTGGTAGCCGCAGCGGGGGAACAGGCCCAGAGCGAGCACGAAATAGATCCCGACCCTTGAGGGCAGCGTCCGCAGCCGCCGTTCCCGGGTGCGGGTCCGGGCCAGCACCGCATCGGCCAGCTCGAACGGCACGATGCGGGTCAGCTCGCCCAGGTGTCCGGGGGCGAACACCCCCGCCGCGACCGTGATCGTGCGGGTAATGGTCGTAACAGCGGAACGGATGGCAGAATGGGAGCGCAACGGAGGTCCTTACAGACGGCTTTCTTGGTCGATTTCCGTCTTACCGGACCTCCGTTCGCCTGCCGGTCAACAACACGCCGACGCAGAAGATTGACCCACGACCCCGAACCTTAACTCCCCGGCATTGTCTCTAGAGGGCACCAACTCACGCCTCAACCTGCGTGCGGCGGCTTTAGAGCTTGTCGAAGTCCGCCTCGTTGACCGGGGCGTCAGCGGCCGTGATGGCTGCCGGGGCGGGAGCGCTGCCTGCCTTCAGTGCGGCCAGGCGGGCCTCCACCTCGGTCTGCTCGCCCAGGTCCTCCAGGCTGTTGAACTGGGCGTCCAGGCTTGAGGCGGCGAGCTCGTTCAGGCCGCGCACCTTGGCCTCTTCGCGGCGGATCTTGTCCTCGAAGCGGCTGACCTCGCTGGTGGGGTCCAGGATGTCGATGCTCTTGATGGCATCGTGCACCTGGGTCTGGGCCTCGGCGGTCTTGGCCCGGGCGATGAGCTCATTGCGCTTGCTCGAGAGCTCGCTGAGCTTGTACTTCATCTGGGTCAGGCCGTCTTTGAGCTTCTCGACGACGTCGGTCTGGGAAGCGATGTTCGGCGCGGAGGCCTTGGCCTCGTTCTCCGAGGTGATCTGGCGCTGCAGGGCCACCTTGGCCAGGTTGTCGAACTTGGTGGCATCCACGGTGTCCCCGGCGGAACGGAATTCGTCCGCCCGGCGGCTGGCGGCGAGGGCCTTGTTGCCCCAGTCGGCGGCCGTCTTGACGTCCTGGTTGTAGTCGTCCTCGAGCATGCGCAGATTCCCGATGGTCTGTGCGACGGCGGACTCGGCCTCGGCAATGTTGTTGGTGTAGTCGCGGACCATCTGGTCCAGCATCTTTTGCGGGTCCTCGGCCTGGTCCAGCAACGCGTTGATGTTGGCCTTGGCCAACTGCGCAATACGGCCGAAGATGGACTGCTTTGCCATGGTTAGTGCCTTTCGTGGAGGTGCTGCGTGGGTGCCGCCCAGCCGGTGCGCCCGTGCGGGGCGGCACCGCCTGTACTTCTGTGGGTAGCCTGTCAAAAATTGCCCGGCTTGGCTAGCCGCGGGAGGCGTGTCCTGGTGCGAGCCGCCGGGGGGTGGTGGTGGGCCCACGCTCCCGAGGGACCCGCAGCGAGCTTGCGAGCTGGGGGAGGGAGTGGGGACTAGAAGTTGCCGGAGTCCCCGCCAAATCCGCCGCCGTCGAACCCGCCTCCGCCGCCGCCTCCACCGGAGTCCCAGCCGCCGAAGCCGCCGCCGCCCCAGTTGCCGCCACCGCCGTGGCCGCCGCCGGAGAGCATGCCGCCCAGGATGCCGCCGAGGATGGCGCCGCCGAAGCCGCCGCCCAGGCCGCCGCCGCCGCGCCCGCCGTACCCGCCGCCGCCGAAACCGCCGCCCCCGCCGAAGCCGGAGACATCGTTCCGGGCGTACTGGGCCGCCTGCTGGGCCAGCGAATTGGCCTGCTGGGCGTAGGCCAGGGCGGAGGCCGGGTCCGAGGAGGCGATGGCGAGGGCATAGTCCAGGTTCCGCTGGGCCTCGGCAATGCGCGTGCGCGCTTCGGAGCCGACGCCGCCGCGGCGGGCGGCGATGAAGTCGTTGGTGGCGGAGATCTGGGCCTGCGCAGTGGCCAGGGCCTGCTGCAGCGAGGCCTGGGCCCGGGCGCGCTGCTGCTGGGCATCGCGGATGCCGCCGAGCATCTCATCCAGGGCGCTGTGGGCGCGTTCCACCTGGGCCAGCGTGGCCGCGGGGTCCAGCTTGCCGCTGGCGATGGCCGCGTTGGCCTGGTCCAGGACGGCCTGTGCAGCGGTCACCGTGGGACCGTACTGTGCGTTGCCGGCGGTGGCCGCCAGCGCCTTGGCCTGGGCCAGATCGCCGGTGGTGTCCGCCACGGCGGCGCGCAGGTTGGTGTTGGCCGCGTCCAGATCGTGGGCCACCTTGGCGATGGCATCCAGCAGCAGGTTGGCCTGGTAGAGGCTTTCCTCCGCGGCGCGCACGGCGACGGCGGCCGAGGCGGTGTCCTGGCCGGCCAGCTTGGCCTGCGCCTGGTCCGAGGCCGTGTGGACAAACTCCAGCCGCTGCTGGGCTTGGGCGATGTTGTCGGCAATCGGGGCCAGCGCCGAGTCCGCGTAGTGGCTCGCCAGCGCAGTGAGGGTGGACTGCGCGCTGGTGATCTTGGCACCGGCTTCGACGGCGCCGGCGGCCACGGCGGCGAGGGCCTGCGGGGCGGTCTTTTCCAGCTCGCGCAGGGAATCGAAGTTCCCCTTCTGCTCGGCCAGGGCCGCGTTGGCCGCCTCCGAACGGCGGATGATTTCGCCGTACCAGGCGCGCTGCTCCTCGATGGTGTCCGGGACGGTGTCGTCGAGCTGCTGCTGCAGCTTGAAGGATTCGTTCAGGTGCCCCTTGGCATCGGCCAGCGCCTGCTGGAACGGTTTGACGGCGTCGTCCCCGTAGGAGGCCTGGGCAAAGCCGATCTCCTGCTCGGAGGACTTGATGGCGTCGTCGGCGGCGATCAACAGCGATCCGGCACGGGTGCGCAGCTCCGGAATGCTCACCCCGGCCAGTGGGTCCAGCTTCTCGCCGGAGGGGCCGTAGCCCGCCGCGGTGTCGGCCAGGGCCTTCTTCTTGCGCCGGTTGCGCAGCACCACCACCGTGCCCACACCGCCGGCGACGACGGCGCCGCCGATGCCCAGCGCGACCAGTCCGCTGGAGGTGTCCGGGACGGTGCCGCTGCCGCCGCCGGCGGCATCGCCGATGGCCGCCGCGCCGTTAATGGCTGCCTGCGCCCAATTGTCCTGGCCCAGCTGGGGCTTGATGGCGTTTTGGCTGATGCTGTTGCCCTGGGCGGGCGTCAGGGCGCTTCCGCCCTGGAAGCTGTACTGGCGGTCCTTGGTGGCCACGGCCAGCAGTGCCTCGGTCCGCCCCATGTTCTTGGACGCGACCACCGCCTTGGCCCAGTCATCCCGGTTCATGCCATCGAAGGAGTCGACGTAGACCACAAAGAAGGTCCAGCCGTGGTCCTTGCTGAGCTTGGCAATGGCGTCCTTCACGTCCTGGGCCTTCGAGCCCAGGGCGTTGGCGTGGTCCACCACGTAGGTGCCGCCGGGAATGGTGACCGGCGGTTCCGCGTTGGCCGCCGCCGCGGGCAGGAGCGCCAGTGCGGCGATGGCGGCAATGGACGCAAGACGTGTGAACAATTTCAAACCGGACCGCATGGGGAACCCTCCGCCGTAGTCATCGCGTGCTTTGAGTCTAGGGCGGGGCCGGGAGAGCGTCCATCCGGGGGCCTCAGCCTCCAGCGAAACGCGGGAGGGGCCGATCCGCTCACAGGAACCTTCCAGCGAACGCTCGCCAAGGCTCCAGAAAATGGAGTCATGATTGAGGTAACAACAAAGCCAGTGCGGATTGAACGAGGAAGGCAGAGCGATGACGGACAACAACACCCCGGGAACATTCCCGGCTGCAGAGGGCCAGAACGGCGAGGATGCCACCGGCACCACCCCGGCGCAGAACACCGCCGCCGATCAGGCACTGACTCCGCAGAGCCCCGCAACCAATCCCACCCTCGAACTGCATGAACTGTGGAACCAGCGCCATGCCTCCGGGGCGGCTGCCGAGACCGCCGCCGTGCCGCTGCCTGACGCCGCCGCACCCGCCGTGCCGCTGCCTGACGCCGCCGCACCCACCGCGGCCCTGCCGGCCGCTACCGCACCGGCCACAGCCGCCGAGGCGCCGTCCGCCGCCGCAGAACCGGACTTCGCACCCGTCGAGCCCACGGCACCGGCGGCCGGCGCCCCCGTGCCGCCGTCGTCGTACCCGACGGCACCCATTCCCGCACCCCAGCCGCGCTACGGCCAGTACGCCCAGAGCTCCCACAGTGCCGGGCACGGCGCGCACTACGGCGCACCCCAGCAGCCGGCCACCCAGCAATACCCGGGCCAGCAGCCGGGCCCGCACCCCATGTACCAGGGCCAGCACCCCGCCTACCAGGGTGCCCTGCCCCCGGCGGTCAAGACCCCCGGCAAGCGCAGGTTCGGCACGGGTGTCCTGGTGGCCAGCGTCCTGGCCGCGGCCCTCGTCGGCGGCGGCGTCGCCGGCACCACCAGCTACTTTCTGGCCAGCCAGAACACCTCGAGCAGTGCCACCCAGGCGCCCCAAAGCTCGTCGGTGATTGTGAACAACAAGGACAACGTCAACGCCGTCACCGCGGCGGCCCAGAAGGCCTCGCCGAGCGTTGTCACCATTTCCGCCTCGTCCGGGCAGTCCGGCGGCACCGGCTCCGGCATCATCCTTGACACCGAGGGCCACATCCTAACCAACACCCACGTAGTGACCCTTGACGGCCAGGCCGCCAACGCCACCATCGAGGTGCAGACCTCCGACGGCAAGGTGTACAAGGGCACCATCGTGGGCACGGACCCGCTCTCAGACCTGGCCATCATCAAGGTCGATGCCCCCAACCTGGTGCCCGCCGCGCTGGGCGATTCCGGCAAGATCAACGTCGGCGACACCGTCATTGCCATCGGTGCACCGCTGGGCCTGAGCGGCACCGTCACCGACGGCATCGTGTCCACGCTGAACCGGACCATCCAGGTGGCCTCCTCGGCGGTGCCGGGCTCCAGCAGCGATTCCAGCCAGCAGGGCGGCCGTGGCGGCAATGGCTTCAACTTTGCCCCGCCGGACGGCTCGAACAGCACCAACAGCGCCGCCACGGGCACGGTCAACCTGAACGTGATCCAGACCGACGCCGCCATCAACCCGGGCAACTCCGGTGGCGCGCTGGTGAACACCGCGGGCGAGATCATCGGCGTCAACGTGGCCATTGCCTCCGCCGGGTCCTCCTCCTCATCCGCCCAGTCGGGCAACATCGGTGTGGGCTTCTCCATCCCGATCGACACGGCCAAGCGGATTGCCCAGGAGATCATCGCCAACGGCAAGGCCACCCACGGCCAGCTCGGCGTGAGCGTCCAGGCCGCCGCGGCCAACGGCACCTCCAGCTCCTTCTCCAACGGCGCCTCCCTGGCCACCGTCCCGGCCGATTCGCCGGCGGACAAGGCGGGGCTGAAGAAGGGCGACGTCATCGTCCAGCTTGGATCGCGCACCATCACCGACGCCTCCGAACTGACGGCGGCGGTCCGCGAGCAGGCCGGCGGCGCCACCGTCAAGGTCACCTTTGTCCGCGATGGCAAGACGCAGTCCGCGGACGTGACACTGGGGACTGCCAGCTAGCGTTTGCCTGATACAGGAGGGCGGTCCCGGCCGGGACCGCCCTCTCCTGTGCCCCGGCTCCGGGCGTCCGACGGCGGCCGGTGGCTTGGCAGCCGTCGGACGCCGGACGGCCCGCCCTGTAACGGGGCGACAAATGGACTGGGTGCCGCGGGCGGGGAACAACTAAGCTCGTGGGGTATGCGCTCAAGAACCACGCAGGACGAAGGGCAACAGTGGAAAACACAGCACTGAACATCGCGGTACTGGTCAAATATGTGCCGGACGCACAGTTTGACCGGCACCTCACGGGAGCCGGCAACACCTTGGAACGGTCGGAGTCGATCCTCTCCGAGCTGGACGAGTACGCGATCGAGGCTGCCCTGGCGCTGTCCGAGGCCCGCGGCGGAGAGGCCGCGGGCAACAAGGTCACAGCCATCACCATGGGCCCGGCATCCGCCGTCGCCGCGGTGAAGAAGGCCCTGCAGATCGGCGCCACCGAGGGCGTGCACCTCAGCGATGAGGCCCTCGCCGGCTCCGACGCCGCCGCCACCTCGCTGGCCCTGGCCGCCGTCGTCCGCCGCCTGGGCGCGGTGGACCTGGTGCTCACCGGCATGGCCTCCACCGACGGCGAGACCTCCCTGGTGCCGGCCCAGCTGGCCGCCCGCCTGGGTCTGCCGCAGATCACCTTCGCCTCCTCGCTGGAGCTCGATTCCAGCGGCGACGCCCACACCGTGACGGCCCGGCGCGACGGCGACGTCTACGCCGAGGTCATCGAGGCCACCCTGCCCGCCGTTGTTTCCGTGACGGACCAGGCCAACTCGCCGCGCTACCCCAACTTCAAGGGCATCATGGCCGCGAAGAAGAAGACGGTCACCACGCTCTCGCTCGCCGAGATCGGCGTCGACGCCGCCAGCGTGGGCAGCGCGGGTTCCCGGACAGTGGTGCATTCGGCCGAGGTCCGCCCGCACCGCACCGCGGGAACCATCATTACGGACAACGGCGACGCCGGCATCCAACTGGTGGACTTCCTGGCCGCCCAGAAGCTCCTCTAAGCGACGAAGGACTGAGAATGAGTGCAGTTGTAGTTTTCATTGACCAGACCGACGTCTCCGGAGGCGCCGGGGACGCTGATGCGCTCTCCAAGAGCAACCAGGAGCTGCTGACCCTGGCCCGGCTGGCCGGGGAGCCCGTGGCCGCCGTGGCAGGTGAGGTCAGCGATGGCCTGGCCGCCGCACTGGGCGAGGCCGGCGTGGCGCGCGTGTTCGCCTCCAACCAGGAGGAACTGACGTCCTATCTGGTGGCGCCGAAGGCAGACTTCCTGGCCCAGGTGGCCACCGCCGCCGGCGCCTCCACCGTGCTGGTGGGCAACAACTCCGAGGGCAAGGAGATTGCCGCGCGCGTGGGCATCGCCCTGGACGCCGGTGTCATTTCCGACGCCGTGGGGCTCACCGTTGCCGACGGCGTCCTGAGCGTGCAGAAGTCCGTGCTGGCCGGCGAGTACACCGTGGAGGCCTCCGCCACCACGGCCATCGCCGTCGTCGCCGTCAAGTCCAACAGCGTGCACGCCGAGCCGGCAGCGGCCCCGGCCACGGCCGCCGTCGAGCCCTTCACCGCGGAATTCGGCCCGGCCAGCCTGGGCGCCCGCATCGTGGAGCGCACGCCCAAGCCCGACACCGGACGCCCGGAACTGGGCGATGCCCGCATTGTGGTGGCCGGCGGACGCGGCGTGGACGGCAACTTTGGCCCGGTGGAGGAACTGGCGGACGTGCTCGGCGCGGCCATCGGCGCCTCCCGCGCGGCCACCGATGCCGGCTGGATCGAACACTCCGCGCAGGTGGGCCAGACCGGCAAGACTGTCTCCCCACAGCTGTACATCTCCGTGGGCATCTCCGGCGCCATCCAGCAGAAGGCCGGCATGCAGACATCCAAGGTGATCGTGGCCGTGAACAAGGATGCCGAGTCCCCGGTGTTCGAGATTGCTGACTTCGGCATTGTGGGCGACCTCTTCGAGGTGCTGCCCCAGGCCACGGCCGAGATCAGGCGCCGCCGGGCTTAACGCCCAACTGGGGCGCAGCAACTGCACGGAATCCACGGATTTTCGGGGCCCACGGCCGCGAGGGACCCGGGGCGAGCTTGCGAGCCCTGGGAGCGGCTGGGGACGGTTGCTGCGCCCCAGTTGCGGCTACGCGAGGTTTTCCGCGGCGTAGACCGTCATGGCCTCCAGCATGTAGCCCACCGGCACGCCGGCGCCCTCATAGGTGGCCGCGAAGCGGGGATCGTCCCGGTACATCTCGCCCAGGCCGACGTAGGCTGCCGCGGTGGGCGTCCAGTGGAAGCAGATCCACCGGTAGTGGCGCCCCACGGCGGCCTGGACGGCAGCATCGCCGGCCGGCAGGCCGGCCCCGTGGCAGCGGGCCAGTTCGGCATTGATCGCCGCCGACTCGTCCATCATCGCCTGCTTCTGCTCCGGGGTAAGGGCGTTGTATTTCGCAGTGCTGCGCGACACCGCCTCCTTGCCCCAGCGCGAGATGGCCTCTTCCTCGTACGGGTTCTCGTCGAAGCCCGTGAACAGTTCCTCGGCACTCATCGTTTCTCCTTGGGTCAGGGCGTTGATGGTGGCGTCCACTGTGGCGGCCATGGCTGACATCCGGTCCCGTTCGGCCAGCAGCCAGACGCGGTGGGCGCGCAATGCCGCCACCGGGTCCGCCTGGCCGGCCAGGACTTCGCCGATCTTCTCCAGCCCCAGCCCGAGCTCGCGCAGCAGCAGGATCCGCTGCAGGCGCTCCAGCTCGGCCCGGCCGTAGAAGCGGTAGCCGTTGGCCGCCGTTCCGGCCGGCTCCAGCAGGCCGATCTGGTGGTAGTGCCGCAGGGTCCGCGAGGTCACCTTGGCCAGGCGGGCGACGTCGGCAATGCTCCACCGCTCGTTGCTCCCGGACATCGGAACCCCTTCCATCAACTGTTTCGGCCCCGGTCCTCCGGGCCCGTTTCCCACAGTAGAAGTTGACGCAGCGTCAAGGTCAAGCGCCCGGCGGGGCAGCCGCTGCGGACGTGGCTAGGGCCTTCGGCCGGTGGCCACCAATGCGTCCGAGTTCATCTGCACCTGTGGCCCGACGGAGCGGACAAAGTGCTTGCGGACCCGGGCAATCGCCTCCGGATCGCGCGGCAGCAGGGTGCGCCAGCCGCTGCCCATCACCAGCGTCCAGGCCATCTCGTCGTCCACTGTGAGGGTCTGCGGCCGGGACGCCACCTCGACGTCCACCAGCCCGCGGGCCTCGAGCCACTCCTTCAGCGCCGCGGGGGAGGAGACCTTGTCCATGTTCTGGTTGGGCTCCGGGACCACGCCGGCCAGCCGGGGCCGCTCGGTGATGGCGGCCTCCAGGATCCGCCCGGCGAAGGGTTCCAGGGCGCCCTCCACCCAGGTGCTGGCCACCAGCCGTCCGCCCGGGCGCAGCATGCTCACCAGGTGTTCCACGCCCTCCTCCATCGGGGTCAGGAAGAACATGGAGTACGAGCACAGCACGGCGTCGAAGGTGCGGTGGCCGCGCCAGCGCGTCACATCCGCCTCGGTGAGGGTGGTGTTCAGGATGCCGGCGGCGGCCAGTTTGGCGGCGGCCAGGCGCAGCAGCCCGGTGGAGAGGTCCACGCCGTCGACGCTGCCGGTGGGCCCGACGGCGGCCGCGGCCGGGAGCGTGGCCGCCCCGGTGCCGCAGCAGGCGTCCAGCACCTTCTCACCCGGCCGCAGGTGCGCAGCGGCGGCGACGGCGGCACCCATCGGGTCCCACAGCGCCTCGGACCACGCCTCAAACTGCAGGGCGCCGTCGGTGAAGGCCAGGCCTGGATCGCGTGCGGACATTCTTACCTCCGGGAGAGCATGTGGGGACGGACGAAAGGGGAAACCTAGAGCTGGGCGCCGGCGAAGCCGTGCTGGCGCCACGCCTCGTAGACGGCGATCGAGGCCGCGTTGGCCAGGTTCAGCGAGCGCAGCGACGGGAGCATGGGCAGTCGCACCCGGGAGGTCACATGCGGATCCCGCTTGACGGCGTCGGGCAGTCCCACCGATTCGGGGCCGAAGAGCAGCACGTCGCCCTTCTGGTAGGCGATGTCCGTGTAGGACGCCTCGCCGTCGGAGGTGAACGCAAAGACCCGCTCGGGAGCCAGGGCCTCCCACGCCGCCTCAAGATTGGGGTGGACGTGCAGGACGGCCAGATCGTGGTAATCTAGGCCGGCGCGGCGCAGCTTGGAATCCTCCAGCTGGAAGCCCAGCGGCTCCACCAGGTGGAGTTCGGCGCCGGTGATGGCGGCCAGCCGGATGGCATTGCCGGTATTGCCGGGGATCTCGGGCGTGTAGAAAAGTATGCGGAACACCCAACCATCTTAGGCACGCGGCGTCCGCCCGCCCGACAGCGGCTAGTGCATGCCGCCCAGCAGCCGGGAGAGCACCTGCAGGTCCACCACGTTGGGTGCCGGTCCGGCACCGAGGAAGTGCTTGACCTCGCGCACCAGCCGGGCCCCGTTGGCCACCTGGACCAGGTCGCTGCCGTCGGGCTCGCTGCCGCGGGCATAGTCGATCACGGGCTGGTAGAGGTTGCCGTCGGGGCTGTGAACCAGCACCCAGCCGGTGACGTTGCATTCGGGGAAGAGTTCCTGCATCTTCCGCACGGCCGGCAGCAGCCGCGGCGGCTCGATCACCTTGGACCCGTGCACCAGGGTCTGCCCGTTCCAGCGGTAGGCGCCCTCCGGCAGCATCATTGACCCCAACAGCACCAGCCGGTAGCCCACCAGCAGGGCGTGGTCGATGTACCCGTTGTCCGCGGGGGAGAGAAGCCCGTTGACCAGCCGGGCGGAGGGGATCTGGGAGAGCACCTGCTGCATCAGCAGCTGGATGGTCCGGGCCTCGCGCGCCAGCCGGGCCTGGGCGCCAAAGAGGCCGCGTTTGCGCGGGGCACCGTGCACGGGATGGGCCGCCCGGGTGCGCGCCAGCAGCGGGGTGCCGCCCGCAGGCAGGGATTCGTAGGCCGGGACATAGACGGTGGGGTCCGACGACGACGCGCGGTGCTCGCGTGGGCGGGCGTCGGTGCGGAATCCGGCCGCGGGAGCATCGGGGCCCGCAGTTGAGGCGGACCAGCCGCCCTGCCGCGTGCCGGCGGACCCGCGCCGGTTGGCCCCGTAGGACCTGTCGTAGGCGGCCCGCCGGGCCGGGTCGATCAGGGTTTCGTAGGCCTCGGTCACCTGGCGGAAATGTGCCGCGTCGCCGCCGTGGTCCGGATGCGCCTTGCGGGCGGCCTTGCGGTAGGCCAGCTTGATCTCGCGCTCGCTGGCACCGGCTTGGATGCCCAGCACCTGGTAGTGCGTGGGGACGTTCCCGTTCACAAACGCACCTTTCCTGTGGCTGACGCGGGCATGGTTCATCCTACCGGCGCGGGCCCTGACATAATTGCGTTCCGATGACTATCCCCACGGCGCCCGGGCCCTCCGGCACTGGACTGCGGATTGCCGTGGCGATCAACCCCCGGGCGGCGTTTGGCCGCTCCCGCCATGCCGGTGAGGCGGTGGTGGCGCGGCTGCGTGCCGCCGGACACCGGGTGGCCGTGCTGCGCCGGGCCGGCTATGCACAGCTCTCCGCGGCGGTGGACGCCGAGCTGGCCGCCGGGGCCCAGGCCCTGGTGGTGGTGGGCGGGGACGGCATGGTGCATCTGGGCGTGAACGCCTTGGCCGGCACGGGCATCCCGCTGGGCATCATTCCGGCCGGCACGGGCAACGACACGGCCCGTGGGCTGGGCATTGCGCGCACCAGCATCGATGCCGCCGTCGACCAGTTCCTGGCCGCCACGGCCCGCGCCCCGCGGACCATCGACCTCGGGCGGTTGGATGCGGACGGCCGGGAACCGGTGTGGTTTGCCGGCGCGCTGTCCGCCGGCTTTGACGCGTTGGTCAACGAGCGGGCCAACTCCTGGCATTGGCCACGCGGCAACGCCCGCTACAACCTCGCCATCGTGCGCGAACTCGCCACGCTCAAGGCCACCCGCTACAGGCTGGTGGTGGACGGGGTGCCGGAAGAGCTGGGCGCACTGCTGATCTCCGTCTCCAACGGGGTCTCCATCGGCGGCGGCATGAAGATCACCCCCGACGCCCGCTACGACGACGGCCTGCTGGACCTTTTCGTCGTCGCGCCCGTCTCCCGGGCCACCTTCCTGGCCATCTTTCCGCGCGTCTTCAGCGGCCGGCACACCACCCACCCCGCCGTGAGCATCCGCCGGGCCGCCAGCGTGTCCATCGACGATGTTTCCGTTGAAGCTAAAGCTGTCGTGGGCTACGCCGACGGCGAGCGGGTGGGCCCGCTGCCGGTGACGGCCACGGCGGTGCCCGGCGCGCTGAAGGTCTGGTGCTAGGGCCGGACCCGGTTCTCGCCGCGCACATAGCGCAGGAAGAGCATGGAGCCGCTGCGCAGTACATGCGCCAGCTCCATCTCCGCGGGCACCTCCAGCGGCGGCCCGGCGGCGATGCGTCCGGCACCGCCGGCGGCCAGCTTGGCGGAGAGCGTCAGGCAGAGTTCGTCCACCCGGTGCGCGGCGGCAAAGGTGCCCAGTACATGCGGGCCGCCCTCGGAATGGATGCGCAGCCATCCGCGCTCGGCGAGGGCTGCGATGGCGGAATCAACGTCCAGGGTGGTCTCCCCGGCGTCGACGACGTCGGCCACGGTGGCCAGTGCCGCACGGCGCGCCTGCGGGGCTGATGCCGTGGTGAGGACGACGGGGCGCACCGGTGCCAGCCGGAAGAAGTCGATGTCCGGATCCAGGTCCAGGCTGCCGGAGACGACGGCGATCCCGGGGTGGGCGCTCTTGCCGTGCGCCACGCGCCACTCCTGCGCGGCGGTGTCCAGCAGTGGGCCCGCGTAGCCCTCCACCCGGATGGTCGAGGCTCCCACCAGGAGGACATCGGCCAGCCGGCGCAGCAGCAGGAAGATCCGCTGGTCCGCCGCATTGCCCAACCCGCCGGACCTGCCGGCGACCGTGGCCGCCCCGTCCACCGAGGAGACAAAGTTGAAGCCGACCCAGGTCCCGCTGCCGTCACCGGAAGCAGGCCCGCTGCCACCGTCCACAGAAGGTGCCGCGTACCAGTCCAGCAGGTCGGCGTCGCTGGCTTCCCCGGAGGCTGCGGGGAAGATCCGCTCGATGGGTTCCCCGCTCACCGCTTGGCCGGCTCGTTCGCATCGCCCATGTTGTGCTTGAGGTAGGCCGGCGCCCGCCAGCCCAGCGTGGCCTCGGTGAAGCGGACGGCGGAGTGCGACGCCGCGACATTGTGCATCCGCACGATCCGGGCGCCGCCCAGGATGCAGATCACCGCCGCCGCCAGCGATCCCTCCAGTCGGTCCGCCTTGTCCTGGTTGAGGGTCTCGCCGATGAAGTCCTTGTTAGACACGGCGGCGAGCGCGGGATAGCCCAGCGTGGCGACCTCGTTGAAGCGGCGGGTGATTTCCAGCGTGTGCAGGGTGTTCTTGTTCAGGTCGTGGCCGGGGTCGATGATGATCTTCTCCGCCGGGACGCCGAGCGAGAGTGCCAGCTCGGTCTTGCGGCGCAGGAAGTCCGCCACCTCGGCCACCACGTCGCCGTACTGCGGGCGCGGGTAGCTGGTGCGGGGTTGGGCCAGGCTGTGCGTGATCACCAGGTGCGCACCGGTGCTGGCCACCACCTCGGCCAATTCCGGGTTGGCGAGTCCGGTGGTGTCGTTGATGACGTGGGCACCGGCCTTGATGCTCAGCTCGGCCACCTCCGGCAGGAACGTGTCCACGGAGATGATGACGTCGCTCTTGGCCGCAACGGCCTCGATCACCGGCACCACGCGGTCCGCCTCCTCGGCGGCGCTCAGGGCCGGGCCCGGCGAGAACGGCACGCCGCCGATGTCCACCCAGTCGGCGCCGTCGTCCACGGCCTTGAGCGAGGCGGCCACCGCGGCGTCCAGGGCAAAGGTGGCGCCGCCGTCGTAAAAGGAGTCAGGCGTGCGGTTGATGATGGCCATCAGCGCCACCTGGCGGCTGAAGTCCAGCGTGCGGGCGCCGAACCGGTGCACGGGGTGCAGCAGCTGCGGCTCGAAGAAGGGGGATGCGGTGCCGGAGCGGAACTGGCTGGGGTCCTGGAGAATTGTCATCCCCTCCATCAAATAGCCTCGAGTGCCACGGCGGGGTCAGCCAGCCGCCGCGTGTCGACGGTGCGTCCGGAATGGATGAGCGCCTTGATTGAGTCCTGGACATCCCAGACGTTGACGTTCATGCCGGCCACCACCTTGCCCTCGCGCAGCCAGAAGGCGATGAATTCGCGGCTTTCCAGGCTGCCGCGGACCACGAGTTCGGCATCCTTGGCCAGGGCGCCGTAGCCGGAGTACTCCATGCCCAGGTCGAACTGGTCCGTGTAGAAGTAGGGGATGTCGCTGAGCACGGCGTTCATGCCCAGCATGGAGCGGGCCGCCACCTTGCCGCCGGCAATCGCGTTGGCCCAGTGCTCGCTGCGTGCGTGGGCGCCGGTGGCCGGGTGCAGGGCGTTGGCCACGTCCCCGGCGGCGAAGATGTCGGGAGCCGAGGTCTGCAGGTGGGCGTTGACCTCGATGCCGTTGCTGATGGCCAGTCCGGCCGCCTGGGCCAGGGCGGTGTTCGGGACGACGCCGACGGCAACCACCACCAGGTCCGCCGGGATCGTTTCGCCGGTGCTGGTGGTCACGCTGGCCACCTTGCCGGCACTGCCGCCGTCGGCCCCGTTGATGGACGCGGCGGAGGCCGGCAGCCGGAACTGGACCCCTGCCTCAAGGTGCCTGTCCATGAACACCTTGCCCAGCTCGGTTCCGATGGCCGCGCTCAACGGCACGTCTTCAAGCCCCAGCAGGGTGACCTCGTTGCCGAGCTCGCGGGCGGTGGCGGCGATTTCCATCCCGATCCAGCCCGAGCCGATGAGCACCAGCTTGTGCCCGCCCGCGGAGAGCAGCGCCTTCAGGCCCTCGCTGTCGGCCTTGGTCCGGAAGTAGTGCACGCCGTCCAGCTCCAGCCCCGGGAGGGGGATCACGCGCGGGCTGGCGCCGGTGGCCAGCAGCAGCTTGGCGTAGTGCAGGGTGCGCCCGCTGGCCAAGGTGACGGTGTGGCCGGCAGGGTCGACGCCGGTGGCGGGGTCCGCCGTCACCAATTCCACGCTGTGGTCCTCGTACCATTGCGCCGGATAGGGGTAGAGCGCCTCCTCGCCCTCCTTGCCGGCCAGGAAGCCCTTGGACAGCGGCGGGCGCTGGTACGGCAGTTCCGCCTCCTCCGTCACGATGGTGATGGCACCGGCAAAGCCGTCCGCCCGCAGCGACGCCGCGGCCGTGGCGCCGGCCAGTCCACCGCCCACAATCACCATGGAGTGCTCAACGTGCCCTTGTGCTGGTGCTGCTGTCATCGTGCTGCTCATTTCGTCTGGGGGACGGTTTGATTAGATTCTCCGCCGGAGCAGCCGCCGTGGGAACCGTCCACTGTGGAACGGTGGTGGAACGGCGGCACGGTCCGGTGGAACGGCGCTCTGGCAGTCCGGTGCGCGGGGCGGGTGGCAGGCTCGCGCGGGTGGCGGGCTACTGGGGGAACTGGCGGCGCAACGGGCCGCCGGGTTCCAGCAGGCCGGTGAAGACGGAGGTGCGGGTCAGCGTGCCGGCGGACTGGACGCCACGCAGCGACATGCACATGTGCTCGGCCTCCAGCACCACGCCCACGCCCCGGGGCGCCAGGGTTTCCTCGAGCCAGTCCGCCAGCTGCTGGGTCAACCGCTCCTGCACCTGCAGGTCCTTGGCGAAGAGCTCCAGCCCGCGGGCCAGCTTGGACAGGCCAAAGAGGCGCTCGCCGGGCAGGTAGCCGATGTGCGCGACGCCGCGGAAGGGCAGCAGATGGTGCTGGCAGAGCGAGTTGAACGGGACGTCCTTCACCAGCACCAGGCCCTGGTAGCCCTCGTCGTTGGGGAACGTGGTCCACGACGTCGGACGGGGCGTGAGCATTTCGGCGTAGGCCGCTGCCACCCGGCGCGGAGTGTCGGCCAAGTGGGCATCGGTGGTGTCCCGGCCCAGTGCCCGCAGGAAGTCCGCGATGGCCGCCTCGGCGGCCGGCAGGTCGATGCCGGCGCCGGTGGCCGGTCCGCCGAACTCCTGGGCAAATTCGGCCAGGGTCCCGCCGTCGTCGGACAAAGCGCTGCTCTGCGTGCTTTGGATGGCCATCGCACTCCCTTTCTAAAGCTTGTTTTTCCGACTTTAGAAGTGCAGACTCGAATGGTCAAGCTATTGTGACTGAACATGTCCACCAACGCACCCGAGGAGGCTCCCATGGCGCAGATGGCCGAACCGCAACGCCTGGCCGCCGTCGCCGCCCTGGGCGATCCCGTCCGCAAGGCACTGTTCCGGCTGGTGCAGACGAGCGCGGAACCGCTCGGGCGGGAGGACTGCGCCGCCGCTCTGGGCCTGCCGCGCAGCACGGCGCTGGCACAGCTGGACCGGCTGGTGGACGCCGGACTGCTCGAGGTGGAGTTCCGCAAGCTGGGCCCGCGCACCGGTCCGGGTTCGGGGCGCCCGGCCAAGCTGTACCGTGCCGCCGTCGCCGAGGTTGCCGCCTCCGTTCCCGAGCGCCACTACGATCTGGCCGCTGTACTGCTGGCCCGCGCCGTGGAACGGTCCATCGCCACCGGCGGCCCCGTGGCGGACGCACTGGGGGAGGTGGCCTTCGCCGCCGGCGTGGAGTTGGGGGAGCGCGAGGGCAGCATGGCAGCGGTGCTGGACGCCACCGGGTATGCGCCGCAGGACGACGGCGACGGCGGCTACGTGCTGGCCAACTGTCCCTTCCACCGGCTGGCAAGGGACCATACCGAGGTGGTGTGCTCGCTCAACGGCGCGCTGCTGGCCGGTGCGCTCGCCGGCTGCGCCGATGCCGGACTCCAGGTGGTGCCCGATCCCGGCGGCGCGTTCTGCTGCGCCCGGATCGAGCGCACCTGACCTCGTTGGTCGGCAGTCCAGGATTTTCCGGCGACTGTGACCCCAGGCCGCAAGCGGCCTCAGGTCCCTTGACGTCGCCTACAAAAATCCCTCCCTGCCGCCGGCGGTCGAGTTCGCCGAAACCACCGCTGGTCGAACTGGTCGAGACCCGGGTAGGGTGGCCGCATGGAATCTGTGGGGGGATGGTCCTGGCTGCTGGATCGCCGATGCCCTGGCGCCGTACCACTCGCGCGAGCGCCGCGGCCTGGCCGGCTCCACCGTGGCCGCAACGGTGCCGGACAGCTTTGAGGCGTATGTGCGCATCCTGCATCCGGTGGTGATGAACACCCTGGACATCAACGGCACCTTCCACTTTGGAACCACCACTTGGGCGGACGTGGCGGCAAAGACCGGCCGCACCATCCACCCGGCCGTGCAGTTCGCCGCCATCACAGGCCTGCCGCGCGGCGAACAACTGATCCTGGGCGACCAGCATTACGGCAACCCCATCGAGGGGAGGCTGGAGCCCTTTGCGCTCGCTGCCCTGGCCGACGTCGTTGGCCGTTTCACGTCCACGCCCGGGGATGTTTACCTGGCCATCTGGGACGGCTGGGGCGGGCTGCACGAGGGAACATCGGTCAGCTATGTGCCGGCCGCCGAGGAGGGCGCGGCGGCCACTGCCGCCCAGATCCAGGAGGCTTTCGACCTTGCGCTTCGACAAATGCAACTGCGTGGGTTGAGCGAGGAAATGCTGGACAGTTCCATGGTGGACGTGGCCAACGGGTACCGGTGCTTCTATGTGGAGCGGAGCACCATTGCCGGGCTGGCGGCCCCGCCGTGGAACGGGGAGGCGCTGCCGCAGTTCACCCAGAGCCCCAACCTGGCCTGGCCCGAAGACCGCGCCTGGTGCCTGGCGACGGAGATTGACTTTGACTCCACGCTCGTGGGCGGCAGCCGGGAACTCATCGCCGCGATTGTGGCCCACCCCGGCCTGGAGGCCCTCCCGGTGGAGCTGGCCACAGACCTTGCCTGGCACGCCGACACCGTCAACCCACTGCCGGGCGATTCCGGTGGTTGAGCGCAGCGGAGCTTGCGGAGCCGAATTCCGGTGGGCCGGGAGTATCCCCCGGGTTTCGCCGTCGGCCGCGGGGGTCTCGGTCCCCAGCCGCTCCCACAGCTCGCAAGCTCGCTGCGGGTCCCTCGCGGCAGTGGGCCCCCCGCTCGACCAGCGGGGGTGGCGGGGGTCTTGAAGGGCTCGACCGGCGTGGGACGCGGCAGGGCATTGACGCCGGGCCGGCCAGATGTTGTGCTGTCCGTGTCGGCAGGAACCACCGTTGGGGAAGGCGCCACCATGAACCGTCCATCGATTGCTTCCAGCCGGTTTGCGGTCCGGGCCCGCCGGCTTTTTGACGGGGCTTCCCTGCTCGATGCCGAGTATCCGGCGGTTGTCATCGAGAACGGGCGCATCAGCGCCGTCGAACGGTCCGGAAGGGTGTCTGCGGACCAGATGCCGGTCCACGATCTGGGGGATGCCACCCTGCTGCCCGGCCCGATCGACACCCACACCCACCTTGCCTTCGACGCCAGTGGCCAGGCGGCCGAGAACGTGCAAAATGCCTCGGAGGAGGCCCTGCTGGCCGGCATGCGGGCACGGGCGCGGTCCATGCTGGACCACGGCATCACCTCGGTCCGGGACTTGGGCGACAGGGACTACCTGTCCCTGCGGATCCGCGGCGAAACCGTGGCGCACCCGGGAGCCGGCCCGCGCATCCTTGCCGCCGGCCCGCCCATCACCACCACGGGCGGGCATTGCTGGTTCCTTGGGCTGCCAGGCCGACGGTGCGGCCCAGATCCGCGCCGCCGTCGACGAGCATGCCAGGCACGGCGTGGACGTCATCAAGGTGATGGCCACCGGCGGTCGGATGACCCCCACCACGGCACCGTACGAATCGCAGTATGCGCTGGAGGAACTGCGGATGGCCGTGGACCAGGCCCACTCCCACGGTCTGCCGGCCGCGGCCCATGCGCACGGCCGGCAGGGCATCATTGATGCGCTTGCGGCGGGCTTCGACACCCTGGAGCATGCCAGTTTCATGACCGCGGGCGGCTTTGAGCCCGATCCAGAGGTCATTGAGGCCATTGCACGTGCCGGAACCATTGTCTCGGTGACCCTCGGGCAGGTTCCGGGGGTGGACATCGATCCGTTCATGGAAAGGCTCATTCCGCGGATCCTGGTGCACATGAAAAACATGGCGGACCGCGGGGTGCGGATTACGCTCGGCCCGGACAGCGGCGTCGCCCCGGCCAAGCCACACACGGTCCTGCCGCATGCCGTGGTCCAGCTGGCCCAGGCGGGGGTCGGTGCCGCGGGGGCGCTGGCGGCCGCCTCCGGCACGGCGGCCCAGGCATGCGGCCTTGACGGCCGGGTCGGCCGGATCGCCCCGGGCCTTGACGCTGACCTGCTGGCCGTCAGAGGGAACCTGCTGGCGGACATCACCGCCATCCACCAGGTCGCGGCCGTCTACCGCCGCGGGCACCGCGTCCTCTGGCTGAGTGGGTCCGAATGGTCCCCGTGCCGCGTGGCCGTGGACCGGCTCTTTGCCCAGGCCGCCGGCATCATTCCCGGGATGTCCCGCTTGGGGCAAAGCCACACAATGAAAGGCGAGGCGCTACTGGGAGCCCGCCCACACCGGCACCCGCCCAAGTGCATCAGGCGCTGTCCGCGGCAGGGCAATCACTCGTCGATCCGCTCCACGTCCCCGACGTTCTTGGGCACGTGCGGTATGGCGCCGGTTGACGGTGGCACAGGTGGCGTGATCTCCGACGGGTAGGCATGCTCGTTGGAGTATTGGAGGAACGACAGATGCGCCTCGTACCGGTCCAGGACATCGTTGATGACCTGCTGGCGGCTCAGGCCCATGAGGTCATAGCCCTCCGTGCCGGTCTGGGTGAACACTTCGAGTCTGTAATATACGTCGATCTCCCGTGGCATGCTGCGTCCACCGAACATCGGCACGGGTGCCTCGACCGCTGCCACCTGATAGTGGAAATTGCGGTGATCTTCCATGGTGACCACAAGGGTGTGCTCATCGATGCCGGTTTCCGCACTAGCCCTGGTCGTGAGCTCAGCGTCATAGCCAAGCTCGTTGAATTCCATGGCCACGTCCTGCAGTGCCGGCTGCACAATCCGCTCGACGTACTGCGCCACGGCCTTATTTGACGGGTAGGAGCGCAGCTGCGCCAGACGCTGGCGCCAGGTCTTCTCCGGGGTCTGGCCTCCGTGCGCAGCAACTGAATGCCGGCGCATCACCTGGCTCTCACGCTCGGCCCGCTCCATCCTGAGCACCTTCGAGAAAGAGGCCATGACGAGGTAGGCGATGATCGTCACCGGAAAGGCAAAAATGAGCGTCGCGTACTCCATCGTCACCACGCCGCCGGCCACGAGCATGGCCACCGTGAGAAGCGCGGTAATCAAGGCCCAGAAGATGCGCAGCCACTTCGCGCCGTCCACGGCAGGATCGGGGATCGAGGAGGAGAAGTTAGCCATCACCATCGCACCGGAATTGGCGCTGGTGAGGTAGAACAGCATGCCGGACAGCGTGGCCAGTCCGATCAGAAACGGGGCTCCCGGGAACATTTCCAGGAGCGCATACCAGCCGTGCTCGGGGCTTGCTATGGCCAGCCGCGCAAACTCCACATTCCCATCAAGGACCTCGCGGAGGGCACTGTTGCCGAAGATTGAGACGATGAAGAAATCGCACAGCACCGGTGCCGTGATGGCGGCGATGACGAATTCGCGCAGCGTCCGTCCGCGGGAGATCCGCGCCAGGAAGAGCCCGACAAACGGTCCCCACGCTAGCCAGAAGGCCCAGAAGAACAGTGTCCAGCCGCCCATCCATGCCGAGCCGGAGTCCTCATAGGCGAAGGTCTGCAGTGTGCGCTCCGGCAGGGTGAAGAGAAAGCGGCCGATGTTCTCAACCATCGCGTTGAGCAAGAATGCAGTTTTGCCGGTGACGAGGATGTAGACCATCATTGCCCCCGCGCACCAAAGGTTGAGCTCGGAAATCAACCGGATACCCTTGTCCACGCCCGAAACGCATGCGGCGATGGTCATGACCACGGCGACGATCACGAGGGCAATCTGCAGTGCACGTCCTTCCTGCAAGCCGAAAAGCCAGGCAAAGCCGACATTGAGCAGCACGACACCGATCCCCATCGAGGTCGCCACACCGAACACGGTGCCCACCAAGGCGAAGACGTCAATGGCACCGCCGGTGGCCCCGCGGACCCGCTTGCCCAGGAGCGGGTAGAGGGCAGCCCGGATGGAAAGTGGCATGCCCCAGCGGTAGGCGAAGTATCCCATTGCCATGCCCAGGAGCGCATATATTGACCAGCCGGCCACACCGTAGTGGAACATCGTCCAGACCACTGCTTCCCGGGCGGCTTCGGCAGATTTCGGTGTGCCAGAGGGAGGAGAGATGTACTGGGCGACCGGTCCGGTCACAGAGAAAAAGAGCATGTCGATGCCCACTCCGGCCGCGAAGAGCATCGCGACCCACGTGAACAGGTTGTATTGCGGCCGGGAATGGTCGGGGCCGAGCCGGACGCTGCCCTCCCTGGAGAAGGCCACCCACAGGACGAAGAGGACGACCAAGGTGATCGTGAGGACGTAGAACCAGCCGAGGTTCGCGGCAATCCACGTGACAACGGAATGCATGGTGTCCACTGCGTTGCTGGGCATAACCATCGCCCAGATGGAGAAAATGATGACAATGGCCGAGGAGATGACCAAGACGGGCCAATTGACTCGAGGGCCGCGGTTCTCGGCAAGTTCGGCTGGCCCCTTGCTTAGCAGCTCGTTGCTGGAAATCGGTGGACGGTTCTCCTCGTCGTCGCGCGCCTTGGGCCGCTCAGGCCCGCCGAACCGGCTGCGCTCGACCATTGGCCGGGGGGCTGCATCCCGTGCCTTTTGCGCGTCGTCTGCGTCTGCCAATCGGTTTCCCTCGGTTTCCGTTGCGCGGATTAGACCTCTAGGGCTCGGCATCGGATCGGCGTGGTGCGGGCGCAGACCTGACGGCACACGGACCCCGGGGGCCCTTCGGCTTCCCCATGGTAGGCCACATGCGAAAGGGTCCGGTAGTGCCGGATAGTCCCGGTCCGCTTGCGGTTGCACCGGTCCGGCGGCACCGAAACGGCTCCGGTAGCCCGGCGGTTTCCGTGCCGTAGAATTGATGGGTGCCCGTGTACCTAGACCACGCGGCGACCACGCCGCTTTCGGCCCCGGCCCTCGCCGCACTCACCCAAGAACTCAGCCGCAGCGCAAACCCGTCCTCGCTGCACGGCTCCGGCCGTCGTGCCCGGGCCACGGTGGAGCAGTCCCGCGAGGTGATTGCCGCAGCGGCCGGCGCCCACTCCTCCGAGGTCATCTTCACCTCCGGCGGCACCGAGGCGGACAACCTGGCGGTCAAGGGCCTGTTCTGGCAGCGCCGCGACGCCGATCCCCGCCGCACCCGGATCCTGGCCAGCAGCATTGAGCATGCCGCCGTGCAGGACGCCGTCGAATGGCTCCAGAAGCACGAGGGCGCCGAGGCCGTCTGGCTGCCCGTGGATGAAACCGGCACCGTCCGCCTGGACGCGTTGGCCGCAGAGCTCGCCGACGGCGGTGCGGACACCGTCGCGCTTGTCACGGTGATGTGGGCCAACAACGAGGTCGGCACCATCCAGCCGATCGCCGACGTCGTGGCCCTGGCCAGGGAGCACGGCATTCCGGTGCATTCGGACGCCGTCCAGGCCTTCGGCTCGGTGCCCGTGCACTTCAAGGATTCCGGCCTGTCCGCGATGAGCGTCAGCGCGCACAAGATCGGCGGCCCCGTGGGCGCCGGCGCCCTGTTCCTGGGCCGTGACGTCAAACTTGTGCCGGTGCTGCACGGCGGCGGGCAGGAGCGCGGCGTGCGTTCGGGCACGCTGGACATGCCCTCGATTGCGGCCTTCGCCGCGGCCGCCGCCGATGCCGCCGCGCACCTGGCCGGGGAATCGTTGAGGATCGCAACGCTGCGGGACACCCTGATCGCCGGCGTCCGCCAGGCAGTCCCCGAGGCCGTGCTCCGCGGTGCGGACCCACAACAAAACCCGGCGTATCGGCTGCCCGGCAACGCGCATTTCACCTTCCCGGGCTGCGAGGGGGATTCCCTGCTGTTCCTGCTGGACATGGCCGGGATAGAATCCTCCACCGGCTCCGCCTGCACCGCCGGCGTGCCGCGCCCGTCCCATGTGCTGATGGCCATGGGGCTGGACGAGGACACCGCCCGCGGCGCCCAGCGCTTCACCCTCGGGCATACATCCACGCCCGGGGACGTTGAGAAGTTTGTGGCCGCACTGCCGGCCGCCCACGCCATGGCCAAACAGGCCGGCATGGCAGCCCATGTGTCCACCATCCAGACAGCAAGCACCCGGGGCTGAGCGCCCCGGTGGACGGGCCTGTCGAGACCAGGTCCCGCTCCCCAGCCGCTCCCGAGGCTCGCAAGCTCGCTTCGGGTCCCTCGCGGCCGGGGCCCCAGCCCGACCAGCACGACTATCGAAAGGCAAGTAATGCGAGTTTTGGCCGCCATGAGCGGGGGAGTGGACTCCGCCGTCGCCGCAGCGCGGGCCGTGGAGGCCGGGCACGACGTCGTCGGCGTCCACCTGGCGCTGTCCCGGATGCCGGGCACGCTGCGCACCGGCAGCCGCGGCTGCTGCACCATCGAGGACTCCACCGATGCCTGGCGTGCCTGCGAAAAACTCGGCATTCCGTACTACGTCTGGGACTTCTCCGAGCGGTTCAAGGAGGACGTGGTCCAGGACTTCATCGACGAATACGCCGCCGGCCGCACGCCCAATCCCTGCATGCGCTGCAACGAGCGGATCAAGTTCGCCGCGCTGCTGGAGAAGGCGCTGGCCTTGGGCTTTGACGCCGTCTGCACCGGCCACTACGCCAAGGTCCTCACCGACGCGGACGGCAATCCGGAGCTGCACCGCGCCGCGGACTGGGCCAAGGACCAGAGCTACGTGCTGGGCGTGCTGACCCATGAGCAGCTCAAGCATTCGATGTTCCCGCTGGCCGACACGCCGTCCAAGGCCGAAGTCCGCGCCGAGGCCGAGCGCCGCGGCCTGTCCGTGGCCAAGAAGCCGGACAGCCACGACATCTGCTTCATCTCCGACGGCGACACGGCCGGCTGGCTGGCCGAGAAGATCGAGATGACCGACGGCGAGATCGTCGACGAGACAGGTGCCACCGTCGGCGCGCACACCGGCGCCAACCAGTTCACTGTGGGCCAGCGCCGCGGCCTGAAGCTGGGCACCCCGGCCGCCGACGGCAAGCCGCGCTTCGTGCTGGAGATCCGCCCCAAGGAGAACAAGGTGGTGGTGGGCCCGCACGCGCTGCTGGCCATCGACGAGCTGCGCGGCATCAAGGTCTCCTGGGCCGGCCTGCCCATCGCCGAGGTCGCCACCGGTGCGGAATTCGACTGCTATGCCCAGGTCCGCGCCCACGGGGATCCCGTACCGGCCCGCGCCATTGTGGAGCAGGTGGCCGGCGACGACGGCGTGTCCCGGGCCCGCCTGACCGTCACCTTGGTGGAACCGCTGCGCGGCGTCGCCCCGGGCCAAACGGTGGTGCTCTACCAGGGCAGCCGCGTGCTGGGCCAGGCCACCATCGACTCGGCCCGCTCGCTGGCGCGCCCGGAACTCTAGCACCCCGGCACGACTCTTTGGGGCGCTGGCATCCGGTGCCTGCGGCGCACTGTGTCATACGCCCACCGGGCTTTGCGCTCTGGCGTAGACTGCGGTCAACGCCGAGAAGAGCTACGGAAGGACGTGCCGCATGAGTCCCCAATCGGGCCCCAATCCACTGATCCTGCTGGACCGCGCACTGGAGCAGTGCGCCTCGATCATTTCAGGCATCGGTGCGGACCAGGCGCATCTGCCCACCCCCTGCCATGACTGGGATGTTGCCACGCTCTTGCACCACCTGGTGGTGCAGGACCTGCACAACTTCACCGTCGCGGCCCGGGGCGAAAACGTCGACTGGCAGGCCTCGCGCACGGTGGTTGGCGCGGACTGGTCGCACCGTTTCCGCGACAGCGCGGCGGTGCTCAAGCGCACCTGGGCCGCGGCGGACCTGAACCGGCTGATTGCCCTGCCCGGCGGCGGCGAGGCCCCGCTGCGCAGCCGTGCCAGCCAGCAGATCGCCGAGTTCACCGTGCACGCTTGGGACCTCACGCAGGCCACCGGCCAGCGCGTCCAGCTCGACACGGCGTTGGCTGAACACTCGCTGCTGTGGAGCCAGCGCATGCTGCGCCCGGAATTCCGCGGCCGGGACAAGACCTTTGGCATCGAGGTGCCCGTGCCCGAGGACGCCCCCATCTACGACCGGCTGGCCGGCTGGTTTGGCCGCGACCCGCAGTGGGCCCGGGCCAAGCGCTGATATGTAGGTTGGTCAAGAGGCAGAGATGAGCGGCTCCCAGCGTTGGTGTTGGGGGCCGCTTCCTTGGGTGCCGTCCGGGTGTGGCGGTCGTGCTGGCGAGTCGTGTGTTCGACTGCAGTGTCAGGCTGATATGCGCGGATTGGGTACCGCATGACGATTGTTCGGCTGGGGCGTATCGCTGTCTAAGATCGAGCATCAACGGTGTGGCCCGTTTGCTCATAGCGCTGTCCCGAGTTGGCCCCAAAGTGCTGCCACGTCACGACCGCCACTTGCCCGGAGGGCACGTTCTTCACGCCGCGTTCATGCGTTCCCCCGGTTGCAGGGGTGCGGCCAGGGACCAGCACCAGCCGGCGAGCTCCCTGGCGATCGCGGTGTTGGCTGTGACGGAGCGTTTCTTGCGGGCATCAAACTGCTCCCATTTGCGGTGGAGGCGGTGGTTGCCTTCCAGGGCACGGATCCAGGTGGCCGGGGCAACGAGGTCCAGCTGGCCCAGCAGCCGGGCTCCGGGCCGGGCGTAGGGGCGCCGGTGCTGCCAGGCTGCCTCGATGAGGAGTTTGCGCCCGTATTTGCTGCCGGCCTTGGTGATCGGTCCCTGGTGCCGGGATTGGCCCGAGGACTGCTCGCTGGGCACGAGCCCCAGGTAGGAGCCGATGGTGGCCCCGGTGAACCGGGTCCAGTCGCCGATCTCCACGGCGAGCCCGAACCCGGTCGTGACCTGGATGCCGCGCAGGCACATCAACGCCTCAACCACCGCGGTGTACTGGCAGTCCTTGGCGGTCTGGGCGACGCGTTGGTCAATGCGCTTCAGATGCGCTGCGAGCAGTTCGGCCTGTTCAACGTCGGCCTCGTAGGTGAACTGCAGCACCGGTGAGTCAAAGCGCTGCCGGTGCAGCCACAGCAGGTGCTCCTTCGTCCACTTCGTCTCCTTCGGTACCGGATGCCGTGGCGGAGCAGGATCGCGTTCACGTGCTGGCGGGCATGGGCCAGGTCCTTCGCCGCGGTGGCCCGCAGCCGGGAGAGGTCCCGCAGGTCCTCCTGTTCCCGCGTCGGCACCCGCACCTCGGTGACGGACCCCACGGCGAGCATCTCGGCCAACAGACGGGCATCGCGCTTGTCGGTCTTGACCTTGTCGCCCGGGGCCCGCAGCAGCTTCGAGGACGCCGCGACCACGCAGTCGATGCCGGCCTCGCGCAGGAACCGGGCCAGCACATACCCGGTCGGCCCGGACTCGTACACGGCCTTCACCGGCGGGGCGAAGCGGCGGATCCACTCCAACACCACCGCCGGGTCGGAGTGGATCTGCGCCTGGACCAGCTCGCCGGTATCGGGGGCCAGCGCACATCCCGCGACGGAAACCGCGTGAACATCCAACCCAATAAACGTATGCTCGTACATAGCCGGGACCTCCCAAAAGTCACATGTGGCACTACCCATGCAACCCTTGCGAAGGCCGGTAGGCCAAGGGGTTGTTCACTGGCAACCCACGAACGCTGTGAAACAGAAGGCCCCGGCCCTCACCTCATATCGTCTAAGACGGCCGCACCTGCCAGTGGATGCGCCGTGGGGTGCCCGGCGCGTGCGGAACCCTCACGGTGCACCAAACGGCGGCGGACCCAGCAGCTCAATGCCCCCGTTGCGCTGCGCCGAGTCCCGGACGCGGCCGAAGTCGACGCCGCCGTGCCCCGGATCATCGTCGTCAAGCGGAACGCTGGCATCCCAGTAGAACGCCTGGCACAGCCCTGGGGTGTGCAGGCACAGCAGCCGCGTTGAATCCGCCAGCACCTTGAAGGCGTGCGGGACGCCGCGCGGTGCCGTGGCCATGCCGCCGGCGCCGATCCGGTGCTCGGCGCCGTCCAGATGCATCAGGATCTCCCCGCTGAGGACGATCATGGTCTCATCCGACCCGGGGTGCGTGTGCAGCGGGGTCGTTTTGCCCGCCGACAACTGGTCCTCAAAGAGCAGGAAGGCACCGGCCGTCTCCGCTTCGGTGGCCTTCCAGACATGCACTCCGCCCCCGTAGAACCAGCGGCGGGCCCCTTCTCCCGGCTGGCGGACGATGGGTGCAAAGGTCTTGTTCGTGTCCATGGGACTCGCCTCTTGGCTGTGCGTTGCAGTCTTGTTATGGGACTAATGTCTCATAACAAGACTGGAGTACCATAAGTTCCATGTCAACCCCCTACCAGGACGCCGGACGCCGGGCCCAAAAGCAGCGCACCTACGATGCTTTGGTCGCTGTGGCCCGCGGGCGGGTGACCGCGGGGGAGGCCCCCACGGTGGACGAAGCCGCGGCGCTGGCCGGCGTCGCGCGCAGCACTGCGTACCGCTATTTTCCCGGCCAACGCGAGCTGTTGGCGGCAGCGCATCCGGAGACGGCGCGGACCTCTCTGCTCCCGGCCGACGCACCGGCGGATCCGGGCCTGCGGCTGGACGCCGTCGTCGTCGAATTTACGGCCCTGATCGTGGAAACCGAGGCCCAGCAGCGCACCATGCTGCGGCTCTCACTGGAGCCGCGGGGTCCCAAGGATCCGCCGTTGCCGCTGCGGCAGGGGCGTGCCATCGCCTGGATTGGCGAGGCGCTGGAGCCGCTGCATGGGAGCTTGCCCCCGGCGCAGTTGCACTCGCTCGTGCTGGCGATCCGCAGTGCGATAGGCATCGAGGCGCTGGTCTGGCTGGTCGACATCGGCGGGCTGTCGCGCGCAGACGCCGTGGCCCAGATGCGCTGGCATGCCCAGGCCCTGCTGGAAACGGCGCTGAGGACACCGCCGCCGGGGCGCCTCGAACACTAGCGCCCAGTGTTCTCCCCACCCTCGCTTCGCTCGGCCGGGGCCCCTCGAACACTAGGCTTGGCTCCATGACGAATGGTGAGCCGAAGAGGGTCCTTGTTTTGACGCATGTGCCGTGGGAGGGGCCGGGGCTGGTGGCCACGGCGCTGGCGGACCAGGGCGTGGGCATCGACCAACGCAGCATCGTCCACCAGCACAATCCGCACCTGCCGGACGTCTCGGAGCTGGCCGGCCTGGTGCTGATGGGCGGCCCGATGAACGCCGCCGACACCCCCGGCCACCCCGGGCTCGCCCACGAGGCCGCGCTGGTGCGGGCCGCTGTGGCCCAGGCGGTCCCGGTCCTGGGCATCTGCCTGGGCCACCAGATCATTGCCCATGCCCTGGGTGCGCCGCTGGAGCTCAACGCCACCAGTGAGGTCGGGCTGGGCCCCGTTGACGCCGTCGCCGGCGGCGCGCTGGCCGGGCTGGACACCGACGTCGTCCATTGGCACAGCGACAACGCAGGCCTGCCCGCGGGCGCCACGCTGCTGGCCAGCACGCCCGGCTGCCCCAACCAGGCCTTTAGCCTGGGCAGCGCCATGGGCCTGCAGTTCCATCTGGAGCTCGACGCCGCCCTGCTCACGGCCTGGCTGGACGAGGGCGGGATGGCCGCGGAGCTGCCGGCGGGGCTGGAGCCGGCCGCGCTGATGGAGCGCTTTAGCGCGCATGAGGCCGAACGAACGGCGGCTGCATTGGCCGTTTTTGCTCCGTTCGCTCGGGCCGCGGCGGCGAACGCAATATAAACATCTGGTTGCAACTATTCCTCTTTGGCCAAAAACCCGCCCCTGTCTGATAGAAACAAAGGCATCACGTATGTGGTTCACATCACAGGGTGCGCGATCCATGCGCCCGTCGGAACCACATCGCATTCGTCGACAGAAAGTTTGCAGATGGCTAAGAACAAGATGGGCCTTCGCTACATGGTTGCCTTTGCCGGTGTTTCGGCCCTGGCCCTGACCGCATGCACGGGCCCCAGTGGTGGGGGCGCCGGTACAGGAACGGGTGGCGCCAGCGGCGCACCGATCACATTTGGCACCACGGACAAGGTCACCTTCCTTGACCCGGCCGGTTCCTACGACAACGGCTCATTCATGGTGATGAACCAGATCTACCCGTTCGTGCTCAATTCCAAGCCAGGCAGCGCCGACCCGGTGCCGGACATCGCCGAATCGGCGTCCTTCACCTCCCCGACGGACTACACCGTCAAGCTCAAACCCGGCCTCAAATGGGCCAACGGCACGGACCTTGACTCCAAGGACGTGAAGTTCAGCTTCGACCGCCAGATCAAGATCAACGATGCCAACGGACCGGCCACCCTGCTGGGCAACCTGGCCAGCGTCGAGGCCCCGGACGCCACCACAGTGGTGTTCAAGCTCAAGGACGGCAACGACCAGACCTTCCCCCAGGTGCTCACCAGCCCCGCCGGTCCGATCGTGGACGATACCGTCTTCCCGGCCGACAAGGTCCTCGACGACGACGCCATCATCGCCGGCAAGTCCTTCGCCGGCCAGTACACGATCGAGTCGTACAAGAAGAACGAGCTCATCAGCTTCAAGGCCAACCCGGCCTACCAGGGCCTGCTCGGCAAGCCCGCCACGGACAACGTCACGGTGAAGTACTACGCCGATTCCAACAACCTCAAGCTGGATGTCCAGAAGGGCGACGTCGATGTCGCCTCCCGCTCGCTGACGGCCACCGACATCGAGAGCCTCAAGAGCGACAGCAAGGTCAAGGTTGATGTGGGCCCCGGTGGCGAGCTGCGCTACATCGTCTTCAACTTCGACACCATGCCCTTCGGCGCCAAGACCCCCGAGGCCGATCCCGCCAAGTCGCTGGCCGTGCGCCAGGCCATGGCCGACTCCATCGACCGCGACGCCATCGCCAGCCAGGTCTACAAGGGCACCTACCTGCCCGCGTACTCCTTCGTGCCGCAGGGCTTCACCGGTGCCACCGAGCCGCTGAAGACCATGTACGGCGACGGCACGGGCAAGCCGAGCGTTGAGAAGGCGAAGCAGGCACTCTCCGACGCCGGCGTCACCACCCCCGTGGTGCTGAACCTGCAGTACAACCCGGACCACTACGGCAAGTCCTCGGGCGATGAGTATGCCGCGGTGAAGGACCAGCTGGAGAAGACGGGCCTGTTCACGGTGAACCTGCAGTCCACCGAGTGGGTCACCTACGCCAAGGACCGCACGACGGACGTCTACCCGATGTACCAGCTGGGCTGGTTCCCTGACTACTCCGACGCCGACAACTACCTGCGGCCGTTCTTTTCCGCGAACAACTTCCTGAAGAACCACTACAGCAACGCCGATGTCCAGAAGATGATCGAGGAGCAGGTGACCACCACCGACCCGGCGGCCCGCACCAAGCTGATCGGTGACATCCAGGCTGCCGTGGCCAAGGACCTCTCCACCCTCCCGCTGCTGCAGGGGGCCCAGGTGGCCGTCTCCGGCGCCGGGGTCAAGGGCGTGAAGGACACGTTGGACGCGTCCTTCAAGTTCCGCCTGGGCGTACTGTCCAAGTAGCATCACCACCACATTGGCTGGCGGTGGAGGCGGGGCGTCCAACAGGAACCCCGCCTCCACCGGCACCCGGCGGGCCCGCGGTCTGCCGGATCGAGACTTCTGCGCACCACATCCCGTTCAACGAAGAACAGAGCTCCAATGACAACGCTTATTGAGGCGCCGCCGGAAGACGGCGATGAACTCCTCCCCACCAAAAAGGGCAAGTCAGGCGGTGGTCTGGGCAAATACCTGGCCATCAGGTTCCTGCTGATCTTCCCCACCATTTTCATCCTGGTCACCCTGGTGTTCTTCCTGATGCGGATCACCGGCGATCCCATCACGGCGGCCCTGGGCGACAGGCTCCCGCCGGAGCAGTTGGCCCAGCGCATCCACGAGGCCGGCTACGACCGTCCCGTGATCGTGCAGTACTTCGAGTACCTGGGCCAGATCGCCACGGGCAACTTTGGCCGCACCATCTCGGACAACCTCAAGGTCACCGACATGCTGGCCACCTACGGCACGGCCACGCTGGAACTTGCCCTCAACGCCCTCGTCGTGGCGCTGGTGGTGGGCGTCCCGCTGGGCATGCTGGCCGCCTACAAGCGGGACAAATGGCCCGACGCCGTGCTGCGCGTCTTCGCCATCCTTTTCTACGCCACCCCGGTGTTCTTCGCCGGCCTGCTGTTGAAGCTGGTCTTCTCGGTGGGCCTGGGCTGGCTCCCGGTGGCCGGGCGGGCCAAGACCGCCAACGAGATTGCGCTGAACCAGCTGGGCTCACCCACCGGGATCTACTGGCTGGACGCCATCCGCAGCGGCAACGTGGCCGCGCTGGCCGACGTCACCCAGCACGCCATCCTGCCGGCCATCGCGCTGGGCCTGCTCACCGGTGGCGTGTTCCTGCGCCTGGTGCGCACCAACGTCATTGGCACGCTAAGCAAGGACTACGTCGAGGCCGGGCGCTCGCGCGGTGTCAGCGAGTTCCGGCTGGTCACCAAGCACGCCTACAAGCCGGCGCTGATCCCGATCATCACCGTGATGGGGCTGCAGATCGCCCTGCTGCTCGGCGGTGCCGTGCTGACCGAGACCACCTTTGAATGGAAGGGGCTGGGCTTCCAGCTGGCGCACTACCTGACCGCGCGCGACTTCGTGGCCGTCCAGGGCATTGTGGCCCTGCTGGCCGTGATCGTGGCGCTGACCAACTTCATCGTGGACGTGGTTGCCGCACTTATCGACCCGAGGGTGAGGTACTAGCCATGGCGCGCAAGGACCAACCGCTGATCCGCCGGCTGCCGATCATTTCCCATCTGCACAAGAGTGTGGGCCTGCAGCGGGGCATGCTGGTGGCGGGCATCGTCATCACAGCGCTCTTCTTGCTGACCGCGCTGTTCGCCCCGCTGATCGCCCCCTACGGGTTCAACCAGAAGTTCGACATCAGCCAGGCGCCGCCGTCGTCGGCGCACCTGTGGGGCACCACAGCCGGCGGCTACGACGTCCTCTCCCGCACCGTCTGGGGCGCCCAGACAGCTGTGTTCGTGATTGTGGTGGCAGTGCTGCTGTCCATCTTCATCGGCGTGGCGCTGGGCCTGGTCTCCGGCTACCTCGGCGGCTGGCTGGACCGGATCCTGGTGGTGGTGGCGGATGCGATCTATGCCTTCCCCACGCTGCTGCTGGCCATCGTGATGTCCATTGCCATCAGCCACGGGCGCTCGAGCCTGTGGGGCGGCATCTTCTCCGCCGCCATCTCCATCACCGTGGTGTTCATCCCGCAGTACTTCCGCGTGATCCGGGCCGAGACCATCCGGCTCAAGGCCGAGCCGTTCGTGGAATCGGCCATGGTGGTGGGCGCCTCCTCGGTGCGCATCATGGCCAGGCACATCTACAAGAACGCCACCCGGACGCTGCCGCTGATCTTCACGCTGAACGCCTCCGAGGCCATCCTGACCCTGGCGGCCCTGGGCTTCCTGGGCTTCGGCATCGAGCCGTCGTCGGCCGCGGAATGGGGCTACGACCTCAACCACGCACAGTCCGACGCCACGGCGGGGATCTGGTGGACGGGCGTTTACCCGGGTGCGGCCATTGTGCTGACGGTGCTGGGGCTGACGCTGCTGGGCGAGAGCATGAACGACCTCAATGACCCCCGGCTGCGCGGGCGCCGCCGCGCCGGCAAGGTCCGCAATGCCCCCCTGGCCCCGGCCGGCACACCCGCCGCCGTCGACCCCGCAAAGGAGGTGGCCCTGTGAGCCGCCACGCTTCAGCCCCCGCCGATCCCACGGGGGAACGTCCGGTGCTGAGCATCGAACACCTCAAGGTCACCTTCGCCACCGACACCGGCGACGTCAAGGCCGTGGACGATGTCTCCTTCGCCGTCGCGCCCGGGGAGATCCTGGCCATCGTGGGGGAGTCCGGCTCGGGCAAGACCGTCACCGCCAAGACCATCCTGGGCCTGCTGCCGGAGACGGCCATCAGTTCCGGGGCGGTGCTGATCAGCGGCAACAACGTCATTTCGGTGACGCCTGCCCACCTGCGCCAAATCCGCGGGCTGGAGGTGGCCATGGTGTTCCAGGAGCCGTCCACGGCCTTGAACCCCGTCTACACCGTCGGCTGGCAGATTGCCGAAGGACTGCGCGCGCACGGAAACGTGAGCAAGAAGGAGGCGCGCACCCGCGCCATCGAGGCGTTGGGCAAGGTGGGCATCCCGGAGCCGGAGAAGCGGGTGGACTACTACCCGCACCAGTTCTCCGGCGGGCAGAAGCAGCGCGTGGTCATCGCCGCGGCGCTGGCGCTCAACCCCGGATTGATTGTGGCCGATGAGCCGACGACGGCGCTGGACGTCACGGTGCAGGCGGAGATCCTTGAGCTCCTGCGCGAGCTCCGGGACGTCTACGGCACCTCCATTGTGCTGATCACGCACAATATGGGCGTCGTGGCGGACCTGGCCGACCGCGTGGTGGTCATGTACCAGGGCGATGTCGTGGAGGAGGCCACCGCCACCAGGCTCTTTGAAGCCCCGCAGCAGGACTACACGCGCAAGCTGCTGGCCGCGGTGCCGCACCTGGGCCGGAACTCGGCCTCGGAGGGCATGGCCACGCGTGCCCACCAGGACGCCGAAGTGCTGGTGCGGGCCACCAACCTGGTGATCGAGTACCCGGGCCGGCTGGGCAGCCCGTCCTTCCGCGCCGTCGACGACGTCTCCTTCACCATCTCCGCCGGCGAGGTCTTTGGCCTGGTGGGCGAGTCGGGCTCGGGCAAGACGACCATCGGCCGGGCCATCGCGGGGCTGAACAAGACCACCGGCGGCTCGCTGAAGGTGCTCGGCTACGAGATGCTCAACTTCAAGGAGCGCTCCTTCCGGCCGCTGCGCAAGGACATCGGGTTCGTCTTCCAGGACCCGGCGGCCTCGTTCAACCCGCAGCTGACCATCGGCGAATGCGTGGCCGAGCCCATCCTGATCCACGAGGACCGCTCCGCCGCCGATGTCACCAAGCGGGTGGAGGATCTGCTGGAGGCGGTGCAGCTGCCGCGGGCCTATGCGGACCGCTATCCGCACGAGCTCTCCGGCGGCCAGCGCCAGCGCGCCTCGCTGGCGCGCGGACTGGCGCTGAACCCGAAGCTGCTCATCGCGGACGAGCCCACCTCAGCCCTGGACGTCTCAGTGCAGGCCAAGGTGCTGGAGCTGTTCAAGGAGATCCAGGCGGAGTTCGGTTTTGCGGCCCTGTTCATCAGCCACGACCTCGCCGTCGTCGACATGCTCAGCCACTGGGTGGGGGTGCTCTACAAGGGCAAGCTGGTGGAGGAGGGGATCGGCAGCGTGGTCATGGGCAATCCGCAGCATGACTACACGAAGCGGCTGATCGCCTCGCTGCCGGTGCCCGACCCGGTGGAGCAGGCCCGGCGCCGCGAGGCCAACCGCGCCCTGCTCTTCGGCTAGCCTTGCGCCTCCGCGAACCGTCATTTGTGGGCAGTCCCGCGGGACAACACTGCCCACAAATGACGGTTCGCGTGGGTTAAATGGGATCGTCAGCCGGTGACCACGCGGATGTTGAACATCGCCGATTTCGTGGCGCCCATCAGGCGCAGCCAGAGCGGCAGGTACATCTCCATTCCGCGCGCCGACTCCAGCGCACCCAGGTCCCGGATGTGCCCGTCCGCCCAGCCGAGCTGGGACAGCAGCGCGCGCACGGCGGCCTTGGCGACGTCGTCGTTCCCGGCCAGGAACACATCGTGCTCCCCGCCGGCCAGGGCCTGCGGGGCAACCATCACCGGCGCGGCCACCGTGTTCAGCGACTTGACCACCCGGGCCTCGGGGAAGGCGCGCTGGATCGATTCGGCCACGGAATCGGTGTTCAGCACCGAGAGCGACGGCGGAAAACCGGCCGAGAAGTCCAACGGATTGGACACGTCCAGCAAGACCTTGCCCGCCAGGTTCTCCCGCCCGGCGGCCTCCAGCGCCAGCAGCGACACCGTGCCGGGAGTGGCGTTCACAACGAGCTCCGCCCACGCTGCGGCACCGGCAAAGTTGTCGGCGCGGGCACTCCCTCCGGTGGCTTCGGCCCACGCCGCGGCGCTCTCATTGGTGGCATCCCGGGAGCCCATGGCCACCTCGTGTCCCGCCGCGGCAAACGCCGTGCCCAGGGTCCGCCCGACAGGTCCCGTGCCCAACACTGCAATTTTCATTCCGTGCTCCTTTGCTTGGCGGCTTCCCTTCACTACAGCCCCGGCCCCCGGCAGTGTCAATGGGTGGATGCGTTTGCCGCCCCCCGCGGCCAACCGCCTAAACTGATGCCATGACTGAACCCACCACCAGCCACCTGCCCGATGACGATTTCGACCCCGCCGCCAGCTCCCTGGCCGGCCAGATCGATCCCGCCGTTATGGCCGAGTTGCTGTCGGTGCGCTCGAGCATCGACAACATCGACGCCACGCTGGTCTACCTGCTGGCGGAGCGCTTCAAGGCCACCCAGCGCGTGGGCGTGTTGAAGGCCAAGCACCAGCTGCCGGCGGGGGACCCGGGCCGCGAGGCCGCCCAGATCGGCCGGCTGCGCGCCCTGGCCGAGTCGGCCAACCTGGACCCCGCCTTCGCGGAGAAGTTCCTGAATTTCATCATCAGCGAGGTCATCCGCCACCACCAGGCCATCTCGGAGAGCCACAGCGCCGCGCAGAATGGCCAAACCCAGGGCGGCCAGCCGCACGGCGGCGGCGTCCGGGCCTAGTGGGCAGCGTTGAGCGGGTCCGCCCGCAGCAGGTGACGGCCACGGCCCTGGGCACTTGGCCGGGGACCGACGCCGTCGAGGCGGCCCGGATCACCCGCGGCGAGCTGGGCGACCCGCACCTGCCCTATCTGGTGCAGCTGCCGGACCGCGGCGTGGGCTCCGACGACGTCGGACGCACGGCCGCGCTGCTGGTGGAACTTCCCGTGGACGTCCAGCCCTTCGGCTGGCGGCTGGTGGACCGCCCCGGCGCCGACCACCGCCGTGCCGTCTCGGCGCTGTCCTCGGACATCAACGTGTTGGCCGATGTGGCAGGGGCCGAGGAGCGCCGCGGCCCCGCCATCAAGGTCCAGTTGTGCGGTCCCTGGACCATGGCCGCGGCCATCCATCTGCACTACGGCGAACGCGCGCTGCTGGACTACGGTGCCCGCCGGGACCTGGGCGAGTCGCTGGCCGCCGGGCTGGGCGCCCACCTGGCCCGGATCGCCACCGCTGTGCCCGGGGCCGCCATCACCGTCCAGATCGACGAGCCGGAGATCGCCCGTGTCCTGGCCGGCGCCATCCCCACCTCCAGCGGCTACCGCACGCTGCGGGCCATCGACGGCAGCGAGGTTGCTTCAGCGTGGGAACACACGGTCCGCGCGGCCCGGGAAGGGGGGGCGGCCGAGGTGGTCTTTGCCCTGCCCGCCGCCGGCAAGCCCGTGGAGCTCGCTTTGCGGGCCCAGGCCGACGGCCTCGCGCTGCCGCTGCGCGGGCTGGGCACCTCCGACTGGGAGCAGCTGGCCGATGCCATCGAGGGCGGCAAGGGCCTGTGGGCCGGCGTCGTCCCCGTGGACGATCCCGCGGCGGCACCGCCGCAGGTCTCGCGCCTGGTGGAGTCCGTGATGCGCCCCTGGCGCGGGCTGGGCCTGGCCGCCACGGACCTGGCCGCGCTGCGCGTCACCCCGGCCGGCGGTCTGGCCGGGTACACGCCCGGCACCGCCCGTGCCGTCCTCACCACCCTGACCGGCACCGCCCGCGCCCTCAACGACGTCATGGCCGACTGATCCCCAGTTGCTCCCAAACCTCGCGCCGCTCGCTTCGGGGCCCTCGCGGCCGTGGGCCCCGGTCAACCACCGGGCGCTACAACCGTCCGGCGGCCTTGAGCCGGATGTAGGCGTCGGCCAGCTTCGGCGGGAGCTCGTGCGGATCGGCATCCACCACCTCGGCACCCAGCTGCTTCAGGGCGGCGGCGACGGCGGCCCGCTCCAGCAGGGCGTGTTCGGCCGCGGCCGCCCGGTAGGCGTCCACCGCCGTCGTCCGCTCCTTGCGCATCCGCTCCAGCGCGGGGTCGCGCACGGAGGCCACCACCACGACATGGCTGGCCGCCAGCTGCGCCACCAGCGGGACCAGGCCCTCCTCGGCGGCACCGGCATCCAGTGACGTCAGCAGCACCACCAGGGACCGGTGTGCGGATACGGCACGGACCTGCCCGGGTACGCCCGGATAGTCCAGCTCAATGAGCTGCGGCTCAAGCGGCGCCATGCAATGGACCAGCTGGGCCAGCAGATTGCCCTTGGCGGCCGAGCTGGCGCGGGCCCGCACCCGGCGGTCGAACGCCACAAAGTCCACGCGGTCCCCGCCGCGCTCGGCGAGCGCGGCCAGCAGCAGGGCCGCCTCGATGCCGGTGTCCAGCCGGGGCTCGTCCTCGATCCGGGCCGCGGACGTCCGGGAGGTGTCCAGCACGATGACCACGCGCCTGTCGCGTTCGGGCCGCCAGGTCCGCACCACCACATCGCGGCGCCGGGCCGTGGCCCGCCAATCGATCGAGCGCACGTCGTCGCCCTGGACATAGTCGCGCAGCGAGTCGAACTCGGTCCCGGCCCCGCGGATCTGGACGGCGGCCTTGCCGTCCAGCTCGCGCAATTGGCGCAGCTTGCCGGGCAGATGCCGCCGGGAATTGAACGGCGGCAGCACCCGCAGCGTGCCCGGCGCGGCGATGGTCAGCTGGAGGGCGGCCAGGCCGAGCGGGCCGTAGGAACGTACCGTGGCGTGCGGGGTGGACAGGTCGCCGCGCCGGGTGGGCCGCAGCGCCACGGCCAGCCGGCGCCGCTCGCCGCCGGGAATGGTGGTGCGCTGGCGCGGGTTGCGCGGCCCCGCGGAGGGCTGCCAGCCGTCGCGCACCAGCGCGCGCAGCGTCCGCGTGGAGGTGTTGGCCAGCAGCAGTTCGGCGCTGGTGTCCTGCCCCAGCCTGACGCTGCCGGGCACGGTGCGGCGCAGTTCGACGGCGCGCGGCGGGGCGGCCAGCGCCAGGTCCAGCACGCAGGCCAGCGCCAGGACGCCCACCCAGAGAAGCACGGTCCCCGGCGAGGGGAACAGGATGATCGGCACGAGCCCCGCCAGGGCCAGCAGGACAAACCGCCCGGTGATCGCCATCCGTCAGCGCGGGACGGGCACGGTGGCCAGGATGGCGGAGAGGACATCGTCCACCTGGACGCCATCCATCTGCGCCTCCGGGCGCAGGCCCACCCGGTGCCGCAGCGCCGGCAGCGTGAGGGCCTTGACGTCGTCGGGGGTGACGAAACTGCGGCCGGACAGCCACGCCCAGGCTCGCGAGGTGTTCAACAACGCCGTGGACCCGCGCGGGGACACACCCAGCTGGAACGACGGCGCGGCGCGGGTGGCGCGGACCAGGTCCACGATGTAGGCCATCACGTCCGGGGCGATGGCCACGGCGGCGACGGCGGCACGGGCCTGGGCCAGCTCCGCGGCGCCGGCCACCGGGTGCACGCCCGCGGCCGCCAGATCACGCGGGTCGAAGCCCAGCGCATGGCGGCGGACCACCTCGATCTCGTCGTCGCGCCCGGGCAGCGGCATGGTCAGTTTCAGCAGGAAACGGTCCAGCTGGGCCTCGGGCAGCGGGTAGGTGCCCTCGTATTCCACCGGATTCTGGGTGGCGGCCACCAGGAACGGTGCCGGCAGCGGCCGGGAGACCCCGTCCACCGACACCTGGTGCTCCTCCATGGCCTCCAGCAGCGAGGCCTGCGTCTTCGGCGGGGTTCGGTTGATCTCGTCCGCCAGCAGGATGTTGGTGAAGACCGGGCCCTCGCGGAAACGGAATTCGGCGCTGTGGGCATCGTAGATGAGCGAACCCGTGACATCGCCGGGCATCAGGTCGGGGGTGAACTGGATCCGCTTGGTGTCCAGGCTCAGGGCCGTGGACAGGGTGCGCACCAGCAGCGTCTTGGCGACGCCGGGCACACCTTCCAGCAGCACATGGCCGCGGGCCAGCAGGGCAATCAGCATGCCCGTGACGGTGGAATCCTGGCCCACCACCGCCTTGGCCACCTCCGCCCGCACGGCCAGCAGGGCCGTCCTCGCAGGGTCGATGGCGCCCGGGCCGGCGGCGGGAGTTTCCGGGGCTGCGGTGGCCTGGGGATACTGTCCATTCATGGGCCGGTGACCTCTTTCTCTAGTGCGTCAAGTTCCGCGGCCCAGGCCAGCAGGGCCTTTTCGGTGCCGGGGCGGGCTGAAAGGATGTCCTGCACGCGGGCCGCGGGCAGGGTGCTTCGGTCGGCGGCCGCGGCCGCCACGGCGGTGCGGCCGGCGCCGGGGTCCAGGCGCAGATGCCTGGCCAGCCGCACCAGGGTCCCGGCACGCAGCTTGTCGGCGGCGGTCGCCACGGCGCCGGCCTGTTGGTAGAGCCGGGCGCGCCCGGCGACCGTTTCGGAAGCCTTCACCAGCACGGGCAGCGGCTCCGCCACCAGGGGGCCGTCCCGGCGCCCGCGCCAGAGCATGGCCAACACGCCCACCATCATCAGCCAGCTGGCCGCCGGGGCCACCCACCCGGGCGTGAGCTCGGACAGGCTGGCCGGAGAGTCCGACGCCGGGACGTCCGCCAGCGACGGCGTGTACCAGACCAGCGTGTTGTGTGCGCCGAGCGTGCGCAGCACCAGGGCGGCGTTTCCGGCCTCCGCGGCGGAGGCGTTGCTGAGGACCGCGGGGGCACCGAGCACGGTGGTGCGGCCGTCGGCGGTGGCGGCCAGCAGCCCGGCGGGGGAGCCGGCGGTGCCGGCCGCCGGGTCAGGGAAGCAGACCACGGGCCCGCGGTACAGCACCCGGCCCAGGCCGCCGTCGGCGGGGGCGTTGATCCGCTCCGCGGCGACGGCGTTGGGCGCGGCGCAGCCGGCGTCGACGGTGCCCTCAGACAGGGCCGGTGTGCCGGCCAGCGTGATCTCGGACGTCAGGGCCTTCAGCGCCAGCGGCCCGGGGGACACGGCCACCACGGCGGCCGCGGCGCGCGGCAGCTCCCGCACACCCGTGGGCGGGAGCAGGTTGCCGGGGTCGTAGAGGAGCACCGTGCTGCCGGGGTCGGCCCGCAGCGCCTCCAGCGTGGCCCCGAGCGAATCGGTGGGACGGACGGTGATCCCGTGCCGGCCCAGGACGGAGGCCACGGCCATGGCGCCCTCCGGTGCCGGGTTGTCCACGGCCAGGGCGGCGCGGCTTTGCCCCCGGCCGGCCAGGGCAAAGAGGACGACGGCGATGGTGGCCGCGATGGTGCCGGCCACCAGCCAGAAGCGGTGCACGCGCAGCCAGGAACGCAGCGCCGCGGACCATGGCCGCTGCTCGGCGCGGAACGTGCCGTCCGTGCCCGGGCTGCCGGCCCCGTCCGGGGCGCCATCCGGGGAGTCCGGGGAGTCCGGGGCGCCCGTGCGGCCCCGGCCCGTGGCGGCGGGGGCGCTCACCGCGGCACCGCCAGCGCGGCGGGTCCGCCGTCGTGCACCGAGGGGGACATGGCGGCCACTGACGCATCCAGCTCGGCCAGCCAGCGCCAATCCGCCTCCGCAGCCGGCATGGACCCGTACTGGATCCCGTTGAAGAGCTCGCCGGCGCGGTCCAGTGCAGCCGCGAGCGGCCCGAAGGCCAGGCCCATCCCGGCGGCGGCCTCGTGCGCGGTGCGTCCGGGCGTCTCCTCGATCACCGCACGTTCCTCGCCCTGGCGCACGAGTGCGCGGAATTGTTCGGCCACGGCCGCGGCAAAGTCGCCGCGGTCGGCGGCGGCGGCGGCCAGCCCGCGGTGCGCACGGGCGTCCAGCACGGTGCCGGAGCCGAAGACGGCCGCCACGGCGGCGTTGCGGCGGTTCAACCGCGGACGGGTAAAGAAGATGGCCAGGCCGATCACGGCGGCGGCCAGGGCAACGAGCAGCAGCACGCCCAGGCTGCCGTCCAGCGAATGCAGCGAGTCAAGGAGTCCGGCGAAGAAATCCTGCACGGCGGCCCAGATCTGCTGGGCCAGGCCCGGTTTGGCATCCTGGTACACGCCCTTGGCCAGCTCCTCGGCCAGCTCGCGCCGGGCCTCGTCGGCACCGGGCAGCACCGGGGCATCCAGGGCCGCCGGCCCGGGCCGGGCCAGGGCGCCCACGGCCCACGAGGGCACGGGCATCAGCCCTGCTGGCCCGGGCCGGGGATGCTTCCCGCTCCGGCGCCGCGGCCCGACGCGCCCGGGATGCCGGGGGCGTACGGGGCGCTCTCCATCTGGCGCATCAGCACCACGTCAAAGCCCTCCTTGCGCATGCGCAGATCCACATAGATCAGCGACATCACGCCGGAGCTGAAGGCCAGCGTCACGGCCCCCACCAGGGTGGAAACGAGCAGCGACACACCCTGGCTGATGGCAAAGGAGGCCATGAAGTCGGCCTCGGTGGGGTTGGGGTTGGCCATGCCGGTGACGAGGCTGGTGACGAGGCTGACGGGGGTGGCGATGACCCCGCCGATGGCCCCGGCGATCAGGGCCGCCACAAAGTAGGTGCCGAAGGTGCGCCACCACGAGGAGGTGGTCAGCCGCCAGGACCGGGCGACGGCGGCGAGGACGCCCAGGTCCTCCACGATGATGGCCGCCGGTGCCAGCATGACCTTGGTGCCGGCCCAGATGGTGGCGGCCGCGGCGGTGAGGGCCAGCAGGACCGCGGCCACGATGCCGCCCGGGCCCAGCCAGAGAACCAGGAGCACCGCCACCGCCACCACCACGGCCGTCGCCAGCACCGAGGCCGCCATGTAGAGCAGTGCGGCCAGCAGCAGCGTGCCGATGCGCGGCCGGGCCAGGGCGAGCATCTCCTTGAAGCCCGTGTGGCGGTTCAGGATGGCACGCAGCACGGGTACCACCAGCACACCCTGGAGCGTGGTCTGGGCCAGCACCTGGAGCATGGCGGCCACGGCAATGCTGCTGCCGTAGGCCAGAACCAGGGGGCCGAGCTCGTCGGAGGGCAGGGTGCCGGCGATCACGGCGGTGAAGTTGCTGCCGGAGAAGAAGAGGACCAGCACGACGGCGTTGAGCAGCGAGGCTGCCGCCTGCACCAGCAGCGCGGAGCCGAACATGGCCTTGCCATTGCGCCGTGCGGCCTGGAACGCGCCGTCAAGCACCTCGCCGAGGCTGAGCGGGCGCAGTGGGATGACGCCTGGCTTGGGCGGGGCCAGGTAGCCACCGCCGGCGGCCCAGCCGTTCTGCGGGTAGCCCGGCTGTGGGGGCGCATGCTGCCCCCACTGCGGCTGGGGCGGCTGCCCCCACGGCTGTTGCGGGGGAGCGTACTGTCCCCACTGCGAGGCCTGGCCCCAGGCCGGTGCGGGAGCCGGCTGCGCGGGCGCTGGTGCGCCGGGCGGCGGAAGGGGCTGCGGTGGAACGGGCTGGGCGGGCACAGGCCGGACCGGCCGGCCGTCCTCGGGCCCGGCGTGGTTGGACCCTGGTTCCTGCGTCATGCGTTCTCCCCAAACTGTGTGCCGGCCAGCGATGCCACAGCGGCGCGTCCTGCGGCATGGTCCGTGTGCGGCTATCGTTGATTCTGAAATCACCCTAGCCGCTCGTGGCTGGCGCATGCAGGAACGCGTCCGTCGAACATGGCGTGCGCTGGGGTGGACCGGATACGGACATTGCTGTGGGGATGGGCGAACATATACATATGAAGGCACGCATTTTGGTCGTCGACGACGACGAAGCTCTGGCGGAGATGATCGGCATTGTCTTGCGCAATGACGGTTTTGACCCGGTTTTCTGCCCCGACGGCGCGGCGGCGCTGGAGATCTTCCGCCAGAGCAAGCCCGACCTGGTGCTGCTGGACCTGATGCTGCCCGGTCTGGACGGCATCGAGGTCTGCCGGCTGATCCGTGCCGAATCGGATACGCCCATCGTCATGCTGACAGCCAAGTCGGACACCTCCGATGTGGTCCGCGGCCTGGAGTCCGGTGCCGACGACTATGTGGCCAAGCCCTTCAAGCCCGCCGAGCTGGTGGCACGCGTGCGTGCACGGCTGCGCCCGGGCGATACCAAGGCCCCCGAGACCCTCAGCATCGCCGACGTCACCATCGACGTCGCCGGCCACTCCGTGCGCCGCGCCGGCGAGCGGATTTCCCTGACGCCGCTGGAATTTGACCTGCTGGTGGCCCTGGCCCGCAAACCGTGGCAGGTGTTCACCCGCGAGCTTTTGCTGGAGCAGGTCTGGGGCTACCGGCACGCGGCCGACACGCGCCTGGTGAACGTCCACGTCCAGCGGCTGCGCTCCAAGATCGAACGAGACCCCGAGGCTCCGGAAGTGGTGTTGACAGTACGTGGAGTTGGCTACAAAGCAGGGACGTAGGCCGTCCCTGGCGTCGTTGCGCACGGCGGCGGTGGCCGCCGGGGCATGGATCCTCTGCTGGGCTGGCCGCGCGGCCCTGACGTTGCGGCGGCGCTGGCGCACCTCGCTGCAGTTCCGCACCGTGCTGGTGACGCTGGTGATCGCCTTCATCGCCGTCGTCGGCGTTGGCGCCATCCTGGCCAACCAGATCGCCAACGGGCTCTTCCAGGAGCGCCTGCAGCAGGCCAAGCAGGAGTCCGCGCGCGGCGTCACCCAGGTCCAGGCGAGCTTTGACAATGCCGACCTGTCCGATCTGCCGAGCGTGTCCACATACGTCCGCGACACGCTCAAGCTGCTCGAGGTGGGCGGGGCGGACGACACCCGCAAGTACCTGATGGTGAAGATCCCCGGCCAGACCAACTCGCTGGCCGTCACGTCGTCGGACTCCGGCGGCGTGACCACGGTGATCATTCCCGACGAGCTGCGCAAGACGGTGCAGACCCACGCGAGCGGCCAGTTCTGGCAGTCCATTCCGCTGCCCACCGGTCCCTCGGCCACGCACCCGGCCATCGCCATGGGCAGCCAGGTCAATCTGCTGGGCACCAACTACGAGCTGTACCTGATCTATGACCTGAACACGGCCCAGACCACGCTGAACTACATCCAATCCGTGATGTGGCTGGTGGGAGCCATGCTGCTGATGCTCATCGGCGCCATGGTCTGGTACGTGACCCGCAATGTGGTGGCCCCCGTGCGCCAGGCGGCCGAGGTCTCCGAAAAGCTGGCCGAGGGCGAGCTGCAGGAGCGGCTGGCCGTCACGGGCGAGGACGAGATGGCCCGGCTGGCCATCTCCTTCAACCGGATGGCCACCTCCCTGCAGGAGCAGATCACCGCGCTGGGGACGCTCTCGCAGATGCAGCAGCGCTTTGTCTCGGATGTCTCGCACGAGCTGCGCACCCCGCTGACCACCGTGCGGATGGCCGCCGAGGTGCTCTTTGATGCGCGCGAGTCCTTCGATCCCATCAACAAGCGCTCCGCCGAGCTGCTCTACCACCAGGTGGAGCGGTTCCAATCGCTGCTGGCGGACCTGCTGGAGATCTCCCGGTTCGACGCCGGTGCTGCCGTCCTGGACGTGGAATCGGCGGAGATGTTCTCCATCTTGCACAACGTCATCGAAGGCGCCACGCCGGTGGCCGAGGCCACCGGGTCCGAGCTCAGCGTGGTCTCCGGGATCCCCGGCGGCTGCGTGCTGGACGTGGACCCGCGGCGGATCGATCGGATCCTGCGCAATCTGGTCATGAACGCGCTCGAACACGGCGAGGGCCGCCCGGTGCAGGTGTTTGTCGCGGCGGACCGGCACGCCGTCTCGGTGGCCGTGCGCGACCACGGGATTGGCATGTCCGCCGCCGATGTCAGCCGGGTGTTCGACAGGTTCTGGCGCGCCGACCCCGCCCGCGCCCGGACCACCGGCGGCAGCGGCCTGGGCCTGTCCATTGCCATGGAGGACACCCGGCTGCACGGCGGCTGGCTGGAGGCCTGGGGCCGGGAGGGCGAGGGCTCCTGCTTCCGGCTCACCCTGCCGCGCCACAGCGGGACGGTGCTGGAGCATTCGCCCATGCATCTTCCGCCCGACGGCGACGGGTCCACTGCCGGCGCGGTCTCGCTGCACCATGGCCCCGTCACCACGGCCACCGGCTCCATCGGCGTCGTCGGCGCCCTGGGCGCCGGTGCCGTCACCACGGCCACCGGCTCCATCGCCATCGTCCGGGCACTGGAGGCAGCGGAGCCGCCGGCCGGCCCGGACCGCCCCGACGCCCCGGCGAAGGAGGCCACGCAGTGAGTGGCACGGCCCGCACGCCGAGGCGCGCACCACACCCCGCGCCGGACCGTGCCCCCAGCCGGGCACGGCGCCGGGCCGCCGCGGTCCTGCGCGCCGTGGCCATTGCCGCCGCCGTGCTGCTGGCCGCGGGCTGCGCCGTCATCCCCACCAACGGGCCCGTGGGCCAGAGCGATCCCCTCCCGGTGCGCAACAACCCCGTGAACATCGATTTCCAGCAGGTGGCCCCGGTGGCGGGAGCCAGCCCCGAATCCATCATCGAGGGCTTTGTGGCCGCAGGCACCGGCGTCAGCGATGACTTCCAGGTCGCCCGGCAGTATCTGGCCCCGCCCCTGGCCGGGACGTGGAAGGCGGACACCCGCACGCTGGTCTACAACGACGGCTTCAAGGTGGCCAAGGCCAGCGCCGCGGGGGACTACACCGTGGACTTCTCCGTGGCCTCAGTGGTGGATTCCTCGGGCATCCTGACCCCCTCCACCCCCGGCGCCGTGGAGACGGTGAAATTCACCCTGGCCCAGGTGGACGGCCAGTGGCGGATCAGCGGCGTTCCGGACGGCATCATGCTCCAGGCCGCCAACTTCTCCACGCTCTACAGCCCCTACACGCTCTACTTCTACGACCCCACCTTCACCTATGGGGTGCCGGATGTGCGCTGGCTGGCCGGCCGCGCCGCCACCACCGCAACGGCCATTGTGCGGGCGGTGCTGGCCGGCCCGGCACCCTACCTGCGGGGTGCGGTGGCCAGTGCCTTCCCGGACGGCATCCGCCTGGTACGCGATTCCGTGCCGGTGAACAACGGCGTGGCGCAGATCGATCTCACCGCCGACCCTTTGCTCTCGGCCTCGGTCCAGTCGCGCCAGCAGATGCAGGCCCAGCTGCTGGTCACCTTGCAGCGAAACCTGAACACTGTCACCTCCGTGACCCTGCGGGCGGACACCCGGGACATCGATCTGGGGCCTTCCGGCGGCCAGCCCGCGCTGGTCATCAACAACCCCGTGCCCACCGCCCAGGTGGCCGTGGCCAAGGGGGAGCTGGTCTCGTACGACGGCGGCCGGGTCGCGCCCATCGACGGGCTGGCGCCGCTGGCCAAGTACGTGCCGGTGTTCCCGGCCGTTTCGTACGGCCAGCGCTCGTTTGCGTTCCTCTCCGGGGACCGCAGCCAGGTCTATGCCGCAGCTCCGGGCCAGACGGAATACGTCGGCGCCACGGGGGCAGCGCTGACGCCGCCGTCGTTCTCGCCGCTGGATTGGGTCTGGACGGCCTCCGGGGACGGCAGCGGCTACGTCCAGGCCTTCAAGCCGGGGGAGGAGAGCGGCGGCGCGCATGTTGCGCCGGTGCTCCTGCGGGTCCAATGGCTGGTGGGCCGCACAGTCACGGCCCTGCGGATCTCGCGCGACGGCAGCCGTGCCCTGGTGGTTTCGGAGCTCAATGGCATCAGCAGCGTCCAGATCGCCGGCATCCTGCGCACCGGGGAGGTGCCCAAGGAGCTGGCGGCACCCATCACGCTGCCCAGCACCGTCAATCCATCCCTGGGCGTCTGGGTCAGCGAGACCTCGGTGGCGGTGGCGCGGCCGTCGGCCACCGGACCGGTCCCGCTGGAAGTGTTGTCGCTGAAGTCCGATCCCACGCTGCTGACCCCACTGGACGGCGTCCAGTGGATCAGCGCCGGCTCCGGGGTCTTGGAGATCACCGCGCAGACCCTGGCCGAGGTCTACGTCCGCGTCGGCAATACGTGGGGCATGCAGTCCAGCGACGTCGTCGACGCCTCCTTCTCCGGCTGAGTCCTGCCCGGCGGGGTCCTGTCCGGCGGGGTCCAGTCCCGCGGGGTCCTGCACAGCCGCGCTGGCGCCGCCGCCGGCGCACCCATTCCCGGCAGGTGCTTGAGGCGCCCGCCGCCGGGCGCCACGCTGGGTTGGTGGAACGGGACGGGCCGGGATCAACGACGGCGGCGCACGGCGCAGTGCCGCGGCCGCGGTGGCTGCGCGCTTGGCAGTGGTGCGCGGCCGCCTGGCGCGAGGCCCTGGTGCTGGTGTTCCCCTGCGAGTGCCTCGTCTGCGGGCTGGAGGACACGGCCCTGTGCCCGGAGTGTTCGCGCGGATTGCGGGCCATCACGGCCCACCCCTTCGATGCCGCGGCCGGTGCGCCGGCCCTGGTGGATGTCTCCGGCACGGTGCTGCTGCCCGCCGTCGCCGCCGGCGTCTACCGCGGCCCGCTGGCGCAGGCCATCCTGGCCTTCAAGAACCATGGCCGCACCGGGCTCGGACCGGTGCTGGCGGCCTGCCTGGGACGCGCGGTCGGCGCCGTGTTGGAGGGCACTGGCGGCCGGGAGCTCGCCGAGGGTTTCCTGCTGGTTCCGGTGCCCACCTCCGGCGCCGGTTTCAGGCGCCGCGGCTACGATCCGGTGGCCGAGCTTCTGCGGATCCTGCGCTGGCGCCGGGCGCTGCCGGCCGGCGTGCGGGTGGCCGCCGCGTTGTCGCTGCGGGCCAAGCCGCCGTGGCGGCGGCACAGCCAAAAGGGTCTGGGGCGGGCGGCGCGCCGGCGCAACATCCGCCACAGCATGCGCGTGCGCCGGCCCGCCCGTGTCGTGGGCCGGCGTGTCGTGGTGGTCGACGACGTGCTCACCACCGGTGCCACGGTGGCCGAGGCGGCGCGGGCGTTGCGCGCCGCGGGGGCAGTGGTGGAAGGGGTGGTGGTGCTGGCCGCGGCCCGCCCGCCGGCTCCCGGAATATCCCCACAGAACTCCCAGCAAACGCGCAGAAAAAATAAAATGACGAAAAGATGAATATCCTCAGCGGGTGAACTAACGTGGGTGAACGGGTACCTCATAGAGGTCAACCACCCGTCGACGGTCAGGCAAACGCTTGGTTTTTCGTTGCCGGCCGTCGTGTCACCTGAGTCATCTGGAGGGCACCATGGAGTTCATGATCAGCGGTCGCAATGTGACTGTTTCGGACCGATTCCGCGAGTACGCCGGAGAGAAAATGTCCAAGGTCGAGCAGCTCGGAGACAAGGTCCAGCGCATCGATGCGAAGGTCTCACGCCAGCCCAACTCCCGCGCCACCGACACCCAGCTCACCGTGGAACTGACCGTTTCCGGCCGTGGCCCCGTGATCCGTGCCGAGGCCACCGCCCCGGACAAGTTCGCCGCCTTCGACGTGGCCTACGCGAAGCTGCTGGAGCGGCTCCGCCGGGCGAAGGACCGCAAGAAGGTCCACCACGGACGGCACACGCCACAAGCAGTGAGTACCGCCACCGGCGCGCTCACGCCGGTCAGCAGTTCCGCCCCCATCTATGAGCAGCCGCTCGGGGAAGGGGCCGGGGATTCCTCGACCGAGCGTTCGCCCTACGAGATCGAGAACGACATTCCGGCAGGGGATTCACCGGTGCTGATCCGCCGCAAGGTCTTCCCCGCCGCGTCCCTCTCGCTGGACGACGCCGTGGACAACATGGAACTGGTGGGGCACGATTTCTACCTCTTCCTCGATGAGGCCACCGGTGTTCCCTCCGTGGTCTACCGCCGCCGCGGCTGGACCTACGGCGTGATCACCCTGGACGCCGAATGCAAGGACCTGGAGTCGGCCCCCGCCGAGCAGATCCTGGCCTACCGTTCCCCGGACGAGCCGGCCAAAGTCTAAATAAAGAACAGGAGGCTGCATGGGCGCCGCGTTGAGCCTTTCCCAGGCCCGCCGGATCGCCCTGGCAGCGCAGGGACTAGCCAAGGTGCGGCCCGCCGGACCCGTGAATGCACGGGCGGTGGGCCGCACCTTTGAGCGCCTGCAGCTGGTCCAGATCGATTCCGTCAATGTCCTGGCCCGCAGCCACTACCTGCCGTTCTTCTCCCGGCTGGGCAACTACGACCGCAGCATCCTGGAACGGCTCGCCGGCCGGAATCCGCGCAAGATGATGGAGTACTGGGCGCACGAGGCCAGCTTCATCCGGCCCGAGCACTTTGCCGACCTGCGGCTGTGGCAGAACAGGACGTGGGTGGGCGCCGGCGCCATGGACCCATTGCTGCGGGAGCGCCTGGCCGGGCGGATCCTCGAGGTGCTCGGCGGTGGCCGGCCGATGACGGCGCGGCAGGTCACCGAGGCCGTGGGGCATGCGGAAACGGCCAGCAAGGACCAATGGGGCTGGAACTGGAATGCCGTCAAGCGCGTGCTCGAGGACCTCTTTGAAAGTGGTGCCATTTCCTCGGCCTCGCGGACCGACCAGTTTGAACGCCGCTACACGCCCACCGACCGGGTGCTGCCGCCGGCGCTGCGTGCCGCGGACGTGCGCGCGGACGACGGCGTGGACGACGGCGTCGGGGACAGGGACGCCGCCATGGTCCGGCTCATCGAGGCCTCCGCCCGTGCCCACGGGATCGGCACCGTGCTCTGCCTGGCCGACTACTTCCGGCTGCCCGTCCGGCCGGCGGCCGCCGCGGTGGACCAGCTGGTGGCAGAGGGCGTCCTGGCGGCCGTCGAGGTGCGCGGCTGGGATGGTCCGCAGTACCTGCACCTAGGGGCCGCTGTGCCGCGCAAGGCCGCGGGCCGGGCCCTGCTGAGCCCCTTCGATTCGATGGTCTTTGAACGCCGCCGGCTGGAACGCCTGTTCGGCTTCCACTACAGGATCGAGATCTACACGCCGGAGGCCAAGCGGCGCTTTGGCTACTATGTACTGCCCTTCCTGCTGGGCGAGGACATGGTGGCCCGGGTGGACCTGAAGGCGGACAGGTCCGTGGGCCTGCTGCGGGTGCGGGGAGCCTACGCGGAGCCGCATGCACCGGCGCACACGGCGGAGGAATTGGCGGCCGAACTGGCCGAAATGGCGTGCTGGCTGGGGCTGGAGGGCGTCGTCGTCGAACCCCGCGGAGACTTTGCCCCGGCGCTGGCCCGGGCGGCCGCCGCCCACTGATCCGGGCACCCGACACAACGCCTAACCCGGCGGCGGCGCCACCCGTCTTCTCACGTAGACTGAAGACGCCAGTAAAGGCAACCACAGATTGGGAGCTAGATCCGTGCCATCACTTCTTGAACGAGTCCTCCGTACCGGTGACCGCAAGACCTTGAAGCGTCTTAACGTCTACGCCGATGCCATCGATTCGCTGGAGGAGAGCTTCAAGACCTTCACGGATGCCGATCTGAAGGCCGAAACCGACAGGCTCAAGGACCGCCACGCCGATGGCGAGACCCTGGATTCCCTGCTGCCGGAGGCCTTCGCGGCCGTCCGCGAGGCCTCCGCCCGCACGCTGGGCATGCGCCACTTCCGCGTCCAGCTCATGGGCGGCGCCGCGCTGCACCTGGGCAACATCGCCGAAATGAAGACAGGTGAAGGAAAGACCCTCGTGGCCACCGCCCCGGCCTACCTGAACGCCCTCACCGGCGGCGGCGTGCACGTGGTCACGGTCAACGACTACCTGGCCGAATACCAGTCGGACCTGATGGGGCGCGTCTACCGCTTCCTGGGCCTGACCAGCGGCTGCATCCTCTCCAACCAGGATCCGGCCGTGCGCCGCGAGCAGTACGCCGCCGACATCACCTACGGCACCAACAATGAATTCGGCTTCGACTACCTGCGCGACAACATGGCATGGAGCCAGGACGAGCTCGTCCAGCGCGGCCACCACTTCGCCATCGTCGATGAGGTCGACTCCATCCTTATCGACGAGGCCCGCACCCCGCTGATCATCTCCGGCCCCGCCTCCGGCGATGCCAACCGCTGGTATGGCGAATTCGCCAAGGTGGTCCAGCGCCTGGACACCGACACCGACTACGAGGTCGACGAGAAGAAGCGCACCGTCGGCGTGCTGGAGCCCGGCATCGAAAAGGTCGAGGACTACCTTGGCATCACCAACCTCTACGAATCGGCCAACACCCCGCTGATCGGCTTCCTGAACAACGCCATCAAGGCCAAGGAGCTCTTCAAGCGCGACAAGGACTACGTCATCCTCGATGGCGAGGTCCTCATCGTCGATGAGCACACCGGCCGCATCCTGGCCGGCCGCCGCTACAACGAGGGCATGCACCAGGCCATCGAGGCCAAGGAAGGGGTTGAGATCAAGGCCGAGAACCAGACGCTGGCCACCGTGACCTTGCAGAACTACTTCCGCCTCTACAACAAGCTTTCCGGCATGACCGGCACCGCCGAGACCGAGGCCGCCGAGTTCATGGGCACCTACTCCCTGGGCGTGGTGCCGATCCCGACGAACAAGCCGATGCAGCGCGTGGACCAGTCCGACCTTGTGTACAAGAACGAGATCGTCAAGTTCGACGCCGTCGTGGAGGACATTGCCAAGCGCCACGCGACCGGCCAGCCCGTCCTGGTGGGCACCACCAGCGTGGAGAAGTCCGAGTACCTCTCCAAGCAGCTGGCGAAAAAGGGCATCAAGCACGAGGTCCTGAACGCCAAGAACCACGCCCGCGAGGCTGCCATCGTGGCCCAGGCCGGCCGCCGCGGCTCCGTCACTGTGGCCACCAACATGGCCGGCCGGGGCACCGACATCATGCTCGGCGGCAACGCCGAGTTCAACGCCGTCGCCGCCCTGGCCGCCCGCGGCCTGGACCCGGAGGACACCCCCGAGGAGTACGAGGCCGCCTGGGCCGAGGCCTTCGAGTCCGCCAAGGCAGCCGTGAAGGAAGAGCACGAAGCCGTGCTGGAGGCCGGCGGCCTGTACGTGCTGGGGACCGAGCGCCACGAGTCCCGCCGCATCGACAACCAGCTCCGCGGCCGCTCCGGCCGCCAGGGCGACCCCGGCGAGTCCCGGTTCTACCTGTCGCTGACCGATGACCTGATGCGCCTGTTCAACTCCGGCGCCGCCGAGCGCCTGATGTCCCGATCGGTGATGCCTGACGACGTCGCGCTGGAATCCAAGCTGGTCTCCAAGGCCATCGCCTCCGCCCAGGGCCAGGTGGAGGGCCGCAACGCCGAACAGCGCAAGAACGTGCTCAAGTACGACGACGTCCTCAACCGCCAGCGCGAGGCCATCTACAGCGACCGCCGCCACATCCTCGAGGGCGATGACCTGCACGAGAAGGTGCAGTTCTTCCTCGAAGACACCATCAACGAGACCATCGACGCCGCCACGGCCGAGGGCCACGCCGAGGACTGGGACTACAAGGTGCTCTGGGCCAACCTGGGCACCCTCTTCCCCGTCTCCGTCACCCCGGAGGACATCGCCGAGGAAGCCGGCGGCATGGGCCGCATCACGCCCGAGCTGCTCAAGACCGAGCTGCTCTCCGACGCCCGGCTGGCCTACCAGGCCCGCGAGGAGACCTTGGGGTCCGAGACCATGCGCGAGCTCGAACGCCGCGTAGTGCTCTCCGTCGTCGGACGCAAGTGGCAGGAACACCTCTACGAGATGGACTACCTCAAGGAGGGCATCGGCCTGCGCGCCATGGCCCAGCGCGATCCCCTGGTGGAGTACCAGCGCGAGGGCTTTGAGCTCTTCCAGTCGATGATGGGTGCCATCCGCGAGGAGAGCATCGGTTTCCTGTACAACCTCGACGTCCAGGTGGAGCAGGCCCCGGCCGCCGCCGTCGGCGTCGTGGCCGAACAGCCCGCCGCGCTGCTGGCCCGCGTGGCCGGTTCCGGCGATGCCGAGCCCGAGAGCCACGAGGCCGTGCACTTTACGGCTCCCGGTCTGGAAGCGCCCGAGAAGCCGGCACAGCTGCAGTTCACCGCCCCCGATGCTTCCGGCGTGGCCGAGACGCATGTGGAACGCCGCAGCTCCTCCGACGGCCTGCCGCCGTCGGCCCGCCGCACCAACAACGCCGGCAAGGGCAAGAAGAAGCGCCGCTAGCCGCACGGCAGCGGGCCCCGCCACCCGGCGGGGTCCGCTGCGTTTAAGGCTCCGCCGGGTGGCGGGGCTGAGCACCTAGCCAATCTGCAGGGCCGTGACCTTCCACGCGCCCTTGGACTGCTCCAGCCGCATGGCCACCGCCCGCGCCCGCTGGTGCTCGGCCACCACCAGCGCGGATTCGTATACGCCCGGCGCCACGGGGCAACAGTGGACGCTGCGGACCAGCGGGTTGTGGTGCAGCGCCGTCACGTTGCCATGCTGGGATGCCGCCTGGTCGGCGGCTTGCTGGGCGGCACGGACCAGGGTGGCCCGCACCAGCAGGGCATCGAAGGAACGGGCGTCCAGCCAGCGGGCCAGCTGCGCGATGGGCCGCGTGCCGGCCAACACCTCCACGGCGGCCTGGCCAATCTTCTTCGCCATCTCCCGCACCAGCGCGGCCTCCGCACGCGCCGGCTCCAGCAGCACCGCCGCTGCGTGCGGGCCGGGCGGGTTTGCGCCGGTGCGTCCGCCGGTGTCCGCGGGGCGGATCCGTGCGGGCAGAGGCACTACGGGAGCCAGCCCCTCCGACTCCGCCAACGGGATGGGGGCCGGGCGGCAGCGGATGGGCGTGGGGGCGGCTGCGGGTGCAAGGCTGGCATTCATCTCAATCTCCTCGGGTGGGTATGGAACGGACGGATGGCGTTCGGATCTAGAGCGGGGCGGTGAGCACCTGCCCCGGCAGGATCACGTTGGGGTCCGCACCAATGGCGGCGCGGTTTGCCTGGTGCCACCGAGGCCAGGCCAGGGCGATGTCCAGATCGGTGGCCGATGGCCCCAGTGCACGGGCGGCGATGCTCCACAGGGTGTCCCCGGCGACCACCACCACGGTGGCCGGCCCCGGGTCCGGGCGCGTGGGGGCCGGCGCCAGTGCACCGGGGGAGACCACTGGCTGCCGCGGCAGCCAGGGCGCAGCCGGCGCAGCGGTGGCAGGTGTTCCGGGAGCGGCGCCGGGCGCAGTGGTGGGCGCAGTGGTGGGCGTCGCCGGTGCAGCGGCTGCCGGACCGGACGGCTGCGCGGCGCCGGGCGCCGTGGAAGGAGCCGCCGTTGTGGCCCGCCACAGTGGATCGATGGGTCCGCCGGGTCCAGGCTGCGGGGTCCAGGCAAGCTGCACCACTGTGGTGCTCCCCGGCACCGGCCCGGCCACCCGTGGGGATTCTGCGGCCTGCGCCAATGGTGCCCCGAGCAGGCCCGCGCCGATCACCGCAGCGGCCAGCCGGCGCATGAACGCCGGCGACAGCCGCTCCGTTGCCCCCGCGAGCCGGTGGAAGCCCCGCCGGGCCAACAGCGCGGACAGTGCGGCGAACACCATTGAGGCGGCCCACCACAGCAGGGCCGCGGTGCCGGCGGCGGCCGCCAGCAGCCCCAGCGCATCCTCAAGCCCTAACGACTGGTGCATCCCCTGGCGTACGGACCAGCGCTGCACCAACAGCGCACCGGATCCGGCCACGGCACAGCCGAGCACCAGCAGCGTGGCTGCCATGGCCGCATCCGCCCGAGTCTGGGATTCCATCTCCGTTCTCCTCTCCGAAAGTCATTTGATGCACTTTGACATCGTTTGTCGATGTTTGACGGCATTGAAGTGATTTTGAACCAGTTCGACCCGATTGTCCATAGCTCCGCCGCAACCGGACGCCTTGACCGGCCTCCGGCACGGCCCTACTGTGTGCCCATGCGGTGGGATGCGCTGTTCGGGGACATGGAAAGCCAGCTGGCTGCGGAGGCAGCCCGCGACCTTGAGGCCGAGGTGGGTGAGCTGGTGCGGGCGGAAATGGCCTCCGCCACGCTGGCGGACCTCTTCCGTGGCGCGGTGGGGGAGGAGGCGTCCTTGATGCTGCGCTCGGGGATGCGGGTCCAGGGGCGCGTGGCAGCGGCCGCGGAGGAATGGCTGCTGCTGGCCACCGGCCCGCGCTCCGTCCTGGTCCCCGCGCGGGCAGTGGCCGCCATGGCGGGAGGCGGCCGGCGGATCGCCAGTCCCGCGGGGGCTGTGAAGCGAACCCTGGCATCGGTGCTGCGGGAACTGGCGCGCAACCGGGCCGTGGCCATGGTGCTGCTGGATTCACCGGGCGGGGACACCCTGACCGGGGTGCTGGACGCCGTGGGTGCGGACTTCCTGGTGCTCGCCCGGCTGGCCGACGGACCGGGGCGCCGGCACGGCAACTACGCCGGCCACACCACCGTGGCGCTGGCTGCGGTGCTGAGCATCAGCTCGGAGGCGGATCCGCCGGCCTGAGGCGCGGGGGACCCGCTCGTGCGCCAGGGTGGTGCTACAGGTGGGCGTCGTCGCTGGATCCGGCATGCGCCGGGGAGTCGAGCATCTGCGCGGCGGCCGCATAGCGGCGCGCAATGAACTCCTCGAATTTGGTTTCCTCCACCCGCCACTGCCCGCGGCCGCCGATCTGGATGGCTTCAAGCTCCCGGCTGCGGACCAGCGCATAGCAGGCCGCGGCGGAGATCTGCAGCTGCTCGGCAACATCGGCAAGGGTCAGGAAACGAGGCATGGCCCCATTCTCCCACCGTTGGCCCCCTTTGGCCGCGTTATGCACAGGAGCCACCTGCACCGCGCCGTGGCGTGGCAGCTTGTCCACAATTTGCGCCGGATTCAGCGCCGGCCCTTTCCAAATCCACCGGGTGTGTCTAAGACTGGGAGCGGCGCGGCCCACGAAGCAGGCCGCACGGAGCAGATTCTCGGGGGTCCCATGAGCCTTGGTGCAAGCACTCCGGCCGCACGGCTGAAGAAACCCTCGTGGAAGGATCCGCGGCTGCTGGTGGGGCTGCTTCTGGTGCTGGCCTCCATCGCCTCCGTCGCGGCGGTCGTGGGCAATGCGGACCAAACCACCGAGGTGTACGCCGCCCGCGAGACCCTGGCCGTCGGCCAACCGGTCACCGGGGACGCCGTGGTGAAGGTCAGGGTCCGGCTGGGCGATCTCGAGCCAACCTACTTCACCGCAGCCCAGGCGCTGCCGGAGCACCAGGTGGCCGTGCGGATGGTGGGCAAGGGCGAACTGGTGGCCCGCTCCAGCCTCGGGCGGGTGGATGCCCTGGACCGCAAGCCCGCGGGGTTGAACATCGAGGACGCTCTGCCCAAGGAGGTGGTGGTGGGCAGCCGGGTGGACGTCTGGGTCTCCCTGCCCGACGCCAAGAACGGCTACGCGGAGCCGCAGCTGCTGCTGCCCGGGGCGGAGGTCGCGGCGCTGGCGCCCGGGTCGACGGCGCTCGGGGCGACCAAGGCCACCGCGCTCCATGTGCTGGTCTCCGATGCCCAAATGCCCAAATTGCTCGGTGCCCTGGCCAACAAGGCCAAGGTGGCCGTGGTGTGGAACCCGGCGGGCGGGAAGTGAGCAGCATCCCTGTCGTGGCCGTGGGCGCCGGCGCGGCAGAGCTTGTCGACGGGCTGGAGCGGCTGCACGGTCCCGTCACGGTGGTGCGCCGCTGCGCGGAGCTGTCCGACCTTCTGGCGGCATGCCAGAGCGGGCTGGCGCGGGCAGCTGTGGTGGCCGCCGGCACCACCGGGCTGACGGCCACGCTCGTGGACCGGCTGGCCGCCGTCGGCGTCGCCGTGCTGGCCCTGGCCGAGGACCCTGCGGAAGTGGCGCGGCTGCAGGGGATCGGGGCGGAGGTGGCGGCCCCGAGCATTGCGGCCGATGCGCTGGCGGCCCGAATCTGCGCCGTGGCGGGTGCAGGCGTGCGGGCCAGTGCAGGCGGCTTCTCACTGGCGGGGTCCGCCGCCGGATGGACCGCCCGCCCCGCTGTGCGCCTGGCGGCCGACGGCGTTGCCGCCGCGCAGCCAGGCCTGGGCGCGGGAAACCCGGGCCGAGGGGGGCCCGGTGACGGCTCGCGCGTCCTCGCCGTCTGGGGCCCCACGGGTGCCCCGGGGCGCACCACGATTGCAGTGAACCTGGCCGCCGAACTGGCCGCCGAGGGCAAGAGCGTGGTTCTGGTGGATGCCGACAGCTACGGCGCCAGCGTGGCCGCCGTGCTGGGGCTGCTGGATGAATCCGCCTCGCTGGCACACGCCTGCCGACTGGCCGACGCCGGCTCGCTGGGTGCCGCGGCGTTGGCGAAGGTGGCGGCGCCTGTGGTGTTTGGCGGCGGCACCATGCGCGTGCTGACGGGGTTGACCCGGGCCGAGCGCTGGCCGGAGCTGCGCGCGGCGGCCATGGAACGGGTGCTGGCCCGCTGCCGCGAGGTGGCGGAGGTAGCGGTGGTGGACTGCGGATTCTCGCTCGAGAACGATGAGGAACTCAGCTACGACACCGTTGCCCCGCGGCGCAATGCGGCAACTCTAGCGGTGCTGGCCGCCGCGGACACCGTCTATGCCGTGGGGGCCGCCGACGCGGTCGGCATGCCGCGGCTGATCCGGGGGCTGGGCGAGCTGTCCGACGCCAACCCCGCGGCCGAGATCAGCGTGCTGTTGAACAAGGTCCGCCGGAGCGCCGCGGGCCGCGGCGCGGAGCGGGCCCTGGCCCAGGCGTGGGAGCGGTTTGGCCCCCAGCTCCAGGTGTCGCACTTCCTGCCCTGGGATGCCGAGTCCACGGACAAGGCCCTGCTCGCGGGCCGGTTGTTGATGGAGGTTGCCCCCGAATCGGCGCTGCGCAAATCGATCAGGGCCATTGTTTGTGCACCCGTCCAGCGTGGACGCAAATCTGCTGTGGCAAAGACCACAGCAGGCCCCGGAAATAAGGGCTAGGCTCGGTGATGGGACCGCAATGAGGCGGTCTTTTTTCATTTTTATGACGGAGGCGTTTGTACATGTCGTCAGGTTCCAACACGGTTGAATCACCCCTGGCTCCCGGCGCTATGGAGAAATTCATAGCCGACTACTACGAGCATCTGGCCGCCGAGGACGCCGCGGCCTACAGCCCGGACGTGCTCCGGGCCCGTGCCGACGCGCACCGCGCGTTGGCCGAAAACCGGGCCCTGGGTGCCGCCAAGGTGGAGGTCCTCAATGAAGAGGACTGCTCCGTGGTGTACATCGTCACAGATGACATGCCCTTCCTGGTGGACTCCGTCAACGCCGAACTGGTCCGCCAGAATGCGGCCATCCACCTGGTCACCCACCCGATGTTCGTCGTGACGCGCAACCGCGCCACCCACGAACTCGTCAAGATCGAGCGCGTCCCGGCCCACGTCGGCATCGCCAGCGGCGACACCGCTGCCATGCCCGCCCTGTCCCATCTGGTGGCCGAGGGCGACAACGCCTCCTACCTCGAGTCCTGGATCGCCGTCGAAATCGACCGCTGCACCGATGCCGCCCGCGAAGAACTGGCCGCCGGCCTGGCCAAGATCCTGGGCGACGTCCGCGCCGCCGTAGAGGATTGGCCCACCATGCGCGAAAAGGCGCTCAGCCGCGCCGAGCTGCTCAACACCGTGCTCTCGGGCGAGAAGATCGCCAACCTGCGCGAGGCCGAGGACCTGCTGCACTGGATGGATGCCGGCAACTTCACGTTCCTGGGCTACCGCGAATACGACCTCGTCCAGGAGAACGGCGAGGACGTGCTGGTCAACCGTGAGGGCAGCGGCCTGGGCCTGCTGCGCGACGGCGCCAACCACGCGCAGATCCAGCACCTGACCACCCCCGGCCAGCGCAAGGCCCGGGAGAAGAGCGCCCTGGTCATCACCAAGGCCAACTCGCGCTCCACTGTCCACCGTGCCGCGTACCTGGACTACATCGGCGTCAAGTCCTTCGACTCCAACGGCAACGTCAACGGCGAGAACCGCTTCATCGGCCTGTTCGCCTCCGCCGTCTACACCGGCTCGGTGCGCAACATCCCCGTGGTCCGTGAAAAGGTCGAGGCGGTGCTGCGCCACTTCGGCTTCCCGCCCGACTCGCACTCCGGCAAGGACCTCTTTGCCGTGCTGGAAACCTACCCCCGCGACGAGCTCTTCCAGATCGATGTGAAGGACCTCATCGACTCCGCCGACGGCATCCTGCGCCTGCAGGAGCGCCGCCGCACGCGGCTGTTCCTGCGCCCGGACGTCTACGGCCGCTTCATGTCGGCACTGGTCTACATCCCGCGCGACCGCTACACCACCGCCGTCCGGCACCGGATCGAGGAGGAGCTGACCCGCACCTTCGCCGCCGTCACGATTGATTTCGAAGCCCGGATGAGCGAATCGGCGCTGGCCCGGTTGTTCTTCCGCATCCGCCTGCCCCGGGGAGCCGATGTCTCCACCGTGAGCGCGGCGGAGCTCGAGGAGCGCCTGGTGCGGGCCGCACGGTCCTGGCCGGAGGGCATTGCCCAGGTGCTGCGCGGCGAGCACGAGGTGGAAAAGGCGGACAAGCTGGCCGCCAAGTGGGACGACGCCTTCCCCGCCAGCTACCGCGTCATCTTCGAGGTCGAGGACGCGCTGGAGGACATCGGCCGCTTCGAGGACTTCGACGCCGCCTTCAAGGCCGCCACCGCCGCCGGATCGGACCGCTGTGCCCCGGGCATGCACGTCTACATCCCGGCCGGCGGTGCCGACGCCGCCCCGGGCGAGGATGCCCGCGTCAAGCTCTACATGGCCCACCCGAAGAGCCTGAGCGCGATCCTGCCGTTCTTCCACAACCTCGGCATCGAGGTGCTCGACGAGCGCCCGTTCGAGATCGAGACGGCGGACAAGCGCGACTTCTTCCTCTACGACCTGGGCCTGAAGTTCCCGGCCGGAATCGACCCGGTGGCCACGGCGCCCCAGCTGACCAACGCGTTCGGCGCGGCCATCACCGGCGCCAGCGAATCGGACGCCTTTGACCGCCTGGTGCTCCGCGAGGGGCTCCACTGGCGCCAGATCACCATCCTGCGCAGCTACGCCAAGTACCTGCGCCAGATGGGCAACACCAACTCCTATGGCTTTGTCGCGGACACGCTGCTGGCCAACACCACCGTCACCCGGGCGCTGGTGGAGCTGTTCGAGACCCGCTTCGATCCGGCGCTGGAGCATGAGCGCGCCGCGCGCACCGAGGACGTCCGTGCCCGGCTGGCCGCCGGCCTGGAGCAGGTCCCCACGCTGGATGCGGACCGCGTCCTGCGCACCCTGGTCAACCTGGTGGAAGCATCGCTGCGCACCAACTACTTCCAGTTCAAGGACTACCTCTCCATCAAGCTCAGCCCGGCGGACATCGAGGGCCTGCCCTTCCCGCGGCCGATGTTTGAGATCTGGGTCTACTCCCCGCGGGTGGAGGGCGTGCACCTGCGCTTTGGCAAGGTGGCCCGCGGTGGCCTGCGCTGGTCGGACCGCCGCGAGGACTTCCGCACCGAGGTCCTGGGCCTGGTCAAGGCCCAGACGGTCAAGAACGCCGTCATCGTCCCCACCGGGGCCAAGGGCGGATTCTTTGCCAAGCAGCTCCCCAACCCCGCCGTGGACCGTGCGGCCTGGATGGCCGAGGGCATCGAAAGCTACAAGACGTTCATCCGCGGCCTGCTGGACGTGACGGACAATCTAGTCACCACCTCCGCCGGTGAGCTGCTGGTGCCGCCCGTCGCCGTCGTCCGGCACGACGACGACGATTCCTACCTGGTGGTGGCCGCGGACAAGGGCACGGCGTCCTTCTCCGACATCGCCAACTCCATTGCCGCCGAATACGGCTTCTGGCTCGGGGACGCCTTCGCCTCCGGCGGCTCGGTGGGCTACGACCACAAGGCCATGGGCATTACGGCCCGCGGCGCCTGGGAATCGGTCAAGCGCCACTTCAGCGAACTGGATGTGGACACGCAGACCGAGGAGTTCACCGCCGTCGGCGTGGGCGACATGTCCGGGGACGTTTTCGGCAACGGCATGCTGCTCTCCGAGCACGTGCGGCTGGTGGCGGCCTTTGACCACCGCGACATCTTCCTGGACCCCAACCCGGACACGGCGGCCTCCTTTGCCGAGCGCGTGCGCCTGTTCGAGCTGCCGCGTTCCTCGTGGCAGGACTACAACCCCGCTCTGATCAGCGCCGGCGGCGGCGTCTACTCGCGCTCCGTCAAGTCCGTGCCGATCTCCGCGGAGGTCCGCACGGCCCTGGGCCTGCCGGACGGCACCGTGAAGCTGAGCCCGCCGGAACTACTCCGCGCCATCCTGCTGGCCCCGGCCGACCTGCTGTACAACGGCGGCATCGGCACGTACATCAAGGCCAGCACCGAGACGCATGCGGAGGTGGGCGACAAGGCCAACGACAGCATCCGCGTGGACGGCCGCGACCTGCGCGTCAAGGTCATCGGCGAGGGCGGAAACCTGGGCATGACCCAGCGCGGCCGCATCGAGGCGGCGCTGCACGGCGTCATCCTCAACACCGACGCCATCGACAACTCCGCCGGTGTTGACTGCTCGGACCACGAGGTCAACATCAAGATCTTCGTGGACCGCATGGTGGCCGCCGGCAAGCTGGACCCGGCCGAGCGGGCCGTGTTCCTGGGCGATATGACCGAGGAGGTCGGCGCCCTGGTGCTGGCCGACAACGTGGACCAGAACATCCTGCTGCTCAACGACCGCCAGCACGTGGTGGAGTGGAGCCCCAGCTACGAACGCTTCATGGACTGGCTGGAGGTCCGCGCGGACCTCAAGCGCGACCTGGAGGCGCTGCCCAGCACCGAGACGCTGCACGCCCGCCTGCAAAGCGGCGCCGGGCTGACGTCCCCGGAGCTGTCGGTGCTGGCCGCCTACGCCAAGATCGAGCTCGCCACTGCGCTGCGCGAATCCGATCTGGCCGACGATCCCTGGTTCGCCGGCACACTGCGCCGCTACTTCCCCAAGCAGCTGGCGGAGCGCTTCGACGCCGAGCTGGACACGCACCCGCTGCGCCGGGAAATCATCGCCACCGTCGTGGCGAACGACATGATCAACCTCGGCGGCATCACGTTCGCCTTCCGGGCCATGGAGGAGTCCTCCGCCACCGAGGCCGTCATCGCACGGGCCTTCGTGGCGCTGCGGGAAATCTTCGACCTTGACTCCATGACGGAGGAACTGGGCGCGCTGCCGCCGTCGTTCCCCACCGAGCACTGGTGCGCCATTGCCCTGGACGTGCGCCGCATGCTCGACCGCGCCGTGCGCTGGCTGGTGGCGCAGGGCCTGGGCCAGCGAACCATCGCCGACGTCGTGGCCCAGTTCAAGCCGGTCGTCTCGGTCCTGGGCAACCGCGTGAGCGAATTCCTGCAGGGCGAGGACGCCGAGCGTGTGGCCGCCTGGCATGACCGGGCCGTCCAGTGGGAGGTTCCGGCCGGGCTGGGCAAGCGCTGGGCGGAACTGTTCGAGGCGTTTGTGCTGCTGGATGTCGCCAAGATCACCGCGCTCATCCAGGAGCCGGTGGACGCGGTGGCCAGCGTGTACTACGCGCTGTACGCCCGCTATGGCGTGGACGGGCTGCTGGAGCGCATCACGGCGCTGCCGCGCAACGACCGCTGGCAGGCCCTGGCCCGTGCGGCCCTGCGCGATGACCTCTACGCCACGGTGGCGGACATGACTGTCAACGTCATGAACAACACCGAGGCGGGTCCGTCGGCAGTGGGGCGCATCGAGGCCTGGGAGGGCCAGAATGCCGAGCAGCTGGGCCGGGCCAAGAGCATGTTTGCCGAGGTCAACGAGCTTGAGCAGGACGACATGGCGTCCTTGTCGGTAGCATTGAGGCTTCTGCGGTCCATCGTGCGCCGCTAAGGAAGTGCCGGTGCCCGCCCCGCACAAGCGGGGCGGGCACCGCGCCGGGCACCAGGAGAGTTTAGTGGCGATCTTTACCGACCCCATCAAGAACAATGCCAATTTGGGGCCAGGCGACGCCGAATGGCTCCACCTGCTGGTGGGGGATTGGCAGCTGGTGGCGGACCTTGCCTTCGCCGACCTGGCCCTCTGGTTCCCGGACCCCGAGAAGGAGTACGTGGCGCTGGCCCACGTGCGGCCCTCCACCAGCCACACCCTGTTCCACTCCGACTTTGTGGGCGAGGGCATCCGCAGCGACCTTGGCCCGCTGGTCACCAAGGCCTGGAAGTCCCAGGTGATTGAACGCTCCAGCGAGACCAACATCTGGAACGTGGACATGGCGATGCGCGTGGAGGCCATCCCGATGGTCCGCAACGGCCGCACCCTGGCCGTGGTGACCAGCCACATGGACCTCTCCAGCTCGCGGATGCCCTCCCGGCTGGAACTGACCTACCGCCAGTGTGCCTACGATCTGCTCAGAATGGGCACCCTGGGACTCTGGCCGGACTTTGCCTCGCCCACCGGGTCCCGCCGCGGTGCCCCGCGCGTGGGCGACGGGCTGCTGCGCCTGGACGTCGACGGGATCGTCCAGTACGCCAGCCCCAACGGCGTGTCCGCCTTCCGCCGCCTCGGCGACGTCGAATCCCTGGAGGGCCGCTCGCTGGCCGAGGTCACCACCGGACTGCTCCAGGACCGCCGGATGGTGGATGAATCCCTGCCGCTGGTGGTCACCGGCCGCATGCCGTGGCGTACGGAAATCGAATCCCGCGGCGTCAGCCTTTCGCTGCGCGCCATTCCGCTGCGCGACGCCACCGAGCGGTTTGGCTCCCTGGTGCTGTGCCGCGACGTCTCCGAGCTGCGCCGGCGCGAGAAGGAACTGGTCACCAAGGACGCCACCATCCGTGAAATCCACCACCGGGTGAAGAACAATCTGCAGACGGTGGCCGCCCTGCTGCGCATGCAGTCCCGGCGGATGACCTCAGACGAGGGCAAACAGGGGCTGGAGCAGGCCATGCGCCGCGTCTCCACCATCGCGCTGGTGCACGAGACCCTTTCGCAGGGCCTGGCCCAGAACGTGGACTTCGACGAGCTGATTGACAGGCAGTTCCGGCTCTCGGCCGAGGTGGCCTCCCCGTCCCAGCGCGTGCACACCGAGCGCACGGGCGTCTTTGGCAAGCTGCCGAGCGATTTCGCCACCCCGCTGGCCCTGGTCATCAATGAACTGGTCACCAACGCCGTCGAGCACGGGCTCCAGGACCGCGAGGGGACGGTCTGGCTCAACGCCGACCGCAGCGTCAGCGGCGCGGGGGAGGAGATCCTGAAGGTCTCCATTTCCGACGACGGCGTGGGGCTGCCCGAGGTGCCGCACGCCGAGGGGCTGGGCCTGCAGATCGTGCGGACCCTTGTCACCAGCGAACTGGGCGGCACCCTCGCCTGGTCTGCGCGGCCCGGTGGCGGCACCACAGTCGAACTGGAAATGGCGCTGGTGAGCCGGGGCGCCTAACACCGGGGGCCGGCCGGGCCGCTTCTGCCCGGACCGGACCCGAAGCGGGCTTAAACGACGGATCGCCGTGGAGCCTGTCGAAAACAGGGACCACGGCGATCGGTGCAGGTGCTTGGTGCCGTCCTAGCTGGCGCGGCGGGCGCGGGCGGCGCGGCGCTTCATGGCGCGGCGCTCGTCCTCGCTCAGGCCACCCCAGACGCCGGCGTCCTGGCCGGATTCCAGGGCCCAGGCGAGGCAGGTGTCAACGACCTGGCAACGGCGGCATACGCTCTTTGCTTCCTCGATCTGCAACAGCGCCGGGCCGGTGTTCCCCACAGGGAAAAACAGCTCCGGGTCCTTGTCGAGGCAGGCCGCGCGACTACGCCAGTCCATGCTGATCACTCACTCCTTGTAGAATGTCGAGACCGTCTTGTGAAAAAATTCACTTGCGGACTCATAAGAAAGGAGCCGTCAAGGGCCCCTAGGTCACTTCGTTAAGCTTTTCATGTTAACTCGGTGTAAACAAGGGGTTTCCGCGCCAGGATGGGCGATTTTGCATGAGCTATGCATCACATTGACTTTGGATTCCATGGATGTCCCCCGACTATCTCCGGTAGGGTGCCTTTGTGTCAATACCCAGCAATGAGCCCGCCGAAGCGGGTGGGCCGCAGCCTTCCGAGTCCGGACCAACCCCCCGTCCCTGGGGCGTTGCGGTGGTTGCCGCGGTGCTCGCGTTGGAGGCCCTGGCGCTGGCCGCCGCGGCCGTTTGGTACGTCGTGGGGCTGCTCACCTCCACCCCCGTGTCGCTGGGTGGTGCGATCTTCATGGTGGTCCTGTTGGCGGCCCTGGCCGTGCTGATGGGGGCCGTGGCCTACCAACATTTCCGTGGTTACCGCTGGACCAGATCCGCGGCATTCGTTTGGCAATTGGTGATGGTCGCCATAGCCATGCCAATCCTATTGGCCGGGCAAATTCTTGCCGGCATTGTTCTGGGAGTTCCGGCCTTGGTGGTTTTGGTCCTGCTGTTTAGCCCCAAAGCGGTGGAATACACCCTGCGCACCGGCGGCCACCCGCCGGTCCTCTAACCTGTCCCACGATCCCTTAGTCGGGATCCGCCGGACCGGCCTGTGCGCGGAGCGTGTGCCGGCAGCGGGGCCTGGAACCACTCGGCGGCCCCGGCGCAGACCAGGACCGCCCGACCCGGTGGGTCCCCGGGGATGGCATCGAGCCTGACGCCGAGGAATTCGCCGTCCTGCGGCCGGCGCGGCGCCAGCACTATCCCCGCCCGCGGGGTGCGCAGTCCCGGCAGCGGGAGCCGCAGGAGCGTGCCGGGGTCCGGCCGCGCACTGGCCAGCACCATCGTTCCACCGTCCAGCAGGGCCTGCACCCGCGCGACGCCGGCGGGGGAGGCCCTGTCCAGATCATCCACCACGGCCACGGGCGCCTGTCCGCCCGCCGGCTCCGTGCCGCCGGGCCAGAGCACCGCGCCAATGCCAAGGCTGGGATTGAGCCGGAGCACCGACTCCAGCAGGCTGGTCTTGCCTGTTCCAGCGGCACCGAGCACGGGCACCAGCATGCCGGGCTCGACCGGCAGCCCCACCGGGTCGCCACCATCGCCGCCAAGACCCAGCAGCAGCTCCCGGTGGCCGCCCGGCCGCCGCCCCGCCAACCGGGCCGCCGCCAGAATCTGCTCCACGCCGACGGCGGCGGGCAGGGCCGCCACCCGCAGGGCCGGTGCCGCCCGGCCGGGGGACTGCGCCGGGCCCGGCTCCCCGACCGGCACCGCAGCGAAGACTCCGCCAGGCCGCCCCCAATGCACCAGCTGGACAATGTGCCCGGCACCCATCGAGCCGGCGGCGGCGGCAAGGGGGCCAAAAGCCACGGCCCGCCCGGGAACGGGGCCGACCTCGGGCAGCCGCGGCCAGCTGGCCACGGCCTCGGCGCTGGCGCCGTGCGGAAAGAACAACCGGTTCGGGATGGCCGCCATGAACCGCGCTGCCACCAGCTCACGGCCGCCGCTTGCCAGCAGCACCACGGGACGGGCCTGCCCGCCGCCGCACAGCTCGGCGACCAGGTCCTCGGCCCAGGGCCACGGGCTGCTCCGCAGGACCGCCGCCCACCGGCCCCACGAGGAGATGCACAGCAGCAGCTCGCCATCCGGGGCGGTCCCGCTGCCGGCGGTCTCGGCGAGCCGGCGCAGCAGCCTGGCGGCGGTGCGTGGATCGGTGGCATCGATGTGGCCTCCCACCCGGGGGTGGCCGCGGAGTCCGGACAATGAACCATCACCGTCCAGGCAATACAGCGCGGCTCCACCGCCCGGGCCGGCGTCCCCCTGCGCCAGCAGCGCCCGTGCCGTGCCGGCCAGCGCCGAGGCACAGCCGCTTCCCGGCTGGCCCACCAAGGCCAGGTGGCCATCGGTTCCGGGGCGCCAACCCAACTCAAGCACCCGCTGGGCGGACGGGGCGTCCAGCAGCCCTAGGACCGCGGATGCGCCGGCCCCGCCACGTCCGCGCCCGGCAGCACCGCCATCCCTTGACCAGGCACCGTCTCCGCCGTCCCCGGACGCCCCGCCACCCCCGTAGCCCGCGCCGGCTCCGCCACGCCCGCATCCGGCCGGACGGCCCCCACTGCCGGGGGCAAGGTCGCGCGGCAGCTCGGCGGCCACCACCGGATCGGGCACGGGGGTCCGCGCCAGTGCGTGGGTGGCCCGCAACAGCGCCACCAGCGCCTCGATCCCTTCGTTCCCCGGCGCCGTGGCTCCGGCCGGCGCGGGCGGACGCGCCAACAGCTCCGCCGCCAGGGCGGCGGTGGCCGTGGCGGCGCCGCCGGGCCCGGCCGGTTCGGCCGTCTGGAACGCCGTGGGTTCGCCGGCCTGCCGCCGGATGTAGGCCCGCCCCGGCAGGGCGGCCGGAATGGACGCCGCGATGCCCGAGCCCAGAACATCCTGGGAGTCGAAAGCGGATTGGACGCGCAGGCAGATGGCCGTGGAGACATTGGCCCGGATGTCGGCCGAGACAGCACCCTGCGGACGTTGGGTGGCCATGACCAAATGGATCCCCAGCGAGCGGCCCACCGCGGCGATGCGCATCAATTCCTTCATGGCGTCCGGGAACTGGTCCACGAGCACCCGGAACTCGTCGATGACCACCACCAGATGAGGGAGCCGTGCCGCCCCGGCGGTCCGCCGGCGCCGGTACGCCGCCAGGTCCGCTTCCCCCGCCGCGGCCAGCACGGACTCCCGCCGGCGGATCTCCGCCTGCAGGGACGCCATGGTCCGGGCCATGCCGGTGCCGGCCATGTCCGTGGCCAGAGCCGAGGCATGCGGGAACCGGTGCAGCGGTTCCAATCCCGCGCCGCCCTTGAAATCGAGGAAGAGAAAGGACAGATCGGCCGGGGAATGGGCCAAGGCGAGGGATGCACCCAGCGTCCGGAGCAGCTCGGACTTGCCGGAACCCGTGGTGCCGGCCACCAGCAGATGGGGGCCGTCGGCCTCCAGATCCAGGCATTCAATCCCGCCGGCATCGGATCCCAGCGGAACCGCGGACAACGGACCGTCCGCCGCGGCGGCCCAGCGCTGTGCCACGGATTCCGGGTCCATGGTGTCCCTGTCCGGCAGCGTGCAGTGCGCGGGCAGGGTTCCCGCCGTCCGCTCCGGCGCGGCCATGGCACCGCGGGCCCGGGCATAGCTGTCGAAGACATCGCCCGACACCAGATCGGGGGCAAAGTCCACAGTGCTGCCTCCGTGCGCCAGCACGGCCCCCGAGACGCCCAGTGCCACAGTGGCGGCGCCGGCGGCCGGATCCGGCGGGTGGCAGCGGACCATGGCGGGTCCCACCTGGCCTGCCGTCCGAAGACCTCCCGCCAGCTTGGCCACGGCATGGTGGCCCGCCGGGTCCAGCACGACCAGCGCCGCAGGCGGCCGGTCCGCGAGGGCCGCTGCCAGCGCCGCGGCCGTGCCGGCCAGGCGGACGGTGGGCAGGAACCTGGCGGCCAGCTCCAGTCCCGCCACACTGGCACACACCACTGTGTCGACGCCGGCCGCGTCCAGCTGCATGAGCACAAAGCGGGCCAGGGACCGAACGGCGGCCACCGGCCCCAGCAGCTCCAGACCGGCGGGCGGAATGCCAGTGGTCAGTGGCAGCCCCGCGATGGACGGCGGGCTGAAGCGGTCCTCCGGTGGGTTGAGGGCCACATGGGCGTCCTGGCGGCAAGTGCCCAGCCGCAGCGGCGGGGGCGGCCCCCCGCCGGGCTGCGGCCAGGGGGTCGGGTCCAGCAGCATCTCCGCCGCCGATGGCCACCGGGCCAGCCGGCGCGCCGCGTCCGCCCGGCCGGCCTCGGCCACCCGCGCGGCGAAGGCGCGGCGCCGCCGTCCGCCGCCCAGCAGCGGAACCATAGCCGAGGCCGCAGCGGCCGCGGAAAAGGCAAGAAACATCCACTGCCCCGTCAGCACCGCCAGCAGCACGCCCGCACCCAGGGGCACGGCGGCCATGGCGGCAGCGGTCCAGCGGCCACTGGCGCCGGCCGGGCTGTGCTGGATCAGCAGCGGTTCCTCGACGCCGTCCGGCGCGGGTGGCCGCGGCCGGGGTGGAATGAGCAATTGGCAGCCGGAGCCGCCCAGCAGCAGCGATTGTCCCGTGGCGACAGCCGCCCGGGTGGCGCGCACGCCGTCGACGGTGAAACTGTTCCGGGGGCCGTTGGCGGACAGGAGGACACCGTCCGGTGCCACGTGCAGGCTGGCATGGTGCCGGGCCAGCGCCGGATCGGCCAGCGGAAGGTCCACCCGGCCCCGCCCCACGGTGTAGTCGCCGCGGTGCAGGCCAAAGAGCCGGCCGGCATCGGGCCCGGTGTGCACGGCCAGCACCAGTGGTGGTGGTTCCCGTTCTCCCGGCGGCGCGCCGCCCGCCACCACGACGGCGCCGTTGGCCAGGGGTGGAGTCCCGGCCCGCAGGGACTCCAGGGGGAGCCCGGCCACGGTTGCAGGGGCGTCCGGCCCGGCCCCCGCGGCGGGAGGGGCCGCCAGCGCGCCCGGCAGGAGGGCCAGAGCATCGCGGACGGCGCTGCCCGGCGCTCCGCACGGCACGTCCACGGTGATTTCCACCGGATCCCGCGGCGCGGCCGACGGTCCCGCCACCAGCGTCAGCTCCAGCCTCATCGCCGCCTCCCTTTCCAACCACCGGTGCCAGCGTAGGGCTGCGCACCGGTGGGTCGCCGGCCGGTGGATCCGTTTGTGGAGGCACGCCAGTCCCGTACGGCCTGTGCAGGAACGGCGCGTGGAAACACCCCGGAAGCACCGGGGGAGCGTGCCCTGTGGTGGGCCGGGTCATAGCCGGCGCAGCGGGGCCGTCCATGACAGTCGGGTAGCCTAGGGAGGGAGATGTTGGCACCGCTGTGCCCATGCACAACCACACAGGAGAGTTTGTGAACGCTGACCTCGTCGTCGTCGGCTCAGGTTTTTTTGGCCTGACCATTGCTGAACGCGCTGCCACCGAGTTGGGGCTGAAGGTCGCGGTGCTGGACCGCCGCCACCACATTGGTGGCAACGCCTACAGCGAGAACGAGGCCCAGACCGGGATCGAGGTGCACCGCTACGGCGCCCACCTTTTCCACACCTCCAACGAGCGCGTGTGGGAGTACGTGAACCGCTTCACGCAGTTCACCAATTACCAGCACAAGGTGTACACCTCCCACAAGGGCGAGGTGTACCAGATGCCGATCAACCTGGGCACGATCAACCAGTTCTTCCGCTCGTCCATGGGCCCGGGCGAGGCCCGCGCACTGATCCAGGAGCAGGCCGGCGAGCTCGCGGGCACGGATCCGCAGAACCTGAACGACAAGGGCATCCAGCTCATTGGCCGCCCGCTGTACGAGGCCTTCATCAAGCACTACACCGGCAAGCAGTGGCAGACCGATCCGAAGGATCTGCCGGCCGAGATCATCTCCCGCCTGCCCGTGCGCTACAACTACGACAACCGCTACTTCAACGACACCCATGAGGGCCTGCCGGTCGACGGCTACACGGCCTGGATCGAGCGGATGGCGGACAACCCCAACATCGAGGTTGTGCTTAATGCAGACTTCTTCGACGACGGCGAATTCGGCCGCTCCTCCGTGCTCGGCCAGGTGCCGGTCGTCTACACCGGCCCCGTGGACCGCTACTTCGACTACGCCGAGGGCGACCTCTCCTGGCGCACCATCGACCTGGAGGAGGAAGTGCTCCCGATCGAGGACTTCCAGGGCTGTGCGGTGATGAACTACCCGGATGAGGAGCAGAAGTACACCCGCATCCACGAGTTCCGCCACTTCCACCCGGAGCGCGACTACACCAAGGACGCCACCGTCATCATGCGCGAGTTCTCCCGCTTCGCCGAGAAGGGCGACGAGCCCTATTACCCGGTCAACACCTCCGACGACCGCGCCAAGCTGCTCGCCTACCGCGACCTGGCCAAGGGCGAGAAGTCGGTGCTGTTCGGCGGCCGGCTGGGCACCTACAAGTACCTCGACATGCACATGGCCATCGGTTCGGCCCTGAACATGTACGACAACAAGATCATGCCGCACTTCACCGGTGGCGCCAAGCTGGAAAGCGGAGGAGTGGACGCGTGAGCGCAGCTGAATCCGGGACCGAATGGGCAGTGCTGCAGCGCGTCATTCTTCCCACCGAGTCCGCGGTGGACACCCTTCCGCTGTACGTCGACGCCAGCAGCGCCAGCGGCATCCGGCTGCGCGAGAACGATGAGCTGGCCCGCGCGCCGAAACTGCCCGAGGACAAGCTGGCGATGTTCAGCTCGGGTGGGCCCGGCGTCCACTTCGACGACGTCGTCTCCCGCCGCTCCATGAACGTCCGCGCCGGCGAGCAGGTCTCCTTCGGCACGTACTTCAACGCCTTCCCGGCCAGCTACTGGCGCCGTTGGACGGATGTCCGCAGCGTCCGCCTGGAAGTCACCACCAGTGGCGAAGGCACCGTGACGGTCAGCAAGTCCAATGCGCGCGGATCGCTCCAACGCGTGGACAGCGCCCATGTCCAGGGCACCGCGACGACGGTGTTCGACCTGACGCTGGTGCCGTTCGGCGACGGCGGCTGGTACTGGTTCGACCTGGCTGCGGGACACGACGGACTGGTGCTCGAGAGCGCCCAGTGGAGCACCGCCGAGGCCCCGCGGGAGCGCGGCCAGGTGACCCTTGAGATCACCACCATGAACAAGCCGGACTTCTGCCTGAACAACGCACGGATCCTCGCGGCCAATCCGGAGGCGCTGGAGAACGTCAAGGAGATCCTCATTGTCGACCAGGGCACCCAGAAGGTGCGCGACGAGGAGGGCTTCGCCGAGGTCAGCGCCGCCCTGGGCGGGAAGCTGCGCGTCATCGACCAGGGCAACCTGGGCGGGTCCGGCGGCTTCGCCCGCGGCATGTACGAGTCCGTCCAGAACGGCAGCGACTATGCGCTGCTGCTGGACGACGACGTCGTCGTCGAGCCGGAGAGCATCCTGCGCATGCTCGCCTTCGCCGACCGCTGCAAGAACCCGACGATTGTCGGCGGCCACATGTTCGACCTGCACAACCGCAGCGTGCTCCACACCTTCGGCGAGGTGGTGGACCCGTTCCGGATTGTTCCGGCGACCCCGCATGCCGACATGGAAATGCGGCACGATTTCAGCATCGCCAATCTGCGCCAGACCTCCTGGCTGCACCGCCGCGTGGACGTGGACTACAACGGCTGGTGGATGTGCATGATCCCCACCGCCGTCATCCGCGAGATCGGCCTCTCGCTGCCGCTGTTCATCAAGTGGGACGACGCCGAATATGGCCTGCGTGCCCGCGAGGCCGGCTTTGCCACCGTCTCCCTCCCCGGGGCTGCGGTGTGGCACGTGTCCTGGCTGGACAAGGACGACATGGTGGGCTGGCAGTCGTACTTCCACGAACGCAACCGCCTGATCACCACGCTGATCCACAGCCCCTACCCCAAGGGCGGGCGGGTGCTGCGCGAATCGGTCCAGGCGGACGTCAAACACCTGGTGTCGATGCAGTACTTCACCGAGCACGGCCGGCTGGAGGCGCTGAAGGACATCTTCAAGGGCCCCGAGCAGCTGCACGCCACCCTGGCCACCAAGCTGCCCCAGATCAACGCCCTGCGCGCCCAGTATGCCGACGCCCAGCTGAAGGAAAACGTCGACGATTTCCCGGCGCCGAAGATCGGCCGTGGTCCGATGGGCGGCGTGGCGGTGGGCATGCCCCACAAGAAGGATCTGGTGTCCTGGGGCCTGAAGACGGTTGCCCGGCAGCTCGTCAAGGCACCGGACCCCTCGGCGGCGGAGCGTCCGCAGGGCGTGCTGGCCCACCGGGACAGCCGCTGGTTCAGGCTGGCCCACTTTGACTCCGTGGTGGTGACCAATGCCGAAGGTACCGGCATGTCCTGGTACCGCCGCGACCCCAAACTGCTGCGGTCCATGCTGGCAGAGTCGGCGCGCCTGCACCTGCGGTTGGTCCGGGAGTGGGACGAGCTGGGCGAACGCTACCGCTCCGCCGTCGCCGAGATCACCTCGATGGATGCCTGGAAGAAGACCTTCGAGCAGCATTCACCGGACGGAAAATAATGACCGCCGCCAACAACGACCTGGCCACGCCCGGCAGCGGGCGCGGGCTGCTGGATGTCTACTCCAACAGGTTCCTGCTCAAGCTGCTGGTCCGCAAGGAAATCAAGGTCCGCTACCGCGGCTCGGTGCTGGGCCTGCTGTGGTCCTACGTCAAGCCGCTGATGCAGTTCATGATCTACTTCGTGGCGCTGGGCATTTTCCTCAACCTGCAAAAGGCCGCGCCCAACTACGCCATCTACCTGTTCTCCGGCATCGTCCTGATCAATTTCTTCACCGAGACGCTCGGCAATGCCACGCGCTCCATCGTGGACAACCGGGACCTGATCCGCAAGATCTACCTGCCGCGCGAGCTCTTCCCCGTCTCCACGGTGTGGGTCTCTGCCGCCCATTTCCTGCCACAGGTGCTGATCCTGGTGGGCGCCTGCTTCATCGTGGGATGGGCGCCCTCGCTGGTCCAGCTGCTCGCTGTCATCGCTGCGTTCATTGTCGTCGCCATTCTTGGCACGGGTCTTGGCCTGCTCTTTGGCGCCATCAACGTCTATTTCCGCGACTCGGAAAACATTGTGGACATGATCCTCATGGTGGTCACCTGGGCCTCCCCGGTGCTGTACCTGTGGACCATGGCGCGGGACGCGCTGGGGCCGTGGTTCGTGCTCTATCAGGCGAATCCCATGACCGTTGCCGTGGAGATCTTCCACTGGGCGTTCTGGTTCCCCACGTTGAAGGCGGACCAGGTGGGCCTGGTGGAGCTGCCGCCGGGCCTGTTGTCCCTCTGGCTGCCCGTGTCGCTGGCCGTGTCCCTGGCCGTCCTGTTCGCCGGCCAGCTGGTCTTCCGGCGGCTGGCCGTCCACTTTGCCCAGGAGCTTTAGCATGACCGCCGCCCATTCCGTGGCCGACAACGTCGCCATCACCTGCCGCAACCTGCGCAAGGTCTTCGTGCTGCGCCACACGCGCTCCATGAAGGAGTCCATCGTGTGGCTCCTGAAGGGGCGCAAGGGTGATTTGTCCAAGAAGTTCGATGCGCTCAAGGACGTCTCCCTGGACGTTGTCCAGGGTGAGACGGTGGCCCTGCTCGGCCTGAACGGCTCGGGCAAATCCACGCTGTTGAAGCTGATTTCCGGGGTGCTCCAGCCCGACGGCGGCACCGTGCGGACCCGGGGCCGCGTTGCGGGCCTGATCGAGGTCGGGGCCGGGTTCCACCACGACCTCAGCGGCCGGGACAACGTCTACCTCAACGGTGCCATCCTGGGCATGACCGAGAAGCAGATCGACACCATGTTCGATTCGATCGTCGAGTTCTCCGAGATCGGCGAGTTCATCGACACCGAGGTGAAGTTCTATTCCTCCGGCATGTACCTCAAGCTGGCCTTTTCCATCGCCGTGCACACCGACCCCGAGGTGTTCCTGATCGATGAGATCCTCGCGGTGGGCGACGAGCCGTTCCAGCGCAAGTGCATCAAGAAGATCAAGGAACTGGCCGAGGCGGGCAAAACGTTGTTTGTGGTCAGCCACGACCTGGACCTGGTCTCCACGGTGTGTGAGCGCGGCGTGCTGCTTGAGCATGGCCAGATCATCATGGACGGCGAAGTCCATGCCGTCGTCAAGGAGCTCCGGCGGCGGTCCGCGGCGTAGTTGCCCGCCATCGATTTAGCGTAATTTCTTGGGCCTAGGGCCGGATGCAGAGTCCGGCGGGCCCTTAGTGTGTAAGGAAGCGGTGTTGTAGTGACTTGGTGGGAAGCTGGACCCTTGGTTTTGCTCGCAGGGGTCGTCTTTGTTGTCCCTGGTCTGGTGTTTTCCTTCGCGGTCCGGGTCCATGGCCTCTCGCGGCTGCTGCTCGCGCCGGTGTTTACCGTGGCCATGGCCAGCGTGCTGACACTGGTTCTTCCCCTCCTGCACGTGCGCTGGAGCCCGCTGTCCTTCGCCCTGGGGTCGCTGGCCATCTCCGCCGTCGCCTTTGGCATCCAGGCGCTGCTGTCCCGGAAATGGCCCGAACCGGCCAAGCCGCCGCAGCGCCGCCCGGTACTGATTGCCTCGGTGGCCGGCCTGCTGGGGGCCGCCGTGCTCATTACCCTCCAGATGGCGACGGCCATCCAGGCGCCCGAGAACATTTCGCAGACCTATGACAACGTCTTCCACCTCAATGCCGTGCGCTGGGCCATGGAGTCCGGCGCTGCCTCCCCGCTGAGCCTGGGTGCCTTCACCGGAATCAGTGCCTATCCTTCGGCCTGGCACGCGATGACCAGCCTCGTGGCGATGGCCTCGGGCGTGAGTGTCCCCGTGGCTGTCAACGTCACCAACGTGGCCATCGGTGCCATCGTCTGGCCGCTTGGCTGCCTGTACCTCGTCCAGGGGCTGGTGGGCCAGCGCGTCGTGGCCACCGTCATGGCGATGGTCTTTGTGCCAGCGTTCACCGGGTTCCCCATGCTGATGATCGACTGGGGCGTCCTCTACCCGAATCTGCTCTCCATTGCCCTGCTGCCGGCGGCGCTGGGGCTGGGCTTCAATGCCCTGGGCCTGGGCCACCACTACCGGCCGAGCACCCCCGTGGCCTGGCTGCTGTTCCTGGTGTCGGTCCCTGCCGTGGCTGTGGCGCACCCGAGCACACTGATGGCGCTGGTGGTCTTTCTCCTTCCGGCCGTGGTGGCCATTGGCTACCACAAGGTCCGGGGCCTGCTTCCCATGGATACGCCCGAACGCCGCCGCGGCGTGCTGGCCATCCTGCTCATGGCCGCCGCCGCCGTCGTCGTCCTGGCCGTGGTGTGGCGCGTGTTCCGGCCGCCGGTGGGGTCCGCCAACTGGGGGGCCGTGGAGAGCCCGTCGCAGGCCGTGGGCGAGCTTCTCGTCGGCGGTGCCATGGGCCGGCCGGCCGCCGTCGTCATTGCGCTGTGCCTGCTGGCCGGGATCGCCCGGCTCTGGGTGACGCGGAGCCGGCGCTGGCTGATCGGCACCTTTGTCGTGGCGGCCGTGCTCTTCTTCTACGCCGCAGGCCTGGATTTCAGCCCGCGTTGGTTCCTGACGGGCGTGTGGTACTACGACAGCTACAGGCTGGCCGCGCTGTTGCCCGTGGCGATCATTGGCCCGGCCGTCGTGGGCGCAACCTACCTGTGGGATGAGTCCACGCGGCGGATCGCAGCCCTGCGCAGCCACTTCGCGGGCGGACGCCCCGTGCTGGCCGCCGGGCGGCCCGGGCGGACCGCGGCGCTCTATGCCGGCGGTCTCGTGCTGCTGGTCTTCCTGACGCAGTTTGGTGTCATGACCTGGGCCGTGGACCGGACGCACTGGGCCTACAAGGCCAGCGCCGTCTCCGGGCTGCTCTCGCCCGACGAGACGGCCTTGCTCAAACGGCTCGACACGCACGTCGAGCCCGGGGCAGCCATCGCCGGCCTGCCGAGCAGCGGCACGGCCCTGGCCTACGCGTTTTCCGGCCGGACAGTCATCCAGCCGCACATCCTCACCACCCATGGCGACGACGTCGACATCGTCAATGCCGGGTTGAAGGATGCCGCGCAGTATCCGTGGGTGTGCGACGCCGTCCGTGCCCTGGACGTGAAGTACGTGCTCGATTTTGGCACCCGGACCGTCACTGGAACCATGCCCGGTTATGGCGGCGTCATGGATCTTGCGGACTCGCCGTCCCTGGAACTTCTCGACCAGCAGGGCCCGGATGCGAAACTCTTCAAGGTCACCGCCTGCTGGTAGCGGCACCGCAACACGAAGGAGCCCCCTGTCCGGAGAACGGACAGGGGGCTCCTTCGTGTTTTTGGTCGGGCGTTGTGCCGGCGGAACCGGCGGCTCAGGCCTCCAGCAGGGACAGCAGGTAGGCCCCGTAGCCGCTCTTGAGCAGCGGCGCCGCCCGTTGGCGGAGCTCGTCGTCGGTCAGGAACCCCTGGCGCCAGGCGATTTCTTCGGGTGCGCCGATCTTCAATCCCTGCCGGCTTTCCACGGTGCGGATGAAGTTGGAGGCATTGTTCAGATCGTCAAAGGTCCCGGTGTCCAGCCAGGCTGTGCCGCGGGGGAGGATCTCGACCGCCAGCTTGCCGTTTTCCAGGTACTGCCTGTTGACGTCCGTGATCTCCAGCTCGCCGCGGGGCGAGGGCTTGAGGCCCTTGGAGATTTCCACGACGTCGTTGTCGTAGAAATACAGTCCGGGAACCGCGTAGTGGCTCTTGGGGGCGGTGGGCTTTTCCTCCAGGGACACGGCCCGGCCCTCATCGTCGAACTCCACGACGCCATAGGACGACGGATCCTTGACCCAGTAGCCAAAGACCGCGCCGCCGTCGATGTTGGCGTGCCGGCGCAATTGCGAACCCATCCCGGGCCCGTAGAAGATGTTGTCGCCGAGCACCAGCGCCACCGTGTCACTGCCGATGTGGTCCTCGCCCAGAATGAACGCCTGGGCCAGTCCGTCGGGGGATTCCTGCTTGACGTAGGTGATGGAGATGCCGAATTGCGAGCCGTCGCCCAGCAGCCGCCTGAACTGCTCGGCGTCATGCGGAGTCGTAACCACCAAGACATCCCGGATGCCAGCCAGGATCAGCGTTGAGAGCGGGTAGTAGATCATCGGTTTGTCGTAGACCGGCACCAGCTGCTTGCTGATTCCATGGGTGATCGGATGCAGTCTCGAGCCAGTTCCGCCCGCAAGGATAATTCCGCGCATCATGCAATCATTGCCGCAAGCCCATCCCCAACGCAAACGCGCAGCGGGCCCGGCGGGGCCCATGGGGTAAAATCGATGGGGGTCGGTATGGCATTCCCGGCGGCGCCCGCTCCCTGGGCTGGACCGCCGGTCGAACCGCCGTGTCGGAACCCGGGCTGAACCCCCGTGTCGAAAGATGCGTGTCGACGGAAGTTAGGTACTCATTGAGCAGCAGGCGGTCCATCTCCGGAACGGGCGCGAGGCCATGGTTTGGCGTCGTCCTTGATCCGCGGAACAACAGCCTCAACCTGATCCGGCTGGTCCTCGCGCTGGCGGTTTTGGTCCACCACAGCTGGCCGCTGGCCGGCGTGCCGGACGAGCCAAAGTTTGCCGGGGACACCCTCGGCGGCTGGGCGGTTGCCGGATTCTTTGGGATCAGCGGATACCTGATCACCTCCAGCCGATGGTCCAATCGGCTCGGCGACTATCTGGTGCACCGGGTCGCCAGGATCATGCCGGCCTTCCTGGTCTGCCTGCTCACCCTGGTCGTGGTCTTTGCCCCCATTGGCTACATGGTGGCCCACGGGAGCCTGCAGGGGTACCTGGGCGCCGAGCACTCGCCGCTGGACTTCCTCATCTCCAATGCCGGGCTGAAGATGAACTTCTACGACATTGCCGCAACCCCCGCCAACGTTCCCTATCTGGGCGCCTGGAACGGCTCGCTGTGGAGCCTGTACTACGAGTTCCTCTGCTACCTGATCGTGGCGGCCTTGGGCACCCTGGCCTTTGTCCGCAAATCCCCCTGGCCTCTCACTGTGGCTTTCGTCCTCTCGGTGGTGGCCCAGGCCAACATCGAAACCATCAACGCCCTGACCAACGCGAACTTTGACGTGGTCCTGTTGATGCGGCTGCTGCCGTTCTTCCTCGGTGGCGCCACCGTCTTCATCTGGAAGGACAAAATCGGCCTCCACTGGATCCCCGGTGTGGCCTCCCTGCTGGCGGCCTTCGTGCTCTCGTCCACGGTCCCGCTTTGGGGCGGCCAGGCCTCGGGCGTTTTCGTTGCCTACGGAGTCATCTGGCTTTCAACGGTGATCGCCCAGCCGAAGGTGGTCGCCAAGAACGACATCTCCTACGGTGTCTACATCTACGCCTTTGCGGTCCAGCAGCTGCTGGCGGTCTTTGGCGCCCAGGTGTGGGGCCTGTGGTGGTTCAGCCTGGCGGCAACGGCCATCACCATTCCGCTGGCGGCGGCGAGCTGGCTACTGGTTGAACGTCCCGTCATGCGCCGGGTCCGGGGGCGGAAGAGCGGCCACGCCAAGCCCGCCGTGCCGGCCGCAGCATCTCAGGCAGCCGGTGCCGGACCGGCCGCCGCAGCCGAGCCGGTCCTCGTCGGCGCCAGCGCACCTGATGAGTGACGCCCGGACCCGCTAGGCCCGCGGAAGCCGGCACGGAAGCCGGCCGCACCGGGCCATCGCAGAGGGATCCAGCCACCAGACGTTTGGCCGGGGCCCTGGGCCTGGGTGCCGCGGCCTTCGCCGTGGTGTTTTGGCTCCGGACGGCGGGTTTGCTGTACGGTCCCTGGGTCCCCGGAGCCTTCGTCCTGCTGCTGGCCCTGGGTCCGGTCTCCAGACACCTCTCGGGCCGGATTGCGTGGACCCTGTCGGTGCTGTTCGGCCTTCTCCCCCTGCTGTGGTGGATCCCGGTCGAGTGGCCGCCCACGCTCCGGTCCACCGTGTTGCTATCGGCCGCGGCCGCTGTGCCGGCGTTCTGCGCCGTCTGGCGTCCGGGGGCCCGCGGCACGGGGCGGGGCCTTTGGCCGCAGCTGCGCGCCATGGATGCCATGCCGGCCCTGGCAGCGGTGGGCGGCGTCTTTGCCTATCTCCACCAGCTTTCGGCCAGCCGCGTGGACGATGCCATGTCCCTGATGCTGATGGCGTGGGACAACGCCTCGCATTTCAACATCTTCCACATGCAACGGATCCACGGAACCGTTCTGCCGCTGGCCGGCCGGGCCGGTGACGGGAGCCGATGGGCCTTTGCCGACTATCCGCAAGGGTTCCACAGCGTCCTGGTCCTGGTGGCCGAGCTGGCCACCAGGACCAGTCCCACGGACTGGGCGGCCGACGCCGTCGCCTACGTCAATTTTTCAGCGCAGCTGGACATCGCCGTCGTCGTCCTCGTGGTTGCCGCGGTGTGCACGCTCCCCGCGCTGCGGCGGAACCCGGCCATCGGAGCGCCGGTCGCGGTGCTGGTGGCCAGCGGGTGGCTCTGTGGGCCGGGTGCGCTGGCGTCGATGCATGGATTCCCCAACTTCTTTTTCACCACGGGGCTGGTGGCGGCCGCTGTGCTCCTGTTCCACTCGATGCAGCGGGCCTTTGATCCGCTGCCGCTGGTGGCGGCGGGTGCGTGCGTAGCGGGCGTGCTCCAAAACTGGGTGCTGCTGATTGTCTTCCTGGTGCCGAGCGCCGTCGCCGTCGCGGTGGCGACGCCGAGGGGACGCTGGCGGGCCAGCCGGGGGGAGCGGGCCTGCGCGGTGGCGGTGGTTGCGGTGGTTGCCGCGGCCGGACTGGGCGCCTTGGGCCAGCTCTCGGGGGTGCCGGCCGAGGATCTGTTGTCCGCCACCGGCGGTGTGCCGGTGCCGGATTTTGGCCTCCTGTTGTCGCTGCTGCTGGTGCTCACTGCCGTGTCGGTGCTGTTGGGCGGGCGGACCGGGACCGGACATCCATCCGCCGTCCGCACGCGGTGGAGCCTGGGCGCTGTGTTCGCGGGCCTGGCCGTTGCCCTCGCGATGGCCGCCGTGCAACTGGCCACGTCCGGTGCGGTGGGCTACTACACGCAGAAGGTCTCGATCGCCCTCGTTCTTGTGGCGCTGGTGGGGCTCGGCATCGGAGCCAACGGTGTGCTCGAACGCCGGCCCGAACTTGGCCCCGCACCCGGGCCGGGCCGCTCGCCCCGGGTTGCCGCCGCCAGCGTTGCGGTGTCCCTGGCCCTCAGCCAGGCGTTTGGCTTCATTTTCCCGCTCAAGTCCATGGGGCTGCCGCCAACGTCCGCCTCGGCGGTGGAGGCCGCCAGGCAGCTTGAGGCCATCGACGCCGGCTCCGCGGCAGGGGAGCGGCTCCTGGCGGCTGTCCGGGCCAGTGCGGGGCTGCACGGACCCGCACTGTACCTCACCACCCACCCCGCCGACGTGGACCCGATTTTGGCGCAGCAGTGGTTCAACGGACTCCGGGCCGACTATTCCGAGCACAGCTGGACATTGTCGCTGGCCATGGTCCCGCTCAGTGGCGGACCGGAAAACCTGCCCAAGGTTGTCGCGGACCTCAAGGCCCAGGATCCAACGGTGCACATCGTGGTGGACCCGGAAAACCAGGCGGTCCTGGACCGGATTCTGGCGGCGCTGCCCTGAGCCGCGTACTGCGAAAGGGCCCGATGCGAAAGGGCCGGCACCTTGGGTACCGGCCCTTTCTGCATTGCGGATCCCCGTTAGGCGGGCTTGACGTCGGGCTGGGTGTCGATCCAGTCGGCGAGCCGTTCGATGCCCTGCGCGAGGTTGTAGCGCGGCTCCCAGCCCAGAACGCTCTTGGCCGCGGTGATGTCCGCCCACGCGTGGCGCACGTCGCCCTGGCGGTACTGCCCCGTGACGTGCGGTGCCGGCGCGTCGTAGCGTGCGGCAATGGTCTCGGCGGCGGTTCCGATGGTCTGGAACTCGCCGGAGCCGATGTCCAGCGGTGACGGGTGCGTCCGTTCGGACGTGGCACCGGCAACCACTGCCGAGGCGATGTCGTCGATCAGGATGAAGTCGCGGCGGACGGCACCGTCTTCGTACAACGGAATGGAGCGTCCGCCCATTGCCATGCGGCAGAACAGGCTCATGATGCCGGTGTAGGGGTTGATCAGGGACTGGCCGGGGCCGTAGACGTTCTGCAGGCGCAGGATGGCCGTCTCGACGCCGTAGGACTTGGCCCAGGCCGCCAGCATGTTCTCCTGGGCCAGCTTGGTGGCGCCGTACACACTGACGGGGGCGGGGAACGTCTCGGCGGCGTTCATCGCCGTGGGCTCGGCGCCGGCGAAGTCCCACTCGGACTTGTCCAGGGTTTCACTGGTCCGCTGCCCTGGGTAGAAGAGCGATCCGTCGGCGCGGCGCCAGGCGCCCTCGCCGTAGACGGCCCGGCTGGATGTCAGCACGATGCGGCGCGGGAGGGCCTTGTTGCGGTTCAGCCCGTCCAGCAGCTGCGAGGTGCCCACGACGTTGACGTGGGCGTGCCGGGTGGACTCCTCCAGGGACTGGCCGGTGCCCGTTTCGGCGGCCAGGTGGATGACGACGTCGGGCTTGACCTCGGGAAGCACCCGGTCCCAGGTGGCGGCCTCGGTGATGTCGGCGACAACCAGCTCGACGCCGTCGGCCAGCGTGGCGGGGCGTTCGCCTGTTGCATGGATCTGCGGGTGCAGATTGTCCACCACCACGACCCGGTCAAAGGCCTCCAGCAGGGCTGGGGAGATGGCGCATCCAATGAATCCGGCACCGCCTGTGACAAGGACGGTGCCCAGCGGCTGTGCGGGGGTGTTCGGCATGGTGGGGTTTCTCTCTTGGGTTGCTGGTGTGGGCGGGGAAGCTGGTTTAGGCGCCAAAGGCGTGGCGGGAGAGCGTTTTGGCCGCCTTCGCATCACGGGCAAGCAGCGCCTTGGGGATCAGCGACATGGCATGCGCCCGCGAGGTGATCCGCAGCTTTGCGGACCGCTCGGCCTTCCTCCAGCCCAGTTCCCTGGCCTGGCCGGCGGAAACGGCAAAGTAGTCGCGCTCCCCGATGAACCGTGAGCCGTCGATCAGCTTCGAGGACGACGCGCTGTGGGAATGGCGGCGGTAGGAGAAGCACAGGGTCGGCTCGATCAGCAGCTGGTCGCCGGCGTAGATCATGTCCATGATCAGGGCGAGGTCCTGGATGATCGGGAAGCCGTCGCGGAACTCGACTGCCCGGATCCGCTCGGTGCGGAACGCGAGCGAGGGCCAGTACAGCCAGTCACCGTGCATGAGGTTGGCCGCAATGGATTCCCCGGACACCAACTGCGGGCCGTGGCCGCGCGGGCGCACCACCTTTTGCTTGACCATATCGACAAGGGTCGTCACGACGGTGCCGTGCTCGTCGATGACCTGCACGCCGGGCTGGATGATGGCGGCGTTCGGGAACCGCCGGTGGGCCGCCGAGATGACCTCAACATAGTTGGGCAGCAAAATGTCGTCGCAGCCGAGGATGACCATCACGTCCTGGGTGGCCATCGCCACGCAGGTGCGGTAGTTCTCGGTGATGCCCTCGTTCTCGGGCTTGCGGACGTACTTGATGCGCTCGTCGGCCAGGGCGGTGACGAACTCCTGGATCTCCAGGCTGGGGTAGGCATCGTCGACGACGGTCAGCAGCCAGTCGCCACTTGTCTGGGCCAGCACGCTGTCGACCGCGTCCTTCATGTAACCGGGGTCTCCCCAGTACGGAATGAAGATATCCAAGGGCATGGTGGGTACATCTCTTTCTCCCCAACCGGGGATGCAGCTGGGCTGGTTTAGGCGCCGTCGCGCGGTGGACCATCCGTGGGGGACGGTTCCGAACCATTGGTGAGCGCATCGAGCCGTGACTCGAGCCGGTCAAGGTGGGAGCGCAGGATGGCGGCCTCCTCGGCCAGGGTCCGGGTTTCGTCCTCGACGATGGAGATCTCCCACGACAGGTGCAGGCACACCCCCAGCGCCAGGACGATGCTCAGGGCAAAGAGCAGGTTTGACGGGACGGCGATGTTGAGCAGCCGCGCCACTATCTCCAACAGGCGCGGAAAGGCCGCCAGGACAAGGGTGGCAAGGCCGACCACGAGCCAGAGCGCTGCATACTTCTCCCGCAACTTCTTGCGGCGCAGCATTTCGAAAACAATGAGGACAATGACCAACGCAAGAACGAACGCAGCAATAGCCGGCATAGCCAGATTCACCCTATTTCAGCTTTGATGTCGACAATCGAGGAGGGCTTCCGCGTCAGGGCAAACAGCAGGGCAAAAACGCTCCTGCCCAGGTAGATGGCCGCTTTGAACGGATTGTGGCTCGGCGTGCCAGCCTGGCGGGGACGCATTTCCACGGGAACCTGGGTGACCTTGCAGCCGGACCGGATGGCCACCACGAGCGAGTCGATGGTGTCGCCCAGGTATTCGGCGGGGTAGTGGTCAAGGTACTGGGCGATGCCCCGGGTGTTGGCGGCCCGGAAGCCGGAGGTGACATCGGTCAGCCGGGTCCCGGCCAGTCCGGAAATGGTCTTGGCCAGGAACACCATGGCCCATTTGCGTGGCCCGCTGACCTCGTAGTTGCCCTTGTCGGCAAACCGGGCACCGATGGAGATGTCGGCCGTGCCCAGGCCGGACAGGACGACGGCGATGTCCTTGGGGTTGTGCTGGCCGTCGGCATCGACCTGGATGACGGCGTCGTAGCCGTTCCGGCTGGCGTATTTGAACCCTGCCCGCATCGCGCCGCCCACACCCAGGTTGAAGGGCAGATCGAGGACGGAGGCGCCGGCCCTGACGGCTTCGGCGGCGGTGTTGTCCGTGGAACCGTCGTTGACCACGAGGATGTCGTACCCCTCGGGACGAGCCAGCACCTCGCGGACGGTGTTGCCCACAGCCAGACCCTCGTTCCAAGCGGGCATGATGACAAGGACGCGCGCGGGGGGTGGTTGGGTCATGGTCACTAATCTATACCAATCGGGTTCTGGGGAATTTTCACATACGCCTGGCACGGGCAGCGGTGTGCCCACGTTCACTGAAGGCCGTAGCTGCCCGCGGAATAGCGAAGATAGGTCTTCGCAAAGGTGCGCGGTGCCACCTTGAGCAGCAGGGCACCGGCGGCGATCTTGGGGCGCACGAGGGCGGCGCCGACAATGCGCTTCACCGTCAGGCTGCGCCGGCAATCGTCGATTGTCGACTGGGCCGCCGGCTGGTTCCTGACCTTCATGATGGCGCTCTGGGCCACGATCATGGTGATCAGCACGCGCATCGCGGCGTAGAAGCGCGAGTACTTCCCCGCCCGGTACTGTGCGGGCAGCAGTTCGTGCAGGTCCGCCAGCGCCAGCTCGGTGTCGTTCTCGGTCGGAATCCGGCCCCAGGTCAGCGATCCGGAGGAGATGTAGTAGCGCTGCAGCGGTGTTGCCACGCTGCGCACCTTCCGTGCCCGGGGGTACAGGATGATGTTGACAGTCATGTCCTCGAACCGGGTGGACCCCACCGGGTACCTGACACCCTCAAAGAGGGAGCGGCGGTAGACCTTGTCCCAGGTGAAGGGCAGGATCTGGTCCGCCATGGCAGCCTGCATGGCTTGGACGCCGGCCAGTTCGCCAAGAAAGGGGCTGTGCCGGGGCGCCTCGCTGCCATCGGGGCGGACCACGATGTGGCCGACGATGGAGATGTCGGTGTCGCCCTCCAGCGCCGCCAGATGGGTCGCCAGGAACGGGGGGAGGTATTCGTCGTCGGCGTCCAGGAACGTGACAAAGGTGCCGGTGGCCGCGTCCAGGCCCGCGTTGCGCACCCCGGAGAGGCCGATGTTCGCCGGCAGGTCGATGATCCGGATCCGTGGATCGCCGGTGGCCTCGGCCAGGGCCGTGACCAGCGCCAGCGTGTTGTCGGTGGACGCGTCATTGACCACCAGCAGTTCGAAATCGCCGACGGATTGGGCGAGCACGCTGTGGATGGCCCGCTCCACCGTCTCGGCGACGTTGTAGGAGGGCATGATGATGGAAACTCGGGGGGTGCTTTTCACCGGCGTCGGCTGCCTTCGTCAATTGAGGGGATGGAAGTGGTTTTTGTGCCGATGGCCAGCACACCCGAGGCGTGGACCAGGGCGCCCAAGATCGGTCCTGCGGAGAGGCTGACCACCACGGTCTGGGCCAACGGCAGGGGCAGCAGCAGTGCCAGCGTCGAGGCCACTGTGGCCACCAGCCAGCCGGAGAGGTACAGTCCGTGCCGGCCCAGGGCCATGGCCGCCGTTCCGGTCAGCGTCAACATGGCCAGGAACGCCGCATCCACCGTCAGCGCGCCCAGCAGCCACCCGTCCAGTTTGTACCCGGGGCCGAAGATGAGCATGATGTAGGGCCCGACGACGGCGGCCAGGACGCCGCCGACGATGCCCAGGCCGGCAATGGCCAGGAAGGGCTTGGCCAGCACGCGGTGGGCCGGCCGGGAGGAATGGATGAGCGCCGTCATGGCCACGCCCTGGAAGGCCTGGAGCGGGATCATGATGGGCGCCCGGGTGAGGGAGACGGCAAGCAGGAGCGGGGCGGCCTTGGCGAAGTCGGCCGGATCCGCGGCGATCTTGATCACGGCCGGGAAACCGGTGATGAGCACGGCGGAGGCCGCTGCGGTGGCAATGGCAAAGGTGCACCGCACGAGGTAGGCCCGGGTGCCGACGTCGGCACGGGCCCGCAGGCCGGCACGCCCGCCCGTGGAGAACGCGGCAAAGAACAGCCACACCACCGTTCCGGCCAGGGCGCCAAACTCAAGGCCGGCCAGGCCTCCGGCCAACAGTGCCGCGCCGGCGATCGCGGCCAAACGGAGAAGGGCCTCCGTGGCGGACAGGGCCGAATAGGTGCCCCAGCGCTCCAGCCCCGAGGTTGCCCCGGCCAGCCCGACATGGCCCGCGTACAGCAGGACGGCCAGCGCGATGCCCAGCCACAGCAGCGGGCTGGCATTGGGGACCAGCACGGGCATCCACCAGGGGCTGGTGGCGGCAACCAGGATGGCGGCCGCGGCGCCGATCAGCACGGAGAGCAGCAGCACCGGTGCCCCGGTGCCATGGTGCAGTGCGGGGTTCATGGAGCGCGATTTCACCGCCCGGGTGGCCTCGGTCATCAGCCCGGTCAGGACACCGAACAGGCCCAGCAGGACGCCCCAGAAGGCCAGGAAATTGGCGTTCTCAGCCGGAGCCAGGCTGTGTGCGGCCACGATGAGCACAAGGTATCCGCTGGCCGCCGCGGCAATCGAGGACAGGCCAACGTAGGAAATCCCGCCACGCCTGCTCCGTGTGGTGGATGGCACTACGCGCCGAGTCCAATGAGCGGCGTGAGCTTGTCCCAGGTCTGGACATTGCACAGGTTGTTGCGCATGAAGGAGACCCGGATGTGCTTGCCGTGCGATTCGCCAAAGACATCGGCAATGTTTTGGTTGCCCGTCCCGGTGCACTTGTCGTCGTCGTTGGGCACCGGCTCGGAGTCCAGCAGCTTCCCGGACGCCTGCACGACGGCGCAGGCCGCATTCGCGCCGGGGAAATCAGTGCCGGCAACCGCTGTGGAACCGGCGCAGAACAGATGCCGCGTGCCCACCTCCATCGAGTTGCCGGTGAGCCGCGTGACAGTCAACGAGGTGTCGATGGCGGAGATGGCCGAAGGATAGGCGTCAAGCGCCGGCGTGCTGGCCGAGGTGGCCGCTTCGGTCGACGTAGGGGTGCTCTTGTCCACGATGGTGCATCCGGAAACCAGGGTTGCTGCGGCCACGACAAGGACGCTACTGGCCCAAAGTTTCTTCAAGATGATCCTCCATATGTTGCGTGACCAGACTACCCTAGCGATCGGCCCACGGTTCGGCCGGGCCCAACATGTAGGCTGGAAACCATGCAGAATCTCCTGGTTACCGGTGGTGCCGGCTTCATCGGTTCCAATTTTGTCCACTATGTCATGGCGAACACCGAGTTGAATGTGACGGTGCTGGACAAGCTCACCTACGCGGGAAACCTGGCTTCCCTCGCGGGCCTGCCGGCGGACCGCTTCGCCTTCGTCCGGGGCGACATCACCGACGCCGAGCTGGTGGACACGCTGGTGGCCGCCACGGACGCCGTGGTCCACTATGCCGCCGAGTCGCACAACGACAACTCGCTGCACGACCCGCGCCCGTTCCTGGACACCAACATCATCGGCACGTACACGCTGATCGAGGCGGCCCGGAAGCACCACAAGCGTTTCCACCACATCTCCACCGACGAGGTCTACGGCGACCTTGAACTGGACGATCCCGCCCGCTTCACCGAATCCACCCCGTACGCCCCCTCCAGCCCGTACTCCTCCACGAAGGCCGGCTCGGACCTGTTGGTGCGCGCCTGGGTGCGCTCGTTTGGATTGGCGGCGACCATCAGCAACTGCTCCAACAACTACGGCCCGTACCAGCATGTGGAAAAGTTCATTCCGCGCCAGATCACCAACGTGATCGACGGCATCCGCCCCAAGCTCTACGGTGCGGGGGAGAACGTGCGCGACTGGATCCACGCCAACGACCATTCCTCGGCCGTGCTGGCCATCCTGGAAAAGGGCGAGATCGGGCAGACGTACCTCATCGGCGCCGACGGCGAGAAGAACAACAAGGACGTGGTGGAGCTGATCCTCACGCACATGGGCCAGCCGGGGGACGCCTACGACCACGTCGTGGACCGCCCGGGGCACGACATGCGCTACGCCATCGATTCGGGCAAGCTGCGCACCGAACTGGGCTGGAGGCCGGCCTTCGCCGATTTCGGGGCCGGCCTGGAAGACACCATCAAGTGGTACACCGACAACGAGTCCTGGTGGCGCCCGCAGAAGGCGGCCACCGAGGCCAAATACACCGAACAGGGGCAGTAGCGATGACCATCGAGTTCTCCAAGGCGCTCACGGCCACGCCGACGCCGATTCCCGGCGTCGTGCTCTACGACCTTCCCGTCCACGGCGACAACCGGGGCTGGTTCAAGGAAAACTGGCAGCGCGAGAAGATGGTGGCCCTGGGGCTGCCCGATTTCGCCCCGGTCCAGAACAACATCTCCTTCAACGAGTTGGCCGGCACCACCCGCGGCATCCATGCCGAGCCGTGGGACAAGTTCATTTCCGTGGCCACCGGCAAGATCTTCGGTGCCTGGGTGGACCTGCGCGAGGGCGAGTCCTTCGGTGCCGTCTTCACCGCCGAGCTGGACCCCTCCCAGGCCATCTTCATTCCGCGCGGGGTGGGCAACGCCTTTCAGACGCTGGAGGACAACACCGCCTACACGTACCTGGTCAACGACCACTGGTCCGCCGATGCGCAGGGCCGGTACACGTTCCTGAACCTGGCGGACGAGACGGCCGCCATCGCGTGGCCGATCCCGCTGGCGGCGGCGGAGCTCTCCGACAAGGACAGGGCCCACCCGCGGTTGGCGGACGTGGCCCCGATGCCGGGCAAGAAGACCCTGGTCCTGGGCGCCGACGGCCAGTTGGGCAAGGCCCTGCGGGCCGCGTACGACGGCGATGCCGGCGTCGAGTTCGCCTCCCGCGCCGAGTTCGACCTCACGGCCGAGGACTCCTACGCCGGGCGGAACTGGAAGAACTACTCGACCATCATCAACGCCGCAGCCTACACCGCGGTGGACACCGCCGAGACGGACGAGGGCCGCCGCGCCGCCTGGGCCATCAACGTCACGGCCGTGGCCCGGTTGGCGCAGGTGGCCGCGGCCCACGGCATTACCCTGGTGCATGTCTCCAGCGACTACGTCTTCGACGGCACCGCCCCGGTGCACGGCGAGGACGAGGCGCCGGCCCCGCTGGGCGTCTACGGCCAGGCCAAGGCCGCCGGCGACGCCGTCGTCTCAGTGGTGCCGCGGCACTACATCGTGCGCACCAGCTGGGTCATCGGGGAGGGCAGCAACTTTGTCCGCACCATGGCGTCGCTGGCCGGGCGCGGGATCGCACCGGCCGTGGTCAACGACCAGATCGGCCGGCTGTCGTTCACCGAGGACATTGCCGCCGGGATCAAGCATTTGCTCGAATCCGGTGCGGAGTACGGCGTCTACAACCTTAGCAACGACGGCGATCCGCAGTCGTGGGCGGACATTGCCGCCGACGTCTACGAGCTCTCCGGCGCCGACCGGTCCGCGGTGAGCGGCGTCAGCACCGCGGAGTACTTTGCCGGGAAGAGCGCGGCACCGCGGCCGCTGAACAGTGTCCTTGACCTGGCGAAGATCAAGGCCACGGGCTTTGCTCCGGCCGCGGGCTCCGCCCGGCTCGCCGGCTACCTGGCCCAGCGGGACTGACCGGCTCCGCCGGGGACAATCCGGCAACAACAAGGGGGCGGCCCGATCCACGGATCGGGCCGCCCCCTTGTTGTTGGGGGACGCTCGGCGTGGCCGGTCAGCGCCGGCTGGCGACGACTCCCCGGGCGGCGGTCCAGCTCAGCGAGCCGCCTTCGAAGTCCTGCCGGCACACCGTCGCGCTGGTGCAGTATTCACTGTTCAGCGCGTAGCCAAGCCAGCCGTTTTCAAAGCCCAGAGAGCCCCACACGCCGCGGATCGCACCGAAGGGGCTGAAGGTCGCCCCGATGCCCGGCGCCCACATCAACGCACCCGTTTGGTACATCTGGTAGCAGCCGCCGTCGCGCAGTGCACAGTTTTCCCCCGATGTCGGGTAGCCCAGCCGGCCGTTTTCCAGTCCGAAGGAAACGTAGGCGTTGCGGATGGCCCCGAAATAGCTTGGCTGCGCGCCGGTGCTGGGCGACCACAGGATGGCACCGCCCTGGAACATCTGATAGCAACCGCCGTTCTTCAAGCCGCAGGCCTCATCGGAGATCGGATAGCCAAACCTGCCGTTTTCAAAGCCCAGCGACCCATAGGTGCCCCGGATCGCGTTGTAGGCGCTGGTCTTGGCACCGCTGGCCGGGGACCACAGGATCGCGCCGCCCTCGTACATTTGGTAGCAGCCGCCGTCGCGCAGGCCGCAGATCTTCCCCGACGTCGGATAGCCCAGCGGCCCCGACTCGAATCCCGAGGCGCCCCACTGTGTGCGGATGGGCCCATAGGCACTGGTCTGGGCGCCCGTCGACGGGTTCCACACGATGGCCCCCTGGGCAAAGGCCCTGAAGCATCCGCCGCGGACCAGCGTGCACGTCACGGCGGACGCGGGTGCCCCTAGGGACGGGTTCGCTTGCGCCGCCACCTGGATCTGCGTCGCGGCCGACAGCGGGGCGGCGGCGGCAAACCTCATCAGGTCCGCGTAGCTGCCGTTGAAGACGTTCGAATCGCCCGGGAAGGGGCCGCCCTCGCTGATGTACTGCCAGAAGGTGAACTGCGGCCAGCCGCCCGGCATCCAGACATCGTTGGCGGGGGCGCCATAGGCGGCGATCCACAGCGGATTGGCGGTGCTGAAGTCGCTGGCCGCCCCCAGGCACGACTGCCAGAAGTAGTAGCTGGTGTAGATGACGGCATCGCGGCCCGTCAGGGACTTGTAGGTGCTGTTGAACGAGCGGGTCCAGGACACCAGCGCCGCCGGGGTCATGCCAAAGCAGGCACCCGAGCTGTCGCTGAGGTTCGATTCAAGGTCGAGGACGCCGGGCAGTGTCTTGCCGTCCGAGCTCCAGCCGCCGCCGCTGTTGACGAAAACGCCGGCCTGGCTGGCTCCGCTGGAGAGGTTGGGGCGGGCAAAGTGGTAGGCGCCGCGCACCATGCCCACACTGGCGGATCCGTCGTACTGCTGGGCAAAGTAGTCGTTGAGGGTCCACGGCCCCTCGGAGGCCTTGATGTAGGCAAAGCGGGCGCCGGCGTTCCAGACACCCTGCCAGTCAACCTCCTTCTGCCAGCCGCTCACATCCAGGCCGGCAGGCATCCATTCCGTTCCCTCCGGTGTTCCCGCGGCGCGCGGCTGCACCTGGGCCTCCGCGGGCCGGGCTGCGGCCCCCAGCGAGAGACCCTGCGGGCTGCTGGGCGCCGATTTCCCGGCCGCCCCCATGACGGCGCCGCCGCCGGCAGGCTTGGTGGCCTGGGCGGGCGCCGGCAGGTCGGACGGTGCCGGCACTGCCGAGGGCGACGGCGTTGATCCGCCGACCGGTGCCTTGGGTGGCGTTGTGGTTGCCGCCTTGGTGGGTGCGGGTGCCTGCGTCGTGGCGGGTGCCTGCGTCGTGGCGGGTGCCGTGGGGGACGGCGAGGGCGCAACAGGTGCGGCAGAGGCCATCGACGGGGCCAGGGCGACGGCCAGGAGAGCTGCGGTGAGGGCCGTCCACACCGCTGTCCGGGTCCGTCTGGGCGCCACCTGCGGCGATGGTTGGGGCATGGGGGTCCCTTTTCTCCTGTGGCGCGACCCGACAGCGCGACGCACCAGCGGCCGGAATGGACTCGGCCAGCGCGCCTGAACACGATCGAGGCTGCAAAAAATGACAACTGTGCTGCAGCCACAGAGTACCACTTGTGTTTCTGGAGAGGCCAAAGTGAAACAAGTGAAAATGGTCCACTGTCCGGCGGAAAATGGGTCCCGGACAACGGGCGGGCCCGCCCGCTGCAGGAATGTCCTGCAGCGGGCGGGCCCGTCCAAAGGCCGGTGGCTACCTGGCGTATTGGATGGTGGTGCCCGTGCCGGGCGTCCAGATGATGCGGCCGCCCTGGTAGTCCTGTCCCACGGCACCGCCGGCGAGGGGGTACTCGTTGGTGGTCGGGTAGCCCAGGCGCCCGTTCTCGTAGCCCGTGCCGGCCCAGGCGAAGCGGATCGCGCCCTGGGAGATGTGCGATCCCGTGGCCGGGGTCCAGTAGATGGCGCCGCCCTGGAAGTACTGGACGTAGCCGCCGCGGACGAGGCCGGCGGCCTCATCCGACGTCGGGTAGCGCAGCTGTCCATTCTGGCTGCCCTGCACCCTCCAAGTCGCGCCGATGCCGCCCATCACGGCGTGCGAGCCGGAGGCGGGGGACCAGGTGATCGTCCCGCCCTGGTAGAGCTGGTAGACGCCGCCGGCCGTGCCGGCGATTTCATCGGTGGTCGGGTAGCCGAGCTGCCCGTTTTCGAAACCGAACCGTGACCAGGTCTGCCGGTTGGCGCCCACGGAGATGTGCGATCCGGTGGCGGGGGACCAGATGATGGCCCCGCCCTGGAACATTTGGTAGACGCCGCCGCTGCGCAGGCCGCCGACCTCATCGGTAGCCGGGTAACCCATGCGGCCGGCCTCGGACTGGTAGACGCCCCAAGTCTGGCGGATGCCGCCAGTGATGGTGTGCGCGCCCGTGGCCGGGGACCAGTAGACGGCGCCATTTTGGAAGGTCTGCGATCCGCCGCCATTGGCCAGCGGGTAGATCACGGAGCCGGTCGAGGCGCCCAGCGACGGCGTCGCGGCCGCCTTGGCGGTGATGGCAGCGGTGACTGTCGCGGAGGGCAGGGACACGGTGTCGTAGAGCTCGTAGTCGTCGGTCGTCAACGTCCCCGTGCTGACGAGGTTCATTCCGATGCTGATGGCACTGGCACCGGCCGGCACCGGCGGCGACGTCCACGTGGCCTGGGTCCACGCGGTTGCCGGGACATACTGGGGACCGGCGGTCCAGTACGTCCAGGTCCCAAGCCCTGTCCGATAGTAAAGCTCGAATTGGGTGATGGCAGTCGTCTTGTACCAGGCCATCATGGTGTAGGTGTGGCCCGGGATGGCACTGGGGGCGCATTCGCCCAAGTCCAGCGTCGGCAACAGCTTGGCATCGCCGTCCTTGTAGACGGACATGACCATTTGCTCGGCGGCTGCTCCCGTGTGGCCGGGTGTCACGGTGGAGAATGCATGGGTGTTGCTGCCAAAGGATCCAATGGCGAAGCACTGCGGCAGCCCGGTGGCGACGGGGCCCGCTGTCTCAAGGCCCGGGTTCTTGATCAGGTTGCCCGTGGTGATCGGTGCCGGTGCGGCCGGTCCATTGACCAGTGGCTTGTTCACGTCCAGGGCTGCATTGGCCGGATCCGGGAACTGGGCCGCCATGACCTGCCGAACGGTCTTCACGATCACCCGCCCCGCGGTCTGTTCGGCCACCAGCCAGTCGACATAGGCCCTGAAGTTTGCCGTCGTCACGGTCAACGGATCGGTGGTGGAGTCGAAGTGGTGGAACGTCAACTGGACCCAGCCGCCCGCGGGTTCGGCCTGCGTCACCACAGCCTGCATATCGGCCAGAGACCACGTGTTGTCCACCTCGTCAGGAGCCTTGGTGAACATGAGGTCCGCGGCCGGAACGGGCAACGGTTCGGCAAGATCGGTCAACGTCGGAGCGGCTTTGCTCTTCAGATCCCCGAGGCCGCGCGCACTGTTGTAGCCGCAGGCCGCGACCGTCTGCTGGACCGCCGCAGTGGAGGAGGCAAAGGGGTAGGCAAAGTTGGTGACCCGGAAGCCCATGTTGGCCAGATTGACACGGTCGTTGCAGATTTGGCGCTTGATCTCATCCGCACCCATCTGGGCCAGGTCGGGGTGCGTGACGGTGTGCCCGGCGATCTCGTTGCCGGCCGTTTGTAGGGCAAGAGCCTGGGCGGTCGTCATGTATTGGGGCGCGTTGAGGTAGCCCGAGGGGGTGAAGAACGTTCCCTTCAGTCCCTTCGAATTCATGTATTGTGCCGCCGCCACCTGGTCCGCGTTGCCGTCGTCAAACGTCAATGTGACAGTGGCGGGGCCGGCTGCGCGGGCGGGCGGGGCCAGCACGGCCGTGTTGAAAAGTGTGGCTAAAAGAAGGGCAGCCGCACCCATGGCCGCAGCTGCCGTCAGCGGATTCCGTCGATGGTGAAAGGGTTGGCCCCGCCCAAGGCGTGAGGCCACGGTCCAACTATTTCGCATCACAAGTCCATTCGTCGCGCCTGCAACCTGACTGGTGGGCTCTTCGGCACCGCTGCCTGTACGTTCCCGACCGTACAGTTCGGAGTTACCAGTTCGCATCGTCGGCATTCATTTGTCGGCCACCAACAAAGCGTCGGAGGCGGACAGTCGGCGGTGCGTCTTTCGCTTCCCGCCCCCGGTGCGGTGCTGATCTTCGTGATGCTACGGTCCGCCCAACGAGGGTGTCAACAGAAAGTTGCCGTCCGGTCCAATGCCCGCGGCGGGCCGGCTAGTGAAGCGTGGCCAAGGCCCCGGCTGCCGGAGGCCAGGTAATCCGCCCTGGAAGTCCTGGACGATCGCGCCGCCGGCCACTGCATGCTCATTGCCCACGGGGTAGCCCAACGGGCCCGCCTCATAGCCCAGCGCCGCCCAAGTGCGGCCAATGCCGCCGGTGCAGCTGTAGGCGCCATAGGTGGGCGACCAGATGATCTCGCCGTTCTCAAACAGCTGGTGGACTCCGCCGTTGGCCAGCGGCCCGATTTCGTCCGTCGTGGGGTAGCCGAGCTGGCCCGTTTCATAGCCTCCGGCACCCCACACGACCCGGATGCCGCCGGTGGAAATATGCGCGCCCGTGGGCGGCGACCACACGATGGCCCCGGCTTGGAACATTTGGTAAAAGCCGCCCCTGACCAGCCCGCCAACTTCGTCCGTCACAGGTACCCCAACCGGCCGGCCTCGAAACCATGCGCGCCCCAGACCTGGCGGATGCCGCCCACCGAGGTGTGGGCTCCCAGGGCTGGTGTCCCGACAATGGCACCGGCGCCGTGCATCCGGTAGCAGCCGTAGGCGGGCATCCCGCAGACCACCTCGCCATACGCCGGGCCCATCGAGGGCACCTGGGCGTACTTTGCCGCGATCGCAGCCGCGCCGACCCCGGGGAGCGGAGGCCGGGTGGCGGGATAGCCGGCCAGATTGGCCACCACCAGATGCCATCCCGCGTAGGGGCCGCTGGTGGGCACGGCAACGCCGATGCCGATGTCGCTGGCGAGCGGATTGAGGATGCTGGTTTCGTGGACGGATGAATCCATCCACCATTGGACGATGTCCGCCGGGGTGGAGTTGAAGCCGATGATCTCGCTGTACCAGTCAAAACCCTTCGGAATCATGCTGCCACCGGCATCGGGACGGTGGACATCGGCGAATTCCCACGCCGGATCCGCCGTGGCGGTGGCGAGTTTGTCGGCCCAGTCCTGGGAAACATCGGAAATCGTCTGGTTCCACGCCAGGTCGGGAATGCCGGCCGCGCGGCGGCGGTCGTTCAGCAGGTCTAAGACCTGGCGGGCGTAGGAATCGTTGGCCGGGTCCGCGGTCACGGCCAACGGCTGGGGCGCCATGACCGCTGCCGGGACAGGGGCGCTCGGGGGAGTTCAGGCGGCCGCTGCGGCCGCGGATGCGCCGGCCAGGCCCAGGACCGCGGCGGCCGCCAGGGTGCCCAGCAGCACAGCTGCGGCCCTTCGCCGAGCCGTGGCGCGAACAGTTTCCAGCTTCACCTTGGTGCAGATCCTTGCGTGGACGCGGTTCAGCGTCGCCCGCATCCCGCCGGGTGGCCAGCGGGATGCGTGGCAGGCTGGATTGTCCCTCGCATCCTACGCGACGGCGCCGGGCCGCCCCGGTCGCCGCGTGCCACCGCCGGTGTGCCGCCACCGCCCGGAGGGGTTCTTCGGACGGATAATGAGCCATGAAGCACAGACCGCCACGCACCCGGGCCCCGCTGGACGCCGTCGGACGCTACCTTTTAGTGCAGGCCGCCGCGCTGCGGGCCGATGCGGCCTCGATCGACAACGGTGCCCCGGATGCGGTGCACAGCATGCGTTCCACGGTGCGCCGGCTCCGGTCGGCGCTGGCGGCCTTTGGTGCCGTGCGCCGTACCGGCGGGAACGACGCCGGCCGGCAGACCGTGGCCGCGCTGCAACGGCTGACCCGGCTGCTCGCCGAGGCCCGCGAGGCGCAGGTGCTGCACAGCCGCATCAGCGCCCTGGCCGGCAGGCTGGAGGGTCTTGACCGGGTGGAGGCCGCCTTGGCCCGCGAGGAGGCCCTGGCCGTTGCCCTGGTCCGGGAGTCCGTGCGGGACGGCCGGTGCACGGCCCTTGCGGCGGACATCGAGTCATTGGTTGCCCGGCTGCCCCGGCTGGGCCGCAAGGCGGTGCGGCGGCACCTGAAAAGACAATGGGCCAAATTGGCCAGGCTGGTGGGCATGGCCGGCCATCCGGGCGAGGGCGTGGAGACAGCGCTCCATGCCGTGCGCAAGCAGGCCAGGCTCATCCGGTACGCCGCCGAGGCCGGTGCCTCCGTGGCGGGGGAGCGGTGGGTGCGCCGGGGCACGCAGGCCAAGGAGGTCCAGGAGGTGCTTGGTGTGCACCAGGACGCGGTGCAGGCCGTCCGCTTTGCCAGGGGGTTGGCCGGCACCCTGGCGGATGAGGAGACGGTGGCCAGGCTGTGTGCCGTGGAGGAGGAACGACGGCGGGAGGCGGAGGAACGCTTCGCCCTCCTGTGGGAGAAGATCCAGCCGCCGAAGCGGAAGTAGTTGTCCACAATTTTGCGGCGCACCCTTTTGCCCCTCTCCACTCTCGCTTAGGCTCACTCCCAAAGCACCGCCACGGGTCCTGCATCCAGCGGGCAGACGACGGGGGAGACATGGATGCACTGAGCCTGGTTGAGGACGAAGTCCGTGAACTCATCCGCCGCCGTGGCCTGGATCCGTTGCGCCAGGGGGTGGAGGTCAAGCGCCTGGTGGAGGCCGCCGTCACCGACTACGGCGAGCGGGCCATGCTGGGTGCCGTGCCGCCGCTGGGCCACCCCGAGACCGCCCGCCGGAGAGTTTTCGACGCCGTCGCCGGCTTTGGTGCCCTGCAGCCGTTGCTCGATGATCCGGCCGTCGAGGAGATCTGGATCAACTCGCCCGCGGAGGTCTATGCCGCCCGGGGCGGGGAGTCGGAGCTGACCTCGCTGGTGTTCACGGACCAACAGGTCAGGGACCTGGTCGAACGGATGCTTAAGAGCTCCGGCCGCCGGCTGGACCTGAGCAGCCCGTTCGTCGATGCCACGCTTCCGGACGGATCCAGGCTCCACGTGGTCATCCCGGACGTCACCCGCACCCACTGGGCCGTCAACATCCGCAAGTTCACGCTCAAGGCCAGTCGTCTGGACCACCTGGTGGAGCTAGGCTCGCTCAGTGCCCCCGCGGCACGGTTCCTGGGCGCCGCGGTCAGCAGCGGCCTGAACATCCTGGTCTCCGGCGCCACCCAGGCCGGCAAGACGACACTGCTCAATTGCCTGGCCGCCGGCATCGGCTCGCGCGAACGCGTGGTGACGGTGGAGGAGGTCTTCGAACTCCAGCTGCCGCTGCGCGACGTGGTGGGCCTGCAATGCCGCCAGCCCAACCTCGAGGGTGAGGGCGAAATCCCGCTGCGCCGGCTTGTCAAGGAGGCCCTGCGCATGCGCCCGGACCGCTTGATTGTGGGCGAGGTGCGGGAGGCGGAAAGCCTTGACCTGCTCATCGCTCTAAATAGTGGGCTTCCCGGAATGTGCAGCCTTCATGCCAACTCGGCCCACGACGCCGTCGTGAAGATCTGCACACTGCCCCTGCTGGCCGGGGCGAACATCAGCTCTCTGCGCAATGTCAATTCACAGCAAGCTGGTAGAATGGAACTATGCAAGACAAACAGTTCCCGGCCGCGATCTACTGCCGCATATCCTCAGACCGTGAAGGCGCCGGCCTTGGAGTACAGCGCCAGGAACAGGATTGCCGGGAGCTCGCCGCTTCACTCGGCTGGCAAGTCACCCGCGTTTACACTGACAACGACATCAGCGCCTACTCGGGCAAGCGCCGCCCGGCCTACCGGGAAATGCTCGACGCCATGCAATCCGGCCGCGTCCGTGGCGTCATCGCGTGGCACACTGACCGACTCCACCGCTCCCCGCGTGAGCTCGAAGAGTACATAGACATATCTGAACAGCAAAGCGTCACCACGCACACTGTGAAGGCTGGGGAAATTGACCTCAGCACACCGTCCGGCCGCGCCGTCGCCCGCACCTTGGGAGCATGGGCCCGGTACGAATCAGAGCATAAATCCGACCGAGGGAAGCGTAAGCAACTGCAACTTGCCCAGGCCGGGAAGTTCACCGGCGGCCCGGTCCCGTTCGGCTGGGAAATGGTGGACAAGCTGCCCGTCATAGTGGAGGCCGACGCCGCGGAAATCAGGAAGGCCGTCAATTCCATCATTGCCGGCGCCAGCATCGGTTCCATCGTGCGGGATCTCAACGACCGCGGCATCCTCACCCGCCGGAACATGAAATGGACCTCCACCGCCGTGCGTAATCTGGTCATGCGGCCGACCAACGCGGGCCAAGCGGTTTACCGTGGCGAGATCATGGGGAAATCAGTATTTCCGCCGATCGTGTCCGTGGACCAGTGGCGAACGGCCACGGCCATTGTGAAAGACCCTTCCCGGCGATCAGCGTTTGATTCCAAGGTGAAACACCTACTCGCGGGAATGCTGCGCTGCGGTAAATGCGGTGAGGCCATGCAAACATCCTCACGGGCTGGCGGCACAGATGCCACGAGGTTCTATTACAAGTGCACGACGGCTGGCGACGGTCACAGCTTCCAGACCGCGCAGCCGGTGGAGGAGCTTATTTCCGCCGTAACCGTGGCCATGCTGGAATCGCAGCACGTCAGCGGCAAAATGCCCATGCCTGGAGACACTGAGAAGCTGGCAAGCCTACAGGATCACGCGTTGACACTACGGGGCCGGCTGGAAGAATCAGCGAACAGCTACGCCGACGGCGCCATTACAGCGCAGCAGCTCGAAGCAATTACCGCCCGCGTCCGCTCCCAGCTGGACGAGGCCAACGCCAGCATGGCCCAGCTAGGCCACGGCAGCCCGCTGCCCGGCCCCGACGTAGCCAACATCAGGGAATGGTGGGCAGCGGCCGGGATAGAGCGCCAGAGGGCCATTATTGACACGCTAATGACTGTGTATGTTGACCCAATCCGTAAGAGTGCGCCCCGGACATTTGACCCCGACAGAATCAGAATCGAATGGAAGCAAGCATGAGCAACTGGCCTTACAAACTTGCCACCGAGCTAGACACCCCCGAGCGCATCCATGGCACCATCAACCACGGGCCCGACGATGACCAACTGCGCCTAGGGCTGTACTGCGAAGAGGCGTCACACGCGGGCGCGCCATGGTTCATTTGTTCATTCATGCCCAACTATGGACTGCTAGAAGCAACCGGAGACCTGCAATGGACCGTTTCGGACATGTACCCAACGGGCACCAGTGCGCTAATTTCGCTCGCAGCGGTAAGGCAACAGCTGCTAGTTGACGATAAGCCCGTGCCGGTCGATAGCCGAGGCATCCCGAAAACCGAAGGCCGAGCCCGCACGGAAGGGCGTGGACGATGGACGTTTGAGTGCCAGACCTGCGGACGCCGGAACAACTACAAAACAGAGTCATTCCAAGAGGCCGTAGCCTCGCTACTGCGGGCTGGCATAAAAGAAATCTCGCTTGCCGGGCTCGAATCGATGGTGAAACGTACTTCCAAATAGCAGCTTCACTGTAAAGGTGCTACAGTTTCAAGAAGTTGGACCGGTGTTTATTGAAGCCGTCGCAACAGTAAGCCTCCAAGCAGAGGGAATTTTCCCATGCTCGGAGGCTTTTCTTGTCTTGGACCCAAGACCGCGCCAGAGTTGCGGCACTATCCCGCAGCCGGCCCGCCGGTGATACCGATCTAGTTCATGCACGCCAATCACTCAAAGCCAACCGGCTTGAAGCCTACGTTGCCCGAGTGGTTGCCGAAGCGCCGCCCCTCACCCCTGACCAGCTCGATCGAATCGCCGTACTGCTGCGCCCTGCCGGCGGTGGTGTGTAGTGTCTCAGGCGCAAGAAAGCCGCCCAGGCAGCGAATCCAAGGCGGCTGTAAATCTTGATACCCCAATCCTACCCGCTCACGCGGGACTTGTGGCAGGCTGCTACGTGGCCGTGGTCCAGATCCACAGCGCCGACGCCGCGCCCCGGTACCGCCGCCGCGTGTACTGGAATCTTCCCGGCGCGCAGCGGGCAGTTGACCGGGCCGCCATGGCTGGCATGGACGCCTCGATCATCCTTTGCCAGCTGGTTCCCGCCGGCGGCGGTGCCCAATGAGGCGCACCGATGAACAGCTGGCCGAGCTTGTGTGCCGGGATGACACCGCGAGCCGCATCTACCAGATGGGATACCTACGCGGGCACCTGGACGGGCAAGCCTTTATGACCCTGACCAACGAAGCCGCCGCCGATCTCGCCGCCCGCCGTTTCCTGGCCTTGGACGCACTCGATATTGAGATCCGGCGCCAGATGAAAACGACCATCGAATTTGTCGACGTGAAGGCCGCACGGGAACGTGATGCCCGATGACGATTCCCGACTACTTCCGCGCCGACGCGTTCGAGGATCAGATTTCAAATCTGACCCTTGTGGCCGATGGTGAGCAGCACCGCGGGCAGGCGCGCATGGCCTATCGCCTCGCCGCCGCCTACGGTTCGCAACTCATGTACGTCCGCGGTATTGGGTGGCACGTTTGGGACGGGCAGCGGTGGGCCGAGGACGAAAAGGACGGCGCCAAGATTGCCGTCTTGGACACCCTGCGCCGGGCCCTGGCCGAATCCCTGGACGATAAGGAACTGCGGGCCGACGTACGCAAGTGCGAGTCATCGGCAGGCGTGGCCGGCGTGCTGGATCTCGCCTCAGCACTCCCGGCGCTGCGGGCCGCCATTGTGGACCTCGACGCAGACCCGCACCTGCTCAACTGCGCCAATGGCACCTTCGACCTTCGCACCCGGCAGCTGCGGGATCACGACCCGGCCGACCGAATCACCAGAGTGTCACGCGGCGCCTATGACCCCCACGCCGACCGGACCACATGGGATGGATTCCTCGAATCTTCCCTACCCGACGCCGACGAACGGGGATACCTGCAGCGCGTCATCGGGCAGAGCGCCTATGGCCGCGTCAGGGAGCACCTTTTCCCGGTCCTGACCGGCAGCGGCTCAAACGGCAAAGGGACCGCCTACGGGGCCATTACGAACGCCATGGGGGACTATGCAACCATCATCAACCCCGATCTACTCATGGCATCGGAACGCGGCGGCGGCGGCCCGGAAATGATGACCTTGTTGGGCGCCCGACTCGTTGTTGGTTCGGAGACCGACGAGGGCCGCCAGCTGGACGCGGCCACCATGAAACGGCTGACCGGCGGCGACGAGCTTACCGCCCGGCGGCTGTATCAGGAGCCCGTGAAGTGGATCCCCACCCACCAGCTGATCTACGTCACCAACCACCTGCCGAAGGTAAAGGGCAACGATCCGGCAGTGTGGCGCCGTATCCGCGTTGTTCCGTTCGATGTTGTGGTGGCCGAAGACAAGCGGGACCAGACATTGCCCGAGCGCCTCGAACTGTCCGCAGACGCCATCCTGACATGGGCCATCGAAGGATGGTTCGACTATGAGGACAACGGCGGCATGAACGAGCCCGACAGCGTGCGCCGGGCAACGGATCAATACCAGACCGAATCTGACGCCGTGAAGCGGTTCATTCAGTCCGAATGCGTAACGGGCCCTTATGCCCACGTTCCATCCCGTGAACTCTACGGGGCATGGACCACTTGGGCGACGGCGGAAGGGGCCGATGCACTCAGCGAACGTGCGTTTGCCAAGGAGCTGGACCGCCTCGGCTATGAGGCCCGCCGAACGAAGGCCGGCATGGTCCGCCAGGGCCTCGGATTGCGCGCTGACGACACCGAAAACAATGGGTGGGTGTAGTCAGGTGTACCCAATTTGCAAACTTCCTCACGAGAAGAGTTATAGGAAAGTTCCCGGAATGGGTACACCACCCTACACCCCGGCCCCAAAAACCCCGGAAACACGCGGATTTTCAACAGACCAAGGAGCCCGACCATGACCACGAATTTCATCATCACCGACGCCACCGGTATGCCCACGGCAGCGGTGGACGTGGACAAGATCCAAGACGACGGCCTGAACCTCGCGTTTCGCCTCGCTGCCCACAGTGGCGACGAGGACAAGACCGGGGAAATCCTCGCCCAGGCAGTCGCCCAACACGGCACCTCGGGCATCGGATACGTACTCATAGCCGCAATCAAACACATGACAAACGACATCCTCGCCGGGGCGTTCGACGTGATGGAAGCCGCGACCGGAACCAAACCGCGGGCCAAGATGGCCGAATTTGCCGACATGGAACACCACCAGGAGCCCCCGTGCTGAAACGCGGCAACGACACCAACCCCACCGGCGTAAACGACGCCCTCGACCACACCAACGAAAAGGACAGCAAATAATGGGAAAGATTGACGACCTCAATCGGGGCGACTTTGACCAGCTGCTCCGCCGGGCCCGGGCCCTTGAGTATGCGACCCCGCTGAACGGGTCCTCGATCGGCTCCGGGGGCATGAGGTTCTACGGGACCGGGAAGCTTCTGGTGGAGAACGAGGGCCTTGAAGTTACCGGAACGGCGACGATCGCCGGCACGCTGAACGCTGATGGGACGGTCAACCTCACCGGCGTCGTTGGCATTACCGGGCCCCTTACGGTTACCGGAGACACCGCGTTGAACGGCACCACCACGGTAGGCGGGGACACCACCATTACCGGGGACCTGGACGTGGACGGAACACTCGACATCAACGGCGCTACGACACTGAACAGCGATCTGACAGTGGCCTCCGGGAAGAAGATCACGCTGGGCGGTCTGACGCTGCAGAACACGGGCGCGTCCGGTGGTCAGGTGAACTTTCCCGGCGGATCCATCACCGCCAGCTCCGCTCTGGGAATGCTCATCAATCACAACACCGTGGAAATCGCGGGAACCGTCGTGAAGCTATCCAGCCTGCCCACTACTACCCAGCCGGCAAACCTCTACGTGGACGGTACCGGCCATGTCTTCCGGAGCATTGCATGACCCGCGGTCCCCATGCCCGGATCCGCCGGTGGGACTGGATGGAGGGCGGCACCAAGACACCCGGCGTCGCGATCTTCCGTGGGCAATCACTCATAGCCCACATGACACCCGAGGAAGCCCGCCGAATGGCCGACAAACTCCACGACCTGGCAGACCAAACAGAAAGGACACCATGAGCTACAAACCATTCACAACCGGCGCAGCCCACTGGCACGAAAACAGCAGGCCCGCAAGAACCAAACCGGCAGTCATCACCACCGCCAGTGGTGAACCAGTCCCAGGCGTCCACGTAGAACAACAGGGGCACTGGTTCGTTCTCACCGAAGCGAACGCCGTGCAGCTCGCGTCAAACATCCTCGACACCATCGAATCAACCAAGAAATAGGAGCCAGACCCATGCCAGCACCAACCTGCACATGCGGGGTGAAAGAACTCATCGAGCACGAGATCCAAGGCAAACCGCACATCGACTGCCAGCGACAGCAGCAGACGCATGAAGAGTGGGCAGCACCCCAGATAGAACCAGCGTCGGAACCAGATACACGACCAGCAGGGCCGGAACCCTTGGCGCTGAACTCCGACGCCCTGACCCGCCACGCACTTCGCGGCCTAGGCAGCAATAAATCACTGGCTGAATCCCTCAGCCACGGACTCAACAGCGAAGGAAAGTAGCCACAATGACACAGCAATTCATCAACATGCAGAACGACATCAGCGCAGTACTAGCCGCAGGCGGATCCACCACCAGCGAATACGAGCGCATCAGCCAACGATGGAACGACTACCTCACCCTGGAAACTGATGCTCGGTCACTTCTGGTTGATGCCATTCTCGGCAGCGAGACACCAGAACGCATCGCTGAACTCCACGCACTCGCGCTCTCCGAAGCACTCCGAACCCCAGTAACACAGGCAACGGTCATCAACACCGCTGAAATCGCAATGTTCCCTGTCCTTCGCAACGAGTACGCCAAGACGGCCGCCGCCAACTACGAAACGATTCGCAACACCTTCAACGCCACCGCTGCCAAGTTCAAAGCAGCAGCTGCCACGGTCAACCCCGAAGCAAGCGCCGAGTCACTCATTAGCACCGACGACAAGACCCGCACCGCCTGGGTAAACATCGCAGTGACCGCCCAGCAGCTCAACCGTATGATCCCGGCGCTGGCAGCAGCAGCACGACTGGCGGGCGCACGAGTCACCACGAACGCCGACCACCTCAGCCTCACCACCAACCCCGGAACACTCCACCGCCGCCGAGTATGGGAAGCATGGGAAACCACAGAAGGACGAACAGAACGTTGGGGAGCCATGACCAAGCTCGGTGCAACCATCCACGCACCAGCACTCGACAGCATCAAGCCCTACCGTGAACCCGCACCCATGGAGATCAAGCAGAAGCACAACGGCCAAGGCATCGTGCAGTTCCAACACGACCCAGAAGACGACGAATACAACCGCCTGAACAAGGCCAAGGCCTAGACCAACTGCGCGGGCGCTCACCACACCGTGAGCGCCCGCGCAGCACACAGACCATCACCAACCGCCCACCAACCACGCGAGGCCGTCACAGAGCCCACAGGGCAGTCACAGCGGCTGCTGCAAGCCTCGCACCTACTCGCAGCCCAACGAGAGCTGGCGAGCGCCTAGGGGGTGGCCACCGCCCCTAGGCCTCTCGCCACGCTGGGCCGCCGGGAAGGTGTCTCCGAAGTTTTCCATAATCAAACCCTTTTTCAAACCCTTTTCAGAGCGTGATTGGCGGTGGTCTATGTGGCGTCCGGAGGGCATCGTGGCAATGCAGGGCGGCCGCTCGATCCGAACTCATTGGCGGCCTCGAAACGTGGTGGCTCTGATGGGTTCTTGGTGCTGGATGAAGCTTCTGGGGATGTTCCGGACTTCCCGCTTGATGACGCTTCATCTCGTGAGTTGTTTTGGTGGGATCGCTTGTGGCATCGTCCGCAGTCTTCCCAGTGGAATGAGTTGCATCTTGAGGATGAGGTTGCCCTGCCCATGTCAGATGCAGAGGAGCTGAAGCCAGCGACATTGACGCACCTGAAGGCGAAGAAGGCAGCGGATGCCCGTTGGTCTAAGCATCGGGCTTCTAGCGTTGGGGGCGGAGTTGGCTAGGCGGCGGCGTGCCACAGTTGCGCCGTCGTCTGGCATTCCGCCGGAGCTGACGGCCAAGGGGATGGATTCCCCGGTGTGGACAGATCCCCAGCTGACAGCGGCATGGTTCGACGTTTATGGGCTCCCCGATCCACCGAAGGCCTACGCTAATTCTCCCCGAGCGCTGCGGGACGAGGGCGTGGCACTGTGGGCAAAGCGGGCCGGGTATGTTCACCAGAAGTTCGGCGGTGTGCTTTGGAACCAGCTGGGGGAGTTGGGGATTCCGGCGGCAGGGGGCGCCCGCACGAGAGCCAGATACCCCGGTAACAGGGGCGCGTCAGGATTCGATCAGGCTCTTGACCGCCCAGACTTTTAAGATGGTGGGGCCGGTCCCGGATCTTCACAGGTTCGGGACCGGCCTTTTCGTGTTTCACGACGTACCCCGGCTTTGCCATGTCGGAGCCTCACCAAACGATGAGCCTTCGGGTTACCCGATCCGGCTCCACGTTCCACACCGCGTAGACACAAACCCCTCGCCCTCGAATATCGTGACGACTGGCCCTTGCGGGGCAAACGAGATGAAGTCATTGGCGATGGTTCCGCCTTGCGTGGTTGTGCGCTCCCAGTAGCAATCGTGCACACCATTGGCGCCGGCGGGGACTTGCACCTGATAGGTTCCCGCTTGGATTGCTGTCCCCACTACGTAGGTTCCATCTTTCATTCGTGCCGGCGGCTGGCCGGAAGCGATGCGGCTAAGCTCGGCTGCGAATGGAGCATCTCCGCATTTGTCCAAGGCTGAGATAGTGAGGGCTTCGACACGATTATTGCCAGGCCCCTTACTGGTGTCGTATCCGATGTCCGGAGGTAGAGCACATGCCTTGAGTACGTCAATGAGGGCGCCGCTTGGGATGCTGACGTCTCCGCCATTCGAGGCAACCTTGTCAACTATTATTTGCTCGTCGCCTATGAGTGCGGGTCTGTCAGAGCTGGATTTTCCGCCCAGGGTTACATTGCATTGTGTGAAAGCGGCGAAGTCAGGACTGGCCCAGATTGCGCGGTAGTCGGTTGTTTTGAATGCTGACTTGTCCGAGTAGATGGAATTGGTTTTGGTGCAGGTGAACTGGTACCTCGTTGCCATCTGAGAGGCCAAGGCCGTTGCCGCAGCTTGAGCCGCCAACTCTGCTTCGGATGCGTTCAGGGTGATGGTTACCCGCTGGCCGCGCTTGACCGTTGTTCCGGCCGAAACGCTCGCATCCTTAACGGTTGTGTTGGCAGCGCTCGGCGTAGAGAACGCTTTCCCGTCAGGGCCCTTGAACTCCGTGTTGATGCCGATTGTGCTCAGAAGGTTGACGGCCTTGCCGGAATTCATTCCGACCACATCTGGCATCTGGGGATCTGGCTTTTGCGTGGCTGTCTGGGAAGAAGCGTCAGTTGGCGTCCCGCTTGAAGGGGCGGTGGCTACTCCGCCCCCACAGGCGGTGAGTAACAGCGCAGCGATGGCGAGTGGTGCGAGTAGTTTCTTCATGGTCCCCCCATGCATATGGCCCACTGTCTACGGGCCGCTCGCTTGATCCTATGTGCATCCACCGTCATGGCTCCCGGCGGCCAAGTCATACGCAACCACCGTGCCGCAACACTTCACGCATTTCAGGTGCGGAAGGGTTGGATTCCAAATCCGACCCTTTTCGGGTTTGGTCTTGAAAAGGTGTGCGGATCTCGCATGGCCTTTTTACGGGGTCCCGTAAGAAAGGGTCCGTTCGGTGGGCCCATCAACGAGACTAGTGAACTGACCCACTCACCAGCTCGGATTTGAAATCAGGGCAAGCGCATTTCAAATGCGACCGTTATTAGCCTGAGTCCCTCCGCCGAATGGAGGGCATGGGAAAGCCCCGGCGCCGCATCTGCTGCATACGGTACCGGGGCTATCGTGAGCTTGGCTCATACCCGCCGTACGTCAGGCGGACACCAGGTCTTGCGTTTTGCTCGCGTGCATTAGATCCCGCATGAACTCGATGTGCTCCGCCATGCTGCGCAGTGCATCAGCAAAATGGATAGCTTCATTGGCGGTCAGCGCATCGGCATCGTGCGTTTCAGTCCAGAGGGTGAAGGCATCCAGGTGGGGGACGTATTGCGCTTCGATGCTCCAGCGGCCCTCTGCCTGGACCCTTTTACCCACATACACGTCCTCAACGCCCTTGAGTGGCCTGTATCCGGCCGGCGTATCCAACGACCCATCTATATGGGCTAGAAGTTCGCAGGCGTTCATGCCGTGCGCATCTGCCATGTCGCCCAGTTCGCGAACGGTGGCCGGCATCTTGAATTTTGAAGTCATGGTTTTTTCCTTTGGGTTGACGGTGCTTTGTGGTGACCATAGCGGGAGGGTGGGACATTCAAGGATCCCCATAAGGACCCCTGCGGGGAGATCTCCCGGAGAGTCCCCTACCGCCGCAGCTTCCCACCGCCCCCGCCCCTTGTCTGCGATATTCCAACGCCCGTAGCCCGCCCAGTGGACCGGGGCAGGCTGGCGTCATCCGGCCACTTGCGCATTGTGGACGGCAGCCCGGCGGTTCGGGCTTGAAGAGGGGTATAGACACCGCGCCTCCACTGAGTACGTGAGGGAGGCAGGAACACGCAGGCAGAAACCTGGAAACGATGACCTAAGTTCTACTGAGGTCATCGCATCCCGGCCGCTGCCAAGGGTCGGATTTCAAATCCGACCCTGCCCGCATTTCAATGCGGGCAGGCAGGGCGGGAGGTTAGGCGGTTGTCTCTAGCGCCGCGGGCGTTGCATGCTCCAGCGCAGCTTTAGCCCGGGGTTTTCATCAGGGTTGGGCTGAGGGGTGTGTTTAAGACACGAAAAGGTGCTCTGACAAGGGAAAATAGGGGTGTCTACGCCGTTATTTCCGTGTCTTGAAGGAGCACCTTTTCGATGCATCAGCCTACCAAGGTCTTCCCGTCCCTCCCGGTCACTTTCACCGGCCAGTCGCTGGTCTCCCATGCCGGGGGACGGATCCTGACCTCATTCATCGACGCCCTCGGGTTCCGGGACCTGTGCGAGGACCGGCTCGGGCAGTTCGTCCCCGCGATGGCCTCACACCGGCCCGGGAGGCTGCTCGGGTCGCTGGCGGTGATGCTCGCCGCCGGCGGCGAGCACGCCTCGGACCTGGACATCCTGCGCGCCCAGCCCGGCGTGTTCGGCAACGTGCCCTCGAACGCAACAGTCTCCCGGTTCTTCGAACGCACCGTGAAGAACCCGGACGTCTTCGATTACGGCTTTTCGACCCTGGCCAAGGAACTGCGGACCCGGGCATGGGAAGCCGCAGGAGACCGCAGCCCGGCGGTGAAGGCGACGGCCGCGGACCCGCTGCTCATCGACCTCGACGCCACCTTGGTGACCTCGCACTCGGACAAGGAACAGGCCACCGGAAACTACAAGGGCGGGTTCGGATTCGCCCCGTTCACCGCCAGCCTCGATTACGGTGCCGGCAGCGGCACCGGGGAGGAACTCGCGGTACTGTTGCGTCACGGCGGGGCCACGGCGAACAACGCCGAGGACCACATCCGCATCTTCGAGGCCGCCATCGCCGTCCTGCCCGACTCCCTCTACGGTGGGACCGGGGAACTGGACGGGGAGAAGATCCTGGTCCGCACCGACAGCGCCGGCGCGTCCCGGAAGTTCCTCTGGTACCTGCATTCGCGGGGCGTGCAGTTCTCCGCCTCGTACCCGGTGCCGGTCGGCAAGGCCCACATGATCGACTGGATCAACGACAAGAAATACTGGCAACCGGCCCTGGACCAGGACGGGGTCGAACGCGATGACGCCTGGGTCATCAACGCCACGCAGGTGATCCCGCTCGATGACTACCCGCCGGGGACGAAGATCTTCCTGCGCGCCGAACCGCTGCACCCCGGCGCGACACCGACCCTGCTCGACATCGACGGTCACCGTGTGACAGCGTTTCTGACGAACTCCCCGCGCTGGCACGGACCTTTTCTGGATGCCCGGCACCGGGCCCGCGGCCGGGCCGAGAACCGCATCAAAACCCTAAAGAACACCGGGCTCGGAAAGCTCCCCTTCTTCGATTTCGCTGCCAACCAGGCCTGGGCCAACCTCGCGGTCCTGGCCGCGAACCTGGTCTCCTGGCTCCAGCTCACCGCCCTGCCCGACGGCCACAAAGCACGGGGCTGGGACATCAAACGCTGGCGCTACCGGCTCTTCGCCACCGCCGGGAAAATCATCACCCGCGCCCGCCGGAACCACCTGCTGCTGCCCGCCGCCGCGCCGGAGCAACCCCTGATCAGCGCCCTGCTCGAAGCCATTGAACGGATCGCCGCAGCCGCGAACCGCCCCGCGGTCCTCCTGCGGGCCTGACACCGCAACCCCCCGTCAACCAACGAGCAGGAAAGAAGAACACCAACGGGAACAGTGGAAGCCCGCGCACAGCCCGGCGCCCCCGGGTCCATCAGCCACACCCGAAATCCGATTCAGCCCGCCGGGACGGCAAAACCCGCACCCAACGCCCCGACCGCCGTCCGATGAAAAATCCGGGCTAGCGTCGGTTTTAGTGCGGAACCCGCCGAAAGTTACAGCCCCGCACGTCTCACAGCGGGCCGCGTAGCCCTTCTGGATGCCGTCATGACCGTAGGTGCCGCGCTCGAAGGCTACGGCCTTGTGGCCCTTCACGCCACGCCACCGAGGGTTAGAGCCACCAGGGTGGAGGGGGTGAAGAAGAATGCCAACACGATGCACGTGTAGAAAATGAATTGCACTGCGCCTTGCATGGCGCGGGCTGTATGGTTGCTCATGTGTCCGGTCCTATTCACTGGATGCCATACCCCGGAGGCCTGCCAGCCTGCCGGGGTTTCTTTATGCTGTGAACTGACAGTATCGGCGTCCCATTTTGTGGTCCCCACGGTGGCCTCCTGCATCGACCTGGTGGTGCATTGCACCCGGCACACCAGCGGGCAGCGGCAGGTGGCGGAAATCCTCTCGCTCGGGCGGCGGGTGGAAAACGGCGTGATCGAGTCCAGCATGGTCTTCTCGCTGGTGGACGGGCTGCTGGTGGCCTCGGCCTCGACCATGCCCTCGCCGGAAAAATTCGCCGCCGCCGGCTACGACGTCGCCGCCCTCCTCGGTGCCGCCTGATGGCGGCGTTCCTTGGCCTGCTGGGCGGCATCGGCCTGTTCCTCATCTGGTGGTCGTGCTGGCCCCGTTCCGAGGTTCCGCGCCCGCGCCCCCGGGTGGATCGGATCCAGGAGCTGCTGCTGCGCGCCGGGGTGGAACGGGTCAGCTCCGCCGGCCTGATGGCCAGCTGCCTGTGCGTGGGGGCGTTGGCCTTGGTGGTCTTCTTCGCCCTCACCGGGTCGCTGCCGATAGGCCTCTGTTTTGGGTTGTTCAGCGGCTATGTCCCGCTGGCCGCGGTCCGCTGGCGGGCGCGGCGGCGGACGGCGCTGCTGCGCGAGCTGTGGCCGGACGTCGTCGACCATCTCAGGTCTGCCATCCGCGCAGGGTTGTCGCTGCCCGAGGGTCTGGTCCAGCTGGGCGAGAAGGGGCCGCCGGAACTGCGCGGCGTCTTTGCCGACTTTGGCGCGGACTACCGCTCCAGCGGCCAATTCGATGCCTCGCTGCAGCGGCTTAAGGACCGGCTGGCGGATCCCGTGGCGGACAGGATCGTGGAGGCGCTGCGGCTGACCCGCGAGGTGGGCGGATCGGACCTGGGTCGGCTGCTGGGCACGCTGGGCGATTTCCTGCGCGACAACGCCCGCACCCGCAGCGAGCTGGAGGCGCGGCAATCATGGACGGTGAATGCGGCCAAGCTGGCCATCGCCTCGCCCTGGCTGGTCCTGATGCTGCTGGCCACCCGGCCGGAGGCCATCGGTGCCTACAACTCCGCGGCGGGCTGGGCGGTGCTGGTGGGCGGCCTGCTGGTCTCCGCCATCTGCTACCGGGTGATGCTGCGGATCGGCGCGCTGCCAGCGGACGAGCGGGTGCTGCGGTGAACGGCACCCTGGTTCTGTCCATCGGCGCCGGCCTGCTGCTGGGTGCCGGCCTCTGGCTGGTGCTGGCCCGGCTGCCGTTCATGCGGCGCCCCAGCTTTGCCGAGCGCATCGAGCCGCAGCTGCGCTCCGTGGCGCCGCAGTCGCGTCTGCTGGCCGAACCGGAGGCGCCAGCGAGCATGTTTGGCCCGCTGGAACGCATCCTGCGCGCCGTGCTCACCGACGCCGCCGCCACGCTGGGCCGTTTCAACATCGGCACGAGCGCCCTCACACTGCGCCTGCAGCAGGCCGGCCGGAACCAGACGGCGCTGGAGTTCAGGGCCGCGCAGCTCCTCTGGGCGGCCGGCGGCTTTGTGCTCGCCACCGCTGGAGCGCTGTTGGCGGCGGCGGCCGGACGGCTGAACGTGCCGTTGGCCGTGGCCTCGGTGCTTGGCGCATCCGTGGGCGCGTTCATGTTCAAGGACTATCTGCTCTCCGCCGGCATTGCCCGCCGGCACGCACGGATGCTGGCCGAGTTCCCCTCGCTGGCCGAGCTCATGGCGCTCGCGGTCAGTGCCGGCGAGAGCACCACCGGGGCATTGGAACGGGTGTGCCGGTCCTCGCACGGGGACCTGTCCGCCGAGTTTGGCCGGGTGCTGGCCCAGATGCGCTCTGGCGCCCCGCTGGTGGAGGCCCTGGCACAGTTCTCGCACCGGAATCGGGTGCCGGTGCTGATCCGCTTCGTCGACGGGATCAGCGTCGCCGTCCAGCGGGGGACCCCGTTGGCCGATGTGCTGCGCGCCCAGGCCCAGGATGTGCGGGACATGGCCAAGCGGGACCTGCTGGAATCGGCCGGCAAGAAGGAAATCGGCATGATGGTGCCGCTTGTCAACTGGTAAGATTGCTACATGACGAAGACGGCGATATATACGAGGCAGTCCCAAGACAAGGACGGCGACGCCGCCGGCGTGGACCGCCAGGAGGAAGCCTGTCGCAAGCTGGTAGACGCCAAGGACCTGGGGCCCGTGACGCTATTCTCAGACAACGACAAGAGCGCGAGCAACGGCAAGGCCCGGCCGGAATTTGAGCGCCTCGTGTCCGCCATTGAAGCCGGAACGATTACGGCCGTAGTCGTGTTCCACCTAGACCGCCTGACACGCACAATCCGCGACCTTACCCGGATCATTGAAGCCGGCAAGAAACACCGCGTGAACATTGCTTGTGTGCATGGTGTATCCCTTGATCTTGGAGATCCTACGGGTGTTGCCGTGGCGACGATTCTAACGGCCATTGCAGCTATGGAAGTGCAGCACAAGGGTACGCGACAGAAGGCAGCCAATAGGCAGCGCGCCGAAAAGGGTATTGCATTTTGGAGTCGTCGGCCATTCGGATATGACCGCGATGACAACGGCGTCTTTGTGGTGGAGGCAGAAGCCGAAGCAATCCGCGACGGTGCCGACCGCGTTCTAGCCGGAGACACACTAACGGCCGTGGCGAAGTCCTGGAATGACGCCGGGCTGCGCACCAGCGCAGTGAGCAAAGCGACTGGCGAAGCTGGCAAGTGGGGGGTTACGCAGGTTCGCCGCGTCCTGCTGAACCCCCGCAATTCTGGCCGGCTGATCTACAACGGCGACGACCTCGGAGAAGGGCAGTGGCCCGCCATCGTCAGCCCGGAAAAGCTCGACCGGCTGGAACAGTTCCTTACCGACCCCCGCCGCCGCACTGCTCCCGATGATCTCAACGCGAAATACCTACTTTCTGGGATGCTGAAGTGTGGCAAGTGCGGAAAGCCCATGTTCGCATCGCCCATGCGCGCCAAGGGCATCGAATGGATGGTCTACAGGTGCTACGGGGGTTACTGCATGGCCCGCCACATGCACCGAGTGGATGAAGTAGTGCAGGGCGTCATTCTGGCCCGCCTCGCCTTGCCTGACGCCACCGCCGCCCTTATACCCCGCGATGACTTGGAGCCTCTGCGGAAACAGGCGATAGACCTACGTGAGCGCCGCGACACCCTGGCTGCGCTGCTGGCCGATGGGCTCATGTCCGCAAAGGCAGTGCGTGAACAGTCCGGCAAATTGAGCACCCAACTGCTCGAAGTCGAGGGGCGAATCTCCCAGGCCGGAAACAGTGGACCATTGCGGGATCTTATCGAGGCCGGCGACATTGCCGAACGGTGGGGACAGACGCCCGTTTCAGACCAGCGGAAAATCGTTCGTTCACTCGTAGACGTGACAATTCTCCCCGCCGGTAAGGGCGTCAGATTCACACCCGAGCAAGTACAAATCGAATGGAAGACAGCATGAGTAGCAACAAGGTCATCGCCTATTGTCACCGCCGTAAAGGCGCCCACAAGCTCGTCGAATTGGTAGCCGTCGACGGTAAGCCTGGAGTTAGATGTGCGGAGGCCGTAGGGGGGCTTAGTGTCCGCAAAAACAAGAGCCGCGGGCAATTTGATATCGGGCAGCATTGGGCGACGGTTCCGCTGGATTCGCCTGATATTGACGCGGGCCTCCCGCTCTATTGCGAGGCGTGCGGATCAGAGTATTTCGTTCCCTCATTGCGCCTCCTGGTTGCCAATGCGCTGAAATCAGGCAAGCCGGAAATTTTGCGGCCGCTAACTGCGTCTGAAACGTCAGCTGCTAAGTTGCTATTGGCCTAATCATGCGGTAATGTCGCATTCAAGCCTCGCAGAATGCATGCGAAAGATTCGTTATCACCTTGGGCAAGGATGACATCACCAGAAGTCAGGTGTTGTTGTCTTGCCATCAAAAGATCCCGAAAAACGCTCACAAGCCGCCCGCATTGCGGCCGCTACCCGCTGGGGCAAGAAGTCCCCACAGATCAAAGAGCTTCAGCGTGATTTAGCCGCTGAGAAGCTGGAAGCCTACGTCTCCCGCGTAGTCGCCGCCGCGCCTGCCCTGACCCCCGAGCAGCTCGCCCGCATCGCCGTGCTGCTGCGCCCCGCCGGCGGGGGTGCATAGTGTCCCAGGCACAAGAAAGCCGCCCAGGCAGCGAATCCAAGGCGGCTGTAAATCTTGCTAGCACAAGCGTACCAAGTAACGCCGACATTCTCCCAAATCACGCGGGCCTAATCGCTGGTTGCTACGTGGCCGTGGTTCAGATCCACAGCGCCGACCACGCGCCGCGATACCGGCGCCGCGTGTACTGGAACCTTCCCAGCGCGCAGCGGGCAATCGACCGGGCCACCATGGCCGGCATGGATGCATCCATGGTGCTGTGCCAGCTGGTTCCTGCCGGTGGTGACAAGTGAGCCGCACCGATGAACAGCTGGCCGAGCTTGTATGCCGCGACTCCGACGCCCACGCCATTTACCAGATGGGATACCTACGTGGGCACTTGGACGGCCAAGCCTTCATGACCCTGAACAACGAGGCGGCCGCCGAACTCGCCGCCCGCCGGTTCCTGGCGCTGGATGCACTCGACATCGAGATCCGGCGCCAGATGAAATCCACCATCGAGTTTGTGGACGTGTTGGCAGCCCGCCGCCGATCCGATAGGACGGTGGCCGCGAATGCTTGATCTCTCACCATTGACCGAAGAAGAATTCCCGTCCGCACCCTGGCCGGTTACCGAGGTTACCGAGGTTACCGACTTTCAGGAAAAGGAGCGGGCCACGTTCTCGGAGCTGCTGGACGAGGTACAGCACTACCTGGAACGGTTCATCGCCTACCCTTCCCCGGAATCGGCCACCGCCCACGCGCTGTGGATCGCCCACGCCCACCTGGTCGGCGCATTTGAGAACACGCCCCGGCTCGCGTTTCTCTCACCGGAGCCGGGCAGCGGCAAAAGCCGGTGCATGGAACTGACAGAAGCACTGGTTCCGCGCCCCGTCCTGTCGGTCAACGCGTCGGTGGCCTACATCTTCCGCAAGATCAGCGACGAGGCAGGGCTCCCCACGCTGCTGCTGGATGAGATCGACGCCGTGTTCAGCAACGGGAAGGCCGAGGGCAACGAGGATCTTAGAGGACTGCTGAACTCCGGTTACCGGAAGGGTGCAACGGCAGGCCGGGCCGCGATCCGCGGGAAGGAGATTGTCACGGAGGAATGGCCGTCATTCTGCGCCGTGGCCCTGGCAGGTTTGAACCAGCTTCCCGACACCCTAATGACGCGCTCCATCGTCATCAACATGAAACGACGCCCGCACGGGCAAAAGGTCGAATCGTACAGGCGCCGCGTCAACGCCCCGGAGGCCGCCGCACTGGCCGAACGGCTGGCATGGTTTGCCGACAGTGTGAGCGCCGACGTATCGGAGGCATGGCCCGAGCTGCCGGAGGGCATCGAAGACCGGGACGCCGATATCTGGGAACCGATCCTCGCCATTGCCGACGCGGCCGGCGGGCACTGGCCGGACACCTCGCGGGCTGCCGCCGTGGTCATGGTGGCACGGGCCAAGGAGAAGCCGGCCACGCTGGGAATCCGGTTGCTCGACGACATTAGGGCCGCCATGGCCGGAGCGGATCGGGTATCGACAAATGACCTGCTGGACGCCTTGCACGAGATAGAAACCGCGCCGTGGTCCAACATCAAGGGCGAGCCCATCGACTCACGGTTCCTGGCAAAGATGCTCAACAAGTACGAGATCAGCACCAACAACACGGTGAAGATCGACGGGCGGTCCGCCAAAGGGTATTTGCGCAGTCACTTTGCCGATGCGTGGTCCCGCTACCTGCCGACGGTTACCGAGGTTACCGAGGTTACCGACTTTGACGACAAGGCGGGGGCGGAATTGGGCCAAGGTTACCGATCCGACGAAATCCCCATGGGGGTTGGTCAAGTCATTCTCAATAACACACCTACTAATGAGAATAGAGGGGTTGAAATCGGTTCCCCGCTTCATTCCCCCCAAGTCGGTAACTCCGGTAACCACGGTAACCCGGCCACCTGCCGGGCCTGCCGCCTGCCGCTCCATCCCGCCCTTGCCCACGCCGGCATCCACCCCACCTGTTAGGAGAAACGACATGGCACAAGACCTCACCGGCATTCCCCGGTACACCGTCGAGACGGACCCCATGGTCCAGTTCTTGAACAAGTTCAAAGCGCTGAGTAGCCGGCTCGACATTCTGGAGCGGTCTACACTGACCCCGCTCGACTTCGCCGGCATCAAGCCAAGGGATGGCGGGGTCAACCTTGACGGGTACGTGAACATCAACGGGCCCGCCACGATCACCGGCACACTCTCCCTTCCCCCCGGCATCATCAATAACGCTGCGCTGGCCACCCCCGTTCAAATCGGCACGGCATCAAACGGCATCAACAACTACGCAATCACCACCACCAGCACGGTTAGGGCTTCGGTTGCCTTGACCGTCCCCGCGGGATTCACTCAAGCAATCGTGATTGCCAACCCAACGGCCATGGGCCAAAACAGCACCGCCAGCAGCGATTACCTCTACGTGCAAGCGGTGGTCCAGGCCGTCAACGGCGGCGAACTTTACACGGCGGCCCCGGCCGGTTTGGGTGTTGGTCTCGGTGCTCCGTTCCACACCACGCTTACCGGGCTGACCGGCGGGCAAACCATCACCGTAGGGGTTGCCACCCGCGCCGGAACCACCACTTGGGCAGCGTCCACAGCCAACCAGGCCAACATCTACGCCACCGCGATCTACCTGCGCTAAGGAGCCAGCAAATGACCACTCCCACCCCTGAACCCGCGCCCACGACGACACCGGGCCCGCTGACGTTCCAAGCGCCGCCACCAGCGGCCCCCGGCGCTCCCAACCCAATTCCACGCGGGATCCCGTGGGGTGAACCGATCACCCCCGACATGACGGTTACCACGCCGTGAGCAGCGGAAGTTATCACGCCGGGATCCGCCTACAGGCCCAGCTCACCAAGACCAAGACCACCCGCGGCCGCAACCACGGCACCCCGACATTCCCGCCACCCAAGCAGCTACCAACCCGACCCAAAGGACAACCGACCATGACCGAAAACCCGTTCGACCCGAACTACAAGCTCCCGCCGCTGCCCGTCCGGGATCCGCTACACGAGCTCCGGCGCATCGAGGCAGCCGCCGCGCTGGCGGAAACCACCTGCCGGCACTGCGTCCCCAAGGTCGAAGCCATCGGCCATGACGGCGGCATGCTCCGCGCTGTGGGCATCACGCACCAGCCCGGATGCCCGGACTACGTGGAGTTCTGACAGATGCCCATCTCACCCATGAGCCTATGCACTGCCCAGCCCTGCCCCGAGCTGGTGCCGGGCGGTAAATGTGCCAGGCACCGCACCGAGTCCAGCAGGGAGTCAGACAAGCGCCGCCCGAACGGCTACCGGCGCGGATGGACAAAGCAGTGGGCAGAGTTCAGCCGCGACTACCTGACCAGGCATCCGTGGTGCATCGTGTGCGGCATGGCCGCCACAGACGTGGACCATCGGGACGGCACCGGGCGCACCGGACTACGCGCCTACGACGAAACAAATCTGAGCGCGCTTTGTCACTCATGCCATAGCCGAAAAACGGTACGCGATGACGGCGGATTCGGCCACAGGGCAGCGAGCAAGCAGGACAAGGACTGGCAGTAGGCAGGGCACCCATGGGCGGGCAAACGGCACAATTCGCCACCGCCCATGGGTAACCGCCGAGTGGATACCCCGGTGGGGGGCTTCCATCTCTGCCGCGATTGGCCGAACGCCCGTTTGGTAACCCCTTCGCGTATACGTTCAACTCTGTGACCCCCCTTTGATTCCGGGCGGCGGCCCCGGCTCCATTTTTCGAAGAGGCATTCTAACCTAAAAGCTTTCATTAGTAAACATATTCGGATAGAATGGACAAAGGTAAGAAAAGATGCTTCAGAGACGGTCCGCCGCCGCCGGAGCTCACGCCGCCGCTGTTTGACCCCCGTCCGTTCCTTCCATCTACCAAGACCAGCAAGCCTGACGCCCGCCAGGGCAACCCAACACATCCCGCGCCGCATTCCGGCGCCACTGACTTAAGGATTCAAAATGTCTGCAGCTCTCTACTCGACCCGCGAACTTTCCCGGATCGGCACCAAGGCCCAGGAAGTCGCCAACGACTCCACCCTGAGCAACACTGAGAAAATGACCGTGCTCAAGGGCATGCAGTCGGAGATGGACGGTCACCGCCAAGTCGTGGAGGCCTACCAGAAGTCCCTGCGCCTCATGGTGGGCGGGGAGTCCCTGAACAGCGGATCGTCCGTTTCCGCCGCGTACGGCATCGCCGCAAAGGGTGCCGCCGTCCCGAGCCTGAGCATCCCGGACGAACACCTGAACGAGGCGTTTCTGTCCATCAAGGGCGGCGGGAACTTCCGCGCCGAACTGGGCATGAAGGACGCCGCATCTTCCACGGCCACCGCCGGCCAGTTGCCGCCGCAGCTCATCGGACTTGTGGACAAGCGCTTTGAGCCCTCCCGGATCCTGGACCACCTTCTGACCACTTCGACGTCCGCGCCCAGTGTGGAATTTCTGATCCACTCCGCCAACTCGGCGAACGCGGCCGCGGTTGCAGCCGGCGCGGCAATGCCGGAATCCTCGCTGACCACCACGCAAGCAATCCTGAAGCTTGAGAAGATCGGCATCTACACCACGCTGACGGATGAGCTCATTGCCGATTACAGCACCTTCCGGGATTACGTGTCCGTTGAGCTTCAGCGCCAGATCGTGGATGCCGAAAACGCGGCCCTGTTGAACGGTTCCGGCACGTCGCCGCAGATCCGCGGCCTGCTCAACACCTCCGGCGTCCTGACCCGCGCCAAGGGCACGGACAGTAACCTGGATGTCATCGAGCAGGGCATCATGGATCTTCGCACCGGCTCCAGCTTCTGTGAGCCCGACGCGCTGATCGTATCGCCTCAAACGTGGTCCATAATTCGGCGCGCCAAGAACACCCAGGGCAACTACATTCTGGGAGATCCGGGACAGAGCACCGTCAATGACGTGTGGGGCATCCCGGTGGTCCAGACGACGCAGATTGCCGCCGGAACTGCCGTGCTCGCCAACCTCCACATTGCGGCCACCGCGTTCATCCGCCAGGGCGTCACCTTGGAGATGACGAACTCGGGCGGGACGGACTTCGAAAGCGGCAAGGTCAAGGTCCGGGCGACCGAGCGCCTGACCCTTGGTGTTCAGCGCCCGTCCGCCGTGAACATCCTTACGGCGCTGGCCTGAGCATGACGGCCACCGTTGAAGTCCTGACCCCGTTCCGTGTCGTTCACGACAGCACCCCCTACGGCCCCGGAGACGTGGCAGAGGTTCCCGTCTCGATTGCCGAACATTGGCAGTCGTTCGGATGGGTAAAGCCCGTCACCTCGAAGAGCTGACAAATCGGCGTCAACATCACCGGATGCGGTTAGTCCTTGTCGCAAATGGAATGAAGGCCGGCACGGGTTCCGATTAGATGACGGAGCCGCCGCCCTGCGCAACAATGAATGCCCCGTACAGCCCGCCCAGGCAGTGCGGGGCATTCGCCTTTTCAGGGTCAACCCTGAAAAGGACCACGGCGATGTCATGGGGTCGGTAGTACCGAGGGCATGAGCACAAGGGCCATCGCGCCGATTGTTGGGGCCAGCCAAAAGACGGTAGCCAATGACCTGTCTGAGCAAAATTACTCAGACGACTTACCCCGAACCGTCGAATCCATGGACGGGATCAGTCAGGCTCGAGGGTCAGGTTCAAGGATCCCCATAAGGACCCCTACGGGGAGATCTCCCGGAGAGTCCCCTACCGCCGCAGCATCCCAAAGCCCCCGCCCCTTGTCTGCGATATTCCAACGCCTGTAGCCCGCCCAGTGAACCGGGGCAGGCTGGCGTCATCCGGCCACTTGCGCATTGTGGACGGCAGCCCGGCGGTTCGGGCTTGAAGAGGGGTATAGACACCGCGCCCACACTGGTTAGCGTCTAGCCCGGATTTTTCATCGGACGGCGGTCGGGGCGTTGGGTGCGGGTTTTGCCGTCCCGGCGGGCTGAATCGGATTTCGGGTGTGGCTGATGGACCCGGGGGCGCCGGGCTGTGCGCGGGCTTCCACTGTTCCCGTTGGTGTTCTTCTTTCCTGCTCGTTGGTTGACGGGGGGTTGCGGTGTCAGGCCCGCAGGAGGACCGCGGGGCGGTTCGCGGCTGCGGCGATCCGTTCAATGGCTTCGAGCAGGGCGCTGATCAGGGGTTGCTCCGGCGCGGCGGCGGGCAGCAGCAGGTGGTTCCGGCGGGCGCGGGTGATGATTTTCCCGGCGGTGGCGAAGAGCCGGTAGCGCCAGCGTTTGATGTCCCAGCCCCGTGCTTTGTGGCCGTCGGGCAGGGCGGTGAGCTGGAGCCAGGAGACCAGGTTCGCGGCCAGGACCGCGAGGTTGGCCCAGGCCTGGTTGGCAGCGAAATCGAAGAAGGGGAGCTTTCCGAGCCCGGTGTTCTTTAGGGTTTTGATGCGGTTCTCGGCCCGGCCGCGGGCCCGGTGCCGGGCATCCAGAAAAGGTCCGTGCCAGCGCGGGGAGTTCGTCAGAAACGCTGTCACACGGTGACCGTCGATGTCGAGCAGGGTCGGTGTCGCGCCGGGGTGCAGCGGTTCGGCGCGCAGGAAGATCTTCGTCCCCGGCGGGTAGTCATCGAGCGGGATCACCTGCGTGGCGTTGATGACCCAGGCGTCATCGCGTTCGACCCCGTCCTGGTCCAGGGCCGGTTGCCAGTATTTCTTGTCGTTGATCCAGTCGATCATGTGGGCCTTGCCGACCGGCACCGGGTACGAGGCGGAGAACTGCACGCCCCGCGAATGCAGGTACCAGAGGAACTTCCGGGACGCGCCGGCGCTGTCGGTGCGGACCAGGATCTTCTCCCCGTCCAGTTCCCCGGTCCCACCGTAGAGGGAGTCGGGCAGGACGGCGATGGCGGCCTCGAAGATGCGGATGTGGTCCTCGGCGTTGTTCGCCGTGGCCCCGCCGTGACGCAACAGTACCGCGAGTTCCTCCCCGGTGCCGCTGCCGGCACCGTAATCGAGGCTGGCGGTGAACGGGGCGAATCCGAACCCGCCCTTGTAGTTTCCGGTGGCCTGTTCCTTGTCCGAGTGCGAGGTCACCAAGGTGGCGTCGAGGTCGATGAGCAGCGGGTCCGCGGCCGTCGCCTTCACCGCCGGGCTGCGGTCTCCTGCGGCTTCCCATGCCCGGGTCCGCAGTTCCTTGGCCAGGGTCGAAAAGCCGTAATCGAAGACGTCCGGGTTCTTCACGGTGCGTTCGAAGAACCGGGAGACTGTTGCGTTCGAGGGCACGTTGCCGAACACGCCGGGCTGGGCGCGCAGGATGTCCAGGTCCGAGGCGTGCTCGCCGCCGGCGGCGAGCATCACCGCCAGCGACCCGAGCAGCCTCCCGGGCCGGTGTGAGGCCATCGCGGGGACGAACTGCCCGAGCCGGTCCTCGCACAGGTCCCGGAACCCGAGGGCGTCGATGAATGAGGTCAGGATCCGTCCCCCGGCATGGGAGACCAGCGACTGGCCGGTGAAAGTGACCGGGAGGGACGGGAAGACCTTGGTAGGCTGATGCATCGAAAAGGTGCTCCTTCAAGACACGGAAATAACGGCGTAGACACCCCTATTTTCCCTTGTCAGAGCACCTTTTCGTGTCTTAAACACACCCCTCAGCCCAACCCTGATGAAAACCCCGGGCTAGGTGGGCAGGAACGACGCAGGCAGAAACCTGGAAACGAGTGGGTAGGTTTTGCCGACCCACTCGCATCCCGGCCGCTGCCAAGGGTGTGCAGACTGTGCACACCCTTCCGCATTTGAAATGCGAGCTGGCAGGGCGGGGGAGGCTAGGCGACGAGGGCCGACATGCGGCACCCCAGGACTTCCGCCAGGGCGGCAATATCGGACACCATCAGCGTGCCCTCACCGGAGAGCCGGCGCCGAAGCGTGGAATCGGACATGCCGACACCGGCCGCAACGGCCTTGTACGTCAGCGGAGACCCGGCGATGACGGCCCGGATCTTGGCAAGCGTCGCATCGTAATAGCTGTAGGGGCCCGCCGTGTTCAGGAGCTCATCCATCAGGATTACGAACTCGACGCGCAGGGACGAGGGCATTTCCAGCGCCTCAGGATCGTCCCATGTGACGTGGACGTAGGTGCCGCGGGGGATCGTCTCCACGCCGGTTACGGTGCCCATCTCGCCGGTTGCGCGGTGCTTCACGCGCTGCCCTACCTGCGGGGAAGTGGTGGTGGTAGCTTTGTGCATGTGTCCGGTCCTATTCGCTGGATGCCATACCCCGGAGGCCTGCAAGCCTGCCGGGGCTTTTACTGATTTTCAGTAATAGGGACTATTCCTTATCGTGGTGCCGCTGGTGTTCGGCATCCTGCCGCTCACCGTGCTGTTCGCCGTGTTCCCGGGCCTCGCCGTCCTGCAATTGGGGTTCTGAGATGGCCCCGCACCCAGCTGTGACACCCATCCCGCACCAACCAACCAAAGGGAGACACCATGCGAGCACCAAACCGGGCGCCGGCAGTCCTGCTGGGCACCATACTGCTGGGCACGACGGCGATGGCCCGCCGGGGACGAACGTTGTGGGACCGGGCAACCGGCACGGCGGCGGACGCACCGGACCGCGGGGACGTGCCCGGCTGGGTGATGATCACGCTCATGTCGGCCGTCCTGGTGGCAGGGCTGCTGGCTGTCGCCGGGCCCGCCCTCGAGGGCCTGTTCAACCAGGCGATCGGCCAGGTCAGCACCGGCCCCTAGCGCCCCGGCCCGCCGAACGGGGTTCGGCCGTAGTGGACTTCGTGCTGGTCTCGGCCCTGCTGACACTCCTTTTCCTGGCCGTGGTCCAACTGGCCCTGGTGCTGCATGTGCGCAACACCGTCGCCGATGCCGCCTCCTCCGGCGCCAGGTACGGCACGCTGGCGGACCGCACTGCCGACGACGCCCGCGGGCGGACGGCTTCTCTGATCGCCACGGCCCTCGGACCGGGATACGCCCAGCAGGTGAGCACCGCCGTGCAGAGCATCGACGGCGTGGCGGTGCTGACCGTCACCGTGCGGGCACCGCTGCCGGTCATCGGGCTGCTGGGTCCCAGCCGCTCGCTGGAGGTGAGCGGCCATGCCGCGCTGGCACCCTGATCCGGGCGGTGGCCGGGCGCCAGCCGGCGGCGAGGAGGGCAGTGCGGTGCTGGAATTCGTCTTCCTGTCCGTGCTGCTGATGGTCCCGCTGGTGTACTTTGTCCTGACGTTGGGGGCACTGCAGGGCGGGGCCTATGCCGCCGTCGGTGCCGCGGACCAGGCCGCCAAGGTCTTTGCCGCACAGCGGGACCCGGGAACGGCCCGGGCCGCCGCGGAACAGGCGGTGCTGCTGGCGGTGGCGGACCAGGGATTTTCGGCCGGGGACGCAACACTGGAGATCGGCTGCGGCACCGGCGGCTGCCTGAGCCCGGGGTCCACCGTCACCGCGACAGTGACGCTGCGCATTCCGCTGCCCGTGGTGGCCTCACTGCCCGGGATTGCGCTGCACGCGGGCACCGTCGATGCCACGGCCAGCCAAGTAGTGGGGCGGTTCCGCTGATGGCGCGTCCTGCGGGGGAGGGGCCATCGGGCGGGCGCGAGTCCGGCCAGCTCATGGTGCTCCTTCTCGGATATGTCGTGCTGGCGCTGCTGCTGGCCACGGTGGTCTCCGCCGTCTCCAGCGTCTACATCGAACACAAGAAGCTGCTCTCCGCCGCTGACGGGGCTGCCGTGGCGGCCGCGGACAGTTTCACCCTCGGCGCGGTGGTGGAGGGGAATGGCGCTCCGGCGGCGCTGCTCTCGCCAGCGCGGATCCAAGGGGCCGTGGCCACCTATCTCCAGCTCAACGGAAGCTACGAGCGGTTCGCCGCGCTGGCAGTGGGGCCGGGCACGGGCACGCCGGACGGCCACACGGCCGAGGTGGTCCTGACCGCCGTCGTGCATCCGGTATTCATCAACTTCCTGGTCCCGGACGGCATCGCCATCACCGCCACCGGGACGGCGCGCTCGCAGCTGGCACGGTAACGGGCGCGTGTCAATGACGTAGGCTTGAACATCATGGCTGAGATCGATTTTTCCGCAGAAATCAAGGCGCTGCGCGCCACCTACGTCTCCATCGAGCGCGTGTCCGAGGTGGACAAGCTCAAGGAGGACATCGAGGACCTCTCCGACCAGGCCGGCGCCCCGAACCTCTGGGACGATCCCGCCGCGGCGCAGAAGGTGACCAGCCGGCTGAGCCACGCCCAGTCCAAGCTGGAAAAGCTGGAAAGCCTTGAATCCCGGATCGACGATCTTGAGGTGCTGGTGGAGCTGGCCCAGGAGGAGGGCGACGCCGATTCCCTGGCCGAGGCGGCCAAGGACCTCCCGGTGCTGCAGAAATCCCTGCAGGACCTGGAGATCACCACGCTGCTGGCGGGGGAGTATGACGAGCGCGAGGCAGTGGTGACCATCCGTTCCGGCGCCGGCGGCGTGGATGCCGCGGACTTTGCCGAGATGCTGCTGCGCATGTACCTGCGCTGGGCCGAACGCCACGGCTACCCGACGGCGGTGCTTGACACCTCCTACGCCGAAGAGGCCGGCCTGAAGTCCGCCACCTTTGAGGTCAAGGCCCCCTACGCCTTTGGCACGCTGAGCGTGGAGGCTGGCACGCACCGCCTGGTGCGCATCAGCCCCTTCGACAACCAGGGCCGCCGCCAGACCTCCTTTGCCGCCGTGGAGGTCATTCCGCTGATCGAATCCACAGACAGCATCGAGATCCCGGACAACGAGATCCGCGTGGATGTGTTCCGCTCCTCCGGCCCCGGCGGCCAGTCGGTGAACACCACCGACTCCGCCGTCCGGCTCACGCACATCCCCACCGGCACGGTGGTGTCGATGCAGAACGAGAAGTCCCAGCTGCAGAACCGCGCCGCGGCCATGCGCGTGCTGCAGTCCCGCCTGCTGCTGCTCAAGCAGGCGGAGGAGAACGCGGAAAAGAAGGCGCTGGCCGGGGACGTCAAGGCCTCCTGGGGCGACCAGATGCGCTCCTATGTGCTCAACCCGTACCAGATGGTCAAGGACCTGCGCACCGAGCACGAGGTGGGCAACACCTCCGCCGTGCTCGACGGCGAGATCGACGATTTCATCGACGCCGGCATCCGCTGGCGGGCCGACAACCGCAACGCCGCCGCCCAGTAGGCATCCAACGTTTCTTCGGGACACGCCTGCCGGGTGTCCCGGATTGGCTGCACCGGATGTCTATAGTCGATAAGCCGGTGGTTTCTTCCCCCCACACCAGTGCCCGTGCACCGGCGTGCCAGCACCGTTCGCTGGAAGGGCGTCAGAAGAGTCATGATTCGTTTCGATAATGTCACCAAGGTTTATGACAGGAAGACCCGCCCCGCGCTGGATTCCGTGTCACTGGAAATCGACCGCGGTGAATTCACCTTCCTGGTCGGATCCTCCGGGTCCGGCAAATCCACCTTCCTCCGCCTCGTGCTCAAGGAGGAGCTGGCCACCCGCGGCGCCGTGTACGTGGCTGGCCAAAACGTCGCCAACATCTCCAGCTGGCGCGTGCCCAAACTGCGCCGCGGCATTGGCGTCGTGTTCCAGGACTTCCGCCTGCTCCCCAACAAGACGGTGTTCGGTAACGTGGCCTTTGCCATGCAGGTGATCGGGCGGAGCCGCGGCATCATCAACGACCGCGTGCCCGAGGTGCTCAAGACCGTGGGCCTGGAGGGCAAGGAAAACCGCCTGCCGCATGAACTCTCCGGCGGCGAGCAGCAGCGCGTGGCCATCGCCCGCGCCGTCGTCAACAACCCCGGCATCCTGCTGGCCGACGAGCCAACCGGAAACCTTGACCCAACCACCTCGTTGGGCATCATGAAGGTTCTGGACAAGATCAACCAGAACGGCACCACTGTGGTCATGGCCACGCACGACGACGACATCGTGAACGAGATGCGCAAGCGCGTCGTCGAGCTCCGCAACGGCGAGATCGTGCGCGATGAGGCGAAGGCACTCTACACCTCGATGATCCCCGTGGTCTCCGCGGCGCCGCGCACCGGCCCGGGCGAGCGTGCGGATGCCTTGGCCAAGGAGGCCGAAGCGTGAGATTGGCGTTTATCCTCGGCGAAATCGGCTCCGGCCTGCGCCGCAACCTCTCCATGGTCATCTCCGTGGTCCTGGTGACCTTCGTGTCGCTGACCTTCGTTGGCTTTGCCGGCATGCTGCAGATGCAGATCGGCCAGATGAAGGGCTACTGGTACGACAAGGTCCAGGTGGCAGTCTTCCTCTGCGTGGACACCTCCACCGCCGCGACCTGTGCCTCCGGCCCGGCCACGGCGGAGCAGAAGGCCACGATCACCACGATGCTGGAATCCCCGGCCATCAAGCCCTACATCAACGCGTACCAGTACGAGTCCCAGGACGACGCGCTCAAGCACTTCCGCGAGCAGTTCAAGAATTCCCCGATCGTGGATTCGGTGACGGCCGACCAGCTGCCGTCCTCCTTCCGGGTAAGCCTGGTCAACCCGGAGAAGTACCAGATCATCAACGAATCGTTCTCCGCCACCCCCGGCGTGGAGACGGTCATTGACCAGCGCCAGCTGCTGGAGCAACTGTTCTCCGTGATGAACGGTGCCTCGGTGGTGGCCGTCGCCATTGCCGGATTGATGATCCTGTGCGCCATCTTGCTCATCGCGAACACCATTCGGCTCTCCGCCTTCAGCCGGAGGCGGGAAACCGGCATCATGCGGCTGGTGGGAGCCTCCAAGACGGTCATCCAGCTGCCCTTTGTGCTGGAGGGGGTGATCGCCGCGGTGGTCGGCGCGGTGTTGGCCTCCGTGGCGGTGTGGGCCGTGGCGCGGTTCCTGGTCCAGGGCTACCTGGCCGACACCTACAAGGACACGGCCTTCATTTCGGCCAGCCAGGTGCTGGTGCTCGCACCCGGGCTGGTGCTGCTGGCCATTGTGCTGGCCGGCATCTCCTCGGCACTGACGCTCCGGAAATATCTAAAGGTCTGAGGGACTGTGGCACACGGCAAAGAGGAGACAGTGGTGGCAGGAGTTCCGGCGCGGACGAGGAACCCCCTGGCAGCGGTGCGCCGCAGGGCTGCCAGCACGGGCGCCGTCGTGGCCGCAACCTTGCTGGCAGCGTCGCTGCTGACCTTTGCGCCGGCCCATGCCGATGACCTCTCGGACAAGGCCGCGGCGCTGCAGGACCAGGCCAACGAGGTGGCGTCGTCGCTGGAATTTGTCGACTCCTCCCTCGCCAAGGCCGCCTCGGACCTGACCCTGTTCCAGGGCCAGCTGCCGGGCGCGCAGCAGGCACTGGCCGAGGCTCAGGGCCGGGTCAGCGCCGCCGCCGCCGAGGCCGAGTCGCTCGCGGCACGGGTGGATCTGGCCCAGCAGAACATGGACAAGATCGCCGCGCAGATCGATGTCGACAAGCGGAAGGCCAACGACGCCAAGAAGGTGATCGGCCAGATTGCCGCGCAGTCTTACAAATCCGGCGGTGTGCCCACCAACCTGTCCCTGATGCTTGGTGCCAATTCCAGCGGAGACCTGGCCAATACCATGGACATGGCCGGCCAGGCCATGCGCAGCCAGAATGCCATGCTGGACAAGCTGAACCAGCAAAACGCCACCAATGTGAACTCGCAGGCGCGCCTGTCCGCCGTCGAAGCGGAAATCAAGGACCTCAAGGCCAAGGCCGATGCCGCGTTGGCTGCGGAAAAGGCCGCCCGGGACGAGGCGGAGGCCAAGAAGGCCGCGGTGGACAAGCTCATCGCCGACACCTCGACACTCTCCGCCCAGCTGAATGCGCGCAAGCCGGAGATCCAGGCCAAGCTGGCCGCGGTCAAGGCCGAGCAGGACAATGTGGCCGCCCAGATCGCCGAGCAGCAGCGCAAGGAGCGCGAGGCCGCCGAGGCCGAGGCCCGTGCCCAGGCCGAACGGGACGCGGCAGCGTCCGGCAACAGCAACAACTATGTGCCCCCGCCCCCCGGCAATCCGTCGGCCTTTGGCCTGCAGCACCCCTTTGCCGCGGGCATCCCCATCACCTCCGGCTTTGGCTGGCGCCAGGTGCCGGCCGGCACCATGGACTTCAACGGCACCGGCTCCTACCTGCACAGCGGCATCGACTTCGGCGCCCCGTGCGGCACGCCCATCTACGCCCCCGCGGACGGCACCGTGAAGCTGGCCGGCCAGACCAATGTGGTCATCGGCGGTGGCAACGTGCTGTGGATCAGCCACGGCGTGGTGCAGGGCAATGCCCTGATGACCGTCTACTACCACAACAGCTCCGTGCTGGTCTCGGCCGGCCAGCGGGTGCAGCGCGGCCAGCTGGTTGCCTACTCCGGCAACACCGGAAATTCCACCGGCTGCCACGCCCACTTTGAAACCTGGCTCAACGGCAGCCCCGTTGACCCCATGACCGTGCTGGGCGGGTAGCAAGCGGCGCTTGCTACACTGTCCCTTGCACCCATCTGCGTAAAGGAGTTCCACCGTGCCTAAGGAAAGTGGCCTGAAGGTAGTGGCCACCAATCGGAAGGCCCGGCATGACTACCACATCTACGACACCTATGAGGCCGGACTGGTCCTGATGGGCACCGAGGTGAAATCGCTGCGCGAGGGGCGCGCCTCCCTGGTGGACGGCTTCGCCACGTTCTACAACGACGAGCTCTACCTGGAAGCGGCCTACATCCCGGAGTACCTCAACGGCAGCTGGACCAACCACACGGCGCGGCGCCGGCGCAAGCTGCTGCTGCACCGTGAGGAACTGGAAAAGATTGCGCACAAGACGCGCGAGTCCGGCTTCACCATCGTGCCGCTGCAGCTGTATTTCCTCAACGGCCGGGCCAAGGTGGAAATCGCCATCGCCAAGGGCAAGAAGGACTACGACAAGCGCCAGACGCTGCGCGAAAAGCAGGACAACCGAGAGGCCCTGCGCGACATGCGGGAGAAGAACCGCGGCTGATGCCACCGCTGAACGCGTTCCTTTCCACCTGGAGCCTGGACCCCTGGGCCCTGGCCCTGTTGCTTGCCGCCGGAACGCTGTACGGGGTGGGGCTGGCCAAATCGGCCAGGGCGGGCACCGCCTTCCCGCTCTGGCGGGTGCTGGCCTTCTACCTGCTGGGCCTGGGCAGCTATGCCTGGGTCAGCTTCGGCTTCCTGGGCAGCTATGCCGCCGAGCTGCGCTGGGCCTTCTCGGTCCGGCTGGCGTTGCTGCTCTTCGTGGTGCCCATGCTACTGGCACTGGGGCTCCCGCTGGGCGTGGCCCGGGCCGCCCTGCGCAACCCGGGCGTACGCGCCAGGCTGTCCGGCCTGTCGCGGTGGCCGCTGAAGTTTTTTGGCAACAGCGCCGTGGCCCCCGTGGTGGGCCTGCTGGTCTTCTCCATGCTCCTGACCCCGCTGGCGGGTTTTGCCCGGCTGGACCCGGTGGTGGAGGCCCTGCTGGGCGTGGCCGTGCCGCTGCTGGGACTGCTGCTGGTGCTCCCCATCACGGAGGCCGGCACCCGTACCACCACGTCGTTGTTGATGCTGCAGTTTGTCTTTGCCTTCATCGAGCTGCTGGCCGATGCCGTCCCCGGCGTTGCGCTCCGGCTGAACACCTCCATTCTTGACCACGCGGCCGCGCCAACGTCCCTGCTGCCGGGCTGGTTCCCCAATCCGCTGCGCGACCAGCAGCTGGCCGGGGACTGGCTGTGGTTCATCTGCGAGGCCGCTGACCTGCCCATCATGATCTTGCTGTTCATCCAGTTCGCGCGCACCGACAAGGGCGAGCGCAAAGTGCTGGACGCCATGAGCGATGACGAGATGGATGCACTCAACGCCATCCATCTGCGCAGCAGGGGATAGCGGAGGACTGCACATGGCGAAGCACCAGTGGTGGACCGCGGCCATGGCGGCGGTTGCCGTCGGACTGGCCGTGGTGTTCGGCCTCAACGCTTCCTCGCCCACCGGCCACTCCACGGCCTCCCCGGGCCCCGGCGGCACGACGGCGGCCCCGCCCAGCACAACCACGCCCGCGGCGGTCCCCACCGCCACCGCGCCACCGGCTACAGCGCCGGCCACCAGCGCGCCACCGGCCACAGCGCCGCCGTCGGCCGCACTGGCGGCCCTGCGGCGGCTGACCCTGCGGCAGAAGGTGGGGCAGGTGCTCATGGTGAGCTCGCCCGTCGCCGGCCCCGATGCCAACACCTCCGCCGCGCTGGGGGAGCTGGGTGTGGGCAATGTCTTCCTGAAGGGCCGCAGCTATGCCGGTGCGGGCGCCATTGCCTCCGTCGTGGCAGGCCTCCGCAGCCAGGTCGAGGCGTCGGTTCCCGGGGTTGCGCCGTTTGTCGCCACCGACCAGGAGGGCGGACTCGTGCAGATCATGAACGGTCCGGGCTTTTCCGTGATCCCTGCGGCGTTGGAGCAGGGGAGCCTGGACCCGGCGCAGCTGCGCACCGATGCCCAACAGTGGGGCAGCGAGCTCGCCGGAGCCGGCATCAACGTCAACCTGGCACCGGTGCTGGACACCGTCCCGAGTGCGGCCTTTGCGCCCAGCAACGCCCCCATCGGGTTCTTCGGCCGCGAATACGGCTACACCCCGGAATCGGTGTCGGCGCATGGATTGGCGTTTGCCCAGGGCATGGCCGCGGCCGGGGTCCAGGCCACGGTGAAGCACTTCCCGGGGCTGGGCCGGGTCACCGCCAACACCGATGTGGCCAGCGGTGTCAGCGATGCCACCACCACGCGCCATGATCCCTTCGTGGCCCCGTTCGCCGACGCCGTCCGGGCCGGGGTCCGTTGGCTGATGGTCTCCAACGCCAGCTACCCGGCCATCGATGCCTCGGCCATGGCACCGTTTTCGGCCACCATCCTCACCGGCATGGTCCGCAGCGACCTTGGCTTCACGGGGATCGTCGTCACCGACGACATCTGCGACGCCGTCCAGGTGTCCACGGTGCCACTGGCGGAGCGGGCGGTGCAGTTCATTGCCGCCGGAGGAACCATGGCCCTGTGCACCAACCAATCCATGGCCGGGACCCTGTACCAGGGCGTGCTGGCGCGGGCGGGGGCCGATCCCGTGTTTGCCGCCCAGGTGGACGCCGCGGCGTTCCAGGTGCTCCAGGAAAAGGACGATCGGGGCCTGTTGGTCCCGTAGCCGGCGGCCCCCTAGCCGGCGGTCGCCTGAATCCACGGGAGCCTCACGCCCCGGGCGGCGGCCCTTGGGCCCGCAGGAAGCCTTCAATGGCATCGGCCGCGGCCTCCGGTCCGCCGGCGGCGCGGACGCTTGCCGACATCGCGTGCACATTGCCACGGATCCGCTGGTCGGCGTCCACCTCTTCTACGGTGCTGCGCAGGAGTGCGGCAGAGAGGGTGGCCGGGTCCAGCCGGCGGCCGAGCCCCAGCTCCTCCACCCGGCGGGCATTGGCAGCCTGCTCGGGCTGCTGCGGCACTGCCACCAGCGGCACGCCGAAGTACAGCGATTCCATGGTCGAGTTCATCCCCGTGTGCGAGAGGAAGACGCTGGCGTGCCGCAGGACCTCCAGTTGCGGGAAGAACGGGCGGACGTCCACATTGGCGGGAATCGCGCCGAGCTCTGCTGCCTGGATCTGCTCGCCGGTCGCTATCGCCACCTGCCAGCGGCTATTGCCGAACGCCTGAAGGCACATCCGGAAGAAATCCGGCCGGTCGTTCAGTGGCGTCGTGCCCAGGGAAATGAACAGCAGCGGCCCCGCCGCCGGCGCCTGCCAGCTGCCTGTGGACACCCTCTTGCCCAGGCAGGGGCCGACAAAGTGGAACCGCCCGTCAAAGGTGTCCCCGGCCGGCTGGAACGCGCGCGGGATGAAGGAGATGTTCAGCGAGGCGGGGACGCCGTCCATAAAGCCGATGTTCTCCAGCCCCTGCTCCGCCGCGAAGCCACTGACCTGCTCCCTGGCCTCCTTCCAGGCCCGCAGCGCCGCGGCAGGCAGCCGTTCGGGCATCAGCTCGCGCATCGAAAAGTGCTCGTTGCTGGCATAGGTGGGCAGCAGCGCAATGTCCGGCACGTTGAGTTTTGCCGCGGCCATCTTGCCGGCCAGGGTCATGGCGTCGTAGCAGAGCGCATCGGGCGGATCTGCCGCCAGCCGGGCCAGCAACACCGGAAACTCCTCCCGCGCTCCCAGCAGCAGACGCTGCATCAGCCCCGACATCAGGGGGTTCATCATCGCGCCCGGACTGCCCCCGGCGGGCGGCTGGAGGCTGTGCCGCGGCAGCTGGGCCGTGAAATCGGTGCCGCTGGCAAAGAATGCAGCCCCCGTGGCCCGGACGGCATCGGCATATTTTTCCGAGGTGGCATAGGTGACCCGGTGGCCGCGGCGGACCAGCTCGGCAACCACCGGCAGGGTGGGGTTGACGTGTCCGGTGGCGGGAAGGCAGACGACGGCGATATGCATGGCGGCACCGGGCTACTCTGTGCCCGGCACGGCAGCGCGGACGCCGTCGATGTCGACGGCCAGGTGCCGGGGGCCGCGCAGAATGGGACTGGGCCGGTACAGGGGCGGGTCCTCGGCCAACCGGGGGTTGTCCAGCCGTCCGGCGAATTCGGCGAGCGCGATCTGGGCCTCCAGCCGGGCCAGCGGGGCCCCGAAGCACAGGTGGATGCCGCTGCCAAAGCCGAGGTGGTCGTTGTTTTCGCGGTCAGGGAGAAAGCTGTCGGGGTCTCTGGTGTGGAGCGGGTCCCGGTTGCCCGCGGCCAGCACCGGTGTGATCGAGGCGCCCGCGGGAATGGTGGTGCCGGCGATCTCGATGTCGTCAAGGGCCGTGCGGAAGGGCAGGAAATGCACGGGCGGCTCGAACCGGAGCAGCTCTTCGACCATGGGGATGGCCAGATCTGGATCGTCCCGCAGCCGCGCGAGCATGTCCGGATGGTGCAGCAGGGTCAGAATGCCGTTGGAGATGAGGTTGACGGTGGTCTCGTGGCCGGCCACCAACAGCAGCAGGCCCAGGCTCACCAGCTCCTCGTTGGTCATCCGCCCCTCGGGACCGTCGTCGTCGGCCATGGCGGAGAGCAGGTCCGTGCCGGGTGCCTGCCGGTGGGCCGCCACCAAGTCGGTCATGTAGTCCAGCAGCCACTTGCCCGCCTCGGTCCGCTTTTGCTGCTGCGTTTCGGCGTCGACACCGGGGTCGGTGGACTCCAAGGCCATGTCCACCCAGACCCGGAAGCGCCGTTCGTCCCCGACGGGGACCCCCAGCAGCTCGCAGATCACCGCCACCGGAAACGGATAGGCAAAATCGTCAACGAGGTCCACACGCGTCCGTCCGGCCAGATCGTCGATCAGCCCCGTCACGATCTCCACCATCCTGGGCTCCAGACCCGCGACCCGCCCCGGGGTGTTCGGCGGGCCGAAGTGCCGCATGGCCAGCCGCCGCAATCTGTCGTGGTCCGGCGGATCCATCAGCAGGAAGCTGGGCCCCAGCCCCCGCGCTTCCCCGGCACCCTCTTCGGCCTCCTCCCCGGTTCCGGCGGTCCCGGTTCCGGCGGTTTCGGTCCCGGTGGTTCTGGCCCCGGCCGCGGCAGCCGCAGCCGCCTGCGGGTTGCGGCCGACATCGGAACTGACCCGGGGGTCGTGCAGCAGCGAGACGATCTCCGCATAGGTGCTCACCAGGTACGATCCGTCCTCCGCCACTGTTACGGGGGTTTTGCGGAGCTCGGCGTAGAGCTGGTAGGGGTTGGGCCGGTGGGAGTAGTCGAGGATCTGCTCCCAGACACTGGGCTGGGTCATGGCAATGGCTCCTTGGAAAGGGGAAACGAGGTCAGCGTGGCGCGGCGCTCGCTGGGGTCGTGGCCGGTCACGACGACCGTCGCGTCGTGGGTGGGGCTGGCCATGGCATGGAAGCCGGCGGGGACCGGCCGGCGCTGCACCGGCTCGTCGACCTGGCGGAAGGTGGGCGGGAAGGGTGCCGCCTGTTCGATCAGCGGTTCGTAGAAGTCCACCCACTTGTTTTGGTTGAAGGCCACAGCGGCCACGATGCGGCCCTTGTAGCCGTAGACCGCCATAAACCTGCGCTGGGCCACCGATCCCTGCGTGATGACAACCTCGTCGGCCACCGAGGGCACGCCCACGCTCTTGATCTCGGTGCCGAACTGCACGGACCAGAATTTCGGCACGGCCAGGTGCGGCCAGCGCTCGGCCTGGGTGCTCACCATGTTGTGTGCCGCCACGTCGGCCTGGGCGACGGCGTTGTCCCAGTGCTCAAGCGCCAGGAACTGGTAGCCGAACATGGGCTGCGGTGTGCGCGCGACGTCGCCGGCGGCGAAGATGTCGTCGGTGACCAGGCCGTTCGCATCGAAGGCGCGGCAGCCGGCGTCGCAGGCAACGCCCCACACGCCGCAGGCCAGCCCCGAACCGGCCAGCCATTCAACGTTGCGGATCCGGCCCAGTGCCGCGACCACCACGTCCACCTCCAGGGTGCTGCCGTCGGAGAGCCGGGCGCGGCGCACCTGCCCGCCGGCATCGCCCTCCAGCGCTGTGACCCTGACCCCGCAGCGCAGGTCGACGCCGTTCGCCCGCTGGAGCTCGCCCGCTATCGCCCCGATCTCGGCACCGAGTGCCGCCCCGAGGGGGACCGGCCCGGCCTCCGCCACCGTCACCGGCAGGCCGCGTTCCCGGCACACGGAGGCGATCTCTGAGCCAATGAATCCGGCACCGATGACCAGCACGCGGCGGGGCTGCGCCGCGAACATCCGCTCCAGGGAAGCGGAATCCTCCCGGGTGCGCAGCGTCACCACGCCGGCCAGGGCGGCCTCGGCGGGATTGGGCCAGGGACAGGCCCGCACGCCTGTGGCGATCAACAGCTTGTCGAACCCGATCCGCGTTCCGTCGGCGAGCCGGACCTCCTTGCCGGCCAGGTCAAGTCCGGTGGCCGCCACCCCCAGCCGCCAGTCGGCGTCGAGCCCGTGGCGCCGGGGGAGCGCCGTGCCGCCCGGATGCACCCACCCGGCGGGGACCTGTTTGGACAGCGGCGGCCGGTCGTAGGGTGCGTGCACCTCGTCGCCGACCAGGGTCAGTGACCCGGAAAATCCTTCCACCCGCAGCCGTTCCGCGGCCCGCAGACCGGCCAGCGACGCGCCCACGACGACGATCCGGCCGGTCCGCTTGAACGCCTCCATGCTCCCGCGGGACGTCGGAGGTTCGGATGCGGCCGACGTCGCCGGCCCGCCGGGCGGTGCTGGGTTGCCGGGCGGGAAGGGTTGCTCGATCCGGATGGCCTGGACCGGGCAGGCCGCGGCAGCACGCAGGATCCGCCGGCGCTGGGAATCGTCCGGATTGGGGTCGTACGCCAGCGCCTCGTCGCCCTGGATGGTGAACACGTCAGGCGCGAGGAAGGCGCACTGCGCGTAGCCCTGGCATTTGGTGAGGTCGACGACGAGTCTCATGCCGGGCCTCTCCGCCCTGTGCCCGCGTGTCTGTCCACCCCACACCTCCAAAGCGTCGATCCTGTGGGCGGTGCCTTGAGTCTAGGCCCGGCGGCGGGGTGGCGGAAGGGGCCCGCGCCGGGGGTTTCGGGGCGGGCAGGAAGCCGGCCGCACCGGGTCGATCGCCCTCAGGGTCTACCCAGCAGCGGCTGGTAGACCGGTACCAGAGAACCATCCGCTCCTGGTGTGCCCCGGCCCGGGACGCGCACACGAACCACAAGGACCATTTGCCGCATGACGACCGCCACGCCCCTTGCTGCCGCCCTCGCCGCCACCTTGTTGGTGGCCGCCGCCTGGTCCTTGGGCAGGGCGTTGGCCCAGGGTCCGTGGGTGGCCAGGACCAACCACCTGCTGGCAGCCCTCATGGGCGTTGTCCTGGCGGGCCTGCCCCTTGGTTGGACCCTGGGCCCGGGTCTGCTGCCCCTGGGGGTGTTCACCGCGGCCGCCCTGTGGTTTGTGCTCCAGGCAATGCTCCACCGCCAGCCATGGCTGGCCGGAACCGGGCTTGGTGTGGCCGGCGGCGTCTACCGTGCGGCCATGATGGCCGCCACCGTGTGGATTTTGGCCGCCGCTCCGGGCGGGGCCAGCGGTGGCTCGGTGCATGAACTGGGCGCCATCTTGACCCATCTCGCCGGTTCCATCGTGCTGGCCTTTGCCGGCGTGGGGTGGTTGCTGGCCGCATTCTCGGCGTCCCGGGGCGATGCGAATGCGGCAGGTGTTCCCCGGAGCAGGGGAGTGCATGAGGCATTGATGGCGGTTGGGCTGGCACTGTCCTTGTTCGCGCTGGTCTGAGCGCCGCTTGGGGGCCCGGATACACCAAAGGCCCCCTCACGGATGAGGGGGCCTTTCGTTATGTGGAGATGGGGGGAATTGAACCCCCGTCCGATGTTGTATTGCCAGGGCTTCTCCGGGCGCAGTTTGCGGCGGTTTTTCTCAGCCCCAACTATCTTGCAAACGAGTAGTTGCCAGGCTCAGTTACATAAGAGTCCCCTCAACCCCTGCAACGAGGGTTAAGAGCAGTGGCCCTCTAAATGACGCCAGGAACCGGGCCGAAGGCATACCCGGGCTGACGGACTGTCTTACTGCTTAGGCAGCGAGAGCGAAGTCAGTGCGCTTTGAATCGGCACTTATTGTTTTACAGAGAGCGTTTACGAGATAACCCTGTATCCTCGGCCCGCTTCACCTGCCGCGACTAACATCGTCGAAACCGATCATCCCCATATGGTGTTATCAAACCCACCCGCAGCCATCCGTGGGATGGACGGCGTGTGGACTATTTACTGTAGCGCACTCGGCGCCCGTTTTGTTCCCGACGGCGGAGCCAATGGTCAGGGGCGCCTTGGTTGGAGCAGTCCCAGGCTGTCCGCCACCGCCAGCGCATCGTCCAGGTTGGTCACTTTGAGCTTGCGGTAGATGCTGCCCAGCTAGGTCTTGACGGTGTTGACCGAAACAAAGTGGCGCAGGGCAATCTCGGCCCGGTCACCGGTGTCCGCCAGTGTGGCCAGGACTGCTGACTCCCGGTCGGTGAGGGCCATGGCCGGTTTCTGGGCCAGGGCGGCGGAGAGCTCAATGCCGTGGCGGACGGCGGCGCCGGCGACGGCGGATCTGTCGCCCGCTGGCAGCCATGCCAGGGCTGATTTGAATCCCGTCTCGGAAAGCATGGATGCCAGCGAGGCAAGGATCTCCACCGGCCCGGCCATTGGTGGGGGCGGCCTCGAGAAGCTGCAGAACCTTCTCCGGCCGCCGCTGCGCCAGGGCCAGCCGGGCGTGCAGCAGTTTAGCGCCCAATGCTCACTTTTTGACAGTTCGGCGCGCAGCGGCTCCTCGAACTGGGCTGCCGACTCCACATCAAGATCCTCCACTGCCGCCAGCAGGCTGGCCAGGAGGAAGGGTATTTGTGCGTGGGAGGCCATGAGGGAGACGTCTCCCGCCTGACCCCTGGCCTGGTGCAGAATGTGCCGGGCCGCATTGGCGGACCCGGTGGCCACGGTGACCAAGGCCTGCAGGCTGAGGGCATGGAACCTGTAGCCGGGGAGGGTGCAGTGTCCGCCCGCGACGGCTGCCAATTCGAATGCCTCCGCGGCCCGCTCAAGCTGCCCGGCGGCCAGCATGCACAGACCGAACTGCACCATGGCGGCAGCCTCAAACGCCGGCATGGCCTCTCGCTCCGGCAGCGGCAGTTGCTGCAGCAGTGCCAGACCCTGCTGGGCAGCGCCCACCCCCTCGCCGGTCCGGCCGGCCATCCGCAGCGCCGTCGCCGCCACTGCCAGAAGTGCCAGCCGCTGGACCCCGCCGGCGTGCGGCTCCTGGACCCTGACGCCTTCCAGCGCCTGGTCCAGGTATTTCGACGCGGCCGCCTGGGTGGTGGGGTGAGCCGAGCAATGCAGGGCGAGGACCAAGGCAAGCACTGGGTGCTGGACCAATACGGTGCCGGAGAGCCGTTCCAGATCGGCCTTGACACGGCGGCCGGCACCGGGAGCGCACAGATAGGAGTAGTCCAGCAGAATCTGGCTGCAGAGGCCAAAATCCGCAATGTCGACCGCGCAGGCAAGGGCCTGTTCGGGGTTTCCGCGTGCCAGTTCATGATCAATGACGGTCCGCGTCAGGGCCTGGCTGTCGGCATCCGGGCGGCGGCTGTACAGGTCCAGCAGTGCCGTGCGGACGGCGGGCACATAGTGGAATTCCGCGGCGCCCCGGGCCTGGATCCACTGGCCCAGACCGAGCGTCTCCACCCGGGAGATGAACTCCTTGGCCTGGTTGGTGCCGGCCAGCGCATTGCCCAAATCAGCGGTGAAACGTTCCGGGACGGAGGTGGCCTCCATGAAGCCAAGCATCGCCGCATCCAGGGAGAGGCTGCGCAGATGGGCCTTGATGGAGGTGGTGACGGTGGCCAACACGGTTTCGTGCAGGAACGCGGTCCGGTCGCTGGCGGCGGGGACGCGCAGCAGTGCCGCACGCAGCAGCTGCGGGGATCCGCCCAGCCCGGCGCAAAACATTTCCTCGGCGCCGGCCAGGGCGGAGCCGCTGAAGAGCTGCACGGTGTCGGCCCGGGTGAAATGCCGCACCTGGTGCGGGACCACCGCCACATCAATGTCGATGATGGCGCGCTGCTGTTCCAGGGCCATCTCGCTGCGGGTGCCGATGACCATCGAGACGTTGGGCGCCATGCGCACCAGATGCAGCAGCCCCTCGGCCACCTCTGAATCGGTGATTTCCTCAAACCCGTCCACCACGACAACGTGGGGCTCCTGGCCGGACAGCGCCTCGGCCAGGGACCGGGGGCAGTCCGGCGCCGGCCCGTTGTGCCGGCGCGGGCTGCCCCAGCTGCCCAGGGCGCCGGACACGGCCCGCCAGAAGGCCGCCGGGCCGGCATTGTGTGCCCCCACGGACACCCAGATGCAATGGGCCGTGTGCCGTGCCCGGACCCAGTGGACCAGCGCCACCATCTTGCCGGCGCCTGCGGGGGCCCGGACGATGGTGATGGGGGCCGTTGCGGCGGCGTCCAAAGCCGCCAGCACGCGGGGACGCAGCAGGGCCAAAGCCGAAATCTGGGGCGTGCCCAGCACCGCGGCGACCCGCTGCTGGTCCGGCTGTTCCTCCAGGCTCCCCCCTCAAGGTATGGCTGTGGTCCGCGCCGGACGGAGCGCAGTGGACCTTGCACTGGATTCTATAGGCAGTATGGTCCAACCTTAGAGACGGAGGTCCTCTGTTGCCCAAACCCGGAAACAGTGGCGCCTGGACCGGCAGCCGGCCCAGGTTCTGGCTGTCGGATCCGAAGAATTGCCCGCCTGCTCCGTGGGGCGGTAGCGTCGACGATGGACCCATAGGCAACCGCAGGAAAGGGCCTTAATCATGGCCGCAGCAAAGAAGACCGCGCAGAAGAAGCCCTCCTCCACTCCCTCGTCGGGTATTTCCGTGCGTGCGCTCGCCATTCGGCGCAGCGTTGAGGCCCTCACCCCGGACTTTGTGGCTTGGTTCAACCAGGACGGTGACGACACGGCGGCGGCCCTGGCCGTGCTCGGCGAGGTGGCCACCGTGGCCGGGGTGCTGGTGGATGCGGGCTACGAAACGACGGCGCTGGCTTTCGAGGCCGACCCGCTGTTGGACGCGGCCGACGCCGTCATGGCCGAGGAGCCCGACGACGAGCAGGCCAGCTTCACGCTGACGGCGCTGCGGATCTACATCGAGTTCCTCGAGGAGACCGGCCGCTGGGCGGGCAGCGACGAGGCGCTCGGTGACGTGCAGGCGATGCTGTTCATGGGCGCTCAGGACCGCATGGGTGGGTTCACCTTCGACCTTCCCGAGCTGTCCGAGGAGGCCGAACTGGCCGGCCTGGCCGGCACTGAGCTGGTCCGCAGCGCCGAGGCCATCCTCGCCTGGCTGGGCACGGGCACACCCATCGGGCCGGGCGAGCGTCCGCTGCCCGTGGACCACGGCGGCATGGTCCAGGCCGCCGGCTCCGGGCATGCCGAGGCCATTTGGAACGCCCTGCTGGAACTTGAACTCGTGGCCGTGGACGCGGACACCGCGGCCCCCGCCCCTGCTGCACAGACCTTCCTGTCCGGCGGCACGGAAGACCGGCTGGTGGAGGTGCGCGGACTGGCCTCCCTGGCCATGGTCGAGCTGGTGGAGGAAAGCCCCTCGGAGCTGGAGAACCGCGAGGTCGCCGAGTCCATCACCGTGGGCGTCCTGTCGCTGGCCACCTCGGCGGAACCGCTCGCCGTCGAGCAGGTCTTGGACCGCGCAGACAGCGAGGCGGAGGACGCCGACGTCGCCGGCTTTGTCCAGCAGACCCTGGAGTCCCTGCAGACTCTGGGCCTGCTGAGGATGGACGGCCACGTAGTCATGGAGCCGTTTGCCGTGCGCGCACTGGCCGAGGCCTTTAGCGGAGACTACGCCTAGGCCCAATGCCGTTTACTTACGTCCTTTGTGTTAATCTTTCGGCATGGCGCGCAGTGGCGGGGTGACACGCGAGGGTCCCGAGCGGTTGAGCGACCACGTCTCGATCGGTGTGTTTCCGCCGGATGTGGTGGATGCGGTGATTGAGCGGACCGGGGCCGCCGAGCAGCGCACCCGGCTGTTGCCCTCCCGGCTGATGGTCTACTACGTGATGTCCCTGGCGCTGTTTTCGGCCGGGTCGTACGAGGAGGTGATGCGGTCGCTGCTGGCCGGGATGGAGTGGCTCACGGGCCGGTTCGGGGAATGGCAGATGCCGACGAAGGCCGCGATCTTCAAGGCCCGCACCCGGCTGGGCTCCACGGTGATGGCGGAGCTGTTCGCCGAGGTGGCGACGCCGTTCGCGGCACCGGACGGGCCCGGGTTCTACAAAAAGTGGCGGCTGGTGGCCGTGGACGGGACCACCCTGGACCTGGCGGACACGCCGGCCAACGAACGCGCCTACGGGCGTCCGGGCACGACGACGGACTTCAAGAGCGCCTACCCGCAGGCGCGGGTGCTCGGCCTGGTCGAATGTGGCACGCACGCGGTCCTCTCGGCCGTGGTCGCCGGGCTTTCCACCTCCGAGCACGACCTGTATCCGGCCCTGCAGGCGGACCTGGATGCCTCGATGCTGCTGATGGCCGACCGGGGATTCTTCTCCTACACCGCCTGGACGGACAGTGCCGGAACCGGGGCGGCGCTGCTGTGGCGGGTCAAGGCCTCCAACCTGCTGCCCGTCGTTGAGGAGCTGGCCGACGGGTCCTACCTCTCGGACCTTTATGCCAGCCCCAAGGACAGGAGGAAGGACACGGACCCGGTCCGGGTGCGGGTCATCGAATACACGGTCACCACCGGGGAGGAGGTCAGCGGCTTCCGCCTCATCACCACCCTCCTGGACCCGGAGGCGGCACCGGCACAAGACCTCGCCGGGGCGTATGCCAGACGGTGGGAAATTGAGTCCAGCTTCGACGAACTCAAGACCCGCCAGCGCGGGCCGGGGATGGTGCTGGGGTCCAAAACCCCCGGCGGGGTCCTGCAGGAAATCTACGGCCACCTGTGCGTGCACTACGCCATCCGTTCCCTCATCGGGAGCGTCGCCCGGCACTTCGAGGAGGACCCGCTGCGGTTCTCCTTCACACGGACCCTCCGGGCAGCCAAGCGTTCCCTTGCCGGGCGCCCGGCTTTTTCCCCCTCAACGCCTGGCTGAGGCCTTCGCCGTCTTCTGCCGGGAAATCCTGCACGAACTCCTGCCCCTGCGCCGGCACCGCACCAGCCCGCGCGTGGTCAAACGGACGATGTCGAACCGGCCGCTCAAGCGAATACCAAAGAATCCTAAGTAAACGGCATTGCGCCTAGGCCCGCACAGTCCGGTCATTAGACTCGGTGGATACCACTGTCCCGATATTCCAGGAGTGCCCATGCGTGCCACCATCATCCACGGTCCCGGCGACATCCGCGTCGAGGAGCGCGACTACCCGGTCCTGCAGCTGCCCGGCGACGCCATCGTCAAGGTCACGGCGGCCTGCGTGTGCGGATCGGACCTGTGGCCCTACCGAGGGGTGAAGCCCACCCGCAAACCCTCCGCCATTGGCCACGAGTTTGTGGGCGTGGTGGAGAGCCTGGGCGAGGCCGTAACGGATCTGGCCGTGGGGGACTTTGTCATCGCCCCGTTCGTGGACAGCTGCGGCGAGTGCCCACAGTGCCTCAACGGCGTCACGGTGGCCTGCGACCATCTGGCCGGCTGGGGCGGCAAGGACGAACACGGCTTCCGGCTGGACGGTGGCCAGGGCGAGGCCGTGCGCGTGCCCAACGCCTCCGCCACGCTGGTTGCGGTGCCCGTTGACGGTGCACCGGATGCTGCGCTGACGGCCAGCCTGCTCTCGCTCTCCGACGTCATGGCCACCGGCCACCACGCCGCCGTGTCGGCCCATGTGGGTCCGGGCCACAGTGTTGTCGTGGTGGGCGATGGCGCGGTGGGGCTGTGCGGTGTGCTGGCCGCCAAGCGGCTGGGCGCCACCCGGATCATCGCCATGTCCCGGCACGAGGACCGGGCCGCACTGGCCCGCGAATTTGGTGCCACCGATGTGGTGGCCGAACGCGGCGAGGAGGGTGTGGCCCGCGTGCGGGAGCTGTTGGGCGGCGTGCTGGCCGACTCCGTGCTGGAATGCGTGGGCACCAAGGAATCCATGGAACAGGCCCTGCACAGCACCCGGCCCGGCGGTGCGCTCGGCTTTGTCGGCGTGCCCACGGGTGGCTCGGAGATTCCGCTGCGCTACCTCTTCGACACCAACATCAGCGTGGCCGGCGGCATGGCCTCGGCCCGCACGTACATCCCCGAGCTGCTGGCGGATGTGCTGGCCGGCGCCATCAACCCGGGCCGGGTCTTCGACGTCGAAATGCCGCTGGAGCAGGCCCCGGAGGCCTACCGGGCCATGGATGAGCGCCGCGCGATCAAGGTTTTGCTGCGACCCTGATGCATCTTTCCGACAATTAAAAAGTTCTAGACAAATTAATTGTTCGGTGAGATGCTTGAGCCATGTTGGACATAGCAGTGATCGAGGATCCGCAGGCGGCCGAGGCGTCGCTTGACCCGATCCGTGCCGCCCTGCTGGCCGAATTGCGGAGGCCGGCCTCCGCGGCCGCGCTGGCGGTGCGGGTGGGGCTGCCGCGGCAGAAGGTCAACTACCATCTCAAGGCCCTCGAACGCCACGGGTTGGTGGAACTGGTGGAGGAGCGGCGCAAGGGCAATGCCACCGAGCGCGTCATGGCGGCTGTGGCGGAGTCCTTCGTGATCTCCCCGGCCGCCTTGGCAGGGGTAGCCCCGGATCCGGAGCTGTCCCGGGACAGGCTTTCGGCGCATTGGATGCTGGCGGTGGCCGCCAAGCTGGTGCGCGACGTCGGCACCCTGGTGGTGCGCTCGGCCGCGGCCCGGAAGCCGTTAGCCACCTTTGCCCTCGACGGCGAGATTACCTTCGCCTCAGCCGGGGACCGGGCGGCCTTTGTGCAGGAGCTGGGGGACACCGTGGGCGCGCTGGCGGCCAAGTATCACAGCGCCGGCGCCGCTGGCGGGCGCAGGCACAGGATCGTCGTCGCCCTCCACCCCAGCGTTGTTGACCCGGTTGCTGCAGTGTCCATTGAGAGCACCGGCGTGGCCGGCCCGAACAAGGAGAAGGACCATGGGCAAGGAATTTGAGATCGTTTCGGAAACGGTGATCGAGGGAACGCCGCAGCAGGTCTTCGACGCCGCCACGCTGGGCAACTCCGGCTGGCTATGGCCGATGGAGGTGGAGCCGCGGCTCGGCGGCACCGGACCGTTCGGCAGCGTGGTCACGGTCTGGGAGCCGCCGCACCACTTCGCCAACCACATGGAGGGCGAGGGCGGCTTCTTCAACCATTTGGACTACCTGATCGAGGAACGGCCGGAAGGCAAGACCTGGCTGCGCTATGTGCATTCGGGGATCTTCTTCGATGATTGGGACAACCAGTACGACGGTGCGCTGAAGCACACCGCCTTCTACCAGCACACGCTGGGGGAGTACGTAAAGCATTTTGCCGGCCGGCAGGCGGCATTTGCGGACATCCAGGGTCCGGCGGCGTCGGGGACGGCGGAGGCCTTCGAACTGCTTCGGTCGGCGCTGGGTGTGGCGGGTGCTGGGCAGGGGGTATCCGTCCAGGCGGTGGTCCCCGGCGTGGACCCCCTCGACGCCGTGCTTGACTACACCAACGAGAACTTCATTGGGCTGCGGACGTCCACTGCCATGTACCGCTTCTTTGGCCGGAACGCCTTTGGCTCCGTGGTCGGCATGACTGTCCACCTGTTCGACGACGGCGCGGACGCTGCCGCCGAGGGAGCGGCGTGGCAAACGTGGCTGGACGGCGTGTACGCGGCCTGATTGAGCATTCGCCATTCGATGGCGTTAAAAGCTGAGTGGTGGGCCACTAATGTGGCCCACCACTCACCCCCCAAAGCGTATGAAGCACCCGAATCCCCTCCGGTACTCGTTCACACATTCATTAGTATGGCAGATTCTAATGAAAGTGTGAACACGTGGTGCTGTTGGAAAGGATCTTACGTCCGAGTGCTCCGCTTGCGGAAGGAGATCCAGACCAGCGCCATGCCCGCCGCCATGCACAGGATGGCCGCATAGGAGAGGAAATCAACCAGGAGAAGAAACGGCAGGCCTGCCACCTGGATCAGGGTCAGGAGCACCACCATGGCGAATGCCGCACAGATCAGCCAGGCGGACATCCGGTTGATGGCCCGTGCCGCCGTCCGGCCCGCGGCCGCCGTCGGCTGGATCAGCACGGCGGCTGCATACGCCGGGTACAGCCGGCCCGCATAGACATACGCCTGGACTGTGGGCTGCCCGGCGAACGCCCGCAGCCCCGTGCTGGAGGTGGGCATGTCGCTGAGCAGGAACAGGGCAACCGTGGCCGCGGCAATCCCCGCCAGCACCGTCAGCCCCACCGGGCCCCGGATGAGCCATTCGCTGCGGCGGGCGCGGTAGGCAGCGGCCACTCTGGTGGCAAGAATGAAAAAGACGGCGTAGAGGGCCAGCCTGATGATCAGGTTCGCGACGTTCACTCTACCCAGCAGGGCGTCTACGGGCAGGTAGATGGCATCGATACCCAGGCCCACGGCCACGGAGAGCAGGGCGAACATCCAAAACAGCGATGCATTGCGCCGCTTCAGCGCGGCGGGCAACCGCCAGCCGGTACAGGCCAGGCAGGCGCCCAGTGCGATCCATTGCATGACGGTGCTCATCCCAAGTTCTCCCACAGTGCAGTTGATTGTTCGTTGTCGTTATCGAGGCGGCGCAGCGTCCGCCCCAAATTCTCCAGCCGGACCGCGGCCAGCGTGACCAGCGCCGACGACGGCAGGGCGGCCAGTGCCTCGGCCCGCGCGCCCTCGGCCCAGCCGGCTTCGGCGGGAGTGATGAGGCTCGCCACCACCAGACCATTGGTCAAGCCAACGCCGGCAATCCGCGCCGCGGCGATGGCGATGTCCGGTGCCAGCCGATTTGCCGTGATCTGCGCGGAGAGGTTTTGCGGTGCGACGGCGGTGTTCTTGGCTATCTGCTGGCGCAGGTCGCCGGGCCCCACGGCGTCGATCCAACAGCGCACCGAGGTCCGGTGCGGCACCGTGGACAGCTCCCATGCCGGCGGGGCGGGGGCCGCATCGGCCCTGGCCTGCCGGTCCAGGATTTCGCGCAGGAGGTCCATGTCCGATACCTGGCTGATGAGCTCGTCCGCCGTGGGCGCCGCGGCGCCGGTGGCCAGGTCGGCAAACTTCTCAAAGCCCGACAACGCCCCCACCACGTCCTGGCCCAGGGCCCGGGCGACGGCGACCACGGTGCTCATGGCCACCTTGCCGCGCACCAGCTGCTGGGCCAGCGTGGAGCGTTTGATGCCGGCCAGCCGGCAGACCTCGGCATTGGTCAGTCCGGGGGCGGTGCTGTGGAGCCATTGCGCGAAGGCTTTGGCGGACACGGACATGGAAGGTCTTCCTGGTGGGTAGGGGTGGCTTCCATAGATCCTAGCGTCTTGTGGCCGGCCTTCCGGCCCGCTACCGCCGGGTGCGCCGCTGCGGCACCAGCACCACCAGCAAAGCCGCGACGGCGACAACGGCGCTGAGGACCAGGCCTGGCCGGAAGGAATCCAGCATGGCGCCCGCTCCGGAACCGGAGCTGTGTGCTCCGGCAACCAACGCCGTCGTGACGGCCAGGACCAGCGCCGCGCCAACCTGCATGCTGGTCTGGATCAGCCCGGCCGCCAGCCCCTGTTCGGCGTCGCCGATGCCCTCGGTGGCCAGGACGTTGGTGGCCGGGAACCCCAGAGCGAAACCGATGCCCAGCAGGACCATCGAGGGGAGGATGTCCGTGGCGTAGACGGGAGTGGTGCCGATGCGCAGGAACAGGATGTAGCCGGCGGAGAGGGCCACCAGTCCTGCCACAATCAGCCGAGGTGCGCTGAAACGCTCAATCAGTTTCTCCGCGAAGGGCGAGGCGGCCATGACAATCAGCCCGGCCGGCAGCAGGGCCAGGGCCATGCTCAGCGGTGACCAGCCGAGCACCGATTGCAGGTACATGGTCACAATGAATTGGAAGCTCAGATAGGAGCCAAAGAGGCCAACGGCGCTGAGATTGGCACGGGCCACCCAGCCCTGCCGCAGGATGCTGAAACGGACCAGGGGATGCTTGGCGCGCGTCTCGATGACGCCGAACGCCGCAAGGACCAGCGCGGCGGCAACGAAGCCAATAATGGTCCTGGCGGAGCCCCAGCCTGCGCCGGGGGCCGAGACGAGGGTGTAGACAAGTGCCAGCATACCGGTGGCCAGTGTAGCGCCGCCCCATACGTCATGGCCACCGTCGGCGGCGTCGAGACGGTCGCGGGGGATGGCCCGGAGTCCAACGATGATGGCGGCGACGGCGAACGGCACCGACACGAGGAAGGTCCAGCGCCAGCTCAACGATGTCATGAGCCCGCCCACCACCAAGCCTAGGGAGAATCCGCTGGCGCCAAAGGTCGAGTAGATGGAGATGGCCCTGTTGCGTTGGGGGCCCTCGGGGAAGTTGGTCGTGATGATGGAAAAGCCGGTGGGCGCGGTGAAGGCCGCGGCCAGGCCCTTGACGAAGCGCGTGGTTATCAGCAGCGTGGGATCACTGGCCAATCCACCCGCCAGGGAGGCGACGGCGAAAACGCTCAGCGCGATCAGAAAGACCCGGCGGCGGCCCAGCAGGTCGGCCATCCGCCCGCCCAGCAGTAGCAGCGAGCCGTAGCCCAGGACATAGCCGGAGACGATCCACTGGAGTGCGCCGGTATCCAGGTTGAGTTCGTGGCCAATGGAGGGAAGAGCGACGCCGACCATCGACACGTCCAGTCCGTCCAGGGCCAGGACCGTGCAGAGGACCAGCAGCAGGGTCCACTGGGCCTTCGTCCACGGAGCCCTGGCGCCCTCGAGGAGTGGGGTGGGCGGCCGCAGTGCTGGTAGGGACGCAAGTTGGGGAGTTGACATGTCCTGAATGTAGATGACGTGTCATCTAATGACAAGGTAAATAATGATGTGGAACTTAATTCTTCGCAACAGTAGACTGGCAGGTATGGATGGGTTGGAAGAAGGCGCACTCGTGGAGCAATGGCGCCGCGTGCAGGATGCCTATATGCGCACCTCGAATGCAATCGACAGGGAACTGGAGTCCCGCTTCGACATTGGGTTCAACGAGTTCGAGGTACTTGACCTGGTCTCGGAAACCGGCCTGGATGAATGCCGCATGAAGAAGCTCGCGGACCACACCCCGCTGACGCAGAGTGCACTCTCGCGCATTGTCGACCGGCTGGAAAAGGCAGGTCTCATCACGCGCAGCGCCTGCAGTGACGACCGCCGGGCCATCTTCGTGGAGCTCACGGAGCAGGGGCGGGCGCTCCACCGGGAGGCCGCCGTCGTGCACCGTGGCGTGTTGCGCGAAAACCTTCCGGACTAGACCCGGGGCGCGTCCACGATGCCGCGGAAGCGGCTGCCCACGCCCTCCCATTCGGCGCGGTGCATTCCGGCCGCGGGGCGGGGCAGCTCATCGGTCTCATGGAAGTCACAGATCACGAAGGTGAACTCGGGCCACCATTTCTTGGGGCGCGCGGTTTCGTGGAAATCGCAGATGTAGCAGCGCAACTCGGCCCAGATCGGGCGCTTGCCCGTGCGGTTGGCGCGCGACTGGACCAACCAGGCCGGCGGGTTCGCCTGGATTTCGGCCAATTCGGCGCTGCTCAGGCGTGACGGAAGACCGTGGCGGTGGGCCATCTCCAGGGGGATGTCAAGGATCTGCGCGGCTTCTCGTCTGGTAACCATAGTCCTTCAAGCATAGGTTCCACGGTCCCGGCCGGCGCCATTAGGTGGCTGGGGTCACGCCATTGCCAGTGCCGGCCGGGCGCTCGGGGCGTTCGTCTGCGGTGTCGTCGCGCATTTTGCGGTCCCGTCCGGTGGGCTGGCGCAGCGGGCCGGAGCGGTGCACCGTTGCGTCCACGCGGTCCGTGGCCCGCGGCCCGCAGTGGCCCGTGGGGCCGCAATAGCCCCTTGGTCGCGGCCTGGGGGCTGGTCCGCATTGGGGCGGCTGCTCCACATTTGGTCTTGTGGCTGGACCGTCCACCCGGGGTGCACGTGCAGGCCGTCCTTGACGGCCGGGTCGACGACGGCGTGGGTGGCCGTACTCCTTTCCCTCGGGGGTACAGGGCCATGCCTTGCAGTTCAGCCCTGTGTGCCGCTGGGTGGCCCGCATCGGGGAATCCGGGTGCAAGGTCGGTGCTGTGGACAAGTGTTCTAATAGTGTCGCCTGTGGAGGAAGTGCCAGTTGGTTAGTTTACTGAAAACACTTGTAGTCATGGAATTATTTTAGAAAATATATTCGATTATCATCTGGTGCTGTCGTCTATGCTGGCGTAAAATTGGGGCATGGCGGCAGCCCGGACGGAGCCGCAAGGGGCATCGGGGCCCCGCCTCAACGGCGATGGGGGAACCATGGCGGACCGCACGGCAGCACCAATACTGGGTGACGGTCCGGCCTCCGGGCGGGCCGGTGCCGGCGGCCCTGGCGCCTTTGCCGCTTCCCGCACGAACTCCCTGACCGCGGCCGGCATTGCCGGCTGGATCGAGGCCCTGTCGGGACCCATCGGCGCCGGCACCTCCGCCCCGCCCGCCGTGTCCACTCTGGGGACGGCCGCTCCCGGGTCCTCCCGTTCCGGCCCAACCGCCCCCGGCGCCGCTGCCCCCGGCCCGGCCGTGTCCGCGGTGTCCGCCGGTGCGGGCCTGATTGACCAGATCCGGGCGTTGGAGGAGCTCAAGGGCGCCGCCGCGGCCCGGCAGGCGGTCCTGGCGACCGTGTTCGACGGGCTGCAGCGGGCGGGGCAGGAGGCCTTGGGCGTGCCCGCCACACGGCTCGGGAAGGGCGTGGCGGAGCAGTTGGCGCTGGCGCGGCGGGACCCGCCGGCCCGGGGTGCCCGGCATCTGGGCCTGGCGAGGGTGTTGGTGCGGGAGATGCCGCACACCCTGCACGCCCTGTCGCTGGGGCGGATCACGGAGTGGCGGGCCACTTTGCTGGTGCGCGAGACCGCGTGCCTGTCGGTGCCGGACCGGATGGGCGTGGACGAGGCGGTGGCCGGGGACCTGGACGCGTTGGAATCCTTGAACGAACGACCGGCCCTGGTGGGGCGGGTGCGGGCGTTGGCGTACCGGGCGGACGCGGCCGGGTTCGTGGCCGCGCGGGAGCAGGCGGTGGGGGAGCGGACCGTGTCGTGCCGGCCGGCGCCGGGGGAATGGTGTTCCTTTCGGCCCTGCTGCCGCTCAAGGCCGGGGTCAGTGCCCTGGCCGTCCTGGACCGGGAGGCGTCCTGGCTGCGGAACACCGGGGATCCGCGCAGCCGCGGCCAGGTCATGGCCGACACGCTCGTGGAACGGCTGACCGGTGCCGCTGAGGCGGCCAACACGGTGGTCGAGGTCCAGCTGGTGGTCACGGACCGGGCGCTGTTCGCCAACGGGGACGACCCGGCCTACCTGCCCGGGTACGGGGTAATCCCGGCCGCGGACGCGCGCCGCCTCGCCACCCCCGCCGCCGACAGCGGCAGCAACGGTCCAACTGCCGGCTCCGCGACAGGTGGAGGCGCGGACGGAGCCGGGGGCGGCGCAGCCGCAGCCCCCTCTGCAGCCCCCTCCGCCGGCAGCGCCAAGGGCAGCGCCGGTGCGGCCTGTGTTTCGTCAAGTCTAAGTAGGCCGTTTCAGCGCTAAGAATTAGGCCACCTCGGCCCGTTTCTGGTCCATTTCAGCGGTTGGCTATTTCATGAGGGCATTTTTGACCCGGTAGGACTCGCCGCGGAATTGCAGAAGCCGTCCGTGGTGGACCAGCCGGTCGATGACGGCGGCGGCCATGTTGTCGTCCCCGAACACTGTTCCCCAGCGGGAAAACTCCAAATTTGTGGTGATGATCAGGCTGCGTTTTTCATACCCGTCAGCGATCACCTGGAAGAGAAGCCTGGCCCCTTCGGTATCGATCGGCAGGTAGCCCAGTTCGTCAATCGCCAGGAGCTGGTTCTTGGCCAGGGCGGCCAGTTCCTTGTCGAGGCGGTCTTCGTCCTTGGCGCGGCGCAGCATCATGACCAGGGCGGAGGTCGTGAAGAACCTGGCCTGGATGCCCTGCCGGCAGGCTGCGGCCACCAGGGCGGTGGCCATGTGGGTCTTGCCCGTGCCGACGTCCCCGTAGAGGACCAGGTCCTGGGCCCGGTTGATGAAATCCAGGGATTCGAGGGGTTCGCGGCCGTAGTCCTCCGGGAACCGGACACTGCCGTAGTCGAACCCGGTGAGTGTTTTCATGGCCGGCAGCCTCGCTGCCTTCAGCAATCGTTGGCGGCGTGACTCCTGCCGGGATTCGTGCTCGGCCAGCAGGACCTCGTGGAGGTATTCGCGTTGTTTCGGGGTGCCCTTCTCGGCCCATTCGGTCAACACGCTGCCGGTCAGCGAGGCATGCTTGCCCGCTTCGAGGATGTCTTGGACGGTGATCGGGTTCATGCGACTTCTCCGGTGGTGGTGTTCAGGGTGGTGAAGGTGTCATAGACACTCAGATCCACGTTGGCTGCCGGCGGTTCGGTGCCGTCAGCCAGACGGCGGGCCAGCATGCCCAGCATGGCCATGTCCGGTGCATCCCCGCGCTGGATCAGGGTGTCGGCAGCGGCCACCGCGGCATCGAATCCCGCCGCCGACGAGGCGGCGTCCACGGCGTTGAACAGGCGGCGCCGCCCGGTGGCGGTGGCTTTGTCCAGCCAGTCACGCACGGGGTCGGTGACCAGGGCCCGCAGCGGGGAATGGGACCACGCCCCGGGCTTCGTCACGAGCAGCGGCACCAGGGAAGCCGGGTCGAAGACCGTCTCGGCCTGCTTCCCGAAGACGCGTGGGAACGTGCGGACGGGTTCGGAATGCTCGTCAAGGATCTGCACCACGTCGTGTCCCAACCCCACCGTGAGCATCCGCCCGTGGAAGACGGGCCCGGCGGCGTACGTGTTCCCGTCAATGAGCAGGTTCCCGGTCTTGTCGGCCTTGCGCGATTCGTAGCGCACGGCATCGAAACCGATCCCCGGCAGTTCCATGGAGGCGGCCACGTCCTGGGCGAACAGCTCACCCAGGGGCAGGCCCTTGCGGTAGTGCACTGTGGTGGCCAACGCATCGCAGCGCGCCATGAGGACCTTGTTGAGCCCCTCCAAGGTGGCGGCCTCCGGCTCGGGGACCATGAAGTTCCGGCGCAGGAACCCCACCGCGTTCTCCACGTTGCCCTTCTCGTGGCCCGAGTATGGATTGCAATAGCGGGACTGGGACCGGTAATGGAGTTTGAAGGCGCCAAACAGCTTCGTCTCGGTCACCCTGGTTCCCACCCGGTTTCCGATGCCCGTCGCGTTGTCAAAGACCATGTGCCGCGGCGCAGCCCGAATGTGCTCGAACACGGTCCGCAGCCCGTGGGCAACGCATTCAGCGGTCTCGCCGCGGTATGCCTGGACGAAGCGCATGTTCGAGAACGGGAAGGTCACCACGAGGATGTGCAGGACCTGCCGGATCCCGGCAATGATGGCCTCGGCCTGACCGAAGTCGACCTGCACGGTGCCGGCAGGCCAGACCAGTTCGGTGAACCCCTCGCCGGGCTGCCGGTTGGCGGCCAACCATTTCTTCACGTGCCGCTGGACCGGTGAATAGGTGCCGGTGAACCCATGCTCTTCCACGAGCCTGTCAAAGATCCGCTTGACCGTGTGCCGCTGCTTGCGGTTCCGGCGCGCATCCTCGATGAGCCACCGCTCAATGATGTGCTCGAACCCGGCCAGGACCGAGGCACCCGGCCTGGCCAGCGGTGCCGGCGGCGCCGGGGAGAAGTCCTGCTGCTCGGCGTACTTGGCCGCCGAGGTCCGGCTGACTCCCAGCCTGCGGGCGATCTCCCGCACGGGGACTCCCTGGGAGTCGAGTCGTCTGATATTTTCTTGTACGGACATGGGTACCGTCATCTGCTTTCCAGCCCTTCCGGCGCATACGCTTCGCAATGGCAGCGCCGTAAGGAACCTATCTGGGGGTGGCGGGCCCATGTCCCTGACACTCAAGGCGGGGCCCGAACCACCGGGTGATCTCTATCTCCAAACCAGCCCCCGAAACCTGATTCCGGGATGAAATGACTGGCCTGATTCTTACCGCTCTTTTGGCCTGAAACGAGCCACCAACGTGGCCCATATTCTCGGCTGAAACGGCCTACAGATAGTCGATCACACACACGGCCACTGCCGCGGGCCCCGCCGCCGGTGGTCCTGCGGTTCCCGGGGCGGTGTTGGGGGCGTCGGACCGGGTGCGGATCCGGCGGCTGTTCACCGCCCCGGGCACCGGGGAGCTGGTCGGCATGGATTCGAGGGCGCGCCGGTTCCCGGCCTCGCTGCAGCGCTTCATTAGGGCCCGGGACCAGGTCTGTAGGACCCCGTGGTGCGGGGCGCCGATCCGGCATGCGGACCACGTCACAGCGTGGGCCGGCGGAGGGCCCACGTCCCTGGCCAACGGCCAGGGGTTGTGCGAACGGTGCAACCAGACCAAGGAACTTCAGGGCTGGGCCGCGGCAGTCATCGCCGGTCCCCGGCACACGGTGGTGACGACCACCCCGACCGGGCACTCCTACACGAGCACCGCGCCGCCGCTGCCGGGCACGCCCCCGCCCGGGACGCCGTCGTGGTTTCCGGCCGGGCAGGACGTACCGGAAGGCCTGCAAGAGGCGCAGGGGTCCGGTTTCGTGGACCCGCCAGGGCTCCCGGCATCGGAGGAATTCCCCGAGCCGCCCCGTGATTTCCTGGACCCGGGCTTCCTGGACTACCTGGACCCTGGTGCCGGCTGGGACGCCGGCCGGCCCGACGGGGCCTCGCTCGAGGACGACGCGGCCCTGCTGGCCGGGTCCGAGGACTGGGACTGGATGGTCCTGCGGCCAATGCGAGACGGCAGCGGCTGGAGGTCTGTGCAGCCGCTGAACGCGGGGCGCGGAACATCGGCGGGGCGGAACCGCCGCCGGGCCCGGGCCCGGGAGTCGGCAGGCTCGACGGCCAGCCCATAGGGCATGCGAAAGGCGCCGGGAGCGCGGTCCGGAATCACTCGGAATGGTTCCGGGCCGCGCTGGCGGCGCCTTGGGGAGGAGTGCAGCGGATGTGGCTAGTGCTTCTTGATGTGTGCAACGGGGTCAGCGTCTGCAATCATGGCACCCTTGCTGCGCTTATCGGCTCGCTTTTCCTTGATGGTCTTGATCGGCTTCTTAGTCAGGTGCCGATGCGGCGATTTGTCAGGCATGGCGTTTTCCTACCTTTCAGGGCACGGTGTCCCTTCTTGTACGGTACGCCGGTTTGCCGCCCTTGTAACCAGCCCTGTCGGGTGGAAATGCAGCAGGGGCCTTTCCCTTGCCCCTGGTTGCTGCAGGTGCGTCATGTCACAGTGAATGACGCGGGTCCGGCGGCAGGCTGGGGTGATAAGCAGCACAGGATTCACGTCACGCGGCGGGAATATTCGTTGGAATTCTGCGGTTTTCAGGTGTATCCGGCACAGCGCCCGAGGGCCTAGAATACGCCAGTGGAAAACATCTGGATTTTCGAGGAGTATTTCCCACGTTGAGGGGCTAGGATGGGGCGCTGAAATACCCTGCCGAAACCACCAGAAGCTCAGGAGTTTGAGAAACCGCATGGCAACGGATTACGACGCACCCCGCAACAAGGACGAAGACCACGGAACAGAGTCGCTGCAGGCTCTGCAGGTGCAGCGCGGCGGTGCCCAGACGGCGCACATCGACGTTGAGGATTCCGACACCGCTGAAGGCATTGACCTTCCCGGCGCCGACCTCTCCGGAGAAGAGCTGATCGTCCAGGTCATTCCCGCACAGGATGACGAATTTACCTGTTCCTCCTGCTTCCTGGTACGCCACCGCAGCCAGGTCGCACGCGAGAAGGACGGCATGCTGTTCTGCAAGGACTGCGAAGGCTGATTCCACGCATCGGACTAGTGCTGCGCTAGCTGGGTTCTGCCCCGGGGATATGCAATCCTTGGAGCACAATTTGTCTCAGGTACGCAGCGCGAGGGAGCGAAGGCAATGGCAGGAGAAGCACGCGTCCGGGGACTGCTGGACGCTTTTGGTGCGCCAAACGCTTCTGCCGCCTTCCTCCTCTGCGACCGGCACCCGGAGCAGTCGATTGCATTTACCGTGGTTCAGCCCGATCTGAGCCACAAAGACATTACCTACGGCGAACTGCGTGAGAAATCTGCGCGGTTCGCCGTTGCATTGGCGCGCCTGGGCATTGGCCCGGGCGACCATGTGGCAACCCTGATGGCCAAGTCCGCGGACCTGGTGGTGGCACTGCTGGGCATCTGGCGCCGCGGCGCCGTGGACGTTCCCTTGTTCACGGCCTTTGCCGCCGACGCCATCTCCTTCCGCATGTCCTCAAGCCGCTGCAAGCTGGTGGTCTGTGACGCGGACCAGCGCAGAAAGCTGGTGCCGCCCGGGGACGTTCCGATGGATGCCTCCCCGCTGGTGGTCGTGGCCCAAGGCGAGGCCTTTGGCTACGACCTCTCCTTTGGCGAGCTGCTGGCCGGGGCTGATGGTGACGACGGAGACGACGGCGGTGCCGTCGCCGTCGGCGGGGATGGGCTGCTGGCGCAGCTGTTCACCTCCGGCACCACTGGCGAGCCCAAGGGCGTGCCGATTCCGCTGCGAGCCGTGGCGTCCTTTGCCGGCTACCAGGAATTCGGACTTGATGTCCGTCCGGACGATGTCTTCTGGAACGCGGCAGACCCCGGCTGGGCCTACGGGCTGTACTTTGCCCTGTTGGCTCCGCTGGCCACCGGAACGCGCAGCATCCTGCTCCATGCGGGTTTCTCCCCGGAGCTGACCTGGGCCGTGCTGGAGAAGTTCCAGGTCACCAACTTTGCCGCAGCACCCACCGTTTACCGAGCCCTCCGGGCCGGCTCCGAAACCCAGGCCCACCACGTGCTGCGCCGGGCCTCTTCGGCGGGTGAACCACTCACCCCGGACGTCATCGGCTGGAGCAGGACGGCTCTGGGGGTCGATGTGCGCGACCACTACGGCCAGACCGAACACGGCATGGTGGCCGGCAACGCCTGGGCCGATGGTCTGCGCGCCCCGGTGCGGGATGGCTCCATGGGCACCAGCCTGCCGGGCTGGCGGGTGGACGTGCTCGGCACCCTCGACGACGTCGTGGCCGCGGACGGGGAACAGGGCCGCGTGGCCATCGATGTCGCCGCCAGCCCGTTCCTGTGGTTCGCCGGCTATGTCGATGCGCCGGAGAAGACGGCACAGCGCTACACCCCCGGCGGCCGTTGGTATCTGACCGGCGACGCCGGGCGGCGGGATGCGGATGGCTTTATCTACTTTTCCTCCCGTGACGACGACGTGATCATCATGGCCGGCTACCGGATCGGCCCCTTTGATGTGGAAAGCGTGCTGGCGGCCCATCCCGACGTGGTGGAATCCGCCGCGATCGGCACGCCGGACGAGATCCGTGGCGAGGTGCTGGAGGCCTATGTGGTGCTGCGCGACGGCGTCGAGCCCACGGATGGGCTGGCCGCGGAACTGCAGAGGCTGGTCAAGGACAAGTTCGCCGCGCATGCCTTCCCGCGGCGCATCCATTTTGTGGACAAGTTGCCCAAGACGCCAAGCGGCAAGGTCCAGCGCTATGTGCTGCGCCGCGAACGCGCCCTGCTGGCGCAGGCCGAGCGAGAGAACGAGAACAACGTGAACAACCAGAAAGCGGGCCAGTGAGTCGACGGCGTGCGGATGTCCCCGCAGTGGCAGTGTCAGGACCGGCTGTGCTGGGCATGGCAACGATGGCAGTGGGGTTTGCCCTTGAGGTGGCCATGCTCGCGGCGATATGTGCCTGGGGATTCCGCCAGGACGCCCCGTGGAACTATGTGCTGGGTGTGGGGCTGCCCGCCGTCGTGATCATCCTCTGGGGTTACTTCATGGCACCGAAGGCCCAGCGCAGGCTGCCCTGGCCGGCACTGCCCGCCGTGTCCCTGCTGGCCTTCCTGCTCGCTGCCGGTGTGCTGGTTGCCGCGCACCTGGCGCCGCTGGGCGCGCTGCTGGCCGGTATTTCGCTGGCCTACACCGCGTCCTGCCTCTACCTGCGCCGCAGCGGGGCACGCGTCTAGCTAGCCCGGGATGGTGCAGCCGGCGTGCGGGCTGGTGGTGGCGACCCAGAGGGCGTCGGCCACCTCGTCGCTGAGGTCCAGCGTTTGGGGGCCGAATTCCACGATGAGCGCGCCGCCAAAGGGCTTGCGCCCGATGATGTGCACCGCGGCGTCCAGGGCAATGTGCTGCTCATCCAGATACCGCAGCAGCTCGGGGTCGTGGTCGCTGATCCGGATGATCCTGCCCCGGTGGCCGGCGTCGAGCTCGCCCATCCGGAAGGCATCGGGCATGTCCACGTGCCCGTCGGCGTCGGGGATGGGATCGCCGTGCGGATCGCGGGTGGGATGGCCCAGCTTGGCGCTCATCCGTTCGATGAAGGTGTCCGAGACGGCATGTTCGAGCAGCTCGGCCTCGTCGTGGACCTCGTCCCAGCTGTAGCCCAGTTCCTGCACCAGATACGTCTCCAGCAACCGGTGCCGGCGGACCATGGACAGGGCCAGCGCCAGCCCCGGCTCGGTGAGCCGGATGGCGCTGTACGGCTTGTGGTTGACCAACCCCTGGTCCTTGAGCTTGCGCACCATCTCCGAGACGGAGGAATTGGCCACCCCGAGGCGGGTGGCCAATTGGGTGGAGGAAATGGGCTTGTCCTGCCATTCGGTGAAGGAATAGATGACCTTCACATAGTCCTCAACGCTGGATGAGGTGGGGGTTTGCTTCACACCCTCCAGCCTACCCTCCGGCCCCCGCGGAGCTAGGATCCGGTGAGTGTGAGGTAGAGCAGCACGGCATTCAGGGCCACCACCAGGGCAACGCTGACCAGTGCGGCAATCCGCAGCGGCACTCCGTCGCGGTGGATGCCCATCAGAGCCTTGTTGGAGGTCAGGCGGAGCAGCGGAATCAGGGCGAACGGGATGCCAAAGCTCAGGACCACCTGGCTGATGACCAGCGCCCACGTGGCGTCCACGCCGAAGGTCAGCAGGGCCAGGGCCGGGATCAGGCTGACCACCCGGCGGGTCAGCAGCGGGAGCTTGATCTTCAGCAGCCCGCCCATGATGGTGGCGCCGGCGTAGCAGCCCACCGACGTCGAGGCCAGGCCCGAGGCCAGCAGTCCGACGGCGAACACCACACCAATGACCGGGCCCAGGGTGGCCACGATGGCCGCGTGGGCGCCCTCGATGCTGTCGGTGCCTTCAACGCCGCCCAGCGTGGAGGCGGCCAGCAGCAGCATGCCGATGTTGACCGCGCCGGCCAGCAGGAGTGCCGCCACCACATCCCAGCGGGTGGCCTTGACGGTGGCATGGAGCAGCTCGGGGGTGTCGCGTGCGGTGGTGTGCCGGTCCCGGGCCAGGGCCGAGTGCAGGTAGATGGCGTGCGGCATGACCGTCGCGCCGAGCATGCTTGCGGCCAGCAGCACGCTGTCGCTGCCGTCAAAGCGGGGCAGCAGGCCGCCCGCCACGCCGGCGGGATCGGGCGGGCTGAGCACCAGTCCGGCCAGGAAGCCGATGGTGATGATGGCCAGCAGGAAGATGATGAGGGATTCGAAGGTGCGCTGGCCGCGGCGGTTCTGGACCATCAGCATGGCCATGGACACCAGGCCCACGATCAGCCCGGCCACCGGCAGCGGCACGTGGAAGAGCAGGTTCAGCGCAATGGCACCGCCCACCACCTCGGCGAGGTCGGTGGCCATGGCCACCAGTTCGGCCTGCAGCCAGTAGGCCCGGCGGCCGGCCGTGCCGAAGCGTTCGCCCAGCAGTTCGGGGAGCGATTTGCCCGTCACCACGCCCAGCTTGGCGGACTGGTACTGGATCAGCATGGCCATGATGTTGGCCGCCACCAGCACCCACACCAGCAGGTAGCCGTATTTGGCGCCGGAGGTCAGGTTGGCCGCCACATTGCCGGGATCGACGTAGGCGATGGCTGCCACAAAGGCCGGGCCCAGCATGAAAATGGCCGAGGGGACCTTCGGCCGCTTCCGGGTGGTGGCAGTCATCTTGGCGTCCAGCACGGCCAGGCTCCTTTGCTCAGCATGATTCATTCCGCCTAAGACTAATATTTAGGCATACCGAAATCATAGACGGCGCGACGGATTCCTGTCGAGTGGAGCCGGTGTGTGACGGGCGGCGGGCCGGGTCAGGGGGCCTTGACGGCGCGCCAGGTGTGCGTCAGGTAGGGGAGCTGGAGGACTTCACCGGGGGTGTGCCCCAGATGCTCGTACAGGTACCAGTCGAGGTTGGCCGTGACCTTGGCCCGGGTGGCCTCGTTGGCCCGGAGCCAGTAGCTGCGGGACTTGACCAGTTCCTTGATGTCCTCGCCGGTCAGTGGTTGGGCCCAGGCGCTCACGTGGGACTCCAGCGCTGTGAACTCCGGGCCGACGGCGGGCCGGAAGCCGGGCTTGTGGACATCGCCGGCGTGCATGATGCGGCTGAGCCGGTGCACCCAGGGCACGCTGACGTCGAGCTGGTTCCACACGAGCCCCAGGATCCCGCCCGGGCGCAGGATCCGTGCGATCTCCGTGCTTGCGGCCACCGGGTCGCACCAGTGCCAAGCCTGGGCCACTGTGGCGGCGTCCTGGCTCCGGTCCGGCAGCCCGGTGTCCTCGGCCACGCCAATGATGGTGTGGACGGTGGGGAAGCGGCGCTCCAGCTGGGCCAGCATGTCCGCCGAGGGGTCCAGGGCCGTGACGTTGCGGCCCGGCCCCAGGAGCAGTCCGGTGAACTTGCCCGTCCCGGCGCCCAGATCGACGACGTCGGCCACCCCCGCCCGGGACCCGGCGGCGGTGCCGTCGAACAGCCATTCGACGGACTCCGCCGGGTACCCCGGGCGCACCCGATCGTAGTGTTCGCCACCGTCCTGGAAGGCCGTGGCCATCTCCTGGCGCCGGCCGGCTTCAAAGGTGGGCCCGCCGATGGCTGCCATATGCGCTCCTGAACGTTGACGGAAACAAGCCCGTCAACTCTACCGCGTGCTAGTCGTCCTCGGGGTCGATGGTGCAGGGGGCGGCGCCTGCCGTGCCGGGGGTGTTCGGTGCCCAGTCCGGGTACCTGCGGGCATCGTTGGCCGGAACCCAGCGGCCCGAATCCACCACGTAGTCCCAGCCCAGCCCTGACTCCACCAGCGCGGCCACGCCGTCGACGAGGCGCTGGGCGTCCGCCAGCCGGGAGCCCACGCCAAAGCTGGCGCGCAGCGATCCGGAGGGCAGGCCCAGGCGGCGCAGCAGCGGGTGGGCGCAGAACTTGCCGTCGCGCACGCCCACGCCGTGCTCGGCGGAGAGGTAGGCCGCCACCAGCCCGGCGTCGTAGCCCTCGACGGAGAAGTTGACGACGCCGATGCTGCCGCTGCCCGGGTAGTCGCCGGAATCGCTGAAGAGCCGGTGGACGGTGACGGAGGGGATCTTCGACAGGCCCGCCACCACGTGGTCGCGCAGGCCCTCCTCGTGGCTGTGCCAGGCGGACTCGTCCAGGGCGGAGAGGATCTCCGCGGCCTTTGCCAGCGTGGCGGCGCCGAGCACATTGGGGGAGCCGCCCTCGTGCCGGGCCGGCCCGGTGGCCCAGGTCACGGTGTCCAGCCGGGCTTCCTTGACCGCGCCGCCACCGGCCAGGTGCGGGGTGCCCGCGTCCAGCCAGTCCGGGCGGCCAACGATGACGCCGGAGCCGAAGGGGGCGTAGAGCTTGTGGCCGGAGAAGACCACGTAGTCGATGCCGTCGTCGGCGAGGTTGAGGCGGCGGTGCGGGGCCAGCTGAGCGGCGTCGACCACGATGCGGGCACCATACCGGTGGGCCAGTTCCGCGAGCTCGGCCACGGGCAGGATCTCGCCGGTGACATTGGAGGCGCCGGTGACGGCCAGCAGCACCACGGAGCCGGCGCGCAGCTGCGTTTCGATCCGCGAGAGCGTGGCCGCGATGGAACCGGCGGCCACCACGCTGCGGTGCGGCAGGCGCTGCCAGGGCAGCAGGTTGGCGTGGTGTTCGATGTCCAGGTAGAGCACCTCGCCGGTGGGGCGGGAGCCGTCCTCGGTGGCCAGCAGCGTTTCGACGCAACCGGCCAGCAGGTTCAGGGAATCGGTGGTGTTGCGGGTGAAGATGACGGCATCATCGGCCCGGCCGCCCACAAAGTCCCGGATGGTGTCGCGGGCGTTTTCATAGACGGACGTGCTGACCTGGGAGGCAAACCCGGCCCCGCGGTGCACGCTGGCGTAGTACGGCAGCACCTGGGCCAGGTGGTCGGCCACGGCCTGGACGGCCGGGGCCGAGGCGGCGTAGTCCAGGTTGGCGTAGCGGACGCTCCCGCCGGTGATCAGCGGGGCGGACAGGTCGGCGCCGGTGACGGCCAACAGGGGTTCGACGGCGGCGGCAGCCGCGGTGGAGATGGAATTTTTTTCAAGGGTTGCAGAGCTCATGAAAGGACCTCACGGGAAGGATCCCGGACAGTGCCGTGATCCGCGCTTGCCAAGACCGCTCCGGCCTGGCCAGGTCGTCACCCGGGGCACCCCGCCGCGAAAGGAGGGTTGCCGGCCAGCAAACCGGGGTTTAGCACTGGCACTCGTGACCTATGCCCAAAATGCTAACCCCGGTGGGGTGCCGGGCGCATTTGTTACATCCCTTTGCGTCACACTGCGTCGTGCTACAGGAGGTCGTCGAGCCCCGGGTTGAGCCGGTTCAGGACCTCCGAATGCAGGATGGAGTTGGTGGCCAGGGCGTTGCCGCCGAAGGGGCCCTCCTCGCCATCGAGGGAGGTGAAGCGCCCGCCCGCCTCGACGACGATCGGCACCAGGGCCGCCATGTCGTACAGGTTCAGTTCCGGCTCGCAGGCAATGTCGACGGCACCCTCGGCCACCAGGCAGTAGGACCAGAAATCGCCGTAGGCGCGGGTGCGCCAGACATCGTCGGTCAGGGCGATGAACTCGTCGCGGTTGCCGCGTTCCTTCCAGCCGGAGAGCGAGGAATAGGACATCGAGGCGTCCGCCAGGTTGGCGACGTTGGAGACGCGCAGCCGGGTGGCGGCGGCCAGCGACTTGCCCGTGAAGGCCCCCGTGCCCTTGGCGGCCCACCAGCGCTTGCCCAGGGCGGGGGCGCTGACGACGCCGACCACCGGCTGGCCCTCGTCCACCAAGGCGATGAGGGTGGCCCAGACCGGGACGCCGCGGACAAAGTTCTTGGTGCCATCGATGGGGTCGATGATCCAGCGGCGCGAGCCGTGCCCGCTGCTGCCGAATTCCTCGCCGAGCACGGCATCGCGGGGGCGGGCCCGGGCGAGCTGGCTGCGGATGGACTCCTCGGCGGCCTTGTCGGCGTCCGTGACGGGCGTCAGGTCCGGCTTGGTTTCCACAGCCAAATCGAGCGCCTTGAAACGAGACATCGTCAAAGAATCAACGGCGTCCGCCAATACGTGGGCCAGGCGGAGATCGTCGTTGTAGCCTTGCGGTTCATGGTTCATGGCATCACACTATCGCTGGTTGTGGCAGGGGCGGGGAGGCAGGGGGACCCGCGGCCGGGTTCCGCCGGATTAGAGGATGGTGCCGAGTTCCTTGGCTTCGGCGCGGCCCTCGGTGCGGTCCGAGCTGCCCAGCAGCCGGCGCAGCGAGGCCAGCCGGGCCGGGCCGGCCTCGCCGGCGCTGCCGTCGGCCACCCACGGGTCCAGGCCGCAGTTGACGGCGGCGCTGTTGTGCTTGCAGCCACGCTCGCAGGCATCGGTGCCGGGCTCCAGGTCGGGGAAGGCGTGCAGAATGCGGTCCGGATCCACGTGGGCCAGCCCAAAGGAGCGGATGCCTGGGGTGTCGATGATCCAGCTGCCCGGCTGGGCGTCGCGCAGCCGCAGGGCCAGCGCCGAGGAGGAGGTGTGCCGGCCGCGGCCGGTGACGGCGTTGACGCCGCCGGTGGCGCGCTGGGAGCCGGTGAGGGCGTTGACCATGGTGGACTTGCCGACGCCGGAGTGGCCCACCATGACGGAGACCTTGCCGTCCAGATGGTCCTTGAGGGCGTCGACGGCGCCGCCGGCCAGCAGGGCGGATTCGCCGTCGTCGCTGCGGGCATCAATGCCCGAGGCGGTGTCCGAGGCCGTGCGGCTGACCACCACCGTCATGTCCAGGTGCTCGTAGTTGGCCAGCAGCTCGGCGGGATCCTTCACATCGGCCTTGGTGATGAGCAGCAGCGGGGCGATGCCCGAATCGTAGGCGGCCACCAGCGCGCGGTCGATGAAGCCGGTCCGGGGCTCGGGGTTGGCCGCGGCCACGACGATCACCAACTGGTCGGCGTTGGCCACCACGACGCGCTCCACCGGGTCGGTGTCGTCGGCGCTGCGGCGCAGCAGCGTGCGCCGCGTCTCCACCCGGACCAGCCGGGCCAGCGTGTCGGGCGCGCCGGAGACGTCGCCGACCAGGGCCACGAAGTCCCCGGCCACCACGGGGTTGCGGCGCAACTCGCGGGCGCGGGCGGCGATGAGGATGCGCTCCTCGGGGGTGTCCTCGTCCACGACTGCCGTGTAGCGGCCGCGGTCCACGGTGATGATCCGGCCGATGATGGCGTCATCGTGGGCGGGGCGGTCCTTGGTGCGCGGCCGGCTGCCCTTTTTGTTGGCGCGGACGCGGACGTCGGACTCGTCCCAGTTGCTGAAATCGCGTGCCACCTAGTTGGCCCCGCCCGGGGTGGACGCGGGCCCGGGGCCCGCCAGCATGCGGGACCAGAGCTGCGGGAATTCGGGCATGGTCTTGGCCGTGGTGGAGATGTCCTCCACCTCGACGCCGGCCACGGCCAGGCCGATGATGGCCCCGGCGGTGGCCATCCGGTGGTCCTCGTAGCTGTGGAAGAGGCCGCCGTGCATCGGTGCCGGGGTGATGGTGAGCCCGTCGGCGGTTTCCTCGGCATTGCCGCCAAGCCTGTTGATCTCCGCCACCAGGGCGGCCAGCCGGTCGGTCTCGTGCCCGCGCAGATGCGCAATGCCGCTCAGCCGGGAGGGGCCGGTGGCCAGGGCGCACAGGGCCGCTACGGACGGCGCGAGCTCGCTGGTGTCGGCGATGTCGATGCCGTTGATGGACTCGCCGCCGGTGACGGCCAGGACCCCGTCCTGAAGCGTGACGGTGGCGCCGAACAGCGGCAGGATCTCGCGCCACTTGTCGCCCACTTGGGTGGTGCCGGCCGGCCAGTGCGGGATCCGCACGGTGCCGCGGGCGGCCAGGGCGGCGGCCAGGAACGGGCCGGCGTTGGAGAGGTCCTGCTCGATGACGACGTCAAAGGCGGCGATCGGTCCGGGGGAGACGATCCAATGGTTGGGGATGGAATCGTCGACCACCACGCCCAGGCTGCGCAGGATCTGCACGGTCATGGCAATGTGGTCCAGGCTCGGCACGGGGTCGCCCACGTGCTCCAGGTGCAGTCCCTCGGTGAAGCGCGCGCCGGCCAGCAGCAGGGCCGAGACAAACTGGGAGGAGCCGCTGGCGTCGATCACCAGGTGGCCGCCGCGGACCTTGCCGGTGGCGTGCATCAGGAACGGCAGGGCGCGGGCACCGCCGTCGTCCACCTGCACGCCCAGGCCGGCCAGGGCCTCGATGACCGGGCCCATCGGCCGCTTGCGGGCGTGCGGATCGCCGTCGAACGACACGGCGCCGGTGGCCAGGGCGGCCAGCGGCGGCACAAAGCGCATCACCGTGCCGGCCAGGCCGCAGTCGACGGCGGTGCCGGCGGGCAGGTGCGCACCGGCCGGGAGCGGGGTGACCAGCAGGTCCGGGCCAAAGCCGCCGTCGCCGTCGACCTCCTCCACTCCGGCGCCCAGGGCGCGCAGGGCGGCAACCATCAGCGCCGAATCACGCGAATGCAACGGGGCGCGCAACCGGGAGGGGCCGTCGGCCAGCGCGGCCAGGACCAGGTAGCGGTTGGTGAGGGACTTGGACGCGGGGACCGTGAGGGTGGCGTCCAGGGGTGCGGTGGCCAGCGGAGCGGGCCAGGGCGTGGTGGCGGGAGAGAGCGTGCTCATCGCGGGCTATGCACCCGCCACGTTGTGGGCCAGCCGGCGGACGGCGGCGTCGGTGTGCTTGAGCTGCGCGGTGCCGGCCTTCTTGCCGGCCGTGGCCAGCTGGTTGGCGCGCCAGGCCAGGCCCGGACGTCCGGCGGTGTCCACGGCGGCCAGCAGGGCGCCGCCGGTGAGGGAGATGTTCTTCAGCAGGGATCCGCGGCGGTGCGCCTTGCCCTCCTTGGTGCTGCCGTCGGACGTGCGGTACTCCACGAGGGCATTCAGTGCGGAGGTCAGGGCCAGCACGGTGCCGGCCAGCCGGGAAACCTTGCCCGTGGCCAGCAGCACGCCGGCGCCCACCTGGATGCCACCGAGGGCGCGCGCCAGGGTCTTTTCGTCCAGCTGGACCGGGAGCGCCGCGGCGGCCTTGCCGAGCAGCGGGGCCAACTCGGCCGCCGTCGCGTCCGCGTGGCGCATGCGGTCCAAACCGGAAATGATGAATGTTGAGGCAAGCATGGGGCGGGCCAGCACACGGACTATGGACAACAGGGCCTCCTTGTTTTGCGCACTGTGAATGCGGCGGGACCGGCACCGCGTTGCCGCGGCGGTCCCATTGTCCTTCTAGTCTCGCACTTTGCCCGGCGCTTTGCGGAATATCCCGGGTGGGGGTGCCGTTGTGAAAAGCAGACAACGACGGCGAAAGGAAGCCATGGCGACGTTGGTAGCCACGCGACCCGGGCTGCGCGCAGGGGTGACAGTAGACTGGGCGCTAATGAACACCAGTGAGAATGCTCAGACCCCAGAGCCCGCACCGCAGGCCGATGCCGGGGTGGATCTTGCCACGGAATCGGTGGAGGAACGCCGTGCCCGCTTCGAACGCGATGCCATGGTGTACGTGGACCAGCTGTATTCGGCGGCCATGCGGATGGCACGCAATCCCAGCGATGCCGAGGACCTGGTGCAGGAGGCCTACACCAAGGCTTTTTCCGCCTTCCACCAGTACAAGCCCGGGACCAACCTCAAGGCATGGCTGTACCGGATCCTGACCAACACGTACATCAACCTGTACCGCAAGCGCCAGCGCGAGCCCCAGCAGTCCAACTCGGACCAGGTGGAGGACTGGCAGCTGGCCCGGGCCGAGTCCCACACCTCCAGCGGGCTGCGCTCGGCGGAGGCCGAGGCGCTGGACCACCTGCCGGACTCCGATGTGAAGAGTGCGCTGCAGGCCATTCCGGAGGAGTTCCGCCTGGCGGTCTACTTTGCCGACGTTGAGGGCTTTGCGTACAAGGAAATATCAGACATTATGAACACCCCCATCGGCACAGTGATGTCGCGCCTGCACCGCGGGCGCAAGATGCTGCGCGACATGCTGGCGGACTATGCCATTGAACGCGGCATCCTCAAGCCGGCCCCCGAGGGAAGCACCGAAACGGAGAAAGCACCATGAGCGACTGCCAAAGTTTGGGAGATTGCGACGACGCGCGGGTCACCCGCATCTATGAATACCTTGACGGGGCACTGTCCCGCGAGGACCTGGCCGAGATCAAGGGCCACCTGGACACCTGCACCGACTGCAGCACCGAATACGATCTGGAATGCGTGATCCGCTCCGTGGTCAAGCGCTCCTGCGTCGAGGCCGCACCGGCGAACCTGAAGGCGGCCATCCTGGACCGCCTGCACAACGGGCGCACCGCGGACGTCTAGGACGCCCGGCCCCTGGTGATGGTGTCGAAGCTGCTGGCCGAACGGCCGCTGACCCGCCGGTGCATGGATCCGGCGATGCGGTGGGCCTGCACCTTCGCCAGCTCGGCCTTCTCACCGGCAAACAGCTCATCGACGGTGCCGTTCCACAGGGCGAGCCAGCGGTTGAAATGCTCCAGCGTCAGGGGTTCGGTGGCGTTGAGGGCGAAATGGACCTCCAAGGCGTTGCGCTTGTAGAGCCCGGCCCGGAAGAGCACCGTCTGCCAGAAATCGGCCATGATGGGCAGGTGCCGGGCCAGATCCAGGTGCGCCACCTCGGTGAAAACATGCCCCAGCAGGGGATCGTTGAACGCCTTCCCATAGAACGTCTGCACCAGCAGCAGCACATCGTCCCGGCCGGCAATGTCCACCCGGCCGTCCACTGCCGCGCTCATGCGGCCACGGCCAGGACGACGGCGGTGCCGGCCACCGCGGGGACCCGGCCCGGCACCCGGAATTTCAGCGGTGTTTCAAGGAAGGAAATGGCCGCAACCATGCCAAACCAGATCAATGGCGGTGCGGTGAGCAGGACCAAGGGGAGCATGGGCGGGTTCTCTCGTCGAAAGTGTCAGTGCGCCGCAACGGCGGCCGGTGCCAGCGCAATGCCGGCAAGGCAGGTGGTGGGGGTGTCCCAGGGCACCAGGGTGGCTTCGGCGCCGGCGGCACCCAGCTGGTCCAGATAGCCGCGCAGGATGCCCAGATGGGCCGAACAGACGGCCCCCGGGTCCCGGCGGGCGAGGCCGGCAAAGGGGCAGGCATGCAACCTCAGTGATGTGGCGGCCCGCCGGGCCGGATCCTTACCTGAGCCGGCCTGGTCTGGCCCGGCCTGGCCTGGCCCGGGTTCCGGTTCAAAGCCGAGCTCGGTGAAGAACCCTGCCACCGAGGCGGTAATCTGCTCGCCGGACAACGCCGACGGTGTGGCAGGCAGGCTGCGGTGTGCCCAGCGCCGGCCCGCGTCCGCCGCTTTCGCCGCCACGGGCGCGGGCGAGGGATCGGCCAACGCGTCGGCCAGGATCCCCGCGAGCATGGGGTACCCGGCGTCGGCCACCTCCGGGGTGCGGGCACTGTACCGAAGTACGGGCCGTCCCCGCCCGGTGGTGGGGGCGGGGACGGCGTCTATGAGGCCGGCGGCCAGCAGTTCGCCCAGATGGAAGCGGACCGTGCTCAGCGGCAGGCCGGCGCCTGTTGCCAGCATGGCCGCCGTCGTTGCGGCGGAGCTGCGGATGGCCCAGAGCAGCCGCTGCCGCTGTGGCGAGGCCAGTGCGGCGTGCGGTGAAGTGGTCACGTCCCCAGCCTAGCGTTAAAACAGGTTTATTTGTTTTAATACAGGGTTGGGGATGGCAGCGACAAGAAACCCCCTGCACCAGGAAGGTGCAGGGGGTTTCTTTGGCTTTAAGTTCAAGACTTAAGCGTTGGGGCGCTTACCGTGGTTAGCGCCGCCACGCTTCCGGTCACGACGCTTGCGTGCTCGCTTGGACATAGCTGCCTCCAATCATTAGATCGATCTGAAAAGATCCGCCCTCTAGTCTCCCACACGCCCCACCGGCTCGCCTAACCGGCGTCGTGCCTCGCTAGGATCAAAGCAACCACACCGGCGTGATCCAAGAAGATGAGGTAACTTCCGTGCGAGCCGTCTTTGCCCAGTCCAGTTCCGCCACCGATCCGCTCTCCGCCCTGGCGGTGGGGGAGCTCGACGGCGCCCCCGGCCCGGACGGCTGGGTGAAGGTTACGCTGCGCGCCTCGGCCCTGAACCACCACGACCTCTTTTCGCTGCAGGGCGTGGGCCTGCCGGCCGGCCGGCTGCCGATGGTGCTCGGCTGCGACGGCGCCGGCGTGGACGGGGACGGCAACGAGGTGATCGTCCACGCCGTCGTCGCCAGCCCGGGCTGGCGCGGCGACGAGACACTGGATCCGCACCGCAGCCTGCTCTCGGAAATCCACCCCGGCACCATGGCCGACTCCGTCTGGGTGCCCGCAGGCAACACCGTGCCCAAGCCCGCCGCGCTCGGCTGGGAGGAGGCGGCCTGCCTGCCCACCGCCTGGCTGACGGCCTTCAAGATGCTCTTCACCGTCTCCCCGGCGGGACCGGGCTCCACCATTTTGGTGCAGGGAGCAGGTGGCGGGGTCTCGACGGCGCTGGTGGCCATGGGTGCCCGCGCCGGCTTCAGAGTCTGGGTGACGGGCCGCAGCCAGGCCAAGCGCGACGGGGCCCTGGCGCTGGGCGCCGACGCCGTCTTCGAGCCGGGTGCACGGCTGCCCGGCCGGGTGGATGTCGTCTTCGATTCCGTGGGCGAGGCAACCTGGGCCCATTCGCTCAGGAGCCTCAAGCCGGGCGGGGCCATTGTCACCTGCGGTGCCACCAGCGGCTTCAACCCGCCCGCCGAACTGAACCGGGTGTTCTTCACCCAGCTGCAGGTGTTGGGCTCCACCATGGGCAACCGTACCGAGCTGGCGGCGCTGGTGCAGTTCCTTGCCACCACGGGCCTGCGCCCGCAGATCGACACCGTCCTGCCGCTGGAGCGCGCCCGCGAGGGATTCGCCATGCTCCTGGCCGGCGACGTCAGCGGCAAGATCGTCTTCACGCATTAGGCGCTATTTGAGCGTGTTCCTGATGGCGATGGCGGCCTGGTCGAGCACGGTGCGCACTGTCGCCAGCGTGACCTCGTTGACCGTCCCGGTTCCGGCGTGGCGGCGCAGTTCCACGCGCATGTCGTCGCGGAAGGACTGCAGCATCATTTCCGTCTCCGTCAGCAGCCGGTGGCTGGCGCTGGCACTCTGTTCCGGGGACACCCGCCTGGCACCGCTTCTGGCCGCTTCGGCGCTGGCGGCCAGGTCCGCGCGGAGGCCGCGCATGCTCTCGCGCAGATCGGTGCGCAGCTCATCGGCCAGCCGGCGCACGGAGGCCGAGATTTCCGCCTCCACCGCGGCCAGCTCATCGCGGCGCGCACCGATCTCCGCCAGTCCGGTGGCCGTGAGGCTGTAGACGGTCCGCCGGCCCGCCAGCGCGGTGGCCACCAGCCCCTCCCCCTCCAGCTTGGCCAGCCGCGGGTAGACCGTGCCGGCGGGGGGGGGGGGAGTAGGTGCCGCCAAAGGGCTCCGAGAGTGCCTTGATGATCTCGTAGCCGTGTTTGGGCCCCTCTTCCAGCAGTGCCAGCAGGTACAGGCGCAGCGCCCCGTGGGCAAAGACCGGAGGCATCAGTGGCCGTCCTCGTCCCAGGAGAGCGGATCGGCGCCGGGTCCGCGGTGGACAATGGCCAGATTCCCGGAGATGGAGCTGGTGCGCACCGTGATGCGCGGGGCGGCCGGGCCGGTGCTCGTGTGCACGTTCTGGCCCACGCCGGTGAAACGCGTCTCGTCCAGCAGCACCGAGCCCGAGGTGGCCTTCGCCGCCAGGTCCACCCCGACGCCGTCGGGCAGCCGGATGGTGACGTCGCCCGAGATGGACTTGGACGAGAGGTCCACCGGGGTGCCCAGCACGTCAGAGCTCAGGTTGCCCGAGACGGTATTGGCCCGGATGTTGCTCAAATGCCCGGACGCCGTCACCTTGCCCGAGACGCTTTTGGCCACCAGGGCACCGGTGTGGTCGCGGGCGATGATCTCGCCGCTGACGGTGGCTGCCGTCACGGGCGTGCCGGCGGGGACGGCGATGCTGATGACGGCCCGGGCGCTGGAGTTGATGTTGACGATTTTCTTCAGCCAGTTCCCGGAATCCAGATGCTCGATCTTCAGCGTGCCGCCGGCCATGCTGATGGCCAGTGGCACCCCGGAGACCTCGCTGACCTCAACCGTGGTGGCAGGGCCGTCATGCGTGATCACATCCACCCGGCCGCGCACCAGGACGGCCTTCAGCTCGGTGACGCCGTCGATGTCCAATGTCTGTGGTTCGGTGGTGGACCAGTTATCCATGGCCAGGATTCCTCTCAAGGTTGCGATATATCGCGTCCTCCCCAATGGCAATACCCCCGCGAACCGTCACTTGTGGGCAGTGTTTCGGCCCAACACTGCCCACAAGTGACGGTTCGCGGGATTGCAGGGAAGACGGTGCTGTGGATAACCTCCGGAGGGGGCCGCAGCGGCGTGAAAATCGACTATGCGACGCAGCGAATTGCCCGCCGAATTGGCCGGCCGGTCCTTTACCACCAGATCCGCCGATGCCGCAGGTGTTGCACGGAACAGGACACGGGCCAATGATCTGATCGCCGTCTCGCGCGGGATCCGGATTCCCCGCGACGCGGATGTCTGCGGGGCGGCGGCTCTGCGGGCCTACACGGAACTGGACCAGTGGAGCGTACTGACCCACGTTGCCGCGGCCCACGTGTGGGGCCTGCCGCTCCCGGCGGCCCAGGCCGGAGACTGGCGGGTCCATGTGGCACGGCCCCGCGGATTGGCGAGGCCGCGGCGGGCCAACGTAGTGGGGCATGAGCTGACGCTGCTGCCGGGGGAGATGGTGGAGTTCGACGGCGTCCGGGTGACGTCCCCTGCCCGGACCTGGCTGGACCTGGCCAGAATGGCGAGGCTGGCTACGGTCGAGCATGTTGCCGGGCTGGTGGCGGCCGGTGACCGGCTGGTGTGTGCCCATGGGCCGGACTTCCCGAAGCCCTGCGATCCCCTGTGTGGAATCGATGACCTGCGGCGGATGGTCCACGCGCATGCGGGAATGCGCGGCGTCCGAGCGGCACGGGAGGCCGTGGAGCTGGTCAGGGTGGGCGCGGATTCCGCTCCGGAGACGTTTGTGCGGCTGGCGTTGGTCCGTGCCGGCCTGCCGGAACCGGAGTTGAACTGTGTGCTCCGCTCGCCGGCGGGGAAGCCATGGGTGTGGCCGGACGCGGCCTACCGGCGGTGGCGCATCAGCCTGCAATACGACGGCGGCCACCACGGCGGCGACGACCAGTACCGGCAGGACCTCCGCCGGGCCGAGAACACCCGGCTTGCCGGTTGGCTGGAGGTCAGGATCGGGTGGGAGGACATCCAGGGCGGGCGCCCCGCCGTCGTCCGCAAGGTCCGCGACGCACTGCGCAGCCGTGGCTGGTCCCCTTAACCACCGCGAACCGTCATTTGTGGGCAGTGTTTTGGTGCAACACTGCCCACAAATGACGGTTCGGCGGAGGGGAGGTGGGTCAGCCGGCGTCGGGGATGTTGAGCCACTGGTACCAGCCGCGGTGCAGCACCAGCCAGGCCATCAGGCCATAGCCGGCCTGCCCCGGCGTGCCGGAGTTGGAGGCCAGGTCCGTACGCCACTGCTCATGGTTCTGCAGCGGGGAGAACGTGTCCACATAGTGGTGCTTGCGGCGGGTGGTGACGTCGGCAAAGGCCGTGTTGAGCTCGGCCAGCTTGCGGTTTAGGGCCGGGTCGAGGCTGGGCGGCGGGCCCACCACGAACACCGGAATGTTCAGCTGGGTGGCACCGTCAAGGATGTTCGCCAGGTTCAGCCGGCTGCGCGCGGTCGAGAGCCCGAAGGCGATGTCCCTGCCGGAGAGCCCAATGACCAGGCGGTTTTCGTGGAAATCGTCAAAGCGGCGCCCGGCCTCCTGCAGCCAACGGCCGGCCAGCGCCTCGGTGCCTTCCTGCGGGTTGGCCAGTGTGTACGCCTCCACGGAGATGTTCTCCTGTGGGGTCCGGGCCAGGGTGCGCCCCAGCCAGCCTAGTGCGCGGGGATCCCCCACGCCGGCCACCAGCTCGTCCCCCACCGCAGCAATGCGGACTTTGCGCTGCTCCACAATCACCCTTTCAACGTCGTAGCCAAGTTATGTCCCCTGAGTCTTTCACAGCGGCGGGGCGCAGCGCTGCAAACGGCACCCTAAGACAAGGATGCCCAGCCTGTTTCCAGACTGGGCATCCTTGAAGGCGGTGCTAGTTGCGCTCGAACGCCTGCTTGAGCAGGAGCGTTTGCTCCACAGCGTGGCGCTTGGCCGACCCGGTGGCCGTGGACGCCGACGCCGGGCGGGAGACCCGCATCAGCTTGCGGTCCAGCTCCGGAGCCAGGTTCAGGCCCATGAACGGCCACGGACCCTGGTTGGCGGGCTCGTCCTGGGCCCAGACCACATCCGCGTTCGGGTACTTGGCCAGTTCGGCCTTGATCTCCTGAAGCGGCAGCGGGTAGAGCTGCTCGACGCGGATGATGACGCTCTTGGTGTCGCCGGCCTTGTCGCGGGCGGCCAGGAGGTCGTAGTACAACCGGCCGGAGACCAGCACCACGCGGTCGACGGCGTTCGCATCCACCGTTGCGTGCTCACCGATGACCGTGCGGAAGCCGCCGGTGGTGAAGTCGGCAACCTCGGAAGCGGCGGCCTTGAGGCGCAGCAGCTGCTTGGGCGTGAAGATGATCAGCGGCTTGCGCGGCTTGGAGTAGGCCTGGCGGCGCAGCAGGTGGAAGTGCGACGCCGGCGTGGTCGGGTTGGCCACCACCATGTTCTCCTCGGCACACATCTGCAGGTAGCGCTCGATGCGGGCGGAGGAGTGGTCCGGGCCCTGGCCCTCGTAGCCGTGCGGGAGCATCAGCACCAGCGAGGAACGCTGGCCCCACTTCTGCTCGGCCGAGGAGATGAACTCGTCCATGACCGTCTGGGCGCCGTTGGCGAAGTCGCCGAACTGGGCCTCCCAGAGCACCAGGGCATCCGGGCGCTCCACGGAGTAGCCGTACTCGAAGCCCATGGCAGCGTATTCGCTCAGCAGGGAATCGTAGATCCACAGCTTGGCCTGGTCCTCGCTGAGCTTGGTCAGCGGGGTCCACTCGCTGCCGTTGACGCGGTCGTGGAACGTGGCGTGGCGCTGGACGAAGGTTCCGCGGCGGGAGTCCTGTCCGACCAAACGCACGGGCACACCTTCCATGAGCAGCGAGCCAAAGGCCGCGATCTCGCCGAAGCCCCAGTCGATGCCGCCCTCTCGGGACATGGCCTCGCGCTTTTCCAGCAGCGGCTTGAGCTTCTGGTGGACGGTGAAGCCCTCTGGAATGTTCGTGTGCGCCGCACCGATCTTCGCCAGGTTGGCGGCGGTGATCGCGGTGGTCTTGGGCGTGTTGGTGCCGGAGTCGGCCTGCTGCGCCATCGGGCGCTCCAGGTCGGCCACGGCCTGGGCATCGGAGGTGATGATCGGGATCGGGGAGGTCTGGGCCGCGTGCGTCTCGGCGAAGACGCGCTCCAGGCGCTCCTGGTAGTCGCGCAGCAGCTGTGTGGCCTCGTCCTCGGTGATGTCGCCGCGGCCGATCAGGGCCTCGGTGTACAGGCGGCGCACGGAGCGCTTGGCCTCGATCAGGTTGTACATCAGCGGCTGAGTCATCGAGGGGTCGTCGCCCTCGTTGTGGCCGCGGCGGCGGTAGCAGACCATGTCGATGACAACGTCCTTGCGGAAGCGCTGCTGGAACTGGTAGGCCAGCTGGGACACCCGGACCACTGCCTCGGGGTCGTCGCCGTTCACGTGGAACACCGGTGCCTGGATCATCTTGGCGACGTCCGTGGAGTACACGGAGGAGCGCGAGGACGACGGCGCGGTGGTGAAGCCCACCTGGTTGTTGACCACGATGTGGATGGTTCCACCGGTGCGGTAGCCGCGCAGCTGGGAGAGGTTGAGCGTTTCCGCCACCACACCCTGGCCGGCAAACGCCGCGTCGCCGTGGACCATGATGGGCAGCACGGGGAACTTCTCGCCCTGGTTCAACCGGTCCTGCTTGGCGCGGACGATGCCCTCCAGCACGGCGTCGACGGCCTCCAGGTGGGACGGGTTGGCGGCAAGGTAGACCTTGGTCTCGTTGCCGTTGTCCGAGGTGAACGTGCCCTCGGTGCCCAGGTGGTACTTGACGTCCCCGGAGCCTTGGACGCTGCGCGGGTCCTGGGTGCCCTCAAATTCGCGGAAGACCTGTGCGTAGGTCTTGCCGGCGATGTTGGTGAGCACGTTCAGGCGGCCGCGGTGGGCCATGCCGATCGCAACCTCGTCCAAGCCGTCGTCGGCGGCGTCGGAGATGATGGCGTCAAGCATCGGAATCAGGGACTCGCCACCCTCCAGGGAGAAGCGCTTCTGGCCGACAAACTTGGTCTGCAGGAACGTCTCGAAGGCCTCGGCGGAGTTGAGCTTGGAGACCACGCGCAGCTGCTCCTCGCGGCTGGGCTTGGAGTACGGGTGCTCCAGCTCATCCTGGAACCACTGGCGCTGCTCCGGCTCCTGGATGTGCATGTACTCGATGCCGGTGGTACGGCAGTAGGCATCGCGCAGCACGCCCAGGATGTCGCGCAGCGGCAGCTTGGGCTTGCCGCCGAAGCCACCCGTGGGCCACTCGCGGTCCAGGTCCCACAGGGTCAGGCCGTAGGTGAGCACGTCCAGGTCGGGGTGCTTGCGCTGGACGTACTCCAGCGGATCCGTGTCGGCCATCAGGTGGCCGCGGACGCGGTAGGAGTGGATCAGCTGCTGGATGCGGGCAACCTTGTTGATCTCATCCGCCGGGTCCACCTGGCGGTCCAGGCTCCAGCGCACGGGCTCGTAGGGGATGCGCAGGGATTCGAAGATCTCGTCGTAGAAGCCCTGGGCGCCCAGCAGCAGCTGGTGGACGATCTTGAGGAACTCGCCGGAACCGGCACCCTGGATGACGCGGTGGTCGTAGGTGGAGGTCAGCGTGAGGATCTTGGAGATGGCGTTCTGCGCAATGATCTTCTCGCTGGCGCCCTGGAACTCGGCCGGGTAGTCCAGCGCGCCGACGCCGATGATGGCGGCCTGGCCCTTGGACAGGCGGGGCACCGAGTGGACGGTGCCGATGCCGCCGGGGTTGGTCAGCGAAACGGTGGTGCCGGAGTGGTCGTCGGCGGTCAGCTTGCCGGCGCGGGCACGCTTGATCAGGTCCTCGTAGGTGTGCCAGAACTCCGAGAAGTTCAGCGTCTCGGCCTTCTTGATGTTCGGCACCACCAGCAGGCGCGAGCCGTCCGGCTTGGGCATGTCAATGGCGATGCCGAAGTTGACGTGGGCCGGCTGGACGGCAACGGGCTTGCCTTCGATCTCGTCGTAGTAGACGTTCATCGAGGGGAACTGGCCCAGCGCCTTGATGACGGCGTAGCCGATCAGGTGCGTGAAGGAGACCTTGCCGCCGCGTGCACGGGCCAGGTTGGAGTTGATGACCAGACGGTTGTCGATGAGCAGCTTGGCCGGGACGGCGCGCACACTCGTGGCCGTGGGGACCTCGAGGCTGGCGACCATGTTGGTGGCGATGGCCTTGGCCGGTCCGCGCAGCACGGTCTTGACGTCGGCCTCGGGCTGGGAGGTGTCCTTGGCGGATTTGGGCAGCTGGGCCGGAATGGGTGTGGTGCCGGTGCGGGCAGCGTCCTTGGCCGGAGCCGGCGGGCGCACGGGTGCCGGTGCGGCGGCAGGGGCCGCAGCCGGTGCGGCGGCAGGGGCCGCAGCAGGTGCGGCAGCGGCCGGGGCAGCAGCGGCAGGGGCGGCCGCAACCGGTGCAGCAGGTGCTGCAACGGCAGGTGCCGCCGGCGCCGTGGCCGGAATGGTGGGGATCAGGCGTGTGGCGGGAGCGGCATCGGGGGCGGCGTGACGGCCGTTGGCAGCGCTGCCATCGGCGTCGAACGACTCAAACAGCGGCCACCACTTCGTGTCCACAGAATTCTTGTCCGCCTGGTACCGCTCGTACAGCTCGTCGACGAGCCATTCGTTTCCGCCAAATTCCTCGGGTAGACGGTGGATGGATTGCTCTGGCACGTGAAATACGCCTCTTCCGTGAGTTCTAGTTGCCCGCTTGCTAGCCGCCGAAGGACGCAAAGAAGTTCCACTGGTGGAAATTCTTCAGGCAAGGGCCCTTCGGTTTCAGCTGATTCTGGTTCGGGTCCGTAGACCCATACCTCTTGCCAGTCTAGTTACCATTTGAAGCTCGTAGCCAATCTGAGCCCGATGTCACACCAATCGGTGAACGCCAATGGCTAGACTCGCAGCAGCGGTGCCTGCGGTGCCTCCTTTGGCCGCCGCCCCGGATTGTGCCGTGCCCTGGAGGGAGTCCCCATGCGTTTGATCAGCACACCGACCACGGACCTGACCTATTCCGACGTTTTCCTGCTGCCGGCCGCCTCGGCGATCCGGTCCCGGATGGACGTGGACCTGGCTGGCGGGGACGGCACGGGCACCACCATTCCGGTCGTGGTGGCGAACATGACCGCCGTCTCGGGCAAACGGATGGCCGAAACCGTGGCCCGCCGCGGCGGCCTGGCGGTGCTGCCCCAGGACATTCCGCTGCCGGTGGTCCGCGACGCCATGGCCTGGGTCAAGGCGCGTGACCTGGTCTTTGAAACGCCCGTGGTGCTCAGCCCCACCGATACCGTGGTCCATGCCATCCACCTGATGCCCAAGCGCGCCCACGGCGCCGTGCTGGTGGCCGGCGCCGACGGCACTTTCCTGGGCCTGGTGCGCGCCAGTGACTGCGAGGGCGTGGACCGTTTTGCCTCGCTGGCCTCGGTGCTGCACGCCACTGTCCCGACCCTGGATGCGGCACCCTTTGACGCCATCCGGGCCGACGCCGACGCCGGCACCAGCACGCCCAGGGAGGCCAAGGAGACCCTGGACGGGGCGCTGCGCGCCGCCTTTGCCACGCTGGAGGCGGCCGGCACCGACCTGCTGCCCGTGCTGCGCGGCGGTGCGGTGGCCGGCGTGCTCACCCGGCGGGGGCTGCTGCGCTCCACCATGTACGCCCCGGCCGCCGACGCCGGCGGGCGGCTGCGCATTGCCGCCGCCGTGGGGATCAACGGCGACGTCGGGGCCAAGGCCGCCGCGCTGCTGGACGCCGGGGCCGACGCCCTGGTGGTGGACACCGCCCACGGCCACCAGGATTCCATGCTCGCCGCGCTGCGGGCGGTGCGCGCCCTGGCCCCGGGGGTGCCGGTGGTGGCCGGCAATGTGGTCAGCGCCGACGGCGTGCGGGACCTGGTGGCTGCCGGCGCCGACATCGTCAAGGTCGGCGTCGGGCCCGGGGCCATGTGCACCACCCGGATGATGACGGCCGTGGGCCGGCCGCAGTTCTCCGCCGTGCTGGAATGCGCTGCCGCCGCGGATGAGCTGGGCGCCTCGGTCTGGGCCGACGGCGGGGTCAGGTATCCGCGGGATGTGGCGCTCGCACTCGCCGCAGGGGCCCGGTCTGTGATGATCGGCTCCTGGTTTGCCGGCACCTACGAGAGCCCGGGGGACCTGCTGGTGGATTCGGCCGGCCGGCGCTACAAGGAGAGCTACGGCATGGCCTCTGCCCGCGCGGTGCAGAACCGCACCCGCGGCGAGGACGCCTTTGACCGGGAACGCAAGGGCCTGTTCGAGGAGGGGATCTCCTCCTCGGTCATGTACCTGGACCCGGCCCGCCCGGGCGTGGAGGACCTGCTGGACATGATCACCGCCGGGCTGCGCAGCTCCATGGCCTACGCCGGCGCGTCCACGCTGGCGGAATTCCGCGAGCGGGCGGTGGTGGGGGTGCAGTCCGCCGCCGGCTACGAGGAGGGCCGGCCGGTGCCGCAAAGCTGGTAGCCGCCGGAACCGGGCGGGGACGCCAGGCGGCACGCAAGCCGGATCCGTTCAGCGGCGGACCGGTGCCGGGCCGGTGGAGGCCCGGATGGTCAAATGCGTCGGCAGCACGGCCTGGCGCCGGGGCGCGGCACCATGGTTTGGCGAGATCTGGCTGAGCAGCAGCGTCACGGCCGTCCGGCCGGCCTGCTCCACCGGGGCCGTCACGGTGGTCAGCGGCGGGCTGCAGAAGTCAGCGCCGAAAATGTCGTCACAGCCCACAATGCTCATGTCCGCGGGCACATGCACACCGCGCTCGCGGAGCCTGGCCAGCATGCCGATGGCGATGAGGTCGTTGAAGACAATGGTTGCGCTGACTCCACTGTGCACCGCGGCATCTGCGGCCGCCGCCCCCGAATGGGTGTGCGGGGCAAACGGCCCCAACCGCACCAATTCCACGCCATGCTCCTGGGCAGCGGCCTCCAGGCTTTCCCAGCGCCGGTGGCTGGAGCGGGAGGACGCGGGGCCGGCGATGAAGGCGATCCGGCTGTGGCCCAGCGAGATCAAATGGTCCAGCGCCTGATTGGTGGCCGTGGGCGTATCCAGCAGCACCGAGGGCACGCCCGGGACGTCGCGGTTGATGGTGACCATCGGCAGCTTGGCTGCAGCTGCGGCGAGCGCCTCGTCGGGCAGCCGCGAGGCCGTGACAATGACGCCGTCGGCGCTCTTGCGCAGTTGCTCCAGGGTGTTGGCCTCGACGTCCTCGGACTCTTCGGTGTCGACCAGCAGCTGGGTGTAGCCGGCGGCCTTGAGCTGGAGCTGGGTGCCGCGGATGATGTCGAAATAGAACGGGTTGGTGATGTCGGCCACCAGCACTGCGACCGCCCCGGTGCGGCCGGAGCTGAGCGCCTTGGCCTGGGCGTTGGGGATGTAGTGCAGCTGTGCCGCAGCGGCCTCGATCCGCACGCGGGTGCGGATGTTGACGCGGTCCGGGGTGGAGAGGGCGCGGGAAACGGTGGAGGCGGCGACGCCGCTCAGGGTGGCCACATCATGGATGGTGGCCGGGCGGTCCGTTGGGGCGCCGAGGGGAACGCTCATGGCTCGTGCCTCATTCTTCGCTGGATGAGAGGGGCCCCGGCCGCGGGATGTGAGCGGGGACACGTTGTGCAGAAGGCAACCATAGAGCCGTTTGCCATGATTTGGCAATCGGTTGTCAAAGAGTTGTTGGATGGCTAAGCTCAAGGCAATGCAATTGTGAAGCCAATCACGGTTGAAAACACTGGCTGCAGCGACGCAAGCCCCGGCCCCTGGCCCCGGCGGCGTCGGATCTGCAGGCCCGATCCCTGGAGGACCCCCATGACGCAGACCGCAACCGCCACGTGGACATTGTCCGGCTTTGGTGACGAGATCGACCCCGATCCCGCTGTCCAGGCGGCCGTGCTGCTGGCCCTGGGGGCCAGCCACATCGAGGTCCGCAGCGCCTGGGGCACCAATGTGGTGGACCTCGACGACGTCCAGACCGCCAAGCTCAAGGAAATCCTCGACGGCGCGGGCCTGAAGGTCTCGGCCGTGGCCAGCCCCATCGGCAAGGTGGACATTTCCCTGCCGGCGGCGGACGAGCTGGCCCGGCTCCGCCGGATCATCGCCGTCGCCAAGGCGCTGGACACCAAGTACATCCGCATCTTCTCCTTCTTCCGTTCCGCGGAGCAGACCCCCGAAGGGATCCGCGATGCCGTGATGGAGCGCATGACACTGCTCGCCGCCGAGGCGGAGCGGGCCGGTGTGGTGCTGCTGCACGAAAACGAGAAGGACATCTACGGCGACACCCCCGAGCGGGTGCTGGACCTGATGGAAACCGTCGCATCCCCGGCGCTGCGCGCTGCCTGGGACAACGCCAACTTTGTCCAGGTCGGTGTCAAGCCGTTCACCGAGGCCTACGCGATGCTGCGCCCGTATCTGGAATACCTGCAGGTCAAGGACGCCGTGGCCGGCAGCGGCGAAGTGGTGCCCACCGGAAAGGGCGACGGCCAGCTGGTGGAGACGCTGACTGCCCTCAGCCAGGATGGCTACTCGGGCTTTGCCTCCCTGGAGCCGCACCTGGCAGCCCAGCATGAGTTGGGCGGCTTCTCCGGCCCGGAGGCATTCGGCGCGGCAGCACGGGCGTTCCGCTCCGCAACCGACGCCATCGGTGTCTGCCTGCGCTAACGCAGCAACGGCCCGTACCCAGGGGCCGCCAGGTTTGATCGTCCCGTTTGCAGTGTGTAGCCAAAAGGAGCAGTTATGCCAAAGGTGGCAGTAATTGGTTGTGGAGATGTCTCGAGCGTGCACTTTGATGCCATCGGGGACCATCCCGAGGCAGAACTGGTGGCCGTATGCGATCCGGATCAGGAACGGCTGGCCAAAGCCGTGGCCGCCTACGGTGTCCCCGGGTATGTGGACCACCGGGCGTTGCTGGCCGAGGTCCGGCCGGAGGTGGTCCACATCTGCACCCCGCACAACACGCACGTCGACCTGGCCGTCGATGCGCTGGCAGCGGGCGTGAACGTGATCCTGGAGAAGCCGTTGGCCCACACTCTGGCGGCGGGGGAGCGGTTGGTGGAGGCGGCGCAGGCCAGCACCGCCCGGATCGGGATCTGCTTCCAGAACAGGTACAACGCCCCCGTGCAGGAAATGCAGCGGCTACTGGCCACCGGATCCCTGGGGCGGGTGCTCGGCGCGTCCGCGACGGTGATGTGGAGCCGGACCGCCGAGTACTACCTTGACCGGCCCTGGCGGGGGACCTGGGCGGGCGGCGGCGGTGGTCTGATGATGAACCAGGCCATCCACACCCTGGACCTGCTCCAGTGGCTGGTGGGGGAGGTGGATTCCGTGTCCGGCGGGGCCTGCACCCGCACGCTGGGGGATGCGATCGAGGTTGAAGACACAGCGGACCTGGCGCTCACCCACACGAATGGCGCGCGGAGCGTGTTCTACGCGACCCTCTCCAATGCGGTCAATGCGCCGGTGACCCTGGACATCAGCACCGAGAAGGCCCGCTTGAGCCTGCGCGATGATCTGACTGTCACTTACGACGACGGCCGGGTGGAGGTCACGCCCGAGCGGGCCGCCGTCTCGGGCGGCCGAGGCTATTGGGGCGTCTCGCATGCCCTGCTGATCGGGGACTTCTACGCCCAGCTGGGCCAGGAGGGCCCCTTCTGGATCGATCCGGCGGAGGCGGCAAAGTCGCTACGCATCATCAAGGTCCTCTACCGGCAGAGCTATCCGGCAGCGGTTGGCACCGTCTCCTAGGAGTGCGCTGAACAAGGGGCAATTCGGGCCGCGGGTTTCGCTTTCGCATCCTTTCCGGAGCCTTTAGCGGCCCGCTCGGGGTCTCCTTTCTGGGCGCCGGAAATCTGGTGCTTGGATTTCGCGGGGCTTGTACGTCCATCCGGGGCTCGCCGCGGCTTGGATTTGGGCGGGGACGGTGGCTGGGTCCCTTTCCGGGTCTTATCCCAGGGCCCAGGCCCCGGTTTCGCGGGTGAGGCCCATGTTCAGGAGTCGCCGGAGGTTCAGCGCGGCGGTGCGGACCTGCAGCCAGGCGTTGTTCTTTTCCACGCCCCGGTATCTCAGGGCCCGGTTGCCTCCGGCGACCAGCCAGCCGATGGACCGTTCCACCAGGGGCCGGTAGGCCCGGTAGTCGTGCCGGAACCCGGGCTCGAGGGCGGCGGCCCGGTGGGCGCGCTGCCGTGCGTGGTGGACGGTGATGACGACCTTGCGCCCGCCCTTGGCCGTGGTGCATTGCTCACGCAGCGGGCAGGCCTTGCAGGCGGTGCCGAAGTTCACGTTGCCTCTGGCGCTGATGGTTCGCACCTCACCTTTGGGGCAGGTGAGCGTGTTCTTGTCTTCGTCGTGGGTGAAGTCGTCCAGGTCGTAGCCGCCGGGCACTGCCGGGCGCAGCGGCCTGGGCTTGACCAGCCCCTGGTGCCCGGCCCCGTCGAGGTGTTCGAGCATGGCCCCGGAGCCGTAGGCCGAGTCCCCAAGCACCTGGTAATCCGTGCCATCGTCCTTCATGCTCGGGTCGCTGCCCAGCAGCTCGATCCCGGCTTCCGCGTCGCTGGAACCGGGGCCGGCGGCCCGGGTCATCACGGCGCTGGTGTAGAGCCCGGTTTCCGGTTCGGCAATGATGTGTCCCTTGAACCCGTCCATCATCACCGAGCGGGACTTGTGCGCGTGCCTGGCCTCGGGATCCACGATGGAGACCATCCGGTCCCGGGCGACCTTCCGGGCGATCCGCCACCGCCCGTCGGTGCCGTCGGAACCCTCGGCCGGCTCCACGTCCTGGCCCGAAACCAACGCCAGCAGCATGTAGGTTTGCGCCTGCGGCGAGTCTTCTTCCAGGGTGACGGGATCCACCGCGCCAAGCAGGGCCAGGGCGTCGGTGACCAGCCCCGAGAGCAGGGCGTCCTTCGCTTCCTTGTCGTCCCAGGCGATGTCCGGCTTGCCCACATGCGAGTAATCGTAGGAGGTCGCGTGGACCGCCATGAGCGTGGCCCCGTGCTCCATGGCCCTGCCGAAACGGCGGATCACGGCAATCAGCTGGGTGATGGTGTCCTGCCGGGCCACCGCATCGGCGAACACGGTCGAATCCACCGCCCGGCGGTGCCGGCCGGTGAGGACCCCGGTCGCGGTGATGACCTGGGCGACGGCTTCGGTGATGCGGTGCGGGTTGCTGCTGCCGCGCAGGCGGTTGCGCCAATGCACCAGCGCCGTGGGATGGAACGCGGTCTCGGTCAGCCCGTACCCGCAGGCGGCCTTCCACCGCAGGTCAAAGGTCAAGGCTTCGGCCGTGGCCCGGTCCGACAAACCCTCCAGGGCCTGCAGGACCAGGACGGTGCCGATGACGCCGGCCGGGATCGAGGGCCTGCCCCGCTTGGAGGGAAACAGGTCCTCCATCATCGAGTCCGGGAAAAGCTCCGAGCGGTGCCCGGCCAGAAACGCGTAGGCACTCCCCGGGGCCAACAGCTCCCCGGCCAGCGCCTCCACATCCAAATACCCGCGCTGGGCCTCTTCAATTCCTTGCATGCATCCAGTCTTAAGGACCAGGACCCGAAGTCCAGCAGGCGCGCCTTAAACCATCCAAATTGTTCAGCAGTGTCCTAGGGCCAGTCTGCAACACCGCAACAACCGGTTGTGCGGCACACGAGCGTGGCATCCAACCGATTGTTGCGGCAATTTGTCGCGTGGGTGACAACGAAAAAGACCAATTGTGAAAATAGTTTTGACAATCGGTTGCCAACAGATGCCATCGTCAGTAACCTAGAGCAGACGCAGCTAAATGTGGCCCGCGCCACATGGACCATCTGCGGATCCCGTTCTTCCCGTCCTTGGTTCCAAGGACGTTCCCCAACAAGGAGCCAACAATGAAGTTTGGTCCAAAGGCCGCGGTAGTCGCGGCTATTGCGGCAACCACGCTTGCCCTTGCAGCCTGCGGCGGCGGCACCAGCGGCGGCGCCGGCGGCACCGCACCGGCGGCAGCAACGTCGCTGACCCTGGGCAGCGTCAACGATATTAAGTCGTTCGATCCCATTGATGCCCACATCGGGCACTTTATGCCCTTCTTCCAGTCCGCCTACGACACACTCATCCTCCGCGCACCGGACGGCAAGCTCACTCCGATGCTGGCCACCAAGTGGGAATACAATGCGGACAACACTGTGCTGACGCTGAGCCTGCGCACGGACGTCACCTTCAGCGATGGCACCAAGTTCGACGCCGCGGCTGCCAAAGCCAATCTGGACCACTTCAAGGAAGCCAAGGGCACCGACGCGTACCAGGTTGCCTCGCTGAAGAGCGTCGCCGTCGTGGACCCGGCCACCATTGCCATCACCCTCAACGCCCCCGACCCCCCCCCCCCCCCCCCCCCCCCCCCCCCCCCCCCCCCCCCCCCCCCCCCCCCCCCCCCCCCCCCCCCCCCCCCCCCCCCCCCCCCCCCCCCCCCCCCCCCCCCCCCCCCCCCCCCCCCCCCCCCCCCCCCCCCCCCCCCCCCCCCCCCCCCCCCCCCCCCCCCCCCCCCCCCCCCCCCCCCCCCCCCCCCCCCCCCCCCCCCCCCCCCCCCCCCCCCCCCCCCCCCCCCCCCCCCCCCCCCCCCCCCCCCCCCCCCCCCCCCCCCCCCCCCCCCCCCCCCCCCCCCCCGGCCTTCGCCTACTACCTGACCCAGGCCGCCGGCCTGGTCGCCAGCCCGAAGGCGATCGGCACGGACGGCATCAAGACCGCCCCCGACGGGTCCGGCCCGTATGTGCTGGACACGAAGAACACCGTCAAGGGCTCGCAGTACGTCTTCACCAAGCGCGACGGCTACTGGAACAAGGACCTGCAGAAGTTCGACAAGATCACCATCAAGTACCTCGTGGACCTGACGGCACGCACCAACGCCCTGGTCTCGGGCCAGATCGATGCGGCCCTGCTGGACCCCAAGACGGGCAAGCAGGCCGAGGGCTCCGGCATGGTGCTGAACAAGAGCCAGGTCGACTGGCAGGGCATCCTGCTTTACGACCGGGACGGGAAGATCACCCCGGAACTGGCCAACGTCAAGGTCCGCCAGGCCATCAACTACGCCTTTGACCGCAAGACCATCCTGGACCAGCAGTTCCTGGGCCAGGGCACCGTGACCAACCAGGTCTTCGGCCCGGAGAGCGGCGCCTATGTGCCGGCCCTGGACACCATGTACCCCTACGACCCGGCCAAGGCCAAGTCGCTGCTGGCCGAGGCCGGCTACCCGAACGGCTTTACCCTGAAGATTCCCACGGTTGCGGCCTTTGACCCGATCAACGCCGTGTTCAAGCAGCAGCTGGCCGATGTCGGCATCACCCTGGTGCCTGAAACGATTCCGCCCGCCAACCTCGTTGCCGACATGGCCGCCGGCAAGTACTCCGCAGGCACCTTCCAGCTCTACCAGGGCGAGCCCTGGGTGGCCATCAACCAGATGGTCTCCACCACCGCGCTGTACAACCCGTTCAAGAACAGCACCGATGAGCTGAAGACCCTGATCGGCGCCGTTCAGAACGGTGGCGGCAACAGCTCGGAGCTGGCCAAGAAGGTCAACCAGTACATCACCGAGAATGCCTGGTTTGTCCCGATGTACCGCCTGAACCAGATGTACTACTCCAACAAGAAGATCACCGTGACGCCGCAGCTGCAGCAGGCAGTTCCGTCCATCTACAACTACGCACCGGCGAAGTAGCCACGCGATCCGCCGGGGAGCGGGCCTCCCGCTCCCGGGCTGTCCCACTTATCTGACATACTCCCACTGGAGCGAGTAATGGTTACGTTCATTCTTCGAAAAATAGCCGCAGGCATTGTTGTGCTGGCCGCCATATCCTTCCTCACATATTTCCTGCTCTACTTTTCGTCCGCGAACATTGCGCGCAACATTTTGGGCGAGTTCGCCAGCCAGGAGCAGGTGCAGGCCAAAGAGATAGAGCTCGGCCTCGACCAGCCGCTCCTGGCACGGTTCTTCGGCTGGGCCTCTCATGCCATCACCGGCGACCTCGGCACGTCATGGTTCACCTCCGAGGGTGTGGGGCAGGCACTCATGAGCCGGCTGCCCATCACCCTGACCCTGGTGGTGGTGGCCATCATCCTGATCGCCATCTGCGCCACCATCCTGGGCATGGCCGCAGCCGTCAAGCGCGGCTGGATCGACCGCGTGGTCCAGACGGCCGCCATCGTGGGCGATGCCATCCCCGGCTTTGTGCTGGCCATCATCCTGGTCACCCTCTTTGCCATCCAGCTTCAATTCTTCCCGGCCACCAGCTCCATTGCCCCTGATTCCGGGGCGCCGGCCTGGGTTGCCTCCCTGACCCTGCCGGTGATCGCCCTGCTGATCAACGGCGTGACGGGAGGCGCCCAGCAGATCCGCAGCGCGGTGATCAAGCAGCTGGAAAAGGATTACGTGCGCACGTTGCGCAGCCGCGGCATCAGCGAACGGGAGATCCTCTTCAAGCACGTGCTGCGCAGCGCCGCCCCCGCCGGCCTGACCGTGTTGAGCCTGCAGTTCATCGGCATGCTCGGCGGTGTGGTCATCATCGAGCAGATCTTTGCGCTGCCCGGCATGGGCGCCCTGGCCGTCCAGTCCACCACCATGGGGGACATCCCCCTGGTCATGGGCGTGGTGCTGTACATCGTCATCATCGTCATCATCGTCAACCTGCTGGTGGATCTCATCAACGGTTGGCTCAATCCCAAGGTGCGTGTCTCATGAGCGAGCCAATCCAACTCACCCCGGCCCTGACCGGGCAGAGCGGCACGGTGGTCCGCTCCCACCCCATCAAGCGGGTGCTCAAGAACCCACTGGGCATCGTGGCCATTGCCATCTTGGCTGTCATGATCGTGCTGGGGGTGCTGGCCAATGTGCTGGCCCCCTTCGAGCCGAATTTTGCCAACATCGGCAAGACCCTGGCTCAGCCCGACGCCGTGAACCTCTTGGGCACGGACAGCGTGGGGCGCGACGTCTGGAGCCGGCTCGTCTTCGGTGCGCGAACCACGCTGCTGTCCGCCCTGCTGTGTGCCGCCGTCGCTGTGGTCATCGGGCTGCCCACCGGCCTGATCGCCGGCTACTACGGCGGCAAGTTCGACTCCGTGGCAAACTGGGTGGTCAACATCCTGATGAGCCTTCCGGGCATCATCGTGCTGCTGACCGTCCGCGCGGCGCTGGGTCCCTCGGTCTGGATCTCCATGGTTGCCTTCGGCATCCTGATCAGCCCCGGCTTCTTCCGCCTGACCCGGACCTCCGTCCAGGCCGTGCGCAACGAGCTCTACGTCGACGCCGCCCGGGTGGCAGGCCTCAGCGACGCCGCCATCATTTCGCGCCACATCTTCTCGGTGGTCCGGGCACCGATCATCATCCAGACCTCCATGGTGTGCGGTGTTGCCATTGCGATTCAGTCGGGTCTGGAATTCCTGGGCCTGGGTGATTCCTCGGTGGCCACATGGGGTGTGATGCTCAACGAGGGCTTCAAGAACGTCTACCTCAGTCCCACGCTGCTGCTCTGGCCCGCGCTGGCCATCGGCCTGACCATTGGTGCGCTGGTGCTGCTGGGCAATGCCATCCGGGACGCACTGGAAGATGCCGCCAAGGTCAAGGCCCCCAAGAAGCTGCCGGAGCCCGTTGGAACAGCGCCGGCCGGCACGGCGGCGGAGCCCAGCACCCGGGCCAGCCGCAAGTCTGTTGCAGCCGTAGAATCGGGCACCGAACACCATCTGGTGAAGGTCTCACACCTGGGCGTGGGCTACCCGCAGGCCGACGGTTCCATCAAAAAGGTGGTCGATGACGTCTCCTTCCACGTTGACCGCGGCGAGGTGCTGGGCATCGTGGGCGAATCCGGCTCCGGCAAGTCGCAGACCGCGTTCTCCATCCTCGGGCTGCTCCCGGACAATGCACGGATCGTCGCCGGCAGCATCCAGTTCGACGGCAACTACACCGTCGCCCCGGGGGACGACAGGGTGAACCAGGGCCGGCTTTCGCCGCTGCGCGGCAAGCGGATCTCCTACATCCCCCAGGAGCCCATGTCCAACCTGGACCCGGCGTTCACCATCGGCTACCAGCTGGTGACCCCGATGATGCGGGTGCTGGGGATCTCCAAGCAGGAGGCCACCAAGCGGGCGCTGAAACTGCTCGCCGACGTCGGCATCCTCTACCCAGACCGCACGTTCAAGGCGTACCCGCACGAGGTCTCCGGCGGCATGGCCCAGCGTGTCCTCATCGCCGGCGCCATCAGCTGCGAGCCCGACCTGATCATCGCGGACGAGCCCACCACCGCCCTTGACGTCACGGTTCAGGCCGATGTCCTGGACCTGATCCGCGACCTGCAGCGCCGGCTCAACGTGGGCGTCATCTTGGTCACGCACAACTTCGGCGTCGTGTCCGACCTTTGCGACCGCGTGGTCGTCATGCAGAACGGCCGGCTGGTCGAGGAGGGGCCGGTGCGCGAGATCCTGCGCAACCCGGCCGACCCCTACACCCAGAAACTCCTGGGGTCCATGCTGGAGGGCAAGGAGCCCATGACAATGCTCGTCACATCGGGCACGGAGGCAGCACTGTGAGCACAGCCCAGAACCGCCAGAGCGCGGCACAGGAGAAGGCCGGCAACCTGCTGACCGTGGATTCGCTGGTGGTGGACTACCCCACCAAGCACTTCCGGGCCAGGCCGTTCCGGGCCCTGACGGACATCAACATCTCCATCAAACCGGGGGAAACCCTGGGCCTGGTGGGGGAGTCCGGCTCGGGCAAGACCACGCTCGGCCGAGCCGTGCTGGGGCTGGCGCCCGTCACACAGGGCACCATCACCTTTGACGGCAAGGACATCAGCCATGCCACCCGAAAGGAGCGCCGGGCCCTCAGCCGAGACCTGCAGGTGGTGTTCCAGGACCCGTACACCTCGCTGAACCCATCGCTGGAGATCGGCGACATCCTGGCAGAGCCGCTGGGAGTCCAGGGCCAGTCCCCGGCACAGGCCAGGGCCCGGGTCAGGGAACTGCTGGACCAGGTGGGGCTGCCTTCCGACGCCATCAACCGGCTGCCCCGCGAGTTCAGCGGCGGCCAGCGCCAGCGCGTGGCGATTGCCCGGGCCCTGGCGCTGTCCCCGAAGCTGATTGTCTGCGACGAGCCGGTGAGTGCCCTTGACCTCTCCACCCAGGCCGTGGTGCTGGATTTGTTCCTGCAGATCCAGCGCGACACAGGCGTCTCCTACCTTTTTGTCTCCCACGACCTGGACGTGGTGCGGCACATCAGCCATCGCGTTGCCGTCATGTACCACGGTGGAATCGTGGAGCAGGGCCCGGCCGCCGTCGTGACCCGGGACCCGGAACACCCCTACACCCAGCGGCTGCTGCTTGCCTCGCCGGTGCCGGACCCGGACCGGCAGGAACAGCGCCGCGCCGACAGGCACCGGCTGCTGGAACTGCAGCGCCAAACCACTGAGCAGGCGGGCGTGGCCGTCTGATCGACGGGACCGCACGCAACAACCGGAACCACCAACAGGAGGAAATGAGCATGGCAAAAATCGGTGTACAGGCAATGATGCTGCGCGAGAGCTTCGCGGAGGCGGGCGCCTTCGAGACGCTGCGCAAGGTCAATGCGATCGGCTACAACGCCGTCGAGATTTCACAGATCGAGATGAACGAGGCCAACGTCTCCGAGTTGGAGAAATCGCGCACGGAGCTTGGCATCGACATTGCGGCCCTGTCGGTAGCGGTGGAGAAGCCGGTGGGCCGGCCGGGGGAGTCGCTGCGGGACGATTTCGCGAAGATTGTCGACGACGCCAAGCGCCTGGACAGCAAACTGCTGCGCATCGGCATGCTTCCCTTTTCCGCCATGTCCTCCATCGAGGCCGTCATTGACTTCGCCAAGGAGGCGAACGGCTACGCCGAGCAGCTCGCGGAGCACGGCATCGGCCTGTACTACCACAACCACCACATTGAGTTCGCGAAATTCGGCGGCAAGTACATGCTGGACATCATTGCGGACAACTCCGCGGCCATGGGCATGGAACTGGACGTCCACTGGGTCCAGCGCGGCGGCCTGGACCCGGTGCGCACCATCGAAAAGTATGCCGGCCGCACGGCCATGGTCCACCTGAAGGATTACCGGATCGGCGCGCTCGCTCCGGAGGCCTTCGGCAAGCTGGAAACCGGAGACATTGCCGGCTTCATGGCGGAGTTCAAGGACGTGGTGCAGTTTGCCGAGGTGGGCGAGGGCAACCTTGACTTCGCCTCCATCGTCCCCGCCGCGCAGGCGGCCGGGGCGCAGTACATGCTGGTGGAGCAGGACGAGCTGTATGGGCGGACCGTATGGGATGCGCTGCAGACCTCCTACGACAACCTGATCGGCCTGGGGTTCAAGGACCTGTTCTAACCTGTCGAGACCCCTCACCGAATACTGAATTTCTGCAACGAAACGGAGCAACACCCATGAGCAACAAGGTACGCCTCGGCATCATCGGCCTGGGCCAGCAGGGCGGCATGTACGCCAAGTTCATCACCGACGGGCAGGTGCCCAACATGGTCATCGGCGCCATCGCCGACACCGACCCGGCGAAGCGGGAAGTGGCCGCCGCGACCTATCCCGGCGTCCCGGTCTATGAGGACTATGTGGCGCTGCTGGAAAGCGGGGATGTCGATGCCATCGTCACCTGTGTCCCGCACTTCCTGCACCCGGAAATGGGCATTGCCGCCCTGCAGCGCAACATCCACGCCCTGGTGGAGAAGCCGGCCGGCGTCTACACCAAGCAGGTCAAGGAGCTCAACGAGTTTGCCGCCAGCAAGCCTGAGCTCTCCTTTGGGATCATGTTCAACCAGCGCAACAACCCGCTGTACAAGCGCCTGAAGGAGATTGTCGACAACGGCGAGATCGGCAACATCCTGCGCACCAACTGGATCATCACCACCTGGTGGCGTCCGCAGGGCTACTACGACTCCAGCGCCTGGCGCGCCACCTGGGGCGGAGAGGGCGGCGGCGTCCTGGTCAACCAGGCACCGCACCAGCTGGACCTGTGGCAGTGAATCTGCGGCGTGCCGAAATCCGTCTTCGCCAAGGTCTCCTACGGCTTCCGCCGCGACATCGCCGTCGAAGACGAGGTCACCGCCGTCGTCGACTACGGCAACGGCGCGACCGGAACATTCGTCACCGCCACGCACGACATGGTGGGCACGGACCGGTTCGAGATCCTCGGCGACGCCGGCAAGATTGTGGTCGAGGGCTCCAAGACGGCCACCGTGACCCGGCTGAAGAAGACCGAGCGCGAGATCAGCAACTCCATGGACATGGGCGATGTCATGAAACTGTTCACCGGCCAGCTGGATATGGACGACTACCGGACCACCGAGGTCATCGAGTTCGAGTCCGCCTGGGGTGCCCAGCATGCCGGCGTGCTGGAGAACTTCGCCGCCAATGTCCTGGACGGGACGCCGCTGCTGGCTCCGGGCTCGGACGGCATCAACGGTGTCCGGCTGGCCAACGCCATCCACCTTTCCAGCTGGAAGGGCGAGGAAGTGGGCCTGGACTTCGACGAGGACGAGTTCCTGGACCTGTTGAACAAGCGCATCGGCGAAGAGGGCAAGTTCCCCACACGCGGCTAGCGGTTGCCAGAAATCAGCTGCCATCGTGCCTTCGCGGGTACGATGGCAGCTGTGACCAATGCCGCTCAGAACCCAGGCCAGGACGTTCCCCCTCCCCGCGGGGCCGTGCCGCGCACGCCCAAGGCTGCGCCCACCATCTACGACATTGCCGAAATGGCCGGTGTGAACCCCTCCACCGTGTCGCGGGCGCTGAGCAAACCGGGCCGGGTGAGCGCCAAGACCCAGAAACTGATCGAAGATGCCGCCGCGGCGCTGAACTACCGGGTCAACGTCTTTGCCCGTGCACTGCCCACCGGCCGCACCCACACCGTTGGCCTGATCGTCTCCGACATCACCAACCCGGCGTTCTTCGACGTCATCCGCGGTGCCGAATCCGCCGCCGCCGAGCACAACTACACCCTGGTGCTGGCCGAGTCCGCCGAGTCCGCCGAGATGGAGCTGACCACCGCCCAGCGGATGATGGCCAACGTGGACGGCATCATCCTGGCCAGCCCGCGACTCTCCGATGAGGACATCCGGGAACTGGCCACGCAAAAGCCCACCAGCGTCATCAACCGGTTTGTCGACGGCGTCCACTCGGTGGTGGCCGACACGGAGCCCGGGGTCACCGCCGCCGTGCGGCATCTGGTGGCCATGGGCCACACCCGACTGGCCTACGTTGCCGGCCCCGAGCGGTCCTGGATGTCGGCCCGCCGCTGGGAGAGCATCCGGGCCCGCTGCGAATGGTCCTCCCTCGGCGTCTCCATGGTTGCCTCGGGCGTGCCCACTGTCGACGGCGGCCGCCGGGCCGCGGCAGCGGTGCGGGCCAGCGGGGCGACGGCGGTGTTCTGCTACAACGACCTCATGGCCATCGGCCTGATGCAGGAGCTCCAGCAGGCCGGTCTGCTGGTTCCCGACGACGTGAGCATCCTGGGCTTCGACAACATCTTCGGTTCCGATTTCACCACGCCGCCGCTGTCCACCATCAAATCCCCGCTGCGCGCCTCCGGCGAGGCGGCACTGCTGCGGATCCTGGCCGATCTGGACAACCGTGCCGAGGCGCCCGAGGCCGAACTGCTCAGCACCGAACTGGTGCTGCGCGGATCCACCGGACGAGCCCCCGCACAGCCCTGAAAAATACCCTGGCAACTTTTTGGCAACCGGTTGACAAACGACGGCCGTGGGCCGACGATTGATCTATGTCACAGTCACCTTCATCAGCGCCGATGGCAGCTGACCCCAACCGGCTTTTGCCCGCCGATCCCGGAACGCGCAGCATTGCCCGCGAACTCCTGAGCCTGGTCGAGGACCTGCCCATCATTTCCCCGCACGGGCATGTGGAGGCGGCGATGATCCTCAACGACACCCCGTTCAGCGACCCGGCCACGCTGCTCGTCAGCCCCGACCACTACGTCACCCGCCTCATCCACGCCAACGGCACACCGCTGGAGCGGCTGCGGATGGGCGGCACCACCGCCGTCGAGCCCCGTGAATCCTGGCGCGAATTCGCCAAGGCCTGGCCGTTGTTTGACGGCACGGCGTCCGGCTACTGGATCCGCGACGAGTTTGCCAACGTCTTCAAGCTGGACCTCGGCGCGCTGGACCGCGACCAGAGCGACGCGACCGCCGATGCCCTCTACGACCAGCTCCAGGCCCGGTTGCAGGAGCCCGGCTTCCGGCCGCGGCAGCTGTTCAAGGACTTCAACCTGGAGGTCATGGCCACCACGGACGATCCCCTGGATGACCTCGGCGCCCATGCCGCACTGGCCGCGGATCCCACCTTTGGCGGCCGGGTGCTGCCGACGTTCCGCCCCGATGCCTACATCAAGTTCCACGGCGCCGGCTGGGCCGAGAAGGTCCAGCGGCTGATTGCCGAGGCCGGCGAGGGCGGGGGCGGCTACGCCGGCTACATCCGCGCGCTGGAGAACCGCCGGCAGTACTTCGTGGAGCACGGGGCGGTGTCCGCGGACCACGGCTCGCGCACCGCGATGACGCTGAAGATCGATGCCTCCACCGCCGAGGCGCTGTTCGAGAAGGCGCTGCGCGGGGAGGCCACGGCGGCCGACGCCGACGTCTTCGAGGCGCACATGATGTACGAGATGGCGCGGATGTCCGTGGCCGACGGCCTGGTCATGACGCTGCACCCGGGCGTTTTCCGCAACCACCACCAGGCCACGTTCAACCGCTTCGGTGCCGACACCGGCCACGACATCCCCTTTGCCGTGACCTACACCGAGGCCCTGCGCCCGCTGCTGGCGGACTTCGGCACGGAACCTGGCTTCCACTTCATCCCGTTCACCATCGATGAAACCGTGTTCTCCCGCGAGATCGCGCCTCTCGCCGGTTTCTACCCGGCCGTGTTCATCGGCGCGCCGTGGTGGTTCCTGGACGCCCCCGACGCCATGATGCGTTTCCGGGGTGCCGTGACGGAAACCGCCGGTTTCTCCCGGTCCTCTGGATTCATCGACGACACCCGGGCGTTCTGCTCCATTCCGGCCCGGCACAACACCTCTCGCCGTGTGGAGGCCAGCTTCCTGGCCCGCCTGGTGGCCGAGCACCGGGTCTCGGAGGAACGCGCCCGTTCCATCATCGTTGACATCGTCGACGCCGCACCCCGAAGGGCCTTCAAGCTATGAGCACGCAGCCGTTGAACCGCACCACCTTTGCCGCCGGTCCGCCGGCTCCGGTGCGCATCGTCCACTTGGGCCTCGGGGCCTTCCATCGCGCGCACCAGGCGTGGTACACCCAGCAGGCGGATCCGGCCCGGGAGTGGGGCATTGCGTCCTTCACCGGCCGCCGCCCCGACGCGGCCCTCGCGCTGGCCGCCCAGGACGGGCTGTACACGCTGATCGAGCGCTCCGGCGACGGCGATTCGTTCGAGGTCATCTCCAGCATCGTTGAAGCGAACGACGGCGCCGACGTCGCCCGGCTGTGCGAGCTGGTGGCCGATCCTGCGACGGCCATTGCCACGCTGACCATCACCGAGGCCGCGTACCGGCTGGGCGCCGACGGGACCCTCGACGCCACGCACCCGGACATTGCCGCGGACATCGCGCTGCTCCGCGGCGTCGTGGCCGGCGCGGATAGCGCCAGCTGGGCGGCAACGCCCACCGGGCGCCTGGTCCAGGCCCTCGACGCGCGGCGTCGCTCCGGCGCCGGTGCGTTCGCCGTCGTCTCCTGCGACAACCTCTCCAGCAACGGGGAAGCGGCCAAGGCTGCCATCGGCGGCCTGGCCGTTGCGGTCGACGGCGGCCTGGCGGAGTGGATTGGCGCCAACGTCAGCTTTGTCTCCAGCTCCATCGACCGGATCACCCCGCGCACCACCGACGCCGAGGTGGAACTGGTGGCAACCGCCACCGGGTTCACCGATTCCTCGCCCGTGGTCACCGAGCCGTTCCGCGACTGGGTCCTGAGCGGATCCTTCCCCGCGGGCCGGCCAGCTTGGGAAGACGCCGGTGCGGTGTTCGTCGAGGACATCGAGCCCTTCGAAAACCGAAAGCTCTGGCTGCTCAACGGTGCCCACTCGCTGCTGGCCTATGCCGGCTCGCAGCGCGGGCATGCCACGGTGGCCCAGGCGCTGGCGGACCCCGTGTGCGCGCAGTGGGTGGAGGACTTCTGGAACGAGGCCGAGGCCAACCTCCCGGCCGAGGGGCTGGGCATTCCGGCCTACCGGGTAGCCCTGCTCGGGCGCTTTGCCAACACCCGCATTGCCCACCACCTGGCACAGATTGCCATCGACGGATCCTCCAAGTTGCGCATGCGCGCCGTGCCGGTGTTCAACGCCGAGCGTGCCCAGGGCCGCAGCGGGGACGCCGCGGCAACGATGGTGGCCGCCTGGGTTGCCTTCCTGCGCAGTGCCAACAGCGGGGGCGTCGAGATCAAGGACGCCGCCGCCGGCCAACTGGGTGCCGCCCTCGAGCTGGGCCCCGACGAGGGCCTGCGCGCACTGCTGGCGGTGCTGGATCCCGCGTGGGCTTCCGATCCCGTGGTCGTGGACCAGCTCAAGGCACGCATCGAGACCCTCACCGCAACGGCGGCGCTGGAGGGCGCCTAACCCTGCGAGTACCCGAAGGCACCCTGCCGCCCGCACCGCGGAGGACGGCAGGGTGCCTTCGGCATGTCCGGGGCGATTCGCGGCGAAAAGACAAAAGATGTGAACGAAAAAGAAATTTCTGGCAATCGGTTGCCAACCGTTGCCGAAAGTGGTTTACTTTTGGTAACGCAGCTCACACGCTCGGCACCTCCTTGGAGGGAGGACGCGAGCGCAAAGAAGCGCACTGAAAGGCAGCCATGCTGAAGCCCCAAAACAGCCCCACCCGCGAACTCGTCAATGTTGACGGGCTCTTTGCCTTCAAGGTGGACTACGACCGCACCGGAGCGCAGGAGCGCTGGTTTGCCGCGGAGCTGGACACCGCCCTGGAAATCGGCGTCCCGTCCAGCTTCAACGACCTCTTCGCCGACCAGGGCATCCGCGACCACGTGGGCTACCTCTGGTACCAGCGCGAGGTCCGTGTGCCGCGCGGCTGGGCCGGGGAACGCATCTTCATTCGTTTGGATTCGGCCACGCACTACGGCGACGTCTACGTCAACGAGGCGCTCGTCGCCAGCCACCAGGGCGGCTACACCCCCTTCGAAGCCGAGATCGCCGGGCACGTCGCCGCGGGGAAGACCTTCCGCCTCACCATCGCCGTCAACAACGAGCTGACCCAGGCCACCATCCCGCCGGGCAGCATCGAGGCCACCTCCGATGGCCGCCGCCAGCAGAAGTACATGCACGATTTCTACAACTACGCGGGCCTGCACCGCTCCGTCTGGCTCTACAGCGCCCCGGCCACCCGGGTCGAGGACATCACCGTCGTCACCGGGTTCGAGGGCGGCACCGGCCGCGTGGACTACACCGCCGCCGTCGCCAACCTCTCCGCCACGGCCGCCGTCTCGGTCCAGGTCTTGGACGCCGCCGGCGCGCTGGTCGCCACGGGCGACGGCGCCGAGGGCGCCGTGGCGATCAACGACGTCGTGCTCTGGCAGCCGGGCGCCGGCTACCTGTACACCCTCGCCGTCCAGGTCCACGACGGCGGGGCGCTGGTGGATGAATACCGGTTGCCATTCGGTGTCCGCACCATAGAGGTGAGCGGGAAGCAGTTCCTGATCAACGGCGAGCCCTTCTACTTCACCGGCTTCGGCATGCACGAGGACCACGTGACGGTGGGCAAGGCCCACAGCAACGCGCAGATGGTCAACGACTTCTCGCTGCTGGAATGGATCGGCGCCAACTCCTTCCGGACCTCGCACTACCCCTACGCGGAAGAGGTCATGGAGTTCGCGGACCGGCACGGCATCGTCGTCATCGACGAGACCCCCGCCGTCGGGCTCAACGGATCCTTCGCCGGCGTCTTCGGCGGCGCCCCGGTGTCCACCTACGGCGAGCATTTCGTCAATGGCGACACCGCCGCCAGCCACCGGGCGGCCATCACCGAGCTGATTGCCCGCGACAAGAACCACCCCAGCGTGGTCATCTGGAGCATCGCCAACGAGCCCAATTCCTCCGAGGCGGGCGCCCGGGACTACTTCGCCCCGCTGGCCCAGCTGGCCCGGGACCTGGACCCGACCCGGCCCGTGGGCTACGTCAACGTCATGTTCGACGATTTCGAAAAGGACACCATCACCGACCTTTTCGACGTGATCATGCTCAACCGCTACTACGGCTGGTACCTGCAAAACGGTGACCTGGCCAGCGCCGAGGCCGTGCTGGAGCGCGAGCTGCTGGGCTGGGAAGCCAAACTGGGCAAACCCATGATCATGGCCGAATACGGCGCTGACACACTGCCCGGATTCCACTCCCTCTACGACCAGCCGTGGAGCGAGGAGTACCAGAGCAAGTTCCTGGCCATGTACCACCGGGTCTTCGACCGGGTCGAGGCCCTGGTGGGCGAACATGTGTGGAACTTTGCCGACTTTGCCACGTCCAACGGCATCATGCGCGTGGACGGCAACAAGAAGGGTGTCTTCACCCGGGACCGCCGCCCCAAGGCCGCGGCCCACGAGCTGCGCGCACGCTGGACGGCCCTGAACAACTAGCCGTCCCGCGCCACAGGCGCACGGCACGCATCAATCAAGCAACATGAGCAACACCTTGCACTTGGGGAAGCGCCGGGTAAAGGAGCCCACGATGACCATGACAAAACACAAGACCACGGCCACGGCGGGGCACACGGCAGGCGGCCCTGCGGCACCGGCCAAGCTGCCCAAAATGAGCATTCTCGGCTACGGCGCCGGCGATGCGGCCAACAACCTGGCCTTCACCACCGCCACCATGTTCCTGCTGCTGTACTACACGGATGTCGCAGGCATCAGCGCGGCCGCGGCGGGAACGCTGCTGCTGGTGGTGCGCATCTTTGATGCGTTCGCCGACGTGCTGGCCGGCCGGGTGGTGGACCGGACCTACCACAAGAAGCTCGGGAAATTCCGCCCGTTCATCATGTTCGGCTCCGTCCCCCTGCTGCTGCTCAGCGTGGCCGCGTTCTCGATCCCGCAGATCGGCCAAAGCGGCATGCTGCTCTGGGCCTACGTCAGCTACGCCCTTCTCGGCCTGGCCTACAGCTTTGTGAACATCCCCTATGGTTCGCTGGCCGGGGCCATGACCCAGGTGGCCGGCGAACGTGCCAAGCTCGCCAGCGCCCGCACCATCGGTGCCGTGGCAGTGGGCTCGTTCCTGGGCATTTTCATCGCCCCGCTGATGAAGGGCGGCGCCAACCTGCAGCCGCTGTTCACCACGCTGACCATTGTGTTCGCCGTCGTCGGCACCGGACTGTACCTGTTCACCGTCTTCACCACCCGGGAGCGGGTGGTGCGCGAGGTCGCCAAGGCGAGCCTCAAGCAGAGCCTGGCCACGCTCAAGGGCAACAAGCCGCTGCTGCTGCTGTGCATCAGCTCCTTCCTGTTCCTGACCGGCCAGCTGGCCGTGGGATCGGTCCAGATCTACTACTTCCGCGACGTCCTGCACTCCCTGCCGCTGTACGCCGTGATGTCCATCATCAACATCTTCCTGACCTTCGGCCTGGCCGCCATCTTGCCGAAGCTGGTGGGCGCCTTCGGAAAGAAGCGCATCTACCTGGCCGCCAGCCTGCTGATGGCTCTGGGTGGCGTGGTGGTCTTCTTCGCACCGGCGAACATGGTGTGGCTGGCCTTCACCGGCGTCATGATCTGCCAGCTGGGCATCACGCTGGTCAACATGCTCGTCTGGGCACTGGAAGCCGACACCGTTGAATTCGGCGAATGGCGGACAGGCATCCGCACCGAGGGCATCACCTACGCCCTGTTCTCCTTCACCCGCAAGACCGGACAGGCCGTGGGCGGCGCGCTCGCTGCCTACGCGCTGGCCTGGGGCGGCTACACGGCCGGCGGCGGAGCCCAGACCGAGCACGCCCTGCTGGGCATCCGCGCCGGCGCCGGATTGCTGCCGCTGGTCTTCGCGGTGCTGGCCCTGGTGGTCATGCTCGCCTACCCGCTGACCGATGCCAAGCACAAGGAAATCGTGGCCGACATCACCGCCCGCCGTGCCGACCGGCTCGAGGCTTCCCGCCGCGAGGAAGCCGAGGCCGCCGGCCAGAGGGCAGCCCAGGGCCCCGACGCCACGCCGGCGCAGCCCGAACACCCGTCCAACTAGCACCTAGCACCCACCCACATCCCGGAAGGACCACCGCCGTGAAAATCATTGCCGCCGAAGTCTTCGTCACCAGTCCCAGCCGCAACTTTGTGACCCTGCGGGTCACCACCGACGAGGGCGTCGTCGGCATCGGCGATGCGACCCTGAACGGGCGCGAGCTCGCCGTTGCCGCGTACCTCAAGGAGCACATCGCCCAGCTGCTGATCGGCAAGGATCCGCACCGCATCGAGGACACCTGGCAGTTCCTGTACCGCAGCTCGTACTGGCGCCGCGGCCCGGTCACGATGGCCGCCATCGCCGCCGTCGACATGGCCCTGTGGGACATCAAGGGCAAGATCGCCGGCCTGCCGGTCTACCAGCTCCTCGGTGGTGCCTCCCGCAACGGACTGCGCGCCTACGGCCACGCCTCCGGTGCCGACATCCCGGCGCTCTTCGACTCCGTCCGCGAGCACCTGGAGCTGGGCTACAAGTCCATCCGCATCCAGACAGCCATCCCCGGCATCAAGGCCGTCTACGGCGTCGCCGCCCAGGCCCAGGCCTCGGGCGAGCGCTACGACTACGAGCCCGCCGGCCGCGGCGCGTTCCCGCAGGAAGAGGACTGGGACACCCGCGCCTACCTGCGCCACCTGCCCACCGTCTTCGAGGCCGTGCGCAACGAGTTCGGCCCGGAGATCCCGCTGCTGCACGACGGCCACCACCGCATGACGCCCATCCAGGCCGCCAAGCTGGGCAAGTCTCTGGAACCGTACGATCTGTTCTGGCTGGAGGACTGCACCCCGGCTGAAAACCAGGAGGCCCTGCGCTGGGTCCGCCACCACACCACCACCCCGCTGGCCATCGGTGAAATCTTCAACACCGTCTACGACTTCCAGACCATCATCAAGGAACAGCTGATCGACTACGTCCGTGCGGCCTCGACCCACTTCGGCGGCATCTCCCCGCTGAAGAAGGTCATGGACTTCGCCGCCCAGTACCAGATCAAGTCCGGCTTCCACGGCCCCACCGACATTTCCCCGGTCGGCTTTGCCGCCCAGCTGCACGTGGGCCTGGCCATCCACAACTACGGCATCCAGGAATACATGCAGCACTCGGACAAGACGAACGAGGTGTTCGAGCAGTCCATGACGTTCAAGGACGGCTACCTGCACCCGGGCGAGAAGCCCGGCATCGGCGTCGAGTTCAACGTGGAGGCCGCCCTGGCGTTCCCGTACCAGCAGGCCTACCTGCCCTACAACCGCCTCGTTGACGGCACGGTGCACGACTGGTGAGCACCGTAACCACTTCCCCGGCCCGGATCGTCGTCATGGGCGTCTCCGGCTGCGGCAAGACGACGATCGGGGCCCTGATTGCCCACGAGCTGGGGCTCGCGTTCACCGACGCCGATTCCCTGCACCCGGTGGAAAACGTGGCCAAGATGGCCGCCGGCACCCCGCTGGACGACGCGGACCGCTGGCCCTGGCTGGCCATTGTGGGCGCTGCACTGGCCGACGCCGAGGGCCCCGGCGGCGCTGGTCTGGTGTTGGCCTGCTCGGCGCTCAAGCGCAGCTACCGCGACGCGATCCGCGCCCAGGTGCCGGAGACGGTATTCGTGCACCTGGACGGCAGCCGCGAGGTCCTCGGCGCACGGCTGGAGGGCCGCAGCGGCCACTTCATGCCCGCCACCTTGCTGGATTCCCAGCTGGCGGCGCTGGAACCGCTGGGCTCCGATGAGGCCGGCACCGCCGTCGACATCGCCCTGCCGGTGGACGAGGTGGTTGCGGCGGCGTTGGCCGGACTGGCCGGCGTTGCCGGGCCGTCCACCTCCGCCACGGCCGAGGGTCCCTTCCTGGTGGACATGGCGGCGGCGCCGTTCAACCTCTCCGACGGCGACATCGCCTGGGTGGAGTCGACCATTGCCTCGATGACGCTGGAAGAGAAGATCGGCCAGCTGTTCATCAACCACAACAACTCCTATGCCCCGGAGTACCTTGACGGGGTGCTGGAGAACTTCCATGTCGGCGGCATGCGCTACCGCCCGGGGCCTTCCTCTGCCGTGCAGGAGCACATCCGCCACGCCCAGTCCAAGACCAAGGTTCCGCTGCTCGTGGCCTCGAACCCGGAAATGGGCGGCGCCGGAAGCTGCGACGACGGCACGTACGTCTCCACGCACCTGCAGGCCGGATCCCATCCGGACAAGTCGATTGCCCGGAAGATGGGGCAGGTTGCCGGCGTTGAGACAGCGGCGCTGGGCTGCAACTGGGCCTTCGCGCCGATCGTGGACATCCACTACAACTGGCGCAACACCGTCATCTCCACCCGCGCCTTCGGCAACACGCCCCAGGTTGTGGTGGAACGCGCCAAGGAGTACTTCGACGGCATCAGCGAGTCACCCACCGTCTGTGCCATGAAGCACTTCCCGGGCGACGGCATGGATGAGCGCGACCAGCACGTGGTCACGTCCTACAACACCCTCGGCTACGAGGAGTGGAACCGGACGTACGGGCACGTGTACCGGGAGATGATCGGCCATGGCGTGCAGTCCATCATGATCGGCCACATCGGCGCACCGGAGGTCTCCCGGCACTTCCGCCCGGGCCTGGCGGACAAGGACATCCTGCCCGCCACGCTGGCCCCGGAGCTGCTCCAGGACCTGCTCCGCGGCGAGTTGGGCTTCAACGGCCTTGTGCTGACCGATGCCTCGCAGATGGTGGGACTGACCCAGGCCATGAAGCGCAAGGACCAGGTCCCGGCCACCATTGCCGCGGGCTGCGACATGTTCCTCTTCTTCCGCAACCCGGAGGAGGACTTCGGGTACATGCTCGAGGGCTACAAGTCCGGCGTCATCACCGAGGCCCGTCTGCAGGATGCGCTGCGCCGGATCCTGGCGCTGAAGGCCTCCCTGGGCCTGCACCGCCAGGACCGGAATGCACTGGTGCCCGGCCCCGAGGCCCTGGCGGCCATCGGCAGCGACGCGCACCGCGCCATTGCCGCGGAGATTGCGGACAAGACCGTCACGTTGGTCAAGGACACGGCGTCGAACCTGCCGATCACTCCCGCGACCCACAAACGGATCCGGCTGTACGGCATTTCGGGCGGCTCGGACTTCACCATGGCCGATCCCTTGGGATACCTGGATGTGGTGGCAGCGGAGCTGGTACGGGCCGGATTTGAGGTCCACACCTTCAAGACGGCGGCCCAGCGCACAGCCGCGGGGGAGGAGGGCGTGAACTTCATGTCGGTCATCTCCGAGGAAGCCACCGGCGACTACGCGGACAAGTACGATGCCGCGTTCGTCTTTGCCAACGTCAAGGGCTTTGCCCAGGAGGCGGCCATCCGGATCAAGTGGTCCACGCCGATGGGCGCGGAGATCCCCTGGTACGCCACCGAGGTGCCCACGGTGTTTGTCTCGCTCAACCAGCCCAACCACCTGATCGACGTGCCCATGGTCAAGACGGCGATCCACGCCCATGCCGGCACGGTGGAGGCCATCCGGGCCACCATCGAGAAGATCCAGGGCAAGTCGGAGTTCCAGGGCACGTTCAACGAGAACGTCTTCTGCGATTCCTTCGACACCCGCCTTTAGGCACCAGCACTGTAGCCGCCGGCGCCGATAGGCGCCGGCACTGCCAACAATCGCGGAGGCCGTTTCCTTGGGGGAGCGGCCTCCGTCTTTGATATACCAGAGGTATGGAACCCACGCCCGGCGAACCCGCCACCTCCGGTGCCGTTTCCGCCGGTGCCGACCCGGCGCCGGAGCTGACGGTGGGCCAATTGGCCTCCCGCAGCGGCGTTTCCGTGTCCGCACTGCACTTCTACGAGCGCCAGGGGCTGATCGAGAGCCGCCGGACGGCGGGCAACCAGCGCCGCTACGACCGCTCCGTGCTGCGCCGCGTGGCAGTCATCCGGGCCGCCCAGCGCGCCGGGGTTTCGCTGGCCCAGGTGGCGGAGGCCTTCGCCGAGCTGCCGGCTGACGGGGTGCCGGAAAAGGAGGACTGGCAGCGGCTCTCCGCGCATTGGCGCCGGGAGCTGGATGCCCGGATCGAGGCATTGGAGAAGCTGCGCGGGGATCTGGGCGGGTGCATTGGCTGCGGCTGCCTGTCGCTGGCCGATTGCCGCTTCGTCAACCCGAACGACAGCCAGGGCGAGGCCGGACCCGGCGCGCGCGCCTTTGACGCGATTTGACCTCAACCAAAGTTGAGGTCCTAGAGTCGAGCCAGGCCGGTGGCAGTCCGCCGCCGGCGCGGACAGGCAGGACGGATACATGACGGCGCAGCCGCAGGCGGCACCCAGCGTGGCGGACAGTTTCAAGGACGCCTTCGGCAACCACCCGGCCGGGGTGGCCATCATCACCGCCAACACCGGCACCGGGCCCGTGGGGCTGACCGCCTCCTCGGTGGCCTCGGTCTCCGCCGAACCCGCCATCCTGGCGTTCTCGCTCGCCTCCCGTGCGGGCTCCGCCGCCGCCATCGCCGCCGCGGGGACGTTTGTGGTCCACCTGCTCGGCAGCGGCGACGTCGACCTCGCCCGGATCTTCGCCAGCCCTGGCGCGGAGCGGTTCACCGCGGCGATGGACTGGACCACGCTGCCCACCGGCGAGCCGATCCTGGCCCACGGCGGTCGGACGCTGCGCTGCGCCACCCTCAGCCGGACGCCGGCCGGGGGCTCGGTGCTGATCGCCGCCACGGTGCTGGAGATCCTGCCCGCACCGGACCCGGCGGCAGGGGACGCCGGACCACTGGTCTACCACCGCCGCGGCTTCCACACGCTGGGGCCCGGCAGCGCCCTGGCCTGAGCCGGTTGCGGACCGGCGCACGCGCGTGGGGATAAAACCCGCTCATGTAGACTGAAAATCCTATGGACAGCAACTCTAGGGGCCGGCGCCCGGGGTCCTCGCACGGTGCACACAGCACCGAAGCGAACCCCGCCCATGCCGGCAGACCCCGCACCCGCGCCCACCGTACCTCCACGCTTTCCCCGGCCGGCCCCGGCGCCGACCACCCTCCGCCTGCCCGAGGCCCTGCGCCCGGCTGCACCGTCCAAGGGGTGGCGCCGTAATGGAATGGCTCCTCCTGCTGGGCGGACTGCTGCTGATCCTGGGCACCGGCTTCTTTGTGGCCGTTGAGTTCTCCCTTGTCGCCCTGGACCAGTCCAGCGTCCAGCGCGCCGTCGACAACGGCGACCATGCCGCCGCTCCGCTGCTGCATTGCCTCAAATCCCTCTCCACCCAGCTCTCCAGCTGCCAGCTCGGCATCACCTTGACGACGCTGATGACGGGCTTCGTCATGGAGCCCGCCCTGGGCGGACTGCTGCGCGGCCCGCTCACCGCCGTCGGGCTTCCGCCGGCCAGCGTGGCACCGGTGGCCCTCACTACGGCCATGGTGGTGGCCACGCTGCTCTCCATGCTGATCGGCGAGCTGGTGCCCAAGAACATGGCCATCTCGCGCTCCTTTGAGATCGGCAAGGCCGTGGCCCGCCCGCAGCTGGTGTTCACGGCCCTCTTCAAGCCCGCCATCGTGGTGCTCAACGGCTTCTCCAACAAGGTGCTGAACCTGTTCGGGCTGGAGGCCAAGGAAGAGATCTCCGGCGCCCGCACGCCCGCGGAACTGGCCTCCCTGGTGCGCCGCTCGGCCGCCATGGGCACCCTGGATCCGGGTACGGCACGCTTTGTGGCGCGGACCCTGAGCTTCTCCGACCGCACCGCGGCGGACGTCATGACCCCGCGCATGCGGGTGGAAACCATCGACGCCGACAGTCCCGTCCAGGAGATCATCGACGCCGCCCGGCGCACGGGATACTCGCGCTTCCCGGTGGTGGGCGAATCCAGTGATGACATCAAGGGCGTGGCACACGTGAAGAAGGCCGTGGCCATCCCCGCGCACAAGCGCGGCGAGGTCCAGGCCGGCGCCATCATGACGGACGTCATGCGCGTGCCCGAGACCATCCACCTGGACGCCCTGCTGCTCCAGCTGCGCGGGGGCAACCTGCAGCTGGCCGTGGTGGTGGACGAATACGGCGGCACCGCCGGCATCACCACCTTGGAGGACCTGGTGGAGGAAATCGTCGGCGAGGTCTCCGATGAGCACGACAGGTCCCGGCCCGGGGTCAAGCGCTCCGAGGACGGCTGCTGGCATTTCCCCGGCATGCTCCGGCCGGACGAGGCCTCGGAGCAGATCCCGGGCCTGAGCGTCCCGGACGAGTCCAGCTACGAGACGGTGGGCGGCTTCATGATGGCCGCGCTCGGCCGCATCCCCGTCCTGGGCGACAGCGTCCCGGTGGACGGTGGAGCGCTTGAGGTGGAGCGGCTGGAACAGCGCCGCATCGACCGGATCCGGTTTGTGCCGGCGCCGGTTTGTACCGACGGCGACGGCGGCACCCGCCCGGGCAACGGAGGTGCGGCATGAGCGGCTGGGCAGGAATTCTCTGGCTGGTGGTCCTGCTGCTGGGCAACGCCTTCTTTGTGGCGGCAGAGTTTGCCATCATGTCCGCCCGGCGCAGCCAGATCGAACCGCTGGCCGAGGCCGGGTCCGCCCGGGCCAAGACCACGCTGGCGGCGATGGAAAACGTCTCGCTGATGTTGGCCTGCTCGCAGCTGGGCATCACCGTGTGTTCGCTGCTGATCCTCAACGTGGCCGAGCCCGCCATCCACCACCTGCTGGCCGATCCACTGCACGCGCTGGGCCTCTCCGACGACGTGGTGGGGCCGGTGGCCTTTGTCATCGCCCTGCTGATCGTCACGTTCCTGCACGTGACCTTTGGCGAGATGGTGCCGAAGAACATCTCCGTCTCCGCGGCGGACAAGGCGGCGCTGCTGCTGGCCCCGCCGCTGGTCTTCATCGGCAAGGGCGTCAAACCGGTCATCACGGCGCTGAACTGGTCCGCCAACCACATTGTGCGGCTGTTCGGGATCGAGCCAAAGGACGAGGTCTCCTCCAGCTTCACGCTGGAAGAGGTGCAGAGCATCGTCCAGGAGTCCACCCGGCGTGGGTTGGTGGTGGACCAGACGGGCCTCATTACCGGTGCGCTGGAGTTCTCCTCGCTGACCGCCGGCTCCGTGATGGTGCCGCTGGCGGACCTGGTCTACCTGGACGACGGCGCCACGCCGGCGGACATGGAAAACCTGGTCCGGCGGACAGGGTTCTCACGCTTCGTCGTGGCCGATGGCGAGGCCTTCCTGGCCGGCTACATGCACCTGAAGGACGTCCTGACCATCAGCCCCGAGGGCTACAACCGGCCGATTTCCCGCGGCCGGATCCGCAAACTCGTGACGGTGGGCGAAACGACGGAGATCGAGGATGCCCTGGCCACCATGCAGCGCACCGGCTCGCATCTGGCGCGCGTGGTGTCCGACGTCGGCACCACCACCGGAGTGCTGTTCCTCGAGGACGTCATCGAGCAGCTGGTGGGCGAGATCGACGATGCCACCCAGGCCGAGGTCTGGCGGCGCACCAACGGATCGGAGCGCGGCTAGCCGGGACCTCGGGGCTTTATGCGAATGATTCCCATTTGGGTTATGCTGAATCCATCCTTATTGGTAAACGTTCTCATTTAGATTGAACCGAGGTCCCATGCTGCACCGCCTGCCCCGAACCCGTGCCACAGTCCTGGCCGCATTGGCCCTGGCGCTGACCGGAAGCCTCGCGGCCTGCGGCGGCGCCGGGCCGGCCGCGGAGCCCAGCGCGGCCGGCGGGACCATCGCCGTCGTCGCCTCGACCAACGTCTACGGCAGCATTGCCGAGGCCATCGGTGGCGAGCGGGTCAGCGTGCATTCGATCATTGCCAAGCCCGGCCAAGATCCCCATTCCTACGAGGCCACGGCGCAGGACAAGCTGGCCGTCTCCAAGGCCGCGCTGGGCATCGAAAACGGCGGCGGCTACGACGACTTCTTCGACAAGTTGGCCGGCGGCCAGCTGGACGCGGCCAAGCTGCTCAACGTGGTCCAGCTCTCCGGCCTGACGACCGGAGACGGGTTCAACGAGCACCTCTGGTACAACCTGTCCACGATGGGGACGCTGGCCGACACGCTCGCCGCGCGGTTCGGTGCCCTGGACTCGGCCCATGCGGCCACCTTCACGGCCAACGCCACAGCCTTCAAGGCCACCCTGGGCGGCTTGGAGACCCGGCTGGCGGCGCTGAAGGCGGCCGACGGCGGAGCGCCGGTGGCCGTGACCGAGCCGGTGCCGCTGTACCTGCTTGAGGCCGCGGGTCTGGCGAACAAGACCCCCGCCGGCTTCAGCCAGGCGATCGAGGAGGGCACGGATGTGCCGGCCACGGTGCTGAAGGAGGCCACTGACCTGATGGGCTCCGGAACGGTGAAGTTCCTGGCCTACAACACCCAGACCGAGGGGCCGGCCACCGAGCTGGTGAAGAAGGCCGCCGAGGCCGCCCATGTGCCGGTGGTCGACTTCAGCGAGACGCTGCCCGCGGGCACGGACTACGCCGGCTGGATGGGCACGAACGTCGCCGACATTGAATCCGCCCTGCGCCGTTAGCCGACCCATAAGCTGTAGGGGTGCCGCGGTGCGTCAGCGGCCCCGCCGCCCCACGATCCAAGGAATCCAATGCCCGCACCTGTTGTTAGCCTGCGCGATGCACGGCTTAGCTACGGCGACCGCACACTCTGGGACGGGCTGGACCTGGACATCCAGGCCGGCGAATTCTTCGCCGTCCTGGGCCCCAACGGCAGCGGCAAGACCAGCTTCCTGAAGGTCCTGCTGGGACTGGTCCCGCTCAGCGGTGGCACGGTGCACATCGGCGGCGAGCCGGCCCGGCGCGGCAGCAACCACATCGGCTACGTCCCGCAGCAAAAGGGCTTCGCCCCCGACACCCCGCTGCGGGCCAGGGACCTGGTGGGCATGGGGCTGGACGGCCACCGCTGGGGCATCCGGCTGGGCGGGCGGGCACACCGCGAGCGCGTCGATGCCCTGCTGGAGCAGGTCGGCGCGGCCAGCTACGCCAATGTGCCGGTGGGCATGCTTTCCGGCGGCGAGCAGCAGCGCCTGCGCGTGGCCCAGGCGCTGGCCACCTCGCCCGAGGTCCTGCTGTGCGACGAGCCCCTGCTCTCCCTGGACCTGGCCCACCAGAAGGCCGTCAGCGCCCTGGTGGGGGAGCAGGCCACGGCGCACTCCACCGCCGTCGTCTTTGTCACGCACGAGATCAACCCCATCCTGGACCACGTGGACCGGGTGCTCTACCTGGCCGGCGGCCGGTTCCGGGTGGGAACCCCTGCGGAGGTGATGACCACGGAGGTCCTCTCCGAGCTCTACAACACCCATGTCGAGGTGTTGCACACCAACGGCCGGATCGTGGTGGTGGGACTGCCTGACGCGACCACCCACGGGCACGGGCCCGATGGGACCGGCAGCCACGGCGGCGACGTCTTCGGGGAGGAGCACTGATGGACTGGAATTCATTTCTGGACGCCGTCTTCAACTTTTCCAACTACGGCGAGCTCCTGCCGCTGTTCCGCGATTCCCTGCTGGCCGGGGCCATCCTGGGCCTGCTCGGCGGGCTGGTGGGCACCTTCGTCATGATGCGGGACCTGGCCTTTGCGGTGCACGGCATTGCCGAGCTCTCCTTTGCCGGGGCCGCGTTTGCCCTGCTGATCGGTGCCGACGTCATCTTCGGCTCGCTGGCAGGCTCCGTGCTGGCGGCGCTGCTGCTGGGCGTCATGGGGGTCCGGGCGCGCGACAGGAACTCGGTGATCGGGGTGATCATGCCCTTCGGCCTGGGCCTGGGCATCCTGTTCCTCTCGCTCTACCAGGGGAGGGCGGCCAACAAGTTTGGCCTGCTGACCGGCCAGATCGTGGCCGTGGACTCGGCCCAGCTCTCCGTGCTGGCCGCCACGGCGCTGCTGGTGGTGGCAGCGCTGGTGGCCATCTGGCGCCCGTTGACCTTTGCCAGTGCCGACCCGGAGATCGCCGTGGCGCGCGGCGTGCCGGTGCGCGGGCTGTCCCTGGTGTTCATGTTCCTGCTGGGGATCGCCGTCGCCCTCTCCATCCAGGTGGTGGGTGCCCTGCTGGTGCTGGCGCTGCTGATCACCCCCGCGGCCGCGGCCCTGCAGGTGACGGCCGCGCCCAAGGCCGTGGTACTGCTCAGCGTGTCCTTCGCGATGGTGTCCACGGTGGGCGGCATCACGCTGGCCCTGGGCGGCAGCATCCCGATCAGCCCCTACGTCACCACGCTGTCCTTCCTGATCTACGTGCTCTGCCGGGCCATCGGGGCCTGGCGCCGCCGGCACGGCTGGACGGTCCGCCCCGCGTAGCCCGCGGCCGGGTCTCCGCGCGGCCGCAAGCGGCCTTGGTCGACCACCATACCTTGGTCGATCACCGAGGCCTTGGAGCACCGCCCTGCTTGCCGGGACCGCGCCGGCGTCCTAGCGTTGAAGTGTGCTGGATCTCCTTGATTCCAGCGGATACGAGCTGGCGCGGCTGATCCTGCAGCGCGGCGTTGCCGGGATCTACCTCATCGCGTTCATTTCCAGCGCCGCCCAGTTCCCCGCCCTGCTGGGCGAGCACGGGCTGCTGCCGGTGCCGCGCTATCTGGCGCGGACCGTCCGCACGCCCGGACCCACATTGTTCAGCTGGCGCTATTCGGATCCCCTGCTGCGGGCGGTCTGTGCCGCCGGCGCCGCCGTCGCCCTCACCCTGGTGCTGGGCCTGCCGCAGCTGGGCCCGCCGTGGCTGCCGTTCGCCGCCTTCATTGCCGTCTGGCTGTTGTACATGTCGATCGTCAACGTGGGCCAGGTGTTCTACGGCTTCGGCTGGGAGATTCTGCTCCTGGAAGCCGGTTTCATGGCGGCATTCCTGGGCTCCAATGCGGTGCCGGCACCGGTGGCCATCCTCTGGCTGATCCGCTGGCTGGTGTTCCGGCTGGAGTTCGGCGCCGGGATGATCAAGATCCGCGGCGATTCCTGCTGGCGCGACCTCACCGCGCTCTACTACCACCACGAGACCCAGCCCATGCCCAATCCGCTCAGCTGGTGGTTCCACCACCTGCCCAAGCCGCTGCACCGGGTGGAGGTGCTGGGCAACCACTTCGCCCAGCTGGTGGTGCCCTTCTTCCTCTTCGCCCCGCAGCCGGTGGCCAGCGTGGCCGCCACCATCATCATTGCCACCCAGTTCTGGCTGGTGCTCTCGGGGAATTTTGCCTGGTTGAACGCACTGACCATCGTGCTGGCCGCCTCGGCGCTGGCGGACGGGCCGGTGGCATCGGTGCTGCCGGGGATTGCCCCCGGGGCTCCGGCGCGGGAGGGCACCCCGCTCTGGTTCGCCGTCGTTGCCTTGGCTGCGGCGCTGTTGCTGGTGGCGCTGTCCTGGCTGCCGCTGCGCAACCTGTTCTCGCACTACCAGCTGATGAATGCCAGCTTCAACCGTTGGCGGCTGGGCAACGCCTATGGCGCGTTCGGCTCCATCACCCGGAACCGCTACGAGGTGGCGGTCGAGGGCACCGACGACGCCGATCCGGACCATGCGCAGTGGCTGGAGTACGGGTTCCACGGCAAGCCGGGGGAGCCGGGCCGGTTGCCGCGCCAATGCGCGCCCTACCACCTGCGGCTGGACTGGCTGATGTGGTTCCTGGCCCTGGGCTCGCCGGGGCTGAACTGGTTTGTGCCGCTGCTGAACAAGCTCTTGGCCGGCGACGCCGCCACCCTGAAGCTGCTCCGGCACGATCCCTTCGCCGGCCGGGGGCCGCGCTGGATCCGGGCCCGGGTGTACCGCTACAGGTACACCACGTGGCGCGAATGGCGCAGTTCGGGGGCGTGGTGGGTGCGCGAGCCGCTGGGCCTGTTCGTGCCGCCGCTGCGCCGCGAGCCCTAGCCGCGAGCCCTACGGCAGCCTTAGCCGGCGTCGATCGCCAGCTCGCCCATGGCATCCCAGTCCGCCCCGTCCACCTTGCGGGAGACGATCTTCGGGGTGGCAGCCAGGGCGGGGCGCATGGAGTCAAGCCCGGCCTTGAAGTGGTCGCTGTTGACGTGGGCGACCGCTGCGTCGTCGTCGGCGAACGCCTCGATGAGGATGAACTCGTTGGGGTCCTCCACGCTGCGCGACCAGTCGAACCAGAGATTGCCGGGTTCGGCGCGGGTGGCGGAGGTGAAGGGGCCCACCAGCTCCATAAAGGACTCGGCGTGCTCGGGCTTGACCGGGAATTTCACAACGATGAAGTACATGCTTCAAGCCTAGCCGGAGGCTTGGAAGCCTCCTTGGCCGTGCGTAGGCTCGTCCGCTCCCTCGTTGAAGCGTGCCAGCATGGCCGCAAAGGCTGCAACATCCGCGTCGGACCAGCCATTGAGGCGCTCGGTCAGCACGGCCCGCTGGGCCGCGGCGGAGTTGGCGAGCTGCGCGCGGCCGTGCTCGGTGAGGCCAAGGACACGTCCGCGGCCCGGCTCCTCGGCCCCCGACGTGGCATAGGCCACCAGGCCCAGCTCGATGAGCGTATTGACCTGGCGCGAGACGGTTGAGCGGTTGAGCGCGAAGGCGGCGGCGATGTCCGTGGCCCGGACCCCCGGCCGCGAGGCAACAAAGCGCACCAGCGAATGCTCCACAAAACTCAGCGGCTCACTGAGCCGCCGGGACCGTGCCGACCCCCGGCGGGTGACGGTGAGGAGGTGCTCGTAGACGGCCTGCAGATCATCGTCGCGCGGATGCGTACCCATGCCCCGAGTCTAGCTGTGTTGCATCGGACAACTCTCAATGTTGCACAATGCAACATTGAGCGTAGGCTGGAGGGACGATGACTACACACAGCACCCATCTAGCGACCATTGATCCCATTCCTCCGGCCGGACCGGTCCCGCACCGGCTGGCGGCTCCGCACCGGATGCCCGGCCGGGGCCGCCTCGCGCGCAGCCAGCCCCTGCCGCCGGCCCGGGTCTGGAAGGGCCTGGGGCTGACCATGCTCATTCCGTTTGTCCTCTCCGCGGTGATGGGCCTGGCCTATCTGGGCGCCTTCCACCAGCCCGAGCCGCACAACCTGCCCGTCGCCGTCGTTGGCGGCACACCGGCCGCGGCGGTGTTTGCGCAGACGCTCAACGACTCCGCGTACCAGGAGCTGGATGTGCGCACAGTGGCCGACGCCGATGCCGCCCGCGCCCTGGTCGCCAGCCGCGAGATTGTGGCCGCCTATGCGCCCGGCGAGGGCGGGGCCACGCTGTTCGTCTCCAGTGCCGCCTCGGAGACCAGCGCCAGCGTGGCGCAAAAGGTGTTCGGGCCCATTGCCTACCAACAGCACCTGCCGTTGGAGGTGGTGGACGTGGTGCCGGCCGGCGCCCACGACACCACGGGGCAGGGGCAGTTCTTCCTGCTGGTGGCCCTGAGCATCGGCGGCTACGCCAGCGCCATCCCGATTGCCGGCGCCATGGGCCGGTTCCCGATGGCCTGGCGCTTTGGCCTGGCCGCCGCGGCCTCGGCGGTGGTGGCGGCGATCGGCGTCGTCGTGGCCGGACCCGTCTACCATGTCATCGACACCGGCCAGTGGGCGGTCTGGCTGTTCTCCTGGCTCTATGTGGCGGCCATTGTCCTGGTGGGCCTGGGGCTGCATCCGTTGCTGCGGCAGTGGACCACGCCGGTGCTGACGCTGTGTTTCGTGGCGCTGAACTTCACCAGTTCGGGTGGAATCTTCGCCCCGGAGCTGCAACCCGGACTGTTCGCCGGGCTCAATGCCTTCTGGAACGGCGCGGCCTGGCTGCATGCTGTCCAGACGCTGGTGTACTTCCCCGGGCAGAACTTTGGCTTCGATGCGCTCAAGCTGGCCCTGTGGCTGGTGCCGGGCACGGTGCTGATGCTGCTCACCCATCTGTGGAGCGTCCGCCGGACCCGCCTCGCGGACGAGAACGCGGCCCTGCTGGAGGTGGAAGAGGTGGTGGCGCCCTCCTAGAGGGCCGCGGACGCCTGCGCGGCGGAGCACTCCGGGCAGAGGCCGAAGATTTCCACGGTGTGCTGCACGGCGGTGAACCCGTGTTCCTTGGCGATCCGCGCCGCCCAGCTCTCCACCGCCGGGGCCTCGATCTCCACGGCCTTGCCGCACTGGCGGCAGAGCAGGTGGTGGTGGTGGGCGGTGACGGAGCAGCGGCGGTAGACGGCCTCGCCCTCGCCGTTGCGCAGGGTGTCCACCAGGCCCTCCTCGGCCATGGAGGCCAGGATCCGGTAGGTGGTGGCCAGCGAGACGCTCACGCCGTTCTGGTGCAGCAGGCGGTAGAGCTCCTGGGTGCTGACAAAGTCGTCAAGCGTGTCCAGGGCAGCGCTGACGGCCACGCGCTGCTTCGTGACGCGCTGGGCCGCTGGTGCCTGGGACATGGTGGGTGCTGCCTTCCTGTGCGGGGATTTTCCCCACACCCAGCTTAACCCACGGGGTCAGTCCGCCGCGGAGCGGGTCCATGGATTGGCCGCTGGCTGCGCCCGATTGATGCCCCTCAAGCACTAGGCTGGGCTCCATGAAGCTGACCAAATTCACCCATGCCTGTGTCCGCCTCGAACAGGACGGCCGCGTCCTCACCCTGGACCCGGGTGGCTTCTCCGAAACCGGCCCCGCGCTGGATGGAGCCGACGCCGTCCTGGTCACCCATGAACACGGCGACCACCTCAACACCGACGCCGTGGTGGCAGCCCTGGCGGCGGCCCCCGCCTTGGTGGTCCATGCGCCGGCCGGCGTGGCCACGGCCCTGCGTGCGGCGGCCCCGGCCGCGGCGGAGCGGATCCACGACGCCGTCCCGGGGGCATCCTTCGAGGTGGCCGGGTTTGCCATCCAGACCTTTGGCGGCCAGCACGCGCTGATCCACCCCTCCATTCCGGTGGTGGCGAACGTGGGGTACCTGGTGGACGGGAACGTCTACCACCCCGGGGACTCGCTCATCGTGCCGCCCGGCATCGGAGTGCAGACGCTGCTGGTCCCCATCCATGCACCCTGGTCCAAGGTGGGCGAGGTGGTCGACTTCGTCGCCTCGGTGCGGGCGCCCCGGGCGTTCCAGATCCACGATGCACTGCTTAACGAGAACGGGCTGGCCTTCACCGAGGCGCATGTGAAGCGGATCGGTGCACAATACGGCACCGAATTCCGCCACCTGGCCGCCAGGGAGTCCGTGGAGGTGTAGCCATGAAGAATCGGACTGCGGCACCCGGGGCGCTGCTCCTCGCAGCGGCCCTGTCCCTGTCCGGCTGCGGCGCGCAGCCGCCGGCCGAGCTGCGGGCTGCTGGCGTCGAGCGCATCCACGCCGGCGGCGCGGACTACACGGGCCAGATCCGGCAGTTGTCCGATGCCGCGCTCGTCCTGGGCACCCGGCTGGTCGACGCCGGTGGCGACGGCAACGTGGTGGGCTCGCCGGCCAGCCTGCTCGTGGCGCTGGCCATGCTCCGGACGGGGGCGTCAGGGGCGACTGCGGACGAGCTGGATTCCGTGCTGGGCCTTCCGGCCCAGGGCCGGGACGAAGCCATGAACGCCCTGCTCTCGGCCCTGGCCACGAACGACGGCGATCCCGGCTCGGTGGACGACAAGGAACCCCCAGCCACGCCCCTGCTGCACTTGGCCGACGGGCTGTTCGTGGACAAGAGCCAGCCAACCGGCGAAGGCTATCTGCACACCCTGGCCGCCCAATACGGGGCCGGCGTCTTTCCGGTGGATTTCGCCGACGCCGCGGCCACCAAGGGCCAGATCGATGCCTGGGCCAGCAAGAACACCGGCGGCCGGATCAAGGAAGCACCGGCGGAGTACCGCCCGGAGGACACCCTCAGCCTGCTGAACTCGACCTTCTTTGCGGCCGCCTGGCAGACCCCGTTCAGCGCCAACGCCACGCACGATGCAGAATTCACCACCGCCGGTGGCGGCAAGGCCATGGTGCCCACGATGAACGGACTCCTCACCGTGCCGTTCGCCGAGGGGCCCGGCTGGCAGGCCATCGACATCCCCTATGGGGAAAGATTCGCCCTGCGCGTGGTCCTGCCCGCCGTCGTATCACCGCCGTCGCTGTCCCCGGAGCGCGCCCGGGAGGTTGCCGCCGCCCTGTCCGAAGCCGGGTCCACCGCCGTCGACCTTTCCCTGCCCACATGGGACCACGCGACCACGATGGACCTGGAGCCCATGCTCAAAGCGATGGGCCTGGTCCTGGCGCTGGGACCGGAGGCTGATTTCAACGCCATCCAGCCGGGGCTGGTGGTCACGGCTGCGGCGCAGGCCGCCACCATCACGGTGGCGGAAAAGGGGACGGTGGCCGCGGCCGTCACCCAGATCAACGGCATGGCCGTCTCCGGCCAGATTCCTGTGCCTGCTCTCAGGCTGGCCGTCGACCGATCCTTCAGCTACCAGATCGTGGACACCGAGACGGGCCTGCCGCTGTTCATGGGGCAGGTGGCCGATCCGCGCTAGGAGGGCGCTGAACAAGGGGCAATTCGGGGCCGCGGGTTTGGCTGTCGCACCTTTCCGGGGCCTTTGGCGGCCCGCTGGGGGTCTCCTTTCTGATCGCCGGAGATCTGGTTCGTGATTTTTGCGGGCCTTGTACCTCCGTTCGTGGCTCCCCGCGGCTGGGATTTGGCCCAGGACCGGGGTGGGGGCCCTTTCCGGGTCTTATCCCAGGGCCCAGGCCCCGTTGTGGCGGGTGAGGCCCAGTTTCAGGAGTCGCCGGAGGTTCAGCGCGGCGGTGCGGACCTGCAGCCAGGCGTTGTTCTTTTCAACTCCCCGGTATCTCAGGGCCCGGTTGCCTCCGGCGACCAGCCAGCCGATGGACCGTTCCACCAGGGGCCGGTGGGCCCGGTAGTCGTGCCGGAACCCGGGCTCGAGGGCGGCGGCCCGGTGGGCGCGCTGGCGGGCGTGGTGGACGGTGATGACGACCTTGCGCCCGCCCTTGGCCGTGGTGCATTTCTCCCGCAGCGGGCAGGCCTTGCAGGCGGTGCCGAAGTTCACGTTGCCTCTGGCGCTGATGGTGCGCACCTCACCTTTGGGGCAGGTGAGCGTGTTCTTTGCTTCGTCGTGGGTGAAGTCGTCCAGGTCGTAGCCGCCGGGCACTGCCGGGCGCAGCGGCCTGGGCTTGACCAGCCCCTGGTGCCCGGCCCCGTCGAGGTGTTCGAGCATGGGCCCGGAGCCGTAGGCCGAATCGCCAAGCATTTGGTAGTCAACCTCCGTATCCTTCATGGTCGGATCGGCGGCGGCCAGCCCGATTCCGGCCTCCGCGTCGCTGGAACCGGGGCCGGCGGCCCGGGTCATCACGGCGCTGGTGTAGAGCCCGGTTTCCGGTTCGGCAATGATGTGTCCCTTGAACCCGTCCATCATCACCGAGCGGGACTTGTGCGCGTGCCTGGCCTCGGGATCCACGATGGAGACCATCCGGTCCCGGGCGACCTTCCGGGCGATCCGCCACCGCCCGTCGGTGCCGTCGGAACCCTCGGCCGGCTCCACGTCCTGGCCCGAAACCAACGCCAGCAGCACGTAGGCCTGCGCCTGCGGCGAGTCTTCTTCCAGGGTGTCGGGATCCACCGCGCCAAGCAGGGCCAGGGCGTCGGTGACCAGCCCCGAGACCAGGGCGTCCTTCGCTTCCTTGTCGTCCCAGGCGATGTCCGGCTTGCCCACGTGCGAGTAATCGTAGGAGGTGGCATGGACCGCCATGAGCGTGGCCCCGTGCTCCATGGCCCTGCCGAAACGGCGGATCACGGCAATCAGCTGGGTGATGGTGTCCTGCCGGGCCACCGCATCGGCGAACACGGTCGAATCCACCGCCCGGCGGTGCCGGCCGGTGAGGACACCGGTCGCGGTGATGACCTGGGCGACGGCTTCGGTGATGCGGTGCGGGTTGCTGCTGCCGCGCAGGCGGTTGCGCCAATGCACCAGCGCCGTGGGATGGAACGCGGTCTCGGTCAGCCCGTACCCGCAGGCGGCCTTCCACCGCAGGTCAAAGGTCAAGGCTTCGGCGGCGGCCCGGTCCGAGAGACCCTCCAGGGCCTGCAGGACCAGGACGGTGCCGATGACCGCGGCCGGGATCGAGGGCCTGCCCCGGGTGGAGGGAAACAGGTCCTCCATCATCGAGTCCGGGAAAAGCTCCGAGCGGTGCCCGGCCAGAAACGCGTAGGCACTCCCCGGGGCCAACAGCTCCCCGGCCAGCGCCTCCACATCCAAATACCCGCGCTGGGCCTCTTCAATTCCTTGCATGCATCCAGTCTTAAGGACCAGGACCCGAAGTCCAGCAGGCGCGCCTTAAACCACCCAAATTGTTCAGCACAGTCCTAGGGCGGCCCGAAAGCGCTAGCCCTCCCACCGGCCGGTGGCGAAGAAGGACTCCAGCGTCTGGGCATGGGCGCCGGGTTCCAGCCCCTTCTCGGCCAGCCATGCCGGGTTGCCGTAGCTGCCCGCATAGCGCTCGCCGCCGTCGCACATCAGCGTCACCACGCTGCCGCGTTCGCCCCGGGCCACCATGCCCGCCACCAGCTGCCACACGCCCCAAAGGTTGGTGCCGGTAGAGGGGCCCGCGGACAGGCCGGTGAGTGCGTGCAGATGTTCCATGGCGGCCACGGAGGCGGCGTCGGGCACCTGGATCATGGTGTCGATGACGGCCGGCACAAAGCTGGGCTCCATCCGCGGGCGGCCAATGCCCTCGATCCGCGAGGACATGCCAGTGGTGTGGCCGGCGTCCCGGTTGTGCCAGGCGCCGTAGAAGGCGGAGTTCTCCGGATCGACCACGGCCAGCTCGGTGGCGTGGCGATGGTAGCGCAGGTACCGGCCGATGGTGGCGCTGGTGCCGCCGGTGCCGGCGCCCACCACGATCCAGCGCGGCACCGGATGCTCCTCCAGGGCCAGCTGGTCGAAGATGGATTCGGCAATGTTGTTGTTGCCGCGCCAGTCGGTGGCCCGCTCCGCATAGCTGAACTGGTCCATGTAGTGCCCGCCGGTGCTCCGGGCGATGTCCGCTGCGGCCTGGTAGACCTCCTCGGCGCGGTCCACAAAGTGGCAGCGCCCGCCATACTGCTCGATCAGTGTCACCTTCTCGGCGCTGGTGCTGCGCGTCATGACGGCCACGAACGGCAGTCCAAGCAGCTGGGCGAAGTAGGCCTCGGACACGGCGGTGCTGCCGGAGCTGGCCTCCACAATGGTGGTGCCCTCGGCGATCCAGCCATTGACCAGGCCAAAGAGGAACAGAGACCGGGCCAGCCGGTGCTTCAGGCTCCCGGTGCGGTGGCAGGACTCGTCCTTGAGGTACAGCTGGACCCCCCACTGCTCCGGCAATGGGATGGAATACAGGTGCGTGTCAGCGCTCCTGTTGTTCTCGGCCTCGATGGTGCGCAGGGCCTTGTGCGTCCATTCCCTGGAGGGAGAATTCGCGGGGGAGTTCGACGGCGTATCCATGCGTTCCAGCGTAGTGGACACTCCCAGCCCCTACAGTGGTGGGAGACGGCAACGAGGAGGACTTTGTGGGCATTTTGATCGACGTCGAGACCCTGGCCGGACGGCTGGACGCGGGGGAACGGACGGTGCTGCTGGATGTGCGCTGGGCGCTGGGGGATCCGCATGGCCACCAGCACTACCTCGACGGCCACCTGCCCGGTGCCGTCTTTGTTTCCTTGGACACCGAGCTGGCCGGCCACGGGGAACCGTCCGAGGGCCGGCACCCGCTGCCCGCCGAGGCGGACTTTGCCGCCGCCATGCGCCGCTGGGGCCTGGACCCCGGGGACACGGTGGTGGCCTACGACGACGCCGGCAACGCCGCCGCGGCCAGGCTCTGGTGGCTGCTGGGCCACGCCGGCTGGGCGGACGTGCGGCTGCTCGACGGCGGCCTGCGCGCCTGGCGCGCGGCCGGGCACGCGCTGGAATCCGGCGAGGTGCTCCCTATTCCTGGCACGGCCGGGCCACACTTTGGCCACCGGGAAACGGCGGACATCGACGGGACGGCCGGCTGGCCGTCCCACGGCGTGCTGCTCGATGCCCGGGCGGGGGAGCGGTACCGCGGCGAGGTGGAACCCATGGACCCTGAGGCCGGGCACATCCCCGGCGCTCTCAGTGCCCCGACGATGGCCAACCTGGCCCCGGACCAGCGCTTCCTCCCGGCCGCCAAGCTGCGCGAACGTTTTGCCGCCCTGGGCATCACCGGGGGCACCGACGTCGCGGTGTACTGCGGCTCCGGTGTGACAGCCGCCCACCAGATCGCGGCGCTGGAGATTGCCGGCGTCAGGGCCGCACTGTTCCCCGGATCCTGGTCCGCCTGGTCCAACACGCCCGGCCGGCCCGTGGCGGTGGGGGAGCATGCGGCGGGAGGGCGCCCCGAGGGCGGCGATAGGGTGGACGCATGACGGTCACCAAGGCCTACGCCGCCACGTCCCCGGGGTCCGGTCTGGAAGCCGTCAGCATCGAGCGCCGGGAGCCCGGCCCGCACGACGTCGAGATCGCCATCGAGTTCTGCGGCCTCTGCCACTCCGACGTGCACACCATCCGGCAGGAATGGGGCAGCATCACCTTCCCGCTGGTGCCGGGCCACGAAATTCTCGGCCAGGTCACCCGCACCGGTTCCGCGGTGGGCCTCTTCGCCGTCGGCGACACCGTGGGCGTGGGCCCCATGGTGGATTCCTGCCGCGAGTGCGATTCCTGCCTGGAGGGCGAGGAGCAGTACTGCTCCAACTCCAACACCGACACCTACGGGGCGATCGACGCCCGCAACGGCGGCGCCGTGACGCAGGGCGGCTACGCCAGCTCCATCGTGGTGGATGAGAACTATGTGCTGAGGATCCCGGAGGGCATGGACCATGCCTCGGCCGCACCGCTGCTGTGCGCCGGCATCACCACCTACTCGCCGCTGCGCTATCTGGACGTCCAGGCGGGCGACGCCGTGGGCGTCATCGGGCTCGGCGGGCTGGGCCACCTGGCCGTGAAGATTGCCAAGGCCCTCGGCGCCACCGTCACCGTCTTCACCACGTCCCCGGGCAAGACCGGGGCCGCCACAGACCTGGGTGCTGACGCCGTCGTGCTCTCCTCCGATCCGGCCGCCATGGCCGCGGCGAAGGACTCGCTGAACGCCATCATCGACACCGTGGCCGCCGCACACGACCTCAACCCGTACCTGCGCACGCTGGCCCGGGACGGCGCACTGATCCAGCTGGGCCTGCCCGGGGAGCCCATGCCCGCGATCAATCCCGGCACGCTGATCAGCAAGCGGCTGGCCTACGGCGGCTCGCAGACCGGCGGCATCGCCGAAACCCAGGACATGCTGGATTTCTGCGCCGAACACGGCGTGGCCGCAGACATCGAGATGGTCGCCGCCACCGGCCTCAACGACGCCTACGACCGCATGGTGGCCGGCGACGTGAAGTACCGTTTTGTCCTTGACACCTCCACCCTCTAAAGGAACCGGATCAGCATGAGCACGCTTTTCACCAAGATCATCAACGGCGACATCCCCGGCCGCTTCGTCTGGAAGGACCCGGAGGTGGTGGCGTTTTTGACCATCGGCCCGCTGGCGGACGGCCACACGCTGGTGGTGCCGCGACAGGAGGTGGACCGCTGGACCGACGTCGAGCCTGCCCTGCTGACGAAGCTGATGCTGGTGGCGCAGACCATCGGCGCGGCCCAGGTTGAGGCGTTTGGCTCGGCCCGGGCGGGGCTGTCAGTGGTGGGCTTCGAGGTGGAGCACCTGCACGTGCACGTCTGGCCGGCCAATTCCATGGCCGATTTCGACTTCGGCACAGTGGACCACCACCCGGACCCGGCCGTGCTGGACGCCAACGCGGAGAAGATCCGGGTTGCCCTGCGCGCCGCCGGCCAGGGAGAACACGTCCCCGAGGCGTAGGTCTCCACGTGCTCGTTCCTCGCTTGGTCGAGACCCGGGTCCCGCCTACTTCGGCGCGAGGGCCTGGTTCAGCGCGGTCTTGATCCGCTTCTCGGACACCGAGTAGGCGGTTCCGAGCTCGACGGCGAAGAGGCTCACGCGCAGCTCCTCGAGCATCCAGCGCACCGGCTCGAGTGCGCCCGTGTGCGTGTTGCCCGGCGCCAGGGCGGCCACGGCGTCGTCGTAGTCGTCCTCCAGCCGCTGCACGATGGCCATGCTCGCCCCGTCCCGGGCCACGTTGGTGGGCAGCTTGTCCAGCCGGCGCTCGATGGCGGTGAGGTAGCGCGGCAGCTGGCTGAGCTGGGCGAACCCTGTCTTGGCGACAAACCCCGGGTACACCAGCAGCTCCAGCTGGCCCTTGATGTCGTTCAGGGCGGAGATCAGCGACAGGCTGGTGGCCGCCTTGAGCTCCTTCTGGATGCGCCGGGAGCTGGAGAGGATGCGCTCGACGACGGCGGTGACGGCAAAGACGGTGTCGATCAGCTCCGCGCGGACCTTCTCGTACAGCGCGTCGAAGTCCGCCCGTGTCCACGGCAGTTCCGCCGGAACCAGCTTGTCGATGGCGGCGAGGGCACAGTCCGCGATCAGCGAGGTGACGCTGCCGTGCGGGTTCTGGCTGAACGTGAGCTTCTCGTTGTTGTTCAGATGCTCCAGCACATAGCGGTCCGGGGACGGCACGCGCAGGGCCAGCAGCCGGATGACGCCGCCGCGCATGGCGGCCAGCGCCGCGGCCTCGGTCTGGAAGACCCGCACGCCGGAGGTGGACCCCTCGTCCACCAGGGCCGGGTAGCCGGTGACGGTGTGCCCGGCCACCAGGCGCTTGACCTCGCGGGGAAGCGTGCCAATGGTCCACTCGGCCAGGCCCGACTGCTCCCGGATGCCTGCCGATTCCGGCTGGTCGAGCTTGGGGCCACGGCCGCGAGGGTCCTGCTGCGAGCTTGCGAGCGGGGGGAGCGGCTGGGGAGCGAGACCCCGCGGCTGCGTGGTCTTCGGCGTCGCCCCGAGGGATTCGGCAATGGCCCGGCGGGTGGCGCCGGCCAGCTGCTCCTGCAGTTTCGCCAGGTCCTGGCCCTCGTCGAGGGTCCGGCCCGCCCGGTCCACCACCTGGAAGGTCATCCGCAGGTGCGCCGGCACGGCGTCCCAGTTCCACGAGCCGGGCGGGATGACGTGGCCCTTGAGCCGGCGCAGTGCCAGTTCCAGGGACGGTTCCAGCGCGTCCACGGAGGGATCGAAGTCGGCCGCGAGCGCCGCCGTCGCCGAGCGCGCCACGTCCGGGGCGGGGATGAAGTTCTTCCGGACGGCCTTGGGCAGCGACTTGATCAGTGCCGTGACCAGCTCGGCGCGCAGCCCGGGGATCTGCCAGCGGAAGGGTGCCTCGTGCAGCTGGTTCAGGAACAGCAGCGGCACCTGCACCGTCACGCCGTCGGAGGGGTTGGGCACGGCGCCCGGCGCGGTGGGGTGGAACTCGTAGGAGAGCGGCAGCTCGAAGCCGCCCTGGTGCCACAGCTTGGGGAAGGCCGCCTCGTCCAGCTGTGACGCGTCCTCGGCCATGATCTGCTCGGGGTCGAAGTCCAGCAGCGTGGGGCTGGCCTGGCGCGCGTCCTTCCACCACTTGTCGAAGTGGCGTTCCGAGACCACCTCGGCACCCACCCGCGCGTCGTAGAACTCAAAGAGCGCCTCGTCGTCCACGCGCAGGTCGCGGCGGCGCATGCGGGTTTCCAGCTCCTCCACCTCGGCCAGCAGGGCCTGGTTGCGGTGGAAGAACTTGTGGTGGGTGCGCCAATCGCCCTCCACCAGGGCATGCCGGATGAACAGCTCACGGCTGAGCTCGGGGTCGACACGGCCGTAGTTGATGCGGCGGTCCGGCACGATCGGCACCCCGTACAGGGTGACCTTCTCGTGGGCCATGACCGAGCCCATCTTCTTGGACCAGTGCGGCTCGCTGTAGCTGCGCTTGACCAGGTCCGGGGCCACCTCCTCGGCCCAGAGCGGATCGAACTTGGCGGCCACCCGGGCCCAGAGCCGGGAGGTCTCCACCAGCTCGGCGGCCATCACCCAGTCCGGGGACTTCTTGAACAGCGCCGAGCCGGGGAACACGGCAAAGCGGGTGCCGCGCGCTCCGGAGTATTCGCGCTTGCGCTGGTCGTAGAGGCCGATGTGGCTGAGCAGGCCCGAGAGCAGGCTCATGTGGACCGCCTGGTGCGAGCCCACCGGATCGACATCGCCGGCGGAGAGGGTGATGCCCAGCGTCTTGGCCAGCTGCTTGAGCTGGGAGAACAGGTCCTGCCATTCGCGGATGCGCAGGAAGTTCAGGAACTCGGCCTTGCACAGCCGGCGGAAGGCTGAGGAGCCCAGCTCGGACTGCTTCTCCTGGATGTAGCGCCACATGTTCAAGAAGCCGGTGAAGTCCGAGTTCTCGTCGGCAAAGCGCTTGTGCTTCTCCGCCGCCAGCTGCTGCTTGTCCGTGGGGCGCTCGCGCGGATCCTGGATGGTCAGCGCCGCGGCGAGGATCATGACCTCCTTGGCACAGCCGCGCTTGCCGGCCTCGATGATCATCCGGCCCAGCCGCGGGTCCACCGGGAGTTGGGCCAGCTGGCGTCCGACGGCGGTGATGGCGCCGGCCGCCGTGACGGCGCCCAGCTCGCGCAGCAGCGTGACGCCGTCGGTGATCGCCCGGGAGTCCGGGGACTCCACAAACGGGAAGTCCTCCACATCCTTGGGGCCGTTGGCCACGCCCATGGCCGACATCTGCAAGATGACGGCGGCGAGGTTGGTGCGCAGGATCTCCGGGTCGGTGAACTCGCGGCGGGCCTCGAAATCCTCCTCGGAGTAGAGCCGGATGGCGATGCCGTCGCTGACACGCCCGCAGCGGCCCGAGCGCTGGTTGGCGCTGGCCTGGGAGATCCGCTCGATGGGCAGCCGCTGGACCTTGGTGCGGTGCGAGTAGCGGGAGATGCGCGCCGTGCCGGTGTCGATGACGTACTTGATGCCGGGCACCGTCAGGGACGTCTCGGCCACGTTGGTGGCCAGCACGATGCGCTTGCGCCTTCCCGGCGTGAAGACGGCATGCTGCTCCGCCAGCGACAACCGGGCAAAGAGCGGCAGGATCTCCGCCTCGCGCAGCCGCGGGTGGTTCTTGAAGCGCCCGCGCAGGGCCTCGGTGGCGTCGCGGATCTCGCGCTCGCCGGAGAAGAAGATGAGCACGTCGCCCGGCGCCTCCTTGGAAAGCTCCTCGACCGCGTCGCACACCGCGTCCACGGGGTCGCGGTCCTCCTCGGCGTTGCCGCCGTCGAGCCTGCGGTCCGTGGCGGCGGTACCCGCGTCGTCGTCCTCGCCGCCGGCCGGGCCGCTGAGCGGGCGGTAGCGGATCTCCACCGGGAAGGTGCGCCCGGAGACCTCGATGATGGGCGCCGGGCCCTCGGGGGAGGCGAAATGCTCCGCGAAGCGCTCCGGATCGATGGTGGCGGAGGTGATGATGATCTTCAGGTCCGGGCGCTTGGGCAGGATCTGGCGCAGGTAGCCGAGGATGAAGTCGATGTTCAGGCTGCGCTCGTGCGCCTCATCGATGATCAGCGTGGAGTATTTGCGCAGCAGCCTGTCGCGCTGGATCTCCGCCAGCAGGATGCCGTCGGTCATGAGCTTGATCTTGGTCGCCGGGCCCACGTGTCCGGTGAAGCGGACCTGGAAGCCCACCTCCTGGCCGATTTCGACGTCGAGCTCGCTGGCAATGCGCTCGGCCACGGTGCGCGCGGCCAGCCGGCGCGGCTGTGTGTGGCCGATCAGGCCCTTTTCCGCCAACCCCAGTTCCAGGCACATCTTGGGGATTTGCGTGGTCTTTCCGGATCCGGTTTCGCCGGCAATGATGGTGACCTGGTTGGCGGCAATGGCGGCCATCAGGTCCTCGCGGCGCTCGGAGACCGGCAGGGCAGCGGGGTAGCTAATTGTCAAAGTCATTGTGCCCCCAGTTTATGCGCCCGCCACAAGCTGCACCCGTCACCGCGCGGCGTTGCGCAGCCCGTCGGCCATGGCGCGCGCGGCGTCGCGCAGCTGGGCCGGGGCGAGGATCTCAAAGTCCCAGCCGTAGGCCGGCAGCTCGGCCAGCGGATCATCGAGCGAGTCCCAGCCCATCCGCACCGAGGTGGCGCCGCCGTCGTCGTCCAGTTGCGCCATGGTGGTGCCGATCCGCTCGGCCACGTCCTTTACGGGTGCGTGGATGCGCACGTGGAGGTCGTAGCGGTACGGGGAGCGCGTGATCGCCCGGTGCACATAGGCGGCCAGGTCAGCGTCGGGCAACGGGCGCGGTGTGAAGCGCTGGCGCTGCTGCGGGGCCGCCAGCAGCCGGTCCACCCGGAACGTCCGCCAGTCCGCCCGGTCGAGGTCCCAGGCCACCAGGTACCAGCGGGGCCCCGAATCCACCAGCCGGTAGGGCTCCACGCTGCGCCGCGTGGTGGCCGCATCCATGGCCCGGTAGTCGAAGCTGAGCACGCGACGGGCGGCGACGGCGGCGGAAATGGCTGTCAGCACCGAGGGGTCCACCGGCGAGGCCTGGGAGGCGATGGTGGCGACGGAGGCCTTCAGGGCGGCAAACTTGGGCCGCAGCCTGGCCGGCAGCACCTGCTCCAGCTTGGCCAGCGCCCGCACCGACGCCTCGCCGATGCCCGCCACCGGCCCGGCCGCCACGGTGGCCAGGCCTAAGGCGACGGCGATCGCCTCGTTGTCGTCAAGCAGCAGTGGGGGCAGGGCCGCGCCGGCACCCAGCGGGTAGCCGCCGGGGGAGGCATTGATGGGGTAGCCCAGGGTGCGCAGCTTGCCGATGTCCCGGCGCACAGTGCGCTCGGTGACGTCCATCGGCTCCGCCAGATCCGCCCCCGTCCACTCCCGGCGGACCTGCAGCAGGGAGAGCAGCCGCAGCAGCCGGGCGGATGTTTCCAACATGGACGCCAATCTACGCGCCATTGAGGACAAAAGCTGTCCGCAATTGTTCCTACGCTGAAGGCATGCGATACATCACCAGCTACTACCCGGACCGGGACAGGCAGCCGCAGAACGAGGCGGCAGGGGCGGACGGCGCGGGCATGCAAAAACCCCGCCAATCCAATGGACTGGCGGGGTCTTTCGTTCCTGTGCCCTCGATAGGATTCGAACCTACGGCCTGTTGCTCCGGAGGCAACCGCTCTATCCCCTGAGCTACGAGGGCGCGGTAACCGTGGTCACCGAAGGGAACGTGAAAGAGCTTATCAGGTAGGTGGCGCCCAATGTGAAATCGGCCCACCGCACGGCCGATCCAGCCGCTTCCCCGGGTGGTGAACATCATTGCCGCAGCGCCCCCACACCGCCCGCGTCCGCCGGTAACGTTGCAGAAATGATGGCAACAATGCGCAAACCCGCCTGGTTGGTGGCGGCAGGAATCATTCTGGTGGCACTGACGCTGCGCTCGGCCGTGACGGTGGTCCCGCCGCTGGTCTCCACCATGGATGCACAGCTGCCCATGGATGCAGCCACCATTGGCCTGCTGGGCATGCTGCCCACGGCCGCCTTCGCCGTGTTCGGCTTCCTGACCCCCTATGTGATCCGCTGGGCCTCGCTGGAATGGCTGGCCGTGGTGGCCATGGTGCTGGCGACCGTGGGGCAACTGCTTCGCGTGATGGTGCCCAGCACCGGTCTGTTCCTGCTGCTGTCCGTGCTGGCGTTGGCCGGCCTGGGTGCGGGCAATGTGCTGCTGCCGCCGCTGGTCAAGAAATACTTCCCCACCAAGGTGGGCCTGATGACGGCCATCTATGTCACGTCGCTGAGCGTGGGTACGGCGCTGCCGGCCCAGCTGGCCGTGCCGGTGGCCGACGCCGCCGGCTGGCAGGTCTCGCTCGCCGCCTGGGCCGGGGTCACCGTCGTCGCGATGGTGCCGTGGCTGGGCGTGCTCGCCACCGGCCGCGGGAGTTCGGCGCCGGCCGGAGGACCGGCCCCCACGGCCCCCACGGCCGCGCAGACGCCCGCCGAACAGGCGCTCGCCGTCGTCGTCCATGGCGCCAGGACCACCCCGGCGGCGCCGGGAAAGATGAACCTCTGGCGCTCGCCGGTGGCATGGGGCCTGACGTTCATGTTCGGCTGCACCTCGCTGAACACCTATGCGATGTTCGCCTGGCTGCCCACCATCCTGACGGAGGCCGGGCTGGACCGCGCCAGCGCCGGCAGCATGCTGGCGCTTTTTGCCGCGCTGGGCCTGCCGATGAGCCTGCTCGTTCCGCTGTTGGCGGCCCGGATGGCCAATCCGTTCCCCATGGTGCTGGTGATGCTGGGCTGCTTCGTGGCCGGGTACCTGGGCCTGCTGTTCGCTCCCGCGACGGCGACCTGGCTGTGGGTGGTGCTGACCGGCCTTGGCCCGGGCACGTTCCCGCTGTCGCTGCTGATGATCAACCACCGCACCCGCACCCACACGGGGGCCGGCGCGCTGTCGGGCTTCAGCCAAGGCATGGGCTATGCGCTCGCCTGCGCCGGTCCGCTGCTGTTCGGCCTGCTGCACCAGGCCTCGGGGTCCTGGGGTGTGCCGTTCCTGTTCCTCTTTGGCACGCTGGCGCTGCTGTGCGCCGGTGCGTTCGTCATTTGCCGTCCGCGCATGCTTGAGGACGATTTCGCCCCGGCGGCCCGTTAATCGCCGATTGGGGGAGCGCAGGGCGGCAAACGTACACTGGGACGGTGACTCCTGAAGAACTTTCTGCCGCCATTACCACCTGCCTCCACGATGCCGCCGCCGCCGGTGAACTGAACGTTCCCGCCGAGGCGCTGCCCAAGGAGGTGCGCGTGGAGCGCCCGAAGAGCCGCGAGCACGGAGACTGGGCCACCAGCATCGCCCTGCAGCTGGCCAAGCCGGCCGGCGTGCCGCCGCGCACCATTGCGCAGCTGCTCAGCACCCGCCTGGAGCAGATCGACGGCGTGGCCAAGGTGGAGATTGCCGGCCCCGGCTTCCTGAACATCGTCCTGGATGCCGCTGCCGCCGGCGGGCTGGCCAAGTCCATCGTCGAGGCCGGCGCGGCCTTCGGCACCAACACGGCCATGGCCGGCACCAAGATCAACCTCGAGTTCGTCTCCGCCAACCCCACCGGCCCGATCCACCTCGGCGGCACCCGCTGGGCCGCCGTCGGCGATTCCCTGGCGCGCATCTTCCTGGCCCAGGGCGCGGACGTCACCCGTGAGTACTATTTCAACGACCACGGCAACCAGATCGACAAGTTTGCCCGCTCGCTGCTGGCCAGCGCCAAGGGCGAGCCCGCTCCGGAGGACGGCTACGGCGGCGAGTACATCGTGGACATCGCCGCGGCCGTCAAGGACGCCCACCCGGACATCCTCGACGCCGAGGACCCGCAGGAGGAGTTCCGCGCCCACGGTGTGGAGCTCATGTTCGCCGCCATCCGCGAGTCCCTGCACGAGTTCGGCGTGGACTTTGACGTCTACTTCCACGAGAACTCGCTCTTCGAGGACGGCGCCGTGGAGAAGCTGCTGGAGCAGCTCAAGGGTTCCGGCCACATGTACCTCAAGGACGGCGCGTGGTGGCTGAACTCCACCGACTTTGGCGACGACAAGGACCGCGTGGTCATCAAGAGCGATGGCAACGCCGCCTACATCGCCGGTGACATCGCCTACTTCAAGAACAAGCGCGACCGCGGCTTCGACCTGTGCATCTACATGCTCGGCGCCGACCACCACGGCTATGTTGCCCGCCTGAAGGCCGCTGCCGCTGCCATGGGCGACGACGCCGACCGCGTGGAGGTGCTGATCGGCCAGATGGTGAACCTGGTCAAGGACGGCACCCCCGTGCGCATGTCCAAGCGCGCCGGCACCGTCGTCACGATGGAGGACCTCGTGGAGGTGGTGGGCACCGACGCCGCCCGCTACTCGCTGGCGCGCTTCTCCTCGGATTCCAACATCGACATCGACCTGGACGTGCTGACCAAGCGCTCCAACGAGAACCCGGTGTTCTACGTCCAGTACGCCCACGCCCGCACCGCCGCCGTGGGCCGCAATGCCGAGGCCGCCGGGGTGGACCGCAGCGCGTTCGACGCCGCCGCGCTGGGCCACGCCACCGAATCCGAGCTGCTCGCCGTGCTGGGCCAGTTCCCGGGCGTCGTCGCCCAGGCCGCCGCCTTCCGCGAGCCGCACCGGGTGGCCCGCCACCTGGAGGTCATTGCCGGTGCCTACCACCGCTGGTACGACGCCTGCCGCGTCACCCCGATGGGCGACGAGGAAATCACCGACACCAACCGGACCCGCCTGTGGCTCAACGACGCCACCCGCCAGGTGCTGGCCAACGGCCTGGGCCTGCTGGGTGTCTCCGCCCCGGAGAGGATGTAGGCGCCATGGCGCAAGATACAGCGAAAAACTCAGCGCAAACCACCACCAACACCGCTGCCGGCGCCGCGCTGGCCCCGGACTGGCTGCCCGCCGCCGGGGACCTGAACGAGCTCACGCCGCGGATGTGGGCCCAGGACGTGGCCCGCAACGCTGACGGCGTCCTAAGCGTCGACGGCGTCAGCGCCGCCGCGCTGAAGGAAGAGTTCGGCACGCCGCTGTTCGTCATGTCCGAGGCGGACTTCCGCGCCCGCGCCCGCGCCTTCAAGGACGCCTTCGATGGCGCCTTTGCGGACATCTGCGGCGGCGTGGACGTCTACTACGCCGGCAAGTCCTTCCTCTGCACCGAGGTGGCGCGCTGGGTGGACAGCGAGGGCCTGCGCCTGGACACCTGCTCCGGCGGCGAGCTGGCCGTGGCCGCCCGCGCCGGGCTGGCGGGGGAGAACTTGGGCCTGCACGGGAACAACAAGTCCACCGCGGAGATCAACCGCGCCCTGGACATGAAGCTGGGCCGCATTGTGGTGGACAGCCTGGCCGAGCTGGAGCGGGTGGCCGCCATCGCCGCCGCCCGCGGCGAGCGGGCCAACGTGATGCTCCGGCTCACCCCGGGTGTGCACGCGCACACTCACGAGTTCATTGCCACCGCCCACGAGGACCAGAAGTTTGGCCTCTCGATGCTCCCCGACCCCGACCCCGACCCCGCCCCGGACTCGCAGGCTCGCCCGGGGACCCCGGGGGCCGTGGGCCCAGACGGCGCCAGCGTGAGCCCGGCGGAGGCGGCCGTCGCGGCCGCCACGGCCGCGGAGGGCATCAACCTGCTGGGACTGCACTGCCACATCGGCTCGCAGATCTTCGAGCCGGAGGGCTTTGCCCTGGCCGCGGAGCGCCTGCTGACGTTTCTGGCCCGGATGCAGCAGACGCACTCCATTACGCTGCCCGAGCTGGACCTGGGCGGCGGCTACGGCATCGCCTACACGGCCGTGGACACTCCGCGCCCGGCCGCCGAGATCGCGGCGGCCATGGCCGCCGTCGTGCGCTCCACCTGCGCCACGCTGGGCATTCCCGCGCCGCGGATCTCCATTGAGCCCGGACGGGCCATCGTGGGCAGCACCACGTTCACCCTGTACGAGACCGGCACGCTGAAAACCGTCAACGTCGAGGTCGATTCCGCGGCCGCCGGCCAGGACGTGGTTACGGCTCCGCGTCTTTATGTGTCGGTGGACGGTGGAATGAGCGACAACGCCCGTCCGGTGCTCTATGACGCGGATTATTCGGCCGTTTTGGCCAGCCGCACGTCCGCCGCGGCGCCCGCGCTGTCCCGAGTGGTGGGCAAACATTGCGAGAGCGGCGACATTGTTGTTAGAGATGTATATCTGCCCAACGATGTAGCGGCCGGTGACCTGCTTGCAGTCCCGGGCACGGGGGCGTACTGCTGGGCCTTGGCCAGCAACTACAACTATGTGCCCAGACCGCCTGTGGTCGCCGTCCGGAACGGGGCAGCCCGCCTGATTGTCCGGGGCGAAACCGAAGACGACTTGCTAGCACGCGATTTAGGGGCTTAACACCTTGACCGAGCGCACCACCGCCGTGGATTCCACGGCTCCCAACTCACCCAAAACACTCAAAGTGGCCCTGCTGGGCGCCGGCAACGTGGGAGCGCAGGTGGCCCGCATTCTCCTGGCGGATGCCGACGCCCTTGAAGCCCGCACCGGTGCCCGCCTCGAGCTGGCCGGCATTGCCGTGCGCGATGTTGACGCCCCGCGCGACGTCGACCTCCCGCGCGAGCTCTTCACCACCGATGCCACCGCCCTGGTGCGCAGCGCCGACATCGTCATTGAGCTGATGGGTGGCATTGAGCCGGCGCGCACGCTGATCCTGGACGCCATCGAACACGGCGCCACGGTGGTCAGCGGCAACAAGGCCCTGCTGGCCGCCGACGGCCCCACGCTGTACGCGAAGGCCGACGCCGCCGGCGTCCAGCTCTCCTACGAGGCAGCCGTGGCCGGTGCGATCCCGATCCTGCGCCTGATCCGCGACTCGCTGGCCGGGGACAAGATCACCCGCGTGCTGGGCATCGTCAACGGCACCACCAACTACATCCTTGACCAGATGGACACCACGGGCGCCCAGTTTGGCGACGCCCTGGCCGAGGCCCAGCGCCTGGGCTACGCCGAAGCGGACCCGACGGCCGACGTCGAGGGCCACGACGCCGCGGCCAAGGCGGCCATCCTGGCCTCGCTGTCCTTCCACACCCGCTTTGCGCTGGAAAACGTGCACTGCCAGGGCATCAGCTCGGTCACAGCTGCCGACATCGCCGCGGCCAAGGACGCCGGCTATGTCATCAAGCTGCTGGCCATCGCCGAAATACTGGAGACCAGCGCAGCGGACGGCACCGTGGGCGAAGGCGTGAGCGTGCGCGTGCACCCCACCCTGCTGCCGCGCGAGCACCCGCTGGCCGCCGTGCACGGCGCGTTCAACGCCGTGTTCATTGAGGCCCAGTCCGCCGGCGAGCTGATGTTCTACGGCCGCGGCGCCGGTGGCACCCCCACCGCCTCCGCCGTGCTGGGCGACGTCGTCTCCGCCGCCCGCCGCATGGTCCTGGGCGGACCGGGGCGCACCGAAACCACCACCAGGTTCGTGCCGGCGCTGGGCATCGATGCGGTCAGCACCCGCTACTACATCGGCGTGGACGCGGCCGACCAGCCGGGCGTGCTGTCCAAGATCGCCGCCGTCTTCACCGAGCACGGCGTCTCGATCGAGACCATGCGCCAGACCGTGCACCACAACGGCGGCGAAAGCTCTGCCGAGCTGCGTTTTGTCACGCATGAGGCATCGGAGGCCGCACTGGCCGCCACCGTCGAGGCCATCAAGGGCCTTGACGTGATCAATTCCGTAACAAGTGTTCTGAGAGTAGAGGGAATCTAGTGGCTCACCAGTGGCGCGGCGTTGTCCGCGAGTACGCCGATCGTTTGCCCGTCACCGCCGAGACCAAGGTCATCACCCTGGGCGAGGGTGGCACTCCGCTGGTGCCCGCGCTCAAGCTCTCCGCGCTGACCGGCTCCACCGTGTACCTGAAGGTGGAGGGCATGAACCCCACCGGCAGCTTCAAGGACCGCGGCATGACGATGGCCATGACGGCCGCCGTCGCCGCCGGGGCCAAGGCCGTGGTGTGCGCCTCCACCGGCAACACCTCCGCCTCCGCGGCTGCCTACGCCACCGCCGCCGGGCTGACCTGCGCCGTGCTGGTTCCCGAGGGCAAGATCTCCATGGGCAAGCTCAGCCAGGCCGTGGCCCACGGTGCCACCCTGCTGCAGGTTGACGGCAACTTCGACAACTGCCTGGATGTGGCCCGCAAGCTGGCCGACTCCTACCCGGTGTTCCTGGTGAACTCGGTCAACCCGGCCCGCATCGAGGGCCAGAAGACCGGTGCCTTCGAAGTGGTGGACGCCCTGGGCGACGCCCCGGACTACCACCTGCTTCCCGTTGGCAACGCCGGCAACATCAGCGCCTACTGGAAGGGCTACAAGGAGTACGCGGCCCCCTACGAGTCCGCCACCGCGGGCACGCTGGCCGCTGTCTCCACCAAGACGCCCATCATGTGGGGCTTCCAGGCAGCGGGCGCCGCACCGTTCGTGGCCGGCCACCCGATCTCCGAGCCCGACACGATCGCCACAGCCATCCGCATCGGCAACCCGGCCTCGTGGGATCTGGCCGTGGCCGCCCGCGACGAGTCCGGCGGGCTGATCGAGGCCGTGACGGATGAGGAAATCCTCGCCGCGCACCGCTGGCTCTCCGCCAAGGAAGGCGTGTTCGTGGAGCCCGCCTCCGCCGCCGGCGTGGCAGGCCTGCTGAAGAAGCACGCCGCCGGCGAGGTGCCCACGGGAAAGACCATCGTCATCACCGTCACCGGCCATGGCCTGAAGGACCCGGACTGGGCCCTGAAGAACGTGGACGGCAGCGCCGTGAAGCCCCAGTCCGTGGCCTACGACGTCGTCACCGTCGCCGCCGCCCTGGGCCTGGAAGCCTAGAGACGGCCTCGTGCTCATGACAGAACCGCAGCAGGTGGCGGGCACCGCAAAGGTGCCCGCCACCGGGCTCGTCGCCACCGTCCGGGTGCCCGCCACCAGCGCCAACCTCGGCCCCGGCTTTGACAGCCTGGGCCTGGCCGTCGCCCTCTATGACACCCTCGTGGTCGAGACGCTCGACGGCGGCGGCACCGAGGATGCCGATCCCCGCCTTGAATTCGACCTGCGTGGCGAGGGTGCCCACGAGGTGCCGCGCGACGCCAGCCACCTGGCCGTCAAGGCCCTGGACCTCGCCTTCGCCCGGCTCGGCTACCGCCGCGGCGGACTGCGGATCAGCGCCGACAATGTGCTCCCGCACGGCCGCGGGCTTGGCTCCTCGGCCTCGGTGATCGTCGCCGCCATCACCGCCGCGAACGCGCTGGTGGCGCCCGCCGATGCGCAGGACCGCGCCTGGGTGCTGCAGCTGGCGTCCGAGATGGAGGGCCACCCGGACAACGTGGCCCCGGCCATCTATGGTGCTGTGGCCATTTCCTGGCAGGACGGCAACGACTTCCGTTCCGTGCGCGTCGCTCCGGCGGGAGCCGTCACCCCGGTGGTGGCGATCCCCGCCGTCGAACTGAAGACGGAAATGGCGCGCGGCATGCTGCCCGCCACCGTTCCGCACGCCGACGCCGCCGCCAACGCGGGCCGCACGGCCCTGCTGGTCCACGCGCTCGGCACCGATCCGTCGCTGCTGCTGGCGGGCACCAAGGACTATCTGCACCAGGACTACCGGGCCGAGGCCATGCCGGAGAGTGCGGCCCTGGTGGCCGAGCTGCGCCGGCGCGGATTTGCCGCCTTCATCTCCGGCGCCGGGCCGACGGTCATGACGCTGGCGCAAAGCCCGGCCGAGGCCGAGTTGGTGGTTGGCGCGATTGCCGAGGCAACGCAGACCCCGGATGGGCCGGACCACGGCACCGATGGCGCGTTTTGGCGTGTTCTTGCGCTGTCCATGGACGCCGATGGTGCTAAGGTGGAAGTGCACCGGCGGTAATAGCTGCAATTGTTTTGCAACGTGTGCACTGCACACCGTCCCAGTGCCACCTTCACTGAGCAGCCATCGATCACGGTCAGCCGTCGAATGGCCCGAAGGTGTTCCACTTCCCGCCTGCACCGCCATATCTTGCGGCGCAGTACGGGCCCTAAGACCATTTTGCCCCGCGCCGGCAACGGCGGCGTGGACCATGGTCAGGAACCAATCACCGCAATCTGAGAACAGATTGCCCTCGAGGGGGAAGGATCCTTCGTGACTGACACAGCAAATCTGACTGCAGATTTGAACGAGACCGCCAACACCACTGCCGCACCTGCCAAAAGCAGCGGACTGGCCGGGTTGAAGCTTGCACAGCTGCAGGCTTTGGCCGGACAGCTGGGCATCACCGGCGGCTCCCGGATGCGCAAGGGCGATCTTGTCGCAGCAATTTCGGACCACCAGCGCGGTTCCTCCGTGGCCGACCGCCCCGCAAAGGCCGAGGCACCCAAGGCCGAGCCCGCCGCAGAGCAGGCCGAACCGGCCAAGCGCGGCACCCGTGGCGGACGCAATGCCCGCGCCGCGGAGTCCAATGGCTCCGAGGCTCCCGCCGCTGACGCTGCAGTGGCCCCCGCCGCCGCAGAGGCCGCCGACGAGCGCCCGGCCCGTGGCCGTGGCCGCAGCCGCCGCGCCGTGAGCGACGGCGTCATTGCCGCCGCCCCCGCAGAGACCGCTGCTCCGGCCGCCGAGGCCGCTCCCGCAGCCGAGGTCCAGGGCGCCGAGTCCGGTGCGGAGCAGGGCGAGGGTGGCAACCGCCGCCAGCCGCGCACCCGCAACCGCCGCAGCACCGAGGCACGCACCGAGGGCGCGGTTTCCGCTCCCGAGGCAGCCGAGTCCACCGAGGCTCCGGCCGGCGAGTCCGCCGAGGGTGGCGACCGCTTCCAGCGTGGAAACGACCGCTTCCAGCGCGGCGCCGACCGCACCCAGCGTGGAAACGACCGCGCCGAGCGCACCGAGCGTGGCACCGACCGCACCGAGCGTGGCACCGACCGCACCCGCGGCCAGGACACCCAGCGCCAGGAGAACCGTGCGCCGGCCCAGCAGGAGACCCGCGGCCAGGTCCAGCAGGACACCCGCGACGATGAGGACGGTTCGCGCAACAGCCGCAACCGCCGCAACCGCCGCGAGCGCGGCAACGGCCCCGAGCTGAACACGCGCAACGACCGCAACGATCGCTTCCGCGACCGCAACGAGCAGCGCCGCCGCGGACGCAACCAGGCTCCCGACTTTGACGATGTCGAGGTCACCGAGGACGACGTGCTGCTGCCCGTCGCCGGCATCCTGGACGTGCTGGACAACTACGCGTTTGTCCGCACCTCCGGCTACCTGCCCGGCTCCTCGGATGTGTACGTCTCCCTGGCCCAGGTCAAGAAGTACAACCTGCGCAAGGGCGACGCCGTCGTCGGCGCCATCCGTGCACCCCGCGAGGGCGAGGACCGCAGCCAGGCCCAGACCACGCGTGCCAAGTTCAACGCCCTGGTCCGCGTCACCAGCGTCAACGGCAAGAACCCGGACGAGCTCAAGGACCGCGTCGAGTTCAACAAGCTCGTTCCGCTGTACCCCTCCGAGCGCCTGCGCCTGGAGACGGACCCGAAGAAGATCGGCCCGCGTGTCATCGACCTCGTGGCCCCGATCGGCAAGGGCCAGCGCGGCCTGATCGTCTCCCCGCCGAAGGCCGGAAAGACGCTCATCCTGCAGGCCATCGCCAACGCGATCACCACCAACAACCCTGAGGTCCACCTCATGATGGTGCTGGTTGACGAACGCCCCGAAGAAGTCACGGACATGCAGCGCACCGTCAAGGGTGAGGTCATTGCCTCCACCTTCGACCGCCCCGCCGATGACCACACCCAGGTTGCCGAGCTCTCCATCGAGCGCGCCAAGCGCCTGGTGGAGATGGGCATGGACGTGGTGGTCCTGCTGGACTCCATGACCCGCCTGGGCCGTGCCTACAACAACTCGGCACCGTCCTCGGGCCGCATCCTCTCCGGTGGTGTGGACTCCGCGGCGCTGTACCCGCCGAAGCGCTTCTTCGGTGCTGCCCGCAACATCGAAAACGGTGGCTCGCTGACCATCCTGGCCACGGCCCTGGTGGAAACCGGGTCCAAGGCCGACGAGGTCATCTTCGAGGAGTTCAAGGGCACGGGCAACATGGAGCTCCGCCTGTCCCGCCAGCTGGCGGACAAGCGCATCTTCCCGGCCGTGGACGTCAACGCCTCGGGTACCCGACGCGAGGAGAACCTGCTTTCGCCCGACGAGGTCAAGATCATGTGGCGCCTGCGCCGCGTCCTCTCCGGCCTGGAAATGCAGCAGTCCCTTGAACTGCTGACCTCCAAGATCCGCGACACGCAGTCCAACGTCGAGTTCCTCATGCAGGTCCAGAAGACGACGCTCGGCGTCAAGGGCGAGAACGACAAATAGCTAGTTAGCGAACGACGACGATGGTCCGCCACCGTCGTCGTTCGCCGTTTGTGGCGGGGCTGCGCATTTTGTGCCGGCCCCGCCCCTTCGCGTTGTGGCTAACGCACTGCGTGCGTTAGCCACAACGCTCAGACAGGCCCGATGCCACTCCCTGGCCGGCACAAAATGCGCAGCTGGCTGGCGACTCAAGTGCCGGAAGTGGCGGTTTGCGTAGGCGCGCATCGCGGCCGGGCGTGGCGCAAAGCTCGCGCAGCGAGCGAGCGACGCTCCCGGACCGTGTTCAAGCGCCGGCAAACCGCCGCTGCAGGCACTCCCCGACACCGCGTGCGGACGGGAACACTAGACTTGAGTAAGTCGAAAGAGGTTTGAAATGTTTGAATCCATCCAGGGGCTTTTGGATGAGCATGCTGAGCTGCAGATGCGCCTCAGCGATCCCGCCGTGCACGCGGACCAGCCGTTGGCGCGCAAGCTGGGTCGCCGCTATGCGGAGCTGGGCGGCATTGTCGAGGGGCACCACCAGGTGCAGGTGCTGACGGACGATCTCGCGGCGGCCAAGGAAATGGCCTCCGAGGATCCGGAGTTCGCGGCCGAGGTGCCCGTGCTGGCCGCGTCGCTGTCGGCGGCGCAGGAGAAGCTGCGGCGACTGCTGATCCCGCGCGACCCCGACGACGCCCGCGACGTGATCCTGGAGGTCAAGGCCGGCGAGGGCGGCGACGAGGCCGCGCTGTTCGCCGCCGACCTGGTGCGCATGTACACCCGCTATGCGGAGACCCGTGGCTGGAAGACGGAAATCATTTCCGCCACCGAATCGGACCTGGGCGGCTACAAGGACATTTCCATCGCCGTCAAGGGCCGCTCCAACGATCCGGCCGAGGGCGTCTTTGCCCGGCTGAAGTTCGAGGGTGGCGTGCACCGCGTGCAGCGCGTGCCGGCGACGGAATCCCAGGGACGCATCCACACCTCCGCTGCAGGAGTGCTGGTGCTGCCCGAGGTGGACGAGCCCGAAGAGGTGGACATCAACCAGAACGATCTGAAGATCGATGTCTACCGTTCCTCGGGCCCCGGCGGCCAGTCCGTGAACACCACCGACTCCGCCGTGCGCATCACCCACCTGCCCACGGGCATCGTGGTGGCCATGCAGAACGAGAAGTCGCAGCTGCAGAACCGCGAGGCCGGCATGCGCGTGCTCCGTGCCCGCATCCTGGCGCACCAGCAGGCCATCATCGACGCCGAGAACTCGGCGGTGCGCAAGTCGCAGATCCGCACGATGGACCGCTCCGAGCGCATCCGCACCTACAACTACCCGGAAAACCGCATTGCGGACCACCGCACCGGGTACAAGGCCTACAACCTGGATGCCGTCATGAACGGCGATCTGGAACCCGTGGTGCAGTCGGCCATTGAGATGGACGAGCAGGCACGCCTGGACGCGATCGGCGAGTAGTGGCTGATTCCACCGCGCGTCCGCTGGCTGCGGCGCTGTCCGAGGCTGCCGCCGTGTTGGCGGATGCCGGCGTCCCCTCGCCGCTGGTGGATGCGCAGCTGTTGGCCGCGCATTTGCTCGGCGTCGGTCTCGGCGAGCTCCGCGCCTTGGCGCTGGGCAGCAGCGTGGAACCCGAGGGGTACGCTGCACTGGTGGCCCGCCGGGCGCTGCGCGAGCCATTGCAGCACATCACCGGGACGGCGTACTTCCGGTATCTGGAACTTGCCGTCGGGCCGGGGGTCTTTGTGCCGCGGCCGGAGACGGAGTCCGTGGTGCAGCTGGGCCTGGACTGGCTCGCCGCGCAGCAGCGCGGCGGCGCAGCGTCCGCGCCGGTGGTGGTTGATCTGGGCACCGGCTCGGGCGCCATCGCCGGTTCCGTGGCGCACGAGGTCCCCGCCGCCCGGGTGCACGCCGTGGAGCTCAGCCCCGAGGCGCACGCCTGGGCCGCACGGAACCTGGCCGGCACCGGCGTCGAGCTGGTGCTGGGCGACATGCGCACGGCGTTTGGCGAACTCGACGGCACGGTTGACCTGGTGGTCTCCAACCCGCCCTACATCCCGGCCGAAGCCATTCCGCGCGATCCCGAGGTGGCCAGGTTCGACCCCCACATGGCGCTCTACGGCGGGGGAGCGGACGGCATGGAGACGCCCCGGGCGGCCGAGGCCACGGCGGCCCGGCTGCTCAAGGCCGGCGGCTACTTTGTCATGGAGCATGCCGAGGTCCAGGCGGAGCAGATGGCGGCATTGCTGCGCGGCACCGGCCACTGGGCCCAGGTGTCCTCGCACCGTGACCTGACCGGCCGCGACCGGGCCACCAGCGCCGTGCGCGCGGGGACCGGCACAGTGGCAGGGGCTTTCCCAGGGCAAAATGTTGCATCAACAGATGAAAGAATGGTTCCGTGAGCACCACTTCGTACAATTGCACCGCGCCCGACCAGCGCTCCGAGGGCCTGGCCCACGCGCAGAAGGCCATCGCGGCCAAACAGGTCATCGTTATGCCAACGGACACCGTGTACGGCATTGCCGCCGACGCCTTTTCCCCGCAGGCCGTGGCCACGCTGCTGGCGGCCAAGGGCCGCAGCCGCACCATGCCGCCGCCGGTGCTCATCCCGCGGCTGCATACGATGGACGGCCTGGCCGCCGATGTCAGCGCTGATGCCCGCGCACTGGCCGAGAAGTTCTGGCCCGGCGGACTGACGTTGATCATGCACGCCCAGCCGTCCCTCACCTGGGATCTGGGCGACACCTTGGGGACAGTGGCTCTGCGCGTCCCCGACGACGAGCTCGCCCTGGACCTGCTGACCATCACCGGCCCGCTGGCCGTCTCCTCGGCCAACCGCACCGGCCAGCCCGCCGCGCAGACGGCCTCCGAGGCCCGCGCCCAGCTGGCGGAGTCCGTGGAGGTCTATCTGGAGGCCGGCTTCCGCCCGGCTGAAGGCGCCGGCAATGTGCCGTCCACCATCGTCGATGCCACCGGCGACCGCCTGAAGGTGGTCCGCGAGGGTGCCATCACGCTGGAGCAGCTGCGCTCGGTGGTGCCGAGCGTGCTGGGCTTGGGCGAAGAGGTCGCCATGTGGAGCCCCGCGTCCGAGCCGGAAGCAGCCGAGGGCGAAGCCGCAGCCGAAACGCCCGCCGCCGCCGAAGCAGCCGAGGCCGCCGCCGAAGCAGCCTTTGCGGCCTATGCCGCCGCCGAGGGCGGGGAGGGGTCTAGGCGCGCGCCTGCCGGGCCTGCTGAAGAACCTGCTGCACCGACGGCTGCGGACGAAGCCCCGCCAGTTCAGCCCAGCCCGGGCGCTGGGACTGGCCAAACCACATAAGTTCCACCCGCCGGACGGCGCCGTGCAGGCGTCCTCCGGCGACGGTGGAGAGCGCATAGCCCGCCGAGACAGTGGCGCGGGTGAGCCATCGCGGCAGAACCAGCGGACGCTTGCCGCCGGCGGCCTCAAGCACTGCCGACACCGTCATGCCCTCCCACGGCTGGAGCACAATGCCGGGCACAGCTCCGGCAAACAGGCCGGTTTCCGCGGTAAACCACGCCAGCGCGTTGATCGAGCTCACGGGCGTGGCAGCGGTTCCGGGAGCGGCCACCGATGCCAGCGGTGAGGCCGCCAGCCTGGCCAGGGCCGCCGTCGTCGGCCGCTGCGGGCCCTGCACGGAGGTGGCGCGCAGCACCACCGTCTCCGTTGGGGCAACGCCCTCCGTTGAGGCCGCCAGCAGTGCCAGGGATTCTTCGCCCAGCGCCTTGGACCGAGAGTAGCCGGAAAATGGCGTGCGGTCGGCACTTTCATCCAGTTCGGCGCGGTGCCCCTGGACGGCGGCGCTGCTTAGATGCACCATGCGGGGCACGCCGGCGTCGGCGGCCGCCATCGCCGCCACCACGGGCAGCAGGGCGTTCGCCCCGGTGAGGGCGGGGGAGCCGGCATCGCCGGGGGTCGCCAGCCCCGCGGCATTGACCACCACCTGGGCACCGGCAAAGGCGCGGGCCATCAGCTTCCGTGCCGCGGCCGCGCCATCGGACAGCGAGGCCTCCGCGAGCACCTGCTCGGGGCTGGACGCGTCGGAGTGGAACCGCGGCGCGGCAACCTCCCGGACGGCGATGCCCCGGCTCCGCAGCTCCGCCACCACGGCCGAGCCGACAAAACCGCTGGCCCCCAGCACAATCCATTCCATGAAGCGTCCTATTCCTTCGGCAACGGAGCCGGCATGGGCTCCCAATGTGTGTCGGCCATGATCTGGCGCGAGGCGCGCCAGCCGCGCCACAGCGTCCCGGCGCCGCGGACGGTGCGCTCCACGGCCAGCAGGCGCAGGGCCTCCTTGGCGGTCGTCAGTGCCGTGCCAAGGGCAAAGCCCACCGGGTTGTAGACGCCGTGGGCGCGCAAGTACTGCGCCACCAGGCCGCGGTTGCGCATGGAGTAGAAGCGGGACAGGTCCGAGGAATCGTTCAGATGCCGGATCCCCAGATCGATCTGGCGCTGCTCGCGGGCCTTGCGGAGGACAAATTCGTTCACATAGACCACCGGCCGCTGGCGCGAGATCTGCCAGCCGTACATGGTGTCGTCCCAGTTGAGGAAGAACCGGGGGTCCGGCAGGCCCACGCTGCGCACGGCATCGGCGTGGACCAGCATGCCCTCGAAACAGCCCACATTGGTGGGGAACTCGTTGCTGCGCGCGAACACGTTGCCGGGCACCGGCAGCGGGACGCCCAGAAAGGAGTTGAAATCGTTCTGCCAGAAGAAGGGCTCCCCGGCGCTGTCGTAGCGGCGGCCCACCAGGGCGTCATACCGGACCATCCACGGGTGGAAGGCGCCGATGGCATCCGGCAGGGCCTCGACGTCGTCGTCCATCAGCCACATCCACTGCGCGCCCTCGGCCAGTGCCCGCCCCACTCCGGCGGAAAAGCCGCCGGAACCGCCCAGGTTCGATTCGAGCCGGTGGTGGATCAGCGGCACGGGGGAGTGTGCGGCCGCGGCGGCAATGACCTCGGCGGTGCTGTCCGTGCTGGCGTTGTCCACCAGCACGACGGCGTCCGGGGCCGGGGACAGCGCCGCCACCGTCTCCAGCAGCCGGGCCAGGTACCCGGCCCGGTTGTAGGTGGTGATGACGATGTGGAAGTCCGCCAGCCGGGGATTCCGGGCGCCGGGGGAACCGCCGCTCACTTGAAGACCTGGTCCTTGGGCGGGCCGAATTTGGCCCCCCGCACGCCGGCGGCGTAGGTGCTGGCCCAGCTGGCCAGACCCTTGGGGTCGCGGGCCTTGAGGAAGTAGAGCGGATAGCCGACGGCGTCAGCCACCAGGGAGCGCAGCCGGCGGTGCTTGCGCGTGAGGAAACCGCGGTTGCGGTAGTAGTAGAAGCGCTTGAACGGCGTCTCTGGCACCAGCACGTGCAGCCGGTCGCCGAGCACCTCCTTGACCTCGCCCCATCCCGCGGGGTGGCTGAGGGCCACGGAGGTGACGGTGCCGAAGGCGATTCCCGCCTGGCGCAGGCGCAGCATGAAGTCCGTTTCGTCGCCGCGGATGAACAGGCGCAGATCCGGCAGCCCCACCTTGAAGAAGACGTCAGCGCGGATCAGCGCACCATTGAAGAACTGGCCGACATTGGGGATAAAGCCCAGCGGCTCCACCACGGCGCGCTCATGGGTCAGATGGCCGTCGATGCGGAACGGGAAGGAGAGTTTTTGCGGCTGCCCGGGAGCCACGACCAGCGGCAGCACCACGTCCAGCTTGCGCTCGTGGGCGGCGGCCAGCAGCGTCGCCAGGCATTCGGGGTCCTCCGGATGGGCGTCGTCGTCCATGATCCACACCCACTGTGCGCCGGAGGCAATGGCGCTGAGGATGGCCAGCGAAAAACCGCCGGCACCGCCCAGGTTGGCCTCGGAGCGGATGTAGGTCACCGGCGCGGGGGCCGCCGCGGCGATCCCGCCCACGGGCGTGGTTCCGGAGTCAACGAGGGCGATGGCATGCGGAGCATGGCTCTGCTCCGCCAGCGCAGCCAGAAGGGTTTGCACGTCATCCGGACGGTCAAAAGTCACAGCCGCCACGGCCACGGTGTCCTGCACAGGAGGTCCTCTCGGGCCGGGAGCATGCGCACAGGCGCGCGGCACGGCTAATTAAGGGTTCAATCGAAAGCGATTAGTATCTTTAGTAGCTTCCACTTTAGTACAGCCTGTTTAAGCCGGGCATCGACAGCCCCGCCCGGTGCGGGCCGCCGGTGCGGGGCCGGGGCGGAAAACGGAATTCGAGCAACGTTGAAAAACACCACAGAACCATCGGCCGCCACGGGCGCCAGCGACGCCAAACCGCAGCTCTGGCTGTGGTCCCAGGCCGTGCTGGACTCCCTGGCCTGGGCGGTGGCGTTCTCGCTGGCCGTGCTCCTGCGCTATGAACTTGACGTCCACCTGATCAACTTCTGGGGCCTGGCCCTGGTGGTGGCGATAGCCGTCATCACCCAGCTGGTGGCGGGATGGAGCCTGGCCCTGTACCGCGGGCGCTACACCTTTGGCAGCTTCCACGAGGCCCGGGTGCTGGTGGTGGTGACGCTGATCGTCGCGGCCGTGACCTTTGTCTTCCTGTACCTGTTGGTCAACGAGCTCCACATCGCCCGCAGCGTCAGCGCCATCGCGTTCCCGTTCGCGGCGCTGTTCATGGCTGCCATCCGCTACGTCAAGCGGCTCTATGTCGAGGGCAAGCCGCGCATGGGCGAGGGCGCCCAGAAGACTCTGGTGTACGGTGCCGGTTTCCTGGGCAACTCACTGGTCAACCGCATGCTGCAGGACCCCGAGGCACCGTATTTCCCCGTCGGCCTGATCGACGACGACCCCGCCAAGAAGCACCTCCGCCTGAGTTCCGTCGCCGTGCTGGGCCGCGGCGATGACCTGCCGGAGGTGGTGCGCCGGAGCAAGGCCACAGTGCTGGTGATTGCCTTCCCGCACGTCGAAGCCGCCAAGGTCCGGGAGATTTCCGACGCCGTGGCGGGCCTGCATGTGCGCGTGCTGGTGCTGCCGCCGCTGAAGGACATGCTCACCGGCGAGGAGTCCGGCTTCTCCGATTTCCGCGACATCAACGTCGAAGACCTGATCGGGCGGCGCCCGGTGAACATTGAGGTGGAGCGCATCGCCGGCTACATCACCGGCAAGCGGGTGCTGGTCACCGGTGCCGGCGGTTCCATCGGCTCCGAACTGTGCCGCCAGCTGCATGGGTTCGCCCCCGAAGAGCTCATCATGCTGGACCGGGACGAGTCCGGCCTGCAGCACACCCAGATTTCCATCACCGGCCGTGGGCTGCTCAACGGCAAGGACACGGTGCTGGCGGACATCCGCGACGCCGAGTCGCTGAACGCGATCTTTGCCGACCGCCGCCCCGAGGTGGTCTTCCACGCCGCCGCACTCAAGCATGCCCCGCTGCTGCAGCAGTATCCCCGGGAGGCCTGGAAGACCAACGTCCTAGGCACGCTGAACGTGCTCCGCGCGGCGCAGTCGGTGGGCGTGGAGACGTTCGTCAATGTCTCAACGGACAAGGCCGCCAGCCCCACCACCGCCCTGGGCCATTCCAAGCACTCCGCGGAAAAGCTCACCGCCTGGATGGCGCGGCAGACCGGCAGACGCTATGTTTCGGTGCGCTTTGGCAATGTGATCGGCAGCCGCGGCTCCATGCTGCCGCTGTTCTCCGAGCAGATCAACAAGGGTGGCCCTGTCACAGTCACCCATCCGGACATCACCCGCTTCTTCATGACCATCCCGGAGGCCTGCCAGTTGGTCATCCAGGCCGGCTCCATTGGCAGCGGCGGCGAGGTGCTGATCCTGGACATGGGTGATCCCGTCAAGATCCTGGACGTGGCCGAACGGATGATCGCGATGTCCGGCAAGGACATCCAGATTGTCTTCACCGGCCTGCGCCCCAGCGAAAAGCTGCACGAACTGCTGGTGGGCGTGGAGGAGGCCGACGCCAAGGCGCTGCACCCGAAGATCTCGCACACCACGTCCTGGCCGCTTGCCCCGGACCAGCTGGACCTGGAGGCCTGGCTGCAGCACTGCCGCGACGAGTCCGGCCAGGACATCGCGGAGCTCGTTGACGAGGACGACGACGACGAACTCGCGGCGGGCGCGTGATGGCGGCCCTGGTTGCCGCCACCGCGTTGCTGGCGAGCCTCTTCCTGCCGTTTGCGGTCAAGCCCTGGCTGGTGCGCCGCGGGGTGCTGGATGTGCCCACGGCCCGGTCCTCGCACACCGAGCCCACCATCCGTGGCATGGGCATCACCGTGGCGGCAGCGCTGCTGCTGTCCATGGCGGTGGCCTGGCTGGCCCTGCTGCTGGGGCCGCAGGAGGAGGCCGCCGGGCCCGCCGTCGTGCTGGTGTCGGCGCTGGTCATGGCCGCGGCCGCCGTGATCGGCTGGATCGAGGATTTCCGCGGGATTGCCATCAAGTTCCGCGCCGTCCTGCAGCTGGGGATCGGGCTGGCCGGTTCCCTGGCACTGGCGGCCGCGCTGCCGGGACAGAATGTGTGGTGGGTTCCCGCGGGCGCCGTTGCCGTGGCCGCCTACATCAACGTGGCCAACTTCATGGACGGCATCAACGGCATCTCGGGCATGCACGGGCTGCTGGTCGGGCTGTTCTACGCCGCGGCGGGGCTGCTCACCGGGCACCTCTGGCTGGTCCTGGCCGGTGCGGGCATTGCCGCGGCGTTTGCCGGCTTCCTGCCGTGGAACCTCAGCCGGGGCAATGTGTTCCTCGGCGACGTGGGCAGCTACCTGCTGGGCGCCTCGATCGCCGTCACGGCCGTGGCGGCGTTCCTGGCCAAGGTGCCGGTGGAATACATCTTCTCCCCGGTGCTGATCTACCTGGCGGACACCTTCATCACGCTGATCCGGCGCATCGCCTCGGGCCAGCGCTGGTACGCCGCACACCGCCAGCACGCCTACCAGCGCCTGACGATCGTGGGGCTGAGCCACCTGCAGGCCACTGCCGTGGTCAGCGCGGCCACGGTGGCCACCGGCCTGCTGGGGATTGTGTCCACCCGGGCGGGGGAGGGGATGGACATCCTCGCCGGCGTGCTCTGCGCACTGGTGGTCCTGCTGTACCTGCGCACACCCACGATTTTCCAGCGGATGATCCGCCGCCGGGCCGTGTGACGGGGAGGTCCTACCTCGGTCAACATCACAGTTCTATCTCGTGTAGAATTGAGGACGTAGTATTCCGCGCGACGGGTAACCGCCGCTACGTTTCGCTGGCTTGACGGTAACAAGCCTTCTCACGATGGGGTATCCATGAAGGACTCGAGCGCCGCAGGTGCGGGCCCGGAGCAGTTCGCTGCCGCCGGTCCAACCGCGTCCCCTTGGCTGGACATCCTGCGCAACAGCGCCATCGTCAGCGGTGCCGCGGTGCTCCTGATGGCCGCCGCTGCCGCCATCGTCACCTCCGTGCCCGCCGCTCTGAGCGCCCTCTTCGGCGCCGCGGTGGTGATGGCCTTCTTCGCCCTGAGCCTGCTCGTGGGCCACTATTACGGCCGCAGGAACCCCTCCGGCGCCGTCGGCGTCTTCCTGGTCACCTACCTGGTGAAGGTGGTGGGCTTCGCGGCCCTGCTCTTCGCCATCGGCGCCCCGGACTGGCTGGACGGCACGTGGTTCTTTGCCGCCGCCGTCGTCGCCGTCCTGCTCTGGCAGGCCACCGAGGTCTTCACCTTCTCCCGCCAGCGCCACCAGATCTACGCGGACCCCACCCCGGATGCGGAGGAGGGCAAGTGAGCTCCGAAAACACCCCCGGCAGCGCCGGCGAAAACTCCGCCGAACCCACGCCCGAAACCGAGCGCATTTCGGTGGCGTCCTCGGGCACCACCAACCCCGAAAGCACCGGTGGATACAACGCCGGGATGGCCATCTTCAGCTATGTCATTGGCGGCATCCTGGTCTGGAGTTTGATAGGGTGGGGACTGGATATTTTGCTGGGAACGCGGTGGTGTGTTCTGGCCGGTGCCTTCGTTGGCCTGGCCGGCGGTTTCTACCTCTCCTTCGCCCGACGCCTCCACCGAAAAAGCACCAATGATGATGCCCGGCCGACGGATGCGCACTCGTGAACCATCGTGACGGCTATGCCGTGGCGCCAAGACTTTTCAATATCGTTGGGGGCAACGGTGCAGTAAGCTGCCCAGTTCCCCATGCCATGCCCAATTACGGACCCTGCAGAGAGGAAACGCGTTGATCGCGCTTACGCTCCCCGCCCAAGATGGTGGAACGTTCAACCCGCCTGGCGTAGAAAGCCACTTGCCGGCACTTTTCACCATCGGAAGCTTCGAGTTCACCAAGCAGATGCTGCTGGTGCTGCTTTCCGTGGTTCTCATTAGCTGGTTCTTCGTGGCAGCCGCCCGCAAGGGCAAGCTGGTCCCCGGCAAGCTCCAATTCGCCGGCGAGATGGGCTACAGCTTCGTCCGCAACTCGGTGGCCAAGGATGTCATCGGCGGCAAGGACTTCATCAAGTTCGTCCCGCTGCTGTTCGCCCTGTTCTTCTTCATCCTGGTCAACAACATCTACGGGGCCATCCCGTTCCTCCAGTTGCCGAGCTTCTCGCACGTGGGCGGCGCCTACCTGCTGGCCGGCCTGGTCTACGTGACCTGGATCGGTGTTGGCATCAAGCGCAACGGCCTGCGCTACTTCAAGCTGGCAGTGGTGCCCTCCGGCGTGCCGTGGTACATCCTGCCCCTGGTGGTCCCGATCGAGATCATCTCCAACTTTGTGGTCCGCCCCATGACCCACTCTCTGCGTCTGTTCGCCACCATGCTGGCCGGACACCTGATTGTGCAGATTGCCGGATCCGGCATCGAATTCCTGATCACCCAGGAAAGCGTCCTGATGAAGGGTGCATCGGTGCTGGTGCTGGCCGGTTCCGTGGCCATGTACATGCTCGAAGCTTTGATCATGGTTCTGCAGGCGTACGTCTTCGTGCTGCTGACCGCGATCTACATTGAGGGTGCTGTCCACGCGGACAGCCACTAATAACCAAGCATTCCCCCCCCGGGGGATAAACCAAACAACCTGCCCACTAATGGGCATCTTGAAAGGAATTTACAATGACGGGTGAAATCAACGGCTCACTGAACCTTATCGGTTACGGTCTGTCCGCAATCGGTGGTGCAATTGGTGTGGGTCTCGTATTCGCGGCATACATCAACGGTGTGGCTCGCCAGCCGGAGGCCCAGCGTGTCCTGCAGCCCATCGCGTTCCTGGGTCTGGCCCTGACCGAAGCCCTCGCCATCCTGGGCCTCGTGTTTGCCTTCGTTCTCAAGTAAAGAGACGCGAACCTTTCAAACACGAGTAGATAGGAAGGGTGAAATATGAAGAACCTCATGATTTTAGCCTCCGCAGGGGATGCCCCAGTCAACCCGCTTGCACCTAATTGGTGGGAGTTGCTGGTTGTCGGTGTTGGCTTTGCTGTCCTGATGGTCATCGTGGTCAAGTTTGTTGTCCCGATGTTCGAGAAGACCTTCGCTGAGCGCACTGAAGCCATTGAAGGCGGCATTGCCAAGGCTGAGAAGGCCCAGGCCGAGGCCAGCGCTGCACTCGAAGAGTACAAGCAGCAGCTGGTTGACGCCCGCACCGAAGCCAACCGCATCCGCGAAGAGGCCCGCAACGAAGGCGCCCAGATCCTGGCCGACCTGAAGGCAAAGGCCGCAACCGAGTCTGCCCGGATCACCGAGCAGGCCCAGGTTGCCATCGCAGCCGAGCGCCAGGCCGCCGTCGTCTCTCTGCGTGCAGAGGTCGGCACGCTGGCCACCACGCTGGCAGGGCGCATCGTAGGCGAGTCCCTGAACGACGACGCGCGCTCCGCCCGCGTTGTTGACCGGTTCCTTGCCGAACTGGATGCGCAAAGCGAAGGTGCAGCTAAGTAATGGCAGGTGTATCGAGCGAATCGCTGACCGCAGCACTGTCCGATCTGGAGGCACAGCTTCCGTTCGCATCGCTGTCGTTGGCTCAGGAACTTTTCGGCGTACTGACGCTGGTGGACAGTTCGGCCGGCCTGCGCCGCGCCCTGACTGACCCCTCGCGCACCGCCGCGGAGAAGTCGGCGCTGGTTGGTTCGCTGGTCAACGGCAAGGTGTCCGCAGCTGCGGGCACCATCGTTGGCAAGCTGGCTGCCTCGCGTTGGGCAGATGCACGTGACCTCGGCGATGCGCTCGAGACCTTGGCCGCAACTGTGGTCATTGCCGTTGCAGAGAACCGCACTGGATCTCTTGATTCACGCACCGCTGCTTCCGGGATCACCTCTCTGGAGCACTTGGAGAACGATCTCTTTGCCTTCAACCGGACCGTTTCGGCCAACCACGATGTCCAGCGTGCCCTCACGGCACCGCAGGCCACCGAGGCGGCAAAGACGGCTCTGGCGCTGAAGATGGTTCCCTCCGCATGCGAGGAAGCCAAGGCTTTGATCGGCCAGGCCGTTTCCCACCCGCGTGGGCTCAAGCTCACCAATCTGGTGGAGAAGTTCGCCACGCTTGCCGCGGCACGCCAGCAGCGCTGGATTGCCCAAGTAAGCGTCAGCCGTGAACTGGCTCCCGCACAGGCCGAGCGCCTGGCGCGTGGCCTGAACAACCTGTACGGGCGCGAACTGAAGGTCAACACCATTGTTGACCCGACATTGATCGGCGGGGTCCGCGTGCGGGTCGGGGACGAAGTAGTGGATGCTTCGGTCATTTCCCGGCTCGGCGAACTGCGCCGTCAGCTGGCCGGCTAGCCACTCGCTGGCACCGGAAGCAACACAGACATTTCTGACCGGCGGCAATACCTTGCCGCACTGGTCAAAAAGCTAGGTCATCGTGCACATGCGATGATCACGAATTAGGAGAGCAGGGACTGCAGATGGCCGAATTGACCATCAACGCCGACGACGTCCGTAATGCGTTGAACGAGTTCGCGGCGTCCTACGAGCCGGGCAACGCCGAGCGCGTTGAAGTTGGCCGCGTAACTTCCGCAGGTGACGGCATTGCCCGTGTGGAGGGTCTTCCCTCTGTCATGGCCAACGAGCTGCTTCGTTTCGAAGACGGCACCCTGGGCCTGGCCCAGAACCTTGACGTCCGCGAGATCGGTGTGATCGTCCTGGGCGACTTCACCGGCATCGAAGAGGGCCAGGAGGTCCACCGCACCGGTGACATCCTGTCCGTACCCGTCGGCGATGCATTCCTGGGCCGTGTGGTTGACCCTCTGGGTGCGCCGATCGACGACCTGGGCGAGATCGTGGCCGAGACCACCCGCGCACTGGAGCTCCAGGCTCCCGGTGTGACCGAGCGCAAGAGCGTTCACGAGCCGATGCAGACGGGCCTGAAGGCCATTGACGCAATGATCCCGATCGGCCGCGGCCAGCGCCAGCTGATCATTGGTGACCGCCAGACCGGTAAGACGGCCCTCGCGGTGGACACCATCATCAACCAGAAGGCCAACTGGGCTTCGGGCGATGTCACCAAGCAGGTTCGCTGCGTGTACGTGGCCATCGGCCAGAAGGCGTCCACGATTGCTGCCGTCCGCCAGACCCTGGAGGACAACGGCGCCCTGGAGTACACCACCATTGTGGCCTCCCCGGCATCCGACCCCGCCGGCTTCAAGTACCTGGCACCCTACGCCGGCTCGGCCATTGGCCAGCACTGGATGTACGGTGGCAAGCACGTTCTGATCGTCTTCGATGATCTGTCCAAGCAGGCCGAGGCCTACCGTGCCGTATCGCTGCTGCTGCGCCGCCCGCCGGGCCGCGAGGCATACCCCGGCGACGTGTTCTACTTGCACTCCCGCCTGCTGGAGCGTTGTGCCAAGCTCTCCGATGCCCTCGGTGCCGGCTCGATGACCGGTCTGCCGATCATCGAAACCAAGGCAAACGACGTTTCCGCGTACATCCCGACCAACGTGATCTCCATCACCGATGGCCAGATCTTCCTGCAGTCGGACCTCTTCAACGCCAACCAGCGCCCCGCCGTGGACGTCGGTGTGTCCGTCTCCCGCGTGGGTGGCGCCGCACAGGTGAAGTCCATGAAGAAGGTCTCCGGTACGTTGAAGCTGGACCTGGCCCAGTACCGCGACATGCAGGCGTTTGCCATGTTTGCCTCGGACCTGGATGCCGCATCACGCCAGCAGCTCACCCGTGGTGCGCGCCTGATGGAACTGCTCAAGCAGGGCCAGTACGCGCCGTTCCCGATTGAGGAGCAGGTTGTCTCCATCTGGGCCGGCACCAACGGCTACCTGGATGACGTCCCCGTTGAGGACATCGGACGGTTCGAGAGCGAGTTCCTGGAGCACCTGCGCCACGGCTCCTCCGTGCTGACCACGCTGGCCCAGACCAACGTGCTCGGCGATGACACCGTCGAAGCCCTGAAGACCGCCATCGTGGACTTCAAGGCCGGCTTCTTCGGTGAAGGTGACAACCGCCTGGTTGGTGCCGGACACGAGGAGCACGACGCTCTGGCCGGTGCCGACGTTGACCAAGAGAAGATCGTCAAGCAGAAGCGCTAGTTTCGATGGTTGAGCTTGCCGGAGCCCGTCCAGGGCTCCGGCAAGCTCAACCACCGGGATCATAGGAAAGGAAAAGTATGGGAGCCCAGATCCGGGTCTACCGTCAGAAGATCTCGTCGACGACGTCGATGCGCAAGATCTTCAAGGCGATGGAACTGATCGCTACCTCGCGCATTGGCAAGGCCCGTGCGCGCGTGGCAGCCTCACTGCCGTACGCGAACGCCATTACCCGTGCCGTTTCTGCTGTGGCATCGCAGAGTGAAATCGACCACCCGCTGACCACCGAGCCGGAGCAGATCCGCCGGGCCGCCGTCGTCATTGTGGCCTCGGACCGAGGTCTCGCGGGTTCCTATTCCGCCAGTGTCCTCAAGCAGTCCGAGCAGCTCTCCGAGCTGTTGGCTGAGGAAGGCAAGGAAGTCAAGTACTTCCTCGTCGGCCGCAAGGCACAGGCGTACTTCGAGTTCCGCAACCGGAGCTACGAGCGCGTATGGACCGGTGGCACTGATGCACCCGAGTTCTCCACGGCCCAGGAAATTGGCGCCGTCGTACTCGAAGCTTTCGGCACTGACTTTGAAAAGGGCGGCGTGGACGAGATCCACATCGTGTCCACCCGCTTCCAGTCGATGGTTGTGCAGGTTCCGCAGGTCGTGCGTCTGCTTCCCCTGGAGGTTGTTGAAGAACAAGCCACCAGCGAAGCCGACCTTCTGCCGCTGTACGAATTCGAGCCGGAAACCGAGCAGGTGCTTGATGCACTGCTCCCGCGCTACATCGAATCGCGCATCTTTGCGGCTCTGCTTCAGGCCGCTGCCAGCGAGCTCGCTGCCCGCCAGCGTGCCATGAAGTCTGCCGGCGACAACGCCACTGAGCTGATCAAGAAGTACACGCGACTGCGCAACACGGCCCGCCAGGCCGAAATTACCCAGGAACTGTCCGAGATTGTGGCAGGTGCCGACGCGCTCAACGCGTCCTAGGCCCCACCACTGCGGACAAAGTCCCAGGTATCTAACCAGCTAGACTTAACCCCACGCCATCTACTGATTGAAGTGAGAGAGATGACTGCCACCACTACAGAGCAGGTAGCCGCCAAAGCCGGTGCCACCGGGCGCATCGCCCGGGTAATCGGCCCCGTTGTTGACGTTGAGTTCCCGGCGGACGCCATTCCCGGAATTTACAACGCACTCACCACCGAGGTAACCCTCGCCGGTGTAACCCGCACCATCACCTTTGAGGTCGCCCTGCACCTGGGTGACAACCTCATCCGCGCCATCTCCTTGCAGGCCACCGACGGTCTGGTCCGCGGCACCACTGTGGTGGACTCCGGCGCTCCGATCTCCGTTCCCGTTGGCGACGGCGTCAAGGGCCACATCTTCAACGTCCTGGGCCAGCCCCTGGACATTGCAGAGTCCGAGCTCACCACCACCGAGCGCTGGCCGATCCACCGCAAGGCTCCGGCCTTCGCGACGCTGGAGGGCTCCACCGAGATGCTGGAGACCGGCATCAAGGTCATCGACCTTCTTACCCCCTACATCAAGGGTGGAAAGATTGGTCTGTTCGGTGGTGCCGGTGTCGGCAAGACCGTGCTGATCCAGGAAATGATCACCCGTGTTGCCCGCAACTTCGGTGGTACCTCCGTGTTTGCCGGTGTCGGCGAGCGTACCCGTGAGGGCAACGACCTCTGGGTTGAAATGGAGGAGGCCGGCGTCCTGAAGGACACCGCCCTTGTGTTCGGCCAGATGGATGAGCCGCCGGGAACGCGTCTGCGCGTGGCCCTGTCCGCACTGACCATGGCGGAGTACTTCCGCGATGTGCAGAACCAGGACGTGCTGCTCTTCATCGACAACATCTTCCGCTTCACGCAGGCCGGTTCCGAGGTCTCCACGCTGCTGGGCCGCATGCCCTCCGCCGTGGGTTACCAGCCGAACCTGGCCGACGAGATGGGTCTGCTCCAGGAGCGCATCACCTCCACCAAGGGCCACTCCATCACCTCGATGCAGGCCATCTACGTGCCCGCCGATGACTACACGGACCCGGCCCCGGCCACGACGTTCGCCCACTTGGACGCCACCACCGAGCTCTCCCGTGAAATCGCTTCGCGCGGTCTGTACCCGGCCGTTGATCCGCTGACCTCCACGTCGCGCATCCTGGACCCGCAGTACATCGGCAAGGACCACTACAACACCGCTGTGCGCGTGAAGCAGATCCTGCAGAAGAACAAGGAACTCCAGGACATCATCGCCATCCTGGGTGTCGATGAGCTCTCCGAAGAGGACAAGATCGTGGTTAGCCGTGCGCGCCGCATCCAGCAGTTCCTCTCGCAGAACACCTACACCGCCAAGCAGTTCACCGGCGTTGAGGGCTCCACCGTGTCCATCAAGGACACCGTAGAGGGCTTCACGGCCATCTGCGACGGCGACGTCGACCACATTGCCGAGCAGGCGTTCTTCAACGTCGGTGGCATGGACGACGTAGAGCGCCAGTGGGCCAAGATCCAGGAATCGACCAAGTAAGATGGCGAACCTTGAGGTAGAAATCGTTGCAGCGGACCACGCAGTGTGGTCCGGCGCGGCGAAGATGGTCAAGGCGCGCACCAGCGACGGCGAGATCGGAATCCTTCCCGGACACGCGCCGCTGCTGGCCATCCTGGCCGAAGGCGAACTGGCCATCGAGCCCGTGGACGGCGCCCGCATCGCGGTCACCGTTGATGGTGGTTTCTTCTCCGTGGACAGCGATCGTGTTGTGATTGTTGCCGACAACGCACAGCTGCTCGACGGCGCCGCTGCGGGGAACCGATAACCAACCATTGATGAACGATCCTGGTATTGCGTTCATCGTCCTGGCAGGGGCATTCCTGCTGGTAGTTTTGACGCTGTGCCTTTTTGGGGTGCGCCGCTTTCAATTGCGGCGCACCCTTGGCACGGTGGACGCCTCCATCTGCACATCGGGAAACCGGTGGCGGCTGGGGGTTTGCCGTTACCAGGCCACGGAGCTGGAATGGTTTTCCATGATTTCGCTGGCCCCACGGCCCAGATACCGCTTCCGCCGCAGTTCCATTGAATTGCTGGGGCGCCGCAAGCCAACTCCGGGGGAAATCCCGAAGGTGGCACCCGACGTCGTCATTGTCTCCCTGCGCCACGAAGGGCAGGAATTGAAAATGGCCATGAAGTTTGATGCCTATGCTGGCCTGTCCTCCTGGTTGGAGGCCGGACCCGTCGTGGGCATCGGCACCTGGCGCTAAACCAAAAACAAAAAGGTGTGGCCTGCGGACAGATGTCCGCAGGCCACACCTTTTTGTGCAGCTACAAACTAGACAACCGTCACGCCGGTGGCCTGCGGGCCCTTGGAACCCTGGCCGATTTCGAACTGGACGCGCTGGTTCTCATCCAGGGTCTTGAAACCGCCGCTCTGGATCTCGGAATAGTGGACGAAGACGTCGCCGTCGGCGTCATCCGGGGTGATAAAGCCGAAGCCCTTTTCAGCGTTAAACCACTTTACGGTTCCCTGTGCCATTTGTTTCTCCTCATAATGGAACTTCTCGGATCCGCACACCTTATGCGGATCCTTGGCAACTCCGCGGAAGAAACCGGGGGCCAGGCATAAAGCATTTCCCCCGGGCGCCTCACGCTCGCACCATGTCTTGCGAGCATGAAAACCACGTACACAAAGACTGGGACAAGCATTGCATGGGACAAATGGGAGATCAACGAATGGGCCGGCGACGCGCACAAATGTTAACCAATTCGGCCATTGTTTGTCCCCGGACGTGGAAAAGCGCCGGGACAGGGAACTAATGCGGTTTAGGCCCAGGGCTCCAGCCAGCTGCCGGCACGCATGACATGCGTGGCCACCAGATCGCCGTCGACCACCACGGCGTCGGCGCGCAGCCCGCGGCGCAGGCTGCCGATCTCGTCGGAGAGGCCCAGCACCGCGGCCGGAACGGCGGTGGCCGAGACCACGGCGTCGGCCACGGTGATGCCGGCGGCGACGGTGTGGCGGATAACGTCCAGCAGTGTGGCCGTGCCGCCGGCGATGGAGCCGGTGGCGTCCAGCGTGGCGACGCCGTTGGCCACCGTCACCGGTGAGGGGCCAAGCATGTACTGGCCGTCCCGCAGCCCGGCGGCGGCCATCGAGTCGGTGACGAGCAGGATGTTGGCGGCGCCCACCAGGGCAAACACCGTCTGGACGGTCTGCGGGTCAAGATGGGTGTTGTCCGCCACGAGCTCGACGGCGGCATGGCCGGCCTTGGCGGCGCGCAGACAGGCAGCGACGGGGCCCGGGGCGCGGTGGTGCATCGGCGGCATGCCGTTGAACAGGTGCGTGATCGTGGGCCGGCCGCTGGTGCCGTCAAAGCCGGCGGAGCCCAGGCCCTCGCGCGCCTGGGAGAGCGAGGCGGCAGCGGTGGCGGTGTCGGCGTCCGTGTGGCCCAGCGAGGGCGTGACGCCGTGCTCGGTGAGCAGGTCCACCAGGGCGGCGGCGCCGGGCAGCTCCGGGGCGTAGGTCATGGTGGTGATCCGGCCGCGGCCGGCCTCGATCAGCCGGCCGGCCAGCTCCAGGTCCGGCTCAAGCAGGAAGGCCGGGTTCTGGGCGCCGCAGCGGTCGTGCGAGAGGAACGGGCCCTCCAGGTGGATGCCGGCCAGCAGGCCCTCGTCCGTGAGGTCGGCGTAGAGCTCGACACCCTTGATGAGGTCCTCCGGGGAGGCGGTGACCATGCTGGCCAGCAGCGTGGTGGTGCCGCTGCGGTGCAGGAAGTTGATGGCCGTGCGGGCCGATGCTTCGTTGCCGCCGGGGAAATCGCCGCCGGCGCCGCCGTGGTTGTGGAGGTCCACCAGTCCGGGCAGGATCGCGTGCCCCTCGGGCAGTTCCAGCACCTGGGCACCGGCGATGGCCGCGGCGTCGAGGCCGGCCGCCGCCAATCCAGCGGCGTCGCCCGCGTAGAGGATCCTGTCACCTTCGGTGACGAGCACGCCGTCGTCGATCGTTTCGCCGTCGCTGACCAGCGGGCCCCTCAGCAGCTTGGTGGAGGACTGGGCGGGCGCTGGGGTGCTGGGGAGAGTCGACGTCATGCGCCAAGTCTAGCCAATCGCGCCGTTCTTCCAGTTAGAAGAGCCGGGTGGAACTGTCATCGACGCCGCGCATGGCGTCGTAATCAAGGGTGAGGCATTCGATGCCGCGGTCGGTGGCGAGCACGCGCGCCTGCGGCTTGATTTGCTGGGCCGCAAAGACGCCGCGCACGGGGGCCAGCCGGGGGTCCCGGTTGAGCAGTTCCAGGTAGCGGGTGAGCTGTTCGACGCCGTCGATGTCGCCCCGGCGCTTGAGCTCGACGGCCACCGTGGCGCCCTCGGCGTCGCGCGCCAGAATGTCCACCGGACCGATGGCCGTGAAGTACTCGCGGCGGATCAGCGAGAAGCCCTCGCCGAGGGTGTGGATCTGCTCCGCCAGCAGGCGCTGCAGATCGGCCTCCACGCCGTCCTTGATCAGGCCGGGGTCCACGCCCAGGTCATGGCTGCTCTCGTGGATCTGCTCATAGATGTTCACGATCAGGCGGTCGTCGGTCTTGGTGGACTGCACGATCCACTGCTCGCTGACGCCCTCCTCCAGCTCCGTCTCGGCGGGGGAGGTGGTGCGGAAGGTGGCCGGCGGGCTCATCCAATTCAGCGGCTTGTAGGAGCCGCCGTCGGAATGGACCAGCACCGATCCGTCGGCCTTGACCAGCAGGAGGCGCACGGCCAGGGGTAGATGGGCTTTGAGCCGGCCGACGTAGTCAACCGAACATTTGGCAATCACTAAACGCACCCAGTGAACTTTACCGTGTCGGGCGAGGCGGAACCTGACGGGCGGACGGGGATGGCAAAATGGGAGGTATGCCCCGCTCCAACCGTCCCCGCCGTCCAGCCGCTGCCGCCGGGAAGTACGCGGAGCGGCCGGCCATGGACCTGGAGCGTGCACGGTTTGGCATCCCGGAGCGCGAGTCAGCGCCCGACGGCGAATGGGCCGTGCGGACCATCACGGCCTCCAACGCGGCCAAAACCTACACCTGCCCCGGCTGCCACCGACAGGTGCTGCCCGGCGTGGCCCATCTAGTGGTCTGGTCGGAGGACAACATCTTTGGCGCCGACGCGGGGCTGCGCGAACGCCGCCACTGGCACACCAACTGCTGGCGGACGCGCAGCTTCCGCTACCGCTAGGCCCGGATGCCGCTAGGCTTAAGGGCATGTCTTTTGACCCCGCAGAGTATGTGTTCAGCACCTCCGAGATGCCCGAGGCCATCCGCGCCGCCACGGTGCTGCCCGCCATCCGGGAAAACATCGAGCTGACCACCTCCGATGGACTGACCCTGGTGGGGGAGCTGGCACTGCCGGCCTCCGGTCCCGTCCGTGCCACGCTCATCACCTTGCACCCGCTGCCCACCCATGGCGGCTTCATGGATTCCCACGTCTTCCGCAAAGCCTCCTACCGGCTTCCCGCCCTGGCCGGCATTGCCGTGCTGCGCTTCAACACCCGCGGCACCTCGTCGCCGCGCGGCACCAGCTCCGGTGCGTTCGCCGAGGGGATTGGCGAGCGGGCCGACGTCGTCGCTGCAGTGGAGTTCGCCGTCGCCCGCTCACTGCCCAACCGCTGGCTGGTGGGCTGGTCCTTCGGCACCGAGCTGGCCCTGAAGTACGGTGCGCTGCCGCCCGTGGCCGACGCCGTCGAGGGTGCCATCCTGCTCAGCCCGCCGCTGCACCGGGTCACGGATGAAGATCTGGCCCGCTGGGGCGCCTCCGGCAAGCCGATGACGGTGCTGGTGCCCGAATTCGACGACTACCTCCAGCCCGTTGAAGCCGCGGCCCGCTTTGCCCTGGTGCCGCAGGCCGCGGTGGTGGGCGTCGACGGCGCCAAGCACCTCTGGGTGGGGGAGAAGTATGCCACCCGCGTGTTGGCCGAGATCACCGCCCGGGTGCTGGACACGGCCGTCGAGCCGCTGCCCGCCGAGTGGGCTGGACCTGTCGCCATCGCAGCACAGTAGACCCCCACCAACTGGGGAGCAGCAACTGCTCCCCAGTTGGTGGGGGAGGACCGGCCTAGTGCTTGTCCTGCCGGGTGATGAAGACCTCTTTGATCAGCAGCATGACGGCGGCCGCCGTCGGAATGGCAATCAGTGCGCCGAGCACGCCCAGCAGGCTGCCACCGGCAATGACCGAGATGACGGCCATGGCCCCCGGGACCGCCACAGCCTTCTGCATGATGCGTGGCGAGACGAAGTAGGCCTCGAACTGCAGATAGGCGAAGTAGAGGATCGCGTAGGCAACGGCCGTCTGCCAGCCTGCCGTGAAACTCACCGCGATGACCAGAATGGCCGCGATCATGCCGCCCACCAGCGGGATGAAGGCGAGCAGGGCGACGACGAAGGCCAGCAGGACGCTGAACGGAATGTGCAGAATGCTCATGACGATGAAGGCAAAGGTTGCGTTCAAAACGGCCACGCAGACCTGGCCGATGACGTAGTTGCCGACGGACTGGGTGATTTCCTCGCTGAGGCTTTCCACCCGGGCGCGGCGGGACCGCGGGGCCAGCCGGTAGCTCCAGTTCTTGATGGCCGGCAGGGAGGCCAGGAAGTAGAGGCTCAGGACGAGCACGATCAGGGTGCCAAAGAGGCCGTTGGCGATGGTGCTGCTGATCCCGATGACGCCGCCGAAGATGCCGCCCACGGCCTGGGAATTGGCGAAGAACTTGGCCACTTCCTCATTGATGCGGTCAATGACGTGGTACTGGCTGTCAAGGTTCTTGAAGAAGTCGGAGTTCAGGAAGTCGCTGATCCACACCGGGGCCTTTTCCACCAGCTGGGACGTCTGCTGCACCAGCGTGGGGATGAGCGTGGCGAAGAACGCCGCAAGCATGCTCACCAGCACCAGCAGCACCAGCAGGATGCCGGCCGGCCGGGGGACCTTGCGCCGCTCCAGCCCGCGGACCACGGGGTCAAGTCCGAGGGCAATGAACAGGGCTGCGACAATCCACAACAGAAGCTGCTGCGTATTGGTGATCATGGCAAACAGGAACAGGGCCAGACCAACACCCACCGTCCCCATGAAACCGAGGTAAATCGGGTTTTGGATCGGCGACATGGCATAGCGTGCCGGCACCGCCGCAACGCTGGCTGCCTCGTCGGCGAAGTCCGCCTCGGCTTCGGGCGGAAAGGAGAAGCGGATGCGGGGTTGGGCGCCCGGAATGGGCCGCCGGACACCGGCGATCAATTTGTGCATGAGTCCGTGATGGTGGGAAACGGGCTCGGGGGACTCTTCGGCCGGTGCCGCCGGCTGGTCAAGGCTGTCGGATTCGTTGCTCTGCGTCACGTAGGGCCGTTGCTTTCACATCACTATTCATGGTGCCGTGGCCGGGCACGGCAATAAGTCACAGCCACAATATCAGCGGACGGGAGTGAGCAAGGCCTCATTTGGCCCCGAGTCCGTTAGTGCCCCGACCGGCTCGCATCCGCGCGGTGGCGGGGCCGGCCGTGGGTTGGCGGCGATTCCCGATCCCGGGCCGCCAGCGCCCCCGATGGGTGCAAATTGGGCCGAAAACGGCGCTGCAAATTCAGGGCCGGTTAGGATTAAGGCAGCTTCAAGGTATTTTTCCGCCGAAGATAGGTATGATTCTGTGCGTTCAAAAATAGCGATCGGACTGGCAATTCTGGGCTTGCTGCTGCTTGCTGCCGGAATTGGCCAGCGAACCGTCTGGCTGCCGCCGGCAACGGTGACGGCGTCCGTGGCAGGATCGCCGCAGAGCTCGCCATTGACAGTGCTTGAACCGGCATTGCTGGCCTCCCACCACGGGCAGGTGCACCTGACCATCAAGGGTGCCGGTCCCATTGGTTTTGCCATTGGACGTCCCGACGATGTGAACGGCTGGGTGGGCACCGCCGCGCACCTGACGGTGACTGGTGCCAACGCCGGCTTCACCGAATTGACCACCACGCATGCCGACGGCGATGCCACCGTGCCCAACCCTGCCGGCTCGGACCTGTGGGTGAGCGAGCGCAGCGCAACGGGAACCATGGACCTTGACTGGACGCCGCCGGCCGACGGCGATTGGTCCATTCTGCTGTCCTCCGGTGGCACGGCCGCGGCCCCGACGGACATTTCCGTGACGGTCCCCAATGACAACAGCACGCCCTGGGCTGTGCCGCTGATGGTCATCGGTGCCATCGCCCTGGCCCTGGCCGCGCTGGCCTTCCTGGTCAAGCCGAAGAAGCGCCGGCGCTCTGCCGGCCCGCGGCGCACGGCGGCCACCGGTGGGGCCACGATCAGGACCACCAACGGATCCCCGGCCCCCGCCGCGGCAGCGGGCAAGAACGCCCCGACCGACGCCGCGCCGGTGCGCCCGTCCGACCCCAGCACAGCCTGGCCGGTTGACGCCGCCACGAGCATTCCGCTGCCGGCCACGCCTGCCACCGGCAGTGCAGCAACCGATGCGGCAGCCGGCCCGAAGGCGCAGATCGCAGGCAGCCCGAAGACGGAGGCCATTGACCTGCCCAAGGATGCGTCCAAGGGCTCTGCCAAGGACGACGGCAAGGAAGACGGCAAGGACGACGACGACGCCCCCGGCGCCGGCCCGTCCGCCAAGCCCGGCGCCGCCAAGGATGCGGCTTCGGCCAAGGGTGCCACGGCCGCGGGGCCTGCCTCCGCTGCCGGCAAGCCCACGGCCCCGGAGTCCAAGGACCAGGGCAAGGGCAGGAACCCCCGGATGGCGGCCGCCTCGCTGCGCGCACGCTGGGGTGCCGCCGTCGCCGCCGTCCTGGTGGCCGGATCCCTGGCCCCGGCCCATGCGGACACGGCAACGCCTACGCCCTCCGGCACGCCCACCGGGACATCCACGGCCACGCCCAGTGCTTCGGCGCCGGCACCCGGACTCCCCGTCCTGCTGGAGAACCAGTTCAACCGCATCCTCACCGATGTGGCCAACGTGGTGGGTACCGGCGACAACGCCAAGGACGCCAAGGAACTGGAGCCCCGGGTCGCCGGTTCGGCCCTGGAAATCCGCGCCGCCAACTACAAGATCCGCTCGCAGGTCTCCAGCTATGCCGCCGTCTTGCCGGTGGCCAGCAGCAAGCTCCTCACCAAGGTGGTCACCACCAGCGCCGCCTGGCCCCGCACCGTCATGGCCGTGACGCAGGGTGCGGGCAATGAGGTGCCGCAGGTGCTGACGCTGGTCCAGGAGAATCCGCGGGAGAACTACAAGCTCACCGAGTCCACTCCGCTGCTGCCCGGTGAGACGTTCCCCAAGGCGGAGAAGGCGGGCAGCGAGCAGCTTGCCGCGGACAGCAAGGATTCCCTCGCGTACAGCCCCAACGAGGCGCTGGCGGGGCTCAGCGACCGGCTGACCAGGAGCGATAGCGGGTGGAAGGATAGGTTCAAGGACAGCGTCTACATCACCGACACGGAGACCTACCAGGCCCAGTTCCAGGAAAAGGCCAAGGACGCCAGCTACGTGTTCGCCCACACCCTGGCGGCCGACTCCACCCGCGTGCTGCGCACCGCCGACGGCGGTGCCATGGTGATGGCCAACTTCAAGTTCCAGGTGGACGCCACCGCCAACGCCGAGGCCAAGCTGACCATCGCCGATGAAGCCGCGGTGTTTGCCGGTGGGAAGGAAACCACCACGGGCTACTCGCTGAGCTTCGGCGAGCCGGTGGTGCTCTACATCCCCCCGGCGGGCGGCGAGGGCAAGCTGACGCTGCTCTCGGCCACCCGTGAGCTTGTGGGCGCAACCTTCAAGTAGACACGCCCCACCAGGTGCGCCCGGCCGGAGAATGTTCCGGCCGGGCGCGGCACAGATAGAGTGAAACCATGACCCAGCCTCCCGTGAATCCCGCCGTCGCTGCCAGCATCAACCTCCGTGGTGCGGTGGACCTGTCCGTGCTGAAGAATGCCCGCCCCGCCCCCGTCCCCGCTCCGGCCGCCTCGCCCGACGGCGGCGCCGGGACGCCGGAGCAGACGTTTGCCGTGGATGTGACCGAGGCCAACTTCCAGGACCTGGTGCAGATTTCCGGGCAGGTGCCCGTGGTGGTCTCACTCGGCGCCGGCTGGTCCGCCCAGTCCGCGCACGTCAACCAGGTGCTGGAGGCCCTGGTGGCCGCCTACGCCGGCCGGGTCCTGCTGGGCCGCGTCGATGCGGAAACCAGCCCGACCATCGCCCAGGCCTTCGGCGCGACGGCGGTGCCTACCGTGGTGGCCTTGGTCAAGGGCCAGCCTGTGCCGCTCTTTGAGGGCGATCTCCCGCAGGAGCAGGTGGAGCGTTTTCTGGCCGAGCTGCTCAAGGTGGCCGCGGCCAACGGCGTGGATGGTGCTCTCGGCGGCAACGCCGAGGCCGAGCCCGAGGCCAAGCCGCTGCCCCCGCTGCACCAGGCCGCCTTTGACGCCATCGAATCCGGCGACCTGGCCGCTGCCGAGGCCGCCTACACCAAGGCCCTGGCCGAGATGCCCGCCGACGGCGATGCCAAGATCGGCCTGGCCCAGGTGCAGCTGATGCGCCGCACCGCCGCGCTGAGCACCGAGGACGCCGATGTGTTGCGCCGTCGGGCCGCCGATGATCCCGATGCACTGGATGCCCAGTTGGGCGTGGCGGACCTGGACGTGACGGGTGGCCACATCGAGGATGCCTTTGCCCGCATCGTCGGCTTCATCAAGGGCCACTTCGGCCCCGAGCGCGAAACGGCCCGGGTGCGCCTGCTGGAACTGTTCGCTGTCGTCGGCGTGGCCGATCCGCGGGTGGCCGCGGCACGCCAGGCCCTCGCCCGGGCGCTGTTCTAGGCCGACCCATGGTCCGGACCGCGGCGGAGTTGGTGGGCTGATGGGCACACCCCTGCTTTTCACCCCGCTGCGGCTGCGCGGCCTGGAGCTGCCGCACCGCGGCTGGGTGTCTCCCATGTGCCAGTACTCCTGCGACCCCGCCGAGCCGGGTGTGCCCAGGGACTGGCATTTGGTGCATCTGGGCCAATTCGCCGCCGGGGGAGCGGCGCTGGTCTTCACCGAGGCCACCGCCGTCAATGCCGCCGGGCGCATCAGCCCCCGCGACACAGGCCTGTACAACGCTGCCCAGGAGGCTGCGTGGCAGCGCATCACGGCCTTCATCCACGAGCATTCACCCATCGGGGCCAAGGTGGGCATCCAACTGGCCCACGCCGGGCGCAAGGCCTCCACCTATTGGCCCTTCTCCGGGCGCACGGGCAGCGTCCCCGCCGCGGAGCACGGCTGGGGGACCGTGGGGCCCACGGCCGAGGCCTTTGACGGCTTTGCGGCCCCGCGCGCCATGGACGCATCCGACATTGCCGCTGTCATCGCGGATTTCGGCGCGGCCGCGGCCCGCGCCGTGCGGGCGGGGTTCGACGTTCTCGAGATCCACGCTGCCCACGGCTATCTGCTGCACCAATTCCTCTCGCCGCTGGTGAACACGCGCACGGACGAGTGGGGCGGCACCGAGGAGCGGCGCCGTGCGCTGCTGCTGGCCGTGCTGGATGCCGTGCGCGCCAATGTGCCCGCGGAGATGCCGGTGCTGCTGCGGATTTCGGCCACCGACTGGGCCGACGGCGGACTGGACGCCGACAGCTCGGTGCGGCTGGCCCGGGCCGCGGCGGCCCACGGGGTGGACATGATCGATGTGTCCTCGGGCGGCGCCGTGCCGCATCTGACGATTCCGGTCGGGCCGGGCTACCAGAGCACCTTTGCCGAGCAGATCCGCCGGCTGGCCGGTGTGCCCACGGCCGCCATCGGACTCATTACCTCGCCCGAGCAGGCCGAACACGTGCTGGCCAGCGGCCAGGCGGATGCCGTGCTCATGGCCCGGGCCGTGCTGCGCAACCCGCACTGGTGGCTGGAGGCCGCGCACGCCCTGGGCGCGCCGGCGCCGTGGGCGCCGCAATACGAACGGGCCGCACCCCGGCCGGGATAGGTTGGCACCCATAGGTCCTCCCGAAAGGCACCCCCTATGAACGTTTCCCTTGACCTCTCCGCCAGCGGCATCGCCGCGGAGCTGCGCGCCGCAGGCTGCGTCTATGCCGAAGACGAGGCAGCCCTGCTGATCGAGGCCGCCCTGACCCCCGAAGACCTGGCCGGCATGGTGGCCCGGCGCGTGTCGGGCCTGCCGCTGGAACCCATCCTGGGCTGGGCGGAATTCGCCGGCCTGCGCATCGGCGTCGACCCGGATGTCTTTGTCCCGCGCCGGCGCACCGAATTCCTGGTGGCCCAGGCACTGGACCTGGCCAGGAAAAGCCCCGACGTGCCAGTGCTGCTGGACCTGTGCTGCGGTTCCGGCGCGGTGGGTGCGGCCCTGGCCACGGCCCTCGCCGGGGAACGGGGCGGCACCACGCTCTATGCCGCCGACATCCATCCCGCCGCGGTGGCCTGCGCCCGGCGCAACCTGGCGGCACTGGGCGCAGCGGTGTTCGAGGGGGATCTGTTTGCCCCGCTGCCGAAGTCCCTGCGCGGCCGGGTCACGCTGCTGCTGGTCAATGCCCCCTACGTCCCCACCGGCGAGATCCGCCTGATGCCGCCGGAGGCCCGGCTGCACGAGCCGGCGGTGACCCTCGACGGCGGCCCGGACGGCCTGGACATCCAGCGCCGGGTGGCCGCGGCGGCCGGCCGGTGGCTGGCGCCGGGCGGCCACTTGCTGGTGGAGACCAGCGAACGCCAGGCCCCGGCGTTGGCGGCCATCCTGGCGGCCAACGGACTGCGGGCCCGGGTGGCCTCCTGCGGCGAGCTGGACGCCACAGTTGTGGTGGGACGCCTGGTGGGCGCCGCCGAGGCCGGAACGGCGGCCGGCTCCGTCCATTAATGAACGGCAGAGATCATCCTTTGGAATGGGCCGGGTGCCCAATGCCGGCTGTTAGCGTGTCCCCATGAGCCAACCCGCACCACAGCACACACCGCCCATCCCGGCGCTGGCCCTCCGCGGCCTGGTCAAGCGCTTCGGGGACAAGACGGCCGTCAACGCCATTGACCTGGACGTCCCGGCCGGATCCTTCTACGGATTGGTGGGGCCCAACGGGGCCGGCAAAACGACGTCGTTGTCCATGGCCACCGGACTCCTGCGCCCCGACGCCGGCGGGGCATGGGTGCATGGGGTCAGTGTGTGGGAGCGGCCGCTGGAGGCCAAGAAGCTGATGGGCATCCTGCCCGACGGCGTCCGCCTCTTCGACCGGCTCTCCGGCGAGCAGCTGGTGACCTATGCCGGGCTGCTGCGCGGGATGGACCGGGACACGGTGGCCGAGCGGACCGGGGACCTGCTGGCCGCCCTGGACCTGTCCAAGGACGCCGGGACCCTGGTGGTGGACTATTCCGCGGGCATGACCAAGAAGATTGCCCTGGCCTCGGCGCTGATCCATGCCCCGAAGGTGCTGGTGCTCGATGAGCCCTTCGAATCCGTTGATCCGGTGTCGGCGGCCAACATCCGCGACATCCTCGCGGACTATGTCGGCTCCGGTGGCACGGTGATCGTGTCCAGCCATGTCATGGACCTGGTGCAGCGCATGTGCGACCACGTGGCCGTCATCGCCGGCGGCAACGTGCTGGCCGCCGGCACAGTGGACGAGGTCCGCGGCGGCGAGTCCCTGGAGGAGCGGTTTGTCCAGCTGGTGGGCGGCCGGAACACGAGTGCGGGGCTGTCATGGTTGCGCACCTCCTAAGGCTCAAGCTCACGCTCCTGCGCAACTCGCTCAAACGCTCCACCATGGCCGTGGTGGGCCTGGTGGTCGGCGGCCTCTACGGACTGGGCCTGCTGGTCCTGGTGCTGGTGGGGCTCGTGCTGCTGGGCTCGGCCGGGCTGGAGGTGGCCTCCACCGTCATCATCCTGGCCGGCTCGGCCCTGTTGCTGGGCTGGCTGGTGGTGCCAGTGGTGGCGGCCGGCATCGACATGACCCTGGACCCGCAGCGCTTGTGCACCTTCGCCATCCCGATGCGGACGCTGCTGGCCGGGCTGGCTCTCTCCGGAGTGGTCGGCATCCCCGGGGCCATCACCTTGCTGGCGGCCCTGGGCACGGTGGGCACCTGGTGGCGGCATCCGCTGGCCGCCGTGGCCGCCGTCGTCTGTGCCCTGCTGGCCGTGCTCACCTGCATTGTGGCCTCGCGTGCCATGGCGGCGGCCAGCACCAGCCTGGCCGCCTCGCGCCGTTTCAAGGATGCCAGCGCCCTGGTGCTGCTGGTTCCGCTGATGCTCATGGGGCCCATCGTCGCGGGCGTGGGCGACGCCGTCAGCAACTTCGCCTCGGTGCTCCCGGCACTGGCCCGCACGCTGTCCTGGACGCCGCTGGGTGCGGCCTGGGCGGTCCCGGCGGAACTGGCCGGAGGCAACTACGGCGCGGCCGGACTGAAATTCCTGATCGCCGTGGGTACGCTCGCCGCACTGGCCTGGTTGTGGAAGCTCCTGCTGGCCCGCGCCCTGGTGACGCCGGCCCATGCGGGCGGCACCCGCAGGGCCGCGGGCAACCTCGGCTTCTTCGCCCGGTTCCCCGCCACACCGACCGGTGCCGTGGCCGCGCGCTCGCTGACGTACTGGTTCCGCGACCCGCGCTACTCCGCGGGCCTGGTGATCAGCCCGCTGCTGCCGCTGCTGTTTGCCTTCCTCGGCTACCAGAACGGCACCCTCGGGATCCTGCTCTTTGCCGGCGCGATGGCCACCTACCTGCTGTGCTGGTTCATCTCCACCGACGTTGCCTATGACAACACCGCCTTCGCCCTGCACATCGCCACGGGCATCGCCGGGCGCGGACCGTTCCGGCCGGGCGCTGGCCTGCGCCGTGCTGGCCGTCCCGTTGGGCGTGCTCTACTCCGTGGCGGGGGCGGCCGTCAACAACGGCTGGGCGCACCTGCCCGGCACCCTCGGCCTGTCATTTGCCGTCATCGCGGCGTCCCTTGGCCTGGCCAGCGTGTTTTCCGCCCGCTTCACCTACAAGGTGGCGGCGCCGGGGGAGAGCCCGCTGAAGTCCAAGCCGGGCAACAGCTTCTCCAATGTCCTGGTCCAGATTGCCGGCGTCACAGGAGTGGCCGTCATGGTGCTCCCGGTGGCGGTATTGAGTATCGTGGGGGTTGTGGCGCAGCAGGCCTATTTGGGCTGGATTGCGCTGGCCGTAGCACTGGTGCTTGGAACCGTCTTCCTGGTGCTTGGCATCCGGTGGGGCGCAGCCATCTATGACAAGCGAGCCCCGGAACTCCTGCTGGCTGCGTCCAACGATGTCTGAGGCTAGATAAGTCATAGGACATGGGATATCTTCGGATAGAGCATGCCCGCTGTGCCCAGGCATAGCCAGTGCGGACCATCCTTCGGACCGTGCCGGGCGAATACACCTGTTCTGCTTTTGAAAGGTAGTGGTCCATGGAGGTTGTCATCCTCCCCAGCAGCAAAGAAATCGGCGCCCTCGCCGCTGACGCCATCGAGGCACTGGTGCGGCGCAAGCCCAACGCCGTCCTCGGTCTGGCCACGGGGTCGTCCCCGCTGCCCATCTACGATGAACTGGCCCGCCGCCACGACGAGGACGGCCTGAGCTTTGCCGAGGCCCACGGCTTTGCCCTGGACGAGTACGTCGGCCTGCCGCTGGGCCACTACGAGTCCTACCGCGAGGTGATCCGCCGCGAGTTCACCAACCGGGTGGACATCAAGCCGGAGAACGTGCACGGCCCGGATGGCACCGCCGGGGACATCCTGGGCGCCTGCGCGGCCTACGAGGCAGCCATCAAGGCCGCCGGCGGCGTGGACCTGCAGATCCTGGGCGTCGGCACCGACGGCCACATCGGCTTCAACGAGCCCGGCTCCTCGCTGGCCTCGCGCACCCGGATCAAGACGCTGCTCGAGCAGACGCGCCAGGACAACGCACGCTTCTTCTCCAGCATCAATGATGTTCCGCACCACGTGGTGACCCAGGGCCTGGGCACCATCATGGACGCCAAGCACGTGGTCCTGGTGGCCACCGGCGTGGGCAAGGCCGCAGCCGTCCGCGACTTCGTCGAGGGCCCGGTGGCAGCGATCTGCGCCGCCTCCGTGCTGCAGCTGCACCCGCACGCCACCATCTTGGTGGACGAGGCCGCCGCGAGCGAGCTGAAGCTGGCCGACTACTACCGCCACACGTACACGAACAAGCCCGCATGGCAGGGTATCTAGCGGCTGGTTTTTTACCGGCGGGCGACACGCCACAACGACGGCGGTTCTGGCCTTGGGAGACCAAGGCGGGAGCCGCCGTCGTCGTTGTGCGCTTAATTCCCCGCGGCCCCCGTGGCATAGAATGGACACCATGAGCATGCCACCAGACCCATTCGACAATGATCCGATGCGGGCCCCTGGCGGCCCCGGCGGCTCCACCGCCACCATTGAGCGCGAGGAGCTGGCCCAAGAGGTCGAGCCCGGCGACCGTGAGCGCTTTTCGCACTACGTGCGCAAGGAAAAGATCATGGAATCGGCCCTCACCGGCGATCCCGTCATTGCCCTGTGCGGCAAGGTGTGGACGCCCGGCCGCGACCCGCAGAAATTCCCCGTCTGCCCGGACTGCAAGGCCATCTATGACGGGCTTCGTCCCGGCGGCGATGACCCGGGTTCCAAGAAATAAGTGAGCCTTCAAACCGATTCACTGTTCGGTTCCCCGTCGCTGCCCCCTGCCTATCCGGAGCGGGCGGCGTGGGGAACAGCCCCCAAACTCCGTGCCTGGCAGGCCGCGGCCATGGAGAAGTACTTCGATCGAAACCCGCGGGATTTCCTGGCCGTGGCAACGCCCGGTGCCGGTAAGACCACCTTTGCGCTGCGGATCGCCACCGAGCTCATTGAGCGCGGCCAGGTCAGCCGCATCACCATCGTCACGCCCACGGACCACCTCAAGCGCCAGTGGGCCGACGCCGCGGCGCGCGTGGGCATTGCGATCGACCCCAATTTCAAGAACGCCGACGGCAAGCACGGCCGCGGCTTCCGGGGCGTTGCCGTTACGTACGCCCAGGTGGCCAGCAAGCCGATGCTGCACCGGGCCAAGACCGAGGCCGAGCGCACGCTGGTGATCATGGATGAGATCCACCATGGCGGCGACGCCCTGTCCTGGGGCGACGGCATCCGCGAGGCCTTCGACCCGGCCTCGCGCCGGCTGGCGCTGACTGGTACGCCGTTCCGCTCCGACACCGCTGCCATTCCGTTTGTGGACTATGTGGAAGACCACGAGGGCATCCGCCGCTCCAAGGCCGACTACACCTACGGCTACGGCGAGGCCCTCAGGGACCACGTGGTGCGCCCGGTGATGTTCATGGCCTATTCCGGCCAGATGCGCTGGCGCACCAGCGCCGGCGAGGAAATGGCCGCCACGCTGGGCGCGCCCGTGACCAAGGACATCACCTCGCAGGCCTGGCGCACCGCGCTTAATCCGGCCGGCGAGTGGATCCCCTCCGTGCTGGCCGCCGCCGACAAGCGCCTCACCGAGGTCCGCCGGGCCGTGCCCGACGCCGGTGGGCTGGTGATTGCCACCGACCACGAGGATGCCCGCGCCTACGCCGGCCAGCTGAAGAAGATCACGGGGGAGTCGCCCACGGTGATCCTCTCCGACGACGCCGGTGCCTCCAACAAGATCGAGGAATTCTCCGCCAGCCACAAGCGCTGGATGGTGGCGGTGCGCATGGTGTCCGAGGGCGTGGACGTGCCACGCCTGGCGGTGGGCGTCTATGCGACCTCCACCGCTACGCCGCTGTTCTTCGCCCAGGCCGTGGGCCGCTTTGTGCGCGCCCGGAAACGCGGCGAGACGGCGTCGGTGTTCCTGCCCTCGGTGCCGAACCTGATGGGGCTGGCCAACCAGCTTGAACTGGAACGCGACCACGCCCTGGACCGGCCCAAGCACGACGAGGACGGCTTCGCCACCGAGGACGCCGAGATGCTCGAGGCGAACCGGGAGGAAAAGGCCTCCGACACGCTGGAGAAGTTCAAGTTCGAGGCGCTGGAATCCCAGGCGTCCTTTGACCGCGTGCTCTTCGACGGCGGCGAGTTCGGCACCGGCGGCGAGGTGGGCAGCGAGGACGAGCTGGACTTCCTGGGCATTCCGGGCCTGCTCGATGCGGACCAGGTGGGCGTGCTGCTGCGCCAGCGCCAGGCGGACCAGGCGTCGCGGCGCAAGCGCCGCGGCGTCGCCGAGCCGGAGCCCGTGGTGCCGTCCGTGACGGACCACCGCATGCTGACCGATCTGCGCAACGAGCTGGCCAAGAACGTCTCCGCCTGGAGCGCCCGCAGCGGCATGCCCCATGGCATGGTGCACAGCGAGCTGCGCCGGATGTCCGGCGGCCCGGCGGTGGCCCAGGCCAACGAGGCACAGCTCCAGCAGCGCCTCAAGAAGCTCCAGGACTGGTTCCTCGGGAAGAAGTAGCGCTCAACGTGGTTTAACCGAGTTCGACGCCGGCGTCGGCCATCTCCTGAAGGGCCGCCTCGCTGGCGTCCTCGTCCACGCCCAGCACGTAGTCCTTGAGCACGGTGGTGGCGTAGCCGGCCTGCACGGCGTCAAGGGCTGTGGCCTTCACGCAGTGGTCGGTGGCGAGGCCCACGATGGTGACCTCGTCGACGTCGTTCCCGCGCAGCCAGTCATCCAGCGACACAATTTCGGTGTCCGCCTCGGTGTCGTCGTCCTCGCCGGCCTCGCGCTCGCCCACGCGGACCTCGTCCTCGGGGGCCAGCAGGGCATCAAAGCCGGAGTAGCCCGCGTCGAACATGCCCTTGCGGAAGTAGGCGTCGATGTTGTCCTGGTCCAGGTCCCGGTGCAGGGCCGCGCCCTTGGACCCGGCCTTGCAGTGCACGGGCCAGCTGGTGGTGAAGTTGGGCGTTTCGGAGAAGTGCGTCCCCGGATCCTCGTGCCAGTCCTGCGTGGCGACCACGAAGTCGAAGTCCGCGCCGGAATCCAGCAGCTCGCTGATCTCCCCGGCCAGTGCGGCGCCGCCGGCTATGGCGAGCGTGCCGCCCTCGCAGAAATCGTTCTGCATGTCCACAATGATCAGTGCCTTGGCCATGATGATCCCTATTCCTTCTGCTGTGTCTTAACCTGCGGTGGAGGTGTATTCGTACTCGGTGGGGATGACGGGCTCACCGCGCTGGAGCCGTTTGGCCGCGCCGGGGAGCTCCGCCATGGAGGCGCTGTGCCGCTCGGCGGCCCGCCGCACGCCCTCGGCGCCGGTCCAGCCCGGGGCCAGCACGCCGTCCACCATGAAGGTCTCCACCAGGGCGCGGTCGTTGCCGTCGTCGGACGGCCGGGCGCCCACGCCCACGATCTCCGCAGTGGCCTTGCCACGGGCATCGATGCGGCGCATGGCGTATTTGTGGCCGCCCAGCGAGGCCTTGTTCTTGGCGGCCTTGGCCACGGAGACGAACTCGCCGCCGTCGCCCGTGCGGCTGACCAGCTTGTAGACCATGGAGGCGGTCGGGGCGCCGGAGCCGGTGACCAGCGAGGTCCCCACGCCGTAGGAATCCACCGGGGCCGAGGCCAGGGCCGCGATGGCGAACTCGTCCAGGTCCGAGGTCACGGTGATCCGGGTGTGGGTGTTGCCGAGGGCATCGAGCAGGGTGCGCACCTCGCGGGCCTGGGCCAGCAGGTCCCCGGAGTCCAGCCGGACGCCGCCCAGGGCGGGGCCGGCCAGCTCGACGGCGGTGCGGACGGCGGCCTCGACGTCGTACGTGTCCACCAGCAGCGTGGTGTCCTGGCCGAGGGAGGCCAGCTGCGCGGCGAAGGCCTCGCGCTCGGTGTCGTGCAGCAGCGTGAAGGAATGCGCGGCGGTGCCCAGGGTGCGGATGCCATAGCGCAACCCGGCCTCCAGGTTGGAGGTGCTCATGAAGCCGGCAATGACAGCGGCGCGGGAGGCGGCGACGGCGGATTCCTCGTGCGTGCGCCGGGAGCCCATCTCGATGCAGGGGCGCCCGCCGGCGGCACCGACCATCCGCGAGGCGGCGGAGGCGATGGCGGAATCGTGGTTGAGCACCGAGAGGACGTAGGTCTCCAGGATGCAGGCCTCGGCAAAGGTGGACTCGATGGTCAGGATGGGGGAGTTGGGGAAGTAGATTTCCCCCTCCGCGTAGCCGGTGACGGTGCCGGAGAACTTGAAATCGGCCAGCCAGGCCAGGGTCTCGTCGTTGACCACCTTGTGCTCGGCCAGGTACGCCAGCTCGGTGGGGCCGAAGCGGAACTGTGCCAGCCCCTCCAACAGGCGCCCGGTGCCGGCCACCACGCCGTAGCGCCGGCCATCGGGCAGCCGGCGGGCAAACGCCTCGAAGACGCTGCGCCGGTGCGCGGCGCCCGAATGCAGGGCGGCCTGGAGCATGGTGAGCTCGTAATGGTCGGTGAAGAGGGAGGTGCGGGGCTGGCCCCAACCAGGTGCGGTAGTCACGAAAATTACTCTAGTGCGCCCCGCACTAGAATGGACACATGAGCGTCAGCACAGCCCCGGAGACATCCCGGGACACCGAAATCTTTGAGCTGAGTGCTCCGGACATCCCGTGGATGCTGATCGTCTGGAACGATCCCGTCAACCTGATGAGCTACGTCAGCTACGTCTTTGAAAGCTACTTTGGCTACTCGCCGGAAAAGGCGGCAACGCTGATGATGCAGGTCCACACGGAGGGCAAGTCCGCCGTCGCCCACGGCTCCAAGGAGAAGATGGAAGCGCATGCGGTGGCCATGCACGGCTACGGACTCTGGGCCACCGTCCAAAAGGACGGCCAGCGTGGCTAGGGCCTTCAGCAACGGCCGCAAGGGCATCACCGGGCATCTGGAGGCCGCGGAGCGGGACCTGTTGCGCAACCTCTTCGCCGACATCATCACCATGCTCGAACCCGAGACCCCGGCCCACACTGACCCGCTGGCCGCGCTGATCGGGCTGGACATGGATGTGCAGGCGCCGCGGGATCCGGCCATGCGCCGGCTGCTGCCGGATGTGGTGCGCGACGACGACGCCGCCGCGCTGGAGTTCCGCCAGCTCACCGAGCGCTCGCTGCGGGAGACGAAGATCGGCGCCCTGCGCGCTGCCTCGCTCGCACTGGAGTCCGAGAAGCTGGTGCTGGACGCCGACGCCGCCCGGCTGTTCGCGATGGCGCTCAACGATGTCCGCCTGGTGCTGGCCGAGCGGCTGGAGATCCGCGACGAGGCCGATGCGGACCGGATCACCGAGATCCACGACGCCGCCGAGGCCGAGGACGTGGATTCCTATCTGGCCCTGGTCTACAACTTTGCCTCCTGGCTGCAGGAGGGCCTGGTCCAGGCCATGCTGGCAGAGGTCCGCGGAAAGTAGCGGCACGCCCCTTCGGCAAACAAGCCGCTGTGGCGAACCGGCCCTTGTGATCAACAAGACCAACGCAAAAGTTCTTCCGTGCCCGGCGGAGGACCTATTCTAGGACGATCATGAGCCATGCATCGAGGGGACCCCAGGACGGCCGCGCCGGCACCGTGCCGCAGCGCCAGGAGATGGCCGAGCGGCCCATCGGAATCTTCGATTCCGGGGTGGGCGGGCTGACCGTGGCGCGCGCCGTCATCGACCAGCTGCCCAACGAATCCATCTTGTACGTGGGGGACACGGCCAACGGCCCGTACGGCCCGCTGCCCATTGCCGAGGTCCGCGCCAACGCCTTGGGCGTGATGGACGAGCTGGTGGATTCCGGAGTGAAGCTGCTAGTCATCGCCTGCAATTCCGCCTCCGCCGCCGTGCTGCGCGATGCCCGCGAACGCTACACCGCCCGCTACGGCATCCCCGTCATCGAGGTCATCCAGCCGGCCGTCCGCCGCGCCGTGGCCGCCACCCGCTCGGGCCGGGTGGGCGTCATTGGCACCTCCGCCACGGTGGGCTCGCGCGCCTATGATGACACCTTTGCCGCGGCGCCGGACCTGCACATCACCTCGGCCGCCTGCCCCGACTTTGTCCGCTTCGTGGAGTCGGGCATCACCGCCGGCCCCGAGTTGCTCTCCACCGCCGAGCGGTACCTGGCCCCGCTCCGGGACGCCGGCGTGGACACACTGGTGCTCGGTTGCACGCACTACCCGCTGCTGACGGGTGTCATCTCCTACGTCATGGGGGACTCGGTCACACTGGTCTCCAGCGCCGAGGAAACCGCCAAGGACGTCTACAAGGCCCTGGTCAGCCACGACCTGGAACGCGTCTCCGGGCTGGCCCCGCGGCACAACTTCCTCTCCACGGGCGACGCCGGCAGCTTTGGCGTGCTGGCCCGCCGGTTCCTGGGCCCCGAGGTGCTCAGCGTGGAGCAGGTGACGCATGTCTCTGCGCACTATCCCACCGGATCGATGGCGCGGATCACCCCGGAAATGATCGCGGCGGCCAAGCTGGAACGGCCGCGGATCTCCAATTTTGTCTTGAACGAGCCCGGGGAGCACGGATGAAACTGACCATTGTGGGCTGCAGCGGCTCCTTTCCCGGGCCCCAGTCGCCGGCATCGTGCTACCTGCTTACGGCGCACGACGGCGAGCGGCCTTGGCGCATCCTGCTGGATTTGGGCAGCGGCGCCCTGGGCGCGGTGCAGAAGTACATGGACCTGGAGGACATCGACGGCATCTTCCTGACCCACCTGCACCCGGACCACTGCATGGACCTGTGCGGGCTGCACGTGGCCGTGCGCTGGAACCCCGAGGGCTGGAATGCCGGCCGCATCCCCGTCTGGGGGCCGGCGGCGACGGCGGACCGGCTGGCCACCGCCTACGGCCTGCCGCTGGACCCGGGCATGCGCGAGGAATTCGACTTCCGGCTCTGGAGCGAGCGCGAGCCGGTGAAGATGGGCCCGTTCACCATCACCCCCTATGCCGTCAACCACCCCATCGAGGAGTCGTACGCGCTGCGCGTGGACGTCACCGAATACGACGGAACAGGCGTCGACCGTTCCGTCACGCTGGCCTACTCCGGCGACACCGATTCCTGCCAGGGGCTGGAGGATGCGGCCAAGGACGCGCACTTCTTCCTCTGCGAGGCGGCCTTCCAGGAGGGCCGCGACGACGGCATCAAGGATGTCCACCTGACCGGCAAGCGTGCCGCCCAGGCCGCCACCCGGGCCAACGCCCGCCGCCTGCTGCTGACCCACCTGCCGGTCTGGACCGATGCCGGCACGGTGGTGGCCGAGGCCCGCGCCGAGTTCGCTGGCGACGTGGCCGTCGCCGTCGCGGGCGTGCACTACACGATCTGAGCCGCCCCGGATCTCCACGCGGCCGCAAGCGGCCTTGGTCGATCACCGTGGTTTTCGGTGGTCGACCAAGCGAGGAACGAGCGCGTGGAGACCCGAGTGGCCCGCCGCGCCCCGCGGCGGCGGCCGTCCAGGACGCACAACTGCATCCATGACGCCGCTTCCCGTTCATGACACGACCACTACTGCGTCCTGAACGGGATTCGATGTCGGTCGCGGCCGTGGACGGTGGCCTGGCCGGGTTTCGGTTCCCGTTCGCTCCGCTCAACCAGCGGGGGCCGGGTTCGGTAGGCTTGGGTCATGACTTCGCCTGAAACCACAGTCCTGCGCGCCGACGGCCGCACCCCCGACCAGCTCCGCGACATCAGCATCACCCGAGGCTGGTCCAAGCAGGCCGAAGGCTCCGCGCTGATCGAGTTCGGCAACACCCGCGTGCTCTGCACCGCCTCGCTGACCGCCGGCGTGCCGCGCTGGCTCAAGGGTGAGGGCCGCGGCTGGGTCACGGCCGAGTACGCCATGCTCCCGCGCGCCACCAACACCCGTTCGGACCGCGAGTCCGTCAAGGGCAAGATCGGTGGCCGCACCCACGAGATTTCCCGCCTGATCGGCCGCTCGCTGCGCTCCATCATCGACACCAAGGCCCTGGGCGAGAACACCATCGTGCTGGACTGCGATGTCCTGCAGGCCGACGGCGGCACCCGCACCGCCGCCATCACCGGCGCCTATGTGGCCCTGGCCGACGCCATCCACTACGCCCGCGAGAACAAGCTGATCGCCAAGAACGCCCAGCCGCTGATCGACACCGTGGCGGCCGTCTCGGTGGGCATCATCGACGGCGTGCCCATGCTGGACCTGCCCTACGTTGAGGACGTCCGTGCCGAGACCGACATGAACGTCGTCGTCACCGGATCCGGGAAGTTTGTTGAGGTCCAGGGCACCGCCGAGGGCGCACCCTTCGACCGCGACGAGCTGAACAACCTGCTGGACCTGGCCCTGCTGGGCACCGCCCAGCTGTCCCAGATCCAGCGCGACACCCTGGGCCTGTAGCCGTGGCAGCAACGCCGCGCCTGGTGCTGGCCACCCACAACCAGGGCAAGCTGCGCGAGCTCCGCGAGCTCCTGCGCGGCCAGGTCCCCGGCCTGGACGTGGACACGCAAGTGGTCGACGCCGGTGCCGTGGGTGCGCCCGACGTCAAGGAAACCGGCACCACCTTTGCCGAGAACTCGCTGCTGAAGGCCCTCGCCGTCGCCCGCCACACGGGCCTGCTGGCCATCGCCGACGATTCCGGCCTGGCCGTTGACGTGCTGGGCGGGGCGCCGGGGATCTTCTCGGCGCGCTGGGCCGGTGCGCACGGGAACGACGGCGACAACCTGGCGCTGCTGCTGGCCCAGCTGGCCGACATCGACGCCGCCCACCGCGGAGCGGGCTTTGTCTGCGCCGCGGCCCTGGCCAGCCCGGACGGATCGGTGGAGGTGGTGGAGCGCGGCGAGCTGCGCGGCACCCTGCTCACGGCACCCCGCGGCGCGGGCGGCTTCGGCTACGACCCGATCCTGCAGCCGGTGGGCATGGACCGCAGCTGCGCCGAGCTGGCCCCGGCGGAGAAGAACGCCATCAGCCACCGCGGCCAGGCCTTCCGGGCGCTGCTGCCGCATATCATTTCCGCACTGGCCTAGGCCTCGCGCCGGCCTCTCCCGGGGGCGATAAGCCAAGCAAAAAGAGGGGCACCCGGCGGGTGCCCCTCTTTGTGTGCGGAACCCTTAGTTCCCGGCGGTGCTCTTGCCAGCCGCCTTGCGCTTGGCGAAGTAGGCCTTTGCCAGCTCGATGAGGATCGGCAGCACGGAGACCAGAACGATCAGGATAAAGATGATGTCCAGGTTCTTCTGGACAAAGGGAACCTTGTCGCCCAGGATGAAGCCCAGCAGCGTCACGCCGCCGGCCCAAAGCACCGCGCCGATGGCGTTGAACAGGGCGAAGTGCCTGCGCTCCATCCCGGCCACACCGACGATCACCGGCACGAAGGTGCGCACGATCGGCACAAAACGGGCCAGAATCAACGCCTTGCCGCCGTGCTTTTCAAAGAAGGCGTGGGCGTGGGCCACATGCTCCTGCTTGAACAGCCTCGAATCCGGTTTGTTGAAGATCGAGGGACCGGCTTTGGCGCCGATCATGTAGCCCACCTGGTTTCCGACAAACGCGCAGATGACCAGCAAGACCATCATGAACACGATGTTGAACTGGATGGTTCCCGTTGCCACCAGCAGGCCGGCGGTGAACAACAGGGAATCGCCGGGCAGGAAGAACCCCACCAGCAGGCCGGTCTCGGCAAAGATGATGGCACAGGCGACCAAGACAACCCACGGGCCCAGAGCGGAGTTGCTCAGGATGACCTGCGGGTCCAGCCACGGCGGCAGGAAGCCCATCGGGGCGGGGCCGTGCCCCAACATGGTGGGCGCGGCAAAGTCACTGAGGGCAGAAAGTATCACCCTTCAAGGGTACGGGACGGGCCCGCGGCCCCGGCTCCACCCGTGGGTGGAGATCGCCACGGGACGGGCCCGCGCCCCGTACTAGGCGTCCCGCGGACACACCCTGATGCGGTGGCCATCCGGATCCAGGGCCACGAAGGTGCGGCCAAAGACGTCGTCGTGCGGATCCTGCTCGATGGGGATGCCCCGGCCGGTCCAGTCCCGGTGCATGGCATCCACGGCGCCGTCGCCGGAGACCAGAAAGGCGATCTCGCTGCGGAACCCGGTCTCGGCAAACGGCGCGCCGATCCGGTGGTGCGCCCACAGGCTGAGCAGCATGCCGTGGCCGATGTCGAAGGCCACGTAGCCGGGGAAGCTGGCCACCGGTTCCTGGCCGAGCAGGTCGGTGTAGAACGTGGCGCTGGCCTGTGGGTCCTTGACGTAGAGCAGGAACAGATTGGGCGTGGGCATGGCGGTCTCCTTCGGACGGTTTCTCGGTGGCTGGTTCCACGCTAGAAGCAATACCTGACATCCTTTGTCAGGTTTCTTTGGCATTCTTCGGTGATGAAGGCCTCACGTCTGCTCTCCATCCTGCTGGCGCTGCAAACCCGCGGCACCGTCTCCGCCGTCGAGCTCTCCACCCTGCTGGAGGTCTCGACGCGGACCATTTTGCGCGATGTGGAGGCGCTGTCCGCGGCCGGGGTTCCCGTCTACACCGAGCGCGGGCGCCACGGCGGCGTCGCGCTGCTGCCCGGCTACCGCATGGATGTGGCGGGGCTGACGGATCCCGAGGCCGCCGCCCTGTTCCTGATGTCCACCGCTGCGGCCCACGAGTCGCTGGGGCTGGGCCCGGCCCAGGCCACCGCCGTGCAAAAGCTGCTGGCGGCGCTGCCGGCGGCCCGCCGGTCCGGTGCCGAGGCCATGATGCGGCACCTGCTGATCGAACCGTCCGGCTGGATGCGGCCCGGGCCCGCGCGGCACGGGCCCGCGCGGCACGGGCCCGGTGTCGAGGTGGAACGGCTCAAGGATGCCGTCTTTGCCCAGCAGCGGCTGCGGATCGGGTACCGGCACAGTGGCGCGGCAACGGTGCGGCGCTACACCCTTGATCCCTACGGGCTGGTGGCCAAGGGCGGCGTCGGTACCTCGTGGCCGAATGCGGCGGGACGCCACGGCTTTTCCGGGCGGAGCGGATCCAATCCTGCACCGTGCTGGAGGAGCCGGTCCGGCTTCCCGGGAACCGCACGCTCAAGGAGGTCTGGGCGGAGCTGAAGTCCGACGTCGAGGGCCGCGCGGGCGCCCTGCGGGTCGCGGCCCTGGTGCACCGGGACACCCTCGACATGTTTTCCCGCATCACCGCCGGCTTTTTGGTGTCGGTGGCGGAGCCGGCGGAAGGTGGCTGGCCGGTGGTGGAACTGGCCTACCCCGAGGTCCGGGCGGTGCACCAGCTCCTGCAATTCGGCCCCCATGTCCGCATCACCGGGCCGCCCGAGGCCGTGGCCGAGCTGCGGGACTGGGCCCGGCGGGCCTGGCTGGCCCAGTCGGACGCCGAGGGCACACCGGAGGCACCCTCTGGGATCAGCGGGTAGCCTTGATGGGTGCCCCTGGACTTCACTGCAATAGACTTCGAAACCGCCAACGGATTCCGTGGCTCGCCCTGCTCCGTCGGATTGGTCAAGGTCCGCGACGGCCTGGTGGTGGACGAGGCCTATTGGCTGATGCGCCCGCCGGCCGGCCACGACCACTTTGATCCGCGCAATATGCAGATCCACGGGATCACCTCCGCCGACGTGGCGGCGGCCCCGCGCTTTGCCGGCATCTACCCGCAGCTTGAGGACTTCATCGGCACCGACACGGTGGTTGCCCACAACGCCGCGTTCGACGTCGGGGTGATCCGCTCCGCGCTGGAGGTCTCCGGACTGCCGGGCCCCGCCTTCGACTACGCCTGCACCGTGGTGCTCTCGCGCAGGAGCTACTCGCTGCCGTCCTATTCGCTGCCGTTCGTGGCCGAGGCCGCCGGTGTTGCGCTGGTCAACCACCACGACGCCGTCGAGGACGCCCGGGCGTGCGCCGGGATCATGGTGGACATCGCCCGCCGGCACGGCGCCGGGTCCGTGGCAGGCGTCTTTGGCGCCCTGGGCCTGGCCGTGCCGCGCCAGCACGGCTACGATCCCGCCGTCGACGAGCTCTCCAAGCCCACCCGCGCCGCGCTGCTGCGGGCCCAGAATCCGGAGGCTGCACCGCCGGCGTTTTCCGGCTGGCCGGATGAGGGCGCGAACCCGGAGGCCAACCTGTCCGCCGACCCCGCGCACCCGCTCTTCGGGCAGACGGTGGTCTTCACCGGCAACCTTGGCCTGCCGCGCGGCACCGCCAAGGCCCGCGCCGCCGAGCTCGGCGCCCAGCCCGCCAGCAACGTCACGCGCAAGACCACCGTGCTGGTGGTGGGCGGCGGCTTTGCGGCCGCGGACCTGCGCTCGGGCCGCGTGACGTCCAAGGCGCGCCGGGTGCTGGACCTCCAGCAGCGCGGCCAAGGCATTGAAGTCCTTTCCGAGGGCGAATTCATGCAGATGATTGCCTAGCCTGGCCTCATGGCCCACCCTCAGATGTACGACGACGCCGATCCGGCCCTGGCGCGGCTGCGCGCCATAGCCCTGGCGTTTCCGGAGGCCGTGGAGAAGATGGCCTTCGGCCGGCCCACCTTCCGGGCCGGAAGGATCTTCGCCTACTACGGCCAGGGCCAGACGGGCCATCCGCGGCCCGCGTCCATCCAGATCCTGCCCGACGAGGCGGAACGGCCCGCCCTGCTGGCGGACCCGCGCTGCTACATCCCGTCCTACATCGGTCCGTACGGCTGGCTGGGGCTGGATCTGAGCGTGGCCGATCCCGACTGGCAGGAGATCGCCGAGCTGGTGGATTCCTCCTACCGGCGCATCGCCCCGGCCCGGCTGCTGGCCGTGTTGGCGGAGCGGGGCTCGCCGGCGGACCGGTCCATGGATCCTCCGGAACGTCACCCGGAGCAATAAAGCTACCTGCCTGCGCCTGGCGGCTCCTACCCTTGGGCTATGTCCCCGATCTTCGAGCAGGTCCCCGCCGCCACAGGCTTCATTGCACCGCCTGCACCCTCGAGGCTCAGGCGGTTCTTTGCCTTCCCCAACCCGGTGAACGAGTACGCGGCCCGCTGCACGGCAGCGATCGTGGTGGTGCTGTCGCTGGCGGCTTTGCTGACCGGAGCCGGCTGGCTGCTGGTGGCCATCGCCGCCGGCTTTGTGCTCCGGGTGGCCTTTGGCCCCCGCATCTCACCGGCGGCGCTGCTCTCCGTGAAGGTCTTGGCCCCGCGTTTCGGCGCGCCCAGGCTGGTGCCCGGACCGCCCAAGCGCTTTGCCCAGGGCATCGGTGCGGCAATGTCGATCGCCGCCGCGGTGCTGTTCTTTGCCGGGGCGCCGCTGGGCGCCTGGGTCCTGGTGGGCCTGCTGGTGGTTGCGGCATCGCTGGAGGCCTTCGCCGGGTACTGCCTGGGCTGCGCCATCTTCGGTGCGCTGGTGCGCGGGGGACTGGTCCCCGCCAGCGTGTGCGAGGCTTGCGTCGACGTCAGCCTTCGGAGCCGGTGACCCGCAGCAACTCCGCACCCATCGCACGGACCAGGGCCGGTGCCTCGGAGAGCGCCAGCCAGGCCTGCGGAAGCGCATCCTCGCCGTAGTAGGCACCCAGAATGTTGCCGGCGATCGAGCCGGTGGAATCGCTGTCGCCGTCGTGGTTGACGGCCACGCGCACGGCGGAGAGGAAATGCTCCACGGGCGAGGTGGCCGCCGCGGCGGTTGCCAGCACCGCATACAGGCCGATGGCCAGTGCCTCCTCGGCCACCCAGCCCTCGCCCAGGGCTGCCGTCATCGCCTCCGGCGCCAGGAGCGGGGAGACCGAGAGCTGCAGGGCCGCATCCAGCCGGCGCAGCAGATCGGGATCGGCCTTGCGCTCGGCGGCGGCCCGTTCGCGGGCGGCTGCGGCTGCGGCTCGCAGATCCAGCCCCTGCACCGCAATGGCATGGATCAGCAGGCTGAAGGCGCCGGAGCTCTGCCGTGCGGACGGGTGGCCGTGCGTGAGCGAGGCGGCATCGGAGCTGAGCTTGTAGGCGGCCTCGGCCGGGATGTGCGGCACCAGCCCGAAGGGGGCCGAGCGCATGACCGTGCCGCAGCCCTTGGAATCCGGATTGACCGGGCGGGCCTGGGTGCCCATCTCCCCGCTGGCCAGCCCGGACAGGCAGGCCTTGCCGGGGTGGCGGCGGTGGTGCAGCGTCTGCTGCGCATCAATCCAGCGCGGCAACGGCACCGGGGCATGGGCCGGGGCAGGTTCGCGCTGGGTGGCCAGCCAGCGCAGGTAGGCCAGCCACAGGCAGGCGTTGGCATCGGCGCCCACCCCCTCGTTGGCCCACTCCAGTGCCTCCACCATCCCGTCCACGGTGTAGAGGGTCATCTGGGTGTCGTCGGAAAAGTGCACCGGGCCCTCGGCCTGGGAGAGGTCCAGCAGACCGGCCATGCCGTAGCGGGCGCGGATGGCCGCCAGTGAATCAAACTCAACCAGATAGCCCAGTGAATCGCCCAGGGCGCCGCCCATCAGGGATCCCTGGACACGGGAGGCAAAGGTGGCGGGGTACGGGTGCGCAGTGGCGGCGGTGGAGTCCATGGAACCAATCTACCGGCACAGTAGACTCGGGGGAGTGCCCACCCCCACCTCCCAAGGAGACCCATGCGCGAGCCCGCTTGGCGCCGCACCGGAAACACTCCGGACTACCGCTTTTCGCTCGCCAACGAGCGCACCTTCCTGGCCTGGATCCGCACGGCGCTGGCCCTGCTGGCCGGCGCCGTCGCCCTGGACCAGCTGGCCCCGCAATTCGCCCCCGGCGTGCTGCGCGTGCTGCTGTGCCTGGCGCTCGCGGGCATCGGCGCCGTGCTGGCCATCGTCAGCTACCGGCGCTGGAGCGCCCAGGAGCAGGCCATGCGCCATAACCGGGAGCTGCCGCACTCATGGATGCTGCTGGGCATGAGCGTGGTGGTCTCCGCCGCCGCGCTGGTGGTCGCCATCCTCATCCTGCTGCACCGGTGAGCGAAGCACTCAACCGCGACCCGGGCCTGCAGCCCGAGCGCACGGCGCTGGCCTGGCGACGGACGCTGCTGGCCGCCGCCGTCGCCGACCTGCTCATCTGGCGCGGATGGCTGACCTCGCTGGGCCGGGACCGGGCCGCCTCCACCGGGTTGGTGGAGCTCGATGTCTCCGCCCACAGCATTGGCCTGGGCGTCTGCGCCGCCCTGGCCTGCGCCGTGAGCCTGGTGCTGGTGGCCTGCGCGGTCCTGCGGATCCGGCTGTTGCACCGCGGCCACGCCATGGACCCCAACGATCTGGCCCCGCCGGCCTGGCTGCCGGGACTGTGCGCGGCCTCCGTCGTCGCCCTGACGGCGACGGCGATGGCCGCCATAGTGCTGGGCCTGCCCACGGGGCTGTAACCGGCCTTTGTGTCGGGCGTTTGTGACGGGCTTTGTGACGGGCGTTTGTGACCCCGGGTGGCCACCCAGCGGGACCGACACAGCTTACGCACACATTGGTGCAGTATCTTTTGTACCGCACTGCTCACGACCGACAATGCGCCGCGGCCACCGCCGCCGGCGCCGACCACCACCGAGAAGGATTCTTTCACCATGACTACACCCAGTTCAGTTGCGGACCAGGGCGCCAAGCCGGCAACGACCGCCACGGCCACGGCCGGGGGCTATTCGCTGGCCGGCCGGCTCGCTGCCGAGGGCCTGGGTACCTTCCTGCTGGTCCTTGCCGGTCTTGGCATCGCGCTGTTCAACGGGGCATCGAGCAATTTCCCGGTGGGCATCGGCTTCGGTCTGGCCCTGGTGGCCGGCATCATTGCCTTTGGCCACATGTCCGGCGGACACTTCAACCCGGCCGTGACGCTGGGTGCGGCGATTGTGGGCCGCATCAAATGGATCGATGCCCTCTGGTACGCCATCACCCAGGTGGTGTCCGCGGCGCTGGCGTCCGTGGTGCTGTTCAGCGTGCTGAAGGTCCTCCCGGCCATCACCGCCGGCAACGGCCAGCTGACCACCGCAACGCTCTTCAACTCCCTGGCCAACGGCTACGACACGCACTCGCCCAACGGCGTCGTGCTGGCCGGCGCCTTCCTGATCGAGGCCGTTGTCACGGCCGTCTTCGTGGCCGTGTTCCTGGCTGCCACCTCCCCGCGGGTCAACAACGTCCTGGCCCCGGTGGGCATCGGCCTGGCCTTCGCTGTGCTGCTCACCGTGGCGCTGCCGCTGACCAACGGTTCGCTGAACCCGGCCCGCTCCACCGCTGTCGTCTTCTTCGCCGACGGCTGGGCCACTGAGCAGCTGTGGCTGTTCTGGGTTGCCCCGCTGGTGGGTGCCGCCATCGCGGCAGTGACCTTCCGTGTCTTCACCCCTGCCGCGCCGGTTGCCGCCGTGGTGCCCGACGCCGGTGTTGACGACGAGGATGAGGACGAGGACGACGACGAGGTGGCGGTAGTTGCCGCCGTGGCGCCCGCTGCCGCCCTGCCGCAGCCGGTCCCGGCCGCGAACGATGCGCAGGACTTCTTCGACAAGCCGGAGACCGGGCGCGGCTAGCCCTTTTCCGAACACTCTTGTGCACCGCGGCTCCTTCCGGCATTTCCTGTCGGGGGGAGCCGTTAGCGTTGGTACATGCGTTTACTTCACACCTCCGATTGGCATTTGGGCCGGTCCTTCCACGGCGTGGGCATGTTGGCCGCCCAACGGCGCTTTGCCGCACAGCTTCTGGACACCGTGGAGCGCGAGGAGGTGGACGTCGTGCTGCTGGCCGGGGACGTCTACGACCGTGCCCTGCCTGGGGTGGACGTGGTGGCGTTGCTGGACGAGGTGTTGGCGGCGCTTTCGACCCGGGGTGTGGCGGTGGTGCTGACCAGCGGCAACCACGATTCCGCCACGCGGCTGGGCTTTGCCGGGCGGGTCATGGAGGCCGCCGGCATCCACCTGCGCACCCGCATTGCCGATCTTGACGCACCCGTCGTGCTGGACCTCGACGGCGCCCAGCTGGCCATCTACGGGCTGCCGTACCTGGAACCCCGGCTGGTGGCCGAGGCCCTGGACGTGGCCGAGCCCTCCCATTTTTCCGTCACGGAGGCCGCCCTGGCCCGGGTCCGGGCGGACCTTGCCACGCGCCCCGCCGGGACGCAGTCAGTGGTGCTGGCCCACACCTTTGCCAGCGGCGGCATCTCCAGCGCCAGCGAGCGGGAACTGAGCATCGGCGGGGTCGGTGCTGTGCCGCTGGACCTCTTCGACGGCTTCACCTACACCGCCCTGGGCCATCTGCACGGGCGGCAGACGCTGGCGGAGCGCGTGCGCTACAGCGGCTCCCCGCTGCCCTATTCATTCTCCGAGGCCCACCACGCCAAGGGCGCCTGGCTGGTGGAGCTCGACGGCGGCGGGCTAAGGTCCGTGGCGGCCGTGGACTGGCCGGCCGGGCGCCCGCTGGCCGTGCTGCGCGGACGGCTGGAGGATCTTCTCTCCGCCGAAGAGCATGCGTGGGCCGAAGCGGCGTATTGCCAGATCACGCTGACCGACGACGAGCGTCCGGCCCAGGCCATGGAGCGGCTGCGCGGGCGGTTCCCGGACACCCTGGTGCTGGGCTTTGAACCGGAGAACGCCAAGGACAAGGCGCAGCAGAACTACAGCCAGCGCGTGGCAGGCGCCGCCGACGAGGTCGAGCTGTGCTGCGGATTCCTGGAGCACGTCCGCTCCCGCGGCGCGTCGGAAGCGGAAGAGGCCGCCCTGGCCCGGGCCATTGAGGCCGCACGAGCACTGGAGGCTGCCCTGTGAGGATCCACCGTTTGGAAATCCAGGCCTTTGGCCCCTTTGCCCAGCGCCAGGTGGTGGACTTCGACCAGCTCGGGGCCCAGGGCCTCTTCCTGCTGAACGGTGCCACCGGCGCCGGCAAGACCAGCGTGCTGGACGCCATCTGCTACGCCCTCTATGGTTCGGTGCCCGGTGCCCGTGAGGGCGGGAAACGGCTGCGCAGCGACCACGCCCCGGAGGGTCTGGAACCGCAGGTGGTGTGCGAATTCAGCGCGCGCGGCCGGCACCTGGAGGTCACCCGCAGCCCGGCCTGGATGCGGCCCACCAAACGGGGCAGCGGCACCACCGAGCAGAAGGCACTGACCCACCTGCGGGAAAAGACCGCTGCGGGCTGGGAGGCCAAAACCGGGCGGAACGACGAGGCTGGGGCAGAGGTCACGGAACTGCTGGGCATGTCCATGGAGCAGTTCACCAAGGTGGTCCTGCTCGCCCAGGGGGATTTCGCCGCGTTCCTGCGTGCCTCCGCGAAGGACCGGCAGGAGCTGCTGCAGAAACTGTTCGGCACCGACATCTACGAAACCGTCCAGCAGCAGGTCCTGGACGAGGCCAGGACCGCGGCGGAGGAGCTGAAGGGCAGCGAAGACGCCGTCCTGGGCGCCGAGCGGCTGGCGCGCAGCCAGATTTCGGGTGTGCTGGCCACTGCGCCGGGCGGTTCCCGTGGTGCGGCTGGTGCGTTCGCTGCAACCGGATCCGACGACGGCGTGGATGCCGCTGCGGCTCCGGATTTGGAGCAGCTGCGGGGTGCGGTGCTCTTCGAGGCCCTGGCGGCCGCCGTCGATGCGGAGCTTGCCCTTGCCCGGGATGGAGCCGAAGCACAGTCAGCGGCCGCCGGGGAGGCGGCCGCTGCGCTGGAACTGGCCCAGGCCCGGCGCGGGCGGCAGGCCAAGCTCGCCGCGGCCAACGTCGAACGGGAGAGGCTGGCCGGACTTGAACCGGCCACCGCCACATGGAAAGCGGCGCTGGAACACCATGGGGCGGCGTCACTGCTGGCCCCGCATCTTGCCACGGTCCAGGCCGCCGAAGCGGACCAGGCAAAGGCGCTTGCCCGCCTCGATGCCGCCGTGGCTGCGGCCGCCGGAGCCCCGGAGGATGTGCGCGCCCTGCTGGAGTCCGACGCCGGGGGAATGGTGGAGTCCGAATCTCTGGACGCGGAGCACTTGGCGGGCCTGCACAGCCGGCTGACCGGCACGATGGCCGTTGTGGAAGCCGCGCTGCCCCAGGAGGAGCAGCTGCACCGGCTGCGGACCCAGTCCGAGGCCACGTCGCAGTCGCTGGCGGCCGCCCTGGCCGCCGCAGAGCTCAACGGCGCCGCCGCCCAGACGGCCGAGGCTGCCCACGCAGAGGCTTCGGCCTCACTGTCCGGGCTCGTTGAACTGGCTGGTCTGGCACCCGCGCGGGAGAAGGCCGCCGGGGAGGCGTCCGCGCAGGTGACAACGGTTGCGGCCCATGCGGCGCAGCAGAAACGCGTTGACAAGCTGGCCCAGAGCGACCTGTCGCTGCGCGAGGACGCCGTGGCGGCCAAGACGGCATGGCTGGCCGCCGTGGACCTGCGCCTGTCACTGGCTGCGGGTGAGCTTGCCGCCAAACTGGTGAACGGTGAACCCTGCCAGGTATGCGGCAGCAAGGAGCACCCCCGGCCTTCACCGCTGGCAGCCACCGGGGCCCAGGCGGCCGGCGAGGAGGCCGCCGCCAAGGAGTTGGCCGATGCCGCCGATGCCGCAGCGGTGCGCTCGTCGGCGGCGCTTGCCACTGCACGCCAGGAGCTGGCCGTGCTGGCAGGGCGCGGCGGCGCCGCGGACGCCAAGGCTGTCCGGGAGGCGGCTGATGCCGCCGCTGCCGATGCCTCGGCCGCAGCAGCCGCCGTCGTCGAACTCGCAACCCTGCGCGCCACCCTCGACGCACTGGACGCCACCTTGGAATCCGAGGCCGCCCTGGCCGCCGCGGCGCGCACCCAGGCCGCGGCACACGGTGCCACGGCGGCAGCGCAGCAGGACTCCATTGCCGCGGCCGAATCCGCGCTGGCCCAGGCCCGGGCGGGGTTCGATTCCCTGGCCGGGCGGCTGGCCCAGCTGGCCGCCGCCCGGGATCTGCTGGCGGCGCTGCTGGGATCCCTGCGCGCCCGCGACGCCGCCGCTACGGCACGCGCGGCGGCCGTCAACACCCTGGCCACCGCGCTGGAGCCCTCGCCCTTTGGGGACGCTGCCGCCGTCACGGCGGCGCTGTTGGGCGCCACCGAGGCCCGCGGGTTGGCGGAGAGGCTGGCCGGCTTTGAGGCGGACCGCATCCGCAACGAGGCGGTGCTGGCCTCCGAGGATGTCCGCGGGGCGCTGGCGGAGGAGGCCGGGGAAGTGGACGACGCGTCGCTCGACGCCCTGCGCGGGGCACACCAATCGGCGCAGCAGGCGGCCAAGGACGCCGCCCTCCGCGCCGGCCTGGTGGCCAATGCCGCCACGGCACTGGCCACCACTACGGCCCGGCATGCGGAGCTGGAAGACGGCGCGGCACCGCAGCGGGAGAAGGCCAGGCTGCTGCACGACCTCGCGGAGACCCTGCGGGGCAACGGCGAGAACTCGTACAAGATGACGCTGGCCAGCTATGTTCTGGCGGCCCGGCTGGAGCAGGTTGCCGTGGCGGCCTCGGAGCGGCTGGCCACCATGAGCGATGGCCGCTACACCCTCAGCCACTCCGATGCCCTGGCCGGCCGTGGGGCCAAGTCGGGGCTGGGCCTGGCCGTGGTGGACGAGTGGACGGGAATCCGCCGGGACACCGCCACGCTGTCCGGCGGCGAATCGTTCATGGCCTCGCTGGCCCTGGCCCTGGGGCTGGCGGACGTGGTCCAACAGGAGGCCGGGGGACTGGACATCGAAACGCTCTTTGTCGACGAGGGCTTTGGCAGCCTGGACGAGGCATCGCTGGAACAGGTCATGGACGCCCTGGAGGGATTGCGCGACAGCGGGCGCGTGGTGGGGCTGGTCAGCCACGTCGCGGACATGAAGCAGCGGATCCCCGCCCAGCTCCATGTCCACAAGGGACGCGCGGGGTCCACCCTGTCACTGGGGGAATCGGTGGCCGCCGCTGTGGGCGTGGCGGTATAATCCAAGCTGTATACGGGTTGTGCGCATCGGGTGGGGGGACGGTGCGCCAGTCAGCGATCCGGAAAACCCATGACCTCTCCAATTTCCACGCCCATCCACGCGCCGGCCAAGTCCACGGGGCGCTATGCCAAGCTCCCGCAGCTGGCCGGCCGCAGCTACATTCCCTTGGGCCTTTTCGCTCGCCTTCCGCTGGCCATGATGATCGTCGGCACCCTGACTCTCGTCACTGCCGTCAGCAGCTCCTATGCCATCGGCGGGTTTGCCGCCGGCGCCGTGGGCGTCGGCTCGGCCATCGGAGCTCCCACGCTGGGCTTCTTGGCGGACAAGCTGGGCCAGCGCCGGGTGTTGCTGGCTTCGGCCGTGCTCAACGCCCTGGCCGTCGCCGCCGTCGTGCTCCTGACCTACCTGGCCGGGACCTTTGATACCGGCCACACCATCGTGGTCCTGGCCTCCGCCCTGCTGGCCGGCGCCACCTCGCCACAGGTGGGACCCATGTCCCGCGTCCGCTGGATGGCCCTGAGCAAGCGGCTGCCGGCCGCGGAACGCGCGCCGCTGGTGGACACCGCCCTCTCCCTCGAAGGGACGGCGGATGAGATCACCTTTGTGCTGGGCCCGGCGCTGGTGGGTGTCCTTGCCTCGCTTGTCGCGCCCTGGCTGCCATTGGCACTGGCCGCCGTGATGACGGTGGTCCTCGTGTCCCTCTTCGCGGTCCACCCCACGGAGAAGGCCGTCCTCGCGCACCGCGCGCCCGGATCGGTTAATGGCGATACGCCGGCACCGAGTGAGACCATCAGCTGGCTCCGCGTCAGCATTCCGGTGGCGGCCATGCTGTGCATGGGCATGTTCTTCGGCGCCTCGCAGACGGCCATCAGTGCCTTCATGGGCGTGTTCGCTTCCGTCGACCAGACGGGCCTGATCTACGCGGTCATGGGCTTCAGCTCCGCCTTCACCGCGTTGTCCGTGGCCTATTGGCCAAGCTCCATCAGCCACCCGGTGCGCTGGGTGGCCATGTCTGCGCTGATGGTTTTGGGTACTGCCGGGCTGCTGCTGGCCGGCTCCGTGCCGATGATGGTGGGAATGCTGCTCCTGCTGGGCCTCCCGGTGGGCCCCACCATGGTCACCATCTTCAGTATTGGCGGCATCGTTGCCCCGGCACGCTGGATGGGCACCGTGATGACGGCGCTGGCCAGCGGCATTGTCGCCGGCACGGCCATTGGCTCGGCGATTGCCGGCTCCGTGGCCCAGACCTCCGGGTACCACGACGCCCTGCTGGTGCCCGTGGTGGCCGCCGGCCTGCTGTTCGTGCTGGGCTCCGTGACGGCGCTGGTGCTGCGCAAGCGCTGACGGTCCAGCCCGTCAGCGCTCCGTGTTTCCGGTGCCCTCGGTGGCCCGCAGCCGCGCAATCCGCAGCCGGAGGAATGTGATCACCAGGATCGGGACCCAGATGGCGAGGACGGCCACCACGGCAACCACGGCGAAGTAGAGAACGCCAAACAGACTGCCAAGAACTCCAAACACGGCACCCCCAATTGTTGTCCGCCCGCTCCTGGTGGGCAGGCGGCGGTGAATCCCCTGCTACCCACGGCCCACGCCGCTAGGGTGTGTCTCCTAATCAGTGGTTTTGCGGTTTGGCATGATTGATGGGTGCCTTCTCGCTATTCCGTGTTGTCCGATGCCCAGTGGGAGTCCATTGCCCCGTTGATGCCCGATTCGTCGGGGAAACCGGGCCGACCCTTCAACGACCACCGGCTGATGACCGAGGGCATCATCTACCGCTACCGGGCAGGGATCCCATGGCGTGATCTCCCTGCCTATTTCGGGTCGTGGAAGACCGTGTGGAAGCACCACCGCCGCAACGCCGCCAACGGGACCTGGGACAAGGTCCTGGCGGCGTTGCTGACCCGCGCGGACACGGCCGGGCTGATCAACTGGGAGGTCTCGATCGACTCCACGGTCAACCGTGCCCACCAGCACGGCACGAACCTGCCCCGCCACACAGGGGGACCTGTCGAATTACAGGAATCTGCTCGACGAGCCTGAGGACCATGCCATCGGCCGGTCCCGCGGCGGGCTGACCACCAAGATCCACGCCCTGGTGGATGGCAACATGCGTCCCCTGGTCCTGCTGCTGGGGCCGGGCCAGGGCGGGGACTCGCCGATGTTTGAGAACCTCATGGAGGCCCTGAAGGTAGAAAGGCCCGGTCCCGGCCGGGCCCGCACCCGCCCGGACCGGGCCATGGCCGACAAGGCCTATTCCTCCAAAGCAATCCGGGCGTACCTGCGCGGGCGGGGCATCGAGTGCGTTATCCCGGAAAAGGACGACCAGAAGGCCAACCGGAAACGCAAGGGCTCCGCCGGGGGACGCCCCGTCAGATACGACAGGGACGCCTACAAACGGCGCAATGTGGTCGAGCGCAGCTTCAACACCCTCAAGCAATGGCGGTCCCTGGCCACCCGCTACGACAAACTGGCCCTCACCTACCGCTCAGCGGCCGTCCTGCACGCCGTCGTCATCTGGAGCGCCGCATTGGGAGACACGCCCTAGGGTGCGGGCGTGCCGCCGGCGAGGGGGAGGTGCATGAAGACGCTGTGCGGATCAAGGGTGTAGCCGGCGAAGGGTAGGCAGTGGGTGAACCCGTGCCGGTGGTAGAGCCGCCGCGCCGGGGCAAAGAACTCCTCGCTTCCGGTCTCGAGGTAGAGGTGCTCGTAGTGGCGCCGCCGGGCTTCGTCCACGATCCGGGTGAGCAGGAGCGCGGCGGGGGTGGTGCGCATGGACTTGATTTCGCCCTGTTGGGCCGCCAGCTGCTTCAACGCCCCGCAGCCCAGCAGTCCGCCGGCCTCGCGTGCCGTCCACAACGTGATGTCCGGCCCGGACAGGGCCGAATGGTCCAGCGCGTGCACACTGTCGGCGGGCGAGGTGGCAAACAGGTCTGCCAGATGCTCGTTCAGCAATTGCCGGACGTCCTCCCGTGCCGGGTCGTCGCGCTCAATGTCAATCATGGCCACCAACCTACCGGTGTCCGGAGCGGCATACGCAACACGAGACACAGTCCCACCGTGAGCCACGCTAGCCACTTTGGCATCAAAGAAATGTTATGGTTTTTGGGCTTGGCGCTGTCCCAACGACAGGCCGGCGGCCACCAGTGTGGGCGGTAGAGCCACTGGTTTTTCCAGAATGCGGTTGGTCCGCGCACAGCTTGCTGCGCAACGCGGCAGATAGGGATTTTTGATGCGCCAGCGCACACTGCCAACCATTGCCCAGCGGGGCAGACACCTCCTCGCCGCCCTCGCGGCGGCCGTTCTGCTCGGCGTGGCACCAATGGCTGCCCCGGCGTTCGCCGGCACCACTGGGTCGCCGGCTTCAACGGCGCCCCCTGCCAGCGCATCGCCGTCGGCAACAGCATCGCCGTCGGCACCCGCCCCGGCAAAAATGCCGGCTGCGACGGTGCCGGCCACGGCCGCCCCGGCAACCGCGCCGCCGCCGTCGACGGTGGAAGTGGCCGCCCCGGCGCCCGCCACGGACCCGTCGAATCCGGCGGACAGTGCACCGCCGCTCTCCCTCCCGGCAGACTTGACGGTGGGGACCCTCGGCCCGGGGCATCCGATTCCCGGCCCGAACACGCCGTTGACGATGGCGCCTGACGGATCGCTCCAGCCGCTGGGTCAGGTTCCGGAAGCCGCGCCCACGGCTCCGCGCGCGCCCACGTTCGCACGGCTGGCCCCGAATGCCGCAGCCCCGTATGCTGCCGCCACCGGAGCCGTCCGCGCCATTGCCGTCACGGTGGTCACCGTCCAGCTGGCGGACAATTCCCCGGCGGACACTGCGGGGATTTCCCTGGCCGCCGTCAAAACCGGCGTGGATACGGCCAGCACCTACTGGAAGTCGATGTCCAACAACCGCATTTCCATGACTGTGGCCAAAACGGTGACGGGCTTCAAATCGGCGGCAACGACGTACCAAAACTACAACGACATCATGAACAAGGTCGCCACCGAATATGGCTGGGTCCAGAAGCCGGGCACCGTGCTGATGGTTGTCGTTGCCAACAGCGACCTCTACTGGGGTGGCTCCGGGGGAATCCTGGGCGCCACCTGGAGCAACGGGACAGGCGACGGCCTGATGCTGATGCCGGCGCCGTCCACACTCACCAACAACGTCACCACCCACGAGTTTGGCCACGTCCTGGGGCTGTTGCATGCCGACGCCCTGGAGTGCACCGACGGCCGGGCGGATGTTGGCATCAACTCCGCGGGGAACTGGTCGACCTCTGCCTGCAGCTCCCGGGAATACGGCGATACCACCGACCTCATGGGGTTTGCCCAATACAACCTGCCGGTGATCAACTCCTATTTCTGGGACATGGGAAACTTTGGCCGCGGGGATGAAGTTTTTGACGCGGGCACGGCCAAGAGCGGGCAAACCTTCACGCTGCGCGCCTGGGGCGGCACCGCTGCAAACCGCGCGGTCAAGATCACCGACGCAGGCAGCGGCGAAACGTACTATTTCGAGCTCCGCGTGCCCGTGGGCTATGACAAGTCCATCGCCGTCGACGGCAACCGCGGTGTCAAAATCGTCAAGGCGGATCTGGCGAAGCCCTGGGCGCTCTTTTCGCTGCGCCTGGCCCCCTCCACATTGCCGTTTTCCGGGTATTACAACCCGAACCAAGCGTGGCAGGCCGGGCAGACCTTCGTCTCGCACACCGGCATGACCGTGCAGATCAACAACATCAGCAACACTGACGCGTCCATCACCGTCACGGCGAGTTCGGGCGCCAAGTCCATCGCGGAGAAGGCGACGGCCACGTCCGCCCTGGGTTCGGCCACCAGCGGCGTCGTCTGTGGCTTGGCCAAGGGCGGCTGCTACCAGACCTTCCAACGAGGGGCCATTCTCTGGTCCTATGCCACCGGCGCGCACACCGTCACGAACAGCATCCGCCAGACCTGGCGAGCCTACGGTTCCGAAGGCGGACGCTTCGGCTACCCCACCACCGATGAAGTCGGCGGCCTGCGCAGCGGCGGTGTCTACCAAATGTTCGAGGGCGGTGCCATCATCTGGACCCCGGCCACCGGGCCGCACATCTCCACGGGTGCCAACCGGCAGACCTGGGGGCGCTTCGGTTTCGAAAATGGGCAGCTGGGCTATCCGACCACCGATGAAATCGCCGGCCTGGCCAACGGTGGCGTCTACCAGCTCTACCAGGGCGGGGCCATCTACTGGTCCCCGGCCAGCGGCTCGCACGCCGTCACGGGTGGCATCGGTGCGACCTGGAAGGTGCAGGGCAGCCAGAACGGGCAGCTGCGCTATCCGACATCCGATGAGGCCGCCGGCCTCGTCCGCGGCGGCTACGTCCAGTCCTTCCAGGGCGGGGCCATCTACTGGACACCGGCCACCGGCTCGCACATCTCCCAGGGCGGGATCCGCGCGGCCTGGGGCACCCAGGGCTACCAGGACGGCCGGCTCGGCTACCCGACCACCAACGAGTACCCCCTTTCCGGCGGTGTCGTGGGACAGGACTACCAGGGCGGGCGCATCATCTGGACCCCGGGCGTGGGCATAGAGATCCAGTTCGCCAGGTAGCCACGGTTGTACCGTCCACGGGCCCGTCGGCCGCAGGAATTCCTGCGGCCGACGGGCCCGTCCACGTTGGCGGCCAGGGCAGTTCCGCCTCGATGCGGCGGGCGGCGGCGGCCAGCGCGGCGGACGGTGCGGTGCCAATGATGGACGTTGGCGGCTAGAGCAGTTCCGCCTCGATGCGGCGGGCGGCGGCGGCCAGCGCGGCGCCAATGGCCGCCGGTTCCTGGTTGGCCCGGATGTAGACGACGGCGATGGCGGCCGGGCGCTGCCCGGGGACCAGCACCGGGGCGGCGATGGAGGACAATCCGGCGATGACCTCGTCGTGGCTCGCGGCGTAGCCGAGGCTGCGGGCCTCGATGGCCTCGGCGCGGTAGGGCTGGGAGGGCACCTGGCGCTGCCACTCCTGAATGCCCATGGTTGATTGGATGGCAATGCCGGGGGCGCCCACACCCACCGGGTGCCGGGTGCCCGGGTGTTGGGCGAGCGTTGCACCGGAGTGCCGCGGCTCCACCGTCACCAGCGTCACGCAGTCCAGCTGGTCCCAGACGGTGACGAAAGCCGTCATGGCCAGTTCCTCGCTCAAGCGGGTCAGCTCCGGCAGGGCGGCGCTTTGCAGATTCCGCGAGACGCCGCGTGCCAGCACGGCCAGCCCGGGTCCGGGCAGCAGCCGGCCGGCGTCGTCGCGCACCACCAGCGAGTGGTCCTCCAGCGTGCGCAGGATCCGGTAGGCGATGGAGCGGTGCACGCCCAGGGTCCCGGAGAGCTCCGCAATGGTCAGGGGCCGGTCCGCCTCGGCCAGGATTTCCAGTGCCCGCAGACCGCGCGAGAGCGTCTGCGAGTGGGCCGGGGCAGCCGGTTTTTCGGCCTCTTCTGGGGGCTCGGGGGTGGAAGCGCGCTGCACGGTCATGTGCCCATCCTAATCGCGCGGAGGATTTGCCGCTAAAATGCTTGTGATAGGCATCACTTGGGTCTAGCGTTCTTTATTGGGACTAGAAGTTCGGATAAAGAACTTCCGCCATGATGTGACCAGGGGACCACCATGAACGCACCCTCGGCAGTGCAGCCGCAGCGGCCCACCACCGCACTGCGCCCCCGTGCCCACCATTTCCGCGGCAGCCTGGGACGCTTCGCCACGGGTGTGGCCATTGTGACCTTCGACGGGGCCAGCAAGCGCCACGGGATCACCGTGAACTCCTTCACCTCGGTCTCGATGGAGCCGCCGCTGGTGCTGGTCAGCATCGCCCGCAGCGCCAAGGCCCACGACGAGCTCGCCGACCGGCCCTTCACCGTAAACATCCTCGGCGCCGAGCAGCAGAAGCTGGCACTGCATTTTGCCGGCAGCCCCGGCCAGGAGCCGGTCTGGGTGGAGGGGCCGGTGGCCCCCCGGCTGGCCAATGTGCTGGCCTGGTTCGAATGCCGGCCGTGGGCCGCGTACGACGGCGGCGACCACACCCTCTACCTGGGCGAGGTGGCCGATTTCAACTACCGCACCGGCGACGCCCTGGCGTTCGCCAACTCCGACTTCACCACCATCCCCGAGAGCCAGCTCGGCGTCGAAGACCTGCTCTGACCGTCCGACCCCTTCCTGACGGGAAATTGAAGAGAAAGCGACACGCACCATGGGCATCCGTACCGGAGCGCAGTACCTTGGCAAGCTCAACGCCATGCACCCGCACGTGGTCATCGATGGGGAGGTGGTGAGCGAAAAGATCGCCGAGCACCCGGCCTTCCGCAATGTGGCGCGCTCCTACGCCAAGCTTTTCGACATGCAGCACGACCCCGAGCACCAGGCGGCGCTGACCTACACCTCGCCCACCACCGGGGATCTGGTCAATGCCTCCTTCCTGGTGCCGCGGACGCAGGAAGACCTGGTGCGCCGGCGCGCCGCGATCTCCACCTGGGCCGAATCCACCCATGGCTTCCTGGGCCGGACAGGGGACTATATGAACTCCTCGCTCACCGCGCTGAGCACGGCGGAGAAGTGGTTCGCCCAGGCCGATCCCAAATACGGCGAAAACATCCGCAAGTACTACGAGTGGGCCCGCGAGAACGACGTCCTGGCCACGCACACGCTGATCCCGCCGCAGGTCAACCGCTCCGTCTCCGGCTCCGAGCAGCTCGGGGGGCAGCTCTCCGCGCGCATCATCGAGGAGCGCGAGGACGGCATCGTGATCCACGGTGCGCGCATGCTCGCCACCATTGCACCCATTGCCGATGAGCTGCTGGTGTTCCCCTCCACCGTGCTGCGCGGCACGCCGGAGGACGCGCCCTACTCCTACGCGTTCGCCATCCCCAACGACGCCCCGGGACTGCGCTACCTGTGCCGCACCTCGCTCTACAACGGCGGCAGCACGCACGACGAGCCGCTGGCCAGCCGCTACGAGGAGATGGACGCCGTCGCCGTCTTTGACCATGTGTTCGTGCCCAACGAGCGGATCTTCATGTTGGGCCACCCGGAGCTGTGCAACGGCTTCTACGCCGAGACCGGCGCCGGCGCCCTGATGACGCACCAGGTGGTCACCCGCACCATCGCCAAGAGCGAGTTCTTCCTGGGCCTGGCCTCCGAGCTGGCCGCCTCCATCGGCATCGACGGCTTTCCGCACATCCAGGAGGATCTGGCGGAACTGATCGTCGACGTCGAGGTCGGCAAGGCGCTGATCCGCGCCTCCGAGGCCGACGCCAGCCTGAACGAGGCCGGGGTGATGCTGCCCAAGTGGAGCACGCTGAACGCGGCCCGCAACTGGTACCCCAAAGTGGCCCAGCGCTTCCCGCAGATCATCCGCAAATTCTGCGCTTCCGGCCTGATGGCGCTGCCGGGCGAGGCTGATGTGAACTCCGGCGCGCGGGAGGACATCGAGCTCTATCTGCAGGGCAAGACGTTGACCGGGCCCGAACGCGTGCGCCTGTTCAAGCTGGCCTTCGACGCCTCCATCTCCGGCTTCTCCGGCCGGCAGTCGCTGTACGAGTACTTCTTCTTCGGCGACCCGGTGCGGATGGCCGGGGCGATGGTGAACGCCTACGACCGCGAGCCGGTGCGCGCGCGGATCCGGGAGTTCCTGGCCCAGGAAGACTGAGTCCAGGAGGACTGGGCGGGCCGGCCCTGTCGGGCCATAACGATTCCGGACACGGAACGGCCCCCGCATGGCGATGCCGTGCGGGGGCCGTTCCGTGCCTGTGGCCAGGCGCGGGTCAGACGTGCGGCGGCGCCGAGGACGTGCCGGGCCGCGGGTGGCCCAGCGTGGTGGAGCCGGTCACCGGGGTCAGGCCCAGCTTCCGGACCACCTCGGCGGCTTCCTCGGCCGGGGTGCGTCCGACGTCGATGGCGATGCTGTTTTCCTCCGGTCCCGGGGGCTCCAGCGTGGAGATCTGGGAATCCAGGAGCGTCGGCGGCATGAAGTGGTCCATCCGGGCGGTGAGCCGGCGGCCGATCTGTTCCTTGGAACCGGACAAGAGCACGAACACCACGTTCTTCTCCCGCAGCCGGTCCCGGTAGATCTTCTTCAGGGCCGAACAGGTGATGACGCCGGGGATGCCGGCCATGGTGTGCTCAATGATCCAGGAGGAGATGGTGTCCAGCCACGGCCACCTGTCCTCGTCCGTGAGCGGGTGGCCGGCGGCCATCTTTTCAACGTTTTCCGTGGGGTGGAGGTCGTCGCCCTCCTCCAGGTCCCAGCCGAGCTGGCCGGCGAGGATTCCCGCCACGGTTGACTTGCCGGAGCCGGAGACTCCCATGATGACGAGGACGGGCTGCTGTCCCGAGTTATCCATATTTCCCACCTAGATCAACACCGAAAGAATCATGACAAAGCCGAACCCAACCACCGAGATGGCCGTTTCCATCACGGACCAGGTCTTGAAGGTCTGCCCGATGGTCAGTCCGAAGAGTTCCTTGACGAGCCAGAAACCGGCGTCGTTGACGTGCGAGAGGAACAGCGAGCCGGCGCCCACGGCGAGGGCTAGCAGGGCCGTGTGGGTGGGCGAGAGCGATCCGGCCAGCGGGGCGACAATGCCCGCGGCGGTGATGGTGGCCACCGTTGCCGATCCCGTGGCCAGCCGCAGTGCGACGGCAATCAGGTAGCCCAGCAGCAGCACGGAGAGGTTGGCGCCGGTGGCCCATTTGGCCACGGCATCGCCAACACCGGCACCGATCAGCGTCTGCTTGAAACCGCCGCCGGCGCCCACGATGAGGATCACGGCGGCAATCGGGCCCACGCTGGCGCCAATCTTGTGGCTGAGCTTGGCCCCCTTCAGTCCGACGGCGTAGCCGAACGTGACAAGTGCCAGCAGGACCGCAAGGGTCATGGCGACCAGCGGTTGGCCGATGAAGTCGAAGAAGACGCGCACGGTGGTGGGGTTCTTGGCATCCGGGTTGATGATGTCCACCAATGCCTTGGAGAGCATGAGCACCACGGGGAAGACAATGGTCAGCACCGTGACCAGGAACGTCGGCTGGCGCTTGACGTCAGGATCGGCGCCCGTGTGCGAGGTGTCGACGCCCCCGGCGCGCTTGGGGGCTCCCACGGGAACCCACTTGGCGGCCAGGATCGAGAACAGCGGGCCACAGATGATGACGGTGGGCAGGGCGATCAGCAGGCCCAGGGCCAGCGTGGTGCCGAGCTGGGCATTGACGGCCGAGATGGCAATCAAGGGTCCGGGGTGCGGGGGCACCAGCCCGTGCAGCACGGAGAGTCCGGCCAGGGCCGGAATGGCGATGCGCATCAGCTTGGAGTTGGAGCGCTGCGTCACCAGAACAATCACCGGCAGCAGCAGCACCAGGCCGATTTCGAAGAACATCGGCAGTCCGATGATCACGGCCACCAGGGCCATGGCCCAGGGAACGGCAGCGCCGGAGACCTTGGAAAGCAGGGTGTCCACCACGCGGTTGGCGCCGCCGGAATCGGCCAGCAGCTTGCCGAGCATGGCGCCCAAGGCAATGAGCAGGCCAACTTCCTGCAGCGTCCCGCCGACGCCGGCCTCGAAGTTGGTGATGACTTTGCCCAGTTCCACACCCGAGGCAATGCCGACAAAGGCGGACCCCAGAACGAGGGACAGGAAGGGGTGCAGCTTTGCCTTGACGATCAAGAGCACGATCAGGGCGATGCCAATGGCGGCCACAACCACCAATTGGGTGTCATGGGCTGACCACGGCTGCGGTGCCGCTGCCAACGTTGCGAGTGGTTTCACGAATGGTTCCTTAGCTGGTCTGGAGCCAGACCTATGGCCCGGAGCGCATCCGGCCACGATGGCAGAGTGCTCCGGAAAGACTTGTGTGAGCAAGATTACGGAGAAAATACGATTTATTCAAGCTTCGTTAACAGTAAGGCTGACTTATGATCTCCGTCACGCCTTGTCATCGGATGAAGTGCCGTCCGGCGATAAGATGGGACCTTTCAACAGGAATCCGGCAAAACGCCGTGAAAGGGTGGCCATGGCAACGGTGCCGGCGAAAGTGCACAGCCGCCACAGCAGATTCGTCGAGCTGATGGGGCAGCAGATCACCGCGGGGGAGCTGCCCGAGGGGCTGGTCCTCAAATCCGGGGATCTGGAGGAACGGTTTGAGAGCTCCCGTTCGGTGGTGCGGGAGGGGCTGCGGGTGCTTGAAACGCTGGGCATGGTCTCCTCGCGCCGCAATGTGGGGGTGTCCATCCTGGGATCCTCGAGCTGGAATGTCTTTGATCCGCTGCTGATCCGGTGGCGGCTGGCCGGTGCCAACCGCGAAGCCCAGTTGCAGTCCCTCACCCAGCTCCGTTCCGCCGTCGAACCGCTGGCGGCAGGGTTGGCCGCCCGGGCCATCTCCGTGGCCGACGGCCGCCAGCTGATGAAGGTGGCCGGTGAACTGGTCGCCACCGGCAATGCGGGCGACCTGGAAGCGTTCCTGGCCCTGGACATCGAATTCCATGCCCTGATCCTGCGGGCCTCGGGCAATGAGATGCTCTCGCATCTGGAATCGGCCGTGGCGGAGGTGCTGACCGGCCGGACCCACTATGGACTGATGCCGGAGGTGCCCCGGCAGGAGGCCCGCCACCTGCACTACGTGGTGGCGGACGCCATCCAGCGTGGCATGGCAGCGGAGGCCGAAACCGCCATGCGCCGCATTGTCACGCAGGCGGGCGAGGAAATGACGACGGCGCTGGTCGGACGGCCCGGCGCCGCGGCGGAACCAGACCCGGGGTCTGCTGCTGCGGGCATCTGACGCGGTGTGACGGGCGATATGGCCGCGATCTGGCCGTCCTGATAAATTCCAAAGGACGGTTGAGTGATGGGTGGTGGTGGCTGTGCGGACGATGATGGCGCATGTCCGCGGCCTGCACAGCATCGGCCCGGCGAGCGGGGACCACCTGCCCGCCCTCCGCGTGGCCCTGGGCATCGCAGTGCCGAGCATGCTCCTGGTGGCCCTGGGGCATCCCGAGCTTGTCGTCTACGCGGTGCTCGGTGCGTTCACCGGCATGTACGGGCGCACCGAACCGCACCAGCTCCGGCTCAAGCACCAGGCCCAGGCGGGGGCATTCCTGCTGGCCGGCGTTCTGGCGGGCACCGCCGTCTCCGCCCTGCACCTTGGCCCTCGGGGGCTGGTCCTGGTCGAGACGGTGTTTGCCGGCCTCGGATCCCTGTTCGCCGACAAGGTCAGGCTCCGGCCCAACGGGCCGTTCTTCGGCATCCTGGCCCTCGGTGCCTGCGCCTCGGTCCCGCTGGCCGTTCCGCTCCACGTCGTGGCCCTGGTCTGCGCGGGCTCGGCGGCCTTTTCGGTGCTGGTGGGGTTCAGCGGCTGGCTCCGCGGCAGGAACTGGTCCCCGGGAGCCACCCGCGAACCCACCCCGTGGACCGCCGGCCTGCGCCGGGACGCGATGGTCCACGCCGGCCGCTACCTGGCCGCCGTCGGTGTTGCCGGGGTGGTTGCCGTCCTGAGCGGGATCGGACATCCGCACTGGGCCATGGCCGCGGCCGCGGTGCCGCTGGCCGGGGCCGACCTGCCCAGCAGCGTCCACCGCGGCATCCACCGGATCGTGGGGACGTTCCTGGGGCTGCTGGTGGTGGCGGTGGTGCTCTTCCCCGGGCCGCTGTCCCCGCTGCAGTATTTCCCGGGCCGCGAGGCCCTGGTGCTGGCCGTCGTCGTCGTCCTGTGCCAGTTCCCGACCGAGCTGTTCATGGTCCGGCACTACGGGCTGGCGATGGTGTTCTTCACGCCGGTGATCCTGCTGATGACCCAGCTGGCCGTGCCCGTGGACCCGGTGCGGCTGGTGCTCGAACGCGGGCTCGAGACAGTCATTGGCGCCGTCGTCGGGATCCTGGCCGTGGTGCTGATCCGGCGGCGGGCCCGGGTGCCGCTGGGCTAGCGTGCCAGCAGCGCCAACGCCTGGGCGTCGGTGGTCTGCCGGAAGTCGAGGTAGTGGTTGCCGACGGCGAAGAAATGCGGCGGCATGCGCGGGCACACCACCCTGTCGGCCAGGGCGCCGACGGCGGCGCAGGCCTCCCGCGATCCCACGGGCGCCGCCGCGACCACCTCGGCGGGCCCGCACGCCCGCACGGCCAGGATGGCGGCACACATGGTGGCGCCGGTGGCCAGGCCGTCGTCGGCCACGATCAGCGTGGCGGGCGCCGGCGGCAGGTCAGGGGCGGGATAGCGGGCGAAACGGTCCAGCAGCGCCGCGCGTTCGCGGGTGCGCACCGCGTCCAGCCCGGTGGGGGAATAGCCCTCGCGCAGCAGCCGCTCGCGGAACGGCGTGTTGAGCCATTCGACCACCGTGCCATCCAGCGTGGCCAAGGCGCCGAAGGCCGTCTCCTCGTGGCCCGGGACGCCCAGCTTTTTCACGACGAGTGCGCCCAACGGGAGCCGGAGGTGTTCCGCCAGGGACGCGGCGAGCGGGATGCCGCCGCGCGCCAAGCCAAGCACCATGGTGCCGGGCCGGCCCGCGTAGCTCTGCAGGGCCCCGGCCAGCGTCCTGCCTGCGGCCGTCCGGTCCGCATACTCCCGCCTGTCCATTCTGGTTGCACCCACCATCCAGCCTACGCCGGTGGCGGCCGGCGGGCGCCGGTGCGGGCGGCTTTAGGCGGCGAGGAAGTCGATGGCGGCGGTCTTGAAGTCCCGGGAGGTGACGGCATTGGCGTGGGTCCGGCCGGGGATCAGGTGCGTGGTGGCGGAGCCGCTGAGGGCGGCCAGTGCGTCCAGCCCGGAGGCACGCTCGTCAGCGTCGCCGGCGATGAGCAGGATGGGCATCTTCGGCACGGCCTCGGCCGGGTCGAAGGGCTCGGACTTGATGGCCTGCACGAGCGAGAGCAGGGCGAAGATGTTGTTGGCGGGCACCAGCTGGGCCATCTTGAGCAGGGCGGCGGTGGAGGCATCGGCAATCGGCGTACCGTCGGCCAGGAAACGCTGGGCCGCGGCCAGGTCAAAGGCGGCCAGCGGATCGGCGGCGCTCGGCCCGCCCAGCACCATCCGGTGCACCAGCTCGCCCTGGGTGGCGCCAAACTCCCAGGCCAGCCGGGAGCCCAGGGAGTAGCCGATCACGTCCAGGCCGCTGCCGGCGTCGTCCGCCCGCAGCGGGCGGGCGCCGCAGTCCACGGCAATCTGGAGCAGATCGGCCCGGATCCGGCTGGGCGTGTAGGAATCCAGGTCCTCCGGAGCGCTGCTGGCACCGTGGCCCGGCAGGTCCACGGCGATGACCTCCCGGCCCGCGGCGTGCAGGGCGGCCAGCCAGCCCGGGGCATCCCAATTGAGCGCGATCGAAGAGGCGAAGCCGTGGATCAGCAGCACCGGGCGCTGCGGGGCCCCCGGGGTGTGCGCCGCGGGCAGGTGCCGGATGTTCAGCCCCGGATCGGATCCCTCCACCGTGTGGCTGTGCGGTGGCGCCGAATGCTTGCCGTGTTCCACGTGGCCGCTCCTCACTTGGTGCCCGCAGCGGGCGTTCTACCGCTGAGGCTAGTGGCTCAACCAGTGCCGCGCAATGTCCGCCGGCTCGCCGGCGGCCACCGCACGGGCGGCGCGGACGCGCAGGCTGATCCAGCAGGCCACGGCGATGCCGGCAATCAGGGCAAAGGTGCCAAAGAGCTGCTGGCGGCTGTCCTCGCCGATGAACCCGACGGCGAAGACCATGGCCAGCAGCACCAGGCCCACCAGGGTCAGCACCGGGAAGCCCTTCATCCGCAGCGGCAGCGCCGATCCCTCGGCGTCGGCGCGCCGGCGCAGGATGAACTGCGAGAGCAGGGCCACGCCCCAGACCACCAGGCAGGTGGAACCCACCAGGTTCAGCAGTGCCGGCAGCACCTTGTCCGGGAAGAGCAGTTCAAGGACGACGGCGGCAAAGCCGAAGGCCACCGAGACGGCCACGGCCGCCATCGGCACGTGCTTGGCCGTGAGGCGGGTGACGAAGGCCGGGGCCTCGTGGCGTTCGCCGAGCGAGTAGATCATCCGCGAGGCCCCGTAGAGGTTGGCGTTCAGGGCCGAGAGCAGCGCGGCCACAGCCACCAGCGTAATGGCGGTGCCGGCCCACGGGATGTTGGCGGAGTCCAGCACGCCGGCGAAGGGTGACGCCAGCTCGGGGGAGGTCCACGGCAGCACGGCGGCGATCACGAAGATGGAGCCGATGTAGAAGACCAGGATGCGCCAGACCACAGTGCGGATGGCCACAGCCACGCTGCGTGCCGGATCGGCGGTTTCGGCGGCGGCAATGGAGACGATTTCCGTCCCGCCGAAGGCGAAGGCGACCACGAAGAGGCCCGTGGCAATGCCGCTGATGCCGTTGGGGGCGAATCCGCCGTGGGCCACCAGGTTGCCCAGCCCGGGGGAGGGGGCACCCGGGATCCAGCCCAGCAGCAGGGCCGTGCCGAAGAGCAGGAAGAGCACGATGGCGCCCACCTTGAGGATGGCGAACCAGAACTCGAACTCCCCGTAGTTCTTCACCGAGGTCAGGTTGATGGCGGTGAAGATGCTCATGAAGACCAGCGTCAGCGCCCAGACGGGGACCACCGGCCAGACGCTGTAGAGCAGGCCGGAGGCGCCCAGGGCCTCGGCGGCGATCACCACGATCATCTGCAGCCACCACAGCCACCCCAGGGTGGCGCCGGCGGTGGCCCCCAGGGCCTTTTGCGCGTACACGGAGAAGGCGCCGGAGTCGGGGTTGGCCGCCGCCATTTCGCCCAGCGCCCACATGACCAGGATGATCAGCGTCCCGGCCACCAGATAGGAGACGAGCACGGCGGGTCCGGCGGCGGCGATGCCCTGGCCGGAGCCCAGGAAGAGCCCGGCACCAATGGCACTGCCGAGGCCCATCATGGTCAGCTGCCGGGTCTTGAGCGTGTGGCCCAGGCCCCCGGCGGGCGCCCCGGCAGCGGGGAAGGGTCGGTGCTGCGCGGGGGAGGTGGGAAGTGCAGGCATAACCGGTGCTCTCGTCCATAGGTGGGCTGCATGCTGCCCGGCAGCGTTGCAGTGGGTCAGTAGACGATTATCCCTCCTTGCGCGGACGCGTCCGGACCACATGGCCACCCGCGTGTGACGGACGCCATATTTTGCAGAGTGCCCCGCTGGGCGTAAGATCAGTTTCAGTCAAAGTGACTTTAACTAACGACGGCGCCCCGTCCGGGTGCCGCGGAGCGGTGGAAGGGAGGAAAGCGGATGTTCCCCAGCTCGGCAAACGTCAGCGAGCGGCTCGCCGCACCCCCGGAGCTGGCCATCTCCACGGTGATCTTCGCGCTCCGGCCCTCGGTGAACTCGGGCCGTCCCACCCTCTGGCTGCCGCTGGTCAAGCGCATCCGCGAACCCTTTGACGGGCTCTGGGCGCTGCCCGGCGGGCCGCTGACCCAGGCGGAGTCCCTGCAGGACGCCGCCGCGCGCAATCTGCGCGAGACCACGGGGCTGTCACCGGATTATCTGGAGCAGCTGTACGCCTTTGGCGGCCTGCACCGCTCGCCCAGTGCGCGCGTGGTCTCCATCGTGTACTGGGCGCTGGTCCAGCCCACCGAGGCGGCCATGGCGGAGGAATCGGCCAATGTGAAGTGGTTCCGGGCGGACGGGCTGGACACGCTGGCCTTCGACCACAACGAGATCGTGGACTACGCGCTCTGGCGGCTGCGGAACAAGATGGCCTACGGGTCCATTGCCTACCACTTCCTGGGCGAGAAGTTCACGTTGGCGGCCGTCCGCGAGGTCTACGAGGCCGTGCTCGACCGGAGCCTGGATCCGGCCAACTTCCGCCGCCAGCTCAAGGCAGCCCCGCAGATCGAGCCGACGGACGAGTACCTGCAGGGCGGCAAGCACCGCCCGCCGCGCCTGTACCGCTACACCGGGGTGGACTCCGGCGGGCCGCCCGGCGGCCACAGTCCGAGCCAACCCCATCCCGCAGCACTTTTCACAGCAGCAACGCCTTAGACACCACGGAGCAGACCATGACCAGCGTCAATACGGCCATTCAACTCATCACCCGCGACGAGGCCGAGCGCCGCAACGACTCAGCCCTGCCGCAGGGTTCCCCGGGCCGCGCGCAGAGCAGTTGCAGCACCGAGCTGGCCAAGGGCCCGTGGGAGTTCGACCTGGCTGAGGCGCTGGCCGGCACGCCCGGCTACGGCCCCGGAGCCTCCGTGGCCGACGCCGCCCCGCCCGCCACCCCGCGGCAGGGCCAGCTGCCGCAGGAGTACAAGGACGCCAGCGACGAGGAGCTGGCCGGCCGGATCCTCGCGGCCAAGGCAACGCTGGGGGAGAAGGTGGTCATCCTGGGCCACTTCTACCAGCGCGACGAGGTGCTGGCCTACGCGGACTTTGTGGGAGATTCCTTCCAGCTGGCCAATGCCGCCATGACCCGGCCCGATGCCGAGGCGATCGTCTTCTGCGGCGTGCACTTCATGGCCGAAACGGCCGACATGCTCTCCCGCCCCGACCAGGCCGTGATCCTGCCCAACCTCGCCGCCGGCTGCTCGATGGCCGACATGGCCGACGAGGCATCCGTGCAGGCCTGCTGGGAGCAGCTCGAGGAGCTCTACGGCACCGAACCCGACGAGGACGGCCGGGTACCCGTCATCCCCGTCACCTACATGAACTCCTCCGCCGCCCTCAAGGCGTTCTGCGGCCGGCACGGCGGCATCGTCTGCACCTCCTCCAACGCCGCCACGGTGCTGGAGTGGGCCTTCGAGCGCGGCCAGCGTGTGCTGTTCTTCCCCGACCAGCACCTGGGCCGCAACACCGCCAAGGCCATGGGGGTTCCGCTGGAGCAGATGCCCATGTGGAGCCCGCGCAAGCCCTGGGGCGGCACCGACCAGCAGACACTCCAGGACGCCCGGGTGATCCTCTGGCACGGTTTCTGCTCGGTCCACAAGCGCTTCAACGTGGGCCAGATCGAAAAGGCCCGTGCGGATTTCCCCGGCGTGCGCGTGATCGTCCACCCGGAGTGCCCGATGCCCGTGGTGGACGCCGCCGACGCGGCCGGCTCCACGGACTACATCCTCAAAGCCATCCAGGCGGCTCCGGCCGGCAGCACCTTTGCCATCGGCACGGAGATCAACATGGTCAACCGGCTGGCGGCGGAGTACCCGCAGCACACCATCTTCTGCCTTGACCCGGTGATCTGCCCCTGTTCCACCATGTACCGCATCCACCCCGGCTACCTGGCCTGGGTGCTGGAGGGGTTGGTGGCCGGTGAGGTCAACAACCGCATCACCGTCGCGGAGGACACGGCGGTGGCGGCACGGGTGGCGCTGGAACGGATGCTGGCGGCCCGGCCATGACAGGCACGACTGGGGCAGCGGGGCGTCCGGCAGCGGGGCGCGGCGTGCCGGATGGCGGCGCCGAGCCGCTGGTGGTGGTGGGCAGCGGGATCGCCGGCCTCTACAGCGCACTGCTGGCCGCCGAGGCCGGGGTGCCGGTGGTCCTGCTGACCAAGGGCGTGCTGGCGGCCTCCAACACGCATCTGGCCCAGGGTGGCATCTGCGCCGTGCTGGCGCCCGGCGATGCGGCGCCCGGGGACACCGTGGCGGCGCACATCGCCGACACGCTGGCCGCCGGTGCGGGGCAGTGCGATGCCGAGGCCGTGCGGATCCTGTGCACCGAGGCCTGCGGGGACATTGCCGCCCTGGAGCGCTTCAGTGTCGCCTTTGACCGCGACCCGGCCACCGGGGAACGGGCACTGGGCCTGGAGGGGGCGCATTCCGCCGCCCGGATCCTGCACGCCGGCGGCGACGCCACCGGTGCCGCGATTGCCGACGCGCTGATTGCCGCCGTGCACAGTGCGGCGGCCGCCGGACGCATCACCGTGCACGAGCACGCCTTCGCCACCGAACTGTGCACCACCGCCGCGCGCACCACCGGTGTGCGCTACCTCCAGCATGGTGCTCTCCACCGGCTGGACGCCGGCGCCGTGCTGCTGGCCACCGGCGGCGCGGGCCAGCTCTTCGAGTTCACCACCAACCCCGCAGTCGCCACGGCGGACGGTCTGGCACTGGCCTGGCGGGCCGGTGCCGCCGTCGCCGACCTTGAATACTTCCAGTTCCACCCGACGGCGCTGGCCGTGGGCGGGAACTTCCTGATCTCCGAGGCCGTCCGCGGCGCCGGCGCAGTGCTGCGCGACGCCGCGGACCACCGGTTCATGCCGGACCACCACCCGCTGGCGGACCTGGCCCCGCGCGACGTCGTCTCCCGCGCCATTGCCGCGCATCTGCGCTCGACCGGGGCTGCGCCGGGCGCCACCGTGTTCCTCGACGCCACGGGCGTGGAGGCGGAGAACGGCGAGGGCTACCTGGCCCGCCGGTTCCCCACCATCGACGCGCAGACCCGTGCGCTGGGTTTCGACTGGTGCCGTGAATGGCTGCCCGTGGTCCCGGCCGCGCACTACTGGATGGGGGGCGTGGCCACCGATCTGCACGGACGCACCTCCATCCCGGGGCTGTACGCCGCCGGCGAGGTGGCCTGCACCGGCGTGCACGGCGCCAACCGGCTGGCCTCCAACTCGCTGCTGGAGGGGCTGGTGTTCGGCCGCCGCGCCGTGGCCGCCTATCTGGCCGAATGCGGCACGGCTGCCGGCGGCTTCCACGGCGGCGGGTTTGACGGTTCCGATGGCGGTGCCGGCGACGGCGGCGCGGGCCTGGGCTGGCCCGTGGCCTTCGCGGCCGCGCCGCTGGACGGTGCGGCCTTGGAGGGTGCGGCACTGGACGGCGCCGCACCGGCCGGACCAGCCCCGGCAGGATCCGCACCCCTGGACCGGGCCGGCCTGCGCCGCCTGATGTCCGCCGAGGCCGGCGTGGTGCGCAGCGGGGCCGGACTGGCCCGGGCCACCGACCGCCTGGCGGGCAGCACGGCGCCGGTGCAGGACCCTGCCGGAGCCACGGTGGCGGAGCGCGAGCTGGCCAACCTGCACCTCGCCGCCGCCCTGCTGGTCCAGGCGGCGGCCGCCCGGGAAAACTCCATCGGCGCGCACGTGCGCGTTGATTTCCCGTCCGCACCCGCGGCCGGCGGGCGGCGCTCGCAGTACTTTGCCGCCGCCACCGATGAGATTGGCCGCCCGCTGGTGGGCGCGTCCACCCACAGTTCCACCGAAAGCGAGAGCGCATGAACGCCGTCGAACCCACCCTGGCCGAAGCCGCCACCTGGCACCCGGCGACGCTGCCCGCGCTCCCGGCCGACGCCGTCGCCCGCGTCCTGGCCACGGCGTTTGCCGAGGACGCCCCGTACGGGGACATCACCTCCGCCACGCTGCTGCCGGCCACCGCGCGGGCCACGGCATGGCTGGTGGCGCGCGAGAGCGGCATCTTCTCCGGTGGAGCCGTCTTTGCCGCGGCCATGGTTGCCCAGGATCCGGCCGCTGTGGTGGAGCTGCTGGTGGCCGATGGCGAAGCCTTTGCCGCCGGGGCGCGGCTGGCCAAGGTGGAGGGACTGGCCAGGGCCGTCCTCACCGGCGAACGCGTGGGGTTGAACCTGGTCCAGCGGATGAGCGCCATCGCCACCACCACCGCCCAGTACGCCGCGCAGCTCGCCGGCACCAAGGCCCGCGTCACCGACACGCGCAAGACCACCCCCGGGTTGCGCGTGCTCGAACGCTACGCCGTGCGCTGCGGCGGCGGGCACAACCACCGCTTCTCGCTCTCGGACGCCGTGCTGGCCAAGGACAACCACCTGGCCGTGCTCACCGGCGGGGATCCCGCCAAGCTGACCGAGGCCCTCTCGGGCGTGCGCGCGCAGCTGGGCCACACGGTGCACTTCGAGGTGGAGGTGGACAGCGCCGAGCAGATCGAGCCCGTGCTGGCCGCCGGGGTGGACACCATCATGCTGGACAACTTCAGCCTGGCCGGCTTGCGCGCCGGCGTCGCCCAGGTCAACGGACGAGCGCTGGTGGAGGCCAGCGGCAACGTCAACCTGTCCACCATCGCCGGCATCGCCGCCACGGGCGTGGACATCATCTCCGTGGGCGCCCTGACCCACAGCGTCCGGGCCCTGGACCTGGGCCTGGACATCGCCATCGAGGCCTGACCGACATGATCTTTCTCGACGCCGCCGCCACCACCCCGGTCCGCCGCGAGGCCATCGAGGCCATGTGGCCGCTGCTGACCAGCCAGTTCGGCAACCCCTCCAGCCACTATGGACTAGGGGAGGAGGCGGCGCGGGCGCTTGAGGAGGCCCGGGAACGGGTGGCCGCCGTGCTGGGCTGCCTGCCCGGGGAAATCGTCTTCACCGCCGGCGGCACGGAGGCGGACAATCTGGCGGTGAAGGGCATTGCGCTGGCCCGCCGGGCCGAGGACCCGCGGCGCACCCGCGTGCTGGTCTCCGCCGTCGAGCATCCGGCGGTGGCCGAATCCGCGCACTATCTGGCCCGCGTCCACGGCTTTGCGGTCGACACCGTGCCCGTGGATGCGGACGGCCGGGTGGCGCCGGCGGCCTTTGCGGCCCTGCTGGGGCCCGACGTCGCCCTGGCCTCGGTGATGTACGCCAACAACGAGATCGGCACTGTCCAGCCCATTGCGGAGCTGGCAGCTGCGGCGCGGACCGCGGGGGTGCCCTTCCACACGGACGCCGTGCAGGCGGCCGGCTGGCTGCCGCTGGACGTGGCGGCCCTGGGGGTGGATGCCCTGAGCATCTCCGGGCACAAGCTGGGTGCACCCAAGGGGGTGGGGGTGCTGTTCCTGCGCAGCCGGATCCACGCCGAGCCGCTGGTCCATGGCGGCGGCCAGGAGCACGGCGCCCGGTCCGGGACGGAAAACGTGGCCTTCTCGGCGGCACTGGCGGCCGCCCTGCGCCTGGCCGAGGCCGAGCGGCCGCAGGCCCACGGGCGGGTGGCGGCGCTGCGGGAGGATTTCATCGCCGCGGTGCTGGCCCGGGTCCCCGAGGCGCGGCTGACCGGCCACCGCAGCGAGCGGCTGCCCTCCGTGGCGTCCTTCGTCTTCCCGGGCACCAGCGGGGAATCGGTGCTGCTGGAACTGGAGCGCGCCTCCGTGCTGTGCTCCTCCGGCTCCGCCTGCGCGGCGGGCTCGGATGAGCCATCGCCGGTGCTGCTGGCCTGCGGGATCGCCCCGGAGGTGGCCCAGACGGCGCTGCGCTTCAGCTTTGGTGCGGGGATTGCGGCCGAAGACCTGGACGCGGCGGTGGAAAAATTGGTGGACGCGCTCGCTACAGTGCGCGGGCGCGGCGCACGCGGCGGAAGATCCAGTAGCGCAGCAGCATAAACCGCGTTACGGCGGCCACCACATTCGCCCCCGTGATCACCACCAGCTCGGTGGCCATGCTGGCGTCCGGGGCCAGCTCGTGCAGCAGCCAGAGGCTGCCGCTGCTCAGCCCCAGGGCCAGCAGCATTACCCACAGGCCGCGGCGCTGGTCCTTGACCCAGTCCTTGATCCCGGAGATGCCAAAGCTCATCCGCCGGTTCAGCTCCGTGTTCAGCACGGAGCAGAGCACCAGTGAGATGCCATTGGCCCACTGCACGCCGGTCGCCGGCCGCAGCGCGGCGAAAATGGCCACGGAGGTGGCGGTGCAGATGACGGCCACCACCAGGAACGAGCGCACCTGGTGGCGGAGCGTGGCAAAACGCCGGGGATCGGCGGCGCCGGTGCGCACCGGCCAGGGGAGGGTCGGCTCGGACAGGGTGTGTTCGACCCCGGTCCCGGGTGCCGGGACCGCCGCGTCGTCCTCCATTGTGGTTGCCATGCTCCTAAGATTCTGCCACTAGTCCGAGGGCGGACCATGCACCGGCTGTGAACCGGCTGTGGCCAGGACTAGAGGGCCACCACGGGGTTGCTGAGATCGCCTATGCCTGCCACGCGGCACACCACCGTGTCGCCGGGAGTGATCTGGCGGCACTCGGACGGGAATCCGGTCAGCACCACATCCCCCGGGTGCAGGGTCATGAAGGAGCTCAGGTAGACCAGGATCTCGTCCACGCCCCAGCCCAGGTCCTTGCTGCTGGCCGCGGCCAGTTCGGTGCCGTTGTGCACGATGGAGATCGCGGCGTCGGCGTCGTCGAGGCCGACGACGATCCACGGGCCCAGCGGGGTGAAGGTGTCCTGGCTCTTGGCACTGATCCACAGCTCGTCCGATTTCTGCAGGTCGCGCGCGGAGACATCGTTGCCGATGGTGAAGCCCAGGATGGCGTCCCGGGCGTTGTCCAGGGTGAGGTTGCGGCTGTGCGTGCCCACCACCACCGTCAGCTCGGCCTCGGGGTCCACATAGCCCACGGTGGAGCTGAGCACGATGGCCTCGCCGGGGCCCACCACGGAGGTGGCGGCCTTGTGGAAGGCCTGCGGCGGCAGGGCGCGGCCCGCGGCGCCGGTGTTGTGTGCCATGCCGAAGACATTGGCCGGGGAGCAGGGGGCCAGGAAGGTGAACTCGTCCTCGGGAACGGTGTTGCCCACGGTCCAGGCGCCGCGCGCGGGGCTGTTCTGGTTGGCCCAGGAGCCGGTGAACGGCGTCGGGACGATCTCCCAGACGCTTCCTTCGGCGGAGGCGAAGTCCGCGGCGTTGTTGCGGACGAAGAACTGTTCGTCCATCCCGGGGGTGCCGGCAACGGAATCCAGCGGGCGGACACGGGCGATGCGGTAAACGGCGGAAGTCATGCGGACATCCTACCTTCCGGGGCGATCCCCGCGCCCAGATTACGCCGCGGCCGCTACGCTCCCGCACCGCCCGGCGCGCCCCGGCGGGGGACTGCCGCCGGCCGCGGTGCGGGGCTAGGATGGCCCGTACCAGCCGGTTCCGGTCTCGGCGGCTGCTGGCACCGGCAGGAGGCATCATGGCACAGCGGGCGTTGATCCTGGGCATGGCAGTGGCGGCAGTGGTGGCCCTGGCCGGTTGCGACGGCGGCAGTGCGCCAGCGCCCTCGGCCACGCAATCGACGGCGGCTTCAAGCCCGGCAGGTTCCACGGCGGCCGCGTCCACCAGCGGCACGGCAGGACCGTCGTCGTCGGCGGCCACATCCGGCGGCGCACCCACGGCCGGACCCACGGCGTCGGCGTGGAAGACCTACACCGACCCGGACCGCAAGATCAGCTTTGAGCTGCCGCAGGAGTGGACCACCCAACGGCCCACGGCCACCGCCGTGGCCGAAACCACCGTGGAGGTGAAGAATTCCGCCGGCGAGGTGGTGGCCACCTTCAAAACCAGTCCGGCGGTCCTGGGCGGCGGCTGCGCGCCGGAGGACGCCCGCGACTACACGGTGTTGGCCAGCGTGCCGATGGGCATTCCCTCCACCAGCGACGACGGCGGCGCGGTCTCGCCGCGCTTCGTCTACCGCCTGGTGCAGGGAACCACGGCGTTCTATGCCTCCTACGGCATCACCGACCACATCGCCGGCGCCGGGGGCAAGGCCTGCCAGATCTACAACACGGTCAGCGACACCGGGATGGGGCACTACATGTTCGGCGATGTGCAGGAGTTCTCCGGGACGCCCGATGGCGCCGCCGGACTGCGCACCTTCGACACCCTGGCCCAGGCGCAGGCCTATATGCTCACCAGCGAGTTCCAGAACATCGCCCGGATGATCACCTCGCTGAAGGTCGGCTAGCCGCCCACCGGGGGCAGGTCCGCGAAGTGCACCTGGGTTAGGGCCTCGCTGACCTCCCAGAGGCGAAGCGCCACCAGGTGGTCCGCCACGCGGGCCGCCGGCGCCTCGATGGAGACTCCGCCGGCGGCGGCGCCGTAGAGCCCGCTGGGGCCGTAGAAATCGCCGCCGCGCACATCCGCGGCGGCGGCCGCATAAAGCACCGGCAGCACGGCGGTGCTGCCGGGCTGGGCGGTGAGCCTCATGACGGCACCGGTGATCAGGGCCAGCGGGTCGCGTCCCATGCTGGCCGGCAGGTTGGTGTTGGCCACGCCCGGATGCGCGGCGGCGACGATGATGTTCTCCCCGTGCTCGTACAGCCGGCGGGCAAACTCCATGGCGAAGTAGAGATTGGCGATCTTGCTTTGGCTGTAGGCCTGCCAGCGCCGGTACCGGCTCTGGCTCATGAGGTCGTCGAAATTGATCACGCCGCGGCGGTGGGCGATGCTGGAGACCACCACCACCCGGGCGGCGGGGGCACGGCGCAGCGCCGGGAGCAGCAGGCCACTGAGCGCAAAATGGCCCAGGTGGTTGATGCCCAGCTGCTGCTCGAAGCCGTCCACGGTGGTGGAGCGGGGCGGGGCCATCAGCCCGGCATTGTTGACCAGGATGTCCAGCGGCCCGTCCCACCCGGCGGCGAAGGCCCGCACCGAATCCAGGCTGGCCAGGTCCAGCTCGGCCAGCGTGGCGGTGGTGGTGCCGGTGGTGGAGCGGATCCCCTCCAAGGCCGCCCGGCCGCGCTCCATGTTGCGGCAACCGAGCGTCACCGCGGCACCCTTGGCAGCAAACGCCAGCGCGGCCGCGAAGCCCAGACCGCTGTTGGCCCCGGTGACCAGCACGGACTTGCCCTGCTGGTCGGCCATGGTGCCGGCACTGAATCCCTGCACTGGCGCACTCCTTTGCCGGGCAGCGGCGCCCCGGAGGACCCGGACCGTGTGGCTGCCTCCGTCCAGCATAGAACGCCGCCGCGCCCGCCGGTGCCGGCGGGCGCGGCGGGGGCTACTTGCCGGTGACGGCGGTGCGCAGCTTGGTGGTCAGCGCCAACAGGGTGTGCATCTCGTCCTCGTCCAGCCCCGCGCCCAACAGCTCGGCGACGTGCTTGACGTGCTCGCGGCCCACTTCCTTTTGCAGGGCGGCGCCGGCCTCGGTCAGGCCGATCAGCACGCCCCGGCGGTCGCCGTCGGCGGTTCTGCGCTGGATGAGCCCGCGCTTTTCCATCCGCTCCACCATGCGCGAGATGCTGGGCTGGGAGATCAGGACCTTGTCGTTGAACTCGTTCAGCCGCAGCCAGCCGCTGGGGCAGCGGGTGAGGGTGTACAGGATGTCGTACTCGCCGGCGCCCACCTTCTTGAACGCCGGTTCCTGGCTCAGCTGGCGCATGATGGTCACCTGGGTGCGGAAGAGCGACTCCCAGGTCTCCGTGGCCAGCCTGCGGTGGGTGGCAGCGCTGGCCATCAGAGGGCCGCCGATGCGTCAACGGCCGCCGTGGCGTCCGTGTCCGCAGTCTTCGCTGCCAATTTCTCTGCCAAGGCAGCCTTGCGGTTGGCAAAGGTGGGGGCATCGGGGATGTGGGCGGGGCGGCGGGCGGCAAACTCGGCGCGCAGCGTGGGCAGCACCTCGGCGCCGAAGAGGTCCAGCTGCTCGAGCACCGTCTTCAACGGCAGACCGGCGTGGTCCACGAGGAAGAGCTGGCGCTGGTAGTCGCCAAAGTAGTCGGCAAAGGCGAGTGTCTTCTCGATCATCTCCGCCGGGCTGCCCACGGTCAGCGGGGTCTGCGAGGTGAAGTCCTCCAGCGACGGGCCGTGCCCGTAGACCGGTGCGTTGTCAAAGTAGGGGCGGAACTCCTTGACGGCGTCCTGGGAGTTGGGCCGGATGAAGAACTGGCCGCCCAGGCCCACGATCGCCTGGTCCGGCGTGCCGTGGCCGTAGTGGGCGTAGCGCTCGCGGTAGAGGTTGATCAGCTGCTGGTAGTGCTCCTTGGGCCAGAAGATGTTGTTCGCGAAGAAGCCGTCGCCGTAGTACGCGGCGATCTCGGCCACCTGGGGCGTGCGGATGGCGCCGTGCCAGACAAAGGGGGCCACGCCGTCGAGCGGGCGGGGGGTGGCGGTGAAGCCGCGCAGCGGAGTTCGGTGCTTGCCCTCCCAGTTGACCACTTCCTCGTCCCAGAGGCGGCGGAGCAGGTTGTAGTTCTCCACCGTCAGTTCCACCGAATTCTGGTTGTTCTTGCCGAACCAGGGGTAGACGGCGCCCATGTTGCCACGGCCCAGGACCAGGTCCACGCGGCCATCGGCCAGGTGCTGCAGGGTGGCAAAGTCCTCGGCGATCTTCACCGGATCGTTGGTGGTGATCAGCGTGGTGGAGGTGGAGAGGATGATCCTCTCCGTCTGGGCGGCGATGTAGCCCAGGATGGTGGTGGGGGAGCTGGGGTAGAACGGCGGGTTGTGGTGCTCGCCCGTGGCAAAGACGTCCATGCCAATGTCCTCGGCATGCTTGGCGATGGTGGTGATCGCCTTGATGCGCTCGTGCTCGGTGGGGGTCCGGCCGGTGGTGGGGTCCATGGTGATGTCCCCGACGCTGAAAATCCCGAACTGCATTTTTCTCTCCTCAGCCCCCGGGAGAAACCACCCGGAGATATATGCGTTTGCATCTAATATACTGCTCAACCGGGCCCGGCGGCAATATGTTCCCGGGCGGGCGTGTGAGGCGCGGCACCTGCGGGAGCAAGTGGGTGGGCCCACGGATGCGAGGGCCCCACAGTGAGCGTGCGAGCTGCGGGAGCATCTGGGGCGCGCCAACTGCACAAAACCGGCGGATTCCGTGCAGTTGGCGCGCCTCAGTTGCATTCTCCGGCAGTCAAGCGGGCCAGCTGTGGACAACTTCTGCGCCGTTGCCGGGAAATTGCGATCATGGGGCCATGTTCGATCCCGATCGATTGCCGCCCCAGCTGCGCGAAGGACCCTTCACTGTCGCCCAAGCGCGTGCACTGAAGCTCACGGACGGCCAGCTGCGGCACGGACGGATCCTGCGGCTCAGCCGCGGCATCCGGTCACTGGACGACGACGGCGATGCCTCGCTGGCGCTGCTGGCCCGCCCCTACAGCCTGGTCACCGGCTATTCTGCCGTGTCCCACGAGACGGCCTTCCGGATCTGGGGCTTCCCCGGTTTCCTCCCGCCGTCGGTCAAGCCCGGGATCCACATCGCACGGCAGTCGCCGCACACCACGCTGCGCCGTGTTGGAGTGGTCGGCCACAAGACCGCATTCTTCGATGGCGAGGTGGTCTTTACCGATGGGTTCTGGATCACCACCCGCGTCCGGACGTGGCTTGACTGCGCCCGGCGCATGGCCATCGACGAGCTGACGGTTGTTGCGGACCATTTGCTGCGGCGGCCGCGCCCACAATTCGAGGGCCGGTCCGAGCCCTACGCTGTCAGGGCGGATCTTGAGCAGATTCTGGACCGCCACAAGGGACGCCGGGGATCCGCAAAGCCAGGCTCGCCCTGGACCAGGCCCGGGCCGGTGCCGACTCTGCGCCGGAGACGAGGCTCCGGTTGGCGTTGGTCCGGGCAGGCCTCCCGGAACCGGACCTGAACATAGCCGTCCCTCTGGCCGGCGCCGTCGAACGTGAACCCGATCTGTCGTTTCCCGAATTCAAAGTGGCTGTGGAATACGAAGGCCGTGGACACTCGGATCCGCTGCAGATCGAACGGGACATCAGTCGCGAAGAGGACTACCTGCACGGCGGTTGGACCCAGGTGCGGATCTCCAAGCGCCACATGGACAATGATGCCCGCGCCGCCGTCGCCAAGGTCCGGAGGGCGCTGCGCGACTCCGGTTGGACGGGATGCAACTAGGGCGCACTAACTGTACGAAATCCGCGGATTTTCAACAGTTGGTGCGCCCCAGTTGCTCCCACAGCTCCCGGGCTCCCACAGCTCGCGGGCTCGCTGCGGGGCCCTCGCAACCGTGGGCCCACCCAGTTGCTCCAGGCTAGCCGGGGCTACTCGTTTGGGGCGGCGCGGCGGCCGCGGACCTTCGGGATGGCCCCGGTGGTCCAGTCCTGCGAGGCCGGCACCAGCACGGAGGCCATGGCGGGGGTCTTGCCGTTGTTGTGCACCACGGTGGCGACGGGCTGGTGGAGCACATGCAGCGATTTCACCAGGGCCTTGCGCTCCCGGCGGCCCTCCACCAGGCGGTAGAGCACCGGCACCAGGACCAGCGTCAGGGCGGTGGAGGAGACCAGCCCGCCCACCACCACAATGGCCAGCGGCTGGGAGATGAATCCGCCGCCGCCCGTGGCGCCCAGCGCCATCGGCGTCAGGGCGAAGATGGTGGCCAGCGCCGTCATCAGGATCGGCCGCAGACGCTGCCGGGCACCATGCTCGATGGCATCGGCGACGTTCATGGCCGGCCGGTCCGCCGAGGGTCTGCGGTACTGGTTGATGAGGTCGATCAGCACGATGGCGTTGGTGACCACAATGCCCACCAGCATCAGCATGCCGATCAGCGACGGCAGCCCCAGCGGCACCTGGGTCACCAGCAGCAGGGCGATGGCGCCGGTGGCGGCGAAGGGGATGGAGACCAGCAGGATCAGCGGCTGGATGAGCGACTTGAACGTGGCCACCATGATCACGTAGACGATGGCTATGGCGGCCAGCATCGCCAGCCCCAGCTGGCCGAAGGATTCCGCCTGCTGCGTGCTGGCTCCGCCGACGGCGGCCGTGGCGCCGGCCGGGAGCGTGGCATCGGCCAAGCGCTTGGCGACGTCGGCGCTGAGCGCCCCCAGGTTGCTGCCCGAGGGTGTGATGGAGACGGTGGCGGTGCGCTGGCCATTGGCGGAGGTGACGGACAGCGGGGTGTCCACCTGCTGCACGGCGGCCACGCTGGCCAGGGCGATGGGTCCGGCGGGCGTGGGCAGTTGGACGGCGCGCAGGGCCTCGACGCTGGTGAACGCCGTCCCGGTGCCAATGAGCACCCGGTAGTCGGTGGTGTCGATGCGCACCGTGCCGCCCGGCAGCGGGGAGACGGTCCCGGCCAGCAGGCCGGTGACCTGCTGCTCGGTCAGACCCTTGGCGGCGGCCTTGGTCCGGTCCACCGACACCTGCACCACCGGCTGGGCCGCGGAGAGGTTGGAGGTGACGCTGGCGGCGCCGGGGATGCCCGACATGGCGGCGGTTACGGCATCGGCGGCGGTCTGCAGGTCCGCTCCCGTGGAGGCCTTGATGGTGACGTCGACACTGTTGGAGGTGCCGAAGCCGCCGCCGGCGGAGCCCATGGTGATGGTTCCGGCGCCGGTGGTGGTCTTCAGCGCGGCGCGGACCGTCTCGGCCAGTGCCCCCTGGTTGGCCTTCTCGTCCGTGACCACCTGGAACGACGCCGTCGAGGCACCGGCCGAGCGCAGCGCGGAGAAGCCGCCGGAGGCGTTGCCGATGGTGACCTGGACGTCCTTCACGCCCTCGATCCCCTTCAGCTTGTCCTCCACCGTCTTGGCCGCCGCCGAGGTTGCCTCCAGGCTGCTGCCCGGGGGCAGGGACTGCTTGATCGAGAGCGAATTCTCGCCGGAATTGCCCAGCAGGTTGGTGGGCAGCAGCGGCGTCATGGCCAAGGTCCCCACCAGGATCAGGACGCCCGCCACCAGCGTGATGACGGGGTGCCTCTGGGTCTTGGCCAGGACGGGCAGGTAGCCGCGCTGCAGCCAGGAGGCACGTTCCTTGGCCTCGACGGCGTCCAGCAGCGCCTTGCCCGCCAGCGCCTTGCCGGCGCCGGAACCGCCCAGGGCGCCGGGACCGCCAACGGTGCCGGCGGCGCCGCTGCCCGGCTGCGGGGACTTCAGGAACCAGTACGCCAGCACCGGCACGATGGTCAGCGCCACGGCCAGGGAGGCCAGCAGGGCAATGGTCACTGTCAGCGCGAACGGCCGGAAGAGCTCGCCGGCCAGGCTGCCCACGAAGGCGATCGGCAGGAACACCGCAACGGTGGTCAGCGTCGAGGCCGTGACGGCCCCGGCCACCTCGCGGATGGCGGCGAGGATGGCCGTGCGCTTGTCCTCCCCGTAGCTGAGGTGCCGCTTGATGTTCTCGATCACCACGATGGAATCGTCCACCACCCGCCCGATGGCGATGGTCAGCGCCCCCAGGGTGAGGATGTTCAGCGAATAGCCGGTGGCCCACAACCCGATGAAGGTGATCAGCAGCGAGAGCGGAATGGAGATGGCCGTGACCAGCGTGGAGCGGACGGAGAGCAGGAAGAGCAGGATCACGACGACGGCGAAGCCCAGCCCCAGCAGGCCCTCGGTGGTGAGGTCCTTGATGGACTTCTCGATGAACGGCGCCTGGTCCAGCACGGTGGTGAATTTCGCGTTGGACCCGAGCGCGGCGGCCAGGGCGGGCAGCTGCTCCTTGACCTGGCGGGAGATGGCGACGGTGTCGCCCTCGGGCTTCTTGGTCACCGAGAGCGCCAGCGTGGGCAGCCCGTTGGTGCGCGTGATGGAGGTGGTGGCGTCATCGGCAATGTTGACATCGGCGACGTCGCCAATGGTCGCCGGTCCGCCGCCGGCGGACTTGGAGCCGGCCAGCGGCAGCGCCTTGACGGCGTCGAGGGAATCCACCGGGCTGCCGGCCTGGACCGGGAGCGTGCTGCCGTCGCCGCTGAGCGAGCCGATCGGCACCAGCGCGCCGTTGCTGGACAGGGCGCTGGCGATGGCGCCCGGGCCCACGCCCGCCGCTGACAGCTTGCCGGCATCGGGCAGGATCGCGATGTGCGCCGCATTGGCGCCCGTGACATCGGCGCTGCGCACGCCCTCGATCTTGAGCAGCGCGGGCACCACCAGGCGTTGCAGGTTCGAGTTCAACTCACCCAGGGACTTGTCCGAGGACACGGCCAGAAAGACGATCGGGAAATCGGCGATGGAGCCGGCGATGGCCTGCGGCTGGACGGAATCCGGCAGTGCGGAGCGCGCGTTGGAGATGGCACGGTCGATCTGGTTCCGGGCACGGTCCAGATTGGTGCCGTAGGCGAAGGCCAGATTGATCGTGGACAGCCCGCTGCGCGAGGTGGCGGTGCTTGATTCCAGCCCCTCGACGGCGCCCAGGGCGGCATTGAGCGGCCCGCTGACCTGCTTGTCCACCACGTCGGGGGACGCGCCGGGCATGGCAGCGACGACGGTGATCTGCGGGAACTCGATCGAGGGGATGAGCTCCTGTTTCAGGGAACCGAGCGTGATGACGCCGAACACCACCGCAAAGATGGTGATGAGTGCGATCAGCGCCCGGTTTCCGAGGGACATTTTGGCAAGGCGGAACATAAGTACACTCCCAAAGGTGCTGGCCTGTCCCGCCATGCTATCCGCCGGCGCGGACTGCGGTGGGCCTTAGACGGTGTCGGTATTCAGGCCCAGAGCCACGGCCGTCTTGGCCAGGGTCTCCGCGGCAAGGTCCGGATTGTCGTTGAGCTTGATGCCGTAGGTGGGCATCATGGTGCGCAGCGAGTCCTGCCATTCCAGCTTGAACTTGCGCGGGAAGCAGCGCTGGAGCAGTTCAAGCATGATCGGCACGGCGGTGGAGGCGCCCGGGGAGGCACCCAGCAGGGCGCCGATGGAGCCGTCCGAGGACGTGATGACCTCGGTGCCGAACTGCAGGACGCCGCCCTTCTTGGTGTCCTTCTTGATGATCTGCACCCGCTGGCCGGCGGTGATCAGTTCCCAGTCGCCGCCGTCGGCCTCGGGGAAGTACTCCTGCAGGGCATCGACCTTGGCGGTGCGGGTCTTCAGAACCTCCGAGACCAGGTACTTCACCAGGCCCAGGTTGTCCTTGCCCACGGCCAGCATGGGGATGATGTTGCCGGGGCGGATGGAGCCGGGAAGGTCCAGGTAGCTGCCGGTCTTGAGGTACTTGGTGGAGAAGCCGCCGTACGGGCCGAACAGCAGCGAGCGCTGGCCGTCCACGTAGCGGGTGTCCAGGTGCGGGACGGACATGGGCGGGGCGCCCACGGAGGCCTGGCCGTAGACCTTGGCGCTGTGCTGCGCCGCGAGCTCCTCGTTGGTGCAGCGGAAGAACTGGCCCGAGACCGGGAAGCCGCCAAAGCCGTTGCCCTGCGGGATGCCCGAGCGCTGGAGCAGGTGCAGGGCGCCGCCACCGCCGCCAATGAAGACAAAGCGGGCCTTGATCCTGCCGTGCTCGCCGGAGGCGAGGTGCTTGAGCGAGACGTCCCAGCGGCCGTCGGCGTCGCGCTGGACATCGGTGACGTCGGTGCCGTAGTTGATCTCGGCGCCGTTCGCGGCCAGGTAGTCCACCAGCTCGCGGGTCAGGGCGCCAAAGTCGACGTCGGTGCCCTCGGCGGCGCGGGTGGCGGCCACCTGCTGGGACTTGTCGCGGCCCTTCATGACCAGCGGCGCCCACCGGGCAATCTGGTCGTGGTCTTCGGAGTACTCCATGGAGGAGAAGAGCGCGTTGGGCTTGAGGGCCTCGAAGCGCGTCTTCAGGAACGCGGTGTGGGCGGCGCCTGTGACGAAGCTCATGTGCGGGACCGTGTGGATGAACTTCTTGGGCGAACCGACCATCGAGTTGGTCACCAGGTGGGACCAGAACTGCCGGGACAGGTGGTACTGCTCGTTGATGCTGATGGCCTTGGCCGGATCGACGGAGCCATCCTTGGCCGCGGGGGAGTAGTTGAGCTCGCAGAGCGCGGCGTGGCCGGTGCCGGCGTTGTTCCACGGGCTGGAGCTTTCCAGGCCCACCTCGTCGAGGCGCTCGAAGAGTGCGATCTTCCAGGTCGGCTCCAGCTGCTTGAGCATGGCACCGAGCGTAGTGCTCATGATGCCGCCTCCGATGAGAACGACGTCGGCGTCTTGGGTGTTCGAAATGAAGGTCACAGTCCATCTCCGGTAGCGGCTTGTCCTAGCGGAAGAAGCGTATCGCGCCCCGGGGAGGAAGCCTAAATCAGGCGACCTGCGTCACAGGGGGTCAACTACCGCTGGTCGGTGAGCGTGATTTTGTTGAAAACCTCGTGCAGCACCGGGCTGACGGGGTAGCTGGACACCCGGGAGGAGAGGGCGACGGCGGAAATCGGGAACGCGATCGGGATGGCCGGGACGGTCTTGGCGATCTGCTCGCTGATGGACTGGTAGGCCTCCGTGCGCTCGGCGCCGTTGGGCAGCGAGCGGGCGCGGATGATCTTGGACACCAGCTGGGGATCATTGAGGCCAAGCTCGGTGTTGGGGGTGCCAAAAAGCGTGCCGACGAAGTTGTCGGGATCCGCGTAGAGCCCGTTCACGCCCATCAGGTCCAGCGCATGGTCCGGGCTGCCGGCGGCCTTGCCCACGTAGTCGTCGGCCCAGTCCACGGGCACCGGCACAATGGTGAAGCCGACGGCGGTGAGCTGGCGGGCGATCTCCGCGTACACCTTTTCCGGCGTCGGCAGATAGGCGCGCGTGGCATTGGTGGGGTAGTAGAACTTCAGCGGCTCGCCCTTGTAGGAGGACTCGGCCAGCAGCTTCTTGGCCTTGTCGGGGTCGAACGCGTACTTCGTGACGGACTTGTTGAAACCGCTCAGTTTCGGGGGGATGAACTGCGCGGCGGCACCGGTGCCATCGATGAAGAAGTCATGGATCAGGGTGTCCTTGTCGATGGCCATGGCCATCGCCTGGCGGACCTTTTCATCGGCCAGCACCGGAATGCTCTGGTTGATGCCCAAATACATGACGGAGAAGGGATCGCGCTGGAGGATCTGGGTGCCGTTCTTGACCAGCTCGTCGAAGTTGCCCGGCGTGACCGGGTCGAAGCCGTCGATGCTGCCGTCCTTCAGGGCCAGCAGGCGGTTCTCGGGCTGGTCGTAGGTGATGAAATTCAGCACCGAAATCTGGCCTTTGTCGCCCCAATAACCGGGGTTCGCGGTCAGGGTGATCCGGCCGTCCTTCCACGAACCAAAGGTGAAGGGCCCGGTGCCCACCGGGTGCAGCCCATAGGCGGAGACCTTGCGGCCGCCCACCTGGTCCTTGAGGTTGTTGGCGTCCAGCGCGGCCAGGGCCTTGGGCGAGGAGATGGCAAAGGCCGGCTGCGTCATCGCCTGCAGGAAACCGGTCAGCCGCAGCCCCAGCTCGATCTTCACATGAGCCGGATCCACCGCCGTGCACTTCTTGTAGATCGAGTGCTCGGGGTCCTCGGAGAACGCGCCAAAGAGCTGCTTGAAGGTCACGGCACCGGAGTCCCCGCGGGTGGCCGGCGGCAGGGTGTACCAGCGCTCGAAGTTAGTGCAGACGGCGCCCGCGTCCAGCGGCGTGCCGTCCTGGAAGAGCACCTTGTCCCGCAGGGCGAAGGTGTAGGACAGGCCATCGTTGCCTTCGCTCCAGCTGGTGGCCAGGCTGGGGGCGGGATCGCCGGTGGTGGGATCCACCGTGACCAGCCCCTCCAGGACCTGCTGGGTGACACGGTAGGACTCGGCGTCCTTGACCAGCGCCGGATCGAGCCCGGCCGGCTCGGCCCCCGTGCCAAAGTTGAACACGGCGGACGGGGCGGCGGTGGCGGTGCTGGTGCTGGCCGCCGGACTCGGATCGGCGGTGGAGGTGCAGGCCGCCAAGGGGGCAATGAGCGCCAGCGCAGCCAGTCCCGCAATCGCTCGTCGAGCCGCCACACCACGCACTACAGACACCACTCCCTTGAAACCGGGGTGGACGATCAATCCACCAACCGCCCATTCTAGGCCACGCCCATGGACGCACGCTGGAGGTCCGCCGGTGGCTTCGGACACTTGGCGCGGGCTCCGGAAGGTGCGTCGAAGGCCTGCAGGCATGGGAAAGGCCCCTGTTGCCAGGGGCCTTTCCCATGCCTGCAGCCCAATGGGGTTGGCAGGCAATGTGTGCGCAAGACGGGACTTGAACCCGCACACCCGAAGGTACAGGAACCTAAATCCTGCGTGTCTGCCAATTTCACCACTCGCGCGCGGACCGCACCGCTGCCTTGCGGCAGGTGCTGGCCGTCATCCATTCTACCCGCGGTGCTACGCTGCGGCGGACACCGCTGAGTCGATCTTCAGGTCCCGGCGGAGCTTGGCCACGTGGCCCTTGGCGCGCACGTTGTACTGTGCCACCGCCACGGTGCCGTCGGCGTCCACCACCACGGTGGAGCGGATCAGGCCGGTGTAGGTCTTGCCGTAGTTCTTCTTCTCGCCCCAGGCGCCGTAGGCCTCGGCCACCGCGTGGTCCTCGTCCGAGAGCAGCGGAAAGGTCAGCTCTTCCTTGCCAGCGAACTTGGCCAGCTTGGCCACGGGGTCGGGGGAGATGCCCAGCACCTCGTAGCCGGCGCCCTGGAGTGCGGCCAGGCTGTCGCGGAAATCGCACGCCTGGTTGGTGCAACCGGGCGTGGACGCTGCGGGGTAGAAGTACACCACCACCTTGCGGCCGGCATAGTCGGAGAGGCTGTGCAGCGCTCCGGTGGAATCTGCCAGCGTGAAGGCGGGGGCGGTGCCGCCGGCGGTCAGGTGCGCGGACATGAAAGCTCCTAATGTTTGCAACGTGAAAAAAGACCCCCGATTCGCCGGAGCGAATCGGGGGTCTTTGCCTCTGTGCACCCCCCGGGACTTGAACCCGGAACCCATTGATTAAGAGTCAATTGCTCTGCCAATTGAGCTAGGAGTGCTTGGCGCATCTAAAACTATACACGATGTTTTGGGTTGCGTGTGCACCTGCCCATCCGCGCCGGCGGGATGCGCCAGGATCCGCGGTTTGGCGGGGAAGGGTCTCCCCGCACCCCCGTGCTTTTTATGGGCTCCGCACTATTAATAGGGCAAAAAGAAAACCGCCACACCACGGCTTTGCGGCCAGTGGTGGAGCGGTTCTTTGCAGTGCACCCCCCGGGACTTGAACCCGGAACCCATTGATTAAGAGTCAATTGCTCTGCCAATTGAGCTAGGAGTGCTTGGCATGTTTTGTGGCAACTTCCCGGTTTGTTTCCCCGTTCCGTACCCCGCAACGACATGAAACTATACATGGATTTGGGGCGCGTGTGAAATCGGGGCCCGAACCGGAGGTGTACAGGGGGTTTCAGCCTAGGTGCACGGACCCAAAAATCCCGGAAACGTGCGGATCCCGGCCCTTGGACGGCCCCACGGGAAAATCTGTTCCGGGGTTCCACGGAGCCTTTTTGGGCCGGATCGGCAGCGAAGAGAGATGCAGTTCACAGCCACGGGCCGATGGGCTGGCCAGTGGCTGTGGCGCCGGGTGCGCCGGTGGTTCCAGGTCCCGGGGGAGGGGGCCGGGCAGGCCGGGCCGCCATGCTGGCGCGCGCATGCGTAATAGGCGGTGAATCTGCCCGCAAAGTGATCCAAGATGCCCCAAGGATGGTTAGCCCTCCGGCGGCGGTCATAGACTCATCCCATGAGTGTGGAAACAAATTCAAATACGCCCAAGGTATTCACCGCCGACGGCAAGCCAGATATCAAGCCGCGCAGCCGTGCGGTCACCGACGGCATTCATGCCGCCCCCGCGCGCGGCATGTTCCGCGCCGTCGGCATGGGTGACGACGATTTCGCCAAGCCGCAGATTGGTGTGGCCAGTTCCTGGAACGAGATCACCCCCTGCAACCTGTCCCTGAACCGGTTGGCCCAGGGCGCCAAGGAAGGCGTCCACGCCGGTGGCGGTTTCCCGATGCAGTTCGGCACCATCTCCGTCTCCGACGGCATTTCCATGGGCCACGAGGGCATGCACTTCTCGCTGGTCTCCCGCGAGGTCATCGCCGACTCCGTGGAGACGGTCATGATGGCCGAGCGCATTGACGGGTCCGTGCTGCTGGCCGGTTGCGACAAGTCGCTGCCCGGCATGCTGATGGCCGCCGCCCGCCTGGACCTGGCCAGCGTGTTCCTGTATGCCGGCTCGATCATGCCCGGCTGGGTCAAGCTGGAGGATGGCTCCGAAAAGGAAGTCACCCTGATCGACGCCTTCGAGGCCGTCGGCGCCTGCGCGGCCGGCAAGATGAGCCGTGGCGACCTGGACCGCATCGAGCGCGCCATCTGCCCCGGCGAGGGTGCCTGCGGCGGCATGTACACCGCCAACACCATGGCCTGCATCGGCGAGGCCCTGGGCATGTCCCTGCCCGGCTCCGCCGCGCCGCCGAGCGCGGACCGCCGTCGTGACGACTTTGCCCGCAAGTCCGGCGAGGCAGTGGTCAACCTGCTGCGCCTGGGCATCACCGCCCGCGACATCATGACCAAGAAGGCCTTCGAGAACGCCATCGCCGTCACCATGGCCTTCGGTGGTTCCACCAATGCCGTGCTGCACCTGCTGGCCATTGCCCGCGAGGCCAACGTCGACCTGACGCTGGCGGACTTCAACCGCATCGGCGACAAGATCCCGCACCTGGGTGACCTGAAGCCGTTCGGCCGCTACGTCATGACCGATGTGGACAAGATCGGCGGCGTGCCCGTCATCATGAAGGCCCTGCTCGACGCCGGCCTGCTGCACGGGGACTGCCTCACCGTCACCGGCAAGACCGTGGCGGAGAACCTCGCCTCGATCAACCCGCCGGACCTTGACGGCAAGATCCTGCGCGCCATGGACAACCCGATCCACAAGACCGGCGGCATCACCATCCTGCACGGCACGATGGCTCCGGAAGGCGCCGTCGTGAAGTCCGCCGGCTTCGATGCCGATGTCTTTGAGGGCACCGCCCGCGTCTTCGACCGCGAGCAGGGTGCGCTGGCGGCACTGGACAACGGCCAGATCAAGGCCGGCGACGTCGTCGTCATCCGCTACGAGGGCCCCAAGGGTGGCCCGGGCATGCGCGAGATGCTCGCCATCACCGGCGCCATCAAGGGTGCCGGCCTGGGCAAGGATGTCCTGCTGCTGACGGACGGCCGCTTCTCCGGCGGCACCACCGGCCTGTGCATCGGCCACGTGGCTCCGGAAGCCGCCGACGGCGGCCCGATCGCGTTCGTCCAGGATGGCGACAAGATCCGCGTGGACATCGCCGGCCGCAGCTTCGACCTGCTGGTGGACGAGGCCGAGCTCGAGGCCCGCAAGGTGGGCTGGAAGCCGCTGCCGGCCAAGTTCACCACCGGTGTGCTGGCCAAGTACGCCAAGCTGGTCAACAGCGCCTCCACGGGCGCCTACTGCGGCTAGCAGCCGTCCGCGCCGATTGAGCGTGCCGAGGCCCCTTTGGCCCCGGCACGCTCAACCGGCATGACCACCTAGTGGACGCTCGTGTCCAATATGTGAGACGCTGGCTGCACTGTTTGACACTGCGGAGACCTAAAAGGAAAACTACAGATATGCAACTGAAACTCGTAGTCGTCATTAGCTAGCGCGTGACGTAAAGTAATCCACAAGATTACGTCTCTCCGGCACAAACCGGGTCGAACTACGATCACGTGCGAACCCCTCCACGAGCCTCACAGGCTGAGGGGTTTTTTTGTTTCCACCACCAGCGGCAACTCAAGACCACATGAACCATGAACGACGCCCTGACTATCTCTATACGTGAACCTGAGTTCCACTAAGGAAGAATCCGATGAGTAAAGGATCGCCCGCCAGCCCCTCGCTGCTGGCAGCAAAGTCTCCCGGCCATGCCGGCGCAGCCCCCACAGGCAATATCGCCGCGCTTCCCGCCTCCTCCGTCATGGGTCCCAACAATGTTGTTGCCCCCATCCAGATGACCGGCTCCGAGGCCATCGTCCGCTCGCTTGAAGAGCTCGGCGTCAAGGACATCTTCGGCCTGCCCGGTGGCGCGATCCTTCCCACCTACGACCCGCTGATGGCCTCCAGCCTGAACCACATCCTGGTCCGCCACGAGCAGGGTGCCGGCCACGCCGCCCAGGGCTACGCCATGGTCACCGGCCAGGTGGGCGTCTGCATCGCCACCTCCGGCCCCGGTGCCACCAACCTGGTCACCCCGATCATGGACGCCCACATGGACTCCGTGCCCCTGGTGGCCATCACCGGCCAGGTCTCCAGCGGTGTCATCGGCACCGACGCCTTCCAAGAGGCGGACATCGTGGGCATCACGCTGCCCATCACCAAGCACTCCTTCCTGGTGACCAACCCGAACGACATCCCGCGGATCATGGCCGAGGCCTTCCACCTGGCTTCGACCGGGCGCCCCGGCCCCGTCCTGGTGGACGTGGCCAAGGATGCCCAGCAGGGCCAGATGACCTTCTCTTGGCCGCCCACCATCGACCTGCCCGGCTACCGCCCGGTGTTCCGCGGCCACTCCAAGCAGCTGCGTGAGGCCGCCCGGCTGATCGCCGCGGCCAAGAAGCCCGTGCTCTACGTGGGCGGCGGCGTCGTCAAGGCCCACGCCTCCAAGGAGCTGCTGGCCCTCGCCGAGCTGACCGGGGCCCCCGTGGCCACCACGCTGATGGCCCGCGGCGCCTTCCCGGACTCGCACCCGCAACACGTGGGCATGCCCGGCATGCACGGAACGGTCTCCGCCGTCACGGCACTGCAGCAGGCGGACCTGCTCATCACGCTCGGCGCGCGCTTCGATGACCGCGTCACCGGTGTGCTGTCCACCTTTGCCCCGCACGCGAAGATCATCCACGCGGACATCGACCCGGCGGAGATCTCCAAGAACCGCATCGCGGACGTGCCGATTGTTGGCTCGGTCAAGGAGATCATCCCGGACCTCACCGCCGCCGTGAAGGCCGAGTTCGAGGCCAAGGGCACCCCGGATCTGGGCGACTGGTGGGCGTTCCTGAACAACCTCAAGGAAACCTACCCGCTGGGCTGGACCGAACCCGAAGACGGCCTGATGTCCCCGCAGCGCGTCATCTCCCGGATCGGTGCCCTGACCGGCCCCGAGGGCGTGTACGTGGCGGGTGTGGGCCAGCACCAGATGTGGGCCGCCCAGTTCGTGAAGTATGAGCGCCCCCACGCCTGGCTGAACTCCGGCGGCGCCGGCACCATGGGCTACTCCGTCCCGGCTGCCATGGGCGCCAAGGTGGGCAACCCGGACCGCGTGGTCTGGGCCATCGACGGCGACGGCTGCTTCCAGATGACCAACCAGGAACTGGCCACCTGCGCCTTGAACAACATTCCGATCAAGGTTGCCATCATCAACAACTCCTCCCTGGGCATGGTCCGCCAGTGGCAGACCCTCTTCTACGAGGGCCGCTACTCCAACACGGACCTGAACACCGGCCACGACACCGTCCGCATCCCGGACTTCGTCAAGATGGCCGACGCCTATGGTTGCGTCGGCCTGCGCTGTGAGCGCACCGAGGACATCGACGCCACCATTGAGGCCGCCCTGGCCATCAACGACCGTCCCGTGGTGATCGACTTTGTGGTCAGCCCCGACTCCATGGTGTGGCCGATGGTGCCCGCCGGAGTGAGCAATGACCAGATCCAGGTTGCCCGCAACATGACCCCTGTGTGGGAAGAGGAGGACTAGAGATGACCCGGCATACACTTTCCGTTCTGGTTGAAGACAAGCCCGGTGTGCTGACCCGTGTGGCCAGCCTCTTTGCCCGCCGTGCCTTCAACATCAATTCTTTGGCAGTTGGCCCCACCGAGGTCCCCGGGATTTCCCGGATGACTGTGGTGGTCGACGCCGAGGGCGACCTGATCGAACAGGTCACCAAACAGCTCAACAAGTTGATCAATGTGATCAAGATTGTTGAACTGGTCTCAGACAATTCCGTGCAACGGGACCACATCCTGGTCAAGGTCCGTGCGGACGCCGCAACAAGGCTGCAGGTCACCCAAGCCGCAGACCTGTTCCGCGCTTCGGTTGTCGACGTGTCCACCGACTCGTTGACCATTGAAGCCACCGGCCACCCGGAGAAGCTCGCAGCACTGCTCAACGTGCTGGAGCCGTTCGGCGTCCGTGAGATTGTGCAATCCGGCACCTTGGCCATTGGACGGGGATCCCGTTCCATGAGCGACCGGGCACTTCGCGCTTCCTAAGCGCTTTCCCGTTTTCCCGCTGCCTGTGCAGTGGGTGGGAAAACTAAATGCAAAAACTTAGCAGTACAAACCATTTAATGAGGAGTTACAAGTGACCGACATGTTTTACGACGACGATGCAGACCTGTCCATCATCCAGGGTCGCAAGGTCGCCGTTATCGGCTACGGCAGCCAGGGCCACGCCCACGCGCTGAACCTGCGCGATTCCGGCGTCGACGTCCGCGTCGGCCTGAAGGAAGGCTCCAAGTCCATCGCCAAGGCCGAGGCAGAGGGCCTGCGTGTTCTCAGCGTTGCCGAAGCAACGGCAGAAGCCGACCTGATCATGATCCTGACCCCGGACCAGGTCCAGCGCTTTGTCTACGCAGAGGACATCGCCCCGAACCTCTCCGCCGGCAACGCCCTGTTCTTCGGCCACGGCTTCAACATCCGCTTCGGCTACATCACCCCGCCGGCCGACGTCGACGTCGCCCTGGTTGCCCCGAAGGCTCCGGGCCACACCGTGCGCCGCGAGTTCGAGGCAGGCCGCGGCATTCCGGACCTGATCGCCGTGGAGCAGGACTTCACCGGTGGCGCCAAGGAACTGGCACTGTCCTACGCCAAGGCCATCGGCGGCACCCGTGCCGGCGTCATCGAGACCACCTTCACCGAAGAGACCGAGACCGACCTCTTCGGCGAGCAGGCAGTCCTCTGCGGCGGCGCCTCCCAGCTGGTCCAGTACGGCTTCGAGACCCTGACCGAGGCCGGCTACAAGCCGGAAATCGCCTACTTCGAGGTCCTGCACGAGCTCAAGCTGATCGTCGACCTGATGTGGGAGGGCGGCATTGCCAAGCAGCGCTGGAGCGTTTCCGACACCGCAGAGTACGGCGACTACGTCTCGGGCCCGCGCGTGATCACCCCGGAGGTCAAGGAGAACATGAAGGCCGTTCTGGCCGACATCCAGAGCGGTGCCTTCGCCAAGCGTTTCATCGACGACCAGGATGCCGGCGCGCCGGAGTTCCTGGCGCTGCGCGCCAAGGGCGAGGCCCACCCGATCGAGGCCACCGGCCGCGAACTGCGCAGCCTCTTCTCCTGGAAGACCACTGACGACTACACCGAAGGCTCCGTCGCCCGCTAATTGCGAGCACTGACGGCGATTGTCGGAGGGTGGCTGCGCGCCCGCTCTGAGGTTGGGCCGATGGCCCACCCGGGAGCGGCTTCGGGCGTCCGCGAAGCGGGCGGGGTGGGCATCGGCCCAGCCGAAGGGCGCGCAGCCACCCGGCACCCGAGGCCAATCGCCGTCGTCCTTTGTTACGGCGGGGAAGCCGGACTCCACTAGGCTGGAGTCCGGCTTTTCTGTCGAAAACCATTCACCAAAATCCCCACCAGAATTAAACGAGAGCTAAAGAGGTCACCGGTGACAACCGCCAAGCCAGTTGTACTCCTTGCAGAGGAACTTTCGCCCGCCACGATCGAGGCTCTCGGCCCCGATTTTGAAATCCGCAACTGCGACGGGGCGGACCGATCCGAGCTGCTCTCCGCAATCGTGGACGTCGACGCCATCCTGGTGCGCTCCGCCACCCAGGTCGACGCCGAGGCCATTGCCGCCGCCAAGAACCTGAAGGTCATTGCCCGCGCGGGCGTTGGCCTGGACAACGTGGACATCAAGGCCGCCACCCAGGCCGGTGTCATGGTCGTCAACGCACCGACCTCCAACATCGTCTCCGCCGCCGAGCTCACCATCGGCCACATCCTCTCCCTGGCCCGCCACATCCCGGCCGCCAGCACCGCGCTCAAGCACGGTGAGTGGAAGCGCTCCAAGTACACCGGCACCGAGCTGCTGGAAAAGAAGCTCGGCATCATCGGCCTGGGCCGCATCGGCGCGCTGATCGCCGCCCGTGCCCAGGGCTTCGACATGGAGATCCTGGCGTACGACCCCTACGTAACATCCGCGCGCGCAGCGCAATTGGGCGTGAAGTTGGTCACCCTGGACGAGCTGCTGGAGCAGAGCGACTTCATCACCATCCACATGCCCAAGACCCCCGAGACGGTCGGCATGATCGGCGCTGAGGCCTTCAAGAAGATGAAGTCCACCGCCTATGTCATCAACGTCGCCCGTGGCGGCCTGGTGGACGAAGAGGCGCTGCACACCGCGCTGACCACCGGCGAGATCGCCGGCGCCGGCATTGACGTGTTCGTCAAGGAGCCGGCCAAGGATGTGCCGTTCCTGTCCTTGGACAACGTCGTCGTCACCCCGCACCTGGGCGCCTCCACCGACGAGGCCCAGGAAAAGGCCGGCGTCTCCGTGGCCAAGTCCGTGCGTCTGGCCCTGGCCGGCGAACTGGTGCCCGACGCCGTCAACGTTGCCGGCGGCGTCATCGCCCCCGACGTGCGCCCCGGCATCCCGCTGATCGAGAAGCTGGGCCGGATCTTCACCGCGCTTACCCACGACTCCGTCACCCAGATCGACGTCGAGGTGGCCGGCGAGATTGCCGCCCTGGACGTCAAGGCCCTGGAGCTCTCCGCCCTGAAGGGTGTCTTCAAAGACATCGTTTCCGAGCAGGTTTCCTACGTCAACGCCCCCATCCTGGCCGAGCAGCGCGGCATCAACACCCGCCTGATCAAGACCACCGAGTCCGCCGAGTACCGCAACGTGCTCACCGTCCGCGGCGCGCTCTCGGACGGCTCGACGGTTTCCGTCTCCGGCACCCTGACCGGTCCGAAGCAGATCCAGAAGATTGTTGCCGTCAACGGCTACGACCTCGAGATCCCGGTGAGCGACCACCTGCTGGTCATCTCCTACGCCGACCGTCCGGGCGTCATCGGTACGCTGGGCCGCATCCTGGGCGAGAACGGCATCAACATCGCCGGCATGCAGGTGGCCCGCAACACGGTGGGCGGCCAGGCCCTGTCACTGCTGACCGTCGACAGCTCCGTGCCGCAGGAGGTGCTGGACGCCATCAAGACCGAGATCGGCGCCACAATGGCCCGCGAGGTCGACCTGGAGGACTGAACCCCTCCGCAGTAGAACGACGACGACGGCCCCTTCGCGGGTGCCGTCGTCGTCGTCGTTTAACCTCCCGGGGTTTCGCCGGTCGAGCGGGGACCGAGACCTCCGGCCTCGCTGGTCGGGCTTGCCGAGACCCGGCCGTCCCACCGGGTTTCGGCTCCCGTTCGCCAGCCACCCCTCCGCGGGCGCTGGGGGCGTAGCCTGTTCCTGAGAAGCAAGTTGGTGATTTTAGGCCTGGTTAGAGGGCTCACCATGAGCGTTGAGCGAAACATTCCGCCTCCTGGCACCCCGGACCCGGGGGGTTCCGGCCCGCCCGCTGCGGGCAGCCGCCGCGCCCGGATCACGGCCCATCCGGTGATGGCCCTTTTGATCCCCTTGATCTCACTGACCTGGCTGGCCCAATGCCTGGCCATCTGGCTGCTGGGCGACATTACACCCGGACTCATCGTTGAACTGGTCCTCCTGCTGGGCCTCTCGGTGCTGGTGACGGCGGCGGCCAACGGCCGTGCGGGCATCAAACGCCTTTTCGGCGGTGTGGTGCGCTGGCGGGTTGGTGCCGGTTGGTATGTGGTGGCCCTCGTGGCCGTGCCCGCCCTGACCCTTCTTGCCGCCGCGGTGACGGGAACGCTCCGGGAACCCGGCCAGGGGTGGGCTGCCGCGGTGGGGCTCTACCTCGTGCAGGCTGTGGTCATCGGCGCACTCCTGGGGAACGTGTGGGAGGAATTGGCGTGGGCGGGGGTGGTGCAGCGCCGTTTGATGGAACGCAGGGGTGTGCTCACCGGTTCGCTGCTGACCGCCATTCCGTTCGCCCTGATCCACTTGCCGCAGGCCTTCGCCGACCGGGGTTTTGCCGCCACACCCTGGACCAGCGTGGCCATCTCCTGGGGGATCCTGTTCGGCTTTGCCCTCGTCCTGCGGTACCTGATGGGCATGGTGTACAGCGAAACGGGCGGCAGCATCCTCATTCTGGGCCTCCTGCATGGGTCCATGAATGCCTCCGGCCGCCTTGATCCCGTTGACGGCGGATGGCAGTACATTCCGGCACTGGTGGTCCTGATGGTGGTGGTTGCGGTGTACCGTGCCGCCCGGTCCAGGGCAGCCGCCGTCGTCGTTTAACCGACAAATGAGCTTTTGCGCCGCGGACGGGGTAATTTCTTAAGGTGACATCTTCTGACGCAGGCAAGACGCCTTTCTACATCACCACGGCCATCACCTACCCCAACGGCGTACCGCACATCGGGCACGCCTACGAGTACATTGCCACCGACGCAATGGCCCGCTTCAAGCGGCTGGACGGCCATGACGTGATGTTCTTGACCGGCACGGACGAGCACGGCATGAAAATTGCCCACACGGCCGAGAAGGAGGGCATCACGCCCAAGGAGCTGGTGGACCGCAACGTGCTGGCCTACAAGGCCGCGCACAAGGCCCTGGACATCTCCTACGACCGCTTCATCCGCACCACCGACGCCGACCACTACGCCGCGTCGAAGGCCATCTGGGCCAAGATGGAAGCCGCCGGAGACATCTACCTGGGCAAGTACGAGGGCTGGTACTCGGTCCGCGACGAGGCCTTCTACGGCGAGGACGAGACCGAGGAGCGCGCGGATGGCAAGCGCTACTCAAAGGTCACCGACACCGAGCTGACCTGGACGGAGGAGGAGAGCTACTTCTTCCGCCTCTCCAACTACCAGGACAAGCTGCTGGCGCTCTACGAGGAGCGCCCGGAGTTTGGCGCCCCGCGCAGCCGCTTCAACGAGGTCATCAGCTTCGTCAAGGGCGGCCTGGAGGACCTGTCCATCTCGCGCACCACCTTCGACTGGGGCGTCCCGGTGCCCGGCGATGACAAGCACGTCATGTACGTCTGGGTGGACGCGCTGACCAACTACCTCACCGGCATCGGCTACCCCGACACCGAGTCCGCGACCTTCAAGAAGTTCTGGCCGGCCGACGTCCACGTCATCGGCAAGGACATCTCGCGCTTCCACGCCGTCTACTGGCCCGCCTTCCTGATGTCCGCCGGGCTCGAGCTGCCCAAGCGCGTGATGATCCACGGCTTCCTGCAGAACAACGGCGTGAAGATGTCCAAGTCGTTGGGCAATGTCGTGGCCCCGGCCGAGTGGGTGGCCCAGTACGGCCTGGACCAGGTGCGCTTCTTCCTGCTGCGCGAGGTCCCCTTCGGTGCCGACGGCTCCTACAACCACGACGCCGTCGTCGGCCGGATGAACGCCGACCTCGCCAACAACCTCGGCAACCTGGCCCAGCGGTCGCTGTCCATGGTGGCGAAGAACTGCGGCGCCGCTGTGCCGGCACCGGGCGAGTTCACGGTGGCCGACAAGACCATCCTTGAGGCCGCCGGTGCGCTGCTGGAGCTCTCCCGCGCCGCCTACGAGAAGCAGGACTTCCACCGCTCGCTGGAGCAGATCTGGACGGTGCTGGGCGACACCAACGCCTACTTTGCCGAGCAGGCCCCCTGGGTGCTCCGCAAGACGGACGTGGCCCGGATGGAGACGGTGCTGTACGTGACCCTGGAGGTGCTGCGCATGGTGTCCCTGCTGGTCCAGCCCGTGATGCCCGGTGCCGCCGGCCAGCTGCTGGATGTGCTGGGCCAGGAGCACGACGGCGCCCGCGAGTTCGCCGCGTTCGGCACCCCGCTGGTCCCCGGAACGGCGCTTCCCGCCCCGACGCCGATCTTCCCCAAGTACGAGGAGCCCGTCCAGGCGTAGGCCCTTCGCGCCGCCGGATTCTGCGCCCGCTTCCGGGTTCTGCCACCGCTGTGCAGCGGTGGCAGAACACGGAAACGGTGGCAGTTTCCGGTGCGTACCCCGGCTACTCCGCGGCGAGGCCGGCCACGGGGGAGAGGCGTGCGGCACGGTGCGCCGGCACCACCGAGGCCAGCAGGCCGGCGGCCGCGGCGACGCCGATGACCAGCCCCACCTGGCCCCACGGGATGGTGGCCGTGACGATGGTGAAGGATCCCAGTGCGGACTGCGCGCCCAGCCAGCCGTAGACCACCCCCAGGGCGGAGCCGATGGTGGCCGCGACGGCGGCAATGAGCACCGCCTCCAGGGCCAGCATGCCGCGCAGCTGGCCGCGGGTCAGGCCCAATGCGCGCAGCAGCGAGTTCTCCCGGGTGCGCTCTAGCACGGAGAGCGAAAGCGTGTTCGCCACACCGATCAGGGCGATCAGCACCGCGATGGCCAGCAGTCCCGTCACCACCAGAAGCAGCACGTCGATGACCTGGTTGAACATGGCCTTTTCCACGGCGCCGCCCTGCACCTGGTATTCCTCCACGCCCAGGGCGGAGGCAATCTGCTGGCGCAGGCCCAGCAGCGTGTCCTGGCTGATGCCGGGGTCCACCGCCACCCAGAGCGCCGAGGTGCCGGCCATCCGACCGGCCACTGAATCCATCCCGCCGGCCTCCGGCGCCCCGGACTGCAGTGCGCCGGCCTGCGGTGCGGGCAGGGCAGGCAGCGTGTCCAGCGACACCAGAGCGGGGAACGATGAACTGGTGGCGATGGCCACGGGCAGCGGTGTCTGCACGGCACCGGCGGCGACCGACAGCGAGGTGTCCTTGGTTCCCTTGCGCATCACGAGGGTGCCGGGGGCGGGCCGGTTCGCGGCATTCACCAGCACGGCCCGGGCATCGGCGCCGGTGATGCCGTAGACGGGTTCGGTGGCTCCCCTGGATTCCACGGAGCCCACCACCGGCAGCTGGGCCACGGCGCTCACACCGGCCAGCGACCGGACCTTGTCGAGCTGCGCGGCCGTGAAGGGCACCTGCGCCCCCTCGACAGCCACGTCCACCGGATATCGGCCGTCAAGGGAGTTGTCGAAGGCGGTGCGCGCGGTGGCAGCCCCGGTCATCATCATCGTCACCAAGGTGACGCCGATCAGCAGGGCCGACGCCGTGGCGGTGGTGCGGCCGGGGTTGCGGACGGCGTTGACGGCGGCGAGCCTGCCGGGGACGCCGGCAGGTGCGGCCAGCTTGCCCGCCGCGGCCACCAGCCGGGGGATGAACAGGCTGGCCGCCATCAACAGCCCCACGAAGGACAAGGCACCCGAGGGGAGGGCAATGAGCAGTTGGGAAGTCAGTCCGCCAACCACCAGCCCCGCGCCGCCCAGGAGCAGCAACACCACACCCACCACGAGGCGGACCCGGCCGCGGGAGTTGGCCAGCGAGGCGTCTTCCTGCGGGCGCAGGGCGGCCAGCGGGGCGACGGCGGTGGCCGCCCGCGCGGGCGCCAGAGCGGAGAGCACCGTCAGCGCAATGCCCACCAGCAGACCGGTGATGATGGCCGACGGCGGTACATCCAGGGTGGCAAAGGCGTAGTCGGGATTTTGGGCCAGCCCGGCAACCAGGAGGGACATCCCGCCCGCGGCCAGTGCCACACCCGCGGCGGAGGCGATGGCGCCGACCACCAGGGCCTCGAGGAGGACGGAGCGGTGGATCTGCGCCCGGCTGGCGCCCACGCAGCGCAGCAGCGCCAGTTCGCGCGTGCGCTGGGCCACCAGCACGGAGAAGGTGTTGGAGACCACCAGGGCGGAGACCAGCAGCGCAATGGCCGCGAAGGCCAGCAGCACCATGGTCAGCGCATTGGAGCCGCCGGTGAAGCTGGCCACCAGCGCCTTGGTCTGCTCATCGGCCGTCAGCACCGATGCCGTGGCGGCTCCCGCGCCGGTGAGCGCCGTGGAAATGGCAGACCGGGTGGCGCCGGCATCCGCGCCGGGGGCGAGCGCCACGGTGATGCGCCTGTAGCTGGTGGGGCTGCCGGCCAGTTGGGCCACGGTGGCGGCCGGGGCCAGCAGCTGGGACTGGCTGGACATCAGGGGATCGTTGGTGGGGGCCAGCAGCCCGGTGATGGTGGCGGGGACTCCGGGGGCCTGTCCGGTGCCGGGAGCCGAAAGTGAGCGCAGGGTGATGGCATCGCCCAGCGCGAGCTGGTTGCGGGTGGCCGTGGCGGCGTCGACGGCCACCTCACCGGCGGCCGCGGGCCACACTCCAGAGACCAGCTTTGCCGTTTCCAGCTCCATGGCGGCCGGCAGGTTGCTGACCACGCCCGACACGACGGCGGTGCCGGTGGATGCCTGGACGTACGCCAGCTGCTGGGCATAGGAGGCCCGCACGCCCGCGGCGGAGGCAACGGCGTCGGCCGCCTTCGCATCCAGCGGGGTGCCATCTGTGGAGGAGACCACCAGGTCCGCGGTGCCGAAGGATTGGCCGATGCTGGCCTTCAGCGACGCCTGGGTGGAGGCGTTTACGGTCAGGGTGGCGGTGAGGAAGGCGACGGCCAGGATGACAGCCAGGGAGATGGCGATGAACCGCCGGGAATGGGTCTTGAGCTGCCCCAGGGCTACGGCAAGCACGGCTATGCCCCCAGCGTGGCGAGGGCGGCCATCACGGACTCGGCGGTGGGGTTCGCCAGCTCGCCCACCAGCTCGCCGTCGCTCATCAACACCACGCGGTCGGCGTAGGCGGCGGCCACGGGATCGTGGGTGACCATGATGATGCTCTGGCCCATTTCGCGGCTGCTGCGCCGGAGCATGCCCAGCACCTCGGCGCCGGCGCGCGAGTCCAGGTTGCCGGTGGGCTCGTCGCCGAAGACCACCTGCGGGCGGGTCAGCAGGGCCCGGGCCACGGCCACGCGCTGCTGCTGGCCGCCGGAGAGCTCGTGCGGCTTGTGCGCCAGGCGCTCGGTGAGGCCCAGCGTGGTGGTGATGAACGTGAACCATTCCTTGTCCACGGTGCCGCCGGCGAGCGCCACCGGCAGCGTGATGTTGTCCTCGGCGGTCAGGGTGGGGACGAGGTTGAAGGCCTGGAAGACAAAGCCGATCCGGTCGCGGCGCAGCTGGGTCAGGAGTTTGTCGCTGAGCCCGGTCAGCTCGGTGCCGCCCAGGTGGATGGTGCCCGAGGTGGCGGTGTCCAGCCCGGCGAGGCAGTGCATCAGCGTGGACTTGCCCGAGCCCGAGGGACCCATGATGGCGGTGAACTTGCCGGCCGGAAAGGAGATGTCGATGCCCTTCAGGGCGGCGACGGCCGTTTCCCCGCGGCCGTACGTCTTGGACAGTCCCCGCGCCGTGACGGCGAAGTGCGTTGTCTGGATTTGTTCGGTGGAGGTGATCATGGGTCCACGCTATGTCCCTGCCCCGGGGGAGCGGATCGGCCCAGGGATGGATTCGGCGGCGCGGACGACGGCGGTCCCTCCTCCCGTGGGTGGAGGAACCCATGCTCCTTCCGGGGTGCTTATCCCGGGACGCTTATCCCGGGACGCTTATCCCGGGGAGACCTCGCCCGTCTCATAGGCGATGACCACGATCTGCACCCTGTCGCGGGCGCCAAGCTTGGCCAGGATGTGCCCCACATGGGTCTTCACCGTGGCCTCGGAGACAAAGAGCTGCGCGGCGATCTCCGGGTTGGACAGCCCCTGGGCAATCAGGCCGAAGACCTCGCGCTCGCGGGCGGTCAGGCTCGCCACCGCAGCGGAATGGGCGTCCCGGGCCGGGCTGGGGGCGCTGAGCAGCGGCGCCACATGGTCCAGCAGGCGCCGGGTGGTGGAGGGGGCGATGACGGCGTCGCCGCGGTGCACCGTGCGGATGGCCTCCAGCAGCTCCTCGGGCGGGGCGTCCTTGAGCAGGAAGCCGCTGGCCCCGGCCTGGATGGCGGAGAGCGCATATTCGTCCAGGTCAAAGGTCGTCAGCACCACTATCTTCAGCTCCGCCAGCCACGATCCCGGCACGGCGGCGCGGGTGCGCTCCATCAGCCGGCGGGTGGTCTCGATGCCGTCCATGCCGGGCATGCGCACGTCCATCAGCACCACGTCGGCGGCGGTGGCGGCCAGCCCGGCGAGCGCCTCGTGGCCATTGCCGGCCTGCAGCACCACGTCCAGGTCGCTCTGGCTGTTGATGAGCATGCTGAAGCCGTGGCGGACCAGCTGCTGGTCATCCACCAGCGCCACCCGGATCGGCGGGGCGGTGTCGGGGGAGAGGTTCATGTCAGGCTTCCGTGTAGGGGATGAAGGCCGCGACGGCGAACCCGCCGCCGGGGCGCGGTTTGGCGCTCAGTTGTCCATCGTAGAGCTTGACCCGCTCGGCCATGCCGAGCAGTCCGTTGCCGCTGCCGGGGACCCTCGGGGCGGGATGCTGGGCGGCGAGCGGGCCGGTGTCCTGCAGGGGGTGGGCGGCGGCGCCGCGGCCGTCGTCCTCCACCCTGATGTTGAGCCCGCGGGACTGCCACTGAAGCGACACGGTGGCGGCGGCGTTCGGGCCGGCGTGCTTGACCACGTTGGTCAGCCCCTCCTGGACCACCCGGTAGACGGTGAGCTCGGCGCCGGGCGGCAGCCGCCGTCGTGCCGTCCCCACCACCGCATACTGGACCGGCAGGCCCAGCGCGCGGATGCTGAGCAGCAGCTGTTCGACGTCGGCCAGGCCAGGCAGCGGGCGGGTGGTGGCCTCATCGGCGCCGCGGAGCACACCCAGCAGCCGGCGCATCTCCTGCAGGGAGCCGCGGCCGGTGTCGGCAATGGTCTTGAGCGTGGTGATGGCCACCTGCGGATCCGCCGCGGCGGCATAGCGCGCACCGTCGGCCTGCGTGATGATCACCGAGAGCGAGTGCGCCACGATGTCGTGCATTTCCCGGGCAATGTGCGCGCGCTCGTCCGAGGCGGCCAGTTCGCGCTCCTGCGTCTGCTCGATCTCCAGCCGGTTGGCCCGCTCCTCAAGCGCCTGCTCGCGCAGCCGCCGGGTCCGGGTGAGGTCGCCCAGCGTCCACGAGAAGAGCACCAGCACCCACACCATCACCACCAGCAGGGCCGAGAACGGCAGATTGGCCACGGGTGAAATGGACAGGTCTATGTAGTAGCGGGTCACCAACAGGACGCCGCCCAGCAGGGCCAGCACCAGCCCGCCGATGCTGGCCCAGCGCGGGCCGTAGGCGGCCAGTGCGTAGACAATCAGCACGACGGCGGCGTTGGCCGGCATCGGCTGGATCCCGCTGGCCCACTGGAAAAGCGCGACGGCGGCGATCACCATACCGGCCGCGGCGGGGCGGGTGCGCCGCCAGGCCAGCGGCACCACCAGCAGGGTGCCGACGGCGCCCATCTGCACGTTCCCGCCCACGAGCGCGAGCCCGCAGAAGAGCAGCCACAGCGCGGCCATGCCGGCCAAGTCGACGGCAAAGCGGTGCGTGCGGAACCATTCATAGAGGGAGTGCATGACCATTGGAATCACTCTATGCGGCGGCCGCTGCCCGCGGAATCGGCCCGTGGGTGGAGATCAAGGGCCCGGTCCAGCCATGGCGCAGCTCCCGTGGCCTTGGGACGTTGAAGCCCGCGGGAGCTGCGCCACAGATTCAATGCTGCGGGTTCCGGTGCCGCAGTTTCTGCGCCGTTCTACGGATTCGTCCTACCGGCCCGTCCAGCCATGGGCCCGGAGCGCTTGGATGAACTGCTGCACCACCCAGGCGTCGCCGAAGCGCATGTCCGCGGCGTAGATCTTCACCTGCCGCCAGCCCAGGTCGGCGGTCAACCGGTCCCGGGTCTTGTCTTCGGCCTGCTTCGCGGGTGTCAGGTGGTGGCTGCCCTCGTATTCAGCGCACACCTTGAACGCCGGGCAGCCCAGATCGACCCACAGCTGCGCGATGCCGTGCTCGTCCTCCAGGCCGTAGTCCGGGATAAACACCGGCAGGCCTGCACGCGCCAGCATCAGGCGGAGCTTGGTTTCGGGCGGCGAATCCACGTCCGGCCGCACCAGGCCCAGCGCCGTGACGGGCCCGCCGCAACCCCGGAACGCCCTTTCGCGCCGAAACGTACGCGGCCAGGTCGGCCAGCGGCACCCGCGCCGGAATGGCCGGGCCGAAACTGCGGTGGTGCTCGCACACCAGATGGTCGCCCGCAGCCACCAGGTCGTCCAGGGAGATGATTTGGGCGAGGTCCGTGAATGTCCGGGCCAGGGAGGTGAGGGCGACGCCGTCGAGCTCCACCACCTCCTCCGGTCCAAGGACTGCGTGGTGGCCCTTCACCCGCGCCGGCGGCTGATGGTCCGGCCGGCGGGACGGGTCAGATGGAGAAACGGTTCACTGCTGTGCCGCAGCGGCAGCGGAATCCGGTGCAGGGCCGCTGCCGTGGTGTGGCTGGCGGCGGCATCGGGCAACAGTTTTAGGTATGGGCGCACCCGGTCGAGCAGCGGCTGTGGGACGCGGCGGGGAACCCTGATTTCCCGGCTGGGGATGTAGAGGTCGGAGGCCCGTGCGCGGCTGTCCGTGACGCCCAGGGCACGTGCCGCCCGGAGCGTGAACGAGCCATTCGGCAGGCCATCGGGAAGCGGGGCGGGCTTGAACATCTTGCCATGGTGCGCCGCACCCGGGTCCGGAATCCGGTTATCCACAGGCCGGAAGGGGGTGGCTTCGTGATGTCGCAAACCATGGCGCAGTTCCCGTGGCCTTGGGGGCGTGTCTTGGGGGCGCCAAGGCCACGGGAACTGCGCCATGGATGGAGCCAGCCGCGCGACGCCGCGGATTTCGTCCCCACAGATTTGCCGTGTCCGCATTTTGAGACGGTTTGCCCATCATGTGGATGCCTTGGCTACGCTGGATGGCATGAGCGCATCGATTGATATTGCCGTAATTCCGGGGGATGGCATTGGCCCCGAGGTCATCGCCGAGGCCGTCAAGGTCCTGGAAAAGGTCACTGCAGCGGACGGCGTCCAGCTCTCCCTCACCGAGTACCCGCTCGGTGCCGAGCACTGGCTGGCCACGGGGGAGACCTTGCCGGAGACCACGCTGGATGCCCTGCGCGGCCACGACGCCATCCTCTTTGGTGCGGTTGGCGCCGCCCCCGGGGACACCAGCATCCCCTCCGGGCTGATCGAACGCGAGATGCTGCTCAAGCTGCGCTTCAGCCTGGACCACTATGTAAACCTGCGCCCGTCGCGGCTGTACGACGGCGTGGCCAGCCCCCTGGCCAACCCCGGCACCATCGACTTCGTGGTGGTCCGCGAAGGCACCGAGGGCCCGTACGTCGGCAACGGCGGCGTGCTGCGCAAGGGCACTCCGCACGAGATTGCCACCGAGGTCTCCGTCAACACCGCCTTCGGCGTCGAGCGCGTGGTCCGCGACGGATTCCGCCGCGCCAGCGAGCGCCCGCGCAAGAAGCTCACCTACGTGCACAAACACAACGTGCTGGTCCACGCCGGCCACCTGTGGAAGCGCACAGTGGAGGCCGTGGCCGCCGAGTTCCCCGACGTTGCCGTGGACTACCTGCATGTGGACGCCGCGATGATCTTCCTGGTCACGGACCCGGCCCGCTTCGACGTCATCGTCACCGACAACCTGTTCGGCGACATCATCACCGACCTGGCCGCCGCCGTCACCGGTGGCATCGGCCTGGCCGCCTCGGGCAACATCAACATGGACCGCACCGCGCCGTCCATGTTCGAACCCGTCCACGGCTCCGCGCCGGACATTGCCGGCCAGCAGAAGGCGGATCCGACGGCGGCCATCCTCTCGGCCGCGCTGCTGCTGGACCACCTGGGCTACGCGGAGGCGGCGGCGAAGATCGACGCCGCCGTGGTGGCCGACATCGCCACCCGCGCCGGCGCCGGGGCCCGCAGCACCAGCCAAATCGGCGACGCCATCGCCGCAGCGCTCTAGCCACCTGCGGCCGGCCCCCAAACCGGCCGCTGGGCAGGAGTACGCTGGTCCTATTAGAGTGAGTGACCTGTAACTGAGGCAGGCACAACGATGTGGAGGAACCATGACCCAGAGCGTGAGTGAGCTGGCGTTCGCACAGCAGCTTTCCACCAACCCCAAGACCGACGCCCAGCGCGCCGCCATCCTGGCCAACCCCGGATTCGGTGACCACTTCACCGACCACACGGCCGTGGTGGACTATGTGGTTGACGCTCAGGGAAACGGCGGTTGGCAGAACGCCCGCATTGAGCCGTACGGTCCGATCTCCCTGGATCCGGCGGCCAGCGTGCTGCACTACGGCCAGGAGATCTTCGAGGGGCTCAAGGCCTACCGCCACGCGGACGGCTCGGTCTGGACGTTCCGCCCCGAGGCCAATGCGGCGCGCCTGAACAAGTCCGCCACCCGCCTGGCCCTGCCCAACCTCCCCGAGCAGGTGTTCCTGGACGCGGTCAAGGGCCTGGTGCAGGTGGACGCCAACTGGGTGCCCTCCGGCGACGGCGAGAGCCTGTACCTGCGTCCGTTCATGATCGCCACGGAGGCGTTCCTGGGTGTGCGTGCGGCCCGCGAGGTCTCCTTCCGCGTCATCGCCTCCCCGGCGGGCAACTACTTCGGCGGCGAGCTTAAGCCCGTCTCCATCTGGATCTCCCACGAGTACGCCCGCGCGGGCCGTGGCGGCACGGGCTCGGCCAAGTGCGGCGGCAACTACGCCGCGTCCCTGGTCCCGCAGCTCGAGGCCGAGGCCAACGGCTGCAAGCAGGTGCTCTTCCTGGACCCGTTCAACGACAACGCCGTCGAAGAGCTCGGCGGCATGAACGTGTTCTTCGTCTTCAAGAACGGCACCGTGGCCACCCCCGCGCTCAGCGGCACCATCCTGGAGGGGGTCACGCGCTCCTCGATCATCCAACTGGCGAAGGACCGCGGCCTGACCGTGGAGGAACGCAAGATCACCCTGGACGAGTGGCGCGAGGGCATTGCCTCCGGCGACATCACGGAGGTCTTCGCCTGCGGCACCGCAGCGGTGATCACCCCGATCGGCATGCTCAAGGACGCCAACGAGCAGATCGGCTCCACCGACGCCAAGCCCGGCGAAATCACCATGAGCATCCGCGAGCAGCTGCTGGGCATCCAGACCGGCACCGTCGAGGACACCCACGGCTGGCTGACCCGCCTGGTCTAACCCCCGCACCATCAACTGCCCCGCACTTAACGCATGCTTGGACGCCCAAGCATGCGTTAAGTGCGGGGCAGTTTGCATTGGCCCGGCAACGCCCTGAGCACGTAAAACAGGTTCTTGCGTTGAAGCCTGCAGTGGCATTCCCGATAGAGTGTGACCCATGCGTATTGCCCGGTTTGTAGCTGATTCTGATCCCATGTACGGCGTCGTAGAGGGGGAGTCCGGTAGTGAGGTCATCACTGTCATCAAGGGTGACCCCTTCTTCCATGGCGTGGAACGTACCTCCATCAAGTTCAACCTCGCGGATGTGCGCCTGGTGGCGCCGATCATCCCGCGCAGCAAGGTCATCGGCATCGGCCGCAACTTTGCCGACCACGCCAGCGAACTGGGCAACGAGGTGCCCGAGTCGCTGCTGATGTTCCTCAAGCCCAACACCTCCGTGATCGGCCCGGGCGAGCCCATTGTGCTGCCCGAGTTCTCCGAGGAGGTCTCCTACGAGGCCGAGCTCTGCGTGGTCATCGGCCGCATCTGCAAGGACGTCCCCGAGGACCGCGTCCACGAGGTCATCTTCGGCTACACCTGCGGAAACGACCTCACCGCCCGCGACATACAGGATAAGGACCAGCAGTGGGCCCGCGCCAAGGGCTTCGACACCGCTGCGCCGCTGGGCCCGTGGATTGAGACGGACCTTGACCCCGAGGACCTCTCCATCAAGGGCTGGCTCAATGGTGAACTGCGCCAGGACGGCAGCACCAACCAGATGGTCCGCAGCATCCCGGAGCTGGTCTCCCTCGTCTCGCGTGCGTTCACCCTGCTGCCCGGCGACGTCATCATGACGGGCACCCCGGCCGGCGTGGACCTGCTCTCCGACGGCGACAGGTACGAGGTCGAGATCGAGGGCATCGGTCGCCTGTCCAACCCCGTGGTGCGCCGCTAGCGCAGAGATTCCACGGAAGCCCAGGCGGGCGGCCACTGACAACTTCGGTTGGATGTGGCCGCCCGTTTCCGTTTCCCGGCCGTCGTTTGATGCCGTATTCCGTGCGTCGGGTGGCTAAACTTGAAACCATCATGACTACTGCTGCCGCACTCCCCACTGTCACCGACGAGACGCCCGTCCGCGTCCGTTTCTGCCCCTCGCCCACCGGAACCCCGCATGTCGGGTTGATCCGCACCGCGCTGTTCAACTGGGCCTACGCCCGGCACACGGGTGGAAAGCTGGTGTTCCGCATCGAGGACACCGACGCCGCCCGCGACAGCGAGGAGAGCTACCACCAGCTGCTGGAGGCCCTGAAGTGGCTCGACCTTGACTGGGACGAGGGCGTGGAGGTGGGCGGTCCGCATGAGCCGTACCGCCAGTCCCAGCGCGGGGACATCTACCAGGGCGTCATCGCCAAGCTGGTGGAGGGTGGATTTGCCTACGAGTCCTACTCCTCGCCCGAAGAGGTTGAGGCGCGCCACAAGGCCGCAGACCGCGACGTCAAGCTCGGCTACGACAACTTCGACCGGAACCTGACTGCTGAGCAGATCGCCGCGTTCAAGGCCGAGGGCCGCCAGCCGGCGCTGCGGCTGCGGATGCCGGACGAGGACATCACCTTCACCGACCTGGTTCGGGGCGAGATCACCTTCAAGGCAGGATCAGTCCCGGACTACGCCATCGTCCGCCCCAACGGTGCCCCGCTGTACACGCTGGTCAACCCCGTGGACGACGCCCTGATGGGCATCACCCACGTGCTCCGCGGCGAGGACCTGCTCAGCTCCACCCCGCGCCAGGTGGCCCTGTACCAGGCGCTGATCGCCGTGGGCGTGGCCGAGTACATGCCGCTGTTTGGCCACCTGCCGTACGTGATGGGCCACGGCAACAAGAAGCTCTCCAAGCGGGACCCCGAGTCCAACCTGTTCCTGCACCGCGAGCACGGCTTCATCCCCGAGGGCCTGCTGAACTACCTGTCCCTGCTGGGCTGGTCGCTCTCCGCGGACCAGGACATCTTCACCCGCGACGAGCTCGTGGCGGCCTTCGATGTCCACAACGTGCTGGGCAACCCGGCCCGCTTCGACGTCAAGAAGGCCGAGGCCATCAACGGCACGCACGTGCGCCTGCTGGAGGCCACCGACTTCCGCAACCGCCTGGTGCCCTACCTGCAGGCCGCCGGCGTGCTGCCCGAGCAGCCCACGGACCGCCAGGAGCAGATCCTCACCGAGGCGGCCCCGCTGGTCCAGGAGCGCATCACGCTGCTGGGCGAGGCACCGGAGATGCTCAGCTTCCTGTTCAAGGCCGACGACGCCGTGGACGTGGCGGACGACGCCCGCAAGGGTCTGCCCGAGAACCTCACCGAGGTCCTGGACGCCGCCCTGGCGGCGCTGGAACCCGTGCAGGAGTGGACGGCGGAGAACCTCCAGGCTGCGCTGAAGCAGGCTCTGGTGGAGGATCTGGGGATCAAGCCGCGGCTGGCCTTTGGTCCGGTCCGCACGGCCATCTCCGGCCGCCGCATCTCCCCGCCGTTGTTCGAGTCCATGGTGATCCTGGGCAAGGATTCCTCGCTGACCCGGCTGAAGACCTTCCGCGGCTAATCCCCAAACGCTCCCCAAACTCGCAAGTCCCCTGTCGCTCCCGTTGTTCGCACGCTCACAACGGGCCCCTCGCGACAGGGGGCCCACGTTTGGGGCCCTCGCGTTCGTGGGCCCATCCAGCACCACAACTGTCCCGCACTTATCGCTTGCTTGGAGCCCCAAGCGAGCGTTATCTGCGGGGCAGTTGGCGTTTAAGCACGACGGCGGATGGCGGCTGTGGAACACGGCCGCGTGTTCTGCGCCACATCCGTCCATCCGGGGTGCGGGCAGGGGCGGATCCGGGCCGGCCAGGGGCGCTGGAATCCCCGGAACGGCGGGGTTTTTGGCCCACGGGGGAGCCTGCCCGGCCCCGATTTTGTTGTTGGGCCAAACGTCATGTATAGTTTTATCCCGGCGCAAGGGCCGCTAACGGAACAGGGAAAACCTGAACGGAAGCGTCCATTTAGTGCCATTGGGATATGGTGTAATTGGCAACACAACGGTTTCTGGTACCGTTATTCTAGGTTCGAGTCCTGGTATCCCAGCGCTTGCAAAAGCAAATGTATTAGGGCCCCATCGTATAGCGGCCTAGTACGCTGCCCTCTCACGGCGGTAACGCGGGTTCGAATCCCGCTGGGGTCACAACTAAAAGCCTCCGAAACCACTTGGTTTCGGAGGCTTTTTTCGTTGCCGCCGACAGGCGCCCACGGGGCCATTCGCAGCCATCCGCAGCCGCCACTGGCCCGGTGCCACGGGCCGCCAAAGTCCCTGCGGGGAGTGGCGCATCACACACCGCGCCGGGAGGCGGGCCGGGTGGATTTCGTGTAAAGTATTTTGAGCTGGCCGGGGATTGACTTGGCAAGCAAGTATTAGGGCCCCATCGTATAGCGGCCTAGTACGTCGCCCTCTCACGGCGATAACGCGGGTTCGAATCCCGCTGGGGTCACAAAAGAAACCTCCGGATCCAATAGGGTCCGGAGGTTTTTTCATTAACCCGTGGAAATAGTCCCCGGCAAATGCCCGGCCGTGCGGCGGGGCTGCTGGCATGATGATGCTGTGAGCCTCCAACCCGACCCCACCCCAACCGGCACCGCCGGAGCCCAGAGCGCCGCCGTCGAGCTTCTTGAAGCGGTGCGGGCGGACCTGTCCGGGCTCACGCTGCCGCTGGAACTCCCGGGGGCCGCGGCCGCCAGGGAGAGCATGCGTGCCTCGCTGGGACAGCTGGAGGACTACATCCTGCCCCGCTACCGCAGCCTGGACGCCCCGCTGTTGGCCGTGGTGGGCGGGTCCACCGGTGCGGGCAAGTCGACGCTGGTGAACGCGTTGGTGGGCCATCCCGTGACCCGGACCGGGGCCATCCGCCCCACCACCCGGCAGCCGATCCTGCTGCACCACCCGGCGGATGAGGCGTGGTTTGCCTCCGACCGGGTCCTGCCCACGCTTTCCCGCGTCCACGGGACGCTCACCGGGCCCGCGGTGCCGGCGTCGGCGGCCGGCGTCACGCCCGACCCGTCCGCCATGGCCCAACTGGTCCTGCTCGCCGACGGCGCCGTCCCGGCCGGGATCGCCCTGCTGGACGCCCCGGACGTGGACTCCGTCTCCGACGACAACCGGGCGCTGGCCGGCCAATTGCTGGCGGCGGCCGACCTGTGGATCTTTGTCACCACCGCCAACCGCTATGCCGACGCCGTCCCGTGGCGGCTGCTGGTGGACGCCGCCTCCCGCGACATCTTGGTGGCAGTGGTGTTGGACCGGGTGCCGCCCGGCGCCGAGGCGGAGGTCAGCGAGGACCTGTCGCGGATGCTTCAGCAAGAGGGACTGGGTGGCGCGGAGCTTTTTGTGATCCCCGAAGCCGGCCTTGACCCGCTGGGCATGCTCCCGGCCCCTGCCGCCGAGCCCATCCGCCGCTGGCTGGCCGGGATTGCCGCCAATGCCGCCGGGCGGGCCGAGATTGCCCGGCGCACCCTGGACGGTACGGTGCGCTCCCTGGCCGTGCGGGTGGAATCCGTGGCCCGGGCCGCGCTGGAACAGGACGAGGCCGCCGGCCAGCTCGCCGACGACGTCAACGCCGCCTACCGCGACGCCTTGGCCACCATCCGGGCCGCGAGTTCGGACGGCTCGCTGCTGCGCGGGGAGGTGCTCGCCCGCTGGCAGGATTTTGTCGGCACGGGGGAGTTCTTCCGTGCGCTGGAGAGCGGCATTGGCCGGTTCAGGGACAGGATTGGTGCCTTCTTCCGCGGCCAGCCGCCGCCCGCCGTGAGGGTTGAGGAGGCCATCGAGACTGGTCTGGCCGCCGTCGTCGTGGACCAGGGTGCGCAGGCCGCCGAGGACGCCGACCAGCGCTGGCGCTCGGACCCCGCCGGCCGGGCCCTGCTGGGCTCCGATGACCTCTCCGGGGCCAGCGAGGGTTTCGGCGAGGAGGTGGCCGCGGAGATCCGCGCCTGGCAGTTGGACGTGCTGGCGCTGATCCGCTCCGAGGGGGCCGACAAGCGTGCCCAGGCCCGCTGGATGTCCTTCGGCGTCAACGGGCTGGGGGTGCTGCTGATGGTGGTGGTCTTCTCGGTCACCGGCGGCCTGACCGGCGTCGAGGTGGGGATTGCCGGCGGCACCGCCGTCGTCGGCCAGAAGCTGCTGGAGGCCGTCTTTGGCGAGGACGCGGTCCGCCGGCTCGCCGAGGAGGTCCGCGCAGGGCTGGAACGGCGCTGTGAACGACTGCTGGAGCGCGAGTCGCGCCGTTTCCTGGACCGGCTGGCACCCGGGACGGACCACGGCGGGACGGGGGCGCGGGTGGAGACGCTGGAGCGCCGCGCCAAGGAACTGGCGGCACTGGGACGGGCCGGATGAGCCGGCACCGCAGCGCCCGGGACGCCTCCGCCCTTGACGCGCGCCTGGACGCCCTGGACCGTGCCCGGGAACTGGCCGAGGGGCGGCTGGAGGACGGCGTGCTGGCCGAGGTCTACGCGGTGCTCGAACGGGCCTCCTCGCGCCGATCGCTGAGCGCCGAGCACACGGTGGTGGGCTTCTTCGGGGCCACCGGCAGCGGCAAGTCCTCGCTCTTCAACGCCGTCGCCGCCACCGACGCCGCCCGGGTTGCCGTCCGGCGGCCCACCACCAGTGCGCCGCTGGCCAGTATCTGGGGTCCGCCGGGGAACGGGGCCTTGTTGGATTGGCTGGAGGTGGCCGAACGGCGCGAGGGGGGCGCCGTGCCCGGCCTGGCTGGCGACGGCGGCCCCGGCCTGGTGCTGCTGGACCTGCCCGACTTCGATTCCACCCAGCTCGCCAACCGGGTGATCGTGGAGCGGCTGGCCGGCCAGGTGGACGTGCTGGTCTGGGTGCTGGACCCGCAAAAGTACGCCGACGCCGCCATCCACCACGATTTCATCGCCCGCTACGCCGCGCACGGCGCCGTGACGCTGGTGGTGCTCAACCAGGTCGACACGCTGGCGCCGGGCCAGCTGGGGCCGGTGCTGGAGTCGCTGCGCGGACTGCTGGCCGCGGATGGATTGGGTCCGGTGGCCGTGCTGCCGGTCTCCGCCCGGACGGGGGAGGGCATCGAGGGCCTGCGGGCCGCCATCGCCAAGGTGGTGTCGGCCCGTGCCGCGGCAACCTCCCGGCTGTCCGCGGACGTGGCAGTGGCGGCCGCCCGGCTGCGCGAGGCCTCCGGGGACGGCGAGGCGGCCGGCATCCACCAGCAGGACCGCCGCGCCCTGGCCGAGCAGCTCTCCGCCGCCGCCCGGGTGGATGTGGTGGCCGACGCCGTGCGCCGTTCCTACCAGCTGGAGGCCACCAGGCACACCGGCTGGCCCGTGACGCGGTGGATCTCGCGGCTGCGCCGGGATCCGCTGCGCCGCCTGAGCCTGCGCCGGGCGGATCCCGCGGAGCTGAACAGGACCTCGCTGCCCGACGCCGGGGTGCCCGGGACCGCGCTGCTGGACACCGCGGTGCGGACCTTCTCCGATGCGGCCAGCGCCGGCGCCCCCGGGCCCTGGCGGGCCGCCATCCGGGCCGCGGCCCGCAGCGGACGGGACACGCTGGGGGACAGGCTGGACCAGGCGGTGGCCGCCGCCGACCTCAGGGCGAACAAGGGCTCCTGGTGGTGGCTGCCGTTCTCTGTTCTTCAATGGACGGCGTTGGCAGCCGCGGTGGCGGGGCTGGGCTGGCTCGGTGTTTTGGCACTGCTGGGCTATTTCCAGCTGCCGGTCCCGGAAGCCCCGCGGGTGGAGGGCTGGCCGGTGCCCACCCTGCTGGTGGCCGCGGGCGTGGCGCTGGGCATCGTGCTGGCGGTGGCCACCAAGGCCATCGCCGCGGCGGGGGCGCGCGGGCGGGCCGCCATGGCCAGGAAACGCATGCGGGCCGCCGTGGCCGAGGTGGCCGAGCTTGAGGTGGTGGACCCCGCCGAGGCGGAGCTTGCACGGTTCCGGGAGTTCAGCCGGGCCCTGGACGACGCCGGCTAGGCGAGCCCGGCTGCGTTGGTCGAGCCCGTCGAGACCCCGGTGGCCGGAGTGGTCGCGCTGGACCCGCTAGGCGAGGGCGTCGCGGACCTTCAGCAGCGTGCGGAGGTTGCGCGTCGTCGTCGTGCTTTTGTATTTGGCCTTGGCGGAGAGCTTGCTGAACGGGCTCGCCAGCGAGCCGCCGACGGGCGCCTGCCAGGCCAGGGCGCGCGGGGCGATCCGCACCAGTTCCGTGTCCTCCAGCGCGCTGCCGAGGGTTTCCAGCTCGTCCAGCACGCCCGGCTCGGAGCTGAGTGTGATGTAGCTGTGCAGCAGAGGCGAATCGGCCGGGTAGGGGCACGCCTTGATGGCGGCGTCCACTTCGGCGGCGGTGAACACCACCACCCAGGCGTCGTAGCCAAAGCGCTCGCGCAGCAGTGCCTCCACCAGCTCCTTGAGCTCCGGTGCCGAGGCTTTTGCGGTGCAGGCGATGTTGCCGCTGGCCAGCAGGGTGGAGAAGGTGGCCAGCGGCAAGGTCTTCAGCGCCGCACGCAGGTCGGCCATCTTGATGTTGATGCCGCCCACATTCACGCCGCGCAGGAACACTGCGTAGCGGCCCAAGGAGCCCGTGCCGGAAGCACTAGTGCCAGCCGAGGTGGCCATGGGCTAGTCGGCGTTCTTGCGCAGGGCCTCGGAGAGCACCCGCGCGGCGTTGCAGACAATTTCGGCGTGCAACCGGCCCGGCTGGCGGGTCAGGCGCTCAATGGGTCCGGAGATGGAGACGGCGGCAATCACACGGCCGGAGGGGCCGCGCACCGGCGCGGACACGCTGGCCACACCGGGCTCGCGCTCGCCCAGGCTCTGGCCCCAGCCGCGGCGGCGGACGCCGGCGAGCACCGTGGGAGTGAAGCGGGCGTTGTGCAGTCCCTCGAGCAGGCGCTCGTGGTCCTCCCAGGCCAGCAGCACCTGGGCGGCGGAGCCTGCCTTCATGGTCAGCTGCGTGCCCACCGGAATGGTGTCGCGCAGGCCGATGGGCCGCTCGGCGGAGGCCACGCAGACGCGGGAATCGCCCTGCCGGCGGAAGATCTGGGCGCTTTCGCCCGTACTGTCGCGCAGCTGCAGCAGCACGGGGCCGGCGGCCGCAATGAGCCGGTCCTCGCCGGCGGCGGAGGCCAGCTCCACCAGCCTGCTGCCGAGCACAAAGCGCCCCTGGATGTCCCGGCTGACCAATCGGTGGTGCACGAGGGCCAGGGCCAGCCGGTGCACGGTGGGCCGGGCCAGGCCGGTGGCGGCCACCAGCTGGGCCAGGGTGGTGGGGCCGGCCTCCAAGGCATCCAAAACCTGGGCCGCTTTATCGATGACGCCAACGCCGCTAGAATTGTCCATGTAATGATATTGCCGTCTCATTATGTGAGATGCAAATTGTCCAGCTGGCGCCCTGCGCGCCGTGGCTGGTTCAGTGGAGGCAGAGACAGTCCACCGGACCCACATGCAACATGGCACAAGATGCCATGCGGCGGTCCACCAGATGAAGGGAGCTGGCCGTGAACGAGGCAACCACACCCGACACGCAGACAGCAAAGACGCTGGCCGAAAAGGTTTGGCGCGACCACATTGTGCGCAAGGGCGAAGGCGAGGGCGACGCCGCCCAGCCCGACCTGCTCTACATTGACCTTCACCTGATCCACGAGGTCACCTCGCCGCAGGCCTTTGAGGGGCTGCGTCTGGCCGGCCGGCCGCTGCGCCGCCCGGACCTGACCATTGCCACCGAGGACCACAACACCCCCACGCTGGCCATCGACAAGCCCATCGCGGACCTCACCAGCCGGACCCAGATCCAGACGCTGCGCAACAACTGCAAGGAGTTCGGCGTCCGCCTGCACTCCCTCGGCGACGCCGAGCAGGGCATCGTGCACGTCGTCGGCCCGCAGCTGGGCCTGACCCAGCCCGGCATGACGGTGGTCTGCGGCGACTCGCACACCTCCACCCACGGCGCCGTCGGCGCACTGGCCTTCGGCATCGGCACCTCCGAGGTGGAGCATGTCATGGCCACCCAGACGCTGCCGCTGAAGCCGTTCAAGACCATGGCGATCAACGTTGAGGGCACGCTGCGCCCGGGCGTCACCAGCAAGGACATCATCCTGGCCGTGATCGCCAAGATCGGCACCGGCGGCGGCCAGGGCTACGTGCTCGAATACCGCGGCTCCGCCATCCGGGCCCTGAGCATGGACGCCCGCATGACGGTCTGCAACATGTCCATCGAGGCGGGCGCCCGCGCCGGCATGATCGCCCCGGACGAGACCACCTTTGCCTTCCTGAAGGACCGCCCGCACGCGCCGCAGGGCGCCGACTGGGATGCCGCCGTCGAGTACTGGCGCACGCTGGTGACCGAGGACGACGCCGTGTTCGACGCCGAGGTGGACCTGGACGCCGACACGCTGGAGCCCTTCGTGACCTGGGGCACCAACCCGGGCCAAGGCGTCTCGCTGAACGACGCCGTCCCGTCGCCGGAGGACTTTGGCGACGAGAACGCCAAGGCCGCCGCCGAGCGTGCCCTGGCGTACATGGACCTGGCCGCGGGCACGCCGATGAAGGCCATCCGGGTGGACACCGTGTTCCTGGGCTCCTGCACCAACTCCCGCATCGAGGACCTGCGCGCCGCGGCGGACATCATCCGCGGCCGCGAGAAGGACCCCGCCATCCGCATGCTGGTGGTGCCCGGTTCCGCCCGCGTCCGGCTCGAGGCCGAGGCCGAGGGCCTGGACAAGGTCTTCACCGACTTCGGTGCCGAGTGGCGCTTTGCCGGCTGCTCCATGTGCCTGGGCATGAACCCGGACCAGCTGGCCCCGGGGGAGCGCTGCGCCTCCACCTCCAACCGCAACTTTGAGGGACGCCAGGGCAAGGGTGGACGCACCCACCTGGTCTCGCCCGTCGTCGCGGCCGCCACGGCCGTGCGCGGCACACTCAGCTCCCCGTCCGACCTGGCCCCGCTGGCCGCCACCACCGCAGCGTAGGAGAAACCATGGAAAAGTTCACCACCCACACCGGCATTGGTGTCCCGCTGCGCCAGAGCAATGTGGACACGGACCAGATCATCCCCGCCGTCTACCTGAAGCGGATCACGCGCACCGGCTTTGAGGACGCGCTGTTCTCCAGCTGGCGCAAGAACCCGGAGTTCATCCTCAACCAGGAGCCGTTCAGCCGCGGCTCCGTGCTGGTGGCCGGCGCCGACTTCGGCACCGGGTCCTCCCGCGAGCACGCCGTCTGGGCGCTGAAGGACTACGGCTTCAAGACCGTCCTGTCCTCCCGCTTTGCCGACATCTTCCGCGGTAACTCGGGCAAGCAGGGCCTGTTGGCCGCCGAGGTGGCGCAGGATGACATCGAGCTGATCTGGAAAGTCCTGGAGAACGCGCCGGGCACCGAGGTCACCGTCGACCTGAACACCAAGATGGTCACCGCCGGCACCGTCGTTGCACCGTTCGACATCGACGACTACACCCGCTGGCGCCTGCTGGAGGGTCTGGACGACATCGGCCTGACCCTGCGCCACGAGGAGGACATCACGGCCTTCGAGGCGAAGCGCCCGTCGTTCAAGCCGACCACCCTGCCGGCCAAGGTCTAGCCACAACCTGGCCTGTCACGTGCACCGAAACGGCACGTGCGGACAGTGTTCCACCCGAACACTGTCCGCACGTGCCGTTTCGCGTTCCGGGGAGGGCCTGTTTCGGCATCCGGAGGCAAGAAACTATGCTTAGCTGAGACCTTTGCGGCCATGCCTGTGCGCAACTGGTCCGCAATCTAAATGAGGAATTGGGTATTGATGAGCAGTGTTCTGAGCGTCCGCGGCGGCGTGCCTCTGACCGGCCGGGTGTCGGTCCGAGGTGCCAAGAACCTGGTTCCCAAGGCCATGGTGGCGGCCCTGCTGGGCAACGAGCCCTCCGTGCTGCGCAACGTGCCGGAGATCAAGGACGTGGAGGTTGTCACCTCCTTGCTGCAGCTGCACGGCGTCACGGTGGTCAAGGACCCGGTGACGGGGGATCTGACCCTGGACCCCAAGGATGCCAAGACGGCGCCCAGCACGGCCATTGACGCCCATGCCGGTGATTCCCGCATCCCGATCCTCTTCTGCGGCCCGTTGATCCATGCCATCGGCGAGGCCTTCATCCCCGATCTGGGCGGCTGCAAGATCGGCGACCGCCCGATCGACTACCACCTGAACGTGCTGCGCCAGTTTGGCGCCGTCGTTGAAAAGCGCCCCGGCGGCATCCACATTTCCGCGCCCAAGGGCCTGCATGGCACCAAGATCTCCCTGCCGTATCCGTCCGTGGGCGCCACCGAGCAGGTGCTGCTCTCCGCCACCCGCGCCGAGGGCATCACCGAGCTGTCCGGTGCCGCCACGGAGCCGGAGATCGTGGACCTGATTGCCGTCCTGCAGAAGATGGGCGCCATCATCTCCATCCAGACGGACCGCACCATCCGGATCGAGGGCGTCAAGGAGCTGCGCGGCTACGTGCACCGTGCCCTGCCGGACCGCAACGAGTCTGCCTCCTGGGCCTCGGCCGCGCTGGTCACCAAGGGCGACATCTACGTCGAGGGCGCCAGCCAGCGGGACATGATGACCTTCCTGAACACCTACCGGAAGGTGGGCGGCGGGATGGACATCGACGACGACGGCATCCGGTTCTACCACCCAGGCGGCAAGCTGAGCCCGCTGGTGCTGGAGACTGACGTGCACCCGGGCTTCATGACGGACTGGCAGCAGCCCCTGGTGGTGGCGCTGACCCAGGCCGACGGCGTCTCCATCGTCCACGAGACCGTGTACGAGAACCGCTTCGGCTTCACCGACGCCCTGATGCGCATGGGCGCCGGCATCCAGCTGCACCGCGAATGCCTCGGCAGCGTCCCGTGCCGCTTTGGCCAGCGCAACTTCCTGCACTCCGCCGTCATCTCCGGGCCCACCCAGCTCAAGGGCACCGAGATCGACATCCCTGACCTGCGCGGGGGCTTCAGCCACCTGATCGCGGCCCTGGCCGCCACCGGCACCTCGCGGGTGACGGGCATCGACATCATCAAGCGCGGCTATGAGAAGTTCACCGAGAAGCTTGAGGGCCTCGGCGCGGACTTCGACATCATTGACCGGGCACGGGGCTAAGGGAATCATGGCAATTTCGAAGAAAACACGGATGTTCTTTGCCCTGGCCGCTGCCGGGGGGAGGTCGCTCAACAACCTCCTGATGGGCAAGGAATGGCTGGGCCTGGAAAAACTGCCCCAGGGCCAGGGCTTTATTGCCTGCCCCAACCACTGCACCGAAATCGACCCCATCGTGATCGGCCACATGCTGTACAACCAGAAGCGGATGCCGCACTTCCTGGCCAAGGAATCGCTCTTCCGCACCCCGGTGGTGGGGCCCATCCTGCGTGGCGCCCAGCAGATTCCCGTGGAGCGCAGCGGTGCCGGTGCAGGCCGGTCGTTGATTGTCGCCCAGGAAGTCCTGGACGACGGCGGCGCCGTGGTGGTCTACCCCGAGGGCACGCTCACCCGGGACCCGGACCTGTGGCCGATGAAGGGCCGCACCGGTGCAGCCCGGCTGGCACTTGTCACAGGCGCCCCGGTGATTCCCATGGCACACTGGGGGGCCCAGGAGGTCTTCCCCCGGTATGCCAAATCCGTCAAGCTGTTCCCGCGCAAGAAGGTCCGCGTTCTGGTGGGCGATCCCGTGGACCTGAGCCGCTTCGCCGGCCGCACGGGGGACAAGGCAACCCTTGAAGAAATGACGGCCGTCATCATGGCCGATGTCACCAAGCTTTTGGCCCAGTTGCGCGGCGAGGAACCGCCGGCCACAGTCTGGGACCCTTCGGCGCACAATCAGACACAGCATGGGCGCAATATGGAACGCGGCGGAGAGGCTGGCACCAAATGAGCACGACGACGGTACGTCCGGCACCGGCCAAGGTCGCCATCCTGGGCGCCGGCAGCTGGGGCACCACCTTTGCCAAGGTTGTCGGCGAGGCCGCCCTGGGCACAGACCGCACCGTGATGGTCTGGGGCCGCCGCGAGGAGGTGGTGGAGCAGATCAACACCTCCCACCGCAACGGCGCCTACCTGCCCGACATCGAGCTGCCGGCCAACATCACCGCTTCCACCGACCCGGCCAAGGTGCTGGCGGGTGCCGCGCTGGTGGTGCTGGCGGTGCCGGCCCAGTCGCTGCGGCCGCAGCTGCACGCCTGGGCCCCCCACCTGGCCCCGGACGCCGTCGTCGTCTCCCTGATGAAGGGGCTGGAACTGGGCACGGATGCCCGGATGAGCGAGGTCATCGCCGAGGAGCTGGGCCTGGGTGCGGACCGGATTGCTGTCATCTCCGGTCCCAACCTGGCCATGGAGATTGCCCGCCGCGAGCCCACCGCCTCCGTGGTGGCCTGCGCGGATGAAAGCGTGGCCGCCTGGGTGGCTTCCGTCTGCACGCCCCCATACTTCCGCCCGTACACCAACACCGATGTGGTGGGCGTGGAGATCGGCGGCATCGTGAAGAACGTGATCGCCCTGGCCGTGGGCATCTGCGAGGGCAAGCGGATGGGGGACAACACCAAGGCCTCCGTCATCACCCGCGGACTGGCCGAGACCACCCGCCTCGCGCTGGCCCTGGGCGGCGTCACCGAGACCATGGCCGGGCTGGCCGGGCTGGGCGACCTCGTGGCCACCTGCTCCTCCCCGCTGAGCCGCAACCACACCGCGGGCCGGCTGCTGGGCGAGGGCCTGACGCTCGAGGAGGTCAACGCGAAGATGACGCAGACCGCCGAGGGCATCAAGTCCGGGCGCGCCGTGGCGGACCTGGCCCGCAAACTGGGTGTGGAGATGCCCATCACGGACGCCGTGGTGGCCGTGCTGGACGGCACTTTGAGAGTTGATGACCTGGGGCGCGTCCTGCTGTCCCGCGAGTTGAAGGCCGAAGGCGAAAACTGAGCGTGAACCAGCAGACCGAGACCAAATCACCCATGTCCACCGCGCCGGCCTCCACCGAGCCCGTGCTGGCCGAATCCACGAAGGCCGCCGCCACGGGCAACGGAGGCCGCCCGCGCGTCGCCGTGCTCTTCGGCGGGCGCTCCAGCGAGCATGCCGTCAGCTGCGTCACCGCCGCCGGCGTCCTGGGCCACATCGACCGCGACCGCTACGACGTGGTCCCGATCGGCATCACCAAGTCCGGCCAGTGGGTGCAGGCCTCCGCAGATCCGTCCGCGTGGTCGCTGCGCGGCGACATGCTGCCGCAGGTGGAGCCGTCCGAGGCAACCGTGATGCTGACGGAGACCGGTGCCGGCCACCAATTGGTCGTGGCGGCCCCCAACCAGGTCCCCCTGGAGCTGGGCACGGTGGACGTGGTCTTCCCACTGCTGCACGGCCCGTTCGGCGAGGACGGCACCGTCCAGGGGCTGCTGGAACTCTCCGACACCCGCTATGTGGGCGCCGGCGTGCTGGCCTCCGCCGTGGGCATGGACAAGCACTACATGAAGGTGGTCTTTGAGGCCGCCGGGCTGGCCGTGGGGCCCTACATTGCCGTCACCGACCGGCAGTGGAGCACCGATCCGCAGGCCGTCCGCGCGCGGGTGGCCAAGCTCGGCTTTCCGGTGTTCGTCAAGCCCGCCCGCGCCGGCTCCTCCATGGGCATTTCCAAGGTGGACCGCCCCGAGGACCTGGACGCAGCCATGTCCGAGGCCCGCGTACACGACCTCAAACTGGTGGTCGAGGCCGGGATCGTGGGCCGCGAGATCGAGTGCGCCGTGCTCCAGGGCCGCGGCACCGAGGCGCCGCGCACGTCCATGCCCGGCGAGATCGCCATGGCCGACGCCACGCATGCCTTCTACGATTTCACCGCCAAGTATGTCCAGAACGACGCCGTCAACCTCAGCTGCCCGGCCGACCTCCCGGCGGAGGCCGCCGAGCGCATCCGCGAGCAGGCCGCCCTGGCGTTCGAGGCGGTGGGCGGGGAGGGGCTCTCCCGCGTGGACTTCTTCTACACGGCCGACGGCGAGATCCTGGTCAACGAGATCAACACCATGCCCGGCTTCACGCCGTCGTCCATGTACCCGCAGATGTGGGCGGCATCGGGCATCGGCTATGCCGAGCTGATCGACGAGCTCCTGCAGCTGGCCCTGAACCGCAAGACCGGCCTGCGTTAACGCCCACCCGCTGGCCTCGCTGGTCGAGCGAAGCCGAGTCCCGGGGGCGCCATTCCACCGGCGGGCGAGTAAAATTGCAGCGGGACGAACCGTTGCGATGGGGCCGATGGACATCCCTGGCGGCGCACAAGCACCACCCATCTGTTCCACAAATGAAACCAGAGTGATCAGCATGGCCTGGGAACTAGCGGGCGAATATCTGGAAAACTGCAATTGCGACGTGCTCTGCCCGTGCGTCACATCGTCACTGCAGGGATCCGCGGACAATGAGCGGTGCTATGTCCCGCTCGCAATGAACATCACCAGCGGCCACAACGACGGCGTGCGCCTGGACGGCCTCGGTGCCGTCCTGGTGGTGGACTCACCGGCCATCATGGGGTCCGGTGGCTGGCGGGTGGCCGTCTACGTGGACGAGCGGGCCGACGACGGCCAGCGGCAGGCCCTGGGCGAGATCCTCTCCGGAGCGCTCGGCGGACCGCCGGCCATGCTGGCGGGGCTGATCTCCGAGCAGCTGGGTGTCAAGTTTGTCCCGATCTCCTTCGAGTCCCACGAGGACACGCGCCGGGTGACGGTGCCGGGCATCATGGACTTCGAGGTGACGGGGATCCGTGCAACGGGTTCGAATGCGGTGATGCGGCTGTTCCACATCTTCCATCCGATGGGCAGCGACCTTCCGATCGCGCAAAGCAGCGTCGGCACCTTCAACGACCCGGACTACGGTCTGTCCTTCGACAACACGGGCAAGAACGGACACTACAGGGACTTCGCCTGGGCGGCCTAGCGCGGTCCGGTGCGGCCGGATCTCCGCGCGGCCGCGGACGGCTTGGGCCCACGGCCGCGAGGGACCCGCGGCGAGCCTGCGAGCCGTGGGAGCGGATGGGGACGGTCACCGGGGGAGTCGCTGGCCGAGCTTGCCGAGACCCGCTGGCGCGCCTACGTCGCGGGGACCGTCTCGGCGTCCGCGGGGCTGACGCAGTGGCGCGTGGCCGGGATCTTGGCGGCCGCATTGGCCAGCTGGGCCAGCACGGTGCTGGAGGGGATCTTGTTGGGGTCGAAGACCACCTCGGTGGCCGGTGTGCGGCCATAGGTGGTCAGCGTCCACGCGGGATCGCCCTCCTTGAGCACCCAATCCACGCCGTTCACGCCCACGCAGCGGTCCGTCGTCGGGCCCGGGGCGTTGACGCCGCAGCGCAGGATCACCAGCGACGGATCGCCCCACGCGGCCGTGCCTTGGCTGGTGGTGGATCTCTTGGCGGCGTCGCCCAGGCTGTCCGGCAGGGCCACCATCATGGGGGCACAGGCGGGATCCGCCGATCCGGCGGCGGCGCTGACCTCCACCGACGGCGTGCAGCCTGTCAGTGCGAGGGCGGCAGCTGCTGCGGCTGCAAGCAGAGTCGCTGCGGCGGGGCGGACGGTGGCACGGTGATGGCTTATGGAGCGGGAACGCATCCATCCAGCGTAGCCGCTCCGCCTGTGCCCAGCGCGCACGGGGCGATAGGCCAAGAGGCACTGCCTCGTGGCCGGACGGGCACCGCCTTCGCGCATGTTTACCATCCCATGATGTGTAAAACCCGCATGTCCGGTGTGACTTTTACGGGAGTAGATGGTCTACTCGTAGTAGTTGTTTAACGGTTTGGTGGGGGAACTATGCCCAGTGGATTGCGCGACGCCCGGTTACTCGGACGGGTTCACGCTCCTCCAAATACTCCATTCGATTGACGATTTTTGCCCTCGACGGTGACTGCATCGGCGAGGGCTTTGTGTGGTATTGCGCGGCTGGATGAAAAGGTAGGGGGACTTCGTATGAGTCGTTGGAAGGGCCAGATGCTCACTGGTGCCAGGGTCGGATTATCCGTGGCCTTGGTGGCTGGCGGAGCGTTGTTTGCTGGTGCGCCGGCAATTGCGGACGAGACTACGCCTTCGCCACTCATTGATATTTCTCCGCAGCCGAGCCCGGAAACCCCCGTTGATCCGTCGCCCGTCGACCCCAGTCCGGTACCTACCGAGCCTGCTCCGGAGCCCTCGCCTGGGCCCGCGCCTGAACCCGCACCCGCGCCCGCACCTGAGCCCGCGCCTGCCCCCGCACCCGCGCCTGCACCCGCTCCTGCGCCCACCGTTGTCGCGCCGCCGGTGGTAAACAACCCGCCGGCCATCGTCGAACCCGCGCCGACGGTTCCCGAGGAAGAGATCACGGCCCCTGCGGCCGAGGCAACGCCAACGGCATCCCCCTCGGCCGCTCCCACCACCGCAGCAAGCCATGCCACCAGCGTGCCGACGGCCACCGCATCGGCCACAGCATCGGCGCCCGCGCTGGCCGTTCCCGCCGACAACGTCCGGGGACCCGGTGCCTTCTCGCTGGCAAGCAGCGCAGTGGCTTCGTCGATGCCGCAGATCCTGATGGTTGGACTGCTGCTTGGCCTGGGCTATTTCTACTTCCGGGCATTGCGTTCCAAGGGCGTTCGCGCTCCTCGCGCAACTGGCAAGTAGGGACTGTGGATACTTCACGTTTCCGGTCTTTCCCCACCTTTTCCAAGGAAAAACGCCGTAATGGCAACCGCTTGCGCGTCATGGTGCTGACACATTCCTACTGGCCGGAGCACAGCCCGCCGCAGCGGCGGTGGACCACGTTCATCCGCGAGTTTTGCCGCGCGGGGTGGAAGGTCGACGTCGTCGCCCCCGTGGCGCATTTCCCCGTGGGCCGCCGTGAGCTGTCCCGGGGCGAGGCGGGCATTCCGTTCCACTTCCAGCGCGGAAAGCTGGGGGAGCGGGTCCGGCGCGTGCCGTACCTGCGGCACAGCGGACACTCCCACCTGGCCCGTCTGGTGGACCAGGTCTTCACCGCTGCGATGTCCATCCCCGTGGGGCTTGTGGGCGTCCGGCCGGACGTCATCATTGTCACCGCCCCCAGCCTGCCCATTCTGGTCGCGGGCTACATTCTAGCCCGGCTGCGCCGCGTGCCGGTGATTGTCGAGATGCGCGATGCCTGGCCGGACCTGGCCAGGGATGCGCGTCTGGTCCAGGGCAGCGTCAAGAGCGTCGTGGAACGCGTTGTGGAGCATGTCCAGCGCAAAGCCGATCTGGTCGTCACCGTCACCGAAGGGTTCGCGGACACCCTGCGGGCCCGCGGCGTTGCCAACGTTGCCACCATCAGCAATGGCCTGGACGTGGAATCGGTGGCCATGCTGGAGGCTCCGGCGCTGGAACGGGACACGTTTGAGGCGCTGTACCTTGGCAACCACGGCGAGAGCCAGCGCCTGGACGTGCTGATTAAAGCCAGCGCATTGCTGGGGGACTCCATGCATCTGCGCCTCGTGGGGCACGGAACCAAGCGTCCCGAACTCATGGAACTGGCGGCCAGCCTCAAGGCCCCCGTCACGTTCTACCCCTCCCTGTACGGCCCGGCCGTGCGGGAGAAATACAAGCACGCCGACACCTGTGTGGTGTCCTTGCGCGATGACTGGAAGTCGTTTGAGACAACGGTGCCGTCCAAGACCTATGAGGTGCTGGCCATCGGGCGCCACATCACCGCCGTCGTGCGCGGTGAAGCGGCCCGCATCGTCCGTGATGCGGGCGTCGGCGACGTGGTGCCCAGCAGCCCCGAGGCAATTGCCGAGCTGTGGGGCCAGCTGGCCGCCGACCGCGGACGCCTGGTCACCGGCGACAGCGGACGCCAGTGGGTCAAGGAGAACGCGGATTATGGCCAGCTGTCCACTAAGTACATGGAGTTGATTTCTGAATTGGTCCGGAACACTGGGGCGTCCACCGCGTGATTCCGCTAGTCCGTAATATGCAGTTGGCAGTGGCAACCGTGGCGGAGCGTTGGGCGGATGATCCGCTGGTGCTGGCCCTGCAGGTATCGCGCCGCTTGCCGTCCTCGGTGGTCCAGCCTGCCGCCCGCCTGGTCCGGGCCGTTGTGCCGAAAAATTCATTTGGCGTGCCCGTGCTGCTGGCCTGCCATGCCAGCGGCGACACCGCGGGGCTGCAGCGCCGCTTTGCGGCCGCCCTGGACGCCGGCATCGACGGCGATCGTGCCCGGGCAGCCGCCGACGTCGCCCTTGCCGCCAACGACCCCGAGCGGGCCGCCACGTTCCTGGAACTGGCGTCCAACACTGCGCGGCCGCCCCGGAAGCTGCCCGCCACGCAGGCACGCAACCAGCGGTACGGCGGCCACATGGCGAAAGCGGTGGCCGGGCTGGAGACTGCCGCCGGGGCGGGAATGGCCCGCCAGCGGAACCGGCTGGCCGGCGAATTGCGCATTTTTCAAGGATGGGCACCGCAACTGCAGCACGGCGGCATGGCTGGACGGCCGTCGTCCGCCGCTGTGCCGGAAGTGCCGCGGGACTCCAAGCGGGTCCTGCACCTGCTGACCAATTCGCTGCCGCACACGGCCAGCGGATACGCGCAGCGGACGCATTCCATCCTGGCCGCCCAGCAGCAGGCTGGCTGGGACACCCTCGCCGTGACGCGCCTGGGCTACCCCGTCCAGGTCGGCAAGCTTCTGGCCAGGCCGCAGGACGAGGTCGACGGCGTCACCTACCGGCGGCTGCTGCCCGGCCGGCTCAGCGCCACGGCCGATGGCCGGCTGCAGCAGCAGGCCGAGGAACTGCTGGCGATCGCCCGGGAGTTCCGCCCGGACGTTTTGCACACCACCACCCATTTTGTGAACGGCCTGGTGGCCCGCGAGGTTGCCGCGGCACTGGACATTCCTTGGGTCTATGAGGTCCGCGGCCAGCTTGCCGACACCTGGGCCGCCAAGCGCGGGCCGGACGCACGCAGCAGCGAGTACTACCGCCTGTTCCAGGCGCGCGAGGCCGAGCTCATGCGTGGCGCGGACCTGGTGGTCACGCTGGGCCAGGCCATGAAGGACAACATTGTGGCAGCCGGTGTTCCGGAAGCGAACATCCTGATCTCGCCCAACGCCGTCGGCGGCGATTTCCTGGTGGAGCCCGGCACCACAACGCAAGCCCGCGAAGCCCTGGGATTGCCGGCGGATGGCCAGTACATTGGCACCGTCAGCAGCCTGGTGGGCTACGAAGGGCTCGACGATCTGGTGGCCGCGTTCGCCCTGCTGGCCCCGAACCATCCCGGTCTGCGGCTGCTCATTGTGGGCGACGGAACCGAGCGTGCCGCGCTGCAGGAACAGGTCCGCGTGCTGGGGCTGGCCGACCGGGCCATCTTCACCGGCCGCGTCCCCAAGCAGCTGACTCCGCTGTACCACCAGGCCTTGGATGTCTTTGTGGTGCCGCGCAAGGATCTGGACGTGACCCGGTCCGTCACACCGCTCAAACCTGTGGAGGCAGCAGCCTCCGGGCGGCCGGTCGTGGCAAGTGATCTGCCCGCTCTGCGAGAATTGGTTAACGACGGCGGCACCGGCCGGCTGGTTCCAGCCGAAGACCCGGATGCCCTGGCGCGGGTGCTGGGGGAGCTGCTCGATGACCCGGCGCAGCGAATCGACTTGGGATCGCGGGGCCGGGCCTCGGTGTTGCGCACCCGCACATGGGCGGCGAATGCTGCCGTCCTGGACAATGCTTACCAACGGCTGAGAAGGGCTGGCTAGTGCCACTGAAGCAGACAACCTTGCCGCAACCAGCGGCGGTCCAGCCGCATGCTGTGGACATGCGCAAGCTGACACGCGTGGGTGCACGGCCCGGGTTTCTGGACTATCTGGTCCAATTGTGGGACTTCCGGGAATTCATCCTCTACGACTCCCGTGCCCGCGTGCAAAGCGGCACCCGGCGGGACAAGCTGGGCAGCGCCTGGCTGCTGCTGAACCCGGTCTTCAACGGGCTCACGTACTTCCTCATCTTCGGCTTGCTGCTGCACACCAGCAACGGCATCAAGAACTACGTTGGCTATCTGGTCATTGGAATCTTCATGTTCCAGCTCAGTTCCGGGGCCATCACCAACGGTGCCCGGTCCATCCGCAACAACATCTCGGTGATCCAGGCTTTCAACTTCCCGCGCGCCACCTTGCCCATCGGGGCAAACATCCGCGAGCTGATGGCCAATGTTCCGCTCCTCCTGGGCATGCTGCTGATCATCGTGGTGCTGCCGCCCACCGAAAAAATTACGTGGCTGTGGCTGTTGCTGATTCCCGCCGTCGGGCTCCAGTGGATCTTCAACCTTGGCATCGGCATGATCCTGGCCAGGGTCATCGCCAAGGTCCACGACATCACCCACCTCATTCCCTTTGCCCTGCGCGTATGGATGTACGGGTCCGCCATCTTCTACTCCTACGACCGGTTCATCACCCACCCCTTTCTGCTGGCGCTGGTGAAGGCCAACCCACTGTTCTGCGTGATCGACATTGTGCGCGACTCGGTGCTCTATGCAAAGGTGCCGTCCTGGCAGTCGTGGGCGACGTTGGCTGTCTGGGCGTTGGGTGCATTGGCATTTGGTCTCGTGTTCTTCTGGAAGGGGGAGGAGTCCTATGGCCGAAACTGAACGGACGGTCTACGTTGAGGGGCAACCCTGTGTGGTGGTGGACAAGGTGGCCATGACCTACCGCGTGGTCTCCAACCAAGCGGGTGCAGGATCCTCGGATGAAGGTTCGGGCCGCTTCCTGCGCCGGATGAATCCGCGCCCCAACATGGTCACGGTCCAGGCCCTGAAGACCCTTTCACTTGTGGTCTCGCGTGGGGAATCCGTGGGCATCATTGGCCGCAACGGATCCGGCAAGAGCACCCTGATGAAACTGGTCAGCGGCCAGATCCGGCCCACCACGGGGGCCGTGTATGCGTCCAGCACGCCTGTCATGCTGGGTGTCAACGCCGCCCTGGTGCCCACGCTCTCCGGGGACCAGAACGTGGTTTTGGGCTGCCTGGCCATGGGCATGACCCGGGCGCAGGTGAGCGAGCGTTTCAGCACCATTGTTGACCTGTCGGGACTGGGGGACTCCATCTACCTGCCCATGAAGTCCTACTCGTCGGGCATGGCGTCCAGGCTGCGGTTTGCCATCGCTGCCAGCATCGATCCGGAGATCCTCCTGGTGGACGAGGCCCTGAACACCGGTGACGCGCAGTTTGCCGCACGCAGCAAGAGCCGCATGGACGAGCTCCGTGACCAGGCCGGCTGCGTCTTCCTGGTCAGCCACAGCCTGGAGACCATTCTGGAAATGACCGACCGAGTGGTCTGGCTGGACAAGGGGGACCTGATCATGGATGGCGCACCCGCTGAAACGGTGAAGGCCTACCAGGCCTTCACCGGCCAGCTGTCGAAGGGAAACAACATTTCCGCTGCCAAGATCCTCGATGAGGCCCGGGGCAAGCTGGTTGCCACCACCGTGATGCCGCAGCGTGCGTCCCGCCGCCAGGGCAAGCACTGATGGCCGCAGTAAACGATGTCCGGAACGCCCTGTGGCATCTGCGCCAGGGGGGCGTGCCGCAGTTCAAGGATTGGCGGTCCCGCCAGCGGATAGAGCGCGGCTTTGCCTCCCCCGGAGGCGTCCAGGGTGCCCAGGCCGGCTGGACCGGACGCGGCCAGCGCCGTCGGCTGTCCTTTGCCGAAGCATCCCTGCCGGAGCGTGCGCCCCGGCAGGCGGACGTCCGCGCGGGCGTCATCCTCGACGACTTTTCCGCCCTGGCGTTCCGCTACGAGTGGGACACCGTCCCGGTGCACTCGCACACCTGGCGCGAAGACCTGGCCAAGGACCCCATCGACCTGCTCTTCGTGGAATCCGCCTGGGCCGGAAACGGCGGCCTGTGGCGGGGCAAGATTGCCGGTGCCGGCGGACCCAGCCAGAGCTTTACGGACCTGCTCGAGTGGTGCCGGAGCCAGGGGATCCCCACGGTCTTCTGGAACAAGGAAGATCCGCCACACTATGGCGATTTCCTGCCCGCGGCCAAGCTGTTTGACCATGTCTTCACCTCGGACAGTGGCCGGATAGCCAGCTACCACCAGGATCTGGGACACACGCGGGTGGCCGCGCTGCCATTCGCCGCGCAACCGGTGATCCACAACCCCTCCCGCCCAGCGAATGGGCGGCACGAGCGGGACGTGGCGTTCGCCGGCATGTACTTTGCGCACAAATACCCCGAGCGCCGCGCGCAGATGGACATGTTGCTGGGTGGAGTGCAGGACGTCTCGGCCAAAATGAAGCTTGGGCTGGAAATCTTCTCACGGAAGCTGGGCGGGGACCCCAACTATCAATTCCCGGCTCCGTTGGACGGGCGCGTTGTTGGCTCGTTGACCTATGGGCAAATGCTCTCGGCCTACAAAGCCTACAAAGTGTTCCTGAACGTCAACTCCGTGGTCGACTCGCCCAGCATGTGTGCCCGCCGCATCTTTGAAATCACCGCGGCAGGCACACCCGTGGTGACCGCGGAGAGCGCCGCCATCCGCCACTCCTTCAACGAGCTGGAAGTGCCCATTGCGCAAAGCCGTGAAGAGGCCGGCCGGTTGGTCAGGGCCCTGGTGGACAACCCCGAGCTCAACGACAGGACCGTGCACCTGGCGCAGCGGAAGATCTGGCAGAACCACACGTATGCGCACCGGGCCGAGGCCGTCCTCAAAGAGGCCATGCCCCACCGCGCGTCCGCACTGCTCCGGCCAACGGTCACGGCGCTGGTTCCCACCATCAGGCCGCACCAGCTGGAGCAGGTCTTTGGCACCCTCAGTGCCCAGCGGGACGCCAATGTCCAGCTGGTGCTGCTGACGCACGGCTTCGAGCTGGAGGCCGCTGTGCTGGCGGACCTGAAGGCCCGCTTTGGGATCGACGACGTCGTCCTGCTGTCCGCGGGCCGCGACGTGTCGCTGGGGGAGTGCCTCAACCGGTGCGTCCAGGCGGCCGACGGCGATGTCCTGACCAAAATGGACGACGATGACCACTACGGCCCCAACTACCTGAGCGACCAGCTGTTTGCCCTCGACTACTCCGCGGCGGACATCGTGGGCAAGCAGGCACACTACATGCACCTGCAGAGTTCCGGGGCCAACATCCTCCGTTTCGCCCACAAGGAGCACCGGTACACCAACTTTGTCATGGGGCCCACCATCATGGCCCGCAAGGAATCCATGCTGGCCAACCCGTTCCCGTCCCTGGGCCTGGGCGAGGACACCGGATTCCTGCGCTCTGCGGTAGAGGCCGGTATGAGCATCTACTCCGCAGACCGTTTCAACTACTTCCAGGTCCGCACCGGATCCGGACACACCTGGCAGGTCGACGACGCTGAACTTCTTGCGTCCGGCGACCTCAAATTCTATGGGGGGCCATATGAGCACGTTGACGTTTAAGCCGGGCGAGGCAGTCTCGACCGTCAAGCAAGTTGCAGTGATCGGATTGGGGTACATCGGCCTGCCGACGGCCGCCATTCTGGCCGGCAACGGGATCGCTGTCACGGGGGTTGACCTGAACCCGGCCGTGGTCGCGGCCGTGAACCAGGGCAAGGTTCCCTTCGTGGAGCCGGATCTGGGCATCCACGTCTCCGGCGCCGTCAGCCAGGGGCTGCTCAGCGCACAAAGCACGCCGCCCGCGGCCGACGCCTACATTGTGGCCGTGCCGACGCCCTTCAACGCCGACAAGACGGCTGACCTCTCCTACATCAAGGCTGCGGCCGAGGCCCTTGCACCCCAGCTGGTGGGCGGCGAGCTGATCATTCTTGAATCCACGTCTCCTCCCGGAACCACTGAGTTCATGGCGAACGTGGTCCTGGCGCAGCGGCCGGACCTAAGCCTGGACGGTTCCCAGGGGCGGCCCCAGCTGATGTTTGCCCACTGCCCCGAGCGTGTGCTGCCCGGCCGGATCATGATCGAGATGGTCTCCAACGACAGGATCGTGGGTGGGCTCACGCATGAGGCAGCCGTGGCGGCCGCAGCCTTGTACGGCACGTTCTGCCAGGGCAACATGCACCTGACGGACGCGGCCACCGCAGAGATGGCGAAGCTGGTGGAGAACGCCTACCGGGACGTCAACATCGCCTTCGCCAATGAACTGTCCGTGATCAGCGGCAATCTGGGCATCAATGTCTGGGACCTGATTGAGCTGGCCAACCACCACCCGCGCGTCGACATCCTCCAGCCCGGACCCGGCGTCGGCGGCCACTGCATTGCCGTGGACCCGTGGTTCATCGTTGCCGCGGATCCGACGAATTCCACTCTCATCCGCGCCGCACGCGAAGTCAACGACTCCAAGCCTGCCCACGTGGTTGCGGATGTCCTCAACGCAGTCAAGGACATCGACCGGCCGGTCATTGCGGCGCTGGGCCTGGCCTTCAAGGCCAACATCGATGACATGCGCGAATCGCCGGCGGTGGACATCGTGCGCCGGCTGGCCCTGGCCAATCCGGATGCCAGGATCCTTGTGGCTGCCCCGCACGCCGATGCACTGCCGCGGGAGCTTGCCGGCCTGGCAAACATTGTCCACACGGAAACCCATGCCGCGGTCGGTGCGGCGGATGCGGTGGTCCTGCTTGTGGACCACGACGCCTTCCGGGAGATTGACCCCACTGCTTTGGCTGGCAAGAAGGTGGTGGACACCAGAGGTTTCTGGCGTCACACCGTTGCGGCGGGATAGCGGCATGCGCGCGCCTATCGTGAAAAGAGCACTCACGCAGGCCGCACGGCGTCTGCCGACAGGAATGAAGGCCAAGCTTCGCGGGTCAGTTCCACCTTCCTTGCAGCACAGCGTTCGCCGCATACTGAATCGGAAGACTACGAACCATGGGCTCCTGTCCGTGGTGGTTCCGATGTACAACGTGGAAGAGTACCTGGCCGAATGCTTGGTGAGCGTGGTCAGCCAGAGCTACCCGTACCTTGAGATCATTCTGGTTGATGACGGTTGCACGGATGGGTCTGTGCGGATTGCCAGGGAGTTTGCCAAGTGGGACAAGCGGATTTCCATCATCAATTTGCCGCATGGCGGCAATGGTCGTGCCCGTAACGTGGGCATCGCGGCGGCCACCGGGGATTTCCTCGCATTCGCAGACTCGGATGATGTGGTGGCTGCGGGTGCGTATGCCCTGATGGTTGGGACGCTGGCTGGCTCTGGGTCCGACTTTCTCGTTGGATCGTCGGACCGCCTCATCCGGAACAAGCGGAGCCCCACGAAGCTCTCCAGCAGGCTCCATGAGATGCAGAGATTGGGCATCACCGCGAGTTCTTTCCCCGGAATCATTGACGATGTCTTCCTGTGGAATAAGGTTTTCCGCCGCGTGTTTTGGAATAGCTGCGTTGGCCCCATTCCCGAGGGCATCCTCTACGAGGACCAGGAGGCTTCGGCACGCGCCTACTTGCGTGCGAAGTCCTTTGATGTGGTTCGGCAAATCGTCTACAGCTGGCGACTGCGGCAAGACGGTTCGTCAATCACCCAAGGAAAACGATCGTTCAGGGACCTTGACGACCGTCTCAGCGTGGCAGCCAGTGTCAGCCAGCTGTTCTTGGCCGAGGCCGACGACGCCGTTGGTGCGGCGTGGTTTCGCAGGTTGTTTGGATCGGACCTAGTCCCGTATTACGAGCAGATACCGTATTCGGAGTCCTCATATTGGGACAGGTTGCAGTCCGGTGTTCGCAATCTCCGCTCGATCCTCGATGAAGCTGGAACGGTTGGTGGTGTATCCGGCCTAGAGCTAGGACCCCACGAGCGGTTGCTTCTTGCTGCGGCGGCGCAGGGTGACTATTCCTCGGTGGAGCTGATTCTCATTGACCGGGCAGAGTCCGGCACGGGCTATGGGGTTGAGCTGAACAACGGCAAGTTCTTGGCCCGGCCCGGCTATTGGCACGCCCTAAATAGCCAGCTACGGGACATCTCCATGGAATGCCCGCCCGAGACCCTCAGCTTTGTTTCTGATGTGCGGGTTCGCGGCTTTGCAGACGACGGATCCGTGAAGCTATCAGGGCACGCGTTCATTGCCGGACTTGATTCAGACCACCCTGGTTTGTCCATCAATTTGTTCCACGGCAACGCACAGGGCCTGGAACCGCTGATACTGCAGAACATCGACGAACCGTATATGGATGTCCGGTCGGGTGATGCTTTTGCCGAGCATCGCCAATCTGCGTTTGCTGCCGAACTGCCGCAAGGGGTCCTGGATGAAGCCAGCGGCGAAAACATAGCCCTGACCATTGAACTGGTGGCGGGCGGGCACAGGTTTCACCGGGTGCACACGGTACGTCGGCCTTCGCGCACACCGACGACCTCTAATCCGCGTGTTGCAGGGTTTGAGGTTGATGAGTCCAACGGCCAAGTAAAAGTTGATGTCGCGTGGGGTTCCATGGACGCCGAAGCCTACGGAGTGGTCCTCTCTACCCAGCAGAGCCAGATCCTGCCTGTCCGGAAAGAGACAATCGGCGGAAGCGTTGTACGGTTTGTATTCGAGCTGGAGAACCAGCGATGGGGTAGCTCGCTTGCGGCACCACCTGCCGGCGCCTACACGTTGAGATACTTTGCCATCAATGCTTCCGGCGACAACGGGCCCAGGAAGCCGCTAGGCGTTGATCAGGATCTGTGCCGTAATCTCCCTGCCGACCGCCTAACTCGATATGCAAGTGTCACCGGGTGGGAAACCCAGAGCGGGCACTTTGCCGTTAGCATCGGCGCTCCGCTGGCATTGGACGAGCGGGGCAAGTTCCACCAGCGGCGGCTTGCGGCGACGTTTGGCCTGCCACAGACCCAACTGGCTGCCCCGATTGTGTTCTTTGAGAGTTTCGGTGGAAAGGCCTGCACGGACAGTCCGCGAGCAATCTCTGACCTTTTGGCGGAGCAAAGACCGGATCTTCCCCTGTACTGGTCCATCCAGGACTATTCCGTCCCCTATCCGCCTTATGCGACCCCCCTCGTACGAGGCACCTCGCAGTGGTTTGAGGTGGTTCAAACGGCCGGGACATTGGTGAACAACAACAATTTCCCCTCCTATTTCCGGAAACAACCCGGGCAGCGGTACGTCCAGACCTGGCATGGGACACCGCTGAAAAAGATTGGCTTGGATGCCCCCATCGCCAATCTGTCCGCCTCCTATAGGAAACTGATGGAGCGCGAGGCCGCATCCTGGGACATCCTGCTCGCCCAGAACGCCTTTGCCGAAGAGGTGCTGCCCAAAGCGTTCGGCTACACCGGGACGGTGCTGACCCTCGGGTATCCCCGCAATGACGCGCTTCTGGCTCCGGACCGGGAGGAACGGGCGGCCCGTATTCGGCAGCTCCTTGGCATCCGGGCGGATCAAAAAACTGTCCTCTATGCGCCAACCTGGCGGGACGATGCCAAGTCGGCGTCTAGTGGCCACAAGCTGGTGAGCCATTTGGACTTTGCCGAAGCCAGAAGGGGGCTCGGCGATGACATCGTCTTCATGCTTCGGGGCCACCATAACGTAACGACGGACTCTGCCTTGGCCCTCCAAAGCACCGTGATCGATGTGACAACCTACCCGGAGATCAACGATCTGATTCTGGCATCGGACATGCTGGTGACCGACTACTCGTCGATCATGTTTGACTACTGCGTCACCGGCAAACCCACGTTCTTCCTGGCCCCGGACTTAGACACGTATCAGAACAAGACAAGGGGGTTCTATCTGGATGACGTAGGGCCGCTGGCGGACGGCGCCCTCTTTCGCACCGAAGACCTCGTAGAGCGGATCCGACTCAGCATGGATCTCGACAACGAGAACCCAACGGTCACTGATAGTTTGGCCGCCAGATTTGCATCCTTTGACGGCGACGTCTCACGAAAAGTTATCTCCCAATTCTGGGATCATGACTCCCGACGGTGAGGTAATTGCTGTGGGGTGTTAGCCGTGCTCCTTGATGGCGTAGCGGAGGATCAGGCCGGTGCCGGGGTAGCGGGTTTGCGTGCCGGTGAGGTGCTCGCACAGCTCGGCTATGGCGGCTCTTCGTAATTAGCGGTCCAGCGTTGCTGCGCGCCGTGGTGGTCGAAAGATGTGCGCTGGTCGCGGCGGGCACTGGTGCGGCCGTCGTTCCAGGGGCATCCTGAAATTGCCTGTCAAGTTGACGCCGGCCCGTCCTTGGTGTTGTTGGTCGACCCGTCAATTGACGGGTTTCCAGAGCGTGTGCCAGGAGACGCCGAGCTGGTGCGCCAGGGCCGAAACGGACGTGTCGCAGCGGGACAAGCGCGTCCGTGGCCCAGCTGACGGCGCGGGTGGTCAATTTCGCTTTCGCCGGCGCCACCGCGTGGGTCTCGGTGAACGTGCCGGACGGGCAATCGGAGTCCGCGCACCGCCAGACTGTCAACTGCAACTTTGAACTGACCGGTGGCTGCAGTTTGCGTTGACGGCGAATTCAAGGGGCGAATTCCAGGGGGCGTGTGGCGTGTTGACGCGGTTTAGGCGTCCGCCGGGTGGATTCTGAAGAGGTTCGCAGGCAGGTAGGCACCTTCCCGGGTTGGCTGGTTCACATGTCCGATTCATCCGCTGTTCCCACGGTCGGGTCGTTGCTGGCCCGGCTGGAAGAATCCGACGCGCTGATCACGGCCCTGAAAACCGGGGTCGGCTCCCTGCGCTCGACGGTCGCCACCCTCGACGGCCGCCTGAAAAAGAACTCGCAGAACTCCTCCAAACCACCGAGCACCGACGCGTTCACCAAACCGCCGCCACGGTCCCTGCGCCGGCCCTCGGGCCGTTCCCCGGGCAAGCAGTCCGGGGATCCGGGGATGCGCCCGGAACCGGTCGATACCCCCGATGTGGTGCCGATCCACGAACCGGACCGCTGCGGGCGCTGCGGGCTGGATGTTTCCCAGGGACCGGTGACCGGAGAGCGGTTCCGGCAGGTCTTCGACCTGCCCGCGATCCGGCTGCACATCACCGAGCACCGGGCACGCACCCGCCAATGCTCCTGCGGGCACCAGTGCGAAGCGCCCTTCCCGGCCGAGGCCACCGCCACCACCTGCTACGGGCCAAGGATCCAGGGGCTGGGCGCCTAGCTGATGGGCCGGCACCACCTGCCGGTGGCCCGCACCGCCGAGCTGATGGCCGACGCCTTCGGTGCCCCGGTCTCCACCGGGTGGCTGGCCTCCCTGCAACCGCGGGCGAAGAAGCTGCTCGAACCGTTCCTGGAAGCGGCCAGGGCCCGGGTGCGCCACGCAGGGGTGGCGCACTTTGATGAGACCGGGGCCCGGGTTCAGGGGAAGCTGGCCTGGGTGCATGTGGCCTCCACCGGGGCGGTGACGCTCTTGCATCTGGCCCCGGCACGCAGCGGCGGGTCCATTGAAGCCGGCGGGATCCTGGGGCACGGCTTCAACGGGGTGGCGGTGCACGCCGGGCTTCCGGCCTACCGCCGCTACCCGGTCCGGCATGGGTTGTGCAACGCGCACCACCTCCGGGAACTGGCCGGGATCGCCGAGGCCGGCGGGCAGGACTGGCCGCTGCGGATGGCCGATTTGTTGGTGGAGATGCTCGTGGCCGTGGACGGGGCCAAAGCGGCAGGCAAGACCAGCCTGAACAAGTGGGTGCTGCGCGGATACCGGCGCCGGTACCGGCGCCTGATTGCCCGCGGGGTGGGACTGAATCCGCTCCCGCCACCGACCGGGAAGCGCGGCCGGCCCGCGATGGGCCCGGTGCGTTCCCTGCTCAAACGCCTGGACACCTACGAGGACGATGTCCTGCGCTTCGCCCACGACTTCACCGGCTCTTCACGTTTCGTGGTGAATGACGGAGAGCCCGGAAAGGTCGAAGCCAACAACACCAGCATCAAAAACATCAAACGGACCGGCAGGGGCTTCGTCAATGGTGCCAATTACACGACACGCATCATGCTCGCCAAGCGCCGCCAAAACAGCGGCGGATCATGCATCGCAATAGCGGTTTTCACCACGAACCGCGAAGAGCCCGCTTGCTGCCTGTCTTGACCCCGCCGATGAAGGTTTCGTCGACCTCGACATCGCCCGAAAGCAGGTCCGACGAGGTACGGCCCATCGCGGTGCGCAGCTTGTGGCACATTGCCCACGCGGTCTCGTACGGGCCCAGACCGAGCAGGGGCTTCAGGGATGCGGCGCTGACCCCGTTCTTCGTCACCGACATCAGCCAGGCGGCCTCGAACCACACGGTCAGCGGGGTCCTTGTGTCTTGGAAAATGGTTCCCGCCAGCACTCTCACCCGCTTGCGGCACCCTCCGCAAGACCACCCGCCGGCGGGCAAACGCCAGCCCTTACTGGCCCGGCAATGCGGACAAAGGAAGCCATCGGGCCACCTCAGCCAGTCCAAGTAGTCCAAACACGCCGCATCGTCAGGGAACCACGAGCGCACTACCGCCAGATCACCGGGGTAGTCCACCCCGGCCACCGGCTTGATCCATCCCATACGAAAAGATTACTGCCGTCATTCGGATAGCCCTTTTGGCGTTTGGGTCACGTCAGGGCCGGTTGTTGGTGGACTCTAACTCCCGCACCGATTGCCTTCTCGAATTCACGAATCGCCGAAGCGTTGTAGGCAACCGGGTCGAAGATCGGTGCGCCAATGTCGCCACTGAGAAAACTGCGAATTCCTTCTACCAATCCATAAACGGAACGGGAGACAACTACCCCTTGGTCAGCGTTAACTGAACTCCGCGCAGCGCCGAATTCGACAGTAATTACGGGCAATCCAAGCGTCATAGCTTCTAGAATGACCATTGGTTGACCTTCGTAATCGCTCGACAGAATAAAGCAGTCGGCCCTTGCCATGATCTCATAAGGGTTTCGAATTTGTCCCGCAAGAAAAACGCTATCTGATAGGCCGAGCTCGCTAACAAGTGATTTGAGGCGGGACTTTAGCGGCCCATCACCCATGATAATTAGGCGAATATTTGAATTTTCGCGATAAACAATCGAAAATGCCCGGATCAGACGTTCGTGATTCTTTTCAGGCGACAGTCTGCCGGCCGTTATAAATGTGGTAACGTCTAGCTCGTTTGGCAGAATACGGTCCAGTGTATCAAACCTATTAAGTTCAGCCTTCACATCCTTTGATGGGAATATCGCTCGCAGCTGAGAAACGGCTGCTTCGAGGCTATCAACAGAAATAGTTTCCGACAATTGTACATCCGTCGGAACTAAAGAAGCAGGTCGGGCCATTGACAATATCTTATTAATGTCAATCGTGTTATGAGCTGCAGAAAACTTCTGGGGATCTGCATACTTACTCAGGGATCGAGAGTTTATGCCCTGGAGTGAATCAGACACGGATACGAGATTGTCAAAGAACTGGTATGACGTAAAAGTTCCGCCCAAAGGAATCTTGTTTGGCCGCTTGCCGTTGATCTCTCGAGCCTGGTCGGCACTTAGGTCGTTGTGGAGCCACACGGACCTCTGTTTAGCATTGCCTTGCAGCAGAATGTATGACCAAAATCCAGAATAGCCACTAAAATCGATAATATAGTCGAACGTTGCATTACCGAATAGTCTACCCCATTCAGCTGTCAAAACTTGCTGAACCTTTTCTGGAACTGTTCCCCCCGGCTCTACACCGTCCCGCAGGAAATCAGCGTGAAGCTTGATTCGCTCACTTGTGGCAGGAAATCTTCCCAACCGGAAGAACTGGCGTGCACGGGGATCTATTTCGCCATAGATGTGTGGATGTGAGTCTTCAGTTATTTCGGGAACCAGGACCGAGACATCGAATCTCTCATAGTTGAGGTTTTTGAGGAGATTCAGCGCCGAGGTGGTAATGCCGTTCTGCTTCATGCCTCCCAAAAATATGAGGAGAGATTCCTTGGCCTGGTGCGGCAATGAATATACATTATAGTTCTGCTCGACTCCGCGGAATACTATGTCGATTATTCGCGCGGCCGCCTGTCCGTCTTCGTTGGCGCAGTAGTCGCGACGTGCAGCGTCGTACTTTTCACGATGAGAGACGCAGGGGTCAAAGTCATTCCCGGTACCAACTGCATTTATCAGATGCGACAGTTCTTCTATGGTCTCTGAGTAGGGACCGGGAAGTGTTTCTGCGTCCCGATACAGTCCGCGAACCTCATCGTAGTTGGCCCGGTCTGGTGTGTGAAAGAGGATCGGGCGTCCTGTGGTGAGGAAATCAAAGAAAATGCTCGAATAGTCCGTCACCAGAACATCCGTGATGCCCAAGACTTTATTGGTTGGAACATCGTTCGGAATCAAATAGGGGATGATTTCAGGAAGCTCTAGGGCCTTTGCGTACACTAGTTGATGAACTTTTAGGAAGAACTGGCTTCCACTGGTGTCGATTGCTTCAAGGTTCTTGATGCGCGTGAGGAGTTCTGCAGCTTCGTTCTCGGGCCGGTAGAAAGAGGAGCCTTTCCACGTGGGTGCGTAGAGGACGATGGGTTTTTCATCGATATTCACCCCAAGACGCCGAAGCTGCTTGATCGTCTCATTTTTCTGTGTTGATCCGCCAAATTGATGATCGATGCGAGGGTATCCCTCTTCGATAATCTTTCCGCGGAAAACACCGTTCAGCCGATAAGCGCCACTGTACATCGTATCGGTTGTGAATCTGTTGGGGGAGACCAAGTAGTCGGCTGCACAAAAGTTACGAATGATGTTCTTGGCCCCGACTGCGCCTTCATCGAGATCGTAGCCCATCTTCTTGAGAGGCGTGCCATGCCATGTGTTCAGATAGATCTGTTCGGGACGCTTTGCGAATGATGGCTGGAAGGTGGCGTTGTTTATAAGGTACTTGGCTGTGGATAGGCGCCGATAGTACTCAGCGGACTGATATAGAACCGATTCGACATTTTTATGATGGCTGAATTCTTTGTCGAATTTTTCTTTTAGATCAACGTTTGCCATCGACCAGACGTGATTCAAATGACCCAGGTCGGATGCTTCCAGGAGATCGCTAAAGATTGCTTCCGGATTACAAAGAGCGCCGTTGCCTGAGAATGATTCATAAAAGACATCTGATTCATTTACAGGGTGGTCATACCAGTGTTCGCCCCAAAGCGTTCGGAAGTCCTGTTTGGGCTGCGGAGCGCTCTTTTGTGATTCAAGGGGATTTTTCCTCTGAATGCGCTTTTTATTGTATTTCTTCACACGCCATGAGACACCATGGGCGAGACGGCTGGGCAGGGATTTTGGTGTGTTATCCAATTCTTCTCCATAGGACCTTTGGTACCAACAGGTTGAGATTTCGGCGACTGGGCGGGCGTGTTTCAACATCTGATGATGAAACACGGGTTGCCGTCCATATGTTTGACGGCAGGCCGCTAGGCGGTTAGATGCTGGCGTTGGCCCGGACCAGATCTTCGGGGAAGTCAATCTCAACGGCGTAGAACTGGCTGATGTCCACGGGAAGCCACTGGACGCCGTCGTCCTCGATGGTGAGCTCGATGCCGCGTTCGAAGTAGTCCTGTTCCTCAACCTCTTCCAGGCGTTGGATCAACTTCTTCTTGTCCTTCTTGGAGACGAAGTTGATGCCTACTGCCTCGCCCAGGGCGACGTCCTGGGGCACCTGCTTGGAGAGCATGCTGATGAAGCCGTCGGCGTCTACGGTGTACTTCACTTCCTCGTCAGCGACGGAGGACACGTCGACAGTGACAAATGACTGGTCGGCCTTGATCAGGGGATGGAGCTGCTCCAGGATCTGGGGGTCAAACACCACATCGCCATTCATCCAGAGCACGCCGCCCTTGCCGGCGTTGCGCAGCGCCTTCAGGAGGCTCTTGGAGGTGTTGGTCTGGTCAAAGTTCTCGTTGTAGACAAACGAGGCGTGCGGGACATGCTCCATGATTTGCTCCAGCTTGTAGCCCACCACAACGGTGAGGCGAAGCTTCTTTGCAAAGGCAGACTGCAGGTTGTGGAGCTGCTGGTGCATGATGGTGCGGCCATCGTTGAGCTCGGTCATGGACTTCGGGTGTGGCCGTGCCAGCCGGGTGCCCATACCTGCAGCCAAAATTACAGCCTGAACCGTCATGTTTTTATTTCCTATCCCCGTGTGCCTCGATGCGGTGGAGGACACGCGTGACCGGACCTTGTCGGTCCCTTGGTGCAGCGGTGCCGGGCTTCAATGAAAGAAGCATCCCCCATGCCATTTTAGCCCATTGATGGTGAAACTGTTTGCCTGCCGTTCACCGGCGGTCCATGTGGCGGATGGGGTGCAGGCCAGCAAGTCTTTCCGGCGCCTTCACCGCCTGTTCACGCTCCGGATGCTTCGCCAAGGCATACTCTAGATTCACTCCGGGGACGCCGGGGGAAGAGGCCCTGGGGGACGAGCGATGGCAGTTGTACCAATCGAATCGATTGAGGTCCATGGTGGCCCGCTGCCCGCGTCGCCAGAAGCCGAAATTCCGGCAGCAAAACGACGCGTCGGCGCTGGCAACCTGCGGGAGGCCGGGTGGCACCTTCGGCGAGGCGGGCTGTCCCAGCTCATGGCGTGGCACAGGAAACGGCCATTAAAGCGCGGGAGCCTGCTGCCGTCGGACATCAGCGGCGCCGAGGGTGGCTGGTCAGGGCGGGGCCGGAACCGTCGCCTGGTGTTCGTTCCAGCCGCCGAGCCCCGGCCCGCACCCAGGAGGGCGGACCTTAGGGTCGGTGTGATCCTCGACGATTTTTCCGCCCGGGCCTTTGACCATGAGTGGGACCTGGTGTTCCTCACACGGGATTCATGGCGCACCCAGCTGGGGGAGGGCACCATTGATTTCCTCTTTGTTGAATCTGCGTGGAGTGGAAACTCCGGAAGCTGGAAGTACCAGCTCACAGGCAGCAGCGGCCCCAAGGCCGAATTCCAGGAACTGCTCTCCTGGTGCCGTGGGCACGGCATTCCCTCCGTGTTCTGGAACAAAGAGGATCCGCCCCACTATGCTGACTTTCTTCCCGCGGCCAGGCTCTTCGACGTCGTCCTGACCTCCGATGAGAACAGGATCCCGGACTACCACCGCGATCTGGGCCACGCTAGAGTTGCGGTTTTGCCCTTCGCCGCCCAACCCGCCATCCACAATCCCGTCCGGCCCCCGCACGGCTGGCATGCACGGGATGTGGCCTTTGCCGGAATGTACTTTGCCCACAAGTTCCCCGAGCGCCGCCAGCAGATGCAGGATCTGCTGGGTGGAGCACTGGACGCGGGCCAGGCCATGACCCATGGGTTGGAGATTTTTTCGCGGGAGCTGGACGGGGACGCGAACTACCAATTCCCCGCCCCCTTCGGCAAGCGGGTTGTTGGTTCCCTGGGCTACGACCAAATGCTCACCGCCTACAAGGCCTACAAGGTGTTTCTGAACGTGAATTCCGTGACCGAGTCGCCCAGCATGTGCGCGCGGCGGATATTCGAAATCACGGCCTCGGGGACTCCTGTCATATCGGCACCCAGCGCGGCCCTGCCGGAGTTCTTTCCCGGGGGTGAGATTCCGGTTGCCGGCACCAGAACTGCCGCGGCAAATCTGACCGCCGCCATGGTGCGCAATCCGGAGCTTGGCAGCCGGAGCGTCCATCAAGCGCAGCGCCGGATTTGGGCGGCGCACTCGTATGCCCACCGCGCGGAAGCCGTGGTGGCATTGGTGCTGCCCGAACGGTCCCGGCCCGTCCGGTTGCCCTCGGTCACGGCCCTTGTCAGCGCCAGCAGCCCGCAGCAACTGGACCATATCTTCAGCACGTTTGCTGCCCAGCGCGGTGTTGAGGCCGAACTGGTGCTGCTGACCGAGGACTTCTTCCTGACGGGCCAGCAGCGGCAAATGCTCCAGGCCGAGTATGGGGTGGGCCCGGTGAAGGCAGTCCAGCTGCCGCAGAGACTGGGCCTTGGGGGAGTCCTGAACCTCGGTGTGGGGGCCGCCGACGGCGATGTCCTGGCCTTGATGGACTGCACCGACTACTACGGGCCCCACTATCTCAACGACCAGCTGCAGGCGCTGGCGTATTCGCGGGCAGCGGTGGTGGGCAAGCAGGCGCATTTCACGTACTTTCCCGGGGCAAATGCATCCGTGTTCCGAGCCGAGCGCCACGAGCACCGCTTCACGGACACGGTCACGGGGTCAACGATTCTCGGTGCGAGGTCGGTTTTTCGCGAGCATCCGTTTGAGGACGTGGCACGCGATGCGTCCGCACCGTTCCTGGCGGCTCTGGCCGCGGCTGGCGGCTCCATCTATTCGGCAGACAAGTACAACTACTTCCAGCAAACCCCGGGTGCGCGCCACAGCTGGTCCGCCGCGGACAGGGAGCTTCTAGCGACCGGCGCGGTGGCCTTCTTTGGCAGCCCGCGGGAGCACATCACCATATGAGGGGGAAACAGTAATGCAGAACATCACTACCGTGGCCGTGATCGGCCTCGGGTACATCGGGCTGCCGACGGCCGCCATCCTGGCCTCCAACGGCCTGGACGTCATCGGCGTCGACGTCAACCAGCGCACCGTGGATGCGGTCAACGCGGGCCGCGTGCCCTTCGTGGAACCGGACCTGGGCATCCATGTTGCAGGTGCCGTCAGCAACGGAAGCCTGAAGGCCACGACGTCGACGCCGGCAGCGCAGGCGTACATCGTGGCCGTACCCACCCCGTTCCTGGCGGACCGCAGCGCGGACTTGAGCTACATTGAAGCCGCAGCGCGGGGGATCGCCCCGCAGCTGCAGGGCGGCGAGCTGGTCATTCTCGAATCGACGTCGCCGCCGGGCGCAACCCGGCACCTGGCCGACTATCTGCTGGCCCTGCGTCCGGACCTCAGTTTGGACGGCGCCAACGGCAAGCCGGCGATCCTCCTGGCCCACTGCCCGGAACGGGTCCTGCCCGGGAGGGTCATGATTGAACTGGTCACCAATGACCGGATTGTTGGTGGAATCACCCCCGAGGCCGCGGTACTGGCAAAGGCGTTGTACGCCACCTTCTGCCAGGGCGAGATCCTGCTGACCGATGCCGTCACCGCGGAGATGGCCAAACTGGTGGAGAATTCCTATCGCGATGTCAACATCGCCTTTGCCAACGAGCTCTCGGTCATCAGCGACAAGCTGGGCATTGATGTCTGGGAACTGATCCGCCTGGCGAACCACCATCCACGGGTGAACATCCTCCAGCCGGGCCCGGGCGTGGGCGGCCACTGCATCGCCGTCGACCCGTGGTTCATTGTGGCCGCCGCACCTCAGGAAGCGCAGTTGATCCGCACAGCACGGACGGTCAACGATGCAAAGCCTGGCTGGGTCCATGGCAAGGTTGTCGAGGCCCTGGCCGGTCTGCCGGCGGACGCCGAGCTCGCCGTCCTGGGGTTGTCATTCAAGGCGAACATTGACGACTTGCGCGAGTCGCCCGCCGTCGAGATTGCCACCGGCCTGGCCGAAGGATTGCCAGGGCGCCGCATCAACATTGCCGAACCGCACGTGGACGAGCTGCCGCACGGCCTGTCGGGGCAAAGCAATGCCCACCTGGCAGGCATTGAGGAGGCCATCCTGCGTTCCGCAGTGGTGGTGGTGCTGGTTGACCACGACGAGGTGCGGAACCTGGACCGCGGACTCCTGGCGGGCAAGATTGTGGTCGACACCCGCGGAGCCCTCGATCTGGCGCTGGCCGGCGGCCCGTCGGGTGGTGCTGCGTGATGGCAAAGGGCACGGGGCGGAACATGCGCAAAGTCTTCAAAAGCAGGGTGGTGCAGTTCATCGCGGTCCTGGCCGTTCTGGGCCTTGCGTCCGTGGTCCTGTTCGCCGCCACCGGCTGGCCCGGCTACGTGTTGGTCTCCATCGTGCTGGTGCTGTTGGCGGTGTTGTATGCCGCCTACCGGCTGATACTGCTCGAGTGGAGTCAAGCGACCACGTCGCGGTCCACCAAAGACAGACTGCTTGATGTGCAGAGCCAATCGGCCGTGGCGCAGAAGAGCCTTGAAAATGTTGTGAAAGCCCTCCAGGACGGCAAGACCGCGGCTCCCGGGGCCGCGGGCGTGGACGGGGCGACGGCGTCGACCGCGCCCGTGGTTTCCCGGGACGGCACCCCCGTGGTGGGCCGCATGGCGGCCGACGTCGCGCCGGCCCTCGAACGGCAGGCACGCCTAAACCAGATGCTCGGCGCCGCCGCCCCGTCGTCGAGCCCCGGGGAAGGCCGGCGGCTGATAGGCATTGCCACCCCGGTATTGCGGGAACTGATGCGCTCACAGCGGTCCTTGGAATGCCTGTCGCCCAGCACGGCCCGGGACCAGCTGGAAAAGACCAGTGCAGGGACACTGATCATCGACCAGCTGGCTTTCGCCTCGGGGCCGTGGTTCGGCACGGAATCCGCCGGTGGATCGGCACTGTTCGCCGAGCTCCAGGCCGCGCTCGCCGTCGCCCGGCGGCGCGGCATCCTGGTGTGCTACATAGCCTCCGGTGCAGTCCCTGACTGCTACACGGGCGAGCTGGCGGGGAGCGCGGACGTGGTGGTTGGTCCGGAGGCCGATGATCCGGCCTGGACCGAAGACATTCATCTGGGCATGCTCTCAGAACTCATTGACTATTCCCGCGGGGGTATTAGGTAGATTGGACAGTCATTTGCTCAGCGATCCGAGAGCCGGAACCCGCAAGATCCTGCTGTATGGGGATGTAAACCTCAACATCATCGACGGCTCCGCCATCTGGCTCTTGTCCATGGCCGAGACGCTGTCCCGGACAAACTCAACTGTCACCGTCTTGCTCAAGGCTGCGGTGGAGCGCCCCGGAACGATGGAACGGATTGCCCACCTGGAGAATGTCCACATTGTGGATCCGTGGGCCGAGCGCGACGATTCCACGCCGGGGGAGTTGACTGCGCGCCTGGCGGCCCAACGCATGGCCGCCTTGGACAGTGAACAAGATTTCGATGTCGTGATTTCCCGTGGATTCGCCGTGTCCACCCACGTGGCGAATTCGGCCAGGCTGGGTCCGAAGTCCTGGCTGTACATCACCGACATTCCACACCCCATCTCCAAACTTGGGCACAAGAAACTGCAGGACATCCGGAAAATGGCGGCACGTGCCCATCGGATGTTCGCCCAGACCCCCGACGCCCGGGCCTATTTGGAATCGATCGCGCCCGAGGCCTGCGGAAAGACCTTGCTGCTCAATCCCATGGTTCCGGATGAGTATTTCCACCCTGCACGGCCCGTCGGTGGCAGCGCTGGCCTGAGGCTTGCATATTCCGGAAAGTTTGCGCAGAGCTGGCGGACCCTGGAAATGTGTGGATTGCCCGAACAGCTCGAGGCCGCTGGACTGCGCGCGACGCTGACAATGATCGGTGACAAATTCCAGGAGGATCCAAAGAGTCCCGACTGGGCCGGGACCATGCGGGAGGCCATCGTTTCAGATTCCATCCGTTGGCTGGGGGGTCTGAGCCGCGATGCGGCAGCGGGGGTTCTGGCGCACCAGGATGTGGCACTGAGCTGGCGTTCAGGATCGATGAACGACAGTTTCGAGATTTCCACCAAGGTCCTTGAGGCAGCCGCCATGGGCATTCCTCCGCTGCTGAACAGGACAGCTGCGCATGAACGGCTGCTGGGGGCCGACTATCCGCTCTTCATCGACGATGACTCACCCGAAAGCGTGGTGGGAGTGCTGGCCGGCCTGGGCACAGTGACGGAAGAGCTGCGCGCCCGCGTTTCACACGCCGTGGCCGAGTATTCGGTAACGGCATCGGCACAGCGCTTGGAGGGACATTTCCAGTGCACGGAAGTGGACTATGCATTGATTCCCCGCCGAAGGAAACCAACGCGTGTCCTCCTGGCGGGCCACGATTTCAAATTTGCCGGCGAGTTGGTGGATCTGCTGATGCAGCGGGCCGACATTGAACTGAAGTTCGACAGGTGGCCGACGCTTCACACCCACAATGTGAAGGAATCCGAGGCATTGCTGGAATGGGCCGACGTCATTGTCTGCGAATGGGCCGGTCCCAACGCCGTGTGGTACTCAAACAACAAACGCCGGCGTCAAAAGCTCATTGTCCGCCTGCACATGTTCGAGTTGAACGGCCTCTGGCTGCCTGCCATCGACACCACGGAAATTGATACCCTGGTCTGCGTTTCCGACCTGTATGTCGAGCGGGTCCGCGCCGTCGAGGGCTGGGAATCGGTCAACATCAAAGTCATCCCCAACGCCGTCGATGCCGGGGACCTGGCACGGCCGAAACTCGATGGCAGCGAATTCAGGCTGGGAATGGTCGGGATTGTCCCGATCCGAAAGCGCCTGGACCGGGCGGTTGACCTGATGGAGCAGTTGTTGGAGCTCGACGAGCGGTACACGCTCCACGTTCGCGGCCGGATGCCCTGGGAATACGACTACGAGTGGAAGAAGCCTTTCCAGCGCGAGGCCTACACGGAATTGTTTGCCCGCATTGGAGCCGACGAAAGGCTGCGGAATGCCATTGTCTTCGAGCCCTTCGGTGCCGACATGGGCTCGTGGCTGCGCAAGATCGGATTTGTTCTTTCGCCCAGTTCCGATGAAAGCTTCCATCTGGCCCCGGCTGAGGGAATGGCCAGTGGGGCCGTGCCGGTCTTTTGGCCGCGGCCCGGTGTGGAAGGCATCTTCGGATCTCGCTGGCTGGTCCAAGACACCAACGATGGGGCCAACACGGTGTTCAAACTGAGCAACGACGCCGCAGGGATGCGGCACGAGGTGGATGCCGCGCGGGACTATGCCGCCCGGTTCGACACCGCAGCGGTGGCACCCCAGTGGCTGGCGGAGATCCTCTAGCAAGGCAAGACGCAAGGGGCGCAGCACAGGATTGTGCTGCGCCCCTTGCGTTCTTTTGCTTGGACGCCGTGGTGGCTAGACGCAGGCGGTGCCGAACTCGTCGATGCGGGTGCCGGTGCCCAGGAGCTGGGCGATGGCGGCGAGGGTGCGGGCCGCGGCCCGGCCGTCGCCGTAGGGGTTCACGGCGTTGGCCATGGAGGCGAAGTGGTCCCGGTCGTGGAGCAGGCGGTGGACCTCGGCGACGATCTTCTCCTCGCCGGTGCCGATCAGTTTCACGGTGCCGGCGGTGACGGCCTCGGGGCGCTCGGTGTTCTCCCGCATCACCAGCACCGGCTTGCCCAGGCTGGGGGCCTCCTCCTGGACGCCGCCGGAGTCGGTGAGGACGATGTGGGCCAGCGACAGCATCCGGGTGAATTCACCGTAGGCCAGCGGCTCGGTGACGATCACGTTGGTCTTGCCCTCCAGTGCGGGCAGGACGGCCTCGCGGACCACCGGATTCTTGTGCGCCGGCAGCACGATCACCAGGTCCGGTTCGGCGTCGGCGATGCGGGCCAGGGCCCGGCCCATGCCGCGCATGGCATCGCCTTGGTTCTCGCGGCGGTGCGTGGTGACCAGCAGGATCTTGCGCCCGCTGGCGGCCAGTTCCTCCAGCTGCGGGTCGGTGAAGGGGATGTTCTTGTCCACGGTGGCCAGCAGGGCGTCGATGACGGTGTTGCCGGTGACCACGACGTCGTCGGCGTTGATGCCCTCGGCCAGCAGATTGGCCCGGCTGGTGCTGGTGGGGGCCAGGTGCAGGCTGGCGATCTGGCTGGTGATCTTGCGGTTGGCCTCCTCCGGGAAGGGGGAGTGGAGGTTGCCGCTGCGCAGGCCCGCCTCGACGTGGATGACCGGGATGCCGTGGTAGAACGCGGCGATGGCTCCGGCGGTGGAGGTGGTGGTGTCGCCCTGGACGATGACGGCGTCGGGCTTGCCCGCCTTGAACAACGTGTCCAGCCCGTCGATGGTGCGGGTCATGATGGCCGAGAGGGACTGGCCGGGCTGCAGGATGTCCAGATCGTGGTCCGGGACGATGCCAAAGAGCTGGTTGACCTGGTCCAGCATTTCGCGGTGCTGTCCGGTCACGGTGACCACGCAGTCGAAGAGCTCCGACTGTTCGAGGGCGGCCACGATGGGAGCCATCTTAATGGCCTCCGGACGGGTACCGAAAATCGGCATGACGACGGGCATAGCTTTTCCCCCAGCGATAGGTGTATTGATCCGTTGGAGCCTAGCTGCCCGGGGTTAACGCGAGTGAGTGCGCTGGTTAACGGGACAGGAACGGCTGGAACAGAGATATCCAATGTTCGCACGGATCGTTGTCGGCAAGGAATCCGAGTGGCTAGCCGAGTTTCGAAAAGTATGCGTCGTTCGTCTGTCCCCAGCCGTTGGTGACGTTCACCATGTAGTACTTCCCTGGCCCCACGGTGGTTGGGCCCACGAGTGCCGTGATGGTTTGCAGCCGGGGGTTCAATCCCTGCTGTTGCCCGTAGGCGGCGTTGTAGCCGCTGCCAGCGACGGTGGCTCCCCGGACCTGCCCCGCAGCGTCGGTCCATTTCACCGCAACAGTGGCACCGCTCAGGTTGAACCCCGTCACTTGGACAGCACCTGTGGCCGCATTGAAGAATGCGTCGGTAATCACGGGCGTGGTGTTTCCGGCCTTGATCTGTTGGGCCAGCGTCTGGCCGTTGACGGTGCAGGTGTAGTACGAGTCCCACATGAACGAGATGACCTTCGCCGGAGCGTTGGCCATTTGCTGGAGCTGGCGGTCGATGCGTGCCTTCGTCGTCTGTCCCCGCGTGTTGGTGTCGCAGGTGTTGGTGCCTACGGGCGGAGCCATTCCTTCCATATTGGCCCACAGGGTTGCACCTGTGCCGGCTACGCCCTGGGCAGCTGCCAGATAGAAGTCACGGTTGGGGGCCACATATTTGCTGCCCCATGCCCCCGCTCCTACGTAGGCCGCGGCATATTGGTCCACCGGCAGGGCCGCCTCGTCGCCAAAATAGGAACCACCCAAGGATGTTCCCATCCCGTCCTGGACGGCAATGTACAGGGCGATGCCACTTCGGGTCAGTGCGATTCGTCTGGCCGCGTTGCCCGCCTGGGCCGGAGTGATGTGGCCTCCCGATGAAATGCGCGAGTCGATGTAGGGGCTGACGACGGCGGCACGGGTGGGCAGGATCCGGGCTATCGCCTGGTTCTGCACGGTGTACAGCGTGAGCACCGGGTCGAAATAGGTGCTGTCGCTTAGTGGCATTTCCATGTGATGGTAGAAACCCGCCAACCCGGCGACATTGTTCACGGCCGCTTGGAACTGCAGGAAGCGGATGGTGAACTGGTTGAAGGTATCGAGGTAGGAAAGATCCGGCAGGTTGTTCAGGTCGGTCCTCTTGATGGGGTCGGGCATCCCGGCGTAAAAATGCATTCCCAGTGTGGTGGCAGCCGCAGCCATGGAGACTGCCGCGTCGGCAGCCGCAGGGTTTCCACCGCTGACCACGACAACGTCGTAGATTCCGTTGGGTGAATTGCAGGCTCCACCTTGGGCGGCAAAAACCAAGATGGTGAACAATTTGCCGTTGCTGGTGATGCTCATGTCCCGCGGGCATTTGAGCGCAACGGTTCCCCAATGACTGCCGTCCGAATAGGTAAAGATCCGGCCGATGGCCACGCCGGTGGCAGCAGCCTGTGCACAGTTGACACCGCCGATCAGGCAGTCCGCGGGCACCGTGGCCAAGGATGCAGGCCTGAGTGTGTTCCCGAAGGCGATGACGGTATCGCCGCCCACGGCTTTGATGTCCGTGAGTTTTTGGATGTTGGCCGCATCAGTGGTGCTGAGGGTAATGAAAAAGCCACTGATCGGGTTGGCCGGCGGATCCGAAGGTGCGGCGGCCGAAACCGAGGCGGCCGTGGCCACGAAGGCCAAGCTGGCAATGAAAGCCAGGACGGGGTGCGTGCGGGGCCTTGATTTCATGGCAGATCCTTGGCCAAGAGACCAGAATCCTCATTCCCCCTAGCCATAGGGTGGGCCGCTGCCGGACAAAAAGCAATGCTTTCGCCGGAGCGCTCGGGGCTGGGCCAATCGAAGCCGTGTCCGATGCGGTGTACGCCGGAAATGGGTGCCGGCCTGCAAGAATTCTGCTGGCCGGTCAGTGCAGGAAAACGAGGGCGGCAATGAGCGCCGGTATGGCCAGTGAAACCGCGATGACCATAAGCAACGCAATCTTCTTTTTCAAACGCAATTGGCGTTCGTCGGTGCCGGCTGGAGCGGGAACCGGCAGAGGTGCCTCCACCTTCGCCTCAGCTTTGGCATCCCACAGCTCCGTCAGGAACACAGGCCTCGTCCGGCCGGCAGCGGGCCGCGCCGAAACGCTTCGCATCCTTGGCTGGCGCATATGCCGGCCAGCGGGGTAGGGGCCGGAGCGCGATGGAGGTTGTCCCACGATGTCCCCTGAATTTGGCGTAGTGCAGCAGATGCTGCCGTTTAAATTCTTACACTATGCCAGCGACTATTCACATTTGGCAGGGTGCCCCGGGATGGGGGCGGGAGGTTACCGGGGTGCCTTGCATTGGGGCGACAGCCACGCATCCAAGAGGCCACCGGTCTCAATGACAAATCGGCGCAGCCATTGGGCGATGGAAATCTTTGGCTCCGAAACGATCATTTGGACATGTGCGGAGGTGCATTGCGAGATCAGGGTTTGGGCCCGTGTGGCGTGGTACCGCGATGTCACCACAACCACCGAATGCCACCCCTTCGCAGCAATGAGGTCCGCGATGGCCGCGGCCTCGCCCCGGGTGTCCAGGGTGCCGGCCTTGAAACATTCCAGCTTCACATTGATGACCCCCGCGTAGTTGCACAGTGCATCGGCACTGACGTTGCCGGCGCTGTTGGTGTGCGAGATGGCCAGGGTTGGTGCCAGAGAGTTCTCCGCCAGGCCCAGGGCCACCGGCAGGCGTTCCCGGCTGGCACCGCCCAGCATGATGACGGCGTCGGCGTGCTGGGGAGCCGACTGCGGCGGATTCGCGAAGAGCACGATGGCCGCCACCAGCCACAGGGACAACAGCGCGGCGACGGCAATGGTGCCTTGGACAAGAGGTCGCCTGGCGGTCTGCGGGAGGAGTCGGGGCACCTGTCCATGCTACTGGCTGGGAACTGCCCCCATTCAGCCGGCACCGGCCCGGGCACCCCTTGCTTGGGCGCTTGTCCGTGCCGCCATATACGGTTGAAGCATGACGTTGACTGTGGCAGAACTCTCCGAATCCGCCCTGCTGGCCCGGATCTTCCCGCGCCTGAAGGGCAGTGAGTCGGTGCTGCTGGGCCCCGGCGACGACGCCGCCGTGCTGGCCGCCCCGGACGGGCGCATGGTGGTCTCCATCGACACCCAGGTGCAGGACAAGGACTTCCGGCTCCAGTGGCCCAACGGCTACCGGACCACCGGCTACGACGTCGGCTTCAAGGCCGCCGCGCAGAACCTCAGCGACATCAACGCCATGGGCGCCGTGCCCACCTCACTGGTGGTGAGCCTGACCCTGCCCGGCACCACCGAGGTGGCCTGGGTGGAGGGGCTGGCCGAGGGGCTGGTCGCCGCCATCGAAGAGCTGGGCGCCACGGACTGCTCGGTGGCCGGGGGAGACCTCTCCGCCGGGGCCGAGATCGTGGTGACGGTGGCTGTGATGGGCTCGCTTGAGGGCCGGGCGCCGGTGCTGCGTTCCGGGGCCCGGGTGGGGGATGTGCTGGCGCTCGCCGGTTCCGCCGGAGTTGCAGCCGCCGGCTGGGCGCTGCTGGAGGGCCCGACGCCGTCGTCGAAGTTCACGCCGGCCATGGCCGACGCCGCCCGGGACTTTTGCCACCCGCGGCCACCGCTCGCCGCCGGACCCGCCGCCGCGCTGGCCGGGGCCACGGCCATGATGGACGTCTCCGACGGGCTGTTGCGCGACGCCGCCAGGATCGCCGCGGCCAGCGGTGTGCGGGTGGACCTGGACCCGGCGGCCCTGGGCGCCTTCGTGGACAAGATGGCGCCGATTGCCGCCGTCGTGGGCGCCAATCCGTGGGCCTGGGTGCTCTCCGGCGGCGAGGACCACGGCCTGTTGGCCACATTCGCCGACGTCGCACAGCTGCCCGCGGGGTTCACTGCGATAGGCTCTATCATGCCCGGGGACGGCTCGCTGCCCTCGGTCACAGTGGCCGGCGGCGACGCCTCCGGCTTTGGCGTAGGTACAGCGGGATGGGATCACTTTGCAGTCTAGGATTGCCGCCAATGCGCACGCGTTGAGGCGCTGGCTGGCCAAGGCCGAGGAGACCTTGGGCAACCACAGCGACCGGCTCAACGCCATCAACATCTTCCCCGTGGCCGACGGCGACACCGGTACCAACCTCTACCTCACCGTCCGGGCTGCCTCCGCTGCCGCCGCGGCGCACGAGGGCGCCGACGCCGGCGCAGTCATGGCCGCTGCCGCCCGTGCCGCCATGGAACAGGCCCGCGGCAACTCCGGCACGCTGTTCTCCGTCTTCCTCGCCGCCTTTGCCGAGCCCCTGGCCGGCCAGCAGCGCCTGAGCGGACCGCTCTTGGCCGCCTCCCTGCACCGCGGCTCCATCCGCTGCTGGTCCGCGCTCAGCGATCCGATGCCCGGCACCATGCTCTCCGTGCTGGAGGCCAGTGCGCGCGGCGCCGCGACGGCCGAGTCGGCCCAGAACGGCGATGACAGCAACCATGCCCTGGCGCTGACCCTGGACGCCGCCGTCGACAGTGCCCGCGAGGCCGTCGTGCTGACCGAAAGCCAGCTTGGCCCGCTGACAGCGGCCCACGTGGTGGATGCCGGCGGCGTCGGACTGCTGCTGGTGCTGGACTGCCTGCGCTCGGCGATCCTCGGCACGGAACTCGAGGAAGCCCTGCTTGACTCGCTCTCCGGCTACGACGTCCAGGATCCGCACCTGGCCGCCACCTTGCCCGCGGACACCGGCGTGGAGGTCATGTGCACCATCTCGCTGACCCCGCTGGCCGCCGCCGGGCTGCGCATGCAGCTCGACGAGCTGGGGGACTCGGTGATCATGAGCGCCGTCTCCGAGCAGGCCGACGACACCGGCGGCTACCCGTGGCGGGTGCACGTCCATGTGCCCGAATCCGAGCTGGCGCTGGATCTGATCCGGACTGCCGGAGACCCCTCCAATGTCAGCATTACGGCCCTCAACGCGGCCACGGCAGATGCCCATGGAATCCCCTAAGCCCGCACACACGCCCGACGACTTCGACCTGCCGCTGGGCCGGCTCCTGGGCGCGCCCACGGGCACCAAGCTGGAGAAGCAACTCGGGCTGGCCACGGTGGGGGACCTGCTCAACCATTTCCCGCGCCGCTACATCAACCGCGGCGAGCTCACCGAGCTGGGCAAGCTGCCGCTCAACGAGGATGTCACGGTGCTGGGCCGGGTCACGTCCAACAGCACCCGGTCCATGCGCAGCCGCAAGGGTTCCATCACCGAGGTGGTGATCACCGATGATTCCGCCCAGGGCTCCACGCTGAGCATGAGCTTCTTCAACGGCTGGAACGCCAAGACCCAGCTGGCCGTGGGCAAGCTGGCGTTGTTCTCCGGGAAGGTCAACAGCTACCAGGGTGCCGCAACCCTGACCAACCCCAGCTTTGAATTCCTGCCCGACGACGAGCTCGCGCCGGCCGAGGCCGAGTTCATGGCCAGCCGGCCCATCCCGGTGTACCCGGCCACCGCGAAGCTGACCAGCTTTGCCATTGCCAAGTCCGTGGCGGCCCTGCTGGCCGTGGTGGACCTGGCCGCCGTGGGCGATCCCATCCCCGCCGCCGTGGCAGGCCGCGAGCGGTTGCTGCCGCTGGAACACTCCTACCGGCACATCCACACCCCCTCGACCGAACGCGAGTGGCAACAGGCCCGCAAGCGGTTCAGGTACCAGGAGGCGCTGGTGCTGCAGACGGCGCTGGCCCGCCGGCGCGCGCAGACCGAGGCCCTGCCCGCGACCTCGCGTCCGGGGACGGTGGGCGGCCTGCTGGACGCCTTTGACGCCCGGCTGCCGTTCACGCTGACCACCGGGCAGCGGGAGATCGGCAACCTGGTGGCCACCGAGCTCTCCAAGCCCCACCCCATGCACCGCCTGCTCCAGGGCGAGGTGGGTTCGGGCAAGACGGTGGTGGCCCTGCGCGCGATGTTGCAGGTGATCGATTCCGGCGGCCAGGCCGCGCTGCTGGCCCCCACCGAGGTCCTCGCGGCCCAGCACTTTGCCTCCATCCGGGCCATGATGGGCCCGCTGGCCGAGGGCGGCATGCTGGGCGGGGCCGACGGCGGCACCCAGGTGACGCTGCTGACCGGCTCGATGCCCACCGCCGCCCGGAAACGGGCCCTGCTGGACGCGGCCGCCGGCAGCGCCGGCATTGTGATCGGCACGCATGCCCTGCTCTCGGACAATGTCCAATTCGCCGACCTGGGCTTGATAGTGGTGGACGAGCAGCACCGCTTTGGCGTGGAGCAGCGCGATGCCCTGCGCGCCAAGGCCGCCAAGCCGCCGCATGTGCTGGTCATGACGGCCACCCCCATCCCGCGCACCGTGGCGATGACCATCTTCGGCGACCTTGAGGTTTCCGAGCTCACCGAGCTGCCCGCCGGGCGCGCTCCCATTGGCACCCACGTGGTGGGCCTGGCCGAGCACCCCGGCTGGGTGGCGCGGCTGTGGAGCCGCTCCCGGGAGGAGATCGACGCCGGACACCAGGTGTTTGTGGTCTGCCCCAAGATCGGCACCGACGAGGAGGGTGACGGAGATGGCGACGGCTCGGGGCCGCCGCCCGAGAACGGCGAGAAGCGGGCGCTGGCCGAGGTGGCCACCGTCGCCGAGCTCCTGCGCAACGAGCCCGTGTTGGCGGGCACCCGGATCGGCATCCTGCACGGCAAGCTTGACCCCGCCGTCAAGGCCGAAACCATGGCGGCGTTTGCCTCCGGCTCACTGGATCTGATGGTCTCCACCACCGTCATCGAGGTGGGCGTGGACGTGCCCAACGCCACCCTGATGGTCATCGTGGATGCGGACAGGTTCGGCATTTCCCAACTGCACCAGCTGCGTGGACGGGTGGGCCGTGGCGGACTGCCCGGGACCTGCCTGCTGGTGACCACGCTGGAACCGGTCCATCCGAGCCGGCGCCGGCTGGACGCCGTCGCCGCCACCACCGACGGTTTTGTCCTGGCCCAGGAGGACCTCGCACTGCGCCGCGAGGGCGATATTCTGGGATCATCACAGTCCGGCGGACGGTCGGCCCTGCGGTTCCTGCGCGTGGCCCACGACGAGACGACGATCGCCGCCGCACGCAAGGATGCGTGGGAGATTGTGGCCGAGGATCCCGCGCTGGACGGCCACCAGGCCCTGCGCAGCGCGATGGAAGCATATTTGAACCCCGAGAAGGAGGCGTTCCTTGAACGCGGATAGTGCGGCAGACGCCGGAGCGCACCGATGAGCCGGATCATTGCCGGAGTGTCCGGCGGCACGCCCCTGGTCTCGGTGCCGGGCAACGCCACTCGGCCGACGACGGACCGCGTCAAGGAGGCCTTGTTCTCCCGGCTGGAATCCCTGGACGTCATTCTGGACGCCCGGGTCCTTGACCTGTATGCGGGGTCCGGAGCGCTGGGCGTGGAAAGCGCCAGCCGCGGCGCCGCCTCGGTGGAGCTGGTGGAGTTCGATGCCAAGGCTGCGGCCGTCTGCCAGCGCAACGCGGAGGCCATGAACCAGGCCCTGCGCCGCCGCGTGGTGGGCGTGCAACGCTCCAAGGTGGAATCGTTCCTGCAGCGGGTCTCACTGGCCGGGGTGGACCGCTGGGACCTGGTGTTCCTGGACCCGCCCTACCCGCTGGATGAGGACTCGCTCGCGGCCGTGCTGGTGGCACTGGCGCCGTCGCTCAACCCCGAGGCCGTGGTGGTCGTGGAGCGCTCCTCACGGTCCCCGCAGCCGGTGTGGCCCGATGCGCTGGAGCTGTTCGCGCAGAAGAAGTACGGCGAAACGATGATCTGGTTCGCCCAGCCCGCAGGGGAGTAGCTCCGGCTGCTCGTTGGTTTCGGTGGTCGAGCGAAGCCGAGACCTCCCCGCAGGCTCCCAAAGTTCGCAAGCTCACTTTGGGTCCCTCGCCGTCGAGGGCCCCCCGCACCCGACGGCGGTGGCCGGGGACGCGCCCGGCCCCCCAGGTTTCGGCTCCGCAAGCTCCGCTCAACCAGCGGTGCCCGGTGGTCGAGCTTGTCGAGACCTCGCTATCCGCCGAGCTGGTCCGCCCTGGCTGCTGCCTCGGTGGCGTTGTCCACCTCACCGAGGCGCTCGTAGACCTGGGCCAGGATCCTCAGCGGCGTTGGTGAATCTGGAGACAGTGATGCCGCCGTCTTGAGATCGCTGATGCTCCGTTCCGGCTCGCCCAGACCAAATTCGGCCACCCCGCGCTGGGTGTACAGCCCCGATGAGTTGGGTGCCTTGATGATCAGGGCGTCAAGGACGTCGCGCCCCGCAGCGAGGTCGCCGCTGTAGATGTGCCCGATGGCCAGGGCGAGCCCTGCCTCCACGGAGTCCGGAGTCCGGGCGGTTGAGATGCTGGCCCACTCGACGGCGTGGGTGGCCGCCGCCTGGTCGCCGTTGGTGGCATCTCCCGCGAACGCCTGGGCGGCCAGCAACGCGGTATCGCTGTCCCATGGCCTGAGTTGGTAGGCCAGTTGGAAGTGCTGCTCTGCCAGTGCCGTGTCCCCGGTCCCCACCGCCCTGGCACCGGCAGCCATGGGCCATTCGGCGATGGTGGCGGGTACGGCAACCGCCAGGGCGGCCGCGAGGGCCGTGGCTGCGCCAATCGTGCGGGCCGCCGCGAATCGTTTGGCGGACATGAGCGTCCGTAGCCTGTCCGGAATCAAGCGGCCCGACGGCGCCGTCGTCGTCGCGATCAGCCCGCCGCACACCAGCAGTGCCAATGGTGTGGTGCCCGGCGAACTGAAGTGCGTCAACAATCCGGCCCCATATGCGATGACGGCGGCAAATGCTCCCACCAGATTTGCCCGCGACTGTTTGTCCGGCGCATTTCTAATTTGCTCCACGGCATATCGGAGCACCAGAATCCCCAGTGCACAGGCGGACACCAGAAGCGGCACACCTCCCGCCACCAGGGCCTGGAGGATCCACATATGCGGGGAATCCGGCGGAAAGGAATCCCCAAATTGCTGGGCCCATTGGCGGGTTTCGTAGCCGGGTATGGCGTCCACAAAACCGCTGGGGCCAAGTCCAGCCAGCCAATGGTCTTTGATGAGCATCAAACTTTGCTGCCACAGGAGCCAACGCCCCGAGACCGTGTCGGGGCTGAAGAGGCGTTCACGCGTGCCGGCACTGAAGACCACCAGAAGCGTGAGGGCGAGAATGCTGCCAATGGCGATGCCCGCCCTCGGAAAGAGCCTTGCCTTCTTGTCCCCGAACCCGAAAAGCGCCCCCGTGGCAGCCACCAGCACTAATCCAAGAAGGGCCGCGCGGGACCCGGACAGGACCGCCGTGAGCACGGCGGCGGCCAAGCCCGAGCGCAGCAGCCACCGCCAGGTGCCGCCCCGCATCAGGGCAGGACGCGAGAGAAGTCCAGCGATCATGACGCCAACCAGTCCCTGGTCGGTGGCATTCCCCAGCGTCGCTCCGGGCCGAAGGTCTGCAGCCCCACCCAGCGGCCGCAGCCCGACCGCCTCCAAAAGACTGATGGTGGCCAGCGCCAGGGATGCCACTGCCAGCACTCGGTGCAGCAACGCCCAGGCCGCGACGGAACCGCCCCCGCCCAACAATCTGGCCCCCAGCGCGAGCATGGCCAGGTAGAGGCCCAAGGTGGCAGCACCCTCGTAGCGCGGCCACCTGCCCACAAAGCTGGCCAGAGGATCGACCGAGCGGGCTATCGCCACGAATAGGACACCGGATCCGATCCATAAAACTGCAATTGCAGCGCCGGGCAGCCGTGCCTTCCGGGCGGCAAATAGCCCAAAGCCCAAGGCAACAAGGAGGACAACGATTTTGATCCAGGTAAACCTAAAAAGCCCTCCGGGCTGGTAGGCCACGAGGGACGCTGCGATGAGGCACAGGGACACGGCGCCGGCTGTGCCCGCCATACCAGCCTTCGACGTTTGATTCACACCGCTCCTGGGGAATGTTACGCATAAATAATTCATTGTTACCGGACGCCGCGGGCATGGATAGCCGTAGTGAATGGCGCGCTTGATGAGGGGCGGTTTTCGCCGTGGAATCCGCCAACAGAAACCATATCCCGTCCGGTAGCCTCATTCCGTTACGCTAACGCGTTTTATTGGGTGTGGCGGCTTTCGTCGCCACTGGAATTATTGGGGGAATACATGTTTCGAAGATGGACCAGATTAAGGCCAATAATGGTCATCGGGTTGCTATTGACAGCACTGTGCATGGCCGGGGTTGTTCCGGCCGCTGCCGCGACGGCCACGGGGTCGATCAGCGGCAAGCTCACGGCGCCTGCGGGCATGAGCCTCACCAATATGTTTATCCACGTGTATACCGCTGACCAGCAACAACACGTTGGTCTTACCACTCTTGGAGCGGACAATACGTACAAGATCCCGGACCTGCCCGCTGGATCCTACAAGGTGCACTTCTCCGCTTCCCAGTCCGGGGGCATAGAGCAGTGGTACAAGAATGCCACTTCCTTTGGTGCGGCCACTGTCGTCACCGTTGCGAACGGCCAGAACGTCACAGGCATCAACGACACCCTAGTCAAGGGCGCCACGATCAGTGGAAAGCTCACGGCACCGGCCGGTGTAAACCTCCTCAATACGTCCGTCACTGTGTATACCGCTGGTCAGCAGTCCAGTGTGGGTTATGGCTACGCCAACGCCGACGGCACGTACAAAGTCTCGGGCCTGGCAGCCGGTGCCTACAAGCTGCAATTCACGGGGTCAGCATCCGGGGTCTTGGACCAGTGGTACAAGAATGCCCAGTCCTTTGCGACGGCCGCTACCGTCACAATTACGACCGGGCAGGACCTTACCGGCATCAATGACACGCTGGTCAAGGGCGCGACGATCAGCGGAAAGCTCACGGCACCGGCCGGTGTGTCGTCATTCCAGACAACCGTCACTGCCTACACCGCTGACCGGCAAAGCAGCGTCCGTATGGGCTGGGTTGACTCGGTGGGTGCATATAAGCTCTCAGGTCTGCCTGCCGGTTCCTACAAACTCCAATTTTCAGGCTTCCAGACGGGAGTGTTGTACTCGTGGTACAAGAACGCCCAGTCCTTTGACGCGGCCACCGTGGTGACCGTTGCGGGTGGGCAGGCCATTACTGGTATCAACGACACGCTTATCAAGAGTTCCTCGATCAGTGGAAAGCTCACGGCCCCGGCTGGGACCGATCTTTCGCAGGTGAACGTTAATGTCTACCCCACCACTGGTCCGGGCTATTACGTAGCCAGCGGTTCGGTTGGTGTGGACGGCGCGTACACTGTCCCCGGCCTGTGGGCGGGGTCCTACAAGGTGCAATTTTCCGCGTCACAGTCGGGCGCCGTGGACCAGTGGTACAAGAACACCAAGACCTTTGATGCGGCCACCGCGGTGACCGTTGCGAGTGGTCAGAACGCCACAGGCATTAACGACACGCTGGCCAAGGGGGCGACGATCAGCGGAAAGCTCACTGCGCCGGCCGGGGTGGACCTCGCCCAGACACAAGTCGATGTCTACGCTGCTGACCGGCAACAAGCAGTTGGTGCGGCATCGGTGGGCGCCGACGGCACGTACAAGGTCGTCGGCCTGCCTGCCGGTTCCTACAAGCTGCTGTTTGTCAATTACCGGCAGCTGTCCGGCGCCCGGGACCAGTGGTATAAGAATGCCAAGTCCTTTGACGTGGCCACCGTTGTGACGCTCAACAGCGGGCAGGACGTTACGGGCCTCAACGACACGCTGGTGAAGAGCTCGTCCATCAGTGGAAAGTTCACGGCGCCTGTCGGCGTGAACCTTGCCCAGACAAGCGTCAGCGTCTACACCGCTGACAGCCAAAATTACGTGGGTTACAGCTATCTCAACGTGGACGGGACGTACAAGGTCCCGAACCTGCCGGCCGGTTCCTACAAGATGATTTTTGTCGGTAACCAGTCCGGCGCCCCGGACCAGTGGTACAAGAACGCCAAGTCCTATGAGACGGCCACCGTGGTGACGCTCAAGAGCGCGCAGGACCTTACCGGCATCAATGACACGCTCGTCAAGGGCGCAACGATCAGTGGAAAGTTCACGGCTCCGGCCGGCAGCAGCTTCGCAAATTCCAGGGTCTCTGTCTATACAGCCGACAAACAGCAACCTTCCCAGATTGGATGGGTTGGTTCGGACGGTACGTACAAGGTGGTGGGCCTGCCCGCCGGTTCCTACAAGCTGCAATTCGTGACGAACAGTCCAGACACGGCGGACCAGTGGTACAAGAACGCGAAGTCCTTTGACACGGCCACAGTGGTGACCGTTGCGAGCGGTCAGAACGCCACCGGCATCAATGACACGCTCGTCAAGGGCGCAACGATCAGTGGATCGATCACTCCTGTCAGCGCGGGCGAGTGGTACCCCGTGGCGGTCATGGACCAATCCGGAGTGGTTGTAAAATCCGGCTACACTGATTCATCCACGGGCGCCTACAGCATCACTGGCCTGGCTGCAGGGTCCTACAAGGTCGCCTTCAACCGTGCCAGCGGTTCGTCCCTCGCGGAGGCCCAGTACTACCAAAACAAGAGCGAGTCCCTGGGCGTGGGCGCAGCCAAGCCACTCACCGTCGCGGTGGGGCAGACGCTGTCCAACATCTCCGCAACCCTGGCCACGGGTGGATCGATCACGGGGACGTTGGTGGACAAAGCAGGGAAACCGATCGCTGACACAAATGTCACGGCCTACACCAAGGACCGCAGCCTGATTGCTCGATCTACCCAGACTGACAGTGCTGGAAAGTTCACGATCAGCGGGCTCACCACCGGCAAATATGTTTTGGTTGCCAATTCCACAGGCTACGGACCCCAAGCCAGCTTGGGGAAGCTCTATTCCGGGAATGCCACCACCGAGGCCGCTGCAACACTGGTGAGCACCACCGTGGGCAAGGCGACCGCCCTGGGTGTGATGTCGTACGCGGCGGTGGCGGCGCCGAAGGCGTTGACGGCGGCTCCGGTGCCGACGATCTCCGGGTCTGCGGTGTCGGGGTTGAAGCTGACAGCGACGGCGGGTGTGTGGTCGCCGGCTCCGGTGGCGTTGGCATACCAGTGGAAGCGTGCCGGCGTCGCCATCGCCGGGGCAACCGCCAGCACCTACACGCTCACGTCCGCCGACGTCGGCAAGACGATCACCGTCACGGTGACCGGTTCGAAGGCCGGGTACGCCACAACATCCAAGACCAGCGTGGCGACGGCGGCGGTCACGGCGCCGAAGGCGTTGACGGCGGCACCGGTGCCGACGATCTCCGGGTCCGCGGTCTCGGGGTTGAAGCTCACCGCCACTACGGGGGTGTGGTCGCCGGCTCCGGTGGCGTTGGCGTACCAGTGGAAGCGGGCCGGTGTCGCCATCGCAGGGGCAACCGCGGCCACGTACACGCTCACGTCCACCGACGTCGGCAAGACGATCACCGTCACGGTGACCGGTTCGAAGGCCGGGTACGCCACAACATCCAAGACCAGCGTGGCGACGGCGGCGGTCACGGCGCCGAAGGCGTTGACGGCGGCACCGGTGCCGACGATCTCCGGGTCCGCGGTCTCGGGGTTGAAGCTCACCGCCACTACGGGGGTGTGGTCGCCGGCTCCGGTGGCGTTGGCGTACCAGTGGAAGCGGGCCGGTGTCGCCATCGCAGGGGCAACCGCGGCCACGTACACGCTCACGTCCACCGACGTCGGCAAGGCGATCACCGTCACGGTCACAGGATCCAAGGCCGGGTACGTGACGGCGTCCAAGACGAGCGTGGCGACGAAGGCCGTTGCCGCCAAATAGCAGCGGTCGCTAGGAACACCAAGGGGAGGCAGTCCGGATGGACTGCCTCCCCTTGGTGTTCCAGGCCTGAGCGGCCCAAAACGGCCCGTGGGCCCGTGCGGTTAGAACGTGAAGGTCAGCACCGTTGCGGTGCCCGAGGTGAGGGGCAAGGTAATGGTGGAGGACCCGGCGGTGAATCCGGGGATGCGGGCCCGGTCAGCCTTGGCGACGCCGCCGGACTCAAGACCATCAATGCGCGTCTGGTCTGCGGCGTCGAACGCCGGACCTGTCATTTGGGTCATGGTTCCCGTGGCGGCCGCCTGGGGCAGGGTGATGGTGATGGGCGCCTGGGCGCTGGTGGTGGGATCATTCTGGTTGACGATGGCCACACTCATGCTGCCATCGGCGTGCTTGACGGCGTAGCCATAGATGTCCTCATCGCCGGCGGTGTCCACCTTCTGGAACTCACCCGATCCGATATTCCCAACCAGCATCATGCCGTAGTACACGGGCTGCATGTGGAACTGGCCGGCAGGGTCCTTCAAGGTGCCCGCGTCGCACACGGGGGACAGCGGGGCGCCGCCCTTGCACGCGTCCAGGGTGCTGTGCAGATCGATCTGGGAAACGCCAGCCTGGGCCGCGCTCAAGGAATAGTTCACGATCGACAGGCCCGAAACATGCTTGCGGGTGGTCTCATTGGCGCCGGCGCAGGTGGAGATGCCCGTTTCGGTCAGCCAGGTGGGAATGTTGGCCGACTTGCCCACCTTCACGGCGGCTTCGCTGTAGGCGGTGCTGGAGTCCGCGAGCGAGCGGGACATGGCCCGTTCGATGGATGGCGTCAGCGGATCGCCGTCCTTGGGGCAAATGTTCAACGGATAGTGGTGGTACGACATCGCGCCGATGTTGGGCAGTTTCGCGTCAGCGAACTTCTTCCACCATTCATTGGAGTACACTTCGGGGCCGACGATCTTCACGCCGGGCGCCGCCTTGACCATGGCATCGGCGACTTGGGCGGCCTCCTTGGCCCAGTCCTCAAAGCTCCAGGAGGGGCCGCGCAGCGTGTAGTAGGGGCTCATGGTCCGGTTGTAGCCGTTGGGCTCGTTGCCCAGGCTGATGCCCAACAGCCGATCGCCCAGGATCTTCTCGGCGTTCGCGGCCAGATCCGCATTGCGGGCGGGGTCGAAATGGCCCATGTCGGCGGAGAGCACCACCTTGCCGTCGGAGGCATCCAGGAGCCGCTTCAGACGCTCCAAGTCCGCGGGCTGGACCTTCACGATGGGACGCTTGTCACCCTTGTAGGCGGGGTTCAGGGTCCAGTTGGGGATGGGCTCATCCGTGGAGGTCCAGAAGAAGCGCCTGTCGACCGACTGCCCACCAAACCTGATGACGGGCTTGTCCAGCCGCTTGAGCATTGCCGCGAGGTCCGAACCGGTGGGGTCCAGCCGATTGTCGTTGAGGAAATCCGTGTCAATCGACAGGCCCATCAGCCAATCCGGGAGCGATTCCCCCACGCCCTTGTCCTCGACCTTGATGGTGGTCGCGTCCACGGGCTTAACGGCGGTGGCGGCCGCACCGATCTGGGCGTATTCGGCCTTGTCAAAAGCCGGGAACGACTTGGTGCTTTCGGGGGCGGCCGGAGCGCTGCAGCCACTGAGGGCGGCAGCCCCCAGGAGCGCGATGGCCAGCACTGCGGCGCCCGCGCCGGAGCCAAGGATACGCCGCCTTTTCCGGGTGGCGGCGGCCCGGGTGCCACCACCGACATTGTCAACGCCATGAGTCGTCTGGGCTGGCTCGGGCGCGTGAAAATCGTCAGTCATTCTTCTCCAAGGTTGCGTGCCGCAGCACTGGCCAGTCCGGTCGGTGCCGGCCCCAGTGCTGCAAATATTCGATGTCCTACCACTGTCCGCTGCGCAGTCTCCGCGCACACCGGAACCGGGGGTGTCTACCGGCGCTGAGTCTACAAGAGAACTCCCCGCGGCTACGGACGGCGGCCCTGCGGCGGGTCCGCCAGCTGGTCCAGATCGACGCCGGCAAGGACCGTGGCGGGGTGCGGGCCGCGGGCGGTCAGCTGGGTGCTCCACGCCGCCGGCCAGGGGCGCTGCACACCGGCAAGAATGATGTTCCCGGGGTAGCGGCCGCTGAACAGGGAGGATTCGCCGTAGGCGGCCACCCCATCCAGCACGCGGCGCAGGGCGGCCGTCTGGCTGCGGACCAGGGTGAAGCCGGGCTCGTCGCCCACATTGACCAGCAGCACGCCGTCGTCGGCCAGCAGCGCCGCGGCCTCGCGGTAGAAGTCCTCGCAGGCGATGTGCTCCGGCGCCTCGGGCCCGGAGAAGATGTCCAGGATGATCACGTCAAAGCCCGGGCCGCCGTTGAACCCGGCCAGGGCCTCCCGCGCGTCGCCGATGTGGGTGGCCAGCACCGAACCCTCGGGCAGAGGCAGCTGGGCCAGTACAAAGTCCAGGAGCTCGCGCTCGAGTTCGACGGCGTGCTGCACGGATCCGGGCCGGGTGGCCTGGATGTAGCGGGCCAGGGTCAGGGCACCCGCGCCGAGGTGCAGGGCCCGGATCGGTTCCCCGGCCGGTGCGGCCAGGTCCACAACATTGGCGATCCGGCGCAGGTACTCATAGAAGACATCCTCCGGCGCCGCCAGGTTCACATGCGATTGCTCGGCGCCGTCAATGCTCAGCACCCAGGCACCCTCGCGCCACCGGTCCGGCTCGATGGTGGCGTGGACGCCGCTGGTGCGCAGAAACCGCGACGAAGCGGCCACTAGAGCCGGTCCCGCAGGGTGGCCAGCTGCGCCGCCGCCTGCTCGAGCAGCGGCACCTTCTTGCAGAAGGCGAAGCGCAGCAGGGTCCGGGTGCGCTCGGCGCCCTCCGGGTGGCAGAAGACCGGGACCGGGATGGCCGCCACGCCCACCAGCTCGGGCAGGCGTCGGGCCAGGTCCAGGGAATCGGTGATGCCCAGCGGGGCGGTGTCGGCATTGACGAAGTAGGTTCCGGCCGGGGTGTAGACGTCCAGTCCCGCGGCCCGCAGGCCCGCACTGAGGATGTCGCGCTTATGCGCCAGTGTGGCGGCGATCTCCGCGTAGAACTCGTCGCCCAGCCGCAGGCCGGTGGCGATGGCGCCCTGGAACGGCGTGCCGGAGCTGTAGGTGAGGAATTGCTTGACCGTGCGCACCGCCGCCACCAGCTCCGCGGGGCCGCTGAGCCAGCCGATCTTCCAACCGGTGAAGGAGAAGGTCTTGCCGGCCGAGGAGATGGTGAGCGTCCGCTCGGCGGCACCGGGCAGCGTGGCCACGGGAATGTGGGCAACACCGAAGGTCAGGTGCTCGTACACCTCATCGGTGACGATCACGGCGTCGTGCTTGCGGGCCAGCCGGACGATCTCGCCGAGCACGGCCGTGCCGAAGACGGCGCCGGTGGGGTTGTGCGGGTTGTTCACCAGCACCACCTTGGTGCGGTCGGTGAAGGCGGTCTCCAGCGCGGCCAGGTCCGGCTGGAAGTCCGGGGCCAGCAGGGGAGCGGTGGTGTGGGTGGCGCCGGCCAGGGCGATGATGGCGCCGTAGGAATCGTAGAAAGGCTCAAAGGTCAGGACCTCGTCCCCGGGCCCGACGAGCGCCAGCAAGGTGGCGGCGATGGCCTCCGTGGCGCCGGTGGTGATGATGATCTCATCCTCCGGATCCGGGGTGAGGCCGTAGAAGCGTTCCTGGTGCTCGGCCACGGCCAGGCGCAGATCGGCAATGCCCTTGCCCGGGGCGTACTGGTTGGCCCCGGCGGCAATGGCCGCCTGGGCCGCCTCGCGGACGACGGCGGGGCCGTCCTCGTCCGGAAAACCCTGGCCCAGGTTGATGGCACCGTGCGCCAGGGCCAGCGTGGTCATCTCTTCAAAGATGGTCACGCCCAGGGTGCCGTCGGCGCCCAAGAGGTTGGCTCCGCGTGCACTGCGCTGCCAGGGACTGGTCATGGGTTCTCCTTGGAATCGGCAATGGAAGAGGGCTGCGGGCAGTCCCCGTGCCGATTCTTTCACCAATTGGCGGCCCGCACCGTTGCGTGCCGGGGCGGGCAGGCGCTGATGGACTACATTGCTCGTATGCGACGTGCGGTATGCCCTGGCTCCTTTGACCCGATCCACAACGGACACCTGGAGGTGATTGCGCGGGCGTCGGGCCTCTTTGACGAGGTCATCGTGGCCGTCTCCACCAATTACGCCAAGAAGTACCGTTTTCCGCTGGAGCAGCGGCTGGAGATGGCCCGCGCCACGTTCTCCGCGCTCAGCGGCATCATTGTCGAACCGATGGGTGACGGTCTGCTGTCGGACTTCTGCCACGACAAGGGCGCCTCGGCCATCGTCAAGGGGCTGCGTTCCTCCTCGGACTTTGACTACGAGCTGCCGATGGCCACGATGAACCGCCAGCTCAGCGGCGTCGAAACCGTCTTCCTTCCGGGGGAGAGCCGCTACCTGCACCTGTCCTCGACCCTGATCAAGGAAGTGTCCGATCTGGGCGGAGATGTCTCCGATTTTGTGCCGCGCGCCGTGATGCGCAAACTCTCCGCTGGCGCGCCGTCGCCGGATCGGGGTCCGGGGCACTAAGCTAGGGAAGGCGGAAAACCGGCCGCCTGCACCCCGTGGTGCTTCAGGGCCGGCGAACCGCCGTCTTCATGCCGGGCCGTCCAGTTCCGGATCCACGTTGACGTTTTGTCGATGGCGGGATTATCGGGCTAAGATGGTACGTCGGTCATATGTTCTACAGGAGTTCTCATTAGCGCAACCACGTTGGGCAACAGTTCCAACCCGGGCTCGCCTTTGGCCATTAGTGTCAAGGATCTTGGGCGCAGCCCAGGCAGCATGAAAACCCTGAACGAACATGTGCCAGCACCAAAGGATTTTGGTGTGGCGCTCATTGGCGTTCAGGAAGGGTCCGATATGGACCTGGAACTGAGGTTTGAGGCCGTACACGAAGGAATTTTGGTTTCCGGCAGCGTACTCGTGGATGTCACGGGTGAGTGTGCCAGATGCCTGGATCCCCTTGCGTATGACCTTGAGGTTGATGTGCAAGAGCTTTTCTTCTACGAGGACGGGTCGAAAGACACCACCCCCGCGGAAGAGGACGAGCAAGAGCAACGTTGGGTCGAGCGCGATTTCATCGATCTTGAACCGGTGTTGCGGGACGCAGTGGTAACCGCCCTGCCGTTCCAGCCGGTGTGCCGGGAAGACTGCCAGGGTCTGTGCTCCGAATGTGGAGTGCACCTGGCGGATGAGCCGGGGCACCACCATGAGGTCCTGGATCCTCGGTGGGCCGCCCTGCAGGGCTTAACCGGCAAAGACAACTAGCAAAGAGCTGAAGTTAGAGCTCGGGTAACTTGCCCGGGGTCATCGAGAGAAAAGAGTTAGCCGTGGCTGTTCCCAAGCGGAAGATGTCCCGTGCCAATACGCGCGCACGCCGGGCCCAGTGGAAGGCCACCGCGCCCGCCCTGGTCAAGACCATCGTAAACGGTGAGGTTGAATACAGCATGCCGCACCAGGCCAAGGTCGTCACCGACTCCGCCGGTACCGCACTGTTCCTTGAATACAAGGGCCGCAAGGTAGCCGACGTCTAAAGACGTCCGGTTTCAGTAGTACTGGATTGAATATTTCTGCAGGAGATGCCGCTGTGCCCCAGATGACGGACCAACCGAAGTCCGGGGACAGGCATCAACTGCTGTTGAAGCGTCTCGGCGTCACTATTGATGCCGGGACGCTTCGTCTTGCCCTGACGCACCGGTCCTACGCCTATGAAAACGGCGGGATCCCCACCAATGAGCGCCTTGAATTCCTGGGCGACTCCATCCTGGGCTTCTCCGTGACCGATGCGCTGTACCGGGACCACCCGGACCTGCCCGAGGGCGATCTGGCCAAGCGCCGCTCCGCCGTCGTGAGCACCCGCGCCCTGGCCGGCATTGCGCGCGGCCTGGGCGTGGGGGACTTCATCTACCTGGGCCAGGGCGAACGCCTGACCAATGGCAAGAACAAGTCATCCATCCTGGCGGACACCATGGAAGCGCTCATCGGCGCCACCTACCTCAGCAATGACATTTTCACCGCGCGCGACCTCGTGATGCGCCTGGTCGGCCCACTGCTGGCCGACGCCACCGCCCTGGGCGCCGGCACGGACTGGAAGACCAACATCCAGGAGATCTCCGCGGCCGAGAACCTGGGCCAGATCCAATACGTGGTGGACGGGGCCGGCCCGGACCACGCCCGCAGCTTCACCGCCACGCTGATGATCGGCGGCAACGCCTGGGGCACCGGCAACGGCAACTCCAAGAAGGAAGCCGAGCAGGAGGCCGCCGCCGATGCGTGGAAGGCCCTGGCCGCCCGCGACACCAGCGACGAAGGTGCCGCGGCCCCGGCCGGCAATGCCTGAACTTCCCGAGGTTGAGGTGGTCCGCCGCGGCCTGGCCCGCTGGGTCGCCGGGCGCACCGTCACCGGCGTCGACGTCGTGGACGCCCGCTCCATCCGGCGCCACGGGCTCGGGAGCGAAGACTTCACCGGCAATCTGGCCGGCGCCACAGTTTTGGATGTCGTCCGCCGCGGCAAGTTCCTCTGGATGCCTCTGTCCGACATGCCCCAGTCCGACAGCGGCGAACCCACCGTGCCGCACACCGCGCTGGTGGCCCATCTGGGCATGAGCGGGCAGCTGCTGATGCAGGATGCCGCCCAGCCCGATGAAAAACACCTCAAGGTCCGCCTCCGGCTGTCCGCCCGCGACGGCGAACCGGAGCAGCTGCGCTTTGTGGACCAGCGGATCTTTGGCGGGCTCTTCATCACCTCCCTGGTGCCCACCGCCGATGGACTGCCCGGCGGCACAGGCACCTCCGATTGGCCGCTGATCCCCGACGAGGCGGCGCACATTGCCCGCGACCCGCTGGACCCCGCCTTTTCCGTGGACGCCGTGCATGCGCGGCTGCGCGCCCGCAAGACCGGCCTGAAGCGGGCGCTGCTGGACCAGGGGATGGTCTCGGGCATCGGCAACATCTATGCGGACGAGGCCCTCTGGGCGGCCAAGCTCCACTACGCCCGCGCCACCGATACGCTGCGCCGCAGTGAAACGGAGCAGGTGATCCAAGCCAGCCGGGACGTGATGCTGCGCGCCCTGGCCGCCGGCGGCACCAGCTTCGACTCGCTCTATGTCAACGTCAATGGGGCCTCGGGCTACTTTGCCCGCTCGCTGAACGCCTATGGCCGCGAGGGGGAACCCTGCCCGCGCTGCGCGGAGCTGGGGCTGGACACGAGGATCCGGCGCGATTCCTTCATGAACCGCTCGGCCTACAGCTGCCCGGTCTGCCAGCCCAAGCCCCGCAACGGACGCTGGTAGCCCGCCCGCCGCCGTCGTCGTTCAACTGTGCAACAGCAAACGCTCCCATGGACGTCCATGGGAGCGTTTACTGTCGCACAGATGAAGGGTTTTACGCGGTTATGTACGTCTCCTCGGCGTCGACGTCCTTGCCGGTGGGGTCCCACTTGATCAGCACGACGGCGAGGGTGCCCAGCAGCGGCGCCAGGGCGATGATCCAGAAGACATTTGTCTGCAGGGCCGTCGCCAGCACCGGGAAGGCGATCAGCGACACGATGCTGAACGAGCGCTGCACGGCCTGGTGAAGCCGATGCCCACCCCGCGCAGGGACGTGGGGTAGCTCAGCGTGGAGTACGCCATCAGCTGTGCACCCGGGCCCATGGCCTGGAAGAAGATGAACGTCGCCAGCATCAGCACCGCGAAGACCACCAGCACGCCCTGCGGCAGGCCCAGGAGGGCCAGCACCAGCAGCGAGGCCGTCTGGACGGCAAAGCCGATGATGGCCAGGTTGCGGGCACCGGTGCGGGAGACCAGAGCAACGCCCAACAGGCCACCACCGACGCCGAAGCCGAAGTTGATCACCAGCGAGGACAGGATGGTCACCAGCGGGCCCTGCTTGAACATGGTGGAGATGATCAGCGGCGTGCCATAGGCGACGGCGTTGTAGCCGAACGTGGAGAACACGCTCACGCAGATCGCGGCAATGGTGCGCATCCGGTAGCGCGGGGAGAACAGCACGCCGAAGCTCTTGGCCGAGGTCTTGGGCGGGCGGGCCAGGTCCAGCTCGGACTTCTCGGCCAGCACGGCGTCGATGTTGTGCTTGCTGCGCAGGATGTCCACGGCGCCGGTGAGGTCGCCCTGGTTGGCCAGCCACTGCGGGGATTCGGCCAGGTAGCTGCGGCGGACCACCAGCACCACGAGGGCCGGCACGGCGCCAAAGCCCACCACAAAGCGCCACAGGTGGTCGTACTGGGCGGCGGGCAGGGAAAGGAAGAGGATCAGCACGATGACGTACCCGACACCGGTGGCACCGTACCAGGCCGGCGACCAGGAGTTCACGCGCTGGTTCCGGTTGCCCTTGCCGCGCAGCCGGGAGAACTCGGCCAGGAAGGCCATGGCGACGGGCAGGTCAAGGCCCACGCCGATGCCCATAATGACGCGGAAGAAGATCAGCCACCACTCGTTGGGGGACAGTGCACAGCCCAGGGCAGCGACCACGAAGAACACCATGTCCGCCATGAACAGGCGGTAGCGGCCGAAGCGGTCCACGAGGTAGCCGCCGCCCAGGGCGCCAATGACGGCGCCGACGAAGATGGAGGCGTTGACCAGACCCGTGGTGAACGGATCCAGGCCGAACTGCGTCTTGATCTGCGTGATGCCGAAGGCCAGCGAGGAGAAATCGTAGGCATCCATGAAGATGCCGCCCAACGCCAGGACGACGACGGCAAAGGCACCCTTCTGCGGTCCCTGCTGGTAGGCCAGGGCGTTGGCCACGTCCTTGGCCGACGAATGACTACCGAGCCGGCCGTTTTGGGGGCAGTGGTGGGTGGAATATTTTGTGAAACAGGCATTGAGCGAACTTATCGTTCGGTAGGTCCTACCTCCAAGCCAGCGCGGTCACACGCCGTCGCGGACGTGAGAAAACACATATTGGGCCGGTGGTCTCGTTGATCGAGCGAAGCCGAGGCCTCAGACGTTCAGCACATGGGGTTTCGATGGGCTCAACCAGCGGAGACGCTCAACCCGCGGGGGTCAACCGGCGCGGTAGTGGGCGGCGAGGCGTTGGAGGCCTTCCTCGATGGTGACCTCGGGGCGCCAGTCCAGCACGGCCCGGGTGTGCCGTTGGTCGAACCAGTGCGCCGTGGAAAGCTGCTCGGCCAGGAACCGGGTCATCGGCGGCTCGTCGTGCACCCAGCCATGCCGTCCGGCGGCGTCCCAGAGCCGCTCGATGGCCGAGCCCGCGTTCCGGGCCAGCCAGCCGGGGACCGAGCGCGACGGCGGTGCCACGCCCGCGGCGGTGCAGATGCCGGCGATCAGCTCGCCCACCGGCCGGGGCTGGCCGTTGGTGACCACCAGGGCCTGGCCGTGGGCGTGGTCCATCCGCTCCAGTCCGCGCACGATCGCGGCGGCGGCATTGTCGATGTAGGTGGTGTCGATCAGCGCGGCCCCGTGGCTGAGCAGTGGCAGTCTCCCGGCCCGGGCTCGTTCGAGGACGCGTTCCACCAGCTGGGTGTCGCCGGGACCCCAGACCACATGCGGGCGAATGGCAGTGACCCGGAAGGCCGGGGAGTCCTCGGCCAGGGCCAGCAGCTCGGCGGCGGCCTTGGACCGGGCATAGTGTCCATGCGCGCGGTCCGGATCCGCCGGCCCGGCGCCCTCGCCCGCGATGGAGGCGCCAAAATGCGCCACGGAGGGGGAGGACACGAAGACGAAATCGCGCACTCCGGCGGCCCGCGCGGCCGCGAGCAGGGTGCGGGTGCCGCCAATGTTGGTGGCTTCGAACTCGCTCCAGTCCCCAGTGATGGAGACCTTGGCCGCCAGGTGGAGAACGGCGTCGACGCCGTCCACGGCCCGCGCCACGGCCGCCGGATCCGCCACGGAGGCGCGGACGGATTCGATGGGCGCCCCGTGGCCCGGGAGCGCCAGCGGGCCGCGCTGGAAGGTGCGCACCGAGTGGCCCTTGGCCGCCAGGAGGCTGGCCACGGCACCGCCGAGCAGGCCGCTGGCGCCCGTGACCAGAACCCTGCGGCTCACGGCTTCCCGGCCCTGGCCCCGGAGAGCAGACGTGCGGCCCAGGCCGCCAGTGCGGTGCGGTCAACCTTCGAGTTGTGCCGGATGTCCGTGGGCAGCCGCGGGATGGTGACGACGGCGGCCAGTTCCAGCCCGGTGCGCTCCGCCACGGCCGCGCGCACCGCTGCGGACACCTCCGCGGGGGCAGGGCCGGCCTTGGCCGCGGGCGGCGCCGTCTCAACGACGGCCACTGCCACCTGTGCGCCGGCCGGGCCCACGCCAACGACGGCGGCGCGGGCCACCGCGCCAACCGTGGCGGCGGCGTGTTCGGCGGCCACCGGGGTGCGCACACCCTCGGCGGTGGCCAGCACATGCCCGAGACGGCCCTCCACCCACAGCCGTCCGGCCGCGTCCAGATGGCCAACATCGCCGGTGCGGTGCCAGCCGGGGATCGAGGCGCTCTGGGCCTGGGTGATCCACAACCGGTCGTAGCGGTCCTTGACGTGCGGGGCGCTGACCAGGATTTCCCCGGTGGCGCCGGGCGTGGTCTCCGGCGTGTTGCCGGGCACCCCATCCGCGCCGAGCGGGGCGATGGCCACGGTGGCACCGGCGACCGCGGTCCCGACACAGACGCCGTTGCCGGTCCCCGCGGCGCGGATGCCGGGCAGGTCGATGTCCGTGACGGGCAGGGCCTCCGTCATGCCGTAGGGCGTGTGCACGCCCGCCTGGGGCAGCAGATCCTGCACCCTTGCCAGCAGCGGCTCCGGAATGGGAGCGCCGGCGGAGAGCACCAGCTCGACGGCGGCCAGCGCCTGCCGTTGGCCGCCGGTGAGCATTGCGGCGGTGGCCAGCACGTTGTCCAGGGCGGCGGGGGAGGCAAACACGGTGGTGGCGCCGACGGCGGCCGCGGCGTCGGCCAGCGCCGCCGCCGTCAGCGTGCGCGGGGCCGTGACGTCCATGTCGGGGGTGACGGAGGTGGCGCCCAGGGCCGGGCCGAGCAGCGCGAACGGTGCGAACCCTGCCACCAGGGCGGAACCGGCCTTGAGGTTGTACGTGGCCCGCAGGGTGTCGCGCATGGCCGCGAGCTGGCGGTGCGTGTAGACGACACCCTTGGCCGGACCGGTGGACCCGGAGGTGAACAGCACGGCGGCGTCGGCGTCGGGCGCCGCTGCCGCGAATACCGCTGCCGTCCCCGTATGGCGGAGCCGGCGGCCCTTCTCGAGCAGTTCGGGGACTGTTGCGGCCACGCCCAGGGCGCGGTGCGTGGCCAGCCCGGCGCGGTGCGTGGCCAGCCCGGTGCGGCCGGCCGGTGCCCCGGCGGAAATCTTCACGCCCGGCCAGTTGTACAGCCTCGCGCCGGCCAGGGCGCGGTCGATGCCGACCAGGTATCCGGGCCCGGCGCCCTTGACGGCACGGCTGAGGCCTGCGGTGCCCAGACCGGCGTCGGCCACGACAATCACGGCGCCCAGGCGCAGGCAGGCGTAGATCAGCGTGGTCAGCTCGATGCCCGGGGGCACCAGCAGGCTGACGCGGTCGCCGGCGGACACGCCGATCGAGGCCAGCCCGGCGGCCAGATCGTCCACGCGGGCGGCCAATCCGGCCCAGGACAGCGAGCGGTCCGCCCCGGAGGATGCGCCGCCGGCGGGGGCCATGTCGACCACCGCCACCGAGTCGTCGCCGGTGCGGGCGTCCAGCTCGGCCAGCATGGGTGTGTAGCCGGCGGGGCCGGCGGCGGCACCGGACGGGGCAGCTGCGCGGCCGGCGGTCAGGCCGCCGTCGGACGCCAGGACATGTGCGGCCAGCCAGTCGAAGGCAGGTGTCGCGATGTCCCGGTCCTCGGGCAGCAGATGGCTGGCGCCCTCAAAGCGGTGCACATCGGCGTGCGGCAGCCTCTCCACCAGGTCGCGCAGGTACCTGTCGGAGAACACCGGGTCCTTGGGGCCCCACATCAACAGGGCCGGCACCGCCAGGGCGCGGATCCCCTCCGACACCGCGGCCAGGGCCGGCCAGCTCGGGTGCTCCTCGGTGGCCGGGATGTCGGCGACAAAGTTGCCCACCCCTGCGCGGCGCCGCGCGGTGCGGTACGGGGCCATAAAGGCATCCCGCACGGCCGGGGCCAGGGCAGGCTGGGCCAGGGCGTGGGTGACGCGCAGGAAGGCGGCCGACGTCGTCGTGCCCCAGCGGTGGACGGCAGGGTGCAGTGCCAGCCGGAGCGAGGGCGGCAGCGAAAAGCCCGCGGGGTGGACGGCTGTGTTGGTCAGCACGACGCCGGCCAGCAGGCCCGGGTGGGCCAGCGCCCACCCCAGGGAGATGAGGCCGCCCCAGTCATGGCCCACCGTGACCACGGGGCCCTTCAGGCCCAGCGCGGCGGACAGGTCGGACAGGTCGGTGACGCGGTCCGCCAGCCGGCGGAAGGTGCCCGTGCGGGCGGAGAAGCCCATGTCCAGCTGGTCCACGGCCACCACGCGCCAGGGCCCGCCCGATGCGGCGGCGGCTCCGGCCAGCAGGGACCGCCACAGGTACGACCAGGTGGGATTGCCGTGCACGCACAGCAGCGTGCCCACCGGCGCCAGCCCCGCGGCGGCCAGTTCGCCGGCATTGTCCAGAACATGCCACTTGTGCACGGTTCCGGCCGGGTCGACGCCAGCGGTGGAGGGCACCTGGACAAACCGGGACCACGCGGCGTCCACGCCGGGCCAGGGCGCCGCTACCACGCGATCTCCAGCATGGCGGTGTTCAGCCCGGAGCCAACGCCCATGCACAGCACCCGATCGCCGGGGTTGAGCGTCTGCGCCTCCTGGGCCAGCGTCATGGGCAGCGAGGCAGGTCCCACATTGCCCCACTTGGGGAACGTGATAGGGACCTTGTCCTTGGCCAGGTTCACGGCCTTGATGATGGCATTGGTGTAGGAGTTGGAGACCTGGTGGGTGACGTAGCGGTCCATGGACTTCCAGTCCCAGCCATCGCGGTGGGCCCCGTGCCAGGCGTTGAGCACCAGCTCCAGGCCGTTGTCCAGCAGCCCCTTGGTGTCGGTGAACATGCCATCGGGACCGCCCACGCACAGCTCGTGGTGTTCGGTGCCGGCGCGCGAGACCCCGCCGATGATCCGGTGCGATCGCGGGTGGAGGTCGGCCGGGCCGATGACGGCGGCGGCGGCGCCGGAGCCCAGGGTCAGCGTGGCGAATTCGCGCAGATAGTCCGCCCGGGTGGAGGAGGCATCATTGAGCCGGCGGAAGGTGGTTTCCTGGGTGGCCTGGGCGTCCTCGCCGGCCACGATCAGGGCGTACTTGATCTGCCCGGAGTCGATCATGCTGGCGGCCAGAGTGATCCCGTTGACGAAGCCGAGGCACGCGTTGGCCAGGTCAAAGTTCATCGCCGACGACGGCAGCCCCAGCCCGTTGTGGATCTTCACGGCCACGGACGGCTCCAGGTTCCGGCGCGTCACGGAGGTGTTGATCAGCAGGCCGATCTGCCCCGGCTCGATGCCGGCTTCGGCCAGCGCCTTGGCACCGGCTTCGGTCGCGGCGTCGTCGAATTCCGTGCCCGGAGACCACCAGCGGCGTTCGTGCACGCCGGCAACTCGTTCAAGCATCCGTTTGGACAGGCGCAGCCGTTTGAGGCTCGGCGCCAGCCTTTCGTCAAAGTCGGCCGAGGTGACCACCAGCGGCGCCTCAATGCTTGTCACGGCCAACAAAGCCGCGGTGTGGTGCCTGAACGTTGCATTGCCGGTCAATAGCGTGCCTTTATCCGTCTGTCGTGGGTGCCGTGGTGCATGCGTTGGGGCAAAAGTGGTGCGTCTGGCCCGAAATCTTAACTATGCACCCCCGGCCGTGGTTCCCGCACATGCGCGCCGAGGCATACTTTGGCCCACATTCGGGACAAAATCGGCAAGGATGGCCGGCGGACGCAGTAGATTTGAGGGACACCCACCCACCCAGGAGCCGAACCACAGTGCATTTGAAGAGTCTCACCGTCCGTGGATTCAAGTCATTTGCCTCCGCCACCACCTTCGATTTCGAGCCCGGAGTGACAGCCGTCGTCGGCCCCAACGGCTCGGGAAAATCCAATGTGGTGGATGCCCTGGCCTGGGTCATGGGCGAGCAGGGCGCCAAGACCCTGCGCGGGGGCAAGATGGAGGACATCATCTTCGCCGGGACGGCCGCACGCCCGCCGCTGGGCCGCGCCCACGTCTCGCTCACCATCGACAACTCCGACGGCGCGCTGCCGATCGACTACAACGAGGTCACCATCTCGCGGACCCTGTTCCGCACCGGCGGCTCCGAATACGCCATCAACTCCAGCCCGGCCCGGCTGCTGGACATCCAGGAACTGCTCTCCGACTCCGGCCTGGGCCGCGAGATGCACGTCATTGTCGGCCAGGGGCAGCTGGACAAGATCCTGCACGCCACCCCGGAGGATCGGCGGGGCTTCATTGAGGAGGCCGCCGGCATCCTCAAGCACCGTCGGCGCAAGGAAAAGACGCTGCGCAAGTTGGAGGGCATGGCGGCTAATCTGGCCCGGCTGGGCGACCTGAGCGCTGAGATCCGCCGCCAACTGACGCCGCTGGGCAAACAGGCCGAGGTGGCCCGGCGCGCCCAGACCGTACAGTTTGACGTCCGCGATGCCCGGGCCCGGCTGCTGGCCGACGATCTGGTGCAGCTGGTGCGCACCGTCGCCCGCGAGGAGGCGGACGAGACAGCCGTCAAGGAACGCCGCGCCGCGGTGGACGTGAGCCTGTCCTCCCGGCGCCGGCGGCAGGCGGAGCTTGAGGAGGCTGCGGCCGCCGCCGTCCCGGTGCTCAATGCTGCCCGGGACAATTGGTACCAGCTTGCCGCGGCGAAGGAGCGGCTGCGCGCCCTGGGCGTGCTGGCCACCGAGCGGCGCCGGCTGCTGGCGGCGGCCGCGCCACAGCCGGACCCCAGCCGCGATCCTGACAGGCTGGCTCAGCAGGCCGGACGGCTCCGGGCCGAGGCGGCCGCGCTGGCCGCCGATATCGCCGCCCGGGGAACCGCCCTGGCCGAGGCAGTGACCGCAAAGGCCGCCACGGAGGACGCCGCCCGTGCCGAGGATGCCCGGCTGACGGCCCTGTTGCGCGCCACGGCCGACCGGCGAGAAGGACTGGCCAAGCTGGCGGGCGTGCTGGGCTCGGCCCAATCGCGCGCCGAATCGGCCCAGGCGGAGATCGGCCGGCTGGCACAGGCCGCCGGGGCGGGCGAGGAACGCCGCCGGGCCGCCGCGGCCCAGGTCGAGGTGCTTGACGCGCAACTGGCGGGCGCGGTGGAGGCCAGGGATGCCCTCGGGGTGGAGTGCGCGTCCGCCGACGCCGCGCTGGCCGCGGTGCTCGCGGAGGTCGCAGGGCTCACCGAGCGCCAGCATGACGCCGAGCGCCGGCATGCTGCCCTCACCGCCCGGGTCGAGGCCCTGTCCGCGGGGCTGCGGCGCAAGGACGGGACGGCCGCACTGCTGGCGGCCGGCCAGCCTGGGGTGCTCAGTGCCGTGTCGGACCTGCTGGGCGTCGACGCCGGCCACGAGAGCGCGATTGCCGCCGCCCTGGGCGCGGCAGCCGGCGCGGTGGCAGTGGTGGATGTGGCCGCGGCCGTGGCCGCCCTGGACCTGGTGAAGGCGCACGACGGCGGCAGGTTGTCCCTGCTGGTGGCCGGCACCGCCACCGCGGGTACGGTTTTGTCCGGCACCAGCACGGTGGGGGAACTCCAGCCCCTGCCCGTGCCCTCCAGCGTGGCCGCCGCGCTGGCCGGCGAGGACGGCTCCCTGCCGGCGGCCGCCGTCGTCCGCTGCCCGGCAGCCCTGGCCGCGAGCGTGGGCGCGCTGCTGGACGAAGTGGTGCTGGTGCAGGATCTGGCCCAGGCCGCCCGGCTGGTGGCCCGGCATCCGCAGCTGACCGCCGTGACAGCCGACGGCGATGTCCTGGGTGCGTGGAAGGCCAGCGGCGGCTCGGCCGGCGCACCGTCCCTGCTGGAGCTGGCCGCCAGCGTCGACGAGGCCGCTGCCGCACTGGCCGAGGTGTCGGTGGAGTCCGACCGGATCCGCGCGGCACAGTCCGGTGCCATGGCCCGGCGCGCCGAGGCGCAGAGTGCGGCCGACGGCGCCCAGGCACGCCTGCGCGCTGCCCAGGCCAGGTATGCCGATGCCGCCGGGAGGCTTGGCCAGCTCGGCGCCACCCTGCGTTCGGCCGAGGGGGAGAGTGGGCGGGCGGGCGCAGCACAGGCCGCCGCAGTGCTGAACCTGACCGCTGCCGAGTCCGCCGTCGCCGAAGCCGCCGCACGGCTGGCCGCGGCCCAGGCGGCCCCGGTGGAGGAGGAACCATCCACCGACCGCCGCGATGGGCTGGCGCTGGCGGCCACGGCCGCGCGCGCCGCCGAGATGGAGGCCCGGCTGGGCCTGCGCTCGGCCCAGGAGCAGCACACAGCCGTGGGCAACCGCGCGGGGGCGCTGGAGCGGACCGCCGCCACGGAGCGCCTTGCCCGCGAGCAGGCCGCCGAGCGTGCGCGCCGCCGCGCCTTCGCGGCCCGCAAGGCCGCCGCGGTGGCCACCGCCGCCGAGCACCTGCTGCGCTGCGTGGACCTCTCGCTGGCGGTGGCCGGCCGGGACCGCGATGCGGCGGAGGAGGCCCGCACCCACCGCGACGCCGAGCTGGCTGGCCTGCGCATCGAGGCTGCCGGGCTGGAGCAGGAGCTGTCCATCCTCACCGATTCCGTGCACCGCGACGAACTGGCGCGCGCCGCCACGCGCTCGCGGATCGAGGCCCTCGAGGCCAAGGCCTTGGAGGACCTGGGCCTGACCGCTGACCATCTGGTGGCCGAGTACGGGCCCGACGTCCCGGTGCCGGCCGCGTCGGCCGGGCCGGGGGACAAGTGGGCTGCCCTGCGCGTACCGGTGGACGGCGACGGCGAGGAGCTGCGCGAGGGCACCGTGTTTGTCCGCGCCGAGCAGGAGGCCCGGCTCAAGCAGGCCCAGCGTGACCTCGCCGCGCTGGGCAAGGTCAATCCGCTGGCGTTGGAGGAATTTGCCGCACTGGAGGAGCGCCACCTCTTCCTCAGCAGCCAGCTGGAGGACCTGCGGTCCAGCCGCCGGGATTTGCTGGCCATCATCAAGGAGGTGGACGCGCGGGTGGAGCAGGTCTTCCGCGCAGCCTTCGCCGACACCGCGGTGCAGTTTGAACGGGTCTTTGCCACCCTGTTCCCGGGCGGCGAGGGCCGGCTGGTGCTGACGGATCCCGCAAACATGCTCACCACCGGCATTGAGGTGGAGGCGCGTCCGGCGGGCAAGAAAATCAAGCGGCTCTCCCTGCTGTCCGGCGGGGAACGCTCGCTGACCGCCGTCGCACTGCTGGTGGCCATCTTCAAGGCCCGCCCGTCACCCTTCTACGTGATGGACGAGGTGGAGGCCGCGCTGGACGACACCAACCTGGGCCGGCTCCTCACCATTTTCCGGGAGCTGCGCGAGTCCAGCCAGCTGATCATCATTACGCACCAGAAGCGCACCATGGAGGTGGCCGACGCCCTCTACGGCGTCACCATGCGCGGCGACGGCGTCTCCACCGTGATCAGCCAGCGGCTGGCGGAATAAGGCGCGGGGTGCCAACGCCACGGACATGGTGGGCCGCGGGGCATGGAAGAAGCGGGGCCATGGAATTAGAATGGTGGGCATCGAGGCTTGCGTCCATGCTCCGCCGGTTTTCCCGCCGGTTTTCCCGCCGGGAGGGCGGCGGGCACGTTCCCGAACCGATGTGTCGGACACGATTTGGAAGAAAAGGGAAACCATGCCGGCTTGGCTGATAGTTGTGGGCGCCGTGGTCGTCGTCTGGGCGGTTGTTGCCGCCGTGGTGGTCTTCTTCATGGTGGGCGCCGGCAAACTGCGCCGGTGGGAGGAACTGGCGGTCGAGGAACACCTGCGGACGCATGCCGGCGCGACGGAGCCGTCGGAACACGACGCCGCCTAAACCGTGTGCGTGTCCTTGGCGCCCAACCAGAGGACGACGGCGAGCACGGAGACAACCGCCGCCATGGCGAACGCCGCCTCGTACGAAAAGGCATCCACTAGTACGCCGGCCGCGATGGGACCCACGATGGTGCCCAGGTCCTGGCTCATCTGGAACACCGCCAGCGGCCGTCCGCCCGAGCGTCCGGTGCCAATGACGTCGGCCATGGTGGCCTGCTGGGCCGGCCCCATCAGACCGCTGCCGATGCCCGCGATGGCGGAAACGGCGAAGAAGATGGCCTCGTTGCTGCTCAGCCCCAGCGCCGCCATGGCCGCACCATTGACCACCAGGCCCAGGATGACCATGGGCTTCCGCCCCCAGGAATCCGCCAGCTGGCCGGAAAACGCCAGGGCGACGGCGGTGCCGCCGGCAAAGACGGCCAGCGAGATGCCCGCCACCGCCGGGCCCGCGCCCAGCACCGCCGTGGCGAACAACGGCACGAGGGCCATCCGGATGCCCAGCGCCGACCAGCCATTGGCAAAGCCGGAGACCAGTGCGGCCCGGTAGCTGGATTGGTCCAGGGCCGCACGCAGCGTCAGCACCGCCCGCACCGGCGTCTGGACGGCGTCGGCGACAACTGTCGCGGCCACAGCCGTTGCGGTGGCGGCGGTGGTCGGTGCGGAGCCGACGGTGGGGGAGCCAGCGTCGGATCTGGCCCCGGCGGGCTCGTGCAATTGCGTGGCCACCAGCACGGCTACCAGCACCAGCGCGACGGCGTAGACCAGGAACGGCAGCGCCAGGCCAAAGCCGGCCAGCAGCCCACCCACCACGGGTCCGGCAATGCTGCCCAGCAGGAACGCGCCGGAGTAGATGCTCGAGACCCGGCCTCGGGCCTCGGGCGGGGAGAGCCGGATGAGCAGCCCCATGGCTGCCACAGTGAACATGGTGGAGCCGATGCCGCCCAGGCCGCGGTAGAGCAGCAGCTGCCAGTAGTCGTGGGCCACGGCGCAGGCGGCGGAGGAGGCGGCCACGATCAGGATGCCGGCAATGTAGGTGCGGCGTTCGCCCATCCGCTCCACCAGCACGCCGCTGAGCGGGGCAAAGAGCAGCCGGGTCAGGCCAAAGACGCTGACGATGATGGCGGCGGCGCTGACGGAGACGTCAAAGCTGCGGGCAAATTGGGGCAGGACCGGGGCCACGATCCCGAAGCCGATGGCAATGAGAAAAGCACCGGCAACCAGGACTTTGATTTCCCGGGGCAGGTGCACTTTTGGGGCAAGGCTGGGTTTGGACATCGCTTTAGAGTTTGCCATACCCTGCGCGGCACATGGCGGGCTCAGGGGTGCGGCTGTGGCCGCGTGAGAAGCTAGAAGGGTGAACCAGACCCTTGCCACCATTGTGTACATCGTCGTCGGGCTTGCCATCATTGGCGCCCTGATCCCCGTTTTCCTGAAGGCACGCAAGAGCGGTGCAAACTACACCGGCCCGCGCGATGCCAACGATCCCGCCGCCGGCGCATCCGCGTCCGGCACCCTCGTCGAGGACCGCCCCGCCGCGCCAGGGGTAACCTCGGCACCGTCGCCGTCCGCCCCGGCGGACACCGCCGCCGTCGAGGAGGCCGCCGAGCTCCGGGCCGCGGAAGCCGAGGTCGCGCCGGCCCTGGAAACCCCGCAGCCGGTCGAGGGCCGCCTGGTCCGCCTGCGTTCGCGCCTGGCCAAGAGCAACAACGCCTTGGGCAAGGGCTTGCTGGCATTGCTCTCCCGCGACACCATTGACGAATCCGTGTGGGAAGAGGTCGAGGAGACCCTGCTGCTGGCGGACATTGGCACCGCGCCCACCATGGAGTTGGTGGACATCTTGCGCGAGCGCGTGAAGGTGCTGGGCACCCGCGACCCCGAGCACGTCCGGGCCCTGCTGCGCGAGGAGCTCATCAAGCTCGTTGACCCCACCATGGACCGCTCGCTGAACATCTCCCGGCACGAGGACCGTCCGGCCATCTTGATGGTGGTGGGCGTGAACGGTGTGGGCAAGACCACCACCGTCGGCAAGCTGGCGCGCGTGCTGGTGGCCGAGGACAAGGACGTCCTGCTGGGCGCCGCCGACACGTTCCGGGCTGCGGCCGCCGAGCAGCTGGCCACCTGGGGCGCCCGGGTGGGCGTGCCGACGGTGAAGTCCGACGTCGACGGCGCGGACCCGGCGTCCGTCGCCTTCGAGGCGGTCAAGGCCGGCATTGAGCAGGAGGTGGACGTGGTCATGATCGACACCGCCGGCCGCCTGCAGAACAAGGTGGGCCTGATGGACGAGCTCGGCAAGGTCAAACGCGTCATCGAAAAGCAGGGCACCGTGGACGAGATCCTGCTGGTGCTGGACGCCACCACCGGCCAGAACGGCCTCACCCAGGCGAAGGTGTTCGCCGAGGTGGTCAACATCACCGGCATCGTGCTGACCAAGCTGGACGGCACGGCCAAGGGCGGCATTGTCGTGGCCATCCAGAAGGCGCTGGGTGTTCCGGTGAAGCTGGTGGGCCTGGGCGAGGGTGCCGACGATCTGGCCCCGTTCGACGCCGAGAACTTTGTGGACGCGCTGCTGAACTAGCCTGCGGCAGCGGGTCCAAACGCCGGCGGCCCGGCACCTCCCTGGCGGAGGTGCCGGGCCGCCGGCGTTTCACGGGATTGCTGTCAGGCTGGCGTCCTGCGGCGGCGGACGGCCAGGGCGCCGGTTCCGAGCAGCAGGGCCGCGAGGCCCGCCAGGGCCAGGGGCAGGGTGCCGCCTGCACCGGTGGCGGCCAGCACGGCACCTCCGGGAAGAACCGTGAGGGACGTGGACGAGTGCGTATTGGCGAAGGAGCCAACAGCGGTCACGGTGGTCTCACCGGCCGGGTAGCCGGCCGGAATCGGCAAACAGACACTGAAGCCCGACGTCCCAAAACCTCCCGGGGCGGGATCAGCCGCGGACTGCTCACTGGCGCGGGGGACAACGGCCGTGACCGCCGGTGCGTTGGGGATGGAGACGGTCACCGTTTCAGTTTGGGTGAAGCCGATGCCGGCCACCATCGTGCAGTCGCCGGGTGAAACCTGCGCGGGGGCCACGGTGATGATTCTGGTGCCCACAACCGTAATGTCGACGTAAGAAATGGAACGGGCCCCACCGCTGAACTGGGCCTGGACAGTTATGGAGTACAAAGCGGGGCGATTGCCGGCCGGAATCGGCAACAGTGTGCTGAAGTTTCCTTCAATGGAGGCTGCGACCGTCACTGCAGAGGGGGCATCGGGAGGGCCAATTTGAGCCGACGAACTGCCGGCATGGACACGGTCCCAGTTCCTCAGAATCAGCGAGACGGATTCGAAGGGTGCAAACCCTGTGCCTGTCAACGTGGCCGAGCCACCCTGGGCGACTATTGGCGTGGAGGTTGCCAATTGTGAAGCGTCGTAGGCGCCGGCCGCGGCGTTGACCGTAAGGCGCCCGGAGGCACTGGACGTGGTTCCCGCGGCGGTCACCACCACGCCGGCTTCCGGCCAGTGGGTGGCAGGAATGGGCAGGTCCACGGAAAAGTTGCCGCTGGCATCGGCGGTGGCCGGGACGCTGCTCGCCGGTGCCGGTCCCGCTGGCGGGATGGAGACCACCACATCTTCATTGGGTGCGAAATCGTAGCCGGCAATGGTGGCGCTGCCGCCAACCTCGAGGTACGGCGTAGTCGCTACGACTGAAGCATGGGCCACCGGAACCACCCGAAAAACGGCTGTTGCAAAACCGGTAATAAGAGCATCGGCGGTGACAGCTACCTCTCCTGGCGGACAGTCCACCGTCAAGGGGAAATCAAAACTGAAGTCTCCGCCGTCACTGGTAACGGCATACCCCGAAAACCTTACTGGCATACAGGGGCTGGAGACATAGACGTCGGTGAATCTGGCGAACCCCGAGCCAACGACGTGCACGATGCCGTACTGCTCCACCACATCGGGGGTGATTCGGATTTCCCGGGTGGCGGTCGGAGCCTCGGCTGCCGCTGCCAAGGGACTTTCGGTGGCGGTGGCCGTTGCCGTTGCCGACGCGGTGGCGGTGGCACTGGCCGGTGCCGTTGCCTTGGCGGTCGGTGCGGGAGTGGTGGTGGCCGGAGCCGTGTCGCTGGCCGAGGCCGTGGACGAAGCGGTGGCCGAAGCCGTGGCTGTCGGGTCTTCGGGTGCGGCGGTGGCGGGGAGGACGGCCGCGCCGGCCAGGATGACGGCGGCGGCCCCCGCCCAGAGGTTGCGCGTGAATGCTCTCATGGTGCTGGCTGCTCGCATTTCCGGCGCACGGCCAGGGCGCCGGTTCCGAGCAGCAGGGCCGCGAGGCCCGCCAGGGCCACGGGCAGGGTGCCATCGGTGCCGGTGGCGGCCAACTCGGCCGGATCCACGGTGATGGCCGGTGCCACCACTGTGGCCCTTGCCGTGGCCGTCAGCTTGGAGACGCCACCCAGGGCGGCGATCACCACCGCACCCACCGGGTAGCTTCCGGGGATGGCGAGATCGGCACTGAGGGTGCCCGCCGCCGTCGCCCTGATGGTCACGGTCGAGCTCGGATACCGGCTGCCGTCAATGATCACTGACGAGTTGCCTCCGTCGAAGGCCACCGCCGGGTACAGGGCCAGCGTGACGGATTCGCCGGGCGCGAATCCTGTTCCGCTCAGCTTGGCCACTCCGCCCTGTGCAACTGTCGGCGTGGTGGTCTCCAAGACCGGGCGGTACGCGCCGTCCAGGGCCGTGGTGCTGGTTGGTTCGGGCGTGGTGGCGGTGGGGCTCGGCGTGGTGGTGGCCGTGGCCGTGGCTGTGGCGCTGGCCGAAGCCGAAGCCGACGCCGACGCCGTAGCCGATGCCGTGGTGGCGGCTGCGGCAGAAACCGTGGCTGCGGCCGAAGCCGTGGCTGTCGCCGAAGCCGTGGCTGTCGCCGAAGTCGTGGCTGTCGGGTCGCCGGGTGCGGCGGTGGCGGGGAGGGCGGCCGTGCCGGCCAGGAGGGCGACGGCGGCTGCCCCCGCCCAGAGGTTGCGCGTGAGTGGTTTCATGGTGCTGGTTGCTCGCATTTCCGGCGGCCGTTCCGGCTCCGTGCCACGGTGCCGTGGCCTGTCTCCGGTCCTGACGCCTGTCTGATGGAAGCGGAGCGGAGGCCGTCGGGCCACGTCCACATCCCCCTTGTGGAATGGACCCGCACGGTCATCGCAATGATTCCGCCGGATCCGTGGCCATTGTCCGACGTCTGGCGGACGGAAGTCAACCAAAATGGCGATGTTGGCCATGCCATTGGCCATTGTTCGGGGTGGTGGGGGCCGCAGATATCCGATCTTTCCGGCACGTGTGGCCGTGGCCGCCAGACCCGCGAAACATGGCCGAAACATTCCTGCCACGCAGTCTTTACCTGCGGCGCATTTCTGTAACCGGGCGGCAATGAAGTCTCGGATCAGCGGAAACACGCGCTCGGCAATCTAGAAGAGAACTCAGGGCAGTCACCGGGCGGTGGCGGCACCGAGCCCCCTCTCTTCTAGACAGAAAGGTATGGAGACCATGAACACTGGCGACACAGCGTGGGTCCTCACCTCCGCCGCTCTGGTCCTCTTGATGACCCCCGGACTGGCGTTTTTCTATGGCGGCATGACCCGGGCCAAGGGCGTGCTGAACATGATGATGATGAGCTTCGGTGCCATTGCGGTGGTCGGAGTAATCTGGGTGCTCTTCGGCTACTCGGCCACCTTCGGCACCGACATCGGCGGCGGGCTGCTGGGCAACCCGTTCCAAAAGTTTGGCCTTGAGGGCGTGCTCGCCACCGGCGAGAACATGCCGCTGGTGGGGACCATCCCGGAGATCGCCTTTGTCGGCTTCCAGGCGGTCTTTGCCATCATCACCGTGGCGCTGATCTCCGGGTCCATCGCGGACCGTGCCAAGTTCGGCGCATGGATGGTTTTTGCGGCCGTCTGGGTCACCCTGGTGTACTTCCCGGTCGCGCACTGGGTCTTTGACTTCAACAAGGATGCCAACGGCAACCCGATCGGCGGTTGGATCGGCCAGGGGCTGGGCGTCATTGACTTCGCCGGTGGCACCGCCGTGCACGTCAACGCCGGTGCCGCGGCCCTGGCCCTGGCCCTGGTGCTGGGCAAGCGGAAGGGCTTCGGCAAGGATCCGAGCCACCGCCCGCACAACCTCCCGTTCGTGATGCTTGGCGCCGGTCTGCTCTGGTTCGGCTGGTTCGGCTTCAACGCCGGTTCCGCCTTGGGCGCCAACGCCGTCGCCGGCTACGCCTGGATCAACACCCTGGCCGCTCCGGCCGCCGCAACCCTGGGCTGGCTGATCGTGGAGAAGCTGCGCGATGGACACGCCACCTCCCTCGGTGCCGCCTCCGGTGCCGTGGCCGGCCTGGTCGCCATCACCCCCGCCTGTTCCGCGCTGACCCCCATGTGGTCACTGGCCCTGGGCCTGTTGGCCGGTGTCGTCTGCGCCATGGCCGTGGGCCTGAAGTACAAGCTGGGCTACGACGATTCCCTGGACGTGGTGGGTGTGCACCTGGTCGGTGGCCTCTTCGGCACCCTCTTCATCGGCCTCGCCGCCAACCCGGAGTCCCCGGCGGCCGGCACCGGCCTCTTCTACGGCGGCGGCCTGGAACTGCTGGGCAAGCAGGCCATCGGTTCGGTGGCGGTCCTGCTCTACTCCTTCATCGTCGCCTTCATCATCGGCTGGGTCATCAACAAGACCATGGGCTTCCGGGTCTCCGAGGAGCACGAGGCCGAGGGCGTCGACGTCAGCGTCCACGCCGAGTCCGCGTACGATTTCGGGGGACGGGTGGGAGGCAGCTTCCAGCCGATGCCCGAACTGGTCCGCGCATCGGACGGCGAGGACGTGTCCAGCAACTCCGGCTCCAAGACCAAGGTGGAAGCATGAAACTCATTACGGCAATCATTCGCCCGGACAAGCTCGACGATGTCCGCGGCGGCCTGGAGAGCTACGGCGTCCAGGGCCTGACGGTCAGCGGGGCCCACGGCTACGGCCGCCAGCGCGGCCACACCGAGGTCTACCGGGGGGCGGAGTACACGGTGGACCTGCACCCCAAGATCCGCATCGAGGTCCTTGCCACGGATGAGCAGGTGGATGACATTGTCGACGTCATCATCTCCACCTCCAACACCGGACAGGCCGGCGACGGCAAGGTCTGGACCGTGGAGGTCTACGAAGCGGTCCGCGTCCGCACCGGCGAACGCGGAGCGGCCGCCGTCTAGACGGGGGTGGAGGCACGGAAAGCGCGGGTCCCTGGGGGGCCCGCGCTTTCCGCATGCAACCGTGGCCAGTGCCCGCCCGGGGATGGACGGCGGCGGCGGCTGCCTATCGCTGCGAGGTGGCCCAGTGCGCCGGGCCGTTGGACCCGGCCGGATATTCCTCAAGCGGCACCCCACCGGCGGCCCAGGCAGCCAGTGTCCCCTCGACGATGCGCCAGCATTCCTCGGCCGTGTCGTCCCGGACGGAGAGCAGGGGATCGGCGTTGAGCACGCCGTCCAGGACCTCGCCGTAGGGCAGCAGCGGATCGGAGGAGAGCAGCGTCTCCAATTTCACCCGGTTGAGCGTGAACAGGTCCCCGGGGCCGTTGACGTCCAGATCCAGCTCGAGGGAATCCGGGCCGAAACCGATGTGCAGGCGGGTGGGGCTGTCCACGCCGCGGAATCCGGTGGGCAGGTGGGGGACCGGCCGGTAGGTGATGACAGCCTCCTTGCGGGCCGTCCCCAGGGCCTTCCCCGAGCGCAGGATGAACGGGACATTGGCCCAGCGCCAGTTGTTGATCCGCACCGCCACCTCGGCGAGCGTCTCCGTCCCGTGCGCCGGATCCACGCCAGCCTCCGCCGTGTAGTCCGGGATGCTGCGGCCGCCGATGCTCCCTGCCGTGTACCGGGCCCGGCGGGTGCTCCGGGGGTAGTCGGTCGAGATCGAGCTGGCGCGCAGCACGGTGGCGATGCCATCGCGCACGTCGCGTTCGCCCAACGTGGCAGGCGCCTCCATGGCGATGATGGCCATGATCTGCAGCAGGTGGCTCTGGATCATGTCCCGGGCGGCGCCGGCGGTGTCGTAGTACCGGGCCCGGTTCTCCAATGCCAGGTCCTCGTCAAAGACGATCTCCACCTTTTCGATGTGGTCGCTGTTCCACAGCGGTTCCAGCAGCCGGTTGGCGAAGCGCAGCCCCAAAATGTTGAACACGGTGGATTTGCCCAGGAAATGGTCCACTCGGTGGATGTGGTCCTCGGGAACCAGCGCGGCCAGGGTCAGGTTGAGCGAGTGCGCGCTCGCGGCCGAGGAGCCGAACGGCTTTTCCATCACCAGACGGGTGCCCGCGGGGAGCTGGTCCGCGGTGAGCACCTCGCAGGCCTTTTGGCTGACGGCCGGCGGGAGTGCGAAGTAGACGGCCACCGGCCCCGCCACCTCCTTGAGCAGGGCGGCCAGCGCCCCCGGGGCCGTGACGTCCACCTGGTGGTAGGAGCTGCCCGCAGCGACGGCGTCCAGTGCGGCCGCGCCGGCGGCATCGGCGGTGGAGCGGGCCTTGGCAAAGGAGGTCTTGAGGCGTTCGGACCATTGCTCCGGCGTCCAATCGTCGCTGCCGGCCCCCACCAGGGCCAATCCCGGGGCGCGGCCGCGGGCAACCAATCCGGCCACCCCGGGCAGCAGCAGCCGCCCGGTCAGGTCCCCGGAGGCGCCCAGGATCAACAGTGTCCCGATCCGTCCCGCTTCGGTGCCGGCGCCGTCGTCGGCCTGTACTGGAGTCTTTATGGTCTCGCTCACACCGCCAGCATGCCACGCCCGGGCGTCCGGCGCAGCGGCCAGAGCGGACCGGGGGCCGTGCAACTTGGTACCCTTGGTAGTTGAGTCCCCGGGAATCCGCGCAATGAGTGCGGACACCTACGAACCCATCCTGACGAAAGAAGTAGACGGCGCGTGTTCAACTCCCTATCTGACCGGCTGACAGCAACCTTCAAGAATCTTCGTGGCAAGGGCCGGCTGTCCGAGGCCGACGTCGACGCCACCGTGCGGGAGATCCGCCGCGCCCTGCTGGACGCGGATGTTGCCGTCCCCGTGGTGCGCGAGTTCACCGCCAAGGTCCGCGAGCGGGCGCTCGGCGCCGAGGTCAACGGCGCACTGAACCCGGCGCAGCAGATCGTCAAGATCGTCAACGAGGAACTCGTGACCATTCTTGGCGGGGAGACCCGCCGGATCCGCCTGGCCAAGAACCCGCCGACGGTTATCATGCTGGCCGGTCTGCAGGGTGCCGGCAAGACCACCCTGGCCGGAAAGCTGTCCAAGTGGCTCAAGAGCCAGGGCCACAGCCCGCTGCTGGTGGCCGCCGACCTTCAGCGCCCCAATGCTGTCAAGCAGCTCCAGATCAACGGTGAGCGCGCCGGCGTGCCCGTGTTTGCCCCGCACCCGGGCGTCAGCAGCGAGTTTGAGCACGCCACCGGCGATCCCGTGGCCGTGGCCCAGGCCGGTGTGGCCGAGGCCCGCGCCAAGCTGCACGACGTCGTCATCGTCGACACCGCCGGACGCTTGGGCATTGATGCGGAGATGATGGCGCAGGCCGCCAACATCCGCGCCGCCATCAACCCCGACGAGGTCCTCTTCGTCATCGACGCCATGATCGGCCAGGATGCCGTCAACACGGCCCAGGCCTTCAACGACGGCGTCAACTTCACCGGCGTCGTGCTGACCAAGCTCGACGGCGATGCCCGCGGTGGTGCGGCGCTGTCCGTGGCCTCCGTGACGGGCAAGCCCGTCATGTTCGCTTCCACGGGCGAGGGCCTGGAGGACTTCGAGCTCTTCCACCCGGACCGCATGGCCAGCCGCATCTTGGACATGGGCGACATCCTCACGCTGATCGAGCAGGCGGAGAAGAGCTGGGACAAGGATGAAGCGGCCCGGATGGCGAAGAAGTTCGCCGACCAGGAAGACTTCACCCTGGACGACTTCCTGTCCCAGATGCAGCAGATCCGCAACATGGGCTCCATGAAGAAGATGCTCATGATGATGCCGGGTGCGCAGAACATCCGCCAGCAGCTGGAGAACTTCGACGAGCGCGAGATCGACCGCGTGGAGGCCATTGTGCGCTCCATGACGCCGCACGAGCGCGTGGCCCCGAAGATCATCAACGGCTCCCGCCGCGCCCGCATCGCCAAGGGTTCGGGCGTCACCGTCTCGGAGGTCAACGGCCTGCTCGAGCGCTTTGGCCAGGCCCAGAAGATGATGAAGAAGATGGCCCAGGGTGGCGGCATCCCCGGCATGCCGGGCATGCCCGGGATGGGCGGCTCCCGCAAGGGCAAGACCGCACCGAAGAAGAAGGCCCGCTCCGGCAACCCGGCCAAGGCGGCACAGGAGCTGCGCGAGGCCGAGGAGCGGCGGGCGAACGCCGCCAAGGCGCTGCCCAGCGGCAACGCGTTCGGCGGCCAGGACATGGACGGCTTCGATCCCTCCGCGCTGAACCTGCCCAAGGGCTTCGACAAGTTCCTGGGCAAGTAGCCAGCCAGTTGTGCCAAAATCGCGCCCGCTCATATCTTTCACGCCGGATGATCCGGCGTGAAAGATATGAGCGGGCGCGATTTTTGTCTGTTGTTTTTCTGAGAGGTGCATTGTGAGCGGCGAACGGATTGTCTTCATCCACGGAGCCGGTGCCTTTGGCGCCGCGGCCTGGCCCGCCCAGCATCCCCTGGCCAGGGACTACGATGCCCTGTTCATCAAGCGGCACGGCTTTGACGTGTCCGCCGATCCGCTGGTCTCCGATTTCGCGGTGGACGCTGAGATCGTGCTGGGCCATCTAGAGAGCGGAGCACACCTGGTGGCGCATGCCCAGGGTGCCATCGCGGCGATGATGGCAGCCGTGGAGCAGGGCTCCCTGGTCCGCTCGCTCACCCTCGTGGAGCCGGCCTGCCTCTCCCTGACGGCGGAGCTGCCCGCCACCCATGCCTACCGCGAGCTGCTGGAACCGCTCTACGCCCGGCGCGCCGAGATGGCCGACGTCGAATTCGCCGTCGCGTATGCCCGGATGGCCTCGGCCAGCGGCGAGGTCCAGACCGGCCCGGGTGTGATGGCGCCCGGCGCGTTGAACAATGAGTCGGCCGCCCGTGCCGCGCGCCGCCTGCGGCTGCAGGCCCCGCCGTGGGAGGCGCCGCTGCACATCGTGCCCGGCGTCCCCACACTGGTGCTCACCGGCGGCTGGGAGCCGCTGTATGAGGAGATCGCCGGCTATCTGGTGGGCACCGGCGCCGTCCACCGGACGACGGCGGGAGGCCACCGCCCGCAGGACACCGCCGAGGGTGCCGCGCTCATCCGGGAGTTCATCGAGGCCCACTCGGGCTAAAACCCTGCAACTGTGCGACAGTAGTTGTCGCTCTGGGGCCCCAGAGCGACAACTACTGTCGCACAGATTAGGCATTAGCCCACGGGCATGACGGGTTCGGGCAGGTACACCTTGGAGCCCGACGCGCGGAACTCGGCGCTCTTGGCGTCCATGCCCGCCACGATCAGCTTCTGGTTGGCCGCCGAGCCAAACTCGGCCCGGATGTCGGCGCTGATCCGCATGGAGCAGAACTTGGGCCCGCACATGGAACAGAAGTGCGCCGTCTTGGCCGGTTCCGCCGGCAGCGTCTCATCGTGGAACGCCTGCGCCGTCGCCGGGTCCAGCGAGAGCGCAAACTGGTCCCGCCAGCGGAACTCGAAGCGTGCCTTGGACAGGGCGTCGTCGCGTTCGTGGGCGCCCGGATGTCCCTTGGCCAGGTCCGCGGCATGGGCGGCGATCTTGTAGGTGATGACGCCCGTCTTGACGTCGTCCTTGTCCGGCAGGCCCAGGTGCTCCTTAGGCGTGACGTAGCAGAGCATGGCCGTGCCGTAGCGGGCGATCTCCGTCGCGCCGATCGCACTCGTGATGTGGTCGTAGCCCGGCGCAATGTCCGTCACCAGCGGCCCCAGCGTGTAGAACGGGGCGCCGTCGCAGAGCTCCTGCTGGCGTTCGACGTTCTCGCGCACCAGGTGGAACGGCACGTGTCCGGGCCCCTCCACCATCACCTGGACGTCATACTGCCAGGCGCGCTTGGTCAGCTCGGCCAACGTGTCCAGCTCGGCAAACTGGGCGGCGTCGTTGGCGTCCGCCGTCGAGCCCGGGCGCAGCCCGTCGCCCAGGGAGAACGACACATCGTAGCGGGCAAAGATCTCGCATAGCTCATCGAAATGCGTGTAGAGGAAGTTCTCCTGGTGGTGGGCCAGGCACCAGCCGGCCATGATGGACCCGCCGCGGGAGACAATGCCCGTCACCCGGTCCGCCGTCAGCGGCACGTAGCGCAGCAGCACGCCGGCGTGGATGGTCATGTAGTCCACGCCCTGCTCGCACTGCTCGATCACCGTGTCGCGGAAGATCTCCCAGGTGAGCTTGTCGGCCTCGCCATTGACCTTTTCCAGCGCCTGGTAGATCGGCACTGTGCCAATCGGGACGGGGGAGTTGCGGATGAGCCATTCCCGGGTGGTGTGGATGTCGTCCCCGGTGGAGAGGTCCATGACGGTGTCCGCACCCCACAGCGTGGCCCACTGCAGCTTGTCCACCTCCTCGGCAATGGAGCTGGTGACGGCGGAATTGCCGATGTTGGCGTTGATCTTCACCAGGAACGCCTTGCCGATGATCATCGGCTCGGATTCGGGGTGGTTGATGTTGGCCGGGATGATGGCCCGGCCGGCGGCCAGCTCGGAGCGCACCAGCTCCACATCGCAGGATTCGCGCAGCGCCACATAGCGCATCTCCTGGGTCACGACGCCGGCCCGGGCGTAGTGCATCTGGGTCACCGTCCGCCCGTCCAGGGACCGGAGCGGCGGCCGCTGGGCCCCGCGCCATTCGGCCGAGGCTGCGCCCCGGCGGGCGGCGCTGCGCCCGTCGTCGAGCAGCTCGCGCCGCCGGCCCGCGTAGATTTCCGTGTCGCCGCGCCCGGCAATCCATTGCTCCCGCAACGGCGCCAGACCGTGCACCGGATCGCTGCCCGGACCCGCCGTCCGGTAGACATCAAACGGCGGATTGGCCTCCCCGGAGGGGGACGCCTCCAGCTGGATCCGCGTCACGGGAATCCGCAGCCCCGTGGCCGGGTCGTGGAGGTGGTGCAGAGAATGGGCAGGGCTTTGCTGTGAAATGTCCACAGGTGTTACTCACTTCCTTCGCCGGCATTACCCGGACAGGTTCAACGGTCGCAGGCTGCATCAGCCCTTTTCTCAGCCCCTGCAATGGGGCTCCCGTGTGGTCGTTCTCGAACATACACTGTCAACGGGTGTCGGTGCCAACCCATAGGATCAAGCCATGTTGGAAATCCGCCCCGCGGCACTGAGCGAGCTCTCGCAGCTGCCGGCCATCGAGGCCGGGGCCGACGCCGCTTTCGGCCCCGGCAGCACGGGCATTTGTGCCGCGGACCTGCCGCCGGCGGCAACGGTTGCCGAATTCGCCCAGGCCCTGCACATCATGGTGGCCGGCCGGCCGCCGGTGGGCTTTGCCCGGCTGGAAGAGCTCGACGGCGCCGCGCACCTGGAGCAGCTCGCCGTGCTGCCCGAGTGGTCGGGGCAGGGGATCGGCCGCGCGTTGGTGGAGGCGGCCAAGGCCTGGGCGCGGGAATCGGGCTACCACACGATGACGCTGACCACCTTCGGCGAGATTGCCTTCAACGTGCCGTTCTACCGCAGCTGCGGGTTCACCGTGCTGGCGGAGCTGGGCCCGGAGCTCGCCGAGGTCCGGGCGGCGGAACAGCGGCTGGGGCTCGATGCCCTGGGCCCGCGCGTGGCCATGGGTCTGGACCTCAACGGAGCCTGAGGGCAACGGGGCCTGGACACAACTGCTCCGCAACCATGGGAAAATCCAAGGTATGGCTAACGCAATCGCATACCAGGGTGAACCCGGTTCCAATTCCCATCTCGCCTGCGCCGAGAAATACCCGGACTTTGAGTCCATCCCGTGTGCCAGCTTTGAGGATGCGTTTGCCGAGGTGACCAGCGGCCGCGCGCAGCTGGCCATGATCCCGATCGAAAACACCCTGGCCGGCCGCGTGGCGGACATCCACACGCTGCTGCCGGAGACCTCCCTGCAGATCATCGGCGAGCACTACCTGCGCATCCGCTTCAACCTGCTGGCCATCCCCGGCGGCACCATCGAGCAGGCCACCGAGGTCCACAGCCACGTCCATGCGCTCGGCCAGTGCCGCAAGCTGATCCGCGAATTCGGGCTCAAGCCCGTCATCGCCGGGGACACCGCCGGGTCGGCCCGCGACGTCGCCCGCTGGAACGATCCCACCAAGGTCTCGCTGGCCCCTCCCGGCGCGGCTGAGCTCTACGGCCTGGACACCCTCGCCGTGGACGTCGAGGACGATCCCACCAACACCACGCGCTTTGTGATCCTGGCGGACAAGGCACCGCTGCGCTCCCGTGACGAACTGGCCGGCGACGCCGTCACCAGCTTCGTCTTCCGGGTCCGGAACGTGCCCTCCGCGCTCTACAAGGCCCTGGGCGGCTTTGCCACCAACGGCATCAACATGACCCGGCTGGAGAGCTACATGGTGGGTGGGGAATTCGCCGCCACCATGTTCATGGTGGACGTTGAAGGCCACCCGGAGGAGGCACCGATGGTGCACGCCTTCGAGGAGCTGCGCTTCTTCACCACCGAGGTCCGCATCATGGGCGTGTACCCGGCGGACCCCTTCCGCCGGCGCTGACCCGCGGCGCTCGTCCGAGGCGCCGGCCGCTAGTGCTGGTCCGCCGCCGGGATGGACGCATGCCATCCCGGCGGACGGCTGGAATAAATTGAAGCTTCAATCAATTGATATGGTGTGTAAGGGCGAAATGCCCAGCACCACCCAGCCAAGCACCAAGGAGCGCACCGTGACCACCCCCGCCAGCCAGGACCTGCTGTCCGCCGACCTCGCCATGGGCACCGTGATGCTCAAGGTGGGGGACATGGCCGCCATGAGCCACTACTACCAGCATGCCCTCGGCATGGACATCGTCACCGAGGCCGACGGCGGCCTCTACCTGGGCCGCGGCACGACGGCGCTGGTGCACCTGGCGCCCGCCCCCGGGCTGCACGTGCCCGGCCGCGGCGAGGCCGGGCTCTTCCACACCGCCCTGCTCTTTGACGACCAGGCCGCCCTCGCCGCCACGGTGGCCTCCGCCGCCCAGTACGAGCCGAAAGCCTTCGCCGGCAGCGCGGACCACCTGGTGAGCGAGGCCTTCTACTTCACCGACCCCGAGGGAAATGGCATCGAGCTCTACTGGGACCGCCCGCGCACCCAGTGGCAGTGGGACGGGAGCACTGTGGTCATGGACTCCCTGTCCTTGCCGCCGCAGCAGTACCTCGGCAGCCACCTGACCGAGGCCGCCGTCAGTGGCCAGCGCCAGGCGGCCGCGGCCATCGGGCACGTCCACCTGCAGGTGGGCGACGTCGCCACGGCCCAGGACTTCTACGTGGACACGCTCGGCTTTGAGCGCACGGCCGGCTGGCACGGCCAGGCACTGTTCGTCTCCGCCGGCGGCTACCACCACCACATGGCCATGAACGTCTGGAACAGCCGCGGCGCCGGCCCCCGCAAGGACACGCTGGGCCTGGGCGAGGTGCTGATCAAGCTGCCCGCGGCCGACGACGCCGGGGCGCTGGCCGAGCGCCTGGCCCACCACAAGATTGCCGTCGCTAACAGCGGCGCGGAACTTGTCTTCGCGGACCCGTGGAAGAACCGGATTCGCGTTAGTGTTGAGAGCGCACCGGCAGCATCGTAGGGATGTGCCGGCGGCAGCCATATTTCGCACAACACTGGAGGCTACGGTCTTGACCGCTTTCTCGGAATTCTTTGTCACCGACCACCACACCGCGGTGGCCCGCGCCAAGTCCCTGGATGCCGGCAAGGCGCCGTCGGCGGACGTGCCGGTGCTGCCTGTCCCGGGCCTGTCCGACTTTGAGATCGAGGTGCTGGGGGAGCTGGCCGCCAAGACGGTGCACGCCACCGGCATCAGCGCGGAGCTGGGCATGGTGGACATCGAGCTCGATTCCCTCTTTGTGGTGCCCGAGGCACTGGCCGAGATCTTCGCCGAGCTGGTGGACCTTGAGGATCCGGAGGAGCTGCCCGAGCTGGCCGCCGCCTGGGCCGCGGCCGAGGAAATGGAGTCCACGCCGGAGGTCACCGAGCCGCTGGTGCGCGCCCTGGCCGCCCTGGCCGGGACCGTGGACGAGGGCGCCCGCACGCATCTGTACTTCTACTCGGCCGCCTAACCCCGTCCGTGACACGCGGGGAGCATGCGTCGCGCGGATGCTGGATGATCTGGCATAATGGACAGGTACTCGATCCGCGTGGCCCCTCTCTCCGTGTGATGATCGTGTCTGTAGAATCCCAATGATCGGCCCGCCCCACGGGAGCGTGACAAGGGATTCGCCCTCGTACAAAACAAGGAGTGACCACAAAAGTGGCCGTTAAGATTCGCCTGAAGCGCTTCGGCAAGATGCGCGCCCCGTACTACCGCATCGTCGTCATGGACTCCCGCGCCAAGCGCGATGGCCGTGCGATCGAAGAGATCGGCAAGTACCACCCGACGGAAGAGCCCTCGTTCATCGAGGTCGACACCGACCGCGCGCAGCACTGGCTCTCCGTTGGCGCCCAGCCGACCGAGCAGGTTGCCGCCATCCTGAAGATCACCGGTGACTGGCAGAAGTTCAAGGGTCTCCCGGGCGCCGAGGGCACCCTGAAGACCAAGGCTCCGAAGGCAGCTTTCGTTGCTCCGGAGACCGCTTCGGTCATCGTCAAGGAAGCCATCACGCCCAAGGCCAAGAAGGCTGAAGAGGCAACCGAGTCCGCAGAGACCACCGAGGCTGAGTAGGTTGCTGGCTGAGGCGCTGGAGCACCTGGTCCGCGGGATTGTTGACTCTCCCGAGGACGTCAAGGTCAGTGTGAAGAACAACCGCCGCGGGGAATCCCTCGAAGTGCGCGTTCATCAGGATGATCTTGGCCGGGTCATTGGCCGCCAGGGACGTACCGCCCGCGCGCTGCGCACCGTCATTGCCGCTCTGGCAAACGGTGAGCCGGTCCGCGTGGATGTAGTGGACACGGACCGCCGCCGCTAGAACCCTCCCTCGGGAACGGTTTGAACGGCACAGCATTTCAGCACCAGATAGCTTAGGAATTGGCCCCGGCACCATAATGGTGCCGGGGCCAATTTTGTTTTACGGCTTAGTTCCACAAGGCCAGGCGCAGGTGCGCCGGCACAACATGCTGCCCCGCAGCAGGAGGAGTTTTCATGCAGGTTCAGATTGCCCGGATTGGCAAGCCGCACGGAATCCGCGGCGAAGTGACCGTCCAGGTGCTGACGGATGCACCCGAGGACCGTTTTGTGCCCGGCGTCGAGCTCGTGGTCAAGCCGGCCACGCTCGGTCCGCTCACGGTGCGCAGCGCCCGCTGGAACAAAGACATCCTGCTGCTGGGCTTTGAACGGTTCAGCACCCGCAACGAGGCCGAGACCCTGCGCGGCGCTACCTTGTTCGTGGAGTCCGACGACGTCGAGGACGACGGCGACGATGCCTGGTACGAGCACGAGCTCGTCGGCCTGGCCGCCCGCGTTGGCACCGAGGTGGTGGGCAAGGTGGCAGCATTGCGGACCATGCCCGTCCAGGACCTGCTCATCATTGAAAACGCCGACGGCGAGGAGATCCTGGTTCCGTTCGTCGAGGAGATCGTCCCCGAGGTCAACATCGAGGGCGGCTACATCCTGCTGACCCCGCCGCCGGGCCTGTTTGACATCAACAATGACGACGCCGCCGGCCCGGGTGAGGCTGCCGCGGAGGCTGGCAACGCCGATGGCGGAGATGCCTAAATGCGTTTCGACGTCGTCAGCATCTTCCCCGAGTACCTGGCCGCGCTGGAGCTGAGCCTGATCGGCAAGGCCCGCCAGGACGGCCTGCTCCAAGTGGGCGTGCACGACCTGCGCGACTTCACCACGGACAAGCACCGCACCGTGGACGACACCCCCTACGGCGGCGGCGCCGGCATGGTGATGAAGCCCGAGCCGTGGGCCACCGCGCTGGCGGCCATGCTGGACACCGAGGCGCCGGCGGCCAAGCGCCCCGTGCTGATCGTGCCGTCCCCGGCCGGGGAGGTCTTCAACCAGAAGCTGGCCTACGAGCTCGCGGAGGAGGATCATCTGGTCTTCGCCTGCGGCCGCTACGAGGGCATCGACGAGCGGGTGCTCGAATGGGCCGAGGAGCACTACACGGTGCGCCCGGTCAGCCTGGGCGACTACGTGCTCAACGGCGGCGAGGTGGCCGTGCTGGCCATGGTGGAGGCCATCGGCCGCCTGGTGCCCGGCGTCGTCGGCAATCCGGAGTCCCTCATTGAGGAATCGCACTCCGACGGGCTGCTGGAATACCCCGTCTACACCAAGCCCTCGAGCTGGCGCGAACGGGACATCCCGGAGGTGCTGCTCAGCGGCAACCACGCCAAGATCGCCAAGTTCCGCCGCGACGAGCAGCTGCGCCGCACCGCGGCCCGCCGCCCGGACCTGATTGCCGCGCTCGACGGCGCGACGCTGAGCAAGGCCGAACGCAACACGCTCTGGGAGCTGGGCTACGCCGTCGTCGACGGCAAGGTGGCCAAGCGCACCGACTGACCCCCACTAAGTCGCCGCGTTGGGCCGGGGATTGGCGCCCCGCGCCACAGGTGTGGCAAAATGGGTAATTGTGTCTACTGGACCCGCGCCTGCCACAGGGGGAGCGGAGTCAACAGAGGGGCGCACCGGCCATCCATCAGCGGAACGGCCGGTCAACCACACTTCGGCAGCCATGCCCGCCAGCCTTCACCGGCCGGGAGCTGGACTGCCGTGACCGAAAGTAAATGACCTGTGGCGTTTACCAGGAGTGAGAAAATGCATCTTCTCGATTCTGTCGACGCAGCCAGCCTGCGTTCCGACATCCCCGCGTTCCGCGCCGGCGACACCCTCAACGTTCACGTGAACATCATTGAAGGCAGCCGCTCCCGTGTCCAGGTGTTCAAGGGCTTCGTCCTTGGCCGCCAGGGCGATGGCATCCGCGAGACGTTCACGATCCGCAAGGTCTCCTTCGGTGTTGGCGTGGAGCGTACCTTCCCGGTGCACTCCCCGGTCATCGAAAAGATCGAGGTCGTGACCAAGGGTGACGTCCGCCGCGCCAAGCTGTACTACATGCGCGACCTGCGCGGCAAGGCTGCAAAGATCAAGGAAAAGCGCGACGCCCTGCCTTCTAAGTAAGGGTTCCGCACTTTGCTCCACTCGAAACGCCGGCCCGGGAAACTGGGCTGGCGTTTTGTTGTTCTGGCCATCGTGGCCATGGTCGCCGTCTCAGCGGTGGTCCGTGGCACCTGGTTGGATGTTTTCTACATCCCCTCCGCCTCCATGGAGCCCTATCTGCTCACGGGCGACCGTGTGCTGGTGTCCCGGACCGATTTTGCCGCCACGCCCATCCAGCGCGGCGACGTGGTGGTCTTTGACGGGCGCGGATCCTTTGCCCCGCTGCACAGCGGCAAGGGTGCCCTGGCCGACGCCGCCCAGACGGTGGGCGAGTGGCTGGGCGTGGCGGGGTCGGACACCGTGTACGTCAAGCGTGTCATTGGCGTGGCCGGGGACCATATACGCTGCTGCAGCGCCAATGGAGCGTTGGAGATCAACGGGAAGCCGGTGGCCGAGAGCTACCTCCATCCCGGTGACCTGCCCAGCGCGGGGCCTTTCGATGCCGTCGTTCCAGCGGGTAGGTTGTGGCTCATGGGCGACCACCGTTCCGTGTCCTTGGATTCGCGGTCGCTGCTGGGCGCCCCCGGGGGCGGAATGGTGTCCACGGACAAGGTCATCGGCCGCCCCATCATCGTTCTGTGGCCCTTTGACAGGTTTGGCCCGCTGTCTACGGCGGCCCCCACCGCCATCCCTACCCCGAAGGACGCACACTAGATGCCGCAGAACACGCCCGGAACCCCCGGCGATGCCGAGCACCAGGACCAGATCCCGGCCGAGGCGTTTCCGGACGACCCGGCCGACGGCGAGGACCATGCCGGCCCGGGGGATCGCCTGCGCGGCGGCATTCTGTCCTTCGCCAAGGAAGTCGGCACCATCATCGCCATCGCGCTGGTGCTCTCCTTCCTGATCAAGACGTTCCTGTTCCGGGCCTACTACATTCCCTCCGGCTCCATGGAGAACACCCTCGAGTTGGACGACCGCATCTTCGTCAACCTGCTGGTCCCCAAGCCCTTCGCATTGGAGCGCGGGGACGTGGTGGTCTTCAAGGACACGCAGAACTGGCTTGGCCCGGCACCTGTGGCCAAGAACGGCCCCTTCTCCTGGGCCAAGGATGCCATGATCTTCATCGGACTGGTGCCCGACGAGTCCCAGCAGCACCTGGTCAAGCGCGTGATCGGCCTGCCCGGTGACACGGTGGCGTGCTGCGATGCCAGCGGCCGCGTCACGGTGAACGGCGCACCGCTGGACGAGCCCTATCTGTACCCGGGGGCCAGTCCCTCGGACAAGACTTTTACCGTCACCGTTCCCGCGGGCAAGCTGTGGGTCATGGGCGACCACCGCGACGACTCCTCGGATTCACGCATGCACATGAACGAGCCCGGTGGTGGATTCATCAACATCGACGACGTCGAGGGCCGCGCCACGGTGATCGCCTGGCCGCTGAACCGCTTCACCATCCTGGGCAACTACCCCGATGTGTTCCGGAACGTCCCGGACCCGACGGCAAAGCCCGCCCCCTCGCCGTCGGCCGTCCCGGCCGGACAGTAGTGGCGGCAAGCACGCCACCCACGCTGGACTTCGAGCAGACCTTTGCGCAGCGGGGCCACCTCCTGGTGGCAGGCTGCGACGAGGTGGGGCGCGGGGCCCTGGCGGGGCCCGTCAGCGTCGGCATCGTGGTCATCGACCCCGCCTCGGCCCCGCTGCTGGCGCGTGTGCGCGACAGCAAACTGCTCAGCGAGGCCGTGCGCCAGGAGCTGGTTCCCCAGATCACCGACTGGGCCCTGGCCAGCGCCGTCGGCCACGCCTCCGCCACGGAGATCGACGCCGTCGGGCTGATGGAGGCGCTCCGGCTGGCCGGGTCGCGGGCGCTGGACACCATTGCCGCGGCCGGCATGGCGCCGTCGCTGGTGGTGCTGGACGGCAACCACGACTGGCTCTCCATCCCGACCCAGCCCGCGCTGCTCTTCGACGGCTTCGACGGCTTTGGCGGGGATGCCGTACCGGCTTTTGGCGCGGCCATGCCCGTGGTCACGAAGATCAAGGCCGACATGACCTGCCTGAGCGTGGCCGCGGCCTCCGTGCTGGCCAAGGTGGAGCGCGACGGCATCATGGCCGCCCTGGACGCCGAGAACCCGCAGTTTGGCTGGGGCCTCAACAAGGGGTATGCCACAGGTGCGCACCGCGCCGCCATTGCTGCGCATGGGCCTACCGACTACCACCGCAAGAGCTGGCGGCTTACGGCGTAAGCACGCCGGGGCAACGTAAGGGATGATGGACATATGAGTGCCGAGGATCTTGAAAATTACGAGACCGACATGGAGCTGCAGCTCTACCGCGAGTACCGCGATGTGGTGAACCTGTTCAGCTATGTGGTCGAAACCGAGCGGCGCTTCTATCTGGCCAACCACGTGGATCTGCAGGCCCGTTCCGCCGACGGCGAGGTCTATTTCGACCTCACGCTGCAGGACGCCTGGGTCTGGGATGTCTACCGCTCCGCCCGGTTTGTGAAGAACGTCCGCGTCATCACGTTCAAGGATGTCAACGTCGAGGAACTGGTCAAGAACGACGACCTCCAGCTGCCCAAGGACGGGCCGCTCGGGCCGCTGGGCTAACACCCTTCCGCCGCCGAATTCCCTGCCGCGGCGCCCTGCACAGGCGGGTGTTGCGGCCCCTTGGCCCACATTCCCTGCCACCGCCCTCCCGGCCGGCACCCGCCGCCGGGATGCTGGGGGTGGAGGTAGCCATGAAAGCGAAGGATGTGTTGGGCCGCCGGGGCGAAATCCTGGCGGCGGACTACTTGGAAGACCGCGGCATCCGCGTCATCGACCACAATTGGCGCTGCCGCAACGGCGAGATCGACCTCGTGGCGGTGGACGGGGACACCTTGGTCATCGCCGAGGTGAAGACCCGCCGGTCCCTGCGCTACGGCCACCCGTTCGAGTCCATCACGCCCGCCAAGATGGCCCGGCTGCGCACCCTGGCCGTGCTCTGGTCGCGGGAGCATGCGCTGTTCCTGCCGGCCCTGCGCATCGACGCCCTGGCCGTGATCGACTCCGGCCGCCGCGAACCCACCGTGGAACACCTCAAGGGGGTGGGCTGAGTGGGCATGGGCCGGGCGCTGGCCGTGGCGATGGTGGGGCTGAACGGCCACATCGTGGAGGTGGAGGCCGACATCGGCCAGACGCTGCCCAACTTTGTGCTCCTGGGCCTGCCCGATGCCTCGCTGAAGGAGGCCACGGAGCGCATCAAGGCCGCCGCGCAGAACTCCGGCATCCCGCTGAGCCGGCGCAAGATCACCGTCAACCTGGTGCCCGCCTCGCTGCCCAAACGCGGCTCGGCGTTTGACCTCGCAATTGTCATGGCCGCCCTGGAGGCGGCCGGCGATGTCCGGCGCACGGGCCGGACGGTGTTCATTGCCGAGTTGGGCCTGGACGGGCGGCTGCGCCCGGTCCGGGGCGTGCTGCCGGCCGTGATGGCCGGTGTCAGGGCGGGCTTCGAGGAGTTTGTGGTGGCGGCCGCGAATGCCCGGGAGGCCACGCTGGTCCCGGGTGCCAAGGTGCGCGGCTACGCCTCGCTCGCCGAGGTGGCGGTGGACTTCGACGCCGATCCGCACGAGCTGGTGCTCGACCTCCCGGACCGGGACGCGGCCCCGCCCGATCCGGGTCCACCGGGTCCTGGGGCCCCGCCGCCGGACCTGGCCGATGTCGCCGGCCAGCCGGAGGCCCGGCTCGCCCTGGAGATCGCGGCTGCCGGCGGCCACCACCTGATGATGGTGGGCCCGCCGGGGGCCGGCAAGACCATGCTGGCGGAGCGGCTGCCGGGGCTGCTGCCGGACCTGGGCGATGCCGAGGCCATGGAGGTCACGGCCATCCATTCCCTCGACGGCGGGGCCACCGCCGTCGGCGGACTCATCCGGCGCCCGCCGTACGAACGGCCCCACCACTCGGCCAGCGCCGTCTCGATCATCGGCGGCGGCAGCGGCATTCCCCGTCCCGGCGCCGCGTCGCGCGCCCACCGCGGCGTGCTGTTCCTGGACGAGGCGCCGGAGTACGACCGCCGGGTGCTCGACGCCCTGCGCCAGCCGCTGGAAAGCGGTGAACTGGTGCTGCACCGCTCCGCCGGCACGGCGTCCTATCCAGCCCGGTTCCAATTGGTGCTGGCGGCCAACCCCTGCCCGTGCGGGAAGTCAGCCGGCAAGGGCACGGAGTGCACCTGCACGGCCATGGCCCGGCGCCGCTACTTTGGCAGACTGTCGGGCCCGCTGCTGGACCGGGTTGACATCCAATTGCATGTCAACCGGGTGTCGCTGGCCGAACTTTCCGGGACGGGCGTGCGGGAGTCCACGGCGCAGGTGGCCGTCCGGGTGGCGCAGGCCAGGGCGCGCCAGCTCGACCGGCTGGCGGGCCACGGCATGTCGAACAATGCCGAGGTGAGCGGGCGGCTGCTGCGCGGGGCCTTCAGGCTCGCCGCGGCGGACACGGCCCTGCTGGACAGGGCGCTGGACATCGGGGCCCTGACCGCCCGCGGCTATGACCGCGTGCTGCGGCTGGCGTGGACGGTTGCCGATCTGGGCGGCCACGACCGCCCCACCCGGGACGACGTCGGGCTGGCCCTGACCATGAGGCAGAGGGGAATGGGATCATGAGCGCAGAGAACACCGGCACGGGCACCGGAGGGGCCCAGGATCCGGCGCTGGAACAGCTCAGGGTGGCCCGGGCCGCCCTGACCCGGCTGATGGAGCCCTCCGATCTGGCCGGCTTGGCCCTGATCAGGGCCGTTGGCCCGGTGGATGCGCTGGGCATTGTCCGGGCGGACATTGGGGTGCCGAAGGGGCTTGAACGCACCATCACAGGGATCATGGTCGACGCCGGTGCGGCCGGCAGCGGCTGGCCGGGCCTGGCCGACGCCCTGGGCCGGTGGCGGCCGCGGCTGAAGGACCTTGCCCCGGAGCGGGATCTGGCGGTCATTGCCACGCTCGGTGGTGGGCTGCTCTTCCCCGAACATCCGCAATGGCCGCCGGCGCTGGCGGATCTGGACCTGGCCGAGCCCATCGCCCTGTGGGTCCGCAGTGCCACGGCCTCGCTGCCGCCGTTGGCGAGCTGCGTCGCCATCGTCGGTTCCCGCGATTCCACCAGCTACGGTGCCACCGTCACCGCCGAAATGGCCTATGCGCTGGCCCAGCGTGGCATCACCATCGTCAGTGGGGGAGCGTTTGGCATCGACGCGCAGGCGCACCGCGCGGCGCTGATGAGTGCCGAGCCCGGGACACTGCCCACCATCGCCGTGATGGCCGGCGGGCTGGACAGGTACTACCCGGCCGGGAACGAGGAGCTGCTGCGGGCCATTGCCCACCAGGGGGCGCTGGTGGCGGAGGTGCCGCCGGGCACCAGTTCCACCCGGTACAGGTTCCTGCAACGCAACAGGCTTATCGCGGCCCTGTCGGCGGCAACGGTGGTGGTCGAGGCCCGCTGGCGCTCGGGTGCACTGAACACCGCCCACCATGCCGAGGCGCTGGGCCGGGTGGTCGCGGCCGTGCCCGGCTCGGTCTTCTCCGCCAACTCCGCCGGCTGCCACCGGCTGCTCCGCGAGGGCGCTGCCGTCTGCGTCACCGATGCCGGGGACGTGGCGGAGCTTACCGGGGCAAGCGGCACCGCGCTGGTGCCCGAGCCGGAGCAGCCGGCCGCCATCCACGATGGGCTCAGCGTGGAGGACCTGCTGCTCTTTGACGCCCTGCCGCTGGCCGCCGGCACCACCGTGGAGAAGCTCAGCACGGTGGCGGGGTTGGCGCCCGCCGCCGTCCTGGCGGGGCTGGGCCGGCTGGAACTCATGGCCCTGGCCCAGCGTGGCAATGGTTTGTGGAAGCGCCGCCGGTAGTCCGGTGCCCGGATCCCGACGGCGGACTAGGATGTGGGCAAACGGCACAGTGGACCTGGGAGGTCTGGGCATGGACGTCAGGGTGGTGCGGGGCGACATCACGGCACTCGACGTCGACGCCATCGTGAATGCAGCCAATTCGTCCCTGCTTGGCGGTGGGGGCGTCGACGGAGCCATCCACGCCGCAGCCGGGCCGGCCCTGCTGGCCGAGTGCCGTGAGCTGCGCCGGGCGCGCTACCCCGACGGGCTGCCCGCTGGCGACGCCGTGGCCACCGGCGCAGGCAAACTGCACGCGCGCTGGGTCATCCACACGGTGGGACCGAACCGGTACGCGGGCCAAACGGACAGAGCCATCCTGCGCTCGTGCTTTGCCCGCAGCTACGAGGTGGCCCGGGGGCTGGGCGCCGCATCGATCGCGTTCCCAGCGATCGGCGGCGGGGTGTACGGCTGGTCCGCGGAGGACGTGGCACGGTCCGCGGCCGAGGCGCTCGCGGCGGCAGCGGCGGACGGCGCCAGTCCGGCCGGCCCCGCAACGGTTCTCCTCGTCGCCTTCAGCGCGGACATGGAGCAGGCCTTCCGCAACCGCACGGCATAGGCCCCTGTTGGCCGCGGAAATCGACGAAATTCTGTGCAGGGACATGTGCAGAAATGGTCATTCTTCATTCTGCTGAATATTGGGAACCCATTTAATTAAATTCCGTCCGCATAGGGGCATCTGGGTGGCATCCAAATAGATTGGCATTTCCACGCGCAGCTATATTGCGGACCAACCTCCATACGTGATAGTGAATCACCGCTAATTGGCGGCCGCCAGGAGGAAACCATGGAAACATGCAGGTACGGCCGATCGCGACGTAGATACGTTGCTGCGTTTGCTGTCACGGCGCTCTTCGTCACTGGGTGCCAGTCAACCACTTCATCCATCCGAACAGACTCACCCACCCCCTCAATGGGTTCCACCGAGATTCCCCACCACATAGATAGCGGCCTCAGCTTGGCTGACGACCTGCCCCATGGTGATGAGCATCCGGCCGACATAACGCCGCGACAGGTGCACACGTTGGCCGAGAAGTCCGTGTTCTCGATCCAGGGGCGCCGTTCCGACGACTTCACGGGTTTTGGCACGGGCTTTATCGTGGACAAGGACGGGGGATGGGAGTCACCAATGCGCACGTCGTCGCGGGCCTCGCAGCGATCACGGGCCGCTTCAACAGCGGCGAAAAGGTGGCCCTTCACGTGCTTGCATGGGACCCCTGCACCGATCTTGCAGTGGTCCACTTCTCCTCTGCGCTGCCGGACTCGACCCAGTCCCTCATCATCGGCAACTCGGGCCAGGTCAGTCCGGGAGACTCGGTCACCGTGCTCGGCTACCCGCTGACCCTGACCCATGACGCGTCTGAGCAGAAGCTGCTCATCACTTCCGGCCTCGTCAGCGCGACCAAGGTGGTTGCACAGCCGCCCGGGCTGCCCGAGTTCAATGACACGATCCAGCACGCGGCAACCATCAACCATGGGAATTCAGGCGGCCCGTTGCTCGACGACCACGGCCGTGTAGTGGGCATCAACACCTTGGTCAACCCCGGCTCGGCGGACCAGCCGGCGCAGGGCCAGTTCTATTCCATCGCGATCGACTCGGCCAAGCGTGAGCTCGTCGACAAGCTGCTCAAGGGCGAGTCGCAAAACGACATGGGATGGGTGGTGGAGGAGTACTACCCGGGATTCTTTGCGGACCTGGACAGCAAAAAGGGCCTGGCACGCGACCTGGAGCTCTACCACAAGGGCATCGAGAGCGGTCTCTACGTCAAGGCCGTCACCCCCGGCGCAGGGGCCAGCAATGCAGGGATCGAAGTCGGAATGCTGCTCACCAAGCTGCAGAACACGTCCATTTCCAGCGTTGCGGAAACGTGCGCCATTGTGGAATCCATTCTTCCCGGCTCGATTGTCGAGGTTGAAGGACTCGTCGCGCTCGCGGACGCGCCACGCTTCACCACGCAGTTCCACTCCCAGTTCGTCATTCCGGGCAAGCACTAGGGATGTGCTGCCCACCCACCCATTGCGCCGCCGGCTCGCGCTGCAGCTGGCGGGGCGGCCCATCCGCTTGGGGAATGCCCCGCCCGCGGCGGGGCAGCTTGCCCGGCGGCGGGCGAGGCCCCAGAGTGGAGGAGTGGACCAGAGCGAACGTGCCCAATTGCCCCAGGAACTCGCGAGTGCGGCGGCCGCATTCGAGCGCTACCTCGTGGCCGAAAAGGCCCGGTCCGCCCACACCGTCAGGGCCTACATGGGTGATCTGGACAGCCTGCTGATTTTTGCCGTGGTGGAGGGGACCACGACGTTGGCGGGTCTGGAACTCGGAACCCTGCGCCGCTGGCTCGGCGAGCAGAGCGCGGCCGGACTGGGCCGGTCCACGCTGGCCCGGCGGTCGGCCACGGCCCGCAGCTTCACGGCCTGGGCCACCCGGGAGGAGCTGCTGGAGACGGATCCGGCCCTGCGGCTCAAGGCCCCCAAGAAGGACAAGACGCTCCCCGGCGTACTGGCCCAAAACCAGGTCACCCGCGTGCTGGATTCCCTGGTGGAGGCCGCCGCCAGCGGGGACCCGGTGGCGCTGCGGAACCTGGCCATGGTGGAGCTGCTCTATGCGACGGGGGTGCGCGTGGGGGAGCTCGCGGCCCTGGACATCGACGATCTGTTCCCGGAGCGCCGCACGTTGACGGTGCTCGGCAAGGGCAACAAGGAGCGCACCGTGCCGTACGGGTTGCCCGCGGCACGCGCCGTTGAGGCCTGGCTGCGCGCCGGCCGTCCCCTCCTGGTGCAGGGAGGCAGCGGCCCGGCCCTGTTCCTGGGCCGGCGCGGCCACCGGCTGGACCAGCGGCAGGTGCGCGCCGTCGTGGGGGACCTGCTCAAGGCGCTGGGCGACACCGCTGCCACCAGCCCGCACGCGCTGCGGCACAGCGCCGCAACCCACCTGCTGGACGGGGGAGCGGACCTGCGCGCGGTGCAGGAAATCCTGGGCCACAGTTCGCTGGCGACCACCCAGATCTACACGCACGTCTCGGTGGAGCGGCTGCGCCAAAGCTACAGCCAGGCCCACCCGCGGGCCTGAAAAGGGCTTGAAACGGGCCTGAAACGTGCCTGGGACGGGCCCGCACCTCGTCCGGAACCCGCCCTCCCGGGCCGCCAACCACGGTGCCGTGCGGACGGTGAAGCCCCAGCGCCGCCGTTGTCCGGGCGGCACTGGCATTTCGTGCGCGGCTACGGCACAATGTGAGGGGAATGGCTCCCGGAATGAATAATTCCCGGCCATTCCACCAAGAACGGGACTGCCACCAGCAGCACCCGCGCCAGAAACGGACACACCCACAGCATTGCCTGAAGGTCGTTGGGGAAGACGCACCTACAGCTATGGAGGATGGAATGGACGTTGTGATGACGCGCGGTGTTTTGTTTGTGCACTCAGCCCCTACTGCGCTATGCCCTCATATCGAGTGGGCCATTGGCTCGGTCGTGGACCGGCGCACGGACCTGCAGTGGATCGAGCAGCCCGCGGCGCCCTCCATGGTGCGTGCCGAACTCGCCTGGACCGGCAAGCAGGGCACCGGTGCGGCCCTGGCCTCTGTGCTCCGTGGCTGGGTCCATCTGCGCTACGAGGTCACCGAGGAGCCCAGCCCCGGCGTCGACGGCGGCCGCTGGTCCCACACGCCCGATCTGGGGATCTTCCATGCCGTGACCGACGCGCACGGGAACATCATGGTCTCCGAGGACCGCATCCGCTACGCCTATGAGTCCGGTGCCGGGGACCCCGCCGCCGTCTACCATGAGCTCTCGCTCGCCCTGGGCGAGGCCTGGGACGAGGAGCTGGAGCCCTTCCGGCACGCCGCCGAGGGTGCCCCCGTGCGCTGGCTGCACCGCGTCGGCTAGGGCACACGCCCCCACCGGTTCCAGAGCCTTAAAGCGAATGGCCGGCTCCCTTAGAGGGAGCCGGCCATTCGCTTTAAGCCGACGGTCCTAGTGGTTGCGGACCACGACGACGGCGTTGTGGCCGCCGAAGCCGAACGAGTTGCTCAGCGCCACGATGTCGCCGGCGGGCAGCAGGCGGGGGGTGCCCTGGACAACGTCCAACGGGATCTCCGGGTCCTGGTTTTCCAGGTTGATGGTCACCGGGGCCTTGCGTTCGTAGACGGCGAGCACCGTCATGACAGCCTCGACGGCGCCGGAGGCACCCAGCAGGTGGCCCGTCTGGGACTTGGTGGCCGAGACTGCCAGGTTGTCCACGTGGTCACCGAAGGTGGCGCGCAGGGCGGTGTACTCCGGGCGGTCGCCGACGGGGGTGGAGGTGGCGTGCGCGTTCACATGCACCACGTCCTCCAGCTGGGCGCGCGCGTCGAACAGTGCGGCCTTGAGCGCGCGGGTGGCGCCCAGACCTTCGGGGTCCGGGGCGGTGATGTGGTACGCATCCGCCGTGACGGAGGTGCCGGCGAGTTCGCCGTAGATGCGGGCGCCGCGGGCCAGGGCGTGCTCCTCGGCCTCCAGCACCAGGGCACCGGCGCCTTCACCCATGACAAAGCCGTCGCGGCTGATGTCGTAGGGGCGCGAGGCGTGCTCGGGGTCGTCGTTGCGGCGCGAGAGCGCCTGCATGGAGGAGAACGCGGCGATCGGCAGCGGGTGGATGGCAGCCTCGGCGCCACCGCACATCACGATGTCGGCCTTGCCGGAGCGGATCAGCTCGAGGCCCTGGTGCAGGGCCTCGGTGCCGGAGGCGCAGGCGGAGACGGGCGTGTGGGCACCGGCGCGGGCGCCGAGGTCCAGGCTCACGGCCGCTGCGGCGCCGTTGGGCATCAGCATCGGCACCGTCATCGGCAGGACGCGGCGGGGGCCCTTTTCGCGCAGGGTGTCCCAGGCGTCCAGCAGGGTCCAGACGCCGCCGATGCCGGTGGCGAAGGCAACGGCGAAGCGGTCGTTGTCGATCTCCCCAAGGCCTGAGTCCTTCCAGGCCTCGCGGGCGGCGATGACGGCAAACTGGCTGGAGGGGTCCAGGCGCTTGGCCTCGACGCGGGTGAGGACCTCGCTGGCGGGAACTGTCACATGCGCGGCAAAGTGGACGGGAAGCTCGTACTTGGCCACCCATTCCTCGGTCAAGGTGTGGGTGCCGGAGACACCCTTGAGGGCGTTCTTCCACATGGTGGGAACGTCACCGCCAATGGGCGTGGTCGCTCCGAGTCCGGTGATGACAACTTTGCGGGCCATGGTTCATCTCTCTAGAAAAAAATTCAGGGGTGCAGGACAAAAGTGCTGCGCGGATGGCCGGCGGTGTGCGCCGGCCATCCGCGGTGCCCTGTACCGCGCAGGCGGTAGGGCGTGCGCTGGTGGCTAGGCCTGTGCGCCGGCGATGAAGGAGACTGCGTCGCCAACGGTCTTGAGGTTCTTGACCTCTTCGTCCGGAATGCGCACGCCGAACTTCTCCTCGGCGTTGACCACGATGGTCATCATCGAGATGGAGTCGATGTCCAGGTCGTCCGTGAAGGACTTGTCCAGCTCGACGGCCTCGGGGGCCAGGCCGGTCTCTTCGTTGACGATTTCTGCCAGGCCGGCCAGGATTTCTTCGTTGCTCGCCATGGGATGGCTCCTTTTCTACTGTGTTTCTGCTTCGATCGGTGATCGTATGAGGCAGTGTTGATCAAACCACGGTTGTGGGTTGAGTCGCTATTTGGCTTACGGGAGGCGGACCACCTGCGCGCCGAACACCAGACCGGCGCCGAAGCCGATCTGCAGCGAGTACTTGCCGCTGAGCTCGGGGTTTTCCTGCAGCAGGCGGTGCGTGGCCAGCGGGATGGACGCCGCGGAGGTGTTGCCGGCGTCGGCGATGTCGCGGCCCACGATGACGGACTCGGGCAGCTTGAGCTGCTTGGCCATCTCGTCGATGATGCGCATGTTGGCCTGGTGCGGGACGAAGGCGCCCAGATCGGCCGCCTCGATGCCCGCGGCCTCGAGGGCCTGCTTGGCCACCTTGGCCATTTCCCAGACGGCCCAGCGGAAGACGGTCTGGCCGTCCTGGCGCAGGGTGGGCCAGAGGGAGGCCTGCATCTCGCCGGCGGCGGCAGCGTCCAGCACGGACTCGCTCTTCATGGCGCTCTCGCTGAAATCGCGGACGTCCAGCATGGAGTGGGTCATGCCGATGGCATCCCACTTGCTGCCGTCCGAACCCCACACCGAGGGCCCCACCCCGGGCTCGTCGGCCGGGCCGATCACCACGGCGCCGGCGCCGTCGCCGAGCAGGAAGGAGATGGTGCGTTCGTGGTTGTTGATGACGTCCGAAAGCTTCTCGGCACCGATCACCAGCACGTACTTGGCCGCACCGGAACGGACCAGGGCATCGCCCTGGGCCACGCCGTAGCAGTAGCCCGCGCAGGCGGCGGAGATGTCGTAGGCCGGGGCCGGGGTGGCGCCGAGCATCTCGGTGACGAGCGCGGCGGCCGACGGCGTGGCGTAAGGGTGCGTCACGGTGGAGACGATGACGGCGCCCAGCTCGGAGGCGTCGATGCCGGCGTGGGCCAGGGCCTCGCGGCCGGCTCCGACCGCCATATCGATGACGCTGATGTCCTTGGGTGCGCGGTGGCGGGTCACGATGCCCGTGCGCTGGCGGATCCACTCGTCGGAGGAATCAATCCACTGGCAGACGTCGTCGTTGGTGACGATGACTTCGGGACGGTAGGCGCCAATGCCCAGGATCCGCGAGAACTCGTGCGTAGGGCGCTGCTTAAGCGTGGGGGTGCTCACTGCATTCCTTCTTCCCGCATGGCGGTCTGGGCCGCCAGCAGTTCCTTGGCTGACGCGAGATCGTCAGGAGTCTTCACTGCAACGGTAGCAACACCGCTCATGCCGCGCTTGGCCAGGCCGGTCAGCGTTCCGGCCGGGGCCAGCTCGATCAGGCCCGTGACGCCCATGGCGGTCATGGTGTCCATGCACAGGTCCCAGCGCACCGGGCGGGAGACCTGGGCGATCAGGCTGGACAGGGCGTCCTCGCCGGAGGCGACAACGGCGCCGTCGAAGTTGGAGAGCAGCGGCACCGACGGGTTGTGGGCGGTCAACGACGGGCGCAGGGCCTGCAGGGCGCTGACGGCCGGGGCCATGTGCTGGGTGTGGAACGCGCCGGCGACGGCGAGCGGGATGACACGGGCCTTGGCCGGGGGATTGGCGGCCAGCTCGGCCAGTTGCTCCAGGGTTCCGGCGGCCACGGTCTGGCCCTTGCTGTTCATGTTGGCAGGGGTGAGGCCGGCGGCGGCAATGGCGGCCAGCACCTCCTCGGGATCGCCGCCCACCACGGCGCTCATGCCGGTGGGGGTGGCTGCGGCGGCGGCGGCCATCGTGGTGGCCCGCTCACGCACAAAGCGCATGGCGTCCTCGTGGCTCAGCGTTCCGGCCAGTGCCGCGGCGGTGATCTCGCCCACCGAGTGGCCGGCGACGACGACGGCCAGGGAGTCCAGCGGGGCGTCCAGCGGGGCGTCCAGCAGGGCGCTGGCTGCCACCAGCCCGGCGGCCACAATCAGCGGCTGCGCGACGGCGGTGTCCTTGATGGTGTCGGCATCGGAGGTGGTGCCGTGGGCGATCAGGTCGATGCCCGCCACCTCGCTGAGGGCGGCCAACTGGCCGGCGACTGCGGGCAGCTCCAACCAAGGCGAGAGGAATCCGGGGGTCTGTGAGCCCTGACCTGGGCAGACTATTGCGAGCACGCTATCCAGCTTTCCAAAGAGGACCGTGTTTTACCGGTGTTTGCGCACACCAAGCTCACGGAGTCGATTTGTAGGAAGTCTACAATATCCGCCACCATCGGGCGGTTGCCCGGAATCAGGCCGGGCGGCCCGGAGGGCGGTCCGCGGCGGGTTTTGCCGGCGTCGCCAACCGCCCCACCACTAGGGCCGTCTGGAGCACGAAGGCCTCCCGGGGCACCAGGGGATCCCACCCGGTGACGTCGCACACGCGGCGCAGGCGGTACCGCACTGTGTTGGCATGGACAAAAAGCTCCCGCGCCGTTGCCTCCAGCGAGTGGCCCAATTGGAGGTAGCTGCCCAGGGTTTCGGCCAACCCGTTCGAGGCGGCCAGCAGCGGGCGGTAGATGTTCTTCAGCAGGGCCCGCCGGGCGGAATCGTCGCCGGAAATCACCCGCTCGGGCCAGAGGTCATCGGCCGAGACGGGGCGCGGCGCGCCGGGCCAGGCCTTGGCCACGGCCATCCCGGAAAAGGCGGCCTGGGCCGACAGCGTGGTGTCAGCCAGCGTGTCGGCGAGGGGCCCGTAGACCACGGGGCCGGGGGCAAAGAGCTCGCTCAGGCGCAGGTAGGCCAGCTCCAGGTCGGCCACGCCGCCGAGCACCAGAATCAGCCTGTCGCCCTGGATGCCCACCAGCGCGTCCTCGGCGAAGCGGCCGGCGGCGCGGCGCAGTTCGGAGACAAAGGTGGCATTGGTTTCGGAGGGGGACTTGCCCACCATGACGGTGAACCGGCTCTGCGATTTCCAGCCCAGGGCGGCGATGCGGGACTGCAGGGCGTCGGAGTTTTCCCCGCGCAGGATGCCGTCCACCACCAGCGCCTCCAGCCGGGTGTCCCAGGAGCCGCGCGATTCCGCGGCGCGGGCGTAGACGTCGGCGGCGGCGAAGGCCACCTCGCGGGAGTAGCGCAGCACGGCCTCGCGCAGGGCGCCCTGCTCGGCCTTGGGCGCCAGATCGGGGACCTGGTCCTCCACCACCTGCACCACGATCCGGATCAGCTGGAGGGCGCGCTGGAGGCTGATGGAACGGGTGAGCTCGGTGGGGGCGGTGCCGAACACATCGGAGAGGACCCACTGCGGGGAGGACGGGCGCTGGTACCACTGGACGAACGCGGCGATGCCGTTCTGGGCCACCATCCCCAGTGCTGAACGCTCGTCGGCGCTCAGCCGCCGGTACCAGGGAAGCGAGTTCTCCAGTTCCTTCAACGTGGTGGTGGACAGCTTGCCCACATTGGCCCGCAATCGGTCCAGGGTCAGGGCCTGGGCCTCGGCCGGGGATCCGCCCGCGGCGGGGGCGCCGGCGGCGGTGGAGGAAAGTGCCATAGACCGAGCATAGGACCACTTGCCCCGCTGCACCCATTTTGTGGGTTCGCCACAAAAAGCAGGACGCGATCACCGCCCGGGTTGCGTCGGGCCCAACCGGCGGTTTTCGGTGGTCGACCGAGCGAGGAACGGGCGCGCGGAGAGCCGGGCGGGCGCGTCGGGCCGATCTCCGCGCGGCCGCAGGCGGCCCGTGGGAGCGGCTGGGGACGATCGCCGGGACCTCCCGCGCCCGGCGGTGGGGGCCGGGGACACGCCCGTCGCACCGGGTTTCGGCTCCCGTTCGCCAGCCCTAGCCTCGCTTCGCTCGGCCAGGGAACCCTGCTGCCTCTCGTAGCTCCGTTCAACCCCCGGGGGAACCCGGTTAAACGCAAGGACGGCGGCGGAACCGTGGTTCCGCCGCCGTCCTTGCTGCACCATAGGGCTGCTAGCTGTCGCCGCCGGCGGAGCCGGTGGTGCCGGCGTTCACGTCGTGCAGGCGGTACTTCTCGATCGCCGCCGCGGGTGCGCCCGCGTCGACCTCGCCGCGGCGGGCGAGCATTTCCAGGGCCCGGACCACGATGGAGTGCGTGTCGATCTTGAAAAACCGGCGTGCGGCCTGGCGGGTGTCGGAGAACCCGAACCCGTCAGCGCCCAGGGTCGCGAACTCGTTGGCACGAACTGGCGGACCTGGTCCGGGACGGCCTTCATGTAGTCGGTCACCGCGACCACGGGCCCGGTCGCGCCGGCGAGCTTTGCGGTGATGTACGGGACCCGTGCCGGGGCGCCCGGGTTCAGGAACGCGTCCTCCTCGGCGGCCAGGCCGTCGCGGCGCAGTTCCGTCCAGGACGTCACCGACCACACGTCCGCGGACACGCCCCAGTCGGCGGCCAGGATCCGCTGGGCCTCCAGCGCCCACGGCACCGACACGCCCGAGGCGAGCAGCTGGGTGCGCGGCCCGTCGACCGTGGCCGGGGCGAGCAGGTAGATGCCGCGGGTGATGCCCTCGACGTCGATCTCGGCCGGCGCGGCCGGCTGGGTGATGGGCTCGTTGTACACGGTGAGGTAGTACATCACGTTCGGGTCCGTGGAGTCGGGCCCGTACATGCGCTCCAGGCCGGCCTTCATGATGACCCCGATCTCGTACCCGTACGCCGGGTCGTAGGAGACCACGGCCGGGTTCGTCGCGGCCAGGATCGGGGAGTGCCCGTCCGCGTGCTGGAGCCCCTCCCCGGTCAGGGTGGTCCGGCCGGCGGTCGCGCCGATGATGAACCCGCGGGTCATCTGGTCCGCGGCGGCCCAGAACGAGTCCCCGGTGCGCTGGAAGCCGAACATCGAGTAGAACACGTAGATCGGGATCAGCGGCTGCCCGTGCGTGGCGTAGGCGGTGCCCGCGGCGGTGAACGCGGCCACCGAGCCGGCCTCGTTGATGCCGGCGTGCACGATCTGCCCCGAGATGGATTCCTTGTAGGCCAGGACCAGGTCCCGGTCCACGGAGAGGTAGTTCTGCCCGTTCGGGTTGTAGATCTTCGCGGTCGGGAAGAACGCGTCGATGCCGAAGGTGCGCGCCTCGTCCGGGATGATCGGCACGATCCGGTTGCCGAAGTCCTTGTCGCGCATCAGGTCCTTGAGCAGGCGCACGAACGCCATGGTCGTGGCGGCCTGCTGCTTGCCGAGCCGCGGTTGGCCATCTCGTAGGACTTCTCCGCCGGCAGCGTGACCGGGGCGTGGGTGGAGCGGCGTTCGGGCACGAACCCGCCCAGCGCCGCCCGGCGCTCCATCAGGTACTTGATCTCCGGGGCGTCCATGCCGGGGTGGTAGTACGGGGGCCGGTACGGGTCCTTTTCCAGGACCTCGTCGGAGATCGGCAGGCGCAGCAGGTCGCGGAAGTCCTTCAAATCCTGCAAGGTGAGCTTCTTCATCTGGTGCGTGGCGTTGCGGGCCTCGAAGTGGGTGCCCAGGCCGTAGCCCTTGACCGTGTGGGCCAGGATCACGGTGGGCTTGCCCTTGAACTCGGTCGCGGCCTTGTAGGCGGCGTAGACCTTGTTGTAGTCGTGCCCGCCGCGCTTCAAATTCCAGATCTGGTCATCGGACAAATCCGCGACGAGGTCCTTGGTCGCCGGGGTCTGGCCGAAGAAGTGCTCGCGGACGAACCCGCCGGACTCGGCCTTGTAGGTCTGGTAGTCCCCGTCGACGGTGGTGTTCATGACCTTCACCAGCGACCCGTCCTCGTCCTTGGCGAGCAGCGCGTCCCATTCGCGGCCCCAGAGGACCTTGATGACGTTCCAGCCGGCGCCGCGGAAGAAGGCCTCCAGTTCCTGGACGATCTTGCCGTTGCCGCGCACCGGCCCGTCCAGGCGCTGGAGGTTGCAGTTGATCACGAAGTTCAGGTTGTCGAGCTTGTCGTTCGCGGCGAGCTGGAGCAGGCCGCGGGATTCGGGCTCGTCCATTTCCCCGTCGCCCAAAAACGCCCAGACCTGCTGGTCGGAGGTGTCCTTGATGCCGCGGTGGTGCAGGTACCGGTTGGACTGGGCCTGGTAGATCGCGTTCATCGGGCCGATGCCCATCGACACGGTCGGGAATTCCCAGAACGTGGGCATCAGGCGCGGGTGCGGGTAGGAGGAGAGCGCGTGGCCGGCCTTCGACTTTTCCTGCCGGAACCCGTCCAGGTCCTCCTCGGACAGGCGGCCCTCCATGAACGCGCGGGCGTACATGCCCGGGGACGCGTGGCCCTGGAAGAAGACCTGGTCCCCGCCGCCGGGGTGGTCCTTGCCGCGGAAGAAGTGGTTGAAGCCGACCTCGTACAGGGTCGCGGCCCCGGCGTAGGTGGAGATGTGGCCGCCGACCCCGATGCCGGGGGCCTGGGCGCGGTGGACCATGACCGCGGCGTTCCAGCGCAGCCAGGTCCGGTACTTGCGTTCGATTTCCTCGTTGCCGGGGAACTGGGGTTCCTGGTCGGCCGGGATCGTGTTGACGTAGTCCGTGGTGGTGACCATCGGAACGCCCACCGACTGGGCCCCGGCGCGCTGGAGCAGCGAGCGCATGATGAATTGGGCACGCTCGGTGCCGCGTTCCTGGATCAACGCATCCAGGGACTCAAGCCATTCGGTGGTCTCTTCGGGATCCCTGTCAGGCAGCTGGTTCGTCAACCCGCTCAGGATATGGGAAGTATCGTCTACTGCGGCCACGTCCAACCTCTCTTAAAAGCAGTGAATTTGGCCCACAGCTGTGGCTTTGGGCGCGTACCCAACACTCTAGACCTCGCCAGCAGCCACCGCGTAGCCGGGCCGATTGCGTTAAGCCTCGGGTAAATAATGTTCGGCGGCGCCGCCCCGGGGCGCCGCCGTGTGCCGTCCACGCGCCGTTCCGCCCCTGAAATGCGCCAGTTCATCGGGCTGCAGAGCGCTTGGCTTGAAGCGCGCGTGATTTGGGTGTTGGCTTGTAGTAATGGAGATCACGCTCCGTCCGGGCCTGTTGAGCCAAGGTTGGCGGCTGGTTTCGGGGTAATTGGGTAGTTCAAATGACCCGGTAGTAGACCCGGAGCCGCGCAACTGGCAATGTTGGTCAGGACAGGAGCTGGCTTCAGTAGTGTTGCCGGGTGCACGAAAGTGCACATTGACCATTTCAACGGTGCGAAAGCGCTGAACGCAGGAGGAACAACGTGAGCGACGCCGACGCCGGCACGGTAGTTTTTGTGGCAGGCAAATTGGGTTTCAAGGATGGCGATCTAGTCCAGGAACTCGGGTACGACGAGGACGTTGATTTCGATCTGCGGGACAGCATTGAGGATCTGGTGGGTTCGGGCCTCCTTGACGAGGACGACCACGAGGTGGCGGATGCCGTCATCCTGTGGTGGCGTTCGGAGGACGGCGACCTGGTGGATGCCTTGGTGGATGCGCTGACCACCCTGGACGAGGGTGGCGTGGTGTGGATCCTCACCCCGAAGTCCGGCCGCAACGGCTATGTGCCGCCGGCAGAGATCCAGGAAGCGGCTCCGACCGCTGGGCTGCATTTGACGACGACGGCGGGCGTCTCCGCCGATTGGGCCGCCACCCGTCTGGTGCCCCGCAAGAAGCAGTGATCGCGTCGGTGGCCGTCGGCCAGCTGCCGGCGATCGGGGCGCCCGCGCCGGATTTTGAACTGTCCAACCAGTTTGGCGAGCCGGTTTCGCTCGCCGCACTGCGTGGGCACGCCGTCGTTGTGGTCTTCTACCCGTTTGCCTTCTCCAGCATCTGCACGGGGGAGATGTGCGAGCTCCGGGACAACCTGGGCGAGTTTGCCACGGCCGACGCGAAGGTGCTGGCCATCTCCGTGGACAGCAAGTACTCGCTGCGGGCCTATGCGGCCGCGGAGGGGCTGGAGTTTGATCTGCTGGCCGATTTCTGGCCTCATGGTGAGGTGGCACGCCGCTACGGTGTGTTCGACGAGGTCCGCGGCAGGGCCGAGCGGGGCACGTTCATCATCGATGCCGCGGGCATCCTGCGGGCGCAGTTCTCCAGCCCGTCGGGCCAGGCACGGCCGCTGGCGGAGTACCGCCGGGCGCTGGCCGGGCTCTAGCGGACAACGGCCATGGCGGATGCGGCACCCGTGGGGGTAGGTTTCACCGGGTTCGCCCGCGATCGGGCCGTGGACCAGGTGCCCGCGCCCAGCGGCGGCGAACTGGCGGCACTGGAGTCCATCCGTGAGCTGCTGGCCGGATTGCGGCTGGCGGTGCTCACGGGGGCCGGGCTGAGCACCGATTCCGGCATCCCGGACTACCGGGGGCCGGACTCGGTGCCCCGCAAGCCCATGACCTACCAGGAGTTCACCGGCAGCGCCGCCCTGCGCCAACGATACTGGGCCCGCAACCACCTCGGCTGGCGCACCGTGCGCCAGGCCGCCCCCAACGCCGGGCACCTCGCCGTAGCCGCGCTCGAACGAGCCGGTCGCACCAGTGGCATCATCACCCAGAACGTGGACCGTCTGCACCAGCGGGCCGGGGCTGTGGATGTGGTGGATCTGCACGGGCGTTTCGACCAGGTCATCTGCCTCAAATGTGGCGAGGTGAGCAGCAGGGCCGACCTTGCCGGTGTACTGGACGCACTCAATCCCGGCTTTGTGGACCGGGTGGCGGCCCACGGCGGTGCCGCCGCCGCGCCCGACGCCGACGCCGCGCTGGAGACTGAACATCTGATCGAGGCCTTCCGGGTGGCACCCTGTGCGGTCTGCGGCGGTGTGCTCAAGCCCGACGTCGTCTTTTTCGGGGAGAACGTCCCCAAAACCCGGGTGGAGCGAGCCTACGCCATGGTCGACGGCGCCGGCGCCCTGCTGGTGGCCGGATCCTCCCTGACGGTCATGAGCGGGCTGCGCTTTGTCCGGCACGCGGCCAAGGCCGGCAAGCCCGTGGTGGTCATCAACCGCGGTGCCACCCGCGGGGACCTCTTGGCGGCGGTGAAGCTGGACGCCGGCACCAGCATGGCGCTGCAGTACCTGGCGCGGGCCCTGGGCTAGCGCCTGCCACGGCCGATTGGCACAATCGCGGGTGCATCGGGTACAGTTGTTTCTCGTTGGTTGGAGCGCCAAGCCCCCGGGTTCGGTGCAAAAAACAACTGTTTGGGTCTTTAGCTCAGCTGGTAGAGCGCCACGTTTACACCGTGGATGTCATCGGTTCGATCCCGGTAGGACCCACCACGCGATCCCCGTCGCTGCAGGCCTTGTGCCTCGCAGCGGCGGGGATTTTTGCATTCCGCGCCGGTGTCGGTGCCGGCCCGTAGCGTGCAGCCATGGAACACGTACTGGTGCGCACCACGCCGGCAGGGGCGCCGCTGGCCGTTGAACACGGTGGCCGGGAATGGTTGGTCGGTGCCGAGCCACTGCGCTGGTACGAGCGCATCAATTGGTGGGAGGGCGGCGCCCGCATGCCCAGGGGGAACGGCCGGGTTGACGTTGAGGTGTGGCGGGTGCAGACCAGATTGGGCCGGAACCCCGGCAGCGAGCTGGTCACGATGGATCTGCTCCGGGACCAGCTGGGCGGGGGGTGGACGCTGCGTGTGGCAGCCTCAAGGCTGCCCCGAAACGGGCGTTAAATGGAAGGCTCCCCGCCGTTGCTATTGGGGGATGCAACGGTGGGGAGCCAGTAAGAAAAATATATCCTGTCCGGGGGCGCTGTGCAAACGGGGAGTGAATTCGGCGTGTCGCACACATGTCCGGCGGCCCACGGCCCGAGGCAGGGCGCTTGTTAACGTGGAAGGCCTTCCACTGCGACTATTGGGGGACGCCGCAGTGGAAGGCTTGCAATAAATATACACATGGTTTGCCGCACGCACAAGAGAGGATGTTCTACCTCCTGTGCCAGCGGTGAATTAGGGCTCCTTGGGCAAGGATTCGGCGGATATAAGGCCAGTATGATGGTTGCTGTTCAGTGCAATGAACTTTCAATGGAGGACAATCAATGGTCGATTCCCGCGCAGTCCGAACCAGTGAAAATCTGGGTAGCGCGTCCCCGGCGCCTGCAGTGACACGGGCGGCCGCTGTGCTGGACGTGTTGGCCGCCTCCGCGTCCGGGCGGCTGACCCTCAGTGATCTGGCGCGCGAGCTGGGCATTCCCAAATCTTCCACGTCCAATCTTCTGCAGGCCCTCGAGGATGCCGAGTTGATCAGCCGCCAAGGTGCCGACTTTGCGCTGGGGGTAAAGCTGGTGGAGCTGGGTGCGGCGTACCTGAGCCGCCGGGACGAGGTGCGGGAGTTCTACAGGTTCTGCGAGTCGGCCCCCACCCTGGTGGGGGAGACGGTGCGGATCGCCATGCTGGACGGGGACCACGTCATCTACCTTGCCCGCTATGAGGGGCACCCCGCGGTCCGCCTGACGTCCAACATCGGCGACAAGATGCCCGTCTCGCTCTGCGCCGTCGGCAAGGCCCTGATTGCGCGCCTGCATGACCATGATCTGGCTCAAATGTTCCCCGACGATGCGCAGCTGCCGGTCATGACGCCCAGGTCCCTGCGGACGGGGGCGGAGCTGAAGGCCCAGATGGCGCAGGTCCGCGAGCGGGGCTATGCCTTTGAGGACGAGGAGTCCACCACCGGTGTGGTCTGCCTCGGCGTCGCCGTGCCCACCCGCGGCGCCCACGGCGCCAGTCTGGGTGTGTCGGTCACTGCGCTGAAGGCCACCTTTTCCGATGCCCAGCGGGACGCCATGGTGGGTGAACTGAAGGAACTGGCCCGCTCGATCGGCAATCCCATGGGCTAGAAGCGTTCCCCCGGGCCATCGCCCACGGGGCCCTGGAATGTGATGTGGTCAACAGTATTGGCGAAGAGTCCAACATGTTGTACGCTGTTCACCATAGTGATCAACATCTCAGATGTTGCCGCTATGCTTCCAGGCCAACGGGGGTCTGGGGAGTTCTAAGGGAGAGCAAGTGATTTCTCAGCATCTCAAGCGCCGTACGGTAGCGCCCAACCCTGCCGCGGACGCCGTCGTTGATCCGGACCAGCTGCGCCGCGCAACGCTGGCCAGCTCCGTGGGTTCTGCACTGGAATACTACGATTTCTACATCTACGGACTGGCATCGGCGCTGATCTTCAGCCCGCTGTTCTTTTCGCCGCTTGGCCCGACCGGTGGACTGATTGCCGCCTTCGCCACCTACGGTGTGGGTTTTGCGGCCCGGCCGTTCGGCGGATTGATCTTCGGCTACATCGGCGACAAGTTTGGCCGGAAGTCGGTCCTCCTGCTCACCATCAGCATGATGGGTGCGGCAAGCTTTGCCATTGGCCTGCTGCCCACGTACTCCCAGGCGGGCATGCTGGGCGCCATCTTGTTGGTGGTCCTGCGCATCATCCAGGGCCTGGGTGCCGGTGCCGAGCAGGCGGGTGCCACCACGCTGATCTCCGAGGTTGCACCGCCGCGGCGCCGCGGCTTCTTCGCCGCCCTGCCGTTTGTGGGCATCCAGATCGGCACCTTGCTAGGTGCCGGCACCTTCGCGCTGATCGCACTGGCCAACAAGGACGTCCTGGAAGGATGGCTCTGGCGTGTTCCCTTCCTGGCCAGCTTTGTGCTCATCGGCGTCGCCATCTTCATCCGCTTGCGGTTGAAGGAGACCCCCGTCTTCCAGGAGCTGGAGAAGCACAAGAACGTCACCCGCAACCCGATCGGGCACCTGTGGAAGACCTCCAAGAAGAACGTGCTGATCGGCATCGGCCTGCGCATGGGCGAGAACGGCAACTCGACCATCTACTCCACCTTGTTGGTCGGCTTCCTGGCCAGCGCCGGGGGAGTCTTTGAGGGGAACAAGTTCATCGGCCCGACGGGCCTGCTGATCGCTGCGGGCTTCTCCGCCGTCATGGTGGTGACATTCGGCGCCCTCTCGGACCGGATCGGCCGCGTCAAGGTCTACCGCTACGGCGCCTTGTTCCAGGCGCTCTTTGCCCTGCCGGCGTTCTACCTGGTGACGCTGGGCAATGTCACGCTGGTATGGGTGGTCATGTCCATCGGCATCGCCCTCGGTGTCCAGTCCATGCTTGGCCCGCAGTGCGCCTTGCTGCCGGAGCTCTTCGGCTCCAGCCACCGGTTCACCGGTGTGGCCATGAGCCGGGAACTCTCCGCGGTGATGGCCGGTGGCATCGCACCGTTTGTTGGCGCCCTGCTGCTGGGCATGACCGGAAACTCCTGGCTGGTGCTGGGGATCTACTCCCTGGTGCTGGCCACCATTTCCTTCATCGCAACGTTCTTCACGCCGGAAACCGCAGGACGTGACCTGATGAGCATCGAGAACGCCTAACCCATAGGCTTTCCAGCAAGCAAATGGCCCCTGGAACCAAAGTTCCAGGGGCCATTTGCTGTGTGCAGGCCTGCCATATTCCCGAGCGCTGGATGCCCGAAACCTGCGAGCCCGGTTTCTGCGCATCCGGAGCCGGCCTCGTGCCCGGGCTTGTGCCGGCCCGAACCGGTGTCGGTCCGTCAGCCGGGTCCGTCAGTCGGCCTGCCCACCTGGCCGTGGCACCGTTCGCTGGCCGGAACGAGGACGCACGCAAAAAGGGGAGCATCCACACTGGATGCTCCCCTTTTCCGGGTGCCCTAGGAGCGTGGGTCAGTAATGGAGACTCGTTGATGAATGCTCCAAACCTGAGGCCATTTTGCGCCAAATAAGCCGCATTTCTTGTGGGTTCTCAACACAAAAAATCGGCAAAATCGACTACTGACCCACGCTCCTAGTAGAAGTGCACCGGATCAACCACGTGTGGCATCGGCTCGCCGGCGAGGAACAGCGCCAGATTGTCTGCGAAGCGCTCGGCGATGAGCCGGTTCTCGGCCGCACTGAGTGCGGAGGTGTGCGGGGAGACCATGACCCTGGGGTGGTTCCAGAGGGGGCTCTCTGCCGGGAGGGGCTCGACGGCGAACACGTCCAGGCAGGCGTAGGAGACGCGGCCGTTCTCCAATGCCTCCAGCAGGGCGTCCTCGTCCACCACTGTGCCGCGGCCAACGTTGACGAACACGGTGCCGGGCTTCATGGCTGCGAACAACTCGCGGTTGAACATCTTCTCGGTGTAGGGGGTTCCCGGCAAGGTGTTCACGACGGCGTCGGCGCCGGCCAGCAGTTCAGGCAGCCCGTCGGTGTCCGTGACCCGCTCGATGCCCTCGAGCTGCTCAACCGTGCGCTTGGTGCCGCTGACCTTCATGCCCAGGGCGCGGGCCAGGCGTGCCGTTTCCATGCCAATCTCGCCCAGGCCCGTGACCACCACGTGGGAGCCGTTCACCAGGCGGGTGGGCGTGCGCAGTTCCGGCCACACCTTGCCAGCCTGGTCCTGGGCCAGCTCGGCGGTGCGCTTGAAGCCGTTGAGGATGCCCATCACGGCAAATTCGGCCAGCGGCAGGGAATGGACGCCGGCGGAGGTGGTGACCTTGAGCCGCTGCAGGGTCTCGGTGTCCAGCCCGGCGGCCTTGACGGCTCCGCCGGCGCCGGCGGCCATGGCGTGGATCCACTGCAACCGCGGGTTTTCGCGGGCAATCCGGGCCAGCCCGGCGGGGTTTTCGTTGGGCAGGCCGTAGAGGATGTCCGCGGACTTCAACATCGCCCAGTAGCGTTCCTCCTGCTCCGCGGTCCGGACAAACGCCGGATCTCCGGTGTGGTCGGCGGGGAAGCGCTCGGGCGGCAGCAGCTCGGCTTCGTAAAGAAAGCTGACGGTGGGATTGGCGGCGCGGAGCGAGTCGACATGCTCGGATTCAAGCGGGACGGCAATCGCAACGATGGGATTCTCAAGAGTCATGGTGTCCATCATACTGAATTGTGGTTAGAATACTGAACAGTGCCGGCGGAAATGACGCTGCTTTCCGCCGCGAATCGCCACATGTGATGCCAAAGGTTCCAATTATGCCAATGACGCCAGGAGTGCCCGTGACCAACGCCGTATCCGATACGACCACCGCTGCTGCGCCGAGGGCCGGGTTTGTCGGACTGGGGCTGATGGGCGCCCCGATGGCGGCAAACCTGCTACGCGCCGGGTGGCAGGTCACGGCATGGAACCGCTCCACCGCCGCCCTGGACTCTCTGGTCCACGCCGGTGCCACGCGCGCAGCCACAGTTGCAGAGCTGCGCGATGAGCCCACCATTGTCTTCATGCTGCCGGACCTTGGCTATATCGAGACCGCCGCCCAGCCCTTGCTGGACGCCTGGCGGACCACCCCGCCTGCCCCCGGCACGGCCGTCGTGGTGATGAGCAGCGTCTCACCCGAGCGCATCCGCGGCTTTGGCCAGCGCGTGGCCGAGGCAAGCGGCGGCAACGCCGTCGTCGTCGACGCGCCCGTCAGCGGTGGCACGGTGGGAGCCGAAGCGGGCACGCTGGCCATCATGGTGGGCGCGGAGCCCGAGGCCTTTGGCCGGCTGCTGCCGCTCTTCGAGGCGATGGGTACCACCGTGCGCCGGATGGGCGCACTTGGTGCCGGATCGCTGGCCAAGGCCTGCAACCAGCTGATCGTCGGCACGACGACGGCGGCGCTGGCCGAGGCGGCCGAGCTCGCCGAGCGCTCCGGCATGGACGCCGGGGCGCTGTTTGAGGTCCTGGCCGGCGGACTGGCCGGCAGCCGCGTCCTGGACGTGGCGGGACCGAGGCTGGTGGCCAAGGACTACACACCCACCGGGCCCGCAAAATTCATGGCCAAGGATCTTTCCTTTGTCCTGGAATCGGCCGAGCGCGCCGGCAGTGCTGCACCGCTGGCGACGGCGGCCCGTGAAATCTACCAAACGCTCATCGACCAGGGCCTGGGCGAGAAGGACCTGACAGTGGTCCGGGAGACCATTTCCCGCCTCGGCCACATCCCCGCTGCCCCGTGACGTCCATGCCGCAACGGCCCGAAGTCACCACGGCGCCTACTACGAAAGAAGGATCCATGAACTCTCTCTTTGACCTGACCGGGCGGATAGCCCTGGTGACGGGATCCAGCCGGGGCATCGGCAACGCGCTGGCCCGCGGCCTCACCCAGGCCGGTGCCACGGTGGTGCTCAACGGCATCAGCGAGGATCGCCTGGCCGCCGCCGAAGCGGCGCTGGCCGCCGAGTTCCCGGCGGGCCGGATCCGCTCCCGCGCCTTCGATGTCACGGATGCCGACGCCGCCGCGCAGAGCGTGGCCTGGATCGAGGCGAATGTGGGACCGCTGGACATCCTGGTCAACAACGCCGGCATCCAGCACCGGGTGCCCATGCTGGACCTGGATGTCAAGGACTGGGACCGGGTCATCAGCACGGACCTGACCAGCGCCTTCCTGGTGGGCCGCGAGGCCGCACGCGGCATGATCGAGCGGGGCCGCGGCAAGATCATCAACATCTGCTCGGTGCAGACGGATCTGGCCCGCCCCACGATTGCCCCGTACGTTGCGGCCAAGGGTGGGTTGCGGAACCTCACCCGCGCCATGACCGCCGAGTGGGCGGCCAGCGGCCTGCAGATCAACGGTCTTGCCCCCGGCTACATCCACACGGAGCTGACCCAGAACCTGGTGGATGACGAGAAATTCAATTCCTGGATCCTAGGCAGGACGCCGGCCAACCGGTGGGGAACCGTTGAGGATTTGGTCGGGCCGGCGGTCTGGTTGGCCTCGGATGCCTCCAACTTTGTCAATGGCCAGACCATCTTCATCGATGGCGGCATGACGGTGGTGGTCTAGCGATGGCCCTGCCAATCAACGCCGCCGCCGTGGTGGCGCACGCCGCCGATGACCTGCGCATCGACCAGGTGCCGTTGGTGCCACCGGCGCCGCATGAATCCATCGTGGAGATCGAGTACGGCGGCATCTGCGGCTCCGATCTGCACTATTGGCTCCACGGGGCCGCGGGGGAGTCAATCCTCAAGGCGCCGATGGTGCTTGGCCACGAGGTGGTGGGGGTGGTGTCCCAGGCCGCGGCAGACGGGACCGGCCCGGCCGCGGGAACCCGGGTGGCGGTCCACCCGGCCAGCCCGGCCCCCGGTGCCGCCAAGTATCCCCTCGACCGGCCCAACCTGTCCCCGGGCTGCACGTACCTGGGCAGCGCTGCCCGCTTCCCGCACACCGACGGCGCGTTCATCCGCTACGCAAACCTGCCCAGCCGGATGCTGCGCCCTCTTCCGGACAGCCTGCCGCTGCGGCGGGCGGCACTGGTGGAACCCGCCAGCGTGGCCTGGCATGCCGTCGGCCGGGCCGGCGATGCCCGCGGCAAGAGCGCCCTCGTGGTGGGCTGCGGTCCGATCGGGGCGCTGGCCGTTGCCGTGCTGAAGCGAGCCGGAGCGGCATACATCACGGCCGTGGACATGCACGAGAAACCGCTGGAGATTGCCACGGCCGTGGGTGCGGACGCGGTGCTCAAGGCCACCGACACCGAGGCCATTGCCGCCGTCGAGGCCGACATCGTGATCGAATCCTCCGGCAACCACTTTGGCCTGGCCTCGGCCATCACCGGGGCGGTGCGTGGCGGCCGCGTGGTCATGGTGGGCCTGTTGCCGTCCGGACCGCAGCCGGTTGCCATCTCGCTGGCCATCACCCGCGAACTGGAGCTGGTGGGATCGTTCCGCTTCAATGACGAGATCGACGACGTCATCGCGGCCCTGGCCGACGGCTCGCTCTACGCCGACCCCGTGGTGACGCACGAATTCCCGCTGGCCCAGGCGCTGGAGGCCTTTGACGTGGCCAAGAATTCCGCGCTGTCGGGGAAGGTGCTGCTCAGCTTTGCCCCCTAGGGTGTGTCTCCTAATCAGTGGTTTTGCGGTTTGGCATGATTGATGGGTGCCTTCTCGCTATTCCGTGTTGTCCGATGCCCAGTGGGAGTCCATTGCCCCGTTGATGCCCGATTCGTCGGGGAAACCGGGCCGACCCTTCAACGACCACCGGCTGATGACCGAGGGCATCATCTACCGCTACCGGGCAGGGATCCCATGGCGTGATCTCCCTGCCTATTTCGGGTCGTGGAAGACCGTGTGGAAGCACCACCGCCGCAACGCCGCCAACGGGACCTGGGACAAGGTCCTGGCGGCGTTGCTGACCCGCGCGGACACGGCCGGGCTGATCAACTGGGAGGTCTCGATCGACTCCACGGTCAACCGTGCCCACCAGCACGGCACGAACCTGCCCCGCCACACAGGGGGACCTGTCGAATTACAGGAATCTGCTCGACGAGCCTGAGGACCATGCCATCGGCCGGTCCCGCGGCGGGCTGACCACCAAGATCCACGCCCTGGTGGATGGCAACATGCGTCCCCTGGTCCTGCTGCTGGGGCCGGGCCAGGGCGGGGACTCGCCGATGTTTGAGAACCTCATGGAGGCCCTGAAGGTAGAAAGGCCCGGTCCCGGCCGGGCCCGCACCCGCCCGGACCGGGCCATGGCCGACAAGGCCTATTCCTCCAAAGCAATCCGGGCGTACCTGCGCGGGCGGGGCATCGAGTGCGTTATCCCGGAAAAGGACGACCAGAAGGCCAACCGGAAACGCAAGGGCTCCGCCGGGGGACGCCCCGTCAGATACGACAGGGACGCCTACAAACGGCGCAATGTGGTCGAGCGCAGCTTCAACACCCTCAAGCAATGGCGGTCCCTGGCCACCCGCTACGACAAACTGGCCCTCACCTACCGCTCAGCGGCCGTCCTGCACGCCGTCGTCATCTGGAGCGCCGCATTGGGAGACACGCCCTAGGACTGTGCTGAACAATTTGGGTGGTTTAAGGCGCGCCTGCTGGACTTCGGGTCCTGGTCCTTAAGACTGGATGCATGCAAGGAATTGAAGAGGCCCAGCGCGGGTATTTGGATGTGGAGGCGCTGGCCGGGGAGCTGTTGGCCCCGGGGAGTGCCTACGCGTTTCTGGCCGGGCACCGCTCGGAGCTTTTCCCGGACTCGATGATGGAGGACCTGTTTCCCTCCACCCGGGGCAGGCCCTCGATCCCGGCCGCGGTCATCGGCACCGTCCTGGTCCTGCAGGCCCTGGAGGGTCTCTCGGACCGGGCCGCCGCCGAAGCCTTGACCTTTGACCTGCGGTGGAAGGCCGCCTGCGGGTACGGGCTGACCGAGACCGCGTTCCATCCCACGGCGCTGGTGCATTGGCGCAACCGCCTGCGCGGCAGCAGCAACCCGCACCGCATCACCGAAGCCGTCGCCCAGGTCATCACCGCGACCGGTGTCCTCACCGGCCGGCACCGCCGGGCGGTGGATTCGACCGTGTTCGCCGATGCGGTGGCCCGGCAGGACACATCACCCAGCTGATTGCCGTGATCCGCCGTTTCGGCAGGGCCATGGAGCACGGGGCCACGCTCATGGCGGTCCATGCCACCTCCTACGATTACTCGCACGTGGGCAAGCCGGACATCGCCTGGGACGACAAGGAAGCGAAGGACGCCCTGGTCTCGGGGCTGGTCACCGACGCCCTGGCCCTGCTTGGCGCGGTGGATCCCGACACCCTGGAAGAAGACTCGCCGCAGGCGCAGGCCTACGTGCTGCTGGCGTTGGTTTCGGGCCAGGACGTGGAGCCGGCCGAGGGTTCCGACGGCACCGACGGGCGGTGGCGGATCGCCCGGAAGGTCGCCCGGGACCGGATGGTCTCCATCGTGGATCCCGAGGCCAGGCACGCGCACAAGTCCCGCTCGGTGATGATGGACGGGTTCAAGGGACACATCATTGCCGAACCGGAAACCGGGCTCTACACCAGCGCCGTGATGACCCGGGCCGCCGGCCCCGGTTCCAGCGACGCGGAGGCCGGAATCGGGCTGGCCGCCGCCGATCCGACCATGAAGGATACGGAGGTTGACTACCAAATGCTTGGCGATTCGGCCTACGGCTCCGGGCCCATGCTCGAACACCTCGACGGGGCCGGGCACCAGGGGCTGGTCAAGCCCAGGCCGCTGCGCCCGGCAGTGCCCGGCGGCTACGACCTGGACGACTTCACCCACGACGAAGCAAAGAACACGCTCACCTGCCCCAAAGGTGAGGTGCGCACCATCAGCGCCAGAGGCAACGTGAACTTCGGCACCGCCTGCAAGGCCTGCCCGCTGCGGGAGAAATGCACCACGGCCAAGGGCGGGCGCAAGGTCGTCATCACCGTCCACCACGCCCGCCAGCGCGCCCACCGGGCCGCCGCCCTCGAGCCCGGGTTCCGGCACGACTACCGGGCCCACCGGCCCCTGGTGGAACGGTCCATCGGCTGGCTGGTCGCCGGAGGCAACCGGGCCCTGAGATACCGGGGAGTTGAAAAGAACAACGCCTGGCTGCAGGTCCGCACCGCCGCGCTGAACCTCCGGCGACTCCTGAAACTGGGCCTCACCCGCCACAACGGGGCCTGGGCCCTGGGATAAGACCCGGAAAGGGCCCCCACCCCGGTCCTGGGCCAAATCCCAGCCGCGGGGAGCCACGAACGGAGGTACAAGGCCCGCAAAAATCACGAACCAGATCTCCGGCGATCAGAAAGGAGACCCCCAGCGGGCCGCCAAAGGCCCCGGAAAGGTGCGACAGCCAAACCCGCGGCCCCGAATTGCCCCTTGTTCAGCGCCCTCCTAGGAAAGGTGCCGGTGCCTCAGCGCGGGGTGGGCAGCAACGGGCGGCGGCGGGGCTCCCTCGCCGCCGCCGCTTTCCGGCGCGGCCGAGGCCGCGCCTAGCATTCGATCACGTTGACGGCCAGGCCGCCCTCGGAGGTTTCCTTGTACTTGCTGGACATGTCCCGGCCGGTCTGGCGCATGGTCTCGATCACGGTGTCCAGGGACACGATGTGCTTGCCGTCGCCGTAGAGGGCCATCCGGGCCGAGGCCACGGCCTTGCCCGCGGCAATGGCGTTGCGCTCGATGCAGGGCAGCTGGACCAGCCCGGCCACGGGGTCGCAGGTCAGCCCAAGGTTGTGTTCCATGCCGATCTCCGCGGCGTTCTCCACCTGCTCCGGCGTGCCGCCGAGGATCTCGCACACGGCCCCGGCCGCCATCGAACAGGCGGATCCCACCTCGCCCTGGCAGCCCGCCTCCGCGCCGGAGATGGAGGCATTGCCCTTGTAGAGGGAACCGATGGCCGCTGCCACCAGCAGGTAGCGGTGGATGATGCTGCGCTCCTGTGCCGGGTCATGGGGAATGAACCGCAGGAAGTACTCCATCACCGAGGGGATGATGCCCGCGGCGCCGTTGGTGGGTGCCGTGACCACGCGGCCGCCGGCGGCATTTTCCTCATTGACGGCAATGGCGAAGGCCTGCATCCATTCGTGCGAGGTCTCCCGCTCGGCGCTGTCCAGCTCCAGGCGGGCGGCAATGGCTGCGGCCCGGCGGCGTGCATGCAGCACGCCGGGCAGGATGCCGCCGGCTCCCAGCCCCGCCTCGATGGAGGCGTGCATGGCGGCCCAGATGGCATCGAGTTTTGCCTCCACCTCCGCCGCCGGGCGCAGCGCGCACTCGTTGGCCCAGGCCACGTCGGAGACGGAGAGGTTCTCCGCGGCGCAGATCTTCATCAGCTCAACGGAGTACTGGTACGGGTAGGGGAGCGCGGCGGCGGGGGCCGACGGCGTTACGTCCTCCCCGGCATCGGCGGCCAGGGCGGACTCGGTCTCCACGAAGCCGCCGCCGATGGAGTAGTACGTCTCCTGGTGCACCGTCGCGCCGGCTGCGGAGGTGGCAACGATCGTCATGCCGTTGGTGTGCCGCGGCAGCACCGTGCGCGGGGAAAAGATGATGCTGGCCGGGGCCATGGCCACGGAGCGTCCACCCAGCAGGGTCAGCCGCCCCTCGGCGGAAATCTGTGCCGCCAACTCGCCGGGAACGGCGGGGTCCACCGTCTCGGGCTCGTGGCCGGCCAGACCGGCCAGAATGGCCGACGGCGTGCCGTGGCCCATGCCCGTGGCGCCCAGGGAGCCGTAGAGGTGGACGGTGATGGACGCCGTCGACCCCAACAGTCCCTTGTCCGCGAGCTCGCCCGCAAAGGCGCGGCCAGCCCGCATCGGACCCACGGTATGCGAACTTGAGGGGCCGATTCCGATGCTGAACAGCTCCGTTGCCGAGGTATAGCAGCTCATAACAAGTCCCATCATAGGACCGCTGACAGGATTTCTGAACGATTGTTCGGGTATTATTCCGCCGGCCAGCCCCGGACCAAAGTGACAAGGCGTGTTACGTCACTTTAGTCCCATTGGGTGGACTCGGCTGGGGGATGGGTGTGTGCCGCCGATAAGCTGGTGGCAACCGATTGAATCAACTATGGAGGTAGTATGTCCGCGCAAATCGGCGTAACCGGCTTGGCCGTCATGGGTGCAAACCTGGCCCGCAACCTGGCCCGCAATGGCTTCACCGTGGCCCTGCACAACCGCTCGGCCGCCAAAACCGATTCCCTGCTGGAAAACTACGGACACGAAGGCAGCTTCGTCCGTACGGAAACCCTGGCGGAACTGGTCGGCTCGCTGGAGAAGCCCCGCCGCGTGCTGATCATGGTCAAGGCCGGAGCCCCCGTGGACTCCGTCATTGAGCAGCTGGAACCCCTGCTGGAGCCGGGCGACATCGTCATCGACGCCGGCAACTCGCACTACGAGGACACCCGCCGCCGCGAGGCCGCCCTGGCCGCCAAGGACCTGCACTTCGTGGGCATCGGCGTCTCCGGTGGCGAGGAGGGCGCCCTGCTGGGCCCGTCCATCATGCCCGGTGGTTCCAAGGAGTCCTACGACGCGCTGGGCCCGCTGCTGGAAAAGATCGCCGCCCAGGTCGACGGCAAGCCCTGCTGCGCCTGGGTCGGCACCGACGGTGCCGGCCACTTCGTCAAGATGGTCCACAACGGCATCGAATATGCCGACATGCAGGTCATTGGCGAGGCCTACGACCTCCTGCGCACCGGTGCCGGCCTCGAGCCCGCCGCGCAGGCAGAGATCTTCACCGAGTGGAACAAGGGCGAGCTCGCCTCGTTCCTGATCGAAATCACCGCCGAGGTGCTCGGCCACGTGGACGCCAAGACCGGCAAGCCGCTGGTCGACGTCATTGTGGACTCCGCGGGCCAGAAGGGCACCGGGCGTTGGACCGTGCAGTCCGCCCTGGACCTGGGTTCGCCCACCTCGGCCATTGCCGAGTCCGTCTTCGCCCGCGGCCTCTCCAGCCAGCGCGGCCAGCGTGCCATCGCCCAGGAAGTCCTGGCCGGCCACGAGGTTGACGTCAAGCTGGACGAGACCTTTGTCGAGGACGTGCGCCAGGCGCTGTTCGCCTCCAAGCTGGTCAGCTACGCCCAGGGCCTGGACATGCTCACCGCCTCCGCCAAGGAGTACGGCTGGGACCTGAAGCTGGACGAGATTGCCGGCCTGTGGCGCGGCGGCTGCATCATCCGCGCCGAGCTGCTCAAGGACATCACCAAGGCCTACGCGGCCCAGGACAAGCCGGCCAACCTTTTGTTCGCCCCGGCCTTTGCCGAGGCCATTGCCGGTGCACTGCCGGCCTGGCGCCGCGTGGTCTCCACCGCCGTCCAGCTGGGCATCCCGGTTCCGGTGTTCTCCTCCTCGCTGGCGTACTACGACGGCCTGCGCCGCACGCGCCTGCCCGCGGCCTTGACCCAGGGTCTGCGCGACCTCTTCGGCGCCCACACGTACAACCGCGTGGACACCGAAGGCACGTTCCACACCCAGTGGAGCGGCGACAAGTCCGAGGTTGAGGCCGTAGACACGCACTAAGGCCCTACCCAAGACGCGGCCGGTGGCGGAACCCAAGGGTTCCGCCACCGGCCGCGTCTGTTTGTCTTGGCTGGATGGTTATCTTGGCCGGATGCGAAAAACCGTGGGCCCCGAGTCATCGGGGCCCACGGTTTTTCGCATAGGCAAAGTGGTGGCGGATCAGATCCACATCGCGGGATCGATGTATTCCGCCGGGTCCACCGCCGGAGCCATTTCCTTCGTGGCATCGCGGTGGCGCACCTTGCCGGGAATGCCGGTGATGATGGATTCGGCCGGAGCGTCCTTGACCACGACGGCGTTGGCCCCGATCGCGGAGTCGTCGCCGATGTAGATGGGGCCGAGCACCTTGGCGCCGGATCCGATGGTGACCCGGTTGCCGATGGTCGGGTGGCGCTTGGTCTTGGCCAGGGAGCGGCCGCCAAGCGTCACGCCGTGGTAGATCATGACGTCGTCGCCGATTTCCGCCGTTTCGCCAATGACCACACCCATGCCATGGTCAATGAAGAACCGCCGGCCCACCGTGGCCCCCGGGTGGATCTCAATGCCCGTCAGGAACCGGGCCAGCTGGGAGAGCACCCGGGCCGGGAACCGCAGGGAGGGCGTGGCCCACATCCGGTGCGTCAGCCGGTGGATCCAGATGGCATGCAGCCCCGAATAGACAAAAAAGTTCTCGAACGAACCACGAGCCGCCGGGTCATGTGACCGGGCGGCTTCGAGGTCCTCGCGTATTCTGGCGAAAATTCCCACAGACCACTTTCAGTTCAAACGGCCGGCACGGAGGCCGGTGGGTGCGGTCTAGCCGCGGATGTCGTCGTACAGGACAGTGGAGATGTACCGCTCGCCAAAGTCCGGAACCACGGCGACGATCAGCTTGCCCGCGTTCTCCGGGCGCTTGGCCAGCTCCAGGGCGCCCCACACTGCGGCACCGGCGGAGATGCCGCCCAGGATGCCCTCCTTGGTGCCCAGCGCGCGGGCGATCTCCACGGAGTCCTCCAGCGTGGCATCGAGCACCTCGTCGTAGATGTCCTGGTCCAGGACATCGGGGATGAAGTTGGCGCCCAGGCCCTGGATCTTGTGCGGCCCGGGGGCGCCGCCGTTGAGGATGGCGGAGTCCATGGGCTCAACGCCCACGATCTGGACCGAGGGCTTGCGGGACTTGAGCAGCTGGCCAACGCCGGTGATGGTGCCGCCGGTGCCGATGCCGGCAACCAGGATGTCCACGGCGCCGTCGGTGTCTTCCCAGATTTCCTCGCCGGTGGTGGCCTTGTGGATGGCGGCGTTGGCCGGGTTGGCGAACTGGCGGGCCCAGACGGAGTTCTCGGTGTTGGCCACAATTTCCTGGGCCTTCTCCACGGCTCCGCGCATGCCCTCGGAACCGGGGGTCAGCACGATCTGTGCACCGTAGGCGCGCAGCATGACACGGCGCTCGGTGGACATGGTCTCGGGCATGGTCAGGATGACGCTGTAGCCGCGCGCGGCACCGACCATGGCCAGCGCAATGCCGGTGTTGCCGGAGGTGCCCTCAACGATGGTTCCGCCGGGCTTGAGCTCGCCGGACTTCTCGGCGGCGTCGACGATGGCCACGCCGATGCGGTCCTTGACGGAATTGGCCGGGTTGTAGAACTCCAGCTTTACGGCGACGGTGGCGTCCAGCCCTTCGGTGAGGCGGTTCAACCGGACCAGCGGGGTGCCGCCGACCAGCTGCGTGACGTCATCGTAAATACGTGCCATGGATATGGAACCTGTTCTGTGAAAGGGGCGAAATTCTCTGCGAACCTAGCGCAAGCGTAGCCACCGGGGGTGGCGCACCGTTAAGCGGTAAGCCACGCAGAGTAATATTTCCTGGCCTTGGCCAGTTTGGGGTTGATGATCACCTGACAGTATCCCTGTTCGGGGCGCCGGGCGTAGAAGTCCTGGTGGTACTCCTCGGCCTCGTAGAAGGTGCCCAGCCGCACCACCTCGGTCACGATCGGGTGGTCCCACTGCGGCTGGTTGCGCTCGATGGCAGCGCGGAACAACTGTTCCTGGTCCGCATCGGTGTAGAACATGGACGAGCGGTACTGGGTGCCGACGTCGTATCCCTGCCGGTTGAGCGTGGTGGGATCGTGCAGCGAGAAGAACATGTCCAAAATGACGTCCGCCGGGACGATCTCCTCTTCGAACGTCACGGCCACCACCTCGGCGTGGCCGCTCATGCCGGAGCAGACATCGTCATAGCTGGGATGGCGCACCGAACCGCCCGTATAACCGGACACCACCGACGTGACGCCGCGGGTGATTTGGTACACGGCGTCGAGGCACCAGAAACATCCGCCGCCCAATACAAAAGTCTTCATGGTCTGTTTAATGTCCGGCGGACCCAGAAGATTCCCAAGCGGGGCGCGCAGCTGGCAAGCGGATGCGCCGCGGGCGCCCCGGATGGGTGAAAATGGAACCATGGAACGTGTTGATGCAGTGGACGACGACGGCACTCAGGAAAGCGCGACAGCGGGTCTGAAACCCGCGGGCACCGGCGATGGCGCCGCAGCCGGGACCGCCGTGGCCGGCACCGTGGCCGGCACCGGGACCGCCGTGGCCGACACCGGGACCGGCTCCGCCGGGGGCATCAGCTCCGGGGCATCGGCCGAAGCCGCATTGGCAGCAGAGCCGGAATCCGCCGACGACACCGAATCCGGTGTGGCTGCGGAGCCGGAAGAGGGCGCAGAACCCGAGGCCACGCCGACCCTCGCCGAGGTGTTGCTGGCCGCCGAGGAGCTTTGGCCCGAATCCCTGGCCGAGGAGTGGGACAAGGTTGGCCTGGTCACCGGCCGGCCCAGGGATCCGGTGTCGCGCATCATGTTCGCCGTGGACCCCACGCTTGAGGTGGTCTCCGAGGCCATTGCCTGGGGCGCGGATCTGCTGGTCACCCACCACCCGCTGCTGCTCAAGGGCGTCAATTCGGTGGCCGCCACCACCGGCAAGGGCCAGGTCATCCACTCCCTGATTGAATCCGGCTGCGCCTTGCTGACCGTGCACACCAACGGTGACAGTGCCGTGGGCGGGGTCTCCGACGTTTTGGCCGATGCCCTGGGGCTGGTTGAGGTGGAGCCGCTCATGCCGTCGGCCCTGGGCCTGCCCGAGGAAGGCATCGGCCGCGTCGGCCAGCTGCCGACGCTGGAAACGCTGGGCGACTTCGCCCAGCGCGTCTTTGAAATGCTGCCCGCCGTCGCCAGCGGCGTCCGCGTGGCCGGCGACAGCACCGGACTGGTGCGCCGGGTGGCCGTTTGCGGAGGGGCGGGGGATGGCCTGTTCGACGCCGTCCGCGCCAGCCGTGCGGACGTCTACGTCACGGCCGACCTGCGCCACCACCCGGCGTCGGAGGCCCGCGAGGGAGCGGTCAACGGCCGGCCCTATCTGGTGGACCTCTCGCACTGGGCCAGCGAGTGGCTGTGGCTGCCGGCCGCGGCCATGGCGCTGGAAAACGTGCTCACCGACCAGGGCTACGCCGTCGAACTGGCCGTCAGCCAGACCAACTCAGATCCGTGGGATTTCATCCTGACCCCGGGGCTGGGCGCATAGCAGGCCGCCGGGCACTCCGCCGGGAAGTAGGCTAGGACACAAGCAAGGCCCTCGCCATGGGCGCGGGCACACCACTCGAGAGGAATTCCATGGCCAAGGCAGCACCCGGCGAGCAACTGCGACTTTTGGACCTGCAGGCGCTGGACGCCAAGCTGAAGTCCCTCAACAACCAGACCAAGGTGCTCGACCAGGATCCGCGCATCGTGGACCTCAAGGCCGGGCTGTCCGTGGCGCAGAGCGATCTGGTGGTGATCAACACCGAGGTGGCGGATCTGGGCCGGGAGCTGGTGAAGGCCGAGGACGACGTCGCCCAGGTGGCTGCGCGGATTGCCAGGGACGAGGCCAAGCTCAACAGCGGCACCGGTTTGTCCAAGGATCTGATGGCCCTGCAGTCCGACATCGAATCGTTGAACAAGCGCCGCTCGGACTTGGAAGACGCGGAGCTGGCGCTCATGGAGCGCCTGGATGCAGCCACCGCACGCCAGGGTGCCCAGCAGGGCGTGGTGGATGACATCACCGGGTCCTTCGACGGCATCCGGGCCGAGCTCGACGCCGCCCTGGCCGCCATCGACGCCGTGCGCCAGACCACGGCCGCCGAGCGTGCCACGCTGGCAGCCAGCTTCGATGCCGGCCTCCTGGCCATTTACGATCGCACCCTGGCGAAATACGGCGTCGGCGCCGCACGCTTGTTCCACGGCACCTCCGAGGGCTCGGGCATGCAGCTGAGCCCCGGAGATGTCGCGGACATCAAGAAGGCCGCCGAGGACGACATCGTCTTCTGCCCCGATTCCGGCGCCATCCTGGTCCGTTCAGCCGAGTGGAACTAGCGGACGCACAGACCTGACATGGACCTGGACGCCGTTGGCCGTCTCCACCACGTTGAAATCTGGGTGCAGGACTATGCCCGGGCCAAGGATTCCTTCGGCTGGATGCTCGAGCGGCTGGGGTACGGGCTCCAAGACGAGTGGGGGAGCGGGCCCGACGGCGGCCGCTGGCAGGGCGCCGGCGAGTACATTGTGCTCGAATCGGGTCCGGATGTTGCAGGTCCGTACCAACGGCTCGATGCGGGGATGAACCACCTGGCCTTCCACTCCGGGTCGCGCACCCATGTGGATGCACTCGCCGCAGCGGCCATTGGACGAGGGTGGACGCTCATGTTCGCGGACAAACATCCATACGCCGGAGGGGCCGGCCACTACGCCGCCTATCTGGAAAACGCCGATGGCTTCGAAGTGGAGCTGGTGGCCGCCACGACCCCCGGCATCTAGTGGTGTGTCTCCAAAATAGTTAATGACTTTGGGTTTAGGCTGGGATCATGTCGAATCCAGCACCCGCCCTGGCCCTTACCGACGCCCAGCGCACCGTCCTGGAAGCGCTGGCCGCATCCCAGGTGGCCTCCCACCGGGAGGTGCAGCGGGCGCAGGTTCTGCTGATGGCCGCCGAGGGCCTGGCCAACGAGTGGATCGCCCGGGTGGTGGGCATCACCCCGGGCACGGTGCGCTCCTGGCGTACCCGCTTCGCCGAGGAAGGCCTGACCAAGCTCGGGAAGGTGCGTGGCGGGCGGGGACGCAAACCGGTGATCCCGCAGTCGACGATCGACGAAATCGTTGAGCTGACACAGAACTCAAAGCCTGAGGGACACACGCATTGGTCGGTGCGCACCATGGCCGCGAAGACCGGGGTCTCCCCGGCGCAGGTGCAACGCATCTGGTCTGCCCGCGGGTTGAAACCGCATCTGGTGAAGACCTTCAAACTCTCCACGGACCCGAAGTTCGAGGAAAAGCTCATCGACGTGTGCGGACTGTATTTGAACCCACCGGAGAACGCGATCGTGTTCTGCATGGACGAGAAGACCTCCATCCAGGCCCTGGACCGCTCCCAGCCGTCGTTGCCGATGACCAGGGGGCGGGCCGGGACGATGACCCACGACTACAAGCGCAACGGAACCACCACGCTCTTCGCGGCCCTGGAGGTCGCAACCGGAAAGGTCATCGGCTCCTGCGTTCCCAAGCACCGCCACGATGAATTCCTGGTGTTCCTGAAAACCATTGAAAAGGAAGTCCCGGCCGGCCTTCAGATCCACCTGGTCATCGACAACTACGCGACGCACAAGCATGCGAACGTGAAGGCGTGGCTGGCCAAACACCCACGGTTCCACCTGCATTTCACCCCGACCTCATCCTCGTGGTTGAACCTGGTGGAGCGGTGGTTCAGGGAGTTGACGGAGAAGGCGCTACGCCGTGGGGTCTTTCATTCAGTGCCTGATTTGATTGCGAAGATCGAGGAATACATCGAGGTGAACAATGCCGACCCGAAGCCTTTGGTGTGGACCGCGGATGCGGAGTCGATCCTGGAAAAAGTGGCTCGTGGCCGGGTTGCGCTCCAAGCCGTCAAGCAAAACTGAGACACTACACTAGGAGCGTGGGTCAGTAGTCGATTTTGCCGATTTTTTGTGTTGAGAACCCACAAGAAATGCGGCTTATTTGGCGCAAAATGGCCTCAGGTTTGGAGCATTCATCAACGAGTCTCCATTACTGACCCACGCTCCTAGGTGTACTCAGCCAGCAGATTGGCTACATCTGCTGATCGGAAGTCGTCCTCCGAGGGCGCTGTGGGCGCGACGGCGGTTGTAGAAGTCTAGCTAGCCAGCCAAGGCGTGTGTACAGTCCCCGCTGGCGGTATAGGGCCTGGTGCCGGCCTGGCGTTGGCTTCTCTGCTTCATCCGGTTCTTACCTGCCCTTCCGACTTTGGGCCGCCCTGCGCGGCGAGGCTGTGGGGAAGTGAGGGTGGGGAAGTGAGTCCGCGTGCCCGGCTGCCGCCGGCACGTGGAGGCGTACCCGGCCACCCTGGTGCGGCCCTTAATCGGGCGGGTGTGGGGTGATGCGGATGGGCGAGGGGTCGTGGACGTGGTTGCGTCGGGGGCGCTGGAAGATGTCCAGGGCCATCGGCGGGATGAACCAGGGCCGGCCCTTGACCATGGTGGCCGCCCAGTCGGTGTGGTGGAGCAGGTGGTGGTGGAAGCTGCACAGCAGCACGCAGTTGGCCAGGGAGGTTTCCCCGCCCTCGATCCAGGGCACGATGTGGTGGGCCTCGGTCCACTGCAGGGGCAGGGTGCAGCCCGGGAACGCGCAGCCGTGGTCCCTGATGACCAGGGCCTTGCGCAGCGGTGGCGGGACGAGGCGCTGGCTGCGTCCGACGTCCAGGATTTCCCCGGCCGCGCCCAGCACGGCGGGGATGATGTCCGCGTCGCAGGCGGCCTGCCGGATCGAAGCGATGGACGTGGATCCAGCGTGGGGCAGCAGGGCGTTGCCGAGCCCGGCGGTGAGTTCGGCCAGGGTCATGGTGATGAACAGTTGCGGGCGCAGCCCGCCATTGTCGGGCAGGGTGTCGGTGCGGGAGGCGAGCTTCACGCAGTCCAAGAGGGTGTGCAGCAGGGCCTGGGGGCGGGGCCGGCGGTCCTTCACGGCCTGATCGCCGCCGCACTCGTCCAGATCAAGGTCCCCGGCGGTGCACGAATCCCCGGCTGCCCGCGTGTTGCCAGGTCCGTCCGGGTTGGTGCCGTCCGAGCCCTCGGGTGCGGCTGATCCGGCCCCTGTTGTCTGGCCATTGCCCACGGAGGGTTCCTTACCTGCACCTGCGAAGTCGGCGTGGGAATCAGCCGCGCCCGGTGCGGCTGCGGCGTGACCTTCGCCTCTTGGTGTTGCTCCCGCAGTGCCACCCGCTTCGGGATCCCTGGCCCAGTCGGGCATCGATCCGGCGGGGGACTCAAGGGAGTCGAACAATGATGGATCCCCGGTACGGGCCGCATCGCTGGTCATGCCGTCCGCGGTCCCGCCCGCGGGGCTGGTGCCGCGGGTCTGACGCGGGTTGGTGCCGGTGCCGATCGCGGCCATGAGCTCCTCGTAGTCCGGGACGGTCAGGTGCCCAGTGAAGGAGACCAGGCCCCGGCGCGGGCGGGCGAACCGGATGCCTTCCTTGGCCAGCAGCTCGGCCTCGGTGGGTTGCTGCCCGTCCGGGTCCAGCAGGTTGATGGTCCGGTGCGCGCACTCCCTGAGCAGTTCGGGCCGCTCCGCCACCGCCAGGGCCGTCAGCGCCGTTTCGACCTTGCGCACGTCGTGCAGGGTGATCCGGCCGCCGTCGGCCAGGTGCGAGGCCTGGGCGGTGTAGGAGGAGACGACCAGTGCGGCCTCCTGGGAACACCGCCCGGACAGGACCGCTTCGGCCAGAGCCGGCAGGCGGGCCGGGATGGTGCGGGCGCTGATCGGGTCGAGCACGGGCAGCAGGTCCCCGGCCAAAGAGATGCGGTGGGCCGCCTCCCGGCCGGAGATCTGCAGGGTCTCGGCGAGCATTGCGATCGGGTTCGCGGCACCGGTGGCCCGGTACCGGCCGGCCCGGGTGCGGGCGGCGAGTTCCCCGGCGTACTGGAGTTGCAGGGCGCCCAGGTGGCGGGCGAGGGATTCGAGCTGGGCGGCCCTGGTGGCCAGTTGCACGTCCGTCTGCGCGGCCAGGCCGAGCGCGGCGGGGCCGAACCCGGCGGGACCGGCGTGGGCGGCGGCGGCCAGAGCGAGGCGGAGCACGGCGTGCAAGTGGAAGTCCGCGGCATCCGCTGCGGGTGGACCACCACCTGGACAGGAGCCGGCCTGGCCCGGGCGGGCGCTGGCACTGACAGCGGCGTCCGCTGCCTCGGTGCCCTGTCCACGCCCTTGGGCGGTGCCGTCAAACCAATCCATACACATATTCTAATTGTTTCGAAAAGCAGGGAACAGAGGCAGAACTAAATGAAATCAATCTGTGGATAAAAGGGCGCCTGGAGGTGCCTGTGCAGGAAAGTGCAACCGCTGATTCAGCTTTTTATCAGGCCAGTTAAGTGAATGGGTGCCGTCCCGAATGGAATTATCGGGTGCTACGCGGTGCGACTCCCTGGACGGGCGCCCACCGGGCCAAGCGTCGTCAGGGTCTCTTTGAATTGGTGGCGAACAAGCAGACAATTTCAAGGGAAACCGTGTCATTTCCAATTCCACGCCTTGCGCGTGCGGCCGCTGGTGCGGCCATGCCGATGCCCCCTTTGGTATGGACGGCAATCACGGTGCACCGTGCCGGATCCCGTCACGGCGATGGAAGCCTATCTCGTTGCCCATAATGACGACGTCGGCCACTGATTTGGAGGGCGGTGGCCGGCTCTATCCCTGAAAGGTCGCGCACGGCCGTATCGTCTTCTGGCCCCGTCAGGCAACTCTCGGGCACAATGCGGAGTGGTCAGCAGCCTTGGCCGTGGGGGTTTTGGAGGCAGTTGTCGGCGTAGTTTCGGGTGATGGCGCGCCAGACGCTGACGGGCAGTGCCGGGGAGGTGAAGTCTCCCTGGCCGGGGATGGGCAGGGGTGGGCCGCCGTTGACGCTGTAGGTGCCGCGGAAGTGGGTGGTGACGGTGGCGGGGTAGTCGCCGGTTTGGGTGTAGATGTGGCTGGTCTGGGTGGCTTCGCCCCAGCGCTCTTCGGGCAGGGGTGCGCCGGGGTGGGGTGTGGGGCCCAGCAGTGTGCCGTCGCCGTAGTTCCAGGTGTAGGTGGCCGGGGTTGCGGTGATGTGGACGTGTTGGTCCAGGAGGGTGATGTCGAAGGTTTGTTCGGTGGCGTGGGCGTAGAAGTTGGTTTCGGCGCCGCGGAGGGTGTGGGGTCCTGGTTGGCTGGCCAGGGTGGCGGGGGCAGGGCTCCTGCAAAGTCTTTGATGGGCGGCTTGGGTCTTAAGATGTGAGACGACGCGGGCGGGGCTGTTAAAAGGCGAGTGTGATGTCTCAAGACACCGGTGACAGTTCTGCACCAGTACATCGGTAGCACTCGGTGTCTCAAGACATCGGTGACACTTACCCCATTTCCGGCGGGTTCTGGAACATTGCAATGGCATGCTTCAAGCTCAGATACGTGACGCCGTCTGGGAACGGATAGTCATATTTCGTGATCAATTCACCCTCCATCGAGATCACCATCAACTCCGCCTGATCCCAGACGACTTTCACCATGGCGCTGCGTAGTAGCTTGCCCAAATAGAGCTCCACACCCGCAACCCGCAGGCACCTGTTCTTATTGACCCGCATCAGCTGACTGCCGGTCGCCTCCATGTGCTCGGTGCGCAGCGTGGCACTAAGTTTGGCCGGCTCCGGGGTTGAACCGTCCTGCGGCGGTGGCGATTGCTCTTCACTGGGCCATACGGCCAGGACGGCTTCGCCGACGCCCGGAGGAGGCGTGGTGCTGTGCTTCATCCATTCCCCGGGTGCGAGGGGCTCAGCGACCGGTGTGGCATCCCACGCCTCCTGCGGTGTCATCCGATCCTCCAAGGCCTGATGGCCGCGCTGCGTATTGTAGGCCTGGTCAAAGACCTCAACCTGCGCCTGCAGTTCGGCCAGGTCCTTGGCGAAAGGTTGCTTCTTCAACCACTTGAACAGCGTCGAATGAAAGCGCTCATTCTTCCCCTGAGTCGTGGGCTTATACGGCTTGCCGGTAATCGTGGCAACGCCGAGACTGTTGGCGTACGCGACCAGTTCGCTGATCACGCCCCGACGGATGGGGTTCAGGGCCTCGCCATTGTCACTGAGCAGGCGCTGTGGTATTCCGTGGGCGGCGACACCCATGCGGAAGACCTTCACCGCGTCCGGACCGTTCTCCGTCCTTGCCACTAACGAGGCCACGGCCAGGCGGGAATGGTCATCGAGCAGCTGGAAGATCACGCATTTGCGACCGCCTTCCACCACGTACTCGGTAGCATCGAGCTGCCAGCAGGCGTTGGGCATCGGATAGCGGAAGGAACGGTAGGAGGAGCGGGGACGCTTCTGCGGGGCCGGGGTGACAAGGCCGCGTTCGCTGAAGATCCTGGCCAGGGACGCAATCGAGGGGGTTTGCATGCCAAGCTTGCGCATTTGGTCGTGCACGCTGATCGGACCGTGGTCCCAGCCTGCGTCTTCCATGGACTTGCGCATGGCGACGGCTTGGTCTTTGAGGGTTTCGGTGGTGGCGTTGGGCGAGGTCTTCGGGCGGCGGGAACGGGGTTCGAGTGCGGCTGCTTGTCCTTCGGTGCGGGCTCGTTTGAGGATTTGGTAGAACGTTTTGCGGCTGATGTGGTTCTCGGTGCAAAACGCTGTGACAGCTCCTCTGGGTGCGTCTTCTGGCCATCGGGCGATGGCCAGGCGTATCGTCGGTTCAACTGGATCATTTTTCACACAATCCAGTTCAGCAGCCCGCCGTTGGCCTTCGTGCCAGAGGCGGGCTGTGTGCTTGCCGAGGTTAAAAGGTGGGGTGAAGTGTCACCACCAAGGAGCACTGTTGTGTCACCGATGTCGTGAGGCAGAACTGTTACCGATGTCCTGCGAGATAACACTGTTAAAAGGCGAGAACCCCTGTTAAGCATGTGATTGTTCAGTCCCACATGTTGCCAGGAGTTCTCTCGTGCCATCTTCCCACCTTGCCCTGTTCCATGACGAATTCGCCCGGATGGGACCAGTGGAAATCGATCCTGGAGCTGTTCTGGCCGCCTTGTGTGCGGGTTGCCGGATCCGCGGAAGAAACGCGGGGTGCGGCACCGTTTCGCCCACTTGCTGGTCATCATGGTCTGTTCGGTGTTGGCTGGGGCAACATCGTTGGTGGAGATGGCTGAATGGGCTGCCGACACAGCGCGGGACCAGCTGGCCGTCTTGGGGATTGGTACCCCGCACGCGACGACGCTGGGCCGGGTCCTTGAACGCCTCGATGCGGACTTGCTGGACCGGTTGGCGGGGAGCTGGGTGCAAGCTGCCGCGACCGTGACGGCTGTGGCCATCGACGGGAAGGAAGTCCGCGGCGCCAAGAATGGCGGAGGCACACGGGTCCATCTGCTCTCTGGCATCGACCAGGGAACCGGCGCCGTCCTGATGCAGCAGAACGTAGCCGAGAAGCACAACGAGATCACCTATTTCAAGCCACTGTTGGAGGGCGTGAAAGAGCTGACGGGTGTCATCGTCACAGCGGACGCCCTCCACACCCAGCGTGAGCACGCCGTCTACCTGCACGGGCGTGGCGCCCACTTTGTACTCACCGTCAAAGCCAACCAACCCAAGCTCCACGACCAGCTTCGCTCCCTGCCCTGGAACCGGATCCGGTCAGGGAGCAAGACACTGGAGACCGCCAATGGCCGCGAGATCGAACGCACCATCAAGTGCGTCGGTCTGGCCGGCGGGATCAACTTCCCCCACGCCGCCCAAGCCGGACAAATCACCAGAAAGTCCCGGCCGATAGGGGCCCGGAAGTGGAACACGGAGACCGTCTACATAGTCACGTCGCTCAAACCGGCAGCCGGAAAACCGGCCCACATCGGCGCCCTGGTCCGCGGCCACTGGGCCATCGAAAACGGCCTCCATTGGAGAAGGGACGTTCTCTACCGTGAGGACCACAGCCAGGTCAGGAGAGGCAACGCCCCCAGGGTAATGGCCTCCCTGCGCAACACTGCCATCAGCATCCTGCGACTGGAAGGAGAAACCAACCTCGCCAAAGCCACACGGGCCGCCCGCAACTACCCGCTCCGCGCCCTAAAACTCGCCGGCCTCACTACCAGCTAAACGACTTTGCAGGAGCCCTGGTGGCGGGGGTGACGGGTGAGTGTTGAAACTCAAATTGAATTGAATTGGCAATCTCGGCCAAAATATCCCGCGGCTGCTCTGCATAAATACACGAGGGTCCTATCAGGAACTTCCATTCGGGCGGTACAAAGCCCCTAGGAGACACATACCAGATTCCTGGATGGCCACCGGGTGCCTCGGTGCAAGACACGGTCGCAAGAAGGCAATCGCGGTCGAAAGTGCCGCCTTCGAGTTCGCAAAGCACTTCGAACTTGTAAATGTTTGGGTCGTCTTGGAGAGAGACATTCACGGTACCCCAACCGTCCGGAGCCTGGGTCCAGGATTCCAAGCCGATTCCTGTGTCGTCCCACTGACCATCGACGGGCGGATCTCCAGCAAAAGCACTGGGTATCGATAGAAAGATTCCAAATACGAGCAGGGATGTCAACCCGAGGGTCCGGGTTCTATTGGGCCATCCAATCATTTGGGCTGGCCGCTGGCATGTTCGACAACATCGGCTTTCCAATGGCCGTCAGAGTACCTGGCGACGAAAATGTCGGTAATCGGTTTCGTTGTGGGGGCAGACTTATGGATGGTGCCGTCGGCGTTGTAGTAGTCCACACCTCCCTGCTGGACAAATGCTATGGCTTGGTATGTTCCATTCGATTGGGCAACATAGTCGCTCTGCACGCGAAATACTTCCATTTTGCCCCCGACAAGCCATCGGCCTTCGGAGTGCCAGCCGGTGACGACTTCCTTGACGTTGGCACAGGTGCTGCATCCAGGGTCGGTAATCGCTTCCATCGGCGACATGTCGCCGGTCTCGTAGGCGTACGACAAGGTTTCATACCAATACTTCGAGAATTCCTCTATCCCTGCCTTGGAGAATTCGTCGGCCAGGGCGGCTTTGACGGGCACCGGAACGTTCTGGGCGGGGCCGGTGGCATCGGCGGGCTTGTAGACGGGTGCGGCTGTCGGTGTCGCGGTGCCGGAAGGAGTGGGCAAGGCGCCGGTGGAGGACATGGTCGCTGACGAGGAAGTGCTGGGTGTGCCGCCGGCCTCCGCGGGGCCGTTGCAGCCGGCCACCGGGAGGACCAGGGTGAGCGCGAAGCCAACCACCCAGGGCCATGGCGGGGTGGCGGGGCGTGCCGTGGAGGTGTTTCGAGATCGCGTGGCCATGTGATCCCCCAATGGGTCCGAGTCCGTGGTGGCTTAAAGCTAGCCCACCTGGGCCGAACCCGTCCAAGGTTTTCCACAGGGTTATTGCCCCGGCCGCCGGGAGGGCGGTCAGCCGGGCAGGATGACGTTCAGTGCATGCGGCTTGCGGGCCGTGCCCGGGACCAACTCAACGGACCAGTGCTCGCCGGCCGTGGCGGCCAACTGCTCCGGGGTGGCCGGGGCCTTGCCGCGGCGGGTGATGAGGTGGCGGGCCAGCTCTCCGCGGGTGTGCTTCGCAAAGTGGCTGACCACGGTGCGTTTGCCGTTGGCCTCGGTAAAAACGTTGACTGCCACGGTCCGCTCCGCCGGCGGCGCCCATGCCGCGGCATAGGTGGACGAACGGCAATCCACCAGCAGGTGCCCCTCGGCGTGTTCTGCCAGAGCCTGCGCCAGTTTGGGCTTCCAATAGCTGGCCAGCTTGCCCAGTCCCGGCAGGCCCACCGACATGGAGAGCCGGTAGGCAGGAATACGGTCGGCAAAGCCCAGGGCTCCCCAGAGGCCAGAGATGACGACGACGGCGTCGTCGGCCTTGCGCCGCTGGGCGGGGGTCATGCTGGCGTAACCCAGTGCGTCATAAAGGACGCCCGAATAGATCTTGTGGGCCGCAACGGCTGGTTCCGCATGCAGCCGGGTGTTGCGGGCGACGTCCTCGCTCAGCGAGGCGCCCACGCCCAGCCGGGCCAGCGCATCTTCATGCCCTGACACATGCGCCAGGGCCTCAAGGACCTCCAGCCGGGCCGGAGCCAGCTCCGGGAAGTGGAGTTCTTCCAGCGCCACCGGGGCGCCCTTGGCTGCGGGGGTTTTGCCTTCGGAGGGCGGAAGCAGAATAAGCACCCCATGAGCTTAGCGGGGCGCAGCCGGGCCGCCGTCGTCGTTCCGGGGGTGGACGGGGTGGAAATGTGAGGTCGCTCACGATGGTCCGAAACCGCGCAGAGCCACACTTAGAATTGGGGTGGGCCTAAACCGACGGTGTTTTGGGCCGGGAAAGGTATTTCAGTGACACTGACCAGCGATGCCGCTCTGGACACATGGATCCAGCGCGAGGCCATGGCAGAAGCCATGATCCCCTTGATTGGCCGGCTCTACCGCGACAACAACGTGGTAACCAGCATTCATGGCCGCCGACTTATCAACCAGTCCGTAGTAGGCCTGCTTAAGGCCCACCGCTTTGCCCGCCAGATCGACGAGGTGGAACTGCCCGTCTGCGACACCCTGCCCCTGCTGCAGAAGCTTGTCGAACTCAACCTCGGTGCCGCGTCCATCGATCTGGCCCGCCTGAGTGCGCTCTACAAAGCCAATGCCGACGGCGCCTCCCTGGAGGAGTTCCTGCGCGCCGAGCTGGTCGACGTCGTGGACAAGGGCGGTTTCGACGAGCGCACCAGCACCGACGTCGTACTCTACGGCTTTGGCCGCATCGGCCGACTGCTGGCCCGCATCCTCATTGAGCACTCCGGCGGCGGCCATGGCCTGCGTCTGCGCGCCATTGTGGTCCGCAAGGGCGGCGACATGGACCTCGTCAAGCGGGCCTCGCTGCTGCGCCGCGACTCCGTGCACGGTCCGTTCGAGGGCACCATCACGGTGGACCACGAGAACAACGTAATTCTGGCCAACGGCACCGCCATCCAGGTCATCTACTCGGACAGCCCCTCCACCATCGACTACACGGTGTACGGCATCAGCAACGCCCTGATTGTGGACAACACCGGCCGCTGGCGCGATGCCGAGGGCCTGGCCCAGCACCTGCAGAGCAAGGGCGCCGCACGCGTTCTCCTCACCGCCCCCGGCAAGGGGACGCTAAAGAACATTGTGCACGGCATCAACCACGCCACCATCGAGGACACGGACACCATTGTCACGGCTGCCTCCTGCACCACCAATGCCATCACCCCCGTGCTCAAGGCGCTCAACGACAAGTTCGGCATTGTGCACGGCCACGTGGAAACGGTGCACTCGTTCACCAACGACCAGAACCTGACGGACAACTTCCACAAGGGTGACCGCCGCGGACGCTCCGCTGCCCTGAACATGGTGCTCACCGAGACCGGCGCTGCCAAGGCCGTGGCCAAGGCACTGCCGGAGCTGGAGGGGAAGCTGACGGGCAACTCCATCCGCGTCCCCACCCCGGATGTCTCCATGGCGATCTTGAACCTGACGCTGGAGAACGGCACCACCAAGGACGAGGTCAACACCTACCTGCGCGACATGTCGTTGAATTCGCCGCTGCGCAAGCAGATCGACTACATCGACTCCCCGGAAGTTGTCTCCACCGACTTCGTGGGCTCCCGCCGTGCCGGCATCGTTGACGGTCTGGCCACGATTTCCACGGACAAGAACCTGGTGCTCTACGTCTGGTACGACAACGAGTTTGGCTACAGCTGCCAGGTGGTCCGCGTGATGGAGGAGATGGCCGGAGTCCACCCGCGCGTCTACCCGCCGTCGGCGAACCTCGTCAACGCCCGGTAGACTGGGGGACTGGATGGGGCAGCTAGGCGGCCGCGCGCCACGCAAGTGGCTCGAGGAACGTCCGGGCTCCACAGGGCAGGGTGGTGGGTAACGCCCACTCGGGGCAACCCGCAGGCTAGTGCCACAGAAAATAGACCGCCCTGGTCCGTTCGCGGTCCAGGGTAAGGGTGAAACGGTGGTGTAAGAGACCACCAGTTCCCTGGGTGACCAGGGAAGCTAGGTAAACCCCACTCGGAGCAAGGCCAGACAGGGCATGATTGAGGGCTGCTCGCCCGAGTGCCCGGGTAGGCCGCTAGAGGGCGTCGGCAACGGCGTTCGTAGATGGATGGCTGCCTCTCGCACAGGGGTAACCGTGTGCGATGACAAAACCCGGCGTATCGGCTGTCCCATCCGTCCAAACCTCCCAACTGAGGCGCAGCAACTGCTGGAAAGTTCGTACTTTTCAGCACTTGCTGCGCCTCAGTTTGTTTAACCGGCGACGGCGGCTGTGGACAGTTCCGGCACCGTGTCGGAGTGCGGCCGTAAAATCGTTCCCAGACGGCACAGCACAGACAGCGCAGCACAGCCCACGTCGATGGGAGGCCCATGGTTCGCCGCTGGTCCGGTGACGGCAGGTATGCGCACCCTGCCCCGCGACGGCGCCATCCGCTGCGCCCGCTGGTGGTTGCCGCCGTCGTGCTGGCGGTGCTGCTGGCTGTCGTCGGCGCCGGGTGGCTGTACAGCACGGGGCGGATCGGCCCCGGAGTGGAGGTTGGTCCGCCGCCGGTCCTCAGCCCTGGGGCCGGCGGACTGGGCAGCCCCGTCAACCGGATCCGGCCCGCCCAGGCCCTGGCCGTGCTGGCCATCCTGCCGGTCAAGGGCAAGGCGTCCACCAAGGACTATGACCGTGCCAAGTTTGGCGAGGCCTGGCTGGACGCGGATGGAAACGGCTGCGACACCCGCAACGACGTCCTCCGCCGGGATCTGGTGGACCTGACGCTGGTCCGCGGCTCGCTGTGCCTGGCCGCGGCCGGCACGCTCCATGATCCCTACACGGGCAAGGACATCGCCTTCTCCCGCGGGAAGGACAGCAGCGCCGCCGCCCAGATCGACCATGTGGTGGCCCTGAGCAATGCGTGGGCCACCGGCGCGGCGCAGCTGACGGATGTGCAGCGGCAAAGCCTGGCCAACGACCCGCTGAACCTGCTGGCCGTTGACGGACCCACCAACGAGGAAAAGAGCAGTTCCGACGCCGCCACGTGGCTGCCGCCGGCCAAGGGGTTCCGCTGCGCCTATGTCGCCCGGCAGATCTCGGTGAAGGCCGCGTACGGACTGTGGGTCACCGGGCCAGAGAAGGAGGCGATGGAACGGATTCTGCACGGCTGCCCCGGGCAGCTGAGCCTGGAATCGGGCTACAAACGCTGACGGATGCCGCAACGGGCGAGCCTCTGGTCAGCAGTTCCAAACAGTGCAAAGATGCCGGTATGAGTCCGATCAACTATGTAAATGCCGTCAAAATGGCGCAGGACAACCTCGACGAGGCCAACCGCCAACTGGCGAAGGCCACCACGGATTTCGCCGAGGGCAAGATCCCCGAGGCACGCCTCCTCCAGCTGCACGAGCTGAAGGACATCGCCGCCGGCGACCTCCAGCGCGTGCTGAAGGAGAACTGAGCGCCCTGCCCCGTGCTGGCAGCTGCGCCGTTCCCCCGCGGGCAACGGCGGAACTGCCGATGCCCAGCCCGGCGCTGCTAGGAGTGCTCGGTGCCGATCGGCACCAGCAACAAGTCGGGGTTGTTCTTCTCCACCCGGCGCAGCGCCCAGATGTCGTTGAACAGCGCCAGGTATTCGCCGTCGGTGCGCAGCAGGACCTCGGCCCCGTGCACATTGGCCAAGGTGGGCTCGGCCTCGGGCGTGGTGAGCCGGGCCAATGAGTACGGCAGGCGTTCCAGGCGCATGGGAGCGTTGAAGTCGTGGAACATGCGGTCCTCCACCACCTCGAACTGCATGGGGCCGACGGCGGCCAGCACCGGAGCCTGGTCGCCACGCAGATCCGAGCGCAGCACCTGGATGACGCCCTCGTGCTCGAGCTGGTCGATGCCGCGGCGGAACTGCTTGTAGCGGCTGGGGTCCTTGGACCGGGCCACCTGGAAGTGCTCGGGGGCAAAGAGCGGGATGGCGGGGAACTCGACCGGGGACTCCAGGAACAGGGAATCGCCCACGCGCAGCGCCGAGGCATTGACCAGGCCGACGACGTCGCCGGGGAAGGCCTCGTCGATCACCTCACGCTCGCGGCCGAAGACCTGCTGGGCGTACTTGGTGGCGAAGGATTTGCCGGTGCGGCCCTGGGTGACGACCATGCCGCGCTCAAAGACGCCGGAGCAAACGCGGATGAAGGCCACGTGGTCGCGGTGGGCCGCGTTCATGCCGGCCTGGACCTTGAAGACAAAGCCGGAGAACGGGGCCTCGACGGCGCGCTTGCCGCCGTCGACGTCGGGGCGGGCGGCGGCCGGCGGGGCGTAGTCCACCAGTGCGTCCAGCAGTTCCTTCACGCCGAAGTTCAGCGCGGCGGAGGAGAAGAGGATGGGGGTGGCCTTGCCGGCGTAGAACGCCTCAAGGTCGAAGTCGTCCACGGAGTCCAGCACCAGGCCGGCCTCGTCCACGGCCTCGGTCCAGACATCGCCCAGGTTCTCGGCGGCCTGGTCCGGGGTGAAGTATTCGGTCAGCGCGATCTGGGCGCCGGCGTTGTTGCGCTGGAACTGCACAAAGCGGTCCTGCTTGAGGTCCCAGACGCCGCGGAAATCGCCCGCAATGCCCACGGCCCAGGTCAGCGGCATCGGCAGCAGGCCGGTGCGCTCGGTGATCTCGTCCATCAGGGCCAGGGCGTCCAGGCCGGGGCGGTCCCACTTGTTGATGACGGTGATGATCGGCAGCCCGCGCTGGCGGCAGACCTCGAACAGCTTCATGGTCTGCGTTTCCAGGCCCTTGGCGGCATCGATGAGCATCACGGCGCAGTCGACGGCGGCCAGCACGCGGTAGGTGTCCTCGGAGAAGTCCGCGTGGCCGGGGGTGTCCAGCAGGTTGATCACGGCATCGCGGTAGGAGAACTGCAGGGCGGCGGAGCTGATGGAGATGCCGCGGTCCTTTTCCATCTGCTGCCAGTCCGAGACCGTCTCGCGGCGGTTGGACTTGCCGTTGGTGGCGCCGGCGGTGCCAATCACCTTCGCGTGCAGGGCCAGGGCCTCGGTCAGCGTGGACTTTCCGGCGTCGGGGTGGCTAATGACGGCAAAGGTGCGCCGACGCGCGGCCTGCCCAGTGATCTGGTTGGCGCGGGCGGGGGAGAGGGTCTGCTCGGACACGCTGCTTCTTTCGCTGGGTTCATTGCCGTGCCACACAATGGCACCAAAGCTTCAATTTTAGCGCAGTGCCAGAAAACCAAAACCGAGCTGCCAGCTTCCGCCGTCGTCGATCCGCTCCAGCACCGTCCGCTGGAGCCCGGTGTCGCGGGGGAGCGCGGCCAGATTGTCCATGCTCCGCGTGCGGAAGGTGAAGTAGACGGCATCCGTGGGCTCCTCGCGCGGGGTGCCGTACGGGGTGAACAGTGCGGCGAAGCGTGCGATGTTGCTGGCCGGATCCAGCCGGGGCGCCAGATACGGGTCCAGCAGCCAGGATTCGCAATTGGCCACGCGCACGGGCTGGTCCGGGAAGTGCGCGGCAAAGAAGGGGCGGACCTGGGCCAGGGAATCGGCGACGGCGTCGGCCCCCAGTCCGCCGTCCTCCGGGATATGGACCCCGGCAATCCATTCGCCGGGGCCGACTCCGGGAATGGCATGGGTGGGCTGGTGGATCAGGTACTGCAGGCGGCCCAGCTGGAAAAGCTGCCCGGCGTAGTGGTGGCGCAGCCAACCATAGGTGTCCAGGCCGAAGCTGCCGTGGACGCGGCGGCTGATGGCCATGTTCCGGCCCAGGTCCGCCAGCGTGGCCGCGCTGGTGGCGGCGTCGATGCCCCGGGCCGCATGCCAGGTGCGCAGCAAGGGCGTGAAGCGCAGGTAGGCGGAGATCCAGTCGGACTGGGAGGCGCCCAGGGCCGGCAGGGAATCCTCCGCGCTGCCCAGCCGTGCGGCCAGGAAGGCCAGCACGGCCTCGGTGCCCTCGCTGGCCGGGGCCGCCAGCAGCGCCGCCGCCTGCGCCCGGTCCCCGGGCGCAATGCCCGTGATGTCCAGCAGGGCGGCGGTGTCCAGCGCGGCGGTTTCAGTCATGCCGCCAGCCTACCGAATCGGGACGGCCGCGCGGTGCTATCGGGACGGCGGCCCGGTGGCACCGCGGGCCCAGCGGAGTGGCTAGTGGCCGAAGGGGTCCGGGTCCACGCCCGGCAGCCAGGTCAACCCGGAGACGCCCCAGCCGTTGCGCTTGACGGTCTTCTGGGCCTTGCGGCCATAGCGGTTGTTCAACCGGTCCACGTACAGCTTGCCGTCCAGGTGGTCGTACTCGTGCTGCATGCAGCGGGCAAACCAGCCGGTGGCCTCAAAATCCAGTGCGTTGCCGTCCGCGTCGAAGCCGCGCACGCGGACCCACTCGGCACGCTTGAGCGGGAAGCCCTCGCCGGGCACCGACAGGCAGCCCTCCTCTTCCTCCTCCGGATCGGGATCCTTGCCGGAGACCTTGCCGAGGGTCAGCGAGGGGTTGACCAGCACGCCGCGGTCGGGAACGCCGTCGTCGTTCTCCATCTGGTAGGTGAAGATGCGCAGGCCGACGCCGATCTGCGGGGCGGCCAGGCCGACGCCGTGGGCGGCGTCCATGGTCTCGAACATGTCCGCGACCAGGGACTTCAGCTCGGCGTCGAAGGCCGTGACTTCCTCGGCGCGGCGGTGCAGGACGGGCTCGCCCAAGATGGTGACGGGGTGGATGGTCATGAAAGGAATTCCTTGAAGCTAGAGGGCGATCTCGCGGCCGATGACGTCGCGCATGATCTCGTTGGTGCCGCCGAAGATGGTCAGCAGACGGGAAGCCAGGAAGGCCTGGGCCACGGGATACTCCAGAATGTAGCCGTAGCCGCCGTGCAGCTGCAGGCAGCGGTCAGTGATGGACTTGACCCGCTCGCTGGCCCAGAGCTTGGCGCGGGCGGCGTCGGTGGCCGTGAGCGTGCCCTCGTTGAAGGCCCGGATGGCGTTGTCCACATAGGCCTCGGTGACCTCCACCTCGGTGAGGATGTCGGCCAGCTCAAAGCGGCTGTTCTGGAAATCGATGACCCGCTCGCCAAAGGCGTTGCGGTCCTTGATGTACTGCACGGTCTCGTTGTAGACGGCGCGGGCGACGGCGGAGGAGGCGACGGCGATGGCCAGCCGGCCCTGCGGCAGCTGGCCGGCGGCATATTCCAACCCGCGGCCGAGCTCGCCCACCAGATTGGTGCCGGGGACGCGGACGTTGTCGAAGAAGAGCTCGGCGGTGTCGGAGGCCTTCAGGCCCATCTTGTCCAGCTGCTTGCCGGTGCTGTAGCCCTCGGTCTTCTCCACCATGAACAGCGAGAAGGAATCCTTGGCCCCGCGGCCGGTGCCGCCGTCCGTGCGGGCCAGCACTAGGGCGCCGTCGCCGGAGATGCCGTTGCCGATGAACGTCTTCTGGCCCGTGACCAGCCAGTCGTCCGAGCCATCCGCGGCGCGGACGGCCTTGGTGCGGATGCCGCGCAGGTCCGAGCCGGCGCCGGGCTCGGTCATGGCGATGGAGGTGACCTTTTCGCCGGAGACCATGCCGGGCAGCCAGGCGGCCTTGAGGTCCTCGGAGCCGTAGGCCAGCAGGTGGGGGAGCACCATGTCGTCGTGCAGGTGGAAGGCCAGCGCCACGGCCAGGTGGTTGCTCTTGGCGAATTCCTCGTCCAGCACGGCGCGGAGCCGGTAGTCGGCCATGCCCATGCCACCGAACTCCTCCGGCACGGCCAGGCCCAGCAGGCCCTGCTCGCCGGCGGCGGACCACATGGACCGCGGCATGATGTGCGCGTCGTCCCAGCCGGCGTAGTGGGGGGCGATTTCGCGGCTGTTGAATTCGGCCGCAACCTCGCGGAACAGTTCATGGTCTTCGTCAAAAAGATTGCGCTTCATAGTGGCTGCTCCTCATGATCCGTCTGGACTGCTCTGAAAGGGTCGGCTGGACATGCAAAAGGCCGCACCGGATAATTCCAGCGCGGCCTTTGCGTGTCCGGCGCGCTCTTGCGAGTCTTGCCATCCAACCTTGGGGTGAGATACGGGGGTTGAACCCGCGACCTCCTGGACCACAACCAGGCGCTCTGCCAACTGAGCTAATCCCACCAAGCGTTTTCTTTTCCCCGGCGTTTCTTCCTTGGAAAAGGCAACGGAGAAAAGCTTACCCGATGTTTTGGGGTGCTTGTGACACTTTGGCTCCGGCGGTGCCGTTCAGTGCCCGCATTGAGGCCCGACGGCGGCCGCCAGACCCCTGGAAAACCGCGCCATTGTGCGGATTCCAGGGTTCGGACGCATCCTAAAATTTCTTTGCAATCAATTTTGCGGTGGCCGAATCGGGGCCCGGAGCGGGTACAAAGACGGCCTCCCGGTAGTACTTGAGCTCATTGATCGAATCCTGGATGTCGCCCAGGGCGCGGTGGCCGCCATGTTTGGGCGGCGACTGGAAGTAGGCGCGGGCGTACCAGCGGCGGGAGAGCTCCTTGATGGTGGAGACATCTATCACACGGTAGTGCAGGTGCTCCACGATGGAGGGCATGTCGCGGGCCAGGAACATCCGGTCCGTACCCACGGAGTTTCCGGCCAGCGGGGCCTTCTTCGGGTCCGGCACATGCTCCTGGATGTAGGCCAGCACCTTGGCCTCGGCCTCCTCCATGGTGATGCCGTGCGGGAGCTCGTCCAGCAGCTTGGAGGTGGTGTGCATGTCGCGCACAAAGTCGTTCATCTGCGCCAGCGCACCGGCATCGGGCTTGATGACCACGTCCACGCCGTCGCCCAGAATGTTCAGTTCCGAGTCCGTCACCAGGGCCGCCACCTCGATCAGGGCGTCGTTCTCCAGATCGAGTCCGGTCATCTCGCAGTCGATCCATACAATGCGTTCGTTAGATATAGGCACCCGTCAAATGTACCGCCACCGGCGCCGTGAGACGGGGATAACACCGCGTAATCACGGGCTTGCGCCAAGGTGCGGCTGCTAAAATGACGACGTCGTTGAACCGCCCGCTGGGCCTGTTCCGGCATTGCTGCACCGACGTACCAAAGGGACTCTTACAATCATGACGGCAGGCGGTTCACGCATGGGCACGTCCGAAGACCAAGGGCGGGCGGAGGCCCCCTCTGCCCGTCCAGAGGCGAGCCCAGGCACCACCCTTGCCCTCGACGCACCGGCGGGTGGGCAGGCCCCCAAGGCATGGATCGCCATCGTCCAGGGGTTCCTTGGCTCGCTGATGATGTTGGCCGGGTCCATTGGTGCCGGCTGGATTGCCAACGGATCCCCGATGGTCCGGCACTGGCTGGTCATCGCCTTGCGCACCGAGGGCTGGGGTGTCACCACGTCCACCGTGCTGCTCACCGTGGGCGCGATGCTGCTGGTGAGGTCCTGGCTGCGGCTGGGGCAGCGCTTGAAGGACTGGGGCCCCGGATCCCTGCGCTCGGTGGTCATCGCCGTCACGGCGTGGGCGCTGCCCATGGTGTTCGCCGTCCCCATCTTCTCCCGCGACGTCTATGCCTACACCGGGCAGGGCCGCCTCGTGCTGGAGGGCCAGAACCCGTACACCACGGGCATCAGCTCGCTGAGCAATTGGTTCTCGCTGGGGGCCGATCCCACCTGGGCCGAGGCCAAGACGCCGTATGGGCCCTACTTCCTGTGGCTGGCGCGCGCCGTGGTTTCCATCACCGGTGCGCAGCCGGACTTTTCGGTGCTGTTGTTCCGGATCCTGGCCGGCGTCGGCGTCGTGCTGTGCGTTCTCTACATCCCGAAGCTGGCCGAGCTGCATGGGCTCAGCGGCGCGCGGGCGCTGTGGATCGCCGTGGCCAATCCGCTGTTCCTGATCAGCTTTGTCGCCAGCGCGCACAACGATGGCCTCATGGTGGGACTGGCCGTGGCCGGCGTCTACTTCGCCGCCACCGGGCGGCACCTGACCGGCATCCTGCTGGTCACGGCATCCATTGGGATCAAGCCGATCACCGTCATCCTGCTGCCCTTTGTCGGCCTGATGTGGGCCGGGCCCACGGCCACGCTGGCGCGCAAGGTCCTGTTCTGGGCGGCGACGGCGGCCATCAGCTTCGGCGTGCTGGCGCTGAGCGGCATTCCGTACAATCTGGGCTTTGGCTGGATCTGGGCCATCCTGGACCCCACGCCGGGCTACACCGGCTACTCGCCGTCGGGCTTCCTGGGCCAACAGGTGGAAAGCCTGGCCAACATGATTGGCCTGCCCGGTGGATCGCTGGCCGACGGCCTGCGCACCGGGATGAAGTGGGCCGGCATGGCCCTGGTTTTGCTGCTGATGTTCCGCGGGGACTACTGGCGCGTGGTGCGGCGGATGGCCCTGGCCTTTGCCGCCGTCGTGATGCTGGCGCCCATCATCCAGCCCTGGTACATCCTCTGGTTCATCCCGTTCCTGGCCGCGACAGGCATCCGCAGCGACTGGCAGATCAAGTCGCTCTACATCGCCATCACGTTCTTTGTGGTGTTTGGCGCCCAGGACCAGCTGTCCGTGTGGTCCTTCGTGCAGCTCAATGTCCAGGTGTCCTCGCTGGCCTATGTGGTGGCGCTGGCCTTCACGTTCTACCTGCTGGCCTTGGACGTGCACACCCGCAAGCTGCTGGTCCAGGGCAAGCCCAGCGAATGGTTCAAGCGCAAGGCCCCCTGGCAGTAGCTCCGCCCGCGGGTAGAGCTTGTCGCGACCCGCGCCGGGTGCTGCCTAGGCGGTTCCGGCGAGCGTCGCTGCCTTGGACTTGCGGCCCAGCTCCACGGTGCGCTTGATGGACCACCACAGCAGCACCACCAGCAGCACATTGCGCGTGGTCAGCACGGCAGCCATGACCGGGTTGGCATGGATCAGCGGCGTGTAGAACAGCGGATAGATCACGAACGTAGTCATGGCGATGCCCATCAGCAGCGCCGAGGGCACCTTCCACCGGTTCCAGTCATGCGCCAGGCCGGCCACCACCACAGGGGCCAGCCAGATGATGAACTGCGGGGAGCCCACCTTGTTGAACACCACGAACGCGGTGGTCATCAGCAGAGTGCCCTCGAGGAAGAGCTCCTCGCGCTCGGCACCGCGGCGCAGCGCCCAGATCAACAGGGCCGCGCCCACCGCCGCGGCCAGCACCAGCAGCGGCTGCATCAGGAAGGCCGCCACCGACGCGCCGGGGCCGTAGACCTCGGTGGAGTTGATGGCCACGTTGTCGGCAATCTTGGACCCGCCGATGTTGAACACGCTCAGCCACACCCAGGGCGTGGAGAAGGTGGCTTCCAGCTGCATGCCGCGCTCGCCCTGGTTGGTGAGGAAGTCCAGGATGTGGCTGAAGCCGCCCGAGAGCCAGGTGCCCACGGCGACGACGGCGGTCACGGCGGCGCCGGTGGCCACCACCGCCAGGCGCTGGCGGCTGGCGATGACAATTGGCGCCAGCACGGCGGCGGGCCACACCTTGATCCAGGTGGCGATGCTCAGCAGCACCGCCGCCACCACCGGGCGCTCGGCCGCGTAGAGCAGGGCGACGAGCACGATGGGGGCGGTGATGCCCTCCACCCGGGCGAAGCTCAGGTAGCCCATGAAGACGGTGAAGAACAGCCACCACCAGGCCGGGGCGATGCCGCGGGTGCGGCGCGCACCGCGCGTCAGGAACGCCAGGCCCGAGGCGTTCAGGGCGGTGATGGCCAGCGTCCAGACCAGCAGGTAGGCACCGGGGCCGGCGATGTTGGCCAGGAAGATGGGGATCTGCGCCAGGACGGGATAGACCCAGGGACTGATCTTGCCGTCCAGATCCGTCGGGTTGTAGCCGTCCATGGCCCACTGCCGGTACTGCTCCGTGTCGGAGAAGGTGTTGCCGTGCAGGAAGAAGGAGGCCATCCAGCCCAGAAAGTACAGATGGACGGCGGCAAAGCCCCACCAGACACTGGCGGGCCGGGCAAACCAGGCGATGGCGGCCGGCGGCAGGAGGGTGGCGCGCAGCCGGAGCAGGCGGGCGAAGAAGGAAGCGGAAATCTCAGGACTCCTTGAGAGCAACGTGCGCCGCGGGCTCGCGCTTGCCCAGCAGGTACAGCCGGCGCATGGACCAGGCGAACAGCACCACCAGGAGCACATTGCGGATGGTCAGCACCCCGGCCATGAGCGGGTTGTTGTGGCTGAGTGCATCGTAGAAGAGCGGGTAGATGAAGTATGTCGCGACGGCGATGGCGATGAGCATGGTGGCCGGCACGCGCCATTCCTTGAAGTTGTGGGCCAGACCCACGGCGACGGCGGGGGCAAGCCACACCATGAACTGCGGGGAGCCCACCTTGTTGAACACCACAAAGGCGGTGGCCATGGTCAGGGAACCGGCCAGCAGCAGTTCGGTGCGGTCAACGCCGGCGCTGCGGCCACCGTTGTGCAGGGCCCGGAAGGTCATGGCGGCGACCACCAGGGCGGCCAGCACCAGCAGGGGCTGCATCAGCCAGGCCATGAACGCCGTCCCCGGACCGTCCACCTGCATGGAGTTGATGCCCGTGTTCATGTACATGTGCGATTCGCCAAGGTGCAGTACGGAGAGCCACAGCCACGGCGTGGTGAACGTGGCCTCCAGCTGCATCCCGCGGTCGCCCTGTTGGGTGAGGAAGTTCAGCAGCTTGGGCACCGCGCCCATGCCGGCGGCCAGTGCCACGACAAAGGCGGTGGCCACCACGCCGGCGAGGACCACCTGGACGCGGTTCTTGACCACTGTGAACAGGGACAGCAGAACGGCGGCCGGCCAGACCTTCATCCAGGTGCCGATGGCCAGCAGCAGGGCGGCGAGAAAGGGCTGTGCCACGCCGAAGGCCAGCGCGATCAGCACCAGCGGGGCCGTGAACCCGTCCACCCGGGCAAAGCCGAGCCAGCCCATGAGGAGGACAAACACCAGCCACCACCAGGCGGCACGGATGCTGTGCTGGTGCCGGCCCCAATTGGTCAGCTTGCCGATGGCCAGGCCGTCCAAAATGGTGATCATCAACACCCAGAGGAAGAAGAACGGGCCAGGTCCCGCGAGTCCTGCGACGGCCATGGGTATCAATGCCAGGATCGGGTAGACCCACGGGCTGGGGCCGCCGCTGAGGTTCTCGTCGTGGAAGCCAGCCATCGTCCACTCGCGGTAGATGAAGGTGTCGCTGAAGGCCTCCCCGCGCAGCGAGAGGACCGCCGCGAGCACCAGGAACACCAGGTGGACCACAATGAATCCCCAGAGCAGGCCCCGGCGGGAGTTCAGGGCGTGCTCAACCCGGGACGGGAGGATCCGGTGCCGGAACCGGGTGAGCGCGCTGAAGAATGAGTCCGTGGAAATGGGAGGATCCTTGTCAGATAGATTGCAGTCGCGGGGTTTCCCGGGGCATGCCAAAGGCAGATCCGGGCCGCAGCCATTCTATCGCAGGCGGTTTTGGCCCCCTCCGCAACCGGGTGGGTCCGCCGGGGGAGGCCCCCGTCCGCGGTGCTAAAGTGGCACTATTCCATACCAGACGATCACAACGGCGGGCACTGCCGGCTCTGGAAGAAAGACCGGACAGGACTGCTAATTGATGGTGACCTCAGAGGTGCGCGAGCATGGGGCGGGGGGTTCGTTGGCTGCTCCAAAGGCGTTGCGCGGCTCCAACGTCCCGGGCGACGGCGCTGCCCTGGCCGCGGCCGCCAAGACCGCCATCGTGCAAGGCTTTGTCGCCTCGGTGCTGATCGTGCTTGGCTCCCTCGGTGTCGGCTGGCTGGCCGGCAGCAGCACGCTGATCCGCACGCCCCTGTTCATCTTTGCCCGCACCGCTCCGGTCCCGGTCATCCTGTGCACGGTGATGCTGTGCGTGGGGGCCCTGCTGCTGTTGCGTTCCTGGCTTCGGCTGGCCCAGCGGATGGGCAGCTGGGACGAACGGTCCCGGCCGGTGCTGGTGCGTGCCCTGTGGATGTGGGCCCTGCCGATGATGGCAGCCCTCCCGCTGTTCAGCCGCGATTCCTACGCCTACATCGGCCAGGGACGGCTGATGATGCAGGGCCTGAACCCGTACACCAATGGCATCTCGGCGCTGAACAACTACTATTCGTTGGGCCCGGACACGCTCTGGACCGAGGCGCCGACGCCCTACGGCCCGCTCTGGCTGTGGATCGAACAGGGGGCCGTCGCCGTGAGCGGGGGCATCCCCGAGGTGGCGCTGATTCCGTTCCGCCTGGCCGCGCTCGCCGGCGTCGTGCTGCTGGCCGTCTTTGTCCCCAAGCTGGCCGCCTTGCACGGGGTGAACCCGAACCGGGCGCTCTGGCTGGTGGCGTTGAATCCCGTGGTGCTGATCAACTTCATCGCCAGCGCCCACAATGACTCCCTGATGCTGGGGCTGGTGGTGGCCGGGATCTACTACGCCTCCGTCAAGCGCCCCATCCTGGGCATCATCCTGGTCACCGCGTCCATCGCCATCAAGCCCATCACGCTCATTGCGCTGCCGTTCGCCGGTCTGTTGTGGGCCGGGCACCGGGCCGGTTGGGGCCGGCGCTTCCTGTGCTGGGCGGCCACGTTGGGCATCTCGATGGGGCTGCTGGCCGCGGCCGGTCTGGTGAATGGGCTGGGCTTCGGCTGGCTGGGTGCGCTGCAGACCTCCAGCGCCGTCTGGATCTGGTACGCCCCGCTCGGTCTGCTCTCACGCACCGTCGGCTTCGCCACCTCGCTCTTTGGCGGTCCGGGCGATGCCCTGGCCGATGGCATCCAGAAGGTCGGCACCGTTGCCTCGGTGCTGGCCGTCATCTGGCTGACGCTGCGCCCCGCCTCCACGGGGGTCTGGGGCTGGCCGTTGAAAAAGAGGACCGAAACCGGCCCGTTGGACGAGCGGTCCTATGGGCGGCTCGTGGTGCGCCGCACCGCCTGGGCGTTTGCCGCCGTCGTGCTCCTGGCCCCGGTGATCCAGCCGTGGTACATGCTGTGGCTGTTGGCGTTTTTCGCCGTGACGGGCCTCAACGACGGCTGGCAGCTGCGCACGGTGTTCTACCTGACGGCGTTCTTCACCCTCATTGCCCTGACCGACCAGCTCAGTGTCTTCCCGTGGATCCCCATCGAGGTCGTCCGGGGCGTGGCCATTGCCGTGGGCGTCTCCTTTGCGGTGTACCTGATCTTCTTCGACAAGAAGACCCACATGCTCTTCCGCCACCCCCGGCACGCCGCAGGCGTCCCTAGCCCAGGTGCTTGATGGCCTCGCGGGTTGAGAGCGCACTGAGCCGGGCGCGGTTCGCTGCCACGTAGGCCAGCACCCACGCCGGGTCCGTCCGGGCATACTGGCGCAGGGACCAGCCAATGGCCTTGCGGAGAAAGAACTCGCCCTGGTCCAGATTGGGCGCCATCACGTCCTGAAGCAGGGTGGTGTCGGTGTCCGCCTTGGCCGGCAGCTGGGCGATGATGGCGCTGCGCCGGAACCAGAAATCCTCGTGCACGCTCCAGCCGCGCAGCACCTGGCTCATCTGGCCTGGGTGCTCGGCGAGCAGCCGCCAGATGCGCTCGGCCACCGAATCCACATGGTCCCACCAGGAACCCGTGGAGATCATCTCCTCGTACAGCGGGAGCATGGCCAGCTGGCCCCGGGCCAGGGCATGGTCCGTGATGATCACCGCCGTGTAGCGTTCCTCGCGGAAGGCTGCGGTGCGCCACAACTGGGCCGCCGTCGCCCGCAGCTGCTCAAGGTCGGTGAAGGGGTGCTCCTTCACCAGGGCCTTCACCGTGCGGCGCAGGATGGGCATGGGCACGCCAAGATAGGGCTGGCTGGATTTCATGTAGGCCGCCATGGCCGGTGCCTTCTCCGGCAGGGCCACGGCCTCCAGGGCCGGGCGCAGGGCGCTGATGAACTGCTGATTGACCACGGTGTCAGGCTACTGCGTAGAGTGGACGCCAACGAACACGCCAACAGCAAGGGGCAGCAGTGGGCCAGATTAAGACGCCAGCAGAGATTTCCGCCATGCGCGAGGCAGGCCGGGTCGTGGCGAACGCGCTGGCCGCGGTCAAGGCCGCTGCCGCCGTCGGGGTCTCGCTCAAGGAGCTCGACGCCGTGGCCGCGGCCGTCATCGCCGACGCCGGGGCCACACCGGCGTTCCTGGACTACCACCCCTATTGGGCCGCCACCCCGTTTCCCGGCGTCATCTGCACCAGCGTCAACGACGCCGTCGTGCACGGCATCCCCAACGGCTATGTGCTGGCCGACGGGGATCTGGTCAGCATCGATTGCGGGGCGTTTGTGGACGGCTGGTGCGGCGACGCGGCCATCAGCTTCACCGTGGGCACGGCGTCGGCCCAGGACACGGCGCTGATCGCCGCCACCGAGGCCGCCCTGGCCCGCGCCATCGAGGCCGCCCGCATCGGGAACAAGATGGGCGACATCGCCTACGCCATCGGCGGCGAATCCCGCCGCGCCGGCTACGGCCTGCTGGCCGACCACGGTGGCCACGGCATTGGCCGCAGCATGCACGAGGAACCCTCCGTGCCCAATGACGGCCGCCCGGGCCGCGGCCTGAAGCTGGTGGAGGGTCTGGTCATTGCCATCGAGCCGATGCTGTTGGCCGGCAAGAAGGACGATTACTACTACGACGACGACGAGTGGACCCTGCGCACCGCCAACGGCCGGCGCGCCGCCCACAGCGAGCACACCATCGCCATCACCGCCGAAGGGCCCGTCATCCTCACGCTCCTGTAGCCGGGGCCCCGCACGGGCGTCCGGGCCGCGACGCTGCGGCAGCTTCGGCGTGCGGCCGGTGGCCGAACGGCCGGGAACGGGTGGAGAATGCATTTTGGAATGCACCATCGCCAGCGTCGAGGAGCCAGCCATGCGCGTTGCCGTCATCGGAGCCACCGGCCACATCGGTGGGTACCTCGTGCCGCGGCTCGCCGCGGCCGGCCACCAGGTTCTGGCCCTCAGCCGCGGGAGCAGGGAGCCGTACCACCCCGACCCGGCGTGGCAGCGGGTTGAACGGATCACCGCCGACCGGTCCGCGGAGGACGCCGCCGGCACCTTTGGGGCGAGGATCGCGGCCCTGCGGGCGGACGCCGTGGTGGACCTGCTCTGCTTCACGCCCGATTCCGCCGCCGCGCTGGTGGAGGCGCTGCATGGCACCGGCACGGTGCTGGTGCACTGCGGCAGCATCTGGGTCCACGGCCATGCCGCCGAGGTCCCCACCACCGAGGAGGATCTGCGCAATGCGTTCGGGACCTATGCGCAGGGCAAGGCCGCCACGACGGAGTACCTGCTGGCCCAATCGCATGCCGGGGGAGTGCCCGCCGTCGTGCTCCACCCGGGCCACCTCGTGGGACCGGGCTGGGCGCCGGTCAACCCCGCCGGCAACTTCGACCCCACGGTGTGGGAGCGGCTGGCCGCCGGGGATCCTGTCGCGCTGCCCAACCTGGGGTTGGAGACCCTCCACCACGTCCACGCGGACGACGTCGCGCAGGCCTTCCACCGCGCGCTCCTGACCCCCGATGCCATTGGGCAGGACTTCCACATCACCAGCGACCGGGCGCTCACCTTGCGTGGCTTTGCCGAAGCCGTGGCCGGCTGGTTCGGCCGCGAGGCCGCGGTGGACTACGTGCCGCTGGCGCAGTTCGCCGCGGGCACGACGGCGGAGAATGCCGCGGCCACCACTGACCACCTCATGCACAGCCCGTCCATGAGCATCGCCAAAGCCCGGCAGATCCTGGGCTACCGGCCGCGCTACACCTCGCTGGCTGCCGTCGCCGAAGCGTTGCGCTGGCTCGCCGGCCACGGAGTGGTCCAGCTGCCCGTGCAGGAATTTGGCCCCGCGGCGCCGGCGGCGGATCCCGTGCCGGACGGGGACTGGTTCGAGCCCTGACCGGCGACACTATCCGGATGCGCCGCACGGGCCCAGAATGGAGCTACCAAGCCCCGGCGCCGTGCCAAGCCGCGCAGCCGCCGGCCCATGAAAGGCGATGCCATGGACAGCACCTATACGCCCATCCCCTTTGAAGGCGGGCCCGTGCTCGTGGGCCTGATGCCGGGCCAGGACGGTGCCGTCACCGCGCGCGCGGCGGAGTTGGCGGCGAGCCTGGGCGTGGTCCTGCTGGGTGCCTTTGTCGACCCTGCGAGCTACCTGATCGAGTGGGATCCTGCCGGGGATGTGGAGCCGCTGTCCCTGGATCCGGTGCTCAGTGACGACGACGAAACCGCCGGCATTGCCAGGGAACTCTCCGCGCAGCTGGATTCGGTGGCGCTGGAATACGGGGTGGAGAGCCAATTCCGCGTCGTGGCGGGGGAGCGCGCCCTGGCCCTGGGCCGGCTGGCGGAGTCGGTGGGCGCGGCCATCATCGTGGTCGGTGCCCGCCGCCCCGGCCTGCTGGCCAAGGCCGAGGAGCTGGTGGGCGGCTCAGTGGTCCGCAAACTCACCTCCTCGCAGCACACCCCGGTCCTGGCCATCCCCGGCGTCGTGCACTTCCCCAAACACGGATAGCCGGACCCGGGCCGCCGGCACTGCGGCGGGTCCATTGACATCCCCACAGGCCGGCGACCACACTGGCCGCATGGGTGCAATGTCCCGCGGCGCCCGCGGCCCAATGGCCGGGCACTCCGCCCTTTCCACATCACGGCTGATCACGCGCGATGAGCTCCAGCTTGCCTCCCGGAACCATGCGGCGCCCTTGGAGGCACTGCGCTGGCCGGTGACCCCGCCGGGCATGCATTACCTGCTGATCCACTTCGATGTGCCCCAGCTGGACCCCGAGGCCTGGCGCCTGCGGGTGCACGGCGCCGTCGGGCATGAGCTGGAGCTGGACCTGGCCGAGCTGGCGAGCCGGCCCCGGCGCAGCCTCACCGTCACCCTGGAGTGTGCCGGAAACGGGCGGTCGCGCCTGGATCCGCGGCCGCTCAGCCAGCCGTGGGACCTGGGCGCCTTTGGCACGGCCGCGTGGACGGGAACGCCGCTGGGCCCGCTGCTGGCCGAGGCGTCGCTGGACCCGGATGCGGTGGAATTGGTGTTCACGGGCGCCGACCATGGCGTGCAGGGCGGCGTGGAGCAGGACTATGCCCGCAGCCTCAGCGTGGCCGATGCCTGTGCCGATGACGTGCTGCTGGCCTATGAGATGGACGGCAGGCCGCTGGCCCCGCAGCACGGGTACCCGCTGCGGCTGCTGGTGCCCGGCTGGTACGGGATGGCCAGCGTCAAATGGCTGGCCTCCATCGAGGCCGTGCGGACTCCGTTCGCGGGCTACCAGCAGGCGGTTGCCTACCACTACCAGCACGACGCCGCGGACGCCGGCACGCCGGTCAGCCGCATCCGGGTGCGGTCGCTGCTGGTGCCCCCGGGCATGCCCGACTTCATGACCCGGCAGCGGCTGCTGGCGGCGGGGCCGGTGCTGCTGCGGGGCCGGGCCTGGTCCGGGACCGGCCCGGTGGTCCGCGTGGACGTGGGGATTGACGGGATCTGGTCCCCGGCCCAGCTGGAACCGGCGGCCGGGCCGCAGGCCTGGCAGGAATTCAGCTGCGTCTGGGTGGCAGCGCCGGGGACGCACCGCGTGGCCTGCCGCGCCTGGGACGCGGCAGGCTCGGTCCAGCCGCTGGAACCGGAATGGAACTACCAAGGGATGGGCAACAACGCCGTCCAGGCCTTCGACGTGGAGGTCCGGGAACCGGCGTCCGGTGCGTAGGCGAAGCCGCCGGGGGCGGCGCTACTTGGCGACGGCCAGTGCCAGCTGGGACAGGCCCTTTTCGAAGTCCTTGCCCACCATCTTGTCCATGTTCATGAACAGCGCGAAGATCTTGGCGATGCCCTTGTTCTCCCCGCTCATGGTCCAGGTGACGCGGGTGCCGCCGCCCTCCGGGGCAAAGGTGAAGACGTTGGGGTTGACGGCCTTGAACGGCTTGGTGAATTCGAGGCGGATGTTGATGCGGCCCGGCGCCGAGGTCTCCACGATCTCCATGTTGCCGGAGCCGGCCTTGCTGTTGCCCGACCACGCGTACTTGGCGCCGACGCCGGATTCGCTCCCGGAGTAGGTGCGCTCCATGGTGGGATCCACGGTTTCCCACGGCGACCACTGGGTCCACGAATTGAAGTTGTTGACGAGGGCGAACAGCTCGGCCGCGGGGGCGTTGATCAGGGCGTTGCGAGTGACTGCATAGGTAGACATGTGGCCATCCTATGGCCGGACCGGCATATAGGGCCGCGCACGCGACGGGGTGTCGCAGACGGTGTTGCGGATTTGCCGGGCCCGTCAGCCGCCGTCCACCGAATCGTCGTCGGGGCCCTCGGCGGGCTGCTGGGAGTGGTGCCGGAACTCGGGCACTTCCACGCCATCTAAGCCCTCGGCGGGCGCCTCGCTGTGCTCGCGTTCTTGCTCCGGGGGGAGGGGAGTGGTGTTCATGGGATTGCCTTTCTCTTGCCGCAGGGGCGTAGCGGACTGGTTCCCTCTCCATTCTCCGCCTTTGCCGGCCAACCGGAAGGGGGCCTCCCCGCGGGCTGGACCTATTCGAACCGGGACGTGTCGCCCATGCCGCGGCGGACGATCTCCGCGGAGCCGCTGGAGTAGTCGATCACCGTGGTGGGTTCCGCACCGCAGTCGCCCGAGTCCACGACGGCGTCGAGGACGTCGTCGAGCCGTTCCTTGATCTCCCAGCCCTGCGTCAGCGGCTCCTCCTCGCCCGGCAGCAGCAGCGTGCTTGAGAGCAGCGGCTCGCCCAGCTCGGCCAGCAGGGCCTGGACCAGGACGTGGTCCGGGATGCGCACGCCCACGGTCTTCTTCTTGGGGTGCATCAGGCGGCGCGGGACCTCCTTGGTGGCGGACAGGATGAAGGTGTAGCTGCCCGGGGTGACCGCCTTGATGGTCCGGAAGACGTCGTTGTCGATCTGGACGAACTGGCCCAGCTGGGCAAAGTCCTTGCAGACCAAGGTGAAGTGGTGTTTGCCGTCCAGCTGCCGGATGGAGCGGATGCGGTCCAGGGCGTCCCTATTGCCCAACTGCGCGCCGAGGGCATAGCAGGAGTCCGTGGGATAGGCGATGAGGCCGCCGTCCTGGAGCATCTGGACGATCTGCCCAATGCTGCGCGGCTGCGGGTCCTGGGGGTGAACATCGAAGTATCTGGCCATGGCATGAAGCCTACGCCCGGAGCGGGGCCGTTGGGCAGCCATTGGTGGGGTCCGCCGGCGCCGGTGCCGTTGTGGGTCCGCGGGGCGGGCGGCCGGGCGGCGCTCAGCGGCCAGGACGCGTCCTGTCCCCGAGCACCGCGACGGCCAGGGTCAGGAGCGACCCCACGGCGATCGCGAGGCCCAGGTGCAGCTGGAGCAGCGCCGCGCCAGCCCCGGCACCGGCAAAGATCACCGCAATGGCCGCGGTGCGGCGGTTCCACAGCCGCCGGCCGGGCCCGCGGCCCGCCAGGGACTCGCCGGCCAGGGAAGCCAGCGTGGAGGTGACCACCACGGTGGTCATGTCCGCCACGGCCACCTTGCGGGCCACGCAGGCCTGCGAACCCATCTGTGCCGCGATCAGGGCGGCGATGGCCACGGACAGGGCATGGGAGGGTGCGGGCCCGGCGGTGAATGCCGCCACGGAGATCCCGGCCAACAGCGCGGCCCCGGCGGCTAGGGTGTGTCTCCTAATCAGTGGTTTTGCGGTTTGGCATGATTGATGGGTGCCTTCTCGCTATTCCGTGTTGTCCGATGCCCAGTGGGAGTCCATTGCCCCGTTGATGCCCGATTCGTCGGGGAAACCGGGCCGACCCTTCAACGACCACCGGCTGATGACCGAGGGCATCATCTACCGCTACCGGGCAGGGATCCCATGGCGTGATCTCCCTGCCTATTTCGGGTCGTGGAAGACCGTGTGGAAGCACCACCGCCGCAACGCCGCCAACGGGACCTGGGACAAGGTCCTGGCGGCGTTGCTGACCCGCGCGGACACGGCCGGGCTGATCAACTGGGAGGTCTCGATCGACTCCACGGTCAACCGTGCCCACCAGCACGGCACGAACCTGCCCCGCCACACAGGGGGACCTGTCGAATTACAGGAATCTGCTCGACGAGCCTGAGGACCATGCCATCGGCCGGTCCCGCGGCGGGCTGACCACCAAGATCCACGCCCTGGTGGATGGCAACATGCGTCCCCTGGTCCTGCTGCTGGGGCCGGGCCAGGGCGGGGGGACGCCGATGTTTGAGAACCTCATGGAGGCCCTGAAGGTAGAAAGGCCCGGTCCCGGCCGGGCCCGCACCCGCCCGGACCGGGCCATGGCCGACAAGGCCTATTCCTCCAAAGCAATCCGGGCGTACCTGCGCGGGCGGGGCATCGAGTGCGTTATCCCGGAAAAGGACGACCAGAAGGCCAACCGGAAACGCAAGGGCTCCGCCGGGGGACGCCCCGTCAGATACGACAGGGACGCCTACAAACGGCGCAATGTGGTCGAGCGCAGCTTCAACACCCTCAAGCAATGGCGGTCCCTGGCCACCCGCTACGACAAACTGGCCCTCACCTACCGCTCAGCGGCCGTCCTGCACGCCGTCGTCATCTGGAGCGCCGCATTGGGAGACACGCCCTAGGAGCACCGTGCTGCGCCGGCACCAGCCGGATCCCTGGCCACGCAGGATGGTCCCTATCAGCAGGGCGCCGCCGGCAAAGGAGAACAGGGCCAGCAGCGGCCCGAACACGGGCAGATCCGCGCTGCCCACCAGGCCCATGGCCAGGATGACGATGTTCCCTGTCATATTGCCCGTGAACACCTTGTCCAGGCCCAGATACCCCACGGCGTCGACCACCCCTGTGACGAAGGTCAGCGCCATCATCAGCCACAACTGGGTGCGGCCAACGTCCCAGCGGGTGGCCCGCTGGCGCTCGGCGGGGCTGGTGGACATGGTGCTGGCCTTTCCGGAAGGTGCGGGGTGGTGGATGGAGTCGTTGGCATGGACTGCCTAGGAGGGCGCTGAACAAGGGGCAATTCGGGGCCGCGGGTTTGGCTGTCGCACCTTTCCGGGGCCTTTGGCGGCCCGCTGGGGGTCTCCTTTCTGATCGCCGGAGATCTGGTTCGTGATTTTTGCGGGCCTTGTACCTCCGTTCGTGGCTCCCCGCGGCTGGGATTTGGCCCAGGACCGGGGTGGGGGCCCTTTCCGGGTCTTATCCCAGGGCCCAGGCCCCGTTGTGGCGGGTGAGGCCCAGTTTCAGGAGTCGCCGGAGGTTCAGCGCGGCGGTGCGGACCTGCAGCCAGGCGTTGTTCTTTTCAACTCCCCGGTATCTCAGGGCCCGGTTGCCTCCGGCGACCAGCCAGCCGATGGACCGTTCCACCAGGGGCCGGTGGGCCCGGTAGTCGTGCCGGAACCCGGGCTCGAGGGCGGCGGCCCGGTGGGCGCGCTGGCGGGCGTGGTGGACGGTGATGACGACCTTGCGCCCGCCCTTGGCCGTGGTGCATTTCTCCCGCAGCGGGCAGGCCTTGCAGGCGGTGCCGAAGTTCACGTTGCCTCTGGCGCTGATGGTGCGCACCTCACCTTTGGGGCAGGTGAGCGTGTTCTTTGCTTCGTCGTGGGTGAAGTCGTCCAGGTCGTAGCCGCCGGGCACTGCCGGGCGCAGCGGCCTGGGCTTGACCAGCCCCTGGTGCCCGGCCCCGTCGAGGTGTTCGAGCATGGGCCCGGAGCCGTAGGCCGAATCGCCAAGCATTTGGTAGTCAACCTCCGTATCCTTCATGGTCGGATCGGCGGCGGCCAGCCCGATTCCGGCCTCCGCGTCGCTGGAACCGGGGCCGGCGGCCCGGGTCATCACGGCGCTGGTGTAGAGCCCGGTTTCCGGTTCGGCAATGATGTGTCCCTTGAACCCGTCCATCATCACCGAGCGGGACTTGTGCGCGTGCCTGGCCTCGGGATCCACGATGGAGACCATCCGGTCCCGGGCGACCTTCCGGGCGATCCGCCACCGCCCGTCGGTGCCGTCGGAACCCTCGGCCGGCTCCACGTCCTGGCCCGAAACCAACGCCAGCAGCACGTAGGCCTGCGCCTGCGGCGAGTCTTCTTCCAGGGTGTCGGGATCCACCGCGCCAAGCAGGGCCAGGGCGTCGGTGACCAGCCCCGAGACCAGGGCGTCCTTCGCTTCCTTGTCGTCCCAGGCGATGTCCGGCTTGCCCACGTGCGAGTAATCGTAGGAGGTGGCATGGACCGCCATGAGCGTGGCCCCGTGCTCCATGGCCCTGCCGAAACGGCGGATCACGGCAATCAGCTGGGTGATGGTGTCCTGCCGGGCCACCGCATCGGCGAACACGGTCGAATCCACCGCCCGGCGGTGCCGGCCGGTGAGGACACCGGTCGCGGTGATGACCTGGGCGACGGCTTCGGTGATGCGGTGCGGGTTGCTGCTGCCGCGCAGGCGGTTGCGCCAATGCACCAGCGCCGTGGGATGGAACGCGGTCTCGGTCAGCCCGTACCCGCAGGCGGCCTTCCACCGCAGGTCAAAGGTCAAGGCTTCGGCGGCGGCCCGGTCCGAGAGACCCTCCAGGGCCTGCAGGACCAGGACGGTGCCGATGACCGCGGCCGGGATCGAGGGCCTGCCCCGGGTGGAGGGAAACAGGTCCTCCATCATCGAGTCCGGGAAAAGCTCCGAGCGGTGCCCGGCCAGAAACGCGTAGGCACTCCCCGGGGCCAACAGCTCCCCGGCCAGCGCCTCCACATCCAAATACCCGCGCTGGGCCTCTTCAATTCCTTGCATGCATCCAGTCTTAAGGACCAGGACCCGAAGTCCAGCAGGCGCGCCTTAAACCACCCAAATTGTTCAGCACAGTCCTAGTGTGCGGCGAGGGGCCCGGATTCCGCCGGCTGGCCATCGGGGAAAAGGGTGTCCTCTGGCTTGAGGTCACGGCCACGGGCGACGCCGGGCATTCCTCCGCCGTCCGGGCCGGCCGCTCCGCCGCGGCAAGGCTGGCCCATGCCGTCTCGGCCATCGACGGGCTCACCGGCCGGCGCGGGACCCTTCCGCCGGAATTGGGCGGCCTCGCCGCCGTCGGCCCCTGCCATGATCCGGGCCTTGAGCTCACCGCCAACGTGGGCGTCATGGCGGCCGGCACCTTCATCGGCCAGATGGCCACCGCCGGGCGGGCGGAGGTGTACCTCCGGCTGCCGCCGGGCATCTCCACCGATGCCGAGGAGGAGATGGTCCGTACGGCCATTGGCGGCGACGGATTGTCGGTCCGGCGGATCAAGGGGTGGGATGCGAATTTCACGGACCCGGACAGCGCCCTGGTGAGGTCTTGGCAGCACGCCGAGGCCTTGGCGGGGCTGGCGGCCGCGGACCATCCGATCCGGCTGCCCGCCAGCGACGCCAGCAGGTGGCGCCAGCTGGGCATCGAGGCCATCTGCTACGGACCGCAGCCCACCCTGTCGGCGGGCATTGACGACTATGCCGTTGAGGATGATGTCATCAATTGCGTATCGCTCTACACCTTGGCCGCGGTTTCCTACCTCACAACCGACGGAAGATGAGGGCATTATGGTACTAAGCGTTGCACCCGAACGAGGGGACCGAAGAGTTGCCGCAGACACCACAGAGCCAATCGGCACGGACCATCGGACGCGCGCCATGACACAGGCCGGGGCCCCGGGCGGCCAGCCGCCGGTCCGGTCTGCCTTGGATGCCAGCACATTGCCGGCGCAGATCCACGAGGCCCTCGAGGAGGCCATCATCCATGGCGATCTGCCGCCGGGGTCCAGGCTGCGCCCCGACGACATCGCCGCCTTGCACGGCGTCAGCCGGATTCCCGTCCGCGAGGCCCTGAGCTCGCTGGACGAGGCCGGCTGGGTGGAGATCCGGCCGCGGTACGGGGTCTACGTCAAGGAACGCAACTACACCGAATTGCAGGAGCTCTTTGAGGCCCGGGCGGCGCTGGAGGCGGAGATTGCCAAGCTGGCGGCCCTGCGGCACACGGCCGCAGACATTGTGGCGCTCAAGCAGACCGTCGATGCCAGCAAACGGGCCGCCGAGGACAACGATGTGGACGCGCTGTCCCGCGCCAGCGTCGAATTCAATGCCGGCATCCGCGCCGCTGCCCGCAACTCCGTGCTGACCGCGCTGTCGCTGGGCCTGGAAAAGCGGGCCAGGTTCTACTTCTTCCCGGTGTCCGGCCAGCTGGGCAGCGATTGGGTCGGCAAGCAGGCCAGCCTGGTCGGCACCGTGGAGGCGGGCGACGCCGACCAGGCGGCCAGCCTGGCCCGGCGGTACATCGTAGAGACGGGGGAGGCGGTGTCCAGGCTGCTTGGCCCGGACTCGTTCAGCAGTTGAGGCTGTCCATTCCGGTCGGCGCGTTCGCGAATGCGTGGGTGGCCTCGCAACGCCGATCCGGGAGCCGTTCGCCCCCGCTGTGTTCTCGTTCTTGTTCCGTTCGTGGCACCGGCGGAAGAATTCGACCTGGGAGCCGCTGATTGCATCCGGCGAAGCAGCAATCGACGGTTCTAAGGGATGGTGAAGGGGCTGGGCCCGGCGCAATGCCGAACCCAGCCCCTTCATCAGCCTAACTTCTGCCGCATATTCGCGATTCCAAGATTGGGTGGCAAACCACGCGCGATGGACCTTTGGCCATTGACGCCACCTACTCTTTGGATAGTCCGCGGAGCATGGAGCTATTCGCAGGCAATGCCGTCACGGTCCCTATCCAGGCCCACTCGATACCCGTCCTGCCAGAAGTAGAGGGGCGCAGCCCCTGCGGCCCTTACGGCATCGCAGTTCTTGTAGTAGACAGGGACGGGTGCCGGAGCCGGTGCGGGTGCCGGCGTAGGTGCCTGCACCCTTGACGGGTACTCAATGGTCACGCTGCCCGCTCGCCAAGTGGCCCGCCCGCCTTGAAAGTCTTGGGCGAATCCGCCACTGCTGACCGCGTACTCGTTGGTTGTGGGGTAGCCAAGAGGGCCCCTCTCGGACCCCTGGGCCGACCATGCTGCCCGGATGCCTCCAGTGGAAATGCGCGCCCCAGCCGCAGGCGACCAAATAACCTCGGCATACTGGAAGTTCTGCTTGGCGCCCCCGGCAACGAGTCCCCCGATTTCGTCGGACGTTGGGTACCCGAGATTGCTATTGGGGCCTCCTGCGTTGAGCCAGGTGGCCCCGATACCGCCCTTGATGAATCGAGAGCCAGTGGCAGGCGAGTAGACGATCTGCCCATACTGGAACGCTTGTGTGATTCCACCATGTGCCGTCGCATACTCATCCGTGGTCGGGTAGCCGAGGCCGCTTGTTGGACCCCCAACTTTGTCCCAGGTGGCCCCAATTCCACCCTTTGTGATGCGTGATCCGGTAATGGAGTTCCAGGAAATCTTGCCGTACTGGAAGCCCTGCATGATGCCACCAGCCATCGGCGAATACTCGTCAGTGGTGGGATAGCCGAGACCGCTGACGGGGCCGCCCGCATTGTCCCAGGTCACTCCGATGCCGCCTTTGGTGATGCGCGATCCGGTGACCGGGTTCCAGGAAATCTTGCCGTACTGGAAGTTTTGCATGACACCACCGAGCATGGGTGAGTATTCATCGGATGTTGGATACCCGAGGTCACTGTCCTGGGCACCGATTCCAGCCCAAATGGTGTTGATCCCGTTAACAACGGCGTGAGCTCCGCTCGACGCCGACCAAGCGATAGTTCCCAGTTGGAAAATCTGGGAGGCGCCGCCATCCCTGAGGCCGGAAACTTCGTCGGACACGGGCAGGCCAACTAGTGGTGTGTCTCCAAAATAGTTAATGACTTTGGGTTTAGGCTGGGATCATGTCGAATCCAGCACCCGCCCTGGCCCTTACCGACGCCCAGCGCACCGTCCTGGAAGCGCTGGCCGCATCCCAGGTGGCCTCCCACCGGGAGGTGCAGCGGGCGCAGGTTCTGCTGATGGCCGCCGAGGGCCTGGCCAACGAGTGGATCGCCCGGGTGGTGGGCATCACCCCGGGCACGGTGCGCTCCTGGCGTACCCGCTTCGCCGAGGAAGGCCTGACCAAGCTCGGGAAGGTGCGTGGCGGGCGGGGACGCAAACCGGTGATCCCGCAGTCGACGATCGACGAAATCGTTGAGCTGACACAGAACTCAAAGCCTGAGGGACACACGCATTGGTCGGTGCGCACCATGGCCGCGAAGACCGGGGTCTCCCCGGCGCAGGTGCAACGCATCTGGTCTGCCCGCGGGTTGAAACCGCATCTGGTGACGAAGACCTTCAAACTCTCCACGGACCCGAAGTTCGAGGAAAAGCTCATCGACGTGTGCGGACTGTATTTGAACCCACCGGAGAACGCGATCGTGTTCTGCATGGACGAGAAGACCTCCATCCAGGCCCTGGACCGCTCCCAGCCGTCGTTGCCGATGACCAGGGGGCGGGCCGGGACGATGACCCACGACTACAAGCGCAACGGAACCACCACGCTCTTCGCGGCCCTGGAGGTCGCAACCGGAAAGGTCATCGGCTCCTGCGTTCCCAAGCACCGCCACGATGAATTCCTGGTGTTCCTGAAAACCATTGAAAAGGAAGTCCCGGCCGGCCTTCAGATCCACCTGGTCATCGACAACTACGCGACGCACAAGCATGCGAACGTGAAGGCGTGGCTGGCCAAACACCCACGGTTCCACCTGCATTTCACCCCGACCTCATCCTCGTGGTTGAACCTGGTGGAGCGGTGGTTCAGGGAGTTGACGGAGAAGGCGCTACGCCGTGGGGTCTTTCATTCAGTGCCTGATTTGATTGCGAAGATCGAGGAATACATCGAGGTGAACAATGCCGACCCGAAGCCTTTGGTGTGGACCGCGGATGCGGAGTCGATCCTGGAAAAAGTGGCTCGTGGCCGGGTTGCGCTCCAAGCCGTCAAGCAAAACTGAGACACTACACTAGATCGGCCACAGTCACATACTTGGTACCGATAGGACCTTCACTTACGGCCACCTCTGTAGACATGGCACGTATTGCGCCGGTCGGAGCGCCACCAGCTGCGAAGGGTTCGGCGACGGCAATCGGTGCGGTGGATAGCCCAGCGGCGACCACAATTGCGGTCGCAAAGAGGGCATTTATCTTCTTCAAGTATTTCCCCGGATTCTCTCGACGGCTCCGGGCCGTCAAGTTGTCTCAATACAATGGCGTGTGAAAGCGCTTCATCGTACATCGGGGGCACTCAATCCGCCCTATTGGTAGTTCAACGGCCGGAGTTGTTAAGGCAAATGCAGAACAATAGGGCATTCAGACGTGGTGTCGCAGCTGTACTCTGAGCGGGAATCCGGTCATGTTCACAAGATTCGCCAGCCACACCCCATATGGGTTGTAGAGAAGTCAAAACTTTGGGGAAATTTCGCACTATGACAGACAACCAGAGGTCGATGCGTCAACAGTGGTCGTCATTTTATGGTTCAAGAAGCCCAATGCCAGAATCGGGTAAAAAGCTGGCTCGGCTGACGGGATATGGCTTCGGACGGGCTGTAGGCCAACGACTTGATGGCAGAACCGGGACATTTTCTTGCTGGGTGAGAAGAACTCCGGCTTATCAAAGAGACGAACAATGGTCACCGCCGCAAGAAATGGAAATCTACGGGCTCCTCTTTTTGTCACGGTGAACCGGTCTTGGAGAAGTTCCGTTGTCCTAGTGGAGCGGACAGTCTCGCTCTACACCGACGTAAGCAAAAGGTACGCGTGGGCACGTCTTCAGGACTCGGGACATCACGATTTAATTCCCCGGAGCCGGGGCCTTCGTTTTGATGGCGTATTTGAGGATGAGGCCGGTGCCGGGGTAGCGGGTTTCGGTGCCGGTGAGGTGTTCGCAGAGTTCCGCAAGGGCCCTGGTCGCCCTGGCTGTTGGCAGCGGGTCCAAGGTGATTGTCAGCTGGCCGGGGATGGTGGGGTCGATGTCGCCGGATTGGCTGAAGGCGTGGCGGATGAGGGCGTGGGCTTCGTCGGCGGCGCGTTTGTAGCCGGTGTTCGTGCGGATTTCCCGGGCGAGGGACATCATCGTGTTGTAGGCGGCCATGCGGATTCCGTGGTGGATGAGTTTCGTCCCGGTGTCCGCCACCTGCTGGCCGGGGGCCAGGTCCCCGAGCCGGACCCTGGCAGGAAGGGACTTGTGGGCGGCTTCCACGGCGTCGAGGGCTGCTTCGGCCTCCCAGCGGGGTGCCTCGATCGCATTGACCATGGCATTGGTGAGAATGAGGCCGGTCGTTCCCGGTGGCGGGGTGTGCAGGATGAGCAATGCCGCGTCGGTGTCGGCGGCAATGTCGGTGAAGTGCTTCTTCGCGGCCACAACCCGTTGGTACGCCGTGGCCTTGGCGGGGTTGGGCACCATCCGGTCCGGGTCATCGTCCACTGACGTGTAGGAATCGTGCGAGTCCAGGTCGAAGTGCATGCGGGCGTAGCGGAACTGGTTCTCCTGCCGCCACCTGGCCCCCATCCGGTAGACCGCCTCCCCGGCCGGCAGGTCGTGATCGGTGGTGAGGATGTGGATCTGCCGGGTGGCGCCGCCGGCCGTTGGAACGGTGCGGGTGATCTGGCGGGTTTGGAAGACTTCCCCGGTGGTTTTGCTGCCGGCCAGGGGCAGGTCCACGAGCGTGTCAGCGACCGGCCAGGACCGGGTTTCACCGTGCCCGTCCGTGTGGGACACCTCGGTGAACAGGGACGCGTCGATGTCTTCTGTTTTGCCTTTCCGCCAGGTCAGCACGTCAAAACCCTGGGCAGCCATGTGCGCGAAGAGGGCCGGGGACCAGCCGCCGCGGTCAAAGCCCACGAGCACCCGGCGGGAATCGCCAATGATGGTGCGCAGTTCGGGGAGGATGCGGCGCAGCTCGCTGGCCAGGGAGGCGCCGGGGTCGGCCATAACCAACAAGACCGGGGAGCCGTGGGCGTCACTGACCCAGGTTTCCTCGGTCGCCGGGACCGGGAACTTCAACCGGGTCGAGTAGAGCTTGCCGATCTTTTTCGTGCCCTGGTAGGCGCGCACATGCCCATCAACATACAACACGGCGGCGAGGTTCTCCCCGCCGGGGCCGGCCGCGTGCAGGTGGTGGGCGGCCAGGGCGGCAATCAGTTCGGCGGCTTTGCCTGTTTCGGCGAGCCGGCCGATTTTGCGGCGGATGGTCTTTACTTCCGGGGCGCGGTCCAATCCGAGGATCCGGCCCAAATCCTGGGGGGTGAAGCGGGTCGCGCCCTCGGCGCGGGCCTGCCCGGCCAGGGCACGGAGCACCGCGTCGATGAGGATGGTGTCCAGCCCGTAGAAACCGTTCGGCAAGGCCCCCAGTGTTTCCCGTGCACAGGCGAGCAGGCCGGAGCGTTCCAGGGCCGGGAAGGCCAGGAACAACCCGGCATGCGGGATGCGGGCCGCCGGGGCAAACACCGGGGCAGCGCACCCGGGCACGCCCGCGGCGGCACGCTCCACGGAACGGGCCACCGGTGCCGGCAGGACCGGCAGTTCCGCGGCAACGGGCGCCGGTGCCGGTTCCGGTTCCCCAGTGGGTGTTTGCGCGGCTTCGGCCCCCTGCCCGGCGGCGAGTTTCAGGGCCCGGCGGACACTGAACTCGGAGACGCCGACCGCATCGCCGACGGCCTGCTGGGACAGGCCGGTGCCGCGCAGTTCCACGATGCGGGCGATGACGTCGCCGCTGAGCCGGGATGCCTTTTTGGGGCCTTTCTTTTCCGGAACGAGGGACACGATGCCGCCGGCGGCCAGCAATTGTCCCCACAGCCACACCATTCCGGGAGTGACCTCGAAAGCGGCGGCGACCTCACCCACCGGAGCGGCCTTCATCTGCGCCAGCTTCACCGCCGCCCACCGGCGTGCGGCCTCATCGCCGGCATCCCAGGAAAACACCACCTGGCCGTGGAGGTAAACGGCACCGCCGCCGGCACCATCGCGTTCCAGGGAACCAGCCAATCCCAGGGGCGCGGCATCCAGGACCATCGCCACGGGAAGGGGAGGCTGGGTAGTCACGACACCCATCATTCCACCCTTCCAATCGATACGGATTCTTGAATCTATTATATCGAATATCGGTAGGGAATTAACAGCCCTTCACCGACCAAGAACCCCGAAAAATCAACAAACCCGCAAACCCGTCACCCGACCATGACCGGAGTCCTGGTCTTTGGCTTTGCTGTTTCGGTCGATGAGTGACAGGTTCTGCCCAGAAAACATCAATTCACCACGCAGGAGGCCGGTCGGCCGGTGCGGCGCAGCGTCCGGAGCGGACACCGCGCAGCACCGGCGGGAGGCACTAGACGGCTACGCGCGCGATGCCCAGGGTGCCCAGAAAGAGGTCCAGAACCTTGGGCACATCGGCGCTGAGCACCACCTTGACGGTGGGCCACTGGCCGGCCGTCCCGTGGATGGTGTCCTCGCCCACGTGGACGCGGCGGTCCACAATGGTCTGGCCGCGGCTGGCCCCGGCGGCAAGCTGCACCTGCACCGGCAGCGTCTCGCTGTGCATGAGCTCGTCCGCCACCAGCGCACACACCGCGCCGGCGTCGCCAATCAGGCTGAACGCGCGGTCCGGCTCGCCCTCGGGGCCCGGGACGCGGAACGACAGCAACCCGCCGAGCACCTGGGCCACGTGGTTGTCGGCGGCAGCCAGCTGATCGACCTCGTCCGCATCCACGCCCACCGTGTTGAAGACGTCCAGCCCGTACATGGTCAGCGGCACGCCGCTGTTGATGACGATGTGGGCGGCCTCGGGGTCGTGCCAGATGTTGAACTCGGCCACGGCGGTGGCGTTGCCCACCGAGGCGGAGCCGCCCATGAACAGGATCCGGGAAATCTTTTGCGCACATTCCGGGTAGGTGCGCAGCAGCAGCGCGACGTTGGTCAGCGGCGCCAGCGCCACCAAGGTGATCGGCTCGGGAGAATCGGTGAGCACCTGGCGCATCATTTCCACGGCATGCACCGGCAGCGCCCGGCGCGAACTGGCGGGCAGGTTGACGTTGCCCAAGCCGTCCTCGCCGTGCACATAGGCGGCACTGCGCGGCTCCTCGACCAGGGGCCGGATGGCGCCCCCGGCCACCGGGATGTCCGGGGCATCCACGACGTCGAGGATCTTCAGCGTGTTCTCCACCACGCTGTCCAGCCCGACATTGCCGGATACGCAGCTGATGGCCCTGACATCCACGTCCGGGTGCTTGACGGCGAACATGATCGCCAGGGCATCGTCGATGCCGGTGTCTACATCCATCATGATGGCGTGTTTCATGGTGTGGTCCTTCTTTCGTAGCGGGGGTGCAGCGGACGACGGCGTCCGGCCGGCCCGGGCGGGCCGGCGAGGGTGTTGTGGTGGTGTTAGTACACGGGCTGGGGCAGGCGGGCCACCGTGCCGCGCAGGAGCTCGTAGAACTTCGCCGCATCGGTGTCCAGGGCCACGAAGGCGTTCGGGGCGCGCCCGCTGATGCCCTTGAGGTCCACGATGGTGCGCCCGTAGGTGTGGAAGCCCACGGTGTCCGCTTGGACGTTGAGGTGTTCCAGCCCAATGACGCTGGGGTCGATGGCGTAGGCAACGCAGAGGGCGTCGTGCACGGCGGCCGTGGAGGCGGTGTCGTTGCCGCGGATGTAGTAGTCCAGGATCTGGGCGGTGGCCAGCGCCGCCGGGCTGCCCAGCGCGGCCAGCTCGCGGCACTGCGCCGCGGACACAAGTGCTTTGCGGGTGGCGTCCAGGGTCACCAGGACCAGCCGCTGGAAACCGGCACTGAACACCACCTCGGCGGCCACCGGGTCCTTGAAGATGTTGAACTCGGCCTGGGAGGTCTCGTTGCCGTGGGAGGCGGAACCGCCCATGATGACAATCTCCTCCACCGCATCCACGATCTCCGGCGCCACCGTCACGGCGGCGGCGATGTTGGTCAGCGGCGCCACCGGGATGAGCGTCACCTTTTCCGTCGCCGCACGCAGCGTCTCGACCAACCACTCGACGGCGCTGGCCGACTGCACCGGCACCGAGGACGGAGGCAGGGCCAGCTGCTCCTGGTGGACGGGGGTGGCCGAGCTGACGAAGTCCGCGGGTGTGGGGAAGGGATGCGGGGCAAACGGCTTCGCCAACCCGCGGAACACCGGAACGTCGCTGCGGCCAATGTGGCTGAGCACGCGCAGGGTGTTCTCCGTGGTGTTCTCCACCGGCAGGTTGCCGGCCACGGTGGTGCAGCCCAGCAGCCCAGCAGCCGGATGTCCGGGTGCAGCGCCGCCATCATGATGGCTACGGCGTCGTCATTGCCGGTATCCACATCCAGGATCACGTTCTTCATGGCAGGGTCCGCTTTCTTCTCGTTCACGGGTGGCGCGCCGGGCGCCCGATGGGGGTGGCTAGGGGACCAGTGCGACGACGTCGTCCAGGTGGAGGGCGGAGTCGCTCAGGCCCAATTCCCGGGCCAGCTGGGCCACCTCGGGCCGCTTCAGCTTGGCCGCCGTGAGGACAGCGTCGTCGGCGAAGACCTCCGCGCAGGTGCCGTCGGCGATGATCTTGCGGTTGGCCATGGCCACCACGCGGGTGAAGGAGTCCACTACAAAGCGCATGTCGTGGGTGATGGTGATGACGGCAACACCCTGGGACTGCAGCTGGTCCATCAGCCGGTTCAGCAGCTTCAGGCCCTGGCTGTCCAGGCCGGCGGTGGGCTCGTCCAGGATTACGTACTTGCACTCGCCCACCAGGATGGAGCTGATCGCCACGAACTTCTTGATGGCGAACGGCAGGTCGTTCGGGTTTACCTTCAGGTACCGGCCAATGCCGGCCATCTTGGCTGCCCGCTTGACCCGCTCGGCGCTCTTGGCGGCATCCCACTTGAGGTACTTGGGCATGTACTCCAGCTCGCCCTGGACATCGCTGCCAAAGATCTGGTCGTCCGGGTTTTGGAACACGTACCCCACCGTGCGGGCAATGGTGGCGGTGGTGTGTTCCGTGGTGGACTCGCCGTCCACCACGACGGTGCCGGTGCTGGGTTTGAGCAGCCCGTTCATCATCTTGACGGTGGTCGTCTTGCCGGCGCCGTTCTGGCCCACGATGGCCACGCGCTCGCCGTCGTTGATCCGCAGGCTGACGCCGTCAACGGCCAGCGACCCGTCGGGGTAGGAGTATGACGCGTCAGAGAGCACTATGGGCATGGGAAGCCTCCTGGATTCGGTCCGCTACCAGTTCCCTGGCTTCGGCACGGGTGATGGGAATGGAACGCAGCGGCCGCCCTGCCTGCGCCAGGGCGAGCCCCAGCTCGGTCACCTCGGGGCGCGGCACGCTGGCATCGACCAGTTCGGCCGAGACCAGCACGTCGCGGGTCGGGCCCTCCAGAACCACCTCGGCGCCCTTCAGAACGATGAGGCGGTCCGCGTACTCGGCCATTAGGTCGATCTTGTGTTCAACCAGGATGATCGACTTGCCGCGTTCCTTGAGCTTGCGGATGATGGCGAACACCGCCTCCGACGCGTCCGGGTCCAGCTGTGAGGTGGGTTCGTCGATGACGATGAAATCCGCATCCATGGCAATGATGGAGGCGAATGCCACCTTCTGCCGCTGGCCACCGGACAGCTCGTTGGGGTTCTTTCGGATCAGCGCCTCGATGCCGAGCTCGCGCACCACGGCTGTGACCCGTTCGATCATCTCCTCGCGCTCGACGCCCAGGTTTTCCAGGCCCAGGGCGATCTCCTCGAAGACCGTTTCCTTGACGCCGCTGATCTGGGTGAACGGGTTCTGGAAGACGTAGCCGATGGCCTTGGACAGCTCGGCGGGGTCCCACTCCAGCAGGTCCTTGCCCAGGATCTTGACCTGGCCGGTGAGGTCGCCGTGGTGGAAGTGCGGGATGATGCCGCGGATGACGCTGCACAGGGTGCTCTTGCCGCTGGCGTTCAGGCCCACCACCCCATAGAGCAGGCCGGGCTTGATGCTCAGCGAGACGTTCTTGAGTGCGGGCTTGTCGCCGTAGGCATAGGTGAAGCCGACGTTGTGAAGTGACACTAGTTCCATATGAACACTGCTCCAGCAATTGAAAGGACGGCGGCGGCCACGACGGCGCACACCAGCGTGGTTTCGGCGGCAGCCACCGGACGCAGGCTGACCAGGTGGGAGTGCTGGCTGCGCGAGTTGAAGGCCCGCGCATCCAAGGCCAGCGCCCGTTCCTCGGTTTGGCTCATGGCCGCCAGAAAGACCGGCGCCAGGATCGGGGCGAAGGCCGTGACACGGCGGGCGATGCCGCCCTCCGTCTCAATGCCCCGCGACTTTTGCGCATCCATGACCACCTTGGTGTTCTTGCCCAGGTCGGTGATGGCCTGGAAGGAGGCCAGGATGACGTAGGTGGCGCGCGGGGTGACGCCACGCAATTCCAGCGCCAGCATGAGGTTCTTCATCGGGGTGACCGTGAAGAACAGCGTCATGGCGCCGCACAGCGCCATCACCACCAGGGCGAAGCCCAGGCCCTGGGCGATGCCCTCGGAGCTGATCGAAAGCGGCCCCGCGGTGAACAGGACGTGCTCGCCCGGCAGGAAGGCGGCGCGCAGGACAAAGAGGATCAGGCCGACGACGGCGAACAGCTTGCCGTAGGCGGGCAGGAACGTCTTGCCCACCCCGGCGGCCAGGGACAGTACCACGAACAGCAGGCAGATGGCGGCCGGTCCGGCGGGGCCGGGCAGCGCCACGGCGGCCACCGCGCAGGCCAGCATGATGATGGCAAAGCTGATGGGGTTCAGGTCCCGGACCGGGTTGCCCGTGGTGGCAGGGGACCGGAAGCTGTTGATGAACTCCTGGTCGAGCTCGTGGGCGGTGGCGGTGCTCATCGGCCAAGGGCCAGTTCGTCGTCGTCCTCGTCGGCGGTGATGCTGGCGGCGGGGGTGGTGGCCTTGTTGAGGTAGACGTGGCCCAGCGGCAGCTTGACGAAGAGCCGGGTGGGGATGCGCTTGAGGATCAGGAAGACGACCAAGACGGTGGGGATCTTGTCCAGGAAGTCCATGGGAATCGCAGCGGTGAAGACAGCGGTGTTGAGGTCCATGCCGGCCGCCACCAGGGCGCCGACGATCAGGGCGCCGCCGCTGCCTCCGAGGCCGCCAAAGATCCAGATGGTGAGGAGGCTGCCGAGGATGCTGCCAATCAGCGCGAAGGGAATGGAGGAGAGCAGCGTCTTCCACAGGCTCTTGAAGACGCCGTGCTTGGACAGCCAGCCAGCCAGCAGGCCGAACATGATGCTCAATGTGGCGTACGGTGCCAGCGTCGGGGAGGTGATGGAGTTGATCAGGTTCGAGATCAGGCCGACCAATGCGCCGGGCAGGCCGCCGCAGACGGCACCCACCAGGATGGTGCCGATGCTGTCCAGGTACATGGGGAGCTTGAGCAGGATGGCGATCTGTCCGCCGATGAAGTTGGTGGCGATGCCGATCGGGATCATGAAAATGGTCAGCCGGCCGTAGTTGCGCATCAGGTCGGAAAATCCTCGTTGATTCTTCACGTTGTTACCTATTTCTATGTCGTGTGGTGTCGGAGAGTGCCGGGGATGGTGCGGGCCGCAGCTAGTGCTGGCCGCAGGATGTCCTCAGCCGGAGTGAAAAGTTGCAGGTCTTGTGGACCACGCCGGCGTCGCGGGGACGGGTCAGCAGGTCGACGGCGGCCTGGGCAATGTCCTTCAGCGGCTGCATCACCGTGGAGATGGCCGGGATGGAGAATTCGGAGTCGTCGGTGCCGTCAAAGGTGATGATGGCCAGGTCCTCGGGGACACGGATGCCGTGTTCCGCGGCCGCGACCAATACGCCCACGGCCTGTTGTTCGTTGGAGGTGAAGATGGCCTCCGGCAGGGCATCGGCGGCAAACAGGCGGCGACCGGCGTCCAGGCCGCCGCGGCGGGAAAAATCCGCCTCGAGGCACCAACGCGGCTCGACCGGCAGCGCGGCCGCGTCCATGGCGGACTGCCAGCCGCCGCGCCGGTCCCCGGCGGTGAACAGGTGCGGGGGACCGGCGATGATGCCGATCCTGGTGTATCCGTGTCCGATCAGGTGCTCCGTGGCGGCCCGTGCGCCGGCCACGTTGTCGACGGCGACCGAGGAGACGGAGCCCCGGTGGTCCACGCGGTCAAGCATGACCACCTGGACGCCGGCGTCGATGGCGGGCTGCACATCGGCGTCGGAATCAACGCCGATGAACAGGATGCCGTCGATCTGGCGCTGCAGGAACATCTTCAGCAGCGCCTGTTCACGGACCTTGCTTTCGGACGAGTCGCCCAGCAGCAGGACCTTGCCGTGCGTGGACAGGACCTCCTCCAGTTCGTGGGCCAGCTCGGCGAAGAAGGGGTTGGAAATGTCCGGCACGATCAGTCCGTAGGCGCCGCTGACACCGGAGGCCAGGGCCTGGGCGATGCTGTTGGGCGTGTAGCCAACGGCCTCGATGGCGGCCAGGACCCGTTCACGGGTGCTTTTCGCGACAGGCCGCGGCCCGCCGTTGACGACATAGCTGACGACGGCGACGGAGGTGCCGGCCTCGCGGGCCACGTCCACCCGGGTCACGTTGGCTGATTTCCTGGCGACCATCACAGGGCCACCCCGGAACTGTTGGCCAGCACCGTGGCCAACTCGCCGCGCGTCGGGTAGGCCGTGGTGGTGCCGCGCTTGCCGACGGCGGCCGAACCGGCGGCAACGCCCCAGCGGACGGCTTCGCGAAGGGACGCTCCGGCCGCCAACAGGGAGACGAGGGCGCCGACAAATGCGTCGCCGGCACCCGTGGTGTCCACCACGGCCTCCGGCACGGGCGAGGGCTGGTGCCACACTCCCGCTCCATCGGCCCCGACGGCGCCATCGGGGCCGAGCGTGATGACCACCGAGGCGGCCACCATGGCGGCCAGCGTCTGCGCGGCCGCTGCCGCGGATTCCGGGTCGGTGAGGGGGACGCCGCGGCCTGCAAATCGGTCCAGCAGGATGCGGGCTTCGCCCTCGTTGACAATCAGCGGGTCGGCCAGGCGGAGCACATCAGCAGGCAGCGCAATCGCCGGGGCGAGGTTGATGACCACCCGCACGCCGTGTGCATGGCATTGCCGGACGAAGGCCGCAGTGGCCGCGGCGGAGGTTTCGCCCTGGGCCAGGGCCACCGTGGCCGGGGCCGTGGTCTGCGCCAGGACGCGCCCCACCGTTTCGCCCAGCTGGGCGGCGTCGATGTCGGCGTTGGCGCCAGACACCACGGCAATGGTGTTCTCTCCGCTGGCGTTGACGGTAATGTACGCGGCACCAGTGGGCGCATCGGGCGAGGTCATTAGCAGGGTGCTGGCGATGCCAAAGCCCTCGAGCCGGTCGCGGACAAAGTCTGCACCGCCGTCGCGGCCTACCTGGCCGACGAAGTGGACGGTGGTCCCGAACAGGGAGGCGGCCACGGCCTGGTTGGCGCCCTTGCCACCCAGTCCGGCGGTTCCGCCCTGGGCCAGAATCGTTTCCCCGGGTTCGGGGAAGGCCTGAACATAGATGAAGTTGTCGATGTTGATGGAGCCAAGAACGACGGCGCTGCCCGTTCGGGTGGTCGTGGTGTCCAAGTCGTTCAAGTCCATCTCCTCGTCGAGAAATCCTTAGCGCCGGTGGAACCGGCGGCTGGTCTACACCGCTTGTCTACACCGCTTGTCTACGCGCGTAGAGTCCGTGTCCTTGGAATAGTAGACAGGGGGATTTGGGCGAGTCAAAGATTTTTCGTGAGCCGCGTCACAATCAGATTTTGGTGCGACACAGAAGCCGGCCGGGGCCGGCGGGGGAGTGGCACCCAATTGGTCCGGGAGTCGGATTCGCCGACCGCGTGCCGGCTTTGAGCGCAATAGGCCGGAAGGTGCCCGGCCTTCCCCGACCGCCTGTGGCACCACTAGAATTTAAGTCCCACCCCACGACGGGAGAATGGCCATGATGCGCAGAATCGGCAGGAATCGAATAGGCCTGATCGGCACCATTTATCTGGTCATCGGAGTAGTGGTTGCCAGCACCCACGGGTATTTCGTTGCCTGGAACATTCCCGGCAACATTCTGGAAGGTCTGGCGGCAATTGTGCTTTGGCCGGTCGTGGCCTTCTTTGCCGTCGATCTGCATGCGTTGATTGCCTAGGGCGTGTTGCCATAACCGTTCGAGCTTCGTGAATGGTAGGAATGGGCGTGTGCCGATCCTCCCGAAAGAGCGTGATCCTCGGCTGATCACCATCCGTCGCGGGGGCACTCTGACGGACGAACACCACCGGCTGTTGGCTGACTGGGCCCTCGTGTGCGCCGGGCACGTGCTGCATCTGTTCGAGGATCATCAACCAGGCGACAGCCGGCCCCGCGACGCCATCGATGCCGGCCGGGCCTGGATCCGCGGTGAGGTGCGTATGGGTGACGCACACCAAGCGGCCTTCCAGGCGAATGCCGCGGCGCGCGGGATGCCCGATCCAGCGAAGTTCGCCGCACTGTCGGCGGGCCAGGCGGTTGCGGTGGCCCACGTCGCCGCCCATGATCTGGGCGCTGCGGCGTACGCCATTCGGGCGGCCGGTGCATGCGTCCCGGCCGACGACGCTGCGCAGGCTCGGGCCCAGGAACGGGAGTGGCAGCGGGTGCACCTCCCTGCCGCTGTCCGTGGACTCGTTCTCGACGATCAACAACGCCGGAGCGCCATCTGCTGGCACGTCTTCGACGACTGATCCGAGGCCTGCCACTTATCCGCTTCTGCCGCGCCCGGCACTACCCGGCTGCGGACCAGGCTCGCTCGAACTCCGCCCTGGTGATCTCCCATGCCGCCCCCAGCCCCACCAAATGAGGAGACGCGCCCCATATGACTGTTAACTTTCGTTTGGCGGTTCCGGGGTTCCCTGAACGTGCATGGCGGCACGTGTCCGCATTACAGTCGCAGTTCCACCAGGAGGGTGTCACGCCAAACTCCGGCGTGGGGGCCGTGGTTCATGTGGGCGATGCGTTCGCGGCGGCCGATCCGACGGAAGCCTGCCTTCTCGTGCAGGGCCAGGCTGGGAAGGTTCTCGGGGAAGATCGATGACTGGACCGTCCAATAGCCGAGGCCCCGCGCCCGCCCGGCCAGGCCGCGCAGCAGTAGGAGGCCGAGGCCTTGGCCAGCGGCGGCGGGGTCGACGTAGACGGAGTGCTCGATGACGCCCCGGTAGACCTCCCGGGAGGAGGTGGGCGTTGCTGCCGCCCAGCCCTGCACCGCACCGCCGCCGTCTGTGGCGACGAGGCTCAGTCCCGGGATCCGGGAGGCGAAGAACTCTTCCGCTGGGGGCGGGGCGTCGGCGAAGGTGGCGTTGCCGCCGGCAATCCCCGCGGCGTAAATCCGCACCACGGCAGCCCAGTCGGCGGGCACCATGTCCCGGATGCCGGCGTTCACAGGGCCAGGATGCTCTCGGAGACGGCCTCCAACGCGCCGGGCACCAGCGAGTAGTACGCCCAGGTGCCGCGCTTCTCCCGCGACAGCAGTCCGGCGTCGACCAGGATTTTCAAATGGTGGGACACCGTGGGCTGGCCCAGGTCCAGCGGTTCGGTCAGGTCGCAGACGCAGGCCGCTCCGGAGGGTTCGGCCTTGACGATGGAGAGCAGCCGCAGCCGGTTCGGGTCCGCCAGTGCCTTGAAGACCACGGCCTTCCGCTTCGCCGCGTCGGCGCCCAGGGCCGGCGGTTCCGCCGGGGTGCAGCAGGCGTCGTCCGTTGCCGGCTCGAGTGTGGGCAGTGCGTTCATGTACCCATTATGCCCGAATATTGACCACCATCAATGTATGGTCCAGGTCGGGAGCGGCCTCAGGGCTGAACCCGGCCCCGCGGGGCCGGGCGGGGTTTAGGAGTTGGTGGCCTCGGCGCTGTGCGGGAGAACGACGTCGTCCGCGGCACGCGCCGCCGACGGGAACAGGAGCGCGAGGAGACCCAGTCCCACCGCGGCGCCGACCAACTGCGCTAGCACGAAGCCAGGGACGGAGCCCGGCGCGATGCCGGCGAACGTGTCGCTGAAGATGCGGCCGACCGTCACCGCGGGATTCGCGAACGATGTCGAGGACGTGAACCAGTACGCGGCTCCGATATAGGCACCCACTGCAGGGGCTGCGACGGCGCCCTGCTTGGTGGCGGCCAGGGCAAAGATCAGCACGATGAGCCCCGCGGTGGCGACGACCTCGCCGAGCAGGTGCCCGCCGGTGGCGCGGTCTGTGCCAGAGATGGAGGTGCCCACCTCGAACATGGCGTTCGCGAGAACGCTGCCGCCGATCGCGCCCACGGTCTGTGCCGCCACATAGGCGCCCAGCTCCGGCAGGGCCAGCCCGGAGCCGCTGTGCCGGCCCAGGGTCCAGTCCACGGCCGAGACCAGCGGGTTGAAGTGCGCGCCGCTCACGCGCCCGAAGACGAGGATCAGCACCGTTAAACCCAGCACCGTGGCGGTGCTGTTCTCCAGCAGCTGCAGGCCGACATCGTTGGGGGAGAGGCGCTGGGCGGCGATCCCGGAGCCGACGACGATGGAAACAAGGAGGCAGGTGCCGAGCAGTTCTGCAATGGCGCGGCGCCACAACGGCGGCTGGTGTGAAGTCATGGACACCAGCTTGACCGATGAAACTAACTCAGTCAAAATTGAACCAATGGATATTGAGCAAACGAACGCCTTTCAGACGAGGGTCGCCAAGCACGCCGCCCTCGCAGATCCAGCACGCCTGCGCATCGTGGACCTGCTGACCCTGGGCGACCTCTCCCCGACGGAACTGCAGTCCGAACTCGGCATGCCCTCCAACCTGCTCTCCCACCATCTGCGCACCCTAGAAGATGCCGGACTGGCGACACGCCACCGCTCGGAAGCCGACAAGCGCCGCAGCTACATCCGCCTCGCCTCCGGCGCACTGGACGGACTGGTGCCCGGATCCGACCACAGAGCCCGCCGCATCCTGTTCGTCTGCACGCGCAACAGCGCCCGATCTCAACTGGCCGCAGCACTCTGGCAGAGGGCCAGCGACATCCCGGTGTCATCGGCAGGGACCCACCCCGCGCAGCACATCGCTCCGGGGGCCATCGACGTCGCCCGCCGCCACGGTCTCGAACTGGCGGATCTGACACCCCGCCAACTGGACCAGGTGGCCAGGGACGAAGACCTCGTCGTCACCGTGTGCGACAACGCCCACGAGGAACTCCCGGGCCTGCGCGGTATCCACTGGTCCATCCCGGACCCCCTCCGCCTGAACACCCGGGAGGCCTTCGAGGAAGCTTTTGCTGACATCTCCCTCCGCGTCAACGACCTCGCGCCCCGCCTCCACGCCGCCTGACACCACCCGCGCCTGCAGGTGCTCCACCGGTGGAGGATCAGCCCGGATTAAATATTGACAATCATCAATATATTGGTCAATACTCCATATATCGACAGTCATCAATATCAAGACTATGGGGCAAGGGTGCGGACACGATGACCCAATCAGACCGAATTCCACCACCCAACCGATTCCAGGAGAAACCCGTGAGCACCGAAACCGCCAAGAAGCCCTCCGTCCTGTTTGTCTGCGTCCATAACGCCGGACGGTCCCAGATGGCAGCCGCCTATCTGACCACCCTGTCCAAGGGGGCGATCGAGGTCCGCTCCGCCGGCTCCGCCCCGGCGGACTCGGTCAATCCCGCCGCGGTGGCCGCGATGGCGGAGGAGGGCATCGACATGTCCGCCGAGATCCCCAAGGTCCTCACCGTTGAAGCTGTCAAGGAGTCCGACGTCGTCATCACCATGGGCTGCGGGGACACCTGCCCGATCTTCCCGGGCAAGCGCTACGAGGACTGGGAACTCGAGGACCCGGCCGGGCAGGGTGTCGACTCCGTGCGCCCCATCCGCGACGAGATCAAGACCCGCATCCAGGCCCTGATCGCCGACCTGGTCCCGGCCAACAACTAGCCCCACCGGCGAAGGAAAACCACCATGGCAACGGAACAGCTCATCATCATCGGTTCCGGCCCCGCCGGCTACACCGCCGCGATCTACGCCGCCCGCGCCGGCCTGGCCCCGCTGGTCATTGCCGGGGCCGTCACCGCCGGGGGAGCGTTGATGAACACCACAGAGGTGGAGAACTTTCCCGGCTTCCCCGCCGGGATCCAGGGCCCGGACTTGATGGCGGGCCTGCAGGAGCAGGCCGAGAAGTTCGGCGCCAGGGTCATCTTCGACGACGTCGTGTCGGCCCAACTCACCGGCCACATCAAGTCCGTGGTGACCGGGGCCGGGGAACGGTACGAGGCCCCGGCCGTCATCCTGGCCACCGGTTCCGCCTACAAGGAACTCGGCCTGGCCGAGGAGAAGAAGTTCAGCGGCCACGGCGTCTCTTGGTGCGCGACCTGCGACGGGTTTTTCTTCCGCGACCAGGACATCATCGTCGTCGGCGGCGGGGACTCGGCCATGGAGGAGGCAACCTTCCTGACCCGGTTTGCCAAGTCCGTCACCGTCATCGTGCGCCGTGGCGAGCTGCGTGCCTCCAAGATCATGGCCCAGCGGGCCAAGGACAACCCCAAGATCCGCTTTGCCTGGAATTCGGCGATCACCGCCATCCACGGCGACACCAAAGTCACCGGCGTCACCCTCACCGACACCGCCACCGGGGCGGTCAGGGGGATGGAGGCCACGGGCATCTTTGTCGCCATCGGACATGTGCCCCGCACCGACCTGGTCGCCGGCCAGATCGATCTGGACGAGGAAGGCTACATCCGGGTCGATGCCCCGACCACGGTGACCAACCTGACCGGGGTCTTCGCCTGTGGGGACGCGGTGGACCACCGCTACCGGCAGGCCATCACCGCCGCCGGCACCGGCTGCGCCGCGGCCCTGGACGCCGAACGCTACCTCGCCGCCCTGGCCGACGCGGACAGCATCGCCACCGCCCTCCTCGAAGAACCCTGCCACGCCTGACCCACCACGGGGGAGGGAGGTGAAGGCCATGGATGAGAACTGCTGCACCGGACAGACCGGGGACGAGCAGGACTGCGGATGCGGTTGTTGCTAACCGGCACCACCGCTTGATCCACCCGGTGCCCTGGCGGCCCACCACCCGGCAGGGTACCGCAGGACCCGACACGCACCTGACGTTGAACAACCCGAAGGAGAACCCCAGGACATGACGGAGACGGACATGACGGAGACGGACATGACGGAACAGCGCCACGACCTTCCGGTCGCGATCATCGGCGCCGGCCCGGTGGGCCTGGCCACCGCCGCGCACCTGATCGAACGCGGCATCACACCACTCATCTTCGAATCCGGAGACCAGATCGGTGCGGCCGTCCGGAAGTGGAGACACATCCGCCTGTTCTCCCCGTGGCGGCACAACATCGACCCCGCCTCCCGCCGCCTGCTCGAACCCACCGGCTGGGCCGAACCTCGGCTGACTTCCCTGCCCTACGGGGCCGACCTCCTGGAACCGTCGATCGTGGCTGCACTGGCCGAGGCCGTCGTGGACCTCTCCGAGGAGTTCCCCAAGCCCCTCACCGACGACGTCGTCCGCGCCGCGGACGTGGTGGTCACGATGGGGTGCGGGGATTCCTGCCCGATTTACCCGGGCAAACGGTATCTGGACTGGACCATCGAGGACCCGGCCGGCCAGGACCTGAACGGGGCCCGGCAGATCCGCGACGACATCGACCTGCTCGTCCGCGGACTCCTCAGCGACCTCACGGCCACCCACTAGGAAAGGCGCCAGACCGATGGCCACCACACCAGGCGTCCTGTTCGTCTGTGTCAAGAACGGCGGCAAATCCCAGATGGGCGGCGCCCTCATGCGCCACCTCGCCGGCGACGCCGTCACAGTCCACACCGCCGGCACCAAACCGGGCAAGGACCTCAACGCCGAATCCGTTCAGTCCCTGGCGGAGCTGGGCATCGACATCAGTACCGAGCACACCAAACCCATCACCGCGGACATGCTCGCCGACGTCTCCCTGATCATCACTCTCGGAAAGGAAGCCGTCGTCGACCCGGTCCCGGGGATCGAGAGCCGCAACTGGGACACCGACGAACCCTCCGAACGCGGCATCGGCGGCATGGAACGGATGCGCCTGGTCCGCGACGGCATCCAGGCCCGCGTCCAGGCCTTGGCCACCGAACTCGGCGCACCCAAAGACTAGCCCGGGGTTTTCATCAGGGTTGGGCTGAGGGGTGTGTTTAAGACACGAAAAGGTGCTCTGACAAGGGAAAATAGGGGTGTCTACGCCGTTATTTCCGTGTCTTGAAGGAGCACCTTTTCGATGCATCAGCCTACCAAGGTCTTCCCGTCCCTCCCGGTCACTTTCACCGGCCAGTCGCTGGTCTCCCATGCCGGGGGACGGATCCTGACCTCATTCATCGACGCCCTCGGGTTCCGGGACCTGTGCGAGGACCGGCTCGGGCAGTTCGTCCCCGCGATGGCCTCACACCGGCCCGGGAGGCTGCTCGGGTCGCTGGCGGTGATGCTCGCCGCCGGCGGCGAGCACGCCTCGGACCTGGACATCCTGCGCGCCCAGCCCGGCGTGTTCGGCAACGTGCCCTCGAACGCAACAGTCTCCCGGTTCTTCGAACGCACCGTGAAGAACCCGGACGTCTTCGATTACGGCTTTTCGACCCTGGCCAAGGAACTGCGGACCCGGGCATGGGAAGCCGCAGGAGACCGCAGCCCGGCGGTGAAGGCGACGGCCGCGGACCCGCTGCTCATCGACCTCGACGCCACCTTGGTGACCTCGCACTCGGACAAGGAACAGGCCACCGGAAACTACAAGGGCGGGTTCGGATTCGCCCCGTTCACCGCCAGCCTCGATTACGGTGCCGGCAGCGGCACCGGGGAGGAACTCGCGGTACTGTTGCGTCACGGCGGGGCCACGGCGAACAACGCCGAGGACCACATCCGCATCTTCGAGGCCGCCATCGCCGTCCTGCCCGACTCCCTCTACGGTGGGACCGGGGAACTGGACGGGGAGAAGATCCTGGTCCGCACCGACAGCGCCGGCGCGTCCCGGAAGTTCCTCTGGTACCTGCATTCGCGGGGCGTGCAGTTCTCCGCCTCGTACCCGGTGCCGGTCGGCAAGGCCCACATGATCGACTGGATCAACGACAAGAAATACTGGCAACCGGCCCTGGACCAGGACGGGGTCGAACGCGATGACGCCTGGGTCATCAACGCCACGCAGGTGATCCCGCTCGATGACTACCCGCCGGGGACGAAGATCTTCCTGCGCGCCGAACCGCTGCACCCCGGCGCGACACCGACCCTGCTCGACATCGACGGTCACCGTGTGACAGCGTTTCTGACGAACTCCCCGCGCTGGCACGGACCTTTTCTGGATGCCCGGCACCGGGCCCGCGGCCGGGCCGAGAACCGCATCAAAACCCTAAAGAACACCGGGCTCGGAAAGCTCCCCTTCTTCGATTTCGCTGCCAACCAGGCCTGGGCCAACCTCGCGGTCCTGGCCGCGAACCTGGTCTCCTGGCTCCAGCTCACCGCCCTGCCCGACGGCCACAAAGCACGGGGCTGGGACATCAAACGCTGGCGCTACCGGCTCTTCGCCACCGCCGGGAAAATCATCACCCGCGCCCGCCGGAACCACCTGCTGCTGCCCGCCGCCGCGCCGGAGCAACCCCTGATCAGCGCCCTGCTCGAAGCCATTGAACGGATCGCCGCAGCCGCGAACCGCCCCGCGGTCCTCCTGCGGGCCTGACACCGCAACCCCCCGTCAACCAACGAGCAGGAAAGAAGAACACCAACGGGAACAGTGGAAGCCCGCGCACAGCCCGGCGCCCCCGGGTCCATCAGCCACACCCGAAATCCGATTCAGCCCGCCGGGACGGCAAAACCCGCACCCAACGCCCCGACCGCCGTCCGATGAAAAATCCGGGCTAGAGGTACGGAATTCGGCCGCCGGCGGGAGAATGGGGCATGGACCTCGAATTGCGCACCATTCCCGGCTGCCCCCACGCAACCTCCGGCCGGGACTTGTTTGCCCGCGCCCTCGCCCTGGAAGGAGCCGACCCGGCAGCGCTGGCGGTCCGGGAAATCAGCACAGACGGCGACGCCGCGGCCCTGGGCTTCCACGGCTCACCCACCTTCACCATCGATGGAGAAGACCTCTTCCCTGCGGACACCGACCCTGCGGTGACGTGCCGCGTCTACCCGACGCCGCAGGGCCTGTCCGGGCAGCCCACCCTGGCATCGCTCCGCGACGCCGTGCGTGCCGCGCTGGCCCGCAATGGCCACACGGTCTGAACCGGTGAGGAGCCTGGGCCGGGAGACGGCGTCGTCCCTGGCCTGTGGGATGGATTTCCCCGTCCGGTGGGGCCGCTTCTTGACCCACGCATGTCCCGGGCCGACGTCGACGCCCACCCGACGCTCCACTTCACCTTCCAGGCACGGCAACTCTCCCTTGGCCGGCCCAGCCCTCCAGCTCGAGCTCCGGCGGAGCTGTGCGGAAGCCGCGAGTGAGGACGGCGAGGTATACGCCAGCTTCGACTCCGCAGGCGGTCGTCCCCCGAGTGCGGCGTTGGCAGAGGTACCCTAGCTCGCCGGCCGCAGCGAGGTGATCATCCGTTTGATGTCCCGGTACTCGGGCGTCTGCGCATACTTCTTCGCCTTCTCCAGATATGGCAGGGACGCGTCTGCTGGCGTCTCGTTGTTCGCGGGATTGTAGAACGCGCCGAACATGGCAGCATTGGGCGGCCAGGTGAAGAAGTGGAAGATGGCGCACGCCGAGTCCCCCTCCGGTGCCGGGCCGGACGTGATGCCGTAGGCCGCCGCAGGGGTGTTCGCCGGTCCGGGTTCCGTGGCGTTGCCGCGGGTCTCGAAAACATACCGTGGCGTCGCGCCGTTCTGCGCCAGCGCCGTCATCTCCTGCGATTCCAGGACGGAGTACGGGTACCGCTGCGTGCACTCTGACCCCGTGGCCATGTTGGTCCGAAGAGTAGCCAATGGCTTCCCTGCCTGGTTGGCAATCTCCGCGAACGCGCCACCACCTTCGGCCAACTCTCCCGCGGGATCCGTGACGCTCCATGCGGCGGGAAGGTCGAAGGTCAGCTGGCCGTCCGCCGTTGTGTATTCCGTCCAGGCCGCCGACGCCGTCTGGCTCGGCATGGTGGTTGTCGCCAGGGAGATGGCGGGATTGCTCGTGCCCTCTGGCGTCGACGCCGGCGGCCCTGCCTGTGGACCGCATCCGGCGAGCAGCAAGGCGACAAGAAGTGCCGCGGGAACCGCGACGCCGGAGGATACTGATCTGCGCATGCCACCCTCCCGGGTCCGATGGTCGTCCCTTAAGTGTGGCACCGTCCGGAGCTTTGGGATCTCGGCCACCGGTCAATCTGGGCACGGCCGAGCAAAAATCATTGACCAAGAGAATCCCCAGCCGTGGTGGTGCCAGGGGATGGCACCTGGCGGGAGCATCGGATTTTGAATCCCGCATCTACGTTCAGTACGCGAACGGGTGGTGGTAGGTTGCAGTCATGGACGCAAGATCCCAGTCGATTCCCATGTTGGACCTGAGCACGGCCAGGAGCGAAGACGGTCACTTCAGCCCGGCGTTCATCAGCAAGCTTCGCGACGCGGCCCACCGGGTGGGTTTCTTCCAGCTGACGGGATACGGGTCAACCACGGAGGAGGTCAGCGAACTCTTCGATGCCACCCGGCACTTCTTTGACCTTCCTCTGGAGGACCGGCTGGAGCTGGACAACCGCAGGTCCCCGCATTTCCGCGGCTATACGCGGCTGGGCCATGAAATCACCCAGGGACGCCCTGATGCACGCGAACAGTTGGACTTCGGGCCCGAACGCCCGGCCCTCGAAAACTACCCCGCCAACCAGCCGTACTGGCTGGTCCAGGGACCGAACCTGTGGCCCGACAAGGCAATGCCGCAGCTGCGCGGGGTGGCCATGGCCTGGGCCGAGCGCATGTCGGTGGTGGGCGCGGAGCTGCTAAGCGCCATCGCCGTTTCCCTCGAGCTGCCGGAGGGCCACTTCACGGATGCTTTCACGGGGACGCCGGCCTGGATGGCCAAGCTCGTCCACTACGTCGGGGGAGTGGTCAAGGAGGCCGGCAGCCAGGGTGTCGGCGCCCATGCCGATTACGGATTCATCACCCTCTTGCTGCAGGACCAGATCGGCGGCCTACAGGTCCTGCCTCCCGGCAGCGCTGGCTGGATTCCGGTGGAGCCCATCCCTGGTGCACTTGTCGTCAATCTGGGCGAGATGCTCGAGGTCGCGACCCAGGGTTACCTCGCTGCCACCATCCATCGTGTCCAGGCACCGCCGCCCGGCATCGACCGCTATACGATCCCCTTCTTCTTCTCGCCTCGGCTCGATGCCGTCATCGACCCCGTCAAACTGCCGCCGGCCCTTGCCGAGCAGACACGGGGAATCACCGATGACCCGGAAAACCCGATGCTCGCCTCCTACGGGGCGAATGTGCTCAAGGGCTGGCTCCGCGCCCACCCCGAAGTCGCACGGATCCACCACCCCCAGCTGGTCCAGACACCCCGAACCGACTGAACCGGGCGTCAGCTGCTGAGCCCGTTCGCGGAGCGTGCCGGGCAGGCCGGCTATCCCAGGACCTGGCCGAAACTGCCCAAGCTTTCCGTGCGCAGTTCGGCGATGAGGCCTTCCTCTCGGAGATGACGGTAGTCACCGCATTGCGCACGGCAGCAACCTCCGCCATGGTGGCCAAAAGACTCGCACGCCCCGACTCTCGCCACATGGCGATGATGGGGACCGGGAAACAGACTGAATTTCAGGCATTGGCATTTCGCAGGGTGTTGGGCCCAAATCACCATTTTTGATTCGGGGTCTCCATCGCCGATTTTCCGCCCTGCGATATGTGCGGGATTCGGTGGCGGGTTCGGACTTCGTCGAGGAAATCGACCTTGTCGCGAACCCGGACGATCCAACGGACCTGTTTGGTCCGACCGGCGCGCTGTCCCGGTCGGGTGAGACCACCAACGTCGACATCCACGACGTCGCCGGCCGGCCCGTCGGGTAGCCATGTCCGGTTCTCCGCTCTGCTGCGCTTGGCGCCCACCGCCCGCATAGCCGCTGTTAGATCTGATCCCATGCTGACGTCCTCACGCGCATTCATGCTGCCGGTGGCTCGGATGCCTCACTGGCTGGATTGCTGGGCGCGGACCGGCACCACTTTGTGAAATGGATTGCGGCCAAGGCCCAGTACAGGCCGCCGAGCACCAAATGGGCAGGGCCATGGTCGCTCCGCAAAACCGATTCGACAGCCAACGCCAGCCTGACCGCGCCCATGATGAGCCAGAACACGGTGGTGAGCATCAGGAACCTGGGGCTCTCCCATTGCCGTGTGTCTTGTTGCTGGTTCGATTTGGTGGCAGCGTCCATGGAGCGCCCGATCAAGGGGCCGGCCCCGCTCATGAGTCCAAGCATGGGTAGCACCTCTGCGCTGCCGCACTTTCCTCATAGTGGGCCTGCAGCGCTCTTCCAATAATCGATGCCATGAGCCACTCCCCAGTTCTGTTTTTCATGCGGAGATTGCGTCGTTCAAACAACCGGCGCCCGGGCCGCTTTCGTGCGACGTCGAGCCACGAAAAGAATGACGGTGGCGGGCAGAAGCACCCCGGCGCCAACGGCGATAAGGGCCCACGGCGTCCTTGTTGTTTGAACTTCGTGGGTTGCCGCCGGTGCCGCCGTTCCGGCATTGCTCGGGAAACTGATCTCGGCCTGAACAACGGCATGGGTCGGTCCGCTTTGCATGTCCAGGGTTGCATTCCATGGCCCGTCCACCAGATCATCGGTTGGCATGATGCGCACAGGTTCAGACTGTCCCGGAGCGAGTGTGGTTCCCAGGACGGCGTCGTACGGTCCTGCGGTCACGGCGCCGGCCACTTTGGCCAGAGTCAGGACACCGGAGATGTCGACCGCGCGTCCGCCAGTGTTGTGGACCTGGGCCAGGACTATGGGTTTGCCCTCCGTGTCGCGTTCGGCCGTCATGGTGTCAACGGTGAAGCTCGCTGCGGGTGGGTTGTCACCGTTGACCGCAAGGTAAAGCCTGATGCCGACCCTGCTGGCCAAGGTGACATTGCCGCCGCCAGGCCCGGTGGTTTCGACCCAGAGGACCGCGTAGCGCTCACCCGGCGCCGCATCTGACGGAATGGCAACCGTGATCGGATTGGTCAAGGACGCATGGGCGGGAATATCTAGGGTGCTCAAGGACGGGCTCGTCCATCCGGAGAGTTCATTGGCGGCGTGGGCATTCTTCCCGACGAAAGCCCCTCCAACAATGTCCGCGGCGGCCGCGTACACGGCAACATGCAACGGGGCGGCGGTCGAGTTTGATATCTCGATCTTGATATCTCGATCCGCCGGGCGATCGTTGTTCCGGGCTCCAGCGAATCAACAATGTATTGCCTGGCCCGGGAATCATTGGCCGTATTTGCCGGAACGTCCAGAAGGCGAACCCCGACATTTCCTGGACTTTCCTGCACCATCGCATCGGAAGCCGACGCAATCGTTGCGGACAGGGGCCCGACGGCGCCTGCCAGGACGGCGGTTATCAGGACAGCCGCCCCGGCAGAACGAGCAAGCCCTGGGAAGGGCATGCCTTGCCTTTCCCGCACGCCTGCTTAGGAGACGGAGTGCGTGACGGTGCTCGAATAGGTTCCCGCCAGCGCATTCGCAGGGATCGTGAGAGTCAGTGTCGGATCCCAGCTCGAGGCGTTGATGCCCACAACTCCCGTCGCGGTCTGCACGACGCCACCCGGATTCAGGGCGGTGAGGTCGCTTGGGGCGAGGACCGCAGTGCCGGTCACAGTGGCCGCTGGGACGGTGTAGGAACTGTCCCCGAGGACGGCGAGCGAGATGTCCTGCGGACCGGTGAAGGCGACAACTCCTGCCGTTGCGGTCCACCCGACCGTGCTGCCGCGATCGTCGGTGACGCTCACCTGGCCCAGCCGGGAGGTGACCGTCTGGGCGTTGGTGCTCGCGGTGACGGTTCCCAGATTGACGGCCGTGGCGGGGACACTGATGTTCAGCGGGCCGCCGGAGACCTCAACGGTCACGGGCGTTCCGCCGGTGGTGTCTGCCTGGGCAGGTGCCGCGATGCCAAGCGCGACGACTGCGCCGGCGACAACGGGCATGATGATGAAAGCTAGTGGTGTGTCTCCAAAATAGTTAATGACTTTGGGTTTAGGCTGGGATCATGTCGAATCCAGCACCCGCCCTGGCCCTTACCGACGCCCAGCGCACCGTCCTGGAAGCGCTGGCCGCATCCCAGGTGGCCTCCCACCGGGAGGTGCAGCGGGCGCAGGTTCTGCTGATGGCCGCCGAGGGCCTGGCCAACGAGTGGATCGCCCGGGTGGTGGGCATCACCCCGGGCACGGTGCGCTCCTGGCGTACCCGCTTCGCCGAGGAAGGCCTGACCAAGCTCGGGAAGGTGCGTGGCGGGCGGGGACGCAAACCGGTGATCCCGCAGTCGACGATCGACGAAATCGTTGAGCTGACACAGAACTCAAAGCCTGAGGGACACACGCATTGGTCGGTGCGCACCATGGCCGCGAAGACCGGGGTCTCCCCGGCGCAGGTGCAACGCATCTGGTCTGCCCGCGGGTTGAAACCGCATCTGGTGAAGACCTTCAAACTCTCCACGGACCCGAAGTTCGAGGAAAAGCTCATCGACGTGTGCGGACTGTATTTGAACCCACCGGAGAACGCGATCGTGTTCTGCATGGACGAGAAGACCTCCATCCAGGCCCTGGACCGCTCCCAGCCGTCGTTGCCGATGACCAGGGGGCGGGCCGGGACGATGACCCACGACTACAAGCGCAACGGAACCACCACGCTCTTCGCGGCCCTGGAGGTCGCAACCGGAAAGGTCATCGGCTCCTGCGTTCCCAAGCACCGCCACGATGAATTCCTGGTGTTCCTGAAAACCATTGAAAAGGAAGTCCCGGCCGGCCTTCAGATCCACCTGGTCATCGACAACTACGCGACGCACAAGCATGCGAACGTGAAGGCGTGGCTGGCCAAACACCCACGGTTCCACCTGCATTTCACCCCGACCTCATCCTCGTGGTTGAACCTGGTGGAGCGGTGGTTCAGGGAGTTGACGGAGAAGGCGCTACGCCGTGGGGTCTTTCATTCAGTGCCTGATTTGATTGCGAAGATCGAGGAATACATCGAGGTGAACAATGCCGACCCGAAGCCTTTGGTGTGGACCGCGGATGCGGAGTCGATCCTGGAAAAAGTGGCTCGTGGCCGGGTTGCGCTCCAAGCCGTCAAGCAAAACTGAGACACTACACTAGTTTGCGCACATGGATTCTCCCCAGAATGTGGTTGACTGCACGACATAGACCGGCCGCTTGATGGCGGGCATGCAGAACCGTGGTGCATGTACGAAGTTCAGTCGCGGCAAACGGCGGATGAAATATCCGCCTCGCTCCCCCCTCGAAACGGCCAACAAGATGCTGCCGTCTCTAGCGCCCCGCAAACTCCGTGGATATGTCGGAAGCTACACCCGGCCCGTGGCCGCGTCAACGGGCAAGGACTGTGTGCCCGGCAGCTGTGCAATACCCGCACCCAGAGACGGATCAGGGCTGTCCTGACCGGAAAGATTTCGACGACGTCGGTGCGGCGGCGGACCTCGCGGCTGAGCCGTTCCTGGCGAGGGCCAGATCCGGCGGCAGCTTTCCTTGGGAAATCCGGTGAAGGTGAGCACGATGGCAAAGCCCGCAGCGGAAGCGGTTTCCGTTGCCGGGTGTTGACAATGATTCAACCCGGCCCCAGCTCAGCCGCATCGGGTCCAGGACCGGGAGGCCCGGCAACGCCGGGTAGCTGCAGGCTGCGCTCCCTACCGGAAAGCAAGCAAAGAATTCTCCGGCTTGTGTCGATCCGGCCTCGCGCCGTTCGACCTATGGGTGAGAAGGTCGAGGTGCGACTTTCCAGAACCAAGGAGTGCGAGATGGCCAAGTACATGTTGATCATGCGGGCAACCGACGAGTCGTTGGCGAAGTTCCAGGACGTCGACTTCACGGAGATCATGAATGCGATGGGCAAGTTCAACGACGAGTTGATCCGCGCCGGCGTCCTGCTGGCGGCCGAGGGCCTGGAAGACCCCAGCGAGGGCGTCGTCGTCGACTTCACCGGCGAGACGCCGCTGGTCACCGACGGCCCGTACGGGGAGACGAAGGAGCTGTTCAGCGGATACTACATCCTCGACGTCGCCTCGAAGCAGGAGGCCGTCGAATGGGCCAAGCGGATGCCGTACATGGCGGGCAGCAAAGCGGAGATCCGCCGCGTGCCGACGATCGACGAGTTCCCGCAGGACAACCCCTGGATCTAGAAGGAACGCGCCTGGCGCGAGCAGACCGGACAGCTCTAGGGCGTCTCTAGGGCAGCAATGAACACGACCGAGGCGGGGGGCGCCGTCGAAGCGGTGTGGCGGATGGAGTCCGCCCGCATCGTCGGCGCCCTCGCCCGCTACACGGGCGACTTCCCGCTCGCGGAGGATCTCGCACAGGAGGCCGTTGCCGAGGCGCTCGTCTCCTGGTCCGTCGACGGCGTGCCCGCCCAGCCGGCCGGCTGGCTGCTCACCGTGGGCCGCCGCCGGGCCATCGACTTCTTCCGGCGGCGGGCCGCGCGCGATGAGCGGTACGCCGTCCTCGCCCGTGGTCTCGACGCGGAGGAGCCCGGAGCGGACGCACTGTTCGATCCCGAGGCGATCGACGACGACGTGCTCGCCTTGATGTTCATCTCCTGCCATCCCGTGCTGTCGAAGGAGGCGCGGATCGCGTTGACGCTGCGGGTTGTCGGCGGCCTGGGCAGCGCCGAGATTGCCAAGGCGTTCCTTGTGCCGGTGGCGACGATCCAGGCACGCATCACCCGTGCCAAGAAGACGCTGGCCGCCGCGCGCGTGCCGTTCGTCGTGCCCGCCCCGCACGAGTTGGCCGGGCGGCTCGGCTCGGTGCTTCAGGTCATCTACCTGATCTTCACCGAGGGCTCGTTCGCCTCGGGCGGCGAGGAGTGGATCCGCACGGAGCTGGCCAGTGAGGCGCGCCGGCTGGCCCGCGTGCTGGTGCGGCTCACGCCCGAGCCCGAGGCATTCGGGTTGCTCGCGCTGTTGGAACTCACCGCCGCCCGGTTTCCGGCGCGGCTCGACGCTTCAGGACACCCGGTGTTGCTGGAGGACCAGGACCGGCAGTTGTGGGACCGGTCGGCGATCCGGCGTGGACGCGCGGCGCTGGCACGTGCCGTGGCGGCCGGACGTGGACTGGGCGCATATGGTCTGCAGGCGTCCATCGCCGAGTGCCACGCGGTGGCGCCCTCCGTGGCCGGGACCGACTGGGCGCGGATAGTTCTCCTCTACGATGCCCTCGGACGGTTGGCGCCGTCGCCCATCATCGAACTCAACCGTGCGGTCGCCGTCGCGATGGCCTCCGGTCCGGCCGATGGGCTCGCGCTGGCCGACGCCATTGCTGCACGGGGCGAACTGGCCGGCTCCCACCTGCTCCCGGCAGTCCGCGGCGAGCTGCTCAGCCGGCTCGGCCGGCGCGACGAGGCGCGGTCCGCCCTCCGTGCGGCCATTGAGTTGTGCGGGAACGCCGCCGAACGCGCGGCCCTCGACCGCAAGGTCGACGGCGTGGGCCGGCCATAGGGGCCAGCGGCAATCAGCTGCTGCCAGCTTTGATGTTCCTACCGCTTTGCGGAGGGTGGGCCGTGTTTGGCACGGTACTGGCCAGTTCCCACGAGCGGATCAGGTTCTTCAGGGATTGGAGCCACCACCCGCCCAGCGGAAGGGTCCTCTGGCTCACGGGCTTTGGCTTGATTGCGGTCTACCTGGCTGTCTTGGCCATGGACCAAGACGGCCTCCGCACACTCCTGGGTGCCTTCGCGTTTCCGTTCCGGGGAATCTGTTTCACGCTGCTCGGGTGGGGATCGATGCTGATGTCCACTGCCGCCTCCCACCGCCGGTTCAAGGCGGGGGGCGCAGTCCCAACCTGGCGGCGCCGGTGGATCAGGGTAAGCCTGCCGAATTTCGACTCTTCGCCTGCGGTGCACTGCGGGACACTTTCGAAGCGTTCCCTATATCTCTGGCACTCCAGTGATCTAATCCGTGTTGTAGTCTTCCGGCTGTTCCGTCGAGCCGTCCTCAACGTCAACATCCAATGGTTCCAGATCCGGTTCGGTGATCATCTGCTCTGCACGAAGCTGGTCGTCGATTCCGCCGAGCCTCCCCGCCCCGGGTTCCCCTGCGCTGTCAGGGTCTTCATCGTCAAACTGGCTGAGGTCCGGGGCGGCAAGAACCTCGTCCTCCCAAGCGCGAGCGCCGGAGCCACCGTCCCGCGGGTGGCTGGTGTCGGGTGAACTTGTCTCATCCATGGCTGTTCCCATCTCTGTTTCCACTGGGCGGGGTCTGCCCAGGGCCCTCATGCCGCCGGGAACCCTCCGCGTCCAAGCCTCAAATGTCCACGTCGCCGGGGTTCCTACCGGTACGGTAAGCCCGCTGCCGCCATGGTGTCCATCCCTCGCCGGCACCGACCATGTCCTCCCGCGACGCCCCAGAGGCGGGCGCGCCACCAGCCACCGAACCGGTGTATCCGGGGACGTGCCGTCGTTTCTCCGCCGTCGATGCCCATACCGTGCAAAACCGTGCAAACATCGTGAGAATTGACGTGGCCAAAGAACCACGGGCGAACCCACGATCGGCCGGTGGACTGGATGTGGAATCGGACGCCAGCCAAGCCGTGGAGACCGTCTCGCGGCCGGCTGGATTGGAAGGATCATGACCGCCCTCAAGCACAGCAACCCGGACGGGCCCGGCATCCGCCGCCGCCGCACGGGGAGCGGGTTTGCCTACCGCACAGCGCTGAACGCACCCGTGACACACAGGCAGAAGCTGCGGATCAAAGCCCTGGCCATACCACCGGCCTGGCGGGACGTATGGATCTGTCCCGATGCGCACGGCCACATCCAGGCGGTGGGCGTGGACGACGCCGGCCGGCGCCAATACATCTACCATCCCGTATGGCGTGACGCCCGCGACACCGAGAAGTCCATCCGGGCTGCCCGGTTGGGTGCCCAGATGCCAGGGATCCGCCGGCGGGTTTCGCGACATTTGCGCGAGTCTGCATCGGCACGAACGCGCACCTTGGCAGCGGCGGTGCGGCTGCTGGACCTGGGTGCACTGCGCATCGGCTCCGAGGAATATGCGGCCTCCCATGGCTCGTTCGGGCTGTCCACGCTGCAGTGCCGGCACGCCAGCGTGCAGGAGGGCACCATTCATCTGTCATTTCCGGGCAAAAGCGGACAACCGTGGGACGTGACCATCAGCGATAACGTCCTTGCGCGGTTCCTGGACCCCTTGGCCCGGCGGAGCGGCAGGTCGCCACTCTTGGCATATCCGGACGGCGGCTCGTGGATCTCCCTCGACGCCGAGGCCATCAACGGATACATTGCCCAGATCGCCGGCGCCGGACACACGGCCAAGGACTTCAGGACGTGGAAGGGGACAATGGTTGCGGCCGCGGAGCTGGCCCGGACGGGCGGCACCCCGAGCCAGCAGGCAGTGGTCGCCGCCATCAAGGTTGTGGCCCATCAGCTGGGCAATACGCCAGCCGTCGCCCGCGCCTCGTACGTTGATCCACGATTGGTCGAGGCATACCTGGCGGGAGACCTGGCCGGTCTTCGGCCCACGGACCACGCAATATCCCGTCTGCTGGGCACGGGTTCCGCCGCCGAACGCTGAGCCACCGCAGGCAAGTCCGGGCCAGGGGCCGCGGGCATCCACCGCCCCGCCATTCGCCCATGGCCGCACGTCAATACCTCCGCGGGATCACTGGTTGAAGGCCCGGTCCACCGGCGGTTTCACGGCTGCGGATTTCCTGTGGCTTTCCCACCCTTCCCCAGAGCAAAACCCGGACGCTCCCGCCCATTCGATATGAAGGGCATCGTGCTACAGGTGAAAGCCTTTCGCGCGGATGTGCGCGTTTCGTTCTCCGCCGCCCTGCCTCCACGCGTCGGCGGCGATGACCAGGCCAAGGACGGCAATGGAGAGCCCAAGGGATGCTGCGACGTCGGTAAACCAGTGGTATCCCAGATACAGGCGGCAGAGGTCAACCCAGACGATGCCCGCGACTGCGGTGATCGTGCACAGGACGATGCGGGCCACCGACCTGATCCGCGAGCACAGCAGGTACCCGCCAGCCAGCAGGAAGTCGCCCGCCCCGACCGCATGGCCGGAGGGGAAGGACGACGTGGGGTCGAAGCCCATCAACATGAACTCTTCCGGGGGCCGGGGACGGCCTGCGAGGTGCGTGAAAACAAAAGTGAGGAGGACACCGATGACCATCGCGCTTGCCAGGAGCACCGGACGCCACAGGCGTCGGGATGTCAAGGACCATACGACAGTCGTGACGAGAACAATTATGGGCATCCCCACCGGGCCCGAAACCGTCGCGGTCACGGACATGGCTGTGGTGAGGGCCGGCGTCCGCTGGTCCACCAGCCAGGCCAGAATTGCCCGGTCGGCACCGGTCGGACCGCTGCCTCCGGACACCGCTGCAAGCAGGAGGAGAAACCCTGCCGTGCCCACGGCAACGAGCACGCCTGCGGCGATGAAGAGGCCAATGGTTGCCCGTCCTTGCCGAATGCCGGCCACGGCCATTCGGTCGTCCGGCGCCGGGGCGCTATCGTCGGGGAGTGCCATGCCGGGACCCCTAAGACACCGGAATTGATGCCGGGGACTGGCCAATGCTCATCTGTGGGACCCTTCATCCGGTGATTCTCCGTTGAGAGAAACCTACCGCGCCGGCGCTGTGCTGCCTACGGCTGGCCGGCAATGAAGCTTCCCGGCCCGCGGGTGGGGCGGCCCCGGGGCGGGCGTGGCCCGCTGTGGCCAAAATGGCCATGGATGCGCCGCGCACGTGGTGTTACTCTGTGCCCATGGCGGGTGGAGCTGCGGCCAAGGCCGCACGAAGCGCGACGCGCAGCGGGCCGCTGCGTTTGCTGGCACGGGCCGGCTACGCGGTCAATGGTCTGCTGCATGGCGTGATTGGCATTATCGCCATCGGCGTCGCGATCGGGGCCGGCGGCGGTGAAGCCGACCAATCCGGCGCCCTCGCCAAGCTCGCCGAGGTTCCCGGCGGCGCCGCCCTGCTGTGGGTCATTGTTGTCGGTTTGGCCGCACTCGGGCTGTGGCAGATCGTTCAAACCATCGTCGTGGTGGGTGCTGACCAGAAACGGAAGTGGGCGCACCGCCTTGGCGAATTCGGCAAGGCTGTTGCCTACTTTGCCATTGCCGCCACCACCTTCACCTTTGCGAGGGGCCGGCCGACGAACGCGGTCAACGCAACGTACGATTTCAGCGCCGGGCTGCTTGCTGCTCCCGGCGGCGTCATACTGCTGATCGTGCTCGGCATTGGCGTGCTCGGCATTGGCGGATACTTCTTCTACAAGGGTGCGATGAAGAAATTCACCGACGACATCGTCGTTCCCTCCGGAACAGCCGGTGGGGTCGTCATCATGCTCGGGGTGGTGGGCTACGTCGCGAAAGGGGTCGCCCTCTGTGCCGTGGGAATACTCTTCGTCATCGCGGCAGCCACCCTGGACCCCAGCAAAGCAACTGGCCTCGATGGGGCACTGAAAGCCCTCGTGGCGCTGCCGTTTGGCGCGGCGATTCTCGTTGTGGTGGGGGCAGGGCTCATCGCCTATGGCCTGTATTGCTGCGCGCGGGCGCGCCAGGCCCGGTTGTCCTGAACGCCCATTGGCCGCGGGGCACGCGGCCCCTTGTGCCCGATTCGCAACGCCTGGGGTGTTTTCGGCGCTGTTAGTTCGTGGGATGCGGCGGTGCGAGTTGGTGTTCGCCGTCGATTTTCGCGGCCAACGGCGCCCAGATCACGATCGCGACACCAATTCCAAGGAGCAACGCGCCGATGGTGTCGGTCAGCCAGTGCGCACCCAGGTACGTGCGGCTGAACATCATCACGACCGTGTACCCGATGCCGGCCACCCACACCCAGAGGCGTGGGAAAAGGATGGCAAGAATCGCGGCCATGACCGCCGCGTTGGCCACGTGGCCGGAGGGGAACGACCCGAAATCGACGGTCACCAGAATGTCCTCTGGCCGCGCACGGCCAAACAAATGTTTGAGCAGTTGCACAGCGCCCCCCGTCACCAGAGTGGCCACAAGGTAGTACCCGGCGGCCCAGGGGCGTTTCACCAGCAGCAGGGCGGCAATGACGAGCACCGGAACAATGACTATGGCGACCAAACCCCCGCCGAGAACATTCATGGTGAGCGAGAGGACCTCCCAGACGGGTGCGCGGTGCTCGATCAGCTCCTCCATCCACCCGGTGTCGATGGAGAAGGGCAACCCGTTGTTGCGCAGCACGATGAGTGCCCCCAAGCCACAGGCAAGCGCTAGTGCGGCGATGCCGCTGACCAGCGGCCACCTGCGGGTGACGCGTTTCGCACTTGGTTTGGCGGCGGCCTCGGGGGCCCGATGGGTATCCATGGGGTAATGCTAGATCGCCGGTGGCCGGTTATTCTTCACTGGTTTGGTCATCGACCGCCACCCGCACTGTGAGTGCACCCGGTTCGATCCAGGTTGTGAGGGCCCGGACTGTGCCGAAGCTGTCGCCGTCAAGTTCGATGTCGTGGGACTGGGTGAGGCGGATGGCGAGTTTGCGGCCCTTGACGTAGTGGAGGGCTCGGACAGCTTTGCCGGGTCCCCCGAGTTTGCGTCCGGCCTCGGTGCGGCGGAGCACGCCGTTCTCCCAGAGGACTTTGATGGTGATCTGCAGCCAGCCGAACAAGCCCTTGGGGCGTAGCAGGACGAGTTCGAACATGCCGTCATCGATGGCTGCATCGGGAAGCAGGACGATGTCGGCGGGGAGCGAACCGCAATTGCCGATGATGATGGTGTGGACGCGGGCCGACCGGGCTTCTTTGCCGTCGAGGCTGTAGCGCATCCGAAGCTGTTCTTTGTCGCGCATCGCTGTCAGAAGCCCGCCCACGTAGGCAAGCCAGCCAACCTTCGCCTTGAGCTTGTCGTCGGTGCCCACGAGCATTTTCGCGTCGAGGCCGAGCCCGGCCATGACCAGATAGGCGTGCCGGGTTGTTGATTGGTCGTCACGCTCAATATCGATGAGGGCGAGATCGATGTCGCGGTCGTGGCCTGTGAAGGCGGTGTGGATGGCGTGTTTGGGGCCATCGAGCGTGAGGCCAAGGTTTCGTGCCAAAAGGTTGGCCGTTCCGGATGGCAGCAGTGCGAGGGACGCCCCGCTCCCGTAGAGCACTTCGGCCACCGCCCGCACGGTCCCGTCGCCCCCCGCTGCGATGACAAGGTCCGCGCCGGCAGCGAGGGCCTCTTTCGCAGGGCCCTGGCCGGGGTCATCCCCGCTGGTTTCGAACCAGAGGGTTGGTCCCCACCCGCCGGCTTTTTCCTCCGCCGCGATCACGGCTTTGACCACCGCCAGATCCACCTTGACGGGGTTGTAGACGACGGCAGCCACGCGGGCCGCCGGGACATCGTGGATTGGGGCTCCGAGGGATGACATCAAGCGGCAGCCGGACAGGGCTTCTCGGTCCAAAAGCTCCTGATGTACTTGCCCATTGGTGCATCCTTTCGGTTAGATGGCTGGCAGTCCGGCGTCCTGGGCAGACAGGTGGGCCAGATAGCCGGCGAAGCCGCCGTCGACCCTGCTGTGCCGCCGTCCCGAGGTGAGGACCCTGCAGAGGTCCGTGGCCCGGACCAGGAAGCCGTGGGTCCGGGCGGCCTCGACAAAGTCCCTGTCTTCGTGGACCGGGACGTCCCTGTAGCCGCCGAGGCGCTGGTAGACGTCTGCCCTGAACCCGAGGTTGGCCCCGTGGACGTGGGCATGGCCTTCGGAGAGGTCGTGGGCCCGGTGCCACAGGGACAGTTGGCGGGCGGTCATCCCGTCCCGGTGGGGTTCGACCGTTCCTGTGACGACGTCCGACCCCTCGCAGGCGAGCCGCCAATGCTGGCTCATCCAGTTAGACGGGACGGTGCTGTCGGCGTCCGTGTTCAGGATCCAGATCCGTTCCCGGGGGCTCTCGGCGAGGCTGAGGGCGTGGCGGATGCCGTGGTTGCGGGCGGATCCGACTCGACCGGCGGACGAGGCCACCACGTTGATCTGCGGGAAGCCGGCGAGGATGTCCTGTGAGGAGTCGGTGGTGCGGTCCAAGACAACTGTCACGCTCACGTGCACCGAGGTGGTGGCCTCGTGGAAACCCGCGATTGAACCGGTGAGTGCGGCCAGGCAGGCCGCGAGAAGCGACTGTTCATTGCGGGCGGGAATGATGATGGCCATAGCCTCGATTGGGGCGGTCATGGCTGCTCCTTCACGGTAAAGGTTTGCAGCGTGAAATCTTCTTCGGAGTACGATCCGAGGAGATCCAGGCGGCTGTCACCCCGGAGCAACCGATGGACAGCATCACCGTCGAGGGGCCAGCCGTCGATGGGATGGCGCCAATGGCAGGCGGCCAGGACCGCTCCGGGCAGGGAAGAGAGGCACATGGCATCCACCGTCGCCGTGAGCTGCCCGGCGGTGAGGTAGTAGCCGACCTCCGAGAGGACGAAGAGGTCAAAGCGGCCTTGGGGCCATTCGCTGGGGAACCGGAGGTTTCGGATCTGTGCACCGGGCAGGGCCTTTGTCCTGGCGGTGGCGGTCCGGACGGCTTCTGCGCTGACATCCAGGCCGAGAATGCTGTTGCAGCGACCGGCCAGTTCCGCCGTCAGCACCCCCGTGGAGCATCCGAGTTCCAGCGCTGCCTTGAAGGTGTCCCGCGGCAGGATACCCATGGTCAGTTGGCGTTTTCGCCGCTCGTACCATGAGGTGGGCGCCTGCCATGGTTCGGCCCCGTGGGCATGGATCACATCGAACCGGGCGCCAATCCAGGAGGTGTGGCGTTCGTTGGTGGGGACGAAGTGCCCCCGGGTATCAATGAAGACCTCAAAGGTCCTCCGAAAGTGTTGGAGGACATCTTCGGTCAGCAGGGTCTCGTCGCCGTCGGCGTCGGAGAGCGGTTCGATCTGGCTCCGATGCTCACCCATGGCCAGGGACTTTTGAGTTATTTCCTTCGGGCTGAGGGCCAGGGTGCGCATGGCGGCCCACGGGGTGCCGCCGCCACCGGGTGCGCCCCAGAACCACAACCAGATCGGGTATTCCAGTAGCGGGCACCCGGCCTTCTCGGCCGCCCGTTGGGCTGCAAGGCCGGCGGCCTCATGGTCGCAGTGGCCGTCTCCGGACCAGGGCGCCGCGACCAGCACCCGTCCGGGGTTCCCCCAACACCTGGCCAGCACGGCATCCTCAAGCTGTCCAATATGGGCGGTGACGTGTCCATCGCCCAGGCCCACGTCGTCGATGAGGGCCTGCGGTGCCAGATGGCGCATCGCCTCGCCCAGTTCCGTGATCCGGATTTCCGCCAAATCGGGAGCCGGGAACGCCACCGATCGCGGGTGCGATGCCTCCCCCCGCGTGGCCAGGACCACCACGATTTCAACCCCGTGGGCGCGGGCCCGGCAGATGAGTCCTCCTGCCCCCAGGGATTCATCGTCCGGATGGGCCGCAACCACCACCATCGTGTCAAAGGCCGACCAATCGAGCTCAAGAGGCGCGACGGTGCCACGGTGGATGACGTCAAGCCATTCGTGTTCCGGGGTTCCTGGATCCTTCAGGGTGAACGTCACCAAGGTTCCTTCTCGGCAGCGACGAGTAGCGCCCCCAGCCCGGCCAACGACCGCTCCCCGTGGTCTTGCCGAAGGTAGAGCGACAGGTCTGCGACGCGCTTTGCATGGCCGGGCTCGAACGCCAGGGGGGCGGGGCCCATGCCGCGGGCCGCGACAGCCAGGACGGATTCCACGCTCTGGACCACGATGGCCCGCGTTCGGGCGGCGGTGGCCGAGGGGTGGGTGCTGGTAGGGGCGCGGAAGAGATCAGCGGCCGTGCGGAGCGCATTGGCGCTGCTTTGAATGGCCGCGTCGGCCATGCCCAGGTGCATGAGGGCGATCTGGTCCGGATCCCTGGTGGTGCAGTGCTCCAAGAGCCGTCGGGCGAGGGCCACCATGGCGCCGTGCCATACGGCGGCGACCCCGATGCCGCCCCAGGAGAAACCCGGGCGGTGGAAATACCACCCCGCTGCACCGATCGGCACCGCAGGCACCCGGTGGAAGGCCACCGCCCCGCTGGGCACCTCGGTGAGGCCACGCCCAGCCCACGGTGGCCCGGCCGGAACGACACCGGGGTGCCGCAGATCGACGGCAAAAGTCCTCCGTTCTCCGCCGTCGTGAGCGGTCACGACGGCGCGCGTCAGGAGCCCGGAGGCCGAGCACCAGGGTTTTGTCCCGTCGAGGGTCCACTCCTCATTGATGAGGCTTGCTTTGAGTCCATGGCCGGCTCCTTCCGCTGCGAACACACCCCAACTGAGATCGTCGTCGGACGCCAGAATGGAATCTGCCTCGTCCAAAATGTTCAGGGCATCCAGGTGCGGTTCAACAATCCGGGCGACACCGAGATCGACGGAACCCAACGTCGCCAACATCTCCCAATGCCCCAGGAATCCAGGGCGATCCAGCCGGCGCATGTCCCGTCCGAGGTCCTGCGCGAGGGCCAGTGCTGCAACAGGATCGCCGGTGGCCTCGGTGACCCGCCGCATGAGGGCATTCAGGGCGTTTGGGCGATGGTTGGCGGGGTCTCCAAGGAGGATGGGTCTTCCCATCCGATTCGTGGCCTGGGCCGGTGCATCTTCCGTAGCTGGCGCTGGTACGGGTCCTCTAACCGGCGTCGAATCGCTCATCGTCCGCTGCCCCGTCCGATGGGCTTGAATGGTGAAACTCGTCTGCCACGCTCATCTCCTCCTAGGGGGACTTTGTCTTGGCAGTGCGTGTCTTCTTGTTCTTGGCCGGCCCGGGCGACATGTTCTCCGCCTCGACCATCCAGGCCAGCTGCTCCAGAGAGGCGATGATCGCGTGCAGGAGGTCCGCGGTGGTGGGATCCTCTTCATCGACCTGGTCGTGGACACTGCGGACGGTACCCGCCGCCTGCTCCAACCGGGCCCCTATCAGGTCGACCACATCCTTGGTCCGTACGAGACCCGGGGGGAACGCGGCCAAATGGGTCGTGGCCGAGACCGTGGAGCTTCGCCCATCCGGCACGGCATGGAGGGCCCGCATTCTTTCCGCAATCCGGTCGGAAAATTCCCTGGCCTGGGCCACAAGTTCATCGAGTTGCAGGTGCAAATCCCTGAAATTCTTGCCCACGACATTCCAGTGCGCCTGCTTGCCCTGGACATGGAGTTCAATCAGATCAACGAGCACCTGCTGAAGGTTCTCACGCAGTTCTTTCGAAGCGTCCATCACACATCCTTTGGTCATCAATTCATCGGCAGACAGGTCGGGAACCCGCGCCACGATCAGCCAAAACAGGCACGCGGTTCCTCGCGCAATCTGACTTGACGGTAGTCCCGTCCCGGAATCTAGTCCACACCCTCCGGCGGAAAAGCCACGGTCGGCATCAGCCGGAAAGAACCCTCCATTGCATCCGGTTGGCAACGGATCTACCGTGGGTCTAGAGCCAGCAGCGCGCCACCGTCCGGGCAATACCCCTCGACGAAAGGACGACAGTGGAATCTCCCAGCAAGCGGCCCAAGGGAAACCAGCGATGACGCAGGGCGATGGCGCTGCCGAGAGGGCAGATCACGAAAACGACAGCGTCTACCCCCTGTCCACTCCACAGACTGGTTTGCCTGGGCATACGCGCCACCATTCAGGCCCCGAAACCGGCCGGAGGGAAACCATGCCAGGAAAGAGCGATCCACATCTGAAGGACCCCGAGCTGTATGAGGAGTTGCGCAATGACGGAGCCTCCAAGTAAAAGGCTGCCAGAATTTCCAATGCCGCCGCCAAGGAGGGCCGCAGCGCTATTGGCCGCAAGGGCGGCAAGGCTGGCGATTATGAGGACTGGACGGTAGACAGGCCCAGGAAGAAGGCTAGGGACATTGGCCTGAAGGGCTACTCCAAGCAGCGCAAGAGCGAGTTGATCGAATCGCTGCGAAACTCCTGAGAGCCGGGCAGTGGGAGCGCAGAAGGATTCAAAGATAAGGGAGGACACCATGACGCCAACACCCGCCGACCCCATTGAAATCTCCACCCGCATGCGTCCCACGGAGTGGACGGAGGAATCCTTGGGAACGCTCGTCGGATCGTATCAGGACCGGCTGCGGGAAATGGGGGCCGGCGACGACGAAATCGCGACCCACATTGAGCGGCCCGGCGACGGGTCGGTCTCCGTCCGCGTCAGCTGGCACCGGGGGATCAACGAAACGCACTCCAGCACGAACGACGACGTTCCAGCAGAATTGGCCGTTGCCCGCGGAGACGGCGAGATGCTCGGAGGCGGGGAGGTCACAGAGGACTCCCAAGGCCTGGGGGCGGTCCTGGGCGATGCGGATCGCTCGGCCATCGACGAACCGCCAAGGGCCGGTGCCGTCGGCGAAATGGAGGAGGGGTTGGTGACATTCACGGACGAGGACGGAAGCACCCACCTGGAGGACACCAAATGATCCCCCCCACCGCGACCGCGATTGGTGGGGGTTTTGACCAGCAATTAGCCAGAAAGGAGGAAACCATGGGACTCGACGACAGAGTGGAAAGTGCTGCGGACAAGGTCAAGGGCAAGGCGAAGGAAGCCGCCGGCAAAATCACCGACGACAAGAACCTTGAAGCCGAAGGCAAGATGGACCAAGCCAAGGGAAAGCTGAAGGACGCCGTTGAAGATGTCAAAGACGCCGTCCGCAAGGACTAGCGCCAGGGCCATCCACGTTTGAGAAGGACTCCTTGCCTCAGGGCGGCAGCGATTCCCCAAAAACCGCTGCCGCCCGTCTCTGCCCGGCTGGAGCTGGCCAGAGATACCAACATTCGCGGGGGCAACAATGGGAAGACGCTCATTCGCAGCACTCGGGTACAGCGAGTGTTTGATCAACACGACTGCGGCCAGCGATTCAGGCGTTGATGAACTGGTCGAACGCGCACGTCAAGCCCGTGCCGTGATCGTCACGGAGTCCGGGCAGCAGCCCTGGATCATGGAGCTGACGTGGTGACCGGGGGACCCGGTCCGACCGTATATCGGTCGGTGATCGTTTTGAGCGAGGGCAAGTACCAAAAACGGCTAATGGAATCTCTGCGATGCCCGGAGATCATATCGGGAGCACAATGGTCCTATACGCTCTTGGGCCTTGGGGGAGAGGGCAAGTTTGTCGATCGGGCGAACCGGGCATCCTGCCATTGGCGGCGTGGTGAAAGGAGAACGGCATGAGTATCGGAGGAGGAATCCTACTTATTGTTGTGGGTGCAATTCTTAGGTTTGCCCTGAACATCGAGGTTTCGTGGATCAGTGTCCCCTTAGTTGGAAACATCCTCATGGGAGCAGGAGTCGTGGTCGTAGCACTGGGGCTGGTTTTCGCTTTGCGCCGCCGTGGGTCCACCGCAACACGGCGATCGGTGATAGGCCAATCGGACGGGCAACGCGTGATCAGGCGCACGACCGAAACGGATGACCCCCGACTCTGATCAGGCACAGGCGGGTGGGTACACACGTCAATACCTCGGGGAACGCTGTGGACGGGCCGCCCATCGCGCAGTAAAGTTGTCCACTACCGAAAATCGATAGCCGTCACTCTTGGAGGCCAAGCCGATGACCGAGAATCCTTACGGCGAGCAGGACGCCTCGTCGCGGGCTAGACACCGCCCACCCGGTGCCGACGTCACGGCTGACCCCGTGCGCAGTGGTGCGGATGTGGCCGAAGCCATCGAGATCGCTGAATCGGGCACCGCTGTGCAGGGGATGCACTCCCATTCAGAACAAAGCAAGTCGGGCGAGGCGCCCGTCGAGCAGGTGTTTGGCGATCCCGCCATGACCACGGGGCGGTCGGGGACGGGTTCCGCGGGCACGGAGCAGGCCGTGCCGCCGCGGCCTTCACCCGCCGAAGCCGGATCTGGCGGGGCACAGTCCGTCATCGGAGCTCGGGAGTCGGACCGTCTGGCGGCTGGCGCACCGCCCGCTGCGGGTAGTCCATTTGACACGGACTCGAAAGACGACGACACAGGCATCTAGAGTTCTGGCCGGGTTACGGGATGTCGAACACCGCGGACCTCGACCGTCGGCTCATCGTGAGTGCTCGGTTCCGCCCACCAGGCCAACCGAAACCTGAGCTTATAACATACTCTTGGCCGCATATGGGGATACGATGGTAATGATGGGGTATTCCCTCATCCAGTAGAAAGCTGTTTGTCATGTCCCCACTACTTATTGTCGTTGCCATCGTGGCCGTTGTGCTGCTGCTCACCGGCGGTTTCGTCCCTTCCCTGCAGTTCCTGCTCTGGGTTGGCGTTGTGGTCGCAGTCGTCGCAGTGATCATGTTCATCATGCGTTCGATGTCGGGCCACAGGAACGCTTAGCCTGGCCCCCACGCCGGCGCGGCGCGCACGCCTGAAGGCCGCACGGGAATCCCCGTGCGGTCCCTTGGCGTATTCCGAGGGACCGCAACATCCGCCCCGATTCGCACGGGGCCGGCGGCGCGCACCGGGCCGGTCGCCCCGAACCCACTAGCTTCCCGCAGGGCGCGGCTACACCACTCGACGGTCTTCGCCCGGCAGCTCGGCGGGGAGCGCTGCACCGCTGAACCCTTCCGGAGTGGACAACAGCGTCAGTGTGCGCGGGAGTCCTCTGCCGCGGGAACGGCCACGAGCGACTTGATCGTCGACGGGAGAGCCGTGGCCGCTTCGGATTCCTTGAGGCGCCCGGCCCGGATTTCTGCCGCGGCACCGTGAAGTAGGGAAAAGTAGCACGCCGTGAGCCAGTGTGATGACAGATCGGTCCGGAACACTCCAGCGTGCTGGCCACGTTCGATAAGGTGTCGAACCAACAGCATGGTCGCATCGTGGTGCTCGCGAATGTAGTCCGAGCCCAGCTCATCCTCGGCCGCCGCGATCAGCCCGTGATAATCGTCGATGAGTCGCCATGAGGACCGAACGAGAAGGTCGAGCGCCGCCGCGGGATCGCCGTCGAGATTCAGCGGCGCAAGCTCCGCCTCGGCACGGCGCATTGTCTGTGCCGCGGCAGCGTCAATCAGTTCTTTGCGCGAGGAGAAGTGGCCGTAGAGGGTCACTCGGCCCACTCCCGCTGTCTGGGCAATTTCGGTCATGCTGGCCCGCGCGTTGACGGCAAGGCAGGCCAGGGCTGCATCGACGATTGCTGCGCGATTGCGCTGGGCATCGGAGCGGAGTGCCGGCGGAGTCACTTCGGGCCACTTTGGCTTAGAAAATCACTGATCTTTTGTGCCATCACCTTTGACTGCGTCCAGTGCAGGTAATGCGGGCCTTGGAGGACAACCAGTTCCTGGCGCTTGACATTGGCCAACTGGCGTTCATGCGCGCCGAGCCAGTCCGCATTCTGATCCATGCTCTCCTGGGATATGAAGTCCAGGACTGGAAGGTTCCCGGGGTACCTGGCGTCCTGGAGCTTCGCGGCATTCTCTCCGACCCGGAGGGTTTCATCGGTGACAGACTGGTTCCCAAAGGTCCAGCTGGTCATCTGGCGCATTTGTTGGCGTTCAGCGCTCGTGTAGCTGTCGCCGCCCGGTTCCCCATACCCCAGGGCCGTGGCCCAGCGGACCAAGCCCGTTGTCGACGGTATGTGTGCCCAAAAGTTGTTCTCGGCAGGCATTTCCCTGGAGTTCGGTTCCTCGCTGGTGGACATTTTGCCGGCCGGGACGGTGGGGTCGATGCCGATCAAGGCGGAGACCTCCTGCGGGTATCTGTTGGCGTAGTACAAGGTGTAGAAGCCTCCAATCGAGTGGCCCATGAGGGTGTAGGGGGTTTTGATGGCGAGTTTTGACAGCACTTCATGAAGTTCTTCGGCGATGTTTTCCACGGTTCGGGGCCGGGCATCCATGTCGCTGTAGCCGTAGCCGAACCCCTCAACAACCACTGTCTGGAAGCCGCCCAATTCCCTGATGAGCGGGGCAAAATCCAGCACCGGGGACGGGGTCCCCAGTCCGCTGAGGAGCACAATCGTCGGACCGGCATCGCCGCTTCGGGAGACGTTGATGGTTCCCTCATCGATCTGGACCATCTCTCCATACACCGCTGGATTGGACTTCTCAGCCCCTTCCAAAATGAGATTTACCGAGGTGGAGGCGAGCAGCAGCCCGGCTACGGTCAGTGCGGCCACTCCCGCCACCCGGAGAGCCCGCCGTCGCCGTCGCCGACGACGACGGCGGGGCGGCCGGCCGGGGGCTGCATCGGTACGGCGGAAAAGGCGGTGTGGCAGCATGGCGGAACTCCAGGGGAGTGGCGGGGATTTCGGTGTGCGGTGCGATGCCTCCGCGCTGCGATGGGGCTCAACCAAGTCCTTTTGATGACCCAAATAAATCATACAGTGCTGTTTGAGATCTGGGAAGGATCGATTCCGGCATCGCGGGCCCGCGCGGAAACGGCCGGACCCGTAGTGGGTCCGGCCGTTTCCTGGTTCCTTAGCCGGCGTCGCGGTGGGTGGCGCGGCTACCGGCGCGGCCCATTCCCGCGGTGATGGGGGAGGGCTTGAAGCCCTTGAAGGTAAGCCGGAGTCCGAGCGAGAACTCCCAGGCCGCCACCGGCAGAGCGGCGAGCCCTGACCATGCGGAGAACAGGTCGTTGAGGCCGAAGATCGTGGCGACGGTGGAGGCGATCAGCAGTGGCGCACCGATGAAACCCATGATGGGAAGGGCCCGCGGCACCAGCCGGGACTGGTACATCAGGGAGCCGAGCAGGAGGGCATTCGCAGCCGGCATGAGGTTTTGGCCGATAAAGAACCAGTTGTGCAGGGCGTACAGGGTCTGGCCGGTGGCCAACGCATTGGCCCCTTCGCCAGCCTGGCGCAATGTCACCAAGGCCAGCATGCACGCAACGCCGGCGAACATGGTTCCCGCTTCCAGGATCCGCGCCCCGACGACGCCCAGCGCTATCCCTTCGTTCTGCCTCTTGACCACCGGGTAGAGCGCCACCGCGGTGCCGATGCCGGCCAGGGCAACAATGAGCTCCAGGATGCAGCCGATGATGATCGGTGTGTCCGGGCCGGGGCCGGCAGCGAAGTTCGGGTCGCCTGCCCCGGCATAGAGGCCGAGGATCGGGATCGAGGAAAAGGTGATCAGGTACAGCACGCCGGCAACGAGTGCTGTCTTTCTCAGTGAGTCCATGGGGACTCGTTGCGTGGCGCGGGTGCGGTCGGTGGTGGCCATGGCGGTATCTCCTTGAATGGCTTGGTGTTGCCTGTCAATGTGAGGTGCTGGGTGTCTGGGGGTGGTCGGGGTCGAGAGGGGTGAGCGAGACGAGCGGCAGGCCGGCGTCGCGCACTTTCTGGAGCAGGCCGTGAAGTGCGGCCTGGTCGGCGATGTGTCCACGGAGCGCCGTGGTTCCGTCGCTGTTGTTGGTCAGGCCCATATCGTCAAACCAGGCTGACCAACGTGGATCGAGATGGCCCTGAAGGCGGATCTCGTACCATCCGGCACCGTCGTGGCCGGTTTGCGGCATGTCGCCCATGATGCTCCCTTCGCCGCTGCTGGCTGACTGGATCCGGGTCAAGGTGGCAGGCATTCCTTGACCTGGTTCCAAGGTAGGAGCAGCGGTGATGAGCGGGCATCACCATATGTGGTGATTAGGGTGGTGGTTTCGCCGCGGCGCCGTCCCCAGGGTCGTGAACGACGGCGGCCCGCCGGGCCTTGCGCTATCCGTTGCGGGAGAGCAGGTCCAGATCCTTGGCGCGGCGGAGCGCTGCCCGCCGGTTGGTGACACCGAGCTTGGCATAGATGTGGCTGGTGTGGGAACGCACGGTGTTCAGCGACACCAGGAGCTCGCGGGCAATGCCCGGGCCGTCCAGATCCGTGGCCAGCAGCCGGAGCACGTCAAGCTCGCGTCCGCTCAATGGCTCGATCAGCCCTGTTTGCGCGGGGGTGGTGTCCGCGCCCGCGGCGGCCCGGAGGCGACGGGCGTAGGCCGGGGAAATTCCGTGCTGGGCCGCCGTTCCCAGCAGGGCTGCCATGGGGGCACCTTCGTTCGCGAAGATGCGGACGTAGCCTTGAGGCTCGGACAACGCCAGTGCCCGTTGCAAGGAAGCCAGCGCTGCGGGGATGTCGCCGTGCGCCCGCTGGGCCAGCGAGCGCAGCACCAGGATTTCGATGATGCTTCCCGCTCGCTGCCCCTCGTCGGCTGCGTGCAGGAGGCGTTCCAGGAGCCTGGTTGAATCGTCCAGGGCTCCGGGCGCCCCATCGGCGCCATGGCGGGCAAGGAGCAGTCTGGCCAGGGTGATGTGCTCGAACTCGTGCAGGTAGCTGGGCTCGTCGTCGAGCGAAATGCCGTGTTCGCGGGCCCAGCCAAACGCCTCGCCCAGCAGGCCCTGGGCGGCCAGCACCCGCGCCCTCAGGGCAGGAATCGGCCGCACCGGCGGGAAAAAGTCGCTGACGTAGAGGCGGTCGGCCTCATCGAGTAGGCCAAGGGCGCCGTCCAGATCCCCCTCGGCCTGCCTGATCCCGGCCATCGCGACCCGCCAGCGATACGGGTTCTGTGGCAGGCCCAGATGTTCACCCAACTCCTGGCTCCGCAGCAATTCCGCTGTGGCGGCGGGCAGGCTGTTGCGCTCAAGGTGGATTCCGCTCATCGCGACGTGCATGTCCGCCGTACCCCGAAGGAGCGTGCCGTCCGGCCCGGCTGCGCGTTCCACCGCCTGCCGGCAGGTGCGCATGGCTTCGTTGAGGCGGCCTTGTGCCAGACGGAGGTCGGCCAGCGCGATCGCGCACCCGAAGGTGTCGGCGATGTGCCCCGCCCGCCGGAGCCCCGCCACGCATGTATCGTACCCCCGGATCCCAGACTCCAAGTCTCCGCTTGTCCAGGCCGCGAGCCCCAACAACCCGGATGCCGCGGCCCGGCCGAGGTGGTCCTCCAGGGGCGATGCGTCGAGCGCCTGGCTTGCCTGCCGCGCAGCTCCTTTCGAGTCGCCCCGCGCCAGGGCCAGTGCTGCGCGGTACAGGCCGATGGTTGCCGGGAGGCGGTGGAATTCCTCCTCGTCCACGACCACCATCCCCGCAGCGGGGGTGCGGGTTCCGGTACGGCCGCCTGTCGTAGGATCCAGCCACCGCTCGGCGTCGCGCAGCCGCTCTTCGACGCCGGCGGTCTCACCGGCAGCGAGCAGTGCCCCGGCAAAGCCGACGCTGAGCACGGGCCGGGCGCGGAACAATTCCGCCGGGAGCAGCCTGAGCCAGCCAAGCAGGGACGCTTCACTTCTGCTCCGGCGCATGGCCTGCACCGCGCGTTCAACCAGCTCGGCCGCCCGTTGGAAATCTTCCGCGGCAAGGGCATGGTGGATAGCCTCAGCGGGCTCGCCGTTCTGCTCGTACCATGTGCTGGCCCTGCGGTGCAGCTCCGGAACCTCGGCCGGGTGCTCGTCGATCAGGCGTGCCCTCAACACATCGGCAAACAGCTGGTGATAGCGGTACCAGCTGCGTTGGGCATCAAGCGGGGCCAGGAACAGGTTCCCCCGCTCCAGCCTGTCCAGCGTGGCCCTGCCCCCGAGGTGACCTGTGACGGCGTCGCACAGGGGTCCGCCCAACCGCTCGAGGATGGAGGTCTGCAGCAGAAAGTCCCGTTCGTCCCCGGGCAGGCCGCGGAGCACCTCCTCGGCCAGATAGTCGACGACGTACCGGTCATCCCCGGTGAACCCGGCGATGAACGCGGCAGCGTCCTCACGCCCCTGGAGGGAAAGGGCCGCCAGCTGAAGTGCGGCGATCCACCCCTCGGTCCGCCAGCCCAAGGCTTCGATGTCGGTGGCAGTGAGCGCCAGTCCCATCACGCCATTGAGGTACTCCGCAGCCTCAAGGGGTGTGAAGCGCAGGTCTGCTGCGCGGATCTCCACGAGAGCGCCGCGCCCCCGCAGGCGCGCGAGCGGCAGGGCCGGGTCTGTGCGGCCCGCTATCACCACGTGCGTCTGCGGCGGCAGGTTTTGGATCAGGAAAACCATCCCATCCTGGACGTCGCGCGAGTGGATGACGTGGTAGTCGTCCAGCACCAGCACCACCTCGCCGGTACTGGCTTGCAAATCGTTGAGCAGGAGGGAAAGGATGGTCTCGATCGGCGGCATCGGCGGCTTCAGGAGGGAGAGCGCCGTCGCGCCAACCCCGGGCGCTGCCCTCCCCAGCGCCGCGATCAGGTACGTCCAATACGAGACGGGATCGTTGTCGCGCGGGTCAAGTGAGAGCCAAGCAACGGACCGTCCGGCCGCAGCATCGGCAGCCAGCCACTCCGCCAACACCGTCGTCTTGCCGAATCCGGCCGGCGCTGACACCAGCGTGAGGGCTGATTCCGTGCCGCGGTCCAGGCGCTCGCCGAGTCTCGGCCGCGCCACCAGCGAGCGCCGCTGCCTCGGGACGGTCAGCTTGGTCTCAAGCAGCGGGACTGCCATGACCCCTGGCCTTTGGAATCCACCGTGCGAGGGCCTCGAGGATGACGTTGAGTCCGATCTCGAATTCGTCACCGAAGTCGTAGCCGGGTTTGAGCACATGCTCGGTGGCAATCTCAACGAGGTACGGGTAGTCGCCCGTGGAGAACAGTTCCACGATGGGTCCGGTGACTTCCGACGCCGTGTCCGCACCGTCGAACGGAAGCGAGGCCTCCTGCAGGGCGAATCCGTAGATGTAGCTGTCGAGCAGCGCATAGGCATGCGCTGTCAGTGCTACGGAAAGCCCGGCATTGCGCAGCACGCCAAGAGTCGCATTATGGTGGCGGAGCGTCGCAGGACCCGGCGCCGTGCGGGACTCGAGCAGTCCGATCGCCCAGGGGTGGCGGCGCAAAGCCTGGCGCACGGCGCTGGCGCGAAGGCTCATCTCGGTCTGCCAGTCACCCTGGCTCGAGGGCAGGCCGATCTCATCGAACACCATGTCAATGATCGCGTCGAGGATCTCGCCCTTGTTCGCGACGTAGTAGTAGAGGGACATTGGCTTCACACCCAGGGCCTGGGCGAGCGAACGCATGGTCAGCGCCCCAATTCCGGCCTCATCAGCGATCGTGACAGCGGACTGCAGCACCCGTTCCCGGCTCAACGCGACACGGTCCGGGGACCCCTTAGCAAGTTCTTCTGCCGTCATGGCCCCAGACTATCGCATTTTCGTACAGCGTACGATACGCTTTCTTACTAAGTAAGGCTGGGGCTTGCTGGGACCACACTCAACGGAAGGAAACACTCATGGCAGGCGCAGGCAAGCACGAGGTTTGGAATGGAAATTCGGCCAGCCTGGGGGCGGAGGGCGGGCAGATGCTGGCGACTGTCCGGGACCGCTACGGCGATGCGGACGTCCTGCATCAGGCCCGGATCGAGCGGCCCCTGGTCAAGGACAACGAAGTCCTTGTGCGGGTCCACGCCGCGGGTCTCGACCGGGGCACGTGGCACTTGATGACGGGACGCCCGTATGTGATGCGCCTTTTCTTGGGGTTGCGCAGGCCCAGGAACCCGGTGTCGGGCCTGGATCTCGCCGGTACTGTCGCCGCGGTGGGCAGGTCCGTGACCCGGTTCAAGGTGGGGGAGGAGGTGTTCGGTTTTGGCAACGGTTCCTTCGCCGAATACGCCACGGCCAGGGAAGACAAGCTGGCTTTGAAGCCGGCGGGCCTGACCTTTGAGGAAGCGGCGGTGGTCCCCGTGTCTGCGGTCACCGCGCTGCAGGGGCTGCGCGACGCCGGACGAGTCCAGGCCGGCCAGAAGGTCTTGGTCACCGGGGCTTCGGGCGGCGTGGGCAGCTACGCCGTCCAACTGGCCAAGGCGTTCGGCGCCGACGTCACCGGGGTAAGCAGTACATCAAAAATGGACCTGGTCCGTTCCCTCGGCGCCGACTATGTCATTGACTACTCCCGGGAAGACTTCGCAGCTGGCAGCCGCCACTACGACCTCATTCTTGACTTCGCCGGGAACCCCGCCCTGTCCCGGCTCCGCCGCGCACTCACGGCAACCGGCACCGCCGTCGTCGGGGGTGGTGAGCATGGCGGCAACGTGACAGGCATGGGCCGGCAGCTGCGCGCGCTGGCCCTCTCACCGTTCGTATCCCAACGGCTGGCCATGTTCGCCGCCAGGCAGCGCGCTGTCGACCTGGAGGAAATCGCTGGCCTTATCGACGCCGGCAAGGTCACCCCGTGCCTGGACAGGACGTTCCCGCTGGAGCAGGCGGAGGAGGCCATGCGCTACCTCGTCGCCGGGAAGGCGCGCGGGAAGGTCGCCATCACGGTGTGGGCGCCGCAATAATCCGCCCGCCGCCACACACCTCCCAACGGCGGGCCTCCATGCCTGCAAACCCATCACGCAACACCCACGAAAGCAGAAAGCCATGTCCGCATCAGTACCGTTTGAAACCCCCGCGAAGGCCGGCCCGCCAGCGGGCCGCATGCCAGCGGCGCAGATGTTCCTGCTCATTGCCGGGGTCCTCGTGGGCACCGGCTCCCTGGGAGCGCTGGGCACGTCCCTTCCCCTTCCCTGGGCTCCCGCCGGAATGGCGCTCGGCGCGGCCATGATCCTCCTCGGAGCCGTAGGACTCGGCCGTGCCATCACCCCGGGCGCGCCGCTGGAGTCAGACCGGACCGGAGACCCCTCGTCCATGCCCGCACAACTGACCGGGCAGCTTGATCCGGTGTTGTCCCGGTGGAAGTGGCTTGTCAAGTGGTTCCTTGCCATTCCCCACTATGCCGTTCTGGCCGTGCTCTGGGTTGCATTCCTGGTGGTAACAGTGGCTGCCGGCGTGGCCATCCTGGTCACCGGGCGCTACCCGGCGGCATTGTTCCAGTTTGCCGTTGGCGTCCTGCGCTGGAACTGGCGGGTGTCCTTTTATGCCTACGGCGTGCTGGGGACGGACGAGTATCCGCCGTTCACGCTGGCCCGGACCGCCTACCCGGCGGAATTCGACGTCGCCTATCCGGCGAGCCTGTCCCATTGGAAGGTGCTGGTGAAGTCCTGGCTCCTGGCCCTGCCGCAGCTGCTGGTCGTTTCGGCGCTGTCCGGGGGTGCATGGGCATCCTCGTCCGCCTCGGGCATCTCGCTGATGGGCGTGCTGGTCCTGGTTGCCGCCGTCATCCTGCTCTGCACGGGCGTGTACCGCGTGGGCTTGTTCAATCTGCTCATGGGCATCAACAGGTGGGTGCTTCGCACTGTGACGTATGTGGCGCTGCTGACGGACACGTACCCGCCGTTCCGCCTGGACCAGGGGCCGTTCGACCCGCCCGCGGGCGCGCTGGAGCCGGGATCCGCCTGAACGACGCGTGCAGGGTGTGGGCGTGGAAGGCATGGGGCTGGCGCTGGTGCCTGCCGGCTCGCTGTTCGTGCAGGTGGTGATGGTGCCCCTGCTGGCCACCGACCTGGAGCACGCCGGCCCGGAGGCCGCGGGCGTGCGCGTCCCCCTGCTCGTCATGGTGGTGCTGGGAATCATGGCCGTCCAGGCCACCCTGGTGTGCGTGTGGCGCCTGCTGACGATGGTGCGCCGCGGGACGGTGTTCTCCCATGCCGCCTTCTGCTACGTGGACATCGTGTTCGGCGCCGTCGCGGCGGCATCCCTGCTCATGTTCGCCCTGGCCGCCGCGCTGGCCCCGGGCGACGCCGTGGCCCCGGGCGTCGTGCTCCTGATCTGCGGGGCGGCCGCGGTGATCGCCGGGGCGGCCCTGATCGTCCTCGTGCTGCGGATGCTGCTGGCCCAGGCGGTTGCCCGCGACGTCGAGGCCCGGCACCTGCGGACCGAGCTGGATGCGGTGATCTGATGCCGATCGTCGTGGACATCGATGTGCTGCTGGCCCGGCGCAAGATGCCCGTGGGCGTGCTGGCCGAACGCGTCGGCATCACCCCGGCCAACCTGGCGGTGCTCAAGAACGGCCGCGCCAAGGCGGTGCGCTTTACGACGCTCGCCGCCCTGTGCGAGGGGCTGGACTGCCAGCCCGGGGACCTGTTGCGTTGGGAGTCCGGGGACTCGGCGGACCTGCCGTCAGCGGCCGACGACGGCGGCCGGCCGCTCGTGCGTGACGGGTCGGAATCCTGAACCACCGCCACTCGTCCGACGTCGGCCTGCCGCGGTTCCGTACGGATGTTCGGTCAGTTCTCCCCGGAATGCTGGTTGGTGGTCAGCCACAGTGTCGTGTCGGGCGGAATGGCCTGCGCCTAGTGGCCCAACGCCGGGTTGCTGCTGAGCTGCACCGTTCCGGAGGGGAGAGGGATCGGAGCCGAGCCGAAGTTGGTGATGCTTTCCCAGTGTCCCCGCCGGAAATGAAGCGCCCCGGGAGTTTCGATCCATTCCACGCCGGCGGGTGAGCGCAGGTCCCGGCACAGGGAAATGGCGTTCCGGTACAACTCAAGGGTTGGTCCCTTGTGGGCCTCCTGTGTGGACGCGGCAAGCTTTCCGGACCAGGCAGGCTGGGGCAGCCATGAGCCGCCGGCTCTACAGACGAAGGATGCTCCCTTCTCCGTCCAAGGCAATGGCACGCGGCATCCGTCGTGTCCCCTGCGCCGGTGGCCGGTGCGTGTCCAGATGGGGTCTTCGAGGTCGCCGGCACCAGTAAGGTGCTAGGCACCACCGCTACCGGAGCCGCAATGACAACATGCAAGAGGCGACTCCTGGCGCAATTCGGCACCTGCCGTTTGAGGCCGTGCAATGATCCCCAAAGCAAGTGCAAGTATTGATTAGAGTCAACCATTACGACATAAGTGACGGGCGTTGCATCACTGCCCCTGGCGGTCTTACATGCGATGGAACATGAAATCAGCTCCCCAGCGGTGCAGTGCGCTGAGGGCCGCGCCGTGGCTTGCATCGAACTCGGAACCTTCGTGCAGCACCAGCTCCGGCACCGGCAGGCCGACAGCGCGGCGCCGGGCCTCAAGCTCCGCCCTCGCCGCCGCCAGCAGCGGCTGGCCGAGCCTGGCGAGCTGTCCGCTCAGGATGATGCGCTGTGGATCGATGAGCATCGACGCTCCCGTGAGCGCAATGCCCAAGGTGCTGCCCACCTCGGCGACAAGCCCCCGGGCGCGGGGATCGCCGTCGTCGGCCGATGCTGCCAGGGCTGCGATATCGACGGCGTCCAGCCCGGCCGCCTTCGCCCGGTCCATGACGGCGCCAACCCCGATGCACGCCTCTAGGCAGCCGCGCGAACCGCACCAGCACAGCGGCCCCGCCGGGTCCAGGCAGACATGCCCCAGCTCACCGGCCGTGCCGTGACCGCCCCGGAAGATGGACAGTCCGTCGACTATGCCGGCGCTGATGCCGGCGGAGAGGACCACATACAGCAGCCCGGTGCCGGGCGGGCCGGCCGGGAGCTCGCCGAGATGCCGGATTGCCGCCAGCCGGGTGTTGTTGTCCCAGAGAACCGGGGCGGGGACAAGCCCGCGAAGCTTGTCGAACTTCAGGCCATCCGGCTCGGCGGCCTCGGTCTCTTCGTCCGCAGTCGGCGGCAGATGGCGGCCCGCAACACCCAGGCCAATGCCGAGGATGGATGAAGGATGGAGGGTCCCGGATTCAATGAGCGTCCTCAGGGACTGCAGAGCCACACCAAGGCGCCTCTGCAAGGACAGGCCGCTGTCGACAGAGGCAAGCTTTTGCGCGTGGACCGTGCCGTCGACGGCCACAACCGTCACCGCCACGCGGGCACGTCCGAGCTCGATTCCAACAGCCGCCCCGGCGCTTCTGCGAAGGGCCAGCAGCGCCTGCGGGCGCCCGTTTCGGCCCTGGCCATAGGCGGCCATTCCTGATTCCTCCAGCAGCCCGCGGCCCAGAAGCCGGGTGACGGCGCTGGAAAGCGTCGGGCGCGAAACGCCAAGGCTGCGCTGCAGGGCGAGGCGGGTGGACGGCCCTTCGACCAATAGCGTTTCGACGAGCTGCCTGTCGGCAGTACCGGTTTCCATGGACTCGAGCATGTCTGAATCATAGCCCCGTTGAGGGAGCTTCCAAGAGTGTTCCGGTGGACGACCCATCGATTAACGTAAAACCTATTGTCGTTAGTCACGTTGCGCATTAGAGTGATCTGCATGACATCGCAGTTCGCCGCCGAAGGCACCCTGAAAGACGCACCACCGGACCCTGACAGCGAAAGCCAGGCATCCCCCTCACCGCACACCCGGCCCCCCACCGGCGAGCGCCGGTTGGGGCGCAAATCCATGCAACTCATCAGCGTTCTATCCGTGATTGGCGGCATCGGCCTGTGGGCGCTCGTCTCGGCGACCGGCGCCGTGGTCATCCCCGGGCCGCAGGCCGTCCTGGAGAAAGCCGGGGAGCTGATCAGCACCGGTGTGCTGCCCTCCGACGTGGGCGCGAGCCTGGCCCGTGTCCTCAGCGGATTCCTGCTGGGCACCGTCCTGGCCGTCCCGGTCGGCTTCCTTATGGGCTGGTACCCGTTGATCCGGGCCGCGGTGGAGCCGTACGTCCAGTTCTTCCGCACCGTCCCGCCACTGGCCATCATCCCGCTGGCGATTGTGATCATGGGAATCGATGAGACACCCAAGATCTTCGTCATCTTCCTGGCATCCTTCCTCTCCTGCGTCGTGGCGACGTTCCAGGGGGTGGTGACAGTGGACAAGACCCTGATCAACGCGGCACGTGTTCTTGGGGCCTCGAGCTTTGTGGTGTTCCGCCGGGTAGTGGTCCCGGCGTCCAGTCCGTTCATCCTGGTCGGCATGAGAATTGGCCTTGGCGCATCCTGGGCAACCGTGGTTGCGGCGGAACTGATCGCCGCGCAGAGCGGTCTTGGTTTCCGGATGCAGCAAGCACAGCTCTACTACGACCTGCCCACCATTTTCGTCCAGCTCATTTGCATCGGCACGTTGGGACTCATCATGGACCGGACGTTGCTCCTGGTCGAGGCTCGGCTGACCCGCTGGCAAGAGCGCCGCTAGGAAGAGACCATGAGCACCGATACCAAACCCATGATCCGATTTGAGAACATCCACCAGGAATTTGTCGTCGGCAAGACCAGCTTCACTGCCGTCGAGGATGTCTCCCTGAATATTGCCGACGGCGAGTTCGTCACCGTGGTCGGCCCCTCCGGCTGTGGCAAGTCGACCCTGTTGAACGCGGCCGCCGGGCTGCTGCAGCCCACCAGCGGCCAAGTGGTGGTGGATGAGAAGGCCGTGGACGGCCCCAGCCCGCGCACCGGCGTCATCTTCCAGCAGTACGCACTGTTCCCCTGGCTCACGGTCCGAAAGAATGTCGAGTTCGGGCTGGAACTGCAGAAGAAACCGGCCGCCGAGCGCCGCCGGATTGTGGACCACTACCTTGACCTCGTTGGCCTGACCCGCTTCGCGGAGGCCCTGCCCAAGGAACTCTCCGGCGGCATGAAGCAGCGCTGCGCGATCGCCCGCGCCTACGCGGTGAACCCGGAGATCCTCCTCATGGACGAACCCTTCGGTGCGCTCGATGCCCTGACAAGGGTGCACATGCAAGAACAGCTGCTCGAAACATGGGGCCGGGAACGGCGCACCGTGCTGTTCGTGACCCATGACGTGGATGAGGCCGTCTACCTGGCATCACGGGTGATCGTGATGGCGGCCCGCCCGGGCCGGATCTTCAAAGTGATCGATGTGGACTTGCCCTACCCGCGTGACAACAATCTGCGGCTGACCCGCGAATACGCCGATCTCCGGGCGCAGGTATGGGACTCGGTCTACAACCAGCCCGGCCACGCCGAAGACGCCTGAACCGTAAACCCGCACCAGCACTTTCATTCACGAATTCCAACGGAGGCATCCATGAACAGCAAATTCAACCGCAGAAACTTCCTCACCGCAGGGTTGGGCCTTGGCGCCGTTGCCGCCCTGTCGGCCTGTGCCGGCACATCAGCCACTCCGGCCCCCTCCGGAGCTCCGGCGCCGCTGTCCATCAAGGTGGGCTACATTGCCGACTACAACGGTGCGGCGCTGCTGGCCGTGGCAGATAAACAGGGCTTCTGGGCAAAAGCCGGACTCAAGGCAGAGTTCGTGCCGTTCACCAACGGTCCGCTCGCCATCCAGGCACTGGGCACCAACAACGTCGACGTCGCGTACATCGGCTCCGGTGCGCTATGGCTTCCGGCGTCCGGCAAAGCCGAAATCTGGGCCATCAATTCCGTCTCCAACGCGGATCGCATCATTGCCCAGCCCGGCTTCAATTCGCTCGCCGACCTGAAGGGCAAGAAGGTCGGGGTTCCGGCCGGGACTTCCGGGGACCAGCTGCTCAGCCTCGCCCTGAAGAAGGCAGGCCTGCAGCGCAGCGACTTCAATATTGTGCCGATGGATCCCTCCACTGCCGTGTCAGCGTTCGCGTCCAAGCAGATCGACGGCGCCGCCCTGTGGTACCCGTTGATCGACACCATCAAGACTAAGATCCCGGACATGGTGGAACTGGCCAAGAACGAGGACTTCGTCTCCGAGCTGACCTTCCCGAGTTCGTATGTGGCACAGCCGGGACGCGCCGCGAAGGACAAGGAACTTGCCACACGGTTCATCGGTGTGGTCAAGGCGTCCAACGACTACCGGCAGGACAACCAGGCTGCCACCATCACCGCGACAGCGGGATTCCTCAAACTTGGCGAGGATGTGCTCAAGCCACAGGCCGGGGTTGCCAAGACCTTCACCAGCGCCGAGCTGGAAAAGCTCAGCACGGACGGCACAGTCGGCAAGTGGCTCACCAACCTGCAGGAGCAGTTTGTCACAGACAAGAAACTCACAGCGGTGACCAGTCCGGACAAGTTCTACGACAGCGCGCTGTACGTCGGCGCGAAGAAGGTCTAGTTCACCGTGTCAGAGAAAAATTCCCCAGCAGGGAACATCCTGTTCCTCATGACCGACCAGCAAAGGATCGACACCCTCGGCTGTTACGGCAACACCACGGGCCACACACCGAACCTGGACGCACTGGCGGCCCGGGGCACGGTATTCGAACGTGCCTATACTCCCACCGCTATCTGCACCCCGGCGCGCTCCTCATTGTTGACCGGGCTGCACCCCTTTGAACATGGGCTGCTGTCCAACTACGAATGGAATTCGGGCCACCGCGAGGAGCTGCCGGACGGCACGCCCACGTTTGCCGACCAGCTGATCAAACAGGGGTACCGGCTCGGACATGTGGGCAAGTGGCATGTAGGCCGCCACCGTGGGCCGGAGTTCTACGGGTTTGAGGGAGAGCACTTGGCCGGCGCCCTGAACACCTTCGACCATCCAGCCTATGTTTCCTGGCTTGAGGAGAACGGCTTTCCGGAATTCCGGATCGTGGACCCCGTCTACACCACCCAGCGGGACGGCACCCAGGGGCACCTGATAGCCGGTGTTACGGACCAGCCCACCGAGGCGACCTTCGAGGCGTGGCTCGCGGACCAGACCATCGCGAAGCTGCGCGAGTTCGCCGCCGCCCGCAACGGAAACACCGCCGTCGAACCCTTCTTCCTGTCCTGCCACATCTTCGGCCCGCACTTGCCCTACCTGATCCCCCGGAAATGGTACGACTTGGTGGACCCGGCAGGCATTGAGCTTCCCGGCTCGTTCGCGGAGACGTTCAACGGCAAACCCATGGTGCAGCAGACGTATGCCGAATACTGGTCGACGGAGTCCTTCAGCACGGAGGAGTGGAAAAAGCTCACGGCAGTCTACTGGGGCTACGTGTCCATGATCGATCATGAAATCGGTCGGATCATGGCCGCCGTGGAAGAACTCGGCTTGGCTGATTCCACCGTGACCATGTTCACCGCCGACCATGGAGAGTTCACCGGCGCCCATCGGCTCAACGACAAGGGCCCGGCCATGTACGAGGACATCTACCGGATTCCGGCCATCCTCGCCCGTCCCGGCCAGGCACCGGGCCGCGAACAAAAATTCATTTCGCTGCAGGACTTCACTGCGACGTTCATCGACATCGCGGGCGGGGACACCAGCGGTGTCCGGGGGGAGTCCCTCATCCCGGCCACCATCGACGGGCTCCCGGACGGCTGGCGGACCGAAATGGTGTGCGAATTCCACGGACACCATTTCCCCTACGCCCAGCGCATGATCCGCGACGAACGATACAAATACATCGCCAACCCCGAAGGAATCGACGAGTTCTACGACCTGGCCGTCGACCCTGACGAACTCAACAACGCGATAGCGGTACCTGTGTACCGTGTTGTGGTGAAGGACTTGCGGCTCCGGCTCTACAAGGAGCTCGTCGCCCGTGGAGATCGCTTTTACCAGTGGTTGGCATTCGCCGGAGACATCGACCCGCAAGACCGGCTCCGCCCGGAAACTGCAGTCGAGCGGTTCATCAGCACCTGACCACGGGGCCGAGTGCGTGCCCAACATCCATCCAGTCGGTCAGGCGGCTCCCGGGGACACGCCCGGCCCACCGGGTTTCGGCTCCCGTTCGCCAGCCACCCTAACCTCGCTTGGCTTCGCTCAAAAACCGTTGGCTTCGTTGGTCGAGCGGGGGCCCACTGCCACGAGGGGCCCGCAGCGAGCTTGCGAGCTGTGGGAGCGGCTGGGGACCGAGACCTCCCGGGCCCAGGCGCCGCATTTCACGGTGCTGGCCGCCAAACGCGGCGCAACCAACGGCTAACGGTGCGGAATCTGGACCCCGGCGGGAGAATGGCGGCATGGACCTCGAATTGCGCACCATTCCCGGCTGCCCCCATGCAACGTCCGCCGCCGAGCTGTTTGCCTGCGCCTTGGAACTCGAAGGCGCAGACCCGGCGGCACTGGCCGTCCGGGTGATCAGCACCGACGATGACGCCTCGGACCTGGGCTTCCAGGGTTCGCCCACGTTCACCATCGACGGGGTGGACCTGTTCCCGGTGGAGACAGACCCTGCGGTCACGTGCCGCGTATACCCGGCGCCGCAGGGTCTGTCCGGGCAGCCCACCCTGGAGTCCCTGCGCGATGCGGTCCGCGCCGCACTCACCCACCCCCGCCATACCTGACTCCATCGCAAGGATTTCCACGAACAGAAGGGCACCCCCATGACAGGGCGAGAGACCCACTCAGCCGGCGCGCCGTGCTGGGTCGACACTTTCCAGCCAGATCCCCGGGCCGCCATGGACTTCTACGGCCCGCTCTTCGGCTGGAGTTTCGACGAACCCACCCCGATGCCGACCGGACTCGAGGGCGACTATTTCGCTGCGCGACTCCGCGGGCGGCTGGTGGCCGGGATCGGCCAGGCGCCACCACTGTCTCCGCCGGCGTGGAATACCCACGTCCGTGTCAACGACGTCGCACGGACCATCGCCCGTGCCGAGCACGAGGGCGGCACGCGCCTGGCAGGACCGTTTGGGGCCGGCTCGGAGGACAGTTTTGCTGTGGTTGCCGACGCCACCGGCGTGCCGTTCTGCCTGCGGCAGGCTGGCGGGAGCGGCGGCGCTGAACTGGCCAATGAGCCGAACTCCTGGGCGATGAGCTCGCTGCACACGAGCGATGTCCAGCGGGCGCAGGCATTCTACGGAGCAATGTTCGATTGGGAACTCGAGTCCGTGCCGGACGCCGCCTTCTCACTGTGGCGGCGCTCAGGCCGAGTCGTCGCCGTCGTGGCGGCCACGGACGGCATCGCGGTTCCACAGCACTGGAGCGTCAATTTCGCCGTCCTCGATGCGGACGCCATCGCCCAGCACGCCATCGACCTGGGCGGCACCATCGTGATGGCACCGATGAACACGCCCGGATTCCGCAGCGCGGTGATCGCCGACCCCCAAGGCGGCGTCATCGCGGTCGGCGCAGCCGCACGCTGACACTTCCCAGAGAAGGGTCGGTTGTGGGAGTTCGTTGCGGTGGCCGGCTCCTGAAGTTTCAGGCTGGGGGTGTCTGATGGACACTGCCACCGTGGACCGGGCCTGCGTAGCGTGGGGGATGTTGACAGAAAAGACGACATCCGTGAGTTCCTGGTCTCGCGTCGGGCGAAGATCAGCCCGGAGCAGGCCGGCATCCCCAGCTACGGGGAACTGCGCCGCGTGCCGGGCCTGCGCCGCGAGGAGGTGGCGCAGCTCGCCCGGGTGAGCACGGATTACTACACGCGGCTGGAACGCGGCAGCCTACGTGGCGTCTCGGATTCGGTGCTCGAGGCAGTGGCATCTGCCCTGCAGCTTGATGCGGCCGAGCGGGCGCACCTGATGGATCTGGTGCGGACGGCCAACACGTCATCTCGACGGGCGCCACGCCGACCGCCGGAGCAGCGGGTCCGACCCGGCGTGCTTCGTCTGCTGGATGGTCTGACCGGCGTGGCCGCCACGGTGCAGAACGGCCGTTCAGACATACTGGCTGCAAACCTGCTCGGCCGTGCCCTCTACGGGCCAGTGTTCACCTCCGCCCCACCTATGGGGACGGACACTCCGGGCCGGCTCCCCAACCAGGCGCGCTACCTTTTCCTCGATCCGGGCGCAGATGGCTTCTACCCCGATTGGCGCGCAATCGCGGCCAGCACTGTCGCGATGCTGCGCTCGGAAGCGGGGCGGAACCCGCATTATCGGGCATTGACCGATCTGGTCGGGGAGCTGGCCACGCGCAGTGGGTTGTTCGCCGCGTTATGGGCCGGGCACGACGTACGGATCCACACCACGGGAACCAAACGCTTCCACCACCCGGTCGCCGGGGATTTGTCCCTGCAATACGAGACGCTGGACCTTCCCGGCGATGAGGGACAGACCCTGTTCACCTTCACAGCCGAACCCGGCTCCGCGTCCGAGAACGCGCTGGCGTTCCTCGCCAGTTGGGCGGCATCGCGCCTCCCGAAACAACCACCGCCGGCGACCCCGCCGGTGGATCCACCGTCCCCGGCATGCGCCCCTCCGCGCAGCCGGGAACACGCAACCCAGGAAAGACGGGACCATCCCATGACTGAACTGAAGACCAACGCGGAGCAAAAGGAAAACTTGGCCGAGATGAAGGTCTGGTTCATCACCGGCGCCGGCCGCGGCATGGGGACCGACATCGCGAAGGCGGCCCTGGCCGCCGGCCACAAGGTTGTCGCCACGGGCCGCAACCCGGAAAAGGTGGCCCAAGCCGTGGGCGGCGGCGAGAACCTGCTGGCCGTGAAGCTCGACGTCACCGACGCCACGGCCGCCATCGCGGCCGCCGTGGACCGGTTTGGCCGGATCGACGTCCTCGTGAACAACGCGGGCAACTTCTACGCCGGATTCTTCGAGGAAATCACTCCGGCGGACTTTCGGACACAGATCGAAACCACCCTCTTCGGGCCAATGAGCGTCACCCGCGCGGCCCTTCCCGTCATGCGGGCACAGAGTTCGGGCCTGGTCGTCACGATCTCCTCGACCGCCGGCATCGCGGGCGGGGAGTTCCTGACTGCCTACGCCGCATCGAAGTTCGGCGTAGAGGGCTGGGCGGAGTCCCTGGCGCCTGAAGTCGCCCCGTTCGGCATCCGCACCATGCTGGTGGAGCCGGGGTTCTTCCGAACCGAGCTGCTCAGCCCGGAATCCACGCACTATGCGGAATCCACCATCGGGGACTACGCCGAGCGCACGCGGCAGACCGTCGCTGCCTGGCGCAGCATGGACGGCCAGCAGGGCGGGGACCCGGCCAAGCTTGCCGACGCCCTGATCCGTTTGGCCGAGTTGGACGAGCCGCCGCTGCGGTTCGCTGCCGGTGCCGACGCCGTCGAGGTATTCGAGACCGGGCCAAGGCTCTGAAGGACCAGGCCGACGCCCACCGCGGACTCTCCAGCAACCTCGCCCACATCGACGCCTGACCGCCGCATCAAGACTGGCCCTGCGTCATGCCCGAGGAGAACACAGCCATGACATCGAAACTGGCCGGAACTGCCGCCCTGGTCACCGGCGCCAGCAGCGGCATCGGCGCTGCGACCGCACGACAGCTCGCCGCCCTTGGCGCCTCCGTGGCGCTCGTGGCCCGACGCCGTGACCGCTTGGAGGCCCTCGCCGTGGAAATCGAGAATGCGGGTGGCACGGCGCTGGCCATCGAAGCCGACATCACGGACTGCGCCCAGGCACAGGCCGCAGTGGACCGGACCGCGGACATCGTCAACATCAGTTCCATCGCCGGACGAGTGGCCTGGAACGGGTACGGCGTCTACAACCTGACAAAATTCGGTGTCAACGGCTTCACCGAATCCCTGCGCCAGGAAATCACCCAGCGCCACGTGCGGGTCGGCGTCCTGGAGCCCGGAGGTGTGGACACCGAACTGGGTTCACACAACACCCCCGAGGTTCGCGGCGAGCTGATCGACCCCTTCTATGAGCAGACCAAGGTCCTCGCCCCGGAGGATGTAGCCGACGCCGTCGCCTACATGGTCACCCGGCCGCGCCACGCCTCCATCGCCGAACTGTGGATCATGCCCACCGACCAGGCCTGATCGCCTCGGTCCGAGCTGTGACCAAGCCTGTGCTCCCGCCCGGTCCTTCGTGTGGAGTCCTTGTCATTGGCCGGTAGGCCATGAACGCCTCCAGGTCGTTGCGCCGCCGCACCCAGTGGAGCGATGGCCCGGATGTCGTCGGTGGCAAGTTCCACGAGACACTCCCAATCAGGTACGAAATCATATACGATATCAATCCTCGGGGAATCGACGGGGACAGCCTCCGTTTCCGGGAGTTTTCACAACACTTGTAACCCACGCCACACCTGGCCTACAGTTGTGAATCACAGATCAAAAGTCATTTATAGAACATGCAGTTCAAATATCGAACACAAGTCGACAGCGACAGACCGCCACACAGCGAAGTGAGGAAAGCCCGTGCAGTTCCACCACCACGGTTACGTATCCGGTGACCCGCGAGTCCAGCCGCCGGCCGGCGTCGGCATCAACCGGCCGGCCGACCTTCCCGACGAGGTCGACGTGCTCATTGTGGGCAGCGGCCCTGCGGGCATGCTCACCGCCGCGCAGCTGTCCCAGTTCCCGGGGGTCACGACGCGGATCGTGGAGCGCCGCGGCGGGCGGCTCGCGATCGGCCAGGCCGATGGCATCCAGGCCCGGAGCGTGGAGACCTTCCAGGCCTTCGGCTTCGCCGAGCGGATCATCGCCGAGGCGTACCGCATCACCGAGATGGCATTCTGGAAGCCGGACCCCGCGGACCCCTCGCGCATCAGCCGGGCAGCCCGCACCCTCGACGACGAAACAGGGATCAGCGAGTTCCCGCACCTCATCGTCAACCAGGCGCGCGTGCTGGACTACTTCGCCGAGTACATGGCGAACGCCCCCACCCGCATGAGCCCCGACTACGGCTACGAGTTCCGTGGCCTCACTGTCACCGGCGAAGGCGACTACCCCGTCACCGTCACCCTCCTTCACACGGCCGGACCCAACGAGGGGCAGGAGCGCACCGTCCGGGCCAGGTACGTCGTTGGCGCCGACGGCGCACGGAGCAAGGTCCGCGCGTCGATCGGATGCACGCTCGCGGGCGACCAGGCCAACCATGCGTGGGGCGTCATGGACACTCTTGCCGTCACGGACTTCCCCGACATCCGCATGAAGTGCGCCATCCAGTCCGGCACGGGCGGCAGCATCCTGCTGATTCCGCGCGAGGGCGGCCACCTGTTCCGCATGTACGTGGACCTCGGGGAGGTCAGCCAGGATGACAACGGCGCCGTGCGCAGCACCACCATCGAGGAGATCATCGGCAAGGCGAACGAGATCCTGCACCCCTACACGCTCGACGTGCGCGACGTCGCCTGGCACAGCGTGTACGAGGTCGGCCACCGCCTGACGGACCGGTTCGACGACGTTCTCCCGGAGGAGCGCGGCACCCGCACGCCGCGCGTGTTCATCACCGGCGACGCCTGCCACACGCACAGCGCCAAGGCAGGCCAAGGCATGAACGTCTCCATGCAGGACGGCTTCAACCTGGGCTGGAAGCTCGGGCATGTACTGGAGGGCCGCAGCCCCGAGAGCCTGCTGTCCACATATTCGGCCGAGCGCCAGGTCGTCGCGAAAAACCTCATCGACTTCGACAAGGAGTGGTCGACGCTGATGGCGAAGAAGCCCGAGGAGTTCGAGAACCCCTCCGAGCTGGAGGACTTCTACGTGCGCACCTCGGAGTTCCCCTTCGGATTCATGACCAAGTACGCCCCCTCGATGCTGATCGCTGCGCCCGCGCACCAGGACCTGGCCACCGGCTTTCCCATCGGCAAACGCTTCAAGTCCGCTCCCGTTGTGCGGGTGTGTGATGCAAACCCGGTCCACCTTGGCCATCAGGCCACGGCGGACGGCCGGTGGCGCATCTACGTCTTTGCTGACGCGGCAACGCCCCGAACGGGACAGCAGGGAACGGCGTCGTCCGTCGCCGAGTTCGCAGCATGGATCGCGGACGCGCCGGACTCGCCGCTGGCCGCAACGCCGTCGGGCGTCGACCAGGACGCGTGGTTCGACGTGAAGGTGGTCTACCAGCAGGACCACACGGGCGTCGACATCGGGGCCGTGCCGGCGGCGTTCAAGCCGCAGGTCGGACCGTTCCATCTCACCTACCTTGAGAAGGTCTACGCCACCGATCCCGCGGCGGACATCTTCGACGTGCGCGGGCTCAGTCGCGACGGCGTCGTCGTGGTCGTGCGACCGGACCAGTACGTGGCCAACGTCCTGCCGCTGACGGCGACGGCGGAGCTTGCGGAGTTTTTCGCGCCGCTCCTCAGCAGCCGGACGCGAGACGGCGTTTGGACATAGCCGGTTCCCCTGCAACACCTGCCCCAGGCGCTGCACGAGGACTGGCATGCCCCGGGCCGCCACCCCGTCTCCGAAGGTCCGTCTTGCCCAGCCGCTGGTCCACAAAGGAACCCTCAAAGATGAAAACTTCTTCCAAGAATCGTAGGCCAGGATGGGCTCGGAAAGACCTTCAATGTGTGGCACACGCGGCGTGAACTCCGCCGAAGAGGGGGCACGAATTCAAAACAGGCTTTGCCCTGGCTAGTTCTCCTCCTTGTGAGCGTCCACGCCGGAGCGAACTGGCGGCACGCAGTTGAGCGGCCCCCAACGAACATGTTGGGGGCCGCTCATCTATTGCTCTGGTCGTGGGTGTCGGGGGTGGGCCGGTTAGTGGACGCTGGGGACGGCGATCGGCTCGCCGGAGACGTCCTGGAAGGTGCGCTTGCGGTCCGCGATGGCGTAGTAGACCACCGCGGCGATGCCGGCGGCGAAGAACCAGGAGAAGGAGGACAGGGACACCAGGGCCGGGACGAAGGCGATCAGCAGCGAGATCGCCGCGGCGATCGCGAAGGCGGTGATGGCGCGCGGGTTGAACCCGTTCTTGTAGAAGTACGCGCCGGTCTTCTGCTCGGTGTACAGCTCGGGGACGTTGACGCGGGCCTTGCGGATCAGCCAGTAGTCGGCCATGATCACCCCGAACAGCGGGCCCAGCAGGGCGCCGAGGCCGCCGAGGAAGTACACGATGACCACCGGGTTGTTGTACAGGTTCCAGGGCAGGATGACCAGGCCGATCAGGGCGCTGATCAGGCCCGCGCGGCGGAAGTTCAGCTTCTTCGGGAACAGGTTGGTCAGGGCGTAGATCGGGGCGACGAAGTTGGCCATCAGGTTCACCGCGACGGTGAGCACCAGCAGCGCCAGGGCCGCCAGGACCAGCAGGAGCGTGTTCGGGATGGTCTGGACGATGTCCGAGGGGCTGGAGATGACCTGGCCGTTGATCTTGAACTGGGCCCCGGCCAGGACCACGACGATGGAGCCGAAGAGCAGCATGTTGATCGGGATGCCCCAGAAGTTGCCCTTGACGATCGACTTGCGGGTCGTGGAGGAGCGGGTGAAGTCGCAGAAGTTCAGCACGAACGTGGCGTAGATGGACACCCACAGGGCGCCGCCGGCGAAGATCTCCCGCCACATGTCCCCGCCCTGAAGGGCGTGGTCGGTGGACCAGGCGATGGAGGCGCCGGCCTGGAAGAACATCCACACGGCCAGGGCGATCATGGTGACCAGGATGATGGGGCCGGCGAAGGCCTCGTACTTGCGGATCATGTCCATCCCGTAGGAGACGATGAACACCTGCAGGATCCACAGCGCGATGAACGTGATCCAGCCCAGCGAGGACAGGCCCAGGATCGAGTTGGTGTCCATGGATGCCAGGGACGGGACCAGGGCGATGAGCAGCACGCGCAGCACCAGGGAGGCCAGGTAGGTCTGGATGCCGAACCAGGCGATCGCGACCGCGCCGCGGATCAGGGCCGGGATCTGGGCGCCGTGGATGCCGAAGGAGATCCGGCTCATCACCGGGAACGGGACGCCGGTCTTGTGGCCCATGAAGCCGGAGAAGTTCAACAGCCCGAACAACAGCACCGCGCCCACGCCCAGGGCCAGCAGGATCTGCCAGCCGCCCAGGCCCAGCGCGAACAGGCCCAGCGCGAAGCCGTAGTTGCCCAGCGAGTGCACGTCGTTGGCCCACAGGGTGAAGATGCTGTAGGAGGTCCAGCGGCGCCCGGCGGCCTGGGTCGGGGCCAGGTCCTGGTTGTACAGCTGCGGGCTGGTCGGGGGCAGGTTCGCGGCCAGCGCCCCGGCCGGCGGCGCGTGCAGGATGTGGTCGGCGTGCGGGTGGTGCCTTACGCCGTTGTCAGGCACGTCCACGGTGGGTGCTGCGACCGCCGGGGCCTCGGGGGTGAGTGTCATGATGGGGGGCCGATCTCAAGTTCCGCTCCTCAATGTGAGGTAGAACACAACTGTAGATAGGTTCCGATGTTTTCGCAATGGGGTATTTGATTTCCACAATATGGAAACATGGGATTCGGCTTCCGGCGCGATGCCCCCGGGCGGCCGGTGGAGTCTGATGCAAATCTCCGTTTCGGAGGCGTCGTAGACGTTGAATCCGTGGGCGCCCAAGCTGTTGGCCTTGGCCCGGTCGAGGTGTCCGTGAAGCTGGTCGGTGCTGCCGCTGGTGATCGGGCGGGCGACCGTGACGAGGCTGCGGTCCCGAGGGGAGCTCACGCTGTCGGGCTTGATCGGCTCTGGAGGAGCCGGGCGCGGCGGCCTCGATGCGGCGCACAGCACAGCCGATGGATGTGCTGATCATGCCGGCCAGCACCTCGGTGTTGCGGGTCGCGTTTACTTGCGGTTGCGTGTGCGTACGGCATGAGGGACAAAGCAACCCATCCGGGTGACCGGTAGGGTCACCCGGACGGAAGCCAGACCGGATCAGTCGATCCTGCGTCCCCCAACCAGCTCACCATGGCGGGGTCGCGGTGGTAGAAGAAGAGGCTGGCATCGGTATCCAGAGTGGCGAGCTGGCTCATTTGCCTGTCGGTGACGGTTGAAAACTGAGCCACCTGTTCCGAACGATTGGATGGGTGGTCACAGTGGGGGATCTCCCGGAACACCGTCGCGATGGCCGTGGAATCGGAGCGCCCGCCCAGCCCAAGAAGGTCCTGATCGTCCCCGAGCTGTCCAAGAACCGATCGGGCAAGATCATGCCCCACCTTCCGCCGCGATGTGGCTGGGAACCGCGAGGTCGGAGATGCCATGACCCTCGCCGACTCGAACGCCACGGCTCTGGCCGCCTCCGACATGGGCGCCGCCAAAGACGAACACCGGGCACTTCACGGCACGACACGGCCTTTGTCAGCCAGGAAGGGTCCTGCTTTCGTAGACTCGGTGGAGATTCGACTTGTCTCCTCCATGGAGACAAGCCCGCCACAGGAAGAGCCATCGATGAAGATTGTCGTTCTAGTAGAGGAGGTCCCCGACACGTACGGGGACCGGATACTGAACCTTGAAACAGGCCTCGCCGACCGGGAAGCCAGCGAGACGGTCATCGATGAGATTGGTGAGCGGGCCTTGGAGCGGGCGCTGACGTACGCCGACGCGAACGAAGGCACTGAGGTCGCAGTCCTCTCCCTCGCCCCCGATGGTGCGACGGCAACGATACGCAAGGGGCTTGCGATGGGTGCCGGGAGCGCCACCCACGTCTGTGACGAGGCGCTCCGGGGTGCGGATCTTGGACTGACCGCTGAAGCCCTCGCAGCAGCGATCCGCCGTGTGGGGTTTGACCTGGTGATCACCGGCAATGTCTCCACCGATGGCTCCGGCGGCATGATTCCCGCGATGCTTGCAGAATTGCTTGACGTGCCGCACGCCACCGGCTTGAGCTCCGTGGAAATCGGCGACGGCGTGGTGTCCGGCACCAGGCCCATTGAATCCGGTGTGCAGAAGGTATCAGCGAACCTGCCGGCGGTGATCTCCATTACCGAGGCGCTTCCGGGTGCGCGCTTCCCAAGCTTCAAGGGAATCATGGCCGCTAAGAAGAAGCCCCTTGAGGTGCTTACCCTCGCAGACCTCGGGATCACAGCCGACAACCCGGAAGCGGCGCGTTCGATCATGCTGACGGTTGCCCAGAAGCCCCCGCGTGCGGCAGGCGTAAAGATCATCGACGCCGGTGATGCTGGCGAGAAGCTCGCCGACTTCCTTGTAGAGAACCGACTGGCGTAAGGAGCATCGACATGACTGAATTCCCTCGTGACGCAATCCTCGTCGTCGTCGAAACCCAGGCTTCCGGTGGGCTCGAGAAGGCCGCCGCCGGCCTCTTCGGTGCTGCCGCTGAAGTTGGCACACCTGTTGCATTGGTACTTGCCCCACCCGGCGCTGGAACTGCCGCCGCGGAGGCCGCAGTCCTTGGGGCCACGCGCGTACTGATCGCGGAGACTGCGGATCCTTCCGTGCTCGGAGTGCCGAGCGTTGACGCGCTTGCCGCCGCCGTGGAGCGGGTGCAGCCGGACGCGATCCTGATCTCGCATTCGCTGAATGGGCGCGACCTTGCCGGCCGTTACGCTGCTCGTTCGCATGCAGCGGTTTCCGCCGATGCCATCGGTGTGGCACGTGATGACGAGGGCGTCGTGGCACACCACTCCGTCTACGGCGGTGCCTACAACGTGACGTCAACATCCACGTTTGGGGCGCCGGTGATAACCGTCCGCCAGGGCTCCATCGAGGCGCGTGCCACGGCTCAGCCTGAGTTGACGGAGGCCTTGGCCGTGGCGGGCTCCGGGAAACCGGCGGCGCGGATCGACTCGTTCGAGGAGGCAGTGGGCGCCTCCTCGCGGCCGGAGCTGCGTGGTGCCGCGAAAGTCGTGGCGGGTGGCCGCGGCCTCGGGTCGGAGGAACAGTTCGCCCTCGTTGGACAGCTCGCCGATGCACTCGGCGCCGCCGTTGGTGCCTCGCGTGCCGCGGTGGATGCAGGCTACATCCCGCCGTCGCTCCAGGTCGGCCAGACCGGGGTGTCCGTGTCACCACAGCTGTACATCGCGCTGGGCATTTCCGGCGCGATCCAGCACCGGGCTGGCATGCAGACCGCCAAGACGATCGTCGCCATCAACAAGGATGGGGACGCGCCGATCTTCGAGATCGCCGACTTTGGTGTGGTCGGCGACCTCTTCAAGGTCGTGCCCCAGCTGATCAGCGCACTTGAGGCTCGGAAGAAGTAATGATGGCACCTCTGTCTCGGTCCATTCGGCGGGGCCTGCCGCGCGTCGAAGGTGGCGACCCCTGGCCTCCAGCAGGCCAGTCGCCCGCACACCTGGTTGCGGAAAAAGGGGCAACTCTGTCGGCGTCTGTTCCCGCGGTGGGCGCGGCCGACGCCGGGCAGGTGGCCGTTGCGCACTCCATCCCTGCTGCTACCCCGGAGGTGGCGGCCGTGGCGGTGTTGTCCGTTCCAGTCCTTGAAGCGGACGGCGGCGCCACAGTGAACCCAGACGTCGTGGTTAACCTGGGCGTCACGGTGGCGCGGCAGCTGCGCCGTGGCCTGCCACGCGTGCCGGGCGGTGAGCCTTGGCCGCCAGTGGGGGAGGTTGTGGTACCAGCGGCGGCTCTGTCCGGTTCTCCCGTGGCCGTCGCCACGCCCGCGCCCGTTGCCGCCACGCCCGCGCCCGCCGCGGATGCTGCTGCGTCGACGGTGCCCGCAGCGACGGCTTTGCCTGCACCTGCAGATGTTCCTGCCACCCCATCCGCCACGCTGGCGACGGGAACAACCCCGCTTCGCCGCGGGCTTCCCCGTGTCCCCGGTGGCGAACCGTGGCCGCCGGCCGGACTGGCCCCCGTCGCCGCCGCGCCCGCCGTCGTTCCCGTCCCGGCGGTGCAGGCAGAGCCGGAACACATCCCACTAGCCCCCGCTCCTGCTGCCGGCATTGTGGCGGCCGTTGCGGAGCCGGTGCCCTCGGCGCCAGTGAGGGCATCCGCCGTCGTTCCCGCCCCGGCCTCGGCGGCAACGCCCGTCGCCGCGAAGCAACCCGCAGCCACGGCCGGCCCCGCCTCGATGGACAGGCCCGTCGCCACCGAGAAGCCCGCGGGGCCAAAGGCCCAGGCGAAGCTCTACGGTTCGCGCACACTGGGCCAGTGGAGCAGGCGCGTCGCGCTCCTCGCGGTTGGCGCTGTGGCCGCTGCAGCGATTCTCGTGCTCGCCGCGCGTGGAGTGACGACACTGCCGGGCGTGCCAGCCTTCCTCGAGAGGTACCCCGGCGAGTACCGCCTGCCCGATGCGGCCGAGCCCGGCTTCCCGTGGTGGGCGCAGTGGGCACACTTCCTGAACCTTTTCCTGATCGTGCTCATCATTCGATCCGGCTACCAGGTGCGCACCCAGGCGAAGCCGCCGGCGTTCTGGACGCCCAAGGGCGGTGGCAAGAAGGTCAGCATCAACCTGTGGCTGCACCAGGCGCTCGACATTCTGTGGCTGGCCAACGGGCTCATCTTCGTGGTGCTGCTGTTTGCCTCGGGCCGCTGGATGCGCATCGTCCCGACCAGCTGGGAGGTGTTCCCGAACGCGCTCTCCGCGCTCCTGCAGTACATGACACTCGACTGGCCCGTGGAGACCGGCTGGGTGAACTACAACAGCCTGCAGCAGATCATGTACTTCCTCGTGGTGTTTATCGCGGCTCCGCTCGCGGCGGTCACGGGTGTGCGCCTGAGTGAGTTCTGGCCGAAGAACGCGAAGACGCTGAACAAGATCTATCCGGTGGAGGCCGCGCGCGCGGTCCACTTCCCGACGATGCTGTTCTTCGTGCTGTTCATTCTCATCCACGTGTTCCTGGTGTTTTCGACCGGCGCGCTGCGCAACCTGAACCACATGTTCGGCGGCACCGACGTGGTCAACTGGGTCGGGTTCTGGCTCTTCGCGGCCGCAATCGCCATCACTGTGGCCGGGTGGTACGCCGCCCGCCCGCTCGTGCTGGCGCCCATCGCGAAGCTGTTCGGCCAGGTGAGTAGTCGCTAGGCCTCACCGCCTGGACAGGGAGGATCCCGCGCCACACACAGCCCAGGCACTCTGGCACGGGGTCTTCCCTGTGTAGCAACCCACCAACGCCGCCTGCCGCCGCGGCATGGTGAATGTCGCGGCAGCGGGGAACTGCTGAAGTTGTACGTCGCGGTGTTTCCTTGTGCGGCCCTCAGGCATGCCCCTCATCGGCCTGGCGGCATTGGACATCCACGGCCTGGGCTTTGACGGTTCCGGTTTCCTGCGGGCGTGCCCCAGTGCGGGCCGCACCGACGCCGGCTGCGACCACGAGCAGGATTCCTGCCAGGGCGCTGATGCGGGGGACCTGGCCGAGGACGGTGGCTCCGATGAGCACAGCGATGGCCGGCTCAAGGCTCATCAGGGTTCCGAAGGAGGCTGCGGTCAGCCTGCGCAGCGCCAGCAGTTCCAGGCTGAACGGAACCACGGGCAACAGGAGCGCCAGCGCGATGCCGACGAGCAGCAGTTGCCAGTCGATGTGGCTGATCAGGGTGAGACCTGCCGCGAGGGTTGCGACGACGGCGGCGACAGGTATGGACACGGCCAGGGCCTGCAGGCCCGCCAGCTGGTCACCGGCGCGCTGGGTCAGCAGGATGTATCCCGCCCAGCATGCACCGGCGCCCAGCGCCAGCAGCACACCCAGCGGATCGGCCGCGCCGTGCCACGGCTCCGTGAGCAGAAGCACTCCCGCCGCGGCGGAGAACGCCCACAACCGTGCCCGTCCCCGGCCGCGGACCACCGCTACGGCCAGCGGGCCGAGAAATTCCAGCGCGCTGGCGGTTCCCAGGGGTATCCGCATCGCGGAAGCCATGAAGAGCAGGGTCATTGCGCCGGTGGCGATCCCCAGGAGAATGCAGGTCAGCAAGGATGAACGGGTAAACGACGACCGCCAAGGGCGGCCGACGGCAACCAGGATGATGCTGGCCCACGCCAAACGCAGCCAGGCCGCACCCTCCGGACCGATCTGGCCTGCTATCCCCACGGACGCGGCAAGCCCCAACTGCACGCTGACCATGGCCGCCAGAGCCATGGATGTACCGACGCGGGCTGGCTGGAGGGCTGGACTCATAAGGCCAGTAGACAGTATCCGCTCTGTTCGCGTCCACGTGATAATCCGCAACATTCCGTTCAAGAATCATGCACAATGAACTCCATGGAGACCCGAAGACTGCCACTGCTGCTCGAGCTATCGCGCGTCGGTTCAATGCGTGGCGTCGCCGATGCGCTGGGCACCACTACCTCGACCGTGTCCCAGCAGATTGCCATGCTCTCCCGGGAAATTGGCGCCGCCGTGGTGGAACCCGCTGGCAGGGGTGTCCGGCTGACTCCGGCCGGACGGCGCCTGGCAGAGCACGCAAGGCCCATCCTTGCCGCGGTGGAGGCCGCACACGCCGATCTCGACCCCGACGCCGAGCCCGCAGGCACCGTCCGTGTTGCCGGCTTCGTCACTGCGATCCGCAAGAGTCTCATGCCAATCGTCACCGAGCTCACCGCCAGCCATCCTCAGGTGCGGGTGATCGTGAAAGAGCATGAGCCGGACGCCGCGCTGGCGCTGCTGGCAGCGGGGGAGGTGGACCTTGCCCTCACCTACGACTACAACCTGGCACCAGCCGAATCCGACGCAGCACTCGACTCCCTCCCGTTGTGGTCCACCCCGTGGAGCCTGGCCGTGCAGACCCACGATGGCCCGAAGACCGACGGGGATGCCCTCGCGGTCTTTAACAATTTTCGAGGCCACGACTGGATCGGCAATTCCCGCAACCGTGCCGACGAGGACGTACTGCGGATCATTGGATCCATGGCCGGGTACGACCCCAGGGTAAGACACCAGGCGGACACCCTCGACCTCGTCGAAGACCTCATTCTTGCCGGAATGGGCATCGGGCTGCTTCCGGCAGACCGCCATACCCAAGCCGGCATCACCCTCGTGCCCCTCACCAGACCCGACGTACGATTGCGGGCCTACGCTCGCACCCGCCGTGGACGCGGCACCTGGCCTCCGCTGGAATTGGTCCTGACACGGCTCACTGGTGGGGCCAGCCAGTCTTCCCACCGTCCGTCCTGATCCTTCCCTCCCGCTTGGAACGCTGCGTCTGCAAGCGAAGCCGGGGACAGTTGCCGCCACGCAATTCCGCACGCCAGCCGCGAGTCTGTGTGGTAAGTCTCCACCGCTGAATGGGTATTGCAATTGGCACATGGCGCGCGGGGCGTCAGACTGAATGGATGCAGACTTACCTCCCATACTCCGATTTCCAGCAGAGTGCCGCCGCACTGGACACCGCCAGGCTCGGCAAGCAGCGTGTTGAAGCGCTGCAGGCTCTTCGTGCGCTGGTGATTCCGGGCTACGGCCGACAGTCGCACCCCGCCATCCGCATGTGGATGGGCTACGTCCCGGCCCTCACCATGTACGGCCTGGCCATGGCGGACGAGTGGATCGCCCGCGGCAACCCGGACAACACCCGGGACAGCATCAAGGAATTCGCCCCGCAGGCCGCCCACCCCGCCTATGTGGACAAGATCCCCATGCCGCCGTGGCTGGGTGATCACGACTTCCACCTGAGCCATCGCTCCAAGCTGCTCCAGAAGGACCCGCACTTCTACGCGGAGGCCTTCGCCGGCACCCCCACGGATCTGGAGCTCCTCTGGCCCGAGCCCCGGCATGAGTTCCTGCCCGAAGACCCGGACGAGGACTTCGTCTGGGTCCTGCGCGCGCCGCTGGACGACGTCGACCCGGAAAAGATCGACAAGGTCGGTATGCCGGCAGTGGGCAAGCCCAAACCCGTGAGCGCCGAGGCGGACGGCTACGAATTCGTCTACGCCGATGAAAAGTCGCGGCGCCCGGCAGCCAAGGGCGCCCGCAAGGTGCCCAAGCAACTGGTGAAGAAACCCACCCGCAACCGCCAGCTCCAGGACGAGGCCTTCCGGACGGTCCCCGGCAACACCACGGTGCTGATCCCCTTGGAGGGGGGCGCGAAGTTCGCGCTGGGCAAGTTGCAGGGCCGCCCGATTACGCTCGACGACGGCCGTTTTGGCCGCAACTTCGAAGTCAGCAAGATCATGGACCGTAGGGACTTTGACTACCCGGCACTGCTGCAGGATCCGCGGGTTTTCTTCCCCATCCCCGCCCCGTAATGCCTTAGCGTATTGACAGCTGCGCTCGACCACCGAACTCCGCTGGTTGAGCGCAGCGAAGCGGAGCCGAAACCTGGTGGGCCGGGCGTGTTCCCGGGTGCCGCCGTCGTTGCTTTCGGGTTCACGCCGACGGCGGTCAGCCCGCGATGCCCTGACTGAATGCCACGAGGCGCTCCTGCATTTCCCAGTAGGGGGTGGCTGCCGGCAGCGCCTTGCCGTCGCGCAAGGCGTTGGCAATGTTCACGGCCGCGTCCACTGCTGCGCGGTACGGCAGGGAGCCCGAACTCACGCGCCGGACCCCCAATTCCCCGAGCTCGGCAACAGTCAGCGAGGGGTGTGCCAGCACATTGACCGGCAGCCCAATCCCGGCCGTGATGCTCCGGATGTCCTCCGGGGCCGCAAGTCCGGGGACAAAGATCCCGTCCGCCCCGGCGTCGGCGTAGGCACGGGCACGGAGCAGGACGGCGTCCACCGTGGCTTCTTCGGCAAACCATAGGTTGTCCACCCGGGCATTGATGAACACGTCCGGAGTGCGTTCCGTGACGGCGGCAATCTTGGCGGCAGAGGCTGCCGGATCCACCAGATGCCCGTCCCTGCTGTCCTCCAGGTTGATCCCGGCCACGCCCAGGGCTGCCAGCTGGGCCACAAATTCCGCAACCTCGGCGGGGTCGTCGGAATAGCCGTCCTCAATGTCCGCCGTGACGTAGACGGGCAGGCGGCACAGCTGCGCCGCCAGGGCGGCGGTTGCCGCCTTGCTGGACCGGCCGCCGTCGGGCAGGCCGGCACTTGCCGCAATGCCAAAGCTGGTGGTGCCGACGGCGGGGAAGCCGGCCGCCGCAAATGCCAGGGCGGATCCGACGTCCCACGCATTGGGCAGCAGGAGTGGCGCCCCGGTGTGGTGGAGTTCGCGAAAAGTGGCCATTGTCGTTCCCGTCCCGTGCCAGCCGAATTGGTGGATTCCCGTTCAGTCTACAAACGCGGCCGGGGGGCGCAAGGGATCGACGAGACTCATGAAAGGGCTCGCGTCAGGGGGACAAGACGCGCCAGGTTGCGAGTCGGAATTAGCACTAGGAACTGCCCCGGGTTTCGTTGACTCTGTGGCCTGTCTTGCTGCTCAACCCGATGAGGCGGCTCGTTGGGCATCCTGCGTGGTGTCGATTCGGTTGAACCCATTCAGCATCGACCAATGGAGTTCAGGCGGGAGACTCGTTCAGAGGCAACTGATGACCGTTCGGAGTCATCGTTCCTCCCGGAACGGCCAGCGAAACAGCGCACTATTCGACCGTCACGGGCAGGAGCCGGGCAGGAGCCGGGCAGGAGTCGGGCAGGAGTCGGTTCAGGTTCACGGCAAGGTGAGCGCAGTGAAAACCATCGCCATCGTCGGGCAGCCCGGGGTCAGGGTCGCCCGGCCACAGGCTGGCCTTCCGGTGAGGCCAAGGATCCCGTCAAGGGCCCCAGCTCGGTTGACGCGGGTGGATTGGCGCCCGGGCGGGAGCAGGTTATGGCTGCGGCTTTGTTCGCATAGGCGGCCAGGGCCTGCAAGTCCTCCGCGGTGAGGGCATGAAGGCGTTCCCGGGCGGGGGTGCCGAGGGCGTCCAGCTGCGCGAGTCCGGAGATGAGAGCTGCCATGAAGGAGTCACCGGCCCCGACGGTGTCCGCCACGGTGATTGATTCCCCCGGCATCTCCACGCGCCCGCCCCTGGTCAGGATCACGGGGCCGTCCGCGCCGCGGGTGAGGGCGATCAGAGCTGGCCCGAGGTCCAGCCATGCGGCCATGGTCTCCTCCTGTGTCCGGTCGGGGTAGAGCCAGCGCAGGTCTTCGTCGCTGGCTTTGACGATGTCGCTGGCGGCGACAAAATGTTCTGCCTGGTGGCGGGCGCCGGCAACGTCCGGGCTGGTGGCGGGCCGGCAGTTCGGATCGTAGCTGACGGTGGCGTGGGCGCGGGAGGCCTCGATAAGCCCGCGCACCGACGTGTTGCCGGGGGAAAGCACCGTTCCGATGGATCCGGTGTGGACATGGATCGAGTTCTCCACCGAGGCCAGGGCCGGTATGGAGGCCCCATTGATGTCCCAGCTGATGGAGAACGAGTATTGGGCGGCGCCTCCCGGTTCCAAGGTCGCCAGGGCTGTTGATGTCGGCAATGATCCGCCGACGATGGCCCCGACGCCGTTGTTCGCCAGATGCCCGGCAACCATCAGCCCGTGGGGGTCGTCGGCGAAGTGAGTGACGAGGTTGGTACGGAGACCTAGGACTGTGCTGAACAATTTGGGTGGTTTAAGGCGCGCCTGCTGGACTTCGGGTCCTGGTCCTTAAGACTGGATGCATGCAAGGAATTGAAGAGGCCCAGCGCGGGTATTTGGATGTGGAGGCGCTGGCCGGGGAGCTGTTGGCCCCGGGGAGTGCCTACGCGTTTCTGGCCGGGCACCGCTCGGAGCTTTTCCCGGACTCGATGATGGAGGACCTGTTTCCCTCCACCCGGGGCAGGCCCTCGATCCCGGCCGCGGTCATCGGCACCGTCCTGGTCCTGCAGGCCCTGGAGGGTCTCTCGGACCGGGCCGCCGCCGAAGCCTTGACCTTTGACCTGCGGTGGAAGGCCGCCTGCGGGTACGGGCTGACCGAGACCGCGTTCCATCCCACGGCGCTGGTGCATTGGCGCAACCGCCTGCGCGGCAGCAGCAACCCGCACCGCATCACCGAAGCCGTCGCCCAGGTCATCACCGCGACCGGTGTCCTCACCGGCCGGCACCGCCGGGCGGTGGATTCGACCGTGTTCGCCGATGCGGTGGCCCGGCAGGACACCATCACCCAGCTGATTGCCGTGATCCGCCGTTTCGGCAGGGCCATGGAGCACGGGGCCACGCTCATGGCGGTCCATGCCACCTCCTACGATTACTCGCACGTGGGCAAGCCGGACATCGCCTGGGACGACAAGGAAGCGAAGGACGCCCTGGTCTCGGGGCTGGTCACCGACGCCCTGGCCCTGCTTGGCGCGGTGGATCCCGACACCCTGGAAGAAGACTCGCCGCAGGCGCAGGCCTACGTGCTGCTGGCGTTGGTTTCGGGCCAGGACGTGGAGCCGGCCGAGGGTTCCGACGGCACCGACGGGCGGTGGCGGATCGCCCGGAAGGTCGCCCGGGACCGGATGGTCTCCATCGTGGATCCCGAGGCCAGGCACGCGCACAAGTCCCGCTCGGTGATGATGGACGGGTTCAAGGGACACATCATTGCCGAACCGGAAACCGGGCTCTACACCAGCGCCGTGATGACCCGGGCCGCCGGCCCCGGTTCCAGCGACGCGGAGGCCGGAATCGGGCTGGCCGCCGCCGATCCGACCATGAAGGATACGGAGGTTGACTACCAAATGCTTGGCGATTCGGCCTACGGCTCCGGGCCCATGCTCGAACACCTCGACGGGGCCGGGCACCAGGGGCTGGTCAAGCCCAGGCCGCTGCGCCCGGCAGTGCCCGGCGGCTACGACCTGGACGACTTCACCCACGACGAAGCAAAGAACACGCTCACCTGCCCCAAAGGTGAGGTGCGCACCATCAGCGCCAGAGGCAACGTGAACTTCGGCACCGCCTGCAAGGCCTGCCCGCTGCGGGAGAAATGCACCACGGCCAAGGGCGGGCGCAAGGTCGTCATCACCGTCCACCACGCCCGCCAGCGCGCCCACCGGGCCGCCGCCCTCGAGCCCGGGTTCCGGCACGACTACCGGGCCCACCGGCCCCTGGTGGAACGGTCCATCGGCTGGCTGGTCGCCGGAGGCAACCGGGCCCTGAGATACCGGGGAGTTGAAAAGAACAACGCCTGGCTGCAGGTCCGCACCGCCGCGCTGAACCTCCGGCGACTCCTGAAACTGGGCCTCACCCGCCACAACGGGGCCTGGGCCCTGGGATAAGACCCGGAAAGGGCCCCCACCCCGGTCCTGGGCCAAATCCCAGCCGCGGGGAGCCACGAACGGAGGTACAAGGCCCGCAAAAATCACGAACCAGATCTCCGGCGATCAGAAAGGAGACCCCCAGCGGGCCGCCAAAGGCCCCGGAAAGGTGCGACAGCCAAACCCGCGGCCCCGAATTGCCCCTTGTTCAGCGCCCTCCTAGGCGCGCGCACCCGACGGCAACGTTCAGCGGGCTGCCGCCGGGATGGGTTTCAGGTTTGAAGCCACTCCGGTGCGGATCATCGATGATGTCGACGAGCGATTCGCCAATGACGGTGACCAATGCCCCGTTGTGGGAGGCCTTGGGCCGGTGCCTGTCCTCGTGTGGCGGCATGTGTGCTTCCTTGCAGCTTGGTAGTGAACGTTGGTTGCTGTTGTCACCGTGTGGCGGGAGTTGTCAGCGGCCCGGGTAGACCACGGCTTTGAGCTGGCCTGCCTGCTTGCCCGCTTTGAGTGCTTCTTCGGACTCGGCGAGGGCGAACTTGCCGGTGACCAGGATGTCCAGGTCCACTTTCCGGTCGGCGATAAGCTGGATGGCCAGCGGCCAGGTGTTGGTGTAACGGAAGACGCCGGAGAGCCAGATCTCCCGGTTCTGGATGAAGGAGACGGGAAGTTCGACGTCGTCTGCCCCCAACCCGACGAGGATGACCCTGCCGGCCGGCCCGACGGCCTTGATTCCGGAACGGACCGCCTGGGGTGCGCCGGAAGCGTCAATGAACGCATCGACGTCGAGCCCTTCCACACTGTCCGTCCTGGCGTTCAGCGCGTGCGTGGCGCCGTGCTGCAGCGCAAAGGCGAGCCGGTCCTCGGCGATGTCCGTGATGTAGATTTCGGTGGCGCCGAATGCGCGGGCGGCCTGGGCCGCGATGATGCCGATCGGGCCGGCACCGGCGATCAGGACCCGGCTGCCGGGCCTGATCTCGGCGCGCTCGCAGGCCCAGAGACCGACCGAGAGCGGTTCGATGAGGGCGGCCGCCTCGTCGCTGACGCTGTCCGGAATGTCGTAGGCGAAGTCGGACTGGATGGTCACGTATTCGGCGAAGGCGCCGTCGACCGGCGGGGTGGCGTAGAACCCGATGTCCGGGCACAGGTTGTAGCGGCCGGCCTTACACTGCTTGCAAGTGCGGCAGGGGCGCTGGGGTTCGACGGCGACGCGGTTGCCGATGCGGGCGGGGTCAACGGCGGTCCCGACGGCGGCGATCCGTCCGGAGAGTTCGTGGCCCAGGATCAGCGGGTGGTCCACCACATAGCCGCCGATCCGGCCGTGCTCGTAGTAGTGGACATCGCTGCCGCAGACGCCGACGGCGGCCACCTGCACCAGGACCTGGTCGGCGTCCAGATGCGGCAGGGGCAGGGTTTCCATGGCCATCTCGCCCTGGCGCTTGAGGACGGAAGCGCGCATGGTGGCCGGGAGTTCGGGCTGTCCGAGCGCCGGGGAGTGGGTGGTTGAGGTTGCCATCGGCGTAGTCCTTGAGGGATCGGAGTGGAAGGGGGCCGCTATTTGACGGCGCCGAGGGAGAGGCCCTGGACGAGTTTGTCCTGGGCGGCGAAGCCGGCGAACAGCACCGGGAGGGAGATCACGACGGCGGCTGCGCACACCTTGGCGAGGAACAGTCCCTGGCCTGACACGAAGCCGGTCAGGAAGACCGGTGCCGTTCCCGCGACGACGCCGGTGAGGACCCGGGCCAGGAGCAGTTCGTTCCAGCTGAAGATAAAGCAGATCAGCGCTGTCGCGGCGATGCCCGGCATGGCCACCGGGGCGACGACCTTCCTCAGGGTCAGCAGCAGCCCGCACCGTCGATCTGGGCGGCTTCGAGCATTTCGACCGGTACCTCGGCGAGGAAGGACCGCATCATCCAGACCGCGATGGGGAGGTTCATGGACGTGTAGATCAGGATCAGGAACCAGATGTTGTCAAGGGCCCCGACCGTCCTGGCGAACAGGTAGAGCGGCAGGATCGCAGCCGCCACGGGCATCATCTTCGTGGAGAGGAAGAAGAACATCACGTCGGTCCACTTCTTCACCGGCCGGATGGAAAGGGCATACGCGGCGGGGATGGCCAGGACCAGGACGAGGACCGTGGACAGGATGGAAGCGGTGGCCGAGTTGATCAGGGACGGCCACGGGCTGACGCCGGACGTTTCCCCGAAGAACTCCCTGTACGCGTCCAGGGTGAGGTTCGCGGCGATGGACGGCGGGTTCGTTGCTGCGTCGGTTTCGGAGTGGAAGGAGGTCCGGATCATCCACATCACGGGGGCTGCGAAGATCAGGGCGAGCAGCCAGGCCGCGATGCCGGCGGCGGTGTTGTTGCGCGTCGGGTCCATGCGTGACTTGCCTCGCCGGAAACCGGTGTGCAGAACGGTGGGGCCGGTGGTTGTCCTACGGGGTGCGGCATGAGTGAGCGTGCTCATCGTGCTGCCTCCTTCTTGAAGAGCGAAAAGACGGTGCGGAGGGCAAATGTTGCCACGATGATGGTGCCGATGACCAATACGACGCCGGCGGCGGACGCCAGGCCGTATTCGTTGGCGAAGTAGAACGTCTGGTAGATGGCGTAGGGCATGTTGGCCGTGCCCAGTCCGCCTGCGGTGAGGGTGAACACGGCGTCGAAGTTCTGCACGATGTAGATGGCTCCGAGCAGTCCGCCCAGCTCCAGGTACTGGCGCAGGTGCGGCAGTGTGAGGTGCCGGAAGATTGCCCATGGCGTGGCGCCGTCCATCTGGGCCGCTTCCACGGTGTCCATGGGACGTGACTGCAGGCCCGCGAGCAGGATGAGCATCATAAAGGGCGTCCACTGCCAGACGAGCGAGACGATGACGGCCATCATAGGAGCCTGGGACAGGAGGTCCGCCTGGGGCGGCGTGGCGCTGCCGAACAGGGACCAGACCCAGGTCAGGATGCCGTTGATCAGCCCGTAGGTGGGGTTGAGGAGGGCGTGCTTCCAGATGAGGGCCGCGGCTACGGGCACCACCAGGAAAGGGGCGATCAGTAGGGTCCGTGCCAGACCGCGGCCGATGAACTTCTTGTCCAGCAGCAGTGCCAGGCCCAGCCCGATGACCAGGCTCGCCAGAACCACCGAGACGGTGAGGAGGATGGTGGTGAAGATTGCCTGGCGGAGGTCCGGGTCGGTGAGGACCGTGGCGTAGTTCTCCAAACCGGCGAATGCGGTCTTGCCAGGGCTGAGGCTGTTCCAGTTCAGGAACGAGATGATCAGGGTCACCACGAACGGGAGCTGCGTGACGACAATGAGGAAGACCAATGCCGGAAGCAGGGGTGCGCGCCGTGCCCAGGCCAGGGCGCGTTCCCGCGACCGGGCGTTTCTAGAAGGTGTGGCTGCATTGCGTCCCGGCCGGGAGATGCGCGCTGTTGCGGTAGTCATGATGTTCTCCTGCGGTTTGGTTATGGCTACTTGTACTTGTTGCCGACTTTTTGTGCGGCTTCCTGGCCCTTGGCCAGTGCGTCGGCCACGGTGCCCTGGCCTGCGATGGCTGAGCTGACACCCTGGGAGACGGTGGTGCCCAGAGCAGCGAACTCGGGAATGCCCACAAACTGGATGCCGACGGCGGGACGCTTCTGGGCGCCGGGGTTCTTCGGGTCGGCGTATTCAATGGCGAAGCGTTCAGCCTCGAAGAACGGAGCCGCCTTCTGGAATTCGGTGTTCTCGTAGGTGGAGATGCGCTTGCCGGAGGGAACTTTCGCCCAGCCGAGCTCGGATGCGACCAATTCCTCGTATCGGCTCGAACTGGCCCAGGCGATGAATTTCCCGGCAGCATCCTGCTTCTTTGAGGCCGCCTGCACAGCCCAGGACCAGGTCCACAACCAGCCGGAGGACTTGGTGTCCTTTACCGGGGCCTGGGCGTAGCCGATCTTTCCCTTCACGGGTGATGAGTCGGCCTCCAGGGCCCCTGCGGCGGAGGTGGCGTCGTACCACATGGCTGTTTTGCCCTGGCTCATGTTGTTCAGGCACTCGGTGAAGCCAGCCTGGGCCGCCCCTGCCTCGCCGTGCTCACGGACCAGTTTGGTGTAGAACTCGACGGCTGCGGTGAATTCCGGGGCATTGACCTCCGCGTTCCAGTCCTTGTCGAACCAGGTCCCGCCAAAGGTGTTCACCACCGTGGTCAGTGGTGCGAAGACCTGGCCCCAGCCCGGTTGGCCGCGCAGGCAGATGCCCTTCATTCCCGGGACTGCGCCGTCGACCTTCGCTGCTATGTCCGCGACCTCATCCCAGGTGGGCTTCGCCGGCATGGTCAGGCCCTTGGCGTCCAGAATGTCCTTGCGGTACATCAGGAAGGACGATTCGCCGTAGAACGGTTCGCCGTAGAGCTTGCCGTCCTCGCCGGTAAGAGAGGCCGTGTAGGCCGGAAGAATGTCGGCCTGATTGAACTGGGGGTCCCTGGCCACCTCGTCCAGCGGTGCGAGCCAGCCGTTGGCGGAATAGAAGGGGATCTCGTAGTTGGACAGCGACGCGACGTCGTACTGACCGGCCTGGCTGGAGAACTCCTGGCTGATCTTTGCCCGGACATCGTTCTCCGGCAGGATCGTGTAGTTGACCCTGATGCCGGTTTCCTTGGTGAAGTTATCCGCGGTGAGCCGCTGCAGGTCCGCCATCTGGGGGTTGTTCACCATCAGGACGTTGATGCTATTCGGGTTTCCAGCGGAATTGCCTCCGCCGGCACCTGCACAGGCCGAGGCGGAAAGTGCGATGCACAGGGCGCCGGCGGCCAGTGAGGCGGGGCGTATTTTCGGGCGCATTGAGGACTCCCTTGTTCTTCAGGGGGTGCACAGCCACCACGCCTCGACTGCTGTGTCGAAGTGCTGGACTGGAGCGGGGCCCATGACCGGGAATCCGATGAGCCGCGCTGATGTTCCTCAAGATTAGGCGTGAGGCACGGGGCACAACTAGCGCCCTGGTTGCCGATTTCTGATACTTATTTTCCGCAACCGTTCCCTGTGGCAGGCGCTAATCTGGGGGAGGGCCCCTGGGCGCTGTCCAGATTTCATAAACCCTGACATACGGGGATTCCCATGACTTCCGTGGACACTGCCGACGGAGCAACGGCCAGGCTTGCCCAACGGCTGCTGGGCATGCGCGCCAACCGGGAGGTCATTCCGCCTGATCCCAGCCATTCGGTCCGTTGGACCGAACATGACTATCCCAGCCCGCTGGCACGCTGGAACTACCACCCCGAGTACGAGATCCACGTGATCCGGAAAGGCACCGGAAAATTCATTGTGGGCGACCACATCGGCACGTTTGAGGCCGGGCATGTTTCGCTGATGGGATCGGGGCTGCCACACGACTGGGTCAGCGACCTGGAGCCAGGAGAAGTGCTGAAGAACCGGGACGCGGTGATCCAGTTCGACGGAAAATGGATCCAGCAGGCAGCATCCATTGTTCCCGAACTGGCCGAGATCAAACCCCTGCTGGAACAGTCCGCCCGCGGGATCGAATTCCTCGGGCAGTCCGCCGAGGCCGCGGCTGCGTCCATCGAGGCGATGGGTGCCTCCGCCGGGTTGGAGCGGCTCCACCACCTTTTGGAACTCTTCGCGATTCTTGTGCGCACACCGCAGGAAGAACGGCGCTACCTTGCCGAGGATTGGTTCAGACCGCAACTGGACGGCCAGGCCGCGGCCGTGGTGGACATCGTCCCGGAGTACGTGTTCAGTCATCATGCCGGTACCGTCAAGATGTCCGAGGCCGCGGCCCTGGTGGGAATGTCCGAACCGACGTTCTCCAAATACTTCAAACGCTCCACCGGCCAGAACTTCAGTGATCTGGTGCGAAAACTTCGTCTAGCCCATGCGCGACGCCTGCTGGAGCGCAGCGACAAACCCATCTCCGACATTTGCTACGAAGTGGGTTTCTCGAACCTGTCCAATTTCAACAGGCACTTCCTCAACGACGCAGGTAAGACCCCACGGCACTACCGCCAACGCGTCCAAAAGTGACCATGCACCGGTAGGCTGTCCCGGTTCCAAGGACCTGTGATGACTCCGTGGCAGTGAATCGGTGCGGAACCAGTAGCGCCGGCAAGAATGGTGCACCCGGTTTCGGACATCCGTGCACTCGTCTTCTGACATTGAACGAGCCGGCCGAATTGTATCGGAAGCGTGCTTGCTACAGCTTTGCTCCAGGAGACGGGATCGCCTCACGGCAGACATATGTTGCTGCCCAACCCCACGAGTGTCAGCAAGTTGGGAATCAAACGTGGTGTTTCTCCGGTTGAATCTGTTCGGAATGGGCGAACGGCGTTCCGGCGCGCAGCGCTTTCCCCGGCAGTTGGCGACCGTGCGGAGCCGCTGATCCTCCCTGGCTCGTGGGGGCATGAGATTCCGGCCGCAAGAGTACAGAGGACGACGGCGGGAGGTCCCGCCGTCGTCCTCAAACATGGCAGTCAGCGCCGTCAGTCTAGGAGTCCGACCCCGTTTTCCCAGGAGTGATGCCGTAGAAGGCCGTGAGCCGGCCCCTGGCTCCGGGGGAAATGTTGGAACGGACGATCGAGGCGTTCTCCAGCCCTGCCAGATGGCATCTGACTGCACCCCGCCAGGACGCGATGCCGTCGCTGATGTCAGCTACTTTGCTTGCACCATGGCTTAGCAGGTAGTCGATGATTTGTGATCTGACCGGTGCGCTTCTCACCCTTTCCTCCCGCTCAATGCGGCGCACGTCCATCGGGCTCTGGACTTCAAAGCCAGCGGTCATTGGCCATGGCCTTGCAGCCGGTGTGAGGGTAGGTTCCTTGGCTAAAATAGGTTGACCGGGCGGGATCCGGTCAGTGGCTCGGAACGCGCTCGGGTTCCCTGTTATCTTCAGTGACCTTCGCATCCTCGGAGGCCTCCGCGCGCGACGCTTCCACGAAGGAAGTGGACTTGTCGTGCTTCCGGCCGATGACCGCGGTGGCGATGGCATTTCCAAGGATGTTGGTGGCGGTGCGTCCCATGTCCAGGAGTTGGTCGATTACCAGCAGGACACCAATTCCGGCGGCGGGGATACCGAAGGCAGGGACGACGGCGGCTACGACGACGAGTGACCCGCGCGGCACGCCGGCCATGCCCTTGCTGCTGAGCAGGAGCATTGCGGTCATCGCGATCTGCTGGCCAAGGTCCATGTTGATGCCATAGGCGTTGATCAGGAAGACCGACGCGAAGGTCATGTACATCATGGAGCCGTCCACGTTGAACGAGTACCCCAGTGGCAGCACGAAACCGGTGGTGCGCTTCTCGATGCCGAACTTGGTCAGGCCTTCAATGAGCTTGGGCAGGGCGGCTTCACTGCTGGAAGTGGCGAACGCGATGACCATCGGTTCACGCACTATCCGGACCAGCCGGAAGGCCGCCCGTCCGAGGAAAGCGACGGCGACGGCGACCATGATGACCCACAGGGCCGAGAGGGACACATAGAAACCGCCGATGAATGCCGCGTAAGTGGCAAACGCATCGAGACCCTGGGCGGTGAATGCCGCTGCGATGCCGGCGAAAACGCCGACGGGTGCTACCCGCATCACATACCCGGTGACCTTCAGCATGACGCCCATCAGTTCATCGATGGCATCCGCTATTGAGGAGCGACCCTTCTTCCGAAGATTCAGCAGCGCGATGCCGAAGAGAGCGCCGAATACGAGGATCTGAAGGGGGTTGTTGGCCGCCAGGGCGGCGAAGACGCTCGTGGGGATGATGTGGGTAATGAAATCCTGGTAATCGAGGGGTTTCGTTTCCATCCCCGCGTCGCCTCCCGGCATCAGGTGGAGCCCGGCACCGACGTTGAGTACATGCGCCATGATGAATCCGAACGCGCCCACCAGGACGGAGGCGGACAGGAACCAGACCATCGAGCGGCCAAAGAGCTTGCCCACCCCGCCGGATTTGGCCGCTCCGGCGATGCCGGAGACGAGGGTGGCAAAGATCAGCGGGGCAATAATCATCTTGATGAGGTTCAAGAACATGTGCGTCACGGTGTCAAGGACCGCCACGACGGATCCGCGCGTGTCCACCGGCAGCAGCCAGTGGAACAGCAGACCGCTGACGATTCCGAACACGAGCGCTGCCAGGATCAACATCGTTGATTTGTTTTTCATAGTCAGTCCTTGGGTAGAGGCCGGGGTTGGTGGCCCGGTGCTGGAACGGTCCTCGCCATCGAGTGCCGTTTTCTCTGTAGTCGGTCGGGATTTTTGGGCACGGCGGCGTGCCCCTGCTCCTTGGTCGGGTGGGGTGGTGTGTCTGCGGAGGTTATTTGGTGAGGTTGGCCAGGCGGTGCGGGCTGAGGAGCTCGGTGAGCTGCTCGGCACTGAGCAGCCCGTGTTCGAGCACGAGCTCCGCGACGCCCTTGCCGGTGACGAGGGCTTCCTGTGCAATGGCCGTGGCCGCGGCGTAGCCCAGCCGCGGGTTGAGCGCCGTGGCCAGCCCGATGGACTGCCCCACGCTCAGGCGCAGCTTCTCGACGTTGGCCGTGATGCCGCGGACGCAGCGCTCCGCCAGTGTCAGGCAGGCCGCCTCGAGGTGGAGGATGCTGCCCGTGAGGGAGTGCACGATGATCGGTTCAAAGGCGTTGAGCTGCAGCTGCCCGCCCTCGGCGGCCATGGTGATGGTGACGTCGTTGCCGATCACCTCGTAGGCCACCTGGTTCACCACCTCCGGGATGACCGGGTTGACCTTGCCGGGCATGATCGATGACCCGGACTGGACGGGCGGCAGGTTGATTTCGCCCAGCCCGGCCCGCGGGCCGGAGGATAGCAGGCGCAGATCGTTGCAGATCTTGGACAGCTTCACGGCGATGCGCTTGAGCACGCCGGAGAGCTGGACGAACGAGCCCACGTCCTGGGTGGCCTCGATCAGGTCCAGGGCCGTCACCAGCGGCAGGCCGCTGATCTGGGCCAGGTGGCGGCAGGCCACCTGCGCGTAGCCGGCCGGGGCGTTGAGCCCGGTGCCGATCGCCGTGGCGCCCAGGTTGATTTCGTGGACCAGCTGCGCGGCCTCCGCCAGGCGTGCCCGGTCCTCGCCGATCATGACGGCGTAGGTGCCGAATTCCTGGCCCAGGGTCATGGGCACGGCGTCCTGGAGCTGGGTGCGGCCCATCTTCACGACATCGCGGAATTCGGTGGACTTGGCGGCGAAGGCCTCGGCCAGCACGGCCATCGCGGCCCCCAGCGCCTGGACGGCAAAGATGGTGCCCACCTTGGCCGCCGTCGGGTAGACGTCGTTGGTGGACTGGCTCAGGTTCACATGGTCGTTCGGGTGCAGGTGCCCGTAGTCGCCCTTGGCATGGCCGAGGATTTCCAGCGCACGGTTGGCAATGACCTCGTTGGCGTTCATGTTCGAGGAGGTCCCGGCACCGCCCTGGATCACGTCCACCACGAACTCTCGCTGAGCTTGCCGTTCATGACGTCGGTGCATGCCTCCTCGATGGCTCGGGCGAGCCCGGCATCAAGCAGCCCGAGCTCCTGGTTGGACAAGGCGGCGGCCATCTTCACCATGGCCAGGCCGCGGATGAGGTTGGGGTTGCTGGAGAGCTGCTGCCCGGTGATGGGGAAGTTCTCCACCGCCCGCAGCGTGTGGACGCCCCAGTAGGCGTCGGCGGGAACATCCCGGTCGCCGAGAAGGTCGTGTTCGGAGCGGGTGTCCGGGGCGGTAAGGGCGATGGTCATTGGGTCCTCACAGGGCTTCGTTGACGGGTTTGGACGGTAAATGGTGGGACCAGGGCAGGCCTGAATGACGCCGCAGCCGGCTCGGTGGGCATGGTGGTTCCCGGCAAGGAGGCCGCGGAGGGCTTGCCGCGATTGCAGCAGGAGGGGTAGGGAGCGTGAAATTCGGGGGTTAGGATCTAGCGCGTATGGCCGGCTCTGGAGCTACCGCTTCCGGGAACGATGGTGCCCAGGGCGTATTCAACGCCGTGCAAATGCATTCTCATGGCCTGGGATGCTTCCTCGACTGATCCACTCTCGATGGCAGCGAAAATGCGGGCGTGCTCCTGACCCGATTCCTTGCGCCGGTCAGCCACGAGGTTAAGGGTGTTTGATTGGTTAGCCATGGCGTCGCAGATGTCTGACAGGAATGATTCGAACACGCCATTGCCGCTGCACCGGGCGATGGTCACATGGAACTCAGTGTTCAAAAGCACCCACTGCTGGAGATCGTCCTCCTCGGACATTTCCCGAAGGATTTCCCGAAGAGCCTCCAGGTCTTCGCTGCTGCGGCGTTGGGCGGCGAGGCCCGCGGCCGGCACTTCCACGTGGGGGCGGGCTTCAACGAGCGCACTGGCCGAATATTTGCCGAGTTTGAGGTCTTGGGCCACCTTGTCAGCCATGACAAACGTGCCCTTACCCGTTTGGGTGGCCGTAAGTCCCAATGCGGTGCATGAACGCAGCGCCTCCCTGACCATCGTGCGGCTCACGCCATACTGTTTGGCAAGCGAGGCCTCCGAGTCGAGGCGGGTGCCGACAGGGATCTTGCCGCCTTCGATAGCGCTGCGGAGGGATGCGAAGACCGCTTCGGCCGCGCCTACTCGTACGACTCGATCCTTTGCAGCTGTCCAGCTGTCCAGCTGTCCAACTTGTCCAACAGGTCCATATGACGACTATGGCACTTGTCACACGGCCCGTCATGGGGACCCTGAAAATATCGCGCGGGGAACGGACTCAGGGGCTCCCATCGGATGTCACGGAAGTCAGCTCAGGTGATGAAGATCTGTCGCGGTCTACGGCCCAGCTGGCCGGTCCGATGGAGTACCTGGCGCAAAGGCCTGATCCCCCCACGCATAGGTTTACGCACTCTGACCTGCGAAACATCGTCGCGGGTCAGAGGCGCGTTTTTTGCACCGGGTCGTACTCGAACCGACGGCCAAGAGAAACTTTGGCCAGATGTGTTGTTGGTTGCTGGGAAACGCCGTTTTCCGCGGATTTCCGGGGTATAAGTGCAATTCCAGGCACGTTGGCATGCCATCGATGGGCGTTGTTTTTGGGTGAAAAACGCGAGTAAAACTTGACCGGCTTTTCCCTGACGGCCGTTGTCGAAACAGGGAGCTACGTGCAATGCCGTTCACTTAGGCTCCTTTTGTTAATCTTTCGGCATGGCGCGCAGTGGCGGGGTGACACGCGAGGGTCCCGAGCGGTTGAGCGACCACGTCTCGATCGGTGTGTTTCCGCCGGATGTGGTGGATGCGGTGATTGAGCGGACCGGGGCCGCCGAGCAGCGCACCCGGCTGTTGCCCTCCCGGCTGATGGTCTACTACGTGATGTCCCTGGCGCTGTTTTCGGCCGGGTCGTACGAGGAGGTGATGCGGTCGCTGCTGGCCGGGATGGAGTGGCTCACGGGCCGGTTCGGGGAATGGCAGATGCCGACGAAGGCCGCGATCTTCAAGGCCCGCACCCGGCTGGGCTCCACGGTGATGGCGGAGCTGTTCGCCGAGGTGGCGACGCCGTTCGCGGCACCGGACGGGCCCGGGTTCTACAAAAGTGGCGGCTGGTGGCCGTGGACGGGACCACCCTGGACCTGGCGGACACGCCGGCCAACGAACGCGCCTACGGGCGTCCGGGCACGACGACGGACTTCAAGAGCGCCTACCCGCAGGCGCGGGTGCTCGGCCTGGTCGAATGTGGCACGCACGCGGTCCTCTCGGCCGTGGTCGCCGGGCTTTCCACCTCCGAGCACGACCTGTATCCGGCCCTGCAGGCGGACCTGGATGCCTCGATGCTGCTGATGGCCGACCGGGGATTCTTCTCCTACACCGCCTGGACGGACAGTGCCGGAACCGGGGCGGCGCTGCTGTGGCGGGTCAAGGCCTCCAACCTGCTGCCCGTCGTTGAGGAGCTGGCCGACGGGTCCTACCTCTCGGACCTTTATGCCAGCCCCAAGGACAGGAGGAAGGACACGGACCCGGTCCGGGTGCGGGTCATCGAATACACGGTCACCACCGGGGAGGAGGTCAGCGGCTTCCGCCTCATCACCACCCTCCTGGACCCGGAGGCGGCACCGGCACAAGACCTCGCCGGGGCGTATGCCAGACGGTGGGAAATTGAGTCCAGCTTCGACGAACTCAAGACCCGCCAGCGCGGGCCGGGGATGGTGCTGGGGTCCAAAACCCCCGGCGGGGTCCTGCAGGAAATCTACGGCCACCTGTGCGTGCACTACGCCATCCGCTCCCTCATCGGGAGCGTCGCCCGGCACTTCGAGGAGGACCCGCTGCGGTTCTCCTTCACACGGACCCTCCGGGCAGCCAAGCGTTCCCTTGCCGGGCGCCCGGCTTTTTCCCCCTCAACGCCTGGCTGAGGCCTTCGCCGTCTTCTGCCGGGAAATCCTGCACGAACTCCTGCCCCCGCGCCGGCACCAGCCCCCGCGTGGTCAAACGGACGATGTCGAACCGGCCGCTCAAACGAGTACCAAAGAACCCTAAGTGAACGGCATTGGAGCTAGGTGTGCGCTACAAGCCCCGCTGTTACTTGGTGGCGTTCGGGTGGTGGGTGTGGACGTCAACGAGGACCACGGTCCGGTCCTGGACGTAGAACCAGATCCTGGCGCCGTTGGATAGCTCGTATTGCCGGCCGTGGTTGGCACCCTGGTGCGGAACGGATTCGAGGTCGCCCTTCATGCCGTGGCACGTGGTGTCGTCCCCGAGGGGATTGCTGGTGAGGCGTTCCCACGCGGAGACCACGGCATTGCGCTGGACGGCGAGGACCTCGACCCACCCTTTGCGGGCGTTGACGTTCCGAAGGCGATTGCATACTCGTTGCGGCGCAAGGGGCGGGGGACTGCCTCCGTCGTGGGGTTCACTGCCCTGCCCGGGGACCGTCAACATTCTCGGCGTCGTCCAGCCAGTCGAGTTAGGTGTCCGGGGTATAGCCCGAGGCGACCGCCTCCGCCGTCGCCGTCCACTCGGACAGCACGACAAACAGCCTGTCGAAACTTGAGATGGATGCGCAGGCCCGTGAGACGTCAACGATTTCGGCCGCGAACTGCTCGCGCTGGTCGCTGGGCAGGAAGTCAAGCCAAGGGAACGGGCCCATGAGCCGTTCGGCGAAGGTTGTTTCCCCGGAAGCGAGCGAGGCGGCGACCAGGCTTGCCGCCAGCCGGAGGGCTTCGTGTTCGCGTTCCACCGTGCTGGAGCGCAGGAGTGTCAAGGGTTCGCCATCGCGGCGGGTGATGGTCACGGGGCCTTCATCCGCCGCGCGGAAGACCTGTGCCGGATTCCTGGAGAGGTCCGAGGAGTTGGCGGTGCGGCTGGTGGTAACGGTGCTCATGCATCCACTGTTCTGAACATATTCAGAAAAGGCAACGCGTCTTCAGGAATGTGCCTGCCGGCAGCGCTGGGCTGCCATCCGTGACGGGCTGCGGTGCGGGTGATTGTGCGGTGCGCGGGTTCCGGGGATTGCTTTCGTTGCTTCCCCGGGAAGTTATCCGATGGGTACGGCGCCCGCATCCTCCGAGACAGAGGGGGCTGCACATCGAACTGCGCACCATTCCCGGATGTCCCCACCAAACCCCGGCAGCCGGGCTGTTCGCCCATGCCCTGGATTTGGAAGGGCTCGATCCGACGCCACAGGGCTTGTCTCCGGGCGGCCGGGCCTGGCGTCCCGTCGCGAGGCCGTCCGCGTTGTTATCACCCAGTACGCCCGCACGGTCTGAACCGGCGGGGGAGGCATCTAGTGGACGCGCGGCGGGAGGAGGCCCAAAGGGTCCTTCATCACGGTTGGTCATACGGAACGTTTTGCGGCACATCGCCCAATAAGTCCCCACCTTGATACCAAGAGCGCTGACGCCTAGAACTTACCTGGGTCACTGGAGCAACCCGCAGATGCACACGGACCGCTTCCGGCCACTAGAACGAAACGGTCCCCACCGTCTTGCCTGGAGTCGTCGGGCTTCCAGCCGGCAACAGGTGGTTGGGGAGCCTGTTTCCTGGCGCCCGGCCGCGGATTTCGAGCAGATCCCGGGCATGGTCGTGCAGGCGATTGTCTTCCTCGGAAACGGGAACCCAAGGCGGAACTGGCACCGAGTTGCCGGCGTCGTCCCGTGTCACCATCACGGTCAGGCAGTAGGTGGTCAGGTCCATCTCGCGTCCTTTGGGATCTCCCGATCGGACATGGACGGCGATGTGCATGCCCTTCGTTCCCGTGTAGACCAGCCGGGCCTCCACTTCCACCACGTGGCCGATCAGCAGTGGCCGGTAGAACCGGACGCCGCCGGAGAACACCGCCACGGTGTCATTGCCGCAGTATCGTGATGCGCACACATAGGCGGCTTCATCGATCCACTTCATCACAATCCCGCCGTGAACCTTGCCACCCCAGTTCACATCCGTGGGTGCGGCCATGAATCTCAAGACCACGCGCTCGGCAGTTCCTGCATCGGTATATTCCTGGGCCTTCATGGCCGCCACAATCTCTTCCCGGACTTTGATCCGGGCCACGGCGTCATCACGCTGTTGAATCTCCTCCGGCGTGGCAGGCTCAAACGGTGTCACCGGGACGGGTTTGCCGTCCTCGCCCACGGCCACGAAGATCACCATGCACTGGCTGCGCATGGTGGGGATTCCACCCCTGGGGTCCCCCGAGGACACCACCGTGCGAATATGCATCGACGACCGGCCGGTGTAGACAATAGTTGCCTCCACCTCCACCATGTCGCCACTGTTGACAGGGGCCGCGAAGTGGATGTTGCCCACATAGGCCGTCACACAGTAGGACTTGGCCCAGCCCACCGCGGCGGCGTAGGCTGCCTTGTCCACCCACTCCAGCACGGTGCCGGCATCCACGGAGCCGCTGTGTCCGACATCGGTGGGGGCCGCTAGGAAGCGAAGGGTCACGGAATTGGCGGCAGTCTCACTCATGAAATGAGTCTATTGACGTGGCAGTACGTGGAAACGAGTGGAAGTCTCAAAGGCTGTTTCTGCCGTCACAATCGACAAACAACGTGACGGAAGACAGCTGGCCGTGGGCTCGTGGGCTCGTTGGGATGCGTCCTCGGAACCGGCCAGAACACCGATCGGAGGCCCAAATAATTGGGTCCATGTGCAGCTGGCCCGCCTTGGCGCACAATGACTGCATTTGAAAGCTTTCGGGAGGCTTTGCAGGGCGGTCTGGGAAGAGCTTGGGCAGGACGTGGGCCCGTTTCGGGTGCTCACGGCGCAGATATCGTGGCCAGGTTTTCGTTCAAAAACGTGAGTTGGCCCGTTCCCGCCCTGACCTGCGGGACAAAACCGCAGGTCAGGGCCATGTGGTGCCCCGGGCGGGAATCGAACCCGCGGCCAAGAGAATCCCATGACGTGGATCTTAAGTGGTGTCGTTGCTGTCAAAATCAGCGTATTTCCGGGAATTTTCGCCATTGTCGAAGGTCGTCGATTGCGTTGGTTTTCGGTTGAAAAAGGTGGGTTCCTCTTCCGAACCCTTCGATGCCGTCTGAGGTTCGAGTGCGAATTCTGCGAAACAGGTTCATGGTGATCCCCGCAGTCGGGCCGTGTTTGCCGCCGTCCGTGTCTACCATTTTACTCCCGAGTCCTCGGCCGTTGGCAGTGCTTGCTGGTGTGCCGCCCCCGATTATGCCGACTCCTTCCGGCGCTACGCCCCGAAACGAGAGGCCAGCAACCTATGGGTCTGCATAATCCGGAGGCCAACATAGAACTACGCCACGCACAAGCACGCCAACGTGAGGTCGTGGCTGGCGGAGAACCCGCGCATCCACGTCCACTTCACGCCCACGTCGGGGATTGTGGCTGAAAATGGTCGAGATCTGGTTCTGGAACATCGAGCGCCAAGTCATCCACCGCGGCACATTCACCTCGGTGACGGACCTGATGCGCAAGATCCGGCAATTCATCACGGGCTGGAACAACGCTCATTAAGTAGTTCATGGGTTTTGCGTGTGTCGTAGCCGGCGTCCAAGCGTACGGTAATCATTGTGGGCAGGTGGAACCCGAAGCGTGAGAGTGTTTCCCGGGTCGGGCGGAGCAGGGATGAGTCGTGCCGGTTCGCCGCCGCGACCATGGTACCCAGCGGGATGCCTGTCCCGTCGACCAGTAGGGAGCGTTTGGTGCCTTCTTTTCCGCGGTCCATCGGGGAACGGCCAGCGGCCTCGCTGCTGCAGGGGGCCTTGACTAGGCAGCCGTCCACGGCCAGGTCCGTCAAATTCAGACCACGATCCGGTCGTAAGTGTCCAGGCACAGCTGCTCGAGGTCCGCAAAGCTGCCTGCGGCGATCCATTCATCCCGTCGGCGCCGGATCGAAAGTGGCCGAACAGGTGAGGGATTGCGGTGGAATGACCGGGTTCGAGGGCTTCGCCAACAAATTATTGCGGGATTGGATGCTGTACGGCGATGATGATTCTGACGCCGGGAACGCTTTTTACGGGGCACTGATCGTGCCACCGGACCTTTACACCGATTGGCTGGACCCCGAAACCACCTCCGAAGCCGACGTGCGCGCGTTGCTGGACTCCATGCCCGAACCACACTTGGATCCCGGAGTGGTCATCGACAGGGTCAATTCAGTGCGCAACAACGACCCTGAACTCATCAAACCGGCCCTGCTGATAGCTGACAACCTCCTGCTAGGAGGGCCGCTGATGCTTCCCGCAGGCAGGTCTCAGCACGGCATACGCCGTCCAATCTGGGCTTTGCACACCAGAACAGAGGGTTTGGCCGCTCCCACGGCTACGGCACGGTGTATGAGTTCAGCGGCCGGCCGGTGCCGCCGTACGTGAGGTCCAGGATGAGAAGGCCCTTGCGTTCCAGGGCGCTGAGGTAACGCTGGGCCGTCGGGCGGCTGACACCGAGCCGGTCGGCGATCTCCGCAGCGCTGACGGGAGCGCCGGCGCCGCGGACGGCGTCGAGCGCTTTCTGCATGGTGGGCTGCAGGCGCGGCGCCGGGGCAGCGGGCCTGACACCGGCCGAGCGGGCGTTGTAGAGACTGTCAACGGTTGCCTGGTTGGCCGTTGATGCGGATTCCAGCTCCTGCCGCCACTTCTGGTAGGCCTCCAGCTGTGTGCGGAGCCGGTCAAAGCTGAAGGGCTTGACGAGGTAATAGACGGCGCCGCTGCTCATGGCCGACTTGACGGTAGCCAGGTCTTGAGCGGCGGTGATGATGATGCAATCGACCGGGGTTCCAGCCGCCTGCAGGGACCGCAGCAGGGAGAGCCCGTCCTCGTCCGGAAGGTGCACGTCCAGCAGGAGCAGGTCCGGGTTTAGCCGCGCGATTGCCTCCCGCGCGGCTGCGGCACTGTACACCTGGCCCACGCATTCGAAGCCGTCAACCTTGGCCACGCGGGCCGCGTGGATTCCGGCGACCCTGAAATCGTCATCAACCACCAATGTCTTGATCAACGCCTGTCCTCCTGTCCTTGTCCGCAATGTGCGAGTTTGCCGGCAACCACACCTCAAAATTACCGCCGGGCCCCGGGAACACGTCGAGGGTTCCCCCGGCCCGGTGCACAATTCTCCGCACCAGGGCCAGCCCGATTCCTCGCCGCATGCCGGGCCGTGGGTCCTTGGTGGAATAGCCATCCACCACCACCTGGTCGATCTTCTCTGCCGGGACGCCGGGTCCATTGTCGCGCACGGCGATGAAAACGCCGTCGGCGTCGTCAAACTGTACCGTCACCGTGCGTGGCCGGGGAGTATTGGCCAGCGCGTCCACGGCGTTGTCCAGGAGGTTGCCGACGATTGTCAGCAGTTCCGCCTGGTCAACCTGTGGGCGTTCCAGCCGGGACTCGGCGGTTACCTCGATGTGCACGTCCTGTTCGGCGGCAACGGTGATCTTGGCCAGCAGCAGGGCTGCCAGCTCCGGCGGCTCGATCCTTGCGCGCAGCCCTTCGCCCAGTGACCTGGACATGGAGGATATTTGCGAGACGTAGCTCCTGGCCTGGTCCACTTCCCCCATCTCCAGCAGGCCGTCGACGATGTGCAGCCGGTTGGCGTATTCGTGCTCCAGAGCGCGCATTGCCTCCATCAGGCCCTGGATGGAGTGCAGGTCCCGGACCAGGGCCTCGATCTCGGTGCGGTCCCGCAGGGTGACGACGGAGCCGATGCTCCGCCCGGCGATCGAGACAGGCATGCGGTTGACCACCAGCAGGGCGTCCTCCATCAGCGCCACTTGGTCCGCGCCGGAGAGGGCGCCGGTGAACAGGTCCCGGAGCCGCCCGTCTTGAATCAGCTCGGCAACCGGTTTTCCCAGCGCCGCCCCCTCGATCTGGAGCAGCCGCCGGGCCTCCCCGTTGATGACCGTCACCCTCCCGTCGTCGTCAAGGCCGACGACGGCCTCCCGGATCCCGTGCAGCAGCGCCTCACGCTCTTGCAGCAGGGAGGCGATCTCGGCCGGCTCCAGGTTGAAGGTGACACGCTTGATCCGGCGGGAGAGCAACAGTGAACCGCCGACGCCCAGGGCCAGGACCAGCGCCGAGAACCCGGTGATCAGCCAGATGTTCTGGGCCTGGTTGTCCAGGACTTTGGTTTCCTCGATGCCCACCGACACCTGGCCTATCACCGAGCCGTCCGCCCCGAAGATCGGGGCCCTGGCGTTGGCCGACGTGCCCAGGCTGCCCACGTCGAATCCCACGTGGGTTTCGCCGTCCAGTACGGCGACGGGTTCTTCCAGCTTCTGGCCGATCAGCGCCGGGTCGGGGTGGGAAAACCGGATGCCGTTGCGGTCGGTGACCACGACGTAGGCGGACTGAGCGGCAGTCGCGATCTCCCGGGCGAGCCCGTCGATGACGTGCTTGGGATCCCCGGCCGCCAGGGCGGAGCGGATCTCCGGCATCTGCGCGGAGGTGGTCGCAATGCCCAAGGCACGCAGCTGGTATTGCCGGTCCAGGGTCTGGTTGCTGATCAGCGTGAACAGAAACCCGCCCAGGACGACCGTGAGGAGCAGCAGCGAGAGGGAGGCCAGGAGGATCTGGGTGGTCAGGGTCGAAGAATGGCCGCCGGCCCGGAGGCGCTGTGCCCGTGACGCGGGGCTCAACGGAATCCGCATCCCGGCCGGGCATTTACCCTGTGGCGGAAAACGCACAAAACGTGCACTTTAGCCGTTAAGGCACACAACTTACTGAAGTCTTTTATCACGAACAATCACTTTCTAAGCTTCACATAGTTTCCGTGATCCACATCACGGACACAAGCGGCTCTCAAGGAAGGGATGCAAGTGACCACGGTGTCGGAACTGCAACGAAGCAGCCGCACGGCCGCCACAGCCGGCGGTCCGGGCCCCATGGGCTGTCGGAAGTCGACGACCCCGACCCTGACGGCCGGAGCGGGCCTGAAGTTGGCAGCGTGCAGCCGACTCCAGGGCCACAAAAACCACAGTTCCACAATGCCACAGAACCGAAAAGAAACACCGGCCGCCCCGATTTCCCGACGCACCTTCGTGGTGTGTCTGGTAACGAGCAGTCACATGAACCGAAAGACAGAGAGGTCTTAGCGTTATGAATTCTAACCATCCCAACCGGCCACCCGCGGCCCCCGAGAAAGCCGAGGGGGCAGGTATCGACATCGTCGGGTTGACCAAGCGGTACCTCACGCCCAAGGGCGAGACCTTCACCGCCATCCGTGACGTGACGCTTAAGGTTGAACCCGGCCAGTTCTGCGCGATCGTCGGACCGACCGGTTGCGGCAAGTCCACCACGCTGGCTCAGGTCTCCGGCCTGGAGCGGCCGAGCGCCGGCTCAGTGAGCGTCCACGATCATATCGTCGACGGCATCACCAAGGGCGTCAGCTACATGTTCCAGGCGGACGCGCTCTTCCCCTGGAAGACCGTCCTGGGCAACGTGTTGATCGGCCCGGTCCTGCTCGGCACGCCCAAACGCGAAGCCACCGTGCTCGCCAGGGACTGGCTGCGCCGCGTCGGCCTGGCCGGCTTCGAGGACCGCTATCCGCACCAGTTGTCCGGCGGCATGCGCAAGCGCGTCGCCATGGCGGCGGCGCTGATCAACAACCCGAGGATCCTGTTGATGGATGAGCCGTTCGGCGCCCTGGACGTGCAGACCAAGGCCATCATGCAGAACGAGCTGCTCCAGCTCTGGGAGGAACTGCGCCCCTCGGTCCTGTTCATCACCCATGACCTCGACGAGGCGGTGGCCCTCTCCGACAAGGTAGTCATCATGACCAGCAGCCCCGGCACCATCAAAGATGTCTTCGACATCGATCTGCCCAGGCCGCGCGGCGATGTCCAGCAGATCCGCCACGAGGGGCGCTTCCTGGAGCTGCAGGGCCGGATCTGGGAATCCCTGAAAGACGAAGTCACCCGGGCCTACAAGCAATCGGCAGGTGCAGCAGCATGACAACGACAACCCATAACGGTGCTCCCGCACACGAGCAGGCGACCGGGCTTCAAATCTCCGCCCGGCGCGCCATGACGCGCCGCACCACATGGATCTGGACCGGCCGTATCGCCCTGGCGGTTATCGTGATCGGAGGCTGGCAGTGGTTCACCTCGGCCGGCTGGGTCGACAAGTTCTTCTTCGGCCAGCCCACAGGAATCTGGAACAGCCTGCTCAACCTCTTCACAGAGGGCACCGCATTCGGCAGCATCTGGGAGAACCTCGGAATCACCGTGCAGGAGGCGTTCTACGGCTTCCTGCTCGGCACCCTCGTCGGTGTCGTGCTCGGGATCCTCCTGGGCTCGAACAAGTACCTCTCGGCAGTCGTGGGCCCGTACATCCGGATCGTGAATTCAATCCCCCGGATCGTGCTCGGGTCGATCTTCATCGTCGCGTTCGGCCTCGGAACCTTCCCGAAGGTGCTGCTCGCGGCAGTACTGGTCTTCTTCGTCGTCTTCTTCAACGCCTTCCAGGGCGTCCGTGAGGTGGATCAGAACCTGGTCGGGAACGTGCGCGTGTTGGGTGCATCACCGCTCCAGGTCGCGATCCACGTGACAATTCCATCGGCGATGACCTGGATCATCGCGAGCCTGCACACGGCGTTCGGCTTCGCGATCATCGGCGCCCTCGTCGCCGAAGTGCTCGGTGCCCAGCACGGAATCGGCCTGATCATCAGCCAGGCACAGGGGACCTTCGATCCCGACACGGTCTTCGCCTGCATGGTGATCATCGCCGTGGTCACCCTCGGCGCGGAATACCTCATCGCTCTGCTGGAGCACGCGCTGCTGAAATGGCAGCCACCGAACCGTTCCGAAGCCCAGGCCATCTGAAAATCTCCGTCACTCATTCCACCTACTGATAACAACCGCCACCATCCAATGGATAACAAAAGGAAACGTGCCCCAATGATGAAGCACAGAATCTACGCCGTCGCCGCAGCCGGAGCCATCGCGCTCAGCCTCGCCGCCTGCGGCGGCAACTCCGGAAGCGGCAGCGCCGCCGCCGACGGCAGCTCCGCTCCGGTGCCCACCGTCAAGTTGATGGTCGGCGGCATCGACAAACAGATCTATCTGCCCTACCAGCTCGCCGAACAGCTGGGCTATTACAAGAAGTACGGAGTGAACGTCGAGCTCTCGACCGAGCAGCAGGGTGGCGTGGGCGCCGAGGACGCGATGGCCTCCGGCCAGGTCGACATGACCGGCGCCTGGTATATCCATACCGTTGACTTCCAGTCCAAGGGCAAAAACGTGATCAACCTCGTGCAGCTCTCCGGCGCACCAGGCGAACGGTTGATGTGCGCGACCAACAGCGGCGTCCACTCAGCAGCCGACCTCAAAGGCAAGACCGTCGGCGTCACCGACCTCGGCTCGGGAACCGATGAGCTCACCCAGTTCATCGCCTCCAAGGCCGGTCTGTCGAAGAACGACTACCACACCCTCGCCGTGGGTTCCGGGGCAACGGCCATCGCAGCCATCCAGCGCGCCTCCGCCGACTGCGTCATGACCACGCAGCCGACCGTGGGCGCACTCGAGAGCAAGAACCTCGCCTACACCGCCGTCGACCTGGCCACCTCGGACGGCGCCAAGGCCGCCCTCGGCGGGGAGTCGCCAGCCGCGGGTCTCCTGGCGCAGGCCGACTGGGTCAAGACCCACGAGGACGAGGCACAGAAAGTTGTCAACGCACTGGTGGACACCATGCACTGGATCAACAGCCACTCGGCCGCAGAAATCGCCGACAAGCTGCCCGCCTCCTACGTCCAGAACAACACCATCAGCAAGGACCAGTACGTGTCCGCGCTGAATCAGGACAAGGGTCAGTTCCTGCCCGACGGCATCATGCCGGCCGGCGGCCCCAAGGTGATCTTCGACATGGAAAAGACGATCGGCGTCGACACTTCCAAGGTCACCATCTCCAACACGTTCACCAACAAGTACGCACTCGCTGCGAACAAACTGGAAGGCTACACCCCCACCACCACACCGGCCGGCGACAACGGGTGACATAATCCCCACATAGAAGGCATGGGCGCGGCAACGCCACCGACCAATAGCCCCTAGTGATCGGCCTGCGTGGAATTCCACGTAGGCCGATCACACCTCGTCACGGGGGACTAGGGTGTGTCTCCTAATCAGTGGTTTTGCGGTTTGGCATGATTGATGGGTGCCTTCTCGCTATTCCGTGTTGTCCGATGCCCAGTGGGAGTCCATTGCCCCGTTGATGCCCGATTCGTCGGGGAAACCGGGCCGACCCTTCAACGACCACCGGCTGATGACCGAGGGCATCATCTACCGCTACCGGGCAGGGATCCCATGGCGTGATCTCCCTGCCTATTTCGGGTCGTGGAAGACCGTGTGGAAGCACCACCGCCGCAACGCCGCCAACGGGACCTGGGACAAGGTCCTGGCGGCGTTGCTGACCCGCGCGGACACGGCCGGGCTGATCAACTGGGAGGTCTCGATCGACTCCACGGTCAACCGTGCCCACCAGCACGGCACGAACCTGCCCCGCCACACAGGGGGACCTGTCGAATTACAGGAATCTGCTCGACGAGCCTGAGGACCATGCCATCGGCCGGTCCCGCGGCGGGCTGACCACCAAGATCCACGCCCTGGTGGATGGCAACATGCGTCCCCTGGTCCTGCTGCTGGGGCCGGGCCAGGGCGGGGACTCGCCGATGTTTGAGAACCTCATGGAGGCCCTGAAGGTAGAAAGGCCCGGTCCCGGCCGGGCCCGCACCCGCCCGGACCGGGCCATGGCCGACAAGGCCTATTCCTCCAAAGCAATCCGGGCGTACCTGCGCGGGCGGGGCATCGAGTGCGTTATCCCGGAAAAGGACGACCAGAAGGCCAACCGGAAACGCAAGGGCTCCGCCGGGGGACGCCCCGTCAGATACGACAGGGACGCCTACAAACGGCGCAATGTGGTCGAGCGCAGCTTCAACACCCTCAAGCAATGGCGGTCCCTGGCCACCCGCTACGACAAACTGGCCCTCACCTACCGCTCAGCGGCCGTCCTGCACGCCGTCGTCATCTGGAGCGCCGCATTGGGAGACACGCCCTAGTAGCAATGCCGTGTAGTTAGGGACTGTCGCGAAATTAGTTGCGTTTCTTCCCGGGGTGGTGCCATCTGAAGTATGGGCGTAACGGTGGAGATTGAACAGGCGCTGGCGGCGAAGTTCCGGGTGCTTTTCCCTCATCTGGATGAGCGGCAGCGTCGTTTGTTGATGGGGGCCGAGGCCCAGGTGTTGAGCCATGGTGGGATCCGGGCAGTGGCCCGGGCCGCGGGGATCTCGGAGCATACGGTCTCGCGGGGAATGCACGATCTGGATGCCTGTGAAGCACCGTTGGGCAGAACGCGTCTGCCTGGCGGGGGCCGGAAGAGGCTGTCCGAGATGGATGCCGGGCTGCGGCCGGCGTTGCTCGCGTTGGTCGAGCCGGACGAGCGCGGGGACCCGATGTCGCCGTTGCGGTGGACGACGAAATCGACCCGCATACTCGCCACGACGTTGACGGCCCAGGGCCACCGGGTCGGTGCGGACACCGTCGCCGGGCTGTTGCACCAGGAGGGATTCAGCCTGCAGTCCAACGCCAAGACCCTGGAGGGCAAGCAGAGCCCGGACCGCGACGCACAGTTCCGATACATCAACGATCAGGCCAAGGCCCACCGGGAGACGGGGGACCCCGTTCTCAGCGTGGATGCCAAGAAGAAGGAACTTGTCGGTGACTACCGCAACGGGGGAAAGGAATGGCGGCGGGCGGGTGATCCTGTGCCGGTGAACACCCATGATTTTCCGGACGAGGACCTGGGCAAAGCCCTTCCGTACGGGATCTATGACATGGCGGCGAATGCCGGCTGGGTCAATGTTGGCACCGACCATGACACCGCCGCGTTTGCCGTTGAGTCGTTGCGGCGCTGGTGGAACGGGATGGGTCGCGAAAGCTACCCGCAGGCTCGGAGGCTGCTGGTCACCGCCGACGCCGGCGGGTCCAACGGATACAGGCCCCGTGCGTGGAAGGACGGGTTGGCTGCCCTGGCCACCGAGACGGGATTGTCGATCACTGTCTGCCATTTCCCGCCGGGGACCTCCAAATGGAACTCCATCGAGCACCGTTTGTTTGCGCAGATCACCATGAACTGGCGCGGCAGGCCCCTGGTCAGCCACGAGGTCATCGTCAACACCATCGCGGCCACGACCACCCGCACCGGTTTGCGCGTGCACGCCGAACTTGACACAGGGCGGTACCCTACCGGGGTCGCCGTCAGTGACCAGCAGATGGCGGACCTGCCGATCACCCGCCACGACTGGCATGGCGACTGGAACTACACCCTGCGCCCGGCGGCTCCGGAACATTCCGCCCATGAGACTGACGGGGAGCCCCCACGCCCGGACCACGCATGGCTGCACCATCCGGCCCTGACCGGGATCGAGTACCCTGCCTGGGAACAGCTGATCGAGCAATTGGGCGTGGCCCGACACGCCCAACGCGAAGCAGCCCTTCACCAGCGCCGCGGCCACGCCAGGCGTGCAACTGCCGGCACCGGCCGCAAAGCAGTCCTCACCTTGGCAGACCGCACCGCCATCACCCTGCTCTATCAGCGGTTCGCCCCGCCACAACGCACCCTCGCGCACCTATTCGGTGTGACCCAGCAGACCATCCACCGTGTCATCCAACAGACCCGTGCACTGCTCACCGTCATCGGCTACACCCCCGAACCCGCCGGCCTCCGACTAACCACCGCGGCCGAGATAGCCACACACGTAGCCAATGCCGGCGCCGTCATCCCGGAACAAACCAAAGCCACAGGTTAATAATCGACAGTCCCTTAACGGGGGCAAGCCGTAGTCAAGGCCTGGCTTTGCCGGCGTGTCGGTGGGAGAAAAAGGGCGGAGTTTTCTGGTATTCAGGTAATCGACCAAGACCAACTGAAACAGAAAACTCCGCTCCCATGCATTCTGCCATGCCCGATCCCCCCGCTGCACCCGCCGGTCCTTTCGCCGCGGGGCATCTGGGTGAGTTGACCCGGCACCTGCCGCCGGAAATGATCGACCACGCCTTGGAAGCCACCGGCAGGATCCAGGGACGGATCCGTTCGTTGCCGGCCCGCGTGGTGGTCTACTTTGTGCTGGCCTCTGTCCTGTTTCCCGGCCTCGGATATGCCCGGGTTTGGCGCAAACTCACCTCCGGGCTGGCCTGCGGGGTGCTGCCGGTCAGTGCAGGGGCGTTGTCCCAGGCCCGGCGCCGGATCGGGGCCGCACCGTTGCGCTGGATCTTCGACCTGCTCCGCGGCCCGGCGGCCATCACCGGTGCCGGGGGCGATCGGTTCCGCGGGTTGAGGGTCTGCGCGATCGACGGGACGATCCTGACGCTGCCCGATGCCCCGGCCGTCCTCACCCGCTACACCAAGCAGGCCGGGAACCACGGCGGGACCGGCTTTCCCCAGGCCCGCCTGGTGGCCCTGGTGGCCTGCGGCACCCGCACGCTGCTCGATGCCGTGTTCGGGCCGACCGGAACCGGGGAAACGACCTACACCCCGGCCCTGTTCCGCAGCATGGGCCCGGGCATGATCGTGCTGGCTGACCGCAATTTCGCCGCCCGGGACCTGCTGGCCGGCATCGCCCGGACCGGGGCCGCGTTCCTGGTGCGCATCAAGGCTGGGCGCAAGCTCCCGGTGCTGGCCCGCTACCCCGACGGGTCCTACCTCTCACGGCTCGGACCCACCGAGGTGCGCGTCATCGACGCCGAGATCACCGTCAAGACCACCGCCGGGACACAACGGAGCCTTTACCGGTTGGCCACCTCGCTGACCGACCACCGGCTGGCCCCGGCGCCGGAACTCATCCGGCCCTGCCACGAACGCTGGGAGATCGAGACGTCCTTCCGGGACCTGAAATCAACCATGCTCGGCGGAAAGGTGCTGCGTTCACGCACCCCCGGGGGCATCGAGCAGGAAATCTATGCGTTCCTGGTCGCCTACCAGCTGCTGCGCACCGCGATGGCCGACGCGACCAACACCGACCCCGGCCTCGACCCGGACCGGGCCAGTTTCAGCATCGCCCTGGACACGGCCACCGACCTCATCATCCAGGCCGCGAACACGACCACCGGTTCCACCATTGATCTCGTCGGGACCATCGGACGCAACGTCCTGGCACACCTGCTGCCCGCACGACGCCTGCGGGTTTGCCCCCGGATCGTCAAACGCGCGATCTCGAAATACCAGGCCCGCGGACCCAAACCCAACCGGAGAAGCTACACGGCAGTCATTGACGTCGAAATCCTCACCGGCGCAACCGCCTTGACAACACCAAACCGAGCTTAAGGGACTGTCGATTATTAACCTGTGGCTTTGGTTTGTTCCGGGATGACGGCGCCGGCATTGGCTACGTGTGTGGCTATCTCGGCCGCGGTGGTTAGTCGGAGGCCGGCGGGTTCGGGGGTGTAGCCGATGACGGTGAGCAGTGCACGGGTCTGTTGGATGACACGGTGGATGGTCTGCTGGGTCACACCGAATAGGTGCGCGAGGGTGCGTTGTGGCGGGGCGAACCGCTGATAGAGCAGGGTGATGGCGGTGCGGTCTGCCAAGGTGAGGACTGCTTTGCGGCCGGTGCCGGCAGTTGCACGCCTGGCGTGGCCGCGGCGCTGGTGAAGGGCTGCTTCGCGTTGGGCGTGTCGGGCCACGCCCAATTGCTCGATCAGCTGTTCCCAGGCAGGGTACTCGATCCCGGTCAGGGCCGGATGGTGCAGCCATGCGTGGTCCGGGCGTGGGGGCTCCCCGTCAGTCTCATGGGCGGAATGTTCCGGAGCCGCCGGGCGCAGGGTGTAGTTCCAGTCGCCATGCCAGTCGTGGCGGGTGATCGGCAGGTCCGCCATCTGCTGGTCACTGACGGCGACCCCGGTAGGGTACCGCCCTGTGTCAAGTTCGGCGTGCACGCGCAAACCGGTGCGGGTGGTCGTGGCCGCGATGGTGTTGACGATGACCTCGTGGCTGACCAGGGGCCTGCCGCGCCAGTTCATGGTGATCTGCGCAAACAAACGGTGCTCGATGGAGTTCCATTTGGAGGTCCCCGGCGGGAAATGGCAGACAGTGATCGACAATCCCGTCTCGGTGGCCAGGGCAGCCAACCCGTCCTTCCACGCACGGGGCCTGTATCCGTTGGACCCGCCGGCGTCGGCGGTGACCAGCAGCCTCCGAGCCTGCGGGTAGCTTTCGCGACCCATCCCGTTCCACCAGCGCCGCAACGACTCAACGGCAAACGCGGCGGTGTCATGGTCGGTGCCAACATTGACCCAGCCGGCATTCGCCGCCATGTCATAGATCCCGTACGGAAGGGCTTTGCCCAGGTCCTCGTCCGGAAAATCATGGGTGTTCACCGGCACAGGATCACCCGCCCGCCGCCATTCCTTTCCCCCGTTGCGGTAGTCACCGACAAGTTCCTTCTTCTTGGCATCCACGCTGAGAACGGGGTCCCCGTCTCCCGGTGGGCCTTGGCCTGATCGTTGATGTATCGGAACTGTGCGTCGCGGTCCGGGCTCTGCTTGCCCTCCAGGGTCTTGGCGTTGGACTGCAGGCTGAATCCCTCCTGGTGCAACAGCCCGGCGACGGTGTCCGCACCGACCCGGTGGCCCTGGGCCGTCAACGTCGTGGCGAGTATGCGGGTCGATTTCGTCGTCCACCGCAACGGCGACATCGGGTCCCCGCGCTCGTCCGGCTCGACCAACGCGAGCAACGCCGGCCGCAGCCCGGCATCCATCTCGGACAGCCTCTTCCGGCCCCCGCCAGGCAGACGCGTTCTGCCCAACGGTGCTTCACAGGCATCCAGATCGTGCATTCCCCGCGAGACCGTATGCTCCGAGGATCCCGCGGCCCGGGCCACTGCCCGGATCCCACCATGGCTCAACACCTGGGCCTCGGCCCCCATCAACAAACGACGCTGCCGCTCATCCAGATGAGGGAAAAGCACCCGGAACTTCGCCGCCAGCGCCTGTTCAATCTCCACCGTTACGCCCATACTTCAGATGGCACCACCCCGGGAAGAAACGCAACTAATTTCGCGACAGTCCCTAACTACACGGCATTGGCACTAGTAGATCGTCGTCTCTAATATTCGGGGTATAGGTGGCGGAGCTTGGTGCGGGCGTCGCTGGTGGTGAAGTGCCAGTTCACCTGCCGCTGGTCGGCGTTGGTGCTGGCTTGCCAGGCGGCCAGTTCGTGGTTAAGTACGTCGAGGTCGTCGATGCGCCTGTCCAGGCATTGGCCTGTCCAGGCATTGGCGGGTGAGGGCGGAGAGTTCGATCTCGGCGATGTTCAGCCAGGACCCGTGCTTGGGGGTGTGGTGGATCTCGAGTCGCTGGGCCAGGGCGTGGGCCTTGGCCGGTGCGAACGTCTCGTAGAGCGAGCCGATCGTGTGGGTGTTGAGGTTGTCCATCACCAGCACGACCTTCCCGGCGTCGGGGTAGTCGACGGTGAGCAGGCGCTCGACCTGGTGGGCCCAGTCGAGCATGGTGCGGCGGGATTGGGCGTCCACGTGCCGCCAGCCGGCCAGGGGCTCGACCCACACGAAGATCGAACACGTCCCGCACCGGACGTACTCCGAGTCCTCCTTGCGGTCGCGCCCGGGCGCGGCCGGGATCGGGTCCCGGGCGTGGGCGAGGAGCTGGTAGGGCTTCTCGTCCATGCACACCACCGGCCGATCCGGGTCGAAGGGCGTGGCGTAGATGTCCAGGACGTCTTCCATCCGGGCGGCGAACTCCCCGTTGGCGTGCGGCGGGATGGTCCAGCACTGTTTCAGGTGGGGGCGAAGTTCCGTTTTTAAGACCCGCCCGATGGTGGAGTGGTCCAGGTCGGGGATGTCCTCGATGAGCGCGACGTGCTTCTCGAGCAGGCGCAGGCTCCACCGGTCCTTGCCCTCGGGAGGGGCGGAACAGGCCAGCGCGATCAGGCGGGCTTCGACCTCGCCGGTGACGGTCGGTTCCACCGGCGGCGTGGCCCGCTTCTTCCGGGTGATCGTGGCGACGACGTCGCCGCCCCGGTCGGCGTAGGCCTTGGAGACCTTAACGACCGTGTCAACGGCAACGCCGGCCCGCTCGGCCACCACCGTCTGGGCGGGAACCGGCCCGTGGCGGCCGGGGCTGTTCTCGTCCAGCTCGAGCAGGATCCTGGCCCGGCGAACCTGCTGGGCCGGATGCGAGCCCGTGCGGGTCAGAGCCGTCAGCAGCTGCCGCTCCGCCGGGCTGAGCGCCACCGGCCGCGACTTCGTCCTGGACATCGTGGTCTCGCTCCCGGCGGGCGGTCGGGGAAGAACCCGCCAGGAACATCATCCCTCCAACTGCGCACCTTAGCCACGACGATCTACTAGTAGAGCGTCGCTTCTAATGCTCGTAGTACTTGAGGCATGATGGTGGCGGCGGGTTCTTCCCCTTCCGCCCGCCGGGAACGGGGCCGTCATGGCCAGGACAAAGTCACGGCCGGTCAGGCTCAGCCCGTCGGAGCGGCGGATGCTGACCGGGCTCACCCGCACGGGATCCCATCCGGCCCAGCAGGTCCGCCGGGCCCGGATCCTGCGGGAGCTCGATGAAGACAACCCCTGCCGCGACGGGCCGGCACCCACCCAGCAGGCCGTCGCCGCCCGGGCCGGGGTGTGCACCGATACGGTCGTGAAGGTCTCCACGGCCTACGCCGACTCCGGCGGTGATGTCGAGGCGACGATCACCCGCAGAAAGCGGGCCACGCCTCCGGTGGAGCCGAAGGTGACCTGCACGCCGACGGCGGGGCCGCCATGACGTCCAAGGCCCTGGCCTCGCTGCTGGTGGACATGGATATCACCCGGTCGCATTTCGGCCCCGCACATCCCCGACAACCCGTACAGCGATTATCCCGTGCCCGTGATTATGCCGAGTACGGGCCCGTTGCGGGATGTTTGTGCTGGTCAGAGGGCTGCCGCGGCTTGAATCCTTCGGCATAATCCTGAGGCGTTTGATGCTTGCTCTGTACGGGTTTTTCGTTCAGAGGAGGCCAAGATGAAGAAGCGGCAGTCAGTTGGTGTTGCTGGTCCACTTTCGTTGTATGTCGAGGGGTATTGGGTTAGCCTCGAAGGTCGGGGTTATGCGCCAGACTCCGTTCACTGGAGGTTGCGGCAGTTCGCCGTGCTGGCTCGTTGGATGCTCAACCAAGGTTTGGCCGTCGGTGATCTGGATGCTGTATGCGTGGAGCGGTTGGTTGCGGCTCGACGGGCCGAGGGGCTGACGACATTGGTATCGGTCGCGAATTTTGCGCTTCCGATCGCTTATTTGCGTGGGATCGACGTTGCGCCCGAGGTCCCATCACCAGTGGATCACGTCGCGCAGCTTCTTGAGCGGTATCGCAGCTATCTGGTCACTGAGCGTGGCCTTGCCGAGAGTTCGATATCGGGCAACATGCATGTCGCCGAATGCTTCTGCAAGGAACGGGATTCCCGGTTGGAGGAGCTCTCGGCGGCTGAGGTGGCCGCCTATATCGCAGCACTGGCCGCACGCTCAAGCGTCGGGTGGTCTAAGAAGACGGTGGGCGCGTTGGCCTCTTTTCTGCGGTTCCTCCACGTCACGGGCATCACCGCCGAACCGCTCGCTGCGGCCCTGCCGAATCTTGCCGGATACCGTCAAAACGTGCCGTGTGAACTCGACGAAGGCGATTTCACACGGCTGCTTGGTGGCTGTGATTGCAGCCGCGACGTCGGGCTGCGGGACCGCGCGATTCTGACGCTTCTGTGGCGGCTGGGACTGCGCCGTGGTGAGGTGGCCGGTTTGCGGGTCGATGACGTCGACTGGCGGCATGGTGAAATCATGATTCGGGGAAAGGGCAACCGCCAGGAGCTTCTCCCGATCCCCATCGACGTCGGTGAAGCGATCGTGCGCTACCTCCATGACGGCCATCGGCGGCTCCCGCCGGGTTGTCGCGCCTTGTTCGTTCAGATGAGAGCACCGGAAGGTGCGATGAGTCCCACTGGCGTTGGTGACGTGGTGTCGCGCCTGTGCCGTCGCGTTGGGCTGCCCGTATTGGGTGCACACCGGCTCCGGCGCGGCGCCGCGACCGCGCTGGTGCGCAACGGCGCTTCATGGCCGGAGATCGCGCAGGTCATGAGACACCGGAGCATGGCGGTCACCGTGTCCTATGCAACCGTCGATCCCGCGCTGACGCGCGAGCTGGCGCGGCCCTGGCCGGGTGCGTCATGACCGATCTTTCCGCAGCGGTCGACTCCTATCTCGCCATGCGTCGTGGTCTGGGCTTCAAACTCGTCGATGCCGCATCGTTGTTGCCGGACTTCATCGGCTACCTTCACGAGAAGGGCGCCGGGCATGTCAGGACCGAACTGGCCCTTGCATGGGCAATCCAGCCCGTAAACGCTCAGCCGATCTGGTGGCATCAACGCCTCGGTATCATCCGCGGCTTCGCCGAGTACCTGCGCTACCTGGACCCGGACACAGAAGTGCCCCCACGCGGTCTGCTGCCGGCCCGGCAGCAGCGTGTTGCGCCGTACTTGTACTCCGCCGCAGACATTGCAGCGCTGATGGCGGCCTCCCGGTCCCTGAACCCGCCACTGCGTGCCGCCACCTACGAGACGTTCATCGGGTTGCTTTCAGTCACCGGCCTGCGACTTGGGGAAGCTCTGGCGCTCACCCGCGAGGACCTCGACAAAAAGCACTTACTGCTGGTAATCCGGCATGCCAAGCGAGGAGGCCGAAAGGTGCCGTTGCACGAAACAACCCTCCGGGCACTCCAGCGCTATTTCGACTGCGTCGACCGCCATTTCCCGGACCCGGTGTCACCGTCGGTGTTCGTCTCAATCCGGGGCACCAGAATGAACAAGGACTCGATTCACGCGACGTTTCCGCACCTGATCGACCAAGCCGGGCTGACCGGGTGAGGGGAGCGGCCCCGGCCCCGAATTCATGACCTCCGCCATAGCTATGCCGTTCGCCAACTGATCGACTGGCACCAACAGCATGCCGATGTTGATGCCCGCATACCGCTGCTCCCAGCAGTTCTTGGACACAGTGATCCGGTCTCCACCTACTGGTACCTCCAAGCAGCACCCGAGCTCTTCGCCATCGTCGGGCAGCGTCTGGAAGAATTCCTTGGAGAACTGCCATGAGCGCTCTTGCCCCCACCTTGCAAAAGTTCTTCAGCGACCGCCTCCTGACCCAACGGCAAGTCAGCCCGGCCACCATCGCCGCCTACCGGGACACGTTCCGGTTGCTCCTGGGGTTCATCGACGACAGCAAGAACCTCGCGCCCGCGAACCTGGACTTCACCGACCTCGACGCCCCAACGATCGGGGCGTTCCTGACCTATCTGGAAACCGGGCGGGGAAACACCGTACGAAGGCGCAACGCCCGCCTGGCCGCGATCCATTCGCTTTTCCGCTTCGCCGCGCTCGAGCACCCCGAACATGCCGATTTGATCTCGCGGGTCCTGGCGATCCCACAGAAGCGGTTCGACCGAGCAATCGTTACGTTCCTCACCAAAGAAGAGGTCGAGGCGATCCTCACCATCCCCGACCAAGACACCTGGATCGGTCGTCGCGACCACGCGCTACTGCTCCTCGCAGTCCAAACCGGATTGCGCGTCACCGAACTCACCGGTCTGCGCCGTGACGACGTGATCCTGAGGACCGGAGCCCAGTTCGTTGCCGTGGGAAGGGTCGCAAACAACGATCCACGCCCTTGACGGCTGGCACCGTGGCCACGCTGCGGGAATGGTTGAAGGCAAATGACGCCCCACCGGACTCGCCGCTGTTCCCCAGCCGGAATGGCACACCGCTGAGCACCGATGCCGTTGAATGGCTCGTGAACAAATACGCCACCGCGGCGGCATCCCACTGCCCGTCGCTGGCGACCAGGCGAATCACACCACACGTTCTTCGCCACAGCGCCGCCATGTTCCTACGCGAAGCCGGTGTGGGCATCTCGGTCATCGCACTCTGGCTCGGCCACGAAAGCATCGCCTCCACACAGATTTACATGCACGCCGACCTCGCCATCAAACAACGCGCACTGGACCGGACCACGCCTCCAGACGCGGCACCAAACCGATACCGGCCCTCGGACGACTCGCTGCTTGCCTACCTCGACGCACTCTGAATTATGCCGAGGGATTCAAGCCGCGGCAGCCCTCTGACCAGCACAAACATCCCGCAACGGGCCCGTACTCGGCATAATCACGGGCACGGGATAATCGCTGTTATTCCGAATTCGGAATAACATCGAGTCGCTGTTCAAGACCCTGAAATACGGTCCGGAATTCCCGGAGCGCTTCGCGTCAGTCCATGACGCCTGGGCCTTCATCGGTGCTTCGTGGACTGGTACAACTGTGAGACTTGTTTTAGCTGGTCTGGGACTGGCTGGCAGGATAGTTACCGGCCGCTCCACACTGCAGGCGTGACCCTTGGTACAACTGACCCTCAGGGTGTCCTTTTGTGGACTTGTCCGTCTACCAGGATGGTTCGGCCGGTACCCGTCCGGCCCACCACGGTAGCTTGATTAGAAGATTGTCCACCCTCACGGGCGTGACCCCTCACAGTTCTGTTCCGTCGTGATTCCTACCCGGACTGGCACCGGCCGTCAACGGCCACCAACCAAGTCCATCACAAGAGGAAAATCACGGTGACCGCTCTGTCTATCGTCTCTCATTGCCACCCGTTTGTCGTGGGTGTCGACACTCACGCACGCAACCATGTCTACGCCATCCTTGACGCCACCAATGGCGCACTGCTGGATACCCAGTCTTTCCCGACTACCGCAGCCGGTATCAACCGTGCCATCAAGTGGGTCGCACGCCGCACCAACGCCGACGCCGACACCCTCTGGGTGATCGAAGGAGCCGCGTCCTACGGTGCGATCCTCGCCGGTACCGTGGCCGCCCACGGATTCCCCATCGCCGAGGCTCCTCGCATGGATGCCAAGAAGAACCGCGGCGTCGGTAAAACCGATGCCTTGGACGCCCACCGGATGGCCATGGCAGTTCTGTCGTTGCCGGTTGAGAAACTGCGCCGTCCCCGCTTGAACGAAGGGATCCGCCAGGGCTTGCGGATCCTGGTCACCGCCCGGGAATCCATGACCAAGGGCCGTACCCGTTCGATCAACGCATTGAACGCTCTGGTACGAAGTAACAGTCTCGGAAGTGATTCCCGCAGGAAGCTCACCCCGGTCCAGATCGAGGAGATCTCACGCTGGCGTGAACGCGAGGAAGAACTGGCTTTGAGTATCGCCCGCTCCGAGGCGGTCCGCCTCGCCAAACACATCCTGGACCTCGGTGAGCAGTTGAAGTCCAACGAGCAAAAGCTGGACGAGCTGGTCAAGGTCAGCGAGGCCGCACCCCTGCTTGAGGAGAAGGGTTTCCAGGCGGTCGCCGCGGCGAAATGTTTGGTGGTGTGGTCGCACGAGGGACGGGTCCGTAGCGAGGCTGCCTTCTCCTGTCTGGCCGGCGTGAATCCCATCCCTGCATCGTCCGGGAACACCGTTCGGCATCGGCTGAACCGTGGAGGCGATAGAAGGCTCAACAGTGCTCTTCACATGGCTGCGATCACCAGGATGACCTGCGACTCTGAAACCTGCGACTACGTCGAGAAACGACGTGCCGAAGGTAAAACCGACAAGGAAATCCGACGTTGCGTCAAGCGCTATCTGGCCCGTCGGGTGTTCAGGATTCTGACTGTCTCGGCTCAGGCCAAAAAGGTGCAGGAAGCCGCTTGACAGACATAGAAGAGTCCACCACCAGCACTCCGGCATCGGCTTCCACACGCCCGCGAACGTCCATTACGGCCACGCCGCCGGCGTGGCCAGGGAACGCTCGGCAACGCTCGCCCAGGCGCGTGCGAACCATCCCGAACGCTTCACCACCAACGCCGACCCCAAAATCCTCGCACTGCCCGGCCCCGCGTGGATCAACCGGCCACTGGAAACGACAGAAAAAATAGCCGCATAACTCCCGTTGGTACCGTTCAGCTTGAAAAATTCCGGGGCGGGAATCGAACCCACGACCAAGAGAATCCCGATCCCGACGTATCCAGGGTTGTCGTTGGCTTGTCCCATTCCTGACGTCTGGTTAGAGCATACCTAACATTTGATTTGTTTACTGGATTTCGAGGCCGGCACGGGTCCAGTACACGGACCGTAGATCAGGGACTAAGGCGTCCGGATGGTGTTCGCAGATGTCACGGCTGCCGACGCCAAGGACGTGTGCCACTTGAGCGGCGCGTGCCGCTCGAATGCCGGCCGGGGCGTCTTCGACCACGACGCACTGATCTGCCGGCACGCCTAGACGTTGTGCTGCGGCCAGGTAGCCTTCGGGGTGCGGTTTGCCGTGTCGGACGTCTCCGGCCGTTATCAGTACCTCGGGAGCGGTGAGCCCGGCGGCGGATAGTCGGGCGTGGGCCAGGTCGCGTGACGCGGAGGTCACTGTAGCCCACCGGCCAGCGGGGATTGCTGCCAGGAGTTCGGCGGCGCCGGGGATCTCGGTGGCGGTAGCTGCGTCTTCAATTTCCAGCGCGTCGATCAGTTCCACGGCAGCTGGGCGCTTCGACGGGGCGATGAATTGTGCGACGGTATCGACCGATCGTCGTCCATAAACGGTAGGGAGGACTTCCTCTGGGTCCAGGTTCATCTCGTGCGCCCATCGGGTCCAGGAACGCACAACGGCGGTGTCCGAATCGACGAGCACCCCGTCGCAGTCGAACAGAACGGCAGTGCAGTGCAGGGCAGTCGCGGTGCGTGCCCCGCCCGTTGTGCTGAGCAGCTCCGACGTGCGCTCTATATTGGGCCGGTTAAGCCGGGCGAAGTGGTCGTGAGACGCCATAGTAGGTCCTTTGCTGACTGGCTTCCCGTGTATGTCGCGGGAGTCGGGTCTATGGTGAGCTTGCTGCTTTGGGCACGAGCACCGGGGGATGAGTAGGCCTATGCGCAGATCGGAGACTTGGGTAATGGCGTCTGCGCTGAGGCCGGCGATGTGGTCGATCCCGCCGGGGGGGGTAGCGAGCTCTGGGTTACGCCTATTCTTGCTTCCTCGCTTCCTCGTCGAGAGTTTCCAACACCCGCGCGTTGTTTGCCGCGTCCGTGAGATCGTAGCGGAGCGGCGTTCCGTTCAGGACGCTGTCGGCGAAGTGTTCGCCCATCCGTACGAAGTGGTTTTCGCCCTTGACCCCGTGATAGATGGTCTCCTGCCCGAAGTGATGCTCCTCCAGGACCGAATCCTCCTCCAAGAGCCCAAAAGGATTGTCGAGGTAGAGCCGGCCCTCGGTGCCCGTGAGTTCCAGAAAGTTGCGGCGCTCGAGGTTCACTCCGGTATCAAATAGCGCGGTTGCGCCGTCGGGAAAGCGCAGCATGCCCGCAATGCTGGTGTCGATTCGGCCGTCGTCGTTGGCGTCGCGGTAGTTGCCAAAGGCGGCGACTCGAGCCGGCTCCTGCGCCGTGACCATCCGGCTCATGTTGACGCAGTAGCATCCAGCATCGAAAAGTGCGCCGCCGCCGAGCCCGGCATACCAGCGGATGTTGTCGTCCCCGCCCGCATCGAAGGTGTGACCGACGTGGACGAATGTCAATTTGCCCACCGCATGGGCCGCGAGCAGCTCTTGCAGCTTCTCGAAACGCGGGTGAAAACGGTACATGAAGCCTTCTAGGACTTTGAGCCCGGTCTCGTCGGCCTTGCGCGCAATCTCCTCGCACTCGGCGCCGCTCATCGCCAAAGGCTTTTCACAGAGGACGTGCTTGCCTGCGTCCAGGGATTTTAGAATCCATTCGAGGTGCAGCGCGTTCGGCAGACAAATGTAGACAGCGTCGATGTCCGGGGAAGCAAGCAGCGCCTCATACGAGCCAAACGCTTGTGGGATGCCGTGCTTGTCGGCGTACTCCCTGGCCTTTTCCTCGGTGCGGGACGCGATCCCTACGACCTCACCGTTTTTCGTTTCCTGCAACGCCGGAATGGTCTTGCGGACGATGCGGGCGGTGCCCATGACACCCCAACGCAATTTCTGACTCATTGAGCTCTCCATTTCTACAATTACCCTGTTTGAGAACAGTGCTGTTGGAACCAGTGTTGGCAGACAAACGGGCCAGCCGGTTTCCGTAGATGCAATTTCTACTTGGATCCGAATTACCATTATTGGGATTAGCGGACTGGCTGGCCAAACCCGTCATACCGTATGTGGCAACGTATGCTTGCAAGGCAATGACCTGTTGCCTGACTACGCCGCGGTCAGAGAGCACCACTTGTCATGGCGGGTTAAGTTCCCGCACGACAGACCTGAATTTCACTGTCGAAGAACCCTGAAACCCAAGCTGGGAGGCACGGACCCTGCCTGAGATTAGGCGATACGCCACCATCATTCTGTTTTGGAAAGATGCAGTCCGTTGCGGCCTGGCATCTGGTCCGCTTCCCGGTCCTGAGCAGTATGACGGTCATTGGAAAATGGTTCGGTCATGATGCGGCCGGCTGTAGTTCGTAGCCATCCTGAATGTGGAACAGGCGGCGGCCACCAACAGGGTCGTGGACCCAAATGATGTCACCGTCCGCTGTACGGGCGTCTACTAGTCCAACATACTGTGGGCGTCCGCTGCCGACCAGCTGCACTCTGTCCCCGGCTTGGACACTATCCCAGCCGGTAACTCCTGCTCGTTTCATACCTGTAGTCACAATTCTCTCCTCGCTGTTTGTCTAGCAGCAGCATCTATTGGACTGACTCAAGCGGACGGCAGCGAACCTCTCAATGCAGGAGTTGACGGTGAAGTGGGTTGAAGCTGTGCCACCGCCAGTCCCGCTGAGGGCGAATGTTGAGTCAGCCGGCGTGATCAGGTTCGAACTTGCCTGATTTGAGTTCGATGACGATGGCTCGAGGGGCGGACGGGACGAAGGGCCGGTCCCGCGTGTCCGCTAGGACGGAGCCATTGTTGCCGCACGGACCAAACTGGCAGCAGGGCCCGCGAGGAAGGTCACCGGGCTGTCTGCTCCCAGGTCTCGCCAAACGGGACCGTGTCGCTGAGTTCGAATGTGTACCGGGCAGGGTCATGCCGGGTGACCCTAATGCCGGCAGACCCATGGGCCATTGCTGCTTGCCGGAGCAAGGCCTCTGCCTCGTTAAGCAACTCGTAAAGTTCCTCCGGCCTGGCGACGAGGACTTGCAAAGACTCGATTGTCTGACTACTCATGGTCAATACTCTCTTGTGACGTGGCTCACTAGGTCGGAATTATTCTTACATGAACAAATGTTCAAGTCAATTGTTCTCCTAGGGTCTGTGAAGAGCTCTCCTGATGCGCGTCATGGGACGTCCTTGCCCCTGCAGCAGCAGGTGTTGGCTAGCTGTTGCAGGGGCAAGTGGCGGTACCAGTGAACTAATTCATGACCGCCTGATGGCGGAGGCCATGGGCGGAGCCGCTTAGGACATGGAGCCGTGGGCGGTGAAGAAGCCCAGGCCGTAGTCGGGGGTCTCAAAGGTAATTTCTGCTCCCTTGGGGAAGAAGAGTACGTCGCGCTCCTTGGCGTGGGTCACTTCTCCTGTGGCCCGGTCGGTGAGGATGAATTCACCCTTCACGACAACCTTCATTTCGTCGCAGGTGTACGTGTAGACCAGCGGCTCGGAGGCCTTGAGCTCGAAGAATCCGGAGCTCATGACCGAACCGTTGGGGTGGGTGAGGGAGTCGGCGATGGCGGCCTCGACTCCCGGGACGTTCATTGACGGCAGTCCGATAAAGCCGGTTTCCACCTTGTGGATGGAACCGGCCTTGGTGAACGTTCCCTGTGTTGTGGTTTCCATGATCTCTCCTGTGATTGGTGTTGTGAATCTCTGGCTTACTTTTTGTAAGACTGATCATTGGTGGGTTGCGCCCCGGGGGCCGCTCCCGTTCCTGTCAGAAAATGACGTAGATCTTGCGCAGTGTCTCGTGAATCTCCCAGTTGCCGCTCCAGCCGCGGGGGATGAAGATCGTGTCGCCGGGACCGACGAGCTCGGGCTCGCCGCCGTCGGCCGTGATGGTCATCGAGCCGGAGAGGACGTGGACGAATTCGTTCGTTTCCAGTACCCAGCGGGAGGGGCCTGCGGTGCATTCCCAGATGCCGGATTCGCTACCGTTTTCGTCTTTCCACAGGTAGATTCCGCGGGTGTCCATCGTCTGCGGTCCGGTCGCTTCAGGGCAGGGGCCCCAATCGTCCAGATCTGTAGCGTTCTGCGCATCACGGATGAGGGTCGCTGAGATGGACGTTGTGTGTTGTGTCATTTGTCGTGCCTTTCATGGAACCGTGGGGACTTCTACCGCTGACAGAGGTTTTTGCTTCGTTGCGGTCCGGAACGCGCTGAAGCCCGGGCGTTGAAGTGCTTCGGCGGTGCCTGGGTTGTCCCGTCATATACGGGAATGTCGGGATCAGACCTCGGAATACTTGAAGGAGTGCGATTCGAGGCCTTCGGGGTTGGGACCGTAAATGGTGATCATTCGCGCGTAGACGGGTGCCCAGTACCGGCCCAGGCTGCCCGGGTTGACGCGGGCCGAATCGCCTGGCCGCAGGATGACAGTCTTGCCCCGGCTCTCAATATGGAGTTCGCCCTCCAGTACGAAAGCGGTTTCACTGTGGGGGTGGAAGTCCTCCCAGGCGCAGGAATCCAGCGTCCATTCCGAGAGAATGAAGTCGTCCCAGCTGCCTACAGGGTGGGAATTGATGAACCGGCAGCGTAGCCGCCCATATTCGCCGCCCAAGGCCTCCAAAGGCTTCGCTGCCCAGAAATCCACTGCATTCCCCGTCGTCACTGGAGGGGACTGAATGGTGCCTGCATCATTCATGGCTTCAACCGTTTCAAGAGTCGGAAATCTTCTGTCAAGACGTGTCCCGGTGAATGCCAGTCACATCGTCGTGATAGTGAGGCAGGTCACCGTGCTTCGATAGACCCTACATGAACAATTGTTCAAGTCAAGCGTTCGTGTCAGATCCTTGAAAATGCCTCCCTGGGTCGGGAAATAGGCCAGAAATCTTTAGTCGAACCATTGACTTGAACAAGTGTTCCTGTCACAGTATGTGGACCATTAGCGTGACCGGACTCACACCAGCCGAACTCAAAGCAGAGCACGGCTGGCCCTCTGGAAATCAGGGGATGCATGGTTCGCGGCAATCTTCTCCGGGAGCCCTGACCGGGCTTCAGAGGTGGTCGTCAGCGCACTCCATGAACAGTTCTTCGATAAATCTTTCGCAGCATCCTTCAAAACGCAGGAAAAAAGCATCACGATATCTGCCCCAGTGGCATCTGCCGGGAATGTTTCCTGCCAGTAGCTCGTCGGCACCCCTGCACCCGGACGCCTATCTGGGGGCGCTTCAGAAAACGGAAAAAATACCACGTTAGGCCTTGGCCGGGGTGGACCATGATGTGCGGGCTTCCGTCATCGCGGCCACCGCCGAACATGCGCATGGCCGGCCTGTCCACACACCTGCCGGACGAAGCCCGGCACAGCCATCCCCGATCCCGGCCGCAGCGGCATCGCCGGGCCGCTTGCCTGCACTATGCTGCACGCCCCTCGGTGGCAGGCGCCATTCGAGAATGCCTTCGTGTAGCCGGCGGTCCTCGTGTCCGTTGGCCCGCAGCAGGTCCACGGCTTCGTAGGCCAGGACGCAGTAGGCGCTGCGGCAGTAGGCAACGATGTCGCGCCCGGCGGGCACCTCGCCCAGCCTTGGCTCCAGCAATTCCAGCGGGATGGACAGCGCCCCGGGTATGTGGGCGGCTGTGAATTCCTCCGTGGGACGGACATCAAGGACGGTGACGGTCCCGGCGGCTGCGCGGGCCAGCAGTTCCTCGCGTGTCATTTCTTGCATGGTTTGCCCGCCGTCGTGCACGGTGGGCCGGCCGGCGGTGATGTACTCGCTGGTGCGGTAGCCGACCTCCGGCACACTTGCCCGGGCGACCGCGCGCATTTGGTCGTAAAGTGGCATTGTGTTGGGATTGCGGGCAAACCTGGCCCAGTTCATCCTGCTCGTGGCCGTCAACGCCCTGGTCGGGGGGACGCTCGGGCAGGAACGCTCGGTGTTGCCCCTGCTCGCGCAGCAGGTTTTCCACGAGGGCCTCTATACCGGTGCGCTGACCTATATTCTCGCCTTCGGCCTGGCCAAGGCGGGAACCAACTACTTTGCCGGCACGCTCTCGGACCGCTACGGGCGCAAACCCGTGTTGGTGGCCGGCTGGCTCATCGCTCTGCCCGTGCCCTTCATGTTGGTCGGGGGCCCGACGTGGGGGTGGATCGTGGCAGCAAACATTATTCTCGGGATCAACCAAGGTCTGACCTGGTCCACCACGGTGATCATGAAAATGGACCTTGTCGGCCCGGCACGGCGCGGCCTGGCCATGGGGCTCAACGAAGCCGCAGGCTACCTGGGCCTGGCGGCCACGGCCCTGGCCACCGGCTACATCGCCGCATCCAACGGCCTGCGCCCGGGCCCGTTCCTGCTCGGCGCCGCCTACATTGCCCTCGGGCTCGGACTCTCCGTTCTGGCCGTCAGGGAGACCCGCCAGCACGCAGCAGTGGAAGCCGCGAACCACGTCGATAGCCATGCCGGTGCGGGTGCGTCTCTGAGCACCCTGGAAGTCTTCACGCTCACCAGCTTTCGCGACAGATCCCTGTCAGCGGTCAGCCAGGCCGGAATGGTCAATAACCTCAATGATGGCCTGGCCTGGGGCCTGTTCCCGATCCTGTTCGCCACCGCCGGGCTGTCCGTGGGACGCATTGGCATCCTGGCCGCCGTCTACCCCGCGGTCTGGGGCGCCGGGCAACTGGTCACCGGTGCCCTCTCGGACCGGATCGGGCGCAAGCTGCTGATTGCGGGTGGCATGCTGGTTCAGGCCGCGGCGTTGGCCATGACCGCGCTGGGACACAGCTTCAATCTCTGGCTCGCTGCCGCCATCTTGCTCGGCACGGGAACCGCCATGGTCTACCCCACACTGCTGGCCGCCGTCGGGGACGTCGCCCACCCGGCCTGGCGTGCCCGAAGCGTCGGGGTGTACCGGCTGTGGCGCGACGGCGGATTCGCCGTCGGCGCCCTGCTCTCCGGCCTGCTCGCGGACGCTTACGGCATCCCGGCCGCCGTTGCCGTCGTCGCGGCGCTGACCGCCGCCTCCGGGATAGTGGTCGCCATCCGAATGCGCGGCACCGACCACCGGCCCACCAACCTCCACACCACCTAGAGTCGACACCGACGGCCAGGGCACCGACGGCTAGGGTACCGACGGTTGCCGGGACGATCCTATCGGGCGATTTCGAGTGTTTTCCGAGAATTTTTCGCGCCCGGGCAAGCCGCATGAAGGTGGTGCGGTATTCTTCACTTTGGATATCAACTTCCGATATCCATCTACGATACTTGGGGAGATTCATGCGTGAATTGATGCGTGCAGCGGTGCGGCTGCACATCCTCCACCACGCCGCCGAAGAAGACATCCACGGCGCCTGGATGTCCGAGGAACTGGCGAACCACGGATACACCATTTCCCCTGGAACCCTGTACCCGACGCTGCACCGGATGGAGTACGAGGGCCTGCTGCTCTCCCGGCCGGAAGTGGTCGATGGGCGCCCGCGCCGGGTCTACCGGGCCACGGCGGCCGGCTTGGACGCACTGGATGAGGGCCGCCGGTCCATTGCCGAACTCGCCGCCGAAGTCCTGCCCAAGCCTCCAGAAGGAGAACACCGGTGAGCAACCCCCAGGCCTTGGCTCGCCGGCTGGGCACTTTTGACGCCGTCGTGATCGGCCTCGGGTCGATGATCGGGGCAGGAGTGTTCGCGGCCTTCACCCCGGCCGCGGCCGCGGCCGGATCTGGCCTGCTGATCGGGCTCGTCGTTGCGGCCGTGGTGGCCTTTTGCAACGCGACGTCCTCAGCGCAGCTCGCCGCGGTTTATCCGACGTCGGGCGGGACATACGTCTATGGACGCGAACGTCTGGGGCCATGGTCCGGCTTCCTGGCCGGGTGGGGTTTCGTGATCGGCAAGACGGCCAGTGCAGCGGCCATGGCGATGACGTTTGCCGCCTATGCCGCCCCGGCCGGCTGGGAACGGCCGGTGGCAATCGCCGCCGTCGTGCTGTTGGCCACGGTGAACTACCACGGGGTCACCCGGACCGCGGGGCTGACACGGATCCTGGTCATAGGCGTCATCGCGGCCCTGGCCATAGCCGTTGCCGCCTGTTGGGGCGGCTCCACACCCGATCCGGGGAAGATGCTTGGGGACGGGTTGCTGGCCCACGGCTGGTACGGGATCCTGCAGTCAGCAGGGCTGTTGTTCTTCGCGTTTGCCGGCTACGCGCGGATCGCGACGATGGGCGAGGAGGTCCGCAACCCCAAGCGCACCATCCCGCGCGCGATCGGGATCGCCCTGGCCATCACCGTCGTCATCTACGCCATCATCGCGGTTACGCTCCTGGCAACCATCGGACCCGAGGGAGTATCCGGGAACCCCACACCCCTGGCAGCGGCCGTCGCGAACGGGTCCTGGGGCTGGGCTGCCCCCATCGTCCGCGTGGGTGCAGCAGTGGCCGCACTCGGAGCGTTGCTGGCCCTCATTGCCGGGCTTGGCCGGACCAGCCTGGCCATGGCCCGCGAGCACGACCTGCCGCACTGGCTAGCCGCCGTCCACCCCCGCTACAAGGTCCCGCACCGGGCGGAAGCCGCCCTGGCCGTGGTGATCTGCGCAGTCATCGTCGTCGCAGACCTGCGCGGCGCGATCGGTTTCTCCTCCTTCGGCGTGCTCATCTACTACCTTGTGGCCAACATCGCCGCTTTCACCCAGCCCGCCACGGATCGCCGCTACCCCAAAGCCCTCCAAGTGACCGGGGCACTGGCCTGTGTGGTCCTGGTCGCGACCCTTCCGCCACTGTCGGTGGGGCTCGGCATCCTTATGTTCGCCGCCGGCATCATCTTGCGCCTCATCCGACTGCGCAAAAACCGTCACCCGGACATCCAAGCTCCCTGAGAATGTCCAAGCCTGCCCCCGGTAACGAGGTGGCGTTCACGGTTAAGCACCATCCAGATCAAACCCGGCAAATACAGGCCACTACGACGCCCGCCAAAACCTTAGCCCGGGGGTTTCATGATGGTGCCGCCTCGGGGGTGTGTTTAACCGACGAAAGGTGCTTCCCAGGCTGGGAAAATAGTGTTGTTGACGCACTGTTCCACCGGCTGAAAGAAGCACCTTTCTGATGTCCAAGAATACCGGAGTTTTCCCCGCCCTTCCGGTCGCCGCGACCGGCCAGTCGCTGGTCTCCCACGCCGGCCTGAACGTGGTCACCTCCCTCGTTGACCCGCTCGGGTTCCGGGACCTGTGCGAGGACCGGCTGGGCCAGTTCGTTCCGCCCGCCGCCACACACCGGCCCGGCACGATCCTGGGATCCCTGGCGGTGATGCTCGCCGGCGGCGGGGAACACGTCTCCGACCTAGACATCCTGCGCGCCGGGACCGGCGTGTTTGGCACGGTGCCCTCGAACGCGACAATCTCAAGGTTCTTTGCGCGCACCGTGGCCAACCCCGACCTCCTCGACTACGGGTTCGCCACCCTGGCGCGAGAGCTGCGCTCACGGGTGTGTGAACCACTCTGGGTTTGATGGAGACCCGGTTTATGCAGTCTGCGATGACAGAATACACGCTTGTTGATGGTTTTTTTCAAATTCGGCTGGCGGGATATCACCAATGCCGGAATGGAGCCGTTCGGAGTTGTACCAGTGGATCCAGCGGGCCGTTTCGTTTTCCACCTGCTGCCGTGACTTCCAGGTCATGTGGCGGTCGCGGTCGATGAGCTCGGTCTTGTACAGCCCGATCGTTGATTCCATCAGGGCGTTGTCGTAGGCTTAACCGGCTAATTTTGGGTTGGCTTGCGCCATAACCGGCTAATCGCGGTGGCTTATTGCGGTGTGGTGTGCGGCCTGCCTTCGAGTTGCCGGAGGCGTTCTTCCTGGTTGCGGACCCGCGCGGCAAGTGCATCGATGAGAACGCCGAGACGGTTGACCTCGGCGGCAAGGTTTCCGCCCGCATCCCGGTGTGCCGTGGAGATGCGTTGGTGAATGAGCTCGCGCGCCGCTGCGTTGCGGTAGAGTCTCGAGCGCGGGATTCCTAGCTGGGCTGCAACCGCGGTGATGCTGATCCGGGCGCCCTGGCCGGTGAGCTGGCGCAGGGCTGCTTCGATTCTCTCGTTCAGTGGTTCCGTGTTCATGCCGTGCCGGTTTCCTCGATGAGCAGGTCCAGCTGTTTGACCAGGGCTTGGTGCCTTCGTGCTTCGCTGTCCCAGCCACGGCCCCGGGCGTCCTGGGCCAGCAGGGCGGCATCCTTGCGTTGGGCTTGAAGCACCGGCAGGTTGCTGTTCTCGGTGCGGAAACTGGGGCAATGCTCGCAGATGTTCGCATACGGGCATGCTTCCTGGGCCGGGGCGCGTAGGCAATAGCCGCCGGCGAGGCGGGATTTGATGGTCGGTGTCCCACGCCAGTTGCCGCCGGTCACGGCCGTGATCGGCAGCAGCGTCCTTCCCGCTCCGGTCGTGGTGCCGATGCGGGTTTTGGCCAGGTCCAGGGCCCGTTCGTATTCGGTGCGGACGGTGGAATCAAAGAGGGAGGCGTAGCGCAGGCTCATCTCCGCCGAGACGTGCCCCAACAGGCTCATCAGGGCCTGGAGGGTGACGCCGGCATTGATCAGGGCCGTGGCGTAGGTATGGCGCAGCTGGTGGGTGGTCACGTGCCCCAGCCCGGCGCTGGCCGCGGCGCGGTCCAGCTCTGAGCGCACACAGCCAACGTGAAGTCGCGTCCCGTGGTGGGTGAAGAGGAACTGCACGGGTTTGCCGCTCACGGGGTGGGTGATCGCCTGGCCCGGAGACCGGGTGGCGATGATCCGATCCAACAGGGCCACGCTGTCATCATCAAGGGGCACCATCCGCTCGGTCTTCATCTTGCCCAACGGGACCTTCAGCCAGGCCCCGTTGCCGGAGAGCTGGTGGACGCAATCCATTTCCAGGTCCAGGAGTTCACCGATCCTCAGTCCGCAGGCCCGTTGCAGCAACAGGGCATCGGCTACCAGACGGTTGGATGATTCCAACAGGGCGTGGGCGAGCATCCTGTCGCTGTCCGGCGGCAGGTAACGGGGCAGAGGGCGGGGCAGGCGGGGAATATCGGAGCGGAACAGCAGTTGCCGTGCCGGGGCATCCGACCATCCCCATTCGGTGATTTCCCGCAGGAAGTTTGCCACGGCGAGGATCCTGCGGGCCTGCTCGGCAGGAGAGAGGATGCCCCCGCTCTTGGTGTTCGGTGCCCGGCTCAACGCGATCAGATACGGCTCGATATGCCGGCACCTCTCCAACCCGGCCGGGAGAGCGGGAAAAACCGTGGGAGGTGGGGGGTCTATCGGAGACGACCGTTTGCGATAGACCCCGGGACGGGCTGGTGGTGGAGGGTGTTTCCCCGCGGTGGGGTGCACCAGAGCTCGCCACGGAATCAATCCCACGAAACTGCCGTCCGCAGGTGGGTTGCGATAGGGTCGCCTGGTGGGAGACAAGATCGGGTATGCCAGGGTCAGTACCGCTGATCAGAACCCGCGGGCCCAGTTGGATGCGCTGGCCGGCGAGGGCTGCCTGAAGGTCTACACCGACCACGCCTCGGGCACCAAGGCCGACCGGCCGCAGTGGCAGGCGTGCCTGGCCGATCTGCGCCCCGCCGACACCCTGGTGGTGTGGAAGATCGACCGGCTCGGCCGCAACCTTAAAGACCTGATCGACATCGTCACCACCCTCGACCAACGCCGGGTCTCGGTCAGGTCGCTGACCGACGGGATCATCGACACCACGACCGCGCACGGCAAACTGGTGTTCGGCATGTTCGCGCTGATGGCCGAGTACGAGGCCGCCCTGATCGCCGAACGCACCGCCGCAGGTCTGGCCGCGGCCCGCGCCCGCGGGCGGGTCGGCGGCCGCACACCGAAGATGACCCCGACCTTGGTCGACAAGGCGCAGCGGATGTATGACTCGCGGTCGTTCACGATGGCCGAGATCGCCGCGTCCTGCTCGGTCGCCCCGATGACCGTCTACCGCCACATCCGCGTCGACCCCCACCCGGCGTCCGACGGGCAGGGGTGACCCGGTGCTCGAACCGGGCCCGCCCGCCGCGGTCTACCGGCTACGCGTCGTGGTGGCTGGCGTCAGCCCGCTGATCTGGCGGCGCCTGATCGTTCGCGATGACATGACGATCGCCGGGCTGGGTGAGGTGTTGCAAACCGCGTTCGGCTGGTCCGGGGAGCACCTGTGCCGGTTCACCGTCCACGGCGCGGAGCACGAGCCCCGCTACGGCGGCAGCCGGGTGAGGCTGCGCGAGTGGGGGCTGCGCGAGGGCGAGCGGTTCGCCTACGACTACAACTTCACCGCCGGGTGGCGCCTGGACCTGCGCGTCGAGCAGATCGCCGACGCCGCACCTGGGCGCGTGTATCCGCGGTGTGCCGGTGGGCGCCGCACCGGCCCGGACGAGGACTGGGACGGCCCCTGGGACTACCTCGAGCGCACTCAACCCCACCGGGTGTTCGACGCGACCGTGCGCGCGGCCGCCATCCTGCGCGAGGTCCTCGACGCCGACCCCGACACCACGCTTGCCGCGGCGCTCGGCGGCGACGGCCTCGACCAGTTGCGACGCCTGGCCCCGCTGCTGAGCCTGGACCAGTTCGACCGCCGCGCCCTTAACCAAACCCTCGCCCACCTCGCCCCGGCTACGACGCAAAGGACACCACCATGAAAATCACCGTGTCGGTCACCATCCACCCCAACGATGAGCACGCCGCCGCCGTGGTCCGCGACGTGCTCACCATCGAGCGTGATCACCTCTCCTCGGATACCTTCGGCCTGCACCTTCACGAGGCCAAGGACCTGCTGCGCGTGGTGCAGGAAACGATGGCCACCGAACAGGCCCGGGCCGCGCTGGCCGGGGCGGCGGTGTGCGCGTCGTGCGGGGCGGCCCACCGTCACAAGGACACCCGCCCGATCGTGGTCCGCACCCCCTACGGCGTGCTCCACCTGGACAGCCCCCGCTGGTGGCACTGTCTGTGCACGCCCGCGACGGCGGCGACGTTCAGCCCGCTGGCCGAGCTGCTGCCCGAACGGGCCACCCCGGAGTTGATGTATCTGGAGACGAAGTTCGCCGGCCTGGCGCCCTACGGCGCAGGGGCGAAGCTACTGGCCGAGGTCCTGCCCCTGGGCCGGCGGCTGCACGCGACCGCAGTCCGCCTGCACGCGCAGGCCGTCGCCCAGCGGCTGGAAGACGAGCTCGGCGCCGAACAGTTCAGCTTCATTGACACCTGCCAGCGTGAGCGTGAGGAGGAACTGCCCCGCCCGGACCTGCCGATCCTCGTCGGCCTGGACGGCGGCTACGTGCACTCGGCCGCGCAACGTTCCCGCACCGACGGCTGGTTCGAGGTCATCGCCGGCAAGATTGTCCCGGCCGAGGGGAAGCCGACCCGGTTCGCCTACGTGCAGACCTACGACAGCAAACCCAAACGCCGCCTGTACCAGGCGCTACGCGCCCAGGGGATGCAGGACAACCAGTGCGTCACGTTCCTCACCGACGGCGGGGAGGACATCCGTGACCTGCCCTGCTACCTCAACCCGCAGTCCGAGCACCTGCTGGACTGGTTCCACATCACCATGCGAATCACCGTGATGGCCAACATGGCCAAATCCCTACAACCACCACCACCCGCGGGCGACACCGACAGTGCCGGCCTCCCCAGCGCCCAAGTGCCCCGGCCGGATCTGGCCGGGCAGATCGCCGAAGACCTTCAACGGCTCAAATGGTTGCTGTGGCACGGCAACGTCTTCCGCGCGCTGATCACCATCACCCAGATCACCGTCGGCACCGAGATCGCCCGCGACGGTCCAGAACAGGCCCGCATGGCCAAAGCGATCGGCGAGTTCGACTCCTACATCCGCGCCAACACCGACAGGATCCCCAACTACGGCGAACGCCGCCGCGCCGGAGAGGCGATCTCCACCGCGTTCACCGAGTCCACCGTCAACCAGGTCATCAGCAAACGCATGGTCAAAAAGCAGCAGATGCGCTGGACCCCCCGCGGCGCCCACCTCCTACTACAGATCCGCACCCGAGTGCTCGACGGCCGACTCGACGCCGACTTCCACCGCTGGTACCCCGGATTCGCGCACTGCCCACCCCCCGCCGAGGATCTAGCCGACGCTGCATAGCCCTCCCACGGTTTTTCCCGCTCTCCCCGGCCGGTCCGGAAAGGTCCGGGTCCAGCGTGGTGACATAGACACCGAAGTGCGCCAGCCGGGTGGCGAGCGAGGAAACGGTCTGGGGTACGCAGGTCACTGTTTTGCGGTCCAGATACCGCACCAAGGCCCCGCCCAGGGGCCCGTGGACCGTTTCCATCCGTTGGGTGAGGGAGCGGCGATTGCCTGGTCGTGGAGGGGGTTCGGGCAGGAGGTCTGCGTGGAAGAGGACCCGGCGGACGTCGGCGCTGAGCACCAGATAGGGGTGGGCGGAGCGGCCGGTCCGTTGCTCCCGTGCCCGGCAGGCGCCCTCCACTTCCTCCAAGTCACCGGCTCCCACCGCCGAAAGCGGGCCACCGCGGTGAAGCAGGATCCGAGCCACGACCCCGGTGGTCATGGCACGGCTGACGCGTTCGCTGAAGCCCAGCGTGCGGGCCCGGTCCAGGAAGAAGAGCAGGTCTGTTTCGAGGGCTTGGCCTGCGCAGGCGCTGAGGATATTGGTGAGTTTGGTTTCCAGCAGATACCCGTAGTCGCCGTGGATCCTTCCGGTGAGCATCAAAAAGAGGATGAAGGGCGTCGTGTGGTATTTGGTTTCCCCACGTGTCTTCAGGGGTTCTCCCAGCCAGTCTTCGGGGACCGGCCAGCGGGCCATGAATGTTCTCGCGGCGGAGAAGACAGGCGTGGAGCCGTGTCCGCGGGCTGCCAGGTAGTCCCGGTATTCGGCCACGATCGGGGCGGGGTCCTCAGCCTGGGGATTGTTGGCGTTTGCGGGCTGCATCGTATTCGGCTTTCACGTGGACGGGGCCAGATGGATATAGCGGGCGGTGGTGTTGACGTGGGCATGGCCCAGCAGTTCGCGCATGACGGCCAGATCGACACCGGCCTCTGCCAGGGCACTGCCGAAGGTATGGCGCAACGCGTGCGGATGGCCTTCGGCGACGCCGGAGATTTCCCGGTGGTAGCGGAAGATGGTCCGCAACCCCGCCGGGGTCAGCGGTTGGCCGCGGGTTTTTCCCTTGGCCACCAGGAAGAGCATCCGGGTCGTTGATTCGGGGCGTTCGATCAGCAGGTAGGTTTGGATGGTGCCGGCAACGTCGGTATCCAACGGGACCCGGCGTTCCTTGGCTCCCTTGCCGTGCACCAGCAGCCAGCGCGCACCAATATCCACATCACCCACCCGCAAGGCCAGCACCTCGCCGGCGCGCAGCCCGCAATAGAGCATCAATCCGGCCATGGCCCGGTCCCGCCAGGATTTCAGCCCCTGGAAGAGGGCCAGGACCTCGGCATGGTCCAGGGCTCGGGGAAGCCGGCGGGGTTCGCGCAGCCGCAGGGCGGAGCGGGGTTGGGGGCGGGCCAGATGCCCGAGCGGTCCCGAGCGGTGGTCTGGCCCGTGCCATCTGGTTTCCGCTCCCCGCGGGACCGGGTTCTTCAACGCCGGGTCGCGCATCACCATGAACGTGAAAAGCCCCGACACGGCGGCCAGGCGCCGGTTCACCGTGGCCGGGGCGTAGCCGTCGGTTCGCTGTCCTTGCAGGGTCAGGACGTTGGGTCCGGGACGGCCCGGGACCGAAGCATGGCGGCAGGCGGTGAGGTAACGCAGCAACACGTCGGTGTTTACCACGCCCAGACCGAGTCCTTCGGAGGCCAGCCAGCGGCAGAAGGCCAGCAGATCAAATCCGTAGGCCCGCACCGTCGCCGGCGAGTAGTTCCGGTCGGCCAGATAACCCAGATACTCGTTGACGGTCATGAACGCGGCCGAACCCGCCCCGGCGATCTGCCACCCTCCGCCGGAGGCCTCCAACCTCAATTCCGGGCCGGTCTCCATGGAACAACAGCGTCCGCCTCGTTCGAACCAAAGTCAAGGTTTTCCCGCGGTTTTCCGGGGATGAATAACTGGATTAGCCGGTTAACGGGGAGTCGCCGACGGTGCCGATGGAACCGTCCATGCCGGCGGCCACGAGCTGGTCGGTGAGCATCACCGAGGTGTACTGGCTGCCGGCGTCCGAGTTAAGCCGAATTCGGCTTAACTCGGATTAAGCCGAGGAAAACGCTAAGCCGAGAGTTGACCCGATGGGCCCGTTTTTCCGGGGTTTCGCGTTCTTTTTCTCGGCTTAATTTTCCGTGGATTATTGGGGCTCGCAACCCTTTATGGTTGGTAGCGGTCAGGTCAATCCTTATGTGTGAACCCGTCAGCTGGTGGGCACGGCGGCATTCAGTGCTGGTTTCGCTATGCCCAGCGGGACGTCGGCGTTGAGGCCCAGGGCAGCGGTCATACCTTCGTGTCGGATCCGTTGCCTGTGGGACCAAAGAGAGCCTGAACATTAAGCCGAGGAATCTGTTCATGATCCCCGGAATGACGCGGTGAGCAGTCGGGTGCTCGGCTTAACGTTTTCCTCGGCTTAATCCGAGTGGTGGATCAGGACTCCGGTCATGGCGATTTAATGCTTTTAGGATTGAGCCCGGTTTTTGATGGTGTATTTGAGGATGAGATCGGTGCCGGGGTAGCGGGTTTCGGTGGCGGTGAGGTGCTCGCACAACTCGGCGGCGGCCGCGGTCTTGGCCTTGGTTGGCAGCGGATCCAGTCTGATGGTGAGGTGGCCGGGGGTGGTGGGGTCGATGTCGCCGGACTGGTTGAACAGTTGGCGCATGAGGGTGTGGGCTTCCTGGGTGGCGCGCCGGTAGCCGGTGTTGGTGCGGATCTCCCTCGCGATGGTCATCGCGGTGTTGTAGGCGGCCATCCGGATGCCGGTATGGATCAGCTTCACCTCGGTATCCAGGACCTGCTGGCCCGGGTTCAGTTCTCCGAGGCGGAGCGTGGCAGGGATTCCCTTGTGGGCCTTCTCGGCGGCGATCAGCGCGTTCTCCGCTTCCCGGAGCGGTGCCATGGCCTGGTTGTGCATGGCACTGGTGACCGTGACGATCAGTTCCTTGCTTCCTTCTGGCGGGGTTTTCAGCTCCAACAGGTTGATATCGGCGATGGCGGCGGCCTCGGCATGGGCATTCCTGGCGGCAACGACTTTTTGGTACGCCTTGGCCTTGGCCAGGTTCGGCACCATCCGGTCCTCGTCGTCCTCGGTGCTGGCGTAGGAGTCGTGGGAGTCAAGGTCGAAGTGCATGCGGGCGTAACGGAACTGGTTCTCCTGCCGCCACCGGTTCCCCATCCGATACACCACCTCCCCGGCGGGAAGGCCGCGATCGGTGGTGAGGATGTGGATTTGCCTCGTGCCCCCGCCGGTGGTGGCCACAACCCGGCTGAGCTGGCGGATCTGGAAGACCTCCCCGGTCGTCCTGGTGGCGTTCAGGGGAAGGTCAACGAGCGTGTCAGCCACTTTCCAGGTCTTCTCTTCACCATGATCGTGGGTGTGGGACACCTCGGCGAACAGCTCTTCCTTGATGTCTTCCGTGGCGCCTTTGCGCCAGGTCAGCACATCAAAACCCGAAGCGTCCATGTGTTTGAACAAGGCCGGTGACCGGCCGCCGCGGTCAAAACCAACCAGCACCCGCCGCTCGTCACCCACCGCTATACGTAGTTCGGGTAGGAGGTCGCGCAGTTCCGCGGCAAGGGATGCACCGGGGGCGGCCATGACGACGAACACGGGGGCGCCGTGGGCGCCGGTGACCCAGGTTTCCTCGGTCGCAGGGACCGGGAACTTCAACCTCGTGGAGTACCGCTTTCCGATCTTCTTGCGTCCCTGGTAGGCGCGCACATGCCCGTCAACATAGAGGACCGCGGCCAGGTTGTCCCCGCCCGGGCCCGTGCCGGCCAGGTGGTGGGCGGCCAGGGCGGCGATCAGTTCGGCGGCTTTGCCCGTCTCGGCGAGGTGGCTGATCCGGCGGCGGATGGTTTTCACTTCCGGGGCCCGGTCCAATCCCAACACCCGCCCAAGTTCTTCCGGGTCAAAACGCGTCGCGCCCTCGGCCCGGGCTTCCCCGGCCAAGGCCCGGAGCACGCTATCGATCAGGATCGTTTCCAGGCCGTAGAAACCATTCGGCAAGGACCCGTAGACATCCTTCGCGCAGGAGAGCAGGCCGGTGGTTTCCAAGGCGGGGAAGGCCAAGAACAGCCCGGCATGCCGGATGTGTGCTGCCGGGGCAAACACCGGGACCGCGCACCCGGGCAAGCCGGCGGCGGCACGCTCCGCAGCGCGGGGTGCCGGGGCCGGCCGGAGCGGCAGTTCAGGCTGCTGTGCTGGTGTTGGTTCCTGGGTTTCAGGTTCACCGGCGGCGGGTGTTTCCGCGGCGTTGGCGCCCTGCCCGGCAACGAGTTTCAGGGCGCGGCGGACACTGAACTCGGAGACTCCCACCGTCTCGCCGATGGTCCGCAGTGACTGGTTTTGTGCGCGTAGGGCCACGATGCGCTCGATCGTGGCAGTGACCAGCTGGGAGGGGCGCTTGGGGCCTTTCTTCTCCGCCACCAGGGCGGTAACACCACCGGTGGCTGCCAGCTGGACCCATTTCCACACCGCCACCGAGGAAACTCCGAAAGCTGCCGCGATCTGCGCCTGCGAGGCCGCGCCCAGACGCACCAATTTCACTGCCGCCCACCGGCGTGCCGCAGCATCTTCGGCATCCCACACGTCACAGAGCTGCCCGCGGATATAGACTTCCCCGCCCCGGTCGTTCTCCACCAAGGACACCGCCAAGCCCACCGGCACGGCAACAGGATCCATCGCCACCGGCAGGGGACGTTGAGCAGTCATGAAAACCATCATTTCACCCCTCGATAGACGATAAAATACTAACTCTGTTTTATCGCAAAACAGGTAAAATTAACATCCCCCAAGCCGCTCAAAACCCCCGAAAGTCAACGAACTTCCAAACCCGCCACCAGACCATGACCGGAGCCCTGGAGTCTGGGGATGCCTCACACGCCCGGTAATTCCGTGGCATCCCCTCTCAGCCAGGAAAGTTTCGGTTTGGCCAATGATTCCACGACGGGCCTGGTTAAAGGCCACTCCGTTGTCGGAAAGGAGTTGCTGGGGCACCCCATAAGCATCAAACGCGGCCTGCAATGCAGCAATGGCGTCGTCACCGTTTTCCAACTGGGTGAAACACTGCGTACCGACATCGAAGCGGGTTCCGTCATCGATCATCTGGTAGATCAAGGCCTTTGTGCCGTCTGGGTCGAACAGGCGGTATTCCATCCCGTCAAGCTGCCACATCTCCATCGGAAAGGACCGGGCGAACCGCATCCAGGCGCCACGGGGACGCTTACGGGGATTGGTTTTCGTGACGCCAGCCTCGGCAAGGATCCGGCCGATCGTTGCCACAGAGGGCAGCGTCGCGCCAAACTCCTCGGTATCCACGCCCTCGAACCAGATCGACTGCGGACCGTTGTCCCACCCAGACTTCCGCAACCGTTCACGGATGCGCAGGACCACCGCCTTGGTCTGGTCCCCGTGTACCCTCGCCGGTGTTTTCGGGGCCCGCGAATGAGGATTCAAGGCCTTGTTTCCCTCAGCGATATAGCGTTTCTTCACCTTGTAATAGGAGGGCCTGCTGATGCCCAATTGCATGCACAACGCCGAGATGCTCACAGCGTCTGGCAGGTCCGGATTGAACTCAATGATCTGGCGGCGTATCGACGCCGATAACGTATTTGACACCCCCTATTATCAAAAAGTCCACGGTCAACCCCGTGCCGGCCACGACGCCTGCAACCTGTCAACGATGTCCTGAGAGATCCTGTAAGCGATGTCTTGAGAGAGGTTGTAAGCGATGTCCTGAGAGATCACATACCAACTACCCAGACACGCGCTACCACCATGGGCTATGCGCCATTTTGTGGCCACTGAGAATCGGTGTCGATGGATTGCCGTAAGTAGGCCATGCCATCGGGTAAGCGAGTAGTGGAGCTGCCAGGAACAATTAGAGATCTAGGTTAGGTGGACGGGGCTGCCGGTCCCAAGATGTCAATTTTCGCTGTATCGTCCGGTTGCGTAGGAGATGGCTGCACGGTGAATTGCGGCGGAAACGGCTGCTATGGCGGGACGCAGGCTTGAGGCTTCTCTGGTCGTGAGTAGAATTTGCCGGTTCTGCATTCCGGATGTGGGAAACCGGCGAGTCGTAGTCGACGCTCCTACGAGCGAGAGACCTGGTAGAACAGCCACAGCCAGTCCTGCTTCAACAAATCGCAAGTGGACTGAAACGTCTTCCGAGGAACAAATGACCTTAGGCTCGAAGCCTGCCTTGCGGCACTGGTTAGTCAGCCATGTCCGGGAAGCAGAGGAAGCGGTTTCCACCGCCCAGTGAGCTTCAGCGAGCTGCGCGATGAGGTCTTTGCTCGGGTTTAGGCCGTCCGCGATGGTTGCATCCATGACCAGCCACAGAGGGTCCTCCATTATCGTGGTGACTGCAATGCCAGGCTGCGTCGGCAGGGGAATTCCGGGGAATGACTCGGCGATAACAAGGTCATATTCCGAGGAGGCAAGAGAGGGAATAGTGGATTCAGGTTCACCTTGCTCGAATTCCACCGAAAGCTCCGGATATAGCCGGCGAAGCTCTGCTATAGCATCGGGAATAATTGTCAGAGCCGCGGATTGAAAAGCTGCAACCTTGACCACCCCGCGCGGCTGTGACACTGACATGGAGACATCAGCCTCGGCACGTTCCACTAAGTCCAGGATTTGCTCGGCGTGGGCTACCAGGATTAAACCTTGAGGGGTGAGCTGCAGGCGGCGCCCCGAAGGCTCAACCAGGGGGACGCCGACTTCCTTTTCAAGCAGCCGTACCTGCTGCGACACTGCCGAGGTGCTGTAGGACAAGGCAGTGGCCACGGCTGAGAGGGTCTTGCGGTGGTAGAGCTCCCGCAAGACCCTGAGCCGGACGATGTTCAGCACATCTTTTCCTTCTGCTGTGTGGCGTGGGCGGCCGGTGCGCCGCTACGCAAACTCTACGATAATCTCAACCTCGACGGGTGCGTTCAGCGGAAGCTCGGCAACTCCGACAGCTGAGCGGGCATGCTCTCCACGGCTGCCGAACAATTCCACGAGCAGCTCGCTGGCTCCGTTGATAACCGCGGGCTGGCCATTGAAACCGGCTGCTGATGCTACGAAGCCGGTGACTTTAAGGATCCGTACAGTGTCCAGATCTCCCAATGTGCCAGCGGCGGCCAGTGCGTTCAGAACGCATGTCCTGGCCAAATCTTTGGCCACCTTGGGGGAGACATCAGCTCCAACCTTGCCCAGCGCTCCCATGTTGCCCTCATGCAGGGGCAGCTGACCGGAGGTGTAGACCGTGTTGCCTGTCCGGATGGCGGGAACGTAAGCAGCCAAGGCAGAGGAGGTTTCCGGCAGAGTCAGGCCCAGCTGGGCGAGGCGTTCACGAAGAACCGGGTGGGAGAGTGTGGTGGGGTTGACAGTCATGGTGATCCTTCGAAGTGTGTTTAGCGGCAGAAGTTGGAAACGGTGGTGGCAAGGATGTGAGTGACTCGAATCACTGAGTCAATTTCTACCCATTCGGTGGCTGCGTGGGCTCCGCCGCCGTCAACGCCGAAGAGCAGCCCGGGGATACCTGCCTCGAGCATTAGGGATGCGTCAGTCCAGAAAGCTTCACCGCGGACGGTGGCGGGCTTCCCGGTGACTGCGGCAGCGGCGGCTTCGAGGGCTTGGACAATAGGCTCCTCGGCAGAGACTTCAAAGGCGTGACGTTCCAAGATCTCGGTTACCGTGTAGCTGAAATCGGGGTCCGAGCTGGCGATGGCATCTAGAACTTTACGTAGCTCAGCCTCCACCGTTGCTGAGTTCTCGCCAGGGACCGTGCGCCGTTCAAGGGAGACGGTGCAGGAGGCGGGGTAGCTGGAGAGTTCCTCTCCGCCGCGAATAAGGGATGCATGGATGCTTCCTGTTCCCAACATTTCATGGGCGGCGCCGAGGGGTAGCGAACGGCTGAGGTCATCGAGGCCAGTGAGGAACTTCCCGGTCTTTGCAATGGCATCGATCCCCAGGTCAGGGCGGGATCCGTGGGCCGCGGTACCGTGGATGGTCACGTCAAACCATACAAAGCCACGGTGTGAGATGACGATGTCCTCATGCGTTGGTTCCGAGACGATTGCCGCGTCAGCGGTGAAATGCCGCAGGACCTCCTCCGTCCCAGCGCTGGCAAATTCCTCATCCGCGACAAGTGCCACGATGATGTCGCCAGCATGGGGCTGGGATGCTGCCGCTGCTGCGGCGACCATCATCGCGGCGATGCCAGCCTTCATATCGAAAGTGCCTCGGCCGTACATGCGCCCGTCCTCCACTCGAGGCTCGAGTGGTTCCCCGTCGAAGCCTGCGAGGGTGACGGTATCCAAATGTCCGTTGAACATCAAGGCCTTGCCTTGCCCGGAACCAGCTGCGACGCCAACAATGGACGGGCGGCCAGGCACGGCTTCGAGCCGGGAAATGGTGAATCCCCGCTGTTCCAGCCACGTCGCTGTGAAGTCCGCAATTGCACTTTCTCCGGCTGCGCCAGGCACAAGGTCAGGGTTGACGGAATCGATCCTGACCAGGTCTTTCAAAAGCGCCATAGGATCTTCTAACAGGCTAATGATGGCGTCGGGTACTAAATTTTCGGTGATTTCCATGGGGAAAGAGCCTTTCATCGTAGCGGGTTTGCTGCCAGGCCCTCGGAGCTGACCAAGACGATCACGGACGATGCATCGAGTCCCAACGACTCCCTCCGCTCAGGGATTGATAGGGCTGCCCGAACGCCGGCCAGGGTGGCTGCGCCACAAGGGCCCACATCCAAGCCTAGGTCCTGGAGATCCAAGACTGCTTGGCGGCAGTCGGACTCAGAAACGCTCACCGCGGCATCGAGACCTGCCAGCAGCGCTGGCCAGCCCAGCTCTGAGGGTGTGCCGCAATTGAGTCCTGACATGATGGACGGGTAGGAGGTATCCACCACTACCGGTGTTCCGGCCAACAAGGACCGCGCAATGCACGCTGCGGTTTCCGGTTCAGTGCTCAAAAGGACAGGAGCGGCATTGCCCGCTGTCCGGTAGTGCTCTACCAGTGCTTGGGCGAGTGAACCAACACCAACAGGGCAGGCCACCAGGTCCGGGCCGGGTGCGTTCATTTCTCGAAGTGCATCATCAATCTCGCCAAACAAGGTGCCGTAACCGTCCACAATCCATTGCGGAGCCTGCATGTACCCTTCCCACGCCGTGTCCTGAATCAAAACATCGCAGGCTTGGCCCTCCGTGGATTTCGCGGCGAGCATGACCACATCGTCGTAGATGTTTTCGGTTTCGATCAGTTCAGCGCCTTCGCTAGTGATTCCCGCAATTGCAGAGGAGCTCAGGCCTGCCGGAATGTAGATGCGGGCAGTGATGCCCAGCAATGCCGCCATTCTGGCTATTGCGCGGCCATGGTTGCCATCGGTTGCCGTGACCAGTACGGGAGTTTGCGCAACGTCTACGTTGGTGCGGATAAATTCCTTGAGCCGGGGAACAGTCATTCCCTCGGGGTCCAGATCGTAGCGCTGGCACAGCGCCCTGCATACGGCCCATGAGGCGCCGAGGATTTTGAAGGCAGGCAAGCCCAAGCGGTTCGATTCATCTTTTACCAAGACCTGGCTGACACCCAGCTCAGCGGCAATGGAAGGCAGACTAACCAACGGTGTAGGGGTGTAGCCATCAAGACTGCGGTGAAAGGGCAGAGCGGATTCAGGCGCTGCTGTCTGCCATGAGCGGGAGGTGGGATTTGAGTACCAAAAGGCGGTCTGTGTGGGAAGCATGTATCCATCGTCCAACAAAGAAAAGGAAAGTAAAAGTGTTTATTTGTGGTCTATTCCTTCCACTCTTACTTCAAGTAGTATTGTCCATATCTACTTCAAGGTAAAGGCCATATTTGACCGCTTTTTGTTTACTTCATCATGCGGGAGACTTGATGCTGTGACAGGGGACACACGGGGTGGGCAACTCGTAAAAGCTGGTGGTGCCACGCCGAATCCAGCCCCACCCCACGCCGTCAACACTTGAGCGTAATTTTGGCCCATAGAGAGCACACTATCTAGGAGTAACAAACGGATGCGAGAAACAACCATCCCCGACCACGCAGCGTGGCCCGGCACCACGCAGGACGGGATTCTGTCTGTGTCGTCCGGCTCTTACGTTGCCCCGCAGCGTGGCTTTCCCATTGCGGAGTTCGCGAACCGGCTGACACGCGCACAACAGCTGATGGCCGAGTCCGGCTTGGACGCGCTGCTGATCACCACGGAAGCTGAGTTTCGCTACTTCACAGGTTTCTTGACCCAGTTCTGGCAAAGCCCAACCCGCCCTTGGTTCCTTCTCGTGCCTGCCAGCGGTCAGCCGACTGCCGTGATTCCAGGTATCGGATACCCTCCTCTGGCGCAGACCTGGATCGAAGACATTCGGACTTGGACTTCGCCACAGCCTGAGGACGAGGGTGTTTCCTTGCTGGCCGAGACAATGCACGAAATTCTGGGAGATCGGGCCCGGGTGGGAGTGCCCATGGGTCCTGAGACAACGCTGCGCATGCCACTAGCGGACTACGGCAGGCTCCGGGCAATGGTGCCCGGATTCAGCTTCGACGACGCAACAGAAGTGGTCAAGACCTTGCGGATGGTCAAGTCAGAGGCGGAAATTGAGAAGATTGCGCATATTTGCCGCATCGCCTCCGACGTTTATGATCTGGTTCCCAGCATCGCCACCCCTGGCCAACCTCTGGTGGAAACCTTCCGTGCGGTCAAGATCGAACTCCTCAAGCACGGAGCCGACGATGTTTCCTACCTTGTTGGCGCATCAGCTCCAGGTGGGTATGACAATGTCATTTCTCCCCCAGGCAACCGCCCCTTGACCGATGGGGATGTGCTGATGATTGATACGGGCACCGTCTACGACGGCTACTTTTGCGACTTCGACCGCAACTGGGCCATCGGAACTGCGGACCGCGCAGCCAAGCATGGTTACGCCACACTCTTCGAGGCCACCAACGCCGCACTGGAGATCGCCCGGCCTGGAGCTACGGCGGGCGACCTTTTCCGAGCCATGCAAAAAGTGATTGTTGGCAACGGCTACGCCTGCGGCAATGTTGGCCGGTTGGGCCACGGACTGGGCATGCAGCTGACCGAATGGCCCTCGCACACCAATGCGGATGAGACCATCCTGGTTCCCGGCATGGTCCTTACCCTTGAACCCTCCCTCGATATGAAACCCGGTCAGGGCATGGTGCACGAAGAAAACTTTGTGCTTCGCAACAATGGCCCTCAGCTTTTGAGCCGCCGCGCCCCCGAACAACTCCCAGAGGTGCACTGAGATGAAACTGTCCTACGAATCAGATGCGGGTGTTGCCACCCGCGCCCGCTTGGGCGTTATTGTCCTGCAGGTTGATGAAACGCTCGAATACGAATTTCAAACCTTACTGAAGCTACCCGGCGTCGCCCTTCACCACACTCGGGTACCCAGCGGGCTGGACGTCACCGAGGAAACCTTGGCGGCCATGGAAGCTCACATCCCCATGGCTGTGAGCTTGCTTCCCACCGGGGGTTCCTTCGACACTATTGGCTACGCGTGTACCTCCGGTGCCAGCGTCATCGGAGCGGAAAACGTGGCCAAGGCCGTCCGCTCCGCCTACCCCGCCGAGGTCCAGAACTCCTCAGCGATGCCAACTGTCACTGATCCTTTGACAGCAGTTCGGGCAGCTTGCAGAGCCCTGGGCGTCCAACAGCTGGGATTTGTCACCCCCTACGTTGCGGAAGTGTCCGAAAAGCTCCGGTCCGCGTTGGAAGAAGACGGCCCAACCATCACCGGATTCGGTTCCTTTGAGGAATCCGAGGAATGCAAGGTGGCGCGGATCGCCCCCGAATCGGTCTACGAAGCGATCCTCAAAGTGGGACAGTCCTCCCCATGCGATGCGGTCTTTGTCTCCTGCACCAACGTACGGACCCTGGACATCCTTGAACGAGCTGAAGCCAGTCTCGGCAAGCCAGTTATCAGCAGCAATCAGGCGCTCGCCTGGCACATGCTCCGGCTCTCAGGCATCGACGACGCGCTGCCAGGATACGGGCAGCTACTGCGACTACCTCTGAGCCCCAGCACTGAAACAGTAGGGGCCGGCACCGCCGCGGCCCAAGGAGGTGCAAGGTAATGGAAAATTTTGTTACATGGCTCAACGGTCTTGTCTGGAGTCCTGTCCTTGTTATTATGCTTCTGGGAGCAGGACTGTTTTTTACAATAGCCACACGCTTCGCCCAAGTTAGGCACGCCATCGAGATGGTTCGGCTGTCCTTTGAAGGGAAAAGTTCCGCCTCCGGAATCTCCTCATTCCAATCGCTCGCCCTCTCCTTGGGCGACAAGATCGGTGTTGGCAATATTGCTGGTGTTGCCACAGCAATCGCCTACGGCGGTCCTGGCGCCGTTTTCTGGATGTGGGTGACAGGTTTCCTCGGAATGGCCACGTCATTCATTGAAACGACACTGGCTCAGGTCTATAAGAGCAAGCAAGACGGAGAGTACCGCGGAGGAACTCCGTATTACATCGAAAAGGCACTGAAACTGCGACCGCTCGCCATTATCTTTGCGATCATGACCATGATCACGGGCGCATTCCTGCTGCCGAACGTTCAAGTCAACGCCATCTCTGCATCACTGAATTCAGCGTTCTCCGTCAATACCCACGTAACAGGGATTGCCCTGATGGTAGTTCTGGCTCTCATCATCTTCGGCGGCATCAAGCGCATTGCCCGCACTGCCGAGTTTGTGGTTCCTTTCATGGCAGCCGGATACATCCTGGTGGGCCTGATGATCATGGTGGTGAACGCCGGAGCGATCCCCGGGCTTTTTGCCTTGATCCTCTCCAGCGCCTTCGGCACGAATGCGACATTCGGCGGGATGATTGGTGCTGCGATTGCTTGGGGAGTCAAGCGCGGGGCATTCTCGAACGGAGCAGGATTCGGAAGCGAGACGTATGCCCCAGCTGCTGCTGAGGTCTCACACCCGGCCAAACAAGGACTCGTTCAGTCATTTGCGACCTTCATAGATACGCTGGCCGTCTGCTCCATTACTGCCTTCATGATTCTCATTACCAAGTCCTACAACGTCATTCCTGCAGCGGGTGCGCCACTGGCCAATCACCTTGACGGCGTTGAACCCGGTCCTCTTTACACTCAAGCGGCCATCGAGTCAGTCCTGCCGGGGTGGGGTTCGGGAACCCTTTCGATTGCCATTCTCTTCTTTGCCTTCACTAGCCCGGATTTTTCATCGGACGGCGGTCGGGGCGTTGGGTGCGGGTTTTGCCGTCCCGGCGGGCTGAATCGGATTTCGGGTGTGGCTGATGGACCCGGGGGCGCCGGGCTGTGCGCGGGCTTCCACTGTTCCCGTTGGTGTTCTTCTTTCCTGCTCGTTGGTTGACGGGGGGTTGCGGTGTCAGGCCCGCAGGAGGACCGCGGGGCGGTTCGCGGCTGCGGCGATCCGTTCAATGGCTTCGAGCAGGGCGCTGATCAGGGGTTGCTCCGGCGCGGCGGCGGGCAGCAGCAGGTGGTTCCGGCGGGCGCGGGTGATGATTTTCCCGGCGGTGGCGAAGAGCCGGTAGCGCCAGCGTTTGATGTCCCAGCCCCGTGCTTTGTGGCCGTCGGGCAGGGCGGTGAGCTGGAGCCAGGAGACCAGGTTCGCGGCCAGGACCGCGAGGTTGGCCCAGGCCTGGTTGGCAGCGAAATCGAAGAAGGGGAGCTTTCCGAGCCCGGTGTTCTTTAGGGTTTTGATGCGGTTCTCGGCCCGGCCGCGGGCCCGGTGCCGGGCATCCAGAAAAGGTCCGTGCCAGCGCGGGGAGTTCGTCAGAAACGCTGTCACACGGTGACCGTCGATGTCGAGCAGGGTCGGTGTCGCGCCGGGGTGCAGCGGTTCGGCGCGCAGGAAGATCTTCGTCCCCGGCGGGTAGTCATCGAGCGGGATCACCTGCGTGGCGTTGATGACCCAGGCGTCATCGCGTTCGACCCCGTCCTGGTCCAGGGCCGGTTGCCAGTATTTCTTGTCGTTGATCCAGTCGATCATGTGGGCCTTGCCGACCGGCACCGGGTACGAGGCGGAGAACTGCACGCCCCGCGAATGCAGGTACCAGAGGAACTTCCGGGACGCGCCGGCGCTGTCGGTGCGGACCAGGATCTTCTCCCCGTCCAGTTCCCCGGTCCCACCGTAGAGGGAGTCGGGCAGGACGGCGATGGCGGCCTCGAAGATGCGGATGTGGTCCTCGGCGTTGTTCGCCGTGGCCCCGCCGTGACGCAACAGTACCGCGAGTTCCTCCCCGGTGCCGCTGCCGGCACCGTAATCGAGGCTGGCGGTGAACGGGGCGAATCCGAACCCGCCCTTGTAGTTTCCGGTGGCCTGTTCCTTGTCCGAGTGCGAGGTCACCAAGGTGGCGTCGAGGTCGATGAGCAGCGGGTCCGCGGCCGTCGCCTTCACCGCCGGGCTGCGGTCTCCTGCGGCTTCCCATGCCCGGGTCCGCAGTTCCTTGGCCAGGGTCGAAAAGCCGTAATCGAAGACGTCCGGGTTCTTCACGGTGCGTTCGAAGAACCGGGAGACTGTTGCGTTCGAGGGCACGTTGCCGAACACGCCGGGCTGGGCGCGCAGGATGTCCAGGTCCGAGGCGTGCTCGCCGCCGGCGGCGAGCATCACCGCCAGCGACCCGAGCAGCCTCCCGGGCCGGTGTGAGGCCATCGCGGGGACGAACTGCCCGAGCCGGTCCTCGCACAGGTCCCGGAACCCGAGGGCGTCGATGAATGAGGTCAGGATCCGTCCCCCGGCATGGGAGACCAGCGACTGGCCGGTGAAAGTGACCGGGAGGGACGGGAAGACCTTGGTAGGCTGATGCATCGAAAAGGTGCTCCTTCAAGACACGGAAATAACGGCGTAGACACCCCTATTTTCCCTTGTCAGAGCACCTTTTCGTGTCTTAAACACACCCCTCAGCCCAACCCTGATGAAAACCCCGGGCTAGTGTGATGTTCTACATGTACATGGCTGATACAGGACTGGCTTACATCAAGCGCTGCTTCGGCATCACGTGGAAATGGCCCGGCGTAGTGCTGAAGTTGGGCTTCCTTGCTTGTGTATACGTTGGCAGTGTCACCTCCGCCTCGTTTGCCTGGTCTCTTGGAGATTTGGGGTACGGAGCCATGGCGTGGATCAACGTAGTGGTAATTGTCCTCCTGGCCAAACCCGCACTGCGGGTATTGCGAGACTACGAAAAGCAACGTAAAGCCGGTCTTGACCCTGTCTTTGATGCAGTTACTGCCAAAGTCGACGGGGCTGATTTCTGGGTCCAGGACTCGGTTTCGACTCCAGTGGAAGAACTACGATAAGAAGCGAAGCAGTTGTGCGTGCATCCCCCATACATTGTTGTGAGCGGGTGTGGACCACCCAAACGAAGGGCCTTCCAACGCTGCGGAAACGTAGTGTTGGAAGGCCCTTCGTTGGGCCATTCATTGGGGAAACTAAGCAGCCCAGTCGTCTCCCTGAAGCATCCCGGGAATCATGCCGCCGTTTTGTTGGCGGCGTCGTCGGGTAACGAGCCGATTTGTAGATCATAATAGGTCTGCTCGTATTCCCAGGACGCCGGACTCAGGGCTCTGGACTGGCTGGGTGAAGACCTGGGGTGTTCGTTGATTTTCCGGGGTCTCCCGTCGATGCACGGCTGTTAATTTTGCCCATTTAACGATAAAATAGACATGAGAATCCATTGCGTTTGGAAGGGTGGAATGATGGCTGTCATGACCGCCCAACCGCCCCTGCCCACGGTGATGGTCCCGGCTGCCGTACCGGTGGGATTGGCGGTGTCCCTGGTGGAGGACGACCAGGGCGGGGAAGTCTATATTCGTGGGCAGTTGACGTTTTCCTGGGACGCACCGGATGTGGCGGCGCGCCGGTGGGCGGCGGTAAAGCTTGCCGGCATGCGGGCCGCTTCCGTGGCGGAGATTGCCGCGGCGTTCAGGGTTTCCCCCGGCAACGGTGTGGCAGTGGGGCCAGCTGGCGGCCGAGGGAGGCGTGGCGGCCGTGGCCCAGGGGAAGAAGGGACCGAAGGGCCCGAAGGGCCCGTCCCGGCTCGGCCGGGAGGTGGTCGGCCGGATAGTGGCCCTGCGTGCGCAGCATCGGTCGCTGCGTGCCATCGGCGCGGAGGTGGGGGTCTCGGAATTCAGTGTCCGCCGCGCCCTGAAACTCGCCGCGGACCGGGGCGCAGCGGAAACGGCCGGGACGGCCGGGGCACCAGCGGCTGCGGAACCAGCCGCGCCGGCGCCGGATGCCCGACAGCCGGAATTGCCGATCCTGCCGGCACCTGTGGCCCGCGCCGCCGAACGCGCCGCCGCCGGAGAGCTGGAGGCCGCGTCCCCGGTGTTTGCCGCGGCCGCCCGGGTTCCCCATGCCGGGTTGTTCCTGGCCTTCCCCGCCCTGGAAGCAAGCGGCCTGCTCGAAGGTGCGAAAGCCGTCTACGGGTCGTTGCCCAACGGCTTCTACGGCCTGGAGAGCATCCTGGTGGATGCGGTGCTCCGCGCCCTGGCCGGGGAAGCGCGGGCCGAGGGCGCAACCCGCTTCAACCCGGCGGACCTGGGACGGGTTCTGGGCCTGGACCGCGCCCCGGAAGTGAAGACCATCCGCCGGCGCCTCGGCCAGCTCGCCGAGACCGGCAAGGCACAGGAGCTGATCGCCGCCCTGGCTGCCCACCACCTCACATCCACCGGCCCGGGCGGGGAAAACCTCGCCGCGGTCCTCTACGTTGACGGGCACGTGCGCGCCTACCAGGGCACGAAGAAGATCGGGAAGCTGTACTCGACCCGGTTGAAGTTCCCGGTCCCGGCGACCGAGGAAACCTGGGTCGCCGACGCCCACGGCTCACCCGTGTTCGTGGTCATGGCCGAACCCGGCGCGTCCCTGGCCGGGGAACTCCGAGCCCTCCTGCCCGAACTGCGCACCGCCGTCGGCGACGGGCGGCGGGTGCTGGTGGGTTTTGACCAGGGCGGCTGGTCACCGGCCCTCTTCGCGCACATGGCCGGGGCCGGCTTCGACGTGCTGACCTGGCGCAAGGGCGCGACACCCGACCTTGGGGAGGCCCTGTTCACCGGGGTCGCCCACACCGACGAACACGGGGAAACGAGGACCTGGTTCGCGGCGGACACGCTCGTGGACCTGCCCCTGGCCGCCACGAAGACGACCGGGGAGGTCTTCCAAATGCGTCAGATCAGCCGGATCGTGCCCACCAAAGGTGGCGGGACCCGGCAAATCCACCTCCTGACCACCGACCTGAACCTGAACGCCGGGGAGGCGATCCACCGGCTCGGGGCCAGGTGGCGGCAGGAAAACCAGTTCCGCTACGCCCGCATGCACTTCGACCTTGACTCCCACGACTCCTACGCCGGCACGGACGATGACCCGGAGCGGATGGTCCCCAACCCCGCCAGGGCCCGGGCCTACCAAAAAGTCCTCGCCGCCAGAAAGCACCATGCCGAGGCAGCAGCCGAGGCCGACGCTGCTCTGCTGGCCCTGAAAAACCCGCCGGCAGGGACGAACGAGGTCACGGTCACCAATGCCATGATCAACCAGGCCAAGGCACCCCTCTGGGGGGCCGAAACTGCCCTGACCACCGCGGAGGCAGCCCACCAGCGCCTCCCGCAAAGGGTCCGGCTCGGGGACCTGGCCCCCGGCCAGCAAGTGGCGGACACCGAAACCAAACTCATCACCCACGCCATCCGAATGGCCGCCTACAATGCCGCGATGACCCTCGCGAGGGAAATACGCACCAACACCGGCTACGCCAAAGCCACCAACGAAGCCCACGCGCTCATCCGCCAGGCCTTCCACCAGTCCGGGGACATCGACCCGACCGTTCCCGGCCACCTGACGATTCGCCTGGACCCGCTGCCAACGAAGCGGGCCACCAACGCCATCGCCGAACTCTGCGACCACCTCAGCGCCACCAAGACCCGCTACCCCGGCACCGGGCTCATCCTGCGCTACGCCCTCAAAAACACGACCCAACCCTAAAACCATTAAATCGCCATGTCGGGAGTCCTGGGACCTTCATGTGCCTGGCCATCTAGAAGAAGGCATGATATGGGGCACGTGGAGCCAGGCGCCCGTGACGAGTCTGGGCACTGCGGGGAGAATCAATTACCTGTGGTTGCGGTGACAAGCGATGAAACTGGGTGAGCTGTCAATGAAAAACGTGACCAAGTTTTTGCTGAAAAACGTGAGTAAAACGTGACTTGGCCCCATTTGGACCCTTGCCAGCTCTGACCTGCGGGACATCGCCGCAGGTCAGAGCCATATTTGGTGCCCCGGGCGGGAATCGAACCCACGACCAAGAGATTAGAAGGCTCCTGCTCTATCCGCTGAGCTACCGAGGCATCGGTCCGACCGCAAGCAAGTGCCACTTGCCAAAACGGCAAGCAGCATGAGTTGCCGAACCGGCATTCACTCTATCAACTCGGCAGGGCACTCAAAACATTTGAGCGTGCGGCGGGAATAGCGGCGTCGGCACGGTGTCCTCCACAGCCACCGGGAGCGGTCGAGGGGTCCACATTCGGCCCTCGACGAAGACACAGCGCACCGAATCAGCGCTTTGCTTGAACCATCCATTCGACACCGCGCAAGCGGCTCCAGGGAAGGCAAGCACATGTCAGACAGCATCACGCTCCGCGGCTTTGTGGCCAGCGAAGTCAAACTGCTCACCAGCGATCAGGGGGTTCCGATCGCTTCGTTCGAGCTGGGATCGACGGAACGGAGGCAGGACAAGGCGTCGGGCCAGTGGGTGGACGGCGACATCAGCTGGTACCACGTGTCCACGTTCCGCTACTTGGCCCAGAACACGGCATTCAGCATCAAGAAGGGGGAAAGGGTTCTGGTGACGGGCCGGCTCAAGCTGCGGCACTGGACCAAGAGCGACGGTACTCCTGCGGCATCGCTTGACCTGACAGCCGAGTCGGTGGGCCACGATCTCAACTTCGGCACCGCTGTGTACCAGCGGCAGAACACCCAGCGCCGGGAGGAAGCGGCCCGGTTGGCGTTGGCAGGCCAGGGCCAGAACTATCCAAGGTTCATGGCCGGCGACGCTTCGCAGTACGACGGCGGCAATTCGGAGCCTGACCTGGATGAAGCGTTCGACGGCGGCTACGCCGGCGACGGCCGCGAGGATGCGTCGGCGGGGACCGGCGGAGGCGAAGAGGCCTCTGCCGCGGACGAGGCGGACGAGGGCGACGAGGAAGCCGACCCCCTTACCGGGGAGCTCATCTCCGCCAAACCCGTGTTCTAGCCGTGGCAGAATGGCGAGGTGACCTCGGAACTCCTCCCCGCCCCCGCGCGGAAGCCCATGGCCCGCTTGTCGATGCGTGCCGCGATCGCCGCCGTGGCTGTCGCCGCGGTGGTGGGCCTTGGCGGATGTTCCCTCCTCCCGGGCCAAGGCGGCGGACCCAAGCCCGGGGCCGCCGCACAGGACTCGTCGACCACCCTGCCGGCATTGGGCACTGCCGCTGCTGCGGACAGCACCACACCTGTCACGCCTGCTGACCAGGACACCCCAACGGGCAAGCTCGCGGGGACCGTCCGGGAGGAGCTCAGCAACCTGGCCTCGGCCAGTCCCAAGCCCACGCGCGAGCAAATGAAGCAGGCCATGCTGGCTGCCGGCGTGGTGCCGGAAAACCTGGAAATCTCCATCGGCCAGACCCCCACGGGCCTGGCCGTGGATGCCATAGAAGCAGCTGGCAGGCTGGACAATGATTGCGTGGTGGGCCAGGTGCGTGATGGCCAGCCTACCGTCGTCGTTATGGCTGTGCTGGCCAGCGGCAGGTGCTTTGTGGGGGACCAACACTAGTTCCACCTGCCCACTGTGGCGGATGGTACCTCTGGCGAGTATGAGATATGCACTGCCACCCACTAGCCTTGAAGCATGGCGGAATTTATCTATACGATGACCAAGGCTCGCAAGGCCGTTGGCGAAAAACTAATCCTTGACGACGTCAGCATGTCGTTCTTCCCTGGTGCCAAGATTGGTGTCGTTGGCCCTAACGGTGCCGGTAAGTCCACCATCTTGAAGATCATGGCTGGCCTCGACACTCCCTCCAACGGTGAGGCGCGGCTGAGCCCGGGCTACAGTGTCGGCATCCTGCTGCAGGAGCCGCCGCTGAACGAGGAGAAGACCGTTCTGGGCAACGTCCAGGAGGGTGTTGCCGAGATCCACGGCAAGATTGAGCGTTTCAACGCCATCTCCGAGGAAATGGCCAGCCCCGACGCCGACTTCGACGCACTGCTCGAGGAAATGGGCAAGCTGCAGGAGGCCATCGACGCCGCCGATGCCTGGGACCTTGACTCCCAGCTCGAGCAGGCCATGGACGCACTGCGTTGCCCTCCGGGCGACTCCGACGTCACTGTCCTCTCCGGTGGTGAGCGCCGCCGCGTGGCACTGTGCAAGCTGCTGCTGCAGAAGCCCGACCTGCTGCTGCTCGATGAGCCCACCAACCACTTGGACGCCGAAAGCGTGCTGTGGCTGGAGCAGCACCTGAAGAGCTACGCCGGCGCCGTCCTGGCCGTCACCCACGACCGGTACTTCCTCGACCACGTGGCCGAGTGGATCGCCGAGGTCGACCGCGGCCACCTGTACCCGTACGAGGGCAACTACTCCACCTACCTGGAGAAGAAGCGCGCCCGTCTGGAGGTCCAGGGCAAGAAGGACGCCAAGATGGCCAAGCGTCTGACCGAGGAACTGGACTGGGTCCGCTCCAACGCCAAGGGCCGCCAGACCAAGTCCAAGGCCCGTCTGGCCCGCTACGAGGAGATGGCTGCCGAGGCAGACCGGACCCGCAAGCTTGACTTCGAAGAGATCCAGATCCCGCCGGGACCGCGCCTGGGTGGCGTCGTTCTGGAGGCCACGAACCTGCAGAAGAGCTTCGACGACCGCACGCTGATCGACGGACTGAGCTTCACCCTGCCGCGCAACGGCATCGTGGGCGTCATCGGTCCGAACGGTGTGGGTAAGACCACGCTGTTCAAGACCATCGTGGGCCTTGAGCCGCTCGACGGCGGTGACCTCAAGATCGGTGACTCGGTCAAGATCTCCTACGCGGACCAGAGCCGTGGTGGCATCGACCCGAACAAGACCCTCTGGGAGGTAGTCTCCGACGGTCTGGACTACATCCAGGTGGGCCACGTTGAAATGCCGTCCCGCGCCTATGTTGCCGCCTTCGGCTTCAAGGGGCCGGACCAGCAGAAGAAGGCGGGCGTGCTCTCCGGTGGTGAGCGCAACCGGCTGAACCTGGCACTGACCCTGAAGCAGGGTGGAAACCTCCTGCTCCTTGATGAGCCCACCAACGACCTCGACGTCGAAACCCTCAGCAGCCTGGAGAACGCGCTGCTCGAGTTCCCGGGCTGTGCCGTGGTGGTCTCGCACGATAGGTGGTTCCTGGACCGGGTGTCCACGCACATCCTGGCCTATGAAGGCACCGAGGAGAACCCGGCGAACTGGTACTGGTTCGAGGGCAACTTCGAGTCCTACGAGGAGAACAAGGTGGCCCGCCTGGGTGCCGATGCGGCCCGTCCGCACCGCGTCACGCACCGCCGCCTGACGCGCGACTAGTCCCCACCCGCTCCCTGGCGTCGCTCCGCTCGGTCAGGGTCCCTCGCGGGCGTGGGCCCGCCCACTTGCCGGCCCGGATAATCGCTGGCGCGATTTTCCGGGAACCTGGCAAGCGTGGGCCCATCGTCGGGCCTCATTTGCAGTGCCGGATGGCCGGTCCCTTCTGGGGCCGGCCATCCGGCGTTTGGGGTGGACTTAGCCGCCGATGGCAGACAGCCGTCGTTGGAGGAAGCGCTTGTCGCCCTCCGGCAGCGCAGACGCCAAGGCCTTCCGGTAGTCATCGGCCGCCTCTGCGGTCCTATCGATCCGCCGCAGCAGCTCCGCCCGGGCGGCCCAGACCTGGCCGGCCAATGGTCCCGACGGCGCGGGAAATGCGCCGTCCAGCTCCGCCAGCGCGGCCTCGGGGCCGACGTCGGGGCTCAGACCGCGCGCGATGGCGCGGTTCAGTGCCACGGCCGGTGCCGGCCATACGGCGTACAGGCGCACGTAGAGCCGGGCGATGGCATTCCAATCGGTGGCTTCCCATGTCACAGCGGCGTCGTGCAGCCCCGAGATGCCCGCCTGCAGCGCGAACCGTCCGCCACCTGGAAGCGCCGCCGCAGCCAGGGCCATGCCCTCGGCGATGAGGTCCCGGTCCCACAACGTCCGGTCCGCGTCCTCCAGCCCGACGGGACCGCCGTCGTCGTCCGCTGCGGCACCTTGGCGCGCCTGGGTGAGCAGCATCAGGGCCAGCAGGCCCTGGGTCTCCAGATGGCTGGGCAGCAGGCGCGCCAAATCCCTGCCCAGCGCCATGGCGCTCGCCCGGCGGCCGGATTCCACGGGCCCGGCGACACCATGGCCGAGGGTGAACAGCAGATACACCGTGGTGAGGATGGTGTCGATCCGCGGCAGCAGCCCGGCCGGCGACGATGTGGCCAGTCCCGTAGCGGCGATGCGTTTCTTGGCCCGGGTGAGCCGGGCGGCCAGCGTGGCCTCGGGGATGAGCAGGACGCGCGCGATGTCGGCGGTGCTTTCGCCGCACACGAACCGCAGGGCGACGGCTATGCGGTCCGCCTCGCGCAGCTGTGGCTGGGCCGCCAGCGAGATCAGCAGCAGGCGCTCGTCGCCGGCAAAGGGTGCCTCCTCCGATACCATCTCAATCGCATTCCTTTCAACGGCTTCGTGTGCCAAACGGGGCAGCAGCCGCGTCTGGACCTGGGTTCGGCGCAGGGCATCGACGGCGATCCGGCGAGCGGTGGTGGTGATCCAGGCATCCGGGTTGTAGATGGGGCCCTTGAAGGCCAGGGCCCGGGCAAAGGCCTCCTGGACGCTGTCCTCGGCCAAGGCCAAGTTGGAGGTGTACCGCGCGACGGCGCCCACGATGAGCGGCCAGTCGCGCCGGTACACGTCCTCGATGGTGGGGTCCATGCTCCATTGGTACACCGGGGTTTCGGCGGGTTCAACCAGCGGGCGGTTTCGACAGGCTCAACCACCGGGTGCGTTGGTCGAGCGAAGCCGAGACCCGGTGCCGTGGGCTGGGCGGTTTCGGCAGGCTCAACCAGCGGGGGGTTCGGCTCCCCTTCGCTGCGCTCAACCAGCGGCGTCGGGGTAGTCCGCTTCGGTCATGACCGGGTACAGCTCCACATGTCCGCCGCTGGGGATCATCGCGGCCAGCCCGCGGACCTCGGCGTCGTCGGGCAGTTCCAGCAGGTAGAAGCCGTGGTTGACCTCCTTGGCCTCGGCGAAGGGGCCGTCGGTGAAGGTGGCCGGCCCGCCGTCCGGGCCGGGGGTGATGGCGACGGCGCGGCTGGCATCGAGCCCGCCGGTGAAAACAACCCGCCCCCCGGCGGCTTCGACGGCGGCGGCGAAGGCGGCGTGGGCGGCCATGGTGTCGGTCCACATCTGCTCCGTGACCAGCGCGGGGTCAAACTCGGACTCGCGGATCACGGCGACGTAGTGCTTGGTCATGATGTTCACTCCTTGGGAGCGGCGGCCGGCAAGGGCTGGTGGAATGCGCCAAAGCCGTCCCGCCTGGTTGGCGTTGCACCACTACGACGAACGGGAGGGCCGGAAATCGACACCCGGCCCGGATGGGAATCAAAGAGCTAGGGAATCGGTCTGCCCATATTGTCCGTGGTGTTCGACTGCGTCGCGAACTTGTTGCAGAACGCCCGGTAGGAGCCGTCCGCGAGCTGGAGGATGGTTCCGCCGTCCTGCCAGATGCCGTCCTCGGCGGACCATTCCGACCCCACGGGATCGCCCTGGTTCTGGTGGACGTTGTGGACCCCCAGATTCCCGTCGTGGAAGGGTTCCCCAAAGACAAAGACCCTTTGGGCCTGCGCGATCAGCGGTTCAAGGTCCGCCAGCGCATCCGTGCTCACGCCCGACTTCCAGGGCAGATCCAAGAAGGGCCAGTGGATGTTGGGGAAGGGCGGCAGGAAGCGGTGGAACCAGCCAGGAGGCCGACACCAGCGCCGCCGCCGCAGGTCGGGGTTGCGGATGTAGTCCAGGGCGCCCGAGGCGGCATTCGGCACCAGGACGTGCCAGCCATCGGCCAAGGACTCCACTCCCTTGAGCATGGCAGGCTGCAACGTGACTACCCGCCACTGCACGCCGTTGGCCGTATGTTTGCTGTCGACGTCGATGGCGCAGTGGTAGGTGCCGGCCGGGGTCGCGACCATCAGATTGGCATGGTAGTACTGCCCATAGTTGTTGACCGGGTCGCGGTAGTAGCTCTGGCGTGTCCCGGCCACCACCCCGTAGCCATAGTTCAGCGGCATGATGCACCCCCTGCGATGGCGTCCCGGCCCGGGGCGCGACTGCCTAAATGCTACGCCCGCCCCGCGGGGGCGTCCATGGCCGGAAGGCCGCGGGCCTCAGCTGACCCCCGGGGTCCCCTCGGGGATGCGGATCATGCCCTCCTGCGCCACGGACGCCACCAGGTTGCCCTCGCGGTCAAAGAACCGGCCGGTGTTCAGGCCGCGGGCGCCGGAGGCGCTGGGCGACTCCGCCACATACAGCAGCCACTCGTCCACGCGCACCGGGCGGTGCCACCACATGGCGTGGTCCAGGCTGGCAATGCTCAACCCGGGCGTGGTCCAGCTGATGCCGTGGCGGCGCAGCGAGGGCTCCAGCAGGGTGTAGTCGCTGGCGTAGGCCAGGGCGGCACGGTGCAGGTTCTGGTCCGCCGGCATCGGCCCGACGGTTTTGATCCACACGGCCTGGTGGGCGGTGTGGGTTCCGTCTACGGTCAGGTAGATGCTGCTGGAAATGTGCCGGATGTCGAAGGGCCGCCCGAACGCCCACGCCTGCGCCACGGGGTGGTCCAACCCGCCCAGCACCTCGGCCGCACTCGGCACGGACTCGGGGTCGGGGACATCCATCGGCATCGGGTCCTGGTGCTCAATGCCGATGTCGGGCGTTTGGAACGAGGCAATCATGGACAGGATCGGAGCGCCGTCCTGGTAGGCGTGGCTGCGCCGGGCCGAGAAGGACCGGCCGTCGCGCAGCCGCTGGACACCAAAGGTGATGGGTTCGCGCGCGTCGCCCGGCCGCAGGAAATAGCCGTGCATTGAATGCACCGGCCTGTCTGGCTCGACGGTCCGGATGGCGGCGATCAGGGCCTGCGCCAAGACCTGGCCGCCGAACACCCGGTTGCTGCCCGGGTTCGGCTCGGACGTGCCCACGTACAGATCTTCATCGGTCTGCGCGCCGTCCGCATCGCTGAGGTCCAGCAGCGAGAGCAGCGATTCCATGGGGTCCCGCCGTGCGGATAAATCGTTCATGATGTGACTCTATGTGGCCCGGAGCCATGGTTCAAACAGTGGGCCAGACGCCGGCGCACAGCTCCCGGCTTGGTGGCCCACCGCGGCTTTGAGAGGATGGGGCCATGGCAACAGTGATCCAAATTCCCTTGCAGATCCGCTTCGGCGACATTGACTCCTACAGGCACGTGAACAACGTGGTCTATCTGCAGTATCTGGAGGATGCCCGCGTCCAGCTCACGCACACGCCGCTGGCCGGTGCCGCGGGGGCAGGGGCCAATGCACTGGAAACCTTCCATGACTTGGTTGGTCCGGAGCTCTTCACGCTGGTGGGCCGCAACGAGATCGAGTACCTGCTGCCGCTGGAATTCCGCCCCACGCCGGTGTTCGTCAACATCTGGGTCACCAAGGTGGGCGGTTCCAGCTTCGAATTTGGCTACTCGGTGGCCGAGGCCGACGGCGGAAAAGTGTACGCGCTGGCCGCGACATCCATGGTGCTGGTCAACCGCAGCTCGGGCCGCCCGGTCCGGCTGACCCAGGCGCAGCGGCATGCCCTGGAAACGTGGTCGGGCGAGCCGGTGCCCTTCCGGCGCCGCGCCGCGGCCGACGCCTCCCTGGCCGGTGCCCTGTGAACGGGCCCGCAACGGCGGCGGCCGTCCTGACTCTTGCCGATCCCGGCACCGCGGCCGATCTGCGCACCTTTGTCACCCGGGCCCGGACCGCCGACGACGGCGCCATCCGGCTCCAGGGCTCCGGCACCGTGCTCGCCGCCTATGTCTGCGTGATGCGCCCCAAGTTGTTGGGCGAGGGGACCCCCACGATCCTGGGCCTGCGCACCATGGGCCTGGCGGTGCCGTCGGACCTGGACGTCACCGTCAGCCTGGCCTCCGTGGCCGACCGGCTGGCGCGCATGGCGCCGGACGACGTCGACCTGCCCGTTCCGCCGATGACCGTCAACGAGTCCTGGGCCGGCATCGGTGCACCGCGCGGCGGCTGGGAGCGGCTGGCCGAGGTCAGCGCCGAGACGCTGATCGCCGCCGCCAAGGACGGCGTGCGCGAGGTGGCGCAGATCATTCCGGTCAATCCGGGCCAGATGATCGTCAACAATGCCCGAGCCGCCGTCTGGGGCCGCCCGATGGCGGACCTGCCGGGCAGCCTGCCCGCCGGTGCGGCGTTTGCGGCCTATGCGCTGGGCTTTGTGGCCCCGGGGGAGGACGCCGTGCTGTTTGGCTCGCACCGCTGGCTGCGCCTGAGCACCGCGCGCGGGCACATCCTGGTCCGTCCGCCGTCGATCCTCTAGCCTTCGGGTAGAAATGAACACGATTGCCGCCGGTGAACATGCGACCACATGGTCCCCGGCGGCAATCGTATTCGCGGGGTGCGTCCCTGCACCGGCGCCCTAGGCCGGACGTTGTCCACACGCTGGCGATGCGCCCGCCCCCGGCCGACCAAGTGGTGGAAGTCTCGGACCATGGGACTTCCTCCTCTGATCATGTGCAGCGATCGTGCCGGTATTGGCCAGGATCCCCGCTCCCTGGCGCGGCGGGAGCGAACGCGCGAACTCACGCGGGTGCAGTCGGGCGCCTATGTAGCCTCCTCCCGAGCGTGGGAGCCGTTGGGGCCGCGCGAGCGGTACGGCCTGCGCGTTATGGCCTTCGACCGCTCGACGGCGGCCGCCCCGGTGTTCTGCCGGGAACCGCGGCGCTGCTCTGGGGGCTGTGGACGGTTGGAACGCCGTCCACCGTGCACATTGCCTTGGACTACCGTGGCGGTGGTAGGAGTTGGAACGACGTCCGCGTCCATGCCGGCGACGTGTCCACCCATGTGGCCCAGTTCGGCACCCTGCTGGGCACGGGCAAGCTCAGGACCACCATCGAGCTCATCTCCACGCTGCCGTTCATGTATGCGGTGGCTGTCTGCGATTCGGCCAGGCGGAAGCCGCCGCAGGGAAAACCCGCGGTGGATCCAAGCCCGGGCACGGAACCGCGATGGAGCCACGATGTGCCGCTGGGCCGCCCCTTGACGGTGGCGGAACTGGAATCGGAGGCCATGGAACTGCCGTCCCAGGCGAAGCGGAACCGGGCCCTCGGGATCATTGATTTCAGCTCTGACAAGTCGGGGTCGGCCGGAGAGTCAATCAGCCGGGCCAAGATGCACCTGGCGGGATTCCCGGCGCCGGAGCTGCAGCATAGCTTCGATCTTCGCGACGGCAGCACCGCATTGGCGGACTTCTGGTTTCCTGCCCAGCGGATCGCCGGGGAATTCGACGGCGAGGGCAAGTACCTTCGGAAGGACTGGGGCAAGGGCCTGGATGTGGCGCAGCGTGTTCTGGCCGAAAAGAAGCGGGAGAATGCCATCCGCGCGCAGGGCGTCTCCTTTGCGCGGTGGGATTGGAAGGACCTGATGGCAACGGGCGCCATCGAGGCCATCCTGCGGGAGGCAGGCCTCATGCCCGAGCATCGCCGTCGACCCCTCAGGTAGAAATGAAGACGATCCCCGCCTGGGAACATATGGTCGCATGTTCCCAGGCGGGGATCGTCTTCGAAAGTGAAAAACTAGCCGCCGGAATTCACCAGCGAGTGGGCGGCGCGCTCCAGATAGTCCCACAGCGTGGCCTCATGCAGCGGCGAGAGCTCCACGGCGTCGACGGCGGCACGCATGTGCACCAGCCAGCGGTCGCGGGCCGCGGGCGTGACGGCAAAGGGCATGTGCCGCATGCGCAGGCGCGGGTGGCCGCGTTCCTCCAGGTAGGTGCGTGGTCCGCCCCAGTACTGCTCCAGGAACATGGTCATCCGGCGCTCGGCCGGGGCCAGGTCCTCGTCGGGGTACATCGGGCGCAGGATCTCATCGGTCGCGATGCCCTCGTAGAAGACGTGCACCAGCTTGGCAAAGGTCCCGTGCCCGCCGACGGCGTCGTAGAACGTTTCGGTGATGCCTGTTGACTCGGGTGCGGCTGCCGGTGCAGCGGCCTGGGCCACGGGGATCAGCCGGGCCAGCGGTGCGCCAAAGCGGGACGGAATGGGCGTGCCGTCCTCGGCCGGGGGAGTCTGGTTGGTCTGGGTCATAAATACTATTCTCCAGCTTCCTGCAGGACGGGGCGGCGCTCGCCCTCGGTGCCGGCGTCGTCGTCGGGCTCGGTGTCGGCCTCCGGGTCCACGTAGTTGCCTTGCGAACGGTTGCCCACGCGCAGGATCTCACCGTTGCGCAGGTACCAGATGGCACCGTCGTTGGCGCGGACGCGCGTGATGCGCAGGCCCACGGATTCCACCACGCCGACCACATCGCTGGTCTCGATGATGTCGCCGATGCCGTACTGGTCCTCGATGGTGATGAAGATGCCAGCCAGGAAATCGCGGATCAGCTGCTGGCAGCCGAAACCGATGGCGATACCCAAGATTCCGATGCTGGTCAGCAGCGGGGCAACGTTGAACTCAAAGGCGAGCAGGACGTAGAAGCCCACCACCACAACCACACCGACGCTCACCACGGAGTTCAGCAGTGAGCCGATGGTTTCGGCGCGTTGGACCCGGCGTTCGGTCTCCAGGGTCCGCAGCACGGGGTGGGCCCACTTGAAGTATGAATTCTGGGTGAGGGGCGTGCCGTTCTGGGCGCGTTTGACCACACGGGCGATCAATTGGTGGAGCACCAGCCAGATGACGAATCCGATGACCATGATGATGGCCGCATCGAGCATGTGCTGCCAGAAATAATCCAGGGCGTCGGGAACGTCCACGGCCAGGTCAGTCTTGAGGGGCAGTTGAAAGAGGGTGTTTTGTAGGGCCATCACGCCATCAACCCTAGCGCCGCTTCCTGAAGGCCCGCTCAGAGCTGGTTTTGGGCCGATCCCGCTTAGACGGACACCTGCGGCTCGTGCAGCACGGGGAAGTTGACCGAGCGGGCGATGAAGCACATCTGCGAGGCCTCGTGGTGCAGGCTGGCGGCCAGCTCCAGCTGGGACGGGTCGGTGATGGTCAGCTGCGGGCGCAGGGTGGCGCTGCTGAACTGCCCGCTGCCATCCGGATTGAGCACCATGGTGGCGCTGGCGCTGTCCTGGTACTTGGTGACGGTGATGCCGTGGTTCACGGCCACGTGCAGGTAGGAGAGCATGTGGCACTGCGCCAGGGCCGTGAGCAGCAGCTGCTCCGGGTTCCAGCGGTCCCGGTCGCCGTGGAAGGTGGGGTCGGCGGAGCCCAGCAGGGTCGGCAGGCCGATGGCCGTGACGGAGTGGTCGCGCCCGTAGGCCTTGTAGCTGGAGGTTCCGGTGCCGCGGTTGCCGGTCCAGAACACTGTGACGTCATAGTGGTGTTCGTTGATGCGCATGGCGCCAGCTTAGCGGGACGTCCGGGGGTCTCGACGGGCTCGTTCACTGGAGACGAGCCCGCCGAGACCCGGGGCCGGGTTCGCTAGGCGTCGGCGGCCTGGGCCTTCAGGGCGCGGACCACGCCGTCGCGGCTTTCGAGCACCAGGCGCCGCAGCGCGGGGGTCTCATCGCCCAGCTCGGCCAGGAAGGCATCCGTGGCGTCAACGGTGCTTTGCGCGACCAGCAGCACCGGGTAGAGGCCCGTGACGATGGACGCGCTGGTCTCGTGCGACTTCTCGGCCCAGACCGTGCGGATGGAGCCGAAATACTTGGCCACATAGGGTTCCAGCAGCCCGGTGTCCCAGACGCGGGTGAAGCCGGTGATGGCCGCACGCTGGGCGGCGTTGGGCATGTCGCCACCAACGACGACGGCGTCCCAGACGGCCGCCTTCGCCTCGGCCGTGGGGATGGCCGCCGATGCTGCCGCCGCGGCGAGCTGGCCGGTCTGCGTGCGGTCGCGGGCCAGCTCGTCGTCGATGGCCGGCTGCGCGAGGCGGCCACCGGCCACCAGCGAGGCCAGCAGCTCCCAGCGCAGGTCCTGGTCCACGGCCAGGCCGTCGAGTTCAGCGGTGCCGCCCAGCAGGGCAGCGACGTCGTCCAGCTGGCCGTCCGTCTGGGCCAGGGCCGCAAAAGACTTCAGGAACTGCAGCTGGTTGTCCGAGCCGGCGTCGGCGGCCTTGGCCAGCGTCCACAGCGAATCGGCGGCGCCGATGCCCGTGGCCTTCTGGTGCTCGGGCGCCACATAGAACGACAGCGCGGCGGCCAGCTGGCGCAGCAGCACCGTGACCACCGTGGAATCGGATTCGGTGGCAATGTGCGCCAGAACCAGATCCACGTACGCGCGGGCAGGGGTCTCGCCGTCGCGGGCGGCATCCCAGGCCGAGGCCCAGACCAGCGTGCGCGGCAGCGACCCGGCAATGTCCTTCAGGTGCGCCGTGGCGGTGGCCAGCGACACCTCGTCCAGGCGGATCTTGGCGTAGGCGAGGTCGTCGTCGTTCAGCAGCACCAGCGCCGGCCGGGGGAGGCCCACCAGCGCCGGCACGTCGGTCACGGCGCCGTCGATGTCCAGCTCCACGCGGTGCGTGCGGACCAGGCGGCCGGCGTTCTCGCCGTCGGCGGCCAGGTTGTAGAAGCCGATCGCCGCGCGGTGCGGGCGGAGGGTGGGGTACTCGGTCACGGCGGACTGGTGGACGGCAAAGGAGGTGATGGCGCCGTCGTCGTCCACGGCAATCTCCGGCGTGAAGGTGTTCACACCGGCGGTCTCCAGCCAGAGGGCCGACCACGCCTTCAAGTCGCGGCCGCTGGCGGCCTCCAGCTCAACGAGCAGGTCCACCAGCTCCGTGTTCCCCCAGGAGTGCTTGGCGAAGTAGGTGCGCACGCCGGCCATGAACTCCGCCTGGCCCACCCAGGCCACCAGCTGGCGCAGCACCGAGGCGCCCTTGGCGTAGGTGATGCCGTCGAAGTTGACCTGGACGTCCTCGAGGTCGCGGATCTCGGCGGTGATGGGGTGCGTGGTCGGGAGCTGGTCCTGCCGGTAGGCCCAGCCCTTCTCCAGCGAGGAGAAGGTGGTCCAGGCGCTCGTGAAGCGGGTGTTCTCCGCCGCGGCCAGATGCGACATGAACTCGGCGAAGGACTCGTTGAGCCAGAGGTCGTTCCACCAGCGCATGGTCACCAGGTCGCCAAACCACATGTGGGCCAGCTCGTGCAGGATGGTGATGGCGCGGCGCTCAACGGTGGCCTCGGTGACCTTGGAGCGGAACACATAGCTCTCCAGGAAGGTCACCGCGCCGGCGTTCTCCATGGCGCCCGCGTTGAACTCCGGGACGAAGAGCTGGTCATACTTGCTGAACGGGTACGGGGTGCCGAACTGGGCCTCGAAGAACCCAAAGCCCTGGCGGGTCAGCTCAAAGACGTTCTCCGCGTCCATGTACTGCATCAGCGACTTGCGGGCAAAGACGCCCAACGGGATGGTGCGCCCGTCGGAGCTGGTGAGCTCGCTGCGGACGCTCTGGTACGGACCGGCGACCAGGGCGGTGATGTAGCTGGAGATCGGCGCCGTGGGCTCAAAGTGCCAGGTGGAGCGGGCCGTGCCGTCGACGCTGTCGGCGGACTCCGGGGCCGGCGTGGCGGAGTTGGAGATGACATCCCAGTGCGAGGGCGCGGTGACGTGGAAGGTGAACGGAGCCTTCAGATCGGGCTGCTCGAAGACGGCAAACATGCGCCGGCTGTCGGGCACCTCAAACTGGGTGTAGAGGTAGACCTCGTTGTCCACCGGGTCCACAAAGCGGTGCAGGCCCTCCCCGGTGTTCATGAACAGGGCATCGGCGACGACGGTGAGGACGTTGTGTGCGGCGAGGTTGGGCAGCTGGATGCGGACGCCGTCGGACACCTCGGCGGGATCCAGCGCGGCGCCGTTGAGGGTCACCGAGTGCACGGCGGCGGTGACGGCGTCAATGAACGACGACGACCCCTGGGTGGCGGTGAAGGCCACGGTGGTGGTGGACCGAAAGGTCTTCTCCGACGGCGTGAGGTTCAGGGTGACGTCGTAGGATTCGACGCCGATCAGGGCGGCGCGCTCGGCGGCTTCGGCGCGCGTCAGGTTCATGCCTGGCAAGGTATTTCCTCCGGTGGAAGTGTCGGATGAAGGGTGCGGGAGGGCCCCGCGGCAACGTGAAAGCATTCTTTCACGTCTTGGCGTGGTCCACGTTACACCGGTGTCCACACAGCCCGCGCAGCCGGTTGATGTTGTCCCCGGCTTGCGAGAGGCTGGAGGCGTACAGCAGTCACCGGGATCGATGGCAGGAAGTGGCAGTGGGCATGAAGAGCCGGATGGACAATGGCGGCGGACCCTGGCTGGATCTGGGACCACGGGACCGGCGGTGGTTGGCAGTGCTGGCCGCCGTCCCCGTGCTGGCTGCACTGGGGGTGGCCGGGTGGGCGCTGGCCATCAGCTCCCGGCTGCCCGATCCCTTGGCCACGCACTGGGGGCACGACGGCGTGGACGGCTACAGCCCGCTGTGGCTGTTCGTGCTGATCACCGTTGTCCTGGCGGGCGGTTCCGGCACCATGATCGTGTCCCTGGCGGTGGCCTCTGCCGGGCAGAGCCGCACGATGGCCCGGGCGGGCGCAGCGGGAGGCATGGGATTCGGCCTGGCCGTCACGGGCGTGTGCGCCGCGGCGATCGCCGGACAGCAGGATCTGTCCTCGGGCTCCGCCGCCGTGATCGATGCCCCCACCCTGCTGGGCTGGCTCAGCGCCGCCGCACTGGCCACTGTGCTTGTTGCCGTTGGCTTCCGGCCGGACACCCCCACACGCACCGTCCAGTCCATTGAGGCGGGGCCCGCCGAGCTGGCCCGGGCCAAGTCACTGGCCGCCGCCGGCACTGAGCTGGTGGTCCAACTGCAAGGCGGGGGCGGCATGCGCCTGCTGGCGGTGCTGGTGGGGCTGGCCGTGGGACTCAGCCTGGCCGCCGTCGAGCTGTGGCTGGCCGTGGCCGCCATCCCGGTGGCAGGCCTGGTCCTGGTCTTTTCCCGCGGCACCGTGCGCATCGGCCCCGAGGGGATGACCGTGCTGGCCAGCGGCTTTTGGCGGGTCATCACCGTCAAGACGGCCGACGTCCGCGGCGCGGAATCGCTGATGGTCCGCCCCCTTGACTACGGTGGCTGGGGCTACCGGACCACCGGGGGCGCCGTCGCCTTTCTCACCGCCGCCGGCCCCGCCGTGTCGGTCCTCTTGCCCTTTGCCCAGCGTGTGGTGGTCTCCGCCCCCAGCCCCGCCGACGCCGCCACGATGGCCGCGCTGCTGGAGTTCTACGCCGGCGCCGCCCATGCCTCGGCGGGGACGCGGCATGGCGGGGGTGCCTGAGGGGAGCGAAGGGTGTTGGACCAACCGCTGCGCAGCCCGCTGGACAAACGGGCCCTGCGCTTTGCCATCGGCTTCCCGCTGGCGCTCGCGCTGGCCTTCTTCGCCGCGGGCTTCACCTTCCACAACGAGGTGCCGCAGGGGGTGGTCCTGCCCACCGGCGGCTACCCGCTGGCTCTGCCCGCCTACCTGGCCGTGGGGGCCGGGGCCATCGCGCTCGCAGGTGTGGGGATCTCCAGCCAGGGGGCCCGCACCGTGCTGCCGCGGCTGCTGCGGCGGATCGTCATGGGCGCGGGCATGTCCATCCAGCTCACGATTGCCGCCCTGTTTGCCTCGGCCCTGGCCGCGCAGGCCGGCACGTCCGAGGCCCCCAGCCAGCGCCTGGACGCCACGGTGCTGGCGATGGGCAGCGGTGCGGCGGTTGCCCTGGGCGTGACGCTGGCCATGAGCTTCAAGCCCGATGAACAGTGGACCCGGGCCGACGACGCCGAGCTGGGCCGCGTCCTGGATCCGGCGCTGGCGGCCGACAGCGTGGAGTACTGGGTGCATCCGCGCAGTTCGGTGGTCATCATGATCCTGCTGCTGGGCATCCTGCCCGCCATGTTCCTGGGGCTGCTCAGTCCGTGGCTCGGGGTGGCCAGCGTGGCCGCCGCACTCATTGCCATCGGTGCGCTGAGTGCGCTGGTCACCGCAGACCGCTCCGGCGTGAAGGTCCGGCTGGCCGGGCTGCTGCCCGTCATGGGCGCGGCCTGCGTGGACATGGACGCCGCCGTCGCGCTCAATGTCTCGGCCGGCAGGCATGGCGGCTGGGGGCTGCGCCACCACAGCGGCTCCGCCTCGTTCCTGGCCGCCTCGGGGGCCGCCGTCGTCGTCCGGCTCAACGACAGCACCAGCCTGGTCATTGGCGCCCCCAACCTTGACACGGCGGACGTGCTGGAGGCGCTGCTGAACCGTCGCGCAGGCAAACGGCCCTGACCGGTGCCGGTAGGCTTGGAAGCGGTATTCACCGGATGACGATTCACGACTTTTTAGGACAATCCATGCGCGTTCACATTGCCACCGACCACGCCGGCCTGGAACTCAGTGCCCACCTCATCACCGCCCTGAGCGCCAAGGGCTACGAGATGGTTGACCACGGCCCCACCGAGTACGACGCCGAGGACGATTACCCGAGCTTCTGCATCAACGCGGCCCTTGCCGTGGTGGCCGACCAGAAGGCCGGCGTGGACGCGCTGGGCATCGTGCTGGGCGGCTCCGGCAACGGCGAGCAGATCGCCGCCAACAAGGTGGCGGGCATCCGCGCGGCCCTGGCCTGGAACCTGAGCACCGCCACGCTGGCCCGTGAGCACAACGACGCCAATGTGGTGGCCGTCGGTGGCCGCCAGCACAGCGTCGAGGAGGCCACCGAGATCATCGAGGCCTTCCTGGCCGAGCCCTTCAGCAACGCCGAGCGCCACGTCCGCCGCATCGCCAAGATCGCGACGTACGAGACCACCGGCGAGGTTGTTGCCTAAGCGGTGCCCGAAGGACATTCCGTCCACAGGCTGGCCCGGCAATTCCAGGATGTTTTTGCCGGTCAGTCCGTGGCGCTGAGCAGCCCGCAGGGCAAGTTCGCCGCCGGCGCGGCGGCACTGGACGGCCAGGTGCTTGAGCGCGCCCAGGCGCACGGCAAGCAGCTGTTCCTGCACTTTTCGCACGACCTGGTGATGCGCGTGCATCTGGGGCTCTACGGGGCCTGGGACTTTGGCGGCGACGCCACCTTCACCGGGGCCTCCAGCATCGGCGCCCCGCGGCGGATCGGCGAGCGCGAGCTGCCGTCCGGCGCGCCGGAGGCCGCGGATCCGGAGTATTCCGGCCCGCCGGAGCCCAAGGGAGCCGTCCGGGTGCGCATTGTCTCCGCGCACGGCTGGGCCGACCTTCGCGGCCCGACCGCCTGCGAGGTGCTCACGCCCGCCGAGGCGGCGGCCGCCAAGGCCAAACTGGGCCCCGATCCGCTGCACAACGCGCCGGGGGACCTGGCCGAATTCCGCCGCCGCATCACGGCCAGCGGCACCCACGTGGCCCTGCTGCTGATGAAGCAGGAGGTGCTGGCCGGCGTCGGCAATGTCTACCGGGCCGAGGCCCTGTTCCGCCAGCGGCTGGACCCCTGGCTGCCCGGCAAGTCCCTTCCGCCGGCACAGGCGGATGCCCTTTGGCTGGATCTGGTGGACATCATGGCCGACGGCGTCCGCGACGGGCGCATCATCACCACCCGCCCGCACGAGAGGCCCTCCGCCGTCGTGCCCGTTCCGGTGGAGGCGGCACACTACGTCTACAAACGCACCGGCCTGCCCTGCCGGATCTGCGGCACACCCATTGCCCTGGCCGAACTCGGCGCCCGCAAACTTTATTGGTGCCCCGCCTGCCAGTGCCCCGGACCCAACTGAGGCGCAGCAACTGCTCCCCAGCCGCTCCCAGAGCTCGCACGCTCGCTCCGGGGCCCTCGCGGCCGTGGGCCCATCTCCCGGCGCGGTGAGGGGATAGAAGCGGGTTAAACGCAAAAGCCCTCCGGCGCGGGGCCGGAGGGCTTTTGAATCAGGTTTGGTTCGGAGGGGGCGACGGGAATCGAACCCGCGTAATCAGTTTGGAAGACTGAGGCTTTACCATTAAGCTACGCCCCCGGAAATCTCGGCCAGCGGCCGGACAACTCCTCGATACTAGCAACGGTGGTGGCGGCTCGCAAATCCGCCCCGGGAACGCCGCCGGCAACCCGCACGCGGACCACACGAGGGTAAACAACGGCCCAATTGTGCATCACCCATCGTTAGGCCATAGACTGTCCCGGGCACTACGGGGCGTAGCGTAGTGGCTAGCGCGCCTGCTTTGGGAGCAGGAGACCGCAGGTTCGAGTCCTGTCGCCCCGACTCAGCACCCTTTCACTCCGGCAGCGATGCCGGGGCGGATGTGTGCTGGTGCCGACCATTTGTCAACAGACCATCAGGAGTACCACGCTGTGAAGAGCGCTGTCGAAAACCTCACGCCCACTCGGGTAAAGCTCAATGTTGAGGTTCCGTTTGAGGAATTGAAGCCCAGCATTGACGAGGCTTACAAGACGATTGCTACGCAGGTCCAGGTTCCTGGGTTCCGCAAGGGCAAGGTGCCCAACGCACTGATCGACCAGCGCGTGGGCCGCGGCTACGTCCTGGAGACGGCCATCAACGACGGCCTCAACGGCTGGTACCAGAGCGCCGTTGCCGAGTCCGGCATCCGCCCGCTGAGCCGCCCCGAGGTTGAGATCACCGAGGTTCCGGACCCCAAGTCCACCGACGGCGAGCTCAAGTTCCACGTTGAGGTCGACATCCGTCCCGAGATCGAGCTGCCCGACTACGCCGGCATCGAGGTTGAGGTTGAGGCCGCAGAGATCGCCGACACCGACATCGAGAAGGCTCTCGACGAGCTGCGCGGCCGCTTCGGCACGCTGAAGGCCGTTGAGCGCCCCGCCGCCGATGGCGACTTCCTCTCCATCGACATCGCCGCCAAGGTTGACGGCGTCGAGATCGACTCCGCTTCCGACCTCTCCTACCAGGTTGGCGCCGGCACCATGCTGGACGGCCTGGATGAGGCAGCCACCGGCCTGAGCGTCGGCGAAGAGGCCATCTTCGACACCAAGCTGGTTGGCGGCGAGCACGCCGGTGCCGACTCCCAGGTCACCGTGACGGTCAAGTCCGTCAAGGTCCGCGAGCTGCCCGAGGCGAACGACGACTTCGCACAGCTGGCCAGCGAGTTCGACACCATCGCCGAGCTGCGCGAGGACCTCGCCAAGCAGGTTGCCTCGTCCAAGACCCTGGAGCAGGGTGTTGAGGCCCGCGACAAGGTCCTGGACAAGCTGGTTGCCCTCATTGAGGTTCCGGTTCCGGCCTCCGTGATCGAAGAGCAGATCGAGCAGCACTTCGATGGCTCCGCCAACCACGGTGGCGAGGACCACGACACCGAGGAGCACCGCGCCGAGATCAAGGCCAACTCCGAGCGTGCCTTCCAGAACGAGATCATCCTGGACGCCGTTGCCGACAAGGAAGAGATCGGTGTCAGCCAGGCTGAGCTGATCGACTACATCGTCAACTCCGCCAGCCAGTACGGCATGGACCCGAACCAGTTCGCCCAGATGCTGGACTCCTCCGGCCAGGTTCCCATGGTCGTCGGCGAGGTCCGCCGCCGCAAGGCACTGGCCGCCGTTCTGGCCCAGGCCAAGGTCGTCGACACCAAGGGTGTCGAGGTTGACCTGACGGACTTCGTCAGCGTTGCCAGCGACGACGAGGCCGCCGAGGCCGCCGCCGAGGAAGCCACCACGGACCCGGGCGAAGCCCGCTTCTAATTCCAATGCCACCGGTTCCGCACTGCGGACTGGTTGCTTCGAGCCGCCGCCGGCCCCCGCAAGGGGACCGGCGGCGGTGCCGTTTAACGCCGTCGTACGTTTGCCCCAGGCAACGCCCGCCGGGGCATGCGCCCACAGCGAACAGCACCGATTTGCGAAACAAAATCCGGCCCGAAACGGCTACTGTCCAAGTAGTGAAGATTAGTGGCCGGCCGGCACAGGCCGGCGGCCACGAGGGAGAGGTAATTCCACCATGGCACAGAACACCACACCGACGATGGCAACAGTGGACCCGGCCAGCCGGGACGACTACATCTACAACCGCCTGCTCAAAGAGCGCATCATCTGGCTGGGCTCCGAGGTCCGGGATGAGAACGCGAATGCGATCTGCTCCCAGCTCCTGCTGCTCTCCGCGGAGGACCCGGACAAGGACATCTACCTTTACATCAACTCTCCCGGCGGTTCCGTGACGGCCGGTATGGCGATCTACGACACGATGCAGTTCATCTCGAACGACGTCGTCACCGTTGCCACCGGCCTGGCCGCCTCGATGGGCCAGTTCCTGCTGTCCTCGGGCACCAAGGGCAAGCGCTACGCGACCCCCAACGCCCGCATCCTGATGCACCAGCCTTCCGGCGGCATCGGCGGCACGGCCTCGGACATCAAGATCCAGGCCGAGTTGATCCTGCACATGAAGAAGGTCATGGCCGAGCTCACCGCCGACCAGACCGGCCAGACCGTGGAGAAGATCCTCAAGGACAATGACCGCGACAAGTGGTTCACGGCCGAGGAAGCCCTCGAGTACGGCTTCTTTGACAAGATCAGCGCCCACGCCGGCTCCGTTGCCGGCGGCGGCGGAACCAACGCGAAGTAATTGGCCAAAGAGACGATTCCAGGAGCAACGATGATGAACTACAACTTTGGCTCAACTGCCGGCAACCTGCCGAACAGCCGCTACGTCCTCCCGCAGTTCGAGGAGCGCACGCCGTACGGTTTCAAGCGCCAGGACCCGTACACCAAGCTCTTTGAGGACCGCATCATCTTCCTCGGCGTGCAGGTGGACGATGCCTCCGCCGACGACGTGATGGCCCAGCTGCTGGTGCTCGAGTCCACCGACCCGGACCGCGACATCACGCTGTACATCAACTCCCCGGGTGGCTCGTTCACGGCCATGACGGCCATCTACGACACCATGCAGTTCATCCGCCCGGAAGTCCAGACGGTCTGCCTGGGCCAGGCTGCCAGTGCCGCGGCCGTGCTGCTGGCCGCCGGTGCGCCCGGCAAGCGTCTGGCCCTGCCGAACGCGCGTGTGCTGATCCACCAGCCCGCCCTCTCCGGCGGCCAGGGCGGCCAGGCCTCCGACCTGGAGATCCAGGCCAACGAGGTCATGCGGATGCGCTCCTGGCTGGAGGACACCTTGGCCAAGCACTCCGGCCGCACGCCGGAGCAGCTGAACAACGACATCGAGCGCGACAAGATCCTGACCGCGGCCGAGGCCAAGGACTACGGACTGATCGACGAGGTTTTGGAGCCGCGCAAGATCAAGCCGGTGGCCATCACCCGCTAGCAACAGCACCCACCCGACGCCGGGGTATTCCGCGAAAGTGGGGTGCTCCGGCGTTTGGCTTCCGCCGATTGTCGCCGCCGTGGCCTAAAGTGGAGGCATGAAGAGTGCACCGGCGGACTCCGCCGGTGGTTCGACCGCTGCACCTGCGGCGGATCAGGTTGGATAAGAAGGACACACGGAAGGAGCCGTTGATGGCTCGAATGGGCGAGAGCACCGATCTACTCAAGTGCTCCTTTTGTGGGAAGAGCCAAAAGCAGGTCCGCAAGCTGATTGCCGGTCCCGGTGTCTACATCTGCGACGAGTGCATCGAGCTGTGCAACGAGATCATTGACGAGGAGCTGGCCGAGGTCGCGGACCTTGAGAGCTTCGAGCTGCCCAAGCCGCGGGAGATCTTCGATTTCCTGCAGGAATACGTCATCGGCCAGGAGCCCGCGAAGCGCTCCCTCGCCGTTGCCGTCTACAACCACTACAAGCGGATCCAGTCCGGCCATGCCGTCAAGGGCACGCTGGGCGGCGGCAAGCATGACGAAGTTGAGATCTCCAAGTCCAACATCCTGCTGATCGGCCCCACCGGCTGCGGCAAGACGTACCTGGCCCAGACCCTGGCCCGTCGGCTGAACGTGCCGTTCGCCGTCGCCGATGCCACGGCCCTGACCGAGGCCGGCTACGTGGGCGAGGACGTGGAGAACATCCTGCTCAAGCTCATCCAGGCCGCCGACTACGATGTCAAAAAGGCCGAGCAGGGCATCATTTACATTGACGAGATCGACAAGATCTCGCGCAAGAGCGAAAACCCCTCCATCACCCGGGACGTCTCCGGCGAAGGCGTCCAGCAGGCGCTGCTGAAGATCCTCGAGGGCACCGTCGCCTCCGTGCCGCCGCAGGGCGGGCGCAAGCATCCGCACCAGGAATTCATCCAGATCGACACCACCAATGTCCTCTTCATCGTGGCCGGCGCCTTCGCTGGGCTGGAGGAAATCATTGGTTCCCGTGCCGGCAAGAAGGGCATCGGCTTCGGTGCCCCGCTGAGCGCGCTCAAGCAGGAGGACGCCAGCTACGCCGACGTCATGCCCGAGGACCTGCTCAAGTTTGGGCTGATCCCCGAGTTCATCGGCCGCCTGCCAGTCATCACCACCGTCACGCACCTGGACCGCCCGGCGCTGATCCAGATCCTCTCCGAGCCGAAGAACGCCCTGGTCAAGCAGTACCAGAAGATGTTCCAGCTCGACGGCGTGGAGCTGGCGTTCGAGGACGACGCCCTGAACGCGATTGCCGACCTCGCCCTGGTGCGGGGGACAGGTGCCCGCGGGCTGCGCGCCATCATGGAGGAGGTCCTGCTGCCGGTCATGTTCGAGCTGCCCAGCCGCGAGGACATCGCCACGGTGGTGATCACGGCCGACGTCGTGGCCAAGGTCGCCACGCCGACGCTGATTGCCCACGACGTCGTGGCCAAGCGCCGCAACAAGTCCGCCTGAGCCCCAGGCACTACGATCTGCCCAACGCCGCCGCCGGGGAATGCTCCCGGCGGCGGCGTTGTTGGCTCTGATAGCGGCGCCCGCGGGCGCCATCTGTTTTGTCCATCCCCATGCGACCAGGAGACATCCATGACCGACGCCACCCTTTCCACCGCAGCCCTGCCCGCACAGGCCGATTTCTGGTTCGATCCGATCTGCCCGTTCGCCTGGGCCACGTCCCGCTGGATGGGCGAGGTGTCCGACGTCCGCGACATCACCGTCGACTGGCACGTGATGAGCCTGTCCGTGCTGAACGAGCACAAGGAAGACCTGCCCGAGGTGTACCGCGAGAAGATCGCCAAGGGCTGGGGCCCTGTCCGTGTGATCACCGCCGCCGCTGCCGCCCACGGCACCGGAGTCATCAAGCCGCTCTATGACGCCATGGGCACCCTGATCCACCACGACGGCGTGGCCGACCTGGGCGAGGTTGTCGTCAAGGCGCTGGCCGAGGTTGGCCTGCCGGCCGAGCTGGCTGCCGCTGCCGGTACCGACGCGCACGATGAGGCCCTGCGCGCCAGCCACGCCGAGGGCATCGCCAAGGTGGGCCAGGACGTCGGCACGCCGATCGTGGCCGTCAACGGCACCGCCTTCTTTGGCCCGGTCATCACCCAGATCCCGCGCGGCGAGGAGGCCGGCCGCATGTGGGACGCCACAGTGACCCTGGCCAGCTTCCCCTCGTTCTTCGAGATCAAGCGCACCCGCACCGAGCACCCCAGCTTCAACTAATTACTTCGTTGTAGTTCTCCCCAAACCCTTGACGTGTTCGGGGCACCGGAGGAAGATTCTTTCTACCCACTTATTGACACGGTGGGTTTAGGGACACCAAAGATTCAGTGACAGAACCGGGCGCAGCTCTTGAGGCAAAGTCCGGGAATGGTTGCCAGTGACGAGGCAATAGGACCTGAAGGTCCGAGGAGTCCCCCAGACCGCAAAGCGTCACCAAGCGGCCGAAGTCGAAGCCCCACCAACCGCAAAACGCTGATGGGGCTTCCCCTTTGCCCAAAATTGCTCCGGCCCTTGGCCCGGGCACCAGAGACGGAAAACGCCGCCAGGGCTGACCATGGCGGCGTTTTCCGTTGCACGGGTGGGGCTAGGCCTGGGCGGGCTCCTCGGCGGGGGCCAGCTCGACGCCGGACACCAGCAGTTCGCCCTCGCCGGTGGCAACCGTCAGTTCGCGGGCGTTGGCCGCGGCCTTCAGGTCACCCAGGCCGGCGGTCAGCTGGGCTGCCTGGGCCTCGGGGGCCGTGATGGTGGCGGTGAGGACCTCGGTGCGCTGCTTGACCTTGGCCTCGGACTTGGCCTTGCGGATGCCGCTCAGTGCGGAGCCCACGGTGGCCAGCATGGTGGTGTCGCCGTCGGCGACCTCCACGGCGGTGGGCCAGGCAGCGCGGTGCACGGAGCCCGCACGCCACCAGCTCCAGACCTCTTCGGTGGCGAAGGGCAGGAACGGTGCGAACAGGCGCAGCAGGGCATCCAGTGTGGTGGCCAGTGCTGCCAGGACGCTGGCCTGCTCGTCGTCGCCGGCCGCACCGTAGGCGCGGTCCTTGATCAATTCGACGTAGTCGTCGGTGAACTGCCAGAAGAAGCTCTCGCTGATCTGCAGGGCACGGGCGTAGTCGTAGTTGGCGAACGCGGCGCCGGAGGCATCCACGACGCCGGCCAGCTGGGCCAGCAGGGCGCGGTCCAGCGGGTTGGTGACCACGGAGAGGTCGGTGGAGACCACCGAATCCTCCGTGGTGCCGAGGTTCAGCACAAACTTGGAGGCGTTGAGCAGCTTGATGGCCAGGCGGCGGCCGATCTTCATCTGTGCAATCTCGTACGCGGTGTCGGCGCCCAGCTTGGCCGAGGCGGCCCAGTAGCGGACGGCGTCGGACCCGAACTCCTCCAGCACGTCGGTGGGGACCACCACGTTGCCCTTGGACTTGGACATCTTCTTCCGGTCCGGGTCCAGGATCCAGCCGGAGATGGCCGCGTGCTTCCACGGGGCGATGTTCTGCAGGGCATCGGCGCGCACGGCGGAGGAGAACAGCCAGGTGCGGATGATGTCATGGCCCTGCGGACGCAGGTCGAAGGGGTAGACCTTGGCGAAAAGGTCCTCGTCCCGGCTCCAGCCGCCCACGATCTGCGGGGTCAGCGAGGAGGTGGCCCAGGTGTCCAGCACGTCGGCGTCGCCGGCGAAGCCACCGGGAACGTCGCGCTGGGCCTCATTGAAGCCGGTGGGGGTATCGGCGGCCGGGTCCACGGGCAGCTGGGCATCCGTGGGCAGGAGCGGGTTCTCGTAGTCCGGGTTGCCGTCGGCATCCAGCGGGTACCAGACGGGCACCGGCACACCGAAGAAGCGCTGGCGGGACACCAGCCAGTCGCCGTTCAGGCCCGAGATCCAGTTCTCGTAGCGCGAGCGCATAAAGGCGGGGTGGAAGTCGATTTCCTTGCCGCGGCCGATCAGGCGTTCGCGGCGGTCCTCGTCGCGGCCACCGTTGCGGATGTACCACTGGCGGGAGGTGACAACCTCGAGGGGCTTGTCGCCCTTTTCGAAGAAGTTGACCGGGTGCATGATCTTCTTCGGCTCGCCGTCCAGCAGGTCCGCGGCGGTGAGCAGTTCAACCACTGCCTCCTTGGCGCTGAAGACCGTCTTGCCGGCGATGGCGGCGTAGTGGGCCTTGCCCTCGTCGGTGGTGATCCACGACGGCGTCTCGCCCACGATGCGGCCGTCGCGGCCCACGATGGCGCGGGTGGGCAGCTGCAGTTCGCGCCACCAGGTGACGTCGGTCAAATCGCCGAAGGTGCAGACCATGGCGATGCCGGAGCCCTTGTCGGCCTTGGCCAGCGGGTGCGGCATGACCTCAACCTCGACGCCGAACAACGGGGAGGTGACCTTCTTGCCGAACAGCGGCTGGTAGCGCTCGTCGTCGGGGTTGGCCACCAGGGCGGCACAGGCGGCCAGCAGCTCGGGGCGGGTGGTCTCGATGTAGATCTTGGTGCCGTCTTCGGTGAAGAACGGGTAGCGGTAGTAGGCGCCGGGCATGTCCCGGTCCTCCAGCTCCGCCTGGGCCACGGCCGTGCGGAACGTGACGTCCCACAGCGTGGGGGCCTCGGCCATGTAGGCGTCGCCGGCGGCCAGGTTGGCCAGGAAGGCGCGCTGGGACACGGCGCGGGAGTTGTCGTCGATGGTGCGGTAGGTCAGCTTCCAGTCGACGGACAGGCCCAGCGTCTGGAACAGGTGCTCGAAGACCTTCTCGTCCTCGACGGCCAGTTCCTCGCAGAGCTCGATGAAGTTCCGGCGCGAGACGACGTCGAAATCGCGCTGGTTCTTCGCGGGCGTGGCCGGCGGACGGTAGTCGGCGTTGTAGGCGATGGCCGGATCGCAGCGCACGCCAAAGTAGTTCTGCACGCGGCGCTCGGTGGGCAGGCCGTTGTCGTCCCAACCCATCGGGTAGAAGACGTTCTTGCCGTTCATCCGCTGGTAGCGGGCCAACACATCGGTCTGGGTGTAGGAGAACATATGTCCAACGTGGAGCGAACCCGAGGCCGTGGGCGGCGGGGTGTCGATCGAGTACACCTGCTCCCGCGTGGTGTTCGGATCGAACTTGTAGGTGCCCTCAAGGCCCCAGCGCTCGGTGAACTTGGCCTCAAGGCCTTCGAGGGCGGGCTTGTCGGGGACGTTGGACGGGGTGATTGCGGGCGTGTCTGTGCCCGGGATAAGTTCAGCCATGGGTCAATTCTTTCATGCTTTGGTCGCACGCCGGGATGCCGCGGCGGGTGGGGACTAGGATGCGGCCATGGGCACAGTGCGGATACTGCGGGTGTACGACGACGGCGGACCGGGGGAGCTGCGCGTCCTGGTGGACAGGCTGTGGCCCCGCGGCGTGAAGAAGGAGCGCGTGGACCTGTGGCTCAAGGACGCCGCGCCCAGCCCGGAGCTGCGGATCTTCTTCGACCACCGTGCCGAGCGCTTCGAGGAGTTCGCCGCGGCCTACCGGGCAGAGCTGGCGGGCAACCCCGCCGTCGACCAGCTCCGCGCGCTGGCCCGGGAACAGGATGTGGCGCTGCTCTATGGGGCCAAGGACCCGGCCATCAACCATGCGGTGGTCCTGCTGGCGGCGATCCAAGGGCAGCAGCAGACGCGCTAGATTTGTTCCATGGCTGAGAACATCCCCGCACCCACCGTCCCGTCCAAGCACGCCGTCGTCACAGGAGCCAGCTCCGGCATTGGCGCGGCCACGGTCCGCAAGCTGCGCGCCGACGGCTGGCATGTGGTCGCCGTCGCCCGCCGGGCCGACCGCCTGGAGCAGCTGGCCAAGGAGACGGGCGCACTCGCCTTCGCCGCCGATGTCACCAGCGACGACGACGTGGCGGACCTGGCGGCCTTCGTGGCGGAGCGCGGCGGACTGGACACCCTGGTCAACATCGCCGGCGGCGCCCGCGGCGCGGACCCGATGGCAACGGCCGTCAACGACGACTGGGAATGGATGTTCCAGGTCAACGTGCTCGGCACCATGAAGATGGTGCGGGCCTTCCTGCCGGCCCTGCGCGCCCATGGCCACGGCACCATCCTGAACCTGACCTCGTCGGCGGCGCTGGCCCCCTATGAGGGTGGTGGAGGCTACAACGCAGCCAAATTCGGCCAGCACGCCCTCACCGGTGCGCTCCGGCTCGAAGAGGCCGAGCACAACATCCGGGTGATCGAGGTGGTCCCGGGACTGGTGCGCACGGACGAGTTCGCTCTGAACCGCCTGGGCGGGGATCCGGACGCGGCGGCGAAGGTGTACGACGGCGTGGCCGAGCCGCTGGTGGCCGAGGACGTCGCCGATGTCGTGGGCTACGCCGTCTCGCTGCCGCACCACATCAACCTGGACCAGATAGTGGTTCGCCCCGTGGCCCAGGCCGCCAACCACAAGCTGATCCGCAAACTGTAAGGAAGAACGCGCCGCAGCGTTGCCGTGGCGCGGTGCAACGTCCCCTAGAATGGGGACAAAAGCGTTGACCCGGCCATCACCGGTGAGCTTCCGGAAGAACACGTCCGCGGCCCTCTGGGCCCGGGACGCCAGTAGAACCGGACGGGTAAGCCCGTCACAGCAGTCAATGAGCGGCCGTCCAGGCCCCGGCAACGGATAACAGGGCGGTAAGCGAGGTGGTACCACGGTGCCTGCCGCCCCGATCCCGGGTCGGCCGGGCAGCGTCCTTGCATCCTGAATGATCTGTTCGCTCCGACCAGGATGATGAGATGACCCATTACCCGAAGGCCGCTGCCGCTGGCAGCTCCGCTGAAAACCGCCATGTCCCCGCCTCCGTGCGTTTCCCGGAGGTGGAAGAGCGCATCCTGAAGTACTGGGATGAGGACGGCACCTTCCAGGCGAGCATTGACGCCCGCGACGCCGGCCACGACGGCAGCAACGAGTTTGTCTTCTACGATGGCCCGCCCTTTGCCAACGGCCTGCCGCACTACGGCCACCTGCTGACGGGCTACGTCAAGGACCTCGTGGCCCGCTACCAGACCCAGCGCGGGCGCCGGGTCGAGCGCCGCTTCGGCTGGGACACGCACGGCCTGCCGGCCGAGCTTGAAGCCATGAAGCAGCTGGGCATGACGGACAAGAAGCAGATCGAGGCCATGGGCATCGACAAGTTCAACGACGCCTGCCGCTCCTCCGTGATGAAGTACGCCGGCGAATGGCAGAACTACGTCAACCGCCAGGCGCGGTGGGTGGACTTCAAGAACGACTACAAAACCCTCAACGTGGAGTACATGGAGTCCGTCATCTGGGCCTTCAAACAGCTCCACGAAAAGGGCCTGACCTACCAGGGCTTCCGCGTGCTGCCGTACTGCTGGAAGGACGAGACGCCGCTCTCCAACCATGAGCTGCGGATGGACGACGACGTCTACAAGATGCGCCAGGACCAGACGGTCACTGTCACGTTCCCGCTGCTGGCCGGCGAGTCCGAGCTGTCCAAGGAACTGGCTGGTGTGAATGCCCTGGCCTGGACCACCACCCCGTGGACCCTGCCCACCAACCAGGCGCTCGCCGTCGGACCCAACGTCGCCTACGCCATCGTGCCCGCGGGCCCCAACGGCTCCGCCGCGGCGGGGGGGCGCTTTCTGCTCGCCAGCGACCTGGTGGGAGCCCACGCCAAGGATCTGGGCTACGACGACGGCGCTTCCGCCGCCGAGGCCGTCACCGCCACCTACCTGGGGTCCGAGCTTGAGGGCCTGCGCTACCAGCGCCTCTGGGACTACTTCGCCGACGAGGAAACCTACGGCACGGCCAACGCCTGGCAGATCCTGGTGGCCGACTACGTCACCACCACCGACGGCACCGGCATCGTCCACCAGGCACCCGCCTATGGTGAGGAAGACCAGAAGATCTGCGAGCAGTACTCCATCCCCGTGGTGCTGTCCGTGGACGAGGGCGCGCGCTTCCTGCCGCTCTTCGCCACCGGCGAGCTGGCCGAGATTGCCGGCGTACAGGTCTTTGACGCCAACAAGGCCATCACCCGTGTGCTCAAGGCCGGCGGCCGTCTCCTGCGCCAGGCCAGCTACGAGCACAGCTACCCGCACTGCTGGCGCTGCCGCACGCCCCTGATCTACCGCGCCATCTCCTCCTGGTACGTCGAGGTGACCAAGATCAAGGAACGCATGGTCTCCCTGAACCAGGAGATCAACTGGATCCCCGAGAACGTCAAGGACGGCCAGTTCGGCAAGTGGCTGGCCAACGCCCGCGACTGGTCCATCAGCCGCAACCGCTTCTGGGGCAGCCCCATCCCGGTCTGGCAGTCCGACGACGCCGAGTACCCGCGCACGGATGTCTACGGCTCGCTGGCCGAGATCGAGGCCGACTTTGGCCGGCTCCCGCTGAACGCCGCGGGCGAGCCGGACCTGCACCGCCCGTTCATCGATGAGCTGACCCGCCCCAACCCGGACGATCCGCGCACTCCCGAAGAGGGCCAGTCGACCATGCGTCGCGTGGAGGATGTGCTCGATGTCTGGTTCGATTCCGGCTCCATGCCCTATGGACAGGCGCACTACCCGTTCCAGAACGAGGAGTGGTTCAACACCCACAACCCGGCCGACTTCATCGTGGAGTACATCGGCCAGACGCGCGGCTGGTTCTACATGCTGCACATCCTCTCGACGGCGCTCTTTGACCGTCCGGCCTTCCGCAATGTGATCAGCCACGGCATCGTGCTCGGCTCCGACGGGCAGAAGATGTCCAAGAGCCTGCGCAACTACCCGGACGTCTCCGAGGTCCTGGACCGCGACGGCTCCGACGCCATGCGCTGGTTCCTGATGTCCAGCCCGATCCTGCGCGGCGGCAACCTGGTGGTGACCGAGCAGGGCATCCGCGAGGGCGTCCGCCAGGTCATCCTGCCGCTGTGGAACGTGTACAGCTTCTTCACGCTCTACACGAACACCGCCAATGGCGGGGCCGGCTACGATGCCCAGCTGCGCTACGACGGCTACGCGGACACCTTGGATGAGTACCTGATGGCCAACACCGGCGATCTGGTGCGCACCATGCGCGACCAGCTTGACGACTACGACGTCTCCGGCGCTTGCGACTCGCTGCGCAGCTACCTGGACATGCTGACCAATTGGTACGTCCGCCGCAGCCGCCAGCGCTTCTTCGACGAGAACCACGATGCCTTTGACGCCCTCTACACGGCGCTGGAGACGGTCAGCCGGGTTTCGGCCCCGCTGCTGCCGCTGGTCACCGAGGAAATCTGGCGCGGACTCACGGGCGGCCGCTCCGTGCACCTGACGGACTGGCCCGAGGCATCGCTGTTCGCCGCCAACCCGGCCCTGGTGGAACAGATGAACCGCATCCAGCAGATCTGCTCCACCGGCTCCAGCCTGCGCAAGGCCGCCAAGCTGCGCGTGCGCCTGCCGCTGCAGGAGCTCACCGTTGTGGCACCGAACGCCGTCGCGCTCACCAGCGCCGCCGCCGTCGTGGCCGACGAGCTGAACATCCGCTCCGTCCGCCTGGTGGACGCCGCCACGGCCTCGCCGGAGGAGTTCGGCATCGAGCAGAAGCTGGTGGTCAACGCCCGCGCCGCCGGTCCGCGCCTGGGCAAGAACGTCCAGTTGGCCATCAAGGGCGCCAAGGGCGGGGACTGGTCCGTCGTCGACGGCGTCGTCACGGCCGGCGGCCTGGCGCTGGAGCCCAGCGAATACACGCTGGAGACGGTGGTTGCCGACTCCGGGAACGGTGCGACGGCGGCAGTCGCCGTGCTGCCCGGCGGGGGATTCGTGGTGCTCAACACCGAGCTCACGCCCGAGCTGGAGGCCGAGGGCATTGCCCGCGACATGATCCGTGCCATCCAGTCGGCCCGCAAGGAGGCCGATCTGAACGTCAGCGACCGCATCCGCACCGTGGTCAGCGCGCCGCAGGAGACCATCGACGCGCTGCACGCCAACGCCGAGCTGGTCAAGGCTGAAACCCTTACCGTGGACCTGGAACTGGTCCCCGGCGATTTCGAGACCACCATCACTGTGGACAGGAAGAGTGCCTGATGAACCCCGAACACGACGCGTTCTCGGTGGAGAGCGTCTACGCCGAGCTGCTCGGCCGCGCCCCGGAAAACAAGATGGAGCCGCGCCTGGCGCCGCTGTACCGGGCGATGGATGTGCTGGGGGAGCCGAACAAGGCCTTCCCGATCATCCACATCACCGGCACCAACGGCAAGACCTCCACGGCCCGGATGATCGAGGCGGGGCTGATGGCCCATGGCCTGCGCACCGGCCGCTACACCAGCCCGCACCTGACCAAGGTCACCGAACGGATCAGCATTGACGGCACCCCGGTGCCGGATGACGTATTTGTGCGGAACTGGGACGAAATCCACCCGTACCTGGAGATTGTCGACGCCGAATTGGTGGCCGCGGGCGAGCCCCGGCTGACCTACTTCGAGTGCCTGACCATCCTGGCCTTCGCCATCTTCGCGGACCAGCCCGTGGAGGTTGCGGTCATGGAGGTGGGCCTGGGTGGGATCACCGACGCCACCAACGTGGGCGACGGCCAGGTGGCAGTGGTGACCCCCATTTCGCTGGACCACACCGACCTCCTTGGCGACACCACCGGCGACATCGCCCGCGAGAAGGCCGGCATCATCAAGGAGGGCGCGTTCCTGGTGAGCGCCGCCCAGCCCACCGATGCCGCCCAGGTGCTGCTGGAGGCGGCCCGGGAGAAGAACGCGGAGTTCCGCTTCGAGGGCATCGAGTTCGGCGTGGAATCGCGCAGCGTGGCAGTCGGGGGACAGCTGATCACCCTGCAGGGCCTGGCCGCCCGCTACCCGGACATCCTGCTTCCCCTCCATGGCGCACACCAGGCCGAGAACGCCGCCGTCGCGCTGGCAGCCCTTGAGGCCTTCTTCGGCGGCGGCACCCGCGAGCTGGACCTCGAGCTGGTCCGAGAGGGCTTCGGCAACGCCAGTTCGCCGGGCCGGCTGGAGGTTCTGCGCACCTCGCCCACCATCGTGGTGGACGCCGCACACAACCCCGCCGGCATCAAGGCCGCCGCCGAGGCGCTGCAGGAGGCCTTCGCCTTCTCCAAGCTGGTCGTCATCCTGGGCGTGCTCCAGGAAAAGGACGCCGAGGAGATCCTGCGCCAGCTGCGCGAGTCCTACGGCGACGAGGCCGATGAAATCTGCCTGACGCAGTCCAACTCGCCGCGCGCCATTCCGGCCGCCGAGCTGGCCGAGCTGGCCGCGGACCTGGGCTGGGAGGACGAGAACATCCACATTGCCGAGCAGCTGGACGATGCCATCGAGTGGGCCGTGGAGCGTGCCGAGAGCAACAACGACCTCGCCGGCGGCGTGCTGGTCACCGGCTCCATCACCCTCGTGGCGGAGGCTCGCATCCTGCTGGGCCGGCCGGGCGAAAAGGAACGCCCCTGATGGCGCGCCAGACCAAGGCCCAGCGCGAATGGCGCCCGGGCATGCCCAGGAAGCGCCGTTCCACCAAGGTGATGTTTGCCTCCGTGGTGCTGAGCCTGGAGGCCTTCGTGGCGCTCTTTGCCGGGTTGGCACTGTTTGGCCTGCGGAACAAGGACACCGGCATCTTGTGGGCGTCCGTGGCCCTGGCCGTAGTGCTGATCTTCTCGTGCGCGTTCATGGGCAAGAAGTGGGGGCCGGCCCTGGGCTGGATCCTGCAGCTTGTCCTCATTGCCACCGGCTTCCTGGAGCCCCTCATGTTTGTCATTGGCGTGCTGTTCGCCGTCTCCTGGTGGTACGCGTTGCGGGCCGGATCGCGCCTCGACCGCGAGAACGCCCAGCGTGACCGCGAGCAGGCCGAGTGGAATGCCGCCCACCCCGCCGAGGGACCGGCCGCCTAACCTGCTGCCCGTAAACTGGAACCAGCACCCCCAACTACTGAAGTGGAGCAACTGTGAGCATTGAGCGCACCCTTGTACTGGTCAAGCCCGACGGCGTGGCCCGCAACCTTTCCGGTGCCATCCTGGCCCGCATCGAGGCCAAGGGCTACAGCCTGGCCGAGCTGAAGAAGACCACCGCGACGCGCGAAATGCTGGAGCAGCACTACGCCGAGCACGTGGGCAAGCCGTTCTACGAGCCGCTGGTCGAGTTCATGCTCTCCGGCCCGGTTGTTGCGGCCATCTTCGAGGGCCAGCGCGTCATCGAAGGCTTCCGTGTGCTGGCCGGCACCACGGACCCGACGACGGCGGCCCCGGGCACCATCCGCGGCGACTTCGGCCGCGACTGGGGCCTGAAGGTCCAGCAGAACCTGGTGCACGGTTCCGACTCCGTGGAGTCCGCCGAGCGCGAGATCGCCATCTGGTTCGCCTAAACCGCAAATACAACTGAGGCGCAGCAACTGCAGGGAATCCGTGGATTCTGTGCAGTTGCTGCGCCTCAGTTGGTTAAGCGGGCGGGGTCCCAGCTACCCGACGCCGCCGCCGAGGAAGATGTTGATGAAGCGGAAGAAGATGCTGGCGATCACGGCCACGTAGAGCAGGCCGACGATGATCCAGGCCCACTCGGCGAGGAACTTCTTCAGTCCCTCCGGAGCGGGGATCACCCCGTGGAACACGTTGCGGACCGTCACCCAGACGAACATAGGGATCATCATGGCCCACACCACCATGCAGTACGGGCACAGGACGCCGATGACGTACAGCGCCTGGGACCAGAGCCACACGATCATCACCATGCCGAGCGTGACGCCTGTCTGCAGCCCCAGCCAGTAGGCGCGGCCCAGCTTGGCCCCGGAGAGCAGCACCATGCCGGTGGTGATGATGACGGCGAAGGCGGCGACGCCGATCAGCGGGTTCGGGAAGCCGAAGAGCGCCGCCTGGGGCGTCTTCATGACGGTGCCGCAGGCGATCCACGGGTTGATGTCGCAGCTGGTGATGGCATCGGGGTTCTTGTACAGCTCAAGGCGTTCCAGCACCAGGATGCCGGACGCCAGCCAAGAGACGGCGCCCGTGACCACCAGCAGCCAGCCGAACGCCGCACGCCGGGCGAACAAGGGTAGCCGGGACTCGCCGTCGTCGGCCGTGGGGCGGGCGGGCGAGGCGGCGGCAGCACGTGCCGCCACCGTTCCTCTGGGGGAAATCTTGGACCGGGCCATGGTTGCCTAACTCCTTGAACGTGTACGTGCCCCGATTCTACTCACCGAAACTTGGCGTTCGGTGTGCCCCTCAGGCGGTGCTGGCACACGATGTGAGACAATGGTTGCGGCTGGAAACCGATCCACATGCGGGTTCCGGTCCTGTGGCAAGCTTCACGGCTCGCCGGTGACGATCGCAGTGCGCACGGGGTGAAGATATCCGGCGCGGGGACGGTCCACCGGGCGGCCACGCCGGAACCACCGGCGGAGACAAAGCGAACCACGGGCCTGCCAGTGAAGCCGCACCCGAGTGATGGTGCCGCCTGGCAGGAATTTAATCGACTTCTGTCGGCCCCCGCGGGTGCCGACGTTTTTGCCCTCCCGGCACCGGATGTGGCGGCGCAGGCGGGGCCGGAGTAGCGCCATAAATGGATAACGAAATTTCTTCACAGGATTCATCAGCAGCAGTGCAGGAAACCCCGGGGGCGGCCGCAGAGGCAGCACCCAAGAGGGCCACGCGCACGCGCCGCAAGACCACCCAGGCCACCGACACGGCCGCCGCCGCGCAGGCCGGCACGGAGGCTGCTGCCACCGAGGCGCCGGCCACCGAACCGGTTGCGCAGGCTCCGGCCAAGAAGGCGCCGGTGCGCCGCTCCCGTGCCAAGAAGGTGGCCGAGCCCGAGGCCGCCGAAACGCCCGCCGCCGAAGCAGCCGTTGAGGCACCTGCCGCCAAGGCCCCCGCCAAGCGCGCCCCGCGCCGCCGCGCCACGGCCCCCGTGGCCAGCCCGGCCGAGGCTCCCGCGGAGACGGCACCCGCCGCTGCCGATGCCGCCGTCGTCGACGCGGCCGCACCGGCCGAGGACGCCGCCGCGAAGGCTCCGGCCAAGCGCCCCACCCGCAGCCGCGCCAAGAAGGCTGCCCCCGCCGAGGAGGCCGCAGTCGAGGTTCCGGCCGAGGCCGAAGCCGCCGTCGAGGCCGTCGAGGACGGGAAGCCGGCCAAGGCACCCGCCCGCAGCCGCTCGCGCCGCCTGTCGGCCGCCGACCGTGCCGCCGAGGCCGCCGCCGAGGCCGTCCAAGCTGCCGCCGAGGCCGCCGCCGCCGAGCACGCAGCCGAGGAAGCCGCCGCCAACGAGGCTCCGGCCGTTGACACCGCAGCCGTGGCCGCGCCTGCGGTGGTTGCCGCCGCAGAGGCCGGTGCCCCGGCACAGGACTCCCTGTTTCTGGCACCCTCCCTGCTGTTCCAGGTGCCGGACCTGAGCCTGGCCGTACCGGTTCCGGCCGTGGCCGAGGAAGAAGACGAGGAATCCGAGGAGGGCGCCCGTCGCCGCAGCAGCCGCAGCCGTTCCCGCAAGGGCCGCGGCCGTGCCGCCGGCGACGAGGCCGTCGAACCCGGCACCGAGACGGAGTCCGAGGAGGACGAGACTGAGGAAGCAGGTGCCGCCGACGACGGCGTGACGTCGCGCCGCCGCCGTCGCCGCCGCCGTGGGGATGCCGATCTGGAACTGACCGGCGGCAGCGACGAGGATCCGCCCAACACGATCACCAAGGTCCGCGCCCCGCGCCAGCTGGCCGAGGCCCCCGTGAACAACCGCGTCACGAGCCTGCGCGGCTCCACCCGTCTGGAGGCCAAGAAGCAGCGCCGCCGCGAGTCCCGCGATTCCGGCCGCCGCCGCCAGGTCATCACCGAGGCCGAGTTCCTGGCCCGCCGCGAGTCCGTCGACCGCACCATGGTGGTCCGACAGGGCGCCGACCGCATCCAGATTGGCGTCCTCGAGGATGGCATCCTGGCGGAGCACTTCGTCTCCAAGACCCTGCAGGATTCCCTCATCGGCAATGTGTACCTGGGCAAGGTCCAGAACGTGCTGCCCAGCATGGAAGCCGCGTTCGTTGACATTGGCCGCGGCCGCAACGCCGTGCTCTACGCCGGCGAGGTCAACTGGGATGCCACCAAGCTCAACGGCCAGCCGCGCCGCATCGAGAACGCGCTCAAGTCCGGCGACTCCGTCCTGGTCCAGGTCAGCAAGGATCCGGTGGGCCACAAGGGTGCCCGCCTGACCAGCCAGATCTCCCTGCCCGGCCGGTACCTGGTCTACGTGCCCGGCGGCTCCATGACCGGCATCTCCCGCAAGCTGCCCGACGTCGAGCGCAACCGGCTCAAGCGCATCCTAAAGGACCACCTGCCCGAAAGTGCGGGCGTCATTGTGCGCACCGCCGCCGAGGGTGCCAGCGAGGAAGAGCTGACGCACGACATCAACCGCCTGCGGGCGCAGTGGGAGGGCATCCAGTCCCAGACCAACTCCACCAAGATGCTGGCCCCGGAGATGCTGTACGGCGAACCGGACCTGACCATCAAGGTGGTCCGTGACGTGTTCAACGAGGACTTCACCAAGCTGATCGTCTCCGGCGACGACGCCTGGGACACCATCGAGGCCTATGTGACCTATGTGGCCCCGGACCTGGTGGACCGTCTGGAAAAGTGGACCAAGCCCGAGGACATCTTCGCGGCGCACCGCATCGATGAGCAGATCAACAAGGCGCTGGAGCGCAAGGTGTTCCTGCCCTCCGGCGGTTCGCTGGTCATCGACCGCACCGAGGCCATGACGGTGGTTGACGTCAACACCGGCAAGTTCACCGGTTCCGGTGGAAACCTGGAAGAGACGGTCACCAAGAACAACCTGGAAGCGGCCGAGGAAGTGGTGCGCCAGCTGCGCCTGCGCGACATCGGCGGCATCATCGTGATCGACTTCATCGACATGGTCCTGGAATCCAACCGCGACCTGGTGCTGCGCCGTCTGGTGGAGTGCCTGGGCCGCGACCGCACCAAGCACCAGGTGGCCGAGGTGACCTCGCTGGGTCTGGTGCAGATGACGCGCAAGCGCATGGGCACCGGCCTGCTGGAGGTCTTCGGCGAGCAGTGCGAGACCTGTGCGGGACGGGGCATGGTGACCCACGAGGTTCCCGTCGAGCACCGCCGCGCCCACACGGTGGCCGCCGAGGCCCACCACCCGAACGTCCGTGGCGACCACGGCCGCAGTGAGCCGGCCGGCCGCTCCGAGGGCAACCGGACAGAGAACCGCAACGAGAACCGCGGCGACGCGGGCCGTGGGTCACGCAACGAGCGCAAGCGCAGCCGCGGCCGCCAGCCGGTTGCGGAGGTGGAGGCTGCTCCCGCAGTGCATGAGGAGCCCACGGATGCGGAGAAGGCCACCAAGGCCAATGCCGCCCGTGCCGCCCTGGCCGCCGTCGCCGCCGCGACAGCTGCCTCGCACCATGAGGACCACCACGACGCCGCGCACGCCGTCCAGGCGCCGGCTGCCAACGGTACGCACGCTGTCCAGGCGCACGCGCCGGCTGCCGACGGCACGCCGATGCTGACGTTTGGCGACGAGGCTGTCGAGCTGCCCCGCGGCGACCGCCAGTCCAGCGAGGCCGTGGCGGACCGTTCCGCCGTGCTGGCCGACCTGGCCCAGGCACTGGACCAGCTCTCCGGCGTCGAGGCTGATGGTGGCGACCACGAGGCCCAGGACGGTGCCCCGCAGCGCTCCTCGCGGAGCCGCCGTGGACGCCGCCGCAGCGCCAGCCGCGCCCAGGGTGCCGCCAATGCCAACGAGGTCACCCATGGCCAGGACACGCCGGCAGCGGCACCTGCAGCCCTGGCTGCGGCCCCGGCACAGGAGGCGCCCAAGGCGGCGCCGGCCAAGGCCAAGCCCGCCAGCGAGCCCATCATTCTGGGTGTCGGCGTGCCGGCCTCGGAGCTCTAGGGCTTTTCGGCCCACAGGCAACGAGTGAACCCGCTTGCCGCTACCGACCGTGTTTGCACATGGTTGGTTGCGGCAAGCGGGTTCACTTTTTAACTCGCGGCTGCGCTGCGGGTAGGCTGGCAGCAGACACGGGGTGCCGGGGCAACGGGCCCTGGCTGAGATCCAGACCCGTTGAACCTGTCCGGTTAGCACCGGCGAAGGGATGTCCTGTGACTTCTACTGTTGCCTCCGCCTCCACCGATCCCGCCGTGGTGCGGGTCCTCAGCATCGCCGGTTCCGACCCGTCCGGCGGTGCCGGCATCCAGGCGGACCTGAAATCCATTGCCGCCAATGGCGGGTACGGCATGGCCGCCATCACCGCGCTGACGGCCCAGAACACCCACGGGGTGGTGGCCGTCCACGTGCCGCCCGCGGACTTCCTCACCGCCCAGCTGGACGCCGTGTCCGCGGACATCGCCATCGACGCCGTCAAGATCGGCATGCTGGGCAACACCGAGGTGATTAACGTCGTCGCCGACTGGCTCGATGCCCAGCGGCCCGCCGTCGTGGTGCTGGACCCCGTCATGGTGGCCACCAGCGGGGACAAGCTCCTGGGCCCCGAAGCGGCCACCGCGCTGCGGGCGCTGGTGCGCAAGGCGCATTTGGTCACGCCCAATCTCCCCGAGCTGGCCGTGCTGGTGGACCAGCCGGAGGCGGCCACCTGGGCCGATGCCCTGGACCAGGGCAAGCTGCTGGCCGTGGAGTCCGGCGTGCGTGTTTTGGTCAAGGGCGGCCACCTCGACGGCGACGAATGCCCGGATGCCCTCGTGGCCCCGGACGGATCCGTCCTGGAGGAGCGCCTGCCGCGCGTGGACACCGCCAACACCCATGGGACCGGCTGCTCGCTCTCCGCGGCACTGGCCACGGCGATGGCCCGGACGGGGGAGTGGCATGCAGCGCTGCGCCAGGCCAAGGGGTGGCTGCACGATGCGCTGGTCCACGCCGATGAGCTGCAGGTGGGCTCCGGCGCCGGACCGGTGAACCATTTCCACCGGCTGTGGTCGACGGCGGCCCCGGCCGCGGATGAGTTCACCCTCCAGCTGTGGGAGGACACCGCCGGGCTGCGCGCTGAGATTTTTGACCTGGAGTTCATCGGGGCGCTGGGGGACGGCAGCCTGAAGGAGCGACACTTTGCCTACTACCTGGCGCAGGACGCCCTCTATCTGAACAGCTATTCGCGCGTGCTCGCCCGGGCCAGCGGGCTTGCCCCCACCGAGGACGAACAGCGTTTCTGGGCCAGGGGCGCCCAGCAATGCCTGGCCGTGGAGCTGGAGCTGCACCGCACCTGGCTGAGCCAGCATCCCACCGAGGTCGAGCTGGGGCCCGTCACCAAGTCCTATGTGGACCATCTCACATCCGTCTCCGCCCAGGGCAGCTACGGCGAGCTTGTGGCGGCTCTGCTGCCCTGCTACTGGCTCTACGCCGAGGTGGGTGCTGTGCTGCACGGCAACTACCTCCAAGGCGTCCAGAAGGGCGACGGCGGCGCCGGCCAGGCGCCCGCCCACCCGTACGGATCCTGGCTTGAAACCTATGCCGACCCGGAATTTGCCGAGGCAACCCGGGTGGCCATCGCGTACACGGATGCCGCGGCCCGGGCCGGATCCGCGGCCGAACGGGCCCGGATGCGCACCGCCTTTGTGGCCTCGGCCCGCTACGAGCGGGACTTCTTTGACGCCCCGCGATTGCACGCCTGAGCAGGACACACCCGGGGCAGCGAGTGTCGTTGCCCTTAAGTGCTCCGCTTTAACGCTAGGATGGTGCAGCAAGGTTCCGTGACAGGGCTGAAGTCAGCGCAGCATATGCGCCGCATCACAGCTCCCAGTCCGGTACCGGTCTCATTTGCGGCCGAGGGCGGAATTAGCGTATTCTTGATCTTCGGTGCTTACGCCAACTACAGGGCAATCACTCCATGGGTTAATTCATGTGAGGTCCTCGGCGTTGAGGCACATAGTGCACGGCACGCAATGTCTACAAAGCAATGCGGGTTGCGCACGGTTGGCACCAGGCAGAATAGCTGCCGGTCCAGCGCGAAACTTTGTAATAACGTCGAGAGAAGTGAGTTCCCCAGTGGTGTACGCGATTGTCCGCGCAGGCGGCCGCCAAGAGAAGGTTTCCGTCGGAGACTTCGTGACCATGAACCGCGTCCCCGGTGGAGTTGGCAGCACACTTGAGCTGCCCGCTTTGCTCCTGGTTGATGGTGAGAAGATCACCACGGCCGCTACGGACCTGGCTAAAGTAAAGGTTACGGCTGAGAAGCTGGAGGATCTTCGTGGCCCGAAGATCGTCATCCAGAAGTTCAAGAACAAGACCGGCTACAAGAAGCGTCAGGGCCACCGTCAGGAACTGACCAAGGTCAAGATCACCTCGATCGCTTAATTGCGGTTGAAGAACTAAAAGTCTTAGTCGAAAAGGTAGGCATTTTAAATGGCACATAAAAAGGGTGCGAGCTCCACTCGCAACGGTCGTGACTCCAACGCTCAGTACTTGGGTGTGAAGCGCTTCGGCGGTCAGGTTGTCAAGGCTGGCGAGATCATCGTCCGCCAGCGTGGAACACACTTCCACCCCGGCGCAGGCGTTGGCCGCGGTGGAGATGACACGCTGTTCGCTCTGGCTGCCGGTGCGGTCGAGTTCGGCACGGCCCGTGGCCGTCGCGTTGTGAACATCGTCGCAGCTGCTGCTGCAGAGTAATACACACGCTTTTCCCAGTGGAGCGGGCCGCATGGCTCGCTCCACTGGCTTTTAACAGTACGTTCGCCTTAACAGGCACCACCCTGCGACAGCTAAACTTGGCTGGAACGCAGAAAAATAAAGGAGACTCCATTGGCCAGCTTTGTTGACCGGGTTGTATTGCACGTATCCGGCGGGACAGGTGGCCATGGCTGCGTCTCCGTGAAGCGTGAAAAGTTCAAGCCCCTGGGTGGGCCCGACGGCGGCAACGGCGGCGATGGCGGCGACGTCATCCTGCGCGTCTCCGACCAGACCACCACCCTGCTGGACTACCACCACGCCCCGCACCGCCACGCCAGCAATGGCGGCCCCGGCATGGGCGACTGGCGCAACGGCAAGACCGGCGAAACGCTGATCCTCACTGTGCCGGACGGCACGGTGGTCAAGACCAAGGACGGCCAGGTTCTGGCCGACCTCGTGGGCGAAGGCACCGAGTACATCGCGGCCGCCGGCGGCCAGGGCGGCCTGGGCAACTCCTCGCTGTCCTCGCAGAAGCGCAAGGCCCCCGGTTTTGCCCTGTTGGGCGTCCCCGGCGAGGGCCGCGACGTTGTCCTGGAACTGAAGTCCATTGCCGACATCGCCCTGGTGGGCTTCCCGTCCGCCGGCAAGTCGTCCCTGATTGCCGCCATGTCCGCGGCACGCCCCAAGATTGCCGACTACCCCTTCACCACCCTGATCCCGAACCTGGGCGTGGTGGAAGCCGGCGATGTCCGCTTCACCATTGCCGATGTCCCCGGCCTGATCGAGGGCGCCAGCGAGGGCAAGGGCCTGGGCCACTACTTCCTGCGCCACGTGGAGCGCTGCGCCGCCCTGGTGCATGTGTTGGACTGCGCCACGCTGGAATCTGACCGCGACCCGCTTTCCGACCTGGCGATCATCGAGCAGGAGCTGGACCGCTACGCGGTGGACATGAGCTTTGCCGGTGCCGACGGTGACGTCGTGCCCCTGAACGAGCGCCCCAAGCTGGTGGCGCTGAACAAGATCGACACCCCCGACGGCCGCGACATGGCCGAGTTTGTCCGCGGGGATCTGGAATCCCGCGGCTACCGTGTCTTTGAGATCTCCGCCGCCAGCCACGAGGGCCTGCGCCAGCTCGGCTTCGCGATGGCCGAGATCGTCCAGCATGCCCGCAACGAGGTGAAGGCGGCGCCGCCCAAGGTCAAGCCCACCGTGCTGCGCCCGCGCGCCGTCAACGAGGCCGGCTTCCGCATCCGCCGCGAAGAGAAGAACCTTGAGCCGCTGTTCCGCGTCATCGGCGACAAGCCGGAGAAGTGGGTCATGCAGACGGACTTCACCAACGAGGAAGCCATCGGCTACCTGGCCGACCGCCTGGCCAAGCTGGGCGTGGAAACCCAGCTCTTCAAGAGCGGCGCCAAGCCCGGCGACACGGTGGTCATCGGTGAGGGCGACGGCATGGTCTTCGACTGGGAGCCGACCATGATGGGCGGCGCCGAGCACCTAGCCTCCCCGCGCGGCACCGACCTGCGCATCGCCGAGATGGGCGACCGCCCGACCCGTGCGCAGAAGAAGGAAGAGCAGGCAGAGCGCAGCGACGCCCGCGCCGCGGCCCGCCACGAGCTCGAAACCGAGCGCAAGGCAGGCATCTGGACCGAGTCCACCAGCCGCCGCCGCAAGGATGTCAATTTGGTGCGCGAGAGCCAGCTGGGGGACCTGCTCGGAGACGACAGCGATGACAGCTGACTCGGCCGTAGCCGCTGCCCCCGCAGTGGACCACGCCATGGGGCCGCGGAGCATTGCCACCGCCGCGCGCATTGTGGTGAAGGTGGGCTCGTCGTCGCTGACGTCGGTGGCCGGCGGGATTTCCGATGAGGCGCTGACCGCGCTGGTGGATGTCCTGGCGGCCCGGCGCAACGCCGGCACCGAGGTCATCCTGGTCTCCTCGGGCGCGATCGCCGCCGGTCTGGCCCCGCTGGGGCTGGCGCGGCGTCCGAAGGACCTTGCCACCCAGCAGGCCGCCGCCAGCGTGGGGCAGGGGCTGCTGATGGCCCGCTACAACCAGGCCTTTGGCGACCATGGCGTCACGGTCAGCCAGGTGCTGCTCACCGCCGAGGACCTGACCCGGCGCACACAGCACGTCAACGCCCACCGGGCCTTGGAACGCCTGTTGAACCTGGGCGTGGTGCCGATTGTGAACGAAAACGACACCGTGGCCACCCACGAGATCCGCTTTGGCGACAACGACCGGCTGGCTGCCCTGGTGGCCCACCTGGTCCATGCCGACGCCCTGGTGCTGCTTTCCGACGTCGATGCCGTCTACGACGGTCCGCCCCAGGACGGTGCCAAGCGAATCCCGCTGGTCCGCGGCCCGGAGGACCTGGCCGGCGTCGTCATCGGCAGGGCGGGCAAGGCCGGCGTGGGCACCGGTGGCATGGCCACCAAGGTCCAGGCCGCCAGCATTGTGGCCGACACCGGCATTTCCGCCCTGGTCACCTCGACGGCCAATGCCGCCGCGGCGCTGGCGGGGGAAGACGTGGGCACCTGGTTCAGCATCACCGGGCAGCGGCGTCCCGTGCGGATGCTCTGGTTGGCCCACCTCGCAGACATCCGCGGCTCCGTGGTGCTCGACGACGGCGCGGTGAAGGCCGTGCGCGACCGCCACAAGTCCCTGCTGCCGGCCGGCATCACTGCCGTCGTGGGCCAGTTTGAGGCGGGCGACGCCGTAGAGCTGACCGACAGGAACGGCGGCGTGCTGGCCCGTGGACTGGTCAACTTTTCCTCGGACGAACTTCCCCAGATGCTGGGGCGCGGCACCAAGGACCTGGGCGAGGAATTCGGCCGCGAGTACGAGCGCGAGGTCATCCACACCGACGATCTGGTGCTGGTCTGACCCAACTGGTCTAACCCAACTGGGTGGGCCCCCGGATGCGAGGGTCCCGCCGGGAGCTTGCGAGCTGCGGGAGTATCTGGGGCGCAGCAACTGTCGAAAACCCGCGGGATTTCGACAGTTGCTGCGCCTTAGTTGTTTCCGCTGTGTCACAGTTTGACCGGCCAGGAGCGCCCACGGGCGCGCTGGCCTAAACTGGTGCCATGAGTGAGCAGATTGTTGAACAGGATGTGACCGAGGCCGTCTTCGCGATTGCCGACCGCGCCCGGACCGCGGCGCGCGAGATGGCCCGCGCCAACCGTGCCCTGAAGGACAAGGGTCTGCGGGCCATCGCCGATGCCCTCGTCGCCAACCGGGACGCCGTGATTGCGGCCAACGCCCTGGACTTGGCGGCCGGCCGGGCCAATGGAACCTCCGCGGCGATGCTGGACCGCCTCACGCTCACGCCGGAGCGCGTGGCCGCATTGGCCGCCGCCCTGGAGAACCTGGCCTCCCTGCCGGACCCCGTGGGCAACGTCGTCCGCGGCCAGACCTTGCCCAACGGCCTGCGGATGCGCCAGATCAACGTGCCCTTGGGTGTGGTGGCCGCCATCTACGAGGCCCGCCCCAACGTCACCGTGGACATTGCCGGCCTTGCGCTCAAGAGCGGCAACGCCGTCATCCTGCGTGGCGGCACCGCCGCGGCCAACACCAACCAGGCGCTGCTGGGCATCCTGCGCGATGCCCTGGAAACGGTGGGCCTGCCCGCCGACGCCGTGCAGAGCGTTGACCAGTACGGCCGCGACGGCGCCAACGTGCTCATGCGCGCCCGCGGACGCGTGGATGTGCTGATTCCCCGCGGTGGCCGCGACCTGATCCAGACTGTGCTGAACAACTCCTCCGTCCCCGTCATCGAAACCGGCGAGGGCAACGTCCACATCTACCTGGACACAAGCGCCGGTGCGCAGATGAGCGTGGACATCCTGCTCAACGCCAAGACCCAGCGGCCCAGCGTCTGCAACACCGTGGAGACGCTGCTGGTCAACAAGGACGCGACGGTGCTTGCCCCTGTGCTCTCGGCCCTGGCGGCCGCGGGCGTCCGGCTGCATGTGGACGAGCGGATCATGGAGCTGCTGCCGGCCGGAGTGGCTGCCACGGCCGCCTCGGACGATGACTGGGGGCGCGAGTACATGGACCTGGACCTGGCCGTGGCCATGGTGGACAGCCTCGACGACGCCGTGGCGCATATCCGCCGCTGGAGCACCGGCCACACGGAGGCCATCATCACCAACGACCTGGCCAATGCCGAGCGCTTCGTGGCCGAGATCGATTCCGCCGCCGTGATTGTCAACGCATCCACCCGGTTCACCGACGGCGGCGAAATGGGGTTGGGCGCCGAGGTCGGCATCTCCACCCAGAAGCTCCATGCCCGCGGGCCCATGGGGCTGGCAGAGCTCACCACCACCAAGTGGATTGTGCAGGGCGAGGGCCAGATCCGGGGGTAGGAACACCCTACACAACCCCTTCCGGAACCGGTGCGGCAGCGGCATCGGCGCGGCCAGCGTGCCAGCGCCCCCGCACACCGCGTACCATGGAGGGGAGTCCAAACCATCAACAGCCAGGCATCGGTCCCATTTGAATGCCCGGCCAACCACTTAGGGGAGAATCATGCTGACCCAGCTTGCCGGCGTCGTCCTTGCTGCCGCCGAACACGAAGAAGCGGCACCGCTGATCGCGCCGCCGTTTGTCATTGGCGGTGTCATGCTGGGCTTCCTGTTCCTGCTGATGTTCATCACCGTGTCCTTCACCAACCTCGGCAACCGCCACGAGGCCAAGGACGAGCACTCCGATCCGCACCGCCAGCACACCAACAAGCATGACCACGGCCAGGGCGAAGCGGCCTCCCATCACTAAGACGATTGTTCGGGAACCCTCGCCCGAGGGTTCCCGAAAGCGTTTCCGCGTGGGCGTGATGGGTGGAACCTTTGATCCCATCCATCACGGCCACCTGGTGGCGGCCAGTGAAGTGGCTGCCAAATTTGGTCTGGACGAGGTCATCTTCGTCCCCACGGGCGAGCCGTGGCAGAAGGCCAAGCGCCAGGTCAGCCCGGCCGAACACCGCTACCTGATGACGGTGATCGCAACGGCGGCCAATCCGCGGTTCACCGTGAGCCGGGTGGACATTGACCGGCCCGGTCCGACGTTCACCATCGACACGTTGCGTGATTTGCACCGCATGCGCCCGGACGCGGACCTGTACTTCATCACGGGGGCCGACGCCATGTCGCAGATCCTCTCGTGGAAGGATTCGGACGAGCTCTGGTCGCTGGCCCATTTTGTGGGCGTGACGCGCCCGGGCCACGTTCTCGACGATATGGGCCGGTCGGACGTAAGTTTGTTGGAGGTTCCCGCCATGGCCATATCCTCCACGGATTGCCGGCGGCGGGTCCAGGAGCACGATCCCGTCTGGTACCTCGTGCCGGATGGCGTGGTGCAGTACATCGCAAAACATCGGCTGTACATCGATCCGGACGGCCGCACCCTGGGGGACCATCTGCAGGTGAGTTCCAGTACTGAATGAGTAGTGAATGAGCAAGGAATCCGAGCCCATCCGCAGCCGTAGGGATCTACGGCGCGATACCGGCCAACAGGAGCAGCCAAGCGCCGCTGGGGGATACCCCGCGGTGCCGTTGATGCGCGCCCCGGAGATTCCACCTTCCGCTGCCGAGCCGGCCGAGCAGGATGCGGGCGCCGTACGCCGCAGCCGGCGTGCGGCAGTGCCCGCCGCGGGAGGGCCTGCACCCGGCCTGGTCCAGACGGTTTTCCAGGGCCCGACGGCGGCAACGCCGGCCGTCCCCGCTGCGCCGACTCCGGCCAAACCTGTGCCCGGGCAGCCTGCCGGTGGCAGCGCCCCTGCCGCCAAGGCCGCAGCGGCACCCGTGCGCCCAGCGTCGGCGAAGGGGCCCGCTGCCGGTGCCCCGGCCGCGGCCCCCGCCAGTCCCGCTGCTGGAGGTCCGCGCGAGCGGTCCTCGCAGACCCGTGCCCGGGACCGGGCCACCTTGCGCGCCTACAAGGAATTGTCCGACCCGGCCGCCACCGCATCGCTGCCGTCCCGGCGCGCCATGCGCATGGCCCAGCTCGAGGCCGATCGCGCGCCCATTACGAGCGTCAACCAGATTGTCCCCGCAGCCGCTGTTCCGGCAGCCAAGCCGGCTTCTGCAACCGCTCCGGCTGTCGCTGCCCCGGCAGCCCCGCAGCCTGCCCCGGCAGCCCCGCAGCCTGCCCCGGCCGCCGGTGCCGGCTCTGCGGGCCAGCGCCCGGAGAAGGCCGCGCCGTCCGCAGCCGCCCCCGCGCCGGCCCCGGGCACCTCCAAGATCCAGAGTGTTCCCAAGACCGCTGGCGGTCCCAAGACCCAGGCCCAGGCTGTCCTGACGCCAGCTGGCGGTTCGGCGGTCCCTTCCAATGTCGGCGCGGCAGCGCTCTCCTCGTCCGCTGCGGCACGCCGTCCGGGCACCCGCACCGGCCGCCGCTCCGCACCGCTGGCACCGGGCCGCTCAGGCGCGACATACCCGGCCACCACATCCGCCGTCGCACCCGAAACATCCTCGGGCGGGCAGGGCTCTCAGGGGGCCACCAAGAACGCCGCGCGCGCGGGGGCGGCAATGACCGTGGAAGACGCCTTGGCGGCCCGAAACGCCCTTGTTGAGGACGTGTCCACCCAGGTGGATGCCTTGGCCGCAACCGCCGGTGCGGATCCGTTGCACGTCGACCTCGAGGTCTTGGCGCAGCAGCGTGCTCTGGCCGAGCGCGCCGCGATCCTGAACCGCCGTGCCCAGGACAGGGAACGGCTTGCCCAGGAGAGCGCCAACAGCCGCCCGCCGGTCAACGATCCCACGGCCGCCCACAACCTGGCCATGGTGACCCCGCTGGAATTCATCCGCGTCCCGGGCGTGGAGAATCCCGTGCTGCGCCCGCCCAGCACATCGCACGTTCCCGTCATCACACGGTCCAACACGAAGCAATCCCGGCCGGCCACCACCGGCCTGCCGGTGCAGAAGGCCCACAGCCCGCTGGGTGCGAAACCGGCCGCAAAGCCGGCCGCGAAGTCCGGGCCCAAGACAGCTGCCGCTCCTGCCAAGGCCGTGGCCACGCCGCCGGCCCTGACCGGGGGAGTAGATCCTGTGGTGGATTCGGCCTTGGCCGGGAATCCGCTGCCGGGAACCAACCGTCGGCCGCCCACGGGGCACACCCGCACGCTCAAGCTGGCGGAGGCCGTGGCCCGCAGCTCCAAGATGCGCGGTGCGGCCAGGGAATCGGCGTCGCGGACGGAAATGCCGCCGCTGCCCGCCGACAGCGCCCACGGCCTGGAGCCGCTGGACGCGCTGACCGCGGGACTGGCCCGCACCCAGCGGAACCGCCTCATCCAATGGGGCAGTGTTGTGGCAGGCGCCGCAGCCCTCATTGCAGGATTTGCCATGATCATCACGTCTCTGGCGCACTAAGCCATTGCACCAAACAAAAGGAATACAGTGACCGCAACTCAAAGCTCCATCGACCTGGTACGAGTGGCCGCCCGCGCAGCCTCGGAAAAGCTTGCCCAGGATGTCATTGCCCTCGATGTGAGCGAACACCTGGCCATCACGGACATCTTCTTCATCGCCTCGGCTCCCACCGAGCGCCAGGTCAACGCCATCGTTGACGGCATCGAGGAGGAGCTGCTGAAGGGAGGCCTGCGTCCCGTGCGCCGCGAGGGCCGCTCCGAGGGCCGCTGGGTCCTGCTGGACTACGCGGACGTCATCGTCCACGTCCAGCACGAGGAAGACCGCGTTTTCTACGCGCTGGAGCGCCTGTGGAAGGACTGCCCCACGGTGGACCTGAAGCTGGATGCCTCCGATCCTTCGCTCAAGAGCAGCGACGAGAAGTCCGACGACGCCGTTTCGGCCGAGTAGCTTTTCCCGCCTTATGGAAACGCACGTTTCAACTCAACCCGCCGGCCTTTGCCGGCGGGTTGTTTTTTGGCGCCACGGGCGCACAGCCTGGAATGCGGCACAGCGCTTCCAGGGGCAGACGGACATCCCGCTGGACGCCGTCGGCCACGCCCAGGCGCTCCGTGCCGCCACGCTGCTTGCCGGGTTGGAGCCCAGCCGCATCGTCTCTTCCGATTTGGAACGGGCGCGGGACACCGCCGGGTACCTGGCCAGGCTGAGCGGACTCACCGTGTCCGTGGATCCACGTCTGCGCGAGATATTCGCCGGTGTCTGGCAGGGGATGACGTTTGGCGAAATTGAAGCCGCCTTCCCGGCGGACGCGCTCCGCTGGAAAGGCGACGACACGACCATGCGCGTCGGTGGAGGCGAGACCAGGGTGGAGGTGGCCCACCGGCTCGCAGCAGCCGTCCAGGAGTCGCTGCTGATGCTGCCCGCGGGCGAAACGATGGTGCTGGCCACGCACGGCGGAGCCGCCCGCGTGGGCATCGCACATCTGTTGGGTCTGCCCGAGGAGCATTGGGGGGTGCTGTCTGGTCTGGCCAATTGCCAGTGGTCCGTGCTGGAAGAGGTGCAGCCAACCGTGGAGCCATCGGCCGCGCGGTGGAAGCTGAGCGAGTACAACGCCGGCACCTTGCCCGAACCGGTGGAGCCTGTGGAGGACTGAGATCGCGTGCCCTGGTGGTGGGGTTGGACGGCTGGTTGAGGCCCGAATTTTCGCCAAATAGGGCCGCCATTTCACTCGATTTGGCACTTACAGAAATCATGTTCTAAGATAGACGAGTTGCTTCGGCCGGGAGAGAAACCCGGAGGAAATAACAACCGTTTGGGGCTGTGGCGCAGCTGGTAGCGCACCTGCATGGCATGCAGGGGGTCAGGGGTTCGAGTCCCCTCAGCTCCACCAAACGGGTCATAAAAACTGTGATATGTTTATGTGGCTTTTGTTTGCAGAGACAAAACAATTGTTTTGTTTCTGGGGCTGTGGCGCAGCTGGTAGCGCACCTGCATGGCATGCAGGGGGTCAGGGGTTCGAGTCCCCTCAGCTCCACCATAGAGGTGGAAAACACCCCGGTCTTCGGATCGGGGTGTTTTTGCATGCCCAGGTACTTTCGTGGCCGGCGGGCGTAAAATTATCGGCACTGTGGACACCATGACGCCGGAGCAACGGCACCGCACCATGAGCCGGATTCGCGGCAAGGACACGAAGCCGGAAATGCTGGTGCGGCGCATCTTGCACACCTCCGGCTACGGCTACCGACTGCATGCCAAGGACCTCCCCGGCAAGCCCGACATCGTCTTCAGGGGCCGCCGTAAAGTGATCTTCGTCAATGGCTGCTTCTGGCACTCCCATAGCTGCCCAGCCGGCCAGCATGCGCCGGCCGACAATGCCCTGTTCTGGGCCGGCAAGCGCCAACGCACGGTCCAACGGGACACGGAAGACAACAGGCTCCTGATTGATGCGGGGTGGGGCGTGCTGACCGTCTGGGAATGCGAAATGAAGGACTCCGCGGCACTGGGTGTCCGGCTGCGCGATTTCCTGGGCGAAACGCCGCGGCATTGACGGCTCGGGCCACGAGCTGGACCGGGAAGCCGTTGAACAGCGTGGCGGCGTCGACGGCCTTCGGGGCGTACGACCACCGGATTTGGAATCCGTCCCACAGGGAGACCAGCCAAACGCGGAAGCTTTGGCTGGCAAGGGTTTCAGCAAGTCGACCAGTTCATCCCTGTGTACGGTCACGACCGTCAGCAGCCTTGGCCGTGGGGGTTTTGGAGGCAGTTGTCGGCGTAGTTTCGGGTGATGGTGCGCCAGACGCTGACGGGCAGTGCCGGGGAGGTGAAGTCTCCCTGGCCGGGGATGGGCAGGGGTGGGCCGCCGTTGACGCTGTAGGTGCCGCGGAAGTGGGTGGTGACGGTGGCGGGGTAGTCGCCGGTTTGGGTGTAGATGTGGCTGGTCTGGGTGGTTTCGCCCCAGCGCTCTTCGGGCAGGGGTGCGCCGGGGTGGGGTGTGGGGCCCAGCAGTGTGCCGTCGCCGTAGTTCCAGGTGTAGTTCACCGGGGTTGCGGTGATGTGGACGTGTTGGTCCAGGAGGGTGATGTCGAAGGTTTGTTCGGTGGCGTGGGCGTAGAAGTTGGTTTCGGCGCCGCGGAGGGTGTGGGGTCCTGGTTGGCTGGCCAGGGTGGCGGGGGTGACGGGTGAGTGTTCGAACTCGTGCTGGATTTGGGCGGCGATCTCAGCGAGGACGTCACGGGGCTTTTCGGCATAGATGCACGTTGGTCCCTTAAATAGTCCCCAGCTTGGTGGCGAAAATTCTTTGGGAGATCTGTACCAAACAACTGGATGGCCGCCTGGTGCCTCGGTGCAAGACACGGTTGCGAGAAGGCAATCGCGGTCGAGAGTGCTGTCTCCTAGTACACATAACAGTTCGAGCTTGTACGCGTATGGATCGTCAGCAACGTTTACGGGGACATTTGCCCAGTAGTCAGCGCCCGGTACTAAATACCACGAGTTGCTCCCTACTCCCGAGCCGTTCCAATCATTCTTGACGGGGCCATCGTATGCGGTGGCGGAGGTAGGACTAAATGTGATCAACGCAAGGGTACAGATGAACCAGCCCGCACATTGCGACAGCAATGTTGAATGTCGCACGATCAGCCGTTCGCAACATGTTCGACGGTCAAAGCGGTCCAGGTTCCGTCTTTGAAACTGGCGACAAAGATGTCAGCCACCGGAGGCCGGGGGCTTGTTGCTTCGTTGAGCGTGCCATCACCGTTGTAGTAAGTGAGTGGCTCTTGAGAAACGAAAGCAAGAGATTGATAAGTGCCACCAGGTGTTCTCAGAAACTTGCTTTGAGAATCGATAACCGTCATTTTGCCCCCGACCAGCCATCGACCTTCGGAGTGCCAGCCGGTGACGACTTCCTTGACGTTGGCACAGGTGCTGCATCCAGGGTCGGTAATCGCTTCCATCGGCGACATGTCGCCGGTCTCGTAGGCGTACGACAAGGTTTCATACCAATACTTCGAGAATTCCTCTATCCCTGCCTTGGAGAATTCGTCGGCCAGGGCGGCTTTGACGGGCACCGGAACGTTCTGGGCGGGGCCGGTGGCATCGGCGGGCTTGTAGACGGGTGCGGCTGTCGGTGTCGCGGTGCCGGAAGGAGTGGGCAAGGCGCCGGTGGAGGACATGTGTGTGTGATCGACTATCTGTAGGCCGTTTCAGCCGAGAATATGGGCCACGTTGGTGGCTCGTTTCAGGCCAAAAGAGCGGTAAGAATCAGGCCAGTCATTTCATCCCGGAATCAGGTTTCGGGGGCTGGTTTGGAGATAGAGATCACCCGGTGGTTCGGGCCCCGCCTTGAGTGTCAGGGACATGGGCCCGCCACCCCCAGATAGGTTCCTTACGGCGCTGCCATTGCGAAGCGTATGCGCCGGAAGGGCTGGAAAGCAGATGACGGTACCCATGTCCGTACAAGAAAATATCAGACGACTCGACTCCCAGGGAGTCCCCGTGCGGGAGATCGCCCGCAGGCTGGGAGTCAGCCGGACCTCGGCGGCCAAGTACGCCGAGCAGCAGGACTTCTCCCCGGCGCCGCCGGCACCGCTGGCCAGGCCGGGTGCCTCGGTCCTGGCCGGGTTCGAGCACATCATTGAGCGGTGGCTCATCGAGGATGCGCGCCGGAACCGCAAGCAGCGGCACACGGTCAAGCGGATCTTTGACAGGCTCGTGGAAGAGCATGGGTTCACCGGCACCTATTCACCGGTCCAGCGGCACGTGAAGAAATGGTTGGCCGCCAACCGGCAGCCCGGCGAGGGGTTCACCGAACTGGTCTGGCCTGCCGGCACCGTGCAGGTCGACTTCGGTCAGGCCGAGGCCATCATTGCCGGGATCCGGCAGGTCCTGCACATCCTCGTGGTGACCTTCCCGTTCTCGAACATGCGCTTCGTCCAGGCATACCGCGGCGAGACCGCTGAATGCGTTGCCCACGGGCTGCGGACCGTGTTCGAGCACATTCGGGCTGCGCCGCGGCACATGGTCTTTGACAACGCGACGGGCATCGGAAACCGGGTGGGAACCAGGGTGACCGAGACGAAGCTGTTTGGCGCCTTCAAACTCCATTACCGGTCCCAGTCCCGCTATTGCAATCCATACTCGGGCCACGAGAAGGGCAACGTGGAGAACGCGGTGGGGTTCCTGCGCCGGAACTTCATGGTCCCCGAGCCGGAGGCCGCCACCTTGGAGGGGCTCAACAAGGTCCTCATGGCGCGCTGCGATGCGTTGGCCACCACAGTGCACTACCGCAAGGGCCTGCCCCTGGGTGAGCTGTTCGCCCAGGACGTGGCCGCCTCCATGGAACTGCCGGGGATCGGTTTCGATGCCGTGCGCTACGAATCGCGCAAGGCCGACAAGACCGGGAACCTGCTCATTGACGGGAACACGTACGCCGCCGGGCCCGTCTTCCACGGGCGGATGCTCACGGTGGGGTTGGGACACGACGTGGTGCAGATCCTTGACGAGCATTCCGAACCCGTCCGCACGTTCCCACGCGTCTTCGGGAAGCAGGCCGAGACGGTCTTCGACCCGGCTTCCCTGGTGCCGCTGCTCGTGACGAAGCCCGGGGCGTGGTCCCATTCCCCGCTGCGGGCCCTGGTCACCGACCCCGTGCGTGACTGGCTGGACAAAGCCACCGCCACCGGGCGGCGCCGCCTGTTCAACGCCGTGGACGCCGCCTCGTCGGCGGCGGGATTCGATGCCGCGGTGGCCGCTGCCGACACCCTGATCCAGCGCGGGGATGCACCGGACATGGCCATGCTGGGCATGCTGGCCCGCCGTCTGGCTGACGGCACCGAACCGCCGGCAGCCAACGTGGATCTGAGTGTCTATGACACCTTCACCACCCTGAACACCACCACCGGAGAAGTCGCATGAACCCGATCACCGTCCAAGACATCCTCGAAGCGGGCAAGCATGCCTCGCTGACCGGCAGCGTGTTGACCGAATGGGCCGAGAAGGGCACCCCGAAACAACGCGAATACCTCCACGAGGTCCTGCTGGCCGAGCACGAATCCCGGCAGGAGTCACGCCGCCAACGATTGCTGAAGGCAGCGAGGCTGCCGGCCATGAAAACACTCACCGGGTTCGACTACGGCAGTGTCCGGTTCCCGGAGGACTACGGCCGCGAACCCCTCGAATCCCTGGATTTCATCAACCGGGCCCAGGACCTGGTCCTCTACGGGGACGTCGGCACGGGCAAGACCCCACATGGCCACCGCCCTGGTGGCCGCAGCCTGCCGGCAGGGCATCCAGGCCAGGTTCTTCACGACCTCCGCCCTGGTCATGATGCTGCGCCGCGCCAAGGACGAAGACCGCCTCGACAAGGAACTGGCCGCCCTGGCCAAGAACCAGCTCCTGGCGATTGACGAACTGGGCTACCTGCCGATCGATACCGAAGGGGCCAGGCTTCTCTTCCAGGTGATCGCTGACGGGTATGAAAAACGCAGCCTGATCATCACCACAAATTTGGAGTTTTCCCGCTGGGGAACAGTGTTCGGGGACGACAACATGGCCGCCGCCGTCATCGACCGGCTGGTCCACCACGGACGGCTTCTGCAATTCCGCGGCGAGTCCTACCGGGTCAAAAATGCCCTCATGAAATAGCCAACCGCTGAAATGGACCAGAAACGGGCCGAGGTGGCCTAATTCTTAGCGCTGAAACGGCCTACTTAGACTTGACGAAACACAACATGGTCGCTGACGAGGAAGTGCTGGGTGTGCCGCCGGCCTCCGCGGGGCCGTTGCAGCCGGCCACCGGGAGGACCAGGGTGAGCGCGAAGCCAACCACCCAGGGCCATGGCGGGGTGGCGGGGCGTGCCGTGGAGGTGTTTCGAGATCGCGTGGCCATGTGATCCCCCAATGGGTCCGAGTCCGTGGTGGCTTAAAGCTAGCTCACCTGGGCCGAACCCGTCCAAGGTTTTCCACAGGGTTATTGCCCGCTCAATTCGACGGCGTCGTGCGTTGCCAGCCCAATGGCCTGCCCGGGGTAGCTGAAACCGCTGAAATATTGGTTGGTGTGCGCCACAACCTGTTCGCCGGTGACAGGGACGCCGTCGAACTCTGCATCGGTGGTGGTGTGGCAGTCACGGACCAGGGCAACGTCGTAGCCCTCTGCGGCGGCACGCCGTGCCGTGGTCCGGACGCAATAGTCGCTTTGGGCGCCGGCGATGACCAGCCGGGAGGCCTTGGCGTCCTCGAGCAGCAAAGCCAGCGTGGTCCCGACAAACGAGTCCCGGTAGTTCTTGAAGACCCGGCCCTCGGAGACCACCGGCGCGAGCTCCGGCGCAATCTGCCAGCCCGCGGAGCCATGGGCCAGGTCCTCGTCGTCGTGCTGGACCCAGATGACGTGGGAGCCTTCAGCGCGGGCACGTTCGACGAGGGCCGCGGTCCTGGCCACGACGCCGTCGCGGTCGAAGCAGCCCTCGAGGACGTCCACCTGCATGTCAATGATCAGGACGGCGGTGTTTGGCCGCCCGGGAATTATCGCCATGGCTTCCAGTCTGCCAGTTGGGGCGGGGTCTCGACGGGCTCGACAGCCGGGTGGGTTAAACAACAGCAGGGCGGGAGAAAATCTCCCGCCCTGCTGTTAGTAAAATCTAAAGACTATGCAACCTGGATGTTGACGGCCTGGGGACCCTTGGGGCCCTGCTCGGTCTCGAAGGTGACAACCTGGTTCTCCTCGAGGGAGCGGTAGCCGCCGGCGTTGATTGCGGAGTAGTGAGCGAAGACATCGGCGCTGCCGTCTTCCGGAGCGATAAAGCCGAAGCCCTTTTCAGCGTTGAACCACTTCACGGTACCTTTTGCCATTTTGAATATTTCCTTAATCAGTGTGAGGTGCCTCCGACTGTCGGAGACGCTCAGCTGCGGCGTTCATTTTCCGCTTTTACAACAAAAGCGGCTAGCCCTATTGGGTTTCGCCGCTTGAAATTCAAAATGCGCAACACTACAACTGCGTTCCAGTCTACATGGGAATGGCCGGAAAACCTAGTGGGTGGCCATAGTGAACCGTCGGGCGAGGCTCTGATGGACCGCCGGGAGGCCCATCAGAGCCGAAACGACGGCGTTTCGGGCGTCCAAAACTGGCCCCGGCATCGGCCGTCCCAACCTCATATTGAGCTCTGAATGACGCATGGCCCGCCGGGCGGCAGCCAACCGGGAGCGCTGGAACGCGGCCAGCGCGGCGCCCGTTGGCTCGCCGGCCAGGGCTGCGCCAATGATGGGCGCCAGGGATTCTGCGTCCAGCCAGCCCAGATTCATGCCGAGGCCGCCAATGGGGCTGATCTGGTGGGCGGCGTCGCCGATCAGCGCCACGCGCCCGCTGACCATGGCGTTGGCCAGCCGTGCTTCCACGCCAAAACTGCTGAGCATGGTGTGCCGATGGTGGTCGACGGCGACGCCGGTGCGGGTGGCGATGATCCCGGCCAGTTGCGCGGCGCTGGGCCGGGGCACCGGGCCCGGCATGCGCGCCACCCAGCGCCGGGTGGCCCCGGGCAGCGGGAAGGACTCCACGATGCCGGCGGGGGAGAGGTGCAGGACGGCCGCGTCGGAACCTGTGCCGTCGGGGAAATCGCCCATCAGATAGTGGTCCGGGTAGCCACGGCTGCGGAAGCCGATGCCTGCCAGCTCCCGCACGGTGGACTGCGGGCCATCCGCGCCCACGAGCAGCCGAGAGTGCACGGTGAGCGGGCCACCGTCGTCCATCCCGGTGAGCGTCACGCAATGGCTGCCGGCGTCGACGCCGGTGATGCGGGCGCTGCGGTGCAGCGCCCCAGGCGCCAAACGCTCCAGGCGGTCCTCCAGCACCCCCTGGGTGACGGGTTGCGGGACGGCCAGCACATACGGGTAGGCGCCCGGCAGGGTTGAGAAGGAGAGGCTGGCAATGCGGCGGCCGCCGGAGACGGCTTCCCCGCGCTGAATGCGCACGCCCCGCGCCGTGAGGTCCGCGGCAACCCCGATGCGCTCCAGCACCCGCAGCCCTGGGGGATGGATGCCGATGGCCCGGGTGTGGGTTCCGGTGCTGCGCCGCTGTTCAAACACCGCGACGTTGATGCCCCGCAGGGCCAGCAGCGATGCCAAGGCGAGTCCCACGGGTCCGCCGCCCACGATCGCGACGTCCAGCGGGAGCCGCTCAGCCATGGCGGCGGATGAGCAGGTTCCGGAAGGGGCGTTGGGCTTCCACCGTCCAGCCGTGCGGGGCGACGGCGGCGAGTTCGGCGGCGGTGTAGCTGCGCCGGATGGAGGCCAGGCCGTCGCGGCGGATGTAGGAGCCGCGGAAGAAGGGGAAGGTGGCGGCGGAAAAGAGGGCGTAGGCCCCGAGGTGGCGGCGGATGTCGCTGTGGATGGCCAGGCGGCGCGACAGCCGGACGGAATCGGCAAGCAGCCCCTGCAGCTCGCCGGCGCTGAGGTGGTGCAGCACATGGTTGGAGATGACCAGGTCAAAGTGGTACCCGGCGGCCACCAGCTGGGACGAGTGGCCCTGGATGTAGCTGACCCCCATGGCCGAGGGATGGCGGGTGGCGTAGTTGTGCGCCCGGGGGTCGGGGTCCAGCGCCGTGACGTGCAGGCGCAGGCCGTCCTCCCGGGCCCAGCGCGCCAGGGCGGCCGCAATGTCCCCGGCCCCGCTGCCGATGTCCAGCATGGTGGTCCGCTTGCCGGCACTGAGCAGCGGGCGGACCTCCCGCATGTAGATGCTGCGCCAGCCCGCGACGAGGGAGTTGACCTGCGCGAAGTGCCCGTAGGTTGCCTCCAGCATGGCGGGGTCGCAGTCCGGACTGTCCATTTCCTCCCGCAGCTCCGTGGCCCGCTGGCGCAGGAAGCCGAGCGGGGGGAAGGCTGGTGGGCGGATGGTGGTCATCGGGCCGGGGCCACCTTGGTCATCAGGGCCGTCTCGACGGTCAGCCCCGGGCCGAACGCCATCGAGCAGATGCGCTCGCCGGCCCCGGGCCCGGAAGTGTGGGCAGGCCCGGAAGCGCCAGTGGTGCCGTCGTCGTTCTCCAGAATGTGCTTGAGCACAAACAATACGGTGGCCGAGCTCATGTTGCCGTAGGTGCGCAGGATCTCCCGGGCGGGGACCAGCTGGTCCTCGGTCAACCCCAGTTTGGCCTCGACCTTGTCCAGGATGGAGCGCCCGCCCGGGTGGATGGCCCAATGCCGGATCTGGGCATACGGGGCATCCACCAGCGCGGGTTCCGTGGCCAGCAGGGGAGCCAGCGCCCCCACGATGTGGTCATCAATGATGTGCGGGACATAGGAGCCCAGCACCATCTCAAAGCCCTGGTCGCCGATGTTCCAGGCCATGGCATCCTCGCCCACCGGGGTGAGCACCGTTTCAAAGGCGTCCAGCGTGGCAACGGCGTGGGTCTGGGGGAGGTCACGTGCACTGACGATGGCCGCCGCCGCGCCGTCGGCAAACAGCGCCGAGCCCATGATGGTGTCGGGATCGCTGGAGGTGCGCACATGCAGAGTGCACAGCTCCACGGTGGCCACCAGCACCACGGCCGCCGGGTCCGCCGCGCAGAACGCGGCGGCCGCCCGCAGTGCCGGGAACGCGGCGTAGCAGCCCATGAAACCCAGATGGTAGCGCTGCACGGAGGGTTTGAGCCCCAGGGCGCGGACTACCTTGTAGTCGGGGCCGGGGTTGAAGAAGCCGGTGCAGGAGACGGTGATGACATGGGTGACGTCCGCCGGGCCGATGCCCGCACAGGCATCCAGCGCCTTCTGCGCCGCCTCGACGAACAGCGGCGTGGCCTCGCGCACAAAGATGTCGTTGCGGTCCTTGGTGGTCGGACTGGCCAGCAGGCCGCTGGCAGCGTCGTAGAACGCAGGATCCGCCACCTCGGAGTCAAGGGACAGCTCGGCCAGCGCGGTGTGGCGGGTGTCGATGGCGGCGGAATCAAAACACGTCTGGATCAGGCGCGAGCCCAGCCGGGTCAATCCCGGTTGGGCGGCAAACACGTCCCGCACCTGGGATTGCACCAAAATGGTGGGTGGAACCGCCGTTTGAAGAGACACCAGAGTCGCCGTCATGGTTCATTGTTGCACGCGGGTACAGACACGCACCGAAGGGCCCACCGGCCATAATTGAGCCATGACTTCCGCACCTCTTCCGGCTTGGCCGGCCCCCGCCCCGGACGACCGCTGCCCCTGCCTGAGCGGGGAAACCTACGGGGCATGCTGCGGCCGCTACCTGGCCACCGCCACCCCCGCGCCCACCGCGGAATCCCTGATGCGCTCGCGGTTCACCGCCTTCGCCACCGGGGACGCCGCCTACCTGCAACGCAGCTGGCACCCCACCACGCGGCCCGCGGAGCTGGAGCTGGATGCGGACATGCGCTGGTACCGGCTGGACATCCTGGACACGGTGCGCGGCTCGGTGCACGACGACGATGGCGTGGTCACGTTCCGCGCCTACTTCCGCCACCCCGACGGAGCCGGCTCGCAGCAGGAAACCAGCCGCTTCCTGCGCGAGGGCGGACGCTGGTTCTACGTGGACGCCCTCGCACTGGACTAGACTCGAAAGGCCCCGAATCCGGGGCGCAGGCGTGGAAAGGCACCATGAGCCAAAACAAGAAGACCGGACCGGACACTGGCACACCGTCTGCGGTGTCCTTTGATTTCGGCACGCTGCGCCGGCACCCGGACGTGGAGGCGGAGAACCTCTTTGCCTACGACGCCACCGACGAACTGATCCTCGCCGCCGCCGCGGAACGGCTCGCCGGCGACGGGACGGTGGCCATCGTGGGGGACAGATACGGTGCGCTCGCCCTCGGGGCCGCCAGCCTGTCCTCCAGCAGCGAACTGCGCATCCACCAGGACGGGCGCTCCGGGGAACTGGCGCTCGCAGCCAACGCCGACGCCGCAGGGCTTGCCGGCCGGTTTACCGCCCTGCCGCTCGGGCCCGCGCTCTTCGAGGGGGCCCAAACCGTGCTCTGGCAGCTTCCGCGCAGCCTGGAGGAGCTGGCCGAGGTGGCCGAGCTCATCGCCAGGCATGCGCCCGATGACGTGCAGGTGGTGGCCGGCGGCCGGATCAAGCACATGGCGATTGCCATGAATGCCGTGCTGGGCACCTTCTTCGGCTCGGTGCAGCCATCGCTGGCCCAGCGCAAGTCCCGCCTGCTCACGGCCGTGCACCCGCTGCGCCCGGCAGCGCCGTCGAAGTTTCCCGCGAAGGAATTCAACACCGAGCTGGACCTGTGGCTGTGCGCCCACGGCGCCACCTTTGGCGGGACCAAGCTGGACATCGGCACGCGCTTCCTGCTGACGTTTGTGCAGCAGATGAAGCCGGGCGCCACGCGGGCCATCGACCTGGGCTGCGGCTCCGGCGTGATCGCGGCGTACCTTGCGGCCAACCGGCCCGAGCTTGCGGTGACGGCGACCGACCAGTCCGCGGCCGCCGTCGCCAGCGCCGCCGCCACGGCGGACGCCAACGGACTCGCCGAACGGATCACCGCCGTGCAGGATGATGCGATGGCCGGCTTCCCGGCGGCCAGTGCGGAGCTCATGGTGCTCAACCCGCCGTTCCATGTGGGCGGTGCGGTGCATGCCGGCGCCGCGCTCAAGCTTTTCGACGCCGCCGCGCGTGTCCTGGCCCCGGGCGGAGAGCTGTGGACGGTCTACAACAACCATCTGGACTACCGCAGCCAGCTGGAACGACGCATCGGCCCCACCTGGATCCAGGGCAAGAACGCCAAGTTCACTGTGGCGCTGAGCGTCAGGGAACCCTAGCCTTAGGGAACCCTGGCACCGGAGACGATCTGGGCCACGGTGTGCTCGCCCAGTGCCCGCAGGGGTGGATGGTTGTCCGACTGGGCCAGCAGCGCGGTGGCCATGTTCAGCGCCCACCCGCGGGCCCGCAGCCAGCTGGCGGCGTCCGTGCCGCAGCGTGCCGTGACCTGGTCCATGAAGACCTTCCGGGCCGGGGCGTCGAAGGCCAGCCAGGCCGCGGCCAGATCCGTGGCCGGGTCCCCGCGGCCCATGTCGCCAAAGTCGACGACGGCGCTGAGGTGGCCGTCGTGGACGAGGATGTTGCCCGGATGCAGGTCGCCGTGGAGCCACTGGGCCGGGCCGGAGAAGACCTCGGCCGCCAGGCTCTGCTCCCAAAAGGCCAGCACGGCCGCCGGTTTGGGCATGCCGGGCAGGCGCAGCCTGTCACGAAACGCCCGGTCCCTGGCCTGCAGCGGCGTTCCCCGGACCGGGTTGCGCGGCGCATCCGCCGGCGCCTCGTGGTGGATGTCGGCAACAAAATCGGCCAGCTCCACTGCCACCGCACCGCGGTCCGCGACCGGGATGCCCAGTAGCGCCACGCCGTCGAGCCAGGGGCCGATGCTCCAGGGCCACTGGAACGCCGGCGACGGCGCGCCATAGCGCAGCGGTGCGGGTACGGGCACCGCCGTGGACCGGGCCAACTGCCCCAGCCAGCGGTGCTCGTTGAGGATCAGGGGCACGGCGGTTGCCCGCCGGGGGAACCTAAGGGTGTAGTGGCTGCCCAGCCGGAACATGACGTTGTCCCACCCATGGGCCAGCGGGACAATGTGAAGGTGGGCCAGGTCGGGATGTTGCTGGTCCAACAGCTGCTGGACCAGGGGTTCGGCGATGTCCACTTCGGCGGGCGGCATGTCTGGCATGAACGATGTTGCCTTTCGTTCCGGTGGCACAGCCGGCTGGCAGCGGCTGGCCATAGACTATGACTTTCAACTCCGGAGGGGATGATCCACCAGTGCCCAATGTACGCACTCCCGCCCCCCGGCGCGGAACAAATCTGCCCCGCATGGGGGACTTTAATCTTACGGTCATCCTGGACGCCATCCGAAGGGCCGACGGCGGTCTGAGCCGGGTGGAATTGTCCGCTGCTGTGGGCCTGGCGCCGCAGACGGTGTCGAACATTTGCCGCCGGCTGCTTGACCAGGGCCTCATCCGCGAGACGGGCAAGGAAGGCACCGGTCCGGGCAAACCACGGACGATTCTCCAGCTCAACCCCGCCGGCATGTATGCCGTGGGTGTGCACATCGACCCGGCGGTGACGTCCTTCGCGCTATTGGACGTGGTGGGCAATGTGGTGCTGTTTTCGCAGCTGGACACCGATGTCGGCATTGCCCCCGAGAATTTTGTCGCGGTCATGGCCGCCGAGGTCCTGCGCCTTGTCGCCGACTCGGGCGTCGATCCGGAACGCGTGGCCGGCGTTGGCGTGGCCACCCCGGGTCCGGTGGACGCCGGGGCCGGCCTGGTGGTCAACCCACCGCATATGCCGGGCTGGACCCGGGTGGCGCTGCGCGACGGCCTGGCACGGGGCACGGGCATGCCAGTGGTCATGGACAAGGACGTCACGGCTGCCGCCGTGTCCGAGATGTGGGCCGGTGGTGCCAACGGGGCAGGTTCCTTCGTCTTCCTGTACATCGGCACCGGCCTCGGAGCCGGGCTGGTGTTCAACGATGAGGTGATGCGCGGCAGCTCCGGCAACTCCGGGGAGATCGGCCACATCATCGCGGATCCGGCTGGCCCGCTGTGCGATTGCGGACGGCGCGGTTGCCTCAAGGTCACCTGCATGCCCGAAACGCTGGTCGCGCAAGCCCAGGACCGCGGCGTGCTGCCCGTCTCCGACCCCGCCGAGCCGCATTCCCTGCACGAGCAGATGGCGGCACTGGCGGCCGCGGCACACCATGGCAACGATGCCGCCCAGGACATTCTGGACGCCTCGGCCCGGCGGGTGGCCGATGCGGTCTCGGTGCTGACCAATCTGCTGGATGTGGAGCGCGTGGTGTTTGGCGGCCCGTTCTGGCCGTATCTGGAATCGACGTACCTGCGCATCGTGCCGCCTTTGCTTCAGTCCCTGTCGGTCACCACTGATGTCCACGCCATTGCCGTGACGGGCGCCAGTTCCGGGCACGACGGCGGTGCCATTGGGGCCGCGGCCCTGGTCCTGGAGGGGACACTGAGCCCGCACGCGGCCAAGCTGCTGCTGGCGCCCTAGGACACTGCTGAACAATTTGGATGGTTTAAGGCGCGCCTGCTGGACTTCGGGTCCTGGTCCTTAAGACTGGATGCATGCAAGGAATTGAAGAGGCCCAGCGCGGGTATTTGGATGTGGAGGCACTGGCCGGGGAGCTGTTGGCCCCGGGCAGTGCCTACGCGTTTCTGGCCGGGCACCGCTCGGAGCTTTTCCCGGACTCGATGATGGAGGACCTGTTTCCCTCCAAGCGGGGCAGGCCCTCGATCCCGGCCGGCGTCATCGGCACCGTCCTGGTCCTGCAGGCCCTGGAGGGTTTGTCGGACCGGGCCACGGCCGAAGCCTTGACCTTTGACCTGCGGTGGAAGGCCGCCTGCGGGTACGGGCTGACCGAGACCGCGTTCCATCCCACGGCGCTGGTGCATTGGCGCAACCGCCTGCGCGAGAGCAGCAACCCGCACCGCATCACCGAAGCCGTCGCCCAGGTCATCACCGCGACCGGTGTCCTCACCGGCCGGCACCGCCGGGCGGTGGATTCGACCGTGTTCGCCGATGCGGTGGCCCGGCAGGACACCATCACCCAGCTGATTGCCGTGATCCGCCGTTTCGGCAGGGCCATGGAGCACGGGGCCACGCTCATGGCGGTCCATGCCACCTCCTACGATTACTCGCACGTGGGCAAGCCGGACATCGCCTGGGACGACAAGGAAGCGAAGGACGCCCTGGTCTCGGGGCTGGTCACCGACGCCCTGGCCCTGCTTGGCGCGGTGGATCCCGACACCCTGGAAGAAGACTCGCCGCAGGCGCAGGCCTACGTGCTGCTGGCGTTGGTTTCGGGCCAGGACGTGGAGCCGGCCGAGGGTTCCGACGGCACCGACGGGCGGTGGCGGATCGCCCGGAAGGTCGCCCGGGACCGGATGGTCTCCATCGTGGATCCCGAGGCCAGGCACGCGCACAAGTCCCGCTCGGTGATGATGGACGGGTTCAAGGGACACATCATTGCCGAACCGGAAACCGGGCTCTACACCAGCGCCGTGATGACCCGGGCCGCCGGCCCCGGTTCCAGCGACGCGGAAGCCGGGATCGAGCTGCTGGGCAGCGACCCGAGCATGAAGGACGATGGCACGGATTACCAGGTGCTTGGGGACTCGGCCTACGGCTCCGGGGCCATGCTCGAACACCTCGACGGGGCCGGGCACCAGGGGCTGGTCAAGCCCAGGCCGCTGCGCCCGGCAGTGCCCGGCGGCTACGACCTGGACGACTTCACCCACGACGAAGACAAGAACACGCTCACCTGCCCCAAAGGTGAGGTGCGAACCATCAGCGCCAGAGGCAACGTGAACTTCGGCACCGCCTGCAAGGCCTGCCCGCTGCGTGAGCAATGCACCACGGCCAAGGGCGGGCGCAAGGTCGTCATCACCAAGCACCACGCACGGCAGCGCGCCCACCGGGCCGCCGCCCTCGAGCCCGGGTTCCGGCACGACTACCGGGCCTACCGGCCCCTGGTGGAACGGTCCATCGGCTGGCTGGTCGCCGGAGGCAACCGGGCCCTGAGATACCGGGGCGTGGAAAAGAACAACGCCTGGCTGCAGGTCCGCACCGCCGCGCTGAACCTCCGGCGACTCCTGAACATGGGCCTCACCCGCGAAACCGGGGCCTGGGCCCTGGGATAAGACCCGGAAAGGGACCCAGCCACCGTCCCCGCCCAAATCCAAGCCGCGGCGAGCCCCGGATGGACGTACAAGCCCCGCGAAATCCAAGCACCAGATTTCCGGCGCCCAGAAAGGAGACCCCGAGCGGGCCGCTAAAGGCTCCGGAAAGGATGCGAAAGCGAAACCCGCGGCCCGAATTGCCCCTTGTTCAGCGCACTCCTAGCTAGCGCCCCGCCGCCGTCGTGGACGTCGGGTTAATCGATGTCCTCGACGATGGACCCATAGGGAACCCTGTCGTCCAGATGGGCCTGCAGCACGTGCGGGTTCACCACCACCCGCACGCCGTGGCGCTGGTCGGCCGCGGACTGCTTGAGGATGGGCGAGATGGTGTCCACGAAGTCCTCGGACTTGCCCTCTAGGTATGCCTTGTATGCCGCAGGTAGTTCATTCATGGCCACAGCCTAGACCCGGCATGGAGGGCGCGGAAGAGGCTGCCGGCCCGGTCGGCGGCGCACGCTGCCGATCCATGCGGCCGCCCCGCCCTCCGCCGGCGGTCCACTAATTCGGCACGGAGGCCTCGCCCGCCGCTCTGGCCGCATATCTGGATGTCACATCACGTAAAACGGCGTCTTAATTCGGAATGCTTTTTGCGCGTCTCCCGCACGGGTCGGTAAAGTCAATGCCAAGTTACCGAACGTAGCGTGTCAGCGATCCTTGCAGGTCCGTATCCACGGATCCATCAGCCAAGGGTGTGGGTGCCCCCATGTGGGCCTGACATTTGCCGCAGGACGTCTGCATCAGGTGTGCACCCGCAAGGGTGTGCCATGCCGCCCAGCGCGGTGGGTGCGGAGAGGACTGCGATTCCCTTACCTGATCCCACCAGCGCCGGGCACTGTTCTAGAAAAAGTGCACAGGCGGGACGTGGCCCCCAAGCCAAGGACAGCAAATGTCACCACCAAGTCTGATACAGACGCATCCAAAACTCACGGGCACGGCACCCATCGCCCTGTCCTACGAGCTCTTCCCGCCCCGCAATGCCGCCGCCGAGGCGAGCCTGTGGGACACCATCCGGGAGCTGGAGAGCACCAACCCCGACTACGTCTCCGTCACCTACGGCGCCTCCGGCTCCAACCGGAGCACCGCCGTCGAGCTGCTCAACCGGTTGCTGACCGAAACCAGCCTCCGCCCGCTGGCGCACCTGACGTGCGTGGGCAATTCGCCGGAGGAGCTGGCGGAGATCATCTCGGAGCTGCTGGACCATGGTGTGCGCGGCATTCTGGCCCTGCGCGGCGACCACCCCCAGGATGCCCCGGCCCAGCCACAGCCCGGCTCGCTGAACTACGCCCAGGATTTGATTGAACTGATCCGCCGCGTGGAGCAGCGCCGCACCGCCCTGCTGTGTGCCGGCAAGGTGGCCATCGGTGTCGCGGCCTACCCGGCCAAGCACCCGGAATCGCCCAGCATCCAGCACGACATCGAGGTGTTGCTGGCCAAGCAGCGTTCCGGCGCGGACTTCGCCATCACCCAGGTCTTCTTCCACCCGGAGCAGTATGCGGACCTCCTCTCCCGTGCCCGCCGTGCCGGCGTGACCATCCCGATCATCCCCGGCGTCATGCCGCTGACCAGCGTCCGCCGGCTCAACCGGCTGGCCACGCTGACCGGCGTCGAACCAGCCCCCGCGCTGCTGGAGGCGTTGGGGCGGGCGGACGACGACGGAGAACGCCGCCGGATCGGTGTCCGCGCCACCGTGGACCTGGCCCGGGCGGCCCTGGACGCCGGCGCCCCCGGCATCCACCTGTACACGTTCAACGAGCACGGCGCAGCGCTGGATGTGCTGGACCGGCTCGAACTCCTGCGGCCCAGCCGCCCGGCCTTGGCCCGCCGCGTGCTGGCCCAGGCCTAAGACACCCCCATTCGTTTGCAGTACCCCTTCACACTTGAGCACCACGAGACACAAGGACAGAACATGACCACCGCATTCCCCTCCGCCTCCCTGCTGGGCTACCCCCGCATCGGCCGCCGCCGCGAGCTGAAGAAGGCCATCGAGTCCTTCTGGGCCGGCAAGATCGACGCCACCGCGCTGGACGCCGCCGCCAAGGAGATCCAGCTGGGCACCGCCAAGCGCCTGACCGAGCTGGGCCTGACCGAGCCCGCCGCCGTTCCGGGCACGTTCTCCTACTACGACCAGGTGCTGGATGCCACCACCCACATCGGCGCCGTTCCGGCCCGCTTCGGCAACCTCCTCAATGCCGAGGGCCAGCTGGACATCAACGCCTACTTCACCCTGGCCCGCGGCACCGCCGAGCAGCAGCCGCTGGAAATGACCAAGTGGTTCGACACCAACTACCACTACCTGGTGCCGGAAATCGGCCCGGAGACCAACTTCTCGCTGACCTCCACCCGCATCGTGGAGCAGTTCGAGTACGCGCTGGCCAACGGCGTCGAGACCCGCCCGTACCTGGTGGGCCCGGTGACCTACCTGCTGCTGAGCAAGGCCTCCGACAACGCGCCGGCCGGTTTCTCCCCGCTGTCCCGCCTGGAAGACGTGCTGCCGGTCTACGTTGAGCTGCTGGCCAAGCTGGCCGCCGCCGGCGCCACCTGGATCCAGCTGGACGAGCCCGCCCTGGCCGTCGACCAGGACATCGACGTCGCCGGGGTCAAGGCCGCCGTGGCCCGCACCTACGAGGTCCTCGCCGCCGCCACGGCCCGCCCGGCCATCCTGGTCAGCACCCCGTACGGCGCCATCAACGAGCTGCTGCCGACCCTGGCCGCCACCAACGTTGAGGCCATCCACCTGGACCTGTTCAAGGGTGCCGTCCCCTCCACCGAGGACCTGGCCCTGCTGGCCGGCAAGACCCTGGTTGCCGGCGTCGTCGACGGCCACAACATCTGGCGCAACGACCTTGCCGTCGCCGCCGACAAGCTGGAGGCCCTCAAGGCTGCCGGCCTGACCGTGGCCGTCTCCACCTCCACCTCCACCCAGCACGTCCCGCACGATGTTGCCGAAGAGGTCAAGCTCTCCGCGGAACTGCGCAGCTGGTTGGCCTTCGCCGACCAGAAGGCCACCGAGGTTGTCACCCTGGCCGCCGTCCTGACCGACCGCGCAGCAGTCCAGGGCGCCATCGACGAGGCCGGTGCCATCATCACCGCCCGCGCCACCGCCACCGGCGTCCAGCGCCCCGAGGTCCGCGCCCGCCTGGCCGCACTGACCCCGGCGGACTTCAACCGCTCCGAGTACTCCGTGCGCGCCGCCGCCCAGGATGCCGAGCTGAACCTCCCGCCGCTGCCCACCACCACCATCGGTTCCTTCCCGCAGACCGGCGAAATCCGCTCAGCCCGTGCCCGCGCCAACAAGGGCGAGCTCACCGGCGAGCAGTACGAGACGCTGATGAAGGAAGAGATCAAGCGCGTGGTGGACCTGCAGGAGGAGCTGGGCTTCGACGTCCTGGTCCACGGCGAGCCCGAGCGCAACGACATGGTCCAGTACTTCGCCGAGAACCTGGAAGGCTTCGACGTCACCGTCCACGGCTGGGTCCAGTCCTACGGCAGCCGCTGCACCCGCCCGTCCATCCTGTGGGGCGATGTCACCCGCGCCAAGGCCATCACCGTGGCCTGGGCCGAGTACGCCCAGTCGCTGACCAGCAAGCCGATGAAGGGCATGCTGACGGGCCCGGTCACGATCCTGGCCTGGAGCTTCGTCCGCGACGACCAGCCCCTGGGCGAGACCGCCAACCAGGTTGCCCTGGCCCTGCGCGACGAGATCGCCGACCTCGAGGCCGCTGGCATCAAGGTCATCCAGGTGGACGAGCCCGCCCTGCGCGAGCTGCTGCCGCTGCGCAAGGCCGACCAGGCCTCCTACCTGGACTGGTCCGTGAACTCCTTCCGCCTCTCCACCGCCGGTGCGGTGGACGGCACCCAGATCCACACCCACCTGTGCTACTCCGAGTTCGGCGTCATCATCGACGCCATCGACGGCCTGGATGCAGACGTGACCTCCATTGAGGCCGCCCGCTCCCGCATGGACGTGGTGCACGATCTGGAGAGCCACGGCTTCGGCCGCGGCGTGGGTCCGGGCGTCTACGACATCCACTCCCCGCGCGTCCCCGGCCAGGCCGAGGTCTCCGAGCTGCTGGGCACCGCCGTCAAGCACGTGCCGGCCCGCCAGCTCTGGGTCAACCCGGACTGCGGCCTGAAGACCCGCGGCTACAAGGAGACCGAGGAGTCCCTGCGCAACCTGGTCAACGCCACCAAGGAAGTCCGCGCCCAGCTGGTCTAGCCTGACCCGCCGGTCTGGCTGGTTGAGCCTGCCGAAACCAAACCGCCGTCGTTCCCCTTCCGGGAGCGGCGGCGGTTTTGTTTGTGCGGTCTCCGACGTCGGATCCCGTTCAGGATGGCGGCGTGGTCATGTCATCAGCGGGAAACGGCGTCCTCCAGTGCAGTTGTGCGTCATGGGTGGATGCGTCGCTAGCCCAGGCGCGTATCGCGGGAGAGCTCGTTGAGGATGCCCGAGAGCCGGTCCACAAACACGCCCACCTGGGCGGTGGCCTTGTCATTGATGAGTAGGGCAAAGATGTTGCGGGCCAGCCGGATCTCCGGCACATCCAGTACGACGACGCCGTCGGGCCGGTTTTGCAGGGCCAGTTCCGGCACCAGCGCGGCACCCAGGCCCACCGAGGCGAGCTGCAGGCTGGCGTTGAAGTCGTCGCTGTGGACGGCCACCTGCGGGTGCAGATTGCAGCTGGCGAAAAGGCGCTCGATCACCATGGCGTCCGGGGTGCCGGGGTGGTGCATGATCCACGGCACGTCGTTCAGCTGGGCTGCGTTCACCTCGGCGTTGGCCTGGATGCCCCAGGACTTGGGCAGGACCACGCGGAAGTTGTCGTCGCCGATCCACTGCCGGCTCACCGTGTGCGGCCAGGCCAGGCCGCTCTGGCCCACCTGGTAGACCAGTGCCACGTCCAGCTCGCCGCCGGTGCGCAGGCCCTGGATGGTCTGCCCGGGTTCGGCCACCGAGACCTTCAGATTGATGCCCAGGTCCGGCCAGCTGGGGCTGCGCAGCAGGCGGGGGAGCACATAGGTGGCCAGCGAGGGGAAGATGCCCAGCCGCAACTCCTGGCTGGTGGCCGCGTGGGTCCGCGAGCTGGCCGCCAGCAGGGCGTCAATGTCCGTGAGCACCTTGCTGGCGTGGCGGGTCATGACCTGGGCCGCATCGGTGGGCTGGACGCTGCGGGCCGAGCGCTGGAACAGCACCACACCCGTGTCCCGCTCCAGGGCCGACATCTGCTGCGAGACCGCCGACGCCGTGTACCCCAGCCGGGTAGCCGCCGCCGCGAAGGACCCCAACCGGGTCACCTCCACCAATGTGCGCAAATGCACCGGATTGACCACGCCCACCACCTTTCAAGTTTTCAAGCCCAAGCCTAGCCGCCATGGACCCCGCGCGAACCGTCACTTGTGGTGGGTCCGCAGGCCGAACACTGCCCACAAATGACGGCTCGCGCGGGGCCGGGGCGTCTTGTGGTGGGGGAGTGCCCGGACACCAGGGCGCGACACGCCGAGGAAGGAGACACGCCGCCCCGAATTAAGTGATTAAGTACTCCACAGCCTGTGGATAGCCCGGCTTAAAAGGCGACGTTTCCGGCAATTTTCCCGGCCCCGCCTGTGGACGGCCGGTGCATAAAATGACATACTTGTAATACATCATGTTGGGGTCAACTCCAGGAGCTTGCACTACATGTAGTATCGAACTACAGAAATCGAGCAGTACGGGAATCACTCCCGGAACGCTGGCGAGGCCGTATTAGACGCCGAATCCGCCCAGGTCAAGAGCACGTGCGAAGAGCACCTCCAAAACCGGGAATGCCGCAAGGCGAGGGGGCGCGCTTCATAGGCTCAAGCCGGCAGCAAAAGAGCCAGAAGCCACCAGAGAAGGTGCTTCCAAGAAGGGGAACGGATCATGACCGTTACGGTTTACACCAAGCCAGCGTGCGTCCAGTGCACCGCCACTTACCGGGCGTTGGACAAGAAGGGCATCACGTACCAGAGCGTGGACATCTCCCAGGACCCCGAGGCCCTGGAGCGTCTGCGGTCCCTCGGCTACATGCAGGCCCCCGTTGTCGTGACCGACCAGGACCACTGGTCCGGGTTCCGTCCCGACAAGATCGAAGAACTGGCCGTCGCGGCCGCCGCCTCCGTCGCCTAGGCACGGAGCCGGCCGCCCGGGCCAGCACATCCACCGGGCACATCGTGGGAAGCGATACCAATGACTGCCATTGCAGATATCCATCAGCACGGCACCAGCGCCGGAACCGGAGCTGCCGCCGTCGCCGGTCTGCTCCCCACCCGCAGCAGGCTCATCTACTTCTCCTCCATCTCGGACAACACCCACCGTTTTGTCCAAAAGCTGGGGATGGATGCTGCCCGGCTGCCACTGCTCACCCGTGATGACACGCTGTTGGCTTTGGAACCCTTCGTGCTGGTCCTTCCCACCTATGGTGGGGAGACCGGGCATGGGGCCGTTCCCAAACAGGTCATCAAGTTCCTCAACGTGGAGCAGAACCGCAGCCTTATTGCCGGCGTCATAGCCGCCGGAAACACGAACTTCGGGGAAACCTACTGCCTGGCCGGCGACATCATCGCCGCCAAGTGCAAGGTCCCCCTTCTTTACCGTTTTGAGCTCATGGGCACGTCCGAGGACGTTGACCGTGTACACCAGGGATTGGACATATTTTGGACGCAACGCTTACAGAATCGGCTGTAACCCAGAGCAAGGAAGCTGCTATGCCCGAGGCATACAAGGGACTTGGCTACCATGAGCTCAACGCCATGCTGAACCTCTACGGTCCCAACGGCGAGATCCAGTTCGATGCCGACCGCGAGGCCGCGCACCAGTACTTCCTCCAGCACGTGAACAACAACACCGTCTTCTTCCATGACCTGGAAGAGAAGCTGGAATACCTGGTCAAGAACGAGTACTACGAGCGCGAGACGCTTGACCAGTACACGATGAACTTCATCCGCGACCTGTTCAGCCGGGCGTACAAGAAGAAGTTCCGCTTCGAGACCTTCCTGGGCGCGTTCAAGTTCTACACCTCGTACACGCTCAAGACCTTCGACGGCAAGCGCTTCCTGGAGCGCTACGAGGACCGCGTGTGCATGGTGGCCCTGCACCTGGCCCGCGGCAACGAGCAGCTCGCCATTAACATGGTGGATGAGGTCATCGAGGGACGTTTCCAGCCCGCCACCCCGACGTTCCTGAACGCCGGCAAGGCCCAGCGCGGCGAGCTCGTCTCCTGCTTCCTGCTGCGCATCGAGGACAACATGGAGTCCATCGGGCGCTCCATCAACTCCGCGCTGCAGCTCTCCAAGCGCGGCGGCGGCGTGGCCTTCGCCCTGACCAACATCCGCGAGGTCGGCGCGCCGATCAAGCAGATCGAGAACCAGTCCTCCGGCGTCATCCCCGTGATGAAGCTCCTCGAGGACAGCTTCTCCTACGCCAACCAGCTCGGTGCCCGCCAGGGTGCCGGTGCGGTGTACCTGCACGCCCACCACCCGGACATCAACCGCTTCCTGGACACCAAGCGCGAGAACGCCGATGAGAAGATCCGCATCAAGACCCTCTCGCTGGGCGTTGTGGTTCCGGACATCACCTTTGAGCTGGCCAAGCGCGACGAGGACATGTACCTGTTCTCCCCGTACGACGTCGAAAAGGTCTACGGCATGCCGTTCTCCGACATCTCGGTCACCGAGAAGTACTACGAGATGGTGGACGACTCCCGGATCAAGAAGACCAAGATCAAGGCCCGCGAGTTCTTCCAGACCCTCGCCGAGATCCAGTTCGAGTCCGGCTACCCGTACATCATGTTCGAGGACACGGTGAACCGGGAAAACCCGATCGAGGGCAAGATCATCATGTCCAACCTGTGCTCGGAGATCCTGCAGGTTTCCCAGCCCACCACGTACCTGGACGACCTGTCCTACGACGAGACCGGCAAGGACATCTCCTGCAACCTGGGCTCGCTGAACATCGCCAAGACCATGGATTCGCCCAACTTCGGCGCCACCATCGAGACGTCCATCCGGGCGCTCTCCGCGGTCTCTGACATGTCCAACATCACCTCGGTGCCCTCCATCGCCAAGGGCAACGACCAGTCGCACGCCATCGGCCTGGGCCAGATGAACCTGCACGGCTACCTGGCCCGCGAGCGGGTCCACTACGGCTCCGCAGAGGGCCTGGACTTCACCAACATCTACTTCTACACGGTCCTGTTCCACGCCCTGCGCTCCTCGAACCTGCTGGCCATCGAGACCAACTCCACGTTCGGCGGCTTCGAGAAGTCTAAGTACGCCACCGGCGAGTTCTTCGACAAGTACACGGACCGCGAATGGGTTCCGCAGACGGCCCGCGTGGTGGAGCTCTTCGAGGGCATCCACATCCCCACGCAGGATGACTGGCGCGAGCTGAAGGCCTCCGTCATGGAGCACGGCATCTACAACCAGAACCTGCAGGCCGTGCCGCCCACCGGTTCCATCAGCTACATCAACAACTCCACCTCCTCCATCCACCCGGTTGCCTCGAAGATCGAGATCCGCAAGGAAGGCAAGATCGGCCGCGTGTACTACCCGGCCCCGTACCTGACCAACGACAACCTGGAGTACTACCAGGATGCGTATGAGATTGGCTACGAGAAGATCATCGACACCTACGCCGCTGCCACCCAGCACGTGGACCAGGGCCTGTCCCTGACGCTGTTCTTCAAGGACACCGCCACCACGCGTGACATCAACAAGGCGCAGATCTACGCCTGGCGCAAGGGCATCAAGACCATCTACTACATCCGTCTCCGCCAGCTCGCGCTGGAAGGGACGGAGGTGGAAAATTGTGTTTCCTGTCAGCTTTAAGGGTGCATAGCTAGCCATGGACCTGTTTGGGACCGAAGGCGCGACAGGGATCGTCTACGGTATTCGCCTGAGAACGTCAGGCGAATACCGGTATGTCGGTATTACGACCAAGACCCTGTCGCGCCGGTTCCACCAGCACCAGCGCAATGCCAGGGAAGGGCGCAAGACGCCGCTCTATGATTGGATGCGCAAGCACCTCGAGGGCGATGTCGTCGCCGAGGTGCTTGATGTGTTGGACGAGTTGCCGGATCTGGGCCAGGCGGAGATCGAATGGATTGCGTATCTGCGCAGCCAGGGTGATGATCTGCTGAACATCTCCGACGGCGGACTCGGACCGACGGGCGTGGTGTGGACGGCGGAGCAGCGTGAAGCAGCCAGAATCCGCTCTACCGGTCGCAAAGGTTTGAGCCGCCCAGGCGCCGAGAATCCTTTCCACGGCAAGAATCACAGCCTGGTGCAACGGGAAAAATGGTCCAGAGACAGGAAAGGCAGCCACTCTGGCGAAGACAACCCGAACTTCGGCAAGTTTGGTCCAGAACATCCTGGATTCGGCCACGTGATGTCCGAGGAGTCAAAGCAGGCGCTCTCCGAGATGCGCAAGGGAGCCAGCAATCCGAACTTTGGCAAGACGGTCTCTCCGGAAACGAGGGCCAAACTCTCGGCAGCGATGAAAGGCATCCCCCGGCCGTCGAGCCAGCGGAATGCGCACACGCGACACCACACAAATAAAGGCATAATGAATCCGGGCTGTAAGCACTGCGTAGAAGATGCAGCGAAGCTCAGCCGCCCCTCAGAAAGTGAAGAAGAGTGATGACGCCTAAGGTCAAACTGATGAGCCATGTTGAGGCCATCAACTGGAACCGCATCCAGGACGAGAAGGACGTAGAAGTCTGGAACCGCCTGGTCAACAACTTCTGGCTGCCTGAGAAGGTGCCGCTGTCCAACGACGTCCAGTCGTGGGCCACGCTGACCCCTGAAGAGCAGCAGCTGACCATGCGCGTATTCACTGGCCTGACCCTGCTGGACACCATCCAGGGCACCGTGGGCGCCGTCTCGCTGATCCCGGACGCGATCACCCCCCATGAGGAGGCCGTGTACACGAACATCTCCTTCATGGAGTCCGTGCACGCCAAGAGCTACTCCTCGATCTTCTCCACCCTCTGCTCCACCAAGGAGATCGACGAGGCGTTCCGCTGGTCCACCGAGAACGAGAACCTGCAGCGCAAAGCTCAGATCGTCATGGACTACTACGCCGGCGATGACCCCCTCAAGCGCAAGATTGCCTCCACGCTGCTGGAGTCCTTCCTGTTCTACTCGGGCTTCTACCTGCCGATGTACTGGTCCTCCCGGGCCAAGCTGACAAACACGGCCGACCTGATCCGCCTGATCATCCGCGACGAGGCCGTGCACGGCTACTACATCGGCTACAAGTTCCAGCGCGGTCTGGAAAAGGTTTCCGAGGAGCGCCGCCAGGAACTGAAGGACTACACGTTCGAGCTGCTCTTCGAGCTGTACGAGAACGAGGTCCAGTACACCCACGATCTCTACGACTCCGTGGGCCTGGCCGAGGACGTCAAGAAGTTCCTGCACTACAACGCCAACAAGGCGCTGATGAACCTGGGCTACGAGGCCATGTTCCCGTCCTCCGTGACGGACGTGAACCCGGCCATCCTGTCCGCGCTCAGCCCCAACGCCGATGAGAACCACGACTTCTTCTCCGGCTCCGGTTCCTCCTACGTGATCGGCAAGGCCGTGAACACCGAGGACGACGACTGGGACTTCTAGTCCAACTGTTTCAAAACGCCCGGCCCCACCCCTTTTCAAGGGGAGGGGCCGGGCGTTTTTGCGTCCACGTGCCGCAGTGCTCCGCTACATCCGCGCGTACCGGGACTTGGCCGCCAGATACAGTCCATAGACGACCAGCCCGGCACCGACCAGCGCTAGCAGGTAGACGCCGTAGGGCTGCTCGCGCAGGGCCTTCAAGCCGCCGTCGAGGCCCGTGGATTCCTGCGGCCGAGCATGTGCCGTGGCGATGATGACCAACACACCCGTCAGCACCAGCACGATGCCCTTGGCGATGTAGCCGATGACGCCGAGCACCGTGACGGTGGAGCGGGCCGCTGGCGAGGACGGCAACACCAGCATCTTGGTGAAGGATGCCATGCACCCACGCACCGCGAAGACAATGCCGGTGATGGCCACGGCGGCTCCGATGGCATACAGCAGCAGTGACCCCAGGGGCGCGCTCAGAAGCGTCGTGGTCCAGTCCTTGGTGGACTCGCCGCTGTTCTTGCCCTGGCCCACAGCGAAGGTGGCAAACGTCAGGGCAATGACGGCAAAAACCGCCCCCTGTCCGGCCGCGGACAACTTCATGCCCAGCTTCTTCCGGGCAGGGAGGCCGCGGTAGCTGAAGAGGGCCTCGCTGAACTGCCACAGCGCCAACGCCACGCAGGCGGCGAACGCCGTCCAGAGCAGCAGCGTCCCCAGTGGCTGGGCCGCAAGTTGCGCGACCGCGCCACCCTGGTCCGCTTCGCCAGCCTTGCCGAAAGCCAGCCGGATGGCCACAATCCCGACCAGCACGTGCAGCAGCCCGCTGACCGCGAAACCGGCCCTGGCCGCAACAACAAAGGCCCGGGAGTTCGATGCATCCTCGACCGTGTTCGCTGCGTCCTTCAGCTCTTTCTTGATGGCTTGATCCTTTACCCGGCCTTGTCCACCGGCCAGTAGACGTGGATCCATCGCTGGCCCTCGCCGTCCCACGACTCTGAGTGTCCGAGCAGGGCTATGTCATCGAAGGAGGCGTCAATGCCGTGGTTTTGCAAAATGCCGTGGAGTTCTTCCGTGGCCGCCCGTACCGCGGAGGCTATCGCTTCCGGGGAATCGGCGGTGATCCGGCCCGAGGCTGAATATGTTGCGCCCATATCCGCCATTCTTCACCTCCGCAGCCGCCGGGGGAACCGCCACAGCCGTGGAACTCTGCCCGCTGGTGTTTCAGCTGCTGTCTGTGGGCTGGTCGAAGCGGGTAACGACGGCGCGGCGGGCCGTTCCGCCGTCGTCGTAAGAAATCGTGTTGACGCCCACGCCGTACAGCGCCGAGAGGGCCGCATCCGTCAGCAGCGTGTCCGTCCGCCCCGTTTGAACGCTGCCACGCCCCATCAGCACCACCGAATCCGCAAGGTACAGGGCGTGGTCGGGATGGTGGGTGCTCAGCAGCAGCGCCATGCCGTCCTGCATCAAGTCACGCAACAGCGCCATGATGCGGACCTGGTTCTTCAGATCGAGGCCGGTGGAGGGCTCGTCCAGCACCAGGATGGGGGACTCGGCGGCAATGGCACGGGCGATGAGCACCAGCTGTTGTTCACCGCCGCTGAGCGTGGGAAACGGCCGGTCCGCCAGGGCACCGATGCCGACCCGTTCCATGGCGGACATCGCGGCCAGCCGGTCGGCGGCGCCGGGGGAGCGGAATACGCGGATCTGCCGGGCCCGGCCCATGAGCACCATATCCAGCGCGTGGTAGGCGAACGCGCTGCCGTGCGCCTGTGGCACGTAGCCCACGGTGTCCGCCCGGTGGACTGACCCCTCGACAGGGTCCAGGAGACCTGCGACGCAGCGGATCAGGGTGGTTTTGCCACTGCCGTTGGGTCCGAGGACAGCCGTCGCCGAACCCGCGGCAACCCGGAAACTCACGTTCCGGAATACCCACTCGGGCCCGCCATAGCCAAAGCCAACGCCTGCGAGCTCAAGCACTGTCCCAGATCCTGTCCCGGTTGTGCCGGAGCAGGGCGAAGAATACGGGTGCGCCGATCAGGGCGGTGAGCACGCCCAGCGGGATTTCACCGGCCGTCACGGTGCGGGCAATGGTGTCGACGGCGATGAGGTAGGCGCCGCCCAGCAGGAAGGACACCGGCAGCAGCACCCGGTGGTCCGGCCCCACCCACATGCGGGCCAGATGGGGGATCACCAGCCCCACCCAGCTGATGACGCCACTGACAGCCACCGCCCCTGCCACGATCAGTGCGACCGAGACCAGCACCACCCAGCGCAGGGTGCGCGGGCGCAGACCCAGCGCGGCGGCGTCTTCATCACCGAGCGAAAGGACGTTGATGCGCCAGCGCAGTGCCAGCAGGATGCCGGTGCCGGCAAGGATGGGCACGACGGCGATCAGGACCTTTGCGTAGCTGGCGGCGGCCACGCTGCCCAGCAGCCAGAAGACGATGGCCGGCAGGGTGGTGAACGGGTCGGCGATGTAGGTGGTCAGCGAGACGAGCGCGGAGAAGAAGGATCCGACCACCACGCCGCCCAGGACGATCATCAGCATGGGTGCGCCGCCGCGCCCCGACGCAATGAGAAAGAGCAGGCACAGGGCCGCCAGGCCGAACACAAAGGATCCACCGACCAGTGCGAGGGAACCGGCGCCGAGCAGCAGGGCCAGCGCGCCGCCAAAGGATGCACCTGCTGAGACACCGATGATTTCCGGACTCACCAGCGGATTCCTGAAGATGGCCTGGAGCGCGGCCCCGCCGACGGCGAGCCCGCCGCCGACCAGCAGGGCAAGGATGATCCGGGGCAGCCGCACCAGAACCACCACACTGTCCTCGGCGCTGGGAACCGGGGTTCCCAGCGGCACCACGTGGGACGCCAGCGCCTGGACGACATGCCAGAACGGGACGTAATACCGGCCCAGGGCCAGCGACACCAGCACCACGGCCAACAGCAGGGCGGCGGTGCCGGCGATCGGACGGAGCACTCCGGGGTACGGCCGCTGGGCCGGCCGTTTCAGTCTGGGCGCCTGGCGTTCCCCGACCTCATGCGCCATGGAACTGCTGGTAGTTTGCGGATCCACCGTTGGCATCCAGCCACAGCATGGTGTCGATCTCTGCGGGGGTTGGTGTGCGCCCGTAGAGGAACCCGTAGTACTCCGGAATTGTCGCTCGCAAGCTGGATGACGGCACCGGGAAACTGATGTCCAAGAGCCACTGCCACATGAGGGGGGACTCCTGCCCGGGGGGATCCCACCGGTAGCCGCCCAGCGGGACCTTGTAGACCCGTTTGTTCCGCGCTGCCGACGTGCTCGCCAGCACCGGGTCAGAGTAGACGTCCTTGGGCAGGGCATTGTCGAAATTGCCCAGCAGGATCACTTCGGGGTCCCAGCTGAGCACCTGCTCCACGTCAACCCCGACCATGCCTTTGCCGGCGACGCCGTGGGGGCCCGTGGCTGGATTGCTGCCGCCCACCAGCTTGATGTAGAAATCGTTGTAGCTGCCGGTGCCGGCGACCTTCAGCCCGCCGGTGAACCGGTTGATATACAGGATGCTGGAGCCGGCCGCACGGGTGGCAGCCAGGGCCTGGATTGCCTTCAGTTTCCCGTCGCTGCGCGCCTTCATTTGCACGGCACGGTCCGGCTTGCCCAGCATGGTGGCGAAGAGGGCGGCCCATGCGTCCACGTCCTGCTGCTGGCCGGTATTGGTCAGTCCAATGACTTTCAAGCCCGCGTTCTCCAATGGTTCCGTGAGCCGGGAATCACTCCACTGCACCACAACGTCCGGGTTCAGCGCCCGGATGCTCTCCACATTGGGTGTGAAGTCATCGGTGGCAATGTCGTGGGGGATCTCCAGCACCGCCGGAAACATTTGGCCCATGGTGCCGTCGCGCATGGCGACCCAGGAGGCGTTGTGCATGGCGGCCAAGTGGTCGGCCCCTTGGTCAACGGCCACCAGCAGAGATGCGCTGGGCATGGGAATGGTCACCACGCGGATGACCGGTTTGTCGAACGTGAGGGTCTTGCCCCGCTGGTCCGTCAGGGTGATGGGCCCGCCGGTTGCCGGTGGGGATCCGGCGTTTGGCGGCCCGCATGCGGCAAGCGCTGCCGCTCCGCCGCCGGCGAGGATCATGGAGAGCACGGCGCGCCGGTTTACAGCGGGACTAGCCATCGGCTGGGCTCCTTCGTTGCCAAAGACTGGCGGACCACTCAATTCTTCGATTGGTCACAGCTTCTGCCCGAATCCCAGCACTGTCAATGACTTGCGGGAGGGCCGCCGCCACGGCCGGAAGGTCTGCCCGGCGATGCTCCGCGCATTCCTTGTGGCAACCACGCCACGGTGCTAGCGTCGACATATCCTTTGCGGAACGAGGCCGGACCATGGTTATCGACGGTGCCCAACTCTTTGTTCGCTACGCCTATCCACCCAACGCCAGAGGCAGTTGCGGGCCGGAGGACAGCGATGCCCTGTTCCAGTACGGCCAGACGGGGGTCACCGATCCCGGATTGCGCGAGCTGGCCAAGGGATTTGCGGGCGCCTGGCCATACCTTGAACTGATTGCCGGCGCCACGGGCATCCCCGATCCGCTCGACTACCGGGTGGTGGAGGCCTATTGGGTGGGCAGCCCGCTGCTGGACGCGGTGGGTACAAACAACATCGGGAACTCAATGGAGGACCGCTTCCGCGCCCGGACCGGGATGCAATTCCCGCACCTGGTCGAGGGGGTGCTGGCCGGTGGCGTACCGCACCACAGCTTCCATGTCTTCGAGGTCTACCCGTGGCTGGGCCTGCTGCGGGACGACAGACGGTTTGCCACAGCGCTGCACGTCCTGGACCAGTGCCGCATCAGGTGGGGGGAGGTGGTGGCCATCGCGGGCGATGAGGCAGTGGTCCGTTCCCGCCCCCTGGCGTGGGACGGAGTGGCCCTGCACCTGGCCGATCCCATTCTGGAGACGGCAAAATTTGCTGTCGCCGGAGCCGGCTTTGTCTCAGGCCTTGCCGTTGGCGACGCCGTATCGCTGCATTGGGACTGGATCTGCGACAAGCTCACTGCCGGGCAGCTGCACAGGCTCAGGCACTTCACGGAAAGGCACCTGAAGATCGCCAACACCGGGGTGGAGCATAGGGGGGCGGCCATCGCGCTGGAACGCGGCTAGGCGCCGTCGTTGTCCTCCCCGGAGCCCATCATCTTCAGGCCGCTCATGGCCCGCTGGGCCCCGGCGGAGTCCACCCGCTCCAGTGCGAAGCCCATGTGGATCAGGACCCAGCTGCCCGGTTCCAGCGGCCCCTCGTCCAGGAGCCCGATGTTGATTTTCCGTTCCACGCCGGCAACGTCCACCAGAGCCAGCTGATTGCCGTAGCCATCGAGCATCCGGACCACCTGGCCGGGTATTCCTAGACACATGGTTCGTCCCTTCGTGCCCCGGGGCCATGTTCCGCCACCAGGGCCATGATCGTCTCGATGGCTTCGGGTACCGCTCCCGCGACGGCCGCCGACAGGCCGATCCCCTCGGCGGTTGTCTCGGGGACGCAGCCCACGACAAACGTCAGGGGAAGTTCTCCGCCGAGGGTTTGGAGCCTGGCCAACACGGTCAGCGGGTCCATCCCGTGCGGATCCAGGGGCGGGAGACCGCCGCCGGTGCTGCCGCCGGAAAGGTCCTGGGCGGAGACCTGGAAGACGCGGACATCCCCGGGCCTGTTCCCCGTCCCGGAGCTCGTCGTGTCCAAGGGTGCGGCCGGGACGGCATCCACCAGGATCAGCGCATCGACGCCCGCCAGCAGGTCGTAAGCCAAATGGATCCCGCGGATGCCATAGTCCACCACCCGGACACCCCGGCGGCCGAGATCCCCATCGGCTCCGGGTTCCGCGCCGCCCCCGGCACCGGTGCCGGCGACACCGGTGCCGACGGCGATCCGGCGGGCCACCTCCGGCCCGAACCCGTCGTCGCCGAGGAAGATGTTGCCCACCCCCGCCACCAAAATGCGGGCAGGCGCGGACACCGGACCGGGCGCGGGGCCGCGGCCGGCCGGCTGCCGCGGGCGGGTGGTGCCGACGGCCATCGGGGTGCCGGGGTGGGTGCCGCTCACATCCGGCTGATCCTCAGGTAGCGGGCAATGTCCGGGATGGAGCGCAACGCAACCACCACCCCGGCCAGGGCCACCACCAGCAGCCCCACCGCGGATATTTTGCCAAGTGTCCTCATTGTGGGCCTTTCCTTCCGTCGTCTGCGGCCGGCAGTGGATCGAGGGGCTCCAGTTCCTCCGGGGAGAAGTACAGGTACCGGCCGTACCATTCCTGGAGTTCCGCCGCGGGGTCGGCTTCTATGACGACGGCGACATGGGTGCTGCCGTCGACGTCAAAGTGGACGCCCGTGACGCGGGCCGGCTGCCCGGCGGAGAACAGATCCTGGGCATCCGCCCGCCTGCTCGGCATGACAACCACCCGGCTGCCCCGTGCCACCGGCACCCCCTTGATCACCACGACGTCGGACTCCGGCCGGACGGACGAATCCGCGGCCGGATCCCACCAGGGTGTTCCCGCCGGCGGTTCCTCCGCCAGCACCTCAAAGGGCGGGGCGGTGGCCTGGCTGCCGAGGTCCTCGCCGGCATGCGGGTTGCGCAGGATGCCGTGCAGGGCCTGGAGCTCGGTCTCGGTCATGGCCTCGCAGCGGTCGATGATCTCGGCGGCACGCGGATCGGTGGCACGGGCTTCGGCCTTTTCCTCCTCGGTCAGCGTGAGCACCCGCAGCGTGAGGATCTCGTCGATTTCGGTGGAATCGTAGAGGGCCACCGAACTTTCCGGGGCCACCGCGGGGTGGTCGTAGAGAATGATGGGGGAGATGAGCAGGACGTCGCTTTGGCCGGGCGGTCCGGCGAGGACGGGCCAGCCACGGTGCTGGGTGCATGCCTGGGCAGCAGCCCGGGCCCCATCCGGGGGATCCAGCAGCGAGATGAAGTCACCGTCGACAAGGCTGAGCAGCACGTGCGTGCCGATGAACGATTGGGCGATGGCATCGTGCTTGTCCCGCGTCTGCCCGGCGGCCGTGTTGTCCACGGCCACACGCAGCCGCAGCAGGGGTGCATCCCCGGCGCCCGCCGCCCCCGCTTGATCCGCCCCCGTGTAATCAGTGCCCGCGCTGTCCATGGTGAGCGTGACCGTGGCCCGCAATGCCCTGCGCCGGCGCACCAGCCGCCCCACGGCGGATCCCGAGGGGTCACGAAGCAGCTCGGCATCCTCCCCGTCGGGGATCTCGACGGCCACCGATGGCCCCTCCCGGAGCTGGGCCAAGCTGAACGGGCCCAGCGGCACCTCATGCTCGATCGCTTCATCCCAGGTCAGCCAGCGGGCGGAGCCAGCGGACAGCTCGGGCACGGGGATGAACCCCGTCGCGTCCGCCCGCTCCACGGTGCGCGTCTGCAATTGCAGGAAACGCAGGTGGACCGCCACTTCGGCCAGCGGACCGGCACGCAACAGGGCATCGGCGAACAGGCCGGATTCCTCGCCGGCCCCGGACTCCGCGGCCCCCGGCGGGCCAAGAATGCCGAACTGCCAGCGGGCCTGGTTCTTCTGCGACGACGCCCGGTAGGGGTAGAGCAGGTAGCCCTCGTAGAGCACGGCGTCGGCAATGGCCCGTGCCAGGCTCAGGCTTGGACTCCTCATTGCGCCGGGTCACCAGCTCCGGCGAGCAGGCCTTCGATGGCCGCTTCCCAGGAGGTCAGCCCGAGCGCCGATTTGTAGTGTGCCAGGGCGGCCAGAACATCCTTGTCCACCCGGATCCAGCCGGAGTGCGGGAAGTGCTGCTCCATGAGCCCCGTCCAGGTTGCCACCGGCAGCTGGAAGGAGGCTTCACGGTCCCACGGCACCTGTTCGACGCCAAAGCCGGCCAGGCCCTGGGTGAAGACGGTGCCGGAGAAGAGGAATTCCACCGGGATGCTGCGCTCGCGGAGTGCATGCAGGTATTTGGCGGCCGCGACGTCAAAGTCATAGGTGCAGGGGAGCGGGAGGTCGGCCTCGGTCTCGCCGGTGAAGCCCTGGACCAGGGTGGAGCACTGCATCCACAGGAAGGGCTTCAGCGTGGACGGCCAACGGAGCCGGGCGCCAAAGAGGTCCAGCAGCCCCTCCTCTTCCGCCGGCGTGTAGCCACGGCGCTGCGGCTGGATCCGGACCTGGCAGCGCAGGGCCATCGCGTGGATGACGGCACCCGTCGACTCGGTGACGCGGAGCCGGGCCGTGAGCTGCGGGGCCGCGGCAAAGGGCTCCGCAATGATGTCCAGAACGCTGAACTCAAGCTGGGCCATCGCTGCCCCCCTCCACCGGCCGGGCCCCGGGGGAGACCATCGCGGGAGCAGGCTTGCTGCTGCGGACCACGTGGTCAAAGAAACCGGACAATGCCTCCCTGGCGTCCTGGCCGCCGTCAAACCCCCGCCACACCTTGCGCAGCCGGCCCACCAGCTCGTAGCAGGCGTCGATGGGCACCAGATGGCAATCCGCACCCAACCGCTCGGGGCCCGGCGCGCGGATCAGGAGGGCCTCCGTGTCCGGGGCCGCGATGGAGACGGCAGGATTGGCGGCCAGCACCGCGTCCCAGGCACCCAAGGGAAGCTCGGACTCCGTCGCCCCGGCAGGGCCCGGATAGAACGCCACAGTGCGCCCCATCCCGGTGTTGAAGAAAAAGAAGGCCAAGCCAATCGGGATCTCCAGCTCGTCCCATTGGCCGGCGCCCAGCTCAAAGCCAGGGAAGGAGACATACCGTTCGGGTACGGACCGGTAACGCAGAGTCGCCCCCGAGTCCGTGAACAGCAGGTAGCACGGGCGGCAGGTGCACAGGAGCGCGCGGCTTTCCGTGTCCACCACATGCTGGTGCTTCTCGGCCAGGGGTTCGGCACACATCTCACAGCGCTCGCCGGCAGCCGCAGCGGGGCGGCTGCCCGCGATGCGCCGAAGCAGGGCCAGCGGCGGCGATCCCGTGGCGCCGGTGCCGCCGTCCGCACCGTTCTGGAGGGGAGTGCCGGCGGCCCATGGCGCCATGGTGCCGGCATTGCGCTCCTGGCCGATGGACATCACATGTGCCCGGCGGTGGCGGGAATGGCCACGGAGGTCACGCCGCCGCGCACCAGCAGCGGCAGCGGCTCCAGATGCTGGGCCTTGTCCTCGAGGCAGGCACCGGCCTTCCGGACATCAAAGTGGCCGCGGCAGGTGGGGCAGCGCAGCAGGGCCCCGCCGGTAGGGGACGCCAGGGCACGCTGCAGCGAGGCGCCGGTCAAGGACTTGGTGCAGCGCGGACAGTAGTCCCGGTAGGCGAAAATGTCTTCGCCGAGGCGGCAGGCAAGCACGGCTGTGCCGGCGATCAGGAAGCCCGCCACTTCGCCGTCCGCCAGCCCGCCCAGCTCCGCCGCAGGCTCCCACTGGCCGCCAACGGCGCCGGCGAAGGACTCCGCGGCCTGTTGGTCCAGCCGCATCCGCAGCGCATTGATCGGAATGACGGCGCCGCCGGCGCCGGCCGGCTCTTCCTCGGCCACCTCAATGGCTGTGACTTCGGGCGCCGCGGTTTCGATGGCGTCTTCCACGGCCAATTTCAACGTGACCGACGACGACGGGCAGCCATGGCAGCTGCCCAGCAGCCGCAGCCGCACCACGCCGTCGTCGCTGATCCCCAACAGCTCGACATCGCCGCCGTGCGAACCCAGGTACGGCCGCACGCTGTCCAGGGCGGCGGCAACCCGGGTGGCCACATCGTGGGGATGCAGGCCGTTGACCAGCAGCAGGCCGGAGACCAATTCATCGGACAGCAAGGCGTCCAGGGTGCCGCCGTCGAGCAGCCCCCGGGCGGAGAGCAGGTCCAGGATGCGCTCCAGCCCCGCGCCGTACAGATCCGTCACCTGGCGCACCAGCTCCTCGGCCCGGTCCCGGGCCACGGCCCCGCCGGAGGACAGGCCGTCCAGGAGGGTACCGATCCGCTCGCCGGCCACCCGGAGCTGGTCACCGCCGGACCGGGCAGCCCCGGGTCCGGCTGCGGTGGCCGCAGCCGGGACACTGGAACCGGCCTGGCCGGTGTGCGCGATCATGGCCGGCTACTCGCCGGTGAGCGACTGCGTCGGGGAGTGCAGGACGTCCAGGCTCTTGCCGTCACCTAGGTACATGTGCACGCCGCAGGGCAGGCACGGATCGAAACTGCGCACCGTGCGCATGATGTCGATGCCCTTGAAATGCTCCCGGTCGTTCTCCTCAAAGATGGGCTGGCCCTGGACGGCGTCCTCGTAGGGTCCCGGCGTGCCGGAGGCGTCGCGCGGGCTGGCGTTCCATGGGGTGGGCGGGTAGGGGTGGTAGTTCGCAATCTTGCCGTCGCGGATCACCATGTGGTGCGACAGGACGCCGCGGACGGCCTCGGTGAATCCGCAGCTCACGGCCTCATCCGGGACCTCGAACGACTCCCAGGTCTTGGTCCGCCCGGCGCGGATTTCCTCCAGCGCCTTCTCCGCGAAGTGCAGGGCCGCGGCCGCGGCGTACGCCTGGAAGTAGGTCCGGGCGCGGTTGCGTTCCAGCGTGTTGCTCCACTGCGGAATCTTCCATTCCATCGACACCGGGCCCTTGAGCGCGGTCTTGGGAAGGTTGATCTCCACGCTGTGTCCGGTGGACTTGATGTAGCCGATGTCCACCAACCCCGCCAGCGCCGTGGACCACAGCCGGGCCAGGGGCCCGCCCCCGGTGTCCAGTGCCAGATTGTCCTGGCCGTCATTCCAGCGCGGCGACATCACCCAGCTGTACTTGTCGTCGAGGTCCCGCCGCTGCGGCTTGGGGTTGGTGTGCTGGTTCCAGGGGTGGCGCCGGTCCACGGGATTTCCCAGCGGGTCGTGCGTGACGAACATTTCCTGGTCGCCCCAGTCCTCGTAGTAGGAGGAGCCGAGCATGATCCGGATGCCGAGGTTGATCCGCACCAGGTCCGTGGTTACCAGTTTCCCATCGACGACGACGCCGGGGGTGACGAACATTTTCCGTCCCCACTCCGTCATGTCCTTGTACGCAAAGTTGCAGAAATCCGGATCCTGGAACGAGCCCCAGCATCCGAGCAGGGTGCGCCGCAGGCCCACCTGCTCGTACCCCGGCAGTGCGTCGTAGAAGAAGTCGAAGAGGTCATCATGCATCGGCACGACCTTCTTCATGAACTCGACATAGCGCATCAACCGGGTGATGTAGTCGGTCATGAGCTGGATGGTGGCCACCGTGCCCACGCCGCCGGGGTAGAGCGTGGAGGGGTGCACGTGGCGCCCCTCCATCAGGCAGAACATTTCACGGGTGAGCCTGCTGACCTGCAGAGCTTCGCGGTAGAACTCCCCGGTGAAAGGGTTGAGTGAGCGCATGATGTCCGCGATGGTCCGGTAGCCGTGGTCGCCCTCATGCGGGGCGCGGGTGTTCTCCGCCTTGGCCAGGACCCCGGGGTTGGTCTCCGCGACCATCCTTTCGCAGTAGTCCACACCCACCAGATTCTCTTGGAAGATGTTGTGGTCAAACATGTACTCGGCGGCCTCGCCCAAATTCACGATCCACTCGCCAAGGTGCGGCGGCTTGACCCCGTAGGCCATGTTCTGGGCATAACAGGAGCACGTGGCGTGGTTGTCGCCGCAGATTCCGCAGATCCGGCTGGTGATGAAGTGGGCGTCCCGGGGGTCCTTCCCGCGCATGAAGATGGAATAGCCGCGGAAAATCGACGACGTGCTGTGGCATTCCACCACTTCACGGTTGGCGAAGTCGATTTTGGTGTAGATGCCGAGGCTGCCCACGATCCTGGTGATGGGATCCCACGCCATCTCCACCAGCTCGTTGCCGTTGGCGCCGCCTTGGTTGTGTGATGGAATCGTCGAGGTCATTGCCTCGCCTCTCTTCTTGTGGCGATTGCCGGGTCGGAAGGACTACCAGGTGCGGATGGCGCCTGTGAGCAGTTCGTGGCCGTTCTTGCGCCAGCGCGGTTCCTTGTCCAGTGTGTTCATGGTGATGTGCCGCAGGGCCCGCACCGCCGCGCCGTAGGGCTTGACGGCGTTCGTGGACAGAATGCCGCCGGGAGGTTCGTCCATGAAGGGCATGAACTTGTCGGGGAAGCCCGGCATGGTGCAGCCGATGCAGATGCCACCAACGTTGGGGCAGCCGCCGATGCCGTTCATCCAGCCCCGCTTGGGGACATTGCACTTGACCACCGGACCCCAGCAGCCCAGCTTCACAATGCACTTGGGTGAGCCGTATTCGGTGGCGAAGTCGCCCTGTTCGTAGTAGCCCGCACGGTCGCATCCTTCATGCACCGTCCGTCCGAACAGCCAGGTGGGCCGCAGCGATTCGTCCAGGGGGATCATCGGTGCCTGGCCAGTGGCCAGGTACAGCAGATAGGTGATGGTTTCGGAGAGGTTGTCGGGCTGGATCGGGCAACCGGGCACGCAGACAATGGGGATGCCCGCCTTGGACTTCCAGTCATAGCCGAGGTAGTCCGGGACGCCCATGGCACCGGTGGGGTTTCCCGCCATCGCATGGATGCCGCCGTAGGCGGCGCAGGTGCCGGCGGCGATGATGGCCGTGGCTTTCGGTGCCAGCTTGTCCAGCCATTCGCTGGTGGTGATGGGCTGGCCGGTTTCCAGGTTGTTGCCGAATCCGGACCAATAGCCGCCTTCGGCATGGAGCTTTTCGTTGGGGATGGATCCTTCAACTACCAGGACAAACGGCTCGAGTTCCCCGCGGTCCGCCTTGCGGAACCACTCGAGGAAATCATCGGCGCCTTCCTGCGGGCCGCATTCAAAATCAATCAGCGGCCAGTGCATCGCGATCTTCGGCAGACCGGGCAGTGCACCCAACGCGATCTCCTCAACGCTGGGCTGCGTTGCCGCCGTCAGGGCGACCGAGTCACCGTCGCAACTGAGTCCGGCATTGATCCACAAAACATGGATGAGGGTCTCTTCGGCTTTGATCGCAGCTGCTGTAGGCATCATTGCCTCCTTCGAGAGCCCCGCTGGCTGGAGCGCGGGCTCGTTATGCGCTGGCCTGGACCTCAGGCACGGACGCGCAGTGGTTGCGTTGTGGCGGCCCCATGCGCCGTTGACGATCCAGGATCCTTCAGAATCCAGTCGTACCAGCCAGCCAGGCCTTCGCCGGTGGTGGCCGAAACGGTGAGGAACTCGACGCCGGGATTCAACCGCCGCGCCTGGCGGCGGCACTTCTCCACGTCGAATTCAACGTACGGGAGCAGATCCGATTTGTTGACAATCACCAGATCCGCCGCCATGAACATATGGGGATATTTTTGCGGTTTATCGTCGCCCTCCGGAACGGAAATTACTACCACTTTTGCCGCTTCCCCCAAGTCAAAGAGCGCCGGGCAGACCAGGTTGCCGACGTTTTCGATGAATACCGTCGACCCCATCTCCGGGTCGAGGGCTGTGAGGCCGCGCTGGAGCATGTCGGCATCCAGATGGCACCCGGATCCGGTGTTGATCTGGATGACCTTCCGTCCGGTGGCGCGGATCCGGTCTGCGTCCAGCGAGGTTTCCTGGTCCCCTTCGACCACGCCGATTGTCAGCCGGTCGCCGAGGTCCCTGATGGTGCGGACCAACAGGGTGGTTTTGCCGGCGCCGGGGGAGCTCATCACATTCAGCGCCCGGATGCCCCGGCCCTCCAGCCAGCCGCGGTTCCTAGCGGCCAACAAATCGTTTTTGGCCAGCACCTTCTGCTCGAGGGTGATGGTGGCCGGGGTGCCGTGGCCGTCCTCCGCCGGGCCCGCATGCGTGTGCGGATGGTCGTGCCCGTGGTCGTGGCCGCCGTCGTGCGGGTGGTCGTGGACATGGTCCGCGCCGGCAGCGTGCCCATGGTCGTGGACCACGGGGGTTCCCAACAGCGTCGACACACGCGTCCCGCCGTCGTCGCCGCAACCGCACGTGCTGCACATGGCTATCCCACTTCCACCGAGGCGAGCATGAGTTCCCTCCCGCCTGTGACTTCGACGTCGGCGCTGCCGCAGGTGCACAGCGCAAACATGTCCGGCAGGACGGATTCCTGGCGGCAGCTTCGGCACCGGACCCGGCCGGGAGGCTCGTCGATGCGCAGTTGCGCCCCGGCCAGCGGGGTTCCCTCCGAGACGAGTTCAAAACAGAAGCGGACGGCATCCGGCAGGACGCCACTCAAACGGCCGATCCGCAGGTTCACGCCGGTCACGTGCCGATCACCGGTCCGGTCAAGGACCGCATCAACCAAGCTTTGAGTGATGGAGAGTTCGTGCATCGGCGTACCACCTCGTTCCACCCAATCTAGGCTTGCGGGCCATGAATCGCAATAGATTTTCGGACGCCGGGGGTGGGCGGGTCAGATGCCCGTCCGCTCGTCGCCACGGGTGTCTTTTCCATCCGCGCCTCCGTCCACGGCATGGCGCGGCCGGATGTCGGCGGCCTCCTCGGCCTCTCTTCCGGACGGATCGGGCTGCGGTGGCTCGCTGTCGTCGACCAGCGGATCCAGCGCCTCGGCCTTTCTGGCCTGTTCCTCGGAGCGGGACCGGACCGACTCGGCGTCGGCTTGGCGCTGGTGGGCCTCGTCGCGCAGGTGCGCAGCATCCACGTCGGCCTGTTGTGCGTCCGCCGCGGCCCTGGCGGCCTTGGCTTCGCTCTCCCGCGCACCGAGCTCGTCGGCTGCCGCCGACTGGCGGAGATTGTCCGCACGCTCATGGTCCTTGGTCTTCTTCCACCGCCGCCCAAAGAAAATCACCGCACCAATGACCACCAGAAGCACAATGATCACAATGATGGTCCATGCCAGCTGCCCTGAATCCATGGTCGCCGACCTCTCTCTGATGGCCGCAATGGGACAACTTCAGTAAAGCGCAGAACCGGTGCGCTGGCTACGGATTTTCCCTGCGGCAGGGATGGCTATCCTGTGAGGCCCAACAGTTCGATGGAGCGTTCGCGCATGTCCATCTTGCGCACCTTGCCGGTGACGGTCATCGGGAATTCGTCCACCACCAGGACGTAGCGGGGGATCTTGTGCCGGGAGAGCCTGCCGGCACAGAAGGCGGCGACGGCGGCCTGGTCCAGCGGGGTGGCGCCCTCCCGCATGCGCAGCCAGGCGCACAGTTCCTCGCCGTAGGTGGCGTCCGGGACGCCCACCACCTGGACGTCGGCCACGTCCGGGTGGCCGTATAGGAATTCCTCGATCTCCCGGGGATACAGGTTCTCCCCGCCGCGGATCACCATGTCCTTGATCCGGCCGACAATGTTGACGTAGCCGTCGCCGCGCATTTCGGCCAGGTCCCCGGTGTGCATCCAGCGGGCCGCGTCGGATGGCCGCGGCGGTCTTCTCCGGATCGTTCCAGTAGCCCAGCATGCCCGAATAGCCGCGGGTGCAGAATTCGCCCGGCATCCCGCGCGGGACCGTCAGGCCGGTGGCCGGATCCACGATCTTGACCTCCAGGTGCGGGTGCACCCGGCCCACCGTCGCGGTGCGGTGGTCGACGTCGTCGTCGGGCTGGGTCTGCATGGACACCGGGGAGGTCTCCGTCATGCCGTAGGCGATGGAGACGGCGCCCATGTGCATCTCCGCCAGAATGCGCTTCATGATTTCCACCGGGCACGGGGAGCCGGCCATGATGCCGGTGCGCAGGCTGGAGAGGTCGTAGCCGGAGAAGCCGGGCAGCGCCAGCTCGGCGATGAACATGGTGGGCACGCCGTACAGTGCCGTGCACCGCTGGTCGTGCACGGCCGCCAGCGTGGCCGCGGCGTCGAAGGAGGGGGCCGGGATGACGATCGCGGCGCCGTGCGAGGTGGCGCCGAGGTTGCCCATGACCATGCCGACGCAGTGGTAGAACGGCACCGGGACGCAGAGCCGGTCCGCCTCGGTGAAGCCGATGGTCTCCGTGACGAAGTAGCCGTTGTTGAGGATGTTGTGGTGGCTCAGCGTGGCGCCCTTGGGAAAACCCGTGGTGCCGGAGGTGTACTGGATGTTGATGGGATCGTCCGCGCTCAGCTTCGACATCGCCTCCGGCACGGCGGTGGCGGGGAGCCCGGCGCCTCCGGCCACCAGGGCGTCCCAGTCCGGTGTGCCGATGTAGACGATCCGCGACAGCCCGGGGCAGTTGGGGGCCGCCTCCTGGAGCATGCCGCGGTAGTCGGTGGTCTTGAAACCGGGCAGGGCAATGATCATCCGCAGGCCCGATTGCGTGATGGCGTGGGTCAGTTCATGGGTGCGGTAGGACGGGTTGACGTTGACCAGGATGGCCCCGATCGTGGCCGTGGCGTATTGCACCAGCACCCATTCGGGGCAGTTGGGTGCCCAGATGCCCACCCGGTCGCCCTTGCCGACGCCGGCGGCCAGCAGGCCGCGGGCCAGCTCGCCGACGTCGTGGCGCAGTTCCGCATAGGTCCAGCGCCGCCCGGACGGCACATCCACCAGTGCCTCGCGGTCGGCGAACCGCAGGGCCAGCCGGGACAGGTTTTCCCCGATGGTCTCGCCCAGCAGCGGGACCGTTGACGTGCCGGATGTGTAGGAGGGTTGGGCCGGGGCCTCGGTGGTCATGCCACGATGCTAGTCCTCGCCGCGGGCCGGAAACAGGGGCCTGAAACAGGCAGCGCGGACCCGCCCGGCAGGTCCCGGGCCACCCGGTGAAGGATGGCCCGGTCCGCGCCGGCGGCCGTGTGCCGCCAACCATGCCTGTTAGACGTGGGCCCCGTCCAGGAGCTTGGCGTGGGCGTCGCGGGCGGCGTGGACGACGCCGATGATGGCCTCGGCGACGTCGCCGGCCACGTGCGGGTCAAAGACGCTGGGGATGATGAAGGAGGCGTTGAGCTCCCCGTCCCCGACGCGGTTGGCGATGGCCTCGGCCGCGGCGACGAGCATTTCCGGGGTGATGTCCGAAACGCCGGCGTCGAGCAGGCCGCGGAACAGGCCCGGGAAGGCCAGGACGTTGTTGATCTGGTTCGGGAAGTCGCTGCGGCCGGTGGCCACGACGGCGGCGTACTTGGCCGCGATCGCCGGGTCGACCTCGGGGGTCGGGTTGGCCATCGCGAAGATGATCGAGTCCTTGGCCATCGAGGCGACCTGCGCCTCGCCGAGCACGTTGGGGCCCGAAACGCCGATGAAGACGTCAGCGCCGGCGACGGCGTCGTGCAGGGAGCCGGTGAAGTTCTCCGGGTTGGTGTGCTCGGCCAGCCAGGTCCGGTGCGCGTCGGTGTAGGTTTCGTCGCGGTTGATCGCCCCGGTGCGCCCGCAGGCGACGACGTTCACGGCGCCCTGGGCGAGCAGGAGCTGGATGATGGCGTTGCCGGCGGCGCCGACCCCGGCGACGACGATCTTCACGTCGGCGATTTTCTTCTCGACCACGCGCAGGGCGTTGACCAGGGCGGCGAGGGTGACGATGGCGGTGCCGTGCTGGTCGTCGTGGAAGACCGGGATGTCCAGTTCGGCGCGCAGCCGGGCCTCGATCTCGAAGCAGCGCGGGGCGGCGATGTCCTCGAGGTTGATGCCGCCGTAGACCGGGGCGATGGCCTTGACGATCATGATGATTTCCTCGGTGTCCTGGGTGTCCAGGCAGACCGGCCAGGCGTCGACGTTGGCGAACTGCTTGAACAGGGCCGCCTTGCCCTCCATCACCGGCAGGGCCGCGGCCGGGCCGATGTTGCCCAGGCCCAGCACGGCGGAGCCGTCGGTGACCACGGCGACGGTGTTGCGCTTGATGGTCAGCCGGCGGGCGTCCTCGGGGTTTTCGGCGATGGCCATGCAGACGCGGGCCACGCCGGGGGTGTAGGCGCGGGAGAGGTCGTCGCGGTTGCGCAGGGCGACCTTGGGCACGACCTCGAGCTTGCCGCCCAGGTGCATCAGGAAGGTGCGGTCGGAGACCTTGCGCACGTGCACGCCCGCCAGGGCGTTCAGGGCGTCCTTGATCGTCTCCGCGTGGGCCTCGCTGGAGGTGTTGCAGGTGACGTCCACGACGATGCGGTCCTGGTGGGACTCGGTGACGTCCAGGGCGGTGATCAGGGCGCCGGCGTTGGCGACGGCGGCGGTGATTTCGCTGGTGGCCGTGAAACTCGAGGGCGCTTCAACGCGCAGGGTGATCGAATTGCCGGGGCTGGGACTTACCATTGATATTCCTCCTGGAACGGCCATGCCGGCATCTTCGTTGATGCACAGGCTTCCGTACGCAGGACACTATTGCCCCGAATATGGGGAAACCAAGTGGATGTGACGCGGCCAACAAAAATATGCGTCATATCCGGATACATTGGGTGGTGGGGCGGACGTTTGCCGCGGGCGGCTGGCCTGCGCCGTCGGGCGGCTCCGCGAAAGGCGCAAGGGGATCATGGACAACAACACGCACGGCCGCCACCTCGCAGCGGCCGTTGACTTGGCCACCGACAATGTCGCCGACGGCGGTGGACCCTTTGGCGCCATCATCGTGGCACCGGACGGACGCACCTTCAGCGGCGTCAACCGGGTGACGGCGACCAACGATCCCACCGCCCACGCCGAGGTGACGGCCATCAGGGCCGCCTGTGCGGCGCTGGGCACGTTCACGCTGGCCGGTTGTGTGCTCTACAGCAGCTGTGAACCCTGCCCCATGTGCCTCTCTTCGGCCCTGTGGGCCCGGGTTGATGCCGTGTACTTTGCCGCGGACAGGCATGATGCCGCGGTGGCCGGCTTTGACGACGCGGTGTTCTACGAGTTCTTCGACACCCCGGTGGCTGAGCGTCCGATGCCGGTGGCCAGGCTGTCGGTCGACGGCGCTCCGGCCGGAGCGGACGATCCAGAGTCCTCGGCGCTGGCGCCATTCCGTGCCTGGGCCGCACTGGAGGGCCGGACGGAGTATTAGCGCGGCCGGCGTTGTTTGGCGCCGGGCAGCGGGGGTAGGTTAGGATTGCCTTAGCCAATTTCGCAACATCCACGTTGCCAAATTCCCCGCCGTCCAGGAGCTCGCATGCGCCCCAGCCCCACCCACCCGTCCGGTGCCGGTGCGCCGGATGTGCGCGGTCCGTGGCGGGCGGCCGGGGCGTAAATGGACCAGATCACCTCCCTGCCCTTCGAGTGGGCCTTTTCCACCCTCTTTGTGATCGTCCTGCTGCGCTCCAACGCCACCTACTGGGCCGGGCGCGGCCTGGCCGCCGGCGGGCGCAGGACGCGGTTCGCCCGGCATCTTGATTCCGCCACCATGGCCAGGGCCGAGGCCGTCATTGCCCACTGGGGCGCCCCGGCGGTGGCCGCGAGCTTTTTGACCATCGGATTCCAGACCGCCGTGAATGCCGCCGCCGGTTTGGGGCGGATGCCGCTGCGGCGCTACATCCCGGCCACGCTGGTGGGCGGACTCTGTTGGGCCGTCATCTACGCCACGGTGGGGCTGGCCGCCTTTGACGCTGCCGTTGCCGCCGCCGCTGGATCCCCGGCGGCCCTTGCCATCCTTGCCGTTGCCGCCGCCGCGCTTGCCGCCCTGCTGGTGTGGCGCCGGCGCCGGACCAAGGCGTCTGCGGCGGAACCGGAAAGCAGCACCGTCTCCGGAGCGTGAACCGGGGCGGTAAAGTCGGGTGCATGAGTGAGACCACCGGGCCCGCCGGCGCTGACGCCACGTCCTACTACCGCGATCTTGGCGAGGGCCGCTTTGAATCGACCCTCCATGCCCAGGGGGCGTGGGACCCGAACGAACAGCACATGGCCCCGGTCACCGGCATCATGGTCCGCGCACTGCTGCACTTCCAGCCCCGCCCGGACATGCGCCTGGTCCGGATCAACTTCGACATCCTGGGCCAGATCCCCGGCGGCGAGTTCAGCCTGGAAACCACTGTGCTGCGTCCGGGCCGCACCATCGAACTCATTCAATGCGAGCTCACCGCCGCCGGCCGGGTGGCCGTGCGCGCCACGGCCTGGCGCCTGCAGACCTCCGACACCTCCGCCGTCGCGGCCCTGGAGGACAAGCACATGCCGCCGCTGGAGGCCGCGCACCCCTGGGATGGCATGCTGGGCTGGCCCGGCGGCTTCATCGCCTCCATCGAGGCCCGGATCATCGACGGCCACCGCGCCGGCCGCGGCAAGGTCTGGATCCATTCCCCACTGGAGATGGTGGCGGGCGAACCCACCGAGCCCATGGTGCGCCTGCTGGGACTGGCGGACAGTTCCAACGGCATTGCCTTCCGGGTCAGGCCGGGGCACGGCAGCTACATGTTCCCCAATGTGGACCTGTCCCTGCACCTGTACCGCGAGCCGGAGGGGGCGTGGCTGGGCCTGGACAACAGCGTCACCTTTGCCGACGACGGCGTCGGCCTCACCTCCACCGTGCTGCACGATGTGCGCGGCCCCTTTGGCCGCGCCGAGCAGATCCTCACCGTCCGCGCCGTGTCCTAGCGCGCACCATCCGTCCCCAGGAGCCCGTTGTGTCCGAGACAATTTCACCCTTTCTGGCCCCGCGCATCAGCGTGGAGCGCCAGGCCGCCTCGCTGGGCGCCGCCGCCGACCTCGCCCGGGGGCTGGAACTGCTGGGCGAGGCGAAGGCCGGTCGGCAGGGCGCCCTGCTGCGCCTGTACCGCCCCGAACCGACGGTGGCCTTTGGCCAGCGCGATGCCCACCTGCCCGGCTTCGCGGCCGCATCGCAGGCGGCCGCCGCGCATGGCTTCGAACCGCTGGTGCGCAAGGCCGGCGGCCGGGCGGCGGCCTACCACCACGGCTGCCTGATTCTAGACCACATCCAGCCGCAGCCCGATGCGATGGTGCAGGCCAAGGGCCGGTTCGGCTTCTTCGGCGAACTGCTGGCGGCGGCGCTGGCCGGGGTGGGCGTGGATGCCGCCGTCGGTGAAATCCCGGGGGAATACTGCCCCGGCGAGTACAGCGTGCACGGCACGGGGGCCGGCACGCGGGTGAAGCTGGTGGGCACGGCCCAGCGCGTGGTGTCCGGGGCCTGGCTCTTCAGCTCGGTGGTGGTGGTGGAGGACTCCGCCCCGCTGCGGGCCGTCCTGACCGACTGCTACGCGGCGCTGGGCCTGGACTGGGATCCGGCCACGGCCGGCGCGGCGGATGACCTGGTGCCCGGCGTTACCGTCGACGCCGTCGAGCGGGCGGTGCTCGATGCCTATGCGCCGTATGCGGATCTGGTGGAATGAGCCCCACCCCGGCGCGGGGGATGCTGCAATCGGTCCTTGACCAGGGCCGGACCCTCGTGTTGGGCCTTTCGCAGGTCTTTTTCCACTCGGTCCCGTGGACCGGGCTGTTGATGCTGGCCGCCTTTGCCCTGACCAGCTGGTCCATGGCCCTGCAGGTGGTGCTGGGGGCCGCGGCCAACACCGGAGCGGCGCGGCTGCTGCGTGTGCCACGGGACGAGGTGTTGGGCGGCCACTTCGGCTTTTGCGGCGCGTTGGTGGGTGCCGCCACCTATACGGCCCTGGGCGCGCAGCCGCTGGCCTATGCGGCCGCCGTGCTGGGCGGTGCGCTGTGCGCCCCCGTGGCGGTGTTCCTGTTGGGGTTCTTCGCCAACGGGGGCCTGCGCGCCTTCCAGCTGCCGGCCACCACCGCACCGTTTTGCCTGGTGGCCACGGCCATGTATTGGGCCACCGTCCCCTTCCACCAGGCTGGCGCCGCAGCAACCATGCCCGGATCGGGGGTGGAGGGCTTCGTCGACTCCATCCTGGCCAATGTCTCAGAGGTGGTCCTGATCAACGGACCCGCCGCGGGGGCCTTGGTCCTGCTGGGACTGTTTGCCGTGTCCTGGCGGGTGGGTGTTGCGGCGGTGCTGGGCAGCCTGGTGGACAGCGTGCTGGGCCTCCTCCTGCGCGTGGACCCCGTGCAGGCCAGCAGCGGCCTCATTGGTTATTCCGGCGTATTGACCTCCGTCGCCCTGGCCGTGGTGTTCCTGCGCGGCACCTGGCAGCCCTGGGCGATGGCGGTGGCGGGATCGGCCATCACCGCGTTCGCCACGCTAGGGTTCGGGCACCTGGCGGGCCCGATGTACACCTGGCCCTTCATTCTCACCACGTGGACGCTCCTGGTGGCCGCGCACTTCCTGCCGGGCATTACGCGGGATCCGCCCACGCCCGGGGTGGACTGACGCGGTGCCGTCCCCGGGGCGGGGACGGCACCGCGGAACGTCAGTGTGCGGCCGCCTCGGCGATCCCCGCGGCTTCCGCGGCGATGGTGGTCGACTCCCCATGTCCGGTCCGGACCACCGTCTCCGGCGGGAGCGTCATGAGCCGGCTGCCGATGGATGCCAGGATGGTGGGGTAGTCGCTGTAGGAGCGCCCAGTGGCCCCGGGCCCGCCCTGGAACAGCGTGTCGCCGGTGAACACCGTGCCCTCGGATTCGAGGTAGTAGCAGACCGAGCCGGGCGAGTGTCCGGGGGTGTGCAGCGCCCGCAGCGCGGAGCCGGCGACGGCGAACGTGTCGCCGTCGTGCACCTCCCGGTCGGGGCCGGCGTCCGGGTAGACGGCGTCCCACAGCATCCGGTCCGCCGGGTGCAGGTGGACCGGGGCGCCGGTCTCCTGCGCCAGCCGCTGGACGGCACCGATGTGGTCGTTGTGCGCGTGCGTGAGCAGCACGGCCAGCAGCTGGCGCCCGCCCAGCTGGTCCAGGATGGCCGCGGGATCGTGCGGGGCGTCGATGACGATGCACTCCTCGTCGTTGCCCACAAACCAGACGTTGTTATCCACGTCCCAGGTGCCGCCATCCAGCGAAAAGGTGCCGGCGGTGACCAGGCGTTCAATGCGCAGCGCCATCAGAGCTCCACCACGGAGCGCAGCACGGACCCCTCGTGCATCTTTTCAAACGCCGCCTCGATGTCGTTGATGCCGATGCGCTCGCTGACGAAGGCATCCAAGTCCAGGCGTCCCTGCCGGTACAGGCTCACCAGCATCGGGAAGTCCCGCGAGGGCAGGCAGTCCCCGTACCAGGAGGACTTGAGCGAGCCGCCGCGGCCAAAGACGTCCAGCAGCGGCAGATCCAGGACCATCTCCGGCGTCGGCACGCCCACCAGCACCACGGTGCCGGCGAGGTCGCGGGCGTAGAAGGCCTGCTTGTAGGTTTCCGGGCGGCCGACGGCGTCGATCACCACGTCCGCGCCGAACCCGCCGGTGAGGGCGTGGATGGCCTCGATGGGGTCCTGCTCGGAGGAGTTCACCACGTGGGTGGCACCCAGGGTGCGGGTGCGCTCAAGCTTCTTGGCATCGATGTCCACGGCGATCACTGTGGTGGCTCCGGCCAGCGCGGCGCCGGCAATGGCCGCCGTGCCCACGCCGCCGCAGCCGATCACTGCCACCGTGTCCCCGCGCTTCACGCCGCCGGTGTTGATGGCGGCACCCAGACCGGCCATGACTCCGCAGCCGAGCAGGCCTACGGCCGCGGCGTCGGCGTCGGGGTCGACCTTGGTGCACTGGCCCGCGGCCACCAGCGTCTTCTCGGCAAAGGCACCGATGCCCAGCGCCGGGCTGAGCTCCGTGCCGTCCTCCAGGGTCATCTTCTGGGTGGCGTTGGCGGTGTTGAAACAGTACTGCGGCGTGCCCTTGGCGCAGGCGCGGCACTCCCCGCACACGGCCCGCCAGTTCAGGATGACGCGGTCGCCGGGGGCCACATTGGCCACGCCCGGTCCGACGGCGCTGACCACCCCGGTGGCCTCGTGGCCCAGCAGGAACGGGAAATCATCGCTGATGCCGCCGAGTTTGTAGTGCAGGTCGGTGTGGCAGACGCCGCTGGTCAGGATGTCCACCAGGGCCTCTCCCGGCCCGGGATCCGGGACCAGAATGGTCTCCACGGTGACGGGTGCACCCTTGGACCGGGCAACCACGCCTTGTACTTTGTGAACCACGCTGTTCTCCTTCGCTGTTGTGCGCTCTGCGCGGACCGGCAACGACCGCCAGCCTATTGACACCTTAACGGGCAACGGGCAACGGGCACACCATGTGGGGACATTGCGTCGAAGCAATGTCCCCACATGGTGTGCCCGTTGCGGAGGTGAAGCCACGCCCGGGCAGGCCCGGGCGTGGCTTAGACGGCGACGGCCAGCCTGACCTTGACGTCGTTCAGCGACGGGTTGGTGGCGGCGGTGCCGTCGGGGAAGAGCACCGTCGGAACCGTTTGGTTGCCGCCGTTGAGGCGCTCGACCAGCTCGGCCGTGCCCGGGACCTCTTCAATGTTGATCTCCGTGTAGCCAATGCCCTGGGCGTCCAGCTGCGTCTTCAGCCGGCGGCAGTAGCCGCACCAGGTGGTTGAAAACATGGTGATGCTGCCGGCCTCGGGGGTGAAGTTCACGGGTGCTCCTTTGGTTCAGGACGTGCGCCATGGTGCGCGCGCCCTCTGAAGTGGTTCCTTTGGCACAACGCTACCGAATGCGGTGGATATTCCGCGCCGCGGCCGTAATGTGGAGAGCATGTGCGGACGATACGTAATGGCGCGGGCAGTGGGAGACCTGGTGGCGGAGCTGGAGGCGGAGGCCGACGCGGCCCTGGAACTGCGCCAATCGTGGAACGTTGCCCCCACCACTGATGTGCCCATCGTGCTGGAACGGCTCATCGAGGGGCAGGTGCACCGGCAGCTCCATGTGGCCAAATGGGGGCTGGTGCCCGGCTGGGCCAAGGACCCGTCCGTGGCCGTGCGGGCCTTCAACGCCCGCAGCGAGACGGTGGCGGAGAAGCCCACCTTCCGGGCCGCGTTGAAGGCCCGCCGCTGCGCCGTGCCGGTGGAGGGCTATTACGAATGGAAAAAGTCCCCGGACGGCAAGACCAAGCAACCGTACTTTGTGCACAGCACCGATGGCTCGCTGACCACCTTTGCCGGGCTCTACGAGTGGTGGAAGGACCCGGCCCAGCCCGAGGGCAGTCCAGAGGCGTGGCTGCTCTCCTGCACCATCATCACCAAGGCCGCCCCCGCCGCCGACAGCTCCGACCCCGTCCTGGCCGAGCTGGCCGGGCTGCATGACAGGCTGCCGGTGCCCATGGATGCCGGCGCGCTCGCGGCCTGGCTTGATCCGCAGGCCGGTGACCCCCAGGCCCTGCTGGCGATGGTGCTGGCCGGGGCCGACGGCGTGGCGTCAGGGTGGCGGCTGGACCCGGTGGGTGCCGCGGTGGGCAACGTCCGCAACGACTCCCCGCTCCTGGTGGCGCCGATCGAGGATCCGCTGCTCTGATCCGCTGCGCCAAGGCCTTCCCGGAAGGCCGGCGGGGTCAGACGGTGACGGTGCCGTCGTCGTCGACCGTCCAGGTGGGGTTGTAGGCGAGCTCCCAGCGGAAGCCGTCCGGATCGGCAAAATAGGCGACATAGCCGCCCCACTCCTTTGACCTGCCGGGGGCCACGACGACGGCGCCTGCCGCGGCCGCCTGCGCCAGCGCCCCGTCCACCGCGGCGGGCGAGGGGAGATTCTGGCTCAGCGTGACGGCGGGCACGCCGCCGTCGGGATCCACGCCGGCATCGGCGGCCATGGCGGCCCGGTCCCAGAGTGAAAGCATCAGGCCGTGGTTGACCTGGAGAAAGATGACCTCGCCGGGCGCCTCCATGTGGACCGGCCAGCCCAGCCCGTCGACGTAGAAGCGCCGGGCGGCGGCAATGTCCCGCACGCCCAGGGAGATGAAGGAAACGGCCGGTTCCATGCTGGCGTTCCTCTTCCTCTTCCTAGTCGTCGTCCGCGGACCATTCCTTGGCCCAGCGGTGGAAGTCCAGGGAGAGGTAGAGGGCGATTGCGGCGGCGTTGTTACTGTCCACCCGCAGGGCCACCTGCTCGTGGCCCAGATTGAACAGGGTGTCCATGGTGGCCAGGACCAGATCCTCGGCCAGGCCGCGGCGGCGGAACTCGCGGTCGGTGAAAAGTTCAAAAATGAAGGGGCTGTCGGGCGTGTCGTCGCCGATGGCCCGTTCCACCACCAGGACCGCGGCAATGATCGTGCCGGTCTCATCCAGTGCGACGTGGGAGGCCTTGGGCATGAACTTTCCGTACTTGCCGGCCAGGGATGCGCTCATGTCGGCGATGGCGGCCTCGAGGGAGTCGCTGGCCTGGCCGGGGTCATAGGCGGTGAAGTACAGCTCGCCAATGCGGGTGATGTCGCCCTCTTCCACAGTGCGGGAGGCTGTCTTGAGCTCACGCTCCAGGGGAGCGGTCCGGGCAATAAGGGTGACCATGTCAGTCATGGAGCGCTCCTTTAGCTGTTGGTGGTGCAGTGGCGCAGCGTCATCGATGCCTTACGGCAATGCTAATGGGCAAACGGGCCCCCAGCTATGGCTTTCCGCGTTCCGCTGGGCCCCGCAGCACCCGGGATCGGCTCCGTTGCCGACGGCGCCCGGGGGAGCGTACAGTGGGGCCTGTTCGAATATATGTTCGAATGGTCGAAAAGGGCATTTGGCGGCCTGGACGGCCGGTGGTTCCGGCCTGCAATGGCGTGGTTGAGATAGCAGTGGATGGGTCCGCGGCGGGAAGGGGCGGGCATGGGCATCTTCAGCGAATCCGTGGAGGCGGTGCTCTCCACCGAGGGCCTGCCCCTCCGCCTGAGCTGGCAAGGGAACAGCTATGTGCTCGGTGCGGACCCCGTCCGCTGGTACGAGCGCCGCTCCTGGTGGGCGCAGGAGCAGCGCGCCCCGCTGGGCCACGGACCGGGCCTGGTGGACCACGAAATCTGGCGGGTGCAGGCGCGGCTGGACGGGGCGGGGGAGCTCTACACCTTTGACCTCTCCCGGCATGTGGCCAGCGGGCGGTGGCGGATGATCCGCATCCACGACGCCCTGCGCGCCCCCACGCAGAAGCAGAAGGAGGAGGAGCGTGCCTAGCTTCACCCATCTGCATGTGGCCACCGCCTTCAGCGCCCACTATGGCGTCTCCTGGCCGGACGAGCTTGTCCAGGCCGCCGTGGCGGGAGGCGCCGATGCCCTCGCCTGCACCGACCGCGACGGCCTCTACGGCACTGTCAAACACGTCAAGGCCGCCATGGCGGCCCGGATCGACCCCCTCGTGGGCGTTGACCTCGCCGTCCTTGAACCCAGCCCCGAACCCGCAGGGATTCCCAGCGGGCCCTCCCGGCTGCGGCCAACCGGCCGCGTGGTGGTGCTGGCCCACGGCAGCGCGGCCGGCTACCGCGCCCTGTGCCGGCTGGTCTCCGACGCCCACGCCCACCCCAAGGCCCCCGTGGGGGTCAGCCTCGAGCAGCTGGCCGCCCGCGCCGTCGACCCCTCCACCCTGGCACCGGTCCTGACCGTTCTGGTGGGCCCCGCCTCCGACGTCGGGCGCTCCATGGGCGGGCGCAAATACCTGCTGCCCCGGCGCAACTTTGCCCGCTGGCACCGGCTGATGCCCGCCGGAACGCTGGTGGCGGAGATCGTCTCGCATCTGAGCGCCCCGGGCACGCCACTCAGCACCGCCCACGCCGTGCGGATGCTCCGTCTGGCGGATGAGTTCGGCGTGCCCGCCGTGCTCAGCAACGCCGTGCGCTACTGCACCGAGGACGGGGCGGCGACGGCTGATGTGCTGGACTCCGCCCGTGCACTGAGCCCCCTCACCGCGCTCGCCGGTCCGGCGGACGGACTCCAGCCCACCGGGCAGGGCTGGCTGAAGAGCGCCGCCCAGATGGAATCGATGGCCAGGGAGATCATGCACGCCGCGGGGTACGGCACCGCGGGGACGGTCCAGCTGCTGGCCAACACCGCAGCGCTGGCGGACCGTTGCCGGCTGGACCCCATCACGGACATGGGCTGGAAGAACCCCACCGTCCCGGAGGCCGTCGTACTGGGGATCGGCGGGGACCCGGACAGGGAACTGAGGCAGCGCTGCCAGGCCGGGATCGGACGCCGGTTCCCCCAGGCCACGGACCACACCGACAGAAGGGTCCGCGAGCGCCTGGACATGGAGCTGTCCACCATTGCGGACCTGGGCTTCTCCGCCTACTTCCTCACCGTGGCGGAGGTCTCCAGCATGATCCACGGCATGGGGGTGCGCGGGGCCGCCCGCGGATCCGGCGCCTCCAGCCTGGTCAACTACCTGCTGGACATCAGCCAGGTGGACCCGCTGCGCCACGACCTGATCTTCGAACGCTTCCTTTCCAGGGACCGCTCCACCCTGCCGGACATCGACATCGACGTCGAGAGCGCCCAACGCCACGCCGTCTACCACCGCATCTTCGAACGCTTCGGCCCCGGGCGGGTCACGCTGATGAGCATGCAGAACGGCTACCGCGCCCGCGGCGCCGTCCGCGACGCCGGGCTGGCCCTGGGCATGGACGAGGAAGAGATCGACACCATCGCCAAACAGCTTTGGCGATTCTCCGCCCGCAGCTTCCGCGAGGCGCTCGCAGAGAAGCCCGAACTGCGCGAATTCGCCCAACGGGTGGAAGCCAGCCACTGGGGAGAGGGCGCCCGCAGTGGGGGCACCGGGCCCAGCCAGCAGCTGGACCTGCTGGTGGACATCACCGAACGGCTGGACCGGCTGCCCCGGCACATCTCCATGCACCCCTGCGGAGTCATCCTGGGCGATGCCACCTTGCTGGACCGCACCCCCGTCCAGCCCAGCGGCCTGGGACTGCCCATGAGCCAGTTCGACAAACACGACATGGACCCCATGGGCATGCTCAAGCTGGACGTGCTGGGCGTGCGGATGCAAAGCGCCATGGCCTACGCCCTGCGCGAGGTCATCCGCATCCACTCCGGCAAGGCCGACGTCGTCGCGGCCGGACGCCACCCGGTGGACGGGGACGGCAACGGACCGGACTACATCGCCGCCGACGGCACCATCGACCTCGACGCCGTCCCGCTGGACGACGAGCCCACCTTCGAACTGATCCGCAGCACCCACACGCTGGGCTGCTTCCAGATCGAATCCCCGGGACAGCGCGAACTCATCGGCAAAATGGCCCCGCGCGACTTCAACGACCTCATCATCGACATCTCCCTCTTCCGCCCCGGACCGATGAAATCCAACATGGTCAAGCCCTACCTGGAACACAGGCACGGCTTCGCTCCGGAGGTGTACCCGCACCTCGCGCTCAAGCCCGCGCTCGCAGAGACCCACGGCGTCACGGTGTTCCATGAGCAGGTGCTGCGCACGTTCCACATCATGACCGGCTGCTCCCTGGCGCGGGCGGACGAGTTCCGCCGCGCCCTGGGCAATGAGCTGCAGGAGCCGGTGGTGGAGAGGTACTTCCGCCGGCAGGCGCGGGATGCGGGCTTCTCCTGGGACGTCATCGATGCGGTCTGGGAGACGTTGAAGGCCTTTGGCAGCTTTGGGTTCTGCAAGGCCCACGGCGCGGCCTTCGCGGTGCCCACCTACCAATCGGCGTGGCTGAAGACCCACCACCCTCAGGCCTTCCTGGCCGGGCTGTGGGAGCACGATCCCGGCATGTACCCGCGCCGGCTGCTGGTGGCCGAGGCCCGCCGGCTGGGCATCCCGATCCTGGGCCTGGACATCAATGCCAGCGCGGGGGAGTACCGGGTGGAGCGGACGGACGACGGCGTACTCGGCATCCGGATGAGCCTGGCCGGGGTGTACGGACTCTCCGGCACGGAACTGAATCGGATTGTGGCCCACCAGCCCTACGATTCCCTGGCGGACCTGCGCAGCCGGGCCAGGGTCAGCCGCCCCACCATGAAGCGGCTGGCCCAGCTGGGTGCCTTCGATGCCCTGCACGGGGCCGTAAAGGAATCCTCCGGGGCTGGCGGCAGCCGGGCGGACCTCGTTGCCCACCTGCAATCGCTGCCCGCCCGGGGACCGTCCCGCCGGCACCAGCCGATCCAGGGCCAGCTGGCCCTGCCGCTGGGGGATCTGGAACTGTCGGCGTTGAAGCCGCTGCTGCCGGAGCCGACGGCGGCGGAGAAAGTGCGCACCGAGCTGGACCTGCTGGCCCTGGACGTGAGCGAGCACCTGATGTCCAGCTACCAGCCGCTGCTGGAGCGCCTGGGCGTGACTGCGGCGGAGCGGCTGCTGGGGCTGCGCAACAACACCGAGGTGCTGGTGGCCGGCATCCGGGTGGCCACGCAGACCCCGCCCATGCGCGGTGGCCGGCGCGTGGTGTTCATCAGCATCGACGACGGCACCGGCTGCGTGGATGCCACCTTCTTCTCCGAGGCACAGGAGCAGTCCGGCCCGCTGCTCTTTGGCACCCGGTTGCTGCTGATCCGCGGGGTGACGCGCCGGACGGGGCCGCGCGGCATCAGCCTGCAGGCACTGCAGGCCTGGGATCTGGCCCGGACGGAGACACTGCCGCTGCCTGCGCCCTGAGGTGTGCGCCAGATTGGGTGCTCTTCTGCAGAACCGATACCATCAAAGAGGCTCACAGCAACCCCCGTATGTTGCTTAGACGGAGCCATTCAATCGAATTTAGGAGCCAGCAGTGCCAGTGGATACAGAAATCAACCTCAGCGTCGACGGCGAGGCCACCACGGTAGCGACTGGCACCACCGGTGCCGAGCTTTTCTTTGAGCGCCGCGACGTGGTCGTGATGCGGGTTGACGGCGTGCTCAAGGACCTTGACCAGCCGCTCGGCGATGCCGCCGTCGTCGAGGCCGTCACCATCGATTCCCCCGACGGACTGAACGTCCTGCGCCACTCCACCGCCCACGTCATGGCCCAGGCCGTGCAGGCGCTGCGCCCCGACGCCAAGCTGGGCATCGGCCCCTACATCACCGACGGCTTCTACTTCGACTTCGACGTCGCCGAGCCCTTCACCCCGGAGGACCTGAAGACGCTTGAGAAGATGATGCTGAAGATTGTCAACCAGAACCAGAAGTTCGTCCGCCGCGTGGTCTCCGAGGACGAGGCACGCGAGGCCATGGCCAACGAGCCCTACAAGCTGGAACTGCTGGGCAAGAAGAACGACGGCGACACCGCCGAGGGCGTCAATGTGGAGGTCGGCGCCGGCGACATCACCATCTACGACAACGTGGACCGCAAGAGCGGCGATTCCCTCTGGTGCGATCTGTGCCGCGGCCCGCACCTGCCCAACACCAAGCTGATCTCCAACGCCTTCGCGCTGACCCGCACCTCGGCCGCCTACTGGCTGGGCAACCAGAACAACCAGCAGCTGCAGCGCATCTACGGCACCGCCTGGCCCACCAAGGATGCCCTCAAGGCCTACCAGGAGCGCATCGCCGAGGCCGAGCGCCGCGACCACCGCAAGCTCGGTGTGGAGCTGGACCTCTTCTCCTTCCCCGACGAGCTGGGCTCCGGCCTGCCGGTGTTCCACCCCAAGGGCGGCATCATCCGCAAGGAGATGGAGGACTACTCGCGCCAGCGCCACGTGGATGCCGGCTACGAGTTTGTCTACACCCCGCACATCACCAAGGGCCACCTCTACGAGGTCTCCGGACACCTGGACTGGTACAAGGACGGCATGTTCCCGGCGATGCACGTGGACGCCGAGCTCAACGCCGACGGCACCGTGCGCAAGCCCGGCCAGGACTACTACCTGAAGCCGATGAACTGCCCCATGCACAACCTGATCTTCCGCTCCCGTGGACGGTCCTACCGCGAGCTGCCGCTGCGCCTGTTCGAATTCGGCTCGGTGTACCGCTACGAGAAGTCCGGCGTGGTGCACGGCCTGACCCGCGTGCGCGGCATGACCCAGGACGACGCCCACATCTACTGCACCAAGGAGCAGATGAAGGACGAGCTCACCAGCACGCTGAACTTCGTGCTGGGGTTGCTGAAGGACTACGGGCTGGACGACTTCTACCTGGAGCTCTCCACCAAGAACGAGGACAAGTTCGTCGGCGACGACGACGTCTGGGAGGAAGCGACCCGCACGCTGGCGGAGGTGGCCGAGGCCTCCGGCCTGGCACTGGTCCCGGACCCGGGTGGCGCCGCGTTCTACGGCCCCAAGATCTCCGTCCAGGCCAAGGACGCCCTCGGCCGCACCTGGCAGATGTCCACCATCCAGCTGGACTTCAACCTGCCCGAGCGCTTTGAACTGGAGTACCAGGCCGCCGACGGCACCCGCCAGCGCCCCGTGATGATCCACCGCGCCCTGTTCGGCTCCGTGGAGCGCTTCATGGGCGTGCTGACCGAGCACTACGCCGGCGCCTTCCCGGCCTGGCTCTCGCCGGTCCAGGTGGTGGGCATCCCCGTCGCCGAGGCCTTCAACGAGTACATGTTCGACGTCGTCGACAAGCTCAAGGCCGCGGGCATCCGCGCCGAGGCGGACGTTTCCTCCGACCGCTTCCCGAAGAAGATCCGCACCGCCAGCAAGGACAAGATCCCGTTTGTCCTCATTGCCGGCGGCGAGGACGCCGAGGCCGGCGCCGTGTCCTTCCGCTTCCGCGATGGCAGCACCGACAACGGTGTGCCCGTGGACGAGGCAGTGGCCCGCATCGTCGAGGCAGTCCGCAACCGCACTGCCTAGCCGACACAAGAAAAGGTAAACCATCTTGACTGACGTAACCCAGCACGATGGTGCCACCCCGGCGCCGGGCGTGCAGGACGATTTTGCACTGCCCGGCGTTCCGGACGCCTTTTCCCGGCTCTGGACGCCGCACCGCCTGGCCTACATCAAGGGCGGCCAGGACCAGTTCAAGGACGAGTGCCCGTTTTGCGTGGCCCCGGACCGCAGCGACGAGGAATCGCTGATTGTCTTCCGGGGCGAGCTGAACTATGTGGTCCTCAACCTGTTCCCGTACAACCCCGGCCACCTGCTGGTGTGCCCCTACCGCCACATTCCGGACTACACGGACCTGACGGTGGAGGAAACGGCGGAGTACGCCGCCCTCACCCAGCAGGGCATGCGCGTGTTGCGCCAGGTCTCCAACCCCTCCGGCTTCAACCTGGGCATGAACCAGGGCGTCACCGGCGGGGCCGGGATCTCGGCCCACCTGCACCAGCACATCGTGCCGCGCTGGGGCGGGGACGGAAACTTCCTGCCCATCATTGCCCAGACCAAGGCCATCACCCAGACGCTCGGCGACGTCCGCGACCAGGTGGCAAAGGCGTGGGCAGATGCTGAATAAGTACGCGCGCACGCTGTTCGCCAACATCTTCACTCCGTTGGCGCGGCTGCTGGTGCGCCTGGGGATCTCTCCGGACGCCATCACCATTGCCGGCACCCTGGGCGTGGCCGCCGGCGCGCTCATCTGGTACCCGCTGGGCCAGCTGTTCTGGGGCACGGTGGTGATCACCGTCTTTGTCTTCTCCGACATCCTGGACGGGCTGATGGCGCGCATGCTGGGCCGTTCGGGCAAGTGGGGTGCCTTCCTGGATTCCACCCTGGACCGGGTGGGCGATGGTGCCGTCTTTGTGGGCATCGTCATCTGGTTCTTCACCGGGGGAGAGAACCATTTCATTGCCGTGATGGCGCTCATCTGCCTGCTGCTGGGCAGCGTGGTCTCCTACGCCAAGGCCCGCGCCGAGGGGCTGGGGATGACCGCGAACGTGGGCATCGCCGAGCGCTCCGAACGGCTCGTCGTCGTGCTCGTGGCGACGGGTCTGGTGGGCCTTGGCCTGCCCGACGTCGTCCTGGCCGTGGTGCTGGTCCTGCTGGCCCTGGCCAGCCTGGTCACGGTGTTCCAACGCGTCCTTACCGTACGCAGCCAAAGCATGGCAATTGCCTGCGGCGGGGAATCGTAACGCGGTTCGAAGCCCCTGTGGCCTGCGACTAGTATTGACCGTATCTAGCTAGGCCTTTGGGCCCTCAATCTACCTTCCCATAGGGGTTTTTGTGTCTACACCTGATGTAACGCCGGTCGCCGGTTCCACCACGGCCAACGTGACGGGCAGCAGCCGCGTCAAGCGCGGCATGGCCGAGATGCTCAAGGGCGGCGTCATTATGGACGTCGTCAACGTGGAGCAGGCCAAGATCGCAGAGGATGCCGGCGCCGTTGCCGTCATGGCCCTCGAGCGCGTGCCGGCCGACATCCGCGCCCAGGGTGGCGTGTCCCGCATGTCCGACCCGGACATGATCGACGCGATCATCGACGCCGTCTCCATTCCCGTCATGGCCAAGGCCCGCATCGGCCACTTCGTCGAGGCCCAGATCCTGGAATCCCTGGGCGTGGACTACATCGACGAGTCCGAGGTCCTGACCCCGGCCGACTACGAGCACCACATCGACAAGTGGAACTTCACCGTTCCCTTCGTCTGCGGCGCCACCAACCTCGGTGAGGCCTTGCGCCGCATCAACGAGGGTGCTGCCATGATCCGCTCCAAGGGCGAGGCCGGCACCGGCGACGTCTCCAACGCCACGGGCCACATGCGCAAGATCCGCGCCGAAATCCTGCGCCTGTCCTCGCTGCCCGAGGACGAGCTCTACGTGGCCGCCAAGGAACTGGCCGCCCCGTACGAGCTGGTCAAGGAGATTGCCGCCACCGGCAAGCTTCCCGTGGTCCTGTTCACCGCCGGCGGCATCGCCACCCCGGCCGACGCCGCGATGATGATGCAGCTGGGCGCCGACGGCGTGTTCGTTGGCTCGGGCATCTTCAAGTCCGGCAACCCGGCACAGCGTGCGGCCGCCGTCGTGAAGGCCACCACCTTCTTCGACGACGCCGACGTCGTCGCCAAGGTCTCCCGCGGACTGGGCGAGGCCATGGTCGGCATCAACGTCGCCGACATCCCCGAGCCGCACCGCCTGGCCGAGCGCGGCTGGTAATCCTTCCAGCCATCGCCGCTGTGCGATCCAGCTGAATACGAGACGGCGGCACCCGCAAGGGTGCCGCCGTTGTCGTTGGCGCCAAGCATCCCCTCCCTGATGTGCACCGGACTGGCTGGCAGGGAGGGCAGGGCTGGGCACGAAGATTTCAGGCGGGTGGCACCCTTAGGGTGCTCCTGCCCGGTAGTGCGCTGGGGTCAGGGCAACGGTGTTGTACACGGCGATGTTGTCCAGTTGGCCGTTGAACGCCGAGGCGCCGGCATCAGGCCAGTTGTTGAGGTCGCCGTCGCCGAAGAGCCACCATCCTTTGGCCATGGTCCGGGGCGTGGTGACGTCGGCCGCGGCAGCTACTTTGGCGCCGTCGACGTAGAGGTTCATGCCCGTGGAAGACAGGGTCACGGCGGTGTGGTGCCAGCTGCCGTCGTTGTAGGCGGCCGGGGAGATGATGGTCTTCATGGTCCCGCCGGGGGCGACTGCGAAGATCAGCTTGCCGTTGTCATTCATGTACAGGATGCGGTCGTTCGTGCCAGTGGCTTTGGTCTGGGAATCCTGGAATCCGGCCAATTTCCCTCCATTGGAACTGGTCCTGAACCACATTTCATAGCTGAACACCGCGGGCCCTGCGATGCCGGGCCCGGAGGTGGAAATGTAATGCTTCCCCTCGGGTCCGCACTCTGGAACTGGCCCGTGTCGGAGCTGCATGGCGCGGCGGCACTGAGGCCCCAACCCTGCTGGAACTCACCGTCGGTGTGATGGCCCGAACTGTCAGTGACCGTTTTGGGAGGATTCGGGGAATCGTCGAAGGCGAAAAACAGGGAGGGCGAATCGGCCAGGACCGCCGCCGTGCAGCTGGAGAAATAGCCCGACGTCAAGGTGCTGGCCGAGTTGGGGCTGGTGCCGGAGAAGCCTGCGTGCGCGGTGGGCGCCCCGGCCCATGGTGCCCCAGCCAAGCCCGCGGCGCCGCACAGGACCACTAGCGCTGCTGCAGCACGATTAGCCCGCGGAAGGGCGGATGCCGCCGCATCCGACCGACCGGCGCAGCGTCTTCCTGGCGCTTACGCCCGGTGGCAGGCAAGCCATGAAATGGACCAATGAGCTGTATCTGCGCGCCGTGACAGCCGCGTTCCACGCCAGCCCAAACAGCGACCTTGGGACGCAGGCGGAGTTCATCGAAGCATTTGTGAGGTCGCTGGACGCCGCAACGCCGCGGCAGCACCTGCCGTCCGCCGACTGAGCATTTCCGGGTGCCCTGAGACGTTGAAGACGCTTACGCTTAGGGCGGCCATGGGCGTGAACCCCACCGGGTCGGTGGCGGCCCGGAACCGGTCCGGGCCACCACCTCATTGGGACGAAGGGGCAGCCCGCTAGAGGGTGGCCAGCAGGTCCTTCATGTCCTTGATTTCGGATTTCTGGCTGGAGACGATGCTCTTGGCCAGGGCGACGGCGTCGGGATTCCTGCCGTCAGCGGTCTCGGTTTGCGCCATGGCCAGGGCGCCTTCGTGGTGGGCGACCATCTGGGAGAGGAACAGTTTTGCTGCTTCCGTGCCCTGGGCGGCGTCGAGCTTGGCCATGTCGTCGGTACTCATCATGCCGGTCATGCTGTGGCCTGCGGCCATGGCCGTCGGCTCGCCCCACCCGGTGAGCCATTCGGTCATCTTCTCGATCTCCGGTGCCTGGGCGGCCTTGATCGTGGTCGCCAGGGCACCCACCCGCGGGTCGATGCCCTGTTTGGCGAGGATCGTCGTGCTCATCTCCACAGCCTGGGCATGGTGCGGGATCATGGCCTGGGCGAACATGGTGTCGGCCGAATTGTGGTCCGCCACCGCGGCCGATGCGCCCATGCCCGGGCTCGCGCTGGCGCCATGGTTCATGCCGGACATGCCACCGGTGCCGGTGTCCGTGGAGCAGCCGGCCAGGGCGATGGCGGCGGCCAGGAGGGTGGCGGACAGGGTCAGGATTTTCTTCATGGAGGTGGTCCTTCACTGGAATAGGGGTTCTCTGGAGAGCCGTCACACCGGGTCGGGGTGTGCGTCGATGGGGGGGCGGGCCGCTAGTGCGGTGACCTTAAACGTTGGGGGTGTTTTCTCATGCCGCTTTCGCGGTGTCGTGGCGGCCCCAGCGGTGGCCCTTCTCGCTGCGGATGCGGGCGCGTTCGCGGCGTTGGGCTTCCAGCACGTCGGGGTGGCGGGCGTGGGCGTTGCGCCAGCGCAGGTATTCGTGCAGCCGCCGGGTCTGCACGACGTGGTTGGGGTGGACCGAGTTGGCCAGGGTGAATTGGCGCAGCACCCCGAAGTGCGCCTCGATCGGGTTGGCCCAGGACGCGTTGGTCGGTGTGAAACACAGCTCCACGCGGTGGCGGGCGGCCCAGCGCCGGATCCGCGGGGTTCCGTGGGCAGAGAGGTTGTCCAAGATCACGTACACCGGTTCCCCGTCCGGGAGGTGGACCCGGATGCTCTGGAGCGCGGTGAGGCTGTTCACCCCGCCCTTGCGCCGGTGGTTGATGCCCCACAGGGTGTCCTCCCCGACCGAGTAGCAGCCGTGGAAGTACGTCACGCCCTCGGTGCGGTGGTAGGTCGCCGGCAACCGGTCCGGCCGCCGCTCCGGGGCCCATCCGGTGCCGGGGGTGGGGCGGATCCCCAACGGGCCGAATTCGTCGAAGGCGAAGGTGCGTTCCGGGTGCTGGTCGAGCACCTCCTCGATCCGCTCCAGTTTCGCCTCGATATCGGGGTCGGTGGAGTCCTTCCATGTCGAGGTGCGTTGGAAGGTGATCCGGTGCCGGTGCAGCAGGGTCCGCAACGCCTCCCTCCCGATCCGGACCGGATGATCAGGATCTTCGCGCAGATACCCGGCGAGCTTGCGCACCGACCAGTGCGTGATGGGCGTGCCCGCCACGCACGGGCGGGACAGGGCCGTCGCGGCGACGAGATCCTCGTGTGGCCATCATCGAGCAGGCGGGGACGGCCTCCCGCCCAGTCAGGGTCCAGGCAGTCCAAACCGATCTCGTTGAAGCGGTGGATCACCGCCCGCACGGTGTCCTCGTCCGCGGCAACCAGGCGGGCGATCACCGGCACCGTGTTTCCTCCCGCCGAGGCCAGGATCATCGTGGCACGCCGCCACCGGATCGCATTGCCGCCCTGCTTCGACTCACCCCGGCGCACGATCCGTAGCAGCCGCTCTCCCTCCGCCGGACTGAGCCGGCGCACCTTCACACGTTCAGCCATACTTCCAGCGTGGCACGACTTTAAACACCGTCAACCTTTGCGGTCACCGCACTAGATGAGTAATTCCAAGGGGTGTCGGGAGGTCGCCACGTCTTGACGCATGATGCGAGGGTGCCCAGAATCGGCGTTATCCATCCAACGTCGAACTTGGAGGCTCACGTGGACGCCGATCTGGACACCCTTGCAACGGCATTCTCTGCCGCCACCGACGACCTGTTGAAGGCCCATCCGGAACGGATTCCCTACCGTCCCCGGATCGGCATCAGCCCGAAGATCACCGATGCCGAACTCATGACGCTGGCGCTGATGCAGGCCCTGCTCGGCTACACCTCCGAGGCGAGGTGGCTGCGGTACGCACACGCGTCCCTGCGCCCGATGTTCCCGTACCTGCCGGGCCAATCCGGGTACAACAAGCGCCTGCGCCGCCTGGTCCCGGCCATGAACTGGCTCATCGGCGTCATCGCGGAGCGCAGCGACGTCTGCTGCGACGACGTGTGGGTGGTTGATTCGACCCCGGTCGAATGCGCCCGCTCCAAGGACACGGTCCGCCGCTCCGAGCTGGCGGGGTGGGCCGAATACGGGTACTGCCCCTCCCACACCCGCTGGTTTTGGGGCTGCGCCTGCACCTGGTCGCCACCCTCCACGGCCTCCCGGCCGGCTATGCCCTGACCGGGGCCACGGCCGATGAACGCCAAACATTCCTGGACATCCTCGCCGGCACCCCCGCCATGGCCCGGGTGCTGGCCGACGGGCACCGGCAGACGGTGATCGCGGACAGGAACTACTACGGCCGGGACTTCGAGGCCGTCCTGGAGGAGGCCGGGATCGAGCTGCTCCGCCCGGCCCGCAAGGGCGAAAAGCCCCGGCCCGGGGCCCGGTTCTTCAAACCCCTGCGCCAGGTCATCGAATCCATCAACGACACCCTCAAGGGCCAGCTCGATCTCGAACAACACGGCGGGCGCACCCCGGCCGGGGTCGCCGCACGCGTCATCCAGCGCCTGATGGCCATGACCGCGGCGATCTGGCACAACGACCGCACCGGGCAGGCCGTCCGCCGCTCACTGACCGCCTACGACCACTGACCCCTTGGAATTACTCATCTAGGCGGCGGGCGCGGTCATCGGTTTATGTGCGGCTGATCGAGAGCTGGGCCAGTGATGGTCCGTCGGGAACACGGCCCCGGGTGTTTGGGCCTGGCGTGCCGGTGAATGCCGTCCAGGCGGAGGCGCGGGCTAATGTGCCGGGGAGCGGGGCCACCGGGGCGGCCGGCCCAAACGAGGGGACGCAGGCCCCGTGCAGGTCCATCGAACCGGGGCAGGCGCCGGAGCAGCCGCACCCGTCCATCGACATGGTCTTCTCGGGCATGGCCTGGCCGGCGGCAGCGGTTTCCGCCGGTGCCTGGTGTGCAGCGACGGGTGTGGACATGGCCATGTCGGACGCGGCGGCCGGGCTGCCCATGACCGCCGCTCCCATCGATGCCATCTGGTCCCCGCCCAAGGCGTGCATGCCCAGAAGCCCGCCGACAACGGCCAGCACGGCCACCAGGAGTCCACCCCACCGCAGGAAGTATCGGATGCCGGGCATGGCTGTCATGCTGCGCATCGAGAGGTCCTTTCCGTGGGTGGGGTCGGCATGCATCGTACCGGTGGACCCTGTGGGGTCTCAAAGCATCAGTGTCAGTGCACGCCGGCCGATTCCATGGCCACATCCCTGCCGGGGTTGATTGGAGGGTTTCTAGTTTCCTGTGACGGCGTAGCCGGCGAGGGCAACCGCGGCGCGGACCGCCGCCGGGTCCGCCGTGCCGGAGACGGTCAGCGTTGAGGTGCCGCCGGTGGCCAGGTCAATGCTGGCCGATTCCACGCCGGCAACGGTCGAGACGGCCGTCTCCACGGTCTGGACGCAATGTCCACACGTCAGCCCCTGAAGTCCATAGGTGGTTCCGGATATGTCGGTCAGCGCGGCGGCCGACGCCCCGGTGGAGCAGCAGGCGCAGGGGCTCTCCGCGGCGGGGGTCAGGGTGAGGAGTTCAGGGGTGTCGGTTCCGCACATGTCAGGGAATTCTTTTGGCCGAGGTGGTGTGTGCGTTGCGGATTGAACGGCAGTGGCGGCCGGAAAGGTCATCGGCCGGGACAAACTGCTTCACTGACAACACTCAATACATACCCCCAGGGGGTATGTATTGCAAGGAGGATGCAGGAGTGGGGTCGCTGGCGTGAGTGGATGCGCCCGATGAACTATGCAAGAATCTACGTATGGATGCAGATAACGTTATATGCGGACGCGAGCCCGACAGCCAGTACGTCGAACTGGCGGTGGAGGTCTTCTCGATGCTGGCCGACGCAACCCGGGTGCGCATCATTCTCGCCCTGCGGGAGGGCGAGCTGCCGGTCAACCGGCTGGCGGAATTGGTGGGAAAGTCCCCGGCGGCCGTGTCCCAGCACCTGGCAAAGATGCGCCTCGGGCGTATGGTCACCACCCGGCAGGATGGGACTCGGGTGTTCTACCGGCTTGAGAACGAGCACGCGCGCCAACTGGTCACCGACGCGATTTTCCAGGCCGAGCACTCACTGGGCGGCACACCCCGCCACCACCACGTCGAAAGCACGGAGCAGCCATGAGCATCCCCCGGGCCGGTCACATCCACACAGCTGCGGACGCCCACGGACACGATGGGCATTCCCACGGTCACGATGACCACGGGCACGACCATGGGCACCCCACAGGCATCAAGGGGTTCCTGTACGGGCTCTTCATGCCCCACAGCCATGATGCCGCGGACTCCATCGACAACGCCCTGGAGGCCAGCGAGCAGGGCGTGCGGGCGGTAAAGATCAGCCTATTTATGCTGCTGGGCACCACCATCGCCCAGTTCATCGTGGTCCTCATCAGCGGTTCCGTGGCCCTGTTGGCGGACACCATCCACAACTTCTCCGACGCGCTCACGGCGGTTCCGCTGTGGATCGCTTTCATTCTCGCCCGCCGTGCCGCGACCCGCCGCTACACCTATGGGTTTGGCCGGGCCGAAGACCTGGCAGGGCTGTTCATCGTCGCCGTCGTCGCCCTCTCGGCCATCGTGGCCGGCTGGCAGTCCATCGACCGGCTGATCCACCCCCAACCCCTGCACAACCTGTGGTGGGTCGCCGCGGCGGGGCTGATCGGTTTCGCCGGCAACGAGGCCGTGGCCATCTACCGGATCCGCATCGGCCAACGCATCGGCTCGGCGGCCCTGGTCGCCGACGGCGTGCACGCCCGCATGGACGGGTTCACCTCCCTGGCCGTGGTGCTTGGGGTGGTTGGGGTATGGCTCGGGTTCCCGTTGGCCGACCCGATCGTGGGGCTGCTCATCGCGGCAGCCATTCTCGTGCTGCTGTGGGGGACGGTGCGCAGCATCGGGCGCCGGCTGATGGACGGCATCGAACCCGGCCTTGTGGACCGCGCCCGGGCCGCCCTGGCTGGAACGCCCGGCGTTCTCGCTGTGCCGACGCTGCAGCTGCGCTGGGTGGGCCACCGCCTGCAGGGCGCGGCAACCGTCGTCGTCGCCGACACGGCCCTGTCGGTGGTGGAACAGGTCGTGGCGGCAGCCGAACGCCGGTTGGGACATGCGCTCCCGAATCTGGACGGCATGTCCATCAAGGCCGTTACCACTATCCCCTCGCGAGACAGCGGAACACTCGAGGACCGCACCGCGTCCCACGCCCGGCGCTGAAGGCAAAGTTCCCGCGGGACTGCATCGGCGTCCGCAACGAAGAACGGCGCCGCACCCTTGGCGGGTGCGGCGCCGTTCTGCTGTTTAGCGTGCGGTCAGTTGGCGCCGAGGATGGTGCCGACCAGGTGGGGGGAGAACTCTTCGGCCAGGGTCAGGACCACACGGGTGCGGGCGCCGGGCTGGTCGGGGAAGCCGCGGAAGCGGCCGCGGAGGTCGCAGACGGTCTGGCCGCGGCCGGGGCCCGCGGTGGCGTCCACCTGGACGTTGACGCGCGGTGCGATGGCCGGGACGATGCCGCCGACGGCGATGGCCGCGGCCAGGGGGTCGTGCATAGCCGAGCACGGGCGGCCGTACTGCGACTCGTAGAAGCCAAAGTAGTAGCCCAGCATCTCGCCCAGGGCGGTTGCCATCGGCTGCCCGGCGGCGAGCAGCTGCTGGCGGTGCTCCTCCTCGAAGACGTGCTCCATGGTGACGTCCAGCGGCACCAGGGTGATGTCCCAGTCCGCGGCGAGCACCGCGGCGGCTGCCTCGGCGTCGTTGGCAATGTTCGCCTCCGCCACCGGAGTGATGTTGCCCGGTACCATGGCCGCGCCACCCATGATGGTCACGTGGTCCACGAGTGCCGGCAGGTTTGGATCCAACCGCAGCGCCAGGGCCAGGTTGGTAAGCGGGCCGATGGCCAGCACGTGCAGCGTGCCCGGGTTCTCACGGGCCAGCCGGACCAGCATCTCGGCGGCCGTTTCGCCGGTGGTCTCCGCCTGCGCCGGGGCCAGGTCGACGCCGCCAATACCGTTGGCGCCGTGCACGTGCGGGGCGCCGCCGGCAAACTCTCCCGCCAGCGGGTGGTGGGCGCCGGATGCGACGGGAATGTCTTCCCGCCCGGCCAGGGCCAAGAGGTCCAGCGTGTTGACCGCCCCTACCGCGGCGCTGACGTTGCCGCTCACCGAACCGATGCCGAGCAGGTTGGCATCCGGGTGGGCCAGCAGGTAGCCCACGGCCAGTGCATCATCGATGCCCGTGTCGCAGTCCAGGTAGAGGGGCACGGCGGTCGGGTTGGTCATGGTGTCTCCTGGTGCTCACGGGATCGGGTAGTTGTTATACAACCATGTATGACGAGTGGGAACAAGCCGTACAGTAGTGTTGAATGGCCCAGGCACCACCCACGGAAGCGAGGACAACATGGTTGAGACGGCATTGGCCTTCCTCTCCGAACCCCTGGTGTCCGCGCCCGGGCTGCCACTGCGTGTGGCCGCCTACTCCAGGATCGCCCAGGCGATCAGGACCGGGATCCTGCGCCCCGGCACCCTGCTGCCCACCGAGATGGAGCTGGGCACCCGGATGAAGGTCAGCCGCACGGTGGTCCGCGAGGCCCTCATGCTGCTGGAGGAGGACGGCCTGGTGCGCGCCCGCCGCGGCGTGGGGCGCTTTGTCGCCGATGCCCTGCCCCGGCACGGGATCGAGCGGATCCAGCCCTTCGACGAACTCTTCCGCGCCCCCGGACACCAGATCCAACTGCGCCGCATCCAGGCCACACGGCAACCGGCGTCGGAATTCGTCGCGCCGCGCGTCGGCGTCGAACCCGGCGACGGGTCCTGGCTCTGGGAGAGTGTCCTATTGCGCGACGGCGAGCCCATCGCGCATCTGCAGGAGCACGTCGCGGTCCACTCCGCCGGCACGTCTCCCGAACTCGCCGGCGAGACGGACCAGGGCGGCGCGCGGACGCTGTTCGCCGCGCTCGGCGCTGCGGACGGAGCCGCCATGGACGGCGAGTGCGAAATTGGCCTGAGCACCGCCGGCCCGAGCCGTGGCCCCCTGCTGTTGGTGGCCGCGGGTGATCCCGTGCTGGTGGCCACGCAGACCCTGCGCCGGTCCGGCCAGCCGTTCTACCTCGCCAAATGCGTGGTCACAGCCAAGGCCGGCCATCTGTCCGTCATGCAATCCCTGCAGCCCTGACCTGCGCACACCTCCTGAGAGAATAGGAACCCCGATGAGCGAGCAGCACCCGGCCCTGACCATCGTTGGCAGCATCAACCTGGACATTACGGCCACCACCGACCGGCTGCCCACGCCGGGGGAGACCCTGGGCGGTGGGGTGCTGCGCCGCCAGCCCGGCGGCAAGGGCGCCAACCAGGCCGTGGCGGGAGCCCGGCTGGGCGGGCACGTGCGGATGGTGGGCGCCGTGGGCAACGACGGCGACGGCGAGGCCCTGGTGGCCGCGATGGCCGCCGCCGGCGTGGACACCACCGGCGTCGGGCGCTCCGGCGAGCCCACCGGGACCGCGCTGATCAATGTGGACAGCCACGGTGAAAACCAGATTGTGGTCTGCCCGGGCGCCAACGGGACGGTGTCCCTGGACGGCGTCGAGTTCGGGCCGGATGAGGCCGTGTTGTGCCAGCTGGAAATCGACCTGGCGGTGGTGGCCGAGGCCGCGCGCCGGACGTCCGGCTACTTCGCCCTGAATGCCGCCCCCGCGATGCACCTGCCCGCCGAGCTGCTGGAGCGCTGCGATCTGGTGATCGTGAATGAGACCGAGTATGCCCTGATCCCCGAATTGGCCGATGCCAAGCTGGTGGCCGTGACCTACGGCAAGGATGGCGCGGCCATCCTGGAGCGCGGCGTGAAGGTGGCCGAGGCGCCCGGCGTGTCAGTGCCGGTGGCCAACACCATCGGCGCCGGCGATGCCTTCTGTGCCGCCCTGGTGCTCGCCCTGCGCTCCGGACTGGACTACGCCGCGGCGCTGGCGACGGCCAACGCCGTCGGCGCCGCAGCGGTGGGGGACGCCGCCTCCCAGCCCGCCCTGGAGCCGCTGGAGCGCTACATGCCGGCCGCCGGCTCCCGCTAGCCCAGGCTCCCGCTAGCCCAGGCCGCGGCGGGCCAGCAGCGGCGCCAGCTCGGCGTCGCGGCCGCGGAAATTGCGGAAGGACGCCAGCGGATCCGCGGCATTGCCGCGGTCAAGCACCGTGCCGCGGAAGAGGTTGCCGTTGGCCCGGGTCAGGCCGCCGTTGGACTTGAACCACTCCACGGTGTCGGCATCCAACACCTCGCTCCAGATGTACGCGTAGTAGCCGGCCGAGTAGCCGCCGGCAAAGATGTGGCTGAAGTAGCCGGTGCGGTAGCGCGGCGGAATCTGCGCCAGCTTCACGCCCGCGGCGGCCAGCGCGCGCTCCTCGAACGCGGCGGGGTCCGCCACGCTGGCGCCCGGCTCAAGCTCGTGCCAGGCCAGGTCCAGGAGGGTGGCACCGAGGTATTCGGTGGTGGCAAAGCCCTGGCCCCATTGGGCGGCGGCCTTGACCTTCTCGATCTCCGCCGCGGCGAGCGGCTCGCCGGTGGCATGGTGCCGGGCGTAGTTGGCCACCACTTCGGGCCAGAGGAGCCACATCTCGTTGACCTGGGAGGGGTACTCGACAAAATCGCGGGGCACGTTGGTGCCGGAGAACCGCGGGTACTGCACGTCGGAGAACAACCCATGCAGCGCATGGCCAAACTCGTGGAAGCAGGTCACCACCTCGTCGTAGGTGAGCAGTGTGGGCTCGCCGGCGGGCGGCTTGGGGATGTTGAGGTTGTTGACCACCACCGCCTTCCGCCCCAAAAGAGTGGACTGTTCCACGAGGGAGTCCATCCAGGCACCACCATTCTTGGTGTCCCGGGTGTAGTAGTCGCCCAGGAACAACCCCAGCTGGCTGCCGTCGGCGTTGCGCACCTCCCAGACGCGCACCTCCGGGTGGTAGCCGGGCAGGTCCGTGCGTTCGAGGAACGTCAGGCCGTAGAGGCGCTCGGCGGCGTAGAACACGCCGTGGGTGAGCACGCGCTCCAGTTCAAAGTACGGGCGCAGCGCGGCCAGGTCGACGCTGTACTTCTCGCGGCGCACCTGCTCCGAGTAGTAGGCCCAGTCCCAGGCCTCGATCGGGTGGCCAGCGGCCTCGGCCAGCAGTTCCTCCTCGCGGCGGGCGTTGGCGACGGCGGCCGGGGCCAGCGCGGCCAGCAGGGTGTGGATGGCAGCCAACGACGGCGCCGTCTGGTCGTCGGTGGCAAAGGCGGCATGCGTGGGGAAGCCGAGCAGCGTGGCCCGTTCGGCGCGCAGGGCCGCCATGCGCGCGGCGGTGCCGAGCAGGCCGGCGTCGTTGCCCCGGCTGCCGCGGTTCACCGAGGCCTCGAAAAGGCGGCGGCGGGTGTCCCGGTGGGTGAGCGATTCCAGCGCCGGTTGGGCCGTGGGCAGGATCAGCGTGAGCAGGTACCCGCCGTCGTGCCCGGCCGTGCGGGCGGCCGCGGCAGCGGTGGCAAGGTCGTCCTCGCCCAGGCCGTCCAGCTCGGCGGCGTCGGCCACCCACAGCGCGGAATCGTTGGTCTCCTTCAGCAGGGCCTGCGAATAGGCGGTGTTGAGCGTGGACAGCTCGGCATTGAGCCCGCGCAGCCGGGACTGTGCCGCGGCATCCAGCTGCGCGCCGGCACGGGTGAAGGCCTTCAGGTATTCGGCGAGCAGCCGGGCGGACTCCGCATCCAGCCCGTCGGCCGGCACGGCCAGGAAGCGCCGGTAGAGGGCTGCGTCGAGGTAGATGTCGTCCTGGTGCGCCGCCAGCCGTGGCGCCACCTCCTTTTCGATCGCCTGGATGGGTTCCGTGGCGTGCGAGCTGCTGGCGTTGTAGAAGACGGCGGCCACACGGTTGAGCAGCTGGCCCGAGCGTTCCATGTCCACCACGGTGTTCGCGAAGGTCGCCGGCTCGGGATTGGCGGTAATGGCCTCGATCTCGGCCAATTGGGCCGCCATGCCGGCGTCGAACGCGGGCAGGTAGTGTTCGTCCTTGATCGCGGCGAAATCGGGCAGCCCATAGGGGAGCGTGCTCGCGGCCATGAATGGGTTGCCGGTGGCGTCAACAGTCATGAAACGACTCTTTCACAGCGGATGTGGTGCCCGCCACTCCGCCACTCCGCAGGCGGGCGGCTCACTCCGCCAGGCGGCCGGGAGGCGCGGCGCGGACGTGCATGCGTTCGCCCTGGGGGCCGAACAAGGAGAGGAATTCGACGTCCCCCGCCCCGACACGGCCAAACCAGTGTGGCGTGCGGGTGTCGAATTCTGCAGCCTCGCCGGCTGCCAGCACGAGGTCGTGGGGGCCAAGCACCAGCCGCAGGCTTCCACGCAGCACGTACAGCCATTCGTAGCCCTCGTGGATTTTCGTTTCCGGGTCGCGTTCGGGCACCGATGCGGGGATGACGTGTTTGAAGGCCTGCAGCCCTCCTTCGCTTCGCGACAGCGGCACAATGATCTGGTCGCGGCGGCGCATCGGCCTCAGGTAGATGCGAGGGTCGCCGACCGCCGGTGCACCGACCAACTGGTCCAGGGGCACCCCATGGGCGCGGGCCAATGGCAGCAGCAGTTCAAGCGCCGGGCGCCGCTGGCCCGATTCGAGCCGCGACAGCGTGCTGGCGGAAATGCCCGTCATGGCTGACAGTTCGGCGAGGGTGGCGCCCTTCCCGGTGCGCAGGGCCTTCAATCGCGGCCCTACTGCAGCCAGCATCGCGTCAGTCGTGGGAACCGTGTCGTCCATGCCGGAAATTTTGCCATACCGGCAAGAAACTTTGCCATCAGAGGATGCTGGGGATCAGAATCTAAGCAGGAGGTCACAACCCATGGCAAATGACCAGATCGCAGCCCCCGCCCACCGGAATCGCGAGCCGCACCGAGTACTCGATGTACTCGTGGTCGGTGGCGGAGCTGCCGGCTTGAGTGCCGCACTGACCCTTGCGCGGGCCCGGCGCGACGTACTCGTTGTGGATGCCGGGAATCCACGCAATGCCCCCGCGGACGGCGTACATGGCATTCTGACCCGCGAGGGAATTTCACCCCTTGAGCTGACCAGGCTCGGCCGGGCCGAGGTCGAGTCGTACGGGGGCGTGGTCCTGTCGGGCACCGCGTCGAATGCGCTGGCCCTACCCGCCGGAGGCGCAGCCCGCTTCGCCATCACGGTCACCACTCCCGGCGGCCGGATCGAGGAGGTCTATACACGGCGCCTCGTCATCGCCTCGGGCCTCACCGACGAGCTTCCGCCGATCCCCGGCCTCAACGAGCGGTGGGGGCGCGATGTCGTGCACTGCCCCTACTGCCACGGCTGGGAGATCCGGGACCGGGCCATCGGCGTACTGGCGACGACCGCATTCGCGATGCACCAGGCGCAGCTCTTCCGCCAGTGGAGCAGCGATGTCACGATGTTCCTGCACAGTGGGCCGGAGCTGACCGAGGACCAGATGGAGGAACTAGCTGCCCGCGACATCGCGGTGGTTTCCGGTCCGGTGCGCGGATTGCGGGTGGAGGAGGACCGGCTCACGGGGGTGGTGCTCGCTTCCGGGTCCACGGTGCCTGTCGATGCCCTCGCCGTTGGTGCGCCGGTGCGATCGAACGCCGACGTCTTGGCAACCCTGGGCATTGCCGTTGCGGCGCACCCCTCAGGTTTCGGCCTGACGGTGCCGAACGACGCCGCAACCGGTGCGACGGCCGTGCCGGGCGTGTGGGTGGCCGGGAACGTCGGCGACATGAAGATGCAGGTGGTCACGGCGGCCGCCTCCGGCGTGGGGGTGGGCGTGGCCATCAATGCGGACCTGATTGCCGAGGAAACCGCCGCTGCAGTAGCCGCCCGCCGCCATGGACTTGCGGAGGTGCGCTGATGGGCGCCGACGAGCAACTCTTCGACCGCACCTACTGGGAGGACCGCTACGCCGCGCCGGGGTTGGCGTGGAGCGGTGACCCGAACCCCGTGCTGGTGGTCGAGGCCACTGGGCTTGCACCCGGCAGGGCCCTCGACATTGGCAGCGGCGAGGGTGCCGACGCCCTCTGGCTTGCAGCACGGGGGTGGCTCGTCACGGGCGTTGACATTGCGGTGAATGCGCTCGAGAAGGCGCGGGCCCGGGCGGAGTCCGTTGACCAGGCGGCCGCGGACCGCATCGAATGGAAGCAGCGCGACCTCACCGTCTGGGCGCCGGAACCACTCTCGTACGATCTGGTCTCCGCGCAGTTCATGCACCTGCCCGAGCCCGCCCGAACCACGTTGTTCCGCGCCCTGGCAGCGGCTGTGGCACCGGGCGGCACGCTGCTCATCGTCGGCCACGACGTTTCCGATCTCGACGCGGGTGGGCACCGGGCGCACCTGGCAGAGCTGATGTTCGACGTCGGTGATGTCCTCGCCGCGATTGACGGCGAATCACTGCGCATCGAGGTCGCAGAGTCGCGTGCGCGGGAGGCCGCGGGAGAGGACCCTGCCAAGGCCACGATGCGCGACGTCGTGGTCAGGGCCACCCGCGCCCTGAAGGGGAGCCACTGACCGAAAAGCGGTAACACGCCACGCCCGTTCATGGTTGGTCCGGATCAACTCGCCTCAGGGAAGGGGCAGCAGCATGGTGCGCGTCGTCCTTCCGGTCCGTGCCGGCCATGGATGGGTAGGTACAGGCAGCTGCTCCTGATGCCGGAGCCGGGTTAGAAGCCGGTCAGAACTCTTTCGACCATTTCCACGCCCGAGCGTTCAAATGCGGCATCTCCAATCTGATGCGCCCAAACAACTGTCGATATCGCTTGGTTCAGATTCTCGAGCCGCCAGATCTCTGACTCTGCTGCTTCAACTCTCTTTCCCAGCCCGGCGTAGAAGGCAGCGGAGAGATCCGGGCCGAAGGAATTGCTGGTGCGTGAGCCTGACGAGGTCATGCACCCACGGACGAGCGTCCGCCCGGCCAAAGTCGATGACCTTGATGCGGCCGTCCTCCTGCAGCCAGTTCCTGGGCTGGTAGTCGCCGTGCGTGGTGACCAGTTGCACCGGGCCTGGATTCAGCACGCCCAGCTCCTCGGCGAGGCGGATCCGGTGGCTTTCCGGCACCAGCCCGTAAGCGCGATTTATGGCTGACCTTGTCTTCGCGGCCAGAGCTTTCGCATAGTCGGATGAAACGCCTGCGGGCTGGTGAATTTTGCCCAGCAGGGCCCCTGCCTGGCGGTACGTTTCCGGATCGGCTTCGGCTGCCGCGCCCTCAACCAAGGTCCCGGGCAGGAACTGCGTCACCAGGATTCGAGCCTCCCGCGAGGCGTGGACCAGGACGGGGACGCCGTCGCTGAGCCCGTTGAACCCCATAGTGTAGGCGGTGATTTCGCGCCGGACGTGATGGCTTGTCGTGCTGGCCTTGACGATGAAATCCCTACCGTCTGCTGTCCACACATGGAGGACGGTGGTGTCCTGCAGAGGCCAGGAATGGTCATGCACGATGGCGAAGTCGCCAAGCCAGGAATTCAATAGACTGTTTTGCTCTTCGGTCATTCCATCGGGGATTTCTTCATTCTGCCGTCTCCCACGCGGCACCCTGTCGTAGACACACAGTGCGCCAGCAATGAATTCGGTGCTCGTCTAGGCTGGCCAGATGCCCAATTCGCTGTCCATGCCCGACATCCATTCAATTGGGCGGTCAGCCGGAGACTTCCAGCAGCCGGTGTCCAGGGAGCAGATGATCGCGATCTGCCGGCGCGCGTTCGGGGCATCGGTCGACGTCGAGTCCGCCGTCGAGCTTGGCGGGGGCCAATACAACTCGACCTACCGGGTGGATCTGCGGGGCGAGGGACCGGTCATTGTGCTGATTGCCCCCGAACCATATCGGCAGTTTCGACTTGAGCGTGGCCTGATGCGCAATGAGCACGCCAGCGTCCCCTACCTTGCCCCGATCGCGGACTTCATGCCGCGGACGCTTGCCGTCGACTTCACCCATGACTTGATCAACCGTGACTACCTGATCCAGACCCACTTGGTGGGGGTGCCTGCGCCGGAGGGCCTGGCTGCCTACCCCCGCGAGAAGCACGGCTCCTTTTGGGAAGACTTGGGGCGGATCCTGGCCCGCGTCCATTCAGTGACTGGTCCAGGGTTCGGACGGACCCAGGGCCCCCATTTCGGCACCTGGAGCGCTGCCATTGAAAGCACCTTGGACGACATTGCTGCGGACCTGGAGGAAACCGGGCTGGTCGCCGACGATGTCCGGCAGGTCGGTGCGCTGGTAGCGGCGCAGCGATGGTCACTGGACGAAATCAGCCAACCCGTGCTTCTGCATGGCGACTTGTGGATTGGGAACGTCATGCTCGCGGCCGACACGACTGAACCGAGGATCTCCGGAGTCTTTGATTGTGACAGGACTTCGTGGGGAGACCCGATGGCGGATTGGACGATGTTCTTGATCGCCAGACGCGCTCAAGACGAGACCGCGGCGTTCTGGCATGGCTATGGCAGGCGCCCCGAAATCACAGAGGGGGCGCGTATCCGGTCCCATGCCTATCGGGCAAGAAGCATTGGTGAATCACGGCTGGAGTACCACCGCCTGCACGACTCATCGTCCATCGCCCAGACCTACGTGGAAATGGCACAGGTCCTTACGGAGTTGACCGACCCCTGAAGGGCAATCGACATGACTTGGCGGGCGCCGTGGATGGTTGATCACTTGTGGGCTCTAAACCGATAGCTGGAGCCGAAGGAGGCGCCGCCCACGTCTGTCGTGGTCAGCGGTTGTTGTCTTTGAGCGCTTGGCCGAGGATCCGGGCACCTTCCGGGTAGGCGCCGGGGTTGGCGCCTGCGTAGTTGAGCCGAACGAAGGGTCCGGCGGGTTCGGCAGGGAACCATTCGGTGCCGGCGGCGATGATGACTCCGGCACTCTCGCAGTCGCGGGTCAGCCTTTCGAGGTTTGTCCCGTCGGGCAGCCGCAGCCAGAGGTTCAGCCCTCCCTTGGGGATGTGTTCTATGTGGGCCTGCGGCGCGTGCTCCCGCAGGCTGGCGACCAGAAGGTCCCGGCGCGATTGGAGCTGGTGCCGGAGGCTGCGCAGGTGCGTCTGCCAGCCCGGCTGGGTGACAACGTCCAGTGCTGCGCTCTGGAGCAAACCGCTGACGTACATGGACTCTGCGCTCCTGTCTGCCAGAAGGCGTTCGCGCGCCGGTCCGCGGGCAATGACGGCGGCAATGCGGATGGCGGGAGAGACGCTCTTGGTCAGGGAACGAATGTAGATGACGTGGCCGGAATCCTCACTCGCGGCGATCGGGGTGGGGCTGGTGTTGATGCCGAAGTCGTGGGCCCAGTCGTCCTCGACGAGGAACGCGCCATTGCTGCGCACCACATCCAAGACCTGCCCCCCCCGCCCCGGAGCCCACTGCGACCCTGTGGGGTTGGCGTAGTGGGGTTGTGCATAGAACACCCGTGCGCCCGTGTCCGAAAAGGCCCGGGCCAGGGCCTCTGGATCGGGACCCTCGGGCCCGCTGGGCACGGGAACGAGCCGGACTCCCGCTTGCCTCGCGGCCAGGATGGCTCCCCAATAGGTCGGAGACTCGAGGAGCAGGGGCTGTCCCCGGCCAACCAGGGCGCTGAAGATGGAGCTGAGTCCGCTTTGGCTGCCGGGAAGCACGACGACGTCGCTGGGCGTGGGCGGGTTGATGCCGGCAGGCGTGGCGGCGCCCAGTTCGCGCGAAACCAGGATTGCAGCTCGGGAAGCCCTGCGGCGGGCGGTCGGGACAGGGCGGCGTCACCGCGGGCGGCACGGATGAGGGCCGCACGGACGAGGCGCTCGGGCAGCAGCTCCCGGTCCGGATAGCCGGAGTGGAAGGCGATGGCGTCATTCGCAACGCCGCGCATCGTGGACGGGGCGGAGGGAAAAAGAGCCTGGGCCGAACCCAGGGCGGCGCTCTGCCAGCCGTAGTCCGACGGCCGTGCGGTCCGGGCGGCCCTCACGAAGGTCCCCACCCCGGGCCGGCTCTCGATCAGACCCTGCGCGGCGAGCGTCTGCAGGGCCTTCTGCACCGTCAGGGGACTAGCCTGGAACTCAGTGACCAGGGCCCGGGTCGAGGGCAGTTTGGCGCCTGGTGCCGACCCCGCGATCAATTTCTTGAGTCGCGCGGCAATACGTGAACTGCTATCGTCATACATGAAAGACAATAGTAGCGCTACTGTCCTGGTCCGCCCAGTGATACTGCCCCGTTCAGCAACCGGTCTGTGGTGGGGGCTGCTCGGTGTAGCGGCCTTCTCCTTCACGGTGCCGCTGACCAAGGTGGCCGTCGCAGGGCTGTCGCCGTTGTTCATCGGCTCTGTTCGCGCCGTCGTCGCGGCGATCCTGGCGGCATTGGCCCTCAGCCTTACCCGGCAGCGCCTTCCGCAGGGGAGGCAGTGGATCCGGCTCGCGGTGGTCGGGGCCGGGATCGTCGTAGGTTTTCCCGTGCTGACCTCGTTTGCCCTGACGGCCGTCCCGGCGAGCCACAGCGCCATCGTGATCGCACTGCTTCCGGCCGCGACGGCAGCGGCCGCCGTCCTGCGTGGGCACGAGCGTCCATCGGCAGGCTTCTGGGCCGCCAGCGTCGTGGGCGCTCGTCCTGGCATCCCCCTTGATGCTCGTCCTGGCCGCCGTCTCCGCAGTCCACCAGCCGCCGTCGGGCACTCCGGTGCAGTGGGCAGCCCTTGCCTACCTCGGCGTCGTGAGCATGTTCCTGGGCTTTATTGCGTGGTGCCGCGGCCTGGCCATCGGCCCCATGGCCCACGTCAGCCAGGTCCAGCTCGTCCAGCCCATTCTCAGCATCTGCTGGGCCTGGCTCCTGCTCGGTGAGGCGTTGGCCTGGACCACGATCATTGGCGGTCTCGCCGTCGTCGCCTGCGCCGTTGCCGCGGTCCGTGTCCGGCTCGGTGCGCCACGCCCAGTGAACAATCCCTGACACCCCCTCCGCCCAGCAAAGGAACAAGCACATGTACATTCCCGACCACTTCGCGGCCGGCACTGGCGCCGTCCACGACCTCCTCAGCAAACCAGGCGCCGCCAACCTGGTCACCATGACGGCGAAGGGCCTGCTCGCCACGCTGCTGCCCTTCACCTACGAGCCCGCAATCGGGAAACATGGCGCTTTGCACGCCCACCTCGCCAGGAACAACACACAGTGGCTGGAGCCCGCCATCGGGGAATCGCTGGCCATCATCCAGGGCCCGGACGCCTACATCTCGCCGTTCTGGTATGCGTCCAAGGCCGAGCATGGACGGGTGGTTCCCACCTGGAACCACGCCACGGCCCATGTCTACGGCAGGCTCGTTCTCCATGACGACCCGGTGTGGCTGCGCAGTCATGTCAGGGCGCTGACCGCGCTGCATGAAGCCGGCGCAGAGCACCCCTGGAGCGTGGAGGACGCGCCGGACCGCTTCATTGCCGGCCAGCTCCGGGCCATCGTCGGCGTCGAGCTGGTCATCACGCGGATCGAAGCGAAGGCAAAACCCAGCCAGAACCGGCCCGACGGCGACATCGCCGGCGTCGTCGATGGGCTTCGCTGCGCTGGCGAAACCGACATGGCCGCCGCAGTGGAGCATGCCAGCCAATCCTGCCCCCGCTAGGCACGGGCGCGGCATCGTAACTCCGCGGCGTCATCCGGGCCGCGGTAGCCTTTCCAGATGCCTGTTGATGATCCCCTTGCCCTTGTCCGTTCGGCGTACGACGTGGTCGCCGAGAGCTATGCGAGGCTGCTGCCGGACGCGAGCTTCGAAGCACCGCTGGATCTGGCGATGATTGACGCATTTGCCGCCGCCGTCAAGGAGGGCGGTGCGCAACTCGTGGTCGATGCGGGCTGCGGTACGGGCAGGATGACGGGGCTGCTGTCTTCACTGGGACTCAATGCCTCCGGGATTGACCTGTCCGCCGGGATGGTGGACGTGGCTCGCCGGACCTATCCAGGGCTCAACTTCGATGTCGGTGACCTGTCGAATCTTCCCTACGCCGACATGCAGGTGGGTGGGGTCTTCGCCTGGTATTCGATCATCCATTCACGACCCAATGACCTCCCCGGCATTTTCGCTGAGTTCTTTCGCGTCCTGGCGCCCGGTGGTTGCGCAATGCTCAGTTTCCAGGTCGGCGAGGGGCCCCGACAGCTGCCGCATGCCTATGGGCACGACGTATCGATGGGGGCGCACCTCTTTGCCCCGGAGCTTGTCAGCAGCCACCTGAGAACTGTCGGGTTCGACGTGGCCGCCCGGCTGGTCCGTGGCCCCGGGCCGCTCGAGAAGACACCCCAAGCGGTGCTCCTTGCCAGGAGGCCGGGCGCGGAATAGAAATCGGCCCGGAAATGACGACGATCCCCGTCGGGGAACACGCGTACGCATGTTCCCCGACGGGGATCGTCGTCATTTCTGCAAACTCCGCTTTACCCGCGGACCCGGGCTACTTCTGGGCGAACACCAGGGACATCGGGGTGGTCTCGGTGGTCTGGCCCTGCGGGTTGTCCTTGAAGATGCCTTCCAGCACGTCCTTGGCGAGCTTGGTGTCGTGGCCCAGGGCCACCACGCCGAGGTCGTTGGCATCCATGATTGCGGTGCCGGCAAAGCTGGCGGCGTATTCGGCCGGCACGTGCTTGCGGACCAGCGCGCTCAGGCGTGCCGCCACGCCGTCGGGGTCCTTGGGCGCGTACTTCACCGAATGCGTGGAGGTGCCCACCTGGTAGCCGGCGGCGCCGTCGATCGCGTTGATGTTGTGGCCCACCACCTCGTAGAAGACGCCGGACTTGCCCTGGAGCTTGCCGAGAACGCTGCGCGCGGAGGCGTAGGCGATGCGGGGCAGGCCCACCTCGTCGATGGCCAGCTGCATGGACCAGGGGCTGGCCAGGCCGATGCCGCCGGGGTTGCGGGTGACGAACTTGGAGAAGAAGCGGGCGGCGTTGGAGACCTTGATGTCCCAGACCGGGATGGACCGGCCCTGGGTCATCGCCACGATCTTCTCCGAGACGAAGAGGTACCACGGCGTACTGGCTGTGGCCTCGCCGTGTTCGGTGCCGGCGGCGGGCAGGCCGTCGAAGAAGCGCTCAACATACGTCATGACCGCCGGCTCGAAGTCCGTCTCCTTGTAGAAGACCTCGGTGCGCAGCGGGTAGCGGCGGTAGGTGCCGCCGGCCGGGACGGTGATGTCCAGGTTCTTGTCCGCGTTCGGGATGTAGTCGCTCTTGCCGATGATGCCGGCCTTGACCTCGGGCTCGTCGAAGAATTCGCGCAGCCACAGCTCGGTGTTCAGCAGGCGCCAGAAGACCATGGTGGAGCCGGCGCTCTTGCCCGTGAGGTATTCCTCGAAGGCGTAGATGATGGCGTCCTGGTTCCAATACGGGCGGTTCTCGAACGAGGAGGACAGGAAGATCTCGTAGATCTTTTCCTTCATCAGCACAAACCACTCGGCCTCGGGCGTGGTGAAGCCGATCTTGTTGCGGCGGTTGGAGATCATCTCCGGCAGCAGGCCGCGGGTGGCATCGCGCAGGATCCGCTTGTTCCAGCCGCCCTTGATGATGGACTCGTCGTCCAGGCTGAAGAGGAACTTCACCACTTCCTTGTCCAGAAACGGCACGCGGCCCTCCAGGGAGAAGCGCATGGTGTTCTTGTCCTCGTAGCGCAGCACGGCCGGCAGGGACTTGTGGAAGAGGTCGTCGATCAGGCGCAGCTTGAGGTTGTCCGGGATGTTGGAGAACTTCTCGCCCTTGAAGCGCGCGGTGAACGCCTTGTCCAGCAGCGGGGAGATGGTGATGTCCTTCTTCACCGTCAGCATGCCCTGCAGGCGGAAGCGGCCCAGCCGGAACAGGATGTCGGCGCTGGAGGCCAGCTCCTTGACCAGCTTGGCGTGCTGGCCGTTCTTCTTCAGCTGGCGCAGGTAGGCGAAGTAGTACGGGATGTACCCGGCCATCATTTCGTCGGCACCCTGGCCGTCCAGCAGCACCGTGACGTGCTTGGATGCCTCCTGCATCACCCGGTACTGGGCGTACGGTCCGGAGGAGATGATGGGCTCCTCCATCGTGCGGACAAAGTCCTCCAGATCGACGGCGAATTCGGCGGCCTTGGGCAGGATCTTGTGGCTGGTGACGTTGCCCGCGCACCGGGCCAGCACGGCGTCGGCGTACTTCTCCTCATCGTTGATGGAGTTGGGGAAGATCGCGGAGAACGTCTGCTGGGTGGCACCGAGGGAATCGGTGGCCGCCGCCTTTTCCTGCATCAGCTTGTTGATGGTGGCGACGACGGCGGAGGAGTCCAGGCCGCCGGAGAGGGCGGTGCCCACGGGGACCTCGGACTGCAGGCGCAGGCGCACGCCCTCGGTGAAGCGTTCGCGGTACTCGTCGATGACGGCCTGGCTGTACGGCGTCTCGATCTTGGCCAGCTCGGCCAGCTCTTCCTGCAGCCGAGTGAAGGGGCTGATGGTGATGGTGCCGGCGGGGCCGTCGGCGTTGTCCACGGTGCTCAGGACCAGCTTCTCGCCCGGCATCAGTTTCTGCACGCCATCGAAGAACGTCTCGGCTTCCTCATCGTGGATGCGGAACTGGAGGTAGCGGTACAGGATCCGCTCGTTGACCTTCTTCTCCAGCTTGCCGGCGGCCAGCAGCGGCTTGATCTCGGAGCCGAAGAGCAGCTTGGGCGCCTCGGCGGTGCCGGTGCTCGCATAGTACAGCGGCTTGATGCCGAAGTGGTCGCGGGCCAGCACCAGGCGGTTGTTCTTCTTGTCGTGGATGGCAAAGCCAAACATGCCATTGAACCGGTCGAAGGCGGCGTCGCCCCACTCCTCGTAGGACTGCAGCACCACCTCGGTGTCGGAGACGGTGCTGAACGTGCGGCCCAGGGCCTCGAGCTCGGCGCGCAGGTCCAGGTAGTTGTAGACCTCGCCGTTGTAGACCAGGGCGGTCTGTCCGTCGGCGCTGAACATCGGCTCCTGGCCGTGGGCCACATCGATGATGGACAGGCGCCGGTGGGCCAGGCCCACATGGCCGTCCGTGTAGATGCCCTCGCCGTCGGGGCCGCGGTGCACAATGCACGCGTTCATCTCCTGGAGCAGACTTTCGTCTTCCCCGTAACCGTAGTATCCGGCGATTCCGCACATACTGTACGTTCCTCATCTGTAGTTCGTCAGTCCTCGATCCATGCTACTTGCTTGCTTCCCCGCGCTCTTTCCGCAGCACCGTGGCCATCCCACAAACCACGCGCAGAAACAAGAGCGCCGTGGGGCGGCCACTATGATGTTTTGGTGACCAATCACATAAGCCCCAATCATTCAAGTGCAGCAGCCCAGCCCCTGGTGGGCATCCTTGCCCTGCAGGGCGACGTCCGCGAGCACGCGCGCGCCATCGAGGCCAGCGGCGGACGGGCAGTCAGCGTCCGCCGCCCCAGCGAGCTGGCCGCCGTCGACGGTTTGATCCTGCCCGGCGGCGAGTCCACCACGATCGACAAGCTGACCCGCATTTTCGATCTGGCCGAGCCGCTCAAGGAGCGCATCGCCGCCGGCATGCCGGTCTACGGCAGCTGTGCCGGCATGATCCTGCTGGCCAACGAGATAGCCGACCCCGCCCGGGACCTGGCCGGCAACGCCCAGCAGACCCTGGGTGGCTTGGACATCACGGTGCGCCGCAACGCCTTCGGCCGCCAGCGTGACTCCTTCGAAACCGACCTGTCCTTCACCGGGCTGGCAGCCCCTGGCGAGGCCGAAACCCCCGTCCACGCCGTCTTCATCCGCGCCCCCTGGGTGGAGCGGGTGGGGGAGTCGGTCGAGGTGCTCGCCGCCGTCCACCTGCCCACCACCGGCCACGCCTACGCCGGCGGCCCTGCGGGTGGATCGGGGTCCCCAATCGCCGGGGCGGATAGAATTGAAACAGATGTCCGTGCGGTGGCTGTGCGTTCGCAGCATCTGCTTGCCACCTCCTTCCACCCGGAAGTGACGGGGGAGCGCAGCATCCACGAACTGTTTATTCGAATGATTAGAGGGGAAGCGTAACTATGTCAGGCCACTCCAAATGGGCTACCACCAAGCACAAGAAGGCCATCATCGATGGCCGCCGTGCAAAGTCCTTCGCCAAACTGATCAAGAACATTGAAGTTGCCGCCCGCATCGGCGGCCCGGACATCGTCGGCAACCCGGCGCTGGAACTGGCCGTCTCCAAGGCCAAGAAGACCTCGGTGCCCAGCGACAACATCGACCGCGCCATCAAGCGCGGCTCCGGCCAGCTGGGCGAGGCCGTCGACTACCAGACCATCATGTACGAGGGCTACGGACCGCAGGGCACCGCCATCCTCATTGAATGTCTGACGGACAACAAGAACCGTGCCGCCTCCGAGGTCCGCCTCGCGGTGGGCCGCAACGGCGGCAACATGGGCGATCCCGGGTCAGTGGCCTACATGTTCACCCGTAAGGGCATTGTCACGCTGCCCAAGAGCGGCCTCACCGAGGACGATCTCCTGATGGCCGTGCTGGACGCCGGTGCCGAGGAGGTCAAGGACGAGGGCGAGACGTTTGAGATCCATTCCGAGCCCCAGGACCTGCCCGCCATCCGCGCCGCGCTGGCCGAGGCCGGCATCGAGTACGACACCGATGAGGCCGGCTTCGTACCGTCCATGCAGGTGGAGCTGGATGTGGAGCACGCCCGCAAGTTCATGAAGCTCTACGACGCGCTGGAAGACCTGGACGACGTCCAGAACATCTACTCCAACGCCGACATGAGCGCCGAGGTCCTGGCGCAGCTGGAAGAAGACTGATCCTGCGCGTCCTCGGAGTCGACCCGGGCCTGACCCGCTGTGGTCTGGGCGTGGTTGACGTTGCCCCCAACCGGACGGCCACCCTGGTGGCCGTCGGGGTGGTGGGCAGTTCACATGAATTGTCCCTGGCCGCCCGGCTGCTGGTCATTGCCGATGCCATCGACCAGTGGCTGGACGCCTGGACCCCCGATGTCCTGGCCCTCGAGCGCGTCTTTGCGCAGACCAACCTGAGCACCGTCATGGGCGTGGCGCAGGTTTCGGGGATCGTCATGGCCGCCGCCGCGCGGCGCAACATTCCCGTGGCCCTGCACACGCCGTCGGAGGTCAAGGCCGCCGTCACCGGAAGCGGCCGCGCGGACAAGACGGCCGTGACCACCATGGTCGCGAAAATCCTGCGCCTGTCCGCCCCGCCCAAGCCCGCCGACGCCGCCGACGCACTGGCGCTGGCCATTGCGCACGCCTGGCGCAGTGGCGCGGGTTCGCGGGTTTCCGCGCAGGGAGGCTCGACGGCGGCCCAGCAGCTCTGGCGCGACGCCGAGGCAAAGGCCAAGAAGAACAAGGAAAAGTCGGGTCAAAGCTGGCGCTAGTGCGTGCCAACTGCCGAAAATGCGCCGGAAGGGTCTACTCTATTCGTAGATATGTTCGGATTTTTCGGGTCGGCATGCTGCGGATCCGCCCGGACGGCAGTGCTCATGCAGGGAGAAACTAGACCATGATCAGCTTTGTACGCGGCCCGGTGGCCCACCTTGGCCTCTCGCAGGCAGTGATCGATGTCAACGGCATGGGCATGCTGGTCCACGCGACCCCCAAGACCCTCGGTACCCTGCGCCTGGGCCAGGAGGCCGTGATCACCACCTCCATGATTGTCCGCGAGGACTCCATGACGCTGTTCGGATTTGCCGACGCCCATGAACGCGAGGTGTTCGACACCCTGCTCAGCGTCAGCGGCATCGGCCCGCGGCTGGCCCTGGCCGTGCTGGCCGTGCTGGACCCCGAGGCCATCCGCGTGGGCGTGGCCAGCGGCGACGGCAAGGCCTTCACCAAGGTCCCCGGCATTGGCCCCAAGGTGGCAGGCCGGATCGTGCTCGAGCTCAAGGGCAAGCTGGTCCCCACCGGCATCCCGTCCGGCCCCGCGCCGGCGGTGGCCGCCGAGTGGAAGCCGCAGGTCATCGCGGCCATGACCAGCCTTGGCTGGAGCGAGAAGGATGCCTCGGCCAGCATCGACAAGGCCATGGCGGACGAGCCCGATCTCGTGGCCGCCGGCAATGTGGCGCAGATCCTGCGGGCCACGCTGCGCTGGCTGGGCCAGGACGGCGCCCGCAGCGGCGCGGCCAGGTTGGCGTCCCGTGTCTGAGCGGCGGATGGCCGGCGACGGCGGCGCGCTGCTGCCGGGCCAGCTGGCCGCCATGGAGGGCGCTGCCCTCGTCTCCGCCGGCACCGAGCCGGAGGAGCGTGCCATGGAGGCAGCGCTCCGGCCCAAGAACCTTGACGATTTTGTCGGCCAGGCCCGCGTGCGCCGCCAGCTGTCGCTGGTGCTGGAGGCCTCCAAGATCCGCGGCCGCACGGCGGACCACGTCCTGATGTCCGGCCCGCCGGGGCTGGGCAAGACCACGCTGGCCATGATCATTGCCGCCGAGATGAACGCGCCGCTGCGGATCAGCTCCGGACCCGCCATCCAGCATGCCGGCGATCTGGCGGCCATCCTGTCCTCGCTGTCCGAGGGGGAGGTGCTGTTCCTGGACGAAATCCACCGGATGTCCCGCCCGGCGGAGGAAATGCTTTACATGGCCATGGAGGATTTCCGGGTGGACATCATCGTTGGCAAGGGCGCCGGCGCGACGGCCATTCCGCTGGAACTGCCGCCCTTCACCCTGGTGGGTGCCACCACCCGGGCCGGCCTTTTGCCCGGACCGCTGCGCGACCGTTTCGGCTTCACCGGGCACCTGGAGTTCTACTCCGTGGCCGAGCTGGAACTGGTGCTCCGCCGTTCCGCCGGCCTGCTGGATTTGAAGCTGACCAGCGCCGGCTTCGCCGAGATTGCCGGCCGTTCGCGCGGCACGCCCCGCATTGCCAACCGGCTGCTGCGCCGGGTGCGCGACTGGGCGCTGGTGCACGGCGTGGACAGCATCGATGCCCGCACGGCGGGGGCGGCGCTGGACATGTACGAGGTCGACGTCCGCGGCCTGGACCGGCTGGACCGTGCCGTGCTGGAATGCCTGGTGCAAAAATTCAATGGCGGCCCGGTGGGATTGTCCACCCTGGCCATCGCCGTGGGGGAGGAGCCGGAGACCGTGGAAACCGTGGCCGAGCCATTCCTGGTCCGCGAGGGATTGCTGGGCCGCACGCCGCGCGGCCGGATCGCCATGGCGGCCGCCTGGGAGCATTTGGGGCTGCGCATGCCTGCGAACGCGGTGGCCGCGGGAATGGTCGAAACATCCGATGAACCGGTTTCGGATTCGCCAACACCTTAAGCTTCACGCCGAAAGAGCATGGAGTTCCCAGCTAAACCGCATAGACTGGTATGACGTCCAGCACGTGCAGTGCCCAGGACTTTCCCTAGACGTATATGAACGGAACTACCTGTGTTCTCTAGCATTCTTGCCGCTGACGCTCCCGCCGCCGCGACCGGCGGCTTCGACCCGATGACGCTGATCCTCTTCGCCGTCTTCGCCGTCGTCATCTTCATGATGTTCCGCAAGCAGAAGAAGGCCAAGGCGGCCCAGGCCGAGCAGCAGGCCAAGATGGCCCCGGGCGTGGAGATCATGACCAACTTCGGCCTGTTCGGCACCGTCGTGTCAGTGGACGAGGAGAACAACAAAGTCGTCGTGGAGCTTTCCCCCGGGACCCTGGCCACCGTCCACCGCCAGACGATCACCAAGATCACCGCGCCGGAAGAGGCTGCCGCCGAGGTTCCGGACGATGCTTCCTCTCTCACCGAGGACGTCGACGCCGCTGCCGGTTCCGCCGCTCCGGCGAACGAGACCGCTGAGGAAACCCTGCTGCGCCTGAACAAAGACAACTCCAAAGAAAGCTAGCCTCCGCACGGAGCTCTACGGCTTCGCCATGGATGCAAGCACCGGCTCGCCGCTTCCGCCACTTGGCCGGGGGCGGCTGCGCCGTGTCCACTGCCTGTAACAACTAGAAGGATCCTTTGATGGCACGTACTGGTCCGACAACCTCAGCCCGCAGGACACTGCTGTGGCTCGGGGCAATCCTCATCGCCTGCACCGTTCTGCTGGGCGGTGGCGTGCTCTCCAACGCCGCCAGCTGGGTGCCCAAGCTTGCCCTGGACCTCGAGGGTGGAACCCAGATGATCCTGGCGCCCAAGGTGGACGGCGGCGGTGCCATCAATGACGAGCAGCTGAACCAGGCTGTGGCGATCATCCGCCAGCGCGTGGATGGTTCCGGTGTCTCCGAGGCCGAGATCACCACCCAGGGTGGGCGCAACGTGGTGGTCTCCATGCCGGGCACGCCCAGCGCCGAGACCCGCGAGCTCATCAAGGCCTCCGCGAACATGGTGTTCCGCCCCGTGATCCAGGTGGCCAACGGCGCGGCAATCCCCGCCGAGAGCAAGCTGCCGGACGACCAGCTGCCCAAGCCGACGGCCGCACCGGCCACCGCCAGCGATGACAACTGGATCGACGGCCCGCTGTACCGGACCTTCGAAGACACCAGCTGCGTCGCCCCGCTGACCCCGGCGCCGACGTCCACCGATCCGGCCAAGCCGATGGTGGCGTGCGAGCCCGGCAGCGGCCTGAAGTACATCCTTGGACCGGTGGAGGTTCCCGGCAAGGACATCAAGGACGCCAGCTATGGCCTCCAGCAGGGCGCGCAGGGCGTCACCACCAACCAGTGGTCGGTCAACCTGAGCTTCAACTCCGAAGGCGCCACCAAGTTCAAGGACGTCACGCAGCGCCTGAACGGCTTCTACATCACCAACCAAAACGACCCCAAGTCCCAGTTCGCCATTGTGCTGGACAATGAGGTCATTTCCGCCCCGCGGTCGCAGGCTGTCATCACCGACGGCAACTCCTCCATCACCGGAAACTTCACCGAGGCCACGGCCAAGTCCCTGGCGGACAAGCTGAAGTTTGGTGCCCTGCCCATCAGCTTCGATATCCAGTCCGAGGAGCAGATCTCGGCCACACTCGGTGGCCAGCAGCTGCAGATGGGTCTGTTGGCCGGTCTGATCGGCCTGCTCCTGGTGGTGGTGTACTCGCTCTTCCAGTACCGTGCCCTGGGCTTTGTCACGGTGCTCTCCCTCGTGGTGGCCGGTGCCCTGACCTACCTGGCCATCGCGATCCTGGGCTGGACCGAGAACTACCGCCTGTCGCTGGCCGGAGTGGCCGGTATCATCGTGGCCATTGGCCAGACGGCGGACTCCTTCATCGTTTACTTCGAGCGCATCCGTGATGAGCTCCGCGACGGGCGTGGCCTGGTGGCCGCCGTCGAGAACGGCTGGCGCCGCGCCAAGCGCACGGTGCTTGCCTCCAAGGCCGTGAACCTGCTGGCCGCCGTCGTGCTGTACTTCGTGGCCGTCGGCAACGTGCGTGGTTTCGCCTTCACCCTGGGTCTGACCGCCCTGGCCGACCTCCTGGTGGTCTTCATGTTCACGCACCCCACCCTGCAGCTGCTGGCCCGCACCAAGTTCTTCGGCGAGGGCCACAAGTTCTCCGGCCTGGACCCGGACCGCCTGGGCGCCGTCCCGCTGTACCGCGGCGCCGGCCGGATCCGCACCCCCGAGGACCGCCCGAGCGTGGCCAACGGCCAGCTCAAGGGCAAGAATGCCGGCGCGGCCGCCGAGGCCGAGCGCCGCCAGACCATTGCCGAGCGCCGATTGGCCGCGAAGCAGGAGCAGATGGCCGGCAGCCGCGGCGCCGGTGCCACCAAGTCCGAGACCGACGAGAAGACCGAGGAGAGCAACTAATGGCTAGCTTTGCCACTTTTGGTAACGAGCTGTACACCGGCAAGCGCTCCTATGAGTTTGTCGGCCGCCGCAAACTGTGGTTCATCATCGCCGGCGCGCTGGTGGTGCTGTCCATCCTGATCCCGATCGTCCGCGGCGGCTTCAACCTGGGCATCGAGTTCCGCGGCGGCTCCCAGTTCACCGTCTCCGACGTCAACGATCCCTCCACGCTGAAGGGTGAGCGGGCCGTCACGGACATCGTCTCCGGATCCATTCCGCGCGTGGCCAACGTTGCCGGCAATACCATGCAGATCCAGACGGACAAGCTCTCCGAGGATGAGACCCTGGCCGTCAAGGACGCCCTGATCAAGGCCTACGGCGTCACCGCGGACAAGGTCACCTCCACGTTCGTCGGGCCGACCTGGGGGCAGGATGTCTCCCGCCAGGCATTGCTTGGCCTGGTGGTCTTTGTCCTGCTGGCCACCGTGCTGATGGCGCTGTACTTCCGGACCTGGAAGATGTCCCTGTCCGCCGTCGCCGGCCTGCTGGTGGTCATGTTCGTGACCGCCGGGGTGTACGCGGCCAGCAACTTTGAGGTCACGCCGTCGGCCATCATCGGCTTCCTGACCATCCTGAGCTACTCGCTCTACGACACGGTGGTGGTGTTCGACAAGATCCGCGAGAACACGGCGGAGATTGCCAACTCCACCCGCCGCACCTTCGTCGAAGAGGTCAACCTGGCGATCAACCAAACCTTGGTGCGCTCGATCAACACGATGATGGTGGCCATCCTTCCGGTGGCGGCCATCCTGTTCATCGGTGCAATGCTGCTGGGCGCCGGCACCCTGCGCGACCTCTCGCTGGCCCTGTTTGTCGGCATCATCGTCTCCACCTTCTCCACCATCTTCATTGCCGCCCCGCTGTACGCGGCGCTGCGGGCCAAGGAGCCGGAGCTTGCCAAGCAGGCCAAGAAGGTGGCCTCGCGCCGCGCCAACGAGGCAGCTGCCGTGGCGTCCGACGGCGCTGCCATGCCCACCGCCTGATCCTGGCACAACGGCCGCGGCCGGGTGTGTTCCCCGAGTGGGGAACGCACCCGGCCGCGGGCGTTTAACTCCCTGTGTCCGCGCTCCGGCTGCGCGCCTGCCGACACGAATTGGGAGGGTCCCGGTGCGGGCTTACACTAGAGGAATTCCCCGCTGGGCATACGGCGTGGAATCCGTTGGGCGCAAGGTGAGGACAGTGGCAGTGGACGAGCAGAAACCGACAGCCGGAAAGGTTGCCTCCGTGGCATCCGGCGCGCCGGAACCCGCCCAAGGAGCCAGCGCCAACGGTGCCCAGCAGAGTCCGCCGGCCGCCGTCGTGCGCGCACCCCTGCGCCCCACGTTCCCCGGCCGCCGCGAACGGACCCGCGCCCGGCTGGCCCGGCTCACCGGCTGGTCGACGGGCAGCTATTCGCCCATTCTGGAGCCGTTGCTGCGCATTGTGCGGGCCAACAACCCGCGCGAGGACTTCGAGCTGATCCAGCGCGCCTTCACCGTGGCGGAGAAGGCCCACGAGGGCCAGAAGCGCAAGAGCGGCGATCCCTACATCACCCACCCCGTGGCCGTGGCCACGATCCTGGCCGAACTGGGCATGACCGGACCCACGCTGGCTGCTGCCCTGCTGCATGACACCGTGGAGGACACGGACTACACGCTGGAGCAGCTGAAGGCGGACTTTGGTCCGGAAATCGCGATGCTGGTGGACGGCGTCACCAAGCTGGACAAGGTCACCTTCGGCGAGGCCGCCCAGGCCGAGACCGTCCGCAAGATGGTGGTGGCGATGGCCAAGGACATCCGCGTCCTGGTCATCAAGCTGGCCGACCGCCTGCACAACGCCCGCACCTGGCGCTTCGTCTCGGCCGAATCCTCCGGCAAGAAGGCCCGTGAGACCCTGGAAATCTTTGCCCCGCTGGCCCACCGCCTGGGCATGAACACCATCAAGTGGGAGCTGGAGGACCTGTCCTTCGCCGCACTGTACCCCAAGGTGTACGACGAGATCGTCCGCATGGTGGGGGACCGCACCCCGGAGCGCGAACGCAGCCTGGCCGTGGTGCGCAACCAGATCGCCGAGGACCTGCGCGCGGGCAAGATCAAGGCCACCATCTCCGGCCGGCCCAAGCACTACTACTCCATCTACCAGAAGATGATCGTCCGCGAGAAGGACTTTGACGACATCAACGACCTGATGGGCGTGCGCGTGCTGGTGGACTCGGTGCGCGACTGCTATGCCGCGCTGGGCGCCATGCATGCTCGCTGGAACCCCCTGCCGGGGCGGTTCAAGGACTACATCGCCATGCCCAAGTTCAACATGTACCAATCGCTGCACACCACTGTGATCGGGCCCGGCGGCAAACCCGTGGAAATCCAGATCCGCACCGTGGAGATGCACCAGCGGGCCGAATACGGCGTGGCCGCGCACTGGAAGTACAAGACGGCACCCAAGGGCGGCCCGGCCGCGGCCATGGGCAATGACGACATGAACTGGCTGCGGACCCTGGTGGACTGGCAGCAGGAGACCCGCGACCCCGCCGAGTTCCTTGACTCGCTGCGGTACGAGATGAACGCCCAGGAGGTGTTTGTCTTCACCCCCAAGGGCGAGGTCATGGCCCTGCCGGCGGGCTCCACCCCCGTTGACTTTGCCTACGCCGTGCACACGGAGGTGGGCCACCGGACCATCGGTGCCCGGGTCAACGGCAAGCTGGTCCCGCTCAACAGCGTCCTGAGCCATGGCGATTCCGTGGAGGTCTTCACCTCCAAGGCCGAGGGGGCCGGCCCCAGCCAGGACTGGCAGAACTTCGTCAAGAGCCCGCGGGCGCGGAACAAGATCCGCCAGTGGTTCAGCAAGGAACGCCGCGAAGAGGCCATCGAAAAGGGCAAGGACCTGCTCACGCGGGCCATGCGCAAGCAGAACCTGCCGCTGCAGAAGCTGATGACCCACGATGCCCTGCTGGCCCTGGCCCAGGACTTCCGCTACGTGGACATCTCCGGCCTCTATGCCGCCGTCGGCGACGGGCATGTCTCGGCCCAGTCCGTCGTCGAACGGCTGGCGCACTCGCTCGGCGGAAACCAGGACGTGGAGGAGGAAGCCCCCGCACTGCCGACCCACCCGGCCGCCAACCGGCCACGGTTCTCCGAATCCGGCGTCATCGTCCACGGTGTGGGCGATGTGCTGGTCAAGCTGGCCCGCTGCTGCACTCCGGTGCCGCCGGACGCCATCACCGGGTTCGTCACCAAGGGCGCCGGCGTCTCCGTGCACCGCTCGGATTGCCTGAACCTGACCAACCTGCGCAACGAGCCCGAGCGGATGGTCGAGGTGGAATGGGCCCCCACGCAGACGTCGGTGTTCTTGGTGGAAATCCAGGTCGAGGCGCTGGACCGCAAGAGCCTGCTCTCCGACGTCACGCGTGTGCTCAGCGAGAACCACGTGAACATCCTCGCCGCGAGCGTCCACACCTCCCGGGACCGGGTGGCCATGAGCCGCTTCGCGTTCGAGATGGGGGATCCGAAGTACCTGCACCACGTGCTCAACTCCGTCCGCCGGATCGACGGGGTCTTCGACGTCTACCGCACCACCGGGGCACAGCGCCGGGCGTAGGGCTTCGCTGGTCGAGACCCGGTGCGCCGGTCGCCAGGATCTCCGCGCTGCCGCGAGCTTGCGAGCGATGGGAGGGGCTGGGGACGATCACCGGTTTCGGTGGTCGAGCGTAGCCGAGACCAGGTGCGGCGGCCTCGGTGGTTTCGGCGGCTCAACCGGCGCTAGCTACGTCCTGTCATTGCGTCCAGCAAGTCCAGGGCCTGCGGTCGCCCGCGAGCGCGGGCCGTGGCCGCCACGGCACTGCGGATGAGGCCGAGTGGGCAGTTCAGGGCTGCCGCCGCTGCCATGGCCGCCAGGACCCGGTGAGCCACCGCCGGCGGGCAGGAGAGGGCCACATCGACGGCCGTGCGCAGCGGCGTCGCCACCAGCACCCCGCCCAGCCGAATCGCATCGAACGGGCCAAGCGGCACTTCATGGATGGTGCAGCCGCTGAACGGCGGGAGCTCGGTGGTGCGGTGGTCATGGTGCACCAGCAGCGCCACCTTTTCCGGTGCGGGGGCGCAGCCGTACACCCAAGCCGCGGCGTCGCGCCCCACCACGGCGCGTCCTGCCAGCACGGGCGGCACCACGGAGCCGGCCGCGGCGGCACGCAGGGCCGGCGTGGCCGCGGCACCCACCCCGGCGTAGGCCTCCGCATAGACGCGTTCCACGAGCCCGTCCAACGCCATCGCGCGCAGTTCCACTGCGGTGAAGAGCCCGCCCGAGAGCAGCAGCCCGTCCGGCGGGGGTTGGTGGGCGGGAACCGAGTGCATTCCCCAAGCATGGCGGCGCCGGAGGGCAGGCAAAAGGCCCCGGAAGCAGTTGTGGATAACGCTGCTCCGGGGGCCCTATGCGCCAGCGGCGGGGCGGGGCCCTTAGGTGCGAGGGCCCGGCCGCGAGTCCGCGGGCAGCGGGGAGAATAATGGTTCCTCAGTTCGCGGCCTAACTCCCATCACGGCACAACCCAAGCTAAAGGGCCTTCGCCCAGGCAAGGCTATTTCGCCAGGAATTGGATCAGTGCGTCATTCCATTCCTCGGGGTGGCTGACGTTGCATCCGTGCGGAGCGCCGGCGATGACGTGCAGTTCACTGCCGACCAGGGTCGCGTGGGTGCGCTGGCCGGATCCTTCGAAGGGCACGATGGCGTCACCGCCGCCGTGGAGCACGAGGGCGGGTACGCTCACTTTTGGCAGGTCCGCACGGAAGTCCGTCCCGGCGAAGGCGGCCATGCATGCCAGGGCTGCCTTCTTGTCCGCCTGCTTGCACAACGCGATGGCGTCCTGGCGCTGCTGGTCGCTGACCTTGAGTTCTCCGTCGACGGAGAAGAACTGCCGGGTGAATCCGTCATAGAACTGGTCCTCATCCTTGCTGAGGCCGGCGGCCATATCCGCGGCAGCGGCCTCGGTCAATGGCCCTTCGGGGTTGTCCTCGGTCTGCTTCATGTACGGCGGGATCGCGGATGCGAAGACCACACTGTGCAGCCGCTCCGCGCCGAAGAGGCTGAAGTAGCGGGCCACTTCGCCGCCACCCATGGAAAAGCCGACCAAGGTGGCATCGTTCAGGTCCAACTCCTCCAGGAGGGCGTGCAGGTCCTCGGCCAGGGTGTCGTATTTGTACCCCGTCAGGGGTTTGTCGCTGCGGCCGAAGCCGCGCCGGTCATACGTGATGACCCGGTATCCGGCTTCCTGAAGGGCCGGAACCTGGGCCTTGAAGGCTTCCCCGGACATCGGCCACCCATGAATCAGAACCACGGCCCGGCCCGGACCTCCGGTGTCATCAACATGCAGGTTGGTGTTCTTGAACAGTCCGTGGTGCGCAGTAATTTCCGTCATGGCTCACCCTTCAATGTTTGTATCTGGGCCTCGCCAGATGGAGCCACCCTACCCAGATCACAAGCATGCTGTCTTTGGGATGGAACAACTTATTTCCCGGATGGTGTCCGTGTCCGGCAACCAGGGCATGCAAAAGGCCCCCGGAGCAGTGGTGGACAACACTGCTCCGGGGGCCTTGCGCGTGCGTGGTTAGGCGAAGTCCTCGGCGGCCTTCTGGATCTGCTCCAGCCATGCCTCACGGGCTGCCAGGGCTTCCTGGGCTGCCTTGGTCTTGCGCTGGTTGCCGGCCTTCTCGGCGGCGGCCAGATCGTCCTTGAGGCCGGCGATGGTGGCTTCCAGCTGGCTCAGGGCGCTGTTGGTGCGCGCCTTGGCCTCCGGGTCGGTCCGGCGCCAGTTCTCGTCCTCGGCCTTGCGGATGGCATCCTCCACCTGGCGCAGCCCGGCTTCGATCCGGCCCATGTCGGCACGGGGAACCTTGCCGGCCTCTTCCCAGCGGTCGCGGATGGACTGCAGGGCCTTCTTGGCGGCGGCGAGGTCGGTGATCGGCAGCAGCGCGGCGGCCTCGGCCACCAGTGCTTCCTTGACCACCAGGTTGGCGCCGAATTCCTCGTCCAGGACGTCGTTGGCGCTCTGTCGGGCGGCGAAGAACTTGTCCTGCGCGCCGCGGAAGCGGGCCCACAGGGCGTCGTCGTCCTTGCGGCTGGCGCGCGGGGAGGCCTTCCAGGCGTCCATCAAGCGGCGGTACTCGCCCGCGGCATAGCCCCAGTCGGTGGAGGTCGCCAGTTCCTCGGCGGCCGTAATCAGGGCCTCCTTGGCCGACTTGGCGGCGGAGTTGTTGCTGTCCAGCGCGGAGAAGTAGGCGCGGCGGTGGCGGTCGAACACCGTGCGGGCGCTGCGGAACCGCTTCCACAGGGCCTCCTCGGTGTTGCGGCCCAGGCGGAGCCCATTCTTCTGCGCGGTCTTCCACGTCTCGAAGAGCTCGTTCATCCGGGCGCTGCCGACCTTCCACTGGATGGTGGCAGGATCCTGGCCGGCAATCTGCTCCGCCTCGGCCACGATGGCCTCGCGGGCAGCAAGCTCGATGTTGCGGGCGGCGTCATGCACGGCGCGCTCGACACTCTCCAGGGCCTTGATGTGGCCGTCGAGGGCATCCAGGCGGGCCAGGGCGGAGTTGATGTCGCCCACGCTGTTGCGCTCGTTGAGCGCCTCGCGCAGGTGCTTGACCGTCTTGTGCATGTCGGCGGTGGGGGACTTGGCCTCCACCCGCTGCTCCAGCAGGGTGATCTGCGCGGCGATGTCATCGAACTTGCGGGCAAAGTAGGCCAGGGCCTCGTCCTTGCTAGCGCCGGGGTACTGGCCCACCGGGTGTTCGGCACCGTCCAGCAGAAGAACCACGTGGCCGTCCTCTTCGGCGCGGCCCCACTTGGCGGCCTCCACCAGATCGACGGGGGGCACGGCCGCCACCGGCGCCGGTGCCGCCGCGGCGGCCTTGGGCCGTGCGGCAAAGGCGGCCGGTGAGGGAGCCTTTGGCGCGGCAGGTGCCGGAGCGCCGGTCGTGGTTGAAGTCTCAGTGGCCGTTGCCACTGCCATGTCGTCGGATTGCTGACTATCTGTCACCGCTACAAGTCTTTCGCTGGAGGGACATCTGAAGAAACTGCTGTTGCGGCCCGGACCCGGATCCCCGGTCCCGAAGCGGCCGCAATTAGTTAAGCGTAAATGAGTCTATCGTCACCGGTGTGGCGGGGGCTCCATCGGTGGTGCCGCCGGACACGCCCCCGGCCGCAATGCCGGTGACGGCGTCCAGGCCGCTGGTGACCTTGCCCATGATGGTGTAGCCGCCGCTGGCCTGGTCCAGGTAGGTGTCCTTGTAGACGATAAAGAACTGCGTGCCGTTGCTGTAGGTGCTGTCGCCGCGGGCGACGGCGATGGTCCCAGCCGGGTAGATGCCGTCGGCGGGGGTGTTCTCCACCGGGCCCCACTGGTAGGACGGATCGCTGGCGCCGTCGCCGGTCTTGGAGCCGCACTGCAGGACGCCGAACTTGTCGGCGGTGGTCAACCGGTGGCAGCTGAGTCCGTCGAAGAATTTCTCGTCGGCCAGGGACTTGAATACGGCGGCCGCCTGCGGGGCGGTGCTGCCGTCGATCTCCACGCCCAGCGGAGAGCCGTTGAGGCTGAGCGAGCCGGTGAAGGTCTTGCCCGCCGCCGTGGCCGGCAGCGGAATATTGGCGGCGTTGGTGGAGGGGGCGGTGGAGGTTGGGCCGGAGGTCGCGCTGGGCGTTGCGTCAAGCCCGGACTCGGCGTTCGCGAGGTCCGCGGCGGAGGGATTGTGGCTGAAGACGGTGATCTGCAGCACCACGGCCAGGGCCACGGCGGCAACCATCGCGATGGCCGCGATGAGGTTGTCGCGCTTGCGGCGGCCGGCCTGCTTCTGCATCAATGCCTGGTTTGCCTGCATGCGCTGCACGCGCTTTTTGGCCTCGCGGGCATCTGGTTTGGTGCTCACCAACGTCTTCTCTCCTCGATGGTTGGGGGATAGGCCGCGGTACCGCATAAAATGGCAGCCGCAGACAGTGTACCCAGCACTGCTGTGAGAACCTTAGAAGTGCGCCGGGAAGCCGCTACATGTCGCCTTCCCCTTTGTTTGGCGCCACTAAGCTGCAGAGATTTCCCCGCAATAATAAGGAGAGCCCCACCCATGGCACGCAATGCCTCCCTGTCCGGATTCCCCGAGTGGCTGCCTTCGGAACGGCTGGTGGAGCTGCATGTGCTGGACACGCTGCGCCGCACCTTTGAACTGCACGGCTTCTCCTCGATGGAGACGCGCGCCGTGGAGACAGTGGGGCAGCTGCTGCGCAAGGGTGAGATCGACAAGGAGGTCTACGCCCTCTCCCGCCTTCAGGACGACGACGACAGCGCCGCCGGCAAGGGTGAATCGGCCAAGACGGACCCCAACCAGCTGGCCCTGCACTTCGATCTGACGGTGCCCTTTGCCCGCTACGTCGTGGAGAACGCCGGCTACCTGGCGTTCCCGTTCCGCCGCTACCAGATCCAGAAGGTCTGGCGCGGCGAGCGTCCGCAGGAAGGCCGCGCCCGCGAGTTCACCCAGGCCGACATCGACGTGGTGGCCGACGGCGAACTGCCGTTCCGCTACGACGTGGAGCTGGCACTGGTCATTGTCGAGGCGCTCTCCGCGCTGCCCATCCCGGCCTTCAAGCTGCGCGTGAACAACCGCAAGCTGGCCGAGGGCTTCTACCGCGGCATCGGCCTCACGGACACCGCCGGCGTGCTGCGCAGCATCGACAAGCTGGAGAAGATCGGTGCCGCCGCCGTCGCCGGCCTGCTCAAGAGCGAGCTTGGCGCCACCGACGAGCAGGCCACCGCCGCACTGGCCCTGGCCTCCATCCGCACCGAGGACACGTCCTTCGTGGCCCAGGTGCGCGCGCTCGGCGTCACCGACGAGCTGCTGGAGGAGGGCCTGGGCGAACTGGAGCAGGTCATCGCCGCCGCCTCGCTGCGCGCCCCGGGCTCCGTCGTCGCGGACCTCTCCATTGCCCGCGGCCTGGACTACTACACCGGCACCGTCTACGAAACCGTGCTGGTGGGCCACGAGGCGCTGGGCTCCATCTGCTCCGGCGGGCGCTACGACTCGCTGGCGAGCAAGGGCAACCGCACGTTCCCCGGCGTCGGCCTCTCCATTGGCGTCACCCGTCTGGTCTCGCGCATCCTCAGCCAGGAACTGGCCACCGCCTCGCGCAGCGTGCCCACCGCCGTGCTGGTCACGCTGGCCAACGACGATGCCTGGATCCAGGCGCAGGACGTGGCCGCGGCGCTGCGTGCCCGCGGCATCTCCGCCGAGGTGGCGGCCAAGGCGGACAAGTTCGGCAAGCAGATCAAGTACGCGGACCGCCGCGGCATCCCGTTCGTCTGGTTCACCGACGACGACGGCGCCCACCAGGTCAAGGACATCCGTTCCGGCGAGCAGGTGGCGGCCGACCCCGCGGCCTGGATGCCGCCGTCGGCCGACCTGCACCCCACCATCACCGTCGCGCCCAACTAGTGGTGTGTCTCCAAAATAGTTAATGACTTTGGGTTTAGGCTGGGATCATGTCGAATCCAGCACCCGCCCTGGCCCTTACCGACGCCCAGCGCACCGTCCTGGAAGCGCTGGCCGCATCCCAGGTGGCCTCCCACCGGGAGGTGCAGCGGGCGCAGGTTCTGCTGATGGCCGCCGAGGGCCTGGCCAACGAGTGGATCGCCCGGGTGGTGGGCATCACCCCGGGCACGGTGCGCTCCTGGCGTACCCGCTTCGCCGAGGAAGGCCTGACCAAGCTCGGGAAGGTGCGTGGCGGGCGGGGACGCAAACCGGTGATCCCGCAGTCGACGATCGACGAAATCGTTGAGCTGACACAGAACTCAAAGCCTGAGGGACACACGCATTGGTCGGTGCGCACCATGGCCGCGAAGACCGGGGTCTCCCCGGCGCAGGTGCAACGCATCTGGTCTGCCCGCGGGTTGAAACCGCATCTGGTGAAGACCTTCAAACTCTCCACGGACCCGAAGTTCGAGGAAAAGCTCATCGACGTGTGCGGACTGTATTTGAACCCACCGGAGAACGCGATCGTGTTCTGCATGGACGAGAAGACCTCCATCCAGGCCCTGGACCGCTCCCAGCCGTCGTTGCCGATGACCAGGGGGCGGGCCGGGACGATGACCCACGACTACAAGCGCAACGGAACCACCACGCTCTTCGCGGCCCTGGAGGTCGCAACCGGAAAGGTCATCGGCTCCTGCGTTCCCAAGCACCGCCACGATGAATTCCTGGTGTTCCTGAAAACCATTGAAAAGGAAGTCCCGGCCGGCCTTCAGATCCACCTGGTCATCGACAACTACGCGACGCACAAGCATGCGAACGTGAAGGCGTGGCTGGCCAAACACCCACGGTTCCACCTGCATTTCACCCCGACCTCATCCTCGTGGTTGAACCTGGTGGAGCGGTGGTTCAGGGAGTTGACGGAGAAGGCGCTACGCCGTGGGGTCTTTCATTCAGTGCCTGATTTGATTGCGAAGATCGAGGAATACATCGAGGTGAACAATGCCGACCCGAAGCCTTTGGTGTGGACCGCGGATGCGGAGTCGATCCTGGAAAAAGTGGCTCGTGGCCGGGTTGCGCTCCAAGCCGTCAAGCAAAACTGAGACACTACACTAGGTGACACTTATCGCACGTTCCGCGCCCCGGAACGTGCGATAACTGTCACCCAGTTGGGCGGCCGGGGCGGCGTAGGAGTCCGCCCGGCTAAACTTGACTGCAGATACCTTCGCCGGAGCGCATCCTGCTCCGGCGCCATCACCTTTGAAAGGAATGCTGTGCTGCGCACACATGACCTTGGCTCTCTGCGGGCCGAGCACATCGGACAAACTGTCACCCTCTCCGGTTGGGTTGCCCGACGCCGTGACCACGGTGGTGTGGCCTTCCTTGACCTGCGCGACGCCTCCGGTGTGTCCCAGATTGTGGTGCGCGAGGAGGACGTGTTCCACGGCCTGCGCAACGAGTACGTGCTGCAGATCACCGGCACCGTGGAGCGCCGCCCCGAGGGCAACGAAAACGCCCACCTCGCCACCGGTGAAATCGAGGTCATCGCCGAGAACGTGGTGGTCCTCAACGAGGCCGCGCCGCTGCCGTTCCAGGTGGACGAGCACGTGGAGGTCGGCGAAGAGGCACGCCTGAAGCACCGCTACCTGGACCTGCGCCGTCCGGTCATGCAGCGCAACATCCGCCTGCGCAGCGAGGCCAACCGTGTGGCCCGCGAGCTGCTGCACGGGCAGGGCTACATCGAGATCGAGACCCCCACGCTGACCCGCTCCACCCCGGAAGGTGCCCGCGACTTCCTGGTGCCGGCCCGGCTGGCCCCCGGTTCCTGGTACGCCCTGCCGCAGTCCCCGCAGCTGTTCAAGCAGCTGCTGCAGGTGGGCGGCTTCGAGAAGTACTACCAGATCGCCCGCTGCTACCGCGACGAGGACTTCCGTGCGGACCGCCAGCCGGAATTCACCCAGCTGGACATCGAGGCCAGCTTCGTGGACCAGGAAGACATCATCGCCCTGGGCGAGAAGATCGTCTCCTCCCTCTGGAACCTCATTGACGTCCAGATCCCGCTGCCGATCCAGCGCATGACATACTGGGACGCCATGGCCCGCTACGGCTCCGACAAGCCGGACCTGCGCTTCGGCCAGGAGCTGACCGAGCTCACCGAGTTCTTCAAGGACACCGAGTTCGGGGTCTTCAAGGCCCCCTACGTCGGCGCCGTCGTCATGCCCGGCGGGGCCTCGCAGCCGCGCCGCACCCTGGATGCCTGGCAGGAATGGGCCAAGCAGCGCGGTGCCAAGGGCTTGGCCTACGTTCTGTACAAGGAGGACGGCGAGCTCACCGGCCCGGTGGCCAAGAACCTCACCGAGTTCGAGCGCGCCGGCCTGGCCGGCGCCGCCGGCGCCAAGCCCGGCGACTGCATCTTCTTCGCCGCCGGCGAGATCGGTGCCTCGCGCGCCCTGCTCGGTGCCGCCCGCGTGGAGATCGGCCACCGCACTGGCCTGATCGACCCCAGCGACTGGGCCTTCGTCTGGATTGTCGACGCTCCGATGTTCGAGCCGACCAGCCAGGCCGTGGGCTCCGGCGACGTGGCCATCGGCCACAGTGCCTGGACCGCCGTGCACCACGCGTTCACCTCGCCCAAGCCCGAGTTCATGGACACCTTCGACACGGATCCGGACAGCGCGCTGGCCTACGCCTACGACATCGTCTGCAACGGCAACGAGATCGGCGGCGGTTCCATCCGTATCCACCGCCGGGACGTGCAGGAGCGCGTGTTCGCCGTCATGGGCATCACCGAGGCGGAGGCGGACGAGAAGTTCGGCTTCCTGCTGGACGGCTTCAAGTTCGGTGCCCCGCCGCACGGTGGAATCGCCATCGGCTGGGACCGTGCCGTGTCCCTGCTGGCCGGCGCCGACTCCATCCGCGACGTCATCGCCTTCCCGAAGTCCGGCGGCGGCTACGACCCGCTGACCGCTGCCCCGGCGCCCATCACGGCGCAGCAGCGCAAGGAAGCCGGCGTGGACTTCAAGCCCGAGGCGAAGAAGGCCGAGTCCTAGCCAATAGTCCGACTGGTTCGACGGCGGCGCGCCTGTGCCGCTGAACGCGTGTGGCCTCCCGGAATTCGCGGGAGGCCACAGGCGTTTTCACGCACATTGTGGAGAGGAGCTTGCGATGGCCGCGATGAATGGGGCGGATCCGCTGCTGTTTGAAGTCTTGATGGATGCCGCCTGGCGGGCGCCCGAGCACGACGACGGCGGCGCCTGGGTGCTGCGCTCGGCCGGCGGGGTGACGCAGCGGGCCAACTCGGTGTGGCCGCGCCTTGCCGCGCCGGACCCCGTGGCCGAACTGGCGCGGGCCACGGACTGGTACGCCGCGCGCCGCCAGCCGGTGATCTTCCAGCTGCTGGCCCACGAACGCCACGCGGCCCTGGAGGAGCTGCTGGACCGGAGGCGGTTCAGCCGCAACTCCGAGACACTTGTCATGATCCGCCCGGCCCGCCCGGCTCCGCCGGCGGCGCAGTCGGCGGTGTCACCCGCGTCGTCGTATGCATCGTCACCCGCGTCGCCCTCGCGGGGGAACGCCGTCGAACTGGCCGACAACCCCAGCGAGGAGTGGCTGCAACTCTGGTGGCAGCTCGAGGGTCGGGGAGGTCCGGCGGAGCGGGCGGTGGCCGAGCGGATCCTGGCGGCCACGCCGTCGCGCTACGCCACCGTGTACGACGACACCGGCGGGGTGGCCGGCGTCGGACGCCTGGCGGTACTGGATGAATCTGCGGTTGTCGCAGCCGGGTCCGGCGGCACGGTTTCGGACGGCAGCCGGACCGGCGCGCGCTGGGGCGGCATCTACGCCATGGCCGTCCGCCCCGATGCCCGCCGACAGGGGGTGGCCGCGGCGATTCTCGACGCGCTGCTGGCCGACGGCGCCGCGCGCGGCGTGGCGGACTTCTTCCTGCTGGTCACGGCCGCCAATGCCGGTGCCCGGGAGCTCTATGCCGCAGCCGGCTTCGCCGAGGCGGCCCGCTACCACTACCGCCAGGCCCCGCTCCAGAGGGCATCTGGCGGCTGTTGAACCCATGGCAGTAAATGCTCCTTTGGGCGCCCAGAGGTGGGCCCACGGCGGCGAGGGCCCCGCAACAAGCTTGCGAGTTTCGGGAGCCGCCGGGGAATATCTACTGCGTCACAGTTGGGCGGGCGGGTCCGTGATGAGGATCTGCACTGCGGCAAAGTCCGCGGCCGCCTTCGCCAGTACGGCGGCCCGGGGGTCGGGGACGTCGATGATCCGCAGCCGGGCGCGGGTGGCATAGGCCTTCAAGGCCGGTTCGGCCAGCACCAGTTCAAGCAGGGCCTTGTCGCCGCCCAGGGCCAGGTATTCCACGGCATGCCCGTCGAACGCGGCAGCGGCGTCCAAGGCGACCCGTTCCACCAGGGCATCGGCCTGGTTGGCTCGGCGCCGGGCAAAACGTTGCTGCGATCCGCCGCCGGCGGCCGAGCGCGATTGCACGTAGCGGGTGCCGGCCTTGTGCTTGAGCAGTTCGGCACCGGCGGAAACCCCGACGGCGTAGCCGCCCCGGCGCACGAGGACCAGCCCCAGGGCGCGCGGCTGTGAGGCCAGCGCGGCCAGCCGCTCCACCTCGTCGGCACCCCGGCCGGGGCGGCCGTCCACGGGCCACGGAGCGCGCAGCAGTGCGGTGGCGCCGTCCGGGGCCACCAGCAGCACGCCGTCGTCGTGCACCCCGGCCTTGAGCGGAACACCCGGCCCGGCACCATGGCCCGCGGCAAAGCGCTCCACCCAGCCCGGCAGTCGGGCGGCGGACACGCGGGCAGTGCGGCTGGCTACATTCACGCGCACAAGCCTAGTGCCCGAGGGTCCCAAAACGAGCGGAGCGAGGGTGGGGAGGCCACAAGGCGCCAGTGCCCGCGGGGCCCAGGTCGGGCGGAGCGAGAATAGGGAGGCCACATGGCGCCGGCCGGGTGATGTCGGGGCGGCCCGATAGCCTAGGGGAGTGACTGATCTCTTTGACTCCGGCCTGGCGGACGCCGACGACGGCGACGGGGACGACGCCGGCAACGGAACCAGCGCGCCGGCCCGCCCGCGCAGCCCGCTGGCCGTGCGGATGCGCCCGCGCAGCCTGGACGAGGTGGTGGGCCAGCAGCAGCTGCTGGGTGCCGGTTCGCCGCTGCGCCTGCTGGCCTCCGGTGCAGGCGCAGCGGGCCCGGCCGGGCCCAGCTCGGTGATCCTCTGGGGTCCGCCCGGCACCGGCAAGACCACGCTGGCCCATGTCATCGCCCGCGGGCCCGGCCGGACGTTCGTCGAACTGTCCGCGATCACCGCCGGCGTCAAGGATGTCCGCAAGGTGATGGACGATGCCCTCACCAACCGGGATCTGCACGGGCGCACCACTGTGCTGTTCCTGGACGAGATCCACCGCTTCAACAAGGCCCAGCAGGATGCCCTGCTCCCCGGTGTGGAAAACCGTTGGGTGGTGCTCATTGCCGCCACCACCGAAAACCCCTCCTTCTCCGTGGTCTCGCCGCTGCTTTCGCGCTCCATCCTGCTCACCTTGAAGCCGCTCACCAATGACGACATCCACGGCCTGCTGCTGCGCGCTGTGGCGGATCCGCGCGGCTTGGACGGCAAGGTGGTCCTCAGCGAGGAGGCCTTGGACCATCTTGTCCGGCTGGCCGCGGGGGATGCACGCCGTGCGTTGACCACGCTTGAGGCGGCAGCCGGCGTCGCCCTGTCGGGACAACCCGGGGTCAAGGCCAAGGCGGCCCAGGGCGAGGGCCTGCCGGGGCTGGAACTGCCGCCCGCCGTCGTCGAGCTGGCCGACGCCGAGCGCGCCATCGACGCCGCGGCCGTCCGCTACGACCGGGCGGGCGACCAGCACTATGACGTCATCAGTGCCTTCATCAAGTCCATCCGCGGCTCCGACGTCGATGCCGCGCTGCACTACCTGGCCCGGATGCTGGAGGCGGGGGAGGACCCGCGCTTCATTGCCCGGCGGATCATGATTTCCGCGGCGGAGGACGTGGGGATGGCCGATCCCACGGCACTTCAAACGGCGGTGGCCGCGGCGCAGGCCGTGGCGCTGATCGGCATGCCCGAGGCGCGGATCATCCTGGCCGAGGCGGTGGTGCATCTGGCGACGGCGCCCAAATCCAACGCGGCCTACAACGGGATCAACTCCGCCATTGCCGATGTCCGGGCCGGCCGCGGCACCACCATTCCGCCGCACCTGCGCGATGCCCACTATCCGGGGGCCGCGCAGCTGGGCCACGGCAAGGGCTACTTCTACGCCCACGACGCCCCGCATTCGGTGGCGCCGCAGCAATATCCGCCGGACGATCTCATCGGCCGGGACTACTACACACCCACCACCAACGGGGCCGAACGGGACATTTCCACCCGGCTGGCACGGCTGCGTGCCATTGTCCGCGGCGAGGGCAGTAAATAGGCCGCGGGAAACAACTGGTAGAATTAACGCTGCACTGGCAAGCCTTGGCTCCATACCCGCTGCATTTCCCGGTTCGGCACGGATTTTTCCGCGCCAAAGCGCTGGAGACGGGTATGCCCAGCGGCTGCAGCGATGGGCAGTGGCAGCCCTAACTCTCCATGATGGAGGCCAGCTATTCCACAAAGCCCCTCCGGGGGCTTTTGCCACACGTTTACCGAAAGGACACACAAGTGTCTAACACTCTGCGTGCCCGCCGGCAGACCCGCCTTTCGCGGTCTCTCGGCATTGCTCTGACCCCCAAGGCTGCCAAGTACCTGGAGCGTCGTCCGTACGGCCCCGGCGAGCACGGTCGTGCCCGCAAGAAGCAGGACAGCGACTACGCGGTACGTCTGCGCGAAAAGCAGCGTCTGCGCGCCCAGTACGGCATCCGCGAGGCACAGATGACCCGTGCCTTCGAAGAAGCCAAGCGCACCAAGGGCCTGACCGGTGAGAACCTGGTCGAGCTGCTGGAAATGCGTCTGGACGCCCTGGTTCTGCGTGCCGGCTTCGCCCGCACCACCGCCCAGGCCCGCCAGTTGGTTGTGCACCGCCACATCATGGTTGACGGCGCCCGCGTGGACCGCCCGTCCTTCCGCGTGGCCGAGGGTCAGCTGATCCACGTTCACCCGCGCAGCCAGACCATGGCCCCGCTGCAGGTTGCCGCCGCCGGTGCACACCGCGACGTGCTGCCCAACGTTCCGGCCTACCTGGACGTCAAGTTGGAAAGCCTCCAGGCCCGCCTGGTGCGCCGCCCGAAGCGCTCCGAGGTCCCCGTGACCTGCGAAGAGCAGCTGGTCGTCGAATTCTACTCGCGCTAAGCACTCCTTAGCTAAGAGGGTTTGCCGGCCGCCCCAGTGGCGGCCGGCAGACCACCACCTAACAGCCCGCGGCACACGCCGCGGGCTGTTTTGTAGGTAAGGTACTAAAGATGCGTCCTTGCCGATGGCAGGACGTCCTATCCGAAGATCTCCCACAGCGGAGAAGTCCTACCCAGAGGAAACGAGGGGGCCGCCATGAGTGGTGGAGATATTGCTGGCCTGATTGCCGCAGGCGTGTTTGCCGTGCTGGTGGCCATCCTGGCCGTCCCCGTGCTGAAACTGGGCAATGTCTTTGACGAGATGCGCTCCACCATCAAGCAACTGAGCGACGGGACCACGCCGCTGATCGACGAGGTCACCGCCACGGTGTCCACCACCAATGCGCAGTTGAAGAAGGTGGATGGCATGACCACCAATGTCTCGGACGCCACGGCCAACATCTCTGCCCTGTCCTCGCTGTTCGCCGCCACCCTGGGCCAGCCGTTGATCAAGGTCGCGGCCTTCTCCTATGGTGTGCGCTCCGCCCTGGCCGGGCGCCGCAGCACCCGTTCGCGCCCCTCGCGCAGCCGCTAGGAACAAAGGAAAGACAGATATGAAGACAATCTTCTGGCTGGCTGCCGGCATCGCCATTGGCGTGGTCGGCGTACGCAAGTATTCCCAGGTCCGCGGCTCCCTGGGCCCGGAGGGCCTGAACCGCGCGGTGGGTAAACTGAGTGATAGTTTCCTCGAATTTGCCGATGCCATCCGCGAGGGCAGCGCCGAGCGCGAAGCCGAGCTGCGTGCCGCCCTGGGCGTTGACGCCGTCGAACACCGGGCCGCCACGCGCCCCTAGCCCCGGCGCCACTTCCCGAATGGGAACACCGGCGGGCGCTCCCCGCTGGAAGCACCGCCGGGCAGCGCATCTGCTCAACACGCAAGTCATTTACAACGAAGGGTCCACCAGGATTATGAAATCCCACGAAATTGCCAGCCGCTGGATTGAGTTTTTCAGCTCCAAGGGCCACACCCCGGTGGAGTCCGCGTCGCTGGTTTCCTCTGACCCGTCGCTGCTGTTCACCGTGGCCGGCATGGTCCCCTTCATCCCGTACCTGACCGCCCGCGAAGAGGCCCCCTTCCCGCGCGCCACCAGCGTCCAGAAGTGCATCCGCACCGGCGACATCGAAGAAGTGGGCAAGACCGCCCGCCACGGCACGTTCTTCCAGATGTGCGGCAACTTCTCCTTCGGCGACTACTTCAAGCGCGAGGCCATCGGCTACGCCTGGGAGCTGCTGACCACCCCCGTGGCCGACGGCGGCTACGGGCTGGACAAGAGCCGGCTCTGGGTCACCGTCTACCAGGACGACGACGAGGCCGCCGCCCTGTGGGAAGAGGTGGCCGGCATGCCCGCCGAGCGCATCCAGCGGATGGGCATGAAGGACAACTACTGGTCCACCGGCCAGCCCGGCCCGGCCGGCCCCTGCTCGGAGATCTACTACGACCGCGGCCCGTCCTACGGCCCCGAGGGCGGCCCCGCCGTCGACGATGTGCGCTACATCGAGATCTGGAACCTCGTGTTCATGCAGTTCCAGCGCGGCGAGGGCATCGGCAAGGACAACTTCGAAATCCTTGGCGAGCTGCCGAAGAAGAACATTGACACCGGCCTGGGCCTGGAGCGCCTGGCGCTGATCCTGCAGGGCGTGGAGAACTTCTACGAGACCGACCAGGTCCGCCCCGTCCTGGACGTCGCCGCCCAGCTCTCCGGCAAGGAATACACCTCCGCCGAAACGGCCGAGGACCCGCACCACACGGACGATGTCCGCATGCGCGTGGTGGCCGACCACATCCGTTCGTCCCTGATGCTGATCGCCGACGGCGTCGCCCCCTCCAACGAGGGCCGCGGCTATGTGCTGCGCCGCCTGATCCGCCGTGCGGTGCGCGCCATGCGCCTGCTGGGCGTGGAGCGCGCCTGCCTGCCCGAGCTGCTGACCGCCTCGCGGGACGCCATGAAGGGTGCCTACCCGGTGGTGGAGAGCGATTTCGAGCGCATCAGCCGGATCGCCTACGCCGAGGAGCGCGCCTTCCTGCGCACCATCGCCAGCGGCACCGCCCGCCTGGAGGAGGCCGTCAAGGAGTCCAAGGCCGCCAACACCAACCTCTCCGGTGCCGACGCCTTTGCCCTGCACGACACCTACGGCTTCCCGATCGACCTCACGCTGGAAATGGCCGAAGAGGCAGGACTGGCCGTCGACGAGGCCGGCTTCCGTTCCCTCATGCTCGAGCAGCGCCAGCGCGCGCAGGCCGATGCCCGCGAGAAGAAGAGCGGCCACGCCGACCTGACGGTCTTCCATGAGCTGCTGGCCCAGGGCGAGACGGTCTTCACCGGCTACAAGGAGCTCGACGGCGAATCCCGCATCCGCTCCATCCTCTCCGCCGGCCGCCCGGTCAGCTTCGCCTCCACCGGCGACGAGGTGGAGATCGTCCTGGCCGAGACGCCCTTCTACGCGGAGGCCGGCGGCCAGGCCGCCGACACCGGCCTGATCTCCGGCGACGGTTTTGTGGTCGAGGTGCTGGACGTGCAGAAGCCGATCAAGGGCCTGAGCGTGCACAAGGCAGTGGTGCGCGAGGGCGAGCTGCCCGCCGATGCCCTGGTCCGCGCCGCCGTCGACCGCGAACGCCGCCACGCCGCCGAGCAGGCCCACACCGGCACCCACATTGTGCACGCCGCCCTGCACCAGATCCTGGGCCCGGAGGCGCTGCAGCGCGGTTCCTTCAACAAGGCCGGCTACCTGCGCTTCGACTTCTCCTGGGGCGAGGGCCTCAGCGCCGCGACGCGCTCGGAGATCGAGGAAGTCTCCAACATCGCCATCCGCAACAACCACCAGGTCCAGACCACGGTGATGGGCCTGGATGCCGCCAAGTCCATGGGTGCCACTGCGCTGTTCGGCGAGAACTACGGTTCCGAGGTGCGTGTGGTGGAGATCGACGGCGCCTGGTCGCGCGAGCTGTGTGGTGGCACGCACGTCGACAGCACCTCCCGGATCGGCAGCCTGACGCTGCTGGGTGAGGGGTCCGTGGGTTCGGGCAACCGCCGCGTGGAGGCCTTCGTGGGCATGGACGCGTTCCGCCACCTGGCCGCCGAGCGCGCCCTGGTCAGCGAGCTCACCGACATGCTCAAGGTGCCCTCCAACCTGCTGCAGGAGCGCATCGCCGCCACGCTGTCCAAGCTGAAGACGGCCGAGAAGGAGCTGGAGCGCCTGCGCAAGGAGCAGCTCACGGCCGCCGCCGCGAACCTGGTTTCCACGGCCCGTGACGCCCGCGGCGTCAGCGTGATCGCCCACGACGCCGGCCAGGTCGGCGGCACGGAGGATCTCCGTGTGCTGGCGCTGGACCTGCGCAACCGTCTGGGCTCGGCCCCGGCCACCGTGGCCGTTGCCGGTGTGGCCAACGACCGCCCGATGGTCCTGGTGGCCACGAACGAGGCGGCCCGCGCCGAAGGCGTCAAGGCCGGTGCCCTGGTCAAGCTGGCCGCCGGCATCCTCGGCGGCGGCGGCGGCGGCAAGGACGACGTCGCCCAGGGCGGCGGCAGCGATGCCGGCAAGGTGGGTGCCGCACTGGCGGCCATCGCCACGGCCATCGACACCCGCTCCTAGGACTGCCGCATGAGCGCGATGGCATATCCGAAGGGTGCCAAGCTGGGCGTGGACGTGGGAACCGTCCGCGTCGGACTGGCGGCCTGCGATCCCGATTCCATTCTGGCCACCCCGGTGCGCACCTTGAGTCGGGACGTGAAAAAGAACTCGGATATCGCCATCGTGCTGCGGGAGGTGCGTGAGCGCGGCATTGTGGAAATTTTTGTTGGCCTTCCGCGAACACTCAAGGGTGCTGAAAAGGCCTCTGCAGAAATGGCCAGAGCCTACGCAAACCTCTTGGTTGGCGCACTGGTGGGGGCAGAATTAAGCGTTCCGGTGCGCTTGGTTGACGAGCGCCTCAGCACCGTTTCCGCCCACCAATCCCTCCGCGCGGCTGGCATGGACAGTCGCGACCACCGTAAAGTGGTGGATCAAGTAGCCGCCGCCGGCATCCTCCAGCATGCCATTGACATGGAGAAGTCCCGGGGCGGAACGGTGGGGACCTTGGTTCCTGCTCCCCAAACCGGTGCCGTGGGGCGCACTGGTGCCCCGGACCAAGCTAAGGACGAGACGATCACATCCATCGCATCCCCAGGATCCGTTCTGTGAGCCATCCGTTCCCCGGCCGCCGCTCCAATGGCCCGCGCGGACATGATCCGCACGGCGCCCATGCCTACACCGCCCACCGGCACGCCTACACCGCCCACCGGCACGCCTACGCCCCCGACGAGCACGCGGCCGTCCCCGACAAGCACCAGTACGCCGGCGACGGGCACGTTGAAGCCTACGAGGACCACTACGAGGACGCCGAGCACCCCGTCTACGCACCGGACGCCCCAAGCCGGAAGTCGCGCCGGGTGTCCAAGCGCGTCAAGCGGCGCCGCCGCACCCTGGCCTTTTTGGTGGTGCTGGCGCTCTTTGCCGGTGTGGTGTTCTTTGTGGTCCAGGCCGTCAAGCCCATGTTTGCCGGTGCCGGCTCCGATGATTTCCCCGGCCCCGGACACGGGTCCATCAGCTTTGTGGTGCCCGAAGGCGCCACCGGACGCACCGTGGCGACGGCGTTGAAGGAGAATGGCGTGGTGGCCAGCGAATCGGCCTTCCTCACCGCCCTCACCGACGCCCAGGCCACCGCCAAGATCCAGCCCGGAACCTTCCAAATGAAATTGGAGATGAAGGCGTCCGACGCCGTGGCCCTGCTGGTGGCACCCGGCGGGGACAAGGTCCACTACGCCGCCATCGAGCAAAACCTGCGCCAGAACGATGTGCTGCAATTGCTGGCCACCGCCACCTCCACGCCGCTGGAGACCTACAAGGCGCTGGCCGCTGCGCCGGCGTCGTTCGGCCTGCCACCCCAGGCCAAGAGCCTGGAGGGCTACCTGGCGCCGGGCGAGTACCGCTTCCCGGTGGACATGACGCCCCAGCAGATCCTGGCCCAATTGGTCAAGACCACCAAGGACGAGCTCGTCGCCGCCGGCGTCACCAGCGCCAACGAACAGTATCGCGTGCTCACGATTGCCAGCATCATCGAGGCCGAGGGCAACGAGGCCAACTACGCGATGATTTCCGGGGCGATCGAAAACCGGCTCAACAACCCGAACGCCGAGACCGGTGGCCGGCTCGAGTCCGATGCCACGGTGGCCTATGGGCTGGGCATCAAGACGTACAACATCAGCGACGCCCAGAAGGCCGACAAGACGAACCTGTACAACACGTTCGCCAACCCGGGACTGCCGGCGGGGCCGATCGGTTCGCCGAAGTCCACAGCCATCACGGCCGCGGCCCATCCGCAGAGCAACGCGTACTACTTCTGGGTCACGGTTGACCTCTCGACGGGGGAGACCCTGTACGCTGCGACCTATGCCGAGCACCTGAAGAACGTGGCCAAGTACACGGCCTGGTGCACCGCCAACCCGGGGAAGTGCAACTAGGTGGATACCTTGCCAACCAGCGGCATCCTCCCCGGCGCCGGGAGCCGCCCGCGCCACGGCGCCGTGCTGGGCCACCCCATCGGCCACTCCAAATCGCCGGCCCTGCACCGGGCCGCCTATGCGCATCTGGGCCTGGACTACGCCTACACCGCCATCGACGTCGAGCAGGACGGTGTGGCAGCGCTGGCCGAGCGGGTGCGCCGGGACGGGGACTGGTACGGACTCTCCGTCACCATGCCGCTCAAGGGCGCCATCATCGCCCCGCTGGATGAGCTGAGCGCGACGGCGGCCACCTTGGGTGCCGTCAACACGGTGGTGGTCGACGGCGCACGCCTCTCCGGCCACAACACCGACGTCGCCGGCATCGTCAACGCCCTGCGCCACGCGGGCGTGGGGCCTGCGCCACGGGCGGCCATCCTCGGCGGTGGCGGCACGGCCGTCTCCGCCGTGGCGGCACTGGCCCGGCTCGGCGCCCCCGGCGTGGACGTCTTTGTCCGCGACGGGGCCAAGGCCGCCTCGACGGCGGATGTTGCCGCCGCCGTCGGCCTGCCGTGCACTCTGCGCGGGTTCGATGGCGCGGCCGCGGCCCTTCCCGGCTACGACGTCGTCATCTCCACGCTGCCGCCGCGCGCCGCGGATCCGCTGGCCGAGGCGCTGGCCGGGGCGGCGCTGGCGGGACGGTTCCTGTTGGACGTTGCCTACGATCCCTGGCCCAGTGCGATTGCCGCGGCCTGGACGGCGGGCGGGGGCACCATCGTGGCCGGCATCGAGATGCTGCTTTACCAGGCCGTGGAGCAGGTCAAACTTTTCACCCCGGCGGGCACGTTCGCCGCACCCGGCACGGAGTTGGACGTCATCAATGTGATGTGCAACTCATTAGGCTTGGCCCGGCGCTAACCGCGGCGGCCACTCATGGCAGGATGGATTTTATGTTGCGTTGGTTGACCGCCGGTGAGTCTCATGGCCCGGCACTCGTGGGAATTATTGAAGGTGTGCCGGCCGGCGTCGAGCTGACCAGCACCCAAATCCAGGCGGCGCTGGCCCGCCGCCGGCTCGGCTACGGGCGCGGCGCCCGGATGAAGTTCGAGCAGGACGTTGTCACCATCCTCGGCGGCGTCCGCCACGGCGTGACCCAGGGCGGCCCCGTCGCCATCCAGATCGCCAACTCCGAGTGGCCCAAGTGGGAGCAGATCATGTCCGCCGATCCGGTGGACCCCGCCGTGCTGGCCGACCAGGCCCGCAACGCACCCCTCACCCGGCCGCGCCCCGGCCACGCCGATTTCACCGGCATGCAGAAATACGGCTTCGAGGAGGCCCGCCCGGTGCTTGAGCGCGCCAGCGCCCGCGAAACCGCTGCCCGCGTCGCCCTGGGCGCCGTTGCCGCCTCCATCCTGAAGTCCCTGGACATCGAGCTGGTCAGCCATACGACGGCGATTGCCGCCGTGGAGGTGCCCGAGGGCTCCGAGCTGCCGCTGCCCAGCGACGTTGAGGCGCTGGACGCCGATCCGCTGCGCTGCTTCGACGCCGCCACCTCCACCGCCATGGTGGCCGAGGTGGACGCCGCCCACAAGGAGGGTGAGACCCTCGGCGGCATCGTGGAGGTGCTGGCCTATGGACTGCCGCCGGGACTGGGCAGCTACGTGCACTGGGACCGCCGCCTGGACGCCCGCCTGGCCGGTGCCCTGATGGGCATCCAGGCCATCAAGGGTGTCGAGGTGGGCGATGGCTTCCGCACCGCGGCCCGCCGCGGCTCCGCCGCCCACGATGAGATCGAGCGCGACGAAAACGGCACCATCGTCCGCACCTCCAACCGCGCCGGCGGCATCGAGGGCGGCATGAGCATTGGCGATGTGCTGCGCGTCCGCGCGGCCATGAAGCCGATCGCCACCGTGCCGCGTGCGCTGAAGACCATCGACGTGGCCACCGGCGAGCCGGCCAAGGCCCACCACCAGCGCTCGGACGTCTGTGCCGTGCCCGCCGCCGGTGTGGTGGCCGAGGCCATGGTTGCCCTGGTCCTGGCCGACGCCGTCGCCGAGAAGTTCGGCGGCGACTCCATCGCCGAGACCTCCCGCAACCTTAAGAACTACCTGGCCAACATCCCCTCGGCCCTGGACACCCTGGGTCAGTGAGCGGCAGCGAGCCGGCCCGCGCCGGCGCCGCAGCGGGGTCCAGCCTGCGCCGCCCCGTCGCCCTGATCGGGCCGATGGCCGTGGGCAAAACGGCCATCGGCACCGATCTGGCGGCTGCCCTGGGGGTACCGTTCGTGGACACCGATGCGGTGATCGTGGCCAAGCACGGTGCCATTGCCGGCATCTTTGCCAGCCACGGCGAACGGCATTTCCGCCAGCTGGAGGCCAAGACCATCGCCGGCATCCTTGACCCGGCCTCGGCCGGCGGGGCCAAGGTGTGCGTGCTCTCCCTCGGCGGCGGCGCCGTGCTTGATTCCGGCACCCAGCAGCTGCTGCACCGGGCCACTGTGGTCCACCTCGACGCCGACCTCGATACGGTCCGGGACCGGATCCGCAAGAACACCGGGCGCCCGCTGCTGGACGGCGGCGCCGATGCGGCGGTGCGTTGGCAGCAGCTGGCAACGGTCCGCACCCCCGTCTACCGGCGGCTGGCGGACATCACCCTCGACGTGCGCCACGGCAGCGTCGCGGAGCTGGTGGCCGCCCTGACCGCCGCCCTGACCATTCATCCGCACCACCAGAACGGACCATTGTGAGCAGCAGTTCAACCATCATCCAGGTCACCGGCTCCGCCCCCGCGGAGAACTACGACGTCGTCGTCGGCCGCGGGCTCCTGGCGGAGCTGCCGGCCTTGCTGGGCGAGCGCGTCCGCCGCGTCCTGGTCATCCACCCGCGCGCACTTCGGCTCACCGGCGACACCGTCCGGGACGAGCTGGCCGCGGCCGGCTTCACCGCGCTGACCGCGGAGATCCCCGACGCCGAGGAGGGCAAGCACATCCAGGTGGCCGCCTTCTGCTGGCAGGTGCTGGGGCAGAACGATTTCACCCGCTCCGATGCCATCGTGGCAGTGGGCGGCGGCGCCGTGACCGACCTGGCCGGCTTTGTCGCCGCCACCTGGCTGCGCGGGGTCAAGGTCATCCACATGCCCACCTCGCTGCTGGGCATGGTGGACGCGGCCGTTGGCGGGAAGACCGGCATCAACACCGCCGAGGGCAAGAACCTGGTGGGCGCCTTCCACCCGCCCGCCGCCGTGCTGGCCGACCTGGACACGCTGGCCACCTTGCCGCCGAACGAGCTCATCTCCGGCATGGCCGAGGTGGTCAAGTGCGGTTTCATCGCCGATCCCGCCATCCTGGACCTGATTGAGGCGCAGCCCGAGGCCGTCAAGGATGCCGGATCCGACGCCGTGCGCCAGCTGATCGAGCGCGCCATCGCCGTCAAGGCCCGGGTGGTCTCGGAGGACCTGAAGGAATCGGGGCTGCGTGAGATCCTCAACTACGGCCACACGTTGGGCCACGCGATCGAGCTGGTGGAGCGTTACTCCTGGCGCCACGGCGCCGCAGTCTCGGTGGGCATGATGTTTGCCGCCGAGCTGGCGCGCAGCGTGGGCCGGCTGACCGACGCCGATGCGGACCGGCACCGGACCATCCTGGAGGGCCTGGGCCTGCCCGTCACCTACCGCCGCGACAGGTGGCAGGGGCTGCTCGACGGCATGCGCCGGGACAAGAAGTCCCGCGGCGACCTGCTGCGCTTTGTGGTCCTGGACGGCATCGCCAAGCCCGGCATCCTGGATGTGCCCGACACATCCCTCCTGTTTGCCGCCTACCAGGAAATTGCCTCGTAGCCATGGGCCTGAAGGACTGGCCCTACGGAGGATTCCCGGGAACGGCGGTGAATCCGCGCACATTGCTGCCCGAGGTGGTGGAGCCGGAGGTCTGCTCCGAGGCGCTGGAACGCTCCACCGACCCGGCGGACGAGGTCTTCGTGCTGCTCGCCCAGGGCCGGGTGGGGGAGGCCGCCGAGGCCGCCGCCGAGGCCCGGCTGAAGGACCCGTCGTCGTTCAGCCTCCAGGTGCTCGACGCCGACATCCTGCGCGCCAACGGAGACACCGAGCGCGCGCTGGCCAGGTTGAAGGTGCTGCGCGCCGATGTGGCCAACACGGCCAATGAATCCTGGGTGCACCAGGCGCTGGGCAAGGTGTATTTTTCGGCCGGCAACTACGCCGCCGCGGCCAACTCCTTTGCGCTGGCCCTGGACCAGCGGGTGGCCGCCGGGGCCGATGCCGCAGCCATCTATTCCTCCACTGTGGCCCTGCGCCGGGCCCGGGACCTGCAGGACAGCGCGGAGTAGTTTTCCCGCGGCCGCGGGGGTGTGACGAGTGCCGCACCGCCGTCTGGTTATGCCGGCATTGCCGGAGCAGGTAGAATGGTCAATGGATTTTTGATATTTCATCCCCTCACCTGCAGCCGGAGCGCGAACGCGCCGTTCCACCGGCAGGTGGCCTGGGGTTCATAGCCTTCTCCTGCGGGCAGTGGCACTACAAAAGAGGAAACCAGTGGCAACAACTAACGACATCAAGAACGGCACGGTTCTCAAGCTCGAGGGCCAGCTCTGGAACATCATTGAGTTCCAGCACGTCAAGCCGGGCAAGGGTGGAGCGTTTGTGCGCACCAAGATGCGCAACGTCATGTCGGGCAAGGTTGTGGACAAGACGTTCAACGCCGGCCTGAAGATCGAAACCGCCACGGTTGACCGCCGCGACTTCCAGTACCTGTACCAGGACGGCGCCGACTACGTCTTCATGGACACCCAGGACTTCGACCAGATCACCGTTCCCGCGGAGACCGTGGGCGACGCCGTGAACTTCATGCTGGAAAACCAGAACGTGAACATCGCCATCCACGAGGGTGCCCCGCTGTACATCGAGCTGCCGGCCTCCGTGATCCTGCAGATCACCTACACCGAGCCTGGCCTGCAGGGTGACCGCTCCTCCGCCGGCACCAAGCCCGCCACGCTGGAAACCGGCTACGAGATCCAGGTTCCGCTGTTCGTGGAGAACAACACCCGCGTCAAGGTCGACACCCGCGACGGCAGCTACCAGGGACGTGTCAGCGACTAGTGGCAGCCGATCCAACACGGTCGATTTCGGCCAGAAGCAAGGCGCGCCGCCGGGCTTTGGACCTCTTGTTTGAATCCGAGCAGCGCTCCGTCTCCGTCTCCAGTGCGCTCAAGCAGCGCCGGGAGAGCACCGACCAGATCATCAACGTCTACACCGTTGACGTGATCGAGGGTGTCACGGCCATGCAGGAGACCATTGATGAGTTCCTGCAGACGTACTCCCAAGGCTGGACCCTGGAGCGCATGCCTGCCGTGGACCGCATCATCTTGCGCATCGGCGCCTGGGAACTGCTCTACAACGATGACGTCCCCGACGGCGTGGCGGTGAGCGAGGCCGTTGAACTGGCCAAGATGCTCTCCACCGACGAGTCGCCGCAGTTCATCAACGGACTGCTCGGCCGCCTGCAGCAGCTCAAGCCCACGCTGCTGGCCTAAGGCTTTCAAGGTACATACGACGACGGCGGTGGTGCCGGGATTTGTTCCCGGCACCACCGCCGTCGGCGTTTAAGGACTTCGGTGGTCGACCGGGGGCCCATGGCCGCGCGGGACCCGCGGCGAGCTTGCGAGCCGTGGGAGCGGCTGGGGACGAGGAACGAGCGCGTGGAGACCCAGCGGGCAACGCACCAGAATCTCCACGCGGCCGGATCTCCGCACGGCCGCAGGCACTTCGCTCGATCACCGGCTGAGCCGTTGGTCGAGCGGAGCCGAGACCTCCCGGGCCCCACGGCGGGGGCTAGTACCGCGGCGGCTGGGCGTAGCGCGCCATCATGGCCGCTTGGACCGCCGCCTGCTGGCGGGCGAGCACCGTGGCCCGGGCCGCTGTCGTGCGCTGCAGCAGCGCCAGTTCGGTACTGCGGGCCGCACCGGTGCGCGCCTGGCTGCCCGCGCTGGCCCCGGGGCGCAAACCAACCAGGATCCGCTGCCGGGTGAAGGCCAGCCGGGTGGCCAGGGCGATGAAATCGTGCATGTCCTTGCCCGCGCCAAAGCTCCCGGCCCAGGCCAGTGCACGACGGCGTCCCGCGCAGGTGCCGAGCATGGGCACCTCTTGGGGGTGGAACCAGCCGGCGGCCACGTAGTCCGCCAGCCGCGTACGGGTGAGTTTGGCCTCAGAACGGCGCAGCGCAATGATGCCCAACACGTACAGGACAAAGATGGGCACCTGCAGCAGGCCATAGACCACAAAGAAGTTGGGCCCGATCAGCGAGCTGCCGTTCCACAGGCCGTGCAGGAACATGGCCGGAACCAGCCCCACGAACCAGGCGCCCAGCACCAGTCCGGTGCCGCCGTAGCGGGCCGCATAGCCCACGATGGCACCGAGCGTGGCGGTGAACATGATGTGCGCGAAGGGGCTCATCAGGCCGCGCATCAAGAAGATCATCACCAGCCCCAGTCCGGGGTTCGCCGAGTCCTCCGTGAGGGTGGAGCCGAAGTAGAGGATGTTTTCGGTGAAGGCGAAGCCGGCCGCGATGGTGCCCGCATAGACCACGCCGTCGATGGGGCCGTCGAAGGTGCGCCGGCGCAGGAAGAAGAGCAGTAGCACGCCGAGGCCCTTGGAGGCCTCCTCCACCAGCGGTGCCTGGACCACGGCGCCCACCGTATCGGGATCGGCAAGCGCCGCCGTGGACAGCAGCAGCGGCTGCACCCACTGGCCCACCACCAGGGAGGTGATGACGCTCATGCCGGCACCCCAACAGAAGCCAAAGAGCAGTGCGCCCTTGGGCTCGGGCTCCCAGCGGTCCACCCAGTAAAGGGTGAACAGGCAGATGCCCAGCGGAATCAGGGCCAGGGCGCCGCAGATAAGGAAGACGCTGGCACCCAGCGACGCCGCGAAAAAGGCCAGCGTGATCGCGGTGACCACCACCACCGCGATGATGAGGATGATGTTGATCACTTTGCCGGGGCGCCTCGGCGGCCGCGGGGCCCCGTTTCCGCCGGTTCCGTGCTGCCAATAGTGCACCGGCGAGGCGGCGCCCGGGCCCGGCCGGTGGCCAGTTCCGGCGGCGCCCAGCGGCGGCGCGGCGTAGTACGGCTGGTGCTGGGGCGCCCCCTGCGGCGTACCTTGCCAGGGGCCTGGCTGTGTCATGGCACCCACACTATGCGCAGCGCCGGGAGGCCGCTACCGGGCGCCCGTGCCGGACGGCCGCGGGGTGCCCCTATGGTATTTTTGAGGGCAATAAACCTTTTAATTCCGTCCTGTGAGGCGGGGAAAGGGGACGCGAGCCATGAGCAGCAACTTTGCATCGGCCAACGCTCCGCGCGTGGTACTCACCGCGGCGGACATTGACCGCGCACTCACTCGTATCGCCTATGAAATCCTTGAGGCCAACAAAGGCTCCAAGGACCTTCTTCTGTTGGGCATTCCGCGCCGCGGATACCCGCTGGCACAGCGGCTGGCCCGCAAGCTGGCCGCCACCGATCCCACCGTGGACGCCGAGGCCATCGTTGGCCAGCTGGACGTGACCATGTTCCGCGATGATCTGGCCCACCAGCCCACCCGTGCCCCCCAGCGCACGGCCCTTCCCGCCTCCGGCATTGACAACAAGGTTGTGGTGCTGGTGGACGACGTCCTGTATTCCGGCCGCACCATCCGTGCCGCCCTGGACGCCCTGGTCGACGTCGGCCGCCCCCGCGCCGTGCGCCTGGCCGTGTTGGTTGACCGCGGCCACCGCGAACTTCCCATCCGGGCCGACCACGTGGGCAAGAACCTGCCCACCTCGTCCTCCGAAAAGGTGCGCGTGCGCCTGGACGAGATCGACGGCGTGCCCGCCACTTCAGCAACGCAGGGACACCAGGACACCGTGGACTCCGTCATCATCGAGGCAGGCGCATGAGGCACCTGCTCTCCACCGAGGACCTCTCGCTGGAAAACGCCATCCGCATCCTGGACACCGCCGAGGAAATGGCCGCCGTGGGGGAGCGGGAGGTCAAGAAGCTCCCGGCCCTGCGCGGACGCACGGTGGTGAACCTCTTCTTTGAGGACTCCACCCGCACCCGGATCTCCTTCGAGGCCGCGGCCAAGCGCCTCTCGGCCGACGTCATCAACTTCTCCGCCAAGGGCTCCTCGGTGTCCAAGGGCGAGTCGCTGAAGGACACGGCCCAGACGCTGGAGGCCATGAGCGCCGACGCCGTCGTAATCCGCCACTGGGCCTCCGGAGCTCCGGCGCAGCTGGCCAACTCCGGTTGGATCGACGCCGCCGTCATCAATGCCGGCGACGGCACGCACGCCCACCCCACCCAGGCGCTGCTGGATGCCTTCACCATGCGCCGCCACTTGGCCAAGCTGGCCGGCACCTCCTCCATCGGGGCCGACCTGGCCGGGATGCGCGTGGTGATTGCCGGGGACGTCCTGCACTCCCGCGTGGCCCGCTCCAACGTCTGGCTGCTGCAGACCCTGGGTGCGGACGTCACGCTGGTGGCCCCGCCCACGCTGCTGCCGGTGGGGGTTGAATACTGGCCCTGCAAGGTCAGCTACGACCTCGATTCCGTGCTGGAAGCCGGCGTGGACGCAGTGATGATGCTGCGCGTGCAGGCCGAGCGCATGAACGCCTCGTTCTTCCCCTCCACCCGGGAGTACTCCCGCCGCTGGGGGTTCGACGACGCGCGGCTGGCCAAGCTGGATGCGCTGGGCCTAAAGGACACCATCATCATGCACCCGGGCCCGATGAACCGTGGCCTGGAGATCTCCTCCGCCGCCGCGGATTCGCCCCGCTCCACCGTGCTGGCCCAGGTGCGCAACGGCGTGTCCGTGCGCATGGCCACCCTCTATCTGCTGATGTCCGGGGAACTGCGCGAGAACGCCCCCGCCGCCCCGACCACCCTGAAGGAATTCGCATGAGCCCCGCCACGACAACCACCGGCACCTACCTGATCCGCCGGGCCGCCGTACTGGGCGGCGAGGCCGCCGACATCCTGTTCCGCGACGGCGTCATCGCCGAGCTCGGCCCGGACCTCTCCGGCTCGGCCGCGGCCGAGGGCGCCACCGTCATCGAGGCCGCCGGCCTGGTGGCCCTGCCCGGCATGGTGGACCTGCACACCCACCTGCGCGAGCCCGGCCGCGAGGACGCCGAGACCGTTGAAACCGGCAGCCGCGCCGCGGCGCTGGGCGGCTTCACCGCCGTGCATGCGATGGCCAACAGCTCACCCGTGGCCGACACCGCCGGCGTCGTCGAGCAGGTCTACTCGCTCGGCAAGGAGGCCGGCTGGGTGGACGTGCGCCCCGTCGGTGCCGTGACAGTGGGACTGGCCGGCACGCAGCTGGCCGAGCTGGGCGCCATGGCCGATTCCCGCGCCCGCGTCCGGGTGTTCTCCGACGACGGCATCTGCGTCTCCGACCCCGTCATGATGCGCCGCGCGCTGGAGTACGTGAAGGCGTTCGACGGCGTGATCGCCCAGCACGCACAGGAGCCGCGCCTCACCGAGGGTGCCCAGATGAACGAGGGCAAGGTTTCCGCCGTGCTTGGCCTGGCCGGTTGGCCCGCCGTCGCCGAGGAATCCATCATTGCCCGCGATGTCCTGCTGGCCCAGCACGTGGGCTCGCGCCTGCACGTCTGCCACGTCTCCACGGCGGGGTCGGTGGACATCATCCGCTGGGCCAAGGCCCGTGGCATCAACGTCACCGCCGAGGTCACCCCGCACCACCTGTGGCTGACGGAGGACCTGGTCCGCTCCTACAACCCGGTCTACAAGGTCAACCCGCCGCTGCGCGCCGACGCGGACGTCCAGGCGCTGCGTGCAGCTTTGGCCGACGGCACCATTGACATCGTCGGCACCGACCATGCCCCGCACCCGGACGAGGCCAAGGCCTGCGAATGGGCCCAGGCCGCCATGGGCATGACCGGCCTGGAAACGGCCCTCTCGGTGGTGCAGGAGACCATGATCGAGACCGGCCTGATGACCTGGGCGGACTTTGCCCGCGTCACCTCCTTCGCCCCGGCCGCCATCGGCCGGCTGGCGGACCAGGGCCGCCCGCTGGCCGTGGGGGAGCCGGCCAACATTGTGCTGGTGGACCCGGCCGCGCGCTGGACCGTGGACCCCGCGGCAATGGCCACCAAGGGACGCAACTCGCCCTTCGCCGGCCGCGAGCTCCCGGGGGCCGTCAAGGCCACCTTCTTCCGGGGCCACCCCACCGTCCTCGACGGTGTCCTGAACACGCCCTACCCGGGAAGCGGCGCCTGATGGGCGAACGCCTCCTGCCCACCGTCCTGACGGTGCTGATTCTATTGGCGGTCTTCGCCCTGATCGGCATGGGCTGGCGCAACCGGCTCAAGCGCCAGGCCGGTGTCGCCGCGCTGCCCGAGGTCCCGGACATACTGGGGACGCCGCTGCTCTCCGTGGCCGGAACCTACGTCGCCACCACCTCGGCCGGCGACTGGCTGGACAGGATTGCCGTCCAGTCGCTGGGACTTCGCACCAATGCCACGGTGGACGTGTTCGACGACGGCGTGCTGATCACCCGCTCCGGCGCACCGGATGTCTACATCGGAGCCGGTGCACTGACCGAAATCCGGCTGGAAAGCGGCATGGCCGGAAAGTTCGTCGAAAAAGACGGACTGGTGGTCCTGTCCTGGACGCTGGGGGAGACCCCGGTGGACACCGGCTTCCGCACCCGGGCCGCGGCGGAGAAAACCCCGCTGAGACTGGCCCTTGAGAAACTTTTGCCCCACGACGGCGCAAGCACCCCCTCCCCGCAGGCCTGAACGAAAGAGTAAGAGAATGACTGAATCAACAACGCCTGCACAGGCCACACCGAGTGCCGCACTGCTGGTCCTCGAAGACGGGCGGATCTTCCGCGGCACCAGCTACGGCGCCCAGGGCACCGCACTGGGCGAGGCTGTCTTTGCCACCGGCATGACCGGCTACCAGGAGACCATCACCGATCCCTCCTACGCCCACCAGCTGGTGGTCCAGACGGCCCCGCACATCGGCAACACCGGTGTCAACGATGAGGACGCGGAATCGCGGCGCATCTGGGTCGCCGGCTACATTGTCCGCGACGCCGCCCGACGCCCGTCCAACTGGCGTTCCGAGCGCAGCCTGGACGAGGAACTCATCAACCAGGGGATCATCGGCATCCAGGGTGTGGACACCCGGGCCATCACCCGCCACCTGCGCGAGCGCGGCGCCATGCGCGCCGGCATCTTCTCCGGTGCCGATGCCAACGCCACCGAAGCCGAGCTGCTGGCCATCGTTGCCGCCAGCGCCCCGATGGAGGGCGCACGCCTGGCCGAGGAGGTCTCCGTCACCGAGTCCTACGTCGTCGAGCCCGCCGACTTCGGCTGGGAGGGCGACGCCAAGTTCGGCATCGCCGCCATCGACCTGGGCATCAAGGCCATGACCCCGCAGCGCTTCGCCGAGCGCGGCGTGCGCGTGCACGTCCTGCCGGCCACCGCCAGCATCGAGGACATCCAGGCCATCAACCCCGACGGCGTGTTCCTCTCCAACGGCCCCGGCGACCCCGCCACGGCCGACGCCCAGGTCTCCTTGCTGCGCAAGGTGCTCGATTCCGGGACGCCGTTCTTCGGCATCTGCTTCGGCAACCAGATCCTGGGCCGCGCCTTGGGCTTTGGGACCTACAAGCTGCGCTACGGCCATCGCGGCATCAACCAGCCCGTGCTGGACCGCAGGACCGGCAAGGTGGAGATCACCAGCCAGAACCACGGCTTCGCCGTCGACGCCCCCAAGGACGGGCCTGTCACGGCCCCCGAGGAGCGCTTTGGCCGGGTCGAGGTCAGCCACATCTCCCTGAACGACGACGTCGTCGAGGGCCTGGCCTGCCTGGACATCCCCGCCTTCTCCGTCCAGTACCACCCCGAAGCCGCCGCAGGCCCGCACGATTCCGCGTACCTGTTTGACCGCTTCATTGACCTGATGGCCAGCACCGCCGCCGCCGCGACCAAGACTGAGGAAAAGAACTAATGCCCAAGAGAGAAGACCTGAAGAGCGTTCTGGTCATTGGCTCCGGCCCGATTGTGATCGGCCAGGCCGCCGAGTTTGACTACTCCGGAACGCAGGCCCTGCGCGTGCTCAAGGAGGAGGGCCTGCGGGTCATCCTGGTCAATTCCAACCCGGCCACCATCATGACGGACCCGGAGTTCGCTGACGCCACCTACGTGGAGCCGATCACCCCCGAGGTGGTTGAGAAGATCATCGCCAAGGAACGCCCCGACGCCGTGCTGCCCACCCTCGGTGGCCAGACCGCCCTGAACACGGCCATCGCGCTGGACAAGAACGGCGTGCTGGCCAAGTACAACGTGGAGCTGATCGGCGCCAACATCGCCGCCATCGAGCTCGGCGAGGACCGCGAAAAGTTCAAGGGCGTGGTGGAGCGCTGCGGTGCCGAGAGCGCCCGCAGCCACATCATCCACACCATGGCCGAGGCGCTCGTCGCGGCCGAGGACCTGGGCTACCCGATGGTGGTCCGCCCGTCCTTCACCATGGGCGGCCTGGGCTCCGGCCTGGCCTACACCGAGGAAGACCTGCACCGCATCGTCGGCCAGGGCCTGCAGTACAGCCCCACCACCGAGGTCCTGCTCGAAGAGAGCATCCTGGGTTGGAAGGAATACGAGCTGGAGATGATGCGCGACAAGAACGACAACGTCGTCGTCGTGTGCTCCATCGAAAACTTCGACCCGGTGGGCGTCCACACGGGCGATTCCATCACGGTGGCCCCGGCCCTGACCCTGACGGACCGCGAATACCAGCGCCTGCGCGACATCTCCATCGCCGTCATCCGCGAGGTGGGCGTGGACACCGGTGGCTGCAACATCCAGTTCGCCATCGAGCCTGACACTGGCCGCGTCGTCGTGATCGAGATGAACCCGCGCGTTTCGCGGTCCTCTGCGCTGGCCTCCAAGGCCACCGGCTTCGCCATCGCCAAGATCGCCACCAAGCTCTCCCTCGGCTACACGCTGGACGAGATCCCCAACGACATCACGCAGAAGACGCCGGCCTCCTTCGAGCCGACGCTGGACTACGTTGTGGTCAAGGTTCCGCGCTTCGCGTTCGAGAAGTTCCCGGCCGCGGACCCCACGCTGACCACCACCATGAAGAGCGTCGGCGAGGCCATGGCCATGGGCCGCAACTTCACCGAGGCCCTGCAGAAGGCCCTGCGCTCCCTGGAGCAGAAGGGTGCCAGCCTGGACTTCGGCTCCGTCAACGCCCTGGACGTCCCGGACCTGATCCAGGCCGCCAAGCGCCCCACCACTGACCGCCTCTCCCAGGTCCAGCGCGCCCTGCTGGGCGGCGCCACCGTGGAGGAGCTCTACGAGGCCACCGGCATCGACCCCTGGTTCCTGGACCAGCTGGTGCTGCTGAACGAGATCGCCGTCGAGATCCGCCAAGCGACCGCCCTGACGCCGGAGATGCTGCGCCGCGCCAAGCGCCACGGCTTCTCCGACGAGCAGATCGGTGCGCTCACGCACAACTCCGAAGCCGTTGTCCGCGGCGTCCGCCAGGCCCTGGGCATCCGCCCGGTCTACAAGACCGTTGACACCTGCGCCGCCGAGTTTGCCGCGTACACCCCGTACCACTACTCCACCTACGACCTCGAGGACGAGGTGGCGCTGCACGCCAAGCCCTCCGTCATCATCCTCGGCTCCGGCCCGAACCGCATCGGCCAGGGCATCGAGTTCGATTACTCGTGCGTGCACGCCTCCATGGCGCTGCGCAAGGCCGGCTACGAGACCGTCATGGTCAACTGCAACCCGGAAACCGTCTCCACCGACTACGACGTCTCCACCCGCCTGTACTTCGAGCCGCTGACGCTCGAGGACGTGCTGGAGGTCATCGCGGCCGAGGAGCGCACCGGCGGCGTGCTCGGTGTCTTCGTCCAGCTCGGCGGCCAGACCCCGCTGAAGCTGGCCCAGGCCCTGGCCGATTCCGGTGTGCCGATCCTAGGCACCTCCCCGGAGGCCATCGACCTGGCCGAGCACCGCGGCATGTTCTCCCGCGTGCTGGACAAGGCGGGCCTGATCGCCCCGAAGAACGGCACCGCCGTCTCCTTCGACGACGCCAAGAAGATTGCCGACGAGATCGGCTACCCGGTCCTGGTCCGTCCGTCCTACGTCCTGGGTGGACGCGGCATGGAGATCGTCTACGACGAGGACAACCTCTCCCGCTACATCAAGAACGCCACCGAGATCACCGAGGACCACCCGGTGCTGATCGACCGCTTCCTTGAAGACGCGATCGAGATCGACGTGGACGCGCTCTACGACGGCACGGACATGTACCTTGGCGGCATCATGGAGCACATCGAAGAGGCCGGCATCCACTCCGGCGACTCCGCCTGCGTGCTGCCTCCCATCACGCTGGGCAAGGACGTGCAGGACCGTGTCCGCACGGCCACCCGGGCCATCGCCGAGGGCGTGGGCGTGCGCGGCCTGATCAACATCCAGTTCGCACTGGCCTCCGACGTCCTCTACGTGCTTGAGGCCAACCCGCGGGCCTCGCGCACCGTGCCGTTCGTCTCCAAGGCCACGGGTGTGCAGATGGCCAAGGCCGCCGCGCTGATCGGTGTGGGCGTCTCCATCGCCCACCTGCGCAGCGTCCACCACATCCTCCCCGAAGAGGGCGACGGCGGATCGCTGCCGGACCACGCGCCGGTGGCCGTGAAGGAAGCAGTGCTTCCCTTCAACCGCTTCCGCACCCCCGAGGGCACTGTGGTTGACTCCCTGCTCGGCCCGGAAATGCGCTCCACCGGCGAGGTCATGGGTATCGACAAGCACTTCGACACGGCCTTCGCCAAGAGCCAGTCCGCGGCCAACAACGCCCTGCCCACCTCCGGGAAGGTCTTTGTCTCGGTGGCCAACCGCGACAAGCGTGCCGTCATCATGGCCGTCAAGCGCCTTGCCGACCTGGGCTTCGAGATCATCTCCACCGGCGGCACCGCCGACGTCCTGCGCCGCAATGGCATCCAGGCCACTGTGGTGCGCAAGGTCGCCGAGGGTGCCTCCGCCGACGGCGAGGGCACCATCACGGACCTGATCAACAACGGCGAGATCGACATGGTCTTCAACACGCCCTCCGGCGGCGAGGCCCGCAGCGATGGCTACGAGATCCGTGCCGCGGCCACCTCGGTGGGCAAGCCCTGCATCACCACCGTGGCCGAGTTCAACGTGGCCGTCCAGGCCATCGAGGCCATGCGCTCCTACGAGTGGTCTGTGACCTCCCTGCAGGAGCACGCCGCGGCACTGAAGGCGGGACCGGTCGCGGCCAATGGCTGACGCCAACCTGAACGACGGCGGCTCCGCCGGCCAGGCTGGCCGGGCACCGTTTGGTGCCCGGCTGGCCGCGGCCATGGACCGGTTGGGTCCGCTGTGTGTGGGCATCGACCCGCACCCGGCGCTGCTGGCCGCCTGGGGCCTGCCGGACAACGCCACGGGACTGCGCACCTTCTCCCAGACGGTGCTGGAGGCCGTGGCCCCGCTGGCCGCGGCCGTCAAGCCGCAGGTGGCGCTCTACGAGCGCCACGGGTCGGCGGGCATGGCCGCCCTTGAGGAGCTGCTGGCCGCCTCGGCCGACGCCGGTGTGCTGAGCATTGCCGACGCCAAGCGCGGGGACATTGGCTCCACGATGGCCGGCTATGCCGATGCCTGGCTGCGCGACGGTTCCGCCCTAGCGGCCGACTCGGTGACGCTGAGCCCGTACCTGGGCTTCGAGTCGCTGCGCCCGGCGCTGGATCTGGCCGCGGAGGCCGGCCGCGGCGTGTTTGTGCTGGCGCTGACCTCCAACCCGGAGGGTGCCTCGGTCCAGCATGTCGGTGGCGCGGAATCGGTGGCCCGGCGCATTGTGCAGGCCGCCGCGGCGGAGAACCTGCGCTACGCCGGCGGCATGGGGTCCGTCGGCCTGGTCGTCGGTGCCACCGTGGGCTCCGCGCTGGTGGATCTGGACATCGACCTCACCACGCTCAAGGGGCCCATCCTGGCCCCGGGCCTGGGTGCCCAGGGCGCCACGGGGGCGGACATGCGCCGCACCTTTGGCGCCGCCTACCCACAGGTGCTCGGCACCTCGAGCCGGGGAATCCTGGCCGCCGGGCCGTCCGTGGCCGGCCTGCGCGCCGCCACGGTGGAGACACTGGCCACACTGGGCCTCTAGGGACCCGTTATCGCACCGGGGCGGATTGATTTTGCCGCCCCGGTGCGGATAGGTTCTAAAGCACGCCATTACACCCGTGCACCGTGCGTGCGCCCGAGGAGGACCTTGTGAGTTTGCGCCCCCTGAGCGCCGAAGAACGCTCGGCCGCTCTGGCCAAGGCTGCCGCTGCACGCACCGTGCGCGCCGAGTTGAAGGCGCGGCTCAAGACGGGCCAGGACACGGTGGCACGGATTCTTGACGCCGCCGACAGTGATCCGGCCGTGAGCCGGTTGAAAGTCACCGAATTATTGGAAGCCCTGCCGGGCATTGGAAAGGTACGTGCCACTGTGATCATGAATGAGCTGGGCATTGCGTCAACGCGCAGGCTCAGGGGATTGGGTGTGCACCAGCGCAAGGCCCTGGTCAACTTCGTGGAAGGCACCGCGTGAGCGCCGCCGCCAAGCCCTACACGGGACTGACGGTCCTGGCCGGGCCCACCGCCGTGGGCAAGGGCACCGTCTCCACGTTCATCCGCGACAACTACCCGCAGGTCTGGCTCTCCGTTTCGGCCACCACCCGCAAGGCCCGTCCGGGCGAGGTGGAGGGTGTGCACTACTTCTTCAAGAGCCCTGAGGAATTTGATTCACTGATTGCCGACGGCGATTTCCTGGAGTGGGCAGTGGTCCACGGCCAGAACCGCTACGGGACGCTGCGCAGCACCGTGGAGAACGCCGTCGCCGAGGGCAAGCACGTGCTGCTGGAAATCGATCTGCAGGGTGCCCGCCAGGTCAAGGAGGCCCTGCCGGAGGCCCAGTTTGTCTTTCTGGCCCCGCCCAGCTGGGAGGAATTGGTCCGCCGCCTGGTGGGCCGCGGCACCGAAACGGCCGAGGAACAGCAGCGCCGTCTGGAAACCGCTAAACTGGAACTTGCTGCCGAGCCGGAGTTTGACCACACCATCGTCAATGATGATGTGCGCCGCGCGGCAGCCGAGCTCGTTACATTGATGGGACTGACCCCCAATCACGCCGATTGAGGGACAACCTCCCCACAAGATTTTGGAGAAATAGTGTCGAACCAACTCGAAGGCATCATCAACCCGCCGATCGATTCCCTGCTCGAGGCAGCCGACTCGAAGTACGGGCTGGTCATCTTCGGCGCCAAGCGTGCCCGCCAGATCAACGCCTACTACGCCCAGCTGCACGAGGGTCTCTTTGAGTACGTTGGCCCGCTGGTGGACACCAAGCTGAATGAGAAGCCGCTCTCCATCGCGCTGCGCGAGATCAACGAAGGCCTGCTGGTCTCCACCCCGATCGTCGAAGAAGCACAGTAAGCACACGTGGTTTCCCACACTATTGTCCTGGGGGTAGGCGGCGGCATCGCCGCCTACAAGGCGGCATCCCTGCTGCGGCTTTTCACCGAGGCCGGGCATTCCGTCACAGTGGTCCCCACGGAGGCCGCCACCCGCTTTGTGGGTGTGGCCACCTGGGAGGCCCTCTCCGGGCACAGTGTGACCAACAGCGTGTTTGACATGGTTGAAAAGGTCAACCATGTGCAATTGGGACAGCAGGCGGATCTGATCGTGGTGGCTCCGGCCACCGCGGATCTGCTCGCCAAGGCCGCCAACGGGCGCGCCGACGACCTGCTGACCACCACCTTGCTGATGGCCCGCGGGCCGGTGCTCTTTTCCCCGGCCATGCACACCGAAATGTGGCGCCACCCGGCCACGCAGGACAACATTGCGAGGCTGCGCGCCCACGGCGCCCACGTGCTCGACCCCGCCGTGGGTCGGCTGACCGGCAAGGATTCCGGCCCCGGCCGGCTGCCCGAGGCCGAGGACATCTTCGCCGCGTCCATGGCACTGCTGGACGGCACCGTGGCGCCGGGCATCGAGCCCGGTTCGCTGGACGGCCGCCAGGTGGTCATCACCGCCGGGGGCACCCGTGAACCGCTGGATCCCGTCCGTTTCCTGGGCAACCGGTCCTCCGGCAAGCAGGGCGTGGCCCTGGCCGCCGCGGCGTTGGCCGCGGGCGCCCGGGTCACCCTGATCGCCGCCCACCTTGAGGTGCCCACCCCGGCCGGTGCCGCCGTCGTCGGCGTGGAAACAGCGCTGGAGCTCCGCGAGGCCACCCTGGCTGCCGCGGCCGATGCGGACGTGGTCATCATGGCCGCCGCCGTGGCGGACTTCCGCCCGGCCACCAGTGCCGCCACCAAGATCAAGAAGCGCGACGACGTCGCCGATCCCGTCATTACGCTGGTCCGCAACCCCGACATCCTGGCCGAGCTCGGCGCCACCCGTGCCACCCGCCAGGCCGGCCAGCTGATTGTCGGCTTTGCCGCCGAAACGGGCGACGACGGCGGCAGCGTGCTGGACTATGCGCGCGCCAAGCTGGAACGCAAGGGTGCCGACCTCCTCGTGGTGAACGAGGTGGGTGGGGGCAAGGTCTTTGGCCAGGACTCCAACCAGGTCACCATCCTGGCCCGCGGCAGCACCGAACAGGCGCAGGCCGCCGGTTCCAAGGACCAGGTGGCCGCCGCCGTCGTGGCCCTGGTGGCCAGCCGCCTGGCCGCCGCCCACGGCTGACGCCGGTCCGCAACTTCGTATGACCATCCGTGTCCTGCCCCAGGGGTTGGCACGCACGAACAAAGTAGAGTGTCTAAGTGACTAACACCAACCCCCGCATGCGCCTCTTTACGTCTGAATCCGTCACGGAGGGGCACCCGGACAAGATCTGCGACCAGATCAGCGATGCCATTTTGGACGCGCTGCTGGCCGAGGACCCCAATTCCCGCGTGGCCGTGGAGACCATGGCCACCACGGGCCTGGTGCACGTGGCCGGTGAGGTCACCACCGAGGCCTATGTGGAGATCCCGCAGATTGTCCGCAACACCATCTTGAACATTGGCTACGACTCCTCGGCCAACGGCTTTGACGGCGCCCGCTGCGGCGTGTCCGTCTCCATCGGCCAGCAGTCCCCGGACATCGCCGACGGCGTGTTCAACGCCCTCGAGGTCCGCGAGGGCACCGCCGTCGACGAGTACGACCACCAGGGCGCCGGCGACCAGGGCATCATGTTCGGCTACGCCAGCAATGAGACCGCCTCGTACATGCCGACGCCGATCTTCCTGGCGCACCGCCTCTCCGAGCGCCTCACCGAGGTCCGCAAGAACGGCGAGCTGGCCTACCTCCGCCCCGACGGCAAGACCCAGGTCACAGTGGGCTACCAGGGCGACGTCCCCGTCTCCGTGGAAACCGTTGTCATCTCCAGCCAGCACTCCGAGGAGACCTCGCTCGAGCAGCTCCGCGCGGACCTGGCCCGTTTCGTGATCGACCCGGTGCTGGCCATGTCCGACCTGGACATCTCGCACGTGAAGAACATCCTCAACCCGGCCGGCGCCTTCGTGGTGGGCGGCCCGGTGGGCGACGCCGGCCTGACCGGCCGCAAGATCATCGTTGACACCTACGGCGGCATGGCCCGCCACGGTGGCGGTGCCTTCTCCGGCAAGGACCCGTCAAAGGTTGACCGTTCCGCCGCCTACGCCATGCGCTGGGTGGCCAAGAACGTCGTCGCCGCGGGTCTGGCCAGCCGCGCCGAGATCCAGATTGCCTACGCCATCGGCAAGGCACGCCCCGTGGGCACCTACGTGGAGACCTTCGGCACCGAGACGGTGGATCCGGACCGCATCTCCGATGCCATCGCGGAAATCTTCGACCTGCGCCCGCAGGCCATCATCAACGATCTTCAGCTCAAGCGCCCCATCTACGCCAAGACGGCCGCGCACGGCCACTTCGGCCGCGACGATCCCGATTTCACCTGGGAGAACCTGGACCGGGTGGATGCCCTGAAGTCCTTCTTCAACGCCTAGAACGCAGCAAGGGGCCTGTGCACGCATTGTGCACAGGCCCCTTGGCGTTAACCACTTCCCGCTAACGCGGCGTTTGCGGTGGAACCGGAATGTCGGTGGCATGTGGTTGGGTTGAAGGTGGCAGCAGAAGGGCTGCCGGACACCGGTTGCTGGGGTGGATTGCGGCCGGGTTCCAGGCTGGTTTCTGGATTGGTGTCTGGTGCAGGGGAGGAGCGCGCATGGACGAGGACGCAGGGGTGCAGTTGTCGCTGCTGGGCGGCTTTGTGGCGCGCGAACGCAGCCCCGATCCCCACAGCGGTGTGGTGCTGGCCGCGCAGCTTCCCGTCGCGCGTGTGTTGATCGAGTCCTCGCTGCCGCACCTGGACCGGATCTTTGACTACAGCGTGCCCGCCGAGCTCGACGCCGAGGCCACACCGGGCGTGCGGGTCAAGGTGCGCTTCTCCGGCCAGGACCTCAACGGCTTCCTCGCCGAGCGCGTTGCCACCTCCGACACGCCTAAGCTGACGCCGCTGTCCAAGGTGCTGTCCGCCGTCGCCGTGCTGACCCCGGAGGTGCTGGCGCTGGCCCGCGCCGTGGCCGAACGCTGTGCCGGCAGCGTCAGCGACGTGCTGCGCGTGGCCATCCCGCCGCGCGTGGCCAAGCTGGACAAGGAGTATCTGGAGGCCCGTTCCGGCCTGCCCGCGGGCGCCGCGCCGGAGGCCCCGGCATCGCCCGGCCCCAGCCTGCTCGCCGGCTACCAAAACGGTGCGGCCTTCCTCTCCCATCTGGCCGCCGGCGGCTCGCCCCGCGGGGTGCTCAACGCGCTCCAGGGCTTCGGCCCCGCCTCGTGGCACCACCAGCTGGCCCAGGCCATGGCCCATTGCCATGCCTCCGGGCGCGGCGCCATCGCGGTGGTTCCGGACCAGCGCGACCTCCTGCTGCTCGAGGCCGCCGCGGCCGATGTCCTGCCCGCGGGCAGCTTTGTCCGGCTGACCGCCGAGGACGGGCCCAGCATCCGCTACGCCAATTTCCTCCGGGTGCTCTCCGGCGAGGTCCGCGTGGTGCTCGGCACCCGCTCCGCCGCCTACGCGCCCATCGCCGATCCCGGGCTCTTCTGCCTGTGGGACGACGGCGATGACAACCATGTGGAGCGGCGCGCGCCGTACCAGCACAGCCGCGACGTCCTGCTGCTGCGCGCCGAAGCCCAGGGAGCGGCGATGCTGCTGGCCGCCCACAGCCGCAGCCCCGAGGCCCAGCGGCTGCTCAACAGCGGCTGGGCCCAGCCCATCCACCCCGAGCGCAGCGTGGCCCGGTCGCTGACCGCCCGGGTCATCAGCACCGCCGACTCCTACGAGAGCGCCCTGGATCCCCTGGCGCGCATCGCCCGTTTGCCGGAGCGTGCCTGGTCCACGGCCAAGGAGGCGCTCACGCGCGGTCCCGTGCTGGTCCAGGTGGCCCGCACGGGGTACGCGCCCTCGTTGGCGTGCCAGCGCTGCCGCGAGATTGCCCGGTGCCCGGCCTGCAGCGGGCCGCTGATGCAGTCGATGCACGGTTCCGGCATGGAGCCGCTGACCGCCTGCCGCTGGTGCGGCACGCCGGAAACGGATTTCCACTGTTCCACCTGCGGCGGCCACGAGCTCCGCCGTGTGGTGGTGGGCGCCACGCGCACCGCCGAGGAATTGGGCAAGGCCTTCCCGCAGTTCCCCGTGATCTCCTCCTCCGGTGAGCATGTCAAGGCCAGCATTCCGGACAAGCCGGCCGTGGTGGTGGCAACCGTGGGCGCCGAGCCGTTGGCGCCCTCCGGCTATGCGGCGGCGCTGCTGCTCGACGGCGATGCGCAGCTGCGCCGTGAATCCCTGCGCGCGGAGGAGGGCACCCTGCGCCGCTGGTTCAACGCCGCGGCCCTGGTCCGCCCCGCCCAGGACGGGGGAGTGGTGGTGGTGACGGCCGACGAGTCCGCCGCCGTGGCCGCGCTGGTCCGGTGGGATCCGGCCGGTTATGCCGAGCGCGAGTTTGCCCTCCGTGCGGAGCTGGGCCTGCCCCCGGCCGTGCGCATCGCCTCGATCACCGGTTCCCAGTCCGCGGTGGCCGGGTTTGTTGCTGCGCTTGATCTGCCGGACTCCGTCCGCACGGTGGGCCCCGCGCCGCTGGGCCTGGACGAGGACTACCGCACCCTGTTGTTCTTCCCCTTCGGCCAGGCCCGCCAGGTGACGGCCCGCTTGCGTTCGCTCAAGGCTGCCAACGCCGCCAAGAAGCTGCCCGGTGTCCAGGTCCGCTGCGACGGGTTGGACGTGCTGTAGCCAGTGGGTTCGTGACAGGGAGCTGGCAATTCCACTCATAGCCAGAACATGCGGCACTTCCAGGCCAACGGCGCGTTTCGGACCGAAAGTCCAGAAGTTTGATTCTCCGCACGTCCGCATGTCCGCTGGAACGGCTGTATGGCCTGTAGAAACGTTGGTGTGATGGGCTGCTTTCGTCCAGGTATCGGCCAACGACACTGAATCGACATGCTTTTGGACCGTTTGGCATTGATGCCCGCCGGTCACACGTGTATTGTTGTCTAGTCGCCACTTCCGGCGATTGTCATCGGGATTGTAACTTTCGGCAAGAACCTGAGACGCCACGCCTCGCGCATCAATTTGCAGGGGCCATCCGTCTGTCTTTGTCCGAAGAGTCATCCATGACCGCATTGTGCGTGGGCCGCCAACGGTGCCGCTCACCCCGCAATATATGCGCCCCTAATGGAAATGCACGGCCCTCTTCGGCTCAGATGCTGGCTTGACGACGTCGTCGAGCTACGAGCGAAGGGAACTGAAGTGTTCAAGCAGCTTTCAAAGTTCGGCAAGGCTTTCATGCTGCCGGTTGCCATTTTGCCTGCAGCCGGGTTGCTGCTGGGCATCGGTGGGGCCCTCTCCAATCCGACTACTGTCGCGGCCTATCCTGTGCTGGACAACCATGTCCTGCAGGGCATTTTCGGCGTCATGTCGGCTGCCGGGTCGACAGTCTTTGAGAACCTGGCGATCCTTCTTGCCGTTGGCCTGTGCATCGGTCTGGCCAAGCGAGATAAGGGAACCGCCGCTCTTGCCGGTGTTGTGGGATATCTGGTGATGGTGGCAACGACCAAAGCCCTGTTGGGGATCTTCAGCCCTGATTCCGCAGCGATTGACACCGGTGTGGTTGGGGCGCTGGTCGTGGGCGGTGCGGCTGTCATGCTGCACAACAGGTACAACAACATTCAATTGCCTGCCGTTCTCGGCTTCTTTGGCGGCTCCCGATTTGTACCGATCGCCACGGCCTTTGCGGCCATCGTGGTTGGCGCCGTCTTCTTCATCGTGTGGCCGCCTGTACAGCAGGGGCTGGTCAGCGCCGGTACCGGAATCGCTGGCATGGGCGCCTTTGGAACTTTCCTTTACGGCTCGCTGCTTCGACTCAGTGGTGCAGCGGGTCTGCACCACATGATCTATCCCATGTTCTGGTACACGCCGCTGGGCGGCACTGAAATGGTCAACGGAGTCCAAGTGGCAGGTGCGCAGAAGATCTTCTTCGCCCAGCTCGCAGACCCGAACCACGTTGGACTGTTCACCGAAGGAACCCGCTTCTTCGCAGGCCGTTTTGACACCATGATGTTCGGCCTCCCGGGCGCATGTCTGGCCATGTGGCACTGTATTCCCAAGGGCCGCAGGGCAAAGTACACAGGCCTTTTTGCCTCCGTTGCCTTGACGTCGTTCATCACGGGAATCACTGAACCCATTGAATTCATGTTCCTCTTTGTGGCACCCATCCTCTATGTGATCCACGCAGTCTTTGACGGATTGTCCTTCTTGATTGCGGACCTCCTCAACATCAGGATCGGCAACACCTTCTCCGGAGGCCTCATCGACTTCCTGCTGTTTGGTGTTTTCCAAGGAAACGATCGCACCAACTGGCTGCTGGTCATCCCGGTGGGAATCGTGTGGTTCTTCCTGTACTACTTCACTTTCAAAATCCTGATCAAGAAGTTCCGCTTTGGCACACCCGGCCACTTGGAAGACACATTGGAAAGCGACGCAAAACCCGCCTCGGACCGTGATTCTGAGCTGGTGCCGGCAACAGTCGGCAGCGACAAGGCCGGTACTCCGATTCAGCAGGAAGCTGCACAGATTCTTGTTGCGCTGGGCGGGCCGGAGAACTTGGACGATGTTGACGCATGCATCACCAGGTTGCGTGTGTCCGTCAAGGACCCCAGCCAAGTGGACAAGGACAAACTCCGCCGGCTCGGTGCTACTGGGGTATTCGAGGTCAGTGGCGGCGTCCAAGCCGTTTATGGGGGCAAAGCGGTCCTCTACAAGAACGCTATTAATGAAAGCCTTGGCATTGACGACTAGTCCCTCGCCCAAAGCCCAACGACCTTAGGAGTCAATCAGATGTTGAAAATGTTCAAGAAGAAGGGCGAACCGGTTTTCCGCCCGGCTCCCGGAACCGTGCTGGAACTGAGCGAAGTGCCGGACCCGGTGTTTGCAAGTGGTGCTGTTGGCGAGGGTTTTGCGGTTAGCCCCAGCGAAGGATCCTTCCGCAGTCCTGTTGACGGGGAATTGGTCTTGCTTGCGAAGACGTTGCATGCGTTCGCAGTGCGGACGGATGCCGGCGCGGAAATACTGGTCCACATTGGTATGGACACGGTCAAGTTGAAGGGTGAAGGCTTCACTGCCCACCGGGCAAAGGGCGACCGTGTCCAGCAAGGTGACGTCATCATCACCTGCGATCTGGCCCAGATGGCGCTTTTGGTCCCCTCCATGGTCACACCGGTTCTGGTGGCCAACGGCGGCGACTTCGCCATTGCCGAGACTCAAATCGGCGCTGCCAACGGTTCGCCTGTCATCACCGTTCGGAAGAAATAGCATGGTGCCCGTCACGGGCGCTGCCTGCGCTCGAGCATCTGCCAGGATTGCATCACCATGGACCTGAACCGCGGAGCATCCGCAACCATCAAGAGGGTTTACAACAACAACGTTCTCCTTGCCGAGCTCAGTGACGGCAGCGAGACGGTTCTTGTGGGCAAGGGAATCGGCTTTAACCACAAACCTGGTGAACCTGTTGATCTTGATGCGGCGGATCAAAGGTTTGTACCCGATGGCAGCTATGCTGCCAGCCATGTTGCCGGCGTGCTCAGCGATGCTCCACTGGAGCAGATTGACCTGGCGCAGGAAATTACAGCGATGGCCCAGGCAGAACTGAAATTGGAACCCAGACAATCATTGCTGGTCCCCATTTTGGATCACTTAGGCTTCGCCGTGCAGCGCGCCCGTGACGGCATCAAGGTCGATTTCCCGCTCCGGTGGGAAGTGGCCCAGCTCTACCCGGCCGAGGGAAACCTGGGGCGGCGCGTTGTTGCCCTGGTCATGCAGCGGCTGGGAGTGCAGTTGCAGGAGGAGGAGTGGGTGGCGTTCGCCCTGCACTTCGTCAACCAGCAATGGTCCAAGGCTGATTTTTCCAAGACAGTCGCCATGACCGAGACCATCGCCAGGGTCTTTTCGCTGCTTTCTGTGCGGTGGGGAAAGAACATTGACGAAAACGCGCTGAGCGCTTCGCGCTTCGTGACGCACCTGCGCTATCTCTTTGCGCGGCCGGCCGAAGCCACGGGTTCCGCCTCGCTCCGAGTGGATGTATTGTCCTCCGTCCGTCAGGCGTACCCGGACGCCGCGGACGCCGCCCTGGAGGTGGCCAAGCTCATTGGTGGCGCACTTCGCCGAGATCTCGGTGCGGACGAGGTCTCCTACCTGGCGCTGCATACAAGTCGTCTCTATGTCGAGATGCTCAATACTTAGGATTCAAAATGATTGACTACGCTATTGCCACCACCGGAACAGGGGTTGTGGCCGGGCTTGGCTATGCGCCCGCACTTTGGGTCAAGCCGGCGCCCGTCCTGCCCCACTGCTCTAAAAAACTGGTTCCAGATGATGCGCGGGAGGCCGAAGCTGCCCGGTGGAAGGCAGCAGTTGAAACGGTGGCTGCCAGGCTCACGGCACGTGCGGCGGTCGCCTCCGGAGCAGCCGCGGAAGTCCTTGGAGCAACTGCAGCCCTGGCAACTGACCGCGGCCTCCAGCGGACTGCAATCAAACTCATCTCTGCAGGGTCCACGGCAGAAGCTGCCATGGTGGCCGCGATCGCGCAGTTCATCGCCAAGTTTGAGAAGCTGGGCGGTTTGATGGCTGAGCGGGTTGCCGACCTTGGCGATATCCGCAACCGTGCCGTCTCGGAGCTGCTTGGACTGCCGGAACCCGGCGTCCCCACGCCGGAAAGCCCCATCATCCTGTTGGCCGAGGACCTTGCCCCGGCGGACACGGCGACGCTTGACCCGGCCTTGATCCACGGCATTGCCACCCGCCTGGGCGGACCCACTAGCCACACCGCCATTATTGCCCGGCAGCTGGGAATTCCGTGCGTGGTTGCTGCCGTGGAACTGGCTGAAATCGCGGACGGCACCATGGTCCTCATTGACGGCGCGGCCGGAACGGTCACATTTGGCTCCGAGCCGGCCGAAGCAGAGGCCAAAGTCCAGGCAGATGCCAAGCGCCGCCGCGCTGTGCAGTCCTGGCAGGGGCCGGGCCGCACCCAGGATGGAACCGCGGTCGAAATCCTGGCCAATGTGCAGGACGGCGCCGGCGCACGCGCGGCGGCACAATTCCCGGCACAGGGTGTGGGACTGTTCCGCACGGAACTGTGTTTCCTTTCGGCCCAGCACGAACCGGCCGTTGCAGAACAGGCCGGCATTTATGGCGAAGTTTTGGCAGCCTTCCCAGGCCAGAAAGTGGTCTTCCGGACCCTCGACGCGGGCTCTGACAAGCCGGTCCCCTTTGTGGCCCATGCCCGCGAGGAAAACCCGGCGTTGGGCGTACGGGGCATCCGACTCGGCCACGCCGACCCAGGGTTGCTGCAGCGCCAGCTCGATGCCATTGCACTGGCCGCCACAGCGCACGGTGGCACCACGGCCAAGGTGATGGCTCCCATGGTGGCCACGATCGATGAGGCGCGCTCCTTTGCGGCCGCCTGCCGGGAGCGGCGAATGTCACCGGGGCTCATGGTCGAGGTGCCTTCGGTGGCGTTGTTGGCCGACGCATTCCTGGCAGAAGTCGACTTCTTGTCTATCGGAACAAATGATCTGACCCAGTACACCATGGCAGCTGACCGCATGGCACCTTCCCTGGCTGCGTTGACCGATCCCTGGCAGCCAGCGGTCTTGCGACTCATCCGCCTCGCGGCCTCGGCAGGCATCAGAAGCCAAAAGCCTGTCGGAGTTTGTGGGGAGGCAGCTGCGGACCCGCTTTTGGCATGCATCCTGATCGGCCTGGGCGTGAGCAGCCTGTCCATGGCCCCAAGCGCAGTGGCCGCCGTCGGGACCCAGCTGTCAACCGTGGTGCTGGAGCAATGCCGGTTGGCCGCGACCGCTGTTCTTGGCTGCACCACGGCACTTGAGGCCAGGTCCACGGCTCTCGATTTTCTTTCATAATTCACCCCAGAAATATTCCAAGGAGTAAAAGAATGACCACGCAGACGGTTCTAGTCGGATCCCCGGTGGGCCTGCATGCCCGCCCCGCTGCCATGATTGCCAAGGCTGCTGGTGCCTACGGCGATGAGATTCTGCTCAGCATCGGTGGCGACGACGAGGTAGATGCGACCTCCGCCCTCATGATCATGACCCTCGGCGCCGATTTTGGCTCATCTGTGACAGTGGAGTCGGAGAACGCTGAAGCAGTGGAAGAAATTGCTGCTCTGATCGCAAAGGATCTGGACGCTTAGCCCGAATGGCAAACTCCCGTGAATGGCACAGATGCCCCGATCTTCGGATCGGGGCATCTGTTGTCTTCTCCGGGTCGGGCGGTAGCACTAAGGAATAGTCTGAGCAGCTTCGATGAAGTCCCGAATGAGCTGGGCATCCTTCACGCCGCGGCTGGATTCCACCCCACTGGATATGTCCACGCCCTGAGGTCGCAGGGTGCTGGCGAGCTGGGCAACGTTGTGTGGCGTAAGGCCGCCAGCCAGCAGCCAGAAGCCTGACGGCGACCCATCGTGGAGGTCGCTGGCGTCAAAGGTCTCGCCGGTTCCGGGCTCGACGGCGTCCAGCAGGATCCGTTCGGATTCCCATGCCTGCTTCTCCACCTGATCCAGGGCGCTGTAGGCCGCCGCCGAGAAGGCACGCAGTGTGCGGAACCCCTCTTTCCGGAGGCGGGCCACGTCCGCCAGCGTTTCATCGCCGTGCAACTGGACGGTGGTCAGCGCCGCGCGGCGTGCGGTGTCCACGACCTCGTCGATGGACTGGTTGCGGAAAACGCCAACCGTCTCAATTCCCTGGGGCACTTCGCGCCCAAGCTCAAGTGCGAGGTCAGCGCTGATGGTCCGCGGACTGCCTGGCGCGAAGACGAATCCGACGGCGTCGGCTCCTGCAGCGGTGGCCGCGGCAACGGTTTCGGCGGTCTGAAGACCACAGATCTTGATGTACATTTCTGGCTTCAATCCTGACTCTTTCATTGCCCAGCGGCTGGTGCCGGCCGCCGTCTGGCACCATTGCAATGTTAACAGGCCATCGGACAGCGGCCGCTGGCACCGACATGGAGTGAAGCATGGCCGAACAGCTCATCCTCATCAACGGCATCCCAGCCTCTGGCAAGACAACACTGGCGAATGGACGCGGGGACCTTCTAGACATTCCAGTTCTGTGCTAAAAGACACGTTGATGGACGCCTATGCCGACATCACGGCCATGACCGTGGCGGGGACACCCTTGGGTGCCCTGGCATCGGAGGCGAAGTGGCATGTGGCCGGGCTTATCAGTGGGACAGCCATTGTTGAGTCGTCCTGGGTGAAACGCCGTGATCTCGGGTACGCGCGTGCTGGTCTGGCCAAAGCCGGGAATCCCGTATTTGCCAGTCTGGTGCGACATCGCGCCGGAGGTGGCCTGGGCCCGCTGCCGTGCCCGCGTGCGGCATGCCATTCGTCCTGTAGGGGAGGACGCGCATGAACGATGGGCCGGGTGGGTTCGGGGCGCTCAACCACTGGCTCTCGGGCCGGTCAGCACAGTCAGGACCGACGGCATCGTCGAAGTTGATCTGCTGGAAAGAAGCGTCGAAGCCCAACTCGCCCGGGATATTGGCGCCAATTGGGGACTCCCATCGCCAACATAAGTCCCTGCGACGGCCAGTGGTGGCCGTAACTCGTTCGCGCAAATCGGCAGGATCCTGCCGATTTGGCGATTCTGGAGGCATTGGATCCGCCTCGCGACCCGTTTCGGCAATGTATTGCCGAAATTCGGCCATGAAGGCAACTGCAGGGATAGGGTTACAGGATCTGAAGTTCAGCGCATCGCCGCTCCGAAACGATTGGCGAGAGCTGCCGTTCCGCCTTGGCGAGCCGGTAGACCAAGCAGTCGCAGCCCCGCACTGTGCGTCTTCGGGGCTGCGGGACACATGCGGAACATCCAGCACGGGCGTAGGCTGTGGCAACATCTTGGGGAAGTTCGCGTGGCAGCACATCGCAGGACGACCATTGCCAGAGCACTGTGGAGTCTGGCAGCCATCGCTGTTGTCGTCGGCATCTGGATCACCTTCACTCTGGCGCCGCACGCGGCACCAACGATCCTCGCCGTAGTCTTCTGGACTGCCATTGCGGGAGGCATCACCGTGGGCTTGGTCCGTGGCAGGCGGGGATACAAGTTGCGGGAAGCTTTCGCTCCGGGTGCAGGTGCGGCCGAGGGCTGTCAGGAGCTGCTGACGGGGCAGGACGGGCTGGCGTGTTCCATTGAACAGTCTCCTCGACCACGCCCGAATGCCAGAGCCATGCCAGCCGACCCAACCCGCCAAGTCGTCGACAGGCCACAGCGGCAAGAAGAGCCTTGAACCGTGGGGAACAATCCGACAACGATGACGGAGAGGTGCCCACCATGGGTGCCGAGGGAAATGCAGATTTGGTCAGGCGCGGCGATGAGGCGTTCATAGTGGGTGATATGGCGACCCTGGGCAGGCTGTTTGCCGACGATGCACTCTGGCACGTTGCCGGCAACAATGCGCGGTCCGGTCCGCAGGAGGGACGAGAGGCCATCCTGGCGTACTTCGGCGATCTGGGGGCACAGACCACAGGGGAGCCCTGCGGTGACGCTCGTCGAGATCGTTGCCGGGGAGGAGTGTACGGTTGCCCGGCAGCACAACACGGTTCAGGCAATGACTTCTGGTCCTGGAACCTGGCTGGGAATCCGGTGGATGGAGGAGGATCAGGATCCGTCCGGATTCTCCCCATCGCTGTCACCGTCGGCCGTGGTTTCATCTGCCGGCTCAACACCAGGTTCGGAGCCGCCGTCGCCGTGCGGGATTTCATCCTCGGGCTCGGGGGCGCCGTAGCCGCCCTCACGTGTGCCGAGATTGGACCGATGCTCTTCGGTGGTCATGGCGTCTCCTGCGATTGGGTCTTGATCCGCCTCCGCCAGGGACGGGGGAGGCCGCTTGGGTCAAGTGTGCCGCGCCACCGCACCTAATGGCCAGAGGTTCAGGCTGCCGCCCTACTTGCCGGCAGAGCCCTTCGCCGCCACCAGCTCCTCAGCAATGGCCAGAAGCTCCCGCGCCGAGGCATCCCAGCTGAACGTGGCCGCCTGGGCCACCGAGGCTTCAGAACGCGCCTGCCAGACGCCCGGCTCGGCCAGCGCACGCACGGCTGCGGCAAACTCTGAAGCAGAATCCGCCGCGACGTAGCTGGCCGCTGTGCCGCCCACTTCGCGGAAGATGTCGGTGTCGGCCACCACCACGGGGGTGCCCAGGGCCATGGCCTCCACCAGCGGCAGGCCGTAGCCCTCGGCCTTGGACAGCGTCACCAGGGCCGTGGCGCGCAGCAGCAGGGCGTCGTATTCGGCGTCCGTGACGCCGTTGTGGAAGACGACGGATGCGCCGGCGGGGATCTGAGCCTCCAGCTCGGCCCGGCGCGCGGGGTTGACCCGGCTGAGCAGGTGCAGCGTGAAGCCTCCCAGCTCCGCCATGCCGGCAATGAGCGTCTCCACGTTCTTGTAGGGCATGAACGAGCCCATGTAGACCAGCGTCTTCTCCGGCGCCACGGTGGCATTGCGCGGCACGCGGGCACCCTGCGGCGCGTTGCCGACAATGCGGATGGGCTTGCGGGTCAGCGCGTGCTGTTCCATCAGGGCCCGGGTGGTCTTGCTGATGGTGGCGACGACGTCGGCCCGGTTCAGCAGGAGCCGCTGGGGCCAGTAGGCCTTGTGGTACAGCCGCCAGAGCACGCGGATCGGTGCCGGCAGGAAGCCGGGAGGGGTGGGGTGCTCGTAGTAGATGAGGTCGTGCAGGGTGAGCACCAGCGGGTACTTCCGCCCCCAGCTGCCCATGGTCTGCATCGGGCAGAACACCAGGTCCGGCTCCAGCATGTTGATCTGGCCGGCGACAAAGAGCTCGCGCGGCGAGAGCGGGCTGGTGACCTTCACATAGGGCAGGTCCGGCAGCAGGGCGAGCTGGCGCTCGTCGGAAATCAGCATGGTGACCCGGGCGTACGGGGCCACGGCCTCCATCAGGCTGGCGCCGTAGCGGCTGATCCCGTCGTGGTGGTCGGTGCGGGTGAACCGGGCGTCGATGACCAGGTGCAGCGGCCTGCCGGCGGCGTCGAAGGCGGGGGAGGGGGTGTTCACTTGGCCGGGTGCCTTTCCAGGAAGCGGGTGATGGCTGCGGCGGCCGGGGCCGGCGTTTCATAGTGGATCAGGTGCCCGACGCCGTCGATGACCACCAGCTCGGCATCTGGCAGCAGCTCCATGAGCTTGTGCTGGGTGGGCAGGGTGGCGATCTCGTCGTCTGCACCGGCGATGAGCAGCACCGGCAGGGTCAGCCGGCCGGCCACCTGGCGCACGGTCCCGCCGATGGAGGCGCGGAAGGATTCCAGCAGCATTTCCCGGTTGGCGAAGAGGCTGAAGTAGCGGTTGTGCTGGTCGTGGATGAACTCCAGCAGGTCCTTATCCTTGGTCTTGGCCATGGCGACGGACATGACCTTCACAATCAGCTTGCTCCGCAGCAGGGCGTTGCCCAGCCGGGCGGGCAGCCGGGCGGAGGCCAGGTAGTAGAACAGGGCCAGCTTGGACAGCACGCCCTTGGGGCCCTCCAGCGCGGGGGCGGCGATGGGATTGACCAGGACCAGCGGGAACACCCGGGTGGGATCGGCGGCCACAAAGTGGCTGGCCACGATGGAGCCGAAGGAATGGCCCAGCAGCACGGTGTCCGGGCCCAGGCCCAGCGCCGCCATGAACGCGGCCAGGAAGCGGCCGTAGTGTTCGACGTCGTGCGGGGCGCTGCGGAACGGCTCGGAGCGTCCAAAGCCTGGCAGGTCCGGCATGATGATGCGGATGCCGGGCAGCTCCTGGACCACACGTTCGAGGCCGTGGTGGTCGCCGCGGAACCCGTGCACCACCAGCATGGTCCGGGTACCGGCGGACTCCACCAGCGGGGCGTACTCCCAGTAGTGGACGGTGGCGCCGTCCAGCTCCAGGGTGTGCTCGCGCATGCGCGGGCCAAGGCTGAGCGAAATTTGGGTCACGACCGTGCCGTCCAGTGGTTGGGTGCTAGTTCATCAGGGCGGGATTGGAACCGGAGTGGTGGCCGCGGTCAAGATCCGCCACGGCATCCATCTCCTCCGCGCTGAGGCTGAAGTCAAAGATGTTCAGGTTTTCGGCAATGCGCGCGGCCGAGCTGGCCTTGGGCACCGTGAGGATGCCGCTCTGATGGTGCCAGCGCAGGGCAATCTGCGCCACGGACTTGCCGTGCGCCGCCGCCAGGGCCGCCAGCACGGGATCGGCCAGCACCTGGCCGCGGGCCAGCGGGCTCCAGGCCTGGGTGTGGATGCCGGCGGAATCATGCAGGGCGCGCAGTTCGCGCTGCTGGAGCCACGGGTGCAACTCCACCTGGTTTACGGCGGGCACGACGTCGGTCTCCGCCAGCAGGCGCTCGAGGTGCTCCGCCTCAAAGTTGGAGACGCCAATGGCCCGCACGCGGCCGTCGTGGTACAGCTTCTCCAGCGCCTTGTACGTGGGGATGTAGAGGTCGCGGTCCGGGCAGGGCCAGTGGATCAGGTACAGGTCCAGATAGTCCAGGCCCAGCGTCGCCATGGTGGTCTCAAACGCGGCCAGGGTGGCGCCGTAGCCGTGGCTGTCGTTCCAGACCTTGGAGGTCACGAAGATGTCCTCGCGCTCCAGCCATTCCTCGGTGGCCGCGCGGACGGCCTGGCCCACGCCGGCCTCGTTGGCGTAGAGGGCGGCCGTGTCCAGGGTGCGGTAGCCGGCCTCCAGTGCCAGCCCGCACAGCTGGGCACTGTCCTCCAGCGGCACTTTGTAGAGGCCGTACCCCACCGAGCCGATGGAAACGCCGTTGTTGAGGGTCACTGAGGGGGCCGTATGCATGCCCCAACTCTACCGACCCGCGCGCTACCCCAGCGGCAGGAAACCCATCGCCTCCGCCGCGTCAGCGCCGTCGGACTCCACGAGCAGGCGCGCGGTGGCCTCGTCCAGGATGAGGTCGGTGGCCAGTCCGGCGGCCAGCGCGCCGCGCAGACCGTTGAGTTTGGACTCGCCCGAGACCACGCAGATCCGGCGCCGGACCTGCCGCAGCAGGGCCAGGTCCGGCCCGGAGGAGCGTTCGTTGAGCACAATGCCCGCATTCGAGCCGTCCGCGCGGAAGAACACCGTGGCGACGTCGCCGACGACGGCGCTGGCGGCCAGGGAGTCGATGTCGCCCTCGTCCAGGTAGCCGCCGGAGTAGACATGGCTGGGGACATCGGCATCGATGGAGCCGACGCCGAAGATGGCCATCGTCATCCGTTCCTGCAGGCCCAGGATGCGCAGCACGCTGCGTTCGCGCCACATCAGCTTCTTGGTTTCGGCCTGGTCAAAGAAGGCGGGCACCGGGAACTGTTCCACCCGGGCGCTGTAGGCGTTGCCGAAGCGGCGCATGATCTCGCTGGCGTAGGTGATGCCGGAGGTCTGCGTGTTGCCGGCACCGTTCAACTGCACGATCACGCTGCCGTGGGTGACCTTGCGGGTCAGATGCCGGCTGACGGCGCTGATGGTGGCTCCCCAGGCCACCCCGATGACGGCGTTGGAATCCACCAGCGGACCGATGGTGCGGGCCGCCTGCAGGCAGACGCGCTCCAGCACCTCCACCTCGTTGAGGGTGTCAGCCACCGGAACCACATGGACATCCACCTTGTACTTGGCCCGGATGGCGCGCTCCAGCTCCGGCGCGCGGTCCATGGGGGAGCGGATCTGGATCTGCACCAATCCCGTCTCCCGCGCAGTGGAGAGCAGCCGGGAGACGGTGGACCGGGAGGTCCGCAGCTCGCGTGCGATGGCATCCATGGTGAGGTCCTGAAGGTAATACATTTGTGCAGCCCGGAGCGCATCCGAGGCCTTTGCGCGAGAACTTCCCATGTGACCCACTCCATTTTTGCACGTTTGTGCATGCCGCTTGACTATATTTTCCAGCTATTCAAACAATAATGGAAGAAGGCGCCCACCAGCGCGAAAAATCGGGACTCGAAGAGGTCACATTGAGAATCCTTGGCTCCAAATCCACCACTGCCGCCGACACCGAGACCGCCACCTCATCCCGTCCCGAAGTGCTCTCGCTGCGCGAACGCCCCAACGCATCGGCGCTCATCATTGGCGGCGGGATCAACGGCGTCGGCACGTTCCGCGATTTGGCCTTGCAGGGCGTTGACGTGGCCTTGGTGGAGCGCGGCGACTACTGCCAAGGTGCCTCGGGTGCCTCCTCGCACATGATCCACGGCGGCATCCGCTACCTGGAAAACGGCGAATTCCGCCTGGTGCGCGAATCCGTGGTGGAGCGCAACCGCCTGCTGAATCTTGCCCCGCACTACGTCAAGCCGCTCAAGACCACCATCCCGATCTTCAGCACCGTCTCCGGCGTCTTGTCCGCGCCGCTTCGCTTCCTCACGCACAAGCAGCAGGGCAAGCCGAAGGAGCGCGGCGCGTTCCTGATCAAGCTGGGCCTGAGCCTGTACGACTCCTTCTCCCGCGACGGCGGCACGGTTCCCCGCCACCAGTTCAAGGGCCGCACCAAGGCACTGGCCGAGCTGCCCGCCCTGAACGCCGGGATCAAATACACGGCCAGCTACTTCGACGCCTCGGTGCACAACCCCGAGCGCCTGACCCTGGACGTGCTCCAGGACGGCGAGAAGGCCGGCCGCACCGCCGACGGAACGCGCAACGCCCGGGCCACCAACTACCTGGCCGTCACCGCCATCACGGCCGACGGCGTCGAACTGACGGACCAGCTGACGGGGGAGAGCTTCACCTTCACCGCCGACGTCATCGTCAACGCCACCGGCGCCTGGGTGGACAAGACCAACCAGGCCATGGGGGCCGCCACCCGTTTCATGGGCGGCACCAAGGGCTCGCACATCGTGCTGGACCACCCCGAACTGCTGGCCGCCTGCAACGGCCGCGAAATCTTCTTTGAGCACACCGATGGCCGCATCGTGCTGATCTACCCGATGGGCGACCGCGTGCTGGTGGGAACCACGGATGTCGACGCCGACATGGACAAGGACGCCGTGTGCACCGCGGAGGAGGTTGACTACTTCTTCGACCTGATTGGCCATGTGTTCCCGGCCATCACCGTGGACAAGGACTCCATTGTCTACACCTTCTCCGGTGTCCGCCCGCTGCCGCGCCACGACGAGACGGCCCCCGGTTTTGTCTCCCGCGACTACCGCATTGAGCGCGAGGACCACACCATCGCCGGAAAGCCGGTCCCGGCCCTGAGCCTGGTGGGTGGCAAGTGGACCACCTTCCGCGCCCTCTCCGAGCACCTCGCCAACGACGTCCTGGCCCTGCTGGGCGTCGAGCGCCAGGTTTCCACGGCCACGCTGGCCATCGGCGGCGGTGCCGATTTCCCGGCCACCGATGCCGCCGTCGAGGCATGGATCACGGCCCACGCGACCGACACCGTTGACGCGGCCCGTGTCGCTGTCCTGCTGACCCGCTATGGCACCCGCGCCGCCGCGGTCATCGACTACCTGCAGGCCGGCGATGACAAGGTGTTCGAATCCACGCATGAGCTGAGCACCCGCGAGGTTGCCTTCATGGTGGAGAACGAGCAGATCGGCCACCTCGTCGACGTGCTGATCCGCCGCACGTCGCTGGCCTTCCGCGGCCTGGTCACCGCCGAGCTGCTCGACGAGCTGGCGCAGGCGCTTGCCGCACCGCTGGGCTGGGATGCGGCAACGCGCACGGCGGAGATTGCGCACGCGCAAGACACCCTGGACCGCTTCCACGGGGTCCAGGTCCAAAGCTTGATCGCCTGAGGCTACAAGCCTGACGGCACAAGAATGGGCGGTGCTCACTCGAGCCGCCCCACAACAGAATAGAAACTAAGGAGTCAAAGATGTCTCTTGGAATCATCTTCCTGTCAGAAGTGATGGGAACCATGATGCTCACCCTGCTGGGTTGCGGCGTTGTGGCCAACGTTGCCCTGAAGGGAACGAAGGGCAACGCCGGCGGTTTCCACCTCGTCAACTGGGGATGGGGCCTGGCCGTCATGGCCGGTGTGTTTGTTGCCGCCAAGTCCGGCGCCCACCTGAACCCGGCCGTGACCCTGGGCATCGTGTCCAGCGGCGCCAAGGAATTTGTTCCGGGAGTCCCCGTGGACGGCGCATCGATCTTCACCTACTTTGGCGGCGAGCTGACCGGTGCCTTCATTGGTGCGGTCCTGTGCTGGCTGGCCTACAAGCAGCACTTCGATGCGGAGCCCCTGGCCGCCTCGAAGCTGGCGGTCTTCTCCACCGGCCCGGCCATGCGCAACTACACGTGGAACCTGGTGACTGAGATCATCGGAACCTTCGTGCTGGTCTTCGTCATCCTCATGTTGGGCAACCAGCCGAACCAGCTCGGCCCGCTGGCCGTGGCCCTGTTGGTTGTCGGCATCGGCGCCTCCCTCGGTGGACCCACCGGCTACGCCATCAACCCGGCGCGTGACCTCGGCCCCCGCGTCGCCCACGCAATCCTCCCGATCAAGGGCAAGGGCTCCAGCGACTGGGCCTACTCCTGGGTCCCGGTCGTCGGACCGATCATCGGTGGCGTGCTCGGTGGCCTGATGTCCCAGTGGGTTCCGGTAATGATCAAGTAGTCCCCGCGTCTCACCTTTCTTGCAACCGTCCCTACAGAAGGAAACAAAGATGTCTCAATATGTGATTGCAATTGACCAGGGAACCACCTCCAGCCGCGCCATCGTGTTCGACCATGACGGCAACATCGTCTCCAGCGGCCAGCTCGAGCACGAGCAGATCTTTCCGAAGGCCGGCTGGGTGGAGCACAACGCCGCCGAGATCTGGAACAACACCCGCGAGGTCATCGGCACGGCCCTGGCACAGGCGAACCTGACCCGCCACGACATCGTGGGGGTCGGCATCACCAACCAGCGCGAGACCGCCGTCGTCTGGGACAAGAACACCGGTGTCCCGGTCTACAACGCGATTGTCTGGCAGGACACCCGCACCCAGCCCATCGTTGACGAGCTGGCGGCCGACGGCGGCGTCGAGCGCTTCAAACAGAAGGTGGGCCTGCCGTTGGCCACCTACTTCTCCGGCACCAAGATCAAGTGGATCCTGGACAACGTCGAGGGAGCCCGCGCCAGGGCCGAGGCCGGCGATCTTTTGTTCGGCAACACCGACAGCTGGGTCACCTGGAACCTGACCGGCGGTCCGGACGGCGGCGTGCACATCACCGACGTCACCAACGCCTCCCGGACCATGTTCATGGACCTCGAGACGCTGGCCTGGGACCAGGAGATCCTGGACATCTTTGGCGTCCCGCGCTCCATGATGCCCCAAATCAAGTCCTCCTCCGAGGTCTACGGCCACGTCCACACCTCGCAGCTGCTGCGCGAGGTGCCGGTGGCCGGCATCCTGGGCGACCAGCAGGCCGCCACGTTCGGCCAGGCCGCCTTCCAGGCCGGCGAGGCCAAGAACACCTACGGCACGGGCTGCTTCCTGATCTTCAACACGGGCGAGGAAATCGTCCACTCGAAGAACGGGCTGCTGACCACGCTCGGTTACAAGCTGGGCGACGCCGCACCGCACTACGCACTGGAAGGGTCCATCGCCGTCACCGGTTCCCTGATCCAGTGGCTGCGCGACAACCTGGGCATGATCAGCTCCGCCCCCGAGGTGGAGACGCTGGCCGCGTCAGTGGAGGACAACGGCGGCGTGTACATCGTGCCCGCGTTCTCGGGCCTGTTCGCCCCCTACTGGCGCTCGGATGCCCGCGGTGCCATCGTGGGCCTGACCCGCTTCGTGAACAAGAGCCACATTGCCCGCGCCGCCCTGGAGGCCACGGCCTTCCAGACGCGCGAGGTGCTGGACGCGGTCAACGCGGACTCCGGTGTGGACCTGACGGAGCTCAAGGTCGACGGCGGCATGGTTGCCAACGATGCCCTCATGCAGTTCCAGGCGGACATCCTGGGCGTGCCGGTGATCCGTCCGAAGGTCACGGAGACCACGGCGCTGGGTGCTGCCTACGCGGCGGGCCTGGCGGTGGGGTTCTGGAACGATTTGGGCGAGCTCTCGTCCAACTGGGCCGAGGACAAGCGCTGGGAGCCGAACATGGACCCGGCCGAGCGCGACCGCCAGATGCGCCTGTGGAAGAAGGCTGTCACGAAGTCGATGGACTGGGTCGACGACGACGTGAAGTAGTTCGCTTCCTACTGCTCAGCGCAGTTGTGTGGGGGCCCGCCCGCTTCGCGGGTGCCCGAAGCCACTCCCGGCCCCCACGCAACTGCGCTTCGCCGCTCCGCCTCGGTGATTGAGGGTAGCTGGCGAACGGGAGCCGAAATCTGGTGGGCTGCGCCGGACGGTGCCCAACGCCGTCGCGCTTTTACGTAGTGCGCTAAAGTGAATTCATGCAGCGTTTTCTTCTCCTTAGATAACCGCATGGTTCCACGGGCCCCGTATGGCGGGCCATGCACCATGCGGTTGGCCCCTTGCTGAGTCGAGGGGCTTTTGTGTGTTCAAAGAAAACCTAAAGTGCAGTTAGCCGAATATTGAATGAAAAGGCAGGGTACGTGAGCGTGCAGTCCCAGACTGAGCAGGGCCAAGACAGCGAGGAAGGCGTCTACAACTTCGCCGCCATGGAGGCCAAGTGGCCGGCCATTTGGGACGAGCTGAAGGTGTTCACGCCGGTGGACGACGGCTCCAAGGAGCGCCGCTATGTGCTGGACATGTTCCCGTACCCCTCCGGCGACCTGCACATGGGCCACGCCGAGGCCTTCGCCATGGGCGATGTCGTCTCCCGCTACTGGCGCCAGCTCGGCTACGACGTCATGCACCCGATCGGCTGGGACTCCTTCGGCCTGCCCGCGGAGAACGCCGCCATCAAGCGCAACGCCCACCCCAGCGAGTGGACGTACGCCAACATTGACACCCAGGCCGCGTCCTTCCGCCGCTACGCCATCTCCGCCGACTGGTCCCGCCGCCTGCACACCTCGGACCCCGGCTACTACCGCTGGACCCAGTGGTTGTTCAAGCGCTTCTACGAGCGTGGGCTGGCCTACCGCAAGGATTCGCCGGTCAACTGGTGCCCCAAGGACCAGACGGTGCTGGCCAACGAGCAGGTTGTCAACGGCGCCTGCGAGCGTTGCGGCACGCTGGTGACCAAGAAGTCCCTGAACCAGTGGTACTTCAAGATCACCGACTACGCGGACCGCCTGCTCGATGACATGGACGCTCTGCAGGGCCACTGGCCGGACCGCGTGCTGGCCATGCAGAAGAACTGGATCGGCCGCTCCGAGGGTGCCCACGTCAACTTCGTGATCGAGGCCGACGGCGAGAAGGCCGAGCACCAGCTCACCGTCTTCACCACCCGCCCCGACACCCTGTACGGTGCCACGTTCTTTGTCGTTGCCGCCGACGCTCCGCTGGCCCTTGACCTGGTGCTCCCGGAGCACGCCGAGGCGCTGAGCGAGTACCGCGAGCAGGTCAAGGCCCTCAGCGAGATCGAGCGCCAGTCCACCGAGCGCGAGAAGACGGGCATCTTCACCGGCCGCTACGCCATCAACCCGCTGACGGGGGAGAAGCTGCCGGTCTGGGCCGCCGACTACGTGCTGGCAGACTACGGCACCGGCGCCATCATGGCCGTGCCCGCCCACGACCAGCGCGACCTGGACTTCGCCAAGGCCTTCGACCTGCCCGTGCGCGTGGTCCTGGCCACCGGCGAGGAGGACCCTGCCGTGTCCGGCACCGCCACCACAGGCGAGGGCACGCTGGTGAACTCCGGCGAGCTGGACGGCCTGTCCAAGGCCGAGGCCATCCCGGCCGCCATCGCCATCCTGGAGAAGCTGGGCACCGGCGAGAAGTTCGTCAACTTCCGCCTGCGCGACTGGCTGCTGAGCCGCCAGCGTTTCTGGGGCACGCCCATCCCGATCATCCACTGCGCCGACTGCGGCGAGGTGCCGGTGCCGGACGAGCAACTGCCCGTCACGCTGCCCGAGGATCTGCGCGGCGAGGACCTGTCGCCGAAGGGCACCTCCCCGCTGGCCGCCGCCGAGGCCTGGGTCAACGTGGAGTGCCCCTCCTGTGGCGGCCCCGCCAAGCGCGACACGGACACCATGGACACGTTCGTGGACTCGTCCTGGTACTTCCTGCGCTTCGTCTCCCCGGACTTCACCGAGGGCCCGTTCGATCCCGCGAAGATCAACGAGTGGATGCCCGTGGGCCAGTACGTGGGCGGCGTCGAGCACGCCATCCTGCACCTGCTCTACGCGCGCTTCTTCACCAAGGTCATCCACGACATGGGCATGCTGGAGGCCTCCGAGCCCTTCAGTGCCCTGCTCAACCAGGGCCAGGTGCTCAATGGCGGCAAGGCCATGAGCAAGTCCTTGGGCAATGGCGTGGACCTGGGCCTGCAGCTGGACAAGTACGGCGTTGACGCCATCCGCCTGACGATGGTCTTCGCCGGCCCGCCGGAGGACGACGTCGACTGGGCGGACGTCTCGCCGTCGGGCTCGGCCAAGTTCCTGGCCCGCGCCTGGCGCCTGGGCAAGGACGTTGCCAGCGCCCCGGGCGTTGATTTCGCCGCTGGCGATGCGGCCCTGCGCTCACTGACGCACCGCACCATCCACGAGGCCAAGGTCCTGCTGGACAGCCACAAGTTCAACGTCGTGGTGGCCAAGCTGATGGAGCTGGTCAATGCCACCCGCAAGGCCATCGATTCCGGCGTGGGCGGTGCCGATCCGGCCGTCCGCGAGGCAGCCGAGGCCGTGGCCGTCATCCTGAGCCTGTTTGCCCCGTACACGGCAGAGGACCTGTGGAACACGCTGGGCCACCCGGCCTCCGTGGCCAACGCGGGCTTCCCCGCGGTGGAGGAGTCCTTGCTGGTTGAGGCGTCAGTGACGGCCGTCGTCCAGGTCCAGGGCAAGGTCCGCGACCGTCTGGAGGTCTCCCCTGACATCACCGAGGACGAGCTGCGCGAACTGGCGCTGGCCTCCGAGGCCGTGGCCAAGGCCTTGGATGGCCGCGACATCCGCACGGTGATCGTCCGGGCGCCGAAGCTGGTGAACATCGTTCCGGCCTAGGCCTGGACACCTTCAGGAATGAACCGCCGGCGGCGGCCTTGCAGCGTGTGCTGCGGGGCCGCCGTCGTCGTTGGGCCAACCGAACGCTTGGCCGAAAAGTCCGTCCGAAATAACGTCATTCTTCGAATATTGGGCCCGGTGTGGACCGGAATCGGTTAGTCTGCACTTCTGAGCCCGGCACGCCAAGCGCCAAGCTGCAAAGAATGTGCCCTGGGCCCGGCGTTGGTCCGATGTGCTGGCTGTGCGGTTCCGCCGCAGGGCTTCCGGCCCGGCCACCCATCGAAGGAACCAGTTCGCCGTTCATGTCCGCCGTCCACCCGAGGATCGCTATGCCCCAGACTGGATTTGCCCCCGCGCCACCCGTTGTTCCGTCCCTGCAGCACTGGCTGCCCGGCGCCGGCAGGCTGAACGCGGCTGGAGCCCTGGCCGTTTCCGCCGACCCCGGACTCGCGGAGCTTGCGACTGTCCTGGACCAGGACCTCCTCGAGCTGCGGGGCGGACCGCGCACCGGTGCTGCCCCCGCCGTCGAGGTCCGGCTGGTGCTGGATGAGGCTTTCGCTCCCGGCCTGGACCCGGCGTTGCCCTTTGCCGCGGAGCTTCGCGGCGAGGCGTACCGGCTGGAGGTCTCCGACGCCGTCACCATCACCGCGGCCACGCCCCGCGGCGTGTTCTACGGCACCCGGACTCTGCTGCAGCTGCTCGCCGGCTCCGCGGAGCTGCCGCGCGGCACGGCCGCCGACTGGCCCAACTACCCGGTCCGCGGCTTCATGCTGGACGTGGGCCGGCGCTATGCCACCCCGGAATTCATCCGCGACTGCATCCGCGTCCTGGGCTGGTACAAGCTGAACACGTTCATCCTCCACCTCAACGACAACGAGATTGCCAAGGACACCGGCCGCAGCTGGGACACGGCCCAGCAGGCGTTCCGGCTTGCCTCGGACAATCCGGCGCTGGCCGGGCTGGCCGCCACGGACGGGGTCTACACGCGCGCCGACTGGGACTCCTTTGAGGACCTTGCAGCTTCCCACGGCATGACGCTGGTGCCGGAGATCGACGCCCCGGCGCACTCCCGGTCGTTCATCCGCTGGAACCCGGAATTGGGGCTCGACGGCGGCAACTCAGACATGCTGGACCTGTCCCGGCCCGAGGCCACCGAGGTGCTCAAGAGCGTCTTTGACGAGTTTGTGCCGTGGTTCCGCGGGCCGGCCGTCCACTTCGGCGCCGACGAATACACCAAGGCCCACGAGGATGTGTACCGGAACTACTTCAATGCCATGGCCGCCCATCTGCGTGGGCTGGGCAAGGCGCCGGTGGCCTGGGGGAGCCTGACCCACATGAACGGTGGCGCCGGCACCGACCCGGCCAGTGGCGGCGACGGGTACGACCGCGGCGTCACCATCTGCTCCTGGAACAACGGTTGGTATGGGCCCAACGAGGCCATCGCGGACGGCTACACCATCATCAACACCAATGACGACCTGCTCTACATCGTCCCGTTGGCTGACTACTACCACGGCGAAACCCTTGACGCCGTGGAGCTGTTCGAGAGCTGGGAACCGCACGTCTTTGCCGACGGCCAGACGGTGGAACCCGGCCATCCGCAGCTCCGCGGGGCGGCCTCCGCGCTCTGGAACGATCTGGTGCTGGCGGACTACGACGAGCACCTGATGTACCGCCTGCTCAAGCCCACGCTGGGCATCCTCGCCCAGAAGATGTGGTCGGGGGCTCCCGATGGACTGGGCTACGCCGCGTTCAGTGAACGCGTTGAGGCACTGGGCGGCTGGACCGGGGCGGAATTTGTCCTCGCCGCGGACCAGTAGCCGCTGGCGGTCCAGCCCAGCTCCTAGACTGGGGGTGCGGGTCCCACCGGATCCATTGGCGGCGCAGGGAGAGGACCACGTTCGGTGAGTGCGGGACAACGCGACACGGCCGTCCGGGCCTGGCTGCGCGAGAGGTTTGGTGACCGCTTTGGCGACCGCCTGGGGCGCCAGCGTGCCGCCGATGCCCCGGTTCCCCGCATCGCCGTCGTCACCGATTCCGCGGCAGCCCTGCCGCCGGACTGGGTTGCCACCCTGCCCGCCGGCGGCGTGCTCACCGTGATGGCGATGCCCGTCCAAATCGGGGCCGAGATCTTCAGCGAGGGCGACGTCGAGCTCGATACGGCGATTGCCCTGGCCCTGGCCGCCGGCACACCGGTGACCACTTCGCGGCCGTCGCCGGGCCAGTTCGAACGTGCCTACGCCAACGCCGCCGCGCACGGCTTTGCGGCCGTCGTCTCCCTCCACATCTCCGGCACCCTCTCCGGCACCGTGGAGGCGGCACGCATGGCCGCGGGAAAATCGCCCATTCCCGTCCATGTGGTGGATACGCGCACGGCAGGCATGGCGCAGGGTTTCGCCGTGCAGGATGCCGTGGCAGCGGCCCTGGCCGGTGGCGAACTGGACGGCGTCAGCGACGCCGTGGAGGCCACGCTGGAGCGCACGCGCATCCTCTTCTATGTCCCCAGCCTGGACCAGCTGCGCCGCGGCGGGCGGATCGGGGCCGCCGCCTCCTGGCTGGGCACGGTCTTCGCCATCAAGCCCATCCTGGCCGTCCGCGACGGCGTGGTGGTGCCACTGGAAAAGGTGCGCACCGCGCCCAAGGCCATTGCCAGGCTGGAGGAGCTGGTCCTGGCCGATCTTGCCGGCCTGGCCGGGGTGGCCACTGCGCGGCTGTGCGTGCACCACTTCGGCAACGAGGCCCAGGCCCAGGCCGTGGCGGACCACCTGCAGGCCAGCTCCGGTGCCATCGCGTCCGTCACGTTGAGCCGGCTGCCCGCCGTGCTGGCCGCGCATGCCGGGCTCGGCGTGCTCGGCGTCGTCATCTCCACCCGCTCCAGCACTGCGGGCACCGGAGCCTAATCCGGGGCTTTGAGCTCCGCCGGCAGCTCGTCGACAAAGACCGTTTGGGGCGGTTCAAAGTAGATGACAAGCACCTTGTCCCCCACGGCGAAGGTGCTCACCTTGTCGTAGGGATGGGCCAGGAAGGCGCTGGTCCCGCCGTGGAAGGCCAGCATGACCTCGCCGACGGTGCCGGGCCCGATCCGGCCGCTGACCCGGCCGATCTTGCCGGTGAGGCTGCGGTCTACATCCCTATGCATTCGGTGCCTTCGGCGGTTGCCGCGGCGTTTCCTTCCCGTTCTTCAGGGCCGCGGTCAGCGCCGGGAGGTAATTGCCCACCTGGGACAGGATGCCGCCCACCATGGAGTTGATGCCCTCGCCGCCATTGAGCACCGTCAGCTGGCCGACGTGGGCAAACGGTTCGGCCGCCGCGGCGATGATGGCGGGCATGTTCTCCGCGAGCTGCTGGTTGATGACGGCGTCCTGGTTGGTGCCCAGGGCTTCGCCGCGGGCCTTGATGCCGTCCGCCTCGGCCAGCGCCTTGGCCTTGATGGCGGAGGCTGCGGCATTGCCGCGCGCCGTGGTGGCTGCGGCCTCGGCCTCGCCCGTCAGCTTGGTGGCCCCGGCCGTGGCTGCCGCTGCCGTGGCATTGGCCTGGGCTTCAAGCTCGGTCTTGCGCGCCCGGGCCTCGGCCGCGCTGATGTCGGCGGACTTCTGGGCTTCGGCCTCGGTCCGCTGCGCGTAGGCCTTGGCATCGGCGGGCTTGCGGATGGTGGTCTGGAGCTTCTGCTCCTCACGGTCCGCCTCCAGCTTGGCCACCTCCGTCTCCTGGACCACCACCTGCTGGCGGGCCGTGGCGTCCGCCAGCGGACCGGCCTGGGCCGCATTGGCCCGCGCCCGCTCGGCATTGGCCTGGGCGGCGGACTGCTTGATGGCGGAGATGCTCTGGGCATCGGCAATCAGTGCAGCCGCCTCGGCTTCCTTTTCCGAGGCCTCCCGGTTCCGGGTGGCCTCGGCGATGCGGGCCTCCATCTTGACCTGGGCAATGTGCGGCTTGGCCAGGTTCTGGATGTACCCGGTGGGATCCTCCAGATCCTTGATCTGCAGTGAATCGACCACCAGGCCCAGCTTCTCCATCTCGATGCCGCTGGCGCTGCGCACCTGCGAGGCCAGCTTGTCGCGTTCACGGATGATTTCCTCCACGGTCATGCTGCCGATGATCGAGCGCAGATGGCCCTCGAAAACGTTGTAGACCTGGCTTTCCATCTTGGGCTGCTGGCCCAGGAAGCGCCTGGCGGCGTTGGCGATGAACGGCGTCGAATCTCCGATCTTGAAGATCACCACGCCCTCGACCACCACCTGGATGCCCTGCGAGGTGACGCAGGAGACCTTGAGCTCGGTCTCGTTCAAGGTCAGCGTCAGCGCCCGGACCGTTTGCAGGCCCGGCACCACAAAGGCCCCCTTGCCGGTGACGATCTTGAAGTCCATGCCGTCCGCCGTGCCGTGGCTGCCCCGGGTGAAGCCGGAGATGATCAGGGCCTCGTTGGGTTCGGCCACCTTCCACATCACCTTCACGGCGAGCCTGATCAAGGCGGCGGCAGCGGCAATTCCCACCAGGATGACCAACAGCGGGATGAATCCAGAAAGATCGGGCATGACCTACGTCCCTTCACGGAGAAGAACAGGTGTGGCGCTATGTGAGCCAGAGTATACGCCGGGAAGAATCCAGCTTGCCTGTGAAGGGATTGTGGTGTGCCTGCCAGTTCCGAAGCGCCGCAGACGTTCAGGAAAAATCCAGCAGATCCGCAGGTTCATGCTCCCGGCCCGGTGGTAAAAACGCTGCTGGTTGTGAAGCTTTTCGGTCTCAAGTTTTGGACGCGAAACGGTTCCTGCACTGCGGGACGTTGTCCACCCGACGCGGTCGTATTGACAAGCGTCAAACGACTGGCACCACACAAGGTCCGTGCCTGCGATAGGCCCGGAAAGCGTGAGGAGTAGATGTGCCGCCGGCCGCGGGTAGCGGACCTGTTTCATTGCTTGTTCAACGAAGGGGAGGCCCGGCCATTTCCAGCAGCTATCAGTTTCGCACCCGGACACGACCCCACCGCTTCCATGGCCACGAGACCGTGTCGCCCAGGGAACAATCAGTGGTCTCCGGCGTTGGCGCCAACACCCAACTCGCGAAAATCACCCTCGCCGGTGTGCCGCCCACCCCGGGTGTGGCGGCGGAGATCTTCAGGGTCGTTGCCGACGAGGGCTCCAACGTTGACATGATGGTGCAGAATCCGTCAGGCGCGGGCAGCACCGCGACGGACATTTCTTTGGCGATGCCCCGGTGCGACGCGCGGCGTGTGGTTGCCGGGCTCATGGCCGCACGGCCAACCATTGGATTCCACGCCCTGCACTACGACGTCGGCATAGCGAAGCTCTCCCTCCATGGACTGGGGATACGCTCCGATCCACTGATCTTTCCCCGCCTGTTCCGCGCGTTGTCCGACGTCGGAGCCAAAGTCGACATGATTTCGACGTCGGATATGCACATTGACGTCATCACACCCATCGAAGCACTGGACAGGGCACTGTCAGCGGTGCAGTTCACCTTCGGCCTGGACCTGGAACGTGAGCGCAGGCTGGGGTAGGGCCCAAGCCAGTGGCAGGGGAAACCCCCATCCGGCTCGTCCGCCGGCGCGGTGGGCGGGCCTGTGGGGTCTTCCACAGAGTAAGGACGGCATTCCATGACAACCATCCAACAGCACTACAATCCACTCCGTCCGCATGTGGCAGGGCCGCTGCCCGGTCCTCGGCCTGCGGAACTGCTCGCCAGGCAAGAGAGGCGCGAATCCAACGCCCGGACCTATCCACGGCATCTGCCTGTGGCGATTGAATCGGGTTTGGGGCCGTATGTTTGGGACGTTGACGAAAATGTGTTCATTGACTTCCTCTCCGGCGCCGGAGTCCTGTCGCTGGGGCGCAGCCACCCGGAACTGGTGGCCACCGTGGCGGAGCAGTTGGGCCGGTTGACCCATGGACTGGACTTTCCCACCCCCGCAAAGGACGCCTTCCTCGATGCCCAGCTGTCCATACTGCCGCCGGGCCTCGCCGAGAAGATGAAGGTCCATTTTTGCGGGCCGGCGGGGGAGAACGCTGTGGATGCCGCCATCAAAGTGTGCAAGACGGCAACAGGGCGCGGGGATGTCATCGCCTTCCAGTGCGGATTCCATGGCAGCTCGGCCGCGGCCATGGCCGTCAGCGGCCTGGTCGACCAAAAGGCTCCCGTAGGCAACGGGCTTCCCGGTGTGCACTTCTTCCCGTATTCCTACTGTTCACGGTGCCCGCTGGGGCTGGACCCGGCGACGTGTTCAACGAATTGCGCCACCTATCTGGAGATGTCGCTGAAGGACGACCACGGCGGAATAGCGCTGCCGGCTGCCGTCATTCTTGAGCTCGTCCAGGGGGAGGGTGGCGTGGTGCCGGCGACGTACGAATTTGTCCGCAAGGCCCGGGCGGTGACCAGCGAACTGGACATTCCACTGATTGTGGACGAGGTGCAGACAGGTGGGCGACGCACGGGCACCTGGTTCGCCTTTGAGCAATATGGCATCGAACCCGACGTCATCGTCGCCTCCAAAGCACTCAGCGGCATCGGCCTGCCGGTGGCCATCATTGTGTACAACCGCAGATTGGACACCTGGCAGCCCGGCGCCCACACGGGCACCTTCCGGGGAAACCAGCTGGCGTTTGCGGCCGGGGCGGCAACAGTGGCCATTTTCCAGCGCGACGATGTCCTGGCCAACGTCCGTGCACGGGGGAGCCAGATCGAGGGGTTGCTAGGGGTGCTGGCGGGAAACTCCTGGGTGCGGGAAGTGCGCGGGCGCGGCCTGATGTGGGGTGTCGAAATGGCCGATCCCGCCACCGGCGCACCGGCCGGAGAGCTGGCCCGTTCCATCCAGCGCACGGCCCTGGACAAGGGGCTGATCCTTGAGTGCGGCGGGCGGAACGATGCCGTCGTGCGGATGCTGCCGCCACTGAATGTCAGTGCCGAAGTGGTGGCCATGGCGTGCCACCTTCTGCTGGAGGCCATCCAGGAGCGGACGGCCCTTGCCGGGACCGCCGGACGCTGATCCAGGCCGGCGGAACCGTTTCGTGGGGAGGACCAGATGGGCAAGCACAGCGGTGCAGGAAGCCTGCTGACCGGAGGCAGGCACAGGGCAAGAATGGGCCCTGCCGCCGCACACGCAGGGCGCCTGCACGCCCCCGCCCGGCCCGGTGCGGCCGCGGGAGCGCCTGTACCGGAACTGCTCCACCGGCTCTTTGAGGAGCGCTGTGCGACATTGCGGGCCCAGGGCCGAAGCCGGCAGATTGCCGTGGAGACCGCGGACAGGTCCTTGAGCTACGAGGAGCTGGACGCCTGGTCCAACCGGCTCGCCCGCCACCTCCTGGCCCGGGGCCTGCACCCCGGGGGCAGGGTGGCATTGCTGGTTGATGATGCCGCGTTCTCCTATGCGGCCATGCTGGCCGTCCTGAAGGCCGGGGCGGCCTATGTTTCCCCTGGACGCCGGATTCCCCCGCGAGCGGATCGCCTACATCCTCTCGGATGCGGGAGTGGGCATGGTCCTGACGCTCTCGTCGTTGCGGGGCCTGCTCGCCCCGCTGCCGGCCGTCCCCGTCCTTTGCCTTGACCTCGACGACGGCGCGGTGCGCGCGCAGGATGCCTCCCGCCTGGCGGATGCCGGGAGCGGCGCGGCCACGCTGGCCTACATCATCTACACCTCCGGTTCCACGGGCCAACCCAAGGGGGTGGAGATTGAACATGCGAGCATCTGTAACTTTGTCCGCGTGGCATCCGCCGTCTATGGGATCCAGGCCCAGGACCGGGTCTACCAGGGCATGACCATCGCCTTCGGCTTTTCGGTCGAGGAGATCTGGGTGCCGTGGATGGCCGGGGCCACCCTGGTGCCCAAACCCCGCGGCAACCCGCTGCTCGGGCCCGATCTGGCGGACTTCATAGAGGACAACGCCATTACGGCCCTGTGCTGCGTTCCCACGCTGCTGGCCACCCTTGACCGGGACCTCCCCGGGCTGCGTTTCCTCCTTGTCTCGGGAGAGGCCTGCCCCCAGGAACTGGTCGCCCGCTGGCACCGGCCCGGCCGGCGCTTTCTGAATGTCTATGGACCCACCGAGGCCACTGTGACTGCCACGTGGGGCGTTGCCGATCCCGCCCGGCCGGTGACGCTCGGCAAACCGCTGCCCAGCTACACGGCCGTCATCCTGGATCCTGCCGGGTCCAGGGTGCTGCCCGACGGCGAACTCGGGGAGATCGGTCTTGCCGGCATCGGATTGGCCAAGGGGTACGTGGACCGGCCGGACCTGACCGCCGCGGCGTTCATCCCGGACTTCCTGGGCATCGCGGACAATCCCTCCCACCGCATCTACCGCACCGGTGACCTTGGCCGGGTCAACGGCGACGGCGACATCGAATACCACGGCCGCACCGACATCCAGGTGAAGATCCGCGGTTACCGGATCGAACTGGCCGAAATCGAATCCTGTGTGGCGGAGATCCCTTGGGTTGAACAGGCCATCGTCGCCACCTATGCACCCGAGCCCGGGCGCGATGAGCTGGTTGCCTACTACACCGTCCGGGCGGACCAGCAGGGCCCGGACGGCCGGGCGATCCATGCGCGCGCTCTACCTGAACCCGACGGTTGCCGCCCTGGCCGCCGCCGTCGACGGCGAACGCCGGAGCGCGGACACCGAGGTGCCGGAACCCTCCGCCCCGGCACCGCAGGTCCTGCGGGTTGGCCGGCTGGGGTTGGTTGTCTGCGGCTTCCTGCAGCTGCTGGCGGCCATGGCGTACCTGTACATCACCGTGTTGGTGCCGGTGGCGGGCGACCGCTGGATCAGCCAGGCCCCTACCCTCGCCTTCGTGCTGGGGCGCTCCGCCGTCGTCGGCGTCCTGGCATTCGCCATCCTGGCCGTCCTGCCGATCGCGCTCAAATGGATCCTCATCGGACGGTGGAAGCGGGAGGAATTCCCCCTCTGGGGGCTGCGCTACGTGCGGTTCTGGCTGGTGAAGACGCTGACCGTCATCAGCCCCGCCAGATTGTTCGTGGGGACCCCCGTCTATCCGCTGTACCTGTGGGCGCTGGGGGCAAAGATCGGCCCGGGGGTCTCGATTTTCTCTACGTCGATCCCGGCCTGCACCGACCTCTTGACCATTGGGGCAGGGACGGTGGTCCGCAAGGATGCCAGCTTCGCTTGCTACCGCGCCTACGCCGGCAGGATCCAAACGGGCACCGTCAGCCTGGGCAGCCATGTGGTGGTCGGTGAGCACACCGTTTTCGACATTGACACAGCCATGGGCGACGGCGCGCAGCTGGGACATGCCTCCAGCCTGCACCGCTACCAGAGTGTCCCGGCCCACCAGAGCTGGCACGGATCGCCGGCACAACGGGCCGGCGCCGCCTACGAAACGCCCGCGCCGGCCGAGTGCGGGACACGCAAGCGCCTGGTGTTTGGCCTGTGGGCCGTCTTTACCCGGGTGGTGCTGCTGGGCGGGCTTGCCCTCAGCCTGGTCAATGTAGTGCTGGGCGTCCTGCCCTCGGGCGACCTGGCCCCGGACCGGCTCCAGTTCTGGGCCCAGATGCTGCCCTGGCACTTGTCCTGCTGGTTGGCGTCATCGTGGCCAGCTTCGCCGTTTCGATCACCGTGCCCCGGCTGCTGGGCGCGTTCCTCACGCCCGGCACTGTCTATCCGCTCTATGGACTGCGCTACGGGATGCAGCGGACCATCGTCCGCCTGACGAATCTGAAATACCCGCTGCTCCTCACCGGTGACAGCTCCATGATTGTGCACTACCTGAACCTACTGGGCTACCGCCAGCCCAACGTGGTGCAAACCGGATCCAACTTTGGCGTGGGCCTCAAGCACGACAGCCCGCACCTGGTAACTGTCGGCAGGGGGACCATGGTCTCCGACGGCCTCTCCATCATCAACGCCGACTACTCCGCCACGTCCTTCCTCATCCAGCGGATACGGCTCGGGGCCAACAGCTTTTTCGGGAGCAACATTGCCTATCCGGCGGGGGCCAGCATCGGCGACATTGCCTCTTCGGCACCAAGGTCCTGATCCCCACTTCAGGGACATTCAGGCAGGGTGTGGGACTGTTGGGCTCGCCACCCTTCGAGATTCCCCGGACGGTCGAGCGGGACAAGGAGTTCGCTGGGTGGAAGTCGCCAGAACAGGTGCGGTTGCGGCTGCCGGCGAAGAACCGGCACAACGCGTGGACCGTCGTGTTCTTCCTGCTCTCCCAATGGTTCACGGTCTTCGTGGACATTCTGGCGATCTGGGCCACGACATTCCTTGGCGGCGACGGCATCCTGGCCACCATGGCCGCCTTGGGTGCCATGCTGGTCCTGACCATGGCCACGGGCATCGTGACGGAGAAGGCCGCCCTGGGGTTCGGCCGGCTCGTTCCCCGGCTCTGTTCCATCTACGACGTCCACTTCTGGCAGCACGAGCGCTACTGGAAGCTCAGCGCCACGGCCGCGGTCCAGATCTTCAACGGGACCCCCTTCAAACCGGTCATCTGGCGCATCTTCGGCGTCCGGATGGGACGGAGGGTCTTCGACGACGGCTGCGGCATCCCGGAACGGACACTGGTGGCGATTGGCGACTACTGCACGCTCAATGCCGTGGCCGTGGTCCAATGCCATTCCATGGAGGACGGTGCCTTCAAGCTGGATGCGGTGGACATTGGCCCGGACTGCACCCTCGGCGTGGGGTCCTTCATCCACTACGGGGTCTCCATCCGCCAAGGTGCCGAGATCGCGGCGGATTCCTTCCTGATGAAGGGTGAAGTGGTGCCCGAGGGTGCTGCATTCGGCGGGAACCCGCCCCGTGGGCCGGCCCGGCCGGTCCGGCCTGCATCCTGGCGGGACGGGCTGTCCGCGGTGCCGGGAGCACGGCGCTAACCGCCTGCTGTCCTGCACAGGCCCTCTGGCGGCCTGCTCCATCGACGCCGCAGCATCCGGTGGCACCACCGGGGCCGAGGCTTCCTAGGCTGGAAAGATGGCCGGTCAGGGGAGGCGCTCACGACGGCGGGAGGAGGCTCCCGCCCGCCGCCGCTTGGCTGCACTCCTTGGTTTGGACCCGGACCATGGCTTGGACCACGGCCAGGGCCTTGACCAGCGCCTGGCGTGGGACGGCGGCGGAACCGGCGGTGGTGGGCCGGCAGCTGGGCCCGTGGCCGATGGTCCGGATACGGTCCTAGGCCTGCCGGAGATCCGGTGGCGGATCACGCTGCGGGCGGTGGTGCTGGTGCTCGCTGTCCTGGCGAGCATCACCGCGGTGCTCTGGTTCCAGCAGGCGCAGGTCCAATTTGACTCCGGTGCCGTAGACACGGGACCGGCACCTGTTGGTGTGCCGCCGCCCGGAACCAGTGGCGCGGCGCTCCCGGGGACCGATAGTGCGGCGGCGGCCGGTGCCACCGGCTCGATGGCTGCACCGGAATCCGGTGGAGCGGCGGACGCCCGCATTCTGGTGCACGTTGCCGGAGCCGTGGCACGTCCAGGCATCGTCCAGTTGGCACCGGGCAGCAGGGTCTACCAAGCCATCGACGCGGCCGGCGGGATGCTGCCCGATGCCGCCCCGGATGCGCTCAATCTGGCAGCGGCGGTGGACGACGGCGCCCGGATTCTGGTTCCGACCCAGGCCCAGGCCAGCTCCGGCGTGCCGGTGCCCGCTGCGGGTGCGGTGGTGCCGGGCGGGGCCAAGATCAACCTGAACACCGCCACTGCCGAACAGCTGGCGCAGCTGCCCCGGGTGGGACCCGTGCTGGCCCAACGCATTGTGGATTGGCGCACCGAACATGGCAAATTCAACTCCATCCAGGAGCTGGACGCCGTGAGTGGCATCGGGGCCAAGATGCTCGAGGCGCTCCTGCCGTTGGTGACGGTCTAGATGCCGGAGCGGCCAGCATGGGAGGCCTTCGCCCGGGCAGCCGTCCGAGGGGTCCGCGGATCGGCGGACCCCGGGTCTGGGCGCGATGCTGGCGGTGTAGGGCTGGCCCCGGGGCTGGCCCGCGGTGCTGCCGCCCGAGGATCGGTGCACGGTGCCGCCCCGGGCGTGGGTATGGGCGGGCGCCGCAGGGTGCAATCCGGCCCACCGCTGCGCCACGGCGTGCGGCGCCTGGCGCGGACGCTGGGGACCGCCGTCGTCCACTGGGCGCGGGAGCGCAGCCGGGAGCTGTCCAACGACGAGCCCCGGCGGGCGGTGGACCTGCGGCTGGTGCCCGCCGTGGCACTGGCCTGGGTGGGGGCGGTCCTAGGGCGTGTCTCCCAATGCGGCGCTCCAGATGACGACGGCGTGCAGGACGGCCGCTGAGCGGTAGGTGAGGGCCAGTTTGTCGTAGCGGGTGGCCAGGGACCGCCATTGCTTGAGGGTGTTGAAGCTGCGCTCGACCACATTGCGCCGTTTGTAGGCGTCCCTGTCGTATCTGACGGGGCGTCCCCCGGCGGAGCCCTTGCGTTTCCGGTTGGCCTTCTGGTCGTCCTTTTCCGGGATAACGCACTCGATGCCCCGCCCGCGCAGGTACGCCCGGATTGCTTTGGAGGAATAGGCCTTGTCGGCCATGGCCCGGTCCGGGCGGGTGCGGGCCCGGCCGGGACCGGGCCTTTCTACCTTCAGGGCCTCCATGAGGTTCTCAAACATCGGCGAGTCCCCGCCCTGGCCCGGCCCCAGCAGCAGGACCAGGGGACGCATGTTGCCATCCACCAGGGCGTGGATCTTGGTGGTCAGCCCGCCGCGGGACCGGCCGATGGCATGGTCCTCAGGCTCGTCGAGCAGATTCCTGTAATTCGACAGGTCCCCCTGTGTGGCGGGGCAGGTTCGTGCCGTGCTGGTGGGCACGGTTGACCGTGGAGTCGATCGAGACCTCCCAGTTGATCAGCCCGGCCGTGTCCGCGCGGGTCAGCAACGCCGCCAGGACCTTGTCCCAGGTCCCGTTGGCGGCGTTGCGGCGGTGGTGCTTCCACACGGTCTTCCACGACCCGAAATAGGCAGGGAGATCACGCCATGGGATCCCTGCCCGGTAGCGGTAGATGATGCCCTCGGTCATCAGCCGGTGGTCGTTGAAGGGTCGGCCCGGTTTCCCCGACGAATCGGGCATCAACGGGGCAATGGACTCCCACTGGGCATCGGACAACACGGAATAGCGAGAAGGCACCCATCAATCATGCCAAACCGCAAAACCACTGATTAGGAGACACACCCTAGGGTGTTCCGCGCCGCCGGCCGTCTCGCGGGTGGCTGGGCTGGCCCTGGCTGGTGTGGGCGCCGCCCTGCTCATCCTGGGAGCCAGGCCATCCGATGCCCGGTTCCGCGCAGTCTTCCCTGTTGCGGTGGCGGTGTTCTGCGCCGCGGCAGTGTTCGCGGGTGTGGCGGCCACCTCAGAGGTGCGCGGCCGGGGGCAGTTGGCCGGTGCGGTGGCCTCCGGTGCAACCATCGGCGCCCAGGTGGTCATCGCATCGGAGGCCAGGGCCGCTGGCGGTTTCGACGGGAGGATCCTGGTGGCGGCAACCCTGGTGGAGGGTACGGCCGGTGGGGTCCGCTTTGCCGCTGACGCGCCGGTGGTGCTCATCGGCGGTGCCGACTGGGCCGGCATTCCACCGGGCACCCGGGTGCGGCTGGCCGGAACCCTGCGCCCATCGGACCCGGGCGAGCGAAGCGTGGCCTTCCTCACCGCCAAGACTGCGCCGCTGGAGCGGCAGGCACCCTCCGGCTGGGAGAGCACGACGGCGTCGATCCGGCAGGGCTGGGCTGAGGCGGCCCAGCGGCGTTGGGGCCCGGCGTCGTCCGACGTCGTGGGCCTGTTGCGCGGCATGGTCACAGGGGAGCGGAGCGCCCTTCCCGCCGATTTGTCCGACGCGATGAAAACCGTTGGGCTGACCCACCTGACGGCCGTCAGCGGCGCCAATTGCACCATCGTGCTGGCCACGCTGCTGCTGCTGGCGCGCAGCCTGCGCATACCCCGCTGGCCCGCGGCGTTGCTGGCCTGTGCGGGACTCCTCGGCTTTGTCGCCGTCGTGGGGCCGGATCCGAGTGTTCTTCGCGCGGCGGTCATGGGTGGCCTGGGCGCAGCAGCCATGCTCACCGGCAGGCCACGGCGGATCGGCGCCTGGCTGTCCTGCGCCGTCGTCGGGCTGTTGATTGCCGACCCCTGGCTGGCCACGGACTTTGCCTTCATCCTTTCCGTCCTCGCCACCCTGGGGCTGCTGCTGGTGGGACAGCGCTGCGCGCGGTGGTTGGCCGTCTGGATGCCGCATTGGCTGGCCCAGGCCATAGCCATCCCGGTGGCGGCCCAGTTGCTCTGTGCGCCCGCCATTGTCCTGCTCTCCCCGCGGCTGGCGGTGTTTGCCGTGCCGGCCAACATGGTGGCGGCGCCGGTGGTTGCCCTGGTCACCATGGTCGGCACGCTCGGACTCGCCGCCGCCTTGTGGTTGCCGTGGCTGGCCGAGGGCTGCGCAGGCGTGGCGGGCCTGGGCGTTGGGTGGGTGGCATCGACGGCCCGTTTTGCGGCTGCCCTGCCCGGCGCGTCCCTACCGTGGCCCGAAGGCGCCGGGGGAGCAGTCCTGATGGCTGCGCTGTCCCTCGTCTTCGTGGCGGGTCTGTGGGCCAGCGTGAATGCTGCGCGGTTGCGGCCATTGCTGGTGGTGCTGGTGCGGTGGTTGCCCGCACCCCTGGCGGCAGTGGCCGGGTTCCCCTTGCTGGTGGCACTGCTGTCCCTTGCCGCCGGCATCGTTGCCTGGATACTCGCCTCGGCCGCCAGCGGCTGATCGGCAGCCCGCCGGGCGTCCCATGACGGCGGCTTCCGCTGGCCGGGCCCGTCGGGCACCCGATGGCGGCCGCCTCCGTTGGCCGAGCCCGAGACCACCGTCTGGCCCCGTGGCATGCCCGCAGTCTCCGCGCGTTCGTTCCCCGCTCCCCAGCCGCTCCCACGGCCCGCAAGCTCGCAGCGGGTCCCGCGCGGCCCCGGGCCCAGGCCACCGTGGTCGACCGAGGCCGCTTGCGGCCGTGTGGAGACCCGGCCCCGTGTGGAGACCCGGCCGCGTGTCTCGTCGAGGTCTCCGTGCGCTCGTTCCTCGCTCGGTCGACCACCGACGAAGGCGCCCGGACCACCGTCTGGTGTACCTTCCCTCGGTGACCGTCCCCGGCCGTTCCCACGGCTCGCAAGCTCACCGCAGGTCCCTCGCCGCTGGGGCCCAGGCCACGGTGATCGACCGAGGTCGCTAGCGGCCGGGTGGAGATCCGGCCGTGTGGAGACCGGCCGTGTGGAGATCCTGACGGCGGATGGGCTGGTGATTGTCGGCGCACCGTGCTGCGGAGAATATTTTCGACAATCTTTCCCCACCACACCCAAGTGGCCCCTTTCGGAGGGGTTAATGTCGGTGCCTTCTGGTGGAATGGATTCATGGACGGTTCACCGAACCAGACACCCGGCACCGGTGCCGGGACACCCGCGCAGGGGGCACGGCCCACCCTCGCGGAACTGATCACCGCCGTCCGCTTGCCTATGCTTCCTCCAGCCCGTGCGGTCCCCGGTCCGGGCCCCTGCCCCGATACCCTGCTCGACGGGGTGCTCGCCGCGGCACGGGCCGACTACGACGACGCCGCCGCGGCCCTGGCCGCCCTGGCCCGGTTCTCCGCCCGGGTTGCCGCGCACCAGGCGGCCCTGGCCGAACGTCTGCACGCCGCGGCCCGCACCGAGGCCTGGGCGCTGGGCCTGGACGGCTGGCAGGCCGGTGTCCACGATTCGGCCGCGGTCGCCGAACTCGCCACCGCCCTGACCATCCCCGAACAGAGCGCGCACCGGCTGATGGACCACTCCGTCGCGCTGGTCCGCGACCACGGGCCGACCCTGGCCGCCCTGGAGGCCGGGGACCTGTCCTGGCGGCACGCCACCGCGGTGCTGGACCACGTCGAGGCCGTCCGGGACATCCCCGGCATCGACCCGGGCGAGGTGGCCGCGTTCGAGGCCGAACTCGTGGCCCTGGCCGCCGGGGCGACGGTGCCCAAGTTCACCGAGAAGGCCCGGCGGCGGCGCGAACGCCTCCACCCGGCCAGCATCGAAACCCGCGCGAAAATGGCGTTTGAGAAGCGTTCCCTGGTCCTGGTGCCCGAGGTTGACGGGATGTCCTCCCTGCACCTGCAGCTCTCCGCGGCGGCCGGGCAGGCGGTCTGGAACCGGTGCACCGCCGCCGCCCGCGGCCTCCAAGGACCCGGTGAACCGCGCCCCCTGGCCCAGCTGCGCGCCGATGTCGCCGCGGCCCTGCTGCTGGGCCCGCTCGGGGGCATTGCCGGCACCATCGACACTGGAGGGGAAGCCGACGGTGATGGACACGGCCCAGCCGGAGATGGCCGCGGCGGCGCACTGGGCGGCTGCGGCCCCGGCGGCCACGGACAGGTGCCCGCCCCGGCCACGCAGATCCTCGTCACCGTCCCGGCGCTGGCCCTGCTTGGGCTGACGGATGAACCGGCCGAGCTGGAGGGCTACGGCCCGATCCCCGCCTCCATTGCCCGGGACCTGGCCGCCGGGGCGCCCTCGTTCCTGCGCCTGCTCACCGACCCGGTGACCGGGGAGGCCCTGGACCAGGCCCCGGAACGGTACCGGGTCAGCGAGGCCATGCGGGCCTGGCTGCGCGCCAGGGACCGGACCTGCACGTTCCCCGGCTGCAACACCGCCACCGCGCACACCGAACTGGACCACCTGCTCGCCTGGGAGGACGGCGGGACTCCACCGCGGCCAACCTCGCCAGCGAGTGCCCCAAACACCACCTGCTCAAACACGAAAAGGACGGCAAAAACCGGCAGGGGAAACCACCCAGAAGGCCGCGCACCCGCCCTGACGGCACAGCCCTGCCCAAGGTGCGTGGCTGGACCCCCGAAATGGACGGAAATATCGGCCAACCTGTTTGGACGTCACCGGCCGGGACGGCCCACCACCCCGCCACATCGGACACCTTTCCGCCAACGTACCCGCACTGGCTTGACGACACGATCGCCCACGCGGCTGCCCTGTCCGGGCAGGACCGCGGCAACCCGTCCGGGGCCTGGGGCGAGGAGGACAGGGCCCGTGCCCTGGCCGAGTACCGGGCCCTGTGGGGCGCGGAGGACCGGCTCCGGGCCGAATCCGAGCGGGACTGCGTCAACTGGGTCGAGGTCTGGGGTGACGAACGCCTCCGGGCCATGCTCAAGGACGACGGCTGACCCGGTCCGGTCGGGCCACCAGGGGCCACGCCGGCAGGGCCGCACGGCCACGCGCAGAGCCCGCGACCGTGTGTCCCGCAGGGTCTCCGCGCCCGTTCCTCGCTGGGTCGACCACCGAAGACGGCGCCCGGTCGAGGCCTCGGCGAACGTCCCCAGCCGCGTGGACAGCCGGCCGCGGGCCGGGCTTGGGATTGTCGGTGCACCGTGGGAGTCTAGATGACGTGATCTTTCCTAGCTCCGTGATGCCCCGATGACCCCGCCTGCAGCTCCGCGGGGCGCCGCCGGCCGCTCGTCGACCGCCAGCTGGCGCGATGTTCCGACGGCACCGGTGGTTCTGGTCCAGGGGCCGGAAGAGTTCATTGCCCTGCGCGCGCTGGAGAACCTGCGGCGCAAGCTGCGGGCGGCCAATCCCGACCTCGAAGTCACCAAGATGGACGCCGCGACCTACGCGGCCGGCGAGCTCACGATGGCCGCCAGCCCGTCGCTCTTTGGCGAGGCGAAGTTCATCGAAGTCACCAATCTGGCCACCATGAATGATGCCTTCCTGTCAGACGCGCTGGCCTACATCGCCGATGCCCAGCCGGACGTCAACGTTGCCCTCCACCATGGCGGCGGCACCCGCGGCAAGAAGCTGCTGGATGCCGTCAAGGCCAGTGGTGCGCCGGTGGTCGAATGCCTGGCGCTGAAGAAGGACGCCGAGAAGGCCGAATTCGTGTCCACGGAGTTCAAGCTGGCCGGCCGGCGGATTGATCCGGCGGCCGTGCGTGCGCTGGTGGCGGCTGTCGGTGCCACGCTGTCGGAGCTAGCCGCCGCGTGCAGCCAGCTGGTCTCGGACACTTCGGGCCAGGTGACCACGGATGTGGTGGACAAATACTATGGCGGCCGGGTGGAGGCGACGGCGTTCCGTGTGGCCGATGCGGCGCTGGCCGGCAATGGTCCGGTGGCTCTGTCGACGCTCCGGCACGCCCTGGCCACGGGGGTGGACCCGGTGCCGCTGGTGGCCGCGCTGGCCATGAAGGTGCGCACGCTGGCGAAGGTGTATTCGGCCCGGGGCAGTTCGGCCCAGATCGCCCGCGACGCCGGGATGGCTCCGTGGCAGGTGGACCAGGCGCGCCGCGATGTTGGCGCCTGGGACCAGCAGTCACTCGTCCGTGCCATCCAGTCGCTGGCCGAGGCCGATGCCCAGGTCAAGGGTGAGGGCCGGGACCCGGTCTACGCCGTCGAACGGGCCGTCACTGTGATAGCAACCGCCGTCCGTCGGTAGCCGCGGCTGCAGTTCCGCACTCGCTCGAACGACGACGGCGTTCCGCCGCGCGCCGCCGTCGTACCCGCCCCGCATGCCAGGCCCGCACGCCCGCCATGCACAGCTGGCCCCATCCATGCCCGGCCGCAGCGGCCAATGCCCAAGACAGTGCCCAAAGCAGGGCACAAAGCAGTGCCCAAACCAGCGCTTAAAACAGTTGTGGCCGGTACCCAGTGGGCACCGGCCACAACATCGCAGAGCGTGTTGCTAGCGGCTCTCTTAGAGGGCGTTAACCTTCTTGGAGATGGCCGACTTGCGGTTGGCAGCGTTGTTGGCGTGAATGACGCCCTTGCTGACAGCCTTGTCCAGCTTGCGGCCAGCAGTCACCACTGCGGCCACAGCGGCATCCTTGTCGGCTGCAGCCAGCGCCGTGTTTACTGCACGGATCGCGGTCTTCAGCTCGGACTTCACCGAGTTGTTGCGCTGGCGCGCCTTCTCGTTGGTGAGGATGCGCTTCTTCTGGGACTTGATATTAGCCACGTTTGAACTCTCTTGTTAATGCGGACTTCGGTCGTAGAGGGCGTAGGTTGACCAGTGACAGCGGCGTGGGGATGCTCGAATTTGGTGAACGTCCGGCCAACCTGTTGCATCCGCCGACCTGCACGGACACACACAAGTACCAAGATTAGCAGATGGGGGGCCGCCGCACGCAGACTTGCACGGGGCATGCGGGCGGCGTGTCGCAGGTGGTCAGCGCCAGCCATGCCGGCTGCGCAGGGCGGTGGCAACCGTGTCGAAGCGGCGGGCGTCCAGGATGGATCCCTCGCGCCGGATGTCGCGCGGATCGATCTGCAGGATGCGGTCCAGCTTGACGTCGCTGGGACGCCCCTGCTTGTCCCACGGGCCGGTGCCTAGGTCCAGGTAGTCGTTATCGCCGCGGTGGTCGTTGGTGCGGTCCTTGGAGGTGAGCATGAGCCCCAGCAGCCGTCCGCGGGATGCGCCGATCAGCAGGACCGGGCGGTCCTTGCCCTGGCTGTAGTCCTCTTCAAAGGGAACCCAGGTCCACACCACTTCGCCCGGGTCAGGGTTTCCGTCCGGCGCGGGGGAGTAGCGCACGGTGCCGGTGCCGCGGAAGTCGCCCGGGTACGCGGAGGAGAGACCGCCAAGGACCGGGCCCGACGGCGGCCGCTGGGCCGCGGTGCGTGAGCCCGCCTTGGGTGCCGGGGTGCCAGCGGGCCGTTGAGGGCGCTGGCCGGGCGGCCGCGTGCCCGGCCGGGTCTTGGTGCTTTGGCTGCTGCCGGCCAGGAATGCTTTGGCCGCGGAGCGCAGCAGGCCAAGAATGCGGTCAAATGTCGATGCCATTTCCCCAGCCTATGCCAGCCGTGGCGGCCCAGGCAGAGGACCGGGGTGGCTGGCGCCGCTGGAAGCAGGCCGGCACCGGGCACCGCTCCGCCGTCGGTGCATTCCACCGTGCCGTGGTCGGCGCCAGGCCATGGGTGCGGCCCTGCCGCGGTTTCGGTGCCCCGCCCGGCGGGCAAACGTGGGAGACTAATAAGGCTCTGTTGTGCCGGTTGTTCCATGCCGGTGCCGCCGTGCTGGGACGGGCGCGGCAAAGCGTTGTCCCGGCACCACCCAGTCGACAGTTAGGAACCGCGAGTGTCACCCATGGCCCGCACTGCCCCGGTGCCCGCCGCAACCGATCCGGCGATCATCAGGAATTTCTGCATCATCGCCCACATCGACCACGGTAAGTCCACCCTGGCAGACCGGATGTTGCAGCTTACCGGCGTTGTCCAGCAGCGGGACATGAAGGCCCAGTACCTGGACCGGATGGACATTGAGCGTGAACGCGGCATCACCATCAAGTCCCAGGCCGTGCGCATTCCGTGGGAAGTGGATGGACAGGCCTACTGCCTGAACATGATCGACACCCCCGGCCACGTTGACTTCACCTATGAGGTGTCCCGGTCGCTGGCTGCCTGTGAAGGTGCCATTCTGTTGGTTGACGCCGCCCAGGGCATCGAGGCGCAGACCCTGGCGAACCTCTACCTCGCCATGGAAAACAACCTCACCATCATTCCGGTGTTGAACAAGATCGACCTGCCGGCCGCCCAGCCGGAGAAGTACGCCGCGGAACTGGCCAACCTGATCGGCGGCAAGCCGGAGGACGTCCTGATGGTCTCCGGCAAGACCGGCGTCGGCGTGGAAGAACTGCTGGACCAGATCGTCCGCGAGCTTCCGGCTCCGAAGGGCGATCCCAACGCTCCGGCCCGTGCAATGATCTTTGACTCCGTCTATGACACCTACCGCGGCGTGGTCACCTATGTCCGCGTGGTGGACGGGCACCTGTCCCCGCGCGAGAAGATCCAGATGATGTCCACCCGGGCCACGCACGAGCTGCTGGAGATCGGTGTGAGCTCCCCGGAGCCGACGCCGTCCAAGGGGCTGGGCGTGGGCGAGGTGGGCTACCTGATCACCGGTGTGAAGGACGTCCGCCAGTCCAAGGTGGGTGACACCGTCACCACGCTGCACAAGCCGGCGGCGGAGTCCCTGGGCGGCTATGAGGATCCCAAGCCCATGGTCTTCTCCGGCCTTTACCCGCTGGACGGCACGGACTATCCGGTGCTGCGCGATGCCCTGGAAAAGTTCACGCTGAACGATGCCGCGCTGGTCTACGAACCCGAGACCTCCGCCGCGCTGGGCTTCGGTTTCCGCGTGGGCTTCCTGGGCCTGCTGCACCTGGAGATCACCCGTGAGCGCCTGGAGCGCGAGTACAACCTGGACCTGATTTCCACGGCTCCGAACGTGGAGTACGAGGTCATGCTCGAAGACAAGAAGGTCATCCAGGTGACCAACCCCAGCGAGTACCCCACCGGCAAGATCGCCGAGGTCCGCGAGCCGATGGTCTCCGCCACGATCCTGGCGCCGAACGAGTTTGTCGGCGCCATCATGGAGCTGTGCCAGAGCCGCCGCGGCATTCTCGGAGGCATGGACTACCTCTCCGAGGACCGGGTGGAGATCCGCTACCGGCTGCCGCTGGCGGAAATCGTCTTCGACTTCTTCGACATCCTCAAGTCCAAGACCCGCGGCTACGGCTCGCTGGACTGGAAGGCCGACGGCGACCAGGTGGCCGATCTGGTCAAGGTGGACATCCTCCTCCAGGGCGAGCAGGTTGACGCCTTCTCCGCCATCACCCACCGCGACAAGGCGTACGCGTACGGTGTGATGATGACAGGGAAGTTGCGCGAGCTCATTCCGCGCCAGCAGTTCGAGGTGCCCATCCAGGCCGCCATCGGCGCGCGCATCATTGCCCGCGAGAGCATCCGCGCCATCCGCAAGGACGTGCTGGCCAAGTGCTACGGCGGTGACATCACCCGTAAGCGCAAGCTGCTGGAAAAGCAGAAGGAAGGCAAGAAGCGCATGAAGATGGTGGGCCGCGTGGAGGTCCCCCAGGAGGCCTTCATCGCCGCACTGTCCTCCGACGAATCCTCGAAGGACAAGTCAAAGAAGTGATCCGCGTTGTAAAGGGTGCCCGTGCCTAGCGCCCTGCCTTTGGGCGATCCGGCCCCGGCCGACGGCGTGCTCCCGGCCCAAGCGGCCGAGGGCGCGTCGTCGCGCAAGTTCAGCCTGTACGCGCACATCCCGTTCTGCGCCGTGCGCTGCGGGTACTGCGACTTCAACACCTACACCGCCACCGAGCTGGGCGGGGGCGCCTCGCAGGATGCCTACGCGGCCACGGCCGCGAAAGAGGTGGCCTTTGCCGCCCGGGCTCTTGAGTCCTCCGGGCTGCCCGCCCGCACGATGGACACGGTGTTCTTCGGCGGCGGCACACCCACGCTGCTGCCGGCCGGCGACCTGGTCTCCATCCTGGCCGCCGCCGTCGGGGAGTGGGGGCTGGCCGACGGCGCCGAGGTCACCACCGAGGCCAACCCGGACTCCGTGACGCCGGACTCGCTGCGCGAGCTCGCCGACGGCGGATTCACCCGGGTGTCCTTCGGCATGCAGTCCGCCGTACCGCATGTGCTCAAGGTGCTTGACCGCACCCATGAGCCGGCGCGGGTGCCACAGGCCATCGAGTGGGCCCGCGGGGCAGGCCTGAAGGTCAGTGTCGATTTGATCTACGGCACACCCGGGGAATCGGAAGCCGATTGGGAAACCTCGGTCCGCACCGCCCTTAGCTACGAACCCGACCACATCTCCGCGTATGCGTTGATCGTCGAAGAGGGCACCAAGCTGGCGGCGCAGATCCGCCGCGGCCAGGTTCCGGCCATCGACGACGACGACCACGCCACCAAGTACGCCATGGCGGATGCGATGTTCAGCGCGGCCGGCCTGGGCTGGTATGAGGTCAGCAACTGGGCCCGCACACCCCAGGACGCCTGCCGGCACAACCTCGCCTATTGGCGCGGGGACGACTGGTGGGGGATCGGCCCCGGTGCGCACTCCCATGTGGGCGGTGTGCGCTGGTGGAACGTCAAGCACCCCACCGCCTACGCCGGGCGCCTGGAGCGCGGGGAATCACCGGCCGCCGGCCGCGAAACCCTGGATGCTTCCACCCGTGAGATGGAGCGGATCATGCTGACGGCCCGCCTGGCCGAGGGCATCGAGACCGCCTCGCTGCCGGCGGGCGGCCGTGCCGCCGTCGCTGGTCTGATTGCCCGGGAACTGGTGGAGCCTGCGGCGGCATTTGCCGGCCGCCTGGTGCTCACGCTCAAGGGCCGCCTGCTGGCCGACGCCGTGGTGCGCCAGCTGCTGGACGACTGAGCGCAGGCTCCCTGGCAACACAACCAAAAACCGGCCGTTCCCATGATGGGAACGGCCGGTTTCTTGTTGGTTTGGGAGCCGCCGGCTGGGCCCACGCCCACCGGGTTCCCTGGCCGAGCGAAGCGAGTTGTGGCAGCTGGTGATTGGGCCCACGGCGGCGAGGGCCCACGGATGAGCTTGCGAATCCGGGGAGCCGCCGGGGATTAGTGGATGCGGCGCAGGTTCACCGGGTAGCGGTACGGCTGGCCGCGGTTGACGTGGATGGCCGCGATCACCGAGAAGACCGTCAGGCCCACCCAGATGGCCACGGCAAGGAACGCGAAGACCGATCCGAGCGCGGGGAGGAAGATGGAGACCACCAAGGCCAGCAGGTTGCACGCGGCCGCAACCACCGTGGGCGGCAGGGTGAAGTTCAACGCTTCCTTGGACTCCTGTGCCGTGAACGGGCCACGGTCGCGGAACACCAGGTACACGATCAGGGACGGGATGAAGCCCAAAATCCCGCCGCAGTGCGCGATGAAGGCCCACTGCTTGTCTTCGGAGGCCGTCAGGGGCAGGGCGTTGGCCGAGGCCCCCTGGTATTGCGATGGCTCGTGGTGTTGCTCAGGACGGTGGGGTGTTCCGCCGGCTGGATTGGCCACAGTGTTTTCCTCTATATGTTCCGGGGACGGTGGCCCTCCGCCGTGGGCGGTGCGGCCATCTCCCTTTTAGGATACGTCAGCGGTGAGGAAGTCGATCACTTCCTCCACCCGCCCCAGCAGTGTCGGCTCAAGATCCGCGTAGCTTTTGACGCTGCCCAGCAACCGCTTCCAGCCCATGGCAATGTCCAGCGGCGTGCCGTGCGGCCAGCCGAAGGCCGTGAGGATGCCCACTTTCCACTCCATGGTGCGCGGCACCTGCGGCCAGGCTTTGATGCCCAAGGTCGACGGCTTGATGGCCTGCCAGACATCCACATAGGGGTGGCCGACGATGAGTACATTGGAGCGCGCGCCCGGCATCCGCAGTACGTCCTCCGCGATGCGGGACTCCTTGGAATTGGGCACGAGGTGGTCCACCAGGACGCCCAGGCGCCGTCCGGGCCCGGGGGCAAAGTCGCGGACGGCGCCGGCCAGGTCGTCGATGCCGTGGAGGGGCTCGACGACGATGCCCTCCACGCGGAGGTCGTCTCCCCAGACCTTCTCCACCAGTTCGGCGTCGTGCTTGCCTTCCACCCAGATGCGGCTGGCCTTGGCCACCTGGGCGCGCTGGCCGGTGACCTTGACGGAGCCGGACGCGGTGCGTTGGGCGGCGGCCTTGATGGTGCGGACCTCGGGCCCCACCACCTCCACGGGGGCGCCGTCGAGCAGGAAGCCGAAGCCGAGCTGGAAGGACGTGGTCTTCCCGCGCCGGTCCTCCAGCACCATGATGTGCATGCCGCCGCTCTTCTCGACGCGGACCACCGCGCCCACCCAACCGGACTGGACATCCTCCAGGACCACGCCGTGGTTGGCGGGGACCTTGGGCAGGACGCGTGCTGCGGGGGCGGAGAGGTCCTGGGGACCCCAATGGCTGTACGACACGGTGCTCACTCTCATTGCGGGAAAACCCATGCTAACAAGGGTCGGCGGCCGCCTACGCCAGCGGTGCCGGAGAAGGTATTAGACTTAGCACTTGGGTACGGAGAGTGCTAACGCGCCCGGGAACCGGGTGCGCAATGGCGCCGCGGTGTCAGAGGCAGAGGTTGAGGAGGTGGGCTCATGAGCGAACCACGCAAGCTTGAGGTGTTGCGCGCCATAGTTGAGGACTATGTGCATTCGCGCGAGCCCGTCGGGTCCAAGGCCCTGGTGGACAGGCACCATCTGGGCGTTTCCAGTGCCACCATCCGCAACGACATGGCCGCGCTGGAGGAGGAGGGGCTGATCACTGCCCCGCACACCTCCAGTGGCCGCATCCCCACGGACAAGGGCTACCGGCTCTTTGTGGACCAGCTGTCCGCCGTCAAGGCGCTCACGGCCGCCGAACGCCGTGCCATTGAGGCATTGCTCAACGGCTCCAACGACCTCGACGACGTCCTGGAGCGCACCGTGCGCACGCTGGCCCAGCTGACCAACCAGGTCGCGGTGGTGCAGTACCCGCGCACGGCCACGGCGACGCTGCGCCACATTGAATTTGTCCTGCTGGCGCCGCACCAGGTGCTGATTGTGCTGATCCTCGCCTCGGGCAAGGTGGAGCAGTGCGTGATCGACGCGGGCCAGCAGCTGGACGAGGAGAGCCTGTCCCAGCTGCGCAACTGGTTCCTTGGCGCCGCGGGCGGCACCGTATTGTCCGCGCTGCCCAGGGTGTTGGCCGAGGTTCCGGCCACGCTGCCGCTGGTGCTGCGGGCCGCCGGGCTGCGCCTGGCCACAGCCCTGATCCAGCTGGCCGCAGCGGCCCGCGAGGACAGGATCGTGATGGCCGGCACGGCCAACCTGGCGCGCTCCAATGTGGACTTCCCGCTGAGCATCGGCCCGGTGCTTGACGCCCTGGAGGAGCAGGTGGTCATGCTGCGCCTGCTCTCGGAGATGGCCAGCGACAACCGTGGCGTGGCCGTGAGCATCGGCCGGGAGAACCCCTACGATTCCCTGTCGGAGGCCTCCGTGGTTGCCACCGGCTACGGGCCGGACGCCGCCGCCAAGATCGGCATCCTGGGGCCCACCCGGATGGACTACCCCACCACCATGGCCGCGGTGCGCGCCGTCGCCCGGTATCTTTCAAAAATTCTGGCCGGCTAGCTCCACAGCCGCCAGCGACCACCTTTCGCAGAACAGTAAGAGAGAGCAAAGACTTTGAGCAACCACTACGACGTGTTGGGCGTGGGCCGCGACGCCACCGGTGAAGAGATCAAGAAGGCGTACCGGAAGCTTGCGCGCAAGTTCCACCCGGACGTGAACGACGGCGAGGACGCCCAGGAGCGTTTCAAGTCCGTCACGCACGCCTACGAGGTGCTCTCGGACCCGCAAAAGCGCCGCGTCTACGACACCACGGGCAACGAGAACGGCACGGACAACGGCTCCGGCAACTTCTCCGGCCAGGGCTTCGCCTTCCAGGACATCTTTGAGACCTTCTTCGGCGGCGGTGGCGGAGCGTCCGGCCCCGCCTCGCGCGTGCGCCGCGGCCAGGATGCGTTGATCACCGTGCGCATCGACCTGCGCGAGGCCGTCTTCGGCGTGAACAAGAAGATCGAGGTGGACACGGCCGTCACCTGCCCCACCTGCCACGGCAGCTGCTGCCGCGAGGGCAGCACGCCCACCACCTGCGACATCTGCCGCGGCAGCGGCCAGGTCCAGCGCCCCATGCGCTCCATCCTGGGCCAGGTCATGACGGTGGCCACCTGTGGCAGCTGCCAGGGCTTCGGCACCATGATCACCGATCCCTGCAACGAGTGCCTGGGCGAGGGCCGCATCCGCAGCCGCCGTTCGCTCACCATCAAGGTTCCGGCCGGCGTGGGCACCGGCACCCGCATCCAGCTCTCCGCCCAGGGCGAGGCCGGCCCGGCCGGTGGACCGTCCGGGGACCTGTACGTGGAGATCAAGGTCAACAATGATCCCGCCTTCCTGCGCGAGGGCGACGACCTCCATGCCACCCTGAGCGTGCCGATGACGGCCGCCGCGCTGGGCACGGAGCTGACGCTGGACACCTACGACGGCGAGCAGCCCATCAGCATCAAGCCCGGCACCCAGGCCGGGGAGGTCATCACGCTGCGCGGACTCGGCGTCACCCACCTGCGCGGCTACGGCCGTGGCGACCTGAAGGTGCATGTGCACGTCGAGACGCCCACCAAGGTGGACGCCGCCCAGGAGGAGCTGCTCAAGCAGCTGGCCGTGCTGCGCGGCGAGCAGTTCACCGAGGGCAAGCTGGTCACCAGCGGCGGCATGTTCGCCCGCCTGCGCGACAAGCTCGGCAACCTCTAGGCGAGGCTCCCCGTGACCAACCCGATCTTCTACGCCAACCACGCCGAACTCGCCGCCCTGGCCGAGGGCGAGCTCTATGTGCTCGGCGGGCCCGAGGGGCGCCACGCCACCACCGTCAAGCGCCTGGCCGCCGGCGAACCGGTGGACCTGGCCGACGGCGCCGGGCTGCGGCTGGCCTGCACGGTGGCCGCCGCGGCGCCGGGCGAGTTGACGGTGCGGGTCGACGCCGCCAGCCGGGAAGACGCTCCCGCCCTCCAATTGGTGCTGGTCCAGGCCTTGGCCAAGGGCGACAGGGACGAGCAGGCCATCGAGACCTCCACCGAGCTGGGTGTAGATGCGGTGCTGCCCTGGCAGTCCGAGCGCTCCATCGTGCGCTGGAAGGGCGACAAGGCCGCCAAGGGCGTGCAGAAGTGGTCCAATGTGGTCTCCACGGCGGCCAAGCAGGCACGCCGGGCCTGGATTCCCGGCGTCGGCTCCATCGTGCAGAGCTCCGAGCTGCCGGCGCGGATTGCCGCGGCGCGGCTGGCCCTGGTGATGCACGAGGACGCCATCGAATCGCTGCGCAGCGTTGTCGCGGCCCGGCTGGGGGCGCCGGGGCAGGACGTTGAGGGGGAGATCCTGGTCATTGTGGGGCCGGAGGGCGGCATCAGCCCCCGCGAGGTGGAGCTGTTCACCGCTGCCGGCGCCCATCTGGCCCTGTTGGGCCCGCATGTGCTGCGCTCCTCCACGGCCGGTCCGGCCGCCGTCGTGCTGCTGAGCGAGATGCTGGGCCGCTGGGACCCTAGCTGACGTCAATCACCTTGGAATCGAGGCCCAGGACCTTGGCCGCGCCGGTGGGGTCCACCGTGTAGAGCTGGAGCTCGTAGCGGCCGGCGGGGGGCTTGATCGTGAACGCGAACTTGCCCAGCGTGTTCGGGCCGGCACCGATGGCCACATCGCCGCTCAGGTAGTTCTCCGGCGCGGCGGTGCTCCCGGGCGCGCCGAGCTTGAGCAGCTTCCACGCCAGCTTACCGGTGTTTGAAATCCCCTGCCCCGTGACGGTCAGGGGTGCATCCGGGCTGGTGCCGTTCTGCGGATCGACAATCCAGACGGGGGCCACGAAGGCGGCGCTGCGGGTCAGCGGTTTGTCCAACACCACCTTGCCGAAGGCGTTGTAGTTGGTGTGCCCGTCCACCAGGATGGACACCTGCACGCCGATGTTTCCGTCGATCAGCCCGGCGGCGGCAGCGGCGGCCGAGGCCGTGTAGACCAGCTGGGCGATGGCCCGCTCGGCAATGCCCTGGTCCACATTGGCGGTGAAGGCGTCAGCGGAGATGTCAACGGTGATGAGGTTGTTGCCGGAGATGGAGGCGCCCAGCCGGGAGGGCTGCTTCCAGGGGCTGAAGTAGTCAGGGTCCAGCGGCTTTTGCCCGGTCATGGCCGCCAGCGCGGCCTCAATGGGATCGGCGTCGGAAGCGCTGGGCAGGAATTCACGGTAGAGGTAGACCTCGCTCCCGCTGTGGCCCAGCCAGTAGACGGGCACCTTGGTGGCGCTCTGCGCGGTCTCCAGCGGGGCACTGCTGACCATCGACGACGACGAGGTGCCGGCCGCCGCGGGCATGGTCCGTTCCGCGGCGATGGGCCCGGCCGCCGCGCAACCGGCCAGCATCGCCACCACCGCAACGCCGCCCAGCAGCGCACGCACGCGCCGGGCCGCGGACGGGCGCCGGGCCCTGCGGTGGAGGGAAACTTGCACTGTGGGGGACTGCCTTCCAGCGGTACAAAATGGACATAGGACGTTTGGGCCCCTGTCCAGCTTGGCATAACGGCCGGACCGATATCGCCGGAATCGGCCGTTCTGCACGAACTGAAACCGGATCGAAACCCATTTGAGATGTGGGCAGTTTCCCCACAGCGAACGGCACAGCATCCACCCACTGCCGCGCAACCGTTGCCGTAGGATTGTCCAAAGCGCACATCCGCACGCGCAGCACCACAACAGGCAGCACAAAAAAGGCAGCACCGTCCAAGGAGAGATTCCAGGCCACTGGCCGCACCTATGGCAGATCAAGCAGCAGGCAGCAACGAGCTCCCGGTCGACACCGCGGGCCCAGTGCGGTTCCCGCACTCCATTGATGGCATCCGCACGGAAATCGTGTCCTTTGATTCCACGGAACAGATGGTGCAATCACTTGGCGCCCACGACGAGGCCCTGCGCTTTGTGGAGGCCAGCTATCCGCAGGTGAGCTTCCTGGCCCGCGGCAACGAGCTCTCGATCTCCGGCCCCGCCCGGGACGTGCCGCGCATCATGCGCCTCTTTGAAGAGGTCCGCGGCCTGGTGGAACGCAAGACCACAGTCACCCCGGCGGTGCTCCAGCAGTTGGTGACAATGCTCCGGACCCAGCAGACGGCGTCGCCCGTTGACGTGCTGACCTACAACATCCTCTCCAGCCGCGGCCGGACCATCCGGCCCAAGACGCTGAACCAAAAGAACTACGTCGACGCCATCGACGCCAACACCATCGTGTTCGGGATCGGCCCCGCGGGCACCGGCAAGACCTACCTGGCCATGGCCAAGGCGGTCCAGGCGCTGCAGCAGAAGGACGTCAACCGGATCATCCTCACCCGCCCCGCGGTGGAGGCCGGCGAACGGCTGGGCTTCCTGCCCGGCACGCTCAGCGACAAGATCGACCCGTATCTGCGCCCGCTCTACGACGCCCTCCACGACATGATGGACCCCGATTCCATCCCACGGCTGATGGCCGCCGGCACCATCGAGGTGGCTCCGCTGGCGTACATGCGCGGGCGCACGCTCAATGACGCCTTCATCATCCTCGACGAGGCACAGAACACGACGCCGGAGCAAATGAAAATGTTCCTCACCCGGCTGGGCTTCGGCTCCAAGATGGTGGTCACCGGCGACATCACCCAGGTGGACCTGCCGACCGGAACCAACTCCGGCCTGCGCATCGTGCGGACCATCCTGGCCGGCGTCAACGACGTCAACTTCTCCATCCTGGAGGCCGCCGACGTGGTCCGCCACAAGCTGGTGGGCGACATCGTCAGCGCCTACAGCCGGTGGGACGAGGACCAGGTCCGCCGCCGCGAGCACACCAACCAGACCACCGCGGGCAGCCAGGCGCCCACCACGAACGGAAACGCACACGCATGAGCATTGAAGTCAACAACGAGTCCGGCGTCGAGGTCGACGAGGCCAACCTGGTCCGGCTGGTCCGCTATATCCTGGACGAGCTCTACGTGCACCCGCAGACCGAGCTGTCCATCATCATGGCCGACGTCGACACGATGGAAAAGCTGCACATCGAATGGATGGACGAGCCGGGCCCCACCGATGTCCTGTCCTTCCCGATGGACGAACTGCGTCCCGGCACGCCCGAGCGCCCCACGCCGGCCGGCATGCTCGGGGACATTGTCATCTGCCCCGCGGTGGCCGAGGAACAGGCCAAGACCGCCGGACACAGCACGGCGGATGAAATCCTGCTGCTGGCCACCCACGGCGTCCTCCACCTGCTCGGCTACGACCACGCCGAGCCGGAGGAGAAGGAAGAAATGTTTGGCCTGCAGCGCACACTGCTCTCCGGATTCCTGGGCAAGGATGCCCCGCGGGAGACCATGCAGTGACCACCGCCGCATTAGCGGCCATGGGGCTTGCCTTCGTGGCCATCACGGCGCTGCTCTCCGCCATGGAGGCAGCATTCATGTATTTTCCCCGCCACGACGCCGAAACCGTGGCCGCGCACAGCCGTAGCGCGTCGCTTAAGCGCATCCTCCAGGCCCCCGTGCCACATATGGATGCCCTGCGTTTTTGGCGCATTTGGTTTGAAATGGCCTCCGCCGTGGCGGTGGCCATCCTGATGCTCAACCTGGTGGACAACCTCTGGCTTGCCGGCCTGCTGGCCACGGTGGTGATGGCCGGCGTCGGCTTCGTCCTGGTGGGCGTGTCGCCGCGCCAATGGGGTCGGCTGCACTCGGCCGCCGTCGTGGGCCGGACCTCCTGGCTGGTCCACTGGCTGTGTTGGGTGCTCGGTCCGATTCCGCGGGCGCTGGTGGCCATGGGCAGTGCCGTGGCCCCCGGGGCCCCGCGCGGCGAGCAGGCATTCGTCAGCGAAGAGGAGTTCCGCGAGTTTGTCGACCGCGCCAGCGAATCCGAGATGATCGAGAACTCCGAGGCCGAGCTGATCCAGAGCGTCATCGACATGGGCGACACCCTGGTGCGTGCCGTGATGGTCCCGCGCACCGACATCGTGGCCCTGGAGCGCGGCTCGACCCTGGACGAGGCGATGGAGGTCTTTCTGCACTCGGGCTTCTCCCGGATCCCGGTCATCGGCGAGGACACGGACGAGATCCTCGGCATCTTGTATTTGAAGGATGTGGTGGCCACCATGCACCATCTCGGTGCCCAGGAGCAGGCCCCGCCGGTGGAGGCCATTGCCCGCAACGTGCGGTATGTGCCCGAGTCCAAGCCCGTCACCGAGCTGCTGGGCGAGCTGCAGGTCGAATCGACGCATCTGGCGATCGTGATCGACGAGTACGGCGGCACCGCCGGGCTGGTCACCCTGGAGGACCTGATCGAGGAGATCGTCGGGGAGATCGTGGACGAATACGATTCCGAGACCCCCGAGGTCCAGGCGCTCGGTGGCGGCCGCTACCGCATCAGCGCCCGGCTGGGCGTGGATGACCTCGGTGAGCTCTTCGGCCTGGACCTCGACGACGACGAGGTGGACACCGTGGGCGGGCTGCTGGCCAAGCATCTGGGCCGCGTCCCCGTCGTCGGCAGCGAAGTGGACATCGCCGGGATCAACCTGCGCGCCGAGCGGCTCGAGGGCCGCCGCAACCGCGTCAGCCATATTATTGCCACCGCCGCGTCGTCGGCGGAAACTGGCACCAACAGCGACATTGACACCAACGAGCACAATGACCAAGACGGCGCCGCCGCAGGGAGCACATCATGAAGGAATCCAAGGCCAATGGTGCCAAGGCCAAAGGCGCCGGCGGCGCAAAGCGCGACACGTTCAAGGACGGCGGGGACAGCTTCCGCGCCGGCTTTGCCGTGCTGGCCGGCCGCCCCAATGCCGGCAAGTCCACACTGACCAACGCGTTGGTCGGCCAGAAGGTGGCGATCACCTCGGCCAAGCCGCAGACCACCCGCCACACCATCCGTGGCATCGTGCACCGCGAGACGTTCCAGCTGGTCCTGGTGGACACACCCGGGCTGCACCGTCCCCGCACCCTGCTGGGCAAGCGCCTGAACGACCTTGTGGCCGACACCCTCAGCGAGGTGGACGCCATCGGCTTCTGCCTGCCAGCCAATGAGAAGATCGGCCCCGGCGACCGTTTCATCGCCAAGCAGCTGGCACAGATCGGCAACAAGCCGATCATCGCCCTCGTCACCAAGACCGACACCGTGGACCGCCAGGCGGTGACCGACCAGCTGCTGGCCGTGGCCGCACTGGGCCGCGAGGTGCTCGGCGGCGACGGCTGGGCCGACGTCGTGCCGGTCTCCGCCGTGGACGGATTCCAGGTGGAAACCGTCGCGGAGGTGCTGGCCAGCCACATGCCGCTCTCGCCCGCGCTCTACCCCGACGGCGAACTCACCGATGAGCCGGAGGCCGTGATGGTCGCCGAGCTGGTCCGCGAGGCGGCGCTGGAGGGCGTCCGCGACGAGCTGCCGCACTCCCTGGCCGTGGTGGTGGAGGAAATCGTGCCGCGCGAGGGCCGCGACGAGGACCACCAGCTGCTGGACGTGCGGGTCAACCTCTACGTCGAACGCCCGTCCCAGAAGGCCATCATCATTGGCAAGGGCGGTTCGCGGCTGCGCGAGGTGGGCACCAATGCCCGCCGCGGCATCGAGGCGCTGCTGGGCACCAAGGTCTTCCTTGACCTGCATGTGAAGGTGGCCAAGGACTGGCAGCGCGACCCCAAGCAGTTGGTTAAACTGGGGTTCTAATCCCGCCGCAACGCAAGTTGCACCCGCCGTTTGACGCACCGCCGCTGGTCGAAGCCGCCTTTTGGGCTATTTCACAGGGGCGGTGCGTAGACTTGCGTGAGTTCTATATTGCCTATCGAAAGGTCCATCCATGGGGCGTCGCCGTGCCGAGTCGGATGCAGGGAGGAGCAAGCCGCCGGTGAAGGTGCCGCGCACTGCCACCCGGATCGATGCATCCGTTCCCGCCGGCCGCCACTTCCGGGCCCACCGCTCAGTGGCCCTGTGGCTGAAGATCGTGGCGACGGCGACGGCGGTGGCCCTGCTGGCCGGGGCCGGCGTGGTGGCCGTATTGGTGCTGCGCTTGCAGGGCAACGTCACGGTCTCCGACCTGAATGCCGGCGTCGGGGCAGCCGCTGCCGCCTCGAAGGCCAACGACAGCACCGATCCGCTGCAGATCCTGATCCTTGGCACCGACACCCGCGACGGTGCCAACAGCGAGTATGGCAACGCCAATGATTCCACCGGCAACGGCCAGTCCGACGTCATGCTGCTGATGAACATTTCCGCCGACAACAAGCGCGTCACGGTCACCAGTTTCCCCCGGGACCTCATGATGCCCATCCCGTCCTGCCGCGACCCCAAGACCGGCGAGGCCACCCAAGCCATGTCGATGGGCCAGCTCAACGGGGCGCTCAGCGTGGCCGGCCCGGGCTGCACCGTGGCCGCCATCAACGAGGCCACCGGGCTGAACATTGACCACTTCATGCTGGCCGATTTTACCGCCGTGAAGGAACTCTCCAACGCCCTCGGTGGCGTGGAGGTCTGCGTGGACCATGCGATGGACGATTTCGATGGCTCGCATCTGGTGCTGCCGGCCGGCAAGAGCCTGGTCCAGGGCGAGCAGGCTCTGGCGTTCCTGCGCACGCGGCACTCCTTTGGCACCTCCTCGGATCTTGACCGCATCCAGGCCCAGCAGTATTTCCTGGGTTCGATGGTCCGCAAGATCAAGAGCGATGACACCCTGAACAACCTGCCCAAGGTCTATGGCATCGCCGACACCATCACCAAGAACCTCACCATCGACTCGGGCCTGGCCAACATTCCGTCGATGGTTGCGCTGGCCGACCGGCTGAAGAAGGTGGATCTGGCCGGGGTTGCCTTCATCACCGTGCCCTACGAGGCGTTTGTGGGCGACACCAACCGGGTCCAGCTCAAGGAGCCCGAGGCCGCCCAGCTCTTTGCCGGCCTGCGCGACGATGCAAACTTCACCGGCACCGCCCCGGCATCCGCCAGCCCCACGGCACCGCCGTCGGCCGCTCCGTCGTCCGCCGCTCCGTCGGTGCCGGCCACCACGGCCCCCGTGCCGCCCGCCGCCCCGGCCTACAACACAGCCATTCAGCCGGTTACGGTGGTCAACGGCTCCGGACTGGCGGGGCGCGCCACCGAGATTTTGGCAGTCCTCCAGGGCGCGGGCTACACCAACTCCTTCGAGGGCCGTCCGGTGGCCACCGCCAGCACCACCACCATCGCCTACGGTGCGGACTTTGCCGATGTGGCGGCCGATGTTGCGGCACTGTACGGCATTCCTGCCACGGCACTTGCCGCGGATCCCACCATCAACGGTGTCCAGCTGCGCCTGGGTGCGGACTTCATCTCGGGCACCAAGTACGGCACCAATGTGCTGCCGCCGGACATCGTGGCCAGCACCGCGGACGACGCCGAGAAGTGCCTGGTGGTCAACCCGGGGTACTACACCTACTAGGCATCGCAGCCACGCAAACGGCGCGCCCTCCGCAGAAGCGGAAGGCGCGCCGTTTGTTTTGTTGCATTCCGGGGCCGGGCCCCGGTTCCTACCAGATGCTCACGCGCTCCGCGGGGTCCAGCCACAGCGCATCGCCTGCGACGGTGCCAAAGGTGTCGTGGAAGACGTCAAGGTTGCGCACGACGGCGTTGCAGCGCAGCTCGGCGGGGGAGTGCGGGTCGATGGCAAGGCGGCGGATGGCCTCCTCGGTGCGGATCTTGGTGCGCCAGCACTCGGCCCAGGAGAAGAAAAAGCGCTCCGCGCCGCTGAGCGAATCGATCACCGCCGGCTCGGCTCCGGCCAGGCTGAGCTGGTAGGCCTTGTAGCCAATGGCCAACCCGCCCAGGTCGCCGATGTTCTCGCCCAGCGTCAGCTCGCCGTTGACGGTGTGTCCGGGGGCGGCCTCGGGCGACAGCACGCTGTACTGGTCCACCAGCTTGGCGGTGAGGGCGTCAAAGGCGGCGCGGTCGGCGTCGGTCCACCAATTCCGCAAGGTGCCGGTGCCGTCGAATTGCGAGCCCTTGTCGTCGAAGCCGTGCCCGATCTCGTGGCCGATCACTGCGCCGATGCCACCGTAGTTGGCGGCGTCGTCGGCCTCGGCGTCGAAGAACGGCGGCTGTAGGATCGCGGCGGGGAACACCACCTCGTTCATGGTGGGGTTGTAGTAGGCGTTGACCGTCTGGGGCGTCATGAACCACTCCGCACGGTCGATGGGGGCGCCAATCTTGGCCAGCTGGCGGGCCAGCTCAAAGCGGTGGCTGCGCTCGATGTTGCCCAGTAGGTCCCCCGGAACAATCTCCAGGGTGGAGTAGTCGCGCCACTTGGCCGGGTAGCCGATCTTGGGTGTGAAGGCCTCCAGCTTCTCCAGTGCGGCGGCGATGGTCTCGGCGCTCATCCACTCCAGCGTCTGGATGCTGGCCCGGTAGGCCTGGATCAGGTTCGCGACCAGGGCCTCCATCCGGGCTTTGTGGCCCTCGGGGAAGTGTTCGGCCACGTACAGCTGGCCCACGGCCTCGCCGAGGCAGCCCTCCACCAGGGATACGCCGCGCTTCCAGCGTTCCCGGTTGGCCGGGGTGCCGGAGATGGTGGTGCCGTGGAAGGCAAAGTTGGCGTCCACAAAGGCGGCCGAAAGGTACGGCGCCGCAGCGGAGATGCAGCGCCAGGCCAGCCACTGCTGCCACTCCGCCAGCCTGTCCTCGACCAGCAGGGCGGCCTGGCCCCTGAAGAACTCCGGCGTGGCCACCACCAGTTCCGCGCTCTCGGCCGCGGTGACGCCCATGGCATCCAGCCACGGCCCCAGCACGGGCAGCAGCTCCTCGACCTGGGCGCGGGTGTGCAGGTTGTACGTCTTCTGCGGATCCCTCAGGGTCACGTTGTCCCAGTGCGTGGCAGCGACAGCTGTCTCCAGGGCCATGATGCGCTCCGACGACGCCGCGGCATCGGGCACGGCGGCCAGCGAGAGCATGGTTTCGACGTGCTTCACATAGGCGGTGCGGATGTCCGCAAACTTGTCCTCGCGGTAGTAGGACTCATCCGGCAGGCCCAGCCCGCTCTGGTACAGGTGCAACAGCGCCCGGTCCGGATTCCCGGCGTCGTTGTTGACATAGCCGCCGAAGAGTCCGTCGTTGCCCTCCCGGTCCAGGTGGCCCATGAGCACGATCAGGTCGGCCACGCTGGTGGTGTCGAAGATGGCGCCCAGCCTGTCGGCCAATGGTGCGGCGCCGGCCGCCTCGATGGCGGCCTCATCCATGAAGCTGGCGTAGAGATCGCCGATTTTCGCCGCCACCGACCCGGTGCCCGAGCCTGCCGCCTGCGCCGCAGCTGTCTCGATGATGGTCCGCACCGCGGCCTCGGAGGCATCGCGGAGCGTGGTGAAGGATCCGGTCAGTGCGCGGTCGTCCGGGATGGTCTCGGCGGCCAGCCAGCCGCCGTTTACATGCTTGAAGAGGTCATCCTGCGGGCGCACCGCGGGGTCGAAATTTGCACGGTTGATCCCTGAAAGTGCCATGAAGTGAGGTCCGCCTTTTCGCTGCGTGGCAGGGCCCGGGCGGGCACCGTGCCGGGGTGAGCTGGTTCACCATCATCCTACGCGCCGTGCTAGGGTGAGTTTGTGCGCACTGGAATGCTTCTTCTTAGCTGCCGCGGCGAGGCCCACACCCGTTGAGCTGATCGGTTCGAATTTTTCGAACGATGGTTTTCACAACGTACAGGCCGATCCCTCGCTGCGGTGTTTGTGTTGCCCGGCCGACCTTCCCTGTACTGAACATAAAAGCCAAAGGTCACCTCCATGCGAAACGCACAAAAGCCCTCCGGAATGCCCGTCCACCGTTACGTCCCGTTCCAGGACCAAATCACGGTGGAACTGCCGGACCGCACCTGGCCGGACAAGGTCATCACGAAGGCCCCCCGCTGGTGCGCTGTGGACCTGCGCGACGGCAACCAGGCCCTGATCGACCCGATGAGCCCGGCGCGCAAGCTGAAGATGTTCACGCTTCTGGTGGAAATGGGCTTCAAGGAAATCGAGGTCGGTTTCCCGTCCGCCTCGCAGACGGACTTCGACTTTGTCCGCCAGCTCATTGAGGGCGGCCACATCCCCGAGGACGTCACCATCCAGGTGCTGACCCAGGCCCGCGAGCACCTGATCCAGCGCACCTACGAGTCCCTCGTTGGTGCCAAGCAGGCCATCGTCCACCTGTACAACTCCACGTCCGTGCTGCAGCGCCGTGTGGTGTTCAACCAGGACGAGGACGGCATCCTGGACATCGCCCTGCAGGGTGCACGCCTGTGCAAGAAGTACGAGGAAACCCTCGCCGACACGCACATCACCTACGAGTACTCCCCGGAGTCCTTCACGGGCACCGAGCCGGAATACGCTCTGCGCGTCTGCAATGCCATCGCCGACATCTTCGAGGCATCCGCCGACAACCAGGTGATCATGAACCTGCCGGCCACTGTCGAAATGGCCACCCCCAACGTCTACGCCGACTCCATCGAGTGGATGAGCCGCAACCTGCACCCCCGCGAGGGCATCATCCTCTCGCTGCACCCGCACAACGACCGCGGCACCGGCGTCGCCGCCGCCGAGCTGGGCTACCTGGCCGGTGCGGACCGCATCGAGGGCTGCCTGTTCGGCAACGGTGAGCGCACCGGCAACGTGGACCTGGTCACCCTGGGCCTGAACCTGTTCACCCAGGGCATCGACCCGATGATCGACTTTTCCGACATCGACCACATCCGCCGCACGGTTGAATACTGCAACCAGCTGCCGGTGCCCGAGCGGTCCCCCTACGGTGGAGATCTGGTCTTCACCGCCTTCTCGGGCTCGCACCAGGACGCCATCAAGAAGGGCTTCGAAGCCCTCGAAGCCGAGGCCGCTGCGGCCGGCAAGGACGTTGCCGACTTCACCTGGGCCGTTCCGTACCTGCCGATCGACCCCAAGGACCTGGGCCGCAGCTACGAGGCCGTGATCCGCGTCAACTCGCAATCTGGCAAGGGTGGCGTCGCCTACCTGCTGAAGAACGAGCACAACCTGGACCTGCCGCGCCGGGCACAGATGGAGTTCTCCGGCGTCATCCAAAAGCGCACCGACACGGTGGGCGGCGAAGTCTCCGGCGCCCAGCTGTGGACCATCTTCAACGATGAGTACCTGCCGGCCGTCGACGCCGAGCACGCCTGGGGACGCTATGGCCTGGGGTCGCTGACCACGTCCACGGACGACGACGGCGAGATGACCCTGGTGGCCAATATGACCATCGACGGCGTGGCCCAGCGCCGCACCGGCACCGGCAACGGCCCGATCGCGGCACTGCTGGCGATCCTGCATGAAGATGGCGTGGATGTCCGGGTGCTGGACTACTCCGAGCACGCCCTGTCCGAGGGCGGCAACGCCCGGGCAGCCGCCTACGTGGAATGCGCCGTGGGCGAGCGGGTTCTCTGGGGCGTCGGGATTGACTCGAACACCTCGATGTCCTCGCTGAAGGCCGTCATCTCCGCCGTGAACCGCGCGGTGCGGGACCAGCGGGCGTAGTCCCCACTTGCCGGCCCGGACAATCGCTGGCGCGATTTTCCGGGAACCTGGCAAGCGTGGGCCCAGCCCTCCCAAGGTGGGCTCGCAAGCGAGATCACCTTAGGGGCCCTCGGGCGCGTCGGCCCAGCCACTTGTTGGCCCGGACAATGGCTGGCGCGATTCTCCGGGAACCTGGCAAGCGTGGGCCCACCCACGCCCTCCTGGAAGCCCCGGGTTGCTCTCAATTGAGCCGCCCCGGGGCCTCCGGCGTTTCTGGGACCTGTGATTCACGGGGAACGGCGCGGGGCAACGGATGGTGTCGCACGGCAGTGGGAGAATGGGACTGTGTCCAGAAATTCGTTTGCCGCGCGCACCTACCGTGATGACGCCGTCGTGCTCCGCACCCACAAGCTGGGCGAGGCTGACCGCATCATCACCCTGCTCACGCGCAACCACGGCCAGATCCGCGCCGTGGCCAAGGGCGTGCGGCGCACCAGCAGCAAATTCGGCGCCCGGCTTGAACCGTTCATGGTGGCGGACCTGCAGCTGGTCTCCGGGCGCAGCCTGGACATCGTCACCCAGGCCGTCGCCAAGGGCTCCTACGGCCGGGAGATCGTGGCTGACTACGGCCGCTACACCGTGGCCGCGGCGATGACCGAGACCGCCCAGCGGCTGACCGACGTCGACGGCGAAACCACCACCGCGCAGTACCTGCTGCTGGTCGGTGCCTTGGCATCGCTGGCCCGCGGCGACCACGCAGCGCAGCTGATCCTGGACTCCTACCTGCTGCGGTCGCTCTCGATCGCCGGCTGGGCTCCCAGCTTCACCGACTGCGCGCGCTGCGGCGCCCCAGGCCCGCACGGCGCCTTCTCCGCCGCGCTCGGCGGCGCCGTCTGCCACGACTGCCGCCCGCCCGGATCGCCGTCGCCCGCCCCGGAAACCATGTCCCTGCTGGCCGCACTGCTCAGCGGTGGGTGGCCGGTGGCCGACGCGTCCGCCGACCAGCACCGGCGCGAGGCCGCCGGACTGGTGGCCAGCTACGTCCAGTGGCACCTCGAACGCACCGTCCAATCCTTCAAACTCGTGGAGCGTGTATAAACCGTGGCCCTGTCCCGCCCAACCCGGAACCCCGCCAAGCCTCCCGTCGTCGCGCCCTGGCCGCACCCCTCGGGCGCCGTCATGCCCGCCATCCCGGCCGAGCTGGTGCCCGCGCACGTCGCCATCGTGATGGATGGCAACGGCCGCTGGGCCAATGCGCGCGGGCTGCCGCGGGTGGAGGGGCACAAGGCGGGGGAGCCGGCGCTGCTGGACGTCATGGCCGGTGCCATCGAGATGGGCATCAAGCATGTGAGCGTCTACGCCTTCTCCACGGAAAACTGGAAGCGGTCGCCGGAGGAGGTGCGCTTCCTGATGGGGTTCAACAAGGACGTGCTGCGCCGCCAGCGCGACCAGCTGGACGCCTGGGGTGTGCGCATCCGCTGGGCCGGACGCAAGCCGCGGCTCTGGGGCTCGGTCATCAAGGAGCTCGAAGTGGCCGAGGAGCACACCAAGGACAACAACACCATCACGCTGACCATGTGCGTGAACTACGGTGGCCGGGCGGAGATCGCCGACGCCGTGGCGGCCATTGCGCAGCAGGTGGCGGAGGGGACGCTGAGCCCGCGCTCCATCTCCGAGAAGACCATCCAGCGCCACATGTACACCCCCGACCTGCCCGACGTTGACCTGTTCCTGCGCTCCAGCGGCGAGCAGCGGATCTCCAATTTCCTGCTCTGGCAGTCCGCCTACGCCGAATTTGTCTTCATGGACAAGCTCTGGCCCGACGTCGACCGCCGCACCCTCTGGGAAGCCGTGGACGAATACGCCCGCCGCGACCGCCGCTACGGCGGCGCCGTCGACAAGGCGAAGTAGCGGGTCGCGCCTCCGTCCGTCGCTGCGCGGCGATATGGGGACCCCGCCCGCTTCGCGGGTGCCCGGAGCCACTCCCGGGTCCCCATATCGCCGCTCCGCTCAGGACGGGATTGTGCTTATGTCAGCAGCCGGGGCCGTAGGCGCGCAGCCAGTGGGCCAGATCCGCGTAGATCCCGTGCCGATGGCCGGTGCCGACAGCATCACATCGTGCAGCGCCCCGGAGTACCGGTTCACCATGACGCGATGGCCAATCTTCAACCCCAGCCGTGCCATCTCGTTCACATCGATCACCGCGTCAACCCCCATCATCTCCGGGCTCCACTCGGCCTGGATGATGGTCTTCTCGCTGAGCAGCATCAGCACCGGAGCATCGATGGCCAGCCCGGTGCTGACGGTGGCGTGCCCATTGAGCACGGCCTTGATCCAGCCGGCGCGCAGCGGAAAGGATGCGGCGGGCCGCCATTCCTCCTTCAGGTCCCAGCTGCCGTGCGCCAGGACGCTGACGCTCTGCCAGTAGGCCGTCATTTCGGGGAAGTGGAACACCCGCTTGGGATCGCTGCGGACAAAGGGGTCCACCAGATGCGTGGCAATCTGCCGGATAAACCGGCTGCCCTGCAGCTCGAGCCACGGTCCGTTCAGAATGAGCGAGGCCAGCCGGCCCGGATGCCGGTTGGCCCAGAGCGGGGCGATCAGGCCGCCGAGCGAGTGCGCCATGAGGCGGATCTTGGGGGCCGGTGTGTGGCCGTGCCGCAGGCGCAGGTCCGTCCGGATGGCCGACAACGCGGCGTCGATGTCGGCGTCGTAGACCTGCAGGTCCGTCGTGAACCCCTCGGATGGGTGCGGGCGCAGGCTGCGGCCGTACTTGCGCAGGTCCAGGGCATAGAAGGCGATATCGGTGCTGTTGAGGTATTCGGCCATTTCGGTCTGGAAGAAGTAGTCTGCCCAGCCGTGGATGTACAGCACGGCGTGCGGGGCCGCGGTGGCGGACGGTGGCGGGCCCGGCTTGGGCGCCAGGCGTTCCACCAGGGGCCGCAGCGGATGAGCGGGCTCGGGCCGCGGCGTGCTGCGCCGCGGGAGCCAGGTGCCTGACAAGGGTGGCCACGACGGGGCCCTCATCGTCACTGCCCAGGTCCACAGTTCCAGCTGCTGGTAGGCCGGGCCCAGGAAGTCCGGAACCCAGGCCGGGTCAGTCGTGGCAGTGGTGCCGGTGGTGCTCATTCGCCCTCCAGGGCCGGGGTGGGGGCGTGTGGATCGAGAAGGACATAGCCAAGGATCCAACGGCGCAAGCGGCGGTAGGCCTCGTCGCGCACGGGCTTTTCGGAGAGCAGCACGTCATGCAGGGCGCCGTCGATGCGTTCAAGGGTCACGCTGGGGCCCAATCCGATGGCACGCACGGCCATGCTCTGGATGTTCAGCACGACGTCGGCCTGGCGCATGTCCTCGCTCCACAGCGGACCGTTCATGCTGCGCGAGGACATCATCACCAGAATGGGCGCCTGGATCTCCAACCCCTTGGCCACCTCGGCCTGGCCGGCCATGATGGCGCTCATCCAGCCCATCCGGATGGGGAATGCCATCGGTGGGCGCAGCTCGGGGTCCAGGTTCCATTCGCCGCCGGTGGTGTCGGAGATGGAACGCCAGTAGAAGTTGCGTTCGGGCAGCAGTATGCGGCGGGTGGGCCACCAGCGGGCCAGCGGCTCCACCATCGGGGAGGCGGTGCGGCGGACTAAGGCGCCACCGTGCATCTCCAGCCAGGGGCTGTTCAGGATCAGGTGGCTGACGAGTCCGGGGTTCTTGCCGGCCCACAATGCCGCCACCAGCCCGCCGGTGGAGTGCCCCATCAGGGCCAGCCGCGGGACGGACGGCACGCCGCCGTCGTGTGGCCGGGCCGGGTACCGCAGCGCCAGATCCGCCAGCACCGCCGCGTGGGCCTGGACCAGCTCGGAATCGTAGTCCTTGAGGCTGCGGACAAAGCCGCCCAGCACTCCGCTGCGCTGGCTGCGGCCGTGGCCGTGCATGTCCAGGGCGTAGAAGGCAATGCCCAGGGAGTCCATGAAGCGCGCCAGGTCCGTGTTGAAGAAGTAGTCGCTCCAGCCGTGCAAGAAAAGCACGGCCTGCCGCGGCGCCGGACTGGACACCGGTCCGGACGGCGGGCGGAAGGGATCCAGGTAGCGCACCAGTGTGGCCACCCGCGGCGCACCGGAATCGTGGGTCCCGTGCAATTGGGCCGATTCGAAGCCGTCCCCCAAAACGTCCGCCTCCCAGGGCATCTGATGCGCCATGGCTAGGCCGTCTCCGCCGCGGCCGCACGCCCCGCGCTGCGGCCGGAAAAGAGGCACCCACCCAGGAACGTGCCCTCCAGGGAGCGGTAGCCGTGCATTCCGCCGCCGCCAAAGCCCGCGGCCTCGCCGGCGGCAAACAACCCGCCGATCGGGGCACCGGAGGATCCAAGCACCCGCGAGGAGAGGTTTGTGGTGAGCCCGCCCAGGCTCTTGCGGGTCAGCACGGAGAGCCGGACGGCAACCAGCGGGCCGTGCTCGGCCGCAAGCATCTGGTGCGGCGGCGCCACGCGCATCAGCTTGTCCGTGGCGAAGCGCCGGGCCTCGCGGATGGCGTTGAGCTGGGTATCCTTGCCGAGCCCGCAGGTGACCTGGCGGTCGCGGGCCACCAGCAGTTCCCGCAGCGCGCCGCCGTCGAGAAGGTCCTCGCCCACCAAGGCATTCATCTTCTCCGCCAGTTCCTCGGGCGTGGCGGCCCGGCGGAAGTCCACGCCATGCTCCAGGAACCGCTGGACCGGCCTTACGGTGCCGGGCAGGGCGCGTTTGGCCAGCAGCTTCACGTCCTTGCCGGTCAGGTCGGGGTTCTGTTCGGAGCCGGAGAGGGCGAACTCCTTGGCCAGAATGGTCTTGTTCAGCACCAGCCAGGAGTGCCGGTGGCCGGTAGCGGTGATGTGCCGCAGCGCTCCGAGCGAGTCAAAGCCCGGGAACAGCGGCACGGGCAGCCTGCGGCCGGTGGCGTCGAGCCATAGCGGCGAGGGCCCCGACAGGATACGGATGCCGTGGGCGGGCCAGACCGGGTCGGTGTTGTGGATGCCCTCCGGGTAGTGCCACATCCGGTCCATGTTGGCCAACGTCCCGCCATGCCCCGCCACCACGGCCTGGAACCGCCCGTCCACCGACGCCGGCACGCCGGAGAGCAGGTACTGCGGCGCCGCACCGCCGGGCCAGTGGGCCCGGACGGCCTCGTGGTCGGCGCCGATCCCGCCGGTGGTCACGACGACGGCGCCGGCCGCCGCCGCAAAACTGCCCACCACGGTGCGGCTGCTCGCCACGCCCCGCCCGGCGTCGGAGGGCTCAAGCAGCTCGCCGTGGACGCCCGTCACGGCACCGCCGGACATGGCCAGCCCGGTGGCGCGGTGCCGGAAGGCATACCTGACCCTGCCCGCCGCCACGCCCTCGGCCAGCTTGGCCAGGAACGGTTCCAGCAACCCCGGCCCGGTGCCCCAGGTGACATGGAAGCGCGGTACGGAATTGCCGTGCCCCTGGGCGTCGTAGCCGCCGCGCTCGGCCCACTGCACCAGCGGGAAGAACTTCACGCCAAGGGCATGCAGCCAGGCCCGCTTCTCGCCGGCGGCAAAGTCAACATAGGCCTCGGCCCAGCGCCGGGGCCAGTGGTCCTCGGCGCGGTCAAACCCGGCGGAGCCCAGCCAATCGCTGAGCGCGAGGTCGGCGCTGTCCCTGACGCCCAGATGCCGCTGTTCGGGGGAGCCGACCAGGAAGAGGCCGCCGAAGGACCAGTGCGCCTGGCCGCCGAGGGAGGCCTCGGGCTCCTGGTCCAGAATGAGCACGCTGCGCCCGGCGTTGTAGGCCTGTGCCGCGGCCACCAGTCCCGACAGCCCCGCGCCAACAACGACGACATCGGCTGCCAACGGGACCGGATCCACGGTGAGTGCCATGCGCCCATGCTAGGAGGGCGCTGAACAAGGGGCAATTCGGGGCCGCGGGTTTGGCTGTCGCACCTTTCCGGGGCCTTTGGCGGCCCGCTGGGGGTCTCCTTTCTGATCGCCGGAGATCTGGTTCGTGATTTTTGCGGGCCTTGTACCTCCGTTCGTGGCTCCCCGCGGCTGGGATTTGGCCCAGGACCGGGGTGGGGGCCCTTTCCGGGTCTTATCCCAGGGCCCAGGCCCCGTTGTGGCGGGTGAGGCCCAGTTTCAGGAGTCGCCGGAGGTTCAGCGCGGCGGTGCGGACCTGCAGCCAGGCGTTGTTCTTTTCAACTCCCCGGTATCTCAGGGCCCGGTTGCCTCCGGCGACCAGCCAGCCGATGGACCGTTCCACCAGGGGCCGGTGGGCCCGGTAGTCGTGCCGGAACCCGGGCTCGAGGGCGGCGGCCCGGTGGGCGCGCTGGCGGGCGTGGTGGACGGTGATGACGACCTTGCGCCCGCCCTTGGCCGTGGTGCATTTCTCCCGCAGCGGGCAGGCCTTGCAGGCGGTGCCGAAGTTCACGTTGCCTCTGGCGCTGATGGTGCGCACCTCACCTTTGGGGCAGGTGAGCGTGTTCTTTGCTTCGTCGTGGGTGAAGTCGTCCAGGTCGTAGCCGCCGGGCACTGCCGGGCGCAGCGGCCTGGGCTTGACCAGCCCCTGGTGCCCGGCCCCGTCGAGGTGTTCGAGCATGGGCCCGGAGCCGTAGGCCGAATCGCCAAGCATTTGGTAGTCAACCTCCGTATCCTTCATGGTCGGATCGGCGGCGGCCAGCCCGATTCCGGCCTCCGCGTCGCTGGAACCGGGGCCGGCGGCCCGGGTCATCACGGCGCTGGTGTAGAGCCCGGTTTCCGGTTCGGCAATGATGTGTCCCTTGAACCCGTCCATCATCACCGAGCGGGACTTGTGCGCGTGCCTGGCCTCGGGATCCACGATGGAGACCATCCGGTCCCGGGCGACCTTCCGGGCGATCGCCACCGCCCGTCGGTGCCGTCGGAACCCTCGGCCGGCTCCACGTCCTGGCCCGAAACCAACGCCAGCAGCACGTAGGCCTGCGCCTGCGGCGAGTCTTCTTCCAGGGTGTCGGGATCCACCGCGCCAAGCAGGGCCAGGGCGTCGGTGACCAGCCCCGAGACCAGGGCGTCCTTCGCTTCCTTGTCGTCCCAGGCGATGTCCGGCTTGCCCACGTGCGAGTAATCGTAGGAGGTGGCATGGACCGCCATGAGCGTGGCCCCGTGCTCCATGGCCCTGCCGAAACGGCGGATCACGGCAATCAGCTGGGTGATGGTGTCCTGCCGGGCCACCGCATCGGCGAACACGGTCGAATCCACCGCCCGGCGGTGCCGGCCGGTGAGGACACCGGTCGCGGTGATGACCTGGGCGACGGCTTCGGTGATGCGGTGCGGGTTGCTGCTGCCGCGCAGGCGGTTGCGCCAATGCACCAGCGCCGTGGGATGGAACGCGGTCTCGGTCAGCCCGTACCCGCAGGCGGCCTTCCACCGCAGGTCAAAGGTCAAGGCTTCGGCGGCGGCCCGGTCCGAGAGACCCTCCAGGGCCTGCAGGACCAGGACGGTGCCGATGACCGCGGCCGGGATCGAGGGCCTGCCCCGGGTGGAGGGAAACAGGTCCTCCATCATCGAGTCCGGGAAAAGCTCCGAGCGGTGCCCGGCCAGAAACGCGTAGGCACTCCCCGGGGCCAACAGCTCCCCGGCCAGCGCCTCCACATCCAAATACCCGCGCTGGGCCTCTTCAATTCCTTGCATGCATCCAGTCTTAAGGACCAGGACCCGAAGTCCAGCAGGCGCGCCTTAAACCACCCAAATTGTTCAGCACAGTCCTAGCCCTCACCGCCTCACAGGCCAGTGAGACGGCACACAATCGGCTCCGGGTGGTGTCGTAGGTTGCTGCTGGACCGAAGACGCGGAAAACTAGAGGCATGCGCCTATATCCCACCTTTTTCCGTGTCTGCTTCTCCTGGATGGATGCCGAGCGCGCCCACAAAATCGGCTTCACCCTGATCAAGGCCTCGCACGCCATCGGTGCGGGTTCCTTGTTGCGGCGGATGTTTGCGCCGTCACCCTTGCTGAAGACCACGGCGCTGGGCATGGTCTTCCCCACCCCCTTCGGCCTGGCAGCCGGCTTTGACAAGGAGGGCCACGGCATCAACGCTCTGGCCGATCTGGGCTTCGGCCACATTGAGGTGGGCACCGTCACCGGGCAGGCGCAGCCCGGCAATCCACAGCCGCGCCTTTTCCGGCTGGTGGAGGACCGTGCCGTCATCAACCGGATGGGCTTCAACAACGACGGCGCCGCCGCCGTCGAGCCCCGCATTGCCTCCGCACTGACGCAGTTGGGCACGACCTACGGCTCCCACCGGCCGCTGGTGGGCGTGAACATCGGCAAGACGAAGACGGTGGAGCTGGACGATGCACTGGAGGACTACCTCTTCAGTGCCCGCACCCTGGCCCCGGCCGCCGACTACCTGGTGGTCAACGTCAGTTCGCCCAACACCCCGGGCCTGCGCCTGCTCCAGGACGTGCAGACGCTGCGGCCCCTGCTGGCCGGTGTCCGCGAGGCCGCCGACGCCGCCGCCAAACGCCACGTGCCACTGCTGGTGAAGATCGCGCCGGACCTCAGCGACGACGACGTCGACGACGTGGCCGCGCTGGCCCTGGACATGGGCCTGGACGGCATCATCTGCACCAACACCACCATTTCCCGCGATGGCCTGGCCGCCGATGCCACCATGGTGCGCGAAATCGGTGCCGGCGGCCTGTCGGGGGCACCCTTGAAGGCCCGCTCGCTCGAGGTGCTGCGCCGGCTCAAGGCTGCCGTGGGGGACAGGCTCACCCTCATCTCCGTCGGCGGCGTGGAGACGGGGGCCGACGTGCAGGAGCGCCTGGATGCGGGCGCGGCGCTGGTGCAGGGCTACACGGCGTTCCTCTACGAGGGCCCCTTCTGGGCGGTCCGGATCAATCGGGAGCTGGCGGCCCACCGGCGCAAGTTCCCGCACCTGGTCCACCCGCACACCGCCCACCCGCACACCGCCTGACCGAATTGCCGGCCCCATCTGGGGCGTGCACAAGAGCGGCCCGCACCAATTGGTGCGGGCCGCTCTTGGTTTCGGCTTCGCCCAACCAGCGAGGCTGTTGGTTCAGGCCACGCGGGTGGCGGGGCTTTCGGTCTTGGCCGGGTCGCTCTCCACGCTGGCGCCCAGGGCGTCGTCGATGGCGGCCATGAGCTCGGCCGGAATCGTCACGCCGGAGGCCTTCACATTCTCCGCCACCTGCTCCGGCCGGCTGGCGCCCACCAGGGCCGTGGCCACGTTCGGGTTCTGCAGCACCCAGGCGATGGCCAGCTGCGACATCTCCAGGCCCAGTTCGGCGGCGATGGGACGCAGCTTCTGCACGCCGGTGAGGACGTCGTCGGCCATGAATCCGGCGATGGTGCGCGCCCCGCCGTGCTCGTCGGTGGCCCGTGAACCCGCGGGGGCGGGCTGGCCGGGCAGGTACTTGCCGGAGAGCACGCCCTGGGCCATGGGGGACCAGACCACCTGGGACATGCCCAGCTCGATGGAGGCCGGAACCACCTCGGCCTCGATCACGCGCCAGAGCGCGGAGTACTGCGGCTGGTTGGACACGAGGGCGAAGCCGGCCTGGCGGGCCAGGGCCTGGCCCTCGCGGAGCTGGGCCGCCGTCCACTCGCTGACGCCGATGTAGAGCGCCTTGCCCGCCCGGATGACGTCGCCAAAGGCGGCGATGGTCTCCTCCAGCGGGGTTTCGTAGTCGAAGCGGTGGGCCTGGTACAGATCCACGTAGTCCATCTGGAGGCGGCGCAGCGAGCCGTTGATGCCCTCCATGATGTGCTTGCGCGAGAGGCCTGTGTCGTTGGGTCCCTTTGGACCGACGGGCCAGTAGACCTTGGTGAAGATTTCCAGCGATTCTCGGCGCTGGCCCTTCAGGGCGGCACCCAGGACCTCCTCGGCGGCGCCGTTCGCATAGGCATCGGCCGTGTCAAAGGTGCTGATCCCGGCGTCCAGCGCGGCGCGCACACAGGCCGTGGCGACGTCGTTCTCCACCTGGGAGCCGTGCGTGAGCCAGTTGCCGTAGGTGATTTCAGTGATCTTCAGGCCCGAACGGCCCAGGTAGCGGTAGTCCATGCCCCCAGCCTAGCGACCAAACGAAAGTGAGAGCGTGGTGGGCTACTTCGGCGTTTCGCCGCGCTTGACCATTGGCTTGGGCAGGCGCAGCTTGCGAAACTGCAGGGAACGCATGGTGCCGTACCAGACGACGCCGGGCTCCGGCGCGCCGAACTTCTCGATGATGCGGCGCTTGAGGCGGCGGGAGAGGAAGACGGAATCGATGGCCACGGCCACCACCATCACCCAGAAGGCGCCGAACACGATGATCTGCGTGTCGGCCGTGGGCGGGACCACCAGGGACAGCACCACGATGGCCAGGGCCGCAAACATGACGTACTCGCCCAGGCTGAAGCGGGAATCCACAAAGTCGCGCGCAAAGCGCTTCTGCGGCCCCTTGTCGCGCAGCGGGAGGAAACGCTCCTCGCCGGTGTCAAGGGCGCGGCGCATGCGCGCCTGCTCTTCACGGCGGGCGTCCCGTTCGGCTTCCTTGGCCGCGGCACGGTCGTTCGGCACCAGGGGCCGCTTGCGGGCCGCTTCCTGGGCTTTCCGCGACGGGGTGGGCACGCCCTTGCCCGCCTGCGGGTCGGCTGACCGGACGGAATCCGTCGGGTTGGCTACGGGCAGGTCTGCGGGGGCATCTTTCTTACGTCCAAACACTCCTACAGAATACCTGTTTAGAATGCTCCTCCCGACCTGTGACGGCGCGGCCGCGTGGCACGACCCGCGGGGCGTGCAGTTGGAGGCCCTCCGGGCCTTGGGTAGTGTGGCGGACATGAGCGAAGATACGCAGAAAAGAGTTCCCGCATTGGACGTCCCGGTGGAGGGCCTCCGCGCCAGCGTGAAGGGGAATTTTGCCGCCACCGTGGCGGAATTGGTGGAGCTGGTGGCCATCCCGGGCATCGCCTGGGACGCCTTTGACCCCGCCGAACTGGAGCGCAGCGCCGACGCCGTCGCCGCCCTTGTGCGCAGCGCCGGCATTGACGATGTCCAGATCCTGCGGGTGGACAAGGAGGACGGCACGCCCGGCGGCCCCGCCGTCGTCGCTCGCCGTCCCGCCCAGCCCGGCAGGCCCACGGTGCTGCTGTATGCACACCACGATGTCCAGCCGCCCGGGGACCGTGCACTGTGGAAGACCGATCCCTTCACCGCCGTCGAGAAGGACGGCCGGATGTACGGCCGCGGCGCGGCGGACGACAAGGCCGGCATTCTGGCCCACGTCGGCTCGCTGCGGGCGCTGCGCGAGGTGCTGGGCGAGGACTTCGGCCTCGGCGTCACCCTGTTCATCGAGGGCGAGGAGGAGGCCGGCTCGCCCACGTTCCGCACGTTCCTGCAGACCTACCGCGAATTGCTCAGCGCCGATGTCATAGTCGTGGCCGATTCCAGCAACTGGAAGGTGGGCGTCCCGGCCCTGACCACCAGCCTGCGCGGCCTGGTGGACGGCACCATCGAGGTGCGCACGGCCGCGCACGCGGTGCACTCGGGCATGTTCGGCGGGCCGCTGCTGGACGCGCCCACCCTGTTGGCCAGGGTCATCGCCACCCTGCACGACGACGACGGCTCGGTTGCCATTGCCGGTCTGGTCGCCGGGGACCATGCGGCCATCGGCTACCCGGAGGAGGCCTTCCGGGCCGACGCCGCCGTCCTGGACGGAGTCCGCCTGGCCGGCACGGGCAGCATCACCTCCCGCCTGTGGACCAAGCCGGCACTGTCCATCATCGGCATGGACATCCCCTCCATCGCCCTGAGCTCCAACACCCTGCTGCCGGTGGCGCGGGCCAAGTTCAGCCTGCGGCTGGCCCCGGGCCAGGACCCCCAGGCCGCCATGGACGCCGTCGCCGAGCACCTGCGCACGCATACGCCCTTTGGTGCGCAGGTCACCTTTGTCCCGGGGGAGATGGGCCAGTCCTTTGCCACCGACACCACCGCCCCGGCCGCGCTGAGCGCCCTGTGGGCCATGGGCACTGCCTGGGGCGTGGAGCCGGTGGAGAGCGGCATGGGCGGGTCGATCCCGTTCATCGCCGACCTCAATGAACTTTTCCCCGAGGCCCAGATTTTGGTCACCGGCGTCGAAGATCCGGATTCACGCGCGCACAGCGCCAACGAGTCCCTGCACCTGGGCGATTTCGAGCACGCCATCCTGGCCGAGGCGCTTCTCTTGGCCAGGCTGGACGCGGATTCGCGCGCCTAGGCGCATTGGCCGAATATGTCCCCGCGGCTCCCGTCACCGGAACATAATCGGCAGCGGCAGTGTTGCCACAGTTACTAGCTGGCCCGCGTGCGTCGTAGCATGTAGGTGTACCCAACACAAAGGAAACGCCATGAGTACCACTACCCCCGAAGAGACCACCGCCGCAGAGATCGCCGAGCACGGCGTGCAGATCAGCGACGTCGCCGCCTCCAAGGTGCGCAGCCTGCTTGAGCAGGAGGGCCGCACCGACCTTCGTCTGCGCGTGGCCGTCCAGCCCGGCGGTTGCTCCGGCCTGATCTACCAGCTGTACTTCGACGAGCGTCTGCTCGAAGGCGACGCCGTGCGTGATTTCGACGGCGTCGAGGTAGTGGTCGACAAGATGAGCGTGCCGTACCTTGATGGTGCGAGCATCGACTTTGAAGACACCATTGCAAAGCAGGGTTTCACCATCGACAACCCGAACGCCGGCGGCTCGTGCGCCTGCGGTGATTCATTCCACTAAGACCGTCATCACTTCGTTGTAGTAGCCGGAAGCCAAACTCTCGGGTTTGCCTTCCGACGCACGGTGGGTTTTGTACGCTTTTTGTGTGCACTGGCGGTAAGCTCTACATCGAGTAGTAAAACTAAATTTGCACCCGCGGCCACGTCGCCGCTTGGGGCACAGCAACAAGAGGAAGGGCCGTCTGTGAGTTCGCAGGACCGAACCGGCAGCCGACGTGCAAAGTTCATTCCCATAACGGGATTGGCCATTGCAGGCGCGTTAGCTTTGTCTGGATGTACGGCAGAGAGTAAGAACGGTTGGTTGCCGGCCGAACGCGATACGACCAACCAGACAGGTCGAATCATCGACCTGTGGGTCAATTCGTGGATCACCGTCTTGATTATTGGCCTCATTACCTGGGCCCTGATCATTTGGTGCATTGTCGCGTACCGCCGTCGCAAGGATGCCGTTGGCTTCCCCCGCCAGACCAGCTACAACTTGCCGCTGGAAATCTTCTACGTGATGATTCCGCTGTTCATGGTCCTGGTGTTCTTCTACTTCACGGACCGCGACCAGCGCGCCATCGACGCCCGCGTCGACAGCCCGCAGGTCACCATCGATGTCCGCGGGAAGCAGTGGTCCTGGGACTTCAACTACGTCCAGGGCAATGACGTCAAGGAGGCCGTGTTCGAAAGCGGCGTCCAGGCGCCGCTGGATGGCAAGCCTTTGAACAAGGACGTGCTGCCCACCTTGGTGCTGCCGATCAACCGCACGGTTGAACTCCAGCTCAACTCCCGCGACGTCATCCACTCCTTCTGGGTTCCGGCATTCCTGGAAAAGAAGGACATGATTCCGGGCAAGACGAACTACATCACCCTGACCCCCACGGCTCTGGGCACGTTCGACGGAAAGTGCGCCGAACTCTGCGGCGAATACCACTCCGAAATGCTCTTCCGCGTCAAGGTGGTCAGTGAAGCCGACTTCCAGTCGCACCTGGCCGAACTGAAGACCAAGGGCAACACCGGCAACATCGGTGAAGAGTACGACCGCAATCCGAATCTGACAGAGAAGTAAGGGGAGACGGAAAGTGTCGACTTACGAGTACACGGCAACGGATGCCACATCCGTAGCCCCGCGGGTGGTGCCCGTGTCCAAGGGACGCATCGTCGTCAACTGGATCACGTCCACCGACCACAAGACGATCGGGTACATGTACCTGATTGCCTCCTTCATCTTCTTCTGCCTCGGCGGCGTCATGGCCCTGCTGATCCGTGCGGAGCTCTTTGAGCCCGGCATGCAGATCCTGCAGACGAAGGAACAGTACAACCAGCTCTTCACCATGCATGGCACCATCATGCTGCTGATGTTTGCCACCCCGCTGTTCGCCGGCTTCGCCAACGTGATCATGCCCCTGCAGATCGGTGCGCCCGACGTCGCCTTCCCGCGGCTGAACGCCCTGGCCTTTTGGTTCTTCCTGTTCGGCTCCACCATCGCCGTCTCCGGCTTCATCACCCCGCAGGGCGCTGCCTCCTTCGGCTGGTTCGCCTACGCACCGCTGTCAAACACCACCTTCAGCCCCGGCGTTGGTGGCGACCTGTGGGTGTTCGGCCTGGCGCTGTCCGGTTTCGGAACCATCCTTGGTGCCGTGAACTTCATCACCACCATTGTCTGCATGCGTGCCCCGGGCATGACGATGTGGCGCATGCCGATCTTCACCTGGAACACCCTGATCACCGCCATCCTGGTGCTCATGGCCTTCCCGCCGCTGGCCGCCGCCCTGTTCGCCCTGGGTGCCGACCGCCGCTTCGGTGCACACATCTTCGACCCGGAGAATGGCGGTGCCGTCCTCTGGCAGCACCTGTTCTGGTTCTTCGGCCACCCCGAGGTGTACATCATCGCCCTGCCGTTCTTCGGCATCGTCTCGGAGATTTTCCCGGTCTTCAGCCGTAAGCCGATCTTCGGCTACAAGGGCTTGGTGTTCGCCACCATCTCCATCGCCGCCCTGTCCGTGACCGTGTGGGCCCACCACATGTACGTCACAGGCTCGGTTATGCTGCCGTTCTTCTCCTTCATGACGATGCTGATCGCGGTTCCGACCGGTGTGAAGTTCTTCAACTGGATCGGCACCATGTGGCGCGGATCGCTCACCTTCGAAACGCCCATGCTCTGGAGCATCGGCTTCCTGGTGACCTTCCTCTTCGGTGGTCTGACCGGCATCATCCTGGCCTCCCCGCCGCTGGACTTCCACGTCTCCGACACCTACTTCGTGGTGGCGCACTTCCACTACGTGGTGTTCGGCACAGTGGTGTTCGCGATGTTCGCAGGCTTCTACTTCTGGTGGCCGAAGTGGACCGGCAAGATGCTCAACGAACGTCTGGGCAAGATCCACTTCTGGCTTCTGTTCCTGGGCTTCCACGGCACGTTCCTGATCCAGCACTGGTTGGGTGTCATCGGCATGCCGCGCCGCTACGCGGACTATATGGTGGAGGACAACTTCACCTGGATGAACCAGTTCTCCACCATCTCCTCCTTCGTGCTGGGTGCCTCGATGATCCCGTTCTTCTGGAACGTGTACATCACCTGGCGCTCCGGCAAGAAGGTTGAAGTTGACGACCCGTGGGGCTTTGGTGCCTCGCTGGAGTGGGCCACCTCGTGCCCGCCGCCGCGCCACAACTTCACCTCGCTGCCGCGCATCCGCTCCGAGCGCCCCGCGCTTGACCTGCACCACCCGGAGCTGGCGCCGCACTACACCTCCCCCGCCGTCGCCGAGAAGGGTTCCGCCAAGTGAAAATCGAAGCCAACCTGTTCATCCTCCTGGGTGTCTTCCTGGCCCCGGTCGGCATCGTCTACGGATTGATGACCCACTGGACCGAGCCCCTGGGCTTCCTGGGCATCTTCCTGCTGGTGGGCCTGAGCGAAATGATCGGCCTGTACTTCTGGTACACCGGCCGCCGCGTCGGCGACCGTCCGGAAGACCGCGTCGATGCGGAGATCCACGAGGGTGCCGGCGAGCAGGGGCACTTCAGTCCCTGGAGCTGGTGGCCGTTGGTTCTGGGGATCGCGTGCGCCACAGGCTTCCTGGGCCTGGCCATGGGCTGGTGGATCGTCTTCATCGCCGGTGGCTTCGCCATCGTTGGCCTGGTCGGCTGGGTGTACGAGTACAGCCGCGGAGACCACGCACACTAGAAACACCCGCAGTACGCCAAAGGCGGGCCGCACCGGATGGTGCGGCCCGCCTTTGGCGTTTAACAGCTTGCTTCCCCGGTCCGGACAGCGGTGCCCGGACCAGGGGAGGAAGTGGTTCAGCCCGTCAGGTTGGTGCCCAACAGCTCGGCCAGTGAGTCAAGTGCCGCCCTGACCTCCTCGGCCGGGTGGCCGTCGCCGCTGACGGCCAGTTCCACCTCACAGCCGCAGCCAAAGTCAGCGGTCATCACGGCCAGCAGGGACCGCGCGTCGACGGCGTCCTCGCCGGCCTTGGCGAGGGTGACGGGGAGGCTCGTCTGGTTGACGGCGCGGACAAAGACCGCCGCCGGCCTGGCATGAAGCCCGACGGCGGCGCTCACTGTTGCTTTCCGGGTGTACATTCGCGTTGCTCCTAGAGATCGGTGTCTGTCAAAACACTAGCCGCACTCTAGGCTTGTTGAGGAAACAGGCTTGTTGAGGAAACAGGCTTGTTGAGGAAACAGGCTTGTTGAGGAAACAGGCTTGTTGGGGAAAGAGCATAAATTGAGAGGGGCACGGGTGGCCAACGCGGCAGATTCCATACCCGGGGAGATTCTCCGGGGTGCGGGCACCGCCTTGCATGTGCAGCTGCGGGAACTCCTGCGGACCTACATTGCGGACTCGCTGGTCCCCGGTGCGCCGTTTCCGTCCGAGCGCGAGCTCTCGGCCCGTTTCGGCCTGGCCCGGATGACCATCCGGCACGCCATCGATTCGCTGGTGGACGAGCAGGTGCTGGACCGCGTGGTGGGCCTGGGGACCTTTGTTTCCCGGCCCAAATTCGACCTCCAGATCAAACTGACCTCCTACAGCGAGGAGATGCAGCGCCGGGGCATGACGCCTGCCGCGCGGGTGCTCAGCTTCGAGCAGATCCCTGCCACGGCCAGGTTGGCCCGTGAACTGCAGATGGAGGAGGGGCAGGGCGTGATCCGCTTCCGCCGGCTCTTGTTGGCCGACAACGAGCCGATGAGCGTTGACGAGAACTTCATCCCGGCCCGGCGGGTGCCCGGGATCCTGGACCAGCCGCCGCCCGCGTCGCTGTACAACGTGCTCAGCGAACGCTACGGGCTGGTCATGGAGTGGGGCGAGGACACCATCGAGGCCACTGCCGCCTCGCCATCCATTGCCCGCCTGCTCCAGGTGGAGATGGGGGCACCGGTGCTGCGCATCCAACGGCATGCCTATGTCTCGCGGGCGATGGTGGACTATTCGGTGTCGTTCTACCGGGCGGACCGCTACAAGCTCTGGGTGCCCCTGCAGCGCCCCGGCGGACGCGCGAGGACCGCACACCCGCGCTCGGGCATCAACGGCGTCTAGCACCCCGCGGGGAGCCTGCGGAGGGCACAAAAAAGGAGCCGTACGGCGGAAATGTTCCGCCGAACGGCTCCTTTTGTGGTGCCGGAGCCTAGTGCTCGAGTGCCTTGGCGTCCTCGTGGGCCTCGATGGCCTCGTGGTGGCCGTGGCCGTGCGATGCCTCAAGTTCGGCAGGGGTGGCCGGGGCAACGCGGTCCTCGAAGAAGAAGCGGCTGAGCATGGCCCGGCGCTTTTCCTTGGAGTCCACAATGCCCTTGGCGTTCGGGATGCCCGCCTCGGGGACGGGGGACTCGAAGCCAACCAGCTTGTAGCGCTTGTACTCGTCCAGCTGGGCGTGCACCTCCTGGTACTCACCGTGCGGCAGGCGCACGATGCGGCCGGTTTCGCGGCCGTGCAGGGCGATCTCGCGGTCCTTGCGCTGCAGCGCCAGGGCGATGCGCTTGGTGACGATGAAGGCAAGCACAGGGCCGAGGAAGAACAGGGCCCGCAGCCAGTAGGTGACATCGTTCAGTGCCACGTGGAAGTGCGTTGCAATCAGGTCCGAGCTGGCCGCGGCCCACATCACGCAGTAGAACACGACGCCGGCCACGCCAATGGCGGTGCGGGTCGGAACGTTGCGCGGGCGGTCCAGGACGTGGTGCTCGCGGTCGTCGCGGGTGATCCAGCGTTCGATCCAGGGGTAGGTGAACAGGACCGTGAAGACGATGCCTGCCGGAACCAGTGCGGGAAGCAGCACGTTCAGCGAGAGCGTGTTCAGGCCCCACGGCAGCGGGATGTTCAGCTCCAGCGGAATGCCGAACAGCCAACCCGGCATCAGGCGCAGGGCGCCGTCAACCCAACCGATGTACCAGTCGGGCTGGGTACCGGCGGACACGGGGGAGGGGTCGTACGGGCCGTAGTTCCAGATCGGGTTGATCGTGAACGCTGCGGCCATCAGGGCGATGATGCCGAAGACGATGAAGAAGAATCCACCGGCCTTGGCTGCGTACACCGGGCCAAGCGGGTAGCCGACGACGTTGCGGTCGCTGCGGCCCGGGCCGGAGAACTGCGTGTGCTTGTGGACGACCACCATGAAGAGGTGGACGACAACCATCAGCAGGATCATGGCCGGAACCAGCAGGATGTGCAGCACGTACAGGCGGCCGATGATGGCCGTGCCCGGGAACTCGCCGCCGAAGAGGAAGAACGAGAGGTAGGTGCCCACGATCGGGATCGACTTCATCACGCCGTCGATGATGCGCAGACCGTTGCCGGAGAGCAGGTCATCGGGGAGCGAGTAGCCGGTGAAGCCGTCAGCCAGGGAGAGGATGAGCAGGACCCCACCCACAACCCAGTTCAGTTCGCGCGGCTTGCGGAAGGCTCCGGTGAAGAACACACGCAGCATGTGCACGGCAATCGAGGCTGTAAAGAGCAGCGCGGACCAGTGGTGGACCTGGCGCATGAACAGGCCGCCGCGGATATCGAAGGAGATGTTCAGCGTGGAGTTCATGGCGACCGACATGTCGACGCCCTTGAGCGGGACATAGCTGCCGGCGTAGGTGGTCTCGGCCATCGACGGGTCGAAGAAGAACGTCAGGAACGTGCCGGAGATCAGCAGGATGACGAAGGAGTACAGCGCGACTTCACCGAACATGAAGGACCAGTGGTCGGGGAAGACCTTCCGGCCGAACTCGCGCAGGATGCCCGAGCCGCCGACGCGCTGGTCAACAAAGTTGGTGATGCGGCCGGTCGAGGTCGCCGGGGTGTAAGTGGTTTCTGTTGCGGCGCTCATCTTTAGCCACGCTCCCAGAAGCTAGGTCCGACAGGTTCGTGGAAGTCGCTCTGGGCCACCAGATAGCCCTCGGAGTCGACCTTGATGGGCAGCTGCGGCAGCGGGCGGTTGGCCGGGCCGAAGATGACCTTGCACTCCTGCGTCAGGTCGAACGTCGACTGGTGGCAGGGGCACAGCAGGTGGTGCGTCTGCTGCTCGTAGAGGGCAACGGGGCAGCCAACGTGGGTGCAGATCTTGGAGTAGGCAACGATGCCGTTGTAGCCCCAGTCCTCGCGGCCGGCGGAGGGGTTCAGCTCCGCCGGGTTCAGGCGCATGAGCAGGACGACGGCCTTGGCCTTCTCCTCCAGCTTGCCCTCGTGGAGCTCGTTCAGACCCTCGGGAATGACGTGGAAGGCGGAACCGATGGTGACATCTGCGGCCTTGATCGGCGTTCCGGTGGGGTCGCGGACCAGACGGACGCCCTCGTCCCACATGGTGTGGCGGAGCTTGTCGCCGGGGAGCGGGCCCAGGTCGCGGAAGACCACGATGGCCGGCAGCGGAGCCAGGGCCATCGCACCCAGAAGGGTGTTGCGGATCAGCGGGCGGCGCTTGATGCCGGTTTCCTCGATGATGTCGTCAACGATCTTGACGGCCACCTGGCGGTCCTCTTCGCTGCGGATCTCGTGGCGCTCCTCGGAGACCTCGTGGTCCGGCATGAGTGCCTTTGCCCAGTGCACGATGCCGGTGCCGATGCCGAGCATGGCGAAGGCGGTGCCCAGACCCAGGAACAGGTTCTGCATGCGCAAGGTGCCAATGGTGTCATCCAGGCGGATGCCAAAGTAGGCAAAGAAGAACAGCAGGGTGCCTACAACGGAAATCCCGAAGAGGATGGCGACCTGGCGCTCAGCCCTCTTTGCTGCCCTGGGATCCGTGTCAGCCAGCCGCAAACGGTGCGGAGGAAGTCCTGGGTCTTGGAACTTCTCCACCTCGTTCAGACCAGCCTTAGCTACGGCGTCCGAGCTTGTCGGCGTGCCGTCACTATGGTTGCCCATAATCCCCTCATCCTTCTCTTATCCCGGACACTGCCCGGGGTCGTAATGTATGTTTCAAGCGGCCGCCGAAGCGGCCAAAATTTGTGTGGACTAGGAGGTCCGCGACGTCAGCCAGATGGTGAAGGCGACAATCACGCCCAGGCCGGCAATCCAGAGGAACAGGCCCTCGGAAACCGGTCCCAGTCCACCCAGGTCGGCGCCACCGGGGGAACCCTGGGCTTCGATGGTGTTCAGGAAGGTGATGATGTCGCGCTTGCCCTCGGGTGTGACGTTGGAGTCGTTGAACACCGGCATGTTCTGCGGGCCGGTGGCCATGGCCTCGTAGATGTGCGCGTTGGACACGCCGGCCAGGGCCGGAGCGAACTTGCCGCGGGTCAGTGCACCACCGGCAGCCGCAGCGTTGTGGCACATGGCGCAGTTGACGCGGAAGAGCTCGCCACCTGCGGCAGCATTGCCCCCGCCGTCGAGGTACTTCTCATCAGGGATGGCCGGGCCGGCACCCAGGGAGGCGACATAGGCGGACAACTGCTTGGTCTGCGCGTCGTTGAACTGGGCGGGCTTCTTGATGGCCTGCGGACCCTGCATCTGCATGGGCATGCGGCCGGTGCCAACCTGGAAGTCGACGGCGGCTGCGCCGACGCCGACCAGCGACGGACCGTCGTTGGTGCCGCTGGCGCCCATGCCGTGGCAGGTGGCGCAGTTGGCGATGAAGAGCTTCTGTCCCTCCGCCGTGTCCTGGGCCGAGAACGTAGTCTCAGCCTTGGCCTGGTTGACGGTGGTGGCGACGGCGTACAGCCCACCGGTGAGCATGAGCCCCATCAGCAGCAAGGCAATTGCTGCCAGTGGATGACGTCGCTTCTGCGAAAGTGCCTTCACGGAGAGGATCCTTTTATCGTTTCTTGCGGCCGATGATCGGGCCGCGAATTCTATTTCTGCCTCGTGTAGAAGAAGTGGCTTTGACAGCTTACTTCAGGACGTAGATGACCAAGAACAGGCCGATCCACACAACGTCGACAAAGTGCCAGTAGTAGGACGTGACGATCGCGCTGGTGGCCTCGAAGTGTCCAAACTTCTTGGCGGCGTAGCCGCGGCCGATGATCAGCAGGAAGGCAATCAGACCGCCGATCACGTGCAGACCGTGGAAGCCGGTGGTCATGTAGAACGCGGAACCGTAGGCGTTGGCGTTGAGCGTTACGTGCTCGGACGTCAGCATCGCGTATTCCGTGCTCTGGCCGGCCACAAAGATGGCGCCGAGAACGAAGGTCAGCAGGAACCACTCCGTCATTCCCCAACGGGAGAACGTGAGTAGCCCACCGGTGCGGCGGGGCTGGAGGCGCTCGGCGGCGAAGACACCCATCTGGCAGCTGAAGGAGCTGGAAACCAGGATGATGGTGTTCACCAGGGCGAACGGGAAGTTCAGCTTGGCTGCTTCCTCGCTCCACAGGCCACTCGAGGTGGAGCGGAGGGTGAAGTACATGGCAAAAAGGCCGGCAAAGAACATCAGCTCGCTTGAAAGCCAGACCACGGTTCCTACAGAAACCATGTTGGGGCGGTTCAGCGTGGGATGCGCCGGGGTACTGGGGGCATGAGTCGCAGTTGTCACATAGACATTATGTCTATAAAACCCGCCAGCGCCCAATGCAAAATGCCGTTCCGTGGATCTTTTTCTACAAAGCCGCGAAATTCCGCGGAATCCCCAGCTTCATCCCAGCACGGTGTGCTTCACACGGAAGGGCACGCGGGATTCACATTCGGATGAACCGCCCGGTGGTGGCTAGCATCAGAGGGTGAACCTTTCGCCAGCACCCACGGCCGCAACGCCCACCTGGCCCAACCTGTTGAGCTCGCTCATTGCAGGAACGGACCTTTCCTCGTCCGACACAGCGTGGGCGATGAACACCATCATGGCCGGTGAAGCCACCGACGTCCAGATCGCCGCTTTCCTGGTGGCGTTGCGCGCCAAGGGGGAGACGGTGGCCGAGGTGCAGGGGTTGGCCGAGGCGATGCTGGACAATGCCCGCCCCCTGGCGATCGCCGGCGAGTCGCTGGATATCGTCGGCACCGGCGGCGACAGGCTCAATACCGTGAACATCTCCACGATGGCGGCCTTGGTCTGTGCCGGTGCCGGGACCCGCGTGGTCAAGCACGGAAACCGTGCGTCGTCGTCCGCGGCGGGTTCCGCCGATGTGCTGGAGGCCCTCGGCGTCCGGTTGGACCTTCCGGTGGAGTTGGTGGCCAGTGCCGCGACGGATGTCGGCATCACCTTCTGCTTTGCCAACCTGTTCCATCCCTCAATGCGCTACGCGGCCGTGGCCCGCAGCCAGATGGGCGTCCCGACGGCCTTCAATTTCCTGGGTCCGCTGACCAACCCCGCCCGGGTGTCGGCCTCGGCCATCGGCGTTGCCGATGCCCGGATGGCACCCCTCATTGCCGGCGTCCTGGCCAGCCGTGGTGCGCGTGCCCTGGTTTTCCGCGGCAGCGATGGTCTTGACGAACTCACCACCACCGGGTCCTCCACCGTCTGGGAAATCCGCAATGGTGCCGTCACGGAGTCCCAATTTGATCCGGCGCACATGGGCATTCCCCGCGCCACGATTGCCGACCTGCAGGGTGAGAACGCCGCCTACAACGCCGAGGTGGTGCGGCGCGTCCTGGCCGGTGAACACGGTCCCATCCGCGACGCCGTCGTGCTCAATGCCGCCGCGGGACTGGTGGCGGCGGATCCCTCGGCCGAGGGCCCGCTGGTGGAACGCATGCGCGCTGCCGCGGACATTGCCCGGACCGCGATCGACAGCGGGGCGGCCGCGTCCGTGCTGTCCGCCTGGGTGGAGCATTCCACCGCACGCTGAGAATTGCCCTCGACGGCGAGAAGCCCCGTCCACCTTTTGAGGTGGGCGGGGCTTCTCCATGTCCAGTGGTTCCTGTGGCGGCTCGTGCTAGGGAAGCGCGGCCAGGCGTGCCACCCCGTCGCCGGCGCGCAGTGCCCCGCCGGAGGAGAGGATGCGGCCCACGCCCAGCTCCGCCAGTGTGGCGACGGCGGCATCCTGGACGGCAATCTCCAGCTGCAAGCCGGAGCTAGTGGTCAAACCCTAAGGAAAAGGCCGCGTCGATGTCGTGCTTGGAATAGGCGCGGAAGGAGATCTGCGTGGTGGTCGAGAGCACGCCGGGCACCTTGGAGAGCTTGTCCGCAATCACGTCGGCCAGGTCCTCGTGCTTGGACACCCGGGCCACGGCGATGAGGTCCCATTCGCCAGTGACCGAATAGACCTCGCTGATGCCCGCCAGCTCGGAGATTTCCTGGGCCGATTCCGGAATCCGGGAGGCGTCAGTCTTGATCAGGACGAAGGCGGTGATCACTGGTGGATTCCTTTTCGGGTCTGGTCCACGGGGGACAAACGTGATGGAGATCTATTGATCCGACCCTAGCCTACGTGGCCGCGGGCCGAATTATGTGTCGCACGGCGCCGCAGCAGCCCCGCCACGGCCCGGTGGCCGAGCAGGAAGACGCCCAGGACCACCGCGGCGACGAGAATGAACGGCACGGCGGCGGTGTTTCCCGTCGCCACGCGCAGGATCATGCCCGCCATGACGGTGATGACCCAGATGAGCACGCCGTTGGGCCACAGCCGCACCGGTGCGCGCCAGTTCCGGGTGGCCAGCCAACCCAGGGCCAGCGCCGCCAGGAAGGGCCACGCCGTGCGCAGCACGCCGGCCACAGCCAGGCTCTCTTCGTGGCTGCTCCGGCCGGACACGGCGAAGACCAGGACGAGGACCACGTCCGCCACTGCGGCGTAGACGGCGGTGTTGAACAGGCGGGGTTTCTTGGCGTCATTCACGGATCCAGTTTAGTGCCGGTCGCCTGGGCTGCTGTCTCGACGGCCGCACGGCCGGGTCTCCGTGCGGCCGGGTCCCCGCACGGCCGCAAGCGGCCTCGGTCGACCACCGGGCCCGGGTCGGCCGCAGGGCCGGCGCCCGGCCGTGGGGCAGCTGGGGGACGGCCACCGCCTTCGGTGGTCGACCGAGCGAGGAACGAGCGCGCGGAGACCCGGCGGTACCGTGCGGCCGGGTCACGCTCCCCACCCGCCCCCTGACCGCACTGCGCCCGGCCAAGGGACCCTGCGGGCGTGGCCCCAGGCTCGACCCGCGCGGCCTGCGTCTCCGGGAGGTGCCCCGGGCTATGGGGTGGCGACGGCGAAGGTGTCGCAGGAGTCCAGGTCGGCCTTCTCGTAGCCGGTGTAGAGCCACTTTTGCCGCTGGGCCGAGGAGCCGTGGGTCCAGGTCTCGGGGTTGGTCGACCCGGTGGCGGCCTGCTGGATCCTGTCATCCCCCACCGAGGAGGCAGCGGAGAGGGCGTCGTTGAGGTCCTGCTGCGTGATCGGCTCCAGGAAGGGCTGGCCGGTGCTGGGCTCGGGTTGGCTGGAGGCGTAGCGGATCCAGATGCCGGCGTAGCAGTCCGCCTGGAGCTCGGTGCGCACCGATGCCGATGCGGCGCCCTGCGGGTCCTCCTGCGCCTTGCCGATGGTGCCCAGCAGATCCTGGATGTGGTGGCCGAACTCGTGCGCGACGACGTATTCCTGGGCGAGCGGGCCGCCGGAGGAACCAAAGCGGGTCTCCAGCTCGTCAAAGAAGGCGGGGTCGAAGTAGGCCTTGCCGTCGCCGGGGCAGTAGAACGGGCCAACGTCGGTGGTGGCGGGGCCGCAGGCGGTGTTGGTGCCGTCGGAGAAGATGACCGTCTTGGGCACGGTGTAGGTGACGCCGTAGGGCTTCAAAAAGGTGGGCCAGAAAGTGTTGAGCGAGTTGGCGGTGCCCACGATGCGGCAGTCGAGGCGGGCATTGGCCTGGCTGCCCGTCTTGCACTCGGAGATGCCCGCGGTGGCCGGGGCGGTCTGTTCCTGCCCGTTGCCGGTCCCGGTGAGCCCCTCAAGCAGGCTGGGGTTGATGCCCAGCAGCGCGCCGATGAGGATCACCAGCCCGCCGCCGAGTCCAATGCCAACCTTCTTGCCCGCACCCATGCCCCCACGGCGGTCCTCCGCCTGCGACGGGTCAAGCTGTGCCCCATCATTGAAACTCATGGCCTCAGAATAGCCCCGCGAACGGCCGCAGCAGAGGGATCCGGGGCCACCGATGGGGGCGCTGTCCTAGGATGGTGCCGATGCCGTACTTGAACAAGCTCTCGCGCTGGGCCACCGAGCGGGCCCAGCGCACCGCCGTCGCCGTCGGCGCCGACAGGCTGGATTTTGCGCAGCTCGCCGAACGGGCGGCCGCGCAGCTGCCCGGCACGCCCGCCGTCGCGGCCCTGTGCCTGCCCAATTCGCTGGACCTGGCGGTCCGGTTCACCGCCGCCCTGGCCGGCCGCCGGATGGTGGGCGTGCTGGACCCGGCCTGGCCGGAGGCCGTGCGGTCGGGCGTGCTGGCCAGCATCGCCTCCCTTGCCGAGGGAATCGGCTGCGCCGAGGAAACCGGCGGCGATGCGCTGGTGGACGGGCCGCCGGACTCCACCTTCCTCATCGGCCTGACCTCCGGCACGAGTTCGGTGCCCAAGGGCTTCCGCCGCAACCGTGCCACCTGGCAGGAATCCTTCGAGCGCAGCATCGCCTACTTTGGCCTCGCCATGGATGACGTCACGCTGGCTCCCGGCTCGCTGGCCTCCAGCCTCAACCTCTACGCGCTGGCCGAATGCCTGTACGCCGGCACCACGTTCCATGCCCTGGCCGAGCCGTCCGTGGCGGGCGCGGTGGCGTCGGTGGCGCACGACGGCGTGACCCGGCTGGTGCTGGTGCCCACGATGGCGGCCCTGATGGCGCGCCACGGACTGGCGACCGGCGCCTCGGCCGCCGGGCTGCAGAGCGTCATCTGCGCCGGGTCCGCACTGGACGCAGACACGGTGGAGCTGCTGCGGCGCTGGGCCCCGCAGGCGGCCATCCACCAGTACTACGGCTCGTCCGAGCTGGGTTTTGTGGCCGCCGGGCAGCCCGCGCCCGGAGCGCCCGCGGCGCAGGAAGTGCCCGGCCCGCCTGACGCCGTCGGTCTTCCCTTCCCCGGCACGGAGGTCAGGATCCGCGACACCCACGGGCACGACCTGCCGGCGGGGGAGCCGGGCACCATCCACGTGCGCAGCACGCTGGTCTGCGGCGGCTATGTGTGGGGCGACGACGGCCATGCATTCACCAGCGCCGGCGGCTGGTCCACCGTCCACGACCAGGGCTTCCTCGACGGCGAGGGACGGCTGCATGTGCTGGGCCGGGACTCGGACATGATCCTCAGCAGCGGGCACAATGTGTACCCGCACGAGGTGGAGGCCGTCCTGGCCGCTGCGGCCGGCGTGGCCCAGGTGCTGGTGGTTGGCGTGGCCGACCCCGTGCGCGGCCAGCGCGTGGTGGCAGCGGTGCTGGCGGAACCGGGAAAGACCGTGGAGGCCGCACCGCTGCGGGCACTGGGGGCGGAACATTTGCCGCCGGCCAAGCGCCCGGGACGGTACTACCGCCTCGATGCCCTGCCGACCACCCCGGCGGGCAAGGTGAGCCGTGCCCTGCTGGGCACCTGGATTGAGGGCGGACATGGCGCTGTACACCGGATCTTCTGAGCACGACGCCGTCATCATCGCCGCGCGCCGGACCCCCATCGGCCGGGCCGGCGGCGCCTTCAAGGCCATCCGCGCCGAGGACCTTGCCGCGCCCGTGCTGCGCGCCGTGCTGGCCGACGCGGGGCTCGGGTTTCCGGGCCCGGCGGTTCCGGCAGGCCCGGCTCCGGCGTTGGCCGGCGTCGACGACGTCATCCTGGGCAACGCGACGGGCGGCGGCGGCAACATTGCCCGGCTGGCGGCGCTCACCGCCGGCCTGGACCAGTCCGTGCCCGGGCTCAGCGTGGACCGGCAATGCGGCTCCGGGCTGGAGGCCATCAACCTGGCCGTGCGGCTGGTCCAATCCGGCGCCGGGGAGACGTATCTGGCCGGCGGCGTGGAAAGCATCAGCACCGCCCCCGCGCGGGCCCACCGGCGGGCGGACGGCTCGCTGGAGTTCTTCGACCGGGCCCGGTTCTCGCCGGCCTGGCTGGGCGATCCGGACATGGGGGTGGCCGCGGACAATGTGGCAGCCCACTATGGCATTGGCCGGGACCGGCAGGATGCCTACGCCCTGCGCAGCCACGCCCTGGCCCATGCCGCCCGGGAGGCCGGCGCGTTCGATGCCGAGCTGGTTCCGGTCGACGGCGTGGCCGCCGACCAGGGGCCGCGCGGCACGCTCACAGCCAAGCTGATGGCGCGGTTCCCGCCGGCCTTTGTCGAAGGGGGCACTGTGACGGCCGGCAATTCCTGCCCATACAGCGACGGCGCGGCCACCGTGCTGGCCACCACCGCTGCGCATGCACGCGAGCTCGGTGCCACGGCCTGGCTGCGCTTCGTGGACAGTGCCGCCGCCGGCAACGACCCCACGCTGACGGGGGCCGGTGCCGCGCACTCGACGCAGGCCCTGCTCCGCCGCCCCGCCGCCCGGCAGGCGCTGGCCGCGCCGGCGCTGGAACGTGGGCTGGACGGTGGCCTGCAGGGCGGATTGGAAAGTGGCCCGGCGCCGGACAGTGAGCTTGGGCCCGGGAGCGGTTGCGGGGAGGCCGGCCTGCTGGCCGGCGTCGAGCTGTTTGAATTCAACGAGGCCTTCGCCGCCCAGGTGCTGGCGGTCGCCGATGTGCTGGGGATCGATCCGGAGCGGTTGAACCGGCAGGGCGGGGCGCTGGCCCTGGGCCATCCCTACGGTGCCTCCGGTGCGGTGTCGGTGGTCCGGCTGTTCGCCCAGGCCCGCGCGCTGGACCGGGACGGCGCCTTGGCACTGGCAATGGTGAGCATTGCCGGCGGGATGGGGATTTCCACGCTGTTCCGCTGGGAACGGGCCTAGCACCGGGAGCTACGGCAGGTCGTCGGGTTCGCCCAGCCCACGTGCGGCCAGCGCCTCGCCGGTCTGCCGGGCGTAGGCCACCGTCCCGATCACCACGGGCAGCGTCCGGGCCCGGATGTTGCGCTCGAGCCCGCGGGCCCGCGCGGCGTCGCGGACGTCGTCGAACGCGCCGATCACAAACGGGATGCTGCGCAGCATCAGCTGTACGGTCAGGCCAAAGCGTTCGGGATCGGCGCCAAAGCGCTCCAGCGGCCGGACCGCTGCCGAGAGGCCGTCCAACAGGGCGGCCACTGTGGTGGTGGCGGTGAGGATGTTGGAGGCCAGCACCGTGGCCACGATGGCGGCGAGCACCGTCCACGCGGTGGCGGGCCCGTACTGCCACCACTGGAACGCGGCGATCAGCACCAGGAACGGCAGCATCATCCGCACCGCCCGCCAGATCCGGCGCGCCGGCAGTCCGGCGGCGACGTGGACGACGGCGACGCCGGCCAGCACCGCCGTCGTCGGTGCCGGGGCCGGGAAGCCGAAGCAGGCCACGGCCACCAGCGCCAGCACCACGGCCTTGGCCCACAACGGGCTGCGGTGCACGAACGAGGTGCCCGGGTGGTAGCTGCCGATCAGGTGGGCGTGGCCGCGCATCAGGAGGCCATGGCGCGGTAGCGGGCGACGGCGTCGGCCGGGGCACCGTCGAAGGCCACGGCACCGGCCTCGATGACCAGGGCACGGTCGCAGTCCAGCGCAAAGTCGAGATCGTGCGTGGAGATGACCAGCTGCTGGGGCAGGGCCGCCAAGCGCGCCCGCAGCAGCCGGGTGTTGCGCAGGTCCAGCAACGTGCTCGGTTCGTCCAGGACGAGGACGGCCGGATCCACCGCCAGCACAGCCGCCAGGGCGACGAGCTGGCGCTCCCCGCCGGAGAGCTCGTAGATGCTGTTCTGCGCCACATGCGCCAGGCCGAACGCTGCCAGGGCCGTAAGGGCGGCGGCGCGCCGGTCCGCCGAGGAGAGCTTGAGCCGGCGCAGCGAGAGCTCGATGTCCTCCACCGGGGTGGGCATGACCAGCTGCGAGAGCGGGTCGGTGAAGACGAACCCCACCGACCGGCGCACCGCCGTGGGCTGCTGGCGGGTGTCCAGGCCGTTGACCCGCACCCGGCCGGCGTCGGGCAGCAGGAGCCCGTTCAGCAGCCGCAGCAGCGTGGACTTGCCCGAGCCGTTGGCGCCGATGACGGCGATGCGCTGCTCGGACAGGGACAGCGTGGTGGGGGACAGGATGGTGCGGTGGGAGCCATCGGCCAGTTCAACAGTGCAGCCGGCCTGCTCGAGTTCAATCAGGCTCACTTGCGGCGGCGCACCAGGATGTCGGGGAAGGCGCGGTGCAGGCTCAGTGCGATGGCCACGGCCAAGATGTTCTTGATGATGTCCCCGGGCAGGAAGACCACATCGGCGGCCAGCGCGGCCGCCAGGCCCATGCCCTTCAGTGCCAGCCCGGCGATGCCGAAGGCGTGGATGGCAAGCATCCCGGCCATGGCCGCACCGAACAGGCCGGCGGCCTTGAAGCGGCTGCGGACGGCGAGGGTGGCCAGCGCGCCGGTGACGGCGGCACCGGCGAGGAAGCCGATGATGTAGCCGGCCGAGGGACTGGCCAGCACGGCGACGCCGGAGCGGAAGCCGCTGAAGATGGGCAGGCCCACCAGGCCCAGCAGGGTGTAGAGCCCGACGGCGGCCACGCCGCGGCCCAGGCCCAGCACCAGCCCGCAGAGGGCAACCACCAGCGTCTGCAGCGTGATGGGCACGCCCAGCCCGCCGACAGGAATGCCCGGGATGGTGATGGAGGCGGCCATCAGGGCGGCGAAGACGGCGATCAGTGCCAGGTCGGCAGAGCGCCAGCGGCGCCGTCCGTGCCGTGCGGGTGCCGCGGACGCCGTCGTGCCGGCGGCAGGTCCGGTGCCCGGAGCCGGTTCGGCCTTCGGCAGGGCGGCGGAGGTGGGCCTGAAGGCCGGATCAGTCATCGTTCTGCTTTCTATTGGCCCGGAGTGCATGCTTTTGGCCACAACGGACGCTTTACAAGCCGGGGCGGAGCATGTGTGTCCCGCGGCTCGGTAGAATGGAAAGGCTGTGCTTTGCAAGGATGGATCCAAAGGGTCCGTGCAAGCGGCCGCTGCACCTCTTATTCGTTCTGTGAAAGGTTACTACCTTGATTATCGTCCAAGACCTTGAGTTACGCGCCGGGGCGCGTTTGCTCATGGACGAAGTGTCCTTCCGGATCGACAAGGGCGACAAGGTGGGCCTGGTGGGCCGCAACGGCGCCGGCAAGACCACGCTGACCAAGGTATTGGCCGGAGAGACCCTCCCCGCCGGTGGCAAGGTCACCCGCAGCGGCGAAATCGGCTACCTCCCCCAGGATCCCCGCACCCCCGACATGGAGCAGCTGGCGCGCGACCGCATCCTCTCCGCACGCGACCTGGACGTGGTGATTACCAAGCTGCGCGCCACCGAGATGGACATGGCCAGCGAGGATCCGGCCGTCCGCGACAAGGCGATGCGCCGCTACGACCGCCTGGAGCACGAGTTCCTGAGCAATGGCGGCTACGCCGCCGAGGCCGAGGCCGCAGCGATCTCCTCCAACCTGGCCCTGCCCGAGCGCATCCTCAACCAGCCGCTCAAAACGCTTTCCGGTGGCCAGCGCCGCCGTGTGGAACTGGCCCGCATCCTCTTCTCCGGTGCCGAGACCATGCTCCTGGATGAGCCCACCAACCACCTGGACGCGGATTCCGTCGCCTGGCTGCGCGACTTCCTCAAGAGCCACCAGGGTGGGCTGATCGTGATCAGCCACGACACCGAGCTGCTCGAAGCCACGATCAACAAGGTCTACCACCTGGACGCCAACCGGGCCACGATCGACCAGTACAACCTGGGCTGGAAGAAGTACCTGGAGCAGCGCGAGACGGACGAGCGTGCCCGCAAGCGCGAGCGTGCCAACGCCGAGAAGAAGGCCGGCGTCCTGATGGACCAGGCCAACAAGATGCGTGCCAAGGCTTCCAAGGCCGTGGCGGCACAGAACATGGCCAAGCGCGCCGAGCGCCTGATGGCCGGCCTGCAGGAGGTGCGGGCCCACGACAAGGTGGCAGCCCTGCGCTTCCCGGAGCCGTCCCCCTGCGGCAAGACCCCGCTGACCGCCGAGGGCCTGAGTAAGTCCTACGGTTCGCTGGAAATCTTCACCGACGTCGACCTGGCCATCGACCGCGGCTCCAAGGTGGTCATCCTGGGCCTCAACGGTGCCGGCAAGACCACCCTGCTGCGCATGCTGGCGGGCGTGGACAAGCCCGACACCGGCGAGGTCATCCCGGGCCACGGCCTGAAGATCGGCTACTACGCCCAGGAGCACGACACCCTGGACACCAACCGCTCGGTGCTGGAGAACATGCGCAGCGCGGCCGGGGACATGAACGACGCCGAGGTGCGCAACATCCTGGGTTCGTTCCTGTTCTCCGGCGATGACGTCAACAAGCCCGCCGGCGTACTCTCCGGTGGTGAGAAGACGCGTCTGGCCCTGGCCACGATCGTGGCCTCCTCGGCCAACGTGCTGCTGCTCGATGAGCCCACCAACAACCTGGACCCCGCCAGCCGCGCGGAGATCCTGCAGGCGCTGAAAAACTATAGCGGCGCCGTGGTGCTCGTCAGCCACGATGAGGGTGCCGTCGAGGCGCTGGACCCGGAGCGCGTGGTGCTGCTGCCGGACGGCGTCGAGGACATCTGGAACCAGGACTACCTGGACCTGATCACCCTGGCCTAGCCACCCGGCCTTTCCTGCAACTGTCCCGCATTTAACGTCCGCTTGGGCCCCCAAGCGAACGTTAAATGCGGGACAGTTTGCGTTGGTATGGGTGCCTAGCGGACCTGGGTGGGTGTGGCGCCGGTGATGCGGGCCAGATCGGCGTAGCCGATGGAGAACATGGCACTGTGGTGGCCGCCGCCGGCCCAGAGGACGCCGTACTGCGCCAGGCTGGTGTCCAGCAGCGTGCGCAGCGGCGCCGGATGGCCCAGGGGAGCGACGCCGCCCACCTCCTGGCCGGTGTGCTCAAGGACAAAATCGGCGGCGGCGCGCTTGATGGCGGGCAGCCCGTTGAGCCGGGCCGTCAGCTTGACATCGACGCGGGCGGCGCCGCTGGCCAGGATCAACAAGGGCTCGCCGCCGCAGACAAACACCAGGGAGTTGGCAATGGCGCCGACCGGGCAGCCAAGGGTGGCCGCGGCGGCCTCGGCCGTCGGGACGCTGTCGTCAAAGACGGCCACCGTGTCGGCCACGCCGGCGGCGAGCAGGGCCCGTCGGACATTCTCGACGGGGGCCAGGGCGAATCCGGTGGCGGAAGGATCGGAGGTCATGCCACCAGTCTAAAAGCCCTGGGCGTCCAGCAGGGCGTCTTCCTCTTCCTCGGCGGTGGCCCGCTGGCCCGGCCGCCGGCGCTTCGGGGCGCGCTTGGGGGCAAAGGCCGAGCCGCGGCCCAGCAGCTCCTCGGGGTCCACCCCGTTGGCGGCCTCGTCGGCGGCAAAGGCGTCGTTGAGCGCCTGCTGGCGCGCGGCGTAGCCAAACCCGACAAACATCAGCAGGCCGAAGCAGAACCACTGCATGGAGTAGCTCAGGTGCGATCCCTCATCGACGGAGGGCATCGGGAACGCCACCGGGTTCTGGGTCGCGGCCGGTGATTCGGAGGCCAGCTGGCCGTAGGCGCCGGCCAGGATCGGGTACGGCAATTCCGCAGCGTAGGCCCCCAGGTCGATGGAGGCCACCTGGCCGGCGGGCGCACCGCGCTGCAGCTTGGGCTCCGCGGGACGCAGGCGCACGACGGCGGTGACGGGTCCGGTGGCGGGCTCGGGAATTGAATCGGGGTAGCCGTTTTCCTTGTTGCCGATGGGCAGCCAGCCGCGGTCAACGATGACCGTCTCGCCGCTGTCCAGCCGCAGCGGGACCACCACCTCGTAGCCGGGCTGGCCGTTGAGCGGGCGGTTGCGCACAATGCGCTGGCCCGCGACGTCGTAGCTGCCGCGCAGGGTGACCTGGCTCCACTCCCGGGCCGGGTCCAGCGTGCTGAACTGTCCCTTGGCCTGGGCAAAGTCCACCGGGGTGGCGGTGTAGTTGGTGGTGATCTTGTTGATGTTGGCGACCACCTCGGTGCGGCGGTCCATCTGCCAGACGCCCAGGCCGGCGCAGAGCGCGGCGAAGAAACAGGCCAGTACAAAGTAGCCCAGCCATTTGCTGGTCAGCAGGAATGAATAGGCACGCATCAGCCCAGGGCCTCCGGGGTGTTCCGGGCCGGCGCGGCGTCCAGCGGCCGGGTCTCGCGCCAGAGGTCGCGGGTGTTCAGGTAGTCCTGAAGCCATTGCACGTGCTCGTCGCAGGCCAGCCAGATCTTCCGCCGCTCGGGCGTGTGGATCTTGGGGTTGTTCCAGAGCAGTTGCGTGGTGGCCGCGGTGCGGCAGCCCTTGCGCGAGCACACCGTCTCCGCGGCCGGGCCCTGCCCGGGCAGCATGTCGATCAGATTCACTTGCCGTCCTCGTCGTCAATGATTTCGCCCTGGAGCACGTCCGGACCGGAGTCCGGATCGGTGGCGGGGGCTTCCAGCTCCTCCATCGGAGCCTCGTCCAGCAGGGCAGTGGAATGCATCTGCTCGGTGTCGCTGCCGCCGTTGGCGATGACCACGGCAATCCAGGGCAGCAGGACTGCGCCGGCCACGGGGATCAGCTTGAACCAGCCGTCAAAGACGAAGATCAGCACCAGGCAGACCATGCGGATGCCCATGGCCAGGGCGTACTTGATCATCCGCGTGCGCATCTCGTCACTGTGCCCGGTGCGGGCGTCCGTGATGTTGTGCACATCGGGTGCGGCGGCGCCATGCGGGTGGCTTCCGTCGCCGGATGCATCGCCGGCAGTGCCGTGCGGATGCTCTGCAGTATTGTGTTTCATCACGCTCCAAGGGACCCTTCCATTCTCTCACTGCCGCATGTCTGCACCAAAAGCAAACTGTGTGCCGCGTGCCGCTACGCCGTAGGATTCAGTTCGAGATATCCAGCCGTGCGAACTACAAGAGGAACAGATGAGCGAAGCGACAACCGCACCGTCCGCCGGACGCAGCGTCCTGGTCACGGGCGGAAACCGCGGCATTGGTTTGGCCATTGCCAAGGCCTTCCTGGCCAACGGTGACAAAGTGGCAGTGACCTACCGCAGCGAGTCCGAGCTGCCCGAGGGTGTGCTCGGCGTCAAGGCCGACGTCACCGACGAGGCCAGCGTCGACGCCGCGTTTGCCCAGGTGGAAGCGGCCCATGGGCCGGTGGAGGTGCTGGTGGCCAACGCCGGGATCACCAAGGATACCCTGCTGATGCGCATGAGCGAGGACGATTTCACCTCGGTGATCGACACCAACCTCACCGGCGCCTTCCGCGTCATCAAGCGTGCCTCCAAGGGCATGATCCGGCTGCGCAAGGGCCGCGTGGTGCTGATTTCCTCGGTGTCGGGCCTCTACGGCGCGCCGGGCCAGATCAACTACTCCGCCTCCAAGTCCGGCATGGTGGGGATGGCCCGCTCGCTGACGCGCGAGCTGGGCTCCCGCGGCATCACCGCCAACGTGGTGGCCCCCGGATTCATCACCACCGACATGACCGCCGAGCTCCCCGAGGCGACGCAGAAGCAGTACCTGGCCAGCGTCCCGGCCGCCCGCTTTGGCTCGGCCGAGGAAGTTGCCAATGTGGTCCGCTGGATCGCCAGCGACGAGGCCGCCTACATCTCCGGCGCCGTCATCCCCGTGGATGGCGGATTGGGCATGGGCCACTAGCGCCTGCTCCACACGGGCCCCGTTCCCGGGCGCCCGCTCTAAGACATGAAAACCGACACCATGGAGGTATGTAATGGGTCAGCTTGACGGCAAGACAGCAATTGTGACGGGGTCTTCCCGCGGCATCGGCGCGGAGGTGGCCAAGTTCCTGGCCGCCGAGGGCGCCGCCGTCGTGATCAACTACCGGCAGAAGGCGCCCCGCGCCAACAAGGTGGTGGCCGAGATCGAGGCCGCCGGCGGCCGTGCCGTGGCCGTGGGTGCGGACCTGACCACCCAGGTGGGTGTGCAGGCCCTGGTCAGCGCCGCCATGGAGAACTTTGGTTCGCTGGACGTGCTGGTGCTCAACGCCTCCGGCGGCATGGAGACGGGCATGGCGGAGGACTACGCGCTCAAGCTCAACCGCGACGCGCAGGTCAACATGCTCAACTCCGCGCTGCCGCTCATGCAGGACGGCTCCCGCGTGGTGTTCGTCACCAGCCACCAGGCGCACTTCGTCGACACGGCGGAGACCATGCCGGAATACCTTCCGGTGGCCAAGAGCAAGCGTGCCGGCGAGGACGCCCTGCGCGCACTCATCCCGAACCTGGCCGACCACGGCATCAAGTTGGTGGTGGTCTCCGGCGACATGATCGAGGGCACCGTCACCGCCACGCTGCTGGACCGCGCCAACCCGGGTGCCATCGAGGCCCGCCGCGCCGAGGCCGGCAAGCTCTACTCCGTCAAGGAGTTCGGCGCCGAGGTGGCCGCCATGGCCACCGCCGACGTCGAGAGCGGCCACACCGAGTATGTGGGCGGCGCGGAGTCCTTCCGCAAGTAGGCGCACCACGCGTTAACGCAGCAGGGCCCGTCCACCCGGACGGGCCCTGCTGCGTTTATAAGGAGGCTAGATGCCGGCCAGGGCCAGGGCCACGTCCAGCTGGGGCAGGTTGATCTGCGCGTCGGCCGCGGCGCGCACGGCGGGCTTGGCGTTGAAGGCGACGCCCAGCGCTGCCACGGCCATCATGTCCAGGTCGTTCGCGCCGTCTCCGATAGCCATGGTATGCGCCAGTTCGATGCCGGACTCGCCGGCCCAGCGGCGCAACGCGGTGGCCTTGGCCGCCCGGTCCACCACGTCACCGACCACGCGGCCGGTGAGCACGCCGTCGACGATTTCCAGGTCGTTCGCCAGCGCAAAGTCCAGCTGCAGCTCCGCGGCCAGCGGGGCCAGGATCTGGCTGAAACCGCCGGAGACGGCTGCCACCACATGCCCGGCGGCCTTGGCCTCGCGGACCAGCCGCTCGGCACCGGGGGTCAGCTTGACCTTGGCGCCCACCACGGCCAGCACGCTTTCGGGCAGCCCGGCCAGCGTAGCCACCCGGGAGTGCAGGCTTTGCGCGAAGTCCAGCTCGCCGCGCATGGCGGCGGCCGTCACCTCCGCCACCAGGGCCTCGGTGCCGGCGTGCGCGGCCAACAGCTCGATGACCTCCTGCTGGATCAACGTGGAATCGACGTCCATGATGATCAGCTTGCGCGCCGCACCGCGCAGTGCGGACGGCACCACCGCCGTGTCGAAACCCTCGACGGCGGCGGCGGCCAGGCCGGCGCGCAGCGACGCCAGGGCGTCCCTGTCCGAGGCGGCGCCGTCGAGCTCGACGTCGATCACATGGGCCTCAAAGCCGGGATCCTGCCGCCGGTGCTCGCCCAGCAGCCGGGCGCCGCCGTCGGCCAGCACGGTGCGCAGGTGCTCGATGTTTTCCGGGGACAGGGAGCGGCCATAGCTGACCGCGGCAAAGGTGGAAGGCATGGCCCCATTCTAGCCAAGCGCCAGCCAAACGGGGGCGTGTCGAGGCCCACAGCCGGCACCCGCCGCCACAGTTAGCATTCGCCCGCCCGCGTGCCCTAGTGTCTTTGTCTATGAGTGAAGTTCTTGGCTTGGCCGGCGTCAGCGTAGTCCGCGGCACAAAGACCCTGTTGGATTCGGTGGACTGGGAAGTCAAGGAAGGCGAGCGTTGGGTGGTTCTTGGCCCCAACGGTGCCGGCAAGACCACTCTGCTGCAGATCGCCAGCGCCCGGATGCACCCCACCCGCGGCGTGGCCGGCATCTTGGACGAGGTCCTCGGCGCGGTGGACGTTTTTGAACTGCGCCCCCGCATCGGTTTGGCCTCCGCGGCCCTGGCCAACCAGATCCCCGAGAACGAAAAGGTGCTCAACGTGGTGGTCACGGCCGCCTACGGCTTCACCGGCCGCTGGCGCGAGGCCTACGACCGCGCCGACGAGCGCCGTGCCTTCAACCTGCTCGAGGACTGGGGCATGTCCACGTTCATGAACCGTTCGTTCGCCTCGCTCAGCGAGGGGGAGCGCAAGCGCGTCCAGATTGCCCGTGCCCTGATGAGCGACCCCGAGCTGCTGCTGCTGGACGAGCCCGGCGCCGGCTTGGACCTGGCCGGCCGCGAGGACCTGGTCCGCCGCCTGAGCGAGCTGGCGAACGACGAGGACGCCCCCGCCATGGTGCTGGTCACCCACCACCTCGAAGAGGTCCCCCCGGGCTTCACCCACGCGCTGCTCCTGCGCGACGGCGCCGTCGTCGCCAAGGGCCCGCTGGCCGAGGTGCTCACCGAGGAACACCTCAGCGCCACCTTTGGTCTGCCGCTGGCCGTGAGCGCCAACGGCGGCCGCTTCACCGCCACCGCGCGCCACTAGCACCGGACACCCGACGCCATGGAGCCGCTGCACGCCTTTTTCATCCTGCTGGGCGGTCTGTGGGCCGGCACCATCAACTCCGTGGTGGGGTCGGGCACGCTTGTCACCTTCCCCATCCTGATCGCGCTGGGCTATGCCCCGGTGATGGCCACCATCTCCAATGCGATGGGGCTCATTGCCGGCGGCGTCTCCGGCGTCTGGGGCTACCGGCGCGAGCTGGCGGGCATGCGCACCAACCTGCTGCGGCTGCTGCCGGCCTCGGTGCTGGGCGGCGTCACGGGCGCCTGGCTGCTGCTGCATCTGCCGGCGTCGGTCTTTGGCGTGGTGGCCCCCTTCCTGATCGTGCTGGCCCTGGCCATGGTCATCCTGCAGCCGCGGCTCCAGCGTGTCCTTAAGGCCCGGGCCGAGGCCAACAACGGCATCCCGCATCCCTCGCACAACATCGTGATGGTGCTGCTGGTGTTCCTGGCCGGGGTCTACGGTGGCTACTTTGTGGCGGCCCAGGGCATCCTGCTGGTGGGCATCCTGGGCATCTTCATGTCGGGCACCCTGCAGAATGCCAATGCCGTCAAGAACGTGCTCTCACTGGCCGTCAACTGTGTGGCGGCCGTGTCCTACCTGTTGTTTGCCGGCGACAAGATCATTTGGGCCGTGGTGGGCCTGATCGCCGTCAGCTCGCTGGTGGGCGGGCTGCTCGGCTCGCGGATCGGGCGCCGGCTCTCGCCCGTGGTGCTGCGCACCGTGATTGTCCTGCTGGGCCTGGTCGCCCTGTACTTCATGATGGCGAAATTGGTGAATGCCTGATGATCATTGAACTGACCGATCCCGCCGACCCCCGGGTGGCGGACTACACGCAGCTGACGGATGTGCAGCTGCGCCGCGTGCGCGAGCCCGCCGAGGGGCTGTACATCGCCGAAAGCTCCCGCGTGCTCCGCCGGGCGCTGGAGGCCGGCCACCGGCCGCGCTCGTTCTTTCTGACCGCCAAGTGGCTGGACGACCTGGCCGATGTTCTCGCCGAATACCCCGATGTCCCGGCCTTTGTCGGCAGCCCGGGCATCCTGGAGGAGATCACCGGCTTCCACCTGCACCGCGGCGCCATGGCCGCCATGCACCGCCCGGACCCCGTCCCGGTGGCAGAGCTGCTCGCCGGGGCGCGGCGGATCGCCGTGCTGGAGGACATCGTGGACCACACCAACCTGGGCGCCATCTTCCGCTCCGCCGCGGCCCTGGACGTCGACGCCGTGCTGGTCACCCCGCGCTGCGGGGACCCGCTCTACCGGCGCAGCATCCGGGTGAGCATGGGCACCGTGTTCCAGATTCCCTGGGCGCGGCTGGAGGATTGGCCCGCCGGCATCGAGCTGCTGCACCAGGCAGGATTCACGACGGCGGCGCTCGCCCTGACCGATGATTCCCTCACCATCGATGAGCTGGCCGCCCGCAAGGACGCGAAGCTGGCGCTGATTCTGGGCACCGAGGGGGAGGGCCTCTCCGACGCCACCCTCGAGGCGGCCAGCTGCACGGTGAAGATCCCGATGCGCCGCGGCGTCGATTCGCTCAACGTGGCAGCCGCCAGCGCCGTTGCGTTCTGGGCCTGCCGGGCACCGGAACTGCACTGACGGCCAGCCCGCACGCGGGCCGGGACGTTGCTTGGCCGGACTACACCGTGTTGATGAAGCCCACGGCTATGGCTGTCCACCAGCACAACTGGGACAGGGCCATGGCGATGAGCATGTGGGCCCTGATGCCGCACGGCAGATCGTGGAAGCGCGTGTCCGCAGGATTGGCGTGCAGCTCATGCACCAGGAGGTCAACCACCACGCCGTTGATCATCAGCAGCACGCAGACCAGTTTCAGCCAGGTCAGGCCGCTGGAGAGGTGTGGATGCAGTACGGTGCCGCTGGCCAATATGCCGACAATTCCGCCCCAAATGATCGGCCGGGCGGCATGCTCCAGCCGGCCCATTTCATGGATGCCGCGCTGGCGGACATGCCACAGGAAGCCGTACCAGTCCACCAACAGGACGGCTCCAAAGGATGCCACCAAGGCAATGACATGCACCACCAATCCCACGCGGAACACGCCGGACGGAACGGTCAGGATTGACCCAAGTGCAACGGAGGCGGCCCAGCCGCCCGCAACAAGGACGATGTTCAGCGGCATCAACCGCCCGGTCTTCGGGGGCAATTTGTGTGTTCCCATGGCGCGCAGGCTTTCCGACGGGACATGCACCATCCAGCCAAAGACGGACCAGCCCGTCGGTTTGCCGCCCAGGACTGCCACAAAACGAGACCTACCCAACGATAGGCGCCCTCCGCCGTCCGGCGGCTGCAGGCGGCGTGCGCTTTCGGGTTTGGAAACGCGCACCGGCACGGTAGTATTGACTGCTGGCCATCAAGGCCATATGAACCCGTCCGTCTGGCAAAATCCAGGCGATTACTCAAGAGGTAGAACCGTGAAGCAGAACACGCACCCGAAGTACGAAGCAGTAGTTTTCAACGACCTGGCTTCCGAGACCAAGTTCCTGACCCGCTCCACGGTCAGCTCCAACAAGACCATCGAGTGGGAAGACGGCAACACCTACCCCGTCATCGACGTCGAAATCTCCTCCGAGTCGCACCCGTTCTACACGGGCAAGCAGCGCATCATGGACTCCGCCGGCCGCGTGGAGCGCTTCAACGCTCGCTTCTCCGGCTTCGGCAAGAAGTAATCCACTTCTTCGCTTTGCCGGAAGGCCCGCACCGTTTGGTGCGGGCCTTCCGCCGTTAAGGGGCCCTGCCGGCCGCCCTAGGATGGAGTCATGTCTGATTTCTTCCACGGTGAGTACAAGGTCCACGGCGGCAAATTGGTGGTGGCCGATCTGGCGGTCGACGCCGGCCGGCTGGCCCGGGTGTCCATCAGCGGAGACTTCTTCCTGGAGCCCGACGAAGCGCTGGCGGACATCAATGCCGCGCTCGAGGGCCAGCCCTCCGACACCCCCGCCGCCGCACTCGCCGAAGCCATCGAGGCCGCCCTGCGCCCCGGCGTCGTGCTCTTTGGCTTCTCGGCCCAGGCCGTGGCCATTGCCGTGCGCCGCGCGCTGGCCCAGGCCACCGGCTGGGCGGACCACCAGTGGGAGGTCATTGCGCCGTCGGTGCTGCCCACCTACGTCAACGTGGCCCTGGACGAGGTCCTGACCGAGGAGGTCGGGGCCGGCCGGCGCAACCCCACGCTGCGCTTCTGGGACTGGGAGGAGCCGTCGGTGGTGATCGGCAGCTTCCAGTCGGTGCGCAATGAGCTGGACCCTGACGGCGTCGCCCGGCACGGCATCACAGTGGCCCGGCGGATCAGCGGCGGCGGGGCCATGTTCATGGAGGCCGGCAACTGCATCACCTACTCGTTGTATGTGCCCCAGACCCTGGTGGACGGGCTCACGTTTGCGGATTCGTATTTGTTCCTGGACGGCTGGGTGATGGAGGCGCTGGGGTCCATTGGCGTCGAGGCCTTCTACGTGCCGCTCAACGACATCGCCACCGACCAGGGCAAAATCGGCGGCGCCGCGCAGAAGCGCTTGGGCAACGGCGGCATGCTGCACCACGTGACCATGTCCTACGACATCGACGCCGACAAGATGGTTCAGGTGCTGCGGATCGGGGCGGAGAAGCTTTCCGACAAGGGCACCACCTCGGCCAAGAAGCGCGTCGACCCGCTGCGCCGGCAGACAGGGCTGGGCCGCGCGGAGATCATCGAGGCCATGGCCGCGACCTTCACCGCCCGCTATGGTGCCCGCAGCTCCACGCTCACCGAGGCCGAGCTGGCCGAGGCGGCCCGGCGGGTGGAGAGCAAGTTTGCCACCGACGAGTGGCTGAACCGCATCCCGTAGCGGACCGTACGGCGGGCCGGCCGGCCGTACGGCCCGCCGCCGGCCTGGGGCCGGGTGCCGCCGCGGGCCGGTCCCGGGAACGGGCCTACGCCATCTCCCGCGGGATGGCGACGACGTCCACGGCGGCCCCGGACCGCAGCACCGTCAGCGGGAACGGGATCCCGATGGCGTCGGTGAACAGCAGCTTTTGCAGGCTTTGCGCACTGGCGACGGGGCGTCGTCCGGCGCTGAGCACCAGGTCGCCGGCCTTCAGCCCGGCCTGCTCGGCGGGGGAGCCGGCGATCACCTCGACCACGCGCAGCGCCTGGCGCTGGCCGGTGCTGCGCGCGGCGGCGGGGTTCAGCCCCACCGGCGTGCTGACCAGGCCCAGATAGGCGCGCCGGACCTTGCCGTCCGACAACAGCGCGGAGATGATCTTGCGGGTGGTGGTGTTGATCGGCACGGCCAACCCCAACCCGGCCCCGGCGACGGCGGTGTTGATGCCCACCACCTTGCCCCGGGTGTCGGCCAGCGCGCCGCCGGAGTTGCCGGGGTTCAGCGCCGCGTCCGTCTGGATCACGTCCTCGATCACCCGCCGGGCCGTGCCGGCGCGGGTGGGGATGGACCTGCCCAGGCCGCTGACGACGCCGGCCGTCACGGAGCCGGCGAGGCCGAGCGGGTTGCCGACGGCAATCACCAGCTGGCCCACGCGCAGCGATTCCGCGTCGCCCAGCGTGGCCGGCGGCGGCGCCGTCGTCCGGGCGCCGACCACGGCGAGATCGGAGAGGGCGTCCGAGCCGATGATGTCCACCTCGGTGGTGCTGCCATCGGCAAAGATGGCCCGCCCCGCATAGGCCGCGGCCACCACATGGGCGTTGGTGAGCAGGTACCCGTCCTCGGTGAAGACGACGGCGGAGCCGCTGCCCAGCAGGGTCCGCCCGCCGGGGCCCGTGCCGGACATCTCGATCGCCGCCACATGCGGGATGACCGTCTCGGCCACGCGGATGACGGCCTGTGAATAGGCGTCAAGCGGGTCCTGGGCGTCGGGGGACGGGGCAACGTGCGGGTCGGATCCGGTGTCCACGGCACACCTCCTTGGGCTGGTGCCTGTATATGGAACGACGCCGGCCGCGCGGCTAATCCGGATCCCGGTACGCCCTCAGTGAACCGTCGGAGAGCGGGCCGGCATGGACCCGGCCTAGCCAGCTGCCGCCTCCGGAACGTATGTTGGGGGCATCCCAACAGGTGTTCACCCCAGCGTGGAGGCAGCCATGTTTCACAACAGTCAGGCGTTCAGCGGCTTTTCGGTCGACGACATTGCGGCAGCGAAGGACTTTTACGGCGGGACTCTGGGGCTGGAGGTGAGCGAGGCGAACGGCATGCTGCGCCTGCATCCGGCCGGCGGCGGGTCGATCGTGGTCTACCCCAAGGGCTCCAGCCACCAGCCGGCGACCTTCACCATCCTCAACTTTCCCGTGCCGGACATCGAGGAAGCGGTGCGGGGGCTGGCCGGGCTCGGCATAACTTTTGAGCACTATGCCGGCACGCCCTTGGAGACCGATGCCGCGGGGATTTTCCGCGGGGGAGGGCCGTTGATCGCGTGGTTCAAGGACCCGGCCGGGAACATTCTCAGCGTCCTGCAGGAAAGCTGAGGGCGGTCATGCCCGGGCTGGATTATTCGGATCTGCGGGCCGTGTTTTTCAATGGGACGCTGAAGAAATCACCGGAGAAGAGCAACACCGACGGACTCATTGCGATCAGCCGGCGGATCATGGAAAAGCAGGGCGTGGGCACGCAGCTCTTCCGCACCGTGGACCACGACATTGCCACGGGTGTCTATCCGGACATGCGGGAGCACGGCTGGGACACCGACGTCTGGCCGGAGATCTATGCCCAGGTGAAACAGGCGGACATTGTGGTGCTGGCCGGACCCATCTGGCTCGGGGACAACAGTTCCCAGACCAAGAAGCTCATCGAACGCCTGTACGCACAGTCCGGGGACCTGAACAGCAAGGGCCAGTGGGCGTTCTACCCCAAGGTGGGCGGCTGCCTGATCACCGGCAACGAGGACGGCATCAAACATTGTGCCATGAACATCCTCTACAGCCTCCAGCATGTGGGCTTTTCCATCCCGCCGCAGGCCGACGCCGGCTGGATCGGCGCGGTGGGGCCGGGCCCCAGCTACCTCGACGAGGGATCGGGCGGACCGGAAAGCGATTTCACCAATCGCAACACTACGTTCATGACGTGGAACCTGATGCACCTGGCCCGCCTACTCAAGGACGCCGGCGGCATACCCGCCTACGGCAACCTGCCGGAGGAGTGGAAGGCCGGCACGCGTTTCGACTTCGAAAACCCGGAATACAGGTGAGCGGCGTGCCCCTGGGCACGGGGACCTGCAACGCTTCATCGACGCCCAGAGCGGAGGGGTGTACGAGCGTGCGGCCCAGGAACTGGCCCGCGGCTCCACGGAAAGCCACTGGATGTGGTTCATCTTTCCGCAGCTGGCCGGGCTGGGGCACAGCGCCATGTCGGAGCTGTACGCCATAGCCTCCCTGGCGCAGGCAGGGGTGTACCTCGGTGATCCTGTGCTGGGCCCGCGGCTGCTGGAGTGCGCCCGTATGGTGGCCGATGCCGAGGGGCGCAGCGCCGTGCAGATCTTTGGCCGGATCGACGCGCAGAAACTGCGCTCCTGCATGACCCTGTTTGCCCGTGCCGCGCCGGGCGAGGCCGTGTTCCAGCGCGTCCTGGCCCGGTGTTTCCAAGGCCAGGCGGACCCCCTGACGGAACAACTGCTCGCCGACGGCGCCGGTCGGCGTGCGCGCTCCTAGGAAACTGCTGAATAATTTTGGCTAACGGCGGAAACAGCAAGCCGCTGACCTGCGGCTTTGATTTTCGTTCCCGCCAAAATCGGCTTTATTCAGCACGATCCTAGACGGACTGGGCCCGCAGCGCACGGAGCAGGTGCTCACGCTGTTCGAGAACGATGCGGCGCAGCCCGGCCGGAGCATCGGCGTGGCCGGCCAGCCACTCATCGGTGCGGGCCACCACCGCGTGGTCCGCCGGCAGCTGTCCCGGGGCCAGATCCGCCGTGGCCGGGTAGAGTCCGCGCACCAGCCGGCTGGCAATCTCGATGCTCCGGTCCGCCCAGAGTCCCGCCAGGGCCTCGAAGTAGGGCTCAATATAGGGATCCAGGAGCTCGTGGCTGCCCAGCATGAAGCCTTCGATGGTGGCACCGAGCAGTTCATTGGACAGCGTGGCACCCACCACGGCGGATTCCCAGGCGCGTTCCTTGATCTGGGCCAGCGGGCGGGCCGTGGATGCCACGGTGTGGCCGGCCCGGGCGGAGGCCGTGTTGTCGGCGGCGAGTGCGGCATCGAGCTCGGACATGGTGGCTTGGCCCCGGCTGGCCAGGGCCTGCAGCAGCGACCACCGCAGGGCCGAGTCCACCGCCAGGCCGGCCGGAACATCCGTGCCATCCACCAGCGAGCGGATCCGCACCGTGGCGGCGTCGGTGTGCCGGCCCAGCTGGGCCAGGGTACGGGCCCACACCAGCTGCGAATCGGATCCGGCCGGGGCCGTGTCCACGAGGTGTGCGACGGCGGCGGCCACCGTGCCGGCCAATGCCTCGCGCGTCCCGGCGGGGCAGAAATGCTCCACGGCATAAACGGCGTTGTCCACCAGCGTCTGCAGCAGCACCAGATCGGTTTCGGCCGGGGCCAGCCGCAGCACGGCCTCAACGTAGTCGGATGCGGGCAGCAGGGCATCGCGGACGGCGCCCCACAGGGCGGAAGACACCAAACCCCGGGCCAGCGGGTCGGCCAGCTTGTCCAGGCTGGCCAGTGCGGTGGCCTGGCTGCGGGCATCCAGGCGGACCTTGGCGTAGGTGAGGTCCTCGTCATTGACCAGCAGCAGGTCCGGCACCGGCAGCCCGGCCAGTTCGCCAAGGGTGGTTTCCGTGCCCGTGACATCCGTGCTGGCCTGTGCCGTGCGCACCAGGGTGCCGGCGCCGTCGAAGGAGTAGAGGCCCACCTTCAGCCGGTGCGGGCGCAGGGTCGCCAGGCCTGTGACAGGATCCACCGCATCCTGGCGGATGAGCACATTGGTGATGGCGCCGTCGGCCGCTTCCACCTCCGGCGTCAACGTGGACGGCCCGGAGGTCTGCAGCCAGGCCTGCGCCCAGTCGCCCAGGTCCCGGCCGGAGGCGGCGCCCAGCGGGGCCAGCAGATCCGCCAGGGAGGTGCTGGCGTATTCGTGGGTGCGGAAGTACTCGCGGGTGCCGGCGGTGAAGGCCTCAAAGCCCACATAGGCCACCAGCTGCTTGAGCACCGAGGCGCCCTTGGCATAGGTGATGCCGTCGAAGTTGCCCTTGGCCGCCTCGAGGTCCGGGATGTCCGCCACGATGGGGTGCGTGGTGGGCAGCTGGTCCTGGACATAGGCCCAGCCCTTTCGGCGCGCCGCAAAGAGGGTCCAGGACTTGGCGCGCCATTCGGTGGCCTCGGCGACGCCCAAATGGCCCATGTAGTCGGCGAAGGACTCCTTCAACCACAGATCGTCCCACCAGGCCATGGTGACCAGATCGCCAAACCACATGTGCGCCATCTCGTGCAGGATGGTGTTCGCCCGGCCCTGGTACTGGCTGTCCGTGGCACGGGAGGTGAACACGTAGTTCTCCGTGAAGGTGACCAACCCGGGGTTTTCCATGGCACCCAGGTTGTATTCCGGCACGAAGGCCTGGTCGTACTTGCCCCAGGGGTAGGGGTAGTCGAAAAGCTCATTGAAGTAGTCCAGCCCGTCCTTGGTGACGGTGAAGATGGCCTCGGCATCGAAGTGCGCGGCCATCGAGGCGCGGCAGTAGGCGGCCAGCGGCACGTCCAGCGCATAGCCCTCGTGCCGGTAGTGGTCCGTAGCCTTGAAATAGGGACCGGCCAGGAGGGTGGTGATGTAGGTGGACATCGGCAAGGTGGTGGCGAAGTCCCAGTGCGTACCGTCCTGCGCCGGAGAGCTGGCGGCGGCGACGGCGTTGGAGGCCACCTCCCAGCCGGCGGCTGCCGTGACGTGGAAGGTGAACGGCGCCTTCAAATCCGGCTGCTCAAAATTGGCAAACACCCGGCGCGCATCCGCGGGTTCGTACTGGGTGTAGAGGTAGGTCTGTCCGTCGGCGGGGTCCACGAAGCGGTGCAGCCCCTCGCCGCTGCGCGAATAGGCGGCCGCGGCGGTGACCACCACCGTGTTCTCCAGTGCCAGGCCGGCCAGCTGGATCCGGGCGCCGTCCACCACCTCGGCGGGGTCCAGGGCGCGGCCGTTGAGTTCGACGGCGTGCACGGCCGGGCCGATGAAGTCCAGGAACGTTGTGGTCCCGGCCCCGGCGGCAGAAAAGCGGATCTCGCTGCGGCTGGCGAAGGTGGCGGCGTGTGGATCCTGTGCATTGGTGACGTCAACGCTGACATCGTAGCTGTGGACGGTGACCAGGGCGGCGCGGGCGGCGGCTTCGTCGCGGCGCAGATTCTCATTCGACACCACAACATTCAACCATGTGGGCGGGGCCACTCTTGCCTTCCTCCCGGCGGGCGGCATCCCGCCCAGCGGACCAGCCGCACCGCTTCCACGGGGAAGCCGGCCAATTGGTGCACATCGGTGGTGCCGTCTGCGCGGAACCGGTTGCGGGCGTAGAAGGCATGGGCGCGGGGGTTGTCCGCCGCGACCCAGAGGAAGGCCGGGGACCTTCCGACGGCGGCGTCCAGCAGCCGCTGCCCGGCGCCAGTTCCTTGGTGCGAGGCCAGGACGTAGAGGCCCTCGAGTTCCACGGGCGTGGGGGAGCCCGTGTCCCGGCCGGCGCTGGCCGTGGCCCACCCGATGACCTCGCCGGCTCCCTCGGCCACCCAGACATCCGTGCCGCCGTCGGCGATGGTGTCCGCCCACCGCGCCTCACGGTGCGCCGGGTCCAGAGTGCCCAGCACGGCGGCCGGCACCAGATGCGCATAGCTTTCCTGCCAGGCACGCAGGTGAACCCGAGCAATGGCTGCGGCGTCGGCGGCAGTGGATTGACGGATCAGGAGCTGGGGGACCATGCCCATACGCTACCCGCTGTGGCTTGTGAAAAGGTCGAATATCCGACGGTAGGTTGGTGCGTCCCCCGCACAGTGAGAATCTCAGAAGTTGACTCGATGGCCGTGGCTACCATCATCAGATCTGGATCGATGAACCCCGCCCTGGGGGGACCAGTGCGCGCAGCCGGTGCCGGGCCGGTTCCTCGACGTACCTGAACAGCAGATGGGTGGCCAGGGCGATGCCGGCCAGGCACGCCGCCGCGAGCAGGTTAGTTGCCAGCGGACCGGCGCCATGGAGCCAGTCCCTGTTTAGCCAGTAGAAGAGGTAGATGAAGAACATGTGGACCAGGTACAGGCTGTAGGAGCAGCGCCCGCTGTACTGCAGCCAGCGCGCGGACAGCGCCGCGCGGACCCGTCCGCGGGCCAGGCTGAGCAGGGCGATCAGCAGCGGGAAGGCCAGCACGGCCAGCCGTCCCGGACCCGGTTTTCCGGCCGCGGCCAGGAAGACCGCGACGGCGGCTCCGGCCAGCACGGCGCCGGGCCCGGCCAGGGCCGGGTTGAAGTTCATCCGGTCCGCGTTCCGTGCCGCGATGCAACCGAAAGCACCGGCGGTGAAGCAGCAGGCGATCCGCAGCAGCCACTCAAACGGCTGGGGCCCGCCGGTGGCGATGGGCAGGTCCTCACCCCAGAGGGCCGTCGGCACCAGGACCAGCACCGAGGCGGCCAGCGCCGCCAGCGGATGCAGCCGACGCAGCCTGAAGAGGACCAGCGCCAGCAGCGGAAACGCCAGGTAGGCCAGCCATTCGGCGCTGACCGTCCAGCCCGGGCCGAACCAGCTGGCGCCATCGGTACCCGGCTGGAACCAGAGATGGACCATCAGCAGCTGCCTGGCCATCCCCCACGGCGACAGATCCGGAGCCTGGGTCTGCAGCGACCAGGCCCCTACGGGGTGCTGTCCGGCCCCATACGCGAACCACAGGCCCAGCACCCCCACCACCAGTGCGAACGCCGGCCACATCCGGGCGAACCGGGCCCAGACAAAGTCCCCGGCCGCACGCCAGCGGAACCGAGGGCCCAGCCGGTCCAGATAGGTGTAGGTGATGATGAAGCCGCTGAGCACAAAAAACACGTCCACGCCCAGGTCGCCGTTGGCAATGACCGGACGGAACAGCTCATAGATGGGGGCCAGGAAGGTGTGCCGCATGGCTTGGAGATGGAAGAGCACCACCCACAGCGCCGCAACGAAACGCAGTGCGGTCAGCGTCCCGATATCAGGCCGGGACCGCTCCAGCTCCGTCTTAGCGCTTTTCGACCGGGAACGCTCCACCCCGGCGCTATCCGGTCCGGCGTTCCCTGGGATCGGATTCCCAGGGGTGGCGTGACGCGGAGGCGAGATGAGAGGGAGCATTCAATCCACCATAGCCGAGGCTGCTGACCGGAGTCAGGGAGAAATCGGAACAGTTCCAATGCGCCGACCCTCCTGATCACACAAATGTCCCATCTGTTTGGGCGTGCTCAAGGCCACCATCCTGTCAACGACAGTGAGAGATGGGAAGTTGCTGCTCGTCCTCGCCTCCAAACGTTGGAGCGCTCCGAGGTCACGCACCCAGAACGTGGAATAGATGTTTGCCGTACCGGTAACGGTGGCGACAAAGCGACATTCCGGACATGTGGTCAGGGCCTGGCTGATCCGGTCTACAGCCGCAGCTGGTGCTTGTCCCAACAAGGAAGCCTGGATGGGCCACCCGGCCAGGGAATGGGCAATTTCACACCGAAATGTCACGATCCCCGAGGAAATGAGCCTATTGACTCGACGGCGGGCCGTGGCAGTACCGGCCCCTGTCAGCGAAGCCAGTTCGGCCCAGCTGAGTCGCCCATCGTGCACCAGGTGGTCGGGCAAGGAGCGATCCAGTTCCCTGGGGTCTCGGGTCAGTACGTCAGTATTGAGGTCGTTGCCTCCGGTGGCGACCTCGATTGTGGCGACTTCCGGCCACTGGGCCAGCTGCTGCGCTGCGTGAACCTGCTCGAGACGATCTCCGCGGGCCGGATCTACGTCCGGGAGGACCTGATCGGCTACAAGGAAGCCAACGGGCGCCTGCACGATTTGTCCACGAAGGCCATCGCGGCCCAGCGCCGGGAGATCGGCATGGTCTTCCAACGCTTCAACCTGTTCCCGCACAAGACCGCGCTGGCGAACATCATGGAGGCCCCCACCCAGGTCAAGCGCCAGTCCCGGAACGCCGCGCGCACCGCGGCCCTGGACCTGCTGGACCGGGTCGGGCTGGCGGACCGGGCGAACCACTACCCGTCCCAGCTCTCCGGCGGGCAGCAGCAGCGCGTCGCGATCGCCCGCGCCCTGGCCATGGAACCGGAACTGATGCTCTTCGACGAACCGACCTCCGCCCTGGACCCCGAACTCGTCGGGGACGTGCTGACGTTCATGGACGGCGGCGTCGTGGTCGAGTCCGGGAACCCGCGCGAGATCATCGCCAACCCCCAGCACCACCGCACCCAACCAGGGCGCGGCAACGGCACGGAACCCTGCCGGTCCCTGCAGCAGCCGCGCCCCGTTGCATGTCCCGGAGCCTCAGGCCATCAGGTGGATGGCACCCAGGCCCAGCGCGGCAATCAGCGCCCAGGCGCACAGTGCCATGGCCGAGGCACGGGCGCCGGTGTGCAGCAGCACCCGGATGTGCACCGAGGACCCTAGGCCGAACAGGGCGGCGCCGAGGGCGATGTCCTGCAGGATGCCGCCGGCCTCCAGGATGCCCGGGGTGGTCCAGCCGAGGGTGCGGATGCCGATCATCGCCAGGAAGCCGAGCACAAAGAGCGGCACAATCGGCGGGAAATTCGCCGCCGCCTCGGGCGTACCGGGGCCGCCGGCGCGGGCCGCGGCGGCGTTGCGCAGGTGCCGGCGCCGCTCCAGCAGGCCGGCCGTGGCCACCATCGGGGCCAGCAGCACCACGCGGGTCAGTTTGATGACAATGGCAGCGCTGAGCGCCACGGCCCCGGCCGTCTGTGCGGTGGCCACCACCTGGCCGACGTCGTGCACGGAGGCACCCACCCATTGGCCAAACATCAGCGCATCCAGCCCCAGCGGGTGCATCAGCAGCGGCAGCACGCCAATGGCCAGCGTGCCGCAGAGCGTCACCAACGCCACCGGCAGCACGGTTTCCTGATGCTTGGTTCCCTTGACGGCCGCCATCGCACCGATGGCCGAGGCGCCGCAGATGGAAAAGCCGGTAGCGATCAGCAGAGGGGCGTCGCCGGTGAGTTTGAACAGTTTCCCCAGCGCATAGGTGCCGGCAAAGGAGAGCAGCACGACGGCGGCCACCAGGCCCGCGGCCTTCCAGCCGAGAGCGGCGATGTCGCCCAGGCTGAGCTTGAGGCCCAGCAGAACGATGCCTACCCGCATGAGGTGTTTGCCGGCAAAGTGCAGGCCCGGCTGCCAGGCGCCGCCACACAGCGGGCCGGTGCCGGGCACGTTGACTGCAACGATGCCCAGCACGACGGCGGCCGTCATGGCCGGCAGCGCCGGGAGGAGGGCATGGATGCCCATGGCCAGGACCACCGCAACTGCGCAGGCGGCCAGTCCGGGTGCCAGCACGCGGAATCTGTCCAGAGTCGGCGGCACCGGCTTACCAGGGACTGGGCTTGTAGTCCTTCAGGAACACACCGTACTGGTCTTCGCCGGACTCGCCCATCACGATCGGATCGTAGACGCGCGCGGCACCGTCCACCAGGTCCAGGGGAGCGTGGAAGCCCTCCTCGGCGAGGCGGATCTTGGTGTAGTGCGGACGCTCGTCGGTGATCCAGCCGGTGTCCACGGCCGTCATCAGGATGCCGTCGGTGTCAAGCATTTCCTTGGCGCTGGTGCGGGTCATCATGTTCAGGGCTGCCTTGGCCATGTTGGTGTGCGGGTGTCCGGGGCCCTTGTAGGCGCGGCTGAACTGGCCCTCCATGGCGGAGACGTTGACGATGTATTTGCGCTCCGCCATGGAGCGGCGCATGGCCGGGCGCAGGCGGGAGACCAACAGGAAGGGTGCAGTGACGTTGCACAGCTGGACCTCGAGCATCTCCAGCGGATCCACCTGGTCCACCACCTGGGTCCAGCTGTTGGTCGCGGCGACATCGGGCACCAGGCCTCCGGCGTCGATGGCGGTGCCGGCCTCGATGCGCTCCAGCGACGCCGAACCCATGGACAGTGCCAGGGCCGCAATCTCGTCGCCGGCCAGAATCGGGTGTTCCATCATCTGGCTGGCCAGGGCCAGCGGGTGCTTGTCGTGGGCGTGGCCGAAGGTGACCAGCTCGGGCATCGGCACATCGGTGGGCAGCGGCTCCAGCTCGGCATCCACCAGCGGCTTGTAGGCGTTGCCCGAGCGGCGCACCGTTTGGGCGGCGTTGTTGATGATGATGTCCAGCGGGCCGGCCTCGTCCAGCGAGTCGGTCAGGGCGATGACCTGGGCCGGGTCGCGGAGGTCGATGCCGACAATCCGCAGCCGGTGCAGCCATTCGGCGCTGTCCTCCATGGCGGCGTAGCGGCGCGCGGCATCCTTGGGGAAGCGGGTGGTGATGGTGGTGTGTGCGCCGTCGCGCAGCAGCCGCAGCGCAATGTACATGCCAATCTTGGCCCGGCCGCCGGTCAGCAGCGCGCGCCGCCCCGACAGGTCGGTGCGGGCATCGCGCTTGCCGTGGTTGAAGGAGGCACACTCCGGGCAGAGCTGGTGGTAGAAGGCATCCACCTGCGTGTAGTGCTGCTTGCAGATGTAGCACGGCCGCGACCGGATCAGCGTGCCGGCCACCTCGCCCGTGGTGGAGGGCTTGAGCTTGTTGCCACGGGTCTCGTCGTCAATGCGGTCTGGCGCCGCCGTCGCCGTCTGCGCCAGCACGGCCTTGTCGGCCTCGTTGATGGCGTCCCGTTTGGTGGTGCGCCGGAACCGCTTGACTGCCTTGAACATCTTCCCCGTGGCCCGGCGCACCTGGACGTAGTCAGGGTGCTCCTCGTCGAAGACGTGGATGGTGTCCAGAACCTTTAGGCAGGTCTGGATTTCCTCGGGGGTCAGTTCTGGTGCGCTCACCAGGCAATTTTACGGCACCGGCACACTCGCCGATTACCTGGCCTTGGCCGCCGCCAAGGCATTCTCGGCGGCCTTAGTCAGGGTCACGCAGGTTTCCTCGTTCTCCGCGGCCGCGTCCTTGACGGCCGTGGGGAGTTCAAGGATCAGCGCACCGGAGAGGGCAAGCTCGCGCTCGTCGGGTTCCGGAACCACCTGGTCCTTGATCAGCACCGTGATCCCGGATTCGGTGACGGTGAAGCCCCGGCGCCGGTCCAGCTCATGGTCGACGCCGATGGCAGCGCCGGCCGGGATGCGCACATTCTTGTCAACGATGGCCCGGCGCACCACGGCACCGGCGCCGATGACGACCTTGTCCATGATGACGGAATCGACGACGCGCGCGCCGGTGCCGACAAAGACATCGTGGGAGATGACCGAGTTTTCCACCACACCGCCGGAGACCACCACACCGCTGGAGACGATGGAATCCATGGCCACACCCACGGCGTTGCGTTCACCGCGGACAAACTTCGCCGGCGGTGCTATGTTGTGCCGGGTGAAGATGGGCCACGCCGAGTTGTAGAGGTTGAAGACCGGCATGGGGGAGATGAGGTCCATCTGGGCCTCGTAGTAGGAATCGAGGGTGCCCACGTCGCGCCAGTAGTTGCGGTCGCGGTCCGTCGCACCGGGGATGTCATTGGTGGAGAAGTCGTAGACATACGCCTCGCCGCGGTTGACGAAGTGCGGCACGATGTCTCCACCCATGTCGTGCTGGGTGTCCAACCGCTCGGCGTCGCTCTTCAGCGCCTCGACCAGGGCGTCGGCGTCGAAGACATAGTTGCCCATGGAGGCCAGGAACGAGTCAGGGTCCTCCGCCAGCGGTGCCGTGGATGCCGGTTTCTCAACGAAAGCGGCAATCTTGTGGGCACCAATGACTCCGGTGTCGGTGGAGTTGTCCACCTCGATCACGCCAAACTGATTGGCCAGGGCCAGCGGCTGGCGGACCGCGGCCACAGTGGCCTTGGCGCCGGACGCGATGTGGCTCTGGACCATCTGCTCGAAGTCCATCCGGTACACGTGGTCCGCGCCCACCACGACGACAATGTCGGGCTGGGCGTCGTTGATCAAGTTCAGGGACTGGTAAATGGCGTTGGCGCTGCCGAGGAACCAGCTCTTGCCCATGCGCTGCTGCGCGGGGACGGAGGCCACGTAGTTGCCCAGCTGGGTGCTCATCCGCCAAGTCTCGGAAATATGTCGGTCAAGGCTGTGCGACTTGTACTGCGTCAACACAACCATTCTCAGGAACCCGGAATTTGCCAGGTTCGAAAGTGCAAAGTCCACCAAGCGGTAGCCGCCCGCGAACGGCACTGCAGGCTTGGCCCTGTCTGCCGTCAGCGGCATCAGGCGCTTGCCCTCGCCTCCAGCCAGAACAATGGCCAGAACCTTCTTGAATGCCATCTCCACATACCCCCACGCATCGAAATTGAAGCCTAATTGGAACCGGGTTGACCGATGAACTTCACACTAGATCAATTGCGAAGCAACCAGCTACCTTGAAGGGGTGCGAATTGACATTGTGACCAAAGAATTCCCGCCGGAGATCTACGGAGGAGCAGGCGTGCATGTTGCCGAGCTCAGCCGGGTGCTGGCCGACCAGGTTGACCTGCGCGTGCGTGCGTTCGGCGCCGAACGTCCGGCCGACTACCACGGAGCTACGGTTTCCTCCTACAGCCAGCCGGCGGAATTGGCCGGTGCCAATCCGGCGCTGGCCACGCTGGGCGTGGATCTGACCATCGTCCCGGACATCGCCGGAGCCGATCTGGTGCACTCCCACACCTGGTACGCCAACATGGCCGGACACCTGGCCTCGCTGCTGCACGGCATCCCGCACGTGCTCAGCGCGCACTCCCTGGAGCCGCTGCGCCCCTGGAAGGCCGAGCAGCTCGGCGGTGGCTACGCTGTGTCGTCCTGGGCGGAAAAGACCGCCTACGAGGCCGCCGCGGCGATCATCGCCGTGTCCGACGGCATGCGCCAGGACATCCTGCGCAGCTACCCGAACGTCGATCCCGCCAAGGTCAAGGTGGTCCACAACGGCATCGACGCCAGCATGTGGCAGCAGGATTCCAACGACGATGCCGTGCGCGCGCTGGGCATCGACCCGGACCGCCCCAGCGTGGTCTGGGTGGGCCGGGTGACGCGGCAGAAGGGCGTGCCGTACTTGCTCAAGGCCGCGGCCCTGCTGCCGCCGGAGGTCCAGGTGGTGCTCTGCGCCGGTGCGGCCGACACGCCGGAGCTGGGTGCGGAGGTCAACGCGCTGATCGAGGGGCTGAAGGCCCAGCGCAGCGGCGTGGTGGTCATCGAACGGATGCTTCCGCGCGCCGAGCTGATCCAGGTGCTCAGCCACGCCACCGTCTTTGCCTGCCCGTCCATCTACGAACCTCTTGGCATCGTGAACCTGGAGGCGATGGCGTGCGGCGCGGCAGTGGTGGCAAGTGCCACGGGCGGCATCCCCGAGGTGGTGGACGACGGCATCACCGGATTGCTGGTGCCGCTGGCCCAGGTGTCCGACGGCACCGGCACCCCGCTGGACCCGGACCAGTTCGTGGACGACTTTGCGCGCGCGCTCACCGCCGTCGTCAGCAACCCGGCCCGGGCGAAGGCCATGGGCGACGCCGGCCGGAAGCGCGCCACCGAGCACTTCTCCTGGGAATCCATCGCGGCCCAGACCATGGAGGTCTACCGCTCCGTGCTGTAACGAGACCAGCGCATACCGCCCCGCAGCCAACGTCCGTTTCAGGTGGATGCCGGCTGCGGGGCGGTTGTGTCTACTGGCCGGGGGTGTCCTCCGCTTGGAGTGCCGTATCGGCGAGGCCGTGATCTGGGGGTCGTGTTTTCGGCGGCCGAAGGGGCATGTTGCGCCCGGTGGGGCCAACGGACCGGCGGCGGTTCCTTGAAGATCTGGAACCATGTCAGTAGGTGGGGGCCGCCGCACGTTCCAGCCGGACGACGACGGACTTGGAGATGGGTGTGTTGCTCACCTCGGCCACATCGTCCAGGGCCACCAGGACGTTGGCCTCCGGGAAATAGGCTGCCACGCACCCCCGGGCCGTCGGGTAGCTGATGATGCGCTGTTGGGGCAGGACCCGATCGACGCCGTCGGCTGCCTCGCCGTGTACGTCGACGTACTCGCCGTCCGTGAATCCCAACTGCCTCAGGTCCCCGGGGTTGACCAGGAGCACGTGCCGGCCCTTTTTCACACCCCGGTATCTGTCGTTGAGGCTGTACATGGTGGTGTTGAACTGGTCGTGCGACCGGATGGACTGGAGCAGCAGCCAGCCCTCCGGGAGCTCGATGGTCTCCAGTTCGTTGACAGTGATCATGGCCTTGCCGCTAGCCGTGGGGAAGGTGCGGCTGTCCCGCGGCGGGTGCGGCAGCACGAACCCGTCGGGCTGGCGGACCTTGGCGTTGTAGTCCTCGCAGCCGGCGCATACGTGCCCGATGTGTTCGCGCAGCGTGTCGTAGCTGGCCTCGAATCCGGCCCAGTTCACTGGGTGGTCCGAACCGAGGACGGCGCGGGCCAGCCGGGAGATGATGGCGACCTCGGAAAGGACATCCTTCGAGATGGGTTCGACCCTGCCGGCGGATCCGTGGACGGCGCAAACGGTATCCTCGACCGTGACGAACTGCGGGCCGCCGGACTGCCGGTCGATCTCGCTGCGGCCCATCGTGGGCAGGATCAGTGCCTGGTCGCCGACGAACGCATGGGAGCGGTTGAGCTTCGTGGAGACCTGCACGGACAACGTGGTTTTCTGTATGGCCGTCTCCGCCACGGCCGTATCCGAGACGGCAGAGACCAGATTGCCGCCCATCGCGATCAGGATTTTGACCTTTCCATCCCGCATGGCACGAATGCTGTCGACGACGTCGAGTCCGGGCGCCCGGGGCGGGCCGAAGCCGAACTCGTTCTGCAGGGCGTCGAGGAACTCTGGCGGCATCTGCTCCCAGATGCCCATGGTGCGGTCGCCCTGGACGTTGCTGTGGCCGCGGATCGGCGACGGCCCGGCGCCGGGTTTGCCGATGTTTCCGCGCAGCAGCATCAGATTGATGATTTCCTTGATGGTGGGGACTGCCTTCTTATGCTGGGTCAGGCCCATCGCCCAGGTGATAATGACCTTGTCCGCCTTCAGGTAGCGAGCGGCGAGCTCGTCAATCTCCGCGCTCCGCAGGCCCGTGGCAGCCAGCACTTCCGCCTCATCCAGAGTCTCAAGATGGGCCTTGAACTCGTCCAGCCCTTCGCAGTGTTTGGTTAGGAAGGCGTGGTCCAGCACAGTTCCGGGGGCTGCTGCCTCGGCCTCCAGGACGCGCTTGGAGACGGCCTGCATGAGGGCCATATCGCCGGCGAGGCGGATCTGCAGGTACTGGTCTGCGAGGTCCGTGCCCTTGCCGATCAGGCCACGGGGCCGCTGGGGGTTGCGGAAGTTGATTAGTCCGGCCTCGGGAAGCGGGTTGACCGCGACGATGCTCGTTCCGCCGCGTTTGGCTTCCTCCAAGGCGGTCAGCATCCGCGGATGGCAGGTGCCGGGGTTCTGGCCCATGATGATGATCAGGTCGGACTTGGCGAAGTCCGTATAGGAAATCGCGGACTTGCCAACACCAATGACCTCACCCATGGCTGCGCCCGTGGATTCATGGCACATGTTCGAACAATCAGGCAAGTTGTTGGTGCCGAAGGCCCGGGCAAAGAGCTGGTATTCGAAGGCCGCCTCGTTGCTGGTCCGCCCACTCGTATAGAACGTTGCCTCGTTGGGGGAATCGAGGGAATTCAGTTCACGGGCAATGACGGCGAAGGCCTCGTTCCAGCCGATGGGACGGTAGTGGTCCTCTCCCGAGGGTTTGTACATGGGTTCGACCAACCGGCCCTGCTGGCCGAGCCAGTATTCGCTGCGGTCGCGCAGCGAAGAGACAGCATGCTCCGACCAGAACGACGCCGGGACTTTCAGCAGGTCCGCCTCCCAGCTGACGGCTTTGGCACCGTTTTCACAGAATTCCGCTGTCTTGCGTTCCGGCGGGTCCGGCCAGGCACAACTCATGCAGTCGAAACCACGTTTCTGGTTCATGGCCGTTAGCGTCTTGATCGACCGGTCCACCCCCATCTCATTGAGGGCACGTGGAATGGATTCAATCAGGCTGGGCCAGCCGGCCGCCCAACGCTTCGGTTCGCTGACTTGCAGATCCGCATCCGTCGGGTCTGCGACCGGTGGTTTGCTGCCTTTCATACCGGGAACCTTCTTCATGGAGGGCTCCAAGCACCGTTGCCCGGGCGGTTGTCAGAACAACGTTGGTGTGGAAACTGCGCCCATTCTCGGTATATCAGCACCCTCAGACAGCAGCAATGGTTCTGATCGTGTCATTGCAATTCGCAACCACTTTCTGGGTGCAATCTCTGCACGTGCTCACCGCCGTCGTCAGCAACCCGGCCCGGGCCATGGGGGTCTACCGCTCCGTGCTGTAAGACGGGCCGCTGAGTCTCGCTCCCCAGGCTCAACCACCGGCGTTCCCGCTGTTGAGCCTGTCCAAGTGCCTAATTGTTCCTGGCCGCGGTCTTTTGCTTGAGCAGCAGCAGCTTTTCATCGATCGGGCCGTGCGAGCTGGCACGCTGGACGCGGAAGTGCTCCGCGGCCTCGTCCTGGCGTTCCTGCTCGATCCCGCTGGCAATGCTGGCGCGCAGGTGCTCCGGGCCGTAGCCAAAGGCGTCCACCAGGTCCAGCGCGTGCGGGCGGAGCTTGGTGAGCAGCCGGTTGATGTATTCGCCCACGGTGCGGGCCCGCTGCATGGAAATGCGGCCGTTCATCAGGTACCAGGCCAGATGCTTCTCGACCAGGCCCAGGCCAAAGAGGTCGCGCAGCCAGGTCATCACCTTCAGCGTGCCGGCATCCTCGATGGAGCCCAGGGCCTCCGTGAATGCCTCCCACTGGAGGAGTTCCGCGTGGGCCGTGGCCGCCTCGATGAGTTCGTGCTGGTGGGCGTTGAACAATGCCGCGCCCTGGGCCTTGGGCAGCTTGCCGGCATCCTTCAGGGCCCCGCCCGCCTCGGCCACCATGGCCTGCACCCGTTCGGTGAGCAGGGAGCGCTGGCCATCCTCGTCGCGCAGGGCCAGCACCGATTTCTGCACCGAGCCGGTGTCTGCCACGAACTGGGCCACCTGGCGCAGGCCGGTCTTGTGCAGGGTCAGCTCCGCCGCCTGGTTGACCGCGAAGCGGGCCAGCACGCCGAAGTCCATGGTGCGGAATTCCTTGGCATAGTCGGCCAGCAGCCGCTTGGCCACCAGCTGGAGCAGCACAGTGTTGTCGCCCTCGAACGTGGCGTAGACGTCCAGATCGGCGCGCAGCGAGGTGAGGCGGTTCTCGGCGATGAAACCGGCGCCGCCGCAGGCCTCGCGGCATTCCTGCAACGTCTCCAGGGCATGCCAGGTGGACAGCGGCTTCAGCGCGGCGGCCAATGTTTCCAGATCCTCGCGGTCGGCGTCGGTGTCGTGTGCCCCGGAGAACACGTCGTCGAACTTGGCCAGCAGCTGCTCATGCGCAAAGGAGGCAGCGTAGGTGGTGGCCAGGCGCGGGAACAGCCGGCGCTGGTGGCGCTGGTAGTCCAGCAGCACCACCTCCTCGGTGTCGGAGGCGCCGTTGAACTGGCGGCGCTCTGTGGCGTACTGGATGGCAATCTTCAGGGCCACCTTGGAGGCGGCGACGGCGGCGCCGTCCAGCGACACCCGGCCCTGGACCAGCGTGCCCAGCATGGTGAAGAAGCGCCGGCCGGGGCTGGCGATGAGGGAGGAGTAGGTGCCGTCGACGGCGACATTTCCGTAGCGGTTGAGCAGATTGGTGCGCGGGATCCGCACATTGGAAAAGTGCAGCCGGCCGTTGTCGATGCCGTTCAGGCCACCCTTGACGCCGTCGTCCACGCCGCCGACGCCGGGCAGGAACTCCTTGGTCGCCGGATCGCGCAGCGGGACGTAGAAGGCGTGCACCCCGTGGTTGACGCCCTTGGTGACCAGCTGGGCGAAGACGACGGCGGCCAGCCCGTCCACGGCGGCGTTGCCGATGAACTCCTTCCAGGCCGCACGGAACGGGGTGTGGATGGTGAATTCCTGCGTGACGGCATCGTAGATGGCGGTGGTGGCAATGGAGGCGACATCGGAACCGTGGCCGATCTCGGTCATGGCGAAGCAGCCCGGGATCGCCAGGCTCATGATCCCCGGCAGCCATTTGTCCTGGTGCTCGGCCGTGCCCAGGTGCATCACTGCGGAACCAAAGAGTCCCCACTGCACGCCGGCCTTGATTTGCACGGAGGGATCGGCGGTGACAAGTTCCTCGAAGCCTGCCACATTGCCGCCGTGGTCGTCCGAGCCGCCCAGTCGGGCCGGGAAGGCGCGGTGCACGGCATGGTTTTCCACCAGCAGGCCCAGCTGGCCGAAGGCACGCTTGCGGTGTTCGGTGTGCGCCAGGCCCTCAATCTTGTGCAGCTCGGGCATGGCGGCGAGCGAGCGTGCATGCCGGCGGGCATCGGCCCAGCGGCCCAGCAGCAGCTCACCCAGGGCGGCGACGTCAACGCTGCCGGCTGCGTTGCCGGTGGCCGGTGCGGATGAAAGTACGTCAGTCATGTCATTCCTTCGAGGGTGTTCGGGGATGGATTCTCTGGTGCGCGACGGTGCTGGACAGTGCGGGGGACTGCGGTGGAGCTAGGCCATGTCGGGAGCGATGCCGGCGAACAGCCAGCTGGTGATCTGTTCGGCCAGCACGGTGTGGTCGGGTTTGCCCGGGCCCTCCGGGGCGGCGAGCCAGAGCTCGCCGGCGCTGCGGACCAGGCCCAGCGCCGCCGTCGGCCAATACCCCAGCAGGTGCGGGCCGGCGGTGCCGACATGGGTGCGGATGGTGTCGGCCATCATGGTGGCGACGGCGTCGAAAAAGTGCCCTAGCGGTCCGCTGGCCGGGCCAACCGCGGCGTCGCCGGCATGGCTGGCGGTGGCGAACGCGTAGACGTTGGGCGAGGTCTGGGCCATCTGCAGGTAGGCGTCAACCATGTTGAACAGGCCTTGGCGTGGCGTGCCGGCCGTCTGCGCCGCCGCGAGCACCTTTTGCTGCAGGTGGGCAATCGCCATCTCGCCGACGGCCCGCTGGAGCCCTGCCTTGTCGCCGAAGTAGCGGTAGAAAACGGATTTGGATGTGCCCGCGGCCGTGGCAATGTCCTCCATGGAGGCATCGGCGCCGAGCTGGTGCACGGCGTGGCGCGCGGTGCGGATCAGCTCCCGGCGGCGTTCACCGCGGTGGGCCTCCCAGCGCACCGAGCGTCCGTCCACGCCGGAGGCGGCAAGGGCGGCTTCGGGCGTGGACTGCTGCGTGTCAACGTTGTTCACGATACCCAGCGTATCAGGTACGATTGGTATTAGTAATGTCGGTCACACCCTAGGAGTCCGCGAGCATGACTGCCACCCCCGCCCAGCAACACGCATCCGCCCCGCGCCCCGTTCGCCCCGCCGTCATCGTCGGCGGCAACCGGATCCCGTTTGCCCGGGCCGGCGGCGCCTATGCGAAGGCCTCCAACCAGGACATGCTGACGGCCGCCCTGGACGGCCTTGTGGCCCGCTTTGGCCTGGCGGACGAACTGATCGGCGAGGTGGCCGCCGGTGCCGTGCTCAAGCACTCCCGCGACTTCAACCTGACCCGCGAGGCCGTCCTGGGGTCCGCGCTGGCCCCGCAGACGCCCGCCTACGATCTGCAGCAGGCCTGCGCGACAGGGCTGGAGACGGTGCTCGGGCTGGCGAACAAGATCAAGCTCGGCCAGATCGACTCCGCCATTGCCGGCGGTGTGGACTCCGCCTCGGACGCGCCGATCGCCGTCAGCGAGGGCCTCCGGGAGATCCTGCTGGACCTCAACCGGGCCAAGACACTGGGCCAGAAGCTCGCCATCCTGGCCCGGATCCGCCCCAAGGACCTGGCCCCCGACGCTCCGAACACCGCGGAGCCGCGCACCGGACTCTCCATGGGCGAACACCAGGCGCTGACCACCGCCCAATGGCACATCGGCCGCCAGGCACAGGATGAACTGGCGCTGGCCAGCCACCAGAACCTGGCCGCGGCCTATGCCCGCGGCTTCTTCGATGACCTGATGACGCCGTACCGCGGGCTGGCGAAGGACGCCAACCTGCGCGCTGACACCTCGCTGGTGAAGCTGTCCACGCTGGCGCCGGTGTTCGGCAAGAGCCTGGGCGCCGAGGCCACCATGACGGCCGGCAACTCCACCCCGCTGACCGACGGCGCCGCCACGGTGCTGCTGGCCTCGGAGGAATGGGCCACCGCGCACGATCTGCCCATGCTGGCCAACGTGGTGGATGGCGAGGCCGCCGCCGTGGACTTTGTGCACGGCAAGGACGGGCTGCTGATGGCCCCCGTGTTCGCCGTGCCGCGCCTGCTGGCCCGCAACGGGCTGACGCTGGACGACTTCGACTTCTTTGAGATCCACGAGGCCTTCGCCGGAACGGTGCTCTCCACCCTGGCCGCCTGGGAGGACGCGGACTTCGGCCGGACACGGCTGGGCCTGGACGGTGCCTTCGGCAGCATCGACCGCAGCAAGCTGAACGTGAATGGCTCCTCGCTGGCCGCCGGCCACCCGTTTGCCGCCACGGGCGGGCGCCTGGTGGCCACGCTGGCCAAGATGCTCGCGGAGAAGGGCCCCACGGACACCCGCCCGGCCCGCGGCCTGATTTCCGTCTGCGCCGCGGGCGGGCAGGGCGTTGTTGCCATCCTGGAAGGGCGCTAGGACCGTGGCCGCACCACAGGCTGACAAGTACACCCAATTCGTCTCCCGCGGCGTGGGCAAGGACCTGGCCAAGCGTCTGGGCCTGCCCCAGCCGGCCCTCCTGCGCCGGTTCGACCCCACCGCACCGCTGCTCACCGGGCCGGTGCTGGTGGAGGGCTCCACCCCCGGGGCCGATGCGCTGGCCACCGCCCTGCTGGGCTGGGGGCTGGATGTGCGCCGGCACGCGACGCCGAAGGAGAAGCTGGCGGCCATCGTGCTGGTGCTGGACGCCATCGGTGATCCCGGCGAGTTTTCCGTCCCGGTGCGCTCCGTGGGTGCCTCGCTGCGGGACCTGTTGCCCAACGGACGCATCGTCACGCTGTCCCGGCCTGCCGCGGCGGAGCTGGAACCGGCATTGGCCGCGGCCCGGCACGGCGTGGACGGCTTTGTCCGATCGCTGGCCAAGGAGCTGCGCGCCGGGGCCACCGCCAACGGCATTCTGCTGGCCGACGGCGTGGAGCCCGATGCCGCCAGCGCCCTGGCCGCGCTGCGCTTCTTCCTCTCCGGCCGGTCCGCCTTTGTGGATGGCCAATTCCTCACGGCGGGCGCGCCCGGGGGCGGCGGACCCGTCGACTGGGCCCGTCCGCTCACCGGCCGGGTGGCCGTGGTGACGGGTGCCGCGCGCGGCATCGGCGCTGCCATTGCCCGCACGCTGGCCCGCGACGGCGCCCAGGTGGTGGCCGTGGACGTGCCCGCCGCCGGGGACCACCTGGCCGCCGTCGCCAATGCCATCCACGGCACAGCGCTGCAGCTGGACATCACCGCCGCGGACGCCGGCGAGCGCATCCTGGAGCACGCCTTTGCCCGCCACGGCCGGCTGGACATTGTGGTGCACAACGCCGGCATCACCCGGGACAAGCTGCTGGCCAACATGGACGCCGGCCGCTGGGACGCCGTGCTGGCCGTCAACATCTCCTCCCAGCTGCGGATGAATGCGGCGTTCCTGGCCGACGCGCGCTTCCATGCGAAGCCGAAGATTGTCTCGGTGGCCTCCACCAGCGGGATCGCGGGCAACCGCGGCCAGACCAACTACGCCGCCTCCAAGGCCGGGGTGATTGGCATGGTCCGCGCCACGGCGGCGCTGCTGGCACCGTACGGTGGCACCATCAACGCCGTCGCACCCGGCTTCATCGAGACCGAGATGACAGCCAAGATCCCCTTCGCCACCCGCGAGGTGGCCCGCCGGCTCAACAGCCTGCAGCAGGGCGGCACGCCGGAGGACGTGGCCGAGGCCATCGCCTTCTTAGCCTCCGACGCCGCGGCCGGCATCAGCGGCAATGTGCTGCGCGTGTGCGGGCAGAACCTGGTGGGCCAGTGAGCGCTGATGACTACCAGCTGGCGGAGATGCCCTCGCTGGCCAAGCTGTACCTGCACGCCGCGGCCACCGCGGCCCGCACCCGGGTGCTCGGTTCCGTGCCGACTGTCGCCCTGCCGCCGCGCGCCACTCAAGTGCACGGCGTGCTGGCGGACGTGGCCAAGCTGACCCAATACCAGCACCTGCTCGGCAAACCGGCCCGCGACATCATGCCCTCGGGCTATCTGCATGCGCTGGCGTTCCCGGTGGCCATGAGCGTGATGGTCCGCGAGGACTTCCCGCTGCCCTTGCTGGGCATGATCCACCTGCGCAACCAGGTGGACCACCTGGCCGCCGTGCAGTTTTCCCAGCCGCTGTCCATTAGGTCCTGGGCCCGGAACCTGGCCGGGCACCGAGCCGGCACCACCGTGGAGCTGGTGGTGGAGATCCGGCCCGACGGCGCCACCGAGGTTCTGTGGCGCGGGGTGTCCACGTACCTGGCCAAGGGGATCTACCTGCCCGGGCTCGACAAGCCTGTTGCCGGCGGGGGCGTTCCCGATGAGGGTGGTCAGGGGCGCGAGGACTTCCTGGCGCCGGACCCCACCGGCATCTGGCAGCTGGGCGTCGACGCCGGGCGCGCCTACGCCGCGGTGTCCGGTGACTTCAACCCGATCCACCTGAGCGTGTTCAGTGCCAAGGCGCTGGGCATGCGCCGCTCCATTGCCCACGGCATGTACCTTTCCTCCCGGGTGCTGGGCGACGTCGGCAGCGCCAAGCCGGAGACGTTCAGCTGGGACATCAGCTTTGCGGCCCCGGTGTTCCTGCCGGCCCAGGTGGCGGTGCGGATCGCCGATGCCACGGACGCCGACGGTGCGTGGACGGCGTCGTCCTTTGTGGGTTGGAACCGGCGGACCGGGCGCAAGCACTTTTCGGGGACCGTGTCCGCCCTGCGGGGTTAGCCGTACCGGGCTGTGGTGGGCCGTATCATGGCTGGATGACGGCCCACCACAGCACCGATGCTTCCCTTTTGTCGTTCTACCACGCCCAGCAGCTGGACCTGGCGGACACCCTTGCGCACCACCGCGACGGCTTTCTCGGCAGCGATGATCCCGGCGTGCGGGCCTATCTGGACGGCAATTCGCTGGGCCGCCCGCTGGCTGCCAGTGCCGGACGCATTGCCCGGTTCATCACCGAGCAGTGGGGCGGGCGCCTGATCCGCGGCTGGGACGAGGGCTGGCTGGCGCTGCCGGGAGCCATTGGGGACGAGCTGGGCCGGGTGGCGCTCGGCGCGGCGCCGGGACAGACCACCATCGGTGATTCCACCACCGTGCTGATCTACAAGCTGGCCCGTGCCGCCGTCGCCGCCGCGCTCTCGGCCGACGCCGGGCGGACGGAAATCGTGCTGGACACCGAGAACTTCCCGACGGACAGGTTCATCCTGGAGGGCATCGCGGCCGAGTGCTCGATGACGCTGCGGTGGATCAGCCCCGACCCGGCGGCCGGCGTCACGCTGGCGGACCTTGAGGCGGCCCTCAGTGGGAAGACGGCGCTCGTGGTGCTCTCGCAGGTGGCCTACCGCTCGGGCTATCTGGCGGACATGGCAGCGCTGACGTCCGCCGCCCACCGTGCCGGCGCCCTCATCCTGTGGGACCTGTGCCACTCGGTGGGCTCGGTGCCCGTGGAACTGGATGCCTGCGGGGCCGACCTGGCGGTCGGATGCACCTACAAGTACCTCAACGGCGGCCCCGGCTCGCCGGCGTTCGCCTATGTCCGCGCCGAGCACCAGGGCGTGCTGCGCCAGCCGATCCAGGGCTGGCTGGGCACGGCTGACCCGTTTGGCATGGGGGAGGGCTACCAGCCTGCCGCGGGCATCCGTGCCTTCACCTCCGGCACGCCGCCGATCCTGGGCATGCTGGCCATGCAGGACACGATCGCCCTGCTGGCGGAGGTGGGCATGGCCGCCGTGCGGGCCAAGTCCGTGGCGCTGACGGAGTACGCCATCGCGTTGTATGACGGCGTGCTGGCCCCATTGGGTGTTGAACTTTCCTCCCCGCGTGATGCCGCGTGGCGGGGCGGCCACATCACGGTGGACCACCCCACCTTCCGCGAGGTCACGGCCACGCTCTGGGGGGATGGTGTGATTCCGGACTTCCGCAACCCCGACGGCATCAGGCTGGGGTTGTCCCCGCTGTCCACCTCCTTTGCCGAGGTGTGGCTGGGCGTCGACGCCATCCGGGCCGAGCTGGCCGGGTAGGCCCACCCGGCCCGCGGGCGCTGACTCGCGCCAAAGTGCTGGACTTGGTGCGGCGGGAGGCCCATACTGGCGGGTGACGCATGCCCGGCCCCGGATGCACGGAGTCCCAGGTGTGCGGCGGCATTCTGGACTCTTGAAAAAGAAACGGGTGCCACAAGCTCGGTGCGAGCATTGGAGGAGGCCGTGGTTCCATCCGCAGGCCAACATGCATCGGGTCCGATTGCGCCGCGGGCTGTCTTCGCCCGTGGGCCTTCCGTCCGGTTCAGGCATCCGGAACGCGCCTGCCTGCGCCCAACGCCGCCCGTCCTCCGTGGGGGCGTTCCATTCGATACGGCCCGCTGGCCAGGGCCGCGCTGTTCCTGAGCGAGGGAAAGCCATGCAGAAAATCCTCAAGTCACTTCTTGTCTTTGCCGTCGCCACGCTGTTCGCGGCCGCCGGCACCACCGCCGCCTCTGCGGCGGTTCCGCTGCCGCCGTCGGGCGCCAGCACGTATGTCATCGGCGGCGACCGGGCGGACCGCACGGCCTGGGCCGTCCAACTGCTCTTTGCCTCGCACGGCGCGGTGTACAGGTGCACCGGCGTGGCGATTGCCGATGCCTGGGTTCTGACGGCCAGGCATTGCGTCGCCGAGGCCACCACCATGGACGTCTACTACAGCAACAGCACCACCGAGCAGGGAACGCCCGTGCCGGCCGACCACCTCTATGCCTCATCCGCCGGGGATGTGGGGCTGATCCATCTCTCGGCGCCGCACGAATTGCGGCACTACCCCGACCTGGCCAGAAGCTATGAGCCCAGCGGTGACGACACCGGGCAGATCATGGGCTACGGGCTCAGGGCCAACCAACAGGCCGCCAAGGGCCTGTACGAGGCGGACGTTGCCGTCACCAACGTCTCCAACGATGCCTATGGTGGCCTGGCCATCCACATCTACGGCCTCTCCGGCGCCCCCAACCACGGCGATTCCGGCGGGCCGTTGATCGTTGACGGTGAAATCGTGGGCGTCTGCTCCACCGGCGATCTGTCCGATCCGGGCGCCGATACCGGTGCCGGATCAAACTATGCGAACCTGACCGGCAGCCGCGACTGGATCCGCACCCTCACCGGCGTCTGAGGTAGCGGTTGCCCGCAGGCACCCCGCGGTTGGATCCGCACTGAGTGGCCCCGGCGTCTGAGGTAGCGGTTGCCCGCAGGCACCCCGCGGTTGGATCCGCACTGAGTGGCCCCGGCGTCTGAGGTAGCGGTTGCCCGCAGGCACCCCGCGGTTGGATCCGCACTGAGTGGCCCGGCGTGGGCTGGATTCCGTCCGCACCCTGTGCGGCGTGATCCAGTCCACGCCTTATTTAGTTGTCCTAACCAACCAATTACCATATAGTTGTTGTAGGCAACAAATGAAAGGCCGTCATGTCCGTCCAGCAAGGCACCGCATCGGAACTGGTGCACAACATCTTTGACCTGAACCGGGCCATCCGTGTGGTGGTGGCCAACACAGACGCAACCAGCGACGTCGGCCTCGCCGTCGAGGGTGTGCTGCGCCTGGTCGGGGAGCGGGGCACCTGCCGCGCATCGGACATTGCCAGCATGCTGGGCATCGGCGCCTCCGCCCTGAGCCGCCATGTCTGCGACCTGACGGGCCTGGGCATGATTGATCGCCGGCCCGATCCCGCGGACGGCCGGGCCCAGCTGCTGTCCCTCGCGCCGAAGGGGCAGGAGTACCTGGCCGCCGCCGGAGCGCGCCGGGCACGGACACTGGAGCGCATGCTGGCCGGTTGGAGCGAAACCGAGGCCGCCGAGGCCGCCGCCACCCTTGCAAAGCTGTCCCACGCCTTCCGCACGAACCACGCCGGCATCCCGGCCGCAACCGCACCCACCGCCCCAGCCGCAGGAGCCGCCCAATGAGCGCCAAGTCCACCACCGATGCAAAGCCCGGGGCGGTGGCCGCCTCCGCCGCGGCACCGATGACCCACCGGCAGATCCTGGAGGCCCTGACCGGCCTCCTGGCGGCATTCTTCACAGCCATCCTCTCCAGCACCATCGTGGCCAACGCGCTGCCCACCATCATGAGCGATCTGCACGGCTCCCAGACGGACTTCGCCTGGGTCATCACCGCGGCCCTGCTGGCCAATGCGGCCACCACGCCCATCTGGGGCAAACTGTCCGACCTCTTTGACAAGAAGCTGCTGGTCCAGCTGAGCATCGTCATCTTCGTGGCAGGTTCCGTGCTGGCGGGCCTGTCGGAGAATATGCCGACGCTGCTCACCGCCCGCGTCATTCAGGGTGTGGCCATGGGTGGTCTGACGGCCCTGGCCCAGGCCATCATCGGCACCATCATTCCGCCGCGGGACCGCGGCAAGTACTCCGGCTACATGGGCGCGGTCATGGCCGTGGGCACCGCCGGCGGCCCGCTGCTGGGCGGATTCATTGTGGACAGCCCGCTGGGCTGGCGTTGGACCTTCTACGTCTGCGTTCCGCTGGCCGTGGTGTCGCTGATCCTGCTGCAGGTCACCCTTAAGCTGCCGCACGTGCGCCGCCCCGCCAAGGTGGACTGGGCCGGCTCGATCCTGCTCACCGCCGGTGTCAGCCTGCTGCTGATCTGGGTCTCCTTTGCCGGCAAGGCCGGGTACTACGACTGGATCTCCGGCACCTCGGCCCTCATGGTGGGCGGCGCCGTCGTGCTGCTCGCCGGGCTCATCTGGGTGGAGACCAAGGTGTCCCAGCCGATCATCCCGCTGAAGATCATCCGCCAGCGCACCACGGCCCTGGCCATCCTGGCCTCCGTGGCCGTGGGCATCGCGATGTTCGCCTCCTCCACCTTCCTGGGCCAGTACTTCCAGGTCGCCCGTGGTGCCACTCCCACAGAGGCGGGTCTGCTGACGCTGCCCATGATCGCCGGGAACCTGGCCGGTTCCGTGGTGTCGGGCATCCTGGTCAGCCGCTTCGGCAAGTGGAAGCGCTTCCTGGTTGGCGGTGCCATCCTGCTGATCCTGGGTCTGGGCTTCGCCGGCACCATGGACCACCAGACCTCCCTGGCGCTGGTGGGCGTGTACACGTTCGTCTTCGGCCTGGGGCTGGGCATGATGATGCAAAACCTCGTGCTGGCCGTGCAGAACACCGTGGCGGCCAAGGACATTGGCTCCGCCAGCGGCTCCGTGGCGTTCTTCCGCACCGTCGGTGGCGCCGCCGGCGTGTCGGTGCTTGGTGCCCTGATGGGAACGCATGTCACCTCGCTGATCACCGATGGCTTGGCGGCCGCCCATGTGCCGGTCAGCGGCTCGGGCAACAGTGCCGGCTCGCTGGACATCGCCTCCATGCCCGCGCCGATCGCCATGATCGTGCGGGCAGCCTACGGCGACGGTGCTGCCATGATCTTCCTGGTCTCCGCCATCATTTCCGTGGTGGCGCTGGTTGCGGTGCTGTTCATCAAGGAGATCCCGCTGCGCCGCACCATTGACGTAGTGCCGGTCGCGGCGGCCAAGGCCGACGGCGGTGCGCCGGAGTCCGCCGGGGCAGACGCCTCCGCGGCGGCGGGAACCGGAGACCGTGCGGCCGCGGAGGATGGCGGCCTGGACGACGGCGTGCCGCGGGAGTCCGTGGGCCAGCGCGCCTAGCGCCTGCCAGTTGTTGGAAGGGGTGTCCGCCGGTGCGGACGCCCCTTCCTTGCGTCCGGGCTGTGCCGGGCCGGACGTGCGTCCGGTGGCTGCCCGCCGGTGGCCACCGCTGGAGCCGGAGATCCCGTGCCGGTGGGAACTTGGGTGCCGGTGTCCGTGCCATGGCCTGGCGCCCGGTGCCGGCCATGGTTCATGGCCGACGACCGGGCGTGGTTCAGGCCCCGGTGGGTCCGTAGCGGTGCTCGGGGCGCCCGGTGCTGCCGTAGCGCAGGTTTATTTCCACGGCGCCGTCGTCGGCCAGGGTGGACAGATAGCGCTGGGCGGTGGCGTGAGAGACGCCCACCCGGGTGGCGACCTCGGCGGCGGACTGCGGTTCGACCCCGGCCAGGGCGGCCAGCACGGCGGCCTCGGTGGCGCTGCGGGTCCGGCCCGTGGCCGCGGCGTCCACTGGATGCAGTGCCGACAGGGCCCGTTCCACGACGTCCTGGGTCACGCCCATGTGGCCGGGAAGCAGCCGGCGGTAGCGGGCATAGGCCCGCAGCCGTGCCGCCAGCACAGTGGGCCCGAAGGGTTTGATCAGGTAGCCGATGGCCCCGCGGCGCACGGCCCGGCGGATGGAATCGGCGTCGGCGGCGGCCGTGAGCATCATGACGTCCACATCCAGGCTGCGGAGCAGATCCAGCCCCAGGGCGTCGGGCAGGTAGACGTCCAACAGCACCAAATCCGGCTGCTGGGCGTGCACCGCCTGAAGCGCCAGCGCTGCCGTGCCCACCGGCGCCAGGGCCCGGAAGCCGGGGACCTGGTCCACATAGCTGGCATGCAGCCGTCCGACGTGGAAATCGTCGTCCACAATCAGGACTGTGAGATCACTCGACACTGGGTTCCTCCTGGGATTCCATGGGTTCGACAACGTCGGGAAGCCGGGCGCAGAAGACGGCGCCGGGGCCGCCGAGAGATCCGGATGCGGCCACCCAGATGTCCCCGCCGCGGCGCCGGGCCACCGAGCGGACCAGGGGCAACCCCAACCCCCTGCCGTGCACGGGTCCGACGGGCTGCTCCGGGGCGGGCAAGGGCAGTGCTGGAGCGGCGCCGGACGCCGCAGCGATGCCACCAGGGCTGCCGTGCCGGTCCGCCGGGACGGCACCGCCGGTGGCACCTGCGACGACGGCGCCACCGCTGCCGGGTCCGCCGCCGGTGGGCGCTAGGCCGTCGCCGGAATCGGCCACCACCACGTGGAGCGTGCCGCCGTCGGCGGTGTACTCGTCCAGCAGCTCGATCTCGACCCAGCGGTCCGCCGCGGAGCCCTGCACTGCGGCGCGGACGGCGTTGTCCAGCAGATTGCCGATCACCGTGGTGGCGTCCTGCGGGTCCGTCACCCGGCCGCGCAGCAGAGTTTCGGGCCCGATGCGCAGTGCGACTCCGCGCTCCTGGGCCTCCATGCTCTTGGCGCCGATGAATGCCTGCAGGTAGGGGTCGCGGAGCAGTGCAGCACCCTCGGCCGGGTATTGCAGCGGGCCCTGCTCCATCAGCGTGTGGACGTAGCTGGTGGCCTCGGCGTATTCACCCAGCCCCAGCAGACCCGAGACGGTGTGCAGCCGGTTGGCGAATTCGTGCCGCTGGACGCGCAGCGCGGAGGACAAGGCACCGACGGCGTCCAGCTGGCGGGTCAGCGAGGCCAGTTCGGTGCGGTCGCGCAGCATGACCACCCAGCCCAGAATGCGGCCGGGGGCGGCGGGTTTGCGGCTGGGTTGGACCGCACGGGCGGAGACGATGAGGATCCGCGGACCCACCAGGGCCTCCATGGGACCGGATTCCGGCGTGGCCCGGGCCAGCACCTGAGCCAACACGGGCGCCAGGCTGGCCGGAACCGGCGCCATGGCAAGTTCACTGCCCACGATCTCGGTGTTGATCTCCAGGCCGAGCAGCCGTTTGGCCTCGCGGTTGAAGACGGTGATCCGATGGCCGGCGGAAATGCCGATGACGCCCTCGTCCACGCCGCGCAGCACCGCCTCCTGGTCCTGGCTGAGCGTGGCCATCTCCTCCGGTTCCAGGCCCAGGGTGAGGGATTTGAGCCGCCGGCCCAGCAGATAGGAGGCCAGGGCGCCGAGCGCGAGGGCCACGGCCGCGGTGCCGAGCACGGGGAGGATGTTGCCGGCCAGGCTGTCGAGCACGTCCTGGCTGGAGAAGCCTACGCTGACCTCGCCCACCACGGTGCCGGTGCCCGGCGCATACACGGGCACCTTGGCCCGGGCCGAGTGGCCCAGCGTGCCCTGCTCCTGCGAGGTGGATTCGACGCCGGCGAGGGCGCTGCTGGGATCCGTACTCACCATCTGGCCCAGCAATGCCGGGTTCGGGTGGGCCAGGCGCAGGCCCTGCTCGTCCGTGATGACCACGAACAGCGAGTCCGTGCGGACACGGACTTGCTCGGCGGCCGCCTGCAGCGCTCCGCCGGCCAGCTTCTCTGCCGTGAGCTCGCTGGGCGGGGCGGCGGCGAGCGCGGCGGTCTGGGCGCGCACCTCGGCGGAGGCTGCCACGGAGCGGGCGACGGCGAGCGCGGAGTGTTCGGCCTCGGTGCCCAGCCGCTGGTAGGTCAGCGTGCCGAAGACGGCGGCGCAGAGGGCCACCACCACGCCCAGCACGGCCAGTTGGGAGAGCAGGATGCGGGCGCTGAAGCTCAGCAGCGGCGTGTTCCGCCGTGGGGCCACGATGCCCTCCAAAGACTGTGGGTTTTATGCGCAAAAGCTGCGCAATAAGCAGTATGCACCTCAACCGGCCGAAAGCGCCAACGGTGATCCGCGCCACTATATGGTCTGTGGGGTCGGTCACAACGATGGGCCGTCCCTGTATGAAGGAGAAACTCGTGTTGGTAGTCCTTGGATTTGCCATGATCGCGGTGTTTATGGCGTTGATCATGACCAAGAAGCTCACGCCGGTGCTGGCCTTGATCATTGTGCCGACCGTTTTTGGCCTCTTCGCCGGTGCCGGTCTGGGTTTGGGCGACATGGTCCTGGCGTCGATGAAGTCGCTCACGTCCACCGCGGCCCTGTTGATGTTCGCCATCGTTTTCTTTGGGCTGATGATCGACGTCGGCCTGTTCGACCCGCTGGTGAAGTTCATTTTGCGCACGCTCGGCAATGACCCGGCGAAGGTGGTGCTGGGCACCGCGGTGCTGGCCGCCGTCGTCTCGCTGGATGGTGACGGTTCCACCACGTTTATTCTCACGACGGCCGCCATGCTGCCGATCTACCTGCGGTTGGGCCTGAGCCCCGTGGTGCTGACGTGCGTGGCGGGCCTGGCGAACGGCACCATGAACATTGTGCCGTGGGGCGGGCCCACCGCCCGCGCCGCCGCGGCGCTGAAGGTCTCGCCCAGCGATGTGTTTGTGCCGATGATCCCGTCGCTGCTGGCCGGCATGGCCACCGTGCTGCTGTTCGCCTGGTTCCTGGGGCTGCGCGAGCGCCGCCGGCTGGCCGGGCTGGCCGGTTCGGCCGATTCCCGCTTCTGGGGAACGGGCGACGGCGGTGCGGCCGCCGGCTCCGTGGCCGGCGGCGCCACGGGGTCCGGCCCGCGCGGCGGCCGGGCGACCGATGGTGGGGGCACTGGCGGAGGCGTGGCTGTGCTGGATGCCCCGGTGCTGGTGGACCTCAAAGATGCGGCCATGGCCGATTCCGCGCTGGATCCCCACCGGTCCACCCTGCGCCCCAAGCTGTTCTGGTTCAACCTTGCCCTGACGGTTGCCGTCATGGTGGTCCTGGTCCTGGACGTCGTTCCGCTGGCATATGTGTTCATGGTGGGCGCCGCGGTGGCCCTGGTGGTCAACTTCCCCCGAGTGAAGGACCAGGCCGCGCAGCTGGTGGCCCATGCGCCCTCGATCATGGCAGTGGTGTCCATGGTGATGGCCGCCGGCGTGCTGACCGGCGTGCTCAGCGGCACCGGCATGGTGGATGCCATGTCCGCCTGGTGAGCATCATCCCCGCCAGCATGGGCCCGTTCATGGCCGTGATCACCGGGCTGCTGAGCATCCCGATGACGTTCTTCATGAGCAATGACGCCTTCTACTTCGGTGTACTGCCCGTCCTGAGCGAAACCGCCAGCCACTACGGCATCGGCGCGGCCGAGATGGCCCGGGCGTCCATCGCCGGCCAGCCGGTGCATATGCAGAGCCCGCTGGTGCCGGCCATCCTGCTTTTGGTCTCGCTGGCCAAGGTGGAGCTGGGCGACCATCACAAGAAGGTCCTGTGGCGCGCGCTGGTGGTGGCCCTGGTGATGCTGGCCGTGGGCATCGTGCTGGGTGCCATTCCCTGGGGCTAGAACCCAAATTCGAATATATGTTCGAAAACTGAAAAGCGGTGCCTTTGGGTGCCCCGCGGGTTAGGATCGGCGCACACGCCGGAACCGACCCGCAGGGGGACCCATGGGCACCGCTTCTTTGCCTGGCACCGCATCCACTGCGGCCGGAGAGGCTGGCATGTCCGCCAGGGACCGGCGCTTTGCCGGCACCACGGTGGTGGTGACGGGCGCCGGAAGCGGTATCGGCGCCCAGACGGTGCGGCGTTTCGCGGCCGAGGGCGCCGCCGTCGTGGTGGCCGACATCAACGTGCCGGCCGCCCAGGCGGTGGCGGCATCGATTCCGGGTGCGCTCGCCGTGGAGGTGGACGTCACCCGCCGCAGCTCGCTGAAGGCTATGGTGACCGCCACCGAAATGGAATTTGGCGGCATCGACGTCCTGATCAACAATGCCCTCTCCTGCAGTGAGTCCCCGTTCCTGGCTATGGGCGACGCGGAGATCCTCCAGGACTTCGCGGTGAACGCGATGGGACCGTTCATGGCTTGCCAGGAGGCCATCCCCGCCATGGTGGCCCGGGGAGGCGGGGTGATCCTCAATGTGGCCTCGGTCAACGCCCTGGCGTCCTTCGGCAATGTGGCCTATTCGGCGGCCAAGGCCGCGCTCATCAGCCTGACCCATTCCATTGCCTTCGAGTTTGGCGGCCAGGGGATCAGATGCAATGCAGTGGCACCGGGCACGGTGGACACCGAGCATTGGGCGCCGCGCCTGGCCCGGGACCCACACCTCTTTGAACGGGCGGCCCGCTGGTACCCCACAGGCCGGGTAGGGAACACCGACGACATTGCCAATGCCCTGCTGTTCCTGGCCTCCAGCGAGGCGGCCTGGATCAACGGCGCCACCCTGCCGGTGGAGGGCGGTCTGTTGAGCGGCAACCTGGGTTTAAGCAGGGAACTGGCCGGAGACGATGAACCGCAGTGAGCTGCGCCCCGTCTTACCCAGTGTGCGGCCATTCCACACCGCGCTCGCCAAGACATAAGGACACGCTCATGAACAAGCACAGTTGGCCCACCCTCGCGGTGCTGGCCCTGGCCGTAGCCGCGCTCGCCGGCTGCTCGTCGTCCACCCCGGCCGCCACCGCGCCGGGAACCACGGCGGCCCCCGGCACCAGCTCCGCCGCCCCGTCCACGCCCGCCGGCAGTTCGGCGGCGGCCGTGCTCAAGGCGGCAACCTCGACGCTGGGCAAGATCGTGGTCGACGCCGTGGGGAAGACCGTCTACTACTTCGACAAGGACACCGCCGGATCGGGCAAGAGCGCCTGCAGCGGCGGCTGCGCGGCCGTCTGGCCCGCCGTCGTCGCCACCTCCGCCACTCCGGCCGTGGATGGCGTCACGGGCACGGTCGGCACCATCACCCGTGACGACGGCACCAAGCAAGTCACCATCAACGGCCTGCCCGTCTACACCTACACCCCCGATGCCAAACCCGGCGACGTCACGGGCCAGGGCTTCGGCGGCATCTGGTGGGTCATCAGCCCCGATGGGGACAAGGTGACAGGGAACGGCGCAACCAACACCGGCTACTAAAACCCCTGTCTCAGGGAGTCGCCCGCAGGAGCGTGGAGGAATCCGCGCTCCTGCGGATGTCCACATGGGCAATGGCCGACACCGGAAGGCTTGTCGTTGCCGTGGGCGAGACAGTGCTGCCGGGGGATGCGCTCCAGCTGGCCACAGTAGACTCGGCCCCATCTCGGGCCACCACCACCAGCACATAGTAGGCCGAGCCGCCGGGCTGCTCGTAGTCCGCCGCCCCCGGGGCATAGGAGCACTCCCAGGAGATGCCCGTCCCCCAGGGGAGCGGCACCAATGAGCCAACGGCCGTAATGGGCCCCGGAGCCTGGGCCGAAAAGGCCAAGGCCACCGTTCCGGGAGAGGCCGTGGCACTCTGCCCGGCCGACGGCGGCGCGGCGCCGACCACCGCGGCGGTCACCCCCGCCGTACCGGCCGCAAGCGCAATCCCCGCGGCCGCCGCCACGCCCCCCCACCAGGCGCGCCGCCGTCGGACCCTCCCCGCGAGCGCGGCATACGCCGGCACAGGGGAGGGAGGCAGAGCCTCCGACGGCTCCGGGACCAGTGAAAGCAAAGCCCCCACGCCCGACAGGCCCGCGAGCTGGCCCCGGCACTGCGCACAAGCGGCAACATGGGCCTCATACTCGCGCCGCTCCGAAGGGACAAGCGCCCCCAGGACATAGGCAGCATCCCACTGGGCGTAGGGGTCGCCACCCGGAAATGGCGCATCCACTACTGGCTCACCCCTCTCTCCTGCAAGGCCAGGCGCAAAGCCCTCAGCCCATAGTGCAAACGCGACTTCACCGTACCCGGCGGAATGCCCAAGGCCGCAGCCATCCCGGCGGTGTCCTGGCCCCCGTAGTAGGCAAGCCGGATCACCTCGCGGTGCTCGGCCGAAAGCGCCTCCAGCGCATCGGCGACCAACCAGGCATCCAGCACCCGGTCCGTGGCATCGGCCGTAGGGGACTCCGGCACCTCATCCGTCCCAATCTCCATCCGGTGCCGCGCACTGCGCCAATCATCAATCACCAGATTGCGGGCCACCGTAAACAACCACGCCCGCACCGCAGGCTCCGGACGCTCCAGCACGGACGGGTTGCGCCAGGCCCGCAACAGCGTCTCCTGCACCACATCCTCGGCAAACGCCCTGTCACTGGTCAACCGCGTGACAAAGCGCCACAACACCGCGGCATAGTCCGCGTGCAGCGCTCGCAGGGCCTCCTGCTGTGACGGGTGCATGCCCACCTCCTACGCCTTAGACGAAGGGGAAGCCGGTATGGTTCACCCATAGGTGAACCGCACGGGCACCCACCACGTAGTTGAGGCTAACAGCACCATCATGGCACTACCCGGGAGAGAGACATGGACTACGAGCTCAACGGCCTGCCCCTGCACATCCTGCTGGTGCACGCAGTGGTAGTGATCGTCCCACTGGCCGCACTCTGCACCGCGCTCGCGGTCCTCTGGCCGGCCGCACGCCGCCGGCTCGGCCTGCTGTCACCCCTGGCCGCCATCGCGGCGCTCGCACTGGTCTACATCGCCCAACAGGCAGGGGAATGGCTCCTGCTCAGGGTAGGCCAGACGCCGGCCATCGCCCACCACGCCGCCCTCGGCCGCGACCTCACACCCTGGGCCTGGGGACTGGCTGGCGCAGGCATCCTCACCTGGCTCTGGCACAAACTCAACCTCGGCACCACTCTCACCCGGCGGATCGGCACCACCGCCGCCCGCGTGCTCACCGCGCTCGCGGTTGTGGTGGTGCTGTTTGCCTGTGCCGGGATGGTGGTCGAGGTGGTGCTGGTGGGCGACGCCGGCTCGCGGGCCATCTGGCAGGGCAGCTACAGTCCGACGCCGGTGCACCGGTAGGCACCGGGCGGGCTCGTCCATGGCCAGGCCCATCTGCAGGGGCGGCCACGCCGGGCCGCTCCCTGTTCCACGAATCGCATAGGCCGGATGAGGGGTGCGCGTCTCCACCGCGCGACCTTCTCATGCCAGGGTGCCGTTGCTAAGATTCACAGAGACAGCATCCTTCCGCATGGGGGAAGCGGGACAAGCCGTTTGCGGCTGACTTGAACGCCGCCAACGAGTTTCTCTACAACGGAGTTTTGGATTGGAAGCCCATGCCCGGAACCTGCAACCCAACGAAAGTTTTCGGTCCACCACCGCCGCGTGCCGCCGCGGGGCCGCCCACCAGAGTCCGCTCGCACGAAGATGTTCCCCTCTCCCGTCGCCTGGGACAAGGGGGCCCGTGATGGCCGGGTGGAACGCCGAGAACGGTGCAGGATCCGCCGGCGCGGGGGCCGTGACCCTTTTGGCCGGCACATCCTTTTGCATCTCCGCCGCCAATGGGGACATGGAGCCGGCGCGCCCGCACGGCGTCTTCTTCCGGGACACCCGGTTTGTGTCCGGCTGGACGCTGGCCATCAATGGCAGCCCCGTCGAATCACTGGGCAACACGACCACCGACCCGTTTCGGGCCAACTTCATCGGACGTGCCGCGCGCACCGACGGTCTGGCCGACAGCCACCTGCTGATCGAACGCCGCAGAAGCCTGTACGGGGGAGTTCGGGAGGAACTGACAGTTAGAAACTATTCCGGCGGAACCGCCCAATGTTCGGTCGCACTGACCGTCCGGGCGGACTTTGCCGACCTCTTCGAAGTCAAGGACGGCCGGACGCGCCACGAGTTGGGGCATACCGCCCGCCACGACGGCGACCTGCTGGTCATTGAGTCAGCGCGGCAGGGCCAGCATCGGATGGTCACCATCGCGGCTCCCGGCGCCACCATCGATTCCCACACGATCACCTACCAGGTCGACATCGCCCCACAAGGGTACTGGTCTGCCACCCTCACCATCACGCCAAGCATTGATGGGATCGGTCCCGAGGCGGACATCCCGGCCTCCGAACGTGTACTGTCGGCCGCCCTTCCGGAAGAACGGCTGTTGGCGTGGCAAAGCCACGTCCCCACGGCGAAACTCGCCAACGACGCCGTCGCGAAGGTCCTCCAGCAGAGCCGGGAGGACCTGGGCTCGCTGCGGATCTTTGATCCCGACCATCCCGGCCGGGTGGTGGTCGCCGCAGGGTCCCCATGGTTCATGGCGCTGTTCGGGCGTGATTCATTGCTCACCTCCTTCATGACCCTGCCGTTGGATCCGTCATTGGCACTGGGAACGCTGCAGACGCTGGCCGATCGGCAGGGGCGGGAAGTTAACCCGCGCAGTGAAGAGGAACCGGGCCGGATCCTGCATGAGGTCCGGTTCGGGGCGAGCACCGGTCTGGCGCTGGGCGGCGGAAGCGCCTACTACGGGTCGGTCGATGCCACACCCCTGTTTGTCACCCTCGCCGGGGAGCTGACCCGCTGGGGATTCCAGTCCGACGTCACCAGATCCCTCCTTCCGGCCGTGGACCGGGCCCTGGACTGGATACGCGACTATGGCGACGCCGACGGTGATGGCTTCGTGGAGTATGCCCGCGCCACCGACCACGGTCTGATCAACCAGGGCTGGAAGGACTCGTGGGACGGGATCAACTTCGCCGACGGAACGATGGCTGCGGCGCCCATTGCCTTGTGTGAGGTCCAGGGCTACGTGTACACCGCGTATCTGAGCCGCGCGTTGATGGCCCAGGACGCCGGCGATGCGGATCTGGCAGCGCAGTGGGGGGCGCGGGCGGCTGCCTTAAAGGAAGAATTCAACGAGCGGTTTTGGCTGCCGGAACGGGGTTATTTTGCCATCGCGCTGGACCGGAACAAGCAGCCCGTGGACTCGTGTGCATCCAATATGGGCCACTGCCTCTGGAGCGGCATCGTCGACGACGACAAGGCCGCCTTGGTCGCGGAACGGCTGATGTCCAAGGAGATGTTCACCGGTTGGGGCGTGCGGACGCTGGCTTCGAACATGGCGGCCTACAACCCGGCGAGCTACCACAACGGGTCGGTCTGGCCGCATGACAATGCGCTGATCGCCGGCGGCCTCAGGCACTATGGCTTTGTGGGCGCGGCGCAGCGGATCGCCACCGGACTCCTGGATGCGGCCGAGGCATTCGGCGGGCGGCTGCCGGAGCTCTTTTGCGGCCTGGACAGGACCGCGTATCCCGTGCCGGTTCCGTACCCGGCCTCGTGCTCTCCGCAGGCATGGGCCGCCGCTACTCCGATTCATCTGATGCGCATCCTCCTTGGCTTTGATCCCTGCCTGTCCCACGGCGGACTCTGGTTGGCCCCGAAACTGCCGGCCGGATTTGGTGACGTCAGGATAGGGAACATTCTCTTGGCCGGGTCACGGATTTCCGTTGAGGTTTCCGGCGGCAGCGTCGTGGTCGGGGGCCTGCCGGACAGCATTGGACTTCATCTGGGGACCCGCAAACCGTTGTCGGATCTGCTTGACGTGCACCGCGTCGGTGCCGGACAACAACAGGAGGATTAGCATGCGCATCGGCTTGGTGGCACCGCCCTGGATCCCCGTACCGCCGCCCGCCTACGGCGGCATAGAATCCATGGTCGACACGCTGGCGCGCGGGTTGGCTGCAGCCGGCCACGAGGTGCTTTTGGCGGCGTCCGCCGACAGCACCTGCCCGGTGGACCTTTTGCCGGGCCTGCCCGTCGGGGACGCGGCCTCGATCGGGGCCTGCGTGGACGAACTCCGGCACAGCATCATCGCCTACGCGGGCATGGCGGACGTGGACATCATCCATGACCACACCCTCGCCGGGGGCCTGTACCGGCACAGGCCCCCCACCATGCCCGTGGCCGTGACGGCCCACGGGCCCTTCGCCGCTGGGCTGGGGGACGTCTACCGGGCGATTGCCCGGGACGCGGCCCTTGTTGCCATTTCCCACCACCAGGCCGGCACCGCCCCGGCGTCGGTGGTCCGGCAGGTCATCCACCATGGCCTCAATACGGCCGCGGTCCGCCTGGGAACCGGCGACGGCGGCTATGCCTGCTTTCTGGGCCGGATGCATCCCAGCAAGGGCTTGCTCCAGGCCATCCAGGCCGCCCTGCTGGCCCAGATGCCGCTCCGCATCGCCGCGAAAATGTACGCCCCCGAGGAGCATGAGTACTTTTCCGCGGTGATCAAGCCGCTTCTGGGCCCGCAGATCGAATACCTTGGCGAGCTGAACACTGCGGACAAGTACGCCCTGCTGGGTGGGGCCGTGGCCCTGCTGAATCCCATCCAATGGCCGGAACCATTCGGCATGGTCATGATCGAGGCCCTCGCCACCGGAACCCCGGTGGTCTCGACGCCCCGCGGTTCGGCACCGGAAATAGTCCAGGACGGCCTCACCGGCTACCTGCGCGGCGGCCTGCACGGACTGGCGGAAGCGTTGTTGGCGGCCGCTGCCTTGGACCGGGGAGCGTGCCGGCGGGCGGCGGAAGCGCAGTTCAGCGCCGAGCGGATGGTTGCCGAGCACGTGGGATTCTACGAAGAACTCCTTGGTGGCGGCCACGGTGGCACCAAAGATGGGTCCCGCGCCACCGCCCGCCAGGGGAGCCGGGAAGTGGGGGAGGCCGAGTTCTCAGGCGTCTAGCACCTGAGGCTCCGAACGGAAGCAGCGGGACGGTGGGGGATCCGCCGGCGACCGTTCAGGAGCGGGCCGCCAGGACGGCCGAAACGGGTGCTTATAACATACCGCGGGTCCCATTTGGGGATATGATGGCAATGATGGGGTATTCCCTCATCCAGTAGAAAGCTGTCTGTCATGTCCCCACTGCTTACCATTGTTGCCATCGTGGCCGTTGTGCTGCTGCTCACCGGCGGTTTCTTCCAGTCCCTGCAGTTCCTGCTCTGGGTTGGCATTGTGCTCGCGGTCATCGCCGTGATCATGTTCATCACGCGCTCGATGTCGGGCCACAGGAACGCCTAGCCTGGCCCTTCCCCCACATCGGCGCCTAGCGCACGCCCGAAGGCCGCACGGGATTCCTGTGCGGTTCTTGGCGCATTCCAACGGGCAGCATGCGCGAGCCATGGTGCAGTGCCCGTCCCACTAGGTGCGTGTGCCAGTAGTGGTTTGAGGTGCGGCGTCGTGTTGTGACGGAATTCGTCAGTTCCAAGCCGGGTCCGTACCGGTTTGGGGGCGGTCGGGCCGGTGGAGCCGGTTCGGCGCCTTCTGCCGGTCCTGGCGGTATGTGGCGGCGCCCTTGCCGGGGCCGTGGTGGCCGCTTTGCTGGGTCCTTCCCCTCTCAGATGGCCTGGTTGGTGCGGTAGGTGTGGAGTTTGAGCAGGTTGTGGCAGCCGGCGAGCAGTTCCCACTCCCGGGCGGCTTTTTCCATCCCGCGCAGCAGTAGGTGCTTGCCCTGGCGGGTCTTGATCTGCCCGAAGACCGGCTCGATGATGGCCTTGCGCCGGGCGTAAATCTTCTTGCCCTTCTTGGTTTTCAGCTTCCGGGCCATGCGTTCGGCCGGGGTGGCGTTGGCCGGGATCCGGCCCCGCGGTGATTCGGGCACCGGGGAGGCGTGTTTCATGCGGCGGGTGGAGATGAAGAACTCCGTCGCATGCTGCGCTTGAACGTCTTTGACGTGTTCGAGGTTGGCGGCCGAGCAGTACCCGGCATCGGCGCTCCAGTTCTTGGGCATGGCCCCGGCGGTGTCCATGGTGCGCTTGATCATGGGCTCGAGTTGCTGGACGTCGACGGCAACATTGTTCAGCTCGGTGGCGACGATGACCTGGTGGTCGGAATCCACGACAGCCTGTCCGGTGTAGCTGTAATGGTAGGAACCGTCCGCGGTCTTCATGATCCGCGCGTCCGGGTCGGTGAAGTTCCGTTGCGCGGTGGGTTTCGGCTCCGCCTCCGCGGCGGCCCTGTCCCCGGCGGCGGTGATGTCATCATCGTCATCGCCGCGTTTGCGGGCCTTTTCCTCAGCCAGCTGGCGGGCCTTGTCGGCTGCTTCCTTTTTGATCGAGGCCCGGGCGAGGGCCATCGCCGCAGCCCGCCGCTGCCGGTTTGCGAGCTCCGCGGGAAGTTCGTCCCCGCGCTTACCCGGCCCGAAGCGGGCATCCTCGTTCGCGTCGACAGTCTTCGCCTCTTCCATCAGGGCGCTGATTTCCTCCGCCAGGACCTTTTGCTTGCCGGTGAGCCGGGCGTAGGACATGGCCTTGTGCCGGGACGCGTTCGACCGCACCTTCGTCCCGTCCAGTGCGACCTTGCCCAGGGAGACCATGCCAGCGGCCTGGCACAGCTCCAACGCCTGGAGGAACACGTTCGCCAGGGCGGCCAAGTGCCGTTCGCGGAAGCGGGCGATCGAGCGGAAGTCCGGTCCCTGCTGGGCTGCCAGCCACCGGAACGCGACAACGTCCGTGCAAGCCCGCTCGACCTCACGCGAGGAGCGCACCCCGACGCAGTACCCGTAGAGCACGATCCGCAACATCAGGCGAGGATCATAGGGCGGCTGGCCCTTGGCCTTGGCATGGGCGGCATAGAAACGAGTCAGGTCCAGTTCATGGTCGACGAGTTCGGCAATGAACCGGGCCAAATGACCCTCCGACAGCCACTCGTCCAGGGACGGCGGGACCAGCATCACCGCATCCGGTTCAAAGGGCTTGAACCGCTTATTCACCCCGCCCCGGGTATCCACCACATCATCAACGACCAGCTCGACGCGCTCCACAAGCGCCTCGTCGAACAAGCCCTCCTCCGGCTGCAGCTCAGGGACAGAAGGATCGGGGGAAGAAGCAGCATCCATACCCCCAATCCTCCCAGCGCCACCACCGCCAGCCCGGTAAATCTCCCGGCGATTTAAAAACTATCCAAAACCACTACTGGCACACGCACCTAGGCACATTTGCACATCGGGTCGATGGACCCACCGCAGCGGGAGCCATCAGCCGCGGCGGGGCAGCTCCTCCATGGCAGGGCCTACTGCAGCTTTTGGACAAGGACTCCGTCAGTGTCAGTCCCGGTCGATCCGAACCTTTGACGATGCGGCTTCGCCTTCCGACGCGACCGGAATCCGGATCTCCAGGACACCGTCCTTGTAGGAGGCCTTGATTTCGTTTTCCCGGATGCCGTGCGGCAGGGGAATGCTCCGGGACAGGGAGCCATAGCGGAACTCGGAGCGGTAACCGCTCGTCCCCTTGCGTTCCGTATCCTCGCGCCGTTCGGCCTTGATGGTCAGGATGCCGTTGCTGATTGACACATCGGCGTCCCGGTCCGGATCAATGCCCGGCAGCTCGACCCTGACAACCGCCGTCTGGCCGTCCTTGTATTCCTCCACCCGGAGCCGTGGCGATTCCCAGCCACCCTCAAAGAGCCGCCGCAGGGACTCCGGCAGTTCAAAGTGGTTCATCCCTCCGAACCCATCCATGATCAGTTCTCCGCTCGTCAGGTTCGACCACCGGTGGCACGCAGTGCGAGCCTGTCGCAACCACGGCCGGTCGAACACGAATCCCCAGACGCTAAAACACTACTCCGCGATACCACCGTCCGGAAGGAGACGGGGGCGACATCCCTTGGCTCACCCAACCGCTGCCACATCGGTCCACCCTAGCATTGTTGGCCATGCCACCTTGGGTGTGGAGGAGCACAGTGGCGGCTAGCCTAAAGCCATGGAGATACTTCGCTACACCGCATTCAGCTCAGATCCGGCCGGCGGAAACCCCGCCGGTGTGGTGCTCCCCGCCGATGGACTGCACGACGCCCGGATGCAGGAGATTGCTGCCGAGCTGGGCTATTCCGAGACGGCTTTCCTTAGTGCCCTGGCGCCGGGCCGCGCACAACTGCGCTTCTTTGCCCCCGCGGCCGAGGTGCCGTTCTGCGGGCATGCCACCATTGCGACGGGCGTGGCGCTGGCTCAACGGCAAGGGGTGGGTGCCTACATTTTCAGCACGCCGGTGGGCGAGATCGCCGTGGACACCGAGGCGGCAGGCGCCGGTTTCACGGCCACCCTGACCTCCGTCCAGCCGCAGGTCCGCGGCGTCGACGCGCCTGTGCGGACGGCTCTGCTGGCGGCCCTGAACCTGCAGGAATCGGACCTGGACCCGCTGCTGCCGCTGCTGCAGGCCTTTGCGGGCAACTGGCACCCCATCGTGCCGGTGGCCGCTGCCGGCATTCTGGCCAACCTGGACTACAACTACGAGGCCCTCGCGGAGCTGATGGCCGGGCAGGGGTGGCAGGCCACGGTGGACGTGGTTTTCCGCACTGGAGCATCCAGCTTCGAGGTCCGGAACCCGTTCCCGCCCGGCGGCGTGCGCGAGGATCCGGCCACCGGTTCCGCCGCGGCGTCGCTGGGCGCCTACCTGCGGCATTTGGAGGCCGTCGAGGTGCCAGGCCGCGTGGTGGTGCACCAGGGGCAGTACGTGGGGCGTCCGTCGGAGATTTTGGTGGACATCCCGTCCGAGGGCGGCATCCGCGTCACGGGCGCGGCCGTTGAAATCGGGCTGGCGGCGACAGACGCAACCGGGACGGGCACGGCCGGGACAGGCACGGCCGGGACGGGCACGGCCGGGACGGGCACGGCCGGGACGGGCACGGCCGGGACGGGCACGGCCGGGACGGGCACGGCCGGGACGGGCACCATGGAGGCCGGCGCATGAGCCCGGCCCGGACCAGTGCCGGAGCCGCCGGCGCTCCGGCCCCCGGCGCTCTGTTTCCCGACCGGGCGGCCATCGAGGCGGCCGCCGCGCTGATCGGTGGCCGCGTGCGCCGCACACCCGTCGTCGACGTCGAATACGCCCCGGGCCGGACCGTCACGCTGAAGCTGGAACAACTCCAGCACACGGGTTCCTTCAAGCCGCGTGGGGCCTTTAACTCGGTGCTGTCCGCGTCCGAGCGTCCGGAACTGCTTATCGCGGCCTCCGGCGGCAACCACGGCCTGGCCGTGGCCCACGTGGGGGCGGCCCTGGGCATCCCGACGGAGATCTTTGTGCCTGAAACTGCGCCACAGGTCAAGGTCAACGGCATCCGCAGCCGCGGGGCGACCGTCACTCTGGTGGGTTCAAGTTTTGCCGAGGCGCACCAGGCCAGTGTGGCCCGCGCCGCCGAGACCGGGGGATTCCAGATCCACGCCTACGACGGCCTGGCCACGCTGACCGGACAGGGCACCCTGGGGCGCGAGATCGAGTCCCAGGTGCCGGATGCGGACACCATCGTGGTGGCAGTGGGCGGCGGCGGGCTCATGGGCGGCATCGCCTCCTGGTGGGCCGGGCGCGCCGGCATCATCGCCGTCGAACCCGTGGGCTGCCCCACGCTGCACTCCGCGCTGGCGGCGGGGGAGCCCGTGGATGTGGAGGTTTCGGGCATTGCCGCGGATTCCCTTGGCGCTCGGCGGATTGGCAACGGCGGATTCGCCGCGGCCGTCAATGCCCGGGCAACCTCGGTGCTGGTGGCGCCGGAGGACATTGTGGCGGCGCGCCAGTTCCTCTGGCGCGAGCTGCGCATTGTGGCGGAACCCGGCGGGGCCGCGGCCCTGGCGGCCGTGCTCAGCGGCGCGTACGTGCCCGCACCCGACTCGCGAACCGTCGTCGTCGTGTGCGGCGCCAACACGGATCCCTCGGACCTGGGCCTTTAGCCGCGGGGGCTCTGAACACCGGGCGTTAAACGCCGTGTGGCCCGGACAGCTGTCCGGGCCACACGCAATTCTCCGGGCCGCGCCTACCGGATGGCGGGCTTGCTCAACGCCGCGATGCCCTTTTCGATCTCGCGCAGGGCACGCGCCTTGGCCTGGGTGGAGACAGTGACCGTGACGCCCTTGGACGGGAGTGCCACCTCGTAGCCGCGCTCGTGGTCCGCGCCGTTGGTGTCATCCGGCTTCGGCTTCGTCTTCAGATGGTTTGCCATCATCGCCACCTCCTTCACTCCCAGTTTCCCCGTTTGGCTCTTCGGTGTCCAGCACAGCATCCCGCGCCGCGACCAATACCTGCAGGAGCAGATCCCTGTCATCGGGCATGCAGAGGTCACTCTCGGCCAGATGCACCAAAATGGCCGCCCCGATGACCTGGCGCTCGTTGTCATCGGCATCCATGGACGCATCGATGGCCCATTGGGCCCGCTTCCACCACTGGTCCCGCCTGTCCGCCGTCCGGCGCTGGGAATAGGTGGCCCAGCCGAGGGAGCCGGCAACCAGTGCGGCCACGGACGCGGCGGCCGGTGCCAGCGCCTGGATCCACTGGACCCATTCGGGAAGTATGTTCACCCGGCCACAGTAGCCGAAGCCACCGACATCGCGGCCGGGAGTGCGGCACCGGCCCAGCCCTCGGGAGGGCACAAAAAAGCCCTCCGGACATCTTTCAATGTCCGAAGGGCTTCATTTGTGCGCGGAGGGGGACTTGAACCACCTCCAACGCCTATTTCTCGTCGGCTGACGAGTGCTAGGTGTTGAGTTTACAGGGGACTGTGTGCGACTCAAGGTTCTCATTAGGCCCTGGCCGTTGACAGTGTCAACGACTTTGGCCCCCGTTTTCCCATGGCATCTGCCCCCGTTTCCCATCATGGGCCTGATGCGTCAGTCCGGTAGCGGCCGGCCTTTCCATTCCTGCGCCGTCACGCGCCGGATCTGCTTGGCTTCTTCCCACAGTGCCCTGAGTTCACCGCCGCCGTCAGCCCATTCGTAGAGGCCGTGCGTGGGCGTGTATGCGACGACCCGGCCGTAGGTGGCCCGGACTTTGGCGAGGATCCTGGCATCACCGGAGAGGACGGTAACGGGCGTGCTGGGCGGGTTCTCTATGAGGTGCTCGATCTTGGCGCGGTGCCAGAAAACGGGCATCGGTTCTTCCATTCCACCATGATGCGGTCGGCCGCCGACACTATGGCGTGTAGCGGTGGTTGTCTGCCCAGTGCGGTGCCGAGGCGTCGAGGCTGGCGACTTGGGCGGAGCCGAGTTTGCTGCGGCGGTGCTGCTGCCGCTGGGCGTGCAGCCATACGCCCAGGATGCGCTCGTGCTCGGACGTGTACCCGCGCCACCTCGGCCAGCGCCCAGACGCGTGGATGAACGCGGCGAGTTCTGCCAGGCGCTGCTGCCAGCGCCGGGCGTCCGCTGCGGACCGTGCGGACAAGCGCCAATTCCCCACCGCGTCCAGGGCGGCGATCTTCTCTCGGGTCAGGGATCCTTTGGCGAGCCCGGCGCGCTGGTCGATGAGCCACATGGCCAGGGAGTCTTCGAAGTCCCCGGCGTCGGTGCGTCGCGGCTGTCGGCCGTGCGCGGATATGAAGGCGAAAAGCTGGGCCCGGCGGGCCCGCCATACCGGCGTCGGTCGCGGCGGCCGCGGCGGGCCAAGTTTGAGGTTCCCAAGGTGTTCGGTCCGCAGTGTGGGGTCATTGGCGCATTGGTTCCTGAGGTGAAGGGCAACCGTTGCCCGTGCAGCATGGCAGAGGGCAGCAATCCGTGCCACGGGCACGCCGGCCCGGTACATGAGTTCCCACTCCGGGTGTACCCCGATCGGCCCGGGTATCGGCCCCCATTTCATCTGCACGGCACCAGCATAGGGCCCGGCCTAAGCTTGGTGCGTGAAGATCATGGGAACTATCAGGAATGTAGAGGCTGACGAGGCAGGGATATCGCGGCCGAGGGTGGCGGCTATGAGGGCGCGCCGGAAGCGCTGAGAGCCCAAGTGCCCGAGGGGTGGCGGCTACTGTTCATTCGCCAGGAGAGGTGAAGCAAGACCTCACCACCGGGAGGGGGCGGGGTCTTATGGTGCAGGTGCAGATTGGTCGCCTCCGGCCTTGCGCCTGACCCGTTATTGGCACAAGCTGTACCAATGATAGATACTTTTCGTGAGCACTTGGACGCCATCACGCACGGCCACAGCAATCGCGCGGTCGCCCAGGCCGCCGACATCGCGCCGAACACGCTCAACCGGCAACTGTCCGGTGAGAGCGACCTGAAGGTGCAGACCGTTGTCGACATCTGCCGGGCCTACCGGGCCCCGATCCTGCCGGCGCTCGTCGCCGCCGGGTTCATCACCACCGCCGAGCTGGCCACAGAAATCGGTCCCGGCGCGCTGCGGGACGCAACCGACAACCAGCTGACCCAGGAAGTCCTCCGGCGCCTCAAAGATGCCAAGACCCCATGACGGGCTGGCGCATGTCCTCACCCAACCTGCCCGACAAAGGGTGGGAGGACATTTCCGTCGAGCTCGACGGCGAAGTCGTCACCTCCATCCCGGGCAGTGAGGTGGACAGGCTCATCATGGTGGCCAACAGTGAGGAAATGTGGTCCCGTCGCGTAGTGGCCGGGTGGGACATGGAACGGTGGCTGCTGCCCGTCGATGACCTGACCCGTGCCAAGCGCTACCCGGAGGCGCTGGACATCATGGCAGACCTCCGGGCCGCCGCTGCCAGCCTCACCCAGTACGACACCCGGGAGCCGGACCCCTACTGGTTTGAACGCACGGCCGTCGTCCACCGGCGGATCAGGAATTATGCCGCGGAGGTTGCCGTGCTGGAGGTTTGGCTGGCCCACTGGCCGCCCGACAGGTTTCGGCCCAACCAGGCACGCCAAAGGATCGCCACCCGGCTTGCCAGGGCCAAAGAGCTGCACAGCCTGCAGTAGCCGCGCCGGTCAGACCCGCCGGGGCTATTCGAGGATGACGCCGGCGGAGTCGGACCTGTTCCAGGTGGGAATGTTCGCCTCTTTCAGGTCCCATGTGACACCGGCGGTGTCTTCCCATGCGTCCCAGGTCGTGATGACCGGTTTCGCTTCCACCACATGCCCGGCAGGCACGTAGCCGGAATCTTGCACACGGCTGGCCAGGGCTGCCAGGTCCCCGTCTGGCACTTCGTAAGCGCGCACGTACAGGATCAGGACATGGGGCCGGGTGCTGGACGGCTCCACCAGGCACTGCCCGCCGTCGGTCAGGAAGGTCTTGGTGATTTCCTGCAGCATGGCCCGGGTGCCGGCGGCGGGCCGGCCAGCGCTCGTGAGGACTTGGAGTTGGGTGCGCAGCTGCGGCAACGGGACTTGCCGTTGGCGGGGCGGGACGCCGAGCATCATGGCCAGCCAGCGCAGCATCGAATCCGGGGCGGTCTCAGGATCGGTGTAGGCGCCGGCGTACATGCCGTTGGTGATGTCTGCGATTTCCCCGGCGATGCGGCCGGGCCCGTCCATGAACCGGAGCATGGGGTAGCCGCCCAGTTCGGGATTGACGCTTTGGTCGGCTTCCTTGTAGGCGTGGGGGAGGGAATCCCACCATTGGCCGGTCCATGCGTGGGGTTGATAGACCGACCCGCCATCCAGGGCGCCATAGGGGTCGCTGGGGTCGCCGCCGTCGTGAAGCGCTGATGGCCGCTTGGGGCTGCCGGCGTCCAAGGTCGAGGAGATGGTGATCATTGCCCACACTTTCTGTCTTCCCATGAGGGTGCCACGCCCAGCCGCAGGTGGTGGGGACGGCTTGGGCGGTTTGCACGGGCCGACACTAGGAGAAGGCACTGACGAGGCACAAGACATCGAAGCCGAGGCAGCCGACTACGACGGCGGACTGGCCGCCCTCCACGCCCGGGTGCCCGAAGGCTGGCGCCTGCAGCACGTCCGCCAGGAGAGATCACAGAAGGCCCCACTTTTTCGATGGTGGGGCGTTCTATTGGTTACGCCGCGCCGGCGAGGAACGCGGCGAGCGTGTGGTTCGCGTGCCGGTCGTGGTTGTGGCGGGCCCGGTCGTACCGTGCGGTGATGCGGGGGTCGGAGTGGCGGGCGGCGATCTGCACATCCCGCAGCGGCACCCCCGCGTCCAGGCATGCCGTGACATAGGAGTGCCGGAGCCCGTGCGGGGTGATCTTCTGGGTGATGCCAGCCTTCTTGCACAGCCGGGTGATGGCCAGCGCAGCGGCCTTGCGGTTCATGGCCTGCCCGTTGGACTGGCGCAGCAGCAGCGGGCCGCTGGCGCGGTCGCCGGCGGCCGCGTCAAGCATCCGCAGCACCTGGACAGGGATCGGCATCGTGGCCGGCTTCCCGCCCTTGCCCACCATCTTCAACACCCTGTGCCCGCGTTCGATCAGCTGGTAGTCCTCGACCTGCACCGCGCACGCTTCCGAGACGCGCAGCCCCATCATGCCCAGCAAAGCCACCAGTGCCCCGTCCGTGGGGTGGGAGGCGCGGGCGGTCTGGATCAGGGCGCCCAGCTCGGCCCGCTCCAAGCCCAGGGTTTTGGACTCGTCGATGTAGACGCGCGGCACGCGCAGGTGCGCGGCCGGGTCCTTCTCCATATAGCCGTCGATCTCCGCGAACCGGTAGAAGCACTTCACGATGGAGGCGTGGTGGGCCACGGTGACCGGTTGGTTGCCCCGGCCTTCCTCAAGGTAGCGCAGGAACAACTCGAGGTGCGGGCGCTTTGCGTCAAGGACTTCCAGCCCGACGCTGTTGCACCACTGCCACAGGATTCTCAGGCTGACCTGGTAGGACTCGCGCGTCTTGCCGCTGTAGCGTGCCAGGAATCCGGCTGCTACCAGGTCACAGGTGCTGGTCAGGCGGATATTGGGCAGGCCAATGAGGGTATTCTGGTTCACGTCGTCTCCATGATGCTTTAGTCAGCGATGGTGACGGCAAAGGCCCGTTCAGTCTGCCAGGACTGGGCGGGCCGCCGTCGTTTTTGGGGAAGCCCCCACCCTACGCCAAATGAGCCCCACCCTCCAAAGAGGGCGGGGCTCATCCAGGGGCACTTAACCGGATTTATGTAGCTCTGGTCCCCGGGTAGAATTAGGGCAACTACTCACTGGGGGATTTTTTGACTACAACACTGCCTTCGACTGGTCGCGCCCGGAAGCAAAAGCATCACGCTTTTCGGCCGGAAATACAGGCTCTCCGGGCCTTGGCTGTGGCTCTCGTGGTTGTCTACCATTTGGCGCCGCAGAAACTGACCGGTGGGTTCGTAGGCGTGGACGTCTTCTTCGTCATCTCGGGCTACTTGATCAGCGACCACCTAGTCAGAGGTATGTCCGCGACCCCGCGGCTTCGCTTGCGTGATTTCTACGTCCGCAGGGCGAAGCGGCTGCTGCCGGCGTCCCTACTAGTACTTCTCTTTGTTGCAATCCTCACGCTGGCGGTTGTTCCGCAGACGTCATGGGGGTCGGTGGGCGTGCAGCTTGTCAGCAGCGCTTTCTATGTGCAGAACTGGACCTTGGCAGCGAACTCGGTGGACTACCTGGCAGCAGACTCGGGCGCTAGTCCCGTCCAGCACTTCTGGTCCCTCTCAGTAGAAGAGCAGTTCTACGCCGTTTGGCCGCTGCTCATCCTCGGCGTTATCACCATTGCAAAGCACTACGGCTGGTCCGCTCGCAAGGTCCTGATCACAAGCATCGCCACGGTCACCGCCGCATCATTCGCATACTCCGTCTGGGCTACTTGGAGTAGCGCTGCGGACGCATACTTCATCACTCCCACTCGCGTGTGGGAGTTCGGTGTCGGCGCGCTCCTTGCCCTCGCACTCCAGCGCACCAGCGGCGGACCCGCATGGATACGCTCAGCGCTCAGCTGGGCCGGGCTCGCGGGCATCGCGCTGGCAGCCGTGACATACGCCGGCGCGACGCCCTTCCCGGGCTACACCGCGTTGCTTCCCGTTCTCGCTACGGCGGCCGTCATCTGGGGTGGCGCTCCGGGAACGATTTGGGGTCCCTCTGCGATCTTCAAGTTTCGCCCCGTCCAGTTCCTTGGCGACATCTCGTACTCCGTCTACCTATGGCACTGGCCCTTGATAGTGCTCGGACCCATCATCGTGGGCGGAAAGGGGTCTGGGCTGTCAATGACGCTGGCCGCCGGTATCGTCCTGGTCAGCGTCGCGCTGGCCTGGCTCACTAAGATCTTTGTGGAGGATCGTTTCCGGGTCGAGAAGGGAAACCGCTGCAAGGCCCGCCGCTACAATGGACGCATCTTAGTGGGCATCGCTGCAGCTATGGTTTCCGTCGGCATTCTCGGCGGAGTGACCATGTTCATCAGCCAGAACCGTTCAGAAGCTGCCAACATTCAGTTGGACGAGTTTTCGTCCAACCCTCCACAGTGTTTTGGGGCCGATGTTCTGGCCTCCGGTGAAGACTGCGCCTCAGGTGGGATTCTCTACCCGGACCCAGTCATCGCATCCACGGACGTGGCAGGAGCGGGCTGCCAGCAGCGAGCGACCCGCGCCGAAGCCATGACCTGCACGTTCGGCTCCCAATCGCCCGACGCCTACAAGGTCGCCCTAGTCGGAGACTCGCATGCAGGGCAATGGTTGGGCGCTCTTGAGGGGCTCGCCGAGAAGCGCGGGTGGTCCGTTACTACTTATCTCAAGTCAAGTTGCGCCTTTACCGAGGCGACGTCGTTCCAGCGCAGCTGCGCCCCTTGGAACGCTGAAGTCTCAAGGACGATCCTGTCTGGCGACTACGACCTGATCGTTACCTCTTCGGTGTCTACCGCAAAGTACCAGGCCGATTCCGGGGAGACGACCTACCAATCGGCCGTCGACGGCTTACGCGAACGGTGGTCGTCCTCAACGATTCCGATCGTTGCGCTAGCCGACACTCCGCGGCCGTCGTTCGGTGGCGTGTCAGATCCGCCCTCCTGCGTGGATACCAAATCGGACGCTGATTGCAGTTTTCCTCAAAGCAAAGCACTAAAGGATGAACCCCAGAAAGAAGCGGCAGAAGGACTCAACCAAGTCCATTTCCTAGACATGACTAAGTACTTCTGCCGATCCGGAGACTGCCAGTCTGTACTGGGGAACGTGCTGGTCTACAGGGACAGTAACCATATGACAGCCACGTTCTCCAAGTCGCTGGCTAACTACTTAGAGCTCGAAATGCAGTCGGCTGGCGTTAAGCTTTCTTGTCGCTAAGCCGCAATTAGCCCAAGGGAGACGAGAGCGGCGTGGATTGCTTCGGGGGTAACTGCAACTCCCGTTTGCTTGGCAACCGGAGAAGCCCCATAGAAGCCCACCGTGTTGGTGCCGACAACGATGGAGTCCGCGCTCCCTGAACGCAACCTCAAGGTACCGCCGCTGCCCGTCCGGAAGACAGTTGGCAGCGGCCCAGATGGGCCGAAGTACATCACGCCGGCAGAAGACAGCTGGACAAGTTCCGACGAGTTGCCAGACGTATCCAGGCCAACTAGTGGAATATTGTTCGCAAGCGCCGGAGACGCTGCGAACGTTTGCCGAGCGGCCCATGTGTTTGCCGGTGCTGCCCCGCCCAAAGAGTTATTGAGCTTTACGACCGCGTTGTTCAGTGTTCCGAATACTGCCAGCATCGCCGTATCCGACAGTGCCGTGGCGAAGATGTTTCCCATAAAAGCCACGTCAGCGAAGGATCCACCCGTTGCCAGGACAACTCCGTACGTCGGAGACTCAACATAGTTATTCAGGAAGCGGATTCCGTTTGAAGGTGCCGCTGAGGCGGTCGAGCTGATAATCTGCATCGCGCCATAGGACAGGGCGAGGAACTGGTTTCCCTGCACCGTCAAACTCTTTGTCCAGGACGTTGCAGATGGTGTCCGAGGTGCAATAAGGATGCCGTACCTCCCGGCAACTCCGGGAGGCTGCCCGGCGCCCTCGAACAGATTGCCCGTTATCTGTATACCGTCGTTCCAATTCCCCTGAAGATGGATGCCGTGTGCAGTGAAACCGGAGAGCACGTTCCCCTCGATTACCGAGTTGATCAGCGGTGCAGTTACTTTTAGCGCCGGAATAGGAGCAGGGTCGCCACCTGAGACATAGATCAACCTGTTATTGGAGACAATTAGGTGGTCCCCGGCTCGGCCGCTGCCCCACGGATGAGCGCCGTCATCCCCGAACATTAGAGGAATTATATAGCTCTCACTGGACCCGTTCGGCGCGGTAACCACAGTGTTGTCACTGACGGTTGTATAAGCGCCACGAGAGACGATACCGCCGCCACACATAGACACGGCGTTATTGGCGATTAATACGTTTTCAGTGCCCCCATGGGTGGAGATCCCCGCTGACAGGTCAGCTGTTACCGCATTTCCTGTGATGGTAATATCCCTCGACATTGGCTGTGGGCTGTTGGCTGTCACTTCGATACTGTGCCTATTGCGACGGCCCGTGTTTCCGGTGATGGTGACGTTAGAGCATCCACCCAGCATGATCCCATAAGCCATACCTGGCTCATCCGCTCCCTCGGAGTGCGTACCGATAACTGCAACGTCAAGGCAGGTATCAGCGGTAATGCCTTGACGTGCGGCCTTGAATACGCGCATCCCCTCATAGCGTAGACCTCGGACATACTTGCCTTCAACTCCAATCTGAGCCAGCCCTGTTCCGCCCATCCTGATGGTGAGGTCGCGGATTGTAAAGTCCTTGATCATGGTCAGTACGTCTACGCTTAAGTCTCCTAGGGCAGGGTCGTAACTGTCTCGGAGTGGGGTTTCCAGCGTGACAGTTGATCCGCTTACGCTGGCCACTACTGCCATCTCACCTTTCTTGTAGACGTCGCGATCATTGTTGAACGATTCCGTGGCGGACCGCACCACAAGGACGTTCCCGACTGCCAGCACTCCTGCCACGGTGAGGGTTCTTTCCCCTGCTGCTGCCTTGGCTGTCACGGCGGTTGTGGCTACCTGCTTGGTGCCATACGCCCGGATGCCCGTGCCACCTACGGGCAAGGCGGGCTGGACAACAGTCCCCTTAGAGCCGGCAAGAGTAACTCCGCTGCTTGTCACGTTTAGTGTTGATGTTGTCTTGTAGGTTCCAGCCGGGAACCATACCTCACCGCCTCCTAAGGCGGAGACGGAGTTAATGGCTGACTGGATTGCGGCGGTATCATCAGTAATTCCGTTGCCTACAGCGCCTTTCTCCTTGACACTGAGGGATAGGCCATAAGTGGCATTAAGCGCCGCGGCCGTGGCGCTGGCGGGGGTGCCGATGAGACCCGCCGTGATGCCGTCATTCGTGGTGGGCACGGCCTCGGCCGCAGCCTGCGCCGCTTGGGCGCCGGCCCGGGCCTCCTCTGCCAGGGAGATCTTTGGGTCAATCTGTGCGGAAACTTCTGCACCCACCACAGCAGTGACAAGTGCTGCGTCCAGCTGGACCGGTTCCAGGGACTCCCACTTGCTGACGCCGTCCCCGATCTTCAGCTCACGGGTGTCTGTGGCGAATCCGGGTTCGCCCATCTGGAGTACCGGGTCATAGAGCGCCCATTCCGCGACGGTGCCGCGTCTTAGCTGAATTGCCATGATGGTCCTTTCGATCTGTCAAGAATTGTTTAGAGCACGGTCACGGTGAACGTGCCCGGACGCGGCAGCGGAGCCGCCCCGGGCAAAGGGATGTTGGCCGGGGCTGTGGTTACTTCGGCCACGCCCGGGGCCGCAGCGATCTTGGCCACCATCGCGTACTGGCCCACCACCGGCGCCCAGTCCCACCGGGTGGGGTCCAGCCATGCGGTCAGGGCAGCGGTTACGGATGCCTGGACCTGTACCGCTGTAAACCCCGCAGCGGCCCGCACTGTCACTGCGGCGTCCACGGTGGTGTAGGCCGGGTCGATCACATGGACCTGCAAGGACGCCAACGCCTGGGCCTTGAGCGCGGCGGCGAGGGCCGTCGACGCCGGCGCTTCCAGCGGATCCCCGGCAGCGTCGGTGACGGCGACGGTGACATGCCCGGGAGCAGTCGCCTCCGGGCTGGCAGGATCGAACAAGTTCAGCACCCGGGCACGCCCCACCACGGGGTCAGCGATGGCCGCGTACTGGAAGTGCTCCGGCAACACCAGGGTCGTCGTCAGCCGCGACAGCAGGGCCGCCGCCCGGGAGTGGAAACTCACATCGGACTCGACACCAGTGCCCTGGGAAACCGCCGTGGCCAGGACCACGGTTTCGATGAACGGCAGGACGCCCACGACGTCAACGGTCATGCCGGATGGCAGGCCGTTGGCTTGGACACCCGGTACTGCGGCAACGATATTCACCTCGCCCACCAACGTTTCGGAGGTGATCAGTTGCAGGGGTTCCGTCGTGAGGAAGTCCACTGTTTCGCCGGTGGTTTCCAGCGTGTAGCGCAGGCGGGTGCCGGCCGGGATCGTCTGGATCGGGTTGCCGTTGGTCACGGTGAACCGGACCCTGCCCTTGGCCGGGCTGCCCTGGTCCCGGGCCACCCCGTACAGTGTCATGAGCTGTTCGACAACCTGCCCTGGGAGCATCTGCACGGCGAGCACGTTCACGCCCAGAATCAGGGCCATGGACTCCAGCAACACCATCTCCGTGTTCCCGGCGCGTGGCTGCCACTGCGGGAGCGCAGCCTGCGCATAGGTCACGGCGGCGGCGACCAGGTCCGGTTCGGTACCGTAGCGGAGCAGCCGGAGATTCTCGTATTCTGGCGCGTCAATGGGCTGGTCGGTCATCGCTGGTTGGTCTCCATCGTGTCGTCGGATCGTTGCCACCGGATCGCCGCCACGGCCTGCAAATCATTGAGGGGTTCTTGCGCGATCGAGGTGATGGTCACCCCGGCCGGCCCGTGCTCGTCCAATGCCACCTGCACATCGCCCGGGTGCAGTCCGGAGAAGGCGGGGTCGGGGATGCCGAAGGCCGGGGTCATGGGGCGTTCGCCCAGCAGGGTGAGGGTGAGGACGGCGATGGCTTCGTCTATCTCACGGTCGGTCCCGTGTCCGGCCACAGCAATATGGCCTTGCCGGTCGACCCGGAAAGGAAACGATATTACGCCGTCAGCCATGCCCCCAGTGTGGTGGGGGCATGGCTGACAGTGGGGGAAGGGGCGCTAGTTGGCCTTGGGCAGGGTTTCCTCGACGGCGCGATGCTCCGGCTCATCATCGGCTGCCGGCTGCTGGCCGCGCTGTTCAAGTACCGTCGCCCACCATCGCATGATCGTGGTGTAGGCCAGCTGCTGGGCGCCGTAAACGCCGAGGATTACCCCGAGCGTGTCCGCCCCGGTTTGGAATGCCCCGGTGGAGATCGCGTAGCCGAGACCGATGACGACCGAGACGACGACCGGCACAGCCACCTTGGCCACCTTCGACCAGGACGGGTCCTTCACCCAGGCAATGGCCAGCGGCGAGGCCACAGTCAGCAGGGCAGTGATGACGAGTGCGAGCTGATCCATCAGGATGCCATCCTTTTGGCGAGTTCGTCGGCAACCTGCTGGGCAATCCCGGAGGGGATCGCGGAGGCAATGTCCTTCGCAGGCAGGGCCGCGAGGGCGGTCTTGATGCTGGAGACGGTGGCCGCCCGGTCAGCATCAGCGTAGGAGAGGAACAGGCCCAGGGACGTGTCCCCCGTCCCGCCGGCACGCGGTACTGCCTTCGCGAGCGTCTTGCCCGGCGTCTCGTTGACGGCGCCGGCAATGTTGTCGAGCATGCCGATGATGGTCTGGACCTTGCCGAGGGTGGTCTCGAGCTTGGCGCGGTCTTCGGGGGTCATGTCATCCTCCTGGATGGGGTCGATTGCGTTGGATTGGCCACTGATGGTCGGAGCGGGTCCGATCCATCGCAGGTAGCCGTAGAGGTAGGTTTTGGGCCAGTCGTGGATGCGGGCCGGGGATCCGTGCTGGCCGCCGCTGGTGTCCTCAAACCCGTCGCCGAGCCCGTTGAGTTCCAGCACCCGGATGTTGGCGCCCAGGTCGGCGACGATCATGAAGATGTGGCCGACACCGTTGCCGAAGAAGGCCCTGTTCATGATGCCGATGTCGCCCGGGTAGGTGGACTGGTCCGGGGTGATCGCGTCCCAGTAGTTCCACAGGTTGAGGCCCGGCTGGGAGTTGAGTTCCCAGACGCTGGCGGCATCCGGGGTGGGCAGGTTGTCGGTGAATCCGAGTCGGTAGCGGATCCAGATCCACAGATCCATGCACTGGTAGCCGTAGCGGCCGTCAACGTTCAACGTTCGGCCGGCCAGGTCGACCAGCCTGCCGTTGCAGTTCGCTATCGCATAGTCGGCGAAGCGTGCCATGGCCGCTTTGTCATAGCTCATCGGTTGCTCCTTTCAGGGGTTGGGTAGGTGTTGAAGTCGGTCCGGAGTCGGGCCGTTTCCTGGGCCTGCTCGGCGATCTGGGCGCGCAGTGCCCGGTCCTCGCCATGCAGCAGCCCCAGGTCTTTGCGGGTGGCCAAGTTGTCCTCCCGGATGCCTTGGATGTCCTTGCGGTGCTCGCCAAGGATGCGGGCCTGCTCGACCAAGGTGCGGGCCTGCTCGTCGAGCTTCTTGCCATGGGATTCCTGGGTTGTGGCGACGGCTTCCACGGCGGTCATGACGTCGTCCAGCCGGTCCGAAACACTGGTGGGGCGGTTGTTGATGCTGTTCTCGGTCTTCTTCGATAGCCGGTGGGCTTCGGACGCGTCGACCTTTGTGGCGGCCATGTCCACCTTTGTGGCCGAAATGTCCTTTTTCATCCGGCCCGTGTCGAAGGTCTGCTTCCCGAGCATGCCCAGAACGGCCAGCATGATCGCGCCGACGGTGGAGATCAGGGCAATGATCACTTCATCGCTCACAAGGGCGCTCCTGTTCTGGGTTGGTGTGTTGGGCTACCACTGGACGGCCACCCACGTGATTTCGGTGTCGGCGGGGGAGGCGACAGTGGTCCAGTTGGACCCGGTCAGTGTGGCGCCAGTCGTGGTGACAGAGGCGTAGGAGCAGCTCACGCGGGAGTTGTTGGAGCTGAGCAGGACATCAGGAGCCGTGGTGAACCGGCCGGCCGGGAAGGTGATGCTTTTCGGCCCGGTCCCGCCGCCGGCACTGATCTGCCCTGTGGTGATGACGCCGCGCGCCATCGCCGTGGGAAGTTTCGCCACCTGGGCGTCGACGTAGGTCTTGTTGGCGACGTCGGAGCCGCCGGAGGGGGCCGCGGCTTGGAAGCGTCCGTTGGTGTCCGTCATCATGAGTGTGGACGGCGCCGACGAGGACGACGCGGAGTCGAGCTTTTTCTTATCGACTGCCGAGAGGGCGCCGGCCGCTGTCTGCGTGGCGGCGGGGAGCCGGGCTGGGGCGAAGGTTCCCGTGGTGGTGTCGGCAGCCGCATGCGTATGGTCGGCGTCCGCCTTGGTCGCCACCTGGGTGTCCACGTAGTCTTTGCGGGTCAGATGGTCAACGGCGCTGGGCTGGTCCACGGCCGTGACCCGGCGGAACGCCGTATCGCCGCCCGAAGTGCGCATGACTACCGTACTCCCCGTGTTCAGTGCGGTTGCCGCGTCCAGTTTCGCCTTGTCGGCTGGGCTCATGGCCCCCTGCACGGACCCGGTGGCTGCAGGGAGCCGGGCTGCCGGGACGGTACCCGAGGTCAGGTCGGACCCGTCATGATTGTGGTCAGCCAAGGCGCGGGTGCCAACCTGCCCGTCCACGTAGGACTTGTTGGCGGCGTCCGCTGCCGCTGACGGGGCGGCGATCTGAGTGCGCCCGTTCGCATCCAGCATGACGAGCGTATTGGCCGTCGGTGTTGAACTGGCCGCGTCGAGCTTCTTCTTGTCCACCGCGGACAGGGCGCCGGCGGCTGTTTGGGTGGCTGCTGGGAGCCGGGCTGCGGCCAGCACGCCCGTCGTCACATCCCCGGCATCATGGGCGTGGGTCGACAGGGCGCGAGTGCCTACTTGGCCGTCCACATAGGACTTAGGGGCGATGTCCGCCGCAACGGCCGGGGCAGCAACCTGGGCCCGGCCCGCGGCATCAAGCCTGACCAGCGTCAATGGTGTGGCGGCCGCCGATGCCTCGTCGAGCTTCTTCTTATCTGCTACCGAGAGGGCTCCGGCGACTGTCTGCGTGGCGAGGGCCAGATTGTGGGTGTGGTCGGCGCGGGCCGCCCGCACAGAGACGCCCTCGACCGCCGTACCAGCAACCACCACGGCCGAACCCGGTCCGCCGCCGCCGTTGGGGTTCAGATCAACCCATGCGGCGCCGTCGTCAAAGTACAGGCGCTTACCCGTGGTGTCGTAGAAGAACCGGTTCGCGATACCCGCGCCCGGTCGGGCAACAAGGTCGCCCTTCTGCGCGATCGCCACGAACTGCTCGAGAATGTCCTGCCCGGCGTTGAACGAGGCCCGGTCAGGGTGTTCGTCGCTACCGTCCGTATACTTTTTCAGCCCGAGCCGCGGGGTCGTTTCAACAGCCATACCCGCACCATCGCCCGTACAGGCACCGGTGTGGGGGAGGGGCTAGGTGGCGGCCAACACGATCAGATCATCCAAGCGGCCCTCGATGGCGCCGATGATCACCGACGCCCCCACTGAGGGGGCCGGGCCCACACACGGCAGCGGCCCGGCCTCGGCATTGCCAAGCAGGCGCGGGATGAGCACCCAGGCGCGCCCGTCCTGCACGAGGGTGACGGTTCCGCGCCAGAGCGCCGGCACCTGGTTCGACCCGCCTTGTGGGGTGCGGTTGCTGCTACGCATCATGTCCTGCAATGCACTCACGGTTCTGCCTTCCAGTATTGGGCCCCGGGAATCTGCCAGGCCGCCACGTAGCGGCCGGGCTCGGGGGTGCGGATGATCGCCAGGGATTCCCCAGCGGATTCGATGACGGCGCCGCGGCCCGCGGTCAGGCCCACCCGGCCATCAGCCAAGACGACGATGGCGCCACGCCCCCACGGCGCTGCCGCCGGTGCCCCGTCCCGGGCTGCGACGGCAGCCAGTGCCGTATCGGTCAAGGGCAGGTAGATGCCGTGGGCGGCGCACGCGATTCCGACCGCCTCAGCAACGTGCAGCACCGGCCTCTGCCCGGCCGCCGGGTCCATGTCGCGTTGCCGGCCCGTCTCGTAGACGCTGACAGCTAGCGGCAGCACCCTGGCCAGTATCCCGTCGGCCCATGCACTCACGCCGTCACCTCCACGTCGTGGGTCGCAAGTAGCCTTGCAGCCCGTCCTTGCCCAGCGTCATGATGTGGGCCGGGCCGGGATTCTGCGACAGGGTTTTGAGGCTGCCGCCCAAATCTTCGAGCACGATGGCCACATGCCCGTACCCGCCACCCCACGCTGGCCCCCAACAGGCGACGTCGCCCTTCTGCGCGGGCGCGGAGGCACTGATCTGCGTGTACGAGGCCAGGGCCGTGGGGCTGGTGTACCAGTCCTTGCCGTTGCCGAAGACATTGCCGCCACCGATGGCCTGGAGCGTGTAGTGCGCGACCAAATCGACGCACTGGCCGCCGTTGGCGCCGTCGATGTCGACCGTTTGCCCGTTCACCGTGTTGACGTACCTGTCCACAGCCGCCGCCAACCCCGCCGGCGCGCCACCAGATGCAGCGGCACTGCCCGCCGACGCGGCGGGGGCGGGGGTGTCCTTAGGCTGCGGTGCCGGATCCAGCGGACGAACACAATCGACCCTCACCTCGCCGGCACGGTGCAGCGGAAACCCGACCGCCGTGGCAATCCACGTGCCGCGCATGGGCCCCGCACCGGTGCCGGAGAGAATGACGGGGTCCCCGGGCCGGATCGTGTCAGCATCGGCAGAGACCAGCCGGAACGTGATGGTTTCCCGCGGCGCCGAACTGCCACGATTGCTGTAGACGGGCATGCCCGCCAGCCCGGCACTGTAGTTGTCCCAGCTGCTCCACACCAGCGACCAGTACCGTTGCCCGGGCCGCTGGACCAGCCACGACGGCTTGGCAAACACCAGAATGGACCCGTATTCGAACACCCAACAGCCGACCTCCGTGGCGAGGGCCGTAATCACATCCCAGGTGGAGTCGGACGTTTGCCCGTCGGGCTTGGCCCGGACAATCAATTTGCTCCCGAGGCCGGGTTGGATGATGGTGTCCATGCCCGCCTCGGTGGCCCGGTCGCCCACCCACGCGGACACGTCCGCGGTGCCCCAGTTCGCGGCGCCCGTCTGGGCCCGCAACGCGGTGACATACTTCGACGGGGCCTTGACTTCCATGACCGGGCCGAGCGGGCCGGGCCGCACGCCCACGTCCTGAACCGTACCGACCCAGCCCCCATAGGTGACCGTCGCGCCCTGGGAGAGCATCCCGGACCGGAAAACCCGCAGGTCCGGGTCGTCGTTGAACGAGAACGCGAGCTCTGTGACCTGCGACGTGGACGCCGACAACGACGCCGCCGCACACGATTCGACCAGATCGGCGCTCAGGCTCTCGCCGATGACCTTCACGCCCAGCAGCCGGGAACCTTCCAAGGTGGTTGCCATGGCCCTATCCCGGAATCTGAAAAACTTGGCCGGGAAAGATCAGGTTCGGGTTGCCAATAATGCCGGCGTTCAGCTGGAAAATTTCCGGCCACCGCACCCCATTGCCCAAATACCGGGCGGCAATGCCCCACAGCGTGTCGCCGGAGACCACCTGGTGGGTGCGCAGCACGGGCGCCTTCGCAGGCTGCGCCACCGGCGCCTTCGGAACGGGCCGGGCTTTGGCCAGGTTCGCCGTCACATCGACGGCCTCCTTAAGCTGCCACGACACGGTCGCACGCGAGGGCTGGTTGTTTTCGGCCCGCTGTGTGACCTCGATCTGCAGGTCGCGGATGTGCCACCAGCACGCGTCCTCAAACTCGGTGGATCCGCCGGTGAAGCGAACCCGGTCGCCGGCAGCATTGGTGCGCCGCAACCAGGCCAGCGCCCCGTCGAGCGGCTGGGCCCAGTCATCGGAGGCAACGACTTGGGCGAATGAGAGGGTGCGCAGCCCGGGCGCGGTCATCCGGGTCAACGTCTTCAACCCCTCGCGGGGCAGTTCCCCGAATTCGGGGTTTTCCGAGTAGGAGAACGCGGGCGGGGTGGAATTGAGCACGCATTTGCCGCCGCGAGTGTTGACCACAACCATGGCCTTGCCGGTCCGCAGGGCTGGGACGATGACTTTCACAACCATCAGTAGCTCTTCCTGTTGATCTCTTCGAAAACTTCGATGATGGCGTCTTTCAGGTCGTCCCGGCCGGCGGGGGTGAGCTCGCCGTCGCGTGCCTCGACGATGACTTGGACTGCGCCTTCGGAGATGGTCACTTGGGTGGTGTGTGAGCTGTTCGTGCTGTAGGAGTCGCCACCGCTGCCGCTGCTGTACACGCCCAGTCCGGGGGTGACGGCGCCACCCGCCGCATGGATCACGGGGGACGGGCCGACGAGGGCGGAGATGGTGGCGCGGGCTGGCCCGGCGCCGGGGGTGCGCCCACCGGAGTACAGGTGGTTCAGGGCCATGAAGTTTGCCGGGCCGATGGCGCGCACCAGTTCGGGCACGGCCACCCCCTCACCCTTGGAGAGCAGGGCGGGGATGGTGTCTTTGCCGGGCGCGTAGCCGGGGAGGATGCCGCCGCCGGAGAACACGGCACCGCCGCTGGCACCGCCGCTGGCCCCGGGCATGACGCCTTGGCCGTTGCCGTCCTTTTTGATGCCGAGCCAGTCCTGGATGCCGCCCAACGGGTTGTTGGCGAATTCGCCGATTTTGCCCAGCACGTCCCCGATGACGTCGGCCACCAGCTGGAAGGCTGCCCGGATTCCGTCGATGACGGGTTGGAGCTTGTCCTGCACGAAGGACATGAAGGTCTGGAAGTTCGTGACCAGCCCGTCGATGTAGCCTTTGACCCCGTCGATGGCGCCGCCGATGACGTCGGAGAACCATTTGCCCACCGCATCAATCACCGGTTGCAGGGTGTTATTCCACCAGTCCACGAGCCCTTGGAAGGCGCCGACCCACAGGTCGATGTAGGGCTTGATGATGGTGTCGTAGATCCAGGAAATGACGGAGCCGATGAAGTCGCCCACGGCCTGCAAGGCAGGGAGCAGGGTGTTATTCCACCAGTCCACGAGCCCCTGGAAGGCGCCCACCACGAGATCCACCACCGGTTTGATGACCGTCGCGTAAATCCACGTCATCACCGTGTTGATGAAGTCCCCCACGGCCTGGAGGGCGGGCATGAGCACGCCGTTCCAGAAATCGACGACCATGTGGAAGGCGCCGACCCACAGGTCGATGTAGGGCTTGATGATGGTGTCGTAAATCCAGGTGAAGATGTCGGAGAACCATTTGCCCAGATTTTGGAGGGCAGGCAACAGGACGCCGTTCCACAGGTCCACAATTTTCAGGAAAATGGCCACCACGATGGTGGCAAAGTTCCAGACCAGCCGGCTGACCCAGTCGAACACGGCCGCAAAGACCTTGCCCACGGCGTCGATGATCGGAAACAGCACGCCGTTGTAAAAATCAACCAGCATGCCCCAGCCGTCAACGAAAAATCCGATGAAATCCCGGAACCAATGACCAATCTCGGTGAACACTGTGCCGAAGAAATCGCCGAGTGCGGCCAGGCCGGGCATGACGTTCGTCTGCCAGAACGACACGACGTTATTCCAGGCGCCGACGATCCAGTCGGCGACGTTGCGGGCGGCCTCACCGATCCATTTCAGGGCTGCGTCGACCCCGTCCCGGAACCATTCGACGTTGTTGTAGGCCCAGACGAACCCGGCGACGAGTGCGGCGACGGCCAGCACAATCAGGGCGATGAGCCAAGCGATCGGGCCCATCGCGATCACCCAGGCTGCGGCGATCTTGACGGCCTGAATCGTGGCCTGGGCACCCATCAGCACCCAGCCGGCGACCATGGCCGTCACAGCGATCGAGTGCGCGAACGCGGCCTTCTGCGCGGCGGCTCGGGTCATGGCCCAAGCAGTGACCTGCTGTGCGGCACTTTTGAGTGCTTCGATGCCGAGGGCGACCCAGTGCGGGATCAGGGCCGTGATGATCAGCCCGGCAATGATGCCGATGGGGGCACGCATGTCCCAGAGCCACTGGGCGACTTTCGCGCCCGCGTCCAAGGTGTTGCGCAGAGCCACGCCTAGCCCTTCGAACGTGCCCGCGATGCCAGACGACGTGATTTCTTCGCCGCCGTCTTTGACAGCGGCGAAGAACGCGCGGATCGACCCGAGGCCTTCATCAAAGATTTTCAGGGCCGGGCCAGACAAGCCGAGGGCCTTGCCGATGTCGTTGTTCGTTCCACCACTGGCAAGGACTGCCTGCGCGGCCGAGACCTTGTCCAGGAAGCCGGAAATCCCGGACACAGCGGAGAGGGCCTTGAGCCGGGCAGCGGTGAATGCCGGGGCGAGGAACGTGCCGATTTTCGCGGACAGGTTTTCCGATTCGGCAGCCAGGGTCTTGGCGACGTTGGCGGTGGAGTCTGAGGTGCGCGCGAAGTCGCCTTGCGCGTCGGCGGTCTGCTTGTAGATCAGCGCCTGCACGGCAAGGATCTTCTGCTGCGGGGTCAGGGCATCCTTGGTGGTCGCGATCAGCCCCTGCCGGAGCGCTTCGTCACGCATGGCGACGTCGTCGATCATCACACCATAGGCGCGGATTGGTTCCGTTTCGCCGCGGAGGGCCGCCCCGATCGCCTCGATGCTCTGCTCAACAGTGGTGCCCTTGAAGGAGGCCATGTCACCGGCCAGGCCGGTCAGGCCGGTGGAGAATTGCGCCAGCCCCGCCCCGGACAACCCTGCGGCCTTGCCGTAGGTGCCGTACGTGTTCGCGGCGTTGATCACCTGCTGTTCGGACAGGCCCAGTGTCGCGCCCGCCGTTTTCGACTGGGCAATAATGGAGCCCATCGAGTCGCCGAACACGACCCCGGCCGCGGCGGTCGAGTCCTCCAGCTCGGAGAACGCGTTGACGGCCTCGTTGGCGCGGGAGGCGAGCTCCCGGATGCCCAGAGCGGCGATCACCCCGCCGAACAGGCCCTTGAGCTTCCCGGAGAGGCCGGACATTTTGGTGGTCATGCCCTCCGAGACGCCTTCACCGGCCGCCTCGCCTGCGTCCCGCCCGGCGGACATGAACCGGCCCCGCTCGTCCCGGATCCGGCCGGCGGCCGCGGCGACGGCGGCGGAGGTCCGCCCGGAGGCCGTCCCTGCCGCCGTCGCCATGGCGGCCATGTCCCGGCCGACCCCGGTGGCGGATCCGGAGATCCGGCGGCCCGCAGCGGTGAAGGCCTCCGCCGATGCGCTGCCGCCCTGCTGCATGATGCGCTGCGTCCGGGTCATCACATTGCCCGAGTTGTCCAGGGACTGCATGATCTGGGTTTGTGCCGTGACGGTGGCCCGGGCCTGGGCCTGGGCGCCCTGCTGGACGGTCCGGGTGGTGTCGATGACGCGGCGTTCCAGCGCGGTGAGGGGCGCGGTGGCCTCGTCGCGTAGTTCTGCGGTGAGGACTACGCTTTCGTTGGTGGACACCCCGCCCCTCCTTCTGTTGCTGGTTCAGTGGTTACTTGCGGTCCTGGTTGGCGTTTTCTTTGGCCCGGCGCTTGAGCAGGACATTGGTGGCGGCCAGTCGGACAGCTTTATGGGTGGGGTCCGTTTCGTGGAGCACGGCCACCGGGTCCATGCGGAGCTCGTGGGCGATGGTCACGGCGTCCCGGAACCGGGGGTCGTTCTCCAGCCATGCCGCTAGGCGTTGGTAGGGTCCAGCTGGGTGGCCTCTTCCCCGTACCCGGCCTGCGTGTAGAGGGCGTTGCCCATGGCGATCAGCTTCCCGTCACCGATGAACAGTCGGGCCGCGTCCACGGCGGACGTGGACGCCGGGAACATGGCCCGGAACTCGATGGAACCGAAGACCAGGTTGTCGCCGTCACCGTCCAAGACGGCCTCGTCGTTCTTGAAGATGCCGGTATTGCGCTCCACGAGCGGCTGGCCGGAGAAAATGATGGGGTCAGCGTCGACGGCATTCTTCTTCTTGCCCTGGGCGTTCTTCTGGTACCGCTTGAAGTCGGTGGATTCGATGGTGGTGGTGAATTCGGCGGACCAGCCGGGCCGGTTGTCGATGGCGTAGCGGACGGTTTCGGTGATTTCCTTGCCCGCTTCGGCGGCGAGCTCGTCCAGCAGCGACAGGCGGACCGGCTTGGCCTCAGAGGCGGGGGTGGCATGGTGCACGATGGCCGGGCTGGAGTCGCTGGCGGCGGGGGTTCCGAAGATGGTGTCAGTCATGGTGGTCCTCATTGGCTCGGGGATGCCGCTGGCCGTGTGCCGGGGCGTACCCACAGAATCGCCACGCCCCGGGGATGGGTGTGGGACGGGTGACGTGTTGGCGCTTTAGGCAGGCCGAACGAGAGGTCACACCGCCCCACACGGGGTTTTCCCCGCCACGGTTGAGCCAATCAAACCGTGGCGGGGAAGCTGTTAGGCCGGGCCGTTATTCGCGAACGTCAGCGTCACCTCGGACGCATCAGCGGACGCGGCGTCCGTGTCCGGCTCCTTCAACCCGATCAGCCGGCAGCCCGGAAACGTGATCGGCTTGCCAACCTTGGTGAAGTCCGCGTCGGTGGGCTGCTTCGTCACCGTGGTGTTGTGCCGGCCCACCACCTTGCGCAGCTTGTTGATCCAGGGCTGGTCCACGACGGGGTCGTAGGTGCGGACCAGGGCAATGTCCTCAAATTCTGGCTTGCCGGTCAGGAACCGGGCGGTTTTGGATCCGCCGGTGTAGTCGCGGTTGTAGGAGGCGGTGGACCCGCCGCCGGAGAAGGTCCGCCACGTGCCCGGGATGCCGGCGACAGTGACCAGAAATTCGCTCTTGGTGGAGATCATGGTTCAAACCTTTCTTAGAGGGCTGCCGCGAGGGCGACCTTGACGATTTCGACCTTGATCAGGGCCGCGGTCGGGGACAGGCGCACGCTGATGTCGGCGATGACCGTGTTCAAGGCGCCCGTGTCGAGGGTGTTGTTGGTGGTGTCGACCCGGACCAAGTAGCCGGGGTCGATCTCTTCGCCGTCGTCGGTGCGCGGGTAGAAGCCGCCCGCGGTGGCCACCGGTGCCAGAACCGATTCGATAGCGGACTCAACATGGCTCAGCAGCCAGCCGCGCCCGTCCAGGGTCGCGAACACGTACGGTTCCAGGGCGGCCTTGACCTGCACGGTCAGGTTGTTCAGCACGTCCCGGGCCGAGAGCAGTGCCAGGTTGTCACGGTCGGCCGCCAGCGAGGTCCAGTTGTACAGGCGCACCCGCCCGTTGGTGGTGACGATCCCGTTGACGAGACCTTCGGAGAGGGCGTTGTTCTTCTCGACGTTCACGGGGGTGACGGTGCCGATGACCCACTGGGTGCGGGCCCGGTCGCCGGCGGGGACCTGCCAGAACCCGGTCTCCTTGAACGCGCGGGCGCGCACGGCGCCGATGTAGCCTTCGGGGCTGATGGTGCGGGTGCCGGAGCCGTCCGGGATGATCAGGTGCGGGTAGAAAAGGGCCCCGTAGGATCCGTTCACGTCGGCATTCAGGGCGGCCGCCTCCACAAGTGCCTCATCCGTCGTCGAGGTTGCGGAGGTGGCCAATAGGGCAGCCTTGTTGGCCCCTGCGGCATGGGCCAGGAGTGCGGTGCCGATGATGTCTGCACTGAAACCGGGCGCGGCCACGGCGCCGCCGGCAGCGGCCTCCTCAGCGGTGGCCAGGGCCGTGATGACCGCGGCTGCGTTGACGCCGGCACGGTCGTCCGTGCCGGCGGACAGTGCGGTTGCGGTGAGCGCGACGGGGTTCGCGGCAGGGCCTGCGGAAGCCGAGCCCAGGTCGGTGACCTTGATGGACGTGTTCGCGGTCGAGGCCGAGACGAGTTCCGCCACGGATTCCAGGTTGCGGAACACGGCGACCGGGCTGCTGCCGTCAAGGACAGTCACGCTGAACATATCCCCGGCGTCGGAGGTGACGGTGACGCTCAGCCCGGTGGAGTAGGCGCCGGGGTTCACGGCCTCCAGTTTCGCCGTGTCCACGGCCAGGGAGTCCTTGAGCACCAGGAATCCCTTGGTCGCGGCGGGGCCGACGGCGCGGGAGACGACGAGCTGGGAGCCGCCTTCTTCGAAGAACAGCCGTGCCGTGTCGTACATGGTCGTTGCGTAGGCGGTGCGGGCCCCGTACCGGGCCTCGTACTGGGCCAGGGAGGCCACGGACAGGGACGTGGTGGCCGGGCCGCGTTCGGTCAGGCCGCCAATGTGGAGCAGCCCGGTGGGCGCCCCGGTGTTGGAGGGCCCGGACCGCAGCCCGGTGGTTACTTCGACGCCAATATTGGCCATGGTTATGCTCCGCTCTCAGGTGCGTCGGTGGTCTTGGTGGGTTTGCGGGTCCGGACCGGTGCCGATGGGGGTTCGTCCGGTGCCGGTGCTGGCGGGAGGTCCGGGAGGATCAGGGCCCCGCTGACGAGGAGCCGGGCGGTCACCGGGTCCTCCGGGTCTGCCAGGGCGCTGGTGAACCCGGGCAGCACGTTTCCGGCCCGGGTGAAAACAACCTCATGCGGGCCGGGATTGTGGACCCTTCGCTTCTCGCTCATACCCGCACCATGGCCGGGGACCGTGGGGGCGTGTGGGACGGGCATGGTGTCGGTCAACCTGCCCCGGTCAGCCCAGTGCCGGGTGCACGACGGGGGCCAGCTCGGTGGGGTCTTGGCTGATGTGCCCGGTGAGGCGTTCCGTCGTGGCGATTTCAATCTCCAGATACGCGCCGGCGAGCAGCTGCCCTGTCCCGTCGGACGCGAGTTCGCTGAAGGACTCGCGCAGGTAGGTCGAGTCCACCACGGCGGACTCGGAGCCGTCGTCGTGGAGGATCTTGCGGGAGAGCAGGGTCATGCGCAGGGCCAGGAGCAGCCGCTTGCGCAGCAGCTCCGTGGGCCCGTAGTCGGTACCGGTGTTGTAGATCATCAGTTTGACCCGGTACCGGAACCTGTACTCGTCGTATGCCCCGTTGGCCCCGGTCTGCCGGGTGGACTGGTTGATGCCCGTCCCGTCTTGGACGATCATGACCGCCGGGTAGTGGCCGATCGCTACGACGTCGACGTCGTTGGCGTGGATGTCCTCCACCGCCGGGGTTGGGATCCCGTCCGGGCCCAGGCCGAGGCTTTCGGACAGGGCGGCGATCATGGGCGGGTAGTCGGCGCATACCCGCCCCCACAGGGCACGGATGACGCCTTCGTGGCCGAGCATCAGATCCTCGCCTCCCCTTTGACGATCCATGAGTGCAGGATCTTCGCGAACACTTTCGTGTCCTCCTTGGTGGTTTTTCCGAAGAGGGGCCGGGCGGGCATGTTCTTGGTCCCGTTCTGGTGGTAGGGGGCGTAGTCGACGCCGGTGCCGATGACCATTTTCGTGTCGGTGATTTCGTCGATGCCGAAGGGGCGGTCCGTGAGGGATTCGCGCAGGTCCCCGGTGCGTTCGAGGACGCCGCGGCCAGGAAAATGGTGTGCCTTCCACGTCGCATAGGCGGGGGAGAGGGGCGCCCACCCGCCGGAGCCGTAGGCGCCGTGGCTGAAGAACTGTTTCTTGTTGATCAGGGCTTGGTGGTCGGCCATCGCCTCGAACGCCGGGGAAGCGTTGGCGAGCTGTTGCCGGAACCGGTCTAGGACCAGCACGAATGCGTCCGCTCCGGGGGTGTTGATGGTCAGTTGTGCCATGGGCTCACCACACCATGTCGTCGGTGAACCGGGCCGCGGGGAACGCGGCGACAATGGTGCCCGCGCCCACCGGTGCCGGGGCGGCCGCGGCCTCGTCCACCCACTCGTGCAGGACGGTTTCGAGCGCGGCAAGCCCGGACTGGTACCGGTTCCACAGCTCGGCCGAGTAGGACGCCTGGTCGTTGATCCCGGCCTTCATCGGGAACGCCGCGGCGACGAAGTAGGAGCCGGCACCGTTGGTTACCACGGTGGCCGCGGCGGCTCCGATCCGGGACTGTGCGTCGTCACCAGTGAGGGCGGAGCGGGCGCGCAGGCGCAGGTCGACTTCGGCCGAGACCTGGACGATCCATTTGAGGATGTCCGCCTCGGTGATCTTCTTCCCAGCCCCGAAGGCCGGGTCGGCGGGTGTCTGGGTGTTGGTGGTCCCGATGTGGGGTGCCAGCGCGGCCACGTCGGCCACGGTGACACCCCACGTCAGCGGCTGGGAATCAGCCATGGGTTAGGCCGTCCTGCCCAGTGCGCCGAGCCGTACACCGCGGGCAATGACAGCCTCGGTGGCGTGAACGGTTTGGCCCTGGTAGGCCTGCATGGTGCGACCGCCCACCCGTGCTTGGAACACGCTGAACGCCACCACGCCAGCCACCAGCGGCTGGTCGCCGTCGGGCCAGTGGACGCCGATGCCGTTGGCCACGACCTCAACCACGGGCGCGGAGGTTTCGGGAAGTGGTTCGGGCGCACCGGTCAGTGCGGCCAAAGCGGCCAGCCGGTCCACTATCGGCCTGGTGTGCTCGCTGCCGGCCACGGCGCCCATAACCTCCGTGAGTAGGTCCACGGTGCTGCTGTCGCCCTGCAGCCCGTCGGCGTTGGCCTCACTCTCGGCCACACCGGTCAGGGGAAGAACATCTTCTGCGGGGGATGCGGCGGCACCCGCCCCACCAGCATCAGCCAGTGGAGCGGGTACCACGGGTGCCCCGCCACGCTTGACGGCCATGATCCTAGGCGTCGAAGCCGGAGATCTCAGTCACGGCCTTCGGGTCCGTGATGATCGGGACAATGGAACGCCAGCCCTGAATGTACACGCGCTGGTTCTTCGGCTCGTCGTACACGTTGGTCTTCACACCGCCCTCCTCATCACGGACGGAGCCGGCCTGGCCACGATCCAGGACGTACAGCTTGCCCTGGGCGACAGCGGCCGACTTGATCCACTCAACCCCGCACAGGCCCGACAGGTCACCGGACAGCACCGGGTTCAGGTCCTTCGATTCGCGCGGCAGCTGCTCACGGATCGACTTGACACCGAGCAGGTACTTCTGCGCGTCCATCGGGTTGATCAGGACCAGGTTCGCCGAATATCCCATCTCCGCGTCGTCGATCTTGGCCTTGCCCAGGAAAATATCCGCCAGCGCATCCACATCAGGATCATCCCAGCCACCGGAGGAGGTGACCTTGTTGATGTTGGCGTTGCCGACCAGGGCATTGACGCAGACCTTGTTGACGCGCTTGATGATCAGGTTCGTCAGGTACTTGATGCGCTTGTCGAGCGTGTCGGTCTCATTTCGACGGCGCGCCTCGAAGGTCATCCACGTGTCGCCACCGTACTTGGCGACCTTGTCGGCCTTTTCCTCTTCTTCGGGCAGGTCCACGCCGGGGAAGTTCGCTCCAGGGGCGATGACTTCCACGTCGCGGGCGCCGTCTTCGGGCAGGCCGAGCAGCTCGGAGTAGACAACGGCACCGCCCTTGGCATCGCCCTGCGCGAAGCCATAGTCGGCGATGGTCTTGTCCTTCGTCAGGTCGCGGATGACGCGCTCGACGCGGGAGGGGTTGTTCAGGAAGTCGGCGACGTTGATGGCCACGTTTCCAGCTGGGTAATTTCCCACTATGTTTCTCTCAGTCTCTCGGGGGTTTCAGGGGCCGGGTTAGACGGACAGCCGGATGGGAGCGTCAGTGTTGATCGCGGCGTCGGCAACAGCCACACCGACCACGACGTCACCGGTGGTGACCTTCATGGCCACACCGTCCGTGCCGGCGGCGATCTGGTCGCCGGCAGCAATGGCTTCACCGGCGGTCACGGGGACAACACCGTCGGTCTCGACCGTGACCGGCACACCGGCGGTCTGGTCGTGGGCGGCGACGCCCGCGATGGCCAGTTTCGCGGTGGCCTTGGCGATCTTCGGGGCGCCGCCCTTGCCGCCGGTGGCGTACTTCACGAAGCGCTTCCCGGTGACATCGACGGTGGGGGTGCCGGTGAAGGGCCCGGCGGCGAAGTAGGGGATGGCAGTGTTCTTGGGCATGGCGGGTTCCTTAGCTGATTCCGAAGAGACGGTTTTCCTCGGCCTCGATGGCCTGGGCATGGGCGGTGGCCTGGTCGCCGGACAGGTTGGCCGAGTGGCCGATCTCGATGGTGTTGAAGACCGGTGTGCGGGCCGCGAGGAGGGCGACGGTGGTTTCCTCGGACGAGTCGAGGGCGGTACGCCAGGACGCGGTTTCGGGGCCGGTGAGGCGGCCCTCGGAGAACGCGGTGGCGATGATCTCGTCCCGGCGCTTGTCGATGGCGGCGTCCTCAAGGACCTTGTTGCGGGCGGAGAGGTTCTGCACGCTTTCCTGCAGGTTGGAGAACGCGAGGGCGGACACCTTCACGGAGTCGGTCGGTTCGGTGCCGGAGGCGTTGGTGCCGGCCGCTGCTGCGGCGTCTTCGGCTGTCTTCGCGGCGGTGGCTGCGTCCAAGACGGCCTGGTCGTCTGCATCAGCGGGCAGGCCGAACAGCTCCCGGAGCTTGGCAAGAATATCCACGGTGGTTGTCTCCTTGAATTCGTGTTCACCCCGGGGGGTGCTGTCTGTGTCAGCGTCGGTGGATGCGGCGGTGGCAGGTGGGACGGGCGCCGTGTCTGCCGGGACGGGCGGGCCGAGAGGTTTGAAGGTGCGTTCCTCGGCGACGGGTGTCATTTCGGGGGCGAGGGTGACGGCGCTGCCGCCGTCGATGGTGTAGCCGCGCTGGTAGATGACCCCGTCGGCCCGGTACCAGATGTGGGTGTCGTCGTAGTCCATGACCCACACATCCCAGGCCACCGATTCGGGGCTGTCGGGGGCGTCTTTCAGTGCCGCGACCAGCGCCCCGTCGAGGGCCTCCCTCAGTGCGTTGCCGGTCAGGCCGCCGGGGAACGCGAACTGTGCCGCGGACAGGGCAACCATTTCGTCCACATCACCGGTGCTGAATGCCGCGTGCACATCGCCCAACCCCATGACAGCCGGCGCCGTGGCGCCCAGCAGCGCCAGGGCGGTCAGGACGACCTTGAACGTCTTGACGACCTTCCCGGCCGCGTCGCGCATCTTCACGCCGCGGTAAAACTCCACCGACCGGTTCGGATAGGCCGACGCCAGCTTGCCGGCAAGGTCTTCGGGCATGTTGATGTAGTCGCCGAGCAGGGTCTGGGCGTCCTCGGACAGGTGCAGGTTCCCGACCTGCCCATAGGCGGGTTCACCATCCCATTCGGGGTTGTCGAACCGGTCGTCGAGGTGTCCGATCTTGATGACGGGCAGATCCAGCTCACCGGAGTTGAACGCGTCAACCATTTCGGTCAGGTCGTCCTCGGTGACGGACGCTGTCCCGGTGGACGCATCCCAGGTGCCGACCTTCATTAGCGGCACGTTTTCCACGGTTACGAGTTTCATACCCGCACCATGACCAAACAGTCCAGGCTAGTGGGGGATGGGCCCGTTTTTAGCCAATCTTGAACTGGTAAACGAGCGTTCCGCGACAGCGGGCGCCGCCACGGCAGCTGTCGAAGTAGCCGTGAGGGTAGTCCAGCAGGGCGTCCGCTTCGGTCTCGTATTCTTGCCCGTCAATCTCGCCACAAAGATCGCAGGTAGCACCGTCGAGCAGTTCGCTGGCCCAAATAATGTCGATGGGCAGCTGGTTGGCGGTGTCGGTGCGTCCGGTGCCGCCGGCGTGGTGGATGCCTTGCTTGACGACGTCGGTGGCGCCGTCGGTGCTGACGTTGGCGGCGGCCTGGGTGATGGTGTCGCGGGTGATTGTCTCGGCGCCGGGAGTAAGGACTTCTTTCGCGGTGGTGTGGGTGAGGCGGGGCCAATGGTAGGCGACCGAGGCAGCCGCATCGCCCCGGTACAGGCCCGCCGGGACCTTGGGCGGGGCGGGGAGGCTAGTGACGCCTTGCCGTGCGGCTTCGCCGAGGACAATTTTCCCGGCTGTGGCGTGAACCCGGGCCAAGATCGTGGCGAGCTTCCCCACGGCCGATTTCACCGCCCGCCGCACCGGGCGTGGCTGGGCCGCTGCCAGGCCCAGGAACACGTCGGCGGCCGCCTCCACCGTGTACGTGCGCCCCGCCCGGAACGCACCAACAATTGAGGCGACCATGACGCCGTCAAGCCAGGTGAAAACATCCTCCACCTCGGAGACGGCTTCCTTCTCGGCATCATCGAGCTCTGCGAACCGGACCTGCGCGCCGATCTCGTGCGCGAACAGGGGCCGGATCGCGCCGGGGATGGACAGGCCAGCCTTTACCTCCTCATCAATGACCATCTGCTCCAGCTCCCGCAGGAGGACGTGCTTCTCCGCAGCCCTCAGGAGGTTCTGCACAGCGGGTTCAAGCATCGTTGGTACTCCGCAGGCTCATGTACCGTTCCATGAGCCTGGTGAATTGGGCGTCTGCTGATGCTTGGGCGGGTGCCGTGGCCGGGGTGGCGGGTGCGCCGGGTTCCTTCAAGGCGATGGGCAGCAGTCCGGAGTGGGCGATGGGGTCCAAGCCTGCTGCGACGAGGGCTGCGGCGGGTTCGTAGCCGGCACGGAACAGTGCGGTGGCCGCGGTGACGCGGTCGTTGAGCTCGGCTGGCGACATGCCGTTGGCGGCCGCCTGGACCTGGGCGTCCGGCAGCCCGTACCGGTCCCGCATCCTCGCCTCCAGCGCCTCGTCAGGTTTGACCAGGCCAGCATCGACCAAGAGTTTCAGCGTCTCGGGGGTGACCGGCTCGTTGGAGGCTAGATCGCCCGGGGTGAGGACGGGGTAGGGTTCGTCGGGGCCGAAGTTGAACTCGACGAGGTCGCGGATGACGTGCTCGGTGATGGTTTCGGCGATCAGATCGGCGACGGCCTGCAGGCTGCGAATGAACAGTGTCACGAACGTGTCTCCGAGGGAGCGGGCGCCGTTGTCTTGGCCGAGGTCGAGGAACATGGCCAGGGCTTGGCGGCTGATTTCCTGGTCGTGGTACTTGATCTTGGGCAGCAGGTCGACGGTGGAACCGGTGACGCCCTTGATTTCCACCGTCACACCAACGGGCACGGCGACACCGGAGGTGGCACCGGCGCGCAGGTCTTGGGACGTTTTCGCGGCCACATCCTGAAGTCCCTCGGTGTAGGTGACGACGGGGACGCCCATCCCGTTGCGCTCAGCGATCTGCGCATCCAAGGTGATCATGGTGTCCTTGATTTTCCAGTTCTTGTAAGACTGGCGCAGCATGGACCGGCCCGACCAGTCCGCGCCTTCCTTCTCCAGGACGTAGAAGACGAGGTTCGCCACCGGGATCTTCACATCCGTGGACGCATCGACACCGGTTTGGATGATGTGGTCCAGTCCGCCGTCGGCGCCGACGCCGATGCTCGTCACGGTCTGGGGCAGGCGCGGGGCGAGCTTGCGCAGGTGCACGATCGTGCTTAGCCCGAGGTCTGCCTGTTCCGCCAGTGGTGGGGCGACCTCATAGACCTGTTCGAATGGGGCGAATCCGGCCCATAGGACGCTGCCGAGGATGTCGCGGATGTGCTCGGCCAGCACGATGCCTTGGCGGCGGCGGCGCTGCCGTTTCTGGCCGTCTTTGGACAGGCCCAGTTCGGTCCGGACGAGGGTTTCCACCTCGGGGCGCACGCCTTCGGTGTTCAGGTCCCAGTTCGCGGACTGGATCGGCATCGACATGGCGCGCAGGGTGGAGCTGACGTGCCCGTCGGTGGAACGCATCCGGTCGAAGATGGGAATGCTGGCCGGGAATTTCAGGGCGTCGTTTTGTTCCAGGGACTCCGTGACGAAGCCCTTGTCGGAGGCGATGATTCCGCCGGGCTGCCCGGTCTCGCTGGTGTTCGGTTTCGCTGTGGCCATACCCGCACCATGCCCGGCCCGCGTGCCGGGGTGGGGGACGGGGCCGGTCAGGTGATGGTGAACCGGCGGGCCAACTGCACGTGCAGGGCGGTGTGGAGGTCGCTGACGAGGTGCGCGAAGTCCTCGTTGTAATGGGTGAAATGCTCCGTGGCCGGCTTCCCGATCGTCGGCGACGTCCACCGGTAGGCGACCTGTGCGGCGTGGACGAGCTCGTGCAGGAGCACGTGGGTGTGCAGGTGTGGGTAGCAGTAGCGGATGACGGCTTGGGGCTGCCAGTAGTCGTGGAACGCCTGGGTGACGCCTTCCGTAGTCGGGCTGAGCACGTCGCCGTTGAATGCTTGTGCGGCGGTGAGCATCTGCTCCCGGGTCTCGTAGACGTGCACGGCGATCACCACGCGCTTGTCGTTGGTGCGGGCGGCGATGGTGAAGTGGCGCATCAGAAACCCCCAGGGGACAGGGCCCCGGTCAGTGTTGGCGCCGAGGTCGTGGTGATTTCATCGACCGTGTCGCCGGTGCCACGCTTCCCGGCAAGGTGCGCGAGGGCGTAGCGGCCGGCGTCGTAGATGTGGTCCTCGGCGTGGGTGTTCACGTCGTCAGGGTTGCCTTTCGCGCGGGGGAGGGAGGGGAAGGTGCGGATTAAGTCCCGGCACGTGTCATAGACCAGCAGGCGGGGCAGCCCGTCGCCTTGGACAGCGAGCTTCTCATCAAAGAGACTGGCGCCGAAGATGCGGTTGTTCATGCCCCGGACCGGGCGCTGGCCCAACACTTTTTGGTAGTCGTGCGCCGGGGAGCCGACCGGGGGCGCATCCTTGTCGAGGGATTTGTGCGCGGTGGAGTCGTTGCGGCGCCACATGGCCGGGTCCATGACGACGGGAATGTGGTGGCCGGCATCGCGTTCCCCCGGCGCTTCGGAAGCGAGGATCAGCTGCGCTTGCTGGGTCGCGGTCAGCTCGGTCGCGTACGCCTCCCGGTAGATGACAATGAGCCCGTCGGCGAGACGGGCCATCCACACGGCCGCGAACGGTGCGGAGAAGCCGTAGTCGACACCCACGCAGCGGACGTCACCGAGCATGTGCAGGGGAAGGTCCTCGGGTTTGATGACGTGGATGTTGGCCCGCCACTGGGAGAACCTGACACCATCGAGGATGTCCCAGTTGCCTTCCAGCAATGCTTGGCGCAGAACCGGATCCATCGCTTGGAGCATGCGCCGGTACTGGTCTTGGTCAAGATAGGGGTTGTCCGTCATGAGCGACGGAATGTACTTCCGGGTGAGCGGGTCCGGTTCCTCCGGTGTTGGTGGCGCCTGGAAGAGGATCATGGGCGGGGCGGGGTCGATGAACCGGGCCTTCACCCAGCCGTGGCCGATGCCGCCGGGGTTGGCTGTGGCAATGACGGCAGGGCTGAGGCCCAGCTCGCGCATACGGTCTAGGACTTTGCCGCCGGCCCGGGCACGGGAGAGCAGGTATTTGTACTGGGGTTCAGTGAACTGGGTGAGTTCGTCGAAGGCTACCAGGCCGTACTCGGCGCCCTGGTAGTTGTAGATGTCGTTCTCGTTCTTCAGGTACGCCATTTCCAGGCGGGAGCCGTTGGCGAAGTTCCAGGCGTGGTCCTGCGAGTTGTACCGTGCGACCTGTTTGGGCAGGCGGGGCATGAGTTTCAGGATCAGGGACCGTTTCAGGTCTGGGAAGGTGCGGCGGAACGCGACGACCTGCACGCCGGGGACGAGCAGGCACATGGTGACGAGGGAGCCGAGGAGGAACTCGGACTTGCCACCGCCGGCGGCGCCACCGAAGAGTGTTTCGTCGGCCCCTGATTTGTGGGCTTGGCGTTGCCGGGCGGTGGGTTTGTAGGGGTAGGACCAGGCCTTAGTCGCGGTCACTGGTTACGGTGGTTCCATCGGGCAGCATGTCAGGGTCGACGAGTACGGTGAATGCCGGCCCGGTCGCCTCGATCTTCGTCGGCTGATCGAAGCCGTGCATTTTCGCGAGCCGGTCGTTGACTTTCACGAGCCGGTCAATGGCTTCGAGCTTCAGTTTCCCGTCGCGCTTGACGGCGTCGACGATGCGGGCAATGGCGTCGTCTTCGTCGTCGGGGTCGATGTAGTCCGGGATCGGGTAGGCGCCGTTGATGATGGTCTTGATTTCGTCGAGGGCGAGGTTGAATTGGTCATCCCAGGCGGCCCGGAACTCGTCGGACGCTTCTTTTTGGTTGCGACGGTGCAGCCCCATGACTTGTTTGCAGGCGGCGCCGCGGGACGCGTAGTCGAATTCGTCGGCGATTTGCTGCCAGGACACGTCGGGGTCGTCGGTGCGCCGGCGTAGGGCTGCGGTGTCGCGTTCTTGCGCCGTGAGGGTGGTGGCGCTGGTGATGGAGTTGTTCGGGCGGCGGCTCATGGGCTGATCATGGCTCGGCCGCCGCCCCGGGGGTGGGACGGCTACAAATGGCGAATGGCCACCACCCTGTGCAGGGTGGCGGCCATCTCTTTGCCCCTAGGGTGTGGCGGTTGCGATGGCCCCGGGCCTACGGCCGGGCTTCCGCTCCCACTTGGAGGCCCAGGACTCGACGGATGCACGGGTCCGGAACTGGCCAGCAGCCAGGGACAGGACGGGGGCCGGGAAGCCGTCCTGTTTGACCAGGACGTTGGCCCGCTGGGGTGACACGTGAAGGATTTCGGCTATTTCCTTCAAGCCGACGAGGTCCGGGATGGCGGGTTTTGCCAGCCATTTGTCGAACTCGGCTTCCGAGCGGGCTTCTACTGCAGTGACTTCCATTTCTCCCAGCGTTGATTCTGCCCGTGCCAGTACGGCCGGCAGTTTCGCAACGGCCTCAATGGCGTTCTTGGCGGGGATGGTCAGGGAGATACTTCCTCCTGCGCTTCCGATGGAGACGCTGGGGAAGTAGTCCTTGAGGGCTTCGCTGACGTCGAAGCCGGTTTCTTTGGTTGTTGTGTTTGTCGTACGGAACGTGATGTCGATGTACCAGTCGGTCAGGCTGGTTGTTCCTTCCGTGATCACTGTTCGCTCCCTCTGTTTCGTGGTGTGTCGAGGTTGGCCGTGATAGCTTGGGGGAAGTTTCTTGTCGCTAAGAATAACTTCCCCCAAGCTTCAGGGTCTTACCTGATGAAGCCTGCCCTGACCAGCCTTGCCATCATGTTTTTCCATGATCGGTGGTCGGAGGGTGTTCCGTGAATCGTGATGGGATCAAGGGTTGTGTTTGGCGGGTATACCTGCCATCCGCTCTTGATTTCTTCGATTCTGAACTCTTGCGCTTCGAGTTCTTTGAAGAGCTTCTTCAGTTCCTTATTGGCCATAGGCCCAACCTCTATTCTGTTATCAATGTGCGGGCGTCCCCGCCTGACAATAACAGTATATAGAGTAAACGTTTAGAGAGTCAACTGTTGCGTGAAGTCCGCAGCGGCAGTCCAGTGGGTGCGGACCGGGTCAGGCCTTGCGGCGCCGTGGCGTGATCAGAGCGAACCCAACGGAAGCCATGATCACGGCCGCGAACAAGTCGCCCGTATCACGACCGGCACCGGCGCCACCCCAATACCATTCGCCAATGGCCCCGCCGCCAACGATGACCAGGGCGTAGCCGACGGCCAGCCAGACAAGCCTCACAGCATGCTCGCGGGGATGGAGACGACGGTGCCGCTTTTGGCGTCCTCGGCGCGGGGTGGCCAGTTCCAGTGCCCCGCCTTCGGAGACTCCGAGAACGGCACGTCGAGGGAGAAGAACAGCCCGGTGGGGTTCAGGACTGCCAGGGCAACGTCGTCGGGGGAATGCACGGCCGTGATGATCGCGGCACGCGGCTCCGGCAGGTGCTCTCCACCGGGTGTGCCGTACGACTGGTAGTGGACTGTCCGGCCGATGGTGGGTATCTGGGTCATGCGGTTTTCCTGTTCTTTTTGCGGAGAGTGGTGGGGATGGCTGCGACGAGGATTTGGGCTTGGCGGGCGTGTTTGGTGCCGTCGCGGTGGCGGGTGCGGGTGCCGGTGAGCTGGTCTACGGGGTCCGTGATCCGGGCGAGGGATGATGGGTGCCCGTTGGCGGAGAGCACGGGCAGGCCGCGCATCATGGGCCGGTCGTCTTCGGCATAGTTGAACGGGGCGGCGTGGATGAGCGCGTCATCGTGCGGGGCCGGGTCCAGGTCCAGGGCCAGCTGTGTGGGCGTGGCGACTTCGGCGAGGGTGGCTTGGCCGGCGCATTGGCGGCGGCGGAGGGTGCGGACGTTGCCTGGGCCATGTTGGGCGGCTGGTGTCGGGTTGCGGCGGATGAGGCCGGCGGTTTCGAGGTCGATCATGCGTGCCGCGAGGAGCTCGGCTTGGGGGTCGGTGAGGGTTGACCCGGCGTCGATGTCCCGGGCGACCGCTTCAAGGGCTACGTCTACGGCGAGGGACACCGTCACCGGGTCATAGATGGTCAAGGCTGCCGGGTGGAGTTGCAGGTATCCGTTGCCGTCGCAGATGGGGCAGTCGGGGTTGATGAGTTCGCCAGCGCGGCGGGAACATGCTGTACAGACACGTTTCATGCTGGCGGCCCCTGTCGTTCCTGTGCTTTCTTGACTGTTCAAGCCTAACAGGAATGATCCGTTATTGGTTCACAACGCGCCGTTTATGGGTTACGAATGGTGATTTCCTTGACCATCCCACGAAACGTCACCAGGCCGGCCACGGGCGAGGTGCCGGGCATGCCAGACTTCCGGGCCGCGTCGACCAAGTTCGCCAGCTGCTCCAACGTCACATGCTTCTCCCCCTGCAGCGCCCGCGCCGACACGGTCACCACCGGCCCCGCCAAGGCTGCGGGTGCTTCAAGCTCCCACGCCACCACACCGGCCTCGTCCAACACCGGCTGCCGCCGATACCGCGCCCCAGACTCCCCATCAACCCTGAGGATCGTGCCCGGATCCATCGCCACGAGCGGCGCCTGCTCATGCCCATCCAACGGGCCACCAAAAAACCTATCCATCACGCCTGGTTCCCCTCGATCATCTTCACCACGGCCTCAACACTGCGCCCCATCCGGGCCGCAACCACCTCCACCGGCAACCCCAGACGCAGCAACCACTCCAAATCATCGGTCGTCGTAGCGTACCCGGCCCGCGACGACCGATCAGCCACGGGACACCGGCCCCGCAAGGGCATAATCATACTGGGTGCGCCAGGGCTGGAGGGCCTTGCTGAGTGCTTCGCCCACGTCGATGAAGAGCTGGGTGACACGATCCATGGCGCGGCTGACCAGGGCGGCGAAGGCCGGCAGGGCACTGGCCACCTGCCCAGCAGCTTGTCGGGCGTGGCGTTTCCTGGCCCGGTACTGCATGCGCGGAAAGTTCTCCGGCGTTCTGGCTCGCTGGCTGCGGCTCATCGGTTCCTTCGTGGTCGTCGTTGCTGAGCGATGTTGCCGGCCCAGGCGGGGTGTTCGGGCTTGGTTGGTGCTGGTGTGCGAGCCCCATCGTCCTGCTGTTCTCGTTCTTGGTCGATGAGGTACAGGGCACGCCGTGGTGGGATCGTCACGGTTCCTCCTGGTCGTAGTCTGGTTTGGTGGCGAAACGGCGCATGGTGTTGTTCCTGTCGTCGGCCGCGTAGATGGACGGTGACCATGTACCGGTCCCGGGTATTGGCGCGTACCTGTAGGCGTTGCGCCAGTCAGCTTCCGCCCGCCAAGACTCCGCAGCCAACTCGGCATCCGTGAAGCGCTTCTCCCGTGCTGCCTTGTTCGCGGCCCGGTACGTGATTCGCGTGTCTCGTGGCAGTTTGTAGCCTGCCGGGAACGACGGGTCCAGCGGGTACACGGTGAGCACCAACGGCTCGGTCATGGCTGTTCCCTGAGGTCTGCGCGTAGCTCAACCGTGGCGCGGCGGGCCTCTGCGTAGGCTTTCAGGCCGCGGTCGAAGACTTCGTTATGGACGGCCCGCACATCGGCCGGCGCCAACCGTGCCACGAGGTTGAACGCCTTGACGTACAGCCAGACCCTCATTCCCCTGCCTCCCTGGTCTTGGCGGCCCGGTCACGGAGCCAGTCATGTCCGGCAAGGGGCCATGCCATGGGCCACGCGTCCGCCGCTTCTTCCAGTGCAACGGCTTGGGCTTCGGCAATGACCGGGGCGAGGGTGGTTGCGAGGTGGGCGGCGTGAGCCGCTTCGTCACCTTGAGGGTCGCCCTTGAACTTCGTGGTGCATCCACACGTACACAGGATTTTCCACTTGCCACCTCTGCGGTAGTGTCCGGTGACTTGTTCTATCAGATGCGCACTAAGCGCCTCGGTCAGTGCCTTGGTCAGGTCAGACATTCGGGGCCTCCTTGAGGTTGTCATCGTTGTGTACGTCGGCCCAGAGGTCCACAAAACTTGTGTGCCCGGAGACGGATTCGTTGCACTTGACGCAGAACCCAACCCAGCCACCCGAGGGGTTCGGCCTGACCTTGGCGCTCATTCCCCACCGCCCAGCAGTGCGTCAATGGCGGCGCGGGCTTGACACGTGAACACGTCTTGGAAGGGGCTGAAATCGAAGGGCCTTCCACCCTCGGAGGCGCACAGTGCCCGTGCCACCCGTTCCACGGCGGCGTCCGAGGTCAAGAGGGCGTCCGACGCGGTGAGGGCATCTGTCACTTCCTCGCCCATCTCGTCCACTGCGTCGTCCCCGTACCGGTCGCCCCAATGGTGGTCCCACGCCTTGACAGCGGCCTCCACACGCTCCTCCTGGATACTCACAGCGCAACCTCCCATGGGCAAACTTCGCGGCGAATCAGCACGCTGTGGAGCTTCCGCTTGCGCTGAATTTCGATGATCTGCTCTGCTCGTTCGCGTGAATAGACGGCACTGTCTGCGTCGCGGCGCACACCCCATTCGGCGGAAGTGTCCGGGGCAGGGTTCGCGGCAAGGATGACGCGGAGGTCAGTGGCGGCTGTGCCCTTGCGCAGTGCCGGGACAGTCTCCCAGCGGTGACAGAGTTCTTCGAGTGCTTGGCGGAGCGGGTCGGTGCTCACTCGGCCACCTCCTCGTAGGTTGCCGCGAAGATGTCGCTTCGGCACGGATAAAACTCGCCAGCCACGCCCTTGATGATGAAGTCTCCGATACGGGCCCTCATGGGTCCTTCCAAGGTGGCGATGATGATGCCACCTTCCGGGTGGAGTCCAAGATCTCCGCCAACGAACCCTTCGATGGCATCCGAGTTGAACAGGTTCAGCTGCATGGCTTCGATGACTACGGGCTTCTTGCGGTACTTGCTGGGGGTGCTCATTTGGCGGCCTCTGTGTGGGTACATTCGGTGCATTCGGTGCAGTCATCTTCAGCGCCGGGGGCTCTGGTGACGGTGAGCCATGTGGAGCCTTCGATGGGCTCGTGATGGTCGTGGTGGTCGGGGGTGGGCCCGCACGGGTAGGGCTTGATCAAGTCAGGGTTGACGCCGTAGTGGACTGTGCGTTCGTAGACGAGTTCCCCGTCATCGCTCATGTGCTCACTGGTCCACGCCCATGCTTCCTGCCCGGTGAGGCCTTGGAACATGGCGTCGGCCATGAGTGCGATCTGCTGGGCATCCAGCATGTGGTTCGTGCGGGTGACGGATTCTTTCGGTTCGGCGTTGAACCAGCCGGTTCCACGGACGTCCATGCCGATGGCGCGGGCGTACAGGTATGGCACTTCAACGCCGATGTTGCGGACCTCCCATTCGTCCGGGTGCGGGTAGAGCTCGTGCGCGTAGCGGCGCTTGGTGCGGCGGTTGTTCTCGCTCATTTGGTTCCTTCCAAGGCTGTGGTGATGGCGGTGATTGTCGGGCAGGGGTAGCGGTTCCAGTTGCCGTCGTCCGTCCCGCATCCGGTGCAGACTTGCACCATGCGCTGGTGTCTCCCGGTGTACATGACGGCATCAAACGGCTGGTGTAGTGCAGTGACGGCGTCCACGGCGGCGAGGAGTCGGAACGCGTCGTCGTGAGCGAGCTTGTCAGCTGCGCGCATCCCGAAATTGTAGGTACGGCAATCCAATGCGCGTGCCCGGATCTGATCCAGCGCGCTCATGCTGCACCGCCGCCGTGCAGGAGGGTGAGTGTTGCGCCCCAGCCCGCCATGCCGGTCCAGTTCTTTCCGCTGGCCACACCAAATCCGGCTGATGATGCCACGCCTTCTACGCAGCGCATTGTCCAGTAATCAGGCTGCGAACCATCTTCCCAGTGAGCAAGAACGACACTGCCCACTGCCAACGCCTCCAACTCGGCCCCGGCAGTGTCAGGAGCGATGAAGCGGGGCCGGGTGTAGCCAGCAGCAATCAGTGCGTCGGCGGTCTTCCGGGAGAAGTACTTCACGGGGCTGCGGTCTGCGCGATCCTCCCATGCGGGCGACATGTCGGGGTACTCAGTGTCAGCCAGCAGCTCGGCCAGTTCGTCTCTCTGCGTGCTCATGTGTGTCTCCTGTCGGGTAGCCCGTCCATGCGGTCGAGGCGCGAATATTGGGGGTTCGGGTCGGTGGCGATGAGGTTGGCGAGCCATGCCCAGAGCCTCATGACGGGTCCTCGGTGGGCCAGCCGTTCCAGGCCGTGATTTTCGTGTGGGGGATGTGGAGGCTGAGGCTGGCCGGGCCCCGCACCACCACATGCTGGTCGGTCACGGACAGGACCGGGTACCAGTTGCCCTCGTAGTGCACGGCCCGTGCGGCCGCGAGTTCGTGGGCGGTCATGACTGGGCCGGATCAATCATTGCGTCGAGCAGTTCGAGGGCGGAGGCACGGCGCGTCCCGTGCTTGATGCCCGCGACGTACTGACGGCTGATGCCGAACCGGGCAGCAATGGCAGCGTGCGTACCTTCGGCCATCTTGATCAGACGCGCCGTTTCCCGATCCACTTTCAACGGCACGCGCTTCGACTCGTTGTTCTCCAACGCAGTGGCGATTCGCATGTGGGCCGGGTTGACGCACTGCGTGTTCAAGCATTTGTGGTCAACGTGGATCTTCGGGTCAAGCGTCCAGTGGGATGCTTCCCAGATAGCCCGGTGGGCTGGCGTGCTGTGACCGTCAATCTGGACTTTGCCGTATCCCTTTTCGTTGAGTGGACCTGTCCAGTTCCAGCATCCGTTGGGGGCCACCACGTACCGGTTCAGGTTGGTTGTTCCACGCTTGTTGTGTCCGCTGACGAATCGGAGCGGGATGCCTTTGGTGTGGCCCAGGCGTGCGTTTGTGCGCTTGGCTGCGGGTGCCTCAGAACCGCATCCGCAGCCACACGGGCGGGATTCGATGATGCTCATGAGTGGTCCTTCGAGGTGTGGTGGGTGGTGGTTTCGGTGTTGACAATCGCTTCGAGCAACTGGATTTGTTCGGCTGAGATGCGCAGGTCGTAGCCGTGGAGGGGGTTGATGCTGGCCGGCCATTGGGCGAGATGCGCGTACCGGGCCCTCGCAATGGCGAGGGCGGTGCGGGTCGCCGCGAGTTCGTGGGCGGTCATGACTGGGCTTCGTTGACGCGGAGTGCGTGGTATTGCCAGGCGGCGTCCTGGTATTCAGTGGCCGCGGCTTCGACTTTTTCCAGTTGGGTGGCGATGGCGGTGTGGGCGTAGAGGTAGCCGGATTCTTTGGCGAGGTGGTCGAGGGCGGTGATTTCGGCGCTCAGCCGGGCTTTGGTGCGGCCGACAAATGTCCATGCTTTTGCGGTGTCGATGCCGGTGGTGACGGGGGTGGCTGCGGGCTGGGCCGGTGTTAGTGTTTTGATTGCAATCAATCCTTTGTTCTTGGTTGCCGTGGCCCCGGGTGTTGACGCATCGCGGGGTTTCTTGTTCCACCAGTGTAACCCGTTTATGGTTCAATTTGCCCCATTATCGGTTCTGGCGTGTTCGTTACATCGACCGCCACAACCTCGATAGCGGCCCCCGGCGGGCGCCCATCCGCGTAACGTTTCTTCACCGCCAAATCCACCACCACCGCATCATCGGTGTACACCCGCGCCGTCGTCAACGCATCCAGCGTCGACCGGGCGAGTTTGTCCGCGTCCGGCTTCACCGCCGGCAACGCAGGCGCCGACGCCCGCAACGATCCAGCATTCCGGCCCGTCCCGTAATGGCCGCGCGGGCGGGGCAGGTAGAACACGATCGCCACACTCACCGGCCCCGTAATCGTGCCCTGGTGGCACTGCCTCGCCGCCCAAGCGACCTGCTCCCGCCACGGCCCGACCTTCGCACTGGACTCCACCACCGCGACCCGGCCCGTATATCGGCCGCCCTTCTTCACCGCAAACGCATTCTTGGACCCCTGCGGGCCGGGGGTGCCCTCCACCGTGAACGACAGTGGAGGGTGGGTGGGGGCTGTGTTCGTTGTTGTCATGGGCTCATCCAGCCGGGCCGTGGCCATGTTGTGGGGGATCAGAAGAGGCGTGATTCGATCTCGTCCAGTTGCGCCAGTGCGGCCATCAGGGCGGCCCGGACGAGGTCACGTTTGGCTTGCTCGGCTTCGTAGCGCGGTAATCCGACAAGCTTGAGTTCGGTCTTTTTGCTGAGCATGGGCCACGGGTAGCCGCGCTTGTGGAGCTTGATCTGGTCGCCCTTGCCGTTGTCGAGGAGGGCCACGATGGGGCCGGAGCCACCTTTGAACAGCATTGGAATCTTGCAGTCTTCGCGGGTGGTGTAGTCCGGGTTGCGGTCCTCCGGGAAGCCGGAGAGTTCCATGCCGTAGGTTTTGGGCCGGCCCAGCTTGCGCGTCTTGGTGGTCATCAGAAGAGGGTGTCTTTCTGTTCGGTGGATCCAGTGTCGCCGTAGTCGTCGGGGTCGAGGTCCCAGTGCTGGTTGGTGGCCATGTCCCAGACGGCGTCGTGGCCGCAGTGGGGGCAGCGGAACGCGTGAATGTCGCGGGCGGGGTTGGGCCATCCTTCGCGCGGTCCGGTCGCTGGCCGCGTGCCAGTGTTGATCAAGGACCGGCCGCCGAGGCCGCCGCACTGGGCGCACGCGACCTGCTCCAACGGCAGATGCAGGCCAAGGGTGGTCTCGATGGTCTGCCACCCGCGCCAGGTCACCGGCACACCATCCCAGAACGGCGGCAGATCATGACCCGCCGGCACGCCCATGAGGCGACGGACAGACTCCGGCAACTCAGGCACTGTGTGCCTCCCTTTCGTGGGCATGCAGCGCGTCCATGGCCGCGGGCCGGGATGCGTACCCCGCCTCTCGTGTGACCCAGTCGCACCCTTTGCGGTGGCAGCTGGCACCCCATCCGTCGTCATCCAGTCCAGCTTCTTCGAGCGTGACACCATGCTTGTCGAGGAGGGGTCGGAGCCAGGCCATGTCAGGCCATGCCGCTTGGGCTTTGGCCAGGTCTTCGCGGAGGTGCTCAAGTTCGTAGGCGCGGGTGACCCTGCCTTTGTGGTGTTTCATGGCGCCGTGGCAGCATTTCTTGTCCGGTGCCACGTACTCTCCGGAGAGGCATTTGAGCCAGTACAGGACGTGGCCGCGGGTGAGGTTCATCCGGATGCACACGGGGCGGCCAAAGTCGCGGGTGTCGGCCGGGTGGATCCAGTGATCGTTGCGGGCCGACCAAGCGTCCGGCGACGCCTCCCCGCACCCCGGACACAGCAACGGCGTCACTGTAGCGGGCGCCAGGGCGGGCGGTGCCGGCTCCGGGTGAAGCAGGTCCAGCAAATCCAGCTGGCAGGCCATGATCATGGTCATGGGGGGGGTGTCCTTTCGGGGGGGGGGGGGGTGAGTGCGTGTTGTGCGTGCCTTGGTCAGGACGCGCGGGAGTAGGCCCGCCGGTCGGCCATGGTCTTCGCCCGGGTAACCAGGTCCCCACGGCCTTGACGGTGCAGATACCGTTCCAACGCCACGCGGGTGGTCCCAAGCCGGCCGATGATCTCGCCCCAATCCGCACCGGTTGCAACCAGGTGTTCGACGTCCTCAACCCGGGCCAGCTCATGGATTGGGACAGCAGCCGCCATAGGGGCCGTGGCCGGGTCATCGATGGTCTCGTCATCCCACGCCATCGGCGGCAACCAGCCGAGCTGCGCCGCTTTGCGCCGGGCCCGGGACGCAGCAATCTTCGCCCGCCATTCCACAGGCTCCTGCGGCTGGTTCCAGAGTTCGTCATACAGTGCCCGGACGGCCCTGGCCGTGCGTGCCGTGACCTGCCGGGACCCCGTGAACAGGTGCGTGGAGTTCGAACTCGTGACGCCCAACCGTTGCGCGAGCCGCGCCTGTGACCACCCAAGGGCCACCAAAGCCTGCAGGCGGCGCATCGAACCGGCCGGATCCACCAAGGCACCCTCCGCCATGTTGTCCAGGGTGGGTTTGACGGCGAGTATCGCGGCAGCCGTCTTGGCTGCCACTCGCGGGTAGGGTGCGTGGCCACGCTCGTACCGGCCATACAGCAGCGCACACACGGTCGAGGTCGACAAGCCCGCCGCCTTGGCCACGGCCTTCCAAGAAATCCCATTGGCCATCAGGTACCGGACATGCGCCCGGACAGGATCAGCATCGACCCGGCCAGTGTCGTAGCGGCCGTAGGCGATGGCACGGCGGCGTTCAAATTCGGCCCGGCGAGCCTCCTCCCGACACGGTACGCACCGGCACCGATCGACCACATACATCGTCTTGGTCCCGTGGACGTGCCGGGCCTCCTTGCACTGGCATTCACGCTTCATGGGTGGTTCCTCTCAAGTTTTCGTCGTCGTGCTGTGCGGCGTTCTAAGCGCCTGTAATTGTTTGGGTGGCCCCAGTACCCGAATGAACCGTTTCCGGGCGTCAATGCCCCGATTCTGGGTTGCCTGTGGCCTGTCGCATCCGGACCCGCGCCCACCGATGACGCACAGCGCCCTTCACCACCGCGCCCACCGCCTGCCCCGTGACTGACCGGTTAGGCACCCTCGGCGCCAATCGTTCGCGTGTCTTGTGTTCGCTCTTCACGGCCGAAGTTTGTTACGGCGTCGCGGAACCAGGCGGGCATTTTGCTGCGGGGTGCGGGCGGGGTGGGGTTGATGGCGCGGTGGCGGTTGGTTTGGGTTTCTTGGTGGTCGCGGGCGCGGCGGATGTTGGTGATGATGTGGGCTGGTTGGAGGTAGTCGGCTGATTCTTGGCGGTGGATGGTGAGTGCGGTGAGTGCGGTGGGGTAGTCGAGGTGGCCGATGATTTCGTGCCAGGCCCTGATGGTTTCGAGGTCGATGTTGCGGTTGTCGATGAGTGCGGCTTTGGCGAGGAGTTGTTTGGTCTGGTCGGGTGTCATGGGTGTTCTCCGATGCTGCTGGTGTCGATGGCGAGGGCGGCGATGGCGCGTTCGGTTCCGGTGGCTCGGCGTGGGCGTGGGGTGCCGGGTGTGGGGGCTCCGTTGGCTTCGCGTTGGGCTTGGACGATGGAGTTGGGGAGTGTGCTGGCGGGGTAGCCGGCGTCGTTCCATAGTTGGAGTCCGCGGGTGATGTGGGTGGGGTGGATTCCGTCTTTGATGCTGGCTGTGGTGTGGGCGGTGAGTTCGTTGCGGATTTTGGCGGGGAATTTCACGTCGGGGATGGTGGCGAGGAATTCGTTGACGATGCGCGAGCCGGTGTTGATTTTTTCGCGTGGCGAAATTTCGTTGTTTGCTTGGTGACTGTAGTTACGTAAGGCGACCAGAGAACCCCTTTCCCCTTCCCTTTCCCTTTCCACTTCCTTTTCCCCTTCCCTTTCCTTATGTAGTCCTCTAGAGGATTCGGGAGGGTTTGCGTAGGGCTCTGGAATTTCGGGGGTAAATTCCGCGTGTTTCCGGGGTTTTTCTGGTTCGGTGTCGGCCAGAGTGAGGTCCATTTCGTCGTATTTTGACCTGGACGGGTTGGAGACCTTCTGGTGCTTGGACCAGTTGGTGACGTGGAGTACCTGACCACTCTCTGAGTCGTACAGAGTTAGCGCACCGATGGATATAAGGCTCTGTAGTCCTCTAGAGACATCTAGAGAGTCCGCGGGGAAGACCTGCATCTTGATCCGTTTAGGCGAGTACGGCATGTACCCCTGGTCGTCTGCGAAGTTCCACAGGCCGATGAACAGAAGGCGCTCCCAGACTTCCAGTTCGACCAGTTTTTCGTCGGTCCAAAAGTCTGGTTTCAAGTTCCTAATGCGGGCCATCTTCGCTGCCCTCCTCCATTGCGTTGCGGTGGGTGGTGTTGGCGCGTTTGAGCATGATGCGGACGCCGGGGCCGGTCATGGCGAGGGGTTCGGCGATGCGGGCGTGGGTCATGCCGTAGTCGCGTGCCAGGCGGGCGGTGGCGATCCGTTCTTCCATGGCGATGGCGATGGCCACTCTGGATCCGGTGTTGCTGCGTGCCTGCTGGAGGTCCTGCCGCGCTTTGGTGAGGGCTTGGATGATCTCGTCCTGGATGTGGGCTAGGGGCGGGATGTTGGCCAGCGTGGCGGGCGGCTGGTGGTGCGTGTTCAAAGGGGGTCTGTCCTTATGTGTTGGGGGTTGCTGGGTGGCAGGCCCCAAACCTTGGGTGATCCATTGACGGGGCGCTGTGTCCCAAAGCTAGGTCGGCGGTGGAATGTTGGTGGGACGCAGGGTTTCGGCGCCACGCTCCGTTCGGGGCGGTCCTTTCCGTGTGGTTAATGCCGGCCGGTGGCCAGGGCTTCGCGGCGCTGCGTCGCGGCAAGGTGTCGGTCATGCTCGATGCGTTGGGCGTCGGCGCGGGCCCGGCCCTCAAGGTAGGCGCGTTCCCGGATCCGGTTGGCTTCGTGCTCGGCGGCAATCAGGGCCCGGGAGGTTTTCTTGTCTGTGGCGGCACGGATCCGGTCGGCCTGGGCGATGGCCGCGGCGATCAGGGCCCGGGCTGCGGTGTCGGCGTCTGCGAGGATTTTGGCCGCTGTTTCGTGGGCGGTCTTTTCCAGCAGGGCGGCCGAGCGCAGTTGCCGGTCCAGCGAGGCTGCCTGTTCTGTGCGCGACCGCCCGTACTGGTAGGTGCTCATTCCGAGCAACCCGCACATTCAGCAGTGGCGCGCAGTGGCATTCCGCAGGAGTCGCAGGTGGGTTCCGTGGTCGGCCGGCGCGGGATGACCAGACGCTGCCGCGGCGGGGTCAGGGCAATGGGCTTCACGCTGTGGCCTCCAGGTCTCGATGTGTGGTGGTCAGGGGGAACTCGTGCGTGGAGGTGTGTCCGGCTGGGAGGTTGCATGCGGTGTAGACGTGGGTCCATTCGCGCCATTCCTTCACCACGCCGTTGATGGTGCGGAAGGGCTGTACGTCCACGTGCTTCCTGTCGCCGGAAGGTTCGCCGCAGGGTGTGGCGTCTTCATCGAGGAACGCGGCTGGGCTGTCATCGAAGACATCATCGGTCGCCCAGCAAAGGCCGCAGTCGAAGCAGACGTACTGGTCGCCGTCGTGCTCCACCGGGGCGTAGCAGGCGCCGCAATCGATGGACACTCTGATTGTTGGCAGGCTCATGCTGTTCGGGTTCCTTGTCTGGGGATGCCGCGTCGGCGGCGGTTGGTGATGTAGTGGGCCGTGGAGCGTAGGTTGTGCATGTGTCGGGCTTCGGCGGAGGCCTCTCGCTCAGGGGTGTTGCCCATCCCGGCGAGGCGGGCGTTGCGGCGGTGGCAGCCGGCGCAGGCGGCCTGGTTGTGCAGGGTCACGGTGCCCGGCGCGTCAGCTGCGCGGATCCGGGCCGGGCGCATGGGCCGGTGGCAGTGGGTGCAAAACATGGTGGTGGTCCTTTCAGTGGTGGGTGCCAGCTCTTGAGCTGGCACCCACCGCAGGGAGAAGATCTAGAAAGCTGGACCGTCAGACTGGGCACCCCAGCCGCCGGCGCCCGCGTCAGGCGTCCATGCGCCGGTACTTGCCGCGGCGGGCGCATACCCGCCGCCCTGCGCGGCCTGCGGGGCGCGGGGGATGATGCCGACGTCTCGGGCGCTCAGCTCCAATGACTGGCCCTTGGACCCGTCCTTGGCATCCCATTCCCGGATGCGCTCCTGACCGGTCGCAATGACGCGGTCGCCCTTGCGCAGGACCTCAGCCAGCGCCTCGGCTTTCTTGTCCCAGATGGCCACGCGCCGCCAGGTCGTGCCGTCTTCGTCCCACCCACCCTGCTGGTTCTTCTTCGAGTGGTTCTCGGCCAGGGAGAACTCGAGCACGGGCTTGCCGGAGGGTGTGAATTTCAGCTGCGGTTCGCCGACGTTGCCGACTACGGTGACATCACCCATGGGTTAGACGCTCGCTTCTGTGGTGCCCCATGCGGGGTCAAGGGTGGGGTCGTACTCGGCGTCCGGGAGTTCCCCGGTTGCCTGGTCGGCGGCGGCCGCGTTGAGGGCGTCGGTGATTTCCTGCGTGAGCTGCGCCGCCTCGGTGACGTTCAGCTCCGAGGATGAGGCGATCTCGCGCCCGGCCCACTCGCTGGCAAGGTGGAGCATCTGCTCCTTGGTGGTGTGACCGGCGGCCCTCATTGCCTCGCCAAGGGCGGTCTGCTGGGCACGGCTGCACCCCGGCTCCGGCGCGGGCCCAGCGGGCTCGGGCTCGGGGGCTGGAGCGTCCACTACGACGGCGGGCAGGGCCGGTGACGGTGCCTGACGGCGAGTGATCGTCCGCTTCGCCTTCGGAGCCTCGGTGGCGGCGGGCGCTGTGGAGGGCACCTCGCCAAGGTCATCCAGTTCAACTTCCTCCACGCTCGTGGCGGCGATACCGGTCAGCACGTCGGGGGCGATGGTGCGGCATGCCTCAGCCTGTGCCTTGGCCGTGAGCATGGCGGTCGGGTCGGTCGAGTATTTCTTGTTGCCCAGATACCCGGCCGTGCGTGCACGGTCGATGGTCCAGGTGAATTCCTGCCATTCCTGCTGGCCCTTGCGGCGGCCCATGACAGTGACGGAATCGGGAGTCGCTGCGGTGCGGCGGATGTCGTGCCCTGCAGCCAGCACAAGGGCGACCATGGTGCGGGCGTACATGGCCGGACGGCCCTGCACGACGAAGATGTTCGACAGGGCGTTCATCGGGTCCAGGCCGAGGGACTTGCCCGCGAGGATCGCCGCTGCTGCCGCTTCTGGCTTTCCCCGGAACGACGCCGGAACAAACTCCGTGCCGCACAGGGCGGTGCCGAGACGGTGCGCGGCGTCCAACTCCTGCGCCCACTCCAGCAGGGAGATGGTCGTGGCGGTCGCGTTCAAGGCGGGGCGGTTGATGGACGGCGCCGGGGCCAGTGGGCCGGCGGTTTGGGTGAGGGCTACTTCGCTCATGATTCGATTGCTTTCTGGTATCGGGTTCGGATGGATGCCTGCATCTCGGTCAGGGATTGGATAAGAAGCTCAACGGCTCGCGGGTTGAGCATGATCTCGTGGTCTCCAGGGCCGCGCTTTCGGTCCCACGTGTTGAGCGCGATGCACTCGTCTTCGTAGTAGAGCTCCACGCCTTGCCCTTTCTCATGGTCCACGTACTGGAACGGGGCGCTCATGCGGCCACCGCCGCAGGCAGGGCCAGTGGTTCGAGGGCGAGCGCCTCGCGGAGCTTCTTTGCCTTGGCCGTGAATGCCGCGGCGAGGAACCATCCGAAGTGCTCGTCAATCTCAGCCGGGCTGGTGGCCATCGGGTAAAGGCTCGTGCCCAGGGGGCGGTCGCCGTAGCGGGCATGCGCATCGTCGCGGTCCATCGGGGTTACGTGGGCGACGAACGTCTTGATGACCTTCGGCATGGGCTGTTCCTGGCCGTCCTCGTCAAGGTAGAACTCAGCCTTCGAGTACGCGGCCAACTGCAACGCCGTCTCCCCGTAGACGCCCTTGGACGTCTTCAAGTCGATCTGCACCACCCAGCCGGCGGCGATCTCTTCGGCCGTCATGAGCAGCGGGGACGTGGCATACATGTCGAACGTGCCCGCATAGTGGTGGGTCCGGTTCCCGCAGGGCCGCTCGAGCAGGACGGCGGTGATCTGCCAGTCCTCCAGGAACTGCGCGAAGCCTTCGACGTATCCGGCCAAGTCGTCGTCAGCTTCAACCACACCTGTCCTGGACAGCTGCTCGGCGAGCTTGTGCACCGCTGTTCCGGTGGTGCCGGCGTCGTCGCGGTGCTTGCGCCACGCGAACTTCATCTCCCGCAGGGCCTCGTCGGCGGGCATGACCTGCAGCTGCTCGACGTGATCGAGGGCCCACTGGCCTGCCATCTCGGCCGCCCACGGGATCAGTGCACCCTTGGGGACGCCTTCGCCGATGAGTGTGGTGACGCCGGTGACAGGGAGCCCGTCGAGCCGGTAGCGGTGGCCAGAGTGCGTGAACGTCAGGCCCTTCGCGGTGGCCTTGGGCGCGGGCTTCATGATGGCGGATCCGGTGGCGATGGTGGTCTTGGCGACTACCGGCTTCGGTGCTGTTGGCCGGGCGCCGGTCTTGATCATGGCTTTCATGGCTGGTTCCTTTCGTAGCTGGGGGAGTCGTGCGGGTCGGTCGGTTCGGTGTAGATGCCCTGGCCGGCGAGCTGCGCATCGGTGGGTTCGAAGTCGACGGGGTCGGCACGGTGTCGGGGAGGCCGGCCCTGCACCTTCGCGTCCAGGCGCTCCAACTCGTGGCTCATGATGCCAACTCGCCATCCACGAACACGTACTCGTGATCCGTGGACTCCGTGACCCACTCGATGAAGATCTGGAAATCGTTGGCCTCGCCCATGTCCTGCAGGATCTGCAGACTGTTTGCGTCCAGGACGTTGCCGTTGCGGATCACCATGGTGCGCAGTTCCGGATCGGTGGCGATGATCATGGCCGCGGAGACGATGATCTGCTCGGCCCCTGACGCCCGGGAGAACGGCACGCCCTGGTACAGCACGCCCTCATCGTCGAAGGACAGGCCATCGATCGGCATCTCAGCGACAGCCAAACCGGCAGCCTTGCGCTGGTCAATCTCGGCGAGCCTCGCGGTCAGCTCGTTCGCTTCCCGCTGGGTGACTTCCAGATTCTTGGCGACGGCCTTCTTCTCGCGACTCACACGGATCTGTGAGTTGGTGACCTCTGCAGTGTCGATCTGATGCTTGATCGAGTCGGTGTCGGGGATGGTGGCCAGCTCCCATTCCTTGGCAGCCGCCATGGCGCCGGCCAGCTCGGATTCAGCTTCTGCGAGTTCGGCCCGGATGGAGTTCACCCGTGATTCCGCATTCCACAACCGTGATCGTGCGTCAGAGCAGCGTTGCTGGGTGGCTTCGGCAGCCCGCAGTACTTCCAGAAGCTCAGACAAACTGACTTCTTCGTCCGGCAGGTCAGTGGCCATGGGCAGGAAGGCTTTCAGCTGGGCGTCCAGCTGGGCCACATACCGGTTCACGTCACGGCGCTCAGCAAAGACCGAGGCACGTTCCGCGTCCAGCTCTGCCGGAACGAACGGCAACTCCACGACGGAGAGCAGCGTCTTGAGCTGCTCCTTCTCACCGCTGGTCGCGAACGTCGAGGCATCGATGCCGAGGCTGCTGATCATGCCGTTCAGCTCCGCCTGGGACAGCTTGGACCCGTCAGCGTTCTTCGCGACCATCGTCGTGCCGGACGGGGTGTACTTGCGGGTGATGACCTTGCCATCGGCCAGCGTCGTCTCGATGCTGGCCTTCCCGTGGCCGTCCTTGATGGGCCGCTTGATGTTCCGGCCGTTGTGGCCACACAGCACGGACTCGATGGCGTCCAGCGTGCTGGTCTTCCCGGCGCCGTTCATGCCGGCCAGGATGATCAGGTTGCCTGTCGGTTCGATGGCGGCGTGGGAGAGGCGCTGGAAGTTGTTGATCTCGGCGCGGGTAATCATGGTGCTCATGGTGCAGGTCCTTCCAAAGGGGGTGGGTTAGTGGTTCTTCCGGTCATGCCGGATCGCTGCGGGGATGAAGCAGCCCAGGATGATCGCCGCGACAACGACGATCAGGAAGACGGCGCTCACAGCGCGTCACGGTCAGGGAGGGCGTCAACGAGGGTGAGGATCGCGGCGCGGAGCATGTCCTCGTAGTGGTCGACCGCTTCGGCCGGGCCACGGAATCCCCAGTGCTCGCCGTCGCGGGAGTTCCGGAGGAATTCGCCGTACTCGGCTGCCGCCTCGAACCGGTCCTTGTTCAGGTCCCGGTGTGTTGCGGCGGAGAGTTCGCGCCGCGCCTGGCCGAGGTCATCCCCGGCGGGGGAGTCAGCAACAACGCGGGGCAAATGGGCGGCCAGGATATTGGCTGCCTCGGTCGCGGACGGGCGCAGGTCACTGCACGAGTCCAGACGATCCGGAAAATGGGTAAGCTGGGTAGCGGTCATCACATGTCCTTTGAACTGGTTGTGGTGGCTTTCGAGGGTCCTGGACTGCAATCCGGGACCCTCACCTTTTTAAGGTGCCTTACGAGTAAAAGACTATAGGAAACTATAGCTAAGTGCAAGTAGGAAACTATAAGTCCACTTGCTCTAGTTCCTAGTTGCGGCCGTCTCTGATTTGATACAGGCGCGGCACCGACAGGCCTGTCATGGTGGCCATCTCCTGACGGGAGACTCCCTTGAGCTGCATGGCCTCCACGATGGCCGCATTGCGGACGCGCAACGCCGTGTCCAGTGCGTCCTGCTTCCGCTTCAGATCGGCCAAGACTCGTGCGGCTTCCTGCTCGCTCACCTTTTCGCTCACTCTCTGGATTGTAGTTGCTCATCGGGTCCTCCATTCCGGGTCAGTCAGGGTTTTGATGGCGAAGCCGAGGACGGCCATCCTGTCGTCGTGGGCCTGCAGCTCGGCCTCCAGCGCCTCGATCACGGACGCGTCGCCCTCGTGCATCTGCGCCTCCAAATCCCCGATCACAACAGCCACCCGCGCCCGCTCCGCATGCAGCAACGCCATATCAGCACTCACGCGGCCACGCCATGCGCGGCGAAGGGACCGGCCGAGATGTCCAGGACGCTCACGCCGCGGCCAGCTTCTCGATCTCGGCCTGCAACGTGGCGATACGCGCATTGACACGGCGGCGCTTCCGCAACGCGTTCGCCTCAGCCAGGGGAATCCAGGCGGTCTCCGTTTCCAGCACAACAGCCGTTGCCCCGTATGACTCGATCAGCGCCGCACGCTCAACAGCTGCGGATCGGGAAGCGTAAGTCCGGGACGTGGACGGCCACCAGAACTCACGCGGGTTCCCGTCGCGGTCCCTCGCGTTCTCCATGCTCTCCCAGCCCGCCGGCTGCCAGCTGGTGCGCAAGTACAGGTCAGACAGTTCCCCGTTCGGGAGCTTGTATCGGCCCCATGCAGCCTCGGGGTACTCGGTGATCTGGACGCGGTAAAGACGTTCGCGGCTCATGCTGAAAGCTCCTTGATGTTCGTGGTAAATCGGTTGTTGTTCGACTCGAAGCCGTTGGTCGTCAAGTATTCGACAAGCTCGGTCTCCGGTGCGCCAGGGCGAACCTTCGTGGAATAGTGCCGATCTCCGGTGTCCGGATCGATGTACGGGTCCAGGAAGAAGAACCGCTTGCCGGCCGCGGCGGGGTGGCGGTGCGCCTTGCCGTTCTTCAACTTGCCCTTGGCATCACGGCCCCGCGCCCCGCGCTGGTCGATCAGCAACTTCCGGTGATACAGGAACTCGTTGAACTCTTTCTCGGGGGTTGTGGAGAAGTAGTGTTTGTGGAACTCGCGTACAGCGAATCCCTTGCCGCCCTCGATCAGGTCCACACGCGCCTCCGACTTCTCGGCTCGCTGCTCGGCCTCAATGGCCCGGTTGAGTGCGGCCTTGCCAGCGTTCAAGATCGCATCAATGCCAGCCAAGCTGGTGAGGTCCATAGCCGGCGCGGCCAGCCGCTTGGCCATCTCGAAGAACGCCTTCACAAGTGCGAGCTTGAACGCCTTCACCTTCTCGGTGTTCCGCAGATAGGTCATGATCAACGTGGCTTGCTGCTCATTCAGCAAGGCGATGCGCTGAGTCTGCGTCCCTCCGGCGGTGGCAAAGGGTCGCATTTCAAATGCGACCCCTCCGAACTGCTCAAGGTCGTCGATGTTGTTGGTGATCAGCTGCAGGACTGCGCGGTGTTCAACGCCGGCGCCTTCCGCGAGGGCCAGGGATGAGACGCGCAGCGCGCCGTCCGTTGAGCGTTCCACGAGCGTGGGGTTGGTGGCGAGTTTCATCGTGTCCTCCGTTGTGCTGGGGAATCCCTGCCGGGCATGGTGCGGGCGGACCGCCCGTGTTATCTCATTCATGAGATAGATCCTTTCTGGTGGGGGAGTGCCCTGCCGCATCACGAGTGCGGGTGACCGGCTGGCCGGTGCAGGGCTCCTTGGGTTGACCTCCGCCCTGGGGCGGGTACTGGCGCCCCGTCGTGCGGGTAAATCGCCAAGGGTGGTGGGCTGGTGCTACTGATTCAGTCGCCGTCACGCAGTAACGAACCGGCCCGGTAGTGCTATGAAGTTGTCAAAAGGCGTGCGCGGCCCTCGCAAGGCGCGACAAATAGACCCGGCCAATGACGGCGGGAAACATAGGGGGTGTGGTGCTACTTGGTGGCCACGGTTGCCGACCAGGGCCCGACCAGACGATGGTGGATTTCGTAATCCTCGGGGATGGCCTGCTGGCCAACCCACTGTCTGGCCTGCTCTTCCGTGTTGAAGCCATGCTCTTCGGTGACGCCGTCCCGGCGCATTGCGTACTCCGTGCCGGCGGCCTTGAAGTAGCAGAGTTCTTTCATTGCCCGGATGGCTGCCCGGGCTTGCAGTGTCAGCAGATCGTCTGGTGAGCCTGCGGCGCCGTCGGCGTCGTTGATGGCTTCACGGATGGCCATGAAGAGTTCACTGTCGGGATTCATCGTCCGGCCCGTTTGCTGAGGGATTGGGACCGTGCTGAGGTCAGCGAGTCGATGCCCATTGGCTGCGACTCGGTCACTTCTACCGTCCGGGGCTGCTGCGTGAGGTGCTCGACAATGCCAGCGATCTGGTCATCCGTGAGCAGGACTTTGCCGCGGGGCCCGCGTACGTAGCTGATCTCGTGGCGTTTGGCCATGCCCATGATGGTGTGGGCTGTGATGTGGCCGAGCTGTTGGGCTGCTTCGGCTGCCGTTTTCAGTGTCATGGCCGGGTTGCCTTGGAACTACGGGGAGTGGGGGAGTTTTCGGGGCGAATCTCAGACGGCAGTACGCCAAGGAACTTTGCGGCTTTGTTGAGCTTGCCGTTGGTCATCGGCTTGACGCCGGACTCAATGTTGGAGATGGAGCAGTGGGAACGGAAGCCGATAGCGGTGGCGAGTTCGGCCTGGGTGATGTCGCGGCTGGTTCGTGCCTCGCGGAGTGCGGAGCCGAATTCTTCCCAATCATGGTTGGGGTAGTTGTTGCGCACTTCCCTTGTCTTGGTGCGTGTTGGCGTTGTCATGCTCCAAGCTTAGGGAACTCAAGGGAACAATGCAAGCCAAGTGTGTGGAAGGCAGTGGAATTAGTGCCGATACTAGTCAAAATCTGGCATTTGAGAGGTAAATTACAAGGCCTGTTTCCCCACGATTGCTTGCCCTTGGATAGGGTGGCGTGGTTGATGTTCCCTCGTGTGGCATGGAAGATGAAACTGTGAAAGATACAGACATGCAGAAGGCCATTGGGCATCTGATACTAGAGGCCAGGCTGGAAAAGGGGATGCCCCAACTTCGACTCGCGAAAATCGCCGGGATGGACGTCAAGACACTCCGCACAATGGAGGACGGCACTCGCTGGGCGACGGACGTAAACCGGGCCAAAATCGAGTCTGCCCTTGGATGGCGCCCAGGTTCCATGCAAGACATGTGGAACGACCGGGAACACGTCCCCATCGAATCCGTCACGATGTCCGAAATGCTCCGCAACGCCCACGAGTCGACCTGGTCCGACCTGGCGGCCGAGGAAGCCGAAACGGTGCCGGTACGGCGGGCCTCGCAACTGACCGACGAGGAGCTACTGGCGGAGATTTCGTACCGGTTCCGCACCTACAAGAACCAGCTGTACAGCGACTAGGGAGTAGGGAACCCTGTCCAACCTTGGCCAACATTGCCGTGGGAGCGTCACTGGCCATGGATACCCTTGAAAACGTTCACCAGCACGGCGAACGGACAAGAAAAGGGTATGAGAGTTGCACCACATGAGCGCCCAGGGGGGCCTACCAGAAATCACCCAGACCAACCCGCCCGACTTTGTCAGGCGCAGGTCGGCATCGATGCACCTGGAGGGGCATCGATACTATGCAAGCCAGTGTCCGGACGGGTGCGATCGGGTCAACAAATGGGCGGCGACCCGCCTCATTGCGCCGCGGCCGTTCATGCACGCCGCACGCGCGCACGGAACAATCAACGGCATTGCCAGTGAGCTGTGGGTGACACCAGTCGATGTCATTGCCTACATTTCGGCATTGGATCCCGACGAATGGCTGACGATGCGCTTGCTCGTGGGCTACGAAATCCGCTAGTCGAGCGCGTCGGCCGCCAGCGAGTCCGCATCATTCTGCAGATGCCCATACGTTCCCACTGTCGTGGTGATGTTCTCGTGGCCGAGTCGCGCCTGGATGACCGGCAGCGGGACGCCGGCCGCAATCAGCCAGCTCGCGTGCGTGTGGCGCAGGTCGTGGGGGGTGGGCGCGTCGTGCAACTTGCCCTCCGCGACCAGCCGGTCCACCACCTCATCCCAGTAATTCTCATGAAAGCGGTTGTTGGGAAGGCGCCCGCCCTCGGGGAGCGTGAAGACCAGGTCGTCAGGCTTGAGGCCGGCCAGCTCTGCGTTGATCGGATCGGTGAGTGTCTTGGACAGTGCGACGGTGCGAATGGACTTCGGCGACTTGGGCCCCCCGATTGCGATGCCCTGATCTGTCTTCTTCCAAGCCCTCGTGACCGACAGGCTGTAGCGGTCCTCTTTTCGCTTGACGTCCCGCTTCCGCAGGGCGGTGGCTTCGCTGAAGCGCAGCCCCGAGCCGGCCAGCAACTTCAGCAGCGTCACGTACCGGCTGTCGAACGCGCCGGTGAGCGCCTCAAACTCTGCCGGAGAGAGGAATACGGGGTCGCGCGTCTTGATCGCGGCGGCCGACTTGCTGTCCCTGATGCCCTTGGCGGGGTTCTCGACGATGTGCCGGTCCGCGATGGCCGATTCCAGTGCTGATGACAACAGGGCGTGGATGTTCTTCTTGGACTTGGCCGACAGGGTCATGGCGTTGAACCAGGCCAGCACGTCCTCCCGCGTTAACTTGTCCACCGGATAGGGGCCAAGCTTCGGGTTGATGTGGTTGCGTGCGAGCTGCCGGTAGCGGTGTAGGGTTCCGGACTCGACGCCGCCCAGAGTTTCAATGTGGCGCGCGATCGCTGCTTTCACCGTGGGCGCCTTGGAGCGCATCATGCTGATGGCCCGGTCGGCCAGCGCGAGCGATTGGCCGTTGGCGTTCAGGAAGTCCAGGAACATGTCCGCGGTGCCAGGGTCGTCGAACGTCTTTGACGTCTGCTTGCCTGTGTCTGAATCCCGCCAGAGGACCTTGAATGCTTGGGTTTCGTCGGTGCGGGTGAGGACGCGAAGTGATGCCATGGGCCTTAACGATCCACTTTCGGGAATAGCGTGTCAACGGAAATCGGGTCCCTGTCAACGGGAAACAGAAAGACCCCCTAGAATCCTTGAATTCTAGGGGGTCATCTTGTGCGCGGAGGGGGACTTGAACCCCCACCCCGTTTCCAGGACTAGCACCTCAAGCTAGCGCGTCTGCCATTCCGCCACCCGCGCAGGTGGGCATTCGAACACCGAGAAGCTCACCTTTCGGTTTGTTTCTCTAGCGGCCGAAGCAGCGAGAAAGACTCTAGCACGACTTTTGCGGCAAACACCAATCGAGGAAACCAGGGGCCTGTTTCGCCGCGATGTAGGCTGATCAGACACCGCAGAATTGATGAAGGAGCACCCGTGGAATCCCTCCGGCCCGAAGACGAAGTTGTCCGTATTTGCCAGGACCTCATCCGCATCGACACCACCAATTTCGGTGACAACCAGGGGCCGGGGGAGCGCAAAGCGGCGGAGTACACGGCGGCGCTGATCGAAGAGGTGGGCCTGGAGGCCACTTTGTTCGAGTCGGCCCCGGGTCGGGCGAATGTGGTGGCCCGGATGGAGGGCGAGGATTCCTCACTTGGTGCGCTGGTGGTCCATGGCCACCTCGACGTCGTTCCCGCACTGAAGCATGAGTGGAGCGTGGACCCCTTCGGCGCCGAGGAGAAGGACGGGCTGATCTGGGGCCGCGGCGCGGTGGACATGAAGGACATGGACGCCATGATCCTTTCCGTGCTGCGCGGCATGGCCCGCGAGGGACGCAAGCCCAAGCGCGACATCATCTTCGCCATGTTTGCCGACGAGGAGGCCGGCGGCCAGTACGGTGCCTCCTGGACCGTGGACAACAAGCCTGAACTCTTCGCCGGTGCCACCGAGTCGATCTCCGAGGTGGGCGGTTTCTCCGCGGAGATCGGCGGCAAGCGTGCCTACCTGCTCCAAACGGCCGAAAAGGGCATCGCCTGGCTCCGGCTGACGGCCCACGGCCGCGCGGGCCACGGCTCGCAGATCAACACGGACAACGCCGTCACCCGGCTGGCCCGCGCCGTCACCCGCATCGGCGAGCACCAGTGGCCCATCGAATACACGGCCACCACCCGCCAGTTCCTCGAGGGCGTCTCCGAGCTCACCGGCGTCGAGTTTGACGAGTCCAACCCGCAGACCCTGCTGGACCAGCTGGGCACTGTGGCCCGCTTTGTCGGCGCCACGCTGCAGAACACCTCCAACCCCACCTTCCTCAAGGGCGGCTACAAGGCCAATGTGATCCCGGCCGAGGCCGAGGCCTATATCGATGTCCGCACCCTGCCAGGGCAGCACGAGCAGGTGCTGGAAATCATCCGCGACCTCGCCGGTGCCGGCGTCGACGTCAGCACCATCCACAACGATGTATCGCTGGAGACGCCATTCTCCGGCAACCTGGTCGATTCCATGATCGATGCCCTGCACTCCGAGGATCCGGGCGCCGCCGTCCTGCCGTACACGCTCTCCGGCGGCACCGACAACAAGTCGCTCAGCCGGCTGGGCATCACCGGCTACGGCTTCGCCCCGCTGCAGCTGCCGCCGGAACTGGACTTCACCGGCATGTTCCACGGCGTGGACGAGCGCGTTCCCGTGGAGTCGCTGAAGTTCGGCAGCCGCGTGCTGGACCGCCTGCTCAGCAACTACTAGGAGCCGGCAGTGACAGCACGCACCATCACGGACATCCTGCCCGACGAGCTGCTCGAGCGCTTCCGCGGGCGCGCCGCCGGCTACGACGAGCGCAACGAGTTCTTCCACGAGGACCTGGCGGAGTTGAAGGCCCAGGGGTACCTTGGCCTCTTTACCCCGGTCGACGACGGCGGTGCCGGGTTTGGGCTCCAAGAGGTCGCCGCCGCCCAGCGCCGGCTGGCCACGGCCGCCCCGGCCACCGCCCTGGCGATCAACATGCACCTGGTCTGGACCGGCGTCGCACATGTCCTGGCCGAGCGCGGCGATGATTCGCTGCACTACGTCCTCACGGAGGCCGTAGCCGGGGAGGTCTTCGCCTTCGGCAACTCCGAGGCCGGCAACGACCAGGTCCTCTTCGACTCCTTCACCGAGGCCGCCCCGCAGGGCGACGGATCGTACGCCTTCACCGGCACCAAAATCTTCACCAGCCTGAGCCCGGCGTGGACCCGGCTGGGGATCTTTGGCAAGGACAGCACGGGGGAGGAGCCGCGGCTCATCCACGGGTTCATCACCCGCGACACCCCCGACTACCGCATCAAGGACGACTGGAACACCGTGGGCATGCGGGCCAGCCAGTCCTGCACCACGGTGTTGGAGGGGGCAGTTGTCCCGGCGGACAAGGTGTTCCGCACCCTGCCGGTGGGCCCCAACGCCGACCCGCTGATCTTTGCCATCTTTGCCTGCTTTGAGACGCTGCTGGCCGCCGTCTACACGGGCATCGGCGAGCGGGCCGTGGAGCTGGCCGTAGCCAACGCCAAGCGCCGCACGTCCAAGAAGTACGAGGGCAAGACGTACGCGCAGGATCCGGACATCCGGTGGAAGGTGGCCGACGCCGCCATGGCCATGGACGGTCTCTACCCGCAGCTGGAGGCGATCGGCCGCGACGTGGACGCGCTGGTCGACCACGGGCCCCTGTGGTTCCCCAAACTGGTGGGGCTGAAGGTCCGCGCCACCGAGACAGCCCGCGAGGTGGTGGATCTGGCCATCCGGTGCTCGGGTGGCGGCAGCTACTTTGCCGGGAACGAGCTCGGCCGCTTGTACCGGGATGTGCTGGCGGGCATCTTCCACCCCTCCGACGGCGAGTCGGCGCACGGCACCATCGCCAACGCCTGGCTCGGACCGATCGAGTAGCCACGGCGCTCCGGGTTGGAGCAGGCCGGTGGCAGCGTGGCGGAGCGGGCCGGGTGGTGGCCTGTGGCCCTAGACGGTCCGCTCCACGCGGAAGATCCGCCGGCGCAGCCAGTACTGCCGGCCACCGCCTATGTAGAGCAGGCTGCGTTCCAGCTCCCACTTGCCGTATTCGGCGTGTTCGCGCAGCCGCTGGTGTGCCAGCGGCAGGGAATCGGCAGGGGTGAGCGTCAGTACGAGGTACTCGTACTGACGTGCGTAGTCGCGTTGCCGGATGCCGGACGCTGATGCCATTGATTCCTTCACTGCCCTCCATTGTGCACCGATTTGGCCGTCCGTCCAGCCCCCTTGGAACAGGCATATTACGGACCGATCCGTGGGGTTACGCATTGGGCAGCACGCTGGTAGCTTCTAAGCATGAGCATTGATCCGCGTGCCGCGCTGCAGTCCCTGACCAACGCACTAGAGGAGCACCTGGTAGCGGCTTCCGCCCGCCGCGGGGACGATGATCCCGCCGTGGAGAATGCCTACCTGGCCGTCGTGGACGCCTTCGAGGTTTATGAAGAAGTCCTCTTCGACAGCTACAACGAGGTCACGCCCCTGGTCATCTATGAAGGTGATGATGAGGAGGACGAGGATGAGGACGACGACGGTCTTGCGGTCCTCAACGGCGCAGACGGAGATTTCGAGCCCATCGAGGACTGACGCCTCGCCGCAGCCACCAGGCGGTGGCCCCCGGCTGGGGTCCTAGCGGCCGGGCGCCGAGATTTCGTCCAGGACTGCGGAGATCTGTTCCGGCAGCGGCTCCAGGGTGGCGGCGAGGATCTCCGCCAGCTGTTCCTCGGTGCGCGGACCAACCACGGCCCCGGCCACATTGTGTTGCGCCAGCAGCCAGCTCAGCGCCACATCCAAGGGCTTGCGGCCAAGCCCCTTGGCCGCTGTCGCCACGGATTCGGTGACAGCCGTGGCGTGACCGCTGAGGTAGGGCTCGACATATGACGCCATGGAGGCACTGGCTCCGCGCGAATCCGCTGGCATGGTGCCCCGGTACTTTCCGGTCAACACGCCCCGGCCCAGCGGCGCCCAGCACAGCAGGCCCGAACCCATGTGCTCGGCCGCGGGGATGATTTCCCGCTCCGCCGCACGGTGCAGGAGCGAATATTCCACCTGGTTGGCCACCAGTGCAGTGTCCGACAGCGTGGCGGCGCGGGCCAGCTGCCAGCCGTTGTAGTTGGAGACGCCGGCGTAGCGGGCGCGACCGGTGGAGACGGCGAGGTCCAGGGCGCTCAAGGTTTCATCCAGCGGCACGTTTTCGTCCCAGATGTTCACCAGCCACAGGTCAAGGTGGTCGGTGCCCAGCCGGGCCAGGCTGGCATCCAGCCCGGCCAGCATCGCCCGGCGCGAGGTGTCCACCATCCGGCGCCCGCGGCGATGGCTGATGCCCGCCTTGGAGACCAGCACCACCTCGCTGCGTGCCACGACGTCGCCGATCATGGAACCCAGGATGGCCTCGCTGCGGCCCTCGCCATAGCTGACGGCAGTGTCCAGCGTGGTGCCGCCGGCCTCCACAAACGCGGCCAATTGTCCCCGCGCGGTCTCGGGCTCGGTTTCGGCACCCCACCCCATCGTGCCCAGGGCCAGGGCTGAGACACGCAATCCACTGGTGCCGACAAATCGTTGTTGCATATTTCCACTTTACGTGCCGCTGGTGGAATATTTTGCTGCTTCCGGACCCATGACGCCAGAAGCGCTGGAGCCAATGCTTTAGGCTCAGTGGGTGAACTGGTTTGAAGCTGCATTCCTTGGACTTATTCAGGGATTGACCGAATTCCTCCCCATCTCTTCCAGCGCCCACCTCTTTATTGTGGGCAAATTCCTGCCAAGCGGCGCAGACCCTGGCGCCGCCTTTACGGCAGTTTCCCAATTGGGCACCGAAACCGCCGTCGTCGTCTTCTTTTGGCGAGACATTGTGCGCATCATCACGGCCTGGTTTGGATCCCTGCGCGGCAAGGGCTCCCGGCAGGATCCCGACGTCCGGATGGGCTGGCTGGTGATCCTGGGCAGCATTCCCATCGTGATCCTCGGCGTGCTCTTCCAGCACGCCATCGAAAGCACCCTGCGCAATCTGTGGCTCGTGGCCACCACGCTGATCGTTTTCGGCCTGATCCTGGCCGTGGCCGACGCCGTCGGCAAGCACCAGCGCGAGCTGTCCGAGCTGACCTACAAGCACGGCATCTTCTTCGGCCTGGCCCAGGCACTGGCCCTGATTCCCGGTGTTTCCCGGTCCGGCGGCACCATCACCGCCGGCCTGCTGATGGGCTACACCCGTGAAGCCGCCGCGCGCTACTCGTTCCTGCTGGCCATCCCCGCCGTCTTCGGCAGCGGCTTTTATGAGCTCTACAAGATCTTTGCCAAACACGAGGGCGCCCAGGGCCCCTTCGGCATCGGGGAAACCGTGCTGGCGACAGTGGTGGCCTTCGGCGTCGGCTACCTGATCATCGGCTGGTTCCTGAAGTATGTCTCCACCAAGAGCTACCGGATTTTCGTTTGGTACCGGATTGCGCTGGGTTTGCTGCTATTCGTCCTGCTTGGATTCAACGTCATCTCGGCGGGCCAGTAGTCTAGGGACGTGAAGAGTTGGAAGTCCCGCCCCGTCCCTGAGCTCCTCGGAGCCATGCCCGCCCTGCAGTTGTTTGAGACAAGTGCAGGCAAGGTGGTCCCCCTTCCGGTTCAGGACCACGCCAGCCTCTATGTCTGCGGCATTACTCCGTATGATGCTACTCACATGGGGCACGCGGCCACCTACGTGGGCTTTGATCTGCTCAACCGGGCATGGCGCGACGCCGGTGCCACGGTCAGCTATGTGCAAAACGTCACCGACATCGACGACCCCCTGCTGGAACGTGCCGAGCGCGACGGAGTTGACTGGCGGGCCCTGGCCCTCGAGCAGACCGAGCTCTTCCAGTCGGACATGGAAGCCCTGAACGTCCTGGGCCCCGAACATTACATCGGAGCCGTCGAGGCCATCGAGTGGATCGTTCCCGAGATTGAGAAGCTGGTCGAATCCGGCCTCGCCTACGCCGTTCCCGGCACCGGTTCCGAGCCCGACGGCGACATCTACTTCAGCGTCGAAGCCGCCTCGTCCGACGCCCACACCAAGGGCTACGACGGTCCGTGGTGGTTGGGCCAGATTTCCGGCCTGACCGAAGAGGAAATGCGACCGGTCTTTGCCGAGCGCGGCGGCGATCCCGACCGGGCCAGCAAACGCCACCCGCTGGACGCCCTGCTCTGGCGCGTGGCCCGCGAGGGCGAACCCTCGTGGGATGGCGCTTCGCTCGGCGCAGGACGCCCCGGCTGGCACATCGAGTGTACGGTCATTGCCCAGCGCTTCCTGCCCGAGCCTTTCACCGTCCAGGGCGGTGGCTCCGACTTGGTCTTCCCGCACCACGAAATGGGTGCCGGACACGCGTTCGCCCTGGCCAACGTCCAGATGGCGCAGCACTACACGCACACCGGCATGGTGGGCCTCGACGGCGAGAAGATGAGCAAGTCCAAGGGCAACCTGGTGCTCGTGTCCAAGCTCCGGGCTGCCGGCGTCGACCCCGCGGCCATCCGGCTCGCGATTCTGGCCAACCACTACCGCAGCGACTGGTTCTGGACCGATGATCTGCTGGTTCAGGCACAGACCCGCCTGGCCCGCTGGCGCGACCGCATGCCCACCTTGCCCACGGGATCGGCCAAGACGGTCCTCGTTGAGGTCCGCAACGCCCTGGCCAGCGATCTCGATGCACCGCGCGCCCTGGCCGCCATCGATGCGTGGCTGGATGCCACCCCGGAGAGTGCCATGCCGTCGGTCTTTGATGCCGCCATTTTTGCCGACTTGGTGGAGTCGCTGCTGGGCGTCGTCCTCTAACAACTCCGCGGCCGACCAGCAGGTCCGTTGGACCGATGGTTGGAGGGCGGGCTTGCCCAACTGCCATGCATGCCAATACCAAGGAACCCTCATTCGTCCTCGCGGCCGTATGGGGGTTTCGGCGTACCCGCTCCCGGTGATCGTCCCCAGCCGCTCCCACCGTTCGCAAGCTCGCCACGGACTCCTCGCGGCCGTGGGCCCAGGCCGCCCTCAGCCGCACGGAGATCTGGTGCCGCGCTGGCCCGGCCAGGCCCCCGCCTGCCGAGCCCCGGGTGCTGCAGTTGCACGGTCGAACCGCGATGTCTGGTGATCGTCCCCGGCCGCTCACCCGGCCCGCCAGCTCGCCGCTGGGCCCTCGCGGCCGGAGGCCCAAGGCCGCGCGCGGCCGTGGGGAGATCGGGCTGCGGGCGGCCCCTGGCCGGCCGGTAGGGCCCGGTGGCCGGGCGACGCCGGGGCCTCCCGCACCCGGGGGCGGCGGTGTCCGTCATCCCGGCGGTTCCCCGGCGTGGTGGTACCCGTTGCGCAGGGGCCGGCGGAGCGGGTCGATGGATGGGGGCGGGGTGAACCAGGGGATGCCGTGCACGGACTCGACCTCCCAGCCGGTGTGGTGGATGAGGTGGTGGTGGTAGGAACACAGCAGCACGCAGTTCTCCACCGAGGTGTCCCCGCCTTGGGACCGCTAGACGATGTGGTGCGCGTCGGTCCACTGCGGGGGCCGGTCGCAGCCCGGGAACGCGCAGCCCCGGTCCCGGATGAGCAGCGCCCTGCGGATGTGGGGCGGGACGAGGCGCTGGGACCGGCCCACGTCCAGGATCTCGCCCTCCGCGCCGAGCACGGCCGGGATGATCCCGGCGTCGCAGGCCGCCGTGCGGATCGCGGCGGCCGGGATCGGGCCGCTGTGCGGGACGGCGGCGCTGCCGGGACCGGCGGCGAGCTCGGCCAGGGTCACGGTGATGAACAGTTGCGGGCGCAGGCCCCCGTTGTCCGGGAGGGTGTCGGTGCGGGCGCAGGCCCCCGTTGTCGGCCAGGGTGCCGGTGCGGGTGGCGAGGCGGACGCAGTCCAGCAGGGCGTGCAGCAGCAGCTGGGGCCGGGGCCGCTGCCCGGCCAGCAGTTTCCGGGCCACGTGCGGGTCGACGCCGGCCGGGTCGGCGGATTCCAGCACAGCCTCGGCATCCCCGTCCGCATCGCCAGCACCGGGGGTCCCCTCCCCACGGAACCCGTCCGCGCCGGTGGCTCCGGCCGCTGCCGTCCCCGCCGCCGGGCCCGGTTCCGGCCCCGGCCATGCCGTCCGAAGCGTCCGAGGCGCCCTGTGGCGGGCCTCCGGCGCCATCGTCCCCGGCGGCAGAGGCTGCGGATGCGGCACCGGTGCCGGTGGCCCAGGCCGGCGGCGCGCCCTGCCCGGGCACGGCCACGGCGTCGAAGGCTCCGCCGGCCAGGATCCCGGCGGTGCCGCGCGGGTTGGTGCCGGTGCCCATCACGGCCATCAGCTCCTCATACGACAGCTGGGTCAGGTGCCCGTCGAAACGGACCATGCCGCGCCGCGGCGCCCCGAAGTGGATGCCCTCCTTGGCCAGCAGTTCGGCCTCGGTGGGTTCCTGCCCGTCCGGGTCCAGGTGGGCCAGGATGCGCCGGGCGCCCCGGGCCAGGAAGTCCGGGGACTCCGTGGCGGCGGTGGTGGCCAGCGACGCCTCGACCGCGTCCACCTCCGCGGCGCCGATCCGTCCGCCGGCGGCCAGGCGGGAGGCCTCGGCCACGGCCCGGGAAGCCACCAGCGCGTTCTCCAGCGAACAGTTCCCGGCCAGGAACGCGGCGGCCAGCACCGGCTGCTTCGGCGGGGCCACGGTTTGGCTGATCGGATCGACGGCGGGCAGGAACGCCGCGGCCAGGGCGAGCCGCCTGGCCGCCTCGGCCCCGGAGATGGCCAGGGCGTCCCGGAGCATTGCCACCGGGGTCGCGGCCCCGGTGTCCCGGTACCGGCCGGCGAGGGTGCGGACGGCGAGCTCGCCGGCGCAGCGGACCTTGAGCGCGTCCAGGTGCCGGGAGAGGGTTTCCAGCTGGCCGGCCAGGACGGCCAGCTCCAAATCGGGCAGGGCGGCCAGGGCGAGCGGGTCCGGCCCGCAGCCGGCACCGGGCTTGGCGCCATCGGTGCCGGACGCATTGGCTTCGCCGGAGGTCTGCGCGGCCGCGGCGTGGGCAAGTGTGATGATCCGGCGCAGATGCCCGCCCGGTGCCTGCCCCTCCCGGGCGGGGGAAAACGCCGTGATGCCCATGCACTAATTCTAGTGAACTGGACATGGGTCGAACATGGTTTCGATTAAAAGGGGACAAGGTCGTCCCCGGCACCCCCTGTGCAGGAAACCACCGCCGGCGGGCCGTCCGGTAGCCGGACCAAAACGCCAGCACCACCAGCCCGAGGCCCGCCACGGCCGGCCCCAGCTGGGCCGGCCCGGAGAGGAACACCAGACCGCCCGGCAAGATCACCTCGTCCGGCAGGGGCGCATAGGCAAACCAGCCGAAGCCGGCCTGCCGCCCGGACACCAGCGTGATCCCGATGCCGAGCACCACCAGCGCCAGGGCCGCCGCGGGAACGACGGCGCGCACTAGCCACGCCCCGAACCGTCCGGGCCGTCCACGATTGTCCATGCGGCACAGCCTACTGCCGGCGCACCGGGTCTCGACAGGCTCGACCAGCGGGGTTTGGGCGCCGCCGTTTGGGGCATCTGGGCCTCGACCCGGCTGCGGCCGGTCTGGGCCCACGGCCGCGAGGGACCCGCGGCGGGCGTGCGAGCCGAGGGAGCGGCCGGATCTCCGCGCGGCCGCGGGCGGCCTCGGTCGATCACCGGTCCGGGAGTTCGACCGCAGCGCCGCGCCGGGTCTCGGCTTCGCTCGACCAGCGCGCCGGGTTTCGGCAGCCTCGACCACCGCGGCCGGTCTGGGTCGATCACCAGACGGTCCGTGGCCTATCGGTGCAGCTAGGGGAGGTCCTTACCCCGGCGCTTGAGGTAGCGCTCGAACTCGCGGGCGATGGACTCGCCGGTTGCCTCGGGCAGGTCTGCGGTGTCCTTGGCCTCCTCCAGTTGGTGGACGTACGCGCCGATTTCGGCATCCTCGGTGGCAAGTTCGTCCACGCCGCGTTCCCACGCCTGGGCGTCCTCGGCCAGCTCGTCCGTGTTCAGCGGCACCTGGAACAGGTCCTCGATCTGGTGCAGCAGTGCCAGCTGGGCCTTGGGCGAGGGCGCCTGCGCGACATAGTGCGGCACCGCCGCCCAGAGCGAGACGGTGGGCAGGCCGGCCAGCATGGCCAATTCGCCGAGCACCCCAACGATGCCGATCGGCCCCTCGTACTGGGATGCTTCCAGATTCAGCCGTTCGCGAACTTCGTCGTCCTCGCTGGTGGTGGTGACGGGGATGGGCCGGCTGTGCGGGACGTCGGCCAGCAGCGCCCCCACGAGCACGACATAGTTCACATTCAATGCCGCGGCGTGGGCCAGGAGCTCGGCCGTGTAGGCGCGCCATTTGTAGGACGGTTCGATGCCGTGCACAAAGATGACATCGATGGCCGTGCCGGGGATGGAAGCCTTGGCGATCTTGGTGGCGGGCCATTTGATCCGGCGTCCGCCGTCGGCGGTGCGCCGCACCGAGGGCCGGGTGAACTGGAAGTCGTAGTACTCGTCGGGGTCGATGGTGGCCAGCTTCTTGGCGTCCCACAGCCGGTGCAGGTACTTCAGGGCGTCGCTGGCAGCCTCGCCGGCGTCGTTCCAGCCCTCGAAGGCGGCCAGCATGACGGTGGCGCGTGCGTGTCCGGCCACTGGCTCAATCAGCCGTGGTGCCGGGCTCTGCTCAGCTGGATCGTTGCTCATCACCTCTCCACCCTACGACGAGTGGACCCACGCGGATATCCTCTGTGGCTCCGGCGTGGCTTGAACCTCCGCAAGCGCGGCAATGGGCCCTTCGGGGCGCCGCAGCAGGTGGAGAATGGCCCAGCCGGGCCACGTAGACTGGGCCTATGCATTGTGCCGACGCGCCCCAGGACCAGACCGCCCCCAGTGCGGCCACCGCCGTGTTGGACGGTTCGCCGGCCGAAACGGACGACGACGGCGCCGCCGGGACGGATGCGCCCGGCACCTTGAAGGCCGCCCTGTGGGACATGGACGGCACGCTGGTGGACACCGAGCCGTACTGGATCGCCGCGGAGACCGAGTTGGTGGAATCGCACGGCGGGACCTGGACCCACGAGCAGGCCATGGGCCTGGTGGGCCAGGCGCTGGAGACCTCCGCAGCCATCCTCCAGAAGGCCGGCGTGGATCTGCCGATCCGCGGCATTGTCGACTTTCTGGCCGGCCGCGTGATCGAGCGCGTGCGCGTGGAGGTGCCGTGGCGCCCCGGCGCCCAGGGGCTGCTGCACGATCTGTGGCAGAACAAGGTCCGCTGCGCCCTGGTCACCATGAGCGAGGGACCGCTGGCGGCCGAGATCGTCAACGCCCTGCCCCACCCCTACTTTGAATTCATGGTCACCGGCGACATGGTGGCCAACGGCAAGCCGCATCCGGAGCCGTACCTGGCCGCCGTCGAACGTCTCCGGCGGAGCGACCCCGGCCTGGGCGTGCTGGACTGCGTGGCCCTGGAGGACTCCGTCCCCGGTGTTGCCAGCGCCATGGCCGCCGGCGTGGCCACCATCGCCATCCCGCATGTCATCCCGCTGGGCGAGGCGCCGGGCCGGGCAACCTGGCCCACGCTCTCCGGCCGGACGACGGCGGACCTGCGCGCCGAATTGGCCCGCCATGCGGCACGCAGCCCGCAGGGTGCGCGCGCGTGAGCGATGCAAAGGGCGGTGCACGCCGGCGCCGCGAGGGGATCCCGCTGGGCAGGATTGCCGGCATCCCCATTGTGCTCGCGTATTCCTGGTTCCTCATCGCGGCCATCACGGTGGCGGTTTTTGGACCGCAGCTGGGCAGCGGCTTCCGCGGCTTGGGCGCCTGGTCCTATGTGGTGGCCTTCGCCTATGCGTTGCTGCTGCTGTTCTCCGTGCTGGTGCACGAGCTCGCCCATGCCCTGGCGGCCAAGATGTACCACTGGCCCACCAGCAAGATTGTGCTGAACCTGTGGGGCGGGCACACACAGTTTGAAAGCTTCACCGCGACACCGGGCCGTTCCCTGGTGGTCGCCTTCGCCGGGCCGGTGGCCAACTTTGTGCTGGCCGGTGCCGGCTGGCTGTTGCTGATGCCGGCGCCGGCACCCACGTCGCTGTGGCCGGCGGTGCTGCTGACGCTGCTGAACATCTTTGTCTGGGCGAACCTGCTGATCGGTGCCTTCAACGTGCTGCCCGGACTGCCGCTCGACGGCGGCCGCCTGGTGGAAACCATCGTCTGGAAGGCCACGGGCAGCCAGGAAAAGGGCACAGTGGCCGCCGGCTGGGCCGGCCGCGCCGTCGTCGTGCTGCTGGTGCTCGCGGTGGTGGCCATCCCGTTGCTGCAGGGCGGCCAGCCCTCCACCAGCACCCTCGTCGTCACGATCCTGATCGCCGGTTTCCTGTGGCTGGGCGCCAGCCAGGCCATCACGAACGCCCGCTTGCGGCTGCGCCTGCCGGGCATCAGTGCCGGTGCGCTGGCCTCCCCGGCCATTGGCCTGCCGCAGTCCTCCACTGTGGCCATGCTGTGGAATGCGCGTGCCAGCCACCCCGGTGCCGCCCTGGTGCTGTGCAGCCCCGAGGGGCGCCCGACGGCGGTGGTGGATGAGCACGTCTTGGCCAGCGTCCCGCCCGCGGCGGCAACCACCACTGTGGCCACGGCCGTGGGCCGCACCCTGGCCCCCGGCGCCTATGTGCCGCAGAGCGCGGCGGGCAACGAACTGGTACAGTATCTTGCCCAGCTGGGCGGCGGCGAATATGTGGTCATTGACCTGGCCGGCCAGGTCACGGGGGTCCTGAGCCAGGAGGTGGTGGTGGCAGCCATCACCGGCAAACCCGATCCCCGCGGCCCGCGTTGAGCAGCCCCGCACCGACCGTCCCGGCCTCCGCCGGGCACCCCACGTTTTCCGGCCAGCGCGGCCGGCCCGCATTGCACCTTCGCTAGGAATGGACCCAACAGTTATGAGCCAGAACACTCCCACCCCCTCGCCCGCGCAGGGGGCGGAACCCCATGGTGCCGCAGTGCGCCGGGGTCCGTTCCGCGCCGGCGAACGCGTCCAGCTGACGGATGAGCGCGGCCGCATGAACACCATCACGCTGACCCCGGGGACGGCCTACCACACCCACAAGGGCTTCCTGAACCACGACGAGCTCATTGGCAAGCCCGAGGGTTCCATGGTGGAGAGCAACGTCGGCCAGATCTACCAGGCCCTGCGCCCGCTGCTGAGCGACTTCGTCCTCTCCATGCCCCGCGGTGCGGCAGTGGTCTACCCGAAGGATGCCGGCCAGATTGTCACGATGGCGGACATCTACCCCGGCGCCCGCGTGGTGGAGGCCGGGGTCGGGTCCGGCGCCCTGTCCATCTCGCTGCTGCGCGCCGTGGGCGACGGCGGCTACCTGCACTCCTTCGAGCGTCGGGAAGAGTTTGCCGACATTGCCCGCGGCAACGTGGAAACCATCTTTGGTGGCCCGCACCCGGCCTGGAAGATCTCGCTCGGCGATTTCCAGGACGAAGTGGTGGCCCAGGAGGCCCCCGGCAGCGTTGATCGCGTGGTCCTGGACATGCTGGCTCCGTGGGAGTGCATCGAGGCCGTGGCCACGGTGCTGGCACCGGGCGGCGTGTGGATCAACTACGTTGCCACCGTCACCCAGCTCTCCCGCACCGCCGAGGCCATCCGCGCCGACGGCCGCTTCACCGAGCCCGACGCCTGGGAATCCATGGTCCGCGGCTGGCATCTGGAGGGCCTGGCCGTGCGCCCGGACCACCGCATGGTGGCACACACCGGCTTCCTGATGGTCACACGCCGGTTGGCCGACGGCGTGAAGGGTTTGAACCTGAAGAAGAAGGTCAAGGCGGAGTTCACCGAGGAAGACCTCAACGCCTGGACGCCGGAGGCCGTGGGGGAGCGTGCGGTCTCCGACCGCAAGCTGCGCCGCGCCGCCCGCGACGCCGCCTCCACGGTGCAGACCAAGCGCACGCAACGAAACACCCGTGGCCAGGAAAGCGTTGAAGCTGATAAAGAGGACTAGGGTCTAAACCAGCGGCCCCTCCCGGAAGGACACCAGCACCATGAGCGAACCGACAAACACCGGTCCCGAAGAGAGCATCGGCTACCCTGCCGGACCGGCCCAGCAGGCTGCCACGGAGCGCGCGTTGAACGTGCTGCGGGACAAACTTCGCAACCTGGACCGGCAGCTTGCCGCCGCCACCAGCAACAACTCGCGGCTGGTGACCATGCTGGAGACGGCCAAGACGGAGATCCTGAAGCTGCGCACGGCGCTGGAGAACGAGGGCCAGGCCCCGTTCAGCTTCGGCACGCTGGTGCAGATCAACCCGCGCAAGCATCCCACCGCGAGTGCCACGGGTGTGGCCGCCACGGAGGAGAGCGTTGATGTGTTCAATTCCGGCCGCAAGATGCGCGTCGGCTTGAGCCCGCTGGTGAACATACGCCAGCTCAGCGTGGGCCAGGAGGTGCTGCTCAACGAGTCCCTGACAGTGGTGGCGGCGCTGGGCTTTGAACGCGTGGGCGAGCTGGTGACCATCAAGGAGCTGCTGGGCTCGGACCGGGCTCTGGTCACGGGCCGCGCGGATGAGGAAAAGGTGGTCCGGCTCTCCGGTTCGCTGCAGTCGCAGCGGCTGCGCGTGGGCGATGCCCTCAGCCTGGACGCCCGCACGGGCTATGCGCTGGAGAAGATCCCGCGCTCCGAGGTGGAGAACCTGATCCTGGAGGAAGTCCCGGACATTTCCTACGCGGACATTGGCGGCCTGGGCCCGCAGATCGAGCAGATCCGCGACGCCGTCGAGCTTCCCTTCCTGCACCCGGACCTGTACCGCGAGCACGGGCTCAAGCCACCCAAGGGCATCCTGCTCTACGGCCCGCCCGGTTGCGGCAAGACGCTCATTGCCAAGGCCGTGGCGAACTCGCTGGCCGCCCGGGCCGCGGAGCGCTCCGGCGTGCGCGACCAGAAGAGCTACTTCCTGAACATCAAGGGTCCGGAGCTGCTGGACAAGTATGTGGGCGAGACGGAGCGCCAGATCCGGCTGATCTTCTCCCGCGCCCGCGAGAAGGCCGCGGACGGCAGCGCCGTCGTTGTCTTCTTCGACGAGATGGACTCGCTCTTCCGCACCCGCGGCACAGGCATTTCCTCCGATGTGGAAACCACCATCGTGCCCCAGCTGCTGAGCGAGATCGACGGCGTGGAGCGGCTGGACAACGTCATCGTCATCGGCGCCTCCAACCGCGAGGACATGATCGACCCGGCCATCCTGCGCCCGGGCCGGCTGGACGTGAAGGTCAAGATCCAGCGCCCGGACGCCGAGGCCGCGGCCGACATCTTCGCCAAGTACATCACCATCGATCTGCCCTTCCACGCCGACGACATCGCCGCCAATGGTGGCGACGCCAACGCCACGGTGGCGGCCATGATCCAGCGCACGGTGGAGGCGATGTACTCTACCGAGAAGTCCAACGAGTACCTGGAGGTCACCTACGCCAACGGTGACACCGAGATGCTCTACTTCAAGGACTTCAACTCCGGCGCCGTGATCCAGAACGTGGTGGACCGGGCCAAGAAGTACGCCATCAAGGACCTGCTGACGCTGGGGGAGAAGGGCATCCGGATCGACCACCTGCTCCGTGCCGTGGTGGACGAGTTCCGCGAGCACGAGGACATGCCCAACACCACCAACCCGGACGACTGGGCGCGGATTTCCGGCAAGAAGGGCGAGCGGATCACCTACATCCGAACCATCGTCCAGGGCAAGGCCGGCCAGGAACCTGGCAAGACGCTGGAGACCATGCCCAACACGGGCCAGTACCTGTGAGTGCCATCCGGGTCATGGGCTCGGAGACCGAATACGGGATCCACGCGCCCACGGCCCCGGGCACCAACGCCACCTGGCTCTCCACCCAGGTGGTGCACGCCTACGCGCTGGTCAGCGGGGACCGGGCCGCCGGCGGCAGCGAGGCCCGCTGGGACTACACGGACGAGGATCCGCTGGCCGATGCACGCGGCTGGACGGTGCCGCGTGCCTCCGCGCACCCCTCCCAGCTGACGGATGTGCCGCCGGAGCTGACGGCCGCGCAGGTGGCGCTGGAGGGCGGGGAGCTCGACGACGACGGCGGCAGTGGGCCGCTGATGATGAACATGGTGCTGGGCAACGGCGCGCGCCTCTATGTGGACCACGCCCACCCGGAGTATTCCAGCCCGGAGGTCACCAATCCGCTGGACGCGCTGCGCTGGGATGCGGCGGGGGACCTGGTGGCGCTGGCCGCGGTGCGCAGCATTGCCGCCAGCCCGGTGCTGCCGGCCGTGAACCTGTACAAGAACAACACGGACAACAAGGCCGTCTCCTACGGCAGCCACGAGAACTACCTGATGCCGCGCTCGGTGCCGTTTTCCGCCATCGTGCGGGGACTGACGCCGTTCTTCGTGACGCGCCAGCTCATCTGCGGGGCCGGCCGCGTGGGCCGGGGCCAGGACGGGTCGCAGCCCGGGTTCCAGCTGAGCCAGCGGGCCGACTTCTTCGAGGCCGAGGTGGGACTGGAGACCACCATCCGCCGCCCCATCATCAACACCCGCGACGAGCCGCACGCCACGGCCGAGAAGTACCGCCGGCTGCACGTGATCATCGGCGATGCGAACTTCGGCCAGGTCTCCACCTATCTGAAGTTCGGCACGACGGCGCTGGTGCTGGACCTGATCGAAAACGGCGAGGCACCGGTGCTGGAGGTGCATTCGCCGGTGGAGGCGTTGCGCAGCGTCAGCCACGACACCGCGCTGGCGCACAGCTACCGGCTGGCGGACGGGCGCCGCGCCACGGCCCTGGACATCCAGTGGATGTATTACGAGGCCGCCGCCCGGCGCGCCGAGGCCACCGGGGCCGGCCACCCGGCGTCGAGCGATGGCCACACGGGCACCGTCCTGGCCCGCTGGGCCGAGGTTCTCACCGGGCTGGCCCGGGGGCCGGAGACGGTGGCAGGACAGGTGGAGTGGGCCGCCAAGCTGGGGCTGCTGGAGCAGTACCGGGAGCGGGATTCGCTGGCGTGGAACGATCCGCGGCTGGGCCTGATCGATCTGCAGTGGAGCGATGTCCGGCCCGAAAAGGGGCTGTACCACCGGTTGCTGGCCCGCGGCCGGATGGAGCGCCTGGTCTCCGAGGCCGACATCGCCGCGGCCGTGCGGCAGCCGCCGTCGGACACCCGGGCCTATTTCCGCGGCCAATGCATCCAGCGCTATGGTGCGAGCATTGTCGGGGCCAGCTGGGATTCGGTGATCTTCGAACTGCCCGGTGCACGCCGGCTCCAGCGCGTGCCCACCCGGGAGCCGCTGCGCGGAACCGAGGCCCTGACCGGCCGCCTTTTTGCCAGCCACCCCGACGCGGAATCCTTCCTGGCCGAACTGCTGGATTTGCCCGCGCTCAAAGGCCGGTGAAGGAGTACGCTCATGGCAGGATGGAGCTAGCCGCCAAACAAGCGGCTCGTTGGAAAGGAATCACCATGGCCTCGCAAGAGCAACAGAACGCACCCCAGCGGGGCGAGGAGACCGAGGCTTCCGAGCCGGCGGCTCCGGCCCCCGCCACCCCCAGCGGGCAGGCCCAGGCGGCCACGTCCGGCCTGGACGACCTGTTGGACGAGATCGACGGCGTGCTTGAATCCAACGCCGAGGAATTTGTCCGAGGGTTCGTCCAAAAGGGCGGACAGTAGGATCCGGCCATGGGAGAGCGCAGGCACTCCTCGACCCTGGCGGACGTTGCCGCCGCCGCCACCTCCTCGTTCACCGAACACCTGGCCCAGCAGCGTCCTGACCTGCTGCCGTATGGCCGGTCGCTGCCGGAGGGCGTGCTGCCTGCGGGTGCGCGGCCCGAGGTTCCGCACGCCACCACCATCGTGGCCGTCACCTTTGCCGGCGGCGTGCTGATGGCGGGGGACAGGCGCGCCACCATGGGCACGATGATTGCCAGCCGGCACATCGAAAAGGTGTTCCCGGCGGACCAGTTCTCCGTGCTGGGCATTGCCGGGACCGCCGGCATCGCGCTGGACATCACGCGGCTGTTCCAGGTGGAGCTGGAGCACTACGAGAAGATCGAGGGCACGCTGCTCAGCCTGGACGGCAAGGCCAACCGGTTGGGCGCCATGGTGCGCTCCAATCTGGCCATGGCCCTGCAGGGGCTGGCCGTGGTGCCCCTCTTTGCCGGCTTCGACACGTCCCGCTCGGTGGGCCGGTTGTTCTCCTACGACGTCACCGGCGGGCGCTACGAGGAGGTGGAGCACCACAGCGTGGGCTCCGGCTCCGTGTTCGCCCGCGGCGCCATGAAAAAGCTGTGGAAGCCCAACCTCACCGAAAGTGCGGCCATCTCCGTGGCCGTGGAATCGCTCTTTGACGCCTCCGACGACGATTCCGCCACGGGCGGGCCGGACATGGTGCGCCAGTTGTGGCCCATCGTCTACACGGTGACGCGCACGGGGGCGCGGAAGGTCAGCGAACGCGAGCTGGCCGCCGTCGTCGAATCGGTGGTGGCCGCACGCGCCGCCCTGGCACGGGAGGCGTGAGATGACGCAGCAGTTCTACGTTTCACCCGAGCAGGTCATGAAGGACCGCGCCGACTTTGCCCGCAAGGGCATTGCGCGCGGCCGCTCCGTGGTGGTCATCAGCTGTGCCGAGGGCATCGCGCTGGTGGCGGAAAACGCCTCGCCGTCGCTGCACAAAATCGGCGAGATCTACGACAAGATCGCCTTTGCGGCGGTCGGCAAGTACAACGAGTTTGAGAGCCTGCGCCAGGCCGGGGTCCGCTACGCCGATGTTCGGGGATACTCCTACGACCGCGAGGACGTCACGGCGCGCGGCCTGGCCAGCGTCTACGCCCAAAGCCTGGGTGCCGTCTTCACCGCGGAGCAGAAGCCCTTCGAGGTGGAGCTTGCGGTGGCGGAGGTTGCCCCCGTCCAGGCCGGCGACCACATCTACCGGCTGACCTTCGACGGCTCCATTGCCGACGAGACGGGATTCATCGCGATGGGCGGCGCCGCCGAGGCCGTCCAGGATGCCGTGGCCGCGGGCTGGGTGGCCGGCACCAGCCTGGCCCGGTCGCTGCGCCTGGCCGTCACGGCACTGGCCGCCGGCCGCAACGGCGAGGCCCTGCTGGGTGCGGCCAAGCTGGAGGTGGCCCTGCTGGAACGCAATTCGGAAACCAACCGGGGGATTGCCCGCGCCTTCCGCCGGATCACCGACACCGAGGTGGACGCCATTTTGGCCGCCGGGAACGAGGCCTGACCATGGACCGCAGAATCTTTGGCATCGAGACGGAGTTCGGCATCGCCTACTCCAGCCCCGGCTCGCGCCCGCTCTCCCCGGAAGAGGTGGCCCGCTACCTCTTCCGCAAGGTGGTCAGCTGGGGCCGGTCCTCCAATGTCTTCCTCACCAACGGCTCGCGGCTCTACCTCGACGTCGGATCGCACCCGGAGTATGCCACGGCCGAATGCGACGGCATCGCCCAGCTCATTGCCCACGACCGGGCCGGCGAGCTGATCCTCAACGACCTGGTGCAGGAGGCCGAGACGCGGCTGCACCAGGAGGGCTACGAGGGCCGGGTGTACCTGTTCAAGAACAACACCGATTCCGCCGGCAACTCCTACGGCAGCCATGAGAACTACCTGATCCCGCGGCGCGGGGAGTTCACCCGCCTGGCGGAGATCCTGATCCCCTTCCTGGTCACCCGGCAGATGATTGCCGGTGCGGGCAAGGTGCTGCCCGCCGCGCAGGGGGCCGGCTACGCGTTCTCGCAGCGCGCAGACCACATCTGGGAGGGCGTCTCCTCCGCCACCACCCGCTCGCGTCCCATCATCAACACCCGGGACGAACCCCACGCGGACGCGGAGTACTACCGGCGCCTGCATGTCATCGTGGGCGACTCGAACATGTCCGAGACCACCTCCATGCTCAAAGTCGGCACCGTCGACCTGATCCTGCGGATGGTGGAGGCGGGCACCATCATGCGGGACATGCGGATGGAAAACCCCATCCGCAGCATCCGGGAGATCTCCCACGACCTCACTGGGCGCGTCCAGGTGAAGATGGCCAACGGCCGCACGGTGACGGCGCTGGAGATCCAGCGCGAATACCTGGCCAAGGCCACGGCGTTTGTGGCCGCCAACGGCGCCCACCATGATTTGGTGCCGCGGATCCTGGACCTGTGGGAGCGGACCCTTGACGCCATTGAGGCCCAGGACATCTCCGGCATCGACACGGAGATTGATTGGGCCATCAAGAAAAAGCTGCTGGACGGCTACGCCGCACGGAACGGACTGGACATTTCCAGCCCGCGGATTGCCCAGCTGGATCTGACCTACCATGACATTTCGCCCTCCCGCGGCCTCTTCAACCTGCTGCAGCTGCGCGGCTCGACGGCGCGCGTCAGCACCGATGTGGACGTCAAGGCCGCCGTCGACACGCCGCCGCAGACCACCCGGGCCAAGCTGCGTGGCGACTTTGTCCGGCGCGCCCAGGAGGCCGGCCGGGACTACACGGTGGACTGGGTGCATCTGAAGCTCAACGACCGCTCGCACCAGACCATCCTGTGCAAGGATCCGTTCGCGAATGTGGATGAACGGGTGGATGCCCTGATCGCTTCGATCGACTGAGTGGTTGGCTGCGGAGGGTCGCGGACAGGGAATGTCCAGCATCCATGGATAGACTGGAAGTGCCCCTGTGCGCCTTCGTTGCGCCCCGGCCGCCCCATCCTGCCAACGAAAGTGTCTCTGTGCGCCGCATTCTTGCCATCGTCCTCCCCGCGCTGCTGTTGCTCACCGCCTGCAGCACGGGCTCCTCGTCGGACGCGTCGTCGTCTGCCAGCCTGCCCGCCACCCACGCCGAAACCTTCAACTCCGTCAAGGTCAAGGATGAGGGCGAGGGCAAGGCTCCGACCGTCACATTCGACAAGCCGCTGGCCATCGAGGCCGAGTCCATCAAGGTGCTCAACGAGGGCAAGGGCGACGTCGTCAAGGCCGGCCAGTCGGTGGTGCTGCGCCAGATCGGCTTCAACGCCGTGGACGGCACCACCCTGGGTGAGAACTTCACCGCTGCTGCCGGCCAGACGGTGGTCTTTGACGACACGTTCAAGACCTCCTACCCGCTGGTCTACGGCAGCTTCGTCGGTGCCAAGGTGGGCTCCCTCATCGGCTACGCCACCCCGGGTGCCCCGGCCACGCCGGCCGCCACGCCGTCGCCGAGCGCCACCCCGACGGACGGCAGCACGGCCGCCCCCACCGCTGGCAGCACCACTGCCCCCAGCCAGGCGGCCGAGCCGGGCATGCTGAGCGTCTTCCTGATCCAGTCCGCCACCGATGCCCCCAAGCTGCTCTCCAAAGATGAGACCGACAAGCTAGACAAGGACGGCAAGTTGCCGGCCGTCGCATTTGATGACAAGGGCATCCCCAGCATCACGATTCCTTCGACGGATGCCCCCAAGGACCTGGTAGTCAAGGTCCTCAGTGAAGGATCCGGCGACGTCCTGACCGAAAGCGATTCCATCAACGCCCTCTATACCGGATGGCAGTGGTCCAACAGCACCAAATTTGATTCCAGCTACGACAAGGGCACACCTCTTGAGTTCAAGCTGACGGGCGTCATCGAAGGTTGGACAAAGGGACTCACCGGACAAAAGGTGGGTTCCAAGCTCTTGATGGTTATTCCGTCGTCGTTGGGCTACGGTGACGATGCGAGTAAGGGAGGCCCCACGGGTACTCTTGTTTTCGTCGTCGATATTGTCTCCAAGAAGTAGACTCTTAACGCCTCCCATTTCCTATTCCATAAGGAGCATCATGTCTTTCGGAGCACGCGAGTACGACCGCCAGAAGCCGGAAATCGACTTCCCGGACCACGCGGTCCCCACCGAACTGGTGATTGAGGACCTCATCGAGGGAACGGGCACCGAGGCCGTCGCCGGCAGTACCGTGTCCACGCATTACGTGGGCGTGGCCTTCTCCACCGGCGAGGAGTTCGACTCATCGTGGGGCCGCGGCGCACCGCTGGACTTCCGCGTGGGCGTCGGCCAGGTCATCCAGGGCTGGGACCAAGGCCTGCTGGGCATGAAGGTCGGCGGCCGCCGCCGCCTGGAGATCCCCTCCGAGCTGGCCTACGGTTCGCGCGGCGCCGGCGGAGCCATTGGCCCCAACGAGGCCCTGATCTTCGTTGTCGACCTCGTGGGTGTGCGCGGCTAAGCGGAGCACTCTCCCTTGCCCGGTGGCCCCGTACGTTTGCGAACGCGCGGGGCCACCGCCGTTAAGCGCCCGGTGGCGAAAGGCCTCATGTCTTACCCGTGCCGATCCGCGGCTGCCGGTGTGCCGGTAGTACGCTGGCGTCGTGCCAGCTAAGAAAATCGACACCATCGAACGGCTCCTGAACCTGGTCATTGCGCTGCTGGGCAGCCGTGACGGCCACGACAAGGGCTTTCTCCGCGCCAACATCCGCGGCTACGATCCCCAGGCCTCCGACGAGGCCTTCGAGCGCATGTTCGACAGGGACAAGATCAACCTCAAGAAACTGGGCATCCCGATGCAGGCCCGGCAGATCCACACGGCCGACGATCCCAACACCTGGACCTACCGGATCGCCCCGGAGGAATACCGGCTGCCGGAAATCCGCCTGGACGATGCCTCCCTCGCCGTCCTGGGCCTGGCCGCCCAGGTCTGGGAGCAGGCCACGCTCGGCTCGGCGGCCATGCGCGCGCTGCGGAAGCTGGAAAACGTCACCGGCCGCGAGTCGATGAACGACGGCGGGGCCGTCCAGTCGCGCATCCGCACCGAGGACCCGTCCTTCGATGGCCTCTGGGATGCGCTGCGCGACAGCCACCCCGTCACCTTCAGCTACCGCCGTTCGCAGCAGGACACGAGCACCGTGCGCAGCGTCCAGCCCTGGGGCCTGGGCAACAAATACGGCCAGTGGTACCTCAGCGGATTGGACGTCCCCTCCGGCGAACCCCGCCTGTTCCGGCTCTCCCGGATCACCAGCGAGGTCTCCATCAACACCGCCGCCACCTTCGAGCGCCCCGCGGACTTCGACATCGCCACCGTGCTGGACACGCTGGGCACGGGCCAGGAATACACGGCCGTGGTGGAGGTGCGGGCCGGCACCGCCGCGCTGCTGCGCGAGGATGCCACCACCTCGGCACCCGCCGCCCGCGGCGGCTGGGACCGGCTGGAGATTCCGTACCGCGAGCCCGAACTGATGGCCGGCGATCTGGCCACGCTGGGTCCCGGGGCCGTCGTCGTCGGGCCTGCGGCCCTGCACGACGCCGTGCTCTCGCGCCTCCACGCGGCCGCCGGTGCCGCCCTGGAAGGCCCCGCCGAGGTGGACTTTTCCCGCAAGCCCCGCGCCAAGAACGGCCGGCCCAGCACGGAGGACCGGCTTCGCCGGCTGCTGGATCTGGTGCCGTTCCTGGTGCAGAACCCCGGCATCGACAAGGACGAGGCCGCCGGCGAGTTCGGCATCAGCCGGGCGGAGCTGCAAAAGGACCTGGACCAGCTCTCGGTCTGCGGCCTGCCCGGCGGCTACCATGGCGACCTGATCGACGTCGGCTGGGAGGAGGACGTGGTCTTCATCCGGGACGTGCAGAAGCTGGACAAGCCGCTGCGCCTGACGCAGGAGGAGGCCTGCGCGATGCTGGTGGGGCTGGAGTCACTGCGGGCCCTGCCCAATGCCGACGGCGGCGCTGCGCTGGAGCGGGTGCTGGCCGATGTCCGTGCCATCGCCGGGGACCAGGGCTGGCTGGCCGACGCCGTCGAGGCCCGGATCACCGCGGATGCTGATCTGGACACGATTGCCACCCTGCAGGAGTTGGTGCGCACCCGCGGCTGCGCCGACATCACCTATCTGGTGCCCCTGCGCGATGAGACCACACAGCGGGTGATCGAACCGCTGCGGGTGTTCTCCGTGGACTCGCGCTGGTATGTCCAGGCCTGGTGCCAGCGGGCCAACGGCAAGCGGATCTTCCGGCTCAGCAACATCAAATCGATCCAGGCCCTGGCGGAGCCGGCGCCGGACCGCGGACTGGTCTTTGATTCCGCGGTGCCCTCCACGCTCTTCACCCCACGGGACGAGGATGCCGAGGTGGTCCTCGTCCTGGATGCCTCGGCCGGCTGGGTGGCGGACGCCTATGCCGCCGAGGCCGTGGCGGCGCTGCCCGGCGGCGGCACCGCGGTGCGCATCCGCACCGCGAAGCCGCAGGTGGTGGCCACCCTGATGGCCAAGCTCGGCGGCGCCGGCCGCGTGGCCTCGCCACCGCATGTCGCCGAGGCCGTGGCGGCTTGGCTCCGGGAGGCCCTGGCCAACTATGCCGGGGAACCGAACCGGGATTCCCGGACTGGCCGCTAGCCCGGGGTTTTCATCAGGGTTGGGCTGAGGGGTGTGTTTAAGACACGAAAAGGTGCTCTGACAAGGGAAAATAGGGGTGTCTACGCCGTTATTTCCGTGTCTTGAAGGAGCACCTTTTCGATGCATCAGCCTACCAAGGTCTTCCCGTCCCTCCCGGTCACTTTCACCGGCCAGTCGCTGGTCTCCCATGCCGGGGGACGGATCCTGACCTCATTCATCGACGCCCTCGGGTTCCGGGACCTGTGCGAGGACCGGCTCGGGCAGTTCGTCCCCGCGATGGCCTCACACCGGCCCGGGAGGCTGCTCGGGTCGCTGGCGGTGATGCTCGCCGCCGGCGGCGAGCACGCCTCGGACCTGGACATCCTGCGCGCCCAGCCCGGCGTGTTCGGCAACGTGCCCTCGAACGCAACAGTCTCCCGGTTCTTCGAACGCACCGTGAAGAACCCGGACGTCTTCGATTACGGCTTTTCGACCCTGGCCAAGGAACTGCGGACCCGGGCATGGGAAGCCGCAGGAGACCGCAGCCCGGCGGTGAAGGCGACGGCCGCGGACCCGCTGCTCATCGACCTCGACGCCACCTTGGTGACCTCGCACTCGGACAAGGAACAGGCCACCGGAAACTACAAGGGCGGGTTCGGATTCGCCCCGTTCACCGCCAGCCTCGATTACGGTGCCGGCAGCGGCACCGGGGAGGAACTCGCGGTACTGTTGCGTCACGGCGGGGCCACGGCGAACAACGCCGAGGACCACATCCGCATCTTCGAGGCCGCCATCGCCGTCCTGCCCGACTCCCTCTACGGTGGGACCGGGGAACTGGACGGGGAGAAGATCCTGGTCCGCACCGACAGCGCCGGCGCGTCCCGGAAGTTCCTCTGGTACCTGCATTCGCGGGGCGTGCAGTTCTCCGCCTCGTACCCGGTGCCGGTCGGCAAGGCCCACATGATCGACTGGATCAACGACAAGAAATACTGGCAACCGGCCCTGGACCAGGACGGGGTCGAACGCGATGACGCCTGGGTCATCAACGCCACGCAGGTGATCCCGCTCGATGACTACCCGCCGGGGACGAAGATCTTCCTGCGCGCCGAACCGCTGCACCCCGGCGCGACACCGACCCTGCTCGACATCGACGGTCACCGTGTGACAGCGTTTCTGACGAACTCCCCGCGCTGGCACGGACCTTTTCTGGATGCCCGGCACCGGGCCCGCGGCCGGGCCGAGAACCGCATCAAAACCCTAAAGAACACCGGGCTCGGAAAGCTCCCCTTCTTCGATTTCGCTGCCAACCAGGCCTGGGCCAACCTCGCGGTCCTGGCCGCGAACCTGGTCTCCTGGCTCCAGCTCACCGCCCTGCCCGACGGCCACAAAGCACGGGGCTGGGACATCAAACGCTGGCGCTACCGGCTCTTCGCCACCGCCGGGAAAATCATCACCCGCGCCCGCCGGAACCACCTGCTGCTGCCCGCCGCCGCGCCGGAGCAACCCCTGATCAGCGCCCTGCTCGAAGCCATTGAACGGATCGCCGCAGCCGCGAACCGCCCCGCGGTCCTCCTGCGGGCCTGACACCGCAACCCCCCGTCAACCAACGAGCAGGAAAGAAGAACACCAACGGGAACAGTGGAAGCCCGCGCACAGCCCGGCGCCCCCGGGTCCATCAGCCACACCCGAAATCCGATTCAGCCCGCCGGGACGGCAAAACCCGCACCCAACGCCCCGACCGCCGTCCGATGAAAAATCCGGGCTAGACTGTCCAAATGCCTTGGTGGACCTGGATCGTCATTTGGATTGCGCTGTTGGCGCTCTCGCTGGTCTATGTGGCGGCGCTGGGCTTCTGGCTCTGGCGCAGCGCCATGCGCACCCTGGATGCCTTTGAGGACGCCGGTGCGCGCCTGGGCGCCTACCAGCGGGCGAAGTCCGGCGAATTAGCGGCAGTCCGGCGCGCTGAAGACGCTGGCGAAGCCAGTCTCGGCGGCGCGCCGACACCTGGTTGGGCGGTTTTTGCGTCGCCCGAACAAATGAAGGATGATTACGTAAACGCCAAAGAAGCACGCATCCTCGCGCGCCGCCTCCGGCGTGTCGCGCGCAGAACCGAGCGTGGGCAACTCCAATCCTTGAGTGACATCACAGCTGTTAAGGACGTAGGATGAACCAAAAGGAAAGGACTTATTGTGGGTAAGTTGTTTGAGAACCCGTGGGTGCTCTTGATCATCATCATTGTGGTCGTATTGCTCTTTGCTGCACCGAAGCTTCCCGGCATGGCCCGCAGCCTGGGCCAGTCCATGCGGATCATCAAGTCCGAGGTCAAGGAAATGAAGAACGACGGCAAGGAAACGCCGGCCCCGGCCGCGAAGCCCGCAGAGGCCCCCGTCGAAGGCAAGATCGTCAACAACCCGCCGCAGGACGGTACCACCGGTGCCGGTGACGGCACCTCCACCGGCACCAACAACCCCGCCTAGGCACAGTGAGCACTTTGAAAGGCCGCAAAGCCAACCCTGAGGGCCGGATGGCCCTGAAGGACCACCTGATTGAGCTGCGCAACAGGCTCTTCAAATGTGCAATCGCTTTGGTGCTCGGCGCCGTCGTCGGCTGGATCATGTACGACCAGCTGTTCACCGACGTCGCCGAGCCCATTTCCGCCATTAGCCGGGACCGCGGCGTTGTCGCCACGCTGAACTTCGACGGCGTTTCCACCTCGTTCGACCTCAAGCTCCAGGCCTCGCTGTTCCTGGGCGCCATTTTTTCCTCCCCGATCTGGATCTACCAGCTCTGGGCTTTCATAACCCCCGGCCTGACCAAGAAGGAACGCGGCTACACGCTGGGGTACATGTTCGCGGCCATTCCGCTCTTTGCCGCCGGCATCTGGGTGGGCTGGCTCATCATGCCCAACATTGTGCATGCCCTGACCTCCTTCACCCCCACGGGCGGCTCCAACATCATCCACGCCACGGACTACATGCAGTTCGTCATGCAGCTGATGCTCTTCATGGGCATTGCCTTCCTGGTTCCCGTGGTGCTGTTCGGCGTCAACGCCGCCGGGCTGGTGCGCGGACGCACCTTCCTGAAGGCCTGGCGGATCACCATCCTGGCCGTGACAGTGGTCTCCGCCATGGCGGCCCCGGGCGCCGATGCCTTCTCCATGTTCTTCCTCGCCGCGCCGCTGCTGGTGCTCTACTTCGGCGCCATCGGGCTGTGCATGCTCAACGACAAGCGCCGCGACCGGCGCAACGCCAAGCGCCTGGACGAGACCGACGCCACGGCCGACTCGGCCACTGCGTTGACGGATCTGGAGCAGCTCTAGCTGCCGTAGGCTTGGATCATGTCCGAGCCAGCACACCTCTCACCGTCTGACAAGTACCGCCAGGCCAAGGCCCGCTCTGCACAGGCCCGCACCCGCTACGGTGCCTTCAAGGAATCCTTTGGGTTTGAGCTTGATGACTTCCAGGAACGCGCCTGCGCCTCGCTGGAGGCCGGGCGGGGCGTGCTGGTGGCGGCCCCCACGGGTGCCGGAAAGACCATCGTGGGCGAGTTCGCCGTCTACCTGGCCCTGGCCAAGGGCCGCAAGGCGTTCTACACGACGCCGATCAAGGCCCTGAGCAACCAGAAGTATTCCGAGCTGGCGCTCAAGTACGGCCACGAGAACGTGGGCCTGCTGACCGGGGACACCAACATCAACGCCGATGCGCCGGTGGTGGTGATGACCACCGAGGTCCTGCGCAACATGCTCTACGCCGGTTCCGAGGCACTGGACGATCTGGCCTTTGTGGTCATGGACGAGGTCCACTACCTGGCGGACCGCTTCCGCGGTGCCGTCTGGGAAGAGGTGATCATCCACCTCCCCAGCGAGGTCCAGCTGGCCTCGCTGAGCGCCACCGTCTCCAACGCCGAGGAATTCGGCGCCTGGCTGGACACCGTCCGCGGCGACACGGACGTCATCGTCTCCGAACACCGCCCGGTGCCTCTGTGGCAGCACGTCCTGGTGGGCCGTGATGTGGTGGACCTCTTTGCCAGCGGCACGTCCTTTGACGAGCTGCCCGTTCCCGGCGAGCCGGCCACGGGCACGGAATGGGACGTCAACCCGGAGCTGGCGCGGCTGGCCCGCAGCGAGTCCACCTCCAACTTCCGCGGCCGCTACGGCCATGGCGGCCGCCCGGTCCGCCGGGACAAGTCCAAGCGCAACGGCCGCCAGGAGCCGGCCCCGCAGGACCGCCAGGTGGTCCGCAAGGCCACCCGCGCCCAGGTCATCACCGCGCTGGAGCGGGCCAGCCTCTTGCCGGCCATCACCTTCATCTTTTCCCGGGCCGGCTGCGATGCCGCCGTGAAGCAGTGTTCGGATGCAGGGCTGTGGCTGACCACCGACGCCGAGCAGAGCGAGATTGCCCGCCGCGTGGACGAGGCCTGCGCCGACCTGCCGCACGACGACCGCGAAGTCCTTGGTTACTGGGGCTGGCGCGATGGCCTGCTGCGGGGCCTGGCCGCCCACCACGCCGGCATGCTGCCGACCTTCAAGGAAGTGGTGGAGAAGCTCTTTGCCGACGGCCTGGTCCGGGCGGTCTTCGCCACCGAAACCCTGGCCCTGGGCGTCAACATGCCCGCCCGGTCGGTGGTGCTGGAAAAGCTGGAGAAGTTCAACGGCGAGGCCCATGTGGACATCACCGCGGGGGAGTACACCCAGCTGACGGGCCGTGCGGGCCGGCGCGGCATCGACATCGAGGGCCACGCCGTGGTGCTGTGGCAGCCGGGAACGGACCCGGCCGCCGTGGCCGGCCTCGCGTCCCGTCGGACCTACCCGCTGAACTCCAGCTTCAGCCCCACCTACAACATGAGCATCAACCTGATGGCCCAGTTTGGCCGCGGGCGCTCCCGCCAGATCCTTGAATCTTCCTTCGCGCAGTTCCAGGCGGACCGGTCCGTGGTGGGCCTGGCCCGCCAGGTCCGCTCCAGGGAGGAATCCCTGGCCGGCTACGAAAAGTCGATGACCTGCCACCTCGGGGATTTTGCCGAGTACTCGGCGCTGCGCCGCCGGCTGGGCGAGCTGGAGGATGAGGCGTCGCGCGCCAACGCCCGCCGCCGCCGCTCCGCCGTCGAGGACTCGCTGGCCAGCCTGCGGCCGGGCGACGTCGTGAATGTACCCCTGGGCCGGGCGCCCGGCCACGCCGTCGTCGTCGCCGCCGATGCCTTTGCCCACGAGCCGCGGCCCACGGTCCTCACCGTGGACAAGGAGGTGCGCCGGCTGAGCGTCCATGACCTCAACGGTCCACTGTCCGCGCTGGTGCAGGTGCGCATCCCCAAACAGTTCAACGTCAAGGTGGCCAAGGACCGCAAGGACCTGCTCTCTTCGGTGGCGAATGCCCTCCAGTCGGAGACCCCCCGGCGTGCCGGCACCGCCCGGAACACTGGCTTTGCGCTGCGCCACACCGCCGCGGAGCAGGAAGAGGCCATTGCCGCCATCCGCCGCCAGCTCAGCGCGCACCCGTGCCACGGCTGCAGCGACCGGGAAAGCCATGCCCGCTGGTCCGAGCGCTGGTGGAAGCTGCGCCGCGAAACGGACGTCCTGCTGCGGCAGATCCAGGGCCGCACCAACACCATTGCCAAAACCTTTGACCGCGTGTGCGATGTCCTCTCGGCGTTCGGCTATGTGGAAACGGACGCCAGCGGAAACCCGAAGCCCAGCGCCGACGGCGAACGACTGCGCCGGGTCTACGGCGAAAAGGACCTGCTGGTCTCGCTGTGCCTGCGCGAGGGCGCCTTCGACGACCTTGATGAAGCCGAGCTGGCCTGCCTTGCCTCCATGCTGGTCTACCAGGCCAAGCGCGAGGAGCGCGGCGTGCGCCCCCGGATGCCCAGCATCTCGCTCGAATCCGCGGTGGACACCGTCGTGCGCCAATGGTCGGTGCTCCAGGACGTCGAGGAGGCACACAAGCTGCCCCTCACCGGGGAGCCGGAGCTCGGCCTGGTCTGGCCCATGTACAAGTGGGCCCGCGGCAAGCCCCTGCAGGAGGTGCTGGACGGCACGGACCTGGCCGCCGGCGACTTTGTCCGCTGGGCCAAGCAGGTCATCGATCTGCTGGACCAGCTGGCCAAGGTGCCCGGCATGCCCGCCGGCTTTGGCCGGACCTGCGTGCGCAGCATCGACGCCGTCCGCCGCGGCGTGGTGGCGTACTCCTCCGTGGCCGAGTAGCGCCACCGCCCGCTGGCGGGCGCCGACGAATTTTTTGTTTGTGTGAAAGGACCCCCCATGCCATTGACCCTGTACCGCAACGGCTCCGTCTACAGTGCGGCCGACCCCCTGGCCACCGCGATGCTGGTGGACGGGGACACCGTCGCGTGGGTGGGCGGCGAGCACGCGGCCACGTCGCTGGCCGATGCCCGCATGCAGGTGGTGGACCTGGCCGGTGCGCTGGTCACCCCCGGCTTTGTCGACTCCCATGTGCACGTCACCGAGACCGGCCTGGCCCTAGGCTCGGTGGATCTGGGCGTGGCCGCGACATTGGGGCTCGCGCTGGACCTGGTCGCGGCGGCCGCCGCGGCGGCCCCCGGCATCGTGCTGGGCCATGGCTGGGATGAAAACAACTGGCCCGAGGGGCGCCCGCCCACCCTGGCCGAGCTCGAGCGCGCCGCTCCCGGAAGGATGGTCTACCTCTCGCGTGTCGACGTGCACTCCGCAGTGGTCTCCGCGGCCCTGGCCGGGCACTGTGGGCTCGCGGAGCTGGATGGCTGGCTGGGGGAGGGACTGGTGGTCCGCGAGGCCCACCACGGAGCCCGGGCCGAATCGCGCCGGCTGGAGCCGGCCGAGCGCACCCGCGTCCAGCGCCGCGCCTTGGACGCCGCCGCTGCGGCCGGCTACGTGGCCGTGGCCGAGATGGCCGCCCCGCATGTGGGCTCCGCGGAGGATCTGGCATCATTGGCCGCCCTCTCCGGCGCCGCCGGCTCCGGCGCCGCCGGCTCCGGCGCGGCGGTGGAGGTGCTGCCCTACTGGGGGCAGGCCGTCCGCAGCGCCGAGGAGGCGCGCGGGGTGCTGGCGGCGCTGGGCACCCCTGTCCTTGGCCTGGCCGGCGACCTGAACATTGACGGCTCGATCGGCTCGCGGTCGGCCCTGCTGCGCGAGCCCTATGCCGATGCCCCGGGCACGCACGGGTCCAGCTACCTGGACGTGGACGCCGTCGCCGACCACCTGGCCGCCGCCTCGGAGCTGGGCCTGCAGGCCGGCTTCCACCTGATCGGCGACGGCGCCATGGACATCGCCGTCCAGGGCCTCGAGCGCGCCGCGGCCAGGGTTGGCCTGGACAAGGTCCGCGCGGCCGGCCACCGGTTTGAGCACGCCGAAATGGCCGATGCCGCGGCCATTGCCGCCCTGGCGGCCCATTCGGTCACCGTCTCCGTCCAGCCGGTGTTTGACGCCCTCTGGGGCGGCCCGGACGGCCTCTACGAGCGGCGCCTGGGTGCCGCCCGGGGCGCCACGCTGAACCCCATCGCCGCGTACTTCTCCGCCGGTGTGCCGGTGTGCTTGGGCTCCGATTCGCCCGTCACGCCGCTGAACCCCTGGGCCAGCGTGCGGGCGGCCCTGATGCACCACCGCAGCGACCAGCGCATTTCGGCCCGCGCCGCCTTCATCGGCCACACCAGGGCCGGCTGGCGGGCCGCCCGTGAAGGCAATCCGTTGATGGGGCAGCTGGTCCCGGGCGCTCCGGCGAGCTACGCCATCTGGGAGGTGGAGGAGCTCATGGTGCAGGTGGCCGACGAACGGGTGCAGTCCTGGAGCACGGATCCGCGGGCCCGGACGCCGCTGCTCCCGGCCTTGGACACCGGCTCGGATCCGCGCACCCTGGCCACCGTGCACCGCGGCCGCGAGCTCTTCGCCACCGACGGGTTTGCCCTGGCCGAGGCTGCTGCGGGGTAACGGCCAAAAAATCCGCACCGAAATCCTTGGCGGCCGGCATGCCCTTGACCTGCGGCGATGGACATCGCCGCAGGTCAAGGGCATGTTGACAGCCGCAGGCCGGGGCGGGAGGATCGTATCTCAACGGATTGGAAGAGCCCATCGTCTTCCGGCCCGGCCAGCACAGCAGCGGCGGCCCTGCAACGCCACTTTGGGAGTTGCAGGAATGCACTCCTGCGGCGTTGGAAAAGCCCGCGCGATGCCTGCCCTGGCACTTGGGCAGGTCCATACGTCAGTAGAAAACAGCCGGCGCCGCCCCCGCGGCGGCCCCGGGTGGCCCGAAGACGAGTGGACCTGCCCCCTTTATGCCCCCGTATACTGGACACTTGGCGCCCGCCGCCCTCTGCGTGGCGGCGCCGCTGCCCGTGCTCTAACTCCGCGCGTGAACTGATCTTTTTCACGTCACAAGCAATGAAAGGCACCCATCCGTGCGTGTCCTCACGATCATTCCCACTTACAACGAGCTCGAGTCGCTGCCCAAGACTCTGGCCCGGCTGCGCGCGGCCGTGCCCCACGCCGACGTGCTCATTGCCGATGACAACAGCCCCGACGGCACGGGCGCCCTGGCCGATGAATTCGCGGCCTCCGATCCCAACGTCCACGTCCTGCACCGCAGGGGCAAGGAAGGGCTGGGAGCGGCCTACCTGGCCGGTTTTGCCTGGGGCCTGGACGCCGGCTACGACGTCCTGGTGGAGATGGACGCCGATGGGTCGCACCAGCCCGAGCAGCTGCCGATGCTGCTGGACGCCGTCGAACAGGGCGCCGACCTTGCCCTGGGTTCCCGCTGGGTGCCCGGCGGCAAGGTGGTCAACTGGCCGCTGCACCGCAAGCTGCTCTCCCGCGGGGGGAGCGTGTACTCCCGCATGCTGCTCGGTGTGAGCGTCAGGGACATCACCGGCGGCTACCGCGCCTTCCGCCGAAGCACCCTCGAGGCGCTGGACCTGGCCAAGGTGGACTCCGTAGGCTACGGCTTCCAGGTGGACATGCTCTGGCGGGTGGCCCAGCTGGGGCTGCGCATCGTCGAGGTGCCCATCACCTTCGTGGAGCGCGAGTTTGGCGCCTCCAAGATGAGCGGCAACATCGTCCAGGAGGCCATGGTCAACGTCACCAAGTGGGGCCTCACCGCCCGCTGGAACAAGCTCTTCGGCGCCAAGTTCCCGAAGAAGTAGCAGCGCACGAAAGGGCCCCGGGAACCAGATGGTTCCCGGGGCCCTTTCGCATGGGTGCTCCGGTGGGTGGGCCCACGCCCGCAGGGTTCCCTGATCGAGCGAAGCGAGGCCAGAGGGCGGGTGGGGACTAGGCCTTGGCGGCCTGGCCGCGACGTTCGCGCAGGATCGTCAGGCGGTCGGCCAGGATCTGCTCCAGCTCCGGCACGCTGCGGCGTTCCAGCAGCATGTCCCAGTGCGTGCGCACCGGCTTCTCGTTCGAATCGACCGGCTTCTCGCCGTTGACCAGCAGTGCTTCCTTGCCGGTCTTGGAGACCCACACCGGGGGGATGTCGGCCTCGGACGAGAACGTCACGAAAACCTGCTCACCATCTGCGCAACGGTACTCAACGCGCTGACGCGGTGCCGGCTCGACACCCGATTCGGTTTCCATGCTCTGGGCGCCCAGACGCATGCCCCGAAGGCTGCGATCGCTCATGACTTCTCCCTCTTTCATATGCGGTGCCCGTTGGCACGGGCACGGCAGTGACGGTTCCGCGGCGGCGCTTGTCCGCCCCGGTCCCTCTAACGTCAATTGGTTCAACGCATGTCTGCGTCGCCTTGTTCCTGAACTCTTTGCGCGGCCAGCCGGTCCGGCCTCAAGGGGCCGGGCAACCGTGTCGTGGGCGCGAGTATCCATTATACGTCCAACGGCGGGGCGGCGGGCCTGGTGGTCCGCCGCCCCGCCGTTCGACGCTTGGTTCGGCGCTTGTCAGAGGCCCGGGATTGCCGGGGGAACGCCCGGTGCTGGGGGTGCGGACGCCGCGGGGGCGCCGGCGTGGGTGCCGGTGGTCCCGGCGTCGGAATCCAGGCCGCCGAACGGGGAGTCCGGGGACGCGGCGCCGAGCACGGAGCCGATGCCCTTCAGCGCCTCGCCAATCTCGCTGGGGATGATCCACAGCTTGTTGGCGGTGCCGTTGGCCAGCTTGGGCAGCGTCTGCAGGTACTGGTAGGCCAGCAGCTTTTGCGTCGGATTGCCCTTGTGGATGGCGTCGAACACCTTCTGGATGGCCTGGGACTCGCCGTCGGCGCGCAGGATGGCCGCCTTGGCATCACCCTCGGCCTTGAGGATGGCGGACTGGCGCTCACCCTCGGCGGTCAGGATCGCGGACTGCTTGGTGCCCTCGGCCGTCAGGATCGCCGCACGGCGGTCGCGCTCGGCACGCATCTGCTTTTCCATCGAGTCCTGGATGGACAGGGGCGGGTCGATCGCCTTCAACTCAACGCGGCTGACACGGATGCCCCAGCGCCCGGTGGCCTCATCGAGCACTCCGCGCAGCTGGCCGTTGATCTGGTCGCGGGAGGTCAGTGCCTCCTCCAGGTTCAGGCCACCGACCACGTTGCGCAGTGTGGTGGTGGTCAGCTGCTCGACGGCCTGGATGTAGTTGGCAATTTCATAGGTGGCCGCACGCGGGTCGGTGACCTGGAAGTACACCACCGTGTCGATGGAGACCACCAGGTTGTCCTCGGTGATGACCGGCTGCGGCGGGAAGGAGACCACCTGTTCGCGCAGGTCAAGCAGCGGCAGCAGGCGGTCCACAAAGGGGATCAGCACCGTCAATCCGGGGTTGAGCGTGCGCTGGTACTTGCCCAGCCGTTCCACCACTCCGGCCCGCGCCTGCGGGATGATCCGGATGGACCGCACCAGCACAATCACCACAAAGATGATCAGGACCAACAGCACGATGGTCAGCGCCACCGCTCCAGCGTTGTCACCCATATTTCGCCTCGTTTCCTAGTGTCAAAGGGATGCACGGGTGGCGTTCCACCCGTCAATTCGTGGGGACCGGATCCGCAGGCAGCGTTCCGGTGGGACTGCAGCGGCCCGGACGGGCCGGGCGCTACTGGCCGGCAGTGCTGGCGGAGGAACCGGCGGCAGGCGCGGTGCCGGGGAGCACCACAATGGCGGTCGCACCATCGATGGCCGTCACTTCAACGCCCTGGCCCACGGCGAGCGTTCCGCCGCTGTGCGTGCGTGCACTCCAGGTGTCCCCGCCGATCTTGATCAGTCCGCCCTCGGCGCTCACCGCGGCGACGACGACGGCGCTGTGGCCGATCAGGCGGTCAACGTTGGTCCGGCGCTCTAGGGGGCCCTTGCGCAGATGGGCGATGGCGATGGGGTGGACAAAGACGGTCAGGGCCAGCGCGACGACGGCGAAGACCACGATCTGCAGCCAGAAGGGGGCGCCGGTGAAGAAGGCGACGATGGCGGCCAGGGCGCCGGCAGACATGAGGATGAAGTACAGGTCAAGCGTGAGCATCTCCACCACCGCCAGCAGCAGAAATACCGCCAGCCAAAGGATCCAGGCGTTTGTGGCCAACCATTCGTACATTGTTTCCCCCTTGTGATTCAACGTACATTCAGCGTACTACGTATTGCCGCGGCGGCCTCAGATCACGGCCTGCAGGGGCATGCGCAGCGGACTGGAGCCGACCTTGGTGGACGCCTCCGCCAGAATCTGCACTCCCTGGGACAATTGCTCGGCACTGTAGGCGAAGGGGATCCGCAGGAAGCGCTCGAACGCGCCGTCCATGCCGAAGCGGGGCCCGGGCACGATGGCCAGCCCCTCGGCGCGCGCGGCCAGGGCCAGCGCCGAGGTGGAGACCGAGCCGGTGTTGATCCACAGCGACATGCCGCCGTCGGGCACGTGGACATCCCACTGCGGGATGTGCGTGGCCAGCAGTTCCACCAGGGTGTCCCGCCCCTCGCGCAGCCCGCGGCGGCGGCTGGCGGTTAGTGCCGGCAGGTCCGCCATCAACTTGATCGCCACCAGTTGCTCAAAGATCGGCGTGCCGAGGTCCAGTGCGGGCCGGTTCCGCAGGACCCGGGCCAGCAGCTCGCGCGGGCCCCGGATCCAGCCGATCCGCAGCCCGCCCCAGGCCAGCTTGCCCAGGGACCCCAGGGTCACCACCTGGGAGGAAAAGGAGGCCAGCGGCGGGAGCGTCCCGCGGTCGATGTCCAGCCAGGCAGTCGTCTCGTCGGCCACCAGCACCGTGCCCTCGCGCTGGGCGGCTGCGCTGAGCCGGGCGCGGCCGTCCACGTCCAGGGACAGCCCGGTGGGATTGTGGAAGTCGGGCATCAGGTACGCCATGCTCGGCACCGATCGGCGGATCTGCAATTGTGCGGCCGCCACGTCCCAGCCGGATTCGGCGCTGACCGGCAGTGCCAGCATCCGGGCACCGGCCGCGGCGAAGGTGTCCAGCGCATGCGGATAGGTGGGCTGCTCCACCAGGATCCGTTCCCCGGCCGAGTAGAGCGTTTGGGTGAGCAGGCTCAGGCCGTGCTGCGCACCGATGGTGACCATGATCTGGTCCGGTGCCGTCCGCAGCCCGCGGGCCTCGTAGTGCCCGGCAATGGCCTCGCGCAATTCGGGCAGGCCCGTCATGTCGAAGCCGTCGTGGCCAAGGTACCGCGGCAGCTCCTCGGCGGCCTGCAGGTAGGCGGCCGCCAGCCCGGGGTAGGCAGGTGCCGTGGCCTTGGTGAAGTCCAGCGGTAGCCCGGTCTCCAGCGGTTGGCTGCCACGCGCTCCGCCGGGCAGTGCCAGCGTGCTGCCGGAGCCGCGGATGCTGAGCAGGTAGCCGTCGTCGCGCAGTTTGGCATACGCCGCGGCCACGGTGGTCCGGCTGACCTGCAGGGCCAAGCTGAGCTCGCGCTCGGCCGGAAGGCGGGAGCCGCTGGCCAGGCGCCCGTCCATGAGCAGGATCCGCACCCTGTCCGCCAGGGCTCGGTAGGCCGGCCCGGACGTCCGCCATTCACCGAGGTCGAGGGTCAGGCGCCGGGCTGTCACCAGAGGAGTCATAAGGCCACCTTAGGCGAATTGGACCTGTCTGAGAAGTCCAGTTTGGGTGAAACTGGATCCATGCCCCATTTCATGACCTCCCAAAACCTTGCGCTCCGCACCACCCGCCTCCTCACCGGCCTCTTTGCCTACGGCATCGCCATCGCATTGATGATCCGCGCCAACATCGGCGCCTCGCCCTGGGACGTGTTCAGCCAGGGTGTGGCCCACACCACTGGCTTGTCCTTTGGCCTGTGCACCACTGTCATCAGCGTCGCCGTGCTGCTGCTGTGGATTCCGCTGCGCCAGCGGCCGGGGTTCGGCACTCTGGCCAACACCTTCCTGATAGGTCCATTTGCGGACCTTGGATTGGCCATCATCCCGCAGGCCAATTTCTGGCTGGACCAAGGCCTGCTCTTCGCCGCGGGCCTCCTGCTGCTCTCCTTCGCCACGGCCCTCTACATTGGTGCCGGCATGGGACCGGGCCCACGCGATGGCCTGATGACGGGGTTGGTCCGTGTCTCCGGCCGCCCGGTCTGGATGGTCCGCACCGGCATTGAACTCACAGTGGTGGTGGCCGGCTTCCTCCTGGGTGGACAGGTGGGACTGGGCACGGTGGTCTTCACCGTCGGCGTCGGACCGCTGACCCAGCTGACGCTGCGCTGGCTCAAGGTGGACCTGCACGGCAAGCGGGCCAATGCCGTGGAGCCTATGCCGGTGCCCACTCCTGCCGCGGAAGCAGCCTGAACTCGCTGATCCGGAAGGCCGCCGTGACATTGCTGGTCTCCGGCAGGCCGGCCACCCGGGCCTGGAGTTCCGCGGCGTCCAGATGGTGCCCGGCGGGGCCCATCAGGGCCACGGCGGCCACCTCGGCCCGGGCCAGGCCCAGGGTGTAGCCGACAGTGCGGGTTCCCTCCGGGGCGAACCAGCCGGACAGGGCCGCGGTGAGCGCTTCCTCCTTGTCCGGCTGGACGCCCAGCATCCCGGTCGCGGCGGCGATCTCGGCCAGGTGCCCGGGCGCCGGGGTTACCACCACCACCCGCCCGCCCGGGCGCAGCACGCGGGCAAACTCGGCGGCGTTGCGCGGGGCAAAGACCACCACGACGGCGTCGGCGCAGCCGGCGGCCAACGGCAGCGGTTTCCAGAGGTCCCAGACCAGGTTGGCCGTCCCGGGATTGGCCCGGGCGGCCCGGCGCAGCGCAAATTTCGAGATGTCCAGGCCCACCGAATGCAGCGGGATCGCGCGCTCGGCGGCAGCGCGGTGGAGGCCATGCAGGTAGTGGCCGGTGCCGGTGCCCGCGTCCACGACCAGGGGTTCGCGGCCGGCGGGTTCCGGTGCCAGCCCGTCCAGCACCGTCTGCGCCAGTTCCGCGGCCAGGACGTCGTAGTGGCCCGCGCCGAGGAACGCGTCCCGGGCGGCCACCATGTCGGCGGTGTCCGGTAGGAAGTGGGTGCCGGACCCGCTGAGCAGGTTCACGTAGCCCTGCCTGGCACGGTCGAAGCTGTGTCCGGCGGCGCACACCAGCGCCGTGCCTTCCGGGGCTGGCTGCACAAATTCGTCGGCGCAGACGGGGCAGATGAGGGCGGCAACCGCGGCGGAATCCATCCCCCCATCCTAGTTCGCCACCCGCCCCGCACCTGCCGCGCCGGGGACTGCCCGCGAACGCGCCGGGCCGCGGCGGTTCGCGTTCCGGGCGCCGTGCGGCATTAGGCTCGCACGGGTGAAGGTTGAACACTTGCCCCTGTTGACGTCCGTATCCGCTCCCACCGTGCACCCCGATGCCAGCCGCGCCGTCGTCTCCGCCACCCGCGCCGACTTTGCCGCCGATGCCTATGTGGGCCAACTGTGGTCCGTTCCCCTCGATGGCAGCGCGCCGCCGCGCCGCATCACCCGCGGCTTCCGGGACACCGCCCCGCGCTTCTCGCCGGACGGCCGGGTGCTGGCCTTCCTGCGGTCCGAGCCGGCCGGCCGTGCGCAGCTGTGCATTGTGGATGCCGCCGGGGGAGAGCCCACCGTCATCACCGACCAGCCGCTGGGGGTGGACTCCTTTGCCTGGTCCCCGGATTCGCTGCGCATTGCGCTAGCTGCGCGGGTCCCGGCCCCCGGCCGCTACGGGACGCTCGACGGCGTCGGACCCGGCGCCGAGGATGCCCGGCTGGTGGATGCCTTCAAGTCCCGCGCCAACGGCCTTGGCTACACGGCCGACCAGCCGCAGCAGTTGTTTGTGCTCGATGTCCCGTCCGTTGATGCGGAACCCGCCATTGCCCCCGTGGGCCGGGCCAAGGCCGCCGGCCCTGCCCCTGCCACGGTTCCCGAGGCACGGGTCCTGACGTCGGCCCCGGCCGACCACGTGGGGCCGGTGTTTACCCCCGACGGCGGCCGGCTGGTGTTCAGCGCCAGCCTGCACAGCGGTGCGGATGGGGACCTGCGTTCGGACATCTACTCGATCGACCTGGCGGGCAAGGATCTGGTGCAGCTGAGCCGGTCCACCGGCATGTCCCGGTTGTCCGCCCATGCCGCGGTGGTCTCCAACGATGGGCGTTGGCTGTTCTTCCTGGCGGCTGAGCTGGGGGAGAGCGGCACCGATTTCGTGGCGGCCCATGAGGGCGTGTACGTGGCCCCGTATGGCCTCGATGGAGTGGCCGGCGAGGCGCGGCGGCTCACGGAGGCGGCAGAGCTGGACTTTGGCGACACCCCGGCCAACCTGCTGCCCTGGGGCCCCGACGCCGTCATTGGCCTGGTGCGCAGCCGCGGCGCCGCGCACCTGGTGCGTGTGGCTGCCGATGGCCGCGTGGAAACGCTGCTGGCCGGCGAGCGGGTGGTGACAGGTGCGGGTGTGGCCGGCGACGCCGTCGTGGCGAGCTTTGTCGACTCGTCCACCGCCGGTGACGCCGGCGTGGTGGACCGGGACGGCGCGCTGGCCCGCGTGAGTGATTTTTCGGCCGGGTTCCGTGCCGAGGCCGGTGTGCTGGGGCTGATGGAGGCGGTGTACGACGGCGCGGACGGCCACCCCGTCCACGGCTGGATGCTGCTGCCTGAAGGGGAGGGTCCGCACCCCGTGCTGCTCACCATCCATGGCGGGCCGTTCAGCCAGTACGGCTGGGGACTCTTTGACGAGGCGCAGGTGTACGCCTCGGCCGGCTATGCGGTGCTGATGTGCAATCCGCGCGGATCCGCCGGCTACGGCTTTGACCATGGACGGGCCATCAAGGAGGCCATGGGCACCGTGGACATGGCGGATGTGCTGGCCTTCCTGGAGGGTGCGCTGGCGTCCACGCCCACTCTGGATGCCGACAGGGTCGGCATCCAAGGAGGATCCTACGGCGGCTACCTTTCGGCGTGGACCATCTCCCAGGACCACCGGTTTACTGCTGCCATTGTGGAGCGTGGCTACCTGGATCCGGCCTCGTTCGTGGGCTCGAGCGACATCGGCTGGTTCTTCTCCGCCGGCTACACCGGCACCGATCCCGCCGCGGTGGCGGCGCAGAGCCCGATGGCGCAGGTTGGTTCGGTGCGCACCCCGACACTGGTGGTCCACTCGGAAAACGACCTGCGCTGCCCGTTGGAGCAGGCACAGCGCTACTACACCGCGCTGAAAATGCAGGGGGTCCCCACCGCGATGCTGGTTTTCCTGGGCGAAAACCATGAGCTCTCGCGCACCGGCACGCCGCACCACCGCAAGCAGCGGTTCGAGGCGATCCTGGATTGGTGGGCGCGGCACCTGCCGACGGCTGCCAACCCGGCCCCGGCGGGGGCCCACGGTGGCGAGGGCCCCGGCGCGAGCGTGCGTGCGGCGGGAGCCGCCGGGGACTAGAAGCGCAGCCCCTCCTGGGCCAGTCCGATGCCGGGCTGGGCCCAGCGGGCGGCGTATTCCGCGTTGTCCGCCAGGGAGCGCGTATTTGCCTTGTCGATGTAGAGTGTGCCGCCCAGATGGTCGGTTTCATGCTGCACGATCCGGGCCTGCCAGCCGGAAAACTCCGCGCCGACGGCGGTGCCGGCCGGATCCGTGTAGGCCAGCCGCACGCTGGCCGGGCGCTCCACCACTGCCTGCCAGCCGGACATGGACAGGCAGCCTTCGTAGAACGAGGCCGTGCCGCTGCCCAGGGGGCTGTAGCGGGGATTGAGGATGGCAAGGAACTCCAGCGGCTCCCGCGAGCGGGCGGCCGCGACGGACTCGGTGACGTCGTACAGGTCCTCCAGCACCGCCAGCTGGAGGCCAATGCCGAGCTGGGGCGCTGCCAACCCGACGCCGGGGGCGGCATGCATGACCTTCCGCATGACCTCGATCAAGGCGTCGAGCTGGGCGCTGCCGAGCTGCCCGCTGTATTCAACGGACTGCCCACGCAGGACCGGGTGGCCCGCCTGGACAATGGATGGAAGCGTGTCTGCCTCCACAATGGCGGCCACCTGGTCCTGGAGCTGTGCGTCGCTGACGGTCATCCGAACAGTCTAGATGCCGCCCAGCGGAGTGGCGGAATGCTTTAGCGCGCCTCGTAGGTGAGGCAGTCCGCCGCTTCCGCGCCAGGTCCGACATGCACATTGTGGGCATCGCACATCAGGTGGTTGTTGTGCGTGCACTCGCTGCGCTGGCAGGCACCCACATGCGCCAGCACCTTGGTCAGCCCGCCGGAGGCCGAGGTGTCGATGAATGTGCTGCAGCTGGCATGGTCGGCGCTGCCGCCCACCGTGATGGCGTAGGCGCCGCATTCGTCGTGGTGGTTGAACGAGCAGTTGTGGACGGCGCATTCGGTGACGTTGGCTACGTGCTTGGTCATGGTTCCTCCCGAGGCGAATCGTTCGTATACCAGCGAACTTAGCACCACGCGGCCGGGACCAATTAGCACGAATTTCCCTGCACTATTGGACCCTCCCGGACCGCCCACCGCGGACGGCGGACCTAGTGGGCATTTTCTTTAGTTCGTCGGGGGTTCGAGGTTCCAGGCGGTGGGATCGTTGAGGTAGAGGCCGCAGGCTGTGTCCAGTGCATCCTCGGCGGAGCCGCCGGCCAGGCCGGTGGGCAGATAGTTGTCCTGGTAGTCGTCGTGGCTGGCGCGGTAGATGGCGAAGCCCCAGGCGTTGGCGTAGCCGGCGTAGCGCAGCCGGCACAGGGGCAGGACCTCCCCGCCGGACAGGAGCGCGTCGACGTAGGCGAAGCCGGCCCGGAAACGCACCTCGATCCGTTCGATCTGCGGCCAGCGTTCGGCGGCCCTAGCGCTCAGGTGCTGGTGGAGCGAGGTCTTCGTGGAGTCCGGGATCCGTGCCATGGGCTCCATTGTGCCCCAGGCATCCCGGCAGGAGTACAACGGAAGGCATGAGAGTTCAAAGCCCGTTTGCAGTGGTCCTGACCCCGGCGGAGGAGAGTGTTCTGGCTGCCCGGGCCCGCTCGGAACGGCTGGCCTTCCGGGACGTGGTGCGGGCACGGATCGTGCTGGCCGCGGCCCGGGGCGAGCCCAATGCGGTGATCGCAGCGGACCTGCGCATCCACGTGGACACGGTGCGCAAGTGGCGCCGGCGCTACGCGGCCGGCGGCCTGAAGGCCCTGGCCGACCTGCACCGGTCGGGGCGCCCGCCAACGTTCACCCCGGTCCAGGCCGCGCAGATCAAGGCCATGGCCTGCACGCCTCCGGAGAAGAAGGACCTGCCCCTGACACGCTGGTCCGCCACCGAGTTGGCCGCCCAGGCCGTCGCCGAGCGCCTGGTTGGATCGATCAGCCCGGCCACGGTGGCCCGATGGCTAGCCGGGGACGCGATCAAACCCTGGCAGCACCGGTCCTGGATCTTCCCCCGCGACCCGGAGTTCGAACCCAAGGCCGCCCGGGTCCTGGACCTCTACGCCCGCATCTGGGAGGCGGAACCTCTGGGCCCGGATGAGTACGCCATCAGCGCCGACGAGAAATCCCAGCTGCAGGCCCTGCATCGGATCCACCCCGGTCTGGCCCCGGGCCCGGGACGCACCCGGCGGGTCGAATTCGAATACCGCCGCGGCGGGACCCTTGCCTACTTTGCAGCCTACGACGTCCACCGCGCCCGGGTCATCGGCACCACCGCCCCCACCACCGGCATCGCCCCCTTCACGGAACTCGCCGGGAAGGTCATGACGACCGAACCCTATGCCTCCGCGAAACGGGTGTTCTGGGTGGTCGACAACGGCGCCTCCCACAACGGCCAGGCCTCGATCGAACGCATGCGCACCGCCTGGCCGACCGCGGTCCTGGTGCACCTGCCCGTGCATGCCTCGTGGCTGAACCAGGTCGAGATCTACTTTTCCATCGTCGGGCGCAAGGCCATCACCGGCGGTGATTTCGCGACCCTGGACGAGCTTGAGGAGCGCCTGCTGGCCTTCCAGGACCGCTACAACGCCACCGCCGAACCCTTCGACTGGAAATACACCCGCGACGACCTCAACGATTACCTGAAGCGCCTGGCCAGGCACGAACAGGACACCATCTGGCAGGCCGCCTGACCCCCGACGAACTAACGAAAATGACCACTAGCCCGGATTTTTCATCGGACGGCGGTCGGGGCGTTGGGTGCGGGTTTTGCCGTCCCGGCGGGCTGAATCGGATTTCGGGTGTGGCTGATGGACCCGGGGGCGCCGGGCTGTGCGCGGGCTTCCACTGTTCCCGTTGGTGTTCTTCTTTCCTGCTCGTTGGTTGACGGGGGGTTGCGGTGTCAGGCCCGCAGGAGGACCGCGGGGCGGTTCGCGGCTGCGGCGATCCGTTCAATGGCTTCGAGCAGGGCGCTGATCAGGGGTTGCTCCGGCGCGGCGGCGGGCAGCAGCAGGTGGTTCCGGCGGGCGCGGGTGATGATTTTCCCGGCGGTGGCGAAGAGCCGGTAGCGCCAGCGTTTGATGTCCCAGCCCCGTGCTTTGTGGCCGTCGGGCAGGGCGGTGAGCTGGAGCCAGGAGACCAGGTTCGCGGCCAGGACCGCGAGGTTGGCCCAGGCCTGGTTGGCAGCGAAATCGAAGAAGGGGAGCTTTCCGAGCCCGGTGTTCTTTAGGGTTTTGATGCGGTTCTCGGCCCGGCCGCGGGCCCGGTGCCGGGCATCCAGAAAAGGTCCGTGCCAGCGCGGGGAGTTCGTCAGAAACGCTGTCACACGGTGACCGTCGATGTCGAGCAGGGTCGGTGTCGCGCCGGGGTGCAGCGGTTCGGCGCGCAGGAAGATCTTCGTCCCCGGCGGGTAGTCATCGAGCGGGATCACCTGCGTGGCGTTGATGACCCAGGCGTCATCGCGTTCGACCCCGTCCTGGTCCAGGGCCGGTTGCCAGTATTTCTTGTCGTTGATCCAGTCGATCATGTGGGCCTTGCCGACCGGCACCGGGTACGAGGCGGAGAACTGCACGCCCCGCGAATGCAGGTACCAGAGGAACTTCCGGGACGCGCCGGCGCTGTCGGTGCGGACCAGGATCTTCTCCCCGTCCAGTTCCCCGGTCCCACCGTAGAGGGAGTCGGGCAGGACGGCGATGGCGGCCTCGAAGATGCGGATGTGGTCCTCGGCGTTGTTCGCCGTGGCCCCGCCGTGACGCAACAGTACCGCGAGTTCCTCCCCGGTGCCGCTGCCGGCACCGTAATCGAGGCTGGCGGTGAACGGGGCGAATCCGAACCCGCCCTTGTAGTTTCCGGTGGCCTGTTCCTTGTCCGAGTGCGAGGTCACCAAGGTGGCGTCGAGGTCGATGAGCAGCGGGTCCGCGGCCGTCGCCTTCACCGCCGGGCTGCGGTCTCCTGCGGCTTCCCATGCCCGGGTCCGCAGTTCCTTGGCCAGGGTCGAAAAGCCGTAATCGAAGACGTCCGGGTTCTTCACGGTGCGTTCGAAGAACCGGGAGACTGTTGCGTTCGAGGGCACGTTGCCGAACACGCCGGGCTGGGCGCGCAGGATGTCCAGGTCCGAGGCGTGCTCGCCGCCGGCGGCGAGCATCACCGCCAGCGACCCGAGCAGCCTCCCGGGCCGGTGTGAGGCCATCGCGGGGACGAACTGCCCGAGCCGGTCCTCGCACAGGTCCCGGAACCCGAGGGCGTCGATGAATGAGGTCAGGATCCGTCCCCCGGCATGGGAGACCAGCGACTGGCCGGTGAAAGTGACCGGGAGGGACGGGAAGACCTTGGTAGGCTGATGCATCGAAAAGGTGCTCCTTCAAGACACGGAAATAACGGCGTAGACACCCCTATTTTCCCTTGTCAGAGCACCTTTTCGTGTCTTAAACACACCCCTCAGCCCAACCCTGATGAAAACCCCGGGCTAGTCCTCGCCGTCGTACGCCAGCTCCGGCGGAAGGTCGCGCATCGGACGCAGCGGGGAGGTGATCGAGATGACGGCGGCCAGGGCCGCGAGTCCCACCGAGAGCCACAGTCCCGGGACGCTGCCCAGCCAGGTGCCCACCAGGCCGCCCACCACGGAGCCCACCGGAATGGCGCCCAGGGAGACAAACCTGCTGGCCGAGGCCACCCGGCCCATCATTCTGGCCGGAGTGATCTTGGCGCGAATGCCCGAGGAGCTGACCGTGCCCACCACGATGATCACGCCGAAGAGGAACTCGCTGCCGGCGACGGCCACCACCGGCGGCAGCGGGACAACCGTGACCAGTGGCAGCAGCGCGAACGCCACAGGCAGGGTCACGTTGGCGACGACCACCGTGCGGACCTCACCCAGCCAGTCCTTGACCTTGAGCCCGATCAGCGAGCCCACGATGCCGCCCACGGCACCGATCGAGAGCAGGAGCCCGTAGGTCTCCGGGGTGATGCCCAGTTGGCGCAGCACGAAGATCGGCACGATGGCCGTCAGCGCCCCGGCCCCGAGGTTGTTGGCCGCTGCTGTCATCATGAAAGTCCGCAGCACCGGGTGCGCCAGCACGAACCGCCACCCCGTGGCCAGCGATTCGCGGAAGGGCACCCTGTCCGCCTTGGGCAGCGGTTCCTCGCGCACGGGCATCTGCACCAGCAAAAGGACGGAGAGCAGATGGGTGGCGGCAGTGAAGATGTAAAGGACCGGCGCGGCCACCAGGCGCAGGATCTGGCCGCCCACACCGGGACCCACGATGGAGAGAGTGGTGGTGGAGGTCTGCAGGCGGGCGTTGGCCTCGGAGACCCTGTCGCGGCCCACCAGCAGCGGAAGGATCGAGGTGTGGGCCGTGTCAAAGAAGACACCTGCCGTACCGGTGAGGGCTGCCACCACCATGATCTGCAGGATGCTCAGCCCACCCAGGAACCAGGCGACCGGGATGCTGGCTACCGCGGCAAACTGGATCAGTTCGGCGGTGACCAGCACGGACTTCTTCTGCCAGCGGTCCACCCAGACGCCGATCGGGATTCCGAGGACCAGGTTTCCAGCGTGTCCCAGTGCGGTGATGACACCCACCTCGAACGGCGTCGCATGCAATACCAGCACTGCCGTGACACTCAGTGCCAGGATGGCAAACTGCTCGCCCAGCCCCCCGGCCACGTTGGCGAGCCAGAGCCGCACGTAGCCTGCCTGCCGGAACAGGCCCGGAGCGGCGGGTGCCGTGGCAGCCCGATCCACACGCGCCGTGCTCCTGACGGTCTTCCCCATTTTTGTCCAGCCCCCACTATTATTACCGGCCGCGCACCTCCCTTAGGCGGTCGATGTGTTCCGGGTCACTCATGGAACTGTACCGCGTTTCACCAGTTTGTGGCCAAGGCTTGACAGAAGTGTCATTTGGTGTGGCACGTGGCCGCCAGGTTGTCAACTGGCCTGTGCCAGTGCTGGCGCGGGGATCATGACCCCTCAATCCGCCAGGTGCCCACGGGGGAGTAGGTGCTGTCGTAGATGGTTTCCGTATGGCCCGGGGCAAGCGGGTAGTGCTTCACATTGCCTGCCCAGTACCGCAGGATGCGACCCAGTTCCGCCGCCGCGTCGCCGGCGACGGCGCCAGCCCCAAGATCAACTTCCAAAATGAACTTCATGGTCTTCTCCTTGGTCTGTATGCCATTGTCCCGGCGTGCGTGTCCGGATTCACGATTCCAGCCTGGCACTTGGTGCCATTCGGGCGGTTCCGGCCCGCCCGAAACGATAATTTGGAAAGGTGGCATCTTCGCAGTCAGTAACAGTTTCCATCGCCCGCACCGTTCTGCCCGGCTACCACCGGCAATTTGCCGCCTGGGCCCATGCGGGGCAGGAACTCGCCCGCGAATGGCCAGGGTACCTGGGCTCGGGCTGGGTGCGCACGGCCCCGGAGTCCGATGAGTGGCACATGCTGTACCGGTTCGCCGATGCCGAATCGCTCAAGGCCTGGGACGGGTCGCCGGAGCGCCGCTGGTGGACCGAAAGCGCCGCCGAACTGATGGAAATCACCCGGGTGGAGCACCGCACCGGCATCGAGGGCTGGTTCGAGAAACCCGGCGGCGTCAGCGTGAGCATGCCGGAGACGGTGGTTCCGCCGCGCTGGAAGCAGGCAGTCAGCATCTTCCTGCCGTTCTTCCCGCTGAGCCTGCTGGCCAACTTCCTGCTGCATCCGCTCATCAAGGAATGGCCCCTGCCATTGTCCGTCCTGCTGACTGTCTGTCTGCTCACGCCGCTGATGACCTATATCTTCCTCCCGGCCAGCATCCGCCTGCTGCGCCCGTGGCTGCACGCCGCCCGGAAACTGCCGCGGCGCCAGCTGGCCTCACACTACAGTCGCGTTTGATGATGGTCTCATCGGCGTTTTAATCGGACTTCGGCCGCAGATCCTGTTAAGACCCCGACGCCCACCAAAAACACCGGAAAATCAACGAACACCCCCAACCACCGACCAGCCGTCGAGAGTCCTGGAGACAGCGTCGTAGAGGTAGCTGCACAGGCGAGATCATCAGGCGGCTCCGGTCTGGCAGCCGAACTCGCGAGCCTGGACATGATGATCTACTCAGTCGAACGCGAGAACGGCACTCCGTTCATGCGGTCAAGGAGGGACGCCGTTGCTCGTGGTGCTGTCCGCGGCCTACTGAGTGTGGAGGAGTTCGCAGCGTTCCTTGAGGCGATGGGCGAAAAATCATCTGGCCCGGAGACTGACGTTGCAGCAAACGCGGTTCTGGGGTCTGAGGAGGATCACTTACCGTGCATTTCCGTACCAGTATCAGCAACCCCCTTGGTTGGTCGGGGGCGTCAGCCGGTAAGCACTCTGTTTGCCGTGTCCAGAAATTGCTGGGTCAAGCCGTCAACTCTGCCTTCCGGCAAAACGGCAGACAGTTGTGAGGTTGCGTGATCCTCTGCCAGGTCGAGGTAGACAAGTCCCGGTAGTACGGTGGCCCGAACCGAGGCTGGAACAATGGCAACACCCATGCCGCTGGCGACCAGGCCCAGGGTCGTGGGGAAGGCCAGCACCTCCATCGCGTCGCTGAGATCGATGCCTGCCTGGTCGCAGAGTGTGGAGATTGTCCGCGACATTGCGGGGGCAACATGCTTGGGCAGCACGATAAAGCGCTCGCCCTGCATGCTGCGCAGTTCGACGCGCCCGGTCGTGGCCATCAGGTGGCGGTCGGGGCAGGCCAGGACCAATTTTTCCAGGGCGAGGGGGACCATTGAAACTCCGCGCGCGTGGGAAACATCCCGGACCAGCCCCAGATCCAGTTGGCCGTTGACCACCATGTCTATTTGCTGCTGGGAAGGCATTTCCTGCAGGCTGAGACTGACGTCGGGATGTTCATGGCTGAAGGGGGCCACGATCCGCGGCAACAGGTCGTAGGCTGCCGACGGAACAAAGCCGATGCGCAGGTGTCCCGCCCGCCCGGAAATCAGGTCGGCAATCCGCGCTTTCACTTGCACCTCGGATTCGGCGAAGGCTTTTGCCTGTCGTGCGACGGCGGCACCCAGCCGCGTCAGACCGACCTCCCGCGTGGTGCGATGCAGCAGGCGGGCACCGATTTCCCGTTCCAAGAGGTTGATCTGCTGGCTCAGCGCCGGTTGTGAGACGTGCAGCCGCTCTGCGGCGCGCCCAAAGTGAAGTTCTTCCGCCACGGCCAGGAAGTACTGTAGACGCCTGGTTTCCATCCTTCAATTTATATAAGGAGGACTTATATATGTGCAAGTATTTCGAACTTCTAATTCTTAGTGCCGGGGATCACAATTGAGAGCGACCCCGGTGCTCAACGGAACTGCCGGACCTTACGACACTAGAGGACCTTTAGATGAACATCGCACACATCGGCTTCACGGTCTCGGATCTTGATGCGGCCATCGCCTTCTTCGAAGGCCACTTCGGCTTCGAGCTGCGCAGCCGCCAGATCCAGGACAACCCCTACACGAGGGCCACCGTGGGTGTGCCTGATGCCGTCATTGACAACGCAATCCTGACCTCTCCCGGTTCGGGCGGTTCAGAGCTGCAGCTCCTTGAGTACCGGGCACCCAAGACTGCAGGCACCTTCTCTCCCGTTCAGCAGCCCGGGGCAACGCACCTTGCCTTGGCAGTCGAGGACATCCACCAGCTCCACCAAAGGACCGCAGCTGCCGGCGTCGCCTATTCTTCACCCCCCAACCTGATTGACTCGGGGCGGAACGCCGGCGGTTACATCGCCTATGCCATTGGACCGGATGGCCTCCGCGTGGAACTCTTCCAGCCAGCACCCCTTCCCGTTCCGGCACAATAACATCCCGTGAAAACTATCAAGGAAGGGCTGGTCCCCCATGGAAACTAAAGGCGCACAACCAAAAAGTGCCCAAGGCGTCAATCGGGTGCAGATTATCGTGGCCTCCGCCGCCGGAAACTTTGCCGAGTGGTTCGACTTCGGTCTCTACGGGGTCCTGGCCACCGTCCTGGCCAGCCACTTTTTCCCTAAAGGGGACCCCACGGTCGCCCTCCTGAGCACATACGCAATTTTCGCCCTGACCTATTTGACACGCCCCCTTGGCGGCCTGGTTGCCGGATGGTTGGGTGACACCTTGGGTCGGCGCACCGCCCTCTTTGTCACCGTCACCTTGATGTCGGTGGCCACGGGAGCAATAGGACTGCTGCCAACATACGCCTCCATCGGCATCTTCGCGCCAGCACTCCTTTTGCTGTGCCGGCTCGTTCAGGGCCTGGGGGCAGGCGGCGAATACGGTTCTGCCGTGACGTTCCTGGCCGAGCACAGCTCGCCCAAGCAGCGTGCAACCAATGTTGGCTATTTGGTGGCCAGCACGTTCCTGGGCGTTCTCGTGGCGGTCGGTGCGGCCAGCCTGTGCACCGCATTGATGGGGGACGCCCTCTTCAATGCGTGGGGCTGGCGAATCCTTTTTCTCCTGGCAGTCCCCCTCGGGTTGGCAGGTGTCTACATTCGCAGGCAGGTCGCGGAAACTCCGGAATTCGTGGAAATGGCCAGCAACAGGGCTAGGTCGCACGAGGCGGCAACGCCGATTCGAACCGCCTTGCGAACCCAATGGTCCACCATGGTGCTTTTCGTCCTGGTCGTTTCAGCCTATGCGCTTATCACCCCGACGCTGTCCTCCTTCTTTATCACCTTCCTGAAGGGGCCCGGGGGACTCTCGGCCGGTGATGCCTATGGCATCACGCTGCTTGTCGATGTCCTGCTGATAGTCGCCGCCTTGGCAGCCGGGCCACTGATGAGCCGGTTTGGTATGTATCGGCTGCTGTTGGGCGGCTCCCTGTTTGTGGCGATAACTGCAGTTCCTGCTTTTGCCTTGGCTGCCACCGGCTATTGGGGCGCAGTGCTTGGCGGTGCGCTGCTGGCCGTGGGCAAAGGGATGCTGGCCGTTCCGGTGGCTCTGTCGATTTCACAAATGTTCCCGGCCCGGGTACGCATCACCGCCGGGTCACTCGCCTACAACATCTGCGTGGTGATTTTTGGGGCCAGCGGGCCCCTTCTCGGCGTATGGCTCAGCGAGAAAGCCGGCACCGGGCTGGCGTTCAGCCTCTACCTCGCAGTGATCGCCGGCATAGCCGCTATCGCCACCTTCGTGGGCCGCAACCGCATCAAAGTACAACACGAAGACGCTGTAGAGGCGGCGAGTAGCGGCCGTGGCGACATGGTAAAGCTGAGCTAGTGTAGTGTCTCCAAAATAGTTCATGGCTTGGGTGTTAAGCTTGGGTCATGTCGAATCACGCCCCCGCATTGGCCCTTGGTGACGTCCAGCGCGAGGTCCTGGCGGCCCTGTCCAGGTCGCAGGTTGCCTCGCACCGGGAGGTGCAGCGGGCGCAGGTGCTGCTGATGGCGTCCGAGGGTCTGGCCAATGAGTGGATTGCCCGGGTGGTGGGCGTGAACCCGGGCACGGTGCGTGCCTGGCGTGCCCGCTTTGCCCAGGACGGGCTGGTGAAGTTCGGTGCGGTGCGTGCCGGGCGCGGCCGGAAGCCGGTGATCCCGGAAGCGAAGATCGCCGAGATCGTGTGGCTGACGCAGAACACCAGGCCGGCGGCGGAAACACACTGGTCGGTGCGTTCCATGGCCGCCCGCGTCGGTGTCTCCCCGGCCCAGGTGCAGCGGATCTGGGCCGCCCGGGGGCTCAAGCCCCACCTGGTCAAGACGTTCAAGCCCTCCAACGATCCGAACTTCGACGAGAAGCTCATTGACGTGTGCGGGCTGTACCTGAACCCGCCGGAGAACGCGATCGTGCTGTGCATGGACGAGAAGACTTCCATCCAGGCCCTGGACCGCACCCAGCCGTCCCTGCCCATGGTCAAGGGCCGCGGGGAAACCATGACACACGACTACAAGCGCAACGGGACCACCACGCTCTTCGCCGCCCTGGAGGTCGCCACGGGCAAGGTGCTGGGAACGTGCGTGCCCAAGCACCGCCACAATGAATTCCTTGATTTCCTGAAGACCCTTGAGAAGGAAGTCCCGAAGGGCTTGGAGATCCATCTGATCATCGACAACTACGCGACCCACAAGCATGCCAACGTCAAGGCCTGGCTCCAGAAGCATCCGCGGTTCCACCTGCACTTCACACCGACGTCCTCGTCCTGGCTGAACCTGGTCGAACGCTGGTTCCGGGACCTGACGGAGAAGGCCCTGCGCCGCGGAGTCTTCCACTCCGTGCCGGACCTCATCGAAAAAATCGAGGACTACATCCGCGCCAACAACGAAAACCCCAAGCCGCTGATCTGGACCGCGACCGCCGAATCCATCCTTGAAAAAGTCAACCGCGGCCGCGTCGCACTTCAAGCCACCAAACAAAACTGAGACACCACACTAGCGCTGAGTTCCTCAAAGGAAGTAGACAAACCGGCGGTGCAGGGTCCGGGCCGGCGGGGCGGGACGCCCCCCGGATCCAGGGTTTGGCGCGGGTGTTCAGCCGGCACTCGCCAACCGGGATGAAGGCGTGGGAGATCCGGGATGGCCGGCCAGGTGCGGGTGGCGAGGCTGGTGCGGGTAGAGAGGGTGCCGGCGATGGCCACAAGGTCGCCGTCCGGGTTGGCCTGCTCCACGGCGGCCAGGTACCGCTGGGAGCCGGTGCTGTCGCGGGAGGAGGTGGTCATGGTCACCTCCCGGCCGTCCACCGGCCGCAGGGCGCCGCAGGCCCAGGTCTTCTCCGGGCCGCGGCCGTAGTCAAGTTGGCTGTTGATCCGGTGCCCGTCCGCAGACCAGCCCGGTGCGGGGGCGAAGGTGCGGGATCACCGGGGGCGGGATCATCGAGGCAGAGGACCGTCACGCCCTCGGGCGGGTCCGTGCAGGGCGCGACGGTCCGCGTCCTGGGGGTGTCCCTATGTTTTTCGTCAAGGGGTTGGGGCGGGTTTTCTTGCGGAGATGGTGTGGCCGGTGTCGGGCACGGGTGGGTGGCCGGCGGGGTTTGGCCGCCGGCTGATGCCTGGGGCTTCTCAGACTGTCGTGGGGCTCGGTGCGTCGTAGAGCGTGCCGTCGCGGAGCATGGCGAACAGGACGTCGCAGCGCCTGCGTGCGAGGGCGATGAGGGCCTGGTTGTGCCGTTTGCCCTCGGCCCGTTTCCGGTCGTAGTACGCCCGTGACAGCGGGTCCTTCAGCGCCGCGAAGGCGGAGAGGAAGAAGGCCCGTTTGAGGCTCTTGGTGCCCTTCCTGGCCGGGTGGTCGCCGCGGATCGAGGTCCCGGAACGCCACGTCACCGGGGCGAGCCCGGCGTAGGAGGCGAGGTGGCCGGCGGTCTTGAATTCCTTGCCCGCAACTTCGGTGATGATGCGCGCTTCCGTCCTGACCCCGACCGCCGGAATGGAGGTCAGGACGGGGTGAAGAGGGTGGGCCTCCACGAGGGCCTCGACCTGGGTGAGGATCTCCTCCCGGGAGGTTCGCAGCTGCTTGAGCATCGCGGCCAGCTGCGGCAGGACAATGCCTGCAGCGCTGGTGCCGGCGACCACCACGGTCTGCTCGCCCAAGGCCGTGAACACGTCGGCAGCCCAGCCCTTCCCGGCCCGCGGCGCATACCGCGAGAGAAGGGCCGCAACCCGGGCCTGGCCTGCCTTGCGCAGCTTCTCCGGGGTCGGGTATTTGACCAGCAGCTCAACCATGGCGGGGTGGTCCAAATGCTTGCCAATGACCCGTTCCAGGGCCGGATGGACCTGTGTCAGGAGCCCGCTGATCCGGTTTGAGGTGGCCGTGGCCTGCTTGGCCAGATCATCATCAAAACCACACAACATCGACAGCTCCGCGGCCTGCTCGTCGGCAACCACGATGGAGCGAAGGGTATGCGGCAGCGACCTGGCGGCCTTGGCAATGGTCGCCGCGTCCCGGGCACCGGTCTTCGCTTCCCCGGGGTGCAGGTCCGCGATCCGGCGCATGGCCAGACCGGGCAGGTAGCCGACCATGATGCCCTCCGCCTGGGCCACCGCGACCGGCAGGGCACCGATGGTCGAGGGCTGGTCCACCACCAGCAGCACGGTGCCCTTGCCTGCGACGGCCTTGATGATGGCGCGGAATTTGGCCTCTTCCTGGGGCAGTGCCCGGTCGAGGAGTTTCTTGCCGGCGCGGTCGATGGCGACCGCGTGGTGGTTGCTTTTGCCAACGTCAACACCGATGAAGATGTCGACTTTGTTCTGCGTCCTTGATCAACGCAAACCTCCCAGAATTTGTGTGTCAATGAAACTGCGTTGGCATGTCCTGCGGCGGCAAGGCCCGGCATCTTGGGTTACGGCTGACCTGCGCGGTGGTTCATGGCGCTGGCCCGGTCCCCATCAGCGATCCCCTGGCGCCTATCGAATCCCGGTGGCAACACCCCCGGATCATTGATGACTGGGGGACTTAATCATGCCGGGACCGACAGGCCAACAACCCCAATCATTACTCGATCAAGGGGCTATGAAAAAGACGGGGGCGAAGTCCGGGTTCTTGCTCCGGATCCAGGCGCGGGTGCGGCGCCAGCGCACCCCCTCGGCCCGCAGGATCCGGCGCACCTGGCTGCGGTGGATGCCGGTGCCGGCGGCGCGGGCCGCCTCGGTGAGGGTGTCCAGGGTCCATTCCGGCGTCCCGGTCTCCTCGGCCGCCGCCAGGTCCCCGCTGCCGTCACGGACGGGGCGGCCGGGCGGGGCCTGTTTGACCAGGGCGATGATGCGGGAGCGTTCGGCCTCGGTGATCCGCCGCCGGCGGCCCTGCCCGCCCAGGTCGGCCAGCCCGTCCAGGCCGGAGGCGTTGAACCTCACCAGCCACCGGCGCACCGTCTGCTCGTGGCAGCCTAGCTGTTCGGCGATCGCGGGCACCCGCAGCCCGGACCAGCTCAGGGTGATGATCCGGCCGCGCTGGTTCCAGTCGGCCGGGGCATGGCGGGCTCCGGCCAGCCTGCGGATTCTCTTTTCCTCGGCCGCACCCGCGGACGGCCTCGCGCGCAGGATCTTCGGCATGAGGACCACCTCCTGGCATTCGAACCGGGTTGCTTCCAATCTACGCCCGCAAAGAGGAATGCAGTCCTAGGCCAAGGGCCGGGGGAGCCGCACCTTGGCCAGGGAGAGCTTTCCGTAGCTGGCGAGGATGCCCAAGACCAGGACCAGGATCGTCCCGCCCACCGGATCGTGCCAATGCAGCGACTTGCCCAACACCAAAATGCCGAGTCCAACCCCAACCAACGGGGTCAAATACGTCACCGTCGACGCCGCGGGGGCACCCCAGCCGCGCACCACCATTGTGTTCCAGATGTACGCGATCCCCGTCCCCAGCACACCCAGCGCCAGCATCGAGGCTACCAGTGGGATCGTGGGGACCACGGGGGACAGGTCCACGAATGGGGTGGCGGCCAGCATGAGGGCCGCCGCCGTGGGCACCTGCATCGCGGCCATGGTGGGTGCATCCCAGCGGTGGCCCGTGGCGAATCTGCGGATGTAGGCGGAGGCTACGCCGTAGCAACAGGTGGCGTCAAGGCAGGCCAGCTATGCCGGGAACGAAAGGCCTGTGAACTCCTCGCCGCCGAACCGCCATGGACCAATAATGACCACCACACCGACGGCGCCGAGCACTATGCTGGCAGACTTGGTCCGGGTCAGCCGCGCTGCGGGAATCATCAGGGACGTGGCCAACAGCGTCACAGCGCCGAGAACGAGGCGGCCCAGCACCGCTTCAAAGGGGGACAGCGCCTCCAGGGACACCTTCATGAACAGGAAACCGGCACCCCAGACGAGCGCCAGGCCAGGTAAGCGGCGACGACGGTGCCCTGGCGGGAACCTGCTGTGGTGCTGGGTTTCATTGATCATTCCTCCGCGACGACTCTAGTGCCTGTCGCTGCGCGGGCCACATGCTGGGCGGCCACGGCCGTCGGGGAAGATTCAACCGCCGTCGCCCCTCCGCTTCGTCGCGTGGTCCGCAGGCCGGCCGCGGCGCTGTTCCGTGTAGAGAATGTATCGGCCCGTGGTGAAGCCCAGGATGCGGTGCCCCTTCGGCTCCGGCCGGTAGTCATGGCCCAGCGGATCACGGACCACGGCATCCTGGGGCCGGGCCTGCTGGAACAGCAGGGTGCTGGCATCGCGCAGGGATTCCACGCGCAGGTCGTCGCCGGCAAGCAGAACGTGCCACAACCCGCCGGGCACCGGGTGGTCGCCGGCCAGCTGAAGCACGTCAAAGAGCATCGCCAGGAACTGTACGTCGGAGGCCTCGTCAACGATCCGGTGGAGCGGGTAGCGGGCGGGATGTTGGGCCTGGAGTTGTGCCCACGATGCGCGCAGCCAACCCATGTCCACGGTGCCGGGCGCGGGCCCCAGCACGAGCTGTCCGGATCCACTCCGGACCAGTCTGTAGTTGTGCCCGGCACGGTCGATGACGCATTCCACCTCGGCCGGATATTCGTTGTCCGCTTCGACGGCGCGGGCCGAGGGTGCATAGCCGAAGAACCCGCCGTCGTCGACGGTCAGGAAATCCATCGACGCCAGGTCCACCATGGCGCGGGCGCCAGCCGCGGCACGTTGTGCCGGCCTGGTCCACGCAGTCCTTGTGAGCATGTCTCGTCCTTTCAGACCCGCCCCGGCTGGACCGGGCGTTCTGCCCGTCCAACCAGTGGCTACACCTTTGATTAGACCGCCAAAATCCGGCGTCGAACCGCTTCTTGACGGGATCCTGACGCCAGGATGGGCGACCTTGACGGGATCTTGACGACGGCAGGGCGGACCGCTCCGTGCGGGCCATCCGGTGCTGCAATGATGGTCTGATGAAGACACTCGCGACCGATCGGCTGGCACTACGCCCATGGACCCTTGACGACGCGGACTTTGCCTACGACATGTACTCGCGCTGGGAGGTCCAGCGGTTCATCGGGCTGGTGCCCCGGGTGATGGCCGACCATGAGGAGGCGGTTGAACGGATCCGGAACTGGCAGGCGCTGGACCATCCCATCCATGGAATCTGGGCAGTGTGGCGCAGGGACAGCGGCCAGCTGGTGGGATGCCTGTTGCTGAAGCCGATTCCGGCCTCCGGCGAGCCACCGTTGGCCGCATCCGATGACACCGAAATCGGCTGGCATTTCCACCCGGACCACTGGGGGAATGGCTACGCGGCGGAGGCCGCGGCCGCCCCGGCGCCTCAGCAGGCCTGAAATTCTCCGGTTTCCGAACCCACGGTACAGCTTGAGCACCTCGAGCGTGGGGCCATGGGTCGGCGTCGGAACGTTGTCCAGGGGGAAGAAGCCCACTTCAGCCACCTCGCCCGGTTCGGGGTAGACGGGGCCGCTGAAGTCCGTCAGGACAAAGCACAACGCAAAGGCCTGGACCTGGTCGCCATTGGGCTAGACGACCGAGTGTTTTCCCGCCTCGGACAGGCTGCCAAACGGCACAATCTCCTGCGGCGATACGTCGATCCCGGTCTCCTCCCGCAGCTCCGCCACGGCGCAGTCCCTGAAGCTTTGGCCCGGTTCGCAGCCGCCGGAGGGGAACTCCCAATCGCCCGTGTCGGCCCTGCGTTGGAGGAGCACCAGCCCGTCGCTCCTGCTGCCGACTGCGAACAATGGGCGCCTGGCGGTGGAACCATGGCCATTCCCGCGGTGGTTTGGCACGGCGAGGCTGGACGTTGTTTGAGGACACGGGGGAGCAGCGCAGTGGAACGGCCGAGATTGTCGCAGCTGCCGTGGAGGCATCACCACGGATGAGGGCGAGTCCCAGTTCAGTGCGGCCATGGCGAGGGAAGGCCTCAGGAGGTTGGAGCGGAACGGCCTTTTCCTCTGGCCGCGTGAGCCCAAGCATTCCTGCGGGTCAACTGGACGGATGCACAAACCCGGGAGACAGGCATATATGTCCCGCTCGGCATATATGTAGGCATGCGTGGGCCGCTTCCCAGGCGGTGCCCTGTCAGAGCAGGGGCCAAAATCCCGCGGGCGGCGACGGCGGCGGCCCGGCCCGTTTCGGCGGCAGGATTTCGTCCGACGCGCGAAAAATGTTCTCCGACACCGGATTTGGCCCGGAATCCTGGACCAAATGGAATATGTGGATCAATGGGCGAAACCCCTTCCGGGCGGCTCCAAATAACGCCGATAATCTACATTATGTCAAGTAGAACCTCGGAAGGGACCCTCTCGCTGCGGGATTTGTTGTCCTGTCTCAATTTAGTTGGCAACTTTCGCAAGTTAGTTGGCAGCCTACGGGTTTCCGGGGTTTGTCTCAGTTAAGGTGGCAATCATGGTTGCTGCCGGCGGACTGAGGACGATGCCTTCGAACATGACGGACGGGACGCGTGTGCTGGCGCGTTTGGACGGCCGGATGGCGAACGCGCCGCTGTCTGGGGCTGTGTCGTCGTTGGTGCTGGAGTCGGCGCTTCCGGTCCGGGCCTTCTTCGCCTGGCCGGGCAAGCGGAACTACGAGGGCCTGTGGTGGTCCAGCACGGTCCGGGCCCATGTGGGGTTCGAGAGCCTCCTGGAGCGCGACTTCCTGCTCTCGGCGGACCACGACCGGGACGTCGTCGGGATCGCGTCCCAGCCGTTCGCGCTCCTCTGGCCGCGCGGGACCCGGGGCTCACGCTGGCATGTGCCCGACTTCTTCGTCCGGCTGCGGGACGGCACGGGCCGGGTCGTCGACGTCAAGCCTGCAGGCCGCGTCCGGTCTGCGGAGCGCCAGTTCGGCATGACCCGCGAAGCCTGCGAGGCGGCCGGATGGGACTACGAGGTCTTCACCGGGCTGGCGGAGCCCCGGGCGTCCAATCTGCGGTGGCTCGGCGGCTACCGCCAGGACCGCTTCGCCCCCGAGGACGCCGCCGCGGCCGCGCTGGCCGACTCGTTCGCCCCGAAGGCTTCGCTGGCCGCAGGCGTCCGCCGTGCTTCTCGTGCGCTGGGGGCAGACGAGGGCATCGTCCGCGCTCATGTGCTGCACCTGCTGTTCACCGGGGCGCTGGCCATCGACCTCGACACCCCTCTGGCGCAGAATGCTGCGGTCTCCTCGGCGGCGGCGCCCGTGGCCGCTGCTGCGTGGGAGGCGGCGTCGTGAAGTCGGTGCGCCTGTTCGACTTCATCCAGTTCGACGGCGCCTCGTGGCAGGTCCTGGCCCAGGACGGGACCGAGCTGGCCTTGAAGAACCTCTCCACCGGCCGCATCCGCCGGGTGCCGGTCGCCGAGTTGCTCTCCGACGACTCGTACCTGCCCGACTCCCCGGCTCCCCTGCCGTCCCTGGACGGTGTCGCGGTACTCGAGACGCTCGAGCCCGCTGCCCGGGCACATGCCGAGTTCCTGCACCGCCACGTCTACGAGCTCCTCAACGGGATCCCGCTTGACGCCGCCCCCGGAACGTCGCCCAAGCCCGAATACGACCTCGCCAACCCGCTCAAGCCCAGGGTCGAGGCCAAGGCGGCCGAGCTCGCCGCCGTGGGGACGCCGATCGGCGTCCGCACGCTCCACCGGCACCTCGCCGCCTACCGCAGGCACGGCATCGCCGGGCTCGCCGACGGGCGCAACACCCGCGCGAGCACTCTGGCCGGCTGGGTCGACCCGGAGTTGGTGGCGCTGCTTGAGGCCGAGGTCGCGGGGCAGACCAACGCCTCGACCGGGACCCGGTCCCGCGCCGTCACCCGGGTCCGTGCCCTCGCCGGGCAGCAGGGCCTGACGGTCCCGTCCCGCGCGACCCTCTACCGGATCCTGGCCAGGCTGGAGAAGTTCCGGCACCCTTTCGGCAACGCCACGACCCGCAGGACCCAGGCCAGCCGGCCCGACCGGACATGGGGCCGGCAGGCGGCCCTGCGGCCCGGGGAGCTCGTCGAGATCGACTCCAGCCCCTTGGACCTGATGGTCATCTACCCGGACGGGTCCACGGGCAAGGCCGACCTCACCGTCGCGTTGGACATCGCGACCAGGACGCCGCTGGGCGCGATCCTGCGCCCGGTGGCGACCAAAGCAGTGGACGCCGCGGTCCTGCTGGGCAGGGCCATGACCCCGCTTCCGATGCAGCCAGGCTGGGACGCAGCCCTGGGCTACTCCCGATCGGTCCTGCCCCAGGGCATGATCCCCGGCGGAGAAGACGTCCGCGCCGTGATCGCAGCCAAGCCCGTCATCGTGCCAGAGTCGATCACCGTCGACCGCGGCAAGGTCTATATCGGCGCGACGTTCACCGCCGCCTGCGAACGCCTCCAGATCAGCCTGACCAAGGCCGCCCCGCGGACCGGGACCGACAAACCCCACATCGAACGCTTCTTCGCCGGCGTGAACTCGGGCTTCACCCAGTACCTCGCCGGATACACCGGCCCGAACGTCGTCCGCCGCGGCAAGGACCCCGCGGCCGAGGCCCGGTTCAGCCTCGCCGACGTCCAGAGCCTGCTTGACTGGTGGCTCGTCGCCATCTGGCAGAACCGCCCGCACCCGGGCCTGCGGCACCCTGCCATGCCGAAGAAGGACCTGACCCCGAACGAGGCCTTTGCCGCGCTCTCCGGCGTCGCCCCGCAGATCCCGGTCACGCTGACCCGCGAGGACTACATCGCCCTGCTCCCGCTGGAATGGCGCTCAATCCAGCCCTATGGGATCAACTTCCACAACCTCCACTACGACCATCCAGCACTGCACGAGTACCGGGGCGTTCACTCGGGACTGCCCGCCCCCGCGAATGGGCGCTGGGAGATCCGCTACGACCCCTACCGGCTGCAGTCCATCCACGTCCGCGACCACCGCAAGGGGGCCTGGATCGAGGCCGAATGGACCATGGCAGGCCAGCTCGCCGGACCGTTCTCCCTCGACGTCCTTGCTGCGGCGAAGAAGGCCATCGACAGGCGATCCGGCAGCATCCCCGGCGTGGACCTTCTCGCCGAGATCAACCGCGTCCTTACCGCCCCCGCGGGGCGGGCCGAGAGCCAGGCCGCGAGACGCGCGCACGCCACCGAGCCTGTTGTGCCCAAGGCACCGCCAGCGGCCTCCGGACCCGCCCCGGCAGCAGGCTCCGAAACGGAGCCCGACGTTCCAGCTGCCCGGCCACACCGCCGTGCCCGCCGCATCGACCTCCTGGAGGACTGAGCCATCGCGTCCCCGGACTCGCTCGAAGCCTGGCGGCAGTTCGTCCAGCACACCCCCGAAGAACCCGAACGCCTGACCAACCGCAAGCTCAAAGCCCTCTCCCCCGAGGAGAAGGACGCGTACGACCGTGCACGGTTCGCCTGGCTCGCCGCCGACACCGTCTTGGAAACCGCCGACACCGAGGCTCTCGCCCGGCAGACCAGGATCACCCTTGCCCGCAACGCAGCCACCACGGCCACCGCGCGGCGCGGGCTCGCCGTCTCCGGAGCCGCTGGCATGGGCAAGTCCACGGCCGCGCTGCTGATCGGCAAGCGCCACGAGAAGGCCGAGCGCAGACGCCTTGGCCGCGCCGATGACCGCTCCTTCGCACCCGTGGTCTACGCCGTGGTCCCGCCGGCGACGACGCCGAAGATCCTCATTCAGGCCTTCGCGAACTGGCTCGGCCTCCCGGTGCCCCAGAGAGCGACCGCGCAGGCGGTCACCGAGCATGTTGTGGGCGTGCTCCGCACACTGGGGTCATCGCTAGTGATCCTCGATGAGGCACACAACCTGACGACGAACAGACTCGCCGGGGCCGAGGCGGCAAGCACCCTCAAGCAGTTCGCCGATCGGCTCGACGCCACCTTCCTCTACGCCGGGATCGACCTGCCCGCCACAGACCTGTTCGCCGGGGAGATGGGCCGGCAGATCAAGGCCCGGATGATCGTGCACCAGATGCGCCCGTACGTCATCGGCACCAAGGCCGAGCGCGAAGCCTGGGCCGACCTCGTCCTCGGCGTTGAGGACCTCCTGCCCCTTGCCGCCCACGCACCCGAGTCCCTCGCCGAGCACGCCCCCTACCTCTGGGACCGCACCGGAGGGAGCATCGGCGCGCTCCGGGCCATACTGGCAGACGCCGCGATCGGCGCGATCATCGACGGCACCGAGAAGATCGACCGACGGCGGCTCGAGGCCACCGCCACCGACTACGCCTCCGAAGAACACCACCTCGAACACTCCCGGCAGGAACAGCCGCCGCGCAGACGCGGCCTGAAGAGGGCGCAGTGACCATCCGCCCGCTCCCGGTCCCCACCAGGATCTTCGACGGCGAAGGCCTCATCAGCTACGCCTCCCGCCACGCAGCCCGCAACCGCACCACCGTCGAGGAGATCGAAAAGGCCCTCCACGAGGCCGGAGCCATCCCCAAGCCCAGCCACCGACGCACCCCCGAGCGGCTGCAGGCCTGGCGCGACCTCGGGGTCCTGCACGAGAGCGCCTTCGCCACGCCCGCCAAGATCGACGGCGCCGAGGTCATCGACCGCGAGCTCTGCCTGCGCTGCACCAACGGCGCAGGAGGAACCGGCAGACTCCCCGGTATGGGGTGGGTCTGCGTCAGGCACCGCCGCTGGATCGGCGCCGCACAGCACGACATCCGCGCCTTGCCCGAGCTCGTCGCCGCCGAACGCCACTACCACCGCGTCCTCGCCCCGCGCGGCGTCCTCGTGCCCTCCCCGATCATGCTTTGGGCCCGCGAATGCGCGGTCACAGGCGTCAGACAAAGGATCATCCGGGAACGGTCCCGCCGCGGATCCACCTCAAACCTCGACCTGCTCACCTACCCGGAGACCGTGAAAGTCGCGCGCCTGGTCACCGCCCCCGGATTCAACACCCGGATGCTCCAACCCGGACTGTGGCACCGTGACCGCTACGCCCTTTCCACCAAGGCGAGCACCGGGTTCTTCCCCGAGGCGCACGATGACGAATTCCGACGCGCAGCGCACCGCATCACCGCCCTGTTCGACACCATCGCACGGGAGACCGAGAGGAATCCCTCGCCCGTGCCCGCCGAAGCCCGTCCCGGCACGCCACTGGACCAAGCCTGGACCATCTGGGGCAGATATCCGACCGCGCCCCGCGGCCGCCACCACAGACCGCACACGGAGAAACCCCAGGGCCGAAGTCTTCCAAGCAGGGCAGGTGGGGCAACACTCTCCCCTCCCAGCCCTGCATCCCACCGACTGACGGCGCGCAGGAGATTTAACTATTCCGGTGACGGCTCTCGCCGAAGGTGATCCCCTCAATACGGAAATGCCAACTAAACTGAGACGCTTTGAGCGGTTCCGTCTCATTTTAGTTGGCAATTCCCCACGTCAGCGTTGCCAACTAAATTGAGACCGGACATTTGCTGTCCCGCCCTGTCTCATCCAAGGTGGACCAATCTCACTACGCATGGACCACCGAAAGCCGATTCGCTAAATTTGAGGCATGACGCGGTCGACGTCAGCAGTGGTGCAAGTCACAGCACCCGGCCACATCGCGTGCCGTCTGGCGTCGCGCGAATTCGCCAGCGCCTCGACAAGCGGTCGCAAACCAGAAGCGGAAGGAGCCCCATGCTGAGGCAGGTCGCGGAGGGTGTGCTGATCCACGAGAGCGAGTTCTGCCAGAGCAACGCCGTTGTCGTGCAAGGCCGGGCTGGGGTGTTGCTCATCGACCCCGGGGTGCACGGCTACGAACTGGCCTGCCTCGCGAACGACCTGTCCGATTCGGGCCAGACCGTTGTGGCAGGCTTCTCGACGCATCCTCATTGGGATCACCTGCTCTGGCACGCCGGGCTCGGCGCGGCGCCCCGTTACGGCACCGCGCGCTGCGCGGCTACTGCCCGAGATCGGCTGTCGGACGGGCTCGATGCACGTCGGCTCGGCATCCCCGAGCAGGTACCGCTGGACCTGCTCGGCCTCATTACCGGCCTGCCCGCCGGGATGGCGCAGATTCCTTGGGATGGCCCTCAAGTCCGGATTGTCGAGCATCAAGCGCATGCCCCGGGCCATGCGGCGCTGTTGATTGAGGAACGCGGGGTTCTCGTCGCCGGCGACATGCTTTCTGATGTCTTGATTCCGATGCTCGACTTGAACGACACCGCTGACCCGATCGAGGACTACCTCGCCGCGCTGCGGCTGCTCGAGGGCGTGGCGGGCGACGTCGATGTCCTCGTCCCCGGCCACGGGTCCATCGGCGGAGCCGATCAGGTACGCGCACGGATCGACCAGGATCGGGCGTACGTGCACGCCTTGCGTGACGCCGGTGCTTCCGGCGACCCGCGAATCGGCCCGTCGGCCCTGCCCGGCTGGGACTGGGTGGGCGGCGTGCACGAACGGCAACTCGAGCTCCTCGCCCGAAGAAGCGATCGTGACGGGACGCCCAGCTAGCGATCCCCTACCGGACACTGCAGGGCTGTCCCGTACAAGGTTCCCATTACGGGACGGCCCCGAAGCCCGCTCATAGGCAGCTGGATCGCCTGGCAACCCGCTGGATTCCGCGGATTTCGTGGGTCAACTTCGATGAGACAGGACACCCGTCCCACCCACACGGCGCATCCGGCCGGGGTGTACTGCTGCTCGTGCAACTGAGCGCGTGTCCGCCTAGTCCAGCAGCGGGATTACCTCGATGGCCGCTCCTGGCCCGGCCACGACAAGTACGCGCTTGCCGGTCACGCCGTCCAGCGCTGCGATAAGCAGGTCTTCCGGCGGACCCCTCATGGCTCTATCAGCGCCGCCGTCCGTCAATGGTTCTTCCGTGTTTGCCCTCAGCCAGAGTGTCACGGGGGCGCCAGTGCACTCCCCTATGATCCGCTTCTGCGCTTCGGCATCCGCAGCTGCCACCAAGATCACCCGGCCGATGGTTCGCTTTCGCCCGGACAGCCCAGCCAAGGCTGATCTATCGCCCCGCCAGACACTGAAATGGTAGGCGGCGACCAATCCGGTGGCGATGAACAGCCCCAGTGGTGCGCGCACTCGATCAATCAGAGTTCCGCCCGTTTGGTCGGCAAGGGTGAACTCGAACAGACGATATCCGAGCACCAAGAGTGTCACGAGCGCCGATACTGCGCTCAGGCCGAACACCGTGATCAAGTAGATCCGGCGTCCTGCCGAAGCTTCAGCCGGTTCGGCAGGGCGGGTGGGTTTCCAAGCCAGCCACCACACCGGTCCGCCAACCGCGAGCGAGCTGATCCCGCCCAGGAGCAGCGTGCGCACACCGGATCCGGCCAAGGGACTCCCGAAGCCCGCCAGCAGGGAGTTCACGATGACACCGACACCCGAGGCTGCCGCCACCAGCGCGACCCCGGCGGCGACCAGCCGTGCCGTCCGCGCGATTCCGGTGGAGTGTTCGAGGGCGACGCGGTCATGATAGGACCACACCAGCGCCCCGACTGCCGCCGAGGCGATGGCATTTCCCAACGGGCCGAGAATCTGCGCAGCGGGCTCGCCCGGGTCGAAGCCAAGCCGGAGAAGCACGTAGAGCGCAATTCCCGCACCCGAGAGCGCCAGTATGCTGCCGCCCAGGATCCCCACCACCGCAAGCACGACATGCGCCAACGGGCCATGGACGCGCCGCACCCCAGCGTGCCTCCAGTGCCACCACCAGACCAGCGCCCCGCCGAGGGCCCACACCAGCGCCTGAAGCATGCTCCGCCACCACGGATGGCCGATGGTGAACTCTATGGCGAACCTGCGAATGGCGGTGTCGAACAGCACGCCCAGTGCGGCGACGGCCCCTGAGGTTCCAATGATCAATCCATAGGCGGAACTGAGGATCGGCGCCACCATAGGCAGCCGGAGTGGTCCGCGTTCGCGATGCTTCGCCATCCACTGGTGCCAGATCCACACGCCGGCCCACACCAGTCCGGTAGCCGCCGATTGATGATGCCAGGTGCCCCCGACCAGGTCCGCGGCTGCGGCGAGCCAAGCACTTGACGAGGTGATGAGGGACACAATCGACATGCCCGCCACGTAGAGCCCCCACGCGAGCGAGCTGCGCTCTCCTGGGACGCTCGCCCGTCGCCACACGACCCACCAGAGCACCCCGGCGAGCGGGCCGCCGATCAGAGTGAATGCGAGCGACCTGGCCAGGCCCGGTGTATCGCCGTCGACCAGCTCGGCCCCCACGTTGAGCAGGCGGCCGAGCAGCCCGGCCAGTCCGATCGCGCCGACCACCACAAGGGCGAACAGCAGCACGTATTCGATCAGGCGGCGCACCGTCGGCTCGGCCGCGGCGCCGCTTGACTGCGACGGAGTGCGGGTAGCCATGACCACGGCCACGATGCCAGCGGCGATCACTGCCACAACGAGGATGATGGCCAGGACGCTCATAGCTTCGGCCCGGTTCGAAGGCATATGGTGAGCTGCCACGGTGCCGTGTCGATGCGCCAGCTTGCCTCTGTCTTGACGAGGCTGAAGACATCCTCGTACTCCGATTGCGGCACGCCGAACGGGCCGTCCCCGGTGGAGGAAGCGATGGACACGGTGACGTCAGCCGAGCCGGCCCGCTCCTTCGTGGACACGAGCGTGACCGTCAGGTCTTGGGCAGCGAGCTGTTCCAGCCGGTCGCAGCCGGCCCGCACGTCGTCCGTGAGGTAGGCGGCCGCCGCCGACTCGTCGCCGGCGATGACCGCGGCGGAGTATCGCTGCACCACCCCGGCGGGAGTGGATTCGTCAAGCTGCGCGGGTTCTCCGCGGGTGAGCACGACCGCCAGGGCGACAATCACAAGGGCCGCAATCACACCAAGGATAATGAGCAGGCTTCGAGAGGACCTCTCCCCCGATGCCGTCATGAGAACGTCCTGGCTGCCCTGAACATGCGCCACTCCTTCATCGACGTCAATAACGGGACCGAGATTTTTTCCAGGCTTCAGGGGCAGGAACTCGGTGTGACGGTTGACAGAGCCCACGGTACCCCAGCAATGACAGGGCTCGACAGGGACTTTTGACCCTGCCTGCTTTACTGTGCAGCTCTTGAGGCGGGCACGCACGGGCACACAGTGCTCGACGCCGCTGGGCCAGCGGCCAGGAATCTTTGGTTTCCCCGGGACCATCCAAGTGGGGCAAACCTCTACGCTCCCGGCGTCTTCTCGGGTCAGCCCGAATGGGACAAGACACCTGGCGGCACGTTCGGGCGACGTCGTCGTGCAGGTCATGTCGGACGCGGGTCCGAGCGTCCAAAGGACGGCCGCAATGTCTTCAGGTGCGGCATCGGGACGCATCACGCCGGCAGCATGGGTGCGCTCGATGAACACCACGGTGCTCCCTCGCGGATCGCCAAGCGCGACAGCTGCCTTCGTGCCGTCAAGGATTGCCCCGGTTGCACCGGCGACCACTTTTGCAGCGGTTGTCTGCTTGTTGGGGACGTGCCGGGAGGCGGTTCCAACACCAGCTCTGCGCGGTTGCGGACCAAATCCCGCCGCGTGCCCTCGCCGTCGGTCATGACAGGCCGGTCATGGCACGGCTCCCTGCTCAATCAGGCTGGTCGCACAACCGACCACTGTCTCTGCCGCGGGGCGCGGCATCCAGCCGAGGACGCGCTGCGCCTTGGCGGTGGTGTGCCGGTTGCGCCGGCCCAGCGAGATGGAGATCGCGCGCAGTCCAGGGTCGAAGAGTGCGGCGATGCGAACGGCAAAGTTGGGCAACTCCCGGGTCGGGACCTTGGCTGCCGCGTCGCCAAGCGCGGCACGCAGTGCCTGTGCGATCTCGCGCATCCACACGAACTCGCCGGTGCCAAGGAACCGTTCACCACCGGCACCGGGGGACCTCATGGCAAGGATGTGGAGGTCCGCGAGGTCGCGGACCTCCACCACTTCGAGGCCGATCTTTGGCGTGCCCGGCATCTTCCCGCCCAGCATCCGGGCGATGATCCGCACCGAGCCGAGGTTGTTCGGTGTGAGGATCGGGCCAAACACCGCGCCGGGCAGGACGGTCGCCAGGGTCGTGGGTCCCGCGTAGTTGGCCATGAAGTTCCACGCCGCCTTCTCGGCAAGCGTCTTCGATCGACGATAGGCAGGCAGGGATGGGGTGTCGATCGTCCAGAGAGTCTCGTCGGTGACCCCTTCCTCGGTGTACGAGTCCGGGCTGGCCGCATTGGCGGCCGAGGCCATCACAACGCGCTTGACGCCGGCAGCGGTGTCGGCGCGCAGTACGCGGAGGGCTCCCTCGCGTGCGGGAATGATGAGGACGTCGGGGTCGCGGGGGGTTCTCCTCGCCCAGCGGGGAGACAACATGCAGCACGTAGTCACACCCCCCGACTGCCTCAGGCCAGCCCTCGTCGGAGTTCAGGTCCGCGACGGCGAAACTGAGCCTGTCCACCGGAGCGGCGGCTGACGCCACCGCTCCCCTGACTGACTGGATCCGGTCCAGGCTGCGGACACTGGTGCGCACCTCGCAGCCCTGCTCAAGGAGCTTGACGATGCACCAGCCGGCGACGAATCCAGTTCCGCCGGTCACCAATACCTTCTCGGCCATGGTTGTCCCGTTGCCTTTTCCGGAGATGATATCTCCCTTTAGGCTGTGCGCACTCCAAGGGCGGCCAGGGCGTCCTGCACCCGTGGCGGCTCGTCGGCCAGCGGCATGTTGGCCGTGTCGCGCACGCCGTCGAGCCCGCCGGACGAGTCCGGTTTAAGCGGAGCCAACAGCGCATAGATGTCCTCCGGTGCCGGGCCGGTGGCCGCCAGGGTTGAGATGTGCCCCGGGAAGAGCTCGTGCCGGTTCTTGGGTGCTGCCTCGCTGGTAGACATTGCTGTCCTCTCGTTCCTGGTCTCGTTCATGGTCGGGTGGTTTTCGGTGGGCAGGTGCCGCTGCCGCCCTGTCCGGAAAGGGCGTTGGAAACGCCTATGCATCTACCAAACGGCATTCGGGCAGGACCTGGGAGTGTCCCTTGATACATGTAATGGCAGTACCTCCCTCGCGCCGTCCGCCGCCGGTAGCGTTGGTGGAGGCCGGCAGATCCGCCCCCGAATTCTGGAACGAAGGACACACCATGCACTACACACGCCTCGGCGGCTCGGGACTGCGCGTGAGCCGGATCGCTCTGGGCTGCATGAGCTTCGGCGACACTTCCCGCGGGTTCAATGACTGGGCGCTCGACGACGAGGGCGGCGAGCCGATCTTCCGGCAGGCCGTCGAGCTCGGCATCACGTTTGGGACACCGCCAACGTCTACGGATTCGGCACGTCGGAAGAGATCGTCGGCCGGGCCATCAGGAAATACAGCCGCCGCGAGGATATCGTCCTCGCCACCAAGGTCCACTTCAAGATGCACGACGGCCCGGGCGGTGCGGGCCTATCCCGCAAAGCGATTCTGGAGCAGATCGACGCCTCCCTCACCCGCCTTGGCACGGATTACGTGGACCTGTACCAGATCCACCGCTTCGACCCCGAGACTCCCATCGAGGAGACGATGGAGGCGCTGCACGACGTCGTCAAGGCGGGCAAGGTCCGGTACATCGGCGCGTCCTCGATGTGGGCGTGGCAGTTCGCGAAGATGCAGCATACGGCGGACCAGCATGGCTGGACCCGGTTCGTCTCCATGCAGGACCAGTACAGCCTCATGCAACGCGAAGAGGAACGGGAGATGTTTCCCCTGCTGGCCGACCAGGCAGTGGCCAGCATCCCGTGGAGCCCGCTGGCCAAGGGCCGTCTCACCCGGCCCTGGGGTGGGCAGACCAAACGCTCGGCGACCGACCCGGTCCAGCGCAGGTTCTTCAGCGACGACGACGGCCCGATCGCCGACGCCGTGCAGAAGGTGGCCGAGGCCCGGGGCGTGCCGATGGCACAGACCGCCCTCGCCTGGGTGCTCCGCAATCCCGTCGTCACCGCTCCGATCGTCGGCGCCACCAAACCGCACCACCTTCCCGACGCCGCAGCCGCCCTGGAACTGGAGCTCAGCGAGGACGAGGTCCGCACCCTCGAAGAGCCGTACACGCTGCGGATGCCCACCGGATTCTGAAGGAGCCCAAGGACGAATGGCTGGCACAGTTGCGGGCCGGGCAGTTTGTCCACCGAACGGCGGAGGAATAGGACAGGTCGCATCGCGATCCGTCGCCACGAAGTGGTGAACCGGGCGCCCTCGCCCCCCGGGTTGCCACGCTCCAAGTGGTTCCGGTCTAAAGGACACCCGGTGTGTGCCGGTGGGCATGCTCACCATCGTGGTCGAAGATGGTGAGGATCTCCACCGGTCCACCATGGGCGCCGATGGAGTGTGGAACCATGGTGGAGAACTCGGCCGCATCACCGGTTTGGACCAAGATGGTCCGATCGCCCAGTTGCAGGCGGGCCGTGCCCGAGAGGACTGTAAACCAGTCGCGGCCAGGATGGACCCCCAGCTCCCCTAAGCCAGCCAGCCGTTGGGGGGTGATGCGCATCTTCGCCACGGTCTTGCCGTTGAGCGCACGCTCGCCGGACAGCAGCCAGGTTGTCAGGCCCGGTGAGTTCTCGGGCTGGGGCCGGATGACCACGTCCCCGTCGTCGGCGGATTCAACGAGCGCATCAAGGGTGGTATCCAGGGCTTTGGCGATGGGGACCAGCTGGTCCAGGGCGATCCGGCGCCGCCCGGTCTCGATGCGGCTCAGCGTGGACGGACTGAGACGGCAGCGGGCCGCCAGGTTGTCCAGCGACCAGCCCCGGGCCAGTCGAAGGCCGCGGATGCGCTGGCGGATTACTGTGTCCAAGGCCATTTCTTGCGTCATACGCAAGATTGTATGCCCCAGGCGCATGCGGCGGATAGCGTTGAGGCATGACACAGCATTCCCACCGCCACCACGGCGGAGACCATGACCACCACGACGAGGCAGGGCTGGCGGAGCTGCTGGACTGGGACGCGGAGGTGCTCGGATCCTATCTGGACGAGGCCACTGGGTGGATTGAACAGCTCCTCCCGTCCGCCCCGCGCACCGTCGTCGACGTCGGCGCGGGCACGGGGACCGGCACGCTGGCCCTTGCACGGCGCTTCGCGTCGGCACAGGTGATGGCAATCGACAGGTCCCCGGCCATGCTTGACCGCGTGGGGACGGAGGCCGGGCGGGAGGGTATGGCGGACCGGGTCCACTTGCTGCAGGCCGATCTGGACAGCACCTGGCCCGATGCCGGTGCGGTGGACCTCGCCTGGGCATCGTCGTCGCTGCATGAGCTCGCGGACCCGGAGCGGGTGTTCGAAGACCTCTTTGCGGCGCTGAATCCCGGCGGGCTGCTGGCGGTCATTGAGATGGATGCCCTGCCGCGCTTCCTGCCCGACGACGTCGGACTCGGCAGGCCCGGCCTGGAGGTGCGCTGCCACGAGGCCGTGGGACAATTGGGCTGGAACTCGCACCCGGATTGGCGGCCCCAGCTGGAGCGGGCCGGATTCGACGTCGTCGGACAGCGCATCTTTCCCGTGGCGGCCGGCCCGGCGGCGCCGAACACCGGACGCTTCGCATATGCCTATCTGAGCCGCATGCGCACGGCCCTGGCGGGACGTCTGGATGCCGAGGACCTGGCTACCCTCGATCTGCTCCTGTCCGACGGACACCCCGGGGCCCTGCTGCGCCGCGCAGACCTGTCGGTGCATGGCAGCCGGACGGCCTGGCTGGCCCGCCGTCCGTAGAACCACCGGCGCGCCCCTACTGGACTGCTTCGCCACCGGGCCCATCGGTGCGGACCTTGGCCGGATTCTGGATGCCGATGGCAGAGACCAGGCCGCCGATGGCCAGCAGCACCGCCGTTACCACCAACACGCGGTGGAATCCGCCAAGGTCCAGCGTGGTGCCAACAATCAGTCCGAGCGTGGCGATGGCCACCAGTCCGGCAACGCGGGCGACGGCATTGTTCACGGCCGACCCGATGCCCGATTGCTGCTTCGAGATAGAGCCAAGAATGGCGGAGGTCAAGGGGGCAACGGTTGCCGAGAGCCCGACGCCGAAGAGCACGATGCCCGGCAGGAGCTGGGTCCAGTAGTTCACCGGCACCTGGGAGGTGACCATGAGGAGATATCCGACGGCGCACAGGGCCGGGCCAAAGGCCATGAACCACCGTGGACCGAAGCGGCCTGCCAATGATCCGAACCAGGTCGACAGGACAATGTTCAGGACGCTGATGGGCAGCGTGGCCAAGGCGGCCCAGGTGGCCGGGAACCCGGCGACCTGCTGGAGGAACAGCACGACGATGAGCCCGCCGATCGACAGCGCGGCATAAATGAACGTAGTGGCAATATTGCCGATGCCAAAGTTGCGCACCGCGAAGAGGCTCAGGGGCATGAGTGGCTGCTTCGCGGTGGCCTGCCGCCAAATGAATCCAGCTAGGCAGAGAACGCCGACGACGAACGGGGCCAGGATGGCCGGACTCCCCCACCCGTAGTTGCCTTGCTCGATCAGGGCATACACCGGCCCGCCCAGGCCCAGGACGCAGAGCACGGCACCGGCATAGTCGATCCGCACGCCTTGGGCCTTGGTGTCCGACATGCCCAGCACGGACAAAAGATACATGGTCACAGCGATGGGCACGACATTGATGCCAAACACGGTGCGCCAGCCGACCGTGTCCACGAGCACCCCGCCCACAATGGGGCCGGCGATGAAAGCCACGGTGGTGCCAGCAGTCCATTGGCCGATGGCTTTGGCCCGCGCGGCCCCGTCAAAGTTGGACGTAATGAGGGCCAGCGAGCTGGGCACCAGGAGCGCGGCAGCGATGCCCTGCAAGCCACGCCCCAGGATGAGCACCTCGGCGGTGGGGGCGAAGGCGCATACCAATGACGTCAGGCCAAAGCCGACAAGGCCGATGCGGAGAATGAGGATCCGTCCGAGTACATCGGAAAGAGATCCGGCCAGCAGGATCAGGGAACCAAGAGTGATGAGGTAGGCGTCGACAACCCACTGTTGCGTCGTCAGCCCGCCGCCCAGGTCGCGGGATATCGCCGGCAGTGCCACGTTGATGACGCTGCCGTCGAGGAAGGAGACGAACGAGGCGAGGATGGCGATCCACAGGACGAGCCGCTGGGCTGCCGTGCCCTGCTTCATTGGGGTGGTTTCGGCCGGGGCCGATGCGGCGGCGGAGGCGGGGGCGGTGCGCTTCCGGGCCGGGGCGCCGGGACATGCTTGAGCAGGTGCGGTGGTGGCGGCCCGCCCAGGTGTGGCGGCAGCGGCGGGCCGCCGCAGTGGTGCCCGGGACCGTGGTGGTCCGGGTGCTCCTGTGCCCGGCCGGCCTCCTCCGACTCAGCCTGGCCGGAAGCCGGGGTGCTTTCCGCAGCGGCGGGTTCCGCCGTCGCCAGCCCAAAATATTCAAAGAGCACGCGCTCCTCGGCGGTGGTGATGGTGCCACGGTCGCTCTCAATGCGCGGGCCGTTCTTCACCAGGGCTTTTGCATAGGAGACGGTGATGCGGGTTCCGTCAATGCTTGACCCCGCCAACGGCACAAAGGACTCGGACATGCCGAACAGCCCGGTGCGCACTGTGACGAACACCGGTTCCCCGGAGTCCTCGCTGGTGAATATCTGTTCCACCGACCCTATGGTTTCGCCGTCCGGCGACAGTACGATGCCGCCGTTGAGCGCAATCTCATCAATCTCGGCCAGGCTGACCATCGCCGGACACCTTTCTGGGCGGAAACCCCTCCACAGGGAGGGACAGTTGAATTCTTGCGCACTGCCGGCACCCGGGGAAGAACGCGCGCTCCTTCGGCACCGGCAACACCGGATCAGCCGGCGCTGGCGGCCAAAGCCACCACCGCCGCCAGCACTGTTACAGGAGCGACAATGGCTCCAAAGATTGCAAAGCCCCGCCATGTGATGAGCACGTTCATCTTCACCAGGCGGTCGTGCCACAGCAGCGTCGCCAACGAGGCCCAGGGCGTGATGAGGGGACCGGCGTTGACGCCTACCAGCAGGGCCGCCATTCGGGTGGGCGATCCCGTGACGGGCTCGGCCGCCAAATATGCCGGAAGGTTGTTCAGCAGGTTGGAGCCCACGGCCCCGGTTGCGGCGAGCCGGAGCAGATCACCCATGCCCTCGCCTTGCCCGGCCAGGGCGGTCAGCAATGCGGGGGCGCCCAAGTGTCGGGTGGTTTCCATGACTAGAAACAACCCGGCGGCAAAAAGCAGCAGCGACCACGGAACCAGCATCGGTGTCAGCGCCTGCCGCCGGCGGACCAGAAACACCCCGGCGAGGACCACTGCGGCGCCTGAGGACGGGATCCACACGGGCATCCCGGAAACCAGCAGCGGCAACAGCACCGCCAGAACCACGGCTCCGGAGGCCAGCAGGACCCTGTCCACGCCGCGGCTGCCCGGTGGAGGCTCCCCCGCCTCCACAGCCCGGATCCGGGCCACGGGCACCCGTGAATACCGTTTGGCGAGGTCCTTTCGGAAAACAATGCCGATAAACAACAGCGGGACAACGACGGCGGCCGCAGCCGGGGCGAGCATCAGGGCCGCGAATTCCACAGGGGCAATGCCGCCCAGTGTGTGTTGGGCCAGCAAATTGGTGAGGTTGGAAATCGGCAACAGCAGGCTGCCCGTGTTGGCCAGCCACACCGTCGTCAACGCAAACGGCAGCACCGGCAGCCCGGCCTGCCGTGCGACACTGACGACGATCGGCGTGAGCAGGACAGCTGTGGTGTCCAGCGACAGGAACACAGTGGTTGCCACCGCAAAGGCTGCAACTAGCAGCCACAGCACCACCATCCGTCCACGCCCCCAGCGCCGGAAGCGGCGGGCAAACCAGAGGAACAGGCCGGCCTCGCTCAGCAGTTCCGTCACGACCGTCATCGCGGCAACAAACACCAGAATCGGGCCGACCCTCGCCACCAGGGCGGCGACGTCGGAGACAGGAAGGATCCCGGCCAAGACTGCGGCGATGCCGGCCGCAAGCAGGGCGGCACCAATTATTGCCAGGCGCATGATCGGATCCTATCCACAGCACGCGGCCACGCACGGCGCGCATGGCAAGCCGGACGTGGATGATTCGCGTCGCCCACGCCGCTGCCGCCGGCTGCTCCGGACCGCAGCGGAATCAGCGGTATCCGGAGGGGTCCGGTGGATGGCCCGGATCCTGGACCTCCACGAGGTACCGCCAGCAGTCGGGCGTGGATCCATCGACATCGGTGAAACCGTACTCCTTGGCCAATCCGCCGCTGGAAAACGAGCCGCCGTTGCGGCGGTGCACCTCGGGGTCCGCGGCGAGGGCCGCCACGGCCCGGCCGACAAACAGCGGTGATTCGGAGATTGCGGCGAAGTGCGGCTGGGCGTCCGCAGCGTCCCGCCAGTTCGCTTCCGTGACACCGAAGTGCTCCAGCATTATCTCGGACCGCATCCACCCGGGCGTCAACGCCACAGCTGTGCCGCCGAAGGGGGCCAGCTCATGGCCTTGGGTGAAGGCCAGCCGGAGGGCAGCCGTCTTGGCCAGGTCGTAGAAGGCCGAGAGGCGGTAATGGCCGGAGTTGTAGCTGCGGGTTCCGTCCGTCATCTCCACCACCAGCCCGCCCGGGGTGCGGACCAAGAGCCGCAGCGCGAAATGGCTGGTGATCAGGTGGGTTTCGACGCCCAGGCGCAGCATCCGCAGCCCACCGGAAAGATCGTGCTCCCACAGCGGTGCATCCCATTCGAGCAGGTTTTCCCCGCCCCAAATATCGTTCACCAGGATGTCCAGGCGCCCCTGTTCGCTCTCGATCCGCTGGACCAGAGCGTCGACGGCCTCCGGTTCAAGGTGGTCGACGGCGACCGCGATGCCTACTCCCCCGGCCGCCGTGACCAGATCGGCGGTGTCCTCAATGGTTTCGGGCCGGTCGTATTCGGAACGGCTCCCGCGCGTCGTCCGCCCGGTGCAGTACACGGTGGCACCGGCTTCGCCGAGCGCCACCGCCGCGCCGCGGCCTGCCCCGCGCGTTGCGCCCGCCACCAAGGCAATCCTGCCAAGAAGTGGCTGGCTCATAGGGTGTGCCGGTTCGCGCCGGCCGGAGACGATGCCACGCTACCGGATGAATCTGAGCGCGGGCTTGTGGGTGGGGCGCCGTCCGAACAGCCAATAGGAGATCGGGCCCACCGGATTGACGAAGAGGGCCGCGCCCCACAGAACCTTGCTGCCCTTGACCTCGGTGGCGGGCCTGCGGATCAGATCGGAAAGGGATACACCCAAGACGATGAGCTCCAGCACGGCCGTCACCGCGACGGCCCGTTGTTTGCCCGGGCTCAGGTCCTGCCACTGCATCTTGCGCTTCATCGGGGTCCTTCCAGAATGCCGGAAATGGATGACGACTCCATTCTGCACCCGACGCACCCGGTTGTCCCTCGCCGGCCGGGGACGACGCGCGGACCAGACGCATCCGTGGGAACAGGTGCCGACGACGCCGACTGGTGTGGTGGGCTGCTGCGCCTATCCGGACGGCGGTGGCCCGGAGGAGCCGGGAAGCTGCCCGGCGGGGAAAGCCCCGGCCGGCGGACGGAAGGTCCACCGGCCGAGGCCCTCACCACTGTCGAGTTAGGCCTGCGCGCCGGCGATGTTGACCAGCCACGCTACGCCGAACTTGTCCTTGCACATGCCGAAGGTGTCGCCCCACGGGGCCTTCTCCAACGGCATGGAGACATCGCCGCCGTCGGCCAGCTTGTCCCAGTAGCCACGGAGCTCACCCTCGTCCTCGCCACTAAGGGAGACGCTGTAGTTGTCACCGGGGTTGTACGACATGCTCGACGGCGTGTCGGAGCCCATCAGCGTCAGGCCGGACGGGGATTCCAGCTGGGAATGCATCACCAGGTCCTGCTCGGCGGGATCCTCGCTGGCGTGGTAGTCGGCAAAGGTGCTGATGGCCAGCTCGCCGCCGAAGACGCTCTTGTAGAATTCCATGGCTTCGCGCGCGTTGGTGCGGAAGCTGAGGTACGGGTTGAGGCGTGTCGTCATGATGGATTCTCCTGCGTTGTTGGATAGGTGATCATGTCACCATCGGTCATGCTAACAGCGGGCCCCGACACTCTCCATAGCCATCCCCCGAGGCGGACCTAAACGCCGTCGTAGGCCGCCTGGAGCGCCGCAATGTCCAGCTTCTTCATGGTCATCAATGCCGCCATCGCCCGTCCGGAACCTTCTGCGTCGGGCCCGCCCATCAGGGAGCCCAGGACCGTGGGGACCAATTGCCAAGACAGGCCGTACTTGTCCTTCAGCCAGCCGCACTGCCCTTCCTCTCCCCCGTCGCTGAGTTGCTCCCAGTACCTGTCAAGCTGGGCCTGGTCTTCGCAATCGATGATGAAGGAGACGGCCTCGGTGAACGTGTAGACGGGTCCGCCATTGAGGGCATTGAACGGGCGGCCACCGAGCTCAAAGTCCACCATGAGCGCCTGGCCGGGCGCATCTGGACCGGTATCGCCGTAGCGGGAAACGTTGGTGATGCGTGAATCATCAAACAGCGACACGTAGAAATTTGCCGCCTCCTCTGCCTGGTTGTCGAACCACAAACATGCGGTGGGTGCCTTCATGGATGCCAACTCCTTTAGCTGTGCCTGGTGCGGCCCAACGCCGCCGCCAGCACGAGCATAGTCGGCGAACATCCGGGCTGGCAGGTGCAAGTTCCCCACCCCCAAAGGAATGCGTACGCAGCCGCTGACAGTTCGCCCATGATTGTCCGTTGCCGCTGAAGGACTCGAGGGGGTGGACGTATGCTCGGGGCATGGCGGCACGGGCGGCGCGGCAGACTCGGGCGAAGTGGCCATGGGCGGCCGGCATAGTGCTGGTCGTGCTGGTGAATGTCGTGGTCTGGGGATCGCAGGCCGGTTCGTGCATCGACTATGCCCCAGGATCCGGTGCGGAAAGCATGTGCACCAGCGGTCCGGTCATTGGAGTGGCGGGAGCGCGGGTCCTGGGAATGGCCAGCCTTCTTGCCAGCGCGTACTTCGCGTTCCGACTGGTCCCGGCGATCCGCCGACGGCCGTAGGTCCAGGATCTGCCCACCGACAGCACCAAACAATGACGGGCCAAACAAAGAACCGCCGTGCCCCCGGACCATGGAGTCCGGGCACACGGCGGCGCTTTGCAGGGAAGGCAGAGGGCTAGATGTTGAAGCCCAGGGCCCGCATCTGGTCACGGCCATCGTCCGTGATCTTCTCCGGCCCCCACGGCGGCATCCAGACCCAGTTGATGCGCCATTCGTCCACCAGTGGACCAATCGCCTGCTCAACCTGCTCTTCGATGACGTCCTGCAGCGGGCAGGCCGCCGTGGTGAGCGTCATGTCCAGCAGCAGTGCTTTGTCCTCGGCATAGCGAAGACCGTAGAGCAGTCCCAAATCGACCACATTGACGCCCAGCTCGGGGTCAATGACGTCTTTGAGCGCCTCCTCGATGTCTTCAAGGTTGGTCTGCGCAGCGCCGGGCTGCACCGACTCGGTTTGGCTGGTTTCGGTCATGATTCCTTCTTAAGGTCTCTTAGGCCTGTGCTGCGTCTGCAACAAGGAAGCGGTCGTAGCCCTCATCCTCAAGGCGGTCGGCCAGCTCGGGGCCACCCTCTTCGGCGATGCGGCCGTCGACGAAGACGTGGACGAAGTCCGGCTTGATGTAGCGCAGGATGCGGGTGTAGTGCGTGATGAGCAGGGTGCCCAGATCGCTTTCCTCGGCGGCGCGGTTGACGCCCTCGGAGACAACCTTCAGCGCGTCAACGTCCAAGCCGGAGTCGGTCTCGTCGAGGATGGCGAACTTCGGCTTGAAGAGCTCCAGCTGAAGGATTTCGTGGCGCTTCTTCTCGCCGCCGGAGAAGCCTTCGTTGACGTTGCGCTGGGCGAACTCGGGCTCGATGCGCAGCTGCGCCATGGCGGCCTTGACGTCCTTGGTCCAGGTGCGCAGGGCCGGGGCGACGCCGTCGATGGCGGTCTTGGCGGTGCGCAGGAAGTTGGTCATGGTGACGCCGGGGATTTCCACCGGGTACTGCATGGCCAGGAACAGGCCGGCGCGGGCGCGCTCGTCCACGCTCATGGCCAGCACATCCTCGCCGTCGAGGGTGATGGTTCCGCTGTCCACCTTGTAGCGGGGGTGGCCGGCAATGGTGGAGGCGAGGGTGGACTTGCCGGAGCCGTTGGGGCCCATGATGGCGTGCGTCTCACCGGTCTTGATGGTCAGGCTGACACCCTTGAGGATGGGCTTGTTGCCCTGCTCGGTGTCGATGCTGACGTACAGGTCCTTGATTTCCAGAGTAGACATACTCTTCCTTCTCTTTTATTAAGCGTTCCGGACGGCGACCCTTAGGGTGCACCGACTCCGTTAAGAATGTTGGTGACGTCCACGTAGACGTCCTCGCCGTGGACATTGAGGGCAAACACGGGCACCGGCTCGTAGGCCGGCAACGTCAGCGGTTCCCCGCTGCGCAGGTCGAAAGAACTGCCGTGTGCCCAGCACTCGATGGTGCACCCTTCAACATCGCCCTCGCTCAGTGAGATCTCCGCATGGGAACAGGTGTCGCCAATGGCATGGAGCGTTCCCTCGGAATCGCGCACAATTGCCACCGGCAGGTCGCCGATTTCCACGCGAAGCGCGCTCTTGACGCTCACATCGCTGTCCTGGCAGACCAATTCGCCTGCCGGCGTTGTTTGGGGGTCCACGCTCATCAGATTGCGCCTGCCGACAATTCCCGTTCGACGGCCTCGCGCAGGCGCTCCTCCAGTGCGGGGACCTTGATCTGCTGGATGACCTCGTTCAGGAAGCCGCGGACCACCAGACGGCGGGCCACATCTTCCTGCATGCCGCGGGACTGCAGGTAGAAGAGCTGCTCGTCGTCGAACCGGCCGGTGGCGCTGGCGTGGCCGGCACCCTCGATCAGGCCCGTCTCGATCTCAAGGTTCGGCACGGAATCCGCGCGTGCACCCTGGGTCAGGATCAGGTTCCGGTTCATTTCGTACGTGTCGGTGCCTTCGGCTTCCTTGCGGATGAGCACGTCGCCAACCCAGACGGTGTGTGCGCCGTCGCCCTGCAGTGCACCCTTGTAGGTGACACGGGACTTGCACTTGGCTGCCGAGTGGTCAACGAACAGGCGCTGCTCGAAGTGCTGGCCGGCGTCTGCGAAGTAGAGGCCGTACATTTCCACGTCGCCACCGGTGCCGGCATAGCGGGCCGAGGGGGTGATGCGGACCAGGTCGCCACCGAGGTTGACCACGATGTGCTTGAACTTGGCGTCGCGGCCCACCTTGACCTGCTGCGAGGAGGCGTGCACGGCGTCGTCGTCCCAGTCCTGGATGCTGACGACCGTCAGTGCGGCGCCATCGTCGACCACCATTTCGACGTTCTCGGACACGACGGCGGAACCGCGGTGGTCGAGCACGACGACGGCGGTGGAGAACTGCTTGGCGTGCACCAGGATGTGGCTGGCGGCCGGAGACAACCCCGCACCGGTGATGGTCAGCGTGGTGACCTCGTCGGCATCGGCCGGAACGTGCTCGGCGGGGACGGTGACAACCGTGGCCTCGGCGAAGGCGCCCCAGGCGGCGGCGGACACGCGGTCCTCCGGGATGCCGGCGCCGCCGATGCGCGCATCGGTGCGCTCCACAGTTTCCACCAGGATGCCGGCCGCGGCGTCAACGCTGACCACGGGGGTGGCGCCGTCGAGGGCCACCTTGTCCAGGCCGCGCAGGCGCTTGAGCGGTGTGAAACGCCAGTCCTCTTCACGGCCGGTGATGGCCGGGAAGTCGGAAACCAGGTAGGAGGTCAGGCGTCCGGCGCGCGAGCTGTCCGGGATGCCGACGCCGCCGCCGTGGCTGTGTGACTTGGTGGCCTCGCCGGCCAGCGGGGAACTGGCGGGGTTGATCTCGGAGAGCTGCTCGCCCTCTTCGTTCATCCCGGCAATGCGGCGGACCTCGCTGGCTGCGCTGGGCGCTCCAATGCGTGCTTTTTCTTCGGTGAGCTCAGTCATTAACCGACGGCCCCTTCCATCTGGAGTTCGATCAGGCGGTTGAGCTCAAGGGCGTATTCCATCGGCAGCTCGCGGGCGATCGGCTCAATGAAGCCGCGCACGATCATGGCCATGGCCTCGTCCTCGGGCATGCCGCGGGACATCAGGTAGAACAGCTGCTCCTCGGAGACACGGGACACCGTGGCCTCGTGGCCCATCGACACGTCGTCCTCGCGGACGTCAACGTACGGGTAGGTGTCGGAGCGGGAGATGTTGTCCACCAGCAGCGCGTCACAGCGGACGGTGTTGGCTGAGTGGGTTGCACCCTCGCGGATCTGCACCAGGCCGCGGTAGGCCGCACGTCCGCCACCACGGGCAACGGACTTGGAGATGATCGAGGACTTCGTGTTCGGCGCGATGTGGACCATCTTCGAACCGGTGTCCTGGTGCTGGCCCTCGCCGGCAAATGCGACCGAGAGCGTCTCACCCTTGGCGTGCTCGCCTACCAGGTAGACGGCCGGGTACTTCATGGTGACCTTGGAGCCGATGTTGCCATCGACCCACTCCATGGTGGCGCCTTCGTGCGCAATGGCACGCTTGGTGACCAGGTTGTACACGTTGTTGGACCAGTTCTGGATGGTGGTGTAGCGAACGCGGGCGTTCTTCTTCACCACGATCTCCACGACGGCGGAGTGCAGGGAGTCCGAGGTGTAGATCGGGGCCGTGCAGCCTTCGATGTAGTGGACGTAGCTGTCCTCATCGGCAATGATCAGCGTGCGCTCGAACTGGCCCATGTTTTCCGTGTTGATGCGGAAGTAGGCCTGCAGCGGGATTTCCACGTGGACGCCCTTGGGGACGTAGACGAAGGAACCGCCGGACCAGACGGCCGTATTCAGCGAGGCAAACTTGTTGTCGCCCACCGGGATGATGGTGCCGAAGTACTCCTGGAAGATCTCCGGGTGTTCCTTCAGCGCCGTGTCGGTGTCAAGGAAGATGACGCCCTGGCGCTCCAGGTCCTCACGCAGCTGGTGGTAGACAACCTCGGACTCGTACTGGGCGGCAACGCCGGACACCAGGCGGCCGCGCTCGGCTTCGGGGATGCCGAGCTTTTCGTACGTGTTCCGGATATCTTCCGGCAAGTCTTCCCAGCTCTTGGCCTGCTTCTCCGTGGAGCGCACAAAGTACTTGATGTTGTCGAAGTCGATGCCCGACAGGTCCGCACCCCAGGTGGGCATGGGCTTGCGGTCGAAGTACTTCAGGCCCTTCAGACGCAGGTCAAGCATCCACTGGGGCTCGTTCTTCTTGGCCGAGATGTCGCGGACGACCTCTTCGCTCAGGCCGCGCCGCGCGTTGTCGCTGGCCTCGTTCTTGTCCGACCAGCCGAAAGCGTAGTTGCCTAGGCCCTCCAGCTCCGGGTTTCTTTCGAGGATGTCGTGGTTGATGCTGTCCTGGACAGCCGTCCCCGCGCCTACATCGTGCGCTAGTTGATCCGTCATCACGGCCTTTCTTGTGAAGGGTTGGAAGTTGTCGAAGTACTGGGATTTGTTGTCTTGCTGGAGGACCGGCCGGTGGGGATGTGCGTGGTGCACACGTGCCCGCCGCTGGCCAGGGTGGAGAGGCGGCGCACATCGGTGCCCAGCAGCCGGGAGAACACCGCTGTCTCGGCGTCGCAGAATTGCGGGAAGCTGGCGGCCAGTTCCTGCACTGGGCAGTGGGCCTGGCACAGCTGCTCGGCGGCCAGCGTGGCGGTGAAGCTGAAGCTGGCAGAGGAGGCCACGAAGCCATCGCCGCTCAACGCGGTGGCCAGGGCCTTGGACCTGGCGGAGATGTCGTCCCCTGCCGCGTTGACGATGGGCCGGTAGTCCTGCTCCATCTTGGCGAACCGGTGCTCGGCAAAGGCTGTGATGGCTTCCTCGCCGCCGGCTTCGGCCAGCTGGGTGAGGGCGGTGCGGGCGATGTCCAGGTAGTCGTTGCCCATGGCGGACTGGCCGCGGCGTGAGAGCACGTAGCGGCGGGCCGGGCGGCCGGCGCCCGAACGGGCGTTGCTGACCAGCTTGACCTCGATCACGCCGTTCTTGGAGAGCGTGTCAAGGTGACGGCGGACGGCGGCCGGGGTCAAGCCGAGCAGCGTGCCGAGCTGGGCGGCGCTGATGGGACCATGCTCCAGAACGGCGCTGCGGACGCGGTCACGGGTGCGTTCGTCGGCGTCGGCCAGCGGGATGGGCCCGGTGGCCGGGGCGTGTGCCTCGCTCATGAACACCTCCTGAAGTGCGTAGCCTGTGCGCAATTACAATAAACAACATAATTATGACGTAATTTACTCCGCCTAACCAGTAAGGTGAGCCTTGCCACCCTAGGATTCCGCGCGGGTCAGGAAGGCCTTCATCAGCGGGCCGCCGCTGACCGAGCCATAGTCGCCGTCCTCAACGAAGACGGCCACGGCCAAATCACCCTGCGCGGCAATCACCCAGGCATGCGTTTTCAACGGTTTGTCGTTGCCGTATTCGGCGGTGCCGGTCTTGGCCAGCACCGGCGCACCCGGGATGGCTGAGAGGAAGCCCGCGTGCCCGCTGGTGACCACGGCACGCATCATGTCCTGCAACTGCGCGGCCTCGGCCCCCGACAGGGCCGGGCCTGCTGCAGGGGTCTTTGTGCCCGCCGCCCCCGGGCCGGCCGACGGCGACGCCGCTTCCTGGGTGGGTGCCGGGAACACCGGCGTGGGTGAGACCAATGTGGGTGAGACCAGGGCGCCCCTGGCCACGGAGGCCGCCACCGTGGCGATGGCCAGTGGCGAGACCAGGACCTCGCCCTGGCCGATCATCGCGGCTGCGTGGGCGGTGCCGCCTGCGGTTGCCGGCAGGCTGCCCATGAACGCCGGTACACCAATGGTGGGGGCCGTGCCAATCCCCAGCGACGCCGCGGCCGAGGCGAGGTCCTCCTGGGCCACCTTGTCCCGGTTGGAGATGAAGGCCGTGTTGCAGGAGTGGGCGAAGGCGTCACGCAGGGTGATGCTGCCCAGATGTTCCGCCGGGTAGGTGCCGGCGTTCTTGAAGGCCAGGCCGTCCACGGAGAGCTCGGGGGTGCAGGAGACCATGCTGTCCGGCGTCTGCCCCTTGCGGAGCATGGCCAGCGAGGTGGCGACCTTGAAGGTGGACCCGGGCGCGTACTGGCCCAGCAGGGCCGTGTTGTAGCCGTTGCTGCCCGGGCCATTGGCCGCGGCCACCACGGCACCCGTGGACGGCCGCAGGGCCACGATGGCGGTGGCTGACGTCTGGTCCTTGAGCACGTCCTCGGCCAGCGCCTGCAGTTTGGCATTGATGGTGGTGGACAGCGGCGTTCCATCCACCGGCTTGGTGCTGAAGAGCTCCTTCGGCGCGGCGCCTCCGGGCGAGAGGAGCAGCAGCCGGACTCCGGGGGTGCCGCGGAGCTGGCCGTCATATTGCTGTTGCAGCCCGGACAGGCCTGTTTCATCGCCGGCGGCCAGCGTGCCGCCAGAGGCCGCTATGAGCTCGGCGGTGGCCTCCCCCACGGTGCCCAGCAGGGCGCGCGCAAAGGTCCGGTTCGGGGCCAGCGGCAACGTGCCCTTGAGGGCGGCGGCGCCCGGGATGGCCGCGACGGCGGCATCGGTGGCGGTCCGGCTGGCGTCGTCGCGCGCCACCAGCGCCTCCACAAAGGCCGACTCGCCGGCGGCGGCCACCTGCTGGGCAAACCCCTCCGGATCGACGCCGGCCAGAACGGCCAGCGCCTTCGCTGAGGCCGGTGCGGTGGCCGCATCCACGTGCGACTTGTCCAGGCCCAGGCGCACCACGGGACGCTCGGTGACCAGCACCTCGCCGCCGTCGCCCAGGATGTTTCCGCGGGCGCCGGACGTGTGCGCCACCGTCAGGACGTCGCCGGCGGCCGAGTGCGGAACCAGCAGGTCCGGGCGCCAGGCCACGGCCCACGTACCGTCCTTGCGGGCCAGCTCCGCCGTCGTCGGATAGGTCCAGGTTTCGGCACCGGCGGGCCAGACCACGGACAGGTGGGCGGTGGCCGCGTTGTCCTTCACGTCCACCGATTCAACGTTGACCCGCGGCTTGAGCCCGGCAACACCCTTGGTGGCGTCGGCCAGGGCGGCGGTCTTGGCGCCGGCGTCGCCGTCGGCGAAGGTCACGGCAGCCACATCCAGCCGGGACAGGCCCTCGGCCAGCGTGGCGGCGGTGGCCTTGGCCCCCGCCGCCGCGTCGTCGCAGCCGGTCAGGGCGGTGCAGGCCACCAGGATGGACATGGATATGGCCAGTGTTTTTAGTTTCCCCATGACCCCATTATGTTTGCCGGGGCGGCAACGCCGAAAAGCGCCAAGTACTACGTCGCGTAGAATATGGCTGTGCCAGAATCCCCCGCCCTCATCATTGACGGCCTCATTAAAGACGTTGGCCCAGTCGCCGCGCTCGATGGCCGCATGAAGCGCGTCGTCGCCGGCGTCAGCCTGCAGGCCCGCCACGGAGCCGTCACGGCCCTGCTGGGTGCCAACGGTGCCGGTAAGACCACCACCCTCGAATGCGCCCAGGGCCTCCAACGCCGCACGGGCGGCACCATCCGCCTGCTGGGCCAGGATCCGGACAACGCCGACGCCGCCCTGCGCGCCAGGGTGGGCGTCATGCTCCAGGATGGTGGACTCCCGCCGTCGGCCAAGCCGGTTGCCCTGCTGCGCCACGTGGCAGGGATGTATGCGACCCCGCTCAATGTCGACGAGCTGGTGGACCGGCTGGGCATTGGCGCGTTCGCGAACACCACCATCCGCCGGCTCTCCGGCGGCCAGAAGCAGCGTGTGTCGCTGGCGGCGGCCCTGCTGGGCAATCCGGAGGTCCTGTTCCTCGACGAGCCCAGCGCCGGGCTGGATCCGCAATCGCGCCTGATGGTCTTCGAGCTGATCCGCGAGCTGCGCGATGCGGGCAAGGCGATCATCCTGACCACGCATCTGCTCGACGACGCCCAAAAGCTGGCCGACTACGTCTACATCATCGACGCCGGCGAGTCGGTGGCCGAGGGCACGGTGCCCGAGCTGCTGCGCGAGGCCACCACCGCCGATGCCCACCGCACCGTGACGTTCGAGTCCATGCCCGACGCGGACTACACCGCCGCCCTCCGGCCCGGCCTCTCCATCGAGGAAACCCGCCCCGGCAGCTACGCCGTCGTCGGTGCCCTGGAACCGGCGGACCTGGCCCGGCTGACAGCCCTGTGGGCCCAGCGCGGCGTCATGCCCACCTCCTTGCACATGGCCTCCCGCTCGCTCGAGGATGTCTTCTTGACCATTTCTGGAACGGAGCTGCGATGAGCGCCACCACCCCACAGGCCGCCTCGGCCCCGGCCACGCTGGCCCGCCGGATCATCCAGCAGGGCCGCTACGAAACCACCACAATGCTGCGCAACGGCGAACAACTGACCCTCATGGTGGTCATGCCGCTGCTGGCGCTGGTGGCGTTGTCCGTCACGCCGCTGCTTGACGGCATGGGGGCCAGCCGCGTGGACATTGCCACGCCGGGGGTGCTGGCCCTGTGCGCCATGTCCACGGCGTTCACCGGGCAGGGCATCGCCACAGGTTTTGACCGCCGTTACGGCGTGCTCCGCTTCCTCTCGACCACGCCGTTGGGCCGGGGCGGGCTGATTGCCGGCAAGGTGCTGGCCGTGCTGGCCGCCCTGGTGATCCAGGTGGCCATCGTCTCCGCCGTCGCCGGGTTCCTGGGCTGGCATCCGACGGTGGCCGGCATCCTGCTCGGCATCCCGCTGCTGGTGCTCGGCACCATTGCCTTCACCGCGCTGGGCCTGCTGATTGCCGGCACCGTCCGGCCGGAGGCCACGCTGGCCATCACCAACCTGTGCTGGATCCTCTTTGGCGCCCTGGGCGGCATTGTGCTGCCGGCCGCCCGGTTCTCCAGCACGCTGGACGGGATCGTGTCCTGGCTGCCCTCCGGTGCCCTGGGACAGGCCATGCGCGATGCCCTGCTGCTGGGCCAGGTCAATGTTTTTGCAGTTGTAGTCTTGTTGGGGTGGGCCCTGCTGGCCTCCCTGGCAGCCGTCCGTTGGTTCAAGTGGAGTTGAAATACGTGAGCAATCCCCAGCAGTCCCCCACCCGCCCGGCGCGCTGGACGGACAGGCTTCCCACCATCGTCACCCCCACCATCCGCCGGCTCTCCGTGGCCTCTCTGGTGGGCCAGTCCGTGCTTATTGTCACGGGCGCAGCGGTGCGCCTGACGGCCTCCGGCCTGGGCTGCCCCACCTGGCCCAAGTGCACCACCGGTTCGCTGGTGAACACTCCCGAAATGGGCATCCACGGCATCATCGAGTTCGGCAACCGCACCCTGACGTTCGCCCTGGCCCTGGTGGCCACACTGATGCTGGTGTTCCTGTGGAACCTGCGCAAGGAGCGCAAGGACCTGTTCTGGCTGGCCTTCTCCCTGCTGGCCAGCATCCCGGTCCAGGCCGTGATCGGCGGCCTGTCGGTGCTGACGAAGCTGAACCCCTGGGTGGTCAGCCTGCATTTTCTGGTCTCCGCCGCGCTGGTGGTGTTCTCGATGCTGCTGGTCAACCGGACCTACGCGCGCACCGGCATGGCCTCCGCCGCCGTGGCCACGGCGCCGTCCAAGACGGTCCGCCAGCTCACGGCCGTGGCCGCCGTCTGCACCGGCATCGCCGTCGTGCTGGGCACCATGGTCACCGGCTCCGGTCCGCACGCGGGCGACGCCAACGCCCCGCGGAATGAGCTCAACCCGGACCTGATCACCCGCATCCATGTGGTGCCGGTGTACCTGCTGGTCATCAGCTGTGCCATCCTGCTGGTGCTGCTGTGGCGCCGCGGCTCCGGCGATGCCCTGCGCACCGGCGCCCTGCTCCTGGTCGCCGCCGTCGTGTTCCAGGGCGGGATTGGCTACGCCCAGCACTTCACCGGGCTGCCGCCGCTGCTGGTGGGCCTGCACATGCTCGGCTCCGCATTGCTGCTGGCCGCCGCCACCAACCTCGCGGACCTGGTCTACCGGCGCAAATCCTGACCTAAGACCATATCCCTTCGACGGGGCGTCCACCATTGCGGTGGGCGCCCCTTCGTGCGTATGCGGTCCGGAGGCCGCCGTGCGGCGCGCCATGGACCGCCGCGGGCCGCGGACGCCAACCACCGGCCCCGGCGCGCCTCAGCGGGCCGGAAGCGTGGACCGTGCGTCCGGCCCAAAGGTGCCCGGCCGCAGCCGGGCCCAGAGCAGCAGCCCGATGTAGGCGAGGTCGAACACGCTGCAGAGCAGACCGATGCCCAGGACGAAGGGCGAGTGGCCCAGGGCGCCAAACAGGAGGGTGGGGGCCAGCGTCCCCAGCCACTTGGCGACGGCGATCAGCAGCGACTGCCCGCGCGGTCCCCGGCGGGCGGCAAACATCGCGATGAACAACCCCGACATGAGCAGGTTCTGCAGGAAGGCCGAGTATTGCGCGGCGCCTGTGCCCGGGCCCAGGCCAAAGGCGCCGATAAACAGGAACTGGACGGCAAAGCCGGCTCCCACGAGGGCCACGGCCCACAGGGCGAACAGCGTGCGGTTGAGGAACGGGGGCAGTTCCCGGCGGCCAAAGCGCAGGAACGTGTACAACACGGCGACGTCGGCCAGGGCCCAGACAAGGTTGATGTACCCCTGCAGACCGGAGTGGCCGGAGGCCAGATCGTGGATAGCGTAGATCCACTCCCAGGCGAAGTTGAGGCCCAGCGCCGCGGCGGGCACAGCATAGGTCCGGTACCGGAAACCGATGCGGATCGACTCGGCATACACGATGGTCCAGGCAAGGCCGCTGAGGCCGGTGAGGAAGAGGTCCACAGCGACCAGCCTACGGCGGTGTCCGCGGTCCGGAACAGGGTGCTCCCAGCACAAAAGACAAGGCACAAAAAAGGGGCCCGTGTCCGGCAGGAACACGAGCCCCATTTCGGGACTGTGGTGGAGCTCTAGCCCATCAGCGGGGATCCGACGAAGGGATCCACGGCCAGGGCGAGGAACACCAGCGTCAGGTAGCTGATGGAGCCATGGAAGACCTTCATGGCGCCCTTCTTGGTGATCTCGTTCTCCTGGGCGCTGTTGTACAGTTTGTGCGCCTCGAAGAGGAACCAAATGCCGGCGGCGACGGCCACCACGGTGTAGACGATGCCGGCGCGGCCGAGCGGGATCATCAGCAGCGAGCACGCCACCATCGCCCAGGTGTAGAGGACCACCTGGACGGCCACGATGCGCGAGCCGGCGACGGCGCCCAGCATGGGGACATTGGCGGCGTTGTAGTCGTCGCTGTACCGCATGGACAGCGGCCAGTAGTGCGGCGGCGTCCACAGGAAGATGATCATGAACAAGATGATGGCCGGCCATTCGACAGTGTTGGTGACAGCGGCCCAGGCGATCAGCACGGGCATGCAGCCGGCGGCGCCGCCCCAGACGATGTTCTGCGAGGTGCGGCGTTTGAGGATCAGTGTGTAGACCACCACGTAGAGGAAGATGGCCACGATGCCCAGGATGCCGGCCAGCGGGTTGGCGCCAAACCAGAGCAGCGCCACGGAGACGACGGCCAGGATCCAGGCGAACACCAGGGCCTCGCGCGGGGTGACGGCGCCGGTGACCAGCGGCCGGTTCTCCGTGCGGTGCATGACCTTGTCGATGTCGCGGTCGATGTAGCAGTTGAAGGCACCGGCACTGCCGGCGGCCAGGGCGCCGCCCACCATGGTGGCGACCATCAGCCAGATGTTCGGTATCCCGCGGGCGGCGAAGAACATCGTGGGCAAGGTGGTGACCAGCAGCAGCTCAATGACGCGGGGCTTGGTCAGGGCAACATAGGCCTTCAGTTTTCCGGTAAAGCCCAGGCCGTTCCCGGGCGTGGCCGGGGCTGCTGGCAGATGGGTTGCGCTCACGTAGTGTCACCATGTTCTGTCTTGAAGTTTGCCTGCCGGCACGTGGCCTCCGCAGGAGCCGTCCCCCAGGGGCCGGTCGCCGGAGCGGGGTGTGGCACGTGCACGCGGAACAAAGCCGCGCTTTTATCATACCTGCCTGCACAGGGCTAGCATGCCGACGGGGGGTGGAGCGCATTACCGAATGTTGCATGCAAATGAACAGTAAATACCGGTATATGACCAATTGACAGGTGGTCGATTTCGTGCAGGCGCACGGCTATGGGGATAAGCTGGGACGCAAGTTTTGTTTCAACGGTGAACGGCAGAATCCGGGGGCAAAATGTGCCCTCTGGAAGCTCTATATGTTCGCCTTTTGCCGTGAGCTAATGTACCCAATTGAGAGGGCCCGGTAAGTGTCACATCTGGAATCACAAGAATTGTCCTGGACCACTGCCGACCAGCGTGCGGTGGACACCGCACGAGTCCTGGCCGCAGATGCAGTCGAAAAGGTCGGCAACGGCCACCCCGGCACCGCGATGTCCCTGGCCCCGGCCGCCTACCTGCTCTTCCAGAAGCTGATGCGCCACGACCCGAAGGATCCGCACTGGATCGGCCGCGACCGCTTCATCCTCTCCCCCGGCCACACCTCGCTGACGCTCTACGTGCAGCTGTTCCTCTCCGGCTACGGCCTGGAGGTCGAGGACCTGAAGGCGCTGCGCACCTGGGGTTCGCTGACCCCGGGCCACCCGGAGTACAAGCACACCAAGGGTGTGGAGATCACCACGGGCCCGCTGGGCCAGGGCCTGGCCTCCTCGGTGGGCTTCGCCTACTCCCAGCGCCGCCTGCGCGGCCTGCTCGACGCCGCCGCCGCCGCCGGGGAGTCCCCGTTCGATCACACCATCTGGGTCATCGCCTCCGACGGCGACCTGCAGGAGGGCGTCACCTCCGAGGCCTCCTCCCTGGCCGGGCACCAGGAGCTGGGCAACATGGTCGTCATCTACGACCAGAACCACATCTCCATCGAGGACGACACCAACATCTCCTACTCCGAGGATGTCCTTAAGCGCTACGAGGCGTACGGCTGGGATGTCCAGCGCGTGGACTGGACCAAGACCGGCGAATACGTCGAGGACGTCGCCGAGCTTTACACGGCCCTTCTCAAGGCGAAGGCCGAGACGTCCAAGCCGTCCATCATTGCGCTGCGCACGGTGATCGGCTACCCGTCGCCGACGAAGCAGAACACCGGCAAGATCCACGGTTCCGCCTTGGGCGGCGCCGAGGTCGCGGCGCTGAAGACCGTCCTGGGCTTCGACCCGGAGCAGAGCTTCGAGGTCGACGCCGACGTCCTGGCCCATGCCCGCGAGGTCGTGCAGCGCGGTGCCGCCGCACACAGCGAGTGGGACGCCCGCTTCGAGGCCTGGAAGGTGGCCAACGCCGAGTCCGCGGCCCTGCTGGAGCGCATCCAGGACCGCAAGCTGCCCGCCGGCTGGGACGCCGCCCTGCCCGCCTTCGCGCCCGGCAAGGACGTCTCCACCCGCGCCGCCTCCGGCAAGGTCCTGAACGCGATCGGCCCGGTCCTGCCGGAGCTGTGGGGCGGTTCCTGCGACCTGGCCGAGTCGAACAACACCACCATCGAGGGCTCGCCTTCGTTCGTCCCGGCCTCCAAGCAGACCGAGTCCTGGTCCGGCGGCCCCTACGGGCGGGTGCTGCACTTCGGCATCCGCGAGCACGCCGCGGCCTCAATCGTGAACGGCATCCACCTCGCCGGCCCGACCCGCGCGTTCTCGGGCACGTTCCTGATCTTCTCCGACTACCAGCGCCCGGCCATCCGCCTCGGCGCCCTGATGGGCGTGCCCTCGATCTACGTGTGGACGCACGACTCCATCGGCCTGGGCGAGGACGGGCCCACCCACCAGCCGGTGGAGCAGCTGGCCTCCCTGCGCGCCATCCCGGGCCTGGACGTGGTCCGCCCGGGCGATGCGAACGAGGTCGCCCAGGCGTGGAAGTCGATCCTGGAGAACACGGCCAACCCGGCCGGCATCGTGCTGACCCGCCAGAACATCCCCACCTATGAGAGGGCCGAGGGCGCGGCGACCGCGGCGCTGTTCGGCTCGGCCACCGGTGTGGCCAAGGGCGGCTACGTGCTCGCCGAGGCCACCGCCGACGGCGCCGTCACGGCCCCGACCGTGATCTTGATCGCGACCGGTTCGGAGGTGCAGCTGGCCGTTGAGGCCCGCGAGGCACTGCAGGGGCAGGGCATCCCGGCCCGTGTGGTTTCCATGCCGTGTGTCGAGTGGTTCAACGCCCAGGACGCCGCCTACCGGGAATCCGTGCTTCCGGCCGCCGTGAAGGCCCGCGTCTCCGTCGAGGCCGGCCTGGCCCTGGGCTGGCGCGAGTTCGTCGGCGACGCCGGCCGGTCCATCTCGCTGGAGCACTTCGGCGCCTCCGCGGACTACAAGCGCCTCTTCGCCGAGTTCGGTATCACGGCAGAGGCCGTCACGGCCGCCGCCAAGGACTCCCTGGCCGCAGCATCGGCTTAACTGCCGCAGGCTTAACTGCGCACCCATTCCTCTTTTGCCAGTTCAACTCTAAGGACATTGAGCATCATGACTAGTTCCACCCCCACCGCAGCACTGTCGGCCGCCGGCGTTTCCATCTGGCTGGACGATCTCTCCCGCGAACGCCTCACCAGCGGCAGCCTGCAGACCCTGATCGACACCAAGAACGTTGTTGGTGTGACCACCAACCCGTCGATCTTCGAGGCCGCCATCACCAAGGGTGACTCCTACAAGGAGCAGCTGACCGCACTGGCCGCTGCCGGCGTCCACTCCGAAGAGGCCGTTTTCGAGATCACCACCGCCGATGTGGCCGATGGCTGCGACCTGTTCGCCGCCATCTCCGAGTCCACCAAGGGTGTCGACGGCCGCGTCTCCATCGAGGTTGACCCGCGCAAGGCATGGGACACCGAGGGCACCATCGCCGAGGCCAAGCGCCTGTACGCCAAGGTGGACCGCAAGAACGTCTACATCAAGATCCCGGCAACCCTGGAGGGCCTGGCGGCCATCACGGCAACCCTGGCCGAGGGCATCAGCGTCAACGTCACGCTGATCTTCTCGCTGGACCGCTACCGCGCCGTCATCAACGCCTTCCAGAGCGGCCTGGAGCAGGCCAAGGCCAACGGCCACGACCTGTCCACCATCCACTCCGTGGCCTCCTTCTTCGTCTCCCGCGTGGATGCCGAGATCGACGCCCGCCTGAACGCCCTGGGCACCGACGAGGCCCTTGCCCTGAAGGGCAAGGCCGGCCTGGCCAACGCCCGCCTGGCCTACCAGGTCTTCCAGGAGCAGTTCTCCTCCGAGCGCTGGGCCGTGCTGGCCGGCGCCGGCGCCCTGCCGCAGCGCGCCCTCTGGGCCTCCACCGGCGTCAAGGACCCGGCCCTGCCGGACACCCTGTACGTCACCGGCCTGGTGGCAGCCGACGTCGTCAACACGATGCCGGAGAAGACGCTGGACGCCACCTTCGACCACGGCGTGGTCACCGGCGACACCATCACGGGCACCTACGATGAGTCCAACGCCGTCCTGGACCAGCTCGAGGGCCTGGGCGTCTCCTACAACGACGTCGTCGCCAAGCTTGAGTCCGAGGGCTTGGAGAAGTTCGTCGCCAGCTGGAACGAGCTCCTGGACCACGTCCAGGATGCCCTGGACGCCGTGGCTGCGAAGGCGTAGGCCCCATGAGCACCCTTTCCTTCGAGGCAACCGGCGCCGCCCTGGCAGCCGTGGAAGCGCATGTTGACACGCTCGTGGCCGACGCCGTCGCCTCGCGCATGTTTGCCAAGGACGCCACGCTGTGGGGTCCGGACGCCGAAGCCGAGTCGGCCGTCCGGCTCGGCTGGCTGGCGGCTGCGGAAATCTCCGCCGCCCTGCTCCCGGAGATCGCCGCCCTCAGGGCCGAACTGGCCGCCGAGGGCATCGACCACATTGTGCTGTGCGGCATGGGTGGCTCCTCGCTGGCGCCGGAGGTCATCACGGCCACGGCCGGCATGGAATTGACGGTGCTGGACAGCACCGATCCCGAGCAGGTCCTCGCCGCCGTGGCGGACCGGCTGGAGCGCACGGCCGTTGTGGTCTCCTCCAAGTCCGGTTCCACGCTGGAGACGGACTCGCAGCGGCGCATCTTCGAGGCGGAGTTCACCGCCGCGGGCATCGATGCCGCCTCGCGGATCATCATCGTCACCGATCCCGGCTCCCCGCTGGACGCCGCCTCGCGCGAGGCCGGCTACCGGAAGATCTTCAACGCCGATCCCAACGTGGGCGGGCGCTACTCGGCGCTGACCGCGTTTGGGCTGGTTCCCTCAGGCCTGGCCGGTGCGGACATCGCCGCACTGCTGGCCGAGGCGGAGGAAGCCGGCGAGATCCTGCGCGAGGATGCACCGGAAAACATCGGTCTGCACCTCGGTGCCGCCCTCGGTGGCACCAGCCCGCTGCGCAACAAGATCGTGATTGTTGACGAGGGTTCGGGCATTGTCGGCTTTGCCGACTGGGCCGAGCAGCTCATTGCCGAGTCCACGGGCAAGCTGGGTACGGGCGTGCTGCCCGTCGTGGCCGAGCCCGGCTCCCCCGAGGTCACCTCGGGTGCGCAGGACGTGCTGGTGGTCCGCCTGGTCTCCCCCGACGCCGACGTTGCACTTGCCGAGAACGAGGTGGCCATCGCCGGCGGCCTGGGCAGCCAGATGATGGTGTGGGAGTTTGCCACCGCCGTCGCCGGCCGCCTGCTGGGCATCAACCCGTTCGACCAGCCGGATGTGGAGGCCGCCAAGGTGGCCGCCCGCGGCCTGCTGGACGCCACCCCCGCGCCGACGGCAGCCAACTTCACCGACGGAGCCATCGAGGTCCGCGGACCGGAATGGCTCGACGGTGCCACCACCGTGGCCGGCGCCCTGCAGGCGCTGTTCGCCGAGCTGGGCCCGGACGGCTACCTCAGCGTCCAGGCCTACCTGGACCGGATCAGCCACGCCTCCCTCGCGGAGGTCCGCGACGAGCTGGCTGCCACCACCGGCCGCCCCACCACCTTCGGCTGGGGACCGCGCTTCCTGCACTCCACCGGACAGTTCCACAAGGGTGGACCGGCCATTGGTGCCTTCCTGCAGATCACCGCCGAGGTGGTGGAGGATCTGGCCATTCCGGAACGTCCGTTTACGTTCGGTGGGCTGATCCAGGCCCAGGCCGCCGGTGACGCACAGGTGCTGGCCAGCCACGGCCGCCCAGTGCTGCGCCTGCACTTCACCGACCGTGAGGCGGGCGTCCTCCAATTGAAGACTGTGGTGGCCGCCCTCGCCGGCCAGCACACCAACACCCAAGGCAACTAGGAACCATGCCAGATTCCGACGCAAACAAGCGTACAAACCCGCTCCGGGACGGCCGGGACCGCCGGCTGTCCCGGGTGGCGGGCCCGTCGTCGCTGGTCCTTTTCGGCGTCACGGGAGACCTCTCGCGCAAGAAGCTGATGCCGGCCGTCTACGACCTGGCCAACCGCGGCCTGCTGCCGCCCAGCTTTGCGCTGGTGGGCTTCGCCCGCCGGCAGTGGGCGGACCAGGACTTCGCGGCCGAGGTCAAGGAGGCCGTCATGGCCCATTGCCGCACCCCCTTTGACGAAAAGGTCTGGGCGCAGCTGGCCGAGGGCATCCGTTTTGTCCAGGGCGAGTTCGACGACGATGCGGCGTTCGAGCGGCTCAAGGCGACCATCGAGGCGCTCGACGAGCAGCGCGGCACGCGCGGCAACCACGCCTTCTACCTCTCCATCCCGCCGAAGGCCTTTGAACTGGTCTGCAAGCAGCTCTCCGAGCACGGGCTGGCACAGGCCGATGGCACCAGCTGGCGCCGTGTGGTCATCGAGAAGCCGTTCGGGCACAACCTCGAATCGGCCCGGGCGCTGAACGACATTGTCGAATCCGTCTTCCCGCCGGATTCGGTGTTCCGCATCGACCACTACCTGGGCAAGGAAACGGTGCAGAACATTCTGGCACTGCGCTTTGCCAACCAGTTCTTCGAGCCGCTGTGGAACGCCAACTACGTGGACCACGTGCAGATCACCATGGCCGAGGACATCGGCACCGGCGGCCGCGCCGGCTACTACGACGGCGTGGGTGCGGCCCGCGACGTCATCCAGAACCACCTGCTCCAACTGCTGGCCCTGACCGCGATGGAGGAGCCCATCTCCTTCAACGCCGAGGACCTGCGGGCGGAGAAGGAAAAGGTGCTGGCAGCCGTCAAGCTGCCGGCGGATTTGTCCACGCATTCGGCCCGCGGCCAGTTCGGCGGCGGCTGGCAAGGTGGCGAGCAGGTGCTGGGGTACCTTCAGGAAGAGGGCATTCCGGCCGATTCCACCACCGAGACCTATGCGGCCGTCCGCCTGGACATCAACACCCGGCGCTGGTCCGGCGTGCCGTTCTACCTGCGCGCGGGCAAACGCCTGGGCCGGCGCGTGACGGAGATCGCCGTCGTCTTCAAGCGTGCCCCCAACCTGCTCTTCACGGACCACAACGAAGATGACTTCGGCCAGAACGCCGTCGTCATCCGCGTCCAGCCGGACGAGGGTGTCACCATCCGCTTCGGCTCCAAGGTCCCGGGCACGCAGATGGAGGTCCGCGACGTCACGATGGACTTCGGCTACGGCCATGCCTTCACCGAGTCCAGCCCCGAGGCCTACGAGCGGCTGATCCTGGATGTGCTCCTGGGCGAGCCGCCGCTGTTCCCGCGCCACCAGGAGGTGGAGCTGTCCTGGAAGATCCTTGACCCGTTCGAGGAATTCTGGGCGGCGGAGGGCGTGCAGCCCGAGTCCTACGCACCCGGCAGCTGGGGCCCGGCCTCGGCCGATGAACTGCTCACCCGCGATGGAAGGACCTGGCGAAGGCCGTGATTATTGATCTCCCAAGCACTACAACCTCCAAGGTCACCAAGAAGATCGTCACCTTGCGTGAGCAGGGCGGGGTGGTCACGCTGGGCCGTGTGCTGACCCTGGTGGTCATTACCAAGGCCGGCTTTGAGGAGGAGGCCATTGCGGCCGCCAACCTGGCCAGCCGCGAACACCCCTGCCGCATCATTGTGCTGGCGGAGGGCAGCGCCCAGGAGCCCACCCGGCTCGATGGGCAAATCCGCGTGGGCGGGGACGCCGGTGCCTCCGAGGTCATCGTGCTGCGCGGCTACGGCGAGCTGGCCACCGAGAGCGAGTCCCTCGTCTCGGCCCTGCTGCTGCCCGATGCGCCGATCGTGGCCTGGTGGCCGCACGGGGTGCCGGAGTCCGCGAGCACCTCCTCGATCGGTCGCATTGCGCACCGCCGGATCACGGACTCGGCCAACGAGCCCAGCCCGCGCGAGGCGCTCCAGCACATTGGTGCCACCTACACCGGCGGCGACAGCGACCTGGCCTGGACCCGCCTGACCAATTGGCGGATCCAGCTGGCGGCCGTCTTCGACCAGCTGGACGAGGAACCGGTCACCCGGATCACTGTCGAGGGTGCCACGGACTCTCCCAGCACCTTGCTGCTGGCGTCCTGGCTGCACCAGGCCCTGGGTGCGCCGATCACCGTGGTGGAGGATCCCTCCGGCACGGGCATCCGCCGCGTCGTCTTGGAGCGGGTTGGGGGCAATGTCGAGCTGCACCGTCCCGGAGCCAGCGAGGCCGTGCTGACCCAGCCCGGCCAGCCGCAGCAGCGCATTGCGCTGCCGCGCCGTTCGCTGCAGGATTGTTTGGCCGAGGAGCTGCGCCGGTTGGACCCGGACGAGGTCTTCGGCGAAGTCATCACCACCGGCCTGGCCCGTCTGCTGGCCGAGGAAGAGGTAGTCCCCGCATGAGTGGCAATGTGCGCATCACCCTCCACCCGTCCTTTGAGGTCCTGGCGGCCACCACGGCCGCCCGGCTGATCACCAGGCTGCTGGATGTCCAGAGCGAACGCGGCGAGGCCACGGTGGTGCTCACCGGCGGCAGTGTCGGCATTGCCACGCTCAGGGCCGTGGCCGAGTCCCCGGCGCGGTTGGCCGTGGACTGGGCCAAGGTCAACTTCTGGTGGGGTGACGACCGTTTTGTGGCCCACGATTCCCCGGACCGCAATGCCCGCCAGGCTGCCGAGGCACTGCTGGACCACATCGACGTCGACCCCGCCAGGGTCCACGCGATGAAGCCCTCCGATGCCGGCATGGATCTGGAGCAGGCCACCGCCGACTATGCGGCCGAGCTTGCCGCTGCGGCCTTGGCAGAGCACCTGGCCAGCGATGACCACGACGGCGACGCCGGGGTGCCGACGCTCCCCCGCTTTGATGTGCTGCTGCTGGGCCTGGGGCCCGACGCGCACATTGCCTCGCTCTTCCCGGAGATGGCGGGGATCCGCACCAAGGACGCGGCGGTGGTGGCGGTGACCAGCTCGCCCAAGCCGCCGCCCGAGCGCGTCTCGCTGAGCCTGCCCACCATCAACTCCGCCCAGGAGATTTGGCTGGTGGCTGCCGGCAGCGACAAGGCCGGTGCCGTGGCGCTGGCCTTGGCCGGGGCCAGCGAGGTGCAGGTCCCCGCTGCGGGCGCCCGGGGCAGGAACAAGACGCTTTGGCTGGTGGACGGCGACGCCGCCGCCAAGGTGCCCGGCAAGCTGATGGCACGCCAGGACAACTAGTCCCCGGTCGCTCCCGCGGCTCGCAAGCTCGCTGTGGGTCCCTCGCGACCGTGGGCCCCACAGCACAAACAGAAGGACCCGGCCCTGCGGAGAAATCCGCGGGGCCGGGTCCTTCTGTTTGTCGCTATGTCAGCTGTAGGCCATGATCAGGCCGAGGCCCACGATCACCGCACCCCAGGTGATGCCCAGCACCACCGTGAAGCGGTTAAGGTTGCGTTCGGCCACGCCGGAGGATCCCAAGCTCGAGCTCATGCCGCCGCCGAACATGTCGGACAGGCCGCCACCGCGTCCCTTGTGCAGGAGGATGAGCAGGGTCAGCAGCAAGCTGGTGACGCCCAGCAGGATCTGCAGAGCGATTTGGAGAGCTTCCACAACGGCCTTTCAGCAGGAACAAATGGTAGGAGGGATGGTGCAAACCAGCCAGGGCCAGCCTAGCCGGTTACCAGGTGGTTTTCGAACCGGGCGATGTTTGCGAACTCGGCCGCGTCAAGGCTCGCGCCGCCCACCAGGACGCCGTCGACGTCGCGCTGGCCCAGGATGGCTGCGGCGTTGGAGGCCTTCACGGAGCCACCGTAGAGCAGGCGGGTCTTGGCGGCGGTCTCGGCGTCGAACAGCACTGCCAGTTCGGCTCGGATGGCGGCACACATTTCCTGTGCGTCCTCAGGTCCGGCCACCTCGCCGGTGCCGATGGCCCAGACGGGCTCGTAGGCGATGACCAAGGCGGCTGCCTCTTCTGCGCTGAGGCCCTCGACGCCGCCGCGGACCTGGGCCAGCGTGTGCTCAACGTGGGTGCCGGCCTGGCGGATGTCCAGGCCCTCCCCGGCGCACAGGATCGGGGTGACCCCGTGGCGGAAGGCGGCCTTGACCTTGCGGTTGAGCAGCTCATCGCTTTCGCCGTGGATGCTGCGGCGCTCACTGTGGCCCACCAGTACGTAGGCGCAGCCCAGCTTGGACAGGAAGGCACCGGAGATGTCGCCGGTGTACGCGCCGGAGTCCTCCGGGGACAGGTCCTGGCCACCGTAGACGAGCTTGAGCTTGTCGCCGGCCACCAGCGTCTGGACACCCCGCAGGTCGGTGAACGGCGGGAACACCGCCACCTCAACCCGGCCAAAGTCGTGGCGGGCGTCGGACAGGGTCCAGGCCAGCTTCTGCAGCAGGGTGATGCCCTGGACATGGTCCATGTTCATCTTCCAGTTGCCGGCGATCAGCGGCGCCCGGTCAAAGGTTCCGTTGGTTGAGGTAGTCATTGCTCTCTCCAGAATCACAAGGGGTAGACAAAAGAAAAGGGTCCGGCAGCCGGCCAGTGGCCGGCCGCCGGAGGGTATGTGCGGCTTAGCGTGCGAGGGCGGTCAGCCCGGGAAGGTCCTTGCCTTCAAGGAATTCCAGGCTTGCACCGCCACCGGTGGAGATGTGGCTAAACTCGCCGTCGGCAAAGCCCAGGGTGCGCACGGCCGCGGCGGAGTCGCCGCCGCCCACCACCGTGAACGCGCCGGACGCGGTGGCCTCGGCCAGGGCACGGGCCACGGCCCGGGTTCCCTCGGCGAACGCCGGGAACTCGAACACGCCCATCGGGCCGTTCCAGAACACTGTCTTGGCGCCGCGGATGGCCTCGGAAAACGCCGCGCCGCTCTCGGGTCCGATGTCCAGGCCCAGGCCGCTGGCACCAAAGCTGCTGCCCTCGATGTCGGCGGCCGGCACCACTTCGTGGTCGGCGTCGGCGGCGAAACCGCTGGCCACGACCACATCGGTGGGGAGCACAAAGGTGGTTCCGGCTGCCTCGGCGCGGGCCAGGTAGTCCTTGACCACGGGAATCTGGTCTACCTCGAGCAGCGAGGCGCCCACGGCGTGGCCCTGGGCCGCCAGGAAGGTGAACAGCATGCCGCCGCCGACCAGGATGGTGTCGGCCTTGCCGAGCAGGTTGTCGATCACAGCCAGCTTGTCCGAAACCTTGGACCCGCCCAGCACCACCACATAGGGACGGGTGGTGTCCGTGGTGAGTTTGTTCAGGACCTCCAGCTCGGTGCGCACCAGGTCGCCCTGGTACGACGGCAGCGCCTGGGCGATGTCGTAGACCGAGGCGTGCTTGCGGTGCACGGCGCCGAAGGCGTCATCCACATACGCGCCCGTGCCGCCGGTCAGGGCGGCCAGCTCGGCCGCCATGGCCGCGCGCTGGGCGTCGTCCTTGCTGGTTTCACGGGCGTCGAAGCGCACGTTCTCCAGCACGACGACGGCGCCGTCGGCCAGGCTGGCGGCCAGGGCCTGGGCCGATTCGCCCGTGGTGTCCGCGGCCAAGGTGATTTCCAGCTCCGGAGCCAGCTCGGCCATGCGCGCCACGGCCGGAGCCAGCGAGTACTTTGCGTCGGGGGTGCCCTTGGGACGGCCCAGGTGTGCTGACACCAGCACCTTCGCACCGGCGTTGGCCAGGGCGGAGATGACGGGGAGGGAGGCCTTGATGCGGCCGTCGTCAGTCACTGTAGAGCCGTCGAGCGGCACGTTCAGATCACTACGGATAAGAACGTGCCGCCCGCGGACTCCATCAGCGATGAGTTCGTTGAGGGTGTGTAAGGTCATATGTTCAGCCTAGCCCAGCTTGGAGGCAACGAGCTCGGTGAGGTCCACGAGGCGGTTGGAGTAGCCCCATTCGTTGTCATACCAGGACACAACCTTGACCTGGTTGCCGATGACCTTGGTCAGCCCGGCGTCGAAGATCGAGGAGGACGGGTCCGTGACGATGTCCGAGGACACGATCGGGTCCTCGGTGTAGGTCAGGTAGCCGGCCAGCTTGCCTTCGGCGGCGGCAGCCTTGTAGGCGGCGTTGACTTCGGCAACGGTGACCTCGCGGCTGAGCGTGGCGGTCAGGTCGGTGGCGGAGCCGGTGGGGACGGGAACGCGGATGGCGAAGCCGTCCAGCTTGCCCTTGAGCTCCGGCAGGACCAGGCCGATGGCCTTGGCGGCACCGGTGGAGGTCGGAACCATGTTGATCGCGGCGGCACGGGCACGGCGGAGGTCGCTGTGCGGGCCGTCCTGCAGGTTCTGGTCGGCGGTGTAGGCGTGGATGGTGGTCATCAGGCCACGCTCCAGGCCGAAGCTGTCGTTCAGGACCTTGGCCAGCGGGCCCAGGCAGTTGGTGGTGCAGGAGGCGTTGGAGATGATGTTGTGTGCGGCCGGGTCGTAGAGCTCGTCGTTGACACCCATCACGATGGTGATGTCCTCGTTGGAGGCGGGTGCGGAGATCAGGACCTTCTTGGCACCGGCGTCGATGTGCTTCTGGGCATCGGCAGCCTTGGTGAAGAAGCCGGTGGACTCGACCACGATGTCAACACCCAGCTCGCCCCAGGGGAGGTTGGCGGGATCGCGCTCGGCGAGGACCTTGATGGTCTTGCCGTTGACAACCAGGTTGCCGTCGACAACCTCAACGGTTGCCTTCAGGCGGCCGGTGACGGAGTCGTACTTCAGCAGGTGGGCCAGCGTCTCGGGGCTGGTGAGGTCGTTCACGGCAACGATTTCCAGATCGGCCTGCTGCTCCAGTGCGGCGCGGAAGTAGTTGCGGCCGATGCGGCCGAAGCCGTTGATACCAATACGAGTTGTCACTTGTTATATCTCCTCGGTGTTATTGCAAACACACATAGTCCAGTCGGAGCGCGATACTCCGGCTCAGGGTTTCCCGCACGACATTGGGCAGAGATTTCTTACAAAAGGGGATGCGGTGCTCCGCAGTCGAGGCTGCTAGGGCCGGATCCCGTGATCTATCTTACGTTTAGCGTAGTCCGCCCCGGCAAATGTCGGGGCGGACGTCCACATATTGGGCACTTGCCCGGAACTGCTAGAGGATGATGAGGCCCGTAGCGTTGGTGCGTGCGCCGTCGAAGCGCTGGGCAACATCGGCCCAGTTGACGATGTTCCAGAAGGCCTTGACGTAGTCGGCCTTGACGTTGACGTAGTCCAGGTAGAAGGCGTGCTCCCACATGTCCAGCATCAGCAGCGGGGTGGTGCCCACGGCCACGTTGCCCTGCTGGTCGTAGAGCTGCTCGATGAGCAGGTTTCCGCCGATGGGCTCGTAGGCCAGGAAGGCCCAGCCGGAGCCCTGCAGGCCCAGGGCCGCCGCGGTGAACTGCGCGCGGAAGGCGTCGAAGGAGCCAAAGGCGTCATCGATGGCCGCGGCCAGCTCGCCCACGGGCTTGTCGCCGCCGTCCGGGGAGAGGTTGTTCCAGAAGACCGAGTGGTTGATGTGGCCGCCGGTGTGGAAGGCAAGGTCCTTCGAGAGGCGGTTGATGTTGGCGAAATCGCCCTTGTCGCGCGCCTCGGCCAGCTGGGCCAGGGCGTTGTTGGCACCGGCCACGTACGCCGCATGGTGCTTGCTGTGGTGCAGCTCCATGATGCGGGCGGAGATGTTGGGCTCCAGCGCCGCATAGTCGTAGGGCAATTCGGGAAGTGTGTACTCGGTCACGGTTCCTCCGTAGCTGTTCTTTTTCCATGGCAAATCATTTGTTCAACAATTCACCCAACCCGGGATGGCCCGGGGTTATTTCAACTCTTTCATACTAGGCCTTTGTGGTGCGGCTTTATTCTTCGAGCATCTCCAGCGTCACGCTGGATTCGGTGGACGGAATTCCCAAATCCATGGCCCGCTTGTCCGCCATCGCCAGCAGCCGGCGGATGCGCCCGGCAATGGCGTCCTTGGTCATGGGCGGATCGGCCAGCCGGCCCAGCTCGTCCAGGCTGGCCTGCTTGTGCGCCACGCGCAGCTGGCCGGCGTACTTGAGGTGGTCGGGGACGTCGTCGCCGAGGATCTCCAGGGCCCGGTCCACCCGGGCGCCGGCGGCGACGGCGGCCTGGGCCGAGCGGCGCAGGTTGGCGTCGTCGAAGTTTGCCAACCGGTTGGCGGTGGCGCGGACCTCCTTGCGCATCCGGCGCTCCTCCCAGACCAGCAGGGCCTCGTGGGCGCCCATCCGGGTCAGCAGTGCGGCAATGGTGTCCCCATCGCGGATGACCACGCGGTCCACGCCGCGCACCTCGCGCGCCTTGGCGGAAATGTCCAGCCGGCGCGCGGCCCCCACCAGCGCCAGCGCGGCCTCCGGTCCGGGGCAGGTGACCTCCAGCGCGGAGGAGCGGCCGGGTTCGGTGAGCGATCCGTGGGCCAGGAAGGCACCGCGCCAGACGGCCTCGGCGTCGGATGCCGAGCCGTTGACCACCACGGAGGGCAGCCCGCGCACGGGGCGGCCGCGCGCGTCGAGCAGCCCGGTCTGGCGGGCCAGCGCCTCGCCCTCGCGGACCACGCGGACCACATAGCGGTTGCCGCGCCGCAGGCCGCCGCCGGAGACCACAATGATCTCGCTCTGGTGCCCGTAGATCTCGGCGATGGCGGCACGCAGCCGGCGGGCGGTTGAGGCCAGGTCCACCTCGGCCTCAATGACGATGCGGCCGGAAATGATGTGCAGTCCCCCGGCAAAACGCAGCATGGAGGAAACCTCGGCCTTGCGCACGGAGGACTTCTTGATGTCCAGCCTGGATAGTTCCTCTTTGACCGCGGCAGTCAGTGCCATGATGCGATCCTCGCTCTCCGTGCGCTAGTTGTCCCCAAAGATGTCCCGATATGCCGCGGCCAGCCGCAGCGGATCATGCACTGCGGTCCCACCGGACCCACCAACTGTACCCAAAACCACCTCGGCGCCGATCATCGCAGCTGCCTCGCGGAACTGCGCGACGTCGGTGATGCTGCTCGGATCCGCCAGCACCACATCGACGCCGAACTCCGGCGCATAGCGCGAAATCACCCGCAGGTGGTCCGCGGCGCTCATGCCGGTGGTTTCCTTGTCGTTGAGGTCAAGGTTCATCGTGAGGCAGCGTTTGGCCTTGGTGGTGCTCAGTGCCGTGCGCAGCTGCGGCAGCAAAAGGTGCGGCAGCACGGAGGTGTACCAGGAGCCCGGACCCAGGACCACCCAATCGGCCTCGGCCACCGCGGCCAGGGCCTCGGGACAGGCCGGGGCGTCGGGCGGCAGCAGGTGCACGTTCTCCACCGTTCCCTGCAGCGCCAGTGTGGCCTGGCCGCGGATGGTGCGGCGGGTGTCCTCCCCCGCTGCGTTGTGCTGGCGCACCTGGCCCTCGATCGTGAGCGGGACGCTGGCCATCGGCAGCACCGTGCCTCGGGCGCCCAGCAGGGCGCCAGCCCACTGCAGCCCGGCCACCGTATCGCCGAGCAGCTCCCAGAGCGTGACAATGAGCAGGTTGCCCATCGCGTGGTTGTCCAGCGAGCCGCCCGCCCCACCCTTGGAGGTGAAGCGGTGCTGCATGACATCGCGCCAGGTGCGGCCCCAGTCGGTGTCGTCGCACAAAGCGGCCAGGGCCATCCGCAGGTCCCCCGGCGGCAGGACGCCCAGTTCCTCGCGCAGGCGCCCGGAGGAGCCGCCGTCGTCGGCCACCGTCACCACGGCGGTGAGCTCGGAGGTGATCAGCCGCAGCGCCGACAGCGAGGCCGCCAGCCCGTGCCCGCCGCCCAGTGCTGTCACACGCAGGTCGGAGCCCGCAGAGGTCCGGCTGTGCAGCGGGACCTGGGGCAGAATGCCGGTGTACAACGCGGCTACTCCCGGCCCAGATCGCGGTGGCGGGTGCTCACGGTGACCCGCGGCAGCTCGCTGAGCCGCTTGGCCAGTTCCACGGCCACGGCCACGGAGCGGTGCTTGCCGCCGGTGCAGCCGACGGCAATGGTGGCGTAGTGCTTGTTTTCGCGGCGGTAGCCGTCCAGCACGGGCTCCAGGGCGTGCACGTAGCGGTCCACAAAGTCCGCGGCGTTGTTGTGCTTGAGCACGAAGTCGCTGACATCGGCGTCGAGCCCGGTGTGCGGGCGCAGCTGCGGCACCCAGTGCGGGTTGGGGATGAACCTGACGTCGGCCACGTAGTTGGCGTCCACGGGCAGCCCGTACTTGAAGCCGAAGCTCATCACGTTCAGGCGCAGCACCACCGGGCCGGACTCGGTGAAGAGCTCCGTGACGGCGGAGCCGAGCTCGTGCACGTTCAGGATGGACGTGTCCAGCACCATCTCGGACTGTTCCTTCATTTCCGCCAGCAGCGCGCGCTCGGCGGCAATGCCGTCCAGGATTCGGCCGTTGCCCTGCAGCGGGTGCGGGCGCCGGCCCTGCTCAAAACGGCGCACCAGTGTCTCGTCGTTGGCGTCCAGGAACAGCACCCGGAAGGTGACGCCGCTGGCGGAGAGGGCGTTGAGCGAGTCGCGGATGTCGGCAAAGAGCGCCTTGCCGCGGACGTCGACGACGACTGCCAGCTTGGGCAGGGCCTCCGGCATGCGGGAGACCAGATCGGCCAGCGTGCCGAGCATTTGCGGGGGAAGGTTCTCCACCACGTACCAGCCGTGGTCCTCCAGGGCGTTGGCGGCCGTGCTGCGGCCCGCGCCGGACATGCCGGTCACCACCAATAGCTCCGATTCCACGGGCTTGACCGCAGTCAATTCCGTCCCGCTGTTCTCCCCGGTGCCGCCGGCCGGCGCCTTGTCCTGCTCCGTCATCAACGCATCCCATCCATAGCTTGCGTGCTGCCTTCCAATACCTCCTCCAGCCTAGCTGTTATTGGGCACAGAGCTAAGAATCGAGGATCTCGCCGGTGGCGGTGTTGATGGCCGGCCCCGGTCCGGCCCCGTCCGGCGGGTGCAGCGCGGCATGGACGGCGGCCGCCAGCACGGGGCCGATGCCCTTCACCGAGGCGAGCTCTTCCGGTGTAGCGCCCCTGAGCTTCTTGACCGAGCCGAAATTCTCCAGCAGGGCGCGGCTCTTGGCCGTGCCGAGTCCGGGGACGGCATCCAAGGCTGACTCCGTCATGGATTTTCCGCGCTTTTGCCGGTGGAAGGTGATGGCGAAGCGGTGGGCCTCGTCGCGGATGCGCTGGAGCAGGTACAGGCCCTGGGAGGTGCGCGGCAGGATCACCGGGAAATCGTCCTCGGGCAGCCAGACCTCCTCGAGCCGCTTGGCCAGGCCCACTACCGGCATGTCCACGATGCCCAAGTCCGCCAGCGCCCGCGAGGCGGCGGCCACCTGCGGCGGGCCGCCGTCGACGACGACGAGGTTGGGCGGGTAGGCGAACTTGGCCCGGGGCGCCTCGGCCCCTTCCACGGCGGCTTCGATGGCGCCGGAGGCGGCCGCGGGCTTGGCCGCCTGCTCGGCGAGGTAGTGCCGAAAGCGCCGGCTGATGACGTCGTACATGGAGGCCGTGTCGTCGACGGCGGCGTCGCCGGTGATGGCGAACTTGCGGTATTCGCTCTTTTTCGCGATGCCATCCTCCACCACCACCATCGAGGCGACGACATTGGTCCCCTGGACGTGGGAGATGTCATAGCATTCGATCCGCAGCAGCGGCAGCGGCAGGTCCAGGGCCTCCTGGAGCTCGCGAAGGGCCAGCGACCGGGCGGTGATGTCCCCGGCCCGGCGGGACTTGTGCAGCTTCATGGACTGCTCGGCATTGGCGCGCACCGTCTCCATCAGGGCTGCCTTGTCCCCGCGCTGGGGCACCTTGATGGCCACCTTGGCCCCGCGGAGCCCGCCCAGCCATTCGGCCAGCTGCTCGGCGTTGGCCGGGCGGTCGGGCACCAGGATCTGCGGGGGAATGTCGTCCTGCTCGCGCTCCTTGTCCCCGTACACCTGCTGCAGCAGATGCTCCACCAGCTCCTCCTGGGTGGAGTCCTCCACCTTTTCCACCACCCAGCCGCGCTGGCCGCGGATCCGGCCGGCCCGGACATGGAACACCTGCACGGCGGCCTCGAGATCGTCCTGGTGCACGGCAAAGATGTCGGCATTGGTGTCCTCGGCCAGCACCACGGCATTGCGCTCAAAGACCTTTTTCAAGGCGCTGATGTCGTCCCGGTACCTGGCGGCGTTCTCGTAGTCCAGCTCCGCCACGGCCCCGGCCATCTGCTTCTCCAGCTTGGTGATGAAGCGCTTGGCCTCCCCGCCCATGAAATCGCAGAACTCCTCCGCCAGGGCCCGGTGCTCCTCCTCAGTCACCCGGCCCACACAGGGCGCGGCGCATTTGTCGATGTAGCCGAGCAGGCAGGGGCGCCCGCTCGCCTGGGCGCGCTTGAGCACGCCGGGGCTGCAGGTGCGCACCGGGAAGACGCGTAGCAGGGTGTCCACCGTCTCGCGGATGGCGCCGGCGGTGTAGGGGCCGAAGTAGCGGGTGCCCTTGCGCCGTTCGCCGCGCATCACCTGGACGCGGGGGAACTTTTCCGACATGGACACCGCCAGGTACGGGTACGTCTTGTCGTCGCGGAAGGCCAGGTTGTAGCGCGGCGTGAATTCCTTGATCCAGGTGTATTCCAGCTGCAGCGCCTCCAGCTCGCTGCCCACGATGGTCCACTGGACGCTGGCGGCGGCGTGCACCATGGCATAGGTCTTGGGCAGCAGCGTGGCCGGATTGGCAAAGTAGGAGTTCAGGCGCTGCCGGAGGTTCTTGGCCTTGCCCACGTAGATGACACGGCCGTGCGGGTCCCGGAACCTGTAGACGCCGGGATCGGTTGGAATTTCGCCCGGCTGCGGCCGGTAGCTTGCTGGGTCTGCCACGATCCCATTCTGCCACTGGCACGGGGTGCCGGCGGGCAAGGAGGCCGGCCACAGCGGGGCCGTGCTGCCCGGCCGCCCGTCAGTCCAGCGAGGGGCTCTGGTTGTAGCTGCCGGCGCGCTCCTGGCCGGAGAGCTGGGCAATGGCGTCCATGATGGTGTCGGTGACAGCGCGGCGGGCCGGCAGCGAATGGTCCGGGCCGGTTTTGTCGAAGTACAGGGGGGCACCGATCTTCATGGTGAAGTGCTGCGGGCGGATGCCGTTCTTGTCGGCCGGCTGCAGCTTCTCGGTGCCGATCAGGCCCACCGGCAGCACCGGGGCCCCGGTGGTCAGGGCCAGCCAGCCCACTCCGGTGCGGCCGCGGTAGAGCAGCCCGTCGCGGGATCGGGTGCCCTCCGGGTAGATGCCGATGCCCTCGTTCTTGGCCAGGATGTCCAGCAGGGTCTTGAGGGCCTGGACGCTGGCGGCCTGCTCCCCGCGCTCGACCGGAATGGACTTCACCGACTCGAAGAAGGTCTTCATGAGCTTGCCCTTGAGGCCCTTGGTGGTGAAGTACTCCGCCTTGGCAAAGAAGGACACCGGGCGCGGCATCAGGGCCTGGACAATGACGCTGTCCAGGAAGGAGCGGTGGTTCGGCGCCACGATGAACGGCCCGTCGGCGGGGACATTCTCCAGGCCTTCGAGGGTGGGCCTGCAGAGTCCGAAGATGGTGCCGCGGGTCAGGCTGCGGGTGAGGTCATAGAGTGCCATGCGCGGTCTCCTTCAACGGGACAGGAAGGGAAAGCTGCGCCAGCAGTTCGGGCGCGGAATGGACGACGGCGGTGGCGCCGGCCGCCTCGAGCTCGCCGGGGGCGGCGAAGCCCCAGGCGACACCGATGCAGCCCAGCTGGTTGGCCGCGGCTCCGTGGACGTCATGGGACCTGTCGCCCACCATGACGGCCGGCGCGGCACCGGGGCGCTCCAGCCCCAGGCCGGCCAGGGCCGCGGCGATGATTTCCGCCTTGCCGCTGCGGTAGCCGGCATCGCCGGGCCGCAGCGTCTCGTCGTCGGGCGAACCGGCAATGGTGCCAAAGAACCCGTCCAGACCGTGGTGGGCCAGCACCGTGCGGGCCAGCGTCTGCGGCTTCTGGGTGGCCACGGCCAGCGGCACCGACGCGCTCTGCAGTCCGGCCAGCAGTTCCGCCATCCCGGGGTAGACCCGGGACATGGCAATGCCGTGCTCTGCATACCACTGCCGGTAGATGGCGATCAGTTCCGGGATCTGGTGCTCCTGCGCCTCGGTGAGCGCGGCGAGGGAATCGGAGAGCTTGGGGCCGACCATGGAGGCGAGCACGTCCGCGGGCGGGACGGGCAGGCCGAGGACGGAGAGGGCATGGGAGACGCCGCCGGTGATGCCCCCGGCCGGATCGACAAGGGTGCCGTCCAGGTCGAAGAGGACGGCGGGGGCAGCATTATTCACCCGCTCAGTTTCCCACAATCTGCACCGCACCCCGGACAAGCATGCCCCTTGCGGCATACTGGGAACCGCGGGAGCGACTGGTGGGCCCACGCCCGCAGGGTTCCCTAACCGAGCGAAGCGAGGTTAGGGGGCGGGTGGGGATCAGCCGGCGGCCGCTGCTTCGAGCACCTCGCGGAGGAACACGGCGGTGTAGCTGTCCGGGGACTTGGCCACCATCTCCGGCGTGCCGAAGGCAATGATCTGGCCGCCGCCCGAGCCGCCGTCGGGACCCAGGTCCACCAGCCAGTCGGCGCTCTTGATCACATCCAGGTTGTGCTCGATGACGATCACCGTGTTGCCCTTGTCCACCAGCCCCTGCAGGACCAGCAGCAGCTTGCGGATGTCCTCGAAGTGCAGGCCCGTGGTGGGCTCGTCCAGCACATAAACGCTCCGGCCGTTGGAGCGCTTCTGCAACTCCGCGGCGAGCTTCACGCGCTGGGCCTCGCCGCCGGAGAGCGTCGTAGAGGCCTGGCCCAGGCGGACGTAGCCCAGGCCGACGTCGACCAGGGTGCGCAGGTGCCGGGCGATGGGGGTGAAGGCGGCGAAGAACTCCGCGCCCTCCTCGATGGGCATGTTGAGCACGTCGGCGATGGACTTGCCCTTGTAGTGCACCTCCAGCGTCTCCCGGTTGTAGCGGGCGCCATGGCAGACCTCGCAGGGGACATAGACGTCCGGCAGGAAGTTCATCTCGATCTTCAGCGTGCCGTCGCCCGAGCAGGCCTCGCAGCGCCCGCCCTTGACATTGAAGGAGAACCGGCCGGGCTGGTAGCCGCGGACCTTGGCCTCGTTGGTCTCGGCAAAGAGCTTGCGGATGTTGTCAAAGACGCCGGTGTAGGTGGCCGGGTTGGAGCGCGGCGTGCGCCCGATGGGGCTCTGGTCGACGTGGACCACCTTGTCCAGGTGCTCCAGGCCGTCCACCCGCAGATGCCGCCCGGCCACCTGGCGGGCGCCGTTGAGCTTGTTGGCCAGCACCTTGTACAGGATTTCGTTGACCAGCGTGGACTTGCCGGAGCCGCTCACGCCCGTGACGGCGGTGAACAGGCCCAGCGGGAACGTGGCGTCCACGTTGCGCAGGTTGTTTTCCTTCGCGCCCACCACCGTGAGCTGGCGCTTCTTGTCGTACTTGCGCCGCTTGGCCGGGATGGCAATCTGCTTGCGGCCGGAGAGGTAGTCGCCGGTGAGCGAGGCCCGGTTGGCGAGCAGGTCCTTGTACGAGCCGGAGTGCACCACCATGCCGCCGTGCTCCCCCGCGCCCGGTCCGATGTCCACGATCCAGTCCGCCTCCTGGATGGTGTCCTCGTCGTGCTCCACCACAATGAGCGTGTTGCCGAGGTCGCGCAGCCGGGTCAGGGTCCCGATCAGCCGGCGGTTGTCGCGCTGGTGCAGCCCGATCGAGGGCTCGTCCAGCACGTACAGTACACCCACCAGGCCGGAGCCGATCTGGGTGGCCAGGCGGATGCGCTGGGCCTCGCCGCCGGAGAGCGTGGCGGAGGCCCGCTCCAGGTTCAGGTATTCCAGCCCCACGTCCAGCAGGAACTTCAGCCGGGCCTGGATCTCCTTGAGCACCTGGCTGGCGATCTGCGCCTCGCGCCCGGTGAGCACCAGGGTGGAGAGGAAGTCGAAGCAGTCGCGCATGGGCAGTGCGGAGACCTGGGCAATGGATTTGTCGTTGATCAGCACCGACAGCGAGGCCGGGTTCAGCCGGGCGCCGCCGCAGGCCGGGCACGGGATCTGGCGCATGTACTCTTCGTACCTGTCGCGGGCGGTGTCGGACTCCGTCTCCACGTGCTTGCGCTGGATGTACTGCACGGCACCCTCAAAGCCGGTGCTGTACTTGCGTTCGCGGCCAAAGCGGTTCTTGTACTGGACCACCACCTTGTGGTCCTTGCCGTACAGGATCGCCTGGCGCGACTCGGCCGAGAGCTTGGCCCAGGGATCCGCCAGCGAGAAGCCGAGCTCATCGGCCAGGCCATCCAGCAGCCGGTTCCAGTATTCGGTGGTGGCGGTGCCCAGCGACCACGGGGCGATGGCCCCCTCGGCCAGCGAGAGCCCGGGGTTGGGGACCACCAGTTCCTCGTCCACCTCCAGCTTGGTGCCGATGCCCGAGCAGGCCTGGCAGGCGCCGAAGGGGTTGTTGAAGGAGAAGGAGCGCGGCTCGATCTCATCGATGGCCAGCGGGTGCTCGTTGGGGCAGGCGAGGTTCTCCGAGAAGGAGCGGATGCGCCCGGCGTCGTCGGCGTCCAGATCCACCAGCTCGGCCAGGACCCGGCCCTCGGCCAGCACCAGCGCGGTTTCCACGGAATCGGTGAGGCGCTGCTGGATGCCCTCCTTGACCACCAGGCGGTCCACCACCACCTCGATGGTGTGCTTGACCTGCTTTTTCAGCAGGGGCGGATCGGAGAGCTGGATCTGCTCGCCGTCGACCTTGGCGCGGGAGTAGCCCTTGGCGCTGAGCTCCTTGAACAGGTCCACGAACTCGCCCTTGCGCGCACGCACCACCGGGGCCAGCACCTGGAAGCGGGTGCCCTCGGCCATTTCCAGCAGCTGGTCCACGATCTGCTGCGGCGTCTGCCGGGTGACGGGCTCCCCGCAGACGGGGCAGTGCGGACGGCCCACGCGTGCCCAGAGCAGGCGCATGTAGTCGTAGATCTCCGTGATGGTGCCCACCGTGGAGCGCGGGTTCTTGGAGGTGGATTTCTGGTCGATCGACACCGCCGGGGACAGACCCTCGATGAAGTCCACGTCCGGCTTGTCGACCTGGCCCAGGAACTGGCGGGCATAGGCGGAGAGCGATTCCACATAGCGGCGCTGGCCCTCGGCAAAGATGGTGTCAAAGGCCAGCGAGGACTTGCCGGAGCCGGACAGGCCGGTGAAGACGATCATGGCGTCCCGCGGCAGGTCCAGGTCCACATTGCGCAGGTTGTGCTCGCGGGCACCCTTGACTATCAAGCGGGAAAGATCCGGTTTGGACACGGAAGACTGGGGCATTATTTCCCTTGCAGGAGACGGGTCGGCAACGATGGACACGCCTTCTATGGTAATCGAAAGTTCGTTCGAATGTCAGTGGTTTGTGGTGCGCGGCACGCTAGCGCTGGGCGGCCCGTTCGACGGCGGCGCGGACCATGTCCAGGGCCTTGGAGAGGGGAACGCCGTGCCGGAGCACGACGGCGGCGAACTCGCTGGCCGCGGCGGCGACGGCCGCGGCCATGGCATCCCCGGAGGCCGCCACCACCGTGCCGGCGCGGCCCTGGGTGCTGACAATCCCGGCCGCCTCAAGTTCCTTGTACGCCTTGGCCACGGTGTTCACGGCCAGGCCCAGCTGCGCCGCCAGCGCGCGCACGGAGGGCAGCTTGGCGCCCACCACCAGCTTGCCCGAGGACGCCAGATCGGTGATCCGCAGCTTGAGCTGTTCAAACACGGGCACCATGGAGGCCGCATCGGGCCGCCAGGACTTCAGGATCACTTGTTCCGCCGTCGTCGGATTCATACAGTTGCCTGCTCTTCCACCATGGGGTCGCCAAATTGGGACATGTACAGATCATGGTAGAAGCCGCCGGCCGCCAGCAGTGCATCGTGCGTGCCCTGTTCCACGATGCGGCCGTGGTCCATGACCAGGATCAGGTCCGCGTCGCGGATGGTGGAGAGTCGGTGGGCAATCACAAAACTGGTGCGCGACTCGCGCAGCCTGTTCATCGCCTGGCGGATCAGCACCTCGGTGCGGGTGTCCACCGAACTGGTGGCCTCGTCCAGGATCAGGATGCCGGGTTCGGCCACCCAGGCCCGGGCGATGGTCATCAGCTGGCGCTGCCCCTGGCTCAGCCCGCCGCCGTCGTCCCCCAGCACCGTGTCATAGCCCTCGGGCAGGGCGCGGACAAAGTGGTCCACGTGCGTCGCCTCGGCGGCGGCCACGATCTCCGCCTCCGTGGCGTCCAGGCGGCCGTAGGCCAGGTTCTCGCGGATGGTTCCGCCAAACAGCCAGGCATCCTGGAGCACCATGCCAAAGCGCCGGCGCACGTCGTCGCGCGTCATCACGGCGGTGTCCACGCCGTCGATGGTGATCTTGCCGGAATCGATGTCGTAGAAGCGCATCAGCAGGTTCACCAGTGTGGTCTTGCCGGCGCCGGTGGGGCCCACGATGGCCACCGTCTCCCCCGGTTCGGCCGCCAGCGACAGGTTCTGGATCAGCGGCTCGTCGGCCTTGTAGCTGAACGAGACGTCCTCGAAGACCACCCGCCCCACGGTGCGGCCCAGCACCGCGGCCGGCTGGCGGTCCGGCGGCTGCTCCTCGCCGTCGAGCAGTTCAAAGACGCGCTCGGCGGAGGCGACGCCGGACTGCAGCAGGTTGACCATGCCGCCGATCTGGGCCAGCGGCTGGCTGAACTGGCGCGAGTACTGGATGAACGCCTGCACCGACCCGATGGTGAGCAGGCCCGAGGCCACCTGCAGGCCGCCCACCACCGCCACGATGACGTAGTTGAGGTTGGCGATGAAGTTCATGCTGGGCATGATGATGCCGGAGATGAACTGGGCCTTGGCGCTGGAGGTGTAGAGCGCGTCATTGGAGACGTTGAACTTCTCGATGGCCGCCCGCTGCTGGCCAAAGGCCTTGACAATCTCGTGCCCGGTGAACATCTCCTCGACATGCCCGTTGAGCTCGCCGGTGGTCTTCCACTGCAGCATGAACTGCACCCGGGACCGCTTCGCGATCACCACAGTGATGACCGCCAGCAGCGGCACCGTGGCCAGGGCGATGGCGCCCAGCATCGGGGAGATGGAGAACATCATGGCCAGCACGCCGATGACCGTCAGCGAGGAGACCAGCAGCTGGGTCAGCGTCTGGTTCAGGGTCTGGGCAAAGTTGTCGATGTCATTGGTGACCTTGGAGAGCACATCGCCGCGGGACTGTTCCTGGAAGTGCCCCATGGGCAGCCGGTCCAGTTTCTCCTCGATCGCCCGGCGCAGCTTGTACATGGCCCGCTGGACGATGCCGGCGGTGATGTAGCCCTGGGCCCAGTTGAAGAAGAAGGCCACGACGTACAGCCCCAGCACCACCGCCAGCACCTGGCCCAGCGCCGTGAGGTCCAGCCCCTGGCCGGGCACCGCGTCCATGCCGCTGAGCATGTCGGCGATCTGGCCCTGCCCGGCGGCGCGCAGCGCGGCCACGGCCGCCTCCTTGGTGGTGCCGGGCGGGAACTTGCCGGCCAGCATCTGGCCGACGACGCCGTTGAAGATGATGTCGGTGGCGTGCCCCAGGATCTTCGGGGCCAGCACGGACAGGCCCACCGACACCGCCGCGAGCACCACCACCCAGATCATCCGGAGCCGGTCCGGCGCCATCATGCGCAGGATGCGCTTCACGCTGGGTCCGAACGCCATGGCCTTTTGCTGCGGGGGTCCGCCCCGTCCCATCATGCTCATGCCGCGTACTCCTGGTCTTCATCGGTCATCTGCGAGGTGACGATCTCGCGGTAGGTTTCGCAGCCCTCCATCAGGGTGCCGTGCGTGCCCTGGCCCACCAGCTTGCCCTCGTCCAGCACCAGGATGTTGTCCGCGTGCATGATGGTGCTCACCCGCTGGGCCACCACCAGCACCGTCGCATCCCGGGTCACGGGTTTGAGCGCGGCGCGCAGCCGGGCATCGGTGGCGAAGTCCAGTGCGGAGAAGCTGTCGTCAAAGAGGTAGATGGACGGGGCGCTCACCACCGCCCGGGCAATGCACAGGCGCTGGCGCTGGCCGCCGGAAACGTTGCTGCCGCCCTGGTCGATGTGCGCATCCAGCCCCGCCGGCATGTCCCGGACGAAATCCGCGGCCTGGGCTATCTCCAGGGCCCGCCACAACTCGGCGTCGGTGGCGTCGGGATTGCCCATCCGCAGGTTGGTGGCCACGGTGCCAGAGAACAGGTAGGCCTTCTGCGGCACCAGCCCGACGGCGGAACGCAGCGACGCCAGCGAGAGCGAGGCGGCGTCGTGGCCGTCCACCTCGATCCTGCCCTCGGAGCGGTCCAGCAGCCGGGGAATGAGGTTGAGCAGCGTGGTCTTGCCGCTGCCGGTGGAGCCGATGATCGCCGTTGTCGTCCCCGGCCGGGCGGCAAAACTGAGTCCGGAAACCACCGGCGCCTCGGCGCCCGGGTAGCTGAAGGAGACACCGGAGAATTCGAGCGTGCCGCCGAGCGCGTCCACGTGGGTGGCATCCGGGGCGTCCTGCACGCTGGGCACGGTGTCCAGCACGGCCTGGATGCGCTCGGCGCTGACGGCCGCGCGCGGAATCATCATGAACATGAACATCGCCATCATCACCGACATCAGGATCTGCATGATGTAGCTCAGGAAGGCGGTGAGTGAACCGATCTGCATGTCGCCGGCGTCGATCCGCTGGCCGCCGAACCAGAGCACGCCCACGCTGGTGGCGTTGACCAGCAGGAAGATGGTGGGGAACATCAGCGAGAGCAGCCGGCCGGCCCGCAGCTGGGTGGCGGTCAGGTCCGCGTTGGCCGCATCGAAGCGTTCCGCCTCAAAGTCGCGGCGGACGAAGGCCCGGATCACGCTGATGCCCATGATCTGCTCGCGCAGCACGGAGTTGATCTTGTCCAGCTGCTTCTGGCCCTTGCGGAAGGTGGGGACCAGCTTGCGCACGATCAGCGCGATGGCCACCACCAGCAGCGGCAGCACCACCAGCAGCAGCGCCGAGAGCGGCACGTCCTGGGCCAGCGCCAGCGCAATGCCGCCGACGCACATGATGGGGGCCATCACCATCATGGTGAAGCTCGTCAGCGTCAGCATCTGCACCTGCTGGACGTCGTTGGTGGTGCGGGTGATCAGCGACGGCGCCCCGAAGGTGCCCACCTCCTGCGCGGAGAAGGTCTCCACCGTGGCGAAGAGCTCGGCACGGATCTGCCGGCCCACCTGCATCGCCAAGCGGGCGCTGAGGAAGGTCGCGGCGACGGCGCACAGCACCTGGCCGGCGGTGATGGCCAGCATCCAGCCGCCCAGGGAGAAGATGGTGCCGGTGTCGCCCTTGACCACGCCGTCGTCGATGATGTCGGCGTTCAGCGTGGGCAGGTACAGCGTGGCCACCGTGGACAGCAGCTGCAGGACGACGATAAGCACCAGGGGCACCTTGTGTGGCGCCAGGTTCCGGGAGATGAGTTTCAGCAGCACAGGTCCTCCAACGGACCCGGCCGCGGCCCGCATGCTTATTTGAACTGGGCCGGCTGGGCCCACTTGCACAATCAGTGCCAACCTACTCCCCGCAGCCTGAAAATGTCAGGACCTTTTCCTGTGGGCGAACGGGGGTCATAGACTTGCCCGCATGGACAGCGAACTTCTCACCTCGGGCCCAGTGGCCATCCGGCGCATCAGCGTCAGCGCCATGGACAACAACGTCTACCTCCTCACCTCCCGGCGGACAGGCATCCAGGTGCTCATCGATGCCGCCGACGATGCGCCGGCCATTGCGGCCCTGCTGGCCGACGGCGCGAAGGACCTGTACCCGGCAGCCACGGCAGCAGGGGTTGTGCCCGGGCTGACCCTGGTGGTGACCACCCACTCGCATTGGGACCACGTGCGGGCGCTGGCCGACGTCGTCGCCGCCACCGGCGCGCGGACGGCGGCCGGAACCGCGGATGCGGCCGCCATCGACGTGCCCACGGATGTGCCCCTGGACGACGGCGACATTGGCACTTTCGACGACTTTGAGCTGGAGGCGATCGAACTGCGCGGCCACACGCCCGGCTCGGTGGCGCTGCTCTACCGGGCTCCGGGCGGCCCGGCCCACCTCTTCACCGGAGACTCGCTGTTCCCCGGCGGCGTGGGCAACACCGAGAAGGATCCCAAACGGTTCACCCAGCTGTACAACGACGTCGTCGAGCGGGTGTTTGGCGAGCTGCCGGACAATACCATCGTCCACCCCGGCCACGGCGCCGGCACCACACTGGGCGCCGAGCGGCCGCACCTGGCCGAATGGCGCGCCCGCGGCTGGTAGCCCGTTGCCGCGGGACTGCGCGTCAGTCTCCGCCGTGGATCAACCGGTGCTTGGCATTCCAGTCATCGAGCTCTTCGACCGTCTTGCCGATGCCTGAATAGCGTTCGAGGTGGGCCGCCGGGTTGTCCAGGGCCTGGCGCCACTGCTCCCGGGTCTTCTGGGGTGCGGCCTCGAAATCCGCCGGCGTGGCGCTGGTGATCTGGGAGATGCGGCCGGCGCTTCTGCCGGTCAACGTCGCCAGCAACGCCTGTTTGACACCGAACTGGGCGGCGGCGGCAACGGCGTCCCGTTCGAATTGCTCGACGTCGGCAAGCTGGCGCGCCAGCGCATTCCGGTGGCGGGCCAGCATCCAGACGTAGGATGCCAAGGCTTCTTGGTCTTGGGTGAGTTTCTTGGGCATAACCAAAGTGTAGACCAGTGAAGTTTCTTTACTAATGTAAATATTATTGCAATCACTAAACAAGTGTTAGCGGCCTGGCCGGCACGCCCCACCGGCCGGGCACCGGGCTAGTGCTTGCGCCCCACCATAAAGATGCGCCGGAACGGGAAGATGGTGCCGTCCGGGCCGGGCGGATAGGCCGCATCCAGTGCCCGGGCGTACTCCTCCTCGAAGGCCTCGCCCTCCGCGGTGTCCAGGGCGGCCATCACCGGCCGCAGCGCCGTGCCGCGCACCCACTCCAGCACGGGCCGCGCCCCCGCCAGCAGCTGGTAGAAGGTGCTCTCCCAGACGTCTGTCTCGCAACCCGCGTGCAGCAGCAGCTGCTGGTACTGGCCGGCGTCCCACACGGCGTCCTCGTGCCGCAGCACGCCCGCCAGCGCCGTGGACCAGCGGGCCGACTCGGCGAGCTGGCGCATCAGCACGTGCGAGGGCGAATCGAAGTTCCCCGGCACCTGGACAGCCAGCCAGGCCCCCGGCTCCAGTGCCGCCAGCCAGTGCCTCATTAGGTCCTGGTGGCCCGGCACCCATTGCAGGGCCGCATTGGAGACCACCACATCCGTGCCGGGCTCCGGCATCCAGGCGGCGATGTCGGCATGTTCAAAGGACAGGTTGGCGGGCTTGCCGGCGATGGAATTGGCCGCGTCGACCATCTCCGCCGAGCTGTCCACACCCACCACCTGGGCATCGGGCCAGCGCCGCGCGAGGGCCGCCGTCAGCGTCCCGGGCCCGCAGCCCAGGTCCACCACGCGGCGTGGCGCCGGCGCTTTGATCCGGCCGGTCAGATCAAAGAAGGGCCGGTCGCGGTAGCTGCCGAATTCAACGTACTTGGCCGGATCCCAGATCACACGTTGGCTGTCCATGGCGTTATCCTGCCACAGCCAAAAGGCCAGTAGGCTTGATTCATCATGAATCTTGCCGATCAGCTCCCCCCTCGTACCGCCGGAACACCGGATCCCGACACCGTCTTTGACGCGTTCATGGAATGGACGGACTCCCGCGGCATCGAGCTCTACCCGGCCCAGGAAGAGGCCGCGATGGAGCTGGTGGAGGGCAACAACGTGATCCTCTCCACGCCCACCGGCTCGGGAAAGTCGCTGGTGGCCATCGTTGCGCACTTCAACGCCATGGCCCACGGCGCCACCAGCTACTACACCGCGCCGATCAAGGCCCTGGTCTCGGAGAAGTTCTTCGCCCTGTGCGACATCTTCGGCGCCTCGAACGTGGGCATGATCACCGGCGATTCCGCCGTCAACCAGGACGCCCCGATCATCTGCTGCACCGCGGAGATCCTGGCGAACATCGCGCTGCGCGAGGGTGAGGCGGCCGACGTCGGCGTCGTCATCATGGACGAGTTCCACTACTACTCGGACCCGCAGCGCGGCTGGGCCTGGCAGGTGCCGCTGCTGGAGCTGCCGCAGTCGCAGTTCCTGCTGATGAGCGCCACCCTGGGGGACGTGAGCAGCTTTGAGAAGGACCTCACGACGCTGACCAACCGCGTCACCACCACCGTCGCCAACGCCGAGCGCCCCATCCCGCTGCACTACTACTACGTCCAGACCGGCGTCCACGAGCAGCTCGAGGAGCTCCTGGCCACCAAGCAGGTGCCCGTCTACGTGGTGCACTTCAGCCAGGCCGAGGCCATCGACCGGGCCCAGAACCTGATGAGCATCAATGTCTGCACCCGCGAGGAGAAGGACAAGATCGGCGAGCTCATTGCCGGCTTCCGCTTCTCCGCCGGCTTCGGCAAGACGCTCAACCGCCTCGTGCGGCACGGCATCGGCGTGCACCACGCCGGCATGCTGCCCAAGTACCGCCGCCTGGTGGAGCAGCTGGCCCAAGCCGGGCTGCTGAAGGTCATCTGCGGCACGGACACGCTGGGCGTGGGCATCAACGTGCCCATCCGCACCGTGCTGCTGACCGCCCTGAGCAAGTACGACGGCGTGCGCACGCGCGTGCTGCAGGTGCGCGAGTTCCAGCAGATTGCCGGCCGCGCGGGCCGGGCCGGGTACGACACCGCCGGCACGGTGGTGGTCCAGGCCCCCGAGCACGTGGTGGAGAATGCCAAGGCGATGGCCAAGGCCCAGGCAAAGTTCGGCGACGACGCCAAGAAGCTGCGCCAGGTGGTGAAGAAGAAGCCGCCGGAGGGCTTTGTCAGCTGGGGCGAGCCCACCTTCAAGCGGCTGGGCGAGTCCGTGCCCGAGCCGCTGACGTCCAGCTTCACCATCACGCACGCCATGCTGCTGAACCTGCTGGAGCGTCCGGGCGATCCCTTCCATGCCGCCCGCCGGCTGCTCACCGCCAACCACGAGTCCCGCCCGGCCCAGCTTCGGCTGATGCGCAAATCGCTGGGCATCTACCGCGAACTGTTGGGTGCCGGCATCGTGGAGCGCATTCCCGAGGAGGAGCGCACCGAGGACGGCCGCACGGTCCGGCTCACGGTGCACCTGCAGATGAACTTTGCGCTCAACCAGCCGCTCTCCCCCTTTGCGCTGGCGGCCCAGGATCTGCTCGATCCCGAGTCCCCCAGCTATGCCCTGGACACCGTCTCGGTCATCGAATCCACGCTGGAGAAGCCGCGGCAGATCCTCTCCGCCCAGCTCAAGCGCGCCCGCACCGAGGCAGTGGCCGCGATGAAGGCCGAGGGGATGGAGTACGACGCGCGGATGGCCGCCCTGGACGAGGTCACCTACGCCCAGCCGCTGGCCGGGATGCTCTTTGAGGCCTTTGAGGTCTACCGCAAGGCAGCCCCGTGGGTGGGCGACTTCGAGCTCAGCCCCAAGTCGATCGTGCGGGACATGTACGAGCGCGCGATGAACTTCGGCGAGTTTGTCCAGTTCTACTCGCTGGCCCGCTCCGAGGGCATCGTGCTGCGCTACCTGGCCGACGCCTACAAGGCGCTGAGCCAGACGGTCCCCCAGGATGCCCTGGTCGAGGACCTGGCGGACATCATCGCCTGGCTGGGCGAGCTGGTCCGCCAGGTGGATTCCTCCCTGCTGGACGAGTGGGAGGAGCTCGCCAACGGCGGCACCCTCCATGCCCCGGAGGCCGAGATCACCCCGCCCGCCCCGCCGCGCCTGACGGGCAACGAGCGCGCCTTCCGCGTGATGGTCCGCAACGAGCTCTTCCGCCGCGTGGAGCTGGCCGCCGACGACGACATCGATGGCCTGGGCGAGCTCGACGCCGACGCCGGCTGGGATGCCAAGCGTTGGGGCGACGCCCTGGACGACTACTGGGACGAGCACGAGTTCATCAACGACGGCCCGTCCGCCCGCGGGCCTGCGCTGCTGCAGATCACCACCGGCCCCACCGAGTGGACCGTCCGCCAGATTATCGACGATCCCGCCGGGAACCACGACTGGGCCATCACCGCCACGGTGGACCTGGAGGCCTCCGACGAGGCCGGCGCCGCCGTCGTCCGGCTGGCCGGTTTCAGCAGGCTCTAGCCGCAGCGGGCCACGGAGCGGCACCGGCACGGCACCGGTGCCCGGGATTCAGCCCGGGCGCCGGTTTTCGATAGGCTCGACCCATGAGTCTTGTCCGCACCGCCGTGCCCTCCGACGTCCCCCACATCCTGGCGATGATCCATGATCTTGCCATCTACGAAAAAGAACCGGACGCGGTCAAAAACACCGAGGACATGCTCACCCGCAGCCTTTTCGGGGACAGCCCGCAGGTCTTTGCCCATGTGGTGGAGGGCGACGGCGATGGGCCGGACATCGTGGGCTACGCGCTCTGGTTCCTGAACTACTCCACCTGGGAGGGCACCCACGGGATCTACCTGGAGGACCTCTACGTCCGCCCGGAGGCACGCGGCGGCGGCTACGGCAAGGCCCTGCTGCGGTCCCTGGCCGAGATTGCGGTGGAGCGCGGCTATGCCCGGGTGGAGTGGAGCGTGCTTGACTGGAACGAGCCTTCCATCAACTTCTACCGGAGCCTGGGCGCGGGCCCGATGGACGGCTGGTCCACGTTCCGTCTGGACGGCGAGGCGCTGGGCCGCTTCGGTGCCACCGGCGACGAGACCCCGGCCCTCTGATGGCGCTCTCGTCCTCCGCGTCCTATGAACTGCGCGGCATGCGCCTGCGCGACCACCGGATCCAGGTGCCTCTGGACCCTGCCGCCCCCGGCGGCGAACAGATCACCGTCTTTGCCCGCGAGATTGCCGACGCCGCCATCCCCGCCTCCGCGGAACTGCCCTGGCTGCTGTACCTGCAGGGCGGACCGGGCGGGCGCGGCATCCGGCCGTTGGCCCTCGGCGGCTGGCTCAAGGAAGCCACGGCCAGCTTCCGGGTGCTGATGCTGGACCAGCGCGGCACCGGATTGTCCACCCCGGCGTCCCGGCAGTCGCTGGCGCTCCGCGGGGACGCCGCCGCGCAGGCCGAATACCTCTCCCGCTTCCGCGCCGATGCCATCGTGGCCGACGCCGAGGCACTGCGCCGCGAACTGGCCGGCGGCCCGTGGAGCATCTACGGGCAGAGCTTTGGCGGTTTCTGTGCCCTGACCTATCTGTCGCAGGCACCGGAGGGCCTGCGCGAGGTGCTGGTCACCGGCGGTCTCGCTCCGCTGTCGGGCAGCGCGGACCGCGTCTACCGCGGCACCTTTGGCCGGGTCCGGGCGCGCAACGCCGAGTACTTTGGCTGGTATCCGCAGGACCGTGCGATCGTCACGCGCATCATCGAGCACCTGCGCGGCGTAGACGAGCGGCTGCCCACCGGGGAACGACTGACCCCCGAGCGCTTCCAGATGGTGGGCAACTTCCTGGGCGGCAACACCCGGGTGGATGGGCTGCACTATTTGCTGGAGGACGCCTTCGAGCCCACCCCGGCCGGTGAGCGGCTCTCGGACGCCTTCCTGGAGCAGGTGGCCGGCCAGGTCAGCCGGGCCGCCAACCCGCTCTACGCGGTCCTGCACGAGTCCATCTACGCCCAGGACGGGGCCACCGCGTGGTCCGCCTGGCGGATGCTGGCCGAGAACCCGGACTTTGCCCCGGACGCCCCCGAGCCGTTGCTCACGGGCGAGATGGTCTACCCCTGGTACTTCGACCAGGATCCGGCGCTGCGCCCGCTCAAGGAGGTGGCGGAGCTGCTGGCCGCCCGGACCGGGTGGCCGGCCCTGTACGACGTCGGCAGGCTGGCCCGGAACACCGTGCCGGTGGCGGCCGCCGTGTACAGCGACGACATCTACGTGGACCGCGACCTGTCCCTGGAGACGGCGGCGGCGGTGGCCGGGCTGCAGGTCTGGGAGACCGACGAGTTCCACCACGACGGGATCACCGACGACGGCGAGGCCATCTTCGCGCGCCTGCTCTCCATGGTGCGCGGCACCTAGGACCGACCGCGGCCTGTCGCTGGTCGAGCGAGGGGCCACGCCCGCAGGTCCCTGGCCGAGCGCAGCGAGGTTAGGGGGCGGGTGGGGAGCGAGACCCCGCCGGTTCCGCTGGTCGAGCGTAGCCGAAACCACCTAGACCGTGGCCGGACACAGAACGGCGGGCCCCACCGGAATTGGTGGGCCCCGCCGTCGTCAGTCTAGGTGCAGCAGCTAGTGGCTGGTGCTGTCCGCGTTCTCCTCGGCGTCGGCGGCCAGGCGTGCATCGATCTTGGCCTGCTTGCCTGCCGGGCTGAGGAGGGAGGCCCCCACGGCCACCACGATGGTGCCGACGATGACAGCCAGCGAGACAAACGTCGGAATCTCCGGAGCCCACTCGATGTGGTGTCCACCGTTGATGAACGGGATCTCGTTGACGTGCATGGCGTGGAAGATCAGCTTCACACCGATGAAGGCCAGGATGATCGAGAGCGCGTGCTTGAGGTACACCAGCTGGTTCATCAGACCGCCCAGCAGGAAGTACAGCTGGCGCAGGCCCATCAGGGCGAAGATATTGGCGGTGAAGACGATGAACGCGCTCTGCGTCAGACCGAAGATGGCCGGGATGGAGTCGACGGCGAAGAGCAGGTCGGTGACACCGATGGTGACGAACACGATGAGCATCGGGGTGAACAGTCGCTTGCCATCCACCACAGTGCGCAGCTTGGTGCCGTCGTAGTTCTCGCTCATCGGCAGCACCTTGCGGAGCTTGGCGATCAGCGGGTTTTCGGCGCCCTCTTCCTCGTCGCCGCCGTCGTCCTTGGCCTGCTTGTAGGCGGTCCAGAGCAGGAACACACCGAAGATGTAGAAGACCCAGCTGAACTGCTCGATCACGATGGCGCCCAGCAGGATGAAGATGCCGCGCAGGATGAGCGCAATCACGATGCCCACCATCAGCACGCCCTGCTGGAGCTTCCTGGGGACCATAAAGCGGGCCATGATGATGATGAAGACAAAGAGGTTGTCGATGCTCAGGCTGTATTCGGTCACCCAGCCGGCGACGAACTGGCCGCCGTGTTCCGGACCGGCGAAGACGAACATCATCCCGGCGAACACCAGGGCGAGGGCTACGTAGAAGCCGACCCAGAGGCCGGATTCCTTCATGGAGGGGATGTGCGGGCGCTTGAGCACCATCAGGAGGTCGGCCAGCAGAATCAGGCCGAGGACGGCAAAGGAGCCGATTTCAAACAACAAGGGTAGGGTGGGCACGTAGGAACCTTTCACAGGGTACAGCGGATCGGCATAAGTCTCTCCGCTGCCTGGAACAGACAGCCGCTATACCCGGCAGGGCGTCTTTGCCCTACGTGTTGACGGAAATAGCGTTTGGGATACTCCCCTACGTTCCTTAAGTCTATCCCATCTCAGGCGTGCCCGGCCGCCTGCATCTGCCGCAGTTCCTTTTTCAGGTCCCCCACCTCGTCGCGCAGCCGGGCCGCCAGCTCGAAGTGCAGCTCGGCCGCGGCTCCGTGCATCTGCTCCGTCAGGCTGGCGATCAGCCCCACCAGGTCCTCCGCGGGTGCGGCAGCGAGCCCGTCATGGCGGACGACGGCGGGGCCCTTGACCTTGCCGCGGATGCGTCCGGTGGACTCGAGCAGCTCCTTGGTGTCCGCGTCCTCGCGGGCCAGGGTGTCGGTGATGTCGGCGATCTTCTTGCGCAGCGGCTGCGGATCGACACCGTTGTCCAGGTTGTACTGGACCTGGATCTCGCGGCGGCGGTTGGTTTCGTCGATGGCCCGCTCCATGGAATCGGTGATCCGGTCCGCATACATGTGGACTTGGCCGGAGACGTTGCGGGCGGCGCGGCCGATGGTCTGGATCAGCGAGGTGGACGAGCGCAGGAAGCCCTCCTTGTCGGCGTCGAGGATGCTCACCAGCGACACCTCGGGCAGGTCCAGGCCCTCGCGGAGCAGGTTGATGCCCACCAGGACGTCGAAGACGCCCATTCGCAGCTCGCGCAGCAGCTCCACGCGGCGCAGGGTGTCCACATCGGAGTGCAGGTACTGGACCTTGATGCCGTGGCCCAGCAGGTAGTCGGTGAGGTCCTCGGCCATCCGTTTGGTCAGCGTGGTGACCAGGATGCGCTCATCCTTCTCCACCCGGGTGCGGATCTCCCCCAGCAGGTCGTCGATCTGGCCCTTGGTGGGCTTGACGATGATCTCCGGGTCGATCAGGCCGGTGGGGCGGATGATCTGCTGGACGTAGCCATCGGCCTTGCCGAGCTCGTATTTGCCGGGGGTGGCGGACAGGTACACTGTTTGGCCCACGCGCTCCAGAAACTCATCCCATTTCAGCGGCCGGTTGTCCATCGCCGACGGCAGCCGGAAGCCGTGGTCCACCAGGGTCCGCTTGCGGGACATGTCCCCCTCGTACATGGCGCCGATCTGCGGCACCGTCACGTGGGACTCGTCGATCACCAGCAGGAAATCGTCGGGGAAGTAGTCGATCAGGCAGTGCGGGGCGGTGCCCGGGCCGCGTCCGTCAATGTGCCGGGAGTAGTTCTCGATGCCGTTGCAGAAGCCCATCTGCTGCATCATTTCCAGATCATAGGTGGTGCGCATGCGCAGCCGCTGGGCCTCCAGCAGCTTGTTCTGGCCCTCCAGGTCCTTCAGCCGCGCGGCGAGCTCGTCCTCGATCCGAGTGATGGCACGGCCCATCCGTTCTGGCCCCGCCACGTAGTGCGAGGCGGGGAAGACGTACATTTCCGTCTCCTCCCGGATGACCTCCCCGGTGAGCGGGTGCAGGGTGTAGATCTTTTCGATCTCGTCCCCGAAGAATTCAATCCGCAGCGCCTGCTCCTCGTACATCGGGATGATCTCCACGGTGTCACCGCGCACGCGGAAGGTGCCGCGGTGGAAGTCGATGTCGTTGCGTGCGTACTGCATGCTGACGAACTTGCGCAGCAGGTCGTCCCGGTTCATCTGGGCACCCCGGGACAGCGTCACCATGCCTGCCACATACTCCTCCGGCGTGCCCAGGCCGTAGATGCAGGAAACGGTGGCGACCACAATGACATCGCGGCGGGTCAGCAGGGCGTTGGTGGCCGAGTGCCGCAGCCGCTCCACCTCCTCATTGACCGAGGAATCCTTCTCGATGAAGGTGTCCGTCTGGGGCACATAGGCCTCGGGCTGGTAGTAGTCGTAGTAGGACACGAAGTACTCCACCGCATTGTTGGGCATCAGCTCGCGGAACTCGTTGGCCAGCTGGGCGGCAAGGGTCTTGTTCTGGACCAGCACCAGCGTGGGGCGCTGGACGCGCTCGATCAGCCACGCCGTCGTCGCCGATTTGCCCGTTCCGGTGGCGCCCAGCAGGACGATGTCCTTCTCACCGTTGCCGATGCGTTCGGTGAGCTCCTCGATGGCTGCCGGCTGGTCGCCGGCCGGTTGGAATTCGCTGATGACCTCGAACGGGGCGACGACGCGGTTGATTTCCTGGGCAAGACTCATAGTCCAACGCTACCGCGTGCCGGTGACACAGATAAGAGTGTTCGCTGCGGGCCGTGGGAGGCCGCCGCGCCAAATTCCGCGCGACGGAATGGCGCCGTGCAAGAATGATGTCGCGATCACCGCGCACCCATCACGCCCACCATGAATGAGGACCCCATGAGCGAGAACAATCCGGAACAGCAGTCCGCACCGGGCCCTTACCAGCCGCCGGCCTACCAGCAGCCCCCCGCCTTCCAGCCACCCGCCCCGGGCAGCTACCCCTCCGAGCAGCCGTTCGCTGCCGGTTATCCGGTGCGCCAGGCCTACCCCGGCGGCTACCCGATGGCCCCCGCCCAGGATCCGGGCAAGACGATGGGCATCATTGCCCTGGTGCTCCCGTTTGTTGGCTTCGGCCTCGTCGGCCTGATCCTTGGACTCGTCGCGATGTCCAAGTCCAAGAAGGCCGGGTTCAAGAACACCCCGGCATTGATCGGCGTCATCGTCAGCATCCTCGCCATCATTGCCACGATCATCATTGGCATCTTCATCGGCATTGGCGTCAACCAGGTGCTTGAGATCTGCCGGGAGCTTGGCCCGGGCGTCCAGGAGTACAAGGGCACAACCATCACCTGCCCCGCGCTGTAGGCGTTCGCGCCAGCGCACATCCATGCAGTGGTGGGCCGGTCCTCCCCGGGGGCCGGCCCACCGGCGTTAAGCCGGCGGGCCGGCCTCAGCCAGTGCCCCGCTGCCACTCTGGTTGCCCTTCAGTGTGCCTGTGGGGCCCCGGTCCGAAGTACGACGGCGGCCGGGGCGCCGGGGTCCGCGGAGCAGAACCTGCGGACGCCGGTTGCCCCTGCGCCGGTTTCAGGATCCCGGCACCGCGGGAATCCGGAGGCGGGCAGCAGCTCCCCCAGTGCCGCGGCCTGGGCCGCGCCGCCCACCAGGACATCCAGGGCAAGCCCGCCGGGCACCGTGGCGGAGCGTTCAATGCCCAGCACCAGGTCCTTGCCCGCATGCCGGATCCGGGCGGCCAGCCGCCCGGCCAGGCGGTCCAGGACGGGTTCAGGCTCAGGCCGGCCATCGGTGCCCGGCCCGGCCTGACAGGAGCTAGGCGTGCAGGACCAGGCCGCGCACGAGCCATCGCGCAGATTTGCCGCAAAGGGCACCAACCGGTCCCGCCACAGGGCCTCCACCTGGGCCAGCGCCTCGGCGGGGCTGGTGCTGTTGTCGATCACGACGTCGGCCGCAGCCAGCCGCTGCGCGCGCGTGGCCTGGGCCGCCATCCGGGACCGCGCGTCGGCCTCGGGCATGCCGCGGTGGGCCTGCATCCGCGCCAGCTGCAGCTCCTCGGGCGCGTCGACCACCACCACCAGATGGAACGCGGCGCCCTGCCCGGTCTCCACCAGCAGCGGAATGTCCTGCACCACCACCTGCCCCGGTGCCGCAGCGGCGGCCAGCCGGGCCGCCTCGGCGCGAACCAGCGGGTGGGTGATGGCGTTCAGGGCCTTCAGCCGGTCCGGGTCGCCGAAGACCAGGGCGCCCAGCGCCGGACGGTCCAGGGCGCCGTCGGACGCCAGAATGCCTGGGCCAAACTCCCGCACCACGGCCGCCAGCCCGGGCGTCCCCGGTTCGACGACGGCGCGGGCCAGGGCGTCGGCGTCGATCACCACGGCACCGAGTTTGCGGAACCGGGCGGAGACCAAGGATTTGCCGGACGCGATGCCGCCGGTGAGGCCAAGGGAAAGCATGCCTCCAGACTAAACTGGACCGGTGGATGCGACCGAGAATGAAACCCCCAGCACGGCCACCGGCTACACCACACTGGCCGCCGGGGGCGATTTCCGGCACGAGCTGAGCATCAAGCGGTCGCGGTTCATCACTGTGCTCCGGCGGGTGGAGGACGAGGCGGCCGCCCGTGCGCTGGTTGCGGAGCTGCGCAGGGAGTTCTATGACGCCCGGCACCACTGCACCGCCTTTGTGCTGGGGCCGGACCAGTCCGTCCAGCGCTCCAACGACGACGGCGAGCCCTCCGGCACAGCCGGAATCCCCATGCTGGAGGCTCTCACCAAGCACCGAACCGCCGACGGCACCGCGCTGAGCGACATCTCCGCCGTCGTCGTCAGATACTTTGGCGGCATCCTGCTCGGGGCCGGCGGACTGGTCCGGGCCTACTCGGAGTCCGTCTCGGCCGCACTGGATGCGGCTCCGTTGGTGGCGCGCCGGCGGCTGGGGCTGTTCACCGTCTCGCTCCCCCACGCGGCGGCCGCCCGGCTGGAAAACGATCTCCGCAGCGCCGGCTACGCCATGACCGGCAACGGCTACGACGCCGCACAGACTCACATTGGGATCGCCCTGCCCGACGAGCCCGCCACCATCGAGGCCGCACGCCAGCGGCTTGCCTCGCTCACGGCCGGCGCGGCCGGACTGGAACCGGCCGGCACCGATTGGGTGGACCTGCCGGGCTGACAGGGCCGGGCGCGGGAGGTCTCGGCTTCGCTCGACCAACGGGTCTTGGCTGCGCTCAATCACCGGGAGGGGTTAACGCAAAGGCGGGCCCCTGCTTGCGCAGGGACCCGCCTCGTGGTGTTGCTGTGGAAACTAGTTTCCGGTCAGCTTCTCGCGCAGAGCGGCGAGGGCCTCGTCGGAAGCCAGCGTGCCTGCACCTGCGTCGGACACGGCCGGCTCGGAGGAGTAGGACGTCGAAGCAGACTCGCTGTCGCCACCGGTGGCAGCTGCGATGTCCTCGGCAGCGTGCTGGGCAACCTGCTTCTTGTGGGACTCCCAGCGAGCCTGGGCGTCAGCGTACTGCTGCTCCCAGGTTGCGCGCTGGGTCTCGTAGCCCTCAAGCCACTCGTTGGACTCCGGGTCGAAGCCCTCCGGGTACTTGTAGTTGCCCTCTTCGTCGTACTCTGCGGCCATGCCGTACAGAGCCGGGTCGAACTCGGTGCCTTCGGCGTCGACGCCCTCGTTGGCCTGCTTGAGGGACAGCGAGATGCGGCGGCGTTCGAGGTCGATGTCGATGACCTTGACGAAGAGCTCGTCGCCAACGGAGACAACCTGCTCGGCCAGCTCCACGTGGCGCACGGCCAGCTCGGAGATGTGAACCAGGCCCTCGATGCCGTCTTCGACGCGAACGAACGCACCGAACGGAACCAGCTTGGTGACCTTACCGGGGACAACCTGGCCCAGCGCGTGAGTGCGGGCGAAGGTCTGCCACGGGTCTTCCTGCGTAGCCTTGAGCGAGAGCGATACACGCTCGCGGTCCAGATCCACTTCGAGAACCTCGACGGTGACTTCCTGGCCAACTTCGACAACCTCGGACGGGTGGTCGATGTGCTTCCAGGACAGCTCGGAAACGTGAACCAGACCGTCCACGCCGCCCAGGTCCACGAAGGCACCGAAGTTGACGATGGAGGACACAACGCCGGGACGAACCTGGCCCTTTTCCAGCTTGTTGAGGAACGTGGAGCGAACCTCGGACTGGGTCTGCTCCAGCCAGGCACGGCGGGACAGAACCACGTTGTTGCGGTTCTTGTCCAGCTCGATGATCTTGGCTTCGATCTTCTGGCCGATGTACGGAGCCAGATCGCGGACGCGGCGCATCTCCACGAGGGAGGCGGGCAGGAAGCCGCGCAGACCGATGTCGAGGATAAGACCACCCTTGACAACCTCGATGACGGTACCGGTAACGACACCATCCTCTTCCTTGACCTTCTCGATGTCGCCCCAGGCACGCTCGTACTGAGCGCGCTTCTTGGAGAGAATCAGGCGGCCTTCTTTGTCTTCCTTGGTGAGCACCAGGGCTTCGACCTGATCGCCAACGGAGACAACGTCTCCGGGATCAACATCGTGCTTGATGGAGAGCTCGCGGGAGGGGATGACACCTTCGGTCTTGTAACCGATGTCGAGCAGAACTTCGTCGCGGTCAACCTTGACAACAACACCTTCGACGAGGTCGCCGTCGTTGAAGTACTTGATGGTTGCGTCTACGGCTGCGAGGAAGTCTTCAGCAGTACCAATGTCGTTGATGGCGACTACGGGGGTACCGGTCTTCTCGGGGGTCGTGATGGTCATGTAGTAGGGGCTCCGATGTGGATAGTTGGATTCGCAGGCACGCGTGGACCATGCAGTTGCCGGTCCGCCGGGCCTGAATTATGGGTAGAACATGGATGCATGCGGCCAGATGCCCGGTTTGTGGCCGAAGAATCTGCGCACTACACGCCCGTTTAGTCTAGTAGGTTCCCGCAATGAAGGCAAAAGCCTGCCGCCGGGCGGGTCCCGGCGGCAGGCCCTTGCCGTCCGGCCGCCTCAGGGTGTCGAATCTGATGTAAACGAGTCTCGAGCGCGGGTAGCTGGACACGACGCCAGGAGGTACACATGTCGGTGAAAGGCACGAGTGGTCCAGCGAAGGGTCCGGGACGGGGCGCCGCCGATCCCCAACTGTTCGACACGCCAGCCGCCAGGCGGACCGACACGCCTGCCGACAGGCCCGGGATGATCCGCAATGTCGCCCTGGTTGGCCATTCCGGCGCCGGAAAGACAACGCTGGTGGAGGCATTGCTCGCCGCCACCGGCGCCATCTCGCGCCGCGGCTCGATCGAGGACGGGACGACGGTCAGCGATTCGGATCCGTCAGCCATCCACCAGCAACGCTCCGTCTCGCTCTCCGTGGTGCCGTTGCTTCTGGACGGCGTCAAGGTGAACCTGCTCGATACACCGGGCTACCCCGATTTCACCGGAGAGTTGCGCGCCGGGCTGCGCGCGGCCGATGCGGTGTTGTTCGTGGTGTCGGCCGTTGAGGGCCCTGCTGTGGGGACGGCCGCCCTGTGGGGCGAATGCGAACGGCTCGGCATGCCGCGGGCGGTGGTGCTGAGCCGGCTCGACCATCCGCGGGCGGACTACGACGGCGTCGTCGCCGCCTGCCAACAGGCCTTTGGCGGCCAGGTGGTGCCGATCTACCAACCCGTGCGGACCGGCGGGGCCATCACCGGATGGCTCGGGCTGCTGTCGGGGACAGTGTCGGAGTACGCCGCGGGCGATCCCCGTCCCACCATCCGGGACGCCAACGCCGCCGAACGTGCCGCATCCGAGAACGGGCGCGGTGTGCTCATCGAGGGGATCATTGCCGAGACCGAGGACGAGGCGTTGATGGACCGCTACCTCGGCGGCGAGGAGATCGCCCCGGACATCCTGGCCGGCGCCCTCGCGACCGCCGTCGCGCGGGGATCCTTCTTTCCCTTGCTGGGCGCCTCGTCCGAGACCGGTGCCGGGCTTGCCGAAGTGCTCGCGGTGCTGGAGCATTCCCTCCCGTCCCCGGTGGGGCGCGGCCTGCCGGCCGTGACGGATCTTGCCGGCACGCCGGCCGGGCCGCTGGCCTGTGATCCCGCCGGACCGCTCGTCGGGGAGGTGGTGCGCACCACCATCGACGCGTTCCTTGGCCGCATTGCCCTGGTGCGCGTCTTCTCGGGCACGCTGCGCGAGGATTCGGCGGTGCATGTGAGCGGGCGCGGTTTGTCCGCCCGGGGCCACCAGGACCACGACAGCGACGAACGGCTCACCCACCTGCACTCCCCGCTGGGTTCAACCCTGCGGCCGGTGCCCTACAGCGTGGCCGGAGACATCTGCGCGCTCACCAAGGTGGCAAGCGCGGAGACCGGCGACACCGTCTCCGCCAAGGAGGCTCCCCTGCTGATCGACCCGTGGGAAATGCCCGAGCCGCTGCTGCCCGTTGCCATCGAAGCGGCCTCGCGCAACGATGAAGACGCCCTGGCCAAGAGCCTGGGGAAGCTGACGGCCGGCGACCCGGCGCTGCGGGTGGAACGCAACGCCGAAACCCACCAACTGATCCTGTGGTGCATGGGGGAAGCGCACGCCGAGGTGGTCCTGGACAGGCTGCGCAACCAGGGCGTGAAGCTGTCCACTGTCGAGGTCGTGACACCGTTGCGCGAGACGTTCGCCGCCCCGGCCACCGGCCATGGACGCTACGTCAAACAGTCCGGGGGCCATGGCCAATTTGCCGTGTGCGACATCGAAGTCGAACCCCTCGGCCGCGGTGCGGGGTTCCAGTTCGTGGACAGGATTGTCGGCGGGGTGATCCCCGGAGCATTCATTACCTCGGTGGAGAAGGGCGTCCGGGCGCAAATGCACAAGGGCGTGTCGGCGGGATTCCCGGTCGTGGACATCCGGGTGACGCTCGTCGGCGGCAAGACCCACAGCGTCGACTCGTCGGATGCCGCCTTCCAGGCCGCCGGGGCGCTGGCCTTGCGCGAAGCGGCGGCAGCCGGCCGCATCCAGCTGCTTGAACCCGTCGCGGCGGTAGCCATCAGCGTCCCGGCCGACTGCGTGGGCGCGGTGATGAGCGATCTCTCCGCCCGCCGCGGGCGCCTGACCGGAACGCTGGCGGCCGGCGGGGACAGCACCGAAATCAGTGCCGAGGTTCCGGAGGAGGAGCTGCTGCGCTACGCCATCGAACTGCATGCGCTGACCGCCGGCGCAGGCCGCTTCCGCCGCAGCTATCTGCGGCACGAACCGGTGCCGCCCAACGCGACCCCCGCAGCCGTGGACCCGCGGTACCGGGCCGCCCACGCCGCGGAGTCCTGAGGTCCCGCGGCCCGGCGGCTCCCCTGGACGTGGGCCAGGCTAGAAAGTGGCCAGGCTGTGCGCGCGGACGGGGCTGGCGAACAAGGCGTCGCAGCGGGCCGCGGCACCGGGCACCAATTCGCTGATGCGGCCGGCGGCAGCCAGCGTCCGGGCGCTGACCCCGCCCAGATACATGGCCGACAGCTCGGCGATGCCCACTTCGGCGTCGGCAGGGGCTTCGGGGCCCAGCTCGGCCACTGTCGCGCTGCCGCCGGACGCCTCGATCCGGAAGGTGCCCCCGGCGTGCCCCAGCGGGTCCACCACGGCCAGGACGACGGCGGCGTCGCTGAAGTAGCGCCGTCCTGCCAGCGCCGCCGGTGTGTCGAGGATGCGCAGCCACAGGTGGTCCGAGATGCGGGTGCGCCTGTAGCCGCGGTTGTGGGTCAGGGCCCATTCCAGCGCATCCTCCAGCGGGGCATCGTGCCAGACGACGCGCTGGACCAGGTCCAGCGAGCCCAGATAGTTCCACAGAGCCAGGTAGGCCTCCTCCGTGGTGGCCAGCAGATCCACCACTTCCACCGTGTGCGGGGTGGTGTCCCAGCCCTTGAACCGGTAGGTGGCGTAGCCGTCCGCCGAGCCGTCGGGCCCGTAGTGCAGCGCGGCCCGCACCGACTTGTCCCGTTCCGGCTTGGCGTAGCTCCAATAGCCGCTGGAGGACAGGCGGTAGGCATCCTGGCGTCCGATGGAGCCAAAGGTCGCGGCGTGGATCCGCTCGAACAGCACCGGCTCCAGCTCCTGCACCACCACGGGATCGGCCAGTTCCACGGTGCCGTGCGCGGCGGCCGCCGGGACCTGGAAGCCGAAGGTGGGGCCGGCGTCGACCTCCACGCTGGCATGGTGGGTGGCGGGGGCGAAGCCAAACCGGCCGTAGATGGTGGCCTCCGAGGCCGTCAGGGCGGCCATCGGCAGGCCATCGTCCTTGGCCTGCTGCAGGTCGGCGGTGATCATGGCGCGCAGCAGGCCGCGGCGGCGGTGGCTGGTGCGCACCGTGACGGCGGTGATCATGTGCACGGGCAGCGGCGCCGCGGCGCCGGTATTCAGCGTCTTGCGGTGTGCGGCATAGGTGGCCACCGGGTACTCGGCGTCCAGGGCGCCCGCCGGGACGGTGTCCACGTACACGCCGGTGGCCACGCGGCCGTCGCGGGCATCGCAGGCAAGGATCGTGTCGATGGCCTCCGGGGACATTTCACGGTCAAGGAAGCCCGCACCCACGGCCTGCATCCATTTGGCCAGGGCGGGACCGGCCGGGCTGGTCACAGGGAAGGATCGGAGGTTGTAGGAGTGGGGACCGGAAGAGAAGGTGTGCTCGCTCACGGTGCCAGCCTAACCGACACAGTCCGGAGCGCGGCCCCGGCCCCGCGGGCGTGGGAGCATGGCCAGGTGGAAGGTTCAACGCTGCTCAATACGGGCCCCGCCAGCTGGCTGGTGCTGGCCGGGCTGTTGGCTGCTGCGTCGGCCATGTGGCGGCTGGCGCTGCACCGCCGGATGGGCGAAATGCTGCTGGCCGGCGCCCGCGCCCTGGTGCAGCTGGCCGTGGTGGCGGTGGTCATTGCCGCTGTGAGCCCCTATCCGGGCCTGGCCCTGGGGTTTGTGGGCGTCATGTTTGCCGTGGCCGTGTGGACGGCCGGACACCGGGTGGCGCCGAAGGGGCGGTGGTGGATGGCAGCGGTGCCGATCGCCGCCGGCACGCTGCCCGTGGCGGGCACCATGTTCCTGTCCGGCGTCCTGCCGCTGCAATCACTGGCGCTGATCGCCGTGGTTGGCCAGCAGATCGGCGGGGCGATGGCCACCACCACGCTGGCCGGGCGGCGCATTGCCGACGAGCTCTCCGGCCGCCGCGGCGAGGTGGAGGCCGCCGTCGCCCTAGGCTTCCAGTGGCCGGCTGCGCGCCGGCTGGTGGCCCGCCACGTGGCCGGCGAGGCGGTGCTGCCGGGGCTGGACCAGACCCGCACGGCCGGGCTGGTGACACTGCCGGGAGCCTTCGTCGGCATGATCCTCGGTGGGGCGGCCCCGATCGACGCCGGCATCATCCAGCTGCTGGTGCTGATCTCCTTGCTGGCCGTGAACACGACGGCGGCGTGGGTGGCCTTCCAGCTGGCCGCCCACGCCGGGTGGGACAAGCGAGCCTAGGCCGTCGGGGATCGAGCGTGCCGGGACCCGGGTGGTGCGCGGACGGATCTCCGCGCGGCCGGATCTCGACAGACTCGATCACCGAAAGTCCCCGGTGGCCGACCGGGGCCCACAGCCGCGAGGGACTCGCGGCGAGCCTGCGAGCCGTGGGAGCGGCTGGGGACGAGGAACGGGCGTGTGGAGACCCGTTGCGCCGGCGTCAGTGGCCGGCGTCGTGCCAGCTGGAACCGGCACCCACCTGGACGTCCAACGGGACGGACAGGTCCGCGGCGCCGCCCATCTGGGCCACCACCAGGGCCTCGACGGCGTCGCGCTCCCCCGGTGCCACCTCGATCACCAATTCATCGTGGACCTGCAGCAGCATGCGCGACTTCAGCCCCTGGGCAGCCAGTTCGCGCGCCACGCCCAGCATCGCGTGCTTGATGATGTCGGCGGCGGAGCCCTGGATGGGCGAGTTCAGCGCCACCCGTTCGGCCAGCTCACGCAGCTGGCGGTCCGTGCTGGAGAGGTCCGGCAGGTAGCGGCGTCGGCCGTCGATAGTGGACGTGAACCCATCCACCCGGGCCTGGTCCACCACGCTGCGCAGGTAGTCCCGGACGCCGCCGAACCTGTCGAAGTAGTCCTTCATCAGTGTCCGGGCCTCGTCCACGGAGATTTCCAGCTGCTTGGACAGGCCGAAGCTGGTCAGGCCATAGGCCAGGCCGTAGGACATGGCCTTCACCTTGGAGCGCATGGCACTGGTGACCTCTGCGGGGGCCACGTTGAAGATGTGCGAGCCCACGTAGCGGTGCAGGTCCTCGCCCTCGGCGTAGGCCTTGATCAGCCCGGCGTCGTTGGACAGGTGCGCCATGATGCGCATTTCGATCTGCGAGTAGTCGGCGGAGAGCAGGCATTCGTAGCCCTCGCTGACCACAAAGACGTTGCGGACCCGGCGGCCCTCCTCGGAGCGGATCGGGATGTTCTGCAAGTTGGGGTTGTTGGAGGAGATGCGGCCCGTTGCTGCCACGTTCTGCGCGTAGGTGGTGTGGATGCGGCCGTCGTCGGCCACGGCCTTCTTCAGCGTCTCCACCATCTGCTTCAGCTTGGAGGCCTCGCGGTGGGCCATCAGCTGGGCCAGGAACTCGTGCCCGGTCTTCTCCAGCAGCGTCTTGAGCGACTCGGCATCGGTGGAGAAGCCGGTCTTGATCTTCTTGGTCTTCGGCAGGGCCAGTTCCTCGAAGAGCACCGTCTGCAATTGCTTGGGCGAACCGAGGTTGACCTCATGGCCAATGGCGGCAAAGGCCGCGGCCTGCGCCGCTTCCATGGCGGCGGTGAAGTCCGCCAGCAGGGTCGCCAGACGCTCGGCCGAGACGGCGATGCCCGTCAGTTCCATCTGGGCCAGGACCCGCGCCAGCGGCAGCTCCATGCCGGTGAGCAGGGCGGCGGCGCCGCGTTCCAGCAGTTGCGGGGCAAAATTCTCGCTTAGCAGCAGGGCAACGTAGCCCTTCTGCACGGCGTCGCGGGCACCCGCCTCGTTCTCCAGGCCCAGCTCCAGCTGTCCGGCCGTGGCCGAGTCAGCGGCGGAGAAGGTGACCTTCAGGTGCACCTGGCTGAGGTCCTCGAGTTCGTAGCTGCGGCGGTCCGGCTGGATCAGGTAGCCGGAGATCGAGGTGTCATCCACCACGCCGTCGAGCACCAGCCCACGGGCGTGCAGGGCCTTGATGGCCTCCTTGTACTCGTGCACCACCTTCGGGGCCGAGGCGTCGGCCAGCCACGCACCAAGGGCCGCATCCAGGGCGGCATCGGCGGTTTCAAGATCAACGACGACGGCGCTGTCGGGGCGGACGAGGGCCACGCCGACGGCGGCGGTCAGCAGGCCGGCCGGCACGCTCATGACCTGCACGGCGGTCTTGGCGCCGGCCTTGCCCGCGGCGAGCCATTTTTGCAGCCCGGCGGCGGTGTCCACACTGCGGTGCTCGGGCACCTGGTGGCCCTCGCCGTCGTCGGCCACCTCCTCCTCGCCAAAGAGGTCGTAGAGGCGCTTGCGCAGCGTGTTGAACTGCAGGGCGTCGAAGAGCTCCTCGATCTTTTCCCGGTCCGGGTGCTGGAGCTCCATCTCCGCCAGCGGCACCGGCAGCTCAAGGTCGCGCAGCAGGTGGTTCAGGTGGCGGTTGCGCTTGACCGAATCCACGTGCTCGCGCAGGGAATCGCCCACCTTGCCGCCGATGGCGTCGATGTTTTCCAGGATGCCATCCAGTCCGCCGTAGAGGGTGATCCACTTGGCGGCCGTCTTGGGCCCGACGCCGGGGACGCCCGGCAGGTTGTCGGCGCTCTCCCCCACCAGGGCGGCCAGGTCCGAGTAGCGGTTCGGCGGGACCAGGTACTTGGCCTCCACGGCCGCCGCATCCATCGGCGGAATGTCGGAGATGCCCTTCTTGGGGTAGAGCACCAGCACCTTGTCGGTGATCAGCTGGAAGGCATCGCGGTCGCCGGAGACCACCAAAACATCCCAGCCGGCGGCCTCGCCCTGCACGGAGAGGGTGGCGATGATGTCATCGGCCTCGTAGCCGTCCATCGAGATGGTGGGGATGCGCATGGCATCCATGACCTTGGTGATCAGGTCGATCTGCCCGTAGAACTCCTCGGGCGTCTTGTTCCGCCCGCCCTTGTACTCGGTGTATTCCAGCGATCGGAAGGTGGGGGTGTCCAGGTCGAAGGCGACGGCGACGTGCGTAGGCTTCTGCTGGCGGATCATGGTCAGCAGCATGGAGGTGAATCCGTGCACGGCGTTGGTGTGCTGGCCGGAGTCGGTGGCAAAGTTCTCCGGCGGCAGGGCGTAGAAGGCACGGAACGCCATCGAATGGCCATCAATGACCAGCAGCCGCTTGCCGTCCCCGGCGGCGGAGGCGGGGGTGGTTTTGGGGGCCGTTTTGGTAGATTCACTCACAGGTGCCAGCCTAGTTGGCATGAGCGAGATTTACACACCCACAGACCATCTGGCCGAACTCACCGAGGCCGGCGTGCCCGAGGAGATGCATGCCTGGCTTGCCGAGTGGGGCATCGGTGCCCTGGTGGTGAAAATGGGCATCAAATTCCTGGAAATGAGCGCCGAACGGATGGTGGCGACCATGCCGGTGGAGGGCAACACCCAGGTGGCAGGTATCCTGCACGGCGGCGCCCACGTGGTGCTGGCTGAGACCTTGGGCTCATTTGCCGCGGGCATCCACGCCGGACCCAAGCGCCAGGCGCTGGGCATCGAGGTGGGGGCCACCCACCACCGCGCCGTCGCCAGCGGCCTCGTCACTGGCACCTGCACCGCCATCCACTTGGGCCGGACACTCACAACCCATGAGATCGTCATGACCGACGACGCCGGACGGCGCCTCTCCACCGCGCGGATCACCAACCTCATCCGCGAAGCGTAAATGGCTGCCGGCACGCCTGCACCCCTGCCGGGTGGGGTGCAGCGGATCCTGATCCAGGGCGTGACCGGGTCGGGGAAATCCACGCTGGCCGCGATGCTTGCCGGCACCCTGGGCCTGCCCTGCCACCTGGCCGACGAGGAAGTGGGCTGGCTGCCCGGTTGGACCAACCGCCCGGTGGCGCAGCAGCGGGAGCTGGCCGCGGCACTGGTGGCACAGCCGGGCTGGGCCCTGGACGGCGCCTACAGCCCCTGGTGGGATCTGGTGGTGCCGCGCGCCCAGGTGGTGGTCTGCCTTGACTACCCGCGCCTGACCTCGTTGCGGCGGCTGCTGGTGCGCAGCATCCGCCGGGCCGCGACCCGGGAGCCCGTCTGCAATGGCAACACCGAGTCCATCAGGATCCTGTTCAGCGGCGAATCCATCATCGCCTGGCATTCCCACTCCTTTGCGCGCAAACGCGCGGCCATGCGCGCCCTTGCTGCGGCACCGGGCGCCGCCCACGTGGTCCTGCTGCGCAGCCCGCGCCACACGCGGGCCTGGCTTTCCGGCCTGGCTAGGTCCTGCGCGCCAGAACGTACCTGAGCTCGACGACGCCGCCGCCGGGGACGCGCGATTCCTTAAGCACCAGCGGCCCCACCGCCGCCGTGATGGGCAGCAGCGGGCGCCCGGCACCGAGCACTATGGGCATGATGCTCAGCAGGAGCTCGTCCAGCAAACCGGCGTCCAGGAACTGCGCGGCGAGGGAGCCGCCGCCCACCATCCAGACATTGGCGCCGCCTGCGGCCGCCAGGGCCGCCGAGTGGACGGGGGCGACGTCGCCTGCCACAAAGGTGATGTCCGCGCCGTCGAACACCGGCAGCTGTGCGTGCGTGAACACCCAGGTGGGCGTGCCGGTGTACGGCCAGCCATCCAGAACACCGCGGGCATGTTCGTTGAGCAGGAAGCGGTAGGTCTGCGCCCCCATGATGATGGCCCCCACACGGGCCAGAAAGGTGGTGTAGGCCTCCTCCTGGCCGTCGAAGCCGTTGAACGCCATCAGCCAGTCAAGGCCGCCGTCGGCATCGGCAATGAAGCCGTCGATCGATGAAGCTACAAAGTACTGGGTCCTCGCCATGGCCACAGCTTAAACGAAGGGTCCGACACCATCAGGTGCCGGACCCTTCGTGCGCCCTGTGGCCTTAGTGGAAGAACGGGACGATCAGGTAGATGCCGTAGAGCACTGCCGCTGCGCACACGGCGAAGCAGGCCACGGCACCGCTCCTGGCGGTGCGGTGGGCGGAGGTTCCGGCGTCGGCGCTGACGGCCCACAGCCGCACACCGAGGGAGTACATGCCAACCACGACGACGGCGCCCACCAGGGTGGCGATGGCGACGGTGGCAAAGGCGGCCCAGTTGATCATGCGATGTCCTCGTTCTCTGTCTGGACCTTGGTGCCCGTGGTGGTGCCCGTGGCAGCACCGGCCGGCTTCTCGGCTGCCGTGGTGGTGCCGGCGGCGGCTGCCGTGCCGGTGGCGGGGGCCGTGGATGCGGGTTCCGCCACCTTGGCCGCGTGGACCCTGGTGGCAGGCTCCTTGGCCGCGTGGACCCTGGTGGGGGCCTTGGCAGCCACCTTGGCACGCTGGGCCTTGCTGGGACCGGACTTCCCGGCGCTGGCCTTGCCCCCGGCCCGGGCGGCATCGGCGGCCGCGTTGATGGCGATCAGGGCCTCGGTGTCGGCACGCTCCACCGCGGCCAGGGCCTGGGCGCGGATGAGGGCCAGTGCCTCGGCCTTGGCGGCAGCCTTAGCCGCCGCCTTCTCGGCCAGTCGGGCCTTGGCGGCCAGCCGCTCACGCTCCTTCTTGGAGGGGATGTGCACGGCCTCGCCCACGGCGTCGACCTCACTGACGGCGTTGTGGTGGTCAACCGTCTCGCGCTGGGAGAGGAAGAAAATGAACAGAATGCCGGCCAGGCCCAGCACCACGGAGATCCACAGGCCGGTGTCGCCGAGGCCGTGTTCCTTGCTGGCCATCCAGGCGGCGAGGCCACCGACGACGGCGGCGGCCGGCAGGGTGAACAGCCAGCCCAGACCGATCTTGCCGATGGCGCCCCAGCGGACGGTGGAGCCGGTGCGGCCCAGGCCCGAGCCCACCACGGAGCCGGAGGCGACGTGGGTGGTGGAGAGGGCGAAACCCAGGTGCGAGGAGGCCAGGATGGCCGCGGCGGTGCTGGTCTCGGCGGCAAAACCCTGGGCGGGCTTGACGTCCGTCAGGCCGCTGCCGAGGGTGCGGATGATGCGCCAACCGCCGGCGTAGGTGCCACCGGCGATGGCGATGGCGCAGGCGGCGATGACCCAGATTTCCGGGCCCGTTCCGGTGGTCTGCAGGCCACTGGAGATGAGCACGAGAGTGATCACACCCATCGTCTTCTGCGCATCGTTGGTGCCGTGGGCCAGGGCCACGAGCGAGGAGGAGAAGATCTGGCCGTAGCGGAAGCCGCCGCGCTTTTGGACCAGCTTGTCGCCGGAATCCGGGTCCGTGCGGCGGGTGAGGCCGTAGGCCAGTTTGGTGCACAGGTACGCCACGCCACCGGCAATCGCGGGCGCCAGCAGTGCCGGCAGGATCACCTTGGACATCACCACTGTGAAGTTGACGGCGTCGAGGCTCCAGGTGCCCACGATGGCGGCACCGATCAGGCCGCCGAACAGGGCGTGGGAGGAGCTGGAGGGCAGGCCCAACAGCCAGGTGAACAGGTTCCAGAGCACGGCGCCCATGAGGCCGGCGAAGATCATTTCGGGGGTGATGGACACCCCGCCGTCGCCCTCGCGGATGATGCCGCCGGAGATGGTCTTGGCCACCTCGGTGGACAGGAAGGCGCCCACGAGGTTGAGCACGGCGGCCAGGGCCACTGCGGTTTTGGGCTTGATGGCGCCGGTCGCGATGGGGGTCGCCATCGCATTCGCCGTGTCGTGAAAGCCATTCGTGAAGTCGAAAAAGAGAGCCAGCGCTATGACTAGCACGACCATGAAGGTGAGATCCACCCGCGATCCAATCTAAAGAGGGCAAATGCGGACTTCACAAAAGTTTAGTGGTTAATCGCCTCCGGTTCGACACGGCGCCGGCCGGCAGGCACCCCACCGGTGCGGCTGGAGGCATAGGATCGGCAGCAGAGTCTGCCCCCAAGCCCGGAGGTCCCATGAGCAACCAAGAGAGCACCCCGCAGGAGCTGCGCTGCGATGGCCACGCGCACCCGCTCGGCGCAGACGCGCCACGGATGGAGCTTCTGGAGCCGCGGATGGTGCCCCTCGGCGGGGTGCGCGCCATGACGGTGCGCCGGACACTCCCTCAGCGCAGCAGGTCCTTCATCGGCGCGTGGTGCTTCCTGGACCACTATGGCCCCGACGCGGTGGCCGAAACGGGTGGCATGGAGGTTCCGCCGCATCCGCACACCGGATTGCAGACCATTTCGTGGCTGTTCACCGGCGAAATCGAACACCGTGACAGCGCCGGCAACCATGCGCTGGTCCGCCCCGGTGAGCTGAACCTGATGACGGCCGGCCGCGGCATCAGCCACTCTGAAATGTCGACGCCGGGGACCACCGTTTTGCATGGTGCCCAGCTGTGGGTTGCCCTGCCCGACGGCGACAGGTTCACCGATCCGGGCTTCCAGAGCTACCGGCCGCCGGCCGTGCTCGACGGTGGAGCCACCCTGCGCGTGTTTTTGGGCACAGTGGGCGGCCAGAGCTCTCCGGTGGCCACTTTCACCCCGTTGCTGGGCGCCGAACTGGTACTCGAGGCCGGGGCAACGGTCAGCTATCCGGTGGACGCGGGCTTTGAGTATGGCATCCTGGTAGACAGCGGATCCGCCACGGCCAACGGCCATCCGCTGGCGGCACACGAACTGGGGGCTTTCCCCGCCGGAATGCCCATGCTTTCGATCAGTGCCGGCAGCCAGGGTGCCCGGCTGCTGCTGCTCGGCGGCACGCCGCTGGGCGAATCGATTGTGATGTGGTGGAACTTTGTGGGCCGCAGCCACGAGGAGATCGCCCGGTTCCGTGCCGAGTGGCAGCGCGACTCCGGCGTCGAGCCGGACGCGGTCCAGCCCGGCGCCGTTGGGTCCGCTCCGGACACGGCGGGGCCGGCGGTCCGGTTTGGCCTGCCGCCGGGGCAGGACGTGGCACCGCTGCCGGCGCCCGCCCTGCCCACCGTCCGGTTGAAGCCCCGGGACTAGCGCCCGCTGCCCAGCTGCTCGCGGACCAGGGGCGCCACCTCGGTGCCGTAGAGCCGGATGCTTTCCAGCAGCGTCTCGTGGCCCAGCGTGCCGTGGCTGTACTTGAGGTCGAAGCGGGACAGGCCCAGACCCTTGGCCACCTTGACGATCTTCGTGGCCACCGTTTCGGGCGAGCCGACAAACAGGGCACCGTCGGGTCCGGCCGTCGCCTCAAACTGGGCGCGGTCCATGGGGCCCCAGCCGCGTTCACGGCCGATCCGGGCGGTGTGCTTCTGGTAGTGCGGCCACAGCTCGTCCAGCGCCTGCTGGTCGGTGGCGGCGATGTGTCCGGGCGAGTGCACGCCGATGGGCTGCTCCGGCTGGCCGAATTCCTTCAGGGCCCGGTGGTATAGCTCCGCGAACGGGGCAAACGCCATGGGCTCGCCACCGATGATGGCCAGCATCAGGGGAAGCCCGTGGTGGGCGGCGCGGACCACCGACTGCGGGCTGCCGCCCACGGCCGCCCAGCTCTTCAGCGTGCCGTTTTGGATGGGCGGGTAGACCATTTGGTTGGCCAGCGGGGCACGCGTCTCCCCGGACCAGGTGACGGGGCCCTGCTTGCGCAGCTCGGTGAACAGTTCGAGCTTTTCCTCGAACAATTGCTCGTAGGAGGAGAGGTCGTAGCCGAACAGCGGGAACGATTCGGTGAAGGAACCGCGGCCCAGGATGACCTCGGCCCGGCCGTTGGAGACGGCGTCGAGGGTGGAGAAGCGCTGGAAAACCCGGATCGGATCATCGGAGCTGAGCACCGTCACGGCCGAGCCCAGCCGGATCGTCTTGGTCTGGCCGGCGATGGCGGCCAGCACCATGTCGGGTGCGGAGATGGCGTAGTCGTCGCGGTGGTGCTCCCCCACGCCAAAGAAGTCCAGGCCCAGCGAATCCGCCAGGACGGCCTGCGCGACGACGTCGCGGATGGACTCCGCCGCCGCCTTCGGCTCCCCCGATGCATCCAGGGTCATGTCCCCAAATGTATCCAGCCCCAGTTCAAACTTCTGCGCGTCCATCCCGCTCCCTCGTGTCAATTCCATGCGTTTGCATCTAGTGGAACATGGCCCTCGGTGGAACTATTCCCGGGCAGGGCCGGATGCTACGCGGTGGCGGTTGGGGTGGCCTTGCGCCGGTAGACGGCCAGGAAGGTGGAGATCCGGCGCACGGCCTCCTCGATGTCGTCCACCGAGGGCAGGATGACGAAGCGGAAGTGGTCCGGCGTGGGCCAGTGGAACGCCGTGCCGTGGGAAACCAGGATCTTCTGGTCCTGCAGCAGATCGATGACAAACTTCTCGTCGTCGTCGATCGGATACAGGGCCGGGTCCAGCTTGACGAACAGATACATGGCGCCGGCGGCGGGCACGCAGCTGACGCCCGGGATGGCGGTGAGGAGTTCGCGGGCCCGGTCGCGCTGCTCGCGCAGCCGCCCGCCCGGCTTGGTGAGGTCGTTGATGCTCTGGTAGCCGCCCAGGGAGGTCTGGATGGCGTGCTGGGCCGGCACATTGGAGCACAGCCGCAGCGAGGCCAGCAGTTCCAGGGACTCCTTGAAATCGGCCATGGCGGCACGCGGACCCGACAGCGCCACCCAGCCGGCCCGGTAGCCGGGCATCCGGTAGGCCTTGGACAGCCCGCTGAAGGTGAGCGTGGCGACGTCGTCGGTGATGGCGGCCGTGTGGATGTGCGTGGCGCCCTCGTAGAGGATCTTCTCGTAGATCTCATCGGAGAACAGCACCAGATCGTGCTTGCGGGCCAGGTCGGCAAACTGCTCCAGGATGTGGCGCGGGTACACGGCGCCGGTGGGGTTGTTGGGGTTGATGATCACGATGGCCCGGGTCCTGGCGGTGATCTTGGCCTCGACGTCGGCCATGTCCGGCCACCACTGGTTGTCCTCGTCGCACAGGTAGTGCACGGGCACACCGCCGGTCAGGGTGACCGACGCCGTCCAGAGCGGGTAGTCCGGGGCCGGGATCAGGACCTCGTCGCCGTTTTCCAGGAAGGCCTGCAGGGTCATCGAGATGAGCTCGCTGACGCCATTGCCGACAAAGATGTCCTCGACGCCGATCTGCATCAGGCCGCGCGTTTGGTAGTACTGCGAAATGGCGGTCCGGGCGGAGAAGATGCCCTTGGAATCGCTGTAGCCCTGCGCCCCGCGCAGGTGGTGGATCATGTCCACCACGATGGACTCCGGCGCCTCCAGCCCGAACGGTGCGGTGTCGCCGAGGTTCATCCGCAGGATCCGGTGGCCCTCGGCCTCCATCGCCTTGGCGGCGTGCAGGATGGGCCCGCGGAGCTCGTAGCGGACGTTGGCGAGCTTGGATGAGTGCTGCATGGGACGCATACGCCAAATCTTTCCATATCCGTGTGCCAGCCCCACTCATTGGCCCGGATCGGTCCGCAATGCGAGAACGCCCCGGGCCGGACGCCAAGGCAGGCCGGTCCGCGGGCGGAGCGCTCAGACGCCGACGTCGCGCCGCGCCAGCACCGCGGCCCCGGCGGCCGTGAACACGAGGCAGAGCGCATAGATGGCCGCCACCGACCACCAGTCCGGCCCGTGCACCAGGGGTGCGTTGGCGTAGGCCCAGTAGTAGGGCGAGAAGCCGTGCATCCAGGACAGTTCCTGGCTCTGGTTGCCCAGCGCATTGAGCGCATAGCCCAGCACGGCCACCACGGCCCCGGCGGCAATTCCGTGCACGCGGCGTCCGCCGATGGTTCCGCCCAGCAGGGCAGCGGTGCCGCTGAGCAGCGCCAGCCCTGCGAAGAGCAGCACGCCGCCGGCCGCATGGCGCGGGTCGATGCCCAGGTCCGAGGGCCCGGCGAGCACCCACAGTGCCACCAGCACGACGGCGGAGAGCGCCAGCACGCGGACCGCGAGCGCTGTGGCCCGTTCGAGCACCACTTGGACGCGGGTGACCCCGTGGGCGAGGGTGAGTTCGAGCAGGCCTGCTTCCTCGTCGCTGCCGATGGCTGCGGCTCCCCAGCCGATGGTGGCGATGGACATGAGGGCGAAGCCCATGAGGCCGAAGAAGGTTGCTTGGGTGTATCCGGCGCCGGTGGCTATTTGGTCGTAGTTCAGGGCGCGGATCAGTTCGGGTGGGAGGGAGTCCAGCAGGTTCTTCATTTGGGCGTTCCCGCCGATGGCCGGGTAGAGCGGCAGGTACAGGGACATGGCGGCGAGCAGGCCGGCGGCCCAGGCGAGGGTGGAGCGCCAAGACTCTGCGAGCGCTTTGCGCATCAGTGGCAGGCGGTGGCCGGTGGGGGTCATCGGCGGTCCTTTCGCAGCTGGCGGCGCCGTGGGTATGGAGGGGTTCGGTCTGTATGGGTGTGGTCTGTGGCGTACAGCCCCAGGACTGCCTCTTCGAGGTCGGGTTCCTCCAGGACGAGGTCGAGGAGGTGGAGGCCGGCGAGCGCGCCCACCAGGTGGTTGACGCCGTCTTCCAAGATGGCGGTGGCGTCGACGGTGCCGGGGCGGGTGCCGGGTGTGGCGTGGGCTTGGAGCACTCCGGGCACGGAGCCCAGTAGGGCTTCCACTGTGGGGGCCGTCGTGCCGGTGGCGCTCAGGCGCAGGCGGCGCTTGGCCGTGGCGCGCAGTTCCTCCACGGTGGCGATGGTGGCGATCCGGCCGCCGCGGAGGATGGCGACCTTGTCGGCGGCGGCCTGGATTTCGCTGAGCACGTGGGAGCTGAGGAAGACGGTTTGGCCGTTATCGCGGGCCTCGCGGGCGAGGGCGATGAATTCCTGTTGCATGAGCGGGTCCAGTCCGCTGGTGGGTTCGTCGAGGACCAGGAGTTCGGGGTCGTGCATGAAGGCTTGGACCAGGCCCAGCTTTTGTTTGTTGCCCTTGGAGAGCCGGCGTATCTGGGCGTTGAGGTCCAGGTCGAGCCGTTCGGCCAGTTCGGCCACGCGGCCTGGCTTTACGGGTCCGCTGATCTGGGCGTAGTGCTCCAGGAGCTTTGTCCCGGTGGTCCGGCCCTGAAGGGTGAGGTCGCCGGGGACGTAGCCGATCCGCCGGCGCAGGGCCGGTCCGCTTTGTTGGGGGTTCTCCCCCAGCAGTGCCAGTTCCCCGGCGGTGGGGCGGATGATGTCCAGGAGTGCGCGCATGGTGGTGGTTTTACCCGCTCCGTTGGGACCGATCATGCCGAAGATGGTGCCGTGTTCGACGGTAAAGTCGAGGCCATGGAGCACCTCGTGGCCGCCATAGGACTTGCGGAGGCCGTGGACGGCGATGGCGGGGGTGCGCACGGGGGCGCCTGTGCTGTGTTCCTTGCCGTGGCCTATGCCGCTCGGATGCATGAGTTGATGCTAGACACCCTGTACCTATGCGCATAGGTTCGGCGGGCGCTGGGGGAAATCATGGGCAAATCGTTAGCAAACACCGGCTGAGTCGTTCGTCACAAACGGCCCGTTTTGGGCCCGCCCTAGCACATGCGGTGCCGCGCCGCCGTCGTGGTCTGGTTGGTAGACTGGAACGCTAAGCACCGTGCCCTTGGGGAGGGACGGAATGCCCCACCACCCCCGAGGAGACTTAACACTCAATGCAGTCCGTGGCAACCGAATCGCACAGCGAACAGCTCTGGAACCGCCGGTACGACGAGAACGTCGGTGAGGTCAACCGCCTCCTCGACACCCTGGGCGAGATGCGCCCCGAGAAGACCGTACCCTACGTCGATCCGATCCACGACGTGGACGAGTGCCGCATCATCAGCCTGTACTCCAATGTGGGTTCCGCCGACGAGTCCGGCTTCATCACAGCCGGCGATGACCAGGCCTCCACGCGCCTGTTGGGTGTGCACTGGCAGCTGGGCCTGCGCCCCAGCTACGTGATGCCGTGGAATGTCCATCCCTGGTTCACCCCGGGCGAGCCCAACGGCCGCCTGAGCGCCCCGCAGATCGAAGCCGGCCTGCGTCCGCTGGTGAAGCTGCTGGCCCTGGTCCCCCGCGCATCGGCCCTGATTGCCCATGGCACCGAGGCCCACCGCCTGGCGGACCAGCTGGCCAAGGCCCAGAGCCACACGCTGTACAAGCGCGGCTTTGGCATCTACAAGGTCAAGTCCCCCGGCGGCCGCAGCTTTGCCGGCTCCCCCGAGCGCCAGCAGCAGTGGCTGCTGGAGATTGCCAAGGCCTACGCGGAGTCCATGACCCGCTGCGGCCTGCCCATCAAGGGCCGCTAGGAACCTGTCCCCAGGGGCCGCCTGCTTCGGCAGGCGGCCCCTGGGCGTTTAACTGGCGCTTAACGCGGGAAATGGGGCCGGCGGTCCGGGCTGCGCGGGCGGGATATGCGGGCGGGATATGCGGGCGGGATATGCGGCAAAGTGCCCGATTTTCGTTTTCGAACATATATTCGAATATGAAGATTTCCGGCGGTTCCCCGGCAGGTGGAGGCGGGCCGTGCTGCCGGTGGACAGCGGATCCGGACGGGGCCGTTGCCGGAAGCGGATCTGGCCGCGCTCGCCGCATCGGATTGGTGGCGCGGTGGTGTCCCTGAGTCCCTGGCGGTCACGGAGGAGCTCTTTGGCCGCCTGCTCGCCGGCGGGCAGGAGCGCACGGCCGCCCTGCGCGCGACGGAACTGGCCCTGCAGTGGTCCACCCGTGGGGACCTGTTGGTGGCGTCCGGCTGGCTGAACCGGGCACGGAGGCTGCTCGCGGCTCTGCCCGAGGGGCCCGAGCACGGCTATCTTCTCTATCTGGAGGCCGTGGCCGACGGCGACATGGAGGCAGACCCGGCCGCGGCCCGCACCGCCGCCGCCCGGCTCCACGACTGGGCCTCGCGATTTGGCGACCCGGCCCTGGGCTGCATTGCCCACGTGGTCACCGGACTGGCCGAGCTGCGCGCCGGACAGGCGGGCGCGGGCTTCAACGAGCTGGACGAGGCCATGCTGCCCGTGCTGGCCGGATCGGTGCCGCCCCTCTTTGCCGGGGACATCTACTGCACAGTCATCCACACCTGCCACCTGATCAACGACCTGGCACGGATGCGCGCATGGACGCAGGCCCTGGCCGGCTGGAGCGCCATCCACCCGCCTCAGTTCATGTACGCCTCCGTCACCCGGGTCCATCAATTGCAGCTCACCGGCGCCGAGGGCGGCTGGGATGCCGTGGAGGCGGACATCGGGGCCTCGAGCGAATCCCTGGCCGATGCCCACAGCTGGATGGCCGGTGCCGGGTTCTACGAACTCGGCGAGGTGCACCGGCTGCGCGGACGCCACCGGCAGGCACTGGCCGCTTTTGGCCGCGCTCGCGAGCTCGGCGTTGACCCGTAGCCCGGGGAGGCCCTGCTGCACCAGGGGCATGGCGACGCCGAACTGGCCCGGACACAGCTGTGCGCCTCCCTCGGCGAGCGCGACAGGCTGGGCCGGGCCCGGCTGCTGCTGCCCGCCACCGAGCTGGCCCTGGCCCGCGGTGATGGTGCCCTGGCCGAAACCTACTGTGCGGAGCTGGAGGGCACGGCGCGGCATTTTGATGCGGCCGACGGGCTCACCGCCTGGGCCGAGCACGCCCGCACCGCCGTCGCGCTCGCCGCCGGTGACCCGGTGGCAGCCCTGGCACATGCCGAACGGGCCGCCCGGATCTACCGGGGCCAGCGGGCCCGGCACAACACGGCACGGGTGCGCGAACTGCTGGCCCGCTGCCAGGACGCACTCGGGCACGGTGGCACAGCGGAGGCGGACCGCGCCACCGCCCTGGCCATCTACCGCCAACTGGGCGCCGGGCCGGATCTGGTGCGGCTGGCCGGCGGCACCGGCGCCGGCAACCTGTCCGCCCGCGAGGCCGAGGTGCTCGCCCTGGTGGCCCGGGGACTGAGCAACCGGGCGGTGGCGCAGTCCCTGGTGATCAGCGACAAGACGGTGGGCAGGCATTTGGCCAACATCTTCGCCAAGATCGGCGTTTCCTCCCGCACGGCGGCCGCTGCCTGGGCCCGGGGCAACCTGCCCGCCTGATCCGCGGCCACGCACTGCATGGTCCGCCCCACCGGGGAATGGGTGCGGATGCATGGTTTGCCCGATGTGCCCATCCCGGTGCCGGCGTAGCGTTCGAACAAGAGGGCAACACCGCCCGGGTGCAGGAAAGGCGAGAAGACCATGGGCACCACCGACACCACCCCCGCGCAGACCGGGGAACCCACCGGGGTCGAACCGGCGGAACGGCTGCTGGCCATTCTGAACGACGGCGCCATCGCCGTGCTGGCCAGCATCGGCTACCAGACCGGCCTGTTTGAGGCCATGGCCACGCTGCCACCGGCCACCAGCGAACAGGTGGCCGACGCCGCGGGGCTGAACGAGCGCTACGTGCGCGAGTGGCTCGGCGGGGTGGCCGCGGCGCATTTTGTCGACTACGACGCCCCTGCGGGCACCTACCAGCTGCGCGCGGACCATGTGCCGCTGCTCAGCGGCCCCGGGGTGGACAACCTGGCCCGGCAGCTGCTGTACATCACGCTGATGGGCGAGGTCACCCGCAAGGTGGTGGAGAAGTTCCGCACCGGCGGAGGCCTGGCCTACGCCGACTACCCGGACTTCGTCCAGATCCAGGCCGGGGACAGCGGCGCCGTCCACGACGCCTCGCTGATCGACGTGATCCTGCCGCTTTCCGGCTGCGTGGACCGGCTCAAGGCAGGCATCGACGTGGCGGACATGGGCTGCGGGGCCGGCCACGCCGTCAACCTGATGGCACGGGCCTTCCCGGCCAGCCGGTTCACCGGCTACGACTTCTCGGCCGAGAGCATCGCCGCGGGCCGCGCCGAGGCGGCCGCCTGGGGTCTGGACAACGCACACTTCCAGGAGCGGGACGCCTCCACCCTGGACCTGGCGGGCACACTGGACCTGGTCACCGCCTTCGACATGGTCCACGACCAGGCCCATCCCGCCGCCGTGCTGCGCAACATCCACACCTCGCTGCGCCCCGGCGGAACCTTCCTGATGGTGGACATCAATGCCTCCTCGAACCTGGAGGACAACATCGACCTGCCCTGGGGCTCGTTCCTCTACACCGTCTCCGCCGTCCACTGCATGTCCGTCTCCCTGGGCCAGGGCGGGGACGGTCTGGGCACAGTGTGGGGCGTGCAGCTGGCCGAGTCCATGCTCCACGACGCCGGGTTCGGCCCGGTGGCGCGCACGGTGCTGGATGAGGACCCGATCAACGCCTACTTCGTGGCCGTGAAATAGCAGACGGCGGTGGCAGCGCCCGCTGCCCTCGCCGGGCCGGACAACGCGGGGATCCCCCTGCCCAGACGGGGAAACGGGTCTTGACCACCGTATCCGTGGCGGAGCAAGCTCGTAGGAGGCCCCCCGGCAATGCCGGGCCCAGCCGAGCCCTTGTGTCGCGGGTCCTCAGCCTTGAACCCACATCGAGGAGTGCCCCATGAGCACCGCAAAATTCAATGATCTGCTTGGCAAACAGGGGGGGGCAATGAGTTCGCAGCGTCCCAGCAGTACATTGCCATTGCGGCTTGGTTCGACGGGCAGGACCTTCCCAGGCTTGCCAAGCACTTCTACCGGCAGTCGCTGGAGGAGAGGAACCACGCGATGATGATGGTCCGGTACATCCTGGACCGCGGCATCAGGATCTCCATCCCCGGGATCGAGCCGGTCCGCAATGACGTCTCCGAGGCCGAGGAGCCCCTGGCCCTGGCCCAGGAGATCGAAGTCACGGACCGCATCAAGGAACTGTTCACCGCGGCCCGGGAGGAAAACGACCCCCTGGGTGAACAGTTCATGCTGTGGTTCCTCAAGGAGCAGGTGGAAGAGGTCGCGTCCATGTCCACGCTCCTGAACGTCGCGCGCCGGGCGGACAACCTGTTCGACGTCGAAATGTTCCTGGCCCGCGAAAGGGTGGGCGACGCCGGACAGCACGGCCATGGCCACGGGGGGGGGGGGCATCACGGCCACGGAGGCGGCCATGGAGGCGGCCATGGTGCACCCGTCCATGGTGCACCCGTCCATGAATCCGGCACACCGGAGGTGGCAGGCGGAACACTCTAGCGTCCCTCGGTTGCCGGCGGCACGTGCGCGGTGGACGGGTACCGGCACTGTCCCGACCGTAAGCTGAGGCATGGACTTCGCAGGCATAGTGGAGACGGTCACCGGTGCAGGACTGATTCTGCTGATGGTCGCCGATGTCTTTCATACACTCTTCTATCCGCACGGCACAGGTCCCGTCTGCAGGACGATCATGCGCGGACTCTGGCTGCTTTCCCGAAGATTCAGAGGCCACGCCTCCACCGTCGCTGCGCCTGCCGCAATGGCTGCCGTAATCGGCGCATGGGCATCCCTGTCAATCATGGGGTGGGCCCTGGTGTACCTGCCACATTTGCCGGCCGGATTCGCCTACGAAGACGGCGTGCCACAATACGGGGACCTCGCCGAAGCCATTTACATTTCGATGGTCAGCCTGTCCACGGTCGGCTACGGTGAAATTGTTCCGGCGACGCCTTTGCTTCGGTTCGTCGCTGCCTCCCAGGCCGTGACGGGCTTCGGGTTGCTCACGGCCACAGTTTCCTGGATTCTGCAGACGTACCCCGCCCTCAGCCGTCGTCGCGCTCTTGCACACGACCTGAACCTGTTTAGGGAGGCCGCTGGCCCTCGGGGCGCTGCGGCGCTGGAACCCCGCCATGCCGCTGACCTGCTTGAATCGCTCGCAAGGAATGTAGCGACGGTAAGCATAGATCTGCTGGCATTCAATGAAACGTATTACTTTCATGAAGCAGAGCAGAGGGGATCACTGCCGGCCACTATCGCCTATGCACAGCAACTGGCCTCCGATGCCCAAAACAGCACAAATGCCGATCTCCGATTTGCCGGCCGGATGCTGCATGCCGCACTGGATGACCTGGCCGAAGTCCTTCGGGGGAAATTCGGCCACGCAGGTCTGACGTCTTTAGCGGTGTTTCAAAGCTATGAGGCACACCATAGACACCGCCAGAATCCCGACGGTACAGCGAGTTAGGAAAAGTCCACATTCCCAACATGGCAGGGGAATGCTCGGGCCTGGCCTGTTGCCGGCGTCGTCAGGCATTGGGCTGGGTCTAGACCTCATAGGCCGACGCCACCGGTTCGCCGATGGCGAAGGTGGTGCCAGCCTCGAGCATGGCCGTCAGCCTGTCCACGGGAACCGGCTTGCTGAAGTGGTAGCCCTGGCCCAGACCGGCCCCCATGTTTGCCAGGGCGAGGGCCTGCCCTGCCGTTTCGATGCCCTCGGCCACCACGTCCAGGCGGGCGGCCTTGATCAGCATCAGGATCGCGGCCACAAACTCCTGCTGGCGTGGGTCGGTGTCCACGCCGGTCACCAGCGACCTGTCAATCTTGGCGGTGTCCACGGGAAGGCTGCGCAGATAGCTGATGGAGGAGTATCCGGTGCCAAAGTCATCGATCTCCAGGCCGACGCCGAGCTTGCGCAGGCCAAGCAGGACCTTGGCGGTCCGCTCAAAGTCGGACACGATGGCGCTCTCGGTGAGCTCCAGGGCCAGCCGGCCGGCCGGAACCTGGTGTTTGGCCAGCAGCTTGCGGATTTCACCCACAATCTGCGGACGCTCGAGTTCACCGGGGGAAAGGTTCACATGGACCCTGAAGGCCGGCAGCGCAGCCAGCAGCGGCGACCACTCGCCCAGCTGCCGCACCGCTGTGGCCAGCACCCAATGTCCCAGCGCCACCATCAGCCCACCTTCCTCCGCGGCAGGCAGGAATACGGCAGACTGCATCTGGCCCCACTGGGGATGCTGCCAGCGCACCAGCGCCTCGGCACCCACCATCCGCCCGCTGGAGAGGTCCACCACCGGCTGGTAGTGGAGCTCCAGCTCGTCGGCGGAGATCGCCTCGTGCAGATCCGCGATCATCTGCACGCGCTGCGTGGCACGTTCGAGCATGGCCGGGACAAAAACCTGGATGTGGTCCTGCTCGTGCGCCTCGGCATGGTTGGCGGCCAGCACGGCATCGCGGATCTGCTCCTCTGCACTCAGCCCGGTGGCCCCAAACCTGATGCCGACACAGGGTTCGAGCCACAGCGTGTGCTCCCCCAGCACCATCCGGCCGCTGAGTGCTGTGACGAGCTGCACCGCCAGGCGCAGGGACCCCTCGTAGTCACCGCCGGGCAGCAACACGGCGAATTCTTCGTTGCCCATCCGGGCCACTGTGCCGCAGGAGCCGGCCAGTGCCTGGAGCCGGCGGGCGGCTTCCTGCAGCACCGCCTTGCCGCCGGCGCGTCCCAGTTTGGCGTTGGAAAAGGCACCCAGCCCCACGGCCAGCATGGTCGGCAGGGCCCGGCCATCGCCACCGTTGGTGATTGTTTTCTCCAGCAGGGCCACCATGCCCGCCCGGTTGGTGGCCCCAGTCACCGCGTCCGTGCAGGCCTGGTGCTGGAGCAGGGACTGTGCCTGGGCCAGCTCGGTTTCCAGAAGGGAGATGCGGCCCAGCGCCGCGGCAAGGTCGGCCACCGGGACGTTGGCGGGATCAGCCGGCACGGCTGGCCTCGGCTGCCCCGTAAGCGGCCGCGTTGTCGGACTGGGCCGTGGCCAAGGGGTCGGGCAGGGGGTCGGGCAGGGGGTCGGTGAAGCGTTCGCCGTCCACTGAGGTGATGTCTTCCTTTGCCATTTTTCGTTTGTACATGTCCCGATCCGATGCAATGACCAAATCATCAATCTTTGCATCAACGAAGGACGAATAGGCAATTCCAATGCTCACACTGGGGGTAAACCATTGCCCGGCAAGCCGCAGCGGCCTTCCAATTTCGCTTTCAACCCGGCGGCGGATGCCATCGGCGTCCTTGGCGGTTATGCCGTTGGCCAGGATGGCGGCAAATTCATCGCCACCCACACGGGCAACGGTGTCGCCGTCCCGCAGTGCGCCGCGCATGCGTGCGGCAATCTCCACCAACAATTCATTGCCCACATCATGGCCGTAGGCATCATTGACGGACTTGAGGCCATCGACGTCGATGTACAGAATGGCCACACCACTCACCGGATCCTGCACCGCCTCGGCCAGGGAAAGGGCGTCAAGAAAGGCCCGGTAATTGGCCAAGCCCGTCAATTCATCCGTGGCGGCCTTCGCCTGAAGCCGCTGCATTCCGTGGTCCACATGCATGGTGGTGCTGGCCATATGGGCCAGGCCGGAGAGGACGCGTTCCTCCAGCCGGGAAAAGCTGCCCAGGGATGCCGCCCGGGTCACCACAATGTGTTCGGTGCGGCCGTCGGGGAAATCGAATTGGGCGCCGATCTGGTTGGCACCTGCGGGCTCGCGCTGGATGGCCATGGCATCGCCCGGCACTGCGACGGAGGCAAAGGTGCCCACCCGTGAAAGCGGATGGGGCACGTCCGACCAGGGCAATTCATGCGCCGCATCGAGGACCACCTGCAGCTTGACGCCGATTTCTTGCAGCTTCATCCGCAGCGTCAGGCTGTGGACCATCAGGCAGACGACCTCCAAGGATGCCACGCTCACGGCCGACATGGAGGTGCCCACCAAGTGGTACCCATGGTCGCTGAAGGCATCGGCGGCGGCACCCACCCACGTGATCGCGATGTTGATCGCCCACAGCACCCCCATCCGGTTCCAGCGGATCTGGTTCTGTGGAGAATCCGTGGCCCGAATGTGGTGCAGGCCCTGGTGCAGGACGCTCAACCCAATGTGCACCGCCAAGAGCAGGCCGACGCCCAGGGCATAGTTCAGGGCATCTGGCGATCCCAGGTCCCGCAAGAGCGCCACGGTCGACAGGAAGAGCGCGGCGGCAATGGTGCTCACGCCCGTCCAAAACAGAGCGGCTTTGAGCGGGCGGCGCAGCACCGCCTGGTACACCGCCGATCCGAGGACCCAGATGGCCAAGCTCAGCGCGGGTTCGTCCCTGACCTCGGTGAAGGCCAGCACCGACGCCGCGACACCCAGGCAGATCGGATCACGGCCGGCCGTGATCCTGAGCAGAAAGGGGTAAACCACCAGCAGCGATGCCCCGACGATCAGCACGGTGGCCCACCAGGCCAGGATGGCCGTCCATGATGCCGCAACGGCGCCACCAAACAGGCCGGCGCCGGCGATCGCGACGGCAGCGGCGATCAGCCGGCGGCGGCGATCAGCCGGCGCACGGGCGTGCGCGGGTCGCGCCAGACGGGGATCGAATCCTGCGGCCGGAATGCCATGGAGCGCAGCGCTCCACGCAGATTGACGCTTCCCAGTGTGTCCCCCGATCACTCTTGACGGCCCGGCATGCCACGGGCCCGTTCAATGGCTCAAGGCTAGGGTGGGATGCCTCCGGGTACCAATTGGTGGTCGATTAATGTCGAATTCGGTCGACTGTGACGCCGCCCCAGGTGGCGGGGTGAACACCGCAGATCACTCCGGGGTGCCACCGGCGTTGGCCACCCTGGCCCGCTTCTTGGCCAGCTTCCGCAGACCGCCCTTCGGCGGCACCCGGACCGGTTCGGGCCAGCGCGGTGTGAGGGCATCCCCCATCGTCACCCCGCGGATCTTGCGCCCGAACATCGGAACCACCCAATCCCGGATCCAGCGGTATTGCCCCACCGTCCACCCCGAGGCCCGGCCCACCGCGGAGCGCCGGGCCAGCGGATCCCACCGTCTGGGCGCAATGGCATGGTCAACCCCCAGCAGGGCCAGCACCTGGGCGGCCAGGTATTTGTGCCCGGCCTTGGACATGTGCAGCCGGTCCGCGGCCCACATCCGCCGCTCCGCATAGGCGCCGAAGCCGGCATAGTCCACCACCTCGGCACCGTAGCGGCGCGCGATGGCCCGGACGCCGTCGTTGTACAGGCGGTTGCGCCGCCGCAGCGGCTTGAGCACGGCGGAGACCTGGACCTCGTAGCCCGTGAACAGCAGCAGCCGCGCCCCGGTGCCGGCCAGCCGGGAGACCAGCTCTTCGTACTCGGCCAACAGGGCGCCCACCCTGGTGCCCAGGTCCATGAGGTCGTTGCCGCCGGCGTATACGGTGACCAGCGTCGGTTCCAGGGCAAGGGCCGGCCCGAGTTGCTCGGCCACGATGTGGCGCAGCCGCTTGCTGCGGATGGCCAGATTGGCGTATTCCCAGCCGGGCTGTGCCCTGGCCAGCCCCTCGGCCACGCGGTCAGCCCAGCCGCGCACGCCGTTGGGCAGATGCCGGTTGGGGTCCCCCACGCCCTCGGTGAAGGAATCCCCCAGCGCCACGTAGCGCATCGCCACCGCTAGAGGGGACTGCCCGCCCCGGCGGTGCGGGGCCCCGCCGGTTTCGGGGCTGCCTGCGGCGCGGCGGCGTGCGCAGGGGTGGCGGCCAACGGCCCGTTCGCTGCTGCCGGTGCCATGGCGCGCGCGGATGCCGGGGCGGCACCGGCATCCGGCGCCCAGGCACCCCGTCCGATGCCCCGGTAGTCCCAGCCGGCGGCGCGCCATGTCCCGCCGTCGAGCGCGTTCCGCCCGTCCAGCAGCACCGTCCGCGACACCACGGCCGCAACTGAGGCCGGATCCAGTCGCAGGTACTCGTTCCACTCCGTGAGCAGCAGCACCAGCTCGGCACCGTTCAGCGCCGCCATGGTGTTTGGCTCGAAGCACAACTGTGGATACTGCAGCCAGGCGTTGTTGATCGCCCGCGGGTCCGTCACGACGACATCTGCGCCGCGCGCGGCAAGCCGGGAGGCAATGTCCAAGGCCGGGGAATCGCGGATATCATCGGTGCCCGGCTTGAACGCCGCACCCAGCACGGTGATCCGGCGTCCGCCCAGCACCCCGCCGCAGAGCCGGCGTGCGGCCTCCACGGTCCGGTGCCGGGCATCGGTGTTGATGCCGTCCGCCAGCGCCATCAGCCCCGCCACAGAGTCCACCCCGAGCTCCTGCGCCTGGGCGCGGAAGGAGCGAAGGTCCTTGGGCAGGCAGCCGCCGCCAAAACCCACGCCGGCACCGAGGTACGTGGCGCCGATCCGCTCGTCGAGCCCCATGGCCTGCGCCAGCTCTTCCACATCCGCACCGGTGGCGTCGCAGAGCTCGGCCAGGGCATTGATGTAGGAGAGTTTCAGGGCCAGGAAGGCGTTGGCCGAGGATTTGATCAGCTCGGCCGTCGCCGGGCTGGTGACCAGCCGCGGCGTGCCGGCCGCCAGCAATGGCGCATACACGCCGTCGAGCACGTCCACCGCCCGCTGCCCACCGGCGCCCTCGGCCACGCCGTACACCAGCCGGTCCGGCGCCAGCGAATCCTTCACGGCCGTGCCCTGGCGCAGGAACTCCGGGTTCAAGGCCAGTTCCACCCCGGTGCCGGCGAAAAGGTCAGCCAGTTTCGCGGTGGTGCCCACCGGCACAGTGGACTTGCCGGCGACGACGGCGCCCGGGCGCAGGTGCGGGGCCAGCGCACCGGCCGCCGCCATCAGATGCGCCAGGTCCGCCCGGTCGTCCGTCTTGGACTGCGGCGTCCCCACACACAGGAAGTGGACATCGGCGTCATCGATTCCCTCATACAGCGCGGTGAACTTCAGCGTCCCCTCGCGACGCCCGGCGTGCAGCAGCTCCTCCAGCCCGGGTTCAAAGAAGGGCGAGAAGCCGCGGGAGAGGTGGTCGATCTTGCGGGCATCCACATCGATGCCGGTGACGTGGTGGCCCAGCGACGCGAGGGTGGCCGCGTGCACTGCACCCAGGTAGCCGCAGCCAATGACAGTGATTTTCATAGCGTCCTTCAGAGGCTGGTGGTCAGCAGGGAATGTTCGGCAATGGCGCCGCGGTAGTGGTCGATCAAGGCCTCGCAGACGGCGGTCCAGGTCCGGCCTTGGACACTGGCGTGGGCGGCGGCGGCAAAGGCGGCCCGCTTGGCGTCGTCGCCCACGAGGTCCTGTACATAGCCGCGCAGCTGGGCCAGGTTGCCGGGCGCATACAGCCAGCCGGTGCGCGAGGAATCCACCAGGTCCAGCGGCCCGCCCTGGCCGGTGGCCACCACAGGCACACCGGAGGCCATGGCCTCCTGGATGGTCTGGCAGAAGGTCTCCAGCTCGCCCGGGTGGACAAAGAGGTCAAAACTGGCGACGGCGGCGGCCAAGGCCTCGCCGCCGAGGAACCCGGTGAAGTGGGCGTCCGGCAGGGCCGCCTCCAGAGCCTCACGCTGCGGGCCATCGCCCACGATCACTAACTTGGTTCCGGGGATGCCGGCCAGGGCGGCCAGATCGGCCACCTGCTTTTCCAACGCCAGCCGGCCGACATAGCCGATCAGCTTGGTGCCCGGCGGGGCCACCTTGGCCCGGAAGCCGCCGTCGCGCTTGGCGGGGTGGAACCGCACGGTGTCAACGCCACGGGGCCACAACTGCACGCGGGGAATCCCGTGGCCGCGCAGCTGCGATAGGGCATGGCTGGACGGAGCCAGCGTCCGGGTCGCCGCCACATGGATGTTCTCCACCCGCTGCCAGGCCCAGTTTTCCAGGAAACGCACGCCGTACCGTGCGGCGTAGCCGGGGATGTCGGTCTGGTAGATGGCAACGGTGGGGATGCCCAGCTGCTGCGCGGCCTGCACCGCCCGCCAGCCCAGGACGAAGGGCGAGGCCACATGGACCACGTCGGGGGCAAAGCCGGCCAGCACCGATTTGACGGTTGCCACCGGGCCCACGGCAACGCGGATGTTGGTGTAGCCGGCCAGCGGGAGCGAGGGCAGCCGCTTAACCGCGGCGCCCTCCACCACGCTGGGGGCGCCGGCGTCGGCGGAGGTAGGGGCGATCACCAGGACCTCGTCACCGCGTGCCGCCAGGTGCTGGAGCACCTTCAGCAGCGAGTGTGTGACTCCGTTGACCACGGGCAGGAATGATTCAGCAACTATCGCAACCTTCACCCCTCCACAGTGCCGCTACCGGGTGTCCTGCCAGTGTCCTTCCAGGGACGCCCGAACGGTGGCCCGGTGAAGGTTGGGTGAACACGGGGCGGGCGGGGCGTCCGGTGGTCGACCTAGGCCGCTTGCGGCCGTGTGGAGACCCGGCCGTGTGGAGACCCGGCCGTGTGGAGACCCGGCCGTGTGGAGACCCGGCCGTGTGGAGACCCGGCCGTGTGGAGACCCGGGTGACCCGGTCCGCCTGCGTCTCCCCGCGCTCGTTCCCCGCTCCCCAGCCGCTCCCGCGGCCCGCAAGCTCGCCGCGGGTCCCGCGCAGCCGTGCGCCCAGGCCCGCTGGTCGACCGAGGCCGCTTGCGGCCGCGTGGAGACCCAGTCCCGCGTCCCGGCTGGGTTTCCGAGCGATCGTTCCTCGCCCCGCCACCGGTTTCGGTGGCCGTCCCCGGCCGCGTGGAGCCCTGGCCCGGTGGTCGAGCGAAGCCGAGACCTCCCGCACCCGACGGCGCAACCCGGGGACGCCCCCGTCCCACCGGATTTCGGCTCCCGTTCGCCAGCCACCCCAACTTCGCTTCGGTCGGCCAGGGAACCCTGCTGCTTCTGTTGGATCCGCTCAATCACCGCCCCGCTGGTCGAGACCACCGGCTTCGGTGCTTGCCGAGGCCGTCCCCGGCCGTGCTGCGGAGAATATTTTCGACAATCTTTCCCCACCACACCCAAGTGGCCCCTTTCGGAGGGGTTAATGTCGGTGCCTTCTGGTGGAATGGATTCATGGACGGTTCACCGAACCAGACACCCGGCACCGGTGCCGGGACACCCGCGCAGGGGGCACGGCCCACCCTCGCGGAACTGATCACCGCCGTCCGCTTGCCTATGCTTCCTCCAGCCCGTGCGGTCCCCGGTCCGGGCCCCTGCCCCGATACCCTGCTCGACGGGGTGCTCGCCGCGGCACGGGCCGACTACGACGACGCCGCCGCGGCCCTGGCCGCCCTGGCCCGGTTCTCCGCCCGGGTTGCCGCGCACCAGGCGGCCCTGGCCGAACGTCTGCACGCCGCGGCCCGCACCGAGGCCTGGGCGCTGGGCCTGGACGGCTGGCAGGCCGGTGTCCACGATTCGGCCGCGGTCGCCGAACTCGCCACCGCCCTGACCATCCCCGAACAGAGCGCGCACCGGCTGATGGACCACTCCGTCGCGCTGGTCCGCGACCACGGGCCGACCCTGGCCGCCCTGGAGGCCGGGGACCTGTCCTGGCGGCACGCCACCGCGGTGCTGGACCACGTCGAGGCCGTCCGGGACATCCCCGGCATCGACCCGGGCGAGGTGGCCGCGTTCGAGGCCGAACTCGTGGCCCTGGCCGCCGGGGCGACGGTGCCCAAGTTCACCGAGAAGGCCCGGCGGCGGCGCGAACGCCTCCACCCGGCCAGCATCGAAACCCGCGCGAAAATGGCGTTTGAGAAGCGTTCCCTGGTCCTGGTGCCCGAGGTTGACGGGATGTCCTCCCTGCACCTGCAGCTCTCCGCGGCGGCCGGGCAGGCGGTCTGGAACCGGTGCACCGCCGCCGCCCGCGGCCTCCAAGGACCCGGTGAACCGCGCACCCTGGCCCAGCTGCGCGCCGATGTCGCCGCGGCCCTGCTGCTGGGCCCGCTCGGGGGCATTGCCGGCACCATCGACACTGGAGGGGAAGCCGACGGTGATGGACACGGCCCAGCCGGAGATGGCCGCGGCGGCGCACTGGGCGGCTGCGGCCCCGGCGGCCACGGACAGGTGCCCGCCCCGGCCACGCAGATCCTCGTCACCGTCCCGGCGCTGGCCCTGCTTGGGCTGACGGATGAACCGGCCGAGCTGGAGGGCTACGGCCCGATCCCCGCCTCCATTGCCCGGGACCTGGCCGCCGGGGCGCCCTCGTTCCTGCGCCTGCTCACCGACCCGGTGACCGGGGAGGCCCTGGACCAGGCCCCGGAACGGTACCGGGTCAGCGAGGCCATGCGGGCCTGGCTGCGCGCCAGGGACCGGACCTGCACGTTCCCCGGCTGCAACACCGCCACCGCGCACACCGAACTGGACCACCTGCTCGCCTGGGAGGACGGCGGGGACTCCACCGCGGCCAACCTCGCCAGCGAGTGCCCCAAACACCACCTGCTCAAACACGAAAAGGACGGCAAAAACCGGCAGGGGAAACCACCCAGAAGGCCGCGCACCCGCCCTGACGGCACAGCCCTGCCCAAGGTGCGTGGCTGGACCCCCGAAATGGACGGAAATATCGGCCAACCTGTTTGGACGTCACCGGCCGGGACGGCCCACCACCCCGCCACATCGGACACCTTTCCGCCAACGTACCCGCACTGGCTTGACGACACGATCGCCCACGCGGCTGCCCTGTCCGGGCAGGACCGCGGCAACCCGTCCGGGGCCTGGGGCGAGGAGGACAGGGCCCGTGCCCTGGCCGAGTACCGGGCCCTGTGGGGCGCGGAGGACCGGCTCCGGGCCGAATCCGAACGGGACTGCGTCAACTGGGTCGAGGTCTGGGGTGACGAACGCCTCCGGGCCATGCTCAAGGACGACGGCTGACCGTGGCCGGCCCCGCCGGCCCCGCCGGCCCGGCCGGGCAACCCCGCCGGGCAACCGGGCCGGGGCCTGACCGGGGTGCAGGTTCTGGTTCAGGTTCAGGTTCAGGTTCAGGGACATTGTCCGCTCGCCGAGTTTCGGTCGGGTTTGCCGGGACCTCCCGCACCTGCCGGCGGGACTCGGGGACAGTGTCGGCCCATCAGGTTTCGGCTCCGCTCCGCAGAGCTCCGCAGCGCCCAACCACCGGAATCGGCGACCACCGGCGCCGGCTCCAGATCGACCACCGAAGATCGCGCCCGGCCGAACCTGTCCACCGCACCGGCGTCAGGACAGGATGTCCTTGGTGGTGAACCTGCCGTAGGCGAGGGCCGCGAAGACCGCCAGATAGCCCGCCTGCAGCAGGGCGTTGCTGCCCATCGCATCCCACGAGACGGGCTGGCGCAGAAGGTCGGCGAAGTCCAGCCAGTAGTGGCTGAACAGCCACGGATGCAGCCACTCCAGCTGCGGGAGGGCGTCCAGCACCTGGGAGAGAACCGCGGCGACGACGGTGGCGGCCATGGCTCCCACCGGCACGTCCGTGAGCGTGGAAAGGAAGAGCCCGACGGCGGCCAGCCCCAGCAGCGACAGTGCCGCGTAACTGGCGATGAGCAGCAGGCGCAGCGCCGCGGTGCCCACGTCCACGGTGTCCCCGGACAACAGCGCCACCGGTCCGAGGGGGAAGAGGACGGCGCCCGTCAATGCGCCCGCGGCTGCGACGGTCAGGGTGGCCGCGAGGCAGAAGAGGGCCGCACCAATGTATTTGACCACCAGCACCCTGGCCCGGCCGGCGGGGGCCACCAGCAGATACCGCAGCGTACCGTGCCCGGCCTCGCCCGCGATGGTGTCCCCGGCGACCACGCCGACGGTCAGCGGCAGGAACAGTGGGATGGAGACCACCAGTGCCGTGAAGGCGACAAAGAACCCGTTGTGGCTGATCTGGTCCAGGAACGCCGGTCCGCGTCCGGCCGGCACCGCCGGAGAGATCCGCACGGCCAGCCCGATCAGTACGGGGATCGCGGCCAGGGCGGCAAGCAGGGCCCACGTTCGCCGGCGCCGGAACAGCAGGGCAAGCTCGGAGGCCAGCAGCGCAATGCCGGACCGGTGCGGAGCCAATCCGCCAGGGGCCACGGCGTCGGCAGGCAATCCGTCAGTGGGCAATGTCGAACCCCTCCCCGGTCAGGGCGACGAACAGCTCCTCGAGGCTGGCGCGCTCCACTACAAAGCCGCGCACGCGCACGCCGGCACCCACCAGGGCGGCAACCACCCGTTCGGGTTCAGGTCCCCCATCCGGCACCGCGGCGCGCAGGTCAACAGTCGCGCCATCGGCACCATCGCCGTGTCCAGATCCGGACAGCGGGGCCAGGCCCATCCGGACCAGCACGTCGGACGCGGCGCCGGCGTCGGGCGTACTCAGGTGCAGTGTGGCCCGGCCGGTGCGCCGGAGCTCCTCGAGCGGCCCCTGGGCGACGAGGGCTCCGGCGCTCATGATGGCCGCGTGGGTGCAGATCTGCTCCACCTCGGCCAGCAGGTGGCTGGAGACAAAGACGGTGGTGCCGTCGGCGGCCAGGGAGCGGACCAGATGGCGCACCTCGCGGGTGCCCTGTGGGTCCAGCCCGTTGCCGGGTTCATCCAGGACCAGCAGCTCGCGCGGGGCCAGCAGGGCGTTGGCGATGCCCAACCGCTGCTTCATGCCCAGCGAATAGGCCCGCACCTTCTTGCCGGCGGCGTGGGCCAGGCCCACCCGCTCCAAGGCCTCGCCCACTCGTCTCGTGCGGGTGGCCTCGGATGAACGCGGATTGGCGGAGTCGAAGCGGTGGAGGTTGGCGGTGCCGGAGAGGAACGGGTAGAACGCCGGCCCCTCGACCAGGGCGCCGACGCGCGGCAGCACGGCGGCGGCATCGGCCGGCATCGAGCGCCCCAAGAGGCTGATGGACCCGCTGCTGGCGCTGGCAAGCCCCAGCAGCATCCGGATGGTGGTGGTCTTGCCGCAGCCGTTTGGGCCCAGAAATCCGAACACGGAACCGTGCGGCACGGACAGGTCGATTCCGTCCACGGCCAGCTGGTGGCCGAAGCGCTTGCTCAGTCCCCTGGTCTCGATCGCCATCCCGGCGGCGGGGATGGCGGCGCTCACCCGGCCGCCGCGGCGGCCTGCAGCAGCGCCAGCGGAACGGACCCGATGAACACCCGTCCGTCGTCGGCCAGATAGGCGTTGACCAGCGAGGTCGAGAGCAGCCGCCCGCCGGGGACGGCCTGGGCTGCCTGCGCCAGCAGGGGCACCGCGGCCAGCATCTGTGCCATGCCGGTTCCGGGGAGTTCGACGACGGCGTCCCAGCCGCTGCCCGTCACCGTGGGATGGCCCGCCACCGCCTTGGCGTGTGTGTCCGAGGACCCGGGACCGTGGCGGCCCGGCCCGCCCTGGTGCCGGGAGGTGTCGATCTGGTGCACCGTGGCGCCGGCCGGCGGCGTAAACGTGAAGAGGGCCGGATCCGGGGCACCCAGTGTGAGGCTGGTGAAGGCGATCCGGAATGCCGGCTGTTCCTGGCCGCGGGCACGGACCGTGACGTCCAGCGGCAGTCCGGTGGCGCCGTCGACGGCCAGAGACACCGAGGCGACGAGCGTCTGGGTGGAGCGCGGCGTCAGCACCAGCTCGTAGGCGGCCCGGCCGGCCACCCGGACCTTGGCACCCAGGGCGACGTCCGTGCTGGGATCCAGGGCCGAAAGCACCGCGTGGGCGATGGCATCGGGGGCCGGGAGCATCATCTCGGCGCCGGCCGCCTTCCGCCCCTCATGGCCGGAGGGCAGGGTGAGATGGGTGGCCGCATTGCTGCGTGAGTCGTAGAGCCACAGATCGGTTCCGTTCCGGACCAGGTCGCGCTCGGCGAGCCGATCCATGACCTGGACACGCTTGCCGGAGGCGCCGTCAAGGTACACGCGGGCCGTGTGGGGTGCCGTCAGCAGGTCCAGCAGCGCCGTCCCGGCGGGATCGCTGGCGGCGCCCTTCCCGGGATACTGCGGTAATTGGGGCAGCCCCAGATCGGAGGTCTGTTCGACGGTGCCGGACAGCGCCACGCCCGGGGCGTTGGCCACCAGGGCCAGCACCTGCTCGGCGGTCTTGGCGGGCAGGGATGCCTCGGCGTTGGCCTGGAAGGGCGCCGCCAGCACGCCTGCGGCAATCACCATGGGGACGACAGCGGCCGGTGCCCACCGCCGCCACAAGCTGTTCATCTGCGCAGAACTCCTTCACCGCAGTCCATGCCTTCAGCCTACGCCCGGGACCACCCGGTGGCACCAGGCTGGCTGCGAATCATGGCGGTTCCGGTGGCCGCGTGGCGGCCACCGGAGATCGCCGTCGGCTGTGGTTTCAGTCCTGCACCACCACCTTGCCGACCATCCCCAAGTAGTCATGCAATCCACAGATGTAGTCGAAGGTCCCCGCGGTGGTGAACGTGACGGCGAACCTGGACCCCGGCCCTGGCGCCGGCGGCATCAGCCCCGAATTCAACTGGCCGCCGCCATATGCCGTGGGGGTGCCCAGTGGGGCGAACACGTCCGCCGGTTCGGTGCCGAAGGTGACGGTGTGTGGTTCGCCCATGCCGTTGTTGATGAAGGTGACGGTGTCACCGACATGGACCTTGACGGTGGGTTGTATGAAGCGCATGAGCATCGCGGTGCCGTCGTCGGCTCCGGCGTACACATGGTGCGAGTCAGCCAGATCGGCCGTTTCGTCCCAGAGGTCCTGCCCATCCCGGAGGATGTCACCTGCCTGCACCCTGGACTGGCGGTTGTACTGCTTCTGGGTGTAGGGGTACGGCTCCCCCGCCTTGGCCACATGCACTGTGCCCTTCATGGCCGCTCCGTGGACCAGGCAGTAGTAGGTGTAGTTCCCCGTGGCGGGAAACGCCAGACTGTAGCTGCCAACGTACGGCAAGCCGCTGGTTGAAACGTTGGTCAGGACACCGGAGTTGTAGTACGAATGACCGTCGTAGCTGCCCCCGCCCTGCTTGAACAACTCGGCCGGAATCCCGGGATCGAACGGCTGCGTCGATTCAATCGACTGGCCGGTGGCCAGAAACGTGACGGTGTGGATCTCGGCCGCGTTGGCGGCCCAGGCAACCGTGTCGCCGGCATCGACGAAAATGTCGGTGGGAAGAAAGGCCATGCCCTGGATGGACTGGTCCCGGGACTCTGACCCCACCTGGACGGTCCAGGTCCGCGGACCCTGGCCGCCGGCGCTGGCGGGGCCGGCGAGGGCCACCGGCGCCGCCAGCGCCAGGAGCGCGGCGACGATCAGTGGCAGTTTGTGTGGCAATCGATGAGTTTCACGTAGGCGTCCCATCGGACGTTCCCTTCTCGAACAGTGCGGCGGCCCGGTCAGGCTGCCACGTCGAGGCGGCCCTCCTCCCGGTGGGCCGCTCGTCCCAGTCTGGCCGCATCCCCCGGCCGCCATGGCCAGCCGGCGGGCCCGCTTCCTGACGACACAGGCCAGCCGGCGTCCGCACATGCCGCGCAGACAGGGAACCCAGGACCAGAGCGGTTGGTTGCACATGGACCGCCTGAGCCGCAGATCCGATGCACCCCGTCCCACGGTGGCCGCAGGACGGTGATTCCAATCCATGGCGCATACGCCGACGTCCGGAGACCAGCGGGGCGCAGGCAAATGCGCACCTTCCACGCTCCTCCCATCCCGGGCGTTTGTCGAGGAAACGGCGCACCGAAAACGGCAGCGGGTGGCCACCCCAGGAAGGTGGCCGCCCGCTGCGCCGGGGCCGGCGGGGCCACCGGGGCCGCGCTAGCGGAGCGCGATATCCCCAGCCGGTGCCAGCTGCGCCACACTGGTGCCCACCAGCACCTGAAACCGGCCGTGCTCGAACTGCCAGCCGCCGTCGTAGTGGGCAAAGGCGCGGGCCGGCAGGGTGACCTGCACCGTGGTGGCACCGCCCGCGGCCAGGTGGACGGTGGCATAGCCGGCCAGCCAGCGCACCGGGCGCTCCACGGCCGATTCCGTGCGGGCCAGGTAGACCTGCACCACCTGGCGCCCGGCCCGGGAACCGGTGTTCGCGACCGGGACATGGACGACGACGCCGCTGCCGGCCCGTGCGGACAGCGGCAGGTTGGCCTCGCCGAGGCTGAACGTCGTGTAGCCCAGGCCATGGCCGAAGGGGTACGCCGGGGACGCCCCGCCGACGGCCTGCTGCTTCAGCCAGGCGCGGTAGCCGATGTGGATGCCCTCGCTGTAGACCAGTTTGCCGTCCACCGGAGTGGTGTTGAGCACCGGGACGTCCGCCAGCGCCGCCGGCCAGGACGTGGGCAGGCGTCCGCCGGGCTCCTGGCCGCCCAGCAGCACATCGGCCAGTGCGGTGCCGAACTCCTGCCCGCCGAACCAGCCCACCAGGATGGCATCCACCGAATCGCGCCACGGCATCACCACCGGGGAGCCGGAGTTGACGACGACGACGGTGCGCGGGTTGGCCGCGGCGACGGCGGCCACCAAGGCGTTCTGGTGCCCCGGCAGGTCCAGATCCGTCCTGTCGAAGCCCTCGGATTCGATGGCCGAGTTGGTGCCCACCACCACAATGGCGACGTCGGCGGCACGGGCCGCCGCGACGGCGTCGGCGATCTCCGCCTCCGGATCGGCGACAACCGTCTCCTCGCCCAGCAGGATGGCCGTCAGCGGGACGGCCTGGCTCTGCGGCATTTGGTAGACCGCTTCGATGTCGAAGGCCTGCCCGGCCTCGGCGGTGACGGCGTGCAGAGTCTGGGGCGGGGAGAATAGCGCGGCGCCGAGGACGTTGGTGCCATCCTCCAGCTCGGCGTTGAACACCTCGGTGCCACCGATGGACAGCGAGACCTGGCCCACCGTCCCGATGCCGAGGTGGTGCACGCCGGCTGTGCGTGCGGTCCACTGGGTGCGGATGCGGATGGTGGCTGTGCCCTTGGGGATGCCGGCCCCAAACCAGATCAGGTGCGAGGCCCAGCGGTCCTCAGCGGAGATCTCCGTGCCGGCGGCATTCAGGAACGATACGCGCATGCCCGGGACGTTGGACACCGGGTTGCGGAGGTCCGCCCGCGCGAATTCCTGCAGCCCCTCCGCCACCTTGGCGCCGCGCGAGTAGCTGACCGCCACGCCGTCCGGCAGCGCCGCGCGCAGGCCATCGAGCGGCGAGACGGTGGATTTGGGCATGACGGTGGCGCTGCCGCCGCCTTGGATGCGGGCATGGTGCGCGTTGTGGCCAATGACCGCCACGCTCTTCAACGCGGAGGCGTCCAGCGGGAGCAGGTTGTTCTCATTGCGCAGCAGCACGGCGCTGCGGACCGCCACCTCGCGGGCCACGGCGGCGCCGTCGAGCTCGGCGGGCAGTTCGGCGACGGCCGGCTCAAAACCGTCCAGCACACCCACGCGGGCGGCCAGGCGCAGAATGCGGGTGACCTTCGCCAGGATCGCGGCCCGGCGGACCCGGCCGTCCTCGACGGCGGCCAGCAGCGCGCCACCCCAGTGGCCCACCGGCCCCGGCATCTCCAGGTCCTGGTGCGCGTTGGCCGCCGCCACCGAGCGGACGCCCGTCCAGTCGGAGACCACGACGCCGTCGAAGCCCCATTCGGTGGACAGCGGGGTCTCCAGCAGGGCGTTCTCGCTGGCGGTGGTGCCGTTGACGGAGTTGTAGGAGCTCATCACCAGCCAGGCCTTGGCCTCGGTGATGGCGTCCTCAAAGGCAGCCAGGTAGAGCTCGCGCAGCGGGCGCTCGGCCACCACGGAATCGGCGGTGAACCGGTCCGTCTCGGCGTCGTTGGCGATGAAGTGCTTGGGCGTGGCGCCGACGCCCCTGGACTGGACGCCGCCGACATAGGCCGCCGCCAGGGTTGCCGTCAGCCGCGGATCCTCGCTCATGCATTCAAAGTGGCGCCCGCCCAGCGGGGAACGGTGCAGGTTGATGGTCGGGCCCAGTACCACGTGGACGCCCTTGCGGCGGGCCTCCTGGCCCAGCACCGCACCGTAGCGGCGGGCAACCTCCGTGCTCCAGGTGGCGGCCAGCGCCGAGCCGGAGGGCAGCGAGATGGAGTCGTGCCGCTCGTCAAAGTCCTCGCCGCGCACACCAGCCGGGCCATCGGAGAGGACGATCCTGCCCAGACCGATCTCCGCGATGGCATGGGTGGACCACACATCGGCCCCGGTGAGGAGCTGGACCTGCTGGGCCAGGCTAAGCCGGCCGGCCAGTTCGCCGATGCGCCGGTCGACGTCGATGCCGGTGGACACCGGTGCCCGGGTTTCGTGGGTAATGGTCATCTATTTAACTCCTTTGATGCGGGTGACAAGTGCGGCACCGACGAGGCCGACGACGGCCCCGCCGAGAAAGAGTGCGGGGTAGCCGCCCAGGGCGATCACCGGGAAGGCCAGGGCGGGGACTAGGGACTGCGGCAGCGCCTGGGCGATGTTGAAGACGCCGAAGGTCTTGGCGTTCTCGCCCTGGCCGGCCGGCAGGAGATCGGCGATGAGGGCGACGTCGACGGCGCCGAAGCAGCCCAGCCCCAGGCCCACGATGGCCTGGCCCACGAGCACCTGGTTGGTGCCGGTGCTGGTGGCGATGACGATGAGGCCGGCCATGATGATGACGGCGGAGGCGATGACCAGTGCCTTGCGGCGGCCGATCCGGTCGCTGATCCAGCCGCCGAACCCGCTGGTGACAACGGTTCCGACGGCGCTGATGAGCGTGGCGCGGAAGACCAGGTTGGGCACGTCCGCCTCGGGGACCTGCAGGTGGTCGGTGAAGAAGTAGGGCAGGTACAGCCGGGCGGCGCAGTAGCCGATGTAGACCATGAACTTCGTGAGCCAGGCCCAGCCCAGGCCCGGGAGCTTGCGCGGGTTGAAGTAGAAGGAGCCGATGATTTCCTTCAGGTCCAGCGGCGCCGGCTTGGTCTCCAGCACCCGGTCCTTGAAGGTGAAGGCAAAGCCAATGGCCATGGCGACGCCGACAATCCCGGGCACCACTGCCATGAGGAAGGCGCTGTCGAAGAGCTGGGCGAAGAAGGTTGCCGCCACCAGGCCCACGGGCAGGGTCATGCCCACCAGCCCGGAGATGCGGCCGCGCTGGTCCGCTGCGGCCTGGTCCGGCAGCGTGGCCACCAGTGCGGACAGGGCCGCGTTGAAACCGAGCTGTGCGAGGATCCAGCCGATCATCACCCCGGGGACGCCGGTGGCGGTGCCCAGGATGAACAGGGCGCCGAGGCCTACCAGCGAGCCGCCCACGATCCATGGCTTGCGCATGCCAAAGCGGGAGGTGGTCCTGTCGCTGAGCCGGCCGAACAGCGGGTTGGCCAGCAGGGCAATGATGGCGCCGACGCCGGCCACCAGGCTCAGCGCTCCGGCACGGGTTTCCGGTGTGGTGATTTCCGAAACCTTGATGGCCAGCACCACGATGGCCGGTGCCAGGACGGCCATCCACAGTCCGGTGCTGGCGATGGGCATGCCGACCATGTAGGCCAGGGTTGCCCGCTGCGGCGCCGGAGTGGGTTCAGTCTGGGGAATTGCGGGGGTGCTGCTCAAGAAAGTGGCCACATTGCCTCCTAAAGAAGTGGCCCTCCGTTGGGCCTCGAAGTGAGTTTACACACAAAAATCAAGTGCGACTAGGTTTTTACTGAATTAGACTTTGGCCATGCCCACATCCAAAGCCCGGGGCCCCTACGCCAAGGGGACCGAACGCCGCGAACAGATCATCAAGACCGCAACGGACGTCTTTGCCACGGAGGGGTTTGAGGGCACGGCACTGAAGCATGTTGCCGAGCTGGTGGGGGTCAAGGAGGCCACCCTGTTCCACTACTTCAGCGGCAAGCAGGAATTGCTCACGGCCGTGCTGGCCGAACGCGACAGGCGGGGTGTGGACAGTGCGCCCGGCGATGTTCCCCGGATGGACCTTATGCCCGGGGTGGCGGACCAGAACCGGGACCAGCCGGGCCTGACCACGCTGTACGCCGTCGCTTCCGCCACCGCCAACTCCCCCGACCATGCCTCCCACGCGTACTTTCGGGACAGGTATGCCTGGCTGGTCGCCGAACTCAGCGCTGACATCGCCGAGCGCCAGCAGGCCGGTTCGGTGCGCACGGACCTGCCGCCGGCCGAGCTGGCCAGGCTGGTGATTGCCACCTTCGACGGTATCCAGCTCCAGTGGCTCTACGACAAGAGCGTGGACATGGGGCAGGCGCTGCGCGGGCTGATCGAGGTGCTGCTGGCGCCGCGCTGAATGGCCGCGCCGCGACGGCGTGGTCCTCGGATCCGGGTGGGTTACATGGCAACATCGGGATCATGAACAGCAGCACAGGTGCCGACACGACCCCTTTCCGATCCGATACGGATCAACGGAGCGTCTTCGCCAGGAAATTTCCACTGGCGACCCGCTTGGCGCTCATTCTCATCTGGCCTTTGGTCTCTCGGCTTTGTACGCGGTGTTCCGGCACTTCGTCACGGGCAATGCACTAGGGGAGACTCCCATGCCTACTGGCTCGCGGCGCAGGGCGAGCTTGTCTACCGTGCAAGTCCCGGACGCGAGGATGCATACTTGTATTCGCCCGCGTTCGTCGCGGTGATCAAGCCGCTGGCGTTGCTTCCCTGGCCCCTGTTTTGTGCGGCATGGCTTGGGATCGAGGCAGCAGTCCTGTTTTGGCTGGTGAGGCCCCTGCGGGCGCGCTGGGCCATTCCGGTGGCACTGCTGTGTCTGCCTGAACTCGTCGTCGGCAACATCTACATTCTGCTCGCCGCGACCGCCGTGCTCGGCATGCGAAGGCCCGCCGCATGGTCCTTCGGCATCCTCACGAAGATCACCACAGGCGTCGGCCTCCTCTGGTTCGGCAGCCGCGGGGACTGGAAGCGGCTGCTTCAAGGCATTGGTAAAACGGTGCTCATCATCGCCGTCTTTTATGCAGTCGACCCCGCCGCCTGGAGTGCCTGGGTGCAGTTCCTGTTCGACAACAGAAACGCAACGCCCGACAGCAGGGTCAGCTTCGTAGTGCGGTGCCTCATCGCCGTGGCCTTGGTCGTCGTCGGTGCCCGGAAACAATGGGCCTTTCTCGTCGCTCCGGCGATGGTGCTGGCGTTGCGCGTCCTCGTCGGCATGGTTCCGTGGACCATCCTGGTTGCCGTACCGCGGCTTCTCATGGAGGGCAGTCCAGACCGCCCGGTCGGTGACAACCAAGCCAAGAAACGTAGCCCTGCCTAACCACGCTCAAATGCGAAGGGCCCGTTTGGTCAGCGCCAGGGTGGCGGGTTGTCCGCGATGGTCTCCGGGGTGAGAAGCATGCCCCCAAAATCGGCGCGCGCCTTCGCCAGGGTGTCCGGGTCCGGGTCAATGGTGGCGTACCAGGGAGCCAGGTCCTTGGCCCGGACCAGGTGCTTTCCTCCGCCAAGCGGTTCGATGGTCCAACCGGAGAGGTCCTTGGCGTGCCCCAGGTGGGCGTCGGTGAGCAGCTGCACCCCGTGCGCGTCGGGAATGTACTGCCCATTCAGGTGCCTGTTGTAGCGGATCTGGTATTCCTTCACATACGGGAGCATGGGTCTGCCGTTGGAAAGTGCCATCCAACTGGTGGTGTGCACCAGGCTGTGCTGCACGAACGCCAGATCCGTGTCCGCGGGGAACGCGACCATGGCCCGGACAACCTTGGCCAGCCGGACCTGCCTGGACACATCATCGTCCATGACCTCGTAACAGGTTTGGCCCAGGGGGCCCACATACATCGAGACCTTCCGGCGTGGTTCGGAGCGCAGGTAGGCCACGCCGGCCTGGGCAAACTTCGCGGCGGCGTCCGCCAGAGGCTGCCCGACATCGGGGTTCTTTGTCCGGGTCCGGTGGATGCTGCGCTCTAGGTACTCGTCCGCACCGGCGAAGCGGCCCCACGCCGTGGCGGTGTCGGCGATCTTCGCTGTCAGGGCGGCCGGGACATGCCAGCCACGCTCCTGTTCGTCTCGGTCCAGGAGGGCCAGGTCCTTGGTCTGGTAGGACACGAACGCCGTCAGCTGGCGCGGCAACTCGACTGCGCCGCTCAACCAGTCCTGGAAGAACGCGTGTGGCGCGGCGGTGACCCTCCCGGCCAGGCCCAGGGACTGCAAATGCCCGGCGAAGACAGCCAGCCAGGCGCGCACACCCTCCTCGGGGCCGGCCCTGCTCATAAAAGCCACCGGTCCGGCGTCGGAGTCCAAAACACCCTCGGTGAAGACATCGCCGCCCCACCCGGCGTCCTCGACTTCCTGGTTGGCGACCTGGACCGCGGCAAAGACATCCTTCGACCCGCGGGGCCGGAACTGCAGCCACAGTTCCTCGTACTGGGCCTTCCGCAAGGCCCGCTCCAGCACGCCCCACACAATCTCAACGCCGGGCCCCGGCATACGATCCCCCTTCGCTACCACGCGGTGCCACCACTGTCCGGCGAACATACCGTATGCCATTGCGAAGAGTCGAGGAAGCCGCTCGAACCGGCCGGTGCCACCGCCGCCGTGCCAATCGGGGCTGTGCCTCTACACGGATGCCCCGGACCAAGCGTCCGGGGCATCCGTAGTGGGGTGGTGCGGAGGGAGTCAGGCGGGCCGCTTGGCCGCCACGACTTCGATGAGCCGGCTGGTCCCGTTGTTCCAGTTCGCCGCCAGCGCCGTAACGGCGGCCTGCACGTCGCCGGCCAGCAAGGCGTTGGCGATTTCCTCGTGCTCGGACGCCGACCGCTCGATCAGGTCCGTGCTGGCCACCAGGAGCCGCTCGTAGCGGCGCAGGGCGAGCTTCATCGAGGCGATGCTCTCCGCCAGGCGCCGGTTGGGGTTGCCGGAGAGCAACAGTTCATGGAATTCGTCGTCATGGCGGTCCAGCTCGGCCGAGGAGCCGATGGACGCCGTAAAGCCGAGGGCCTGCGACAGCAGCTTGGGGGCAATGTCCGCCAGCACCTCCGGTGGCGTCAATTGCACGGCCAGCGATTCCAGGGCAGCGATGATCTGCACCATCTCGGCAAAGTCGGCCGCGCTGACCGGGGCCCAACGGAACCCCTTGCCGGATTCGCGGTCAATCACGCCCTGCTGCGTCAGGGAGATCAGTGCCTCCCGCAGGGGCGTGCGGCTCACGCCCATTTCAACGGAGAGTGCCACCTCATTGATCGCCGTGCCCATGTCAAAGTCACCGGCACCGACCCGGTCCATGATCTCGGTTTCAATCTGCTCGCGCAGAGTCTGACGTTGTATTGACATGCTCTTCTCCTCACACTGCCGCACAGTCCCCCAGGGGCGGACTGTCCATCGCATCCTAGCGGAAGCGATCCCTTGCCCGGTTCCTACATTCAGTATACTGTATACAGCAGACAGGAGGCCAGTATGCCGCAACCATTCACTATCGGACTTGTAGTCAACCCCGTGGCCGGGCTCGGTGGCCCGTGCGCACAAAAGGGCAGCGACGCCCACGACATCCGGCAAACCGCCCTGGCCGCCGGGGTGGAGCCCCAGGCCGGCCTCCGGGCCCGGCGGGCGCTGGCGCAGCTGGTTGATCGGCTGGCGCACTCCGGCCGCGACGCCGTCGTGCTCACCGGCCCGGGCGAGCTGGGCGCCGACGCAGCCGCAGGGCTCTGCCCCGTGGAAATCCTCGGCGCGGAGGCCAGTGGCGGTTCCGCGTCACATGGGGCAACAACCGCCGCGTCCACGCGCACACTGGCCGCCAGGCTCCGCGACGCCGGGGTGGATCTGCTGGTCTTCGCCGGCGGCGACGGCACGGCACGCGACGTCCTCGACGCCGTCGGCGCCGACCTGCCGGTGCTGGGCATCCCGGCCGGTGTGAAGATCTACTCCGCCGTGTTCGCCCTGACGCCCGTGGCGGCGGGCACTGCGGCGGCGGCCTGGCTGCTCTCGCCGCGGCGCGAGGCCACCGAGCGCGAGGTGGTGGACATCGACGAGGACGCACTGCGCGCCGGCTCCGCCTCCCCCGCCTACTACGGATCCCTCCAGGTTCCGGTGGACCCCACCCGGCTCCAGGACCGCAAGAGCCCCACCCCGGCCTCCGACTCCACAGCGGTCCGGACCCTGGCCGGCGCCTTCGCCGCGTCAATGCTGCCCGGGCATGCCTATGTCCTGGGCCCTGGCGGGACAACCCATGCCGTGGGCGCCGCACTGGGCCTGGACCTGACCCGATTGGGGGTGGACGTGGTGCGCGACGGCGGCCTGCTGGCCCGGGACGTGACCGCCGGAGCGCTCGAGGAGCTGCTGGCGGACTCGCCGGCCACCATCGTCGTGACGCCGCTGGGCGGCCAGGGCTTCATTGTGGGCCGCGGCAACCAGCAGCTCACCCGGGCCCTGGCCAAGGGCGCCCCGCTGCGCGTCATCGCCACGCCGTCGAAACTTGCCTCCCTCGGCACCCGCCCGCTGCGCGTGGACACCGGCAGCCCGGAGACCGACGCCGTCCTATGTGGCTACGCCAAGGTCCTCACCGGACCCGGCACCGAAACCGTCTACCCCGTCGGCAACGCCGGCTAGGCCAACACCCCAGATTTGCCAGCACGCCAATTGAGCAGGATGGAAGCAGAGAAAATGGAGACCACCATGCGTTTGCAGGATAAGAAGGCCCTTGTCACCGGCGGAGGCTCCGGCATCGGCCGGGCCACGGCCCTGGCCATGGCGGCCGCCGGCGCCGACGTCGCCGTCGTGGACATCAACCACGCCGCGGCACAGGCCGTGGCGGCGGAGATCCAGGCGCTGGGCGTCAACGGCGTCGCCATTGCCGCCGACGTCGCCGACGAGGCGTCCGTCAAGGAAGCGGTGGAGCAGGCAGTCGCCGCCCTGGGCACCATCAATGTGCTCTTCAACAACGCCGGGATCATCCGCCGCGCCAACGTTCTCGACACCACCACGGCCGAATGGGACCAGGTCATGGCCGTCAACGTCCGCGGCGTGTTCCTGATGTGCAAGTTCGTGGTGCCGCTGATGATGGCCGGCGGCGGCGGATCCATCGTCAACACCGGGTCCGGCTGGGGCCTGAAGGGCGGCGGCACGGCCTTGTCCTACTGCGCCTCGAAGGCCGCCGTCGTGAATATGACGCGCGCGCTGGCCATCGACCACGGCCCGGACAACATCCGCGTCAACTCGGTCAACCCGGGCGACACCAACACCCCGATGCTTCGTGAGGAGGCCCGCCAGCTCTCCCAGGAGGAGCAAAGCTTCCTGGACGAGTCCAACGACCGCCCGCTCAAGCGCATGGGCACCCCGGAGGAAATCGCCGAGGCCGTGGTGTGGCTGGCCAGCGACGCCAGCTCCTACGTCACCGGCTCGGCCCTGGTGGTCGACGGCGGCGGCATCGCGTAGTCCCCACCCGCTCCCAAGCCTCGCAGGCTCGCCTTGGGGCCCTCGCGGGCGTGGGCCCAGCTCCGCAGCGAGGAGGCCCGTCCCGGATACCGGGGCGGGCCTTGGCACTGGTCCATTGGGGTTCGAAGAATTCTCTGGTCAGTCCGAGAAACCCGTGCTCCTGCTGGTCGATTCCCAGGCATCGGTCTCGGCCCGGAGGGCATCGAGGGACACACGGAAGGCAGTGACGGAATCGTTGCCAAGCAGAAGGAGACCGGGGGTGTCCGGGCCCTGGACCGCGGCGATGATGGCGCGGGCCGCTTTGGCCGGATCACCCTGCTGGGTTCCGTGGGCGGTGTCGTTTTCCTTGCGGCGCTTCCCGGCGGTCTGGGCGTAATCGGCGATGGCCTCCGCCGATTGGGTCAGCGACCGGCCCGCGTAGTCGGTGCGGAAGGCGCCCGGTTCAACGGCCATGGCGCTGATGCCGAGGGGTTGCGCCTCCTTGCGGAGGGATGCCGTCATCGCTTCGAGGGCAGCCTTCGTGGCCGAGTAGTACCCGGAGCCCTCGGGCGAGAGGCGGGCGCCGATGGAGGAGATGTTGACGATCGCGCCCGACCTGCGGGCACGCATGCCGGGCAGGACCGCCTTGGCCATGGCCACGGCACCGAAGAAGTTCGTGGCGAACAGCGCCTCGACGTCGGCCTCGCCGCCTTCCTCGATGGCCGCGCGGTACCCGTAGCCGGCGTTGTTGACCAGAACGTCGACACCATCGAAACGGTCCTCCGCCTGCCGCACGGCGGCGGAAATCTGGGCACCGTCGGTGACATCGAGTGAGAGCGCCAGCGCTGTCCCGGGGTGCGCGGCGGCGAGATCCTGGACCGTGGAGGCATCCCGGGCAGTGACGACTGCATTGAAGCCGTGGTCGAGGACGGCTTCGGCGAGGGCGCGGCCGAGTCCGGTTGAGCATCCGGTGATGAACCAAGTGGACATGGGTGGTGTTCCTTTCGGCGCGGTACCGGTCCTTCCGGCGGCGACGCTCACCAGTCAACCAAGGTTCGCGCAGGGGTGGGAGTGTCCCTTCATACAGGTACTGGCAGATCCTCCCATCCCGGCAACGATCCGTAGCACTGACAAGACCGTCTACAAGGGCTGAACCCCATTGGTCCCCGAGGCAGGGCGTTCCGGCACGCCGTGACGGGACGCCCCGGGGCCAACTGCCACGGCAGCGCCCGGCTTCACAGCGTCACGGTGACCTCGCTGCGGGAGCCGGCACTTCGGGTGCATCGCGGATCCGTTCGGCCGTCGTCGCCCCTTCCTCCTCGGCACGGACCTGTTCGCCGTGTAGCCCCCTTGATTCGAGGCCGCCACCGGGGCACAGTGGCCCCATGTTCTTCGATCGAAGCCACCGTCCGCAGGATGCCCCCGCGCCGCCGACGCCGGATGAGGTGGCAGCCGGATTTCCCGTTCCCCTGCTCACGCTCGTTCCCCAGGACACTGTCGAGGAGGCCGGTGCCGGGCTGAACTGGGAGACAGGGAACGGACGGCTGGAGAGGGAGGCCGCGACGCTCTCCTACACATTGTGGCGCCACCCGGCGGACCGCGGCGATCCAGCCAACCTGGCGGTGCTCAGCGCCGAGGTCCAAGCGTCTTTGGACGTGGCACCGCCGTGGCCGCTGCCCCCGTGGATTACCGCATGGAGGGCCCGGATGCGGTACCCGCTGCTGTGGGATGCGGTGCGGACCACCCACATCAACGATGGCTCCGGCCGGCCCACGGCGGAGACGGCGCTGGTCCAGCACATCAACTACATCGTGGAGAACCAGTACCGCGCCGAACGCGTCGCCGGCGGATTTCCCGGCAAGCTTCGCGAACCGGCCACCGCACAGCAGCTTGACCACGATGTTCCGATTCTCGTCGACGGCGTCCGGGTGCCGGGCCTGCGCCTCGGCACGGACCCCCACGTCCTGGGCCTGGCGGCCGATCTGGGCGATCGGCTGCTCACCGCCGTCGTCGGCCGGGAATACCTGCCCTACCTGCGCCTCGAGTTTGCCACTCGGCCGTCCCGGCCCACGGAGTAGGCGCCAGCACATGCGAAAGGCAAGGAGAGTCAATCTCCCTGCCACTTTCAGAATACAGCTCGCTGGGGGGCTTGCCGCAAGACCCCTGGCGACGAGCACAATGGTCGGCAGCGGCCAAGATACTTGCGGAAATGGGCGCTGCTCCGGGCGATTCCGCGATTCCGCGATTCGGAGCCGCAGGCCGGAAGGTGGGTTTTTGGATTGGGGCTTCACATGTTCGACGTGATCATTAGCGGCGGCGGGCCGACGGGGATGATGCTGGCCAGCGAGTTGCGGCTGCACGACGTGGACGTGCTCGTGCTGGAGAAGGATGCGGAGCCGAGCAAGCTGGTCCGCTCGCTCGGCCTGCACCCGCGCAGCATCGAGATCATGGACCAGCGCGGGCTGCTGGACCGGTTCCTCGCACACGGGCAGCGGTATCCCGGCGGCGCGGGCCGCTTCGCCGGGATCGACAAACCCCAGCCGGCAAACCTGGACACCGCACACGGCTACGTCCTCGGCATCCCTCAGCCGGTCACCGATCGCCTGCTGGCCGAGCGCGCCGCCGAGCTCGGCGCACGGATCCGCCGCGGCGCCGAGGTGGCGGGTGTAGAGCAGGACCAGGACGGGGTGAGCGTCGAGCTCGCCGACGGCACACGGCTGCGCTCGCGCTGGCTGGTCGGCTGCGACGGCGGACGCAGCCTGGTGCGCAGACTGGTCGGTATCGGCTTCCCCGGCGAGCCCGCCAAGACCGAGTGGCTCCTCGGCGAAGTCGAGGTGACAGCGCCGCCGGAGGAGGTGGCCGCACTGTCGGACGAGGTTCGCAAGACCCACAAGGGGTTTGGCATCGGCCCCGCCGGAAACGGCCTGCACCGCGCCGTCGTGCCCGCCGCGACCATGGCCCAGGATCGCTCGGTCCCGCCGACCCTGGAGGAGTTCCGGACGCAGCTGCGGGCGTACGCGGGCACTGACTTCGGCGTCCACTCACCGCGCTGGCTGTCCCGTTTCAGCGACGCCACCCGGCTTGCAGAACAATATCGAGTGGGCCGGGTGCTTCTCGCCGGCGACGCGGCGCACGTCCACCCGCCACTGGGGGGACAGGGGCTCAACCTCGGCATCCAGGATGCGTTCAACCTCGGCTGGAAGCTCGCCGCCGAGGTCAACGGGTGGGCGCCGGGCGGGCTGCTGGACAGCTACTACGCCGAGCGCCACCCGGTCGCCGCCGACGTGCTGAACACCACCCGCGCCCAGTCGGAACTGATCTCCCCCGAGCCCGGCCCGCAGGCCGTGCGCCGGCTGCTGGCCGAGCTGATGGGCTTCGAGGACGTCAGCCGTTTCCTGGCCGAGAAGATCACCGCGATCGGAATCCGCTACGACTTCGGCGTGGGGCCCGAGCTGCTCGGCAGACGACTGCGCGACATCCAGCTGTCGAGGGGCCGCCTCTACGAGCTCACCCGCGAAGGGCGCGGGCTCCTGCTGGATGCAACCGGCAAGCTCTCCGTGACAGGATGGACGGATCGGATCGACCACGTCGCGGACGTCAGCGGGGAACTGGACGCGCCCGCGGTCCTGCTCCGGCCGGACGGCCACGTCGCATGGATCGGCGAAGACCAGAACGACCTGCTCCGCCACCTGCCGACCTGGTTCGGAGCCGCCGCCGAGGCCGCCGGAATCAGCCAAGAGTGACAATCGACATTGCAGTTGTGGCGGCCTTCGCGGCGCGGATCCCGCCACAACTGCAATGTCGAACCCGAGCATGCCGGGGTCCGCGGTGCTGCCAGCCCATCAGGCCTACGGAGCTGGCATCAGCACACCCAGAAGTGGCCCGGCCCGGAATCCGGGACGGGCCACTTCCGGTGGAAAGCCGAGCTGCTCAGCGCCCGGCGTCGGTGGCGGCCAGCCACACGGCGAGGTCCAGGAACAGCGCCGCGGACCAGCCAAAGCCGGTGGTGGCCCCGGCTGCGCGGGCGCCGGTGAGCGGGTTCCAGTACTCGTGGATTCCCCCGCTGGCGACCACCATAGCCACCGTCCGTTCGGCCAGGGCGGCGGCTTCCGCCTCGAGCCCGCTGCGCAGCAGGCCCTGGACGATCAACCAGTTCACGTTCAGCCACACGGGCCCGCGCCACATCCGGTCCTGGTTGAATTCCGGCTCGGACAGCCCCACGGTGGGCAGCGGGAACGGTGCCGACAAGCAAGAAGGATCCGCCAGCCGCGCGGCCAGCGCGGCCTTGACGGGTTCGGGCAGCCGACCGGTCAGCAGCGGCATCAGGCCAAAGGGCGTCACCGTCGTGCGCCGCCCGGCCGGGGTCAGGGCGACAAAGCGGCCCAGCTCCGCATCGAAGCGCTTCTCCACCAGCTGTGCCGCCGTCGTATCGGCCAGGGCGCGGTGGCGAGCTGCCGTGGCGCCGTCGCCGGCGTCCTCGGCCAGGTCGGCCATCGCGTCCAGGGCCACCACCAGATAGCTGGGCAGGTCCGGGGCGAACACCGGGCCACCGTCGTCGAACAGCGGCGAATCATCCAACCCTGAGGAGTAGACGTGCTCGTAGCCGGGCAGCCCGTCGGGGGTCGGCCGGGCGAACCACCACTCGTGCAGCCGGTCCAGCCCGTCCTTGAGCTCGCTTTGCAGCGATGTTCCGGCCACCGCGTCGACGGCGCGGGCCGCCCACGCGGCCAGCGGCGGCTTGGTGATGGGCATGTCGGCCTGGGTGACCATCGGCGAGTCCGCCCCGTGGATCCGGGCCAGCGTGGCGACGTCGCCGGGGGGCATGTCCGCCACGCAGGCCAGCGTGCCGTGGTCGTGGACCACGTCCGGCAGCCCGCCGTCGGGCGTCTGCTCGGCGAAGAACAGCCGCAGCTGGTCCGCCGCCAGCTCGGCGTCGCCGTGGCGCAGCCCGATGCTGATGAAGTAGGAGTCCCACTGCCAGGCGGCCACGTAGCCCTGTTTGGAGGGCACGACGGCGTCGATGCCGGGGTGGGTGTCCAGCTGGACGATGTTGCTGGCCAGGATCCACCAGGCGTAGCGGACCAGTTCCAGGTCCGTGCCGCGGACCGCCGGCAGCCTGGCGAACCAGTCTGTCCAGCGCGAGGCGGCGGCCGCCAGCAGGGCGGCGTGGCCGCCCGGTTCCGGGGCCTGGTCCACCGCGCCCCCGATCCGCAGCAGCAGGCTGCCGCCCGGCGGCAGCAGGAGCCGGACTGCGCCGGGCCCGGCCGGCCCAGTGTCGCCGGAAACGGGATCGGCAGCAGGAACCGTCCCATCGGTGGCGCGCCAGGAGATCCCGGCCCCGTCCACCTCCGAGACCGGCCGGCCGTCCGCGCTGGTGCCGAAGGGCTCCAGCAGCACCACCACCGGCTCCGCCAGGGCGCCGATGCTCAGGGCATCGGAACCCACCAGAACCAGCGATGCTGCCGAGTCCCCAAAGGTGATGCCCTCGGGGACCACGGCCGTGGCTTCCAGCGGCCGGCCTGCGCCGTCGAACACGGCGATCCGGTGCAGGTGCGTCGACGTGTCCGGGCTGCGTTCGTACACGGCGCCGGCAACCCGCAGGCCGGCCCGGCCCGCGCCCGGACGGCCCGCGCCGCCGTCGTCGTTCTTGAACACCAGCAGCCGCGAGCCGCGGTCCGTCAGCGGCACCTCTTCCAGGTCAAGAAACGCCCCGGCACCCTCCCATGAAACCATCAGGAGCCACCCATGCCGGACATGGCCATGGAGTTAAGGATCTTGCGGTTGCCGATCAGGAACGCGATCAGCATCGGCACGATGGAGATGGCCGAGGCGGCCATGACCAGCGAGTAGTTGATGCCGCCGTACTGGCCGGTGAACTGCGAGAGCAGCAGCGGCACGGTGAACTGGTCCTCGCTGTTGAGCACGATCAGCGGCAGGAAGAAGTTGTTCCAGGCCCCCAGCGCCACCACGATGGACAGCGCGGCCAGGCCGGGCTTGATGTTCGGCAGCACAATGCTGAACAGGATCCGCCAGCGGCCGGCCCCGTCCAGGCGCGCCGCCTCCTCCAGCTCAACGGGCAGCGAGCGGATGAACTGGCGGACCAGGAACACCGCAAACGGATTGCAGAGCACGGCCGGGATGATCAGCGCCAGGTGCGTGTCCACCCAGCCCAGCGCGGAGAAGACCATGTACAGCGGCACAATGGTCACCTGCTGCGGGACCATCTGGGTGGCCAGGAAGAGCACAAACAGGAACTTGCTGCCGCGGAACTCGATCCGGGCAAACGCATAGGCGGCCATGGAGGCGGTCAGGATGGTGCCGGCCACGGTGAGCACGCAGATGTAGATGCTGTTCCAGTAGGCCAGCCCAAACGGGGCCGCATTCCAGGCATCGGCGTAGTTGGCGAAGTTCCACGGTGCCGGGAACAGTCCCAGCGGGTCCGTGATGATCTGCGGCAGCGACTTGAAGGACGTCAGCAGCATCCACAGGAACGGTGCCACCATCAGGAAGCCGCCCACGCCCAGCAGCACGTGCAGGAGCACCCGGGAGGCCGTGCCGTTGCCGCTGCGGCGCCGGACCGGAGCCGCAGCGGCGCGCTGGCGGACCGGCGGGTCTTGGATCAATGTTGTTGCCACGGTGTCAGCTTTCGTAGTGGACAAACCGGCGCTGCAGCCCAAGCTGCACGGCCGTCACGAGGAGGGTGAGGAGCAGCAGGATGATCGAGGCGGCGCTTGCCATGCCGAACTCGAAATTCTTGAAGCCATCCTCGTAGATCTGGTAGACGATGGTCCGTGCCGAGTCGTCCGGGCCGCCACCCTTGGTGAGGATGAAGACGACGTCGAACGTCTGGAAGGAGCTGATCACCGCCACCACGGTGGAGAAGAACACCACCGGGGAGAGCAGCGGCAGCCGGATCCGCAGCATGGTGCGCAGCGGACCGGCACCGTCCACCTTGGCCGCCTCCAGGATGGACGGGGAGATGCCCTGCAGTCCGGCCAGGAAGATGATCACGTTCAGGCCCAGCGAGGACCAGATGGTCACGATGCACACCGCCGGCAGGACAAAGCGCGGATCCCCCAGCCAGTCCGGTCCGGGGATGCCGAACACCTTGGCGAAGGACGCATTCAGCGGCCCGTCCGCCCGCAGGATCTGCTGCCACACCAGCGAGATGGCGATGGAGCTGGTCATCACCGGGGCGAAGTACATGATCAGGTAGCCCGTGCGCCCGCGCAGCCGGTCGAGTCCGACGGCGATCAGCAGGGAGAGCGCCAAGCCGATGGGCACGGTGATCAGGGCGATGGCCACGGTGTTGATGATGGCCCGCAGGAACTCCGGGTTGCCCAGCTGGGCGGCAAAGTTGTCGGTGCCCACCCATTCCAGTGCTGTCAGCCCGTCCCATTTGGCAAAGGCCAGGACCATGCCGACGGAGAACGGCAGCAGGACAAAGACGATCATGCCCAGCAGCTGCGGGCTGACAAAGAGCAGCCCCATCCAGCGGTCGCGCTTGCGCCAGCCGGCTTCCGTGCGTTCCACGGTGGCGGCACTGGAGGTGCCACCGCCCGGGCGGCCGCCGGAGCGGCCGCCCGAACGTGTGCTGTGCAACGTAGCTGCCACGATGTCAGGCCGCCTTGTCCATCAGCGTGGTCAGGGATGCCACCACATCGTCCACGCCGGCCTTGCCCTCGTACAGCGAGAGCATCAGTTTACTGACGTCCGAGGACAGCCCGGGAATCTTGGCCTCCTTGGCGAAGTCGGAGAAGCCGGCGTCGCGCAGGTCCAGGAAGGTCTGGGCGTGGGCCGGGTAGGACCCGTCCAGCACCACGGCGTCGGCGCCCTTGATCGACGGGACGGCATTTCCGCCGTCGGCCAGGCGCAGCGTCTGGCCCTTGGCGCTGAGGAAGTCCACCAGGAAGGTGGTGGCCGCCTCGGGCGACTTGGACTTGGCGTTGATGACCAGGTAGGAGGCGGCCACGCCGCTGGCGCCGGGCTTGCCGGAGACGGAGGGCCACGGTGCGATGTCGTAGTCTTCCTTGGTGCCGGACTGCTCGGCGGTGGCAATGCCGTAGCGGCCCTGGACATAGAAGCCCGCCTTGTGGGTGGCAAAGAGGCTGTCGCCGCCGGATCCCTCCGGCAGCGTGTCGGCCACCGTGAACAGCTTCTGTTGGAAGGCATCGCCGAGGCTCTTCAGCGCCGCCCGGCCTGCGGCGTCCTGCGGCAGGACAAACGTGCCCGCCGCGTCAAAGACGGTGCCGCCGTTGGCCGCAACCCAGCTCCAGTGCGTGGCCCAGTAGTTCCAGAACAGCGCGCCGTGCATGCCGGCACCGGCCAGCTTGGCGCACATCTCCAGGAACTTGGCCACGGTCCACGTGCCCGCCGCCGCCAGTTCGGCGGGGTTCTCGGTGATGCCGGCGGCGGCCAGTGCCTTCTTGTCGAACCACATCACGTCCGGGTTGCAGTCGTTGGGCAGGGCAAAGAGGCCCTTGTCCGTCTTGGCCGCACCGAACAGCGCGGCGTTGAAGTCCGCCGCCTTGATGGAACCGTCCGCCGCGTTCACCACGGAGTCCAGGTTCATCAGCACGCCGGCGTCGACAAACTTGCCCATGTAGTCATCGCCCACGTAGAAGACGTCCGGCGCGGTGCCGGAGGTCAGCTGGGTGAGGAGCTTGGAGTGGTAGTCCGAGTAGGACGGCACCATCTGCAGCGTGGCGGAAATGCTGGAGTGGTCCTTCTTGAACTGCTCATTGAACTTCTTGAACCGCTGGCCCTCCTCCGGGGTTCCCCAGGTGGACCAGGTGATCTTGGCCGATTTGTCGGCACCGGCCTGGCTGCCGCCGCTGCAGGCCGCGAGGGCCAGCAGCGTGGCCGCACCGAGCGAACCGGCAAAGAACGTCCGGCGGTTAAGGGTGGAACTTGTCATGGTGTTCTCCTCAGCAGTGCGGGTGGATGTCAGCGGACGGCGGGATCGGCGACGGCGGCCGGAGCCGTGGTCTGCGAAGAACCGGCGCCGAAGTACTTGCGCTGGTAGGCGCGCCAGGTGATGGCCCAGCGCTCCGGTGCATCGAAATCGTCGTGGTGGATGTGGTGGACCGTCTGGTTGTGCGGGGCGGTGCGCACCGTTTCGGGCTCCTCGCGGCATTCGCGCACCACCTCGGCCAGGGCCGCCACGTACTCGTCGATCTCGGACTTGGAGTAGGATTCCGTGGGCTCCAGGGTGAACGGCTGGGCCACCAGGTAGGGGTGGTGGCTGGTCCAGTAGTGCATGCCGAAGTCGGAGAGCCGGATGCCGATCTCCTCGGAGGAGATGCCCGTCTCCTCGAAGAGGTCCTGCCAGGAGTAGCGGACCTGCTCGATGCGGCGCTTGCCCTCGGCGTAGGGGGCACTGGCGCCGGGGATGGCCAGCACCTGGCTGAGCAGGTAGTTGTTGTTCAGCACCGCGATCTCGGCCACCTGGCGCAGGCCCTCGGCACCGAGCGCCATGATCCAGGCGTAGGCGCGGATGATGTTCGGGGTGACGCCGTAGAAGGGGGCGATCTTCCCGACCGACTGCGGGTGGTCGTAGTTGATCACGAACTTCTCCCCCACCTTGTCGATGGTCGGGCCGGGCAGGAACGGGACCAGCTTGGCCGAGACGGCGCTGGCGCCGGCACCCGGGCCACCGCTGGCGTGCGGGGTGCTGAAGGTTTTGTGTAGGTTGAAGTGGCACAGGTCAAAGCCCGCTTCCCGGGCCCGGGTGATGCCCAGGATGCCGTTGGCGTTGGCCTGGTCGTAGGCCGCGAGGCCGCCGACGCCGTGCACCAGGTCCACGAACTCGCGGATCCGGGCGTTGTAGATGCCGGTGTCCTCCGGGTTGGTGATCATCAGGGCGGCGGTGCGCGGGGAGATGGCGGCCTTGAGGGCCTCGATGTCCGGGTAGCCGTCGGCGTCGGGCATCAGGGTGATGACCTTGTAGCCGGCGGCCTTGGCGCAGGCCGCGTTGGAGGGGTGGGAGAAGATCGTGGTGATAACCTCGTCGCGGGTCTCGCCCTCGCCGTTGGACTCATGGTAAGCGCGGATCATGGCAATGTTGGACCAGATGGCGGCCGAACCGCCCTGGGTCTGCAGGCTCACGCGCTCCAGGCCGGAGATCTCCGCCAGCAGCTGCTCGGTCCGCCAGAAGATCTCCAGGATGCCCTGGACCTTGGCCTCGTCCTGCAGCGGGTGCAGGTCCATGGCCTTGGTGGTGCGCAGCACCACCTCGTTGATCTTCGGGCTGTACTTCATGGTGCAGGTGCCCTGGCCGATGTCGACGTTGAAGTCGGCGCCCAGGTTCTCCTGGCTCAGGCGCAGGAAGTGGCGGACCACGCGCATCTGCGCCAGTTCGGGCAGGGCGGGGGCGGTGCTGCGCTTCACGGCGGCCAGCTGGCCGGCGCGGCGCGCCAGGGCCTCGGACTCCTGGGGCGCGGGGCGCTGGACCAGCACGCCGCGTTCGCCGGGGGTGCTCAGTTCGAAGATGATCTTTTCATCCCAGCTGGCCTGGTGGAAACGGCGCGGGGCCGGCTTGGGTGCTACGGGAAGGCTCATCTCAGTTCTCCTTGAAGGTCGTGGCCAGCGCGGCGGCCAGCTGGTCGATGTCGGTGGGGGCTGTCTGCTCGGTGACGCACACCAGCAGGCGGTGCTCACCGGCCACGACACCGGCGTCGATGTCCTGGGCGCGGAGCAGCTCCAGCAGGCGGCGGGCGCTCACGCCGGTGGCGGCGAAGTCGATGGTGAACTCGCGCAGGTGCAGCGCCGTGTCGGGAAGCTCGACGCCGTCGAGCGCCGCCAGCGTCTGGCGGGCGTAGGCGGTGCGGGCCAGCAGGGTCTCGCCCAGTTCGGCCATGCCGGCCGGTCCCATCACGGAGAGGTACACGCCGGCGGCGATGCCCCAGAGGGCGGCAGCGGTGCCCACCCATTCCTTGCCCTCTTCGCGCAGCGCAAAGGACGTCCGGTCCCAGGCGACGTCGCCGAAGCCGTACTCGCCGGGCACGGTGGTGCTTTCTATGCCGAAGAGGCGCGAGGGCATCTCCAGCACAAAGGTGGGGTCGTCGTGGACGGCGATGAAACCGCCGCGGCCGCCGCCAAACCACTGGCGCACGCCCAGGGACGCGATGTCGCCGCAGACGATGTCGGCTCCCCAATCCGCCGGCGGGGCCAGCACGCCGCAGCCGATCGGATCGGTGCCGACCACCACCAGGGCGCCGCGGTCGTGGGCGGCGGCGGCCAGCTCGGCGCCGGCGGCTTCGAGGGCGCCAAAGTAGCTGGGGGTCTCCAGCCAGACGGCGGCCGTCTCGTCGGTGATCAGGCTGCGGACCGCGGCCAGGTCGGCCGTGCCATCGAGGGTGGGCACCACCACCAGGTCCAGGAACGGACGGACGTAGTCGCGGACCTTGGACATCTTGTCTGGGTGCACATCGGAGGCCACGATGACGGAGCGGCGGCCGGTGATGCGCCCGGCCATGGCCAGCGACGTCGCGGTGGCCTGGTAGCCGTCGTAGGTGGGGACGTTTACGACGTCCATGTTCAGCAGCTCGGCCATCAGGGACTGGTACTCGAACAGGGCCTGGAAGCGCCCGTGGTCCTCGTAGGGCTCCCCGGCATAGGCCGTGAGGAACTCGCTGCGGCTGATCACATCCTCCACCACGGCGGGGATGTAGTGGTTGTAGGTTCCGGCGCCCAGGAACGTCAGGTACTCGCGGGTGCTGGTGTTCTTGGCCAGCAGCGAGCTGACATGGCGTTCCAGGTCCGCCTCGGCCAGGAAGGGCTCGGGCAGGTCCAGGAGGCCCTTGACCCGCAGTTCGGCGGGGATGTCGGCGTAGAACTCCTCGATGCTCTCGGCACCGGTGGCTGCCAGCATGGCTGCCCGGGACTCGGGGGCGGTGTTCGGGATGTACGGGTGGACGGCTTGTTCCGTCATGAGGTCACCTCTGCTGTTGTTGTGGAAAGGGTGGTCGAAAAGCTTGTGGTGCCGGCGGGCTCCTGATGGAGGACGACGGCGTCGGTGTGGGCGTGCTGGACGATCAGCACGCCGCGGGCGGGAAGGGTGTGCACGGTTTCTCCGGACCGGGCGCCGGCCGACACGCCGTCACCCACCAGCACGGTGGCACCGGCGGGAAGCCGGGCCGCCACGGGGTCAGTGCCGCGGTTCAGCACGAAGCTGAACGAGGACGCGGGTCCCCGGCGCACCACCAGCTCCACGGCCTCGCCGGCCGCGGTGGTGGCCGCTGCCGGGCGCAGGGCCACGCCCGCCTCGTCGAGGATCTCCCCGAGCAGGGCGCGCAGGCCGCCGTCGTCCAGGGCCGCGCTGAGATACCAGGCGCTGCCGGCCCCGTGCGTGCGCACTGTCACGGCGGCGCGGCCGTCGAGCTCGCCGCCGCGGTAGCTGGCCACGGTGCGCGCATCAACGGGCTCCAGCCATTCGCTGATGGTGTGGACACCGTGCGGCGTGCCGGCGAGCACGATCTCCCCGGCCTCGCCGTCGGGCAGCGGCCACACCTCGTCCACCTCGACGCCCAGCAGGGGCCGGAGCGGCCCGGGGGCGCCGCCGTCGTGCATGTGGTCGTTGGCATCCACCACACCGGAGAACGGCCCGACGACGACGGTCCCGCCGGCGGCGGCAAAGGCCTCCAGTTCGGCGGCCAGCCCGGCCTGCACCAGGTACAGGTTGGGCACCAGGAGCACCTTGTAGCCGGACCAGTCGGCCCCGGCGCGGACCAGGTCCACGGTGGCGCCGCGTCCGAAGGCGGCACGGTGCCAGGACCGGGCGGCCTTGATCCAGGTCAGCCGGTCCGTCGGCAGCGAGTCCGGGGCGGCCAGCGCCCAGTTGGAATCCCAGTCGCAGAGCATGGCCACCTCGGCGGCCACCCGGCTGCCCTTGATGGCGGCCAGAGCGGCCAGTTCGGCGCCCAGGGCCTTGCATTCGGCGAAGGTGCGGCTGCGTTCGCCGCGGTGGCCCAGGATGGCGGCGTGGAACTTCTCCGGGCCAAACTTGGCCGCACGCCACTGGAAGTACATGATGCCGTCGGCGCCGTGGGCCATCGCCTGGTAGCTGTCCAGCCGCATCACGCCCGGAGCCTTGGGCACGTTGACCTCGCGCCAGCTGACGGCGCTGGCGGACTGCTCCAGCAGCAGCCACGGTGCCCCGCCCTTGGCCCCGCGCATCAGCGCGTAGTTCAGCGCCGCGTCCACGTGGGCACGGGGGTCGGCCGGGTCCGGGTAGGCATCGTCGGTGACGATGTCCTCGGCGTCGGCGAACTTGAAGTAGTCCAGCTCGTGCAGGATGGACATGAAGTTGGTCGTCACCGGCAGCGCCGGCGTCACCTCGCGCAGCACCGCCACCTCGGCGGTGAACAGCTCCAGCATGGCGTCGGAGGAGAAGCGCTCGAAGTCCAGGCGCTGCGTGGAGTTGATCGGTCCGGTGGCCAGCCGCGGCGGCTCGATGGCCTCGAAGTCCAGGTAGTGCTGACCCCAGCAGCTGGTCCCCCATGCCTCGTTCAGCGCGTCGATGCTGGCGTACTTGGCCCGCAGCCAGCTGCGGAAGTGGGCCCCGGAGGCCTCGCACCAGCAGCGCGAGACGTGGTCGCCGTATTCGTTGGAGACGTGCCACAGCCGCACGGCCGGGTGGTTGCCGTAACGCTCGGCCATCGCCCGGGTGAGCTTGAGCGCGTACTCGCGGAACACCGGCGAGCTGAAGCAGTAGGCCTGCCGGGAGCCGAACTCCAGCCGCACGCCGTCGGCGGTCACCGGAAGGATCTGCGGGTGCTTGCGGATGAGCCAGGCCGGCGGGGTGGCCGTGGCGGTGGCCAGGTCGACGGCGATGCCGGCATCGTCCAGCAGCTCGATGACCTCATCCAGCCAGCCGAAATCGAAGCGCCCCTCTTCCGGTTCCAGCAGCGGCCAGGAAAAGACGGAGACGGTGATGAAGTTGACTCCCGCCTCCTTCATCAGGCGCACATCCTCGCGCCAAACCTCCCGCGGCCATTGCTCGGGGTTGTAGTCGCCCCCGAAGGCGATGCCGTCGAGTTTCACAGTGCGGGTCATCCTTTGACCGCCCCTCCCATAAGTCCGGATACAAATTGCTTTTGAAAAACCACGAACACGATCAACAGCGGCAGCGTCGCCAGCAGCGAGCCCAGCATCAGGCCGGAGTAGTCCACCCGGGACAGCCCGATCATGGTGTTCAGCGCCACCGGCAGGGTGTACTTGTCCTCGCTGTTGAGCATCAGCAGCGGCCAGATGAACGAGTTCCACTGGCTGATCAAGGTATAGATCATCAGCGCCGCCAGCTGGGGGCGGGCCACCGGAAGGACAATCCGGTAGAACGTCTTCAGCTCGCTGGCCCCGTCGATCCGGGCCGATTCGATCAGGCTGTCCGGGAACTCCGTGAATGCCTGGCGCATCAGGAAGATGCCGAACGCGTTGGCCAGGAACGGCAGAATCAACGCCTGGTAGCTGTCCACCCAGCCCAGGCTCGCCATCATCTGGAACAGCGGCACCAGCAGCACCTGCATCGGGATCATCATCGTCAACAACACGGCGCCGAGCACAAGGCCGCGGCCGCGGAACCGGAACTTGGCCAGGCCGTAGCCGCACATGGCGCTGACGATCGCGGAGAAGAAGGTGTAGACCACCGCCACCACCAGGGAGTTGACCATCACCTGGCCGAAGTTGGTCTCCGCCTGCAGCCGGGCCAGGTTGGTCCAGAATTCCCCGCCGGGCAGCAGCGGCAGCGGCGAGGCGAACAGCGACGACGTCGTGTGGGTGGAGGCGATGACCATCCACAGGAACGGGATGATGCTCAGCACCGCGCCGGCAGCCAACACGAGGTAGACGGGCAGACGCTGGAGTGTCGCGATCACGGCTTCTCCTTCATGATGCGGAACTGGACAACGGAAATGATGGCGATCAGGACCACCAGCAGCCAGGCAATGGCCGAGGCGTAGCCGAAATCGAACTGGCGGAAGCCCACCTTGTAGAGGTAGAGGACCGGCGTGAGGGTCGCGTCGCTGGGACCGCCGCCGGTGAGGATGAAGTTTTCGTCAAAGAGCTGCAGCGCCCCGATGGTGGAGGTGATGGTGCTGAACAGGATCACCGGGCGCAGCTGCGGGATCACGATCTTGGTGAACGTGGCCCAGCGGCCCGCGCCGTCGATCCGTGCGGCCTCGTAGAGCTCGGCCCCAATGCCCTGCAGGCCGGCCAGGATGATGATCATGTTGTAGCCGGTCCAGCGCCAGATGATGGAGGCGATCAGCGCCACGCGGGCCCAGGCCTCGTTGTTCAGCCAATCCACCCGTGCCATGCCCACCATGCCCAGCAGCTGGTTCACCGCTCCCCCGTCCGTGGCCAGCATGACCCGGAAGACCAGCGAGTAGGCCACCAGCGTGGTCACGGCCGGCAGGAAGTGGATGGCCCGGAAACCGGTCTTGAAGCGCAGCCAGGACTGGTTGAGCAGGTAGGCCAGGGCGATGGCAATGCAGATCATCAGCGGCACTTGGATGAGAAGGATCAGGAAGGCGTTGAACAGGCTCTTGGCCACCAGCGGATCCTGGAACAGCCTCAGGTATTGCGCCCCGCCGACAAACTTTGATTCTCCGCCGGTGGTGGAAAAGAAGCTCTGCCACAGGGAGGAGGCCAGCGGGTAGAGGAAGAAGATGGCAAAGAGCGCAGCGGCCGGCAGGACAAACCAGAAGCCCGGACGACGGCGACGCGGCCTGTGGGTGCCGTCCCGGCCCGCCGCCTTCGCGGCGGGCCTCAGAAGCGTTGAGGTCACGGTGCTACTGCGCAATCTTGCGGCTGGTGGCGGTGGCAATCTGGTCCGCGGCCGACTTCAGCGCCGCAGCCGGGTCCTCGTGGTTGAGCACTGAGGCCACCACGGCGTTGGCCACGATGTCGCCGGCCTTGGAATTGTCGCTGGTGTAGCTGATGGAGGGGATGTTCCGGGTCTGCGCGGCGAACAGCTCGTAGGCCTTCTGGCCGGAGAAGTACGGCTGCGGTTCGTGGAACAGCGGAGCATCCAGGGCCGGCAGGTAGGACGGGAACAGTCCCTCCTGCGCCATCATCGATGCCTGGTTGTCCTTGTTGGCCAGGACGAAGCTGAGAAAGGAACCGGCCAGCTGGGGGTTCTTCGCCTGCGTCGGAATGGCCACCGTGGAGCCGCCATTGTTCGACGTCCGGGCGCCGCCCGCGGCGAAGGCCGGCAGCGGCACCACTGCGTACTTTCCGGCCAGCTCAGGCATTTCCGAGGTCAGCGTGCCGGCCCACCAGACGGCCTCGGGGGCTACGGCGGATTTGCCGTCCTTGGCGGCGCTGACGCGCCCGTCCCAGCCCTTGACGTTGTTGAGCAGGCCCTTGTCGTTCATCGCCTTGATGATGGACAGGGCGCTGACGGCCTCCCTGGTGCTGACGTCAACGTCGCCGGCGCTGGTGAACAGGCCCTTGCCCTGCTGCTGGAGCATCATCTGGAACAATCCGCCGGTGGACAGGTCCGTGGAGAGCAGCGTCTTGCCGGTGGCGGCCTTGATCCTTTCCCCGGCGGCGACCAGCTGGTCCCAGGTGCCCAGCGACGCCGGGTCCACGCCGGCCTCGGCGAGGTAGTCGGTGCGCACGTACAGCGCCACGGTTCCGGAGTCCCACGGCAGCGAGAGCAGGTGCCCGCCGGCATCGGTTGAGGCGGAGACCTTGGACTGGTCAAAGTCCGCCGTGCCCGCGCCGACCAGCGGCACCAGGTCCGTGAAACCCTTCGGGAACTGGTGGATGTAGCCGGGCATCCGGTCCGTCTCCACCGTGACGACGTCGGGAAGTCCGGCGTTGGCCTGCAGGCCCACCGACAGTTTGTCGTAGGCGTTGTCGTAGCCAACATCCACCACGTTGACGGTGGTGCCGGGGTGGCTGGCGGTGTACGTGCCGGCCAGGCGCTTGAGTGCCGTGGCGGCGGTGTCCCAACTCCACACGGTGATCTCGCCGGAGACTGCCGCCGTCGGGTCCAGGGTTGCCGCGGAATTGGTGGGCACGCCGCCGGTGGTGCAGCCGGTCAACATGGCCAAAGCAAGGGCCGGAACGGCCAGCTTCAGGGTTGTGCGCATCTGACTTCCTCGTCTTGAGTGCTGTATACAGTACACACTGTACAGTACTCCGTGTGATGTGCAACACCCCCTCGGGAATGTGGCGCAGGCTGCCGCCGGGCAGGGCGGATGGATGCTTCTGAACGCAAAGGCACCCCGGACGGAGGTCCGGGGTGCCTTTGCGTTTTTCCTCTCGAGAGCAGCCAACGGCCACCCGCGAGGGGGCGCCGGCGGCGTTCCGGCTCAGGCCACGATGCGCCCGTGCTGGATGACCAACCGAGGCCGGGACTCGTCCCACAGCACCGCCGCGTCCTCGAATGGGTTGCCGTCCAGGAGCACCGCGTCGCCCGCGGAGCCTGCCCCGAGGCGGCCAATGTCCGGGTTCTGCAGGAGCTCGCTGTTGACGGCCGTCATCGAGCGCAGTGCCTCAAGCACCCCGGCCGCCTCGATCTGCAGGCGCACACCCACCAGCTGGTCATCCTCCAGGTCACCCATCAGGTCCGAGCCAAAGCCCACTTTCACGCCAGCCTGCAGCGCCAGCCCAATCGCCTCCTTGCCGGCGGAGAGCACCTCGGCGTTCTTCGCCTGGGAGATCGGATTCAGCCCCAGGTCCTCGCCGCGGCGGTTCATGGCGTCGTAGGCGGCCAGCGTGGGCACTAGGAACGCCCCGCGCTCGGCCATCAGCTCCGCCGTCGGACGGTCCAGCAGATTTCCATGCTCAATGGAGCGGACACCGTTCTCCACCGAATGCACGATGGCCTCCGGCGAGTAGGCGTGGGCCGCCACATAGCTGCCCCGGCGCGTGGCCTCGTCCACCACCGCACGGATCTCCTCGGCGGAATACTGCGGCAGGCGGATCGGATCGGTCAGCGAGACCACCCCGCCGGAGGTCATGATCTTGATGGCGTGGCTGCCCGTGCGGAACCGCTCGCGCACGGCCCGGCGCAGGTTGTCCGTTCCGTCCACCACGGCGCACATGTGGCCGTGGCCGAAACAGATGTCGACGTCGGCCGAGCGGGGGTCCCCATGGCCGCCGGTTTGGCTGAAGGCGGGCCCGGTGTAGTAGTAGCGGGGCGCCGCCAGAAGACCGGCGTCGATGGCGCGCGCGAGCCCGCTGTCGCCCCCGGCCACGTCGCGGACCGTGGTGAATCCGCGCCGCAACGCGGCCCCCAGACGTTTGGCCCCGACCAGGGCCGCATAGCTCAGCGGGCAGCGTTCCACCTCCAGTCCACCCAGCCCCACGGCGTAGGCATGGAAGTGGGCGTCAATGAGCCCCGGCACCACCACCTTGGAGCCGGCGTCGACCACCTGGCCCTGTGGTGCAACGTCCCCCAGCCCGGCCACCCGGCCACCGCGGAAGACGATGGAGCCCTCGATGAGGTCCGGCGAGGAGCCGTCGAAGATGCGGGCGTTGACAAGGGTGAGTGCCTGGTTCGGTGCGGAGTCCATCGCGGTTCCTGTCCTGTTCTGTGGTCGAAAAAGGGTTGTCAGCGGCCGGGCCGCATGGTGCGCTCGGCGGCCACCAGCATGCCACGCTCGGGCATGATGCGCGGCCCCACCCGGGCCAGCAGGTTGTTCATGGCCCCGTCCACCACGCTGGGCCGGCCGGCGGCCAGGGCTTCGAAGGCCAGCTCCACCACCGTGGTGGGGCTGCGGCGCTCCCCCACCGCCGCGTCGCCGCCGGCGACGTCGAAGAACGCCGTGTCCGTCGCGCCCGGGCACAGGGCCAGGACCTTCACCCCGGTGGACGCGTTTTCCTTCCACAGCGCCTGCGTGAAGGACAGCACAAAGGATTTGGTGGCGCCGTAGACGGCCATGTGCGGCAGGGGCTGGAAGGCGGCCGTGCTGGCCACGTTCACCACCACTCCGCGCCCGCGCGCCACCATGCCGGGCAGGAAGCGCGCCGTCGTGCCCACCAGCGTGCCGACGTTGAGCTGGATCTGCTGCGCCAGCATCGCGGGGTCGGCATCCACCACGTCGCCGTGGCTGCCGAAGCCGGCATTGTTGATGAGCACGTCCACCGCCAGTCCGTGCTCGGCCATCACGGCAGCCAGCGTTTCGGCCGAATCGGGCAGGGCCAGGTCCAGCGTAACCACGTCAACGCCGACGCCGTGGGCCTGACGCAGTTCGGCCGCCAAGGCCTCCAGGGCATCCACGCTCCTGGCCACCAGCACCAGCGAGGCGCCCTTGGCGGCCAGGCTGCGGGCAAATTCGGCCCCGATGCCCGACGACGCGCCGGTCACCAGCGCCGTTGTGCCGGCAAAATCGAAGGGCTGTCCCATATGTTCTCCTCGTGTGGGGTGGCGGACCTATGGCTGGCCCGTCGCCACGGGCAGGTCCAGCACGTGGCCGTACTGGGACCACCCTCCCACAAACAGCCGGCCACGGCCCATCCCGATGTGCTCCAGCACCAGCAGGTTGTGGCAGGCGGTCACGCCCGAGCCGCAGTTGTTGACAGTCCCCTTGCCGGTGGAGATGCCGGCCCGCGCAAAGTTGGCGCGCAAATCCGGCTCGGGCAGCAGAGTACCCGATGCGTCCAAATGTCCGCGGCAGGGAACGTTCGCGGCGCCGGGAATGTGCCCGGGGCGTGGGTCCACCGGATCCTGGCGCCCGTCATACCTGTCCCGGTTTCTGGCATCCACCACCGGGTGGTCGCCCGAGACCGTCTGCGCCAGGCTGGCCAGCGACGACCGCGGCCACGCGGTGGCGGTGAACCCGCCGCGGCGCCGTTGCGGGGCCTCGGTGTCCAGCGGGCCGGGATACGCGGCCATCCCGCCGTCCAACACCGCGGCCCGGTGCCCCGTGGTGCGCAGCATCCACACCATTCTGGCGGCAATCACGCCGCCGGCGTCGTCGTAGGCCACCACCACGTCGTCGTCGTCGATTCCGGCTTCCCGCATGCCGCGGGCAAACACCTCCGGCTCCGGAAGCGGGTTGCGCCCCGCCCCCTGCGAGGCGGGCCCGGAGAGCCAGCGGTCAAGGTCGACGAAGGCCGCACCCGGCAGATGGCCACGGCCATAGGCGTCCCGGCCCGTGGAGCCATCCAGGTACCAGCGGCAATCGGCAAGGACGATCCGCCCTTGGTTCTCCGCGCACCACGCCCAGGAAACGAAAGGGGGAATTTCAGCGAGGCTTTCCATGTCCACAGCCTAGGTTCCCGTCTCGCCTGTTGGGATATCCATCCCACGATATGAGACTTGCGGTGGCGGAGCCTAGTTCGTGATGGACCCGCGGAAGCGGTAGCGGTCCGCACGGTACACCGCCTCGACCCTGGCATTGGCCGCTGCCGTCCCGGTGGGATCGGGCGTGCCTTCGACGCCGAGGCCTTGGTACTAGGCTTCACCTTGTGATCTCTGGTTCTGGCCCGGGCCCGGCGGCGGCCGCACGCCGGCGCGTCGTACTGTCCGCCGCGGCGGGGATGGCCGGGGCTGTTCTTTTCGTGGCCGTCTTCACCGTTTTCGGGTGGCTGGCTCCGGGTTACTCCTGGACGGGCATGTTCGTCAGCGAGCTGTCCTTGGGCGCCTGCGGCTGGGTCCAGATCCTCAACTTCGTGCTCACCGGCATTTTGATGCTGGCGTTCGGCCGCGGCCTCGCCGGGTATTTCAGCACCGGTGCGGGGTCCCGGGCGGGACCGGTGCTGGTGCAGGGCATCGGCGTCAGCCTGATCGCGTCCGGACCATTCACCACGGACCCGTCGGCGATGTTCGAGCAAACAAGTGCGCACGGCGTCGTGCACGGCATCTTCGGCGCCATCGTCTTCACGTTCGCCCCCCTCAGTTGCTTCGTCTTCCACCGGCGCTTCCGCAGCGATCCGGCCTGGCGCCCCCTGGCGGGGTGGACACTGGCCGCCGGTGTTGTCCTCGCCCTCGGGATCGGTCTGCTCAAGATCAGCCAGCAGCCGGGGAGCGGACTGTTCGAGTGGAAAGGCTTGGTGCAACGCGTCGTCCTGATCACGTTCATGGCATGGATCTTCGCGGTCGCGTTCCATCTGCGCCGCCGTTACCGGGGCCCAGAATACAGCTCCCAGGCGGATCCGCAATGGTAGGCCTCTCCGCCGACTCGGGTGGCCGGTGGTGGCGGGGCACCATCAATACCCAGCCTGCGCGCGGACTCCTTCGCAATTCTCCCGATCGTGGTCCTGACCGCCATCGGATGATGGTTTGCTGTCCGCGCGGAGTTTCCGCTGCGAACACGGAGCGGCCGTACGGTCCCTTGGAGAAAGGCGATAGTCAGGGCCCGGGGCATACCCCCATCGTGGCAACGGTGGTGCACTACCCTATCCCTATGGCTATTGGACTGAAACTGGATATTGAGTTCGAGGGACCCGAAGGTCAGCGCGCCACGTTCGGGGACCTCAAGCGCTTCGTAGCGCGGGCGGAGGCAGGCGGCTGCAAGGACGAGGATGAGCTCCGCCTCGAAACAAGCGAAAACGACGAAACTACGGGCATCTCGCTGTTCCTCGATCCAAACGCCTGACCTCTGGTTTGGACCGTTGGGACTGCCCCGGCTTTAGGGGACGCTTTGACCCGCTCATGGGCGATCATGCCGACGGCAGCATCGCAGTTGGCACCATGAACCGAAAGGGTCCGGGGATGCGCAAACCAGGTGCCGCCATCGCCTTCTATTCACTCAGCATTGCGCTGCTCCCGGTCTCGTTGCTCGGCTTTCTGGTCTGGGTCGGCAAGCTCTTGGCCGCGAAGGCTTCCGGTGTGTCGACCAGCGCCCAGGCCCCGCTCTCCGCCCGGTGGGGAATGCACCATTTCGGCGTGCGCGAGGACCAGGCCGCGAACAAGCTGTTGCCCCTCCTGCCGGGTGTGCCCCGGCTGGGCATGTGGCTGGCATTGGGGCCGACGGTCTTCGCGCACCGCGCCACCGGCTTCGTCCCGAAGACCTTCCGGTACCCCTTCGAGGGCGAGGTCCCTCCGCAAGCCGAGGCGTCGGCCAGGGTCACGTTCTTCGACGGCGCCGTGGACCGCTTCCTTCCCGGGATCGACCAGCTGGTCATCCTCGGTGCCGGCTTCGACACACGCCCCTACCGGCTCCCACAGGACACGCCCGTCAAGTCCTTCGAGGTCGATGCCCCGGCGACGCTGGCGGTCAAGCGCGGCATGCTGGACAAGGCCGGGATCGACGCACGCCACGTCGCGTTCGTGCCCGCGGACTTCGAGACGGATGACTGGCTCGGCAAACTAGTGGACGCCGGGTTCGACCCCGGGCGCCCGGCCCTGTTCCTCTGGGAAGGGGTGACCATGTACCTCAATCGGGAAGCGATCGAGGACACGCTGCGCAAGGTCGCCGGCTGCGCCACGGGCAGCCGGCTCGCCTTCGACTACTTCACCACCGAGGCCCTCGAATCGGGCATGCTGTACTGGCGGTACGGGAGGGCGGCAGCCACAGCGGTGGGCGAACCGCTGAAGTTCGGCGTGGACAGTGCACCACCGTCACGGGAGCGCCTCTCCGAACTACTCTCATCCTGCGGGCTGGCGCTCCTCGAACAGCAAGTGCTCGGCCACGAGACCAGGACGAAGCGCGCATGGGGCGGCTTCGCGATTGCCGTGGTGGAATCGACGGAACCCGAGGATTGGCACCAACGGCAGGTTTGACGCCAAGGCCTCGTCTATTCGTGGGCTGGCCCTTACACCTCGACGCTCGTCGAGGGCTCAGCGCTCCATACGCTCTGCAATGGCGAATGCCGCCCGCGACCCATAGGGAAGCGGGCGGCATTCGTTGCGCGGTCGCGCGGTCTGCGATCGGCCTTAGCTGATCTTGCGGCGATAGATGGCGATCGCGAAGCTGTAGGCGACGAGGAGGATGCCGGCGAGCCAGGCGAGGGCTATCCAGATGTCATTGCCGACGGGTTCCTGGGCGAACAGGGCACGGATGGTGTTGACGATGGAGGTCACGGGCTGGTTCTCGGAGAACCATGCGACCGGGCCGGGCATCGAGCCGGTGGGCACGAAGGCCGAGCTGACAAATGGCAGGAAGATCAGCGGGTAGCTGAACGCGCTCGCGCCGTCGACGGTCTTCGCCGAGAGTCCGGCAATCACGGCGATCCAGGTCAGCGCGAGGGTGAACAGGATCAGAATGCCGACGACGGCGAGCCAGGCAGCCGCGGATAATCCGGCGCGGAACCCCATGATCAGCGCGACGCCGATGACGACAGTGACCGAGACCAGGTTCGCGGCAAGGGAGGTGAGCACATGCGCCCAGAGCACGCTCGACCTGGCGATCGGCATGGACTGGAAGCGCTCGAAGATGCCGCCCTGCATGTCGAGGAACAGCCGGTACGCGGTGTACGCGACACCGGAGGCGATAGTGATGAGCAGGATGCCGGGGAGCATGTAGTTGACATACGGCTCATCGGATCCGGTGTAGATCGCACCGCCGAACACGTAGACGAACAGCAGCATCAGAGCGATCGGGGTCACCGCAGTCGTGATGATCGTGTCGGGGCTGCGGAGTATGTGGCGCAAAGACCGCCCGGTGAGGACGCCGGTGTCGCCGAGGACGTGGGTGGTCATCGGGGTTCCTTTCCTGCCGGGACGGTGTCATCGGTGCGGACGGGGGCGGCGGTTTCGGTCTCGCCGACGAAGGCGAGGAAGACGTCCTCAAGGGAGGGCTGCTTCTCGACGTACTCGATGTTGGCCGGCGGGAGGAGTTGCTTGAGTTCGGCGAGGGTGCCGTTCTGGATGATCGTGCCCTTGTACAGGATCGCGATCCGGTCGGCGAGATGCTCGGCTTCGTCGAGGTACTGCGTCGTGAGCAGCACCGTCGTGCCGCTGTCGGCGAGCCGCTTGACGGTCTGCCACACCCCGATGCGCGCCTGGGGGTCGAGTCCGGTCGTCGGCTCGTCGAGGAAGATCACCGGAGGGTTCCCGATCAGGCTCATCGCGATGTCGAGCCGGCGGCGCATGCCGCCCGAGTAAGTCGACGCCTTGCGGTTCCCGGCTTCGGCGAGTGAGAAGCGGGCGAGTAGGCCGTCGGCGATCGCACCCGGGTTCTTCAGGTGGCGCAGCCTCGCGATCAGCACAAGGTTCTCTCGGCCGGAGAGCACTTCATCGACCGCGGCGAACTGGCCGGTCAAACTGATCGACTCACGCACGTCGCCGGGTTGCGCGGCGACGTCGAAGCCGTGGACCGTGGCGGTTCCAGAGTCGGCCTTCAACAGCGTCGACAGGATCCGCACCAGCGTAGTCTTGCCCGCACCGTTCGAGCCGAGCAGCGCAAAGATGCTCCCGGCCCTCACGTCGAAGTTGACGCCCCGCAGCACATGCAGATCCTTGAACGACTTCTCGATGCCCTGCACCCGGATCGCAGGTTCGCGGGCCTGGTTGGTGGTCATATCCGGTTCTCCGTTTCCGGCGCGTTCACGCCTCGTCGGCGGACTGGTCGATGGCGTCGGTCAGGCGCTTGTGCTCCTTGTTGATCCACTGGCCGTCCGAGTAGTTCTGGATGAAGGTGTCTGCGAACTCCACCGGGTCTTCCCCGACGATGTCGCGGATCGGGGTGCCGTCGGCGGCGGCGCCCTCGATCAGGTCGGCGAGGTCCTCGAGCATTTGCATCAGGACATCGCCCTTGACGATCGACCCAGCGTACATGAAGTAGCGCTCTATCCCCTCGATTGCGGTTCGGTAGCTCGTGGGGAGCTCTTCCTTCCGGGTCTTGTATTGGCGCCAGCGCTTCTTGTCCTCGAACGATCCCGTGATCAGTTCGATCCATCGTGCGGCCATGGCTAGACTCCTTCTTCCTGTGGGTGTTCGATGCGGTGGTGGAGCTGGTTGATCCGTTCTGCGAGGAAGCTCCAGGTCTTCCAGAACTCGTCGAGGTACTCGCCGCCCAGTGCGTTCAGTGAGTAGACCTTGCGCGGCGGTCCCTTCTCTGACGGGACCTTCTCGACGTCGACGAGGCCGCGCTGTTCGATCCTGACCAGCAGGGCATAGATGGTGCCCTCGGCGATGTCGGAGAAACCCTGGTCACGCAGCTGGGCCGTAATCTCATAGCCGTACGCCGGCCGTACGGCCAGGATTGCCAGAACGATGCCCTCGAGCGTGCCCTTGAGCATCTCGGTCCTCTGCTTGCCCATGGAACCTCTCCTTTCAACTACTCTGTGTTGCTGACTACCACTACATAGTAACACTGAATAGTTAGCGTGCAAGGGGTCCCCGGGTCGCCATTCGTCGGCCCGCGCCAGGTCAAACTGGCCCGCAAAATGCATGAAGTCAAACCCGGCAAACACAGGCCACTACGGCCCCGGCAAGACCTTGACGTCGGCAGGTTCAAGCGGTCATCGCAACAGCGGCGGTTTCTCGTCTCTCCATCAGGTTGTCATGGGCGATACGGCCGGCTGCGGGTGAGCAGGTTGATGCAGAACTGGGCCGGGTCCTGGTCTTTGTATTGGTCGATGTTCTCAAACCACTCCATTGAGGCCTGGGCGGCGCGTTGGGTTGATTCGACCATCGGGCGGCGTTCTGCCTCGTAGGCTTCCAGAGCCGCATTCACGCCAGCGTGTTCGTGGAGGCAATCGGCCAGTTCCAGGGCGTCGTCCATGGCCAATTTGGTGCCGAACCCGATGGAGAAGTGGGCCGTGTGGGCGGCGTCGCCCAGCAACACCACGTTGCCGTTGCGCCAGTTCTTGGTGCGAACCGTGGTGAAGTTCACCCACTTGGAATTGTTGGTCAGGACCTGGTGCCCGCCGAGCTCGTCGGCAAAGATCGCCCGGATTTTCGCCACGGCCTTCTCATTGGAAACACCAGGGGCGAAGGCGTCGTTCGCGGTGTCGTCAAAGCCGGCGGCATGCCAAGCGTCCGGGGACATTTCGGCGATGAACGTGGAGCCTTGGTCGGAGTAGGGATAGCCGTGGATCTGCATGACGCCCCATTCGGTCTCCTTGACGAAGTACTTGAACGCCTCTAACACCTTGTTGGTGCCCAGCCACATGTATTTGTTGGGGCGCACGTCCAGGCTTGGCTTGAACGAATCCGCGTATTTGGCCCGGATCGCGGAGTTGGCACCGTCGGCGGCGAGCACCAGATCGTAGTTGGCGGCCAGCTCCTCCACGGGCGGGCCCATGGTACTGAACCGGATGTCCACGCCCAGTTCAAGGGTGCGCCGCTGCAACAGTTCCAGTAGTTCCTTCCGGCTAATGGCGGCAAATCCTTGTGCTCGCACAGTGTTCGTCTGGCCCTTGAAGTGGATGTCGATGTCCCTCCAGCGGGCGAAGCGGCGGCTCATGTAGTGGGCCACCACGGGATCGGCGTTGCCGATGCCACCAAGGGTTTCCTCTGAGAAGACGATGCCAAAGCCAAAGGTGTCAGAGGCGGCGTTGCGCTCCCACAAGGTGATGTGGTGGGCAGGGTTGCGCTGCTTCATCAATGCGGCAAAGTACAGGCCGCCGGGGCCGCCGCCAACAATTGCAATCTTCATGGGTCCTATCGGGCGTTCGTCGGCGATGGCTTCGCGCAGCCGGAAATGCTGCAATTTGCCGCGGGCGTTGCGGGGCAGTTCGCTCACGAACCGCACGTCTCGGGGGTACTTGCAAGGGGGAGGTTCACCTTTTCGCAAGCCGCCCATCTCCGCATCCGGCACACTACGCGCCACCGGCGCTCGGAATCACGGCAGATAAGCCGGAATATGAGAGTTGCGGTGGCGGAGCCTAGTTCGTGATGGACCCGCGGAAACGGTAGCGGTCAGCACGGTACACCGCCACCGTCAGCTCCAGCGGGCGGCCCTGCTGGTTGAAGGCGAGCTGGGTGGCGACCAAGACGGGCGTGCCGTCGGTGATTTCCAGGAATCCGCGTTCCTCCTCGGTGGGGTTGCGGGCCTCCACCTCGTAGTTGGCCACGGAGGGGATCTGCGGCGGATCGGACGCACGCAGCGTGGCGAACAGCGTCTCCTTTTCGAAATCCGTGTGCGCCAGGGCCGGGCACATCGCGTGGGGCACCCGGTTGTGCTCCAACACCACCACCTGGTCGCCCAGAAAACGCAGCCGGCTCATGGTGAACAGGGCCGCGCCCGGGCCGATCTTGAGCGTCTCGGCCTCGTCGATGGTGCTGGGCCGGACCGCCGTGGCGACCACAATGGCGCGGGAGTCCAGGCCATTGGCGGCGGCGTAGTCGGCCAGGCCCTGGACGCCGCCCACCGGCACCGATGCCTTGGCCGGCTCCGCGAGGAACCAGCCCCGGTTGGCCGAGGACGCGATCACACCGCGGCCCTCCAGCTCCTTCAGCGCCGCACGGAGCGTGACCCGGGAAACACCGTAGCGTTCGCCCAATTGGCGTTCGGAGGGCAGCCGGTCCCCCGGCACGGCGCCGCTGCGCCGGATCTCGTCCAGCAGCTGGGCCGCGGTGCGCTGGTACAGCTTCTGCCCGGGCAGGCTGAACGCCTCGGCCGGGGAGTTGGTCGCGTCAGTCATACCAGCATCGTAGCTGTATTCCATTTCAAAGACCAGATATAGACCACTATCGATCATTGACAGCAAAAAAGCAGACCAGTATCCTAAATTTGATACCACTGCGGCACATCCGCCGTTCCCCGCCGGTGCCCGCACCGGTCCAGCCGGTACGCTTGTGCCGCCCGCCCACCATCCGAAAGACGATTCATGACACAGTTTCTTGGCCTGTCGCCCGTCCAGCTGAAGGACCGCGGCGCCGAAGCCACCGCCCGTGAGATCGGCCAGCAGCCCGCCGTCTGGCGCGAAACCGCGCAGATCGTTGCCGGCGCGCGAGCGGAGCTTGATGCCTTCCTCACCCCCCTGCTGGAGCGGGACAACCTGCGGATCGTCCTCACCGGCGCCGGCACCTCCGCCTTTGCCGGCGACATCCTGGCCCCGAGCCTGGCCCGCCGGCTGGGCCGCCGCGTCGAGGCCGTCGCCACCACCGACATCGTCTCCAACCCGCACGACTTCTTTGCCGAGGACGTGCCCACGCTGCTGGTGTCCTTCGCCCGCTCGGGCAACAGCCCGGAGAGTGTTGCCGCGACCGAAATTGCGGACCAGCTGCTGGCCGAGTCCTACCACCTCGTCCTCACCTGCGCCCCGGAGGGCAAGCTGTACCTCCGCCACGCCGGCGCCGAGAACTCCTTTGCCCTGCTGATGCCTGCAGCGGCCAACGACCAGGGTTTCGCCATGACGTCCTCCGTCACCTCCATGGTGCTCTCCGCCTGGCTGGTCCTGGGCGCCGCAGGCTCCACGGAGCTGGGCAAACAGCTCGCCGCCGCCGCCGAAGGCATCCTGGCCAGCCGCCAGGACGCCATCCTGGACCTGGCCAAGGGTGGCTTCGAGCGCATTGTCTACCTCGGCAGCGGCCCGCTGCGCGGCCTGGCCCAGGAATCGGCGCTGAAGCTGCTCGAGCTGACCGCCGGCACGGTGGTCACGTACTTTGATTCCTCGCTTGGCTTCCGCCATGGGCCCAAGGCCGTGCTGGATCCGACGACCCTCGTGGTCCTGTACATCTCCTCCGACGCCGGCACGCGTGCCTACGACCTGGACATCCTGGCCGAGCTGCGCCAGTCGCTGCCGGCCGGCAATGTCCTCGCCATCACCGCCACGCCCGAGGTGGCAGCGGAGCTGGACGGCGTCTGGCTGGTGGACGGGCTCGACGGCGTCGAGGACGCAGCGCTGGCACTGCCGTACGTGCTGATCGCCCAGCTGTTTGCGCTGTCCTACTCGCTGGAACTGGGCAAGACCCCCGACAACCCGTTCCCCGACGCATCGGTGAACCGCGTGGTCCAGGGCGTCACCATCCACCCGCTCGCCGCAGCGGCACAACTCTAGACCTTAACGGCAAAAGACCTTCGGTGTCACAGGCCAGCTGGCTGGTGACACCGAAGGTCTTTTGCGTATCCGGGCTTTCCTCGCGGGCAGTTAGCCGACGGTGATGTCCCGGGTGGTGTGGTTGTAGGTGAACGTGACGGGTCCGCCGTCGTGCGCCAGCTCATGGTTGGCGCCCTCGCGGATGCCGAAGGCCCCGTAGTTCTCCTCCCACCCACGGTTGATGGCCACCTTGTAGGTGTAGAAGCCGGCCGGAAGCTCGGCTGCCAGCGTCCAGACGCGGTTGCCGGCGTCGAACGCCATCTGCGCGGCATCGTGCTGCGGCGCCCAGTCCTCGGGTGCACCCAGCAGGGTGTTGAAGTCACCGGCGATGGCGACGGCGTCCGGCTGCCCGTCCGTGTCGGCGGGTGCCGGCGCCTGCGCTGCATCCGCCGTGGCCTTCGCTGCGGACTTGGCCGGCGCCTTGCGGCGGGTGCCCGCCTTCGCGGCCGGAGCCTCGGTGGGGACGGGCAGGTCGGCGGGAACCGGCGTGCCGTTCTCCAGGGCCTCGGCAAAGGCATCGGCGTCGGCGAAGGCCACCGTCGCCCGCAGGCCGTCGTCGGTGATGGTCCAGCCGGAGCGGCCCTTCACCAGCCAGCCGGCCTTGGCCAGCTTCGCCGTTGCGGCCGTCAGGTTCTTGTGGCCGCGCGGGATGCCGCCGCTGAGCAGCTCGGCCTCGCGGTCGGAGAAGGGATGCCGTTCCACGGCCCCTGCCAATACCTGGCCCGCATTGAGCGGCTCCCCTGCCCAGACGGATTCGGCCAGTACATCAAGCACTGCCTTGAGCCGGGGCTTTGCTGCGTCTACTGTTTTCGCTGCCATGGATCTCCTCTTGAAACGTGATAGTCCAGTAAGTAGTATGCCCGGCCTTTGTTAACGACGCGGCAGCACACGGTGAATTGGATGTATCGTGACGCTCTATTAACGCTATTAACGGTTTCCGCCCGCAACTGACCTCATTGGCGGCGGTCCAGGGCCGCCATCACGATGCTGTCCGCATCGAGGGCATGGTACCTGTATGTCTCCTCAAGCGACCCCGCCTGGCCAAACCGGCGCACACCCAATGCCGCTGGCGACCTGGTTGATCCCGACCAGGAAGGCAAGCGTGTGCGGATGGCCGTCCAGCACGCTCACCATCGGTGCGGCCCGGTCCGCGGGGAAGACCTGGTCCAGGATCGCGCTGCTTCCCTCGCCGCGGCCCCCTCGTGCCTGGACCGCATCGAAAAGCAGGCCGGGGCTGGTCACGCACACCACATCGGCCGCGATGCCGGCGTCGGCCAGGCGGTCCCCGGCGGCCAGTGCCTCGGTCACCATGGCGCCCATCGCCACAATGGTGACGGCGGGATTGCTGCGTCGCACCACGGCGTAGGCGCCGGCCACCACCTGGCGCCGCCGGCGCTCCCTCGCCGCGGCATCGGTGGGCACTGCCGCCAGGGCCTGGTCCACGGGCCGGGTGGAGAGGCGCAGGTAGGCCGAGGTCCCGTCGGGCCGGCCCAGCCGGGCCAGGCTGGCCAGCAGCGTCCACTCGACATCGACGGCAAACGCCGGTTCGCAGGTGGTGCAGCCGGGCTGTTCGAGCCCGATGGACGGCGTGGTGATGGACTGGTGCGCCCCGCCCTCCGCGGCGAGGGTGACCCCGGACGGGGCGCCCACCAGGATGGACTGGCCGCCGGCATAGATGCCGAACGACCACGGTTCCAGTGCCCGCTCCACGAAGGGGTCGTAGAGCACGCCGATGGGCAGCAGGGTCTCGCCCCAGCGGCTCCAGGTCGCCCCAAGTTCACCGAGCAGCCCCACCAGGTTCGTCTCGGCAATGCCCAGCTCCCCATGCTGCCCGGTGGGCTTTTCCCGCCAGTGCAGAATGGTTTCGGCATCGTCGTCGAACCAGTTCCGCCGTTCCGTCGGTGACCAAACCCCCACCTTGTTGACCCAGCCGCCGAGGTTGGTGCTGGAGCTGACGTCCGGGCTGACCGTCACCACCCGGCACGCGGCCTCGGGGGCCTCCCGCGTCAGGTCCAGCAGTGCGCGGCCCAGGGCGGCCTGGGTGGTGGCCGTCCCCTTGGCCGTGCGGTTGAACAAGCCCGCGGAGAACAAGTTTGGCTACGCCTTCCACGGCGGCGCCAACTCCAACGCCGTCGCCATCATCGAGGCCTACGTGGCCGACGAGATCGACAAGGACAACGCCATCAAACTGGGCAGCGGCAAGACCATCTTCTCCTCGCCCAGGGCGCAGGAAGCCATGGATCTGTATGTCGACCTCTTCAAGAAGGGCTCCCCGCCCTCCTCGGTCGCCTGGGGCTACCCGGAAATGGTCCAGGGCTTCAGCAATGGCTCGACATCGTTCCTGCTGCAGGACCCCGAGGTCATCGCCACCGTCAAGGAGTCCAAGTCCATCACTGCGGACCAGTGGAACGTGGCACCGCTGCTAGTGGGCCCCTCGGGCAAGGCCATCCAGCCCGTCGCCTCCGCCGGTTGGGGCATTGCTGCCAGCTCCAAGGCCAAGCCCGAGGCCGTGAAGCTAATCAAGTACCTGGCACAGGGCGACGCGGCCGCGACCTTCACCAAGGAGAACAGCCTGGTGCCGACCCTAAAGTCCGCCGCCAAGGACAGCTTCTACAGCACCGGCCCCTGGGCCGCGTACGTGACGACGACGGAAAACCCGCAGACGTACATCTCCGCCGTCCAGCCGCGCGGGGTGTCCTGGTGGACCGAGTGGATCAAGAAGTCCGACGGCGTGCTCCAGCGCGTGCTGACCGGGCAAATGTCCACCAGCGAACTGCTCGCCAGCTGGGACACGTACTGGTCCCAAAAGAGGGCGGGCTAGCCAACAGGGGCTCTCGACACCGAGCGCGCGGTGGTGCGTCCCTCCCTGCGGAGGGACGCACCGTCCGGGTCGCGCAACAGGAATGGTTCCAAGAAGCGCTTCAATTCCAGGACGGCCCTGACCCTGTTGGCCTTCCTGGCACCGGCGGCGGTGTTCGGCGGCATCTTCACCTACTATCCAATGATCGCCGGCAGCCAGATGGCGTTCCGGAACTGGAATCTGAACGACCTCTCCGACACCTCGTGGGTGGGGTTGGGCAACTTCAAGTCCCTGCTGGACGCGCCCGAGTTCTGGGGCATCGTCCGCAACACTGTGGTCTGGGTGGTGGGTTCGCTCGTTCCACAGGTGGTCATCGGCTTCGCCGTCGCGCTGTTCCTGAAGCGGCGGTTCAGGATGCGCGGGGCCTACCAGGCGATGATCTTTTTCCCCTGGGCGGTGTCGGGCTTCCTCATCGGCATGCTCTTCCGCTGGATGTTCAACGCGGAATTCGGCGTGGTCAACGATCTGCTCATGAAGGCCGGGCTGATCAACTCGCCGATCCCGTGGCTGGCCGAACCCGGCTTTGCCATGACGGCCATCATCATTGCCAACATCTGGTACGGCGTGACGTTTTCGCCATCATGATCCTGGCCGCCCTCCAGCCGGTGTCCGATGAAATGTACGAGGCGGCCGCCTTGGACGGTGCCGGCAAGGTGCGCACGTTCTTCAACATCACGCTGCCCAGCATTGCCACCACACTGGCCCTGACCATCCTGCTGCGGGTGATCTGGATCTTCAATTTCCCGGACATCATCTTTGCGATGACCGGCGGCGGTCCGGCCGACCAGACCCACATCATCACCACATACATGATCAAAATCACCCAGGAGGGTGACTACGGCAAGGCCTCGGCCCTTGGCCTGATCGTCGTCGTGGCCCTCATGCTTTTCGCGGCCTTCTACCTCATGGCCGTCCGCCTTCGAAAGGGAGAGCGATGATCAACCGAGAAAGTATCGCGGGGCGGACGGTCAAGATCGTCTTCCTGGGGCTGTGCCTCATCGCGACGGTGTTTCCGCTGTACTGGATCATCATCACCTCGCTGAAGGAGCCGGGGGCCATCTACACGCTGGCCCTGGACTACTGGCCGCGGCAGCGGTCGCTGGAAAACTACATCGGACTGTTCACGAATTCGGATTTCGGCCAGTACATGGTCAACAGCCTCATCGTGGCCCTGGTGGCGTCCTCCGTGGCCACCCTGATCTCGCTGCTCTCGGCGTATGTGCTGGCCCGGTTCCAGTTCGCCGGACGCGGGGCGGTGCTGGGCGCCTTCCTCGTCACGCAGATGATCCCGGGGTTCATTGCGCTGGGGCCGCTGTACCTGATGATGAGCAACCTGGGGCTGGTGGACTCCAAAACCGGGCTGATCCTGATCTACATCGCGATCTGCATCCCGTTCTGCACCATCATGCTGCGCGGTTTCTTCGAAAACGTCCCCGACGCGTTGGAGGAGGCCGCGATGATCGACGGCTGTTCGCGGCTGGGGGCGCTGTTCCGGGTGCTGGTGCCGGTCATGCTGCCCGGCGTCGCGGCAAGCTTCATCTTCAACTTTGTGAACTGCTGGAATGAGCTCTTCCTGTCGGTGACGTTGATGAACAGCGATGCCAACAAGACCATTCCGACGGCGCTGGCCGGCTTCATCTCCAGCTTCAACATCGACTGGGGATCCATGTCCGCCGCCGCGGTGCTGACGGTGGTGCCCACGCTGGCCATCTTCGCCTTTGCCAGCAAGTTCATCGTCCAGGGGCTGACGGCCGGCTCGGTCAAGGGCTAGGAGCTGGGTTGGGTTGGCGCCGGCAACGGGCACCAACCCAACCCAGTACTGGGGCACGCGACCCGTACAGCCGCTGGCGCCAGTTGCTCGTTACGGGCGCTTCGTTGATATGCCTTCTCAGGCGGATTTGGAACGGTTCTTTTTCCTCGATGTTGCCGACAAAGCCTTCATCCAGGACCGGGGTGGTGATCACAACCGACTTGGACTCGTGCTGCAGGCAACTACGGTGCGCTCTCGGGCCGTTTCGATCTTCCTCCCGGAAAGGATCGTTTGCGAGAATGCGATACGCACCCGTGCGCCCCCAGAGCACCACAATACTGCGCCGACAGCGTGTCGTTGTCAGGGCAGTATTGTGCCCGTCCCGGGCCGCCTTGGCTCAGGCCAGTGCGTCCATCAGGGCGGTGACATAGGCATCCAGCCGCTCCTCCACCGCTCGCGTCGTCAGCTCTGTCCTCCCTGACTCGCGCCACGGCTGCGCCACCAGCTGCACTTCTTCTGAGAACGCCAGCCCGCTCCGCACCCGCCAGTACTGCCGCTCGCTCGCGGCCGCGGCCAGCACCCCGCCGGCCTCCTCATACGCCTCAGCGAACCGCGGGCCCCACTCCGGGCCATGCAGCAGCGCGAGATTGGTGGAGCAGTGCGCCACATCGAGATCCGCCGGGCCCCAGGAGGCCTGTGCCCAGTCGACGACGCCGGTGATCCGGGCACCTGCCAGCCTTGGGTGCGCCACATCGAACAGCACGTTGCCAGGTTGGAAGTCCCGGTGCAGGAGCCGCCCTTCATAGGGCGGCACGGGCTTGCGGATCACGTCGATCGCCGCGGCCCATGCCGCCGTGTCGGCGCCCTTTGGAACCACGACGGTGTCGGCGGTCGTCCACGCCACATACTCCGGGGGCATCTCGTCGGGCCGCAACGCGTGGATCGCGACGAGTTGACGGGCCAGCAAAAGGACGCGAGTCTCCAATCCCTCATCGTCGAGAACCGTCCGGCCCGCCAGATGTGTCATAAGGAGCGACGGATACTCGCAATGCGCGGCGATCGGATCAACCGCAACCAGTCCAGGAGCCGGCACGCCGGTCCCCGTGAGCAGGGTCAGGGCGCCAGCCTCCCTGTTCAGCCAGTCCTGGGCGTGCTCCATGTTGACGAAGGTCCGCAACACCAGGCCACGGGTGCCTCCGTCCCGCGTGCCGATGGTCAGCCTCCGCATTTCGGCAGTGATGCCGCCGTGCAGCACCTCAGTTCTGACGATCCGTTCGCCGGCCGCCAGATGCCGCCCCACCCACGCCAGTGTCAACGGCCGGACAGCCGCCGCCTCATCATGGTTGGTCACCGTGCCACCTCATGGGGGTTGAGCAGGATCTGTACCGTCGTCAGCTGAAGAGCGCACCGGAGCATCCTGGTGGCCGCAATGCCCGGAAACCTGGGCATCGCTCAGGTAGTCCACGGCCATGAAGCGATCCTAACGGCCCACCAAGCCATAGAACAGCCTTAGCGTTACTGGCATCACGGATGCTGCTCAATCCCTGTTCCAGTTAGCTTGCCTGGGCGGCAGTGCCGTCAAGACCGCTGTAGCGCAGCAACAGTTCGCAGAACATGGAATTGGCCCAGGAGAACCACGGCCGGGTGAACCGCGCCGGGTCGTTGGGGTCGAACCCCTCGTGCATGAACCCGGTGCCACCGTCGGTGTCGCGGAGCATTTCGAGCAGGCGCCACTGCTCCGCCCGGTCCGACGTCGTCAGCCCCTGGACCGCGAGGGCGATCGGCCAGATGTAGCCCGGCGGCGTGTGCGGGCTGCCCACGCCCGCCGCCTCGGTGCCGGCATGGAAGTGCGGGTTCGCCGGGCTCAGGACAAAGCGGCGCGTGGCAAGGTAGAGCGGATCCGCCGCGGACACGGCGCTGGTGAGCGGCAACGAAAGCAGGCTGGGCATGTTGGCATCGTCCATCAGCAGGGTGTTCCCCAGCCCGTCCACCTCATAGGCGTAGATCTGGCCAAAGTCCGGGTGGTCCACCACGCCGTGGGCGGCGATGCCCGCGGCAATCTCGGCCGCCAGGGACTGTGCGGACGCCGCCAGTGCTTCGTCGTCGTAGACCTCGGCGGCGATCTGGGCAATGTACCCCAGGGCGATGTGGGCAAAGTGGTTGGCCGGGATGTTGTAGCCATAGACGCAGGAGTCGTCGCTGGGGCGGAAGCCGGCCCAGGTCATGCCCGTGACGGCCACCGGCGAGCCCAGTCCGCCGTCGGCGAGCGTCTCGGAGGGCAGGTCGGTCTGGCGCTCGAAGCGGTAGGGTGACTGCCCCCGGTGGTCCTGTTCCGTGCGCCACTGCGCCACGATGGCGGCCAGGCCGCGGTGGACGTCGGCGGTGAAGAACTCGGTCCGGCCGCTCCGGAGCCAGAGCTGGTGGGCCAGCTGCACCGGGAAGGCCAGGGAGTCGATCTCGTACTTTCGCTCCCAGATCCAGGGATCGTCGCAGGCGTCGTGCGGATCGTAGGAGGCGCCATTGGGCTCGCGGTTGAAGGCATTGGCGTAAGGGTCGTGGTTGAGGAAGGCGAACTGGCGGCGCACCAGCCCCGCCACGATGTCGAAGAGCGGCCCCTCGGCTTCCACCAGGGGCAGGAACGCGCGCATCTGGGCCGACGAGTCGCGCAGCCACATGGCCGGAATGTCGCCGGTGATGACAAAGGTGGAACCATCCGCCTCGCGCCACAGGGTGGTGTCCAGGGTGTTGCGCATGCAGGCCAGGAACATCGAGGCCAGGCGCTCGTCCCCCGTTGCCGTGCGGATCCGTTCAGCGCACGCCTGGAGTTTCGCGCCAATGGTGCCGGTGGAATCGCCGGCGCCGGCGCCGGGTGCCGCGGCGCCGGAGGTGTGGAGGGTTTCGGCTTCGTGCGTCAACGCGCAACCTTTCGGGTGGCTGGTGGCCGGGGAACACAGCGTACCCCGGCGTGGGTGGTGGAGGCGGGGTGCCGGCGGCATGACGCCGGCACCCCGGTGGTGCGCCTACGCCGTCGGCGCCAATTCGCGGTGGGTGGCGAGTTCCAGGGCCCCGAACACGGGGTCCCGGTCCAGGATCCGAACATCGTCCAGTCCGCGGGCAGCCAGCTGGCTCGTGAAGCTGTCCTGCAGCCGCGGCTGGTTCATGCCCAGGCCGCCGCCCAGGACCACCGGCCCCGGGTTTCCGAGCGGGGCGGCGCAGCCGGCCGCAAGTTCGGCCAGGTCCGCGCCGGCCGCCTCAACCAGCGCCAGGCTGTCCCCGTGGCCCGCATCGGCTGCGTCAAAGACTAGCGGCGACAAGGCGGCCCAGTACTGGCGGGTGGTGCCGGCATGGAAGTGCGCGATGAGCTCCTCCGGTTCCCGCAGCCCGCAGCGTTCCAGCAGCAATCGTGTGAGCACGTCGGGCGCCAATCCCCGGTTGGCCCGGCGCAGGCTGTGGCGGACGGCCTCGCGGCCAAACCAATAGCCGCTGCCCTCGTCCCCCAACAGGTAGCCCCATCCGCCGGCACGCGACTGGGCGCCGGCAGCGTCGAGGCCCCACGCCGCCGAGCCCGTGCCCGCGATGACGGCAATGCCCGTCTCCGTCCGGGCCGCGGCCAGCAGCAGCCGGGTGTCGTGGACCACTCTCACCCGCGCGTCGGGAAGAAAATGCCCGATCAGCTCCGCCAGCGCGGCGGCGTCCTCGGGAGTGTCGATGCCACCGGCACCGGCACAGACCTCGTCCACGCCGTCGGCGCCCAGGCCGGCAAAGAGCTGGGCCAGGTTCCCGGTGGCCTCAAAGAGGGACACGTTTTGCACATTCGCGCTGCCCACGGTGCAGTCCCCCGCAATGGCGCCGTCGTGCCATCTGATGCCGCGGGTCTTTGATCCGCCGATGTCCAGGCCGATGACTGTTGCCACTAGTGCCCCCAGCCGTGGTGCGCGGCCCCCATGGCCGCACTGGTGTTCTGCGCCCATTCCCAGGGTGCGGCCGTGCCGCCGGGCAGCGAATTGAAGTACTCCCAGGAGGCCACCCCGCCGAAGTCCTTGTAAGTGCCGGACAGCGACTTGATGGTCTGCACCAGCGTGGGCATGGGCACGTAGCCGGAGCAGCCCTCCGTGGTGGTGTAGGTGCCCGCCACTACCTTGTCCGCCGGCACCACGCCGTGGTTGATGATCTTCTCGTACCCCGCGGTGGTGGCGAGGTTGCCCCAGCCGCAGTAGAACTGGGCGTTGAACCAGCTGATGGACGCCCCGCGGCTCTTGTAGAGCTCGTCGTAGCTGAAGCCGGACAGGTTGCCGCCGCCGTACAGCGCCGGCGCCACCGGGGCGAGGGTGATGATGAAATCCTTGCCGAAGTCCTTCTTTAGGTGGTCGATCAGGTTTTCAACGCCCGCCAGGGACATCTGCTCCTCGACATCCAGGTCCAAACCGTCCAGCTTGTACTTGCCGATCATGGCCTTCAGCGCCGGGTAGTAGGTGTCGAAGGTGGCCGGTTCCAGGCGCGCGTAGCTGCCCCGGGCCGCCCCGCCGAGCATGCCCAGGACATTCACACCCTTGCGCTGCATGGCCCCGAGCTCATTCCACATCGGGGTGAACTTGGCGTCCGTTGGCGCATCGTCGTTGAGCCGGATGTCTCCGGGGGTCTCGTTGACGTGGATGGCCGCGACGATCAGGTCGGTGGTGCCGGTGCGGTGGTCCGTCAACGCCTTGGGGGAAACGTAGCTGCCGTTGTTGTACTGCGTCTGGTAGTACACCACCACGCGGTGGTCCTCCTCCCCCGAACGGGATGAGGAGTGGGACGGCGGGTGGGATGCACCGGGTGACGCCCCGGGCGATGCGCCGGCCGGCGCGGCCAGCAGGAGGCCCGCCGCCACGGCGGCGGCCCCGGCGATTGCCGTGAGCCGGCGCGCCGTGCGGAAAACAGATGGTTCACATGCCAAGAGATGCTCCTTTGGTTGCGGAAAGTGGAGGTGGCGGCGCGGTCAGCCCTTGACCGCTCCCTCGCCCACGCCCTTGAAGAACCAGCGCTGCACGGAGGCAAAGACGATGGCGACAGGGATGAAGGCGATCATGGCGCCGGCCGCGATCAACCGCTGGTCATTGCTGAAGGTGCCGGCCAGGTACTGCAGGCCGATGGTCAGGGTGAAGTTTTGCGGGTCCGTCAGGACAATGAGCGGCCACAGGAAGTCGTCCCAGGCGCCGATGAAGGTGAAGATAATGATCACCGCGAGGGTTCCCTTGACGGCCGGGAGGCCGATGAAGCGCAGCCGCTGCCAGACGTTGGCGCCGTCCATGATGGCCGCCTGGTCGATCTCCTCGGGAATGGCCCGGAAGGCGTTGTACATCAGCAGGACGTTCAGGGCGGCGATCATGCCCGGCAGGGCGACGCCAAGAAGCGTGTTGGCCAGGCCCAGGTCCTTGATGGTGACGAACTGGGACACGATGGTGACCTCGCCCGGCAGGACCAAGGTCGCCAGGAACGCGCCGATCACGATCTTGCGGTACCGGAACTTCAGCCGCGCCATCGCGAATCCGGCCAACGTCGCAAAGGTGACGTTTCCGAAAATCGCCAGAGCCGCCACGATCAGGGAATTGCCGATGTAGCCCAGCACCGGAATGGTCTTGTTCACTGCCGCGTAGTTGTCCAGCGTGGGCTGCTGCGGCAGGAAGGAGGGCGTGGAGGTGTAGATGTCCTCGCCGGAGCCCTTCAGGGAGGTGGAGAACTCCCACAGGAACGGGCCGATGCAGATGAAGAGGACAAACAGCAGCAGTGCGTAGCGCAGGACAATTTCCTGCCAGGAGGTGCTGTTGAAGCTTCTGCTGCGCCGCTTGCGTTGCGGCCCTGCGCCAACGCTGTGGCGGGCTGGGCGTGCGGGGGCGGCAGCGGGCCGCGGGGGGCTCTGTACGCTCATGAGTCATTCGCCTTCTGGTTGATCCGGGCAAGCACCAGCATGGGGACAATGGTGACAGCGAAGAGCACGATGCTCAGCGCGGAGGCATAGCCCAGGTCGCCATAGAATCCGCGGGCATATTGCTGGATCAGCATCACCACCGACATGTCCTTGCCGCCGGGGCCGCCCTTGCCGCCGGTGAGCAGGTATAGCTCCGAGAACACCCGCAGCGCCGACACCGAGACCAGGATGGCCACCAGCACGATGGTGTTGCGCAGGCTGGGCAGGGTGACGTTGAAGAAGCGCCGCAGCACGCCGGCGCCGTCCACGGCCGCCGCCTCGTGCAGTTCCTTGGGTACATTTCCCAGGGCCGAAACGTAGATGATCATGTAGTAGCCCAGCCCCTTCCAGACGGTGAGGCTGATGGCGCTGAACAGCACCAGCCACCTGTCCGTCAGGAACGGCATCGGGCCCTGGAGGAAGCCCAGGCTGGTGGCCATGTTGTTGATCAGGCCGCGGTCGTCCAGCAGCCAGGTCCAGATGAGGCCGACGACGACGGCTGAGGCAATGACGGGCGTATAGAACGCCGTGCGGAAGAACGTGATGCCGGGCAGCTTCTTCTGGACCAGGATGGCGATCAGCAGCGGCCCGATGGTCAGCAGCGGCAGGCAGACCAGCATGTAGATCACGCTGTTCAGAAGTGCATTGGCCAGCTGGTCGTCATGGAAGAGGTCCACGAAGTTGCGGATCCCGACGAAGTCGCCACCGCCGAGCGGCTTGGTGTTCGTGAACGACAACCGGATGGTGTTCAGCGATGGCCAAATGCTAAAGACCGCCAACCAGAGCAGTGCCGGCAGGACCAGCACCCAGGGGGTAAACCAACGGTGGGACTTCATCGTATTCCTTGCTTTCGGTGTGCCGGGCCCGGATCCCCTCCCCTGCCGGTCGGCAACGAAGAAGGCTTGTGGTGCCCCTGTCCTGCACGGCGGGTGCCGGTCTGCGCCTGCGCACCCGCCGCCTAACTCGAGCAGCCGGTGGCTGCGGTGGGTGCTAGGGCGTGTCTCCCAATGCGGCGCTCCAGATGACGACGGCGTGCAGGACGGCCGCTGAGCGGTAGGTGAGGGCCAGTTTGTCGTAGCGGGTGGCCAGGGACCGCCATTGCTTGAGGGTGTTGAAGCTGCGCTCGACCACATTGCGCCGTTTGTAGGCGTCCCTGTCGTATCTGACGGGGCGTCCCCCGGCGGAGCCCTTGCGTTTCCGGTTGGCCTTCTGGTCGTCCTTTTCCGGGATAACGCACTCGATGCCCCGCCCGCGCAGGTACGCCCGGATTGCTTTGGAGGAATAGGCCTTGTCGGCCATGGCCCGGTCCGGGCGGGTGCGGGCCCGGCCGGGACCGGGCCTTTCTACCTTCAGGGCCTCCATGAGGTTCTCAAACATCGGCGAGTCCCCGCCCTGGCCCGGCCCCAGCAGCAGGACCAGGGGACGCATGTTGCCATCCACCAGGGCGTGGATCTTGGTGGTCAGCCCGCCGCGGGACCGGCCGATGGCATGGTCCTCAGGCTCGTCGAGCAGATTCCTGTAATTCGACAGGTCCCCCTGTGTGGCGGGGCAGGTTCGTGCCGTGCTGGTGGGCACGGTTGACCGTGGAGTCGATCGAGACCTCCCAGTTGATCAGCCCGGCCGTGTCCGCGCGGGTCAGCAACGCCGCCAGGACCTTGTCCCAGGTCCCGTTGGCGGCGTTGCGGCGGTGGTGCTTCCACACGGTCTTCCACGACCCGAAATAGGCAGGGAGATCACGCCATGGGATCCCTGCCCGGTAGCGGTAGATGATGCCCTCGGTCATCAGCCGGTGGTCGTTGAAGGGTCGGCCCCGGTTTCCCCGACGAATCGGGCATCAACGGGGCAATGGACTCCCACTGGGCATCGGACAACACGGAATAGCGAGAAGGCACCCATCAATCATGCCAAACCGCAAAACCACTGATTAGGAGACACGCCCTAGGGCGTGTCTCCCAATGCGGCGCTCCAGATGACGACGGCGTGCAGGACGGCCGCTGAGCGGTAGGTGAGGGCCAGTTTGTCGTAGCGGGTGGCCAGGGACCGCCATTGCTTGAGGGTGTTGAAGCTGCGCTCGACCACATTGCGCCGTTTGTAGGCGTCCCTGTCGTATCTGACGGGGCGTCCCCCGGCGGAGCCCTTGCGTTTCCGGTTGGCCTTCTGGTCGTCCTTTTCCGGGATAACGCACTCGATGCCCCGCCCGCGCAGGTACGCCCGGATTGCTTTGGAGGAATAGGCCTTGTCGGCCATGGCCCGGTCCGGGCGGGTGCGGGCCCGGCCGGGACCGGGCCTTTCTACCTTCAGGGCCTCCATGAGGTTCTCAAACATCGGCGAGTCCCCGCCCTGGCCCGGCCCCAGCAGCAGGACCAGGGGACGCATGTTGCCATCCACCAGGGCGTGGATCTTGGTGGTCAGCCCGCCGCGGGACCGGCCGATGGCATGGTCCTCAGGCTCGTCGAGCAGATTCCTGTAATTCGACAGGTCCCCCTGTGTGGCGGGGCAGGTTCGTGCCGTGCTGGTGGGCACGGTTGACCGTGGAGTCGATCGAGACCTCCCAGTTGATCAGCCCGGCCGTGTCCGCGCGGGTCAGCAACGCCGCCAGGACCTTGTCCCAGGTCCCGTTGGCGGCGTTGCGGCGGTGGTGCTTCCACACGGTCTTCCACGACCCGAAATAGGCAGGGAGATCACGCCATGGGATCCCTGCCCGGTAGCGGTAGATGATGCCCTCGGTCATCAGCCGGTGGTCGTTGAAGGGTCGGCCCGGTTTCCCCGACGAATCGGGCATCAACGGGGCAATGGACTCCCACTGGGCATCGGACAACACGGAATAGCGAGAAGGCACCCATCAATCATGCCAAACCGCAAAACCACTGATTAGGAGACACACCCTAGCCGCGGGCGAGCATCTGGTTGATCTTGCTGGCCGCATCGTCCAGGGCCGCCTTGCTGGAGACATCGCCCTTGATGGCCAGGGCAATCTGCTGGCTCAGGATGTCGGACATGGCGCCGTTGATCTCGTAGGGCTGCAGGTTCTTCGCCGTCTCCAGCTCCTTGAAGGCCAGCACCTTGGCGTCGCTGGCCGGCGTGCCATCGCTCTTGGCGAAGTACGGATCGGACGCAGAGGACTTGGTGCTCGGGAAGATGTTGACCAGGTGGGCAAACTTGCCCTGGTTTTCGGCATTGGTCACCCATTGCGCCAGCGCGATGGCGGCGGGCTGGTTCTTGCTCTTGGCGCTGACGCCCAGGCCCTGGACGTACAGCGGCGGTGAATCCAGCGACGGCGTGGCCACGACCTTGCCGGCCAGGCTGGGGTTGTCCTTCTCAAAGCTGGGGATGGAGTTGCCGCCACCGGTGGTCCAGGCAACCTTGCCCTCGCCGAAAAGCTTGGAGTTGCCCAGGTAGTCGTTGTTGAGCACGGTGGGCGGCATGTAGCCGGCCTTGAAGGCATCGCGGTACTGGTCCAGCATCGCCGCGGCCTTGTCGGTGTTGAACACCACCGTCTTGCCGTCCTCGGCCAGGATGTCGATCCCGCCGCGGGTGAAGTCATCCAGGCCCGGCTTGCGGCTGATCAGGTATTCCTTGCCCCCGGAGGCGTCGTGCATGGTCTTGGCCTGGGCAAACAGATCGGCGGTGGTCTTCGGCGGGTTCTTGGCGTCCAAGCCATTGGCATCGAGTTTGTCCGTGTTCCAGTAGCTGACATCGGTGTTCAGGTACCAGGGGTAGCCAAAGACGCCGTTGACGCCCTTGTACTCAAACGCCGAGAGTCCACCGGCCACGTAGGTGTCCTGGAGGGTCTTGTCCACGGTGGAGATGTCCAGCAGCATGCCCTGCTTGGCCAGCGGAAGGGCGAAGTCCGGCGGCAGGTTCACGACGTCCGGCAGGGTGCCGGAGCTGGCCTGGGTAAGCACCTTGTCCGAATAGCCATCGCCGGGCTGGTCAACGAGTTTGACCTTGGTGCCGGGGTACTTTGCCTCAAAGCCGGCAATGACCTCGTTAAGGTAGTCCGTGAACTTGGGCGTCAGCGACCAAGTCTGCAGCGTGACATCGCCGGTGACTTGGCCCGAGGCGGCCTGCGGTGTGGCCGAGCCGGCGCCACCGCAGCCAGCGAGAGCCAGGGCTGCAACCGCCAACGCGGCCAGTTTGGGGGCATGCTTGCGCATATATACTCCTGAAAAGGTTGTGGTGCCAAGGGGTGTGAGGGACATTCCGAAAGGGAACTAAACCGATATAGTGGTAGTCACTCCACCATCTGCGGCGGGTGGCTGTCAAGGGTTGTCATGAAATTGGTCACATCTTGCGCCGGATGGTCTCATCGGGGTGCATCCGGCCGCTGCGCGCCAGCGCACGCCACACAAGCGGAACGAGGGGCAGAAAAAATGGCTAAATCCAGGCCGACAATCGACGATATTGCCAGCAAGGCCGGCGTTTCCCGGGGGGCGGTTTCCTTTGCCCTCAACGGGCGGCCGGGGGTCAGCGAGGCCACTCGGGCCCGCATCATCGAGGTGGCCAGGCAGCTGGACTGGTCGCCCAACAGTGCCGCGCGGGCCCTGAGTGGGGCGAAGACTGATGTCATCGGTTTAGTGATTGCCCGCCCGGCCAAGACCCTCAGCGTCGAGCCGTTTTTCTCCATGTTGATTTCCGGCATCCAGGCGGGCCTTTCGGCCGCCAAGGTGGCATTGCAGATGCAGATCGTGGAGGATTCGGCGGCCGAAATTGCCACCTACCGCCGGTGGTGGAACGAGAACCGTGTCGACGGCGTGATCCTGATCGACCTGATGGAGAGCGATCCACGGATTCCGGTGCTGGAGGAACTCTCGATGCCGGCCGTCGTGGCCGGCGGCCCCGGGGAGCACGGGCACCTCGCCAGCGTCTGGGCCGACGACCGGGCGGCGATGGTCTCGGTGGTGGATTACCTGGCGGCGATCGGGCACCGGCGGATCGGGCACATTTCCGGACTCCCCGGCTTCCAGCACACCCAGCAGCGGCTCGGCGCGCTGGCCGATTCCGCCCAGCGCCTGGGCTTGCCCGCCATTGAATCGGTGCCCACCGATTTCAGCGACTCCGCCGGGGCCGCGGCCACCAGGCACTTGCTCTCGCGTCAGGAACGGCCCACGGCCATCATCTACGACAACGACGTCATGGCCCTGGCTGGCCTGGGCATCGCTACCGAGATGAACATCAGCGTGCCGCGGGAACTCTCCATCGTGTCCTTCGACGATTCGGCCCTGACCAAGCTGACCAACCCCGCCATCACCTCCCTGACCGGGGACACCTTCAACTTCGGCCACCAGGTGTCCAAGGCGCTGCTGCGCATCATTGCCGACCCCACGGCCACTGCGAGCCTCCAGCTCCCCACGCCGGTGCTGTCCGTGCGCGCCAGCACCGCGCCGCCACTGCCGGCGGCCGTCTAGACCGTCCGGAATTACCGCCCGGCCGGGCCCAAAACTCCGGCCGGACGGCCCCCGGGGCCAGCCAATCGGCCTTTTGGGCGGAAATTTACTAAATCGTATTAGTAAACCTCTAGGCAAACGCCACTCACGGTCTGTATGGTCATATCTGAGCCAACGGCACAGGGACTAAATCGCATTAGTTCCAGCCCGCAGCGGGGGAGGTTTCCTCCCGCCCCAGCGGAGACCGCTGCCTTGGCACCAGGAATTTTCTACGTCGACGAGGCAGGGCACATGAGTCACCACCAGGGCCGGTTTGGGGTCAACTACACGCCATCACAGGGGTGGTTCCACCATTGGTTGGATTTCGATCTGGACGCGGTGCGGCGCGACCTCGACGCGATCGCCGCACTGGGCATGGACCACATCCGCGTGTTCGCGCTCTGGCCGCACTTCCAGCCCAACCGCACGCTCATCCGCCCCCGCTCGCTGGCGGATCTGGGCAGCGTGGTGGATGCGGCGGCCGAGCGCGGCCTGGACGTGTCGGTGGACGGCCTGCAGGGCCACCTGTCCAGCTTTGACTTTGTGCCGGCCTGGACCCAGAGCTGGCACCAGCAGAACCTGTTCACCGACCCGACGATCGTGGACGGGCAGGCGGCCTATCTGCGGGCCATCGCCGCTTCGCTGGCGGACCGGCCCAATTTCCTGGGCATGAGCCTGGGCAATGAGTTCAGCCAGTTCTCCTCGGCCATCCACCCGCAGCGGCAGCCCGCCACGCCCCGGGAGGCCGAGCGCTGGATGGGCACCATGCTGGCCGCCTGCGCCGAGGGTGCCCCGCGGGCCTGGCACCACCACTCGGAGTACGATTCGGCGTTCTTTGACGGACGCCATGGCTTTCTCCCGTCCATGGCCTCCCGGCACGGGTCGATGAACACCGTCCACTCCTGGATCTTCAACAACACCGCCCAGCTCTACGGCGGCATGAGCGAGCCCAGCTTCCGGCTGGCCGAGTACCTGATCGAAACGGCCAGGGGATGGTCGGCGGATCCGGCGATGCCCATCTGGCTGCAGGAGGTCGGGGCGCCCAGCCCGCACGTCGGCGCCGGCGATGCCGCGGAGTTCGCCACCAAGACCCTTGAGTACGCCCTCGATTGCGAGAACCTCTGGGGCGTTACCTGGTGGTCCTCGCACGACGTCGACAGGAAACTTGCCGACTTCCCCGAACTTGAGTACAGCCTGGGCCTGCTCACCACGGACCAGACGGTCAAGCCACAGGGGGCGGCGGTGTCGGCCTTTGCCCGCGGGCACCGGAAGGCGCTGCACGCCGGGGCCGCGGCACAGCCACGGTCCACCGCCCTGGTGCTCGACGTCGGCGACGAGTCGCTTGCCCCGCACCGCGCCCAGTGCGCACCCGGGGGCACCTTCTTCGAAGCGTGGATGACCCTGGCCTTGGCCGGTGCGCGGCCCACGGTGGTGCTTGCATCCAAGGCAGCGGACAGCGCGCACCTCGCCGAACGCGGCATCACCGAGGTCCTCAGGCCCGCGGACATCACGCCCACTCTCGCGGCACTGCGCCGCTAGCGCGGCCCGCACCCCACTGCTTTCCACCCCCACGCACCAATCCGAACGGAGCCTTTCCGCCATGCACGACGATCGTAAACTCATTGAGGACCGCCTGGCCCGCCTCCTCTCCGAACGACTGAAGGAAGCCGTCCACACCCCCGCGGTCCAGCTGGACCTCACGGTGTGGCATGTCGACGGCGGCCCCGGCGAGCCCGTATCCCCGCAGACCGCCCTGGCCCAGAGCTACGAACCCATCGCCGTCGGCGACCTCTGGGGTCCGGCCTGGGGCACCAGCTGGTTCCGCCTGACCGCCGAGCTTCCCGAGCGCGCCGTGGGCATGGACCTGGAGTGCATCTTCAACATCGGCTTCGGCGAGGAGAGCCCCGGCTTCCACGCCGAGGGCCTGGTCTACCTGCCGGACGGCACCGTGGTGAAGGGGCTCAACCCCCGCAACCAGTGGATCCCCGTCGACGACAAGACGGCCCCGAACGGCCGCTTCGAGGTCTACGTCGAGGCAGCAGCCAACCCGATGATCCTCGGCTCCGACCCCTTCCGCCCCACGCTCCTGGGCGAGAAGTCCACCGCCGGCACCCGCCCGCTGTACCGGCTCTCCCGTGCGGACATCAGCCACTTCGACACCGAGCTGTGGGAGCTGTGCCAGGATCTGCAGACGCTGGGCGAGCTCAGCGCCGAGCTCACCGCCGGGGATCCGCGCAAGTTCGAGGTGCTGCGTGCCATCGAAGCCTCCCTCGACGAGATCGACCTGCAGGACATCCGCTCCACCGTGGGCGCCGCCCGCGGCGCGCTCAAGGAGGTGCTGGGACGCCCCGCCGCCGCCAGCTCCCACCGCCTGAGCGCCATCGGCCACGCGCACATCGACTCCGCCTGGCTGTGGCCGCTGCGCGAGACGGTCCGAAAGGTGGGCCGCACCTCGGCCAACGTCGTGAACCTGATGGACAGCAACCCGGACTTCAAGTTCGCCATGTCCCAAGCCCAGCAGCTGGCTTGGCTCAAGGAGCACCGCCCGGACGTCTTCGCCCGGGTCAAGGCCCACGTCGCCTCCGGCCAGTTCATCCCGGTGGGCGGCATGTGGGTGGAATCGGACACCAACATGCCCGGCAGCGAGGCCCTGGCCCGCCAGTTTGTGCACGGCAAGCGCTTCTTCCTGGACGAGTTCGGCATCGAAACCCAGGAGGTCTGGCTGCCCGACTCCTTCGGCTACTCGGCGGCACTCCCCCAGCTGGTCAAGCTCGCGGCCTCCAAGTGGTTCCTGACCCAGAAGATTTCCTGGAACACCGTCAACAAGTTCCCGCACCACACCTTCAACTGGGAGGGCATCGACGGCTCCCAGGTGTTCACGCACTTCCCGCCGATCGACACCTACAACTCCGACCTCTCCGGCCGCGAACTCGCCCACGCCGTGCGCAACTTCCAGGAGAAGGGCCAGGCCACCCGGTCGCTGGCACCCTTCGGCTGGGGCGACGGCGGTGGCGGACCCACCCGCGAAATGCTGGCCCGCGCCAAGCGCAACAAGTCCCTGGAGGGCGCACCGCGCGTCGTGATGGAAACCCCGGCGGAGTTCTTCCAGGGCGCCCAGGACGAATACAAGAACCCGCCGGTCTGGTCCGGCGAGCTGTATCTGGAGTTCCACCGCGCCACCTACACCTCCCAGGCCAAGAACAAGCAGGGCAACCGCCGCAGCGAGCACCTGCTCTACGAAGCCGAGCTGTGGGCCGCCACCGCCGCCGTGCGGACCGGTTTCGCCTACCCGTACGAGGCACTGGACCGGATCTGGAAGTCGGTGCTGCTGCTGCAGTTCCACGACATCCTGCCCGGTACCTCCATCGCCTGGGTGCACCGCGAATCCGTGGACACCTACGCCGCCGTTGCCGAGGAACTGAACACCATCATCGACGCCGCCCAGCGGGTACTCGCGGGCGATCCGGGCACCGGCACCGAGCTGGTCTTCAACTCGGCCCCGCACGCCCGCGCCGGGATTGCCTCCCGCGCCGCGGCGCCGGTGCCGGCCGCCGTCGTCCGCTCCACCGTCTCCGCCGACGGCGCAGGCTGGGTGCTGGACAACGGCACGCTGCGCGTGCGGATCAACGCCAACGGCCTCTTCACCAGCGTATTCGACCTGGCCAACGGCCGCGAGGTCCTGCCCGCGGGCCGGGTGGGCAACCTGTTGCAGATGCACCCGGACTTCCCCAATATGTGGGATGCCTGGGATGTGGAGTCGTTCTACCGCAACACAGTGGTGGACCTGACCGGCGTCGACTCCATCGAACTGGACGGCACCGACGGCGTGCGGATCCGCCGCTCCTTCGGCTCCTCCACCGTGGACCAGACCGTGCGGCTGCAGGTGGGTTCGGCCCAGGTCGACACCGAGCTCACGGTGGACTGGCACGAGACGGAGAAGTTCCTCAAGCTGGCCTTCCCGCTGGACATCCATGCGGACCGCTCGGCCTCGGAAATCCAGTACGGCCACATCTACCGCCCCACCCACTCCAACACCTCCTGGGACGCGGCCAAGTTCGAGATCTGCGCCCACCGCTGGGTGCAGGTGGAGGACCCGGGCTACGGGGTGGCCATCGCCAACGATTCCACCTACGGCCACGACATCGCCCGCAGTTCCTCGCCCGACGGCGGCACCTCCACCACAGTGCGCCTGTCCGTGCTGCGCGCCCCGCGTTTCCCGGACCCGGGCACGGACCAGGGCACCCACACCGTGCGCTACTCGCTGGTGCCCGGCGCCCGCGTGCTGGACGCCGTCCGTTCCGGCTACCAGATCAACCTGCCGGCCCGCGTGGTGGCAGGCTCCAACACCGTTGAGCCGCTGGTTGCCGTGGACAACGACGCCGTCGTCGTCACGGCCGCCAAGCTGGCCGACGACGGCAGCGGCGATGTGGTGGTGCGCTTCTACGAGTCCTCCGGGGCCAAGGCCACCGCCACCATTGCTCCCGGCTTCGGCTACGCCGCGGTGGACGAGACGGACCTGCTGGAACGTCCGATCGCGGCCAACGCCCTGGTGGCGGACGCCGGCAGCACCGTCACGGTGGCGCTGCGCCCGTTCCAGATCGCCACCCTGCGCTTTGCCCGGACCGGGTCCGGCGCATGAGCACACTGAGCGCACCGGCCGCACCGGGCGCCGCGGCCGGCAGCCGGCTGGTCCTGGGCTGCATGGGCCTGGGCGGCGACTGGGCACCCACCCCCTACGGCAGTGCCGACGTCGATGAGGCGGCAGCTGCCGTCGACGCGGCCCTGGAGATCGGCATCACGCTCTTCGACCACGCCGACATCTACCGGGTCGGGAAGTCGGAGGCCGTCTTTGGCGAGGTGCTGGTGCGCACGCCTGGCCTGCGCGACCGCATCAAGATCCAGACCAAATGCGGCATCCGGCTGGGCGATGGCGGCTTGGACTCCTACTACGACCTGAGCCGTGCGGCCATCCTCGAGCGGGTCCAGGAGAGCCTGAAACGGCTCAAGACGGACTACGTCGACACGCTGATCCTGCACCGTCCGGACCCGCTGATGGACCCGGCCGAGGTGGCGGGGGCACTGCGTGAGCTGCACGAGGCCGGCATGGTCCGCGAGGTGGGCGTGTCCAACATGTCCGGTGCCCAGATGGCGCTGCTGGCGGAACAGCTGGAACTGCCCATCGTGGCCAACCAGCTGGAGCTGAGCCTGCACAAGCACGACTGGCTGGATTCGACCATCACGGTGAACCACCCGGACGCGGCGGGGAACACGTTCCCGCACGGGACCATCGAGTACTGTCGCAGCAACGGGGTCCGGCTCCAGGCCTGGGGTCCGCTGGCCCAGGGCATCTACTCCGGTCCCGGCGAGGGCCGCACCGCCGCCGAGGCGGCCACCGCCGACCTGGTGGCCTCGCTGGCTGCAGCGCGGGACACCACCCCGGAGGCCATCGTGCTCGGCTGGCTGCTGAAGCACCCGGCCGGCATCGATGCCGTGATCGGGACGAAGAACCCCGAAAGGATCCGCGCCTGCCGGGATGCCGAGGCCCAGTCCAGGCTCATGACGCGGACCGAGTGGTATTCGCTGTACATCGCGGCCCGCGGGGCCGGCGTCCCCTAGGGATTGCGCCTGGCGGCCGCCAGGTACGGGAAGGGAGGGTGCATCCGAGCCATCGGGTGCACCCTCCCTTCTTGGCGTTTGCGGCCGCTGCTGCCCCGTTCCGGGGCCGCCTAGCCTGCCGGGGCCGGTCCCTCCGGGTCTGCCCGGTGCAGTGTTGCCTCTCCGCTGGCGAATCCGTAGTCCACGCTGACGCTGCCGCCCTCCGGCCTGTGCTTGAGGACGCCGGTGATCCGGCCGCCGCCCGGCTCGAAGGACAGCTGTTGGAGGGGAACCCCGCCAACGAGGATCCGCGGCGGCACCACGGCCATGTGCAGGTTCACCCCCGTGATGGCGACGTCGTACACGCCGCGGGTGGACGAGGCACTGACAGTGGCCCGGTCGACGCGGATCCACGCACGGCGTCCCTGTGCCTCCTGCCGGCCGCGGCCGGTGCCGGGACCGTGCTCCTGTGCCGGTGCCATGTCGGAGCCTCCCTTCAGCTGGTGATTTCGATGTCGTCGACGAAGATTCGCCCCGTCGGCCGGGCCGTGAGGCCGAAAATGATCCGTTGGATTTTTTCGGGATCAAAGGCAGCGTTGGCCGCCGTGAAGGCGTCGAGCGGGATCCTGATGGTCCGCATCGGGCACAGCCCTGCCGCGGCGTCGCGGACATCGGGATACGGGATGGGCCCGATGGCTCCGGCGCGGACGGTGGCCTGCTGGCCGCCGTCGTCGAGGGTCACCAGCAGATCGGCGGCGGCGCCGGCCGGGTTGAGGGACGCGTCCGGGTAGAACTGGCCCACCCGGAACGAGACCGCATCCCTTGGGGTTGCCGCCGGCCCGCCGGCACCGGTGCCGTACCGGGCATCCGCCGCCGAGGGCGGGTTCCACGAGAGTTCGGTGCTTTGGGTCTCGTGGGGCGTGGCCGCCCCCGAGGCGGTGTGCTGGACATCGTCCCAGAAGAGCAGCCCGGACCCTTCCGCCGCGGCGGGCAGCGCCAGGCTGTTCGCCGTCTTGTCCAGCGGCTGCGCAGCCAGCGACGCCTGCTCGTCTACATCCCCGAAATTGTCGATGACCGTGCGCGGCTCGTGCCGGTGCTGGACGTACAGCTCCAGCTGGCGCAGGGACTGCGGCACCACTGTCCCCTCCAGGTAGCCCGCATAGGCGTGCCGCCCGAACAACGCATCCTGGAAGAAGGCGTTGACCAGGGTGCGCGCAATGTTCTCGTGTTCCGACGGTGGCAGGGCCGCATCCGCCCACGGTGCTTCAAAGGTGTCGCCGGCTTGGAGCCACTTCCTGTTGAAGGGATTGTGCCGGGCGCCGTAGATCCACGCATGGGTCTTGGGCGAGAACGCGCGGTCATAGATCCTGAAACCGTTCAGCCACGCCGAGCCCAGGAGCGAACGGCTGAGCAGGTCCATCGAGCCGAGGAGCTGCAGGTATTTGGCGTCCCGCAGGCTGACTTCGGTGCGGTAGTTGGTGGGCGCAATGCTCACCACGCCGCGAATGCCATAGCCCCGCGCCCCGCCCGCGTTCAGATGTTGGGCCAGCACCACGCCTTCACCGCCCATGGAATGCCCCACCAACCCCACCCGCGAGGTGTCCAGCTTCCCGGCCAGGCCCGGGTCGGCGGCGAGTGCATCGATGGTGTGCAGGATGATCTCGCCCCGGGCGAACTGGTGCGGGTCGGCGAAGTGGGTTTCCGCATTCACCGCGTCCAGGTTCAGGCTGAAGACGGCCATGCCCCATCGGGCCAGATGGCGGCCCAGGTAGTCGTAGCCCAGATAGCTGCCCACCCCCGGCGCCCAATACCCGTGGGCAATGACCACCAGCGGCACATTCCGGGCGCCGCGTGGCCAGGTCTTGCCGTCGTTGGACGGAAAGTACAGCTGGCCCTGGATCGGCATGGGAAAGGCGCCGCCGTCTGCGGCTGCCGGGACGGGGAAGTCCGCGTACATCCTGGGCTCCTCGCCCGGTTGGCTGAAACCACCGGCGCCGGACGGCGGGGCAATGGGCGCCACGTCCGGGCCCTGTACCAGCTCCCCGCACAGCAGGGCCGTGGCATGGACGGGACCGTCCAGCGCCGCAACGGGCACCTGCACCACCGGCTCCGCGGCCTCCGCGCTGCCCAGCCGCACCGTGCCGCTCCAGACGGTGACGCGGACCCCCGGGGTCACATGGCTGACCCACACCGCATGGTCCCCCGTGGCGACCGGTTCCAGAATGCGCGGCACCACCGGCGCGGCGGTGCCCACCTCGACGGGCGGGCTGGAGGGCAGGCTGCCGACACCCCCGACAAACTGGGTGGCCGTGATGGACATGTGGGCCGCGACGTTGGCCGGGACCTCGATGCTGCTCCGGTCCCCGGCCCAGGCGGTGCCCACCGGGATGCCGTCGGCGAAGACCCGCACCAGCGCCCCCTGGTGCAGATTCGCCACCAGCATGCCAGCACCGCAGCGGTTCACCGGCGGCACCACCACCGGCGGGAGGACCGCTGCGGGGCCCGGCAGCACCGTGACGGGGTCCGACTCCACCGCGACGGTGCACAGGGTCTGCACCACTGTGACGACATTGCCGGGCGCCAGCGGCGCGTTCAGGCCAAACTCCGGATTCTCGCTGGTGGCGGCCGGCCCGAATTCCTCGAAATCGCTGTGTTCGTCCGGACGGATCCGGACCACCACCGTGGCGTTGGCAATCTGGTTGCCAACCCGGATGGTCCGGTCCCCGGCCACCAGCGCCGGAAGGACAACAGGCTTGATCCGTCCGTCCGGCGGGACCACCAGCACCCACGCGCTGGGCGGCCCGTCCCCGCTGCACTGGACCGAGTCCCAATAGGGCACCGCGCGCACCTGGCGCCCGGCCACCAGGTCGCTGCCAAACCAGGCGTTGACGGCCGCGGAACAGGAGCACAGGTTGCCCAGATCATCGGTGCCCATCTCGAACCGCACCCTGGCGCCGGGGGTGAGGTTGCTGGTGGGCACCATGCGCTGGCAGCCAAACAGCGGTCCAAGAACCTGTGGCTTCGCCAGCCGGGGGCTGGCGACGACCGGTGCACTGGAGGGGGGCCCCGGCTGGCCGCAGACCACTATCCGGGCGCCCAGCACATCGGCACCCTTGCCCTGGTTGGCGGACAGGTCAACGTCGACGCAGGCCGTGCCCGCGCCGTCGGCGGTTCCCGTGCCCACCATGCCACCGGAGGACTGGAGGGCCAGTTCGACGACAGCGCCGGGCACCAGGCCCGACACGTGCACGCACTGGCTGCAGGCACCCACCTCCTCCGGAAGCCGGGGGGACGTAATCGGGGGAAGCAGGGCGTCCTCCACCTCCACGTCCGCGGACCACGGGGTGAAACCGGATCCGGCATCCTGCTTGGCCCGGACAACCGCCCCGCCGGCCAGCGGTGGCACCGCGAGTTGCACCGAAGCCCCGGAGGCAACTGCGCTGTATTCCGTGCCGTCGACGGAAACAACCAGCTGCGCCCCGGGCACCAGGCGTTCAACAAGGATCGACGTGGTGCATTGCGCGATCCGTTCGTGGATCGCCGGCACGAGGGTAGTGGCCACCGCAAGTCCACTTTCGCTGGTCCAACAAAATTCATCTGCTCTGGAACATCCACCGGCCCCGGAACGCGGAACCGGCCGTTTGGTTCTCGAATTCTACGCCGGGCACGGTGGCGCGGACAGGGACGGTTCGAGCGGACAAACCCGGGTCCAAGGACTCTGGTGGGACCCTTGGCGGCAGAGAAGGATCAGAGGGGAAATGGAGCAGGCGAAAGCAACGCTCACCACGATGGACGCCACAAAGCCGGGAGGCTGCCGCCATGGGACTGTCGGAGCATGACCAGAACATCATCGACGAACTTGAGCGACGCCTGCTGGCCGAGGACCCGGAGTTTGTCGAGGGCCTCAGCCAACCCTCCGTGCACCGCCGCTCCCTCCGGCTCCTCCTGTGCGGGCTCGGCTTTCTGGCCCTTGGCATCGCGCTGCTGGCCATCGCGCTGCTGATGCACTCCGTGCCCCTGGGCGTGGTGGCCTTCCTGGCCATGGTGTCGGGTGGATACGGCGCCACGTTGCCGGCGGCCATGGCCGGCCTGCGGCGTCCGGGCACAACAGCAGGGAGCAAGTCCCATTCGACCCCGGCCTAAAGGCTTTTGTCCCTTGCGGGCAGCCAGCCGGCCCCGCAGAATGGCAAGGCCGGTCCAAACCGGCACCGGCGTACGAGCTTTGGAGGCAGCAGGGACCATGGACAGTCCAGCAGCGCCGAACCAGCCGCCCCCCATCGATGGACAACGCCCCATCCGGGTCTTTGTCCTGGACGACCACGAGCTGGTCCGGCGCGGGTTGGCGGAGCTCCTCGAGGACGAGGGGTTCGCCGTCATCGGATCCTCGGGCTCCGCCGTCGAGGCCGCCCGGCGCATCCCGGCCCTGCACCCGGATGTATCGGTGCTCGATGCGCGCCTCCCGGACGGGACGGGCATCGAGGTCTGCCGGGACGTCCGTTCGGTGGATCCCTCGCTGCGGTGCCTGATCCTCACCAGCTACGACGACGAACAGGCCTTGCGGGGCGCCGTCCTGGCCGGGGCATCGGGCTATGTGCTGAAGGAAATTGGCGGGATGGATCTGCTGACCGCCATCCGGCGCACCGCACGCGGCGACTCACTCTTTGATGCATCGCTCAAATCGACCATCGTCCGGGGGCTGACGGAGCCGGAGCGGGCCGATCCCCGCGTTGCCATGCTCACCGCCCAGGAGCGCCGGGTGCTGGCCCTGATCGGCCAGGGCATGACCAACCGCCAGATTGGCGAGGAACTCTTTTTGGCCGAGAAAACGGTCAAGAACTACGTCTCGTCGTTGCTCGCCAAGCTGGGATTTGAACGGCGCACCCAGGCTGCGGTCTTTGTTGCGGGATCCTCGAGGTGGCAGCCTTCCTCCTCCGGCTGAGGGCCAGGGGCGTTAGGCGTGGGGCCCGGCGCCGAGGGGCACCGACCAGGCCAGCCTGGTCCCTTCGCCGGGTGCGCTGTCCACGCTGAAGCGTCCGTTGAGTTCGCGTGCCCGGTGGTCCAGATTGGCCAGGCCGCTGCGGCGCACAGGGGCACTGAACCCACAACCGTCGTCGTCCACCGTGACGGTGAGCCGTCCATCGTCCACCGCAACGGTGACCTCGATCGTGCCGGCCCCGGAATGCCGCACGGAATTGCTGAGGCCCTCGGAGAGGACGGCCAGGACGTGGCCGGCAATCTCGGCCGGAATGTCCGAATCGATGGGTCCGGCCAAATGCAGGCGCGGGGTGAACGGAAGCGGCCGGGTCGCCTTCTTCACGCTGCGCAGGATCTGGCTGCTGAGCAGGTCCCGCTGTCCGGAGGTGGCCCGCAGGGAGTAGATGGTGTCCCGAAGGTCCCTGATGGTCGCATCCAGCTCCGCCGTAACGGTGCCGATCCGTTCGGTGGCCCGGGGATCGCCGGTGAACCGTTTCAGGGTCTGGATGCTTAGTCCCGCCGCAAAGAGCCGCTGGATGACGACGTCGTGAAGATCCCTGGCGATGCGGTCCCTGTCGGCGGCGAGCACCAGCTGCTCACGCAGCGTGCGGGCCCGGGCCAATTCCAGGGCGAGGGCGCATTGCGCTCCGTAAAGTGCCGCCATTTCCATGGTGGCTGCCGAATACCGCCCGTCCCCTGCAGTCCGCGCCAGCACCAGGACGCCCTGGCCAACCCCCAACGTGCCCAAGGCAACCACCAGGACGGGACCCAGCGGAGCGCCGTCCGTGGAGCCCAGGATGTCCGTGGCGGAGTCGAAGGCCACCGGCTCCCCGGTCGACAGCACCCGGTGCACCACGGCCGGATCAAGGTGCAGGGACTGGCCCAGAAAACCGGCCGATGCCTCCCCGGCCGCTGCGCAGATGTAGGTCGGCAATGCCTGTTCCCGCGCAGGGACTCCAACCAAGACCACGGCGGAATCGGACACTTCCAGGGCTGTGGCGGCAACCAGGGCCGGACCGGAATCAGCGCCCGGCGCCTCGCTGCCCATCATCGTGCCGGCGACGTGCATGCAGGCTTCCAGCCACCGCGAGCGCAGCCGTGCGTCGCCGAACAGTTTGGCATTCTCGATGGCGAAGCCCGCTGCGGCGGCGAGCGCCACGGCAAGATCCTCGTCCTCGGCGGTGAAGAGCCCGCCGCCCTGCTTCTGGGTGAGATACAGATTGCCAAAGACGGTGTTCCGCACCCGGATGGGAACACCAAGGAAGGTGTCCATGGGTGGGTGGTGTTCGGGGAATCCGCTCGATGCCGGATGGGCATGGAGGTTGGGCAGGCGGATGGGGCGGGGATCGCGGATCAACAGCCCGAGGACGCCGTGCCCGGTGGGCAGCGGCCCGATCAGCGCCGCCAGATCCGCATCGATGCCCTGGGTGACAAAGTGGCTGAGCTCCTGCCCCTCGCCGATGACCCCCAGCGCCCCATAGTCCGCCTTGAGCAGGTGGCAAGCGGATTCAACCACCCGGCGCAGCACGGCGTCCAGGCTGAGTTCCTCGGCGATGGAGACCACCGCTGACAACAGGCCCGCCATGCGCTCCTGGGTATGCAACAGCTCACCGGCCCGGGAGACGAATTCCTTGAGGAGATCCTCGATCCGGGTGACGGTCGAGGGCGGCAGGATGGTTGGTCCGTCGTGCGGCTGGGAGTCTTCCACTGGAACCTCCATGCGTTGGCCGTGCGTCGGGAGCGCAGGCACCCCTCGATGCCCTGCCGCTTTGACGAAAGGATACTCCCCCGGCGGCAGCCGGCAACCATGTGCGGTTGCCGGCCCGAAGCCGGGGAGCAGCGTGGGCCCTTGTCCTCTACCCCTGTCCATCCAGTGCGCCTAGGCTCGGCCGCATGATGAACAAACCAGCCATCACCGAAACTGAAGACCTGACTGCCCACGAGTGCTGGGGGTTGCTGCGCGGAGTGTCCGTGGGGCGGCTGGCGGTATGGGTCCAGGACCACCCCGACATCTTCCCCATCAACTACACCGTCGACCACGGAACAGTTGTCTTCCGCACGGGCGAAGGGACCAAGCTTGCCGCCGCCCTGGGCGAAACGCCTGTCGCGTTGGAGGCCGACGGCGTCGACGCCGACACCGGCGTTGCCTGGAGTGTGGTGGTGAAGGGATCCACCGCGTCCATCAGCTCCACCGATGACGTCCTGGACAGTTTTTCGCTCATGCTCTTCCCCTGGCAGTCCGGCCACAAGGATTCATTCATCCGCATCTCCCCCACCTCCGTCACCGGCCGCAGGTTCAAGGTCACGCCGCCGGCCGAGTGGTGGACCGCGCAGGCCAATGCGCCGCAGGCCTCGCCCGAGTGAACGGCAGGGGCCTTAAGCCCCTAACCAACGGTTGGCCCCGTCCGTAAGGTCGGAAGCATGAACGAGAATCAGGCATCCGGCGTTGAGGAACTGACGGCCGTCCAATGCTGGCAGCTGCTGGCATCCACATCCGTGGGGCGGTTGGCCGTCATCGTCGACGGGCATCCGGACATCTTTCCGCTGAACTACGTGGTGGACGAGCGCACCGTCGTCTTCCGCACCGGCCCAGGGACCAAACTGGGCGGAATCCACACAAGCAACCCGGTTGCGCTGGAGGTGGACGGGTACGACGGCGCGGCAAACCTCGCCTGGAGTGTCGTCCTGCGCGGGGCCGCCGAGGAATTGGCCCGGCCCACCGACCGGCTCGCCGCCACCGGGCTGCCCGTCTTCCCGTGGCAGTCCGGGCCAAAAGACCACTTCGTCCGCATCACGGAGCTGAACCTGAGCGGGCGGCGCTTTGCCGCCGTCAAGCCCGACATCTGGGCCGCTCCCGCCAACGACCCGCGGCGTGCCGTCTTCGAATAACGCCCCGGCGCCACCCTGGAAAGGACCACCATGAAAGCACTGATCTACCACGGCCCCGGCGGGAAATCATGGGCGGACGCCCCTGACCCGCAACTGGTCCACCCCGGCGACGCGATCGTCCGCGTGGACACGACCACCATCTGCGGCACGGACCTCCACATCCTCAAGGGTGATGTTCCCGCCGTCCGGCCGGGGCGGATCCTTGGCCACGAGGGCGTGGGGACAGTGGCCCAGACCGGCCCGGCCGTCCACGACGTCGCGGTGGGCGACCGCGTGCTCATCTCCTGCATCAAGTCCTGCGGCCACTGTCCCAATTGCCGCACCGGCCTGTACTCGCATTGCCTGGGCGATGAGGGGCAGCCCGGCATTGGTTGGATCCTCGGACACCTGATTGACGGCACCCAGGCCGAGTACGTCAGGATTCCCTACGCCGACAACTCCCTGTACAAGCTCCCCGACGGCGTCAGCGACGCCGAAGCCGTCATGCTCTCGGACATCCTGCCCACCGGGTTCGAAATCGGCGTCCAGGCCGGCCGCGTCAAACCCGGTGATGTGGTGGCGGTGATTGGCGCCGGCCCCGTCGGGCTGGCCGCCATCGCCACGGCCGGCCTCTGCGGAGCCGCTGCCATCATCGCCGTCGACGTGGATCCGAACAGGCTCGCGCAGGCCAAGGAATTCGGCGCCACAGCCACAGTGGAATCCTCCGCCAAGGATTGGAAAGAGCAGCTCCTGGCCCACACCGACGGCGCCGGGGTCGACGTGGCCATCGAAGCGGTCGGACTGCCGGAGACCTTCACCATGGCCATCGGGATCGTCCGGCCCGGCGGACATGTCGCCAACGTCGGGGTCCACGGCCGCAGCGTCGATCTGCCCCTGCAGGATCTGTGGATCCGCAACATCAGCATCAGCATGGGGCTCGTCAACACCAACACCACGCCCATGCTGCTCCGGCTCGTTGCCGGGCACAAGCTCCCAGCCGCCAGGTTCGCCACCCACACATTCGCGTTCGAGGACATCCTCGACGCCTACGACACCTTCGCCCGGGCGGCCCAGACCAAGGCGCTCAAAGTCATCATCACCTGCACAGCCGCCCAGACCCAACCGGCATGAAAATTAGTGCTGTCGCACGGCTTTCCTCGTGACAAGGGTGGGGCAGGAAATGTGGGCGAGGACGTCGGATCCAACGGACCCGATCATCACCTGCGCCAGGTTCCCCCTCCCCCGGCTGCCCACCACCAGCAGTCCGGCACCCACTGCGGCACGGACCAGCGCCTCCGCCGGGCCGCGCCGCGATTCAAAAACCCTGTGGACTTCCAGCGCGGGATAGCGTGCCGCAACCGCCTCCACCGCCGTGCCGAGGATCCGGTGCTGATCCGCCTCGATCTTTTCCCGCACGGACCAGGACGGCAGGTGCCCGCGGAGCCACGGATTGGGAATCGGGCTGGCATGGACAATGGTGAGCGGCCGCCCCAGGCTGTGGGCCTCCGCAGCGGCAACCCGCAGGGCCAGGTCCGCTTCGGGTGATCCGTCCACCCCCACCACAACCCCGCCAGCGGCGTCCGGCGGCTTGCGGGGGACCACGGCGACGGTGCACAGGCTCACTGTGGCTATTTGCACGCTGACGGCGCCGAACCCTTCACCGTGGAGGCCGGGGTGCTTGTCGGTGCCCACCACCACGAGGCTTGCCTCGGCGGACAGCTCGCCCAGGACCACGGCAGGCTCCCCCATCCGGATGAGCGTGTGGATCGAGGAGTGGGACAGGAGGGACGAAATCCTGTCCCGTTCGGCCTCCAACAAGCGGGCCAGGGCCTTCATGAGCGGTGGGAAGTAGGTGTCGGTGGCCGGCAGCCAATACTCCGGCACGCTGTGCACCAGCAGGATCTCGCTTCCGAGCCGCTGGGCCCGGCGTGCGGCCCAGTCCACGGCCGTTCTGGCCGTGTCCGACCCATCGACACCGACGACGATCGGTTGAACCATCTGCATTCCTTCCCTGGCACCCACTTGCCGCAGCGGCCCTCAACGGGCGTCCGGCGCCGCCACAAGGCGTCAGTACAAGTCGCTCGCCGTCAGCTCGTCGTTTTCCGGGCCGCGGTTCAGGCGCCTGCCGGTGATGGACGTCGGGACGATCTCGACAAACACCCGCTTCCTGATGGACGTCAATGGTTGGTGGGGAATCCGCTCCGCGGCTTCGATTTCGGCAGCGGACTCCAGCTGCCGGGCCTTGCCCTTGACCACCACGCTCCACACGGATTGCTTGCCGATGCCGTCGGTCTCCAACGCCACGTTCTCGTTGACAGTGAGCTCGAACAGTTTGTCCCCGGGGTTGGTCCGCAGGAGCAGCCGTCCGTCATGGGCCGTGAAGTTGATCGGATAGATCTCCGGCTGGTTTGCCACGCTCAGTGCCAGGCGTCCCAGCGTTGCGCCAAGCAGGATGTTCCAGCACTCTTCCTCGCTCAGAACTTCTACGGGGTCCACGGCATCCGGTGTCATGGTCTGTCCTTTCACTAGGCGAGGTGCTTCCCATCATGGGCGCATGTGGCCTCGACGGCTAGTCCCCACCCCCTCCCACATCTCGCAGGCTCGCCGCGGGTCCCCCGGGGGTGTGGGCCCACCCCGTTGGTTCCGCTTTGGGCCGGGCCGGAAATCCCTGGTGGCGAGGGGCCTTTGTACCCTTGAACGCCGAGATTCCAGGGTCTCTACTGGGATTACAGTCCGGGCGGGTCCTGCCGCCCGGACTGCGGAAATGGGCTCCCCTCCCTACCATCGGCAAAAAGGACCACTCCCGTGTACACATCCCTCCGGACCGCACGTCCGGGAGCGCGGCCATGAGTACGGGGGCCATCTCCCTCATCGTGGTGCTCATCGTCCTGGCCATCCTGTGGTTCTCGATGGCAGTGCGCATCGTCACCCAGTACGAAATCGGTGTGCTCTTCCGCCTGGGACGCGTCCAGCGGGTCCGGACACCCGGTCTGGCGATCATCATCCCCGTCATTGATCGGCTGCGGAAAGTTTCCCTGCGAATCGTCACCATGCCGATCCAGTCCCAAGGGATCATCACGCGTGACAACGTCAGCCTGGACATCTCCGCCGTCGCCTATTTCCGGGTCGTGGATGCCGTGAAGTCCGTGATCGCCATCGAGAACGTCTACGCGGCCATCGACCAGATTGCCCAGACCACCCTGCGCAAGGTGGTGGGCCAGCACACCCTCGACGAGACGCTGTCCGAGACGGACGTCATCAACGCCAACATCCGCCAGATCCTGGATGGGTTGACCCTGGAATGGGGTGTTGAGGTCACGCTGGTGGAACTGAAGGACATCCAACTGCCGGACAGCATGAAGCGTGCCATGGCGCGGCAGGCGGAGGCCGAACGTGAGAAGCGCGCCAAGATCATCGCCGCCGAAGGCGAATCGCTGGCCGCCGCGGCCCTGGGCCAGGCCTCCGACACCATGATGGCCCACCCGCTGGCCCTGCAGCTGCGCAATCTGCAGACACTGGTGGAACTCGGCGTGGACAAGAACACCACCGTGGTCTTCCCGGCTCCACTGATGAGCACCATCAGCGAACTCGGCGCGTTCCTGGCCCGCGAATCCGCCTCGGCGGCTGCGGCTGCGGCGGCGGCCGCGGCCGCAGCGCCTGGGTCTGGGCCAGTCCGTCCTGTCCACCAAGGAGCAGTGTGATGGCCGATCATCCGCACCCGGGACCCATCCCTCCCGGCTGGTACCCGGATCCGGACGGCGGGCCGCGGGAGCGCTGGTGGGATGGCGGGGTCTGGACCGGCCACACCGGCCCGACCGCGCTGCAGGGTCCGCCTGCCCCGCGTCCGCAGCTCGGCCCGCAGACGCCGGTCTACAACCCGATGATCTGGCTGGTGGTGCTGCTGCCGTTGCTGGCACTCCCGCTCCAGCTCTTGTGGAACCCCACCTTCCGCTTCGTTGAGCTGGGCCCGCAACACCTCCGGACGCTGGATCCGGCTGCCGTGTTTACGCCGATGTACGTCGTGCTCGTCGCCAGTGGCTGGATTATCTATGCGGCGTCGGTGGTGTTGGCGTACTTCGACTGGCAGGCCCTGGGGCGGGCCGGTGTGCTCCGGCCGTTCCACTGGGCCTGGGCATTCCTTGGTGCGCCGGTGTACGTCATTGGCCGTTCCGTCATTGTCCACAAGGTCGCCCCGGGCCGCGGCCTCGTGCCGGTGTGGATCCTGATCGTTCTGACGGTGGCCAGCGTGCTGCTGGTGGGGATCAAATTTGCCCTGGTCTTCTCCACCATCGCCGCCACCCTGCCCCGGTGACGGCGGCCGCGGTGACGGCAGCCGCCGTCGTGCTCAGGAACGCGGGGTGCCCAACGAGGCAAGGTGCACCGTGACACCGAGTTCGGCGATGTTTTCCTGCATTTCCGCCGGCAGCTGCTCGTCCGTGACGACGGCGTCCAGCCGGTCCAGCGGCGCCACGTTGAACTTCGCCACCGCGCCAAACTTGGTGCTGTCCGCCAGCAGGAAGCACTCCGAGGACTGCTCCAGAACGGCAAGCTTGACCTCCACCTTGTCCATGGATGGCGTGGTGATGCCGCGCGCCATGCTCCACGTGCCCGTGCTCAGGAACGCGAGGTCGATGTTGATGGACTTGATGGACTCCGCCGCGATGCGGCCGCAGCTGGAGGCGCTGGAGACGTCCACCACGCCGCCGGTGTGGATGGTCTCCACCTCCGGGTAGGCAAACAGGCTGGTCACCACGTAGAAGTCGGTGGTGACCACTGTGATGTTCTTGCGGCCGCTGATGTACGGCACCACTGACTGGCAGGTGGTGCCGGCGTCCAGGAAGACCACCATGCCGTCCTCGACAAAGCGGGCCGCCACCTCGGCAATGGCTTGTTTCCGGGGCAGCTCCAGCTGTGCGCGGGATTCCCGTTCGCGCGGCGGCTCCTGGCTGGTCCAGTTGGCCAGCCGGACGCCACCGGGGACGGAGACCACCTCGCCCAGCTCCTCGAGCGCCGCGATGTCCCGGCGGACCGTCATGTGGGAGACGTTGATGGCATGCGTCAGATTGCGGATGCTGAGCACGCCCTCGCGGCGCAGCAGGCGCCGGATCTCCTGCTGGCGCTGCTCCGGGATCAAAGGTGGCATGGAACTCATCGGCGGGCTCCTTCTCAATGTCGACATCACAAGCTTAACAAGTTTTCACAGCCTATTCTGATTTGTGAAGATTTGGGGTCGCTTCTTAATCGATGTTAAGAAAATATGAAGTTTTAGAAGCCATTGTTTCCACCGGTGCCCTGCTGATCGCTCGGCTGGGCAGCACCGATGAGGCCTACCGCGTTGCGGAAGCGGCCATCGAGGGCGGCATCCGCGCCGTCGAGGTTCCGCTCACCGTTCCCGGCGCCTTGGGCGTCATCGCCCGGCTCGTCGACAAGTACTCCGACCAGGGCGTCGTCGTCGGCGCCGGCACGGTGCTCGACGCCGAGGCAGCCTTCGCCTCCGTCCAGGCCGGTGCCCGGCCGCTGGTGAGCCCGCAGCTGAACCCCAAGATGATTGCCGCCGCAAACTGCTACCAGGCGGTCACGGCCAGCGGCGCCTTCACCCCCACGGAGGTGCTGAACAGCCTCGAGGCGGGCGCCGACATTGTGAAGCTGTTCCCGGCCGAACTCGGCGGCCCGTCCTATGTCAAGACGATCCTCGCGCCGCTTCCGCAGGCCCCGATCATGCCCTCCGGCGGTGTCACGCCGGACAACGTTGGCAACTGGTTCGGCGCCGGTGTCGTCGCGGTCGGTGTGGGCAGTTTTGTGACAAAGGCCGCCCAGGCCGACGGCGACTACACCAAGGTGGCCCGCGCCGCCGAGATCTTCCTGGCCGCCATAGACAACGCCCGCCGCTAGGGCGTGTCTCCCAATGCGGCGCTCCAGATGACGACGGCGTGCAGGACGGCCGCTGAGCGGTAGGTGAGGGCCAGTTTGTCGTAGCGGGTGGCCAGGGACCGCCATTGCTTGAGGGTGTTGAAGCTGCGCTCGACCACATTGCGCCGTTTGTAGGCGTCCCTGTCGTATCTGACGGGGCGTCCCCCGGCGGAGCCCTTGCGTTTCCGGTTGGCCTTCTGGTCGTCCTTTTCCGGGATAACGCACTCGATGCCCCGCCCGCGCAGGTACGCCCGGATTGCTTTGGAGGAATAGGCCTTGTCGGCCATGGCCCGGTCCGGGCGGGTGCGGGCCCGGCCGGGACCGGGCCTTTCTACCTTCAGGGCCTCCATGAGGTTCTCAAACATCGGCGAGTCCCCGCCCTGGCCCGGCCCCAGCAGCAGGACCAGGGGACGCATGTTGCCATCCACCAGGGCGTGGATCTTGGTGGTCAGCCCGCCGCGGGACCGGCCGATGGCATGGTCCTCAGGCTCGTCGAGCAGATTCTGTAATTCGACAGGTCCCCCTGTGTGGCGGGGCAGGTTCGTGCCGTGCTGGTGGGCACGGTTGACCGTGGAGTCGATCGAGACCTCCCAGTTGATCAGCCCGGCCGTGTCCGCGCGGGTCAGCAACGCCGCCAGGACCTTGTCCCAGGTCCCGTTGGCGGCGTTGCGGCGGTGGTGCTTCCACACGGTCTTCCACGACCCGAAATAGGCAGGGAGATCACGCCATGGGATCCCTGCCCGGTAGCGGTAGATGATGCCCTCGGTCATCAGCCGGTGGTCGTTGAAGGGTCGGCCCGGTTTCCCCGACGAATCGGGCATCAACGGGGCAATGGACTCCCACTGGGCATCGGACAACACGGAATAGCGAGAAGGCACCCATCAATCATGCCAAACCGCAAAACCACTGATTAGGAGACACACCCTAGCGGGCTCTACCACTTTCCACCCCGACAACGACTGTCGTTCAGAACACAAAGGAGTGCACTGCGTGAGCCAAACATCAGCAGAATCCGCCACCACCGAGGCCAAACTCCTCAAGCGGTGAGGATCAGGTGGTTCCTGATTGCCTTGCTCGTCATCGGCGGAATCGTGAACTATCTGGACCGGAACCACCTGAGCATCGCGAACACCACGATTTCCAAGGAATTCGGCCTCAATGCGCTGCAGATGGGGCTGCTGCTGTCCGCTTTCTCCTGGCCCTACGCCATCGCCAACCTGCCCGCGGGCTACCTGGTGGACAAGTTCGGCCCGAAGCGGATGTTCGCCTGGGCGGCCGGGCTGTGGTCGGTCATCTCCATGCTGTCCTCGCTGGCCAACTCGTTCGGCTTCCTCTATGCCGCCCGGGTGGCGTTGGGCATTGCCGAATCGCCGTTCTTCACCTCCGGGCTGAAGGTCTCCGAACGCTGGTTCAACAAGACCGAACGGGCGCTGCCCGTCTCCATCGTGAACACCGGCTCGCAGATCGCCAACGCCATCGCACCGCCACTGCTGACGTTCCTGATGCTGACCATGAGCTGGCACGGCATGTTTGTGGTCATCGGCGCACTGGGCATCATTGTCGCCCTCGTCTGGCTGGGCATCTACCGGGATCCCACGCTCCAAGAGCAGATCCTGATCAAGGGCGCCGAATTCGAGGAGGCCATTCGGCCCAAGGAAAAGCAGGCCAGCTGGGGCGAGCTGCTCAAGCAGAAGAACACCTGGTTCATGGTCCTGGGCGCCTTTGGCATCTTCTACACGGTCTGGGTCTACCTGACCTGGCTGCCCGGGTACCTGCACACCACCCGCGGCTTCAGCCTCAGCCAGACCGGCTGGCTCGCCGCCCTGCCCTTCTTCTGCGGCATCATCGGCGTGCTGACCGGCGGGTTCATTTCCGGCAAGGCCATCGCCCGCGGCATCCCGACCATCACGGCGCGGAAGCTGCCCATCGTGGGCGGGGCCCTGCTGGCTGCCGCCGCCGTGCTGCCCGTGGCCTACGTGGACAGCACGCCGCTGGCGATCACGCTGCTGTCCGTCGGCTACTTTGCGGCCCAGGTGCCCATCGGTGTCCTGTGGACGCTGGCCTCGGACATCGCCGAGTCCAACCAGGTGGCCTCCCTGGGCGCCATCCAGAACTTCGGTGACTTCCTGGGCGCGGCCCTGGCACCGATCGTCACCGGCTACATCCTGAACGAAACCGGCGGCAACTACACCCTGGTGTTCCTGGTGGGCGGCGTGCTCCTGATCGTGGGAGCCCTCTCCTACGGCCTCTTCGTCAAGGACCGCCGGGCCTCGGCCTAGCACCTTGCCGGCTGGCGGGCCGGCCCCCGGCCGGGTCCATACCTCCCACCGCACAAGAGATTGTTGAAGAGCAAAATGCCCAAGGTTTTCTTTGTCATCGGCCCGGCCGGGTCGGGCAAGTCCAGTGTCAGCCAACGCATCGCCGCGCATTTCGGCGCCGCCTACATCGACAAGGACACTGCCACCAGGCGCTTCACGGAGATGCTGCTCCGGATCAATGGGTCCGACGTCAACGAGCGGGACAACAACGAGTTCTACCAGCAGCGGATCCTCCCGCTTGAATACCAGACCATCCTGGATCTGGCCCGCGACAACCTGCTGGCCGGCAACGACGTGGTGCTCGACGCCCCCTTTGGCCGCTTCGTTGCCGACGACGGCTACATCGACGCCATTGCGGCCGTACAGGGCTGGCCTGCGGCGGAGATGGTGGTGGTGCATGTGCGCGTCGACGGCGAGATCGTCCGCCAACGCATCATCGCCCGCGGCTACCCCCGGGATGAGTGGAAGATCAACCATTGGGAGCAGTTCTGGGCCGGTGCCCAGTCCAGCGCCTGCCAGTGGCGCTCGGCCCGCCACGTGGTCTTTGACAACACCCCCGATGCGGCAGGGCGCCTGGACCTGGACACGTTCGTGGCCGAGCTGGATGGCGTACCGGCCCCGCTGGCCGGCGGCTGAGGCCTAGGACTGTGCTGAACAATTTGGGTGGTTTAAGGCGCGCCTGCTGGACTTCGGGTCCTGGTCCTTAAGACTGGATGCATGCAAGGAATTGAAGAGGCCCAGCGCGGGTATTTGGATGTGGAGGCGCTGGCCGGGGAGCTGTTGGCCCCGGGGAGTGCCTACGCGTTTCTGGCCGGGCACCGCTCGGAGCTTTTCCCGGACTCGATGATGGAGGACCTGTTTCCCTCCACCCGGGGCAGGCCCTCGATCCCGGCCGCGGTCATCGGCACCGTCCTGGTCCTGCAGGCCCTGGAGGGTCTCTCGGACCGGGCCGCCGCCGAAGCCTTGACCTTTGACCTGCGGTGGAAGGCCGCCTGCGGGTACGGGCTGACCGAGACCGCGTTCCATCCCACGGCGCTGGTGCATTGGCGCAACCGCCTGCGCGGCAGCAGCAACCCGCACCGCATCACCGAAGCCGTCGCCCAGGTCATCACCGCGACCGGTGTCCTCACCGGCCGGCACCGCCGGGCGGTGGATTCGACCGTGTTCGCCGATGCGGTGGCCCGGCAGCAGGACACCATCACCCAGCTGATTGCCGTGATCCGCCGTTTCGGCAGGGCCATGGAGCACGGGGCCACGCTCATGGCGGTCCATGCCACCTCCTACGATTACTCGCACGTGGGCAAGCCGGACATCGCCTGGGACGACAAGGAAGCGAAGGACGCCCTGGTCTCGGGGCTGGTCACCGACGCCCTGGCCCTGCTTGGCGCGGTGGATCCCGACACCCTGGAAGAAGACTCGCCGCAGGCGCAGGCCTACGTGCTGCTGGCGTTGGTTTCGGGCCAGGACGTGGAGCCGGCCGAGGGTTCCGACGGCACCGACGGGCGGTGGCGGATCGCCCGGAAGGTCGCCCGGGACCGGATGGTCTCCATCGTGGATCCCGAGGCCAGGCACGCGCACAAGTCCCGCTCGGTGATGATGGACGGGTTCAAGGGACACATCATTGCCGAACCGGAAACCGGGCTCTACACCAGCGCCGTGATGACCCGGGCCGCCGGCCCCGGTTCCAGCGACGCGGAGGCCGGAATCGGGCTGGCCGCCGCCGATCCGACCATGAAGGATACGGAGGTTGACTACCAAATGCTTGGCGATTCGGCCTACGGCTCCGGGCCCATGCTCGAACACCTCGACGGGGCCGGGCACCAGGGGCTGGTCAAGCCCAGGCCGCTGCGCCCGGCAGTGCCCGGCGGCTACGACCTGGACGACTTCACCCACGACGAAGCAAAGAACACGCTCACCTGCCCCAAAGGTGAGGTGCGCACCATCAGCGCCAGAGGCAACGTGAACTTCGGCACCGCCTGCAAGGCCTGCCCGCTGCGGGAGAAATGCACCACGGCCAAGGGCGGGCGCAAGGTCGTCATCACCGTCCACCACGCCCGCCAGCGCGCCCACCGGGCCGCCGCCCTCGAGCCCGGGTTCCGGCACGACTACCGGGCCCACCGGCCCCTGGTGGAACGGTCCATCGGCTGGCTGGTCGCCGGAGGCAACCGGGCCCTGAGATACCGGGGAGTTGAAAAGAACAACGCCTGGCTGCAGGTCCGCACCGCCGCGCTGAACCTCCGGCGACTCCTGAAACTGGGCCTCACCCGCCACAACGGGGCCTGGGCCCTGGGATAAGACCCGGAAAGGGCCCCCACCCCGGTCCTGGGCCAAATCCCAGCCGCGGGGAGCCACGAACGGAGGTACAAGGCCCGCAAAAATCACGAACCAGATCTCCGGCGATCAGAAAGGAGACCCCCAGCGGGCCGCCAAAGGCCCCGGAAAGGTGCGACAGCCAAACCCGCGGCCCCGAATTGCCCCTTGTTCAGCGCCCTCCTAGGCATCCTCCGCCTGGCCGGGCGGGGCGGCCGGTGGCCGGCCGCCGTCGTCGTGCTCGACCCTGACGGTGCCCGCATCGCCGTCCACCCGGATGCGCTGGCCGCTGGCCAGCCGCTGCGTTGCCACGCCGGTCCCCAGCACCGCCGGGATGCCATATTCGCGGGCCACGATCGAGCTGTGGCTCAGCGGACCGCCAACATCGGTGACGACGCCGGCGGCCATGGCAAAGAGCGACGTCCAGGCCGGGGTGGTCATCCGGGCCACCAGCACCTCGCCCGCCTGCATCAGCGAAAAGTCCTCCGGACCGCCCAGGACGCGGGCGGCCGCAACCACCTGGCCGGCACTGGTGCCCACCCCGGTGATGGTTTCGCCCTGCTGGTTCTGCGAACCGGCAGGCATCATGGAGCCAAACATCCTCTCCATCCAGCGGTTCTCGGGCAGCAGCTGGGGCGCCGTGGCCCTGCGCTGGCCGCGCCAGAGCATCTTGCGCTGCTCGACGTCGTCGGCCATGGCCGGGCGCTGCGCCCCGCTGATGGCCACCCGGGCGCGGTCGCCGGCCGCCGCGGCATCCGGGCCGGCCAGGCCAAATCCAATGGCGCTCTCCACCTCGCGCCGGTGCAGCCAGAACACATCCGCGGGCTCGGCGACGACGCCGGAGGCCACCAGCCGCCGCCCCAATTCAAGCAGCATCCGCCGGATCAGCGGCCAGGCCAGGCCAATGTCCGCCAGCGCGTCCTCACGGACCGGCGCCGCCCTCTGCGCCCAGCGCAGCAAGCGGCCAAACGTCTTCCCGCGGACCGGATCCAGCCGGGTCAGGATCACGCGGGTGTGCTCCTCGCGCCTGTCGGCGGATGCCTGCTGTCGCTGGTATGGATCCTTCCCGAGTCCGCGCAGGTAGAACTTCAGCGTCTCCAACAGGGCAGAAGGCTCGTCGGCGGGCAGTGGATTGGCGAAGTCGAGGTTGTAGACGGCGTGCCCATACCGCTGAAGGTGCGTCCGGAACCGCTGGGCCCACTCCTGCTCCGCCCCAGCCAGCTCTCCACCAGCCGGCTCCGCCCCAGCCAGCCCTTCCCCGGCCAGTACGGCCCGGGCCAGGTCTGCTGCCGGCGCCGCCAGGAGGGCCGCCGCCAGCCCGGGCTGCGCACGGGTCCACGCGGCCAGGTCGTAGAGCGATTTCTCGGCCCGGATGGGTTCGCTGTCATAGCCCAGCAGGAAGGTGGCGGCCGACGGGTCGCCCGCACGGCGCACCATTTTGTCGTAGAAGGTCCGGAAGGCGATCTCGCTCGAGGCCGCGACCGGGATGACGGACTGCACCGCCGTGTAGTAGGCGGTGCCGGCATCCAGCAGCTCCGAGGCACCCGCCAGCAGCTCCCGGCCGGGCAAGTCCGCCAGCGGTTTCCCCGCCCAGCCGGCCAAGCGGGCCACATAGTGCGGGTGCGAGATGTCCCGCCAGCCCGCCAGGCCCATCCCGGACTGCCCGCGCGCCAGCTTGCCGACGGCGCCGAGCGACTTGCCGATCAACCGCCAGAACCCGGCCGTCCGGTAGTAATAGTAGGCATAGCCGTTGATGGTGGGCAGGCCCAGATCGCCGTCGTGCAGGGCACTGGTGCCAAAGGCCTGGGCCAGCAGGCCGTTCAACGACCGGGTCACGGAGGGGTCAATGAGGTCCGCGAACAGGGGCGTCAGCGGGTCCGGCAGCTGTTCCACGATGCTGGCCCGGAAATACATCCCCTGGGGGTAGGGCACCGGCCACTGGCTGGGCACCTCCCCCACGGGCTCGGGCAGCGCCGTGATGGGCCGGGACTGCACGATGAAGAATTCCCCGCCCGCCCGCGCCCACTCCACGTCCTGCGGCACGCCAAAGTGCGCCTGGATCGCCTCGCCGCACCGGGCCAGCGCGGCGGCGGCAACGTCGTCGAGCACCGGTTGCCAGCGCTTGGGCAGCGGCACCGGCTGCTCCCTGGTGCCCTCCCGGGCGTACACGGTCATGACCGTTTTCTCGGCCGTCCGGCGGGAGAGCACACGGCCCGTGCCGGCCGCCAGGACGACGTCGTCGGTGCTCACGGACCCGCCCACCACCGATTCCCCCAGCCCCCAGGCGGCGGAGACCATGATTTCGTTCCGCCGTCCATTGGCCGGATTGGCGGTGAACAGAACGCCCGCAGCGTCGGCCTCGACCATCGCCTGGACCACCACCGCCAGGCGGACGGTGGCCGCGTCAACACCCTCCCGGTCCCGGTAGGCCATGGCCCGCGCGGTCCACAGCGAGGCCCAGCAGGCCACGACGGCCGCGGCCACGGCAGCGTCGCCGCGGACGTTGAGGAAGGTGTCCTGCTGCCCGGCGAAGCTGGCCAATGTCAGGTCCTCGGCGGTGGCCGAGGAGCGCACGGCCACGGCCAAGTCCCCGCCGCCCCCCGCATCCCGGCACAACTGCTGGTAGGCCGCGGAGAGCTCGGCGGCAATGGCCGGGGGCAGCACGCCGCGGCCAAACAGTGCCGCAATCCCCGCCGACGCCGTGCCATATGCCTGCGGTGCCGCACCAGACGGCACAGCGGCCAGTGCGGCGATGTCCGCGGCCAGGGAGTTGGCCTCCACAAAGTCCGCATAGGCGGAGGTGCCCAGCACAAAGCCGGCGGGGACCGGCAGCCCGGCCCGGGCCAGCTCCCCCAGATTGGCCGCCTTGCCGCCCACCAGGGCGGCGTCGTTGCTGCCGACGGTGTCGAAGTTGTTAATGTAGGCCACGGCTGTGCACCTTCCCGTCTCCGCACCGCCTGTGCCGGCGCGCTGTTCCACCAGTCTGGCACCCGGACGGGTGGGACCCTAAGGCCATCGCGGCGCCAGCCGGCCACGGTCGATGCCGGCAGCAGAAATCCCTTCCCCGAAGTTCCCGCACCCTTGCCGCGGCCCCTCCGGAGGCCTAGCGTTGACCGCATCAGAATCCGCCACCAACATCGGAGCCGTCATGGCCGGGTTTGTCCAGATCATTGAATTCCAGACCTCGCGGATCGAGGAGATCCTCGCCCTGGGCCGGCCGTCGCAGACCGAGGGCGAGACGCCACCCACCTTCCGCCGAGTCCTGGCCACAGCCGACCGGGACCATCCCGGGACCTATTTCACCATTGTCGAGTTCGATTCCTACGAATCGGCCATGGAAAATTCCAACCGGCCCGAAACCTCGGAGTTTGCGGCCACGATGGCCAGCCTCTGCGACGGGCCGCCGGTGTTCCGCAATCTGGATGTCCAATGGGACACCGCCGACGAGCCCGCCGGGTAGCCGGAGCGCAGCAGCTCCGGCGTCGACCGGCAGGCTCCGCCCGTACAGACTGAAAGGGAGTGCCAGCCATGCTCAGCGGTGCCTTGGCCATCGCCATTTCGGCCCTCACCACATGGGCGGTCGGTACCTCGTGGCTGCACAAGCGCGATCCGGACAGCAGTTTTTGGTACGGTTTTGCCGGCCTGTGCCTACTGGCCCCGGCCCTGCTCATTCCCACGGTCCAGCGCCCGCCGGACGGCGTGCTGCTGATCGCTCTGTCCGCCGCGGCCGCGGGCGCAACCGCCGCTGCGCTGCACCGGCGCGAGCTCCGGCTGGCCCACCTGGAGCTCGCGGCCCGGCACGATGCAATGGTGGCCCGTTGGGCGCGCTACGAGCTGGATCCTGGCCGGCAGATCGATTTCCCCGCCATGGTCGATGTCCGCGTTCCCGAGACGGCGGCCATGATCCGTGCGTTGGCCGAGGCTGAGCTGTGGCGCCGGGCGCCGGTAACAGTGCGCACCACCGGGGCCGCCGGTGACGGGTATGGCCCGGCAGTGGCCCGGCTGGAGTCGGCCGTCGCCCGGGCCGAGGCCGGCGCCATCGCAGCGCTGGATGCCCCTATCCCAGTAGCCGTGGGAACCAATGGAGTAGTCCCCCGCAATAGTCAGGTGCCATCCACTCAAGACAGCAGCGCCTGCGCCCTCTAGCCTCGACTCTGGGCCGTATCTTCGGCCACAGGTAGGGGCGCGTGCGTTGGTTGTCGGCGGCGCACGGTGCCCAGCACCCGCGACAACCAGGCTAGAAAACGCTAGAACACCAGGAGGCACCCGATGCGGTCCCCAACACTCATGCCATGGACGAAAGCGGTGCGGCCCGCCGCACGGTTCGGCGACACCCTCGGCGCCGCCAGACGGTGGCTGCGCTGGACGGCGTTGGCAGCCGTCGCGGCCATGGTGGGTGTCGCGCTCCTGGGGGTTTCGGTGCCCACGCGTGCCACGGCAGCCGCCAAGACCATCGTCAGCCTGACCTTCGACGATGGCAATGACAACCAGATGGCGGCCGAGCAGGTGCTCAAGGCCCACGGCCTCGTCGGCACGTTCTTCATCACCACCAGCTGGATCGGCCAGCCGGGTTGGCTGACCCGGGCCCAACTGCAAACCATTGCCGCCGATGGCAACGAAATTGGCGGCCACACCGTAACCCATCCGATGCTCACCACCGAGACGGCCGCGGCCGCCAAGGCGGAGGTCTGCGACGGGCGCACCACGCTGGCCAGCTGGGGCTTCAACGCGGTGAATTTTGCCTACCCCTTTGCCGATGAGAACGCCGCGGTCGAGAAGATTGTGAAGGACTGCGGCTTCGCCAGCGCCCGAAGCCTGGGGGACATCCGCTCCCCCGCGAGCTGCCCGGCATGCCCCTTCGCCTCGCCCCTGCCCCCGGCCAATCCCTATGCCACCGAGGCACCGGACGAGGTGGACAGCACGTGGACGATGCAGAACCTGCAAAGCCTGGTGACCAATGCCGAGACAACGGGTGGTTGGCTGCAACTGACGTTCCACCACATCGCCGTTGGCACCGACCCTACCCTGACCATCAGCCCAACACTGTTCGAACAATTCATCGTGTGGCTGGCGGCGCGGACGGCCAATGGGACAACCTCCGTCCAGACCGTTGCCCAGGCGCTGGGGCAGAAATCAACGCCGGCGCCGCCCCAGCCGCCGGCCCAACCGGCGCCGCCGACCCAACCGGCCCAACCGCCGGCCGCCGCAACCAGCGCCATAGCCGCCTCGGTGGCCGCCAATCCAGGTCTGGGCGCGTCGAGCGGTCCCATCGCCTACCCCTTGACGGGCGGTGGGGCATCGCAAACGTTCGCGAACGGTGCCGTCTACTGGTCCGCCGCGACGGGAGCGCACACAGCCGTCAACGGCATCCGGCAGCTCTGGTCAAGGTACGCGTACCAGGCCGGCCGGCTGGGCTATCCCAGCACCGATGAAATCGGTGGACTGCGCAATGGCGGCGTGTACCAGATGTTCCAGGGCGGAGCCATCATCTGGTCCCCGGCCAGCGGGGCCCACATCTCCGTTGGTGGCATCCGGCAAACCTGGTCACAGGTCGGCTTTGAGAACGGACAGCTGGGCTATCCCACCACCGATGAAATCGGTGGGCTGCGCAACGGCGGCATCTACCAGATGTACCAGGGCGGAGCCATCATCTGGTCCCCCGCCACCGGATCGCACGTCTCCATGGGCGGCATCCGGCAAACCTGGGCATCGACCGGACTCGAGAATGGCCGGCTCGGCTACCCGACCAGCAACGAGTATGCCATCGCTGGCGGCGGCGTGGCCCAGGACTACCAGGGTGGCAGGATCCTGTGGACTCCGGCGCTCGGCAGCCGGATCACCTACAACTGACCCTTGGTTGCTGCCAGCCGTTGGGCCTGCCCGGAGGAATCCGGCCAGGCCCAACGCATTCTCCAATGACGGCACGCGGATGGCTGCCCCTGCCGGCAGTGCGCGCACTGGTGCCTCGAACGCCCGGCTGGAACCCGGATCCGGCCGGTCTCACACCTGGGCGGCAAGCCCGCGCTGGGTCAGGCTCAGGTACACGGTTGTCCCCTCAACCCGATCGATGACATCTGCCGCAGCGTAGGAGTCGCGGGCCAGGAATCCATGGCCGTCAATCTTGATGTAGCCCGAGTGGAAGAGCCGGCGCGCCATCTCCTCGGGAACCTTCGGCTCCGCCCCGAGCAGGGCGCTCAGCCCCATGTTGATCAGGTCCTGCTGGGAAGCGGTGACAGCCTCCTCGAACACTTCAGCCTTCGGATTGGGCGCAGCGATGCGCTCGACCTTGCCGATTTCCTTTCCCGCTACATCAACAACCCGCATGCCCTTCGACACGGATTCCAAGATGCCCATGTCCGTCCTCCTCAACTCGCCTGCACGGCCGCTCCATCAGCGGGCCCGGCGGGGCCGCCGGTCTCGCTTCCAGGACAATTTCATTAACGGCACCACTGCCTGCCACGGTCAAGAGGCAGCTGGGGCAGGTATTTGCCCCGGCAGAGGCCGCCGGGTGCGCACCTATGGCCAGTCGTCGCCGCTGTTGGCCAGCGCCCGCCTGGCACTGAGCAGTTCCACTTCGGGGTGGCCGGCAACGAGGCGCTCGGCGGCATCGAGGACCTCCACCAGATGTGCGCGGGCCCCGGCGGCCATGGCAACGCCAATCTGGGCGCGGCGCAGCAGGTCCTGGCTGCCGGTCTCCGCTGCGGACACGTCAAAGCGCCGGCGCAGCTCGTTGACCAGCGGGCGCACCACGGAGCGCTTTTCCTTCAGCGAATGGACCTCGCCCAGCAGCACATCGAATTCGATCCAGCCGATCCACATGGGTGGATCTTCCCCCCGCCCGGGCCGGTGCGGCAATGCCTGCCGCACCGGCGGGCAGGAAACGTCCCCGCCGAATATTGCTAGGCGGCGGCCATCCCCCATAGCTGGCTGCCCGAAAACACCGCACAGCCGGCAATGACTGCGGCAAAGCCGGTGAGCCACAGAAAGGACGGGATCCCGGTGCTGCGCGCCAGAATGTACGCGTCCGACGTCGCCAGCTGGCTCCTGCGCCGGGTGTGGACAGCTGCGACCTTGGCCAAGTCGCGCACCGAGCCAACCCCCAACGCGATGCCCAACGCCAGGACCACGTGGCTGACGGCCTGCGGGGTCGCGAAGATGACCAGCAACTGCGCAACGGCGGCGCTGCACAACGCCACAAGGATGCCTGTGGCGTTCCGCAGGAACACCAGCGCCACCAACAGCACCAGCGCGCCGACGGACATGGCCGCCCCGGACCAGCCCGCAGAGACGGACCAGACCAGTGCCGCACCCACCGCGGCCGGGGCCGGATAGCCCCAAAAGCCTGACCATGCCGCACCGGCTTTCCCGCGCCCGCTGCTGACCAGCTGCCCCGAATGGTCAAGCCCAATCCGGAGTCCGTGCACCATGCGCCCCGTCATGAGCGCGGCAAACGCATGGCCGAGCTCGTGCACAAACGTCACGTACAAACCAAACCAGCGCCACGTCATCCGCGGGATGCTCAGCGCAATGGCCGCGGCAACAATGCCCAGCAGCACCGGTGCCGGGACACTGGGGATGTCCGCCCGGACAAACCCCCTCAGCACTGCCTGCCACCAGTCCGCGGCCAGTTGGTCGGCTTCCAATTCCATCGTCATCACCGTGGAATCCTACGGAAGAAGCCTGTGAGAAGCTCCCAGCCTGTGGCCGCCCGGCGCAAGGGCCACGGCACACCCGCCAGCCCCGGGCGGTGCACCGGCGGTCTTGAAGGCGGGCCACCGCTGGCGCACAATGGGGCATGCGCGGACGCCTTTTCGACCTGCACTCCATCTGGACCCTTCCAGCCAGCCAGCAGGATGTCTGGGACATCATCGCCGATCCGGACATGGGTTGGCCGGCGTGGTGGCCCCATTGCACCTTCGCCAAGCCCCTGGCCCGGCAGCAACCGCACGACGATACGCCGTCGGGCATCCTGCTGGCGACCACGGCGACGCTGGATTTCAAGTCATCTCTTGGCTACACACTCACCGTTTCGATCCATCCCACGAGGGCCGATGCGCCGCACACCCTCGAGTTCGATGCCAGCGGCCATCTCGAGGGCACCGGCCGCGTTCTGCTCGGCCCGGCCACCGATGGCGGGACCGAAATGGGCATCGAGTGGCGGGTCCACCCGACCCAGGGCTGGATGGTCGCGCTGACCCCGCTCGCGGCCCCGGCATTCACCGGCGCGCACGACCACCTGATGCGGGAGGGCCAACTAGGCCTGCGGGCCGCACTTTCCCGGGCCGGATGAGGTCCTGATGGCTTGCACAGCGCGGCTGCCCGGCCGGTCCGGCAGCGTCGCCTAGACTCGGGGAATTGGCCACGATCCGCCAGGAGCCAGCGCCGCCGTCTTGGGAGGGTCTAGATTGTTTGCAGTTCGTGGCCGCACATATGCTTGGCCGAACCGTCCACCGGTGCGCCTTCGCTGGCCGATCACCGCGGCGGTTCTCGCCGTTGCCGTCGTTGCCGCCTGTCTCAGCGCGGCACCGGGGACGCCGTCGGCCCAGGCCGGTGGCGATTTTGCCATCCTGTGCGCCGCCCTGGCGGCCTCGGCAAGCTGTGCGTTCGCCGCCCGGTGCCGGCGCGCAGATGCCCGGGCCTGGTCGATCCTGGCGCTGGCGACGCTGCTCTGGGCCGCCGGGCAATCGGTGTGGACCTACTACGGGCTCGCGCGGAACCACGACTATCCCTTCCCGTCGCTGGCCGATGCCGGCTTTCTCGGCTACGCGGTGCCCGCGGCCATCGCACTCTTTTCGTTTCCGCGTCCGGCCGCATCCCGGGTGACGTTGATGCGCACCGTCCTGGATGCGGCGGTCATTTCCGGCGCCGTCCTGTTCATCAGCTGGGATACGGTGCTGGGGCCGATGTTCAAATCCTGGCGCCAGGGCGTGCTCGGCCAGCTCACGGGGCTCGGCTACCCCATCGTCGATGTAGTGGTGACCTCGCTGGTGCTGGTGCTGGCGATGCGCAGGATCCCCGGCGAACGGCTGCCCTGGCTCTTCCTGGGCGGCGGGCTCCTCACGCTCACCTTCACCGACAGCGTCTACGCCAAGCTGACGTTCGACGGCGTCACGGGCGTCACCGGTACGCCCCTGGCGGCAGGCTGGGTGGCGGCCTTCCTGCTGATCGCCCTGGCGCCCCTGGCCCCCATGGGGCCGGGTCGCAGACCGACCGGCGGGCCTACACGCTGGCCCTGGAACTGTTGCCGTACGTCCCCGGCGTGGGCGCCGTCGTCGTGTCCTTTGTCCTCTCCGGCGAGGGCGCCGACCCCTTCTTCCTGCTCAACGGGATGATCGTGCTGGTCCTGGTGGTCGTGCGCCAGGTGTTGATCGTCTTTGAAAACGTCACCCTGACGGCCGACCTCGAACACAAGGTCGCCGTGCGGACGGCGGAGCTGGAGGGGCTCGCCGCGATCGTCAACTCAAGCGCCGACGCCATCGTGGGCACCGGGCCGGATGGAGCCATCACCAGCTGGAACCACGGCGCCGAACGGGTGTATGGGTATTCCACTGCGGAGGCGATGGGCCGGCAAACGGCATTCCTCATCCCGTCCCACCTCCGCAGCGCCGAGGCGGCCGTGCTTGAATCGGTGCGGGCGGGCGGAATCGCCCGCAGCTATGAGGCGGACCGGGTGCGCAAGGACGGGTCCATCGTCCCCGTGTCGGTGACCGTCTCGCCCATCCGGGGCGAACTCGGCGTCCGCGGCATCGCGGTCATCGGACAGGACATCACGGAGCGGCGGGCCGCCGAGGCCGCGCTGTCGAGCGCCCGGGAAGCGGCGCTGGAATCGAGCCGCCTCAAGTCCGAATTCCTTGCGACGATGAGCCACGAGATCCGGACACCCATGAACGGCGTCGTCGGCCTGACCACCTTGCTGTTGGACACGCCGTTGGACCAGATCCAGCGGCAATATGCCCGGGGGGGTCCAGGGCGCGGCCGAGGCGCTGCTGGCGTTGATCAACGACATTTTGGATTTCTCCAAACTGGAGGCCGGGAAGATCGATTTGGACGTCGTGGCCTTCGATCCACGTGTCCTCGTGGAGGAGGTCGCCGGCCTGCTAATCGAGACGGCCCGCGCCAAGGGGCTCGAACTCATCGCCTACTGCCGGGCCGAGGTGCCGGCCATGCTGGCCGGCGATGCGGGCCGGATCCGGCAGGTGCTGCTGAACCTGGCCTCGAACGCCATCAAGTTCACCGAATCCGGGGAGGTCATCATCCGGGTGCACCTCCTTGACGGGGACGCGGGCCGGGCCATTGTGCGTTTCGACGTGCGGGACACCGGGATCGGCATCGACCCGGCAGACCACGGGCGCCTGTTCGAATCGTTTTCGCAGGCCGACGCCTCCACCACCCGCAAATACGGCGGAACGGGGCTTGGGCTGGCGATCTCGCGGCGCCTGACCGAGGCCATGGGCGGTGAAATCGGAGTGGCGAGCGGCGTGGGCGAAGGCAGCACCTTCTGGTTCTGGCTCGCGCTCGCCCCGGCACACGGCACCGAAGCCGTGGCCACCCTGGATCCTCTTGCGGGGCTTCGGGTGCTGGTCGTGGATGACAATGCGACAAACCGGCTGGTCCTGCAGTCCCAGCTGACCTCGTGGCGGATGGCTCCGGAGGTTGTCGAGGACGCGCCAACGGCCCTTCAGCTGTGCCGTGCCGCCGCCGCCGGCAGGCCCTTCGACATCGCCGTACTGGACATGTGCATGCCGGAAATGGATGGCCTTGAGCTGGCGCAGGCGATCACGGCCGATCCTGCGCTGGCAGCCACGGCCCTGATCATGCTGACGTCCTCCTCCCGCGTCGACGGCGTCGAATTGGCAGCCGCCGGCATCCGGGAGTGGCTGACAAAACCCGTGCGCAGTTCGGAATTCTACGACCGCCTCATGCGCCTAATGTCCGGGACCGCCCGTCCGGCGGCCATGGTCCGCACCATCCCCGACAGGGCGGGCCAGCCCTCGCGGGGACGCGTCCTGATCGTGGAAGACAACGAGGTCAACCAGCTGGTGGCCCGGGAAATGGTCAGCAAGCTCGGCTATCGGGTTGAGGTGGTGGCCAATGGGTTCGACGCCGTCGCGGCAACCGGCACCGCGCACTTTGACGCCATTCTGATGGATTGCCACATGCCCGTCATGGACGGATTTGAGGCAACCAGGGCCATCCGTGCCCGGGACGGGCCCACCGGCCGGCTGCCCATCATTGCCATGACCGCCGGGGCACTGGATGAGGACCGCCAGCGCTGCCTGGCCGCAGGCATGGACGACTATCTGGCCAAGCCCGTGGACTACTCCGCCCTCGATGCGACCCTCGCCCGCTGGGTGGGTGGAACACCGTCCGGACCCTCGGAGGCCGCTGCCGTCGACCCGGCACGGCTGGAGGTCCTGCGCAGCCTGGGACCGGCGGACGGGCTGGGGCTCCTGCCCGCGGCCGCCGAGGCGTTCCGCAGCGATGTGCCCGGCAGCCTGGCCACCCTGCGCGATGCGCTGGCCGGCGGCCAGGGCGATGTGCTGGCCCGCGCTGCCCACAAGCTCAAGGGCGCGGCCGCCAACATTGGCGCCGCCGCCGCAGCCTCGATCTGCGCGGAGCTGGAATCCCTAGAGCACGGCGCCCACCCCGGATCCGGCACGGACCTGCTGGACAGGCTCGAAGCGGAGCTTGGCCGGGTGGACACGGCCCTTGAGCTTGCCATGGCCGTGGCGCCATGAAGGTCCTTGTTGTCGACGACGACCGCGGATCGCTGCTGGTGGCGCAGGCGGCCGTGGTGGCGTCCGGGCACGAATGCATCGTTGCCGTGGACGGTGATGCCGCCTGGCGGCTCTACCAGGAGCATCGGCCGCAGGTCGTGGTCAGCGATTTGATGATGCCCGGGCTCGACGGGCTGTCCCTGTGCCGGGCCATCCGTGCCGCCGAATCGGACTCCTACACGTACCTGGTGCTGTTGACCTCGCACGGGGCGCGGGACGATGTCCTGGCGGGCATGGAGGCCGGTGCGGACGACTACGTGGCCAAGCCCCTTGACCCGTTCACCTTGCGTACGCGGCTTCTGGCTGCCCACCGGGTGACCTCGCTCCATGCCGAAATGGCCGGATACCGCCGTGCCTTGGCCGAACAGGCACGCACCGATCCACTGACCGGACTGCACAATCGGTTGAAACTGTCCGAGGACCTGGCTGCGTTCGAAAGCCGCAGCGAACGCTATGGCCACGACTACGCCCTGGCGATCTGCGATGTGGACAATTTCAAGAGCTACAACGACATCTATGGCCACCCAGCGGGCGATGCGGCCCTGCAGGCGGTCGCGGCACAACTGGCCGCCCATGCGCGGGCCAGCGACGGCGTCTACAGGTATGGCGGAGAGGAATTCCTTGTCCTGCTCCCGGGCCAGTCGCGGAAGGGTGCGGTGGTCTTGCTGGAACGCTTCATGACCGCCATCCAGGCACTCGGCATCATCCACAGCGGCGGCACCACCGGTGTTCTCACCATGAGTGCCGGTGTCTCCGCATGGCGGCCGGACCGGCGGGTCGGCCGCGACCAGCTGCTCAAGGAAGCCGACACGGCCTTGTACCAGGCCAAGACCGCCGGCCGGAACACGGTGGCCGTCCACGGGTCCTAGCGGTGTCCCTCGATTGTCCTTTTGCCTAGACCCGCTCCTGCCGTTGCCCTATCGTGGGAGGACCGATCACAGTCGACCGGTGGGCTCCGCATCGGAGGTACATGATGGGAATCATCTCGTCTGGTTTTCATGGAAAACGGCACACCGGCAATCCAGCGCTGCCACCGGGCCAACATGATACGGGCGACTTTCCCGTGCTGACGGCAGGCCCTGCACCCGCGCTCGCCACCGGGGACTGGGAATTCTTCATTGCCACCGAGGCGGGGCGGCACCATGCCTGGTCCTGGGATGCGTTCATGGCGCTGCCGCAGGTCGATATCCGGACCGACATTCATTGCGTCACCAGCTGGTCCAAGTTGGGCACCTCGTGGCGCGGGGTCTCCCTGGACACGTTGTTCGAGCAGGTGGAAACAACGTCCGGCTTCACAATGGCCCACTCCTACGACGGATATACAACCAATATCACCCTGGCGGACCTTCTGGACGGCCAGGCATGGGTGGCCTGGGAATTCGACGGCGAGCCACTGGAACGGGCCCACGGCGGACCTGCCCGCCTGCTTGTACCCCACTTGTACTTTTGGAAGAGTGCGAAGTGGATCAATGGCATAGAGCTGATGCGGGACGACAGCCCGGGGTTCTGGGAATCCAACGGCTACCATATGAACGGCGACCCGTGGCGCGAAGAACGCTACTCATGAGGCGGGACGCATGAGCACCCTGTGGCGTGTCGCCGACGTCGTCAGCGGCGTTCCCGAAACGGAAACGTCCAGAACCATCGGGCTTCGGGTGGACGGGTTGAACGGCAACCTCGCCGGCCAGCACATCGACATCCGGCTCACGGCAGAGGACGGGTACACGGCAGTGCGGTCCTACTCCGTGGCGAGCGCTGGCATGGACGAAATCCTAGAGATCACTGTCGACGAATTGGCCAACGGTGAGGTCTCCCCCTATCTGGTCAGGGAGCTGGCGGTCGGGGACCAATTGGAGATCCGGGGCCCCGTCGGCGGCTGGTTCGTCTGGCGGCCCTCGGACACGAACCCGGTCCAGCTGATCGCAGGAGGATCCGGCATCGTGCCGCTGATGTCCATGATCCGCGCGCACGAGGCGTCTCAGAACCCGTCCCAGTTCCGGCTGCTGTACTCGCTCAAATCCCCAGAGGCAGGGTTCTATCGGGGGGAGCTGCGCACCTTGGGCCAGGAATCGCCCAAACTCACCGTCGACTACGTCTATACACGCACCGTGCCGCTGGGCTGGCCACGTGCGCCCCAACGGCTCACGGCAGAAACGCTGTTGGCAAGCATCCTGCCGGCGGACGCCGCGCCCGACATCTTCATCTGCGGCCAGACAATATTTGTCGAAACGGTCGCGGAATGGCTCGTGCAGGCGGGCTATCCGGCCTCGATCAAGACCGAACGCTTCGGCGGAACGGGAGGAACCCGGTGACGGGCAGGCACAGCTCCACCTCTCCGGGACCCGAGGATCCGCGCCACGAGGACCAGGACATCGCCGCCATCGCGGGCAATCCAATACCCCACCTCGACGGAAACGCGGCAGCGGGACCGTTGGGGGAACTGTTCCGCATCGACATCATCGCAGCGATCGGACGGTGCAAGCACTGCGGCGCTGTCGGCGCCTTTGGGGAGACAGCGGTCTATGCCGACGCCCCGGGAATCGTGGTGCGCTGCAGCTCCTGCCAAGGCGTGCTGCTGCGCCTTGTAGAGACTCCCACCCGGTTCTGGCTCGACATCAGCGGACTGAGCTATCTGCAGATCGACCGCGAGGCCTAGGGCGGCAGACCGGTAGTCCTGTTAAGCCATGGCCCCCGGCCGGGGTGCCAGAAATTCCTTGATGGCGGCGACGTCGGCCCGAGTCAGGCCCCGCCGCGGGTCAGGCGAGATCCCCAGCATCCGCTCCCCCAGCATTGCCGCCCAGGCCATGGCCGGACCCTCGTAGCCAAGCTGGTCATCAATCCAGACGGCCCGGTCGGGGGCGCTGGCCTCGATGTCGCGCTGGATGGCCTCCAGCTTCCACCACTCGAGCCCGGGATCCGCGTCTACACTGCCCAGCACCGGCCAGGTGTGGCCGTCCAGCCCGATAGCGGGACACAGATACCTGGGGGCGAGCTCTTCCCAGCTGGTCAACCAGACGAAGCGGACGCCGGGGTGGCGAGAGATCCGGTTGAGCTCGCGCACCAGTTCCGCGGCAAACATGACCTCAAGCGCTCCGGCATCGCCGTACTGCCACTTCGTGCCCCAATCGGTAGTTCCCCGCGGGCCAAATGGGCTGACGACGCCATCCACGTCCAGATAGATCGAGATTTCATCCACGATATTCTCAACCAGCTCTCGGCTGCGCCAATTCCAATTTCGGTCTGCTACACTTGCAAATGCCGGGAGAGCGTATAATCGCAGTACTGCGCCGATCCGCTTCACGCTTCACATCGTCGAGGAAATTCCGTTGAGGACATTCATGGATCGGCACGTCCCGCGTTCCACGAGAAGCGCTGGCGAGCTCCCCTCCCTTGCGCCCCGCCATGGCGTGGTCGGCAGGCACGGGGAACGCCTTTTCACCGCTGGTTGACAGCCCCACCACACCAACAGGCACCTCCGTTCGGCGGAGGTGGCCACGCGCTGGCAACCTTCGGTCATTGATGGCTCCGTCCGCCCGGTCGTGCCCTCCGGTGGCCTTGCATGTGCCACCGCCGGTTCCGGTCCAATGGCGAAAATCAGCGCAATTCAGGCAGCACACCTGGGGGTATTGAAATGATTGATATTGCGGACCCGCCCACCGAGGACATGGTCCAGGCAATCCACACCGGCCAACTTCCCATCGTCAAGGGTCTCCTGCACGACAACCCGGCAATGGCCACCACCAGATTTGGCACGCGGGATCCGCATGGGGTGGCACTGACACTCCTGCACGTGGCCACGGACCCGCCGGGCCACTATCCGCACTGCGCCGAGACGATCGCAGTGCTTGCCGCAGCGGGGGCGGAAGTGAGCGCCCCTTGCACAGGCCCCTTCCCGGAAACCCCCTTGCACTGGGCCGCGTGCTGCAACGATGTTGAAGCGCTCGATGCCCTGCTCGATGCCGGTGCCGACATTGAGGCGCAGGGGGCGTCGTACGACGGCGGCACCCCGTTGGCGGACGCCGTCGGGCTGGGGCAGTGGCAGGCCGCCCGGCACCTCATCGACCGCGGCGCGCGCACGACGCTGGGGCAGGCCGCAGCATTGGGACTGCGGCACCGCATCCTCGATTGCTTCCCGGATGCCTCCCCACCGGCCCAGGAAGAGCGCAATGCCGGGTTCTGGTATGCCTGCCATGGCGGGCAATTTGTGGCTGCGGTCTACCTCCACGGCCAGGGAGCGGAACTCGATTGGCGGCCGCCCTGGACGGAGTTGACGCCATTGGACGCGGCCCGGCGTCACCATGCCCGCGATCTGGTCCGTTGGCTGCTCGGCCTGGGTGCTCGTTCCGCCGCGGAACTGGAATCCAGGAGCCGCAGGATTCCCGCCGCCATGGAATCCAGGCGGGGCTGACGGCGACAGGCGGGAGGCCGCCCTCCGGATCGCTCCGGCGGGCGGCCTCCCCAATCTCTAGGGGAACACCTTGTAGAGGTCGATGACTGTCTCCTCCGGCGGCGAGGCGAACCCGCCCTCGATGCCCGCCTGCATCCGGGGCACCAGGATGTCGTCGCGGAACTTTTCCCAGCTCTCCTTGGACTCGTGGACGGCCAAGATGGTCCAGCCGCCCTCTGAGGCCCCGCCGGCGTGGAAGACCTGGCCCTCGGGCAACTGTCCGGGGCCCGGGTGGACCGCGGCAAGGGATGCCTCGTACTGCTCCTGGGTTCCGCCCGGGAAGAAGTGCACAACTCCGTATGGCTTCGCGCCCATGTCTGCTCCTTGAATGGCAAGAATGTACCTGACAAGGCCAGTAGAGGCCCGGCCGCGTGGCATGTCAAGACGTTGGCGCGGGCTGGCCCGTCTGTGCCATTATCTGCCTGTTGTTGACGAATCACCGGCCCCGGCGTAGACCGGAATGCAACTGTGGATTCGCGGTCCGCAACGCGGCGGACCGCGCTTTGTGAGGAGCACAAAATGCCGGTTGCAATCATCATGGAATTCAACGGAGCCACCTTGGCGCAGTACGACGAGGTGATCCAGAAGATGGGCCTCACCCCGGGCGGCCCCGGGCCCGCCTGTGCCATTTCCCACTGGGTGGCGGCCACGGACGCCGGGATCCTCGTCACCGACGTCTGGCAGACCCGGGAGCTCTACGATGCGTTCGCGCAGGATCAGATCGGTCCTTTCAGCACCGAGGCGGGAATCCCCGAACCGCCGACGCTCACCTACCACGAGCTGCACAACTACTTCACCGCCGGATCCGACGCCTGAGAACCACCGGCCGTCGGACAACCGAAACCTGTCGAAGCGGGCGTGGACACGATCCACGCCCGCTTCGCTCTGCCCCGGACACCCTCGCCAAGGGTGCGCCAGCACGTTGCGGCCGCCGCACCGACGGGATCCCGGCCCCGCGCTAGTGGGTGCGCTTGGTCCGGGCCGTCGCCGGAGCCGTCCACGGGTCCTCCGGCCAGGGATGCTTGGGATAGCGGCCGCGCATCTCGGCCCGGACCTGCGCATAGGGTCCGGACCAGAAGGAGGCCAGGTCGTCCGTCACGGCCAGCGGCCGCCTGGCCGGCGAGAGCAGGTGGAACAGCACCGGCACCCGCCCGCCGGCCACCCGCGGTGTCTGTGCCCAGCCGAAGCATTCCTGCAGCTTCACTGCCACCACCGGCCGGCCGGCGTCGTCCCCCACCTCCGGATAGTCGATCCCCACGCGCGAACCGCTGGGCACCTCGAGCCGCTCCGGGGCCAGCTCGCCGAGCCGGGCGGCGCCGGGCCACGGCAGCAACCGCCGCAGCGGATCGGCCAGATCAATCCCGGCCGTGGCGGCCCCGCCGGCGATGGCCTCCAGCTCGGGCGCCAGCCAATCGTCCAACCGGGCCAGCAATGCCTGCTCGGACACATCCGGCCAGGGCGCACCCAGTTCCCGGTGCAGGAGCGCGAGCCGGCGCCGCAGGGCATCCGCCGCCGCCGACCAGCCGACCATCCCCAGCCCCTCGGCCGCCAGGGCCCGGGCGACGGCCGCGCGTCCCTCCTGGGCCGAGGGCCGCACGGGCGTGGACGAGAGCAGGATCGACCCGAGCCGGCGCTCCCGCCGTGCCGTGACCTTGCCATGGCCGAACTGTGCCTCGAGCGTTTCGGCCAGCAGATGCCCGGCGGCGGCCTCGGCCGTATCGGCCGCCAGCGGCGCCGCGGAGCGGATGACGGCACCGGTCCCCGCCGCGTCCCGGCCCTGCGCACGCGACACCTCGGCCACGGCCAACCACTCGTGCCCGGCCAGCGGGCTGCCGACCGGCAGGCCGGCCCGCGTGCCGGAGGAGAGCAGGTAGCGCTCGGGGCCGGCCCCGGGGACGCGGCGCGCCACCCGGTCCGGGAAGGCCAGGGCGACGACGAAACCGACGGCCTCGGCGGCGGCCACGGGCGCCAAGGACGCTGGCCCCCTCGAGGTGCGCTTCTCCTGCCGAATGATGACCTCCATCCGCCGGACGTCCTCCGCCCAGCGCCTGGCTGCCACGTCCTTCCCCGCACGGAGGGTGGACAGCAACCGGGTGAGGTCGGCGCCGGGAGCACGCTGGTCGCCGGCAACGAGGGCCACGGCTTCCGCGGCGGCGCGTTGGCCCACGACAGCGGCACCGTCCAGCAGGCCCCGGGCCAGCCGGGGGTCGGCGGGAATCCCGGCCAGGGTCTTGCCCAGCTCCGTGGCGAAACCGGCCGCATCCACCGCGCCGAGTTCGCGCAACACCTCAACGGCGTCGTCCATCGCCCCCTGGGGCGGGGCATCGGGCAGGGCCAGGCCACGGCCGCCCGGCGCACCCCAACAGGCCAGCACGAGGGCGGCACCGGCCAGGTCCGACACCGCAATCTCCGGGGTTTGGTGGGCAGGTGCGGCCCCAAAACTCTTCTGGTCGTAGCAGCGGACCACCCGGCCGGGCCCCTGGCGGGCGGCCCGGCCGGCGCGCTGGTCCGCGGACGCCCGGGAGCAGGACACCGTCACCAGGCCGGACATGCCGCGGTTGGCGTCACGCCGCGGCTCGCGGGACAGCCCGGAATCGATGACCAGCCGGACGCCGGGAACCGTCAGGGAGGATTCTGCGAGCGCCGTGGAGACGATGATCCGCGTGCGCCCGCCGGGCTCCCGGCCGGAGACGGCACGGTCCTGCAGCACCGGGGCCACCTGGCCGTGCAGCTCGAGCACCTCGGTGCCGGCGGCCACCCGGCCGCGGAGCCGGTCCGCGGCATAGGAGACCTCCCATGCGCCGGGGAGGAACACCAGGGCGTCGATGCCCGGGTCCGAGGCAAGCGCGGTGGCATGGGAAACCGCGGCCGTATCCGCCACATGGTCCAGGAAGGCCCGGGACACTCCCCGCCCGTCCAGCCGCGGCATCGCGGCGGGTACCCAGTCCACGTCCAGCGGGTGCAGCGCGGACGGGCAGTCGACGACGGGTGCCGGCCCCTCGCCGTCGTACGCTCCAATGAGGGCGGCGAAGCGCGGCGAGTCCAGGGTGGCGGACATGGCGACGAGCGCGAGGTCGCCGCGCAGCTGGCGGACCTCGGCGAGCATGCCAAGCAGCAGATCAGTCTCCAGGCCGCGTTCGTGGACCTCGTCCAGGATGACGGCGTCGACGCCCTCCAGCCCGGGATCCGCGAGCAGGCGGCGCAGCAGGATGCCGGGGGTGGCGAATTCGACCAGGGTGTTGGGGCCGCTCTGGCGTTCCCCGCGCACCGTATAGCCAACGCGGTCCCCCAGCGCGCTGCCGTCCAGGGCGGCCAAGCGCCGGGCCGCCGAGCGGGCGGCGACGCGGCGCGGTTGGGTGACGACGACGCGCGGCCGCGGGCCATCTGCCCTGCCGGCTGCCACGATGTTGGCGAGCAGCGGCGGAACCAGCGTCGTCTTGCCCGTGCCCGGGGGCGCCTGCACCACGGCGGTGCCGGCCGGCGCTCCCACCCGCAGCGCCGCGGCGAGCTCCCCCAATGCGTCGGCAAAGACCAGGCCCGCCCCGATGGTGTCCAGATCAAAGAGTCGAGGGGCGGGGGCTGGGCGCACGGGGGCAAGGGGAGAAGTCACGCCTCCATTGTGCCCGCAAACCCTCCCGCCGCAGCATGCCGCGGGGCGTCGGGCAGCGCTGAAATGGCCGTCGCCCGGCCCCGGGGACGGGGCCGGAACCCTCGGGCGGGAACGCTGTTGACACCGCATGGGTGCGGGGCAAGACTGATCTTAGATAGGCGCCCCGCGCCATGCCGGGCGTCTGGCGCTAAGGGGTGGATTGTGCAGATTCCGGCTCCATTCGATTATGTGCGCGCAACGGATGTGGCCAACGCGCTGGCCCTGCTTGACCGCCACGGTCCGGAGTCCCGGGTCATTGCCGGCGGACACAGCCTGTTGCCGATGATGAAGCTGCGGCTGGCCCGGCCCCAGTGGCTGATCGACATCAATGACCTCGCCGAACTGGACTTCCTGCTCCGTGACGGCGACCGGTTGCGGGTGGGTGCCCTGACCCGCCACACGGCGCTGCTGGAGTCCGCCGACGTCGCCCGCCTCTTTCCGATCATCAACGACGCCGAGAAGGTGATCGCGGATCCCGTGGTCCGCAACCGTGGAACCATTGGCGGCTCGCTCTGCCAGGGGGATCCGGCCGAGGACCTGTCCACCGTCTGCGACGTCTTGCGCGCCGAGGCCGTGGTCCGTGGTCCGGGCGGCGAGCGGATCGTCCCCCTGGCTGGCTTCCACCGCGGCCCCTACGAAACCGCCGTCGCGCAGAACGAGCTGTTGTGCGAGATCCGCTTCCCCATCCGCCCGCGCTCGGGCAGCGCCTACGAGAAGGTGGAGCGCCGGGTGGGCGACTGGGCCGTTGTTGCCGCCGGGGCCGCCGTCTCGCTCGCCGCTGACGGCACCATCGTCGACGCCGCGATCGGACTGACGGCGGTGGGCGTGGACGGCACCCTCCCCGAGGCCGAGGCCGTGCTCACCGGAGCGCAGCCGAGCGAGGAGCTGTTCGCCGAGGCCGGGCGCATCGCGGCCGCCGCCGCCAACCCCACGGAGGACCAGCGGGGGCCGGTCGACTACAAACGGCATCTTGTGGACGAGCTCACCCGCAGGGTCCTGCGGCGTGCCTGTGCGCGTGCGGCCGAGGCACAGGAAGGCTGAAGGCCATGCAGATCAGCATGAGCGTCAACGGGGACCAGGTCACCCGCGACGTTGAACCCCGGGTATTGCTTGTCCATTTCATCCGGGAGGTCCTGGGACTGACCGGCACCCATTGGGGCTGCGACACCAGCAACTGCGGCACGTGCGTGGTCCTGATGGACGGGCAGCCGGTGAAGTCGTGCACGGTGCTGGCCGCCATGGCCGCCGGGCACGAGATCCGCACCGTCGAGGGGCTCGCCACCGGCGGCACGCTCGATCCGGTGCAGCAGGGGTTCATGGAGGAGCACGGCCTGCAGTGCGGATTCTGCACGCCGGGCATGATGCTCACGGCCCGGGCACTGCTGGACCGCAACCCTCATCCAGACGACACCGAGATCCGCCAGGCCATATCCGGCCAGATCTGCCGGTGCACCGGCTACGCCACCATTGTCCGTTCTGTGCAATGGGCCGCGGCCCACCCGCTGGCCGCGCCCCCTGCCGGGGACGCCGGCGGAGCTGGGGAGACCACCCCGGAAGAGGTGACGGCATGACCACCACCCACGAGCACGCACCCAACCCGGCGGCCGGGGATCCCACCCGACCCATCGGGTTTGGCCGCATCCAGCGCAAGGAGGATCCGCGGTTCGTCCGCGGCAAGGGCACCTACATCGACGACATCGTGCTGCCGGGCATGCTGCACGGTGCCATCCTGCGCTCCCCCGTGGCCCATGCCCGGCTGGTGTCCATCGACACCACAGCTGCCCTGGCCTCCCCCAAGGTGCTGGCCGTGATCACGGGCAAGGATCTGGCGGGGCTCAACCTCGCCTGGGCGCCCACGCTCTCGGCCGACGTGCAGGCCGTGCTGGTCACCGACAAGGTCCGCTTCCAGGGCCAGGAGGTGGCGTTCGTGGTCGCCGAGGACCGGTACGCCGCCCGCGATGCCCTGGAGCTCATCGACGTCGACTACGACATCCTGCCGCCCGTCATGGATGCCCGCAAGGCGCTGGACCCCGGTGCGCCGGTGATCCGCGACGACATCGCGGGCCGGACGGACAACCGCATTTTCGACTGGGAGGTTGGCGATGCGGCGGCCACCGAGGCGGTCTTCGCCACGGCCGACGTCGTCGTCGCCCAGGAAATCGTCTACCCGCGCGTGCATCCGGCCCCGATGGAGACCTGCGGCGCCGTCGCAGACTATGACGCCGTGGAGGGCCGGCTGACCCTCTACGAGACGACCCAGGCACCGCACGCCCACCGGACGCTCTACGCGATGGTTGCAGGCATCCCCGAGCACAAGATCCGCATTGTTTCCCCCGACATCGGCGGCGGCTTTGGCAACAAGGTGGGCATTTATCCCGGCTACATCCTGGCCGTGGTGGGCTCCATCGTCACGGGTCGGCCGGTGAAGTGGGTCGAGGACCGCTCCGAGAACCTGGTCTCGACGTCGTTTGCCCGCGACTACATCATGGCGGGGGAGATCGCTGCCACGAAGGACGGCAAGATCCTCGCCGTGCGGACGAATGTGCTGGCCGACCACGGCGCGTTCAACGCCACGGCCCAGCCGACCAAGAATCCCGCGGGTTTCTTCAGCATTTTCACCGGCAGCTACGACCTGGCGGCCGCCTACGGGAAGGTGACGGGCGTCTATACGAACAAGGCACCCGGCGGCGTCGCCTACGCCTGCTCCTTCCGCGTCACCGAGGCGGTGTACCTGGTGGAGCGGTTGGTCGACATCCTGGCCCGGAAGCTGGACATGGACCCGGCGGAGCTGCGGCTGAAGAACTTCATCGCGCCCGAGCAGTTCCCCTATCCGAACAAGACCGGCTGGGTGTACGACTCCGGCAACTACGAGCCGGCGATGCGCCTGTCCATGGAGATGGCCGGCTATGCCGAGCTGCGCCGCGAGCAGGCCGAAAAACGCGAACGCGGCGAACTGATGGGCATCGGCATCTCATTCTTCACCGAGACCGTGGGCGCGGGTCCACGCAAGCACTTTGACATCGTGGGCCTGGGCATGGCCGACGGCGCCGAGCTGCGCATCCACCCGACGGGCAAGGCGGTGGTGCGCATCTCCGTCCAGTCCCAGGGCCAGGGCCACGAGACCACGTTCGCCCAGATCGTGGCCGAGGAGCTCGGCATCCCCCCGGAGGACATCGACGTTGTGCACGGCGACACCGACCAGACTCCCTTCGGGCTGGGCACCTACGGCAGCCGTTCGACACCCGTCAGCGGCGGTGCGGTGGCGCTGGTGGCGCGCAAGGTCCGGGACAAGGCGAGGTTCATCGCCGCCGCCATGCTGGAGGCCAGTCCCGAGGACCTCGAATGGGAAAAGGGCCGCTGGTTCGTCAAGGGCGATCCCAGCATCGGCAAGACCATCGCCGAGATTGCCCTGGGCGCCCACGGCACCGTGGCCCTGCCCGAGGGCATCGACGGCAACCTGGACGCCGAGGTGACGTACGACCCGCCCAACCTGACGTTCCCGTTCGGCGCCTACATCGCCGTGGTCGACATCGACGCCGGGACCGGCCACGTCAGGGTCCGGCGCTTCATCGCGGTGGACGACTGCGGGACGCGGATCAACCCGATGATCATCGAAGGCCAGGTCCACGGCGGGCTGACGGACGGCGTCGGGATGGCGCTGATGGAGATCATCGCCTTCGACGAGTCGGGCACCTGCCTGAGCAGCTCGTTCATGGACTACCTCATCCCCACGGCGATGGAGGTCCCCGACTGGGAGACCGGCTTCACCGTCACGCCGTCGCCGCACCACCCCATCGGGGCCAAGGGCATCGGCGAATCGGCCACGGTCGGCTCGCCGCCGGCCATCGTCAACGCCATTGTCGATGCGCTGGCACCCTACGGCGTGGTCCACATGGACATGCCGTGCACGCCCGACCGGGTCTGGGCGGCCATGCAGGGCCGGCCGAGGCCACCGGTCTGAGATGCCGGCGCGCGGGGAAGCCCTGGTGGCGAGGGCACAGGAACTCACGGGACGCCGGGAAGCCTTTGTGCGTGCCACGGTGGTGCGCGCCCAGCACCCCACCAGTGCCCACGCCGGCGACACGGCCCTGGTGCTGGCCAACGGGGACATCGACGGGTTCCTGGGCGGCAGCTGCGTCGAGGCCTCGGTGCGCGAATACGGCCTGGCGGCCCTGTCCCGGCAGGAGCCGCTGCTGCTGCGCGTGGTCCCCGGCGAGCCGTCCCGCACCCTCCAGGAGGGCGCCGTGGAGGTCGCCAACCCCTGCCTCAGCGGCGGCGCGGTGGAAATCTTCCTGGAGCCGCAGCTGCCGGCTCCCCGCGTCGTCGTGCTGGGGATGACCCCCGTGGCCCAGGCCTTGGCCGCGCTGGGTGCCGTCCTGGACTTCGATGTGGAACTCGCCACCGGGACGGCTGTGGTCCCGCGGGCCGGCGACGCCGCCCTCATCGTCGCCTCGCACGGCCGGGACGAGGAGCCGGCCCTGGAGGCCGCACTGCGCGCGGGCGTGCCGTACATCGCCCTGGTGGCCAGCCGCACGCGCGGTGCCGCCGTCCTGGCCTCGCTCGACGCCGACGACGCCGCACGTGCGCGCGTGCACAGCCCGGCGGGCCTGGCCCTGGGCGGCCACACGCCGGCGGAGATCGCGCTGTCGATCCTGGCCGAACTGGTCGCCGTGCGGGCCGCCGGCCGCGCCGCGGTGCCGGCTGGCCCGGGGTCGGCGGACACGGGGCCCGCACCGGCGGACATCGGGCCGGCGAGCGCCGTGGACCCCGTCTGCGGCATGAGCGTCGCGGCCGTGGCGGCCACGTTGCACACCGATTACGCCGGGACGGTCTACTACTTCTGTTCGCCCGGCTGCCGGGCGGCCTTCCTCGCCGATCCCCAGCGCTATGCCGGCGCCTCCTGAGCCCCGGACCGCCGGACTCGTGCTGGCCGCCGGGGCGTCGTTGCGTTTGGGCCGGCCGAAACAGCTCCTCCCCTACGGTGCCGGGGTGCTGTTGGAGGCCGTCCTGGCGACGGCGCGGGCCAGCGGCTTTGCGCAGATCGTCCTGGCCCTGGGCGGCTTCGGCGAGGAGGTGCGCCGGGTGGTCGACACGACCGGCTGCGATGTGGTGGACAACCCGGACTACGGCACCGGGTGTTCATCCTCGATCGCCGCGGCCATTCCCGCCCTGCACCCTCAGACCGACGTCGTGGTCCTGCTGCTGGGCGACCAGCCCGGGGTGCGGCCGGAGACGGTGCGGCTGCTGCTCGGCGGCCTCGGCGCTGCGCCCCTGGCGGTGTGCCGCTATGCGGACGGCCTCGGGCACCCCTTCGCGTTCGCCCGCTCGCTGCTGCCCACCCTGGCCGGCCTGCACGGCGACAAGGGGGTGTGGAAGCTGCGCGAACGGCTGGCGGCGGAGGTCGCCGAGGTCGCGGTGGCGGGCCCGGCCCCGCTCGATGTGAACACCGAGGCCGACTACCAGCAGCTCCTCGCCCAGCTGGGAGGTGCCCCGTGAGCGCACCGGCGCGGGCCGGTGCGGAAGAGGAGGTGCGGCGGCTGGTCCCCGACGTCGCTGCCCTCACGTCCGCGCTGGACGACGGCGACTACCTGGCCGACGCCGGCCTGGCCACCGCGCTGTTCCTTGCCGTCCGGCTGCCGCAGCCCATCCTGCTGGAGGGGGAAGCCGGCGTGGGGAAGACCGAGGCGGCCAAGGCGCTTGCCCGCGTGCTCGGCACTCCGCTGTACCGGCTGCAGTGCTACGAGGGCATCGATGCGGGCGAGGCACTCTACGAATGGAACCACCAACGCCAGCTGCTGGGCATCAGGCTGGCCGAGGCCAAGAGCATGGAAGTGGCGGAGGCGGATCTGTTCGGGGAGCAGTACCTGCTGCGCCGGCCGCTGCTGAAGGCGATCGAACACCCCGGCCCGCGCCCGGCCGTCCTGCTGCTGGACGAGATCGACAGGGCCGACGCCGAATTCGAGGCGTTCACCTTCGAGCTGCTGGCCGAGGCGGCCGTGACCATACCGGAGCTGGGGACCATCACCGCCACGCACCCGCCGGTCGTCGTCCTGACCTCCAACCGGACCCGGGACCTGCACGACGCCCTGACCCGGCGCTGCCTCTACCACTGGATCGACTACCCCCGGCCCGAGCGCATCGCCGCGATCGTGCGCCGCAGGGTGCCCGGCAGTGCCGAGCCGCTCGCCCTCGATGCCGCCGCCGCCATCACTAGGCTGCGCTCCCTCGACCTGGCCAAACCACCGGGCATCGCCGAGGCCATCGATTGGGTGTCGGCCCTGGCGGTGCTCGGTGTGGAGCGCCTCGGCCCGGCCGCCGTCGAGCAGACCTGGGGGATGGTCCTGAAGAACCGCGACGATCTGGACCTGGCCTGGACGCGCGGGGCCGCCTGGGTGGCCGGCGGCGGCCATGGCTGAGGGCGTGCCCGCCGCTGGCCGGCGCGGCGTAGAGGCGGCCGCCCTGGCGGCCGGATTCAGCACGGCCCTGCGCCGCGCGGGACTGCCGGGGTCGCCGGACCGGGCGGGGTGGCTGGCCCAGGCGCTCCGGCTTGTCCCGCCCACCGACAGGGGCCGGCTGTACTGGACCGCCCGGGTGGTGCTCGTCTGGGCGCGGGACCAGCTGCCGGTGTTCGACGCCGTGTTTTCGGCCGTGTTTGACGGGATGGAAGATCCCGCCGGCAACCGCGGCGACGCCAACTTACCCGCGCCCATCGGTGCCGGGGAGCGGACCCGGGCGGCAGCACCCGACCACCGCCCGGCCGCCACGGCTGGCGGCGTTCCGGCACGGCAGCCACCGGTTCTCTCCTCCGGTGGCGGGACCGGGGACGAGTCCCCCGGCACCGGGCGCGATGCCATCCTGGCCATGGCCTCGGCCGAGGAGCGCCTGCGGGGGACATCCTTTGCCGACCTCACCGCCGAGGAGGCCGCGCGGATGCGGGAGCTGGTGCGGCGGATCGTGCTGTCCACCCCGGCGCGCCAAAGCCGCAGCACCCGCCGGTGGGCGCACAGCAGTGCCAGGCTGGACATCCGGCGCACCATCCGTGCGGCACGGCGCAGCGGCGCCGAGGCCGCCACACTGGTCTACTCCCGCCGCCGTGTTCGTCCGCGCCGGCTCGTGTTCCTGTGCGATATCTCCGGATCCATGGAACCGTACACGGCGGTGTTCCTGTCCCTGCTGCAGGGCGCCGCGGCCGGCGCCCTGGCCGAGGCCTTTGTCTTCTCCACCCGGCTGACCCGGCTGACCCGGCAGCTCGCGGTCCGGAACCCCGGGGTGGCCCTGGCCCTGGCGGGGGCCGCAGCCCCGGACTGGGCCGGCGGGACGCGGCTGGCTGAGAGCCTGCGCCACTTCGTGGACCGCTACGGCCGCCGCGGGCTGGCCCGGGGCGCCGTTGTCGTGGTGCTCTCCGACGGCTGGGCCCAGGACGCCCCGGAACTGGTGGCCGCCCAGATGGCCCGGCTGAGGCGGCTGGCCTTCCGCATCGTCTGGGTGAACCCGAGGAAGGCGGCCCCAGGCTACCAGCCGCTGGCGGGAGGCATGGCCGCGGCCCTGCCGTACTGCGATGCCTTTGTCAGCGGGCACAGCTACGCGGCGTTGGCGGAAGCGGCCGCCGCCATCCGGGCAGAGGCGGGCTTTCATCCGCCGATGTAGGACATTTCGATCCTGCGGGCCGCGGCAGCGCCGGAACTGCCCGGGGTGTTGGCGCCGCGCAGCTCCGAGTAGCGGTCCGCGCGGCCGCCCCACAGCGCCGACAACGCCGCGGACAGCTCGGTGTCGGAGGCGCCGCCGCGCAGGAGTGCCCGCAGGTCCGTGCCGACCGTGGCAAACAGGCAGGTGAACAACTTTCCGTCGGCCGACAGCCGGGCGCGGGTACAGCCGCGGCAGAAGGCCTGCGTCACGCTGGAGATGACGCCGATTTCACCGCCGCCGTCGCTGTAGCGCCACCGCTCCGACGTCTCCCCGTTGTAGTTGGGCTCCACCGGCTCCAGCGGGTACACCGCACCAATCCGGGCCAGCACCTCGGCGGAGGGCACCACCTCGTCCAATTTCCAGCCATTGGAAGCACCCACGTCCATGTACTCGATGAACCGCAGAATGCACCCGGTCCCCCGGAAGTGGCCGGCCATGGCAACAATGTCCGCATCGTTGGAGCCCCGCTTGACCACCATGTTGATCTTCACCGGGCCCAGGCCGGCCGCCTGGGCGGCCGCTATTGCATGCAAGACCTTGGCCACGGGATAGCCGACGTCGTTCATGGCCGCGAAGGTCTCCTCCCGAATGGAGTCCAGGGACACCGTCACGCGCGCCAGTCCCGCGTCCTTGAGGAGCTGCGCCTTCTGCGCCAGCACCGAGCCGTTGGTGGTCATGGCCAGATCCGGCGCCCGCCCGTCGGGGGTGCGCAGCCCGGCCAGCATCCAGACCAGTTCCTCAAAGTCCTTCCGCAGCAGCGGTTCCCCACCGGTCAGCCGGATCTTCGCCACCCCGTGCGCCACGGCGATCGCTGCCAGCCTGGTGATCTCCTCAAACGTCAGCAACTGGTCCCTGGGCATAAAGGCAAAGTCCCTGCCAAAGATCTCCCGGGGCATGCAGTAGACGCAGCGGAAATTGCACCGGTCCGTGACGGAAATCCGCAGGTCCCGCAGGGGCCGGTGGAAGGTGTCGGTGATGGATGTGGCGTCCATGCAGCGCCCTCTTTCAGGGGCGGCAGTCCCAGCCGTCCGTATATACCTCAGGGTATGCCCGGCCGCCTGCCTCCACAATGGCGGGCCCGCGGCCGGGCCGCTCCACCCGCGCCGTCAGCCCACCGGCAGCGGGCGGAGGACGGGCAGCCCCGTCGTCGGGAAGCTGCTCGGGAACACCGACGGCGGCGGCGCCGGGACCGCATCCAGGGCCACCGTGGACATGTCGGCACCCACCTGCACCCGCTGGCCGCGGACGCTGACCTCCAGCGGGCCGCCACCGGCCACGGACAGGCCCATGGTGCCCGGGCGCAGCTCCACCGACAAAAGCCGGCCGTGCACTCTCAGCCGGAACGCCAGGACATCCCAGCCGTCCGGCAGCCGCGGGTCGAAGTGCAGCACCTCGCCCTGGTCGCGCATTCCCGCGAAGCCGCACACCAGCGAACTCCAGACCCCGCCGGTGGAGGCAATGTGCACGCCGTCGATGGTGTTGCCGTGCGAATCGTCGAGGTCGATGAACAGGGCTTCGGTGAAGTGCCGCAGTGCCACGTCGCCGTAGCCGATTTCCGCGGCCATGATGCCCTGCACGCAGGCGGACAGGGTCGAGTCCCCGGTGGTGATTGGGTCGTAGAAGTCGAAGGCGCGCTGCTTCTCCTCGGCCGTGAAGTCCTGCCACTGCAGGAACATCGCCAGCACCGTGTCTGCCTGCTTGAGCACCTGGTGCCGGTAGATCACCAGCGGGTGGAAGTGCAGCAGCAGCGGGTACTTAGACCGCGGCGTGGACCAGTCCCACGACTCCAGGGTCATGAAGTCGTTGTCCTGGCTGTGGACCTGCAGGTGAGCATCGTAGGGCAGCGCCATGCGCCCGGCGGCCTGCTGCCACAGCTGGCGCTCCTGCTCCCCCACACCGGGATGGTCCAGGGCCGCCGCGGCGCGCAGGTTGAACCGGGCCATGACGTTGGTGTACAGGTTGTCGTTGACCACCGCCGTATACTCGTCCGGGCCGGTGACGCCATGGATGTGGAACTGGCCGTTCTTGCCAAAGAAGCCCAGCGACATCCACATCCGGGCCGTCTCCACCAGCAGCTCCGCCCCCATCTCCGGCCCGAAGCCGGCGTCGCCGCTGGCCCACTGGTAGCGGTGGGCGGCGAACGCGATGGCCGCGGCGATGTGGAACTGTGCCGTCCCGGCCGCATAGTAGGCGCTCGCCTCCAGGCCGTTGATGGTCCGCCACGGGAACAGGGCCCCGTCAACGCTGAGCTCCTTAGCCCGGATCCGGGCGTCGGGCAGCATGGCGTGCCGGGACTGGAGAACTTTCCGCGCCCCCTCCGGATTGGTGTACGTCAGGTACGGCAGCAGGTAGATCTCCTGGTCCCAGAAGTAGTGGCCCTCGTAGCCGGAGCCGCTCACGCCCTTGGCCGGGATGCCTGCCACGCCCGCCCGGGCGGTGGCCTGCGCCAGCTGGAAGAGGTTCCAGCGCACGGCCTGCTGCAGTTCCGGCTGCCCGCCCACCACGATGTCCGCCCCCCTCCAGTACTGGCCGTAGTGGGCGGCACTGTCGGCCAGGACGGCGGCCACCGGGCGAAGCGCGGCCGAGGCCGCCGCGGCCAGCTCCTCGCCCACACGGCCGCCGTCGTCATCGGTGCCGCCGCCGTCGTCGCTGCCTGGAGCGTAGGGAGCGCCGGGCACGGCGTAGCCCACGCTCTTCTCCAGCCGGAACGCCTCGCCGCCGTCGACGGCCAGCACGTAGCGCACGCTCGACTCGTCCTGTCCAACGACCGTCTCAAAGGGCTGCTGGCCCGCGGAGGTCCAATGGTCCACGGCCAGGCCAACCCGCTGCCTGGATTCGGCAGCCTCCCAGGCCAGGCGCAACGACCCGTCCGCGCCATGCAGGTGCAGCGGACGCAGCACACGCCCCGCATGGCGGCCGGACCGGCGCGGATCGTGGTCCGATTGTTCCCCCGCCGGCTGGTCTTGGCGGTTGACGACGGTGGAGGTGATGTCGACGGCGACCCGGCGGTCGGATGTCAGCCGCAGCTCGATCCCCAGGGTGCCGCGCGCGTCGAAGCCCACGGCACGCCGCTCCACGGTGGTGACGGTGGCACCGGACCGGCAGGCCCATGTGATGGCGCATTCGTACACGCCGGTGGCGAAGTCCACGCTGCGCCGGTAGTCCAGCACCACCGATTCCGCCAGGGACAGCTGCTCGCCATCGATGATGAGCGTGAAGTTGTTGGCATCGGGGACGTAGACGATGCGCTGGCCGGTGCGGGCGAAGCCGAAGGCGTTTTCCGCGTGCTTGATGTCCCAGATTTCATGGAATCCGTTGATGAACGTGCCGGGCAGGTCGGCGTCGGAAGGGGCCCAATGGGCCCCGCGGATGCCAAGGTGGCCGTTGCCGAGGGCAAACAGGGTTTCCAGTGTCCCCTCGGCGCCGGGAACGTGGAGGGTCTCCACAAGCTTCCACGGGTCGCAGGGAAAACGCAGCCGGTCGGAGCTGATAAGTGCCATGGACTGATGGGTTCCTTTGAAAAGTCGGGTCAGAGAAGGTAGGACAGATCGTCGACGACGATCGTGGCGCCGGCGTCGAGCAGGGTCTGGCGGCCGGCGCCGCGGTCCACGCCGATCACCGCCCGGAACCGGCCCGCGGCGCCGGCCCGGACACCGGAGACGGCATCCTCGACGACGATGCAGTGTTCACTGGGCACGCCCAGGAGCTCGGCCGCGTAAGTGAAGGTGGCGGGGTCCGGCTTGCCCGGCAGCCCTGTGGCTGCGGCCACCCGGCCGTCCACCACCACCGGGAAGTACCCGTCGAGGCCGGCTGCCGCCAGCACGGCGGGCGCGTTCTGCGAGGAGGACACGACGGCGAGTTTCAGCCCCCGGGCCAGGGCGGTCTCGACGAAGCGGACGGAGCCGGCGTAGGGTGCCACGCCGCGGGATTCGACAATGCCGTTGAAGATCAGGTTCTTGCGGTTCCCCAGGCCCTGGACGCTGCCATGGCCGGGGTCCGCGTCGGCGGGCCCCTCGGGCAGCGTAATGCCGCGCGAGGCCAGGAAGTCCCTGACGCCGTCAAAGCGCGGCTTGCCGTCGATGTGGTCGAAGTAGTCGCTCTCCTGGTAACCCTGGAGGTGCCCGGCGCCAACGAGGTAGCCGTCAAAGAGCTCCTGCCAGGCCTGTTCATGGACGACGGCGGTGGGTGTCAGGACGCCGTCGAGGTCGAAGAGGAGCGCGGCCGCGCCGGTCCAGATGGTGCGAAGGTCAGTCATTGTGGATGGTCCGTTCAGCGCTTGCGGCGGGTCGATTTGCGGTCAATGAGCGTGGTGTCGAGATGGTGGTTGGCCACCGTGTGCGGGGCATCCGGGTTCTGCAGCCGTTCCACCAGCAGGTCCGCGGCGAAGGCGCCCTGGTCCGCGACAGGCTGGGCCACGGTGCTCAGACCGAGGAACCAGCTCATCTGGTGGTCGTCGATCCCGATGATCGACATGTCCTTGGGCGCCGACAGGCCATGCTCGCGCAGGGCCATCAGCGCACCGAAGGCGGTTTCGTCGCAGCCGGCGAAGATGGCGGTGGGCCGGCTGCGGTTGGCGATGATTTCCGTCATGGCCTGGCGTCCGCCCTCGATGCTGGAGCCGGCATTGACCACAAGGTCCGGGTGGACGGTCAGGTGGTGGTCGGCCAGCGCGCGGTGGAATCCAGCCAGCCGCTCCGATGCCGTCACCACGGACCGCTCGCCCCGCTCCTGGCCGGAGAGCACGGCCAGCTCCCAGTGGCCAAGGTCCAGCAGGTGGGAGCTGGCCTGCCACGCCGCGTGCTCGTTGTCGATTCCGACGTTGTCCCACGGAACATCGTGCATGCCCACGCTCGCAACGGCCAGGCCGGAGGCGGCCAGCGAGGCGATTTCGTCATCGCTGAGTCCGATGTTGAGCAGCAGGACACCGTCCACACGCTGGGACAGGGCGTCCAGGTCCCCGAACAACTTCTCCTGCACACCGGGATCGTTGCGGAGGCTGATCAGCACCGTGTCATAGCCGCTGTCGGCGAAAACCTGTTCCGCGGCTTCCACTGCCTGCGCAAAGAACCACGCCGTTGCCGTGGGAGCGACGAGGGCAACGGCCCCGGTGGTGCCGCCGGCCAGCCGCGCCGCGGCCGCCGAGGCCTTGTACCCCAGCTTGCCGGCGGCCTGCGCCACCTTGCGCTGGGCGTTCTCCGAGACATTGGGCAGATTCCTCAGGGCCCTGGACACAGTGCAGATGGACAGTCCGGACAGGACTGCCACGTCCTGGATCGTGGTGCGGTGAGCGTTGACCATGGATCACAGCCTCAGCCCTTTCTTCTCTAGGATTCGTGGGCTTTGTAGCACCACCGTAGAAGAGTGTAAGCGCTTACAATTTTGTCCTGCAAGAGAAATTCCCCAGAACGATCCACGTGACGGCCGGCGCCCGCGCCACAGCCGGCTGCACGGGGCAAGAGGCGCCGCCGGTCAACCGTCGAAGTGGGTTTCCACAACCGCCTGGCTAACGCCCTTGAGGACATCCTGGGCGATGTCGCGCACCTTCTGGTTGCGGCCGGAGGCAGCCCGGGCCAGGATGGCAAAGGCCTGCTCCTGCGTGCACCGCTGCTGGCCCATGATGACACCTACGGCAAGGTCAATCGCCGTTCTGGATTTCATGGCTTCTTGCAAATCATCGGCGCGTTGCTCCCAGGACCCAATGCGGACGGCCAAACGCAGGGCTTTCCCGGCCTGGCCGGCATAGTATTCCGCGCGTTCGATGACTTCGGTGGTGAAGGCGTCCGGCACAGTGGCAAAGAAGTTCATTGCCGCCTTGGCACCCTCGTCCAATTCCAGCGGAACGGCGAGAACGCTTCGAATGCCCTCGGACAGCAGTTCTTGCTGGTAGTCCCGCCAGCGTGGATCATCGGCCACGTCACGGACCACCACGGTGGTCCCGGAGGCCATCGCGTGCAGACACGGGCCTTCCTTGTAGCGTTGCTGGATTTCGTCAAGCAGACGGGCCTTGGCGGTGCTGCCGGCACCCGTCAACGCCTTCCGCCGGCGGTACAGCGTGATCGCGCAATGGATCGGCAATTGGCCGGCACCGGGTGCAGAGGTGGCGGAAAATTCGGCAAGTTCAGCCAGGAAATCGGCCACATCTGCGCTGTCGAGCACCAGGTCCTGCAATTGCCCTGCGATGGAAGCTTTATTTTCCTCATCCATGGTGACCTCGCTCTAGCGTTTGGGGCAGTGCCCCCTATGGAAGGAAGATCGGGGAAGGGCAGTCCACGGCCGTAGCGCCATCGTACAAGTGAAAGGGGGGCCGAACCCAGAGCGCCAGCCCCCGGGTTTAGCCGATGGTGGGCCACTGGGCTGCCCACCATCGCGCGACTCTTGCCGGGCCCGTGGATGTGATCTACGGTTGGTTTGGGTTAGCAGCAGCCCATCAAAGCTCCGCCGTGGATGGAGTCTGTGGTGACGATCAATGGGCTGGCCAAAATCTTGGAATCTTCCGCCGCCACGGGCTGCGCCCCGGATCCAACGACCACCGTGGTCCCGGCACACGGTGTCCACGGTCCGCCGCCGGACATCCCCGGAAGGACATCCATGCGCACCTTCGGCGTGGAGGAAGAGCTTCTGGTTGTCGATCCATCCTCCGGCATTCCCCTGCCACTGGCCGGGCAGATCCTGGCAGAAGTGGCAGCCGGGGCGCATGGAGCCCAGATGGGGCGCGCCGGAGACATCACCCATGAGTTCAAGTTGGAACAGATTGAGGTGGCCACGGCGCCGTGCCGGACCGCCGTCGAGCTTCTGGACGGCATCCGTGCGGGTCGGGAGCTGGCCGATGCGGGTGCCCGGTCCGTCGGGGCACGGCTCGCAGCTGTGGGTACTCCCCCGGTGCATGGGCCCACCCATGCCGCACCCGACTCGCGCTATGCGGCCATGGAGGAGAGGTTCGGGCTCATTGCAGCCGAACAGATCACCTGCGGCTGCCACGTCCATGTCTCAATAGATTCCCCGGCCGAGGGTGTCGCAGTGCTCAATGGACTGCGGCCCTGGCTTCCCACACTCCTGGCATTAAGCGCCAATTCACCTTACTGGAACGGCCAGGACTCGGGCTTTGCCAGCTACAGGACCCAGGTGTGGAACAGGTGGCCTGCAACGGGGCCCACGTCCCATTTCACGTCCATGCGGGCCTACCGGAGCTTCATGGCCGCCATCACCGCGGCGGGGGTTCTGCTGGATGAAGGCATGGTCTATTTCGATGCCAGGCTCTCACGCAGGCACCCCACCATTGAGGTCCGCATCGCCGATGTCTGCCTCGAGGCCGACGATGCCGCCGTCATCGCGGCCCTGGTCCGGGCACTCGTCGCCACGTCGGCGCAGGACTGGCAGCTCCGCACCATCACCCGCCCCGCCCCGACGGCAGTCCTCCGGCTGGGCAACTGGTTGGGCAGCCGGTTCGGAACCAGTGGCGAACTCCTCCACCCGACCGATCTGCTGCCCAGGCCCGCCGCCGAAGTGGTTGCCGCACTCTTTGACCACGTCGAACGATCCTTTGACGGACCGGCCGAGCGGGCCTACGTTGAGTCCGGACTGGCAAAGATTCTCATCCGCGGCACCGGCGAACGATGCCAGCGATCGGCCCGAGACCGCCATGGACGCCTTTCCGACGCTGTCGCCGCCGCTTTCGTATAGCCGCACAGAAACCACAGCAAAGGAGCAACCATGACCACAGAAATGCCCCACTTCAACGCGGGGATCCCCGAGGGCGGCTACGGGGTGCCCGAGCCGGAGGACGAAGTCCCCCGGGAGGGGGCCGGTGCCGACGCCGGTCCCGACGGCACCGGCACAGACACCGGCTCCCCGTAGCCGCTCGTGGCCATGGATCCGGCGGATCCACGGCCGTGCGGGGCACCGGACCCGACGCACGGGACCAGCAACATCCCGCCGCTGGACGCACTTGCTGCGGGCACCGGCACCTACAGATGGCACATTCATCGCCAACAGGAGGATCACATGGGAATTCTCGGCTTCATCATTCTGGGCCTCATCGTCGGGGCCATCATCAAGGCCATCCTGCCCGGACGGGTCGGTGGCGGTTGGGGCACCAGCCTCGTCCTGGGTGTCGTTGGCGCCATCGTCGGCGGGTGGATAGGCTCTCTGGTGTTCAACACCGGCTTGGGCGATTTCTTCGATCTGCGCACGTGGCTGCTGGCCCTGTTGGGCAGCGCGGTTGTCGCCGGAATCTTCGGGGCCATCAAGGGCCGAAGCCACGCATAGGGCCCCGATGGGGTGGCACCGGCGGGCCGGCCGGGGAACCAATCCCGGCCGGCCCCGCGGCGGTGACCCGCCCCAGGGTTCCGTCCACCACCACGCTTTGCCCGTCCAGCAGCACTTTGGTGCCGGATCCGGTGCCCATGACGGCCGGGATCCCGTATTCCCGGGCAATGATGGCGGCGTGGGAGCCCATTCCCCCGGTGTCCACCACAACCGCCGCTGCCCGTTGGAACAGGGGCGTCCAGGACGGGTTGGTGTAGGGGCAGACCAGGATCTCGCCGCTGCGCAGCAACCCGAATTCGTCCGGCCCGCGGATGATCCGCACCACTCCCGCCACCCGGCCGCGGCTGGACGGCATGCCGGAGAGCAGCGCCCCCGGGGCCCGGCGCAGATGGGAAAACAACACGGCCGGATCCAGCAGCGCAATCCCCTCCAACTCCCGGCGTTTGGCCGCCCTGGCCACCACCAGGCGCCGGTAGCGTTCGCGCTCCGCGGCCGGCAGCGCGCCGCCGTCGGCCATTGCGGCAAGTTCCTCAAAACGCAGGTGGTTGACGTCCGCCGGGTCCACCAGTACGCCCGCCTCGTGCAGCCGCCGGCCCAGCTCCAACAGCGCCCGGCGCAACGGCGGCAGCACCATGGTGGCGTAGAAATGGCTGTCTTCGCGGAAGGCCATGGCGGCTTTGGCGGCCTCGAGGAGGGAGAGCACGTGCCGGCGCCCGGCCGGGATGCGCAGGAGAGGATGGCGCACCAGCTCCGCCAGGGCCTCGCCGGTCTGGTCAACGGCCCGGGGCCGCTCGCCCAGCAGTGAGGTAATCAACCCAAGGACCACTTCGGGGGCATCGGACCATGTTGGCGCACTGCTCAGCACCACGCTCACCGTTTCGCGGTGCCCGTATTCGGCCAGGAAGGCCCGGAATCCGGCGTGGAACGCCGCGAATCCGGGGTCCTGCCCCAACCGGCCCAACAGCTCTCCAGGGGCCAGCCCGGCGAATGCCCGCGCCAGCTCCGGATCGGACCGCACCCGGCCGGCCAGCTCCTCCAGCGCCCGGTTTGCCTGGCTGGTCCGGGTTTCCGCGCCCGCGACGAGTGCCGGGCCAAGGTGCCGTTTGCCCAGCAGCAGGAGGTGAAGGCGCAGCTTCAGCTGGGCCACAAGGAGCCCCGGCAGGTAGGAGATCCGCAGCTCGGTGATCCCGTGCATCGTGGCGAAGGCGTCCTCGGCGAGGCCGACGACCCCCTGCCACGACAGGGACCGCGGATCCTGCCCGGCGAGCCGCTGGACGTTGTCCAGAAACGTGGCGAACCTTCCGTCCTGGGACCACCGGGCCGGCTTGAACCGTCGTGCCCGGCGCGCCACGGAGACCGGCGCGCCGAGGGTGCGCAGCGTGGGGCGCGGGACCGGCGGCACCAACCGGAGCACCACGCCGTCTTCCTCCGGCAGCAGCTGCTCCATCGGCGGGAAGACGACGCCGACGCTGCCGGCCATGCGGCCCACCATCGCCAGGATTCCATGCTGCATCCAGCCTGAGACATCCAGCGGGTAGGGCCGCCGCGCGAACATCTCCACGAAGAACGGGCCCACCATCCGCTGGTACCGGTTGAGCCGCAGCGGCTGGGGCGGCAGGGCCGTCATCGGCCGCGCCTGCAGCAGGTGCAGGCACCCGCCGGCGAGCGCCCACTCCATGTCCTGGGGCCGGCCGAAATGCTCCTGCGCCCGCCGTGCCAGCCGCGCCAGTTCCGCCAGTTGTTGCGGGTCCAGCGACGCCCCGGTACCGCCCGGGGTGCCGCTCTCGTGGGTGCCACCGCCTGCCGCTGGCCGGATGACCACCTCCTGGCCGCCCGGAATGAACGCCCGCAACCGGCCGGCGCGGTCCAACACATAGTGCTCCGGCGTGACCCGCCCGGAAACCACCGCCTCGCCCAGGCCGGGGCTGGCATCAACCACAATTTCGCCGCGTTCCCCTGTCACCGGGTTGGCGCTGAACATGACTCCGGCGGTGTCCGCCGGCACCATCTCCTGGACGACGACGGCGATGGCCACCTGGCGCGGGTCGATCCCCTGCCGCCGCCGGTAGTCGATGGCACGGTCGGTCCACAGCGAGGCCCAGCACTGCGCCACGGCCGCCACCACCGGTTGCTCGCCCACAATGTTCAGGTAGGTGTCCTGCTGCCCGGCAAATGCCGCCCCCGGCAGGTCCTCGGCGGTGGCGCTGGAACGCACCGCCACCGGCCCGCCGCCCAGGGCTGCGTACGCCGCGACGATGGCCGCACGGATATGCTCCGGCACCGGCGCGTGGGCGAACAGCTCCCGGATCCGGGCTCCGTCCATCCCGTCGTCCAGCAGCCGGGCCAGCCGGGCGCCGAGTCCGGTTTCCGCCAGCAGTGCGGCGTAGGCGGCCGTGGTGACAACAAAGCCCGCCGGCACCGGGAAGCCGTGGCGCACCAGTTCGCCCAGGTTGGCGCCCTTGCCGCCGGCCGATGCCAGGTCGCCGGCGCCGAACTCGGCCAGTGTGCCGATTGCCGCGTCAGCCATCTGGACCTCCTCCGTTGGTGTGGCGCCTGGCGGACGGGCGTCCCGCCGCCCCGCCGGCGCCCGGGTCCGGACCGGTTTGGGCGTGCGCGCTCGTGCGGAGTTCGCGCTCCGGGAGGAACAGGGTCAGGACAAAGGCCACCGCGAGCACTAGTGCGGCGATGCCAAACACCGGGGGCAGTGCCCGGCCGAAGGCGTCCGCAACGGCGGCGCGGTCGGTGGCACCCAGCCCGGCCAGCACCTGCGGTGTCAGGGAGTTCATCCGCTCGCCCAGCCCCGCAGCCAGTCCGGCAGGGACCAAGGCGGCGAAGCGAGTGGCGATCAGGGTTCCCAGCACGGCCACCCCGACGGAGCTGCCCACCTGGCGCAGGAAGGTGACGGTGGACGTAGCGGCGCCCAGGTCCCGGCGTTCCACGGAATTCTGCACCACCAGCACCATGACCTGCATGACCAGGCCGATCCCCAGGCCCAACGGCAGCATGGACATCAGGACCAGCAGCGGGCTGCTGGCCGAATCAAGGGTGCTGAACAGCCAAACGCCGGGCAGCGCCAGCAGAGTTCCCGCCGCCGGATACGGCTTGTAACGTCCGGTGCGGGTGATCAGCACCCCGGAGACCGCCGTCGTGAGCAACACCCCCACCACCAGGGCGATCAGCACGCCCCCGGAGGCCGTGGCGGACAGACCCATCGCCACCTGCAGGAAGGCGGGCAGATAACTGATGGCCGCAAACATGGCAAAGCCAAGGAGGAAGCTGATCGCGCTTGGAATGGCAAACGCCGGATCGCGGAACAGCGCCAGGGGAATGATCGGGTCCACGGCCCGGCGCGCGGTCAGCAGCCAACCGGCCAGCGACCCCGCGGTGACGACGGCGAGCACCGGAACCTGCCACGCGGGGCCGCCAGGGCTACCCCCGCTGCACAGCAGGATGACCGCGACAATGGCCAGGCTCAGCAGGGCCGCCCCGCCGTAGTCGATCCGCCGGCCCCGCGGTGGAGCCGGCAGGCGCAGGGTCAGGGAAACCACTGCGAGGGCTGCGAGCCCCAACGGCACGTAGGCATAGAAGATCCACCGCCACGAGAGCCTGTCCACCACGGCACCACCGGCCAGCGGGCCCGCGACCGCGGCCACGATGTAGGCAACGCCGATGACGCTGAGGAATCTCCCGCGCTCCCGCGGGCTGACCAGCTCTCCAATGACGGCCTGGGCCCCGACCATCAGTCCGCCGCCGCCAATCCCCTGCACGGCCCGGAAGGCGATGAGCCCGGGCACGGACTGGGCCTGTGAGCACAGTGCCGCACCGATGATAAATACGATCAGCGAGGCCTGCAGGATGCGCTTGCGGCCGAAAGCGTCCCCCAGCTTTCCGGTCAGGGGCATGGCAGCCGTGGCCGCGACCAGATAGCCGGTGATGATGGCTGACATCTGGTCCAGGCCATGCAGTTCACCGGCCACGGTGGGCAGCGCGGCGGCCATGACCGTCTGGTCCAAGGCTGCCAAAAACATCACGAGCAGAATGCCCGGCAGCGCCGCGCGGATTGCCGACGGGACTGCCGGTGTTCTGTGCTGTTTGCCGTCCATCACCTACTGGCCACATCGCGCCCGTTCCGCCGGGGTTCAGCGGGCGAACGGCAGGGGCGGCGGTGCGGGGTTCGGCTCCGGTGCGCGCGGATGTGGAAGGTTGGGGTCGGGAATGGGTGGTTCGGGGATCGGGTCGGGGATGGGTGGCGAGGGTGGGCCCGGGGGCACCGGCGTCGGTCCGGGCACGGGCGTCGGTCCGGGCACGGGCGGAATGGTCATGGCCTTGTCCTTGCTGTCGAATTTGGCCCGGCGTGGCATCCACCACTGCGGTGGGACGTCCGCCGGACGTTCCTACGGGGATGGCTGGGGCACTTCGCAGGCAATCTTGGGGTTGAGGCCGGTGTAGTTGAGCGGCCCAACCGCGATAGTCGCGGCAATGGTTCCGGCCTGGTTGCACGAACCCGGGACGCTGCCAAAATAGCCGCGCTGCGCCGCGGCAACGGCCCCGATGGCCAGCCACAGGACGACGATGAGGGTGATGATGGATCTGACGCGCATATTCTTCCTCGCTCCTGGATGCTGCCCGATTCAATGTTCGTCTCCATGGTGGGTTCACCGCAATGGATAAAGGCGCACGGGATCGCCGCGAGGGTGGCGCGGATGTGCAGCATGGATTGATCGCGGCCCCGGGCCGCAGTTGGATCGGCTTCGAGGATTTGCGGACCGGGGCCCGCGGTCAGGCCCGGACCAGCTCCGGGGCATGCTGCGCGGCAGGGGCAGGGGGGTCCACGGACCTGGCTGCTTCGTTGGTCCGGTCCACTATCAGTCCCGTCCCGGCAATCTCCCGCACGATGGCAACACCCAAGGCTGCGTCCCGAGTGCACTGGAAGCCACCGGACACGACAAACCCCGCCCCATCAACATCGGTGAGGCGGAACCTGATGCTGCCGTCGTTGTCGGTGAATACTTCAAACCGTCCGTCCATCGGCGGTCTTCTCAGGCGTACCAGTGCCAACCGGGCGGAACCCAGGTATCGGCAACGTCGTGGGCGCTGGAACCACCGCAATTGCTGCAAGTGTAGGCCACGGAGGCTGACCGCAAGCCATCGCCATCCGGAACATAGGTGGCCGGTACATAGGCGTCAAACACCAAGAATGCATCTGTGCCGCAGCGATCACATCCCGGGGCCCGCGGCGGCGGGGCGGGGATGAGGTGGGTTGTGGACTGCTTCGATCGTTCTGTGCTTGTGATGGCCATACAGGAACCACTCCTTCTTCTGAGGCCGAGACCGGTGCACTTCAGGGAAGAACCAGACGCCGCCATACTGCTGCCCGGCCCTGGATTGGGTCGGCATGTGCGAGCATCATGACTTTCGGCCCACAGAAAAGGGCCAACCTCGATCGACGGCCGCTGTGGATATGGGCGCGGGGATCGTATGGTGTCCATCACCCTACCCGCGCTCCCCCGGAAGGGCAATGGGCCTTCCAGTTGTATTGACAAGAGGCAATGGGTGGCCGCACGATACCCGCCGAAACCGCACCCGCGCGTACCGGCAGTCCGGTTTTCCGCATGGCTAGAGTGGACGGCATGACAACAACGACGGCGGTACTGCTGGCCGCGGGTGCCGGCACCCGGCTGGGCCGCGGACCCAAGGCCCTTCTGCCGCACCGTGGGACAACGCTGGTGGCCCATTTGGCCGGGCAGCTGCTGCTCGGCGGTTGCCGCGAGGTGGTGGTGGTGCTCGGGGCCGGGGCTGGCGCCGTCCGTTCGGCCGGGCTCCCGTCCGGGTGCCGGTCCGTGGACAATCCGCGCTGGGCGGAGGGCATGGGCACCTCGTTCGCCCTGGGCGTGGCCAGCGCCGCGGCCTCTGACAACGTGCTGGTGGCCCTGGTGGACCAGCCCGGGCTGGGTGCGGACCTGGTGGCACGGCTTCTTGCCGCGCACCGCCCGGGCCGGATCACGGCGGCCGGCTTCCGCGCCGGGGACGGAGTTCCGGGTCACGGAGTTCCCGGATCCGAAGGCATGGTGCGCGGCCATCCCGTGCTGTTTGACGCCCGGCTGGCCGGCCTGGCCGCGGCGGCGGCCTCGGGCGACGCCGGTGCGCGCCCCTTCCTGCGCAGCCATCCGGAGCTGATTGATCTGGTGGACTGCACGGACCTCTCCGACGGCGCCGACGTCGACACCCCTGGGCAGCTGCATCGGCTGGACTAAGGTCCGGGTGCCGAGCACCGCGGTCGGACCGGCCGGTGGCCCTATGCTGGTGCCATGACGCAGACGTCGATCAGCTCAGCCGCGGCGCTGGCCGAATTGCTGGCCTCCACCGGCTACCTCGCCGACGAGGGCCTGGCCACCATCGGCTACCTTGCCCTGAGCATGGAACGGCCGCTGCTGCTGGAGGGGGAACCCGGCACCGGCAAGACGTCCCTCGCCGAGTCCCTGGCACAGGTGTTCGGCCTGCCGCTGATCAGGTTGCAGTGCTACGAGGGAATCGATGCCACCCAGGCCCTGTACGACTGGGACTTCACCGCCCAGATCCTGCATCTGCGCAGCGTGGAGGCCGGCGGCGGCGCGGGGCTGAGCGTGGACGAGCTGGAGCGCTCGCTCTACGACAAGCGGTTCCTGCTGGCCCGGCCCATCCTCAAGGCGCTGCAGCAGAGCCCCGCCGTGCTGTTGATCGACGAAATCGACCGCGCCGATGACGAATTCGAGGCATTCCTGCTGGAGGTGCTCTCCACCTACCAGGTCTCCATCCCGGAGTTCGGCACGGTCAAGGCGGATACGCCGCCGATTGTGGTGCTCACCTCCAACCGGACCCGCGACCTGCACGATGCGCTCAAGCGGCGGTGCCTCTACCACTGGATAGACCACCCCGGATTGGCCCGCGAGGTGGAAATCGTGCGCACCCGGCTGCCCCAGGTGCCGGCCCTGCTGGCCGAACAGGTGGTGCGTGTGGTCCAGCAGATCCGGGCCACCGAAGACGTGCTCAAGCCTCCCGGCGTCGCCGAAACCCTGGACTGGGCCCGGGCGCTGCACCAGCTCGGCCGCACCGAGCTGGACCTGGCCTCGGCCGCGGCCAGCATCGGCGCGCTGTGCAAATACCGCGAAGACACCCAACGGGTCTCGGCGGCGCTGTCCCGGATGCTCGGCTGAACTGTGCCGCAGGCCCAGGACACGGCAGCACACACCGCCGAACCCCAGACGGAGCACAGCGCCGAGGAGATCCTCCTGGCCTTTGCCGCTGCGGTGCGCGCGGCCGGGGTGAAGGTGACAGCCGACCGGGCGCGCAGCTTTGTCGACGCCGTCTCCAGGCTGGCCCTGGACCGCCGCACGGATGTGTTCTGGGCCGGGCGGGGCACGCTGTGCGCCGCGCCGGAGGATTTGCCCACGTACCAGCGGACCTTTGAGGCCTGGTTCGCGGCGAAGCACTCCGCCGCCACACCCTTGGAGGCGTCCGCAACCGCCGTCAGCGCGGCCGCCCTGGACGACGACGGCGGCGGCCCGGACGGCGCCCGGAACCAACTCCGCGCGCTCGCCAGCCGCAGGGAGCGGTTGCGGCACCGGGACGTGGCCACCCTGGATGACGCCGAGCGTGCGCTGCTGGCGCGGATGTTCGAGGAGCTGCCCGTGCGCCTGCCCACCCGGGCAAGCCGGCGCAGGCGCCAGGACCGGCATGGCGACGTCGACCGGGTGCGGACCTTGCGCGACCAGCTGCGCCGCGGCGGCGAACCGGGGCCGCTGCGCCGTGCCCGGGCACCGCGCAAACGCCGCCGGGTGCTCTGGCTTATCGATGTCTCGGGCTCCATGGCACCCTATGCGGACTCCCTGCTGCGTCTGGCGCACCGGGTGGTGGCCGCCGCCCCGCACGAGGTGGAGGTCTTCACCCTGGGCACGCGGTTGACCCGGGTGACAGCGGCCCTGGGGCTGCCGGACACCGAAAACGCCCTGGCACTGGCCGGCCGCACCGTCCCCGATTGGTCCGGTGGAACCCGGCTCGGCGAAGTGTTGCGGGCGTTCAACGACCGCTGGGGCCAGCGTGTGGTGGCCCGCGGCGCCGTCGTGGTCATTGCCAGCGACGGCTGGGAGCGGGGCGACCCGGCGCTGCTGGGCCGCCAAACCGAACGCCTGCACCATCTGGCCCGGCGCGTCATCTGGGCCAACCCGCACCGGGGCAAGCCGGGCTACGAGCCCAGCCAGCAGGGAATCAAGGCAGTACTGCCGCACGTTGACTTCTTTATAGGGGGGCACTCAATGCAAAGCTTCGAGGAGTTGTTGGACGTGGTTGCCAATGCGTGAGGTCTTGGATGAACTGGCCGCCGCCATCACGGCCGGCCGCACGGTGGGGCTGGGAACGGTGGTGCGCACCTTCCGGTCCGCACCGCGGCCTGCCGGGGCGGCCATGATGGTGGACACCGACGGCCGCGTGGTCGGCTCGGTCTCCGGTGGCTGTGTGGAAGGCGCGCTCTACGAGCTGGCCACCGAAGTGGTCCAGGACGGCCGGCCGGTGCTCAAGCGGTACGGCATCAGCGATGACGCCGCGTACGAGGTGGGGCTGAGCTGTGGCGGGATCCTGGACATCTTTGTCGAGCCGGTCTCCACCGGGACCTTCCCGCAGCTGCCCGCCGTGGCCGCGGACGTCGCCGCCGGACGGCCGGTCGCGGTCGTTACCGTGATTGAACACCCGGATCCGGCCTGGCTGGGCCGCCACCTGGTGGTCCGCCCCGACGGTTTCGCCGGCTCGCTGGGCAGCGACCACGCCAACCATGCGGTCTGCGACGACGTCCAGGGCCTGCTGGCCGCCGGCCGCAACGCCACCCTCGGCTACGGCCCGGACGGGCAGCGGCGCGGCGAAGGGATGCGCGTGTTCACCGTCAGTTTCGCCCCGCAGCCGCGGATGCTGGTGTTCGGCGCGATCGACTTTGCCGCCGCCCTCGCCCAGCAGGGCAGTTTTCTGGGCTACCGGGTCACGGTCTGCGATGCGCGCCCCGTCTTCGCCACCACCGCACGTTTCCCGCGGGCGGCGGAGGTGGTGGCGCAATGGCCGCACCGCTACCTGCGGGAACAGATCGACGCCGGCCTGGTGGATGGCCGCACTGTCATCTGCGTGCTCACCCATGATCCAAAATTCGACGTCCCGCTGCTTGAGGTGGCGCTGCGCCATGATGTGGCCTATGTGGGGGCAATGGGATCCCGGCAGACCCACCACGACCGGCTGGAGCGGCTGCGCGAGACGGGTTTGACCGAGGCCGAGCTGGCCAGGCTCTCCAGCCCCATCGGCCTGGACCTCGGCTCGCGGACGCCCGAGGAGACTGCCGTCTCGATCGCCGCCGAAATCATCGCGCTGCACTGGGGTGGGGATGGCGGACGGTTGAGCGGCATGGACGCCCGGATCCACCACGAACCGATGACCGACGCCGGCCATGAGGATGCCGGATACGAACTTCGATCCCCCTGACCCGCAACCCTCCACCGTGGGGTAACGTGTGACACATCAAGCGTCCATCGACCTCCCCACCCGCTCTTCGCTTGGGCGGGGCCCCTCGGCCGCTGGACTGGGAGCCGGGCAGTCGTGCCCGTCCTCCAAGGCGAGAGGAGATCTCAATGGCGAGTTCCAAAACGATCACCGTCGAAGTCGATGATGTGAGCTATACCGACGACGTCGAGCCGCGGCTGCTGCTGGTCCAATACCTGCGCGAACGGCTGGGCAAAACCGGAACATTGATTGGCTGCGACACCACCAATTGCGGCGCCTGCACCGTCCATCTGGACGGCGTCAGCGTGAAATCCTGCACCATGTTCGCCGTCCAGGCCGACGGCCACCGCGTCACCACCATCGAGGGACTGGCCCGGGACGGCAAACTCGCCCCGCTGCAGCGCACCTTCCACGAATGCCATGCACTCCAATGCGGCTTCTGCACCCCGGGCATGATCATGCAGTCCGCCTCCCTGCTGGCGGAAAACCCGCATCCATCCGAGCAGGAAATCAGGGACGGGCTGGAGGGCAACCTCTGCCGGTGCACCGGCTACCAGAACATTGTGGCAGCGGTCCAAGCCGCTGCGGAGGGCACGCTGTCCCCGGAGGCCACAGTGTCCGCCGGCAGCGGCGAACCCGAAACGGCGGGTGTGTCATGACCACCGCCGAGGTCGGGCGGGCCCGGCTCCGCAAGGAAGATGCCCACCTGGTCACCGGGCGCTCCAGATTCACCGACAACATCACGCTCTCCGGCATGCTGCACCTGGCCATGGTGCGCAGCCCCTTCGCCCACGCGAAGATCACTGCCATCGACGCCGCCACGGCGAAGGCCTCCCCCGGCGTCGTCGCGGTCCTCACCGGGGCCGATGTGGCCGCGGAACAGGGCAGCCTGCCCAATGTCTGGCCGGTCACGGCGGACCAGAAGGCCCCCGCGCATCCTGCCATCGCCGTGGACGAGGTGGCCTTTGCCGGCGAGGTGGTGGCCTGCATCATCGCCCGCAGCGCCGCCGCCGCCCGCGACGCCGTCGAACTGGTGGACGTCAGCTATGAGGAACTGCCTGTCGTCCTGGATCTGGAGGAGGCGGCGAAGGATCTTGTGCTCGCCCACCCGGTCCTGGGCACCAACAAGTCGGCCACCTGGGTCTTCGACTCGGGAGAGGCGGGCACCGGCACGCCGATCGCCGAGGCGCTGGCGGGCGCCGAGATCCTCATTGAACGCACGTTCTACCAGCAACGGCTCATCCCGGCCTTTATGGAGCCCCGCTCCACAGTGGTGGACCCTACCGGTGAGCAGCTGACCGTATGGTCGGCCACCCAGGTGCCCCACATCCTGCGGCTCATGCTGGCGCTGACGCTGGGCATTCCGGAAAGCAAGCTGCGCGTGATCGCCCCCGACGTCGGCGGCGGCTTCGGCGGAAAGCTGCAGGTGACCCCCGAGGAGGCCATCACCGTGCTGGCCGCCCGGCACACCGGCAAGCCGTGCAAGTACACCGAGACCCGCAGCGAATCCCTGATGGCGGCCCACCACGGCCGGGCCCAGGTGCAGAAGCTGAAGCTCACCGCCACCCGGGACGGCATCGTCACCGGGCTGGACGTGCACCTGCTGGCAGACATGGGCGCCTACCTGGGCCTGGTCAGCTCCGGCATCCCGATCCTGGGCGCCTTCATGTACAACTCGATCTACAAGTTCCCGGCGTACCGGTTCGAGTGCACCAATGTGTTCACCAACAAGGCGTGGACCGACGCCTACCGCGGTGCGGGACGCCCGGAGGCCACCTTTGCCATCGAGCGGATGATGGACGAGCTCGCCGTCGAACTGGGCATGGACCCGCTTCAGCTGCGGGAAAAGAACTGGATCAAGCACGAGGAATTCCCCTTCACCACCGTCGCCGGGCTCGAATACGACAGCGGCAACTACGAGGCGGCCACGGCCAAGGCCGTGGAGCTCTTTGGCTACGACGCGCTCCGGGCCGAGCAGCTGCGGCGCCGTGAATCCAACGATCCGGTCCAGCTGGGCATCGGCATCTCCACCTTCACCGAAATGTGCGGCCTGGCCCCGTCCCGGGTGCTGGGCGCGCTCAAATACGCCGCCGGCGGCTGGGAGCACGCCCAGGTGCGGGTGCTGCCCACCGGAAACATCGAGGTGGTCACCGGCTCCTCCGCCCACGGCCAGGGCCACGAAACCGCGTGGAGCCAGCTCGTCGCGGACAGGCTGGGCGTCCCGTTCGAAAATGTCGAGGTGCTCCATGGGGACACCCAGATTTCCCAGCGCGGTATGGACACCTACGGCTCCCGGTCGCTGACCGTCGGCGGCATGGCGGTGCTCGCCGCGGCCGACAAGGTGATCGAGAAGGCCAAGGTGGTGGCCGCGCACATGATGGAGGCCAGCGAAGCCGACATCGAGTTCGCCGACGGCAAATTCACCGTCAAGGGCACCGACCAGTCCACGGCGCTCGGTGAGATCGCCTTCGCCACCTTCTCCGCGCACAACCTGCCGGACGGATTTGAGCCCAGCCTGGATTCGGATGCCACCTTCGACCCGGCGAACTTCTCCTTCCCGCACGGCACCCATCTGGCCGCCATCGAGGTGGACACCGAGACCGGGCAGGTCACCATCCGCAAGTACGTCTGCGTGGACGATATCGGGGTGGTGGTCAATCCGCTGATTGTGGAGGGCCAGGTCCACGGCGGCCTGGCGCAGGGAATCGCCCAGGCCCTCTACGAGGAGGCCGTGTACGACGACGCCGGCACGCTCGTCACGGGCTCGTTCGTGGACTACCTGGTGCCCAGCGCGCCGGATCTGCCGCACTACACCACGGCGCGAACCGAGACGCCATCGACCACCAACCAGCTCGGGGCCAAGGGGGTCGGTGAGGCGGGTACCATCGCCTCGACGCCCGCCATAGTCAACGGCGTGCTGGACGCGGTGCGGCACCTGGGCGTGAAGGACATCAGGATGCCCTGTACACCCGCGCGCGTGTGGGCCGCCCTTGAAGAAGCCAAGACGACCGGAGGTGTGCAATGATTCCGAGCGCATTCGACTATGCGGCGCCGGCGACCGTGGCCGAGGCGCTGGGCCTGCTGGCCGCGGCCGGCGACGACGTGAAACTCCTTGCCGGGGGGCAAAGCCTGATCCCGGTGATGAAACTGCGCTTGGCCGACCCGGCGATGGTGATCGACCTGGGCCGGATCGGCGAGCTGTCGGGGGTGGTCGACGACGGCGATGCCCTGCTGATCGGCGCCATGACGCCGCACCACCGGATCGCCACCGACCCGCTGGTTTCCGCGCATGTGCCGCTGCTGGCCCTGGCCACGGCAACGGTGGCCGACCCCCAGGTCCGGCACCGCGGCACCTTCGGCGGCGCCCTCGTCCATGCCGACCCGGCGGGCGACCTGCCCGCGCCGGTGCTGGCGGCGGACGCGACGTTCATTCTGGCCGGACCGGGCGGGGAACGCCGTGTGGCGGCCGCGGACTTCTTCCAGGGCTACTTCACCACCGCCGTCGCCGAGGGCGAGATCCTCACCCACATCCGTGTGCCAAAGTACACCGGTTGGGGTGCCCACTACGAGAAGTTCACCCGGGTGTCCCAGCAATGGTCCATCGTCGGGGTGGCGGCGATGGTCAAGGTGGAGGGTGGCACCATCACCGAGGCCCGGATCGGGCTGACCAACATGGCCAGCACACCCCTGCGTGCCACCGCCGTCGAGCAGGCACTCGCGGGTGCCCCGCTGACCCGGGAGGCGATCGCCGCCGCCTGCGTCCACGCTGCCGAGGGGACCGATCCTGCCAGCGACCTCAATGGAGACGCGGCCTACCGGCGCCACCTGGCAGTGGTGCTGGCCAAACGGGCGGTCATCGCGGCCGCCGGGATCTAGCGGACGCGGCGAGGGGAAGACGTGGAACTCAAACATCACTTCGTGGTTCCCAGTTCGCTGGAAGACACGTGGCATGCCTTCAACCAATTGGAGGACATCGCCCCCTGCTTCCCGGGCGCAACACTGACATCCGTGGACGGCGACCGGTTCACCGGAACCGTAAAGGTCAAACTCGGTCCCATCGCCATGATGTACACCGGCACCGGTGAATTCCTGGAACGCAACGAGGACTCGCACACCGTGGTCATCTCGGCCAACGGGAAGGACAACCGCGGCAACGGCACCGCCGGTGCCACTGTCACGGCGGTGCTGGCGCCCGACGGCGACAGCACCGCCGTGGACGTGACCACGGACATGAACGTCACCGGCAAGCCGGCCCAATTCGGCCGGGGCGTCATCCAGGACATCTCGGACAAGCTGCTGGCCCAATTCGTCCAGTGCGTGATCGGAAAGGTTGGCGGCGGGGCGGCGGAGCCCGACGCAACCACGGCAGCGCCCGCCGGAGCTGCCGTGGCAGACCCCGCCGGGTCCGGCGCCACCGATCCGGAGGGGCCCGAACCGGGTGAACCCGCCGCACCCGCCTCGGCGGCGCCCGTGCCCACTACACCAACCGCACCGGCGGCCGAATTGGACCTGGGATCGGCCGTATGGCCGGTGCTGCTGCGCCGCTTTGGCCCCGCCGTGCTCGGCGCCATCTCGGTGCTTGCCCTTCTCGTCTGGCTCACCCGCCGGCGGCGCTAGGCCCGGCTGCCGCCGTGGTGCTGATTGCGACCGGATCCGAGCCGCCCCTGGCCGACGCACCGGACAGGGGCGGCGGACTCAGAGCATTGCGGCATGCGCGCCGGAGGCAACCAGCGTCTGTTGCTGCCGGCCCAGGACGCCGCCGGACAGCTCCAGCGAGTCTCCGGCCAACAGGTACGGGAAGCGCCCGGACAGTGCGACGCCGTGCGGGGTGCCCGTGTTGATGAGGTCTCCCGGCTCCAGCACCATGTACTGCGAGAGCCGGTAGATCAGCTCCGCGACACCAAAGACCATGTCCGCGGTGGAACTGTCCTGCCTCGCTGCGCCGTTCACCCAGGACTGCAGCCGCACGTTTCCCGGATCGGGGAGGGCAGCGGCCGGAACCAGCCACGGCCCCACCGGGTTGAATGTCTCGCAGGATTTCCCCAGGGTCCACTGCGTGCCCGAATGCTCCAGTTGGAAATCCCGTTCGGAGACGTCGTTGCACAGCACATAGCCGGCAATATATGCACCGGCCTCCTGTGGGGACCGCAAGTAGCTGCACCGTTTGGCCATGACCACGCCAAGCTCCACTTCCCAGTCCACCTTCCGCGCGCCGGGCGGGAGAACGACGTCGTCGTTGGGCCCCACCACAGTGTTCGGGTGTTTGAAGAAGATGATGGGCCGCTCCGGGAGCGGGCTGCCCGATTCGGCGGCGTGTGCCGCATAGTTGAGCCCCACACCGATCACCGCCCCGGGCCGGGCGATGGGTGGACCAATCCGTTTCCCCGCCAGGTCATAGCGTTCAAGGCCGGCCAGCGGCAGGTCACCGAGCCGTTGGGCCCAGCTGTCCAGGAAGGCCCCATCGACGTCGGCGGTGACCGGCCGCAGGTCGTAACCGGTCCCGCCGTCGTCCACCAACACCGGAACCTCGGCGCCCGCCGGGCCCACACGCATCAACCGCATCGAGCCACCCCCGCCAGTGCCCTTGCTGCGGAAGACGGCACGCTAGGCCTCCACAAGGAGCCGGCCCCATGTGGGGGAAAGCAAGGGTGCGCCGGCAAGCTTCAGGCAGTGCCACAGTGTGACGGCCACCGAATCCAGCACCGGAACATCCGTCCGCTCCTCGATTTCGGCGGCCATATTGGCGCCGTACAGGTTGGTGCAGAGGTAGACGACGGCGTCGGGCCTGGCCGCCGCCAGCTCCAGGGAACCCGGCCGCATGTCATCGCATGCCACGCGGGCGAAGGATTCGTTGTCGCTCAGGCCCAGGGCCAGATCATCAACGGTGGTGATGCCATGGCTGGCGTAAGCGTCAATGATCGCCCGGTTCACGTCCGCCGTGTAGGGGGTGAACAGGCCGATGCGTTCGGTGCCGAAGGAGGCGAAGGCATCCAGGTAGGCCAGTGTCGAGGTGGTGGCCGGAATTCCGGTGGCGCCATGGATCTGGGCCACCAACTCGCGGTCATGCTCCACACCGAGCCAGGAGCCCGACGTCCCGTTCCAGGCAATGACGTCGACGCCGGAGGTGGCCAACAGGCGGGCAGCGTCGCGCATCACCTCGGCGTCGAACTGTTTGTCCGAGGAGTCGTCGAGGGCAATCCTGGTGACGGGGATGCGGGTGAAGTGGATGGTGACATCCTCGCGGTCACCGAGGATGCGGTAGCTTTGCGGCTCGAGGCAGGTGTTGGAGGACGGCACAATCATGCCGATGCGGGTGGTGCGGAGTGCGGCGGGCATGTGTGCTCCTAAGCGTGGGAGAAGACGGCACTGTCTTCGAGAGTGTCTTGGTGGCTGTGGAAGCCATGGCGGGCAACAAAGCGTCCAACGGGGCCGGGGTCGTGGAAGTCCCCATTGCTGACCACCACACGGCCGGCGGAAACCACCACGGCCGGCCACCCGGACAGTGTGTGCCCATCGAACGGTGAGAAGTCGGTCCCCATATGCAGGCGTTCGCCGGCCACGGTGCGTTCCTCTGCCGGATCAAAGACCACCAGGTCCGCGTCGTAGCCTTCGGCAATGACGCCCTTGCCGGGAACGGCGTTGATCCTGGCGGGGCCGGCGGCGAAGACCTCCACGAAGTCCTCCACCCGGCTGCCGGGCCGCTCCATCATGGCCGTGAAGGTGACGGGCATCCGTGTTTCCACGCCCGGGAGGCCGTGCGGCATGGCGCGGACATCGTCCGTGCGCTCGAGTTTCTGCGACAGGTCGTAGCAGGAGTGGTCCGAGGCAACGGTGTGGATGGCACCGGCGACCAGGCGGTCCCGCAGGGCGGCAACCGTGCGGGCACTGCGCATCGGCGGGCAGCAGGCGAACCACTCGGGGAAGCGGGAACCATACACACCCTCGTCCAGGGTGACGTAGTGCGGGCAGGTCTCGGAGAACGCCTCAAGTCCACGGTGGCGCGCATCAGTGACAAGATCGACGGCGCCCGGCGTCGTTTGGTGGACAAAATAGACCGGTGCGCCGGTGTACTCGGCCATTGCCAGCACTTCCTTGACGGAGATTTCCTCGGCCAGTTCGGGGCGGGTCCGGTGCAGGTGTTCGATGCCGATGGTGCCCGCCGCGGCGTGCTGTTCGGTGCAGTCGACGATGATCGGATCGTGTTCGGCATGGATGTAGGTCAACCCGTCCAGGCGCACCATCTCGCGCATGACCTTCAGGAGGGTGTCGCCGTCCGCCATGGTACTGCCGCGGTTGGTGGTGTACATCTTCACCGAGCGCACACCCTCGGCGGCCAGCTGCTCCAGCTGCCACGGAACGGTTTCGTCCCAGGCAACCACAGAGCCGTGCAGGGCCACGTCGCAGCGGGACGCCGTGGCGAGTTCCTTCTTGTTGCGGACGGCCTCGAGCGGGGTTTCGGTGGCATCGCGCGGAATGCCGAAGTCAAGAATGGTGGTGGTGCCGCCCCACAGGGCTGCCGTCGACGTCGTTGCGTAGTCATCCACGGTGGCGTACCGGCCGGTGACCTGGGCGACGTGGCAGTGCCCATCCACGCCGCCGGGAATGACCAGCCGCCCCGTGGCGTCAATGGTGCGCAACGCATCCGGGATGGGCTGCGCTGCATCCACCAGCGCCTCGATCTTTCCCGAGCGCACGACAATGTGCGCCTGGCGCCGGCCCGCAGCGTTGACAATGGTCCCGTTCGCGATCACGAGCTCTGGTTTGTTGGACATTTTGTTCCTAACGTGCTGCGGCAGCTGCCTGCGCCGACTGCATGTCGGCCAGGGCTGCATCGAGGGATGGAGAGAGGCCCTTGCGGCCCTTGAGGGGCGGCGGCGCAAACGAGCCGGCCCGGTGCGGGCCGGACGCCAGCGCCACCACCGCCTCGGTCATGCGGATGCCGGCCGAGATGCCGTCCACGACGGGAACGGGGATTTGCCCCGCCAGATCCCGGGCAAGCCCCGCCAGCGGCGCACCGGCGAGAATGACGACGTCGGCGCCGTCCTCCGCCACTGCCTGCCGGCTCAGCGCCAGCAGGGTGTCCTTGAAATCCGATTGCACCGAGCCGATGCCATTGAGGGCCTCGTTGATGGACCGGATGGAGACCAGCCGGCCGGCGAGGCCGAACCTGTCCACGCAGTCCTGGTACCACGCCTTGATGCGGTCCGAGATGGCGATAATGGCGAAGCGCTGGCCTTGCAGGGCCGCGGCGCACAGGGCGGCTTCGGTGATCCCGATGACGGGGATGTCCGCCAGCTCCTTGAGCGCCGGCATGCCGGGATCGCCGAAGGCGGCCACCACAACGCCGTCCACCCGTCTGGACGACGGACCGCCACAGTGCTCGGCGATGATCTCGGCCACCGCCCCGGCGGCAATCAGGGACTCGAACCGGGTCTCGATGTATTCGACGCCGTGTCCGGCCGTCCTGACCACAAGCTCGGTGCCAGGGGCGGCCGAACGCCGGGCTTCGGCCTCGATGAGGGCAGTGACGTCCTCGCTGATGTTGGGGTTGATGACAAGCAGTTTCATGGTTTCTTCCGTTACAAGGCAAGCTGGGACAGTTCCGACGGCGCAATGTCCGTCGGGAACTGTTCACGGTATTTGTCGATGTGGGAGGCGGATTGGGCGGCCGCCCGTTCGGGATCGCCGCTGGCGATAGCCAGGTAGAGGGCACGGTGTTCCTGCAGCAGTTCGGGCAAATCGTTGGCATGCCGGAACAGCCAGTGCATCCGCCCCTGCAGAGGTTCCAGGGCCGAGCGCAGAAAGTCGTTGTCCGCGATCCGGGTGATCGCGTCATGGAACTCGCTGTTGGCCCGATGTGCCTCCAGCAGTGACCCTTTGGCGAGGAACACGTCCGCGGCCCCCAGCAGGTCTTCAAGCATCGCCAGGTCCTCCGCGCTCGCCCGGGCCGCGGCCAGGCGGCAGGCCAGGACCTCCAGTGAGTTGCGGACGTCGAAGAGGTCAGCAACGTCCTTGGCGCTGAGCGCGCTGACCTCCGCGCCCCTGCCGCCGCGGTCGCTGATGATTCCTTCCTGGCGCAACATCCGCAAGGCTTCGCGAACGGGAAGCCGGGAGACATGGAATTCGGCGGCGAGGTCGCGCTCCACCAACCTGGTCCCGGGAGCATAGTGGCCCTCAAAAATCCTTCCACGGATGGTGTCGCGGACAGTTTCGCGCAGGGGGCGGTCCTTGTCGTGGGTTGCGTCTGGATTGCGCATGATTGCTCCATTCGGATTCTTGGTGGCGGTCGATGCTCCCGGGATGGTTCGGGATGGCACCATTGGGTTACAGGTGGCTAAACGGGCAGTCGCTTGTTGTAGTCCAGGACCAGCACCGAGACGCCCATGATGACTGCGGCGCCGACGAAATACAGCAGGGCCCACGTGTAGGAACCCGTAGCACCAACGATCAGTCCCACAACGATCGGGGTGACAAAGCCGGAGATGTTGCCGCTGAGGTTCATGGCACCGCCCAGGACGCCGGCGTTAGTCCGGCCGCCGAGGATCGACGGGATGCTCCAGAAGAGGCCCACCCAGCGGAGGAAGAACATGACCACGGACAGCAGGACCACGGCCGTCGTCGAGTCCGCCACGATGGTGACGCCCACCAGGCCGGCAACCACCACTGCACTGGAAAGGCCCAGCAGGGTGCGCATCACCCGGTTGGCCGATGCGCCTGACTCGCGCCATTTGTCGGCGATGGTGCCGCCAAGGATTTCGCCCACGAAGCCGGCACCGAAGATCACGAAGGTGGACCAGCCGATCGTATTCAGGTTGAAATGCTTCGCCTGAGCCAGGTACAGCGGGCCCCAGGTCAGCAGGCCGTAGAACACGCCGTTGAAGCCGAGCCACCCGAGGCACATGGCCCAGAAGGAGCGGAACTTGAGGTACGGGAGGAGGGCACGCTTGCCCTTGCTGCCGGCCCGTTCGGCGGCCGCGTCTTCCTCGGCGTGGGAGGCTTCGATGTACTCCGCCTCGGCGTCATTGACGGCACGGTGCTGGCGGGGGTTGTCGCGGACATACCACCAGACGGCCAGGCCCATGAGGACCGTGGCTGCTCCGGCGATGATGAACGAGTACCTCCAGCTGCCGGTGGTGGCGATGAGCCAAGTGATCAGGATGCCGCCGATTCCCGCACCCAACGGGGCGCCGGCGTCGAGGATGGTGGCACCGCGGCCACGTTCCTTCTTGTGCATCCAAATGGCGTTGAGCTTGCCGCCGGCGGGCATGACGCCGGCCTCGGTAACGCCGATGCCCAGGCGGGCGATGAACATGGTCAGGAAGCCTCCGGCCAGGCCGGAGACAGCTGTCGCGGCGCCCCAACCGAAGCACGACGCCGTGATGATCTTCCGGGGGCCGAACTTGTCGATCAGCAGGCCGAGGGGAATCTGCATCAGGGCGTAGGTCCAGAAGAAGGCCGACAGCAGGAGCCCGACGAGCTCCGGCGGCAGGTTGAAATCCTTTTGGATGATGGGCAGCGCCACAGAGATGGAGCCACGGTCAATGTAGTTGACGGCGACGAGGATCAAGAGCAGAACGAAGAGTTTCCAGCGGACGTTGGTGCGACGTTGCACTCCGTCCTTGCCGGGCTTGGCGTCTTGGATGGTGCTTGCGGGTGCAACCGATTCAGTACTTGGGAGAGACATAGCTGCTCCTTTACATGGAGGGTGGGGGCTGGGGTGTGGACTGCCAGGAACCACAGCCGTCGAAATCTGGGCCCTTTGGACGGCTGGCCGGGGTGGTGCGGATGGTCTTGCAGCAGGAGGGTCAAAAAGTTTGGTTTGGGATCCCACGTTGGGATCCCAAAATCCAATTTAGGAGTGTTCCGCGCCACAGTCAATGGTGTGGTTGGGCTGAAACTAGAGCCCAACGGTCCGTGTTTGGTATACAAACAACCAACTTTCGGGTGCGGACGAGGGCCACCGGCCGGACGAAACCGAGGCTAGGGCCGTCTAGGACATTTCCCCGCAGGGATGCAGCGGCCGCTGAATGTCGGTCCGCACCACACGTATTTATTGCCCGGCCCGAAAGTACGCCTAGGATCAAGGAAGACCTGTTGTCCAACTGAGGATCCCCGTCATCGACGCCGCAGAAAAGCCCCACCCCTCCCCTCCGAGCCATCCGGCGGACCTGCGCCCGGGCGCAGTGGCGGGGAGCGCGGAAACGCCTGGCGCGGAATCACTTCAGGATGAGATGGTGCGGCGCGCTCGCGAACTGTCCTTTCCGGCCCATCAAACCGCCCATAGCGTGATCAGGAGCTGGTTGTCGGACTTGATCGTTGGGGGCATCTTGCCCAAGGGGACCAGGCTCCCCTCCGAGCGCGTGTTCAGCGAGGCCCTGGGTGTCAGCCGCATGACGTTTCGCCAGGCCATCGATGGCGTGCAGTCGTCCGGTTACATTGAGCGGGTGGTTGGCCGCGCCGGCGGGTCCTTTGTGACCCATCAAAGGCCAACAGTGGACATCTCCAATTTGGTGGGGCTCAGCCGGCAACTGCTGAAGACGGCCGGTTCGGCAACGTCCGAGGTGCTGGCAGCCGAGACTCTGGTTGCGCCCGAGCGCGTGGCGGCGGCTTTGGAGCTTGGATCCGGCGCCCACGTGCACCGGATCCAGCGCATCCGCTTCGCTGACGGAGTGCCTGTAGTGCTCGAAAACTCATTCTTTCCCCGCGACCTCTTCCCCAGCTTCCTGGAGCACGACCTGGCCGGGTCCCTGTACCAGGCCATGGACAGCGGGTACGGAAAAGCGCCCAGCAGCGCGGAAGAGGAACTTCGTCCGTCGTTGGTGGCGGCGGAGGACGCAATCTACCTCGGCATCCGGCCGGAGACACCGGTACTCGGCATCATCCGCACAGCCAGATGCGGGGACGGGGCCGCCGTCGAATATTCAGAAGATGTGTTCCGCACCGACCGGATGCGCATTGTCGTCTCGGGGACCTTGTCGCCGGAACGGCATCGATCAGGGGCATAGCCCTCGAACCGCGATCACAGGGCCGCACCCGGCCGGAGCGGCATGGACATGCACCCGGGCGCAAGCCGGTCCACCACCACTGCCGCAAGCGGCAAAATGCTCTCTCGCGCCACCAGCCCATTGACAGCCACGGGCACCATGCCAGCGGCGGATACAGCGTGCAGGCCCGGTATTGAGTCTTCGAAAACCACCACGCGGTTGGTATCGGCCAGCCCCAGTGCGCGTGCTCCCTTGAGGAGCCCTTCGGGATCAGGTTTGCCGGCCGTGACGTCTTCCTGTGAGATGACGACGCCAAACATCGCAAGCAACCCGGACCGCTCCAAGGCAGGCAGGACGGTGGCCCGGCCTGCGCCGGTGACGATGCCGAGGCGGAGGCCTTCATGATGGAGTGCAAATATCAGATCGCGGGTGTCCGAAGAGATCGGGCTGTGCCGGGAAATTTCCTCGTTGTAGCGCGCATCCAGCAGACGCAGGAATCCTTTCACCGGCACTGCCAAGCTCCCCGCCAAGGCCATGATTGCTTCACTGATTTCCAGGTCGCTGCGTCCGTGCAGCTCCGATCGATATTGTTCCTTGGTCAACGTCAGCCCACATTCTCCGGCTGCCAATTCGATGAAGAGCTGCTCGAGAATCCCTTCGTCATCGGACAAGGTCCCGTTAAAGTCGAACAGCACACCGCTGGCTTCCGGCAGTGTGCCAACTGCTGAGATCAGGTGGCCAAACTCTGCGTTTATTCCAGCAGTCGTTGCCGGTACGGATGTCATGAAATTTCCTTCGATAGCTGGGCTGCTTGCTTAAAAGCATGCACCTGGCCAGGGGCACTTTCGCCAACTTTTTAATGGTCTAGACCTTTATTCATGCTGCGTTCATGATTAGTACCCCGCCAGTCAACCGGGGACCCGCACGCTGAACAGGTGGGGGGCACCATAGATCTGCCATCATAAGGAAGCTAGGAATATTTCATGGTTACAGTGAACCGCCGGCAATTGCTCGGAGGAGTGGCAGCTGCCGCTGCCTCAATGATGCTGCCCGCTTCAATCGGCAACGCCCTTGCCGCAGAACCGGACGTCCGCACCGGAACCATCGATGATGTGGACCATGTGGTCATTCTGATGCAGGAGAACCGGTCGTTCGACCACTATTTCGGCACGATGCGTGGTGTCCGCGGCTTCGGCGATCCGCGTCCGTGGATCCTGCCCAACGGCGACGACGTGTGGCACCAGCCGCCCGCCACCACGCAGACCTCCCGGTACCACGCCCGCGGGTTGCCCGCCGATGCAAAGCACGTCCTGCCGTTCTACCTTGATTCGGCCCGGACGTCCGAGAACATCGCCGGCACCGACCATGGTTGGAGCAGCGGCCATCTGGCATGGAACGAGGGCCGCTGGGACCAGTGGGTGAACCAAAAGCAGGATGTCCTGACGATGGCCTACCTGTCCGAGAAGGAAAACAGCTTCCACCGCGCCCTGGCGGAATCATTCACCGTGTGCGACGCATATTTTGCGTCGGTCCACGCAGATACCGCGCCGAACCGCATCGCCTTGTGGACGGGCACCATCGACCCGCAAAACCGGATGGGTTCGGCCAAGAACGGTCCGGGGTTGGGAGAGCGCAACGTCACCAACGGCTACACCTGGACCACCTATGCCGAGCGGCTGCAGCAGCAGGGCATCAACTGGCGTGTCTACCAAGGCGGCACCGGCGTTCCCGGCCAGCCGACGGACAACTACACCGACAACTCCCTCGAATTCTTCGCCAACTTCCAAACGGCCCAGGGTGCTAGGCGTGTCTCCCAATGCGGCGCTCCAGATGACGACGGCGTGCAGGACGGCCGCTGAGCGGTAGGTGAGGGCCAGTTTGTCGTAGCGGGTGGCCAGGGACCGCCATTGCTTGAGGGTGTTGAAGCTGCGCTCGACCACATTGCGCCGTTTGTAGGCGTCCCTGTCGTATCTGACGGGGCGTCCCCCGGCGGAGCCCTTGCGTTTCCGGTTGGCCTTCTGGTCGTCCTTTTCCGGGATAACGCACTCGATGCCCCGCCCGCGCAGGTACGCCCGGATTGCTTTGGAGGAATAGGCCTTGTCGGCCATGGCCCGGTCCGGGCGGGTGCGGGCCCGGCCGGGACCGGGCCTTTCTACCTTCAGGGCCTCCATGAGGTTCTCAAACATCGGCGAGTCCCCGCCCTGGCCCGGCCCCAGCAGCAGGACCAGGGGACGCATGTTGCCATCCACCAGGGCGTGGATCTTGGTGGTCAGCCCGCCGCGGGACCGGCCGATGGCATGGTCCTCAGGCTCGTCGAGCAGATTCCTGTAATTCGACAGGTCCCCCTGTGTGGCGGGGCAGGTTCGTGCCGTGCTGGTGGGCACGGTTGACCGTGGAGTCGATCGAGACCTCCCAGTTGATCAGCCCGGCCGTGTCCGCGCGGGTCAGCAACGCCGCCAGGACCTTGTCCCAGGTCCCGTTGGCGGCGTTGCGGCGGTGGTGCTTCCACACGGTCTTCCACGACCCGAAATAGGCAGGGAGATCACGCCATGGGATCCCTGCCCGGTAGCGGTAGATGATGCCCTCGGTCATCAGCCGGTGGTCGTTGAAGGGTCGGCCCGGTTTCCCCGACGAATCGGGCATCAACGGGGCAATGGACTCCCACTGGGCATCGGACAACACGGAATAGCGAGAAGGCACCCATCAATCATGCCAAACCGCAAAACCACTGATTAGGAGACACACCCTAGCGGGCCGCTGGTGGACAACGGCGCGTCCACACACACCCTTGCGGAATTGAAGCAGCACGTGCTCGACGGAACGCTGCCCGCCGTCTCGTGGATCGTCTCGCCCTACAAGTACAGCGAGCACCCCTCGGCGTCGCCCACGGATGGCGCCTACTACATCGACACAGTGCTCGACGCGCTCACCGCGGATCCCAAGGTGTGGGCCAAGACCGCACTGATCCTCAACTACGACGAGAACGACGGGTTCTTCGACCACGTGGTGCCGCCAATGCCTCCCGTGAAGAACCGCCCCGGAACGGACGGATTGGTGTCCGCATCGCTGTCGGCAAGCCTGGCCGATGAAATCCTCGACCTTGACCTGCACCCCGGCGAAGCCCACCCCCTGGTGCCCGGTGCCGATCCACTCGGAAAGCAGCCCATCGGCCTCGGGCCCAGGGTCCCGCTGGTGGTTGTCTCGCCCTGGAGCAAGGGTGGTTGGGTCTGCTCGGAGGTGTTCGACCACACCTCCGTGATCCGGTTCCTGGAAAAGCGTTTCCGCGTGCCCGAGCCCAACATCAGCGACTGGCGCCGTTCGGTCTGCGGGGACCTGACATCGGCCTTTGACTTCTCTCGGGCGCAGACCGGTTTCACGGCCATGGCCCCGCCGGCTCCCATCCATGGGCTGGGCCAGCCGTTCTCGGTCCAGGATCCGCAGGCCATGCCGCAGCAGGATCCCGGAGTCCGGCCCGCCCGCCCGCTGCCGTACCAGTTCGGCGTCGAGCTCGCTCGCCTCAGCGGCACCGAGTTGCGTTTGGACTTTGCCAACCGGGGCCGGGCCGGCGCACACTTCCTGGTCCGCAATGGACGCGCTCCGCTTGATGCGCCGCGCCGCTACCAGGTGGCCCAGGCTGACACGGTCAGCGATTCGTGGACCAACGACGCGTCCTACGATTTGGGCGTGTGGGGTGCCAACGGCTACCTCGCCGAATTCAAGGGCACACTCTCGGATCCGGACGAGCTGCAGGCCAGGATCGACGACGGCGGCAATGGCGGTACCGTGGAGCTGGTGCTGGCCAATTCCGGAAACCGTCCCCGGAAGGTCAAGATTTCCAACGCCTACGACAATGGCAAAGCGCGCAAGGTGACAGTCCCGCCCAGGAAGACGGTTACCCGGGAAATCGACCTTGAAGGCAGCCACGGCTGGTACGACGTGAGCGTGGCCGACGACGACGCCCCGGCCTACCTGCGCCGGTTTGCCGGCCACCACGAAAACGGCGGTCCCAGCTACAGCGACCCGGCTGCAGGCGGTCCGCTCAACCGTTCCTAGAAACTCGGCCGGAGATGGCGCCCGGGCCCGGCTACGCCAGCCGGTCCGGGCGCCTTGGAACACCCGTCCTCACCCAACGCCGCTTACAAAGCCTGGGTCCGTTTGAAGGCCATCGCCCGAACCGGCACATGTCCATGCCACGGGGTCGCACGTTCATAGGCGTGTGCGAGGCGCAGAAGTTTTGCATCCGAGAATTCCGGTCCCATGAAGTGGATGCCGACCGGCTGCCCCTCAACGAGCCCGCATGGAACGCTCAGCCCAGGCATTCCGGTGAGGTTGGCCGGCGAGAGCATCAGGAGCGCACTCGACAACGAGTTCTTCCCCGTGCGGCCTGTCAACTCGTGGGACATCTCAGCCGCAAAGGGGGCAATGGATGGGAGCGTTGGCGAGACTAGGGCCTGGACACCGGCGCTGGCCAACGCAGCCGCGATGGATGACCGGAGATAGGTCCGCACGTCGCGTGCCAACCGGACATCCTCGCTGGACACGAGGGCACCCGTCTCGATCATGACCCTGGTGCCTGGAAGATACCTCTCCGCCCTCCGGCCCAACCGCTCACGATGGTGGCCGGCCGCCTCGGACAGCGAGATCGCCAGGCTTGCGGGCAACGCCATCCCCAACTCGGGCAGTGGCAGCTCCACGACCTCAACCCCCAGGCCTTCCAGCACCGCGACGGCCCGCTCAAGAACGGCAGTGACCGCCGGTGCAACCCCCCATTCCAGCCAGGCCGCACGATCCACGGCCACCCTGGTTTCAGGGGCCACCGTCCCGGAACACAGCATGCCACCGTCCAAGGAATGCGCAGCCGCGGGGCTGAGCATTGCCTGGAGCATCGCCGCGCAATCGGCAACGCTTCGAGCGATGGGGCCGACATGGTCCAAGGTGTGGCTGATGTTGAGTACACCCGTGCCGTCGACCAGCCCGGCCGTCGGTTTGAGCCCGACGAGGCCATTGACGGCCGCCGGATTCCGCACCGAGCCACCGGTGTCCGTGCCCAGCGCACCGGGAACGCTTCCGACGGCGACGGCAACGCCCGACCCGACGCTGGAACCACCCGCGTACCGGTCCGCATCCCACGGATTCCTTGACGGCGGAGTCCCCTGCCCAAAGGCGAACTCGTGCGTCTCAGTCTTCCCCATCAGCACGGCTCCGCCGCGCCGGAGGTGGCCAACGACACCGGCATCCTCGGACGCCACATGGCCCCGGAGCGCCAGCGATCCTCCCTCGGTCGGCATCCCCCGCACATCGATGACGTCTTTGACCCCAAGGGGGATGCCGTGGAGCGGCCCGAGGAACTCCCCGCGGCGGGCGCCGTCGTCGGCGGCGCGCGCCGCTGCATAGGCGCCGTCCGCGTCAACGAATGCCCAGGCCCGGGCGCCTTCTTCCATCGCTTCCAGACGCTCCAGCACTGAATCCAGAAGCTCCACGGCAGAGAGTTCACGGCGGCGCAGCAGCGTGGCCGCGGCGGTGATGCCCAGCTCCCAAGCATCAGCCATCTGCGTTGCTCCCCTCGGCAGCATCGCCACGCAGGCGGTCGAATTCGCTCCTCAAGGCGTCCATTCCGTCGCAAAGGTCGCCAAAGGAGCGCTCGACGGCGGCCGCGTCCTCACGGAGAGCCGTTTCCCCCACCAGCCCGGCCAACAGGGCATGCTGGGCTGCGGTCAGCGGCCGGCTCACCGGCGCGCCTGTGACGTCAGGCGCCCGTTGCGCACCACGCACACCCCGCCGATGAACACGAATTTCACGTCCCTGAAATCTTCCGCATTGGCCACGACGAGGTCTCCATCCCTGCCCACCTCAAGCCGGCCGCCGTTGGGCGCGATGCCGGGAATCAACTCCGCCACCGCCGAGGTGGCCATGGCAACGGCGCCCGCCACCGTGCGGTAGCCGCGGTCTGCAACATCCTGGACGGCGGAAATCAGTTCATCGTGGTGGCCTTCGTGCCCATAGTCGGTGGCAAGAACCGAGACCAGGCCGGGATCTTCCAGAAGTGCGTCCCAATGTTCGCGGGTAGTCACGGTGCGCTTGCGGTGCAGGAGGTCGAAGACGGAGGCCTCCGCGGGCCAGCCGTGCTCCCTGCCGAGGGTGGCCAGGGCCACGGCTTCAGCCGGCGTGTGCGAGGGATGGTTGGCATGGGACGCTATAACGCGCACGGTGTCTCCGTGGGTTTCGTCCATAAGTTCCCGCATGACACGTGCCGTTGCCGCGGCACTGTGCACCATCGCCGGTACGCCGAAGCGCCGGGCGGCCCGCACACCCTCCCGGATGCCGTTGATCGCCGGCTCGAAGGACGGCATAACCGACGTCGCGATCACTGTGCGGAGTTCGGCCAGGCTGATATGTCCGGTGAGGCCCGCGGCTGCGGCCGAGCTGCCCAGCTCGGCCGTGTCACAGGCGTCCACGTCGATGAACCGGCCGAGAGCGGCCTCCTTCATTCGTCGCGCCTGGGCCGAGGACACGCGCACGCCCGTCCTCTTCTCGATGGCGTTGGGGATATACGTCAGATCCTGTCCCCCACCGCCCAGCGTCTGGCCGCCGCCAAGCTCTCCGATGGCCACCGCACCGTCCTCGAGCATCTTATCGACCGTCATCCGGCCGTGCTGCGCGGACAGCCCCCGGCCATCTGCCATGCGTGCCGCACGGTACGCGTCGGGCAGATGCGATGTGGCTCCGCGAACATGGACCGCATGGCGCTGGTCGGCCTCCCGCACCTCATCCATGGTGCAAAACCCGCAGAGGTTGAGCACTGTCGTGGTGCCCGCGAGGAGATGCCGATCCAGGTTGCCCATCCATTGCTCGTCGGGCAACGCCGGTGCGCCACTGGGCAGCAGGGCACCCGGTGCCACGCCGTGGGCATGGCTGTTGATGAGGCCGGGCATCACCACACACCCGCTCGCGTCGATGGCCTCGCCCTGGAAGGCCTGCCCGCTGTCCCAGCGTCCCAAAACATCACCAACGCGGCCATTGCGCAGGACAACCGCGCCTGATTCGAGGACGGTACTGCCTGTGCCCGGCACTACCGTGCCGCCGTGAATCAGCGTGGACATTTGTCTCCCTATCGATTAGGTTCATCATATCGAAGCGTCTTCACTATAACCATATATTCGGTCCAAACCGCAAGGAGAACCTGCCATGCCAAGCGTCCCCACTACGCGCGACTTCGTTGGCTACGGCGAGCATCCCCCGAAATTCCTCTGGCCCTCGGATGCCCGCGTCGCGGTGTCCCTGGTGGTCAACGTTGAAGAGGGAGCCGAACGCAGCGTGGCCCGCGGCGACGCCGCCGATGATCTCGGCGCCCATTGGATCGGGCATGCGGCGCACCCGAGCGCTCGCAACCTCACCCTGGAGTCGGCCTTTGAATACGGCTCGCGGGCGGGAATCTGGCGCCTGCTGCGCATCTTGCGCCGCCACGGCGCCAAGGCAACCGCCTTCTGCTGCGCCGTCGCACTGGAGCAGAACCCGCATGTCGCGGCGGCACTGGTCAGGGATGGCCACGAAATTGCCGACCATGGCCACCAATGGGACACCCATGCGGGGCTCGATCCCGAGGCCGAGCGGGCGTTGATCGAGGCGTCCCGGGATTCGATCGCCGCGAGTACAGGGGTGGCGCCGACTAGCTGGTATTCCCGGGACGGACTCAACCTGGGCACCCGCGCGGCTCTCGCTGCCACAGGGTTCGGCTACGAGTCCAACAGCTTCAATGACGACCTGCCCCACCTGGGGAACGGGCATGATGGCAGCGCGCTGCCGGTGCTCCCCTACGCGGGCGATACCAACGATTCGGGCCTGTTCAAGCAGTTCCCCACGGCCACCGCGTTCGCCAACCAGCTGTGCGGCACCCTGGACATGATGCTCACCGACAGCCGTTCCGGACCGTCCGTGATGAGCGTCGGGCTCCACCCGCGGCTCATTGGCCGTCCGGCATATGCGCTCGCCCTTGACCGGTTCTTGTCCCACGCAGCCGGCAACCCGGCCTGGATTGCCACGCGGGCCGAGATCATCCATGCCTGGCGGCTGAACACGGCCCAGAGGTGAACGCGGTCCGCATGGCCGCGGCCGATTCCTAGGAGCGTGGGTCAGTAGTCGATTTTGCCGATTTTTTGTGTTGAGAACCCACAAGAAATGCGGCTTATTTGGCGCAAAATGGCCTCAGGTTTGGAGCATTCATCAACGAGTCTCCATTACTGACCCACGCTCCTAGGCCGCGGCCATGAGCATGCCCCACCCGGCAATCGGGCGGGCAGCTCCGGCTATCCGAAGCAGGTGCCAGAGCGTTGCGGTGGCGCTGTCTACAACGGGTACACCAAACTCCTCCTCCAATTCGGCCACCAGATAGGCCGAGCGGAGGTTTGTGCCAATGCACACGACGGCGTCGGCGCCGGCACCGAAGGCGGGCCGCATCAATGCATCGATGGCCTGGCGGTCCATCCGCGAAATCTCCGGATTGGACATCGGCGCCGTGGGGACCGCGGACCGCACGACGTCAATCCCGTGGGCGGCATACTCGCGTGCGATGCCGACCATGATCGATGCCGGGCCGGGAAAGACCACAGCGATTCGGCCGAGACGGAGCGCTTCCAGACCTGCCACAAGGGCCAGTGACGCCGTGGTCGCCGGTGCCCCCGTTGCGGCGGTCAGGGATCCGCACAGGGCCCTGTCGCCGGCAAGCCCGGTCCAGGAACCCGAGGTGCCGTGGAAGGCGATGGCATCCAGCTCGGCGTCGCCGAGCAGCCTGGGGGCATCGCCGAGCACACCCGCGTCAATCGAGTCATCGAGCGCTGCCGGCAGCCGGAAGCGGCTGTAATGGACACCCACCGCCGGCTCGCCGGCAAGAATGGCCGCGGTCAATGACTCCGCATTGGAGTTCGACGACGGCACGAGCATCCCCAGACGGGACGTTGGGCCCGGCCAGGCCCCGGTCAATGGGACCGGCCCAGCGATGGCGGCGTCGAGATCGCGATCATCACTGCGGCCGTGCCGGTTTGGTTGCTCCACCAATGCGGACGTGTGGCTTCATAGGTCAGGCTGTCGCCCACTTCCAGGGTGAACTCCTGCCCGCCGACGGTTGCCACAAGGGATCCGGACTGAAGCACCACGCATTCCTCACCCTCGTGGGAATGCGGAACATCGGCTCCATCGAAATGTGCCGGAATGGTCATGCTGACAACACCGAGCTTGCGGTCGGCGTCGGGCACGATCAGTTCCATGGTGATGCCCTGCGACGGGATTTCAATCCGGCGGCGGTCTGCGCGCCGCACGAGCATTTGGTTCTGCGTCCCGCTGGGGTCTGCGAACATGCTCGCCAACGGAACGCCAAGTGAATTGGTCAGGCGCAGAAGCGTCGCGAACGACGGGTTGCCGATGCCGCGCTCGATCTGGCTGATCAGGCCCGCACTGACACCGGCCCGTTCCGCCAGTTCTTCCACGGTGAACCGGCCGGACCGGTGCTCCTTGAGCATTGCGCCCAGATGCGTTATCCACTGGTCGCGCTGCAGGATGTCGCCATCATCGGCTTTCACAGCTTCCATGTTTCCCAAGACAGTTCCTCACTATTGCCGCATTCTGTCGTCAGTATATCGAAGATCCATCAATGAACCGAAGATACCTGGCAGGTTTTTCGGCTTTCCCGCGTTGAGAACCCTTGCATCGTCACAGCATGCCAGCAACGGTGGCAGATCTGAAGGACCCTGCCACCGTTGCCGGGCAATCATGCCGCATCCACGCGGAGGCCCAGGTGGGAGGTGGCCAATTGTGCAATCATCGAGGCGACCTCCCGTTCCCAATAGACAGCGGCACGGTCGGCACCTCGCGCGTGCACAGCGGATGTGCTCGCGAGATTGGACGCGGGCAGGCCTGCGCTGTGGCCGGCACTGGCGATCGTGTCGACCACGCGCTGGACAGCAGCATCAAGAGCGTCCGCTCCGGTCCTGCCGTGGACCCGCAGGTCATCCGCAAGGTCGGTGGGGCCAACCCAGCCACCTTCGAAGAACTCGGACGCGACAAAGTCCGCCACGTTGTCGAGCGCTTCCACTGTCTCAAAGAGCACCGACAGGCGCGGCCGGCGCGAGTAGTCCGCGCCAAAGGCGGATGCGAACGATACCTGCCTCGGACGCGAGCCCCCCGGACCAAATGTGGTGGCACGGCGGGCCCGTTCGAGTTCCCCCGGGTGCCGCACCCTGGGAAGGACAAGCTCGTCGACGCCCGTGTTGGCAAACGCCACCAAGGTCATCTCGGCCAGGTCAGGCACTCGGACGGCGACCTGGACCCGTGTTCCCGCCAGCCTCTGGGCGGCGTCGGCACACTGTTGCAGCGTCAGGGTTGTCTGTTCCGCATCAAGAACCACGAAGTCGATGTTCCAGTGGGAAACCAGTGACAACAAGGTGGGAGTTGGGTCGGCCGTGATGAGCCCAACCTGCCGGCTGCCGGCCGGGGCACTTACCGGATCGGGCACGAAAACCTCCTTGGACCGCATGACTGCACGTGGATGGTGGCCCGCCATGCCAGGCGCCGGGCCATTCTGGTGGTTGCGGAACGGATAGCCATGGAGCCCTCACTCGTCCGCGATGAATTGCCAGTCGGCGGGTTTGCTGACACCGACAACCAGGTTGACATCCTCATCGCCGTCATTGGTGATGCCGTGGGTTGTGCCCCTGGGTATGTAAATGCCATCTCCCGGCCGGGCCCGGTATTCGGCGTCGCCCAAGTGAACCAGCGGCGCCCCGGAGATAACGACGTAGAACTCGGATGCGTCGGGATGGTGGTGGCAAAGATGGTGTTGCCCAGGCAGGATCCTGCCCCAGCTCACGCACAAATCGTCCGATCCGCTCAGGTCGCCGGAGATGAGGGTCGATACGAGTCCCTGGTCGCGCTGTCCGCGCAATCCAATCTTGGCCAGCTCGGCAAATCCCTGCTCGTGGACGTTGTGCACCAAGCGCGCAAGGTCCGTCCCCGCCGGCACCGTCCGTCCGGTCGCCGGCGTTGTCATGCGATGCCCTCGTAGGCTGCCTCGAGCCGTCCCGCCACCGGCGGATTGTCCAGCCACCAGCGCGCGATGTCCGAACGGGTCGCGAACCAAACGCCGTCCTGGGCCAGCGCGTATTCGAGGAACCGGCGGACGCCCAACGCGACGCTGGGACGGCCACCGATGCGCAGATGGACGCCGACTGACATCATCTTGGGCACCGTCCGCCCCTCAATGAGGAGGCAATCGAGACTGTCCTTCAACACGTTGAAGAACTCTTCCCCCGTCCCGAGACTGCCGGGGCCCCAGAACCGGGCGTCGTTAGTGTCGCCGGAATATGGAATCACCAGATGGTCCGAACCTCCGGCCGGAACGAAATAGGGCAGGTCATCGGCATACGAGTTCGAATCGTAGAGAAACCCCTCGGCCGAGAGGATTGCCCGCGTGTTGTCCGTGATGCCTTCACGGACATACCAGCCCACAGGCCGAACGCCCGACGTCGCCTCGATCGCATCCACGCACGAACGGATCTCGGCGACTTCCTCGGCCGGCGTCATGCCCACGGTTCCCCGCCACTTGTAGCCGTGGGCGCAGATTTCGTGTCCATCGCGGACGATCGCCCGTGCTGCCGCCGGGTTCCGCTCCAGCGCAACACCGCAGGCCATGAAGGTTGCGGGCACGTTGTACTCACGGAGCATCCCCAGGTATCGCCAGATGCCGACCCTGCTCCCGTACTCAAAGAACGATTCCTTCATCAGGTTTCGACGATTCGGATCGGATGACCAGCCACCAAATATCGTGACGTCCTCGTCCTTGTCATCGCCGGCCTCGATTGAACTCTCCGCCCCCTCTTCGTAGTTGATGACCATTGAGACGGCCACCTTGGCGCCGCCGGGCCAAGTGACAATCGGAGGGTTCTCCCCGTATCCAATGAGGTCTCGCATTGACCTACTCCTTGCCGTTCATCGAAATCAATCGAAGCATCGCATTGCACGAGCCCCTGGTTATCCAGCTTTGGTCCTACGAACCCTGGCTTGCTGGCAAGCCAATTCCATGAACTTCACTATATTGAATATACATTCACTACGCAACAAGAGGCCCGGTAAAGACCTTCCTGTGCGCCTCCAACGAGGTCCTGAGCATTCCGCCCACATCGTCAATGACATTGCCGTGGGCGGGACCAATCAGGCGGGTGGGAAGCTCGTCCAAGACAGCCTCGATCGCCGCAAACGACGAGCTGACATCGACAAATTTTGTCCAATAGAGAGCCCTACCCGTCCCGTACGCCGCCTGGTCCACCGTTGGCGGTGCCGGCATTTCACCGGACGACAACCGGCATTGGCCGGGTAGGTGGACAGGTTCGTCGTCGCTGTCCGGCGCGGGGACATCGTGGATGTAGGAGAAACCATCGGAGACGAACATCATTCCGGCACCACTGTCGTGGCCCCACAGCGTGTTTTCGAGGTCCCGAATGAACGCGGGAAGAAACCGGAACAGCCGGTCGCCGAGGTCGATGCTGCTTCCCGCGGGCTGTGCCCGGAACCGCCCGGCATATTCCGGGAAGTGCAGCTGGTAGTCACGCACGTCGCCTACGACCTGTGCTCCCGGATGCTTGGCGAGAAGGGCTGGCAGGTTTCCTGCGTGCGGGATCTCCGGGTGGGTGGGAAACACATAGTCCAGGGGGCGATCCCCGAGAACGGCATCCAGCTGGGCGAGAATGATCGCCAGGTGTGCTGGATCTCCCGTGTCAACGAGCAGGGACCGCTCCGACCCGACAACCAGATACGACGAGACGTGGTAGTGGACTTCCTGGCCCTCGGCGTTTGCCGAAAGGCAGCCGCCCAACCAATATGCTCCGTCCGCGACTCTTCTGGCCGCGGGTTCCCGGGCACTCACTGGAGCCCCATTTCCGAGATGGCCATCGCCAATCCTTCTGCTTGATCGAGACTCTTGCCCGCTCCGATAATCGGGGCCCCGTAGCCCGGTCCAATGGCGCGCACCCGGCGTTCTCCGAAAATGTCCAGGATGTTCCGTGCAATGGGACCGGTGTCGGCCCTGGTGAACCAGCGGAATTTTTGCAGCCCGTCATGCGGATCGAATCCCTCTGCGGATCCGTGCGTGAACGCGTCAGAGGTCAGCAAGGCGCCGGACTCCGGATCGAACACCCACAAGGTCGGGAGAAGCCGAAGGAGCGGAGACACGAACTCGAGGACTACGCCGTCGACAACCTCCACCTGCATCGACGTTCCCGGATCCACGGTGATCCGCCGGGGTGCCGCCGTCGACCGTGGCACGGTGATTCCACCCGTGTACCACACGGCGTCGACCCTGAAACGGGCCTCAATCGCGGGAATGTTCAGGCAGCATTCCATCTCGGTTCTGGTCAAGACGATGGACAGCGGTTCACCGGGCACCATCAGCTGCCCAAGCTGCGCCAGGATGTCCGCCTCGTGAAGCCGGACCCCGGTGTCGACAAGCACGGACCCCGTGGCTCCCTTGATCAGGTAGCAATTCACCGCCTGGCGCCGTTGCACACCAGGCGGGCACCAGCTCACCCGGTCATCGAGGTCAATGTCTCCGCCAAGCCGGTAGACCCGGCCATCGACCAGAGCACGGCCGACCGCCGGCTGGATGGTGTCCTCCTGCATACGTTGTCGCACCATGTGCGGCCGCCCCTCTCCATATTCCGATGTTTCAGGCGGCATCCGCGGTCTCCCACACCGCGATCGCTTCCTCCAGAGTGCACACGTCGTGCCGCGCCCGCATGACCGTGAGCGACGCGTCGTGGACCACTGTGTCGTAGGCGCCGACGGCGTCCTCAAGCAAGACGGCATAGAAATCGTTGTGCACCGCATCGCGCAACGTCGCCTCGACGCAGCCGCCGGTTGAGACGCCGACAAGGGCCACCGACTCAATCCCCTGGCTGCGAAGCAGCAACGCCAGCTCGGTGGCAACAAACGCACTGGGGCGCCGTTTGGTGATGACAGCCTCCCCGTCCAGCGGCATGCATGGCTCGCAAAAGTTGGTGGCCGGATCGCCCTTGGTGCTCAGCCGGCCCAGATCAATGGGCCGACCATTGGCGGCCGTGTACAGGGCACGCAGCCACGCCGGCGGTGAACTTAGGCCGTCCGGGAGATTCTCAACCCGAATGTGGAAGACCGGCACGCCATTCGCACGGGCGGCAGTGATCGCCCGCCCGCAACGCTCGACCACGGCGGGCATCATGCTCAGGTCATGTCCGGAATCGCCAATGGCACCCCCGTGGGAAACCGCCCCGACCTGCATGTCGATCACGACCAGGGCCGTGGTTGCCGGATCAAGCAGTTCAGTCAAGGTGTCACGGACGGGCTTTCCGCAAATTTCAATCATGGTGTCCTTCTTTCATCAAGCTGCTGGCCGGCGGCAACTGCCGGCGGCCAGCAGCAATGGCCGAACTGGATTTGGCTATTTGCCCAAACCGGCGAAGTAGACCTGGCCGTTGGTGAGCGGCACGACCCCGCTGAGGCCGTCCTGCTTGGCGACCAGGTTCCTGACCTGGACGAGGGAGAGAATGGCTGCCCCCTGGTCCGCCAGCCCCGCCATCTTGTTCAGCAGGGCCGTCCTTTCGTCAGCATTGGTGCGCGGAGTGGCGGCCAACTGGGTGCGGGCTGCGTCGAAGTCGGGATTGGACCAACCGGTGCTGTTGCTCGGGGCCCCGGTTCCATAGAACGCGTAGGTGTAAAAGGCCGGGTCGGCAATGACGATCGGCTCCGAGTACAACACCGCCTGGAAGCGGCCGCCAATCAGCGCCGAGGAAAAGTCCGTCGGGCTGGCCACGTTCATCAGTTCAACCTTGATGCCGATCTTGCCCAGCATGGATTGGATGAGGACTGCCGACTGTTTGGCCACCGGACCCGGACGGCTGACGCTGTAGCTCAGCGTGAGCGGGAATCCATCGGGGTACTGGGTCTGTGCCAGAAGCTTCTTCGCGGCTTCCGGGTCAAACCTGTAGGTGGGCGACGCCGTGGCATTGGGGAAGGTTGCGACGGCGGGGTCGGCAAAGCCTGCATAGGCGCCCTTGGCCAGAGCGCCGCGGTCGATGGCCATCGAAATTGCCTGGCGCACCTTCTCATCGGCCAGCGGGCCCGTCTTGGTATTGAACATCATCGTGTCCCGGGTCTGGCTGGTGCACTTGAGAACGTTGACTCCACTGGCACTGGCGAGGGATCCATACTGTTCGTATTCGAACGCGTTGGCGACCTGCGCCTCTCCTGTCTCCACCAACTGGCTGCGTGTTGAGGTGTTCGGGACGGCTTTGACAACAACGCGCTTCACAGCGCCGCGGGCCCCTTCCCAGGCCGGATCGGCTGTCAATGTCAACGACGTGCCCGGCGTAAATTCCTCGAGCTTCCACCCGCTGTAGTCGGCCAGGTTCTTGGAGAGCCAATTGTTGGCAATGGGGTCATCCGTCGTGGCGTGGAGCTTCGCTTCCTTGCTGTCGTAGATGGCGAACAGATTGTTCTGCAGCGACTCAACGGTGAACGATGTCATGGTGGTGGTATTGAGCTGCACCGTGTGGTCATCAATGACCGTGGCGACATTGTCCACGTTGAATCCACTGCTCTTGAGCGTGCCCTTCATCACGGGCTGGCGCACCATGCCGGTTTCCAGGCTCCACTTCACATCCTCGGCCGAAAGTGTATTGCCGAACTGGCTGGTGAGCTTTCGGAGCTTGACGATGACGCCGGTGCCATCCGCATTGGGTGTGGCGCTCTCGGCCAGGCGGCCGGTGACGTCGGTGGACGGTGCCGCACAGGACTCGTCGTCCGTTGCGCCCGCCTTGTACTGGAGCAGCTGGGAACCGAGGCCACTGAGGACCACATGGGATGCGCTGCCACCCCAAGGAGAGGCGGTGAGGCTGTCGGGCAGTGCACCGACAGCGACGACCACCGACTCAGGCTGCTTGGCAGCCTGAGTCAACGGCGCCGCGGACGGCGACCCCGCTCCACAGCCGGCGAGCGATACAACAACAGCGGCTGACATACAGCCGGCGAGCCAACGCGAATGCTTCATATGCCTGGTTCCAAATTCTCTAAGGAGGGAGAGGGATGTGCTGTGAGTGGTGCACTGCAGACGGGGTATCCGTCAGTAGCGGTAGGCGTGCTTGTGGCCCGTTCGGATGATGGGTTCAACAGCCGGAATGTTCGTGATCACGTTTCCGTGCGTCGGGGCAACGACCGTGACCCCGAGATCATCAATCAGGGCTCCCACCCGGTCGTAGACCTGGTCGGCATCGTCGGCGAACCGGGCCCAATACAGGGCGCTGCCCGTGAAGAAGGCCGCGTTTTCCACGGCGATGGGTGCCGAAAGCTCGTCGGTCGTCAGCCCACATTCACCCGGAAGGTGCACCGGGTCTTCGTCGTCGAGCTCGGGACGGTGCATGTAGCAAAAGCCGTCAGCGGTGAAGAGCACCCCGGCGCTCGGCACAAAACCCCATTGGGTGTTTGGCAGATCGCGGATCATCGCTTCGACGACCACGAATTCATATCCACCGCCGAGATCGATCCGGTCGCCCGGAACCCGTGCATGGAGGTTCGGCACGATTTGCGGATAAAACAGGTGGTAGTCCCGAATGTCGCCGACAATCTTGATGTCGGGATACTTTTCAACCAGGCGCGGAAGGTTGCCGGTGTGCGGCAGTTCCGGGTGCGTGGGGAAAACGTAGGTCAACGGCTGGTCCCCGAGCAGGCCATCAAGGGTTTCCGAAATGATGTTCCAGCTGGACGGGTTGCCTGTGTCAATCAGGATCGAGGCGTCACCACCTTGTGCGAGGTACGTCGAGGTGTGGCCGTGGATGACGCGGTCCTGGAGATGGAACGGCAGGCACGAACTCATCCACGTGACGCCGTCGGCAATTGCGCGCGGAAGGTCGCGGCTCATAGTTTCAACTAGTTCTTCCATGGCAATGCTCCTAAGCCTGTTGCTGTGCGAGTGCGGAAAGCATGTAATCCAGGTGCCGGCGCACAACCGCACGCCCCTGGATGACGCAGCCGCGGGACGGCGCGATGGTTTCGGGGGCGAGCGTCTCGAACTTGTCCGCAAGCCATTCCCGAAGGGGCTCAGTGGTGGCGCGAGGGATCCACTCGTACTTTGCGTAGAGGTGCTGTGCAACCTGTTCGGCCGTGGTGGTGTCTGTGGCAAGGGAGTCGATCACGCGGGGGCCGTCAGGATTGTCCATGGTGCCGTGGGTGAAGGTGTCGGAGGTGAAGATCGTTCCGGTGCTAGCATCCCATCCCCAAAAGGTTGGCAGGAGCCGCAGCAACGGCGACTCGACGGTCAGCAGGCGCCCCGGCGCCACTTCAATCTCGGGAGTGCGTGACATCGAGTCCCCGCCCTCGCCCTTCTGGTCGATCTGGTGGCGGCGGCCGCGCAGGGCCAGCCGGCTGAGATCGTCAAAGGCATCGAAGGGGTTGATGGCACCGCCGGTGAAGAGGCGTTCGATGTCGAACTTCCCCGCAATCGGCTCCAGATTCGACACGCAGTCCATTTCGCTCCGCGTGAAGAACATGGAGAGCCGGCCGTCCTCCTCAAGGAGTTCGACGAGATCATCCATGATCTCCTGGCTGTGGACCGCGAGGCCCGAATCGACAAGAAGCCTTTCCGAGCCCTCAAGCAGTAGGTAGCAATTCGACGGCTGGTAGCCGATTGCTCCGGCGGGCACCCAGCTCACCCGGCCGTCGAGGGCATAGGTTCCGCCCAGTGCAACAACTTTGTCTTCATACAATGTAGTGAACATATCTTCAATCTATTGAAGTCGGTGGGCGGCTGTCAATAGCCGTCAGGAAGGAATTAGGGCTGTTTTCCGCGCGGTCTGCCGGCGCACCTTGGACACGGCATTCTGGCGTGTGCGCGGGTCGAGAAGGGTCATGAGCGCATCCAGGAGCACATAGCCGAACAGGCTTGCGGCGCCCATGATGAGAACGAATCCCTGGATGACGGGCACGTCGCCTTTGAGTACGCCGTCGAGCGCCCAGCTGCCAATTCCCGGCCAGGAAAAGACGCTCTCGATGATCGCTGCTCCACTCAATGACGCGGCGAAAAGCAGCACCAGATAGGTCATCATGGAGCCGCGGATATCGCTGAGCGCATAGCGGAACACCTGCCCGGGCCGCAGGCCGCAGGCTCTGGCAAACTCGATCTGTGGCGACTGGAGCACCTGCACCAAACCGGAGCGCACCGTCTTGCCGAAGGGCGCCGCGAAGAACAGGCCCATGGTGACTATGGGGAGAACGGCGCGGTTGAGGATTGAGAAGACAGTCCCCCACTGGCCGGCAAGCACCGCGTCCAGGGGAATCGATCCGGTCACCGATGGCGGTGCAATCTGGGTGCTGGAGAGCATGCCCAGAGGTGCTGGCGCAATGCGCAACTGCTGATAGAAAACGAACAGCAACAGCAGGGCCAGGACAAATTCAGGCATGGCCATGAGGATGGAAATCCAGAAGGTAAATGACTTGTCGGCAAAGCGCCCATACCTGTACGCGGCAAATGTCCCGCCGGCCATTCCAATGAGGAGCGCCAGGGCCAGTCCAGGGACCAAATAGATCAGCGTATTGGGAAGGCGGGAGAGGATCTCGCCCGACACCGAACTTCCGGTAAAGAACGAGTTGCCAAGGTCACCGCCCAACGTTCTGGCCATGTAGTTGAGATAGCGTTCCCCGAATGGGAGGTCCAGCCCCAATTGCGCGTGGATCCGCGCGATGTCTTCAGGCGTTGCATATTCACCCAGCAGGGCAACAGCCGGATCGCCGGGCAGCAGGGAGACCAACCCGAAACTGAGGGAGATGAGACCCAGCAACAGCAGGACTGCGATGCCAAGCCTGGAACTGATGTAGCGAATCATGAATTCTGCCCCTGGGTCTCAAGGACGGCGTGAAGGCCTTCCGGTGGAATGTTGTCGCCAACGACGGCGGCATAGGGCACCACCGGCAGGGCCGCCGAAATGAGCGCCCTCGTATAGGGATGCTGGGGGGAGGTCAAGACATCACGTGTCGGACCCACCTCGACGAACCGGCCGCGATGCATGACCGCCACGCGGGAGCAGAAGTGGCGCACCGTTTCGATGTCATGCGAGATAAAGACATACGTCAGCTCCCTCGACTCCCGCAGATTTGCCAACATGCGCAAGATTGATGCCCTAATCGTCAGGTCCAGGGATGAGGTTGGTTCATCCAGCACCACCAGGCTGGGGTTTGTCACGAGGGCGCGGGCAATCCCCACGCGCTGTTGCTGGCCACCGCTCAGATTCGCCGGGCGGCGGCCCAGGAAGTCCGCCGAAAGGCCGACCTCTTCCAGCGTCTTGGCCACGAGGGCAAGACGCTCGGCCCGGCTCCCGGCCCTGGCCACAATGAGCGGTTCCTCGACGATCTGGCGCACTGTCAGCCGGGGGTTGAGGGACGCGAACGGTTCCTGGAAGACGATCTGCCAATGGCGGCGCTGCTTGCGCAGCTGCCCCGGACTAAGTGCCAGCACATCCTGGCCCTCGATGATGATGGACCCGGAGTCCGGCTCATGCAATCTCAGGATCAGGCGGCCGAGCGTTGATTTTCCGGAACCGCTCTCGCCGATGATGCCAATGGTTTCGCCGGCGTCAACCGCCAGGCTGATGCCATCGACAGCACGCATCAGTCCATGCGGAGTGTCGAATGTCTTGATGAGATCGACAAGTTCGAGGATCGGCATTCTCAAAACCTCCGGGCTTCAGTTAATTGGGCAGACGGTAGGCCAGGTGCCGAACTGCCGGATGCACTTGTGCCGGGACGCACATTCGAGGCCTCGTTCTTCGGCCGGATCACGGAATTGAGGAGTGAAATTGTGTAGGGGTGTTGCGGGCGGACGAAGACGTCACTGACGTCGCCCTGTTCGACGATGTTTCCGCGAAACATGACGATCACCCGGTCGCAGTATTTCGCGACGACGCCAAGGTCATGGGTCACGATGAGCATCGATCGGCCACTTTCAACGGTGAGCCGGCGAAGGGTGTCAAGCACCTGGCGCTGGACGGTCAGGTCCAGCGCCGTCGTCGGTTCGTCGGCTATCACCAGCTGGGGATTAAGGTAGAGGGCCATGGCGATGACCACTCGTTGCGCCATGCCGCCGCTGAGTTCATGCGCGTAGCCGCGCATCACCCGCTCGGGATCGTTGACGCCGGTCGAATCCAGGAGCTGCAGGGCACGGTCACGAGTCGAAGCGTCCGGCTTTTCCCCGTGCGCCTTGGCAATATTGGCGAACTGCTTTTCGATGCGCGTCACAGGGTTTAGCGCACTGAACGGATTCTGGGCAATGAATCCGATGTCCTTGCCTCGGATGCGGCGGATCTCCCGTTCGGCCAAATCCAGCAGGCTGTGGCCGGCGAACGTCGCCGTCCCTGCCGTGACCCGGCCCGGCGGCATCAGGAGCTTGGTGATGGATCGCACGACAGTCGATTTGCCCGAACCCGACTCGCCAACTATTCCCACGGCTTCGTTGTCCCGTACGTCGAATGAAATGCCGTCCAGGGCGCGGACCACTCCCCCGGAGGTGTTGAACTCGGTCACGAGTTCCCTGACTTGCAGTGATCTATTCATCGGGCCCGCTCCACTCGTTCAATCTTGTTCTCAATGGCACCAGCAATGATGTTGAGCGATCCGATGACCACCAGGATGGTCAGGGCGGGAAAGGCCGCGGCCCACCACTGGCCCCGGATAAGCATGCTGAATCCGTCCTCGATCATCGCGCCCCACGTTGGCTGGGGCGGCCTGACGCCGACGCCCAGAAAGTTCAAGGCGGCGATCGTGCTCAAGGCACCGGCCGTAGTCAGCGTCGCCTGCACCAGGACGACACCGTAGGCGTTTCTGAAGATATGGTTGAAGGCCACCCGGGCCGGTGAACAGCCAATGGCAACCGCCGCCTCGACATAACGGGAAGACCGCAAGGAGATGGCAGCCGCCCGGGACAGGCGAACAAACCGGGGGGCGCCAACCAACGCAATGGCGATAATGACGTTTGTTGCGCCCCCTCCCATGAGCTGGATCGATACAACGGCGAGCACGATGATGGGCAGTGCGGCAAAAGCGTCGATGACCCTCATGATCGCCTCACCAGCCCTGCCGGTTGTGGCGAAGAGCCCCAGGGGAACGCCGATAGCCAGCGCGATGGCCGTCGCCGCCAAGGAAATGGGCAGGTCCAGCCGCGCCGCTTCAATCGTCCTCGAAAACACATCCATGCCATTGTTGTCGGTGCCAAACCAGTGGACGGCGCCCGGTGCCAGAGCAATGGAATTTACATCCGGTTGGAGGGGGTTGTGCGGGAAGGGCAGAAGCATTGCGGCAAGCGGGAGGCCGGCAACGATGGTGGCGGCAAGGGCAGTGAGCACCAGCGCAGACCGCTGGCGTGCTCGGGCCACTCCACGCCTGGCCGTGCCCGGCTCGATGGCACCCAGGGCCGTGCGAGGAGTCCGGGGCTTGGTTGTTGTCCAGTTGCTCATGTGGCGCTACCGTTCCGGTGGGCCGGTGGAGTCCACGGCGCATCATCACTGAATTTGCTGGTAGTCCGGTGTGTCTGTCGCATGTAGGCTCCCAGTAGTCGACATCTATGTCGTGAATCACATATCGAAGTATCATCACTTTATTGAAGTGGCTTCGCCAGTGTCAATGGTTGGCACCCGACGCCGCATGGCACTCCACGACGGCGCGCAATGCCGCTCCCCCGCCGTCCGGCCACTCGGAGTGCCCAGGCCCAGCCCTCCGCCACTCCGAGTGGCAGCCGAAGCGTTGACAGACCATCCAACATTCTTCATTATGGTGACATAGCCAGCAGTAAAGTGAAGATCGAGGTCTTCTTGGCACTCTGCCAGGCACTGCAATCACCACCGGCGAACGAGCGACGACCTGGGAGACAGCAATGACTAATCTGCAAGAATCCACCACAGTGAAGGACCGCGGGAACACCACGGCCGAGCCAAGCGTCCGCTACCTCCTGCGGGATGGCGAACTGGTGGAGTATGCCGATGCCCGCCTGCATGTGCTGAGCACATCCTTGAAGTATGGCGTCGGTGTATTCGAAGGATTCCGGGCCTATTGGAGCGAGGACGACGGCCAGCTGTACGCCTTCCGGGTGGGCGACCACATGCGCCGGCTGGTTGACTCAATGCGCGTCGTCGAAATCGATGGACCACGCGACATCGACGTCCTGTCGGAACAATTGTTGGGTCTCGTACGGGCCAACAACCTGCGCGGGAACCTTCACATGCGTGTCCAGGTGTTCGTCGATTCCAGTGACGGAAAGCCGGAGGACACCGGTCCCGTGAGCGTGTTCATGGCGGCCATCCCCATGGGCAACTACTTCGGCGCCACGGGCCTGCATGTCCAGATCAGCAGTTGGGCAAGACTGTCCGACCGGTCGATGCCGCCACGCGTAAAGTCGATCGCCAACTACCAGAACGGCCGCCTTGCCGTGTTGGAGGCTCGGCGCAATGGATACGACGCCGCTCTTCTGCTCACCGAGGCCGGACACGTTGCCGAAGGAGCCGGCTACAACGTCTTCATGCTCCGCCAGGGACGGCTGTGCACGCCGCCGGCAACCGACAGCATCCTGGAGGGAATCACCCGGGACAGCGTCATCCACCTGGCACGCACTGTTCTTGGCATTGACGTCGATATCCGTCCGATCGACCGCACGGAACTTTACTCGGCCGATGAAGTCTTCGTGTGCGGCAGCGCTGCGGAAGTCAACCACGTTGCCTCGGTTGACCGCGCGCCGATAGGCGACGGCGGCGCCGGCGAAATCACCCGCCAGCTGCAATACCTGTACCAGCAGGCCGTGATCGGCCGGGCCGCACAGGACCAGCAATGGGCCCTTCCCATCTACCCCACCGCCTAGCCGACCCCAAGGAGCACCATGTACAAGATGCCCCATATTGGCTTCGAAGCGGCCTCCGGAGCATTCGACCCGAACGCCGAACCGGTGATGGCAGTGGCCCAAGGCGAGCGATTCTCGCTTGGCGCAAGGAGCCTGCTGACCGGTGGCCTGTTCGAGCGGACGGGTGAGTACGAGAAACTCTCGATCCCGGTCACGGGACCTGTCGCAATCCGCGGCGCCAAACGAGGGGATGCGCTGCGCATCGACGTCCATGAAATCCGGATCGCCGACCGGGGCGCCATGGTTACCCTCCCGGGACGGGGAGGCTTCACCGGTGGGTTGGGACGCGCTGGCCGCGTCGTCACCATCGTCGACGGCAATGTCCAGTTCGACAAGGACATCCGCATTCCCATCCGGCCGATGATCGGCAAGATCGGTGTCGCCCCGGCCGGCGAAAGCCCCAATTCGAGCACTGTTGGTGCCCACGGCGGGAACATGGACTGCAAGGATGTCACGGCCGGATCGGCGCTCATCCTGCCCGTCCATGCAGAACGGGCCCTGCTGTATGCCGGCGACCTGCATGCGGTCCAAGGCGACGGCGAGTGCTCATTGACCGCCGTCGAGGTTGAGGGCAGTGTTGTGCTCTCCTGCCGGGTCCTCCCCGGAGTCGCGCTGAAGCGCCCAGTGGTGTTGTCCGGCGGTTCCGTGATCACGATCGGCGACGGCGACGATCTGGACGAGGCAGCTCGGCTGGCCCTGGACGACATGCTCGAGCTGCTTCAACGCGACCGGCAATGGACACGGGAGAAAACGGCAATGCTGATGAGCGCAGCCGCCGACGTCTCCGTTTCCCAACTTGTGAACGCCCGCGCCTCGGTGAAGGTCTCCCTCGCCGCCCGCTACTTCAACTCCCCTCCGTTCTCCATCGATTCCGCAAACACCCTGAAAGGCGAGGCCCACTGATGCTTGACCTCCTTCTGACCAACGGTCTGGTCGTAACCCCCTCCGGCGCCAAGACCCTGGACATCGGCATTGCCAAGGGAAAGGTTGTCTCGCTCCGCGAGACGGGCCACGGCGTTCCAGACCAGGCCGTTCGCCAGATCGACTTGCGTGGCCAGTTGGTGGTTCCCGGCGGGGTGGACCCCCACGTGCACACCAACTCGGTGCTGCCGACGGCGGCCGAAAGCGGAATCATGTGCTTTGGTCCGGACCGGGTCAGCGAAGGCGCCATCTATGGCGGAACCACCACTCTGGTGGACTTCGCCCATTGGCAGCCCGGTGACGACCTGTCCGATTCATTTGCCCGGAAGTCGGCGGAGTGGGCGGGGTCAACCTACACCGACTATGCCCTGCACGGCACGTTCAAGGAGCCGGAAATTCCGTTCGAAGTGCTCGAGCAGATTCCCGATGCGGTAGCGGCCGGCCACGGCAGCTACAAGGTGTGGATGACCAACACCACCCCGACACGTCCCAAGCAAAAGACGGACCTCGGCAACATGTGGGGGCTCATGCAACAGACTGCCCAGGCCGGCGCAATGCTTGCAGTCCACGCGGAGGACGACGACATCGTCATGTATGCCTACAAGAGGCTCCAGCACGAAGGCAAAATCGGGCTCGAATACATGCACCACGCCCACAACAACCTCTCCGAGAAGTTGTCGTTCCAGCGGGTGATCACGCTCGCCGAACACGTGGGCGCCCCCATCTACCTCATGCATGTGAGCGCGCGTGAAGGTGTCGATGCCATCCGCGAGGCTCGAGGCCGGGGCCAGGCGGTCTACGGTGAGATCCTGCCGCACTACGCATACTTCACCGCCGAGGACTACAAACAGAAGAACGGCGCCATTTACCACACCTATCCCTCACTCAAGTCGGAAACCGACCGCGATTCCATGTGGGAGTCGCTGCTCGATGGTTCCCTGAGCACGCTGGCTACCGACGGCGTCTGCACCGACCTTGAGGTCAAGACCCGTGGCAAGACCATTCTTGATACCACTGGCGGCCATGCCGGCGTCGAGATGCGCATGGCCGTTGCCTACACCGAAGGGGTGGCGAAGCGAGGCCTGGAACTCACCCGGTTTGTCGACATCACCTCGGCCAATGCTGCAAAGATCCTCGGACTCTACCCACAGAAGGGCGTCATCGCCGTCGGCAGCGATGCCGATCTGGCTGTCCTCGACACCACCGTGAAGCGCACGATCCATGCTTCGGACCTGCACGAGGCCGACTACACGCCCTGGGACGGTTACCAGGTGGCAGCCTGGCCGAGCATGACTGTGCTGCGTGGGCAAGTCATGGTGGAGGACGGCGAATTGAAAGCGGGCCCGGGGGGCACGTTGCTCAAGCAGCGCGTTTCCAGCGACGTTCGCAACCGGCCGGCATGCTGACAATCGTGTGCCACTCAACAGGATCCGGCCCGAACCTCATCGCGGGGGAAGGCTAAACCGTCCAACAGAGCAGGAACTGCACACCAACAGAAACACCCCGGTCCGGAGACCGGGGTGTTTCTGTTGGTGTGCGAAACACTGAACCGCGTTTTGCACCAGCGGCCCGCCCGGTGGGTCTGGAGGTTCCTACTCCTTGGCCATCCCGGGATGGACCGGCACGAATTCGATGGCGTTCCTTTGGTGGCCGGTTTTCACTGGATTACGGGTGTAGCCCTTGGCGTCCAGGTGGTTCCGCTCACGGTACACGGCCAGGGCCGCGTCATAGATCTCATTCATTCGATGGCCCAGGAGCACTTCCTGCGACCCATCCGTGAAAGTGATCGAAATCGGCGTGTTGGCCGGAAAATGCCTGCTCATGCGGATATTGCCGTCGGCATCCTGCTGGAGATTAATCATGGGGTTCCGCCTTCGTGATCGGGAACCTCCAGTCTTCCTTAACTTCTCCCGTTCCATATGCCCGGCACCGCGGATGGGAACCACCAGAGGGCGGGATGCTTCGGGTCCATGGGTGGCTCATCGGCGGTTCGATCTGAAAATGCCCACCGAAGATCCGTGGTTATCCGGTGAGCTGGTCCACAGCCGCTTTCAACCCTCCGATCGTCCGGGTCATGACAGCCAGATCGGCATCCGTAGCGTGCAGGCCCAACCGTGAAAGGTTGTCCCTGGTGCTACCGAAGGGAGCTTCGAGTGCGGATTCCGCATCCGGCTCCCCGTCCAGGTCGGGTACGGGGGCCGGTCTCGCCTCGGGGTCGACGAGAGGCTTGAGCAGGTGCCAGTCCGTGGCCTGCTGGAATACGTCCGCCAATTCCAGCAGGCGGCCATCGGCGTTCGGGCGTCCAACCAGCTGCAGGGACAGAGGCATTGCGTTGCCATCAAAGCCCATGGGCAGCGCCACAGCCGGGAACCCCGTGGCGTTCCAGACACCCGTGAGGTTCAGCTGCTCCGCCGGCATGCCGCCTCCGCTCTGGTAGGCCGCCGCTCCGCAGGGCCAGGTAGGCGTGGCCAGGGCGTCCAGCCCCGACATCCGCGCCAGCATGGACCGGGCGGCCTTTGCCCCCGATTTCAGGGCTGCTTCATAGGCTCCGTCGGGAAGCAGGGCGCCCAGTCCCCCGAGCCGGCGGAAGGAGCTGCCATAGTCGTTCCACCGCGTGCGGAGCCCGTCCAGGTGCGCCGTATAGGCTTCCTACAGCATGATGACCACGGTGGCGGCAAACATCGCATTGAATTCCGGCCAGGCAATGTCCTGCACTGTGGCGCCGCTGGCCTCGAGAACCTCGGTGGCGGTACGAAAGGCTTCCAGGGTGCAGGGATCCACCCCCCATGCCGGATCCTCCACCAGCGACCACGGCACGCCGAGCCGGATGCCGTGCAGATCCTGCCGCCAGGATGCCGAACCGGACTCGGGGGCCATCACCTCAAGCAGCATCGCGCAGTCACGGGCGCTGCGCGCCATCGGTCCGATCACATCCAGCGCGGGCGCCGCCGGCAGGCATCCGTCCATGGGCACCAGCCCATGCGTTGTCTTCAGCCCGGTGACCCCGCACATGGCGGCGGGGATCCGGACACTGCCGGGGGTGTCTGTCCCCAGCCCGGCCGGGAACAGCCCAGCGGCGATGCCGTTGCCCGTCCCGGTGCTGGACCCGCCCGTCCATCGGTCCAGGTCCCACGGATTGCGCGGAATGGGGTAGGGCTGGGTTGGATCGGGCCGGCCCATGGCGTGCTCGGTCATGGTCGTCTTGCCCATGATGATGGCACCGGCAGCGCGCAAACGGGCAATGACCGTGGCGTCCCGGCATGAATGCCAGGACCGGTCATGGACACGGCTTTGGCCCGTTGTTGGCCCTTCCCGTGTAGCGATGAAGTCCTTCACCCCCACCGGCACACCGGCCAGCGGTCCAATTTCTTCACCGCGGGCCACGGCGTCATCCACCGCGTGGGCGCCAGCCAGGGCTTGCGCGTCAAAGCGGGTGACGTAGGTGCCCAGCAGCGGGTCCAGGGCGTCCGCGCGGCTGAGGCACTCCTGGACCAGGGCGACACTGCTCAGGGCTCCGGAACGTATGGCGTCCGCGGTGTCGACCACGCCAATGGACGATCTCTCCATGGTCCCCACCTAGCCCACCGGCCGAATGGCGAGTTTGTTGAAGGCGAGCTGGACCAAGGCGGCGGCCTGGTCCCCGAGCACGGCATCGTCGAACACGACCTTCGGCGAGTGGTTGAACGCGGCCGTGTCAGGATCCACCCCTGGCGGTGTCGCACCGAGCATCAGGAACGTGCCCGGCACCTCGTTGAGCACATAGGAGAAATCCTCCGACCCCATGGCCGGGGCGGGAGATTCCTTGACCCGCTCCTGGCCGAACTGCTCCCGCAAGACGGCCAGGGAACGGAGAGTCTCGGCGTCGTCGTTGACCGTCACCGGATAGAGCACGTTGAAGGTGACCTCCGCCGCGCACCCGTGGGCGGAGGCGATGCCGGAGGCGAGCAAAGCGGTCTCTTTGGCCAGCTTGTCCACCGATTCCTGCGAGAGTGCCCGGACGGTGGCACCGAGCCGGGCGGATTCCGGGATGACATTGATGGCCTCGCCGGCCTCCAGCTGCGTGACCGTGAGCACGATGGGGTCAAACACGCTGAACCGGCGGCTGGCCAGGGTCTGCAGGGCGCCAACGATCTCGGCCAGCGCGGGCACCGGATCCTTGGCCGTGTGCGGCTGAGAACCGTGGCCGGCCTCGGCGATGACCCGCACGTGCAGCTCGTTCGAGCCCGCCAGCACCGGGCCGGGCCGCGTGGAGAAGACTCCGCGGGGGCCGGGCCCGACATGGATGGCGTAGGCAGCCACCGGACGGTCGCCGGTGGCTTCCAGCAGCCCTTCCTCGATCATGATGCTAGCGCCGTTGCAGCCTTCCTCTCCGGGCTGGAACATGAACAGCACGTTGCCGGCGAGCTCGTCCCGGTGCGCGGCGAGCAATCTGGCGGCACCGACAAGACCGGCGGTGTGCAAGTCGTGTCCACAGGCGTGCATCGCACCATTTTTTGAGGCATAGTCGAGCCCGGATTGTTCCACCACGGGCAGGGCGTCCATGTCGCCGCGCAGCAGCACTGTGGGACCGGGCCTGGCGCCGCGGAGCACAGCGACGACGGAGGTCGTCCGCCGGCCCAGGGTGATCTCCAGCCCCAGCCCGTCGAGGGCTTCCAGCACGGCGGCCTGGGTGCCGGGCAGCTCGAGGCCGATTTCGGGAGTCTGGTGGAGCCTGCGCCGCAGTGCGACGAGATCGGGCAAAAGGGCGGCGCCCTCTTGGATGAATGGCATGGTTGGGATCCTTTTCTCCGCGGTCATGCGCCCAGCGGGGTGGGTACGGTGTCGGGGGCCAGCCAGCCCTTGAGGTCCTTGACCAGCCGTCCGCCCTGGATGATGGCGCCAATGTTGGCAGGGTCGGCCAGGGACCAGATGTCCGTGAGCGGATCGACCTCTGTGACCACCAGGTCGGCAAGCTTGCCCGCCTCCAGGGTGCTGATGTGGTCGTCCAGGCGCATCAGCGTCGCGGCGTTGCGGGTGCCGGCCACGATGGCGCCCATCGGCGACATGCCCAATTCCACCAGGTGGCCAAGCTCCTTGAGGTTCACACCATGCGGGCAGACGGCGGCATCGGTGCCCATGGCCACCCTGACTCCGGCCTGCAGGGCGGTGGCGACGCGCTCGCGGGCGATCGCGGACCAACGGACCTTCTTTTCGTAGAGATAGGCCGGGACGTCCTTCGGGTCCGGGACGCGCAGGGCCGAGCTCAGCGTGGGGACGAGGAAAGTGCCTTTGGCGAGCATCAGGTCGATGCCCTCCTGGTCGATTTCGTAGCCGGCTCCACGCTGGCGCCGCCGCCGCGGATCGCCTCCAGGATGCCGGCCGCGCCCTGGGCGTGGGCCGCGACGGGCTGGCCTTGCCGCCGCGCCATTTCCTCGACAATGAGGCGCACATGGCTCTCCGGGACCCCCAGGTCGTGCGGGGTGTCCGACGGGCTGGAGACGCCGCCGGTGGTGCAGACCTTGATCACATCCGCGCCGGCCCGCACGAGCTGGCGGACCGCGCGGCGTACGTCGTCGTCGCTGTCGACCAAGGGGTTGATGGGGCTGAGGAGCCCGCCGACGGCGGCGCCGTTGGGCAGATGGTGATCGCTGTGGCCCCCGGTCGGGGAGAGTGCCGTGATCGCCAGGTGCAGTCGCGGGCCCAGGATGGTTCCCGCCGCGATGGCGTTGCGGTACCCGGCGTCCAGGCCGGCGAGGTCGCGGGCGGCGGTGATGCCCGCCATGAGGGTGTTGCGGATGGTCACGGCCGCGTCAAGAACCCGCTCGGAGCCGAACTGGGCCGTGACCTTGGCGGGCTTTGCTTCAAGGTTTGCGGCCAAGTGCACGTGGGTGTCGATGAAGCCCGGCAGAATGGTCTTCCCGGTCAGGTCCACGGTGGTGGCACCGAGGTCGCGGGGATCCGGGACGGCGCGGCGCGGGCCTGCGTAGACAATGCGGTCGCCGTCGAGAACGATTTCGGCGTCTGCCACCGGATCGCCGCCGTTTCCGTCGATCAGGGTTGCCCCGGTCAGGCGCTGGCCGGTGGCGTGGAGGGAAGTCGGGCCTGGCTCATGATTTTGCGTCTACTTTCTCGTTGGCTGTCAAGGAATCCGTGTCGGGGCCGTTGTCCCGGCGGGGGGCGCGCAGGAAGGACAGCGCGATGGGGCACAGAAGGAACGTGACGGCGCAGACGATCCAGACGGCGATGTAGCCGCCCTCCGAGGCTGACTTCGTGCCGGCGATGGTGAAGGAGGCCAGAACGACGCCGAACACGGCACCGGCGGCGGATCTGCCGAGTGTCTTGAGCGAACTGTAGAGTCCCGAGGCGATGCCCGTCTGGTCGCGGGGTGCTATTTCGGCGATCAGGGCCGGGAGGGTGCCCAGGAGAAGTCCGGCGGCAAGGCCGCTGATAATCGTGCTGAGTACGACCTGCCACAGCTGGGCATGCATGAAGATCTGGACCAGGTTGCCGGCAGTCCCCAGGATGGTCGCGAGAACCAACACGCTGCGCATGCCAACGACTTTGGCCACAGAGGCGAAACTGGCGGCTCCTATCGCCCCCAGCAGGGAACTGCCGGCACCGTAGGAGCTCGCTCCCTCTACGGAGACTAAAACCTGCCCCTCGCCGGCCCGCCGGTTCATCCAGGCGGTGGCACGGAGGATGCCTGGCGGGCTGGTCGGAAATGTTGCAGTGTCGGCGACCTGTCCGGTCGCCGAGACAAGGATGGCGTAAGTGTGGGTTTTGGCATGTGTGTCCACGCCAACGACATGGGTGTATTTGTTGGCCACGATGGTCATCTCGGGTTCTCCCTTCGAGCGGGCTTTTCCTAGCGCCGATCCGGGAAAGAGTCACGCCGAGGCAGTTCTCTAACGAGTCACGGCCCAAACCTATTGGTGGGCCGGACAACCTTCTATCAAGCCATCGGAGTGGGCCAGAAAGGTGCAGCCCTGACCGGGCGGACATGTCAGAAGTAGGACACTGCCGTGGCAGGTCAGAAAATGAGCGAGTCACACCCGGCCGGAGTGGCACCAGTCTGCCAGCCAGCCCCGGGCCGGCCAATATCCATTAGAGAAAATGGGTGCACAAAGGCACGGCGGCAGCGTGGCTGCGGCCGGAGAATGTGCAGAAACTAGTGGGTGATGAGCGGCGGAGCCGTCGTCAGCGCCCGGACGATGGGACGGTAGTCCTCTTTGTCCATGGGCACTATGCGGATGGAGTTCCGGTAGAACGTCAGGCCGGCCAGAAGGTCCAGGATGGCATCGGAGTCGGTGCCTTCGGGCAGTTCGCCGCGCTTCATTGCGCGCGCGATGATGGTCCGACCCATCTGGCGGCGGTCGGCCAGGAATCCATCCCAGAAGAGCTCCCCGACTTCGGGTTCGATGATGGCCGCCCACAGGGTGTGCCGGCGCTCGGTCGTATCGGTGGGATTCTTTTGGTTTTCGGCATTGTGCCAGGCATGTTCCAGCAGGTCGTCTTCGGCAGTGCCGGTGTCAGGAATCGCGCCGAGGTCCGATGATCGTTTGATGGCCTCCGCCGTCAGGACGGCTTTGTTTTCCCACCGGCGGTACAGCGTTGCCTTGCCGCAGCCAACGGCGCTGGCAATCCGCTCAATGCGAAGGGCAGCGTAGCCGTCGGATCTGAGCTGCCGCAGCGTCTCATCGAGGATCTTCTCGGTGAGGTCTGCATCGTGCGGGCGACCCGCCGTGGCCTGTGTGACTGAGCTCATAGAAGCATTCAACCACAGAATTGGGATTAACGATACGGTTCGTTCCGTATTTATTTTGGGTTTTCCGGGGCAGGCCAGGACACGACGACGGCCTGTGCCGCGTTGGCCGGTTCGGCCGGGCAATGCGCTGGCGTTGCCAGGGTGGCCGTCACCGTCTCGCCTTCCAGGAGCTGGACCTCGAAGTTGCCCCCGATTTTGACCCCCCAGGTACCGACCAGGCGGGTTCCCGGCCGCCGAAGTTGTCACGGATCCGCACCACTGAGTCCCTGCCCGCCACCACCGTCAATGATGTGGTGGCATTGTTCTCCCGAGGGCGGACACCCGGTGTCCGCCCTCGGTCCGGAGGTCGCTGAAGCCGGCGTTCTGCCAGCGCCACGGCACGGCCGGGAACACCCGGATGACCTCAGTGCCATGGCTGCCAGGGGTTGGGCTCCAACTTTGCAACAGCATCTCCTGGGCGGCCTGCATGGCGGCGAAATTGCCTTCCAATGTGAACGGGCGGTAGGTGAAACCAGAAAACCCCAGACCGGACTGGTCACCGTTGACATGGAAACCATTGCGTGACACGAAGGCGCGCGTGAAGACATCCAGATGGCGGACTGCCTCTTCACCGTCGCCTGCACGCGCCCGCAGACACCCCATCCACGCCCATGAGGAGCCACACCATTGTTCCGTGCCGAGTTGGTCCCATGCGGCGAGGGAGGCCTCGATGCGCTTCATGCCCTCCGACCCGCCGTCCACGGAGATCAGGTTGAAGGGGTAGATGCCGATCAGGTTGGACAGGTGGCGGTGGCTTTCACGGAGCGGGGTTTCGCTGTCCAGCAGGAGCTCGCCGTCGTCGGAGGTGTGGAAACCACCCAGCCTGGCGGCCAACTGCCCCCACTTCTGTGCGTCGGCCGCCAGGTCCTGGGCGGCTGCCATCTCTGCAAGGGAGAGGAACAGCATTTTCAGGCACATCAGGTCGTAGTTGCTGTTGGGTTTGAGCCAAGCCTCATGGCTGTTGTCGAAGATTTCCGGTGAGGACGACTTTGGCAGCACCAGTACGCCGTCGCCATTGTCCGTGAGCAGTTCTTCCATGCACCGGCCGACGCCGCTGCACCATGGGTAGGCGCGGTCGGCCAGGAACGTGCCGTCCCCGGTGTAGCGCCAATGCAGGTGGAACAGGTGCGCGTTCCAGGCGCTCATGGTCGGCGACATGGAATATTGGCTCCAGCCACCCAGGGGTTGGCCGGCCAGGGACATGACGCCCGGGGAGGCGAGACCGCCCGTGCCATAGAAATCCCGGGCGAACCGGCGGAAGGCCGGTGCCAGGTTCCACAGGAAATCCAGGTAGCTCTCGCCGGACTCGAAATTACCCGCTTCCTGGTACGCGCAATAGGTCAGTTGGGTATTGAGGTCGTTGTGGTAGTCGCCCTTCCACGGCGGCAGGCCACCGTGGTCGGCAGTCCACACGCCCTGCAAGGGCATGGGCGGGGCCCCTTGGCGTGAGCCTGCACCGTAGAGGTAGCGGGTGAATTGGTAGTTCCGCTGGATGTGGGCCTCGGGAATGTCGACGGATGACTGCGCCCAGAACCCACGCCACCACGAGTAATGGCCGGCAAACACTCCCCATAGCCCGTTGCCAGGGCGTTGCTGCAACGGGACTGCGCCAGGGCCAGCGGGTCCTTGCCGGGCCCGCAGTCGGTGCTGGTGGTGACGGCCACGGCAAGAAGCGTTTCGTTTCCCGTCCGCTGGAAGGCGACGCAGACGCAGTATGCGAAGCCATCGGCCGCGTCCTGGACATACCACTGCATGTCCGCGGATTCCCCGGACACGGCAGGCGGATAGCCGAGTGCGGCCACCGCACCACCGCTTTTGGTGTTGGCGGCGGCATCCCCGCCGTCGTCGGTTGCACCGGCCGGCACCAGGCTCACGCCCGGCACCGAAACACCGGGGACACGGAGCATGGCAACGGGTTCGACGGCGCTAAAGAATGCCGTGGCGGCGGTGCCGTCGCGCAGTCCGGCAATTCCTTCGGCGTCGGCCAAGTTCAATTCGAAGGACTCGATGGCCTGACCCCGACCAAGCTCCAGCCGGCCGGCGGGGAGCTTGGTCGGGGTCAGGCCCTCGTAGTATTTGCCCCAGGGATCCGCCTCGCTCTGGGTGCTCTGCCAGGGATGCTTCTTCCACCATTCAGCCTCACCGGTGGTTCGCTCGTCCCACAGGTCGCCGCGGTCCAACGACAGGCGCAGGGAATTCCCCCCGCCCCACAGGAGGCCTCCCATCAGGCCCTTGCCGAGCGGAATCGCATCCTCCCACGAGGTGATTGGGGCGGTGAGGTGCAGGTTGTCCCTGGGTGCTGGCGGCGTGTTCGCCGGCGCAGCCTGCGACTCGGGCAGGTGAAGTCCCATGACAATCTCTCTGACGTATTTTGCGGCGTGGACCATCGGGCATCGGATCGGCGGCCGTCGGGCCGCGCCTGGTCTCGCTGGTCAAGCCCGTCGAGACCCCCGACGCCGCTACTGCGCGACGCGTGGGCCCACGGCCGCGAGGGGCCCCGAACGAGCGTGCGAGTTCAGGGAGCGGTCGGGGACGGGCTGGCCGGCGTTGAAGTACTCCACCCATTCCCCCGGCAGTGCCGGGACCTCCAGGGCCCCGCCGTCCCCGCGCAGCGAGGCCGTGGCCAGCACACCGGCCGCGACGGAGGCACGCGCCGCCACCGGGGAGGTCGCGGTTTCCCCGCCCTCGCGGGCGAAGCGCAGGAATTCGGCGATCAGCAGCGGGTCCGCCCCGCCGTGGCCGCCCTCGCCGTCCAGGATCTCGATTTCCGCATCCGGTGCAACGAACCCGGCGGAGCTGCGCGTGGTCCAGACCTTGATGGTGTCGCCCGGGCCGTCGCCGAAGTTCTCGATCCGGCCCCTGGTGCCGATGACGGTGTAGTTGCGCCAGTAGTCGGGGGTGAAGTGGCACTGCTGGTAGGAGGCCAGCACCCCGTTGTCCAGGACCATCTGCATCATCGAGATGTCCTCGACGTCGATGACCTCGGCCAGGTCGGTCTGCGCCGCCGGCGGCCAGTTCTGAAGCGAGAACCAGTCGCCCATGCGGCGGTCGGTGTTGTCGCGGCGGCTGGTGACATCGCCGTACACGGCCAGGTCCCCGATCGCGGAGACCCGGCGGGTGTAGCCGCCGGCGAGCCAGTGGATCACGTCGATGTCGTGGGCGCCCTTTTGCAGCAGCAGACTGGTGGTGTTGGCGCGCTGGGCGTGCCAGTCCTTGAAGTAGTAGTCCCCGCCGTTGCCCACGAAGTGCCGGCACCAGACCGCCTTGACCTCCCCGATGGTGCCGGCCTGGATCAGTTCGCGCATCTGGACCACCACGGGCATGTGGCGCATGTTGTGCCCCACGTACAGCCGGGTGCCCGTCTCGTAGGCGGTGGCCAGGATGGCGTCGGCCGCCGCCAGGGTCACATCCAGCGGCTTCTCGCAGAAGGTGGGGATGCCGGCGCGCAGGGTCTGCACGGCGACCTCGGCGTGCCGGTTGTCCGGGGTCAGCACCAGCACGGCGTCCAGGCCGGCGGCCAGCAGCTCCTCGAGCGAGTCCGTCACCACCGCGGTGGGGATCTTCGCCGCGGCGTCGGCCCGGCCGCGCGCGCTCAGATCGCACACCATGGTGACGGCCGAGCCCTCGCCCGGGCGGTGGGCGTGCTTCCACAGGCTGGCGCGCAGGCCAAATCCAACAATTCCTACCCGCATGTCGGTGGACGAAGCCGTTTCGCCGGGAGTTTCTACAGCATCCATGTTCGCCAAACGTCCTAACATTTTCATGATCGGTCCCGCTCAGCCGCCGGCGCAGAATCGCGCACGAACAGCCGCCACGGGAATTCCAAAACCTGTGGTGCCTCCGCCGTGCCTTCGGCACGGGAGAGCAGAAAATCAGCCAGTCGATCGAAGAAATCAACGGGCCCAACGGTGCTCAGGGAGGGTGTCATCAATTCACCCTCCATGGTGTTGCCAACACCCATCACCGCCACGTCTTCGGGCACCCGCAGCTGCAAACGCTGGGCAGCGTGCACAACGGCGATGGCAGCATAGTCTGCGATGGCATAAATGGCCGTGGGGCGGTCCGGGCGCTGCAGGAGCGTCATGGCCGCCTCAAAGGCGCTGATGGGATCGGGGACGAACTCGGCGACGTAGTCTTCGCGGAATGCGATGCCGGCCCGCTCCAGCCCATCCACATAGGCCCCGTACCGCACTGAACGGCCACCCGCACGGGCCCTGGGATACGTGAGGCAGCCGATGCGCCGGTGGGTGCGGGCCAAATGGTCCACGGCCAGCGAATAGGTGAGCCCCGTCACCGAACGGATGACGTCGAAGCCATTGGGTTCCAGCGTTTCGCTGAACACCACCAGCTTCTGCCGCTGGGCCATCTCGGCCAGCAGCTCCGCATCGCCATCCAGGCCGGCGTCGTCGATGAAGACGACGTCGGCATTCTGGTTGGCCAGAGCGGTGCGCCAATCGGCGTCGGCCAGGATCATGGACGTGATCCCCTTCCTCTGGGCCGCGGCACTGACCGCCCGGCTGACCGAGAGGGACCAGGGGTCCGAAAGCAAGGTCAGCGAGAGCACCATCAGGTTGGTCTTGCCTGTTCTGATGGTGCGCGCCGCCTGGTTGGGCCGGTATCCCAGTTTTTGTGCTGCCGCTTGGACCCTCTCGATGGTTCCAGCGGACACGCCCGGGCCCGAAGCGCTGCCCGGCCGGCCGGACAGGACGTAGGACACTGTGGCCGTGGAGACCCCAGCTTCCGAGGCCACCAACTTGATGGTGGGTCGCATGTTGTCCTTCCTTCTTTCCTGCCCAATGGCCAGCCGGATCCACTCTGTCCGGTGCGGCGGCGGGAACTCCGCCACCGCACCGGACAGGGGCGCTTGCTACCTGTTCGAGAAGACCTTGGCGTCCTTGGACAGGGCCGCCTGGTATTCCTCGCGCATCTTGTTGCCGCCCTCGGACTGCCAGCGCTTGAGCACATCGGGGAACTCGGAGATCTTCGCGCGTCCCGTGATGATGTCGATGGTCTTGTCGCGGACCGGCTTCTGGATCTTCGGGCCCACCTTGGCGTTGGTGTCCGAGTAGCTGCCGTTGGTCGGGTTGCGCCAGGCGAATTCGAGCAGCTTCTGCTCGGTCTCGTGGATGTACTTCGTATCCTGCGGGAAGCCGGGGTTGAAGATGACGGCTTCCGGGGAAGACATGATGTTCAGCGCAGAGACGACGCCGGGCAGGTTCTTCTTGCCGTCTTCGGTCAGGATTGGGTTGCCCTTATCGTCGAAGCTGAAGTCCTTGCCCTCGGTGCCGAAGTTCTTCTGCAGGTATTCGGCGGTGCCGAACGGTGCGGAGAGCCAGTTGATCAGGGCCAACTGCTCCTTGATGCGCTTCTCGTCCGTCTTCTTGAAGGCGGTGTAGCCGACGGTGCCGTAGCCCATGTCGTAGGTCGGCTTGACCTTGCCATCGAAGCTGAAGGGAACCAGGATCTCCGTCTCCTGCGTCGGATCCAGGCGGCGGTAGCCCGCGATGTCACGCGGGCGGGAGGCCACGGCTGCAGCGATGGTGCCGTTGACCACCTTGGACTTGACGTCGGTGACTGCAACATCGGGGTAGAAGACGCCGGCGGCGAAGAGCTTGGCGGCGTACTCGATGCCGGCCACGTACTGCTCGGTCTCGTAGAGGTGCGTCAGCGTGCGGTCCGCATTGACGGCCCAGCCGTTCGGGGCACCGAGCCATTCGGTGATCATGTGGAGCACGTTGATGTAGGCCGGCTCCAGCGCGTACTTCTTCTCGTTCGGCCGGGTCAGTTCCTTAGCCTTCTCGAAGAACTCGTCGGCGTCCTTGGCGTTCAGACCGCCCACAGAGGCCCAGGTGTTCTTGTTGCCGAGCATGACCTGGCCCATGGGGGTGCTGGGGATCGGAGCGCCCCAGATCTTGCCATTGACGACGGCGGTGCGCCAGGAGTCAGGCTTCAGTGCGGCCAGGTTCGGGTACTCCAGGACGGCGTCGCCGGAGAGGTACGGGGTCAGGTCCTGGAACTTGGCCTCAAGCATGGGACCAACGTTGGGGATGCCCTGGTTCGGCGGGATCCACATCAGGTCCGGCAGGGTGTCCGAGGCGAGGATGGTGGCGAACTTGGCCGGGTAGCCGTCGCCAATGTCCTCCACGATCTGCATATCGTACGTGCCGCCCAACAGGTTGTTCAGTTCCTGCCAGTAGGGGTTGTCGGCCATGGCCGGGGCCATGGTCTCAAAGGTCTCGGACAGGACCGTGACCGGACCGGTCAGCGGCTTGCCCGTGACCGAGGCTACCGGCTTGGGCATCTTGAGGTAGCCGGCTTCCAGGCCCTGGGAGCTCCCCGGGAAGTCTGCAGTGATGCCGGTGAATTCCTTGAACGTGGGCAGCTTGAGCTCCGAGGAGGCTGCGGCGCCGCCGGAAGTCTTTGCTCCACTGCCACAGCCGGTCAACGTACTGCCGAGGGCAACGGCGCCAACGGACAGTCCTGCAAGGCCGAGGAAGTTGCGCCGGGAGAAGCCGGCGGCTTGGGAGGTGCGAGTCATCGCGTGTCCATTTCTTGGTAGTGGGTTATCCCTTGATGGCGCCAGTGATGACGCCCTTGTTGAAGTGCTTCTGGATGAACGGGTAGACGATCAGAATGGGCAGCAGGGCGATGACCACTACGGCCATCTGCATCGACTGCGGCGGCGGCGTGGACGTCACACCGATCTGTTCCGCCATGGAACCGCCCTGGACAACGAAGTTGCGCAGGATCAGCTGGACCGGGTAAAGCGTTTGGTCGTTGATGTAGAGCATCGCGTTGAAGAACGCGTTCCAGAACCCGACGGCGTAGAACAGCCCGACGACGGCGATCACGGCCTTGGAGAGCGGCAGGACGATCTTGCGCAGGATCATGAAGTCGCTGGCGCCGTCGATCCTGGCGGCCTCGATCAGCTCGGTGGGGATGTTCATGAAGAAGGAGCGCATCACCACGAAGTTGAACGCGCCGAAGGTGCCGGGCAGGATCAGCGACCAGATCGTGTTCAGCAGGCCAAGCTGCTTGACCATCAGGAACATCGGGATCAGGCCCGGGGCGAAGAGCAGGGTGAACAGCACCATCATCAGTACGGGCCGGCCAAGGAGCACCGGACGGCTGGTGGCGTAGGCCATGGTGACGGTGACGAACAGGGCCAGGAAGGTACCGACGGCGGTGATGAAGGCGCTCACGCCCAAGGCACGGATCATGAACTGGCCACTGAAGATGGCCTTGTAGGAATCAAACGTCGGGTTGGTGGGCCACAGGACGTAGCCGCCGGCGGCCACGAGCTGCTTGTCATCCGCCAGCGAGGTGGAGACCACCAACAGGATGGGGATGATGATGGACAGGGAGATCAGGCCCAGGATGACAGCCTTGATCGACGAGTAGAGGGGGGAGGCCGGCTCCTTCCAGGCCGGGCGGACCGGGTTGAAGGTCAGACCGTGGCGCTGGCGGTTGCGTGCCGCTTTGGTGAGGGTGGTTGTTGCCATGATTGTCTCCTTGGATGGCTGGTCTCCGACGGGCGGATCAGCCGACCTTCTTCTGAAAAATTCCGGGTTCGCCCAGTCGGTGGGCCACCTTGTTCGCGGCGAAGATGAGCAGTGCGCCCACCACGCCCTTGGCCAGACCGGCTGCGGCACCAATGCTCCAGCCACCGCCCACCACACCGGCAAAGTAGGTGAAGGTGTCCAGGACCTCCGCCGCCCCGGCGCCAACGGCGTCGTGCTGCAAGAGGAATTGTTCAAAACCGACGCTGAGGATGTCACCGATGCGCAGGATCAGCAGCAGCACGATGATGGAGCGCAGACCCGGGAGGGTGATGTGCCACATCCGGCGCCAGCGGCCGGCACCATCGGCGGCGGCCGCCTCGTAGAGGGAGCCATCGATCGCGGCCAGAGAGGCCAGAAAGATGATCATGGCCCAGCCGGCGTCCTTCCAGACGAGCTGGATGGTGGCCAGCAGCGGGAACGTATCCGGGTTGGTCATGAACGGAATCGTGTCCAGGCCCAGGTCGCGCAGGGAGTTGTTCACCAGGCCGGCGCCGCCGAGCACCTGCTGGAACAAGGCAATGACCAGAACCCAGGACAGGAAGTGCGGCAGGTAGACCAGGGACTGGAGCCAGCGGCGGATCTTGGTGCTGATCAAAGAGTCCACAATCAGGGCCAGACCCAGCGGCACCGGGAAGAAGAGCACCAGCTGCCAGACGGCCAGCACCAGCGTGTTGCGCAGGGCGACCCAGAAGTCCGGGTTGAAGTACAGATCAACGAAGTTCGCCATCCCCACCCAGTCGCTGCCGGTGACGCCCAGGAACGGCTGGTAGTCCTGGAACGCGATGACGTTGCCCAGGATCGGGATGTAAAAGAAAAGCAGCAGGAACAGCACGCCCGGCACCATCATCAGCAGCATCTGCCTGTCCCGCTTGAACCGGGCCTTGAATGAGGCGTTGGCCGGCCTGGGGGTGGTGGCCGTCCCTCCTGGGCGCCTGGCCCGCTTGGGGGCCGCGGCCGGGGCAACAGGCGGCGCAGCCGCTGCCGGCGCCTGGCTTGTTGTCTGGCTCATTAATAACTCCTCGTTCCGGTGGGCCGGGTGGGGCTTGGGCGGGATGTGATGCGGGCCACTTTGCGTTAACCGTTTCACAAACATAAACACCAAATCGAGATTGTGCAATATGCTGCGTGAAAATTCGAGTAACAATCATGTTTTGTCATGCCGGATCGGCCTGCGGCGGACCAAAACCCTTAGGATTTCGCGTCAGGCGCCCATGGCGCCGTCCCCCGGGTCTCGTCCAATTCGGCCCCCAGGCCCGCGTCCGCTGTTGGCGCGAAAACTTCCACCCCCAACGGGAAATATGCGCCCACAACTTGCATATGAGACGTAGGATCACATGCAGAATCTATGCCTCAATTCCGGGAGACCGCTTTGCCCCTCTTTGACATGCCAATGGACCAACTGCGCACCTACACCTCGTCCGCCGTGGAACCCGAAGATTTTGACACGTTCTGGGACCAGACGATTGCCGCTGCCCAAGGGTTCCCGCTCAACGCCGTCTACGCGCCCGTGGAGAACCACTTGGCCGTCATTGACAGCTTTGACGTCTCGTTCTCCGGCTTCGACGGGGCTCCGATCAAAGGGTGGCTGCATCTGCCCGCAACCCGTGCCGCCGGAGGCCGCCTGCCCGTCGTCGTACAGTACATCGGCTATTCGGGCGGCCGCGGACTGGTCCAGCAAGACACCAAATGGGCGCAGGCCGGGTACGCGCATTTCATCATGGACACCCGGGGCCAGGGCTACGGCGGCATCCTCGGGGAGACCGCGGATCCGCACCCATCGGCCGGGGAGGTGTCCTATGCCGGGCTGATGACTCGCGGCATTTCCTCCCGGGAGAACTACTACTACCGGCGCGTGTATGTTGATGCCTTCCGTGCCATCGAGGCCGCGCAGAGCCACCCGGAGGTGGACGCCGCCAAGGTGCTGCTGGTGGGCCTGAGCCAGGGTGGCGGTCTGGCCATCGCGGCCGCCGGGTTGGCAGCGGGGCGGCTGGACGGCGTTCTGGCCACCATGGCGGATGTGCCGTTCCTGCAGGACTTTCCGCGCGCCATCGACATCGCCCCACGGGGCCCCTACCCGGAAATTGCCGGCTTCCTCAACCGCCACCGGGACCGCTACGAGCCCATCTTGGCCGTGCTGAACTACTTCGATGGTGTCCATTTGGGCCGGCGCGCCACCACGCCCGCACTGTTCTCGGTGGCCCAAATGGACGACGTGTGCCCGCCCTCGACGGTCTTTGCCGCGTACAACGCCTACGGGGCGGGTGCCGCCGTTCCCCAGGCTGTCCCGGCCAAGGAAATCGAGGTCTACCGCTTTAACAACCACGAGGGCGGGCAGGAACACCACTGGGTCCGCCAGCTTCGGTACGTCGCCGATGTGCTGGCCCGCCAGAGACCGCGGATGACCGCACACGCGTAAGCGGTGTCCCGGTCCCGGATCGCCAGCGGAACTGTAGTCTGGCGGGGTGAACCACGCTCCCGCCGCTCCGCTCCAGTTCGAACTGACCTTGCACAAGCCATGGCTGGGGTGGTTTCCCAAGCCGACCGTCGTCGTCGATGGGGTGGGCCACCCCGCTCAGTGGGGCTCCCGGTTGTGGAAGGTGCCAGGCGGAGGGCCGGCGACGGTCACGATTTTCCTCTTCAATCGGCTGTGGAAGTATGGCCCCGTCGAGTTCGTTGTCGAGCAGGGATCAACCAGCCCACTTGTCTACTCCGCCCCCTGGCTACCCTTTCTGCCCGGCAGCCTCAAGACTGGCTAAGCCGCGCCCGTGCCCGCGGCGCCGGTCCGGCCCCGGTCCGGAAAAGGCGCCAAATCGACTTAATAGGTCATTTGACCTAAATTTGGGGCATGACTGACACCCTGGAACATCTGCCCACCGGCCCGGTCCTCATTGTCGGCGGCTATGGCACGGTGGGAAGCGCCCTCGCCCGGCTCAGCGCCCCCTCATGGCCACTCCTGCTCACCGGCCGCAACCCCTCGAACGGGGAAGCTATAGCAGCGGAGCTCGGAGCCTCCATCCGGCGCTGGGACCTGGCCGATCCAGAACCCTTCACCGCCCAGGTGCGGGCCGTCATCAACGCGGTCAACGATCCCAACGATCGCGTCCTGGGCGCAGCCGTCCGCGCCGGCATCCCGTACGTGGATCTCACCCGCTGGACGAGCCGGATGCTGCGGGCGGCCACGGTGGCCACCCTGCTCCAGCCCACGGCCCCCGTCCTCCTGTCCTCCGGCTGGATGGGAGGCATCGTGAACCTGGTGGCGGCCTCCCTGGCCTGCGAGCTCGGTGGTGCGCAGAGCATAGAGGTCGCGATCAGGTATGACGTCAACGACAGCGCCGGGGCCGACTCGGTGGACTTCATCGACCGGCTGGGGCACGACTACGAGGTGCGCCGCGGCGGGTCGCCGGTGACGGTCAGCCCGCTCTCCGACACCCGGTGGGTTGACATCGGTGGGCACCGCACCAAGGTGGCCCGGCTGGACACCCCGGAGCAGCTCACGCTCCCCCTGACCTTGGGGGTGGCATCCGCCACCACCCGGATTGGGTTCAGCTCGCACGCCTCAACCACAGCCCTGCTCGCCGCCAAGGGGATGGGGTTCTTTCGCTGGGGCCGCGGCAACCGGTGGACCGGTATCCGGCGTTCGCTTCTCTACTCCCCCGGACGGGGTGGCAGTGCCATCATCCGCATCGACGCGCAAGGCCACGGGGGCACCCGCACGGCTGTCATCACCGACCCCTCCGGCCAGGCCCATCTGACGGCGCTCGGCGGATACCTTGGCCTCCGACACGTGCTCGGAGGTGTGGCCTCACCGGGAGTGGCCTTCCCCGAATCCCGGCCAGATCTTGCCGATGCCCTGGCTGTTCTGCGGTCCCACAACGTGTCGATCGAGGCCGCGTGACCCCGGGCAAGGGCGCGCTGCGGAAGGCTGCCCTTCTCGAAGCCGCCGAATTCGTGCTCGTCACCTCGGGCAACGCCAACGCAACGATGCGCAATTTCGCCGCGGCCGCCAACGTCCGTGTTGGCCACCTGCAGCACTACTTTCCCACCCGCTCGGATCTCATGCAGGCCGTGCTGGAACGCGTCTTGCAACGGTCCCTGGCCCAGCTGCGGGAGGTTTCCGGGGTTGACCTTGACAGCGGCGGCGATGCACCGATCTCCCCGGTGGAAACTGGCCGGATCGTGGGCGCCTTGCTGGACCAGCACGCGGACCCCGCCACGGTCCGGCTGTACGTTGAAATCTGGGCAATGGCCGCCTCCGACGAGGAGATAGCCGCCGTGCTTCGCGGGTTCTACGCCCACTATGCGGGGTATGTCGAACTCATCGTCAAGCGCGCACAGCCACAGTTGGCACCCGGCGCGCGGGTGGCCGCAGCCAACTCGATTGTGGCCCTGCTCGAAGGAGCCGCCGTCGTGCGCTCCGGCTTTGCCGGCCTGCGGTCGCAAGGCACGGACAACGAACTGTTGGCCGCCGTCCAGCGCCTGCTCCACGGGCAGTAGCCGAAGCCGACCCGCCCCCGGCGTGGCTTCGGCCGCCCAAAACTAGGCGTTGGCATCCATCGACCGCAGCTGGAGCCACACGGCAAGAACCGTGTCCGTGTCCGAGAGATCCACGCCAACGACCTTGCTGAAACTCTGCGGGCGGTAGCGCACCGTGTTGTCGTGGATGCCCAGCTGCTGTGCCGTGCGCAGCGAGTTGCCAAGGTGCTGGCACCAGGCCAGCGTCGTTTGGCACAGGTTGCCTTTCCCGTTCTTCTCGCTCTCCACAAGGTCCGAAAATCGGTGTATCGCCAGGGCCGGGTCGTTGGCGAAGACCTGCTGAACCCGGTTGACGAGCAACTGGACATGGACGTCGTCGCGCAACAGCACCCCGTCGGCGGTTTCCACCGTGTGGCATTGGAGGATGTCGGCCACCTCTTCCCGCCTGGAAACCAGAGCGCCACTGTGGTGCGACGGCTGCGCAATCGCGCCAACGGCTTTTCCCTCCACGACTCGGTCCACAACGCGCAGGATCCGGGCTGCAATGCTCCTGGCCTCGGGTACATTCGCCGAGTGGATCAGCACGTAGATCCGGCGGTCGGCGACGACGACGCACGACTCACGGCGGTAGGCCGAATAGTTTTGGCCGATGGTTGTCCGCATTTGCCGGAGCGCGATCGGTGAGGCGGACGACCCCACCAGCGAAAAGCCGGTCAGGATGACCGATCCACCGTCGGCCACGCCGAGTTACGCCAGATCCGTCCGCGTGAGATCCGTGCCCGCCAGCAGCCGGCGCAGCACATCCTCCCTGGGCGGTTGGTTGGCCTCTTGCACCCGCCAATTCTCAAGCATGTGCGAGGCAGCCACCGTCGCCGCGTGCGCCAACGCTCCCTGCTTCTCGGCCTCCTCGACGTCGGATGCACCCACCCGCGCGTCGATGGCCCAAATCGTTCCCAGCGGTACGGTGCCCGCCCGGACCGCAATGGCCGTGCGGGCATGGTCATCGCCAAACTGTGGGAAGCGCTGTGGCCCCGTGGACTTCAGGACCGCCCGGTACTGCTCATCGTTGAATGCCGTCAGGGGAACCTGGCGGCTGAGGATGCCCCGGGTGCGCAGATTGTCGATGAGCTGGCCGGGAACGGAGGAATAGGCCAGAATGTGCCGCCCCAGATCTTCGATGGCAACCGAGCCGCCGAACACTTCAGCAAGACTGTTGCTGAGGGAGAAAAACGGTTCCAACGCTTCTTGATGCGACAGCCCTGCGGCAGGATTCTTTTCTTTTCGCTCAAAATGCTGCTCACGAACGCATCAAAGTATCGCCACGAGACGTGGTCGGCCACCTCGAGCACGGCGATTCCTGCGTTGCTGGCAATCGCCGAAATCTCAGCGTGCCGGCTGGCCCGGCATTTCATGACTATCGCACTGAAACCGCGATGGACGGCCTGTTCCGCCAGCCGCTCAACCTCATCCCGGGACAGCGAGCTGCTGGACATCACGAACATCAAGGTGCCGGGGGCATCGGGCAGATCATCGGCAACCTCGGCGAATTCAATCGTCGTGACAACCGGCGACTCTCCCCCCGGGGCCCAGAGCACCCGGGCGGATGACCCCAGCTGGCCCAGAAGCTCCGACAGCAACAGTTGGCTCTCCTGGTGCAGGCCCTCGGAATTCTTTGCAAATTTCCCCAAAAAGTTCACCTGATTTTCGGCGACCACGTTGGCAGGCACCAATTGCCTGGCGTCAGCTGCCAGCCGCAGTGGGGCCCATTGTCGCTTGAAGCCAGGTGAGGATCGTTTGCAGGCTTTCGGGGTCCAGGTGTGTGCCGGGGTCGTTGTATCCGTTCCCGGGCGTGGCGGCGACTTCGGCCGGGGTGCGGTCGTCTTCCTTGAAGACGTGGTTCGCGTTCGGCGGGAAGGCGAACGTCACGTTCGCCATCCCGGCGGAGGCTTCTTGGAGAGGGTCGCCGTCGGCGTGTACGTCGATCTGCACGTCGCTGCCCCCGATCAAGACCAGGGTGGGGATCTGCACCTGCCCCAGCGAGTTCCGGGTGGACTCGACCCAGAGCTCGCGGGCGAGGGGGAGATTAGCGGGGGCCTCGAAGCTGGCCAGGACCATCTTCACACTCTCGGGCAAGGCAGGATCGGGATTCATCGGTTCTCCGGCCGTGTAGCGGGCTGCCGCTTCCTGGACCTTGGGCAGCAGCTGCGCCCCGCCGGGGACCTGGGCGGCCTGAAGGGCCAGCTGGGACAGCAGCACCTCCTGGATCGGGCGGCCCGGAGGGGCCGCAAGCACGATCCCGGCGAAGGGCACCTCCTGGGTGCTCGTGGCGTAGTGGAGCACGTGGAGGGCTCCCTCGCTGTTGCCGAGCCCGACAATCCGGGTGGAATCAACGAAGTCCAGCCGCGTGAGCGCCTGGACGGCCGCGACCAGCTCATCCAGATGGGACTGCATGCTCAGCTTCCCGATAAGCTTCGCGACGTTCTCCATCGCGTGCGGGCCCGAGACCCGCTTGTCATAGCGCAGGGACGCGATGCCGGCATCGGCCAAGGCTTTCGCGAAGAGACGGCCGCTGCCGTTGCCCCCGGGAAGCAAGGGCGAACACCAGTTGCGGTCGGTCGGGCCGCTGCCGGCGACAAGGACCACCGCAGGGAAAGGCCCCTCGCCGGCGGGCCGGGCCACGGAGCCCTCCATGGTGATGCCGTCAAGCTGCCAAGACACATCAAAGGATTCCGTCATGCCCACAGTCTCACAGCGAAGGCTGAGCGGGACAACCGCTGGCAGGCAGGCCTGGTGGAAGCACTCCGGAATATTGCTCCGTGGAAGGCTCTCCCGTGAAACCCTCGCGTTGGAGATGGCCGGCCCGCGATAGGCAGGTTCAGTTACTCGCCCGCCTGGCGACGAGGTAGGGCGGAAACGCCAACGCGAACAGCAGAAGACACAGCGCAGCCCCACCGCTTGAGCTGTCCACCGTGAGCCCTAAGCTTGTTCTTTAACCTTGTAGTGGGCCAATCCGACCGGCTGGATCAAGGGTTTGTTCCGATTGACGCTACCTACGACTCCGCCTACTGGGAGCTCTATGCCCAAATGTTTTCCAGTGGAGCGGCCCTGACGCTGCTGGACACGATCTCGGCGACAATTCCAGCCAGCGGCACCTTGTCCACAGCGGACATTGCATCGACGACGGCCGCCGTCCGCACCTGTGTTGAAAACCGCAGCCAAGCGCTCAAGGACGCCCTAGCCGGACAATAGGTTCTTCTCCTGTCTCGTTCCACCAACGAATCCACCAGGTGGTTGAGCGCAGCGAAGCGGAGCCGAAACCCGGCGGTGCGGGAGGAGGGAGTCACCCGGTTGCCAGCTTTCGTGGGTCGGGGAATCCGAGCGAGACATACCCTGGCGCCCGTTTGTTCAATGACGCGGCCAACACCGGAGTCGATTCGTCGTAGTAGTCGTGCACGGTCGCCGCCGTTTTCCCCGGGTACGGCCGGATGATGCGGCCGGCATATTGGACCAGCCTTCCCTTAAAGGAAATGGGCGCAGCAAGGAACAGCGTATCCAGTTTGGGGCAATCAAAACCTTCCCCAATGTAGGAGCCGGTGCCCAGCACCAGCAATGGTTGTGCGTCGTCGATGGTGGCAAGACGGTCGACGGCGGCCTGCCGTTCCTTTGTTTTCATCGCGCCGGAGAAGACCACCGGTTCCAGGCCCGCCGCCTCGAACCTCAACCGGAACGAGTCAAGATGTGCTTTCCATGTCGTCAGCAAAAGAATCCGCCCGTTGCGTGCGTAGGCTGCCATGACGTCGTCGTAGATTTGCGTTAGCCGTTCCTCGCTGGCGATCAGGTCCTTGTAGATGGCGGCGATCCCGCCCGGCTCGCTGGGGTCCGCGTCGCCGTCGTAAACGTAGGCCGTCCGGTGCAGCTCCAAGGCCAGCGTCGGCTCCACCATCCCGTATCCGTTGCGTGGCAGTTGCTCTGGCACTGCGGGCGAAATCGTGTGCGTGACCGTGCCGAGCTGGTGGTAGATCAGGGCGTCCAGCTTGTCGCGCCGGTACGGCGTAGCTGTCAGCCCCAGCCAGTATCGCGCCGGGATCTGGTTCATGACATGGCTGAACGCCGCGGCGGGGACATGGTGGCACTCGTCCACGATGACAAAACCGTATCCGGCGGTCAGTTCGGCGACATTGTCACGCCGAGCCAGCGTGGGCAGGAGCGCGACGTCGATGCGTCCCGTTGTCTTTGCGCGGCCGCCGCCGATCTGGCCACACTTTTCATCCATGTACTCGCGGATGCGGCTCCGCCATTGGTCGGCCAGGGCCTTGCGGTCGACCAGGATCAGCGTGGATACGCCACGATTAGCGATCGCAGCACACGCAATGACCGTCTTGCCTGTCCCGGGCGGAGCGACCACAATGCCTTGCTCCGTGGCCGTTGCGCCATCCGCGGCGTTTTGCTGTTCCCCGCGGAGACGTGCCGTGAATTCGAAGTCGTGGGCGGTACCGGCCACCCGCTGGTCGTCAATGCGCAGCGTGCTGCCGCTCGATTCGACCAGCTGCTGCAACAGTGGCAACAACCCCCGGGGGAAGACCAGGTCCCCGTCGAGGGTCTCGTCGTAGTTGCGCAGAAATCGGGGAATGTTCCAGGTGGACCGGCGCTGGCGCTGGCGTTCGTGGAATTCAGGGTTCGGCATGGATGCGGCATGTTTGACTGCCGAAATCATCGCCGGCCCCAGTTCCGCTTCCTTGATGGTCAGGCGCGAGGCAAACGTCGCGTGGACAATCAGGGCGGGGCGAGGAACGATCTTGGACGATTGGGGCAGTTCGAGCCGGCGCACCTCGGGCCCCAGCTTGACCGCAGGCAGCTTCCGAACGTAGGTGCTGACCTCCCGTTCGGTGAGCCGGTCCAGGCTGGACAGGTAGGCCCATTGGTCCTCGTAGGGTTCCAGGGTCGTGGTGTCGAGGAACAGCGTGGTTCCATGCTGGCGTCGTTTGCCGTTCAGCGGCGCAGCGATCAGGTTGCCCATGCCCTTGCCGGAATGCATGTCTTGGGAGGGGAAGAGCCTGTCGTAGCTGGCCAGGCTCATGCTGCCGCGCAATCCCATGGCCTCATGGATCAGGCCGGTCCCCAGCTGCCGTGCGATCGACGCCGGGATGGCCGCGCCAAAGAAGATCCAGGCATGGGCCCCGCGTCCGGATTGCGATACTTCGAGCGCGGCCGGGATGCCGCGAAACCGTGCCGCTTTGACGTACGCCAGGGCATCCAGCATTGCGGCGCCGCCGTCAAAGTCCGCCGCCACCCACCAGCAGGTGTCCTGTTCGGTCAAGGGGTAGAGCCCAATGTGCTGCAATCCGCGCAGGTGATCGGCAATAACCATCGGAGTGAGTGCGAGGAAGTTGGCACCGTCCGCTTTCGCCCCTTTGTGCCAGCCACCAGCGACCGCGGGCACCCAGCCGGATCGTCCATCACGTTCGTTTTCCCACCGGACTGCGTAAATATCACTGCGTGCCCGGAACAAATCCTGGAACAGGCGGACTTTTGCCTCGGGCGGCGATGCCATGGTCACGGGGCCACTGTGCACGACGGCGGCAATGGCCGGCTGGTCCTGATGCGGAGCTGTTGATTCGGATTCGGTGAGTTCCAACAGCTTCCGCAGCCTGGCATTGTCACGGCGCAGCTCCTCGAGCTCGCGCGCCAGTGCGCCGTCTGCCGCATCGGGAAAGAGGGGCAGCGTGGTTTGTCCAACAACCTCAGGCGTGTCTCCGCTCACAGCTTCCATTGTGGTCGGCAAAACCTCAAATTTCCGAATCTTTGTGCAAATTTCGGCGACGGGCCGTGGCATGCGCCTCGCCAGGGCAGCCCTGATCCTCTACGTGTTGCGCACCGCCCATGGCTGGCCCCAGTTATCATCAAAAGAAATCATCACCCAGAGTGGAGTTACACATGCAACTCGGCGCTTTCTCACTCAGCCTCGCTGTCAAGGACATCCAGGCTTCTGCTGCTTTCTACGAGAAGCTTGGTTTTAGCAAACACGGCGGCGACATCACCCAGAACTGGTTGATCCTGAAGAATGGCGAGACCGTCATCGGACTCTTCCAAGGAATGTTTGCGCAGAATGCATTGACCTTCAACCCAGGCTGGAATCAGGACGCGCAGGCGCTCGACTCATTCACGGATGTCCGAGAACTCCAGCGGCAACTGAAAGCCCAGGGCACGCATTTCCTTTCGGAGGCAGACGAGACAACAACGGGCCCAGCCAGCTTTGTTGTGCTCGATCCGGATGGCAACCCGATTTTCGTGGATCAACACGTCTGACCCGACACCGGTGGCCCTGAACCGGGCTCTGGCCTCCGAGCGGCCTGCCGGTCGGGGCGAACAGGTTCGTCCCGACCGGCGCCGGATCATCGGCGCGGGTGGTCGTCGATCCGCACCAGGCTGCGCTCCCGCATACTGTACAGCATGCCGTCGTCGTCGTTGGCAATGTGCGGCCCGCTGTACCAGCCACCGTTGATCCCACCCACCACCGTCGCCACCTCGAACGTCTTGGGATGGAAACGGAACACGGTGGTGTCCGAGGCGGCGTAGACGGCACCGCGGTTGACCACCATGGCGGAGAAGCCGGGGCAGATGCTGTGCAGGTCCTCGGTGTGGACGACTGTCCGGCTGCGGAGGTCGAGAATGAAGAAGCCACCGCTGAGGCTCAGCCCAAACAGGTGGCGCCCCAGCACCGCCAGGGACGCGACACCCTTGGCCTGTCCGGATTCCACCCGCCACAGCTCCTTGCCGGCGGCCGGATCCCAGGCGGCAATCGTTCCGCGCGGCCCCGTGGCCTGTGCGTTGTCGCCACCCAGGTAGGCGACGCCGTCAGCGCAGGCGACGGCGCGCACCAGCTGGACATTGTCGATGGGGTTGATCGCAGACACCGCCTTGCCGGATTTGGGGCTGTACGTCGTCAGCGATCCGCCGCCATCGGCGTCGTCCTGCACACCCACCAGGATCAACCGATGCCGCTCGTCCCATTCCACGTCGAAGGGGCGGTTCTGGCCGGCCGGGAAGGTGGCGAGTGGCCGCGGTCCCTTGGAGCCGCGGGGGGTCGTAGCCCCAGATTCCCTGTGAATTGTATTGGCCGGTGTGGAGCACGCCGTTGAGGGCCAGGGCATCCTTTGCTTCGCCCGGGAACTGCAGATTGACCTTCTGCCCGGTCCGCAGCGAACGCTGGACGACAGTGCCCGTTCCACCGACATATACGCGTCCGGCGCCGGCGGCGATGGCCATGACCAGTTGCGGGTCCACCGGGGCACCGGCGGTACCCAGATCCGTGACGGTTGATGTCCCGTCCGCTGGGTTGATCTCGGCAATGAACCCGTAGGCGGAAGCCACCTGAAGCTTGCCTTGGTAGCCGTCAACACCCCAGATCTCACCGAGGTCCAGCCCCTTCAGATCGACGTCGGCAATGGTCTTGGCGGTGGTCGAATAGACCTGGAGCCCACGATCGGTGGAGTAGTAGATATTGTCACCGACGATGGCCAGTTCCCGTAGGCTGGGATCGCCCGCGGTCTTGGCCGGTGCATCGAGGTGAACGTGTCCTGTGCACGGTCGTAGGCGAACAGCGATGTTTTGCTGGTCGCTCCGCCATCGCCGAGGATGCTGCCCGCACCGAAAAACACGGTTGTCGCCGTCGCGGCCACCGCCCGGGCCAGGGTGGCCTGAGGATCCAGAATGCCCAGACTGCTGATGGCACCCGTCGCCGGGTTGTACTCCCACAACGCTGGAGGGGTCGACGCGCCGCCGCCGAGTGCCTTGAGCACGTTTTTCACGGCCCCGTAGTCGACCGCTTCCGCCGCCGCGGCGTCGCCGTACGAGGAGCCTTGGGTGAAGACGACTGCGTCGAGCCGGCCGGCGCGCGAAGGATCGCGTACGAAGGCACGCGTCTGGTAGCCCTGGCGAGCAGGACGGTGCCGGGTCGGTTGGTGGTCTGTGCCATGGTGCTGCCTCTCTCAGTTGCTGTGTTTTCGTTCGACAGCAGCAGGACTGGCGCCCGAAGTGCCTCCGGGCACCAGCGCGGTTCTGCCACTCAGCCGCGTTATGCTTCCGGGATCTCCCTGCCGAAGGCCTCCATCGTGATCGAATCGGGTTCGGGACCCCCACGCATTCCCGTGTCGAGCACCTCAAGGGCGCCCCTTTGCTCCGGTGTGAGCTCGAAATCGAAAACGTCGAAGTTCTCGGCGATGCGCTCCGGACAGACCGGCTTCGGGATGACGGAATGTCCAAGCTGCAGCTGCCAGCGCAGCATCGCTTGGGCGGCGCTCTTGCCATGGCGTTCCGCGATGTCGAGGATGGCGGGGTCGTTGAACGTGCTCTTCGCACCATCGCCGCGGTAGGAGGTGATGCCGCCGATCGGTGACCAGGCCTGCGTGAGGATGCCCAAGTCTGCGTTGGCCTTCCGCACGTCGGGCTGGGAGAAGTAGGGGTGCACCTCGATCTGGTTGACCGCCGGGACGATCTAGGGTGTGTCTCCTAATCAGTGGTTTTGCGGTTTGGCATGATTGATGGGTGCCTTCTCGCTATTCCGTGTTGTCCGATGCCCAGTGGGAGTCCATTGCCCCGTTGATGCCCGATTCGTCGGGGAAACCGGGCCGACCCTTCAACGACCACCGGCTGATGACCGAGGGCATCATCTACCGCTACCGGGCAGGGATCCCATGGCGTGATCTCCCTGCCTATTTCGGGTCATGGAAGACCGTGTGGAAGCACCACCGCCGCAACGCCGCCAACGGGACCTGGGACAAGGTCCTGGCGGCGTTGCTGACCCGCGCGGACACGGCCGGGCTGATCAACTGGGAGGTCTCGATCGACTCCACGGTCAACCGTGCCCACCAGCACGGCACGAACCTGCCCCGCCACACAGGGGGACCTGTCGAATTACAGGAATCTGCTCGACGAGCCTGAGGACCATGCCATCGGCCGGTCCCGCGGCGGGCTGACCACCAAGATCCACGCCCTGGTGGATGGCAACATGCGTCCCCTGGTCCTGCTGCTGGGGCCGGGCCAGGGCGGGGACTCGCCGATGTTTGAGAACCTCATGGAGGCCCTGAAGGTAGAAAGGCCCGGTCCCGGCCGGGCCCGCACCCGCCCGGACCGGGCCATGGCCGACAAGGCCTATTCCTCCAAAGCAATCCGGGCGTACCTGCGCGGGCGGGGCATCGAGTGCGTTATCCCGGAAAAGGACGACCAGAAGGCCAACCGGAAACGCAAGGGCTCCGCCGGGGGACGCCCCGTCAGATACGACAGGGACGCCTACAAACGGCGCAATGTGGTCGAGCGCAGCTTCAACACCCTCAAGCAATGGCGGTCCCTGGCCACCCGCTACGACAAACTGGCCCTCACCTACCGCTCAGCGGCCGTCCTGCACGCCGTCGTCATCTGGAGCGCCGCATTGGGAGACACGCCCTAGGACTGTGCTGAACAATTTGGGTGGTTTAAGGCGCGCCTGCTGGACTTCGGGTCCTGGTCCTTAAGACTGGATGCATGCAAGGAATTGAAGAGGCCCAGCGCGGGTATTTGGATGTGGAGGCGCTGGCCGGGGAGCTGTTGGCCCCGGGGAGTGCCTACGCGTTTCTGGCCGGGCACCGCTCGGAGCTTTTCCCGGACTCGATGATGGAGGACCTGTTTCCCTCCACCCGGGGCAGGCCCTCGATCCCGGCCGCGGTCATCGGCACCGTCCTGGTCCTGCAGGCCCTGGAGGGTCTCTCGGACCGGGCCGCCGCCGAAGCCTTGACCTTTGACCTGCGGTGGAAGGCCGCCTGCGGGTACGGGCTGACCGAGACCGCGTTCCATCCCACGGCGCTGGTGCATTGGCGCAACCGCCTGCGCGGCAGCAGCAACCCGCACCGCATCACCGAAGCCGTCGCCCAGGTCATCACCGCGACCGGTGTCCTCACCGGCCGGCACCGCCGGGCGGTGGATTCGACCGTGTTCGCCGATGCGGTGGCCCGGCAGGACACCATCACCCAGCTGATTGCCGTGATCCGCCGTTTCGGCAGGGCCATGGAGCACGGGGCCACGCTCATGGCGGTCCATGCCACCTCCTACGATTACTCGCACGTGGGCAAGCCGGACATCGCCTGGGACGACAAGGAAGCGAAGGACGCCCTGGTCTCGGGGCTGGTCACCGACGCCCTGGCCCTGCTTGGCGCGGTGGATCCCGACACCCTGGAAGAAGACTCGCCGCAGGCGCAGGCCTACGTGCTGCTGGCGTTGGTTTCGGGCCAGGACGTGGAGCCGGCCGAGGGTTCCGACGGCACCGACGGGCGGTGGCGGATCGCCCGGAAGGTCGCCCGGGACCGGATGGTCTCCATCGTGGATCCCGAGGCCAGGCACGCGCACAAGTCCCGCTCGGTGATGATGGACGGGTTCAAGGGACACATCATTGCCGAACCGGAAACCGGGCTCTACACCAGCGCCGTGATGACCCGGGCCGCCGGCCCCGGTTCCAGCGACGCGGAGGCCGGAATCGGGCTGGCCGCCGCCGATCCGACCATGAAGGATACGGAGGTTGACTACCAAATGCTTGGCGATTCGGCCTACGGCTCCGGGCCCATGCTCGAACACCTCGACGGGGCCGGGCACCAGGGGCTGGTCAAGCCCAGGCCGCTGCGCCCGGCAGTGCCCGGCGGCTACGACCTGGACGACTTCACCCACGACGAAGCAAAGAACACGCTCACCTGCCCCAAAGGTGAGGTGCGCACCATCAGCGCCAGAGGCAACGTGAACTTCGGCACCGCCTGCAAGGCCTGCCCGCTGCGGGAGAAATGCACCACGGCCAAGGGCGGGCGCAAGGTCGTCATCACCGTCCACCACGCCCGCCAGCGCGCCCACCGGGCCGCCGCCCTCGAGCCCGGGTTCCGGCACGACTACCGGGCCCACCGGCCCCTGGTGGAACGGTCCATCGGCTGGCTGGTCGCCGGAGGCAACCGGGCCCTGAGATACCGGGGAGTTGAAAAGAACAACGCCTGGCTGCAGGTCCGCACCGCCGCGCTGAACCTCCGGCGACTCCTGAAACTGGGCCTCACCCGCCACAACGGGGCCTGGGCCCTGGGATAAGACCCGGAAAGGGCCCCCACCCCGGTCCTGGGCCAAATCCCAGCCGCGGGGAGCCACGAACGGAGGTACAAGGCCCGCAAAAATCACGAACCAGATCTCCGGCGATCAGAAAGGAGACCCCCAGCGGGCCGCCAAAGGCCCCGGAAAGGTGCGACAGCCAAACCCGCGGCCCCGAATTGCCCCTTGTTCAGCGCCCTCCTAGGTCAGCTCGCGCAGCGACGCCAGGTGGTTCGGCATGAAGTTGCTGACGCCGATGGCGCGCACGCGGCCGTCCGCCAGCAGCTGCTCCAGGGCCCGGTAGGCGTCGATCGTCCTGTCGAATTCTCCGGGCAGTGGCTGGTGGAGGATGACCAGGTCCAGCTGGTCGCCGCCGAGCTTGCCGGCACTCTTCTCGAACGCGTGCAGCGTCTGCTCGTAGCCGTAGTCGCTGATCCACACCTTGGTCTCGAGAAATATCTCGGAACGGTGGATGCCCGATCGGCGGATGCCCTCCCCCACCTCGCGCTCATTGCCGTACGCTGCGGCCGTATCAATGGGGCGGTGCCGGTCCCCAAGGCGGTCGCAACCGCGTCCACGGTGGCCTCGGGCGGAGTCTGGAAGACGCCGAGCCCGATGGCGGGCAGAACGGCGCCGTTGTTGAGTGTGATGTTCATGGTTGCTTTGATCCTTTGGTTCCGGGCGGACAAATACTTTGAGGGCTTCGCGGTCCGCCATGGCCTGGTAGCCGGCGGGGGCGTCGTCCAGGCCAATGGTGTGGTCGAAGGCGCTGCCCGGTTCGATGGTTCCGTCCAGCACGAGCGGCAGCAGCTCGTCGATGTATGCCCGGGTCGGCGCGCCGCCGCCGGTGAGCGTGATGTTGCGCATGAATTCGGCGAAGCCAAGCGGCACCTCGGAGAACTGCGGTGCGCCGACGCGGCTGATGACGCCGCCGTCGCGGACGACGCCGATCGCCATCTCGATTGCCGGATTGAGGCCGACGGCCTCGAGCACCACGTGGGTTCCATCGCCGTTGGTGAGCTCCTTGCCCTTGGCGATGCCCTCGTCGCCGCGCCCGGTTGCGACGTCCGTGGCACCGAACACGCGGCCGAGGTCCGTGCGGGCCTGGTGGCGGCCCATGAGGATGATGCGCGAAGCGCCCATGAGCTCGGCGGCGACTACGGCGCAGAGGCCCACTGCGCCGTCGCCGATCACGGTGACCGTTTGGCCTGGCAGGATGCCGGCCTTCTTGGCCGTGTGGTACCCGGTCGACATGACATCGGAGAGGCTCAGCAGCGACGGGACCAGCCTCTCATCGAAGCCTGCGGGACCACGACGAGGGTGCCCGCTGCCTGCGGCACGCGGGCGTATTCGCCCTGGCCGCCGTCGTCGTGGCCGCCCCAATGGGCGCCGTGGCGGCAGGAGGTCTGCAGGCCCTCCCGGCAGAAATCGCAGGTGCCGTCGGAGGCGACGAACGGGGCAATGAAGAAATCACCCACGGCCAAGCCGGCCACCCCTGCGCCGAGCTCCTTGACGATGCCGACGAACTCATGGCCCATCCGGGCTCCTTCGGCTGACGCCGGCCTGGAGGCGTACGGCCACAGGTCGCTGCCACAGATGCAGCCGGCAACAATGCGCACGATCGCGTCGGTGGGATCCTGGATGCTGGGATGGGGAACGGTTTCAACGCGCACGTCGCCGGCGCCGTACATCAGTGTTGCTCGCATGCTGGGGTTCCTTACAAAGTTGTGGACCAGGTTCCAGTCAACATCCGCGACGCGTTTCGTGGGAGTCTCTGCTGTTAAAGGTAATGGCACCTCCCTTCTGCTGCCATCCCGGTGGCCGAAGCCGCTCTTCCTGCCTCGCTGGCGGATACGCCCGACTCATAACCCGGGAGAAGCACATGGCACTGGCCCGTCGGGAGCCCCCCCACCCGACGGTTCGGTTTTCGGCCCAAGTCCGCGCCCGGGCCAATGGCTCTGGACCGGTTGTCCGGTATCCGTGCGTCCATGCCGCTTGCAGCTTCCCGGCAAGCCCACGCGCCCCAGCACCCGTGGTCGCATCGTGCAATGCTTGGTGCATGGATCTGGAGGTGTCGCCCGCGCTCGCGATTCCCGCCTCGGAACTCCGCTGGCGGTTCTCGCGGTCGTCCGGGCCGGGCGGGCAGCACGTGAACACCTCGGACAGCCGCGTCGAGCTCTCGTGGAACGTTGCTGCCTCGGCTGTGCTCTCCGAGGGACAGCGGACGATGCTGGCCAGACGGCTCGGACGACGCCTCATCACCGGAGTGGTCACCGTGACCGCCTCCGAGCAGCGCTCCCAGCTGCGCAACCGCGAGATCGCCCTGGCCAAACTCGCCGAACTCATCACCGCCGGGCTTGCCCCCGATGCCGCCCAACGCCGTCCGACCAAGCCCACCCGGGCTTCGAACCGTCGGCGCCTCGCCGCCAAGGACCAGCGGTCGGCAACGAAACGGCAACGTCAACGTCCCTCCGCCGAGTAGCAACACCCCTCTTCCGTCTCCCGTTCCGGACGCCCCGGCGGGGACTGATGCCCGGCAATCACTGCCACGCAGCATCCCCATGGTCAAAATCCTGGCAAAACCTCCCACTTCCGCCCCTCCGCCAGCAGAGTACAGCCTGCGCGCCTGGGCGTATTCGCACCGGCTGCGACGGTTTTCCCAACATCACCCGTGAACTGATGGCGCGAGGCGGGACGAGAGTGACATCATCAGGATCCTGTACGGAAGTTTCATCGACTTCTGTTCGGGTAGTGGGTTGAGCCGGGAGCCGGCGGGGCGGCCGCAACGAAGGAGTGCCAATGCCAGACATTTTGACCTCACGGTTCCTGTTCGGTCCGGGACCGAGCAACTGCTACCCGGAGGTGACCGCCGCGTTGGCATATCCGGTGATTGGGCACCTGGACCCGGTCTTCATCGAACGGCTCGAGAACACCTGCGCGGGCCTCCGCACCGTCTGGGGCACCAGCAACGCCCGCACGCTGCCCTTGAGCGCCACCGGTTCCGGCGGGATGGAAGCGGCCTTCGTGAACACAGTGGCCGACGGCGATGTGGCAGTGATCGCCGTCAATGGCCTCTTCGGTGAGCGCATGTGTGAGGTGGCCCGCCGTTGCGGCGCGACGGTGGTTCGGGTCGACCACGACTGGGGCCAACCCATCGACGTCGAACGCGTGCTGGCGGCCCACCCGCAACCAAAGGTGATTGCGGCCGTCCACGCCGAAACCTCAACGGGAGTCCTGTCCGACATCGCATCGCTCGGACAGAACAAGGGGGATGCGCTGCTGATAGTCGACGCCGTGACGTCCATCGGCGGGCTGGAAGTCACGGCGGACGACTGGGGAATCGACGTCGGCTATGCCTGCACACAGAAATGCCTCGGCGTGCCGCCGGGGTTATCGCCCTTCACGGTGTCGGCCCGAGCCTTCGAACGAAGGATTAAGGATCCCCGCTCCTGGTACCTGGACATCGGCCTGCTCGGCGGTTACGTCGGGGCCGTCGGCGGCAGCGGCCGGACCTACCACCACACGGCGCCGGTCTCCATGATCGCCGGCCTCGAGGCGGGTTTGCACAGGATCCTGGCCGAGGGGCTGGCGGCTGTCCAGGCCCGCCACCGCGCGGCAGCGGCCGCGTTGCAGGCGGGGCTCCAGGAGATGGGTCTTGAGCTGTTCGCGGCCGAGGGCCACCGGCTGCCCAGCCTTACCACCGTCAAGGTCCCCGACGGCGTCGACTCAGCGGCCGTACGGCGCTATCTTCTGGAGTATTTCAGCATCGAGATCGGCGCTGGCGCCGGCTTCTATGCTTCCAGCCTCTGGCGGATCGGAATGATGGGCCCCAATGCAAATGCCGCGTCGGTGACTCTGGTGCTGGGGGCCCTCAAGGAAGCCATCGCCTCTGCCTAGCCACAGACTCTCCGGGAAAACACTGATTCGAGCGGGTTCAGATCACCATGAACGGCAAGCGGGCCGCCGTGTTGATCGGTTCTGAGGACTTTGAGCTGGAGCAGCCCAAAATAATGCCGGACGCGACCGACTACCGCGCCGCCAAGGCCGACGACGTCGTAGACGGCTTGTTCGTGGACTGCGTTGTCCGGATGGCCCACCGTAGGCAGGTCCATAGATAGGCCTTGAATTGCTCACCATTGGCCTGCATGCCAACCCGTTCACGGGGCGCTGGCTCTAGCCTTGCTGCCAAGAATGCGGGGGCAGTCCCCGACACATATCCGCGCCCGAGCCCATGATTCCCGCATCGGAACTCCGCTGGCGGTCGTCCGGGCCGGGCGGGCAGCACGCGAACACCTCGGACAGCCGCGTCGAGCTCTCGTGGAACGTTGCCGGCTCGGCTGCGCTCTCCGATGGACAGCGGGCGACACTGGCATCGGACGTGGACGGCTGGGCGTAGATATCGCCCCCGCCGGCTGTGCGCCCTTGGAGGGTCAAGCCGTCCAGGGTGTGGTTGCCTGCCTGGGCGCCGGGGCCACAGTCGTAGTCGCGGCCGGAGAACTGCACTCTGGACTGGACTTCCCGTGGCCACAAGGCCCAGTCGGAAGTTTGCTGGTGAACAGTCCACAGCCGGACACCAATGGTGGTTGCGGCCATGGCCGCAAGGGCCAACGACAACAGGATTCGGATGCGCCGGCCCATGGGGCAACAATCCCGGAACGTGGAACAGGGGTCAACACTTTCCCAAAAGTGCCTCCGGCGTGAAACGTCGTCCGTAGATGCGTGGGATGCGAAGCAGAAGGGTTTCCCGTCAGTCGTGGCAGGGAACGGGTCCGCAGGGAACGCCTAACAGCCCATGTAAATACTTTGAGCGCTGGGCAGGCCTTGCGGCCGCGGTTTGGTGTAGCCTCGGGGGAATCGACAGCTTGGGGGCCGCGACATGAGACGTTATCCTGTTCCACTCATTGCCGCCGTAATCGGCGCCTCGCTGCTGGTGGGCGGCTGCTCCAGCCAGGCTGGGCTGAAGGTTTTGGACCGCGCCTCGACACCTGAAGACAAGCTGCCGGCAGGTGTCACCCTCCCACAAGAAGTGAACGCGGACAGTGCGCGCCTGCTCGCCACCAAGGACGACGTCAAGTATTTCGCAGCCGAAAACGACGATGTGACTGTGGCCTGCGTGGCCGTCGTCCCGCCAGGCGATGTGCCCCAGTGGATTGCGGGCTGCAGCGGCCTGAACGTCACCGGCCGGATCGTTGAGGTCTCGGGGCTGGGCGGTGCATCGTCCACGATGCTGGTCACGGACGGCTTCGACACCCGGGCGCTGGAATTGGACGGGTGGGCCAAGCTCACCGAAAACATTCTCGTCGCAGGGCGCTAGCGGGTCCGCTCCACCGGACGTCGCAATGCCGGGCGGTTGGCGGGCAAGGTTGTTGCGGCGACGTGGACTCGGGAGCCGCTGGAATCGTCAAGGTCGTCCGCCTTCGCTCAGCCGGCAAGGGCCACGGCCCACAACCCCTGTAGGAAATCTCCCCGCCAACGGTCCGAGGAGTGAGATGCCCTTGCTGCAAGACGAACCCCGAACGAGCGCTTTTTCGGACGGGGCGAGTGCGACACTGCGGGACCCGCGCGGTCCGTTTCGCGGGGCGCTTCACATGCTTCACCCTGCGAAACCGGAAGTGCCGCCGCAACGTGGTGTTGCGGCGGCACTTCCGGTCCGGCTGCAGGCTCTACCCGATGTGGGCCACTTAGTCGCCGGACATGCCGTCGGCCACGCTGACAGTGAACTGGTTGGGACCGCTCCGGGTGACCCTGACCCGGTCCTTCGGGGCGTTCGCCCTGGCGGAAACGTGGCTGATGGCCGTTTCCAGTGTGTGGTCGATCGTTGCGTGGTCCCAGATCTTGAGGGTCATGGAGTGCGATTCAAAGCTCATGCGCCGTTGCCTTCTTTGATTGTTTTCCGGCCACCTCGTCGTTGAGGCAGCGGCTTAACCCTATGTGAAGGTGCGTTCCCAGCGGGTCGAACTGTGACCGACGGCACAGTGCGGACAGGGCCGGGAGGAATCCGCCATCAGTGGCGCCAACCAAACCCTGCAGTGAATGTCGGCCTCTTCACCGATCAGTGGAGGGTGCCGCGCGGTGGCCATCGCACCCGCCGCATCGTGGACATGCGTTTGTTGACCATCTGGTCGATCGTGCTTTCCCAGTAGGCTGAATCCCACACGTGATGGACAGGAGGCTGAGGTGGCAGAGACGACGGTGGCCAAGGTGATGGCCGAGCTGGCCGCACTGGAGGACCCGAAGGCACGCGAGGTGAACGAGAAACACGGTGACGATCACGGTGTGAACCTCAGCAAACTGCGAGAGCTCGCGAAACGGCTGAAGACGCAGCAGGAACTCGCGCGCCAGCTCTGGGAGCGGGATGACACCGCGGCGAGACTGCTGGCGATCCTGATCTGCCGTCCGAAGGCGTTCGAGCGTGACGAGTTGGACGCCATGTTGCGCGAGGCGCGCACCCCGAAGGTGCACGACTGGCTCGTGAACTACGTGGTGAAGAAGAATCCGCACTCCGAAGAGCTGCGCCTGGCCTGGTCCGCCGATCCGGATCCAGTGGTCGCCAGTGCCGGCTGGGCGCTGACCACCGAACGCGTGGCAAAGAAGCCTGAGGGGCTCGACCTTGCAGGACTGCTCGACGTCATCGAGGCGGAGATGAGAGAGGCCCCGGATCGGCTGCAGTGGGCAATGAACCACTGCCTGGCCCAGATCGGGATCGAGCATGCCGAGCACCGTGCCCGTGCCATCGACCTCGGTGAGCGCCTGGAGGTGCTCAAGGACTACCCGACTCCGCCGAACTGCACCTCGCCGTTCGCGCCCATCTGGATCACCGAGATGGTGCGCCGACGGCACGGCACGTAGGAAGGCTCGCGCTTACGCTCGTGCCGTTGCCCCGTCGGAACGCGGCACATCGAGATCCCTGGCCGCCCCGAGCGCTCCCTGTCCGGCCGTGTCCGACGTCATGCGCGCAGCAGCACCATATCCATCCGTTCCTGCAGTTCAGGCAAGGGTGGCCCCGAAGGTCTCACGGACGCGCACGCCGTCGGGCCCGGTCAGGAACATGGCCTTGTCCGTGTAGACGCGCCGCACGCAGCCCACCCCCGTCAGCGGGTAGGTGCATTCGGGACGAGCTTCGATTGCCCGTTCTGGGTGAACAGGGACATCATCATGTAGACCTCCTTCGCCCCGGTCGCCAAATCCCCGGTGGTGGAAGTACGAGGTGCCGGCGAGCTCGGTGACGGGGATCTTCCCGGCGTTGATCAGGTCGCAGTCGATCTCCTCCCCCACGGCCACCGGGCCCATGCCGAGCATGCCGTTCTCGGTGTGGAGCGTGATGTTCTGCTTCGGCACCAGGTAGTTCGAGACCAGTGTGGGCTGGCCGATGCCGAGGTTCACGAAGGAGCCCGGCGCGCTGCGGACGGCAGGACAGAACTGAGCCAACGCGCGCCGCAGCTGCCGACTGAGGGCATCCGGCCACCGATCGGCGGGGCGCGGACCGAGTAAGCCCCGCCTGAATTGACGGCATCGGCACCGTCCACAGCCGAAAAGGCCAGGTCCCCCTCTGGACGAGGGGACCTGGCCTCTTAGGCGCGGTACGGAATGGGGCACGCCCAAGTCAGGCAGAAATCCTCTCGGCCTGACGGGAGTGGGCCGCTTCAACGCTCGGGACGCCGTCGCCGTTCTGGCCGTACAGCCAGTCGTTGTACTGGAAGTCGTTGTCCTTCCGGCTCTTGAAGAGCAGGTTCCGCAGTGTCCGGGCCAGTCCGGAGACGTGCCAGGATTCGCCCCAGATGCGGGCGGTGCGCTGGACCCGGGCGGTCCGGCCGGCTCGGAGGTTGTTGAACTCCTTGATGGCGCCGTCCCAGGCTTCCGGGCGAATGCCGTCCGGGGTGAACACGGTGCCGCGGCTGACGTCCTGCAGCACGGCCGCGTCTTCGAGCGCCTGGCAGGCACCCTGGGCGAGGTACTGGAGCATCGGGTGGGCGGCGTCGCCCATCAGCACCATCCGGCCGGCAACCCAGTTCTCGATCGGGTCGCGGTCGTACATGGGCCAGCGCATGCCGGTGCCCAGGTTTGTCAGCGCTTCCCGGACGGCCGGGACGCAGTCCTTGTACGCGGCCTCAAGCTCATCCACTCCCCCGTACTGCTCTTCACCGCGTTCGAAGGAGGCGGACTTGAAGACGGCCACGGTGTTCAGCAGCTCGCCCTTGCGCAGCGGGTACTGCACCAGGTGGCAGTTCGGCCCAAGGTAGACGATGACGTCCTCGAGGTCGGCCTTGGGCGTGTTTTCCGTGATCGGCACGGTGCCACGGTAAGCCACGTAGGCCGAGGGGACCGGCTCGTCGTTGGCCACGAGCGGACGCAGGGTGGACTTGAGCCCGTCGGCGCCGATCACGACGTCGGCCTCGTAGTCCACGCCGGCCGCGGTGTGGGCCACACCGCGGCCGTTCACGGTTTCAACGCTCTCAACCATGACGTCGTTGACAAGCGTGACACCCGCTGCGTCGCAACCTTCAAGCAGGATCCGGTGCAGGTCGCTGCGGTGGATCACAATGTACGGCGCACCGTAGCGTTCCTCGAATTCGCCGCCCAGCGTCTGGCGTGTGAGTTCCTCACCGGTGATGGCATCGCGGAAGACCAGGTGTTTGGGCTGGACGCCGATTTCCCGCGCCTTGTCCAGCAGGCCCCAGCGCTTCAGGACCCGGGATGCGTTGGGGGCCATCTGCAGCCCCGCGCCGACCTCGCCGAATTCGGGGGCCCGCTCCACGAGGGTGACTTTGGCGCCGTTTTCACGCAGTGCCAGGGCTCCGGCCAGTCCGGCCATCCCCCCTCCGATGACGAGGACATCGGTGGACTTGGCGTGCTCAGACATGGCTTGCTCCTTGGGAGATAGAAAGTTTGGACTTCAGTTTGAGGCCGACGGCGGCCAGCAGGACCGCGGCAACCGCGGCTGCACCGGCGAAGGCGAGGAAATTGGAATTGACGCCCAGCCCGGCAGCCAGCAGGAGGCCACCAACCTGGGGGGCGGCGACGGCGCCAATGCGGCCGCTACCCAGAGCCCAGCCCAGCGCGGTCCCCCGCAGGTGCCCGGGATAGTGGCTTGCCACGGCGGCGATGATGAGGCATTGGGTGCCATGCGTGCCGACGCCGGCGAGGACCAGCATGAGGTAGACGACGGCGACAGGCGGGCCTGTGACGAGGACCAGAAGCGCCCCGGCGGCGACGACGGCCGCGGCGATGGCGGTCGGGACCGGACCGAAGCGGGTTCCGGCCCAGGCCGTGATGACCGAGCCGGCCACGGCACCCAGGTTGAGGGCCAGGGCGAAGGTCAGAGCGGAACCCAGGTTGTAGCCGGCCAGCTGCATGAGGTTGGGCAGCCAGGTGCCCAACCCGTACCAGGCGAACAACGTCGCGATCGTTGCCAGGGCGAACAGCAGGCTGACCCCCAGGTACGGGGCGCGGAGCAGGGATTTGAAACCGGACTGCCCGCTGCCCGTGCCGGCTGCCTTGCGAGCGGCCGTGTCGGCGGCGCTGGCCGGAGCCAGCGTCTCCGGGAGGTATTTCAGGCCGAGCGGAACCACTACCACCAGGGCCAGCGCGGCCACCAGGAACATGGACTCCCAACCAAAGGCCGGGATCAGCCCGATGCCGACGAGGGCAGCAATGGATCCGCCGATCGGGACGCCGGACATCATCAAGGTGGCAACGATGGACCGCCGCTTGGCGGGGACCAGTTCTGCAACGAGTGCGTTGGCCGAGGGCACCAGGCCGCCGAGACCGATGCCGGCGATAAGCCGCGCTGCGCCGAAGACGGCGGCGTTGGGTGCGAAGGCGCAGAGGATGGTGAAGATGGAGAAGATGATGGCGCACCAGAGGATGGTGCGGCGGCGGCCCCAGGAGTCGGCCATGCGGCCGGCGACGATGGCGCCGATCATCATGCCAAGGAATGCCATGGAGCCGATGGTTCCGGCGGTGGCCTTCGTCAGGCCCCACCCTGCTTCGGCGATCAACGAAGACTGGACGGTGCCGTAGACGATCAGATCGTAGCCATCGAAGACCACCAATAGCCAGCAGACGATGACGGCCGCGGCAGAGGCTTTGGAGAACCGTGGTGCGGGCCCATCGGTGGCTATCGGGCCGGATGTCCCCTGCGGGGACCATTGTGGCGCTTCAGCGGAAGGTATGTGACTCATGCCACTACTGTCGTAGCCGTCACAGGTTAACCACAATATAATTCTGATGTGCAGAACAACCTAGATTTCACGTCAGTCCGGAGGCCCGCACAAAAACGGCCGACCTATCCCATCGAGGCAGTCGACAATGCGCTCCAGCTCGTCCAGTTGCTTCGCGACGGTGGTGCGCTGCGGCTCAAGGACGCCGCCGCGGAGTTGGGCGTGGCCCCGTCCACCGCCCACCGCCTCATGGCAATGCTGGTCTACCGAGGATTCGCCGTGCAGGATGAAACCCGCCGCTATGTGCCGGGCCCGGCGATGGGCGTCGGACCGGCCGGGCTCAGCTGGACCAGGCTGCTGCGCTCGATCGCCCAGCCGCACATGGAGCTGCTCTCCGCGCAACTGAACGAGACAGTCAACCTCATGGTGCGGGTGGGTACGAAAGTGCGCTTCCTTTCCACGGTGGAAGGGGAGAGTGTTGTGCGGGTTGGTGACAGGCAAGGGACGGTGATGCCGGCCGACAAGACCTCAGGCGGCAAGGCCATGCTCGCCGAACTGGAACCGACCATGATCGAGACGCTCTTCCGCAGCAACAATGCCGAGATTGGCGGAGACACCATTGCGGACGCGGAGTACCCGGCATTCCTGCGCGAGCTTGAATCCGTTCGCAGGAACGGCTTCGCCGCCAATTTCGAAGGCACGGAAGACGGCGTGAGCGCCCTCGGTGTTGCCTTGCACAATGGGCGCGGGCACGTCGTCGGCGCGCTCAGCGTCGCCACTCCGGCACCTCGCTTCCGCAAGGTCTTCGATGCCGGGCTCGTCCCGGCAATCCGGGAAACCCGCCGCCAGCTTGAGATCGACATTGCGGCGAATCCCGCCCACGCCGATTGACAACGTCCCGGCCTTTGGGCCGGTATTGGGAATAGATTCTGGCCAGCAGAATATGTTGGAAGTCACATCCGGGTCTCCGTAGAGTCGAGGCACGCCGCAGAAGTGTCCACACCTACCGAGGAGGCCCCGTGTCCATCAACGCCGAGCACACGACCCACGAATCAGTTGCCGCCGCGCACACGGTTCCCGAGCACACGCCCCAGGAGGCCGCCGCGCTGGAGGAGCTGTACCGCGACTTCAAGAGCGAAAACCTCATCCCGCTGTGGACCGAGATCGCGGACCTGATGCCGATGGTCCCCACCCCGAAGGCCGTCCCGCACGTCTGGCGCTGGTCCGAGCTGTACCCGTTGGCCGCGAGGGCCGGGGACCTTGTCCCGGTCGGCCGGGGCGGGGAGCGCCGCGCCATCGCCCTGGCCAACCCCGGCCTGCCCGGCACCCCCTACGCCACCCCCACCCTGTGGGCCGCGATCCAGTACCTCGGCGCCCGCGAGACCGCCCCGGAGCACCGCCACTCGCAGAACGCGTTCCGTTTCGTCGTTGAGGGCGAGGGCGTCTGGACAGTCGTCAACGGTGACCCGGTGCGGATGTCCCGCGGCGACTTCCTCCTGACCCCGGGCTGGAACTTCCACGGACACCACAACGACACCGACGAGCCAATGGCCTGGATCGACGGGCTGGACATCCCGTTCGTGCACTACGCCGACGCCGGCTTCTTCGAGTTCGGCACCGAGCGCGTCACCGACGAATCCACCCCGGACATCTCCCGCTCCGAACGGCTCTGGGCGCACCCGGGCCTGCGCCCGCTCTCCGGCCTAGAGAACACCACCAGCTCCCCCATCGCCGCGTACCGCTGGGAACACACCGACCGGGCCCTGGCCGAGCAGCTGCTGCTCGAGGACGAGGGCCACCCCGCCACCGTCTCCCAGGGCCACGCCGCGGTCCGCTTCAGCAACCCCACCACCGGCGGGGACGTAATGCCGACCATCCGGGCCGAGTTCCACCGGCTGCGGCCCGGCGCCGGCACCGAGCCCCTGCACGAGGTCGGCTCCAGCGTCTGGCAGGTCTTCGACGGCTCCGGCTCCGTGGTTTTGAACGGCGAAACCAAGGATCTGGCCAAGGGCGACCTCTTCGTCGTCCCGTCCTGGGCCCAATGGTCCCTGCAGGCCGAGACGGAGTTTGACCTCTTCCGCTTCAGCGACGCCCCCATTTTCGAACGGCTGAACTTCACCCGCACCTACACCGAAGGACGTACCACCAAATGAGACTCCTCACCCTCCGCACCGCAACTGGAACCACGGCCGTCCGCCAGGACGGCGGCACCCTGGTCGAGATCGACGGCTTCGCCGATGTCGGGGCCCTGCTGAAGGACTCCTCCTGGGAGTCCATCGCCAAGGCTGCCTCCGGCGCCACGCACCCGCTCGAGGGTGCGGACCTGGACGCCGTCGTCCCGTTCCCGGGGAAGATCATCTGCGTCGGGCACAACTACCGCAACCACATCAAGGAAATGGGCCGGGAAGTCCCCGAGTTCCCCACCCTGTTCGCCAAGTACGCCGAATCCCTGATCGGCCCCAACGACGACCTCGCCCTCCCGCAGGAATCCGACACCGTGGACTGGGAGGCCGAACTCGCCGTCGTGATCGGCAAGACCGGCCGCCGGATCAGCGAAGCCGACGCCCCCGCCCACATCGCGGGCTACGCCGTGCTCAACGATGTCTCCATGCGCGACTACCAGTTCCGCACCATCCAGTGGCTGCAGGGCAAGACCTGGGAGAAGTCCACCCCCTTCGGCCCCGCCCTGGTCACCAAGGACGAGTTCAACGGCGGCCTCATGACCTCCGCGGTCGACGGGGAAATCCAGCAGCAGACACCCACCAACGACGTCGTCTTCACCCCGGAGTTCCTGGTCTCCTACATCTCCACCATCGTCACGCTGAACCCGGGCGATGTCATCGCCACCGGCACCCCGGGAGGCGTGGGCCACGCCCAGGACCCCAAGCGCTACCTGCAGGAGGGCCAGCTGCTGGTCACCACCATCGAGGGCCTGGGGCAGCTGAGCAACCGCGTGGTCAAGGAAGCCTGATGGTTGCCCGCCACGACCAGACCACGGACCCGGACCTGCTCACGGCCCTGCTGCAGGCGCGGCGGGGCACGGCGTTTTTTGCCCGGAAGCTCAACGAACTCTCCGACGCAGACCTGGACGGGCCTTCCCTGCTGGCGGGCTGGTCGCGGCGGCACGTGGTGGCGCATGTTGGCTACAACGCCCGCGCCATCGCCCGGCTCATCGAGTGGGCCGCCACCGGGGTGGAAACCCCGATGTACCCCTCCCCGAAGGCCAGAGGCCACGAGATCGACTTTGGCGCCACCCTGAGCCCGATCGCGCTGCGAAACCTCTTCGACCATGCCGCCGTGCACCTGAACGTCGAATGGCGCGACCTGCCCGCGGACGCCTGGCGGCACCAGGTCAAAACTGCCCAGGGCCGCGTTGTCCCGGCCGCGGAGACCGTGTGGATGCGCACCCGCGAAGTCTGGATCCACGCCGTCGACCTGGACAACGGTGCCACGTTCGCCGACATCCCGGCCCCCGTGCTGGCCCGGCTGCTTGCAGACATCACGGGGGCCTGGCACACCCGCGGCACCGACACCGGGCTCATCATCCGGGCCTCCGGCCCATCCGGTGCCAACGGCGACGTTCTCACGTTCGGGGACACCGGCAATCCCGGCGCCGTCACCGTCGCCGGGGACCTGGCCGCCGTGGCCGCGTGGGCTGCCGGCCGCTCCGCCGACGGCGCCACCGCCACCACTGGCACCGGCCAGGCCGTCGGGGTGCCCGCAGCCCCTTCCTGGCTGTAAGCCCGAGAAGGCACCGACACTGCCCGGCCGGGGACCCTATTCCACGGCCGGTCGGTATCAGTGTGGTCATCGCTTCGCAGGTGGCGAGGGAATCGCGGATCCCCAGAAGCCGATGACCGAGGCGCAGCTGCCCAGCCGCTTCGAGGTCAGCCGGGCGCCCGCGCGGCAAGCTGTCCCCGGAGCCCGAACCGATGGGCGTTGGGTACACCGCCCCTGACGGTTTCTACCAGGCACCGTTGAGGGTGACCGACAAGGTGGAAGTCCTGTCCTGGAGCACCGACATGTTCGAAGAGGACACGGCGATGATCGGCACCGGTGCCGCGCACCTCTTTGCGGAAATCGATGCGGTCGACACCAACTTCATCCTGCGCCTCTGGGACACCTTCCCTAACGGCAAGCGCCAGCTGGCCACGACCGGCTACCTCAAGACCTCGCACCGCGAGCTCGACGACCGCACCACCGAGGGCAACCCCTTCCACCCGCAAACCCTTTCGGTGCCGGTGGAGCCGGGGAAGATCGAGGAGTACGTGGTGCGCCTCTACCCGTTCGCGAACACGTTCAAGCCGGGCCACCGCCTGGCGGCGGAAGGGCAGGCGAACTGACCCCCCTCGGGACGCAGGCCTCCGTCCGGCACGTCGCAAATGGGGCTCTTCTCGAGCCGGCAGCCACCGTCGGCGGCACGGAATAGCGCCTCGCGAAAGCCCCTCGATTCCTCCCTAGCCCGCCGTGATCGCCGCGCTGTACCCCGGCATTTCGAGCCCGGCGGAAGGGCCGCCCAGGGTGGGACGGATCCCGTCGTCGGTGGCAATCAGCAGGGTGGACCCCCGGCGGGGACTTGGCGCGCATCGGCAGAGAAGTTGAGCGCAACCTCCACTGCGCCCCGTTGGAGCACCAGCCATTTGCCCTCTTCACTGAACTCGACTGTGGAGTCGGCAAAACCGGAGCCGCTAAGCTCCGGCGTTGCCCGGCGCAGGGAGATCAAGCGCCGGTACAGCGCCAGCAGCCGCGCGTGGTCGCCCTCGGCAGCTTCGGACCAGTCGAGCTTGGACCGGGTGAAGGTCGCCGGATCCTGGGGGTCGGGGACGATGGCGGGATCCCAGCCCATCCGCTCGAATTCCTTGATCCGCCCCGCGGCGGTGGCCTCTCCCAGGTCCGGTTCCGGGTGGGACGTAAAGAACTGCCATGGCGTGCTTGCCCCGTATTCCTCCCCCATGAACAGCATCGGGGTGAAGGGGGACGCCAGGGTGGCGACGGCGGCAAGGGCCAGCTGCCCGTAGCCGAGCGTCTGGGACGGCCTGTCTCCGGTGGCGCGGTTGCCGATCTGGTCGTGGTTTTGGCTGCACACCACGAGCGCGGCAGGGTGCACCAGGGCCGGGTTGATGGGCCGGCCGTGGTGCCGGCCACGGAAGCTGGAGTAGCTGCCGTCGTGGAAGAAGCCGCGTTCCATGACTTTGGCGAGGGATCCCACGGAGTTGAAGTCCGCGTAGTAGCCGGTGGTCTCGCCGGTGATGTTGACGTGTACGGCATGGTGGAAGTCGTCGCTCCACTGTCCGGCGAGGCCGTAGCCGTTGGCGTCCCGCGGGTAGAGCAGCCGCGGGTTGTTCAGATCCGACTCCGCGATCATGGTGACCGGGCGGCCGGTTTCGGCGGCAACGGTGTCGGCAAGGGCGCCAAAATCCTCAAGCAGGTGCACCGCCCGCTCGTCTTTGAGGGCATGCACGGCGTCGAGCCGGAGCCCGTCCACGTGGTAGTCGCGCAGCCACATGGCGGCGTTGTCCAGGATGTAGCCGCGGACGGTGTCCGAGCCGGCGCCGTCCAGGTTGACGGAGTCGCCCCAGGTGTTGCCCTCCCCCGGTTTGAGGTACGGCCCAAAGCGGGGCAGATAGTTTCCGCTGGGGCCCAAGTGGTTGTAGACCACGTCCTGGATGACGCCGATCCCCGCGGTGTGGGCGGCGTCGACGAACCGCTGGTAGGCCGCCGGCCCGCCGTAGCCCTCGTGCACCGCGTACCAGAGGACGCCGTCGTATCCCCAGTTGTGAGTGCCGTTGAAGCCGTTGACCGGCAGCAGCTCCACGAAGTCGATGCCAAGCTCCGCCAGGTAGTCCAACTTGGCGGCCGCGGCATCCAGGGTGCCTTCGGGCGTGAAAGTGCCCAGATGCAGTTCGTAGATGACCGCTCCGGCCAGTCCGCGCCCCGGCCACCGCCCGTCCGCCCACGCATGGGCGGACGGGTCGAAGGTCCGTGACAGGGAGTGGACGCCCTCGGGCTGGCGCCGGGACCGGGGGTCCGGCAGGGGCGTGCTGTCCCCATCCATAAGGTAGCCGTAGGCGACCTCACCCTCGGCCGGGGCCCCGGCCGCCGTCCACCAGCCCTCGTTGCCGGCGCCATCCCCAGTGCGGCGGCTCATGGCGTATTCCCGGCCATCGGCCAGCAGCGCGACCGTGCCCGCTTCGGGCGCCCAGAGATCAAAGCGTTCGTTTCCTTGTGCACGCACAGTCATTCCAGCTTTCGTTCGGCTATCGGTGGTTCGCAACACGGCACATCCCCGCCGTCGGCGCTGCCTCGCCTCAGTGCCTTCCGGCAGGCACCAGGAGGGCCACGGGGTAGCCGTGCAGGATTTCCCCCACCGCGGCCTCGCCGGGGCCAAAGCTCCGGCCGGTCAGCCCGTCGGTCATTTCGACCTCGAGGGTGATCGCAGTGTCCTGCCACCCGCCCTTTTGCTCCAGGCCCCGGGGCAGCCGGGTGGCCAGCGTCAAAGCGCCCTCCCCCGGGCCGCTGCCACGGCTGAACGCGAGCAGGTGCGCCGCGGCCGTGCCACCAGCCGCCACCGGCGCATAGCCGGTGAACAGCTCCGGCCGGTCACGGCGCAGCCGCAGCGCGCGCGAGGTCACCAGCAGTTTCGCGGCATCGGCCCGGTACGATGCCGGACGCCCGCCGGCATCGAGGATCGCCAGCGCGTGCCGGCGGGCCGCGAAGTCGACGTCCCTGCGGTTGTCCGGGTCCGTCAGCGACCGGTCCCAGAATTCGGTGCCCTGGTACACATCCGGCACCCCGGGCATGGTCAGCTGCACGAGCTTCGCCGCCAGGGCGTTGGAGGCACCATAGGGTTCCAGCAGTGAAACCAGTGCGTCCAGTTCCGCGCGCACCTCGGCGTTGTCGAAGGCGGCGTCGACGGCGGCAGCCAGTTTCTCCTCGAAGGCCGGATCCGGGTCGATCCAGTTTGTCGAGTTGCCGGCTTCCCGGGCAGCCTTCCGGGCGTAGGACTGCAGCCGGTCCCGGTCCGCCGGCCATACCCCGGCGACGGCCTGCCACAGGAGGTTGGCCAGCGGCCCGTCCGGCAGCGGAGCGAGTTCCTGCAGCCGGTCCAGGGTGCGCCCCCACTCCGGCGCCAGCTCGGCCAGGACGGAGATCCGGGCCCGGGTGTCCTCGCTGCGCTTGGTGTCATGGGTGCCCAGGGTGGTCATGGACAGCGGAAGTTCGGCCTGGCGGCGGCACATCCGTGCATGGAATTCCTCCGGTGCGACGGCGAATTCGGTGGGATCCGCCCCCACTTCGGTGAGGCTTCCCAGCCGGGTGTAGCGGAAGAACGCGGTGTCCTCCACGCCCTTGGCCATCACTATGCCGGACGTCTGCTGGAAGCGGCGGCCGAGTTCGGCCCCGTCTTCCAGCCCGGCCGCCAGCAGGAGCGGGAGCAGCAGGTCCACGGCGGCCGCCAGCTTGGGGCGGCGGCGGGCCACCAGCGCGCAGGCGTCGCGCAGGACGCCCTCACCCTCGGGCAGGTAGCTGCGGTAGACCGGGAACGCGGCAATGATTTCGGACAGCACATCGGCGGACTGCGCCAGGCTGAGCCCGGCGCCGGCGGGCACCAAGCGGGCCAGCCGGAGCATCTCAGAGTGCAGGATCCCGTCCATGATCCGGCGCTTGGTGCCGTGGATTATCTCTTGGTAGTCGGGCACGCCGCCGCCGCGCAGCCTGGCATCCAGGGCATCCAGCCCCGCCTGGCCGCCGGCGTCGACGAACACCCGGTCGACGTCCGCGAGGGCGTCGTACCCGGTGGTACCCTCGCAGTCGAAGGCCGCCGGCAGCGGCTCCCCCGGCTCGAGGATCTTCTCGACCAGCAGGTAGCTGCCGCCCGTGGCCGCACGCAGCCGGTGCAGGTAGCCCGCCGGATCGGCCAAGCCGTCGGGGTGGTCGATCCGCAGGCCGTCCACCAGATCCTCCCGGAACCAGCGGACGATCTCCGCATGGGCCTCGTCAAAGACCTCCGGGATTTCCACCCGGATGCCGGCGAGCGAGTTGACGGCGAAGAACCGCCGGTAGTTCAGATCGGTGTCGGCACGGCGCCAGCCGATCAGCTCGTAGTGCTGCCGCCTGTGCACCTCGCGCGGATCATCGCCATCGGCGTAGCTGCCCTCGGCGAGCGGGAAGCGGTGGTCGTAGTAGCGCAGCTCCCCGTCCTTGACCGCCAGGGTGTCCGCATCCGCGTCCTCCCCCAAGACAGGGATCCGTACGCGGCCGTTGCCGGCGGCCCAGTCGACGTCGAACGCCTGGGCATAGCGCGACCCCCGGCCCTCCTTCAGGAGCGACCACCACCAGGGGTTCTGCGCCGGTGTGGCCACCCCCACGTGGTTGGGCACGATGTCGACAAGCACGCCAAGTCCTGCGGCGCGGGCGGCCCTGGAAACGGCCAGCAGCCCCTCGGGGCCTCCGCGTTCAGGATCGACGGCGGCGGGGTCGGTGACGTCGTAGCCGTGGTCGGAGCCCCGTTCGGCGGTCAGGATCGGCGAAAGGTAGATCCAGTCCACACCGAGCGACTTCAGGTAGGGCACAGTCTCCGCGGCGTCCTGAAGCGTGAAGTCCGCCCGGATCTGCAGCCGGTAGGTGGAGGCGGGGCTCCTCATGAGGAGGATTCCTTCGCGGCACTGACTGCTGCGGCCTGGGCCTCCACCATCTCCCCGTAGGCCTCCTCCTCGGCGGCCATGGCAGCCAGGGAACCCGCGGCGGAGTAGTCCACCACCACCTCCGGGCCCGAGTAGGCGCGCAGTACGACGAGGGACTTGGCCGCCAGCTTCAACACGGATCCGGCCTTGAGCGGTTCGTTGTCGCCGCTGCCGGCCGTATCCACCAGGATTTCCCAGAAGGGTGAGTATTCCTCGGCCGGCAGCTGGAAGTCCACGTCGTCGTCGGCGGCGTTGAATCCCATCAGGAAGCTGTCGTCGGTGATCCGGCGGCCCCGGGCATCCTGTCCGCGGATGCCGTGCCCGTTGTAGAACACGCCGATGGTCCGGCCGAATGCACTGTCCCAATCCTCGGGCAGCATCTCGGTGCCGTCCGTCCTGAGCCAGACGATGTCGGGCAACTTCTCGCCCTCTCCGCGGCGCACCGGGCGGCCGTCGAAGAAGCGGCTGCGCCGGAACGTCGGGTGGTCATGGCGGATCTTGTTGACCACGGCCGTGAACTCGACGAGCGGCTGGTCCATGGCGGCCCAGTGCACCCAGCTGAGTTCGGAGTCCTGGCAATAGGTGTTGTTGTTGCCCTGCTGGGTGCGCCCAAGTTCGTCGCCGTGCACGAGCATGGGGACACCTTGCGAGAGCAGGAGCGTGGCGATGAAGTTGCGCTGCTGGCGGGCGCGCAAGGCCAGCACGGCGTCGTCGTCGGTGTCGCCTTCCGCACCGCAGTTCCAGGAGCGGTTGTGCGATTCGCCGTCGTTGTTCCCTTCGCCGTTGGCTTCATTGTGTTTCTCGTCGTAGGACACGAGGTCGCGCAGGGTGAAGCCGTCGTGGGCGGTGACGAAGTTGATGGAGGCCACCGGGCGGCGGGCGGAGCTCTCGTAGAGGTCCGCCGAGCCGGTCAGCCGCGAGGCGAATTCGCCGAGGGTGGACGGTTCCCCGCGCCAGAAGTCACGGACGGTGTCACGGTATTTGCCGTTCCATTCGGTCCACTGCGGCGGGAAGTTGCCCACCTGGTAGCCGCCGGGGCCGACGTCCCACGGCTCGGCAATGAGCTTGACCCGGGAGACGATCGGGTCCTGCTGGATAAGCTCGAAGAAGGTGGACAGTTTGTCGACGTCGTAGAACTCGCGGGCCAGGGTGGAGGCGAGGTCGAACCGAAACCCGTCGACATGCATTTCCGTGACCCAGTAGCGCAGCGAGTCCATGAGCAGCTGCAGGGAGTGCGGGTGCCGGACGTTGAGCGAGTTCCCGGTTCCCGTGTAGTCCATGTAGTGCTTCAAATCGTCGTCGACCAGGCGGTAGTAGGCGGTGTTGTCGATGCCCTTGAAGGACAGCGTGGGGCCCAGGTGGTTGCCTTCGGCCGTGTGGTTGTAGACCACGTCGAGGATCACCTCGATGCCAGCCCGGTGCAGGTCACGGACCATGGCCTTGAACTCCTGGACCTGGTATCCGACGTCTCCGGTGGAACTGTACGTGTTTTGCGGGGCGAAGTAGCCAATGGTGTTGTAGCCCCAATAGTTGCTGAGGCCCTTTTCCTCAAGGGTGCCGTCGTTGACGAACTGGTGGACCGGCATGAGCTCCACAGCTGTGATGCCAAGCTTTTTGAAATGCTCGATCACGGCGGGGTGGGAGACGCCGGAGTACGTGCCGCGCTGTTCCTCCGGGATCTCCGGGTGCAGCTCGGTCAAGCCCTTGACGTGGGCCTCGTAGATCACGGACTCGTGGTACGGGATGCGCAGCTGGCGGTCGCCGTCCCAGTCGAAGAACGGGTTTATGACCACCCCGTGCATCGTGTGCGAAACCGAGTCGGCGTCATTGCGGGAGTCCGGATCACCGAAATTGTAGGAGAAGAGAGCGGGGTTCCAGTCGATCTGGCCCTGGATGGACTTGGCGTACGGGTCAAGGAGCAGCTTGTTGGCGTTGAACCGCTGGCCATGCTCCGGCTCGTACGGTCCATGCACGCGGTAGCCGTATTTCTGCCCCGGCTGGACCTGTGGCATGTAGCAGTGCCACACGTACCCGTCCACCTCGGTCAGCTCGATGCGGGTTTCCGTCAGATCCTCTGCCAGAAGGCAAAGCTCCACCCTTTCGGCTCGCTCGCTGAACAGGGAAAAGTTGGTGCCAGTGCCGTCAAAGGAGGCTCCCAACGGGTAGGCGGTTCCGGGCCAAACTTCCATGTATCCTCCTGCAAATGATTCTCCTGGTGGCACGGAATGGCCACCGCAAGGTAACTGCTCAGCTGGTTTCGTGAGCGAGGGGCCGGTTTAGCTAATGGCGGGTTGCCAGGGGTTGCCGTTGTGGAGCGTGGTCATCGCGGCGAACGCTGATTGGCCTTGTTTGGCGGCGGTGGAGAAGTAGGAGCGCAGCCGGCAGAACGCTTCGGCGCCGGCCATGGTGCGCAGCCCGCCGGAGACCTTCATCTTGATCTTCAGGGGCCGGATGTCACGCTCGGAGCCGTTGTTGGTGAAGGGGACCCGCAGGTCGGTGGCGAAGCGCAGCACCTCCTCGCGATGGCCGTCGAGGCGGTCGAGCAGGTTCACGTGTTTGGGCCGTTTCGTGGCGTGCTTGCCCGGGAAGAACTCGGGGTTTGCCGCCCACCCGGCCTTGATGAGGGCTTCGTATCTTCGCTGGTACTTTGCCACCAGGGCCGCGGCGAAGCCGGTCCCGCCAGCCTCCCGGGCACGGTGGGCGACACGATTGATCTCCTCCAGCAACCGCTCAATGGGCACGGCCCAGCCTTCCTGCCCGGGCACTTCGGACGCTGCCACCAGCTCACGTCCCAAATGGGCCCCGCACACCGCATGGGTGACATCCAGGCGCCAGTAGGGTGCGAAGAAATCCGTGACCAGCACCGTACCCGGTGCCAGAGCCGTCAGCACGCCGGCTTCCTCCATCGCCGCGTATCCGCGCTTGGGGGAAACCGTGTACCGGGTCAGTGTCTCGGTGCGGGCCGCATGCACCCGACCAGTTTCCCGTCCACCCGGATCCCCGTCTCATCGGCACCAAGCACGTCCGCCGCAGACAATCCCCGGACCAGGGCCTCATCGAACCCGTCCAGGCCAGCGGCCGCCTCCGCCTGCCAGCTGACCAGGGATCCCTGGCTGACCGGTGCCCCGACCAGATCACTTATCAATTCGGCGGTGCGCTTCAGCGGCAGGTGCTGGACGGTGAGCAGGTAGACGCCCAGGGCCCGGACCCGGGGCCCGTACTGCGCCGGCGCACCGACCCCAGCCGGAACATCCGCCATCGTCACGTGCCCACACGAACACCGCAGGTGCCGGATCCGGTGCTCGGTGATCCACACCGTGATCGGGGGCAGGTCAAAGACCTGCCGGGATTCACTGGAGGCCACCGGTGCCCCCGCCAATGACTCCCCGCACACGCCACACACCGCCGGGACATGGATCAAAACCTCATCCGGGGCCGTGACCTGTTTGAGGGTGTGGCCCTTGTGGCCAGGCTGGCCGCCCGGAGACCGATCGGTTTGTTGCCGGCGCGAACGCGGGCCAGGCTTCTCATAACCTTCACTGCTCGGGGGCTTGGAGGAATTCCGTGGCGACTGGCCCAACCGGGCCCGCAGCTCGGCGTTCTCCACCCGCAGTGCCTCGATCAGGCGCGACTGCTCCGCGACCACCAACCGCAACGACGCAAGCTGATCGAGCAATTCTGTATACGACGGATCCCCGGACACAACAACAGCCTGAACCCAACCTCGATCATGTCAACGAGGCGCGCCGTCAATCGCCAAAACCACCTGAGTGGTTACACCGCAAGTGACCATCATTCCCATCACACTGCGTGGTGCCAAGCATACTGACCACATGCCCGCCCTTTTACCGGTCCCCCTATGAATGGCCGGCACGGCGGCCTGCAATGCCCACCAGGGTGGGTCTCCGCTGCGATGTGGCGGCGCAAGCGCGTGGAGGTGGGTGGCCAGCCCAGACGAGATGACGCCGGTGTCGAACCCGGCCAGGTGGAGGCCGCCGTGGAACCGGGCGTGCTCGATCTTCACGCAACGGTCCATCACCACCGCCAGTCCAGCGGCTTCGCCGTTCCGGGCCACGTCCTGGTGCCAGGACCCCAGCTGGAGCCACAGCGCCTTGGCCCCTGCGGCCACGGCCTCCGTCAACGCCCCGGGGAGATCATCGTGCTTGCGGAAGACATCCACAATGTCCACCGGTTCCGGGATGTCCGCCAAGGATGCATACGTGGGCTGGCACAGGACTTCCTTGACCACGGGATTCACGAAGTAGACCTTGTACCAGGCGGACGTGGTGAGGTAGGTGGCCACAAAGTAGGATGCCCGTGACGGCGTGCCCGAGGCTCCGACGATGGCAATGGACTTGGCGTTTCGCAGGAGGGCCAAACGCTCCGCTGCCGACGGCGCCTCCCATGCTGTGGCTTCCGGCGAAGGAACAACGGTTGGTGTTGCAGTTCGCATGGATCAACCTCCTGGCTGTCAATGAGTTCGATGGCGTACCCTTGGGATGCTTCCAGTGCCTGGTCCAGGTCCCACAGGATGTCCGCCAGATCCTCCAGCCCCACGGAAATCCGCACCAGGTCCTCGCCAACGCCCGCGCACCCCGAACGAGAACACGGATCCCGGCGTTGCGGAGGTGGTTGTCCATGCGTTGCGGCAAGGTCCCCACCCCCCGGAGCAGCAGGAAGGCGGCCATCGGGCTCAACGCGGGGCCGATGTCTCGCAATTGCTCTGGACGAAGCTTGGTCAGGAAGCCGTACTCGCCAAAGTTCTCCCACCAGAAGACATTGCCATAGGACGCGACAGGTTCGGTCCGACCGGGATGCCCAGGAGTCACGGCCGCGTTGGCTGACCCAATTTGCCCACCCTGGCCGGTGGTTGCGGCAAGGCTTTGCGTGTCAGGCGTCCTTGTCCAGGTACGCCCGGGCGGCAACGACTTGGGCCTGGACGCCCGTGGACAGGGTCGGATCAACCACGGGGGCGAAGAGCGGCGAGTGGTTCGCCGGGATGTCCTGGGCCACGGTTCCCCTCAAGGCCGCGGCCCGGTACGCCTCCGCGTCGCACCCGCCGAGCAGCCAATACGTGTACGGGACCCCGAAGGCGTCGGGAATGCGACTGAAGTCCTCGGAGGCGGTCTGCCGCTCGGCACTGTGCACCGCGTCGGCACCGAAGCGGGCGGTGAACGCGGCCCTGACCCGCTCCGTCACACCGGCATCGTTGCTGGTGAGCGGAAACTGGTCGTAGTACTCGAAATCCGGCTCCCGCGGCGACTCGGCGGCAATGCTTTCCCCCCTGGCGATCCGCTCGATCGAAGCCAGCACCCTAGCCCGGACCTGGTTGTCGTAGCTGCGGATGTTCACCAGCAGGGTCGCCCGGTCAGGGATGATGTTTGACTTCGTCCCCGCGTTGAGCGCCCCCCACGGTGACCACGGCAAACTCCCCGGGCTTGGTCTCCCGTGAGACGATCGTCTGCAGCTTGAGCACGATCGAGGCGGCCAGCACCACCGGATCCACGGACATGTGCGGCATCGAGCCGTGGGCACCCTTCCCGTGCACGGTGATCTTGAGCGAGTCCCCGGCCGAGAGGACCGGCCCGGCCGTGGTGGCGGGGGTCCCTGCCGGGATCGGCATCACATGCTGGCCGAAGACGACGTCGGGCCGTGGCACCTTGGCGGCGAGGCCGTCGTCGACCATGGCCTGGGAGCCTCCCCCGACCACCTCGGCCGGCTGGAACAGCGCGATGTACGTGCCCGACCAGGCCCCGCGGCCGTCCGCCAGAAGCTTGGCGGCACCAAGCAGGGCGGTGACGTGCATGTCGTGCCCGCAGGCATGCATCACGCCGTCCACCCCGGAGGAGTAGGGCAGCCCGGTGGCCTCGGTGACGGGCAAAGCGTCCATGTCGGCCCGGGAAAGCACCGTGGGTCCGTCCCCGTTCGCCAGGACGCCGACAACGCCGGTGCCGCCGATGCGGGTCACTGCGTAGCCGAAGGCGGTGAGCTTCTCCTCGACGAGCTTCGATGTCCCATGCTCCTGAAAGCTCAGTTCGGGATGCCGGTGCAGGTGGGTGTAGGTCTCCTTGAGCCAGCCGAGCTCGGACTCAAGTCCTGCCAGGACTGCGTCGGAACCACTCATGCGCACCCCTCTCTCGGAGTCTGGGCCTCGCGGAGGCCGGGCGTCCGGGTGGACCCGGCGCCACCTGCCAGGGCCAGCATATGCCAAACGCGCATTGCGGAACCGGCATCGAGCCGTTGACGAACGGCGCCACCCCTGGTCCATCGTGGGTGGCGCTTCGATGGCTGGACTCCACGGACGCGGCTGGGCACGTGGCCGCCGTCGTCGCCACGGAGGAACCGCTAGTGCTTCAGCGCCGCCCGGACGGCAGGCAGCACCTCGGTCGCGAGCAGTTCGATGGACCGCAGGGTCTCCGCCTGCGACAAACCACCCAGGCCGACCTGGGCGAGGAAGCGGGTATGGCCCAGAATCTCGTGCTCCCAAAGGATCTTGTCGACGATTTCGGCCGGGCTGCCAGCAAAGATCGCGCCGCGCGGGCCCGCCCAGGCCTCGAAGCCTACGCGATCGAGCCGTCCGGTGCGCGGCATGTTCTGTCCGATGTATGCACCATAGTGTGGGAAGAACGTATCCCGTGCTCCCTGCGAGGTATTCTCGACGTAGAAGTGCGAGGTCACGCCGATCCGCCCCGGCATCTGGCCGGCCTATGCGGCGGAGTGGCGATACAGTTCGGCCAAGGGTGCGAACCGCTCCGGACCCCCGAGGATCGCCAGGTACAACGGCAGCCCAAGCTTTCCGGCACGCACCGCCGAGGCAGGGGTCCCGCCGACCGCCGCCCAGATCGGCAGGACGGCCTGGACCGGGCGCGGCCAGATTCCCCCATCCCGCAGCGGTGGACGGGTGGTTCCGTTCCAAGTGACGGGGTTTTCGTCGCGGATCCGCAGCAGCAGCTCGAGCCGGTCTTCGAAGTACTCGTCGTAGCGCTCCAACTGCTGGCCGAAGAGCGGGAAGGACTCCAGGTAGGCGCCGCGTCCGACGGTGATTTCGGCGCGTCCGGCGCTGATGAGATCGAGCGTTGCGAAGTCCTCAAAGACACGGACCGGATCGGCGCTCGAGAGTACGGTGACGGTGCTGGTCAGGCGGATTCGTTTGGTCTGCGCGGCCGCTGCGGCCAGCAGGGCCGGGGGTGAGGACACCGCGAAGTCCTCCCGATGGTTCTCGCCGACGCCGAAGACATCCAGCCCGGCCTCGTCGGCGACCCGCGCCCATTCAAGGATGTCGCGGGTTCGCGCCGCGGCATCCATCGGCTTCCCCTTGGCGCTGCGGGTGAGGTCGCCGAAGGTGAAAATGCCGATCTCGAACGGGGTGGTACCGCTCATGCGCGGGCCACCGCCTGGGCACCGACCTCGGCGGCGAGGAAGTCGCGTACGTCGTCGAGCTCGGGTGCGTTGATGCCGTGCGCCAGTCCCGGATACACCCGCTCAATCAACGAGGTGTGCTGCGGAAGGTACTCGCTGCTGCGGGTGATCGCCAGGGGGGGGCGATGACCCTGTCGTCGGAGCCTCGGCCCCAGAATAGGGCAGGGCGGCTGCCGCGCAGCGTCTCGTCGCCCGGCTGCGGTGCGCCCAGCACGAATCCACCGAGCACGACGGGGGCCAGCACCCGTTCGGGCTGCACGCGGAGCAGCTGGCTGGCCATGAGCCCTCCCTGCGAGAACCCGATGGGCACGATGCGGGTGCCGGGGTCCAGGTTTGCCTCGATCCAGGCCCAGATGGCGTCCGTTGCTGCCTCCACCGGCCCGGCCTCGGGGTTTCCGGGCATGGTGATCGAGAACCATGCCGCCCCGTCATTGCCGAGCTCAATCGGCGCCCGCAGGGATGCCCAGGGCAGGTTCAGCCCAAGCGCCGGCGCCAGCGAGCCCAAGTCGTGTTCGTTGGAGCCGAAGCCATGCAGGAAAAGGGCGACCGCATCGGGAACGGCATTCGTGGTCCAGCCGTGCGAGCGCACGTCCCGCAGTGTGGTGTTCATTCGAAGGAACAGCTCCTTGGGTTAAGGGAATCCGGGAGCCGGGGTGCGGGTCGTACACCCCGCGGAGCGGTGGGAGGGATGGAACGAACGGCCATCACCGGCGACAAGCTCGGTAGCAGGCAGTTAGCTGGGTTCAACGATACACCAATTACTTGCAGCTTCAACTATATGGTTTCCGTGCCCCCATTGATCCGCACAAGCTTCTACTGGCTGTCTAGGCGCCCGGCCGCGGCGGAGGCCACGTGCATCCGGGCGGATCCAATACGCCTAGGCAGCAACAGTGCTCCGCCGTCGAGTGCAACAGGCGCCACGACAGTGCCATTTCGTCGGGCGCCGCCGGCTGGGCGCATCTCGGCCAAGCATCCATTCGTGGGTGGTCGAGCCCTCGACCAGGACTGTCGCGTCTTCGGGCAGCAGCGCGGGATCCGGCTCGGGGCCGCCGGCATCGGGCGACAGCGGCTCGCCGCCGAAGCCGGGGGCCGCGGCGAACGTCCGGCCGGATTCTTGCCCATCGTGTCCGGACGGGGCAGACTCGGTCCACGGGTAGATTCATCTGTGGTGGTTGGCAGTCAAACATAGGGACCCCCCTCGGCCATAATGGCGGAAGTCGAGCCTATGGCTCCCGCGGCGCTCTCATCCCTTCCCCGGATAAAGCCCGAAGAACAGGAGTAACAATGAAGGCCATCATGTACGAAAAGGCAGGTCCGTCGTCGGTGCTGGTCCTGCAGGACAGACCGCTGACAGCACCCGGACCGGGCCAGGTCAGAGTCCGGGTGGTGGTCTCCGGCGTCAATCCCACCGATTGGAAGTCCCGGGCCGGCAGCGGGACCTCAAGCATGCTGGAGGCACCCAAGGTGCCCAACCAAGATGGCGCCGGCGTTGTCGACGAGCTCGGGTCCGGCGTGACGGGACTGTCCGTCGGAGATCGCGTTTGGCTGTGGGACGTTGCCTGGGGCGGCACTGAGGGCACAGCCCAGGAGTATGTGGTGGTGCCGGCCGCGCAGTCCGTTGCACTTCCGGACACGGAATCCTTCGACACCGGTGCATCCCTGGGGATCCCTGCGCTGACCGCACATCGTGCGCTGACCTCCAACCAGAACGGGCCGGCCAGGCTCTCGCCGGGATCCTTGGAAGGGCGGGTAGTGCTGGTCACCGGAGGCGCGGGTGCGGTCGGGCACGCGGCCATTCAGCTCGCCCGCTGGGCGGGGGCAACCGTCATCACGACCGTGAGCGGGGAACGAAAAGGTGAACTTGCCCGCCAGGCCGGCGCGCACTGTGTGATCAACTATCGCACTGCCGACATCCCGCAGACCGTATATCAGGCAGCCCCCGGAGGCGTGGATACGATCGTCGATGTCAACGCTCCGGCGAACATCGCCAGTGACCTCGAGGTGCTGAAGCCGGGGGGAACCATTTCCATTTATGCTGCCAACCCCGGCGAATCCCTGGCCATTCCCATTCGCGAGAGCATGGCCAAGAACGTGCAATACCAGTTCATCCTCACATACACCGTGACGGACCAGCAGAAGACGGCGGCCGTTGCCGCCGTCACCGATGCGCTGACAGCAGGGGTACTGCGTGTCGGCGACGACCACGGGCTGCCCCTGACCCGCTTCCGGCTCGAGGACACCGCGGCAGCCCACGACGCCGTGGAGCACGGCTCCGTCGGAAAGATCCTGATCGACGTGTCCGAGTCCTAGGCAACTCTCTGCCGGCGGCGGCCGGAGTCCCCTGGTTTCCGCCGGGGACGCTGTGCCCCAGCCGTCGGATTACTTTGTCCCGCGACGAAGGTTGCATGACTACACGTCATCATGTGGCACTGCCCGTGTCCACGTGCCCTGCGCCTGCCGTTCGGCTCCGTGCGAAAGAACCTCCAACAGACACCTTCTCCGTCGGGCGCAGTTGTCGGATCAGCACCTCCGACGACGGGAATGCGCCCAACACCGCCTTAATACGGCTATCGCCACAGGCGGGCTCATTCCTGGTCTTCCACGTCCTGGACGGATCGGGACAGCAGGCAGAACTCGTTGCCCTCGGGATCGCTCAGGACCACCCAACTGACGCCCTCGCCTTGGCCCACGTCCGTGCGCCGCGCGCCAAGGGCAAGAAGGCGCTCGAGCTCATCGGCAGTGGACACTCCATCCGCCCGCAGGTCGAAATGCAGCCGGTTCTTCACGGTCTTGTGCTCGGGCACGGGGCATACATCGATGGAAGGCCCGGATCCATCATGCGGTGCAATGCTGCTGAACCCGTCATCTTCATCGACAATGCGCCAGCCGAGGACGGCGCACCAGAAGTCGGCCACCACGCGCGGCCGGATCGCATCGATGGCCACGACAGCAGGTCGACTCGTCATGGCACCACCATAGCCCTTGGGGCATGGCGGGAGCTGTTCTAAGATCTCATGATCTTCTTATCCAACGTGAACTTTTGCCTACGGGCGGCCCAACGCCGTGGAGGCAGCCACCGCACAAGCTTGGACCGTTGGCCGATCACGCACCGCTGCATTGAATCAATCCGTCGGCGTGGCTCCAGACGCCATCGGCGTCGACGCGAGCACTGCAGCATCAGTTCACTGGTGGTGGAGTTCGACTGTGGATTCCTTGGCTGACGCCGAGGGGGTCGGCGCACCATATTCCGTGGCTGCCCACGACGCGAGCAGGCGCAGTGCCTGCTCGTTGGCGGACCCGGGTTCAGCGGCGTAGATGGTGAGGGTCAGGCCGGGCTCGGCGGCCATTTCCAGGCCTTCGTAGGCCAGGGTGAGGTCACCGACGACTGGGTGGTGGAAGGTCTTTGATCCCGCGCCATGATGGCGGACGTTGTGCGCGCTCCAACGGCGCCGGAACTCTTCACAGCGTGTGCTGAGTTGACCGATGAGGTCGTGGAGTTCCTTGTTGTGCGGGTCGCGGGCGGCCTCGGTGCGTAGGATGCCGACGGTCATCTCGGCAAAGAGATCCCAGTCCGGGTAGAACCCGCGCGCCCGGGAATCAAGGAAGGTGAACCGGGCAATGTTGGGCGGCTGCCCGGGCATGTCGTAGACGTCCCGGTAGAACGCGCGGGCCAGAGGATTGACGGCGATGAGGTCCATGCGTCCGTTGCGGACGAACGCGGGGCCGGCGGTGACGGCGTCGAGGACCCAATGCAGACTCTGGTGTGTGGCCCACGTCTGTGGATTTCGGCGCCGCGGCGGTCTGGCCACAGGGCTCGCCGCATGCGCCAGATCGAAAAGGTGGGCACGTTCGGCTTCGTCCAGGCGCAGGACCTTGGCAAGGCTGTCAAGAACCTCCGGGGAGGCTCCGCTGATCGCACCACGCTCCATGCGGGTGTAGTATTCGATGCTCACCCCGGCCATGGTGGCCACCTCGATGCGGCGCAGCCCCTTGACCCGCCGATTGGTGCCAGTGGGGAGGCCGACCTGTTCCGGGGTCACCCGGGCACGGCGCGAAGTGAGGAACTCACGCACTTCTGCTCCATTGTTCATGCCCTCCACACTAGCCAGAGCCGGTCCATGGAGGGAGTCCCTGCCAGTACCCCCATCAACAGGGACTCCCTCATCGTTGGCATGCGGTGTTGAGTGGATGAAGGAAAGCGAACCACCCCGCCTGAGGACCCCGGACGTCCCAGCCAACAGGAAGAAAACCCCCACCTTGACTTCAGAAACGATGACGGACGGCGGCGTGCGCACACGGACAGCTGCTGGGGACGCCGTCGACCCTGTGGAAACGCCGCCGGTGACGCCAGGAACTCCGCCAGCCCCGGGCAGCCGTCTGCCATTGCCTGCACTGTTGGTCATGGCGCTCATGGGATTCATCCTCATCGCCACAGAAACAATGCCGGCCGGGCTCCTGCCGGAGATCGCGGGAGGTCTGAACATTGCCGAGGGCACGGCGGGACAGCTCGTCAGTGCCTATGCCCTGGGCACAGTGGTTCTCACCATCCCCGCCGTCGCACTCACCCGCGGCATGCGGCGCAAACCCGTCTTCCTTGTGGGGATACTGGGGTTTCTCCTCGCCAACACCATTGCGGCCTTCTCCGCGGACATTGTGCCGACACTGGGCGCCCGCTTCGCCGCCGGCGCATTTTCGGGCCTGTTGTGGGGCATGCTCGCCGGGTACGCCCGCCGCATCACCGCCCCGGAACTGGCTGGCCGAGCCCTTGCCATCGCGTCGCTCGGCGCGCCGCTCGGGTTGGCCGTTGGAACGCCGCTGGGATCATGGCTGGGCTCAACCCTTGGCTGGCGCTGGTCGTTCGGAGTCCTCTCATTGCTGGCCATTCTCACGGCGGTCCTGGTGTTGGCGCTCGTCCGTGACGCCCGCGGACAGCGGGCGGAATCCCAGATCCCCCTCGCGCGAGTCTTTGCCATCCCCGGCGTCTCGGTGATCCTCGTGGTCATTTTCGCCTGGATGCTCGGCCACAACACCATGTACACCTACATCGGGATCTACCTGCGGTCGACAAACATCCCGCTGACCGTTGACGTGGCGCTCGTCGTGTTCGGAGTCTGCGCCCTGGCCGGCCTCGGGTTCACCGGGGCACTCATCGACCGCGCCCCCAGGGTCCTAGTGCTGGCGAGCCTCTCACTGTGCACCACGGCCGGCGTCGTGTTTATCATCGGACACGAGTCACTTGTTGCGGTGCTCACGGCCCTTGTCCTGTGGGGGATTGCCTTCGGCGGTGCCGCGCCGCTACTGCAGACGGCGATCAGTGAGGCAGGCGGCGAGAACGCCGACGCCGCCAACTCCCTGCTCGGTGTCGCCTTCAATGTCGCCATCTTTTCCGCCGGCGTCGTCGGCGCCATGCTCATCAGCCGCGATGACGGAACGGCCCTGCCCATCCTCATGATCGGCCTCGCCGCCCTGGCCCTGGCCATCGCCACCACCGCCCGCCGCAGCGCATTCCCTGCCCGGCACTAGCCCTTCCATATCCTTTAACAACCACCAGGAGAGAACATGTTTACCGTCAACACCTACGCCGCCACCTCCCCCACCGGCGACCTCGTCCCCACCCCCATCCAACGCCGCGATGTTGGACCCCATGACGTGCTGATCGAGATCAAGTACGCCGGCATCTGCCACTCGGACATCCACACAGTCCGTGGCGACTGGGGTCCGCAAAGCTATCCGCTGGCCCCGGGCCATGAGATTGCCGGCATCGTCACCAAGGTTGGATCCGCCGTCACCACGCATACCGTCGGCGACCGGGTCGGCGTCGGCTGCATGGTCAACTCCTGCGGCCAGTGCACCAACTGCCAGGCCGGTGAGGAACAGTACTGCCTGGCCGGCAACACTGGCACCTACGGCGCCGTCGACCGCGACGGCACCATCACCCAAGGCGGCTATTCCACCCACATCGTCGTGACCGAGGACTTCGTGGTCCGGATCCCCGACGCCCTGGACCTGGATGTCGCGGCCCCGCTGTTGTGCGCCGGCATCACCACCTACTCCCCCCTGCACCATTGGGGCGCCGGCCCCGGCAAGAAGGTTGCCATTGTCGGTCTTGGCGGACTCGGCCACATGGCCGTCAAGATCGCCCACGCCATGGGCGCCGAGGTCACCGTGCTGTCCCAGTCGCTGAAGAAGATGGAGGACGGCCTGAACTTGGGCGCCGACCACTACTTCGCCACGAACAATCCGGCCACGTTTGAACACCTCGCCGGCAGCTTCGACCTGATCATCAACACCGTCAGCGCCGCCATTGACATCAACGCCTACCTGCAGCTCCTCACGCTCGACGGCGCCCTCGTCAACGTCGGTGCCCCGGCGGAGCCGCTCCCCGTGCAGGTGTTCTCACTGATCATGGGGCGTCGTTCCTTCGCAGGGTCCATGATCGGCGGCATCCGTGAAACCCAGGAAATGCTTGATTTCTGCGCCGAGCACGGAATCGGCTCCGAGATCGAGGTCATCCCGGCCAGCAAGATCAACGACGCCTACGAACGCGTGCTGGCCTCTGACGTCCGCTACCGCTTCGTCATCGACACAGCCACCCTCTGAACACGGGTGCACCCCGCTCCAATCCATGCACGATGCATCCACGCAACGGGAAGCAGATGCATCGCGCGGCGATGGCTCTTCATGAGCGGGATGCTGGCCGCATCGCCTGACACCACACGGGTCTGATTCCGTGGCGTCCGGCGGCGCCGGCCCCAGTGGTGCGGGCCGTTTAGGCCAGCACCTGCCGCTTGGCGGAGATCACGCCAGTGTCGAAACCGGCGAGATGGGGGGCGCCGTGGAACCGGGCATGCTCGATCTTGACGCAACGGTCCATCAGCACAGTCAGCCCTGCGGCCACGGCCTCCGCCAACACTCCGGGGAGCCCGTCATGTTTGCGGAACGCATCCACAATGTCCAACGGCTCCGGGATGTCCGCCAAGGACGCACACGTGTGCTGGCCCAGAATCTCCGTGACCACGGGATTAACAAAGTAGACCTTGCAGCGCGTGGACGTGGCGAGGTAGCTGGCCACTAAGTAGGACGCCCGGGGCGGCTTGTCCGAGGCCACCACAATGGCAATCTGCTTAGACGATATGAGGTGAGGGCCGGGGCCTTCTGTTTCACAGCGTTCGTGGGTTGCCAGTGAACAACCCCTTGGCCTACCGGCCTTCGCAAGGGTTGCATGGGTAGTGCCACATGTGACTTTTGGGAGGTCCCGGCTATGTACGAGCATACGTTTATTGGGTTGGATGTTCACGCGGTTTCCGTCGCGGGATGTGCGCTGGCCCCCGATACCGGCGAGCTGGTCCAGGCGCAGATCCACTCCGACCCGGCGGTGGTGTTGGAGTGGATCCGCCGCTTCGCCCCGCCGGTGAAGGCCGTGTACGAGTCCGGGCCGACCGGGTATGTGCTGGCCCGGTTCCTGCGCGAGGCCGGCATCGACTGCGTGGTCGCGGCGTCCTCGAAGCTGCTGCGGGCCCCGGGCGACAAGGTCAAGACCGACAAGCGCGATGCCCGTCTGTTGGCCGAGATGCTCGCCGTGGGGTCCGTCACCGAGGTGCGGGTGCCGACGCGGGAACAGGAGGACCTGCGGGACCTCTCCCGGCTGCGGGCCACCGCGGCGAAGGACCTGGCCCATGCCCGCCAGCACGTGAACGCGATCCTGCTCCGCCACGGCATCCGGTACCCGAAGGAGACGAAGTGGACGAAGGAGCACCTGCTGTGGCTGCACCGGCAGCGCTTTGACTCACCGGTGCTGCAGTTCACCTACGAGGCCGACGTTGAACAGGCCGAACTGCTCGCAGCGCATCTGAAGCGCATTGACCAACGCGTCGCCCAGACCGCCAAGGACTGCCAGTACACCGCGGTGGTTGAGGCGTTGATGTGCCTGCGCGGCATCCAGGTCACGACCGGGTTCGGGCTCGCCGTGGAGATCGGCGACTGGACCCGGTTCACCGGGGCCACCATCGGCTCCTACCTGGGGCTCGTGCCCAGCGAGCAGTCCTCGGGCCAATCCCGGCACCAGGGACCGATCACCAAGGCCGGCAGCAAATACGGGCGCAAACTCCTCATCGAGGCAGCCTGGCAGCACCGGCGCCCCTACGCCCGGCCCGGAGCCCGGCTGCTGGGCCAGCTGGACCTCGTTGCCCCGGCCACCTGGATCCGTGCCCTGGAAGGCAACCACCGCCTCCACCGCAAATGGGAGCAGTTTGATGCCCGCAAGAAACGCTCCGTCACAGCCAACACCGCGATCGCCAGGGAGCTCGCCGGCTGGTGCTGGTCCCTGGCCGCACCCCTGCAACCGGGGAACGCATGAACGCGGCGTGAAGAACGTGCCCTCCGGGCAAGTGGCGGTCGTGACGTGGCAGCACTTTGGGGCCAACTCGGGACAGCGCTATGAGCAAACGGGCCACACCGTTGATGCTCGATCTTAGACAGCGATACGCCCCAGCCGAACAATCGTCATGCGGTACCCAATCCGCGCATATCAGCCTGACACTGCAGTCGAACACACGACTCGCCAGCACGACCGCCACACCCGGACGGCACCCAAGGAAGCGGCCCCCAACACCAACGCTGGGAGCCGCTCATCTCTGCCTCGGTGATGATGGTATTAGGCCGTTGGCCGGCGTGACTCGCCTCTTGACTGACACCCTTCGTGGTTGTCCTTCGTATGATCCGTCCGCCGGCCGATGGTCTGCACCAAACGCGTTGGCCAGGCGGACATGACTTAATAGGAGCTCGACCAGAAGTCCCATCACCGTCTTGTCTGCCCACCTGGCGAACGTGAGCCCGCACCGACGCTTCGCGAGAGTCAGAGGAGCCAGTTCCATCATGACAAACGAGGACATGAAAGTCATTGCCGGTGTCGATACCCACGCCGACACCCACCACGTCGCCCTGATCACGGAGTACGGTAAACACCTCGCCGACAGGAAGTTTTTGGCCGCCGGATCCGGCTACCGGGAAATCGCCGAATACATCACCCAATACGGCCCGGTCACCGCGGTCGGGGTCGAGGGCACCGGATCCTATGGGGCCGAATTGGCCCGCGTGCTGGCCAAGGATGGATTCATCGTCAAGGAGGTCAACCGGCCCAACCGTGCCCACCGGCGCCTGCACGGCAAGTCCGACCCGCTCGATGCCTACCAGGCCGCCGAATCGGTGCTGGCCGATCGTGGTGTCTCGACTCCGAAAACCCGCGACGGGTACGTGGAGGCCCTGCGGGTGCTGCGCACCGCGCGGACCAGCGCCCTGAAGGCACGCACCGCCGTGCTGACGCAGATCAGCGGTGTGCTGACCGCCGCTCCCGAGGCCGTGCGCGCCAAATACCGCGGCCAGACCAGCGAAGCGCGGGCCAAGGCCATGGCGATTTCCCGCCCCGCCGGGGATATCGCGAACCCCGCTGTCGCGACCGCCGTGACACTCAAACGCATGGGCGCCCGCTACCACTACCTCAACGCCGAAATCGACGAGACCGACGCCGAGCTGGCCCGCATCATCGCCGGCCACGCGCCGGCACTGCTTGAGATCAAGGGCGTCGGCACTGCCGTGGCCTCCCAGCTGCTGGTCACCATCGGCGACAACCCCGAACGCCTGACCAGCGAGGCCCAGTTCGCCGCGCTGACCGGCACCGCCCCGATCCCCGCGTCCTCGGGCAAGACGACCCGCCACCGGCTCTCCCGCGGCGGCGACAGGGCAGCGAACTCCGCGATCCACCGCATCGTGCTGGTGCGCATGTCCAAGGACCAGCGCACTCGGGATTATGTGGCCAAACGCACCGCGGATGGCAAAGCCAAGCTCGAGATCATGCGCTGCCTCAAACGCTACGTCGCCCGGGAAATCTACCGCGTCCTGCGCAACCCACGCCCAGCACCAGTCACCAATGACCTGCGCCCGCGCCGCCTCGCATTGCGCCTCACCCAGGCCCGGGCCGCCGGTGACCTGGGGGTCTGGACCACGGCCATTTCACGCATCGAACGAGGCAAATCCCGCGACGAAGAACTCATCAACCGCTACCGCGTCTGGCTGAACGAACAACCCCAAAAATAGCAATTGACAAAGATAGGAGCATCAAACCAACCTACATATCAGCGTTTGGCAGGGACGGCCAAACGCTGCGCTGCCGACGGCGCCTCCCATGCTGTGGCGCCGGGCGAAGGCACGACGGCCGGTTCCCCAGTACGCATGAATCAACCTCCAGGCGGCCGACTACTTCGGTGACGTTCGCCTGAGATGCTTTCGGTGGCTGGTCCAGATCCCACAGGGTGTCCTCCAAGTCCTCCAGCCCCACGGAAATACGGACCAGATCCTCACCAACACCCGCGGAGTCCAACTGCTCGGCCATCAGTTGGCGGTGCGTGGTGGATCCAGGGCGGAGGACCGAAGTGCGCGTATCGCCGAAGTTGGCCAGGAGCCTGGCCCACTTCAGGGACTCGATGAACTCCTGGCCTGCCGCGCGACCGCCGCGCACTCCGAACGTAGCTTGGTGAGGAAGCCATACTCGCCAAATGTCTCCCACCAGGAGACATTGCCGTAAAATGCCACGGGTTCGGCCATGGTCGTGAACCTCCCGTTGCCCCAATCGAACCGCCCTGATTCGACGATCACGGCCTTGGTGTTGGGCTGGATGGCCGCAGCATAGTCTGCGGGATCCGTGCCGTCCACGAAGACGGCCACCCTGGGGTCCCGACCCGGGAGTAGACGTCGTCGGTGCCCTTAAAGACAAACAAAGAACTCTGGTAAATCGTCACGGCACGGACGCCGTGCTCGGCGTCCATGATTCCGCTGGCGTGCAAGGCGCGGGTGCGGAGGCCGAAGGTACGCTCGGCCACTACGCCAGCACCACACCACAGGTCTGAGACGTGATGGCCGTTGACCAGCCCAACTCCACCGCCGTCCTGCCGATCGTAGCCGTCGAAGTGCCGGCTGCTAGGGTGTGTCTCCTAATCAGTGGTTTTGCGGTTTGGCATGATTGATGGGTGCCTTCTCGCTATTCCGTGTTGTCCGATGCCCAGTGGGAGTCCATTGCCCCGTTGATGCCCGATTCGTCGGGGAAACCGGGCCGACCCTTCAACGACCACCGGCTGATGACCGAGGGCATCATCTACCGCTACCGGGCAGGGATCCCATGGCGTGATCTCCCTGCCTATTTCGGGTCGTGGAAGACCGTGTGGAAGCACCACCGCCGCAACGCCGCCAACGGGACCTGGGACAAGGTCCTGGCGGCGTTGCTGACCCGCGCGGACACGGCCGGGCTGATCAACTGGGAGGTCTCGATCGACTCCACGGTCAACCGTGCCCACCAGCACGGCACGAACCTGCCCCGCCACACAGGGGGACCTGTCGAATTACAGGAATCTGCTCGACGAGCCTGAGGACCATGCCATCGGCCGGTCCCGCGGCGGGCTGACCACCAAGATCCACGCCCTGGTGGATGGCAACATGCGTCCCCTGGTCCTGCTGCTGGGGCCGGGCCAGGGCGGGGACTCGCCGATGTTTGAGAACCTCATGGAGGCCCTGAAGGTAGAAAGGCCCGGTCCCGGCCGGGCCCGCACCCGCCCGGACCGGGCCATGGCCGACAAGGCCTATTCCTCCAAAGCAATCCGGGCGTACCTGCGCGGGCGGGGCATCGAGTGCGTTATCCCGGAAAAGGACGACCAGAAGGCCAACCGGAAACGCAAGGGCTCCGCCGGGGGACGCCCCGTCAGATACGACAGGGACGCCTACAAACGGCGCAATGTGGTCGAGCGCAGCTTCAACACCCTCAAGCAATGGCGGTCCCTGGCCACCCGCTACGACAAACTGGCCCTCACCTACCGCTCAGCGGCCGTCCTGCACGCCGTCGTCATCTGGAGCGCCGCATTGGGAGACACGCCCTAGTAGGGGTAGTCATCGGCCACGCCCGGCATATAGGGCGCAAGAAACCAAGCTAAGGCCACGGCCAGGGCGGCCTTCGCTGCAAGCAGCAACCGCTGTCCCGTCACCGTCGACTTTGTCCACGTTTTCAGATCTTCCATCAATTCCCTTCGACGGACGGTTAGGTTCCCTACACCTCAGCGCACGAGCTCGGGGCAGGTCTGGTCCGGATCGGCGCAATCGGGGTGCGCGCCGTTTACCCGCACTCCCCGAGGCACCACGTTTCATCGCTGTCCGCGCTATACACCTGCGCCAAGCATCTGGCATTTCCGTCCAGACGTCGACTCCATGACAAAGCCTGCGAGTCGAAGCGTGGCGGAAGTGCTGGTGTTTTGCATCTACCGCTAGCCCATGGCGGCCTTGGGTTGGCAGAACCCCCGAAACTAGTCCCAGCAAGCCCGCGCCGAGGCAGCGCCAGTCGGAGAAGGTTGGCGGTAGACCCAACAGGCACACCAAGCGTTGTCCCGACCTGAGGTGGACTTCTTGGATTGCGGCTTCAAGGAAACAAGAAGGTGGCGCCACACCGTGAGGTGTGGCGCCACCTGGGAAGTCCGTCCAACTTCCTTCTCGACGCTACTTGTCGAAGATGTCCTTCGCGGCGTCCTTGACGTGCTCCCCTGCCTGCTTCGCCTTCGCGGCGGCCTGGTCTGCTACGCCTTCGCCTTGGAGCTTTTCATTGTTCGTGGCATCGCCCAAAGCTTCCTTGGCCTTGCCTGCGACTTCTTGTGCCTTGTTGCCGATCTTGTCTCCGAGACCCATAAGGTCCTCCTTCGCTAATCAGTCCAACAGTTACTCCACCGACACTAGGAGCGCTTCCTGCGAATACCCTGTACGTTCTCGTCCAGTCCAGAGTGGGCGACGCCGGCAGGTGGGACACGCGGTCCCGTGAGCCCGAAGGGATTAGGAAGAACCGATGTCCGCTTCAAGCCGGTCCGTCGCTTTGAATCGCCCCGGGTCTATTGGAGGTTCTTGATCCCATGAAAGGTTGAGGACCAAGCCAGCACCCAAAATGTATCCAGTGGAGCTACGCCAGCGTGCCGTCCGTTTGGTGATGGACTCCAACAATGACGCCGAAGCTCGCCGTCGCGCCGGTCGTTTCAGATTGATCGCGGCAAAGGGGCAAGACATCCCCCGCCCGCTTGTGGCTATCCAGCGGAGGTTTAGGCCCAATACCGTTCACTTAGGCTCCTTATGTTAATCTTTCGGCATGGCGCGCAGTGGAGGGGTGACACCCGAAGGTCCCGAACGGTTGAGTGATCACGTCTCGATCGGTGTGTTGACGCGGGTGTTTCCGCCGGATGTGGTCGATGCGGTGATCGAGCGGACCGGGGCCATGCAGCAACGGAACCGGCTGTTGCCCTCCCGGCTGATGGTCTACTACGTGATGTCCCTGGCGCTGTTTTCGGCCGGGTCGTACGAGGAGGTGATGCGGTCGCTGCTGTGGCGGGTCAAGGCCTCCAACCTGCTGCCCGTCGTTGAGGAGCTGGCCGACGGGTCCTACCTCTCGGACCTTTATGCCAGCCCCAAGGACAGGAGGAAGGACACGGACCCGGTCCGGGTGCGGGTCATCGAATACACGGTCACCACCGGGGAGGAGGTCAGCGGCTTCCGCCTCATCACCACCCTCCTGGACCCGGAGGCGGCACCGGCACAAGACCTCGCCGGGGCGTATGCCAGACGGTGGGAAATTGAGTCCAGCTTCGACGAACTCAAGACCCGCCAGCGCGGGCCGGGGATGGTGCTGCGGTCCAAAACCCCCGGCGGGGTCCTGCAGGAAATCTACGGCCACCTGTGCGTGCACTACGCCATCCGCTCCCTCATCGGGAGCGTCGCCCGGCACTTCGAGGAGGACCCGCTGCGGTTCTCCTTCACACGGACCCTCCGGGCAGCCAAGCGTTCCCTTGCCGGGCGCCCGGCTTTTTCCCCCTCAACGCCTGGCTGAGGCCTTCGCCGTCTTCTGCCGGGAAATCCTGCACGAACTCCTGCCCCCGCGCCGGCACCGCACCAACCCCCGCGTGGTCAAACGCAAGATGTCCAACTGGCCGCTGAAGCGAATACCAAGAACCCTAAGTAAACGGCATTGGGTTTAGGCCGGAGAATCCCCCTAACCCAGGCGCTTGCGAACCATCTCGCTGACGGCTTTGCCGGTGAACCGTCCAGCGACCTCGGCAGTGACCTGCTTCATGATGGCTCCCATCTGACGCATGGAAGGCTTTATGCCATCAGATTCAAGAGCTGCAAACGCTGAGTCAATGATCGCGGCAACCCCGGCTTCACTTAGGGGTTCGGGCAGGTAGGCCTCGATCACCTCGGCCTCGGCTATCTCCCGGGCGGCACGTTCGGCATGCCCCGCCTCGGCATAGATCGCAGCCGTGTCACGGCGTTTGGCTGCCTCCTTCTGGAGAAGCGCAGTCACCTCGGCGTCGTTCAAGTCCACGGGCGTCTTCCCGCCCTTTTCGCGGGTTTCTATCTCGCCCAGAACATTGCGGACCGTAGTAAGTTCCAGTTCGTTGTGGGCCTTGAGATGCACGACGACGTCGCCTTTGAGCTGTTCTTTCAGGGTGTTCATGAAGTTGGCCTGCCTTCTTGTTGGTTTTTGCCACGAGAGTTCTACGTTCGAATCGCCGACCGGTCGCAAACCGCGATGAGTGGATTGACACCGAAATGCGGCCATTGGCAGAGAAGGCACGGGCTTCGACTGCGTGGCTGAATTCGGAATCTGTTCTGACCTTGAAAGCCATTTACCCCGATGGACTCGCAACAAAGGGCAACTGCTCCGGAACCAGACTCTTGGTCAGGATAGGCATGGATGCAACCACTGGTCCAGAAAGACGCACAATTTGGAGATGAGGCAGTGCGACCCAGCCTCCAACCGCAGGGCTTCTGCAAAGTCGTTTAGCTGGTAGTTAGGCCGGCGAGTTTGAGGGCGCGGTGCGGGTAGTTGCGTGCGCCGCGGGTGGCTTTGGCAAGGCTTGTTTCACCGTCCAGACGCAGGATCGTGATCGCGATGTTCCTCAGGGAAGCCACGACTCGGGGAGCGTTGCCACGCCGCACGGTCGATTTGTCCTCTCGCCACGTGAGATCCCTTCGCCAATGCAGGCCGTTTTCAATTCCCCAATGACCACGGATCAAGGAGCCGATGAGCTCCGGTTTCCCCTGCGCCGGAGCCAATGACGTGATGATGTAGACGGTCTCCGTGGACCACTTCCTGGTCCCGAGCGGCCGGGACTGGCGGATGATCTGGGCGGCCTGGGCGGCGTGCGGAAAGCTGATCCCGTCAGCCAGGCTCACGCACCGTACCGTCCGCTCGATCTCGCGGCCATTGGCACTCTCACGGGTTCTGTTTCCAGCCCGGACCTGCTTCCATGGCAGGGCGCGAAACTGATCGTGGAGCTTGCGCTGGTTCGCCTTCACGGTCAGCACATAGTGGCCTCCCCTGGAATGCAGATACTCGGCGTGCTCACGCTGGGTATGGAGCGCGTCGGCCGACACAATCACTCCGTTCAGGTCCTTGATGCCGTCCAGGAGGAGCTTGAAGTAGGTGATCTCTTTATGCTTTTCCGACACGTTTTGCTGCACGAGGACAGCCCCGCTGGTCTGGTCAATGCCGGCAAGGAGGTGGACCCCAGGACTCTGGACGGTGATGATGGTCGGTAGGTAGTTTGTGGGCTTTGCCGGATTTCCGGTGTTTTTGACTGCTGACGGGCTGTTAATTCGCCCGCGTTTGTGAGAAAACAGATTTGTGATGATTCTCGGGTGCGGGTGGGTGGAACAATGGCTTCAATGACGAGTCAACATGCCCTCCCCATGCTGGAAGAAGTTGGTGCGGCGCTCATTGGCGACGCGGTGGCGTTCTTCGATGGCAAGGCCGATGGCGGGACTGTTTTCATCAACGGGTTCAAGTCCTTTGAATGGCCGGCCGGCCGGCCGGCCGGGAAGACCTGCGCCGCTTGGCCGCCGCGCAATTGGTGCAGATCGGCGCGGCCCAGGTCAACGAAGTGGCCGCCGGGTTCGGGGTGACCCCAGAGTCCTTGCGCCGCTGGCGCAAGATGCTCACCACTGAGGGATTGGCGGCCCTGGCGCCGGGGAGGAAAGGCCCCAAGCGCCCCTAAGTGTTGACGGCGGCGAAAGCGGAGGAGATCCGCGGCTTCCGTGCCACCGGGGCAAGCCTGCGGGCCACTGCCACAGCAACCGGAGTCTCCACCGACACCGTCAGGCGCGCCACCGCAGCAACCCCCGCACCGGAGACGGGCACCGGCGAAAAGTTCGTGATGGAGACTCTGCCCCTCACGCGGCAGATCCGCGCTGGTGCCCCTGCGGGCTGGCCGGTCCTGCCGGTGCTGCCGGATCCGGTGGCCCGGGCCGGTGAGCGGGCCGCCGCCGGGCTGGTGGAGGCCGCGGCCCCGGTGTTCGCCCCGGCCGCCCGCATCCCGCACGCGGGGTTGTTCCTGGCCTTCCCCGCCCTGGAACGGGCCGGCCTGCTCAAGTGCGCGAAGGATGTGTATTCGGCGTTGCCGAACGGCTTCTACGGTCTGGAAACCGTCCTCATTGATGCCGTGGTCCGCGCCCTGGCCGGGGAACCCCGCGCCGAGGGCGCGACCGGCTTCAACCCGGAAGACCTCGGCCGGGTCCTGGGCCTGGACCGGGCCCCGGAAGTGAAGACGATCCGCCGCCGGATCGGCCAGCTCGCCGAGACCGGGAAAGCGGCGGAACTTCTTGCGGCCCTGGCCGCCCACCACCTGCAGAACACCGGCCCGGACGGGGAGAACCTCGCCGCAATCCTCTATGTGGACGGGCATGTGCGCGCCTACCAGGGCACGAAAAGGATCGGGAAGGTGTACTCGACCCGGTTGAAGTTCCCGGTCCCGGCGACCGAGGAAACCTGGGTCGCCGACGCCCACGGCTCACCGGTGTTCGTGGTCATGGCCGCTCCAGGCGCGTCCCTGGCCAGGGAACTGCGAGCCCTCCTGCCCGAATTGCGCACAGCCGTCGGTGACGGGCGGCGGGTGCTGGTCGGCTTTGATCGGGGCGGCTGGTCCCCGGCCCTGTTCAAACACATGGAGGCTGCCGGTTTTGACGTGCTGACCTGGCGCAAAGGCGCCACGGCAGACATTGACGAGGCCCTGTTCGCCGAGGTGGCGCACACCGACGACCACGGTGAAACAAGGACCTGGATGGCGGCGGACACGCTCGTGGACCTGCCCCTGCCCACCACGAGGACGACCGGGGAAGTCTTTAGGATCCGCCAGATCAGCCGGATCGTGCCGGCCACCGGCGGCGGCACCCGGCAGATCCATCTCCACACCACCGACCATGGATTGCCGGCCGGGGAGGCGATCCACCGGCTCGGGGCCAGGTGGCGGCAGGAAATCCAGTTCCGCTACGCCCGCATGCACTTCGAGCTGGACTCCCACGACGCCTACGCCTCCACGGACGAGGACCCGGAGCGGATGGTCCCCCACCCGGCCAAGAAGAAGGCCTACCAGAGAGTGGTTGCTGCGAGAAAAGCACACGCCGAGGTATCGGCCGAGGCGGACGGTGCCCTGCTGGCCCTGAAAACCCCGCCACCAGGCACACAAGAAGTCACAGTGACGACCAGCAGTGCCATGGTCAACACGATCAAAGCCCCCTTATGGAAGGCCGAGACCGTCCTGAACGGCGCCGAAGCAGCCCACGAAGCCCTCCCGGCCAGGATCCGCCTCGGTGACCTCGCCCCCGGCCAGCAGGTCCTGGACACCGAGACCAAGCTCATCCACCACGGCATCCGCATGGCCGCCTACAACACCGCGATGACCCTCGCCCGGGAGATCCGCACGAACACCGGCTACAAACGAGCCGCCGCCGAAGCCCACACCCTGCTCCGCCAGGCATTCAACCAAAGCGGCGACATCGACCCCACAGTTCCCGGCCACCTCACGATCAGCCTGGATCCGTTGCCAACACCGCGGTCCACCCAGGCCATCGCCGAGCTTTGCGAACACCTCACCAGCACACAAACCCGCTACCCCGGCACCGGCCTCACCCTGAATTACAAAATGAAGACGAAGCACTAAAACCCCATAGCCGAAATCTCACAGTCCAGAGTCCTGGTGCCCTCAGCCCCGACGCCGTCCCTGGGTTCCGGCACAGAACCGGCGCGGATGAACCAGTGCTTCCGGGGTCTTGTTGCCGCCACCTGGGCGGCCAGGTGTGCCGCAGAATGATCCGGTAAACGAGGTCAGCCGCCGGCCAGGGGCAGCGTAATTTTCATGACGGTCCCATGGTGGCCGGTCGAGGCTATTTCCACGGTTCCGCCGGCGGCTGTGGTGATTTCACGGACGAGGGCCAGTCCGATGCCGAAGCTTCTCCGCCGTTGCGTCTCTTTGCCGTCGGTGTGGACGAACCGTTCAAAGATTCTGTCCCCGTCAACTCCTGTGATCCCTGTGCCGGTGTCGGCGACGGTGATCACCGCGTGGCCTTTCTGCACGGCAGTTGCTATGGTGATCTGCCCCCCGGCCGGGGTGTGTGCGAGGGCATTGTCGGCGAGGGCGAGAATGGCGCGGCGCACACTGTTCGTCCCGATCCGTGCCTGCGGGCTGCCGTCCGCGGAGAAGACGACACTGATGTCCTTCTCCCGGGCGATCTGTTGCAGGCTCTCCGCCACCTCGCCTGCGACGCGGGCCATATCGGTCGGTTCTGCCGCCGGGTCCGGTCGGCTGCCCATGGCGGCCAGGAGCAGTTCGTTGACGATGGCCGTGAGCGCCGAGGTGTCCTGCCGGATCCGGGCAAGGGCCTGGCCTGCTCCGGAGTCGGCGGCTGCTTCGCGCTGGGCGAGTTGGATGCGGGCGTCCAGTATGGCCAGCGGGGTGCGCAGTTCATGGCTGGCGTCCTGAACGAAGCGCCGCTGCAGAGCCAGGGCCTCACCCAGGGGCCGGATCGCGCTGCGTGCACTGAGCCAGCCGGCGCCTCCTGCGAGCACGATTCCCGCCGCCCCCGCAACGATCATGCCGGCGATCATGTCAGTGGAATCCAGGTAGACGTAGACGGAGCCGGGTTCACCGGTCCCGGGCACATGCGGGTGCCCGGCCCGGTAGAGCAGGTACAGGACTCCGGCGGCGAGGAAGCAGAGAACCATGACAGCGCAGGCAGCGCTAACCCGCACAGCGACCCTGAGGGAGGCCTTGCGAAGAGTGGACCGGTCCGGGCTTTCACTCATGGGCATCACCAATCTGATAGCCGACGCCGTGAACGGTGCGGATGGCCGTTTTGGAGATTTTCCGGCGCAGGTGATGGACGTAGGTGTCGATCACGCCCGGCTGGTCCGCCGGGTGGAACAGTGCGGTGAGCAGTTCCTCGCGGGTGAAGACCCGGCCCGGTTCCACTGCCAGGGCCGCGAGGAGTTCGGTTTCCTTCCCCGTCAGGGACACGAGCTGCCCGTAGATGGACCGGACGGAGCGCGATGCCGGATTCAGTTCCCAGTCACCAAGGGCCAGTGGCGCCTGGGCCGGCGCGTACGTGCGTGTCAGGGCGCGCAGCCGCGCGCTAAGCTCTGCAGCGTCGAATGGTTTGGTGATGTAGTCGTTCGCGCCGGCATCCAGGCCTGCGACCTTCTCCTCCGTCGCACCGAGCGCGGTCAGGATCAGGACCGGGGTCGTGACGCCTTTTGACCGCAGGGCCGTGATCAGTGCAATCCCATCGATGACGGGCAGTCCGCGGTCGATGACCATCACCTCCCAGACCCCGGTCAAGGCCAGGTGGAGCCCGTCAACGCCATTGGCAGCAAGCCGGACCCGGTAGTCAGTCTCCAGGAGTTCGGCGGTGAGCGGTCCCAGTACCGGATCGTCTTCGACCAGCAGGAGAGAGGGCCGGGGATCAGTTGTCATGGGCCCATTCTTCCGCGGCCTGCGGTGCCTGAGCCGCGGCACTGTGTTTGCGGCGTTTAAGGTATCCAACGCCCCCGGGCACGACCGAGAGGAGGACCATGGCGACGGCTATGACATCGATGTTTTTGGCGACTATCTCGTACTGTCCCAGCCAGGTTCCCAGCAGGGTCACCGACGCCGCCCAGGCCAAGGCCCCGGTGACATTCCAGAGGGTGAAGGAACGGTGTCCGTAGCGGGCGATGCCGGCGCTCAGCGGTGCGTAGGTCCGCACGATCGGAACAAACCGTGCCAGGACGATGGCGGCCCCGCCGTGACGGTCGAAGAACTCCTCGGTTCTGTTCAAATGCGCGGTCTTGAGAACCCGGGCGTCGTCTTTGAACCACCTGTGCCCGAACCGGCGCCCGAGCATGTAACCGACCTGATCGCCCGCCACGGCCGCGGCGGCAACGACGCCGATCAGCAGCGGCAGGGTCAGCCCCAGTTGCTGGTGCAGGAGTCCGGCCGTGAAGAGCAGTGAATCTCCTGGGAGGAAGGGAAACAGGACACCGGATTCGATGAAGACCATCGCGGCGATCACGCCCAGCGTGGCCGGCCCCAGCCCCTGCAGCAGGGCCGCCGGATCAAAAACCGGCGGGATACCAGCGGATGCGGACAGGGCCGGAACAACTGTCAGGACATGCAGGGTTTGCACGGTGGATTCCTTAGGATCGGGACATACTGGGGGCGGCCGTGAAGGGGTGCCGGTTCATCCACCGGGCTGCGTAGCGGTTCCACAGCCCGGCCAACAAGATCTCGGCTGCGATTGCCGCCGGGAACGAGGCCGCCACATCACTGGGGTAGTGGACGCCGATGTACACGCGGGACCACGCCACAACAACTGCCATCACCGCGCCGGTAACGGCCGTGCCCGTGGCCCAGCGGCTTCCGCGGGCTAGGAAATACAGGGCAAAAGCGAGTGCTACCGCGAAAGCGACGTGGCCGCTGGGGAAACTGTTGGATCCCGTTTCCGGAGACAGCGGGTCCAACAGCATCGCCGGGTCTGGCCGGTGGCGGGCGATGATGGTCTTGAAGAATTCACTGGCCACCCATCCTGAGGACGCCACCAGAGCGAAGGCTACCGCATTCACCGGGGCGCGCCGGACGAGCCACAGATACGCACTGATCAGCAGAACGATGAAACCACCTGCCAGCGGCGCATACAAAGTGTTCAGCACCATGGCGATCACCGTCAGGGCAGGCACATGATGGCTGCTCAGCCCCTGGTCCACACCCAGTTCGGCGGTGCTGAATCCGGGCACGAGCTGTGCACCCAGGCCCACGGCTATCACTGCCACGGACAACAGGAGAACCCAGAGCACCCAGCGCCTGGGCCGGGGCAGCACGGATAGGCGCGTGCTGGGACCGGGCCTCTGGGCTTCCGTCAGGGGCTGTTCGGCAAGATGGTCATCGTGGTCTGGTCCGGGCATGGGTTCTCCGATTCGGGCGGCGGCGGCCAGTCCCGGCCGCCTGCATCCCACTGTCCCCCACGGCTTTTAAGAATTCCTTAAGAAAAACCGCCGGCCCGGTCGCTCCTTCACCCACCAAGGTGCCGGGGTTGACCTGGAAGCGACCGATCCGCATCGGAGCGTCATTGGCGCTCCGACGACTCGGTGCGGCGCCGCTCCCGCTGTGACCTCCGCACCCGCCAGATGAGGATGCCGATCACGGCCACCGCCCCGATGATGACGGCAAGGTCCCGCCCAACAGCCTTCGCCACGACCTCGTAGGAATTGCCGGCCAGAAAGCCCAGCAGGACAAAGCCTGCACCCCAGACCAGGCCGCCCGCGGCGTTGAAGACCAGAAACCGCGGATAGGGCATGTGCGACGTCCCCGCCAGGGCCGGCATGACCGCCCGGAAGAAGGCAACAAAGCGCCCCAGGAAAACAGCTGCTCCGCCCCTGCGGCGGAGAAAATCCTGCGCCTCGCCGAGTCTTTTTCGTTTTCTTCGGAAGGCGCGCAGATCAAGGATGCGGGGGCCCACGTGCTTGCCGATCTCGTAACCCACTGAATCCCCGATGATGGCGGCGAGAACAACCAGGGCCATCATCAACCACAACTGCACATTCCCGCGGCTGGCGACCACCCCGCCCAGCACGGCAGCTGTCTCCCCGGGCAGGACAAACCCCACGAACAACGCGTCTTCGGCGAAGACCAGGCACGCCACGATCACGTAGGCCAGGGCTGGCGGGACGTTCAGGATACTGTCAACGACCCCGCTCACCGAGGCACTCCTGTTGGGCCGGAGGAACCGCGGCGCTGCCGGTGCGGGAGGTTCAGCGCAGACACTATGCCGGCGCAGGCAGCCCGCGAGAACGATCCGCAGCACGGGGTGGGAATCACTGGTCCACTTTTCACAGATAATCTCCTTAGGCCCGCGCTAGTTCGCCACCTGCACTGCCGGGCGGCGGCCACGTCGACCGCCTGTGGCGCGATGTAGCCGACACTACATCCATCATTGTCCGGGCTGAAACCCCAGAATCGCCCACGGCCGAGGGCCACGCCGCAAGCTGAACGCCGTGTCGTGATGATCCTGGCACATCACTCACCGTGCGCTCAGTTCCCCCATACCCTGTCCAGGGTGGGCCGGGACATTCGCGGATCATGCGCAACCCGTGTGGCCGGCGCTCTCGACTATTCCGTGAAAGCGATGCCGGCAGACAGGGCTATGAAACCGACAACGAGTCACGTCCAACAGCGTGGTGAATCGCCCTCACCCGGTGATCCACGGTCGTCCCAGGCACCGGGCGTCGGTCTTGGTGGGTGTCCCTCAGGCGGACCTGCGCCGGTGAATGGTTCACCATCATATTCCTCCGCGTCGGGCCCCGCCCGTTAAAGGCCCAGATCTGCCAGTGCCGTTACCCAGTCGCGGGCAATCGCCTGCGGCGCGGCGCCCAGCCTCACGCTACGGTCGCAGACCGCCTGGTGCAGGGCGTCCTCGACCGCGTCCTTGGGGTTGGCGGTGCCTGTGGCCCCAAGGCGGTTGGGTTCGGGCCACAGGTTCGACGCCGAGTTGGCCCCGCCCAGTTCCAAGGAGACCAGATGGTCCAGCTCGATCGTCGGATTTCCGGCCTCGCCATAGGCGGCCAGGGCCGTGGCCTTGAACCTGTCGGTCGCGGAGGCCGGTGGCCGGACCGTTGCCGTGTACCCGGGCGTGCAGATCGTGGCCGCAATGTTCTCCTGCGTGACGGCCGGGTCAATGGCCCCGGGGGTGCAGCTCGGATCCGGCAGGTCATCCCCGACGGTGGCATTGACCCTGCCCACGGCGCACTGGCCGGGGGCAAGCCGTTCGTCAAGGGCCACCGCACCCGGCGAATGAACCATCCTCAAACTGAACGTGGCCGGTGCGGACCCCGCAGGCCCGGCTGAAGTGCCCACCCTGGACTGCCTGCGGATGGCAGCGCCTGCCACCACTGCGATCACGGCCAGAACCACGACTGCAAGGACGATCAGGACGATCCTTCGTTTCTTCCGGTTCATACCTCCATTACAACGCCGACGTGCTGGAAAACATCTGGGAGTCAGCCACGGCCCATAGCACCCAGTTGATCCGAATCCCTTGACCGCCGGCTTGCGTCCGGCCCGCGGCACAGGCTTGGCCCTGGCCTGCGGCAATGTACGACTAGAAGGCTACAGTCGCGTTCGTGTTTTGCGTTGCCGTTTCCTGCAGTGGTGTCGGCGGACATTATGTAGGTGTTTCCGGCGCCAACGTGCGAGGTCCAGGACATAGCCGAGGTCCGGACTGTATGACCAGGCCAGGCAGGTGATGAGGTGTCGGTTTTCGGGCCGGAGAACGCTGCGGGCCCACCTGTCGGGATCCAGCAGAGCGGGTCCGCCACGCGGACCCGGCCAAGCCTGGGACCGCCGCATCGGCACGCTTGCCGGCACCCAGGTACAAACCGTTCTTGACGAGGACGCATTGGGAGACCGGGACCGCGAGATCATAGTAGATACCGCGTTTCTCCAGGGCGCGGCGCAGCATGCCGATGGCCAGCGCGGGCTTGGTCCTGAACCGGCGCCCCTCCGGGACACCCGCTCCCGCGCGCAGGGCCGGACCGTGGGCCCATTCCTGAGCATCCGCCACACAAATATCATCACCCACCGGACAGGATCTAACACGGACGCCGCTAAACGTCCAATCAAAACCTTGACCAGAATCAAACGCGACTGTAGTACAACTATGCGTTGCCGGACTGGGCCAAATACAGTTCGTTGCCGTCCGGATCGGTGAAGAAGGCCAACCTGACGCCACCGCCGTCGGACATGGATCCACGAAAGACCACACCCCGGCTCTCCAGCGTCCGGACCACCCCGTCAATCGGCTCGTCCACCCCGAGTCCAACACTGATCGAGCCGGCGGTGCCCGGCACGGGACTGTGCGGGCCGGCCGGATGCAGGCCGAGCAGCAACCCGTCGCCGGCGTCAATGCTGGCCCAATGGTTGCCCGCGCGGACATCCAGGCGAAGACCCAGAGTTTCCGTGTAGAACTTGACCGCACGGTCCATATCGCTCACGTAATATGGTCGCGTTCCCGCCCTTGATCATAGGGGAACTATAACGCCGTACCCCGTCCTGTGCACGGGTGGCCGGACAAAGGCGCCTGCTTCACTGGGATCGTGAATCAAGCGCCTTGTTCAGTGCTGCCGTGCTGCTGTCGTGCCCCTGGCCGGCCGGTCAGTTCAGGTCGTATTCCCGGTAGGGGTGCCCGTCAAGGGCGTGCATGACGAGGTGGGCCGGATGGGTCCCGGCCTCTTCGTGCGCTGCTGCCACAGCCTCTTTCTGGGTGTGGAAGTACTCGTGCTTGCTGGTCCGGAACTTGTGCAGATCCCACTTCTTGCCGTCCGTGCCCTCACACGGCAGCACGTGATAGACGTGGCGCCTCACAGCAGTCTTCTCAAGGGTCGCAGTGGCCATGGCATTCTCCTCAGTGTTATTCCACCTCGTTGGTCCAGGCTTCGCCACTAGCACCCACCAGGCCGCAGCACAAGCCATGTGTCCAGTCCACTCCTGCCACTGCGGAAAGACAAGGGGAAATTGGGCTGCACCATCATGAAACCCTCCGGGTTAACCCGCTGGTAACCGCACGTTGATAAGTTCACGGCATGATAAATACGATTCAGGCCGCGATCCTGGGCCTGCTCCAAGGCATCACGGAACTCTTCCCCATCTCCAGCCTTGGCCACAGCGTCATCCTGCCGCGACTGTTCGGCTGGAATCTCGATCAAGATGCCCCCGCGTTCCTGACGTTCCTCATCGCCACCCATCTGGCCACAGCCATCGTCTTGTTTGTCTTCTTCCTCAAGGACTGGATCGAAATCTTCAAAGGCCTGGGCCGTTCCCTCCGCGACCGGAAGGTCACCCCGAGCGATACCTATGCGAAGCTTGGCTGGCTGCTCGTGCTGGGAACCGTGCCCGCAGGAATCCTGGGTCTGGTGCTGGAGAAACCGATCCGCATCCTGTTCGCGTCCCCGCTGATCGCGGCCGCGTTCCTGGTGGTCAATGGCCTGGTGCTTTTCGCCGCCGAGCGTTTGCGCACGCGGGACCAGCAGCGCACCGCCGCGCATTCTCCCGACGTTGCAGCCACGGACGGTGCGGCCTCGGATGCGCAAATCGCCACGCTGTCCTGGAAACAGGCCCTGGGCATCGGGGCGGCCCAGGCCGCAGCCTTGGTGCCCGGCATTTCCAGATCGGGATCCTCGATGGTGGGCGGGCTGCTGTCCGGATTGAGCAATGAAAATGCCGCCCGCTTCAGCTTCCTGCTGGCCACCCCGATCATCGGCGCGGCCGCGCTGCTGAAACTGCCGGCGGTCTTCGGCCCCGACATGGCCGATGAACGCGGCGCCTTCCTGGTCGGGGCCTTGTGTTCGGCCGTTGCCGCCTGGTTTTCCACGAAGTTCCTGCTGCGGTTTTTCGAAACCAGAACGTTGATGCCGTTCGCCGTCTATTGCCTGGTGGGAGGCATCGTCTACTTCACGCTCATGCTCATCATCCGCTAAAGCCTGCCGCTGCAGGAGCACCGGGCATGGAAAAGGAACCTCACAGTAGCGTGGTCCCTCTTCCACTCTTCCGGGTCCAGGTCGGGCCAATTCTGGCCCGACCTGGATTGTCCGGAACGGATGCGTTTTCCGGGTGCTCGGTTGAAGACCAGCTAGCCGTTGGACCCTTGTGCGGCCTTCGGGGCGCCGCCGGGCCCTCCGGTCTCCGTGGACGTCACGGTGAATGAGGCATCAAGCTTCACCGTGGCGGCGGAACCATCCGCCGTGAGGATGTGTGCCTCGTAGGCGGCGCCCTCGGCGTCGGTTTCAACCCGCTGGATCGTTGCCCCGGGATCGGCCGCCAACACCGAGGCCGTGGCCTTCGCCGCCGCGTCCCCCGTCAACAGCACCTCGGTGATGCCGTTGGCCTGGTGTCCTCCCTTGGACGGATCCGGCGCCACGGCGGTGGATGAGACGGAAGCGGTCGCAGTCGTCGTGTCGGCCGCGTTGGCGGGCAACGCGGCCGCGGTCAGAGCACCCCCGCCGATCACCGCCGCGAGAAACAGTCCCCCAATTGCTGACTTTCTTACCTTGTTCATCGGACTCTCCTTTGATGGGTGTTCCATGGAACCGGAACACCTTCCATCCTGAGCGGCGCAACTTGTGGTGGCCTATGCCACGTCTATGCACGGGCTGTGCAACGAGGACATCCACGCAATGCCACTCTGATCTGGCCTGGAACAAATGGGTGACTTGTGAAAAGTGAACCATTCGACGCTCAGGTTTGCCGCGTGTTGTAGCGGCCTGGATTAGTCGGGCATGCACGGAACCTGCCCGACTCCGCAGAATGGACGGGGCACCCGGCCGCACCCTCGGCGCCATCGCCCACACCAAACACAGCGGTCAGCAATGGCACCGGCAGTCCTCTGGGGGATACCGTCGACCAGGCAAACCACAGAAGGTGGGATACCGCGACCTCAAGTAGCGAGGCCACCGGGACCCCGTCGAACCGCCCTCGCAGGGTGGTGGATTGCCCAACCTTTCCAGGAAATCACGACCCGTCGGTTCCCGCACGGCCATTTAGCTGCACCCGCGGCGATAAACAAGTACCCACCACTCGTGGCGTTGCCCCTGCTTTCCTGCAAACTGGTCTCACATCCGGGCCCGGGCCCCGGCAGCCGCATCTTCAGGAATGCTGCCGGGGTCCGGGCCGGTTGTGGCTGAACCCCATTATTCGGTCCCGTTCGGCATTAGGAGTCCCGTGTTCAAACTCAAACACCCCGTCATCCGCACCGCAGCAGCCTCCGCAGGGGTTGCCGGCAGCCATCTGCTCACCGTGCACGTCAGCCGCAGCAACTGGCCGGCGGGCTATGGCGGCGGCGTCAAGTCCGTACAGCTCGCCGTCGTGCCGTCCTCCAAGAGTGCCCCCTACCCCGTCGCAGGAGATTCGGAAACATTCACCATCCCCGGCACAGCGCAGCTTTACACGATCGCCGGAGGCATCACCTGCGGAAGGTCCTGGTGGAACTCGCCGGCCCCATCGGTCCCCAGCACCAACCTGACGAAGTGGGTACAACTCTCGTCCACCCAACGGGACATGTACGTCTAAACCCTGACGATGGCGCCGGTTCCGGCCGGCGCCATCGGATAGCGTGACCGCTGGGGGGCAGAAACCAATGGCCCTTGACAATCGTATTGGGCAGGCCCGGGATGTAAGGAGCACCGAACCTCCGGCTAGATGATTAAGTCCTATTGGTTTTAGTGGTCATAGGCGATGAGTGAGCGTTTGCGGGGTGCGTTGATGCGCCAGTTGTGCCAGATTCCGGCGGCGAGGGCCAATAGGCGTGCGCCGACCCCGGCGTAGACGCCTTCGAGGGTCCGTCCGCCGTGGTATTCGAGGCCGAGTTGGCCTTTGAGGGTGTCAAAGACCGATTCGATCCATTGCCGGATGCCCCCGAGTCTGCCGAAGCGGGGTTTCTCGTCCTTGCGGTCGGGCCGGATCAGTGTGGCGCCGAGGTCCTTGCCGGCGAAGCCCAAGTCGGCCGAGGATGACCTGCCCGGCCTGAACGAGGTGGTGGTCGTGTTCGAGGAGGGCCTGGGTGGCTTCGCGTTCACCGATTTTGGGGTTGGCCAAGCCCCAGATGATGGGCATGCCCTCGGGGGTGCTGATCAGGTAGAGCCGGAAGCCCCAGAAGTAGCGCGAGTGGGAGGCGCAGTAGCCGTAGCCGGCATGGCCGGAGAGGTCGGAGCGTTTGACCGTTTCCCGGGACGTCCCGCACGGGAGCGGGGTGGAATCGACCAGGCGCAGGAGTTCATGCCAGGACGGGGTGTCCCGGGCCAGCGCCGTGATCGTCGCAGCGTTCAGCGGACCCGCGGCCCGGAAGGCGTTTGTTGTACCCGGACTGGTGCGGAATGCCGGGGAACATGGCGGATAGGTGGGCCCGGGCGTACCGGATCCACCGGGTCTCGGAGGAGAAGCCGAGCAGGTGTTGGGCGACGGCCAGGCACAGCAGTTCCGCGTCGCTGAGCAGTGGTTTGCGTCCCGGCCGCCGGGACCGGGACACGCCAAGACCGGGCAGGACCTGGTCGGTGAGGAAGACGTAAAGTGTGGTCAGGAGAGTGTTGAGTTGAGTGTTCACAAGCCCGACTTAACACTCTCCGCCTTTCTTTAAAAGTGTTATCTCGCAGGACATCGGTAACAGTTCTGCCTCACGACATCGGTGACACAACAGTGCTCCTTGGTGGTGACACTTCACCCCACCTTTTAACCTCGGCAAGCACACAGCCCGCCTCTGGCACGAAGGCCAACGGCGGGCTGCTGAACTGGATTGTGTGAAAAATGATCCAGTTGAACCGACGATACGCCTGGCCATCGCCCGATGGCCAGAAGACGCACCCAGAGGAGCTGTCACAGCGTTTTGCACCGAGAACCACATCAGCCGCAAAACGTTCTACCAAATCCTCAAACGAGCCCGCACCGAAGGACAAGCAGCCGCACTCGAACCCCGTTCCCGCCGCCCGAAGACCTCGCCCAACGCCACCACCGAAACCCTCAAAGACCAAGCCGTCGCCATGCGCAAGTCCATGGAAGACGCAGGCTGGGACCACGGTCCGATCAGCGTGCACGACCAAATGCGCAAGCTTGGCATGCAAACCCCCTCGATTGCGTCCCTGGCCAGGATCTTCAGCGAACGCGGCCTTGTCACCCCGGCCCCGCAGAAGCGTCCCCGCTCCTCCTACCGTTCCTTCCGCTATCCGATGCCCAACGCCTGCTGGCAGCTCGATGCTACCGAGTACGTGGTGGAAGGCGGTCGCAAATGCGTGATCTTCCAGCTGCTCGATGACCATTCCCGCCTGGCCGTGGCCTCGTTAGTGGCAAGGACGGAGAACGGTCCGGACGCGGTGAAGGTCTTCCGCATGGGTGTCGCCGCCCACGGAATACCACAGCGCCTGCTCAGTGACAATGGCGAGGCCCTGAACCCCATCCGTCGGGGCGTGATCAGCGAACTGGTCGCGTACGCCAACAGTCTCGGCGTTGCCACGATTACCGGCAAGCCGTATAAGCCCACGACTCAGGGGAAGAATGAGCGCTTTCATTCGACGCTGTTCAAGTGGTTGAAGAAGCAACCTTTCGCCAAGGACCTGGCCGAACTGCAGGCGCAGGTTGAGGTCTTTGACCAGGCCTACAATACGCAGCGCGGCCATCAGGCCTTGGAGGATCGGATGACACCGCAGGAGGCGTGGATGCCACACCGGTCGCTGAGCCCCTCGCACCCGGGGAATGGATGAAGCACAGCACCACGCCTCCTCCGGGCGTCGGCGAAGCCGTCCTGGCCGTATGGCCCAGTGAAGAGCAATCGCCACCGCCGCAGGACGGTTCAACCCCGGAGCCGGCCAAACTTAGTGCCACGCTGCGCACCGAGCACATGGAGGCGACCGGCAGTCAGCTGATGCGGGTCAATAAGAACAGGTGCCTGCGGGTTGCGGGTGTGGAGCTCTATTTGGGCAAGCTACTACGCAGCGCCATGGTGAAAGTCGTCTGGGATCAGGCGGAGTTGATGGTGATCTCGATGGAGGGTGAATTGATCACGAAATATGACTATCCGTTCCCAGACGGCGTCACGTATCTGAGCTTGAAGCATGCCATTGCAATGTTCCAGAACCCGCCGGAAATGGGGTAAGTGTCACCGATGTCTTGAGACACCGAGTGCTACCGATGTACTGGTGCAGAACTGTCACCGGTGTCTTGAGACATCACAGCCTTTCTTTAAAAGTGTTATCTCGCAGGACATCGGTAACAGTTCTGCCTCACGACATCGGTGACACAACAGTGCTCCTTGGTGGTGACACTTCACCCCACCTTTTAACCTCGGCAAGCACACAGCCCGCCTCTGGCACGAAGGCCAACGGCGGGCTGCTGAACTGGATTGTGTGAAAAATGATCCAGTTGAACCGACGATACGCCTGGCCATCGCCCGATGGCCAGAAGACGCACCCAGAGGAGCTGTCACAGCGTTTTGCACCGAGAACCACATCAGCCGCAAAACGTTCTACCAAATCCTCAAACGAGCCCGCACCGAAGGACAAGCAGCCGCACTCGAACCCCGTTCCCGCCGCCCGAAGACCTCGCCCAACGCCACCACCGAAACCCTCAAAGACCAAGCCGTCGCCATGCGCAAGTCCATGGAAGACGCAGGCTGGGACCACGGTCCGATCAGCGTGCACGACCAAATGCGCAAGCTTGGCATGCAAACCCCCTCGATTGCGTCCCTGGCCAGGATCTTCAGCGAACGCGGCCTTGTCACCCCGGCCCCGCAGAAGCGTCCCCGCTCCTCCTACCGTTCCTTCCGCTATCCGATGCCCAACGCCTGCTGGCAGCTCGATGCTACCGAGTACGTGGTGGAAGGCGGTCGCAAATGCGTGATCTTCCAGCTGCTCGATGACCATTCCCGCCTGGCCGTGGCCTCGTTAGTGGCAAGGACGGAGAACGGTCCGGACGCGGTGAAGGTCTTCCGCATGGGTGTCGCCGCCCACGGAATACCACAGCGCCTGCTCAGTGACAATGGCGAGGCCCTGAACCCCATCCGTCGGGGCGTGATCAGCGAACTGGTCGCGTACGCCAACAGTCTCGGCGTTGCCACGATTACCGGCAAGCCGTATAAGCCCACGACTCAGGGGAAGAATGAGCGCTTTCATTCGACGCTGTTCAAGTGGTTGAAGAAGCAACCTTTCGCCAAGGACCTGGCCGAACTGCAGGCGCAGGTTGAGGTCTTTGACCAGGCCTACAATACGCAGCGCGGCCATCAGGCCTTGGAGGATCGGATGACACCGCAGGAGGCGTGGGATGCCACACCGGTCGCTGAGCCCCTCGCACCCGGGGAATGGATGAAGCACAGCACCACGCCTCCTCCGGGCGTCGGCGAAGCCGTCCTGGCCGTATGGCCCAGTGAAGAGCAATCGCCACCGCCGCAGGACGGTTCAACCCCGGAGCCGGCCAAACTTAGTGCCACGCTGCGCACCGAGCACATGGAGGCGACCGGCAGTCAGCTGATGCGGGTCAATAAGAACAGGTGCCTGCGGGTTGCGGGTGTGGAGCTCTATTTGGGCAAGCTACTACGCAGCGCCATGGTGAAAGTCGTCTGGGATCAGGCGGAGTTGATGGTGATCTCGATGGAGGGTGAATTGATCACGAAATATGACTATCCGTTCCCAGACGGCGTCACGTATCTGAGCTTGAAGCATGCCATTGCAATGTTCCAGAACCCGCCGGAAATGGGGTAAGTGTCACCGATGTCTTGAGACACCGAGTGCTACCGATGTACTGGTGCAGAACTGTCACCGGTGTCTTGAGACATCACAGCCTTTCTTTAAAAGCCCCCGAGCCCTCCAGAACAATAGGACTTACTCATCTAGTGTCGATGCCGGCAGCCATGATGGCTGCCGTGAACAAATTTGACCCCGATTCACCCTGGGCCGAACAGCTCGCGACGGATCTCCATCGCTCGATTCCATCCCCTACTGCGGCAGGCAATCTGCCGGGCCGATGCGTGAATGCCGGCTGCACGGCCGGCATGGACCTCTCCGCACTTCAGCCAAACCGGCGTATGTTCGAACGCTGGTCGTGTTGTTTCCCGTTTCGGGCGGTCGGGAGGCGCTGGCGCCCTGCCTGCGGCGTTGGCTTTTCGCATATTCTGGCGGCCGGTCAGCGCCTACGGCGGAGATGGGCACTGACGATGTGTCCCGTTGCGGCGGCCACGATGAGCGCCGCGAAGAGAAGGGACATGCCCTTGGAGAGGCTCAGTGCACGGCAGGGGCGGAACACCCAGGTCGCCAGTGGGGCGGCAAAACGGCTCAGTCAGGAGGCCGATCAACCCCGGGCCGCGACCTAAAACCTGCACGGGGAATCCACGGTGCGTTGAGTGAATCCGAGCGGGATCGTGCCCTACAGGTGAAAGCCTTTCGCGCGGATGTGCGCGTTTCGTTCTCCGCCGCCCTGCCTCCACGCGTCGGCGGCGATGACCAGGCCAAGGACGGCAATGGAGAGCCCAAGGGATGCTGCGACGTCGGTAAACCAGTGGTATCCCAGATACAGGCGGCAGAGGTCAACCCAGACGATGCCCGCGACTGCGGTGATCGTGCACAGGACGATGCGGGCCACCGACCTGATCCGCGAGCACAGCAGGTACCCGCCAGCCAGCAGGAAGTCGCCCGCCCCGACCGCATGGCCGGAGGGGAAGGACGACGTGGGGTCGAAGCCCATCAACATGAACTCTTCCGGGGGCCGGGGACGGCCTGCGAGGTGCGTGAAAACAAAAGTGAGGAGGACACCGATGACCATCGCGCTTGCCAGGAGCACCGGACGCCACAGGCGTCGGGATGTCAAGGACCATACGACAGTCGTGACGAGAACAATTATGGGCATCCCCACCGGGCCCGAAACCGTCGCGGTCACGGACATGGCTGTGGTGAGGGCCGGCGTCCGCTGGTCCACCAGCCAGGCCAGAATTGCCCGGTCGGCACCGGTCGGACCGCTGCCTCCGGACACCGCTGCAAGCAGGAGGAGAAACCCTGCCGTGCCCACGGCAACGAGCACGCCTGCGGCGATGAAGAGGCCAATGGTTGCCCGTCCTTGCCGAATGCCGGCCACGGCCATTCGGTCGTCCGGCGCCGGGGCGCTATCGTCGGGGAGTGCCATGCCGGGACCCCTAAGACACCGGAATTGATGCCGGGGACTGGCCAATGCTCATCTGTGGGACCCTTCATCCGGTGATTCTCCGTTGAGAGAAACCTACCGCGCCGGCGCTGTGCTGCCTACGGCTGGCCGGCAATGAAGCTTCTCCGGCCCGCGGGTGGGGCGGCCCCGGGGCGGGCGTGGCCCGCTGTGGCCAAAATGGCCATGGATGCGCCGCGCACGTGGTGTTACTCTGTGCCCATGGCGGGTGGAGCTGCGGCCAAGGCCGCACGAAGCGCGACGCGCAGCGGGCCGCTGCGTTTGCTGGCACGGGCCGGCTACGCGGTCAATGGTCTGCTGCATGGCGTGATTGGCATTATCGCCATCGGCGTCGCGATCGGGGCCGGCGGCGGTGAAGCCGACCAATCCGGCGCCCTCGCCAAGCTCGCCGAGGTTCCCGGCGGCGCCGCCCTGCTGTGGGTCATTGTTGTCGGTTTGGCCGCACTCGGGCTGTGGCAGATCGTTCAAACCATCGTCGTGGTGGGTGCTGACCAGAAACGGAAGTGGGCGCACCGCCTTGGCGAATTCGGCAAGGCTGTTGCCTACTTTGCCATTGCCGCCACCACCTTCACCTTTGCGAGGGGCCGGCCGACGAACGCGGTCAACGCAACGTACGATTTCAGCGCCGGGCTGCTTGCTGCTCCCGGCGGCGTCATACTGCTGATCGTGCTCGGCATTGGCGTGCTCGGCATTGGCGGATACTTCTTCTACAAGGGTGCGATGAAGAAATTCACCGACGACATCGTCGTTCCCTCCGGAACAGCCGGTGGGGTCGTCATCATGCTCGGGGTGGTGGGCTACGTCGCGAAAGGGGTCGCCCTCTGTGCCGTGGGAATACTCTTCGTCATCGCGGCAGCCACCCTGGACCCCAGCAAAGCAACTGGCCTCGATGGGGCACTGAAAGCCCTCGTGGCGCTGCCGTTTGGCGCGGCGATTCTCGTTGTGGTGGGGGCAGGGCTCATCGCCTATGGCCTGTATTGCTGCGCGCGGGCGCGCCAGGCCCGGTTGTCCTGAACGCCCATTGGCCGCGGGGCACGCGGCCCCTTGTGCCCGATTCGCAACGCCTGGGGTGTTTTCGGCGCTGTTAGTTCGTGGGATGCGGCGGTGCGAGTTGGTGTTCGCCGTCGATTTTCGCGGCCAACGGCGCCCAGATCACGATCGCGACACCAATTCCAAGGAGCAACGCGCCGATGGTGTCGGTCAGCCAGTGCGCACCCAGGTACGTGCGGCTGAACATCATCACGACCGTGTACCCGATGCCGGCCACCCACACCCAGAGGCGTGGGAAAAGGATGGCAAGAATCGCGGCCATGACCGCCGCGTTGGCCACGTGGCCGGAGGGGAACGACCCGAAATCGACGGTCACCAGAATGTCCTCTGGCCGCGCACGGCCAAACAAATGTTTGAGCAGTTGCACAGCGCCCCCCGTCACCAGAGTGGCCACAAGGTAGTACCCGGCGGCCCAGGGGCGTTTCACCAGCAGCAGGGCGGCAATGACGAGCACCGGAACAATGACTATGGCGACCAAACCCCCGCCGAGAACATTCATGGTGAGCGAGAGGACCTCCCAGACGGGTGCGCGGTGCTCGATCAGCTCCTCCATCCACCCGGTGTCGATGGAGAAGGGCAACCCGTTGTTGCGCAGCACGATGAGTGCCCCCAAGCCACAGGCAAGCGCTAGTGCGGCGATGCCGCTGACCAGCGGCCACCTGCGGGTGACGCGTTTCGCACTTGGTTTGGCGGCGGCCTCGGGGGCCCGATGGGTATCCATGGGGTAATGCTAGTGGTGTGTCTCCAAAATAGTTAATGACTTTGGGTTTAGGCTGGGATCATGTCGAATCCAGCACCCGCCCTGGCCCTTACCGACGCCCAGCGCACCGTCCTGGAAGCGCTGGCCGCATCCCAGGTGGCCTCCCACCGGGAGGTGCAGCGGGCGCAGGTTCTGCTGATGGCCGCCGAGGGCCTGGCCAACGAGTGGATCGCCCGGGTGGTGGGCATCACCCCGGGCACGGTGCGCTCCTGGCGTACCCGCTTCGCCGAGGAAGGCCTGACCAAGCTCGGGAAGGTGCGTGGCGGGCGGGGACGCAAACCGGTGATCCCGCAGTCGACGATCGACGAAATCGTTGAGCTGACACAGAACTCAAAGCCTGAGGGACACACGCATTGGTCGGTGCGCACCATGGCCGCGAAGACCGGGGTCTCCCCGGCGCAGGTGCAACGCATCTGGTCTGCCCGCGGGTTGAAACCGCATCTGGTGAAGACCTTCAAACTCTCCACGGACCCGAAGTTCGAGGAAAAGCTCATCGACGTGTGCGGACTGTATTTGAACCCACCGGAGAACGCGATCGTGTTCTGCATGGACGAGAAGACCTCCATCCAGGCCCTGGACCGCTCCCAGCCGTCGTTGCCGATGACCAGGGGGCGGGCCGGGACGATGACCCACGACTACAAGCGCAACGGAACCACCACGCTCTTCGCGGCCCTGGAGGTCGCAACCGGAAAGGTCATCGGCTCCTGCGTTCCCAAGCACCGCCACGATGAATTCCTGGTGTTCCTGAAAACCATTGAAAAGGAAGTCCCGGCCGGCCTTCAGATCCACCTGGTCATCGACAACTACGCGACGCACAAGCATGCGAACGTGAAGGCGTGGCTGGCCAAACACCCACGGTTCCACCTGCATTTCACCCCGACCTCATCCTCGTGGTTGAACCTGGTGGAGCGGTGGTTCAGGGAGTTGACGGAGAAGGCGCTACGCCGTGGGGTCTTTCATTCAGTGCCTGATTTGATTGCGAAGATCGAGGAATACATCGAGGTGAACAATGCCGACCCGAAGCCTTTGGTGTGGACCGCGGATGCGGAGTCGATCCTGGAAAAAGTGGCTCGTGGCCGGGTTGCGCTCCAAGCCGTCAAGCAAAACTGAGACACTACACTAGATCGCCGGTGGCCGGTTATTCTTCACTGGTTTGGTCATCGACCGCCACCCGCACTGTGAGTGCACCCGGTTCGATCCAGGTTGTGAGGGCCCGGACTGTGCCGAAGCTGTCGCCGTCAAGTTCGATGTCGTGGGACTGGGTGAGGCGGATGGCGAGTTTGCGGCCCTTGACGTAGTGGAGGGCTCGGACAGCTTTGCCGGGTCCCCCGAGTTTGCGTCCGGCCTCGGTGCGGCGGAGCACGCCGTTCTCCCAGAGGACTTTGATGGTGATCTGCAGCCAGCCGAACAAGCCCTTGGGGCGTAGCAGGACGAGTTCGAACATGCCGTCATCGATGGCTGCATCGGGAAGCAGGACGATGTCGGCGGGGAGCGAACCGCAATTGCCGATGATGATGGTGTGGACGCGGGCCGACCGGGCTTCTTTGCCGTCGAGGCTGTAGCGCATCCGAAGCTGTTCTTTGTCGCGCATCGCTGTCAGAAGCCCGCCCACGTAGGCAAGCCAGCCAACCTTCGCCTTGAGCTTGTCGTCGGTGCCCACGAGCATTTTCGCGTCGAGGCCGAGCCCGGCCATGACCAGATAGGCGTGCCGGGTTGTTGATTGGTCGTCACGCTCAATATCGATGAGGGCGAGATCGATGTCGCGGTCGTGGCCTGTGAAGGCGGTGTGGATGGCGTGTTTGGGGCCATCGAGCGTGAGGCCAAGGTTTCGTGCCAAAAGGTTGGCCGTTCCGGATGGCAGCAGTGCGAGGGACGCCCCGCTCCCGTAGAGCACTTCGGCCACCGCCCGCACGGTCCCGTCGCCCCCCGCTGCGATGACAAGGTCCGCGCCGGCAGCGAGGGCCTCTTTCGCAGGGCCCTGGCCGGGGTCATCCCCGCTGGTTTCGAACCAGAGGGTTGGTCCCCACCCGCCGGCTTTTTCCTCCGCCGCGATCACGGCTTTGACCACCGCCAGATCCACCTTGACGGGGTTGTAGACGACGGCAGCCACGCGGGCCGCCGGGACATCGTGGATTGGGGCTCCGAGGGATGACATCAAGCGGCAGCCGGACAGGGCTGGTCGGACGGATTATCAACGCTTGCCGTTGGCCAGGAAGAGGCGGAACTCTTGGAGGTGTCGATGAGGTACTGCACTGACTGCTTGGGCCGTTGCCCAACATTGCTGACCGGCAGCCGGGCCGCGATCACGGCTGTGCCGTCCCGGCGGGGACGCGTTGGGATTGCCTGAGCCGGCCATGGCGTTTCCCGATCGTCTTCGGCCGACCTCGTGCCGACGCGCCGGCGGCTGCCGTGCCTGGTTGTCGCTTGGGTGGGCGCCGTGTACGCGAAGTGGTTGAAACCTTCCGGGTTGCCGATGTGACCAAAGTGTCGGACATATTCCCTCAACAGTCGAGGTGTTGTCTTGGCCGGTAATGCCCGGGTGGATCCCGGACCGGCGTTCGCTGGCATGGCCCTGGGGACCCCAGGAGCAGGTTGACCTGTCCCTCTGCCCAAAAGTTCTTGGTGTGTTTTCCCACGAGGTGCACCTTTCGGTCGTGTTCATTGTGCACCGGTGCGACCCCTCTGCGCCAGAGCCAGCGGTGGCCCAATGATGCCCTGGTGGCCGCTTTCGAAGAATCCTGTGGGACTGCCCGCACAGCGGTGTGTCGACCGGTGAACAACTGCCCAGTGCCATGGGGCCGGGCAGCAGTCAAAAGGCGAACCTGGGACCGAACCGCAGGCCACCGTGTTTTAGGTTTGCTCCGACAGGGTGGCGAAGAAGATGGTCTTTGTCCCATTGCGTGCCTGGACGGGGCGGCACAGGGGCTGGGGCCGCCATGGCCGCCTCCTTGACGGCCGCGGATACCCGGCTCTAGGCCTTGTCACGCACCTCTCGCGCTTGGCCCAGCCGGTCGCGAGGTCAGTGACATCACGGGTGGAACCGGATCTACCCTTCGAATTGCCGTCTTCGCGACCGACAAGGTCGATCTCGATCAGCTTAGGCCGAGCATCGTCCCATTCATCTGCGTCCGCGCCGGAATCGAATCCCTCAGCAGTTTTCCCGGCTTGTTACGGGATCCGCTTCCGGTCCGGTTTCGACCGGTCCGCCCAGTGCCACGGGTCTATCGTTGCCGGGGCGGTCCGGCGGTCCATCGTGATCGTCATCACGGCGCCGATGGCCTTGCGCGCAGGGTTGGCGTGCCACCCGGCAACGGTACAGGCCTGACCCAAGATCTCTCCCTTTCGCGCCTTGGTCGCACGGCGATACTTGGTGGCCAGAGCCTTCGTCACGGCTTTGCGCCCATTCGTCGTCAACCCCGTGGCCCCGGTCCACCCCGGCGAACAAGCCGTTGGGCAGGCTCCTCGCTACGAGGGAATTATCTATGGGTAAATACAAGTACTGGTATGGACAGCCCTCGCGCACTATGATCGGGCTCATCACAGCCGCCGATCCAAAGGGGCCACCGTGGCGATCTCCGATTTGGGATTGGCCGACGCCATACCGCCGGACTTCACACTAGGCGTGGCCACCTCAGCGTTCCAGATTGAGGGCGCCGCAGATGCGGACGGACGGGGACCCTCGGGCTGGGACGTATTTGCCCGGCAACCGGGCCACATTGTGGACGGACACAGTCCGATGGTGTCCTGTGATCACTACCACCGCATGCACGAAGACGTCGCGCTCATCAAGGCACTTGGGGCAGATTCGTATCGCTTCTCGCTGTCCTGGCCGCGCATCCAGCCCCAGGGAAGCGGACCGGTTAACAAGGCGGGCCTGGATTTCTACGACCGGCTAGTCGATGAATTGTTGGCCAACGACATCTCCCCGATGGTGACGCTGTACCACTGGGAGACACCGCTGGCTTTGGACGAGGCCGGCGGCTGGATGAACAGGGACACCGCTTACAGATTGGGAGACTTTGCGGATATCGCGGCTCAGGCCCTGGGTGACCGCGTCAGACGCTGGGTTACCGTCAATGAGCCAGCCACCGTGACGGTGAACGGATACGCGCTCGGTATCCATGCACCGGGCGAGTCCCTATTCTTGAAGGCGCTGCCCACGGTGCACCATCAACTCCTCGGCCATGGACTGGCCGTCCAGGCTCTTCGCTCCGCCGGCGTGCCCGGGGAAATCGGTATCACCAACGTCTATTCGCCCATGGTGCCCGCGTCCGACGGTGCGTTGGACAAGATCAGCGCCGGGCTGATGGACGCTGTCCAGAACCGACTGTTTGCCGACCCGGTCCTCCTGGGAAAGTACCCGGCACTCGTCTCGGCGGCGAACATGCTTACTTCCTTCAGCATCGATGACGACGATCTGGCCTTGATCTCCCAACCTTTGGATTTCTACGGGCTCAACTACTACATGCCGACGCGTGTGGCCGCAGGTGCCAGCGGCGATCCCGTTCCCGAGGCGATGGCCGGAGCCTTGGGTGATCTGGGCGAGACTGTCCCGGGTGCCCTTTTGCACATCACACCATGGCCTGGCGCTGAAACAACCGCCTACGGCTGGCCGATCGTGCCGGAATATCTATCGGTTGCACTGGCAGAACTGTCAGAGCGATACCCGGACCTGCCCCCAGTCTTCATCACGGAAGGAGGGGCTAGCTTCGACGACCGCATCACAAGAACCGGGGACCCTGCAGAGGGCGACGTCGTCATCGCGGACGAGGCGCGGATCCGGTACCTTGCCGATCACATCCACACAGCGATTGCTGCCACATCGGCCGGTGGAGCGGCGGAATCAATCGCACTGCGCGGCTACTATGTGTGGTCCCTGCTGGACAATTTTGAGTGGCAGGCAGGATATCAGCAGCCCTTTGGACTGGTTCATGTTGATTTCTCCAGCCTCAAGCGCACCCCAAAGGCATCATATTATTGGCTGCAGAAACTCCTCTCCGCCCGTCGGGGCCCGACAGCACCCGACGACTCAAAGTTGCCAGCTCCCCGGCGAACCATTGGATAACGGTGTCCCTGATCGGGCCGTTCCGGGCCGGTAGTACCTGAACCAAGGCCACATGGCATGGTTCCATATCGGCGATGTTGGCAGTGTTTCAAGTCGGCGTCAACAAGTTTGCCCCGATACGGGCGCTGCCTCCCTGGTCGCCCCCGATCTGGCCACCAACGCAGTGACCGTGATGAATGATCTGGCCGCCATCCACCCCCGGGGCGTGAAGTCCATCGGCCACCGCGACGGAGCACCAGCTGGACAGCACGACCACAGAAAGAACGTGCCGCGGCCCGGTCCCGACCAGTAGACAACATGATGGAAGGGCGGGAAATGGCCCAAAGTTCCGGCCAGCCCCGGAAGGCCCCGATGGGATCTGGCCACGAGCTGCGGCATGGGCAGGCCAGGCAAATCCGAATCCATGCTTGCCCATACATTTCAACCGCTGGAAGTGCCATGATCTGGCTATGACCGTCCGCACATTCAATACCCCCTTCCACCGGTCCAGCCTTCGCGTGGTTGCGATGGCCGTCATCTGATTGGCCGTTGCCTTGCCGGTCGGGATCCTCGGTTCGTGGGCGTACGCCCCGGCGCTGGGCTGGGCCGCAGCGTCGGCCACCTACCTGATTTGGGTATGGTCCGTCATTGGGCGTCTCGACGCCACCGGCACGGCCGCCCATGCCAGTCGGGAGGATCCCGGCCGCGCCGTGGCAGATCTGCTGGTGCTGGCGGCCACACTGGGCAGCTTCGGCGGCGTCGCACTGATCCTCCTGGAAGCCGGACCGGCCCAAGGCCTGATGAAGGCCGCCATCATCGCACTGGCCCTGGGCAGCGTGGCGCTCTCCTGGCTGCTGGTGCACACCCAGTTCACTCTCCGGTACGCAACCATCTACCAACAGGAGAAGAAGGGGGTGGACTTCAACGAAAAGAAGCCACCCCGTTACGGAGACTTCGCCTACCTGTCCTTCACCATCGGGATGACATTCCAGGTCTCCGACACGGATCTGACAGCCGATGCCATCCGGTACACCGCCCTTCGCCAAGCCTTGCTCTCCTATGTCCTGGGGCCATCGTTCTTGCCACCACGATCAATCTGGTGTCGGGCCTCGTCCACTAGCCACGGTTCTGCTGCTCCCCCGTCTAGCGGGTGCGCCGGTTCGGCCCTCACACCAATCAATCACCGCGCAGGCGATCAGTGCATGTAGATCGACCCAGAAGATCGCCACGGGCGGCCAGCACAATCGGCGCCAAGCCCTTGAGAATATTGGCGGGAACGTTCCATGCCACAAGGTACGCATGGGTACCGGCGACCACCACCCCGGGCGATGATGGGCCGGGGACGGGTGCTGTCAAGGCTGTCTGCCAGTCAGCGTTTTTCGAAGTCCATGGTGGTGTTGACCCGAAGTGCTGCGTGGTTGGGATGTTCCGCCCTCAGGATTTCCAACCGTTCGGCATACTCGGCGACGTCCTCTTCCTGTTCCATGCCCAGCCGGAATCCGCAGGAATACTCGCATCCCTCCACGGGACAGGTGAACTCTATGTCGGTAGCCATGGCTTTCTCCTTCCCACGGCGCTGACTTGATATGGCGAGTCTAGCTGTGGAGGGATTCCCAGGCACCACCAAAGTGCACCCGAGTCCACCTACTCTGGACGGCCTGGAGCAAGGCGGGGCGCCTTGCATCCACAGTACTCCGCGGCAGGTGGCGGGTGCTGGTGGTTCCAAACCCGTGGCATCGACACCCCAAGGTCTGCCACGCCTGAATCCGCCAATGAAGCCGGCGGCCCGGGCTGCCTGTCGGCTCCGCAAAAGATCTGGGTCCTCCTGCGACGGAAGTCCCTAATCTGTGGCCGCAGAGGATATTGCCACGTCAGGGCTGCCCCCAGGGGGAGTGGCCATATTCTGGCTGGACACGGCCAACGCACCACCCGGCTCCCGGCCCTCATCACATCCGCCGCCCAGTTCAATTTCGTCCACCGTCACCCGTCGAGCAAGTTTCCCGCCAAGGCAGTCACTGTCCGCATGGGCGTCCCTCACCCACGGCCCGGTAAGCCGAGGCGCCAGGTCACCGCCGGCCTGGGGCCGGGGTCGATCCGGAAGTACCGCCAGACCTTGTCGTCAAGCACGTCTGCGGCCCGGTGCCCGGTCCGTTGTTGGGCCCATGGAAGGGCCGACGGCGGATACTATCGCCTCGTATGAAGGCAGGTCTAGTCTGGGGGCATGCTCAGGGTATTCATGGTTACCGCGCTGTCCATCCTCACTGCGATCTCGGTGCTCTTGCTGGTGCTCACCGGCCCCGGATGGTGGGCCAGCGTCGCGCTTTTTGGGTTGTTGCTGGTGGTGGCCATTGCCGACGTAACGCAGAAACGGCATTCCATCCTCCGCAACTACCCGGTGATCGGACACATGCGCTTCGCCCTTGAATACATCCGCCCGGAACTGCAGCAGTACTTCATCGAGCGGAACTACGATGGCCGGCCCTTCGACCGGGACACCCGCTCCCTTATTTATGAGAGGGCCAAGGGTACCAACCAGGAGCAGGCCTTCGGAACCGAGCGTGACGTCAACGAGGTGGGCTATGAATACCTGGTACATACGACGGCGCCCATCGAGCCACCGGATGCGCCGCCCAGGGTGCGGATCGGCGGCCCGGACTGCACGCAACCCTATGACATGGCGCTGCTGAACGTTTCCGCGATGAGTTTCGGCGCGCTCTCGGCCAACGCCCTGCTGGCGTTGAACAAGGGCGCTGCCATGGGCGGCTTTGCCCACGACACCGGAGAGGGTGGGCTGACCGAATACCACCTCCGCAACGGCGGCGACTTGGTCTGGGAAATCGGCAGCGGCTATTTCGGTGCCCGGACGAAGGACGGCCGGTTTGACCCGCAAATGTTTGCCGACAAGGCCGCCCACCCATCAGTGAAATGCGTTTCGCTCAAGCTCAGCCAGGGCGCCAAACCTGGCATCGGCGGGGTGTTGCCGGCTGCGAAAGTCACCGCCGAGATCGCCAACGCACGCAACGTGCCCGAAGGCGTGAAATGCGTCAGCCCGGCAGCGCACAAGGTCTTCTCCACCCCGCGAGAGCTCATCCGGTTCATGGCCACCATGCGGGAGCTCACCCAGGGCAAGCCTGTGGGTTTCAAGCTGTGCGTGGGGTCGCGGACGGACGTTCTGGCCATCTGCAAGGCCATGCTGGCCGAAGAAACCACCCCGGACTTCATCATCGTGGACGGCTCGGAGGGCGGCACCGGGGCGGCACCCATGGAATACGAGGACCATATGGGCACCCCGCTGACCGAAGGGTTGATGCTTGTCCACAACGCCCTGGTGGGCACCGGGCTGCGGGACCGGATCAGGGTGGGCGCCTCCGGAAAGGTGGCCACCGGGACGGACATCGTCAAGCGCATCATCCAAGGCGCGGACTACACCAATGCCGCCCGAGCCATGATGATGGCCACCGGCTGCATCCAGGCCCAGCGCTGCCATACGAACCAGTGTCCCGTGGGCGTGGCGACCCAAGATCCGCGCCGCGCCCGGGCGCTGGACGTGGAGAACAAGAGCCTGCGGGTGCAGCGATTTCAGGAGGCAACCGTTAGCGAGGCACTGCGCATGATGGCGTCCATGGGTGCCGCCGGGCCGGACCAGTTGACCCCGCTCATGATGCGGCGCCGCATCGGCCATCTGAACACGAAATCCTATGCGGAGCTCTACGACTGGCTGGCGCCCGGTGAATTGCTCGCTGACGCACCCCAAGCATGGGCCCAAGACTGGTCGAATGCCAGCGCGGATTCCTTTGCACCCCCTCAGGGATACAACGGAAGGACATTGGTATGAGCACCGTGGCATCCATGGTCATCAAGGCATTGGCGGATATGGGCGTAAGGACCATCTGGGGCGTGGTCGGCGACGCCCTCAACCCGCTGACCGACGCCATCCGCACCGAGGACCGGCTGGAATGGATTGGGGTGCGGCATGAGGAGGCTGCGGCCTTTGCCGCCGGCGCCCAATCCCAGCTGACGGGCACCATCGGCGTTTGCATGGGCACCGTGGGCCCCGGCTCCATCCACCTGCTCAACGGGCTCTATGACGCAAAGAAATCCCGGACCCCCATGCTGGCGATCTGCGGCCAGGTTCCCGGCGGGGAAATCGGCAGCGACTATTTCCAAGAGGTCAACAATGACCTGCTCTTCAGCGATGTGGCCGTCTTCACCCATACGGTGACCAGCGCCGCGCAGATGCCCTACCTTTTGGAACAGGCCGTCAACACCGCCAGGGCCCGCCGCGGGGTGGCGGTGTTGAGCATCCCCGGGGACATCGGCGGCACAGACCTGCCCAACGATGCAGTGCCGAATTTCGTCGACGTCGAACAACCCGCCACACCCCATCCCGAGGCGATCCACACTGCGGCCCAGATGCTCAACGATGCCGCCAAGGTGACCATGCTGGTGGGGATGGGCGCGCGCGGGGCAAAGAATGAGGTGCTGGCTGTGGCCGAACGATTGGCCGCGCCCATGGTGCTCACGCTCAAGGCCAAGGAAGGCCTCGAAGATGGCAACAGATTCCAGGTCGGCCAGGCCGGGCTGATCGGCAATCCGGCCGCGCAACACGCCTTTGACACCTGTGACGTGCTCTTGATGGTCGGCACCGATTTCCCGTACCGGGACTCATACCCCGCCGGAAAAACGACCATCCAAATAGACAGCAATGGCGCGGTCATCGGCCGCCGAACCAACGTGTCGCTGGGCGTGGTGGGTGACAGCAAGCTTTCTCTGGAGGCCTTGGCGCCCCTGCTGGAGGCCAAAAAGGACACCACCCATCTGGACTCGACCCATGAGAAGTACCAGGCGTGGAGGCAACGGCATTTGAAGCTGGCGGACCCGGGCTACGATGCCACCTGGGTGGGGCGGGTGCGCACGATGGTGGACAATCCGGGCGCGATGATCCGCCCCGAGGCCGTGGCCGCCGCCGTGGACCGGCACGCCCCCGACGATGCGGTCTTCACCTCTGACACCGGCATGCCCACGGTGTGGCTGGCGCGCCATGTCACCATGCGCGGGCAGCGCCGGCTGCTGGGCTCCTTCAATCTGGGCTCGATGGCCAACGCCATGCCGCAGGCGCTCGGCGCGTCCGCCGTGGACCGGACCCGCCCTGTGGTGGCCTTTTGCGGTGACGGGGGCCTCACCATGCTCATGGGCGACCTGCTCACGACCGTGGCCTACCGCCTCCCGGTGAAGCTGGTGGTGTTCAACAACGGCAGGCTGGGCATGGTGAAACTGGAACAGGAGCAAGGCGGGCTGCCGGAATTCGGCACCATCTTGGACAATCCCGACCTGGCCCAGGTGGGACGGGCCTGCGGCCTGCACGGGATCCGGGTGGAGGACGGGGACGCACTGGACGCGGCGGTCCAGGAGGCAATGGCCCACCCTGGACCCGTGCTGTTGGATGTGGTCACCAACCCGGAGGAGGTGTCCATTCCCCCGAAGACGAGCGCGGGCCAGGCCTGGGGTTTTGCCATCGCGAAAATCCGGGAGAGCCTGACGTCCAACGGCGACAGCTGACAGGCCCACACCTGACGGTGAGGTCCAACTGGCGCGCGGCCATGGTGGTGACGGTTTCGGACTTGACGCCGCGGCGCATTGGACTACCGGTTGAATGATGCGGTCCCTAAGCCTTGATTCACCGATTTGGTTGGGGGTTGCGCGCCGGTTTAAGCACGAAATGCCCGTCTTTTCAAGGATAATTGGACTTACCACAGCTCAATTTTCCTGAAAATGAAGGACATCTCGTAGATGCTAGTGTAGTGTCTCCAAAATAGTTCATGGCTTGGGTGTTAAGCTTGGGTCATGTCGAATCACGCCCCCGCATTGGCCCTTGGTGACGCCCAGCGCGAGGTCCTGGCGGCCCTGTCCAGGTCGCAGGTTGCCTCGCACCGGGAGGTGCAGCGGGCGCAGGTGCTGCTGATGGCGTCCGAGGGTCTGGCCAATGAGTGGATTGCCCGGGTGGTGGGCGTGAACCCGGGCACGGTGCGTTCCATGGCCGCCCGCCTCGGTGTCTCCCCGGCCCAGGTGCAGCGGATCTGGGCCGCCCGGGGGCTCAAGCCCCACCTGGTCAAGACGTTCAAGCCCTCCAACGATCCGAACTTCGACGAGAAGCTCATTGACGTGTGCGGGCTGTACCTGAACCCGCCGGAGAACGCGATCGTGCTGTGCATGGACGAGAAGACTTCCATCCAGGCCCTGGACCGCACCCAGCCGTCCCTGCCCATGGTCAAGGGCCGCGGGGAAACCATGACACACGACTACAAGCGCAACGGGACCACCACGCTCTTCGCCGCCCTGGAGGTCGCCACGGGCAAGGTGCTGGGAACGTGCGTGCCCAAGCACCGCCACAATGAATTCCTTGATTTCCTGAAGACCATTGAGAAGGAAGTCCCGAAGGGCTTGGAGATCCATCTGATCATCGACAACTACGCGACCCACAAGCATGCCAACGTCAAGGCCTGGCTCCAGAAGCATCCGCGGTTCCACCTGCACTTCACACCGACGTCCTCGTCCTGGCTGAACCTGGTCGAAGGCTGGTTCCGGGACCTGACGGAGAAGGCCCTGCGCCGCGGAGTCTTCCACTCCGTGCCGGACCTCATCGAAAAAATCGAGGACTACATCCGCGCCAACAACGAAAACCCCAAGCCGCTGATCTGGACCGCGACCGCCGAATCCATCCTTGAAAAAGTCAACCGCGGCCGCGTCGCACTTCAAGCCACCAAACAAAACTGAGACAGCACACTAGTTTCCCATACCCCGGCGGCCGTGTCAGTTTCCTTTGATGAGGAGAATCTTGTGTCGCCCGCGGGCCTGGTGCCGGTGATGCGCCTGGCCGAGGCTGCAGGCCTGCATTCGCTGGCCGATGAATGGCTGAGCATCTCGACGGACAAGGGCGCGAATGCCGGGTTGAAGGTCGCCGCGCTGGTGGCGGGCATGGTCGCCGGCGCCGACAGCATTGATGACATGGCCCTGCTGCGCCACGGCGGGATGAAGAAAGTCTTCAAGGGCGCTTACGCCCCGTCGACGTTGGGCTCGTTCCTGCGGTCCTTCACCTTCGGGCATGTGCGCCAGCTCGACGCGGTCGCCTCCCGGCTCCTGGTGAACCTGGCACGGACGGCGCCCTTGTTCGGTGCCCCGTCCGGGGAAGACTTCATCTTCGTGGACGTCGACGACACCATTGTGGAAGTGCACGGCTACCAGAAGCAGGGCTCCGGCTACGGCTACTCCGGGGTCCGCGGCCTGAACGCCCTGCTCGCGACCGCTTCCAGGGAGGACACGGCACCGGTGATCATCGGCCAGCGGTTGCGCAAAGGGGCGGCGAACTCAGCCCGCGGCGCGAAGAAATTCATCACCGAATCCCTGGGCACGCTCAAACGCACCGGGGTGGAGGGGCCGGTGGTGTGTCGTTTTGATTCGGCCTACTACGGCCACCCCGCCGTCAGTGCAGCCCTGGCCGGCGGCGCGCAGGTCTCGGTGACGGTGAGCATGAACCCGGCCGTGAAACGCGCCATCACCGCCATCGACGCGGTTGCGTGGACGCCGATCAAGTACACGAACGCCGTCTACGACGAAGCCAGCCAGGCATGGGTACCGGCGGCAGAGGTCGCCGAAATCCCGTTCACCGCGTTCACCTCCCGGAAGAAGTCCGAGCGGATCACCGGGCGCCTGGTCGTGCGCCGGATCCCGGAACTGAACCCAAAAGCCGCGGCAGACCAGCCGACACTCTTTGACACACACCGCTTCCACGCCTTCTTCACCACCGTGCCGGCCACATCCCTGGACACGGTGGCTGCCGACCAGGCCCACCGCAAACATGCCCGCATCGAGCAGGTCAACGCCGACCTGAAGGACTCAAGATAAAGAACGGGAACTTCGCTGCGAATTCGGCCTGGCTGGTGGCCGCGGTCATGGCCTACAACCTCACCCGGGCCACGGGGATCCTCGCTGCGGATAAGCTCAGCAAAGCCAGGACCGGCACGATCCGGGCCAAAATCATCAACGTTCCGGCCCGGATCGCCACCAGCGCCCGAAGAATTACCATCCACCTGCCACAGGCATGGCCCTGGCAGGAAGCCTGGGAAAACCTCTTCACAGCAACCCACGCACCACCACAAGCGGCGTAACCCCCGCCCACCCAGCCGGTCCCCGGCGCAACCCTAGAAACACAAAACGTGGAACAACACCGGCAGCGAGTCCGGCCACCGAGTCCTGCCCGGAATCACAAAACCAACAAAAAACGTGAATCAGCCAACCACCAAACCGGCTCGGTGGATACAGGCTAAGTGAGACTGGGCTGCTTGGGAGTTTTCGGACAGCGGATTAGTGGTTTTTCTACGCTGCCGCGGCCGGCTGCTGGTAACTGTAGTGGACTTCATTCGGTCGCCGGTAATCGAGTGCCGAATGGCGTCTGCGGCTGTTGTAGAACCCCTCGATGTAGCGGATGATGTCACTACGGGCCCGGTCCTTCGTGGCGTACGTCGTGCGGTACACGCGCTCGTTTTTCAGGGCCGAGAAGAAAGTTTCTGCCTGGCTGTTGTCCCAGCAAATGCCGGTTTTCCCCATGGATGAACGCATCCCCAAGCTGGCGACCAGGGCCCTGAACGAGGCTGAGGTGTAAACGCTCCCGCGGTCTGAATGCCAGATCGCGTTCGGCTCGATTCGTGTCGTGGCTGCGGCGTTGCGCAGGGCCCGTTCCACTAGTTCGGAGCGCATGTGGTCATCGATGGCCCAACCAACGACTTTCTTGGAATAGCAGTCGATGACCGTGGCCAGGTAGATGAAGCCCTGCCACGTATGGATGTACGTGATGTCTCCGACGAATTTGATGCCAGGCCGGTCGGCGGTGAAGTCCCGGCGGACCAGGTCCGGCATTGCGGCTGCCGCTTCTGCATCGGCGACCGTGGCGGGCCTGAAGGGCCGCGGCTGGCACGGAACCAGGCCTTCTTGCCTCATGATTTGGCGCACCAGTTCCGGGGAACACTCGGTCTCCTGGGCCGACAGGTCGGCGTGGATCCGGCGGTACCCGTAGGTCCCCTCGGATTCCTCAAAGAAATGCCGTACACGGGCGGTCAGTGCCGTCCTGCGGGCTGCGGTGGCCGAGACCGGGCGGGAGCGCCAGTGGTAGAACCCCCGAGCGGGAGACCTCCAACCACCGGCACATCTTCAACACCGCCGGCACCTTCTCGGTGGCCGCGTAGGAATCGATGAATTCATGCTTCGCCACTACCGTGGCTCCCGCACGAAGTATGCGGCCGCTTTTTTTAGGAACGCGGCCTCCGCCTTCAGTTCCTGGTTCTCACGTTCCAGTTCCTTGAGCCGGGCACGTTCGGAGACGTTCAACTCCGCCTCCGTCTCAATGCCACCGTGGGCTTGCCTGTACTTCTTCAGCCAATTGCGCAACGTCTCGGCGCCCACGCCGTATTCGGTGGCGACGGATTTGATGGGCTTGGACGAGTCGATGACTTCGCGGCACAGTTCATCCTTGAATTCCTGACTAAACCTGCGACGGGTTGATGACATTCTGGTGAATCCCCATTCCGGTAGTCCCCATCATTTCAGGGGTACCACTGTCCGAAATCCCCAGAGCAGCCCACAGCAACCCTGGGGGTATGCGGGCGCGTTTGCCGACCTGGATGGCCACATCTGGCAAGTAACCTCGGCTGGCCCACCAGGCTGAACCCTGTGGTTTGTCATGGCGGTGGCCGCGTGAACCGCGGCGACCGCCGCAACAACGCTCGGCGGCCGACATCGGCATTGCCTTGCCGTCCTGCACGGGACCGGTGCCGGGATGAGTGCGAAGCGTCGCCGCCAGCTCTGTCACGGACCGAGAACTTCCGGTGACGCGTGGACATCAGGACGGGGCCCAGAAGGCACCGCTTCTTATGGCGCCCGGAAGCTTCAGGTTTCAACGGCACCGAAGGCCATGGGCCCTCCGCCTCAATATCGCCAATCGCAGCGCCTCCAGCAGTCCGGTCGGGCCTTGGGCAGTGCATACCCATGGAACGGTCAGCCCCCTCCCCAGGGTTAGACGCCGCGGCGGCCGCTGGCCCGGTTCATGAGGAACATGACCACGGCAACCACCAGCAGGATGGGAGCCACCCAGAGCAGAAAGGCAACCGCTTTGACGGTCCCTCCCAAGATGAAACACACGACGGCAATGACGATGACAATCCACAGCAGCGAACTCATGACGGCGGCCTTCCTCATTCAGTAGACGAGTCCCCGTAGGAGGGATGCGAAAACTGTACGCTCACACCCACTTCACGGCAATCCTCCGGCCGTAAGATCGCATACCGACGAACGGGAACCACATGCAGGGGCCATATGGGGGCCTCAACATGGACAGGTCGACGGCCCGGGAGAATGCCTTCGCCAGCATCTCGGACCAGTCCACATGTCTTGCGGCCCTGAAATTCACCATCAAGTAGGACGAACATCCCTCGGCAACCACAGCCAATGAAAGTCAAGAGAACCGCGTTCAACTTTTGGAAATGTCCGCCGGGCCCGTTGATTCCGCAGGGGCAAGTGTGCCATACCCAGGCTCCTCCCCCACGTCCAGAGGATGATGTTCCCATCCCTCGCAGTTTCGGTCCGGTCTAGGTTACTGGGCACGTCGATGTCGGGCGGAACACCGACACGGGTTTCCGCCGGGTGCCTGGGCAGATCGATCCAGGGCGGAGCCGGTGTCCTTTTCCTCTCTGTACCACATACCCTGCTAACCCGACGACCTGCCACGACCATCTGGCGTGGAAGCGGAAGATCACTCCCTCTAGCCTTGGGGTGCCTGGTCCACTCCCCCGGTCCGGCAACGAGTGAGGGCGATGACGAAGCCTCCTTGAACCTGACCACCATCCACCGGAAAACTCCGGCCCCATAAGGGGTACTGACGACGCTGAAGCATCACAGGAAGAGTTGCCTGATCACCGGCGGGCGGGCCTCCGCAGCCATGGCACTGCAACTCTCCCGCACCACGGATGCCGTGGGAAGGGTGCGCTTCCCATGACACGCCTAGTGGGCAGGATGCAACTTTTCCATGGCGCAGAACACAACTAAAATGGTTTGTGCCACATCGCAGGTCTTCGTCAAGGAGTGAGGGACATGGCAGGCAGATTTGAACTGATCAACGCACCCGACGGCGCCTACCAGGTAGAGATGGTTGACGGCGACGGAACTCTGATGGCAGTCTCCGTGGAGTTCAAATCAAAGGCCGAGGCAGTGGCGGGCATCGCCAATGCCCGGGAAATCGCCGAAACGGCACTGATCCGCGACTACACCCATCCCCGCGGCACCATCGGTACCCGCGCACACGGACGCCCGGTGCGGCCAACCGGTGCTGTACCGGAATCCCGTCCGGCGCCGCCCCGCCATGGCCGGGGAGGTGGATGAGGTGGGTTCCGTGGACCCGGCTCAGGTTCCCCGGCGCGTGCCGTCTACGGCATCGCCGTGGCCGCGGAGCTGACGGACACGCCCGTGCAGACGCTGCGGCTCTTTGACCGCCGCGGGCTGATCTCCCCGGCACGGACCGGCGGCGGTACCCGGCTCTACAGCCAGGACGACCTGGCCAGGGTGTTCCACATCAACAACCTCTTGGAATCCGGCATGAATCTGGCCGGTGTGGGCGCGGTTCTGGCCCTGGAGGCGGAAAATTCCGGTCTCCGCGCCGTGAACGCCCAACTGACGGCCCCAAAGGAGGAAGGACAATGACACACGAACCCAGCCCCCTCCCCGAACCCAACAGTAAGGCGATGTGGTACACTGTCTGTCGGCCGTAGAAGTACCTCATCCTCGGATCCGCCGCCCCCTCGCCCGCCGCAAAACGGCGTGGGTGGACGTCAGCTACAGCTGCGGCCAGTGCGAGAGCTTCTATGCGCACACCGTTCCACTCAGAGGCCTGCCACACCAGCTGATGGTGGAACACCGGTGCGCCAGCTAAACGCTTTCCCGTGCCGACGCACGCGTCGGCATGCGCATCAGCTACGGGGTCCAGGCTCCCGCATGAGCCCAGGGAACCCTCAACGGAAACAAGTTCTCGGCCTTGTTCGTTTGCTGCCTGGGATGAATGCGGCCCCGTACACGTCCCGGTGGACGGTCAGCGGGAGATCTGCTGCAGGGCCCAGGAATTTCCGTCGGGATCGCTGAAGTATGCGTACCGGACACCGCCACCCATGTCGCTGACGTCCGACACGTCAATCCCGTTGCCGACGAGCGTTCGTCGGGCGGCATCGACGTCGGCCACCACCAGATGGAGACCAAGGACGGGGGCGGCGTTGGGATCGCTGATCCCGATGCCAATGACGATGGAGCACGCTGATCCGGGCGGGGTCAATTGCACCACGCGCATGCCGTTGCCCGGTTCGACGTCGTGGTCGAGATTGAACCCGACTTGATCAACGTAGAACGCTTTGCTTCGGTCCACGTCGGTCGAGGGCAGCGGAACCAGTTCCAGTCGCATCTCCATAACGCACTCCTTCTTCCCGCACGGTTCGCGGAATCATGGCAGGCCGGCGGGCTGCACAACTGCCATGCTACCCATGGGCGGATGTTTCTGGAGGCAGTCAGCGGCCTCGTTCCATGCGCCGACGGTCCGAACCACCCTGCCGGCAATCGCCGTCGGCCCTTGGGTGTTGCCGGATTCCCTCAACAGGGTTCGGAGCCGCCTCCAGGTGAACGGCCAGACCGGCCATATCTCGATCTGTCCGAACCTGGGCAGCGGGTGTTTCGAAGCGATTTCGATGGCTACGTCAAGATCGGCACAGCCGGGACGTTCGCAACCGGCCATCCATTCCTTGGTTTCGACATAGGGACCATCCACGACTTGCAACTTACGAAAGGCAGAGCATCGTACGACATCGCCCGGTTCCGCAGCGAAGACGGGTGAGGCATCGTTTCCGGAACTGGCTGTGAGGGCTCCTTTGTCCCACCGGGTGGATTGTGGGATGGCTGCGGCCAGGCCGAATGCCCACACTAGGTGCTTCTAGCCCACCCGTTGGGCAACTACTTAAAGAGGCTCCCTTCCCGTCGCGCCAGATCCTCTCCATCTGCCGCCGTTGTCATGACAACGCATCCCCCTCCGGTTCGGGTGGCTGCGTGCCAGTGTGGCTATCAAAATGTGCGATTCGTTCGTTCATGGCGGCCACGACGCCGTGAAGGAACTCGACGACGGCCCGCTGGTTCTGTGCCGGGGAAGCGGACACCATCTGATCGATCTGCATGATCATGGGCATCAGGTGGCCCATCGCGTCCCGGACCGATGTTGGGCTGGGTATGACCTGCAACCGGCGCCTGTCGGTCGGATGCGGTTCACGGACCGCGTGCCCCTTGAGAACCAGCCGGTCAACAACGGTGGTGGTGGCAGCGCTGGTCAGATGCAGCGCCTTGGCCAGTTCGCCCGGAGACATGCCCCGGTTCTTCAGTAGATGTTGCATGGCTTGGAAATCGGTTTCATTGATGTCCATTTCCCGTCGCATGAGGTATTCTATCGCCTCGTTCAGCACCAGCACCTGGCGTGTCAGCACCGTCGCCTCGTGCATGGGATGGGGCGCGTAGGTTGCTGGCTGCGTTTCCACGGGTTTGCACTTCCGTGATAATTAGAAAATCTAGTAACATACCGATGGAACTAATTTAGTTTGTCGAGTACCAATTTTCTGCCCCAGGCATCGAAGATCGGAGCTACTCATGCCGGAAACGAACGCTAGGATCGCCGTGGCCGGAGCCACCGGCTACATTGGCGGCCGCCTGGTCCCGCAACTGCTAGCTGCCGGACACAGCATCAGAATCCTCACGCGCAACAAGGACAAGATCCGGGATGTTCCGTGGCTGGCGGACGTTGAGGTGGTGGAGGGAAGCCTCACGGACGCCTCCCCCGCCGATGCACTTTGCCGTGATGTCGACGTCCTCTACTACCTGGTCCACTCCATGGCCGGGACGGACGATTTTGAGCGCATCGAACGCGACTGCGCCCGCACCTTGGGACGCGCCGCCCGGGACGCCGGCGTCGGCCGCATCGTGTATCTCTCCGGCCTGCACCCCGAGGGCATACTCAGCCGCCACTTGAACTCGCGAAAGGAAGTGGGCGAGATCCTGCTGGCCTCAGGATCGCCGACCGCCGTGCTGCAGGCGGGACTGGTGATCGGCTCCGGCTCGGCCAGCTTTGAGATGATCCGGCACCTGACCGACGTCCTCCCGGTCATGCCCGCGCCACGCTGGGTTAAAAACAAGATCCAGCCGATCGCGGTGCGGGACGCACTGCACTACCTTCTCGGCGCTGCCGCCCTGCCACCCGGCGTCAACCGGACGTTCGACATCGGCGGCCCCGACATTCTCACCTACGCCGAGATGATGCGCAGCTACGCGGAGGTGGCAGGGTTCCGGCGCCCGCTGGTGGTTGCCCTGCCCGTCCTCACGCCGTGGCTCGCCGCCCAATGGGTCAACCTCGTCACACCCGTCCCGCGCAGCCTGGCCGTGCCGCTCGTGGAGTCCCTCCAGCACGACTGCATCGCCACCGAACAGGACATCCACAGCTATGTGCCGGAACCCGACGGCGGGCTCACCCCTTATCGGCGCGCCGTGGCCTTGGCCCTACGGAAGATCGAGGCCGGCACGGTGGAAACCTCCTGGTCCACGGCCCACGCGGCCACCGCCCCGGCCGAGCCCCTGCCCAGCGACCCGGACTGGGCCGGTCAAACGGTCTTCCAGGATGTGCGGCGGAAAACCACCGCGGCACATCCTGACAACGTCTGGGCCATGGTGGAGGGAATCGGGGGCCGCAACGGATGGTACTCGCTACCCCTGGCCTGGTCCTTGCGCGGCTGGATGGACAAGCTCGCCGGAGGGGTGGGCCTGCGCCGCGGCCGTCGCAACCACGATCGGCTCCAACTCAACGACGTGGTGGACTGGTGGCGCGTCGAAGACCTCGAGCGAGGGCGCCGCCTGCTGTTGCGTGCGGAGATGAAGGTTCCCGGCCGGGCGTGGCTGGAATTCACGGTAACGCCGGCGGACAGCAACGGGCCGGTCGGGGGCAGCATCTACTGCCAGCGTGCCCTCTTCTTCCCGCGAGGACTCGCCGGCCGGTTGTATTGGCTCTCCGTGTTGCCGTTCCACGGCATCATCTTCCGCGGCATGGCCACACGGATCACCGCGGCCACCCACGAAAGGACCACATGACCCACACCGTGAGCCCCGCACCGGCGTCCGGCCCGGTGGACATGGCTGAGTAGAACGTGGTGCTCCTCAACGACGACGGCACCCCGTTCGGGCAGGCGCCAAAGGCAACCGTCCACACCGATGCACCTGCTCTCCACCTTGCCTTCTCGTGCCATGCCTTCGATCCCCGCGGCCAGGTGCTGCTCACGCGACGTACATTGACCAAAGCCACGTGGCCGGGGGTGTGGACCAATTCCTTTGGCGGCCACCCACTACCGGGTGAAGACCCTATCGTGTCGATCCACCGGCGGGCAAAGACCGAATTGGGGATGGAAATTGTTGACATCCGCCTGATCCTGCCGAACTTCCGGTACCGGGCCGCGGATGCCACGGGCATCCTGGAGAACGAGGCCTGCCCCGTCTTTCGTGCCGTCGCCGCGACGGAGCCCGACTCTAACCCGGACGAAGTTCTTCAGTGGCACATAGCGGATCCTAGGGACGTGGCGTGAGCTGTGGCCGCTACACCGTCCGTATTCAGCCCGTGGCTGGGCCTCCAACAGGAAGCCGGCATCCTCCCGGCCCCTCTGGACGGCATCCGCACTAGAAGGCTAAGTCGGCGAAGCCGACTTAGCCTTCTAGTGGACTTCGTGTCAACACTTTGGCGGGTTTTGTGCACAGGCCGAGGCCCAAAGGGCCTCTGACCTGCGGTAACACTGTGCCCGAGGTGGGACTAGAACCGGATTTATGGCCCTGCCAACACTGGGAAGTTGAGGAAACATGCCGAATCCGGGCCAGTCCGGCACCGGTACGGATGAGTCCGATGGCAGGGGGTGTGCACATTGTGCACACGGCATTCCAGCCCCTGTCGCAAAGGAAGGGACTGGGAACATCCACCCTTGACCCCTGATGAGAGCGATGCCCGCCACGAGCCCAACCAACGCATCACCGCCCGTCGAGGGCCTTGGTAATCGCGAATCGCTCCCTTCGTCGCAGGTGGGGCTTCGCTGGCATGGCCAGGTCCACAGATCTCCAGCCGTCCGTGGCGTTGCTACGAACACACCAGGCTGCCACCAAGGTGCGTGGCCCCGATCCCGTACAATGGACAAAGGAAAAGGAACAGGAAATGACTGTGACTGAAGCGCGTGCGGAATTTGTTGAGGCTGCCATCCACAGCGGAGAGATCGAGGGTCTGACCGTGTCAGACGCCACCCGCGCAGACGCCGATTCATGCGTCGCCGGCCGCATTGATTCAAACGAACTTGTCGACCGCGTTCGTGCCCGGTATGGACTCGCCTAACTTCATCGATCCTTACCTCATACCCGGAACGGCTGTCCTCCGAAATCTTGTCGGAGCGAAGACACCCGAGGAGCTCGCTGCGGCCGAGGCTGACCTATCCTTTGCCCGCGCAACCCAATTGCTCGATGATCCGGTGCCAGCGACCAACGATCTTGCCGAACTCAAGGCAATCCATTTTCACCTCTTCCAGGACCTCTTCGAATGGGCAGGCCAAACCCGAAGGGTGGACGTCAGGAAGGACGTCCCGGGTGCCGAGTTCTTCCTGCCATGGGGCTTCACCGAAACTGCGTCAATCAACTGTTTCGAGGAACTTGCCTCGGAAAACCATCTCAAGGGATTGGCCCGCGCCGAATTCGTTGAGCGGTTGGCCTATCACTACGAAAAGATCAACTACATACATCCCTTTCGGGAGGGAACGGGCGAACACAGCGGCTCTTTTGGAATCGGCTTGCCCTTGAAGCTGGATGGCAGCTTGATTGGCGGCCAGTCCACGGAGAAGACAATCACCGTGCGGCACGGGCCGGCTCGGACGACGGGGATCTGGCTCTACTTATCGAGATGTTCCACAAGGTCGTAGCAGTCCCCATAGGGCACATGGGAGAAGCTTGGACAGCCCCAGAACTCGAACGCCTTTCCATCAAACCCTCGAATGAGGGGTAACGAACGCGTAGACAAGGCCTGTCCACAACTCCTCGGCGGGGCGGTCCGAGCCGGCGCGGGATCCTGCTCACCGGCCCGGAAAGCCCGACCCGCTGGGCCGCCGGACCACCACAGGCAGCAACGGTGCGGGCCACCACCCACCACCGGCCGTTGCAATACCGGAAACGCAACGTAATTCGGGCGCAACTTCAAGCGGCACACTCATATTCGAGGCCTGTCCCACCCTTACGCCAAACGTGCCGTCTACCACCCGCCTGGACTGGCCCTTGCTGCAACGATCGCATGGGGCGGCTATGACCTCGCCGCCAACACCGGGTGGGTATCGGTGGGCACCGACCACGACACGGCCGCGTTCGCCGTCGCGACCATCGCCTCCTGGTGAGAACACGTCGGCAAGGCCCTGCACCTGGGCGCCGTCCGGATGCTGGTCCGCGCCGACGGCGGCGGGTCCAACGGCTACCGCACCCGGCTCTGGAAGACCGAACTGGCCGCCCTGGCAACGCGCCAAACACCTTACCAACCTGATCGAGTGCATCGTATTGGGCGTAAATATGCCGTCGATCTTGGCGCCACGGATTCCGACGGCCCGTTGCAGGCCTCTACGCTGATTTAGCCAGATCCGCACGAGGTACCAGAGCTGGCAGGTACCGTATTAAGTTGAACCGATCACTATTGAGTTGGAGCTGATCCCATGCCGAAGCCCGCCCGCGACCGACTCGCACAACTTCTTGCGGGCACTGAGCCTGCCAGGGCAGACAGCGCCATGCTCCGGCTGCCGGGCAACGTGCTCACACTGGAGGTCGCCGACCTCGGCCTGGTCCACACCCCGATCCGAGCGGCCCAGGCGAAGCAGCTCATCGCGGTCGCCCGCCCGGCCGGGTATGGGCGCGGCGAGCAAACGCTGAGCGACACCTCGGTGCGCGACACCTGGGAAGTGGCTCCCGACCGGGTGAGGCTTGGCGGCCCGTCCTGGCAGACCCACCTCGACGCAGCATTGGAACACTTCCGCGAGGAGCTCGGCCTGCCTGCCGGCGCGCGGTTGACCGCCGAGCTGCATTCCTTGCTGGTCTACGGCAAAGGGCAATTCTTCCTCCCCCATCAGGATTCCGAGAAGCACGAAGAGATGGTCGCGAGTCTGGTGGTCATGCTGCCGTCGGTGCACACCGGCGGTGAGCTCGTCGTCGACGATGCCGGCAGCGAGCAGGTCTACGGCGGTTCCCGTGACGACCTTGTGCTGGTCGCATTCTATGCCGATCGCCGCCACGAAGTCCGGCCGGTCCGTTCAGGCTACCGGGTCACGCTGACCTTCAACCTGCTCCTGACCAGCCCCAGCGAGACCTCCGAAGCCGGTCCGGTCGAGAAGGCGTCGTCCTGCCTCACCGAGCACTTCACAACGCGCGTCTTCAGCAAGTATGGCGGCCGCGACCTTGGCGAGCCGACGCGGTTGGCGTTCCTGCTGGACCACGAGTACACTCAGGGCGGTTTGGCAGCCGGCCGGTTCAAGGGCGCGGACGCCGGACGAGTTGCGACGCTACTTGCAGCGGCACAGCAAGCCGGGTGCCAGAATATGCTCGCCCTGGCCGAGATCAGGGAGACCTGGGATGTCCTGCCCGACGAAGACACCTGGCAGGGTGGTTGGTACGACGACGAGGCCGACAACAACGAAGCGGACGATGACGAGCCCGGCACCGACAATGACGCCCATCAGCTCAATGAGTTGATCGACGACGAGATCACCCTGGACTGGTGGACCAGTACGGACGGTTCCGAAGCCGAGACGATCCGGCTCGCCATGGACGAGCACGAAGTCTGCATGGTCACACCGACGGAGTCCATCACGCCCTACGAAACCGAGTACGAAGGCTACATGGGCAACTACGGGAACACCCTGGACCGGTGGTATCGCCGGGCCGCGGTAGTCGTGTGGCCCCAGGAGAAGGCGTTCGCGGTACGTGCCGAGGCGGGATCGGCCTGGGGGCTTCGGAGCCTGCTCGACCGGATCGATGCCGGTGAGCTGGATGGCGCCCGGGCGGACGCCGCGTCGCTGGAGCCATTTTGGACCAATGTCGGCCCGGAGGTGCTCACGCCCGCGCTTCGGGTCGCGGCTGGGTTGGATGACGCCGTGATCGCGCGAGTGGTGGTGGCGCCGTTCCGCATTCAGATGCTGACAGCCGACCATGCCCCGCTGCTTGCGGCACTCGCGCAGGCGTACGGCGATCCCTGGGTTCTGGACCTCATCGGCCGCTGGCAGTCCCCGAACCGGGTCGCCGGGCTGGACCAGCTCACATGGGCCACCGAGACCCTGCTGCCGTTGTGCCAGAAGTTGCGCCAACACGAAGTGAGCCCGATCGCGGACGGATGCGCTGACCTGGTCTGGCGCCTGCTGTGGAACCGGATCGACATGGGAATGGCCCAGAAACACCCCGAGCGACGGCATACATATCTGGCCGAGCTCGGAGAACCCCTGGCCCGGGTGCTGGAGGCCGCGTCGGACGAGCTGGGCACGGCCATCGCTGAGGCGCTGCGGCCCCTGGACGACAACGTGGTCGAACTGCTGGTGCCGGTCTTGCGGGCGCACCGACTGCCGCCCAACCCGGCGTTGCTCGCCATCGCCCACGACTGCCGGGACCGGCTAACCCGACTCGTCGGCCGTCCGGCGCGGGCCGGGGGCGACTGGTCGATAACCTGGACCGGATGCGGCTGCGGCCTGTGCGATCGGCTCGCAGAGTTTCTGGCGGCCCGCTCCGAACGCACCCACGAGTGGCCGCTGGCCACGCCGGGCCGGCAACACATCCACCAGCAAATCGACGCCTCCGGCCTACCGGTTCGACACACCACCCGGAGACAGGGCCGGCCCTACACCCTGCTTCTGGCGAAAACCAAAGACCTGTTCCGCCGTGAGGATGAAGTACGCCGGCAGACACTGTCCGAACTCGCTTGGCTGGCGACCGCGTTCGAGTAGGCAGGCCGGGTGCCACAACCCGTAGCGTCTAACAAGGGTGCTTTGGCCCGCCGATCGCCAACTGCACCAGGAAGTCGCGTTGCCCCTGCCCGAACTTGAGGCACAGGTGACTGGTACGGTGCAGCGAACGCGATGTGTGCCGGAGACCGCAAGTGATCATTTCTGGCGCCGGACCACGGTGCCAGTTCCCGACTTTGTCTGAACAGCGGCACCCTCTCGGCCCTGAGCTGACCACCATCCGTGTCACCAGGGTTTATCGAGGATGAACAGGCGATACGGGCACCGTGCCGATCCACGGGGTCCGTCCGGAATCACAGCTCCTGCGATCGCGGCTGCACTTGGCCATCCCGGCCGCCAGGAGTTCACGCTCATGGTCGTCCGCGTGTTGGAAGTCGGCTCTGAGCAACTTGCTCCGGGGCCGGAGCGCGCGCACCGCTTCGCGCGGGGTCCGTGCACGTTTACCCGCTGCCGCGATGTTACGGATTGTGATCCGTTCCAGCCGGCGGTGCCGCACATGCCCGCGCGGACGCGAGTGGCAGCGGACGCAACTTCCACGCGCCGTCCGCGTGCCGGTCCTCTACGACCCCTTGGACAAGACAGCGTCATACAGAGGCCCCCTTGGGGACGCCATGGGAACGCTTCAACGGTCAATATGCCCCTGACCTGCTGTAACACTGTGTCCGAGGTGGGACTCGAACCGGATTCCGGACCCTGCAACCACGGGGAAGTTGAGCAAACATGCCGAATCCGGCACCGGTACGGCCGGGTCCGAATGGAATGAGTGTTGACATTGTCAACACCCATTCCATTGGTCAGGAACCACCCCTGGGACAGCTCCTCATTTTGCTACCGTTTCCTCGGGATCCCCAGACCATCGCCGCGTCATCCGCTCAATTGCGGGCCACCATCATTTCCCCGTGCCCGGCAACTTGTATCGAGGCTGACCTTCCATCCAAGTACCGCAACAACCCGTTGTAGGGCCGCAACCTTAGACGAAGCGTACTGTCTCAGCTCCAAGGTCATGAGGCATTCCCACGGCCCACAATCTACGGAGTCGACGCCACGGAGTCCTGCGGTTTCCAAACACCCATGCCGTAACTGCCAATTTCGTTTCCCGCAATTTCACTGCCTCGATTGGCTGTTTTAGCTGATGCTGAGGACCAGAGCCGACCAAGACATGGCAACGATCCACCGGATCGGACACCATCCATGCGGACATCCATCCACTTGTTGACGCCCAATGTGAGCCGTGATACATTTTCTCAGAAGTTATACGAATGACCTGATCAAATTGACTGGCCCAAGGAGGTGCCCATGGCAGGAGTACGGCCAAAGTCCGGACCGACGATGCACGATGTCGCCGCTGCCGCCGGCGTCTCACAGGCCACCGTCTCCCTGGTGCTGAATTCGGCACCCGGATCCCGCTTTTCCGAAGAAACCCGCCGGCGGGTGCGGGACGCCGTTGACCAGCTCGGGTACCGCACCAACGCCCACGCCAAGGTTCTGCGCGAAGGCGTCGCCGGCATGGTCGGATTCATCGGCGACTCCGTCGCTACCTCACCCTTCGCCGGCGCCATTATCGAAGGCGCGCAGGAACGGGCATGGGAAGACGGGCTGCTCCTGCTGACGGTCAACACCGGCGGCGACAAAAAGCTTGAAGCCGCATCCCTGGACACCATGCTCTCCTACAAGGTAGCCGGGGTCGTGTACGCCGCCATGTACCACCGACTGCTGGACGTCCCCTCGGCACTGGCCGGGGTCCCCTCGGTGGTACTGAACTCCCAGGACCGTGCCGGGCACCTCCCCAGCGTCGCCCCGGACGAAGTGAAGGGCGGCTATACGGCCACCCGCCGGCTGCTCGAGGCGGGGCATTCCCGGGTCGGGCTGATCAACATCGAGTCCCTGGAGAGCGGACTCCCCGCCGCCGTCGGCCGCCACGAAGGCTACCAGCGGGCCCTCGAAGAGGCCGGACTGAAGGTGGATCCGTCCCTGGTCCGCTTCGGCCAGGGCGGCGAGGAGGACGGCTACCGGTACGCCATGGAGCTGCTGACGGCAGCGACGCCGCCGACCGCAATTTTCTGCGCGAACGACCGGACGGCGTGGGGCGCCTACCAGGCCGCCTCGGACCTGCGCCTGTCCATCCCGGAGGACCTGTCCATTGTCGGTTTCGACAACCAGACCACCGTTGCGCCACATCTTCGTCCCGGGCTGACCACCCTGGAATTGCCGTTCGTCGCCATGGGCCGGCGCGCGGTTGACCTTCTCCTCCAAGGGGCGGAACCCGATGGCCGGGTCGAGCTCATGGAGTGCCCTCTCATTGAACGCAAGTCCGTAACACATCCCAAGGAGATCCCATGAGCCGCACCATCACGGCCCGAAGCAGGCGTCCATCGGCGGCCGCCTTGCCGCAACGAAGGATTTCCTTTTCGCTTCGCCTGAAAAGAATCTTGAGAGCCTGGCAGTTATACGTATTACTACTGCCGTCCCTCGCCTACATCGCGATCTTCAAGTACTGGCCCATGTACGGGGTGCAGATCGCCTTCAAGAACTACAACCCCGTGGACGGTTTCACCGACAGCCCCTGGGTGGGCTTGCAGCACTTCATCCGGTTCGTCAATTCCTACCAGTTCGGCCAGGTCGTCGGAAACACGTTGTGGATTGCCATTCTGGGCCTGCTGGTGGCCTTTCCGATCCCGATCATCCTGGCCCTGCTGGTCAACCAGCTCCAGAGCGAAAGGTTCAAGAAGTTCACCCAGACGGTGCTCTATTCGCCGGCCTTCATTTCCACCGTCGTGGTCGTGGGCATCATGTTTGTGCTCCTGTCCCCGCGGTCGGGACTGGTGAACAATGCCATCCAGCTCGCCGGCGGCGAACCGGTCTTCTTCATGGGATCCGCGGAATGGTTCCGCCCCATCTACGTCATCTCCGATGTCTGGCAGAACGCGGGGTTCTCCATGATCGTCTACCTGGCGGCCCTGGCCGGCATCGACCCGGCACTGCACGACGCGGCCAAGGTCGACGGCGCCTCCAAGCTCCAGCGCATCAGGCACATCGATCTGCCGGGCATCATGCCGGTCATTACGGTGCTGTTCATTCTGGCCATCGGGAACCTGCTCAACGTCGGTTTCGAGAAGGCGCTGCTGATGCAGACTCCGCTGAACCTCTCCACCTCCGAGATCATCCAGACCTACGTCTACCATGCGGGCCTGCAGCAGGCCCAGTTCAGCTACTCGGCCGCCATCGGCCTGTTCAACTCCGTCCTCAACCTGGCACTGCTGCTGTTCTTCAACACGGTGGCGCGCCGGGCCAACCAAGCGACCCTGTGGTGATGCCAAAATGTCTTTGAAAACCATCCCCGTCAAGACCAACACCCCCTCCGGCACCGCCCGCCCGGTGCGCGCGAAGCAGACGCTGAGGGACAGGTACGGTGACCGCGTCTTCAGCATCACCGCCACAGTGGTCCTGCTGCTGTCCATTCTGGCCGTGGTCTACCCGCTGTACTTCATCGTGATCGCCTCCATCAGCGACCCCAACGCCGTCTACGAAGGCAAGGTCTGGCTGTTCCCCTCCGGTGTGACCATCGAGGGCTACCAGCGGATCCTTGCCGACAGCCGGATCTGGACCGGGCTGGGCAACACCGCCATCTACACCATCGTGGGAACCACCATCAGCGTCACCACGATCCTCGGCGGCGCCTACGCCCTCTCCCGCAAGGACATGCCGGGCCGGAAGTTCCTGATGCTCCTGTTCGTCATCACCATGTTCTTCGACGGCGGACTCATCACCAAGTACCTGGTCGTCCGGGACCTGGGCATGCTCAACACCATCTGGGCCGTCGTGCTCCCGGGCGCCGTCGGTGTCTGGAACCTGATCATCGCCCGGTCCTTCTTCGAACACACCATCCCGGACGAACTGCGTGAGGCCGCCCAGATGGACGGCGCCAACGACTTCAGGTTCTTCGTCAAAATGGTGCTTCCACTGTCCAAGCCGCTGATCATGCTGATGATCATGATCCACGTCGTGGCGCAATGGAACTCGTTCTTCGACGCCCTGATCTTCCTCAACGACGACTCCAAATACCCGCTGCAGCTCGTCCTGCGCAACATCCTCATCCAGTCAGACGTCTCATCCACCGGCACCACCGGTGGCGACATCGCCTCCTATGCGGCAGCGCAAAGGATCGCGGAGCTCACCAAGTACGCCATGATCGTCGTCTCGAGCCTGCCACTGATGATTGCCCTGCCCTTCATGCAGAAGCACTTCACCAAGGGCGCCCTCATCGGCGCCGTCAAATAGCACCCCCTCCCCCAAGCACCACACCACACCACGGCCCACGGCACCCGCCGCGGGCCGGCACAACCACACCCCAGAAGAGGAAAGACCATGGCCATCAGCCGCAAATACGCCGTCCTGGGCGCCGTCCTGGCAGGAACGTTGACGTTCACCGCCTGCTCCGGTGCCAAGTCCGGCGCACCGGAGATCAAAGACGCCTCCGCCGACTTCGGGTTCCAGCAGACCGGATTCCCGATCGTCAACCAGCAGTTGACCCTGAAGTTCTCCGGAACCAAGGCCGCCCTGGCCCCGGACTACAACACCATGGCCGTGGTGAAGGACTGGGAAAAGGACACCAACATCCACATCAACTGGGAAAACCTGCCCGACACGGTCTTCCAGGAAAAGAAGAACCTCATCCTGGCCAGCGGAGACCTGCCGGACGCCTTCTTCAACACCGGTCTGACGGATTCGGAGATTGCCACGTACTCCGCCAGCGGTACCCTGATCCCGTTGGAGGGATTGATCGAGAAGAACGCACCCAACCTCTCCAAGCTGCTCTCGACCCGGCCCGACATCAAGGCAGCCATCACCTCCTCCGACGGGCACATCTATTCCCTACCCTCCGTGGAGGAACTCGGCCTGGTCCAGTTCCCCAACGAACTGGCCATCAACACCGCCTGGCTGGCAAAGCTCAACATCCCCATGCCCAAGACCATCGGCGAATTCCACGACGCCCTGCTGGCCTTCAAGACCAAGGACGCCTCAGGGACCGGCAAGACAATCCCGTTGAGCTTCATGCCCGGTTCCTGGTGCGGGGACATCGTTGACCTGATCGCCGCCCTGGGCGGTGTGCCGGACAACATGGACCACCGCATCGTCCAGAACGGCAAGGTCATCTACACCCCCACCCAGGACGGCTACAAGAAGGCCATCGCGACCCTGCACCAGTGGTACCAGGAGGGCCTGATCGATCCGGAATCCTTCTCCCAGGACGACAAGGCCTACCTGGCCAAGGGCAAGGCCAGCACAGAAAACCTCGGCTCGTTCGTCTGGTGGGAAATCCCCGAGATGGTCGGCGCTGACCGGGCCAGCGACTATACCCTCGTGCCCGTCCTTCAAGGCGTGGACGGCAAACGAATTGCCAGCCAGTCCAACAACCAGGAAATCGCCCGCGGCGCCTTCGCCATCACCCGGGCCGACAAGTACCCTGCCGCCACCATGCGCTGGGCCGACAACCTCTACGACCCCATCCAGTCCGCCCAGGCCAACTGGGGACCGATCGGTGAAACCCTCCAAAAGGACGCCACCACCGGGCTGCTGACCCAGATCCCCGCCCCGGCCGGCACCAGCGAAGGCGAACGCCGCCAGATGGTCGCCCCGGGCGGGCCGAAGGCCAACACCGCGGAGAACTTCACAACCGTCGTCGCTCCCGAACCGCGCGCCGCGGACCGCCAGAAGACGGTCAACGAGAACTACAAGCCCTTCGCCGGCAATGACGGCTACCCACCGGTGGCGCTCTCCAACGACGAACTCCAGCAGATCAGCAGCATCGAGACCGACTCCGCCTCGCTCGTGAAGCAGAACACCGCCAAATGGATCGTCTCCGGAGGCATCGACCAGGACTGGGACGGCTACGTCTCCCAGCTCAAGACCATCGGCGTCGACAAAATGATCGAGGTCTACCAGCAGGCCTACGACCGCTACAAGAAGAACTCCTAACCCGCCAGCGGCAGGGTGGGCCGGCGCGACAGCCACCGGCCCACCCTGCCGCCAGGGAACCCGCATCGCCGATACCCCGCGCCAGCAGAGAAACGAGATCCTGCCCACATGACTGCCTCGACCGCCACGACGGCCGACACCTTCCGCCCTGCCCTGCACTACGCAGCACGGAACACGTGGCTCAACGACCCCAACGGCCTGATCCACCACGGAGGCCTCTACCACCTCTACTACCAGAACAACCCGGTGGACAACGTCTGGGGCAACATGTCCTGGGGCCACGCCACCTCAGCGGACCTGCTGGCCTGGACCGAGCACCCCGTCGCCATCGCCTGCGACGAGGAAGAAGACATCTTCTCCGGCAGCATCGTCTTTGACCGACACAACACCAGCGCATTCGGCACCGAGTCCCAGGCACCACTGGTCGCCGTGTACACCAGCGCCTTCAAAGCCGGCTCCACCCACCACGGTGTCCAGGCCCAATCGCTGGCCTACAGCCTGGACGGCGGCTACACCTGGACCAAACACGCCGGCAACCCGGTCCTGGACCGTGGATCGGCCGAATTCCGCGACCCGAAAGTGTTCCGCTACGACGGCGACGCCGGCAGCTACTGGGTCATGGTAGCCGTGGAAGCGAAGGACTTCATGGTCGTCCTCTACAAGTCCGAGGACCTCAAGGACTGGGAACTGCTCAGCAGCTTCGGCCCGGCCAACGCGACCGGCGGCGTGTGGGAATGCCCGGACCTTTTCCCGCTGCCCGTGGACGGCGACCCGGAGAACCTCAAATGGGTCCTCGTTGTGAACCTCAACCCCGGAGGACCCAACCACGGCTCCGCCGGGCAGTACTTCATCGGAGATTTCGACGGCACCACGTTCACCTCTTCCACCACTGTCACCGAAGGCCTCCAGGACCCGGCCCGGCTGGGCGAGTACCAGTGGCTGGATTGGGGCCGGGACTACTACGCCGCCGTTTCCTTCAGCGACGCCCCCGACAACCGCCGGCTCATGATCGGCTGGATGAACAACTGGCAATACGCCAACGAGATCCCCACCTCTCCCTGGCGGAGCCCGATGTCACTGGTTCGTGAAGTGTCCCTGCGCACCGTCGACGGCACCCTGCGACTGGCACAGCACGTCGCGGAAGACCCCGCCTCGGTCTCCGGCCTGGCCCCATCGTTCACCCTCGAAGCGGCTGCCATTTCCAACGAAATGGTAGTCCTGGACGGTGCAGCCGGCAGCGTCCAACGCATCGACCTCACGTTCACGCCCGGAACGGCGGCGGAATTCGGGCTGGTCGTCCGCGGCGACGGAACGCAGGGCACCCGCATCGGCATCCAGCCCGCACAGGGACGTATCTTCGTCGACCGCCGGGACTCCGGGCTGACGGACTTCCACGAATCGTTCGCCTCGATCGATTCGGCCCCGCTCCTGGCCATCGACGGCTCCTACCAACTGAGCGTCTATGTGGACCACTGCTCCGTTGAAGTCTTCGCCCAGGGCGGCCTGGTCACCGTGACGGAGCTGATCTTCCCCTCCACCACCAGCACCGGCGTCGCCCTCTACGCCTCCGGCGGCACAGCAACTGTGGGAAGCCTCAACCTCACGCGCTGGTCCTGACCGCAGCATTTGAAAGAGACAATGACATGAACTGCTCCGACCGCGCCTCCCGGCCCCGGGACTTCCTGGACGTCGTCGTCATCGGCGAAGCCCTCATCGACGTCGTCGCCTCGCCCGAGGGCACGAGCGAACATCCCGGCGGGTCGCCGGCCAACGTCGCCTACGGGCTGGGGCTCCTCGGCGTCACCACCGGGCTGCTGACCGCACTCGGCGACGACGGCCGTGGCGCCGCCATCGAGGCGCACTTGAACAGCGTCGGTGTGACGCTGCTTCCGGGCTCCCACTCCCTGGACAGAACCTCATCGGCCACGGCAACCCTCGCCCCGGACGGGTCCGCCAGCTACGACTTCGACGTCGTCTGGGACCTTGAACCGGTCGCTCCGGCCTACATTCCCAAGGTGCTCCACACCGGTTCGATTGCCACCTTTCTCGCACCCGGCGCCGGCGCCGTCAAAACCCTCCTGCAGCACTGCCGCCACGAATGCACAATCACCTACGACCCCAACATCAGGCCCGCCCTGCTCGGCAGCCATGCCGAGGCGCAGTCGACCTTTCAGGACCTCATCGACCTCACGGACGTCGTCAAACTCAGCGACGAGGACGCCAAATGGCTTTACCCCCGCAAGGACCTGGATGAGATTGCCACGCACCTTCTGGGGTTGGGCGCCGGACTGGCAGTCATCACCCAAGGCTCGCAAGGGTCGCTGCTCGCCACACCCGCGGCACGCCTGCACATCCCAGCAGTGGAATCCACCGTCGCCGACACGATTGGTGCCGGCGACTCCTACATGGCAGCCCTGATCATGGGACTCCTCACCCGCGCCGCCGACGGCCTCGCACCCGCCGTTGTGGAGCAGCTGGGCCGCACGGCCTCCATGGCCGCCGCCATCACCGTGCGGCGCCCGGGCGCCAATCCACCGACCACGGAGGAACTGCGGGCCCACCTGGAACAGCGGGCAGGCGTCTAGCCAGGTGGCGGGACCCGGGTCGACGACTTCCCAGCACCTGCCCCGGGACCGCCGACCGCATCAGACCTCAAGAGGAAGCCCTCACATGGAATACCGGAAACTTGGCTCATCGGGCATGTACATCAGCGCCCTGGCCTATGGCAACTGGGCCACCCACGGTGAACAGATCGGCACGGACGCGGCCACGGCCTGCGTCCGCCAGGCCCTGAGATGGCCTCTTTTCCGGGCCGGCAGCCCCCTTTTTCGGGCCCCGGCGGCATGCTGGTGGGCCCTCACCACGGTGGAGTCGATGCTGAGGATCCACTCGACCTCCCCGACGGCGTCGTCCTTGACGATCGCCTCGTCGAGGATTTTCTGCCAGGTCCCGTCCAGCGTCCACTTGCGCAGCCGCTCGTGCGCGGTCTTCCACGGCCCGTAGCGTTCGGGCAGGTCCCGCCAGGGCGCGCCGGTGCGCAGCTTGAACAGGATCGCGTTGATCACCTGCCGGTGGTCACGCCACTGCCCGCCGCGCCCGGAGGCCGGCAGCAGCGGCCCGGTCCGTGCCCACGCCATATCCGTCAGTTCTCCTCGTCCCACCACATTTCAGGACTAACACAACCGGCCACCGATTCACAGGACAGACCCTTGGCGATGGGCAGCCTCTGCACCGGGTTATTGCAGACGGTACTCGAGCAATCTCACTTGGTTCATGAGTGAGTTCTCCGATCAGACGATGATCAACATCGGCGGACGGCCAGGCAAGGGCCTATGAAAGTGGCCTTTGAGGCGGTCTGAGCTCTTGCGGCAATGCAGCGGTCACACTGCGGCAGTGTCTTGCTCCCGTGAAAAGGCATGGGTGATCAATCAGCAGGTGGGATCAGGTTAGATTCGGCTGGACCGCAGTCGTTGTGGGAGGGGAGCGCCAAACGTCTCTCAAAAATGTTCTTGCCTCATCATGTCGCAAGTGCCCGTTCGACCGATGAATAGGTATGCGACAGTAATCCGGACAGCAGGAACCCAGGAAACGAGGACAGGCAAATGGTCAGCAACCAACGCAGCCCACACGTCATGGGCCCGTAATTTCGGGCCGACTGGCCGCGCCAAGCGGACTCCGTGTCAACACTTTGGCGGGTTTTGTCCACAAGCCAGGGCCCAAAGGGCCCCTGACCTGCGGAAACACTGTGCCCGAGGTGGGACTCGAACCGGATTTTTGCCCCTGCCAACACTGGGAAGGCGCGGAAACATGCCGAATCCGGACCAGTCCGGCGGCAAGGGCGTGCACATTGTGCACACCCTCATTTTTCCGCCACCAGTGTGCGCAGGGAACGCTATTGACAGCCCGCATGAGAGATGCGGTCAGCGCAGCCGCCGGCTTCCCCAGAAAACGCGGCGGCTGCCTCAGGAGTCAACAAGACCCCTGCTCCCCTGACGGCGTCCAAGGCTACTTGTAAATTCTTTCCTCCGTGGGCCTCCTCCACCCATGGCGATTTTCGAACAAGAACTGCACGAAGTCGGCACCACACTGGACGAGGCGGACCTCAATGACGACCCGTGGGCGAGGCGGAATGGATGGATCCTCAGATTCGACTCGACCGTCGCCGGGGCCCACCACCGTGCCGCCGGGGCCCTAAAAAAGGGGGGTCCCGGTCCGGAAACGAGGCCATCACAGTGGAGGGAGAAGGGATGGGGCGGTCCCAGGCGGACTGAAGACAAGATCCACCTGCGCGTGGACGGACGCGGAATGCCGATGTCTATCATCCTCATCCCCGACCATGACGGAGAAAATCCTCAGCTGCTGTCCCTGCCAGACGGACACGGTTCACCACCCCGGAGCGGTCCGTCCGGAAGAAGAGTTGGCCGCAGGGGTTCGACCTGGAGGAATGCAAACGCCGCAATGGTGTAAAGCGCTGCTCCAACCGGCCCAGGCAATTCCGCGACGTGGCCGCTGTTTTGGCGGGGAGTTCCGCCACCAACGCCACCCTGTTCTCGATGGCAGGCTCCGGATCTCTTCCAGGCGGCGCATCCTGTGCGGCATTCAGAGTGCGGGCCGCAGAGGTACCACCAGCACGGGGACACCCGAGAACTCCAAAACCCGTAGGGTGTGGCTTCCGATATAGGGGGTGGTGTGGCCCGGTCGGTCCACCAGTGCGACCACGATCAGGGCCGCCTTGACGGCTCGGGCCTCGGCCAGGATTTCAGCGGCGACACGGCCTGATCGCCGGCTGAATGAAACATCCACACCTGCCGCGGCTCCCAGCGCGGCCACATGGCTCAGCGCTGCTTCGGCTCCCAGATCAGCATTCCTTCCCACGGCGGCTTGGTCAACGTCACCGGGACGCCAGTCAAGCAGCCCGGTGTCCCGGACCGTCACGACCCGCAGGCGTGCGCCGAGCCGACGTGCATAGTCGATGGCCACTTCGGCAGCCCGGAAAACTGCCCGGGAATCATTCACCGCCACGATGATCACATCGCCCATCAGTCCCCTTTCCCGCCGACGGCCAGCATCGATCCGGCCGTGTTCCCGGAGTTCTGGTCAGCGGCCCAGCGCAGACGCAGGCTCTCCTCAAGCTCCTGCGCGTCAAGCTGCCGGCGGATTTGGAGCAGTTCATTCTCCAGTCTGGGAATCCAGCGGTTTTCAACCGCCCGCTGCCGGATCCGGGTCGCCGCGAGTTCGGCAGCCAACAACATCTCCGCGCGCTGGGCTGCGGCAACACGCACCCCGGCTTCGAGCGCGCTACGGTGAACGACAGCCGTGTAATGCAGCGCAGAGCTTCCGCCCGTCGGAAGCGCCGCCGGAAGCCGGCATTGTGGATCTTCGGGATAGAGCACGCCCATCGCCCTGCCCCACCGCAGTACGACGCCGGCAGCCTCCAAGGGTGCCGCAGCCGCAATCCGTCCGGTTCCATCCAGGGCGGCAGCGCGGCGCAACCAGAGGGTGGCTTCCTTGGCCAGATCCCCCCACTCGGCGCGAGCTAATTCCGTGCGGATCTGGAGCCGTTCCAGCTCATCCTCCAGGATGCGCTGCTTGCGATCCAGCAGGCGTGCGCCGCGGCGGGCCGTCTCCAAGCGACGCTCGGCCCGGACTTTGGCTGCCCGCCCCATGCCGCTCATGGCCGATCACCCCCGTTGGGGAGGTACCGGTCCAGAAACGCCGTCGACAGCATGCTCAGCTCCTGTTCCGGCAGTGCAGCCAAAGCCGCCCAGACCCGACCCAGGGTATCGTCCAAGGTTCTGGTTTCGTCGGTTCCCTCGGGTTACGTCCCGTGGAGTGGTGTAGATCTCCGCAGTTGCGCGTTGCTCCGGTGACGTAGTGAGCCATCGTGCGATGGTCAGTGAGTACCGATCAAAGAACTCACAAAGGACACAAACACACGATGGCTCTAGCCCAGTCTGCCCTGCTTGACCTCCTCGGACAACTCAAACTCACCGATGTCTCCGACCGGATCCGCACTGCGACCGAAACCCTCTACCAGCAGCTCATCGAGGCCGAGGCGACCGCGTTCATCAGCGCCGCCCCGTTCGAACGCTCCGAGGCACGGACAACGCAGCGCAACGGGTCCCGGCCCAGGACGTTGACGACGACCGCCGGGGATCTGAACCTGAAGATCCCGAAGCTGCGGAACGGGTCGTTTTTCCCGGCCCTCCTGGAGCGCCGCCGCCGCGTGGACCAGGCCCTCTACGCGGTCGTGATGGAGGCCTACCTGCACGGGGTCTCCACCCGCAAGGTCGAGACCAAAGTCAAGGCGCTCGGGGCCGATACCGGGATCTCCAAGTCCGAAGTTTCCCGGATCTGCGAGGACCTGGACCACGAGGTCGGCGCGTTCCGGGTCCGGGACCTCTCGGCCATGGACTACCCGTACGTGTTCCTGGACGCCACCTACTGCAAGGCCCGCGTCGGGCACCGCGTCGTGTCCCAGGCGGTCGTGGTCGCCTTCGGCGTGGCCGCGGACGGGCGCCGCGAAGTCCTGGGCTTCGACGTCGGCGACAGCGAGAACGAGGGATTCTGGACCGCGTTCCTGCGGTCACTGAAGGCCCGCGGGCTGGACGGGGTGAAGCTGGTCATCTCCGACGCCCACACAGGCTTGAAGAAGGCCATCGGCACGGTATGCCAGGGCGCGGGGTGGCAGTGCTGCCGGGTGCATTTCATGCGCAACGTGCTCTCGAGCATGCCGAAGGGATCCCAGGACATGGTTGCCTCGATCATCCGCACCGCCTTCGCCCAACCCGACGCCGGGCACGTGAACACCCAGCTCGACGAAGTCACCTGTATGCTGCAAAAATCCCATCCAAAGGTCGCCGCGATGCTCGACGACGCCCGGGAGGACGTGCTCGCCTTCGCCGGGTTCCCGGCCAGACACTGGCGCCAGATCTGGTCCACGAATCCCATGGAACGCGTCAACAAGGAAATCAAACGCCGCACCGACGTGGTCGGAGTCTTCCCCAACGCGACGGCCCTGCTCCGGCTCGCCGGCGCGGCCCTCGTCGAACAACACGACGAATGGGAAGCCGGGAACCGCCGGTACCTCTCCGAGGCCTCCATGGCCGAACTCCAGACAATGAACACCACACCCGCCACGCCGATAGAGGAGCCGATTTTGCTCCCCGAACTCACGGCCGCATAATCAAATAACTGACCTGCACGGTGTCGAGAAAACTCCACCACTCAGCGGGACGTAACCGTGGCAATCTTGGCGTCCGACGCCAATGGCACGTTGCGGGGCCTGTCCGAAACAAGGCCTAAAGGCAATAACGCGCTGGCCGCTGCAAGGGTTTGATCGTGGTGAAGGCAACCACCAGCAAGGAGGATCGGATGACAGAGGTCATGAGCTCTGGCACCTACTTTGGCTGGGGTGGGTTCATCATCCAGTCGGGCAATTTGGTCGTCATCGTTGTGATGATCGTCTTGTTCGTCCTGGCGCTGGTGATGCCGTTTCCCGGTGGCAAGGGGAGAAAGTGATTACTGGAAGCCAGCCGGCGCTGGAACCCGAGGCCGAAGAAACCGGAGTCCATACGTGGACCGGCAAATCACGCCGTTGGCTGTTGAAACACCTTCCACCGGAGAAGCTATTGCCCGAAGACCAGCCAAGGTACGTGGCATCCTGGGCCTATGTATTCGGCATGGGTGCCGTTGCCGGGCTGGTCTTTATCATCGCCTCCGGAGTGGTGCTCGGCCTCAACGGACCCCAGTGGTACCACGTCTCCGCCCTCGGTCATTTTGTCAACAGTGTGCATCTGTGGAGTGTTGAACTGTTCTTCATGTTCATGGTGGTCCACCTGTGGATCAAATTTTGGGTGGCGGCCTGGCGCGGTGGACGGGTTCTGACCTGGATCACCGGCATGGTGTCATTCCTCGTCTCCGTGGTAGCCGCGTTTACGGGCTACCTGCTGCAGACAAACTTTGATTCCCAATGGATTTCGTTCGAGGCCAAGGACGCACTGAACGCCGTCGGGGTCGGGGCCTGGTTCAACGTCGCCAACGTGGGCCAGATCTTCATGTGGCACATCACACTGCTCCCTCTGGCCGTCGGTGCCGTCGTCGCACTGCATGTGTTGCTGGTTCGGGCCCACGGTGTGGTTCCCCCCTTGGATGCGGCCGAGACGGATGCCCAGCTGCGCGGCCCGGCTGCCCAAACGCCGGACGTAAAGGCGAAAAGCCATGACTAGGCAGCCGACCCAGATGTCTTGGCGGAAGGGCGACAATGTCGCCGGCCGGCCTTGGCACGGTCGCGTCCGCGACTACGATCTCCTCAAGGAACTCACCATCGGCGTTGTTGTCGTGGGCCTGCTGGTATGCGGCTTGTCGGCCGTGTTCAGCTCGCCGGACGAACCCGGGATCACCCTGAAATCGTGGGCGGCGGCTGCGCCGGCGGACTTTGTCGCGACGGCCACCGACGAGCTCGACGGGGACAGCGACACGGCAGGCTATGGACCGCCGTACAACTCGACGCCCGACGCGACCCAGAAGATCGGCTTCATCGACTTGCAGAGTCTTTCCGGAGTGCGCATCCCGATCGATACGGCCAATGACTTCGTCATCAATCCGCTCAAAACGCTGCCCGGACCGCAGCCGGCCCTGGCGGCGTGGACCACGGCCACGGACCAACAACGCACCGCATGGACTACAAGCTACGCGGATGCATTGTCTGCCGCTCCCGACGGCGATCCGGCACAAGTGGCGCCCGGCGACTATGGGCCAGTGCCCTCATTGACCGGGGGGCTGCTGGCCATGGCGACCCAAGGCAGTTTGGACGGCGTCCTCCAAAACGGCGGGGAACCGTACAACCTGGACTACACGCCCACCATCTTGTTCTTGGGCGACGGAACGTATTTTTCAGACCTGGCAACTGCAGCTCATTTGACCGGTGACCAGTGGGGGGTCATGAATGAAACAGGCGACACCCCGGGCCAGTCATGGCTGTGGCTCTTCTCGCTGCTCTACCAGATAGAGCCGTTCAAGTCCTCGGCCAATGCCGACATTCTGGTGGTGTTCACCATGGTGGGGCTCTCTCTCCTGTTGACCCTGCTCCCGTTCATCCCCGGGCTGCGGTCGCTTCCACGGAAGATACCCGTCCATCGGCTGATCTGGAAGGACTACTACAGGAACCGGTGAACCGGCGGCAACCCAGTAAAGCAAGGTTCATGGCCAGCTCGGTTGGCCGCAAACCGGGGTATGACTTGTGGTGTGGAGTCACGGCTGCCAGCCAAAGACCAACTTGCTGCGATGCGGTTCGGACCGACGGGCCCGCCCCTGTCTTCAACGGGCTTCTCATCCTCGAATCAGGCGAGGATCGATTCGATGAGGCTTTCAGGCCGTGGCGCTGGTCATTGTGCTGGCCATCATGGCCCATTCCCCGACCGACGTCATCGTGGCCAAACCATTCGCGGACCAAGCGCCCCGCACCATGGAGGTTTACCCGTGGTTCACGCCTCCGTTGGTCTTGGGCCGGGCAACCAGGACAGCACACGGTGCATGGTGGATGACCTGGCTCGTGACCGAGCCCAGGTGCAGACCGGGGAATCCGCCATGCCCCCGGGAACCAACGACGATGAGATCCGCGTCCTGGGCGGCAGCAAGTATCGCCGATGCCGGGGAATGATCATGAACGACGTGCCCGGTGGCAACCACTCCCCCGGCGGCTGCACTCTCCAATGCCCCGGCCTGGACAGTTTCCGCGATGCGTCGAGGGGAATCTTCGGCCGCGATCTCACCGGCCGCCGTTTCCAGCACGGCCGGATACCACGACATCGGATGGCTGCTCCAGGCCGTGATCAGGCGGAGCTGCCCGTTGCGCTGGCGGGCCTCCTCCACCGCCCAGCTCAGTGCCGTCTGGGAATGCTCGGATCCATCAAAACCAACCACAATCACCAATGGGCTGCTACCGGTCATTAGTCTTCCCTTTCAACGGCGTCTATAGGCATCCTAGACCCACCGGCCTTAACGGTTCAGCGGTGGTGCTAGGGTCGGCGCAGGCACGAAAACCTGCCATCGCTGGCAGAGAAATGGGTGCACGAGATGACCAGCGGACCTCCCACACCGAAGGCGCCCTTCCATCCCAGGACGGCCGCGCACCGGGACAAGGGACTGGGAAAGCTGCGCCTGCGCGATGCGGTGGCGATGGCGGTCGGAGGCATGATCGGCGGCGGCATCTTCAGCGTCCTGGGCGTGACCGTCGCACTGGCCGGACACGCCGCCGTGGGAAGCTTCATCATCGGTGGGGCCATCGCCATGGTGACCGCACATTCCTTCGCAGCCCTCTCCGCCCGCGCCGGACGCTCCGGCGGCCTCTTCGTCTACCTGCACAATGCCGGGTACCCGCGCACCGGCTCCTACATCGCCTGGCTGCTCATGTTCGGCTATCTGATCGCGTTGGCGGTCTATGGTTTCACTTTCGGCCACTACGCAGCACACGTGTTCGGTCTACCGGGAGCATTCGCGAACGGATTCGCGATCCTGATCCTGCTGGCGTTTCTGGGCATCAACCTGCGCGGGGTGGGCGCATCGGCGCTCTCGGAAGACCTGGTCGTCCTGATCAAGGTCGCGGTGCTGGCCCTGATCGCGGCCATCGGCTTGGTGCATTTCTCCCCGGAGCGGCTTGCCCCGTTGGCTGACAAGGGTCTGGGCAGCGTCATCGTCGCATCGGCATCGATCTTCGTCGCCTACGAGGGGTTCGAGCTGCTTTCCTACGACTACGATGACCTCGTGCGGCCGGCCTGGACGCTGCCGCGGGCACTCTACCTCTCGGTCGCGATCGTTACGCTGGTCTACGTCACCGTCACGATCGGCTCCCAAATGCTGGTCAGCGACGGCGTGATCGTCGCGCAGAAGGAAGTGGCCTTCGCTGCGGCCGGCCAGGCGGCGCTGGGGACCGCAGGGTACTGGATCGCGAGTCTGGGGGCACTGCTGGCAGCGAGCTCGGCGATCAACGCCACCTTGTTCTCCACGGCGCGCCAGATGCACGAGATCGCGCTGGCGCACGAGCTGCCGGCCGTGTTCGCCACCACCCGGGCCGGCCTGCCCGTCACCGCGCTGGTATTCTTGGCCGTGTTCGGTGCCGCGTTCGCCATGCTGCCGGACATCACTGCCCTGCTGACGTTCGGATCGGCGGTCTTCCTGGCCGTTTTCGGAGCCACGAACCTGCTCGCCGCCCGGGTCCTGGCCGGGTTCTGGCCCCGGCTGGTCAGCAGTGCCGGGTTCCTGGCCTGTCTGGGCGCACTGGCCGTGCTGGTGGCCCAGCTCATCCTCCACGACCAGGCCACGCTGCTGCTCATCGGAGTGTCGCTGGCGTCCGTCTCAGCCCTGCGGCTCGCCTTTATCTGGCACCAGCACCGCGGGCGGCAGAGGGCGTAGCATCCACCCACCCTACGGCCCGGCCCTGGCCGCGCACCGGCCGGGCTTCCGCAGCCGAGGGGGCTGTTGGATACTGGGTGCACCACTAGGTAGGAAGCCGGGCACGCTCATGAGGGCCATCGTTGTTGGGGCGGGTATCGCGGGTCTGGTCACGGCCCGACAGCTCGGGCTCGCCGGGTGGGATGTGGTCTTGGTGGAGGGGTCGCCTGGCCTGCGCGCGGCGGGCTACATGATGGATTTCTTTGGCCCCGGCGTCGAAGCGTCGGAGCGGATCGGCCTGTACCCGCCCCTGGCCGCCGTAGCCTACCGGGTGGACGCGGCCGAGTACGTCGACACGGGCGGACGGGTGACCTCGCGCCTGGACTACGAACGGTTCGCCCGGATTGCAGGCGGAAAGGTGCTCAGCCTCATGCGCCCGGACCTGGAACTTGCAGCGCTGGAAGCGCTCGAGGACGTACCCGCGGGCCGGGTGCGGGTCCGGTATGGTGCACGGGTGCGCAGGGCCTGGGCGGATCATGACGGTGTGGGCGTCGAGGTGGATGGGCTGGAAACGGAAACGCTCACCGGGGACGTGCTGATCGGCGCGGACGGCATCCACTCGGAAGTCCGGGCCCAGCTCTTCGGCCCCGAGCCGGATTTTTTGCGCCCGCTGGGCATGCGCGCGGCCGCGTACATTGTTGACGCCCCAGACCTGCACGCCCAGGTGAGGAACAGGTTCGTGCTGACGGACAGCCTCAACCGGATGGCCGGGCTTTACGGCCTGCGCACCAGTCAGGTCGCGGCGTTCCTCGTCTACCCCGACGCCGGGACGATGAGCGGCGAGGACCAGGCCGGGACGCGTGGGCGCCTCCGGGAGCGGTTCGCCGGTCTGGGTGCCGGCATCGACCAGCTCCTGGCCCTGTGCCCGGAGAACCCCTATGACGACGTCGTCGCCCAAATCGTAATGCCCTCCTGGCATCGCCACCGGGTGATCCTCGTAGGGGACGCGTGCGGGGCCGTGTCGCTGCTCGCCGGCCAGGGCGGTTCCCTGGCGATCGCCGGCGCCGCCCTCCTCGGAGAGGTCCTTGGCCCGGTCTCTTCGCCGGAGCTGATCGGGGGCGCCCTGACAGATGTTGAGGGCCGGTGGTGGCCATTCGTGGAAAAGGCGCAGGCGTCCGGGCGGCGGGCAGCGGCCTCGTTCCTCCCCGCAAACTCCACGCAGCGGCTTATCCGCCGGTGGATCATCCGCGCGGCCGGAGTCCCCGGCATCGACCAGATAGTGGCCCGGCAGATCCTCAAACGGATCGCGACGTAAACCGGCAGCCGCCGAAATGGCACGTTCCGGAAAATCCCCATGGCCATGCGTGCCGGGCCAGCCACCCGGCGGCCCCTGTGTTTACCCGGGCAAACCACCCTGCCGTGACCGGTCAGATTCAAGTTGCTGTTGACACTCATTCGCGGCTCGGGGCCCGCTGACCGCCATAACGGCGGACTATTCGATGCATTGCGTGACCGCTTCGCCAGCTCGGGCGTAGCTGTCCTCGCCTATGACAAGCGTGGTGTGGGAAGTTCCACCGGCCACTGGGAAAGCGCAACGGTTGATGAACTCGCTGCAGATGCAGGCGCGGCCGTGGCCTCCCTCCGCGGCCGTGCACGGGTCGACAAAGGCGCGGTGGGCGTGCCCAGGCACAGCGAGGGCGGTTGGGTGGCATTGAGGCTGGCCGCACGGCAAGAAGCGCCTGCTCACCTCATACTGAATTCCTGTCCGGCCGTGCCTTTAGTGTGTGATCGACTATCTGTAGGCCGTTTCAGCCACGGAATCCAGCCAAGGTTTCGGTCCGTTTCAGGCCAAAAGAGCGGTAAGAATCAGGCCAGGCAATTCCCCTCCAAATCATGGATTCCGGGAGTGCGCAGATAGAGATCACCCGGTGGCCAGGGCCGTTCCCAGAGTGTCAGGGACATCGGCCCGCCACCCCCAGATAGGTTCCTTGCGGCGCTGCCATTGCGAAGCGTGTGCGCCGGAAGGGTTGGAAAGCAGATGACGGTACCCATGTCCGTTCAAGAAAATATCAGACGACTCGATTCCCAAGGAGTCCCGGGGCGTGAGATCGCCCGCACACGGGCATCAGACGCGCCTCGGCGGCCAAGTACGCCGAGCAGGAAGGCTTCTCCCCGGCACCGCCAACACCCGTGGCCAGGCCCGGCGCCTCGGTGCTGACCGGGTTCGAGCCCATCCTCGAGGCGGGGGCTGGGCGAGGACCAACGGCGGCCGCGCAAGCAACGGCATACGGCCAAACGGATCTTTGACCGGCTCGTTCAAGAGCACGGGTTCACCGGCACGTATTCACCGGTGCAACGCCACGTGAAGAAATGGACGGCCAGGAACCGGCAGTCCGGGGAGGACTTCACCGAACTGGTGTGGCCGGCCGGCACGGTCCAGGTCGACTTCGGGCAGGCCGAGGCCATCATCGCGGGGATCCGGCAGATCCAGCACATCCTGGTGGTGACCTTCCCGTTCTCGAACATGCGCTTCGTGCAAGCGTACCGGGTTGAGACTGCCGAGTGTATCTGTCACGGGCTGCGCAGGGTGTTCGAGCACATCGGGGCAGCACCGCGGCACCTGGTCTTTGACAATGCCTCCGGCATTGGACGCCGGGTCGGCATGAAGGTGGTGCAGACGAAGCTGTTCGGTGCGTTCAAGCTGCATTACCGCTCCGAGTCCCGGTACTGCAACCCGTACTCGGGACATGAGAATGGCAGCATGGAGAACGCTGTGGGGTTCCTGCGCCGGAACCGGTCCCTGCGTCCCGGACCCGGCCGGCCACCTGGGCCGCCTGCACGTAGCGGCGCGCCGTTTTCCGATCCACCCCGGCCCGCTCGCCAATAGTGTGGAAACCTGTACCCTCCAGCCAAGCCCGGAGCACTTCCCTCATCTCAACCACGCTGACCTCCCTGAAAACCATCCCTGCAGACCTCCGCACCGACGACACTGATGCGATGATCCAACAGGCTGTAGAGGGCCCTACCGGCAGGGCGGGCCGGGTGGTCCCATGACTGGCTACACAGGTGGCCCCTGCGGCCGGCAAAAAACGGGCCACAACGGTCCCATGCTCCTGACAGGCGACAGCTCGATCATCAGGTTTTGACCGGCATCCTGTCGGAAAAGATTCACGACGGGCGTTTACTGGCCCTAATATCGCGGATGCTTACCGCCGGATATTTGGAGCACTGGAGGTTAGCCAGCGAGCCAGCTCTTGCCAACCCGTCCAGGAGCTCGGCCAAGTCACAGGACACGGCTACTTAGCAACCTCTCCAGGGCTCCAACACAGCTTGCACAGCCCAGAAAGGCCTCCGTTCGAATGAACGGAGGCCTTTCTGCAGAATTGAGGTATGTTCGTCTGGCCGGGTGCATTGGTCCCGGGACCTAAAGCCGCCACTGGATTTAGATCAGCTTCCATATCTTCCGGAATTTGCTCTGGATAGCATTGGGGGACCGGACAGAGCCGTCCGGTCTGGTGTCGATGTCAGAAGGAAGCTCATGGCCGCAGCTACAGTGGATGACATCCTGTCGGATCTGCCTCTGGGTTTCGCCAGCCTCATCCTTCGGCCGTCCCGCGCTGATTCTCCGATCGAACGCTTTCTGATCGTTGACGCCGACGACGAGACTTCCGACGGCGGGGCGGCGTTCGTCCTGCTGATCGGGGTTCGCGGACGCTCCGCCTTGCCGGCGGTGCGCCGCCTCCTGAAGAATACGCCCCTGGTGCTGGCCGTCAAAGGCCGTCCCGGGGAACTCGGGGAAGCTGAAGAGCTGCTCCGGGCTGCCGGAACCGGCCTCCTTCTGGTGGATCCGGCCGCGGACTGGGACCGGCTCCTCTCAATTGCCAAGGACCGCATCCAGCCACCCAGCTACCAGAGCGAAGTGCTCACGCTGCTGGAAGAGGACCTGTTCGCCATAGCCCAGACGACCGCCCGCCTGACATCGAGCCACGTGGTCATAGAGGACGCCGCCAACAAGGTACTGGCGTACTCCACGGTGACCAATGACATCGACGAACTGCGGAAGGCGTCGATTTTGGCCCGGCGCGGTCCGCGCAAATACGAACTCCTCCTCAAGGACCTGGGCGCCTACCGCGAACTGCACCGGACCCGCCTGCCTGTCCGGGTTCCGGCCAGGCCCCAGGACGGCCTGCGGGAGCGCGTCGCCATCACCCTGTTCGCAGGTGACCGGATCATGGGGTACATCTGGCTGCAGGAAACCGGTGACGGCTTCGGCGCCGACGTTGACTATGTGCTGACCGGATCAGCCGCGCGGGCGTCGGCCGAGCTGATCCGCTACCGCAACCAGCAGTCGGTGCACATGCGCGAGGACCGGATTGCCCGGATCCTCTCCGGCCCGGCAGAAGCCGCGGCGAGCGCCCACAGCGAGAAAATCCCCGCGGACCGCCCAACAGCCCTGATCCTGATAGGAATGTCAGGTGCCCAAGCGCAGGAAGACGATGCAGCGCTCAAACATGGGGAGCTCGCCAACCTCGCGTCCATCCATGCGGCAGCCTTCAAACCGTCAGCTATCGTGGGGCAGTTCAACGGCGACACCGCTGTGATCATCCCCGGGCTCCAGTCCGCCAGTTCGGAAGCCGGGCTGCGGAGCCTTGCCGAGGCCGTCGTCAGGGACTCCGCGAAGCACCTTGGCATCACTCCGTTCGCAGCGGTGGGACCAATTGCACCGGATCTGTTGTCGATTCATTCGGTGACCGCAAAAACGGAGGCATTGCTCGGCTGTATGCGGCGGTCAGGGAACACTTTTGTGGCCACTGTGGACGATTTCGAAACGGACATCCTTTTCCACGAAGCAGTTGAGAACTTCACGGCCTCGGCCTTTCGCCATCGCAGCCTCTGGGCTCTCCTCCGCGACGATGGCGAGCTGGCCGAAACTCTTCGGGCTTATTTCGAGGCTGCACTGGATGTGGCCGAATGCGCCCAGCGGATGAAGCTGCACAAGAACACCGTCTACTACAGGATCAGCAAGGTCAGCCGGGCTACCGGCCTGAACTTCAGCGATCCCCGCCATTTATTGGTCGCTCTCCTTCACATTCAGGAGTGGGCCGGCACGCATAAGGAGCATCTGGGCAAGAAATGATGACAGCACTCGATTCGCCGCCTCTTGGTCTGGTCCTGGATGACATTGTCCGCAGCCACCGGCCCCGGAGTGAAGCAGGGTCGGTTCCCGCCAGCATCCCCCACCTGTCATCGCCGCCGTTCGACCGTTTCGGAATTGCGGTGGCTACCACGTCCGGGGACGTGTTCAGCTCCGGTGACGCCGATCTTCCCTCCTCCATCCAGAGCATCTCGAAGGTCTTCACCCTGGCCATGGCGCTCAGCGCCGATGACCCCGATGCGCTCTGGTCCCGGGTGCTCCGCGAACCGTCAGGAACGTCGTTCAACTCCCTGGTGCAGCTTGAAGTGGAGCACGGCATCCCGCGGAACCCGTTCATCAACTCGGGCGCCCTGGTGGTCACGGACCACTTGATGGAAAGATTTCCCGACGCCGCCGGCCAGGTCCTGCGCTTTCTCACCGGTCAGGTGGGTCACCAGAATGGAAGACAGAGTCCGTTCATCGACGAGGCGGCCGCAAAGAGTGAGCTCGCCAACAGCAGCCGCAACCTGGCCCTCGCCCACTTCCTGAAGGACTTCGGCAACCTGCGGCGGCCCGCCCACGCAGTGGTTGAAAACTACGTCAGGCAGTGCTCCATCATGATGAGCTGCGTGGAGGTGGCCAAGGCCGGACTCTTCCTCGCGCAGGACGGTCGGGGAGCGCGGGGAACCGTCGTCTCCCGGAGCGAGGCCAAACGCATCGGTGCCATCATGCTGACCTGCGGCATGTATGACGCGGCCGGCGAGTTCGCCTACCGCGTGGGACTTCCCGGGAAGAGCGGCGTGGGCGGCGGCATCCTGGTCATCGTTCCCGGCGAGTGCGCCATCTGTGTCTGGAGCCCCAGGCTGGATTCCAAAGGCAATTCCCTGGCCGGGACAGCGGCCCTCGCCGATCTGTCCGACCGCACCGGGTGGTCAGTCTTCTGACCTGACCCCAGCTGTCCCCACAATTTCGCGCTAGAACCCCCATTTAGATCTTTGACAGGTCGAAAGGAACACCCATGCCCAACAACCCCAATGACGCGGTTGGTTTGTACGAGGTCGACGGCGGCCACGCCCACGCCCCGGATACCCTGATCCATGCCGAAGACGCCGGCTACCACAAGGGCCTCAAGGCTCGGCAGATCCAGATGATCGCCATCGGCGGCGCGATCGGCACCGGCCTGTTCCTCGGCGCGGGCGGGCGGCTCAACGCGGCAGGCCCGTCCCTGGTCATCGCCTACGCGGTCTGCGGTTTCTTCGCTTTCCTGATCCTGCGCGCACTGGGGGAACTGGTGCTGCACCGCCCGTCGTCGGGCTCGTTCGTCTCTTACGCCCGTGAGTTCTTCGGTGAGAAGGCGGCCTTTATCTCGGGCTGGTTCTACTGGATCAACTGGGCCACCACCACCATCGTGGACATCACCGCCGCCGCGCTGTACATGAACTTCTTCGGCAAGTACGTCCCCTGGATGGGCGCGGTGCCGCAGTGGGCCTGGGCCCTGATCGCCCTGGTGGTGGTTCTTTGCCTCAATCTGGTCTCGGTCAAGGTTTTCGGCGAACTCGAGTTCTGGTTCGCCCTGATCAAGGTGGCGGCGTTGGGGGCGTTCCTCATCATCGGCACGTACTTTGTCATCTTCGGCACGCCGGTGGACGGCCAGGATGTCGGGCTGAGCCTGCTCTCGGACAACGGCGGCATCTTCCCCAACGGCCTGCTTCCGATGATCATCCTGATGCAGGGTGTGCTGTTCGCCTATGCCTCGATTGAGCTCGTGGGCACGGCCGCGGGTGAGACCGAGAACCCGGAAAAGATCATGCCCAAGGCCATCAACTCGGTGGTGTTCCGCATCGCCGTGTTCTACGTGGGCTCCGTCATCTTGCTGGCGCTGCTGCTACCGTACACCTCCTATGAGTGAACCGCACTGGGTTTTGTAGAGACTCGGTTTATGCAGTCTGCGATGACAGAATACACGCTTTTTGATGGTTGGTTTCATATTCCATTGGCGGGATGTCGCCGATCCCGGTATGCAACCGTTCGGAGTTGTACCAGGTGACCCAGCGCGCCGTTTCGGTCTCGACCTGCTGGCATGATTTCCATGTCGTGCGCCTGTTCCGGTCGATCAGCTCGGTCTTGTACAGACCGATTGTTGACTCCATCAGGGCGTTGTCGTACGCGTCACCCACGGTGCCGATGGAGCCTGCCATCCCGGCGGCGGCGAGCTGGTCCGTGAGCATCACGGAGGTGTACTGGCTGCCGGCATCCGAGTGGTGGATGAGCCCCTCCGGGGTGAACCCCGTCAGCGTCCTCCTGCGCACCGAGAGCGCCTGCGCCAGGGCGTCGGTGACCAAGACCGTCTCCTTGGACGTGGAGACCTTCCAGCCCAGGATCCGCCGCGATGCGGCATCCGTGACGAACGACACATAACAGAACCCTGCGTAGGTCCATACGTACGTGAAATCGGCGACCCAGATCCGGTCCGGGACGCCTGTGTCCCAGCGGCGGTTGACCCGGTCCGGGAACCGGGCCGCCGTGTCGTCCCGGCGCGTGGTGAACGTCTTGCGCCCGCCGCGCAACACCCCGTACAACCCGGCACGGCGCATGAGCCGGGCGACCTGGTCGCGGCCGACACGGTGGCCGTCACGGAGGAGTTTCTTCCACATTTTATGCACTCCATACACTGAGAAATTGGCGGCATGAATGGTCTGGATGACGTCGGTCATCAACTGGTCCGAGACCGCCCGTTTGGACGGGCCGCGGCGGGTCGCCGCGTAGTAGGTCGAGGGGGCAATTTTGCAGCCGTGCTCGGTGAGCACGGTGCAGATTGGTTCGACGCCCCATCGCAGGCCTTTGGTGTCTTTACGCCCCTTGTGGGCCGCAATGAAGGCAACTATCTGGTGTGTGGCCGGTCGATCTCGGCCGCGAAGAAAGCCGAGGCCGCCTTCAAAATGGAATTGGCCCGGCGCAGTTCGGCGTTCTCCCGGCGCAGCTTCTTGACCTCTTCGCTTTCGGCGATTGTTGACCCGGCCCGGGTGCCGTTTTCGATCTCATGCTGGGCAATCCAGGGCCTCATGGACTGCTCGCTGATCCCCACCAACCCACTGACATGCCGCCTCGAAGCAGCCCCTGACTCGGCAGGCATTTCGCCCCGTCGCTCCAGGTACAGGCGCACCACACGGGCCTTGGTTTCCTCGTCAAACTTCTTGCCACTGGCCATGACTCTATTCTCCCTGTGAGGTTGGAGTCTCCACCAAACCCAGTGCGGTTCAGAGAAGGGTGTGAGTCCCTTCGTGACGTTTTTCGGCTCCCTGGGGATCCCGGGCGTGGACGTCATCATGAACCTGGTGGTCCTCACCGCCGCGCTGTCTTCGCTCAACGCGGGCCTCTACTCCACGGGCCGCATCCTGCGCTCCATGTCCATGGCCGGCTCGGCGCCGAAGTTTGCCCAGCGCATGAATAGGGCAGGCGTTCCTTACGGCGGCATCGCCCTCACGGCGGTGGTCTCGCTGCTGGGCGTGCCGCTGAACTACCTGGTGCCCGCGCAGGCCTTCGAGATCGTGCTTAACGTGGCTTCGGTGGGAATCATCCTCACGTGGGCCACTATCGTGGTGTGCCAGATCCAGCTCAAGCGCTGGGCGGACAGGGGCTGGGTGGAACGTCCCTCCTTCCGGATGTTCGGTGCGCCCTACACCGGGTATCTGTCGCTGCTGTTCCTGCTCGGCGTGCTGATCATGGTCTTTATCGATTCGCCGCTCACCCTGCTGGTGACCCTCGTGGCCTCTGCCCTGATGGTGTTCGGCTGGTATGCCTGCCGGAAGCGGATCCACGAGATCGCCGAAACCCGGAAGGGCTATACGGGCGCCGCGCCCGTGGTGGCCAATCGGAGTCCAATCCGCTAAGCGATTACCCTGCCTACGGAAAAGCCAGGCGACAGACGGTTGCGAGGACGGCTGCTTCTGCCCCGGAGCGGAAACAGACTAGGCACCACCAATCGTTCCGCTGGATCCGGCGGATATGCCCTACACCTCACCCAATCCAACCCAAGAAGACAAGAAGTGATGACAACGGAGTCCGCAGTAACCATGACCGTAACCGACACGCAGCCGTTCGAAGGCGACACCATAAACCAAGGCCCCGTACAGCCCGTCTCATCGACTATCCCGGCGAACCTGAAGGGCGGCAGTACCCTGAAGTCCGCCGGACACGTGATTGTTGACTCCCTCGTGGCCCACGGCGTCGAACGCACCTTTGTTGTTCCCGGCGAGAGCTTCCTGGACGTGTTGGACGGGCTGCACGGTTCCGACATCGACACGGTGGTCTGCCGGCATGAGGGCGGCGCCGCCTACATGGCCGAAGCTGACGGCAAGATGAACCAGCGTCCGGGCGTTGCCATGGTCACCCGCGGTCCGGGCGCGGCCAACGCCCACGTTGGCCTGCACACGGCCTGGCAGGACTCCACCCCGATGCTGCTCTTCGTCGGGCTCATCCCGTTCGCCCACCGGGACCGCGAAGCGTTCCAGGAATTTGATATCAAGGCGTGGTTCGACACGGGAGCCAAACGCGTCATGGTGCTCGACCATGCCGAGCGGGCCTCCGAAATCGTTGCGGAAGCGATGTTCGCGGCCATGAGCGGACGGCCGGGCCCCGTTGTGGTGGGCCTGCCGGAAGACATCATCCGCCAGCAGGTGGATCCGGCCCTGCACCCCACCATCCCGGTGGCCACGGGCGGAATGAGCACCACCGATGCCGAAGCACTCGCCGAAGCCCTTGCACATTCCTCGAAACCCCTTTTTGTCACCGGCGGCAACGACTGGACCCAGGAAGCCGCCGATCAGCTCACCGAGTGGCTCGAAAAGCACGACATCCCGGCCGCGGCGGAATGGCGCACACAGGGAACGGTGTCTTTTGACTCGCCGAGCTACGTGGGTCCGATCGGCTACGGCCGCCCCCGCCCCACGTACGACCTGTTTGAGGAAACCGACCTGCTCGTTTTCGTGGGGACGGTCCCGGGCGATGTGATCACGGACGGATTTGTCTGCAGGCAGGACTGGAACAAGACGAACTTCCTGGTCACCATAGATCCCTCCCTGCGCGGCCGCTCAGGCCCGGTCTCGAGGCAGATTGTGGCAAAACCGGGCGCCTTCGTCCGGGATCTCGTTGAAATCGATCTGCCCGTGAAAGAGGAGTGGAAAGCGTGGACGGCCAGGATGCGCGCCGAGCAGACGTCCTTCGCCAGTCTGCCTCCGGCCACGCCCGGCGACGGGCCGGCAAAGATGGACACTCTCATGGCGAACCTGGTCCCGCGGCTGCCCGAGGACGCCATGGTTACTTTCGGCGCTGGTGAGCACACCAACTGGGCGCACCGCTACTTCCCCACCCGGCGCTACGCCTCAATGATCAGCGCCAGAAACGGCTCCATGGGCTACTCCATTCCCTCGGCCGTCGCCGCCTCGCTGGCCAGTCCGCAGCGCCGGGTGGTTACCATCGCCGGCGACGGGGAATTCCTCATGAACGGCCAGGAACTGGCCACGGCTGCCCAGTACGGGGCCACGCCGCTCATCATCGTGATGGACAACCAGGAATACGGCACCATCCGCACCCATCAGGAACGCCACTATCCGTCCAGGGTTTCGGGCACGCAGCTGAAAAACCCCGACTTCGGCCTCATGGCCCAGGCCTTCGGCGGTTACGGCATCACGGTCACGCAGGACCAGGACGTGCCGGCCGCGCTCGACGCCGCGCTGCAGGCCATCGATGAAGACGGGGTGTTTGCCCTCATCCACCTCATCGTGGAACAGCGGGCGAAGGCCTACTGAGTCACATAAGCGGTCTGCCTCATCGTGGAACAGCGGGCGAAGGCGTAATCGGTCAACTTGCGGCACTAGTGCTGCGTTCCTCTTTGGAGGCATAGCTTGGAAGAAGGCCGGTTCGAAGTCAGGGAGGCGAGCCGCATGCCCACGATCCTGCGCGCGAGGCCGTCCGCGGATGCGGCCGAGGAAAAGAGAATCCTCAGGCTGGCCGGAGCCCGCCACGCCCCGGCCGACTGGATCCGGCGGGGCCGGATCATCACCCTGAGCTGGTCCGGGCTGCGGGTGCCGGCGATCGCCAAGGAGCTGGGCTGCCACGAACAGACGGTGCGCCGGTGGCTGGTGAGGTTCAACGCCTCGGGTCTGGACGGGCTGGTCGACTTGGGTGGGCAGGGCCGCCGGCGGCGGATCACCGAGGCCGAACGCTCCCGCATCATCGCCCTGGTCAAACAGGCCCCGCCCGGCCGCCCCGTCCGCGACGGCAGCGGGGACCTGGCGGCGGCAGACCAGTCCGGTCCGCCCGTGTGGACCCTGGACACCCTCACCGCGGCGGCCCGCGGCCAGGGCATCGACGTCCACCGCAGCCAGGTGCGCCGGATCCTGCTGCAAGAAGGGGTGCGCTGGCGCCGCACCCGGTCCTGGATTCGCAGCAAGGACCCGGACTTCGCCCCAAAAGGACACGGATCGTCGGGCTCTATACGGCCCCGCCCGAAGGCTCGACGGTCCTCTGCGCCGACGAGCTCGGCCCGGTGATCCCGCGCACCTTCCCGCCCGCCCCGGGCTGGTCCGCGGACGGGCACCGGATCAAAAGCGACCTTGACCACGGGCGGGGCCCGGAAAAGACCTGGGTGTACGGCGCGCTGCGGCCGGTGGACGGCCGGGAGGTCACGATGGCCGCCTCCGCCCGCAACAGCGCCAGCTACCAGCGGTTCCTGGCTGCCGTGGAGCATCTCCTTTCGCACACGATGCCCCTTCAGGCGGTGAGGTCCCGTCGTTGGATGCAGTAGGCGGCCAGGCCGGCCAAGCCGGCCGCGATTGCGGCCAGGCCCAGCGCCCCGGCCGGGTCGAAGGGTTCCACTGGCATGGCCGAGGAGTGCCGGAACGGGCTCAGATCCTGCAGCCACACCGGCAGGCCGAACAGCTCCCCGAATTCGCCCAGGACCAGCCCCGCGGCCAGCATCCCCCACCCCAGCGGAATACTGAGCCGCGGTGCTGAGGCGAAAACCACGGAGGCCGCGGCCAGGAACACCAGGGCGGCGGGAACGTGCGCCAGCGCTGCCGGCACCAAGGACCCGGCAGGTCCCTTGGCGGTGCCCGAGAGCCCCAGTCCGATGGCGGCAGCGGCACCGGCCGTTCCGGAGACAACGACCGCGGAGACGGCGGCGATGAACACGTTCGCGCCGAGCCACCGGGCCCGGGACCTCGGCGCTGCGAGAAGGAGCTCGGCCCTGCCCTCAGCCTCTTCGGCACGCATCCGCAGCACCGCCTGAATGCCCGCAGCCGCCGCGAACACCCCGGCCACGCCAAGCAGGGCCGTGATGAACACATCGATCAGCCCGGCCTGGCCGCCCGGCACGAGCCGGGAGATCAGCTCCTGCAACGGTGCCACACCGGACACGGACTCGGTAACCAGGGGGCCGAGAGCGCCGGCCACGGCACCAAGGGCCGCGGCCCCGACGCACCATCCGGCCAGGGTGGCGCGCTGCAGGCGCCAGGCCAGGCCCACGAACGACGTGCCCCCGACTCCGGCGCGCTCCCTGCCGCCGCGCTGGGGCAGAAGGCCGGCACCCACATCCCGCCGTCGCCGGATCAGCACGGCCGCTGCTCCCAGGCCAAGGGCGGCCACGAGAAGTGCCAGTAGCGGGAACGGGTCCGGACTGGTGAACGGCCGTGACCGCTGGCCCCAGCCGATGGGCGACAGCAGCGACGGCCACGCGCTGCTCACGTGCAGCAGGTCCGCCGCCGGGGTCCCCAGGGCGTCCCCGGCACCCCGGAGCAAATACCCAGCTCCGACCAGGCCTGCTGCGGCACCGTTCGCGCTCCTGCCCGAGGGCAGGAGCTGGGCGACGGCCGCGGCCAGGCCCACAAAAAACACACCGACAGCACCGACAGCGGCACCGGCCCCCGCTGCGCCGGGAACCGGCAGCCCCGCTGCGACAAAACCGGCGGCAACGAACACGGCCAGGAGCAGGTTCGCGACCGCGCCCAGCAGAAGGGTCGCCGTCAGGGACGCTGCCCGCGGGAGCGGAACCGAGCCGAGGAGTTCGGCCCGTCCGATCTCTTCATCGGTGCGGGTGTGCCGCACGATCAGGAAGGTGCTCATCAGCGCTGCCAGCACCGCCGTGAACGCGTAGCCCTGGAAGAACACGACCGCCCCGACGCCGGTGCCATCGGGCAGGCCGCGGAGGAAGAGGAACGCCGGGTTCGATGCTGCCAGGGTCAAGATCGCGGTCTGCGCGGGCTCGTCACCGAATTGCGTGGCGACCGCGCTGGAGGTCGCAAAGCCGAGCAGAGTGATGCCCATGATCCAGACGGGCAGCGTCACCCGGTCCCTGCGTGCCTGGAACAGGGCCAGCTGCAGCACACCGGGCATCACTGCACCTCGCTTCCGTTGCGGTCACTGTAGTGGCGCAGGAACAAGGACTCCAGGGAAGGCGGAGCGACTGTTAGTCCGCTGACCCCTGGCTCGGCGATGCCGGCCAGGACGGCACCGAGGTCGGCGGTGTCCGCGTCGAACTCGGCGGCGGCGCCGTCGATGCTGATCCCGTGCGTGCCGGGCAGCGCCGCCAACCGCGCCGGGTCGGCCAGCCCGGTGACCCGGAAATGCGTGCGTTTCAGGTGCCGGAGTTCGCTCAGGGTGCCGGTCTCGACCGCGGTTCCGGAACGGATGATGGTGATCCGGTCACAGAGCTGTTCGACCTCGCTGAGAATATGGCTGGAGAGCAGGACGGTCGCCGCGTCCCTGCTGACCCGTTCGATTTGGCGGCGAAACACGGCATCCATCACCGGGTCCAGGCCGGCGCTGGGCTCATCCAGCAGATACAGCCGGGCAGGGCGGGCGAACGCGGCGATCAGGGCGACTTTCTGCCGGTTGCCTTTCGAGTAGGTGCGGGCCTTCTTCCGCGGGTCGAACTCAAACTCCTCGATGAGGTCACGGCGCAGATTCCCGTCGGCGCCGCCGCGCAGACCGGTGAGCAGATCGATGACTTCCCCGCCGGAAAGGTTCGGCCACAGGCTCACATCACCCGGGACGTAAGCGATGTCCCGATGCGTCCTGACAGGGTCGGCCCAGGGATCCAGGCCGAACACCCGGGCCGTACCGGCGGTGGCGCGAATCAGCCCCAACAGCACCCGCAGCGTGGTCGACTTACCCGCACCGTTGGGGCCCAGGAAACCGTGGACCTCACCGGCGGCGACGCTCAGGTTCAGGCCGTCCAAGGCCCGGGTCCTGCCGAAAACCTTCACAAGACCAAGGGTCTCAATAACAGGTTGTGTTGCATCCATGAGCCGTCCGCTCCTCACGTCACCACGAACGCCCGAGGCGGTCGCCGGGGCATTCCGCGGGCACCGCCCACGGGCCGACCAGGCTTCCCGGCTCTCCGATCCACAGCATACAAGCACCCGAACAGTCAAGGAAGACCGTCACACACCCCTGCGGCCCGGAGGTGTGCGCAATGCGTGGGCCAAGCCAGTCAAGGGGTGCAGCGTCCGGGAACGGGGGCGTTAAGGATTCGTAAAGACTGCCCGGTAGCCGACGGTGCGCCGGCTTCCCGGTGGTAGGCTCCGTGATGTTCTCGGCAGTCCTGCCGGGTCGCGGACCGGGACAGGCGGACGGGCCGACAAGGGAAAGGACCATCCGATGCCGGCACCTGACAGGGTGGCCCCCGGGCGCGGCTTCGCCGGAGCACTCCGTTCCCGGACAGCCTTGCTGCTGGCATTCTCGTTTGCCGTGATGGCCGACCCCGTGTCTTCGGTCGCTTACGCGATTGAAGCGGCTCTCCGGGCGCTGAACGGCGATCTGGCCTTGCTCGTGCCCACGATGATTCTCGTCGTGGCGATCATCGCCCTGGTGATCGTCAATTACCGGCAACTGGTCATCCGCTACCCGCAGGGCGGCGGAGCGTCGGCAGCGGTTGGGGAAGCCTTCGGGGACCGCTGGTCTTTCATACCGATCGGCGCGCTGGTGGTCGATTTCGTCCTCACAATCGCCATCAGCGTCTCGGCCGGGGCGTCGGCGGCCATCGCCTACTTTCCCGCCCTGGCGCCCTGGCGGTTGCTGCTCGCGCTGGCACTGGTCGTCCTCGTCGGTGCCGCAACCTGGTTCGGGCATCTGGGGCGGCTGGTCTTCGCCGCGATGACCGTGGGATTCATCATCGTCTCCGCCCTCGTCCTGCTCTATGGCCTGGGCGCCACCCCGCAGCCGGTGGGAATCATCACCGACACGCCCGGGCAGCCGCCGGTCATTGCGGTGGTCCTGGCCTTCCCCGTGGCCATGGCCCTGGCCACGGGCGTGGAGGCGCCGTCTTCGGCGATCGCCCAGCTGGGCCAGCTCGATGATCCCGGCCGGAGCCGCTTCGGCAGGGTTACGCTGTGGCTGACCCTCGCCATCGTCGGAACGATCACCCTGGGCCTGACCCTGGAAGCCGCGCACCTGCAGGTCGGCATCCCGCCCGAGGACAGCACCCAGATCGCTGAACTTGCCCGGCTGGCGGCTCCCGGCCCGGTCTTTGCCGTCTTCCAGCTCATGACCGCCCTGCTGCTTCTCTCGGCCGCCAGCTCCTCGTTCCAGGCAGGACCGGGCCTGCTCAAGGCCCTCGCCCGCCACATCAACAGGCAGGGCGAAACCGTCGGCATCCTTCCTCCCGCGCTGGGACGCACGAACACCCACCACACCCCCTATTGGGGGGTGGTGCTGTTCATCGTGTTGGCCGGCGTTGTCACCGCCGCGGCCGGCGGCGTCGATCAGGAACTTGTGCTCTTTTACGCCGTGTCAGTTTTCCTGAGCTTCCTGGCCGGCCTGCTGTCCATGGCCCTTTTCTCCCACCGTGGCCGGCGCCGCGGCTACCTCATCATGAACATCGCGGGCGCCGCGGTGGTGGCGTTCACCCTCATCGCCAACCTTTCCCGGGGCCTGCCGATCATCAGTCTGGCCGCGGCCCTGGGCATCGCGGCCGTCCTGTACCGGGCATGGGTCAGGGCCGGGCGCCCGCGCGGGATCCGCCACGTCGCAGCAGAAGCCGAGGAGATGCCCGGGTGATGGTGGGCAGCGAAAGGAAAAAGGACTTGAAGATCCGCAATGCCGCCCCCGTTAATGGCGGCCGGCCAATGCAGTCCTGGATCCGAGCCCAAGGCGACCGTCTCGGGCGCGGGCTGCTGCATCCCGTCCGTTCGGTGCCGCTGGCGTTCCTCGCCGTGATCCTCCTGGGCGCCGGACTCCTGATGTTGCCCGTCGCGCGTACGGCAACAGAGGCAGACCCCACACTGCCGGCCCTGTTCACCGCCGTCTCGGCGGTGTGCGTCACAGGTCTGATCACCGTCGACACCCCAACGTTCTGGACGCCTTTCGGGCAGGCCGTGATTCTCGGGCTGATTCAAGTCGGAGGATTCGGCATCATGACGCTGGCGACATTGTTGGCGCTGCTCGTGCGCAAAAGCATCGGGCTCCGAGGCCAGCTCGTCGCACAATCCGAAACGCACACCCTGAATTTCGGCGACGTCCGCTCGGTCCTTTTCCGGGTCGCCCGGATCATGATTGTTTTCGAAGCCGTCACGGCCGTCGTTCTCACGGTCCGCTTCTGGTTTGCCTACGACGACAATCCGGGCGCAGCACTCTGGCACGGGACGTTTCACGCCGTTTCAGCGTTCAACAACGCCGGCTTCGCCCTCTACAGCGACAACCTGATCAGCTTCGCCGGCGACCCCTGGATCATCATCCCCGTCTGTCTGGCGGTGATCGCCGGAGGGCTCGGATTCCCCGTGCTCATCGCCCTGCTCAGGGGCGGTGTCAGGATGAAAGACTGGACCGTCCACCTTCGTCTGACCGTCTTCGGCACCCTGGCGCTCCTGGCCGTCGGGTGCGCGCTCTTCGGGGCCTTTGAATGGAACCGGGACGAAACCCTCGGTCCCATGTCCGTGGGCGGGAAACTCCTGGCAACCCTGGCCGGGAGTGTCTTCCCGCGCACCGCGGGCTTCAACAGCATCGACTACGCCTCCGCGTCCCCTGAGACCCTTATGATCACCAATATCCTGATGTTCATCGGCGGCGGCAGCGCAGGCACCGCCGGCGGCATCAAGATCACCACGTTCCTGGTCCTGGGGTTCGCGATCTGGAACGAGATCCGGGGCCGCGACCAGGTCACCATCGCCCACCGCTCCATCAGCTCCTCCGTCCAACGCCAGGCCCTCTCCGTCGCACTCCTTGGAGTAGCCGCCGTGGTCAGCGGCACCCTGCTGCTTCTGATGTTCACGGACTACAGCCTCGAGAAAGTCCTCTTCGAAGCAATTTCCGCGTTCGCTACCGTGGGCGTAAGCACCGGCATCACCCCTGACCTGCCGGCCAACGCGCAATGGGTTCTCATGGCTCTCATGTTCACCGGCCGCATCGGCACCATCACCGTCGCCTCCGCCGTCGCCCTGTCCTCCCGCCCCCGCCTCCACCGGCTCCCGGAAGAACGACCCATCATCGGCTAGCCCCGCGCCCGCGGAGCCTGGACGGGCTCCCGTGGCGGGCCTTCCGACAGCCGCGAGGGAATCCGGGGACAATCTTGACGTTTCTTCCAATGATCAGGGCGGCTGCAGGCAAAAGGATCGCAGCGGCGGGCCTTCCATGTGTGCCGCCCGACTCCCGGCATGGCACGTTGGCGCTGCCGGTGTCGCCCGGGTCAAAATCCCGGGCGAGCAGAAAGTAGGCGATGGCCTGCCCTCTCCTTGCCAGGGAACGACGGCGATAGCAGACTGAAGGCAATCCAGCAGCCAAGGAAACACCATGCCAAGCAAGCTTTTGTCCTCGCGACGACGGTTATGGCAGAAGCATGTTTGTGAATTTTCCGAGCAGAGAGGGTCGCCATGCGTGCCGCCGACCTGCAAGTCGTCTTACCCGTTGCCCGTCGGGAGACCACAGCAGTGGAGGCCGGACGGCTGATCGCCGAGGGCGGCTTGGTGGGGCTAGTCATCGCAGACGAGGCCGGCACCCCGACCGCGATCCTTTCAGCCGTGGATGTCCTTCAGCTGATGGTGCCGGACTACATCATCGATGACCCCTCCCTCGCGGGCGTCTTCGATGAGAAAGGCGCCAGTGAGCTGTGGGATCGTCTGGATGAACGCACCATCGGGGAACTGCTGGATGACGCCGGCGTCACAGTTCGCAGGATGCTGACAATAGAGCCCGACGACACGCTAATCGAGGTCGCGGCCCGCATGGTGGATGCCCGCACACAGATTGCACGCGTCCAAGGTTCACCCAAGGACGCTCCCACCTTCGTGACTCTCCCCTCCGTCGTCAACGCCATCCTTGGCTACTGGGCCGGGAAGGGGCCGGAGGGCAGGACGGGATGAGTGTGCAGATCGTCCTCGCCCTGGCGATCTTTCTGGGTGCCTACGTCCTGATCGCAACGGAGAAGGTGCCCCGGCTCACGGCCTCCCTCTGCGGGGCTGCGGCCATGGTTCTCCTTGGCGCGACGGATGACCACGGCATTTTTTTCTCCGAGGACAGCGGAATTGACTGGAACGTCATATTCCTGCTGCTGGGCATGATGATCATCGTCGGCGTCCTCCGCCAAACGGGCCTCTTCGAATTTCTCGCCATTTGGGCGGCAAAGAAAGCACGCGGACGCCCGTTCAAGATCATGGTCATGCTCGTGGTCATCACGGCAGTACTTTCCGCGTTCCTCGATAACGTCACCACCGTGCTGCTAATCGCACCCGTGACCCTCCTCGTCTGCGAACGGCTCGCAGCCCCCGCAGTTCCCTTCCTAATCGCCGAAAGCATGGCAAGCAACATCGGCGGAACCTCAACCCTCATCGGCGACCCTCCGAACATCATCATCGCCAGCCGGGGCGGGCTGACCTTCAACGACTTCATCATCAACCTCGCGCCGCTGATAGCGATTCTCCTGCTTGTGTTCATCGGGCTATGCCGAATCCTGTTCCGTTCGGCCTTCCGGTACCACCCGGATCGAGCGGCACGAATCATGGCACTCAAAGAAAAGGAAGCCATCGGCGACAAGGCACTGCTGATCAAAAGCCTCGTCGTCCTGGCCCTGGTGCTGTTCGGATTCATGGCCCACCCAATCATCGGACTCGAACCGGCCATCGTCGCGCTTCTCGGGGCAGGTCTGCTGGTGCTGCTTGCCCGCCTCGAACCGCGCAAGGTTTTCGACGACGTCGAGTGGGAAACCCTGCTGTTCTTCGCCGGGCTGTTCATCATGGTCGGATCCTTGGTCAATCTCGGCATCATGGACACTGTCGGACAGACAGCGGCCGCCGTCGTCGGCGAGGACTACGGCATCGCAGCCACGTGGCTCATGATCGGCTCAGCCATGGCCTCGGGCATCATCGACAACATCCCCTACGTTGCAGCCATCGCCCCGATCACGAACGACCTCGTCCAAGCAGGCGGAGCCGCGGCCCAGCCCCTCTGGTGGGCACTCGCCCTCGGCGCGGACCTGGGCGGCAACGCAACCGCAGTCGGCGCCAGCGCGAACGTCGTCGTCATCGGAATAGCCAAACGCAACGGCCACCCGATTTCATTCTGGACCTTCACTAAATACGGACTCATTGTCACAACAATCACGATAGGACTCAGCGTGCCCTACCTCTGGCTGCGCTACTACCTCTGACCACATCGCAGCCAGCACCCCAGCCACAGCAGCCCTCGCCCTGTCGGGGAAGGAAACAGCCCTAGTTGTAGCTTTCGCCTGAGTAACCCAAGAACGCGACAGACGCGTCTTAAGGGTCCTCTCGAGAAGTCCAGACACAGTAGGGCACCTACGTGCTCGCACCGACAGGTTGGGCGCGGGAGTAGTGGATTCCGATTGCGATAAGCCGACTGTAGGCGGCGAGGAACGACAGTTGCTCAAGGATCCCGGCCGGTGCAGGCCGCCGGATCCCGAACGAGTCCAAGCGGTAAGCGATCCCGGCCGCAAACGCGAAAACGATGACAAGCATGCCGGTGACGGTCGAGAAGGTCGCCAGCCCTCAGGCATCAGAACGGAGCCGCCTTGCCAGGATGAACGCCGCTGCGGCCAGGCCGCCGAAGACGAGGGTGCCGGCGCCTTGGTGGATTCGCCCGGCAAGCGTTGCGATGGGCGGCTCCCCCGGCGGGTAGCCCAGTGCGGGGTCCGTGGGCACCAGGCCGCAGATGATGAAGCCGACAGCGGCCACGGCGATCACGATGGGACCCCACGTCGCTTCACGACCAGATCGCAGCACGCGGCGAAGTCCGAGGGCGAAGAGTCCGATGAGAGCTCCGCCGAGTACGAACGCGACTGCGAACACCCACGCTCCGTCTCCGGTCCCAAGTTGACTCACGCCATTGCGCCACACGCTGTACCCCTGGCGGGTGGCTCCAGCAACTCCGAGAATGATGGGCAACGTCGCGCCCGCGATGATGCCGCTCGCCAGCAGCGACCGGGTGAGAGCAATATGGGCGGGCATGGTGGTCTCCTTTTCGACGAGGACCCATCCCTGTTCACGAAAAGGCTAACCTGCGCGCGTCTTCGGGCCTCGCATAACCGGGAACCCAACGCGCCCTGTTTATGACACAGCGATGCGCTCCAGTGCGGTCACCGCTGCGGATACTCCGTCCTCGGCACGTACACGGTGGCCCAACTCTTGGGCGGCACGCGCCATATCGGGATCCGTGGTGGCGATGGCGGTGGCGAGGCCGGCGGCCGTGAGGCGGCGTTGCGGCTCGGGAGCGGGAGCGACACCGCGCTGGTGTGCCAGTCGAGCCCAGAACGGCTGGTCGGCGATGAACGGGCACACCACTTGCGGGCGTCCGGAGGCGAATGCGGCGCCGGCTGTGCCTGCACCCCCGTGGTGCACCACGGCAGCCACGCGGGGGAACAACCGCAGGTAGTTCACATCCTCCACAGCAAGAACGCCGTCACCTGACATGCTGCTGTCCAGTCCGCCCCATCCCGCGCCGATCACCAGGCGTGTCCTTGCTCGGCGTGCGGCTTCCAGGACCAGGGCGGTGCTGCGCGCGGGGTCTCTGCCGGACATTGACCCGAACCCGACGAACACCGGCGGGTCGCCGGCACCGAGGAAGTCTTCGACGCGCGGCGGCAGCGCCTCGTCCGAGGGCGGGAGGACCCAGTAGCCGGTGGTGTGCACCGAGTCCGGCCAGTCCAGTGGCGGGGGCAACACCGAGGGACTGAACGCGTGCAGCACCGGAGCCTGGCCGTTGTCCGGTCGGCGCAGCAGGTCGTGCCGTCCGTGGCGGCGCGGGAGACCGAGGATGTCCTCGCGCCACCGGTCGACGACCCGGCCGAATATCGCCTCCGGGGCCTTCACGCCCAGGAACGTGGCCCGATTGGCCACGGCAGGCAGCCACGTCGGCATGGCCACGCCCGGCCAGGGAAACTCCCGGGTCGGCACATACATCGGGATCGGCAGAGCCAGCACCGCCGGGACACCCAGGGCCTCGGCAACGTGCTGCCCGGCGATGATCTGGCCGTTGTGCACCACGATATCCGCACCGGCGCCCACGCCTTGCGAAGCGACGGCCCAGCAGTCGGCCAGCAGTTGGATAAACATGGCCGGCATGGTCCGTACCTGCCACAGCCGGGCGCGCATCCCGCCCTCGATTACCGCACCCGCAACTGCCGGGTTGTCCATCAACCGCATCGGGCCGTCGTCCACGCCCGCGAACGGCACCCCATGCCCAGCGGCGAACCCGGCGAACCGTTGCGGCGCGGCGAGCACCACCTCGTGCCCAGCAGCGAGTAATCCCCGTGCCAGCGCTATGAACGGCTGGACATCACCGCGCGTCCCCAGTGTCATGATCAATACCTTCATCGGTAAGTCTCCTGTCAGGTGAGGCCGCGGTGATGAACGCCCGCACTCCGCGGGGAGCAGGGCAGCGGTCAAAGTGGCCAGGATCCCCCGCCGGCCAGGCCTATGGAGCCTTATGCCCCTGTGCCCATGGTTCCTTCCCGGGGTGACTGGCCCCACCTTGTTGGGCTTTAGCCGAGCTTAGCGCGCAGTAGACCACGTTCAGGTTTTTCTGGTGGCCCCACCCATCTCCCCCGCCCCCACACACGAACCACAGCCACCCACCTCAAGGACGAGCCATGCCGGAGATCGATCCGGAGGACCTGACCTTCGACTACACGTTGAAGTATCGGGGCATCCCCAACGTCCACCGTGACCCGGAGGACTATCCGATGCGTTGGCAGGTCACCATCGACTCAACCGCCTTCAACGATGACGGCGGGGACCTCCACGTCGGCCACGGTGTCCACTACATGGTGCCGATGCCGGGACGATCGACCTGTTCACCACCCTGGATGCCATCGACCTGAAGCTGGCCAACATGGCCGACATGGCCGACATGCTCAACAGCCAGCGTCCAGACCTCATTGCCGATCTGTGCGTTCTCGGCGTCGGTGATCTGATGTACATTCCCTCCCTTGCAATCCGCCCGGAATACCGGGGCCAGCAACTCGGCCACTCCATCCTCAGCACCATCCTGGAAAATTATCGGACGCTCCGTCGGGTTGGTAGTCCTGCAAGCCACTCCGATGCTGGGCGATGACGGGCCACAGGAGAGCACCCCCCCCGAACACGACGCGGGGAAGATGGCGCCGGCCAAGCATTGGGAAGGCTATGGATTCACCCCCACCGAAGAGGCCTACATGGTCTATGAGGACCTGCTCATCACCGATCCGGAATGACCCCCGCCCAAGCCCAGGGGAAGATGTGGCCCATGCGTGGCGGGTTCAGGTCCGACACCGTTGCCGCCAGGGCGGCCGCCGGCCCACTTGGCGGCCCCCTGACGCGCCCACTGCTATGCGGATTCGAGCACTGCCTTGAGCGCGTCTAACCGTGCGACCTCGCTTTGCATCGTCTTGGTGATCATCGGCCCCATGAGCTTCATGAGTCCCTTGGGGTGAAGGTCCAAGACGAACCGGACGGCGGTGCCGCCGGAAACTTTGCGGAGACGGTGCTCCCCGGGGGCCGGGCCGGGCCGGCAACGACCTGGCAGCGAAGAAGCTGGCCCGGAGTTGCCGAGGTGATTTCGTAGTCGCCGGCGATGGGCCGCCGGCCGGGGCCTGTGAGGGTCTGAGCATAGACGGCTCCCACGGTTCCCACCGTGCCGCTCGTGAGGGCGATGCTTTGGACCCCTGTGCGTCATTTGGGATTGTTGAGTCCGTCCGCGAGGAACGCATAGACCTCCTCGAGGGTGCGGCTGATGGTGGTTTCATGCTCGGCGTGGGCCATAGTTGTTGCTCCTTGCTGGTTCCGGTGTCCGCACCCATGCCGGGCCGGCGTGCTGTGGCTAGATGCCCAGGCACTCGCTGATCTGCAGCGTACCGCCCCGGGCAATGAAGGGGTGGCTGGACAGAAGCGCCTCAGGGGCCGCGTCGCCGGAGGCGATCTGGCCCACGACGTTTACCGGGGCGCCGGGGTCGATGACGGCATCGCCGATGGATTCGACCCAGGCCTGGAAGGCTGCCCGGCCGGCGGCCATGGCCTCCGGAGTGGGGTGGCCCATGCCGTGGTAAGTAATCAGGAACTGTGCCATTGGTGGCTGTCCTTTCAGGACGCATGCGGTTGGGGTTGATGTGCCGGCCATCGTTGGCGGCAGGCCGAAAATTCCAGGAGGGGTGGGCATGGGACCGGATGGGTCTTCCGTTGCCGGGCGGCGAACGGAAGACCCGTCGTCGAGGGGGTGGTCTTACATGTTCATGTCGATGAGTTCGAAGATGTCCAGGCTGAACCTGCCCTTGCCTTCGGTGAGGAACGGGTGCCCCTGGGTCAGGGCCTTGGCGGCGTCGAGGTTCTCGGCCTCAACGATGGTGTACCCCTGCAGCTCGGACGCTTCGGTCCCGGATCCGTCGTCGACGACGGCGGTGCGGGCGCCGAACGGGGCGCCGCCGTCGACCAGGGCCGGTCCAACCTTGCCCATCCAGGCGCCCCAGGCGGCCGTCTGCTCCGCGGCCTGCTCCTCGGTGAACTGGTCCATGGGGGTGGCCGGGCCCTTGTAGATGTAGATGAACTTGCTCATGGCATGTATCCCTTCGTTCGATCAATAGTGAGGATGCTGTTGCGGTGCTGTTGCGGTGCTGTTGTGGTGCCGGTCCCGACCCTAGCGGAAGGGGCCGGTTCGGCGACAGGGGGATGTGCCCACCCCACCGAGGGCGTGCCGTGGTCGCTGAGTGCTACCTGGATTCGAGGATGGTCTTCAGGACCTTGAGGTCCTTGCGCATGGCCCTGCGCATCATCGGAGCCATGAACACCCCCGCCAGGGTGGAGAAGCCGGCGGGTTCGCCCCTGTTGGAGAGGATCATCCGCGTCGATCCGCCGTCGTCGGACCAGGTGTAGGTGGTCTCCATCGGGAACGGTCCCTGGCTGGTGCGCATGACCAGCCTTTCGCCAGGGACCAGCTCGGTGAACGCGTACACATACTCCAGTTCGCGCCCCAAAAAGCGGGCGGTGAACGCCACCCGGGAACCGACCCCCAGGGGCCGGGGTGTCTGCCAGGTGGCCGAGGTGATGTTCGCGTACCAGTGCTGGGCCTTGTCGGGGTTGGACGCGTACTCGGCCACGACCGCCCGCGGGACATGGATGAGGGTTTCTGTGTGGACATGCACCATGGTGCTTCCCCTGCCGGCTGCCGCTAGGCGGACGTGGTTTGGCGGCCGGTGAAGGCCACGAGCCGGTCCATGTTGGCCGCCGATTCATCCACCAGGGTCTCTTCGGCGAAGCTTGATCCGCGCATCTGGGGGCTGATGGTGTTCCGGGCCAGGTCCAGGACGTAACCGGACAGTGCGGGTGCGACGTCGAGTTCGCGGCCGGTGGCGGTCGCAAAGTCCCAGGCGTGGACCAGGAATTCCAGGTTCAGGATGTTCGCCACGATGGTTGCGGGCAGTTCGGCGAACCCCATGTCGATGGTTCCTTCCAGCCCGCGGGCCTGGAATGCCTCGAGGGTGGGCTGGGCGGCATCCGCCAGGCGCGTCTCGGGGGCGGCGGCCGGATCGACGGCGATGGCCAGGCCCAGGGCCTTGGCGATGCGGGTGACCGAACCAATGAGGTGCTCCACGAGCCCTGAGACCGTGAAGTCCTCGCACGGGGTCGGCTGGTCCATGTCCGCAGTGGTGAGGGTGCGAAGGACCCGCTGGGCGATGGCCAGGGTTGCTTCGGCGCTGATGAGTTCGTTGATGGGATCGGGTGTGGCGGACCATGTGTCGGGGCCGGCATCGCCGGTGGTGGCGAGGGCAACCAAGCGGTCCAGGAAGTGGTTCCAGCCCTCGGTGTGGCCGGCTTCTTCCCCGGCGCCCAGGCCCTCATGGACAAGCCGGACCGTGGTGCCGCCGTCGACGGCGTCCATGGTGATGGTCACCGTGGACAGGTCTGCCGGAGCTGCGGCGCCTTCCCAGCCCCAGGTGAAGACGACGCGCTTGCCGGGGTCGATTTCCGTGAAGGTTCCTGCGGCTGAATGGCCGGGGGTGATGGTCCAGCGGTAGTCCCCGCCAACGCGAAGGTCCACCCGTGCGGCGACGGTCTGCCAGCGGCGGAGCCTCTCGGGCTGGGTGATCAGGGCGAAGGCCTCGTCGGGGGTGGCCGGGATGAAGACGGACTTGTCAATGGTCATCAGGTATCTCCTTGGTGTGGTTGTGTATGCAGGCCCATGGCATCGGCGGCCAGCAAATCGAGCTCCGTTGTCCAGAAGGACTCCAGTGCCTCCCGCAGCCTGGCCATGCCGCCGGAGTCAAGGCGGTAGTACCGCTTCCGGCCGTCCTTGCGGGCCAGGACCAGGCCCGCGCCGGCCAGCAGGAGCAGGTGTTGGGAGATCGCGGACCGGGTGACCGTGAAGTTGCCCGCCAACTCGGTGACGCTCCGTTCCCCGCGGGCCAGGAGCTGGAGCAGGGCGCGCCGGGTCGGTTCCGCAGCGGTTTCCAGAACGTCAGGCACATAAATACGTTAGCGTTAGCTAACGCATTGCGCAAGCACTGACGGCTTTTTATGCTGCGAGTGCCGTCCACGCCTGCGACTTTATGCTTGCCGCGCTTCCAGGGGCGCCTGCCCCTGGCGACTCATGTCCATCTCTCCACAATTCCAGGGTGCGTCGACGATTTATCCTGCCGCGGGACCGGCAGCGTCGGTTCACGCATCGCATCCAAGGACGTCGGGGCGCCGCTGATTGCCGGTGCTCGGCTACTCCATCTCGGCGGCATGACATCGGCGCTCCCGCCGCAAGTTGTGGGACCCCGCGACCGCCGGGTGCCCGCAAGCCGGTCCTCGTGCGGGCGGGACCTCAGGTCGTCACGCAGGCGCGTCCGGGAACGCATCCCCATCCATGCTGGCTTCCCGCCGTGGACTCCCCGGCGAAGCGCACTTGCCCTCGTGTTGGGTGCCTGTGGTGATGGGTGTTTGAATGGGCGCATGGCAGATCGCAGCGTACTGGTCTCCGGCGCCGGCATTGCCGGATTGACCGCGGCGTATTGGCTGGCGAAGGCCGGCTGGTCGGTCACGATCGTGGAACGGGCGGCGGACACACCCTCCAGCGGCAACCCCGTTGACGTACGCGGAGAAGCGGTCTCCATTGCACGGCAGATGGGCCTCTGGCCGCGTCTGGAGGAGGCTGACACCGGTGTCGAACGCCTGGTCTGCGTCGACGCCGGCGGGCGGCCCCAAGCCCAGGTCCGCACGCGCCACCACGCCGACCGCCATGAGGAGGCCGAGGTCGCACGCAATGACCTCGTCGCCCTGTTGCTCGAGAAGGCCCGGGAGAACAGCCTCATCATCCGGGACGACTCGATCACCGCCTTGCACCAGGACGGAGGCGGAATCGACGTCGAATTTCAGCGGAGCCAATCCCGCCGCTTTGATGTGGTCATCGGAGCAGACGGCATCCACTCCGGCGTCCGCCGCTTGGCCTTCGGTCCCGAAAAACTCTTCTCACGCCCGTTCGGCATGTTCGTGGGCACCGTGCGCGCCCCCGTGCCGATCGACGATCCGCGCAGCGTGCTGATGTACAACGAACCGGGAACCTCGTTAACCATCCACCCGGCCGGAGGGAAGCCCGGGTACGCATTCATCTTCCGAGCGGAGCAGGATTTCGACCCCCGCGATGTAGACAAAGGAAGCCGGCTCATCGAGTCCACCTATGCCGGAGGCGGATGGCTGACCGCGCTTGCACTGAAGGAATGGGGCGCGTCCGACGATCGGTACTTCGACGCCGTCACCCGCATCAACGTACCGGAGTGGTCGGCAGGCCGCGTGGTGCTGCTCGGTGACGCGGCCAGTTGCATCTCGCTGTTCGGTGAAGGCTCCAGCAGTGCGATCGTCGGAGCCAAGACCCTCGCCGACGCGATTGCCGCCGACCCCCTCGACCACACCGCCGCCCTCGCCGGCTATGAAAACAGCCACCGCAAACACATCCGACCGCTGCAACGCGGCGCCGGCATCGCCTCGCGCCTCCTGGTGCCCCGGACCCGATCGGGCATCACGATGCGCAATGCAGTGTTGAACGTACTCCCCTTTCGGAACGATCGGCGAAGGGCGCCCTCGAGCGACGCCCACTGATGGACCACGCCCCGACCGGGCAGGTCGCCGGCCCCTTGACGGCACACCGATCCGCGCACTCCTCGTTTGGGGTGATGGATCTACTTTCTTCTGAAGCGACCCCAGTTCCGGTTCAAAAGCTTATCCCCATCGGATCGCAGTTCCCCTGCTGGGCAGACGTGGGGGTAGAGGGTTTGCCATGTGGTGCCCGGTTCCGGACACAGGTCACCAACCTTGGTTTCGGGCTTGCTCATGGAGGCCATGACGAGCCGGACCTTCGCCATGGTCATCATGTACCGGCGTCCACCCTTCCGTCCGCGGGCGCGGGCCGAGGCCAGGCCGGCCAGGGTGCGTTCGGAGATCAGCTCGCGCTCGAACTCGGCCAGGGCAGCGAAGCCCCCGAAGACCCGCTTCCTCGACGTGGCCGTGGTGCCGATGGCCGCGCCCTGGCCGGTGAGGACCTTGACGCCGATGCCGAGTTCGGTGAGGTCGTGGACGATGCCGGTCAAGCGGCGCGGGCCCAGGGCGTGCCGGTCCAGCCTCCACACGACCAAGGTGTCGCCGAGGCGCAGGGCTTCGAGGCAGGCGGCCAGCTGGGGACGGCTGTCCTACTTGCCGGACGTTTGGTCCTCGTAGAGGGCGTCTCCGTCAATCCTGGCGGCCACGTGCGGCCACAGGCTTTGGGCGTCGCAGGGAATGAAACTCACGAAAGTTCCCTCCACGTCATGTTTCAAGCCGTGATTTCCACGATGAATAGATATACGGCAGAAAACCGGACCACCGACCCCAGGAATCGAGGACGCACAATGATCAGCAACCAGCGCAACCCACACGCCATGAGCCCGTAAATCCGGGCCAAAAAACTCGCCAAACGGACTTCGTGCACACACTTTGGCGGGTTTTGTGCACAGGCCAAGGCCCAAAGGGCCCCTGACCTGCGGAAACACTGTGCCCGAGGTGGGACTCGAACCGGATTCCAGCCCCTGCAAACGGTAATACTGGAACCGGTCTTGAACCGGTGGGACCCGCCTTCAAACTGCCGTTCCCGCAGCGACTCCGCGGACACTGTCTTTCCTGGGATCTGTCCACCGGTTCAAGGTCCGCCGCAAGCGCGTGGAGCCAGGCGGACATGACTTCATAGGAGCCTGATTCGACCAGTCCCATTACCGTTTTGTCTGCCCACCTGGCCCACGTGCCCATCAACTAACATTGGTACCTGAGGGGCAGATTCCATCTTGGCAAAAGAACCATTGAATGTCATCGTCGGCGTCGACACGCATGCCGATACTCACCATGTGGCCATCATTACCGATTACGGCAGACCGTTGGCCGACCAGGAGTTTCTGGCCGTGGGTTCCGGGTACCGCAAGATCCTGGACTTCATTGCCGGCCATGGAACGGCCCTGGCGGTGGGAGTGGAAGGAACCGGCTCCTACGGTGCGGAGCTGGCCCGGGTGCTGCCCGAGGAGGGACTGACCGTGCTGGAGGTCAACCGGCCGAACCGGGCCCAACGCCGCCTGAAGGGAAAATCCGATCCCTTGGACGCCTATCAGGCGGCCCAGTCGGTGCTCGCCCAGCGCGGCATCTCGATCCCGAAAGACAAAGACGGACCCGTCGAATGCCTACGGATCATCCGTACCGCACGTTCATCGGCGATGAAGGCCCGGACGATCGCGGTCAACCAGATCAAAGGCCTCCTCATTTCGGCACCCGACGCACTCCGGACGAAATACCGGGCAATGGCCACCCCTGCCCTGATCGCCGCCCTGCAACGGACCAGGCCCTCCGGCCATATCGCCGACCCGGAATACACGACACTGCTGGCCCTGAAAACCCTGGCCACCCGCTATCGGGCGTTGACCGAGGAAATCACCGCCGCCGACAATGCCTTGCAAGAAATCCTCGACTCCTATGCGCCCCTGCTCTGCGACCTCCCCGGAGTGGGGCCCGAGGTTGCCAGCCAGCTTCTGGTCACCGTGGGAGACAACCGCGAACGGATCGGCAACGAAGCCCAGTTCGCGGCACTCGTCGGGGTTGCCCCCATCCCGGCATCGTCAGGAAAAACGACCCGCCACCGGCTCAGCGGGGGAGGCGACCGCAACCCAAACCGTGCCCTGCACCAGGTGGTGCTGGTCCGCATGTCATCATGTCCGCGCACCAAAGACTATGTCGGCAAGCGCACCGCCGAAGGAAAAACCAAACGGGAGATCATGCGCTGCCTCAAACGCTACGTAGCCCGCGAAATATACCGCCAGATCTTCAATCCGGTGCCGGCACCCAGCATCACGGACCTACGCCAGAAACGTAAGCAACTCAGGTTCACCATCAACGCCGCCGCCGGCCACCTGAGTCAATGGCCCTCCGTGATCTCCCGACTCGAACGAGGCCTCATCCGTAACGACACACTCGCCACGAACTACCGGCAATGGCTCCATGAACAAGCAGCCCCGCAACTGAATTGACAACTATAGGAGCATCACTGGGAAGTTCCGGAAACCTGCCGAATCCGGGCCGGTCCGGCACCGGTACGGTCTAGTCCGACTGTAAAGGGTGTGGACATTGTCCACACCCCATTTCTTGCCCTCCGAGGGCAATCCCGACCGACCTGAGCTGTCCGTGACAACTCCTTCGAGCCGCAACGCCACCCTGACGATGGCCACAACGGCAAGTCCCAGCGGGAAGCGGCCGATGAGAACGATCCGTGCACCTGTCGTGCGGCTACAACGTCTGCGATCCGGACGGTTGCGAAGTTCGAGGCCCAATGGTGCGACGCGGGTGGGTGAAACGTGGGCAGTTAGGGCCTGACGTAGGCCCAGCCCTGCCACTGGCGCTCGGCCAGGTGCGCCACTGCTGCTGGAACAGTGTCGATGCCGGTGGTAAGGTCCTCTGCTTCCAGTCCCGCAGAGCGCAGGCTGTTCGCACAGGCAAGAATTTCCACATCCAGTTGCCGGACGTGGGTGATGGCCTCGCTGGCCGGAGAGTCTGAAGCGAGCAGCCGGACGCCGGGGCCTTGGACCACTACTTCGATGGCCGCTCCGGGTTTGAGTGCGGCGCGAGCATTGGCTGTACTGCGCGGGATACCGGCTAAAGTGTCGGGCTCAAGCGGACCGGCTGCATGGATGAGCAGACCCGGACCGTCCTCTTCTTGTGGCACCGGGGCGCCCTCGTTGGCGGACATTACGTTTTCCGTCAGCTACTCAAGGCGGCGAGGGCTTTGCGCAGGCGAGTGCCGGCGTCGTCGGCGACCTCTTTGACGGCCGGCACAGCGCTGAGCTGGACCATGGTCTGCGGGTCAATGGCCTCGATGGTGGTGGTTCCCGCGTCTTTGCTGCGGCGTACGACGACGTTGCAGGGCAGGAGTGCGCCGATTTCGGGTTCTGCGGCAAGGGCGCGGCTGGCCAGGGCGGGGTTGCAGGCACCAAGGATGACATAGTCGCCTACGGCGTCAGCGGCTTCGGTTCCAAGCTTGGCTTCGAAGGTGGAACGCACGTCGATTTCGGTAAGTATTCCGAATCCCTAGGCCGACAGGGCGTCCCGGGTGCGGGCCAGCGCTTCGGCCCACGGAAGAGCGCTGGTCGTGCGGAGTGTGTACGTCATGGTTCTCCTGGGGTGGCTTGAGAGTGGGGCTGGTCAGGCGAGGGAGAGGAAGAGCTTTTCCAGTTCTTTACGGTCCATCGTTGCGTCCTTCTGGACGATGCACTGCTCCAGACCTGTGGCGATAATGGCGAACCCAGCCCGGTCGAGCGCTTTGGACACGGCCGCGAGCTGGGTGACGACGTCCTTGCAGTCCCGGCCTTCTTCCAGCATGCGGGTGACAGCGGCTAGCTGGCCCTGGGCGCGCTTGAGCCTGTTAATCACGGGTGTGAGTTCTGAGGGGTTGAGTTCCATGGGTCTCTCCAAGGGTCGGGGGCTTTCGTTCATCCTATACCCCCTAGGGTGTTTTGCGTACCCCCTGGGGTATCTGTAATACTCGGTGGGGTATTCATCCAACGACCTGTACGAGAGGCCATCCATGACTTCCCCCTCCACGGCTCCAGCCGTAACCGCCCTTGCCCCAGAGGCCCTGCGCACCTGGATCGCCGGGCACCCGGACCTCGTGGTGATCGATGTGCGTTCCGCCGCCGAGTTCGAGTCCACGCACATCAAGGGCTCATACAACGTGCCGTTGCCTTTGCTTTCCGAGCACACCGACGAACTCGCCGCCAAGCTGGGCTCTGGCGTGGTCCTGGTGTGTCAGTCCGGAGCGCGCGCCGAGCAGGCACGCCAGCGCCTCGGCAAGTCGGGGATGGACGGTGCCTACGTCCTGACCGGCGGAGTTCCCGGGTTCGCTGCCGCCGGCGGCGAGGTTGTGAAGGGCAAGAACCGCTGGGACCTGGAGCGCCAGGTCCGCCTGGCTGCAGGCTCCTTGGTGGTGCTGGGCCTGGTCGGGGGCAGGTTCGTCTCTCCCAAGGTGCGCATGCTGGCTGGCGCCATCGGCACGGGTCTGACGTTCTCAGCCGCCACCAACACCTGTGCCATGGGCAAGGCCCTCTCGGCCATGCCCTGGAACAAGGCCACCAAGGAACCCACCCGCGAAAGCGCCATCCTGCAGCTCCCCGTACCCGCGACTGACGGGGTTGCGGCGGCATGATTCCGGCCCTGGGTCTGGGGCTCGTCGTCGGGATCGTCCTGGGCGTAGTGGGCGGCGGCGGGTCGATCATCGCCGTTCCGGCCCTTGTGTACGGGGTGGGCATGAGCCCGGCCCAGGCCATCCCCACCTCTCTGCTGGTGGTGGGGGTATCCTCGTGGGCCGCCCTGCTGCCCCGGGTCCGGGACGGCCTGAACTGGCCAGTAATCGCACTGGTGGGGGCTGCCGGCATCCCGGCAGCCTGGGGCGGTGCGGCCGTAGGCCGGCTGCTGGACCCAAACATCCTGATGCTGGCCTTCGCCGTGATCATGGTGGCCGCAGGAATCCGGATGCTCAAGAAGCCGCGCGAATCCGACGGGTCCTGCAGCACGGGGCCGGACAGGGCCTTCCGGTCCTGCGCCCCGAAGGCCGTAGGGGTAGGGCTGCTCGTGGGCTTCCTCACCGGACTGCTCGGGGTAGGCGGAGGCTTCCTCATCACCCCCGCACTGACCATCTTCCTGGGTCTGCGCATGAAGCAGGCCGTCGGAACATCCCTGGCAATCATTGTCATCAACTCCGCCGCCGGGTTCAGTGCCCATGCTGCCGGGTACACCATCGACTGGGCCACCACCCTGGCGTTCGCGGTCCCGGCCATCCTGGGTTCCCTCGTCGCCGCCCGACTGGCCCGCCGCGTGAAGGACACGCACATCCGCATCTCATTCGCGGTACTCATCTTCGCCGTCGCGGCGTGGGTCACTGCCGGCACCGTCACCGCCTGACCACACCAAACAGGAGAACACCATGGGATTGATAGATTCCCTCAAAAAGGCCTTCAGCAAGCCCTATAAGACCGTCAGCGTCGCCTAAGCCAAGGAACTCCTGGGCTCCGGCGCCACCCTGATTGATGTCCGATCGGCCCAGGAATGGCGCACCGGCCGCGCCCCGCAGGCCAAGCACGTTCCCCTGGACCGGCTGCAGACCAGCACCGCCGGGATCCAGAAAACCCGGGGCGTCATCGCCGTGTGCGCCTCCGCGGCACGGTCCGCCTCCGCGGCCCGGCTGCTCGCCGCGAAAGGCTACGACGCCTACTCGCTGCGCGGCGGCATAGCGGCATGACGCCAGGCCAGCGAACCCGTCCGCTAACAACAGCCCACAATATTTCCAAGGAGAATCCAATGGCTGAAATCACCATCACCGAAGCCGAGCAGCGGCGCTCCACCGCCCGCATCCTCGATGTCCGCGAGGACTTCGAAGTCGCCGAAGACATGATCCCCGGCGCCCTGCACATCCCCATGGGCCAGCTGCAGGCACGCCTGTCCGAACTGGACCCGGCAGTCCCCGTCATAGCGGTCTGCCGCAGCGGCAACCGTTCAGCCCGCGTCGCCGAGGCCCTCAACGATGCAGGCTTTTCCGCGGACACCATGGCCGGCGGCATGATCGCCTGGACCCGCGCCTGCCTCCCCACCACCTGACCCCTGCAGTCCCGCCACCAACCACTCAAGACAACGCCCGAAAAGACACGAAAGACGATGGCAACCATCGACGTCACCGAACAGAGCTTCGCCGTTACCCTGGAGAGCAACGCGATCGTCTTCGTTGACTTTTGGGCGGCATGGTGCGGTCCCTGCCGCATGTTCGCACCCAACTATGGAGCCGCGGCAGAACGGCACTCTGACATCACCTTCGCCAAGGTGGACACCGAGGTGGAACAGGGCTCTTGCCGCAGCGGCGAGCATCACCTCGATCCCCACGCCGATGGCCTTTAAGGACAAGACGCTGGTCTTCTCCCAGCCCGGAGGCCTCAACGCCACCGGCCTGGAAGAGGTCATCCAGGCCGTAAAGAACCTGGACATGGACAAACTCCGGGCTGACGCAGGCGGGCAGCCTGCCTGACGCACGCACGGATTACCCGCCGCATATCCCTCTTGGTTGTATACCCCCAGGGGTATTAGACTTAAACCAAGAACTCCCAATACACCTACTCCACGAAGGAGAGCACCAGATGCTTATCGAGCGCATATACGATGAAGACCTCGCCCAGGCCAGCTACATGATTGGCTGCCAGGCCAAGGGTGAGGCCATCATTGTCGATGGCCGCCGCGACATCGAGGTGTACCAGGATCTTGCCGCAAAGAACGGCATGAAGATCGTAGCCGTCACCGAAACCCACATCCACGCCGACTACCTTTCTGGCACCCGTGAACTTGCCGCCGCCAACGGCGCGAAAATCTACGTCTCCGGCGAGGGCGGACCGGACTGGCAGTACGAATTCGACGGCGAACGCCTCTACGACGGCGACACCATCGCCCTGGGAAATATCAGCATCCAGGCGGTGCACACACCGGGCCACACCCCAGAGCACCTGTCCTTCCTGGTCACCGACGGCGCGTTCAGCGACCGGCCCGGCTACCTTCTCTCGGGTGACTTTGTCTTCTCCGGTGACCTAGGCCGCCCGGACCTGCTTGATGAGGCAGCCGGCGGCATCGACACCCGCTTCCTCGGCGCCAAGCAGCTCTTCGCCAGCCTGCGGGACAAGTTCCTGACCCTGCCGGACTACGTCCAGGTCCACCCCGCCCACGGCGCCGGCAGCGCCTGCGGCAAGGCCCTCGGCGCCATCCCGTCCTCCACAGTCGGGTACGAGCGGCTCTACGCCTGGTGGGGCCCGTACCTGGCCGCGAACGACGAGCAGGGCTTCATCGACGAACTCCTCGACGGCCAGCCCGACGCCCACGCCTACTTCGGCCGGATGAAGCGCGAAAACCGTGAAGGTCCTGCCGTCATGGGCGAGCGTACGCCCCTCATGGAGCTGGACACCGCCGACGTCGCCAAGGATCTGGCAGCGGACAAGGTCACGTTCATCGACACCCGTCCCAACAACGAAGTCCATGAGGGAACGGTTGCCCGCTCCCTGAACGTCCCCGCCGGCAAGTCAGTTGCCAGCTACGGCGCCTGGGTTGTGAACCCTGAGACGGACAAGAACCCGCTGGTGCTGCTTGCGCAGGACCAGGAGCAGGCCCAGGACATGTGGGACCACCTGGTACGCGTCGGCATCGACAACGTAGCTGGCTACATCACCAGCATCGACGGGCTGCCCACGACCACGCCGAAGCTGATCCAGCCCGAGGAACTCGACGGCTTCGGCGCCGCCATGGTGCTGGATGTCCGCAACAAGACCGAGCACATCACCGGGCACATCCCCGGCTCGCACCAGCTCAGCGGCGGCCGCGTCATGTGGCACCTTGACGAACTGCCCACCGACGGCACCATCGTGACCTACTGCCAGTCCGGGGTCCGGAACTCCGTTGCCGCCAGCGCCCTGCGCCGCGCCGGGTACGACGTCGTCGAACTCGACGGCAGCTACGAAGCCTGGACCAGGTGGCAGCAGACCCGGCAGAACGCCGTCGCAGCAACGTAACCCTAAACCGTCCGGGCAGGCCCCTCCAGGCCGGGCATCCAGCCCGGGCGCGTCCCCACGCGCCCGGGCACCTTTATGACCCCACCATGAACGGAGCACTGCGAATGCCGGGAATCACACTCCCTCCCCATAACCCAGGATCCACGGGAGCCGTGCTGGGTCTTCGGCAGAATCTGGCGCAGTTCATGCTGCTGGTGGGGGTTAGCGCCCTGGTGGGCGGGACACTCGGGCAGGAGCGCACTGTCCTGCCCCTGCTCGCTTCCCAGACAGTCCAGCTGGACCTGTAGACAAGCGCGCTGACGTACATTCTCGCCTTCGGCCTGTCCAAGGCCGCGACGAACTACTTCGCCGGAACGCTCTCGGACCGGTATGGCCCCAAACCCATCCTCGTCGCAGGATGGCTTGTCGCGTTCCCTGTACCGATCATGCTCATCTTCGGGCCGTCCTGGGGATGGATCGTCGCGGCGAATGTGTTCCTGGGCATCAGCCAAGCCCTGACCTGGTCCACGGCAGTGATCATGAAAATGGACCGCGTCGGACCGAAGCAACCCGGCCTGGACATGGGCCTGAACGACGCGGCAGGCTACCCCTGCGGTCCCGCAGAAGAACCCGGAGCAGACGTGCCCGGCGCGGCAGTTCATGCATCCGTCTCCGGCCGATGATCCGTCTTGGCCCGGCCTCATCAACGTACCCGGCCAACGGTGTTGTTCGAACCGACCGACGCCTGGTGGGCAGTCGGCCCCACCCTCCCGGGAACACCCAAGATCCCCCACCCAGGGTGTCGCCAACATAAGTGATGCCTGTGCGCCAACGGCCGGCAGGCAACACGCCACACCCGGACCTGCCGATCAAGGATGAGCCGGTCGGCTGGGTCATGCCGGGCATCTTCATGGGCCGGATCGTCGGATGATGCATGAAGGCGCGGCATTCCGGGTGGCCGGAACAAACCATTGCGCGGCAACCTCCCGGGCCCGCTGGCGGGCTTCCACGTGTGAGGCTCCCGCGTGTGCCCGCGGAAAGTGTCCCTGCTGTCTGGGGGCGATATGTGAGTTCGCCGCCAAGAACGCAGGCGGCAGCCCGCCCAGGGAAGCTCCGTGCCCGTCCAGCAGTGAGAGCGCCGCGGCCGTGTCGCCGATCAGTGCTGCCAGTCCGGTATGTCAGCGGGGCATCTGGTTCTGGGCGACCTGGTCGACGCAGCGGTCCTCGGGCCCGTGTCCGAGTGGGAGGGGAAGATTCCGGCCAGGTTTGAGGTTTCTGGACCACATAAGGGCAGGAGCATCCTTCAGACGGGCAGGATTGTTAGTCCGATGCGCACCGACGGCGGTGGTCCTGCTGTCGGGCAGCCTGTACAGGCCCATGGGCTCGTTCCGGGAGTCTGTGGCGGCGAACCCAGCCCCGCTCACGGCGGCGAGGTCCGTGTCGCGGACGGTGCCGGCGCCGATGTGGAAGCCGAGGGACCGAAAAGCCCTTTTCCAAGGCAGCGGGGCCGCCCCCGGAGTGCCGAGTGGATACCGCCGGTGGCGACGAACTCATCCGCCTCGATCATGTTTCCGTCGTCGAGGCTCTGGTCGACGGTGGATGTGGTGCGGCCATGCCGGATGTGCACCGCTGGAGCAAGCGGTTCACGGATGGCCTGGTCGGGGTCTGAGTAGGCGACTGGTCAGATCGTCATTGACGGCTTCGGCAAAACTTGCGAAGGGGAGCGTGGCACGGCAAGTTCCGTGAGTGTCGACGTATGCCACGCGATGGACCTGCCCAACTCACGGATGCGGAGGATGATGCCCACAGCTCGGCAGCCTGCTGGAAGGGCCGGAGAAATCAATCACGTACCCGTCCGGGCGCGGGCCCGTGGCCTGAGCCCTGACCGCGTACCAGCCGCTACGGGCCTGGAAAGCTACCGCCGCCAGCCTGCCGGCCGCTGCACCACAAATGACTGCCCTCACGGGAAAGCCGTTCATGCCCACCCGCAGGCGGGGCCCGACCGCACAGTGTCCGAGCTGGATGCTGGTCATTTGGGCTCCCGGCGCCAGTCTTCGAACCAGAGACCCGGCACGGCGCATCGGCTCTACTGGTCCCATGGCCCACCCTGCGGCCGGAGGTGCAGGATCCGATATTAGTATGCTCCAGCTCTGGCCGAGAATTGCCGCAACCGGCCACGGGAAATGCACCGGCCTTGAACTGTGCGGGCGGCAGAATCGATGAACCCCTCTCGCTGGCCGCCTGCCGGCCGGCGCAGTCGAGTTCGGCGACGCACTTCTCGGTGATGTGCTTCCACCGGGTTGCAGAGCGTGTATCGGGCAATCCTCACTATTTGCCGCCATGGCCCGGGCGCCTCAGCGGGGCGCGCCTGACTCGACAGCATCGGCGAGGGCCTGGAGCCGGCTCCGTTCGGCTTGAAGATAGGTGGCTGCGTCGATGGCCTCGCGCAGCGCGTCCAGCTGTTCACGAATCTGGTGCCGGTACCGGCCCTGGCCGTCGCACCAGGACAACTCCTGCAACAGGACCAGAAGCCGTTCGGCGACGGCAGGGTCGCGGACTCCGTAAAGCCTCGCCTGTCCCAAGGCAAGGTCCAACAGGTCCCCCAACCGGGGTTGGGCGAGGATGACCCTGGCCATTCCGGCGTCATCGGCGAGCAGTTCAGGGCCCGGGTTCCGGTCGGCCAGCCGGCACAGCAGGGCGGAGAGATGGCCGAGCACGTGCACCGCAGTGGTCGGATCGTTGATGCCCGGCGAGAGGGCCCGGGCTGCGACGTCGGCGAGCTGGCGAAAGCCATAACCGATGTCCTGGACGTTAGTGCGTTCAAAGCCGGTCTCGACTGCGGCGTTGACCTTTTCACGGAGCTGGTCCGAGGTCTCCGGAGCAAAGGCGGGCCCGGGCGCCAACGGCCAGGCAGTGGCAAACGGAGTCCCCTCGATCAGGGAGCTGCCGGGCTCGCGGTCGACCCGGATCACCGCGCCCGACTCGACCGCGGCCCGAAACAGGGCTTTTTTGTTCACGGCAGTGAGGAATCCGGAGTGCGAGCAGCGGATGCGGACACCTACGGCAGTTGCCGTTGGTTCGGCCGAAGGTGCAGGCCGGGTAGGGGGAAAGATACGGTCCATGCTGTCCCGGGTTTCGCTGGCGACGCGTTCCATCATGGTTTCAACCCGGATCTCACGGGTCAGATGGGCCAGGAACAGCACCAGAACCAGGATGCTGGCGATGGCGAGGGCATAGGCGATCGTGATGGATAGTTCGGGTACGAAGGACGGGCCCTGGCTGGTTTCCGTCCGGACGCTCCTGAGGACCGCCAACGCGAACGCGAAGGTGGCCAGAAACAACGCCAGGGTCCCATGGACAAACCTGTCGCTGGCGAAGGTGCGCAACAGGCGGGGAGAGAACTGGCTGCTGGCCAACTGGAGGGTCACAACAGTGAGCGAAAAGGTCAGCGAGGTCACCGTGATCAGGGACCCCGCAATAGCCTGCAGCACAGACCTGGCTGCCTCCGGACCCCCGCCAAAGAGAAGGACTGTAACGCTTTGGGGCAGCCGGCCATCCACGGAGGCATCCAGGGCAGGAAATGCTCCACCCAGAACTACAGCCACGGCCAAGGCCAGGGCAGGCACGGGCCACAGCTGCGTCCGCAGCATGTCCAAGACCTGAGCCATTTTGCCGTTTGTCATCTCCACCGGTTCCCACGATGCGTTGGCGCTACGGCAGGTGCTGTGAACCCAGAAATGCCTGCCGCAGCCTTCTTTCTAACACACTCCCGGCCTCCCGGCCATACACGCGAGGGGTGCTCCCTCCAGCCGCTGCTGGCCGGAACCGCCGTGTCCAGAAGCACCTGGAAAGGACCGGTGCCATTTTTCAGACGGCGACGGGGGTTGTTAGTTCAGAGTCCTGCTCTCATGACCGAAACCACGACCGGTCCCCGATTCACGAAATGGGCGCCAGAACCAAACGGGTTCTGGCATGAATTTCGTGAATGGTGACGGCTTGTTGCTGCGGTGGGACCGTTGCGACAGTGTGGGGATTTGCTGCGGGCGGTTTCCCGCAGAACGACGTCTCCTTGTGGAAGCCCGCTGTATGCCCGGCTCTCGATACACCTGTCCTTGAAATCCTTCGTTTTCCGGAGCTGATGAGAGGGGCTGCAGTTGGCACGAGGGCGGTGGCTAGTGCGTCGGGGGCGGACGGGCCTGAAATTGCCTGGCGATGACAACGTCGGTGGAGGAATGGGCCAGGATGGACAGCACAATGACCAGGGCTACGAGGTGATAGACCTCGTCGGAGCGTGACACGCCGGATTCGAGAACGAGGAGCCCGTAAACCACGGAGGCGAAGCCCTTGGGACCAAACCACATGGCCGCGAGTTGTTCCCTCAGGGGCAGCCGGGTGCCCAGGAAGGAAACAAGCAGCGCCAGGGGTCGGGCCGCGACGATGGCCAGCACGGCAAAAACCCATCCTGTCCAGGCAATCTCACCGAACAGGAATGTCGGGGTGATCAGCGCACCAAACACCAGAATGGCAGCGAGCTTCAGCAACTCGGACACCAACTCACCAAACTGTTCGAATTCCTCCCGGAAGCCAGGACCTGCGGTGGCAACCGTGATTCCTGCCGAGAACGCCGCCAGGAAGAGGTTTGCCCCCGTGACCAGACAGATGGCCAGCACGAGCAGCCCGATGGACACTGCGACCAGCGGTTGCAGGCCCTTGGTGGCTTTCAGGAACGGCAGCCGCTCCAGCCCAATGACGATCAGCGGAATGAGGACGCCGACAAGCAACCCAAGGCCGATCTCCTCGGCGAGCACACCTATGCCGGTGTCCGTCCCGCCGCCGATGGCCAGCAACACCAAAACGATGGGCAGGGCCAGTCCGTCATTGAGCCCTGACTCGACATTGAGAAGGTGGCGCAATCGTCCCGGGACTTCCTGACGCCCGACAATGGCGGCCGCGAAGACCGGATCGGTGGGCGCCAGCACTGCCCCCAGCAGGAAACACTGAAGCCATGGCAGTCCCACGATGTAACGGGCCAGCAGGGCCGTAATGAGGAGCGTCAGCGGGAGCCCGAACAGCAGCGCCCGGCCAGGCAAGCGCCAGGCGCTGCGAAGATCCGACAGCCCCACTTTCATGCCGTCGGTGAACAGCACGGAGAACAAGGCCAGCTGGGCCAGGACCCCGACGACAGGATCCACGGATTCGATGGGGATGACATCGAGCACGCCGCGGCCCAGGACGAAACCGCCCAGAAGAAACAACACGGCCGTGGAAAGCACCGTCCGGCTGGCGCGCTCGGAAATGAGAACCCCCAGCAGCAACAACACCGCAAAGGCGAACGTCAGGATCGGAACCATCGTCACTCCCCCACATTGACCCACGTCAATGACTAGGATATTCGCCGCGCCCGCGCATTCACCAGTTCCATTCCACGGGAGCCCCAATCTCCTGCCCGGCCCAGCTGGCGCAGCAATCTCCTCGACGTGGGGGACCTAGGGTGTGTCTCCTAATCAGTGGTTTTGCGGTTTGGCATGATTGATGGGTGCCTTCTCGCTATTCCGTGTTGTCCGATGCCCAGTGGGAGTCCATTGCCCCGTTGATGCCCGATTCGTCGGGGAAACCGGGCCGACCCTTCAACGACCACCGGCTGATGACCGAGGGCATCATCTACCGCTACCGGGCAGGGATCCCATGGCGTGATCTCCCTGCCTATTTCGGGTCGTGGAAGACCGTGTGGAAGCACCACCGCCGCAACGCCGCCAACGGGACCTGGGACAAGGTCCTGGCGGCGTTGCTGACCCGCGCGGACACGGCCGGGCTGATCAACTGGGAGGTCTCGATCGACTCCACGGTCAACCGTGCCCACCAGCACGGCACGAACCTGCCCCGCCACACAGGGGGACCTGTCGAATTACAGGAATCTGCTCGACGAGCCTGAGGACCATGCCATCGGCCGGTCCCGCGGCGGGCTGACCACCAAGATCCACGCCCTGGTGGATGGCAACATGCGTCCCCTGGTCCTGCTGCTGGGGCCGGGCCAGGGCGGGGACTCGCCGATGTTTGAGAACCTCATGGAGGCCCTGAAGGTAGAAAGGCCCGGTCCCGGCCGGGCCCGCACCCGCCCGGACCGGGCCATGGCCGACAAGGCCTATTCCTCCAAAGCAATCCGGGCGTACCTGCGCGGGCGGGGCATCGAGTGCGTTATCCCGGAAAAGGACGACCAGAAGGCCAACCGGAAACGCAAGGGCTCCGCCGGGGGACGCCCCGTCAGATACGACAGGGACGCCTACAAACGGCGCAATGTGGTCGAGCGCAGCTTCAACACCCTCAAGCAATGGCGGTCCCTGGCCACCCGCTACGACAAACTGGCCCTCACCTACCGCTCAGCGGCCGTCCTGCACGCCGTCGTCATCTGGAGCGCCGCATTGGGAGACACGCCCTAGCCCGTACCGGGACTTACGGGCACGGGACAGACACACGCTTCCGGGAGGAGTAGCCTGTGGAATATCCGTCCTGCACGGACGGCGTGTTCCAGTTAGGGGATGAACAAACATGGTCGCTGATCCAGCACCGAGTCCATCGACGGGCCCGCACCCCGGTTCCCGCCCGGCGGGTGAACCTTCACCGTCCCGACCGAAAAGCCCTCCCCGGAAACCGTCAAGGGACCTGCATGGCGCCGCGGAGGTGACCCGCACTGGGATGATCTGGGTGGCCGTCAGCGCGGGGCTGATTCTTCTGGTGTTGCTGATCATCTTCATCCTGCAGAACCAGGATCGCGTGATCGTGCACTATCTTGGCGCTGCCGGCGAGCTTTCCTTGGGCATGGCGCTGCTCATTGCAGCTGTCGCCGGCGGGATCCTGGTCGCGATCGCCGGGGCTGCACGGATCCTCCAGCTGAGAAACCAACGCCGCCATCTGCCCTCCCCATCGGCCCCTCCAGGACCCACGACGACCGACCGGCACGAACCAACGCCCGGGCCGTGAGCCCGCCGCTGGTCGTGCAGGCCAGTTGCCGGTGCCCGGCGCAATCACCTAGATAGGCGCATAGACGTTGTCTTGGTCTTCCCAGCATCCTAGTCAGAGCGATGGTTGCCCAGCTCCGCAGCTGGGCCCCGGTGGGCTACGCCCCAGGCGGTCTCGGACCGAACGACCAGGACAGGACTACGTGCGTGGTGGATGATCTGGGTGGAAACCGAGTCCCGGCGCAGACCGGGGAATCCGCCGTGCCCGCGGGAGCCAACGACGATGACAGCCACAGGCGTGAATCGCACCGACCGTGCCTCCCATGGCGTAAACGATAAGGCTGCACGGCTGTCGGAAAAGCCATCTAGCCCGCAGTACCGACGCACGGTGTCCAAATCCCCGCAGTAGAACCCAGACTCGGTCGCGAACGTGTCCGTTCAGCGTTCGCTATCGACGCACGGATCGGCGATACAGACCGCCCAAGCCGTCCCCGAGCAAGGTGGGCAAGTTCAGCCGGAAGGTCACCGGCCGATGGTGAACTTGTCCATGATGGTGGGCTGGGCCGCTTCATCGGCACTCCTTCATGGTCGGCCGGCCATGAAGGAGCCACTGGTACGTGTCCGCCGCTCCTACCACCGACGAGAAGGCCTCCCGGATTTTGCCTCCACACCTGGCACCGACCAGCCTGGCCACCCTGCCGGCGCCGATGGCAAGCCAGCAGACGGCCGTATGGCATCCGATGAAATACATGGAGCCATCGCCTTCAAAATGCGGATAGATGGCCACTGCGACCAGCCCTGCGTCAGGCTGGAACGGTACCAACGGCTCATAGCAAGTCCGCTTGATCGCGTGGGGCGAGAACCAGGAATCCACTTACCATGTCCAGTCCAGCTTTGAGCGCCGTACGCGAAGATGGTTCCATGAGCCGTCCCGGACCGCGGGCCGGTGGGCCCAGGCCCCGCCGGTCGTTCACCCCGGTCCAGAAGCTTGAGATTTTGACCTCGTACGATACCGCGTGCCAGGGCCATGGGGGTGGTCTTCCTGCGTCGGGAGGGACTCTAATCCTCACAGATGACCGAGTGGCACCGGCAGCGTGACGCCGGGGTCCTAGGAAACTGCTGAACAAATTGGGGGTGGTTTAAGGCGCGCCTGCTGGACTTGCGGGGCTGGTCGTTAAGACTGGTGGGATGCAAGGAATTGAGGACGCCCAGCGCGGATTTTTGGATGTGGAGGCACTGGCCGGGGAGCTGTTGGCCCGGGCAGTGCCTCCGCGTTTTTGGCTAAACACCGGAACCGGTTGTTCCCGGATTCGATGATGGAGGTAACTGTTCAGGGGGTGGCGGGGATCCAGGGGTTCCCGCCGAAGAGGTCCCTGAGGGCACCACCGGCGTTTTTGCCCTGTTTCCGTGCGGTTCCGACGTAGGAGCGCACGGCCAGAAACGCTTCGGCGCCCTCCCATGACCGCCAGGATCCGGAGACCTTCTGCTGCAGCTTGACCATCCGGACGTCACGCTCCGCGTGGTTGTTATCGAAGCTGACGGTGAAGTCGTGGGCGAAGCGCAGGACATCGTCCTCGTAGGTGTCCAGGCGTTTGAGCAGGGAACGCACCGGGCCCATCGCGGGCCGGCCGCGCTTCCCGGTCGGTGGCGGGAGCGGATTCAGTCCCACCCCGCGGGCAATCAGGCGCCGGTACCGGCGCCGGTATCCGCGCAGCACCCACTTGTTCAGGCTGGTCTTGCCTGCCGCTTTGGCCCCGTCCACGGCCACGAGCATCTCCACCAACAAATCGGCCATCCGCAGCGGCCAGTCCTGCCCGCCGGCCTCGGCGATCCCGGCCAGTTCCCGGAGGTGGTGCGCGTTGCACAACCCATGCCGGACCGGGTAGCGGCGGTAGGCCGGAAGCCCGGCGTGCACCGCCACCCCGTTGAAGCCGTGCCCCAGGATCCCGCCGGCTTCAATGGACCCGCCGCTGCGTGCCGGGGCCAGATGCAAGAGCGTCACCGCCCCGGTGGAGGCCACATGCACCCAGGCCAGCTTCCCCTGAACCCGGGCCCCGGTCTCATCAAAGTGCGCCACCCCTGCGTGGCGCACCCGGGCCCTGGCCGCTTCCAGGAACGGTTCGAGCAGCTTCTTCGCCCGCGGTTGCAGGGAGGCCAGCCACCCGGTGGAGACCGGGGCACCGAAGGCGTCGGCCATCAGCTCGGCGGTGCGGGCCACCGGCAGGTGGTGCCGGCCCATCAGATAGGCGCCCAGCCCCTGGATCCTTGGCCCGTAGCAGGTGGTGGCGGTGGCCTCGGCCGGGAAGGGCGCTTCGCACTGGTGCCCGCAGGAGCATTGGCGGGTGCGTGCCCGGTGCTCGGTGATGTGCAGCCGGATCGCGGGCAGGTCGAAGACCTGCCGGAACCGCTCTCCGGTCACCGGTCCCTGGGAAACATCCAGCCCGCAGCGCCCGCAGCGGTCCGGTTCGTGGATCGGCACCACATCGGGGGTATCGACCGGTTCCGGGCGCATCCCCGGATCCCCGGACTGCTTGCCCGGGGAACGGCCCGAGGGCCGGCGCAGGGACCGTGGCGGCGGTTTGGTGAACGCGTCGGTGCTCGGTGGTTTGGAGGAGTTCTGCGAGTTCTTTTTCAGGCGGCCGTCGAGGGTGGCGACCGTCGAGCGCAGGGAGCCGACCCCGGTTTTCAGGGCCGTGATCAGCGCGTCGGATTCTTCCAGCCGGGCCAGCAACGACCCGACCGTGGGAACAGCGGATGAATCGGACATGTGAACCAGCCAACCCGGGAAGGTGCCTACCTGCCTGCGAACCTCTTCAGAATCCACCCGGCGGACGCCTAAACCGCGTCAACACGCCACACGCCCCCTGAATAGTTACGCCGGCTTGGTTATTTCCCTGTGCACTCCACGGGATCTGGCCGTCGCGGCAAAGTGGAGTTTGGGCAATTGCCGTTGGTGTGCGGTTGCAGCCACTGCATCGGCCGCCAGCCGCACCACCGTGGCTTATGAAAGAACCACCGCGAAATCGCAAGCGGCGGGCGCCAGCTGGTAGGCCGACAGTATGCCGGGGCCGCATGACGCAGTGCCAACACCCAGCACGGCCGCATCCAAAGTAAGGTGGATCTTTCCGTCCGGCAGGAGGTCCGGCGTGTGTTTTGCCGCCGCCAAGGCCTGCTGCGACCAGGGACGGGCTGCAAAGGCCATGTCCGCGCCACGGAACGTCAAGGACTCCCCTGTAGACGCCAGGCACAGCTCGAAAACCCCGGCCCGCGAACCGTTTTCCTGCGGGCGCACATAGGGCACCTGCAGTTCGTCAATCGAGGCAGCAAACCAGCCCAGCCGCTGGGCCATGCCCGTGTCGGGGTACCTTTGGCCTGGACCGAATCCTGACCATGACACCTGTGACAATGCTCCTGGAAGCTCAAAGTCAAAACCGATCCGCGGCCAGTTCCGGCCCCATCCCGGACCGGGCTCCACGTGTGCGTCCAGCGCCAACTGATCGCCGTCGCTCGTCCACCTGCACGTCAGATCCACAGACTGCCTGCCCCCCGGGACCCCGTAGCGCACGCGCACCACCATGGTGCCGCCGTCGTCCGTCATGGACCGCAACCGCCCTTCCAACAAGGGCAGGCCGAAGGCCTTCCATGTGTCGGCATCGCGAGGATTGCCGGGCAGGGTGCGCTCCTTGCCGTTGTCGTTGTCGGTTGCTGCACGCCACAAGTTCAAACGTGGGCCCTCGACGGACAGCCCCTTGAATTCACACAATTCACCGGTTGCCAGGCTGAACTTGGCGGGTCCCAAACTCAGCACGCCGTCCTGCACAGCCGCCATTGAAACTGCCGCCACTTTGGGGACCGGCGCTTCCACCGAGCCCTGCTGGACCCAGGCAATTTCGTGTCCTGCCGGCGCCCACGGCGCGTCCGCGGCGAGAACGGCACTGATGGTCAGCACCCGCTGGTCCCCCCGCGCCCCGGCAATTTCCTGCGGGAGCACGACGGCGGACAATCCACCTGCGGCTGTGGCCGGGATGTCCAGCATGCCCTCCAGAAGCCGCCCGCCCCGTGCCTCAATGCGCCAGTCGAAGGCAAGGTGGGCGGTGCTGAGGAAGTCGTACTTGTTGTGGATTTCAAGGGTTTGCCAGTCCTCGGAAACAGCCATGGCGACCGGTTCAATGACCTTCTTGAAGTCGAGCAGGCCGGGACGCGGCTCCAAGTCCGCCGAGACAAGGCCATCGATGACGAAGTTGCCGTCGTGGACCTTTTCGCCGAAGTCGCCGCCGTAGGCAAAGTACGCCTCTCCGTCCGGTGTGTACTGCCGGATGCCATGCTCAATCCATTCCCACACGAAGCCGCCCTGCAGTCGCGGGTACTTCTCAAAGAGGTCCTGGTATTCCTGCAGGCCCCCGGGCCCGTTGCCCATGGCATGAACGTATTCGCACAGGATGAAGGGCAGATTCCGCCGGTGCTCATCCTGGACCTCGTCTGGCAGGGGCTCTTCCTCCTGCCGGCCAATCAGCTCCACCTCTGAAGGTGCGGCATACATGCGTGAATAGACGTCCACATACGGGCACGCCCAATCGCCCTCATAGTGGACAAGCCGATCCGGGTCGCGCTGCTTGGTCCACCGCGCCATGGCTTCCAGGTTGGAGCCCGTTCCCGACTCGTTGCCCAGGGACCACATGAGAATGCTGGGGTGGTTCTTGTCCCGCTCCACGAGGCGCGACATGCGGTCAAGCAGGGCTTCCCTGTACTGCGGCTCGGCGCTGGGGTTGCCTTCCCAATTGGTGCCTTCAAAACCGTGCGTCTCGTAGTCGCACTCGTCAATGACATAGAAGCCCAGCTCATCGGCCAAGTCCAACAGGGCAGGGTGCGGGGCATAGTGGGCCGTGCGGATGGCGTTGATGTTGTGGGCCTTCATCAGATGCAATTCACGCACCAACTGATCATGTGGCACGGCACGGCCCAGATCCGGGCTGTGTTCATGACGGTTCACCCCTCGGAACAGAACGGGAACCCCGTTGACCTTGATCTGGGCGTCCTCCACTGTGATGGACCTGAAACCAACATTGAACCTCAAGGTTTGCACTGCTGTTGCGATGGTCAGCTCGTAGAGCACGGGCACCTCGGCATTCCAGGGCCCCACGGGGCCCAGGTCCATGGCCGCCAGGGATCCGTCGACCAGGTCTTCAGCGAAGCCCAGGGCGCTGATCTCGGCCCGGGCACCGGGAACCGGCGGGTCGAGTTCTACACGCAGAGTGCCAGTCTCGGCAGCCGTGAAGCCGGTTTGAATAAAGACATCCCGAATGGCGCCGGCCGGGCTCGCCAGCAAGGTGACATCGCGGAAGATTCCAGGCAGCCACCATGCATCCTGGTCTTCCAGGTAGCTGGCGGCGGAGAACTGCGCCACTCTGACCACCAGGACGTTGCCCCGGGCGCGAAGCACCCCGGTGACGTCAAATTCCTGGGGAAGCTTGGCTCCACGGGTGATGCCCATCAGGGTTCCATTGAGCCACACGGTGCCGGCGGAATCGATGCCATCAAAGCACAGCACGGCGCCAGCGAGGAAGTCCGTCGAAGCATCAAAGACCAGACGGTGGTCACCAATGGGGTTCTCGGTGGGCACGAAGGGCGGTTCCAACGGGAAGGGGAACGTCACGTTGGTGTATGCCGGCAGGCCGTGTCCATGGAAGTTCCAGCTTGAGGGGACGGGCAGCAAGTCCCACTCGGTGTCGTCGAACACCTCCGTTTCGACACCGTCCGGTGCCTGTGCCAGGGAATCGGCCAGGTGGAACCGCCACAGGCCGTTCAGGGACTGTTCGGGCAGTCCTGAGTCAAAACGAGCGCGAGGAGCCAGCGTGCCGGTGCTCGGACCGGCGTTGGTCAGCTCAACCACCCTTTCGTCGTCGCCGGCGGCGAGATTGGCAGGTGGATGCAATGCATTCATATGTTCTAGTCCTCATGGTGTCCGGGGTGCGTCTGGCTGGACGATGGCTGGCCGGGCCAATCATGGTGGCCACCCTTCCAGGGGCAGCCAGTTTTCCCTCTCCACGGCTGCCGGTCTGGCTGACGGAACCATACTGCTCCGTCAGCCAGGCGTTTTCAGCAACTGGTGGTTTCGCTTGCACCGATGGTGGGTGGGGTTGAAAGGGGTGTTCCGAAGTAGTCGCGGCCGCCGTTCCCTGAAATCGTTGCTCCCGCCGATTTCGCCGGGGAGGATGGCTGGAGGTGGTAGCCGCTGGCCGTGTCCAGACTGGTCGCTTTGCCCGGGTTGCACATCAGCGGGTTGGAGGTCGTGCCGCCGGGGTTGGCGGGGCTGTTGGTGATCCAGGATGACATCGTGTTGTTTTGGAACGTGTACCCGGTGTCCGCCGCGAGCTTGAACGAGGCAGACCCTGCGCCGCCCTTGTAGATGATGTTGTTCCACATTTTGACTTCCCGGCTCACGTTGACGTTTTCGTTGACAACAACCTGGCTGACTCCGTCCCCGATGTAGATGGTGTTGTTGTGCACTTGGGCGCCTGTTACCTGCCCGTTGCAATTTTCGAAACCGCGGTACTGGTCATTCTTGCTGATGTTGTACCGGACGATTGTGCCACTGTTGAGGTTGCTGCCGTAGGGGCAGAAGAGGAAGAATCCGCCTTGGTTGTCGTGGCTGAAGTTATACTGGAAAGTTACGTTGACGTTGCCGCCGTCGCTGTCATAGGCTATGCCGTCCAGATGGCCGACGCCGCCCAATACGTCGGTGAACTGGGCCAGGAAACCATAGCTATTGAAACTCCACAAGCCCGCGTTGTAGGCCGCGGAGCGAACGTTGAAGCCCATAATCACGTTTCTTTCAGCTCTGGCGTTTTGGGTAGTGTTCAGGACGATACCGTCTCCACCAATATTCGTCAGGGTGTTGCCGGTGACGCTGACCGCTGTTGCCGACAGCCAGTTCACCGTGCCCGTGCAGGCTATTTCAACGCGGCAGGTCCATGTGCTGAGCTGCATCACCACGGCCTGCCGGTCGATGTTCGCGGGCTGATTGTTGGCGATCGTGATGTCGTTGTATGTGGTCGGGGTGGTTTGCCCGGTGACCCGGAACGCAATGCCCTGCGACCCGGTGGGCCCCTTGGTGTCGTCGCCCCACACGTCGTGCATGTAGATGTTCTGAATCGTGTAGCCGTTGCCGGTGCCGAAATTTTGAAGTTCGACGTCGATGCCGCGGCGGTTTGTTCCGGGATTGGCGGCATTGACGATCTCAAGGTCCTGAAGTGTCACATACTGTTCGTTGAAGAGATGCACAACCGCCGATGCCCCGTTCCCATCCAGGACCGCCCTGCCTGTGGCTGTGCCGTAGGCACCGATGGTGAACCTTGCAGTGGTGCTTCCGGACCCGGACGGACTGAGGGTTCCAACGCAGGTGGTGCCCTTCTTGAACAACAGGCTGTCACCGGGGCCAAAGGTGAAACCGTTGACTTGCTCCAAGGAGTTCCATGGTGTGGTCTGCGTGCCATCGCCGACGGTCGGGGAGGAACAGTCGACATAGTACGCTTGCGGACTGCCCGGGGCAGCCGCAGCTGCACCCAACCCGGTGAACTGAGCGGCTGTCAACGCTGCGGCGAGAAGCAGACCGGATCCACGCAATGTTTTGTGCATCAGGATCTCCTGGTTTCATTTGCGGAGGACTTAAAAAGATGTTCCAACCCCACCCACGTTGTCGTGGGATGGATGAGGCCCTCCACCAACGGTTGAAAGGTTGTTCGGGAAGTCAGCGGCAGGCAGCCCTGGCCGCAGTGACGATGGCCCGGTCCGTTGCCATATAGGCCGTCGGATCACCGCCGTCCGCGGAGCCCAACGAAATCGTTCCCTGCCGCAGGGTCGAGACGATCCTCTTGGCCGACAGGTGCACCGCGTCGACGCCGCAGTGGCGCATGAAGGGGATGTCTTCCAAGGTGAGGCCTCCTCCCGCCATGATCTCTAGCCCACCCGCGGCCCGGCCGGACATGCGCTGGAGCGTCCCCATCCCCTGTCCGGCAGTTGCCGCATGGCCTGAGCTGAGCACGCGGTCAAAGCCCAACTCCAACAACGTGTCGATGGCCGCCAATGCATCCGGGGTCTGGTCAATGGCGCGGTGGAACGTCAACTCCGTCAGCGGGTTGGCTTCCTTCGCCGCTTCTGCCATGCGCCGGGTTGTCTCGGCGTCCACGTGTCCGCTGTTCGTTAGTGCCCCAAGGACGATGCCGCTGGCGCCTTGTGCCACCAGGTGGCGCGCTTCCCGCACCATGGTGTCCAGCTCGGACGGCGTGTAGGTGAAATTCCCGGGGCGGCAGCGGATGAGCGCGTGGATTTCCAGGCGGTCGCCGACAGCGTCGCAGGCTGCGTCCATGAGTCCCTGCGTCGGGGTGATGCCGCCGATTTCCAGACTGGTGCAGAGTTCAACCCTGTCGGCGCCTTCAGCGGCCGCGATGCCGGCACCCTCGGCTCCAACGACCGCGATTTCAAGCTTCATCCGCCGCGTCACCGCAGGAAGGTGCGTCCGGGCCAGCCAGCCAGCGCTCCGGCACGCTCCATGAAGGTCTCGTAGTCCAGGCCATACCGGGAGCCGGTCCACATCTTCTGGGCCAGCAGGCCAAAGGTTGGCTCCACCATGCGGTGGATGGTGTGTTCGTCGTAGTCCCTCAGCACCAGGTCGTTCCACAGGGCGGAAACCGCACCAAGAAGCTGCGGATGTTGGGGTTGAAGTGCATCGTCTGGTCCGAACACGTGGGGTTCCCAGCCCTCGAATAATGCGCGGCCATCCAGATGTTCTCCATGGTAGTAGTCGGCGAACGGCACAATGTAGAGGAGGTTGTCGTTGGTGTTGATCACCCGGTAGCCGTCGCCGACCGCAGCCTGGGGGCCATACCAGTCGTTGTTCCAGGAACATATGACCACATCGCGGCTGTATCCGGCCTCTGTGGCCGGGCCCGCCCCGGCTGACATCGTCGTCAGGCTCCCCCACGCCATGGGGTCCTTGCCCAGGCTGCGCAGATGGGAGCTGATCTCGTTGAAGAAGAGCCGATAGCTTTCTGCATGGTTCTTTTCATACTCGTCGGCCCCGAAGTGGACGCTCGTTCCTTGGAACCAAGGGGTGAATTCGTCAAAGACGGCCTTGATGAGGGCGGTCGCTGCCGGTTTGGACAGATCTAGCATGTCCGAGCCCCCTCCGTCCAAGCCCAGGTCGGGCTTCCAGCGGATGAAGGAGCGGGCATGGGCGGGGGCATCGATCTCCGGCACCAGGCTGACGTGGTGGCGGGCGGCGAGGTCTTCGAAAGAGTCCCAATCCGCGCGCGTGTAGGCGCCGTCGGTCGCGGCCAGGCCGGCGAATTTCGGGTTGTCCGTGGAGAGCCTGAAGGCCTGCTGGGCCACGTTCCAGCTGCGTTTTGAATCCTTGACAATTTCGTTGTCGTTGAGATGGATGATGAACGTGTTCAGTTTGAACCAGCTCATGAAGCGGATGTAGTCGCGGATGAACGATGGTTCCGCGAAGCGGCGCCCGACGTCGAGCATGAAGCCGCGTACGGGGTAGTCGGGCCAGTCGACGACGGTGCCGCTCGGCAGCGCGTGAGACCGCAGCAGCAGTTGCAGCAGCGACCGGGTCCCCCAGTATATGCCGGTCGTGGTTCTGGCGCGGATCTCGATGGTTTCACCGATGCAGAGCATGTAGCCTTCGGCATCGGCTGTGCCATTGTCAGTCCCAAAGGCCATGGCCTCGTCCAGGACCAGGGTGATGTCGCCGGCAGCTACCGACAAAGCTCCCGTGTCCGTGCTGGAGGAAGCGGCTCCGGCCACACCGGACACTTCGGCGATCTCCGCCAGAAGGTCGCTGGCGGTTTGGGCGAGTTCCGGGCTCGAGTAGTGGAGGTGGAATCCTCCCCCCAGAGCAAACGTCCCCACAGCGGGTGCCCACCGTTGCGGTGCCGGGATGATGCCGAGGCTGCCGGGGGCGGTTTGGTCCTCGGGGCGGGTCGATGGGTGTGTCAGCGTCATGGGTTCCTTGCCCTGGGTGTGGAATCGGCGGTAGCCGCGGGAATTGCGTGGGCCGCTCAGAGGGCCGCGAGGCGTTCCTGGCGGCGTTGGCGTTGGCGGATCGGATCCGCCACGGGAGAGGCCATCAACAACCGTCGCGTGTAGGGGCTCTGCGGGTTCTCGGTCACCGCGGCGGCGTCACCGAATTCCAGCACCTCCCCGTGGTATAGGACCGCGATCCGGTGGCTGATGTGGCGGACCACGGCCAGATCATGGGAAATGAACAGGTAGGCGACCTCTGTGGCTTCCTGGATTTCCAAGAACAGGTCCAACACTCTGGCCTGGGTGGACAAGTCCAACGCCGACACCGGTTCGTCACAGACGATCAACCGTGGTTCCAAGGCCAGGGCACGTGCAATCGCCACGCGCTGGCGCTGCCCTCCGGAGAACTCCCGCGGCAGGCGGCCGGCGGCATCGGAAGGCAGCTGGACCCGGTCCAGCAGCCGTGCAATCCTGCCCCGGGCGGCGCTCTTATCCAGGCCTTGGACAATGAGCGGCTCTGCAAGGATGTCCTCAATGGTCATGGCCGGATTAAGCGAGGTGTAGGGATCTTGAAAAACGACCTGGATGTCCTTGCTCAAGGGCCGCCGCGCCCGGGTGCCAAGGGCGGAGATGTCCTGCCCATCGAAGGTGATGCTCCCCGATGTCACCGGCGCAAGCCCCAGGACGGCACGGCCAATGGTGGTCTTTCCCGATCCGGATTCGCCCACCAGCCCAACAGTCTCTCCGGGCTTCACATCCAGGCTCACGCCCCTCAGGGCACGGAAGGGCGGTTTGCGCCAGCCCTTCGTCGGGAACTCTGTCACCAGGTTGGTGATCTCAAGCAGTGGTCCGCTCATCGTTTCATCTCCTCAAGGGCAGGCAGGTCGGTGGGCAGTAGACGCGTCCGGGGTGTCTTGTCTTCGAGTCCGGAGCCCAGAAGCATCCGGGTATACGGGTGCTGCGCATCCCTGAAGAGAGGTTCGACGGCGTCCTGTTCGACAATCTTGCCCAGCTGCATCACCGCGACGCGGTCGCAGAGGTCCGCCACGACGCCGAAGTTGTGGGTCACCAGAATGACCGCCATACCGGTTTCCTGCTGGAGCTCGCGCAGAAGGTCAAGCACTTCAGCCTGGACTGTGACATCCAAGGCCGTGGTGGGCTCGTCGGCAATCAGCACGGCGGGGTCGCAGGAGACCGCACCGGCAATGAGGACGCGTTGTGCCATTCCACCGGAAATTTGGTGGGGATAGGAGTTGAAGGTGCGTTCGGGATCGGCGATGCCCACCCGCGCCAACATGGACAATGCCTTGGCCCGAGCCTCGTTCCTGCCCAGTCCAAGCTGGCGCCGGAGGGGTTCCACCAGCTGGTAGCCGATCTTGAACGACGGGTCCAGATTGGACATCGGTTCCTGGGGAATGTAGGCGATTCCCTTCCCGAGCATCGCCCGGCGATCCCGAGCCGACAGCAAACCCACGTCCTGGCCGGATACAGTGATGCTTCCCCCCACGACCCGGCCACCCCTGGGCAGCAGGCCCAGACAGGCCCAGGCCGTCTGTGTCTTTCCGGAGCCGGACTCGCCCACCAGGCCAAGGATTTCTCCCCGCCGGACACCGAACGTCACCCCCTTGACGACCAGCTTGTGGCCGCCGCCGTCCGGGTAGCCGACGTTCAGATTCCGAACCGCCAACACGGCCTCGTCGGGAACGTGGTCACAGCCGGGGACCCCGGAAACCGCAGTTCCTGCGCCGGCACGGGTGTCGCCGTCGGACGCGCCGATGTGTGCCTCGGCCCCTGCGACCCGGGTGCCGGCCTCCCCAACGGGGGCGGTTTTGCTTCGGCGGGGCGGGCGGCGCCGCGACGTCCGGCGGTCTTCGAGGGCATCGCGCAGCCCGTTCCCGAAGAGGATCAGCGCCGCGTTGACAACCCCCAAGGCCAGGCCCGGCCACAACATCAGCCCGGGCGCGATGTAGAGGTTGACCAATGCTTCGTTGAGCATGTTTCCCCACGTGGGAACAGTGGCGTCGCCCAGCCCCAGGAAGTCCAGCCCGGACTGCACCCCGATAACGACGACGCCGGACAGGGCAGCGAAGATGATGATCGGGGCGCGGATGGCAATGAGGACATGCCTGCCCAAAATCCGTGGCAGCGAAAGCCCTGACACGCGTGCAGCGTCCACATAGAGCTCATTGCGGACTCCGCTGACAATGCCCCGCACCAGACGGTGGAATCCGGGGGCCATCAGGACGCCGAAGACGCTCATGCTCAACCAGATGTTGCTCCCCCAGACCGCACGCACGGCCAACAGCACCATGATGTGGGGCACTGCGATCACCAGGTTGGTGTACCAGTCCAGGCCCGTGTCGACCTTTCCACCGTGGTACCCGGCAATGAGCCCGGTGGTGACGCCAAGGGCGCTCGCGACGGCAAGGGCCAGGGCGGCGCCGCCCAAGGTGTTCCGTCCGCCGAAGAGGATCCGGGCAAAGACATCCCGGCCCGAGCTGTCCGTCCCCAGCCAGTGTTCGGGGCCAGGGCCCAGGAGTGCCTGGCCGATGTCCCCCGTATTTGGGTCGAAGGGGGTCAACAAGGGTGCCGCCACCACAACCAGGACGAGTACCAGCAGCGTCACCAGCGACACAATGGCCATCGGGGTTCTGCAGATGCGCGCGAATAGGCTCTGGCCCATGGCCACTCTGTTCGAGGCTGTCATGGCCGGTGTATCTGTAATTTTGCTCATGAGAGACGGACTTTCGGATTGAGCCAGCCATTGAATAGGTCAATGAGGAGATTGACGGTGACTACGATGAGAACGGAGATCACCACGGCGCCTAGGACGATGGGGATGTCTCCAACCCCCGTTGCGTCCACGGCGATGCTTCCCAGGCCGGGCAGGGCGAACACGCGCTCGATCATGACCGCGCCGGACATGAGAGCGATGAAGTTCAGCGACACCACGGTGAGCGTTGGCGGTGCGGCATTGCGCAGGACGTGCTTGAACAACACACTCCCCTCCGACAGGCCCCGGCTGCGCAAGGTACGCACAAAGTCCTTCTCCAAGGTGGCGATCGTGGCGCTGCGGACCTGCTGGGACAGTCCGGCGACGGCACCGATCGCCAGGGAGAGGACCGGCAGGGTCAAACTTTGGAACCACCCAGTGAAGGACTGTCCCAGCGGGATGTAGCCTGTTGCCGGCACCAGTTGCCACTCGATGGAGACTTTGGAAACCATGACCAGTGCCAGCCAAAAGCCGGGAAATACGAGGCCAACGATCGAAACCAGCTGCAGGGCCCGGTCAGTCCATCCCCGGTAGAGGGCGGCCGCAATGCCCACTACCACCGACACCAGCGTGGAGATGATGACGGTGCCGATGGCGATGGACAAGGTGACCGGAACCCTGCTGAGCAGAAGGTAGCTGACGGATTCCGCGTTGAACCAGGAGTTCCCGAGGTTGCCTTGGAAGGCACCCCCCAACCAGTGGAAGTACTGCACGATCACGGGATCGTTCAGCCCGAGATCGGCCTGTTTGGCGGAGACCATTGCCTCGGTCGCCTGGTCTCCGAGCACGTTGCGGGCGATGTGGCCGCTGTTGGCGAGCATGAGGGAAAACACCAGGAATGAGGCACAGATGACGAGGACTATCCCCGATCCCAAACGGCGGGAAATATAGAGAACCACAGGGACTCCTTGGATCGACGGCGGAACAAGTGGGCGGCGCTGGGGACAGCTACTTGGCGGGCTCGTAGTTGTAGATGGACGGCACCGGCTGCCCGCTCTGAACCTGAACCTTGACCTCCTTGGAGCTGTAGTACGGCTGGTCGATCCTGTACCACGGGTCAAACCAGGCGTTGTCGACCAGGTACTTGTTCATGTCCTGGCTCTTCTTCGCCGCGTCATCGCCGCTGCTGGCCAGGATGGAAGCCAGCAGCGCCTTGGATGCATCGGTGCTGGACTTGAAAATGTTCCAGGGCGCTGCCTCGGTCACCGAAACGGAGATGCTGCTCCAGGCCACCACTGGCTGGCCAAAGGCTGTGAACGCGGCCGAGTATTTGCCGGACTGCTGTTCGGCCTGGTACTGGGCGGCCGGGATGTCCACCCACTTGACCGTGATCCCCACCTTGGCGAGTTGGTCGTGGATGGCCGGGGCCAGCGCCGGATCCATGTCGGCGGAGGTGGGCATCGTCAACGTAAAACCGTTTTCCAGCCCGGCCGTCTTCAACAGCGCCTTGGCCTTTTCCGTGTCGTAGCCATAGGCACCGTCCAGGTCCGTGACGTAGGCCTCCGATGCCGGGGAGAAGATCTGGCTGGTGACCGTCCCCATCCCCTGGCCAACACTCTTCAGCAGCGCATTCTTGTCGATGGCATAGTTGATCGCCTGCCGTACCTCAACCTTGCCCAACTCCGGGGTAAGCTGGCCGGCCCGGTCGAACAGGGACAGGCCCTGCCAGTCGCCCGGGATGGTCTGCACGTCAACACCGGCACCCTTGGCGGCCTGGACCGTCTTGGGGGTGGCGATCATGCCGTCGATCTGCCCGGACCGCAGGGCGTTGAGCCGTGCGTTCTCGTCCTTCATTGGTTTGATGACGATCTTGTCGAACTTCTGCAGCGATTTGTCCCAGTAGTTGGGGTTCTTGGTGAAGGTGTACTGGGACCCTGGTGTGGTTGCCGAACGGTCCAGTACATAGGGGCCGGAACCAATGGGCTGGGTTTTGACTGTGGGGCTGTCAAAATTGGCCGGTGATTGGATGTAGCCGCTTGGGCCGCCCAGGGCATAGATGAGTGCCGGGTCCGGCTTGGAGAGCACCAGCTTGACCGTCGTTGCGTCGACGACGGCGACACTTGAGACCGCGGCGAGGGCAGCGGCCAGCGGGCCGCCGGCGGCCTTGAACCGGTCCAGGTTGCCCTTGACGGCGTCGGCGGACAGCTTGGTGCCGTCGGTGAACGTTACATCGTCCCGAAGGGTGAAGGTGATGCTCTTCTGGTCCTCGCTGGTGGCCCACTTGGTGGCGAGCATGGGCTGGATCTTGCCGTTGGCGTCGCGTCGAATCAGCGTGTCGAAGACTGGCTGGAAGTACTGGACGAATTGCGCTTCGCGGGATTGGGCCGGGTCCAGCGACTGAGGTTCAACGCCCGAGCCCAAGGTCAAAGTCATGTGTGTCTTTGCGGCGCCCGTGGCCGCCTGGTTGCCGGCGGCGGTGCCGCACCCGCTCAACAGGAGCGCGCCGGTGGCCGCCAGGGCCAGGGTACGGGTAGCGAGGTTAAGCCTCTTCATGAAAGATCCTTCGTTGTCGTGAATCTGCGGTGTTGGTGGGGATGCCGCCGCGCGATCAATGTAGTTTGTGCATTTGCAACAACCTATTGGTTGTATTTTGCCGTAATTGCAATACATTGCTCGATCTTGCTATGATTCTACTCACATAGATCAATGGGAGGCAAGCATGCTTAACAAGCTGGAGTGCATCATCTTGGGCCATCTGGTGCGCAAGCCCATGGCCGGCTACGACCTGCATAAGTGGCTGAACCAGGAGGGGCCGTTCTTTGGCTACACCCCCCAGCCATCACAGATCTACCGCCAGCTCACCAAATGTCTGGACAAGGGCTGGGTCGACATCACCATTGACCAGCGCACCACCGGGCCGGATGCCAAGGTCTACCGGTTGACCGGCACGGGCCTTGCTGCGTTCCGGGAATGGGCAGAATCTCCCCATGAACCCACGGTCCGCCCTCTGGACGCTGACTTTCAGATGAGGTTCCTCCTCACAGGCATTCTGGGCCCGGACGTTGCCTTGAAGCTGTTGACGACGGAACTGGACTTCCGCCGCCGCCAACAGCGGGAAAAGGCCTACTCCGACGACATCAACCCAGACGAGGCCGCCATCGAAATCGACGTCCCCTGGAACCAGGAACTCATCCGTCTGGGTCGCGAACGGTCGTATCTTTTGGGCACCACCTACCTGACGTGGCTGGAAATGGCCCACGCCCGGCTCAGTGAACAGCTCGAAGAATTCTCCAGTCCGGCCCAGAACCTGGGCCTGCGCCAAGACGACAAGGAGTCCGCATAGTGAAAATCATTTACGTCGACGTTGACACTCTGCGGCCGGACCACACCGGCCCCTACGGCTACCAGCGCCCCATCACACCCCACCTCGATGCCTTCGCCACCGGGGCTGCCCGCTTCGATAGCTACTATGCGTCGGACTCCCCCTGCATGCCCTCTCGAACCGCTCTGACTTCCGGACAGTTTGGCATCACCAATGGCGTGGTTGGCCACCATGGGGAGGCCGCCCGCTTCCGCGCCGATGCTGGCCACGGGCTGGTTCCAGGACGGCCATTGCTGGGACAGCACCTGGGTGCCCATGGCTACCTAACGGCCGCCGTGTCGTCGTTTGCGGAGCGGCACCGCGCTTGGTATTTCCTCGGCAATTTTCGCGAGAGCATCCGGGCCACGCCGGAGGTGGGCGACGAGCCGGCGGACATTGTCACCGACAGGGCCCTGGAATGGCTTGCCCAGCACAAGGACACCGAGGATTGGTACCTCCACCTCACGTACTGGGACCCCCATATGGACTATCTCCAGGCTGAGGAATGGACACAGAAAGCCGCCGACTCGGGGCCTGCGCCCGAATGGCCGGACCAGGGCGCAATCGACGGGCACGCGGAAGTCTATGGCCCACGGTCGGCACTGGATCTGATGTACTCCGACGGGCTCTTCGAACGACGGGTCCCACACAACTTCCCCCAACAGATCCGCACCCGCGCAGACTACGAGGCACTCATCAACGGGTACGACGGTGCCATCCACTACTGGGACAGCGAGTTCGGCCGGTTGATCAACGGTCTGGAGCAGCTGGGACTGGCCGACGACGTCGCCATCGTCGTCAGTGCCGACCATGGCGAGGCCTTCGGAGAACAGGGGTCCTATGCCGAACACGGGCTTGCCAGCGAACCCACCCACCACTTGCCCCTCCTGATGCGGTGGCCAGGGCTGACGGACCAGACCGAAAAGCCGCCCACCTCGGACGCGCTTCTTTACAACATCGACTACGCGCCCACCATCTGCGACCTTCTGGGCCTTCCCATCCCCGAAAAATGGCAGGGAGAATCCTTCGCTGACGTACTCCGCGGACGCGATATCTGCTCACGCGAGTATCTGGTGTTCGGGCACGGCGCCCACACCTACCAGCGCGCCGTGCGCACACGGGACCACCTGTACATCCGCACCTACCACCCCGGAGCCTTCCGCGCCGAGTGGGAGTCCCTGTTCCACGTCACCGAGGATCCGTACCTCACCCGAAATTTGCTTGAGGAAGAACCGGGATTGGTGGACCAGATGAGGTCCCGCCTGGCACAGTGGTGGAACACCTATGCGGGAAGCCCAGGATGCCTACCGGACCCCATGCAGACCACGCTGCAAAAGGGGCCAGCCCTGTACAACGATCCGGAACTGTACATGGAGCACCTGCGGCGCACCGGCCGGGCCCACCTGGCCCAAGACCTCGATGCACGCCTGCACCCGCGGACCGGTGCCGTGGCGGTCTCGTGGCAGGCACCCGTACAGCCCAACGACTCCGGTGGCATCGGCCCCATGATCGAAAGGGTGTTCGCCCCCACCGGGTCGGAATTGTTCTAAAGAAATCGGTTTGGTGTCCCGCTCCCCTGCAGGAGCGGGTGCCCAGCCGGGGCCGCCCCACCTGACAAGGTTCCACTTGCCGTAGGAGAAGATACCGAGTCAACAAAAGCCGTAGCGGGCCCGGTGGATCTACAACAAGTGCTACCCATATGCCAGGGCCGCTGCACCCTCCGGGGTCCGGCAGGCATGGGCGCCCCCGGGGGCCTTGGCAACTGAACTAGGGTGTGTCTCCTAATCAGTGGTTTTGCGGTTTGGCATGATTGATGGGTGCCTTCTCGCTATTCCGTGTTGTCCGATGCCCAGTGGGAGTCCATTGCCCCGTTGATGCCCGATTCGTCGGGGAAACCGGGCCGACCCTTCAACGACCACCGGCTGATGACCGAGGGCATCATCTACCGCTACCGGGCAGGGATCCCATGGCGTGATCTCCCTGCCTATTTCGGGTCGTGGAAGACCGTGTGGAAGCACCACCGCCGCAACGCCGCCAACGGGACCTGGGACAAGGTCCTGGCGGCGTTGCTGACCCGCGCGGACACGGCCGGGCTGATCAACTGGGAGGTCTCGATCGACTCCACGGTCAACCGTGCCCACCAGCACGGCACGAACCTGCCCCGCCACACAGGGGGACCTGTCGAATTACAGGAATCTGCTCGACGAGCCTGAGGACCATGCCATCGGCCGGTCCCGCGGCGGGCTGACCACCAAGATCCACGCCCTGGTGGATGGCAACATGCGTCCCCTGGTCCTGCTGCTGGGGCCGGGCCAGGGCGGGGACTCGCCGATGTTTGAGAACCTCATGGAGGCCCTGAAGGTAGAAAGGCCCGGTCCCGGCCGGGCCCGCACCCGCCCGGACCGGGCCATGGCCGACAAGGCCTATTCCTCCAAAGCAATCCGGGCGTACCTGCGCGGCGGGGCATCGAGTGCGTTATCCCGGAAAAGGACGACCAGAAGGCCAACCGGAAACGCAAGGGCTCCGCCGGGGGACGCCCCGTCAGATACGACAGGGACGCCTACAAACGGCGCAATGTGGTCGAGCGCAGCTTCAACACCCTCAAGCAATGGCGGTCCCTGGCCACCCGCTACGACAAACTGGCCCTCACCTACCGCTCAGCGGCCGTCCTGCACGCCGTCGTCATCTGGAGCGCCGCATTGGGAGACACGCCCTAGTAGTGCTTGGATTCCGGCATCCGTCCGATGGTGAACAAACTCCGGACGGGTGCAAGTGAAAAGGGCCACCGCTGGGGCCGGCACGACATCCCGAAAGCGGCATGACCAAACACCCCCAACGTTTCAGGTCACTACACTAGCGAGCCGTCCACCCCGACCACAATCCATTCCTCGTGCGGACTGTTCGCAGCAGGGACCCTGTCAGATTCGGACGCCTCCGGTGACTTTCCATTCTCAGTCATTGTTCGGCTACTTCCAAAAATTCCTTCTCCTGGTGCGGGCATGTTTGGGTCGTTACCGGCGGAGGAGACCGGCCAGGACGGTGGCCTCGCTGATGTCGGCGGCTTTGGTGGCGGTCAGCAGTGTCAGTCTCTGAGTTTTGGCGAGTTCATGCAGGTGTTCCAGGGCCTGCGCTCGGGCAGGGTCCTTAAGTTCACTCTTGTAGCGTTTGGTGAATTCGGCGAACTTGGCAGGGTCATGGCTATACCACTTGCGGAGTTCCGTTGACGGGGAGACGTCCTTGCACCACTCGTCCAGGGCCGCCTTGGCCTTGGTCATCCCGCGGGGCCAGATATGATCGACTAGGACTCGTGCGCCGTCGTCGTCCTTGGCCGCGTCGTAGACTCGGCGTACTTGGACATCCGTTTTCGTTGACATTGCTCAGCCTCCTCGCTGATGGGCGCCCCGGAGTTGATGCCCGCCGTGCCGCCGTGGGGCACGAAGCGGTCGAACCTGATGCTGGCCGTCGGCCCTTGGGTTCATTATGCTCCCGTCCACCTGCCCGGAATGGTTTCGGACACATGGCAGGGCCCCGGGTCCCGCGGGTGCGTGGCGCCCCGCTTCCAGCAGGGTGGGGTACGGTCATCCTAGGGCGTGTCTCCCAATGCGGCGCTCCAGATGACGACGGCGTGCAGGACGGCCGCTGAGCGGTAGGTGAGGGCCAGTTTGTCGTAGCGGGTGGCCAGGGACCGCCATTGCTTGAGGGTGTTGAAGCTGCGCTCGACCACATTGCGCCGTTTGTAGGCGTCCCTGTCGTATCTGACGGGGCGTCCCCCGGCGGAGCCCTTGCGTTTCCGGTTGGCCTTCTGGTCGTCCTTTTCCGGGATAACGCACTCGATGCCCCGCCCGCGCAGGTACGCCCGGATTGCTTTGGAGGAATAGGCCTTGTCGGCCATGGCCCGGTCCGGGCGGGTGCGGGCCCGGCCGGGACCGGGCCTTTCTACCTTCAGGGCCTCCATGAGGTTCAAACATCGGCGAGTCCCCGCCCTGGCCCGGCCCCAGCAGCAGGACCAGGGGACGCATGTTGCCATCCACCAGGGCGTGGATCTTGGTGGTCAGCCCGCCGCGGGACCGGCCGATGGCATGGTCCTCAGGCTCGTCGAGCAGATTCCTGTAATTCGACAGGTCCCCCTGTGTGGCGGGGCAGGTTCGTGCCGTGCTGGTGGGCACGGTTGACCGTGGAGTCGATCGAGACCTCCCAGTTGATCAGCCCGGCCGTGTCCGCGCGGGTCAGCAACGCCGCCAGGACCTTGTCCCAGGTCCCGTTGGCGGCGTTGCGGCGGTGGTGCTTCCACACGGTCTTCCATGACCCGAAATAGGCAGGGAGATCACGCCATGGGATCCCTGCCCGGTAGCGGTAGATGATGCCCTCGGTCATCAGCCGGTGGTCGTTGAAGGGTCGGCCCGGTTTCCCCGACGAATCGGGCATCAACGGGGCAATGGACTCCCACTGGGCATCGGACAACACGGAATAGCGAGAAGGCACCCATCAATCATGCCAAACCGCAAAACCACTGATTAGGAGACACACCCTAGGAGCGGCCTCCCCGGATTCCGTCCCGCGCATCGGACATTCTTTGCCCGCGAGGTGCTTGAGGTGGCACCTGAACTGCTTGGCTGTGTTCTGCAACGCACCGATGCCGACGGAACCGTCTCCCTCCGCATCACCGAGGTCGAGGCATATGCGGGCGAACGCGACCCCGGGGCGCATGCCTTCCGCGGCAAAACCAACCGTAACAAAAGCATGTTCGGGCCCCGGGCCACATTCACTGCTACATCACCTACTGGATGCACCACGCCTCAACCTCGTCACGACAGAGCCGGACCGGCCCTACGGTTGCCTCATTCGGGCCGGTGACGTTATGGGGGCCGGTCTCGCCCGAAGCCGGCGTGAAGCGAAACCACGCGAAACCTTCCTTCCCGAGTGCCGGCTGGCGTCCGGTCCGGGCTGTGTGGCCCAATGCTTTGCCGCGGATCTGGCCAACGACGGCGGCGACCTTTTCGAGGGCCGGCGGCGGATCCTCCTGCCCGATGGCCACACCACCTTGCCCCACCTCACCGATCTGCGGGTCGGTCTGAGCGGGCCGGCCGGGGACGGGGCAGCATTTCCGTGGAGATACTGGATACAAAACGCACCCTCGGTTTCCACCTCCAGACTCGGATGCCCCCATCCTCGACCACCCGTCCGTTCCGTGCAACACAGCCGGCGGCCGCCGCCTCGTGAGGCTCCGCCGCTGGCCTACGGGCGGCCCACCGGTGCCCGGTGATGTTGCCCGATCCGGTCAGGTCCGATGGATAGGTCTGGCATGTCCCTGTGTTTCGTCAACTTTGAGTTGGCCATTTCGGCGCTAAGAATCAGGCCACGTCGGCTCGTTTTTGGTCCATTTCAGCGGTCGGCTATTTCATGAGGGCGTTTTTGACCCGGTAGGACTCACCACGGAACTGCAGGAGTCGTCCGTGGTGGACGATCCTGTCGATCATGGCCGAGGCGATCGTGGCGTCGCCGAACACGTCGGCCCAGCGGCTGAACGCGAGGTTGCTGGTGAGGACCAGCGCGGCCTTCTCGTAGCGGGAAGAGAACAGCTGGAAGAACAGGTTCGCGGAGTCCTGGTCAAACGGGATGTAGCCCACCTCGTCAATCTATGCGGATATCCGCATAGATCGATTTATGCCGAGCCGGCAACTATGCCGAGGCGCTTGACGTGCCGGCCCCGGAACGGGCGCTGTTGCCGTGATTCCGTGGGGAACCGGCTCGCCCATATCGGCATAGTTACAGGCTTTCGAGGAACGCCAAGGTCTTGTCCGGTGGGCGGTACCGTCCCGGGGTCGCCGTGGTTGGTGCCACCAGAGCGAGTGCCTTTTCCTTGATGGTGAGGTCGGCATGAAGGTAGGCGTCTGTGGAGCGGACTCCGGCGTGGCCAAGCCAGAGCGCGATCACCGAGGTGTCAACACCGGCCTGGAGCAGGGACATGGCACAGGTGTGGCGGAAGACGTGGGGATGGACTGTCTTCCCTGCCAGCGACGGGCATTTCTGCGCGGCAGCCTTGGCGTGGGTGCTGACTCGCAGCGCGACGGCATCGCGGCTGAGCCGGCGTCCGGTGCGCGTGGGGAAGAGCGGATCGTGGGGTTGTCCCGCCCGTTCCTTCAGCCAGGCGCGCAGCAGAGCTTCGACGGGTCGGTTGAGTGGGACCGCGCGTTGTTTGCGTCCCTTGCCTTCACAACGGACGTTCGCGCCGGTTCCCAGAGTGAGGTCGTTGCAGTTCAGCCCGGTGATTTCGGAAACGCGCAGTCCGGTCTGGATGGCCAGGAGCATCAGCACCTTGTCGGGCCGGCCTTCCCAGCTGGACTGGTCCGGGGCCGCCAGGATGGCATCAACCTCCGGTGCGGTCAGGAACGTCACGACACGCTTTTCGAAGCTTTTGGGCGGGATGGCCAGCACCCGTTGCATCAGGAGCGCATGTTCGGGATGGCGCAGTGCTGCGTATGAATAGAGTCAACGGATCGCGGTGAGCCGAACATTGCGGGTCCTGACACTGTTGTGCCGCCGGTCCTCGAGGTGGTTGAGGAATCGGGAGATCATGGCTGCATCCAGGTCGTCCCAGTCGAGTTGGGCGGGTTCCCCCAGGCCCGGCTGGTGGCGTTGGCCAAGTGCGGGACCCACGCCATGGTCGACGCGGCGGTCGGGCCGTACACGACCTCGGAGAACGCGCTCACCACCGGCCTCCTGGACCGGCTCGGGGCAGGGATGCTCTGTCTGGCCGACCGCGGATTCTACAGCTTCGAAGCCTGGGAACGGGCCCGGAAGAGGGGCGCGGACCTGTGCTGGCGGGTCAAGGACAACCTGAAACTGGAGCCGGTCGACGACCTCCCCGACGGGTCGTATCTGGCCGAGGTGTTCCACTCGACCACCGACCGCAAACGCCGGCACCCGGTGACGGTCAGGGTGGTCGAATACACGATCCACGACGGGCGCGAGCCCGCCGGTCCGTTCCGGCTGATCACCACGATCCTGGACCCCCGTGACGCCCCGGCGGCCGAACTGGCCGGCGCCTACGCCCAACGGTGGGAGATCGAGTCCGCGTTCGATGAGTTGAAGACCCACCAGCGCGGGCCGCGCGCCGTGCTGCGTTCCAAATCCCCGGAACTGGTGCTTCAGGAAATCTGGGGACACCTCTGCCGCCACTACGCCATCCGCACCCTCATGCTCGACGCCGCCCTCCACGCCGGCCACGATCCCGACCGGATCTCCTTCGTCGCAGCCCTGCGCATCTCCCGCCGGGCCATCGCCCAACAGGGCGCTTTTTCCCCCTGACGCGACCGGCGCCTCCGAACACCTCTGGCGCCACGCGATCAGCGAACTCGCCCGCCGGCTCCTGCCCCGACGACGACCCCGCGCCAACCCGCGCGTGGTCAAACGCAAGTACACCAAATGGCACGTCAAACGGGCACGCCACCACGGTTGGCCCCAACCGGACCGGCCACCCGAACAGGCCGTAGACATCTAATTGAACGGTATTGGCCCTAGGGTGTGTCTCCTAATCAGTGGTTTTGCGGTTTGGCATGATTGATGGGTGCCTTCTCGCTATTCCGTGTTGTCCGATGCCCAGTGGGAGTCCATTGCCCCGTTGATGCCCGATTCGTCGGGGAAACCGGGCCGACCCTTCAACGACCACCGGCTGATGACCGAGGGCATCATCTACCGCTACCGGGCAGGGATCCCATGGCGTGATCTCCCTGCCTATTTCGGGTCGTGGAAGACCGTGTGGAAGCACCACCGCCGCAACGCCGCCAACGGGACCTGGGACAAGGTCCTGGCGGCGTTGCTGACCCGCGCGGACACGGCCGGGCTGATCAACTGGGAGGTCTCGATCGACTCCACGGTCAACCGTGCCCACCAGCACGGCACGAACCTGCCCCGCCACACAGGGGGACCTGTCGAATTACAGGAATCTGCTCGACGAGCCTGAGGACCATGCCATCGGCCGGTCCCGCGGCGGGCTGACCACCAAGATCCACGCCCTGGTGGATGGCAACATGCGTCCCCTGGTCCTGCTGCTGGGGCCGGGCCAGGGCGGGGACTCGCCGATGTTTGAGAACCTCATGGAGGCCCTGAAGGTAGAAAGGCCCGGTCCCGGCCGGGCCCGCACCCGCCCGGACCGGGCCATGGCCGACAAGGCCTATTCCTCCAAAGCAATCCGGGCGTACCTGCGCGGGCGGGGCATCGAGTGCGTTATCCCGGAAAAGGACGACCAGAAGGCCAACCGGAAACGCAAGGGCTCCGCCGGGGGACGCCCCGTCAGATACGACAGGGACGCCTACAAACGGCGCAATGTGGTCGAGCGCAGCTTCAACACCCTCAAGCAATGGCGGTCCCTGGCCACCCGCTACGACAAACTGGCCCTCACCTACCGCTCAGCGGCCGTCCTGCACGCCGTCGTCATCTGGAGCGCCGCATTGGGAGACACGCCCTAGGCCGTGATGGCGTCCTTGAACCAGCCGGTGATGGTGGCCGGGTGCGTGATGGCGGTGCCGACGACGACGGCGAACGCGCCGGCGTCCAGCGCGGCGCGGGCCTGGGCCGGGGTGTGGATGCGGCCCTCGGCGATGAGCGGCTTGCCCAGGTTGACGGCGGCGATGGCCGCCAGCAGCTCCAGGTCCGGGCCGTGGGTCTTCTCGCGTTCGCCGGTGTAGCCGGCCAGGGTGGTGCCGATGATGTCCGCGCCGGCCTCCACGGCGGCCACGGCATCGTCTAAGGAGCCGCAATCGGCCATGACCAGGGCGTTGGATCCGGCATGGATGCCGGCGATGGTCTCCTGCAGGGTCAAGCCGTCCGGTCGCGGGCGGCGGGTGCCGTCAATGGCCACCATGTGGGCGCCGGCGTTGGCGCAGGCCAGGGCGTGGCGCAGCGTGGGGGTGATGAAGACGCCGTCGTGGCCGTCCTTCCACAGGCCGATCACCGGACCTCCACGGCGGCCCGGGTGAACTGGATGTCCGCAATGCCCTGGACGCGGATGCCCGCGGCGCCGCCGATCACGGCCGAGGCCGCCACCTGGGCGGTGGTGCGGGGGTCGCGCATGGGCTCGCCGGGGTACGCCTGGGCCGAGACAACCAGCTGGCCGGCAAGGGAATCGAGGGTGGTCAGTTTCAGCGTCACGGGAACTCCTTGGTGGGGTGGTCTGGCGGGGAAGGGTCTGGGGGGAACTAGTTGAAGACCAGGCTGGCTGCGCCGACAATGGCGGCGGTGTTGCCCAGCGTCGCGCGCAGCACCGGGACATCGGCCAGCGGGGCCAGCAGCTCCTGGCGCAGGGCGCGCTCCATGGCGCCCCACCAGAGCTCGCCGGCGTCGGCCAACCCGCCGGAGACCACCACCACCGCCGGGTCAAGGATGTTGACCATGCCGCCCACGGCCTGGCCCGCCGCGCCGGCCCCGACCCCAATGGCCTTGCGGGCCGTGGCATCGCCGCCGCGCGCCAGGTCAAAGACGGCACGGGTGTCCGGGACGGCGGCGGAGCCGCCAAAGCGCAGGAAGCTGGCGTGGATGGCGGGGCCGGAGGCCACCAGAAGCGAGGAGGACGTGCCGGCCGCGGCGCCCAGCCAGGCCTCGCCGAGGGCGTGCGCGTGCACATCATTCACCACCGAAACGTCCAGTCCGGTGCGCTGCGTCAGCCCGGTGAAGATGTCCGTACCCGTCCAGCCCAGGATGGCATCGGTGGCGGAAATGACCGTGCCCGCCTCGGCGTCGATCACACCCGCCGAGCCCATGCCAATGGCGGAGACTTCAATGCCGTCCGCCGCCGCCTGGGCACGCAGCGAGGTGGCCAGCGCGGCCGTGGCATCCAAGATGGCCTCCCCGCCAGCGCGGTTCAGCGTCGGCGTCTGGCCCGAGTAGAGCACCGTGCCGTCAGCGGCAACCACCCCCGCCGCCGTCTTCGTTCCGCCCAAGTCAACCCCGAGTACGGAAGCCATAAAGAACCCCTAGAAAGACAAAGAAGCGGTACTTCTTGTTGTGAATTTCGGCACCGGAAGAGCAGCCCCAAGACCGAATGCGACTTTGTCGGGCGGGAGCCGCGCCTGAGTCAGCAGATCCGTTGTCTTCTGAGCGCCCCAATGCCGCTTTCCCCTTAATAGGGTTTTCACTTTTCGGCGTCCCGGGTCACGGTCAGCTGGAAGGTATACCTATCTGCGCGGTAGATCGTGCGGGCGAACTCGATGCGTTGACCATGCCGTGATGAGCTGACCCTCGTCACGGAAAGGGCTGAGGCATTCGGGGCAACGCCGAGGAGACTGCCTGCTTCCGGATCAAGCGTGATGGCCTGGATCGTCTGTTCGGCACGGAGGACGTCGTAGCCGGCGGCGCCGAGCTGCTGGTAGAGCGATTCGCCCAGACGAAACTGTTCAATGTCCAAGATGGTGCGTGGAACGTACACATCTTCTATGGCCATTGGCTTGTCGTCGGCCAGGCGGAGCCGGCGTATATGTGTGCATTCCGACCCGGGTGATAGGCCCAGCGACAGTGCAACGGCGCTGTCGGCGCGTTCGAGGGAAAGAGCCAATATCTGGGAAGAAGCCTTGAGTCCACGGCCAGCCATGTCTTCCGTAAACGAAGTCAGTTTAGGGGGCTTAGAGACAAGGTCAGGAGCGCCTACATACGTTCCAGAACCGTGCACGTTATAGACGAGTCCCTCGTCAACAAGTGTGGCGATGGCTTGGCGCACGGTCATTCGGCTGACACCGTAAAGGGCCATCAGGTCCCGTTCCGAGGGCACTGCATCGAACGGGGACAGGGAGGTTTCAATAGTGTGGCGTATGGCCGCTGCTACGGCCACATATTTATAGGTTCTTGCCACCGTTTGCTGTTGCTGTTCCGTCATCCCTTGATCGCCCCAGCCGTCAGACCGCTTACCAGGTACCGCTGGGCGAAAACGGCGAACACCAGCGGAGGAAGTGTCGAAAGGAACGAGGCAGCAGAAATGTCACCCCAACGAATGCCCGTGCTGGTAATGAAGTTTGCAGCGCCCAGCGTTACGGGTGTCGCATTCGACGTGGACAGCACGAGGGCAAAGAGATAGTCGTTCCAGGAGAAGATGAAAACCAGGACGGAAACTGCGACCATGGCCGGTGCAAGCATCGGCAACACGATGCCACCCAGCGTCCGGTAGACACTCGCCCCGTCCATGGCCGCCGCTTCTTCGATTTCAGCCGGGATATCGCGAAGGCTGGCGGACAGCAAGATGATCGCCAGCGGAAGGTTGAGGAAGGAGTTCGCAACAATGAGGCCTGGAACCGTGTCCTGCAGGCCGAGGGTGGAGAACAGCAGAAAGAACGGCACGACAAAGAAGATCGCCGGCAGCAGGCGCAAACCCGACGCACCGCTGATGATCCAATGTCCGCCAAATCCAAGCCGAACGATCGCGTACGTTGCCGGTACGGCGACGACGAGAACCAGCAGCACCGTTCCCAGCGAGATCAGAGCGGAGTTGAGGAAGAACTTCGGGAAGTCATAGCCGGAGCCATGCAGGACGTTCGTGTAGTGGTCCAACGTCGGCGACGAGGGCAGGGACAGCGGGCTACGGGCGATTTCACCGTCCGGTTTGAAGCTGACGAGGACCGCATTGAGCAACGGAATGTTCACCACTAGGGCTATGACACCGACGACGACGGTGAAGATCCATCCCCGTCCGCCGCCGAACCGGCGGCGGACGGCCGGTCCGGGTGGAAGCCGCCTTGGCGACTCTGAGCGGGTTGTCGAGAGTGCGCTCATTTTCCGTTATCCATTCCAGTAGAGGCAATGCGCTTGACGATGAAAGGTACAAAGGGGATCAGGCAGATCAAAACAACGAGCGCTGCCGCAGCAGCCTTTCCGAAATCGCCCGATTCAAAGGCAGTCTTGTATATGAAGATGCTCAGGGTGGTCGTACTTGTCCCCGGCCCCCCTGCCGTCAGAACGTAAATGACGTCGAAGGTCCTCAGCGCATCGATGCTGCGCAGAAAGAACGCCGCGAAGAGCACGGGCGTTAGCACCGGCATGACAACGCTCTTCAGGGAGCGGAAGTATCCGGCACCGTCCATGGCAGAAGCCTCCAGCAATTCGCTGGGGAACGACTGGAGTCCGGCATAGATGATCAGGAAGGTGAACGGTGTCCATTGGAGGATGTCCAAGACGACAAGGAGCGGCACAACGGAGCTGGGGGAGAACAGCGAGACACTCAGTCCAAGACCCTGCAGAATCGCGGGAACAGCACCGATGTCACCGTTGAGCAGCAGCCGGAACATGATCCCGAGCAGGGCGGGTGCCACCATGATCGGCAGCAGGATCATGGTGAAGAAGACCTTTTTCCCGGGGAACTTGCGGTTGAGCAGCAAGGCCAGCCCGAAGCCCAGGACCATTTCAATGCTGACAACCACTGCAGAGAATCCGAGAGTGAATCCCGCGGATTTGGCGAATGCGTCATTTTTGAACAACGAGATGAAATTTTGAATCCCGTTGAAGTCAACGGACGGCTCGAGCAGCGTGTTTGCCTGAAAGGCGGTAAGAATTCCCGAAGAAAGCGGGTATAGAACAAAAATTAGAGCGAACACAATGAGCGGGCTGCTGAGCAGTACGGCGGCGGCAGATCTGCTACGCCGTTTGGCGATGGTGGCCATGCTTTGGTTCTCCTTACTGAACAGGGATTGGATGGGGTTGGGCCCGCCGCACCGGCGACGGGCCCAACCCCATCCGGCTGGAGGCTCTTGCCGGTTAGTTATTCAAGAAGCCCTTGAAGGTCACTGTTGGCTGTCTTGAGGGCCTCGTCCACCGGTGTCTGTCCAACCCAGGCCCCGCTGAGGTCCTCGGCGATCTTGCTGTAGGCCTGGAACGTCTTGGGGAAGACGGGCTCGGCATAGCCGTTCTTCGCGATGCTCTCGGATACCTGGGCGAACACCGGGTTGATTGACTTTTTGGCGTCCAGCACCTGGGGCATGGCGGGGATGCCGCCTGCTTCGGCATACTGGGTCATCGCTGCGGGAGTCGCCAGATAGGTCAGCAACTTTTTGGCGGCGTCCTTGTTCTTGCTGTACTTGTTGAGCGAAACTGCCAGGGCATGGACGTGGGTCTTCCCGCCCGGAACCGGGGCTATGGCAATCTTGCCGGCGACCTGCGGCGACTTGGCTGCGTCATTGAGGTCCGCGAAGGCGGCGCTCCACTGGATCGCGAATGCGGCACTTCCGGATTGCAGCGCGGCCTGGGTCTCGGGGAACTCGGCCTGGGAGCTGTCCGGAGAGGTCCACTTGTTCTTGTAGATATCGGCGTACAGCTGGACCGCCTTCCTGCCGGCGTCACTGTCCAGGGCGGCCTTACCGTTGTCCGCCCAGTTTCCGCCAAATCCCCACAGGACGTCGTTCCAGATCATTGTGTTGTACAGCAGATTCTTGGCCTGCAGGATCGTCCCATACTCGGTGGGTGAACTGGGGTTGTCGGACTTGGAGAAATACGCCGCCATGGCCTTGAAGTCGTCCAGATCCCAGCTTTGTGGATCTTTTGGTGCCCGAGCCTTTCCGAGCACCGTGGCGCTGATCTTGGCGTACTCGGCCTGGGCTGCGGGGTCCTTCAGCAGTGCGTCGATGAGGTCCTTGCGGTAGAGGAGAAAGTGGTTGCTCACATCCAGCGGTAGACCGTACAGCTTGTCCTTGTATTTGAGGCCATCCACGGCGACCGGGAAGTAGTTTGTTGTGTCGGTGCCTTCCAGGGGGTCCAGGGATGCCGCGAACTGGCCCACGTTGTACGACGCGGTCCAGTAGATGTCCATGTCACTGGATTTGGACGCCATTAGCGCCGTCTCTTTGGAAAAGGTGTCCTGCCGAGAAAGCAGCGACAGCTCGACCTTGACACCGTCCTTGGCGCCCTGGCCGGCGTTGTAGGAATCCACCACCTTCCCCATGGCGTCGCCCTCCGGGCCCGGCCACGCCACCATCTTCACGGTGCTGGCCTGGCCGGTCTGCGACGTTCCCCCGGATGGGCTGGTGCAGCCGGCAAGAACTGCAACCGCCAGCGCTGCGGCCCCGACGGCCGCCATGCTTTTCTTGATCATTGGTTCTCCAAAATGTCTCGCAGTGGAAGTGATCCATACCAGTTGTGATGTGAAGTGTGTCACCACCGCCTTTCAGCGTCAACCACTATTGTTGAACTGTGATCTGGGTCACTTAAGATTCTTGGGCTACTTTACCAACTGGTACGATCCAGTGATCCGGTTTTCCTCCCGTGGGATCCGGGCCCAGGCTGCCCAGACTGGCCCCACCGGTGAACATCCATCCGCCTTGGGGTCGCCGTAGTACTCGCCGAAAACCGGGCTGATATGGCTGACCAGCGCTAACCCGGCCGTTCAGTCGCTCGGCTGGAGCGTGGCGAAGTCGGCGTGAGCCTGGTCAACGGCATCGGGAGCGGCCTGGCTTTTCTCGTGTTGGGTGAGCGCTCGGTAGATGCTGGCCAGGCTGGGGTGGCGGCCTCTGCGTTTGCCGGTGGGGATGACCAGGTCGGGGCGGATGTCCTTGAGTGACTCTCCATTCCTGCGACGGCGCAGCACGGTGTGCAGCATGTCGTCGGTGATGACCGGTGGGCGGCCGCCCTGGTTTCCCTTGCGGGCGGCCGCGTTGAGGCCTTCGAGGGTGGCTTCGGGGATGTTCTCGCGTTCAGTCTCGGCCATCGCGGCGAAGAACGCGAACACCACCAGCTGGCTGATCGGGAGACCGCCATCACCTCGGATAGGCCAGTGCCCCGGTCCGCTCATGCCGCGTCGGAACAAGCTGGACTCCGGAAGGGAGCGTGAGGGCCGGGTTTGAGACCCCAAGCGGTGCGGCTTCCAGTCCTGCGGTTAGAGACCCTCCTATGATGTTTGTCAAGGAATGAGTGCCTGCAGCTGCCGAAAGATTGCCCGGGCTGCGTAGCGTTTCAGTGCGCGTTTGATCTCCCGGTAGGTTCGGCCTTCCTCGGTCCGGCGCTAAACATAGCCCATGGTCCTCTCGTCGCACCGCATCCGCACTTTCACGATGACGTCCAAGGCCATGTTCAGCTGGCGGTCCCCGTACCGGTTAAGCCTGTGCCTGACCGTATTTCCCGAGGAGGCCTGCAGCGGCGAGACGCCGCCGAGGGCGGCGAAGGCGGCCTCGGAGCGCACCCTGCCGTGGCGTGAATAGGCGCAGAGGATGATCGCCGCGGTGACCGGGCCGATGCCGGCGGGTGGAGGAATCCGGTCTTCCGCCTAGATGAGTAATTCCAAGGGGTGTCGGGAGGTCGCCACGTCTTGACGCATGATGCGAGGGTGCCCAGAATCGGCGTTATCCATCCAACGTCGAACTTGGAGGCTCACGTGGACGCCGATCTGGACACCCTTGCAACGGCATTCTCTGCCGCCACCGACGACCTGTTGAAGGCCCATCCGGAACGGATTCCCTACCGTCCCCGGATCGGCATCAGCCCGAAGATCACCGATGCCGAACTCATGACGCTGGCGCTGATGCAGGCCCTGCTCGGCTACACCTCCGAGGCGAGGTGGCTGCGGTACGCACACGCGTCCCTGCGCCCGATGTTCCCGTACCTGCCGGGCCAATCCGGGTACAACAAGCGCCTGCGCCGCCTGGTCCCGGCCATGAACTGGCTCATCGGCGTCATCGCGGAGCGCAGCGACGTCTGCTGCGACGACGTGTGGGTGGTTGATTCGACCCCGGTCGAATGCGCCCGCTCCAAGGACACGGTCCGCCGCTCCGAGCTGGCGGGGTGGGCCGAATACGGGTACTGCCCCTCCCACACCCGCTGGTTTTGGGGCTGCGCCTGCACCTGGTCGCCACCCTCCACGGCCTCCCGGCCGGCTATGCCCTGACCGGGGCCACGGCCGATGAACGCCAAACATTCCTGGACATCCTCGCCGGCACCCCCGCCATGGCCCGGGTGCTGGCCGACGGGCACCGGCAGACGGTGATCGCGGACAGGAACTACTACGGCCGGGACTTCGAGGCCGTCCTGGAGGAGGCCGGGATCGAGCTGCTCCGCCCGGCCCGCAAGGGCGAAAAGCCCCGGCCCGGGGCCCGGTTCTTCAAACCCCTGCGCCAGGTCATCGAATCCATCAACGACACCCTCAAGGGCCAGCTCGATCTCGAACAACACGGCGGGCGCACCCCGGCCGGGGTCGCCGCACGCGTCATCCAGCGCCTGATGGCCATGACCGCGGCGATCTGGCACAACGACCGCACCGGGCAGGCCGTCCGCCGCTCACTGACCGCCTACGACCACTGACCCCTTGGAATTACTCATCTAGAGGAGGGTGGCGATTCCGGTGCCGGCGGCCGCGGCGAGCACACAGGCCGCCATGGTGCCGAGGGCGTTGACCAGTGCCATCCCGGTGCGCCTGGATTGGATGAGGCGGATCGTTTCGAAGCTAGCGGTGCTGAACGTCGTGTAGCCGCCCAGAAACCCCGTCCCCATAACCAGCCCCAGCGCCGGGGTGGCATAGTGGCCGGCGACCCGGCCGGTCAGCAATCCCAGCAGCAGGGACCCGGTGGTGTTGATCAGCATCGTTCCCACCGGCAAGGGCAAGGAGGACAACCGTCATCGGATCCCCCTCCCCGTGCCAGCGTTGATGTTGGCGTTGTGGGCGCGGGCGGTGGCGTGGCCGTGGTGCCGGGCTGCCACCCAGATCCCGGTAAGCGTCCCACCGGCCCCGCCGAAAAGGCTCGCCGCCAAATACGCCAGAGCGGCCGTCGCCACTCCGGCGTCAAAAAGGTGTACGGCGTCCACGGCCAAGGTGCTGTAAGTGGTGAAGGCGCCCATGAAGCCCGTTCCGGCCAGCAGGCGCAGCACCCGCAACCGGCCGGTGTCCGGGCAGCGGCCACCCGCCCGGGGCCGGCGGGACGGTGCCGAGCCCGTAGCGGGCCAGAGCGCCCACGATCCCGCCCACCACCACCAACACAACAAAACCGGGGTGCAGATGGATGGGCCGGCGCACCGGGTCCGGGATGTCAACGTCGCTGTCCACGGGAAGGTTGTCGAGTCCGGGCTCGGACACGGCTTCGGTAGGTGGTCTGTGCTCGGCCATCAGCTGCCTCCCTTGATGGGGTGCGGGTCCAGGGGGATGCCCAGGACGGGCCGGTGTTGGCGATGGGTCAGGTGGACGGCGACGGAGCCGATGAGAAACTCCTCCAAACGCGCCCCCACCCCGCGTTCACGTGTCCCCACGACGATCACACAGGCGTGCACGGACTCGGCCAACCGGGCCAGGGCGTAGGCCGGTTCCCCGGCGAGGGTCACGAAGGACCAGCCGGTGTCATCGGCCCCCAGTTCGGCGCCCATCTGTTCCCGGATCGACGCGGCGGCACCTTCGACGTCGTCCCTCTCATCAACCCCGTCCGGGTCGATGGGCGCCGAGGTGTCGTCCCCGCCATCGTGGTCCTCGACCAGATACCGGGTGACGTCGACATAGGCGAGGACCAGACCCACGCCGAGGTTGTAGGCCAGGGCCGCTGCCTGGCGGATCACGATGGCCGGCTGGCCCGGCACGACGCCGGCGACGACGGGGCCGGCCATCCGCTGGCGGGGCTGCGGGGCCGGTTGTGTCTGGATGATCCTGTGGTGGTCAGGCATGGGTGGTTCCTTGGCCGAGGGTGGGTTCGAGCCCGTAGGGCAGGGTGGGGTTGGCATCGGCGATCTCCAGCAGCCGGTTGTACTTGGCCACCCGCTCCCCACGGGCGGGGGCGCCGGACTTGAGCTGGCCGCAGCCGGAGCCGACCGTCAGATCGGCGACGAAACTGTCCGTGGTTTCCCCGGACCGGTGCGAGACCATGGCGGTGAACCCGCCCTTCGCCGCGGTGGTGAGGGTGTCCAGGGTTTCGGTGACGGTGCCGACCTGGTTGGGCTTGATCAGCACCGCGGTCGCGGACCCGGACCGGATCCCCTCTGCAACCCGTGCGGACTGGGTGACGAACAGGTCATCGCCAACGATTTGCGTCCGTCGGCCCAGGACGGAGACCAGGTGGGGCCAGGACGCGGCGTCGTCTTCGGCCAGCGGGTCCTCCAGACTGCGGATCGGGTAGTCGTCCAGGAGTGTCCCGTAGTAGTCGACCATGTGGTCCGGCGTGTAGGTGCGGCCGTTGAAGTGGTAGCCGCCCTCGCTGTAGAAGGAGTTGGCGGCCGGGTCCAGGGCGATGGCCACCTCCCCGGTGCCGGCCCGGTACCCGGCGGCCTCGATGGCGGCCATGATCAGGTCCAGGGCCTCCTCGGGCGAGGAGATCTCCGGGGCGTAGCCACCCTCGTCCCCGAGCCCGGTGGCCAGGCCCTTCCGGCGCAGGATCCCGGCCAGGGCGTGGTAGATGCCCGCCCCCCATTCCAGGGCCTGCGGGTAGGTGGCCGCCCCGACCGGGGCGATCATGAATTCCTGGAAGGCCAGGGCGTTGGCGGCGTGCTGGCCGCCGTTGAGGACGTTGAAATGCGGGACCGGAAGCCGTTCGGCGCGGCCCATCGTGTGGGAGATCCACGTGTGCAGGGAGTGCCCTCCACCGGCGGCAAATCCCCGGGCCGCGGCCATGGACACCGCCACCAGGGCGTTGGCGCCGAGGCGGGACTTGTTCTTCGTCCCGTCCAGGGCACACAGCGCCTCATCCAAGGCCCGCTGCGTCTCCCAGGGCCGGGAACGCAGCAGCGTGCCGATCTCACCGGTGGCGGCGGCGATGGCGCCGGTGACCCCGCGCCCGGACCAGGCGGTGCCGCCGTCGCGCAGTTCCACGGCCTCATGGGCACCGGTTGAGGCCCCGGAAGGGGCGGAGGCCTCAAACACCGCCCCGGCCTCGTTTTCGAGCTGGACGGCCAGCGTCGGATAGCCGCGGGAGTCCAGGATCTGCAGGGCCCTGACGGCGGTGATGTGCAGGTCGGTCATGGTGTGCTCCGTTCTTCTCTTAGGTGCCGCCGGCGGCGGCGACCTTCTCGGCTGCTCTCCGCGCAGCCTGCGGATCCAGATAGCGGCCACCCCGGATCAGGGGCCGGGCGTTGCCGTCGGTCCGGTACACCAGAGGCTGCCCTGTCGGAATGTTCAGACCTTCCAGCTCCGCCTCGCCGAGGCCGTCCAACAGCAGGCAGAGGGCGCGAAGCGAGTTGCCGTGGCCCACGCACAACACGGTGTGCCCCTGCAGCAGCAGCGGGCGCAGGGACTCGTGCCAGAAGTCCCTGACCCGCCCGGCCACCCGGCACAGGGACTCGGTGGCTTGGACGGTCCCGGCCGGCACCGCGGCCAGGGCCGGGCTCCGGCGCAGCCGCCCCAACGCCTCCCAGTCCATGGGTGGGGGCGTCCCATAGAGGGTGCGGCGCCAAAAATGCATCACCTCGGGCCCGAATTCGCTCAAGAGCTCGGCCTTGCACCGGCCGGTCAGGGACCCGTAGTTGCGCTCGTTGAGCTGCCATGCCCGGGCCGGCGCCCGGGTGATCCCGAGGATGCGGGCGGCGATGTCGGCCGTGTCGATGGCGCGCCGGAGGGTGGAGGTGAAAATGCGGGTGGGTGCCAGGCCGGCTTCGGCGATCAGGGCGGCCGCGCCGTCGGCATCATCGCGTCCCCGGCAGGTCAGGGGCGGGTCCAGGAGCCCGGTGAAACGGCCCTCGGCGTTCAGGGCGCTTTCGCCGTGCCGCAGGAGGACGAGTGTTCCGGAACCGGGCATGCTGAACCTACCTTTATCACTCAAAGGTAGGAACCATTAGCCATTCGGCAGTTCGGACTGGAGGCCAGTCCCGGCGGGATCCATCACCGAGGCCGACACTACAGGGTTCATGTATCTGGGTGCCAGCCTGTGACCCCGGCTTTAGGGTCTGCCAGTAAATAACACGCCATTATTGATGTTTGGCGGGGTTGAGGGTGTAGTTCCAGTCGCCGTGGAATTTGTGGCGGGTGATGGGCAGTGCCGCCATCTCGGTGTCGCTGATCCTGATCCCGGTCGGGTAAGTGTTGTCGTCGAGTTCAGCGTGGACGTTCAGGCCGGTTTTCGTGGTGGTTGCACCGATGAGATCGATGATGACCTGGTGGCTGGTCAGGGGCCGCCCGCGCCAGTTCATCGAGATGTGACTGAAGAGCCGGTGCTCGATTTTGTTCCACTTGCTGGTGCCCGGTGGGAGGTGGCAGACGGTGATGTCCAGACCGGTTTCGGCGGCCAGGGCGGCGAGTTCGGTTTTCCACGCGCGGAGCCGGTAACCGTTGGACCCGCCACCGTCCGCGCAGATCAGCAGTTTCTTCGCACCGGGGTACGCGTCCGTGCCGACTTGGTGGATCCAGCGGCGGATCGTCTCGACCGCGAACGCTGCCGTGTCATGGTCCGTGCCGACCGACACCCAGCCGTCATCGGCGGCGATGTCATACACCCCGTACGGATTGGCCTTGCCCAGGTCCGGGTCGGGGAAATCGTGCACGTTTACCCGTACCGGGTCCCCGGCGGGCCGCCACTGCTGCCCTGCGTTCTTGTAGAGGCCGACAAGTTCCTTTTTCTTGGTCTCCACGCTGATCACCGGCTCGCCGGCAGCCATGTGGGCAGCGCTTTGATCGTTGAGATAGGTGAACTGGGCATCACGGTCCTGATGGGCGGCACCCTCGACCTGTTTCGCGTTGCCCTGCAGCGAGAAGCCCTGCTCGTGGAGCAGGTTCGCCACCGTCCATGCCGACACCGGGGGGCCGGAGCCGCTGAGCTCCGCGGCCAGGGCGCGGAGGGATTTCGTCGTCCACCGCAACGCCGACATCGGGTCACCCCGCTCCTCGGGCTCCACCAGGGCCAGCAGTGCATCGACCAGCCCGGGATCGGTGACCGTTTGGGCTTTACGCCCTCCCCCCGGCTGGCGGACCCGCTGCAACGGAACATTGCCGGCCTCCAACTCGGCCACACCCCTGGACGCCGTCGCCGGGCTCGCCCCCGCCGCCCGGGCCACCAGCTTAATCCCACCATGACCCAACGACCGCGCCTCCGCAGCCAAGGCTAGGCGGCGCTGACGCTCATCCAAATGCGGCAACAGCGAATCGAACTTCGCCCGCAACACCGTCTCCACCTCAGGATCAATAGCCATAACACAACGATAAGACCCCACACGCGACACACTCGGTTATTTACTTACGAGCCCTAACCGCCACCATGTGCCTGTCGGCGTCCCCGCTACGGCCCTTTCCCGGGGCGGGACAGACAGAAGGGCACGCCCCAGCCAGCAAACCACCCCACCGCCTCGATCCATGACGCATCATCCTCGGCGGTCGCCGGTTCACCATGATCGGTCATCGACTCAATCAACCCCAGCAAACGGGCGCGGATCTCCAGCAGGCGGTGGGCAACGGCGGCCCCGGTGTCCCGGGAGAGTTCCCCCTGGGCCGCCAGATGTCGCCGGCACAACAGGGCCGGGGCCGCCGGTGCCTGGCCGAGGCACGGCGGACAGGCCCGGGGCAGCCAGGCCGCGCTGGTTTCCCGGCACCAGGGCGTGGTGAACGCCAGCCTGTTTGTCTCGATGGTCAGGGCTTCGGAGTTCGAATTGGCGTACCCCATCCGCAGTCCCTCGGGGAGGCGGCCGGCCATTTCGTCGCAAATCCGGCAGGACCGTGTCGGTGTTGGTTGGCGTGCACGGTCCCTGTGGAAGACGGACTGCGGCCGCCTCAGCTCCCCCGCCGCGTACTCCAGCAGGTCCTCGTGCAAGATGGCGACGTCGAAGGGCTGGTGCCCGGCCCGCCGCCCGGCTCCGGCTTGCCACAGCTCGATCTCCACGACGGCGTGCCCCAGGAATGGCGCGGGCACAGGCCCAGCGAGGCGCGCAGGGTCCGGCGCATCGCACCGTCCATTATGTCCCCGTGGACGAAGGACCACAGCTGGCGCACCTCTTCCACCGACAGGACCAAGGGCCCGGCGGGCAGCAGCCCGGACACGGGATTTGTTTCGGCGGGGTGGTCGGCAGCACCTGTCCGCACCTCAGCCATGTCGCCACGTCCGCGATGAAACCTGGTGGCTTGGATGGATTTCCGCGGCTGGGTGCCGGGCGGAGTTGTCTCGAATGGCCATGAAAGACCTACCTTCAACCGTAGGAACCATCAGCCGGCCGGCACTTCGGACGTCGAACACGTCCCGGCGAGATCCATCGCCACTTCCGACTATACGACGCTCCCACCGGCCCGGAAAGGGCACCCCCCTCCACCACCGGGATAGATTCCGGTCCGTTGTGCTCTCGGGCTGGGAGCTCTCTCTTGCAAGCACGTCTTGGGGTCTGACCTGCAGGGGAACAGTGGTTGGCGCTAAGGATTCTGTTCCGGTGGCACGGTCCGGGGGTTGCTGATTGGCAGGTGGCGGTAGATGGATGCCCGGGATACACCGATTGCTTTGGCAATCTGGGTGGGACTTTCCCCGTTGGCGTGTCTGGCCCTAGCGGCAGCGAGGGTATCGGTATCCATGACTGTTGGGCCGCCGCCGGTGCGGCCTTGTGCCCGGGCGGCTGCGAGGCCGGCCACGGTTCGTTCCTGGATCACGTCGCGCTCGAGTTCGGCGAACGCGGCCATCATGGTGAAGAAGAATTTCCCTTCCCCGGTCGGATGGTAGGTCCCGGTCAGGGCCTCCCCCGTGTCCTTCATCGTTTCCCGATACATCGGGGGCACCTTTGAGGCTGCTGTCCCTGTACGTACCAGTCCGGGCCGTGATCATCCTCTGGGCATGTCCGGGGATGGTGGAATCATCAGAGCGGGAAAGGCCACGGCATGCTGGCTATTGGCACCCGTCAGGCGTTGCCGTTGGCGCCGAGCGCTTCGGCATGCTGTCAGTGGGGAAGGCTCACCATTCCGCCCCTGTGGGACCTCCCCGGCGCAAGCCGATTTCTGCGGGTCTATGTCTTTGCCGGGGGCCGCCTCGCCGCCGGGCCGGTCACTACCCGTCAGCGGAATGAGTGTGGGCCGCATCTGGTTTCGAAGTGGGGGCGGGAGGCCCCGGCATTGGCGGGGGCAGGGAACGGGCAGGATTTCGGGGCAGCGGCCAGCTGATGTGGGGGTCGAGGCTGCCATCGACGTGGAGCAGTTCACCGGGTTCCAAAAGCCGCCATCCGGGATCAGGGTCCATGGGTTCGCTGGCGATGATGACCGAGCGTCTACTGGCCAGGGCACGGCTGTGTCCATGAATCCGGCGGCTATCGACATCCAAGGGGTCGTTGCGGCGGTGTCCTCCCGGGGCCCGTTCAAGGACGTAGAGTTCGTGCGTGTCCGGGTATCGCAAGGCCCACAGCCCGGTCGCCGTCGTGATGACCAAATTGAGACTATAGACGGGCAGGTTTGCGGCAATCCAGGTCAGGGCGGCGGACAAGCCGGTCTGCAAATCTCCCACGTGGCGTCTGGTTTCCACAGTGATCAGGGCGAACATCCGTTCGCTGTCCGTCTGCCCCAGGACCAGATCCGTGCCGTGGAGTTCGGCCAGCCGGGCATCGAGCTTGTCCAGTTCCCCGAAGGCGCCGTTGTGGGCGAAGAGCCGGCCGTCCTGTTCAAAGGGGTGCGTATTCACTGCCGTATGGGCGCCGGTGGTGGCATACCGGACGTGGGCGACAAAGGTCGTGCTTTTCAGTTCGCGGGCGGCGGTCGCGAATTCCGGGTCTTCAAACGCCGCGAGGGCCTGTTTGGTGACTACCGGGACCCCGCTGTCGCCGAACACCCCTATGCCTGCGCCATCCGGTTCACGCCGGCTTTGCTCGGATAGGCTGTCCGGGGCCTTGAGCAGCCAAAACGTTGCCCTGACCGGATCCGTTCCAGCATGCAGGCCAAAGAGTCGACACATAAACACTTCCTGTCATTGCATAAGAGTTCCCGGGGTCCGTGGAGGCATCTCCGCCACACCGCGATCCCTGCCTCTGGTGGTGGAAGGCGACAGAGCAGCCCTCGCCAAGCTGTGGGTCGATTGCTACGTCCAGGTAGGCGCCCGCGCTCTGGAGGACTTTGTTGAAGCTTCCCACGAGGTCCCGGCTGAAACCTCTACGCACGACATTCCGCGGCACGGTCAACCTCCCCTAGGTCAATCGCCAGCGGCTGGGGCGGAACATCCTCTCCACATCCGCTTGGAGCGCCAGTGCCGTAGGGGCAGGCATCCGGAACCGATATGGGGCGCACCTCATCAACTGAAACCGCAATCAATCCTGCCATCGCGCCCTCCCTATTTTGCCCAGCTGACGTCAAACACGGATGAATCCGCCTTCATGCGTGAGTCTGCCCCGTTGGGTCACAACGGGCAAGGATTCCGCAGGATAGTCGCCACGATTCCCTCTACGCCGGCAGGGTTTTGGCCTCTCTGAAGCGGCAGAAAACCCCATTGCTGCTCCAAGACCGCTTCGGCGGCCCGCGCGGCTGAACCGATGGGATTCAGCATCAGATAGCTAAATGACTTCTGAGCCAGCACTCCGAGCTGCGCAAGCGCGAAACCTGCCAAGTCAAGTAGCAACCCTATGACGTGGACGAGTTAACCCACGACGAGGTCCCTTCGGAAGGGTCGCCGTGCGCGCGGAGGACGACGCATCTCGTCACATTGACGGAGCATTGTCGGCGGCGCCAGATCGTTATCGCAGGCGGATTTAGGTCTATGCCTTGCATCGCCGTGTGGGAACGGCCTGCGGCGAGGGGCACCTGTCGACGGCGGAAGTCGGGAGGAGCCGGTTCCTCACCGGATAGCGATCCGCGTGTGATACGTCGTGACCATCGAAAGGGAGAAGGTTCGATGGCGGCGGGCGGGTTCTGCGCAATCACGGTCCCTTACGGCGTGGCCGTGGGGGCGTGCTCGCAATAGCGGGACTTCGGCTTGGGAGTATAGTGTGAGCTACATCTCGGGCATGTCGGACGCCGGCTTCCGCGTCGGCCTCGCCACTGGCGATCAGGTACCGGCTGTTCGCTGGGGTGCGGATTGGTGTGAATCATGTCTGTCGCCGCAATCATGATCGTGCTTGATCCAGTCAACGAGCGAGTGCCCACGGCGCCGCCGGTGCCATGGGAACGGTTGCGGCTGGACCAACTGCCCGTCTTTGTCGCCGCTTGGGGTAGCTGATATGCGCATCGTGGTCGCGCTCGGCGGTAACGCCCTGCTTGAACGCACGGACCGGCCCGACGCCGATGTTGAACGGCGCCATATCCGCGAGGCCGCAGCAGCCCTGGCACCTCTCGCTAAAGAACACCAACTGATCGTGTGCCACGGCAACGGCCCCCAGATCGGGCTGTTGGCCATGGAGAGCGACGCGGATCCGTCACTGACCGCGGCTTACCCGTTGGATGCTCTCGGAGCCCAGACCCAGGGGATGATCGGGTACTGGCTCACCCAAGAGTTGCGCAACGCCGGCGTCTTGCGTCCGGTCGTCGCGGTGATCACGCAGACCGTCGTCGATGCAGCAGACCCGGGGTTCGCTTCGCCCTCGAAATTCATCGGACGGACCTACCCCCGCAGTGAGGCCGAGTCCCTGGCTGCGCAACATGGCTGGCAGGTCCGCGCCGACGGCCCGGCCTGGCGGCGGGTCGTGGCCTCCCCTCAGCCGCTGGGAATCGTCGAACTGGACTGCATCCAGCACCTGCTTCACATCGGCGCGCTGGTGGTCTGCGGCGGCGGCGGCGGATCGCCCGTCATCCGGGATCTGTCGGGTCAGCTGCACGGCGTCGAGGCTGTGGTCGACAAGGACTATACCTCCACCCGCATCGCCCTTGATGTCGGTGCGGACAGGCTGCTCCTACTCACCGACGTCGCAGCAGTCATGCACGACTTCGGCACCCCGCACGCGCGTCCCATTGATCGCATCAGCGTTGACGAATTGGCCGAACTGCAGCTTCCGGCCGGCTCGATGGGTCCGAAGGTTGCCGCGGGTGCGTGGTTCACCGCCGCAACCGGCCTTCCGTCCGCGATCGGCGCCCTCACTGAGGCAGCCGACGTCCTGGACGGAAGCGCAGGTACCACGATCACCGGCCGCAACTCGCCGCCGGAAGCGCCCGACAGCACGCCTGGTGCGTCGACGGCCAAGGCCCCACCCGGGTCACCCATGTCAAGGGAGCAACAGCATGACTGAGCCGAGCAAGTCCGTCAACACAGAGAGTCCGGCACCTGGCATGCCAGGAGATGCGGAGGGTACAGCGCCGGGCTCAGTCTTGGGTCCTGAACTGCTGTCCCGGATGGATGCCTACTGGCGTGCGGCGAACTATCTGTCGGTGGGACAAATCTATCTCTACGACAACCCGTTGCTCAGGCGTCCGCTGGAGTTCGGGGACGTGAAGCCGTTGGTGGTGGGGCATTGGGGGACGACTCCGGGCCAGAATTTCATTTACGTGCATCTGAACAGGGTGATCGTGAAGTACGGGCTGGACATGTTCTATGTTGCCGGGCCTGGGCATGGCGGACCGGCATTGGTCGCGAACACCTATCTTGAGGGCAGCTATTCGGAGATCTATCCGGACGTTAGCCAGGACGAGGCGGGTATGAAGAAGTTGTTCATGCAGTTCTCCTTCCCGGGTGGCATTTCCAGCCATGTGGCTCCTACCACGCCGGGCTCGATCCATGAGGGCGGGGAGCTGGGCTATTCCTTGAGCCACGCTTTTGGGGCCGTCTTCGACAACCCCGGGCTGGTCGTCGCCTGCGTCATCGGCGACGGGGAAGCCGAGACCGGGCCGCTGGCCACAGCCTGGCACTCCACAAAATTCCTGAACCCGATCGAGGACGGCGCAGTGCTGCCGATCCTGCACCTGAACGGCTACAAGATCAGCAACCCGACCGTGCTGGCCCGCATCGAACACGACGAGCTGGAAGCGTTCCTGCGCGGCTGCGGCTGGGACCCGCACTTCGTCGAAGGTAACGAGCCCGAGGCGATGCACCAACGCATGGCCGCCACCCTCGACCATGCAGTCGAAACGATCCGCCGCATTCAAGCTGATGCGCGCAGCGGCAAGGATGGCACGCGGCCGCGTTGGCCGATGATCGTACTGCGCTCACCCAAGGGTTGGACCGGGCCAAAAGTAGTCGACGGGCTGGCCATCGAGGGCACCTTCCGGTCCCACCAGGTGCCGTTGCTGATCGACGAGGACCATCCCGGGCACGTCGAGCAGCTGGATACCTGGATGCGCTCCTACAAACCCGAGGAGCTGTTCGACCAGGACGGGCGGCTGCTGCCCGAGCTGGCGGCACTGGCCCCGACCGGGCAACGGCGGATGGGCTCTAATCCCCACACCAACGGCGGACTGCTGCTACGGGACCTGCAGATGCCCGACTTCCGGACCCACGCGGTCGCCGTGACAGCCCCCGGCGCCGCGGAAGCGCAGGACACGCGCGTCCTTGGGGAGTTCCTGCGCGATGTCGTCCAGCTGAACGAGGAACGACGCACGTTCCGGATTTTCGGCCCTGACGAAACGCTGTCGAACATGCTTGGAGCTGTCTTCGAGGTCACCGACCGCCAATGGGACGCCCACACTGTCCAAGGTGACGAGTCGCTGGCGCCGGCAGGGCTAGTGCTGGACTCGATGCTCTCCGAGCACCAGTGCCAGGGATGGTTTGAAGGGTACCTGCTCACCGGCCGGCATGGCCTGTTCAACTGCTACGAGGCGTTCATCCATATCGTGGACTCGATGTTCAACCAGCATGCCAAATGGCTCAAGATCACCAAGGCCCTGCCGTGGCGACGTGACATCTCCTCGCTGAACTATCTGCTGGCCTCCCACGTGTGGCAGCAGGACCACAACGGTTTCACCCACCAGGATCCAGGCTTCCTTGACCATGTGGTGAATAAGAAGGCCGACATCGTCCGGGTCTACCTCCCGCCGGACGCCAACTGCCTGCTCACCGTCGCCGACCACTGCCTGCGAAGCCGTCACTACGTCAACGTCATCGTCGCCGGCAAGCACGCCATGCCGCAATGGCTTTCGATGGCCGAGGCGGAGGTCCACTGCACCAAGGGAATCGGGATCTGGGAGTGGGCCGGCAATGACCGCGGCGCCGAACCGGACGTCGTCCTGGCCTGCTGCGGGGACACTCCCGCCCTGGAGGTGCTGGCCGCGGTCTCGATACTGCGGGAAAATCTGCCCGAGCTGAAGGTCCGGGTGGTTAACGTCGTGGACCTGATGAAGCTGCAATCCGCGAGCGAGCACCCGCACGGCCTCTCCGACCAGGACTACGACTCGTTGTTCACCAAGGACAAGCACATCGTGTTCGCCTTCCACGGCTACCCGACCCTGATCCACCGCCTGACCTACCGGCGGACCAACCACAACCTGCACGTGCGCGGCTACATCGAAGAAGGCACCATCACCACAGCCTTCGACATGCGCGTGCAAAACCGGCTCGACCGCTTCCACCTCGTCCAGGACGTCATCGACCGGATCCCCCAACTCGGCGCCACCGGGGACTACCTGAAACAGACCATGGCGGACAAACTCATCGAACACAACCTCTACATCAACCAACACGGCCAGGACCTGCCCGAGATCCGCGACTGGGTATGGACCCCATGGCAATGACCGACACACCACCGGCCATCCCCTCTCCGGTCCCCGGCCTGACAACGCTCACGCCGGGGACCCCTTCCCCACCGGCTGGCACCGGGGCAATCGATGGCCCCCTGATCAATACCGCCTTGCTGGACACCGCGCGGGCGTTGGTGGCCGACGACAAGGGCCTGCTGGCGATCGACGAATCGATCCCCACCTGCAACCGGCGCTTCGCCCGGTTCGGGATACCCCAGACCGTCCAGGCCCGCCGCGCTTACCGGGAACTGATCATCACCACCCCGGGGCTTGGGGACAGCATCAGCGGTGTCATCGTCTGTGACGAGACAATCCGGCAACATACCGCCGATGGCGTGCCGTTCCTGGGCGTACTGCGCGAAGCCGGGATCGCCACGGGCATCAAGGTTGACCTCGGTACGACACCGATGGCCGGTCATCCGGGGGAAAAGGTTACTGAAGGCCTGGATGGCTTGCGCGCCCGTCTGGCCGAGTACCGCCAGATGGGCGCCGGCTTCGCGAAATGGCGGGCCGTGTTCACCATCGGTGCTGCCACCCCCAGCCGGGCCTGCACACGTGCCAACGCGCACGCGCTGGCACGCTACGCTGCGCTGTGTCAGGAAGCCGGCCTGGTGCCGGTCGTCGAACCGGAAGTGCTGATGACCGGTGAGCACACTCTGGCGCGGTGCGGTCAGGTCACCGAAGACGTGCTTCGTGTCGTGTTCAATCAACTCACAGAACAGGGAATCGTGTTGGAGGGCATGCTCCTGAAACCCAACATGATCCTTCCCGGCCTTGATTGTCCTATCCAGGACCCGGTGCAGTCCGTCGCCGAGGCAACCCGGGCGTGCCTGAGGCGGGCTGTTCCGGCCGCGGTCGCCGGGATCGCGTTCCTCTCCGGCGGCCAGACCGGAGACCTTGCCACGGCCCGGCTTGCCGCCATCAACAGCCGTAACGGCCCACCCCTGCCGTGGCCTGTGGCGTTCTCCTTCGGCCGCGCGATCCAGCAGCCCGCCTTGACGATCTGGGACGGCAACGACGCGAATGCGGCCACCGCCCAGCAGGCCCTCCAACGACGTGTGACATCCAATCGGGATGCCCGCCGCGGTACCGACACCCATTTTGACCAGACGGATGTCCGCCATGAGCACTGACGGCACCAAGTCCCCGCCGGCCGATTCCACGGCGGGTGGCTCGGCGACGTCTCAACCTGACCCGAAGCACGACTTGAAGTCGCTGCCTATGGCGGAGGTCCAGAAGCAGCTCGGCACCTCCCCTGACGGGTTGAGCCAGGCCGAAGCGGCGAAACGGCTGATCCAGTACGGGCCCAACGAGATCGCCGAGCACAAGACCAACCCGCTGCTGAAGTTCCTGTCCTACTTCTGGGGGCCGATCCCGTGGATGATCGAGGCCGCGGTGATCCTCTCCGGCGCGGTCGGGCACTGGCCGGACTTCTTCATCATCCTCGTGCTGCTGCTGGCCAACGCCGTGGTCGGTTACACCGAGGAGCGCCAAGCCGGCAACGCCATCGACGCGCTGAAAGCCAAACTCGCCATCACCGCCCGGGTGCGACGTGACGGCGAATGGGTGACCCCGGCAGCACGAGAACTGGTGCCCGGGGACGTGATCCGTCTCCGGCTCGGCGACATCGTCCCCGCCGACGCCCGTCTGCTGGACGGCGACGAGATCGAGGTCGACCAATCCGCCCTCACCGGAGAGTCCCTGCCCGCGACCTGCACGCCCGGCGATCCGGTGTATTCGGGCTCGATCATCCGACGCGGCGAGATCGGCGCGCTGGTCTACGCCACCGGCACCCGCACCTATTTCGGAAAGACCGCCGAACTGGTCGCCGACGCCCACACCGTCAGCCACTTCCAAAAAGCCGTCCTGAAGATCGGCAACTACCTCATCGTCCTCGCGGCAGTCTTCGTCGCGGTGATCGTGCTCGTCTCCCTGTTGCGCGGCGACGCGGTCCTGACCACCCTGCAGTTCGCTCTCGTGCTGACCGTCGCGGCGATCCCGGTCGCGATGCCCACGGTGCTGTCGGTGACCATGGCGGTCGGTGCCCGGCTGCTGGCCAAGAAGAAGGCCGTCGTGAGCCGGCTGGTCGCGATCGAGGAACTGGCCGGGGTGGACGTGCTGTGCGCGGACAAAACCGGCACCCTGACCCAGAACTCGCTTACCCTGGGCGATCCGTTCAGCATCGACACCGTCACGGCCGCCGAGGTCGTCCTGGCGGGTGCGCTGGCCTCGCGCGCCGATAACGATGACCCCATCGACCTCGCCGTGCTCGGTGGCCTCCCCGACAAGGGCGCGTTGGAGCCCTACACGATCACCCACTTCGAGCCGTTCAACCCGGTCGACAAACGCACCGAGGCCACCGTCACCGGCGCTGACGGGACGACGTTCAAGGTCAGCAAGGGCGCCCCGCAGGTCATCCTCGCTCTCGCAGGTGACAGCGCCAAGAACACACCGGCCGTCGAGGCTGCCGTCAACGACTTCGCCGCACGCGGCTACCGGTCGCTGGGGGTGGCCCGCGCCGACGGCCAGGACGATTGGAAGTTCCTGGGCGTGCTTCCACTGTTCGACCCGCCCCGCCAAGACGCAAAGACCACCATCGCCACTGCCCGGACGATGGGCGTGAGCGTGAAAATGGTCACCGGGGACGCGATCGCGATCGCCAAAGAGACCGCGGCCAAAGTCGGGCTCGGCACCAACATCCTCGACGCCGCCGGCCTCGGTGACGTGAAGAAGCAGGAAACCCCGGTGAGAGTGCGGTCCATCGAGACCGCCGACGGGTTCGCCCAGGTCTTCCCCGAGCACAAGTACCACATCATCGACGTCCTCCAGCAGCGCGGCCACATCGTCGGCATGACCGGCGACGGCGTCAACGACGCCCCCGCCCTGAAGAAAGCCGACTGCGGCATCGCCGTCTCCGGTGCCACCGACGCCGCCCGCGCCGCCGCCGACATCGTCCTGCTCACCCCCGGGCTGGCGGTGATCATCGACGCCATCAAGGAAAGCCGCAAGATCTTCCAGCGGATGAACTCCTACGCCATGTACCGCATCGCCGAAACCCTGCGGGTGCTGCTGTTCGTGACCGGGTCAATCCTCGTCTTCAACTTCTTCCCCGTCACCGCGATCATGATCGTAATGCTGGCACTGCTCAACGACGGGGCGATCCTGTCCATCGCCTACGACAACGTCCACTACAAGAACCAGCCCGAGGCCTGGAACATGCGCCTCGTCCTTGGCATCGCCACGGTCTTGGGCGTCGTCGGCCCGATCGCCGCGTTCGGCCTGTTCTACCTCGGTAATCGGGTCTTCGACCTCGGCCAGCCCAAGCTGCAGACCATGATGTATCTGATGCTCTCCGTCGCCGGGCATCTCACGATCTTCCTCACCCGCACCCGCGGCCCGTTCTGGTCCATCCGACCCGCCCGCATCCTGTGGATCGCCGTCCTCGGCACCCAGATCATCGCGACCCTGATCGCCGTCTACGGGCTGTTCATGACCCCGCTGGGCTGGGGCTGGGCCGGCTTCGTCTGGGGCTACGCCATCATCTGGGCCCTGGCGAGTGACCGCATCAAAATACTTGCCTACCGCATCCTTGACCCCGCGACGACGACCACGAGCCCGGACGACAGGGGTCTGATCGAGGGCGCGCCATCACCCGAAAACGACCCCACCCACGGCCCGACCCCGACATCTGCCTTTTACACCGACACGGACCCGGGCGACCCCGCCTACCACGACAACGACGACTGCCCCTACGGGCAGCAGATCAAGAACCATCACCACGACCACCCCGGCACCGACGATCGCCGCCGCTGCACCTGGTGTGCCGAACACGACGGATCCGCCCAGCCAGCGTCCACTAACCAAACCCCCTTGCCAGCTGACGATGTCCAGGCGCCCGTCTCACGGAAAGACTCAGACTCAGACTCACCATGATAATCACCCACACCGCTCCGTGCACCGATTGGGCAGATTCAGCATGCCACGCGCACTGTCATGTCCGTCCGCTGGCGCGTGGAGCCGGCGGCAGCGATCACCGTTTCACGCGCCGAGCCGAGCACCAATGAGGCTGATCGTCATCGGGTATGGTGAGAGCGACTGGACGCTGCCCGGCCGCTACACCCACACCACTGACGTGGGCTTGATAGTGAACGGGCCCCGCCAAGCTGCCGAGTTAGGGTCCCTTCTGGAACGCGTGCTGCACGGCCGAAGCCCCGCGGTGGTGGCCCCCCGTCGCCGCGCGATCGAGACCGCTGCACTGGCTCTGCCCGAGCGACCTGCCATGATCGACACCTTGGCGCCCGAATACGACTTCGGCGGCTACGAAGGCCTGGCCATCGAGCAGATCCGTCTGCCCGCACCCGGGTGGATCATCTGGCACGTTAGCTCCCGGCATGGGAAGTCCACCGCCGACATCGGCAACCGGGCCGACGCTGTTCTGCACGCGCACGGCAAGAACTGCCCCCGGCCGGTCGTCCACGTCACCCACGGGCACTTCGCCCGTATCCTCGCCGCCCGGGCCCTGGGACTGGCAGCCGAGCAGGGCCGACTGTTCGGCGCCCCCCTGCCTCGGTGTCGGTTCCGGTGGTCGATGATCACCACGATGAACGGTGCATCGCACAGTGGAATCTGGATCAGGCCCTGCTCGCCCCCTACGGCACGGCCAGGCTCCCGGTACCGGCTGCGACACGTTCCGATGGCGAGGACGGACTTTCCGCCGTCCCGGAGGCCATCCCCGACCGCGGCTGCGCCGCCCCGTCGCGGGTGACGCCGGCAGTGCAGCCGGTCAACACCCGGGGCGGTTATCGCCGTAAACGCAGCGTCACCCCAGACGGAAGGACTCTCATGACGACACGACATACGTTGTTCGCGATGCGCAAAGGCCAGATGAGCCAGCGGCAGTGCCTTCTACTCGCCGGCGCGGCCATGGAGGCCAGCGCGACGACGTGTTTGTCTGACGCGGGGCCAGCATGACACCCGCCCCGGAGACACCGGTGGCCGCGGTTTCAGTGGGGTTGCCGACGACGATGCTTGCATGCCTGTTCGATCTGGATGGTGTGCTGACCGCCACAGCGACAGTTCACGCGGCAGCGTGGCAGGAGATGTTCGACGCCTACCTGGAATCGCGGGCGCGGCAGCTCGGGACACCGTTCGTTCCGTTCGACCCGGCCGCGGACTATGACACTTACGTTGACGGCAAGTCCCGGGCTGATGGCACGGCCTCGTTTCTGGCCTCCCGCGGCATCGAGCTGTCGGCAGGCGGCCCGGACGATCAGGCCGGAGCGGAGACGGTCACTGCGCTGGGCAGGATTAAGAATGACATTTTGGTCCGTCGGATCCGCCACGACGGTGTGCAGGCTTACGCAGGGTCGGTACGCTACGTGCGGGCGGCTCGTACCGCTGGGCTGCGTACCGCGGTGGTTTCTTCCAGCGCCAACTGCGACCAGGTGCTCCGAGCCGCCGGTATAACTGAGTTGTTCGAGGCCCGCATCGACGGTCTCAGCCTGCAGGCCGAGGGGCTGGCGGGTAAACCCGCGCCGGACAGCTACCTGGCGGCGGCCCGGGCGCTGGGCGTGGCGCCCGGGCGGGCGGCGGTGTTTGAGGATGCCCTCTCCGGTGTGCAGGCAGGGCGAGCAGGCGGGTTCGGGTTCGTGGTGGGCGTGGACCGGGTCGGGCAGTCCCGCGCGCTGCGCGCCGCGGGCGCCGACATCGTCGTGGCCGACCTGGCCGAGCTGCTGGACCGGACGTGATCAGCCACCCGGCTTACGCGGTCGAGCCGTGGTCGCTGCGCGAGACCGGTCTTGACCTCGATGTGTTGGCGCAGAGCGAGTCGCTGTTTGCGTTGTCCAACGGGCATCTCGGTTGGCGCGGAAACCTGGACGAAGGGGAGCCGCACGGGCTGCCCGGTTCGTACCTGAACGGTGTGTACGAGTCGCGGCCGATGCCCTACGCCGAGGCCGGATACGGCTACCCCGAAGCGGGGCAGACTGTCATCGACGTCACCAACGGCAAGCTGATCCGGCTGCTGGTCGATGATCATCCCTTCGACATCCGTTACGGGCAACTGCTCTCCCACGAACGGGTACTGGACTTCCGGACCGGACTGCTCACTCGTGAGGTGCGGTGGGTGTCTCCAGGAGGGCGGGCGGTGCGGGTGCATTCACGGCGGCTGGTGTCGCTGGTGCAGCGGGCGGTGGCCGCGATTTGCTACGAAGTCGAAGCCCTCGACCACCAGGTGCGGGTCGTTCTGCAGTCCGAGCTGGTCGCCAACGAGGCGTTGCCTCCCAGCGGCAGCGACCCGCGGGAGGCAGCCTGGTTGTGGGCGCCGCTGGTGTCCGAGCAGCACGCCTGCGCGGGCACGAACGGACTGCTGCTGCACCACACCGCCGTCAGCGGACTCCGGGTGGGAGCGGGAATGACACACGACATCCACGCCCCAGCCCCGGTGGGCCTGGACCCGATGAATCCGGTCTCGGGGGGTCCGGCTTCGGTGCGGATTGTCGCGGAGAGCACGCCGGATCTGGCGCGGGTGACACTCACTGCGACCCTGCAGCCAGGGCAGCGGCTGCGGCTGGTCAAGTTCGTCGCCTACGGCTGGTCGTCGGTTCGTTCACAACCGGCGGTCGCCGATCAGGTCGCCGCCGCCCTCACTGCCGCGGGGCAGAGCGGGTGGGACGGGTTGGTGGCCGAGCAGCGCGCCTATCTGGATGAGTTCTGGTCCCGTGCCGACGTTGCACTCGACGGTGATGCCGAGGTGCAGCAGGCGGTGCGGTTTGCGCTGTTTCACCTGCTGCAAGCCGGCGCGCGGGCCGAGGGGCGGGCGATCCCGGCCAAGGGCTTGACCGGCCCCGGCTATGACGGGCACGCGTTCTGGGACACGGAGACCTACGTGCTGCAAGTGCTCACCTACACCGCGCCGCAGGCCGCGCGCGACGCGCTGGCGTGGCGGCACTCGATCCTGCCCCAGGCGCGCGAGCGGGCGGCCCAGCTCGGTCTGGCCGGGGCGGTGTTTCCGTGGCGCACGATTGCCGGACATGAATGTTCCGGCTACTGGCCGGCCGGGACGGCGGCCTTCCACCTGGGCGCCGACATCGCCGACGCGGTGGTGCGCTACCTTCACGCCACCGGCGATGTGGCCTTCGAGCGTGATATTGGGCTGGAGCTGCTGGCCCAGACGGCGCGGTTGTGGTGCTCTCTGGGGCACTATGACGCACGGGGCGGGTTTCGTATCGACGGGGTGACCGGCCCCGACGAGTATTCGGCTGTGGCCGATAACAACGTCTACACCAACCTCATGGCACGGCACAATCTTGTCTGCGCGGCCGACGCCGCCAAGCGACACCCCGACCGGGCGCGTCTCCTTGGCATCGACGCCGGGGAGGTCACTGCGTGGCGTGCCGCGGCGCGCTCCATGGTCATCTGCTACGACCACGACCTTGGCGTGCATCCCCAGGCCGAGGGATTCACCAGCCACGCTAGCTGGGACTTCGCTGCCACGACCGACGAGCAGTACCCGCTGCTGCTGCACGTGCCCTACTTCGACCTCTACCGCAAACAGGTCGTCAAACAGGCCGACCTGGTGCTGGCGATGCACCTGCGCGGTGAGGCATTCACCCCCGCGCAAAAGGCCCGCAACTTCGCCTACTACGAAGCCATCACAGTGCGTGACTCCTCCCTATCGGCCTGCACCCAGGCGGTGCTGGCCGCCGAGACCGGCCATCTGGAACTGGCCTACGACTACCTGACCGAGGCCGCCCTGATGGACCTGCACGACCTCGAGTACAACACCCGCGACGGCCTGCACGCAGCGTCGCTCGCCGGGACCTGGATCGCGCTCGTCCCCGGGCTGGCCGGGCTGCGTGAACGCGATGGCACCCTCGCCTTCACCCCCCACCTCCCCGCCGGCATTACACGTTTGACTGTCGCCCTTTGCGTGCGCGACCGGCGACTGAGCGTGGAGATCACCCCGCACACCACGACCTACCGTCTGCACGACGGCGACCCGCTGCGGCTCCTGCACGACGGCACCCCACTCACCGTGACCTGCGCGACCCCGGTCACCCGGCCCACCCCTGCGACGCCGGACCACCACGAACCGACCCGCGGAGCCCCGACCCAGCCACGCGGCCGGGCTCCGGCACGCCGGCGACCCGACCTATAATGGCCGCGACCACCGGCAGCGGCGGCCACGGCCTTGACCCGTCCACCGCCCCGGACGGGCTGCCCTGTCCACGAGGCCGACGGGTCACCCCCAACCAACCACAACAGCCATCCATCCGGCCCGGAAACCAGACAGCGCACGTCGACAGGCCAACCACGGATGACGACCTTCACTTCGTCCAACAGTCGTCGGCGCGTCAATCCCCCCCCGGGTCAGTCGCCCGAGGGCGCCTCGGACATGACCTCCCGGACCTCGATCCACTTGTACAGCGGCTGCCCGCCAGTACCGGGCTCGGAGGAAACGTAGACCGCGAGCTCGACGGCGCACTCATGCGATTCGACTTCGATCGTGTACCAGCCCGCCACGAGATCGCCGGTCTCGGACAGCGGACCGTCGGCGGTCACGGGCGCGTCACTTTCCAAGGGCAAGTACCCAAGGGTCAGGCAACGGCTTCCCGGCCCCTGGCTTCACGCCTCCGTTGGTCTTGGGCCGGGCAACCAGGACAGCACACGGTGCATGGTGGATGACCTGGCTCGTGACCGAGCCCAGGTGCAGACCGGGGAATCCGCCATGCCCCCGGGAACCAACGACGATGAGATCCGCGTCCTGGGCGGCAGCAAGTATCGCCGATGCCGGGGAATGATCATGAACGACGTGCCCGGTGGCAACCACTCCCCCGGCGGCTGCACTCTCCAATGCCCCGGCCTGGACAGTTTCCGCGATGCGTCGAGGGGAATCTTCGGCCGCGATCTCACCGGCCGCCGTTTCCAGCACGGCCGGATACCACGACATCGGATGGCTGCTCCAGGCCGTGATCAGGCGGAGCTGCCCGTTGCGCTGGCGGGCCTCCTCCACCGCCCAGCTCAGTGCCGTCTGGGAATGCTCGGATCCATCAAAACCAACCACAATCACCAATGGGCTGCTACCGGTCATTAGTCTTCCCTTTCAACGGCGTCTATAGGCATCCTAGACCCACCGGCCTTAACGGTTCAGCGGTGGTGCTAGGGTCGGCGCAGGCACGAAAACCTGCCATCGCTGGCAGAGAAATGGGTGCACGAGATGACCAGCGGACCTCCCACACCGAAGGCGCCCTTCCATCCCAGGACGGCCGCGCACCGGGACAAGGGACTGGGAAAGCTGCGCCTGCGCGATGCGGTGGCGATGGCGGTCGGAGGCATGATCGGCGGCGGCATCTTCAGCGTCCTGGGCGTGACCGTCGCACTGGCCGGACACGCCGCCGTGGGAAGCTTCATCATCGGTGGGGCCATCGCCATGGTGACCGCACATTCCTTCGCAGCCCTCTCCGCCCGCGCCGGACGCTCCGGCGGCCTCTTCGTCTACCTGCACAATGCCGGGTACCCGCGCACCGGCTCCTACATCGCCTGGCTGCTCATGTTCGGCTATCTGATCGCGTTGGCGGTCTATGGTTTCACTTTCGGCCACTACGCAGCACACGTGTTCGGTCTACCGGGAGCATTCGCGAACGGATTCGCGATCCTGATCCTGCTGGCGTTTCTGGGCATCAACCTGCGCGGGGTGGGCGCATCGGCGCTCTCGGAAGACCTGGTCGTCCTGATCAAGGTCGCGGTGCTGGCCCTGATCGCGGCCATCGGCTTGGTGCATTTCTCCCCGGAGCGGCTTGCCCCGTTGGCTGACAAGGGTCTGGGCAGCGTCATCGTCGCATCGGCATCGATCTTCGTCGCCTACGAGGGGTTCGAGCTGCTTTCCTACGACTACGATGACCTCGTGCGGCCGGCCTGGACGCTGCCGCGGGCACTCTACCTCTCGGTCGCGATCGTTACGCTGGTCTACGTCACCGTCACGATCGGCTCCCAAATGCTGGTCAGCGACGGCGTGATCGTCGCGCAGAAGGAAGTGGCCTTCGCTGCGGCCGGCCAGGCGGCGCTGGGGACCGCAGGGTACTGGATCGCGAGTCTGGGGGCACTGCTGGCAGCGAGCTCGGCGATCAACGCCACCTTGTTCTCCACGGCGCGCCAGATGCACGAGATCGCGCTGGCGCACGAGCTGCCGGCCGTGTTCGCCACCACCCGGGCCGGCCTGCCCGTCACCGCGCTGGTATTCTTGGCCGTGTTCGGTGCCGCGTTCGCCATGCTGCCGGACATCACTGCCCTGCTGACGTTCGGATCGGCGGTCTTCCTGGCCGTTTTCGGAGCCACGAACCTGCTCGCCGCCCGGGTCCTGGCCGGGTTCTGGCCCCGGCTGGTCAGCAGTGCCGGGTTCCTGGCCTGTCTGGGCGCACTGGCCGTGCTGGTGGCCCAGCTCATCCTCCACGACCAGGCCACGCTGCTGCTCATCGGAGTGTCGCTGGCGTCCGTCTCAGCCCTGCGGCTCGCCTTTATCTGGCACCAGCACCGCGGGCGGCAGAGGGCGTAGCATCCACCCACCCTACGGCCCGGCCCTGGCCGCGCACCGGCCGGGCTTCCGCAGCCGAGGGGGCTGTTGGATACTGGGTGCACCACTAGGTAGGAAGCCGGGCACGCTCATGAGGGCCATCGTTGTTGGGGCGGGTATCGCGGGTCTGGTCACGGCCCGACAGCTCGGGCTCGCCGGGTGGGATGTGGTCTTGGTGGAGGGGTCGCCTGGCCTGCGCGCGGCGGGCTACATGATGGATTTCTTTGGCCCCGGCGTCGAAGCGTCGGAGCGGATCGGCCTGTACCCGCCCCTGGCCGCCGTAGCCTACCGGGTGGACGCGGCCGAGTACGTCGACACGGGCGGACGGGTGACCTCGCGCCTGGACTACGAACGGTTCGCCCGGATTGCAGGCGGAAAGGTGCTCAGCCTCATGCGCCCGGACCTGGAACTTGCAGCGCTGGAAGCGCTCGAGGACGTACCCGCGGGCCGGGTGCGGGTCCGGTATGGTGCACGGGTGCGCAGGGCCTGGGCGGACGGGCAAGCCACGTGGCCGGGAAATTGCAGAGGGGGCAGAGGTCCGAGGCCGTTATGTCGAAGGCAATTACGGCGAGGCCGGCACTGGGGCCGGCCGCCGCGCTGGCGGCGGCGAGGGCCAATACACCGAAGGCGATTATGGTACGGCCGGGAGCGAGGGAGCACTGCACGCTCCAACTGACCAAGACACCGAACAAGCCGGACATTTCGTGGAGGCCGGCAACGGCACCGCCGGAACGGTTCAAGGCTGAACTGCAGAGACGGAAATCGGTCAATACGCCGAAGGAGGCTACTGGCCGGACGGAACCGTTGGCCCCCAACAAGTGAGCGGACATAAGAGCGGAGCAGACACGGAGTAACAGCACAACCGGTCTGAAGGCGCCAACGCGACCCTCATAGGTTCCGGGAGAGCGTTCTCAATGGAATCATTGTGCCTGATCCGCAGTTGGCCCCGTTATACGGTTGCGATCGTTTGAGTTCCCGCTCAAGGATCGGCGCACCCACCAGCACGCGGCACAAATCTCAACGGCCCCGACCAAGCGCGTCAGCCTAGGCCGATCAGCGAAAAAATTGACAAGGTCGCGCCACGGCTGTGGCCCGTAGATCCACGTCTTCAAGTGTTCGGTCGGGACCAGCAGTGCCAATGCCCCGTCACCGATCATCGCCACAGCCACCAAGTCGACGATGCGGCGCCAGGATGAACCACTATTGCTATGCATTCAGTCAAATTACCTCTGTGGGCGGGCACTGTCTACGGCCCGCGTTGATATCAAAGATGCCCGCATAGCTGCTATCGAGGAATCATTTGAGAATGCCCGCACAGCGGCACGTCTGCTGGGGTGGTAACCGCTGGCCCGGCACTGTGAGCCATGGAGCAATCGAAACGCGAACGCAGAGCCGTCACGAAGACCACCTCCCTCCGCTATGCCCGGCCGGACCGGGCCGCCAAAGAAGACCATCCTGGACGAGCTGTGCGCCCAAATGCAGTGGCACCGCGACCATGCGCGGCGGCAGACCCTGGTGCTCAAACAGGCCAAGCCCCGCCCGCCGCGGCCCCCGACCTATAGGGTGGTGGCCGTCGAGGGCGTGACAACCGATGAGCTGCTGGCCCTGGCCGGCGCCGTCGAGTCCGACAGCGAACACCCCGTGGCCCGCGCCATCCTGGCCGCCGCCCGCCACACCGGCAGCCCGGCCTTGGAAGCCACGGACTTCCGGTCACTGACCGGCCGCGGCGTCCGGGCCACCGTCGGCGGATCCAACGTCGCCGTGGGCGGGCCGGCCCTGCTCACTGAGCTCCAGCTGGCCGAGCCGGAGCCCATCAGCGCGTCGACGACGGCGTGGATGGACCGGGGCGCGGCCGTGCTGCACGTGATCCGGGATGGGGCCGTGATCGGCGCCGTTGCGCTGGAGGACGAGGTCCGCGACGAATCCAGGCAGGCCGTCCAGGCACTCCAGCGCCGGGGCATCGCGGTGGCGATGATCACCGGCGACGCCCGCCAGGTCGCCGCCGCCGTGGCCGCCGAACTGCACATCGATGAGGTCTTCGCCGAGGTCCTGCCCCAGGACAAGGACCAGAAGGTCGCCGAGCTGCAGGCCCGCGGCCTGAAGGTCGCCATGGTCGGCGACGGCGTCAACGACGCACCCGCCCTGGCCCGGGCCGAGGTCGGCATTGCGATTGGGGCAGGAACGGACGTGGCGATGGAATCGGCGGGGGTGGTGCTGGCCGGCAACGACCCCCGGGCCGTCCTGTCGACGGTGGACCTGTCCCGGGCCAGCTACCGCAAGATGTGGCAGAACCTGGTGTGGGCCACCGGCTACAACATCATTTCCGTCCCGCTGGCCGCCGGCGTGCTGGCCTTCGCCGGCGTCGTGCTCTCCCCCGCGGCCGGGGCCGTCCTCATGTCCGCCTCCACCATCGTGGTGGCCCTGAACGCCCAGCTCCTGCGGCGCCTCACACTCAACCCGGCCGACGTGCACTGACACCGGCCCTGTGCGTGCCCGGAGCATGCACCGGTAGAATGCACACCAACCCCACCCACGGAAAGGACCCGTCGATGCGCAGCACCCTTGAGATGCCCGGCATCGGATCCTTCCTGCGGTGGGCCGGCCTCCTGGCGGCCGTGCTGGCCATCATTGGCGGGCTTCTGGGCATGCACGTCATGGGCGGGGCCCAGATGGTGTCGATGGGACCGGCGGCCATGGGAAGCCCGGCCACCGCGCCCGACATGGCCGTGTCCACCCCCGTCGCTGCGCACCACACGTCGGCCGAAACCCCTGCAGCCGGCCCGGCCAAGCCGGACCAGAACCAGTCTCCGGCCATGTGCGGCTGCTCTCCCGCCTGTCCCGGTTCGATGGACCTGCACGGGGCATGCGTCCCCTCGGTGGCTCCGGCCACCCCGGCCCCCCCGCTCCCCGGCACATTCACCCGCGTCTCCGCCTGGACGGCCTTCACCGGCACGCCCAGTCCCAACACCCGGGGCCGGGCGCCCGACGGCCCGTCACTGGCCCAGCTCTCGATCAGCCGAACATAAACCGATGCCCGGGCCGCCACCTTGTGGCAGGCCCCCATCGACACGCACCCCAAACAGGGAGTGCCGGCTACCTATCGAGACCCTTTTTAGTGAAGGACTGTTCCCTATGAAGAAATTTCTGCCCCTCTCCGCCACCGCTGCTGCGGCCATGATCGCCCTGGCCGGGTGCTCCACAAGCACTGATGGTGGTTCCATGCCGGGCATGGACCACGGCGGCTCAACCACCTCCAGCACCCAGGCACCCGTTAGCGGCGGGGACCACAATTCCGCCGACACGATGTTCGCCCAGGCCATGATCCCGCATCACGCCCAGGCGGTGGAGATGAGCGACATCATGCTCGCCAAGACCGGCCTCGACGCGAAAATCACCACCCTGGCCAAGGACATCAAGGCCGCCCAAGGCCCGGAAATCCGAAAGATGACCGGCTGGCTCACCGGCTGGTCCGAGCCCACCGCCATGGCCGGCAACCACGGCATGAACGGCATGATGACCGGCGCCGATATGGACAAACTCACAGCAGCGCAGGGCACCGGGGCAAGCAAGCTGTTCCTCTCCCAGATGATCGCCCACCACGAAGGCGCCGTCGAGATGGCGAAGTCCGAGGCCACCGGCGGCAAGAACGCCGACGCCCTCGCCCTGGCCAAGAGCATCGCCTCCAGCCAGGAATCCGAAATCAAGGACATGAAGGCCCTGCTGGCCACCCTCTAGCAGCCGGCCCCTTCCCCCAGTGGTGGTGGCCCGGACCCGTGCCGGGCCACCGCCCCTCCTTCGCCATCCTCTTTTGGAGTACCCCGTGACATCCCGCACCCCCATTTTCCCTACCCGCAAAGCATCCGCCGTGGCCCTGCTGGCCCTGCCCCTCGTGCTGGCCGGTAGCGCACGAGGGTTTCTTTGACGCCACTTCCAAGGCCCCGGTCAAAATCAGCGACACCATCTGTGTGTGATCGACTATCTGTAGGCCGTTTCAGCCGAGAATATGGGCCACGTTGGTGGCTCGTTTCAGGCCAAAAGAGCGGTAAGAATCAGGCCAGTCATTTCATCCCGGAATCAGGTTTCGGGGGCTGGTTTGGAGATAGAGATCACCCGGTGGTTCGGGCCCCGCCTTGAGTGTCAGGGACATGGGCCCGCCACCCCCAGATAGGTTCCTTACGGCGCTGCCATTGCGAAGCGTATGCGCCGGAAGGGCTGGAAAGCAGATGACGGTACCCATGTCCGTACAAGAAAATATCAGACGACTCGACTCCCAGGGAGTCCCCGTGCGGGAGATCGCCCGCAGGCTGGGAGTCAGCCGGACCTCGGCGGCCAAGTACGCCGAGCAGCAGGACTTCTCCCCGGCGCCGCCGGCACCGCTGGCCAGGCCGGGTGCCTCGGTCCTGGCCGGGTTCGAGCACATCATTGAGCGGTGGCTCATCGAGGATGCGCGCCGGAACCGCAAGCAGCGGCACACGGTCAAGCGGATCTTTGACAGGCTCGTGGAAGAGCATGGGTTCACCGGCACCTATTCACCGGTCCAGCGGCACGTGAAGAAATGGTTGGCCGCCAACCGGCAGCCCGGCGAGGGGTTCACCGAACTGGTCTGGCCTGCCGGCACCGTGCAGGTCGACTTCGGTCAGGCCGAGGCCATCATTGCCGGGATCCGGCAGGTCCTGCACATCCTCGTGGTGACCTTCCCGTTCTCGAACATGCGCTTCGTCCAGGCATACCGCGGCGAGACCGCTGAATGCGTTGCCCACGGGCTGCGGACCGTGTTCGAGCACATTCGGGCTGCGCCGCGGCACATGGTCTTTGACAACGCGACGGGCATCGGAAACCGGGTGGGAACCAGGGTGACCGAGACGAAGCTGTTTGGCGCCTTCAAACTCCATTACCGGTCCCAGTCCCGCTATTGCAATCCATACTCGGGCCACGAGAAGGGCAACGTGGAGAACGCGGTGGGGTTCCTGCGCCGGAACTTCATGGTCCCCGAGCCGGAGGCCGCCACCTTGGAGGGGCTCAACAAGGTCCTCATGGCGCGCTGCGATGCGTTGGCCACCACAGTGCACTACCGCAAGGGCCTGCCCCTGGGTGAGCTGTTCGCCCAGGACGTGGCCGCCTCCATGGAACTGCCGGGGATCGGTTTCGATGCCGTGCGCTACGAATCGCGCAAGGCCGACAAGACCGGGAACCTGCTCATTGACGGGAACACGTACGCCGCCGGGCCCGTCTTCCACGGGCGGATGCTCACGGTGGGGTTGGGACACGACGTGGTGCAGATCCTTGACGAGCATTCCGAACCCGTCCGCACGTTCCCACGCGTCTTCGGGAAGCAGGCCGAGACGGTCTTCGACCCGGCTTCCCTGGTGCCGCTGCTCGTGACGAAGCCCGGGGCGTGGTCCCATTCCCCGCTGCGGGCCCTGGTCACCGACCCCGTGCGTGACTGGCTGGACAAAGCCACCGCCACCGGGCGGCGCCGCCTGTTCAACGCCGTGGACGCCGCCTCGTCGGCGGCGGGATTCGATGCCGCGGTGGCCGCTGCCGACACCCTGATCCAGCGCGGGGATGCACCGGACATGGCCATGCTGGGCATGCTGGCCCGCCGTCTGGCTGACGGCACCGAACCGCCGGCAGCCAACGTGGATCTGAGTGTCTATGACACCTTCACCACCCTGAACACCACCACCGGAGAAGTCGCATGAACCCGATCACCGTCCAAGACATCCTCGAAGCGGGCAAGCATGCCTCGCTGACCGGCAGCGTGTTGACCGAATGGGCCGAGAAGGGCACCCCGAAACAACGCGAATACCTCCACGAGGTCCTGCTGGCCGAGCACGAATCCCGGCAGGAGTCACGCCGCCAACGATTGCTGAAGGCAGCGAGGCTGCCGGCCATGAAAACACTCACCGGGTTCGACTACGGCAGTGTCCGGTTCCCGGAGGACTACGGCCGCGAACCCCTCGAATCCCTGGATTTCATCAACCGGGCCCAGGACCTGGTCCTCTACGGGGACGTCGGCACGGGCAAGACCCACATGGCCACCGCCCTGGTGGCCGCAGCCTGCCGGCAGGGCATCCAGGCCAGGTTCTTCACGACCTCCGCCCTGGTCATGATGCTGCGCCGCGCCAAGGACGAAGACCGCCTCGACAAGGAACTGGCCGCCCTGGCCAAGAACCAGCTCCTGGCGATTGACGAACTGGGCTACCTGCCGATCGATACCGAAGGGGCCAGGCTTCTCTTCCAGGTGATCGCTGACGGGTATGAAAAACGCAGCCTGATCATCACCACAAATTTGGAGTTTTCCCGCTGGGGAACAGTGTTCGGGGACGACAACATGGCCGCCGCCGTCATCGACCGGCTGGTCCACCACGGACGGCTTCTGCAATTCCGCGGCGAGTCCTACCGGGTCAAAAATGCCCTCATGAAATAGCCAACCGCTGAAATGGACCAGAAACGGGCCGAGGTGGCCTAATTCTTAGCGCTGAAACGGCCTACTTAGACTTGACGAAACACACCATCGACCTGATGGGCTTCACTGCCACGGGCCACACCGCCGCCTTCTACGCTTCCGGCCACCCGGGCCCCGGCTCAACCCTGCCCAACCCGGCCGGGCTCATCCGCTCCACCGACTCCGGAAAAACGTGGGCGCCGGTCTCCCGGCAGGGCCAGTCCGACTTCCACGCCCTGACCTCCACCAACACGGTCGTGCTGGCGACCACTCAAGACGGCCGGCAACGCTCCACCGACGCGGGCGTGAACTGGATACAGACAGGGCGGATCAGCGGCCAGGTCAACGCCATCACCGCCGGGGAGGGAACGCCAGCAAGCCATGGATCTGGGCCTCCACCGCAACCGGCGTCCAAGTCTCCACAGACAGCGGCGCGACCTTCCGCCCGGCCGCGTCCTAGCCCAATGGCCATCGGCCAACCGTTCCCCACCCTGAGGTGTCAACGATTGGCTACAACCCTGCGCACACCAATCATTTATGGGAACACCATGACGAACAACGAACTTGATGCTGACCCAATGAAGAGCCTGCACCGCTGGATCCTGATGCGGGCCGGCCAGGGGCTCATGGCCGCCGGAGCCCTGCTCACCCTTGCGCAATGGACCGCCCACAGCACCGCAACCGGCCTGCCACCGGAGCTCCAGTCCCTTGTAGCCGACTGACTTCCCCATCGGTGGCGCTTTTGCCCTCATCGGCGCGCTCATGGCCGGGCTGGCGGCCATTCGGCAACGCTGACCAGGTCGGCCGGACAGCCTGATGCCGGGACCAAGGCCTCTGCCAGTCGTTCCACACGCAGGCAACACTGGAGGAAAAGGAGGGCTGACCATGATGTACGGATGGGCTGGAAACGGGATCGGCGGATGGATCGCCATGGCCTTAGTGATGATGCTGTTCTGGGGCGCCGTGATCACCGTCGTGATCCTTCTGGTCCGCGGCAACCGCGGACCTGGTGGGGGCGGCTCCCATGGCCATGTGCCTGATGACGCCGAACGCATCCTCAACGAACGCTTCGCTCGCGGGGAGATCGACGAAACCGAACTCAACGCCCGGCGGACGGCCTTGAGGCGCCGCACGTGAACACGCTATCCAGCAGGGCCGTCGTCCTGCTGGGGGTCCTCGCCACCCTGGTCCTGACCGGCGTTTCCCTAAGCGTCATTGTCCTCACGGGCATCGGCACAAGTCTTGGCGGCTATGGATTCCCCGCCGCCGCCCGATGCACGGTTCCCGCACTGACGGGGACTCTCGTCAGTGTCACGACAACGGATATGGGTGGCCCGATGATGCGCGGCTCCAGGGGGATGGGCGGTATGCGCCTGACCACAGACCGAGCTACCGTCCAGCACGGACAAGTGTCCTTCTTGGTCACCAATGCCGGTCGTCTCACGCACGAAATGGTCATCCTGCCGCTGCCCGGCACACAAGTCGCCGGAACACTCATCGCCAGCAGAGACGGGAAGATCAATGAGGCCAGCAGCCTCGGTGAAGCCGCCGCAACATGCGCCGAAGGTGAAGGTCAAGGCATTCTCCCCGGAAGCTCCAGCTGGGTAACGGTGTACCTTCCACCAGGCCGCTATGAACTGTCCTGGAACCTGCCCGGCCATTACGAGGCTGGCATGTATACGCAGCTCACTGTCACCTAAGGAATGCCAGTCCCAACAACGGCTACCACTCCTGACTGCCTCCCGGAGAACGAGGCTGCGCCGGCCCTAGCCACGCGCTCGTCCCGGACCTGTTCCACAAGATGTGCGTAAAACGGTAAGTATTCGCAACAAACCATCCGGCTCCCTCAAGAGGACTGTTGGACAAGCATGCCTCCGCGGAGCCGTTCCCTGGTGGACGGTCTGAACGGTCTGAACGGTCTGAACGGTCTGGACGGTCTGAACGGTCAACATCCATCACACCCAGGCAGGGAACCCGCCCTGGAGGTGACCCAAACTTTGGGCGTCGCACGAAAAAATACCCAAGAAAGTTTCGCGTAGGTCATGTGGCAAGGCGCGTTTTCCACGATGAATGAGTAAAGAGCAGAACACCGGACCGCAGACCTGAAGAATCGAGGACCCGCAATGGTCAGCAACCAGCGCAACCCACACGCCATGGGCCCGTAAAACCGGGCCAAAACGCCTCGCGAAGCGGACTTCGTGTCAACACTTTGGCGGGTTTTGTCCACAGGCCGAGGCCCAAAGGGCCCCTGACCTGCGGAAACACTGTGCCCGAGGTGGGACTCGAACCGGATTCTTACCCCTGCAACCAGTGGGGTCCCACGGAAGCATGCCGAATCCGGGCCAGTCCGGCACCGGTACGAGCGAGTCCGGAGGTGGTGGGTGTTGACAGTGTCAACACCCACCGAGGAAGTCGAGGTAGTCAGCCCCGGCTGAGGGATAACAACCCTCAGCCGGTGATCTCTGAAACGAGGACCTTGCGTCCCTCCTGCAGCGACAGGCTGAGGGCATCGGCGGTGGCGATGGATGCGGCTGCTGCGGTGCCATCGATAAGCGCGGCAAACTCGGCAATGGCCAGTTCCCCGCGCATGAGGCCGTGGAAGTACGTCAGTTCCTCTTCGATGACCCCGCGCAACCAAAGGGGCGGTTCGATCGTCGGATTGCCAAACAGGACGCCGCCGTCCACAGCACCCCTGTTGTAGAAGGCGGTTCTGTCGTCGTCCTCGTCGACGGTTCGGTGCAGCAGAAACGTCTCAGTGGACTCCGGCGCGCGCAGCTCGACACCGGTGTCCTGCAGGTCGATGCGGATTGCGCCCTTTGTGCCTTCAATGAGCACATAATGTTCAGGCCAGCGGAAGGCCGAACCGTATTCAAGGGCCGCGAAGGTGTTGTTGCCAAACTCCAACGTCATGAGCAGCAGGTCGTCTTCATCACCGAATTCGGGTCCCTGGTGAGCTACATTCCCGCCCGCCATCGTGACCTCAACAGCGGGTCCCATGATGGACTGCACGAAATCGAGTTCATGGATGTGGTGGTAGAGGTGCCCACCGGAAAGGTCGCGCCGCTTCTTCCACGTGACATCCCCTTGGGCCCCTTCCCAGTTGTTCCGCACGGCCCGGGTGAACACGACGTCCCCGATGGCGCCGTCAACAAGAAGGGCCTTCGCTCGCCGCACGCCACTCATGAAATTCATGGCGTGCCCAGCCATGAACACGACGTCGGCGTCTGACGTTGCCGCGATCATCCGGGTGCAGTCCGCGTAGGAAAGTGCGATCGGCTTCTCGCAAAAGACGTGCTTCCCGTGGCGGGCAGCGACGAGGACCGCTTCGGCATGGGCCCAGTTGGGCGAGGCGACAATTACGGCGTCAACGTCATCACTTGAGCAGAGTTCCTCGATGGAGGAGGCCTCCCGGGCGCCCAGGTCGAGGGCTGCCTTCGCGGAGTTGTGTGGATCGAAGACGTAGCTGATGGATGCCGAGGGAAGCTTGAGCAGGGCACGACCGATGGCCAGGCCGAAGTAGCCGGCGCCGACAAGTCCGTAGCGGACTTCAGACATGGGAAATTCCTTTCAGGTGAATGCGTGGAGAAATTGAAAATGTGGGGAATGGGGGGACTGCTCCCAAGCGGCCGGCTAGCCCGTCTGGTTGATGCGGACGGGCTGCCCCTGCGCCACGGAAGCGTAGGCAGCATCGATGACGGACAAGCTCGCCGCGGCCTCCCGGAGACCGTAGGCGGGCCGGGCGCCGTTGCGCAGGTCCTGCACATACCCACTGAGCATGCGGCGCAGGATGGCAACTGAACTCGGCCCGTCAACCGGCAGTGCCGAGACCCCGCCGGAGGTGTCAAACCGGCTGACCTGCGGCTTGTCGTCGTCGGAACTGGCATTGCCGTGGGAGCCAAGAATCCTGATGGTGGAGGACACCGGACCGAGTCCTGGCGCGGCAGGCACGCGGCCCAGGGTGACTGTGGCAGTCACCCCATTCTCGAGCAACAGCGAGGCAATGGCGCAGTCCTCGACGGCAGCGTCTTGGTGCAGTCCGCTGAAAAGGGTCGCCGCCTCGCAATGGACTTCCAGGACCTCCAGCCCAGTCAGAAACCGGATGTAGTCCACCGGGTACAGCAGGAAGTTCAGGATCTCTCCGCCGCCGGACAGATGAGGATCAACGACCAGTTCCGGGCGTTCCACCGACGTCGCGAAATGAGCGCCACTGGCAAACCACTCGACATCCAGGTGAAGTGGCAGTCCCATGCTGCCGGCGTCCACCCAACGCCGCAGCCGCTGGACAGCCGGTGACTGCAGCCGGTTGATGACACTCAAGGTTCCGGCAGAACCGGCCTCCGCCGCAGCGAGGCCGGCGATGTCCACGCTGCTGGTACCAATGGGCTTGTCGACCAACACATGCAAACCGGTAGCCAGCGCGCGGGCGGCAAGCGCCGCATGGCGGATGGGTTCGCTGCATATGACGACGACGTCCACGGCCCGGGCATCAAGCAGTGGCTCCAGCGAATCAAAGTATGGGATGCCCACACTCTCGGCGGCTGCGGCGGAGTCCCCATGCATCCATGCCGGTGATTCCTGGGATTCAGCAATGCCTACCAGTTCGACGTCGGCAAGTTCCGCCAGGATCTCGGCATACGGTACGGCGTGGCGAATGCCCGAGAGGAAGCCCACACGGAGCCTGGGCCGGTCAGCCTGGGTCGATTCCAGATCGGTCATCGGGTTTTCGCTTTCTCGTGGATGGACGGAATGGACAGGTTGACGGCCCGGCCTGTGTCCAGGGATTCCTGTGCGGCCAGCCCCGTGGCAAGCGCCGCACGAACCTCGGCAGTCCTGACGATGGGCTCGGCTCGCCCTTCCATCAGATCCACCCAATGGCGCAGCTGCGCAGTCATCGCATTCTCGACGGAACTCGGGGCAGGCCGCGCCCCATCACTGGTGAGCCCGGGATCATCGGTCGTGCTGTGCGCCAGCGTGCCCTCCGAGCCGGCCACCACGATCCGGCGCAGCACGTCTGCATGTTTGCGCAGGGAGTAGGAGATCTCAAGTAGGGCGAGGGATCCGTCGTCGAACTTCACCGTGAGCTGGAAGCTGTCGTGGACCGGCATCTGGGCGGCATAACTGGGAAACGATCGGGCAAAGACCCTTACCGGCGTCCGCTGCAACAGCCACACGGCCAAGTCGATGCAGTGGCTGCCATTGTGCACCGGATGGCCGCCTGACTTCGCGGCGTCGAGCTGCCATCCGCGCCAGCCGCCGGGCCAAACGTACCCGGTGTACCAGCTGACGTGGGTGAGGCGGGGGGTGCCGATGTCGCCGCCCTGGATAGCCTGGGCGATGGTGGCGATGGATGGCTGGAACCGGACGGTTTGGCCGACCATCAGGCTCAGCCCGCGGCCTTCGGTGGCGGCCACCATGGAATCAAAATCCCCAAGGTTCAGTGCGGCGGGCTTTTCCACATGGACGTGTTTGCCCGCCAGTCCGGCGGCAATGGTGAAACGGGCGTGGTCTGGGGTCGAGTTGGTGATGTCGACCGCATTGATGGCGGGATCATCGAGGATCTGCCGGATGTCCGTTGTTGCCTTGGCGCCTGGATACAGGGCGGCAAGCGACGCCGCGCGGTCCAGATTTGAGCCGTAGACGTATGCCACCTCCACCTCCGGGATCTGCCGCAGCGCTGCCAGATGGTCCCGTGCGATGTTGCCGCTGCCGATGATGGCTACCGTGCAGGCCATCCCTAGACTCCCGCCAAGGAGGTTGCTGCGGCGCCGGACCGGGCGGCCTCGGCCTGCGATATCGCCTCGGTGGCTGCCATGACCGCCGTTGCGGGGGAATCAATGAGCACGCTGTCCTCCCCGCGCATCGCGGCGGCGATTTCCGCCAGTTCACATTCGACGGCCGCCTGCATCCAGAGCGGGCTGGCCGCACCGGGGAGGCCGTAGGCCTGGGGCTGCTCCGCCGACTCCTTCAGCGACGCGTTGGCCACTTCGGAGTCAAAGATGCCCCAGTGGTCGGTCAGTTGGCCATCGGTGAACTGGCTGACGACGCCGGTGCGCAGGTTTGCCTCCAGTGCGGCCGCCGTTCCGGAGACGCGAAGGCGCCAGTCCGGCACGTGGGCCGACGTCGACAATTCGTGGTGGGCCACGGCGCCCGAGGCGAACTTCAGAGTGGTCTTGTGGACGCTGTCTTCAACGTTCGCCCCGGCGCGCTGGGGCGCACCAACCGTCGCGCGGATATCCACCGGTTCGCCAAAGATCCACGTCAGCAAGTCGAGTTCATGAATCTCGTGGAGCAATTCGCCACCGCTGCGGCTGCGGTCAAGCTTCCACCAGCTCTCCGTTCCGTCGGGTACATGAACCAGCCGCGAACGGCTGCCATATCCCTCCAGGAGCGTGCCGAGCGAGCCGGAGCGCGCGGCGTGGAACATCCTCTTGATGCCTGGCATCGTCCGTTCCACGTGGCCCACGATGAGTTTGCCGCGGCTTTTCCCGGCGGCATCAACCACGGCTACGGCGTCAAGGCCTGTGATGGCCAACGGCTTCTCGACGAAGACGCTCTTGCCGGCCTTGAGCAGGGAAATGGCCGCTGCAGCATGGGTGTGGTTCGGTGTGGCGATCATGACCAGATCGACGTCGTCGGCCACGGCCAACTCATCGGTATGGCCGAGCGCCCTGGCGCCCACACGGGCGGCCAGCTCCCTTGCCGAAGCAAGGTCAAGGTCGCAGATGGCGACAACGTCGAAGGCGTCGTGCGAGGTGCAGGCGACGGCCAGGGTGGTGCCGAAGAACCCGGATCCAAGCACAGCTACGCGGACGGGAGGAAGACTCATGGTGTGCCTCTTCAAGATGATGGGAAGGTTTCAAGGATTCATTTGGGGAGGGCCCGGTTACGCTGACCGCGGCCCGGCGTCGGCGGTGCCATCGCCCACCGGGTGGTAGCAACGCAGCGTGTGCAGGGGCTCCCGGCTGAGGACCGTCAGCGGCGGCATCTCCCCGGCGCATTCCGAACTCGCCTTCCAACAGCGTGTGCGGAAGGGGCAGCCGGACGGCGGCCGGACCGCTGATGGGACGGGGCCCTCAAGGCTGATCGGGTTGATCTCGTCGAGGATGCTGGGTGTGGCCGAGAGCAGGGCCTTGGTGTAGGGGTGCGCCACTCCCCCGGGCGTCAGGGCCGAAGGCACCTCTTCGACAATCCTGCCCAGATACATGGTGACGATGCGGTCGCTCATCCGACGCACAGTTTGGATGTCATGGGAGATGAAGATCATCGCCAGATTCATGTCCACTTTGAGGCGCAGCAGCAGGTTCAGGATTTGGGCACGCACTGAGACGTCCAGGGCCGAGGTTGGCTCGTCCGCCACCAGCAGCGACGGTCCGAGCGCGAGCGCCCGGCCGATGGCTACGCGCTGGCACTGTCCGCCTGACAACTGCGTGGGCAGGGCATCCGCGGCGCTCGTTGGCAGGCCAACGAGGTCCATGAGTTCGCGCACGCGCTCCTCCCGGCTGCTGCCGCTTCCAATGCCGTGGACGTCCAATGGGTCGCGGAGGATCCGGCGGATGGGCAGGCGGCGGTTGAGGGCTGTCGATGGATCCTGGAAGATCATGCCCACATTGCGGCCAAACTCCGTCCGGCGGTGCGCATCGGTCATTTGCCACAGCGGCGCACCATTGAACAGGACCTCGCCGTCGGACGGCTTTTGAAGGCCGACGATGGTTTTCGCCAGGGTGGACTTTCCACAACCGGATTCACCGACGATGCCCACCGTTTCCCCAGCGGCGACGCTCAGGTTGGCCCCGGTGAGTGCGTAGACCGTTTCCTTGCCCAGCAGACTCGATCCCTTGATCTGGTGCCGGACATGAATGTCCGTCAATTCGAGGACGGGCGTTTGCGTTGTTGACGACGCTGTCATCCCTAGCGTCTGGGTGAGCGGCTCGGTCATGTCAGTGCCTCTTCTTTCAATGATCCCGCCAGGTCAATGGCCGGGTGGTGGCATGCCACCAGATGGTGTTCCGGGGTCCTGCTCACAGGCGGTTCCTCGGTCCGGCAGAGGCCTGTGGCCAGGGGGCAGCGATCCGCAAACCGGCATCCTGCGGGGAAACTCGCGGGCGACGGGACGACGCCCTTGATTTGTGTGAGCGTTTCATCCCCTGCTTCCAAGGACAGGACGGCGGAGAGCAGGCCCCGGGTGTAGTGGTGGGCGGGTTGGCCGATGACGGCGTCAATGGATCCGGCCTCGGCCACCTGGCCGCCGTACATGACCACCACGCGGTCGGCAATATCCGAGACCAGCGCCAGGTCGTGTGAAACGAGCACGAGCGCGAATCCCAGCTCATCCTTGAGCCGCAGCAGGAGCTTCATGACCTGGGCCTGGACCGTCACGTCCAGCGCCGTCGTCGGTTCATCGGCAACGATCAGCTTGGGTTCCCGGGACAAGGCCATGGCAATCAGCACCCGCTGGCGCTGTCCGCCGGAGAGTTCGTGGGGGTAGGCCTTGAGGGTTCGCTGCGGGTCCAAATTGACCAGTTCCAGCAGTTCTTCGCAGCTGCGCTTGCCGCCGCGCCGGACAAACTGGCCCAGTTGGGCGCGGACGGTCATGGCCGGGTTGAGGGAGGAGAGCGCGTCCTGGTAGATCATCGAGATGCCGTGGCCCATTTGTGCCCGGCGCTGGGATGCCTTCATTTCCAGCAGGTTCTGTCCCTGGAACAGGATGGAACCGCCGATCTGCGCACCACGAGGCTCCAGGCCCATGATGGCCAGGGAGGTGAGGGATTTGCCGCAGCCGGATTCGCCGATCACCCCCAGGACTTCACCGGGCCTGACATCGAAGTTGACGCCGTTGACCACGTTGACGCCGTTATGGCGGTCGCGGAAGGAAATGGTGAGGTCCTGCACCTGAAGGACGGGTTCCAACCCGGAGAAGTCTTTGAGCCGGCCTTTGATCCGGGCGGCCGCGGCCACCAGGCCTGGAAGTTCCACCACTGCCGCGGCGGCCTGCGCTTCCTTGACTTCCGACTGTTCAGCTTTCCGTGCCGTAACCGCGGCTTTTGAGGCCTTGGCAGTGGGCGCGGCCAGGGCATCGGCGATGCCTTCGGAGAGGATGTTGAGGGACACCACCGTGAGGAAGATCAGGATGCCTGGGAAGGTGGTGGCCCACCAGCCGCCGAGCATCAGCAGTTCCTTGCCCTCGGCGATGACGCTGCCCCAGGACGCATAGGGCTGCTGTACGCCTGCTCCGATGAAGGACAGGGAGGCTTCAAAGACGATTGCGTCCGCCACGAGGACGGTGCAGAACACCAAAATCGGTGCGGCGCAGTTGATGGCCACATGCCGGGTGATGATGAAGAAACGCTTGGCGCCGATGATCTTCTCGGCCGCCACGTAGTCTTCACCGTATTGGTCCAGCACGTTGGCCCGGACAATGCGCGCCACCATGGGCGTGTAGAGGAAACCGATAGCGGCGATAAGGACCGGTAGATCACGGCCAAAGACGGCCACCAGGACTGCGGCGAGGGCAATGCCCGGAAACGCCATGATGATGTCCAGCACGCGCATGATGACTTCATCGACCACTTTGCGGCTGGTGGCGGCGATGGAACCAATGACGGCACCGGCCACCAACGCCAGCAGTGTCGAGCCGAGGCCGATGGCCAGCGACCAGCGCGCACCTGTGGCCAATCGGGCCAACAGGTCGCGGCCCTGGCCGTCCAGTCCGAGGGGGTGCGCCCAGCTGGGGGCCTTGTGGGGTGCCACCGTTTGCAGGTTGGGGTCGGCTGTGATGATCATCGAACCAAAGATGGCGCCCAGTGCCACCAGCGTGATGACGACGACGGCGATCCAGCCGGAAACGGTGAGTCTGCCGAGTTTGAACCCGGGCTGCGAAAGGCGCTGGGTGAGCTGCTTTCTCATGAAGTGTGGCTCCTCAGGCGGGGGTTGGCGATCATGGAGAGAATGTCGACGACAAGGTTGATGACGACAAAGCCCAAGGCGATGGTCAGGACTGCTCCTTGGACGATGGCCGGTTCGTTGTTCTTCACTGCGTCGATCATGATCTGGCCCATGCCCGGCAGGTTGAACATCTGCTCAATCACCACGGCACCGCCCATCAGGTACCCCACCCGCAGTCCCAGGACGTTGAGAGGATTGATCAACGCGTTGCGCAGGACGTTGCGGCCCACCACTACGACGGGGTGCAGTCCCCCACCGCGGGCGGTGCGGACGTAGTCCCTGTCAAGTTCCTCCACCATGGAGGTGCGGATGATGCGGGTCATTTGGGCGGCGATGGGAAATGCCAGGGACAGTGCTGGCAGCGTCATGCTCTGAAGCCAGCCGGTGATGGAGTCCCCCGGGTTGACATAGCGGCTGGATGGAAAGATTGGGTTCTCGATGGCCAGCCACTGGACCAGCAGAAGCGCGATCCAGAACGACGGTGCGGCTACGCCAAGCAGCGTGACGACGCGGATGATCTGGTCGGGGGCGCGGTCCCGGTAGATGGCCGAGACCGTGCCGAGAATGAATGCCAGCACCAGCGCTATGACCAGACCAAGAAGCGTCAGCTGAAGTGTCAACGGCAGGGCCGTGGAAATCATGTTGAGGACGGTTTCTCCGGTGGACAGGCTCTTGCCCAGCTGGCCCTGGATGATCAGTCCCACGAAGACGAAGTACTTCACAAAAAAGGGCTCGTTGAGACCATGTTCTTCGCGGAACTGGTCGAGCTGGTCTGCCGACACCGGGGCATCGGCAAAAACGGCAACAGCCGGGTCTGTCTTGGAGAACTGCATGACGGTGAAGACGAAGAGGATGATGCCCAGAACCAGCGGCACCAGCGAGATGACACGTCGTCCGAGCAGCCGTAGAACCATTACCACTGCGGAATCCTTAGAGTTGGGGAGCAAAGAAGGTGTTTGCCGGGGCCCAGTCCCACCGGGGCCCCGGCAAACACTCGTTGTTTGCCGGGCCCTGTCCTACCAGGGCCACGGCAAACGATGGGGGCGTGACGTTCTACGCGGTGCGGGTGGCCTTGAGCAGGTTCACGCCGGGGATGTCCAGTGGCTTGACGCCGTCGATCTTCTTGGGGTCCCAGGCGGTGAACAGTTGCATGTGCATCACCGGGTAGATCACGGCTTCATCGGCGATGGTGTCCAGAGCGGCGTTCGTCTTGGCCTTGTGGTCTTCCGGATCTGTGGCTTGGATGGCTGCATTCAGCTGCGCATCCAGGGCCTTAAACTCCGCAGTCTCGCCCCATTTGTTCCAGGGCAGGAACGTGTTGGAGTTCGAGTAGAACCAGCGGATGTTCAGATCGGCATCGGCACCAAACTGGTTGGGGTTGCCGGCGAAGGTCAAGGCATCCACCGGTTCCCCTGCAGCAACCTTGGAATTGAAGGCCGCCGTCTCCTGGACGTCGAGGGTGGTGGCCACACCGACGGCTTCCCAGCCTTCCTTGATGGTGTTCACCGCCACCTTGGTCCAGGAGATGTTGGTGGACAGCAGCGTCACAGCAAGGTTTGCCACGCCAGCTTCAGCCAACAGCGCTTTGGCCTTTTCGGGGTTGTAGGAGTACTGGGTAGCCGCCTTGTGGTACTCCGGGCTCTTGGTGTGCAGGAACGACGTCGACGGCGTGCCCTTCCCCGCAATGGCAACGTCAATCAGCTTTTGCGTGTCAATGGCCATGCGCAGTGCCTGGCGTACACGCTTGTCATTGAACGGCGCCTTGTTGGTGTTGAAGACCAACCCCAGCAGATTCATGCTGTCCACGCCTTCGACGCTGAGGCCCTTCCCCTTGAGCGAATCAATGTTGTCCTGGGGGATGTTGTCCGAAATCTGGACTCCGGACGTGCCCGACGTCAGCAGCCCCACCCTCGCCGCGGCGTCAACCGAGACGTTCCACTGCATGGAGGTGAACGCCGGCTTCAGAGCTCCGTTGTAGCCCTCATGCTTTTCAAACGAGGTGAACGATGTGTCCTGGTGGGCCTTGACCTTGAAGGGGCCGGAGCCGATCGCATTCTTGCCCTGCTTGAGGAAGTCAGCGTCCTGCGACTCGAATACGTGCTTCGGCATGACCTTGACAATTGAGAAGCGCTGAACGGCCGACGCGAACGGGAACTTCATCGAGATCTTCACCGTGGTGTCGTCAACCTTGGTCACCCCGTTCAGCCACGACGCAAAGAAGGCGTTCGTGAGGACCTTTTTGCCCGTGTCCAGCACACGACCGAAGGAGTAGACAACGTCGTCGGCGGTGACAGGCTTGCCATCGTGGAAGGTGGCGCCGGCGCGGAGCTTGACAGTCCATTCGGTGGCCTTCGGATCCGAAGGCATCTCGCTGGCCAGGGCGGCATAAGGGGTGCGAGTGACGGCCTCGGCATCCCAGAGGCCTTCGTAGATGTGGTTGTGCGCAGCCATCGCAAAGGCCGATCCCGTGTTCAGCGGATCCCAGCTGCTGTTGTTGTTGTAGCCAATGGCCACGTCGATGTGGCTCAGTGCCGAAGCACTGCCACCCACGGATCCGCTCGACTTGGGGCCGCCGCAGGCGGCCACCCCTGCGGTCAGTGTGGCCGCGGCGCCGATAAGGCCGGTGTACTTCAAGAATGCACGGCGGTCGAGACCGCGGTGTTCGGATGTGTCACGCATGCTCTAGTCCTTCGGATTGAGGTCGGGTGGGTGGTACTGACTTCCAGAAGTCTGACGACGTAGGACCTATCGTTGATGATTAACGTGATCTACGTCAAGCGAATTCATGAATTTGGCCAAAAATGGCCATTTTTCGGCAATCATTGGTCCTCGTACGTCTGAGGACTAGCTCCAGGACGTAGGACAGTGGTGTACTTAGCTGTATCGAAGGAATGCCCATCGGATGGTGGGCGCATGCAAGGCGAGGAGAAGACACCATGAGCACTCACCCGGACGCCGGTGGCTGGGCTGCACCCGCGAATGAGCGGGAGACGCTCACGGACAGGCTGAAGCGCTACATTCTGGACAAGCGCATGCTCCCGGGTGATCCGCTGCCCAGCGAGACCGATCTTGCGGAGATCCTCAGCGCCAGCCGCTCGAGCGTCCGTGAGGCCCTCAGGACGCTGGCCGCTCTGGACATCATCGAGATCCGCCATGGGCACGGGACATTTGTTGGCCAGATGTCATTTGCCGGCACCATCGAGAGCTTGATCTTCAAGGGCCTTCTCAGCAGCCAGGGCGATCTGGAAGTCATTGATGACCTCATCGATCTGCGCGAGGCTTTCGACATTGCCCTGACAGACCATGTCATGGCTGGGTTGGCCCAGACCCCTGACCCCGCCATTGAGGAAACGCTGGCTGCGATGGACACCCACGCGGCGGCCAACAACCCAGCCGGCGTGGTGGCCGCGGAGAAGCGCTTTCACCAGCAATTGCTGGGCCACGCCGGCAACAAGCTGGCAAAGCAGCTCGGAACAGCCTTGTGGGAGGTCCACTCCACGGTGGCCAACACCATCAGAACACCCAGTCAGGACGAGCTACTGGAGACGGCCAAAACGCATAGGACCATGTACGAGATGGCTCTCCATTCGCGCGGCCGCCGCTACCAGGCTGCCATTCTTGACCGCTACGAACCGCTCCGCGGGCAGGTTCAGAAGCTGGCAAGCAACCCCCGGCCCGACGCAAGTCACCCCTGATTCTCCAGGCGCAGGATCGCCCACTTCAACGCTGACCGGTCAGGGCTCCGTTGCGACCCTGCGCTCGGCAGCGGACAGCTTGGCCGTCCGGGTCGGCGCACCAGCAATTAATCAGCAGCGGAGCTGTCGGCCGCCACTACGCCTGCGCCCTCCCACATCCACCAACGAACCCTCAGATTCAATCCGAAGCAACCACGACCACAAACGCCCGTAGATTCGGATGGTTGGGCGGCTCCAAGGTCGTTGCCAGGTAGTCGAGTGAAGGCGATGGCATCCGGACAGCCCCAGAACGTTCAGTCACCGGGTCTGCTCCCCTGGGACATCCAGTAGTCGTTGATCGCCTGCACAGCCTGCTCCTTCGACATCCCGGCAACCACGGCCTCGTCCACGCCGACGGTATGGGTGAGCTGCCACACAAACGCCAGGGGAAGTGCGGCGGCAGGCACTGGTGCCGCACCGCGGGCCGGCAATACGCCGTGCTCCACACAGTTCCAGAACTCGTCGTCTCCGACCAGGAGCTGGTCGGCGAGGATGTGGTTCCATATCGACGGCGAGTACGTGGTCCGGTCCACCGGCCGTGAAATGCGGGTTCGCAGGATCCGCCCGTCAGGCAGGGCCAGCCGGTACGTGGCGTGGTGCCGCACCGGCTTCCCGCGGGCGTTGACCACCAGTTCCCAGTGCTCGGTCAGGCAGAACTTCTCGTGGTCGTCCCGGCCACCCAGGCGGCGGGTGCTCACGCCGCAGAGCCGGTGAGCCAGGTGGTCAGCTGCTCATCGGTGGAGAGATCGATGAGCTGGACCAGGGCCCAGTTCTCCCGGTGGTTCGGCGCGGCATGCAGGTGGTCTTCCCAGTCCTCGGCATAGTCGCGCAATGCGTCGACGAAGTCTGCCAGCGCCTCCCCCAGGTCCGTGGCCTCGGCGGCAAAGGGCTGCCCCGGCATGAACACGGCCCAGGCGCCGTCCTCGTGCACAACCTGAACGTTCGCCACGACCGTCAATTCCAGGTACCGGCGCAGGCTCTCACCGTTGACCACGGCGGCCGGGGCGCGGTCGGGGCGGCGGATGGTGGACAGGCCTCCCCGCTCGCTGGAATCCAGGATCGCCTTCAACGAATCCCGGGCCTGCGTAAACCCGTAGGTGCGCCCGGCGGCGGTCTCATGCGTAGGGGTGCTCATGCCTAACATCATCCACATGTACGCCACGTACGTCAAGTACGTCACGCACGCCTTCATGCCGCCCGCGGGAGGATGGGCGGCCCAATCCCCCGCATCGCCGGCACCCCCCTTCCAGCATTGGAATTACGGCATTGGACTGGAACCAAGAACCACAATCTTCGCCACACAGTCAGTCTGGGGGCTCTCTTCCCGATGGCGCCTGGCATCCAGAAAGTCATGCCGCGTGTAGGAAATGTCCCGATGAAGAACACGGACAGTCAGCCGAAGCATGAGATTACAGAACCGGTGTGGCATGGCGGTCAGGACTGGCACGGCCAACCGGTGAAGAGAAATTGGTGCCAAGTCATGTAGCAAGCCCCGATTTCCAAGCTGAATAGGTGAAGGCAGAAAACCTGATAGCAGATCTAGGAATCGAGAACAAACAGATGGTCAGCGCCCAGCGCAACCCACACGCCATGGGCCCGTAGATTCTGGCCAAAAAGGCGCGCCAAGTGCACGTCGTGTGTACAAATTGGCGGGTTTTGTCCACAGTCAGAGGCCAAAAGGGCCCCTGACCTGTGGAAACACTGTGCCCGAGGTGGGACTCGAACCGGATTCCAGCCCTTGCAAACACTGGGAAGTTCCGGAAACATGCCGAATCCGGGCCAATCCGGCACCGGTACGGCCGAGTCCGAAGGCAAAGGGTGTTGACATTGTCAACACCCACCTTTTTGTCTCTTCCAACAGCGCCAGTCAAGAAGGCCATGGACATCCCGAATGCCACGATTGGTCAAGACTCGCCAGGGTCCCCTGCGTCAACCAGGCTAACGCTGGCCAACAGGATCCACATTCATCCATGAGAACCGGATCGCTAAGTCAAGGAGTCAACAAGACCGAGGCAGTCCCTCCAAGACACGAGCTGAATAATTCCCCGGCTGGCAGACAGTAAGTGGTCGCTGCACGGAAGAATGTCATCATGAAGCCCGAACCGGTTATCGTTAGCCTGCCGATCGCAGATCGCCAAAGAGCCTTTGCCTTTTACGCCCAAGGACTGGGTCTAATCCCCGTGGGCCCTGTGGCCGATGACGGGGTGCCCGAGCCATTGCAGTTCACACTCAATGACGGGGTCAGGCTCATGCTCATTCCCAGGGGCGGTTTCAGGTGGGTGGTGGGCGGCCGCGACGTCGCAGCAGGCGGGTCCAGCGAGTGCTTCATCAGCATAAGCACCGGCAGCGCATCGGGTGTTGATGATTTGGTCGAACGTGCACGGCAGGCCGGAGCAGAAATCGTCACGGAGCCCGGGCAGCAACCCTGGGGGTATGCGGGCGCGTTTGCCGACCTGGATGGCCACATCTGGCAAGCAACGTCGTCCGGCCCACCCGACTGAGCCCTGTTATCTGTTACCGCGGTGGCCGTAAGAACCATCGTGAACGCCCCAACAAAGCTCGGGGGCCGACAACGGCATCACCTTCGCCCTCCTGCGCAGGACCGGTGCCGGGATAAGTGCGAAGCGTCGCTTCCAGCTCTGCCACGGGCCGAGATCTTCCGGGGATGGGTGGACATCGGCATAAGGCGCCACAAGGCACCGCCCTTTTGTGGTCCCCGGTAGCGCCAGGCTTCGTCGCCGCCGAAGCCTGTGGACCCTGCGCCTCAATATTGCCAGCCACAGCGGCTCCAGCAGTTCGATGGTGCCGGGCGGCGTGTGCTGCCACCCACTCGGTATCCGGGTGGGCCGGCCCGGCGGCCGAGGCTATAGCAGCCCGGCCTGGGTCATCAGATCGGTGACTTTGGCGCCGTTGAGTTTCGCCGGGTCGATGGAGGGTGCCTGGAGGTCCTTCAGCGGGACGAGCTTGGGGTTGGCCGGGACGTCGCTGCCCACGGTGTATTCGAAGGAGTCGCCGGTTTGGAGGACCTGCTGGCCGGCCTTGCCGGTGATGAAGTCCAGGAACTGCTGGGCCTGGGCCTGCTTCTTGCTGGAAGCGAGCACGGCACCGCCGGAGACGCTGACAAAGGCGCCCGGATCCTCGTTCTTGAAGTAGTAAAGGCTGACGTTGCGGCTGTTGTCGCCGGTCTGGGCCTGGTCCACGAACGAGTAGTAGTGGTAGAGGACGCCCGCGTCGATCTCGCCGGAATTCACGGCGGCCAGGACGGGGGTGTCGTCCTTGTAGGACTTGAAATCGTCCTTGACGGCCTTCAACCAGGCCAGGGTGGCGTCTTCGCCCTTGAGCTGAAGCATGGCGCTGACGATGGCCTGGAAATCGGCGCCACCGGTGGAAGCACCCAGTCGCCCCTTCCACTGGGGGTCGGACAGGTCCATCAGCGACTTGGGCAGCTGGTCCGTGGTGATCTTTGCCTTGTTGTAGGCCAGGACGGTGGACCGGGCGGCGATGCCGGTCCAGTCGCCGGTCGACGGCCGGTACAGGGCCGGCACCTGGTTGATGACGGTTTGGTCCAGGGGCGCCAGGAGTCCGGCTTTTTCAACCCTGACCATTGCCGGGGAGTTCTCCGTCAAGAAGACGTCCGCCGGGGAGTTCTTGCCTTCCTCCACGAGTTGGTTGCCCATTTCCAGGTCGTCACCGTTGCGGAGGGTGACCTTGATGCCGGTTGCTTTGGTGAAGGCGTCCACCCAGGCCGTGGTGAGGTTTTCGTGCTGGGCGTTGTAGACGACAATTCCGGCGTCGGCCGCACCGGAACCGTTGGTCACAGTGGATGCGCCGCTGCAGGCGGAGAGTGCAAACAGTGCCGCTGTCGCCATGGCCGCGACTGCTGCCTGCTTGAAGGGATGGATCATGGGGGCCTTTCAACAGTCCCGACGCGCCATGCGGCTACCGGGACGGGGACGGAGGTGGCAGTAATGGTGTGCGGATCATCGAACAATGGTGGATCGGATGCTTGGCCGAGGTGAGGCCCCCTCATCAACCCAGAAGCACCCAGTCCCCCGGGGCCCCGGAACGGGCCCCTCAGGGAAGGTAGTCCTAACTGTAATAACGACAGGCAGCTGTTGCGTAATTATGACCGGCTGTCGCCATCAAAGGCAGTGCCACCACCTTGGAACCGCCGGCTGCCAGTCAGCCAGTCGGCCAGTCAGCCAGTCAGCCCCTGTTGACGCTTCCCGGTCGGCGCCCCGCCTCCTGCCGGCGGCCTGACACGCCAGCTATGCGCCTTCGGAGATCCAGGCCGTGGACATGATCGAGCGGGCCTACGCGGCCGACCGTGTTGGGGTGGGTGGCAGCAGGATCCGGGTGGTGTTGGCGCCTGCGGCGGCGGAGCCCATTGGTCGGGGCGGTTCACCCTGCACCATCGACCACGCAAGTGCCGGAAACGGTAATCCCGCAGCCCACTGGACCGCAACTGGCCGCATCCGTGACCGAGGTTCAGGATGGGCGCCACAGGCGGCACAAACAGTTGGCTACCCGGTTTTCAGGTAGTCCTCGAGCAGCACCACGTCCAGACCGGCGGCCTTTTGGGCGGTCAGGAAGGCCTGGAAATCTGCGGCAAATTCGGGCCGGAAGTGCATCAACACGATGTCTCCCGGCCGCAGGGACTTGCCGCACTGGTAGTCCATTCCTCCGGCGTTGGCCTTGGCCTCCCAGTCGATGATGGCCTTCATGCCGCAGTCGGCAGCGGCTTTGCGCATGGTCTCGGAGTAGGGCCCGCCCGGCGGGCGGAAGAAGACGGGCCGGCGTCCGTAGTGTGCCTGTTCGAAGTCGGCCATGCCACAGATTTCCGCTTTCTGTTGGGAGTAGGGCAACTGGACGAGGTTGAGCAGATGCCCGACCGAATGGTCCTCGACCATGCTGCCATCGGTTTGGAAACCCTTGAAGAAGTCCGGGTTGTCATTGATGAAGGCCTGGGCCAAGAACAGAGTGGCTTTGATCTTGTTTGACTTGAGGAGTGCGATCTCCTGAGCCGTTTTGTTGGCGCCATCGTCGATCGTCAGGAAGACGACTTTCTGTTGTGTCGGTATTTTCGTCAGCACGGGGACCATCCCGTTTTGGATGGGTGGAAGAACGTAGTCCGGAGCGATGGCAGGTGATGCCGCCGGGCTGTCCGCGGGGCCCGGCGCTGTTCCTGGGGCGGTCCCGGTCATGGGAACGGGCGGCCCGGGAGCCACCGACGGTGGGGTCGGGGAAGCCTGCGGGGGTTGCGTGGCCGGCGGAGGACCGTCCGGGCGAAGCAGCATTCCCGTGCCCGCTGCGAGGGCGGCGAGCACAATGGCACTCAGGGCGAAGAATGGCGACCGGCGTTGACCCCGGGTCCGATTGAGGTGACGCGGCATTGGCTTCCCTGTCGATGGCTGGTATGGGAAAGTGATGGGTGGACAGCACAAACTCTCCGGCTTGCCACCGGGATTCTGGCGGTCGGCGCATCGGCCGTTCCAGGCCAAGGATCATGCGCCCGATGTGGACGGCTGCAATCAGCCCGGAGGCCGGAGCAGGGGTGACCTGCTCCATCCCCTCGGTTGGCAGCGTCAAGGGGCTCCTGTCCCGGCCTGGTTGGTTGGTGCGCCAAAGTGTCCCGGGCGTCGGGTTTCTGTAGTCATCCGGACCCATGATGTATGGGCCAGGACGGTGGAGATGGCCGGGCTGCACGGCGTGGTCTGCCTTTCCCGATCGCTGCTTTTCTTGGACAGTGTCATGCCCTGGCTGAGAAACCGCTGAGGGGCGGCACCCAACCGACTGCCCACAATTGCGGGTGCCGGGGGTGGCTGGCCCCGTGTCCGTCAGCTGCCCTGCAGTCCCGGCGGCCGTTGTGAAACGCAGCGGGACGTTCCTCCGGTCAGCGGCTTAGACCAAGCCGTGGACCCAGCCAGTCCAGGGCTGGGGCCATGGACTGCAAAGGCACGGCCCAGGCGTGGCCTGCGCCGGGAATGGCCAGCGTTTTCACAGTCATGCCCGCGGCCCCTGCCGCAGCGGAGGTCCGGTTCATGAAACCGGTGAAGGACGTGTCCTGGCTTCCGGCGGCAAAGAAGATCCAGCTGTCCTCGTAGCGGTTCTTGGCCATCACGTTCAACGGTGTCAGGGCCTCGAAGGCTGCCGTGTTCCCGTCGAAGGCCGCTTTGACGGTGGCGGCACGGTCCGCGGTGAGGGCCGGTTCGGCTTCACCACAGAGGTCGATGGCTGACCGGAACACATCCGGGTGGAGCGCCGCCATCTGCAGGGCACACGTTCCGCCGAAGGAGAAGCCGCCGATGGCCCAGCGCCGGGGGCTTGGGTCGACGCCCAACGTGGCCTTGATCCACGCCGGGACGTCAACGGAGAGATAGGTGTCGGCCTTGGCGATGCGTGAGTCCATGCACATGGTGTTTCCAGTGGCTGATCCGTTGACGTCCGGCACCACGACGACCGGCGAGAGCCCTTGATGGGCAGCCGCAAACGCGTCCATGGTGGCCTCTAGCTGCCCTGCGCCCAGCCAGTTCTCGGGCGAGCCGGGTTGCCCGGCGACGAGGACCAGGACCGGCAGCAGCGGATGGTTGGGACTCTGGTAGGCCGGGGGAAGGTACACGTAACCTGTGCGCGCTTGGAATCCGGAGACGGTTCCGGGGATCTGGGCCGAATGGAGGGTTCCACCGGCGGCCATCCCGACCGGCGGCGACCAGCCGTTGACGGCCGGCCCCGGTGCATGCCCGGGCGGCAACCCACCAGTACCCGACGCCGTCGGCGCGGCCGCAGGTGTTAGCGCGGTGAGTCCTCCAGCGCCGCCCCCGATGAATTCCCCGATGGTGCGGTACTGGCCGAAATAGGCATTCACCTGCACAGCGGCCGTGAGAACAATGATTGCTGCCGCGACCGGCGCCAGGAGTTTGCGCCGGAGGCGGGAGGAGAACTGGTTGAGCAGCATCAGCAAAACGCCGCAGGCAGCCACAGCGATCCACCCGATGACCGGCAACGGAAGATCGTAGGCACTGACCGCCGCCAGGTGGACCAGCAACCAGTTGACCCCCAACGCCAATGCCCACGCCGACACGGCAGCCGCCGCCACGTTGCGGAACCATCCACGGCCGCGGCGCAACAACAAAAACGCCGCAGCGGCACATGCCAGCAGGACAAGCCCAACCGGAACCGGGCCTCCCATCAGCTCAATGCCGGCGACGCCGTCCATGGGCTTGCACTCCCTTCGAATACGCGTTGGTGCGGTGTTGCCTTGGCCCGGGCCCATCGGGGCTTGGAGCCGGCAACAGCACTGCGCGGCACGTCACCGGTTCCCGTGGAGGGCACATGGCGTGCCTCGCCGTTCACGCTAGGGGCTTGGCCGCTGCCACCAGCCCGTCCGAACCAGCCAGGCCCCTGCGCCGGCATTCGTGCCTGTTGGCCCGCATCCGGTTCCAATTCCCGAACGCACCACCCCTTCAGCCCTGCTTCCGGGCATGCCCCTTTCCTCGAGTGTGGGCCCCGACCGCTGAGATACAGCTGAGAATCCGGCTGGCCCGGTTGTGCGGAACCGGCCCGCGCCGCCATTCTAGGATCATGACCACACCCCGCACCACACCGGCCCCCTCTGCCCGTCCGGGCCGTCCGCCGTGGGGAGTGCGTAAGAGGGCGACGGCGACGGCCGTCGCCGTCGTGGCGGGGGCTCTGCTCATCGGCGGCGTGCTGCTCCTTGTTTTGCTGCAGGCCTCCCTGGTGTCCACCACAAAAACAGCCTCCCAACGGGTGGCGGCGGACGTTGCCGCCCTGATCACCAGCCAGGATGTTTCGGAGGCCTCCCAGTTCGTCACCAACACCGCCCATGCAGGCCAGTACGTACAGATCCTCGGCGCGGAAGGTATGGTCCTGGCTTCCTCCGATCCTTCGGCCACGACCCCGGTGGCCGCCCTGAAGCCGGCCGCCGGCCAGATGGTGACACAGGACGTGTCCAGCCTCGCCAGTATCGGCGACAGCGACGACTTTCTTATCGTCGCGACCGGCGTTGAAGCGGCCGGCACGGTTTTCACGGTTGTGGTCGCTTCAACCGTTCAGGTCCAGGTTGACACCGTTTCCACCGTGGCGTGGTTCATGCTCGGTGCCACCCCCGTGCTGCTGGCGGTCGTCGGGGCTGCCGTGTGGGTGCTCGTGGGAAGGTCCTTGCGCCAGGTGGAACGGATCCGCGGCCAGGTCGCGAGCATTGATGCCGGGCGGCTCAATGAACGGGTCGATGTCCCATCAACCCATGATGAGATCCAGGCCCTGGCCCTGGCCCTGACCATGAACACCATGCTTGACCAGTTGCAGATTTCCGATGCGGAACAGCGGCGGTTCGTCTCCGACGCGAGCCACGAACTGCGCAGCCCCCTGGCGACCCTCACCGCCGGGGTGGAAATCTCCGCGGCGGACCCCACTGGGCAAACCTGGTACGAGATGAAGGACGTCCTGGCCGGGGAGACCCTGCGGATGAGCTATCTCGTGGATGATCTGCTGACCCTGGCCAAGGCCAACGATGGTGGCATTCGGATTCGCATGGACGACGTCGACCTGGACGATGTCCTGGACCAGGAGATCCGGCGGCTGCGCTCGGTCAGCCACCACGCAGTCACCGCTGACATCGCCCCGGCACGGATCACCGGGGATGCCCGCCGTCTGGGGCAGGTCCTGCGCAATGTACTGGACAACGCGAACCGGCACGCCCGCACCCGCATCACCGTCAACCTCGCAACCGGCCCCCGCGGCATTGTGGTCGACATCGACAACGACGGCGAACCGGTCCCGGAAGCGGACCGGGAACGCGTCTTTGAACGATTTGTCCGCCTCGACCGAAGCCGATCCCGCGAAAGCGGTGGCAGCGGCCTGGGCCTTGCCATCGCCGCAGGCATCATGGCCGCCCACCGGGGAAGCATCACCACCACCGTAGGCCCGAACGGAGACTGCCGCTTCGAGCCGTGCCTTCCCCCGGGTCCTCTGAACCCGGCACTGGACATCACGGCACCCTGACCCGCATCGTTCGTAAGGACGCCTGCCCCTCGCTTCGGGTGGCGAGATGGCCCGTTAGGCCTCACTGTCCGCCTTGAGCTGGTAGCCCATGCCGCGCACCGTGGTGAGCGTTTCCAGGGCGAACGGGCTGTCGATCTTCCGGCGCAAGTAGCTGATGTACACTTCCACCACGTTGTCCCCGCCTTCAAAAGCCGGGTCCCACACGTTGTCCAGGATCTCCGCCTTGGAGACTACCTGGCCGTGATGGCGCATCAGGTACTGCAGCAGACCGTATTCCCGGGCGGTCAGTGGAATGGTCGTGTTCCCACGATGCACCGCACGGGTGGAGGGGTCCAGGGTCAGTGATCCGACCGACAGGACAACCGGGCGTTCGGGCGCCCCGCGGCGGATCAACGCCCGCAACCGCGCCACCAGGACAATGAAACTGAACGGTTTCGTCAGATAGTCGTCCGCGCCGAGGTCGAACGCGTCCGTCTGGTCGTAGTCCCCGTCCTTGGCCGTCAACATCAGCACCGGCGTCCAGATTTTCCGTTCCCGGATCTCTTTGAGAACGTCGTAGCCGTTCTTGAGCGGCAACATCAGGTCCAAGACGATGGCGTCATATGGGTTTTCCGTCGCCGCCCACAGTCCACTCACGCCGTCGTGGGTGACGTCGACGATGAACCCTTCATTGCCGAGCCCGCGACGGAGCGTTTCAGCGAGCGGCTTTTCATCTTCAACCAACAGGATCCGCATGGCTGTTGTCCTTTCTTTGGTGCTTGCAGTATGGCCGACCCAAGTTGAGCTGAACCTGAGAAGCCCGGCCCTGGTGCTCAGCCTATTCTCAGCCGCGCGGCGGCATGCTGAAGGGATCACCGCAAGCCATCGAGTCAGGACAATCCATGGGCACTCCCCCAGGAAGCAACACCCACATGGTGCCGGCCCTCCGGTCCTGGTGGTGCGTGCCCTTCGCTGCACTCATCTACGCGCTCACCCTCACCGCGGGGTTTGCCGTCAAGGCTGGCGGGACGCTGGCTTCCGAAGTCGGTGGTGAGGTCACTCTCAGCCAGGGACGAACCCCAGCCCTGGTCGGGCTCAGCATGTTCATCCACTACGCCATCGGGCCCGTCGGTGCAGTCCTGATCCTGCTGGCGTCCTTTCTGATTTTGTTTTTGGTCCGGCACGATCCACTCAAGGCACTGGCCTTCGTCTCAGTGGCGGGCATTGGGTGGGCCGGTTCGGAGGCGGCCAAATTTCTGGTTGGCCGGCCCCGGCCTCCGGCCGATGCAGTCCACGCCCTGGTGTCGGAATCCGGGGCCACAAGTTTTCCGTCCGGGCATACGGCGTTCGCCGTGGCCCTGGTATGGGCAGTGGTACTCGTCATCGGCCGCGGCTCCGGGCAGAAGGCCGCCCTTATGGTTGCGGGAGCCGCCTTCGTCACCCTCGTGGCGTTTTCGCGCCTCTATCTCGGGGTCCACTACCCCAGCGACGTGATCGGGTCGGTCCTCATTTCCAGCGCCACCATCATCGCCTGGCTGCCCTTGTGGATGAACGTACTGGCACCCCGGCTGGCCGGGGCGGCCATCCTGCAACGATTCGCCCGGGAAATATCGTTCAGCCGGTGACTGGCCACCAGCATGGAACCGGGACCGGGATTCCGGTGTGCGCGGACCATGGAAGGGATCACTGTGGTTGATGCCCACACCGCCCTGGGCCAGAGAGGACCTTGGAAATGGCGTCCACCGTCACACTGGTGGGCCTTCTTCCACAAGGCGCCCGTCACCCTCTTGTTCGTGGCCGTCTTCTGGATCCTGGGTATCGCCACCGGCAGCATCCTCCACGGGCCCCATGGTGCGCTGCGGCCGCACACCATTGCCACCCCGTTGTCGCTCGCTGGGCACTGGTGGGCTCTGGCTGCGGCAGGATTCTGGTCCCGGAACCTTACCGGCTACGTCCTTGGCACCATCCTTGTCGCACTGGTGGGCACCCCCGTTGAACGCCGGCTGGGCAGCGTCAGGTTCGCCGTGGCCGCACTCGCCACCCAGGCGATTGGCATCGTGGCCGCCACGGCCTTTTCCTGGTCTGTCCGTGGACTGATGGGCAGCTGGTTCTCCGTTCTGATCACCCACACCTACCTTGGTCCGAGCGCGCTGATCTGCGGGGCCACCATGGCCGCAACCGCCACCCTAGGCACCCTGTGGAGGCGCCGCCTGCGCCTGGCTGCCATGGCCCTGCTGGCGCTGCTGGCCCTCTACAGCGGCTCGTTCGAGGACCTCGTCAGGCTCGGGGCCGCCGGCGGAGGCACCCTGCTGGGACCCCTGCTGGCCGGCCACAGGCCGCGGTTGAAGTTTCCGTCCAGCTCGCGCCGTGAAGCCCGCGTCCTCGTCTCCCTGATCGTGGCCACCTCCGCCGTTGGCCCGGTACTGGCCGGATTGCTGCCCCACGCGGTGGGCCCGTTGGCGGTGCTGCGTTTCCTCTTCACCAACATCCAGCCCGTCGATCCATCCCATTTGCAGGCCCTGTGCACGGACCCTGCCCTGGCCAGGGACTGCGCCGGCGCCCAGCTACAGCTGCGTGCCGGGGCCGGAGGACTCTTCATGGCCATCCTCCCCTCCTTCCTTCTGCTGCTCTTCGCCGAAGGGATGCGCCGCGGACGCCGCTTTGCCTGGGTCGCTGCGCTCCTGCTCGAAGGCGTCATGGCCACACTGGCCGGAACCTACATCGCCGGGATTCTGCTGCCCGCCGCACCCGGCAGCACCCCGAACGAGGGGGCAGGCGCCATCAACCTAACGGAGTTCCACCACCCGCTCAGCCTGGTCCTGCCCCTGCTGCTTCCTGTCCTCGTGGTGGTCCTGCTGCTGGCGACCTACCGGCTCTTCAAGGTCTCTGCGCCGCCGAAAACCTACCCGGGACTCCTGGTGCGGATTCTTGCCACCGGCGCTGTCCTCGCCGGCGTCTATGCCGGCGCCGGACTCCTGCTGTCCGGAGGGTTCACTCCGCCACCGGGACTTGCCCAACTGGTGGCCGACATTCCCGACCGGTTCCTGCCGTTGGGCTACCTCCTGGATGTGCCGCCGGCCTTCTTCCCCCAAAGCACGGCCGCGGTCGTGCTTTATGAAGGCACCGGCGTCGTGTTCTGGGCGGTCACTGCGGTCTTCGTGTGGAAATCGTTTCTCCGGCCTGCCCACCACCGTCACGGGGCGGACGAGGACCATGCCCGGGCCATCCTGCGGGCCCAGGAAAGCAGTCCGTTGTCGTGGATGACGATGTGGGCCGGGAACACGTACTGGTTTTCCTCCAAAGGGACGGGCTTCGTCGCCTTCCGTGTACTGTCTGGCATCGCGTTGAGCCTTGGCGTCCCTGTCGGCCCAAAGTCCGAGTTGCGGGCCTGCGTCGAGGAGTTTTCCCGCTTCGCGGTGGGGAACGGTTGGACACCCTGCTTTTACTCCGTCACCGCTGACGTGAAGGACATCACGACCTCGCTGGGCTGGGGATCGGTGCAGGTCGCCCAAGAAACGATTCTTTCGCTCGACTCGGTGACCTTCAAGGGCAAAAAATACCAGGACGTCCGCACCGCTGTGAACAAGGCCGCCACGGAAGGCATCCGAGCGGAATGGCTGGTCTACCCTACTGCCCCGCTGGCCATCGTGGACCAGATCCAGGCCATTTCTGAGGAGTGGGTGGCCGATCGGAGGATGCCTGAAATGGGATTCACCCTGGGCGGTCTTGACGAAATCAATGACCCCGAGGTGCGCTGCCTGGTGGCGTTGGATCGCCACGGCACCGTCCACGCCGTCACCTCCTGGCTTCCCGTCTACCGGAACGGCTCCGTTGTCGGCTGGACCCTGGATTTCATGCGCCGCCGCGGCACGGGGTTCAGGGCGAGCATCGAATTCCTGATAGCCTCCGCCGCCCTGTCCTTGAAGGACGACGGTTTCGAATTCATCAGCCTCTCCGGCGCACCCTTGGCCCGCACCGGCCCGCATGTTCCAAGCCCGCTGGACCAGGGAGTCCCAGCACCGGCGACGGGTGCCATGGACCGTGTGCTCGACTGGCTCGGAGCGACCCTTGAACCGGTCTACGGGTTCAGATCCCTGCTGGCGTTCAAAGCCAAATTCCAGCCGCGCTACGAGACGCTGTTCATGGCCTATCCCGATGCCGCCGCGCTGCCCAGCATCGCCAACGCCATTGCACGGGCCTATCTTCCGCAGTTCACCTTCAGACAGGGGCTGTACCTTGCACGAAAGATCACCCGCAGGCCCCTCAGGGCGGGCCGCCCCCGTGCCCCGGCTGGCAGCCCCCAACAGTCCCCAGCCAACCATTGGGGAACCTGATGGTCAGCTGTGGAACGCGCACACAGGGTGCCCATGCCACCCCCTGCCCGGCCCCGCCTCCGACGCGGCCCAACACGATTGCGAATCAATGACGGAACAACGCACTCCCCAGACAAGCCTCTATGCGCAATTGCTCCAGAGGGACCGCCGCCGCACACTCCGGCGCCGCCGCATCGTCTTCTCCTCCATCGCGGCTGTGGCGGCCGTGGTGCTGGCCGGCATCGGAATCCTGGCGGTGACGGCGTTGAACTTCACCAACAACGTCCAACGCTCCAACGCCCTCGCCGCCAACCACGCCGTCCCGAAGCTGACCCTGGACACCAACATCCTGGTGATGGGGTTGGACACGCGCGTCGATGAACAGGGCAGGCCTCTGTCCGCGGACCTCTACGACGCGCTCAACGCCGGCGACGAAAGCACCGGCGGCTACAACGCCAACGTGCTCATGCTCCTCCACATCCCCGCCGACGGGTCCAAGGCCACCGCCCTGTCCATCCCGCGCGATGACTACGTGGACATTGCCGGGATTCCGGGGCAGTCGTTCAAGGCAAAGATCAAGGAGGCCTACGGGTACGGGATGGCCACGGCGAAGACGCGGCTGATCAACGCCGGTAAACCCGACGACGACGCCACCTACCAGACAGCCCGGGAGGCGGGGAGGACGGCCGAGATCGCCACCGTCACCCAATTCCTGGGCAGTGTGCACATCGACCACTTTGTCGAGGTGACCATGGCCGCCTTCTACCAGGTCGCCCAGGCCATCGCCCCGATCACCGTGTGCGTGAACCAGGCCACCCAGGACACCTATTCCGGGGCCAACCTTGTCGCCGGGGAACAGCAAATCGACGGGAAGCAGGCCATGGCATTCGTCCGGCAGCGCCGGGACACCACCGACCCGTCGTACGCGTTCTCCGACCTTGACGGTGAACGCCGCCAGCAGGCCTTCATCGCCTCCGTCTCGCACCAGCTCAAACAGGCGGGAACGTTCACGGACCTGGGCAAGATGCAGTCAGTGCTGACAGCGGTCAGCAAGAACATTGTGGTCGATTCGGGGCTGAACCTCATCGAACTGGCCCAACAGGCCTCCGCGGCCACCGGCGGGAACATTGCCTTCACCACCCTGCCCATCACCGGGTTCGGCACCTCCCCCGACGGTGCATCCGTCAACACGGTGGATGTGGCCGAGGTCCAGGCCTCGGTCGCAGGCCTTTTGTCCCCGCAACCGCCATCTACGGCAACAGCGTCCCCGCCGGCCGCCGGGTCCGCGGCGGTGCAGGGCCCCGCAGCTTCCGAGGTGCCCGGGCCCTCTGCCGGCGCTCTGGCGCCGGATGGCCAGGGCGCCACGCCCGCCAGCCCGTCCGGTCCGGCAACAAACACCTACGCCGATTGGACCGGTTCCCTGCAGGGAGGAGGGGTCCCCTGTGTCAAATAGGGCGGCCCCCACGCGCCGGGACGGTGGTACCGTCCTCCACCGTTCTGGCCTGTGCCTGGCAGTGGTGGCGCCCGTCGGCGTGGCTACGATGCTGCTGGTAGCCGCGGCCGGGACCGGGCCCTATGCCGTGGTGGTGGGATGGAACGCGGCGTCGCTGACGTACCTGTGCTGGGAATTGGCGGCAACCAGGGGGGCGCCGCAACGCCGGGACCGCATCGGACACGGTGGGCAATGTCCCGGAGCCCGCCGTCCGGGCGCTACTCCTGCTGGCCGCCGCAGCCATCCTCTGCGGTCTCGGATTGGTGCTCATTCATGCCGGCCCAGCCCAGGAGGTACCCCCGCATGCCGCTCTCGCTCTGGCCGTGGCCAGTCTTGCTTTTTCCTAGTTGCTCGCCCACTCCGTCCTCGCCCTGCATTGCGCCCCGGCCCCCGACGATGACGGTGGCCGGGCGAGCCTCCACACAGTGGCCCCGGCCTACTACCAGGACTTCGGCCACCCGTTCTTCGCTGCATCCATGACCCACCGGGTGCCGGATGCCCATCTGCAACCCGGTGCGGCCTCGTCCACGGCCGTGTGCCACGCACTGCTCTCCCATGGCCTGGGTGCCGCCGCCCTTGCCACTGCTGTCCCTCTGGTCTCCGGTCTGATCCGGTAGTAGACCCCGTCCCGGCGGACCGACTAGATAGGAAGCACAACGTGTTCGAATTCAGTGCCGAGAAGTTCCTCCTCGTGATGGTCGTCGTCGTGTTGGTGATCGGCCCCAGCAGGCTGCCCGGCTACGCCGCCAAGTTGGCCAATCTGGTGCGGGAGCTCAGGCGGCTGGCCTCCGGTGCCCAGGAAGAACTCAAGGAACAGCTCGGACCCGACTTCCAGGACATCGACTGGCGCAAACTGGACCCACGCCAATACGACCCCCGGCGCATCATCCGCGACGCCCTCACCGACGATGGCCCTGCACCCGTGCCAGCCACAACCGTGCCGCCCGCTCCGGCCCCACCTGTGCGGGAGGTGCCGGCCCCACCTGTGCGGGAGGTGCCGGTCTCCACGTTGGCTCCGGGGACTCCGGCACCGTTCGACTCCGACGCAACCTAGGCATGGCCCGTCCGATCTCCGCGGCGGCGGACCGCATACCACCGAACCTACACCGGACTGTTTCAGGAAAGGCGCAGGCGTGGCCGGACGCCGCAGCCTTCGCGGCCCTTTTTGTTCTGGGATTGGTGGCTTTGGTGGCCAGCCGGTTCACCGGCGACCCGCTGGTCGGGGTCTGTGGTTGTTCCCTGATGCTTGGGTCCGCGGTCCTCTTTGGGCTCCTCCCCGCCGATTGGGGTCACCCTCCACGGGCGCCGGTGGCGTTCCGCACGTCTTCTGTCAGCCGGGCATCAACAGACTGAAAACACCGGACCGGACCACGATGGTGGCCCCAATGGCAACATAGAGGACGGGAACGGCCCAATGGCCCCAGCGGCCGAGGTCCCCGATGACCTTGGGGTGCGTGGTCAGCCAGGAGGCCGCGGTGCACCACACCGCGATGAGGACGGCAAAGACCGCCACGGTCAGCAGCCCGGACTGCCCGTCCATTCCGTGGAACAGGGGCACGTAGACGGCGACATTGTCGCCACCGTTCGCCAGCGCCATGGCGGCCACGGAACCCAGGGATGCCGCGGCGGCAGGGCCCCGCACGGTGTCAGTCTGGGCAATGCGCACCAAGCCGCGCACACCCAGGGCCACCGGGACAAGCCCCAACAGGCCAACCCATTGGAAGGGGACCGCCGCCAGCCCGAGTGCGGCCAGAATGGACACGGCCACAATGGCGCCCAGGCCCAGGTACTGTCCCGCCCAGATCTTCCAGGTCTTGGGAACATCGGCGGCCCGGTGGGAGAGGAAGAGGATGGCGAGCACCAGCAGGGCATCCAGGTTGGTGGCGGCGAATGCTCCGGCCGCCGTCAGCAATGTTCCGGTCACATCCATGGTCATCCATCCTAAGGTCCACGGCCTCGCTGGCCCACCTTGGGTCTGGGTAGGCTCGGCACGGACATCCACGCCACGGATTGGGTGGCGCCTGCACCTTGGATGGCCCGGCAGACGGTTGAGCAGGCTGCCCCGAAGAGTCCGGCAATCTCGGTTGTGGTGCGGGCACCCGGGAAGTGAATGGAGGCCCCGCTGGCCCTCTGTGTTTCGGATGGTTTGGGCTGTTTCCCACACAGGCGGGCCCTAACCTTTTGCGGTGGCCATGTCCTCCCGGGTCGGTGCAGGGATCAAATGAGCTTCAAACTCGGCGACCATGGCCATGACATTGACGAGAAGACGGCCGACGGAATCGGTCGGGCCGTGGACAGAGCCGCCGAAGCTCAGCTTGGCCTTACGGTCCGATAGCCCTGCAACGTCTGGGGCGCCAAGACGGCACGGATCACCGGGGCTGGAACCGGCGGCCCTTTCTCCCCGAGGAGAAAAGGTCCCTCATTATCGAATCCGGAACAGCCGCTTCCGGTGTCCGGCAGGCTGATCGACCACAAGGGATCAGGTCATGGCCGGCCACAGCACGTTGATTGTTAGGTCCGCGAGAAGAATTTCGATGTCATTCCCGCCACATCATGTCGGTCGTCCCGCCAGGCCGAACCGTGAGCGGACCCTTTTCATGGGATCCGAATCGCCGAATGCCGACATGGCGGTTCCAGATGGGAGGGGAGGATGGGGATCCGTCCTGCGGCGGCACGGCGGTCTCCGGGGGAAAGGCCTAGCTGGTTGCGGACTCCCCGGCTAGCATCAAGTAATGAGCCGGACGAGCAAATTTTTTGTTGCGGTCCCGACCGGAATTGTTGCGCTGGGGCTGTTCATGGCTGGATGTGCCTCCCCGGGCCCCGTTGCAAGCCAGACCCCATCCCCTCCGACGCCCGTCACGAGCCTGCCCTCCAGCAGCCCCGCAGCGGTCCCAAACCAGCCGGCGGGGACCACCGCCGGGCCCGATCATGTCGTCATCATCGTTGAGGAGAACAAACCGGCCTCGAGCATTCTGGGCGATGCCGCCGCCCCCTACATCAATAAATTGGCCACCGATCATGCGCTGGCGGCCAATTACCAGGCCGTTGCCCACCCCAGCCTGCCCAATTACCTGGCCCTGACCAGCGGCACCAACGCCGGAATCACGGACGACTGCACCCCCGGTGGCAGCTGCACGGCACGGGTACCAAACATCACGGATGAAATCGTCCAATCCGGGCGAACGTGGAAGATGTACGCCGAGAGCATGCCCGCTCCCTGCACGGCGGACAGCTCCGGCCCCTACGCAGTGAAGCACAACCCGTTCATGTACTACCCCAGTGTCACCGACAACAACGCCTCATGCGCGGCGCATGTCGTTCCCCTGACCCAGCTCGACGGGGACCTGACCGCCGCCTCAAGGCTGCCCAACTATGTGTTTATCAGTCCCAATCTTTGCAACGACATGCACGACTGCCCGGTGGCGACCGGCGATGCATGGCTGTCGCATCAGGTACCGGACATCCTGGCCTCACCGGCCTTCACGACGCAGAACTCCCTCCTGGTGATCATCTGGGACGAGGGCGAGGGCGAGAACAACACAGTGTTAGCGATCTTCGCTGGACCGGCAGCCCGGCAAGCCCACACATCCCCTCTGGCGTACAGCCACTATTCCCTGCTGCACACGGTGGAAAGACTGTGGGGTTTGGCACCCCTAACCGAGAACGACAGGAACGCGCCCGTCATGAGCGACCTGCTCAAATAGCGGTCTGCACGCCAGCCAAGGGGGCCGGCATGCCGGTTGGATGATGCTGGTTGCTGGACTGGTGGACAACCGTTTTGGTTGCAGCGGCCCGAATCAATGCCGCGGAACGGGAAGCCGTCATATGAAGGCGATTTCGCCGCGTTTTGAGACGCTGTCGCCATAGCTGATCTGCATCCGGACACCCGGCACAGGATTCGGATGGATGGGTCCGGGCGTGGCCCAGGACCGCCCAGCCGACGCCTGGAAATCTAAGGGCGGGGTTCCATGGACGGCCGGGCAAAGGGATGACTCCGGCAGCACTCCCCACAGGCTTTACCCAAAAATGAGCATCAGCGTGAAGTAGACGACGCCTCCCACCAGGCAATAGACGGCGAACGGCATCAACGTTCTGGTTTCGAAAATCCGCAGCAGAAACTTCGTGGAAAACCAGGCGGCAACGGCCGAACACAAGGCCCCGACCAGGAAGGCGCCGCGTTCATCGGCCATGTCGGGGCCGAAGACCGCCGGCAGTTTAAGCACCGCGGCCGCACCGATGATCGGGGTGGCCAGCAGGAAGCTGAATCGGGCGGCATTTTCATTGTTCAATCCTGACAGCAGACCGCCCACCATCGAGGAACCCGACCTGGAAATGCCGGGCACCAGTGCCGCGGCCTGGGCCGTCCCGATGCCCAGAACCTGTTTCCAGGACAGCGTGGCGATCTGCGCATCCGATGCCGCCCCATCGGAGGGATCCGCAGCGGACCGCAGCTGTTTCCTCGTGCGCAAATGTTCGGCGGCGAAAAGCACCAGGCCGTTGACCACCAGAAACGCGGCCGCGATCAGCGGGGATGCGAACAGGGTGCGGATCGGCTTTTCCAACACCAGGCCCATAATGCCAGCAGGCACTGTGCCAACTACCAGTAGCCAGCCAAGTTTCGCGTAGGTGTCGGACGGGGTGATCTTCCGGTCGCGGATGGAACGGCCCAGGCCTTTGAAGATTTCGATCCAGTCCTTGAGGAAAAAGACAAACAGGACGACGGCCGTGGCCAGATGGGTCGCGATGAGGAACGGCAGGAAGGCAGGAGCGTTCTGATCGAGATTCCAACCGAACAGCCGCGGCAGGATGACGCTGTGGCCAAGGCTGGAGATGGGGAAGAGTTCCGTGATGCCCTGGATCAGGCCCAGGATCGCGGCCTGGATCGTATCTATCATGACGTGAACGTATCAACGTGCGGTTACCAGCAGGTGAACGAACGCGGACCGGCGGCGACAGCCATGAGGTCATTGTGGACACCGCCCCGGGCCACTTGGTCGGGTTGATCCCGGACCGCTCCGGCGGCACCATCCACTGACTCCGGTACGCCCAGAAAGCATCCCGGCCACTTATCCACGGGCAACTTCGGATGCCGTTGCGGCGGCCTGGTGAGGGAAACCCACCCCACCGCACACATGCGAGCAATGGCATATGTTTGAACATTACCCGACAGTGCCATGCACGAGACACGCACGCAGGGAAGAATGGTCCCCTGCTTCCCCGTCGGCAGCTAGAGCTCGAAAGTGAGATCCACCATGTCAGAAACCCGTACCGGCCTACCGGCCATCTGGTCGGACGGCCTCGGCCGGGCAGGCGTCAGATCGGCACAAACGCTGCTCGTCATCGCCCTGTCCTGGGTCGTCCTCTGGTCCATCACCCGGGTCCCGTTGGTCGTCATCCCAACCACCATCGCGCTCATCCTCGCGGCCGCCATCTCACCCCTCGTGGCCTGGCTGGTCAAGAGCGGTTTGCCACGCGCAGTCGCAACGGTAGTCTCCTTCGTGGGCATCTTGGCCGTGTTCAGCGGGATCGTCACCGGCATCGTCGCCCTGATCCGGCACCAGTGGAATGAACTGGCGGCAAGGGTCCTGGCCGGAGTCGACCAGCTCCACCATTTTCTCAATAGCGGCCCGTTCCCAGTCAGCGACCAACAGCTCAACGGCATTCGCGAGTCCCTCCAGAAATTCTTCACCAGCAGCGACTTTGGAACCCAGGCCCTTACCGGTGCCAGGACCGTCGGGGAAATCCTCGCCGGCATAGTGCTCATGGCCGTCACCCTGTTCTTCTTCCTGAAGGACGGCGAGAAGATCCGCACTTTCCTGTTCGGGTTCCTGCCCGATAGCCACCGCCCCAAGGCGCACCTGGCTGCTGAACGCAGCACTGCCGTCCTCGGCGGATACGTACGCGGAACAGCCATCGTTGCCGCCATCGACGGCCTCGTCGTCGGCATCGTCCTGGCCATCATGGGCGTGCCCCTGGCCCTGCCGCTGGGCGTATTCATCTTCATTGGCGGCTTCATACCGATCATAGGCGCCACGGCCGCTGGGACGCTGGCTGTCGGAGTGGCACTGATCTCCAACGGCCCCGTGCCGGCACTGGTCGTCTTGGCCGTGGTCATTGCGGCAAACCAGCTCGAGCACCACTTTCTACAGCCCGTCCTGATGGGCCGTGTCCTGAACATCCATGGCCTTGCCATCTTGCTGGCCCTCGCCGCCGGAACATTCCTGGCCGGAGTGGTTGGCGCCCTGCTGGCAGTACCGCTGACCGCGGTGGGGTGGACGATCATCAAGACCCTGAGAGAACCGGGCGCCACCGAGGCCGAGCCCGCCACGGAGCCTGTCGCACCCGTAGATGAGATTCCCTAGGGATATCCATCGCCTAAGGGATTCGTCCGACTTCGTCCAATAGTGCAGCATCGAACTCTTGTGCACCCGGCGTCAATACGAACAGGGACGTGTACTTCGGGGTCCACCCGCTGCTGCCGGTCTGAACTCATGTCCGGGGACCGTGCCGACCGGCTCCCGCTGCTGAACGCCGTCGCGGACGGGCAAGGCCGATGCCTGACCGTAGTCCTGGACGATGCCAAATGCCACCGGGGAGGGCATAAGTCCCTGCCACACACATGGTGGAGTAGTGGAAGGACGGGAAAGCGCCCGGCCAACCGGGCAGGGCGACGGGTCCGAAGCTGTCCGTCTGGTCACCGGCTGTGACCCTTCACGGCCCGGGTTCGATTCCCGACAGGGGAGAAAATGACCCGAAAAGAACAGCCTCCGGAACTTGCCACTGTGTCGTTCCATGACGTACAGGACGGGTCAGGGACACCCCATCCCATTCCAGAGTTGCCATGCGAGCCGCTGCCAGAACACGCGGCTGCCAGGTGTCGGCTACGGAGCGGAACTTAGAGACCCAGATCCTTCAGCGCCGTCACCCAGTCGCGGGCAATCGCCTGCTGCGCGGCAGCCAGCTTCAACCTGCGGTCGCAGACGGCTTTGTGCAGGGCGCCCTCGACCGCGTCCTTGGGGTTGGCGGTGCCTGTGGCCCCGGAACGGTTGGGTTCGGGCCACAGGTTCGACGCCGAGTTGGCCCCGCCCAGTTCCAGGGAGACCAGATGGTCCAGCTCAGTCGTCGGTTTTCCGGTCTCGCCATAGGCGGCCAGGGCCGTGGCTTTGAACCTGTCCGATTCGGAAGCCGGCGGCCGGACCGTTGCCGTGTACCCGGAGGTGCATATCGTGGCCGCAATGTTGTTCTGCGTGACGGCAGGGTCGATCGCCCCAGGGGTGCACTTCGGATCTGGCAGGTCGTCCCCTGCAGTGGCGTTGACCCTGACAACGCTGCACTCGCCAGGGGCAAGCCGTTCATCAAGGGCCACCGCCCCCGGGGAGTGAACCTCCTTCAGGATTGACAGTGACGGTGCCGTCGAGGCGACTCCAGAAGTCGTCTCGGGCTGCGTGCGGGTCATTGCGCCGATCACAACTGCGATCATGGCCAAAAGTACGACGGTCAGGACGACCAGGACGATTCTTCGTTGCAAATGGCTCATGCGTCCATTACACCGCCGATGCGCCGGGAGGCAACAACAAAGGAGGGGAAACCAGCAGCCTCCCTGAATTGATCCCTGGGAGATGGCCAACGCCCCCCGGTTGACGCATTGACGCTGCCGCTTAGTGATCCGACCAGGTGTAAAGATGCCGGTCAGTCGTGACCAAGGCACAGGCGGTCAACGGGCCCGGCATGACGGGCCAACACTCCAACTCCCCCACCGACCCCACGTCAGTAAGCACTCGGGGCAGTCTCGTATCCCCGATGCCCGACCGCGCCGTCGGGCAGGCGCCGCCCTCTGACGATGGGAAGGGCCCATCGTTGATGTCATCCTCCGTGAGCCCCCATCCATGCAGAGCTGCCGGGGGAAGCCGAGCACCTGAACCGGAGCACCTCAACCTAGGCCGAAGGCACGAGCGGACGGTTATGCCGCTCCAGGGTCTTGCCGGATGAAACGGGATGCGGGGTCAACCAACATCCTCCCAATCGGTGCGGAAGCGTCCGGGACAACCTGGTCCTGGGATCGGGGTGGCAAAAGAAATTCCCGGAAACCTGCCGTCCCATCATGTTGCTGGCGGCAATTTCCCCGATGAAGTAGGTGTACGTCAGTAAACCGGACCGCAGAGGTCAAGAATCGAGGAAGCGCAGTGATCAACAAATGGGGAATCCCACACGCCGTGGGCCCGTAAAATCAGGAGCTTGAACCTCGCCAAGCGGACTTCGTATCAACACTTTGGCGGGCTTAGTCCGCAGGCCAGAAACCCAAAGGGTCTCTGGCCTGCGGAAACACTGTGCCCGAAGCGGAACTCGAACCGGATTCCAGCCCTGCAAACACTGGGAAGCTCTGGGCTGCTCTGGGGATTTCGGACAGTGGTACCCCTGAAATGATGGGGACTACCGGAATGGGGATTCACCAGAATGTCATCAAATCCGTCGCCACCGAATACGGCGTGGGCGCCGAGACGTTGCGCAATTGGCTGAAGAAGTACAGGCAAGCCCACGGTGGCATTGAGACGGAGGCGGAGTTGAACGTCTCCGAACGTGCCCGGCTCAAGGAACTGGAACGTGAGAACCAGGAACTGAAGGCGGAGGCCGCGTTCCTAAAAAAAGCGGCCGCATACTTCGCAAGGGAGCCACGGTAGTGGCGAAGCATGAATTCATCGATTCCTACGCGGCCACCGAGAAGGCGCCGGCGGTGTTGAAGATGTGCCGGTGGTTGGAGGTCTCCCGCTCGGGGGTTCTACCACTGGCGCTCCCGCCCGGTCTCGGCCACCGCAGCCCGCAGGACGGCACTGACCGCCCGTGTACGGCATTTCTTTGAGGAATCCGAGGGGACCTACGGGTACCGCCGGATCCACGCCGACCTGTCGGCCCAGGAGACCGAGTGTTCCCCGGAACTGGTGCGCCAAATCATGAGGCAAGAAGGCCTGGTTCCGTGCCAGCCGCGGCCCTTCAGGCCCGCCACGGTCGCCGATGCAGAAGCGGCAGCCGCAATGCCGGACCTGGTCCGCCGGGACTTCACCGCCGACCGGCCTGGCATCAAATTCGTCGGAGACATCACGTACATCCATACGTGGCAGGGCTTCATCTACCTGGCCACGGTCATCGACTGCTATTCCAAGAAAGTCGTTGGTTGGGCCATCGATGACCACATGCGCTCCGAACTAGTGGAACGGGCCCTGCGCAACGCCGCAGCCACGACACGAATCGAGCCGAACGCGATCTGGCATTCAGACCGCGGGAGCGTTTACACCTCAGCCTCGTTCAGGGCCCTGGTCGCCAGCTTGGGGATGCGTTCATCCATGGGGAAAACCGGCATTTGCTGGGACAACAGCCAGGCAGAAACTTTCTTCTCGGCCCTGAAAAACGAGCGCGTGTACCGCACGACGTACGCCACGAAGGACCGGGCCCGTAGTGACATCATCCGCTACATCGAGGGGTTCGACAACAGCCGCAGACGCCATTCGGCACTCGATTACCGGCGACCGAATGAAGTCCACTACAGTTACCAGCAGCCGGCCGCGGCAGCGTAGAAAAACCACTAATCCGCTGTCCGAAAACTCCTAAGCAGCCCAGTCCAGGCGCGGGCCCGGTCCCAACCGACGTTTCCGATGATGCCCGGGATGCCGGAGAAGCGGACCCATGACTACGTCCTGCACGGGACCACGACCTTGTTCGCGGCGTTGAACACCGCGGACGGCTCCGTGATTTCCAGTCTGCACCGCAAGCACCGTGCCATCGAGTTCAGGAAGTTCCTCGCCAAGATCGATGCCCAGATCCCCGTGCACCTTGACGTGTACCTGATCTGCGACAACTACCAGACCCACAAGACCTCGACGGTCCGGAACTGGCTTGCGACCCATCCACGCTTCCACATGCACTTCACCCCGACATGCTCCTCCTGGCTGAACCAGGTCGAGCGGTTCTTTGGATTCGTCACCGAGTACCTCCTCCACCGCAGCGTCCATGCCCTTGAGGCGGACATCCGCGCCTGGGCCGCGGTCTGGAACGAACATCCGGCACCCTTTACCTGGACCAAGTCGGCGGAACAGATCCTCGAATCACTCGGCAGGCTTCTGAACCGAATTTCAGGTGCAGGACACTAGGCGGGCGGATCCTCGCCGGCCTCCGGGCGGCCGGCGGTGGGTCGTGAACGTCGCTGAAGCCACTCCTGTCGGTAGTCCTCGACTTTCCTGGGGTGGTTGTTGCCCGCCATCGGCTAACGACACGACATGGATGTCCAGGACGGCGATCACGCCTTGCCAGAGACCAAACCACAGCCAGCACCCGAGGAAGGCCGCGGCGTCGACACCCACGACAAGTAACAAGGCCTTGATCCAGCGGCTCATGGCGCAACCGTACAGTTCTGGGAGCCTCCATCCTAGGGCTGGGCGGGATTGATCCCGGCCAGCCCTACAGGTTTAGCTGTCCCAATTGGAAGCCTGATCGGGGCCGTGACCCACCCCTGTCCAAGGATGCCCGTGCACCGGCTGTGTTCGCAGCAAGCAACACCACTCTACGAATGAGAAGGACGGGTTCAAAGACCACCGACTTGTACGGCGGCGCCATCTCTTGCCGGGACCCCCGGGGTTGGTTTACTCCCTGACAGCCCCAAGGTTTGGTGACCCGGAGGGGTTTGAGGGTCGGGCCTCCCCTGAGCGGCTATGAGACATGCCAAGACCCTGATCCATTGGTATTTTGCGCCTGAGCCGCCCACCGGCCCGGAGGCGGAATCGTTGACACGCGCGACGCACTGGCGTTCGATGGTCGGACGGGGCCACGCCCTGTTGGGGAGGAGGCGGCTGCCGATGCGGGTGGTGAGGAATGCCAAACCGGTGTCCGTGGTGGTCGGTGGTGCATTGGTGGTTGCCGGCTGTCTGGGCATGTGGCTGGCCGCCATACTATCGGCAGGACCGGAGGACGGCAAAATAGTTGTCTTTGCCCTGTTCTTCGCCATCGGGGCGTTGGTCCAGGGCATCGTCCTATTGTCCTGGGACCGCCGGTCCAAGTCCACGGCCCTGATGCGCATGCAGGTGGCGGATGTCCTTCCCGGGATCATGCCGTTGACTTTGTTCGCGTCCATCATGCTGTCCGTGCCCGGGCTCCTAGTGTAGTGTCTCCAAAATAGTTCATGGCTTGGGTGTTAAGCTTGGGTCATGTCGAATCACGCCCCCGCATTGGCCCTTGGTGACGTCCAGCGCGAGGTCCTGGCGGCCCTGTCCAGGTCGCAGGTTGCCTCGCACCGGGAGGTGCAGCGGGCGCAGGTGCTGCTGATGGCGTCCGAGGGTCTGGCCAATGAGTGGATTGCCCGGGTGGTGGGCGTGAACCCGGGCACGGTGCGTGCCTGGCGTGCCCGCTTTGCCCAGGACGGGCTGGTGAAGTTCGGTGCGGTGCGTGCCGGGCGCGGCCGGAAGCCGGTGATCCCGGAAGCGAAGATCGCCGAGATCGTGTGGCTGACGCAGAACACCAGGCCGGCGGCGGAAACACACTGGTCGGTGCGTTCCATGGCCGCCCGCGTCGGTGTCTCCCCGGCCCAGGTGCAGCGGATCTGGGCCGCCCGGGGGCTCAAGCCCCACCTGGTCAAGACGTTCAAGCCCTCCAACGATCCGAACTTCGACGAGAAGCTCATTGACGTGTGCGGGCTGTACCTGAACCCGCCGGAGAACGCGATCGTGCTGTGCATGGACGAATTATGCGAAGCTTCGCATAACTCGTCCATGGAGAGCACCACGGCCGATTCCGGCGGATTCAGGTAGAGCCCCACCACGTCGTAGACCTTCTCCACAAACAAAGGATCGTTGGAGAGCTTGAACCCGTCGGCGCGGTGGGGTTTGAGTTCGAACGCCTTCCAGATCCGCCCGATCGCGGACTTCGACAGGCCCGACCGTTCGGCCATCTTCGCCCGTGACCAGCGCGTGGCGTTGGTCGGTGGTGATGCTGGCGGGCCGGCCGGGCCGGGGATCATCGACCAGCCCGTCCAGCCGCCGCTCCAGAAAACGGCGCTGCCACTTCGCCACGGTGTGGGGCTCGACCCCGCACCGGGCCGCAACGGCCACGTTGGTCAGGCCCTCGGCGCTGGCCAGCACGATCCTCGAGCGTGTCGCCAGCGCCTGGGAGGATTTCGCCCTGCGCGCCCACCGGGACAGCGTCTCGCGTTCTTCATCCGAGAGTTCCAGCAGGGCCTTCGGCCGTCCAACGTTCGCCATGCCCCATTCCACAATGAGGAACCGAATTTCAAGCCCAGGACGCTAGTGGAAGGTTTTCCATTTTCTTGTAGATGCGTGCACCGCGGGCACGGCCTGCAGCGGAATGCGACCGCCGATGGCTATCGGAGCCCTCCTCCCATCGGCAATCGCGCGGCCGCGGCGCCGAGGCGCTCATGTTACCCGCGGTGGCGCCGCTTGGTCGCCCGTGGCTTGCCCGCCGAGCGGGATCGTGGCACGCGCGAGGGTGCCGCTGCCCTCCCCTGCTCGACTCAACAGCTGGAGCTCGCCACCCAGACGCTCAAGCGTTCGCACCGTGATCGCGAGGCCGAGCCCGGTGCCGGGAGTGTCCTGGCCTGCCTCGCGATGGAATGCGTCCAGCGCCTTCTCGGGCTCGCGGATTCCCGGTCCGTTGTCGAGCACTTCGAGCCGGATCCAGGTCGTCTCCCTCCGTGCGCGCACCTCGATGGGGCCCGCAGATCCTGCATAGCGGATCGCGTTGTGCACCAGATTTTGCAGGACGATGCGGGTGCCGGCTTCGGGGACGAGGGCATCCCCCGCGTCCCCGAGATCCCAAAGGACGTCGGATCCCTCTCCGTCGTCCGTCTCTACGATGTTTCCAGCGACAACCCTGGCGATCTCCTCCAGCGGTACCCGCCGGTCAACTTGGGGTGTTTCGTCGCCGAGGACCAGCAGCTGCCCACAGAGGGCGCGCAGCCGCGAGAGACCACCCCGCAGCGCATCCTGCCGCTGTACGCGGTCCGCATCCGTGGTGGCGGCCAGCAGATGCTCCGCCTGGAAGGAGACAGCGGCGACGGGCGTGCGCAGCTCGTGGGCGGCTTCGGCCGCGAAACGCCGCTGCTTCTCGAGAACCTCCGATGCACGCAGGTGATGGGCTTCGAGGGCGTCGAGGAACCCCGACAGCTCCTTGGGAACGCGCGTGTGCGGCAATGGCGCGAGGGACCCGTCATCACGTTGCTCGAGCTCGCGGCGAAGCGCGTCGACGGGTTTCAGAGCCCAAGCGACAACGATCCAGGCCACCAGTATCACGAGTGGTGCACCGAGCAGGATCGGCATAACGGTGGAGATCAAGGTCTCGTTCACGGCGTCCTCGCGGACGGCGATCGGCTGGGCGACAGCGATTCTGCGTCCGTCAGCGAGGGAACGCACCATGACCCGCTGCGGGCCCTGCTCGGTCGAAACGGTGGCCAGACCGTTGGAGGGGATCGAGGGCAGGCTGTGGGACATGCCGTTGCTGTCAAGCTCTTCGACCACGAGACCTGACTGGTTGTCCGTCTGCGAGACGTCGCTTTGGACGAAGTCGACGCCGGGGGTCTTCACCATCTCGGCCACACGTGAGAGGAGTCCGTCCTGCGATTCCTTCGCCTCCACGAACGCCCGATGATACGACCACGAGGCGGCGGCCGCCGTGACCAGGAGTACGAGCACGGCGAGCGCTGCGACCAACCGCGTCCGGAGGGACAGGGTCCGGCGGGACAGGGTCCGGCGGGGCGTGGTCCGGCGGGGCGTGGTCATCGACCCCTCGGGATCATCCAGCCAAGGCCCCGCACATTGCGGATGCAGTCCGCCCCGAGCTTTCCGCGCAGGCGCTTGATGATGAAGTCGATCGCGTTCGACTCGATCTCGACCTCGCTTCCATACACCTGGGACTCAAGCTGGTCGCGGGAGAGGACGACACCGGGACGCCGGATCAGGGCACGGAGGAGGGCAAGTTCGCGCCGGGTCAGTGGAACAGAGATGCCCTCGTGACCGGTCGCTGTCGCCATCGCTTCGTCAAGGGCGATGGCTCCCGCACGCAGGACGGCTGTGGCGTGCGGAGAACCCCGCCTGCCCACGGCCCGCAGCCTCGCGTGCAGCTCCTCATAGGCGAACGGCTTCACGAGGTAGTCATCAGCCCCGGCATCCAGGCCCACGACCTTCTGCGCCACGGCGCCCCGAGCAGTCATCACGATGACCACGGGCCCCCGGTCGCCGTCGTCTCCTGCGCGCAGGCTGCGCAACACGTCGATCCCGTCTAGCCCGGGCAAGCCCAGATCAAGGAGGAAAACGTCGAAGGCGCCGTGCCGTGCGAAGTCCAAAGCCGTCTTTCCATCGGCCACCACCTCGACGACATATGCGTCGTCGACCAACTGTTGCGTGAGAGCCGAGGCGATCATCGGATCGTCCTCCGCCAAGAGGATCCTCATCCTGGTCCCTTCTGTTGCCGGACGCTGCTGCGCCGTCGTTCCCGCTAGGCACACGACGGCGCAGCTACCAACCATGATGAGGCAGCGGCCTGACTGGATACTGGGAATTACTGGGAGGCGATGACCGACTGCAGGTTGTGCGTGGCCGTCAGGCAGGCTGCCTGGTCCGGGTGGGCGGCCCGCAGGGAGGTGAGTTCGCCGTCAATCGCCCTGTCCATCGCACCCCAAGCAGACGGCGACTTCGGCTTGAGGCCGGCTTCGGCACTGTCCCAAGCTGTCTCGAGATCCTTGACTCGGGTACGCGCCGCGGGGAGGTCGCCAGCCTCGATCTTCGCCGTGACGTCGTCAACGATAACGGAGAATGACGAGAGGTCCCCGAGTGGCCCCTGCCCGGTGGTGGCCGAGCCGACGGCGGCGGAGCCCGCCGGCGCCTGCGCCGTGTGGGCGGCCGTCACAGTGGTGGCCGCCGCGACGATCGCGATGATGCTGGCTCCCGCCCAAATGATGTCCCGCATGCGCCCCCCTGCGAAGGACTGTCCCTTGGCCAGGACTCCGTGGCGCTGGACATGGACCTGCTCGCGGGCGACCAGGATCACGATGACGGCCAGGAACAGGACACTGGTGATCGCCGCTCCGACTCCCATGCCGCCGTAGCTGCGGTCCTGGGTCAGCAGGTCTCCGATGGATGCGCCCAGCGGGCGGGTCAGAACGTAGGCGGCCCAGAACGCCGCGACCACCGGTGCCCCGGCGCGAACAGCGATCCCGCATGCAAGGATGAGCGCTCCGAAGATGATGGAGCCGAAAAGGAATCCGAGCCCGAGCGCCTCGGTCGCAAGGTCTCCGGCCGCCGTCCCGAGGGCGAATGCCGTGAGGATCGCAGCCCAGTAGAACGCTTCACGCCGCACCGTGTCGATCGAGGTGATCGCGAGGGTGCGCTCCTGGAAGTACCAAGCGGTGAAAACGCCGATCAGCAGCATGGAGAAGATCGCGGTGGAGACGTACAGGCTCACACCCAGCGTATCGGTGAAGAAGTCCGTGATCTGGGTGCCCACGATGCTCACCAGCACGACGGTGAGCCAGTAGATCCACGGGGTGTACCGCCGGGTACGGAACTGAAGCACAAGCGCCACGGCGAGGAGGAGAACCATCATGCCTGTCGTGATGAGCGGCCCGAGGCCGACGTTCACCGCAAGGTAGTCGGCAAACGTCTCGCCGACGGTGGTTGAGAGGATCTTGATCGTCCAGAACGTCGCGGTAATGATCGGGACTTTCATCCAGCGGGATTTCCCCGATCCCGGTCCGGCAGCAGAGGCTGTCAGTGCCGATGGACTGAGCGGGAGGGACGTGCTCATTAGGTTCTCCTTCTATGGTCGAGAGGACGATGCCGCCCGCGAGCCACTGTAGGTTCGACGAATGAGCCGAAGATGAGCGGCCCCCGTGATGTGCTGCAGCGGCCTTCGGAGGTTCGACACGGCGACGGCTCGCCCGGAGTCCAGTTCCATCGCGGAGCACCCACCTGGCGGGGCGAGGCCGGACCAGGACTATCGGCGGGCAGACGGACGGAGATATTGCACGTGACACGCGGGTTCCCAGCGTTTCCGCACTTCATGGCCGGACACTTCTTATCTTCAACAGGTAGTCGTTCTGGAGCGAATTTCGCGAATGGTGACAGATTGTCGCTGCGGTGAGGTCGTTGCCGAGAGTGTGAGGATTTGCTGCGAGTGGTGTTCCCGCACTGGGACACGGTGCTGGTCGAGCAGGTGCACCGGATGTACAGGACGGTGAGGGTGTCGGCCCGGACCCGCGACGGCGGCCCGTTCCCGTGCCCGGACTGCGAGGTGGTGTCGCGGCGGGGGCATAGCCGCTACCGGCGCCATATCGCGGATACCGCGGTGGGCGGGAAGTCGGTGGTCCTCGAGTTGTCGGTGCGGCACCTGTTCTGCGACGACGCGGACCACCCCAGGTGTTCCTACTCCGAGCAGGTCAACGGCATGACTACCCGTTACAGGCGGCGCACCCCGGTGCAGGTGAAGGTGCTCCACGGGCTCAGCCTGGTCCTGGCCGGGGGCCGGGGGCCGGGGGGCCGGCTCGCTCTGGCCTGGGCGCGGCGGTGAGCAGAACACCCCTGCTCCGCCTAGTGATACTGCTGCCCGTCCCCACTCGGGCCGGCGCGCCCAATGTGCTCGGAGTGGACGACTTCGCGCTGCCTGGCCGGCAATGATCACCGATGGTGGGTGTGATTGGGGCTGTGGATGTGTTCGCGGCCGAAGCCGAGGCCGACAATGCGGCCCAGGAGGCGTTTGACCGGTGGCGTGTGGCTGATCAGCCGCAGGAGTTGGATGGGTGGGTTTGATTGGGCCAGACGAGCGAGCTGGCGTGTCTGCCGTCGCTGCAATGCCTGAGCGCCGCGTATCGCGGGTTCGCGTCGTCGTTGCAGGCGCTGGAGGTCCGCGACGACGACGGTGCCCGTGCGCAGCCGCGCCGCGAGGTGATTGGCCGTGGCGACGGCATCGGCGATGGCGTAGTTCACCCCGGCGGCGCCGGCCGGTGACATGGCGTGCGCGGCGTCGCCGATGCACAACAGGCCGGGCTGATACCAGCGGCGCAGCCGATTGCTGCGCACCGACAGCAGCCTGACCTGGTCCCAGCCGGTCAGCGCGGCCAGGCCGGCCGCCAGGAACGGTGCGGCATGTGCCACCCGGTCGCGGAATACGGCCAGGCCCGCGGCCTGGACCTGCGTGAGTGTTCCTTTCTCGATGATCGTGCCGCACTGCCAGTAATCACCGCGGTCGATGGCGATCACGATCTGCCCGCCGCCGAGGTAGCCCAGCGTCGGCGGGGCATCTTCGCTGCGGGGCACGCGGAACCACAGCACGTCGATCGGCATCGCGAACTCGCGTACCGGCAGGTCCGTGAGCTGCCGGATGCGGGAGAACCGGCCGTCACAGGCCACCGTGAGATCCGCCCGGATCTCCACATCGCCTTGGGCGGTGCGCGCCCGTACGCCGGTCACTTGGCCGCCGTGGCGGAGCAGGCCGGTGGCCTCGGTGCTCATTTCCAGTCGGAAGCTGGGGTATTGCTTGGCCTGGGTGGCCAGGAAGTTCAGGAAGTCCCACTGCGGCATGAACGCCATGAACTTGCACCGGGTCCGCAGGTGCCGGAAGTCCACCAGCCCGAAGGTCCGTCCGTCAATCCCGAGGCGCAGTTCAGGTACCTCGGTGTGCGGCAGGCGAAGAAACTCGTCCAGCAATCCCAGTTCGGCCAGCACCTCGGTGGTCGCCGGATGGATGGTGTCGCCCCGGAAGTCGCGGAAGAAGTCGGCGTGCTTTTCCAGCACGGTCACCTCGACCCCGGCGCGGGCCAACAGGTAGCCCAGCATCATGCCGGCCGGTCCACCGCCGACCACGCAACAGCGCGTGTCCCACGATCGTGGACTGGGAGCGGGTGTGGTTTCGGCTTCGCTGGACATCTCTGCCCCCAAGTGGGTCGTCGGCGCGGGTGAGGCGGACTTCAGTCGGCTGGGTCCTAAAATACAGCCCGTTCGGAACACCGTGGAACGCCCTCCAAATTCCCCCCCGGCAGGGGACTTCTCGCAGCCCGCCAATATCGATAACGAAGGATTTCAAGAGCAGGTTGAATCGAGAATCGCGGTGCTTGCAGCCAGGGACCGGAAAGCCATGCCGTCCTGCGGGAAACCATGATGTCATTTTCCTCGACACGACCCATAAAAGGGTCAAAGTCGGCTGCACGGAATGTTTGAAGCCGACTGAACGCCCCGATCCATGTCCGGGCGGGGAACCAGCACTGGAACCGTTCAAGATGTCCCGTCGAGGATCCTTTACGGGTCGGGCTGATCAGACCACGCCGCGCACAGAGTAGCGGTGCAGCGTGACGCCCTGATCGAATGACTGCTGCTCAATCAGGTCGAGGTTGACGCGAGGGCGCGGATCATCGAATAGCCCTCGCCCCGAGCCCAAGATGACCGGATGCGTGAACACCATCAGTTCGTCGAGGAGGCCCGCGCGCAGCAACTGCGTAGCGAGCGTGGCGCCGCCCACGGCGATGTCGCCTTCCGCATCCTGTCGCAGCGCAGCCAGCTGGTCGATCACGTCGTCCCCACCGATGATGCGCGTGTTGTGGGACGCCAGCGCCGGTGTCAGCGTGCGTGTGTTCGACACCAGCATCTTAGGCATCGACGTCCAGATCTCGGCGAACTCGCGCAGAAAGTCGGGAAGCGACCTGTCGCCCCGGGCATCCGGCCAGAAGGGGTCCATCATCTCGTAGATCACACGCCCCTCGACCATTGCCGACATCGTGCGGGCTCGGGCGTTGAACTCCCGATGCAGCGGTGCGCCGAGGCGGATCCAGTCGGGACCGGCCAGGTTGTTGTGATCGCCGGAATGCTGCTCGATCATGAGATCGAGGGAGACATTCATCCAGTACACGAATCGTGCACTCATCAGCACTCCTTCCGGATGGATAGGCATCCTTCATTGTGCGCGCGTTCGGCCCCGGTAGCGAGACGTTGTCGTACCGTCGACCCTTGGCTTCGGGTTCTCATCGTTGGGTGCTTCGAGGTCGTGGTGCAGCCGTGGAAAGTGCAGTCTCCACCGCCCATGGTGCCCGGTCCGGGCCGGGACGACCCAGTCTGCTTGGAAGGACACCTCCGGCTAGCCGCGAACGCCCTGGCCAGGTTCGCCGTCGGACTTAACTGCCTCAGCGGAATCACCCTGCGGCAGGCACCGCGGCACAGCGACACACCGCATGCTGAAAGATCGCCAAACCAAGGGGGAAGCTGCGCGGAAAACAGCCAAAGCCCTCCACGGCCAAACGCCCGAACCCGCCCGCACTTGGCCACGGCCGGCCCCCACACCGCGGCACGGGTCCGTGTCAGGCAACCGCTTTCTCGACTAGCGCGCGAATCTTGGCCTCCGTCGCAGCATCCAGCGAGGTGATGGTCCACGCGACCGGGTGCATGTGGGCACCCTCCTCACGTGCGGGGTTCACCACTTCGCCAAAACCGAACGCGATGAAGTCCTTATCCGGTTTGATGTAGCAGATGTCTTTGCCGTCCTTCACATAGAACGGAAGTCCCCAGCGAACGATCGGCTCCAACGAGGGCGCGCTCTCCCGGATGATGCTGTGCAGGCGTTCGCCGATCTCCCGGTACTGTGCGGGGGCTTCACTGAGTTTGGCCAGAACGGCCGCGTCACCCTTCTTCGTGAACATCGTGTTCAAGCCTCCTTCACGTTCTCGTCAGGCAGTCGTTGTAGCCAGCCTCGTGCACCCGTGGGCCACCGAGGGTATCTGCGACCGGCGACGGTGCCAAGCCTACGTCGCCGGGTCGGGGGCAGTCCAGGCAGGCGACCCCATCGATGCATTCGACGATCCGGCTCGGCTCTACGTGGTCGACGAGGATGCGCCCACAACCGGCGACGCGCAACTCGGCATGCTGCGACCCCGGGTTCACCAAGCCCACCCGGGAGCAGATCACGATTCGAGAGCATGACGCCTGGACCGTGAGCCCGTCGTCGATACGGCAAAACTCGCCGTAGACGAAGCAGTAAAGCGAACCCTGGCCGCCGTGGGCAATGCGACCTCTCCAACGACGTGAATCCTGCCGCCCGCAAGCCCGCCCCCACCGCGACACCTTCCGGCCACCCCAGCGGCAAAGAATTACATACGTATGCCGAGACCACTGATTCGCGTACAGCCCGTCGGCAAAACGGTCCCGCTTGGATCAGCCCACCGCCGCAGCGTCAATCGCGGCCAGATCCCACCCGTAGTCCGTGCATGCCAGCTGCCAAGGAGCATCCAGGCAGAGGATGGGACAGGTCCGCGCCGTCAGAGGCGCCACGTGCCTTGGGCGACGCCCCAACTGCGCATTGCATGGATACGGAATAGCCGTAAGACCCTACCCGGATCTAGCCGGACAAGCATGCCACAGCGGGTACGTCCCCTGATGGACGGCATGAACGGTCACCATAAGTCCTGTCCGCGGGGAACGGGCGCCCGGCCACGTGCAGCCCCAGACTTGGGGCGTCGGAAGAAAAGAAACTCGCGAAAGTTCCCTCCACGTCATGTCGTCAACTGCGATTCCCACGATGAAAAGGCATAGGGTAAAAACCCGGACCGCAGACCCCAGGAATCGAGGACCCCACAATGGTCAGCAACCGGCGCAACCCACACGCCATGGGCCCGTAAACCGGGCCAAAGACCTCGCCAAGCGGGCTTCGTGCACACACTTTGGCGGGTTTTGTCCACAGGCCGGGGCCCAAAGGGCCCCTGACCTGCTCAAACACTGTGCCCGAGGTGGGACTCGAACCGGATTCCGGCCCTTGCAAACACTGGGAAGTTCAGGAAACATGCCGAATCCGGGCCAGTCCGGTACCGGTACGGACGGGTCCGAGGGCAAAGGGTGTGGACATTGTCCACACCCTCCCCTTTGCCTCCACCAGCGATTGCCGAGAATCCCACAGAGACTCGCAGGACAGCAACCCCCAGCACCTTAGCCATCCTTCATAGAGAACCCAGTTGTTGCGTTCCGACTCAACAAGACACGCTGCCCCGGTGGGGGGACACTATTGCTTCTCCAGTCGCCCGCCCTCGGTGGTGAGAGGTACACCTCCGCAGGAGGGAGCTTTCAAAGCTGCTCCCCCAGTTCCAAGAAGGTGAGACGGCTTCAAGGACGCTCCTCCAGGTCCCGGATTCTTAACAGTTGTAGACCACAGCCGTTCAAATCACTCCGCGGGAATTGCCTACCTGACACACACATCCCAGTCATAAATTTGCGATTTCCAAGGCACGTCGCATTCCACAACCCCTGTGAACGTACCGCTGCCGCGAACTGAATCCTTGCGGTACGTCACATCGATACGAAAATCGTCACCGCCGCTCTGCCGTATCCGAGTGCCGACCAACTCGTAGCCGCTGCTGAACTGCATATCCCTTGCGTAATTCTGACAAAAGCTGCGCGCTGAAGACTAAGTAGCGCCTGAGGTGGCTGGACGCTGCATAGCCTTAGGGTTGCTGGTGCTCACCGCAGCAATCACGACAATTTGGAAGACGATTGTTGCCACTGCCCATAGCAACCATTTCCACCAACCTGATCCGGCAGAAGGACTGGGTGGCGCAGGGAACGGCTGTGCGTGCGACATGGACCGAAAATACCAGTGACGACGCAAATCCCTCGCAGGTCGCCAAAATCAAGATGGCCAGTTCACAACTTGACCTCAGTAGAATCTCCTGGCTTACCCGCCTCGCTGAGCGGGGGCCAGCGCTGTTCCACTTACAAGAAAGTAGTGCGGCAACAGGGCGCCCCCTCATTCGGTTCCCAGATCTGTGGGCTTTGCCGCTGCTCACTATTTCGCCCTCTTGTGTGGTGAGGGCTCTGCCAGTCGTTAACGCAAGTGCTCGGCTGGATTTCCCAGCCGAGCACTTGTTCGCCCGTGGTCAGAGGGGCTCTGTCGTCCGACAACTTATGATCCTCAGAGCGTGGTTGCGGCTATGTCAGGAATGCTGGGGTCATCGCACTTTCTTCACGGGGAGGATCGTCAGTGCGCCCAGCAGGGCGATGCCTGCCGCCACGGCGAGCAGGAGGTCGTACCTTCCGCCACCCAATGTGAGCAGCGCGGCTGACACTGCCGGTGCAAGTGACTGGGGGCCGGCCATGGCGATGTTGAAGACGCCGAGGTCCTTTGCAGTGTCATCTGGGTTGGGGAGGACATCGATGACGAGGGCGAGGTCTACGGCGATGTAAATGCCGAAGCCGATGCCGATGACCAGTTCGGCCCAATAGAACCCGTTTGTGGAGTCTGCCAGGCTAAGCATCCACGTGCCAATGCCGAAGATGATGGCTGAAATCCAGATGAAGACCTTTCGACGCCCGAGCCTGTCCGAGATCCATCCGGCGATTTGGCCTGCCGTAACGAGAGCCAGGGTGTAAATGAGCACACCGGTCGCCAAGGCGCCTGCTGCGTCCTGTTTGGAAAGGCCAAGGTCCTGCTGCAGGTACAGAAGGCGGAACGTGGCGAACATGAACAGGGCCAAGACGACGAGAAAGCGTGAGATCCAGGCGAAGGCGAAGTCCGGATGCTTGACCGGGTTGACCCAGAAGGTCTTCAGAACTGTACGGAAGCCACCTTCGGAAGCTGGCCGGCGTTCCATGGGCTGGTCCGGCAGGACGAAGGCGAAGACGAGGACCAGAATCAGCCCGAGGACTCCGGGAACCAGGAATAGAAGGAGCATGTTCTGCCCGAGAAGACTCGCCGAGTACGCCGCCCCCAGGCCGGCTGCCTGGGAGGCGATGCCGATCATGCCGCTGACTTTGCCGCGCTGCCACTGAGGTATTTGATCTGCCAAGGAGGCCGTGTGTGCAGCGACCGCAGCGTTGCCAAGGGCTTGTGCGAAGAACCAGCCGATGCCTAGAACCACGACGTTTGGCGCCAGGGCAATTACGGTCAGGCTGACCAGGAGTCCCAGTGCTCCAGCGACGAGCCACGGGCGGCGGCGGCCGTAACGGCCAATGGTTCGGTCGCTGAGCCGGCCAAAGACAGGATCGAAGATGAGGGCGGCGAAGGCGCCCATGGAGATGACGAAACCGAGCGTAGAGGCTACTTCAGCCGGGGAAACCAAGGACTGCACCTTGATCGTCATCCCGGCCACGATTGGCACGGAAAGGGCAGTCAGAAGTCCGAGCCGGGCCAGCACCATCGTGGCGATGAGGCTTGCTTTGGCTTTTTCTTTGGGAGCGGGGGCGGCGGACCAAGCCTTGGATGCTTCAGGTCCTGCAGCAGAATCAGACACAACCATGGGTCTCATTGCTTTCTGTGGGAGATGTATCCGGACCAGAGGAGTCCGGTGTGATGGAAACCACAGTACACGAAACCGACCGAGTGCATGGTCTGTTTATCTAATCGTTACCTTTGTCCTCCAGTCACCTTTCCTTGATGGCGATAACGGTACCGACCGTGTACTCGGTCGGTTGTGCTAGTCTTGTGACTCACCACACAGATCCACCGGACTGGGCCGCCTGGCCAGCCGCGACCTTTGACAAAGGAGTCCCACGATGAGCGTCCACGCCCCTGATGTCCCGTACCCTGCACCTGCACCGGGGCGGGTTGACCTTGCCCTCATTGACGAAGCAGTCAGGTCACTTGATCTGGCAGGGAAGATCCGGTTGCTGTCCGGGGCCAAGATGTTCAGCCTCTGGCCGGAGGAATCCATCGGCCTGACAGAAATTGTGATGTCCGATGGCCCCACCGGCGTCCGTGGGGAAGAAGTCGTCGGCGGCCGCGAGAGCTGCCTGCTGCCGAACGCCACACTGCTGGCACAATCCTGGAGTTCGGAGGTGCTCGATGAGGTTGGCGCGATCCTCGCCGAAGAGGCAATGGACCAGCAGACCCACATTGTCCTGGGCCCGACCATCAACCTCCACCGCTCCCCCCTGGGGGGACGGCTTTTCGAGTGCTTCAGCGAGGACCCGTACCTTACGGGCGTCCTCGCAGCGGCATATGTCCGCTCACTGCAAAGCAGGGGAATCGGGGCGTCGCCGAAGCATTTCCTCGCCAACGAATCCGAGACGCAGCGCACCACGGTCGACTGCGTAGTCGACGAGCAGACCCTCCGTGAGCTTTACCTGCTGCCCTTCGAAATAGTGGACCAGGATGCGCATCCGTGGACCGTGATGGCCTCCTACAACAGCATCAATGGTGTCACGGCAACGGAGCACGACGAGCTCATCAACAGCATCCTGAAGCAGGAGTGGGGCTTTGACGGGCTGGTCATGTCCGACTGGTTTGCCACCAAGCGGGCAGCGGAGAGTGCAAACTCCGGCCTGGATCTGGTGATGCCCGGACCCGAAACGGTCTGGAGTACATCCCTTCAGAAGGCCGTCCGTTCCGGCAAGGTCCCCGAAGAAGTCGTCGATGACCATGTCCGCCGTCTACTGATGCTCGCTGCCCGTGTTGGGGCTTTTGGGCAACTGCGCAGCTGGCCGACTAACATCCCCCGCCCTGACAGCAGCCTGCGCCGGGAACAGCTGCGCAGGATAGCTGCCCAGGGCATGACCGTGCTCAAGAACAAAAACACCGTGCTTCCCCTCTCCAAGGGGGCCGGAAACGTTGCCGTCATCGGACGCCATGCCACTGACACCGTCGCCCAGGGCGGCGGTTCGGCCCGGGTGCGCCCCCCGCATGTAGTGACCATTGCCGACGGCCTCGCATCCGCGCTCTGGCCAGGCGGCGTCACGGTCGTGGACGGAGTTGAAACCAGGACGAGAATGGTCGCCGCATCAGCTTCAGCGGTGCGCGATCCCGAAACCGGCACTCCGGGCATGCGGGTCCGGGCTCTCGACGAACAGGGCAACGTCCTGGACTCGCGCCACTTTGACGTGGCGGAGCTTGAGGTAGCCGAGGACGGTTGGCTCGCCCAGGCGGCCCGGATCGAACTGTCGGCCGACGTCTCCCTGGCCACGCCGGCGCGGATGCGCGTGGGCGTCATCGGGCCCGGCCAGTGGACGGTAGTAGCACCTGGCCACCACGAGTCATTTACAGTCACCCCCCACGATGGGCCAGGCGGGGGCCTTCACAGGCCCAAGAGCCACGCTTCGGTGGTTCCCTTGGAATCCGGTGCACGGATCACCGCCACGACGGGACCGCACTTCGAGATGAGAATCATCGGGCTCGTGGTCACGGCGGCCGCCCGTCCTGCGGCAGCGGCAATCCGTGACGCGGTGGAAGCGGCAGCATCTGCCGACACTGCGATTGTCGTCGTCGGCAACACCCAGGAACAGGAAACCGAAGGCCAGGACCAAAAGACGCTGGCTTTGCCCGGAGAACAGGACGCACTGGTCGCCGCCGTGGCAGCCGTGGCACCACGTACAGTCGTCGTCGTCAACGCCGCCACCCCGGTCCTCATGCCCTGGATCGATGACGTTGATGCGGTACTCTTCGCCGGGCTGCCGGGGCAGGAGGCCGGCGACGCAGTCGCGGCGGCACTCACCGGGGAGATTGAGCCGGCAGGGCGCCTCGTCACCACCTTCCCCGTCCACGACGGCGAGGGGCCGGCCTGGGAGACGGCACCCACCGGCGGACGCCTTGAGTATACGGAAGGGCCGGGTGTGGGGTACCGCGGCTGGTACCAGTCTGCAGCGGAGCCGTTGTTCTGGTTCGGCCACGGCCTCGGTTACACCACGTGGGACTACACCTCCGCGCAGCTCATGGACCGCGACGAAGCAGGGGTCAACGCTGTCACCGTCACCCTGACCAACACGGGCCAGCGAGCCGGGAAGGAAACCGTTCAGGTGTACCGCGTCCCCCTCGACGACGGCCAGCCCGTACGTCTCATCGGCTGGGACCAGGTTTCACTCCGCCCTGGAGAGAGCGGTACTGTTCAGATCAATTGTGATCTGCGAACCCAGCGACTGTGGGATGTGGACCAACACCAGTGGCTGCCGCTTTCCGGCGGTTCCATCGTGATTGCACGTGGCCTCGGCGATCGCCGAATCACGGTACCGCTCGAAAACGGACAGGAGTCCTAAGGCATGTCTTACCCACCCGGATACCGCATCGAACGCGAGCGAAACCGTTCCGAAAAGGCCGGCGATATTGCCAGGTCCAAGGCCATCCAGGCAGCAATTGAGCTGTTCTCCACCAGCGGCTACAACAAGACCTCCATCGCCGAGGTGGCCCTGCGGACCGGATTGTCCCAGTCGGGCCTGCTCCACCATTTCCCGAACAAGACCGCCCTGCTTGCCGCCGTGCTCGAACAGCGGGAAAGGGAAGACAGCGAATTCCTCTTCGGTGAAGGGGAAGCTCCTCTGGGCTGGGCCGCATTCGACTCCCTCGTCGCCCTCGTGGCCAGAAACTCCACCCGGCCTGAGTGGATCGGCCTGTTCGTTCGCATCTCCGCAGAGGCCACCGAAGCGAAACACCCCGCAAACCAATGGATGCTCGATCACTACCGCAGCACGCGGCAATGGCTTAGCCAGGCGGTCGAGGACGGCCAGCGTACGGGCGAAATTCTCCCGGGCGCCCCCGTCGACGCCATTGTCCGCAACACCATTGCCGTGCTTGACGGGCTCCAGCAGCAGTGGGTGGCCGAACCACACACCATGTCCATGGTTACGGAGCTCCGCGTCTACCTGGACCAACTCCGCGCTGCCTGGGGAACCCCCAAGCAGTAGCCCAGGAAACCCCTCTGGGCCGGCTGGCAGCCGGCACCTGTGCGCCCCGCAGCCCCGGCCGCCGCATTTACTACACCCCTTCAGACAGTGAAAGGAGCGCGCCACCATGCCCGCTCTCCCCCAGCAAGTATTCGACTTCATCTCCCAGCCCAACCCCGCAGTCATGGCTACGGTCCGCCCCGACGGGCGTCCCGTGAGCGTCCAGATCGTGTATCTGGTTGAAGATGCCGAGCACATCCTCCTGAGCATCGCCGCAGGCAATTCCCGCGGCGGACGCCTCCAGCACCTCCGGGATGACCCCCGCATGTCACTGACGGTTCTCAATGGCGATGACTGGACGGAAGCCGTCACCGTCCTGGGCACCGCGGTTGAATTCTTCGACGACGAGAACCTTCAGAGCATTGATGCCATGACGGCGCACTACTTCGGTGGCCCCTACGCGATCCGAAGTCCCCGCACCGCGGTCAGGATCCGCATCGATGAATGGACCGAACACCCCACTACGGTGTTCCAGGTGCAGACGAAGACGGACGAGACCGTTGGCTGAGCTGAGCCGTTTTCCCAAAGTGGTCTTCAGCCAGGGAAGTGAACCGGATGCGCGTTTCAGTCTGGCCAATGAACGCACCTTCCTGGCCTGGATCCGCACGGCACTGGCGCTACTCGCCGGCGGGGTCGCTCTCGAGGCCCTCGGTCTCGGCATCCAGTCCGGCTACAGGCTCACCGCTTCGATCCTGGCGATCCTCGCCGGGGTGCTCTCGGCCGTCCAGGCCTGGACCGGATGGAAAAGGGTGGAGCACGCACTCCGAACGGGGTCCCCTCTGCCCTCCGCCCCGTTCTCGCTCCCGCTGGCGGTCCTGCTGGTGTCGGTCGCGGTCCTTGTTCTGCTCGGAATCCTTTTGCGATGACCACCCTGTTCGACCCCGGCCTCCAGCCGGAACGCACCGGGCTTGCCTGGCAGCGCACCTGCCTGGGCCTTCTTGCCGGATCCTTGGCCTCGATGAAGGTTCTGCCCCCCATCCTCGGGCCATGGTCTCTGCTTTTGGCCTTCGCAGGTGTTCTCGAATCATCCCTCCTGCTGTTCGTGGTCCGGTGCCGGTACCTCCGACAGCACCACTCCCTCACGACCCTGGACGGCCAGCTGCCCCGGACCGCCGACGGGCGCCTTCCGGCAGTCCTCGCCCTGACAACTGTGCTTGCCGGGATCGTTTCGTTGGTTCTGGTCCTTTCGATTGGGCCGTAGTGCTGCGTTCCTCGGTGGCTTCGCCCAGATGCCCGGTCGAGGCCTGTCCGAGAACACCGGTGACGGGGTCAAGGATCTTGACGATGTAGACTGTCTCACCGTTTTGGGATCCAGGCCCCCGCTGGGGTGCCTGCATGTCGCGGGTTGCCTCCCCTGAAATGGCCACCCTTGACCTGGTCCGGATGGACGAGGTGCTCGGCTTCCGGAGATGCGGTGGGCTGGCGGATCTCGTTTTGGACGCACGCATCAACCCGGCAAGAATCCTTGACGAATGCTGACCAGACCCGCATTGGAGTGCTGCTCCGCATCATCGGATGGCTGCGCAGATCGCTGAAACGGGCAGGCCCCGGCCCTGTGCTCTTTCGGGTGGGGAGCTGCGGATACCCATAAAGGTGTGCCCCAGTGGCCCCCTCCACCGCGCTAGCTAGGGCGTGTCTCCCAATGCGGCGCTCCAGATGACGACGGCGTGCAGGACGGCCGCTGAGCGGTAGGTGAGGGCCAGTTTGTCGTAGCGGGTGGCCAGGGACCGCCATTGCTTGAGGGTGTTGAAGCTGCGCTCGACCACATTGCGCCGTTTGTAGGCGTCCCTGTCGTATCTGACGGGGCGTCCCCCGGCGGAGCCCTTGCGTTTCCGGTTGGCCTTCTGGTCGTCCTTTTCCGGGATAACGCACTCGATGCCCCGCCCGCGCAGGTACGCCCGGATTGCTTTGGAGGAATAGGCCTTGTCGGCCATGGCCCGGTCCGGGCGGGTGCGGGCCCGGCCGGGACCGGGCCTTTCTACCTTCAGGGCCTCCATGAGGTTCTCAAACATCGGCGAGTCCCCGCCCTGGCCCGGCCCCAGCAGCAGGACCAGGGGACGCATGTTGCCATCCACCAGGGCGTGGATCTTGGTGGTCAGCCCGCCGCGGGACCGGCCGATGGCATGGTCCTCAGGCTCGTCGAGCAGATTCCTGTAATTCGACAGGTCCCCCTGTGTGGCGGGGCAGGTTCGTGCCGTGCTGGTGGGCACGGTTGACCGTGGAGTCGATCGAGACCTCCCAGTTGATCAGCCCGGCCGTGTCCGCGCGGGTCAGCAACGCCGCCAGGACCTTGTCCCAGGTCCCGTTGGCGGCGTTGCGGCGGTGGTGCTTCCACACGGTCTTCCACGACCCGAAATAGGCAGGGAGATCACGCCATGGGATCCCTGCCCGGTAGCGGTAGATGATGCCCTCGGTCATCAGCCGGTGGTCGTTGAAGGGTCGGCCCGGTTTCCCCGACGAATCGGGCATCAACGGGGCAATGGACTCCCACTGGGCATCGGACAACACGGAATAGCGAGAAGGCACCCATCAATCATGCCAAACCGCAAAACCACTGATTAGGAGACACACCCTAGGATCCGCAGGCACCAGTGGGGAGATTCCGCGACTCAAACACCCCGCGGCGACACGGCGCCGCAGGGTGTTTGGGCGCTCTATGCAGTTGCTTCGGCCAGCCACTCCAAAACCGGCCGGGGGCTGATTCCGAGCACCTTCTGGGCACTGTTCAAATCATCAATGACATTGGCCTCTTGGGCATTGAGGGCACGATAGAGGCCGACGACTGGGAGGCTCGCAGGGCCGAATATCGGTGCAATGAGGTCGCCCAATACCTCGGGAGTGATTGCTTCAAAATGGACCTGGCGACCCAAATACGTGGCGAAGGCGGTTGCAAGGTCCTGGCCGGTCAGGCCGGGCAGGTGTCCAAGAGCGATCGTGCCGGTGACCAACGGGCCGGTGAGCAACTGCACGACCACGTCAGCGACATCCTGGTGTGAGCTCCACGAAACCGGGTAGTCAGTGGGCAAGGGGTAGCGCAGCACGCCTTCTTCTTGAATGGAATCAGCGACGACGGGGAGCTGCAAATTCTCCAGGTACAACCGCGGCGCGACGATCGCGGTCGGGATTCCGGTGGCCGTGACGTCGCGGATGAGACTCATGATGGGGCTGTCGTCGGCGGCCTGCAGCGGCGACCCATGGTCATCGACGATTTGTCCGCTGGTGGAAATCACTACCCGGCCAGGACGTGCCTCGGCCACAGCGGCGGCGATTGCTGCCGCCTGCGCGCTACCGTCGCTGGGGCTTCCCATCGGCAGATGCACAAACACGCCGTCCGCGCCGGCGTACGCCGCTGCGAGAGAAGGGGCGTCTGTTAGTTCGACGGCGACTGCATCGATGCCTGCAGGAACAGACGTACTGTCCCTCACAGCTGCGACAGCGTTGCGACCGGATGCAAGCAGCGCGGTGAGAACAGGGGAACCTTGGGCGCCTGTGGCGCCATGAATTATGTAGACCATAACTCCATTAGTGCATGAGATGCATCAGTTACGTCAACTGCACTAATGGCGTACGGTTGGAATTTATGAGAGAAACTGACCTCCCTGAGTGTGGCGTAGCAAGATTCCTGCTGCTGTTCGATGGCCCTTGGGCCACGTTGATCGTGCGCGAGCTCATGCATGGGCCCCAACGCTTCGGTCAGCTGCGTGAGGCACTTCCGGGGATTAGTGCACACACTTTGACGAACCGACTTCGTATGTTCGAGGCCCGAGGGCTGGTTACACGGACCTCGTATGCGGAGATTCCCCCGAGAGTTGTCTATGAACTGACCGAGCTGGGATGGAGCCTCAGATCGGTGTTGGATGCGATGTACGAGTGGGGTATGACTGCTCCCGCTTCTACGTTCATCGCCGCCCCCGTACTCGAGGGTGGGGGTCGATCAGTCAAGAAGGGGACTTGATCGACGGTCAGAAAGTCACGTGCGCCCGGCTATTAACAGGTTGTCCTCCAGAATTGTCGAAACCGACCGCTAAAAGTCGGCACCAACAACCGAGCGGGAAATCAAGGACCGGGGCATCAGCTGATCTGCCTTTCGATGAAGATCGGTGGCGTAGCAGTTCGAGACCACGGTCGCGGCCTGCTTCACTCCGGTTCCTCGGGGCTGTCCGCGGGATATTCAAAGACAGCCCCGAGCCTCAGAACATGGGCATCGAATTGATCAGGCGACCGGCGCGAATGCCGCGCGTCCCTGCATCGCTGAGGACCCCAAGTCGCCCTTGGGAAGTGTGGAGCCGGCCTGGACGGCCCGCTCCCAGTCGTTCGTGGTGGCAACGGCGGCGAAGTTGGACTGCAGGAGCACCAGCAGGGTCTCGTGGAGCTGCTGCGCGTCGACCCGGCCCAGCTCGTTCGCCAAGTGGATCGCGCCGCTGGCGTCGGACAGCAGTTCAACCCCGAAGCCCAGCGGTTCGGCAGTCGCTGCGGTGGCCAGGTCGCAGTTGTTGGTCATGTAGCCGACCATGGTGATGGCGTCGACCTGATTTTCCCGCAGCCAGGCTTCGAAGTCGGTGCCGGCGAAGACGCTGGCATAGCTCTTGACGATGTGCTTCCACGAATCCGTGCGGCGAGAGCAAATCTCCGGGTGCAGTTCCCAGCCCTCCGACCCCTCGGCGAACACCGGTGCGCCGGCCGGGTATTCGTGCTGGACCACGGCAATCGGCATCCCTTGCTCTGTAGCAAGGTCGATGGCACGGGTGATGTTGGCGAGGGATTCGAAGCGGTCCGGATACTGGATTTCCAGCGGCCCACCTTCGGCAAAGTAGTCATTCTGAACGTCGATGATGACGAGGGCGCGGCGCAATTCAGCCATGGGGTACTCCATTTTGTTTGCTGCTTGATTGGGTGATTCCATCTTGGCAACACCGTCACTGGTACTGTGAGTGGCGTATATGCATACTTTCGATGAAAATGGGCCACGGTGAAGATTGCCATCAACGCCTTCAACGGAATGACCCTGTTCCATCTGGCCACCCCGCTCCTGGTGTTCGGCGAAGTCGCCCGCTTGGGACTGGCCGAAGACTGGGAAGCCAGGGTTTTCACCCAATCCGGTCATCCCGTGCGTAGCGCCGAAGGTTACGTGATTGGAGACGTCTCCGGCCCGAATATCACGCTGGATGCGGATATCGTCGTGTTCCCGTCATGGCAACCCAGTCTGTCGGACCCCTCGGAGGACCTGCTTCGTACAGTGCGAGAAGCCCACGTGCGTGGAGCAATGATTGCAGGACTGTGCCTGGGAGCGTATCCGGTGGCGTGCAGCGGCATACTGGACGGCCGCACGGCGGTGACCCATTGGGAGGCGGTCCAGACAATGGCCGCCAGGCAACCTGCCGTAGTGTTCAGCGACTCCGCCCTCTATATTGACCACGGGGACGTGCTCACATCCGCAGGAACGGCCTCTGCATTGGACGCCTGCCTGCATATCGTGCGGACGCATTTGGGCGCGGCGGCCGCGTCCGCGGTGGCCCGCCACATCGTCGTGGCCCCGCACCGAGAAGGCGACCAGGCGCAGTACATCGCGCGCCCGTTGCAGGACCCCGAGCTTGACGGCCCGCTGGGTAGGACCATCCAGTGGGCCTTGGCAAACCTGGACCAAGACCTCGAAGTGGAAAGCTTGGCTGCGCACGCCACCATGAGCAAGCGAAACTTCACCCGCCGGTTCAAGGAAGTCACCGGGCTTTCCCCGGCGCGTTGGGTGCTGGGCAGACGACTCGATGATGCCCGCCAGCTCCTGGAAACCACAAGCTGGAGCGTCACCCGCATTGCCGAGTCGTGCGGTTTCGGCAGCCCGGTGACCTTCCGCCAGAATTTTGTCGCGGCCTACTCCACGACCCCGACCTCGTACCGGAACCGCTTCACCAGACGCTAACCTCCGGACGCACACGTCCGGACGGGGCTAGGCAGCGAGCGTTTGGCGACAAGCATGGCTGGCTTGGTACTCCAGGGAAAGGTTCTCCTCGTTTCCCGCCGCTGCCTACCCCGGGTTCGACTTGGAATCGCTCCGTTCACCGGGCGGGAGTCTTGTCCTGTTTGCGGGCATAGGCACGATTGGCACGCCGCCTGGCGCCGCATCGTTCAGAACACCACTGCCGCCTCGCGTGCGTTCGAACCATAAACCGATCGCACGGGGCGGATGCGCAGTGCGCGATGCGATGCGCATCCGGGCCGGTCAACAACGCAGCGGCATCCTCCGCGATTTGAGCCATCGCGTGATCGACGAGCTGCGTCAATGGATGGCCCGGAACCCGGAGCAATCCCTCGTCGGGGCCGTATCGCAGCAGCGCCGCGCTGGGCACCGCGGTCAAGGCACGATTGATGCCGTCCAACGACCCGGGATCCGGCGCGAGGCCTTCGGTGTGCGAGTCCAACACCCTCCGGATGTTCCCTCTCAGATCCGTGAGCTGACGCTGGCAATAGGCCAGCAAGCCGGTGCCTTCGGGCGCGAGATCGTGGCTGATGAGCCATGCGGTGGCGTTCCCTGGTGTGTTCAGTTCATCGGCCCGTTGTCCGCCCGGGAGCATGACGATGCTGTTGGCCAATGCCAGGCACAAATGCTCGGCGGTTCCGGGAGCGGGGGGTAGGGGGACCTTGTCCATGCTACTCACGGTATCAGTTGTGCTTTGACGTGATAAACCCCTACAGTGGTCGTATCACGTCAAAAACAACATTATCCCGTGATGAGTGAGGTAGTTCATGAATCGTCCACGTCCTTCCGGTACCGCGCCCTTCGTCTTATCGGTGCTCGACAATGCGCTCACTGGGGTCGGTGTTTCAGCCCAGGAATCCTACGATGAAGTCATCTCGTTGGCGCGGCTGGCCGACCGGCGCGGGTACCAGCGGTTCTGGATGTCCGAACACCATGCCATGCCCGGCGCATCGATCCCATCGCCACCACTCATGATGGCGAGGCTCACCGGCGAGACCGAGCGCATCAGGCTCGGTGCCGGCGGGATCATGCTGCCCAACCATGTGCCCCTGGTGGTCGCCGAGCAAATCGGCATGCTCGACGCGCTGGCCCCCGGACGGATCGATCTCGGCCTGGGGCGGGCTCCGGGCACCGACGGAGCAACCGCTGCGGCCCTGCGCCGTCACCAGTCGGCGAACGAAGACTTTCCGGAGCAAGTCGCAGAACTGCTGGGGTTCCTGGGAAACGACTTCCCGCAAGATCACCCCTACAGGGATGTGCCGGCAGTGCCGGGTCCCTGGCAGGCCGAGCAGAACCGGGTCCCGCAACCGGAGACCCGCGCCGATGTCTGGATTCTGGGGTCCTCGGTCTACTCCGCACAACTGGCCGCCCGACTCGGTCGACCGTACGCCTTCGCGCTGCAGTTTGGCAGCGCCGACATCCTGACTGCCATGCGGATCTACCGCGAGAACTTCCGCCCGTCGAGCTTCCTCACGGAACCATACAGCTTGGTGAGCGTGGGGGTTGTCGCTGACGAGGACCGGGTCGAGGCGCGGCGTCAGTCGGCGTCCGGGGCCGTGGCAATGCTGAGAATGTTCCAGGGCAGGTCCTTCTCTCTGTTTCCTCCCGAGGAAGTGGAGGCCTTTCAAGCCACCTTCCAGGAGCGGCAGGTGATTGAGGAATACACCGATCGGGCACTTCATGGAACCGCCTCCGAGGTGGCAGAGGGCTTGGAGAAGCTCCATGCCCAAACCGGTGTCGACGAGGTGATGCTGGTTGTTCAGGGACATTCGCGCCGTGCCCAAGCGCGCACAGTGGAACTGATCGCAGACCACTACGGCATGCCCACCAACTAGTGGAGGGGCGGGGTTTCGCCGGATTTGATGTTGACGAAAACGGGATTGGAAGACCTTTGAAAATAGCGATCATGCCGCCGCTCAAGAACGGCGAAGACCAACCGCACGGCTCCTCCGGCGAACCTGCCGTTGCCAGGGACCTGCCGCAAGAACGGCAGGGCCCAGGTTGCGACGAGCTGAATGCCAGGCTGAACCTTTACGGGGCAGATGGATGCATCCAGTCCGAGAGCGATCGAACCCGAAGCCTTGGTCATACGGCTGAACTAGTACTTGGACGATTTTGTAATGTTTGATGTCGACGTAGTTGTCGTGGGCGCGGGCCTCGCCGGCCTCAGCGCTGCCCGAAAGCTGGTAGGCGCGGGCAAGACCGCGGTCGTGCTTGAGGCCCGTGACCGGGTGGCGGGCCGTAACATGGGAGGCTTTCTCAGCAACGGCGTGCCGGTGGAGATGGGCGGCCAATGGGTCGGCCCGACGCAGGATGTGGCACTTGACCTCATCAAGGAACTGGGACTTGAGGCATTCCCCAGCTTCGATATGGGCGAAGCCCTGACCGTGTTCGACGGAAACGTCGTTCGCTACGCAGACAAGACGTATGGACTTCCGCCTGAGTCGGCCTTGGAGGTTGGCCGACTCTGGAAACAGCTGGAGGCCTTGGCCTCAACGGTGGCGATTGAAGAACCATGGGAATCCGCTGGTGCCCAGGAATTGGACCGGCAGACCCTTGACTCTTGGCTTGTCGCCAACATGGAAGACAGCCTTGCCCGACGGTTCTTCCGGCTTCTCGTCCCGGCGCTGTTCTCTGCCGAGTCTCCCGAACTTTCACTCCTGCACTTTCTTTTCTACATCAAATCCGGCACCAGCCTGGATTCACTCATGAACATCACGGGAGGTGCCCAAGAGACGCGAGTCGGCGGCGGAACCCACCAAATATCCGAGCGGATGTCCGCCGCACTGGGCGACGCGGTTCGGCTCAATAGCGTGGTCCGCACCATCCAACAGGACGGGACGGGCGTACTGATCGAGTACGAGGGGGGGTAGCATCACGGCCGAGCACGTCATCGTCGCCGTACCGCAAACGCTGGCTGGACGGTTGCACTACGTCCCGCCCTTGCCACCGCTGCGCGACGGGCTCACCCAGCATATGCCGGCTGGGGCCGTAATTAGGTTCCAGATCGGTTACGACACGCCGTTTTGGCGCGAGGCCGGCCTAAACGGCACAGTATGGAGTTTCGACGATGCTTTCAACGTCGTCTTGGACAATAGCCCGAGCGATGCCTCGTGCGGAGTGTTGGTCGGCTTCCTTGAAGGCTCCCACGCCCGCACCGCCAGCCTAATGAGCCCGGAGGAACGCCGCGGGCTCGTCATCAAGGCCCTGGTGAAGTACTTTGGACCGAAGGCGGCAGAGCCGTTCGACATCGTGGAGCAGGACTGGACAGCTGAGGAATTCACCCGCGGCTGCTACGGCGGACGACTTGGCGCAGGCGCCTGGACGCAGTACGGCAAAGCCCTGGCTGTTCCCGTCGGCCGCATCCACTGGGCGGGCGCGGAGACCTCCTCAATCTGGAATGGCTATATGGACGGCGCCATCCGCTCCGGCCGCCGGGCAGCCGACGAAATCCTCCACGACTGCTTGTGACCATCGCGGCCACCTCGCATTCCTCCCTGCACGTATCCATGCGACCGTCGCCACTCTCCCGGGAAGGAGGTGGTTACGCCTGCCCCGGAACCACTGGAGAAAATCGAGACCTGTCAATGCGCGTATCTCAAAAGCTACAGGCTTCTGAGACGCCGGAAGGGGGCGGATTCCGGTGGCGGTTCCGCGCGGAATCCCGCTCCCCCACCGTCTCGGAAAGGCATCTCACAGTCGGCCATGTCTCACGGCACAGAAAGAGGCCTTTTGAGGCAAGACGGGTATGAGGATGTCCGGCTACTGTCACGTTCCGAACTCAACCGCACGGAACGTTCGTAGTCATCTGCACTGCCCCGCGAGACCAGAGGCGGTGCACATCATCACAAGCACAGCAGCAACATACGGGGAGGGAAAAATGAACCGTCCTAGGAATCGCGCTGCCGTCATGTTGGGGAGATTTGCCTCCAAGTGCTCTGACCTTCCACTGATGGGCGGCCTTGTCACTATCGAATCGATTTGGACTTGGCCGAAGACGTCAACGCCGCCACAACCCAGCAGGACCTCCAAGCCATGGCCCAAAGACCAGCGGGATTCCTATAGGACCCAGACCCCAACCGGATGAATAGGGCTTCGGGAACCAGAACAACACGCCGTATCACGCATGATCCCGAAAATACCCAGCCGATTGTGCCGATCGCCAGAAACCATGCTGCTGACCTGGCATTGCGTCACGAATGGGCAGAATGCCCACGATGGGCATGATCGGAAGGACCCAAACCCCAACGTTCTCAAAATCTGCGTCATTCACAGCCCGATGCCCACTATGCGGTGGGCCCATCTGCGATCTCAAAATCTGTTTGGCCACGTCATGTCGCCGGCAGCTGTTTCACCGATGAACGAGTGTAGGACACAGAACCAGAGCACAGGTGCCAAGAATCGAGGACCCACAGTGGCTAGAAACGACAGCAACCCCCACGCCAGGGACCCGTAGAATCTGCCCAAGAGGCCTCGCCAAGCGGACCTCGCGTCAACACTTTGGCGGGTTTTGTCCACCGCCAGAGGCCCAAAGGGCCCCTGACCTGCGGAAACACTGTGCCCGAGGTGGGACTCGAACCGGATTTTCGGTCTTGCAAACACTGGGAAGTTGCGGAAACATGCCGAAACCGGCCCAGTCCGGCCCCGGTACGGACGAGTCCGCCGGCAAAGGTGTGGACATTGTCCACACCGAAATTATTTCCTTCCGGTGCAACCCAGACGGGCCGGAGGGGTCTGCGGCAATCACTGTAGGCCGGAGAGCTACCCAGACAATGCCACCGTGATGCGTGGCCGCCGGACACCGCCCAAAGAAGTCGGTCAAGCTTCATGATCACTACCCACCTCCATCGGTCAACAGAGAATCGTGGAGGGCGGGACCTGAAGCAGGTCGGCGATGCGTTGGACGGTGTGGTCCTCTGCTCCGTAGAGATGTTGGGCATGGCGGGCCTGATAGGGGGGTGAGGTTCGGGCGTCATACTCCGCGTTGCTGTCGCCGCGGTTTGGATTCGCGCAGGGTGTGTTTCGTCAAGTCTAAGTAGGCCGTTTCAGCGCTAAGAATTAGGCCACCTCGGCCCGTTTCTGGTCCATTTCAGCGGTTGGCTATTTCATGAGGGCATTTTTGACCCGGTAGGACTCGCCGCGGAATTGCAGAAGCCGTCCGTGGTGGACCAGCCGGTCGATGACGGCGGCGGCCATGTTGTCGTCCCCGAACACTGTTCCCCAGCGGGAAAACTCCAAATTTGTGGTGATGATCAGGCTGCGTTTTTCATACCCGTCAGCGATCACCTGGAAGAGAAGCCTGGCCCCTTCGGTATCGATCGGCAGGTAGCCCAGTTCGTCAATCGCCAGGAGCTGGTTCTTGGCCAGGGCGGCCAGTTCCTTGTCGAGGCGGTCTTCGTCCTTGGCGCGGCGCAGCATCATGACCAGGGCGGAGGTCGTGAAGAACCTGGCCTGGATGCCCTGCCGGCAGGCTGCGGCCACCAGGGCGGTGGCCATGTGGGTCTTGCCCGTGCCGACGTCCCCGTAGAGGACCAGGTCCTGGGCCCGGTTGATGAAATCCAGGGATTCGAGGGGTTCGCGGCCGTAGTCCTCCGGGAACCGGACACTGCCGTAGTCGAACCCGGTGAGTGTTTTCATGGCCGGCAGCCTCGCTGCCTTCAGCAATCGTTGGCGGCGTGACTCCTGCCGGGATTCGTGCTCGGCCAGCAGGACCTCGTGGAGGTATTCGCGTTGTTTCGGGGTGCCCTTCTCGGCCCATTCGGTCAACACGCTGCCGGTCAGCGAGGCATGCTTGCCCGCTTCGAGGATGTCTTGGACGGTGATCGGGTTCATGCGACTTCTCCGGTGGTGGTGTTCAGGGTGGTGAAGGTGTCATAGACACTCAGATCCACGTTGGCTGCCGGCGGTTCGGTGCCGTCAGCCAGACGGCGGGCCAGCATGCCCAGCATGGCCATGTCCGGTGCATCCCCGCGCTGGATCAGGGTGTCGGCAGCGGCCACCGCGGCATCGAATCCCGCCGCCGACGAGGCGGCGTCCACGGCGTTGAACAGGCGGCGCCGCCCGGTGGCGGTGGCTTTGTCCAGCCAGTCACGCACGGGGTCGGTGACCAGGGCCCGCAGCGGGGAATGGGACCACGCCCCGGGCTTCGTCACGAGCAGCGGCACCAGGGAAGCCGGGTCGAAGACCGTCTCGGCCTGCTTCCCGAAGACGCGTGGGAACGTGCGGACGGGTTCGGAATGCTCGTCAAGGATCTGCACCACGTCGTGTCCCAACCCCACCGTGAGCATCCGCCCGTGGAAGACGGGCCCGGCGGCGTACGTGTTCCCGTCAATGAGCAGGTTCCCGGTCTTGTCGGCCTTGCGCGATTCGTAGCGCACGGCATCGAAACCGATCCCCGGCAGTTCCATGGAGGCGGCCACGTCCTGGGCGAACAGCTCACCCAGGGGCAGGCCCTTGCGGTAGTGCACTGTGGTGGCCAACGCATCGCAGCGCGCCATGAGGACCTTGTTGAGCCCCTCCAAGGTGGCGGCCTCCGGCTCGGGGACCATGAAGTTCCGGCGCAGGAACCCCACCGCGTTCTCCACGTTGCCCTTCTCGTGGCCCGAGTATGGATTGCAATAGCGGGACTGGGACCGGTAATGGAGTTTGAAGGCGCCAAACAGCTTCGTCTCGGTCACCCTGGTTCCCACCCGGTTTCCGATGCCCGTCGCGTTGTCAAAGACCATGTGCCGCGGCGCAGCCCGAATGTGCTCGAACACGGTCCGCAGCCCGTGGGCAACGCATTCAGCGGTCTCGCCGCGGTATGCCTGGACGAAGCGCATGTTCGAGAACGGGAAGGTCACCACGAGGATGTGCAGGACCTGCCGGATCCCGGCAATGATGGCCTCGGCCTGACCGAAGTCGACCTGCACGGTGCCGGCAGGCCAGACCAGTTCGGTGAACCCCTCGCCGGGCTGCCGGTTGGCGGCCAACCATTTCTTCACGTGCCGCTGGACCGGTGAATAGGTGCCGGTGAACCCATGCTCTTCCACGAGCCTGTCAAAGATCCGCTTGACCGTGTGCCGCTGCTTGCGGTTCCGGCGCGCATCCTCGATGAGCCACCGCTCAATGATGTGCTCGAACCCGGCCAGGACCGAGGCACCCGGCCTGGCCAGCGGTGCCGGCGGCGCCGGGGAGAAGTCCTGCTGCTCGGCGTACTTGGCCGCCGAGGTCCGGCTGACTCCCAGCCTGCGGGCGATCTCCCGCACGGGGACTCCCTGGGAGTCGAGTCGTCTGATATTTTCTTGTACGGACATGGGTACCGTCATCTGCTTTCCAGCCCTTCCGGCGCATACGCTTCGCAATGGCAGCGCCGTAGGAACCTATCTGGGGGTGGCGGGCCCATGTCCCTGACACTCAAGGCGGGGCCCGAACCACCGGGTGATCTCTATCTCCAAACCAGCCCCCGAAACCTGATTCCGGGATGAAATGACTGGCCTGATTCTTACCGCTCTTTTGGCCTGAAACGAGCCACCAACGTGGCCCATATTCTCGGCTGAAACGGCCTACAGATAGTCGATCACACACAAGGGGACGACAGCCGCCGGCCAAATCGGGAAGTTGGAAGGAGCAGTGGCCGAGGACGTTGATGTGCCGGCGCACGTACGCCGGCTGGCGGCCGCCCCGTCGTCGGGGCGGCCGCCAGTTTCAGTGCGCTGCGGGTGTTAGGGTGTGTCTCCTAATCAGTGGTTTTGCGGTTTGGCATGATTGATGGGTGCCTTCTCGCTATTCCGTGTTGTCCGATGCCCAGTGGGAGTCCATTGCCCCGTTGATGCCCGATTCGTCGGGGAAACCGGGCCGACCCTTCAACGACCACCGGCTGATGACCGAGGGCATCATCTACCGCTACCGGGCAGGGATCCCATGGCGTGATCTCCCTGCCTATTTCGGGTCGTGGAAGACCGTGTGGAAGCACCACCGCCGCAACGCCGCCAACGGGACCTGGGACAAGGTCCTGGCGGCGTTGCTGACCCGCGCGGACACGGCCGGGCTGATCAACTGGGAGGTCTCGATCGACTCCACGGTCAACCGTGCCCACCAGCACGGCACGAACCTGCCCCGCCACACAGGGGGACCTGTCGAATTACAGGAATCTGCTCGACGAGCCTGAGGACCATGCCATCGGCCGGTCCCGCGGCGGGCTGACCACCAAGATCCACGCCCTGGTGGATGGCAACATGCGTCCCCTGGTCCTGCTGCTGGGGCCGGGCCAGGGCGGGGACTCGCCGATGTTTGAGAACCTCATGGAGGCCCTGAAGGTAGAAAGGCCCGGTCCCGGCCGGGCCCGCACCCGCCCGGACCGGGCCATGGCCGACAGGGCCTATTCCTCCAAAGCAATCCGGGCGTACCTGCGCGGGCGGGGCATCGAGTGCGTTATCCCGGAAAAGGACGACCAGAAGGCCAACCGGAAACGCAAGGGCTCCGCCGGGGGACGCCCCGTCAGATACGACAGGGACGCCTACAAACGGCGCAATGTGGTCGAGCGCAGCTTCAACACCCTCAAGCAATGGCGGTCCCTGGCCACCCGCTACGACAAACTGGCCCTCACCTACCGCTCAGCGGCCGTCCTGCACGCCGTCGTCATCTGGAGCGCCGCATTGGGAGACACGCCCTAGTGCTCGGCGCCTGCCGCAGCCGCCTTCTTGGCGTCCTTTTTGGCGTCCTTCTCGGCGCGCAGGGCCTCCGCCTCGTGCTGTTCCTCGGCCTTTTCCTGGTGGATGACCTCCGCGAGGAGCTTCTCCATCTCCTTGGCCACGCCGGCTGCGGAGGCCGGGTTCTGGCCGGTCACCAGCCGGTCGGCGACTACGACCTTTTCAGCGAAGACGTCGGCGGAGACATGGATCGCGCCCTGTTCCTCAAGCCGGTCTGCCAAGAAGAACGGGATGACCTTGTCCATCCCTGCGGCAACCTCCTCGTCGTTGGTGAAGGCTGCCACCTCCCGGCCCCCGACGAGCCGGAACCGGTTGGCCAGTTCCACGTTCACCAGGCCCGCCGGGCCGTGGCAGACCGCGCCCACCACGCCGCCGGCGTCGTAGACGCTGGCCACCAGGTTCTGCAAGCCTTCGCTGTCCGGGAAGTCCCACATGGCGCCGTGGCCTCCCACGAGGAAGACGGCGTCGTACTGGCCGGGATCAACGACGTCGACGCGGGCAGTGTTGTAGAGACCGGCGCGTGTGGCCTCGTCCTCCGTGAAGGCAACCTGGATGGGATCTTCCGGGTCCACCTCATCGTGCGGGGGCTGGCCGCCCTGGATGGATGCGAAGTCGACGAAATGCCCGGAATCCTTGAAGACCTTCCAGGGATGTGCAGCCTCGGCCACGTTGTAGCCGGTCTTCTTACCTGTATCGCCGATCTCGGAAACGCTGGTCAGTACCATGAGGATTTTCTTCATGACGTGCTCCTATCGTCCAACTTCCACCCTACGCCTAGCCCAATTCAGACGCTCCCTCCCCGTCTTAGAGGTGGTAGTCGCCTGCGCATCGAATCGCCCGTATGAGGCATCCTCGGCCGCAGCCAGATATTTTTGTTTAGCCATGCAGGCGCAGCGAACCGAGGCCCCCTCGTCACCACGCGGAATCGGCTTGGCGTGACTTTCCCGAAATTTGGTCCTCAAGCCCCTTGCCTGTCCACTCGCCAACTACAAACACTGGAAAGTTCCGAAAACGTGCCGAACGCGGCCCCGTCTGGCACCGGTGCGGCCGAGTCAGACGGCAAGGGCGTGCACAAAGTGCACACCCTCCTTTTCCACCCTCCGGGCGCAGTCCAAACCGGCGGGAGGCGTCAGTGGCGATCTCACCACTTGATGCAGCCGCCAGCCCATGACCACCACCACTGGTGGCCCCATGGCTTCCGGGTCCGGCCCTCCAGCACGCGATGATCTCGGCGATGAGCGGTCGACCATTTCCACGAGCGGCACCCCCGCCGCGGCCGGCGCCATGATCCGTGCCCGGCGAACGGCCCGCGGCTGGTCCCAACAGGCCCTCGCCGACGCCGCCGGGGTCTCGCGGAAGTTCCTCATCGACCTGGAAGCAGGCCACGACCGCGCCGAACTCGGCAAGACCCTCGCCGTCCTCACCGCCCTCGGCCTGTCCCTGGCCGCCACCGATCCGCTCCCCCGCGGCCGCGGGCATGACCCGGAACGGCGCGACTGCGGGGCCACCTTCACCCAACTGATCGCTGAGAAGGACTTCGAGTTCGCGGCCAAGATGCTCGCCGACTACGCCGCCGCATCCCTGAAGGCGGGCAGGCCCCTGCTCCAACGCCGCCCCCGGCTCAAGGACCGGCCCTGGTCCGCGGCCCTGGCCGGGATCACCGCCTACACCGCCCGCCGGCTCGGACAACCTGCACCGTCCTGGGCACGGCGCACCAAACCCCTCGGCGAGGCATGGATGCCGGCCGAGTCCTACCGGAGAGTCCGGGCACCCATGAAGGAACCCACCCGCTCCGAAACACCACCCGGGCTGGCCGCCATGAACGTCCTCATCCGCGAACGCAGCCTGGCCGCCATGAACGGCGGCGAACCCACCGCAGAACAGATCCGCGCCCTCCTCCACGAACCGGGCCGGCACCTGGCGGCCCAAGGCGTACACGGCGACATCAAACTCGTCGGTGGTGCCGCCCTCATCCTGCAGGGCATCGGCAACCACCCCACCGCCGACATCGACGCCAGCTACGCCAACAGGGACACGGTCAACGCCGTGGTCGCTGGCATGGCGTCCGACTATGATCTGGCCCCTGACTGGTTCAACTCCAATGCCGCGGCCTTCGTCCCGGACAACGCCACGTGGATCGACCTCGAACACCTCGACGGGCTCACCATCCAGGCCGCCGACACCGAAACCCTGCTGGCCATGAAGATCGCCGCCGAACGGGACAAGGACACCCTCGACATCGCCCGGCTGCTGCGCAAACCCAGCATCACCAACGCCGCCGACGCCGTCAACCTCGCCTACAACAAATACGGCGAACACTCCATCCCACTGGCAGCCGGCCGGGAGAACTACCTGATCGTCGTCGACGACGCCCTCGACGCGGCGGCAACACTCACGCCCGAAGCCGACCACTAGCCCATACGCCCCGCAACGCCGTCGGCCGGCGGGGATGTAGGAGCGAAGACACTTCGTGCGAATCGTTGAGCAGCCTTCCGGCGACGCCTCCAGAAAGAAGAGAGGCGGCATGATCGCTGGGACAATTCACATGGCAGACACGATTCAACGCACTTGGAAGGAGACTCCACGGCACGGGCAGAACCATCACCGACAGGTGGACGTCCCTCCGCATGCGGCAACCCGGACCAATGCAGCTTTCGGCATGGCATTTAGGGGACAGTGGGCCTCCGGGATGGTCCCATCGCCAGCACCAAGACGCCGCACAGGACGGCGGCACCGGCCAGCCAGGCTGGCCATGATTGAAGCGGCTGTACATAAGTCGGTCCCCCGGCAAGAAGCAGCCCGGACGGATAGTAGGTCAGCAGCCCGCCAATCATCAAGGGGACCGCACTTCCCCAACGACGACGACGCAGCAACACCAGCGCCAGGCATCCACACAGAATGACTGCAGATCCGCCCCCGACCATGATGGCCACGCCACCCTGAGGCATGCCGCTGTACAGCTCCGGATGTTCCTGGACATAGCCCAGATACCGCGCCGCATCCGACGTCCCTGCGGCGATGGACGACACGCCGACCACACACAGCACTCGCGATAAGAGAAAGGACGCCGTCTCAAGGAGAATCCTCATGCGGCCAGAGACTACCAGCACCACACTTCGGCCCGGTGCAAGCCAGCAATCGCGTCCCCTATGCGGGCCACAGACAACGGGGTGGGTTCATAATCGGAGCATGAGACTGGCTGGAATTCTCCCCGAAGACGCACCCGACCCTCGAACCGAGCAGGCCGAACGCCTGAAACTTATGCCCATCCCGGTGATGGGGCTCGTGCCCCAGCCCTCGCTGGAGGACACGAACACCATCGGTGTGACGTATGGACAGGACGATCGCGGCTACAGCGACATGACAGCCAGCATCACCTACACGCTCTGGCGAAACCCGGACGACCATTCCGACCCGGTCAACCTCGCGGACCTGGACGAGCCCACGCGCAGGGCGATCGAGGCCGTGCCGCCCTGGCCGCGGCCCGCATGGCTGGTCGAGCAGGTTGGACGGATGCACTACCCGCAGCTGTGGGAGGCCGTGTGGACCACCTGGCATCGTGACCCGTCCGAGCATTCAGCGGTGGCCAGCGTGCTGGTGGACCACGTCAACCACATCCTGATGAACCAGTTCCGGCAGGAACTCGGATCGGATACCAAACCGTGGGAAATGCCCGCGCCCGTCGTGACCGGCCGGATGGTCAACAGCCGGGTCCATGTGCTCGTCGGTGGCTTGGAAGTGCCTGCCGCGGAGGTCGACACGGACCCGTTCGTGTACGGCATCGGTGCGGACCTGGCAGGCGGTGGCGTTGTCACCGCTGTGGTTCCACGCACCTCGCTGGAACGCATTCGGATTGAGTTCACGACACGGGCATAAGGGCCATTCCGCGGAGCCTGGAAACCGGTCCCGCACCGCATCACATTCCGGCGCTGCCCCGCTATTCGAAATCTTCCACCAATTCCGTTCTTGACTGTCACCATTCCCGTATGCGCCCTCTGGCGGGCTTTCCCTTTGGCCCGCAAACCTCTTGCCCATCAGACGACACCCCAACCAATGGTGGAAGTTGGTTCGGTACACGTCCAGGCAGTTCTCGACTACAGCGACAGCCCGATGATGATGAACTGGCACTCCACAGCACCGAAGGCAGCCGACCAACAAGCCATCGCCCCGCCTCGCGTCTGAGGTAGCGGCCGACGCTGAGCCCACAGCCCCTGCGGTAGATCATGCTGATTGTCAGAAGTGGTCCGATGAACTCGCATGGATGATCCGCGGGAAGGGACGAAGGGATCCGGCCGTCCATCGAATTAGAGGTTGCCGGCGGCCAACGGAATCACGAATTTGTTTCGGAACATCATGTTGCCGACGGTCATTCCCCCGATGAACAGGTGTAGGGCAGAAAACTGGACCGCAGACCCAGGAATCGAGGACTCGCAATGACCAGCAGCCAGCGCAACCCACACGCCATGGGCCCGTAGATTCAGGGCCAACTGGCCGCGCCAAGTGCCCGTCGTGTGCACAGATTGGGAGATTTGTCCACAGTCAGAGGCCCAAAGGGCCTCTGACCTGCGGAAACGCTGTGCCCGAGGTGGGACTCGAACCCACACACCTCTCGATACTGCATTTTGAGTGCAGCGCGTCTGCCATTCCGCCACTCGGGCATGCACCATGTGGTGCAAAGCACAGCACTTGAAACGGGACTCATTCCCGAACAAGTGCGCGAAACCACTCTACATGCCGATAGGCTAATTCACAGAACCGGCGCAGCAGAGCCGGCCAGTACCCGCGGACTTTACGGTCCGCACCACCGAAGTATTGCTTTCAAGGAGCCCCTGTGTCTGAACCTACGGAATCCGCACCCACCACCCCCGCACGCCGTGTGGTGGTTGCCGAGGACGAGACCCTGATCCGCTTGGACATCATGGAGATCCTCCGCGGCGAGGGCTATGACGTGGTGGGCGAAGCCGACAACGGCGAGAAGGCCGTCCAGCTGGCCGAAGAGCTCAGGCCCGACCTGGTCCTCATGGATGTGAAGATGCCCGTCATGGACGGCATCACGGCCGCCGAGAAGATCGTCAAGGCCCGCATCGCCCCTGTGGTGCTGCTGACGGCCTTCAGCCAGAAGGAACTCGTAGAACGGGCCCGCGACGCCGGTGCCATGGCCTACGTGGTCAAGCCGTTCACCCCGGCGGACCTGATCCCCGCCCTGGAGATCGCGCTGTCCCGCCACGAGGAGATCCGCGCCCTGGAGCTGGAGGTGACGGACCTGCAAGAGCAGTTCGCCACCCGCAAGCTCGTGGAGCGCGCCAAGAGCCTGCTGACCACCAAGATGGGCCTGACGGAGCCGGAGGCGTTCCGCTGGATCCAGAAGACGTCCATGGACCGCCGCCTGAGCATGCGCGAGGTTGCCGAGACGATCATCAACCAGGTCAACTAGCGACGCCGGGCACGGTCTCGGCTCCGCTCGACCACCGGGGGCGGGTCAGCGGGTCTCGGCTCCGCTCGACCACCGGGCCCAGGCTCGACCACCGGAGACCACCGGCAACGACAAAGGCGGCCCGCACCATATGGTGCGGGCCGCCTTTGGTTTCGGCTTCGCTCAACCGGCGAGGCAGTTAGGTTATGCGGTGGGCCAGGGGCCGACCTTTTCCTTGGTGCCGCCACCCTTGGTGGTGTCGGAGAGGTCGCCCACCTTGTGCACCTTCAAGGAGTTGGTGGAACCGGCCTGTCCGGGAGGGGACCCGGCGGCGATGATGACGAGCTCGCCATCCTCGGCCAGCTTCATCTCCATTAGCGTGCGGTCGACCTGCTCGGTCATCTCGTCGGTGTGGTGCACCATGGGCACCAGCACCGGCTGGATGCCCCAGGTCAGGGCCAGCTGGTTGCGCACCTGCTCCACCGGGGTGAAGGCTAGGACGGGCTTCTTGGGGCGCAGGCGGGACAGGCGGCGTGCGGAGTCGCCGGACTGGGTGAACGCGGCGATGTACTTCGCGTCCAGCTGGTCGGCGATCTCGACGGCGGCACGCGTGATGGCGCCACCGCGGGTCTTGGGCTTGGTGCCCAGTTCCGGCACGCGCTCCATGCCGTGGACCTCGGTGGACTCGATGATCCGGGCCATGACCTTGACGGTCTCGATCGGGAACTGGCCCACGCTGGTCTCGCCGGAGAGCATGACGGCGTCGGCACCATCGAGCACTGCGTTGGCGCAGTCGGAGGCCTCGGCGCGCGTCGGGCGCGGGTTGTCGATCATGGATTCCAGGACCTGGGTGGCCACAATGACCGGCTTGGCCCAGCGGCGGGCCAGTTCGATGGCGCGCTTCTGGACAATCGGCACTTCCTCCAGGGGAAGCTCCACGCCCAGGTCGCCACGGGCCACCATGATGGCGTCGAAGGAATCGATGATCTCGGAGAGGTGCTCCACGGCCTGCGGCTTTTCGATCTTGGCGATCACCGGCACGCGGCGGCCTTCTTCGTCCATGATCTCGTGCACGCGGACAATGTCGCTGGCATCGCGGACGAAGGACAGGGCAACGAGGTCGACGCCGCGGCGCATGGCCCAGCGCAGATCGTCCTCGTCCTTTTCGCTCAGCGCCGGCACGTTGACGGCCACGCCGGGCAGGTTGATGCCCTTGTTGTTGGAGACCATGCCGGGCACTGTCACCTTGGTGACGACCTTGACGGCGTCGACGGCGGTGGCAACCAGGGAGACCTTGCCGTCGTCGATCAGCAGGGTGTCGCCGACGTTGACGTCCTCGGTGAGGCTCTTGAGCGTGGTGGAGCAAATGTCCTTGGTGCCGGGGACGTCTTCGGTGGTGATGGTGAAGACATCGCCGACCTCCAACTTGTGCGGTCCGTCCACAAAGCGGCCCAGGCGGATCTTGGGGCCCTGGAGGTCGGCCATGATGGCCACGGCCTTGCCCAGCTGCGTGGCAGCCTTGCGTACGTTCTCGTAGGTATTGTCATGCACGATGTAGTCACCGTGGCTCATGTTCATGCGGGCAACGTCGACGCCGGCTTCGAGCACCGCGAGGGTGTTCTCATAGCTGGCGATGGCCGGACCGAAGGTTGCAACAATCTTTGCGCGTCTCATATACCTACCCTAATGGTGTGGATTCTCTTCGAAAAAACGTGTCTCAAAACGGGCGTGCGGGGTGCACCTACAGCGCACCCATGGCGACGTCGGTCGGGGCGACCGGGGCGGGCAGGATGGTCCAGCCGTCCAGGTACTTGTCCATCGCGGCGGCAGCCGAACGGCCCTCGGCGATGGCCCAGACAATCAGCGACTGTCCGCGGCCCGCGTCGCCGGCCACGAACACGCCGTCGGTGTTGGTCATGTAGTAGCCGTCGCGGATGATGTTGCCACGGCCGTCGAGTTCGACCTTGATCTGCTCGTCGATGCCCTTGGGCTCGGGGCCGGTGAAGCCCAGGGACAGGAACACCAGATCCGCGGGGATTTCCCGCTCGGTGCCGGCCTTGGGGACGCGCTTGCCGTCGACAAACTCGGTCTCGGCCACCTTGATGGCCTTCAGCACGCCATCCTCGCCGATGAACTCAACGGTGGAGGCCAGGTAGGTCCGCTCGCCGCCCTCCTCGTGGGCGCTGGCCACCTCAAAGAGGGTGGGGAACGTCGGCCAGGGCTGGTGCGAGGCACGCTCGAGCGGGGGCTGCTTGCCGATGGCCAGGGTGGTCACGGAGGCTGCCTGCTGGCGGTGCGCCGTGCCGAGGCAGTCCGCACCGGTGTCGCCGCCGCCGAGGATCACCACATGCTTGCCCCTGGCATCAATCTGGTTCTCCACGGTGTCCCCGGCCACCACGCGGTTGGCCTGGACCAGGTAGTCCATGGCGAAGTGCACGCCGGAGAGGCCGCGGCCGGGAATGGTCAGATCCCGGGGCACGGTGGAGCCGGTGGCGACCAGGACGGCGTCGTAGCGGCGGCGCAGCTGCTCCCAGCTGATGTCGGTGCCCACCTCAACGCCGGGCCGGAACCGGGTGCCCTCGGCAGTCATCTGGGCCAGGCGGCGGTCCAGCTGCTCCTTTTCCATCTTGAAGTCCGGGATGCCGTAGCGCAGCAGGCCGCCGATGCGGTCGTCGCGCTCGTAGACGGCCACGGTGTGCCCGGTGCGGGTGAGCTGCTGGGCGGCGGCCAGGCCGGCCGGGCCGGAGCCGATGACGGCCACGGTCTTGCCCGTCAGGCGGGCCGGCAGCATGGGCTTGACCCAGTCGTTGTCGAACGCCGCATCGATGATGGACACCTCGACCTGCTTGATGGTCACCGCGGGCTGGTTGATGCCCAGCACGCAGGAGGACTCGCAGGGTGCCGGGCAGAGCCGCCCGGTGAACTCCGGGAAGTTGTTGGTGGCGTGCAGACGCTCGATGGCGTCCTCACCCTTGTCCCGCCAGACCAAATCGTTCCACTCGGGAATGAGGTTGCCCAGCGGGCAGCCCTGGTGGCAGAACGGCACGCCGCAGTCCATGCAGCGCCCGGCCTGGCTCTTGAGGACACCCTTTTCCTGGGCCTCGTACACCTCTTTCCAGTCCATGATGCGCACCGGCACGGGCCGGCGCGTCTGGGTCTGGCGTTCGCGGACCTTCAAAAAACCCCGGGGATCAGCCACCGGTAACCTCCAAAATCTTCTGCCAGACTTCCTCGGAATCCGGGTCAATGCCCGCATCCACGGCTGCCAAGCGCGTTTCCAGTACGGCGGCGTAGTCGCGCGGGAGCACCTTGGTGATCCGCGCGGCGGTAGCCTCGAAATCTTCCAGCAAGCGGAGGGCGACGGCGGAATCCGTCTCCTCCTTATGCTTGATGAGCAGGCCGCGGACAATGTCGCGGTCCTCGGCGTCCAGTTCCACCAGCTGTAGTTCGCCGGTGTCCAGCGCCGCCTTGTTGACCTTGGCCCGCTGGAGGTCAAGCACGAAGGCCGTTCCTCCGGACATGCCGGCACCAAAGTTGCGTCCGGTGCGGCCCAGGACCAGGGCCTGGCCGCCGGTCATGTATTCGCAGCCGTGGTCGCCAATGCCCTCCACGACGGCGGTGGCGCCGGAGTTGCGGACCAGGAACCGCTCCCCCACCTGCCCGCGGATGAACATCTCGCCGCTGGTGGCGCCGTAGCCGATCACGTTGCCGGCGATCACGTTGTCCTCGGCCGGGAAGACGTTGGTGCGGTCCGGGCGGACCACAATGCGTCCGCCGGAGAGCCCCTTGCCCACGTAGTCGTTGGAGTCCCCGAACATGCGCAGCGTGATGCCGGCCGGCAGAAAGGCACCCAGCGACTGGCCGGCCTGGCCGGTCAGCGTGATGTCGATGGTGTCAGGGCCCAGCAGCGTGGTGCCGAACGTCTTGGTGACGTGGTGGCCCAGCATGGTGCCCACGGAGCGGTCGGTGTTGATGACCGGAAGGGAGATCTTCACCGGAGTGCGCTCGGACAGCGCCTCGGCACTCATGGCGATGAGCTGGACGTCGAAGTGCTTCTCGAGCTCGTGGTTCTGGCCCACCAAATTGCGCAGCGGGGCGTCGGCGTCGAACTCGATGCCGTGCAGGATCGGGTCCAGGTCCAGGCCGTCGGCCTTCCAGTGGTTGATGGCGGCGGCCGCGTCCAGGAACTCGGCGTGGCCGATGGCCTCCTGAAGGCTCCGGAAGCCGAGGGAGGCGAGGATTTCGCGCACCTCCTGGGCCAGGAACTCGAAGAAGTTCACCACGAACTCGGGCTTGCCGGTGAAGCGCTGGCGCAGCTCGGGGTTCTGCGTCGCCACGCCCACCGGGCAGGTGTCCAGGTGGCAGACGCGCATCATGATGCAGCCCGAAACCACCAGCGGGGCGGTCGCGAAGCCGTACTCCTCGGCGCCCAGCAGGGCGGCGATGACGACGTCGCGGCCGGTCTTGAGCTGGCCGTCCACTTGCACCACCACGCGGTCGCGCAGGCCGTTGAGCATCAGCGTCTGCTGGGTCTCGGCCAGGCCGAGCTCCCACGGAACGCCGGCGTGCTTGAGCGAGTTCAGCGGGCTGGCACCGGTGCCGCCGTCATGCCCGGAGACGAGGACGACGTCGGCCTTGGCCTTGGTCACGCCGGAGGCCACGGTGCCGATCCCCACCTCGGAGACAAGCTTGACGTGCACCCGGGCGGAGGGGTTGGCGCGCTTGCAGTCGTAGATGAGCTGCGCCAGGTCCTCGATCGAGTAGATGTCGTGGTGCGGCGGCGGGGAGATCAGTCCGACGCCGGGGGTCGAGTGCCGCGTCCGGGCCACCCACGGGTAGACCTTCTGGGCCATCAGCTGGCCACCCTCGCCGGGCTTGGCGCCCTGGGCCATCTTGATCTGGATGTCCTCGGCGTTGGTCAGGTAGAGGCTGGTGACACCGAAGCGGCCGGAGGCAACCTGTTTGATCTTGGACCGGCGCGCCGGGTCCAGCAGGCGGTCCACGTCCTCGCCGCCCTCGCCGGTGTTGGACTTGGCGCCCAACTGGTTCATGGCGATGGCCAGCGTCTCGTGGGCCTCCTTGGAGATGGAGCCGTAGCTCATGGCTCCGGTGGAGAAGCGCTTGACGATGGACGAGACCGGTTCCACCTCATCGATCGAGATGGCCGGGCGGACGCCGTCCTTGAAGGCCAGCAGGCCGCGCAGGGTCATCAGCTTCTCGGCCTGGTCGTCAATGCCATTGGTGTAGGCCTTGAAGATGTCGTAGCGGCGTTCGCGGGTGGCGTGCTGGAGGCGGAAGACCGTCTCCGGGCTGAAGAGGTGCGGCTCGCCTTCGCGGCGCCACTGGTACTCGCCGCCGCCCAGCAGCGGGCGGTGCGGCTGCTCGACGCCGTCGGTCGGATAGGCCGTGGCGTGGCGGGCCGCCACCTCGGCGGCGATGACATCCAGGCCGATGCCGCCCAGCTGGGAGTGCGTGCCGGAGAAGTACTCGTCCACCAGGTCCTGCGCAATGCCCAGGGCCTCGAAGGTCTGGGCGCCGCAGTACGAGGCCACGGTGGAGATGCCCATCTTGGACATGATCTTCAGCACGCCCTTGCCCAGGCCCTTGATCAGGTTGTAGACGCCCTCCTCGGCGGTGACGCCGGTGATGTCGCCGGTGCGGATGAGCTCCTCGACCGATTCCATCGCCAGATACGGGTTGACGGCGGCGGCGCCGAAGCCCACCAGCACTGCCACGTGGTGGACCTCGCGGACGTCGCCTGCCTCCACCACCAGGGAGATCTTGGTGCGGTTGGCACTGCGCAGCAGGTGGTGGTGCACGGCGCTGACCAGCAGCAGCGACGGAATGGGCGCCCACTGGGCGTTGGAGTCGCGGTCGGAAAGGACCACATACTGCACACCACGGTTGATGGCGCCGGAGACCTGCTCGCAGATTTCCGAGAGCCGGGAGCGCAGCGAGGCCTCGCCGCCGTCGGGCTTGTACAGGCCGCGGACCTTCATGGCGATCTTCTCGCCGTCGGCGTTGGCGATGTTGGCGATCTTGGCCAGCTCGTCGTTGTTGATCACCGGGAAGGTGAGCGCCACCTGCGGCTGGGTGACCTTGCTGCGCGAGAGCAGGTTGCCATTGGGCCCGATGGAGGTGAACAGACTGGTCACCAGCTCCTCGCGGATGGCATCCAGCGGCGGATTGGTCACCTGGGCAAAGGACTGCACAAAGTAGTCAAAGAGCAGCCGGGGGCGCTTTGACAGCACCGCGATGGGCGTGTCCGAGCCCATGGCGCCCAGCGGCTCGGCGCCGGTGCGGGCCATCGGGCCGATCAGGATCTTCAGCTCCTCCTGCGTGTAGCCGAAGGTGCGCTGGCGGTGGTTGACCGACGCCGGCGTGTGCACCACGTGCTCGCGCTCGGGCAGGTCCTTCAGGGAGATGATGTTGTCCTTGACCCACTCGGCCCAGGGGTTGGCGCCGGCCGCCTCGGCCTTGATCTCCGAGTCGGAGATGATCCGGCCGGCGTCGGTGTCCACCAGGAACATCTTGCCGGGGGCCACACGGCCCTTCTTGACCACCTTGGCGGGCTCGACGTTGATCACGCCCACCTCGGAGGCGAAGATAACCAGGCCGTCCTCGGTGATCCAGTAGCGGCCCGGGCGCAGACCGTTGCGGTCCAGCGTGGCGCCGACGAGCGTGCCGTCGGAGAAGGACACGGCGGCGGGGCCGTCCCACGGTTCCATCAGCAGCGAGTGGTATTCGTAGAAGGCACGGCGGGCCGGATCCATCGTGGCGTGGTTTTCCCAGGCCTCGGGGATCATCATCATGATGGCCTGCGGCATCGGCCGGCCGGCGAGCCAGAGTAGCTCGGCCACCTCGTCGAAGGAGGCCGAGTCCGAGGCGCCGGGGGTGCAGATCGGGAACAGCTCTTCGGGGCTGTCGCCCAGCAGCGGGTGGGACAGCGTGGACTGGCGGGCACGCATCCAGTTCCGGTTGCCCTTGACCGTGTTGATCTCGCCGTTGTGCGCAATGGTGCGGAACGGCTGGGCCAGCGGCCAGGACGGGAAGGTGTTGGTGGAGAAGCGCGAGTGCACAATGCCCAGGCGGGTCTTGAAGCGCGGGTCGGAGAGGTCCGGGTAGAACGGCTCCAGCTGCGCGGTGGTCAGCATGCCCTTGTAGACGATGGTCTTGGAGGACAGCGACGGGAAGTAGACGCCGTACTTATTCTGCGCCCGCTTGCGCAGGCGGAAGGCGCGGGCGTCCAGCGCATTGGCCTCGCCCTCGGCGCCGCGCGCCGGGTCGATGGCGATGAACAACTGCACAAAGTGCGGCATGCAGGCCCGGGACATGGCGCCCACGAGGTCGGCCACGATGGGCACCTCGCGCCAGCCCAGGACTACCAGGCCCTCTGCTGCCGCCAGGGTTTCCAGACCGGTCCGTGCCACGACGGCCTCGGCCGGTTCGGCGGGGAGGAAGGCGGTGCCGACGGCGTAGGAGCCGGCGGCCGGCAGTTCAAAGTCCACCACAGCACGGAAGAACTCATCGGGGACCTGCGTCAGCAGGCCGGCGCCGTCACCGGTGCCCTCGTCGGCGCCCACGGCGCCGCGGTGTTCCAGATTGCGCAGCGCGGTCAGGGCCGAGGCAACGATGTCGTGCCCGGGCTCGCCGCGCAGCGTGGCAATGATGGCCAGGCCGCAGGCATCCTTTTCCGCATCCGGGTTGTAGAGGCCGCGGGCTTCTGGCATGGCGGCAAAGCGTTTGAACGGAGAAACAGCCTCCGGGGAACTGTTGCCTGTTGGGATTCGAGTCATGACAATCTGTCCTTCCCCCTGGTTGAGCGTATGGAGGGGACGACGTTGGCCCTAGCGCACCTCCGGACACGCGTGACTACCGGAGGCGGTGTTGTATCGAATTGTATGGCAGTGCCGGCATCGCAACTAGAGGCGCGTGCAGGCTGCCATTCCGCCGCCGGGGCTGGCGAAGATTGTTCCTTCACCGGCCGCTGGCGGCGGTTCTTCCACGTCGGCGTGGTTCGCATCCGGCCGCGGGCGGTAACCCGTGGCCGGCTGCGATGTCCCCTTGGCTCCATACCCAGACAAGGAGCCGCGCGACGCTTAGTCGGCAGTTCCCTTGGCAGGGGCCTCGGGGCCGGGGACACTCATGTCTCCGGTATCGGCGAGATTATCACGCTGTGTCGGCTGCGTTACAGTTTCCGCAGAATTGTCCGTATGCTGGACACCCTCCCCCGCGGGGCCATTTTCGCCATTTTCCGGAGCAATTCCCGCCACGGCTTCCTCTTGTGCACTTGCACTAAGGACTGCTGAATTTTGGTACTTCTTCAACATGACCGACTCATCAACGGCATTCCGCCGGACAAATGTCAGCAACAGGAAGACCAGCAGGGCGCCAACAAAGACGAAAATGCTGGTCCAGACGTTGAGCCGGGTGGTGATGCCGAAGAAGGTGATCTGCTCGGCGTCGTCGATGCGCAGCAGCTCGATCCACACGCGCCCGGCGGTATAGATCAGCGCGTAGAGGGCAAAGAGCCGGCCGCGGCGGAAGCGGAACTTGCGGTCCAGCAGCAGCAGGGCGGCCACACCGGCCAGGTTCCAAAGGAATTCGTACAGGAACGTGGGGTGGAACAGCGTGTCCGCCGGGTAGCCGGGCGGGAAGTTCACATTCGCGGGGTCGATCTGCAGGCCCCACGGCAACGTGGTCGGGCCGCCGAAGAGCTCCTGGTTGAAGTAGTTCCCCCAGCGCCCGAGGGCCTGGGCCAGCAACAGGCCGGGAGCGGCGGTGTCGACAAAGGCGGAGAGTTTGACGCCCGCGCGGCGGCAGCCGATCCACGCGCCCACCACGCCGAGCACCACGGCACCCCAGATGCCGAGGCCACCGAGCCAGATCTGCGGGATCAGCCAGAGGTTGCCGGTGCCGTTGTAGCCCGGGCCGAAGTACGCGTCCGGCGAGGAAAAGACGTGGTACAGGCGCCCGCCGATGATGCCGAAGGGAATGGCCCAGATGGCGATGTCCCACAGCGACCCCTCAGGGGCCTTCCGGCGGTTCCAGCGCACATTGGTGACGGCGATCGCCGCCACGATGCCGGCCAGGATGCACAGTGCGTAGGCGTGGATGCGCAGCGGACCGAGGTCAAAGCCCGACCAGGTCGGGCTGGGGATGCTGGCCGGCAACGCCGCCGCAAGGGTCAGCGCGAGGCTCATTCGCCGGCCGCCGGGGCGAAGCCGCTGCTCAGTTCCCGGGTCAGGGCGGCGACGGCGGGGACGCCGCCGTCGCGCAGCGCAGCCACCAGCGCGGTGCCGACGATCACGCCGTCAGCGTAGGCGGCGATCTCGCGCACATGCTCGGGGCGGGAAACGCCCAGACCCACGCAGACGCGCTCGGCGCCGGCGTTGTGGGCGGCGGCCACCACTGACTCGGCGGCGCTGGAGACGGAATCCCGTGCACCCGTGACACCCATGATCGAGACGGCGTAGATGAAGCCGCGGCTGGCTGCCACTGTCATGGCCACGCGCTCGGGTGTGGAGGACGGGGCCACCAGGAAGACGCGGTCCAGTCCGTACTTGTCCGAGGCGGCAAACCATTCGGCGGCCTCGTCCGGAATCAGATCCGGCGTGATCAGGCCGGCGCCGCCGGCCTCGGCCAGGCGCCGGGCGAACTCGTCCACGCCCATCCGCATCACGGGGTTCCAGTAGGTCATCACCAGCACGGCGGCGTGGGTCGCGGCGGTGATGCCGGCGACGACGTCGAACACGCTCGCGACGCGGAAGCCCTTGGCCAAGGCCTCCACTGTGGCGGCCTGGATGACGGGTCCGTCCATGACGGGGTCGGAGTACGGGATGCCGATCTCGATGAGGTCCGCGCCGTTGCGCGCCATGGCGATGCCGGCGTCGATGGTGGCCTGGACGTCGGGGTAGCCGGCGGGCAGGTACGCCACCAGGGCGGCGCGGCCGGCGGCCTTGGCCCGGTCGATGGCGGCCGCGGACTTGCTGGCAATGGCCGGTGTGCTCAGGGGTGCGGTGCTGCTCATGCCTGTGCGTCCTCACTCTGCGTGGCGGGGCCCTTGTGGGCGCGGGTGGAAAGGGTGGTGCCCTTGACGTTGCCGTCCTCGTCCAGCATGCCGAACCAGTCGGCGGCGGTCTCCACGTCCTTGTCGCCGCGGCCGGAGAGGTTCACGACGATGATGACGTCCGCCGGGTTCTCCTTGCCCTCGGTCAGCCGCTGGCCCACCTTGATGGCGCCGGCCAGGGCGTGCGAGGACTCGATCGCGGGGATGATGCCCTCGGTGCGGCAGAGCAGGCGGAAGGCCTCCATGGCCTCGCTGTCCGTGATGGGCTCGTAGCTGACGCGCCCGATGTCGTGCAGGTAGGAGTGCTCCGGGCCGACGCCCGGGTAGTCCAGGCCCGCCGAGATCGAGTGCGACTCGATGGTCTGGCCGTCCTCGTCCTGCATCAGGTAGGAGCGGGCGCCGTGCAGCACACCGGGGCGGCCCAGGGTGATGGTGGCCGCGTGGCGGCCGGTCTCGACGCCGTCGCCGCCGGCCTCAAAGCCGTAGATCTTCACGTCCGCGTCGTCCAGGAAGCCGTGGAAGATGCCGATCGCGTTGGACCCGCCGCCGATGCAGGCGCAGACGGCGTCGGGCAGCCGGCCGGTCTGGGCCAGAATCTGCCCGCGGGCCTCCTCGCCGATCACCTCGTGGAAGAAGCGCACCAGGGACGGGAACGGGTGGGCCCCGGCGGCGGTGCCGAGCAGGTAGTGGGTGGTGTCCACATTGGCCACCCAGTCGCGCAGGGCGTCGTTGATGGCGTCCTTGAGCGTCTGGGAGCCGTTGGTCACCGGGACCACCGTGGCTCCGAGCAGCTGCATGCGGGCCACGTTCAGTGCCTGGCGGCGGCAGTCCTCGGCACCCATGTAAACCACGCATTCCAGGCCCAGCAGGGCCGCGGCGGTGGCGCTGGCGACGCCATGCTGGCCGGCGCCGGTCTCGGCGATGACACGGGTCTTGCCCATCCGCTTGGCCAGCAGGGCCTGTCCCAGCACGTTGTTGATCTTGTGCGATCCGGTGTGGTTGAGGTCCTCGCGCTTGAGGAAGATGCGTGCGCCGCCGGCGTGGGCGGAGAAGCGCTTGGCCTCGGTCAGCAGCGACGGGCGTCCGGAGTAGTTCTTGTTGAGCTCCGCAACCTCGGCGAGGAAGTCGGGATCGGCCTTGGCCTTCTCGAAGGTGTCCTCGAGTTCGTCCAGGGCGGCAATCAGGGATTCGGGCATCCAACGGCCACCGTAGGCGCCAAAGTAGGGCCCGGGCGCATGCCGCAGGCTTCCCGGAGCGGCCTCGGCGCGCCCCCCCGCCAAGAATGCGTCCACCGTCTCGGTCCCCTGTTCGGGGGCGTCCCCGGGGGTGCCTGCCTGAGACGAATCTGCTGGCATGCTGGCCATCAGTTCCACCGTCCTTTTCTGATTACTGGTGCAAAAAAAGCTAATGACTAGCGGTGGAGCCGGGGCTGGCTAGCGGGCGCTGATGGCCGCCGCTCCGGCCGCTTTGAACTCGCCGATCCGCTCACGCGGGGTGCCGATGATGACCAGGGCCTCGCCCACGAGGATCGCGTCCGCGCCGCTGGCGGCATAGCCGCTGACATCTGCCACATCGCGCACACCGGATTCGGCGACGACGACGGCGGTGTCGGGAATGAGCTGGGCCAGCGGGGCAAAGACACCGCGGTCCACGTCAAGGGTCTTGAGGTTGCGCACGTTCACGCCGATGACCTTGGCCCCGACGGCAACGGCCCGGGCGACTTCCTCGTCCGTGTGGGTTTCCACCAGCGCGGCCATGCCGAGCTCGTGGGCCAGGGCCAGGTACTCGGCCAGTTCGGCGTCGGTCAGGGCCGCCACGATCAGCAGGACCAGGTCCGCGCCGTGGGCGCGGGCCTCCCAGATCATGTAGGGATCGCAGGTGAAGTCCTTGCGCAGCAGCGGGACGCCGGGGATGGCGGCGCGCACGGAGTCGAGGTCGGCCAGGGATCCGGAGAAGCGGCGCTCCTCTGTCAGCACGCTGATCGCCGAGGCTCCGCCGTCGGCGTACTGGCTGGCCAGGGCCGCCGGGTCGGCAATGCTGGCCAACTCACCCTTGGAGGGGCTGCGGCGCTTGACCTCGGCAATGACCCGAAGCTCGCTGCGGGCCAAGTCCCCCACGCCCAAGGCGGAATAGGCATCCAGTGCCGGAGGGATCGTGGCGATCCGCTCCTGCAGCTGGGCCAGGCTGACGGCGGCCTTGCGTACCTGAAGGTCCTCTTTGACCCCGGCAATGATGTCGTCGAGGACGCTCACGCCTAGTGTCCGGTGTTCTTCAGCTTGCTGCCGCCCACGCCGTAGCCGGCGGCGCGCATGGCCAGGCCGACGATCAGGCCGACAACCATGACGCCCAGGCCGACGATGAACAGCACTGTGGCGTCCACGCCGATGACGAAGGCGACGGAGCTGATGAGGGCGCCGATCAGCATGACAACAACACAGGTCCAGGCGGCCGGGCTGTTCCCGTGGCCCAGATCGCCGTTGTGGACAACAACCTCGCCGCCGGCGGTGTTGGTCTGAGTAGCGGTCTTGTTGCTCATGATGAATCTCCCTTTGGTGCGGATACTGCTTTACATTCTGCCATTACTCGTCCGGTAGAACCGAACCGTGCGCCGGGCTAGGACGTGGGGTCCTCGCCCCGGCTCAGCCTGTCCCAGCGCTCGATGTCATCGTCCGGCCCGGCGGGTGCCGCGGCGGCCGCAGTTCCGGCCTTGCCGGCGGCCGGAACCGTGTCATATTTGCTCCGCACCCTCCACCCGCGCCCTGCGATGATGATCGCCGCGGCGGCCGCGGCCAGCACGACGGCGGCGCCGGCGGCGAGCCACGGGAAGACGGTGGTGGTGGCGTTGATCCCGCCGCCGACGACGCCGGTGGCGGTGCCGACCGGGCCCACCGCAGCGCCGGCCGGGTCCAGAGCCACCCCGAGGGAGGCGGCCACAATGCCCACGGCGCCCAGGGCCATGATGGCGGCGGAGACGATCCGTCCGATCCGTCCGGCGATGGCGGCGGCCAGCGAGCCGGCCAGGGCCACCAGGGCCAAGGCGGAGACGGCCACGGCGGCCTTGGAGCCGGGCACGTTCAGGTCCGCCTGCTTGACCTCCCCCGCGGACAGGTCAATGTGCAGCCAGGTCTGGGTGGTGGTGCCGAAGACGGCCAGCGCCGCCAGCACGGCCAGCATCACCAGCGTGGACTTGCGGGCAAACCAGGGCTGGCTCACAGTGCGCCCTTGCCGGCGTCGACCGGTGCCGCATGGGCGGCCAGGTTGCGCAGCGAGGCGGCCGCGTGCACGGCGCGCAGCGGGGCGGCGGCCTTGTTGACGGTTTCCAGCGCCTCGGTGGCATTGACGGAGTCCGCCACGATGCCACCACCGGCCTGGACATAGGCACGGCCGTCGCGCAGCAGTGCGGAGCGGATGGCGATGGCCATGTCCATGTCGCCGGCGAAGTCCAGGTAGCCCACCACGCCGCCGTAGATGCCGCGGCGGTGCGGCTCAAGCTCGTCGAGCAGGCGCAGGGCGCGCGGCTTGGGCGCACCGGAGAGCGTGCCTGCCGGGAACGTCGCGGCCAGTACGTCGTAGGCGCTGGCCTGCGGGGAAAGCGTGCCGACGACGGTGGAAACCAGGTGCATGATGTGGCTGAAGCGCTCCACCTCCATGAACTGGGTGACATCGACGGTGCCGGGCACGCAGACCTTGGAGAGGTCGTTGCGCGAGAGGTCCACCAGCATCAGGTGTTCGGAGCGTTCCTTGGCGTCGGCCAGCAGCTCGGTGGCCAGGTCCTTGTCCAGCTCCACCGTCTTCCCGCGCGGACGCGAACCGGCGATGGGATGCGTGATGACCTCATCGCCCGTGACGGTGACCAGGGACTCCGGCGAGGAGCCCACGATCGAGTACGGGCGCCCGTCGGCGTCCTCGAAGCTGAAGAGGTACATGTACGGGCTCGGGTTGGTCTTGCGCAGGATGCGGTAGACGTCCAGCGCGGAGGCCTCGCAGTCCATTTCGAAACGGCGCGAAATCACCACCTGGAAGACCTCGCCGTCCACGATGGCCTCCTTGCCGCGGTCGAGCGCTGCAAGGTAGGACGGCTCGTCCCACCGCTCGTGCACGAGCTCCTCGAAGCCGGCGGCCGGCTCGACCAGGATCGAGATGGGCTGGGCGACGGCGGTGCTGACGGTGTCCAGCATGGCGTTCACACGCGCCACGGCGTCGTGCCAGGCGTCGTCGACGTTGTCTTCGGTGCCGTTGAAGTTGATAGCGTTGGCAATGAGCATCACCGAGCCCTCGGCGTTGTCATGCACGGCCATGTCCGAGACAAGGTTCAGTGCCAGCTCGGGCAGCTCCAGGTCATCCTCCGGCGGCGACACCAGCTTTTCCCAGTGCCGCACACTCTCCCAGCCGACAAAGCCCACCATGCCGGAGGTGAAGGGCGGCAGCCCCTCGAAGCGCTCCGTGGCCAGGATCTCCAGCGTCCGGCGCATGGCATCCACCGGATTGCCCTCCAGCGGCACGCCGGCCGGCGGCTCGCCCTGCCAGCAGGCGTCGCCGCCGCGGGTGGTCAGGGTGGCCCGGGAGCGGACGCCAATGAAGGAATAGCGCGACCAGACCCCGCCCACGGCGGCGGACTCCATCAGGAAGGTTCCGCTCTGTCCGGCGGCCAGCTTGCGGTACAGCCCGATGGGCGTCTCCGCATCGGCCAATACCTTCAGCCGCACGGGCACCACCCGGCGGGTGCGCGCGAGCTCGCGGAATTCCTCAAGGGTGGGGCTGATGACGCCTAGATCCTGCATGAAATGTGTGTCTTCCTTCGCAAAGTGCGGCCGGGCCGGTGGGGCCCGATGCTGCTAACGGTCTAGCCGGACGGGCGGTCGCCGACGACGGCGGCCAGCTCGCGGCCGTCAAAACAGGTGCGGGTGCCGGTGTGGCAGGCCGCGCCCACCTGGTCCACGCGGACCAGCAGGGCATCGCCGTCGCAATCCAGGGCGACGCTCTTGACGAACTGCATGTGCCCGGAGGTGTCCCCCTTGCGCCAATATTCCTGCCGCGACCGGGAGTAGAACGTCACCCGGCCGGTGGTCAGCGTCCGGCGCAGGGCCTCGTCGTCCATCCAGCCAAGCATCAACACGTCGTTGGTGTCGAACTGCTGGACCACCGCGGCCACCAGGCCCGCGGCGTCGCGCTTGAGCACGGCGGCAAGCTCGGCGGGAAGGGCGGCCGGTGGGGCATCGAAACGGCCGACAGGTGCCGCGGCCACTTCGGTGGCGGCGGACGGAGACTCGGTATTGGGAACGCTTTGCATCACTGCAATTCTAGTGCCACCCGTGCAGGCGTTCCGGCACCCCGGCCCACCTTCCCCGCCGCCGTCCCCGCCGCCGGGCAGAATGCGGCGGTTCAAAGCGGCCGTTGGCCCCATTTGCGTGCTAATTTCACAAGTGATGCATTTTGTAGATCCCTCCCGCGAAGTCCTTGCCGAAACCCTGCTTGCCGCCGGGCCGGGAGCCTCCACGCTGTGTGCGGGGTGGCGGACCCAGGAACTGGCCGCACACCTGTACCTGCGCGAACGCAGCGCCAAGGTGGGGATGGGGCTGCTGTTCAAACCGCTGAGCAAGGTCTCCGACAAGGCGACCGCCAGGCTGGCCGAGGCATCGGGCTCGCCGGCGGACTACACGGCGCTGGTGGAGAAATTCCGCGCCGGACCGTCGAGGTTCTCCCCCATGAAGCTGAAGGCGCTGGATGAAAGCGCCAACCTCATCGAATATTTTGTGCACACCGAGGACATCCGCCGGGCCACCGACCGTTGGGCGCCCCGCGCCCTCGACGCCGCCTATTCCAACGCGCTCTGGAACGAGCTCGTAAAGCGTGCGGCCATCCTGTACCGCGGCGTGGACCTGGGCATTGTGCTGGTCCGCCCCTCCGGCCCCCGCCATGTGGCCAAGCGCGCTCCCGTGTCGGTGGCGATCATCGGCGAGCCCGGCGAGCTGCTGATGCACGCCCACGGCCGCACCAGCCACGCCCTGGTCACCTTCGAGGGCCAGCAGGACGCCGTCGCCCTCCTCCAGACCGCCGAGGTCGGCCCTTAAACCCGCCGAACCGGCATTTGTGGGCAGTGTTTCCTGAAAACACTGCCCACAAATGCCGGTTCGCGTGCGTTAGCGGACCTCGTAGCCCGCGGCGCGGATGGCGGCCTTGACCTGGGCGATGGCATCGCTGGGGCCAAAGTGGAACACGGAGGCGGCCAGCACGGCGTCCGCCCCGGCGGCCACGGCCGGCGGGAAGTGCTCCGGCTTGCCCGCGCCGCCGGAGGCAATGATCGGCACGTGGACAGCGGCCCGGACCAGGCGGATGAGCTCCAGGTCGAAGCCCTCCTTGGTGCCGTCGGCGTCGATCGAGTTCAGCAGGATCTCCCCCACGCCGCGGTCAGCTGCCTCGCGGGCCCAGGCGATGGCGTCAATCCCGGTGCCCTGGCGGCCACCATGGGTGGTCACCTCAAAGCCCGACGGCGTGTGCCCCTCGCGCGTGCGGCGGGCATCGACGGAGAGCACCAGCACCTGGGAACCGAATTGGTGGGTGATCTCGTTGATGACATCCGGACGCGCGATGGCCGCGGTGTTGATGGAGGCCTTGTCCGCGCCGGCGCGCAGCAGCGTGTCCACGTCCTTGACGGCGCGGACGCCGCCGCCCACCGTCAGCGGAATGAAGACCTCCTCCGCCGTGCGGGCCACCACATCAAAGGTGGTCTGCCGGTTGCCCGAGGAGGCCGTGACGTCCAGGAACGTCAGCTCGTCCGCGCCGGCCAGATCGTAGCGGCGCGCCAGTTCGACCGGATCCCCGGCGTCGCGCAGGTCCTGGAACTTGACGCCCTTGACCACGCGGCCGGCGTCGACGTCCAGGCACGGAATGACTCGGATTGCTACAGCCATGTGGCTCGTCCTCCTAGATGCGGCAGGCGTGGATGCTGCTGACCAGGATGGCGCGCGCGCCCAGGTCGTAGAGCTCGTCCATGATCCGGTTGGTTTCCTTCTTCGGAACCATGGAGCGCACGGCGACCCATTCGGAGTCGCGCAGCGGTGACACGGTGGGCGATTCCAGCCCGGGCGTCAGGGCGGCAGCGTCCTCCACGAGGTCCTTGCGGATGTCGTAGTCCATGAGCACGTACTGGCGGGCGACGAGCACGCCCTGCAAACGCCGGATGAGCACCTCGATCTCCTTCACGGTGCCATTCGCGGCACCGCCATCGCCGGTGCGGCGGATCAAGACGGCTTCGGACTTGAGGATGGGCTCGCCAAAGATCTCCATGCCGGCGGCCTTGAGCGTGTTGCCGGTTTCGACGACGTCGGCGATGGCGTCTGCGACGCCGAGGCGCACGGAGGACTCCACGGCGCCGTCGAGACGGACCACCTTGGCCTGGACGCCGCGCTCGGCGAGGTAATCGCGCAGCAGGCCGTCGTAGCTGGTGGCGAGGCGCTTGCCCTCAAGCTGCGCGACGTCGGTGAAGTCACCGACGGGACCGGCAAAACGGAACGTGGAGGCGGCAAAGCCGAGGGGAAGCAATTCCTCCGCTTCGACCTGCGCGTCCAGCAGGAGGTCACGGCCGGTGATTCCGACGTCGAGGGTTCCCCGGCCAACGTACACCGCGATGTCGCGGGGGCGCAGGAAGAAGAATTCAATGTCGTTGTCGGGGTCCACCATGACCAGCTCGCGGGTGTCGCGGCGCTGGCGGTAGCCGGCCTCGGCAAGCATGGCGGAGGCGGCTTCGGACAGGGATCCCTTGTTGGGGACGGCAACTCTGAGCATCAGTGTTCTTTCGGATCAAAAGGGGTGTTGCAGGAAAAGGGTGTACACATCAGGCCACGGACAGTGGCTAGAGATGCTTGTACACGTCCTGCAGCGTCAGGCCCTTGGCGATCATCAATACCTGAAGGTGGTAGAACAGCTGGGAAATCTCCTCGGCCGTGGCTTCATCCGATTCGTACTCGGCAGCCATCCAGACCTCGGCAGCTTCCTCAACCACTTTCTTGCCAATGCCGTGGACGCCGGATTCAAGTTCGGTGACGGTACGGGAACCGGCAGGCCGCGCCGCGGCCTTCTCGCTCAGCTCAGCAAACAGGGATTCGAAGGTTTTCACGCTTCTAGCCTACTTGCTTTGCCCCCCGGGACCTGAACCGGGTCCGGTTTGTGGCCAGAGTATGGACAGATCCACGGGGGGCGGGCGGTTCGGCTACGGGGCGGCGAAGAGCAGCGCGGTGGCCAGTGCGGCCGAGGTGGCCTCGTAGCCCTTGTCCTCGCTGGAGCCCTCCAGTCCGGCACGGTCCAGGCCCTGCTGCTCGGTGTCGCAGGTCAGCACGCCGAAGCCCACGGGGACGCCGGTGCGGATGCTGACCTCGGTCAGGCCCATGGTGGCGGCCTGGCAGACGTAGTCGAAGTGCGGCGTGCCGCCGCGGATCACCACGCCCAGGGCGACGACGGCGTCGTACTCCCCCGCGAGCCGCGCGGCGGCGACGGGCAGCTCAAAGCTGCCGGGGACGCGCATCACCGTGGGGGACTCGATGCCGGCGTCGGTGGCCGCGCGCAGGGCGCCATCCAGCAGACCGTCCATGATCTGGGTGTGCCAACTGGCGGCCACGATGGCCAGCCGCAGCGCGCTGGTGCGTGCCTTGTCCTGCTCGTTGAATCCGATGGTGGGTGCTCCGTGGCCGCTCATAGGTGTGGTCCTTCCGTGGGGTGGGTGGTGGGCAGCGACAGGTTGTGGTGCATTTTGTCGCGCTTGGTCTGCAGATAGCGGATGTTCTCGTCCCGGGACGGGACCTCGGTGGGAACCATGGCCACCACGTTGATGCCGTGGTCGGCCAGGTGCTGGTGCTTGAGGGGGTTGTTGCTCAGCAGCCGGATGCTGCCGAGCCCCAGCTGGTGCAGGATCTCCGCGGCGGCTTGGTAGTCGCGCGAGTCCACCGGCAGGCCCAGCTGTTCGTTGGCCTCGACGGTGTCGGCGCCGCCGTCCTGCAGGGCGTAGGCGGCCAGCTTGTTGGCCAGGCCGATGCCCCGGCCCTCATGGCCGCGCAGGTAGACCAGCGTGCCGCCCTGGGCGCGGATCAGGCCCAGGGCGTAGTCCAGCTGCTCGCCGCAGTCGCAGCGGTAGGAGCCAAAGACATCCCCGGTCAGGCATTCGGAGTGCAGCCGCACCAGCGGCGGCTCCCCCGCGTAGTCCGCCGGCTGCGGAACGCTGACGCTCAGGTGCTCGGCACCACTGGCATGGTCGATCCAGGCCTGGGTGGCGAAGGTGCCCAGCGGCGTGGGCAGCTGGACCACGGGCCCGCCGGTCACCGCCGGCGTCGCGGCGGCGCTCAATGCTCCGCTCCGCCCCGGCTGGCCAGGTACCGGACCAGGTCCTCGATGGACACCAGCGGGCAGCGGTGCTCGTCGGCAAAGACCCGCAGTTCCGGCAGGCGCATCATGGAACCGTCGTCGTGGACCAGCTCGGCAATCACGCCCACCGGCGCGCAGCCGGCCAGCCGGGCGAGGTCGACGGCGGCCTCGGTGTGGCCGCGGCGCACTGCCACGCCGCCGGGCACGGCCCGCAGCGGGAACATGTGCCCGGGCCGGGTCAGCGACCCGGGGGTGGCGGCGGGGTCGGCCAGCACCCGGGCCGTCAAGGCGCGGTCGGCCGCACTGATCCCGGTGCTGACGCCCTCGGCGGCATCGCAGGAAACCGTGTAGGCGGTGCCCTTCGCGTCCTCGTTGACAGCCACCATGGGCGGCAGGCCCAGCGTATCGGCCCGGCCGCCCTCGATGGGCACGCAGACCACGCCCGAGGTGTGCCGGATGGTCCAGCCCATCAGGGCGGGGGTGGCGTGCTCGGCAGCGAAGATGATGTCGCCCTCGTTCTCACGGTCCTCGTCGTCGACCACCAGTACGGCCCGGCCGGCGGCCATGGCCGCGACGGCCTCTTCGATGGTGTCCAGCAGGATGCTCGTGCTCACTTGCCCGCCTCCGTCTGTGCCGCCACCGGCTGGACCGCGAACGCCAGCAGGCGTTCGGCGTACTTGGCCAGCACGTCCACCTCGAGGTTCACGCGCCCGCCCAGGGCCTTGGCGCCGAGGCCGGTTTCGGCCAGCGTGGTGGGGATCAGGCCCACCTCGAACCACGGCTCGGCGTCGGCCGCCGGGCTGACGGCCGTGACGGTCAGGGACACGCCGTCGACGGCGATGGAGCCCTTCTCGGCAATGTAGCGGGCCAGCGGGGACGGGACGCCAAAGCGCAGGCGCTCCCACTTGCCCAGGTTCTCGCGCTCGCGCAGCTCGCCCACGCCGTCGACATGGCCCTGGACCACGTGCCCGTCCAGCCGGCCGCCGGCCGGCACGCACCGCTCCAGGTTCACCGGGTCCCCGGAGTTCAGCTCGCCGGTGGTGGTGCGGATGAGAGTCTCGCCCATGACATCCACCTGGACCATGCGGCCGTGGAGGGCTGTGGCGGTCAGGCAGACGCCGTTGACGGCCAGCGAACCGCCCAGTTCCAGCCCTTCAAGCGTGCTTCCCGCGCTGATCAGGAGGGTGGCGCTGTCCGTGGCGGGATCGGTGTCAACGCTGACAACCCGTCCCTGTTCGGCAATGATTCCGGTAAACATCTCAGGATCCTTCGGTGGTTGTAATGGCCGGTGCGGCCGGGGTCAGTGTGAGTTTGAGGTCGGGGCCCAGCCCGACGGCGGCCCCGCCGCCGGTGCCGTCCCACACCCAGTGCTGGGCCTGGGACAACGTGCCGATGCCCAGGTCCGCCAGGGCTGGGAGTCCGGTGCCGATCAGAGTGGGGGCCAGGTAGATGACGAGCTGGTCCACCAGATCCGCGGCGAGGAAGGCCGCGGCGACGCGCGACCCACCCTCCACCATCAGGTGGGCCACGCCGCGCTCCCCCAGCACTCGCAGCACCTGCTGGGGCGAGCGGGTGCGGACCGCGAGGAAGCCGCCGTCGCCGACTGGACCACCACCGGTGTCCGGATCCGTCGCCGGCACGGTGCCGGCGAGGCTGCGGACGGCGGCGCCCGCGGGCGTGTCGCGCAGGCCCATCACCACGCGCAGCGGCTGCCGTGGCGAGGCCTCGCCGTCGGCGGTGCGGGCGTTGAGCCGCGGATTGTCGGCCAGCATCGTTTCGGTGCCCACCAGGATGGCATCCACCCGGGACCGCAGCGCGTGGCCGTCCGCCCGCGACTGGGGCGAAGTGATCCATTGGCTGGTGCCGTCCGCGGCGGCGATCCGCCCGTCCAGCGACTGGGCCAGCTTGAGCGTCACGAAGGGCCGGTTGGCGCGGGCTGCGGCGAACCAACGCCGGTTCAGCTCCTCGGCCGGACCGCCCAGCAGTCCGGCGCGGACCTGGACGCCGGCACCGCGCAACCGTCCGGCGCCGCCGGCGGCCGGGAGGTGCGGATCATCCACGGCGTAGACCACGCGGCCGATCCCGGCATCCAAAATGGCCTGCGCGCAGGGACCGGTCCGGCCATGGTGGTTGCACGGTTCCAGCGTGACAAAGATGGTGGCCCCTGCGGGGTCCTTCAGGCCGCCGGCCGCCCGCAGCGCGGCCAGGGCATCGGCCTCGGCGTGCGGGGTGCCGGCGCCGCGGTGGTAGCCCGTGGCGGCAATGCCGCCGTCGGCGTCGACCACCACGGCACCCACCAGCGGATTGGCGCCGCGGACACCCCGGGCGGCCAGGGCCAGTGCCTGTTCCATGGCGGCGGTCTCGGCAGGCGCGAAACCCGTCCCGGCGGGGGCGCTCATCGGCTGGGGCTCGGCGTCGTCGTGGCGGCAGCGCCGGCGAGGGCCTCATTGCGGTTGCGCACGCGCCACCAGATGAAGAAGCCGGCCAGCGTGAAGCCGCCGTAGAAGATGTACATAAAGGCCGAGGCGTAGTAGCCGGCGCCAAAGAGCAGCGGCACACCCACCAGGTCCACGGCCACCCAGACCAGCCAGAACTCGACCCAGCCCTTGGCCATGCCGTAGGTGGCCAGCAGCGAGCCCATAAAGATCCAGGCATCGGCCCAGACCGGCGGGTAGGAGCCCAGGGCATTGAAGATGGGGGTGAGGATGGCCGTGCCGCCCACCATGGCGAGGACCAGGCCGAGGCGGGCCTTGACGGAGGCCCAGCGCGGCTGGACCGCGACCCCGTGTGAATCGGCCGACGCCGGGTCTCCACCGGAGGCGGCGGCGCGCGCCTGCTTCCAGCGGTACCACCCGTAGATGGAGACGGCGATGAACATGATCTGCCGGCCGGCCTGGCCGAGCAGGTTGGCGTAGACGGGCGAGCCGAAGACGGAGCCCATAAAGACCGTGAAGAGCAGGGCATTGCCAATGATGCCCACGGGCCAGGCCCAGACCTTGCGGCGCATGCCGCCCAAGGCGCTGGCCAGGCCAAAGAGGTTTCCCAGCACTTCGCGCCACAACAGGAATCCGCCGCCGGCAAATTCGAGTTTGGCGTCAAAGAGCCATCGTAGGAGGTCCATCGTTACTTGTCCTTTCCGAAGACCGCGATGGCTCCGGGGGTAACGACAGCAGGACCCTCCGCGGACAGGGTGCCCCAAAGGGCGCCCCGGCCAAGGCAGGCCAAGACTGTACGTGCTTCTCCCATCCAGACTTTAACTGTCGGTACCGGAATTCCACCGGTTCAACCGTCCACACCCCAGCCGTTGCCAGCCTGGATGCTTTCGGGTCGCGGACTATAACCGCCGGTTCGGACTTACACCGACCCCGGAGCACGTTAGTACAAAATCATTATGCCACTGCCGACTCAGTGGCCGTCACAGTTATTCCATGGAAGTAACAGATGGACTCCATCGGCGGCGCCAATGGGCCGCGGCACGGCAGCGCCGGGTCAGCCCAGCGCCAGCTGGCCCTTGGCCCGCAACGCCTCGATGGCCTGTGCCGGGTCCGCTGCACCGTAGACGGCGGAGCCGGCCACGAAGATGCTGGCACCGGCCTCCGCGGCGCGGGTGATGGTCTCAGCCGTGATGCCGCCGTCCACCTGGATGGCCACGCTGGCGCCCGAGCCCTCGATGGCGGCGCGGGCCCGGCGGATCTTGGGCAAGGTGACATCCAGGAAGGACTGCCCGCCAAAGCCCGGCTCCACCGTCATGATCAGCAGCATGTCCAGCTCGTCCAGCATGTCCAGGTACGGCTCCACCGGCGTGGCCGGGCGCAGTGCCATGCCCGCCTTGGATCCGCGCGCACGCAGCTCCCGGGCCAGCTTGATCGGTGCGTTGGAGGCCTCCACATGGAACGTCACGCTGTGCACGCCGGCGTCGGCGTAGGACGGGGCCCAGCGGTCGACGTCGGCGATCATCAGGTGCACGTCCAACGGCACCGGGCTGACCTGAGCTATCCGCTCCACCACCGGCAGTCCGATGGTCAGGTTGGGCACGAAGTGGTTGTCCATGACATCCACATGCACAGCGTCGGCGGTGGAGATCCGGTCCAGCTCGGCCTGCAGGTTCACAAAGTCCGCGGAGAGGATGCTGGGGTTGATGCAGCAGCGGGCGTTGGCAGTCATAGGGCTAGCCTTCCTTAAGGATGAGTGCCAGGAACATGGCGTCGGTCTGGTGCAGATGCGGCCACAGCTGGGCCATCTTGTCGTGGCCGGATTTGAGGCCTCCGGCCTGGACCACCGAGCCCAGTGCCACGGAGTCCAGCGCCTCGCCGGCGTCCAGCAGCGTCAGGCCCTTGTGCTTGCGCAGCAGGTCTTCGACGACGGCGGTGGTCTCCGCCGGATGCGGTGAGCACGTCACGTAGGCCACCACTCCCCCGGGCTTCACGGCGGCGATGGCCGATTCGAGCAGCTCGCGCTGCAGCGGCCCGAGCTCCGAGACGTCGGAGAGCTTGCGGCGCCAGCGAGATTCCGGCCGGCGGCGCAGGGCGCCGAGCCCGGTGCAGGGGGCGTCCACCAGCACACGGTCGAAGGTTTCGGGCGACTCGGTGCCCACCTCGCGACCGTCGCCGGTGCGCACCGTCCAGGCCTCGCGCGGCACGGCGGCCAGGGCCTGGGAGACCAGCTTGGCGCGGTGCGGCGCGGGCTCGTTGGCCAGCAGCGTGGCGCCGGATTCGGCGGCCAGGGCGGCGAGCAGGGCGGCCTTGCCGCCGGGGCCGGCGCACAGGTCCAGCCAGCGTTCGCCGCCGTCGTTCCTGGCGCTTGAGACCTCGGCCGCGGCCAGGGCGCGCGCCACCAGTTGCGAGCCCACGTCCTGGACACGGACGCTGCCGTCGCGGATGCTCGCCAGCCGGCCCGGATCGCCACCGGTGGACAGGGCGGAATCCGCCACCAGCGGCCCGGGGGTGAAACCGGCCTCCAGCGCTTCATCCAGCGAACCCAGGCCGGGCAGCGCCACCAGGTTCACCACGGGGGCGGCGTTGTCCGCCTCCAGCAGCGCCGTGATCTCGGAAACATCGCGGCCGTGGCCCACCAGGGACTGGCGCAGGGCGCGCACAATCCACTCCGGGTGGGCGTGCTCGATGGCGGCGACCTTGACGGCGTCGCTCTGGCCCTCGGTCAGCAGCGCCACCCAGCCGGCGAGGTCAAGGGCGCTCACCTTGCGCAGCACGGCGTTGATCAGAGCCGACGGGCCGGCACCGATGACGGCGCGGGCCAGGCCCACGGTCTGGTCCAGGGCCGCGTGCGCCGGAACGCGCATGGCCACCAGCTGGTGGACGCCCAGGCGGAGGGCATCCAGGATGGCCGGGTCAAGGTCCTTGAGCGGACGGTCCACACAGCGGGCCAGAATGGCGTCGTACGTGCCCTGGGCGCGCAGCGCGCCATAGCTCAGCTCGGTGGCGAAACCGGCGTCGCGCTTGTCCAGCCGGTGCGCCCGGATCCGCGACGGCAGCACCAGGTTGGCGTACGCGTCCTCACCCGAGACCGCGCGCAGCACCTCGAAGGCCACCAACCGGGCGGGGTCCGCCGCACGGGTGCGCTGGCCCGGGGCCGAGGCCGTGAAGCTGCGGGTGGTGCTGCGGTTGCGCTCACGGCCGGCCGCGTCGCGGCGCTTCATGCCGGACGCACCTCCGCCATCCGGGCTCGCTCCGCCGCCGGAACCGCCGCCGCGCTGCCCCCCGCCGTTGCCGCCACTGCCGGCATTGCCGCGGTTGCTGCCACCGCGTTCATTGCCGCGGCCGCCCGTCGAGCTGCTCATTCAAACACCACATCTTCCTTTGTTGCCAGGCCTCGGGCCCAGTCCACTGCGTTCATTGCTTTCTTGCCGGCGGGCTGGACCTGGCCCAGTTCCACCGGATGCGATCCGGTGCCCACCAGGACGGACTTGCCCTCGAAGGCGAGGTGCCCCGGGGCCAGATCACCGGCGTCGGGCCTCGGGGCCACCGGGCCCAGCTTGAAGCGGGCGCCCTGGTGCATGGTCCAGGCGCCGGGCTCGCTGGTGACGCCGCGGATCTGCCGGTTGATGGCCAGGGCGGGCCGGGCCCAGTCCACGTGCCCATCCTCCAGGCCAAGTTTGGGGGCCAGCGTGACCTCGCCGCGCTGCGGCACACCCGTGACCATGCCGGCACCGATGCCGGTCAGGGTCTGTGCCAGCAGCACGGCGCCGCTGTGCGAGAGACGTTCCAGCAGCACCGAACTGGTGTCCTGCGCCAGGATGGCCTCGGTCATGGTGCCATAGACGGGGCCGGTGTCCAGCCCCTCCTCCAGCAGGAAGGTGGAGGCACCGGTGATTTCGTCGCCGTGGATCACGGCATGCTGCACCGGGGCGGCCCCGCGCCAGGCCGGCAGCAGGGAGAAGTGCAGGTTGATCCAGCCGTGCTCCGGGATGGCCAGCCCGGCGGGCGGAATCAGCGCACCATAGGCCACAATGGCGGCGACATCTGGCTTGGCAGCGGCAATCGCGGCACGGGCGTCGTCGTCGATCTTTGAGGCCTTGATCACCGCAATGCCCAGCTCCGCCGCACGGGCGGCCACGGGCGAGGGCGTCAGCACGCGCTTGCGGCCGATCGGCGCGTCAGGGCGGGTCAGGACGGCGACGACGTCGAACCCGGCGCCGATGAGCACGTCAAGGCTCGGCACGGCCACCGAAGGCGTGCCGGCAAAAAGAACCTTCACGCACGTGCCCCCAGGCCGCCGAAGCTGGACTCCACCGTGCGTGCGCGCTTGGTGGTGGTCCGCTCGGCCACGGAATCGTAGTTGGCGTTGCGGATGGCCTGCATGGCCTTCTTGCGGTCTTCGCCCTCGAGGCGGTCCACGTACAGCTTGCCGTCCAGGTGGTCGGTTTCGTGGACGAAGCAGCGGGCCAGCATGCCGGTGGCCTCCAGGTCCAGCGGCGTGCCGTGCATGTCCACGCCCGTCAGGCGCACCCAGCGCGGGCGGCGGACGCTGAAGCCCAGCCCCGGCACCGACAGGCAGCCCTCGGGCACGTCGGGCTGGAAGTCATCGCTGGCCGCGACCACGGGGTTGACCACATGGCCGCTGTGCCCGTCCACCGAGTAGGTGAAGACGCGCTTGCCGACGCCGATCTGCGGAGCGGCCAGGCCGGCGCCCTGCACATCCACCATGGTCTCCACCATGTCCTCGATGAGCTTGGCCAGTTCGGGGCCAAACTCGGTCACGTCCTCGGCAACTGTCCTCAATACCGGGTCCCCGATGATGCGAATGCTCAGGATGGCCATGCCGGTGTCCTCACTGTGGAATTGGCGGGCGCGGGCCGCGTTAACGACAGCGCGCAACTACTTGGCTCCTAAGTCTAGTTGGCAGTGCCGCCGGCGGCTCTATTTTCCGGGCGGAGCAATGGGAAACAGCGCCTGGCCGGCGCCGGCGGCATCCATCGACGTCTGCCAGACACGGCGCAGGGCACAGAACTTGAACCAGTGGTGCTTGAGGACGTCCGGATTGGCCCGCATGGCACGGACCTCGGTTTCGCCAATGGCCACACCCAGCAGGATGGGATCCGTGCCGTACTTCCACTGCTCCCAATTGCCGGCCGCGGCGTCCACGATGGACTCCTCCGCCTTCATGCCTGCCACCAGCTGCATGACCACTTTGGCATCCAGCGGCTTCACCTGGCCGTTGCGGTCCGTCCCCTTGGTCTTGTAGTCGATCAGGCACAGCCGTCCGCCGATGGTGGCCACCAGGTCAAGGGTGCCGGCGTAACCCACCTCCGTGTTCCACACCGTCAGCTCCGGAGCCACGGGCTTGACCTCGTATTCCTGCCACCACGCATCAAAGCGGGCCGCGTAGGCCTCCTCGCCGTTTTGGGCCAGAACCTCGCGCGCCTCCTTCATCTGGTGCGGCATGCCGAGCTCACGCAGGGAGACCTGCTCGCAGTAATTGTGCACGCGGTCCCCGCGGGCGGCAGCGGAGTCCCGGAATTGCTCGGCGGCGTTGCTGGATTCCCGGACGAGGGCCTTCAGTGCACCCGGGCTGCCGGCGGCGTCGGACAGCTTGGGGTGCTGGGCCATGGCGGTGGCGGCCATGTAGCCGATCCAGCCATCCAGGCTGATGGCCTGCTGGGAGATCACAGTGGTGATGGACGGGACCAGGGGCGCCTCCGTCAGCGAGCGGGCGTACATCCGGCCGAATTCCGTGGAGTGGGCCAAAGCGGGGCTAGTCATGCATCCACTATTCCATTAGCCAACGACACGGTTCCACCGGGAGGGCGGCCCGGAAGCCTGCGACGGCGGTGGGCTGGGGTTAAACACAGAGGGAACCACCCGCAGGTGGTTCCCTCTGTGTTTTGGTGGGCGATACTGGGATCGAACCAGTGACCTCTTCCGTGTCAGGGAAGCGCGCTACCGCTGCGCCAATCGCCCAGAACGGGTTTCCCCGCCTGTGCAAAACTGCCGGACCCCAAGGAGTCCGGCAGTCTGCTTTTCATACGAGCGGATGACGAGATTCGAACTCGCGACCCTCACCTTGGCAAGGTGATGCTCTACCACTGAGCCACATCCGCATGTTGATGCTGTACCACTTTACCTGATTGCATTCCCGATAACCAATCGAGAACCAGGTTCAACGCTGGACTTTCGTCCTGTTGAGTGGGCGATACTGGGATCGAACCAGTGACCTCTTCCGTGTCAGGGAAGCGCGCTACCGCTGCGCCAATCGCCCATTCTGCAATGGGATTTGCAAACCGCCAAGAGCTGGAGGTGGGAACGGGATTCGAACCCGTGTACACGGCTTTGCAGGCCGTTGCCTCGCCTCTCGGCCACCCCACCATGCTAGCAGTCCGCATTCGGCATCCTTACAGGAGGCCGGATGCAAACACACTAAGACAGTGTTCTGCGAGCGGATGACGAGATTCGAACTCGCGACCCTCACCTTGGCAAGGTGATGCTCTACCACTGAGCCACATCCGCAGAAGGAACTTTGCTTCCCGGTTTCTTTCGAACCGGTCTGCCGTGTTCCTTGCGTTGAAAACTGTACCCGACCATTTCCCGAACCACCAAATCGAGCGGCCTTCCGGGCCCTCCGCGACAGCCCCGACCCGCCCGGATCCCAGCATTGGCGCGGATTTTGCCCAATACGATGTGTATTACATGGTTGTGATTTACCGGCCGATTTGGGCCAAATCCGGCACTTTCGAGCCATTTTGCCGATGTTGCCTGCGCCACATTCCAGGGCGGATTCTTCCTTCACTCCCGTCAATTGCCCGGATCCTGGCGGTTTTCCCGCATTTGTGGGTGATGAATGGCGATTGCCAGCGCGCCGCACCCACAGCCGCATCAACAGCACAGGCGGGGAGGCGGCGCGGGCCCGCTTTGTTGGGAGCAGGCTTCCGGCACACCGCCGTCGGGCACCACCAGGCACCCCCATATGCATCGGCGCGCGCGGGACGGCGGCCCCCGCCCCGCCCGCCGCGTTCCCGCTCGGCACCTTACGCGCACTCCGCATTGGAGGGTTCCCTGTGTGGGGCGATTCAAAGCAACCTCTGCACCGCCCACCGCGTTCCCCTACGCGCAGGCTGCTGCACCGAAGTGCCAGCCCTTCCCAGCTCCAGCACAAGGGGTGGGCCCATTCGCTCAAGGCGCCGGAACAAGGCGCGCATCCGGTCGCTGCGACACGGCCGGGCCGCCGATTATGCACTTGGGAAACTTTCGGTTACGCTTTTTGAGCACGCAGGAACGGCGGGCATCACGAAGGAAAAAGTGATTGCCCACTATGTCTTCCTACGGGCGATTGGCGCAGTGGTAGCGCGCTTCGTTCACACCGAAGAGGTCACTGGTTCGAACCCAGTATCGCCCACCAAAAGAGAAGGCCCTCCAGCCAGCGGAAACGCTGTCCGGAGGGCCTTTTGCTTTGCCCGGCGCGGTAGGCCCGTGCGATCCACCCCGAATCCCTGGTGCAGTTGCCGCCTATGGGGCAGCGGGATCCAGTGCCGCCCACGCGTTGTAGCCGCCGCCGACGTCGGACACGTCCGTGAAACCATGCCGGGCCAGCAGGCTGGCCGCCACGCTGGAACGCCAACCACTGGCACAGTGGACAATGACCGGCCGGTCGGCGGGCAGTTCCGCGAAGCGGCCGGAAAGCTCCGCCAGCGGAATATGCACGGAGCCCGGGATGGACCCGGCCTCCCGCTCCCCCGGGTTGCGGACATCGAGGACGACGGCGAGTTCCCGGGATGCCGTGGACCCAAGGTCCGCCGCGGCAATCCGCCGGGCAGCGACCAATGAATGCCCCAACGCGGCGAATCCAGCCCCTGACGCGTCCAGGTAGCCGGCCACGCCGTCGTAGCCAATCCGGCCAAGCCTCAGCGCGGCCTCCGACTCTCTGCCGGCAGCAGTGACCAAGACGATCACATCGGCAGAGTCCAGAACCATGCCCGCGGTCTCGGCGAAGCGTCCATCAAGGCCAACATTCAGCGAGCCGGGCAGGTGCCCAGCCGCGAAACTCCTCGGGCTCCGGGTGTCCAAGATGATGGCGCCGGCATCCACCAGTGCCCCGACGTCGGCCGGGCAAAGTTCCCGTACGGCGGGGATCTGCTCCATGACGCCCCGATTATTCCGGTTGAGAAGTGCGTCGGTGGAAAAATAGTGCGGAATGGCCGGCTGGCCCGTGGCGAGCATTTCCACAAAGTCCTCCACGGCCATGGGCGCCAGGGACGGGTTGGTGGCCCGCTGCACCCCAATGGTGGACTCACGCTCCTCCGACAGGTTCTTGCCGCAGGCCGATCCGGCACCATGGGCGGGCATCACGCGGACCGCATCAGGCAAGGCCATCAGCACATTGTGCAGGGAGCCGTATAGGGCCCGGGCCAGTTCGCCCGGATCGGCGCCAACACAGGCCGCCAGATCCGGCCGGCCGACGTCGCCAACAAACAGGGCATCGCCGGTCAGCACGGCATACGGGACCGGATCCCCCGCATGCTCACGGACGAGGACGGAAATTGATTCCCAGGTGTGGCCCGGCGTCTCGAGGATCTCAAGTTCGACCTCACCCAGTGACACGCGCTCCCCGTGGGCAAAGGTGCGGATCGGGTATTCGGTGGCGGCTTTGCTGCCATAGCCGATCCAGGCACCGGTGGCCTCGGCCAGTTCCAGATGGCCGGCCACAAAGTCTGCGTGGAAGTGCGTATTGATGACGCCAACAATCCGAAGGCCGTTGGCTGCCGCGTCCGCCAGGTATTCAAGGATGTCCCGGCGGGGGTCCACCACCACGGCTTGCCCGCTCGACTCATCCCCCACCAGATAGGAGCCCTGCGAGAGGCAGTCTATGTAGTACTGCTTCAAGATCATGGGAAACCTCCCGACCGTTCCGCAGGCGCCGAAGCCGTCTCCCGCACCAGTACCTGAATCATACCCCCAGGGGGTATGTCACCAATAGAGCGTTCCGGATTGGACACTATCCTCCGATCCGGCCCGCAATCGGCTGCGGGACTGGCCTTTTCCGCGACAGCAATTGGGTATGTCCGAGTTGCAGCTGCCATAAGCACAGAGGGCGAAAGGGCCGGCCTATCTCTTTGTCGAGGGTCACCACCGTTGGTCGCGGACGGCCAAGCCTGGATGACTTATGCGTTGCCGGTGGACGGGCCCACCCCGAGGCTCGTCGTCACCCCTACCCTGACCGCCCAGCGCTGCCGCCTCCTGCTGCGGTTGAGCTGGCTGCGCCGTCCGCTGCGTTGGGCGTTGCTCGTGCTGTCGCGTTGCGGCCGCAGGACCATCCAGTCCCAGTCCTCGGACCCGGCCAGCAGGGCCGCGTCCTCCTCGAGCGAGGCCCCGTCGGGCCGGCCGGCATCCCAGCCGGCACCAGGGTCCGGGAAGCCCGGGTCCAGCGGATCAAAGGGCGGCGGCGGGTCCAGCAGGACAAAGGACGGGTACGGGAACCCGGGCGATGCCGGGGATCCGTACGCGTCCACGAACCCGGCACCTTGCCCCGGCGCCCCCGGAAGGACGTCCGGCAGCCCGTCCAGCCCTTCCGGTACGTCCTGCCCGGCCGGAAACCACGACGGCGTCCCGGGCGGAGGCGTGCCCGGCAGCGGCGGCGCGGTGCTCGTGTAGGAATGCCCGGTCGGGGTGGTCGTCACCACCGTGTGCCGGGGACCGGCGATGACTGCCGCGGCCCAGCCCTGAAGTTCCTTGGTCTGGTTGCACCGTTCGCACAACCCCTGGCCGTTGGCCAGGGACGTGGGCCCTCCGCCGGCCCACGCTGTGACGTGGTCCGCATGCCGGATCGGCGCCCCGCACCACGGGGTCCTACAGACCTGGTCCCGGGCCCTAATGAAGCGCTGCAGCGAGGCCGGGAACCGGCGCGCCCTCGAATCCATGCCGACCAGCTCCCCGGTGCCCGGGGCGGTGAACAGCCGCCGGATCCGCACCCGGTCCGACGCCCCCAACACCGCCCCCGGAACCGCAGGACCACCGGCGGCGGGGCCCGCGGCAGTGGCCGCACCGGCGCTGCCCTTGGCGCTGCCGGCGGAGGGGGCTGCAGAGGGGGCTGCGGCTGCGCCGCCCCCGGCTCCGTCCGCGCCTCCACCTGTCGCGGAGCCGGCAGTTGGACCGTTGCTGCCGCTGTCGGCGGCGGGGGTGGCGAGGCGGCGCGCGTCCGCGGCCGGGATTACCCCGTACCCGGGCAGGTAGGCCGGGTCGTCCCCGTTGGCGAACAGCGCCCCGTCCGTGACCACCAGCTGGACCTCGACCACCGTGTTGGCCGCCTCAGCGGCACCGGTCAGCCGTTCCACGAGCGTGTCGGCCATGACCTGGCCGCGGCTGCGCGGATCCCCGGTGTTCCGCAGCCAGGACGCCTCCCGGTCCAGGACGGCCAGGGCACTGACCCCGGCCTTGAGCGGCAGCAGGGCCGAAAGGAACACCATTCCCCCCGGCGCCGGCCGGCACGACACGGTCCGCTCCCCCACCGCCTGCTCCCGCGCGGCCACGAACCCGGCCGCGTCCGCCCGGTACGCCAACGCCCGCACCCGCCCCACCAGGGCCCGGTCGTTCAAGGATTCCAGGACGTCCAGGTCCCCGGCCACCGCCTCGTCCACGCCCATCCGGTCCGGCACCGACAGGCACGCGGTCTCGCGCACCAGCAAAGTGGCCCGCCACTCCGTGATCCGCCCCAGCGACAGGGCGTGCAGGGTGTGCGGCATCTCCCGCACCAACACCCTCGCCAGGCCCAGATGCCGGGCACCCCGGGCCGGCGGGTCCCGCCGCGCCAGCGCCAACTGCTCCGCCACACCCTTCCCGAGCCGTGTGGCGGGCACGCCCAAGGCCTCCTGCCCCGCCCGCTGCAGCCCGTCGAACACGGTCGCCAGGACCGCCTGCCGGGCCGCGGCGGCGCCCTTGAGCTCCTCCAACGCCCGGATCTGGTCAATCAGGCCCGCACCGGCGGACACCGCGGACACGGCCGGGCCGGGGGCAGCGGCACCGGCACCGGGGGCGCTGGCGGCGCCGGCACCGGGGGCGCTGGCGGCGCCGGCGGGGGAAGAAGAAGTGGTGGCCGCGCACGGGCCGGACGCAGCGGCACCGGCATCGGGGCCACCGCCAAAGACAGGTTCCGGGGTGGGCATGGCGGAGGGGCCGGTGCCTCGGAAACCAGCCGCGCGGGCCTGCCCCGCCACCCCGTCCGGCACGGCCCCGCGCATCAGGGAACCATCGGCGGCATCGGAGAAGCGAGCCGTGGCACCGTCCGGCCCCGCGGCCACGGGCGAAACGGCGCCGATGGGTCCCGACAGGGCCTCGATCCAGCCGGCAATGCCGGCCGCGGTCAGGGAGTTCGTGCGGGAAGCGGCAAAGGCGCCAGGGCCGCCGGCACCGGCCCGCCCGGAGGCCGGACCGTCACCCAGTATTGGTGCTGCCGTGCGGTCCGCCATGGTTCCCCCATCGCCGTTGAGGCGGGGCCCCGATGCCCCTTGCGGCTCCGTCCGGGCTGCCGCCATGCCCCAATTTTACGCCAGCATAGACGACAGCACCAGATGATAATCGAATATATTTTCTAAAATAATTCCATGACTACAAGTGTTTCCAGTCAACTAAACAACTGACACTTCCTCCACAGGCGACACTATTAGAACACTTGTCCACAGCACCGACCTTGCACCCGGATTCCCCGATGCGGGCCACCCAGCGGCACACAGGGCTGAACTGCAAGGCATGGCCCTGTACCCCCGAGGGAAAGGAGTACGGCCACCCACGCCGTCGTCGACCCGGACCTGCACCAAGGAGGCGGCACCGCGCTTGGTGCCGCGAACGGCACGGAGCAAGACGAAGGACGGCAGAGCGCTCCAGCGCCATCCCAAAATCTCACGCATGCTCCACGCACCACAGCGGTCCCGGGCTCCCGCGGCTCCACGGCCCCGCAGGTCCGTGGCTCGACGGTTAATGCGAATGGTCTCCAAACGCAAGACTGCGTCGCCGGAAAGTCCCCCGAGGGGACTTTCCGGCGACGCAGTCTGAACGGCATCCGGGTCGGGGCACCGCCACGAAGGACGGTGCCCGGCTTGGCCTAGGCGAAGTGCTACACGGCGGCTGCGGCCCGGCGTCCGGCGCGGGGCGACTGGCTGGAGGCGTTGCGGCGGCTCTTGATTGGTCAAGTCAGGGTGGAAGCCACCAGCACCGCTCTCCAGACAGAGGGCCGGACAGCCTCTAGGTCGGGCGCCGCTTGGAAACTGGAGCCTAGTGCAGGATCTTCAGGCCCACCACGCAGCCCACGATGCCCAACACCAATAGGATCTTGAGCAGGGAGACGGATTCGGCGCCTGTGGCCATCGCATAGCCAACCGTCAGGGCGGCGCCGATGCCCACCCAGACGGCGTAGGACGTGCCTACGGGCAGGGTCCGCATCGCCCAGGCCAGGCCGGTCATGCTCGCCACCAACCCCACGCCGAAGACCACGCTTGGGCCCAGTTTCGTGAAGCCCTCACTCTTGCCCAGAGCGGTGGCCCAAACGGCCTCCAACAATCCGGAAATGATCAAAACAATCCACGCCACATCTAACCTCCATACGCCGTCTTGTCGCTGGCCGGGTACGGCGCACCTCGTCCGGGTGCCTGCTGGCCACTTCAGCTTTTCACATCCGCACCGGGACGGCAGTTAGCTGCGACACACCCCAAAAATTGGATTCCGTGAACCCTTGGCTCGAATTCGAAGCGGGGTTAGTATCACTGTTGTTGGGGCAAAATGGCTCCGCCGAGCGAGGGGGGGGTGCCCGTGTCTATTTTTGACGACATCAAGGGCAAGGCCGAGCAACTGCTTCACGGCCACGAGGACGTAGTCAAGGACGGCATCGAGAAGGCCGGCGATTTCATCGACGACAAGACCGGTGACAAGTTCAAGGACCAGATCGATGGCGCTCAGAGCGCAGCCTCCAACTTCGTCGACGGCCTGGGCGGAGACGCCCAAGCACCAGAGGAGCAGGCCTAAGAGCCTTCGCCCTAGGAATTGCGTCAAGGGGACGCCGGTACTGCCGAGAGGCGGCACCGGCGTTCTTGGCGGTTAAGTACCAAATAGGCAAGACCAAGCACCACCGAAAAGGATCCATCCATGCCCCACAGCGCCCACTCCGCAGCCGAGCCAAATACGGGTGGCCTGCCCCAGCCGCATTCTCCGGAGCGGGGCATCTCGCGGCAGGTGGTGGCCGGTGTCGTCACGGCCTTGGTGGGGTTCACCTCGTCGTTTGCTGTGGTTTTGGCCGGACTGAAGGCCGTGGGCGCCACGGATGCCCAGGCCGCCTCCGGTCTGTTGGCCCTGACCATCACGTTCAGCCTGGGTGTGCTGCTGCTCTCGTGGCGGAGCAAACTGCCGGTGACGCTGGCGTGGTCCACACCGGGCGCGGCATTGCTGGCCAGCACCGGGTTGGTCGACGGCGGCTGGCCGGCCGCCGTCGGTGCGTTCCTTGCAGTGGGCGGAATGATCATGCTGACCGGTCTGGTGCCGGCGTTCGGCACCCTGATCGGCAAGATCCCAGTGGCCCTGGCCCAGGCAATGCTCGCCGGGGTGCTGCTCCCGCTCTGCCTGGCACCCTTCAAATCCCTCGGTTCCACTCCTCTGCTGGTGGCGCCGGTGATCATCAGCTGGCTGCTCATGATGAAGCTGGCCTCGCGCTGGGCGGTGCCGGTGGCTTTGGCCGTCGCGCTGGCCGTCATCGGCATCTACCTCGCTGCCACCGGAGCCGATCTGGGCGGCGCACCGCTGCTGCCGTCCCTACAGTGGACGACGCCGGCCTTCAGCTGGCAGGCGATGGCCGGCATTGCGTTGCCACTGTTCATCGTCACCATGGCGTCGCAGAACATTCCGGGCGTGGCCGTGCTGAAGTCCTTTGGGTTCACCACGCCTTGGAAATCGTCCATGGTGGTCACGGGCATCGGCACGGCCGTCGGGGCGCCGTTTGGCGGGCACGCCATCAACTTGGCCGCGCTGAGCGCCGCACTGGCCGCCGGCGAGGAGGCCGGGCACGATCCAAAGCGGCGCTGGATCGCCGCGTTCAGCTCCGGCTGGGCCTATCTGGTGCTGGCCGCCACGTCCGCGGCACTGGTGAGCCTGGTGGCGGCCGCGCCGCCCGGGCTGGTGGAGGCGGTGGCCGGCCTGGCGCTGCTGGGCACGCTGGCCTCGGCGGTGGCCGCGGCGCTCCAGAACCCGCACGAGCGCATTGGCGCAGTGGTCACCTTCCTGATGGCGGCGTCGGGCCTCAGCTTCGCGGGCATCGGCGCGGCTTTCTGGGCGCTGGCGGCCGGCCTGCTGGTCCGCTGGCTGCTCGCCAGCCGGCACAAGGAGGCGGCCCATACGGCGGGCCCGTCCATCGGTTCCGCCGCCGAGGCGGAGTCCGACGCAGCGGCCGGATCCGGCACGGCCGGGTCCACGACCCCGGTGCCAGGCGGAAAGAGGGCCTAGCTGGCCTCGTGGTTCTGCGCCTCGCGCGCCAAGGCCGTGAGACGGGAAACGGCGCGGAAGTACTTCTTCATATAGCCACCGTTCATCATCTCCGGAGTGAAGAGCTGGTCCAGCGGCACGCCGCTGGCCAGGATCGGCACGTCCTTGTCGTAGAGGCGGTCCGCCAGCACCACAAAGCGCAGGGCCACGGACTGCTCGGAGATGGTCTTCACATCGCGCCACACCACGGCGTCCACGCCGGCCAGCAGCTGGCGGTAGCGGGAGGGGTGGACACCCGAGAGGTGCTCGACCAGCGTGCCGAAATCGTCAACGGCAACCGTCTTGCCGTCGAACTCGCGCTTCATCCGCGCGTCGAGGTCGCTGTTGTGCAGCGGCTGGGGCGGTGTGGGCAGGCCGCGGTGGCGGAAGTCCTCGCCGTCGACCCGCAAGACATCAAATTGGTCCGCCAAGACCTGGATCTCGCGGGCAAAGTCGACGGCGGCAAAACGGCCCTCGCCCAGGGAACCCGGCAGCGTGTTGGAGGTGGCGGCCAGCTTCACACCGGCGTCGGCGAGCTCGCGCATCAGCCGGGACATCAGCACGGTGTCGCCCGGATCGTCCAGCTCAAACTCGTCGATGCAGACCAGCTTGTAGTGGCTCAACGCCTCCACCGTCTTGCGGAAGGAGAGCGCGCCCACCAGGTTGGTGTACTCGACAAAGGTGCCAAAGGCCTTAGGGCCCTCGACGGCGTGCCAGAGCGAGGAGAGCAGGTGGGTCTTGCCGACGCCGAAGCCGCCGTCGAGGTAGATGCCGGCCCGGCCGTTGCTCTTCTTGGGCTTGCCACCGAAGAACTTGCGCAGCCCGCTCACCTTGCCATCGGCAATGCCGGCCCCGAAGGCCTCCAGTGCGCTGACCGCGGCGGCCTGCGAGGGCTGGCCGGGGTCCGGGCGGTAGCTGGCAAAGGACACCTCGCCAAAGCGCGGCGAGGGGTGGAAACCCTTGAGCAGCTCGTCCACCGACAAGGACGGCATACGGGTGGAAAGTTGCTCAAGCTGTACCAAGGGGGTCCGATCGTTTGCTCTGTCTGAAACCAGAATTGGGGTGTTCCGCGCGGGCACAATGGGTTGCGGCCGCGCAGGAGGGCCACAGCAAGAATACCGCCAACCCGCGGCCCGCCCGGCACCGGGACCCGGCCCGGAGGCAGCGGCGGGCCCGGCGATGTTGCGCAAGATTACTGTGGGGAAGTTTTGGGCAGGCTCCCTCGTTACGCTGAGGTAGAAGAGGGTCCTGTGGCCGCCCGCGGCTGCGCACCCCAAGCTATGGACTTTTCAACCCACAAGTGAGGGCACGATGGCTGTTGCAGTAGAAACGAACCCCAAGTTCACCGAGTACGCGCACCCCGAGCGCCTGGTCTCCACCCAGTGGCTCGCCGACGCGCTGGCCTCCGGTGCCGCTGCCGATGGCAACCTTGTCGTGGTGGAGTCCGACGAGGACGTGCTGCTCTATGAGACCGGCCACATCCCCGGCTCCGTCAAGATCGACTGGCACACGGACCTGAACGACGAGGTCACCCGCGACTACGTGGACGGCGCCGCCTTCGCCAAGCTGGCCGCTGCCAAGGGCATCTCGCGCGAGAGCACCGTGGTCATCTACGGCGACAAGTCCAACTGGTGGGCCGCCTACGCCCTGTGGGTCTTCACTCTGTTCGGCCACGAGGACGTCCGCCTGCTCGACGGCGGCCGCGACAAGTGGATCGCCGAGGGCCGCGAGCTCACCACCGACAAGACCGATGTCCTTGAGGCCGCGTACCCCGAGGTCGAGCGCAACGACGCCCCGATCCGCGCCTTCAAGGACGACGTCCTGGCCCACTTCGGCAACCCGCTGATCGATGTCCGTTCGCCCGAGGAATACTCCGGCGCTCGGACCCACATGCCCGCCTACCCCGAAGAGGGGGCGCTGCGCGGCGGCCACATCCCCACTGCGGCCTCCATTCCGTGGGCCCGCGCCGCAGCCGAGGATGGCACCTACCGCAGCCGCGGCGAGCTGGAAGCCCTCTACCTGGGCGAGGCAGGCCTGGCCGCCGGCGACGACGTGGTGGCCTACTGCCGCATCGGTGAGCGCTCCAGCCACACCTGGTTCGCCCTGAAGTACCTGCTGGGCTTCGAAACCGTCCGCAACTACGACGGTTCCTGGACCGAGTGGGGCAACGCCGTGCGCGTCCCGATCGTCAAGGGCACCGAGCGCGGCGAGGTTCCCGGCCGCAACTAGGGGTCATGCGGGCCCCGTGCCCGCATTTCTTCAGTAGGCTTGATGTGATGACTACTTACAAGTTGCCGCCCGCGCTGGCGGAGATTGTTGAAGACTTCCAGGCGCTGGACGAGCCGGAGCGGCTCCAGCTCCTGCTGGAGTTCTCCCGCGCGCTGCCGCCGCTGCCGGAACGGTTGAAGGACCACCCGGAACTGCTGGAGCAGGTGGTGGAATGCCAGTCGCCGCTGTTTTTGACGGTTGAGGCCGAGAAGCACGACGACGGCGATCGCGTCCGGTTGTACTTCCAGGCCCCGCCGGAGGCACCCACCACCCGCGGATTCGCCTCCGTGCTCTTCGACGGGCTGGACGGGCTGACGGCGGAGGAAATCCTCGCCGTTCCGGACGACATGCCGCATCTGCTCGGCCTGACCCGCGCCATCACGCCGCTGCGCATGCGCGGCATGACGGCCATGCTGGGCCGGATCAAGCGCAAGATTGCCGGCGGCCTGCGGACCGCGACGTAGCGTCAGCGAAGCGTTGGTGGCAAAAGCAAAACCAAAGGGTGCTGCGGCGGCCGGGACACCGGCCACTGCAGCACTTTTGGCTGCAGGGGTGCCGTTCACGGCACATCCGTACACCCACGACCCCGCCGTCTCCAACTATGGCCTGGAAGCGGCCAAGGTGCTGGGCATTGATCCGCGGCAGGTGTTCAAGACCCTCATGGCGGAGGTCAACGGCACTTTGGTGGTGGCAGTGGTCCCCGTCAGCGGCACCTTGGACCTGAAGGCGCTGGCGGGCTCGCTGGGCCACAAGAAGGCCGCCATGGCCGATCCCGCCGCCGCCGCGCGCCGCACCGGCTACGTCCTGGGCGGGATTTCCCCGCTCGGCCAGCGCCAAGGCTCGCCCACCGTCGTCGACGCCTCCGCGCTGGGGTTCGAGACGATCTTCGTCTCCGGCGGCCGCCGCGGGCTGGACCTTGAACTGGCCCCGGCCGACCTGCTGCGCCTGACGAACGGCAGCACCGCCGCCATCGGCGCCCCGTAGCCCTTATCCGGCGTCGCGCCCGCCCTCGCGCGGCAGATCATAGCAGCCCAGCCGCGGGCGCAGCCAGGCATCCACCACGGCCTCCCACCGGCCCGGATCGACATTGAATTCCTTGGTGTGCCGGGCGTGGCTGAACGGCTCGAACTCGACCATCTCCGGGTTCCGGCGTGCCAGCTCCGCCGTCGGGCCGTAAGGCACAAAGTCGTCGTCGATGCTGTGGATGATCAAGGTCGGCGTGCGCAGCTCCACGGCCCGGCTGACCCAATCCATGCTCTTCAGATCCACCGGTGCGGCCAACCCGGTGATGCGCCGGCCCAGCGGGTGGGTGAGCATCAGCTGCCCGTACCGGCCCACGGCCTCGGGCAGCCGGTTGAGCTTGGCCTGGTGCGCCAGCACATCCACCCAGTTGATCACCGGCGCGTCCAGCACCAGCGCCAGGATCCTCTTGCGCAGCCGGCTCCTGTCCGCCGCCTGCAGGGCAATGGCTCCGCCCATGGAATAGCCGAAGAGCACCACGTCCTTGGCGCCGTGGGCCAGCGCATAGTCGATGGCCGCCTCAATGTCGGCCCACTCGGTGACGCCCAGGCCATAGCGGCCGTCGTTCGCCGCCGCGGCGTCGCCGTCGTTCCGGTAGGACACCAACAGCGAGTTCATGCCCAGGCCCCGGGCCGTCTGGACGGCCCGCAGGCCCTCGATCCGCGTGGTGCCGCGGCCATGCACCATGACGGCCCAGGTGGCCAGTGCCGGTTCGGCCCGGATGAGCCAGGCCGGGGCCGGGCCGCCGGGCAGCTCGATGGTGACGTCCTCGCTGCCCAGGCCCAGCTGGTCCGGGTGGGTGAAGATCGATCCGGACCACCAACCGCGCTTGGCTGCCCGCAGATCGCCGGCCGTCACGCGCAGGACCTCGCGCGTGACGCTGCCCTCCCGCGGGACGTAGGAAATGATGGAGCCGACGACGGCGTGCCCAGCCCCGGCGTCGAAGAACAGTCCGTAGGTGCCCTCCACCGTGGTGTCGGCGGTGGCCGGCAGCACGATCTGCAGCCGCTGGCCGTCGGGGATGACGGCCAGGATGTCAAGGTCCTCCTCGCGCACCTTGTCCGGGGTGACCACCTTGCGCGCAAAGTACCCGGCCAGGGCCGAGGTGGCGGTGGCCACCAGCGACGCACCGGCCGCGCCGGTGGCGCCGGCGAGCAGCGTCCATTTGAGCCACGGGCTCCGTGCAGATTCCACCGTAGTTCCCATGCCTCCATTGTGTCCGCAAGCCGTGGGCGCCGTCGAGCGGCACACCGGTCCGCAGGGGAACTCTGCAACACAAATGGTGCAACAAACCGGCGCTGCTGGCGGTGCACTGGCATACTCTTGGCTCATGACTGATTCGATCATCATCCTGACCGAGGAACCCTTGGTGGCAGCCGATGCCGCCAACATCACGCGCCTCTACGACGACGGTGACGACGTCGCGCTGGTGCTGCTGGTTCCCGCCGACACCAAGCGCAACCTCCTGGTGGATGTTGTGGACCAGCTGACGATGCTGGACCTTCCCGGCGCGCTGCGGGAACTGCGCGAACACCGCGATGCCTCCACAGTGCGCGCCGAGGCCTCCGAGATACTGGAAGCCTCGCTGTCCACCCTGCGCGGCGCCGGCGCCATGGTCACCGGCCGGGTGGCCGAGGGCAATGCCGTGGATTCCCTGGTGGCCGAGGTCAAGGCCTCCGATGCCCGGCAGGCCGTGGTGGTCACGCGGCCGCACGCCCTGGCCGACACCTTCCGGCAGGACTGGGCCAGCCAGGCCCAGCACAAGCTGGGGCTCCCGGTGCTGCATTTGTACTCCGGCTCGGGATTCATTGGCGATTCCTGAGCGTTAAGCAACCATGAGCACCCACGAAGAAGGCAAGATTCCCTCCATTGTCCCGGTTGCCCGGGTCGAAAAGACCGATGCCCAGTGGCACGAGGAACTCACCCCCGACGAGTTTGCCGTCCTGCGCAAGGCCGGCACGGAGCGCCCCTACACCGGCGAATACGTAGACACCCACACCGAGGGCGTCTACGCATGCCGCGCCTGCGGCGCGGAACTGTTCACCAGCGGCGAGAAGTTCGATTCGCACTGCGGCTGGCCGTCCTTCTGGGCACCGCTGGCCGAGGGCACCGTGAAGTACATCCATGACCGGACCTTGGGCATGGAGCGGATCGAGGTCCGCTGCGCCACCTGCGACTCGCACCTGGGCCACGTCTTTGAGGGCGAGGGGTACGACAACCCCACGGACCAGCGGTTCTGCATCAACTCCATCTCGCTCAAGCTCAGGCCCACCGGGGACGCCTAGGCGCACCCGCGCGGCCGAATGCCGCCGGGGACACGTTTTCGGACGCGTCCCCGGCGGTATTTTGCGTCCCGGGCGTGCCAGCATTCCCAGCGCTGGTCCAGCCCGGCTCAGCCATGCATCTGAGCACTACAGTTTCTAATGCTCGGCTACTATTAACGTAAGTGCTGCTGTTCTGTTGCTACGCTCAATCCAGAGCCAATGGCGCCGCGGATCCCCCGCGCCGGCCACTGCCAGAGAACCGAAGGACGTGGCAAATAGTGAACACCGCACTCGACACCCAGGGCACCACCAGCGCAGCCGCCGCGCCGGCGCACGCACCGACGCACACACCGAGCCGGGGCAACGATGCCCTGGCCCAGACCCCGGCCTGGCTGTCCCTGAAGGCCGCCGCCACCGCCCTGCAGGGGCTGCAGGTCCAGGACGGTTCCGTGCCGGAGGCCGGGGACCATGCGGCGGCCATGGCCCACATCAACGCCATCACCGACGCCATCGAGGCGCTGGCCCCGAACTTCCCGCACGACGCCGAGTACCTGCGCCTGCTGGTGGCAGACTTCACCCGTTGGGCCGCCGAAGGCCTGGGCGTGCCGGACTTCCTGGATTCACTGCTGGCCTTCGCCCCGCAGGAGCACCGGGTGAACGGCCTGGGCCACCTGGTGGTCTTCCCGATGTACACCCAGAACGGCAGCACCAACCGCTTTGTCGAGGCCGTGCTGGTGGAGGTCATCTGGCCCGAATTCATCGGCGAGCTGGAGGCCGGCAACTACTCCAACAAGCTCTTTGTCCCGCTGCGCTTTCTCGACTTCACGCCGGGCTACGACACCAACTCCGCCGTGCTGTTCCCGGAGAGCGTGGCAGTGCGCGAGACCCCCGCCTTCACCTGGGGCGCCATCTTCCAGGACCGCGAGGCCGCCCGCTTCCGCCGGGTGCTGCGCGCCGCCGCCAAGGTGACGGCGCTGGAGCTCCCAGCCGACGCCGCCGAGCTGCTGGACAACCAGGCCCTGGCCCAGGAAACCTTCGTCATGTGGGACCTGATCCACGACCGCACGCACATGCGCGGGGATCTGCCCTTCGACCCGTTCATGATCAAGCAGCGCATGCCGTACTTCCTGTACTCGCTGGAGGAACTGCGCTGCGACCTGACCGCCTTCCGCGAGTCCGTCCGCGTGGAGCATGACGACGCCGCCTCCCCCGATGCCCGCCGGCAGGCCAAGCTGGTCCAGTACGCGGTGATCTTTGACCGGATCTTCCGCTTCGCCATCACCGGCAGCCGCGTGCGCAACTACGACGGCCTGGGCGGCCAGCTACTCTTTGCCTGGATGCACCAGCACCACGTGCTGCACTGGACCGACACCAAGCTGGCCATCGACTGGGAATCCGTGCCCGACGTCGTGATCGCCCTGGGCGCGCAGATCGAGGAGCTTTACTGGCGCTCCATCGACCGCCCCAAGGTGGCGCACTGGCTGGCGGCCTACGAACTGGTCTCCGCCACCGTGACGCCCAACCCCGCCTCCGTGTGGGCCAAGGGCCCGGGCGGGCTCCCGCTGGACGGCGCACCCCGCGGCCTGACGGACCAGGTGCTGGACGATGAGTTCCCGCTGTCCATGTTCTACGAGGCCTTGGAGAAGAAGATGCGCCCGGTGATCGACTCCACCGCGGGAATCACCGGCGCCACCGTCGAGCCCAGCGCCTAAGTGGCTACGCTAGGGACTGTGCCCCAGACCAATGATGTGCCCACAGTCCTGATTGCCGGCGGCAGCAGTGCCGCCGGCGTCGCCACCGCCGCCGCCCTGCTGGCCGCCGGCATGCGGGTCCTCACCGTGGGATCCGACGCCGGCCGCATCGGCGCCGCCGCAGCCGCCGCCACCGAACGGGCGGCCGCGGCGCGGGCGGCCGCCGGGCAGCCGGGCGCCGCTGCGGCAGTGCCGCTGGTCTGCGATCTGGCGGACCGGGCCGACGTCGAGCGGTTGGCCGTGGACATCCACCGGGACTTCGGGCCCATCGACGGGCTCGTCCAGTTGGTGGGCGGTTGGCGCGGCGGGAAGGGCATCGTGGAACAGTCCGATGAGGACTGGGACGTGCTGCACCGCAATGTGGTCACCACGCTGCGCAACACCTCCCGCACTTTCTACCCTGATCTGGCGGGCTCCCCCGCCGGCCGGTTGGCCATCGTCTCCTCCACTTCCGTCACGGCGCCCACCGCGGGCAATGCCAACTACGCCGCTGCCAAGGCTGCCGCGGAGGCCTGGACGCAGTCCGTGGCCCAGGGCCTGGCCGGCGGCCCGGGTGCCGCCGTCGTGCTGGTGGTCAAGGCGCTGGTGGACGACGGCATGCGCGCCGCCGCCCCCGAGCGCAGCTTCCCCGGCTTCACCGACGTCGCGGATCTGGCACGGGCCGTGGCCGGACTCTTCAGCCAACCCGCGGAGGCCATCAACGGCGCCCGCATTCTCCTCTAACCAATAAAGGCGGATTCCTCCTGTGACAGACTCCACGTTCACGGCCCTGCACGACACCGGCGTGCGCGGCTTTGCCTCGGACAACTACTCCGGCGTGCACCCGCAGGTGCTGGCCGCCGTGGCCGCCGCCAACGACGGCCACCAGGTGGCCTACGGCGAGGACGCCTACACCGCACGGCTGCATGAGGTCATGGCGGAGAAGTTCGGCACAGCGGTGGAGGTCTTCCCGGTGTTCAACGGCACGGGGGCCAACGTGCTGGGCCTGCAATCGCTGCTGCCGCGATGGGGTGCCGTGGTGTGTGCCTCCACCGCCCACATCAACTGCGACGAAAACGGCGCCCCGGAGCGCGTGGGCGGCATGAAGCTGCTCGCCGTCCCCACCACAGACGGCAAGCTGACCCCGGAGCTGATCGACAGGGAGGCCTGGGGCTTCGGCGACGAGCACCGCGCCCAGCCGCTGGCCGTCTCCATCACCCAGACCACCGAGCTGGGCACCTGCTACACCCCCGCCGAGGTCAAGGCCATCGCCGACCATGCCCACTCGCTGGGCATGAAGGTCCATATGGACGGCGCCCGGCTGGCCAACGCCGCCGCGCACCTGGGCGAGCCGCTGCGCAGCTTCACCTCCGATGCCGGCGTGGATGTGCTCTCCTTTGGCGGCACCAAGAACGGCCTGATGTTTGGCGAGGCGGTGGTGGCGCTGAACCCCTCCGCCACGGACGGGCTCAAATACCTGCGCAAGATGAACATGCAGCTGGCCTCCAAGATGCGCTTCATCTCCGCCCAGTTCATCGCCCTGCTGGAGGGTGACCTCTGGCTGCGCTCGGCCGGCCACGCCAACGCGATGGCGGCCCGGCTGCGCGCCGCCGTGGACACCATCGACGGCGTCACCCCCACCCAGCCCACACAGTCCAATGGCGTGTTCGCCATCCTGCCCGACGGCGTGGCGGACCGGCTGCGCGAGTCCTTCCGCTTCTACGACTGGAACGAGGCGGCCCGCGAGGTGCGCTGGATGTGCTCCTTCGACACCACCGAGGCGGACATCGACGCCTTCGTGGCAGCCATCAGGGCCGAGCTCGCCTCCTAGGGTTTCCGGGGCCGCCGGCCGGTTCCCTGCCGGTGCGCCCCGCGGCGCGCCTGCAGGGAATTATGCGCGCCGGCACATAACCTGCCAAGGTGAACGCGATAGCACAGGTTCCCGCAGATTTCCTGACAGCCCTGGGAGCCCTCCGCCAAGGCCAGTGCCGGCCCGAAATGCGGTTGGCTGAAATCCCCGCCCCCGCCCGGCTGGCCCCCTTCTCGGTGGCGCTGGGCGCGGAGGTCGTCGCCGTCCCTCATCCGCCCCTGCACGCCGTCACCAGCCACCAGCCGCTGCACCTGCCCGCCGCCTCCGTGGTGGTGGGCGAGCCCGAACTGGCCACCGGACGGTTCATCCTGCTGCACGACCCAGCGGGGTCAAGCGTGTGGGACGGTACCTTCCGCATCGTCACCTACATCCGCGCCCAATTGGAGCCGGAATTGGGCAACGACGAAATGCTGGGCTCGGTGGCCTGGACCTGGCTGGTGGATGCACTGGAGAACCACGGCGCCCCGTACCGCGAGGCCGGCGGGACAGCCACCCGGATCCTGAGCGAGAGCTATGGGACGCTCGCGGGCCGGGCGGACTCGATCGACATCGAGCTGCGTGCCTCCTGGACCCCGGACGGGGCCGATGTGCAGTCCCACCTCGAGGCCTGGAGCGACATGGTCTGCACCTTCGCGGGGCTGCCGCCGCTGCCCGACGGCGTCAGCGCACTGCCCCGCCGGCGCCGGAGCTAGGGGCCAACTGGGTGGGAAATGCCGCGCTCGGTAGACTGGAGGCATCATGACCAGCCCCAGCACGCACAAGCGCACCCGAGTCCGCAGCGGCAGAACCCCGCGCGCGACCACCCCCACAGCCGCCACGGTGGCCGCCAGCGGAACCGCCGATCCCGGTTCCCCCGCAGAAACCACCCTTGACGACACCGCCGGCCTGCCGCCGGTCACCGTCAACGGTGTGGACATCGACATGTCCGAGATCCCCGCGATCGTCGAGCTCGACACTCCGCGCGAGGGCGTTCCGCTGGTCATCTCCACGCCCGAAGGCCTGGCCCGCTGCGCCGCGGCCCTGGCCGCCGGAACCGGCCCCGCCGGCGTCGACGCCGAGCGCGCCTCCGGCTTCCGCTACGGACAACGCGCCTTCCTGATCCAGATCCGCCGCGAGGGGGCCGGCACCTGGCTCATCGATCCCGAAGCGTTTGACGACCTGGCCATCATCAACGACGCCCTGCGCGGGGTCGAGTGGATCCTGCACGCCTCCACCCAGGACCTGCCCTGCCTGGCCGAGGTCGGCATGTGGCCCGACACCCTCTTCGACACCGAGCTGGCCGCGCGGCTGGCCGGCATGCCGCGCGTCGGACTGGCCGCCGTGATCGAGAACCTGCTGGGTTTCGGCCTGGCCAAGGAGCACTCGGCCGCCGACTGGTCCACCCGCCCGCTGCCCGAGCCCTGGCTGCGCTACGCCGCCCTGGACGTTGAGGTGTTGGCGGAACTGCGCGAGGAGCTCATCGAACTCCTCGCCGCCACCGGCAAGCTGGAGTTTGCCGAGCAGGAATTTGCCGCCATCCTCGCCGCCGGCATCCCGGAGCCCAAGACGGATCCGTGGCGCCGCACCACCGGCACGCACCAGCTGCGCAACAAGCACCAGCTGGCCGCCGTGCGCGAGCTCTGGAACGAGCGCGACGCCCTAGCCCGCAAGCGCGACGTCGCCCCGGGCCGGCTGATCCCCGATTCCGCGCTGGTGGCAGCGGCCAAGGCCATGCCCAGCACCGTGCCCCAGCTGCTGGGCGTACCCGGCTTCCACGGCCGCGCCGCCAAGCGCGAGGCGCCGCGCTGGCTGCGGTCCATCGCCATTGCCCGCGACCTCTCCCTCGCGGAACTGCCGCCCCTGCAGGTGGCCACCAATGGCCCGCCGCCCCCGCGTGTCTGGACGGACCGCGATCCCGTCGCCGCCGCGCGGCTGGCCACCGGCAGGCGCACGCTGGGCGAGCAGGCCCAGGAACTGAACATGCCGGTGGAGAACATCCTGACCCCTGACTTCCTGCGCCGCATCACCTGGCGCCCGCCGGCGGACACCTCCACCGCCGGGATCGCCGCCGAGCTGGCCGGGCTGGGTGCCCGGCAGTGGCAGATCGACCATGTGGCCCCCCTGCTGGCCGCGGCGTTTGCCAAACCCGATCCGCTGCCCGCCAAGGAGACCAAGACTGCCAGGGCCCAGGACTAACGGGGCGTGATGTGCGCCATGCTTGCCAGCTAAGTTACTGACAAGTAACATGACTCCTGACGCCGTCGAACGCCCCCTGGGGAAGCGCTCGGCAATCCATGTCTCAATGAGGAGTATCAGGTGAGCCAAACCCGGCAAATTAGGGATGTCGTCTTTGTGGACGGCGTCCGGACCCCCTTCGGCAAGGCTGGCGAGAAGGGCATCTACGCGGGCACCCGCGCCGATGACCTGGTGGTCAAGTGCATCCGGGAACTGATGCGCCGCAACCCCTCGCTCCCGCCGGAGCGTGTGGACGAGGTGGCCATCGCCGCCACCACCCAGACCGGCGACCAGGGCCTGACCATCGGTCGCACCGCGGCCCTGCTGGCCGGTCTGCCGCAGTCCGTGCCCGGCTTTGCCATCGACCGGATGTGCGCCGGGGCGATGACGGCTGTGACCACCACCGCCTCAGGCATCGGCTTCGGCGCATACGACGTCGTGATTGCCGGCGGCGTGGAGCACATGGGCAACCACCCGATGGGCGCCGGCGCGGACCCCAACCCGCGCTTTCTGTCCGAGCGCCTGGTGGACCCCGCCGCGCTGAACATGGGCACCACCGCCGAGAACCTGCACGACCGCTTCCCGGCCATCACCAAGGAACGCACGGATGCCTACGCCGTGGCCAGCCAGGGAAAGCTGGCCGCCGCCTACGCGAACGGCCAGATCCAGCCCGATCTGGTCCCCGTCGCCACCATCAAGCCCGGTGCCGGCTGGAACCTTAACACTGTGGACGAGCCGCCGCGGCCCGGGACCACCCTGGCGGACCTGGATGCCCTGCGCACGCCGTTCCGCGCCCACGGCCGGGTCACCGCCGGCAACGCCGCCGGGTTGAACGACGGCGCGACGGCGGCCCTGCTGGCCTCCGCAGAGGCCGCCGAGGAACTGGGCCTGCCGGTGAAGATGCGGCTCGTGTCCTACGCCTTTGCCGGCGTCGAGCCCGACGTCATGGGCATCGGCCCGGTCCCGGCCACCCAAAAGGCCCTCAAGAACGCCGGACTGTCCATCGAGGACATCGGCCTGTTTGAGATCAACGAGGCCTTTGCCGTCCAGGTGCTCTCCTTCCTGGACCACTTTGGCATCGCCGACGACGACCACCGCGTCAACCGCTACGGCGGCGCCATCGCCGTCGGGCACCCGCTGGCCTCCTCCGGGGTCCGGCTGATGAACCAGCTGGCCAGCCAGTTCGCCGAGGACCCCTCCGTGCGGTACGGGATCACCACCATGTGCATCGGATTGGGCATGGGCGGCACCGTCATCTGGGAGAACCCGCACTGGGTCTCGCTCCCCAGCCGTCCCCTAGCTTCGCAAGCTCAGCCAGGGGACCCTGCGGCCGGGGCCCCAGGCTCGACCAGCGAAACCAGCGTAGAAGGGAGCGCCGCATGAGCGCCAAGGATTTCACCGAACTCGCCGAGCTTTTCCCGGACGAGGTGGTCACGCATTCCTTCGTCCAGGACGTGGACCTCCCCGGCGCAGCCGGACAACCCAGCCCCGGCACCTTTGCCCTGGTCACCCTGGACAACGGGCTGGACCACCGCCGCCCCACCACGCTGGGGCCCAACACCCTGGTGGAACTGGGCACCGTGCTGGAGGCCCAGCGCGAGCGGGCCGCCCGCGGCGAAATTGTGGGCGTGGGCGTCACCGGCAAGCCGCACTTCCTGGTGGCCGGCGCCGACCTGTCGGCGATCAAGAAGCTGTCCAACCCGGAGTCGGGCATCATGATGGCCCGGCTGGGGCATGACGTGTTCTCCACGCTGAATGAGTTGGGAGTGCCCAGCTTTGTCTTCATCAACGGCCTGGCCCTGGGCGGCGGGCTGGAAGTCGCCCTGAACGCCAACTACCGCACCGTCTCCACCGGCGCCGGCGCGCTGGGCCTGCCCGAGACGTTCCTTGGGCTGGTCCCCGGCTGGGGCGGGGTCTACCTGCTCCCCCGCCTGATCGGCCCGGCCAATGCCGTGAAGGTCATGCTGGAGAACCCGCTGAGCAACAACCGCACGCTCAGCGGTGCCGCGGCCTTCCAGCTGGGCATTGCCGATGCACTCTTCGAACCGGCCGACTTCCTGGAGCAGTCGCTGGCCTGGGCGGCCAAGATCATCACCGGTGCCACCGCCGTCGAACGCCCGAACGCCGTCGCCGAGCCACTCTCCGCGGCCGACAGCGCCGCCTGGGATGCCGCCGTCGCCGGCGCCAAGGCGTTTGTCGAGGCCAAGACCTCCAACGCCGCCCCGGCCCCGGCCCGGGCGATCGAGCTGCTGGAGAAGGGCAAGGCCTGGACCAAGGCGGAATCCTTCGCCGCCGAGGACGTGGCGCTGGGCGAGCTCATCCAGACGGACGAGTTCCGCGCCACCGTGTACGCCTTCCTGGACCTGGTGCAGAAGCGCGGCAAGCGCCCGGCCGGCGCCCCGGACGCCGCACTGGCCCGCCCCGTCACCAAGGTGGGCGTGGTGGGTGCGGGCCTGATGGCCAGCCAGTTCGCCCTGCTCTTCGCCCGCCAACTCAAGGTGCCGGTGGTCTTGACGGACATCGACCAGGCGCGCGTGGACAAGGGCGTTGGCTACGTCCACGCCGAGGTGGACAAGCTCTTGGCCAAGGGCCGGATCAGCGCCGACGCCGCCAACCGCACCAAGGCACTGGTCACCGGCTCCGTCTCCAAGGCCGCCTTTGCCGACGCCGACTTCGTGATCGAGGCCGTCTTCGAGGAACTGGGTGTGAAGAAGGCGGTCTTTGCCGAGGTGGAGGAGATTGTCTCCGCCGAATGCATCCTGGCCACCAACACCTCCTCGCTCTCCGTCACGGCGATGGCCGCGGACCTCAAGCACCCCGAACGGCTGGTGGGCTTCCACTTCTTCAACCCGGTGGCCGTGATGCCGCTGCTGGAGATTGTGCGCGCACCGCAGACCGACGACGCCGTGCTGGCCACGGCGTTTGCCACGGCCAAGGCGCTGCGCAAGACGGCCGTGCTGGTCAAGGATGCGGCGGCCTTCGTGGTCAACCGCGTGCTGCTGCGCCTGATGGGGGAGGTCTTCTCCGCGTTCGACGAGGGCACGGATGCCGCCACGGCCGACAACGCGCTGCGCCCCATGGGCCTGCCGATGACGCCGTTCACCCTGCTGGCCATGGTGGGCCTGCCGGTGGCCGCGCACGTCACCGAGTCCATGCATGCCGCCTTTGGTCACCGGATCGCCGTCTCGGCGAACCTGGCGAAGCTGATCGACGCCGGCCGGAAGGGCATTTGGGAGAGCGCCCAGGACGGCACGAAGTTTGTGCCGCAGGAGACGCTGGACCTGCTGGACTTCGGTTCCACCCCCTCCACCTCGGCGGCGTTGCTGGTCCGCACCCAGGATGCCCTGGCCCAGGAGATTGGCCTGATGCTGGCCGAGGGTGTTGTCGCCGGGCCGGAGGACATCGACCTGTGCATGATCCTCGGCGCCGGCTGGCCCATGCACCTGGGCGGCATCACGCCGTACCTGGACCGCGTAGGCGCCTCCGAGCGCGTCAACGGCAAGACGTTCCACGCCCCGGCGATGGCCTCCGTCTAGCCCGGCGCACGGAAGCGGCGGCTGCCCCTTTGGCGGGGCGGCCGCCGCTTCCGTGTGTAGCAGGTTCCCGCCGGCGCTCCGGGCTCCGGCGGTCCGCGCTCCGCGCTCCCGCGGCCGGGTGCGGCGCACAGCCGGTTCACAGCGGACGTCCAAGGACGTCTGGCAGACTGGAAGGCATGACGAACCCGCCACAGCTGACCCGCCGCGCCGTTATTGGCGCCTCCACCGCCGCCTGCGGCCTGGCCTTGGCCGCGTGCACGCCCAGCCAGGGGGCCGAGCCAAGCGCGAAGACCGCCATCGAGTCCCCGCCCGTTCCCACGGCCGGCGGCACGCCGGTGCAGGTGGGCAAGCTCAGCGAGGTGCCCGTGGGCGGCAGCGCCGCCGGCAAGGCCAATGGCAAAGGCATCCTGATCTTCCGGCCGAACGAGACCACCGTGCTGGCGTACAGCGACGTCTGCACCCACGCCGGCTGCACCGTGGCCGCGGCGGGTGCCACGTTCTCCTGCCCCTGCCACGGTTCCACGTTCAATGCAGCCGACGGCAGCGTTGCGGTGGGTCCGGCCAAGCTGCCGCTGGAACGCTATGCCGCGGCGATCGACGGCGAGAACATCACCGTCAGCCTCTAGCCGCGCCGCTCTAGAAGAGGGCCACCTTGGGGGCCGCCGGGAAGATTGCCTCCAGCTCCGCCAGGTCCGCCCCGCCGGGCACCCAGGAGGCGGCCGAGGCGTTGGCCCGGACCTGCTCCACAGTGGTGGCGCCGGCGATGACGGACCCCACGGACGGCCGGGATGCCAGCCAGGAGAACGCCACCTGCACCTCGGTCAGGCCGCGCTCGGCACAGAAGGCGGAGAACTCGCCCAGCTGGCCGTAGTCGGCCTTCTCCAGCAGGTTCTGCCGCGAGTGCGTGAGCCGGCTGCCCGCCGGGGCGTTGCCGGTGCTGTACTTGCCCGTGAGCAGGCCGTTGGCCAGCGGGAAGTAGGGCAGCACGCCCAGCCCGTAGGCCTCGGCCGCGGGAGTCACCTCCAGCTCGGCGCGGCGGTCCAGCAGGTTGTAGTGGTTCTGGCTGGAGATGAAGGGCGTCCAGCCGCCCAACCGCGCCGCAAACTCGGCCTCGGCAATCTGCCAGCCGGCCCGGTTGGAATGGCCGATGTAGCGGACCTTGCCGGCGGCGACCAGGTCGTCCAGCGCCGCCAGCGTCTCCTCGATGGGGGTCCCGTTGTCGGGGGTGTGGAACTGGTACAGGTCGATCCACTCGGTCTTTAGCCGGCGCAGGGATGCCTCGGCGGCCTTGATGATGTAGCGGCGCGATCCACGGTGGCCCCAATCGGCGCCGTTCGCCCCGGACATGTCCATGCCGAACTTGGTGGCCACGATGGCGTCCTCGCGCCGCCCTGCCAGCGCGGTGCCCAGCATCTCCTCGCTCAGACCCGGCCGCTTGCCGTAGACGTCCGCCACGTCGAAGAGCGTGATTCCGGCGTCGAGGGCCGCATGGATGACAGTGTTGGTGCCCTCCTGCGATTCGGTGGGCGTCCCGGAGCGGCCCAGATTGTTGCAGCCGAGTCCGACGACGGAAACGGTGAGTCCAGAGTTGCCAAGCTGGCGGTATTCAGTCATGGAACCACCCTAGCCGCCTTGGCCTTGGCCGGGCGGGCAGCGCCGACGCCCACCGAATCCGCCGAGAGCTTCTGGGCCAGCCAGATCGGCAGGATCGAGACCAGGATCAGCACCACCGCCACCACATTCACCACTGGTGCCTGGTTGGGCCGGAACAGGTTTTGCAGGATCCAGATGGGCAGCGTGGTGTCGCCGGCGCCGATGGTGAAGGTGGTGACGATGATTTCGTCAAAGCTCAGAGCGAAGGCCAGCAGCCCGCCGGCCAGCAGGGCCGAGCGCAGCTGCGGAAACGTAACCAGCCGGAACGTGGTGAAGACCCCGGCCCCGAGGTCCGCGGAGGCCTCCTCCAGTCGGCCGTCCATGCGGCGCAGCCGGGCGATGACGTTGTTGAACACCGTCACCATGCAGAAGGTGGCATGCGCGATGACCACTGTCCACATGCTCAGCGAGACACCCAGGATGGTGGTGAACATATTGTTCAGCGCGATGCCCGTGACGATGCCGGGCAGCGCAATGGGCAGGATCACCAGCAGGTTCACGGCGTCGCGGCCAAAAAACCTGTAGCGCTGCAGCGCCAGGGCCAACAGGGTGCCCAGCACCAGCGATATCAGGGTGGCGACCACCGCCACCCACAGGGAGGTCAGCAGGGCCTCGCGCCCACCCGCGGAGTCGAAGGCCCGGCCCCACCATTGGAGGGTGAACCCCTTGGGCGGCCAGCCGAAGGTGCGGTCCGAGTTGAAGGAGTTCACCACCACCAGGAGCAGCGGCGCATAGATGAAGAGCAGGACCAGGGCGGTGATTGCGCCCAGGATGGCTTTGGCACTGCGGGACAGTCTCACTTCCGGCTCCTACAGGTTGTTCAGGGCGCCGGTGCGGCGGACCACAAAGAGGTAGACCATGATGATCACGATCGGGATCAGGGATACAGCGGAGGCGAACGGCAGGTTGTTGGCCGCGCCCACATTGGCATAGACCACCGTGCCGAGCATCTGCGTGGTGCCGCCCACGATCTGTGCCGTGATGTAGTCACCCAGCGACAGGGAGAAAGTGAAGATGGTTCCGGCGATGATGGCCGGCACCAGGATGGGCAGCATCACCAGGCGCATGGTGGTCCATGGTTTGGCGCCCAGATCGCTGGAGGCTTCCAGCAGCGAGTCCGGCACACGGTCAAAACCGGCGTGGATGGGCAGGATCATGTACGGCAGCCAGATGTAGGACAGCGTGAGGATGACGGCCGTCTCCGAGTAGCCAGGGCTGGTCACCCCCACGGGCGTGCCGAGCCATTCAAGCAGGCCGCCCTCGGCCAGGACGTTGCGCCAGGCATAGGCCTTGACCAGATAGCTGGCCCACAGCGGCATCAGGACGGCCACCACCAACAGTTTCTGCCACCGGGCCGTGGCCACCTTGGCAATGAAGAAGGAGATCGGCAGGGCCACCACGACGTCGATGGCCGTGACGGCGAGCGCGATGCCGATGGTCCGCAGCGTGATGATCTGGTACACCGGATCGGTGGCGACGGCAATGATGTTCTCCAGCGTCCAGGTGGTGGACACCTTTCCGGTGAAGGTGTCCACCGTCCACAGGGCGGTGATCAACAGTGCCGCCAGTGCCGCGATGTAGACCAGCACCAGCCAGCCGGCGGGGGCCGTGAGCAGTCCCGCCAGCCGCAGGCGCGGTGAGCGGTGGAGCAGGGCGGAGAACGTGTTCTTCCGGGCCCGGGGCACGCCGGTGCTGCCCGGCGTGCCGTGCGGGTCCGGCGTTGCGCCGGGCTGCTGTGTCTTCAGTGCCATTTAGCCCTTGATCTCCGTCCAGGCCTTGGTCCACGCGGAGTAGTCGGTGCACTTGGCGTCCTTGCGTCCGTCAAGGCAGGTGGCCACCGGTGTGGTCCAGTACCAGATCTTTTCCGCGTAGGCGACGTCGCCGGAGTGGTAGGTCTGGCAGTGTTCCTTGTCCACTGTCAGTGCGCAGGCCTTGGCGTTGGCGGGAGACTCACCGAAGTACTCCGCCACCTGGGCATTGGCCTCCGGGCTGGCGATGTAGTCCAGCCACTGGTAGGAGCAGTTCGGGTTCTTGGTCTTGGCCCCGATCATCCAGGTGTCGGACCAGCCGGTGGCCCCTTCGGAGGGCAGCAGGGTCTCCACCGCGGCACCGTCGGTCTTGGCGATGTTGGCGCCCACCTGCCAGGTGGTGCCGATGACGGAGCTGCCGGAGGCGAAGGACTGCACTTCCTTGACCACGTCGGACCAGTACTCCCCCACATGCTGGCGCTGGGCCTTGAGCAGGGTCACGGCCGCCGCGAGCTGGGTGGCATCGAGGGCGTAGGGATTCTTGATGCCCAGGCCGGGCTGGTGCGCCATCAGGTACAGCGCTGCATCGGCAATGTAGATGGGTGAATCGTAGGCGGTGACCTTGCCGTCATAGCTGGCGGCATCGGTGAACACCGAACCCCACGACGTCGGTGCCGGGCTGACCTTGTCCGTGCGGTACATCAGCAGGTTGGCACCCCACCCGTGCGGCATGCCGTAATTCTTCCCGTCCACGGTGTTCCAGGCCTTGTCCTTCAGGAAGGGGTACACATCGGCGTAGTTCTTCACCAGGCTCATGTTCACCGGCTGCACGTCGCCGCCGGCCACCAGGCGCAGGGAGGCGTCGCCTGAGGCGGACACGACGTCGTACTGGCCGGTGCGCATCAGCGTCACCGCCTCGTCCGAGGTGCCGAACGGCTTGAAGTCAACCTGGCAGCCCGTGGCCGTTTCGAAGGGGTGCACCCAATCCACGGCGGGGTCGTTGCTGCCGTCCTCCACGTAGCCGGGCCAGCCGAGGATGGAGACATGGCCCTCGCCGGGGCCGATGCTGGTCTTGGCCGAGGCCTCGGCGCCGCCACCTCCCCCGCTGGTACCGCAGGCGGAAAGGGCCAGGGCTGCCACCGCAAGGGCGCCTATGACTCGGTAGGACTTGTTCTTGGTTGCCACGGTTCTTTCCTTTCGCAGCGCGGGATGGTGCAGGGAAGCCTGGGATTTCATGCTGCCGGGACAGTGGGTGCGTCCGGGAGCCAGACGGCGTCGCGTTCGGCCCAGCTGACGGCCACCTCGCGGCCCACCAGCGCCTCGTCCGGGAGCATCTCGGCGCCTGCCAGCACGACGACGGCGGGACCGCCGTCGAGCGCCACGTGCACCTGGGTGGCATGGCCGACATACACCAGGGAGGTGATCCGCCCACCGACGGAGGTGACGCCGTCCGCACGGCCCCCCTCCCCTCCCCAGAGAAGGGTGAGCCGTTCGGGCCGGATGGCGAATTGGCCCGCCCGCCCGTACAGCCGGTGCACGGCCGCGGCATCGAAGATGTTGGACGTGCCCACGAAGTTCGCCACAAAGGCGCCGGTGGGACGCTGGTAGATCTCATGCGCCGTGCCGATCTGGGCGAGCCTGCCGTTGTTGAACACGCCAATCCGGTCGCTCATGGTCAGCGCCTCCTCCTGGTCGTGCGTGACGAAGATGAAGGTGATGCCCAACGAACGCTGGAGCTCCTTGAGCTCGATCTGCATCTGCTGGCGCAGCTTGAGGTCCAGGGCGCCCAGCGGCTCGTCCAGGAGCAGGACCTTCGGCTCCACCACCAGGGCGCGGGCCAGGGCGACGCGCTGGCGCTGGCCGCCGGAGAGTTGGGAGGGGCGGCGGCCGACAAACTTCCCCAGCTGCACCCGGGCCAGCGCCTCGGCGGCGCGCTGGCGGCGTTCACGTTTGTGGACGCCGCGCACCCGCAGGCCATAGGCCACGTTGTCCACCAGGGACATGTGCGGGAAGAGTGCATAGTCCTGGAACACCGTGTTGACGTCCCGCTCAAAGGGGGCCTTGCCGCTGACGTCGGCGCCCTCCAGCTCGATGGTGCCCGAGGTGGGCAGCTCGAAGCCGGCAATCAGGCGCAGCACGGTGGTCTTGCCTGAACCGGAGGGGCCAAGCATGGAGAAGAACTCGCCCTGGCGGATGTCCAGATCCACGCCGTGGACGGCGGTGGTCTCGCCAAACGTTTTGGTCAGGTTCCGCAGCCGGATGGCTGGAACCTCCGTGGTGGAGGCCGGTGCGCCGCTCAAGGCAGTCTGGCTCATGGTTGCGCCTTTCGGATTAGGTGCCGGTGCTCCACTCGGATGTGATCCACGCCACACAACGGGTGGTTGAAATAAATACTATTACTTAGGATGTTTTATGTATAGACCCGGATATGGGCCTATGGATACGATGGCTGTGACCGCAGAAAGCACGCCACGACACACCCGGGAGGCAGGCACGATGTCGCTATCGCCCTTGGGTGCCTCGCGGAGCCTGGCGGCCGTTTTCACCCCGATCAAGTCCGGCGGCCTGGTGGATGAGGTGTGCCGGCGGATCGAACTGGCCGTCGAAACCGGGCTGCTCACCTCCGGCCAGCGGCTGCCCAACGAGGTGGAACTTGCCGGTGCCCTGGGCATCTCGGCCGTGACGGCCCGCGAGGCGTTGTCGCAGCTGCGGGGCCAGGGCCTGATCCGGACGGCCCGGGGGCGCAGCGGCGGGAGTTTCATCGCCGACGATGCCCTGCCGTCGCTGGAGAACGCCCGCAGCAAGCTCCGCACGCTCACCCGCCTGCAGATCACCGATCTGGGCCTGCACCACCAGGCCATTGCCGTCGCCTGCGCCGGCATCGCCGCCAAACGGTCCAATGCGGACGACATCGAAACACTGCGCTCCTACATCCGCCCGGAGGCCGACACCGCCCTGGCCTGGCGGCTGGCGTCGTCGGAATTCCTGCTGGAGATCGCCGCCGTGGCCCGCTCCGCCCGGCTGGCCCGGGAGCTCCTGCACCTGCAGGCCGATCTGGGCACGCTGACGTTGCTGCCCTTCAGCGATGGCGACTTTTGCGAACGCACCGCGGACCTCAGCGAGGCCGTCACGGCAGCCATCGCGGGCCATGACGCAGCCACGGCGGAGGCCCGGACCAGGGAATTGATACAGGCAACAACCAACTGGCTGCTGGCGGACCACGCGGCAGGCCAGCCGTAGCGGCACGGACAAAGGAACAACCATGAGCGGCAGCGTTGCCGAGGCGGCCACCCAGGGTGTGGCGGATCTCCACGACCTGGTGGCCGGCATAGAACGCCAGTTGGACGACTGGGCGGCGGCCACCACGGCCTGGATCACCGCCACCGGGAAACTGACCGGAACGGCCATCGACAAGTCCATCCGCCCGGCCGTCCAGGCCATGCTGGCGGCCGAGGGTTCCCTGCTGGCAGGGGCCGGATTTGTCGCTGCCACCGGGGCCCTGGGGCCGGAGCGCAGCTATATCGCCTGGTGGCAGGGCGAGGATCTGGAGCGGGTGGATGCGCTGGCCAACTTCAGCCCGCAGTCCACCAGCCGCTACGTCAAGGCCGAGTGGTTCCGCGTGCCGGTGGAGACCGGGCTCCCCCACGTCACGGGTCCGTACATCGACCTGCTGTGCACCGACGAATACGTGCTGACCTTCACCCACCCCGTCTTTGACGGCGGCACCATCGCCGGGATTGTGGGCCTGGATGTGCTGGCCCAGACGCTGGAGCGGCTGGGAATGCCGCTGCTGCGCCGCATCGGCACCCGCGCCGCGCTGGTCAACGCCGACGGCCGGACCATTGTTGCCACGGCGCCGGACATTGAGGCCGGGGACATCGTGGCCCCGGCCGCCGGTGCCACGGTGCATCCCGTGGGGCGGGCCCTGCGGATCTTCTCCGACACCGTCGCGTTGTAGCCGCGGGGGCTGGGTGCGCTGCCGGGAACCCTCAGCCGGGGACGGCGGCCAGGGCGCGGGCGACGGCGTCGATGGAGGCTGCGATGTCCGCGTCGTCCGTTGACCAATTGCTGACCGAGATCCGCAGGATGTCCCGGCCCTGCCACGACGAGCCCGACATCCACACGGTGCCGTCCTCGATCAGCCTCCGGGTCACCTGGCGGGTCCGCTCGTCGGAGCCAAAGGCCAGGCAGACCTGGGTGAAAACGACGTCGTTGAGCACCTCCACCCCCTCCAGCCGGGCCAGGCCGCCGGCCAGGGCCCGGGCATTGGCCGCCAGTCCCTCGACCAGGGCGATGGTGCCGGCCCGGCCCAGCGACCGCAGGGCCGCCCACACCGGGACACCCCTCGCCCGGCGCGACAGCTCCGGGACGCGCTCGAACGGATCCCCGGGGCCGTCGTCGTCCTGGATGAAGTAGCTGGTGCTGAAGCCGAACTCGGAGCGCAGAACCTCCGGCTGCGCCACCATGGCGATCCCGCAGTCGTAGGGCACATTGAGTGTCTTGTGGGCGTCCGTCGCCCAGGAGTCGGCGGTCTCCAGCCCGTCCAGCCGGCCCCGGAGCAGCGGGCTCGCCGCCGCCCACAGTCCGAAGGCGCCGTCGACGTGCACCCAGGCCCCATGGCGGTGCGCCACGGCGATGGCCTCGCGCATCGGATCAAAGGCGCCGGAGTGCAGGTTTCCGGCCTGCAGGCACACAATGGCCGGCCCGTCGATGCCCTCCAGCGCCTGGGCCAGCGCCCCGGGAAGGATGCGGCCCTGGCTGTCGGCCGCCACGGCCGTGGGCTGGCCAAGGCCGAGATAGCGCAGGGCAAGGTCCACCGAGGCGTGCCGCTCCTGGCCGACCAGCACCGTGATCCGCGGGGCGCCGCCGAGACCCGCCGTGCGGACATCGTGGCCGAGCCGCTCCAGAACCGCCCGCCGGCCGCAGGCCAGGCCCACGAAATTGGCCATCGTGGCATCCGTCGTAAAGCCGACGCCGGAGGCAGCCGGCAGGCCCAACAGGTCCAGCACCCACGCCCCGGCTGCCTCCTCGGCGGCGGCCGCGGCTGGAGTTGCGAAGCGCAGGACCGCATTCTGGTCCCAGGCACTGACCAGCCAGTCCGCCGCCAGCGCGGCCGGCAACGTGCCGCCGATCACCCAGCCAAAGAAGCGGCCGGACGGCATGGCCATCAGGCCAGGGGCTGACAAGGCAACGAGTTCATCGACCACCGCAGCCGGGTCCGTGGGCCCCTCCTGGAGGGCGCCGCCAAACTGCGGGACCAGCTCGTCGGCACTGGCCGTGGGCCCGATCCGGCGACCGGCCAGCGACGCCAGCCACGCCAGCGAGTGCTCGTGTGCCCTCTCAAGGGCCTTCCGGTATGCTTCCAGCTCCGCCGACATGTGTTCAGGCTAGACCCGGCACCGTGTCTCGACAACCTCGACCAGCGGGCCCTTGAATCCGGTGGTCAACCGAGCGAGAAACGAACGCGCGGAGACCCAGGCCCTGAGGGCGGCCCGGTCAGGCGGTTAGCTCCACGTCGATGACAGCTCGGTGAACGCCTGGCTGGCTGCGCTCACGTAGGCGCCTTTCCTTCTGAGCAGGGCTGCGGTGCGGTGTGGAATGGCCGGCGACAGGTCGACCGGGTGGAGCCTCGGCTGTTCGCGGGCAATGGCTTCGGGCAGCACGGTGGCGAGCTGGCTGCGGCGGATGATTTCCACGATCGCACTGATGGAGTCGGCTTCAATCGCGATGCGGGGGGCAATGCCGTGGTCCCGGAAGTGCAGGTCAATGTGGCGCCGGGTCGCAAAGTCGCCACTAAGCAGCACAAGGCCCTCTTGTTCCAACTCCCGCAGGGCCATGGGTGCCTGCGAGCCGGCGCGGGGGTGGTTATTGCCGACGACCAGGCCAAGGGTTTCGGCGAACAGTGCCTGGGTCTCGATCTCGGGCGACCGCGCCTCGGCGAATGCGATGCCTAGATCGAGGGTGCCCTCGGCCAGTGCCGCCTCGATGCGGTCCTGGGTCATCTCCCGCACGCTCAAGGTGATGCCGGGATAGCGGGTGCTGAAGCGCTCGACCAGCGGACCGATCAGGTAGGCGGTGAACGTAGGCGTCATCGCCAACCGGAGCGATCCCCGGATCAGATCCTGCACGTCGTGGATGGCCCGGGTTCCGGCGTCAAGCTCACGCAGGGCGCGACGGGCATAGCGCAGGTAGGTCTCACCGGCATCCGTCAGCCGCACGGTCCGCCCGGACCTGTCCAGGAGCTGGACGTGCAGCGAGTTCTCCAGTTGCTTGATCTGTTGCGACAGCGTCGGTTGGGAGACATGCAGCGCCTCGGCCGCGCGGGTGAAGTTTTGGTGTTCCGCGACCGCGTCCAGGTAACGGATGTGGCGTAGCATCACGACGCTCCAACTATAGGAATTACTTATTGATTCCATTGTAAACAAGTCTTGGACACTATAGTTCGATTCCGCCATCCTTGAGTTATCCCCCAAACATCAAGGAGACGGCCCATGCAAGACATCATCGAAGGCTTTCTGAAATTCCAACGGGAAGCCTTTCCGGAGCGCTCTGGACTCTTCAAGGAGCTGGCCACCGCCCAGAACCCCGGGGCCCTGTTCATTGCCTGCTCGGACAGCCGGGTCGTTCCGGAGTTGCTGACCCAGCGGGAACCGGGTGACCTGTTCGTCATCCGCAACGCCGGCAACATCGTGCCCGCCTATGGCCCGGAGCCCGGCGGTGTCTCCGCGACAGTCGAGTACGCGGTCGCCGTCCTGGGCGTCACGGACATCATCATCTGTGGCCATTCCGACTGCGGAGCGATGACCGCCGTCTCGACCGATACGAACCTGGACCACCTGCCGGCCGTGGCCAGCTGGCTTGCCCATGCCGACGCGGCGAAGGCCGTCAACGCCGCCCGCACCCACGGATCGGCCCAGGCGCGGCTGGAGGCCATGGTCCACGGGAACGTCATCGCCCAGCTGACCAACATCCGGACCCATCCCGCCATCGCCTTGGCCCTGGACCAGAACCGGCTGAGCCTCCACGGCTGGGTCTACGACATCGGAACCGGTTCCATCGACACCCTGGACGGCGTCACGGGCCGCTTTGTCCCACTCGCGGACAACCCGCAGACCTGTGCCACGCCGGCCACCTCCGGCCTGGCCGCGTAACTACCTGATATCACCGAAAGAAGAGGAAAACACCATGATTCATTCCCAGAACAGCCAGGCTCCGCGCGAGGAACTGACCGCCGCCATCATCGATGCCAAGATGCGCAAGGACCTCTCTTGGCAGGAACTGACCGATGGAACCGGCCTGAGCCTTGCCTTCGTCACCGCCGCCCTGCTCGGCCAGCATCCGTTGCCTGAAACCGCTGCGGAAATCGTCGCCGAGCGGCTGGGTCTGGGCGAGGACGCCGCAATGCTGCTGGCGACCATTCCGCTGCGCGGCAGCATCCCCGGCGGCATCCCGACCGACCCTACTGTTTACCGGTTCTACGAAATGCTGCAGGTCTACGGCTCCACCCTGAAGGCCTTGGTCCACGAGCAGTTCGGTGACGGCATCATCAGTGCCATCAACTTCAAGCTGGACATCAAGAAGGTTGAAGACCCCGACGGCGGTTCACGTGCCGTGATCACCCTCGACGGAAAATACCTGCCCACCAAACCGTTCTGATCCCCACCGTGGCTGTGTCCTCGACGTGAGGACACAGCCACGGATGATCTCCAATTCACGAAATTCGTGCCAGAACCAAACGAAGTTAACAGTCACTTGGCGAGCGCCTTCGACCCTCTTATGGTTCGTGTCACGGAAAGAGCTGCTGCAGCTGCCGGTTCACTGTCATTCAGCAGGCCGCGCCTAGGGTGTGTCTCCTAATCAGTGGTTTTGCGGTTTGGCATGATTGATGGGTGCCTTCTCGCTATTCCGTGTTGTCCGATGCCCAGTGGGAGTCCATTGCCCCGTTGATGCCCGATTCGTCGGGGAAACCGGGCCGACCCTTCAACGACCACCGGCTGATGACCGAGGGCATCATCTACCGCTACCGGGCAGGGATCCCATGGCGTGATCTCCCTGCCTATTTCGGGTCGTGGAAGACCGTGTGGAAGCACCACCGCCGCAACGCCGCCAACGGGACCTGGGACAAGGTCCTGGCGGCGTTGCTGACCCGCGCGGACACGGCCGGGCTGATCAACTGGGAGGTCTCGATCGACTCCACGGTCAACCGTGCCCACCAGCACGGCACGAACCTGCCCCGCCACACAGGGGGACCTGTCGAATTACAGGAATCTGCTCGACGAGCCTGAGGACCATGCCATCGGCCGGTCCCGCGGCGGGCTGACCACCAAGATCCACGCCCTGGTGGATGGCAACATGCGTCCCCTGGTCCTGCTGCTGGGGCCGGGCCAGGGCGGGGACTCGCCGATGTTTGAGAACCTCATGGAGGCCCTGAAGGTAGAAAGGCCCGGTCCCGGCCGGGCCCGCACCCGCCCGGACCGGGCCATGGCCGACAAGGCCTATTCCTCCAAAGCAATCCGGGCGTACCTGCGCGGGCGGGGCATCGAGTGCGTTATCCCGGAAAAGGACGACCAGAAGGCCAACCGGAAACGCAAGGGCTCCGCCGGGGGACGCCCCGTCAGATACGACAGGGACGCCTACAAACGGCGCAATGTGGTCGAGCGCAGCTTCAACACCCTCAAGCAATGGCGGTCCCTGGCCACCCGCTACGACAAACTGGCCCTCACCTACCGCTCAGCGGCCGTCCTGCACGCCGTCGTCATCTGGAGCGCCGCATTGGGAGACACGCCCTAGCTGCTTCGCTCAGAACAGCTGCATCCTCGCCTTTGCGCGAAGCCAGGGCAGATCGTTCAATCCTCAGTCGCCGCAAGCTGGCGAGCAGTTCGCCGTCGGCCGCAACATTGGCCACGGTAAGGGCCAGTGCCAAGGCGCCGTCGATGACGGCCTTGTCCCCGGCCGGTGAAACAGCAGCCTCGGCGAACTCGACGGTGTGCGGAACGGCTTCGCTGCCCTTGAACACCACACAGGGGTGTATCGAGGGCAGGTACTGGGAGATGTTGCCCATGTCCGTGGACCCGCCCCCGCCGGATCCGGCGGGGGCCTCGATCTGGTAGCCGAGATCGGCGATGTTGCCGTCCCAGTAGCGCGCAATGTCCGGGTGATGGAGCATGGGCGCGTACGGCTTTTCCGATTGGCGAATGTCCACCTGGCAGCCGCTGGCCAGGGCGGCCCCTTCTAGGCAGGCCCGCACACGGGCGCTCGTTTCAATCCAGTCGTTTTCCTCGGACGCACGGACTTCAACCTGGAGGTCCGTCCGGCCGGGAATGATGTTGCTGGCAGCGCCGCCATTTTCAATGAACGATGCAATCACAATGCCCGGCTTGAGCTGCTGGCGCAGCAGCCCCAAGGCCACTTGGGCCAAGGTCGCGGCATCTGCTGCGTTGATTCCCTCGTGTGGTGCCGCGGCAGCGTGGGCGGTGCGGCCGGTGAAGGTCACATTCAGGTGCTCGAGGGACTGTGCGGTGAATGCCTCACACGGCAGTTGCGGGCCGGTGAACCCGTGCACCATGAGGGAGAAATCGGCGTCGTCCCACGCGCCACGTTCGAGCATGAGGATCTTTCCGCCGCCCTTCTCCTCCGCCGGCGCGCCGAGCAGCTTCACCCGCAGGTTCAGCGCGTCCGCAACGCCCTTGAGCGCAAGAGCGGCACCAACGGCTGCTCCCGCGATCACGTTGTGCCCACAGCCGTGGCCAATGCCCGGAAGGGCGTCATACTCGGCAACCAGCGCCACCGTGCAGTCACCGTTTCCGAAGGCCGCTTCGATCGCAGTGGGCAGCCCGTAGGCTCCCCGTTCAACGTCGAATCCTGCCTGCTCGAGCACGTCGGCCACCATGGCCGACGCCTGAAACTCCTCGAAGGCAAGCTCCGGGTTGGTGCCGATCCGATGGCTCAGCTGCAGCAGCTGATTCCGATGCCCTTCGATTGCTTCCGTGATGGCTTCCCGGACGATCGGGGACGTTTCTGAGGTCATGATGGCTGTTCCTATCTTTGTTTGCTTTGTTGAGGTGGCCGTTATGGGTGAACACTGGCAGGGGCGCGGCCGGAGTCCGTCGAAGCCGCCCCGCCCCGGCTGGTGGTGCGCCCGCGCGACAGAAAGACAGAGGCAATGGCGGCAGCCACGTTCAGTGCGGCAAAGACCGTCCAGATCATCTGGAACGCTCCAAGCGAGGGTGCAACGACACCTGACCCGGAACCACCGACGGAGACAACCAGGACGGTCGTCACCGAGGCCACGAACGCCCCGGCCAGGGAACCGCCAATGGTGCGGGCCGTGTTGTAGACGCCGGAGGCCGAGGCGGGGGCAGACGCGGGGGCCCGGTCGATCACGAGAGCCGGCAGGGTACTGAGGACGATTCCGTTGCCGAATCCTGCGATCGCCAGCCAGACGATCAAGACCACGCCTGATGACGGTACGAAGGCCAGGCATAGAAGTGCCGCGGCCGCCGTCAGGCATGCGAACACCAGTGTCCGGGCTTGGCCGCCCATCAGCCGGCTCAGGAATGCGGCAGAGAACGAGCCCAGGGTGCTGCTGACAGCCCCTATGGCAAGGACGAGCCCCACGGCTGAGACCGACATGCCGGCACCGTAGCCAAGCTTGTCCGGATTGGCACTCAGGAAGAGCACAGACGGTGCCTGGTTGCCGAACATGGTCACCGCGATGAGGAAGCCGATGCCGATGGGATTGCCCAGCCGGGCGGCACGGATGACTTTGAGATCCACGAGCGGGGATTTGGCCCGCTTCTCCACTTGAAAGAAGAGCACCAATGCGGCGAGGCCGACAGCAAGGGGAGGAAGGGCCTGCGGGGAGCCCCACCCCAGATGCGGTGCCTCGGACAGCCCGTACATGATTCCCACCAGGCCGGCGCCGAGGAGCACAGCCCCCTTCCAGTCAATGCGGCGGAAGGCATCGGGGCCGGTCTCCGGGACCAACATCCAGATGAAAGGTACAAGCACAGCGATTCCGACCGCCGGAATCAACTGGACCACGGCGAGGTTTCCCATGGCATCCAGCGCCACTCCGGACAACAGCATGCCCGCTGCCAGCCCAATGGTGAGGGCACCCACAATCAGCCCGACGTCGCGGTTGGCCGACCGAAGGCGGTGGGCTTTGAGCAGGGCCATGTCGAGCGGGAGGAAAGCGGCCACCGGACCCTGGATGGCCGCGCCGAGCAGGACCAGTGGGAACGTGGGGGCGAAAGCGATCAGCAGCGAACCGACGGCTACCAACGCTACAGAAACGACCAGCAGCCGCTGGTGCCCGAAGCGGTCGCCCAGCATGGCAATCAACGGCACCGACACGGCGGACGAGAGCAGTCCCACGGCAAGGACCCAGCTGGTAGACCCGGCGGGCACACCATAAACACGCCCAATCTCTCCCAGCAATGGCACTATCCATCCCTGGACAAGTCCAGAGAAGAGCTCAAGGGCAATTAGAACCGGGACGAACCATCGAAGCTTGGCGCCCGCCACCTTCTGGGCCCCTCGGTGTGCTGTGTCCATGTTGTCTTCCTTCCTAGTGAGCTCACCGGTGTGGCAGCTCTGTGGAATACTGTGACACTGGCAACAGAAGTACATGCTGATGTGCAGGATTCTGGCGGTATTGGAAAGTCATATGAACAAAGATCAACTGGACGAACTGGATTTGCAGATTATTAATGCGCTGCAGATCGAACCGAGAGTGCCGTGGACGTCGCTCGCCAGGATCATTGGCACTGACGCCGTCACACTTGCACGACGCTGGGAACGGATCTCCACTAAAGGGTTGGCCTGGATCAGCGCCGTGCACGAAGCCGACGCACCACACAGCGTGGCCATCGTCGAAATACAGTGCGAATCAGGGCAAGCCCTCACCACCGCCGCACAAGCCAGCCGAGACCCAGCGATCTACTCGATCGACCTCACAAGCGGTTTCCGCGACATCGTCATGACACTGTTCGCAAGGAACGACGACGAACTAGCCGAGTACATCCTCGTCAAACTGGGCCAGCTTCCCGCCGTACGCCTGGTCAGAACGAATATCGTCAATGTGAGGGTAAAGACCGGGGCACAGTGGACCCTGCGGGCGCTGACGGACGGGCAGGCGGAACGGATACCGCGGTTCAGGCCCCCACGCCCCGGAGCCGCGAAAGTCGTCCCGCAACAGACCATGTCAGGTGTGGCCAGAGCCTTGGAAGGGAACGCACGCGCGACCAACGTGGAATTGGCGGAAACGCTCGGCATGAGTCCACAGCGCGTCGGGGACGCGATCGCCACGATGAGGCACCAGGGATACCTGGACCTCCGGGTGGACATCGCACAGCCATATTCGACCTGGCCGACGGTGTTGTGGTACTTCATCCGGGCGCCAAGTTCGTCCATCAGCGCGGCCCAAGAATCGCTTGCCGGCATGCCGGAGGTGCAATTCGCCTGTGTGAGCACTGGCCAATGGAATCTGATCGTGGCACTCAGCGCCCGAAACGTCGCCGACGCCCCCCGGTTGGAAGCCAAACTCGAAGAGCGGCTGCCCAATGCCACGATCATGGATCGCTCCATGGTCATCCGCGTCTTCAAGCATCTGGGGCACCTGATGGACAGATCCGGTCGTGCCACCGGGGACTTCATTAGCCTTTTTGAAGATCGCTGAGGCAGGGCCGATCAGAGCCGAGGCATCGAACCAGCCTGCTCAACCCTTGTCATCGGCATCAGCTGGGACCGCCAAAACCACCGGGGACGCGGCACCGGGCCTGCTACAGGGTGAAGGCGGCGCCGGGCTTGGGGGCGTGCTTGCCCTTGATGGCGGCGAGGTCGTTGTAGGGCGCTACACCGACGCTGAGCTTGGTGAAGTCCTGCTTGGCCTCGCGGATGGCGATCTTGATGCCGGCGACGGCCTTGGCGGCGTCCGGAGAGAGGCAGTAGATGTTCAGCTTGCCGGTTCCATGCTCCCCCGCGACGAATTCGCTGCGGTCCACGATGCCGATGCCGCGCCAGGCGAAGTACGAGGTGATGGCCTCCGTGGCCTTGCGCTCAAGGAACTTGTCGCGCTCGGAGCCGGCGGCGGTCTTGAGGGCAAACTGCGCCACCACCCAAGACTGGTCCGCCAGCGGGACCTCGGCAAAGCCGTCCTCGGCACACTGGATCCCGAAGGCGGCCAGCAGTGCCTCGGCCTCCTCGACGGTGTCCACGGAGGTTTCCTTGGTGGTGCTCTGGTAGCCCACCGGCCCGTGGTTGATGACGAACCAGACGCCGTCGTCGGCCGCGCCAGCGGAGGACCCGTCGGCGGCCGCCTCCTCGGCATCCGGGGAGTCCACCCAGGCCTCGCGGAAGCTCAGCGCCCCGTCGTCGTCCTTCTTGTACAACCTGATGATGCTCATGCGTTTGTCCTCCCCTTGGCGAACCAAGCGATGTCTGTACCGTCAAATGGTGCCGCGGCGCTCTTCACCGCGGTGAAGATCCGCCGGCATTCTGCTTCGATGTCCGCCACCAGCGCGCTGGGGTAGTCCATCCGGACCTGGTGGTCGGCAAACTCGTCCTCGTCGTCGATGAAGGTGCCGCGGTCCCGGGTGGAAATGACGTCCAGGTCCATGTCGATCATGTGGAACTCGAAGATGCCGGGTCGGATCTGGTTCCACGCGAGGTCGTGGGCCAGGTCGATGTACATCCGGCAGCCTGTGGGGTGCGCGTCATCATAGAACGTCACCACGTACTCCCCGGAATGCGGGATCAGCAGCACGGCGTCGGACTCGGTGTAGAGCGCCGCACCGGGGCGGGAGATGAACTCGTTTGTGCCCTGGAAGATCCAGATCCCGTGCTCATCCGTGCCCAGGTAGCGCCCGGGCACCACCCAGTGCGCCTTGCCGTCGTACTTGCGGTTGCGCGAGACCACCAGGTCGCCGGGCCGGATGCCCGCGGGGCGGGGGTGCACGGTGCGGCTCACAGTTTCGGGAGCTGGCCGGTGCGCGGGGACGGCTGGCCCGGCAGCGGACGGGCAAAGGGAACCTTGGTGCCCAGGACCTGCTCGACGACGTCCTGCGCCACCCGCTGGGCGGTCAGGCCGATGCGCTCCAGGATCTGGGAGCGGCTGCCGTGGACCAGGAACTCGACGGGGAGGCCGACCTCGTTCAGGGCGGTGTCCACCCCTGCCGCACGCATCTCCTGCCGGATCCGCGACCCCACGCCACCGGCGCGCACGCCATCCTCGAGCACTATGACAATGCGGTGTCCGGCGGCCAGCCGGACGATGGATGGCGGCACGGGCAGCACCCAGCGCGGGTCCACCACTGTGGAGCTGATGCCCTGGGCGCCCAGGCGGTTGGCCACATCCAGGGCCATTTCGCTCATGGATCCCACGGATACGATCAGGACGTCGTGGCTGCCATCTTCGGAGGGACGGCGGGCCAGCACGTCCACGCCGTCGGCGAGCCGCTCCAGCGCCTTGACCTCCGGGCCCACGGTGCCCTTGGAGAAGCGGACCACGGTGGGGGCGTCGGAGACGGCCACCGCCTCGCGGAGCTCCTCGCGCAGGCGCACGGCATCGCGCGGGGCGGCCAGGTGCAGCCCGGGGATGATCTGCAGCATCGCCATATCCCACATGCCATGGTGGCTGGGGCCGTCCGGGCCGGTGACGCCGGCGCGGTCCAGGACCACCGTGACGCCGGCCTTGTGCAGGGCCACGTCCATCAGCAGCTGGTCGAAGGCGCGGTTGAGGAAGGTCGCATAGATGGCGACGACGGGGTGCAGGCCGCCAAAGGCCATGCCGGCGGCGCTGGTGAGCGCGTGCTGCTCGGCGATGCCCACGTCGAAGACGCGGTCCGGGTGCTTGGCGGCCATCTTGTGCAGGCCCACCGGGATCAGCATGGCCCCGGTGATGCCGACGACGTCGGGGCGCTCGTCGGCGATGTCAGCCATTTCGTCCGCGAAGACGGAGGTCCAGGACTTGCCCGAGGGCGAATCCATCGGCTCGCCGGTCTCCGGGTCGATGACGCCGACGGCGTGGAACTGGTCCGCCTCATGGGCACGTGCGGGCGCGTAGCCGCGGCCCTTCTCCGTGATGGCGTGCACGATGACGGGGCCGGCATAGTTGCGGGCGGTGGCCAGGGCGGCCTCCATGGCCTTCTGGTCATGGCCGTCCACCGGGCCGATGTACTTCAGGCCCAAGTCGTCGAAGAGGCCCTGCGGGGCCCACCAGTCCTTGATGCCCTTCTTGGCCGCATGCAGGCTCTTGTAGATGAACTGGCCGGCCAGGTTGCCGTCCTGGAGCTTCTGCTTGGCCCAGCTCATGGTGTCTTCGTAGCGGCGGTGCGTGCGGACCTGGTCGATCGTGGGGCGCAGCGAGGCCAGGTAGTCGGCCAGCCCGCCCACGGTGGGGGCATAGGAGCGGCCATTGTCGTTGACCACTATCACCACGCGGCGGCGCTTGTCCGCGGCGATGTTGTTCAGCGCCTCCCAGGTCATGCCGCCGGTGAGGGCGCCGTCGCCGATGACGGCCACCACGTACCGGTCGCCGTCGCCGGTGAGCTGGCGGGCCCGGGAGATGCCATCGGCCCAGGACAGCGAGGAGGAGGCGTGCGAACTCTCCACAATGTCGTGCACGGATTCGGCGCGGTCCGGGTAGCCCGAGAGCCCGCCCTGCTGGCGCAGCGTGGAAAAGTCCTGCCGGCCGGTGACCAGCTTGTGCACATAGGACTGGTGGCCGGTGTCGAAGACGACACTGTCGCGGGGGGAATCAAAGATGCGGTGGATGGCCAGCGTCATTTCGACGACGCCGAGGTTGGGGCCGAGGTGGCCGCCGGTCTGGGACACATTGGCCACCAGGAATTCACGGATTTCCGCGGCAAGCTGGACCATCTGCTCATCGGTGAGCTTGCTGAGGTCCCGCGGATGCCCGATCGTTTCCAAAAGTCCCATAGGTCCCCTCCTTGGATTGACCATCAACGAACAACTCTATCGCCTGCCAAGACAGGTCCACGCCAGCAAAGGCCACGGCCCGCCCATCGAAGTTCCGATCGGCGGGCCGCGGCCCATGAAGTGGTGAAGCTAACTATGCAGAGGAACTACGCCGCGGAGATCTGGCGCAGCACGTACTGCAGGATGCCGCCGTTGCGGTAGTAGTCGGCCTCGCCGGGGGTGTCGATGCGCAGCACGGCGTCAAACATCGTTGCCGTGCCATCCTCGGCCGTGGCGGTGACCTTGAGCGTCTTGGGCGTGGTGCCGTTGTTCAGCTCGGTGACGCCCTCGATGGCGAAGACCTCGGTGCCGGTCAGGCCCAGCGACTGTGCGTTCTGCCCTGCCGGGTACTGAAGCGGGAGGACGCCCATGCCGATGAGGTTGGAGCGGTGGATGCGCTCGTAGCTCTCGGCGACGACGGCCTTGACGCCCAGCAGGGCGGTGCCCTTGGCAGCCCAGTCACGGGAGGAACCGGAGCCGTACTCCTTGCCGGCGAGGACCACCAGCGCGGTGCCCGCGGCCTTGTAGTTCTGCGCGGCGTCGTAGACGTAGGCCTGCGGGCCGTCGGCAACGGTGAAGTCGCGGGTGAAGCCACCCTCGACGCCGGCGCCGTCGTTGAACGAAGACAGCAGCTGGTTCTTGATGCGGATGTTCGCGAACGTGCCGCGGATCATGACCTCGTGGTTGCCACGGCGGGAGCCGTAGGAGTTGAAGTCCTTGCGCTCCACGCCGTTGGCCAGCAGGTACTGCCCGGCCGGGGTCTCCGACTTGAAGGAACCGGCGGGGCTGATGTGGTCGGTGGTGACCGAATCGCCCAGCTTGAGCAGCACGCGGGCGCCAGCGATGTCGCTGACCGGGTCCGGAGTTGCCTTCATTCCCTCGAAGTACGGGGGCTTGCGCACGTAGGTGGACTTCGGGTCCCAGGCGAAGGTGTCGCCCTCGGGGGTGTCCAGGGCCTTCCAACGGTCATCGCCATCGAAGATGGTGGCGTAGGAGTTGGTGAACATCTCGCGGTCGATCGAGGCGTCCATGACTTCCTGGACTTCCACCGGGTTCGGCCAGATGTCCTTCAGGAAGATGTCGTTGCCGGCCTCGTCCTGGCCCAGGGCATCGTTTTCGAAGTCGAAGTCCATGGTGCCGGCCAGGGCGTAGGCGATGACCAGCGGCGGGGAGGCCAGGTAGTTCATCTTGACGTCCGGGTTGATGCGGCCCTCAAAGTTGCGGTTGCCCGAGAGGACGGCCGTCACCGAGAGGTCGTTGTCCTGGATCGCCTGGGAAATCTCGGTGTCCAGCGGGCCGGAGTTGCCGATGCAGGTGGCGCAGCCGTAGCCCACGGTGTAGAAGCCCAGTTTCTCCAGGTACGGGATCAGGCCGGACTTCTCGTAGTAGTCGGTGACAACCTTGGACCCGGGGGCCACGGAGGTCTTGACCCACGGCTTGGAGGCCAGGCCCTTGTTGACGGCGTTGCGCGCCAGCACGGCGGCGGCCAGCATCACGGACGGGTTGGACGTGTTGGTGCAGGAGGTGATCGAGGCGATCGAGACCGCACCGTGGTCCAGCTCGAACTCGACACCCGCTTCGTTCTTCACGTGCACCGGCTGCGAAACGCGGCCGTTGGCGTTCGCCGCAGCGGAGGCCAGGTGGCGCTCGGTCTCGTGGGTGTGGTTGTCCGGGTGGGTGAACGACGGCGAATCGGAGGCCGGGAAGCTCTCTTCCAGGGCCTCGTCCACCGTGTTGCCCTCGGCGTCCACGTCGGCTGCAACGTAGTTCTTCAGGTCCGAGCGGAACTGCGCCTTCGCGTTGGTCAGCTCGATGCGGTCCTGCGGGCGCTTCGGGCCCGAGATGGACGGCACCACGGTGGAGAGGTCAAGTTCGAGGTACTCGGAGAACTTGATTTCCACGGACGGGTCGTGCCACAGGCCCTGCTCCTTGGCGTACGCCTCGACCAGGGCAAGCTGGTCCTCGGCACGGCCGGTCAGGCGCAGGTAGTCGATGGTGACGGAGTCGATCGGGAACATGGCGGCCGTGGAGCCGAACTCCGGGCTCATGTTGCCGATGGTGGCGCGGTTGGCCAGCGGCACAGCCGCAACACCCTCGCCGTAGAACTCGACGAACTTGCCCACCACGCCGTGCTTGCGCAGCTGCTCGGTGATGGTCAGCACGACGTCGGTCGCGGTGGCGCCGGCGGGGATGGAGCCGGTCAGCTTGAAGCCGACGACGCGCGGGATCAGCATGGACACGGGCTGGCCCAGCATGGCTGCCTCGGCCTCGATGCCTCCCACGCCCCAACCCAGCACACCCAGGCCGTTGACCATGGTGGTGTGGGAGTCGGTGCCGACCAGGGTGTCCGGGTAGGCACGCAGGACGCCGTCGACCATGCGGGTCATCACGGTGCGGGCCAGGTACTCGATGTTGACCTGGTGGACGATGCCCATGCCCGGGGGCACAACCTTGAAGTCCTCGAATGCGCTCTGGCCCCAGCGCAGGAACTGGTAACGCTCGCCGTTGCGCTGGTATTCGATCTCCATGTTGCGCTCAACGGCGCCGGAGTTGCCGAACACGTCGATCTGCACTGAGTGGTCGATGACCATCTCGGCCGGAGCCAGCGGATTTACGCGCGTGGGATCCCCGCCGAGTTCCTTGACGGCCTCGCGCATGGTTGCCAGGTCCACAACACAGGGCACGCCCGTGAAGTCCTGCATGATCACGCGGGCCGGAGTGAACTGGATCTCCGTGTCGGGCTGTGCATCCGGGTTCCACCCGGCCAGCGCGCGAACGTGGTCCGCGGTGATGTTGGCGCCGTCTTCGGTGCGCAGGAGGTTCTCCAGCAGCACCTTTAGGCTGAACGGAAGGTTCTGAGCACCTTCAACGGAATTCAGCCGGAAAATCTCGTACTCGGCTCCCTCGACGTTCAATACGCCTTTGGAACCAAAACTGTCCACATTTGTCATAATTGGACTCCTCTCGCCACAGCTTTATCTTTGCCACGCGGGCAGTTACTCGCTAGTTAGGGATGCCTTACTCGTGCTCAGACACGGCCCCGAGTTTCTTCAGGGTCCGGTACAGAATTTCGATGCCCACGCAGCCCAGGACAACTACGCCCATCGTAGCCGCAAGCAGGGTCCCGGACGGTATCTCCAGCGCAAAGAAGCTGCGCGCAAACGGAACGGCGAGCACCAGCACCAAACCCAGCGCCATGGCGCCCACCAGCAGCGCCCGCCACCGATCGAACGGACGGGCCAGCGCGCCGAGCACCCACAGCGCCACCAGCAGCACCGCCACGGTGGCCGCCGTCTGGGCCGCCTTCAGCTGCTCCCCGGCCGCCAGGGCGGGGTCCGGGAAGGCCCGGGCATAGCCGTAGACGGCCAGGATGGCGGCGGCGATGATGGTGCCGGCCGGGATGGAGAACGCCAGCGCCCGGCGCAGGAACCCGGGCTGGTAGCGGCGCTTGTTGGGCAGCAGGGCCAGGAAGAACGCGGGAATGCCGATGGTGAGCGAGCTGACGATGGAGAGTTGGCGCGGCAGGAACGGGTACTGCCACAGCGCGATGCCGATCACCAGCGAAATGATGATCGCGTAGGAGGTCTTGGTCAGGAACAGGTTGGCCACCCGCTCCACATTGGCGATCACGCGCCGGCCCTCGGCGACGACGCCGGGCATCCGGGAGAACTGGCCGTCCAGCAGCACCAGCCGGGAGACGGCCTTGGTGGCGGCGGCCCCGGAGCCCATGGCGATGCCGATGTCGGCGTGCTTGAGCGCCAGGGCGTCGTTGACGCCGTCGCCGGTCATGGCCACCACGTGGCCACGCTGCTGCAGGGCCAGCACGATGGACTTCTTCTGTTCGGGCGTGACGCGGCCCAGCACGTGCTCACGTTCCAGGACCTCGCCGATGGCCGCCAGGTCCTCGGGCAGTTGGCGGGCATCGTAGCCGGTGGCGCCGTCGAAGCCCACCTGCCGGGCGACGGCGGCCACGGTGAGCGGATTGTCGCCGGACAGCACCCGCAGGGCCACACCCTGCTCGCGGAAATATGACAGGGTCGCGGCCGCATCCGGGCGCACCTTCTCGCTGAAGGTGAGCAGGACGGAGGGCACCAGCCCGGCGGGCAGCGTGCCGGCCGCCAGCGCGGCATCGTCCGTCGACGGCGAATGGGCCAGGACGAGTGCCCGGTGCCCGGCCGCTGCCGCAGCGGCGGCCGGCTCCAGGGCGGCCGCGTGCACCGGCACGCCCGCACTGAGCACCATTTCCGGGGCACCGAACACCCATTGGCCGGCCGGGGATCCATCGCCGGCCGGGAACGCCACGGCGCTGTACTTGCGGGCGCTGTTGAACGGCAGCTGGGCCGAGGGTGCGGTCCCCGGCAGCACGGTGAAGTCCGCCGTGAGCGCGGCGGCTGTGGCATTGGCGTTGGGATCGGCGCCGAACCAGGCCAGCACGGATTCCCAGCCACCCGGCGGGTCTGCCGCCACCGGCCCGTCCCCGCCGGGCAGCGGCCACCGCCCGAGAAGGACGATCTCCCCCTCGGTGAGGGTTCCGGTCTTGTCCAGGCAGACCATGTCGACCCGGGCCAGGCCCTCGACGGCCGGCAGCTCCTGCACCAGCACGTGCCGGCGGGCCAGCGTCACGGCGGCCAGGCCAAAGGAAATGGAGGTCAGCAGGACCAGGCCCTCGGGGATCATGGCCACAATGGACGCCACGGCACTGACCACGGCGGTGCGCCATGCACCGGAGGCCACGGCGGCGCTCCAGCCGCCGTGCGCCTGCATCTGGCCGTTGACCACCAGCAGCACCAGGGGAACCAGTGCCCAGGTGATGTACAGGATGATCCGGTTGATGGAATTGCGGATCTCCGAGTTCACCAGCGAGAAGCGTTTGGCCTCGGCCGTGAGCTTGTTGGCGTAGGAGGCGGTGCCCACCCGGATGACGCGCGCCGAGCCGTGCCCGGCCACCACGGCCGAGCCGGAGAGGACCTCCTCGCCCGGCTCCTTGTCCACGGGGTCCGACTCCCCCGTCAGCAGGGATTCGTCCAGCGAGAGCCCCTCGCCGGCCAGCACGAGGCAGTCCGCCGGGACCTGGTCGCCCGTGCGCAGTAGCAGGACGTCGTCGTGGACGACGGCGCCCACGGCCAGCTCGGCCACGGCGCCCTCGCGCAGCGCGCGGGCCCGCGGCGCATGCAACACCGCCAACCGGTCCAGCGTGCGCTTGGCACGGTATTCCTGCACCACGCCGATGGCGGCGTTGGCCAGCACAATGAAGCCGAACAGGGCATCGCGTGGATCCCCCACCAGCAGGACCACCACCAGGCAGGCGCCCAGCACCGCGTTGAACAGCGTGAAGATGTTGGCCCGCATGATGGCCCACACGCTGCGGCTGCTCTCGTGCGGGACCTGGTTGGTCAGCTCGGCGGCGGTGCGCTCGGCCACCTGTGCGGCGTTCAGCCCGGTGGCCGCCAGCGCGGCGTCCGCCAGGGCCGGCAGGGCCGCGCGGGCGGCGTCGAGGCGCTCCTGCCGGGCCTGCGCCCGCGCGGCAAGGATCCGCGAGGACCGCGGCGTCCGGTTCCGCACAAGCTTGTTGGTCAGGCGGTCCCCGTCTGTGGTCAAGCGGTCTCCCGCGGCGTCAGCAGGGCCACAGTCTCCAGGTGGTGCGTGTGCGGGTAGAGGTCAAAGGCGCGCAGTGCCGCCAGCTCCCAGCCGGCGTTGCGGAAGTAGCCCAGGTCGCGGGCAAAGGAGGCAGGGTCGCAGGAGACGTAGGCGATGGCGCGCGGCCCGGTGGCCAGCAGCTGGCGCACCACTGGCTTGCCGGCGCCGGCGCGCGGCGGGTCCAGGACGACGGCGTCGAAGCTGCGGCGCGCGGCCGCGAGCACACGCTCCACCTTGCCCAGCTGGATCTGCACCTGGCCGGCGGCGTGCAGGTTTTTGCGGGCGTCCTTGCTGGTGCCCGCCGCCCCCTCCACGGACAGCACCGTGCCGGTGGCGCCCACGGCGTCGGCCAGCGGTGCGGTGAACAGCCCGGCCCCGGCGTAGAGGTCGGCCACCCCGGCACCGGCGGCGAGGAATCCGCCGTCGGAAAGGAAGTCCAGGGCGGCACCGGTCAGCACGGCCGGGGCGTTGCGGTGGATCTGCCAGAAGCCGGCGCCGGTGACCCGGAACTCGTGGCCGGCGGCGGTTTCGGAGACCCAGCCGCGGCCGGCCAGCACCTCAATGGCACCCGTTTCCGGGTTCCACGAGGCCACCGAGACGGCCTGGCCGCGCTCCGCCGAGGCGTTCTTGATGGCGTTGCCCACGCGCTTGAGGGCCAGGCCGGCGGCCTTGGGCCCGAGCTCCTCGGCCGGGGCCAGCAGCACCAGGGGCACCGAGCCGTTGGCCGGGGCCGCGACCTCGATGCGCGAGATGCCCGTCAGGTCCAGCTCGGACAGGCGCAGGTTGTTGATCCCGTCCACGGCCAGCGGCATGCCATCCACGGGCACGATGCGGGTGGAGCGGTGGGCGTGCATGCCCAGCTTGCCGGCCGGGCTGACGGCGAAGGCGGCGCGCGTGCGCCAGCCCAGCCCCGCCCGCTGCTCCTCGGTGCCGCCGGCGTCAACGTCCTCCACGCCGTCGTCGAGCACGCCCTCGCGGGCCTCGATCCAGTCGGCGTCGATCCCCGCCAGGCGCGCCAGCTGCTCGCGCAGCACCGCCTCCTTGAGCCGGCGTTGGCCGGGGCGGGAGATGTGGCCGAATTCGGCGCCGCCCACGGGCTGCTGCCCGCGCCTGGCGGCGGCCAGGGCGTCGGCCTCGGCCCAGAAATGCGGCACCCGGTCCGCCGAGGCCTCCAGCACCTCGATGGTGTCGGCGCGCCAGAAGCTGGCGCCGTCCTCGTGCTCGGTCAGGCGGATCTTGACCACCTCGCCGGGCAGGGCATGCCTGACGAAGATCACCCGCCCCTCGTGCCGGGCGACGCAGTGGCCGCCGTGGGCCACCGGCCCAACGGTTACGGTGATTTCGGCGGGCATGGCAGTGGCCATGGGCTGTACGGGGGTCATGAACTCAATTCCTGGTATTTCTGGGAGTCTTTGGACGATTTCAGCTGCCACGGGACACTGGCCACCATGACGCCGGGCTCGAAGTGGAGCCGGGTTTTGATGCGCAGGGCGGTCTGGTTGTGCACCAGTTGTTCCCACCACTTGCCCACCACGTATTCGGGGATGTAGACCACGATCAAATCCCGCGGGGAGTCCCGGCGCATGGCGGTGATGTGGTTCATGATCGGCGTGATGGTCTCCCGGTACGGGCTGGCCAGCACTGTCAACGGCACGGGGAGGTCCAGCATGTCCCAGTCGGCGATGGTCCGCTCGGTCTCGTCCGGGTCGATGTCCACCGTGATGGCCTCCAGCGTGGACGGGCGCGACGCACGGGCAAAGGCCAGGGCGCGCAGCACGGGCTTGCGCACATGGGAGACCAACAGCACGGCGTGGATGCGCGAGGGCAGCGCGCGGGCGGAGACGTCAGCGTCCACCGCCAGCTCCTTGGCCACGTTGTCGTAGTGCGCCCGGATGCTCCACATGATCAGGAACAGCACCAGCATGGCCAGCAGCGCAATCCAGGCGCCCTGCTCGAACTTGGTGACCAGCACGATGATCAGCACCGTCAGCGTCATCAGGAAGCCGATGCTGTTGATGGTGCGCGAGCGCAGCATGCGCAGCCTGGTGAGCCGGTCCTTGACCCGGCGGAGCTCGCGGGTCCAGTGCCGGACCATGCCGACCTGGCTGGCGGTGAAGGAGATGAACACGCCCACGATGTAGAGCTGGATCAGCTTGGTGACGTCGGCATTGAAGGCCACGATCAGGACGATGGCGCCGAAGGCCAGGGCCAGCACGCCGTTGCTGAAGGCCAGCCGGTCCCCGCGGGTGCGCAGCTGGCGGGGCAGGTAGCCGTCCTGGGCCAGGATGGAGGCCAGCACCGGGAAGCCGTTGAAGGCGGTGTTGGAGGCGAAGACCAGGATGACGCCGGTGGCGGCGACGATGATGAAGAACGGGATGGACCCGTTGCCGAAGACGGTGGCCGCGATCTGGCTGATGGCGGGAAACTGCACATAGCCCTCGGGCAGCGGCGCTCCGTTGAGCAGGAACTCCTTGGCGGGGTCCAGCACCACGTGCACATGGGTGGCATTGGCCAGGAACAGGATGCCGGCCAGCATGGCGGCGGCGATGGCGCCCAGCAGCAGCAGCGTGGTGGCCGCGTTCTTGCTCTTGGGCTTTTGGAAGTTGGGCACGCCGTTGCTGATGGCCTCCACACCCGTCAGGGCCGCGGCGCCGGAGGAGAAGGCGCGCAGCAGCAGGAAGCCGCCGGCCAGGCCCACCAGGCCGCTTTCGAAGCCGGGCTCGGGGACAATCTCAAAGGCCGCAGACGGCGCCTGGCCCAGGGTGCCCGTGACGGCCTGGAAGATGCCCACGGCCGTCATGCCCATGATGCAGACGATGAAGATGTAGGTGGGGACGGCAAAGACGCTGCCGGCCTCGCGGATGCCGCGCAGGTTCACCAGCGCCAGCACCACGACGCCGATGACGGCAACCCAGGCCTGGGTGCCGTGCATGCCGGGGACGGCGGTGGCCAGGTAGTTGGCGGCCGAGGACATGGACACGGCCACGGTGAGCACATAGTCCACCAGCAGGGCCGAGGCCACCGTCAGCCCGGCAAACTTGCCCAGGTTGACATTGGCGATCTCGTAGTCGCCGCCGCCGGAGGGGTAGGCGTGCACATTCTGGCGGTAGGAGGCCACCACCGTCAGCAGCACCACCATGACGGCGATACCCACCCAAGGTGCCAGCGTCACGGCCGCGACGCCGGCCAGCGCCAGCGTCAGCAGGATTTCGTCCGGGGCATAGGCTACGGAGGAGAGCGCATCCGAGGCGAAAATGGGCAGGGCGATCCGCTTGGGCAGCAGGGTATGGGCCAGTTTGTCGTTCCGGAACGGACGACCGACCAGCACGCGTTTGAACGCGTTGAAGAAAGTCAGCACGCGGGTAACGCTAGTCGCTTGGCGGGGCAATGTCATGGTGGAGCCTTGGCGCCGTGACGCACAGCGCACCAAGAACAATTGGTATGCACCCGCACCCAAGCTGATAATGTCCACAGTCGTACTAATTCACCACACTGGCGCCCGTTCGTTCGGTCCCCAGCACCAAGAGGAGCATCAGTGGCACATTTTGTGATCATGGGTTGCGGCCGTGTCGGCGCCACCTTGGCACACACACTGGAGGATGCCGGCCACTCGGTGGCCATCATCGACCAGGATGACCACGCCTTCCGCCGGCTGCGGACCGGGTTCGCCGGGCGGCGCGTCACCGGCGTCGGCTTCGACCGCGAAACGCTCAAGCAGGCCGACATCGAGAATGCCTACGCCTTTGCCGCCGTCTCCAGTGGTGACAATTCCAATGTGCTGGCCACCCGGGTGGCCCGCGAAACCTTCCATGTGGAGCATGTGGTGGCCCGGATCTACGATCCCGGCCGCGCCGAGATCTACCAGCGCCTGGGCATCCCCACAGTCGCCGCCGTGCGCTGGAGCGCCGACCAGGTGCTGCGCCGCATCCTCCCGGAGGCCAACATTTCCGGCGACTTCCGCGAGCCCTCGGGCCGCCTGATCCTGACCGAGGTGGCCCTGCATCCGGGCTGGATCGGCCGCCACATCCACGACATCGAGGTCGCCTCCGGCGCCCGTGTGGCCTACCTGACCCGCTTTGGCGAGGGCATGCTGGTGGGCGAGGACACCAGCTACCAGCAGGGCGACACCGTGCACGTCATGCTGCGCGTGGCCGAGGACGCCGAAATCAGCCGCATTCTTGCCAGTGCCCCCGTGAAGGAGTCCGAGTGAAAGTCGTCATTGTTGGGGCCGGCAGCGTGGGCTGTTCCATTGCCCGCGAGCTGCTCGCCCATGGGCACGAAATCCTGCTGATCGACCCCAAGCCGGAGGTCATCGGCCGCAGCGGGCTCCGCGGCGCTCGCTGGCTGGTCGGCGATGCCTGCGAAATCACCACGTTGAAGGAGGCCAAGCTCGACGAGGCCGATGTGGTGGTCTCCGCCACGGGCGATGACAAGGTCAACCTGGTGGTCTCGCTGCTGGCCAAGACCGAGTTTGGCGTGGGCCGCACCGTGGGCCGCGTCAACAACCCCAAGAACGACTGGATGTTTGACGATTCCTGGGGCGTGGACGTTGCCGTCAACACCCCGCGGCTGATGACGGCACTGGTCGAGGAGGCCGTCGAGATCGGGGACCTGGTGCGCCTGCTGACGCTGCAGACCGGTGTGGCATCCCTGGTGGAGTTCACCGTCCCCGGCGACTCGTACATCATCGGCAGCACGGTGGGCACCATCGAATGGCCGCAGGACGCCACGCTGGTGGCCATCCTGCGCGACGAGGCACCCATCGCCCCCAGTTCCGACGACGTCATCGAGGGCGGGGACGAGCTCTTCTTCGTCTCCACCATCGCCGCCGAGGACAGCCTGCGGGCGCTGCTCTCCCCCAGCAAGGCGGCCCTCCGCGAGGACTGAGGCCGCGACCGGCCTCAAACGCCGGCGTTTAACGCAGAATGCGGCCCCTGCGCGGGGCCGCATTCTGCGTTAAACGCCTGTTCCGGTCAGGGACCCTCGGCCGGTTCCGCTTCGGGTTCCTTCACCGGGCGGCTGATCAGCCACGCCACCCACAGGCCCAGCGCGTACAGCGGGACGCCCATGAGCAGCCGCGTGGCCCCCAGCGCGTCCACCTGGCCGGCCAGGTACAGCGGGAACTGCACCACCAGGCGCAGGGTCATGACGCCCACAATGATCCAGGTGGCGGCGGCATAGGCCCGGCGGCGTTCGGCGTTCGCCCGCCAGCGCAGGCCCTCGTTGCGGGCATAGCCGAACAACAGCCCCAGCACCGGCCAGCGCAGCAGGATCGAGGCCACCATGCCCACGATGTAGCCGGCATTGGTGATGAAGCCCCAGAGGTAGAAGTTCTCCGCCTTTCCCGTGGTCAGGGCCAGCACGGCGGAGAGCGCCACCCCGGCGACACCGGCAAAGGCCTGCGTGGCTGGGGACTTCTGGACCAGGCGCACCAGCATGAAGACGGCGGAGACGAAGAAGGCGGCGATCAGCGCGTAGACGAGGCCCTGGTTGGGTGCCACCGCCTCCGCGGCGGCGTTCTGCGAGGGCCTCGTCAGGGTGAAGACAATCAGGAACACCAGGCCCGGAAGGATGCTCTCGGCGATGCCGCGCCAGCCGCCGGCGGAGTTCAGCAGGTCGATGTGCCCACTGGCCGTGCGGGCCAGCGACGATTTGGCCGCAATCTCGTGGGCCAGCGACTCCAGCGAGGGCGTCTCCGACGTCTCGGGCCGGGCAGGCTCCGGCGCCGGTTGCGGCGTGTTGGGCGGGGTGGTCAACTCAGGTCTCCTGTTTGCCAATGATCTCGTAGCGGGGATTGAAGATGGTCGGCAGGCCGTCACGGACGGAGACCATGCCCTCAAAGCGCACCCGGGTGCCCACGGCAATGCCGGGGACCCTGCGCCGGCCCAGCCAGATCAGCCGGACGCGGTGGTTGAGGCCGGGTTCAGGGCGCTGGCCCGCCTCGGCGTATTCGTCGCGGTCCGTCACGATCGCCGAAAACTGCGGCGCCTCGGCGGCCGGGAGGATAGTCACCGAGTCGATGAAGCCCCCACAGACGGCCCGCCCGCGCACGGGAAGGTCGCAGATGGCGGTGGCCGGGGGCCACGGGTCCTGCGGGATGGCCATGGCGCTAGCCGATCTGGGTGATTTCCGGACCGCGGCGGAAGGGCTCCCCGCCCTGGGCCGGCGCCGGGTGGTCCGCCGCCACGTGTCCGGTGGCGTCGGCGACGGCGTCCTTGGGCAGGCGCAGGACCAGCAGGTCGCGCGGCGGCAGCGGGGACTCCCCGCGCACCACGACCGTGGCGCGGAACAGCCGCTCCAGGTCGGCCGCGGCATCACGGTCCAGGGCGGCGGCGCCGCCGAAGACGCCGCGCAGGAACCAGCGCGGCCCGTCCACGCCGATGAACCGGGCCACCCGGAAGCCGCGGCTGCCGTCCGCCGCCTCGGCGGGCAGCTTGGCCAGCACTTCCTTGCCGAACGTCCCGTCCAGGGTTTCGATGCTGCCGCCCTGCGAACCCACGGACAGGCCGATCTGCTCGCGGATGTCGGGCCAGAGCCCCTCGGACCGGGGTGCGGCAAAGGCCTGCAGCTGCAGGCTCGAGCCGTCCAGGTCAAGGGTCACGGCGATGACGCGCTGGGTGCGCTCCTCCACTTCCAGGCGCAGCTGGAGCCCCTCCCGCGGTGTCAGGAGCAGGGCGCCCAGGTCTACGTAGCCCTCGCGGCCGGACACTTCGTCGGCGTCGAACGGGCCGTGCAGGGCACGGTCGTAGGCAACATCCGAGGGGTCGGCGGGCAGTTCGGGGGCCGCGGCCGGTCCGGGCGCCACGGCGCCTACCTGTGCCGCGGACTCCACCGCCTCGGCGTCGTCGTTCCCGTCCTGCCGTGACTTCTTGCCGAAACCGAAAACCATGGTGGCCTGTATCTCCTTCGAGGTGTCTGCGTCCTTGCGGCCGCGTTGCTGGTGAGGCTAGTGGGCTGCGGGTTCTGCGGTGAATCCGCCGGTGGATCCGAAGCCGCCGGTGCCGCGCACGGACTCCGGCAGGGTGTCCACGGCCACGAAATGCGCGTGCTCCACGCGCTGGATGACCAGCTGTGCAATTCTATCGCCCCGGGCCAGCACGATGCTGTGCGCGGAGTCCGTATTGAGCAAGGTGACGGAGATTTCCCCGCGGTAGCCGGCATCCACCGTGCCGGGGGCATTGACGATGGTCAGGCCATGCTTGGTGGCCAGTCCGGAGCGCGGGTGGACCAGGGCCACGTAGCCAAACGGCAGGGCCAGCGACACGCCCGTGGGCACGAGCACGCGCTCGCCCGGGGCGATCACCAGGTCGATGCGGGTGCGCAGATCGGCACCGGCGTCGCCGGGGTGGGCATAGTGCGGCGGCTCGATCCCGGCGTCGAGCATCTTCAACTCCACCACCAGGGTGGCCGGTGCGCCGGAGTGGTTCCCGGCGTCATTTGGGGCGGGGTTCGTGTTGTTCAGTGCAGTCACAGCAGACCACTCTAGCCCGAGGCGGCCACCGGCTCCCCTCCCCCGCCCCGGGCCAAGGTGAAATCGCGGCGGAAAGGTGGAAAGCTGGAACCATGTCCCAAGCCTCCCCGCAGTCCCCCGCCATGCCCGTCTACTCGGAAAAGCTGTGGCCCAATGTGTGGGTGTGGCTCATCATCATCGGCCTCTCGGCCGCCGGCATCCTGATCCTGGCCCCCATCAGCATGCTGGCCGGCTACCTGGCCGCCGTGGGCCTGTTCATTCTCCAGGCCACCCTGCTCCTGACCTCGACCCCGCGCATCACCGTCACCGCTGATTCCCTGCAGGTGGGCCGGGCGCACATTGAGCGCAGGTTCATCGGCGACGTCGAGTGCTACTCCGGCGAGGACGCCACGGCCCAGCGCGGTCCCAAGCTCAATGGGCTCGCCTACCTGTGCATCCGCGGCTGGGTCAACCCCGTGGTGAAGATCGAGATCACCGACCCCTCGGACCGCACTCCGTACTGGCTTGCCTCCAGCCGCCGCCCGGAAAAGCTCAAGGCCGCCTTGGCCACGCCGCAGGCCTAGTACGAAGCATTCGCCATATTTGAGCGCCGTTTCACGCCACGCCCACCCCGGTCGTAGGAAATGTGGCGCGACAATGGCAAAGTTTCGAAGTGAAACGTGTAAAGACTCTGGAGGGCTTGATGCAGGATCTACGGTTGGTGGGTGTCCACGATGATGGCGAACATCTGCTGCTCAGTGGAACCGGCGGTGACATCTTTCGGCTTCGCATCGACGAAGCCCTCAAGGTAGCCTCCTCCAAGACGCCGGCGCGCACTGCCTCGCTGCCGCCCACGCCGGCCGGTGTGCGGCTGTCCCCGCGCGAAATCCAGATGCAGATCCGGGCCGGGGCCTCCGCCGAGTCCGTGGCCGAATCGTCCGGGCTGCCGCTGGCCCAGGTGCAGCGCTACGAGGGTCCGGTGCTGGCCGAACGTGACTACATCGCCACCCAGGCACGCCGCGTCCAGGTCCAGGCCGCCCTGCCCGGCCATGACGGGTACCGCTCGGCCTTCGGCGACAACCCCGCCAACCTGGAAGAGATGGTGGCCCACCGCCTGGCCGCCTTCGGCATCGACCCGGTGAGCGTCAGCTGGGACGCGTGGCGCCGCCACGACGGCACCTGGACCGTCGCGGCAGATTTCAACCCCGGCCACAGTGCTGCCGCCGCCAGCATTGGCGAGCCCGCCCCGGCGCAGTGGATCTTCAACGCCAGCCGCCGCACCATCGCCAACACCAACCGCTGGGCCCAGCAGCTCAGCGAGCTGGAGCCACTGGACGGCCCGGTTCCCTCCCGGCGGCTGGCCGCCGTGGCCGACCGTCCCTTTGACATTGAATCCGACGACGGCGAGGCCGGCACCGAGGCTGCCGCCGCCCGCGAGAGCGAGCGGGCCAACGGCCTGCTCGACATGCTCCGGGCCCGGCGCGGCCAGCGCCTGGGTGTCGACGTGGACGAGGATGATGCCCTGGCCCTGCTATTGGCCCAGAGCACACCGCCGCCGCCGGCCCGTCCCTGGCTCGCCACGGACGAGACCGCAGCGGCCGGCCCTGCCGTGGCCGGCGGCGAGCCCGTGGCGGTTGAGGCCGACGGCGAGCCGGCCGGCGACAGCGGTGCACCGGAGGCCGAGGATGCGGTGGAAGCCGCCTCGACCCTGCCGCCGCCCCGCCCCGCCCGGAACTTCCCGCTGCTGAGCCTGGCGCCCCAGCTGCCGGAGGAGGAATCCTCCATCGCACTGCACGAGGTGAGCACCGAAACGCGGGAAATCCGCATTTCCGCGGCCCCGGCGTCGTTTGGCGTGGCGGCGGCCGCAACCGCCGAGGAGCCGGCAGCCACGGCGGTCATCACGGCACCCACCGACGTCGTCCCGGGTCCGGGACCCGTGTCCTCGGCCGCCGCCGACAAGCTCGAGCGCAAGCCCGCCGCGAAGCCCAAGCGCTCCTCCGTCCCCAGCTGGGACGAGATCGTCTTCGGCACCAAGGGCGACTAGGCAGACAACTAGGGCGCAGCAACTGCTCAGAACCAGCCGGTTTTGAGCAGTTGCTGCGCCCTAGTTTGTTAAGTGCGGTCAGCGGCGCTTCGTGGCCGCCTTCTTGGCGCCGGCCACCGGGATCTGCAGCAGCGGCACCTCGCGCTCGGCCCGGGTGACGGAACCGTGCTGGCCCACCACCTCCAGGGCCGCGGGGCGGACGCGCCGGGAATCGTAGAACGCGATGGACTCGCGGGCGGCGATGAGGACATCGCCGATCCGTGGAGCCACCTCGGTGCGGACCTCGCCAAAGAATCCCGCTGCAATGGCCTCGGCCCGGGTCAGCACCCAGGCCTTCTTGCCGAAGCGCTCCAGCCAGGCGGCCACCAGGGCGTCGCGGGTGGCCTCGGTGCCATCCGGTTCCAGGTACAGGTGCACCATCCGCGGCTCCCCCGCCGTGTGCCGAACGCCGGCGAGCAGCGCGGGGAAGGCCGAGTAGTCGATCCGGTCCGCCGCTGCCACATCCACCATGCCGTGGTCGGCCGTCAGCAGCAGCAGCGTGTTGGCCGGCAACTGGGTGGAGAGCCGTTTCATGGCGGCGTCGAGCTCCTCCAGCTGGTGCTCCCACTGGGCCGAATCGCTGCCGTGTGCATGCCCGGCCTTGTCCAGCTCGGCCCAGTAGAAGTACATGAGCATGTTCTGGTGCGCGGCCATCGCCTCGGCCGCGGCCTGGGTGCGCGCATGCGCGGTGCCGGCGCCGATGAAGGTGCTGCCGCGCAGGGCGGCCCGGGTCATGGGCGAGGAGGCGAACTTGGGCAGGCTGATGGTGGTGCTGGGCACGTGCCCGTCCAGCCGCTCAAACACCGTGGGGTACGGCTGCCAGCGCAGCGGGTCCACCCCGGGATCCCAGTTGCCCAGCAGGTTCACCACCTTGTCCTGGTCCGGGTCCAACACGTCGTAGCCCACCATGCCGTGCAGGCCGGGCGCGACGCCGGTGCCCAGCGAGGACAGCGAGGTGGCAGTGGTGGACGGGAACGCCGCACTGATGGTGGCCGGGTGCCGGCCCCCGCCGCCGGCCAGCACGGAGCGCAGGAACGGGGCGTGGGCGGCGCGCTGCTTGAGCAGGGCCTTGCCGAGGCCATCCACCAGCACCACGCAGACGCGCGGGGCGGACGGCAGGTTCAGCGTGTTGGTGAATCCCGGGGCGCCGAGCGCCGCGGCACTGCTGGTCAGGACGTCGGCGATGGAGGAGTGCCCATAGCCGGGGGCAGCGGGCAGCGCGGGCTGGGTGAGGATGGACACGTCCTAGCGCCGCGAGGCCCCACGGCCCAGCCGGGTGCCGAAGGCGGGCCGCCGGGGGCGGAGGTCCTCGTGCGCGACGGCGCTGGCCGGAGTGCTGGTGTTGGCCGCGCGGAGGGCGCGGGCGAAGGTTTTGGCATCCTGCACGGCCTGCAGGCCATCGGCCTCGGCGCTGATGCGCAGGGCGATGTCCTCCTGGGCAATGGTGCCGCTGTAGCCGTGGTCGGCGTCGCACTGCGGATCCCCGCACCCCGTCGGGCCCAGGTCCAGGCGCTGGCCGCCGGACCAGGCGATGGACAGGGTGAGCTCGCGGACCGGGTCCGAGGGCTTGTAGTTCTGCGGCTGCGAGTACAGGTAGCTGAGCACCACGGAACGGATCTGGGCCACCGGCACGGACTCGGTGGAGACTTGGGCCACCATCTGCTCTCCGGCGTCGTCCAGCTGCTGGTCGTCCACGTGGGTGATCACCAGCATGTCCTCGGTCAGCACCAGGACGGTGATGTGGCGGTGCACTTCGGTGCGGTCAAAGTGCGTTTCCAGGTGCACCAGATGCGAGAGCGGCTCGCGGCCGTCCAGGGCATCGTCGACCACGTCCGAGACCAGCAGGGGGTAGAAGCCCGCACGCTGCAGGGCCGCGTCCAGACCGCGCCCGTTCGTGTTCGCCGGGGTGGTGGTGCCGAAGGTGTTCATGCCTCCATTTTCACAGATGCGCCCACGCGGCGCGAACCGCCGGTGCCCGCTGCCTCCCCGGCGCGGCAGCTGGAGCCGCCCGGCCGTGCACTTTCCCGGCCGTCGGCGGGGGCGTACAGTCCGGTCCATGGACGCATTGCCTCCCACCCACCTCCTCCGCGGGCGCGCCAATGCCGCGGGCCTGGCTCTGCTGGATGCCGCCATGGATGCGCTGCTGGGCACCCGGAAGCGGCGGGTGTTCGCCAACCTGCCCGCCGACGTCGTCGAGCTGGGCCCGGGCACGGGTGCCAACTTCAGGTATCTGGCCCCCGGGACGCATCTGGCCGCGATCGAACCCAATCCGGCCATGCACGGCAGGCTCCGTGCACGGGCCGCGCAGCATGGCATCGAACTGGACCTGCACCCGGTGGCGGCCGAGCGGATCGACCTGCCGGACGCCTGCGCCGACGCCGTGCTCTCCTCGCTGGTGCTGTGCACCGTCACGGACCCGGCACAGGTGCTGGCCGAGGTCCTGCGCGTGCTCCGCCCGGGCGGCCGGTTCGCCTTTGTCGAGCATGTCGCGGCCCGCGAGGGCACCCTCACCCGGCGCCTGCAGCACGCCCTCCGGCGGCCCTGGGCATGGTGCTTTGAGGGCTGCTCCTGCGAGCGCGACCTGGCCACGCTGATCCGCGGCGCGGGCTTCGGCTCCGTGGAGCTGCATCCCTACACGCTGCGCACCCCGGTGTTGGTGTTCAACACCCAGCTTGCCGGCATCGCGGTGAAAAAGCGCTCGGGCGCCGGCCCACTGGATGGTTCCGGCTAGGAGATCCTAGGAGACCATGGCCCGGCGGGCGCTGTCGGTGCGCCGGGCCGGGTTGGCGATCCGAATGTCCGCGGCCAGCACCGTCACCTTGTTGGGGCCTGCCAACACGGGGTTGAACTCCATCAGCGCTATCTCCGGGTGCTCGTCCTTCATCAGCGCCACCCGCGCCACCAGGTCCTCCAGCGCCGCCACGTTGACGGCGGGCAGGCCCTGGTAGCCAAAGAGTTTCCGGGCCGCGCGCGGCGAGCGGACCAGTTCGGCCGTGTCCGCGGCGGAGAGCGGGGGCACGCGGTGCGCCCAGTCGTCGAGCAGGTTGACGGCGTCCCCGGCCAGGCCGAAGGAGACCACCGGGCCCAGCAGCGGGTCCTCGATGGCGCGCACGGTGCAGGACTGGCCCACTTCGGCCATGCTCTGCACCTCCAGGCCCACCGCCCCGTAGGGCCGGAGCACATTGCGCATCTGGTCGATGTTGCGGCGCAGGGAGTCGGCGTTTTCGATGTTCAGCCGCACCCCGCCCAGGTCCAGCCGGTGCCGCAGGGCCGGATCCGTGGTCTTCAGCGCCACCGGCCAGCCCAGCCGTCCGGCGGCGGCCACGGCGTCGTCGGTGCCCACGAAGGCCAGCGATTCCAGCACCGTCAGGCCGTAGTGGCCCAGCAGCGTTGCCGTGGCGCCCGCGTCCAGTGGCACCAGCGCGTCCCCGGCTACGGACACGAGCGCCGCCTCCAGCAGGGCCGAGGCCGCGGCACTGTCGACGCCGGCCGGCCGGTCAAAGCTGGCCGGCGGCTGGGCCAGCCACCGGCCATAGCGGACGACGGCGGCGAGCGCGGCCACCGCCGCCCCCGGGTTGGAGTAGCAGGGCAGCCCGCCGGCCAGCAGCCCCTCCACATAGATGGAGGGGTCCAGGATGCCGGTGAAGACCGCCAGCACCGGCTTCCCCGCGGTCCGGGAGCACTCGTGCAGCACTGCGGCGATCGCGTCCACCGTCAGCCCGGGGGCGGGAAGCAGGGTCACGACGGCGGAGTGGACGCCGTCCTTGGCCAGCGAGGCCAGCACGGCCTTGCGCAGCGCCGGCAGGGCCACCGACTGGCCGGTGTCCAGGGCCAGGTCCGCCACGATCTCTTCGATCCGCAGTCCCTGGGACTCCCCCGCGTCCGCCAGCACCTTGCCAAGCGCCAGCGAGTTGCTGAAGACGCTCACGCCGGGACCGGCGGGCAGCGGTGCGGCGGTGACGATCTGGGCCACGTCCACCAGTGCCTCCACCGTGGGCACGCGGATCACCCCGGACTGGCGCAGCATGGCATCCAGCGCCCCGGCCGGCGCCGCCGTGGTGCGCACGGCATGGCCCGGCGGCAGGCGCAGGCCCATCATGTCCGACTTGGCCACGATCACCGGCTTGCTGCGGGCCAGCCGCCGGGAGATGCGGGAGAACTTGCGGGGGTTGCCGAAGGATTCCAGATACAGGGCGCAGGCCGCGGTGGCGTCGTCGTCCTCCCAGAACTGCATGAGGTCGTTGCCCGAGACATCGGCGCGGTTGCCGGCCGAGAGCATGGTGGAGAGCCCCACCCGGCGCCGGCTGGCCGCGGCATAGAGCGAGACGCCGATGGCCGAGGACTGGCTGAACATGCCCAGCCCGCCGCGCAGGGGCAGCGTTGGCGCCATGGAGGCATTGAGGGAGACCTCCGGGCGGGTGTTCAGCAGGCCCAGCGACGCGGGGCCGATCAGCCGCATGCCGTTCTCCCGGGCCTGCCGGACCAGGGCGCGCTGGCGTGCCAGCCCGGCCTCGCCGTCGTCGGCAAAGCCGGCCGTGGCCACCAGCACCCCGCGCACCCCGGCGGCGCCGCACTCCGCCACCACGCGCGCGACCTCGCCATAGGGCACGGCGATGACCGCCAGGTCCACCGGGCCGGGCACCGCGGAGATGCTGGCGTACGGCAGCATCCCGTTGACCTCCAGCGCATCCGGGTTCACGGCAAAGATGCCGCCGGCAAAACCGCCCTCCACCACGTGGTCCAGCAGCTGCTGCCCCACGCTGCCCCAGCGCCGGCTGGCACCGATCACTGCCACGGTCCGCGGCGCCAGCAGCCCGGCCACCGAACGGGCCTCGGCGCGGTGCTCGCGGGAGGCCATCACGGCCCGGGACTTCTCGGTGGGGTCGATGTCGAACGCCACCGACACGACGCCGTCGTCGAAATGCCTGTGCACCTCATAGCCGGCCTCGGAGAACACCTGGAGCATCTTGCGGTTCTCCGGCAGGATCTCCGCGATGAAACGGCTGATCCCGTTTTCCCGCGCGGCGGCGGCCAGGTGCTCCAGCAGGATCGAACCCAGCCCGCGGCCCTGGTGCGCGTCGGAAATGTTGAAGGCCACCTCCGCCTCGGCGGGGTTGTCCAGCCGGTCGTAGCGGCCGACGCCGATGATCTCCCCACCGTGGGTGATGACCAATGCCACCCGGTCGCGGTAGTCCAACTCTGTGAAACGGCGCACTTCCTTGGCGCTCAGCTTGGCCTTGTAGGTGAAGAAGCGCAGGTAGGTGGAGTCCGCCGACTGCGCCATGTGGAAGGATTGGAGCCCCTCGGCGTCATCGGGCGCGATGGGCCGCAGGTGGGCCGTGCCCCCGTCCCGCAGGACGACATCGGCCTCCCAATGTTGGGGATATGCCCCGGGCTGTCGGTGGTTCACCATAGAATCACTGTACCCACACTCGTTCCGGAGCAAGGCCGCGGCCTGCGCGCCCGGCTGTGGAATCTCCACACGTCACGATCCAGCAGTAAGGACCCTTTCCCCACCATGGCCAAGCGGCAACCCCCGGCAGAGGCGGATTTCACGGAAAACATCATCGACATTGATGTGACCCAGGAGATGGAAGGGTCCTTCCTCGAATACGCCTATTCGGTGATCTACTCGCGCGCCCTCCCGGACGCCCGCGACGGCCTCAAGCCGGTCCAGCGGCGCATCCTGTACATGATGAGCGAGATGGGCCTGCGCCCGGACCGGGGCCACGTCAAGAGCGCCCGCGTGGTGGGCGAGGTCATGGGCAAGCTGCACCCGCACGGCGACACCGCCATCTACGACGCCATGGTGCGCATGGCCCAGCAGTTCTCGCTGCGCCTGCCGCTGATCGACGGACATGGAAACTTCGGCTCGCTCGACGACGGCCCCGCCGCTCCCCGCTACACCGAGGCCCGGCTGGCCGCCTCCGCGCTGGCGCTGACGGACAACCTGGACGAGGACGTGGTGGACTTTGTCCCCAACTACGACAACCAGCTCACCCAGCCCGAGGTCCTGCCCGCCGCCTTCCCCAACCTGCTGGTCAACGGCGCCACCGGCATCGCCGTCGGCATGGCCACCAATATGGCCCCGCACAACCTGGGCGAGGTCATTGCCGCCGCCCGGCACCTGATCGACCACCCCGATGCCACGCTCGAGGACATCATGGGCTTCATCCCCGGCCCCGACCTGCCCACCGGCGGGCGGATCGTGGGACTGGCCGGCATCCGCGACGCCTACCGCACCGGCCGCGGCTCCTTCAAGACCCGCGCCAAGGTGGAGGTGGAGCAGCTCACCGCCCGCCGCACCGGGCTGGTGGTCACCGAGCTGCCGTACATGGTGGGCCCGGAAAAGGTGATCGAAAAGATCAAGGACGCCGTCACCTCCAAGAAGCTGGCCGGCATTTCCGACATCGTGGACCTGACCGACCGCAACCACGGCCTGCGCCTGGTCATCGAGATCAAGAACGGCTTCAACCCCAACGCCGTCATCGAGCAGCTGTACAGGTACTCCCCCATGGAGGATTCCTTCGGCATCAACAACGTCACACTGGTGGACGGCCAGCCGCAGACCCTGGGGCTGCTGGAGCTGCTGCGCGTCTATGTGGGCCACCGCCTGGACGTGGTGCGCCGCCGCACCGTCTTTAGGCTGGGCAAGAAGAAGGACCGCCTGCACCTGGTGGAGGGCCTGCTGGTGGCCATCGTGGACATCGACGAGGTCATCGCGGTCATCCGGTCCTCGGACGAGACGGCCGCCGCCCGCGAACGGCTGATGTCCATCTACGACCTCTCCGAGATCCAGGCCAACCACATCCTGGAACTGCGCCTGCGCCAGCTCACCCGCTTCTCGCGGATCGAACTGGAGAAGGAGCAGTCCGAGCTGCACCGCGAGATCGCGGAGCTGGAGGCCATCCTGGGCTCCGAGGCCGCGCTGCGCTCCCTGGTCTCCAGCGAACTCGGCGCCATCTCCGAGAAGTACGCCACCGGGCGCCGGACCATCCTGCTCGAATCCGAGGCGGTTCATGCCTCGGTGGCGAAGGCCCTCGCGGCCGGCCCCGCCGGGGCCAAGGGCAAGGTGGCCCCGCTGGCCCTGGAAATCGCCGACGACCCCTGTTGGGTGGTCCTGACCGCCTCGGGCCAGATCGCGCGGACCTCGACGGCGGAGCCGCTGGTGGAGACCGGCGGGCGCACCAAGCACGACATCTTCCTCTCCGTGGTCAGGACCAGCGCCCGGGCCGAGATTGGCGCACTGACCTCCGCCGGGCGCATGCTGCGCCTGCAGGTGGTGGACATGCCCCTGCTGCCGCCCACCGCGGCCCTGCCCAATCTGGCCGGTGGCGTGCCCGCCAAGGAGTTCATCACCCTGGCCAAGGGCGAGACCGTGGTGGCCTTCGCCTCGCTCAACGCCGTCCTGGCCGTGGGCACCGCCGAGGGCATCGTCAAGCGTGTCCAGCCGGACTACCCGCTCAACCGGGACGACTGGGAGTACATCACGCTCAAGGGCAAGGACCGCGTTCTCGGCGCCGCCCCGGCGTCGGACGACGACGAACTCGTGTTCATCACCGCCGGCGCCCAGCTGCTGCGCCTGGCGGCCGGGGCGGTGCGCCCGCAGGGCCGGCTGGCCGGCGGCATGGCGGGCATCAAGCTGGCCGCCGGCGACCGGGCCATCAGCTTCAACGTGGTGCCGGTGGCCGACCCGGACGCCGTGGTGGTCACCATCGCCGGCGCCACCGATGCCCTGCCCGGCACCAACACCGGCAGCGCCAAGGTCACGGCGTTCGACGAATACCCCGCCAAGGGACGCGCAACGGCCGGTGTGCGCGCGCACCGCTTCCTCAAGGGCGAGGACGTCCTGCTGCTCGCCTGGGCCGGCCACGGTCCGGCGAAGGCCTCCGCGGCCAACGGCGTCGTCCGCGCCCTGCCCACCGAGCACGGCCGCCGCGACGGGTCCGGCATCGCCCTGGCGCAGAGCATCGACATCCTCGGCCCCAGCGTCGACACCGGCGGATCCCCGGCGCCCGCCGGCCCGGGTGGACCGGAGGCACCAGGTGGACCAGAGGCACCCAGGGCCAAACCGGCGTTGGCACCCTCCGCCGTCGAGCCCGAGGCCTTTGGCCTGGACAACGGCCAGGGCGTGCTGCTGTAACAGCGGCACGCCGGCCGGCGGCGTATGCCTACACTGGCCCCATGGCGATCATTCCCGATGACAAAGACTGGACCTGGGTCCTGGACGAGACGTGCCCGGAATGCGGTTTTGCCGCCGCCGAGGCCACCCCTGCCACCGTGGCGAGCACCATTCCGGAGCTGCTGCCCCGGTGGCAGGCCGTCCTGCGCCGGCACGAGGCAGCCGTCCGCCCCAACGAGCACACCTGGTCGGCCTTGGAGTACGCCTGCCACGTCCGGGATGTGTTCGAGGTCTTCGAGGGCCGCCTGGACCTCATGCTGGCCCAGGACAATCCCACCTTTGCCAATTGGGACCAGGACAAGGCGGCCGTCGACGCCGACTACGCCGGCCAGGACCCCGCCGTGGTCGCCCATGAATTGCTCGACGCCGGCGAGGCGGCCGCCTCCGCCTTCGCCACCGTCAGCGAGGACCAGTGGGAGCGCACCGGGCTGCGCAGCAACGGCTCCGCCTTCACCGTCCACACGCTCGCCGGATACTTCCTGCACGACGTCGTCCACCACCTGCACGACGTGGACGGCTAGCTAGAGCGCCTTGTCCCAGGCCATGGAGCGGTGGGTGGCGGTGTAGCCCATGCGTTGGTAGATGCCCAGGGCGCCGGAGGGGTTTTCGGTGTCGACGCCGAGGCTTGCGTGGTCCATGCCGGAGGCCTTGAACCGTGCCATCGCATCGGCCAGCAGCGCCCGGGCCAGGCCGCGGCCGCGCCATTGCCGGCGGACACCCAACAGCTCCGTGTAGCCCTCGTCGCGGCCCTCGTTGGCCAGCACGGCGGGGTCGTAGCTGGCCAGCTGGTAGGCCACCATCTCCCCGGTGGCCTCGTCAAGAACGGCTGTGCTCCAATCGGGGCGGCTCTGCTCGTGGTTGACCACGAATCCCCAGGCCTCCTCGTCGCGCGGTTCGGAGCCCCAATGGTCGGCGAACGCCTCGTTGTGGGCCAGCCTGACCTGTTCGCTGAGTCCGGGGCCGAACGGGACGATCCGCAGCCCCTCGGCCAGCTCCACCGCCGGCAGCCCGCCGGACAGGGGGCGGTTCATTTCCGTGAACCAGCGCACCACGGCGAAGCCCCCGGCCGCCAGCAGCGCACTGGTGCCGGTGTTGGATTCCTCGGCGAAGGCGCGCACGAGTGGCGCGCCACCGCCGTCGTCGGCAAAGCGGCGCCCGGCCTGGGCCACGGACCAGCGCAGCACAGCCGTACCGAGGCCCCGCCGGCGGAAATCCGGATCGACGCCGCCGGCCACGAGGGCCTTGGCCCCGTCCAGGTTCTTGGTCACCCGGCCCCAGGCGCGCGGCGTCCCGCCGGCATCGAACCCCATCAGGGTGTTCAGCACCGGATCGTTCTTCGCCGAGGCGAAGACGTCCTCCAGATCCGAGCGCTGCTCATGCCACGGCGGTTTCTCGACCGCGGCGATGCGCTGGATTAGGGCCAGCCAGGGCTCAATGTCCGCCGCCGTGATGGCGCGGAATTCCAGCCCGTCCGCAGTGGGCAGGGCCACACGTTCCTCACTCATGCCGCCAGCCTACTAAACCGCCAGCAGCTCGGCACCGTCCCCGGCCGGCTCGAACGCCCCGGCGCTGGCGGCCGGCAGGATGGTGGCTCCGCCACCGCGCTGGGCCAAGGCGCCGTCGTGCGTCACCAGCACCACCGTGCTGCCCGCCAGGGCCTCCCGGAGGTCCGCCACCAGCGCCCGGGCCTCGTCGGCGCCCAAGTGGGCGGTCGGCTCGTCCAACAGGACGACGGCGGACCCTGCCAGCAGGGCGCGGGCGGCGCTGGCGCGCTGGCGCTGCCCTCCGGAGAGGTGGTGGCCGCCCGGACCCACCCGGGTGGCCAGACCGTCGGGCAACCCGGACAGCCAGGACCCCAGTCCCACGGTGTGCAGGGCCTGGGCCAATTCCCCATCCGAGGGCGCCGCCCCGGCCGGGCGGGCGAGGGCCAGGTTGGCCCGGAGGGTGGAGTCGAAGAGGTAGGCCTCCTGCGGGCACCAGGCGACGGAGGCCAGCGCGGCGGCCGCGACCGGCGTGCGGCCCAGGTAGGGGTCCACCGGCGCTTGGGTTCCTGTCTGGAGCGTGTAGCTGCCGGCGCTGGGGGCCAGGAAGCCCAGCAGCACCGCAAGCAGCGTGGACTTGCCCGACCCGGAGGACCCGGTGACCACCCACCAGCGGCCCGGCCGGGCGGAGCCCGAAACGCCGGCAAAAACGTCGGCGGTGCCGCCCGGGTAGCGTGCGGCGAGTTCCCGGACCGCCAGTGCTGTGGCGGCGGGCAGAGCCGCCGGAGCGGCATGAACGTCCGCATCCACCGCCGCCGGAGCGGCATCGGCCTCGGCTTCCACCGCCGCGGGCACCACCGTGGCGGGGGCATCCAGCAGCGGCATGGTGCGCCGCATCATCTGCGCCAGCACGGGCAGTTGCAGGACGGCCTCGAGGTAGCTGCCCAGCGGCTCGGACAGGGCCAGCATCAGCAGCACGGCGACGGCCACGGCCTTGGCATCGGACCCGCCGGCGGCACCGGCCAGCAGCACGGCCACGGCGCCGGCACTGGTCAGTGCGAAGACGCCGGCCTGCCCCATCCCGGCGGCCCAGGCTGCGCGCCGGGCCGCGGCACCGCCGCGCAGGTCGGCGTCGGCGAAGCGGCGCGCCTGGAGGCGGCCCACGGAGTTGGCGGCCAGCTGTCCGGCGGCGGCCAACAGCGTGCTGGTGCGTTCGGCCAGCCAGGAGCGGTGCACGGCCACGGCGGCACTGCTGCGCCGCTCGGCGGCCAGCATGGCCAGGGGCAGCACGGCCAGGGCCAGCACACCGGCCACGGCAACGATCCACACCGCCTGGGGCACCAGTGCACCGACGGCCAGCAGAATGCCGGCGTAGGAGAGGACGGCGGCCGGCAGCGGGACGATGGCCCGGGGCACGGCGTCGCGCAGCTCGTCGACGTCGGCCACCAGCGTGCCCAGGGCGCCGCCGGAGCGCGTGAGCCGGCCCCAGTGCGCGACGCTGGAGCCCAGGGCGTCCCAGAGCCGCAGCCGCAGTCCGGCGGACCAGCGCAGCGCGGCATCGTGGACGAACAGCCGCTCGCAGTACCGCAGCACGGACCGGGCAATGCCAAAGAACCGCACACCCACGATGAAGGCCATCAGGTACAGCATGGGCGGGCGTTCCGCGGCGTGGACGATCAGCCAGCCGGACAGGCCCGCGAGCGCCGCGGCGCTGAGCGTGGCCAGCGAGGAGAGCACGACGCCGGCGGCGAACCGGGGCGAGTGCAGCGGCAGCCGGGCCAGCCAGCGCCAGCGGAATGGCGGCAGCGCCGGGGCGGCGGGGTCGGCCGGGGCAGCCGGCTCCGGCTCCCCGGCGCGGGCAGGCCCGGCAGGGGTGGAGCTTGCGGTGGAGGATGCGCCGGCTGTCCCCGGGTCAACCGTAGTCCCGGTGAGCAGGGCCGCCAGGGCACGGTCGTGCGTGGCCACCAGCACCGTGGCAGTGCCGCGCAGGCCCGCGATGGCCCGGCGGACGGCGTCGGCAGAGGCGGGGTCCAGATGGGCCGTGGGCTCGTCAAAGAGCGCCAGGGCCACGGAAGGGTCGACGGCGCAGCGGAGCAGGGCACGGGCCACGGCCACCCGGCGCAGCTCCCCCGGGCTGCACTCGGTGAGCGTGCGGCCCCCAAGGTGCCCGGCGTTGGCGGCGGCGAGCACGGAGGCGAGCTGCCCTTCGCCGACCGGAAGCTCCCGCGGGCCGCCGCCGTGGAGCCGCAGCTCGGCGTCGACGGTGTCCTCAGTGAACAGCGGGTGCTGTGCGGCGTAGACGGTGCGCCCGGCCGCAGGTCCGCTGACGCTGCCGGTGACCTCCACACCCGGGACGGCCGCCAGAGAGCCGGCGAGCACGGCCAACACGGTGGTCTTGCCGGTGCCGCTGGGGGTGTCCAGCACGTGGGCTCCCCCGGCGGGAATGCTGAAGGTGGCACCGTCCACGGCCGGGTCGGTGCGGCCGGCATAGCGGACCGCCAGGCCGCGGACCGCCACGCCTGCACCGCTGCCGGCGTCCGTGCGGTCGAGGTGGCCGGAGGCGGCCCCGCCCAACGCGCCGCCCGGCTCGTCCTCGCCGCCGTCCAGCAGCGTCCGGACGCGGCGCAGGGCCTCGACGCCGTCCTCGCTGGCATGGTGCGCCGCCCCCACCTCGCGCAGCGGGCGAAAGCACTCCGGCGCGAGCATCAGGGCCAGCAGCCCGGCCTCCAGCGGCATCTGCCCGTACACGAGGCGGACGCCAATGAACACGGCCACCACTGCCACGGAGATGGTGCTGATCAGTTCCAGGGCCAGGCTGGAGAGGAAGGCTGTCTTCAGCGTCGCCATGGTGGATTTGCGGTACTGCTCCGAGACGTCGCGCAGGGCGGCCCGCTGGGCACCGGCCCGGCGCAGGCCCACCAGCACCGGCAGCCCGCGGGCGAGCTCGAGCAGGTGGTTGGAGAGCCGGTCCAGCCCGGCGGCGGCAGCGGCCACGCGCTCCTGGGTGTGCAGGCCGATGAGGACCATGAAGACGGGCACCAGCGGAATGGTCAGCACGATGATCAGCGCGCTCACCCAATCGGCCAGCAGGATCCGGGCACCCAGCATCAGCGGCAACACGGCCGTGGTGACCAGGGCAGGCAGGTAGGCGGCGAAGTAGGCGTCGAGGCCGTCCAGGCCCCGGCTGGCGAGCATGCTCTGCGCCCCGGCGCCGGGCGCACCGGTTCCCCCGGCGCCACCGGGGCCGAGGTGCCTGGCCATCAGGGCCGCACGCAGCTCCTCCTTGGTGCCCAGCGCCGCACGGCGGGCCAGGATCGCCTGCCCCCAGCCGGCGCCGGCCAGCCCGGCACCGCCGGCCAGCCCCTGCCAGAGCAGCGCGGAGGCGTCCACGCCGTGCCCGGCCGCCAGCGACGCCAGCGCCGAGGCCAGCCCGCCCATGAGCAGCACCAGCGACGCCGCCTTGGCCGCGGCGGCCGCCCCCAGCCACACCAGGGCGGCACGGGCCGCACGCCCCGGCGGGAGCTCGGGGCCCCGCCGGCTCCGAGCCTGCGGGACGGCGCCGGGCACGCTGGCGAGTTCCGCCATGGCTAGGCCTGGCCCGAAGCGGCCGCTGCCGGACCCGCCCCAACCGCGGGGACGACGGCGTGCGCGGCCGGCAGGTGCTTGGTGCTGATCCGCTTGCGGAACACCCAGTAGGTCCAGGCCTGGTAGGCGAGCACCAGCGGCACGCCGATGCACGCGACCACCGTCATCAGCCCCAGCGTGTAGGGCGAGGACGAGGCGTTGTTGACAGTGAGGTCCCACGCCGGGTCCAGCGTGGAGGGCAGCACCGTCGGGAACGCCGAGGTGAACAGCGAGGCACTCCCGGCCAGCAGGAACACCCCCAGCGAGGCGAAGCTGAGGCCCTCGCGGTCCGCGGCGTTGAACACCCAGGCGGCCACCGCCCCGGCCACGGCCAACACGATGAGCACCCAGCTGGCGGCATTGCCGCGCTGCAGGGCCACGATGATGACCCAGGCAGCCAGCGGCAGCAGCGCCACCGGCAACCAGCGGCGCACGGCCCTGCGGGCGCGCAGGCGGACTTCACCGTCGGTCTTCAGGGCCAGGAAGGCCAGCGCGTGCACCAGGGCAAAGGCCACGATGGCCAGCCCGCCCAGGACGGCGTAGCCGTTGAACCAGGAGAAGGGTCCGCCCTCGCGGTCGCCGTTGGCGTTGATCGGCAGGCCGGTGGTGGTCAGGGCCAGCATGGCCCCGACACCGAAGGCGGAGAGGAACGAGCCCAAGGACATGGCCCAGTCCCAGCCGGCCCGCCAGCGCGGCGAATCCACCTTTCCCCGGTATTCGAAGGAGACCGCCCGGAAGATCAGGGCGAGCAGCACCAGCACCAGCGGCACGTAGAGCGTGGAGAACAGCGAGGCGTACCAGAACGGAAAGGCCGCAAAGGTGGCCCCGCCGGCGGTCAGCAGCCAGACCTCGTTGCCGTCCCAGACCGGGCCCACCGTGTTCAGCAGCAGGCGCTTTTCATCATTGGTGCGGGCGAAGGTCTTGACCAGCATCCCGACGCCGAGGTCGAAGCCCTCCAGGAACAGGTACCCGGTCCAGAGCACGGCGATCAGGACAAACCAGATTGTGGGCAGAGTTTCCATTGAATCGAATCCTTATCCAGTGCCTAGTACGCGAACGCCAGGACGTCGTCCCCGTCCGGGGTGCCGCCGTCGTGGTCCTTGCCCTTGTCCTTGCCGCCGGCGGCCGCCGGCGGGTGCGCCAGCTCCGGCATGGCCGAGGCCACGCCACCGCGGATGTAAGTGACCAGCAGGCCCACCTCCACCACCAGCAGCACGGCGTAGACGGCGGTCAGGGCTATCACGGAGAACAGCAGTTCGCCGATGGACACCCCGGGCGACACGGCGGCCGCGGTGAACATGAAGACCTGGTCGATGCCGTTCATCTGCGGGTTGGGCGCCACCACGAAGGGCTGGCGGCCCAGCTCGGTGAAGATCCAGCCGGCCGAGTTGGCACCAAACGGCGCCAGGATGCCGAACAGCGCCAGCCGCATCAGCCACTTCGATTGGGGCACCGTGCCCTTGCGCACCACGAAGAACGCCACGAACGCCGCCAGCGCCGCGATCCCGCCGAAGCCGATCATCATGCGGAAGCCCCAGTAGGTGACGGCCATGACGGGCACGTACTGGACGTCGCTGCCGGCGCGGTCGCCGTAGATGGGGTTGTCGGGCAGGTTGGTGCCGTACTTCGCCTGGTACTCCGGCACAAGGGTGTTCACGCCCTTGACCTCGGTGCTGAAGTCGCCGTGGGCCAGGAAGGACAGCAGCCCCGGCACCTCGATCAGGGCCACGACGTCGTCGCAGTTGCGGCTGCCGACGTCGCCCCAGGAGAGCACCGAGAAGCTGGTGCCGTCGTGGCAGGCGGCCTCCGCGGCGGCCATCTTCATCGGCTGCTGTTCGAACATCAGTTTGCCCTGCAGGTCCCCGGTGATGGCGGTGCCGGCAAAGGAGATCATGGCGACGACGGCGCCGATGCGCAGGGAGGTCAGCCAGACCTTGTGGTCCCGCTTGTCGCGGCCGAGGATGGTGGCGGACTCCCCCACCACCACGTAGCCGTTGGCGTCAACGGTGTCGATGCCGTCGTGGCGGCGGCGCCACAGGTGGTACCAGGCGATGCCGAGCAGGAAACCGCCGGCCACCGCCAGGGCGCCCATGATGGTGTGCGGGAAGGCCACGAGGGCGGTGTTGTTGGTGAAGACGGCCCAGGCGTCCACCATCTGCGGGTGGCCGTTGACCAGCTTCACGCCCACCGGGTGCTGCATCCAGGAGTTCGCGACGATGATGAAGTAGGCGGAGATGACCGAGCCGACGACGGCGACCCACAGGCAGGCCAGGTGGACCGCCTTGGGCAGCTTCTTCCAGCCGAAGATCCACAGGCCCAGGAAGGTGGACTCCACGAAGAAGGCGAGCAGGGCCTCCATGGCCAGCGGGGCGCCGAACACATCGCCCACAAACCGGCTGTACTCGCTCCAGGCCATGCCGAACTGGAACTCCTGGACGATGCCGGTGGCCACGCCCATGATGAAGTTGATCAGGAAGAGCTTGCCCCAGAATTTGGTCATCCGGAGGTACTCGTCCTTTCCCGTCCGGTGCCAAAACGTCTGCATGACGGCCACCACGAGTCCCAGACCGATGGTCAACGGGACCATCAGGAAGTGGTAAACCGTGGTGATTCCGAATTGCCAGCGTGCAATGTCCAATGCTTCCATCAGTTCCCCTCGGAGGTGGGTTCGGATTGCTTTTCTACGTCACGTAGAAGAGTTACTTCTACCCACTGTAGAACATTGATCGGATTGCAGGTACATTTAACCTCAAGACACATGTAGGACAACTCGCTTGAAGGATCTAAATGGCCACTCTTGGGGAGCTCGAACGAGCTGTCATGGATCTGTTGTGGGAACACCCGGAGGCAATCACGGCCAATGAGCTCCGTGACCTGCTTTCGCTGCGGCCCGCCGCCAGCAACAGCCGGGCCAACGACACCAAGTCGCTGGCCGTCACCACCGTGCTGACTGTCCTGTCCCGGCTGGAGAAGAAGGGGCTGGTGGAGCGCGAACGCGACACCCGCCCGCACCGCTACCGCGCCGTGACAAGCCGCGCCGAGCACACCGCCGAGCTCATGCTTGAGGTGCTGGGCTCCGCTCCGGACCGCGAGGCCGTACTGGCCCGTTTCATCGGCACCGTCAGCGACGGCGAGGCCGAAACCCTGCGCAAGCTGCTGGGCCACGGCTAAGGGCTACCGCGCCGCCACCGGCACGGTAGCCTGAACGTATGTTCGCCACCTCTTGGTTTCTGGCTGCCCTGGCGGTTGCCTTGGCGTGGCCGGTTCCGGTGCTGCTTTCGCGCGCCGCTTGGCCTGCCCGCTCGCCTTTTGCCGCCCTGATCCTGTGGCAGGCGATCGCCCTCGCCGGTGGACTCTCCATGATCGGCGCCATGCTCTGCTTCGGGCTGGAACCGCTGGGCGAGAATCTGATTGCCGGGCTGCGCCATCTGCTGGGCATCGCCCTCGGCCGCGAGTCCATGGATGCGCTGGGCATTTGGCACGCCTTCGCCCTGAGCGCGGCGGCCCTTTTGCTGGCCCACCTCGTCTTCACCCTGCTGCTGACCTACTACCGCATCCAATCCCAGCGCCGTCGGCACCGGGACATGCTGCACCTGCTCAGCTCCCCCTCGGCCGAGCGCCCCGACACGGTGGTCATCAACCACGACGCGCCTGTCGCGTACTGCCTGCCCGGCGGATCCCGCTCCGTCACGGTGCTCTCGGACGGGCTGATGAACCTGCTCTCCGCGGAGGAATTGCGGGCCGTGCTGATCCACGAGGAGACGCATCTGGCCCAGCGCCACCACCTGCTGCTGTGGGCCTTTGCCGCCTGGCGTTCGGCCCTGCCGTGGCTGCCCACCTCCAAGCTGGCCCAGCGATCGGTGAGTTCGCTGATTGAAATGCTCGCCGACGACGTCGCGCTCAAGACGGTCAGCCGGGGCACCCTGGTGACGGCGATAGCGCTGGTGGCCAGCGGCTCCGCCCAGCTGCCCGCGGCCGAACTGGTGGGCACCGGCGGCGCCAAGATCGACACGCCGGAAACCACCTCGGCCCGGCTGGGACGGCTGCTCAAGCCCGCGCCACCGCTCGGGCGCGGCGCCCAGGCGTTGGTGCTCGGCGCCTCCGCCCTGCTGCTGGCCGCCCCCACGGCCCTGCTGATCGTCCCGGGCGCGTTCTCCTAGCTAGGCGTCGATGCGGTCCCGGTCGAGGGACGCGCTGCCGGCGATGATGAAGTCCTTGCGCGGGGCGACGTCGGAGCCCATCAACAGCTCAAAGGTGCGCTCGGCGCTGGCCGCCGCCTCGGCGTCGACCACCCGCACACGGCGCAGCGTGCGGTGCCGCGGATCCATGGTGGTCTCGGCCAGTTGGTCGGCGTCCATTTCACCCAGGCCCTTGTAGCGCTGGATGGGCTCCTTGTAGCGCTTGCCCCCCTTCTCCAGCTTCGCCAGCAGCGTGTGGAGTTCCTGCTCGGAGTAGGTGTAGACCATCTCATTGGCCTTGGAGCCGGCGTTGATGACCTCCACCCGGTGCAGCGGCGGCACGGCGGCATAGACCCGGCCGGCGTCGATCATCGGGCGCATGTAGCGGAAGAACAGGGTGAGCAGCAGCGTACGGATGTGCGCGCCGTCGACGTCGGCGTCGGTCATCAGGATCACCTTGCCGTAGCGGGCGGCCTCGAGGTCAAAGCTGCGCCCGGACCCGGCACCCACCACCTGGATCAGCGCCGCGCATTCGGCGTTGGAGAGCATGTCGCCCACCGACGCCTTCTGGACGTTGAGGATCTTGCCGCGGATGGGCAGCAGGGCCTGGAAGTCGGAGGAACGGGCCAATTTGGCCGTGCCCAGCGCGCTGTCGCCCTCGACAATGAAGAGCTCGCTGCGCACGGTGTCGTCGGTGCGGCAGTCGGCCAGCTTGGTGGGCAGCGAGGAGGTCTCCAGCGCATTCTTGCGCCGCTGGGTCTCCTTGTGCACCCGCGCGGAGATGCGCGATTTCATCTCCGCGACAACCTTTTCCAGCAGCAGCGCCGACTGGGTCTTCTCATTGCGGGCGGTGGAGGTCAGCTTGGCGCTGAGCTCGCGTTCGACCACCTTGGCGACGATGTTGCGCACCGCCGGCGTGCCCAGGATCTCCTTGGTCTGGCCCTCAAACTGCGGCTCGGCCATGCGGACGGTCAGCACGGCGGTCAGGCCGGCGGTGACGTCATCCTTGTCGATCTTGTCGTTGCCGGCCTTGAGCTTGCGGGCATTGGCCTCGATGACCTTGCGGAAGGTCTTCAGCAGGGCCTGCTCGAAACCCTCCTGGTGGCGGCCGCCCTTGGGCGTGGCGATGATGTTCACGAAGGAGCGCACGGTGGTGTCGTAGCCGATGCCCCAGCGCAGGGCAATGTCCACCTCGCAGTCGCGCTCCACCTCGGTGCTCTTCATGTGGCCGTTCGCGTCCAGCACGGGAACGGTTTCCTTGAAGGTGCTGCTGCCGTGCAGGCGCCAAATGTCCGTCACGGCGGCGTCGTTGGCCAGGAAGTCCACAAATTCGGTCAGGCCGCCGTCGTGGTGGAACACCTCTTCGTGCACCGCGGACTCGCCGGGGGTGCCGGCCAGCCGGCGCTCGTCGCGGATGGTGATCCGCAGGCCCGGCACCAGGAAGGAGGTCTGCCGGGCGCGCGCGGCCAGATCGTCATAGGAGAACTTGGCGTCGGGCGTGAAGATCTGCCGGTCCGCCCAGTAGCGGATGCGGGTGCCCGTCACGCCGCGCTTGGTGGTGCCCACAATGTCCAGGGAGGACTTGTCCACGAACGGCTCGAAGTCCACGTCGGGGCTCAGCGTGCGGCCGGTGTCCTGGAAGTGGCCGGGCTCGCCGCGGCGGAAGCACATCTGGTAGGTCTTGCCGCCACGGTCCACCTGGACGTCCAGGCGCGCGGAGAGCGCGTTGACCACCGAGGCGCCGACGCCGTGCAGACCACCCGAGGCCGAGTAGGAGCTGCCGCCAAACTTGCCGCCGGCGTGGAGCTTGGTCAGCACCACCTCGACGCCGGTCAGCCCGGTCTTGGGCTCCACGTCCACGGGGATGCCGCGGCCGTCGTCGTGGATCTCCACGGAGCTGTCCGGGTGCAGTATCACCTTGATGTTCTGGCCATAGCCGGCCAGGGCCTCATCGACGGAGTTGTCGATGATTTCCCAGAGGCAGTGCATCAGACCGCGGGAGTCCGTGGACCCGATGTACATGCCGGGCCGCTTGCGCACCGCCTCCAGCCCCTCCAGCACGGAGAGATGGCGGGCGGTGTAATCGGAATTCTGGCGGGCCATTCTCTGGCATGCTCCTTGGACTGGTGTGGACGGGAAAACTTGGCCGCCCAGGCACCGTTGCCGCCTGGAACCAGGCGGCATGGCGGTGCCCTGCGTGTTTTGGGGGCCAACTCTAGGCTAGCGTGCCAGAAGGCACCGACAGTGCAGGCGTGCCGGACGGCACGGCCACAAGCAGGGCAAGGCCCCGGCGGCAAGGGTTCTACGCGGTAAGCGAAAGTCCACCTTTGGGGACCACGAATGTCGGTGCCCGATGGTTGTATTGGTACACAGATCTACTTTAGGAGGCCATCATGACCACAGCCCTCGCCAGCCGCGAGCTGAACACCTTGGACCGCTGCGATCGTTGCGGAGCCCAGGCTTACGTGCGTGTGGTGCTGGAAGCCTCCGGCGGAGAGCTCATCTTCTGCGGCCACCACGCCCGCAGCGTCGAAGCAACCCTGCGCCCGTTGGCCGCCGAATGGCACGACGAGACCAGCCGCCTCACCGAGAAGGCCCCGGTGTCGATCGACGACTGATTCGTCGGCCACAAAGCACGCCACAGACAAAGAGGGATCCCCAAACTGGGGGTCCCTCTTTGCGCATCCGGGCGCATCCGGCGGCGGGTCGCAGCGTTAAACGGCTGGACCCGTTTCCTGCCGCCGTCCACGCAGGTGCATGGAAGGCGGCCGGAAACGGGTCCAGCTCGCAAGACGAAGGTGGGTGGGCCCACAGCGGCGAGGGCTCCCCGGATGAGCTTGCGAACCCGGGGAGCCGCTGGGGACTAGTCCAGGTAGTCCCGCAGCACCTGCGACCGCGACGGGTGGCGCAGCTTGGACATGGTCTTGGATTCGATCTGGCGGATGCGCTCACGCGTGACGCCGTAGACCTTGCCGATTTCGTCTAAAGTCTTCGGCTGGCCATCGGTCAGGCCAAAGCGCATGGCCACCACACCGGCTTCACGCTCGGAGAGCGTGTCCAGCACCGAGTGCAGCTGCTCCTGGAGCAGGGTGAAGCTCACGGCGTCGGCGGGAACGACTGCCTCGGAGTCCTCGATGAGGTCGCCGAACTCGGAGTCGCCATCCTCACCCAGCGGGGTGTGCAGCGAGATGGGCTCGCGGCCGTACTTCTGGACCTCGACCACCTTTTCGGGGGTCATGTCCAGCTCGAGGGCCAGTTCCTCCGGTGTGGGCTCGCGGCCCAGGTCCTGGAGCATCTGGCGCTGGACGCGGGCCAGCTTGTTGATGACCTCCACCATGTGCACCGGGATGCGGATGGTGCGGGCCTGGTCGGCCATGGCACGGGTGATGGCCTGGCGGATCCACCAGGTGGCGTAGGTGGAGAACTTGAAGCCCTTGGTGTAGTCGAACTTCTCCACGGCGCGGATCAGACCCAGGTTGCCTTCCTGGATCAGGTCCAGGAACAGCATGCCGCGGCCGGTGTAGCGCTTGGCCAGCGACACCACCAGGCGCAGGTTGGCCTCGAGCAGGTGGTTCTTGGCGCGCTTGCCGTCGTGGATGATGAACTCAAGCTCTCGCTTGAACTTCGGATCCATGGTGTCGCCCTCGCGGGTGATCTTTTCCTCGGCGAAGAGGCCGGCCTCGATCCGCAGGGCGAGGTCGACTTCCTGCTCGGCGTTCAGCAGTGCGACCTTGCCGATCTGCTTCAGGTAGTCCTTGACCGGGTCGGCGGTGGCGCCGGCGGACATGACCTGCTGCACGGGGGCGTCGTCGTCGTCCGCATCGGAGTAGACAAAGCCGGTGCCTGTCGCGGCCGGGGCCGCGCTGCCCGCGGCGGGCGCCTCGGCGTCGTCGTGGTCGGCGTCCTCGGCCTCGGCCTCAATGTCGACAGCCTCGCCGTCGCCGTGGTCGTCATCATCCTTGGCGGCCTTGCGTCCGCGGGTTGCCTTCGGAGCGGCATCGCCGGCGGCCTTGGGCTTGCGGCCGCGCGTGGCGGGAACAGCGGTGCCGTCTGCGGCGGCTGCGGCCTTCTTGGCGGCGATGGTGGCCGCCCTCTTCTGCGCGGGGCTCAGCGGCTCGCCCGCCGTGGTTGCCGGGGCATCGGCCCCGGTAGCAGAGTCGTTCCTCTTGGAAGTAGGAGACACAGAAAACCTTTCTTGCGGCGGTCTGTGGTGCCACCTGCGGGCAACACCACTATGACCCTGTCAAGTCCGCGGTGCTTTTGCGCACTGTTCCCGGCTGCAGGGCCACTCCGTACAACGGCCGGCGCACCGGCAATGTTCCCGGTGCAGCAGAGCCGCTGCCGTGGATTTCCCAGCGGCGCGAACTGCGCGCAAAACGCGGACCCAACCGGGTCTCGGCTTTCATTGTCTCATGGTTTCCGGCCCGGCGTCGGCCCGCCCGGCACCGGTGCGGGACCCGTGAGCACCGGCCGACGACGCACGGCCGAACCGCTGTGGTCCTACCCCAGCTCCCCCACGGACGGCCGCCAGGCCGTCTCCGGGTTGGTGGCCCATCCACTCACGCACCCCTGGGCGAGGAGTTCATCGAGCAGGGCGGCCAGCCGGTACCCCGGACAGGTTTCAAGGGCCAGGTGCAGATACCGCGCCGCCACGGAGCTGCGCCCCTTGCACCACTGGATCCATCCGATCATGGTCAGGGCTGCGGCCCGGGCACTGCCGTCGGCCGCCCGTGACAAATGCCGCAGCAGTGCCTCGGCCTGCTCCATCCGCTGCCAATCGGGCGCCGGGCCCGGGCCTCCCCCGGTGCCCGCCATGAGAACGGCAGCGTAGTCGGCGGACTCCCAGCCCGCGGCTGCCGCCGCCTCATGGTCCAGCAGGAGCCGCTCCGCCGCCGTGGGGCCCGGGGCCGCCAAGCGGATGCTCCGTCCGCGGCTGGCCTCAAGGAACCCGCAGAATCCGGCGCCCCGGACTGCCGCCTGCACACCGGCGGCCGCCATGACCTGCACGGCATCGCGCACCGTGGCGTGGCGCAGGCTCGCCACCAGGTACCCCATGGCCGGCGGATCCGGCAGCTGTGGCAGCCTGGCCATGGCCAATCGCCACTGTTGCATTAAGAGCGCGAATTGGCGCGCCTCCAGAGCCCGCTCCGCCAGCGCAGGCCAGGCGCGCTCGGTATGCGCGGCGATGGCCCGGGCCAGCGGCTCGGGCAGCGGCTTGACGCATTCGGCGGCCCGCACGGCGGGGTCGGGTTCGTAGGACTTGCCGGCAAAGACAAGTTCCGCGGACATGGTGCTGGTGAGGATGCCCGACAGCGGCTGGCCGGCTCCGGGGCAGCACCCTGCCGACACACAGTGCAGGTGGCGCCAGTGCTCCGGGCCGACGTACCAGCCGTCCCGCAGCGGCATGCCGCTGCGGCCCAGCTCCTCGGCCAGCACCGACGCCAGTGCGCCGGCAGGCCCCGGCCCCGCACCGTCCCAGTCCTGGGCACCGTAGATGGCCAGCAGCGTGCCGTTGGCCCCGGGATCGTTGCGCAGGGTTTGGGCCACCAACTCGGCAAAGCCCGCCAAGGAACCGGCCTCCGGATCCGGCAGGTCCACCCTCAGCGTGGCCCGGACGGCGGCTCCGGCCACGCCGATGCACACCACACTGGCGCTCGGCCAGAAGCCGAGGTTGAACGGAATGATGCTCAGGACATCTTGGCTGCTGGTTGCGGTGAGGCGCTCAAAGTTGCTCATGCCTCCAGCGTGGCGCCGGCGCACCGGCCCCGGGTGGGTCCATGCCGATGCTGTGCACCATGGGGGCGCCGGTGCGCCCTGTGCAGGGCACCGGGGCGTGGGGCACCGGGCCGTGGTGTTCGGGGCGGCTACCCTCCGCTGCGCAGCCGCCGCCATTCCCTGGCCAGCGCGGTGCGCAACGGCGGCACCACCACGCCGGCGGCGGCCATCCGGCGCCGCACCACCCGGCGGCTCATGACCATGGCCACCGCTCCGATGCCCAGCACCACAAACTGCACGGACAGGGCCACCCGGAAGGAGTCCAGGGCATAGAGCTCGGACGAGAACCCGTTGTTGTGCAGCAGGTCAAGGACCAGCCCCACCAGGTACATGGTCACCAGCGCCGCACAGAATCCGCCGACGTTGACAATGCCTGTGGCGGTGCCCAACCGGTGCGAGGGGTTGTAGGTGCGGGCGAAGTCGAAGCCGATCATGGAGGCCGGCCCGCCCAGGGCGAGGGTCAGCACCAGCACCACCAGGAGCCAGAGCGGTGCCCGCCCCGGATAGAGCAGTGTGGCCGCCCAGGCCACGGCCGTGGCCGCGGAAATCAACAGAACCATGGTGGAGCGGCGCAGCGGGTGCCGGCCCACCCAGCCGCCGAGCAGCGGACCGCAGACCAGGCCCACCAGCACGAACAGGCTCATCAGCGCTGTGGCGGTGCCGCTGTCGAGCCCCTGGCCGGAGCGCAGGAAGGGATAGCCCCAGGTCAGGATGAAGACGGTGCCGGAGAACTGCACCGTGAAGTGGCTCCACATGCCCAGCTGGGTGCCCGGCTGCAGCCACGCCTTGGCCAGGTCGGCGGCCGAGTCTTTCATCCCCGCGGATTTGGGCGCCGCCGGCGTCCCGGCGGGTTCGTTCCGGATCAGGGCCGCGGCCAGCACGAACGCCAGCAGCCCCAGTGCGGCAGTGCTGAGGAAGGCCGCGCTCCAGCCAAAGGTGTGCAGGACGAAGGCGAAGGGGATGATGCTGATCAGCTGGCCCAGCTGTCCCAATTGGCCGGTCAGCTGGGTGAGCACGGGAACCCGCTGGGCCGGGAACCAGGCCGGGATCAGCCGGATGACGGCGATAAATGTCATCGCGTCGCCGGCACCCACCAGGATGCGGCCCACCAGCCCCGCGGGCACGGAAGTGGCTGCCGCCAGCTGCACCTGGCCCAGGCACATCAGCGCAGCACCGATGGCAATCATGAAGCGTGGGCCGAGCCGGTCCACCAGCACGCCCACCGGGATCTGCAGCCCCGCGTAGACCAGCAGCTGCACGACGGTGAAGGCTGACAACGCCGACGCCGTCGCATTAAACCGTTCGGTGGCATCCAGCCCCGCCACGCCGAACGACGTGCGCTGGGTGATCGCCACCAGGTAGGCGGCAACGCCTACGCCCCATACAAACCATGCTTTGCCGGTGTTCACCTACGACAGTTTAGGCTCCGCCGGGGCCTGTCCCCGCACCGGGTGGACCGCCGTCGCCGCCGGGGCCGCCAAGACCGCCCTGGTTGGGACCGGCACCGCCGTCACCGTCCGCCGCGTCGGCGTCCCGGCTGGCCAGGTAGGCCTCCACCGCGGCGCCGAGCTCGTCGGCGCCGGGCAGTTCATCGTTCTCGCCCGCGAGCAGCGAGCGGCGGGTGTTGCCGTGCGCGTGCTCGTCGTACTGCTTCTCCAGGCTGCCCACCACGGCGGCCACGTCGGCCGAGCCCTCGGTTTGTTCGGCGATCTGGCGCTCCACGACCCGCCCCGCCTCGCGGAGCCGTTCGCTGGGCAGCATCAGGGAGGCGGCGGCACCAAGGTATTCCAGGCCGGCGACGGCGGCCGGCGGATACTCGGCGTCGGAAAGGTAATGCGGGACGTGGATGGCGTAGCCCACCACATTGCGGCCCGCATTGGCCAGCCGGTACTCCAGCAGGTGGCCGATGGCCGAGGGGATGTCCACCGTGCTGCGCCACGCCGAGATGCCCTCGATCAGGTCCGGCCGGTTGCCGTGGACGGTGGCGCCGATGGGCCGGGTGTGCGGAACGGGCATCGGAATGGAATGCACCCACGCCACCAGGTTCACGTCGAAACGGTCCACCAGGCCCAGCACGGCCAGCGCGAAGCGTTCCCACTGCAGGTCCGGCTCGTTGCCGGTCAGGAACAGGAACGGCTGGCCCATCGAATCGCGCATCCGGTACAGGCCCAGCTTGGGCTGGCGGTAGTCAGTGAGGTGGTCCTGCTCGAAGGTGATCCGCGGGCGGCGGGAGCGGTAGTCAAGGAGCTGGTCGATGTCGAACACCGCCACCGGCTCGGCGTCGAGCGTGTCCGCGAGCTCGCCGGCCAGCTGGGTCACCACGTGGCCGGCGTCGGAAAACCCGGAAAAGGCCATGAGGAGGTTCAGTCCCCGCAGATCCTCCCGCGCCAAGAGCTCGTCATTGGTGGCATAGAGGGAATGGGGATCCAAAAACGGGGAGTACTGGATGTCGTTCACGCTTTTCTTCCTCGGGACAGGGCTTCTACCCTAACAACGCACGAGGTGCCCGGAAACATTCCGGGCACCTCGTGCGTTGGCGGGGCGGCGTGGCGTCAATCCTTGACGTTGACCTCGACGAACGGGGGCTTGACCACGGTGACGCCCAGCCGGCGGCCGCGGATGTCCAGCGCCAGGGTGTCCCCCAGCTGGACCGACGGCGCGACCAGGGCCAGCGCGATGCCGTTGGCGAGGGTGGGCGAGAACGTGCCGGAGGTGGTTTCGCCGACGACGGCGCCGTCGGCGTCGAGCACGTTGACGCCGGCCCGCGGCACGCCGCGTTCGGTGGCCAGCAGGCCCACTGCCTTGCGCGGGGCGCCGGCAGCCTTCTGCGCCAGCAGTGCCTCCCGGCCCCAGAAGGCCTCCTTCGTCCAGCCCACGGCCCAACCGACGCCGGCCTCGACGGGCGTGATGTCCGTGGAGAGCTCGTGGCCGTGCAGGGCGTAGCCCATCTCGGTGCGCAGCGTGTCGCGGGCGCCCAGGCCGGCGGCACGGCCACCGTGGCGGGCGACGGCGGCGGCGAGCGCCTCCCAGACCACCAGGGCGTCCTCCCAGCGCGGAACGATCTCGTAGCCGTGCTCGCCGGTGTAGCCGGTGCGGCAGATGGTCAGCGGGATCCCGGTGCCGCCATGGGCCCAGGTCGTGTCCACGAAGGACATGTACTCCTCGGGCTGGGCCAGGCCCAGTTCCGCCAAGACCTCGGCAGACTTGGGCCCCTGCACGGCGAACACGCCAAAGGAGCGGTGCAGGTCCTCGATGGCCAGCTCGGCACCCTCGGCGTCTCGGGCGGCCACCAGGTCCGCCACCACGACGGCGGTGTTGGCCGCATTGGGGATCAGGAAGAGGTCATCGGCGCCGCGCAGATAGGCGATCAGGTCATCGGTGACGGTGCCCGACTCGGTCAGGGCCAGCGTGTACTGGGCGCTGCCGGGCTGGATCCGGTTGAGGTCGTTGGCGAGCGCGCGGTTGGCGAACTCCGCGGCCCCGGCGCCGCGGATGGCCGCCTTGCCCAGGTGGGAGACGTCAAAGAGGCCGACGGCGCTCCGGACGGCCGTGTGCTCGGCCACCACGCCGCCGCCGTCGTACTGCAGCGGCATCAGCCAACCGCCAAACTCGGCCATCTTGGCACCGTGACCGACATGCCAGTCGTGCAGCGGGCCATGGAGCAGTGCAGGGGAATTTTCACTCATGGAAATCACCGTACAACAGCACCGGGCACCCGGGCCCGGGCGCGGACCGGCACATCGCCCCCCACCGCCGCACGCACCCGTCCGCGGCGTGGTCCCGTCCGCGGTGTGGTCCCGTCCCTGTGCGCGGGAGGACTACGATCGAAGGCAAAGCCGCCACGGCGGACACCACGACAAGTGAGGTAAGCGTTTCGTGATCACATCCCAAGACACCACCATCCATGCCGTCGCAGCGGACCTGAAGAAGGTCCAGGCCCAGGCGCTGGTCATCGGCGTCGGACGCGGCACCGAGGGTCCCGTGCTGCTGGACAACCCGCTGCCGGTCAAGGCCGCCAATGCGCTCGCCGCCTCACTGGATGTTCTGGGTGTCAGCGGTGCGGCCGACAATGTGGTACGCATCCCGGGCATCGCCGAGTCCGGCGTCGAGGTGCTGGTGCTGGCCGGTGTCGGCAAGGTCTCGGACAACACGATCACCGAGGAGGCCCTGCGCCGGGCCGCCGGGTCCGCGGTCCGCCAGCTGGCCGGCATCTCCAGCGTCGCCATCGCCCTGCCGACGACGACGGTGGGCCAGGTGGCCGCCGTCGCCGAGGGTGCCGCCCTGGGCGCCTACTCCTACGACAGCCACCACTCCTCCACCGAGGGCCGCAAGGCACCGGTGGAAACCATCACCATCGTCACGGCGCTGTCCGACACCGCCGGGCTGCCCGAGGCCCTGGAGCGTGCGCAGGTGCTGGCCGAGGCCGTGAACGCCACCCGCACCCTGGTCAACGAGCCGCCGAGCCACCTCTACCCGGAGACCTTCGCCGCCGCCGCCAAGGAGCTGGCCAAGGGCCTGCCGGTCAAGGTCACGGTGCTCGATGAGAAGAAGCTGGAGAAGGACGGCTACGGCGGCATTCTGGGCGTCGGCCAGGGTTCCTCCCGCCCGCCGCGCCTGGTCAAGGTGGAGTACGCCCCCACCAAGGCCAAGGTGAAGCTGGCCTTCGTGGGCAAGGGCATCACGTTCGACTCGGGTGGAATCTCCATCAAGCCCGGTGCCGGCATGGTCACCATGAAGTGCGACATGGCAGGCGCCGCCGCGGTGCTGAACGCGCTGCTGGCCGTGGCCCGCCTGGGCCTGCCCGTCAAGCTCACCGCCTGGCTGTGCCTGGCGGAGAACATGCCCTCCTCCACCGCCACGCGTCCCTCCGATGTACTGACCATGTTCGGCGGCAAGACCGTCGAGGTGCTCAACACCGACGCCGAGGGCCGCCTGGTCATGGCCGATGGCCTGGTGGCCGCCTCCAACGAGCAGCCCGACGCCATCCTGGACGTGGCCACGTTGACCGGCGCCCAGGTGGTGGCGCTGGGCAACCGCACCTCCGCCGTGATGGGCGACGACGGCGTCAGCGCCGCGGTGAAGGCCGCGGCGGACCGCGCCGGCGAGCTCTTCTGGCCGATGCCGCTGCCGGAGGAGCTGCGCGCCAGCCTGGATTCCCCGGTGGCCGACCTGGCCAACATCGGCGAAAAGATGGGCGGCATGATGACCGCCGCCGTCTTCCTGGCCGAGTTCGTTGGCAAGGGCAAGGATGGCGCCACCATCCCGTGGGCCCACCTGGACATCGCGGGCCCCGCCTTCAACGAGGGCGGTGCCTACGGCTACACCCCCAAGCAGGGAACGGGCGTTGCCGTGCGAACATTAGTGGCCTATGTCGAGGATGTGCTGTCTCGTACGTCATAACCGGACGTGAGACTCGCCACATCCACTTCTCCTAAGCCGCTTTACAGGTGGAGCATGGAGGAGGCGTTCGCTATGGTGAATCAGAAAGCATTACGTTAGCGAAAACTTCAGTTGCGCCCCGGCATCCGGGGATGCAATGCATCAATCGATGAGTGGCGCGCAATCCGCGCGCCACACAGACACGCGAGGGAGCGTTTAAGTGGCCGATCAGGCAGCTGCGCAAGAATTCGACATCCTGGTTCTCGGTGGTGGCAGTGGTGGTTACGCCACGGCACTGCGCGCCGTACAGCTGGGTTTCACCGTTGGTTTGGTTGAGAAGGCCAAGCTCGGTGGCACCTGCCTGCACAACGGATGCATCCCCACCAAGGCCCTGCTGCACTCGGCAGAGGTTGCCGACCACGCCCGTGAAGGTGCGAAGTACGGAGTCAACGTTGACTTCCACTCCATCGACATGACCGCGGTGAACGCCTACAAGGACGGCATCATTGCCGGCAAGTACAAGGGCCTGCAGGGGCTCATCAAGGGCAAGGGCATCACCGTCATCGAGGGTGAAGGCAAGCTGACCGCCGCCAACACCATCACGGTGAACGGCGTGGCCTACACGGGCAAGAACATCGTGCTCGCCACGGGTTCCTACTCCCGCTCGCTGCCGGGCCTGGAAATCGGCGGCCGGGTCATCACCTCCGACCAGGCGCTGACCATGGACTACGTGCCCAAGAGCGTCATCGTCCTGGGCGGCGGCGTCATCGGCGTCGAATTCGCTTCCGTCTGGAAGTCCTTCGGCGTGGACGTCACCATTGTGGAGGGCCTGCCGTCGCTGGTCCCCAACGAGGACCCGTCCATCATCAAGGTCCTCGAGCGCACCTTCAAGAAGCGCGGCATCAAGTTCAGCACCGGCACCTTCTTCCAGGGCGTCGAGCAGGATGCCAACGGCGTCAAGGTCACCCTGGTGGATGGCAAGACGTTTGAAGCCGAACTGCTGCTGGTGGCCGTGGGCCGTGGCCCGTCCACCGCTGGCCTGGGCTTCGAGGAGGCCGGAGTCACCATCGACCGCGGCTTCGTCATCACCAACGAGCGCCTGCACACCGGCGTCGGCAACGTCTACGCCGTCGGCGACATCGTCCCCGGTGTCCAGCTGGCCCACCGCGGCTTCCAGCAGGGCATCTTCGTGGCCGAGGAAATCGCCGGTCTGAACCCGGTGGTTGTCGAGGACATCAACGTCCCCAAGGTCACCTTCTGCGATCCCGAGATTGCCTCCGTTGGCCTGAACGAGAAGCAGGCCAAGGAGAAGTTCGGCGACGACGGCGTTGAGACGTCCGAGTACAACCTGGCCGGCAACGGCAAGAGCGCCATCCTGGGCACCGGCGGCATCATCAAGTTTGTCCGCGAAAAGAACGGTCCCGTGGTGGGCGTGCACATGATCGGCACCCGCGTGGGCGAGCAGATCGGCGAGGCACAGCTCATCGTGAACTGGGAAGCCTACCCGGAGGACGTGGCATCTCTGATCCACGCCCACCCGACGCAGAACGAGGCCCTCGGCGAGGCCGCCATGGCCCTGGCCGGACGCCCGCTGCACGGCTAAAAGAACCACCCTTGGTGCACCCGGCGCAACCCGCCGGGTGCACTAAGCTCAGAAACAACTTTTGAATCATTGGATTGCATGCTTGGCATGCGCATTGCTTATATAAGGAGAACGGGGACGAAATGTCTGAATCCGTGAACTTGCCCGCCCTGGGCGAAAGCGTCACCGAAGGTACCGTGACCCGGTGGCTGAAGCAGGTTGGCGACCGTGTCGAGGTTGACGAGCCCCTGCTGGAGGTCTCCACCGACAAGGTCGACACCGAAATCCCCTCTCCGATTGCCGGCGTCATCGAAGAAATCCTGGTGGCCGAGGACGAGACCGCCGAGGTTGGCGCTCCCTTGGTCCGCATCGGCACTGGCGACGGCGCCGCTGCCCCGGCTGCACCCGCTCCGGTGGCCGAGCCCGTCGAGACCCCGGCCCCGGCGGCCGCGTCTGCCGAGGCCCCGGCAGCTCCCGTCGAGGCCCCCGCTGCCGCTCCGGCAGCCGGCGGCGACACCCAGAATGTCACGCTGCCCGCACTGGGCGAGTCCGTCACCGAAGGCACCGTGACCCGCTGGCTGAAGGCCATCGGCGACGCCGTCGAGGTTGACGAGCCGCTGCTGGAGGTCTCCACCGACAAGGTCGACACCGAGATCCCCTCCCCCGTGGCCGGCATCCTGCTGGAGATCCGCGTGGCCGAGGACGAGACCGCCGAGGTTGGCTCCGTGCTGGCCGTCATCGGTTCCGCCGCCGCTGCCGCACCGGCCGCCGCCCCCGCAGCTCCGGCCCCCGTGGCCGCACCGGCACCTGTGGCTGCACCCCCCGCAGCTCCGGCCCCCGTGGCCGCACCGGCACCTGTGGCTGCACCCCCCGCAGCTCCGGCCCCCGTGGCCGCACCGGCACCTGTGGCTGCACCCCCCGCAGCTCCGGCCGCAGCCCCGGCACCCGTTGCCGCTCCGGCCGGTCCGGCTCCGGCAGCAGCACCGGCCGGCGCCGAGTCCAACTACGTGACCCCGTTGGTCCGCAAGCTGGCCAACCAGCACGGCGTGGACATTTCCACCGTCTCCGGCACCGGCGTCGGCGGACGCATCCGCAAGCAGGATGTCGTCGCCGCAGCCGATGCAGCCAAGGCCGCTGCTGCACCCGCACCGGCCGCCGCCGTAGCAGCACCGGCCAAGCCGGCCGCCGCCGCACCCTCCAGCCTGCGCGGCACCGTCGCCAAGGCTCCGCGCATCCGCCAGGTCATTGCCCGCCGCATGCGCGAGTCCCTGGATGTCTCCACCCAGCTGACCCAGGTCCACGAGGTCGACATGACCCGGATCGCCAAGCTGCGCAACTCCGCCAAGGGCTCCTTCCAGGCGACCAACGGCACCAAGCTGACGTTCCTGCCCTTCATCGCCAAGGCCGTGGCCGAGGCCCTGAAGGTGCACCCGAAGCTGAACGCCGAGTACAACGAGGACACCCAGGAGATCACCTACCACAACGCCGAGCACCTGGCCGTTGCGGTGGACACCGACAAGGGCCTGCTGGTCCCGGTCATCTCCAACGCCGGCGACCTGAACCTGGCCGGCCTGGCCGGCAAGATCGCCGACGTCGCCTCCCGCACCCGCTCGGGCAAGATCGGCCCGGATGAGCTCTCCGGCGGCACGTTCTCCATCACGAACATCGGCTCCGTGGGCGCCCTGTTCGACACGCCGATCATCAACCAGCCCCAGGTGGCCATCCTGGGCACCGGCGCAATCGTCAAGCGCGCCGTGGTGGTGGCCAACGCCGACGGCGATGACACCATCGCCATCCGCCACATGATGTACCTGTGCCTGACGTACGACCACCGCCTGGTGGACGGCGCGGATGCCGGACGCTTCATGCAGACCCTCAAGGCCCGCCTTGAAGAGGGCGAGTTCACCGCGGACCTGGGCCTCTAGGCTCTCCCCGCACACTTAGGGCTGCCTTCCCTTTCGGGGAAGGCAGCCCTAAGTGGTTTACAGACACATAGTCGCTAAACTGGTGGCTATGGATAACTTCTTTGTATATGTACTGCTGTTCCTGCACATCCTCGGCGCCGCGGCGATCGTGGGTGGCTGGTTTGCCACCTTCAAGAAGCCAACCATCCTCCCCATCCAGCTCTGGGGTGCCATTGCCCAGCTGGTGACAGGACTGGCGTTCGTCGGCATTGCCGGAGCCAGCCACACGGACATGAACTACGCGAAGATCGCCGTCAAGCTGGTCATCGCCATCGCCGTCCTGGTTCCGGCCATTCTGGGCTACCGCAAGGCCAAGGCGGGCCAGGAGATCTCCACCGGCCTGGCGCACGCCGTCGGCGGCATGGCCCTGATCAACATCGCCGTCGCCACCCTCTGGCACTAGCAGCCCCAACTGTGGTGCAGTAGTAGTTCTTCCGGGCTCCAGAAGTGGGCCCACGGCGGCGAGGGTCCCGAAGCGAGCTTGCGAGTTTCGGGAGCCGCCGGGGAACTGCTGCACCACAGTTTTTGTTTAAGGGGCTACTCGTTGGCCGGGCCGATGCAGAACTCGTTGCCGTCGGGATCGGCCAGCACATGCCAGTGGAAGGATCCGGACCACAGGTCCTCGATCTCCGTGGCGCCCAGGGCGACGGCCCGGGCGATGTCGGCCTCGACGTCGTCGGACCCGAAGTCCAGATGCAGCCGGCGGCGGCCCTCGGTGGCGCGCTCCACCTGCTGGAAGGCCAGCCGCGTTTCACCTGCCCGGCGGCCCAGCCAGATGAACACCTCGTGCTCGGCTTCGATGCCGGTTTCCAGATAGCTGGACCAGAAGGCGGCCAACGCCGGGGCATTGGTGGAATTGATCATGATAGATGACAGCGCTGGCATATGTCACACCCTAGTGGACGAAGCTGCACCACAGGCCCGCCAGCGCATAGGGTGGAGTCGCAAGGATCCATCAACACAAGGAGCCCCCTCATGGCCACTACACGCACAGCCCACACCGTCTGGAACGGCACCCTCTTCGACGGCGCCGGCCAGGTCACCCTGGACAGCTCCGGACTGGGCACCTACGACGTTACCTGGAAGGCCCGCGCAGAGCAGTCCGAGGGCAAGACCAGCCCCGAGGAACTGATCGCCGCAGCCCACTCCTCCTGCTTCTCCATGGCCTTCTCCCTTGCCCTCAGCGACGAGGGCTTCACGGCCGACGAGATCCAGACGACGGCGGATGTCACTTTCCAGCCCGGCGAGGGCATCACCGGCAGCCACCTGACCGTGAAGGCCTGCGTGCCCGGCCTGGGCCAGGAGGACTTCGCCCGCATCGCGGACGCCGCCAAGACCGGCTGCCCGGTCTCCGGCGCCCTGGCCGCCATCCCGATCACGCTGGACGCCGAGCTCGTCCCGCCGGTGGTTGTCACCCCGTAACGCAAGCAACGCAGACCAAAAAGCGCGCCCCGCCATTCGACGGGGCGCGCTTTTTGGTCTGCGGGGTTATTTCCCCTGCGGGCGGGGGGCCAGCTTGGCCGGTTTGAGCTTGCGGTAGCCAACCACCTCCGGCGGGCGCTCCGTGGGGATCTCCTTGAGCATCTCCTTGAGCACGCCGACGGCGGATTCCAGCTGGGGATCATCGCCGTTCATGTAGTCGTGCGGCGGGAAGGGCACCTCGATGTCCGGGTCCACGCCGTAGTTCTCCACGTTGAAGCCGGTGCCGCCGCGGAACCAGAAGGCGTAGCGCGGCTGGGTGACACCTGTGCCGTCGGCGAGCGAGAACTTGCCGTCGATGCCCACCACGCCGCCCCAGGTGCGCATGCCCACCACGGGGCCGATGCCGCGCAGCTTGGCCACCTGGGTGATGATGTCTCCGTCGGAACCGGCGAACTCGTCGGTCAGGATGACCACGGGGCCGCGCGGCGCCTGGGCCGGGTAGATGTAGGGCTGCTGGCCGCGGGCCATGCCCCACGCATCCATCCGGCGGGCCAGGCGCTCGGCCACCAACTGGGACGTATGCCCGCCGCGGTTGCGGCGGACGTCCACGATGAGCCCGTCCGCTGCCGTCTCGGTATCCAGATCGCGGTGCAGCTGCGCCCAGCCGTGGGCCTGCATGTCGGGGATGTGCAGGTAGCCGAAGCTGCCGTTGGAGGCCTGGCGGACCACCGAGCGGTTGCCGGCCACCCAGTCCTGGTAGCGCAGCCGGGCCTCGTCGGCCAGCGGCACCACCGCCACCCGGCGGATCCCGCGCACGCCGTCGCCGCCGGCCCTGGTCCGCACCGTCAGCTCCACCACGGTGCCGGCCGTTCCGGCCAGCAGCGCCGCAAGCCCCGGGCCGGCCACGTCCTTGCCGTTCACCTGGACAATCTCGTCCCCCGCGGCCAGCGCGACGCCGGCGGCCTGCAGGGGCGACACGGCCTGCGGGTCGGAGGATTCGCCGGGCAGGATGCGCACGATCTCGGCGCCTGTGGCGGTGGGCAGCAGATCCGCACCCAGGCGGCCCTGCGCTCCCCCGGTGGCGGCCGGGCGCGGGCTCACGTAGGCGTGCGAGGTGCCCAGCTCGCCGTGGACCTCCCAGAGCAGATCCACGAGGTCGTCGTGGCTGCCCAGGCGCTCCACGATCGGGCGGTAGCGGTCGTGGACCTCCTGCCAGTCCAGGCCGGCCATGTCGGCGGTCCAGTAGAAATCCCGCTGCAGCCGCCAAGCCTCCTCAAAGGCCTGGCCCCACACCTTCACGGGGTCCAGGTCCACCCGGATGCGCTCCAGGTCGACATCCACCCGCTCCGGGGACTCGGCGTCGGCGGGGGCATTGGTGGGGACCACCATGACCTGGCCCTGGCTGACGGCCACCAACCGCTTCCGGTCCCCCGTGGTCCGGTAGCGGTCGAGCTTTTCCACCAGCACTGTGGTCTTGGCCGTGGCCAGCTCAAAGCGTTCGAGCCGGCTGGAGGCCGGGCGGGCGGCGGTGGTGGCCCGGCCGTCGCCCAGCACCCCCTCGGCCCCGTCCACCATCCACAGCAAGGCCCCGTCCACGGCCGCCAGGTTGCGGTAGCCGCTCTGTGCCACGGGCACCCCCATGATGCGCGCGCCGATCCCCTCGGGATCGACGACGACGGCGGCCGGTGCCGCAGCGGCGTCCGCCTTCTCCGGCGCGGCCGCGCGGCCCGCCACGGAGGGCCCAAAGGGCGACTGCGTGCGGGACGCCAGCGCGATCAGGTACGGCTTGGTGGACTGCGGGAAACTCAGGTCAAAGGAATGGGTGTCGTAGACCGGGTCGAAGCTGCGGCGCGAGAGGAAGGCGACAAACTTTCCGTCCGGGGTGAAGTCGGCCGAGAAATCGCGGAACCGGCCGGCCGTGAGGTCGATGACGGGCGCATCGCCGGCCACGGGGGCCAGCCGGAGCTTGGTCCGGCCGTCGTCGCTGGTGACCGGATCAGCCCAGAGCAGCCAGGCGGAGTCCGGGCTGAACGCCAGCTCGGCCACCGCGTCGGCGTCCGAATGGGCCACCTCGCGCAGCGTTCCGCCGTCGACGTCCAGCAGCAGGACCTTGCCGAATTCGGTGCCGATGGCGGCAAACCTGCCATCCGGGCTGGTGGCGATCTGGCAGGCGCGGGTGGGCTCGGCAAAGTCGATCCGGCGCGCACCCTGCTGGCCACCGGCTGCGGGTGCCGGGCGTTCCGCGGCGGCAGGCACCGCGGCGGGCTTTTCCGCAGTGGATGCGGCGGCACCGGCGCTGGCCGGAACGGCTGCGCCAACCGGCCGGGGCAGCGGCACCGCGGCGGCCAGTGTGGAGTTCACGGCCGCGGCGGAGACGGGCCGGGGCAGTCCCTCCGCGGACGGTGCACCCTGCCCGGCTGCCGGCCCGGCTGCGCCGCCGGGAGCGGGAACCTCCGCTGCAGCGGCCGGGCGTCCCGTGTCCTCGCCGGGGCCCGCCAGATCCTTGATGTACAGCGCCTCCACACCATCGTGGTCGGCCACGTAGATGGCGCGGTCCCCGGCCAACGGGCGCACCAGCCGGGCGCGGACGCCGGGGACCGCCTCGAGGACCCGGGCGGGGCCGTCGCGGTGCGTCAGCCAGTGCACGGTCCCGTGCGTCTCCACCGCGCTGGCACGGCCGCTCTCGTCGGGGACCACCTCGCCCAGGTGCGCGGCGGCATCCAGCGGGCGCAGCCGCCGGCCAGTGGAGGCCGAACCCAGCGTGATCTCCAGCCGCCGCGGCTCGGCGTCGAGCCCGTCCAGCACAAAGAGGTGCCCGGCCGATTCGAAGACCACCCGGGTGCCGTCGGTGGCCGCATGGCGCACGTAGAACCCCTCGTGGTCCGTGTGGCGCCGCAGGGCACTGCCGTTGGGGAGCACCGAGTACAGGTTGCCGTGGCCCTCATGGTCGGAGAGGAAGGCGATCCGCCCGTCCACCCACAGCGGATCGGCCAGGTTGCCGTCCAGCTCGGGCACCAAACGGGCAAACTCGCCGGAGCCGTCCACGTCGATCCACAGCTTTCCGGCAGTGCCGCCGCGGTAGCGCTTCCACCAGGCCGGCTCGCGCGAGAGCACGGAGGAGACCACCACCGGACGTTCGTCGCCCACCTCGGGGCCGAACACCACCGAGTCCACCGGGCCGTAGGACAGCCGTTCGTCGCCGCTGCCGTCCAGGCGGACGGCATGGGCCCAGGTGTGCCGCGTGTCCGCCTGGTCGTGCGAGCTGGTGGCCACGACATCGCCCGAGGGGGTGAATCCGCGCACCTTGGTGCTGGCATGGCCCCAATGCGTCAGCCGGCGCAGGTCCCCGCCATCCACCGGCACGGTGACCACATCCGGCGCGCTGCCGCACACGACGGTCCAGACCAGGGCGGTGCCGTCGGGGGTGAACCGCGGGTTCCGGGCCGGCTGCCCGAGCGAGGACACGCGCCACGCACGGCCGCCGGCCAGCGGGGCCACCCAGACATCGTCCTCGGCCACAAAAGTGACCAGATCTCCATGGACATGCGGGTAGCGGAAATACTGTGAAGAGGTCATTTACGCATCTTAGCCAACACCCCCTGCCCCGGTGCGGCGGCGGCCCCGCGCGCCGCGGCCCGTCCCGGCTATGGCCCCGGGTCGCGCACCTCGCTGATCTGCCAGCGGCCGTCCTCGCGGACTAGTAGATCGTCGTCTCTAATATTCGGGGTATAGGTGGCGGAGCTTGGTGCGGGCGTCGCTGGTGGTGAAGTGCCAGTTCACCTGCCGCTGGTCGGCGTTGGTGCTGGCTTGCCAGGCGGCCAGTTCGTGGTTAAGTACGTCGAGGTCGTCGATGCGCCTGTCCAGGCATTGGCGGGTGAGGGCGGAGAGTTCGATCTCGGCGATGTTCAGCCAGGACCCGTGCTTGGGGGTGTGGTGGATCTCGAGTCGCTGGGCCAGGGCGTGGGCCTTGGCCGGTGCGAACGTCTCGTAGAGCGAGCCGATCGTGTGGGTGTTGAGGTTGTCCATCACCAGCACGACCTTCCCGGCGTCGGGGTAGTCGACGGTGAGCAGGCGCTCGACCTGGTGGGCCCAGTCGAGCATGGTGCGGCGGGATTGGGCGTCCACGTGCCGCCAGCCGGCCAGGGGCTCGACCCACACGAAGATCGAACACGTCCCGCACCGGACGTACTCCGAGTCCTCCTTGCGGTCGCGCCCGGGCGCGGCCGGGATCGGGTCCCGGGCGTGGGCGAGGAGCTGGTAGGGCTTCTCGTCCATGCACACCACCGGCCGATCCGGGTCGAAGGGCGTGGCGTAGATGTCCAGGACGTCTTCCATCCGGGCGGCGAACTCCCCGTTGGCGTGCGGGGGATGGTCCAGCACTGTTTCAGGTGGGGGCGAAGTTCCGTTTTTTTAAGACCCGCCCGATGGTGGAGTGGTCCAGGTCGGGGATGTCCTCGATGAGCGCGACGTGCTTCTCGAGCAGGCGCAGGCTCCACCGGTCCTTGCCCTCGGGAGGGGCGGAACAGGCCAGCGCGATCAGGCGGGCTTCGACCTCGCCGGTGACGGTCGGTTCCACCGGCGGCGTGGCCCGCTTCTTCCGGGTGATCGTGGCGACGACGTCGCCGCCCCGGTCGGCGTAGGCCTTGGAGACCTTAACGACCGTGTCAACGGCAACGCCGGCCCGCTCGGCCACCACCGTCTGGGCGGGAACCGGCCCGTGGCGGCCGGGGCTGTTCTCGTCCAGCTCGAGCAGGATCCTGGCCCGGCGAACCTGCTGGGCCGGATGCGAGCCCGTGCGGGTCAGAGCCGTCAGCAGCTGCCGCTCCGCCGGGCTGAGCGCCACCGGCCGCGACTTCGTCCTGGACATCGTGGTCTCGCTCCCGGCGGGCGGTCGGGGAAGAACCCGCCAGGAACATCATCCCTCCAACTGCGCACCTTAGCCACGACGATCTACTAGGACAAAGCGAAGATACTGGCTGGCCGACTCCTGGTGCGTGGACACCACGCGCGCCGCCGCATCCAGTTCGATGAACGGTCCCGTGGCGACGACGGCGTCGACCACGGCGCGGCCGCCGCCGGGCTCCGGCCCCGCAGCGGCCACGGCGGAAGCCTGGACCACGGTTGTCTCAAGCCCGCTGAACGAGTGGCCGGCGGCAGCCAGGGCGTTGGCCACCGCGGCATCCGCCGCCAGGGCCGGCGATCCGTCCGTATCCACCCATGCCAGCAGCTCCGGTTGGCCGGATCCCAGGGCGTAGGAGCGCAGCCAGGACAGGCCCGCCAGCGCCTGCGCCGGATCACCGGCGGCCAGCTGGCCCCTGACGGCATCCGGAAGCGCGGCAGCGGCCAGCGGATCCGCGGGGACCGCCGCGGCGGCGGGCCCGTCCGGCATCCTGGCATCGGCGGGGCCGCCCGGCCGCCAACTGAGCAGGCCGGCGCCGAGCCCCAGCAGCACGACGGCGCCGGCCGCCGCGGGGCGCAGCCACCGGTGCCGCTGGCGGTCCGCCGCCGGCACCGCAGCGCTGAAGGCCGTCCAGCGCCCGGACCGGGCCCGTGGCGGGTGCCCGGCGCGGGTGCCGTTGCGGGTGGCAGCGGGCACGTTGCGGGTGGTGCCGGTGGCCGGGACGGTGCCCGGCACCGCCCACCGGTGCCCGGCCGCGCCGCCACGACCCAATCCGGCGGCCGCGAGCACGTTCGCGGCAGGGCGGGATGCCGGACCCGGGCGGGCCCCGGGGACCGGCGGGGCAGGCTGTGGGGCAGCCGAGGCGCTGCTGTCGTGCCACGGCACCCGCCGCCAGGCCTCGGGACGCCCGCGGCGGCGCCGGATCCAGCCTGCGGCCCCCGAGCGCAGCCGCGGCCACCAGCCGGGCTCTGCTCCGCTCCACTGGCTGCGGGCGGGCACCGCCGCCCGGCGGGTCAGCAGCTCGGGCAGCACTGACGGGTGGACGGCCAGGGCCAGGTCGACGGGCTCGGCCGGGGCGCTGCGGTACACCGCCTGGGCCAGCTCAAGGGCCGTGGGGCGCTGGGCCGGATCCTCGCGCAGGGCCGCCTCCAGGGCAGCGGCCAGCTCCGCGGGGACGCCCGGCACCAGCATCGGCAGCGGCGGGCGGTCCAGCGCCGGGGCCGGAACCTGGCCCGTCAGCGCGTACCACCCGAGCGCGGCCGCGGCCCGAACGTCGGCGGCCGCGCTCAGGCGCACCTCCGAGGCCGAGGCAAACCCCGCCGTCCCCAGCACGGCGGCGCCGCTCTCGCCCAGCAGCCGGCCCAGGCCAAAGTCGGCCAGCACCGGTTTGCCGTGCGCGGTGAAGAGCATATTGGCCGGCGAGACGTCACCGTGCCACACGCCTTCGCCATGCAGGTAGCCGAGCACCTGTGCCAGGGGCGTGAGGACCGTGACGCATTCGCCCACCCCCAGCGCCCCGCGGGCCGCCACCACCTCCGCCAGCGAGCCCCCGGCGGCGCACTCCATCAACAGGGCCCGTCCGCCCTGCCACGGCCCGGCCAGTGCCGCGACGCCGTGCATGGCCAGCAGGTGCTCGTGGCGGTACCGGGAGAGGATGCGCAGTTCCCGCTCCCATCCGGACCCGCCGCCGGCAGAGTGCCCCGCGCCGGGAAGGCCCGCCCCGGCCGGCGGGCCCAGGCCGGCCGGGGGGGGGGGGGGGCAGGCGGCGGAAAGCACTTGGCCGCCAATGCCGTCCCACCACCGTCGGGGCGCACGAGCCACGTGCTGGCGCTGGATCCTCGGCCCAGCAGCCGCTCCACGCCGTAGCCGCGCAGCTGGGGCGGATCTGCTGGTTCATTCCACGGCTGGAAACTGTCCATCCCTCAGTGATAACCCAGATTCTGCTTCTCCGCAGAAGTTATCCACAGACAGATGACACGGACCGATTTAGGGCTGGGGTGCAGGGCGTCTACCCTTGATCTCATGACTCTTGAGTACACTGAGGTCGGCCTTGCCCCGAAGTTCGTTGATTACATGCAGGCCTGGGACATCCAGCGCGGTCTCCACGAAGACGTGGTCGCCGGATCTGCACCCAGCACAGTGCTGTTCCTTGAACACGCCGCCGTCTACACCGCAGGGAAGCGCACGGAGGACCATGAACGGCCCTTCGACGGCACGCCCGTCATCGCCGTCGACCGCGGCGGCAAGCTGACCTGGCACGGCCCCGGCCAGCTGGTGGCCTACCCCATCGTCAAATTGAAGGACCCCCACGGCATCCGTGAGTACGTGTGGGTGCTGGAGGACATCATCATCTCCACGCTCGCCAGCGTCGGCCTCACCGGCACCCGCGTGGACCGCCGGGCCGGCATCTGGATCGAGGCCGACGAACGCGGCCCCACCCGCAAGATCGCCGCCATCGGCATCCGCGTCCACAACGGTGTGACCATGCACGGCATTGCCATCAACGCCAACAATGATCTGGCCCCGTATGGCCAGATCATTGCCTGCGGCATCTCCGATGCCGGAACCACCACCATTGCCGCAGAAACCGGCCGCGACATTTCCCCGGCGGACCTGCTCGCCACCCTCATTGAGGAATTCCGCTCGCGCGAAGATGCGCTCGTCGGCATTGACGACACAACGCGCGACGGCGGATCCCCCGAGTCAACCACCGGGACGGAAGCCGAGCTTTCCCCCGCAGAAGGAGCAGCACTGTGACGCTGGCACCCGAAGGCCGCAAGATGCTGCGCATCGAAGCGCGCAACGCCGCCACCCCGGTCGAGCGCAAACCCGACTGGATCAAGGCCAAGGTCTCCATGGGCCCGGAATACATCGCCATGAAGAACCTGGTCAAAAAGGAGGGCCTGCACACCGTCTGCGAGGAGGCGGGCTGCCCGAACATCTTCGAATGCTGGGAGGACCGCGAGGCGATTTTTTTTGATCGGCGGCTCCGAATGCACCCGCCGCTGCGACTTCTGCCAGATCGACACCGGCAAACCCTCCCCCATCGACCGGTTCGAACCCACCAAGGTCGCCCGCTCCGTGGTGAAGATGAACCTGCGCTACGCCACCGTCACCGGCGTCGCCCGCGACGACCTCGCCGACGAGGGCACCTGGCTGTACGCCGAAACCGTGCGGAAAATCCACGAACTGAACCCCAACACCGGCGTCGAGCTGCTCATCCCGGACTTCTCCGGCAACCCCGAGCACATCGCCGCGATCTGCGACTCCGCCCCGGAGGTGTTCGCGCACAACGTGGAGACCGTGCCCCGGATCTTCAAGCGGATCCGCCCCGCGTTCCGCTACGACCGCTCCCTGGACGTTCTCACCCAGGGCCGGGACCACGGCATGGTCACCAAGTCCAACCTGATCCTGGGCATGGGCGAAACCCGGGCGGAGATCTCCGAGGCCCTCGCGGACCTGCACGGGGCCGGCTGCGACCTTCTCACCATCACCCAGTACCTGCGCCCCTCCGAACGGCACCTGCCCGTGGACCGGTGGGTCAAGCCCCAGGAGTTCGTCGAGCTCGCCGCCGAGGCCGAGGAGCTGGGCTTCCTGGGCGTCATGTCCGGACCCCTCGTGCGCTCCTCCTACCGGGCCGGCCGGCTCTGGGCCACCGCGATGCGCAAGAAGGGCCGCGACATCCCCGCCCACCTGGCCCACATCGCCGAGGGCATTCAGGACTCCGGCACCACCCGCCAGGAGGCCGCCACCCTCCTCGCCGGACACTAACCCGGCCACCGGTTCCAAGCCCGGCACACGCCGGGCGTTCGCCCACCGATCAACTCCGCAAAGAACGGCTAGAATTAACACCACTATGGCCAAATCCTCTGATTCCGCACCCACCAGCTCCGACGCCCCCAAGCGCTCGCTCTTCTCCCGCAAGCCCAAAGAGGCCGTCGCCAAGAAGCCCAAGCAGCCGGGCCGCGTGAAGCAGATGGTGGAAATCTTTAAGATGACCCGCCGCTACGACAAGAACGTCGTATGGCTGATGCTGCTGGTGTTCCTTGCCGTTGTGGGCTTCTCCCTGGCCGTTGGCTTCCTGGTGGGCAACTGGATCACGGCACTGATCCTCGGCATCCCGGTGGGCCTGCTGCTGGCGCTGATCGTCATGTCCCGCCGCGCCGAGAAGGCCGCGTTTGCCCAGATCGAGGGCAAGCCCGGCGCCGCCGGTGCCGCCATGAACTCGCTGCGCCGCGGCTGGATCGTCGAAGAGCAGCCGGCCGCCGTCAACCCGCGCACCCAGGACGTCGTCTTCCGCGCCATCGGACGCCCCGGCGTCGTGCTGGTCACCGAGGGGCCGTCCACCCGGGTGAAGACCCTGGTCGACGCCGAGCGCCGCCGTCTGGCGCGCATCCTGCCCAACGTCACCATCCACGTGCTGGAGACCGGCCGCGGTGAGGGCCAGATCGAGCTCAGCAAGCTGACCAAGACCATGCAGAAACTCAAGCCGGAGCTGACCAAGATTGAGGTGGGTGCCGTCAACAAGCGCATCTCCTCCATGGGTTCCGCGCTGCCGATCCCCAAGGGCATCGACCCCTACAAGGCCCGCCCCGACCGCAAGGCAGCACGCGGCCGCTAAGGTCCACCAGTCTTAAACGTGTGAGGGCGTTCCCGTGGGGAACGCCCTCACACGTTTAAGACTGCTTTGTTACCTGCGCATCGGTTCAGCGGCGGACGAGGATTGTTTTCATCGCGCGGTCGTGCAGGCCGCGATGGTCGGCATCGCCAATCACTGCCGGCACCACCAGGCACAGCAGCAGCGCCCGCACCAGGCCCGCCAGCAGGCCAGCGGGGCCGCCGTCGAGCCTCACCACCTGGATACCGGCAATGCGGTGCCCGATGCTGTAGCCCAGCGTTCCCACCAGCAGCGTCTGCTCGAGGGCGAAGATGCCCAGAATGGCCATCGAATTGTCGCCAAAAAGCATGTGCGCAATCAGGTAGGAAAGGCCCCAATCGATGCACAGCGCCAGGATCCGGCGGCCGGCGCGGGCCATGGAACCATGTCCGGACTCTGGACGCCCCAGCCGCTCGCCGGGATATTTGGATATGTTAGAGGTGTCCGGGCCACTCAGCCAGGAGCCAATGTCTTTGCGATCTACCACCTATCAAGACTACTGGTAGGGAGCTGGGACGCATCCGGCGCCGGCCCGGAGGACTCTGTAACGTCCCGGAAACAAACCGGACACGATTGAGTAATGCCGCTTCTCTAGGGTTGTCAACAGTTGCAGTTGCACATGCGGCCGAACACCGGCCGGTTTCGAAGTATGCCAAAGGAGCATAGATGTTCAAGAACGCGGACGAAGTCCTCAAGTTCATCAAAGACGAAGATGTAAAGTTCGTCGACATTCGCTTTACCGACCTCCCGGGTGTACAGCAGCACTTCAACGTGCCGGCCAAGACTGTGGATGCAGATTTCTTCATCAACGGCCAGCTTTTCGATGGTTCCTCCATCCGCGGCTTCCAGGGCATTGCCGAATCGGACATGCAGCTGATCCCGGACCCCACCACGGCGTTCGTCGACACCTTCCGTGTTGAGAAGACCCTGGCCCTGAACTTCTCCATCGTGAACCCGCGCACCGGCGATCCGTACCACCGCGACCCGCGCGGCGTGGCCGAAAAAGCCGAGGCCTACCTGGCCTCCACCGGCATTGCCGACACCGCATTCTTCGGCGCCGAGGCCGAGTTCTTCGTCTTCGACAACGTCCAGTACGAGTCCTCCCCGCAGGGTTCCTTCTACAAGATCGACTCCGAAGAGGCCCACTGGAACACCGGCCGCGAGGAAGAGGGCGGAAACCTCGGCTACAAGACCCCCGTCAAGGGCGGTTACTTCCCGGTTGCCCCCGTTGACCACCAGGCCGACCTGCGCGATGCCATGTGCATCGAGCTCGACGCCGCCGGCCTTGAGGTTGAGCGCTCCCACCACGAGGTTGGCTCGGCCGGCCAGGCGGAGATCAACTACAAGTTCAACACGCTGGTCCACGCAGCCGATGATCTGCAGACCTTCAAGTACGTCATCAAGAACACCGCCTGGCAGTGGGGCAAATCCGCCACGTTCATGCCCAAGCCGGTCTTCGGAGACAACGGCTCGGGCATGCACTGCCACCAGTCGCTGTGGTCCAACGGCGAGCCGCTCTTCTACGACGAGAAGGGCTACGCCGGCCTGTCCGACATGGCCCGCTGGTACATCGGCGGCCTGCTCAAGCACTCCTCCGCAGTGCTGGCCTTCACCAACCCGACGGTGAATTCCTACCGCCGCCTGGTCAAGGGCTTCGAGGCTCCGGTCAACATGGTCTACTCACAGGGCAACCGCTCCGCCGGCATCCGCATCCCGATCACGGGCTCCAACCCGAAGGCCAAGCGCCTCGAGTTCCGCGCACCGGACCCCTCCTCCAACCCGTACCTGGCCTTCGCTGCCCAGCTGATGGCCGGCCTGGACGGAATCAAGAACCGGATCGAACCCCCGGCTCCGATCGACAAGGACCTCTACGAGCTGCCCGCCGAGGAAGCCAAGGACATCCCTAAGGCTCCGGGCTCCCTCGAGGAGGCACTGGAGGCCCTGCGCGAGGACAACGAGTTCCTGCAGGCCGGCGGCGTCTTCACCCAGGACCTGATCGACACCTGGATCGAGTACAAGTACGAGAACGAGATCAAGCCGCTCTCGCTGCGCCCGAACCCGTACGAGTTCGAGCTCTACTACGGCGTGTAACCACCACTGCAATTCGTCCGGCGGCGGCACCCATCCGGGTGCCGCCGCCGGCGTTTAACGCACGATCAGATATCCACGATTCACGGCACCGCCGTCACGGCCGTGAGCAGGAACACCGCATCCTCCAGTGCCTCCACCGCATGCCGTTCCTGCGGAACCACCGCTAGCTGGCCTTCGCCGAGCACCAGCCGTCCGCCGGCGGACACCACCGCGATGGAGCCCTCCAGGACGTACAGGGTGGCGGCATGGGGTGCGTTGTGTTCGCCCATGGACACGCCCTCCTTCAGCGCCAGCACCGTTTGGCGCAGCGGCCCGTCCTGGGCCACCAGCACGGCGCTGCGGCCATGCTCCGACGCCATGGCGGCGCGCAAATGGTCCTTGGCGATGGCATTGAGATCGGTCATGGCAGCCTCCCTGGTGCGGTCCTTGCCACCAGCGTAACCCCCGCCGTCAGCGCTTGCCGTACTTCTTGTGCACGGCCTGTTTGCTCACGCCCAGGCACACCGCAATGGCCTCCCAGGAGAGCCCGGCCGCCCGCGCGCGCAGCACGGCCTCCGTCTCGGTCCGGGCCAATTCCTTGTGCAGTTCGGCGACGGCACCCAGCACCTCCGCGGGCCCCCTGCCGTCCATCGATCCCACCAGCGTCTTCATCCGCTCCACCTCCATTTCAATTCCACCTCCATCCGTCAACCGTAGTTGACGCCGGACCCGGACGTCAATGGAAGTTGACGGGGCGGTCCCGGAACGGGGCGAACATGGTCCGCTGCGGGCCGGAACGGCCGCCCAGGAATTGGCCGCGGTCGGCATAGCCGGCCCGTTCGTAGGCCTTGATGCCGGCCAGATTGAGTTCATTGACGTCCAGCACGACTCCGGTGGCGGCCAGGTCCAGCTGGTGCGCCAGGTCCGCGGCCAGCACGACGGCGGTGCGGGCGGCCATGGTGCCGTAGCCCAGCCCCTGGTGGCTGCTGTCGATCAGGACCCCGCGCAGCAGAACGGCGCCGTCGTCGTCGGGCCAGCCGGCGTCCGTGGCGGCGCCGACGTGCAAGGTGCCCACACCCACCGTCTCCTGCCCGGCCACGATGCTGAAGGGGTGCCGGGCGTCAATTCCCAGCGCCCTGGCGGTCATCTCCCCGGCGTCTCCCACATAGATGTCCTGGCCAGGGGCCAGCACCAACCGGCCAATGCGCTGCAGCTCGTCTTCGCGCGCCCCGGGCGCCAGCCTCTTGATCTCCAGCAATTCCACGCCGCAGGCCGCCGCCATCAGAAGACGGACCAGCCCGTGCGGGTGGTGAACTCGTCCAGGGCCGCCACGCCGGCCACCGAGTTCCCGTTCGGGCCCAGTGCCGGGCTCCATACGCAGATGGAGCACTTGCCGGGCACCACGGCGATGATGCCGCCGCCCACGCCGCTCTTGCCGGGCAGGCCCACCCGGTAGGCGAATTCGCCGGCGGCATCGTAGGTGCCGCAGGTCAGCATGACGGCATTGACCCGCTTGCTCTGGCTGGGCGAAAGGAAGGCCGTACCGTCGGAGGCGACGCCGTTGCGGGCCAGAAAGCGGCTCGCCAGCGCCAGGTCCGCGCAGCTCATTTCCAGCGCGCACTGGCGGAAGTAGTGCTCCAGCACCTCGTCCACGGGGTTTTCCAGATTGCCGTAGCTGGCCAGCATGTGCGCCATCGAGGCGTTGCGGTGGCCATTGGCCGCCTCCGACGCGGCCACCCGCTCATCCACGCCCACGGCCGGGTTGCCGCTTTCCGTGCGCAGCAGCGCCGTGACAGCCCCGGCGGCATCGCGGGTGAGCGTCTGCAGCCGGTCCGTCACCACCAGGGCACCGGCGTTGATGAAGGGGTTGCGGGGAATGCCGTTCTCGGCCTCCAGCTGGACCAGCGAATTGAACGGCGTGCCGGAGGGCTCGCGGAAGACCCGCCGCCAGATTGCATCCCCCTCGCGGGAGAGCACCAGCGCCAGCGAGAAGACCTTGGAGATGCTCTGGATGGAGAAGGGGCGCTGCCAATCCCCCGCCCCGTAGACGGGGCCGTCGGCCATGGCGACGGAGATGCCGAACTGCCCCGGTGCGACGGCGCCCAGCCCGGGGATGTAGTCGGCCACGTGGCCCTCCCCCAGCAACGGCTCCACGGTGGCCGCAATGTCGTCGAGAAGCCGCTGGATGTCCACGTCCGGCCCACCTGCCTGGTTCACAAAATCCACCTTCCCAGCATGCCAGCGGCGCGCCGGCCCGGTGGATTTCACCGGCCGGGCGCGCCGCCGTCGAATAGTTGAAAAGCCCGGACGGGTCCTAGAGGACCTTGGCCAGGAAGTCCTGCAGGCGCGGCTGCTGGGCGTTGGAGAAGATGGCCTCCGGGCTGCCCTGTTCGCAGATGACGCCGTCGGCCATGAAGATCACCCGGTCGGAGACCTCGCGGGCGAAGCCCATCTCGTGCGTGACGACCACCATGGTCATGCCCTCCCCGGCCAGGTCCTTGATGACCTGCAGCACCTCGCCCACCATCTCCGGATCCAGGGCGCTGGTGGCCTCGTCGAAGAGCATGATGCCGGGGTTCATGGCCAGCGCGCGGGCGATGGCCACGCGCTGCTTCTGGCCGCCGGAAAGCGACGCCGGACGGGCATCGGCCTTCTCGGACAGACCCACGCGCTTGAGCAGCTCCATGGCCTTGGCACGGGCGCCGGCCTTGTCGGACTTCTTCAGCTCCACCGGGGCCAGCATGATGTTCTCGATGACCGTCATGTGCGGGAAGAGGTTGAAGTGCTGGAACACCATGCCAATGTTCTGGCGGACGGCGTTGAGGTCCACCTTGGGATCCGTGAGGTCGAATCCGTTCACCACTACGTGGCCGCCGGTGATGTCTTCGAGCTTGTTCAGGCAGCGCAGGAACGTGGATTTGCCCGAGCCGGAGGGCCCGATCACGCAGACCACCTCGCCCTCGGCCACTTCAACGTCAATCCCCTTCAGAACCTCGTTGGATCCGAAGGACTTCTTCAGCCCGGTGACGTGGATCTTGGCGCTCATTTGTTGAACTTCCTGTCCAGAACGTTGGAGAGCTGGGTGAGCAGCGTGATGACGATGAAGTAGATGGCGCCCACGATCAGCAGCGTCTCACCGGTGCGGAAGTTGGACGCGTAGATCTGCTGGCCGGCGTAGGTCAGCTCGGCAAAGCCGATCACGGCGAGCAGCGAGGTGTCTTTGAGCGTGATGACGAACTGGTTGATGAACGAGGGCGTCATGATCTTGACCGCCTGCGGCACAATCACCCGGCGCATCGAGGTGACGTAGCTCAGGCCCAGGCTCCGGCTGGCCTCCAGCTGGCCGGGGTCCACGGACTGGATGCCGCCGCGGACGATTTCGGTCATGTAGGCGCCGGCGTTCAGGCTCAGCGTCAGCACGCCGGCGGTGAGGACATCGATGGGCACGCCCGTCATCTGTGGGAGGCCGAAGTAGAAGAAGAACGCCTGCACCAGCAGCGGGGTGCCGCGGAAAATGGCGACATAGATGGTGGCCACGCCGCGGAGGACCTTGTTCTCGCCCACCTTGAAGAAGCCGAACACGAGGCCCAGCACCAGGGCAATGACCAGGGACAGCGCCGTCGCCAGCAGGGTCAGGCCTAGGCCCTTCATCAGGGCGGGGAAGGAATTGGCCAGCAGCGAGAAGAAGTTGGTGTTCGCCGCCTGCGAGGGGTCCTTCAGGTAGACGTCGAGGATCTTCTGGTACTCGCCGTTGGCCTTCAGCTCGGCCAGCCCGGTGTCGAAGGCGGCCAGCAGGTCCGCGTTCTTGTCCTTGTTGACGGCAAAGCCGTAGGAACTGCCGGCCTCCTTGGCGGTGACGGCCTTGAGCCCGTTGTTCTGGCTGATGCCATAGGCCAGGACGGGGTAGTCGTCGAACACGGCCACGGAGTTGCCGGCCTTGACGTCGTCGTACATGGTGGCCGACTGGTCCAGCGCCTTGACCGTGAAGTTGTACTTGTCCTTGATGGAGTTGGCGAAGGTCTCGCCCTCGCTGCCCCGCTTGACGGCGACATTCTTGCCGGCCAGGTCCGCGTAGGACTTGATGTCGTTGTTGCTCTTGGCCACGGCCATCTGGATGCCGGAATCGAAGTACGGGTCGCTGAAGTCAAAGATCAGCTTGCGCTTGTCCGTGATGGACATGCCGGCAATGACGCCGTCCACCTGGTTGGACTGCAGGGCCTGCAGGGCGGCGTCGAAGCCGAGGGACTTCACATTGACGGTGAAGCCCTGGTTCTTGGCGATCGCCTGGAGCAGGTCCATGTCGATGCCCACCAGGTCGCCGGAGCCGTTGCGGAACTCGAACGGGGCGAACGTGGTGTCGGTGCCGATGGTGAAGGTCTTGCCCTTCACATCTGCGGGGGCACTGGCGGGCAGTGCGGACTGGTGTCCGGGGACCGCGGCGGAGGCTGATGCCAGGCCGAGGAACAGCGCCATGACGGTCAGCAGCGCGCCGAGTGCGGCCCGCCCGCGTCTGGTGGCCAAGCGATATGCGTACAAGGTCAAAGACCATCCTTTGTATCGGTGGGGAGGGGCTGCCATGGCACTGCTGCGGGCACGCCAAATGCCGGCACCACGCATGGCTCTCGTAGATTCTATGCGTTGTGCCGGTTGGCCCGGCCGCGGCTGCGGCTAATCCGTCTCGGGACCCCAGCAGTAGGGGCACTGGCTGGCGCGCAGAATGCCGGTGCACGGCTCGTCGTCGAGATCCGGGGCGGCCACGGCCTGGCCGGCTTGGCGGACAGCGGCGTCGGACGGCGCCAGGGTGGGGGAAAACGTTGGTGGCACGGCGGGGTCTCCTTTGACTCCTGCTCCGCGGGGACAGGCCCCGGCGCGGAAAAACAATAATGTGGACGGCCGGACCACGGCCGCCCGGTGGATCCCCACCCCGCAGTGCCACGATGCCGAATCCCCGCGCCATCCGTGGTCGTTCCAGCGGCGGCTCGGAGCCTGTCAAACCTTGGCGCACCATCCGATTTCCCAATGGCACACTTCAAATATAGTGTGACGAACGCGACAATTTATTGGCCATTGGAACAACATCGGGCAGGCAAAACTGTGTGGCCCTCCAATGGCGCAATCTGTGGCCCCGCGCAGGCCAACCACGAGAGAGCAAGGACCGCAACGATGCGACCCGCCACGGCAGGCGCCGCACGCCACTGGTTGACCCTCGGCGAGGCCATGGCCGACATCGATGTGGACCAGGCCCAGGTGCTCGCCGAGCCCGCGGCGGACACCGACCGCGTGGAACGGCTGTGCGTGCTGGACTCGGAGGATGACGCGCCCCCGTTGGCCGGAGCGCTGGTTCTGCTGGCCGGAGCGAGGGGGCGGGCAGCATTGCCCGCGGTCCGCCGCTTGCTGGCCGGCCACCCGGCCGCCATCGCGGTGAAGGGGACGCCAGCCGGGTTGGCCGAGGTGTCCGAAACACTGCGGGGATCGGGCTGCGGACTGGTGGCCGTGGCGCCGGGGCTCCCCTGGGATGAGTTCGAGGGGATGCTGCGCCAGCGGCTCGGCCAGCCCACCGGCGCGACCGCCGGCCCTGCCACGGGATCCCCCGACCTCTTTGCCATTGCCCAGACCGCTGCCACGCTCACCCGCGCCCATGTGGTGATTGAGGACGCCGGCAACCGCGTCCTGGCCTACTCCCCCGCGTCCAACGACGTCGATGAGCTGCGCCGGCTCTCGATCCTGGCGCGCCGGGGACCGGAGCCGTACCAGAAGCTGCTCAAGGACCGCGGCATCTACGAACAGCTCCACGCCGTTGACGTGCCGGTTCGCATCGCCGCCGATCCGGAGCACGGGCTGCGCCAGCGGGTGGCCATCGGAATCCGTGCCGGCGCCCGGATGCTGGGCTACATCTGGCTGCAGGAGGGCGCCGAGCCGCTGGCCCCGCATGTCGACAACGTGCTGGGGGGCTCGGCCCGGCAGGCCGCCGTCGAACTCTTGCGCCAGCGCGGCGGCCACGCCACTGCCGCCCGGAGTGAACGCATCCGGGCCTTCCTTGGCGGGAGTGCCCAGATCCAGGCCCAGGCCCGCGCGGCGGGCATCGACCCGGCGCGGCCCGCGGCACTGGTCCTGTTCTCGGCCACGGAGCCGGAGATGACCGGGTCCGCCGCCGAGCTGATGCATGCCGAGGTTGCCGCCGTGGCCGCCGTGCATGCCGCCGGCTTCCGCCCGGCCGCCATCGTTGGACGGATTGGTCCGGATCTGGCGGTGATCCTGCCCGAACTGGACGAGCGGACATCCCCCGCCGCCCTGCGCCGCCTGGCGGCCGGGATCGCCGCCGACGCGCGGACCCACTACGGCTACGCGCTTCGGGCCGCCGTCGGCCCCGTGGCCCCGGCCCTGGTGGAGCTGCCCGCGACCCTGCCGCTGGTCCGCGGAGTCCTGGCCGCCATGGCCGCGGACCCTCGTGCACGGTGGCCTCCTTCGCGGAGCTGGAGTCCGAGGTGCTGGTCGGCGAAATCCTCTCCCTGGTGGCCCCGGCGCGATGTCCGGCATGCGGGCGTGGCCAGGCTGCACCAGGAGCACCCCGAATTGGCCCAAACGCTGGCTGCCTACCTGGACACGTTCGGCGACCTCGTGGCGTGCGCCCAGTCCCTGGCCATCCACCGCAACACCGTCCACTACCGGCTCCGGCGGGCGTGCGAGCTCTCCGGCATCGAACTGCACAACCCGGACCACCGCCTGCTGGCCCAGCTCCAGCTCAGGCTGGACGCCGCCCGGTAGAGTTGTTGTTATCGATAACCCAGCCCTATTGCAGGCCCGGGCATTGCCCTTTGTTGCCTGCAATGTGACAGCAAAGGCAGCCCGTGGCGCAGCAAAACGTGATTCTGATCTGTGTGGACGAATGGCGCGGTGACGCGCTGTCGGCGGAGGGGCACCCCTACGTGCAGACGCCCCACCTCGACGAGCTGGCCAGCAAGGGCGCCCGGTTCCGGCACGCCTACTCGGCCACCCCCACCTGCGTCCCGGCCCGCGTGGCCCTGTTCACCGGCCAGTCGCAGGAGCGCCACGGCCGGGTGGGCTACCAGGAGGGCGTGCCGTTTGATGGGCTGCACCCGGTGACCCTGCAGGGCGAGTTCCGCAAGGCGGGCTACCAGACCCAGGCCATCGGCAAAATGCATGTTTACCCGGAGCGCAGCCGGGTGGGTTTCGACGACGTCGTGCTCCACGACGGCTTCCTGCACTACGCCCGCAAGGTACACCGCCGCGACTTCAAGTTCTTCGACGACTATGTGCCGTGGCTGCGCCGCCAGCCCCGCGCCACCGCCGACGAGGAGTACTTCGACCACGGCGTGGGCTGCAATTCCACCGTGGCCAGGCCCTGGGACAAGGCCGAGCGCCTGCACCCCACTAGCTGGACCGGGCAGATGGCCATCGACTGGCTCTACCGCCGCGACCCCACCGCGCCGTTCTTCCTCTACCTCTCCTTTCACCGCCCGCACCCGCCCTACGATCCGCCGGCCTGGGCCATGGAGATGTACCTTGACCTGCCCGCGTTCAAGCGCCGGGTGGGCAATTGGGAGCACCACTACGAGTCGGTGCGCACCGATGGGCTGCACCAATTGGCCTTCGGCACCCTGTCCGAGGCCGTCACCCACCGCGCCCGCGCCGGATACTACGGGCTGATGACGCACATCGACCTGCAGCTGATGCGCGTCTTCGAGGCGCTGAACGAGTTCGGTCTGGCCGATGAGACCATCGTGGCGTTCACCTCCGACCATGGCGAGATGCTGGGCGACCACGATTTCTACCGCAAGGCCGTGGGCTACGAGGGCTCGGCCCGCATCCCGCTGATCATTGCCCCGGCACCGAACGACACGGCGGCCATCCGCCACACGGTGGTGGACGAGGTGGTGGAGCTGCGCGATGTCATGCCCACGCTGCTGGAATTGGCAGGGGTGCCGGTGCCGGAGAGCTGCGACGGACGCTCGCTCGCGCGGTTCCTGCGCACCGCCCACGAGCCGAAGGGCAACGACGGCGTTGGCGCCGCCGGCGCTTCGGCACCACTGGTGCCGTGGCGCGAGTGGCTGCACGGCGAACACGTCTACTTCGGCCAGTCGCTGCAGTGGGTGACGGACGGCCATGTGAAGTACCTCTGGGCCTCCGGCTGGGGCACCGAGGAGCTGTTCGACCTGGATGCCGATCCTGGGGAGCTGGCCAACCTGGCCGAGGATCCCGCCCATGCTGCGCTGCTGGCGCTGTGGAAGGGCCGGCTCATCGCGGACCTCACCGGCCGGGAGGAGGGGTTTGTCCGCGGCGGCGCCCTGGTGCCCGGCGCCGCCGTCGTGCCGATGCTGGCCTCCGCCCGCGAACGGCTCGCCGCGCTGGCCTAGCCGTAGAAGACGCGCTCGAAGACGGTCCGGGCGCGGCGCGTGAGGCTGAGGTAGTCCTCCTCGAAACGCGCCGCGGCCCCGGCGTCGTATCCGCACCAGCGGGCCACCGCCTCCAGATCGCGGCGCTTGGACGGCAACAGGTCCGAGGACTTGCCGCTCCAGATGACGTTGGCGGAGCGGATCCGGCTGGCCAGCCGCCAGCTCGCGGCCAGCAGCACGGCGTCGTCCTTGTCGAGCAGTCCCAGCGCGCGGGCGGCCTCCAGCGCCTCCAGGGTGGAGGTGGTGCGCAGCTCGGGGTGCAGGTGGGCATGCTGGAGCTGGAGCAGCTGGATGAGCCACTCGACGTCGCTGAGCCCGCCGCGCCCCAGCTTGACGTGCCGGGCCGGATCGGCGCCGCGCGGCAGCCGCTCCGATTCCACCCGCGCCTTGATCCGGCGGATCTCGCGCACATCCGCCTCGGCCACGGCCTCCGGGTAGCGCACGGTGTCAACCAGGGCCATGAACTCGGCGGCGACGTCGTCCGAACCGGCCAGCGGGCGCGCCCGCAGCAGCGCCTGGGCCTCCCAGACCAGCGACCAGCGCTGGTAGTACTCGCGGTAGGCCTCCAGCGAACGGACCATCGGGCCGTTGCGGCCCTCGGGGCGCAGGGCGGCGTCGATGGCGAGCACCCGCTCGGCCTGAATGGCGGGTTTGAGCGGCTGGGTCAGCAGCGAGGACATCCGGCCCACAATGTCCAGGGCCTGGCGCTGCGCTTCCTCCGGGGGAACGCCCGGCAGGGCACGGTGCACATAGAGCACGTCGGCGTCGGAACCGTAGCCGATCTCGCGCCCGCCCTGGCGGCCCATCGCAACCACCAGCACATTGGTCTTGGCCCCCTCGCCCTGCTGGACCTCGGCCTCGGCCACATGCAGGGCCCCGAGGATGGCGGCACGGTCGGCATCGGCCAGCGCGTAGCCCACCTCGTCCTGTTCCAGCACGCCGGAGCTGTCGGCAATGGCGATGCGCAGAATCTCGCGGCGGCGGATCAGCCGGATCAGCCGCATGGCCTCGGTGGCGTCCGGGTGGCGGGACATCTTGGAGCGGATTTCGGCCCACTGCGCGCCAAAGCCCAGCGGCACCAGCTCCTTGTCCGTACCCAGCCAGGCCGTGGCCTCCGGGGAGACCTCCAACAGGTCGGTGATGAGCCGGGAGCTGGAGAGCACGTGGCAAAGCCGCTCGGCGGCCGCCGCGGAATCGCGCAGCATGCCCAGGTACCAGTGCGAGGTGCCCAGCGATTCGCTGATCCGACGGAAGCCCAGCAACCCGGCGTCGGGGTCCACGCCGTCGGCCAGCCAGCCCAGCAGCACCGGCAGCAGCTGGCGCTGCAGGGCAGCGCGCCGGCTCACCCCGGCCGTGAGGGCCTCGATGTGCCGCATGGCTCCGGCGGCGTCCCGGTAGCCCAGCGCCGCCAGCCGGCTCTGGGCCGCCTCGGAGGTCAGCGCGACGTCGTCGGCGCTCAGGTGCGCCGCGGTGGCCAGCAGGGGGCGGTAGAAGATGCGCTCGTGCAGCGTGCGGACCTCGCGCTTGACCTTGTGCCACTGCGCGGTGAGCACATCGGCGCTGGGCCGGCCGATGGCCAGCGGCCCGGCCGCGGAACGGGCCAGCGCACGCAGGGCGGCGTCCTGGATGGGCATCAGATGCGTGCGGCGCATCTGCACCAACTGGATGCGGTGCTCCAGCACCCGCAGATAACGGTAGGCGGAGTCCAGGCTGCGGGCATCGGTGCGGCCGATGAAGCCGGCCGCGGACAGTGCCGCGATCGCAGTGGTGGTGTCCTTGCAGCGGATCGATTCATCGTTCTTGGCATGCACCAGCTGCAGCAGCTGGACGGTGAACTCGACGTCGCGCAGCCCGCCGGTGCCCAGCTTCAGCTGCCGGCCGGCCTCCGCGGCGGGGATGTGGTCGGTGACGCGGCGGCGCATCGCCTGGACCGATTCCACGAAGCCGTCGCGCTCGGAGGAGGCCCAGATCATGGGTGCCACGGCGGCCTCGAAGCGCGCGCCGAGCTCGGCGTCGCCGGCCAGGGCGCGGGCCTTCAGCAGCGCCTGGAACTCCCAGCTGAGCGCCCAGCGGTTGTAGTAGCGCAGGTAGGACTCCAGCGTGCGCACCAGCGGGCCGTCCTTGCCCTCCGGGCGCAGGTTGGCGTCCACCTCCCACAGTCCCGGCTCGCGCGCCGGGGAGTAGATGGCGCGCGAAATGCCGCTGGCCAGCGCGCTGCCCACCGTGACGGCGGTGTGCTCGTCCAGTCCCGGCGCCTCGATCACGTACATGACGTCGACGTCGGAAATGTAGTTCAGTTCCCGGGCCCCGCATTTGCCCATGCCGATGATGCTGAGCCGGACGGCGGCCACCTGCTCGGCCGGGAGCGTCTGGCCCGCGTCGCAGCGCGCCACGGCCAGCGCCGCTTCGAGGGCGGCGCCGGCCAGGTCGGCCAGCTCCGCCCCGGCGTCGGGCAGAAAGTCCTGCGGCGAGGCCGCGCAGAGGTCCCGGATGGCCAGCTCGGCCAGCAGGCGCCGGTATTGCGTCCGCAGGGCCACGTAGGCCTCCGGCCCGCCCAGCGCCGCGACGGGGACCTCCGACGACGGCTCCGCGCCCACGGCGAGCAGCATCGCGGTACGCAGTTCGGCACCATCGCGGGCCCGCGGCTCGGGGCTGGTCTGGGTCTGGAGCACCTGAAGATGCTCGGGGTGCCGGATCAGGAACTCGGCCAGGGCCTCGGAGGCGCCCAGCAGCCTAAACAGCGGCTCGCTGGGGCCGCGGCCGCCGTCGTCCACCAGGGCGCCAAGCTGCGGGTGGACGGCCAGCAGCCGCACCAGTGACTGCAGGGCCAGGTCCGGGTCCGGGGCCAGGTCCAGGGCGCGCAGCAGGGCGTCCTCGCCAAAGTCCGCCAGTTCGGCGGCGTTGAGGAACCGCTCGCTCTTTTCCAGGTCGGCGAAGCCGTGGGCAATCAGGGTCCGCTGCAGGCTTCCCACCGAATCTCCTAGAGGATGCCCAGGTATCGCCGGAGTTCGTAGGGGGTGACTTGGAGCCGGTAGTCCTGCCACTCGGCCCGCTTGTTCCGCAGGAAGAATTCAAACACCTGCTCGCCGAGGATCTGGGGCATGAGCTCGGATTCCTCCATCTGCACGACGGCGTCGTGCAGCGAGGACGGCAGCGGGTCGTGGCCCATGGCGCGGCGCTCGGCCGAGCTCAATGCCCAGACATCGTCCTCGGCCGCGGGCGGGAGCTCGTAGCCCTCCTCGATGCCCTTCAGCCCGGCGCCCAGCAGCACCGCGTAGGCCAGGTACGGGTTGGCCGCGGAATCAATGCCGCGGTACTCGATGCGCGCCGACTGTCCCTTGCCGGGCTTGTACAGCGGCACGCGGACCAGGGCGGAGCGGTTGTTGTGGCCCCAGGACAGGTAGCTGGGGGCCTCTCCCCCGCCCCAAAGGCGTTTGTAGGAGTTCACGAACTGGTTGGTCACGGCAGTGAACTCCGGCGCGTGGCGCAGGATGCCGGCAATGAACTGCCGTGCCGTCTTGGAGAGCTGGAACTCCGCCCCTGCCTCGTAGAAGGCGTTGGTGTCGCCCTCGAACAGCGAAAAGTGCGTATGCATGCCCGAGCCCGGGTGGTCGGAGAAGGGTTTGGGCATGAACGTGGCGTAGGTGCCCTGCTGCAGCGCCACCTCGCGGATGACTGTGCGGAAGGTCATGATGTTGTCGGCGGTCTGCAGGGCATCCGCGTAGCGCAGGTCGATCTCGTTCTGGCCCGGGCCGCCCTCGTGGTGGCTGAACTCGACGGAGATGCCCACGCTCTCCAGCATGGTGACGGCGGTGCGGCGGAAGTCCTGGGCGGCGCCACCGGGCACATGGTCAAAGTAGCCGGCCTGGTCCACCGGCACCGGGATGCCGTCCGGGCCGGGCTGGGCGGACTTGAGCAGGTAGAACTCGATCTCCGGGTGCGTGTAGCAGGTGAAGCCCATGTCGGCGGCCTTGGCCAGCGTCTTCTTGAGCACATTGCGCGGGTCCGAGGAGGACGGTTCGCCGTCCGGGGTGAGGATGTCGCAGAACATCCGCGAGGTCTGCTCCGTCTCCCCGCGCCAGGGCAGGATCTGGAAGGTGGAGGGGTCAGGCTGGGCCAGCATGTCCGACTCGAATACGCGCGCCAGGCCCTCGATGGCGGAGCCGTCAAAGCCCAACCCCTCTTCGAAGGCACCCTCCACCTCGGCCGGCGCCAGCGCCACCGACTTGAGCGAGCCGACCACATCGGTGAACCAGAGCCGGACAAAGCGGACATCGCGTTCTTCAATGGTGCGCAGGACGAATTCTTGCTGGCGGTCCATGGCGGCCTCATTTCTGCTGAAGCATTTCTGCTGACGTGCAAAGCGGTTCCCCCGCAGCGAGGCCGGATTCCGGCGCTCCCAGACGGTCCGCTCAGGGCGGTGGGGCGGGTCCGGCGGTGGTGCCGGCGGCCCTGCTGATTACTCTACTTGGATTGGCTGCCCACCCGGCCATATTTGACGTCCGCCCGGGCGCGGGCCGGGCGCGGATCCGCCCACCCACCCGGCCCGGCTGGCAAGCGGAGCGCACGGCGGACTAGGCTCTAGCCATGGCCCCGACTTCACGCCCCGAATCTTCTGCCCCGGCAACCACGGAAACCGCAGCCCCCTACGGCACGGGAGCAACAGCGCCGGCCAGCCCGGCCGGACGCGTGCGGACCCACCACCTGCTGGCGGCCAAGACCAACGGCACCAGGTTCGCCATGCTGACCGCCTACGACCAGTACACCGCGCAGATCTTTGACGAGGCGGGCATCGAGGTCCTGCTGGTGGGCGATTCCGCCTCCAACAACGTCCTGGGCAATGCGACCTCGCTGCCCATCACGCTGGACGAGATGATCATCTTCTCCCGCGCCGTCACCAACGGCACGCACCGGGCCCTGGTGGTGGCCGACCTGCCCTTCGGCAGTTACGAGCAGTCCCCCGAGCAGGCCATCGCCTCCTCCGTCCGGCTGATGAAGGAGGGCCTGGTCCACGCCGTGAAGATGGAGGGCGGCGCCTACTACGCGCCCACCGTCCGCGCGCTGACGCAGGCCGGCATCCCCGTCATGGCCCACATCGGCTTCACTCCGCAGAGCGAGCACATGCTCGGCGGCTACCGGGTGCAGGGCCGCGGCGAGGCCGCACAGAACCTGGTGGACGACGCCGTCGCGCTGGCCGAGGCCGGCGCGTTCGCCGTGCTGATGGAAATGGTGCCGGCCACCTCGGCGGCCGCCGTCGACGCCGCGATCGAGATGCCCACGATCGGCATTGGCGCGGGCACCTCCACCACCGGCCAGGTGCTGGTGTGGCAGGACATGGCCGGGCTGCGGACGGGCAAGATCGCCAAGTTCGTCAAGCAGTACGCGGATATGCGCACGGTGCTCTCCGACGCGGCCAAGGCCTATGGCGAGGACGTCCGCAACGGCACGTTCCCGGGCCCGGAGCACGTCTTCTAGCCACATGCTCCGGGGCGGCTGGCCGGCGGCCTAGGCGTCGTCGTCGGCGTCCCACGCCTCGTTGCGCTTGCGCACCTTCTCCAGTGCCGCCTCGGCCTCCTCGCGGGAGTCGTAGGGGCCGATGAGCTGGGTCCAATCGCTCATGGCGTCCTCCTCGACCTCATGGGTCTTCACGTTGTACCAAAACTGCCCCATGGCGTGCCTCCTTGTGTCAGCGGAATCCGTTGGCTCGATCCTACGCCGCCGATGCTCCCCAGTAGGATGGATGCATGCTTGAGAACACCACCACCGCTCCCCTCGGTTCCCTGGTCCAGGGAACCGTCAGCCCGGTCCTGCCCGTGCCGCATTCCATCCCCCGCCCCGAATATGTGGGCAAGGCCGGCCCGGCAAAGTTCACCGGCTCCGAGGTCAAGGATGCGGAGACCATCGAGAAGATCCGCATCTCCGCCAGGATTGCCGCCCAGGCCATCGTGGAGGTGGGCAAGCACATCGTTCCCGGCGTCACCACCGACCAGCTGGACCGCGTCGGCCACGAATTCCTGCTGGACCACCAGGCCTACCCGTCCACGCTGGGCTACCGCGGCTTCCCCAAGTCCCTGTGCTCCTCGCTGAACGAGGTCATCTGCCACGGCATTCCCGACTCCACGGTGGTCCAGGATGGCGACATCATCAACATCGACATCACCGCGTACAAGAACGGCGTGCACGGCGACACCAACTACACCTTCTGCGTGGGCAATGTGGACGAGGAGTCCCGCCTGCTGGTGGAACGCACCGAGGAATCGCTGCGCCGCGCCATCAAGGCCGTGGCCCCGGGGCGCGAGATCAACGTGATCGGCCGCGCCATTTCCGCCTATGCCAAGCGCTTCGGCTACGGCGTGGTGCGCGACTTCACCGGCCACGGCGTGGGCGAAGCCTTCCACACCGGACTGATCATTCCGCATTATGACGCAGCACCGGCCTACAACACTGTGATGGAAGAGGGCATGGTGTTTACCATCGAACCTATGCTCACCCTCGGCACCATCGAGTGGGACATGTGGGAAGACGACTGGACCGTCGTCACCCGTGACCGCAAGCGGACCGCCCAGTTCGAGCACACCATGGTTGTCACCAGCACCGGCGCTGAAGTCCTCACCCTTCCCTAAGCCTGTGCCACACCGTCCTGCCCAGTACGTCATTCAAGAAGTCACGGAGTAAGCATGTCCAAGAAGCACTCGTCCCACGTCATCGGCATCGACATCGGCGGCACCGGCATCAAAGGTGGCATCGTCGACCTCGGCAAGGGCAAGCTGGTGGGCGAGCGTTTCCGGATCGACACCCCGCAGCCGGCCACTCCGCAGTCCGTGGCCAAGGCGGTGGCCGAGGTGGTGGACGAGCTCATGACCCGCCCCGAGGCCCCGGCGGCCGATTCTCCCGTGGGCATTACGTTCCCGGCGATCATTTCGCACGGCATTGCGCTCTCGGCCGCCAATGTGGACAAGAGCTGGATCAACGCCGACGTCGACGCCATCTTCACCGCCGAGCTGGGCCGCCGCGTCGAGGTGGTCAACGACGCCGACGCCGCAGGCCTGGCCGAGGCCCGCTACGGCGCCGGCGAGGACGTCGATGGCACCGTGCTGGTCATCACGCTGGGCACGGGCATCGGCTCGGCCTTCATCTTCAACGGCAAGCTGGTTCCGAACGTGGAGCTGGGCCACCTGGAGATCGACGGCGTCGACGCCGAGACCAAGGCCTCCGCCGTCGCCCGCGAACGCGACGGGATCGACTGGGACGAGTACGCGGTGCGGCTGCAGCGCTACTTCTCCCACGTGGAATTCCTGTTCTCCCCCGAGCTGTTCATCGTCGGCGGCGGCATCTCCAAGCGCAGCGAAGACTTCCTCCCCCAGCTCAGGCTGCGCGCACCCATCGTGCCCGCCAAGCTGAAGAACGACGCCGGCATCGTGGGCGGCGCCCTCGAGGCCGCCATCCACTTCAAACTCGCAAAGTAGCAGCGGTCCCGGCTGCCGCTTCCCTCGGGGTTGCGGCAGCGCGGGAGCATTGATGGCGGCGCGGACGCCGATTCCCTTTCAGGACGCACCTACGATTGCGTCATGAAAGGCGTGGGGCGTCCCGCGTCCGGAGCAGCGTCCCCATAGCCTGCCGAAGGCATGCCGGGGTGCTGAAACAGCCCATCCGCCATGGTTCCGGTCCCGCCCATGGGGGCGCTGAAACACGCCAGGAACCGTCGGGCGGGCGTGCAGCGGATTTTTGCAGGCGAACGTCAAAGGGCACGAGGCCGCTTGCGGCCGGGTGCCCCAGTCGCCGGAAAATCCGCGGCATGCCCGCGCCGGGTCTCGACCAGCGGGTTGGGTCTCGACAGGCTCGACCAGCGGGTGGGGTCTCGGCAAGCAGTTTCAGGCTCGGCCAGCGGCACCCGTGGTGCCGGTGGTGGCCCGGGCTTCCCCTCCCCGGCCACCACCGGGGCTTCGTGGCGGCGCTAGTGTCCGGCTGCCGCTGCCGGGACTGCGTCGGGCACGGCCTCGTGCTGCGCTTCGTGGCGCAGCAGGGCGATGGCCCGCTCGAAGTCTTCCAGGGAATCAAAGCTCTGGTACACGGAGGCAAAGCGCAGGTACGCCACCTGGTCCAGCTTCTGCAGCGGTCCCAGGATGGCCAACCCCACGTCATTGGCGTTGATTTCGGCCGATCCGCTGGCCCGGATCCGCTCTTCGACTTCCTGGGCGAGCACGGCGAGGTCGTCGTCCGTCACGGGACGGCCCTGGCAGGCCTTGCGCACGCCGGTGATGACCTTGCTCCGGCTGAAGGGCTCGGCCACGCCGGAACGCTTCATTACGGACAGGCTGGAGGTTTCCACAGTGCTGAAGCGGCGGCCGCATTCGGTGCATTGGCGGCGGCGGCGGATGGAGGCGCCGTCGTCGGCAATCCGGGAGTCCACAACGCGGGAGTCCGGATTGCGGCAGAACGGGCAGTACATCCGCTCCCCTTCCACTGTGTATGACGCGGCCGTGCGATTTCATCCTACGGCCACATCTAGCCTAATTACAAGGACGTAAGTACCACATGTAGTGGTGTTGGTCCATACCCGGGGCGGAGGTTACTCCCCGGTGAAGCGGATGGAGACGGCGTCGCCGTGGGCCGGCAGGTTCTCCGCCCGGGAGAGTGAGACGATGTGGCGCGACACCTGCTCCAGCGCGTCCTTGGAGTAGTTGATGACCTGGATGGCGCGCAGGAAGGTTGTCACGTTCAGGCCCGAGGAGAAGGCGGCCGTGCCGGACGTGGGCAGCACGTGGTTGGATCCGGCGCAGTAGTCGCCCAGGCTGACGGGGCTGTAGCTGCCCACGAAGATGGCGCCGGCATTGCGGATCCGGGCAGCCACGGCCGCGGAATCGGCCGTCATGATCTCTAGGTGCTCGGCCGCGTAGGCGTCGACGACGGCGATGCCCTGCTCGATCGAGTCCACCAGGACGACGCCGGACTGCGGCCCGGAAAGCGCCTCGGCCACGCGGTCGCGGTGCAGGGTGGCGGCCGTCTGGACCGCCAGCTCGACGGCGACGGCGTCGGCCAGTGCCACCGAGGTGGTCACCAGCACGGAGGCGGCCTTGGGGTCGTGCTCGGCCTGGCTGATCAGGTCCGCCGCCACGAGTGCGGGCCGGGCGGTGTCGTCGGCCAGGATGGCGATCTCGGTGGTTCCTGCCTCGGAATCGATGCCCACCATCCCCTTGACCAGGCGCTTGGCCGTGGCCACGAAGATGTTGCCCGGGCCCGAGACCACGTCCACCGGGTCCAGGGCCTCGCCGGAGCCGTCGACGGCGGTGCCTGCGGGGATGCCGTAGGCGAAGGCCGCGATGGCCTGGGCGCCGCCCATGGCGTAGACCTCCTCGATGCCCAGCAGCGCCGCGGCGGCCAAGATGGTGGGATCGGGCAGCCCGCCGGAGCCCTTCTGCGGCGGGGAGGCCAGGGCGATGGAGCCCACACCGGCGGCCAGCGCCGGGACGACGTTCATGACCACCGAGGAGGACAGCGGAGCCAGTCCGCCGGGCACGTAGAGGCCCACGCGGGAGACCGGGACCCAGTGCTGGGAGACCACGGCGCCGTCGGCGATGGGCAGGTCCACATTTGCCGGGCGCTGGGCCATGGCGAAGGCGGTGGCCCGGGCGATGGATTCCTCCAGCGCGGCACGCACCGCCGGATCCAGATTCTCCAGGGCCTCGGCCAGGGCGGCGGCCGGCACCCGCGGGTGGACCTGGGTGACGCCGTCGAACTTCTGCGCCAGCTCCGACAGGGCGGTGAAGCCGCGGCCGCGGACGTCGGCGATGATCGCACTGACGGTCTCCTCGGCGGAGGCCACGGTGGAGGACTTGGCCCGCGGCACGGCCTGGCGCAGTTCGGCGAGGCTGAGCGACTTGCCGCGCAGGTCGATGCGGTGGAACGCCACCGCCGGGGCGGGGTCGGTCACGGACAGGTCGCTGCGGAGTTCATTGCTGGTCACGCGCCCAGTTTACCGGCCCGCGGAACCGGGCCCAATCCGGCCGGCCGCGGCGGCGTAACGCGGCTCCCTGGCGGGGTCCCTGCTGGCGTGGCGCCTACGCCTCGCGGGAGGGTCCGCTGCGCAGCAGGCTCACCACGGTGCCGGCAAAGAGCACGGCGGCCGCGGCCAGCGGCCAGAGGAAGAGCACGCCCGTCGCACGCAGCACGAACGCGCCGTCTCCACTGCCCTTGCCGGCCAGCCCGCCCGCCAGTTCCCCGAGCCGCCAGGCCAGCACGGACCCCGCCAGGGAGCCGGCGACCGCGGCCCCGGCCCGGGCCGCGGTGCCGGCCTTGCGGCGGCGCGGCAGCAAGATGGCTGCCGTGGCGATGCCCGCCACGACGCCGAGCAGGGCCAGCACACCGTCGCGCGGCAGCCACGCCATGAAGTCGGCCCCGTCCACGAACCAGGCACCGCCGGGGGCGAGCAGCCACCACAGCACACCCACGGGGACCCCGGCCGCCGCCGCCGCGCCGGCCCAGGTGGCCAGCCGGGCCGGCGGTGCCGTGGCCAAGTCCGGCGGGACCGCCGGGGCATAGGCCGGCGGCGGATAGGACTGCAGGCCGGAATCGGCTGGCTCACTCATGGGCTACACGCTAGCAAACGCCCGCGGCTGCCCCGGACAGGCACCTCAGCCCTCCAGGCAGGCGGGGCCCAGCAGCACCTTCAGGTCCCCAAAAAGCGCCGGGTTCGGATTGACCCGGTGGTGCAGCGGCAGCTTCATGACGGCCACGGACTTGGTGCCGGTGAGCCGCATGCGCACCTCGGTGGTGCCCTGGTGGGTGTCCAGCACATCCTTGAGCGCCAGCAGCACCGGTTCGGTGGCCTTGTGCTCCTGCATGGAGATGACCACCGGGCCGGTGAGCCCGTCGGTGAGGTCCGGGACGGAGAGCTCCATGGCGTTCAGGGTGACGGCACCGTCGTCGCGGCGCTGGAGCCGGCCCTTGACCACCACGATCAGGTCCTCCGCCAGGATGGAGGCGATGGGGCCGTAGACCTGGCCGAAGAACATGACCTCCATCGAGCCGCCGAGGTCCTCCACCTCGCAGCGGGCGTACGGATTGCCGCTGTTCTTGGCGATGCGGCGCTGCAGCGAGGTGATCATGCCGCAGATGGTGATGATGTGCCCGTCCGCCGGACCGTCCTCGCCCAGCACGGCCGTGATGGACTGGTCCGCATGCTGGTTCAGCACACCCTCCAGGCCCTGGAGCGGGTGGTCGGAGACGTAGAGGCCCAGCATGTCCCGCTCGAAGGCCAGCTTGTCCTTCTTCTCCCACTCGGGCACATCGGGGATTTCGGTGGTCAGGCTCGCCTCTGGCTCGGCGTCGTCCCCGCCCAGGCCGGCGAAGAGGTCGAACTGGCCCACCGCCTCATTGCGCTTGAGCGTGATGACCGAGTCGATGGACTCCTCGTGGATCATGGCCAGGGCCCGGCGGGCATGCCCCAGCGAATCGAAGGCGCCGGCCTTGATCAGCGATTCGATGGTCCGCTTGTTGCAGACCACCGCCGGGACCTTCATCAGGAAGTCCCGGAAGTTCTCGTAGGCGCCCTTCTCGCCACGGGCGGTGACCATGGCGTTGACCACGTTGGCGCCAACATTGCGGATGGCACCCATGCCGAAGCGGATGTCGTTACCGATGGGGGTGAAGTTCAGCGCTGATTCATTGACGTCCGGCGGAAGCACCGTGATGCCCATGTGCCGGCATTCGTTCAGGTACAGCGCCAGCTTGTCCTTGTCGTCGCCCACGGAGGTGAGCAGGGCGGCCATGTACTCGGACGGGTAGTGCGCCTTCAGGTAGGCGGTCCAATAGCTCACGACGCCGTACGCGGCCGAGTGGGCCTTGTTGAAGGCATAGTCGGAGAACGGCAGCAGGATGTCCCAGAGCGTCTTGACGGCGGCATCGGAATAGCCGTTGTCGTTCATGCCCTTGGCAAAGCCGGCATACTGCTTGTCCAGCTCTGACTTCTTCTTCTTGCCCATCGCGCGGCGCAGGATGTCCGCCTGGCCCAGCGAGTAGCCGGCCAGCTTCTGCGCGATGGACATGACCTGCTCCTGGTACACGATCAGGCCGTACGTGCCGCCGAGGATGTCCTTGAGCGGCTCCTCGAGCGAGGGGTGGATCGGAGTGATCTCCTGGATGCCGTTTTTGCGCAGCGCATAGTTGTTGTGCGAATTGGCACCCATCGGGCCCGGGCGGTACAGCGCCAGCACGGCGGAGATGTCTTCGAAGTTGTCAGGGCGCATCAGCTTCAGCAGCGACCGCATGGGCCCGCCGTCGAGCTGGAACACGCCCAGGGTGTCACCGCGGGCCATGAGCTCGTAGGACTCGGCGTCGTCGAGCTCCAGGCGCTCGAGGTCCAGATCGACGTCCTGGTTGAGCTTGATGTTCTCCAGTGCATCGGAAATGATCGTGAGGTTCCGCAGCCCCAGGAAGTCCATCTTGATCAGGCCCAGGCCCTCGGCCGTGGGGTAGTCGAACTGGGTGATGACCTGCCCGTCCTGGAACCGGCGCATGACGGGGATGACGTCGATGATGGGGTCCGAGCTCATGATCACGCCGGCCGCGTGCACGCCCCACTGGCGCTTCAGACCCTCGATGCCCTTGGCCGTCTCGAAGACCTTGGCGGCGTCCGGGTTGGTGGCCACCAGCTCGCGGAAGTCCGCGGCCTCGGAGTACCGCTTGGAGTTCTTGTCCTCGATGTCGTGCAGCGGGATGTCCTTGGCCATCACCGCCGGCGGCAGCGCCTTGGTCAGCGTCTCGCCCATGCTGAACGGGTAGCCCAGCACGCGCGAGGAGTCCTTCAGCGCCTGCTTGGTCTTGATGGTGCCGTAGGTGACGATCATGGCCACGCGCTCGTCGCCGTACTTGCGGGTGACGTAGTCGATCACCTCGGAACGGCGGCGATCATCGAAGTCGACGTCGAAGTCGGGCATGGAGACGCGCTCGGGGTTCAGGAAGCGCTCGAAGATCAGCCCGTGGCGCAGCGGATCCAGGTCGGTGATGCGCATGGCGTAGGCCACCATGGACCCTGCACCGGAACCACGGCCTGGGCCCACCCGGATGCCGTTGTTCTTGGCCCAGTTGATGAAGTCGGCCACCACCAGGAAGTAGCCGGGGAAGCCCATCCGGTTGATGACGTCGAGCTCGTAGTCCGCCTGCTTGCGCACATCGTCCGGGATGCCGGCCGGGTACCTGTAGGCCAGACCGGCGTCGACCTCCTTGACCAGCCAGGATTCCTCGTTGTCCCCCTCCGGGCAGGGGAACTTGGGCATGTAGTTGGCGTTGGTGTTGAACGAAACTTCGCACCGCTCGGCGATGAGCAGCGTGTTGTCGCAAGCCTCGGGGACCTCGGAAAACAGCGCGCGCATCTCGGCCGGTGACTTGAGGTAGTAGCCGCTGCCGGAGAAGGCAAAGCGGGAGCCGCCCATGTCGTAGGTCGGTTCCAGCAGGGTGGAGCCGGACTGGATGGCCAGCAGGGCCTCATGGGCCTTGGCATCGTGCTCGTGGGTGTAGTGGAGGTCGTTGGTGGCCACCAGCGGAATGTCCAGTTCCTTGGCCAGCTTCAGCAGGTCCTTGGTGACGCGGCGCTCGATGTCCAGCCCGTGGTCCATCAGTTCGCAGAAGTAGTTCTCCTTGCCGAAGATGTCCTGGAATTCGGCGGCGGCTGCCTTGGCCTCGTTGTACTGGCCCAGCCGGAGCTTGGTCTGAACCTCGCCGGAGGGGCAGCCGGTGGTGGCGATGAGCCCGGGGCTGTAGGTCTGCAGCAGTTCGCGGTCCAGCCGGGGGTATTTGCCAAAGACCGAGTCGAGCGAGCCGATGGACGAGGCCCGGAACAGGTTGCGCATGCCCTGGTTGTTGTAGCTGAGCAGGGTCATGTGCGTGTACGCACCACCACCTGAGACATCGTCCTTGCGCTGGTTTTCCTCGCCCCAGCGCACACGGGTCTTGTCGTTCCGGGCAGTGCCCGGGGTGACATAGGCCTCGACGCCGATGATGGGCCGGATGCCGGCCGCCGTGGCCTTGCTCCAGAAGTCGAAGGCACCGAAGAGGTACCCGTGGTCGGTGGTGGCCAGGGACTTCATGCCCAGCCGCTCGGTCTCGGCAAACAGCTCGGTCAGGCGCGCCGCGCCGTCCAGCATGGAGTACTCGGTGTGATTGTGCAGATGGACGAAGGAATCTTGGCTAGCCACCCATCCATTGTATTCCCCGGGCACGTGGGCCCCGCCCGCTTCGAGACGCTAGCGGGTGCCGTTCTCCAGGGCGGAGAGGGCATAGGCCAGGTCCTGCGGGTACTCGCTGGTGGCCTCGACCCAATCGCCGGACACCGGGTGGTTGAAGCCGAGCCGGCGGGCGTGCAGCCACTGCCGGGTCAGGCCCAGCTCGGCCGCCAGGCGGGGGTCCGCACCGTAGGTGAGGTCGCCGGCGCACGGGTGGTGCAGGGCGGAGAAATGGACGCGGATCTGGTGCGTGCGGCCCGTCTCCAGGTGCACCTCTACCAGCGAGGCCTTGCCAAAGGCTTCCAGCACCTCGTAGTGCGTCACGGAGGGCCGGCCGTCCTCGATGACGGCAAAGCGCCAGTCGTAGCCGGGGTGCCGGCCGATGGGCGCGTCGATGGTGCCCTGCAGCGGGTCCGGCAGGCCCTGGACCAGGGCGTGGTAGACCTTGTCCACGGTGCGCTCCTTGAAGGCCCGCTTGAGCACCGTATAGGCCTGCTCGGTTTTGGCGACCACCATGGCGCCGGAGGTGCCAACGTCGAGCCGGTGCACAATGCCGGCGCGCTCGGGGGCGCCGGAGGTGGAGATGCGGTAGCCGGCCGCGGCCAGCCCGCCCACCACGGTGGGGCCGACCCAGCCCGGCGACGGATGTGCGGCCACGCCCACCGGTTTGTCGATGACGACAAAGGCGTCGTCGTCGAGCAGGATCTTCAGCCCTTCGATGGGTTCAACCACGATCTCAAGCGGGTCCCGCCTTTCGGGGATGGTGACGGAGAGCGCATCGCCGGCGCGGACCTTGTCCGCCTTGGCCAGCACGGCCCCGGACAGCAGGACATTGCCCTCGGCGCACAGCAGGGCCGCGGCCGAGCGTGAGATGCCCAACAGCTTGGCCAGCACGGTGTCGGTGCGCTCGCCCGCCAGCTCCTCGGGAACCCGGATCGGATCAGTCATTGCCGGCACTCTTTCCACGCATCGGGATGCCCTTGAGGGTCAGGATGCAGATCAGGATCACGCCACCGACGACGGCGGAATCGGCGAGGTTGAAGATGGCGAAGTTCGGGAACGAGATGAAGTCCACCACGTGGCCCATGCCGAACGAGGGTTCGCGGAAGAGCCGGTCCGTGAGGTTGCCCAGCGCACCGCCAAGCACCAGGCCCAGCGCCACCGCCCACCAGGCGCTGCCGATCTTGCGGACCTGGCTGATGATCGCCACCGAGACAGCGGCCATCACCAGGGAAAAGAACCAGGTGAAGTTTTCGCCGATGGAGAAGGCGGCACCGGAGTTGCGGATGTAGTACCAGCGCAGCAGGTTGCCGATGACGGGGGTGCTTTGGCCCTCCACCATGGTTGCCGTGACCCAGAATTTGGTGGCCTGGTCCAGGACATAGGCCAGCACGGCAAAGCCGGCCACCAGCAGCCACAGCCGCCGTTTGGGCGTGGCCGCGGGGCTGGCCGCACTCTGGGATGGGGGCGCGGACTCGGGCACGGAGGAGGCGTCCGCTGTGGGGGAATCGTCGTTCATGATGCTTTCGTTGTATCACGCGGGGCGGAGGAAAGGCTGTGCCCGCGGCGCCTGGCACCGTCGGGCAGGGGTGTTAAAGGCAAAGGCCGGCGGCTGGGCTATCCCCAGCCGCCGGCCTTTGCGCCGGTCCTAGGACTCGGCGCCGCCTTCGGCGAAGTCCGGAGCGGCCACGGAACCGCGGGCGTCCAGATCGCGAAGCTGGCCTTCGATGTACGTCTTCAGGCGGGCACGGTAGTCGCGCTCGAAGCCGCGCAGCTGCTCAACCTTGCGCTCCAGCACGGACCGCTGCTGCTCTAGGGCACCGAGCGTCTTGCGGCTCTTCTCCTGGGCATCGTTGACCAGGCTGGAAGCCTCGATCTGGGCCTCGGCGATGATCTTGTCGCGCTGTACGACACCGGCGGTGACGTACTCGTCGTGCAGCTTCTGGGCCATCGCCAGAACGCCTGCAGCGGACTCCACGCTGGTAGTGGACGGCGCCGGCGCAGCCACGACGGGTGCCGGTGCAGCGGCAACCGGAGCGGGCTCGGCCTTGGCCTTCTCGGGGGCGGGCTCGGCCTTGGCCTTCTCGACCACGGGCTCCTTGACCTCCGGAGCCTTCGCCTCGGCGGGCGCAACGCGCTCGACGACGGGCGCTGCGGCGGCGGATGCTGCCTGCGGGTTGGAGGACTGGTCGGCGAGCTTCTTGCGAAGCTCCTCGTTCTCCTGGTTCAGGCGGCGGAGTTCAACGACGATTTCGTCAAGAAAGTCGTCGACTTCGTCCTGGTCGTAGCCTTCACGAAACTTTGTCGGCTGAAACCGCTTGTTGACAACATCTTCTGGCGTGAGCGCCATCTAGTCACCTCGTTGGTTTAAGTTAGGGTCCGCGGCCAAAGGCCACTGCCCCTACGGTACCTAATACGTGTCTGGGACCCGTAATTGTGGGTATATCGGTTTGAAGTATATCTTTGTGCGCCGGAAAACTAACAGTTTGTGCCGACACGCCGCAACGTTTCCCCGCTGGACTGGAGCGCTATAGCGCCAGGCTGCCCGCAAAGTTCATGAGAAGACTCACCACGATCAGGAGCAGAATGAAGCCCAGATCGAGGGAGATACTGCCCAGCCGCAGCGGCGGCAGCAGGCGCCGCAGCAGGCGCAGCGGCGGATCGGTCACCGAATAGACCACCGAGGCACCCAGCAGGGCCACGCCACGGGGCTTCCACTCCCGTGCGAACACCTGGACCCAGTCAAAGACCAGGCGGACCATCAGGGCCAAAAAGAACACGAGCAGCAGCAGATATAGCAACGCAAATACAATGGGCACGCGCGCGGACACATTCCTTAGTCGTAGTGGTTCATTTTGACCATAACATTACTGCCTCGGCGTTGGCCCGGCGGGACCGGATATGCGAAAGGCCCGGCCATGGGGCCGGGCCTTGCCGCTGGTGCCGTGGATGGTCAGCTCTGGTTGAAGAAGCTGGCCTGGGTGTCGGAGATCTTCTTGTCGTCGCCAAGGACCTCAACGAACGAGGGCGAGAGCAGGAACACCTTGTTGGTGACGCGCTCGATGGAGCCGTGCAGACCGAATACGAGGCCGGCGGAGAAGTCCACCAGGCGCTTTGCATCGGCCTCGCCCATATCGGTGACGTTCATGATGACGGGGATGCCGTCACGGAAGCTTTCACCAATGATCTTCGCATCGTTGTACGAACGCGGGTGCACGGTGGTGATCTGACGCAATTCTGCCGCCTCTTCGCGGCTGGATGCCGCACGCTTGATGGGGGTCACGGGAGCCCGGTACTCTTCTTCGGCCACCTTGTTCACCACGGGTTCCGGCGCCCCCTCAAGGTGGGGCGTGGGCTCGTAGTCGCGGTCGGCCGGATGTTCCTCGGCCCGCGGCGCGGGCAGCGTGTGCTCGGCCTCGTACTGCTCGTCACCGTCGGCGAGCCCAAGATAGATCATTGTCTTGCGCAGAGCGCCAGCCATGGGTATCTCCTCATGTGTGTTTGCTGCTGGTTGAGTGGACGGCAGTGCTTGTGCGGGCATTGCTGGTTATTTCCGACAGTTTTGACGCTACCGCACGGCCGGTCTGGGACCGAGCACATCCGATCCGACGCGCAGGTGTGTCGCGCCCCAACGAACGGCCGCTTCGAGGTCCCCGCTCATCCCGGCGGAGAGCTCCCCCGCATGGGGGAAGGACTCCCGCACAGTGGCCGACAATCCGGCCAGCCGTTCAAAGGCGGCGTCCGGGTTTCCGCCGAGCGGAGCCACGGCCATCAAGCCGCGCAGCCGCAGCCCGGGGAGGGACTCGACCAGTTCGGCCAGCCCGAGCAGGTCCGCCGGCGCCACCCCACCGCGTCCGGCCGGGGCATCCGCCGCCGCGGTGGCCGGCAAATCCAGGTCCAGGGAGACCTGCAGGAAGACGCCCAGCGGCTCCCGGCCCCGGGTCTCCTGCTCGGCCACCATGGCCTTGTTCAGCGCCGTGGCCAGTGCCGGGCGGTCCACCGAGTGGACGGCATGGGCATAGGCGGCCACGGATTTGGCCTTGTTGGTCTGGAGCTGGCCAATGAAATGCCAGCGCAGCGCCGGTTCCAGCCCGGCCAAATCGCCGGCTTTGGCGGCGGCCTCCTGGCACCGGTTCTCCCCCACGTCGCGCACGCCCAGCCCATGCAGGGTGCGCACATCCGCGGCCGGATGGAACTTGGTGACCACTATCAGCGCCGGGGTCGAGTTGGCCACGCCGGGCGCGCGGGGGCCGCGGCCGCGGCACCAATGCGGGCCGTGACAGCGGCCAGGTTGGCCGCCAACTCCTGGGCCCTCAGGGTTGTCTGCTGGTCAGTGCCGGGCATGGACCACACCCGCAAACCGTCCCTGGCTGCCACCCTCACGCCCGAAGCGCCGGTGCGAGAACAGCCCGCGTTCCTGAAGTGTGCAGGCCTTGATGCGCTGCGCCGCGACGCCCGCCGCGGCCAGTTGGGCCAGCACGGCGGCGGGGAGGTCCAGCGCCGGAGTCCCCCAGGAGGTGGTGGACCAGCTCGCCGGTGCCACGGCTGCCACCTCGTCCCGCAGGGCCGCCGGGACCTCGTAGCACGCGCCACAGACGGAGGGGCCCAGCCAGGCCCGGATGGACACTGCACCCTGGCCCCGCATGGCAGCCACGGTGCGCGGCACCACGGAGGTTGCCACGCCCGGGCGGCCGGCGTGGGCCACGGCCAGCACGGGGGTGTGGTCGGCACGCGCCCCGACCAGGACCACCGGCACGCAATCGGCCACCAGCACCGCCAGCGGCTCCCCCAGCGAGACCATGGCATCGGCCGTCGGACCGGCCTCAGGGGCAAAATCCCCGGCGGACACCACTGCGACGTCGTTGCCATGGACCTGGTCCATGAACTGCAGGCGGGCCGCCGCGGGGGCTGTGTCCAGGCCCAGTTCCACGGCCAGGGCGGCACGGTTGGCCCGCACCTCCCCGGCATCCCCACCTACGTGAAAGGCCAGGTTGCCGGCATCGGCGCCGGTGAAGCCGACCCAGATTCCCGGGCTGACTTCCTCATGCCACCACACCACTGCTACCTGACCAATCACGTTCGCACCCAGCCGGGCACGGGGTTTACTTCTGCGTTTGCTTCAAAGAAGCCTCTACTTCAGGAAGTCCGGAACATCGAGCTCGTCGGCGCGGTGGCCGGAAAGGTCCGGCTCCACGATGGCCGGCAGATCCACGTCGAACCCGCCGTCGGCCGGAACGTGGGACGAGGACTGCTGGCCCCACTGGTTCAGGCTGGTGACGGTGGCCACCGGAGCGGCAGCCGGGACAGCCGGTGCCGCGGCGGGGATGGCCGGTGCCTTGACCGAGTGGTCCACCGGGGCGCTGGTGACGTCCACGTTGTCGAAGCCGGCGGCAATGACAGTGACGCGGGCCTCGTCGCCAAGGGCGTCGTCGATGACGGCACCGAAGATGATGTTGGCCTCCGGGTGCGCCACCTCCTGCACCAGGCGGGCCGCCTCGTTGATTTCGAACAGGCCCAGGTCGGAACCACCCTGGATGGAGAGCAGCACGCCGTGGGCGCCGTCGATCGAAGCCTCCAGCAGCGGGGAGGCGATGGCCAGCTCGGCGGCCTTGACGGCACGGTCCTCGCCGCGGGCGGAGCCGATGCCCATGAGGGCCGAACCGGCACCCTGCATGACGGACTTGACGTCGGCAAAGTCGAGGTTGATCAGGCCGGGGGTGGTGATGAGGTCGGTGATGCCCTGGACACCTGAGAGCAGCACCTGGTCAGCGGAGCGGAAGGCGTCCAGCACGGAGACGTTCCGGTCACTGATGGAAAGCAGTCGATCGTTGGGAATGACGATCAGCGTGTCGACCTCGTCGCGCAGCGAGTCAATGCCGTTCTCGGCACTGGTGGCGCGGCGGCGGCCCTCGAAGGTGAACGGGCGGGTGACCACACCAATGGTCAGCGCGCCCAGCGAACGGGCAATGCGGGCCACCACGGGGGCGCCACCGGTGCCGGTGCCACCACCCTCGCCGGCGGTCACGAAGACCATGTCCGCACCGCGGAGCACTTCCTCGATCTCCTCCGCGTGGTCCTCGGCGGCCTGGCGGCCAACCTCCGGGTTTGCGCCGGCGCCCAGGCCACGGGTGAGTTCGCGGCCAATGTCGAGCTTGACATCGGCGTCACTCATCAGCAGAGCCTGGGCATCCGTGTTGACCGCGATGAATTCAACACCGCGCAGTCCCACATCGATCATGCGGTTGACTGCATTGACGCCACCGCCGCCAATGCCGACGACCTTGATGACGGCCAAGTAATTCTGGGGTGCTGCCACGTTACGTGTCCCTTGTTCGTGTCCTGATGAGAATCTGTTTTCCCCCAAATGGCACCTGCCTCGCGGCAGCCCGGCACGCTATGCACGCCGGTCTTCCCTGAACCACTGGTTGAATGTTTCGATCTTAACCTTCAACTTGAAGGTTATAGTTATGTCAAGTAACTCTTATTGCGACGGTATGGGGCATCGGTGCCGCATGCAATAACCGCCCCCGCGTGTCGCGCGAATCAAGGTAGAAATTACCTTGTGACGGGGTGTCTGGGGGTGCTGACGTCATAAACCGTGACCGGCGCACGCACCGGCTTGCCCGGAGCGGTCGGTGGAAGCGGCGTGTTCAGCAGCGCATCCAGGGCCTTGGCCTTGAGTTCGTTTTGCGAAGCGTTGCCCCACACCACCGTCTTGCCGTCATTGAGCTTGAGCTCCACCGCGTCGGGCGAGGTCGCCGAGGCGTGCTGGAGTTTGCCCAGCACGCTCGGCGGCAGCACCGCCAACACCGCTGTGATGGCGACAAAGTTCTTGCCGCCAATCGCCGCCGTGCCGCCGTCGATCAGGGGCAGCGCGATGGCGCTCTGGTCGGCGGTGCTGCCCAGAGCCACACCGCCGGGGTCCACCATGATGAACTTGTCGCCGTCCTTGAGCAGCGCCACCGGCTGCCGCTCCACGATGTGCACCAGCAAGGTCTGCGGCGGCCGTGCCTCAACCGTGACGCTGCGCACCTGCGGCAGTGTCGAGAGCAGCTGCTCCACAGTGGATTCATCGACCTGCGGCAGCGGTTTGCCCTGCAGGGGCGCCAGCGTGGCCAGGATGGTGTCCAGGCCCGCCAGCTTGTTGCCGTCGACGGTGATGGTCTTCAGCGCCAGCAGGGGTGAATACACGGCCAGGGCCACCACCAGCGCCACCGCGGCGGCCACGCTGCCCAGGACCGTCCACAGCCTCAGGCGGCGGCGTTTGAAGGCCGGAGTGGGGAAGCTGAGCACCGTGGCGCCGGGCGCGGCTGCCGGGTCCGGGTGCGCGGCGGCCGGGCCGGAACCCGCCGGCTGCTGCGCGGCGCGGGCCGGGGGTTGGGCCTGCGGCTGGGCGAGGGGCACCACGATGGCCTGCGGCCCGGTGTCCTCCAACGGCAGCAGGGTGACCTTGGCGCTCCCCGTGGCGCTGGCCTGGGCCTGCTCGGCGGGCGCCGGCTCCTGCGCACCGGGCACGACGGCGGCGGCCGTGCCGTCGTCGGCCGGCACCGGGGTGACGGTCACGGCGGCAACGGGCGCGGCCGCATACGGCTCCGGCGCCGGGACGGCCGGCTTTTGGAAGCCCGGCACGGGCTGTTCAGTGCCGCTGCGGACCAGCCGGGGCCGGCGGTTAATGGCCACCGGCACCCCCGGAGCCTGCCGCGGCGGTGGAGTCCGCCAGCGCCTGCACCAGCGGCAGTCCGTAGCCTGTCACGTCCCCGGCGCCGATGGTGAGGATGATGTCGCCGTCGACGGCGGCGGCGGCCAGGGCCGCCACGGCCGCCTGGGCATCCGGGGCGTAGCCGCGGCTCCCCTGCAGCCGATCGGTGATGAGCTCGCTGGTGACCCCCTCAATGGGATCCTCGCGGGCCGGGTAGATGTCCAGCACGGCAACGGTGTCGGCCAGCGAGAGCGCCTGGGCAAACTCGGCGGCAAACTCGCGGGTCCGGGAGAACAGGTGCGGCTGGAACAGCACATGCACCCGGTGCTCCCCCGCCACGTTCCGGGCCGCTTTCAGGGCGGCGGCCACCTCGGTGGGGTGGTGGGCGTAGTCGTCGAAGACCCGCACGCCGCGGGCCTGCCCCTTGGCCTCAAAACGGCGGGCGGCTCCGGTGAAGGTGCCCAGGGCCGCGGCGGCCGCGGCCGGGTCCACGCCCAGTGCCACGGCCACGGCCAGCGCGGCGGCGGCGTTCAGCGCGTTGTGCTCGCCCGGAACCTGCAGGTCCAGCGGCAGCACCAGCGCCGCGCCGCCGGGCCCGGCCAGCGTGACGGTGCTGTGCGTGCCGGTGCCGGTGCTGTCCATCCCTGCGGACAGGCGCAGGTCCGCGCCCTCGCTGCGGCCATAGGTCCAGGTGGCGGTGCCGGCGGCCCGGGCCCGGGCGGCCAGGGCGGCCGAACCGGCGTCGTCCGCGCAGGCCACCAGCAACCCCGTGGCCGGGACCAGGGCGGCAAAGTCGTCGAAGGACTTGTACACGGCCTCCGCCGTGCCGTAGTGGTCCAGATGGTCGGGCTCCACATTCGTCACCACGGCGATGTGCGGGAGGTAGTTCAGGAAGGATCCATCGGACTCGTCGGCCTCGGCCACAAAGACATCGGCGCTGCCATGGGCCGCGTTGACCCCCAGCGCCGGCACCGTCCCGCCGATGGCGAAGGAGGCATCAACCCCCGTGGCGCGCAGGAGCACAGTGACCATCGACGTGGTGGTGGTCTTGCCGTGGGTGCCGGCCACGGCCACCACCCTGTCCCCGGCCATGGCGGCAGCCAGTGCCTGGGAGCGGTGGATGATGCGCAGCCCGGCCGCGCGCGCGGCCGCCAGCTCGGGGTTGGCCTCGCGGATGGCGGTGGAAACCACCACCGTGTCGACGGCGGCCACGGCGTCCGCCCCGTGGCCCACGTGCACCGTGGCGCCCAGGGCCTCGAGCTCCCGGAGCCCGGCGGAATCCTTGGCGTCGGAGCCGCTCACGGCCACGCCGCGGGCCAGCAGAATGCGGGCGATGGCGGACATGCCGGCGCCGCCGAGGCCGATGAAATGCACCCGGCCGAGTCCGGCCCGGTCCACACCCGTGGTGGAGTCAAAATCCATAGTCGTCACTTCCCTGCTGCCGAAAGAACCATCTGGGCCATGCGCTGGTCCGCATCGCGGATGCCCAGCCCCGCGGCGGCGGCGGCCATCCGCCCGCGCCGCGGACCGTCGGTGCACAGCGGCACCAGGTTCGCCTCGATCCACTCCGGGGTGAGGGCGGCGTCGGCGACCAGCAGCGCGGCGTCGGCCGCCACCAGGGAGCGTGCGTTGAGCGCCTGTTCGCCGTTGCCGATGGGCAGCGGGACAAAGACGGCGGGCAGTCCGACGGCGGCCACCTCGCAGACGGTGCCGGCACCGGCGCGGCAGAGCAATACGTCCGCCGCGGCATAGGCAGTCTCCATCGCATCGATGTACTCCACCTGCCGGTAGCCGGGCGCGGTGAGCGGCGCACCGGCGTCGCCGGCCACCACCTTTCCGCGGCCCGTGATGTGCAGCGTCTGGATGCCGGCCGCGGCCAGCGCCTCGAGGGATCCGGCCAGGGCCCGGTTGATGTTCAGTGCACCGAGCGAGCCGCCGGTGGCAATGAGCGTCGGCTTGGTGGCGTCCAGGCCCAGCCCGGCCCGCGCGGCGGCCCGGGCAGTGGCACGGTCCAGCGAGGACACGGCGGTGCGCATCGGCATGCCCACGTGGACGCCGCCGCGGATCTTGGTGCCGGCGAAGGCGGTGCCCACCCCTGCGGCATAGCGGGCACCCACCCGGTTGGCCAGGCCCGGCCTGCTGTTGGCCTCGTGCACCACGATCGGGATGCCCAGCTTGCGGGCCGCGAGGTACATGGGGGTGCAGACGTAGCCGCCGACGCCCACCAGGACATCGGCCTGCGCCCCGGCCAGGATGGCCTTGGCCGCGGCGACGGCGGCACGCAGCCGGCCGGGCAGCTTGAGCAGGTCCACGGAGGGCCGGCGCGGAAGCGGAACCTTGTCGATGGTCGCGAGCTCATAGCCGGCAGCCGGCACCAGCCGTGCCTCCAGTCCGTCCGCCGTGCCGACGGCCAGGATCCGGGCGTCCGGGCGCAGGTCCTTGACGGCGTCGGCGATGGCCAGCAACGGGCTCACGTGCCCGGCCGACCCACCACCGGCCAGGACGACGGACAGCGGCCGGGAGGACTCGCGGGAGGGGGAACTCATGGGGCGGGGATTTCGCTTTCGGTGGGTGTACGGGCAAAGGAGAGCACGACGCCGATGGCGCAGAGCACCAGCAGCAGGGAGCTGCCGCCGTAGGAGATGAAGGGCAGGGGCACGCCGATCACGGGCAGCAGGCCGGTGACCATGGCAATGTTCACCAGCGCCTGGCCGATGATCCACGTCATGATGCATCCGCAGACGATGCGGACAAAGGGATCGTTGTGCCGGACGATGACGCGGAAGATGGCCAGCGCCAGGGCGGTGTAGAGCAGCACGATCAGCAGCGTGCCCAGCAGGCCGAATTCCTCGCCAATGATGGCGAAGATGAAGTCGTTGTGGGCCTCGGGGATCCAGCTCCACTTCTGCCGGCTCTGGCCCAGCCCCACGCCCCACCAGCCGCCGGAGGCCAGGGCGTAGATGCCGTTTTGGGCTTGGAAGCAGATGTCGTTGCCGGAGTCGCAGTTGCCCAGCCAGCCCGAAAGCCTAGTGATCCTGTTGCCACTGGTCAGCGCGAGGACCAAAGCTCCCGCCAGACCCACGGCGATTGCCGGCAGAAACAACTTGGCGCGGGCGCCGCCAAGGTACAGCCCGGCGCCGGCGACGCACATGATGATCACCGATGTCCCCAGATCTTTGCCGGCAAGCACCAGCACGATGGCCAATGCCGCTACGGGAACGACCGGAATGGAAGCGTGTTTCCAGTTCTGGACGAGGTCACCCTTTCGGGAAAGCACCGCTGCGATCCAGAGCGACAGCGCCAGCTTGGCAGCTTCGGAGGGCTGGGCACTGAACTGGCCTACAACAATCCAGTTGCGGTTTCCACCCACCTCCTTGCCGATGGGCGTGAAGACCAGCCCCAGCAGCACGATGGACAGGATGACCGCCGGATACGCCATCTTCTTCAGGAACGCCTTGCTGGCCCGGGACAGGGCGAACATCGCCACCAACCCAAGGGCCGCGAACATGCTTTCCTTCAGGAACAGGTCGTAGGGGTCCTTGTTCTGCGAGATCGACTCCGCGGCGGAGGCCGACAGCACCGTCATGAGGCCAATGGCCGTCAGCGCCAGCGTGGTGCCGACAATCAGGTAGTACCCGGACCCGCTGCTGGGCCGGGTGCTGCCGTCGAGCCTGGACCAAAAGCCGGCAAAGAACCCCCTCAGGCGCCCCACAGGCCCTTTCGGCCCCTTGGGTGTGCCGACGTCCGTCGCTGCCACTATGGCTCCTTGGTGGTTGGGTCCTGCCCCTGGAGCAGCTCCCGCACCGCGTTGATGAAGGACTGGCCGCGGTGGGCGTAGGAAGAGAACTGGTCCATGGAGGCAGCGGCGGGTGCCATCAGCACCGTATCCCCCGGTCCGGCCAGCTCCGCGGCAGCGGCCACGGCCGCCGCCATGATGCTCTCGCCAAAGATCGGGGTGGCGCCGGATGAGGCGCCGGCTGCCATTCTCTCGCTTCCAGTGTGCGCCGCGGCGGCCTCGACCACCGGCACATCGGGGGCGTGTTGGCGCAGCGCCGCCCGCAGCGAGGCCGTGTCGGCGCCAATGAGCACCACCGCCTTCAGCCGCGGGGCGTGGGTGCTGACCAGGTCCGCATAGTCCACGCCCTTGGACAGGCCGCCGGCAATCCACACCACCGGGTTGAACGCGGACAGCGAGGCCGCGGCCGCATGCGGGTTGGTGGCCTTGGAATCGTTGACCCACAGGACGTCGTTGAACGTGGCCACCGGCTGGATGCGGTGCTCACCGTTTTCGTAGTTGACCAGTCCGGCCTTCACGTCCGCCGGGGCCAGTCCGTAGGCGCGCACCAGGGCGGCCGCGGCCAGGGCATTGGCCACCAGGTGGCGCGGCACCAGCGGGGCGATGTCCGCCACCGTGGCCAGTTCGACGGCGGAGTCCTTGCGCTCGGGGATGAACGCCCGGTCCACCAGCAGGCCCTCCACGACACCCACCATGGAGATGGCGGGCATGCCGGTGGTGAAGCCGACGGCGCGGCAGCCCTCGGCCACGTCGGCCTCCTCGACCATGTGCTCGGTCTCGATCTGCTCCGCGTTGTAGACGCAGGCGACCTTAGTGTTGGTGTAGACGCGGGCCTTGTCGGCGGCGTAGGCGGCAAAGCTGCCGTGCCAGTCCACGTGGTCCGTGGCCAGGTTCAGGCAGACGCTGGCCAACGGCTCCATCGACTCGGTCCAGTGCAGCTGGAAGGTGGACAGCTCCACGGCGAGGACATCGTAGCCCTCCGGGTCCCGGACCGCGTCCAGGATGGGGGTGCCGATGTTGCCCGCGGCGATGGCCCGCAGCCCGGCGGCCTGGAGCATCGACTCAACCATCGTCGTCGTGGTGGTCTTGCCGTTGGTGCCGGTGATGGCAATCCACTCGGCCGTCTTGCGGCCGGGGCGGATGCGCACCCGCCAGGCGAGTTCGACGTCGCCCCAGATCGGAATCCCGGCCTCGGCGGCGGCGGCCAGCAGCGGGTGGCTGGGGCGCAGCCCGGGGCTGGTCACCACCAGTTCCGGAGCCAGGCCGTCCACCAGCGGCAGGACGGTGGAGGTTTCCTCGCCCAACAGAACCTCGGCGACACCGACGATCTTCAGCGTCTCGGCATTGCGGCGGGCGGCGTCGTCGTCGGAGGCGGCAACCACCACCACGCGGGCGCCAAGCTCGGCCAACGTGTCGGCGGCGGAGAAGCCGGTCTTGGTGATGCCCGTGACCACCACGCGCAACCCACGCCAATCGGCGTCCCAGCTGCGCAGGGAATCAAGGCGGGCGGTGGACGAGGGGAAAGCGGAACTCACAGCTGGACAATCCATTCGGCGTAGAAGGCACCCAGGCCCACGGCCACCATCAGCCCGGCGAGGATCCAGAACCGGACCACCACCGTGACCTCGGCCCAGCCCTTGAGCTCGAAGTGGTGCTGCAGGGGTGCCATTTTGAACACACGCTTGCCACCGGAGAGCTTGAAGAAGCCCACCTGGATGATGACCGACAGCGTGATCATCACGAAGAGCCCGCCGATGATGGCCAGCAGGATTTCCGTGCGGGAGAGGATGGCGAACGCGGCGATGGCCCCGCCGATGGCGAGCGAGCCGGTGTCCCCCATGAAGATCTTCGCCGGCGAGGTGTTCCACCAGAGGAAGCCGATCACGGCCCCCATGCAGATCACGGCGAGCAGGGCCAGGTCCAGCGGGTCGCGGACCTCGTAGCAGACGGTGCCGCCGATGGCCCGGGGCGAGCCGCAGCTCTGGTTGGTCTGCCACAGGCCGATCAGTGCGTAGGCGCCGAAGACCAGCACCGAGGCGCCGGCGGCCAGGCCGTCCAGGCCGTCCGTGAGGTTCACGCCGTTGGTGGCGGCCGTGACAATCAGGTTGGACCAGATGATGAACAGGATCACGCCCAGCGCCGCCCCGCCAAAGGCCAGGTCCAGGCCCGGGATGTCCCGGGCAAAGGAGATCTTGGTGGTCGCCGGGGTGCGGCCCATCGCGTTGGGGAAGTTCAAGGCCAGCACGGCGAAGGCAATCCCGACGGCACCCTGGGAAATCAGCTTAGCCTTGGCGTCCAGGCCCAGGCTGCGCTGTTTGGAGATCTTGATGAAATCGTCCAGGAAGCCCACCAGGCCCATGCCGACCATGAGGAACAGCATGAGCAAGCCGGAGGCCGTCGGGCCAGGCGCATCGGGGTTGATCAGCCAGATGGCCAGATGGGTCAGGAAGTAGGCGCCCACCACGGCGCCAACCACCACCGCGCCGCCCATGGTGGGCGTGCCGCGCTTGGTGTGGTGCGAGGTGGGTCCGTCGTCGCGGATGAACTGGCCGTAGCCCTTTTTCACCAGGAGCCGGATAAACAGTGGAGTGCCAATCATGGCAAAGGACAACCCCAAGCCGGCACCCATGAGCAATGCGATCATCGGGTCATTGTCCTTTCACCAGTGGTGCTGTCCGGGCCGGTTTCCGGTAATGCTATCCGATCCCCCAGGAATCGCAGGCCAGCACCATTGGAGGACTTGACCAGGACAATATCGCCCGGGACAAGCTCCCGGGCCAGCAGTTCGTAGGCCGCGTCGGCGTCGGCCACAAAGACGGATTCGTCCCCCCAGGAGCCCTCCATCACGGCACCCACATGCATGGCGCGGGCCGCCTGGCCCACCACCACCAGGCGGGAAATGTTCAGCCGCACGGCCACCCGACCGACGGCGTCGTGCTCGAGCACCGAGTCATCGCCGAGTTCGAGCATCTCGCCCAACACCGCCCAGGTGCGGCGGTTGGCAATGCTGCCAAGCTCGGCCAGCGTGCGCAGGGCACCGCGCATGGACTCCGGGTTGGCGTTGTAGGCATCGTTGATGACGGTGACGCCGTCCGCACGCTCCATCCGCTCCATCCGCCAGCGGCTGGCGGCCTTGAGCGAGTTGAGCGAGGCGGCAATGTGCTCCGCGGGCGCGCCGGCGAGCTGTGCCGCGGCGGCCGCGGCCAGCAGGTTGGGCATGTGGTGCAGCCCGAGCAGGCCGCTCGTCACGGGGAAGGCCTCGCCGGTGCCGGCAAAGCGCAGCACGAATTCGGGGTGTCCAGCGGCGTTGGTGGTGGCGTTTTCGGCCTGCACCACGGCGGGTCCGCCGGCCTCGGCGTTGCCGAAGAAGACGGTGCGGGCCGTGGTGCGCCCGGCCATGGCGCGGACGCGGGCATCGTCGTAGTTGAGCACGGCCGTCCCGGTGGCCGGGTCCAGCGCGGCCACAAGTTCACCCTTGGCCTGGGCAATGTTCTCCACGCCGCCAAACTCTCCGGCGTGCGCCGAGCCAACGCCCAGCACGACGCCGATGTCCGGTTTGACCAACGAGGCCAGGTACTCGATCTGGCCCACCTTGGTGGCACCCATTTCAATGATCAGGTAGCGCGTGTCCAGGCTGGCGGAGAACACCGTGAGCGGCACGCCCACCTCGCCGTTGTAGGACCCGCGCGGGGCCACCGTGGGGCCCAGCGGGGACAAGATGCCCGCCAGCAGGTCCTTGGTGGTGGTCTTGCCGGCGGAACCGGTGATCGCCAGCACGGTCAGGTCGCCGGCGGCGCGGATGCGGCGGACCGCCTCGGCGGCCAGCGCGCCCATGGCGAGCACGGCGTCCTCGACGAGAACGGCCGGGAACGGGCCGCCGTCGTCGCTACTGGTCTCACGTTCGGCCAGGGCCAGCACGGCACCTGCGGCAAAGGCAGCGGGGATGAAGTCGTGCCCGTCCGCCGCCTCGCCGCGTTTGGCGACGTAGAGGCTGCCGGGGGTGGCTTCGCGGGAATCCGTCACGGTGAGGTGGAGGGCCACCGCCAGCTCTGGATCCGTGGTGGCGGCCAGACGGCCGTGGGTAATGGCGGCGATGGACGCCGCTGTAAATTCAATCATCTCGATCTAGGACTCTATCCCGGTTGTCGGCTCTGGGGTGAATCCATAGTGGAGCAGGGCGGAGCGCAATTCCACCCGGTCATCCAACGGGAGGTCGACACCCTTGACCTCCTGCACCACCTCGTGGCCGCGTCCGGCGACCAGGATGGTGTCGTGCACGCCGGCCAGTTCGACGGCGCGGAAAATGGCGTCGGCGCGCGGAAAAACTTCCTCCACGGACGTGGCCAGGCGCTCGTCGGCGACGGCACCGCGGGCACCGGCCAGCACGCCGGCGCGGATGGCGGCGGCGTCCTCGTCGTGGGGATCGTCATCGGTGACGATGACCACGTCCGCCAGCCGTGCGGCCACCGCACCCATGGTGGGGCGTTTGGTCGCGTCGCGCTGGCCGGTGGCGCCGAAGACGACTATCACCCGGGCCCCGGGGGCGCGCACGGCACCCAGTGCCCGTTCGAGGGCATCGGGGTTGTGGGCAAAGTCGACAATCGCGGCGGGCGCACGGCCCACCAGCTGCATCCGGCCGGGCACCTGGACGGTGAAGGGGTCCGCGGCGTCGGCGGCGGCCTGGACCAGGCCGGCGGCGGCCAGCCGGGACCCGGCACCGTTGGGCCCCAGGCCGAGCTGCTCCACCACCATGGCAGCGGCGAGGGCCGCATTGGCCACGTTGAAGCTGCCGGGCAGGCCGGTGTGCAGGCGCAGCTCGATGCCGTCGGGCCCGGCCAGCACAAAGCGGCTGCCCAGCCCCTCGGCCGCAACCGAGGCCACGCGCCAATCCGCCCCCGCACCGGCCTCCGCGGCGCCATCGCCGCCGGCCGGCACCGTGGACAGGGTGGCCACGGGCACGGTGGCCGAGGCCGCCAGCTTCCGGCCCCAGGCGTCGTCGATGGTCACCACTGCCCGGCGTGTGTGGGCGGGCGTGAACAGCTGCGCCTTGACCCCCGCGTAGTCCGCCATGCTGCCGTGCAGGTCCAGGTGGTCCTGGGTCAGGTTGGTGAATCCGGCAACGTCGAAGACCACCCCGTCCACGCGGCCGAACTCCAGCGCATGGGAGGAAACCTCCATGGAGGCGGCGGTGAGCGAGCGCTCCCGCATCAGCGCCAGCAGCGCGTGGACGTCCGTGGATTCGGGGGTGGTGAGCTTGCTGGGGATGGGTTCGTTCCCGGCCAGGATCTCAATGGTGCCGATCAGCCCGGTGCTCCGGCCCAGGGCCTTCAGCAGGGAGTTGATGAAGTAGGTGGTGGTGGTCTTGCCATTGGTGCCGGTGACGGCAAACAGGGGCATGGCCGAGGATCCGGTGCCGTAGATGGCCGCGGCCACGGCCCCGGCCACGGCGCGCGGGTTCGCCACCGCCACGACGGGGACGGCGGGCAGACCGGCCAGCAGGCGCGCGCCGTCGTCGTCGGTCAGCACAGCCACGGCACCGGCGGCCACGGCGGCCCGGGCAAACTCGGCGCCGTGCCTGCGGGCACCGGGCAGGGCCAGGTACAGGTCCCCCGGCACAATGGCACGCGAATCCAGGCTGATCCCGCGCACCAGGACATCCCCCGGGGGCAGTTGGGCCCCGATCAGCGCCGCCAGCTGCGCCAGCGGAACGGGAGCCACCTGTGCGGGACGCACGGGAGAGGCGGCTGCGCCTGGACTCGGATGGTTGAAAGACACGGTATTGATGCTCCGGGGTGGTTAGTAGTACTGCGGCAGTTTGATGGACGGCGTGGTGGACGGCGGCACGTTGAAGGTGCGCAGCACCTGTCCCATGACGTCGTTGAAGGTGTAGCCCTGGTTCACACCGTAGATGTTGGTCTTGGGGCGTTGGACGGTGATCAGGACCACGTACTCGGGATTGTCCATCGGCGCCATGCCGACAAACGAGGACGTGTAGCCGTCGAAGCCAACACCGTTCTCGGCCGGCGCCTCCGCGGTTCCGGTCTTGCCGCCCACGCGGTAGCCGGGGACGACGACGTTGGTAGCGTCGGCGATGGTGGTGACGCTCTCGAGGATGTCGCGCACCTGAGCGGCGGTCTTGGGCGTGATGACCTCGGTGCCGGGCTGCTGGGCCACCTTGTGCTCGGTGCCGTCGGGATCGATGTACGCGTCGATGAGCTGGGGTTTGAGCCGGACGCCGTTGTTGGCGATGGCCTGGTAGATCATGGCCGTCTGCAGCGGAGTCTGGGCCACACCCTGGCCGAAGAGCACCGTGTACTGCTGGCGGCCGTCCCACTTGTCCGGGGTGGCCAGGATGCCCGGGTTCTCGCCCGGGAGCTCGATGCCTGTGGCCTGGCCGATGCCGAACTTGCGCAACCAGTCGTAGCGCTCCTGCGGGGTGAGCTTCTGGCCCACCATCACCGTTCCGGTGTTCAGCGAGTCGCCGATGACACCGGCAAAGGTGCGCTGCTCGGTGCCGTGCGAGAACGCATCGGAAAAGGTCTGCCCATCCACGGTGTACGTCGGCGGAATGAGGATGTGGCTGTCGGCGGAAATCAGCCCCTGCTCGATGGCCGCGGCCGCCGTGACGGTCTTCTCCGTGGAGCCGGGCTCGACGGCGCCTGTCACGGCGCGCACGCCGATGTCCGCGGCCTTGGAGGCGCCGGGGTTGTTGGGGTCCAGGGAGTTGGTGTCGGCCAGGGCGATCACGCGCCCGGTCTTTGCCTCGACCACCACGATGTTGGCCCAATCGGCGGAGTACTGCTTCTTCTGCTGCTCGGCCGCCTGCTGGGCGTAGTACTGGATGTCCTGGTTGATGGTGAGCCGGACGCTCTGGCCGTCCACTGCGGGGGTGGTGTCCACCGGCGCCGTCGGGATCACGATGCCGTTGGCGCCGCGCTGGTATTCGCGCTCCCCGTCCTTGCCCGCTAGTTTGGCGTCCATGGTCTGCTCGATGCCGGCCAGCGCCTGGCCGTCCTTGCTGGTGAAGCCGACAATGCTGCCGCCCACCGCGCCGTCCGGGTAGGTGCGTTCACTGACGGGTTCGGAGTAGATGCCCGGCAGGCCCAGATCCATCACCTTGGATTCGATGGCCGGTGTCACGCCCATGGCAATGTAGGCGAAATTGCTGGTGCCGGTGGCCTTTTCGGTGACGGTGGCAACGCTCATGCCCAGGACATCGGCGAGCTCCTTCAGGCCCTGGGCCCGCGGAATCTTCACCAACTCCTTGTCGATGACGCGCTGGAAGTCGTCGGCACCGGTGTTGTTCTTGGGCGAGACGGTGATGTTGTAACGGATGATGCTCTCCGCCATGACCCGGCCGTTGGCATCAAGGATCTTCCCGCGGGTGGCCGGAAGCTTCTGCACCACCGTGCGCTGGCTGACGGCGGCCTCGGCCATGGACCCGGCGTCGAGCCCCTGGATCAGGAACAGTTTGCCCGTAATGACCAACAGCAGCACCAACATGACCACCATGACCCAGCGCAGCCGGCTCTTGGCCGAGAGTGGACGGGATGGCCGGGCAGCGCCGCGAGGAGAGCCTTTGGTTGGTGATGCCACTGAGCTTCCTTGCTGTCTCTTTCGATGTGCAGCGCTGCTGCCGGTCCATCCGTTGGTGTTCTAAAAGTTTAGCTGTCCTTCTGTGCCGGGGCCGGAATGGTGCCGCCATTCAGGTCCGGCGCGGGGGCAGGTTCCGGCGCCATGGCGGGCGCCTGGACGCCCGCTTGTCCCGCCGCGGCGGCCGTGCCGTCCTCGCCCGACTTGGCGGGGCCGCCCGGTGCCACGGGCTCCACCGGCTCGGGTGCGTGGTCGCCGGCGTTGACGTCGGGGGACGGAATCACTGCCTGCTGTTCGGGCGTGGCGAGCGCCGGCATGGGGTTGCCGGTGATGGCCTTGGTGTCGGCATTGATCTGGCCCGTATTTGAGGACGTCACCATCCCCATGCCCACCGCGCGTGCCACCAGGTTCTGCGGCGCCCCGGCGTTCTGCTCTTGGGAGGCAAGGTCCTGGTTGGTCTTGACCAGGTCGGCCTGCGCGGCCTTGAGCTGCACCAGCTCGTATTGTCCGGAGGAGAGCTGGACGTTGAGCACCAGGACCGTCATCAGGGCGGCCACCAGGATGCCAAAGCACATCACGACAAACGGTGCCCGGCGCCGGCGCGGCGGGCTGACCACCAGGGACAGCGGGGTGCGCAGCTTGCGCCCAGGTGAGCTCTCCTCGGCCGGCGCCACCCAGGGCAATGCTCTGGCGGTGTTGCCGATGATGCTCTGAACGTAATTCGGTGCGGCGCTCATACAGCTCTCCTGACTCGTTCCACTGCCCGCAACCGGGCCGAGGCGGCCCGGGGGTTTTCGGTGATTTCCGCTTCCGTGGGCACCTCGGTGCCCTTGGTCAACGTCTTGAGGGTGGCCTTGTGCTCCTCCAGCTCCACCGGGAAACCCAGCGGGGCGGAGGACTTGGAGCCTGCTGCGAAGACACTCTTGACGATCTTGTCTTCCAATGAGTGGTAGGACATCACCACCACTCGCCCGTGCAGGGCGAGGGCGTCGACGGCGGCGGGAACGGCGGCCTCGAGCACGCTCAGTTCCTCGTTGACTTCAATGCGCAGCGCCTGGAAGGTCCGCTTGGCCGGGTGGCCGCCGGTGCGGGCCGCGGCGGCGGGGACAACGGCGCGGATGCTTTCCACCAGCTCGCCGGTGGTGCTGAAGGGCTGCCGGGCCCGGTCGGCGACGATCCGGTTGGCAATGCGGCCGGCAAACTTCTCCTCGCCCCACTTGCGGATGATCCGCACCAGGTCGTCCTCGGAGTAGTTGTTGACGACGTCGGCCGCCGTCTGGCCGCGGCTGGTGTCCATGCGCATGTCCAGCGGGGCATCGTAGGAATAGGCAAAGCCGCGTTCGCGCTCGTCAAGCTGCAGGGAGGAGACGCCCAGGTCCATCAGCACTCCGTGGACCTCGTCCACACCAAGGTCCTCGAGCACCCGCGGGATCTCGTCGTAGACGGCGTGGACCAGATCTGTGCGGTCCTGGAACGGGGCCAGCCGGGCACCGGCCAGCGCCAGCGCCTCGGTGTCGCGGTCGATGCCGATCAGGTGCAGCGTGGGGAATCGTTCCAGCATGGCCTCGCTGTGCCCGCCCATGCCCAGGGTTGCATCGATCACGATGGGCGTCTTGCCCTCGGCGATGGCCGCCTCGAAGGCCGGGGCCAGCAGGTTGATGCAGCGGTCCTTCAGAACAGGTACGTGGCGTGAAGAGGTGGGCGGCGTGGGGTTGTCCGGGGTGGGATCGCCCTGCGTCATACACTCTCTCCTTTGACCTTGGTCCGCTGGTGCTGGGTGTGCCGGCCGGTGCCGGCCCGGCGTTTTCTTAAACCAGACCCCCATCCTCCCAAGCAACTGCCTAGCCTGGCTCCGGGGAAGGTGAGCCAGGTCGGGCGTGCTGGGCGGCTGGAGATCTCATCCAAGAACCCGGTGCCGAACCACCAGTGGCGATGCTGCCGTGGTGGAACTGCCGTGCTGTCAGTTGATGCCGGGGATGGCATCATCGTCGGTTTCGGAGAAGGCTTTCTCCTGCTCCGCCAGGTACTGCTCCCACGCGGCCGCATCCCAAATCTCGGCCCGGTTCCCCGCACCGATCACGGTGAGGTCCCGGTCAAGACCCGCATACGCCCGCAGCATGGCCGGAATGGTTACGCGGCCTTGCTTGTCAGGGATTTCGTCAGAGGCTCCGGAGAGGAAAACACGAATGTAGTCACGGGCCTGGCGGGAGGAAATTGGAGCTTCCCGCATTTGCTCATGGACCTTTTCGAATTCACGTGCACTGAAGACGTAGATGCAGCGTTCCTGGCCCCTTGTGAGCACCAATCCACCGGCTAGTTCCTCACGGAACTTGGCCGGAAGGATGATCCGGCCCTTTTCATCAAGGCGCGGCGAGTGAGTTCCAAGAAACATCCCCCACCGCCCCTAGCCGGAGGTCCGCAACACCCTCGTCTACCAATACCCTCTTACGCGCTCCACTTTACTCCACAATCCTCCACCGTCAACGACCCATTGCCTCTTCACGGCGGCGGGCTGCTGCCAAGTTCCGCGCCATTGCAGGGGAAAACCCCCGCGGGTGGGGGTGGAGGGAATTTGCACGCCGCGCGGGCCGGACGGCCCGGACCTGCTTGGAAAGGGTCGGAAAAGGGCCCTAAAACGCCGAAAAGGACCCTTCTGGGGGTCCTTTTCCATTCCATCCGCCCATGCGGGGCGCAAAGTGGAGGGTTTTGGCGGCGGTCCGCCGGCGGTGTCAGTTCTCCTTGCGGCGCTCTTCCCAGCGCTCTTCAAGATTGCTCATGAACGAGCTCTTGGACTTCTTGGGCGCGGTTCCCGTGCCCGCGGTGCCAAACCTGCGGCGCAGTGTGGCGAAATACACACCCGCACCCATGATCAGGAATCCTGCCACACCCAGGGCAATGATCTGCGTCATGACCCCAAAGAGCAGCAGAAGGATGCCGGCAATGGACACCAGCGCGCCAACCACGATGTGGCGTGTGGAGAATGAGCGGGCAGGGTCGGCCCCCAGAGTGTTGGCAAACTTCGGGTCTTCCGCGTGCAACTGCTGCTCGAGTGCATCAAGCAGCCTCTGTTCGTGCTCCGAGAGGGGCATCACGACCTCCTTCTGGTCCGGGCCTGGGCGTCTCTTCCCTTAACGAACACCGCACGGCATTTGGTTCCCGGGCCCTCGCCCCTGGGGCACGCACCGCCAGGCGTTGCGAACCGGTCCAGGCGGCGGCCAAGGCTGCTGCCAGCTGCGGAGCTGTTCCAAGAAGAACTCCTTGACTTAAGAATAGGCTTGATTTTGCATAACTGAAACCCGCCGTGTTCCTGTCAAAGTACACCGGAAACGCCCCGTCGGCGCCATGCGACGCACCGGTGTGGACCCATTGCCCGGATGCCCCGCCGGGGGCTCCCGGCCGGTGGTCTCAGCCGCCGGTTCCGGGCGGCTGGAGACGGCGCGCGGTGTTGGATCCCAACAGCCGGGCCGGGCCGATCTTGGCCCCGCCGAATTTGGCCGCGACGGCATCGGCCACGGCGTCGGCGCCGCGCCAATTGTCATCGCGCCGGTCCAGGCTCAGTTGCAGGGCAGTTTCCGCCACCGGCTCCAGCCCCTCGGCGCGCAGGCCGATCAGCCGCACGCTCATGGGCCGCTGCCCCAACCCGTCCAGCAGGGCCACTGCCGCGGCGTAGATGAGCGCGGCGCTGTCCACCGGCGTGCCCAGCGTCCGGGACCTGTTCACCAGGGAGAAATCCGCGTATCGGACCTTCAGGGCCACCGTCCTGGCCAGCAGGCCGCTGGCCCGCAGCCGGGTCGCCGTCCGGTGGGCCAGCCGCAGCAATTCACGCCGCAGGATCGCGGTGTCCGGCGTGTCCACCGCAAAGGTCTCCTCGGCGCCGATGCTCTTCTCCACCCGCACCGGGGTGACGGCACGGTCGTCGATGCCCCACGAGAGCCGGTGGACGTGCTCGCCCGTGGCGCCGAGCACCTTGCGCAGCACCGGCAGCGGCGTAGCGGCAACATCGGCCACCGTATGGATGCCCAGCCGCGCCAGCGTGGCCATCGTCTTCTCCCCCACGCCCCAGAGGGCGCGCACCGGCAGGGTGTGCAGGTAGGCCACCGTATCTTCGGGCCGGATCAGGAGCAGTCCATCCGGCTTGCACCGGGTGGAGGCGATCTTGGCCACAAACTTGCTGGCGGCGATCCCCACGGAGGCGGTGATGCCCAGCTCGCTTGCCACCCGGGCGCGGATCAGGGCGCCGATCTCCTCGGGCGATCCCAGCCGGCGCACGGCCCCGGCCACGTCAAGGAAGGCCTCGTCCACACTCAGCGGCTCCACGAGGTCTGTGATGGAATTGAAGATCCCCATCAGCTGTCCGGAGACCTCGTAGTACACCGAATGCCTGGGTTCGATGACCACAGCACGCGGGCACAGCCGCATGGCGGTGGACATCGGCATGGCCGAACGCACGCCCACGGCCCGGGCCTCGTAGGACGCGGACAGCACCACCGAGCGCCCGGCCGGGAACCCCACAATGACGGGCCGGCCCCTCAGGTGCCGCGCCTCGCGCAGCTCAACGGAGACAAAGAAGGCATCCATGTCCACATGCAGGATGTGGCTGCCAGCCACCCGTGCCCCGTTCTCTGCCCATGCCACACCATCCATCCTAGATTCGGCCGCCGACACCGGCCACCACCGAACCGGCAGCGGCCACCGGCCAACTGGGTAAACTGGACGTTGATGAGCACATGCCCAGGAAGTAGAGGTCCAGCCATGCCGAGCACTGCGCGCACACCCCACCGCCGCCATCCTGCCCTTGCGGCAACAGGCGCCGCGGCCCTTGCCGCCGTCGTCCTGTTGGCCGGTTGCGGCACCGGCACGCCGGCTCCGGCCGGAAGCACCACTGCCACAACCGCGTCCGCCACTGCGTCCGCATCGGCCCCGGCATCCGCCAGCGCCGGCTCCACCGCATCCCCGTCGGCGACGTCCACGGTGGGCGCCCTGGTGCCCGGATTCCCGGCCGCGCTGCTGCCCCTGATGCCCGGCGCAACGCTCAAGAGCTCCAGTTACGACGCCACCGGAGCCAAGGCCACCGCCGCCCTGGTGGCGGACACCGCGGCGAGCACCGAGGCCATCCTGGCCTTCTACACCAAGGCGCTCGGGGACCAGGGCTTCACGCCGCTGCCCGGCGACGCCGTGGGCAGCGTCCCCTCCAAGGACTTCACCCGGGCCAACGGCACGGAGCTGGTCAACCTCTCGATGGTGCCCGGCACCGGAACCGTGACCTTCACCCTCAGCGCCAACGTGCTCCCGGCGTCGCTGAAGTGAGCGGCGGAACCCTGAACCGGGAAAACACGCACGACGCCGTGGCCGCCGGCGAGCAGGCGGCGTATGTCCAGGCCGTGGCCGAGTCGCTGACCGCCTTCCTCGACTCCAAGTCCGCGCTGCTGCGGGGGATCTCCCCCGACACGCTGGTCCTGCTCGATTCCATCCGCACGCTGGTCACCGGCGGCAAGCGGCTGCGGGCCCTGATGTGCTTCTGGGGCTGGCGGGCCGCGGGCGGCGCGGTGGATGCGCCGGAGATTGTCACGGCCGGTGCCGCCTTGGAGCTGTTCCAGGCCGCGGCGCTGATCCATGACGACATCATTGACCGCTCGGACACCCGCCGCGGCGGGCCCAGCGTGCACCGCACATTCTCGCTCCTGCACGGGCGCGAGGGCTGGGCCCTGGACGACGAGCGCTTCGGCCATGCCGCGGCCATCCTGACGGGCGATCTGTGCCTGTCCTTCAGCGAAGAGGTCTTCACCCGGATCGGCCCGGCGACGGCAACCGGCACGCGGGCCCGGCATGTGTTCGACCTGATGCGCACCGAGGTCATGGCCGGCCAGTACCTTGACATCCTCGAAGAGGTGGCCGGGCCCTCCAAGCCGCTGGCCGACGCCGTCACGCGGGCGGAATCGATCATCCGGTTCAAGTCCGCCAAGTACTCCACCGAGCATCCGCTGGTCCTCGGCGGCGCCCTGGCCGGGGCCGGCGCTGACCTGCTGGCGGGCTACAGCGCGTTCGCCCTGCCCTTGGGTGAGGCCTTCCAGCTGCGCGACGATGTCCTGGGTGTCTTTGGCGATCCCGGCACCACGGGCAAGCCCGCCGGCGATGACCTGCGCGAGGGCAAACGCACCGTCCTGGTGGGCCTGGCCCTGACCCGCTCCAACGCCGCGGACGCCCGCTTTGTCGATTCCCGGCTGGGCAGCCAGGATCTGAGCGCCGAGGAGATCGAATCCATCCGGGCCATCATGGTCGGCTCCGGAGCGCTGGTGGCCACCGAGGCCATGATTGAGGAACGCAGCGCCACGGCCTTCGCGGCCCTGGCCGCCCTCGACGTCGCCGCCGTGCCGGCCGTGGCACTGCGTGCGCTGGCCACGGCCGCCGTCCAGCGCAAGTCCTAGCCCGGATTTTTCATCGGACGGCGGTCGGGGCGTTGGGTGCGGGTTTTGCCGTCCCGGCGGGCTGAATCGGATTTCGGGTGTGGCTGATGGACCCGGGGGCGCCGGGCTGTGCGCGGGCTTCCACTGTTCCCGTTGGTGTTCTTCTTTCCTGCTCGTTGGTTGACGGGGGGTTGCGGTGTCAGGCCCGCAGGAGGACCGCGGGGCGGTTCGCGGCTGCGGCGATCCGTTCAATGGCTTCGAGCAGGGCGCTGATCAGGGGTTGCTCCGGCGCGGCGGCGGGCAGCAGCAGGTGGTTCCGGCGGGCGCGGGTGATGATTTTCCCGGCGGTGGCGAAGAGCCGGTAGCGCCAGCGTTTGATGTCCCAGCCCCGTGCTTTGTGGCCGTCGGGCAGGGCGGTGAGCTGGAGCCAGGAGACCAGGTTCGCGGCCAGGACCGCGAGGTTGGCCCAGGCCTGGTTGGCAGCGAAATCGAAGAAGGGGAGCTTTCCGAGCCCGGTGTTCTTTAGGGTTTTGATGCGGTTCTCGGCCCGGCCGCGGGCCCGGTGCCGGGCATCCAGAAAAGGTCCGTGCCAGCGCGGGGAGTTCGTCAGAAACGCTGTCACACGGTGACCGTCGATGTCGAGCAGGGTCGGTGTCGCGCCGGGGTGCAGCGGTTCGGCGCGCAGGAAGATCTTCGTCCCCGGCGGGTAGTCATCGAGCGGGATCACCTGCGTGGCGTTGATGACCCAGGCGTCATCGCGTTCGACCCCGTCCTGGTCCAGGGCCGGTTGCCAGTATTTCTTGTCGTTGATCCAGTCGATCATGTGGGCCTTGCCGACCGGCACCGGGTACGAGGCGGAGAACTGCACGCCCCGCGAATGCAGGTACCAGAGGAACTTCCGGGACGCGCCGGCGCTGTCGGTGCGGACCAGGATCTTCTCCCCGTCCAGTTCCCCGGTCCCACCGTAGAGGGAGTCGGGCAGGACGGCGATGGCGGCCTCGAAGATGCGGATGTGGTCCTCGGCGTTGTTCGCCGTGGCCCCGCCGTGACGCAACAGTACCGCGAGTTCCTCCCCGGTGCCGCTGCCGGCACCGTAATCGAGGCTGGCGGTGAACGGGGCGAATCCGAACCCGCCCTTGTAGTTTCCGGTGGCCTGTTCCTTGTCCGAGTGCGAGGTCACCAAGGTGGCGTCGAGGTCGATGAGCAGCGGGTCCGCGGCCGTCGCCTTCACCGCCGGGCTGCGGTCTCCTGCGGCTTCCCATGCCCGGGTCCGCAGTTCCTTGGCCAGGGTCGAAAAGCCGTAATCGAAGACGTCCGGGTTCTTCACGGTGCGTTCGAAGAACCGGGAGACTGTTGCGTTCGAGGGCACGTTGCCGAACACGCCGGGCTGGGCGCGCAGGATGTCCAGGTCCGAGGCGTGCTCGCCGCCGGCGGCGAGCATCACCGCCAGCGACCCGAGCAGCCTCCCGGGCCGGTGTGAGGCCATCGCGGGGACGAACTGCCCGAGCCGGTCCTCGCACAGGTCCCGGAACCCGAGGGCGTCGATGAATGAGGTCAGGATCCGTCCCCCGGCATGGGAGACCAGCGACTGGCCGGTGAAAGTGACCGGGAGGGACGGGAAGACCTTGGTAGGCTGATGCATCGAAAAGGTGCTCCTTCAAGACACGGAAATAACGGCGTAGACACCCCTATTTTCCCTTGTCAGAGCACCTTTTCGTGTCTTAAACACACCCCTCAGCCCAACCCTGATGAAAACCCCGGGCTAGGCGCAAGTCCCAAGCGGGCAGCACCGGCCGTCTTAATAATGAAGCAGGGCCCCACCAGACGGTAGGGCCCTGCTTTCTTGTGCCTGCGCGTTCAGCGGCAGGATCCTGCTACCAGCCCAGGGCCTGGGCGCGGCGGCGGATCTCGGTCTTGCGGCCCTCGCGGAGGGCATCGATGGGACGGCCCGGCAGGGAGTCGTCATTGGTGAACAGCCACACAATGGCTTCCTCGCTGCCGTAGCCGGCGTCGGACAGGACACCGACGGTGCCCTTGAGGCTGTCCAGGATGGCGCCATCCATAAAAAACTCGGCCGGAACACAGCGGATGTGGCGGTCGCCCACGCGGGCGGCCAGCAGTGTTCCATCATTTATGTACGCGTGGACCTTGGTAATGGACACACCCAGCAATTCGCTGACATCCGGCAGGGGCAACCATTCACTAACCACATTTTCAACGTTACTCACCAGCTAAGGTTCCCACACCGCTCTGCCCGCCGCACGCCGGACCACCGCCCCGGCGGCGCGGCGTGGCACAAACGGCTCTTGGCGTGCCTGCGGGCACAGTGCGGATATATTGCTGGGGATAGGGAATTTGCTGTGCCAAAGGGCCAATTGGGCGTCGAAAAGATTCTTGCCAGCCTCGCGGACTCGTGTAAATTTTCCAGTGGTTGTGTTTCACAACAGTCACACTCTTAACTTCTTCATCACTGGCACCACCAGCCCCGGACTATTGAGGACAACCCAATGACTTCCGATCGCAAGAGCCGTCAGAGTCCCAAAACCACCAAGCAGCTGGCCGTTGCCGCCACCGCTGCCATCCCTGTGGTCATGCTCTCCTCGATGGCGCTGGCACAGCCGGCGGCCGCCGCCGCACCCGCCGCACCGGTGAAGGCCTCGCCGAGCGCCATGGGGCACGGCGCCGTTGCAGCGGCCAGCACCGCCACCAGCAACATCCCCGCAGCCCTCGTGGCCGGGACGGTGCCCACCGGCGTCGCACCCGTGCAGGTGGCCGTTCCCGACCAACACATTGTGCAGGCCGGTGACACCGTCAGCGCCATCGCCGCGCATTACGGCCTGGACACCAACACCGTCCTCGCCCTGAACGGACTTGGCCCGGCCACCATGATCCACCCCGGCCAGGCATTGTCGCTGACCGGAAGTGCCGCCGCCGAGGCGGCCCCGGCAGCCCCGGCAGCCGCCTCCGCCAGCTATGTGGTCAAAACCGGCGACACCGTCAGCGCCATTGCCGCCGCCCATGGACTCTCGGTCCACGAGGTCCTGGCGGCCAACGGCCTCACGGCCAGCACCATCATCCACCCCGGACAGGAACTCTCGCTGAGCGGCGGTGGCGGGTCCGCGGCATCGGCCGATGCAGCCCCGGCGGCGGCCTCCGCCAGCTATGTGGTCAGGGCCGGCGACACCGTCAGCGCCATTGCCGCCGCCCATGGGCTCTCGGTCCACGAGGTCCTGGCGGCCAACGGCCTCACGGCCAGCACCATCATCAAGCCCGGACAGCAGCTCTCCCTCGGCTCAGCGGTGGCGGCGGCATCGAGTTCCATCACCGCCGTCGAGCCCTCCCCGGCAGCGGTGGATGCACTGGTGCCCAGCACCTTCCTGGACTACACCTACCCGCAGGCCGTCGTGGCACAGGCCAATGTGAACAAGGCCGCGTTGCTGGCGGCACCTGTCCCTTCCCCGGCACAGATGCAGCAGCTCGTGGCCAACACCGCCGTCCAGATGGGTGTCGACTCGTCCCTGGCGCAGGCCTTCGCCCTGCAGGAATCAGGGTTCGACCAGCAGGCCGTCTCCCCGGCCAACGCCATCGGCACTATGCAGGTCATCCCGCAGGCCGGCGAATGGGCCTCCGAGCTGGTGGGCCGGCCGCTGAACCTGCTGGACCCGCACGACAACGTCACGGCCGGCGTCGCCATCATCCGGGCGCTGGTGAACGATGCCCCCAGCCTGGACGAGGCCATCGCCGGCTACTACCAGGGCGCCTACTCCGTCTCACTGCACGGCATGTACCCGGACACCGAGGGCTATGTAGCCTCCGTGAAGGCCATCCAGGCCAGCTTCCAGTAGGGGCCCAGAGCCATCGAAAGGGACCGGTCGAGTGTTGGATCCGGTCCCTTTTCGTTTCAGCGCCTAATATCGAAGGGTGCATGAACACCCCTCTGATCCCCTGGTGGGCTCAACCGTTGACTCCCGCTACCTTGTCCAGTCCAAGGTGGCGCGCGGCGGCATGTCCACCGTCTACCTCGCCACGGACCACCGGCTCAACCGCTATGTGGCCCTGAAAGTGCTCCACCCGCACCTGGCGCTGGATGAGAACTTTGTGGCCCGGCTCCAGCGCGAGGCCCAGGCCGCCGCGCAGTTGTCCCATCCACATGTGGTGAGCATTTTCGACCAGGCCTACAACGGCCAGCTGGCCTACCTGGTCATGGAATATGTGCCCGGGAACACGCTGCGCGACGAGCTCAACGCCCGGGGGGCGCTGACCCCGCGCGAGGCCCTGCGCTACCTGGACGCCGTCGTCGAGGGTCTGGGCGCGGCGCATGCGGCCGGCCTGGTGCACCGTGACGTCAAGCCCGAAAACGTGCTGCTTTCCCACGACGGCCGGATCAAGATCGGCGACTTCGGCCTGGCCCGGGCCGTGACCACGACGACGAACACGGCAACGCTGATCGGCACCGTCGCGTACATCTCCCCCGAACTGGTCAACGGCGAACTGGCCGATGCCCGCAGCGACATCTACTCGGTGGGCATCATGCTCTACGAGCTGCTGACCGGCCAACAGCCCTTCCGCGGCGACATGCCCATCCATGTGGCCATGCAGCATGTCCGCGGCACCGTCCCTGCCCCCTCCGAGGTGCTGCCAGGCCTCTCCGCGGACCTGGACGAGCTGGTCCGCTGCTGCACCGAGATGCGCCCGGAGGACCGTCCGGAGGATGGCTACGCGCTGCTGGAGGACCTGCGCCACGTGCGCGCCACCATGGCCGACACCGATCTGGACTTTGTGCCGGCCGGTGCACGCCAGCCGGCCGCGGCCGGCGGCCTGCACGGCACCGCCACCACCGTCCTGCCCGCGCACACCGCGCCGGTCCGGACCACCGGCCACCAGGCCACCGAGGCCTTCGCCGGGCCGGCCTTCGGCCAGTCCGCTGGCCAATCGGCCACCGTTGCCCTGGGCGGCCTTGCCAACCACACCACCGTCATGCCGGCCGGCAACAGGCTCTATGTGCCCGGCGATGCCCGCCCCGAACCCGAAGTTGGCGACCGCCCCGACCGCAGCCGCGTCCCGCGGGCGGCCAAGCGCGAAGCGCGCGCCGCCGAGAAGGCCCGGGCCAAGGCTGCCGCCCGGCCGGTCAAAACCCTGGGCAAGGGCAACCCGCGCCGCCGCGGCCTGATCTGGCTCACGATCGTACTGGTGCTGGCCGTGCTGGGGGCAGGCGCCGGCTGGTTCTTTGGCATGGGCCCCGGCGCCTTGGCCACCGTGCCGGAGGTCAGCAACAAGACCGTGGCCGAGGCCCAGGAGCTGCTCAGCCGCGAGGGGTTCAATGCCAGCATCGAGGACGTTTTCGACGAGAACATCGCACAGGGCCTGGCGGTGACCACCGACCCCGGGCCCGCGACGGAGCAGCGCAGGTTTCAACACGTGACCCTGTTGGTCTCCAAGGGCCCCGTGCTCTACCCCGTCCCCGCCGTCACCGGCGGAACGCTGGAGGCCGCCAAGGTGGCCCTGACCGCGGCAAAAATGGCTCTGGGGACCGTCACCGAACGGTTCGACGAGAGCGCTGCGGCCGGCACCGTGCTGGCACAGGATCCCGCCCCCGCCACCGAGAAGCGCTCGGCCACCCCCGTGAACCTGGTGGTGTCCAAGGGCCCGACGCCGATTCCCGTGCCCGCCGTCGTCGGCCAGCCGAAGGACGCCGCGGCCAAGGCCATCGCCGACGCCGGACTGGCCGCGGTGTTTGCCCCCGACGTTTTCGACAAGACCATCCCCGCCGGCACCGTCGTCGCCCAGGATCCGGCCAATGGCACGCTGACCAAGGGTGGCAAGGTCACCCTGACGGTCTCCAAGGGCCCCAAGCTGGTCACTGTCCCCAGCTACGTCGGCAAGCAGGTGGAGAAGGCCGTGCAGGAGCTCAAGGACCTCGGCTTCGATGTCAAGGTCAACAACATCCTTGGCGGCTTTTTCGGCACCGTCCGCGACCAGTCCCCCGTCAACAAAGACGTCCCCGAAGGCAGCACCATCACCCTGACCGTGGTCTGACCCGCAACTGTCCCGCACGTATCGCTCGCTTGGACCCCCAAGCCGGCGATAACTGCGGGACAGTTGTGTTCGGCGCCCGGGCCGGAGTGGTTCAGAGGGGCCCGGGAGCGGCTTCGGGCGTCCGCGAAGCGGGCGGGGTCCCTCTGAACCACGGAGGCCCGGGTGCCGTGGGGACGCAAAAGCCCCCTCCACACGCCAACGCTTCGAAGGGGGCTTTCGTCCGAGGGGTCAGCGCTTGGCTAGGGAACCCGCCACGAGAAACGCCATCTCCAGCGACTGCATGTGGTTCAGGCGCGGATCGCAGACGGACTCGTAGCCCGTCAGGAACGCCTCCTGGTCGATCGGGTCGGCACCGCCGAGGCACTCCGCCACGTCGTCGCCGGTCATCTCCACGTGCAGGCCGCCCGGGAACGTCCCCTGCGCCTGGTGCACCTCGAAGAAGCCGCGGACCTCGTCAATGACGTCGTCGAAGTTGCGCGTCTTGTAGCCGTTGGGCGAGGTGACGGTGTTGCCGTGCATGGGGTCCGTCACCCACAAGACCTGGGCGCCGGAGGCCGTGACCTTCTCCACCAGCTGCGGCAGCTTCTCGCGGATGTTCTTCGCACCCATGCGGGTGATGAACGTCAGGCGGCCCGGCTCGCGGTTGGGGTCCAGCTTCTCGATCAGGCGCAGGGCGTCGTCGCCGCTGGTGCCCGGGCCGAGCTTGACGCCGATCGGGTTGCGGACACGGGAGAGGAAGTCCACATGGGCCTGGTCCAGCTCGCGGGTGCGCTCCCCGATCCACAGGAAGTGGCCCGAGGTGTCGTAGGGCAGGCCGGTGCGGGAGTCGATGCGCGTCAGGGCGCGCTCGTAGTCCAGCAGCAGCGCCTCGTGGCTGGCAAAGAACTCCACGCGCTTGAGTGCCTCGAAGTCCGCGCCGCAGGAGTCCATGAACTTGATGGCCCGGTCAATGTCCTTGGCCAGCGACTCGTAGCGGGCGTGGGCCGGGTTGGAGGTGAAGCCCTTGTTCCACTGGTGCACGGCGCGCAGATCGGCAAATCCGCCGGTGGTGAAGGCACGGATCAGGTTCAGCGTGGAGGCGGAGGTGTGGTACGCCTTGAGCATCCGGGAGGCATCGTGCGCGCGGGATTCCGGGGTGAAATCGTAGCCGTTGACGATGTCGCCGCGGTAGGCCGGCAGGGTCACGCCGTCGCGGGTTTCATCGTTGGAGGAGCGCGGCTTGGCGAACTGGCCGGCCATGCGGCCCATCTTGATCACGGGCATCGAGGCACCGTAGGTCAGCACCACTGCCATCTGCAGGATGGTCTTCACGCGTGCGGAGATCTTGTCGGCGGTGGCGCCTTCGAACGTCTCGGCGCAGTCCCCGCCCTGGAGCAGGAAGGCCTTGCCCTGCGCGGCCTGGGCCAACCGGCTGCGCAGATTGTCCACCTCGCCGGCAAAGACCAGCGGGGGAAGGATGGAGAGCTCCTTGATGGAGGCGTCATAGACCGCCGGGTCCGACCACGTGGGCTGCTGCGCGATGGGCAGCTGGCGCCAGTCGTCCAGGCCGGGGTAGTTGGCTGCACCGGGGTTGGACGGGAAGGCTCCACTGGCAGGAATTTGCTGGGCGGAAGTAGATAGATCAGTCACCCTCCCAGCCTAGTTCCTGCGGGCCAATGCGGCGTCGGTGGGGCCGTAACGCATTCGCGCGGCACCGTCACATTCGCCACCGGGCACACCGGCGGGCACCGGCGGCGTCAGCCGGCGCTGCCGGACTCCGCATCGGCGTCGTCCTTCACCCGGGCGGAGAGGTTGTCGCCCTCGAGCAGGATGGCCGCGGGCGCGGCCGTGGCGGGGATCCCGGCGGGACCCTCTGCCGCCCCCGTCTCCACAACCGCCCGGGCCCCCCCGCCGGCGGCCGCCACGGACCCGGCCGCACCGGCGTCGGGTACAGCCGCGGAACCGGGCTGGTGTCCAATCACCGTCACCGTGCCGGGTTTGAGCACCGGCGTGCCCGGATCCAGCCGGACCGCCGCACCGGCGTCCGGGGTTGCCGGCGCGGCGGGCGCCTCGGCGGCGGCCTTCTTGGATGCCAGCTTTTCCTTGACGGTGGAGGCGTAGGCGTCGACGTACTCCTGGCCGGAGAGGCGCATGAGTTCGTACATGATCTCGTCGGTCACGGAGCGCTGGACGAAGCGGTCGTCCTCCAGGCCCTGGTAGCGGCTGAAGTCCAGCGGCTCGCCGAAGATGATGCCCAGGCGGCGGATGTTGGGGATGCGCCGCCCGATTGGCTGGACCTTGTCGGTGCCGATCATGGCCACCGGGATCACCGGCACATTGGCCTTGAGCACCAGCTTGGCCACCCCCACCTTGCCGCGGTAGAGGCGCCCGTCCGGGCTGCGCGTGCCCTCCGGGTAGATGCCCAGCAGCCCGCCGCCGCGGAGCACGTCCAGCCCCGAATCCAGCGAGCTGGCCGAGGCGGCCCCGCCGGAGCGGTCCATCGGCAGCTGGTTGGTGAGCCGGAAGAACATCGCCACGGCCCGTCCCTTGAGCCCCTTGCCGGTGAAGTACTCGCTCTTGGCCAGGAACACCACGGGGCGCGGCACCATCAGCGGCATGAAAATGGAATCCGAAAAGGACAGATGGTTGCTGGCCAGCACGGCCGGCCCGTCCAGGGGCACATTGTCCAGTCCCTTGATCCAGGGGCGGAACAGCAGCTTTAGGATCGGCCCCAGAAAGACCTTCTTCATCACCCAATAAAACACGTGGCGTTTCCCTTCTGCGGCAAGGATCCACGCCTGCGGACCCCATGATCCCCACTAGCGGATCGGTTCCAGATTAGTCTAGTGATTAGCGCCCCCAACGGTGGCACGATGGGGTGGATGGTTGCATAACGCCAATGGAGGATTGATGAGCTCTGCAGTGTCATTCAAGTCTGCCGGACACGGCCCGATGGCGCGGGTGGGCGTGGCCATTTCCCATGGCTTCACCTCCTCGCCGCAGAGCATGCGCGGCTGGGCCGACTACCTCGCCAACGAGGGCTTCGCCGTCAACCTCCCCCTGCTGGCCGGCCACGGCACCAGCTGGGAGGAGATGTCGCGGACCCCGTGGCAGCATTGGTACCGCGACTACGAGGCCGCCTACCTGGAGCTGGCCGCCCGCTGCGACGTGGTGTTCACCGCCGGCCTGTCCATGGGCGGGGCGCTGGCCCTGCGGGTGGCCGAGCACCACCCGGTGGCGGGGGTCGCCGTCGTCAATCCCGGCCTGACCTTCTCCGACAAACGTGCCAAATACTCCGGCGTGCTCAAATACGTGCTCAAGAGCGTCCCGGCCATCGGCGACGACATCAAGGCCTCCGGCATCACCGAGGGTGCCTACACGCGCACCCCCGTGGCCTCCGTCCACCAACTCGGCAAGCTCTTTGCCGACACCGTGGCCGGGCTGGACCGGGTCACGGCACCCACGGTGGTGTTCCGCTCCACCGTGGACCGCGTGGTGCCGGACACCAGTGTGGAGGCCATCCAGGCGGGCATCGGGACCAAGGAGCTGTCCATCGTGCCGCTGCACAATAGCTACCACGTGGCCACCATGGACAACGACGCACCCCAGATCTTCGCCGAATCCGCCGCCTTCTTCCGCAAGCACGCCGGTGGTTAGCCAGCCGGAGCCCAACTCCTGGGACTCCCCCGCGGATGACAACGACGACGCCGTCTGGCGCGACCTCGTGGCCCGGCTGGAGGCCGTGGACGGCGACGACGTCTTTGACGTCGAGGCAGGCCGGGCCAGCGGCCTTGGCGGCGGCACCCCGGCACCGGACGGCGGCACGGATGCTGGCGCACCGGATGCCCCGGCACCCGCGGCCCCTGCCGCTCCCCCGGCACCCCCGGGCCCGGCCGGCTTTGCGCGCGCCGAGCATCTGCTCCCGCCGCCGGGCCCGCGCGACTACGAGGCCGAGGACGACGACGGGGAGTTTGTGCCCGAGGATCCACCCTCGCTGGCCAATGCCGAACCCGCCCTCGTTCTGGCCTGGATTGGTACGGCCGGCGGGCCCATCGCCCTGCTGCTGACGGCACTGCTGTGGCGCACGGCCCCGCTCACCGTGGTGGTGGGCATCATCGTCGCCTTCGTCGCCTGTGCCGGGTACCTGGTCTACCGGCTGCCCGGCCACCGGGACGACGACGGCGACGACGGCGCCGTCGTCTAGCGGGGTCCACCGAGAATGCAGCCATGGCTGCATCGAGGCATGCCATAGCGCCTTTGCTGCACTCTCGGCACGCACCGAAGGGGCCAACCTGTGGACAACTCCGGGCGGGGTGCCCACTCGGGGCAGAATGGCCAGATGGCAAAGCCCGCACCATTGCCGGAACCCCTTCGGGGCAGGTCCTTTACCCTTGGACAGGCCCGCGAACTGGGTGTGGGACGGGGCCGGACCCGGGTCCGCGGACTTCGTACGCCCAGCCGTTCAATCCGGGTGCCCCGCGCAGAGCAACAGAACTTCGCGGACCGGGTCCGGCCGTGCACACAATTGGGCACGGTCGTGGATGCCAGCCACCTGACCGCCGCCAGATTGCATGGAATTCCGCTGCCGTACTGGGCCGAGCATGAGGCCGAGGCCAGAACCATCCACCTGATGCGCCCCGGCATGGCGGCCAATCCGCGGCGGCGCGGCGTGAAGGGGCACCGCGGGGCGCTGGCGGAGACGGAACGGACCGAGGTCCGCGGTGTCCCTGCCACCTCGCTGGCCCGGACCTGGCTGGATCTGGCCGGCATCCTGTCCTTGGATGAGCTCGTCGCGGCCGGCGACCATCTGGTCTGCGAGCACCACCACGGGGACCGTTGGGACCGGCCACCCCGACTGCCGCTGGGCGAGCTGGCCACCTATATTGGCGGGAAGGGCCCTGTCCGGAACATCGGTAGGGCCCGGTCAGCATTGGCTCTGCTGCGGGTTGGTGCCGATTCCCCGCCCGAAACGTACCTGCGGCTGATGCTGGCGCGATCGGGGCTGCCGGACTTTGTGCCTGACTGTCCGGTGTCCGACGACGCTGAGCCGCCGGCATGGACGGACCTGGGGTGCCCCGACTACAGGATCTGCGCCGAGTACGAGGGCGCCCACCATGCCACGCCCGCACAGCAGGCTGCCGACCGGCGACGGGACGATGTGGTGGCCCGGGCCGGCTGGCGGCAGATCAAGATCTACGCCCGCGACATGGCGCTGGGAGAACAGTGGGTGGTGTCACATTTCCGCCAGGCGCTGTATGCCTTGGGGTGGACGCCGGAGTAATCACGTGGTCCGGTGGAGGCGCCAATTTTTGTAGGCGGCATCAAAGGGCTCGAGGCCGCTTGCGGCCAGGTGCCCTAGCCGCCGGAAAATTGGCGCCGCAGCCCGGGCGGAGCTTCCGTCCCGTCGAGAGTGCAGCACTGGCTGCCTGGCGGCCTCGGATGCAGCCACAGCCGCACTCTCGGCACGAGGGCTAGGCGTGGGCGCGGGAGAGGTCTGCGGCGCCCACCATGCCGGCGTCGGGGCCCAGCGCCGCGGCACTGATGGTGGCCATCGGCCGGAAGCCCCGGCCCGTGAGGTTGCGGGCAAAGGCATCGCGGGCCGGATCCAGCAGGAGGTCCCCCACGGCACCGAGGCCGCCACCCACCACAAACAGCCCGGGGTCCAGCGCCGCGGCCAGATTGGCCATGCCCAGGCCCAGCCACTGGCCCACCTCGTGCACCAGTTCGCGGCTGGCCGCGTCCCCGGCCAGCGCCAGCTCGGTCACCAGGGCACCCGTCACCGCATCGGGGTCGCCGCCGGCGGCCCGGAGCAGTTCCTGCGCCACCGGCGAGCCGGCCGCCGCCAGCCCACGCGCCTCGCGGCCCAGGGCATTGCCGGAGGCGTACTGCTCCCAGCAGCCTCGGTTGCCGCATTCGCAGCGGTGGCCGCCGGGCATGATGACCTGGTGGCCAAACTCCCCCGCCAGGCCAAAACTGCCCCGCTCCAGGACGCCGTCGTTCACCATGGAGCCGCCGATCCCGGTGCCAAGCGTCAGGCACACCATGCGCGCATGGCCGCGGCCGGCGCCGAAGCGCCATTCCGCCCAGCCGGCGGCATCGGCATCGTTGGCCAGCACCACCGGACGGCGCAGGATCCGCTCCAGATTGGCCCGCAGCGGCTCGTTGCGCCAAGCCAAATGGGGGCTGAAGAGCACGGTGGAGGAGGCCAGATCCATCCAGCCGGCAGCACCAATGCCCACGCTGGCTACATGGAAGCCGGCGGCCAGCTCGCCCACCAGCTCGGCGATGGTGGCCTCGACGGCACGTGGATCCCGGCCCGGCGTGGGGCGGCGCAGCTGGGCCAGCACGCGGCCGTGCGGGTCCACGACGCCGGCGGCCACCTTGGTGCCGCCGATGTCGATGCCGATGGCCAGCGCCCGGCGCGATGCGCGGCGGCCCAGTACGCGGGCCCGCGGACGCAGCCGCGCCGCGGCCAGCCGCGAGGCAAGGCGCCCGCGGGCAACCGCCACGGCCGCACCGGGCGGAGCGGGCGCTGAAAGGTCGAGGGCGGGCTGCTGTTCTGGAGTGCGGCGGGGCATCGCTCCAGTCTAGCCAGCAGCCAGAGGGCACCCGCATGTGTCCTGGCTCACTTTGACATTCCCGGCCCTGCCCCTAAAGTTACTCACCAGTAACAAAATGGAATGCTTGGCCGCACCGCCGCCCGATAGAGTAAGGCCAAGCCCAAGTCGCCCAAGGTATCGAAGGAGCTATCGTGCGAGAATTTTCCTCTCCCGCCACTGTGGTCAGCCCCCGGACAATGAACACCACGGATCTGGTGCTGCGCCAGGCCAAGAAGCCGGCGAACCCCGCACTGTTTTCCCGCCGCAACGAGGACAACGTCTGGGTGGACATCAGCGCACGGGAATTCCTTGCCGACGTCTCGGCCCTGGCCAAGGGCCTCATGGCCTCCGGCATCGGGGCCGGCGACCGGGTGGGCATCATGGCCCGCACCCGCTATGAATGGTCCCTGGTGGACTTCGCCATCTGGTTTGCCGGCGCCGTCTCCGTGCCGATCTACGAGACGTCCTCCCCCAGCCAGGTGGCCTGGAACCTCGGCGACTCGGGCGCCGTCGCCGTCTTTGCCGAGACCGCCGCCCATGAAAACGTGGTCCGGCAGGCGGCCCACACTGAGGGCCTGGCCGCGCTGGCCAATGTCTGGCAGCTGGAGGGCGCGGGCCTTGACGTCCTGCGCGAGGCCGGCACGGGGATCACCGACGGCGAGCTGGAGGCCCGGCGCACCTCCGCCGGCCTGGACAGCCTCGCCACCATCATCTACACCTCAGGCACCACCGGCCGGCCCAAGGGCTGCGAGCTCACGCACAGCAATTTTGTGGAACTCTCCGACAACGCCCTGGTGGAGCTCTCCGATGTGGTCGCCGAGGGCGCTGCGACCATCATGTTCCTGCCGCTGGCCCATGTCTTTGCCCGGTTCATCTCCGTGCTGGCCGTGGCCGCCGGCGCCAAGGTCGGCCACACCCCGGACATCAAGCACCTGCTGGCGGATCTGCAGAGCTTCAAGCCCACCTTCATCCTGGCCGTCCCGCGTGTCTTCGAAAAGGTGTACAACTCGGCCGCGCTGAAGGCCGAGTCCGAGGGCAAGGGCAAGATCTTCGCCGCCGCCGCCGACACGGCCATCGCCTATTCCAAAGCCCGCCAGTCCGGCAAGGTGCCCGTGCTGCTGGCGGCCAAGCACTTCGTGTTCGACAAGCTCGTCTACGGCAAGCTCCGCAACGCCATGGGCGGCAACATCCGCCACGCCGTCTCCGGCGGCGGCCCGCTGGGCGAGCGGCTGGGCCACTTCTTCCAGGGCATCGGCCTGCAGATCCTGGAGGGCTACGGACTGACCGAAACCACCGCACCGATCTCCGTCAACCGCCCCGCCCTGATCAAGATCGGCACCGTCGGCACGCCGCTGCCGGGCAACTCCGTCAAGATTGCCGACGACGGCGAGATCCTGGCCAAGGGCGTCTGCGTCATGCGCGGCTACTTCGGCCGCGAGGACCTCACGGCCGAGACCTTCGTCGACGGCTGGTTCCGCACCGGGGACATCGGCACCCTCGATGCAGACGGCTTCCTGCGGATCACCGGGCGCAAGAAGGAAATCATCGTCACCGCCAGCGGCAAGAATGTGGTGCCGGCCCTGCTGGAGGACCAGATCCGGGCGGATGCCCTGGTGTCCCAGTGCCTGGTGCTGGGCGAGGCGCGGCCGTTCATCGCCGCCCTGGTCACCCTGGACGAGGAGGCGCTGCCCAAGTGGGCCGAGCACCACGGACTGCCCGCCGGGATCACCGTCACCGAGGCCGCCACCAACCCGACCGTCACGACGGCGGTCCAGAAGGTCATCGACAAGGCCAACCAGTCCGTGTCCCAGGCCGAGGCCATCAAGTCGTTCCGGATCGTCCCCACCGATTTCACCGAGGGCTCGGGGCACCTGACCCCGTCCATGAAGGTCAAGCGGGCCCAGGTGCTCAAGGACTTCAAAACGGTGGTTGAGGAAATCTACACGGCGCGCCGGCCCGCCTAGGTTCCAGGCGCGCTTCCAGGCACGACGCATAGAAGCCCGGCCGGCCCCCTTCGAGGGGGCCGGCCGGGCTTCTGTGGTTTGCGGTGCGCCTAGCTGGCCGTCAGCTCCCCCACCACCAGCGCAGCCAGCTCCACGGCAGCGGCCTTGGTGGCCGGGCGCAGCTGGTCCAGCATGATCCGCGACCCCTCGGCCAGATGCTTGTCGTACGGGATGCGCAGCACGTGGTTCACCCGGGAGCGGAAGTGCTCCTCGATGGCGTCGATGTCCACCTGGGTTTCACCGCCGGCCATGTTGATGACCACGATCGCCCGGGCCACGAGGTCATGGCGGCCGTGCGCCTCCAGCCAGGACAACGTCTCGGAGGCCAACCGGGCCTCATCCACGCTGCCGCCGGACACCAGCACCACCGTGTCGGCCTTTTCCAGCGTGCCCTTCATGACCGAGTGCACCATGCCCGTGCCGGAGTCGGTCAGCACGATGGAGTAGAACTTGCCCAGCACGTCGGTCACCGCGCGGTAGTCGGAATCATCAAAGGCCTGCGCCACGGCAGGGTCGGTGTCTGAGGCCAGCACGTCCAGCCGGGAGCCGTCGCGGGCCGTGTAGTTGGACAGCTGGGAGAAGGACGTTACGGAGAAGCGGTCCTTGACCAGGTGGCGCGCGGTGTAATCGGCGCGGCCCGGGGAACGGTCGCTGAGCGTGCCGCGGTCCGGATTGGCGTCCATGGCGATCACCCGGTCCTCGCGCAGATCCGCCAGCACCATGCCCAGCAGCGTCGTGACGGTGGTCTTGCCCACGCCGCCCTTGCGCGAGAGCACGGGGACGTAGCGCGTGCGCTCCCCGAGCCGGGCGGCGATGCTGTGCTCGGTGGCCCGCAGGATGCGCACCTTGTCCGAGTCGCCCACGTTGATGCTGCCGAAGGAGGCGTTGTACAGCCAGCGCCGCCAGCCATCCACGGGCGGCAGGGCAGCCTTGGACAGCAGACGGTCCGCCGTCAGTGCCGCGGCGGGCTCGGGGCCGTTTTCCTTGCCGCGGCGCGGACTGTGTCCGGATTCGGCCGGCGCTTCCGCGGCTTCGGCCGGGGCGGCCGCCGCAGCTGTGCCTGCCTCCACCTCGGCGGACGGCTCGACGGCGGTGGTGGCCGGCGTGGCGGACCCCGACGGTTCCCAGCCGGGAACCGAGGCAAAGACGGGCTCGTCCGGGCGGGCCTCGGTGAACAGCGGGGCGACGGTGCCGATGGCGCCGGTGAACCCGGGGTCCGCGCTGGCGGGAATGGTCGAGAGGTTGATGGGGTCGGCATCCACCGCGGCGGGCGTTTCCACCGCAAGCACCACGGTGGTTTCCGGCGTGGCCGCGTCGTCGTCGGCGCCGCCGTCCTCGGGCGAATCGTCGTCGGAAGCCTCCGCGGAAGCGTCTACGGCGTCGGGTTCCACAGCGTTCCCGGTTGCGTCGTCGGCCTCCGCCTGGGGTGCAATTACGGCATCCGGTTCCACGGCGTCCGGGGCGGCGTCCGCCGTTTGTGGTGCATCCGGGCGGGGCTCGTCCGCAGCTGCGGACTTGGCATCGCCAACGTTGGCGGCCGGGGCTTTCTTCTCCACTGTCATAATCTTCCGCTCGGGTGCAACGCCACCGCGGCCGGAATTTTCCGGCCGCGGTGGCTGAACTGCCCTAACTTTAGCGCAGAAGGTCGCCTGCGCAGGAGGGGATCAGGACCCCACCACCACCAGCAGATCCCCGCCCTCCACCTGGGCCACGCCACTGACGGCCAGGCGCGTCACAACGCCGGCCACCGGCGTCGTAATGGAGGCCTCCATCTTCATGGCCTCGATGGTTGCCACCGTGTCGCCGGCGGCCACTGTGGCACCGATGGCCACCTTGACGCTGACGGCCCCGGCGAACGGTGCGGCCACGTGGCTGGCGTCGTCTGGGTTGGCCTTTTCCGCGGACTTCACGGAGCTGACGATGCTATTGTCGCGCACCACCACGGGGCGGGACTGCCCGTTCAGCGTGCACATGACGGTCCGCATGCCCTTTTCGTCCGCGTCGGAGATTGCCTCCAGAACGGCGATCAGGCGCACACCCTTGCCCAAGCCAATGGAGTGCTCCGCGCCGCGCTGCAGCCCGTAAAGGTAGTCGCGGGTGTCCAGCACGGAGACGTCGCCGTACTGCTCGCGGACCCGGGCGAATTCCTTCGCCGGCCCCGCAAAGAGCAGCCGGTTCAGCGTGGCGCGGCGCGTGGCGCTGTCCGAGGCCAGTGCCGCGCTGTCCGCCGCGGAAAGCTCCACGTCGCGGACCTTGATCTCGCGGCCCTGCAGGGCCTTGGTGCGGAACGGTTCCGGCCAGCCTCCGGGCGGGTCGCCCAGCTCGCCGGAGAGGAAGCCGATCACGGAGTCGGGGACATCGTAGTTCTGCGGGTTGGCCTCGAAGTCGGCCGGATCGGCCTTGATGCCCACCAGGTGCAGGGCCAGGTCGCCCACCACCTTCGACGACGGGGTGACCTTGACCAGGTGGCCCAGGATCCTGTCGGCGGCGGTGTACATGTCCTCGATTTCCTCGAAGCGCTCGCCCAGCCCCAGCGCGATGGCCTGCTGGCGCAGGTTGGAGAGCTGGCCGCCCGGGATCTCGTGCTGGTACACCCGGCCGGTGGGGCCGGCCAGGCCGGACTCGAACGGCGCGTAGACGCGGCGCACGGCCTCCCAGTACGGCTCCAGCGAACTCACGGCGGAAAGCGAGATGCCGGTGTCGCGATCGGTGTGGGCCAGGGCCGCCACCAGGGCGGAGGCCGAGGGCTGGGAGGTGGTGCCGGCCAGCGAGGCGGAGGCGACATCGACGGCGTCGACACCGGCATTGATGGCGGCCATCAGGGTGGCCAACTGGCCACCGGCCGTGTCGTGAGTGTGCAGGTGCACCGGCAGGTCGAACTCGGCACGCAAGGCTGTGACCAGCTTGGCCGCCGCGGCCGGGCGGAGCAGGCCCGCCATGTCCTTGATGGCCAGGATATGGGCACCGGCGGCAACGATCTTGCGCGCCAGCTCCAGATAGTAGTCCAGCGTGTAGAGCGTCTCCGCCGGGTCCAGCAGGTCGCCGGTGTAGCACAGGGCCACCTCGGCGACGGCGGTGCCGGTGGCGCGGACGGCCGTGATGGCCGGGGCCATCTGGCTGACATCGTTCAGCGCGTCAAAGATGCGGAAGATGTCGATGCCGCTGGCGGCCGCCTCGGCCACAAAGGCCTCGGTGACCTCCTCCGGGTAGGGCGTGTAGCCCACGGTGTTGCGCCCGCGCAAGAGCATCTGCAGGCAGACGTTCGGCAGCGCGGCGCGCAGGGCGGTGAGCCGCTCCCACGGGTCTTCGCCCAGGAAGCGCAGCCCGACGTCGTACGTGGCACCGCCCCAGGCCTCGACAGAGAGCAGCTGCGGGGTCAGCACCGACACGGCCGGTCCGGCCGCCACCAGGTCCCGGGTGCGCACCCGGGTGGCCAGCAGCGACTGGTGGGCATCGCGGAAGGTGGTGTCCGTGACGGCGACGGCCGTCTGCGCGCGCAGGGCCGCGGCGAAGCCCTCCGGGCCCAGCTCGGCCAGGCGCTGGCGCGAGCCTGCCGGGGCCGAGGCGAGGTCGACGGCGGGCAGCTTGCGGGCCGGATCGGCGTGCACCTTCAGCTCGCCGTTGGGCTTGTTCACCGTGACGTCGGCCAGCCAGGTGAGCAGCTTGGTGCCGCGGTCTGCGGAGACACGGGCCTTGAGCAGCTCGGGGCGCTCGTCAATAAAGGAGGTGGCGATGTCGCCGGCAATGAACGCCGGATCCTCCAGCACCGCCTGCAGGAAGGAGATGTTGGTGGACACGCCGCGGATGCGGAACTCGGCCAGGGCACGGCGGGCCCGGGCCACGGCGGCCGGGTAGTCGCGGCCGCGGCAGGAGAGCTTGACCAGCATGGAATCGAAGTGCGGGCTGACCTCGGCACCGGAGTAGATGGTGCCGCCGTCCAGGCGGATGCCCGCGCCGCCGGCGGAGCGGTAGCTGGTGATCTTGCCGGCGTCGGGGCGGAAGCCGTTGGCCGGATCCTCGGTGGTGATGCGGCACTGCAGGGCGGCACCCTTGATGGCCACACTCTCCTGGCTGAGGCCAAGGTCAGCCAGGGTCTCCCCCGAGGCGATGCGCAGCTGGGCCTGGACCAGGTCCACGTCGGTGATTTCCTCGGTGATGGTGTGCTCCACCTGGATGCGCGGGTTCATCTCGATGAACACGTGCTGTCCGGCGCGCTCGCCCACCGTGTCCACGAGGAACTCGACGGTGCCGGCGTTGACGTAGTTCAGTGCCTTGGCGAACTTCACGGCGTCGCGGTAGAGCGCCTGGCGGATGCCTTCGTCCAGGTTCGGGGCCGGGGCAATCTCCACCACCTTCTGGTGGCGGCGCTGCAGGGAGCAGTCGCGCTCGAAGAGGTGCATGACGTTGCCCTCGGCGTCGGCCAGGATCTGCACCTCGATGTGGCGCGGGCGCAGCACGGCCTGCTCCAGGAACATCGTGTCGTCGCCAAAGGCGGCGTCGGCCTCGCGCATGGCGGCCTTCAGTGCCTCCTCGAGGTCCTCGCGGCGGTCCACACGGCGCATGCCGCGCCCGCCCCCACCGGCCACGGCCTTGGCGAAGATGGGGAACCCGATCTCGTCCGCGGCACCGATGAGGTACTCGAGGTCGGAGCTGGGTGCCGAGGACTTGAGCACGGGGATGCCGGCCTTGCGGGCGGCCTCCAGGGCGCGCACCTTGTGCCCGGCAAGTTCGAGCACATCGGCCGGCGGGCCGACAAAGGTGATGCCGGCGGCCTTGGCCGCCTCGGCCAGCTGCGGGTTCTCGGACAGGAAGCCGTAGCCGGGGTAGATGGCGTCGGCGCCTGACTCCTTGGCGACGCGGATGATTTCCTCGACGTCGAGGTAGGCCCGGACCGGGTGCCCTTCCTCACCGATCAGGTAGGCCTCGTCCGCCTTCTGGCGGTGGATGGAGTTCCGGTCCTCGTAGGGGAACACGGCCACGGTTTTGGCACCGAGCTCGTAGCTCGCGCGGAACGCGCGGATGGCGATTTCACCGCGGTTTGCTACCAGAATTTTGGAAAACATGATTCTCCTCATGACTGCACGTGGGAGTGAGGTTCTGCGTGGATAAAGTGGTGCAAGTCTCTAGGAGCCGGACCCGCCCCACCAAATGGTGTGAAGTGATTCACTGTGCCAAGGCGTAACATTGGCGCCCAAAACGGCCGGGGAGCCGGTGCACCCGGCACCGGCTCCCCGGCTCGGTGGATCAGAACACCTCGGCAAGCTCTTCAATGGACGGGCAGGAACACACCAGGTTGCGGTCCCCGTACGCCTGGTCGATCCGGCGCACCGGCGGCCAGTACTTGGCCCGCGGGTCCACGCCGGCCGGGAAGACGGCCTCCTCGCGGCTGTACGGGTGGTTCCATTCCTGCACCAGCGTGGCGGCCGTGTGCGGGGCGTTGGCCAACGGGTTGTCCGCCAGCGGCCACAGGCCGTCCTGGACAGCGGCGATTTCCTTGCGGATGGCGATCATCGCGTCGATGAACCTGTCCACCTCGCCCAGGTCCTCGGACTCGGTGGGCTCCACCATCAGGGTGCCCGCCACGGGGAAGGACATGGTGGGCGCGTGGAAGCCGTAATCGATCAGGCGCTTGGCGACGTCGTCCACCGACACGCCCGAGTCCGCGCTGATGCCGCGCAGGTCCAGGATGCACTCGTGGGCCACCAGGTCATTGGCGCCGGTGTAGAGCACCGGGTAGTGCTCGCCCAGGCGGCGGGCAATGTAGTTGGCGGACAGGATGGCCGTCTGGGTGGCGCGGCGCAGCCCCTCCGGACCCATCATGCGGATGTAGGCCCAGGAGATCGGCAGGATCGACGCCGAACCGTAGGGTGCGGCCGAGACCAGGCCGACGCTGCTCCCGGCGCCCAGCTCGCGGGCCGGCAGGTGCGGGGCCAGGTGGGCGCGCACTGCCACCGGTCCGACGCCGGGTCCGCCGCCGCCGTGCGGGATGCAGAAGGTCTTGTGCAGGTTCAGGTGCGACACGTCGGCACCGAACTTGCCCGGCTGGGCCAGGCCCACCAGGGCATTGAGGTTGGCGCCGTCCACGTATACCTGGCCACCGGCGTCGTGGATCATGGCGCAGATGGTGGTGATCTCGGTTTCGAACACACCGTGCGTGGACGGGTAGGTCACCATGATGGCGGCCAGATCGTCGGCGTGCAGCGTGAGCTGGCGCTTGAGGTCGTCGATGTCCACGTTGCCGAAGCCGTCCGTGGCGACCGGGACCACCTTCAGGCCGGTCATCACGGCGGAGGCCGCGTTGGTGCCGTGTGCGGAGGTGGGGATCAGCACGATGTTGCGTTCCGGGGCGCCGTTCTCGCGGTGGTAGGCGCGGATGGCCAGCAGGCCGGCCAGCTCGCCCTGCGAGCCGGCGTTGGGCTGGACCGAGACGGCGTCGTAGCCGGTGATCTCCGCCAGCCAGCCCTCCAGCTGGGTGGCCATCTCCACGATGCCCACGGTGTCCGACGCCGGGGCGAAGGGGTGCAGGTTGGAGAATTCGGGCCAGGTCACGGCGGCCATTTCCGCCGTGGCGTTCAGCTTCATGGTGCACGAGCCCAGCGGGATCATGCCACGGTCCAACGCGTAATCGGCGTCCGAGAGCCGGCGCAGGTAGCGCAGCATCTGGGTCTCGGAGTTGTGCGCGTGGAAGACGGCATTGGCCATGAAATCGGTGCTCCGGGCCGGGGCGGGAGCACCCTGGGCCAGGGCCGGGGCCCCGTTGGCGCCGAGCAGGCGGGCGACGGCGGCGATGTCGGCCTCGGTGGTGGTCTCGTCCACGGCGATCTGGATGTGGTCGTGGTCCACCAGGCGCAGCAGGTAGCCGGCCCGGTGGGCGGCCGCCACGATCTCCGCTGCGGCATGGCCGCTGACGGAGGCGACGCGGATCTTGACCGTGTCAAAGAAGCTGTCGTGCACCACGGTGTGGCCGGCGGCGGTGGCCGCTTCGGACACGGCGGTGGCCATGGCGTGCACGCGGGTGGCAATCGCCACCAGCCCGGCGGGGCCGTGGTAGACGGCGTACATGCCGGCCATGACGGCCAGCAGCACCTGGGCGGTGCAGATGTTGGAGGTGGCCTTCTCGCGGCGGATGTGCTGCTCGCGGGTCTGCAGGGCCAGGCGGTAGGCCAGGTTGCCGTCGGCGTCCTTGGACACGCCCACCAGGCGGCCGGGCAGGGCCCGCTCCAGGCCCTGGCGCACGGCCATGTAGCCGGCGTGCGGTCCGCCGTAGCCCATCGGCACGCCGAAGCGCTGGGAGCTGCCCACGGCCACGTCGGCGCCCAGGGTGCCCGGTGCCTCCAGCAGGGTCAGGGCCAGCAGGTCGGCGGCGACGCCCACCAGGGCCTTGCGGGCGTGCGCGTCCTCGATGATGGGGGCGATGTCGCGGATCTGGCCGGAGTCCCCGGGGTACTGCAGCAGGATGGCGTAGTAGTCAACGTCCGGCAGGCCGTCGTCGAAGTTGTGCACGTGGACCGGAATCCCCATGGCCTCCGCACGCGTGGTGATGACGGCCAGGGTTTGCGGGAAGACATCGGCGTCCACTACGAACGCGGCATCGGCGGCCGCGGAGCGGTTGGAGCGGCGCATCAACGTCATGGCCTCGGCGGCGGCCGTGCCCTCGTCCAGCATGGAGGCGTTGGCGGTGACCATGCCGGTCAAATCCGACACGACGGTCTGGAAGTTCAGCAGGGCCTCTAGGCGACCCTGGGAAATTTCGGGCTGGTACGGCGTGTAGGCGGTGTACCAGGCCGGGCTCTCGAGCACGTTGCGCTGGATGACCCCGGGGGTGAAGGTGCCGTAGTAGCCCTGGCCGATCAGGGACTTGTTGACAGTGTTCTTGCCGGCCATGGCCTTCAGCTCGGCCAGCATGGCCTCCTCGGACGCGGCAGCGGGCAGCTGCAGGGCCTCGGTGGAAAGGATGCTTGAGGGCAACGCCGCCGTCGTAAGCTCCTCCAAAGAACCAAATCCCAAGGTGCTCAACATATGATGAAGGTGGGGTTGGGTCGATACCCCAATGTGCCGGTCACTGAAAGGTGCCGACACAAAGCTGTTGGGCAGGGGGCTGTTGGCCGAAATGTCTGGGGTGTTTGGGATGCTAGTCAATGGGGTCTCCAAGTCGCGAACGTTCCACAGCTATTGTAGGTGCCACCATGGCCGCCAACACACGCCCGCAGCAACGTTCAACGAGTACGCAACGATAGGTATTGGTTCAGCCCGTGCAAGTAGTGAGCATCAGCAGTCTCAAAGGGGGCGTCGGCAAGACGTCCGTCACGCTTGGACTCGCCTCGGCGGCCTTGGCCGCCGGCATCCCGACGCTGGTGATCGACCTTGACCCGCATGCCGACGCCACCACCGGCCTGGGCGTGCGCGCCTCCGGCCAGGCCGACATCGGCCAGATGATGAAGAACGCCCGGCGCGCCGATCTGGCGGCCAATGTGCTGCCCAGCGGCTGGGTGGCCAATGCCCCGCACGACGGCGCCGGCGAACCGCTCCTCGACGTCGCCATCGGCTCCGCCTTTGCCGGCATCTACGACCGCCCGGACCTGGGCCGCCGCGACCTGCGCCGGCTCTCCACCGTGCTGGCCAACTCGGACAAGAACGGCGGCAGTCCGTACCAGCTGGTCCTCATCGACTGCCCGCCCTCGCTCAACGGACTCACGCGCATGGCCTGGACGGCCAGCAACCGCGTGCTCCTGGTGGCAGAACCGGGCCTCTTCTCCGTCGCCGGCACGCAGCGCACGCTGCGCGCCATCGAGCTCTTCCGCTCGGAATTTGCCCCCAGCCTCAGCCCGGCCGGCATTGTGGCCAACCGGGTGCGCACCGGCTCCAACGAGCACACCTACCGGCTGGCCGAGATGGCGGGGATGTTCGGGGACCTGCTGCTCTCCCCCACCATCCCCGAGCAGGCCAACTGGCAGCAGATCCAGGGCGCCGCGCACCCGATCCACCAGTGGCCCGGCGAATCGGCCAAGAACGCCTCGGCGCTGTTCGACCAGTTGCTCTCGCGCGTGCTCAAACAGCGCCCGACGCGCAGCCGCAACCGCGCCTAGCGCCGGCCGGATCCCCGAGCCCAATGCAAGAGCGGCCCCGTCCATCAGGACGGGGCCGCTCTTGCATTGGTGCTGCATGGATTTGGGAAACCCCATCCTGGGGAAATCCTTCTAGGAAATCTTCCTGACCGCCCGGCGCTTGCTCAGTTCGTCGTCGGGAAAGGAGGCATCAAGCACATGCTCACTGGGCAATGCGGCCAGGCTCCCCTCAACTTCACGCCAGACGCGGCCAACGGCGATGCCAAAGACACCCTGGCCGCCCTGGACCAGGTCAATGACCTCGTCCGCGGAGGTGCACTCGTAGACGGAGGCACCATCGCTCATCAGGGTGATCTGGGCCAGATCCTCCACGCCGCGCTCGCGCAGGTGCTCGACGGCGCTGCGGATCTGCTGGAGGGATACGCCGGTGTCGAGCAGGCGCTTGACCACCTTCAGGACCAGGATGTCGCGGAAGCCGTAGAGCCGCTGTGATCCGGAACCGGCGGCGCCGCGGACTGCGGGTTCCACCAATCCGGTGCGGGCCCAGTAGTCCAGCTGGCGGTATGTGATGCCTGCCGCCTTGCAGGCAGTGGGGCCGCGGTAGCCCGCGTCCTCGTCGAGAACGGGCAGATCCTCGGTGAACAGCAATCCCTGGGCACCGGCGGATGCGGCAGCCCCCGGGCCGGTGGCGTGCCTTAACTCGCCAGCGTCGCCTTTCGGACTCACGTGTTCCCTCCTTGTCGCAGTTCCCTATGGAAATCGCTGAGGCGGATTCTTCGCAGCACAGAATAAAAGCCAACGGTGTAACTTGTCTTCAAGTGTGAGCGCAGAAGCCCCCGCGCGCAATGGGAACTAGTGTTACTTCGACGTTAGGGCCGCGTCAGGCCAAGGTCAAAGACGTCCGGGAAAAACTTGGACCGTGTCGAAACTTTCAGGTGCCGCTTGAATGTTGGCCCATCGAATTAGACCATTTGATGGCGTTTCATCGGCTCCGGCCGCGGGCCCTGCTATTTGTCGAAGTCTTCGGGTTCGACGTCATTGAGGAACTCCCGGAACCGGCGCAGCTCGCGCTCCTCGGCCTCCGGGGAATTGATGACGTCCGGTTCCGCCTCGTCGTGTTCGGTGACCTGCACACCGGCGTCGTCCATCACGTCCTCGGCGCACCAAATCCCGCACTCGGCGCGCAGCGCGATGGCCAGGGCGTCGGAGGCGCGCGAGCCCACCACCGTGCCGTCGTCGAACACCACCTGGGCGTAGAACACCCCGTCCTCGACGGCAGTGATGTTCACCCGCACAATCACCCGGCCCAAGGCCGCAACGATGTTGCACAGCAGGTCATGGGTCAGCGGGCGCGGGGGCACCACGCCCTGCTGGGCCAGCGCGATAGCCGTGGCCTCGGCCGTGCCGATCCAGATCGGCAGATGCCGTCCGCCGAGGACCTCCTTCAACAACACCAACGGCTGGTTGGAGGGCATTTCGACGCGGACGCCGACGATTTCCAGCTCAATCATGGCTGCCTCCCAACCGGTTCCGCCGTGCCGGAACTGTTGCTGCGCATCAGCGGTCCATCCGTGCAATGTGCCCGTGCACCAGGGCGCTGTGCAGGCCCAGGCAGAGCTCGGCAATTTCACGGGCGGCCTCGGCGGCGCGGGCCTGGGAGGCTCCGTCGCGGCGCGAGGACAGCGGCGCGACGGCCCGTTCCACGAGCCCGAACTCACGCTCGGCGGCGGACTGGAACGGGCGCAGGTGGCGCGGCTGAAGACCATGTGCGTCCAGCGCGGTGCAGGCCTTGGCCACGCGCAGGGCGTTGTCGTCGAAAAAGCCATCGTGCTCTTCGAGCAGGCCATAGCTGAGCATCGACTCCAGCAGCCCGGCGCTGGCCCCGGACTCGGCGCGCAGCTGCTCCCCCGTCAACCGGCGGCTGCGGCCCTTCAATTCCAGCGCCAGGGCGTCCGAGACCATCCGGGGTGCAATCGATACACCCGGCGGCAGGTTCTGCGGTGTCTCGCCCCGGTCGATGGCGTCCAGATAGTCCCGGATCACCTTCAACGGCAGGTAGTGGTCGCGCTGGAGCCCGAGCACAAAACGCAGCCGTTCGACGTCGGCGTCGCTGAACTGGCGGTAGCCGGCGGGCGTGCGCTGCGGGGTGATCAGCCCCTTTTCCTCGTAAAAGCGGATCTTCGAGGCGGTGATGGCCGGAAAATCGGCGTTGAGCTGGGCCAGCACCTCGCCGATGTTGAAGATCTGCGGGGTGCCCGCACGCGCGCCGGACCGTGCATCCACCATGTGGCTTCGGGCGCCATTGTTCATGCTCGCCATCGCGGCCCTCAGTGGTTCGGCGCGGTGCGGGCGGCGGGGCTGTAGTAGTACGTGAGCCGGAACTTGCCGATCTGCACCTCATTGCCCGTGCGCAGACGGACCGAATCCACGCGGTCGCCATTGACGTAGGTGCCGTTGAGGCTGCCGGAATCGACCACCTCAAAGCCATCGGCCACGCGCCGGAACTCCACGTGGCGGCGCGAAACCGTCACGTCGTCCAGGAAGACATCGGCCTCTGGGTGGCGCCCGGCCGTGGTGATGTCGGCGTCCAGCAGGAAGCGCGCGCCCAGGTTGGGGCCGGTGTGCGCAATCAGCAGCGCGGAACCGGCGGGCAGCGACGCCACGGCGCTGCGCTCCTCGGAACCCAGCTTTGGCTCCGCCGACGGCTCGATGGTGATCGGCGGCAGCTGGATGGAGGTGGTCTCGGAGGCTCCCGGCTGGTCCTGGAATTCCGCCTGACCGTTCACTCCGGCGTCGTTCCCGTGCTCAACCATTGGTGCTCCTCCTGAAGATAATGTGCCAATAAATTTGTCGTGCGGCCCCGTCGAACACGTGTCCGGCGGGGCCGTTTCGACTAGCCTACCTTTTCTTCGTACTCTGCGGCGCTGAGCAGCGAAGAGAACGTGCCGGCGTCGGCCAGCTTGATTTCAACCAGCCAGCCCGCGCCGTACGGATCGGAGTTGATCAGGGCCGGATCGGCGTCCAGGGCCTCGTTGCGGCGGACCACATCGCCGGTCAGCGGAGCGTAGATGTCGCTGACGCTCTTGGTGGACTCCACCTCGCCGACGACGTCGTTGGCGGCCACGGCGCTGCCGGCCTCGGGCATCTGGACGTAGACCACGTCGCCCAGGGCATCCTGGGCAAAGTCGGTGATGCCCACGCGGACCAGGTTGTCGGCGTCGGGCGCGGTGACCCACTCGTGTTCGGCGGTGTAGGAGAGATCTGCGGGGATGTTGCTCATCGCTAAAGCCTTTCGTGGGTTCACGGAGGTGAACTGCAGGGAAGTACGTGTCAAACAGCGGCACGGAATCCGTCGGGCCGTTCGGCCGGAGCCGGCCGGTGGTCCCCAGTCTTCCGGCTGCAACCCATTGGTGGCAAGCCGCCGCAAAAAAGTATAGGCGTTGTAGCGCTCTCCCCTTGCAGAACCGGGCAAAATTGGGGGCCGTGGCGTGGTGCATCGCCCCACGGGCTCTGCCATGATGATGCCATGACCGAGAACCCAGGCACCCCTGTACCCAGCAGCAGCGATGCGCCGGTTCCGGCCGCGCCCCGTGGACCGGGCCACCGGCCGGCGTGGCTGAACCGCGGCATCGGCATCGCCGCCGTCGTGGTGGCGCTGGTACTTGCCTACCTCATCGCCTCCATCGCCCTGCCCGTCATGTGGGCGCACACCATCGGCACCCAGGTCCAAAGCAACGCCGGCTCGGCCATCGGACTGGGCATCTTCTACGGTTTTGTCTTTGCCTTCCTGCCGGTCGTGATGGGCTGGCAGGCGCGCTACAAGGGGATGAAGCGGTGGCTGCGGATCTCCATCCTGGTGGTCGCGGTGCTGCTGGCGGTGCCCAATCTGCTCACCCTCGGGATCCTCAACGGCACCAACAATGCGGCCCACGATGCCCAGCGCATCCTCAGCGTCGAGGCCACCTGGTTCAGCAGCTGGAGCGTGTGGTTCATGGTGGTGGGCGTGCTGGCGGGCGTCGGCGCCATCCTGGCCGTCCCGCTGTGGCGCCGCCGGGGCCAGCGGATCCGCGCCTACAAGGTCGCCGAGAAGGCGCAGCGCAAGGCCGCCGAGGCGGCCTACAAGGCGGCCGCACAGCAGACCCGCGAAGCGGAGAAAGCCGCCACCAAGGCCGCCCGCAACGCCGAACGGGGCAAACAGCCCTGAGGCCGCCCGCGACGGAACAATACCCACGGCTGTGGACCGTGTTGCCCCCCGGCAACCCCGGCGATAGGCTCGCGGCATGACCGAGAAGACGCCACACGGACGGCCGCAGCCCGTGGTTGTCGGCGTCCACCCCGGCCAGCCGGCCCATGTGCTCCGCACCGCCGCCGCGTTTGCGCTCCGTTTCGGTGCCGAGCTGCTCTGCGCCTACGCCAACCCCGGCCGCTTCCCCGTCTCCGAGGACGCTAGCGGCACGGTGGCCACGGGATCGATCGACCCCGATTTCGAGGACCAGGCCGAGGAATCCTTTGACCCGGCCCTGGCGGCGCGGCTGGCGGCGCTGCTGGCGGACACCGGCCTGGCGTGGCGCCCCGTCCTGCTGGCCGGGGATGCCGCCACGGCCCTGGGGCACCTGGCAGACACCGTGGATGCGGCCATGATCATTGTTGGCACCCACCAGCGCTCCCCCGGCTCCAGCCTGCACGATTTCTTTGCCCGGTCCGTGGCCACCCAGCTGGCACACAAGCAGAGCCGGCCCGTCGTCGTCGTGCCCGCCCACGCCCATGAGGCCACGCCTCTGATCCCCGGCACCCGCGGCTGATGGCGGCATCGTCCCGGCCCGGCCACCTGCAGTGGTCCTCGATCGCCCTCGTGGCCCTGGGCGGCGCGGCCGGCGCGGGGGCACGCGAGGGACTGGTCTTGCTGATTCCCGCCGTCGATTCCCTGCCCCTGGCCATCGCCACCGCCAACCTGGTGGGCGCGTTCGTCCTCGGCTGGCTCTACGAGCGCCTGCTCGAGAGCGGCCCGCACGACCCGGTGGCCAGGCGGCTGCGGCTGCTGGTGGGCACCGGGTTCTGCGGCGGCCTGACCACCTACAGTTCACTGGCCCTGGGCACAGCCACGCTGGCCACCGGCACCTCGCCCTGGCTCGCCGCCGGCTACGCACTGGGCACGGTGCTGGTGGGCGGCTGCGCGACCTGGCTGGGCATCCTGGCGGGTTCCCGGCGCGCCGGCGGCACCGCGCCCTCCGACCCTGCCGTTTCGGCGACAGCTTCGGCCGGACGGGGCACGCCGTGACGTTCTGGGTGTTTGCCGCCCTCGCCGTGGCTGGCGGGCTGGGTGCCGTGGCCCGGTTTGTGGTCGATGGACTGATCCGGGCCCGATGGAAGACGGCGTACCCGTGGGCGACCACCGTCATCAACGTCACCGGGTCGGCACTGCTGGGCTTCCTGGCCGCCCTGGCGGCCGCCAAACTCGTCTCCGGGGATCTCACCGCCATTGCGGGCACCGGCTTCCTGGGCGGCTACACGACGTTCAGCACCGCCAGCTACGAAACCGTCCGGCTGCTCAAGGCGCGGCGGTACGGCGCCTCCCTGGCCAGCGGCCTGGGCATGCTGGTGGCCTGCGTGGGGGCGGCCGCTCTGGGCCTCTGGCTCGGTTCCCTCATCTAGTCCGCCGCCGGTACCGTTCCGCGCAGAGTTGTACCGCAACTCTCCGCAGAAGCTGCTTCTGCGGAATGCCAGCGCCAAACGTTGCGCAGGCCGGTGCGGATATGCGTGAACCGGCGCGGTAGTTAAACCAAAAAGAGGGCCTTCCTTGCGGAAGACCCTCTTTGTTCGGTCGGGCTGACAGGATTTGAACCTGCGACCCCCTGACCCCCAGTCAGGTGCGCTACCAAGCTGCGCTACAGCCCGAAAGATTCATGCTTTCCGCGTTTACCGCTTCCGGCCGAACCACCTGAAAAAGCTTACATTAAAAATTCCGTGCCAATGACCAAAACGGCCATTGGCACGGAATCAGTTACTTCTTTTTGCTGCGCTTCTCGCGCACACGCATGTTGACCTCGATCGGAGTTCCCTCAAATCCGAAGGTTTCGCGCAGGCGGCGGGTGATGAAGCGGCGGTATCCCGGGTCCAGGAAGCCTGTGGTGAAGAGCACAAACTTCGGCGGGCGGCTGGAGGCCTGGGTGCCGAAGAGGATGCGGGGCTGCTTGCCACCGCGCACGGGGTGCGGGTGGGCTGCGACAAGCTCGCCCAGGAAGGCGTTCAGGCGGCCGGTGGGGATGCGGCGGTCCCAGTTCTCCAGGGCCAGGTCCAGGGCGGGGACCAGGCGGTCCTTGTGCCAGCCGGTCTTGGCGGAGATGTTCACGCGCGGTGCCCACTCCACATGCGCCAGGTCCTGCTCGATCTCGCGCTCGAGGTACTTGCGGCGCTCGTCGTCCAGCAGGTCCCACTTGTTGAAGGCCAGCACCAGCGCGCGGCCGGACTCGATGGCCAGCTGCAGGATGCGCACATCCTGCTCGGAGAGGATCTCGTCCACGGCCAGCAGCACCACTGCCACCTCGGCCTTTTCCAGGGCGGCCTGGGTGCGCAGGGAGGCGTAGAAGTCGGCACCCTGGGCCATGTGCTGGCGGCGGCGGATGCCGGCGGTGTCCACGAAACGCCAGGTGCGGTCGCCGAGTTCGATGAACTCATCCACCGGGTCGCGGGTGGTGCCGGCCATCGGGTCAACGACCACACGCTCGGTGCCGGCCAGCTTGTTCAGCAGCGAGGACTTGCCCACGTTCGGGCGGCCGATCAGGGCCACGCGGCGGGGGCCGCCGGTGCGCTCGACGCCTTCGACGGCGGAGAACTCCGGGAGCACCTCCATGACGCGGTCCAGCATGTCGGCCACGCCGCGGCCGTGCACGGCCGACACCGGCCACGGCTGGCCCAGGCCCAGACCCCACAGGGTGGCGGAGTCGGCTTCCTGGACCAGATCGTCCACCTTGTTGCCCACCAGGATGACGGGCTTCTTGGCGCGGCGCAGCATCTTCACCACTGCCTCGTCGGTGGCGGTGATGCCCACGGTGGCGTCAACCACCAGCAGGACGGCGTCGGCCATCTCGACGGCGATTTCGGCCTGGTCGGCCACCCGGGCGTGGATGCCGCGGGCATCGTGCTCCCAGCCACCGGTGTCCACCAGGGTGAAGGCGCGGCCATTCCAGGTGGCGGCGTAGGTGACGCGGTCGCGGGTCACGCCGGGGACGTCCTCAACGACTGCCTCGCGGCGGCCCAGGATGCGGTTGACCAGCGTGGATTTGCCCACGTTCGGGCGGCCCACAATGGCCAGCACCGGGTCCAGGCGCAGCAGGCCGTCGCCCTCGCCGTCGTCGAACTCGCCGGAGAGCAACCGGGCGTCTTCCTCGTCGAGCTCGTAGTCCTCAAGCCCTGCACGCAGGGACGCGGCGCGGACCTCGGCATCGTCGTCGTTCAGGGCAGCAAGGTGCTCGGCAACCTGGTCCGTCCCGGTTGGGGTGTAGTCATCGTGGCCGAAGTCACCTTCATCGTTCTGTCCGGCCGACGTGGAGTCGCTCATGGTTGCTTTCCTTCATGCTGATTAGTTAAGTCGTCTGCCGCAGGCAATTGCTGGCCTGTGCGCCTGGATGCGGCCGCAATGTGGGCCTGCAAGCGCAGGCGGATCTGCTCGGCTGCTCTGTCCATTGAAACACGGCCAGACACGCCGGGCTGGCGGGTGATGGTCAGGGCCGGACCGAATTCCACGTGGAACCGGCGGCCGGGGCGGGGTATGGTGTCGCGGTGTTCGCCGGGAAGGCGCGTGCCCAGGATGGCCACGGGAACGACGGGGGCGCCGGAGTTCAGTGCCAGCCACGCCACCCCGCTGTTCATGGTGGCAGCGTCTCCGCTCCCCCGCGTTCCCTCCGGCAGGATGCCGATGCAGCCGCCGCGCTCCAGCACGGCCTTGGCTGTTTGCAGCGCCGCGCGGTCTCCGCTGCGGTCAACGGGGATCTGGCCGGAGGCCTTGAGCACCCAGCCAAGGAAGCCCTTGAACATGTCGTGGCGGACCAGAACATGCATGTACCGCGGCGAGGCGCCCACCAGCACCGGTCCGTCAAGGTAGCTGAGGTGGTTGGCGGCAAAGATCACCGGACCCGCCGTGGGGATGTTGGCCTTGCCGGCCACCGAGGTCCGGTAGATGGCATGGTCAAGGAACCGGCCGAGCGGGCGGCTCCACCGGGTGCGCCAGTTTCCGGGTGCGGTGGCCTCAGACATGGACGGGATGGCCGGACACGGCATCGAGCACCGCGGCCAGCACAGCCTCGACCGTTTGCTCGAAGTCAAGGTGGGAGGAGTCAACGGTGGCCACGCCGTCCGCGGCACGGTGGAACTCCACCACGGTGGAGTCCTTGGCGTCGCGGGCCAGCACCTGGCTGGCCAGCTGCTCGGCGGACTGGGTGCCACCGAGCTGGATGCCACGGCGGGCCATCCGGGCTTCTTCGCTGGCGGTGAGCAGGAGCCGGGCCTCGGCGTCGGGGGCCACCACCGTGGTGATGTCGCGGCCCTCCACCACGATGCGCCGGTGGGCGCCGGCGATGAGGGCCCGCTGGCGGCGCACCAGCTCGGCGCGGGCGCCCAGGGTGGTGGCGACGGCGCTCACGGCGGAGGAGATCTCCGGCTCGCGGATGGCCTCGGTGACGTCCGTGCCAAAGACGCAGACAAACTCGGTGCCGGGGCGTGAGTTCTGCTCCAGCTCCAGGTTCCGTGCGGCGGCCTCGACGGCGACGGCGTCGGACAGGTCGATGCCGGCGTCCAGGCAGTGCCAGGTCAGCGCACGGTACATGGCGCCGGTGTCCAGGTAGGACAGGCCCAGGCGCTCGGCCACCTTGCGGCTGACGCTGGACTTGCCCGAGCCGGAGGGCCCGTCGATGGCAATGACCAGGGGCTTGCCCTGGCGCAGGGCGATGATGTTGTTCTCCATTACAAAATGACCTTCCAGCCGCGGTCCGTCAGTTCTTCCACCAGCGCCACGCGGCGGGACGGCAGCACAGACAGCTCCACCATTCCCACCTCGCGGCCGGCCGAGTGGTCCAACCGCAAATCTTCTACGTTGACACCGATTTCGCCGATCTCCGTCAGCAGCTGCGCGATCTGGCCGGGCTTGTCGTCCACCAGGACGGTCAGCCAGGCGTAGGACTGGGCGGGGCCGCCGTGCTTGCCCGGGATGCGGGACTGGCCCGCATTGCCCTCGGCCATCAGCTGCGCCAGGTCCAGCCGCGCACCGGGCGCGGTGGGGGCCTCAAGGGTGTTGATCAGCCGGTCCAGGTCCTCCCGGACGCCGTACATGATCTGCACGAGCTTTTGGGCGTTGGCACCCAGGATCTGCACCCAGAGGGTGGGATCGCTGGCGGCGATGCGGGTGACATCGCGCAGCCCGTTGCCGGCCAGCGAGAGCGCATGCGCGGGCGTCTCCTGCAGCCGGCTGGCCACCAGCGAGGACATGACCTGGGGCAGGTGCGACACCAGGGCCACCGCCTCGTCGTGTTCCTGGGGGTCGAAGCGGAAGACCACGGCGCCGAGGTCGATGGCCAGTGAATGCGCCGCCTTGACCGCGGCCGGGGAGGAATCCAGCGACGGGCACAGCACCCAGGGCATGGAGGAGAAGAGCTCGCCGCGGGCGGCCACCGGACCGGAGCGCTCGCGCCCAGCCATCGGGTGGGTGCCCACATAGCGGTGCAGCAGCTCGCTGTCGGCCCCCAGCAGTGCGCGCAGCTCCTCCAGGATCGCCACCTTGACGCTGGCGATGTCCACCACAACCGCACCGGGGTAGCTCCGCAGGGCGCCGGCGGCGACGGCGGCCGTCACGTCCGGCGGTGCGGCAACCACCACAAGCTCGGGCGCCAGCGCCTCGGCCGGATCAAGGGCGCGCCCGGCGCCAATGTCCACGGCCACGGCCTGGGCCGACGGCGAGGGGTCCGAGAGCACCACGTCCACTCCGCGGCTGCGCAGGCCCATGCCGATGCTGGCGCCGAGCAGGCCGGTGCCAAGCACCAGCACCGGTCCGCTCAGATGTGATGGATTCATGGAGCCTAGAGCCCCACGGAGGCGAGCAGGTGGCCCACTTCCTGGCGGCCGAGCACGCGCACGCTGCCCTGGCGCTGGTCGCTCAGGGCGATCGGGCCGAACTTGACGCGCACCAGGCGCTCCACGGGGTAGCCGACGGCTTCGAACATGCGGCGCACAATGCGGTTCTTGCCCGAGTGCAGCACCGCCTCGGCCAGGACGTGTCCCGGGGTGGAGTCGACCAGGCGGAACGAGTCCAGGCGGGCCCAGCCGTCCTCGAGCTCGACGCCGTCCTTGAGCTCGGCGCCGATGCCCTGGCCCATCGGGCCGCGCACCTGGACCAGGTAGGTCTTGGGGACCTCGTACTTGGGGTGGCTGAGGCGGTTGGCCAGTTCGCCGTCGTTGGTCAGCAGCAGCAGACCCTCGGTGTTGGCGTCCAGGCGGCCCACGTGGAACAGGCGCTCGTTGCTCTGGCGCTTCTTGAGGAAGTCGCTGATGCACGGGCGGCCCTCGGGGTCCGTCATGGTGGAGACAACGCCCTTGGGCTTGTTGAAGACCATGTAGACCATGTTGTCGTTGAGCTGCAGGCGCATGCCGTCCACGGTGATCTCCGCCGTCTCCGGGTCCACTCGCAGGCCCAGCTCATTGCAGATCTGGCCGTCAACCTCCACGCGGCCCTCCAGGATCATGTCCTCGCAGACGCGGCGCGACGCCACGCCGGCGGAGGCCATGAGCTTCTGCAGGCGTACGCCCTCGGGGTTGTGCAGGTCGATCTCGTTGCCGGTGGGAACATGCTTGCGCAGCTGCTCCGTGGGGCGGTTCTTCACCGGGCCCAGGCTGCGGCCGAAACGCTCGCCAGCGAAGGCCTTTGCGCCCTTGGGGCCTGCCTTGGGCGCGGCACCCTTGGCGCCGGGTTTGCCGGCCTTGAAGCCGGGCTTGAAGCCCGTCTTGGGGAAGCCGGACTTCCCGCCGGACTTGGGGGCACCGGAACCGGAGCCACCGAAGCTGGAACCGCCGGAGCGGGGGGCACCGGAACGGGACCCGGCAGAGCTGCCGGTCCTGGGCGCTCCGGAGCTCGGCCGCCCGCCGCGGGGCTGGTTCCGGTCCTGGCCGGAGGAATTCCCTGAACGGGGAGACGGCGTCATATCAAGTCCTTAAAGCTAGCTGTTCGGCACCCATCCCGGGTGTCGCATGGTCCAGCACCGAGGGTGCCGGACGGTAAAACCGCATGCCATCTGTTTTTCAGATGGCATCCTTGTATTCGTGGAGCCGTTCCAGCCCGGGCAGGTGCGGCGAGAGCAGAGGAAGTTCCTCCACACTGCCCAGGCCCAGCCGTTCCAGAAAATGTCCGGTGGTCCGGTAGGTGGTTGCCCCGGATTCCGGATCCACGCCCGCGTCCTCAATGAGGCCGCGCTGGGCGAGTGTCCGCACCACGGAGTCCACGTTGACGCCACGAATGGCAGAGACCTGCGAACGGGTCACAGGCTGCCGGTACGCAACCACCGCCAGGGTCTCCAGCGCTGCCTGCGTCAACCGTGCCGTTTGGCCGTCGACCACGAAATGTGAGACGATCGGCGCAAATTCGGCACGCGAATAGATGCGCCACCCTCCGGCGAGTTGCCGCAGTTCATAGCCTCTCGGCCGTGACGTGGGCAGTCCCATTGCTGGGGATCCGGTTTGTGGCGCACCATTGACCTTTCCAGTATAACCGTCGTATTCGAGGGCCAGTTGCGCCAGCAGCCCCGCCACCTGCTCCGCGGGCAATCCGACGGCGGCGGCCAGCTGGGATTCGGTGACGGGTTCGTCCACCACCATGAGCACCGCCTCCAACGCTGCGGCCGCGCCGCCGGGCAGTCCGTCCAGCTCTATGTCCGCGCCAGCGCGCGCATCCGGGGCGCCGCCGGGGGGCGTCCGTGGTGTTGGGGTGCTCATGCGATCATCTCCTGCTCGGCGCCGTCGAGGTCCATGGTCCGGCCATCGCCACCGGCATGGCCAAGGTCACCATTTTGTTCAAATCCACTGGCCAAGCGGTATTGGCTGGCCATGATGTACCCGCTGTGGTGGTGGCCGTCCGCGCTCCAGCGGATGCGCAGCTCCCCCAGCGGGGTGTCCTGGTCGAAGGCGATGACCCCGTCGCGGAACATTTCCAGCAGCGCCAGGAACCGGGCCACCACCACCAGGGTGGACCCGGCGTCGGACGTCAGGGCGGCGAACGAGCGCTGCCGGCCGCCGGCCAGCATGGCGGCCACGACGGCGGCCTGCTCCGCCACGCTCACGGCAGGCGCGTGCAGGTGGTCCAGCGCCACGGTGGTGGGCGCGGCTTCCTTGGGCGCCAGGGCCGTGGCGGCCAGCTGGGCGAAGGCCTCAGGGGTGTGCCGCCAGACGAGGTCGGGCAGCAGCGCGGCAAACTGGGCCTCCAGGCCCGCCATCCGGGGGTAGCGCTCGGCCTCCTCGGCCAGCCTGTCCGCCATCAGGGACGCCGCATGCTTGAACGCGCGGTACTGCAGGAGGCGGGCAAAGAGCAGGTCGCGGGCCTCCAGCTGCTCCAGATCGCCCTCGTCGTCCACCTCGCCGGCCGGGAGCAGCCGGGCAGCCTTCAGGTCCAGCAGCGTGGCGGCCAGCACCAGGAATTCGCTGGCCTCATCCAACGCCCACTCCTGGCCCAATTCCTGCAGCCCACGGATGTAGCTGATGAACTCGTCCGTGACCTGGGCCAGGGCGATGTCGGTGATGTCCAGCTCGTGCTTGGAGATCAGGCCCAGCAGCAGGTCAAACGGGCCGGTGAAGTTGTCCAGCCGGAGCTCAAAACCGCCAGTGGCGCGTGCCTCAGGGCGCTCCGCCACGGGCGATCAGTTCCTTGGCCAGGCGGCGGTAGGATTCCGCCCCCTGGTGGTTTGCCGCATACGTGGTGATCGGCTCGGCGGCCACCGTGGCATCGGCAAACTTGATGGTGCGCTTGATGACGGTTTCGAAGACCGTGTCGCCGAAGGCCTCCACCAGGCGGGTGATGACCTCGCGGCTGTGCAGGGTGCGGGCGTCGTACATGGTGGCGAGCACGCCGTCCACCTGCAGGCGCGGGTTGAGCCGGTCCTGGACCTTTTCGATGGTCTCCACCAGCAAAGCCACGGCACGCAGGGCAAAGAACTCGCAGATCAGCGGGATGATGACGCCATGCGCGGCGGTGAGCGCGTTGACTGTCAACAGGCCCAGGGAGGGCTGGCAGTCGATCAGGACGACGTCGTAATCGTCCTCAACCTTCTTCAGTGCCCGGTCCAGCACCTGCTCGCGGGCGACCTCGTTGACCAGCTGCACCTCGGCGGCGGAGAGGTCGATGTTGGCCGGCAGGATGTCGATGTTTTCAATGTCGGTGTGCTGGATGGCATCGCGGATGTCCACCTTGCGGTCCATCAGCACGTTGTACACGGTGACGTCCAGCTCGTGGGGGTTGGCGCCCAGCCCGGCGGACAGTGCGCCCTGCGGGTCGAAGTCCACCAGCAGCACCCTGCGGCCGGCCTCGGCCAGCGCGGCACCCAGGTTGATGGTGGAGGTGGTCTTGCCCACGCCACCCTTCTGGTTCACCATGGCAATCACCCGGGCAGGGCCGTGCGAGGTCAGCACGGGAGGTTCGGGGAATTCCGTCACGGGGCGCCCGGTGGGGCCCATCACGACGTCGTCGAAGTCGCCCTCGATCCCTGCCAGAGTTGTTGAACTCTGCTCGTTGCTCACGTAATGATCCACACTTTCGCCTCTGCTGCGCCGTTTAACGGTCCTGACCACTACGTTACCGCGCACGGCAACCAACTTTTGGACATCGGCCCCGGTAGACGCGTGAGCCTTGACCCTCAAGTGAAGGGTGAACCTTCCGGTGCACCACGCTTCAACCCGGCCCGTTCCGCTGGTGGACCAGGCATCGCCAGGCCCGCTTTCCGGGCAGCCCCAAAGCACGCATATTTCCCTTCCTTACCCTCGGCAGCGAAGGGATAAACGGGAAGAATATTGCCAGCACCGCTGCGCTCACTATTGGCCCCATGAAACCAGTGGATGTTTAACGGCTACCGATACAGCACGGAGCAAACCATCACCATCTAGGAAATTCGCCATGAAACGCTGGCTATTATCGACGGCCCGCGTGGCCGGATTGGTGCTGGGCGCCGGCCCGGCGGCTCCCGCCATGAATTTCTGAGCGATCGCTTTGAGGCCACCTCGACCGGGCGGAACCACCTGCTGCTTCCCGCATTCGACGTGCCCCACCTGACAACGGGCAATGTCAACTACGCCCTCAACCTGGATTTCACGCAATTGCGGGGACTCTCCGGGTCCGGCACGGCGGTGAACGTCTGCCCCACCCTGAAGTGACAGCGCAGCCGGACCAAGGTGGCCGGCGGTCGGCCTGGCATTCGGTTAGCGCCGACAACATTTTGGGTGGCATTCGCCGCATCAACAAAGCAGGATTTGCACCCGGAATTAGCTGACCCCGGCCAAACATATGCCTCCGCGCCGCATAAATGCGGTGGGAAAACAGGGCGCCGCGTCCACGAGGATGGTGGGCTGCGAACCAGCGCACCGGGCCCGGTGCGCCTAGACTTCTGCTCAATGAACACGCCCAGCAGCCCCGCCTCCAAGCCCCGCAGCAACTCACGCGCATCCGCCGCCCCGGTGGTGGTCCAGACCAACAAGCTGCTCAGCGGCTATGGCAAGGTCCCGGTCTGCGGGGCCGTCACCTTCACGGTCCGCGCCGGTGAATCAATGGCGCTCATTGGACCCAATGGTGCAGGAAAGTCCACAGTGCTCAAAACCGTGGTGGGCCAGCTGGAGCCGCTCGGCGGAACATCTCTTGTCCACGGCGCCGAGGTGGACGACAGGTCGCTGGAGTTCCGCCGCGAGGTGGCGCAGGTGTTCGACGACGACGCCTTCTTCCCGGCACTCACGGTCGCGGAGCATTTGGCGATCGTGGCCGCCGGGCACGGCGCCACCGAGGTGGAGGAACTGATCGACGCCGAGCTCGAGTTCTTCGGGCTGGCGGGCGAGCAATCCTCGCTGCCGCACCGGCTCTCCTCCGGGCAGCGCCGGCGCATGCTGCTGGCGGCGGCCTTTGTCCGGCCGCGCTCCCTGTTGGTCCTCGACGAGCCCGAGCAGCGGCTGGACACGGCCATGCGCACCAGGCTGGCGGCCCGGCTTCGGGCCGAGGTGGACGGCGGGCTGGCACTGCTGGTGGTTTCGCACGATCCCGCGTTTGTGCGCACCGCAGCCACCGGGGCGCTGTTCATCGCCGACACCATCCGCCCCATGACGCCGGAGGCCGCCGCCGTGGCCATCTCCGCCGAGAACCCGCACGCGGACTAGGGGCCGGCGATGGCACGCAATCCAAAGAGTGCACCCACCGACGTGCTGAGCGCCCGGGAGATCCGCACCTATACCTTCAGGGCAGGCCTGGTCCGCACCGAGGGCGGTCTGATGGAACTGGTCTCCGAGGGCTACACCTACGTGTTGGGCGCCCTGGTGCTGGTGGTCATGTCCGGCGCCCTGGTGGTGCGGCTGCGCGAATCCCTTGGCCTGGCCGCGGAGCCCGGCTGGGCGGCCTCTGCCGTGTCGGCAGGCTTTGAACATCTTGCCCCGGAGCAGGCCGCGGCCACGCTGCTGCTCACCCTGGCCGCGGCCCTGCTCGGCGTGGAGCTTTCACTGGGACCCATTGCCATGACGGTGCCGCAGACGTCCTGGTGGCTCCCCCTGCCCGTGCACCGGCGCGGCTTCATCCAGCCCGGATTCATCCGCTCCGTGCTGTGGCCGGCACTGGCCGGGGCCGCCGTCGCACTGGTCCTGGCCCTGGGCCTGGAAGGCACCACCGACCCCGGCCGGCTGGGGCTGGCCTCGCTGTGCGCCGCGGCACTGGCGGTGCTGGTGCACGCACTTGCCTCGTGGGCCCAGATCACCGGCGGCGGTGCATGGCTGCGCCCGGTGGCGGGTGCCGTCACGGTGCTGGCGCCGTTGTCGCTGGTGGCCACGGCGCTGTACAACGCCGCCGGCGGCTCGGCGGATCTGGGCTGGATGGTGGCGCTGCCCACCGGGTGGCCGCTGCTGGTGGCCAGTGGCTCGCTGTGGCCGCTGGTGGTGCTGGCCGCCGCCGGCATGGCCCTGGCGTGGGTGCACGCCCGGCTGGAGCAGATCAGCACCGCCAGGCTGCGCGCCAGTGCCCTGGCCGCGAGCTACGTGGCCGGGTCCGTGCTCTCGATGGACGCCAGCGAGCTGGCCCGCTCGCTCGGTCCGGCATCCCTGTCCGGCGCCGGCCCGCGGATCCGCATCAGGCTGGTCCATCCCCGAGGCACGGCCATGGCCCGGGCCGTCAAGACGCTGCTCAGCGCCCAGCTGGCCATGCAATTGCGCCAGCCAGCACGGCTGCTGCGCGCCCTGGTCCTGGCCACACTTCCCGCCAGCCTGGCCTCCGTGCAGTTCCTGGGCAATGCCGTGCTGGTTGCCGTGGTGGTCTATTTCTGCGCCCACGCCGCAGTGGTGTCACTGGGTGCGACGGCACGCTTCGCCGCCTCGAATCCGAGCGTGGATGCACTCATGCCGCTGCCCGAACGGATCGTGCGCCGCGTCCACTGGGTGGTTCCGGCGACGGGCATGGTGCTCTGGTGCGGCACGGCTTTTGTCCTGCTCACCATGCTGGGCGTGGGATCGCCGGCACTGGTGGTGCTGGCCGTCCTTGCCGGTCCCGGACTGGGCGCCGCAACCATTCGCGCGGCCTTCCGGCCGGCACCGGACTGGACCATGCCGGCGGTGTCCACGGCCATGGGCCCGGTGCCCACCGGTGCCGTGCGTAGCTTCCTGGTGGGCCCGGACCTGACGCTGATCACCCTGCTGCCGGTGCTGATCTGCCTGGTCTCCGGCGGCGTGCCGTCGGTGGCCTATCCGGCGCAGCTGCTGCTCAGCCTGCTGGCGTTCCTGTGGGGCACGCGGCTGCGGCGCCGGGCCCAGCCAGCAGGACGTTAAGGACCCAGCCAAACTGGCCGGTGCCAAACGCCTGTGGCCGCGCCGTGGACTTCTTGTCCACGGCGCGGCCACAGGCGTTTTGTGGGGTTTATGCCGGCCGGGAATGCGGTTGTGGTCGCATCCGGCACCCCGAGGGAGCCACTGCTGCATTCTCGCCGCGGCTGCCGGAGAGTGCGGGCTACACGGCGGCCGGCTCCAGCGCACCCTTGGACGCGCCATCGTTGACGGACTTGTCGTCTGCGGGCTGGCCATCTTCCGGCAAGTCCCGGGCCGGCCCGTGGCCATCCTCCAGGAGTGCGGATTCGTCGAAGGGCTCCAGCTTGTCCAGCACCCGGTCCACCTTGGCCCTGTCGATCTCCTTGACCCAGGTGCCCATCAGGACCGTGGCGACGGCATTGCCGGTGAAGTTGGTCAGGGCGCGGGCCTCGGACATGAAGCGGTCGATGCCCACAATGAAGGACACGCCGCCCACCAGGTCCGGCCGGTGCGCCGCCAATCCGCCGGCCAGCGTGGCCAGCCCGGCACCGGTGACGCCGGCAGCGCCCTTGGAGGCGATCACCATGAACACCAGCAGGCCGATCTGCGAGGCCAGGTCCATCGGCTTGCCCATGGCGTTGGCAATGAACAGCGACGCCATGGTCAGGTAGATGGCGGTGCCGTCGAGGTTGAACGAGTAGCCCATCGGGACGGTGATGCCCACCACCGGCTTGGAGACGCCCAGGTGCTCCATCTTGGCGATCAGCCGGGGCAGGGCGACGTCGGAGGAGGAGGTGGAGACGATCAGCAGGTATTCCCGGCCCAGGTAGCGCATCAGCTTGAAGATGTTGACGCCCGTGACCAGCTTCAGCAGCCCGCCCAGCACCAGCACCACAAACAGCGCGCAGGTCAGGTAGAAGGCGCCCATCAGCAATGCCAGGGAGCCCACGGCCTTCCAGCCGGTCAGCCCGACGACGGCGGCAATTGCACCGAACGCGCCCACGGGGGCCAGCCACATGATCATCATCAGGATCCGGAACACCACCGCCTGCAGGTGGGCAATTCCGGTGAGGACTGCCTTGCCGGTCTTGCCCAGGCGCTGCAGGGCAAAGCCCGTGAGCAGGGCGATCAGCAGCGTCTGCAGGATGTTGCCGGTGGTCAGCGCGGAGAAGAGCGTGGTGGGGATGATGCCCAGGACGAACTCCTGGGTGGTGCTGGCCTCCGCGGTGGCCTTGTACACGGCGTCCTGCAGGTGCAGGCCGGCGCCGATCGGCACGAAGTTCCCCACCACCAGGCCGATGGCCAGGGCGAAGGTGGACATGATGGCGAAGTACACCAGCACCATGCCGCCCACCTTGCCCACGGTGGCCGCCTTGGCAATGGAGCCGATGCCCAGCACGATGGTGCAGAAGATGATGGGGGTGATCATCATCTTGATCAGGGAGATGAAGCCATCACCCAGCGGCTTCAATTGGGCGGCAAAGCCGTCCTTGCCGGGGAAGACCAGGCCGACGGCGACGCCGAGGACGACGGCGGCGATGACCGCCAGGTACAGCCAGTGCGTCTTGTCCAATCCGCGGCGGCGGACCGGTGACTGCACTGCTGACTCTCCACGTTGAGAGCTCATGATGACTCCTTGATCTAGGCTGATGGGTGGGGCTTGGGCTGGGTGGGACGGTGGTGGAACCGCTTCTGTTCAACAGTGGCCCCGTTTGTGACTTTGCTCACCCTTGCGGTCATATTGGTCATGGACGTCCTGCCACCATGGAGTGGATGCGCATGAAAGACTCGTAGGGCGACGGCGGAACGACAGCTCGGCAGAAGGGGTGCAATGATGCACTTTGCACGGTGGAGCCTGGCCCGGCGCCTGTTCGTCGGCAACCTGCTCTTTGTCCTGGTGGTGGCCGCCCTGGTGTCCACGGCCGTGCTGCTGGATGCCAAGGGCCGCACGTACAGCCAGGCCGGGGAGCGGATGCTCTCCATTGCCACCGCCGTGGCGGACAACCCTTACGTGGAACAGGCCGCCGCCGCCCCGGACCCCTCCGCGGCGCTGCAGCCCTATGCCCTAAAGGTCATGGCCGACGCCAAGGCGGATTTCATCACCATCATGGCCCCGGACCGGACGCGCTGGACGCACCCCGATCCGGCCCAGATCGGCAAACCGTACATCGGCTCCGTGGACCAGGCGCTCGCCGGAAACAGCTACACCGAGACCACGCCCGGGACGCTGGGCCCCTCCGTGCGAGCGATCGTGCCGGTCAAGGACGCCGGCGGACACGTGGTGGCCATGGTGGCCGCGGGCGTGACGGTCAGCAACCTCGAGGTGGCGCTCAATGCCCGGCTCCCCGCCGTCGTCGGCATGGCCGGGGCCCTGCTGGCGGGCGGCTCGCTGCTGGCCTGGCTGCTGGGCCGCTACCTGCGCCGGGTGACGCTGGGCTGGGGTCCGGAGCGGTTGGGCCAATTGTTTGTCTACTACGAATCCGTCCTGCACAGCGTCCGCGACGGATTGGTTCTGGTGGACCCGCGGGGCGAGCTGGTGATGTACAACGACCAGGCGGCCACGCTGCTGGGCATTCCGGCGCCCGTCGAGGGGCAGCCCGCGCCACGGTTGGCGGCACTGGACCTGACCCCGAGCCTGGCCGAACTGCTGCGCAGCGGCCGCACCGCCCGCGAGGAGCTGCACCTGATGCCAACCCGCCTGCTGGTGGTCTCCCAGGACGAGGCCCACGAGCCGGGCACCGCGGCCCGCCGGGGCAAACCCAGGGTGATCGGCACCGTCGCCACCCTGCAGGACCACACCGAGTTGAAGGCGCTCGACGACGAACTGCGCTCCTCCAAGACGCTCACCGATGCCCTGCGCGCCCAGACCCACGAGCACGCCAACCGGATCCACACCCTGGTCTCGCTGCTTGAGCTGGGCCGCACGGAGCAGGCGCTGGAGTTTGCGACGGCGGATCTGCAGCTCAGCCAGCGGCTGGCCGACACAGTCCTCAACGGCGTGGACGAGCCCGTCGCCGGCGCACTGCTGATGGGAAAGATTTCACAAGCCAGTGAACGCGGCATCGAGCTGCGCATTGCGGCCGGCGCCACGGGCACGGGGAATTCCCTCAGCGCCCACGACGTCGTCACGGTAGTGGGGAACCTGATCGACAATGCCCTGGATGCCGCCGCCGACGGAACCGAGCCGCGCTGGGTGGAGGTCTCCATGGACGCCACCGCGGACGAGGTGGTGCTGCAGGTGGCCGACAGTGGAGCCGGGATCGATGCAGCGGCGGCCCAGCGGCTGCTGCGGATGGGCTACACCACCAAGGGCAGCGATGGCTACGGCAGGGGCATCGGGCTGGCCCTGGTGCAGCAGGCCGTCCAGCGGCTGGGCGGGACGCTGTCCGTGCGCAGCAACCCCGGCGCCGTCTTCACCGTGGTGCTGCCGGCCGGCCCCGCACCGGCCGAAGCACCGGCCACCCAGGAGGACCCCCATGGACGCTAGGACCGGCGGCTCCGCAGACGTTATCCGGGTATTGGTGGTGGATGACGAGCCGATTGCCGCCGACGCCCACGCGGCCTATGTGCGCCGGTTGGAGGGCTTCGCCGTGGCAGCGGTGGCCCACGACGGCCAGGGCACGCTGCACGCGCTCAAGGATGCCCAGACCGCCGGAGCACCCATCCAGCTGATCCTGCTGGACATGAACCTGCCGGATCTGCACGGACTGGATGTCAGCCGGCGGATCCGCAGCGCCGGCTACGGCGTGGACATCATCGCCATCACGGCGGTGCGCGAGCTGGCCATCGTGCGCGGCGCCGTCTCCGCCGGCATCGTGCAGTACCTGATCAAGCCCTTCACCTACGCGGCCTTCGCGGAGAAGATGGCCAATTACCGCCAGTTCCGCCGGCAGCTGGAGACCACCGGCGCCAAGGCCTCCCAGCAGGACGTGGACTCGGCCTTCGCCAGCCTGCGGACCCCCGGCGAGACACCGCTGCCCAAGGGGTTGAAAGAGGACACGCTGGCCGCCGTCGTCGGCCTGCTGCGCGGAAGCACCGGACCGGTCTCGGCCACGGAAACCATGGAGGCACTGGGCATGTCCCGGGTCACGGCGCGGCGGTACCTGGAATTCCTGGCCGAATCGTCCAGGGCACACCGCGGTTCCCGCTACGGCACGGGCGGGCGGCCGGAAAGCGAATACCGCTGGATCGGCTGACCCGCGGCCGGTCGTCAAACACCTCCACTTTCGGTAATTACGTCATAGTAGTTTGACGTAAAGGTAATCCTAAGTAAGGCGAGGCTGTGCTTAGCCAAAGCGCCAACGTTACCGACAGCAAGGATTTCTACAGTGACACCGTTGCCCCACACGCAACACCTGCCACCCGCCGAGCACGATTTCGGCTCGGGAGTGGAACGGGCCCTGGCCGCGACCAACTACCTGTTCAACGCCGGCAACAGCGCCCGCTATGTGGCCGACGTCCTGCAGGGGGTGAACCTGGTGGCCACCAAGGTGGCGCGCACCACCGCCCCCTTCACCGGCGCAACCCCCGCCCAGCTGGCCGCCCAGGTGGCTGCCGTTGACCTGGCGGCGCCGCTGGCGGACACGGCGGCGGCCCTGGCCGAGCTGGACACCCTCTGCCTGCGCGACGCCGTCTACTTCCACGACACCGGCTATGCGGCACATCTGAACTGCCCCGTCGTCATTCCCGCCCTGGTGGGCGAGGCAGTCCTGTCGGCGGTGAACTCCTCGCTGGACACCTGGGACCAGAGCGCCGGCGCCACCATGATCGAACGGCGCCTCATTGACTGGACCGCCGAGCACATCGGCCTCGGGCCCGACGCCGACGGCGTGTTCACCAGCGGCGGGACGCAGTCCAACCTGCAGGCCCTGCTGATCGCCCGCAACCACACGGTGGCCCGGCTCCGGCTGGATCCGGCGGCCGCCGGACTGCGCCTGCCGGCCCTGCTGGACCGGCTGCGGATCTTCACCTCACAGGCGAGCCATTTCAGCATCGCCAAGTCCGCCTCCATGCTGGGCCTGGGCTACGACGCCGTCGTCACCATCCCCTGCGGGGAAGACCGCCGGATGGACCCCGCGGCGCTGGCGGCGGAACTGGCCGCCTGCCACGCCGAGGTCTTGGTGCCGATGGCCATCGTAGCCACGGCCGGCACCACCGACTTTGGCAGCATCGATCCGCTGCGCGAGCTCTCCGCCCTCAGCCGGACCTACGGCAGCTGGTTCCATGTGGATGCCGCCTACGGTGGCGGCCGGATCGTGTCCACCCGCCACCGGCACCTGATCGACGGCATCGAGCTGGCCAATTCCGTCACCATCGACTTCCACAAGACGTTCTTCCAGCCCGTCAGCTCCAGCGCCATCCTGGTGCGGAACAAGGCAACCCTGGGCCACGTCACCTACTACGCCGACTACCTGAACCCGGAAAGTGCCGCCAAGGCGGACATCCCCAACCAGGTGGACAAGAGCATCCAGACCACCCGGCGCTTTGACGCCCTGAAGCTGTGGCTGACCCTGCGCACGATGGGGGCCGACGGCGTGGGCGCCCTCTTCGACGAGGTGATCGATCTGGCCGCCCGGGCCGGCGGCCTGCTTGCCGAGGACCCCGACTTTGACCTCGCGGCCACACCCGCGCTGAGCACCCTGGTGTTCCGCTACAGGCCCGCGGGCATGGACGAGGACGCGGCCGACGCGCTGAATCCGAGGATCCGCGCCAGCGTCTTCGCCTCCGGCGAGGCAGTGGTGGCGGGCACCACGGTGGACGGGCGGCACTTCCTGAAGTTCACCCTGCTCAATGCCGAGACCACCCTCGGGGACCTCCGCCAGATTGTCGAGCTGCTGCGCCGCACCGGCGCAGCCCTGCGCACGGACGCCGCGGCCAGCATTTCCGGCGGTGCCGCATGAGCACGCACGGCACCCCCACGGACCGCATCCACGACATTGCCGGGATCGGCGTTGGCCCCTTCAACCTGTGGCTGGCTGCCCTGGCCGCACCGCTGGAGGAGATCGACGCCGTCTTCCTCGAGCGCCGGAGCGGCTTTGACTGGCACCCGGGCATGATGCTGGAGGCGGCGCATCTGCAGGTCCCGTTTCTGGCCGACCTGGTCACCCTGGCGGACCCCACCTCGCCCTACTCGTTCCTGAACTTCCTCAAGGAGACGGGGCGGCTGTACCCGTTCTACATCCGGGAAAACTTCTACCCGCTGCGGGCCGAATACAACCAGTACTGCCAGTGGGTGGCCAGCCAGCTCCCCCGGGTGAACTTCGGTGTGGATGTTCAGCACATCGGCTTTGCCGACGGCGTGTACACCGTCCACGCGCTCGGACCGGAGGGGCCGGCGCGGTTTTTGGCCCGGAACCTGGTGCTGGGCACCGGCACCAGCCCGTACGTGCCAGCGGCGGCCGCCGGGATGCTCGGCGCCGGCGGGGTGGTGCTGCACAATGCCGACTACCTGGCCCGCAAGGCCGAACTCCAGCGCCAGCCCAGCATCACCATCGGCGGCTCGGGCCAGAGCGCCGCGGAGATCTACTACGACCTGCTGGCCGAGATCGATGTGCACGGTTACCAGCTGAACTGGGTGACCCGGTCCGGGCGGTTCTTCCCGCTGGAATACAGCAAGCTGACGCTGGAAATGACCTCGCCCGAGTACGTCGACTACTTCCACGCCCTGCCGGCCCCGACCCGGGACCGGCTCAACGCCAGCCAAAAATAACCTCTACAAGGGCATCGACGAGGCGCTCATCAACGACATCTACGCCCTCCTCTATGCCAAGAGTCTGGCGGGCCCGGTCCGCACCAGCCTGCTGACGCATGCGGCGCTCACCGGTGCCGCATACAGCCCGGCCGACGGCGTCCACACGCTCGCGCTCCACCACCAGGAACTGGCGGAGGACTTCAGCCTGGACAGTGCCGCCGTCGCGCTCGCCACCGGCTACACCTACCGTGAACCGGCCTTCCTGGCCGGCATCGCCGGCCGGATCCGCCGCGACGCGCGGGGCAGGTTCGACGTGGACCGCAACTACGGGATCGGCACCGACGGGGACATCTTTGTCCAGAACGCGGAACTGCACACCCATGGATTCGTGACGCCGGATCTGGGCATGGCCGCCTACCGCAACTCCGCCATCCTCCGCGAGGTCGCCGGCAAGGAGATCTACCCGATGGAGCGGAGCATTGCGTTCGCGCACTTTGGCGTGCCGTCCCGGGTGGGGGTGCCGGCATGACGTTCACCTTCCGGCCCGTGGACCCGTCCGCCGACGCGGCGCTGCTGCATTCCTGGGTGACCCTGGACTATGCCCGGTTCTGGGGCATGGCGTCAGCCAGTGTTGCCGAGGTGGAGCGGGAGTATGCGCAAATCCAGGCCAGCGGCCACCACGTGGCGCTGCTGGGCCTGGCGGACGGCGCCCCGGCGTTCCTGATGGAACGCTACGATCCGGCCCGGTCCCCGTTGGCGGGACTGTACGACGCGCGGGCAGCCGATGTGGGCATGCACCTGCTGGTGGGCCCGCCGGTGCAGCCCCGGAGGGGGGTTCACCACCGATGTCATGGCCGCCGTGCTGGCCGAAATCTTCGCCGACCCTGCCGTGGACCGCGTGGTGGTGGAGCCCGACTCCGCCAACGCCAAGATCCATGGGCTCAATGAGCGCCTGGGCTTCCGCCGGCAGGCCCGCATCCAGCTGCCGGACAAGGAAGCCTGGCTGAGCCTGTGCACCCGCAGGCATTTCAACGACGCCCGCCGGCTGCTGGCGCGCCCCGTCCCTGCGCCCGCCACCCCCGCACCCACCGTTTCCGGAGGAACCCACCGATGACCACCGCCGCCCTCCACTCCCCCGCCCTCCTGGTGCCCGAGCGCCCCGAGGCGGCCGCCGTCGCACACCTCACCCCCGGCCGCTGGGCGGCCGCCAACCGGCATCTGGCGCGCAAGGCCCTGGCCGAGTTCTCCCATGAGCGCCTACTCAGCCCCAAGCTGCTCCAGGGCGGTCCCGCGGGCCGGGGGCAGTACTGGCTTGCCAGCGACGACGGCGCCGTTGCCTACCGCTTCAGCGCCCGCCGCCTCCGGCTGGACCATTGGGCAATCGAGGCCGCCTCGATCCGCAAGACCGACGCCCGGGGAAACGCGCTGCCCCTGGACGCCATGGAGCTGGTGGCGGAGTTCCGCGGCTCCCTGGGCATCGATGCCCAGATGCTGCCGGTGTACCTGGAAGAGATCAGTTCCACGCTGGCCAGCCATGCCTACAAGCAATATGCGGCCGGCGCCGGCTCGGCCGAACTGGCCGCAGGTGCCAGCGGCGGGGACGATCCCGCGGCAGATTTCCAACTGATCGAACTGTCGATGACGGAGGGCCATCCCTGCTTCGTCGCCAACAACGGCCGGCTCGGCTTTGGCATCCAGGACTATCTGGCCTTTGCCCCGGAGGCGGGCGCCCCGGTCCGGCTCCAGTGGCTGGCCGTGCACCGGTCCAGGGCCGTCTTCACCGCGAGCGCCGGACTGGACGCCACGGCACATCTGGGCGCCGAGCTCGGCGCAGACCTGCTGGCGCACTTTGACGCACTGCTGGCGGGGCAGGGGCTGGATCCGTTGGACTACCTGCTGATGCCCGTCCACCCCTGGCAGTGGGAGAACAAGATCGCGGTGACCTTCGCGGCGGAGATTGCCGCCCGGCGCATTGTGCCGCTGGGGCCCGTCGAGGAGGTGTACCAGGCGCAGCAGTCCATCCGGACCTTCTTCAACGTTTCGGCACCCGGGCGCTGCTACGTCAAGACCGCCATGTCGGTGCTCAACATGGGCTTCATGCGCGGGCTCTCGCCGCAGTACATGAAGGCCACCCCCGCCATCAACGACTGGCTCCATGCCCTGATCAGCTCCGATGCCACCCTGGCGCACCACGGGCCCGCCATGCTGCGCGAGTGTGCCACCATCGGCTACCACAACGGCCACTACGAGAACGCCTCCGAGCACGGTTCCCCCTACCGGAAGATGCTCTCCGCACTCTGGCGGGAAAGCCCGCTGCCGCTGCTGGCGCCCGGCCAGCAGCTGGCCACCATGGCCTCGCTGCTGCATGTGGACCACGACGGCGTTCCGTTCGTCTCGGCGTTGATCCGGCGCTCGCGCCTGGGCGCCCGGGAATGGCTGCGGCGGTACCTGCACGCGTATCTGGTGCCCGTGGTGCACTGCCTCTACCGCTATGAACTCGCGTTCATGCCCCATGGTGAGAACGCCATCCTGGTGCTGGAGGACGGTGTGCCGGTGCGGGCCATCATGAAGGACATCGGCGAGGAGATCGTCCTGATGGGAGACCTCCTCGCCGTGCCGGAGGAGATCTCCCGGATCAAGGCAGCCATCCCCGAGGGTGAAATGGTGTTGGCCGTCTTCACCGACGTCTTCGACTGCATCTTCGGGTTCCTGAGTGCGATCCTGGTGGAGGACGGCCAGCTGGACGAGGACGGCTTCTGGGGCACCGTGGCCGCCGTGCTCCACGGCTACCAGCAGGACCACCCCGAACTGGCCGAGGCCTTCGAACGCCATGACCTCTTTGCGGCCGATTTCGACCTCTCCTGCCTGAACCGGCTCCAGCTGCGCAACAACTCCAACATGCTCGACCTTGCCGATCCCTCGGGCGGACTGGCGATGGCCGGCAGGCTGGCCAACCCGCTGGCCGCCTTCCGCCAGGACCGGGCGGGCTAGAACCGGGCGGGGGCTGTCCGGACCGGACGGTCCCCGCTAGCATGGCCCCCATGGCGCAGCGGGACGGGACTCCAGCGGACGTGGCTGCCGCGGCTCCGCCACGGGGTGCGGGCATGCGGCGCTATACAGTGCTGGACCATGCCTTTTTCGTCGTCGGCGGCGCGGCGGCCCTCTGGCTGGCCGCCTCCCTGGCCCGGGCCAGTTTTGGCTGGGGGTGGGGGCAGCTGTGGTTCCTGGGCGTCTTTTGGGTCCTGGTGGCGTACCTGGTGCTGCCCCGGATCCACCGCATCCTCACGCAGATCTACGTCCCCGCCTATTTCATCGGCCGGACCCGCACCAGCGACGGCCTGCTCGGGGATCCCGTCAACGTGGGCCTCCGGGGCTCCGGGGCCCAGGTGCAGGCGGCCATGTCCGGCGCCGGCTGGACTCGCGCCGACAACCTGACGCTGGCCAGCGGGTGGCGGATCGTCACCTCCACGCTGCGGCGGCGCAGCTACCTTGAGGCTCCGGTCAGCCCGTTGCTGCTCTTTGGCCGGCAGCAGGACTTTGCCTACCAGCAGGAGGTCGACGGCAGTCCGGGCAAGCGGCACCACATCAGGTTTTGGCGCTGCCCGGCGGCGTCGGGGTCGATTGGCTCGCCGCGGGCACCTTCGACAAGAGCGTGGGGTTCTCGCTCTTCACCCTGCAGATCACCCACAAGATCGAGAAGAACATCGATGTCGAAAGGGACTATGTCCTCGCCTCGCTGGCGGCCGGGCCGGCACCCATCTCCGTCGAGGTGATCCGCGATTTTTCCACCGGCTACCATTCCCGCAACGGCGGCGGCGATGCGATCGCCACCGACGGCGACCTGCCCATCGTGGACGTCCGCATGGTCCACGCACCGGCCGCGGAACCGGCACCGGCCGCGCCGGCCGGAGCCAGGCGGCCACCCTCCACCGTGGCCGGCGCCTTCTTCCTGGCCGCGGGCGCCCTCGAAGGCATGGAGCTGGCACTCACACTGTTCCTGGCGCCCGGGGACATCACCCTGGTGGGTGTGGACGCCACGGCCGTGGCCTGGACCGGCGCCGCGTTTGCCCTGTTCGCGGTGTTGGAGGCCGCCCTGGCGGCGGCCGTCTTCCGGGGCAGCCGCCGGGCCAGGACCCTGGCCATGTCCCTCACCACCGGGGCGATAGCCCTCCAAGGGATCCAGACGGCATGGGGCAACCCGCTGCTTGCCTTCGAAACCAATCTGGTGGGGCTGACGCTGGACATCCTGCTGCTGCTGGCACTCTCCTCCGAGCGATCGCGCATCTTTGCCGACCAGCGGCGGCAGGCCCGCGGGTAGCAGTACCCGGACCGAAGGTTGGTGGCGCTCGGGGCACGGAGCGCTGGCACGGCTGGTGTCAGCCTTCCATCCGCCATGTAATGAGCTTCAATGTCCCATTCCCGGCGCGCACCGCAGTCGTGATGTTGTTTCCGCCGGGAACGGCCAAGGCGACTTCACTGACCGCGCCGGCCTTGTCGTCGCTGTCCCCCGTTCTGTGGATGGTTCCGCTGGTCGGATCGATGTCCCAACTGATGAGCTTCAGGGAGCCGTTGCCGGCCCGCACCGCCGTGACAAACCTCGCGTCCCCAAAGCGGGAAATGCAGATGCAGGTTGCCTCGCCAGCCTGGCTGCCGCTGTCGTGGAGCCGCTGGATCTGTGTGCCATCAGACGAGATCCGCCAGCTGATGAGCTTCAAGGAGCCGTTGCCGGCCCGCACCGCCGTGACCACCCCCGCCAGCGCAATTTCGCTCACCGCGCCGGCCTGGTCGCCGCTGTCGCCCAGCCGCGAAATGCTGTGGCCGTCTTCGGAAACGCCCCAGCTGATGAGTTTGAGGTTGCCGTTGCCGGCCCGGACCGCCGTTAGCACAACATTGGGCGTCGGGACCGAGACCGCGATGAGGCTCACCGCGCCGGCCTGGTCGCCGCTGTCGCCCAAGCGGGTCATGGTTCCCGTGGCGTTGTCCAGGCTCCAGCTGATGAGCTTCAGGGAGCCGTTGCCGGCCCGGACCGCCGTGACCAGATCCGCTGCGGTTTTCGACGGGCCGGGCACTATGGTGACAATGCTGGCCGCACCAGCTTTGCCGTGGGTGTCCTTGAGCCGGGCGATGGGGCCCGCACCGATCCCGTCGTCCCAGGAAATGAGAAGCAGGTCTCCACTGCCGTCGCGGACGGCGGTCACTGTCAGGTTCCGGTTTCTCGTGACGGCAATTGCACTCACGGCCCCTGCCTGGCCATCGCTGTCGGAGTCGCGGGTAACTGGACCCGGGCCACCGGTGCTCCAATTGATCAGTTTCAGGCTGCCCGATCCGGTCCGCACCGCCGTCAGCGAAAAGAAACCAAGTTCCTCAATAGTGATATTGGTGGCGGCACCGGCCAATGCTCCGCTGTCGCCAACCCGGGTGAAAGTAGTCATGGTCCAAATCCTCTGCAAAGCCCCGCCCCTGAGGCGCACGTGCGATCCGCACCGGCACCTCAGACAATGCGCGCCCCCAGCGGCCGAATTCGCTCCCATGCAACCAATTACTCGTTATGGTTCGCCCGATTGCGGACCCTGTCAAGGGCGCGTGGATATCCGGAAAACGGCAACCCATTCCCTCAATTCACGGGCAAGGCATTTCCTGCGACAGGCAGTTTCTTTCCCCGAAAATCCAATGAAATCAACGCAAATCGGTCGTAGACTTGGAGGCAAATTGAGGGAGGTTCCGGTGGACACAAGTGATCCTCTAGCCGATTCCCTGCGGGACGTGAAAGAACTCGAACAGTTTCTGCATGCTTTCATCAGCGCATTGACGGTCCGCCGGCCCAAGCCCGGGGACGATGTCAGCCATCTTGTCGATGAACTCGGCCTGAGGCCGCCGGCCGCGTGGAAGCGAATGCCCATTACCTGGGTCGGTGGCACCGAACAACGTGGGGCCAGCCAGGATCAGCAAGGGCAGACTCTGGTTCTGGTGCTCCCTGGCCATCCCGACGCCGTGGGACTGACGATCGGATGCATCCGCGTCCATGGACGCTTGTACTGCCTGGAATGCGGATGGCTGTACTGCCGGATCGTCATCAGGATCTAGGGGAAGGCTTCGCAGCCAAAGCGCCCGGCTAGGTCTGCGCCGGGCGCAGCACGGGGACCAGCGCCTCGATCACCGAGGGATCCTCGATGGTGGAGGGCACCACGTAGTCCTCGCCGTCGGCAATCTGGCGCATCGTCTTGCGCAGGATCTTGCCGGAGCGCGTCTTGGGCAGGGCCTCCACCACCGTGGCGTTCTTGAAATCCGCCACGGGGCCGATCAGCCGGCGCACCAGCGCCACCAGCGCGCCTTCCAGCGTCCCGGGGTCGATCACCACCCCGGATTTGAGCACCACGTAGCCGCTGGGCCGCTGGCCCTTGAGCTGGTCCGCCACACCGATCACGGCGCATTCCGCGACGGCCGGATGCTGCGCCAGGGCCTGCTCGATGGATCCGGTGGAGAGCCTGTGCCCCGCGACATTGATGACATCATCCGTCCGTCCCATCACAAAGACGTAGCCGTCCTCGTCCTGGTAGCCGGAGTCCCCGGTGGCGTAGAACCCCTCGAAGGCGCGCAGGTAGGAATCGATGTAGCGCTGGTCGTTGTGCCAGAGCGTGGTCAGGGTGCCCGGCGGCAGCGGCAGGCGCAGCACGATGTTGCCCTCCTCCCCCGTGGCCACCGGTGCTCCCTGGCCGTTCAGGATGCACAGGTCGTAGCCGGGCATCGGCAGGGTGGGCGATCCGGCCTTGATGGGCAGCGGATCCATGCCGCGCGGGTTGGCGCAGATGGCCCAGCCGGTCTCCGTCTGCCACCAGTGGTCAACCACCGGCACCCCCAGCACATCGCTGGCCCAATGGAAGGTGTCGGTGTCCAGCCGCTCACCGGCGGTGAACAGCGTTTCCAGACTTCCGACGTCGTGCTTCGCCAGCTCCGCCGCCGCGGGATCGGCCTTGCGGATGGCACGCAGGGCGGTCGGGGCGGTGAAGAGCGCCTTGACCTTGTGCTCGGCAATGACCCGCCAGAAGGCGCCGGCATCGGGTGTCCCCACGGGCTTGCCCTCGTAGAGCACTGTGGTGGCTCCGGCCAGCAGCGGGCCGTACACAATGTAGGAGTGCCCCACCACCCAGCCCACGTCGCTGGCCGTCCACCACACGTCCCCGGGGCCAATGCCGTACAGGTTCTTCATGGTCCACAGCAGGGCCGTGGCATGCCCGCCGTTGTCGCGGACCACGCCCTTGGGCGTCCCCGTGGTGCCGGAGGTGTAGAGGATGTAGAGCGGATCCGTCGCGGCCACCGGCACGGGCGCGGCCGGCTGCGCTCCCGCCATGGCGGCATCCCAGTCCAGCCAGGTCCAGTCCAGGCTCGCCGGCGCGGTGGCGAATCCGTCCCGGACCTTGACCACCACAGGGGTGTGCGGCGCGCCCGCCAGCGCCAGGGCCTCGTGCACGGCGGGCAGGTACTCGACCTTGCGGTTCGGCTCCAGACCGCCGGAGGCCGTGACGACGACGGCGGGGGCGGCATCCCTGATCCTGGCCGCCAGCTCGGCGGGCGCAAAGCCGCCGAAGACCACCGAGTGGACGGCCCCCAGCCTGGCACAGGCCAGCATGGCCACCACGGCCTCCGGGATCATCGGCAGGTAGATGACCACCCGGTCGCCCTTTCCGACGCCGTGGGCACGGAGCACCCCGGCAAAGCGCGCCACCAGCTCCGCCAGTTCCGCGTAGGAATAGCCGCGCGAGCTGCCCAGCATGGCCGAATCGTAGATGAGCGCCGCCGCCCCGCCGCGGCCGGCCGCGACATGGCGGTCCAGCGCGTTGGCGCAGGTGTTCATGGTGCCGTCGGGAAACCAGCGGGAAATGGGGGCCTCGAGCTCGCTGTGCACCACCTCCGGGGCGGTGTCCCAGTCCACGGCTCCGGCGGCGTCCCGCCAGAACCCGTCCGGATCGGCAAGGCTGCGCCGGTATTGCTCCCGATAGCTGGATCCCACCATGGATTCTCTCCTCCACACCGTTGTGATGCCAGCCATACTAGCGTTCCCGCTCCGGCGTCAACAAGGGTTTGTGTATACATTTGATGAATCTTCGACGGAGGATTTCGAAATTCGTGGCAAAATGGCGCTTGTTTGTATACACTGATGATGCAGTCCACCGGGCGGCAAGCCCCCCGCCCACCGCCGGAATCCATCCACCCAGTCGTCCAAAGGAGGCCGGCATGCGCGCCAGCGACAAGGCCTATGCGGCCCTCCGCAGCGACATCATCGAATGGCGCCTGCCGCCCGGCACGGTGTTGGCCGAGGTGGAACTTTCCGAGCGCCTGGGCGTGTCCCGCACCCCGATCCGCGAGGCCCTGGCCCGGCTCAACGCCGAGGGGCTGGCGGAACCGCAAAAGGGCCGCGGCGTAGTGGTCACCGACATTTCCATGGACCATGTCAGGGAACTCTTTGAACTGCGCTCCGCACTGGAATGCCGGGCGGCCGAGCTGGCCTGCGAGCGCGGCGACCGCGAGGTCTTCCTGGACCTGCACCTGCAACTGGAGAACGCCGGAGCTCTGCTCACCGACGGGGACCCGGACCGGCACGGCTACTACGAGCTCGCCGGCGCCCTGGACTGCGCCATTGATGACGCCGTCGGCAACTCCTACCTCGCCCAGGCCCTCAAGAGCCTGCGCGTGCATCTGGTGCGCATCCGCCGCCTGTCCCGGGACAACACCGTCCGGCTGGCCGCGGCGGCACGGGAGCACAGCACCATCGCCCTGGCCATCGCGAACGGCCGGGCCGCCGTCGCCAGCGCCGCCACCACCGTCCACCTGGACAACAGCCTGCAGTACCTGCTGGCATCCAGCCAGCCCCTGCCCACGATTTGACCGGCACTTCCTGAGAGGACCCCTTATGGTTACGCAGCACCACGTCCGTGTGTACAAGAGCGAGGAAAACCTGGCCCGCGAGGACCAGCTGGCGCACAAGATCGCCGTCGTCGCCGCCGACCCGGTGGCCGTGAGTCCGGAGGTTGCCGACATGGTGATCAACCGCGTCATCGACAACGCCTCCGTTGCCATTGCCTCGCTGAACCGCGCGCCCATTGTGGCCGCCCGCGCCCAGGCGCTCAGCCACGCCCCGTCCACCGGCGGCAGCGGCGCTTCCGTGTTCGGCATTGCGGAGAAGGTGTCCCCCGAATGGGCCGCCTGGGCCAACGGCGTCGCCGTCCGCGAGCTGGACTACCACGACACCTTCCTCTCCGCCGAGTACTCCCACCCGGGCGACAACATCCCGCCGATCCTGGCCGTGGCGCAGCATGTGGGGGCCTCGGGTGCGGACCTGCTGCGCGGCATCGCCACCGGCTACGAGATCCAGGTGGACCTGGTGAAGTCCATCTGCCTGCACAAGCACAAGATCGACCATGTGGCCCACCTCGGCCCCTCCGCCGCGGCCGGCATCGGCACGCTGCTGGGTCTGGACGTGGAGACCATCTTCCAGGCCGTGGGCCAGGGGCTGCACACCACCACCGCCACCCGCCAGTCGCGCAAGGGCGAGATCTCCACCTGGAAGGCGCACGCCCCGGCGTTCGCGGGCAAGATGGCCGTGGAGGCGGCGGACCGCGCCATGCGCGGGCAGACCTCCCCCGTGCCGATCTACGAGGGCGAGGACGGCGTCATCGCGTGGATGCTGGACGGCCCCGATGCCTCCTACGAGGTGCCGTTGCCGGCCCCGGGCGAGGCCAAGCGGGCCATCCTTGACACCTACACCAAGGAGCACTCGGCCGAGTACCAGGCCCAGGCCCTGATCGACCTGGCCCGCAAGCTGCACCACGAGCACCCCGAGGTGGTGGACCCGAAGAACGTGGCCAGCGTGCTGATCAAGACCAGCCACCACACGCACAACGTGATTGGCTCCGGCGCCAACGATCCGCAGAAGTACGATCCCACCGCCTCCCGGGAGACGCTGGACCACTCCATCCCGTACATCTTCACCGTGGCCCTGCAGGACGGCTCCTGGCACCATGTGGACTCCTACGCCCCCGAGCGCGCCGGACGCCCGGACACCGTGGAGCTGTGGCACAAGGTCACCACGGAGGAGGACGCCGAATGGACGCGCCGGTACCACACCAACGACATCGCGGAGAAGGCCTTCGGCGGCTCCGTGGAGATCACGCTGGCCGACGGCACGGTCATCACCGACGAGATCGCCGTCGCCGACGCCCACCCGCTCGGTGCCCGCCCCTTTGCTCGCGCGCAGTACATCAACAAGTTCCGCACGCTGGCGCAGGGCCTGGTGGAGCCGGCGGAGATCGAGCGCTTCCTGGCCGCCGCCGAGCGCCTGCCCGAGCTGGCCGCCGGCGAGCTGGACCAGCTGAACATCCAGGCCGCCCCCGGCGTCATCGACCTCGCGGCGGCACCGAAGGGTCTGTTCTAGATGTTGTACTCGCACAAGACGGCGGAGCAGAAGCGCGCGGACCTGCGCGCCATGCTCACCCCCGGGGCGGCACGCCAGTTCCCGGGGGCGTTCAATCCGCTCTCGGCGCGGCTCATCGGCGAGAAGGGCTTCGACGGCGTGTACATCTCCGGCGCGGTCCTGGCCAATGACCTGGGCCTGCCGGACATCGGGCTGACCACGCTGACGGAGGTGGCCACCCGCGGCGGCCAGATCGCCCGGATGACGGACCTGCCCTGCCTGATCGACGCCGACACCGGCTTTGGCGAGCCGATGAACGTGGCCCGCACCATCCAGGAGCTGGAGACCGCAGGCCTGGCCGGGGCGCACATCGAGGACCAGTTCAATCCGAAGCGCTGCGGCCACCTGGACGGAAAGAACATGGTGGACCTGGACACCGCGGTCAAGCGCATTGCCGCCGCCGCGGACGCGCGTCGGGACCCCAACTTCCTGATCATGGCCCGGACCGACATCCGCGCCGTCGAGGGCCTGGCGGTGGCCATCGACCGGGCCAAAGCCCTGGTCGACGCCGGCGCGGACGCCATCTTCCCGGAGGCCATGAAGGACCTGTCCGAGTTTGAGGCGGTCTGCAACGCCGTCGACGTCCCGGTGCTGGCCAATATGACCGAGTTTGGCAAGAGCGCGCTCTTCACCCGGGAGCAGCTGGCCGGCACCGGCGTCGCCCTGGTCATCTACCCGGTGACCCTGCTGCGCAGTGCGATGGGGGCGGCCGAGCGCGTGCTCGATGCCATCTCCGCGGACGGGACCCAGGAATCGCAGGTGGGCGAGATGCTCACCCGGGCCCGGCTCTACGATCTGGTGGACTACGAGGCGTACAACCGTTTCGACACCGGCATCTTCAACTTCCAGATCCCCGGCCTGGACATCGGCGAAAACAACGCCAACCTCTAATCATCCCTGTCGCGTCAAAGGAGACATTCCATGAGCTCACATGAGATCAAGAAGGGCCTGGCCGGCGTCACGGTGGACTACACCGCCGTTTCCAAGGTCAATGCGGACACCAATTCGCTGCTCTACCGCGGCTATCCGGTGCAGGAACTGGCGGCCAAGAAGAGCTTCGAGGAGGTGGCACTGCTGCTGTGGACCGGCGAGCTGCCGTCCGCGGAGGAGCTGGCCGCGTTCACGTCCTTTGAACGGTCCCACCGTGCCCTCGACCCGGTGGTGAAGGCGACCATCGACCTGCTACCGCTGGACTGTCACCCCATGGACGTGGGCCGCACGGCGGTCTCGGTCATCGGGGCCAGGCATCCGCTGGCGGAGGACTCCTCCCCCGCCGCGGAGCTGGCGAAGGCCCAAAGCCTCTTCGCCGCCTTCCCCGCCATCGTCGCCTACGACCAGCGCCGCCGCCGCGGCCAGGACGTGGTGGAACCGCGGTCGGACCTGGACTACGCACAGAATTTCCTCTGGATGTCCTTCGGCGAGGAGGCAGCCCCGGCGGTGGTGGATGCGTTCCGCGTGTCCATGGTGCTCTACGCGGAGCACTCCTTCAACGCCTCCACGTTCGCAGCGCGCGTCATCACCTCCACGCTCTCGGACCTGCATTCGGCCGTCACCGGGGCCATCGGGGCGCTGAAGGGCCCGCTGCACGGCGGGGCCAACGAGGCCGTGATGCACACGTTCACGGAGATCGGCATCCGCGCCGAGGAGTCCCGCGAGGACGCCGCCGCCCGGGCCAAAGCCTGGATGGAGGACGCCCTGGCCGCGAAGAAGAAGGTTATGGGCTTCGGCCACCGGGTCTACAAGCACGGCGATTCCCGCGTGCCCACCATGAAGGCGGCGCTGGATGCGATGATCGCGCACTTCCACCGGCCGGAGATGCTGGGCCTGTACGACGGACTGGAGCAGGCGATGGACGAGGCGAAGGCCATCAAGCCCAACCTCGACTACCCGGCCGGCCCCACCTACCACCTGATGGGCTTCGACACGGAGATGTTCACCCCCATCTTCATCGCCTCCCGGATCACCGGCTGGACGGCGCACATCATGGAGCAGCGGGCCGCCAACGCCCTGATCCGCCCGCTCAGCGCCTACAACGGCCCCGACGAGCGCCACCTGGCCTAGCGCCTGGCTGCACGACGGCGGGCCGGCCACCTCCCCACGTGGCCGGCCCGCCGTCGCTGCTTGGGGAACCGCGGCGGCCTTCTTCTTCAAGAAACCGGGCGGATGACAAACGGCTTTTTGGCAGCGTAGAGCTGGAGCTAACCTGCGTAACTTCAGGCTAGGGGGTGGGGACGGCGGCCTCGTCGGCCGCGGTCTGGTGCACCGGGGCGTGCACCCGCACTTGCGTGCCGAAGGGGTTGAACTTGCTCTGGGACAGCCCCTCGAATTCGTAGGCGGTTTCGGCGTGCTCGGAGACGTCCACCCCAGCCACCTCATCCTCGTGGCTGACGCGGAACCCGAAGTACCTGTGGATCGCGAGGCCAATCACTGCCGTTGCCAGGCCGGAGACCGCGATGGTGACCAGCACGGCCACCAATTGCGCAATCAGTTGCCCGAATCCGCCGCCGTAGAAGAGCCCGCCGCCGTGCCCGTTGACGGGGACGGCGATGAAGCCAAGTGCCAGGGTTCCCACCAAACCGGCAACGAGGTGGACGCCAACGACGTCGAGCGAGTCATCGAAGCCGAGCTTGAACTTCAGGCCCACGGCGAGGGCGGCGACGACGCCGGCCACCAGTCCCAGCCCCAGCGCGCCGACCGGGCTCACATTGGCGCAGGCGGGGGTGATCGCAACCAGACCGGCGATGACCCCCGAGGCCGCGCCGAGGGAGGTGGGGTGGCCGCCGCAGACCTTTTCGGTGACCAGCCATCCGATCATGGCGGCAGCCGGGGCGGCCATGGTGTTCATCAGGATTAGCCCGGCCTGCTCACCCGTGGCAGCGGCGCCGCCGTTGAAGCCGAACCACCCGAACCAGAGGATGCCGGCACCGAGCATGACCAGCGGGATGTTGTGCGGGCGCTGGCTGGAATCGGAGCCGAAACCGTGGCGCTTGCCCAGGATCAGTGCCAGGACCAGTGCGGCCACGCCGGCGCTGATTTCAACCACGGTGCCTCCGGCGAAGTCGATCACCTGTCCGAACACGGCGCTGATGGCTCCGCCGTGGCTCATCAGTCCGCCACCCCAGACCATGTAGGCCAGCGGGCAGTAGACCACTGTGACCCAGACAGGGACGAAGATGACCCACGAAGTGAACTTGGCCCGGTCGGCAATGGCTCCGCTGATGAGTGCCACCGTCACCATGGCAAACGTGGCACTAAAGCCGGCCTTGATGAGATCCGTGGTGCCGGCAATCCCTTCCAGTCCGAAGTTGGCGAACGGATTGCCGAACAGGCCGCCGATGCCCTCCCCCGTGGTCATGGAATAGCCCCACAGCACCCAGACAACGCCGACGATGCCCGCCGAGACAAAGCTCATCATCATCATGTTCAGGGCCGCCTTGGCGCGCGTCATGCCACCGTAGAACACGGCCAGTCCCGGTGTCATTAGGAGTACCAGTGCCGCCGACACCATCAACCAGACGTTTCCCGCAGTGATTTGCACCCGGTGGTCCCTTCTCAAGAAATCTGCCTACCGGGCCCAGGGGCGCCGGTCCCCCACCGTCAATACTTCAATTTTGGGTGCTCATTGTTTCGGACTGAGGCCACGAGATTGCCGGGAGGTTACAGAAAATCCACCAAGGTAAAGATCCGGTGACAAACGTGTTTCCGTGGTGTTAACGGTGTGACTGTTTGGCGGTCAATTCACAGTTGGGAATGGCGGTTCTAGGTGACGTCGAATCCTGGGCTGCCCCGCATGGCACAGCAGATGGTCCGCGACATAGGGGTCTGGAACCGGCATTTGAGGCTGAAAGGAAACCGCCCTTCCCCACCAACAGTCACACCCCCGGGGAACCTGGCTGCCCAATATCGCGCCTGTGGCGAACACGCCCCCACGGGGGGCGCGTTCTGCGTAGCATCAAGGTACGCAGTAGCTAGGAGTGTGGCGAAATGTTTGAGAGATTTACTGACCGAGCCCGACGTGTTGTCGTGCTGGCCCAAGAAGAGGCCCGCATGCTCAACCACAATTACATCGGCACCGAGCACATTCTGCTCGGCCTCATCCATGAGGGTGAGGGCGTTGCCGCCAAGGCACTTGAATCCCTGAGCATTTCGCTGGACGGTGTCCGCGAGCAGGTGCAGGAGATCATTGGCCAGGGCCAGCAGGCGCCCAGCGGCCACATCCCCTTCACCCCGCGCGCCAAGAAGGTGTTGGAGCTCTCGCTGCGCGAGGCCCTGCAGCTGGGCACAACTACATCGGCACCGAGCACATCCTGCTCGGGCTGATCCGCGAGGGCGAGGGCGTGGCCGCCCAGGTGCTGGTGAAGCTCGGCGCAGACCTCACCCGGGTCCGCCAGCAGGTCATCCAGCTGCTCTCCGGCTACCAGGGCAAGGAGCCCGTGGCCAGCGGCGGCACCGCGCAGGAAGGCACCCCGGCCGGTTCGGTGGTGCTGGACCAGTTCGGCCGCAACCTGACCCAGGCCGCGCGCGAAAACAAGCTTGACCCGGTCATTGGCCGCGAGCACGAGATGGAACGCGTCATGCAGGTCCTCTCCCGCCGCACCAAGAACAACCCGGTCCTGATCGGCGAGCCCGGCGTCGGCAAGACCGCCGTCGTGGAGGGTCTGGCCCAGGCCATTGTCCGCGGCGACGTCCCGGAGACCATCAAGGACAAGCAGCTGTACACCCTGGACCTCGGGTCCCTGGTGGCAGGTTCGCGCTACCGCGGCGACTTCGAAGAGCGCCTGAAGAAGGTCCTCAAGGAGATCCGCACCCGCGGGGACATCATCTTGTTCATCGATGAGATCCATACGCTGGTTGGTGCGGGTGCGGCCGAGGGTGCCATTGATGCGGCCTCGATCCTCAAGCCCATGCTGGCCCGCGGCGAGCTGCAGACCATTGGTGCCACCACGCTGGACGAGTACCGCAAGCACATTGAGAAGGATGCCGCGCTGGAGCGCCGGTTCCAGCCGATCCAGGTCCAGGAACCCAATGTGGCCCTGGCCATCGAGATCCTCAAGGGCCTGCGCGACCGCTACGAGGCGCACCACCGCGTGTCCATCACCGACGGCGCCCTCACGGCCGCCGCCACGCTGTCCGAGCGCTACATTTCCGACCGGTTCCTGCCGGACAAGGCCATCGACCTGATCGACGAGGCCGGGGCGCGCCTGCGCATCCGCCGGATGACGGCGCCGCCGGAGCTCAAGGCCATGGACGAGGTCATCGCCGACGTCAAGCGGGCCAGGAATCGGCCATTGACGAGCAGGACTTCGAGGGTGCCGCCTCGCTGCGCGACAAGGAGCAGAAGCTCATTGCCGAGCGCGCCGAGAAGGAGCGCCAGTGGAAGTCCGGCGGCCTGGACGATGTCGCCGAGGTGGATGAGGAACTCATCGCCGAGGTGCTCGCCAACTCCACCGGCATCCCGGTCTTCAAGCTGACGGAGGAGGAATCCAGCCGCCTGCTGAAGATGGAGGATGAGCTCCACAAGCGCGTGGTGGGCCAGAACGAGGCCATCAAGTCCATCTCCCAGGCCATCCGCCGCACCCGTGCGGGCCTGAAGGACCCCAAGCGTCCGGGCGGCTCGTTCATCTTCGCCGGCCCCACCGGCGTCGGCAAGACCGAGCTGGCCAAGGCCCTGGCCGAATTCCTCTTCGGCGAGGAAGATGCCCTGATCACCTTGGACATGAGCGAGTACTCGGAGAAGCACACCGTGTCCCGCCTGTTCGGTGCCCCTCCCGGCTACGTTGGCTACGAAGAGGGTGGCCAGCTGACGGAGAAGGTGCGCCGCCGTCCGTTCTCCGTGGTGCTGTTCGACGAGGTGGAGAAGGCCCACGCGGACCTGTTCAACTCGCTGCTGCAGATCCTTGAGGACGGCCGCCTGACGGACAGCCAGGGCCGGGTGGTGGACTTCAAGAACACCATCATCATCATGACCACCAACCTGGGCACCCGGGACATCTCCAAGGCCGTCGCCACCGGTTTCCAGTCCGTCACGGACACCCAGACCGGCTACAACCGGATGCGCGCCCGGGTCACGGAGGAGCTCAAGCAGCACTTCCGCCCCGAGTTCCTGAACCGTGTTGACGACGTCGTGGTGTTCCCGCAGCTGACCCAGGACGAGATCATCGAGATCGTGGACATGTTCGTTGGACGCCTCGAGGGCCGTCTGAAGGACAAGGACATGGGCATCGAGCTGACCGCCGCCGCCAAGGTCCTGCTGGCCACCCGTGGCTACGACCCCGCGATGGGTGCCCGGCCGCTGCGCCGGACCATCCAGCGCGAGATCGAGGACCAGCTCTCCGAGAAGATCCTCTTCGGCGAGCTCAAGGCCGGCGACATCGTGGCCGTGGACGTTGACGGGGAGGGCGACGAGGCGAAGTTCACCTTTGCCGGCATCGCCAAGCCGCACGTCCCCGAGGCCCTGCCCGCAGGCGCCTAAGGCACGGCCGGCTGAGCGACCGGCCCGCGGGTCCGTCCGGTGGGGCGGATCGGGTTGCGGGCCCAGGGGCGCCCACAGTGCGTCGGGAAACAATGAAGGACACGGGTGCGCGGCCCATCGATTTCGCCATCCTCGGCCACACTTGTCAGGTGCGTACATTTGGTGTCGAAGAAGAATTCCTGATCGTAGATCCCGTCAACGGTCTCCCGCTGCCGCTGGCCGCGGAGGTGCTGGGCCTCCATGGCCCCGGCGGCCAGGCGGTGCTGGCCGCGGAGCTGCAGCAGGAACAACTCGAAGTCATCACGCACCCGCACAGCAGCCTGGCCGGGCTCGCCGCCGAGATACGGGCCGGGCGCGCCCACGCCGACGCGCTGGCCCGGAAAGTCGGTGCGAGGATCGCCGCCCTTGCCACCTCCCCGCTGCCCGTCACACCCCACCCAATCCGGAACGAGCGATATGACGCTCTCATCCAGAGGCATGCTCTGACGGCCCGCGAGCAGTTGACCTGCGGAACCCACGTCCATGTTTCCGTCGGCTCGGACGAGGAAGGCGTCGCGGTCCTGGACCGCATCAGGTCCTGGCTGGCGCCGCTCATTGCGTTGAGCTCAAATTCCCCCTTCTGGAACGGCACGGACAGCGGGTACTCCAGCTTCCGCACCCAGGCCTGGAACCGGTGGTCGACCGCCGGGCCGACGGAGGTCTTCGGATCGGCACGGGCCTACCACGGCCTGGTGGAAGACCTCTCAAGCACCGGGGTTGTCATCAATCCTGATTTTGACGCCCGCCTGTCCACCCGCCACCCCACCGTGGAGATCAGGGTGTCCGATGTGTGCCTCGATGCCCGGGACACCGTCCTGATTGCCGCGTTGGTGCGGGCGTTGGTCGAGACCGCCGCCCGGGAATGGGCGGCCGGCCAGCCGCCGGACCTGGTTCCCGCCATAATCCTGCGCCAAGGGGCCTGGCGGGCCAGCCGGTGGGGCATCCACGGCGAGCTGCTCCACCCGACAACCCACAAGCCGGACACCGCAACACGTGTCATCTCCGCACTCCATGACCATGTCCGGGACGCCCTGGACGAGGCCGGGGATGGAGCCTACGTCGAGGAGTCCCTGGAACGGATCCTCAGCAACGGAACCGGGGCCAGCCGGCAGCGCCAAGTCTACGAACGCCACGGGAGCCTGCCCGACGTCGTCGCCCACGCCACCCGCCTCACCCACCAAACATCCGCCGGCTACGACCCCGCTACCCCGGCCACAATCCACCAGCCACCGAATCAGGGAAAACCACAGGCAACAACTGGCGGCACCACTCCGGGAAGGCCGCTACAGCTTCCCGACACTGGAACCGGTGACCGATCTGCGCCCGCTGCGTGACCCAACCCCTGAAAACGGTGGGGAGTCTGAGAGTGCGGGCCCATGGCCGTGACCAGCGGTCTTGTTCGCCACCGCCCTCATCCGCTGTCGTCCCGGCACCTCCGACCGGGTTCGGGCCAGGAGAACATGTCCGGGTGATCGAGGGCGTGGTGTTCGTCGACGGTGGCCCATATTCCGGAGCCCGCTGTGGAAACGCGCAGCCGCGGATCCGTCTCTAGATTTTTTCAACCCACTGCGCGCGCCACGGGGGTGCGTCGAAGGCCTCACTCCAGTAGGCCGTTTCCTTGGCAATCTTGCCGGCCCGGAATTCAAAGATGAACACCGTTTCATACTTGGGGCCGCCATAATCCAACGACGCCTCGGCGATGACCAGATCCCCGGCGCTGAGCATTCGGCGCGGCGTGATGGTCGGCAATTGCGGGAACGCGCCGTAGATCCTCCTTCGGTTCTCGGCCCCGCGCACGAGTTCTCCGGATTGGGGCCAGTGCATGAGCGCATCGTCGTGGAACAGCTCGTCCATGATCTCAATGTGATGGTCGTTGATACAACCGATCAGCCGGTTAATGACCTTCTCGTTTGCAGTCGTTTCATCCACGGTCTTGACCTGATTCCTGGAGGACCATCCATAGTCGGCTTATACTCGGTGCGGGCTTTTGGAACCATCGGGTTCCGGCACCGGAAATGACTCCAGGACCACCGCCACCCTGACGGTGGATCGACGCTACTCGGGGGCCTTCGCGTAGTTGGTGGCACCGAACCAATCGACGGTGATGACCGGTTCGTCGCCGACAACCCAGGCGTCATGCCCCTGGGGGAGACTGGTGACATCGCCGGGCCCTGCGACGAACTCGGTTCCGTCGTCCATCCGGATGGCCAGCTGTCCGGAGACGTGGTACTGGAAATGCGGCACTTCGCAGCTTTCCGTTCCGGCGATCGGTTTGACGTCATTGGACCAGCGCCACCCCGGATCCAAGGTCAGCCGGCCAATGGTGCCATTAGCCATGGTCAAGATCTCGGCCTTGCCGTGGGGAAAGGTGCGGGTTTCGCTGGGGCTGCCAAAGTTCTCGTGCTCCACGGTGTCCATGGTCGTCACGTCCTCTCGAGCTGTGGTCTGAATCACAGTATTTACCTACCAGGAAGCCAGCGTCAAGGAAACGCGTTGATGCTGAACCGCTGCCGGCTCCATCTCCCGTTGCCCCGGGGTGGGCGGGCCCCGGACTTGTCCCCGACTATCCCCTGGACGGTGGCGCCCCACACCGTTGGCGGCGTACGGCTTGTCTCGAAGATCGTGCCCGCCATAGCGGACACCTGGCGCTCGTGGAACCGTGGACTGCCGACCAACCTACTCAACCCCAAGATCTCCGCGTTCTACCTCGCGGTGATTCCACGATTCGTCCCGCTCATCAGCTGAAGATGGGCATCTTGCTCGGGCTCGTCCACGACATCGAAGGAATGCCCTTTGTTCGCGATGATCATCTTCGGGTGCCCGCTCAATCCGCGGACGGCTCAGCCGGCGCTCGACGAAGCGGACAGTCGACGGCATCATCGGCTTCGGACTGAAACTGGGCCTGTCAGCCAAATAGCGGTCGACGGAGCAAGCCCACGCCAGGCGCGCTCCATCGCAAACGGTCGTCTTTGATCCACGCAATCGTGGGCACGCGCCCGCCTTCCCATGTGGCCGTGCGCTTCCGCCGTCAGGCTGACTCAATCGCGAGGAATCCGAACAGGTGATTGGCCTGGCAGAGAGCCGCTCTCTGTCAGGCCCACCGTTCTGAACTAACAGCCATAGTTAACGGGCTCTACACGCTTCGAGGGACGGTCCGTCCGCGGGCAGGCGGCTACGCCACCGCTATGTCCGCGCTGGCGACGGTCTGGTTGTCGTCGGCGAGCACTATGGTCGCCGCCACCTGCCGCCCGGCCAGCATGGGCGGGAGCCAGTGCTCGGCGTCGGCCCACATCCGGTCCACCGGCAGGACGGCCACCGGGTGCCACTCGGGCAAGATTTCGTCGCTTTCGCGCGGCTCCCCCTGCCAGCTGCGGGTGGTGAACACGGTGGTGGCCATGTCCCACTCCGGACGTGCCGGGAAGACAAAGTCCACCGTCCCGGCCGGGTGCAGGTCCGCCGGCACCACCTGGACGTGGATTTCCTCCGCCACCTCGCGGCAGATCGCTTCCAGGACGCTCTCCCCCGGCTCCACGTGGCCGCCGACGCCAACGATCTTTCCCATGCCGAAGCCGGTCTTCTTGAGCCCGAGCAGCACGTGGTCCCCCGCGCCATCGGAGCGGAGCAGGAAGCACAGGGTCACGGCGGCGGCATTCACGCCTCCACCCTATGCCCGCGCACCCGGGTCAGCCCAGGGCGCGGGGGTGGGCGGCGGCGTAGACCTCGCGCAGTGTGTCCGCCGTGACCAGCGTATAGACCTGCGTGGTGGTCACCGAGGCGTGGCCGAGAAGTTCCTGCACCACGCGGACGTCGGCGCCGCCCTCGAGCAGGTGCGTGGCGAAGGAGTGGCGCAGCGTGTGCGGGGAGACATCCTGGGTGATGGCTGCCTTCTCCGCGGCGGCCTTCAGGATGGTCCAGGCGCTCTGCCGGCTGATCCGCCCACCCCGGGAGTTCAGGAAGAGCGCGGGCGTGCCCTTGCCCTTGGCGGCCAGCGTGCCACGGCCACGGACCAGGTACGCCTCCAGTGCGCGCACCCCGTAGGAGCCCAGCGGCACCAGCCGCTCCTTGGACCCCTTGCCGAACAGCCGGACCACGGCGGGGCCCTCGGCGGAGCCCGTGGTTCCGGCCCCGGGGCCCAGTGTCAGGTCGTCGACGTCCAGGCCCACGGCCTCGGAAATGCGGGCGCCGGTGGAATACAGGAATTCGAGCAGGGCACGGTCGCGCAGGCCGGTGGCGGTGTCGGATCCCGCGGCCTCCAGGATGGCTGACACCTGCTTCACGCTGATGGCCTTGGGCAGCCGGCGGCCCGGCATCGGCGGGTGCACATCGGCCGCGGGATCGGCCACCGTCAACCCCTCCAGCGCCCAGAATTTGTGCAGGCCGCGGACCGAGACGATGGTCCGGGCCGCGCTGCGCACGCCCAGCGTGCTGGCGCCGTCGGACCCGTCCGAGAGGGCCTGGGCAAAGGCGCTGACGTGGTGCCGGGTGACGGCACCGGGGGCGGCAATGTCCTGGGCCGACAGGAAGTTGACGTACCGGGCGAGGTCGCGCCGGTAGGCAGCCAGGGTGTTGGCGGCCAGGCCGCGTTCCACTGCCACATGTTGCAGGTAGTCGGTGACGGCGCGGGCCAGCTCGGTGGCGGCGCGGCCGTCTGCGGTGCTCATTGGCCGCGCTGGCTTGGGTGCGCCGTCCAGGGCGCATCGGCCGGGCGGAGCGAGGTGAAGCCGGTGGCCTGCGCGGCGGCCGCGGCAAGGATGCCGACGACGGCGGAGGGGTTGTGCAGGGAGCCGGCCAGGACGGCGGCAACGGCGTCGGGCAGGTCCACCCAGCGGAACTGGATTTCGGCTTCCTCCTCCGTGCGGACATGCCGCTGGTCCTCGGGGACCATGCTCAGGCCGCGGGCCAGGTACAGCCGGATGGCCTCGGACGAGGACCCCGGGGAGTTGAAGAAGTCCGTGAGGACATGCCATTCGGCGGCCACCAGGTCCGCCTCCTCGGCAAGCTCGCGCGCGGCGCCAACCACGAAGTCCTCGCCCTCCACGTCCAGCAGCCCGGCCGGGATTTCCCACAGGGTCATGCCCACGGGGTGGCGGTACTGGCTCAGCAGCAACACCTGGTTGGACTCGTTCAGAACCACCACCGCCACTGCGCCGGGGTGGTCGATGTAGTCCCGGGTCAGCGGCGCGCCGCCGTCGGCCAGGACAAAGGTGTCGGAGACAACGTTCCAGATCCGGCCCTGGTACACCGTGTCGGAGGACAGCCGCGTGCGCGGACTGAGCTCATCGGCCGGCATGGCCGGGTTGTCCAGCGGAGGCTGGACAACCGGCTCGACGGCGTGCGGCGGGGGTGCACCAAGACCGGTCATGGATCAGCCTTCCAGCAGTCGGGCGGAGCTCTGGCGCTCCAGGGCTGCGCCGATCAGGCCGGCAAAGAGCGGGTGCGGCTTGGTGGGTCGCGAGCTCAGTTCCGGGTGGGCCTGGGTGGAGACGTAGTACGGGTGGACGTCCTTGGGCAGCTCCACGAACTCCACCAGCTTGCCGTCCGGGGACGTGCCGGAGAACACCAGGCCCGCGGCGGCAATCTGGTCGCGGTACTTGTTGTTCACCTCGTAGCGGTGGCGGTGGCGTTCGCTGACGTCGGTGCGGCCGTAGGTCTCCGCGATGACGGAGCCCGCCAGCAGCGTGGCGTCGTACAGGCCCAGGCGCATGGTGCCGCCGAGGTCGCCCTTGCCGTCAACGATGTCCAGCTGCTCTTCCATCGTGGCGATGACCGGGTACTTGGAATCGGGTTCGAACTCCGAGGAGGACGCCCCTTCCAGACCGACCACGTTGCGGGCGTACTCGATGACCATGCACTGCAGGCCCAGGCACAGGCCCAGGACCGGCAGCTGGGTTTCGCGGGCAAACTTCAGCGCGCCCAGCTTGCCCTCGAGGCCGCGGATGCCGAAGCCGCCGGGCACGCAGATGGCGTCCACGCCGTCGAGCGCCTTCGCAGCGCCCGCCTCGGTGGCGCACTCGTCCGAGGGGACCCAGCGGATCTTGACCTTGGCGCGGTTGGCAAAGCCGCCGGCGCGCAGGGCCTCGGTGACGGACAGGTAGGCGTCCGGCAGGTCGATGTACTTGCCCACCAGGGCAACCTCAACATGGTGCTGCGGGTTGTGCACGGCGTCAAGCAGGGTGTCCCACTTGGTCCAATCCACATCCTTGAAGGACAGGTCCAGCGCACGGACGATGTAGGAGTCCAGGCCCTGGGAGTGCAGCGTCTTGGGGATGTCGTAGATGCTGGGGGCGTCGGGGCAGCCGATGACGGCCTCGACGTCCACATCGCAGGCACGGCCGATCTTCTCGCGCATGGAGTCGGGCAGGTCCCGGTCCGAACGCAGGACCAGCGCATCCGGGGCAATGCCCAGGGAGCGCAGCGCAGCCACGGAGTGCTGGGTGGGCTTGGTCTTCAGTTCCTGCGACGGGCCGATGTACGGCACCAGGGAGACGTGCAGGAAGAAGACGTTGTTGCGGCCGACGTCCTGGCGGACCTGGCGGGCCGATTCGAGGAAGGGCTGGGACTCGATGTCGCCAACGGTGCCGCCGATCTCGGTGATGATGACGTCGGGGGCGTTCTTGCCCTCGGCGGGCAGGCGCATCCGGCGCTTGATCTCATCGGTGATGTGCGGGATGACCTGCACGGTGTCGCCCAGGTACTCGCCGCGGCGCTCCTTGGCAATCACCGTGGAGTAGACCTGGCCGGTGGTGACGTTGGCGGAGCCTTCAAGGTTTTCATCCAGGAAGCGCTCGTAGTGGCCAATGTCTAGGTCGGTTTCGGCGCCGTCGTCGGTAACGAAGACTTCACCGTGCTGGAAGGGATTCATTGTGCCGGGATCCACGTTGAGGTAGGGATCCAGCTTTTGCATGGTCACGGAGAGGCCGCGGGCCCGCAGGAGATGGCCGAGGCTTGAAGCCGTCAGACCCTTCCCCAAAGAGGACGCCACGCCACCGGTGACGAAAATGTGTTTGGTCGTCTGAGACTGACCACTGAACCGGGAATTTGATCGATGCACCACGGAATTCGAGCCTATCATCTTTGAAGGGTTTGCGGGCGGATCGCGCCACCTGGCCTTGTGCGTCGGGGCTCCCGGACCGCCGGCCGGGAGGGCCCCTGTCAGCGGGCCCCGTGGCGGGCATCCTCCAGCAATTCCTGGGCGTGGGCCTGTGCTGTGGCGGAATCTTCCTGTCCGGCGAGCATGCGCGCCAGCTCCTTGACCCGCTCGACGTCGTCGAGCAGGAGCACGTCGCTGGAGGTGAAACCGGCCCCTGAGGTCTTCCTCACACGGATGTGCTGGTCGGCAAAGGCGGCCACCTGCGGCAGGTGTGTCACCACCAAAACCTGGACGTGTTGGGCCAGCATGGCGAGCCGGCGGCCGATCTCGACGGCGGCCTTGCCGCCCACGCCCGAGTCCACCTCATCGAAGACAAAGGTCGGGACGGGGTCGACGGCGGCCAGCACCACCTCGATCGCCAGCATGACGCGCGAGAGTTCACCGCCCGAGGCTCCCTTGCCCAGCGGGCGCGGGGCCGCGCCGGCATGGGGCTTGAGCAGGAAGGAGATGTCGTCCGCGCCGTGGATGCCGCGGGCGGCGGGCACCAGCTCGATGACCAGCCGGGCGTCCGGCATGGCCAGGGCCGCCAGCTCGGCACTGACCCGCTCCGACAAGGTGGCGCCGGCAGCACTGCGGATGCCCGTCAGGGTGGCCGCCATCGCGTCCAGCGAGGCCGCTGCGGCCTCCACCTGCGCCTGCAGCGTCTCGATCCTGCCGGAGTCGTCGCTGAGCTCCTCCAGCCGCAGCCGGGAAGCGTTGGCCCAGGCCAGCACCTCATCCACGGACGGGGCATATTTGCGCACCAGTACAGCCAGGGCGCCGCGGCGGTCCTCGATCTCCGACAGCCTGGCCGGCACATCGGTGTCCAGCGAGGCCGTATAGCCGGCCAGGTCGCGGGCAATGTCCGCCAGCAAATAGCCCACCTCGGCCAGCCTGGTGGCGGCGGCGGCCAGTTCCTCGTCGGCGTCGGCCACATGCTCCAGCAGCCGCTTGGCGGTGTCCACCAGCGTGGTCGCGTCGCCGGACTCGGCGTAGTCCTCGGCAATCAGGGCCTCATGCGCCTGGGTCGAGGCCACCCGCAGTGCCTCCAGGTTGGACAGCTTGATGGACTCGGCCTTGAGGGCCTCGTCCTCCCCCGGCTGGGGATCGACGCCGTCGATCTCCGCCAGCGACAGGGACAGCGCCTCCGCCTCGCGGAGGCGCTCACGGCTGCTGTTGCGCAGCTCGTCGAGGGTGGCGGCATCGGCCAGCCACTGCCTGTGCAGCTGCTGGTACTCGGCCAGGGTGGTTGCGAAGGAGGCATCGGCCTCGCCGGCAAACTTGTCCAGGGCCTCACGCTGGGCCGCGGCGCTCTTGAGCCGGATCTGGTCCGACTGCCCATGCACCACCACCAACTGCTCGCCGAGCTCGGCCAGCACCCCCACGGGCACACTCCGGCCGCCCACATGGGCCCGGCTGCGGCCGTCGCTGCCCACCGTCCGGGCCAGGATCAGCTCCGCACCGCCGTCGAACTCGTCCAGCACGGCGCCGGCCTCCAGCGCCCTCAGCAGCGCCGGATGGCCGGCGGGCAGGCGCACCGTGGCCTCCGCCATGGCCGACTTGGCGCCATTGCGCACGGCGCCGGCATCGGAGCGGTTGCCCAGCAGCAGCCCGACGGCGGTGACCACCATGGTCTTGCCCGCGCCGGTCTCGCCACTGACGATGCTCAGGCCGGGGCCCAGCGGCAGCACCGACTCTGCGATGACGCCCAGGTCCCGAATGCGGATTTCCTCGATCATGGCGTGGTTTTGGCCCTCCTGAACGACTGTGTGTCCGGCCCGGGCTCGGGCACGGGAGATTTGGGTTTGGGGTTGAGCACCACAGGGATCGGCGCCGTGGCCATGCTTGCAACGTCCGTCGCCGGTCCGCGCCAGCCCTGGATCGGCAGCTCAAACTTGTTCACCAGACGGGCCGAGAAGGGTGTCTGGTGCGTGCGGGCCAACCGGACGGGACGGTTGGACCGGGTGACCTCAATGCGCGATCCCGGGGGGAGGTCAACCGTGCGGCGGCCATCGCACCACATCACGCCCTGGGCGCCGTTGCGGTTGAGCACCTCCACGGCCAGCGTCGACGTCGGGGCCACCACCAGGGGCTTGGCGAAGAGGGCGTGGGCGCTGATGGGCACCATCAACAGGGCCTCCACCTCGGGCCACACCACGGGGCCGCCGGCGGAGAAGGCATAGGCGGTCGAACCGGTGGGGGTCGCCATGACCACGCCGTCGCAGCCAAAGGAGCTCAGCGGGCGGCCGTCCACCTCTGTCACCACCTCGATCATGCGTTCGCGGTTGCCCTTTTCCAGCGCCACCTCATTCAGCGCCCACGTGTGGGCCACCTTGGCACCCTGGGCCCAGACGGTGACATCGAGGGTCATCCGTTCCTCCACGGAATACGCGCGGCGCACCACCCAATCCACTGTTTGCGCCAGATCGGCCCGCTCGCTCTCGGCCAGGAAACCCACGTGGCCAAGGTTGACGCCCAGCAGCGGAAGATCGTACTCGCGCACCAGCTCCGCGCCGCGCAGAATGGTGCCGTCGCCGCCCAGGACCATGACGAGCTCAATGTCTTCGAGTCCGACGTCGAGGCCCAGGATCTGCATGGGAACGTCAACCATCCCCAGGTACGCTGTCATGTCCGCGAGCTCGTCCTGGAACATGACCGGAATCAGCGCCGAGGCATGGAGCTGCACACAGGCCTCCAATGCGGCGACCATCGACTCCTCTCGCCCGGTGTGGGCCAGGATCAGTACGCGCCTGCTCATGGAGTCTGCTTTCTGTGTTCTATGAAGCCGGCTGGGGCCAGAGGCCGGCCAGCAGCTCCTCAACGCTGGGTGAGTGCTCTTCGATCTTATGCGGCCCGTCCGACATCGCTTTGCCGGCCAGCAGAAAATACTCCACATTTCCATCCTGGCCCGGCAGCGTGCTCGCGCCCAGCCCGAGCAGGAGGAGCCCGGCGTCCAGCACCGACTGTGCCACCTGGCCCACGGCGCGGCGGCGTTCGTTTTCGGAGCCGACGACGCCGGTGCGGCTGAGCCGTTCACGGCCCACCTCGAACTGGGGCTTGACCATGAGCAGCAGCTCGCCGCCCGGGCGTGTCGCGGCGGCCAGCGGCGCCACCACCAGCGTGAGGGAAATGAAGGATAGGTCGCAGACGGTCAGGTCGGCGGGGCCGCCAATGTCCTCCGCGGACATGTAGCGGATGTTCAGGCCCTCGTGGACCTGCACGCGCGGATCGCTGCGCAACTGGGGCACCAGCTGGCCGTGCCCGACGTCGACCGCCAGCACCGTGGCAGCTCCCCTGCGCAGCAGAACGTCGGTAAAGCCGCCGGTCGAGGCGCCGGCATCCAGGCAGCGTTTGCCGGCGACGATGACCTGCGGGAAGAAGTCCAGCGCACCGGCGAGCTTGTGGCCGGCCCGGGAGACGTAGTCGTCCGCCCCGGTGTCAGCCACGGTGACCTGTGCGCCGTCGGCGACGGCGAACGCCGCCTTTCGCTGGACGGTTCCGTTGACACTGGCCAAGCCGGCAGCGATCAGCGTGGCGGCGTGGGTGCGGGAACGGGCCAGCGAGAGCCGGACCAGTTCCTGGTCGAGTCGCGCCATGGCCTAGCTCCCCGCCAGCTGCGCGGTGGGGTCGGCGTCGAGCTCGGCCACCAGGGCGTCATGCAGCGTGGCATAGGTGGCCGTGTGCCGGGCAACGGGCGTGGTGGCCAGGATCCGGGCCCCGGAGAGCACCCGGTCCACGCCGGAGTCGCCGGTGGCCGGGGCATCCACCGGCCACGCCGCAGGAACTGTGTCCTGCGGCGTGGCCGCGGTGGAATCCGGTGTTGCGGCGCCGGGTGCCGGATCAGCCACGGGCGGCCTCCGGGCCCGCCGCCAGCCAGGTGATCGACGGCGTGGTGGCCGAGTCGGTCGCAGGCACTTCGGCCCACCACGCGGCACAGGCGGCACGCCAGCTGTCCAGGTCCTCGGGCGAGCCGCTGACCCGCAGGGCGCCGCCGTCGACCTCGGCAAAGGATGCTCCACAACCGTACCCTGCGCCACGCGCCTCCACGGCGGGGTAGGGCAGGTAGAGCTCGTCCAGGGTGCGCAGGACAAAGTCCGGGCGCTCGGCGGTGCGGGCCGCCAGGATGGACTCGATGGTGTCCACCCCGGTCAGCACCGCGGCCGTGGCCATGCCGGCATTGTTGCCGCCAAGGATGTCCGTGTCCAGCCGGTCCCCGACCACCAGCGGGGCGACGGAGTTCAGCCGGTCGGCCGCCTGGTGGAACAGGACGGCCTCAGGCTTGCCCGCCACCAGCGGTTCGCGCCCGGTGGCCGCCTTGACGGCAGCCACCAGCGTCCCGTTGCCGGGTGCAATGCCCCGGGCCTGCGGGATGGACATATCCGTGTTGGTGGCAATCCATTCCGCCCCGCCGGCAATGGCGTAGGCGGCCTCCGCCAGATCCCGCCAGCCCAGCGAGGGGTCAAAGCCCTGGATCACGACGACGGCGCCCTCGTCCGCGGACCGGACGGGGACCATGCCCACCAGCTCCACCTCGCGGGCCAGCGCCGCACTGCCTGTCACCAACACCTTGGACCCCGCGGGGAACCGCTGCGCCAGCAGGGCGGCACCGGCCTGGGCGGAGCTCACCACCTGGGCCTCGGTTGCCGGGGCACCAAGCTCACGCAGATGCTCCGCCACCTGGGCCGGTGTGCGCGAGGCGTTGTTGGTGACATAGCCCAGGGCCACGTCCACCTCGGCCAGGCGCTGCAGTGCCTCCACGGCACCGTCGATCGCATGCGGACCGGCGTACACCACTCCGTCGAGATCGGACAGCACCGCGTCAAAGGCGGAAATCAGGGTGCCAGCGGCGGGCCGGGGCTCAGTCATTCAGCTTGGATCCTTCGGCGTCGTCGTTCGGAGCGCTCTCGTCCTCGGCTCCGGCCTCGGCGGAATCGTTGTCGGACCCCTCGGTGCCATCTTCGTCGTCGTCCTCTGCGCTGTACTCATCGGACTCGGCATCGTCGGACTCAAAGTAGTCGGACTCGGCATCGTCCAGCTCCACGTCGCGGACCGGGGCCTTCTTGGCGTCAGCAGGCTCTGCCTTCACCACGATGGCCTCGCCGTTCTCATCGAAGCGCGGGTCGTGGAGGGGCTTGCGGGGCTTGCGCTCCGGCTCGTCCTCTTCACCCAGGTCGAAGATGAACGGGTCTGCATCCTCGCCCAGACCCAGCGCGTCCTCGGCCACCACGGCCTGGTGCTCAAACTTTGCCGCCTCATCGTTGCGTCCAACGGCAACCAAAGCGGCTGCGTAGGCGCGGAAGAGCCGCGGGCTGTAGGAGAAGGCCCGGTTGAGGTCCAGCTGCTCGATCTCCAGTGCGGCCACGGCAGCGTCAAGCTCGCCCAGGTCGGTGCGTGCACCGGAAGCCACAATCGCAGCCTCCACCTTGCCGGCAGCGTCGAGCGTCTCGGCTTCCTCCGAACGCAGCAGGTCCAGGGCGCGGTCCGGGCGGCCCAGACCGCGTTCGCAGTCGGCCATCACGGGAAGGTGCTCGTTGGAACCGCTGATCCGGCGGTACGTGCGGAATTCGCGCAGTGCTTCGCCATAGTGGCCGGCGGCATAGGCGGTCAGGCCCACGGCTTCGCGGACGGCGGCCATGCGGCCGCCGCGGCGGCTGGCGGCCAGCGCGTGCTGGAAGGCCAGCTCGGCGTCGACATCCATCAGGCGGCCGGCCATCACCAAGTGGCGCGATACCCACTCGGCGTTCTTGGCCTCGAGGGTGCGCAGCTGCGCACGGGTCACCTTGTCCAGCTCGCTGCCCGTGACGTCGTCATCGATTTCCGGCGAACGCTCGCGGTCGGGGCGGTTGGCGCTGCGCAGGTCCGCGGCGTTGCGCGTCGGTGCCGGACGGTCCTCACGGGGGCCATGGCCGCCGAAGGACGGACGGTCGCCTGACGGGCGGCGGTCTCCTCCACCGAAGTTGCGGTCGCCCGAGGGGCGGTCGTCGCGGCGCGGGCCGCCACCAAAGGAGGGGCGGTCGCCCGAGGGGCGGCGGTCTCCGCCACCGAAGGACGGACGGTCGCCACGGTCGTTGAACGGCTTGCGCTCACCACCGAAGTTGCGATCTCCGGTGGGGCGGTCCCCACGAGGAGCTCCACCATAGGACGGGCGGTCGCCCGAGGGGCGGCGGTCTCCGCCACCGAAGGACGGACGGTCGCCACGGTCGTTGAACGGCTTGCGCTCACCACCGAAGTTGCGATCTCCGGTGGGGCGGTCCCCACGAGGAGCTCCACCATAGGACGGGCGGTCGCCCGAGGGGCGGCGGTCTCCGCCACCGAAGGACGGACGGTCACCACGGGGTGCGCGGTCCTCGCGCGGCTGCCATTCACGGCGCTCACCATCGCGGGGTGCGCGGTCGTTGAACGGGCGGTCGCCCGAGGGGCGGCGGTCTCCGCCACCGAAGGACGGACGGTCGCCACGGTCGTTGAACGGCTTGCGCTCACCACCGAAGTTGCGATCTCCGGTGGGGCGGTCCCCACGAGGAGCTCCACCATAGGACGGGCGGTCGCCCGAGGGGCGGCGGTCTCCGCCACCGAAGGACGGACGGTCGCCACGGTCGTTGAACGGCTTGCGCTCACCACCGAAGTTGCGATCTCCGGTGGGGCGGTCCCCACGAGGAGCTCCACCATAGGACGGGCGGTCGCCCGAGGGGCGGCGGTCTCCGCCACCGAAGGACGGACGGTCGCCACGGTCGTTGAACGGCTTGCGCTCACCGAAGTTGCGGTCGCCCGAGGGGCGGTCGTCGCGGCGCGGGCCGCCACCAAAAGCGGGGCGGTCACCCGAGGGGCGGCGGTCGCCACCACCAAAAGCGGGGCGGTCACTGCGGGGTGCGCGGTCGTTGAAGGGCCGGTCGCCTGACGGGCGGCGGTCTCCGCCACCGAAGGACGGACGGTCGCCACGGTCGTTGAACGGCTTGCGCTCACCGAAGTTGCGGTCGCCCGAGGGACGGTCGTCGCGGCGCGGGCCACCACCAAAGGAGGGGCGGTCGCCCGAGGGACGGTCGTCGCGGCGCGGGCCGCCACCAAAGGAGGGGCGGTCGCCCGAGGGACGACGGTCTCCGCCACCAAACGACGGACGGTCACCGGTGGGGCGTCCGCCAGCGGGGCGACGGTCACCGCCACCAAATGCCGGACGGTCACCACGGTCGTTGAACGGCTTGCGCTCACCGAAGTTGCGGTCGCCCGCGCCACGGTCATCGCGGCGGGGGCCGCCACCGAACGCGGGGCGGTCGCCGGCCGGGCGACGGTCGTTTGTCGGGGGACGCTCGCCACGGGGTGCCCCGCCGTCGCGGCCCTGCTGAGGGCGGTTGTCTCCACGCCCCTCGTGTGAATTTCCTTCGCGATTGCCGCTGTAATGCTCAGCCATGGTCGACTCCTAAAACTATGAGCGCACTAACTGGCACAGTAACAGCCGCTCTTCACTATGGATGTAAATATCTTCGTCAAAAATCACAGGGCGCACAGGCCCAAACATCTATTCTAGTCGAGGCTTGGCGCTGCACCCATGAATCTGGCGTACCTGGCCAAGATGAGTGGCCAATCACAGTACTTCGCGTACTGGTCGATGCCCGCCTGGCCCGGCATCCACCCGTTCTGGACCAGCTCGACGGCGCTGCCGCCGTCAGGTTCGATGGTAAAAGTGATCTTCACTTGGGTGGGGTTGAGGGGATCTCCGCCCAGCTGCCACGCCAGCTCAATCCATTCGGCTTCCTCCCAGCCCCGGACGATGGCCCATAGGTGCTCTTCGCCTCGCTCGGATTCCTCGACCAGCTGACCGTTTTGGAATCCAACGTGGGATCCATGTCCCGTCACACTGAAATCTTCCATGGGCCACCACAGGTGAATGTTGTCGGTGAAACCCTCGAAAGCGTCAATGCGGCCGGCCGGGACATTCACTAGTGCGGTGACCGCAAAGGTTGACGGTGTTTAAAGTCGTGCCACGCTGGAAGTATGGCTGAACGTGTGAAGGTGCGCCGGCTCAGTCCGGCGGAGGGAGAGCGGCTGCTACGGATCGTGCGCCGGGGTGAGTCGAAGCAGGGCGGCAATGCGATCCGGTGGCGGCGTGCCACGATGATCCTGGCCTCGGCGGGAGGAAACACGGTGCCGGTGATCGCCCGCCTGGTTGCCGCGGACGAGGACACCGTGCGGGCGGTGATCCACCGCTTCAACGAGATCGGTTTGGACTGCCTGGACCCTGACTGGGCGGGAGGCCGTCCCCGCCTGCTCGATGATGGCCACGAGGATCTCGTCGCCGCGACGGCCCTGTCCCGCCCGTGCGTGGCGGGCACGCCCATCACGCACTGGTCGGTGCGCAAGCTCGCCGGGTATCTGCGCGAAGATCCTGATCATCCGGTCCGGATCGGGAGGGAGGCGTTGCGGACCCTGCTGCACCGGCACCGGATCACCTTCCAACGCACCTCGACATGGAAGGACTCCACCGACCCCGATATCGAGGCGAAACTGGAGCGGATCGAGGAGGTGCTCGACCAGCACCCGGAACGCACCTTCGCCTTCGACGAATTCGGCCCGTTGGGGATCCGCCCCACCCCCGGCACCGGATGGGCCCCGGAGCGGCGGCCGGACCGGTTGCCGGCGACCTACCACCGCACCGAGGGCGTGACGTACTTCCACGGCTGCTACTCGGTCGGGGAGGACACCCTGTGGGGCATCAACCACCGGCGCAAGGGCGGGGTGAACAGCCTCACCGCGCTCCAGAGCATCCGGGTCCACCTCCCGGACGGGGAACCGGTGTACGTGATCTTGGACAACCTCTCTGCCCACGGAACCCCGCGGATCCGGCGCTGGGCCGCCCGCCACCGCGTGGAGCTGTGTTTCACACCGACCAACGCGTCCTGGGCCAACCCGATCGAGGCGCACTTCGGGGTGCTGCGCCAATTCACCCTGGCCAACTCGGTCCACCCCAACCACGTCGTGCAGACCCGGCGGCTGCACGAATACCTGCGCTGGCGCAACGCCCACGCCCGCCACCCCGACGTGCTGGAAGCCCAACGCCGCGAACGCGCCCGCATCCGCAGCGAGAAGGGCCACCGCTGGGGCCGCCACGACACCGCGAAAGCGGCATGAGAAAACACCCCCAACGTTTAAGGTCACCGCACTAGCGTGTGTCGCGGTGCAGGAGCCGGGCCCGACGCTTCGGCAGAATCTGCAGCATGGGAAAACAAGGATGACATGTATCAAGCCTAGGCGTGGAACCAAACCGCTGACAGCAGCAGAGCTGTGCCATTTGTCATGGCCGCGAGGCATCACCGGCGCGGTGCCGGGCCACGCACCGTGCGCCGCGCCCCCGGCCCCCAAAACGGGTGTTAAATGCGGGCAGGCCCCGCACCAAACGGTGCGGGGCCTGCCCTAATGGGTGTCCGGCGGCGTCCTACTCTCCCACACCCTCACGAGTGCAGTACCATCGGCGCTGTGGGCCTTAGCTTCCGGGTTCGGAATGGGACCGGGCGTTTCCCCCACGCTGTGACCGCCGTAACTCTACCTCCACACACCACACCCTGGCCTTTTCAGGCGGGGTGGTGCGGGAAAACCAGGGAAACGTGTGTCGTTTCATTCATTTATCACCCGTGCCGGGGCTTCCGAGGGGAAACCCGTGGCGGGTGTTCGTCCCCCGCGCAACAACGGAAGTTGTTGGCCGGGAACCACATAGTGGACGCAAGCATGCAGTGACCTCCACACCCTTAGGTGGTAAACCCCTTTTGAAGAACGGGTTCACCCAGGTGTGGGGTGGTGTAAGTTATCGGCCTATTAGTACCGGTCAGCTTCACGAGTCGTTAGTCCTCGCTTCCACATCCGGCCTATCAACCCAGTGGTCTGGCTGGGGGCCTCTCGAACCAAAGTTCATGGAAATCTCATCTCGAAGCGAGCTTCCCGCTTAGATGCTTTCAGCGGTTATCCCATCCGAACGTAGCTAATCAGCGGTGCACTTGGCAGTACAACTGACACACCAGAGGTTCGTCCGTCCCGGTCCTCTCGTACTAAGGACAGCCCTTCTCAAATTTCCTGCGCGCGCAGCGGATAGGGACCGAACTGTCTCACGACGTTCTAAACCCAGCTCGCGTACCGCTTTAATGGGCGAACAGCCCAACCCTTGGGACCTACTCCAGCCCCAGGATGCGACGAGCCGACATCGAGGTGCCAAACCATGCCGTCGATATGGACTCTTGGGCAAGATCAGCCTGTTATCCCCGAGGTACCTTTTATCCGTTGAGCGACGGCCATTCCACAATGTGCCGCCGGATCACTAGTCCCGACTTTCGTCCCTGCTCGAGCTGTCGCTCTCACAGTCAAGCTCCCTTGTGCACTTACACTCGACACCTGATTGCCAACCAGGCTGAGGGAACCTTTGGGCGCCTCCGTTACTCTTTAGGAGGCAACCGCCCCAGTTAAACTACCCATCAGGCACTGTCCCTGACCCGGATTACGGGCCGAAGTTAGATGTCCAAAGTGACCAGAGTGGTATTTCAACGATGACTCCACACCAACTGGCGTTGGCGCTTCACAGTCTCCCACCTATCCTACACAAGCCACTCCGAACACCAATACCAAACTATAGTAAAGGTCTCGGGGTCTTTCCGTCCTGCTGCGCGTAACGAGCATCTTTACTCGTACTGCAATTTCGCCGAGTTTATGGTTGAGACAGCGGGGAAGTCGTTACTCCATTCGTGCAGGTCGGAACTTACCCGACAAGGAATTTCGCTACCTTAGGATGGTTATAGTTACCACCGCCGTTTACTGGGGCTTAAATTCTCAGCTTCGCCTTGCGGCTAACCGGTCCTCTTAACCTTCCAGCACCGGGCAGGAGTCAGTCCGTATACATCGTCTTGCGACTTCGCACGGACCTGTGTTTTTAGTAAACAGTCGCTTCCCCCTGGTCTCTGCGGCCCCGATCCCCTCCCCACCGCGCGGGTGGTTCAAGGTTGGGGCCCCCTTCTCCCGAAGTTACGGGGGCATTTTGCCGAGTTCCTTAACCATAATTCTCTCGATCGCCTTAGTATTCTCTACCTGATCACCTGTGTCGGTTTGGGGTACGGGCGGCTAAAACCTCGCGCCGATGCTTTTCTAGGCAGCATAGGATCACCGAATCCCCCCTTGACGGGGGTCCCATCAGATCTCAGGCATTTAAGGGCCGCGGATTTGCCTACGGCCCGCCCTACATCCTTAGACCGGGACAACCATCGCCCGGCTCGGCTACCTTCCTGCGTCACACCTGTTAATACGCTTGCCTCCCGGGATCTTCTCCCGCGCTCCACCAAAACCCTTCCACCACAAGGGTGTCCGGGCAGGCTTCGGGCGGTGAGTGTCCCCCGCTTGGCATGGGCGGTTTTTCGCCGGTACGGGAATATCAACCCGTTGTCCATCGACTACGCCTGTCGGCCTCGCCTTAGGTCCCGACTTACCCAGGGCAGATTAGCTTGACCCTGGAACCCTTGATCATTCGGCGGACGGGTTTCTCACCCGTCTTTCGCTACTCATGCCTGCATTCTCACTCGTGTGGGCTCCACCGCTGGTTTACACCGCGACTTCACTGCCCACACGACGCTCCCCTACCACTCCCGGCGGCTGAACCACGAAGGCTTGCCTGGTACCGGAAATCCACAACTTCGGCGGTGTACTTGAGCCCCGCTACATTGTCGGCGCGGAATCACTTGACCAGTGAGCTATTACGCACTCTTTTAAGGATGGCTGCTTCTAAGCCAACCTCCTGGTTGTCTTCGCAATCCCACATCCTTTCCCACTTAGCACACGCTTAGGGGCCTTAGTTGGTGGTCTGGGCTGTTTCCCTCTCGACTATGAAGCTTATCCCCCACAGTCTCACTGCTGCGCTCTCACTTGCCGGCATTCGGAGTTTGGCTGACGTCAGTAACCTTGTAGGGCCCATCGGCCATCCAGTAGCTCTACCTCCGGCAAGAAACACGCAACGCTGCACCTAAATGCATTTCGGGGAGAACCAGCTATCACGAAGTTTGATTGGCCTTTCACCCCTACCCACAGCTCATCCCCTCCATTTTCAACTGAAGTGGGTTCGGTCCTCCACGACGTCTTACCGTCGCTTCAACCTGGCCATGGGTAGATCACTTCGCTTCGGGTCTAGATCACGCCACTCACTCGCCCTATTCAGACTCGCTTTCGCTACGGCTTCCCCACACGGGTTAACCTCGCGACGTAACACTAACTCGCAGGCTCATTCTTCAAAAGGCACGCCATCACAGGAACCAAGCCTGCTCTGACGGTTTGTAAGCACACGGTTTCAGGTACTATTTCACTCCCCTCCCGGGGTACTTTTCACCTTTCCCTCACGGTACTTGTCCGCTATCGGTCATTAGGTAGTATTTAGGCTTATCAGGTGGTCCTGACAGATTCGCACGGGATTTCTCGGGCCCCGTGCTACTTGGGATGCTTCCCAGGCGGTGTAACAAGCATTTCGGTTACGGGACTCGCACCCTCTCCGGTCGGCCTTTCAAGACCGTTCACCTATGCCTACACTCTCACCTCACCAGTCCGGCAGAACTGGAATGGAAAGTCCCACAACCCCGACCATGCAACGCCCGCCGGCTATCACACATGGACCGGTTTAGCCTCGTCCGCGTTCGCTCGCCACTACTGACGGAATCACTGTTGTTTTCTCTTCCTGTGGGTACTGAGATGTTTCACTTCCCCACGTTCCCTCCACATGCCCTATGTGTTCAGGCATGGGTCACCACGTCACCTTGCGGCGCGTGGCGGGGTTTCCCCATTCGGACATCCTCGGATCACCGTTCGGTTATCAACTCCCCGAGGCTTATCGCAGATTCCTACGTCCTTCATCGGCTCCTAATGCCAAGGCATCCACCGTGTGCCCTTAAAAACTTGACCACTTAGATCACAGAATTCAATATAATATTTCGAGAGAACCATGAAAACAGACACACCCAAGGGCGTGCCAGATCCAGGTTCATCAACTCATAAGAAATTGCTTCCTTTATAAGATGCTCGCGTCCACTATGTAGTTCTCAACCAACAACCCCGTCACACACCACACCCCGGAACCAACACCACCCTTTCGGGCGTGCCGGCGGACCCCGGGGACGGGGTCGTGTGCGGGAAACCAAGCCAACCAGCCAACCGGTGATGCCTAAGCACCAACGGTTCCTGTTGCCTCAGGACCCAACAGTGTGCCAAACGATCCCCCCACGAAGAAGGCCGGTCACGCTCCGTTCCAGGACACCCCACGCAAGCGTGCGGACATCCGTACTTGGAAAACCGGCCAAACCCGCCAGGGGTCTGTTCCATTGAAATTCCACCCGTGAGCACCCACCGAGAAACAATCGTTCTCGCAATGGGCTTTGCTTCCTCACAGCGACAGGACACCATGCGGTGCACCGTCGCGTGCTTGGTGCTCCTTAGAAAGGAGGTGATCCAGCCGCACCTTCCGGTACGGCTACCTTGTTACGACTTAGTCCCAATCGCCGGTCCCACCTTCGACAGCTCCCTCCCACAAGGGGTTAGGCCACCGGCTTCGGGTGTTACCAACTTTCGTGACTTGACGGGCGGTGTGTACAAGGCCCGGGAACGTATTCACCGCAGCGTTGCTGATCTGCGATTACTAGCGACTCCGACTTCATGGGGTCGAGTTGCAGACCCCAATCCGAACTGAGACCGGCTTTTTGGGATTAGCTCCACCTCACAGTATCGCAACCCTTTGTACCGGCCATTGTAGCATGCGTGAAGCCCAAGACATAAGGGGCATGATGATTTGACGTCGTCCCCACCTTCCTCCGAGTTGACCCCGGCAGTCTCCCATGAGTCCCCGGCATAACCCGCTGGCAACATGGAACGAGGGTTGCGCTCGTTGCGGGACTTAACCCAACATCTCACGACACGAGCTGACGACAACCATGCACCACCTGTAAACCGACCGCAAGCGGGGCGCCTGTTTCCAGGCGTTTCCGGTTCATGTCAAGCCTTGGTAAGGTTCTTCGCGTTGCATCGAATTAATCCGCATGCTCCGCCGCTTGTGCGGGCCCCCGTCAATTCCTTTGAGTTTTAGCCTTGCGGCCGTACTCCCCAGGCGGGGCACTTAATGCGTTAGCTACGGCGCGGAAAACGTGGAATGTCCCCCACACCTAGTGCCCAACGTTTACGGCATGGACTACCAGGGTATCTAATCCTGTTCGCTCCCCATGCTTTCGCTCCTCAGCGTCAGTTAATGCCCAGAGACCTGCCTTCGCCATCGGTGTTCCTCCTGATATCTGCGCATTTCACCGCTACACCAGGAATTCCAGTCTCCCCTACATCACTCTAGTCTGCCCGTACCCACCGCAGATCCGGGGTTGAGCCCCGGACTTTCACGGCAGACGCGACAAACCGCCTACGAGCTCTTTACGCCCAATAATTCCGGATAACGCTTGCGCCCTACGTATTACCGCGGCTGCTGGCACGTAGTTAGCCGGCGCTTCTTCTGCAGGTACCGTCACTTTCGCTTCTTCCCTACTGAAAGAGGTTTACAACCCGAAGGCCGTCATCCCTCACGCGGCGTCGCTGCATCAGGCTTTCGCCCATTGTGCAATATTCCCCACTGCTGCCTCCCGTAGGAGTCTGGGCCGTGTCTCAGTCCCAGTGTGGCCGGTCACCCTCTCAGGCCGGCTACCCGTCGTCGCCTTGGTGGGCCATTACCCCACCAACAAGCTGATAGGCCGCGAGTCCATCCAAAACCGCACAAGGCTTTCCACCCCCCGCCATGCGGAGGAGGGTAAATATCCGGTATTAGACCCGGTTTCCCAGGCTTATCCCAGAGTTAAGGGCAGGTTACTCACGTGTTACTCACCCGTTCGCCACTAATCACCCCCGCAAGCGGGGGCCATCGTTCGACTTGCATGTGTTAAGCACGCCGCCAGCGTTCATCCTGAGCCAGGATCAAACTCTCCATAAATGTTTTTACAGACACACCCCGGACCGCCGGAAAAGGGCGGACACACGGTGCACTAAATTTGAAACCGGCTGTTCGGGCCGCCACCACCACGGGGGTGGGATGGACGGGCCCGTTCAACCAATCAATGATTCATTGGTATCAATAAAACTTGGCACACTATTGAGTTCTCAA